>CAVRLI010000001.1:0-526416 GCA_963722375.1 uncultured Actinomycetota bacterium
GCATGCTCAGGACCATGAACGACGCGTCGTGCCCGATCGCGCTGTTGACCTTGAGCGTGGTCTTGCCGTCGATGCTGAAGATGTACTGCGTCGGCGTCCACACCACGGTGAAGGTGTGGTAGTCCTGCGAGACGAAGCGGTTGCCGATGATCTTCCGCACCGCGGCCGGCTTGAGCTTGCCGCCCGAGGTGACGAACGTCCCGTCGCCCCGCGGCCGGTGCACGTAGCTGGCGAGGCCGCTGCCCTTGGCACTGCTGCGTTTGGCGCCGAAGTACTCGGCGACGTCCACCTCGGTGGCGCCGTTGAAGAGCCAGAACGCGCCGTGCGCGCCCTTGGGTGCCTGGAACTTGATCCGGGCCGAGAACTTCCCGTACGTGAAATGCCTGGCGCCCTCGGTCCCGACCACGCCGTTGAGGTACTGGCCGTCCGGGCACGCCGCGGTCACGTTCGGCTTCGCCGCCGCGTTCCGGCGGACCTCGAGCGTGAGCTTGCCGTTCCGGACCTTCGCGAGCCGCGCGTCCGGCAGCGAGCACTGGCGCGTTGGCGCCCGCATGTCCATGAAGTGCCAGGACTTGCCGAGCTTCCGGCCGTTGAAGTTGTCGGAGAACACGAGCTTGTAGCTGCGCGGCGGTCTGCACCTCCGACGCGCTGCCCGCATCGCTGGTCGGGACAGCCCGTGCCGAGCCCTCATTGATGGCCAAACCCCCACACACCAGGCCGAAAGCGGTCATAGCCGCCGCGGCCCGCGTCTTCATTTCTGCCATATGCGCACCCAGTCCACAGTCATCGTCATCGGTAACAGATCATCGGTGATTTTCGGGAGCTCGTAGTCCGAACTCAGCAAACTCAGCAGCAAATGCTGCGTCGACGTGGGAGACGCCCTTCGAGGTCCGGAAGGTCTCCTTGCCGTCCACCCGGAAGATGTACTCCTTCTCGGTCCACTCCACCGAGTAAACGTGGAACTTGTCCGACGGGTAACCCCCGCCGAGCGCGTCGAACGCGCTCTGCAGATAGCCACCGGAGCGCAGCCGCTTGCCTTCCGCCGGCTGGAAGTGGATGAAACTGGCCAGACCGCCCTTCTCCCAGCCCTTCCCGAAGTACTCGATGACGTCGATCTCGACGCCCATCTGGCCCGGGTCGTTGGGGTCCGCGCCCCGGCGGCGTGTTCGGCATCATCCAGAACGAGCCGTGCGCACCCTGCTCGGGCGGGAACTTGATCCGGGCCGCGAACACCCCGTACTTGAACGCCTGGCTCTCGTTCGTGGCGATGAACCCGTTCCAGAACTGCCCGTCAGGACACTCCTTGGTGACGTTCGGGACCTTGGTGGTGTCCCGGGACACCGACAGCTCGACGTTCTCGCCCGTGAACTCCACCTGGTTGGGGTTCGGCGGCGAGCAGATGCGCTTGGGTCGGCGTGTCGCCGCGGTACACCCAGTCCGGCCCCAGCGTGGTCCTCTGGAACTCGTCGGCCCACACCAGCGCATAGCCCGCCGCGACCGACTCGGGCGTGGCGCCGCTGGTGAACGGCGAATCCGCGTCGCCGCCGCCCTTGCCGGCACCGGCCGTGGGCAGGTCGGAGGGCTGCGGCCCCAGGCTCTCGCCCGGCTTCGCCTGCGCGGTCGGCGTCTCCTCGGCGGAGTTGGTGTCGTCCCCGCCGCCTCCGCAGGCCGCCAGGACCGTCAGGGCGGCCACGCCGGCCGCCGTCCCCAGCCGTGCGCGCGTACGCCGATTCATCCCCGGCCCTTCGTCAGTCGAATTGCGAATCACCCTCGCAGGGTTGATCTTGACCGGCCACCGGACGCCGAAGGAAGCGCGGCGCGCGCTCAGGCGACCGGCGGACCGTCCGTGTGCAGCCGGGCAACAGACTGCGCCACATCGACCGTCGAGGCGGCGATGATGGCCAGATCGTGCTCGATCTCCTTGAGCCGGGCCTGCTGGGCGGCCAGGGTCTCCTCCAGCCGGGCGTGCCGGCGCAGCGTGTTCTCGTCGGTGGTCACGCCCTCGACCATCCGTTTGGCCGAACGCTCGATCCGGCGGGCCATGCGGGTCTGGGACTGCCACAGGTAGACCAGCTGGACCGCGAGCAGCCCGAGGGCGGCGGTGACCGCCGCGCCCACGTACCCGGTGTCGGTGAGCTCGCCCATCACCACCGCGGCCGCCGCGAGGATGCCGCCGCCGATCAGCGCGACGACGAGCGCGCGCAGCATCCGCCCCAGCGGGGTCGCGCCGCCGGTGCCGCGGCGGATCACCGATTCGGCCCAGAGCACGGTCTTGGCCAGCTTGCTGGTCTGCAGCCGGGCTACCGCGTCCCGGGCCGCCCGCTCAGCCGCCTTGGCCCCGCCGAGCTGGCTGCGGGTGGTGGCGAGGTTCTCGCGCAGCTTCTCGACCTCGCGCTCGAGTTCGGCGACCCGGTCCCGCAGCGGCCCGACCTGGACCTCGGCGGACTGCCGGCGGGCCGCGTGCGGAGGTGTCCAGGGCGTCCTGGGGGCGGTCGCGCAGCGCCTCCCGCCACGGCTCCAGGTCCGGGAGCGCGTCCGGGGTGAGCGGCGCGGCGCAGGCGCAGGCAGGGCACGCCCCACAGGTCGATGCGGTCCACCGGCTCCAGCCCGCGCAGCGCCGGGGCACCGTTGTCGGCCAGGTCGGGCCCGGCCGGGTCGCGGACGTCGAGCAGGATCTGGACGTCCTGCGGAGTTACCGCGAGTACCTGGCCCAGCAGGTCGGCCAGGCGGTTTCCGCGGGTCGGAACGCCGGTGATCGCCACGCAGGGTGTATCCACGCCGCTCGTGGCCAGGACGTCGGCGAGTTCGTCCGGCACGGCGATGGTGGTTTCGTCGAAGGCCATGCCCAGCATTGCGGCTTTTTCCACGGTCGGAGCGATCAACAGCGCGCGCCCGGGTATACCCACCGGAGATTGCACAGAGTGATCGAAAGCCGCTGTCACGCAGAGTTACCAATCTGTGTGTGGATGCACACCCAACCGCAATGATGCGTAGGGGCTGATTCAGGGTAGACTCTCGACGGTCCCTGGCGCACTGACCTGCGATCATGAAACACCAGGGCGTCGTCCGTCGGGACGAAACGGCAGATGTCGGAAGGGTCGACCCGCGAGGTCTCCCCCGGCGCGAAAGGGTCGATTTGTCCGGCGAGTGCCTACCGTCCGTAAGCGTGGTGATGGCGACCCACAGCGGGGCTGCCACCATCGGTGCTGCGGTCCGGTCACTGGCCCGCCAGACCCTCCCGCGCGACCGCTTCGAGGTCGTCGTGGTGCAGAACGGTCCGGCCGATCACACCTTCAAGGTGCTCGACGAGATCTGCCGCGAATACCCCGACCTCCAGGTCCGCCGGCTCACCTGCGCGGCACCGGGTCTCGGCCGCGCCCGCAACGCCGGGATGGCCATGGCCCGCGGGGATTTCGTCACCTTCGTCGACGACGACGACACCGTTTCTGTGGGCTTCCTGGAAGGCCTGCTCGCCTCGAGCGGCCCGCAGACCGTCGCCGTCGCGCACCTCGCCGACGTCGTCGACGCGGACTCTCCGCCCGACTTCGCGAACCGCATCGCCGTGCAGCTCCCCCACGCCGGTCGCACGCTGTCCCCGGGCGACGTCATGGTCGTGCTGTCCTACAGCGTCGGCAAGTTGCTGCCCACCGGACCGGCCCGCTACATCGGCTTCGACCCGGATCTGCGCAGCGGCGAGGACATCGCGTTCTACCTGAAGTTCTTCATCGCGTTCCCGTTCAAGGTCCGGCTCTGCCCGATCGAGGCGAACGCGGTGTACTACCGACGCGTCGTGCCCGGTTCGAATTCCCGCAAGGGCCCCTCGTACGACTTCAGCGTCACGCAGCGTCTCGATGTCATCGAGCGCATCGAGGACCTGCGCCCGGCCACCAAGTGGCAGCACCGGGTCGTGGAGTACCGGACCGGCTCCGAGACCGGCGCGATCAACGACTTCCTGCGGACCAATCCGGCCCGGCACCCCGATGTGCTGGCCGAGATCCACCGCCGCGGCCTGACGAGCATTCCCTACGACCGGCTCAACGCCGGCGTCGCGCGGGATCTCGCGGTGCTGACCCCGGAGCTGGACGAGCCCTGGGACCGCCTGCGCGGGCTGGGCGTCCTGATGGACCTGGTCCAGATCGGAGGCCCCGCCATCCCGGCGCCGCCGGCGGAGCTGATGGACGCGCTGCACCGCATCGCGACCGACCCGACGCCCAGCAGCCGCGAGGAGACCCTGGCGGCCTGCTCCGACGGCATGGCCTTCCTGACGGCGCAGGACGCCCAGAAGGGCCGCTACGCGCGCGTCTACAGCGGTCCGGGCGGCACCGCCCAGCCGCTGCTCGCGGCCTGGTACAAGGTCCGTCACCCGCAGGTGGCCTGGACCGCCGAGTTCGGCCTGCAGCCGAGTGCCCCGGGCCCGACCCGCGCCCCGCAATCGGACCTGCTCGACATCCTCGCTGACGCCGTCCTCGGCCGCGGCTTCGTGCCGCCGGCCCACGACGACCTGCACACCTGGGCCGTCCTCGTGCAGTGCGCGCTGGCCGACACGATCGTGTTCACCGACGAGCTCGCCCGCAAGCGGCTGCTGGACTCCATCGAGGTTCCCGCGATTGCCGCCCGGGTGATGGCGCGCTCGGTCATCGCCCGCGACCACGCGATGCTCGCCGCGGCCTACAGGTCCAGCCGGCCGGACCCGGTCCGCGCCCGCCGCCGTATCGAGGACACCCCGGCCCCCGCGGTCGCGCCGTCCCGGTTCGCCGGCACCCCCGCCTGAGCGGCTCTTTCGCGAACCGCCCCGCTTCTAAACGCGTCCGGGGCGGACGCCTCGCGGCGCCCGCCCCGGGTGGTGCGGAGTTACTGACCGACCATTACTTGCCCGTGTAGATCACGAACTGGTCCGGGTCCGGCGCGAAGCCCGACGGGGTCCCGTTCGGGTCCGAGACGGTGTTGGTCGAGGTGTACTTGTACATGAACTCCCGGCCCTGGCCCTGGTTCGGGTTCCAGGTCTGGTTGCTCGAGTCACCGCTACGTTCGGCCTTCGACCACGAGAACCGCTGGTCCAGTGAAGCGTCGGCGGCATAGACGTCGCCGTTGCCGAGCTGGGCCATCAGACGCTCGCGGGTCAGGTTCGGGCCGACCGCCTTGGCAGCGCGCTCGAAGACGAGGACGCCGACGTAGCTGGCCTGCACGATGTGGTGGTTCAGACCCTTGTTGCCACGGGCGTACTTGTTCATGGTCGCCATGAACTCCGCGCCCCACAGCTTGTAGGTCGTGTTCGTCCAGTACCGGTTGACCGGGTGCTTGCCGAACAGCGACCCCAGGATCTCGGCAGCCAGGTGGTTACCGGAGATGCCCTTGGGCGGGTAGTAGCCCTGCTGCGCGGCCTCGACCATGAACTTCGCCATGGTCGCCGGGTTGATCACGTAGTGCACGATGTGCTCGGGGTTCGCGGACCGCATCGAGAGGATCTGCGCGGACAGCGAGGTCTCCGAGATACCGACGTCGAGCTTCTTGACCATCTTCGCGCCGCTCGCGTCCAGGACCTTCTGGACCTCGGCGCAGGACAGCTGCATCTCCGGGCTGGTCAGGCAGACCAGGCCGTAGGTCTTCGGCTTGATGACGTTGCGGACCCAGGTGGCGTTGGCGATGGCCTCGTGGATCATCGACATGTGGGTCGGGAACATGTACGGGTCCTGCCACTCGGTCTGGGAGTAGGCCCAGGTCCCGATGGCCGGCATCTTGTACTGCGCGAGGTCGGAGTGCACCGACGCCGAGGCCCAGCTGGAGTAGCTCAGGAACGCGAACACCTTGTCCTGGCCGACCAGCTTCTTGATGCAGGCCTTCGAGCGCGAGACCTCGCCGGGGCCGTCGTCACAGTCGACGAGGGACATCCGCCGGCCGAGCACGCCGCCGCGGTCGTTCACCGAGGCCATGGTGGCCTTGATGCCGTTGACCAACGGGGTGGCGAGAAGGTTGCCGAGGGCGATGCCGTGCATCGTCACGGTGCCCATCTTGATGCCGTCCTTGGTGACGCCCTGGTCGGTGACGCCTGCCTTGTCCGCAGCGATCTTCTCGTTCTCGGCCCTCTGCGCCGCCGAGTCGATCGCGGTCAGACCCTTGAGGTCGGCCGCCGAGGTTGACGCGCCACCGGTCTTGCCGGTGTCGGTCTTGCCGCCCTTGGTGTTCTTGTCCGAGCCGGCGACGGGCGCCGCTCCGGCATCTCCAGTGACGGGGGCCTGGTCGGTGGCTCCACCGGTGACAGGGGCTGCGCCCGCGTCGGTACCAGGAACTGCTGCGCCCGAGGTGTCAGTGGCTGGGACACCAGAGGTGTCCGTCACCGCATTCGGGTCCTGCTGTGCCGTGTTGTCTGCATCGTCACTCCCGCCGCCGCAGGCGCTGAGAACCAGCGCCGTGCTGACGACGAGAGGTAGGACGGCGAGCAGACCTTGCTTCTTCGCTCTCCGCACCTGAATCTCCTCAGGGTGAATGGCGCGCGCTACGCACGCGTACCGGGACGCCGCCACCTCGGGCTCCGACCGCCTGGAGGACCCGAAGGGAGTGGCTGAGAAAATCTTGGCCTTTGTGTGTGCCCGCTCACATCACCCGAAATGGGTATTTGTATCCCTGCGGTACTACCTCGTGGGTAGACGCCCCGATTCGGCCCCATCCGCCAAACCCGCCGGTCAGGGCTCTGACCTGCGGTCTTCGTAACAATTCAGTCTCGGGGCGGTGTGGTTTTCCGACCCTCTGCCGGTACTTTCGAGCGGCTGTCAAGGGGGAATCCGTCAACCGGGGCACTACCCGAGAATGGCGAGGGGGTAGACGCGTTTTCGGCCTGTTCGGGTCTAGAGACCGGCCAGACCCGCGATCGCGAGCCGGTGCCCGGCCGGGCCACCGGTGAGCGCGGCGGCCGACCGGGCCCGCCGGTAGTACAGGTGCATGTCGTGCTCCCAGGTGAAGCCGATGCCGCCGAGCAGGTGGACCCCGGCCTCGGTCTGGGTCTTGTAGTCCTCTCCGGCGCGGAGTGCGGCGACGTGCCCGGCCAGCTCCGCCTCGGCGGCGCCGTTCTGGGCCGCGACCGCCGCCCAGCGCGCGGCCGCCTGTGCCGAGCGGGCCGCGTCGTACAGGTCGACGCACGCGTGGGCGACCGCCTGGAAGGAACCGATGATCCGGCCGAACTGCTGGCGGGTGCCGGCGTACTCGACGCAGGTCGCCGTGCACCAGTCCAGTCCCCCGCCCGCCTCGGCGGACAGCGCGAGCCGCACATGCCGGCCCACCGCCTCCAGCGCACCGCCGGCCGAATCGTCCGCACCGATCAGGGTCGCCGGGGTGTCGGCGAGATCGACGACGGCGAGGCGGCGGGTCAGGTCCATCCCGGTCATCGGCGCCGCCGTCAGGCCGGCCGCGCCGGCCTCGACGGCGAACAGCGAGTCGCCGGCCTCGGTGCGCGCGAGCACCACCAGCAGGTCCGCCGCGTGGCCCGCGATCACGAACCAGCGCCGGCCGGTGAGCCGCCATCCGTCGGCCGCGTCCGAGGACGACGTCGCGGTCACCCCGGTCCCGGTCCAGGTGCCGCTGCGGTCGGCGAGCGCGACCGCGGCGACGGTGTCACCGGCCGCGATGCCCGCCAGCCGGTCCCCGGCGCCGGCGGCCAGCAGCGCCGTCGTCGCCAGCGAGGTGGCCAGGAACGGGCCCGGATAGAGCGCGCGACCGAGTTCGTGGTGGACGACGTTGACCGCCGACCAGCCCAGCCCGAGCCCGCCGTGCTGCTCCGGGATGGTCAGCCCGCACAGGCCGACGTCGCGCGCGAGCGCCTTCCACGCGGTGGCGCCGAAGCCCAGGTCGCTGTCAGCGTCGGCGCGGATCTGCTCGACGGGCGAGAGGTCGCGCACCACGTCCCGCACGGTGTCCGCCAGCGCGCGTTCGTCCTCGCCCGGCACCAGCTCTGCGCGCCCACCCGAAGGCATCTGACTTCCCATCAGGTCGCCCGCGGGAGGCCGAGTGTGCGCTGCGCGACCGTGTTCTTGAGGACCTCGTCGGTGCCGCCGCCGAGCCGGTAGCCCGGGGCGCCGAGGACCAGGCTGCTCCAGGCGTAGGTGCCCCACTCGCCGGTGTCGGCGACCAGCTCGGGGCCGAGCACCTCCCCGACGAACTCGCCGAGCCGGCGCATGTTGTCCGACAGCGCGATCTTGCTCAGTCCGATCTCCGCCCCCGGCGGCTTGCCGGCGCGGGCCTGCGCGGCGATCACCTCGTTGACGTACCGCGCGCTGCGCAGGTGGGAGACGACCTCGCCGAACTGCCGGCGCACCGTGGCGTCCTCGGCCAGCCCCTGGTTCCGGACCAGGCCGGCCAGCCGCTCGGTGGACAGGATGCCGACGCCGCCGAAGGAGCTGTGCCCCATCGCGTTGCGCTCGTTGGCCAGCGTGGTGAGGGCGACCGTCCAGCCCTCGCCCTCGGCGCCGAGCCGGTCGGAGTCCGGCACCACGACGTCGTCGAAGAACACCTCGTTGAACGCGGCATCGCCGGTCATCTGCCGCAGCGGGCGCACCGTGACACCCGGGGCGTGCATGTCGATCAGGAACGCCGTGAGGTTCTTGTGCCGGGGCTCGGCCGCGGTCCGGCAGATGATCTCGCCGACGTCGGCGATGTGCGCGCCGGAGGTCCAGACCTTCTGGCCGCTGATGCGCCAGACGTCGCCGTCGCGGACCGCCTTGGTACTGATCGAGGCCAGGTCCGAGCCGGCGCCCGGCTCGCTGAACAACTGGCAGGCGATCTTCTCGCCGCTGTAGAGCGCCGGGAGGTAGCGCCGCTTCTGGTCCTCGGTGCCGTGCTTGAGGATCGTCGGGGCGATCATCCCGAGCCCGATCGTCAGCGACGAGTCACCCGGGACGTCGAACTGGCGGCTGACCTGTTCGAAGGCCCGCTGATACGCGGCCGGGCAGTCCCGCGCCGCCGTACTCGGTGGGCCCGGAGATCCAGCCGTAGCCGGCCGCCCAGACCCCGGCGCGCCAGCTGCGGATGGCCGCCAGCGCGTCCGCCTCGGTCGCCGGGTCCGGCTCCTGGAAGACCCGGACCTCGTCGCTGCCCTCACCCCACACGAAGCGGCGCTTGCCCTCCGAGGCCGGCGCCTGCCGGGTAGTGCGCGGCCAGCCACGCCCGGGCCGCCTCGGCGTACTCCTCGACGCGTCGGCTCGCTCACGGGCGCGCCCGCTTACCGGCCGGCGAGCCGGTCCCGAGGTCACCGCCGCGGACGGGCAGCGCGATGGTCGCGGTGCCCGGCATCACGGTCTCGCCGCGCTGGTTGATCGCCGCGGTCTTGATGTCGACCACGTGCTCGCCGTCGTCGTCGACGCGCTTGCCGGTCACGGTGCCGGTCAGGCGCACCACGTCGGAGAGGTAGACGAACTTGCGGTACTCCGAACGCGCGGACTTGATCCAGCTGTGGTCGCCGGCCCAGTGCGTGAGGTGGTGCAGCTGCCAGCACTGGCGCTGGAAGCCCACGTCGTACTGGAACGCGACGCTCATCGCGCGGGCGGCCTGGTAGTTGTAGTGCACCGAGTAGATCGGCTCCTTGGCCCCGGTGATCGGGTCCCGGAAGGCCCAGGCCGGGTGCGTCGGCGTAGTCGTGCAGGGCGGCCGCATGCGCCTTGAGCCGCGGGATCGGGGTGCCGCCGCCGGCGACGAACGCGATCTCGTCCGTCAGCCCGATCGGGCCCTTGGTGACGACGTCGAGTTCCTGACCCTCCGTCACATCATCCCAGTACCGGGGTTCCGCGCCGCGCGGGCGCTCGGCCAGGACCTGCTTCTCGATCTCGACGATCTCGTCCTCGGCCCACGGGTGCGGCAGGGTCGGCTGCGGCTTGGCCTCGGCGGTCCCGGCCTTGGCCTTGGCGGCGCCGCGCTCGAAGTTGATGACGTTCCAGTCGATGGTGGCGATCAGCTCGCCGCGCTGGTTGTGATAGCGGTTGAGGAACTTGTCGGTGACCGTGCGGCCCGCGAAGCTGCTCGCCGAGGGTCCGTCGAAGCCGGTGTACTCACAGCTCGCGTCGACCACGTCGCCCCAGTACACCGGGCGGTGGAAGGTCAGCGTGGACTCGGAGTGGAAGGAGCCCAGGCCCGGCCAGCCGAACTGGATGCCGGAGAAGCAGCCGATGACGAAGCTCGGCGGCGCGACCGGGGCGCCGTAGGGCGAGGCCTTGGCGTGCTCGACGTCGGTCCAGAGCGGGTTGATGTCCCCGATCCCGCCGGCGAACTTGGTCACCGCGATCCGCGAGGCCAGCTCGTTGTTGACCGAGTGGTCGATGCGCAGGTTCGCGCCGACCTTGGCCTGCATCGAGGCGATCATCTCGTCGGTGATGACCGCCTGCGGCATCACCGCCTGCTTTTCCTGGGCTTGCTCGGATTCGGTGCTCAACGCCTGCCCTCTGCGCTCGACTTCTGACTGGAAAGGTTACGGCTCAATAGTCTAGTTGTCGAGTATTGGGCATTGGAGTACTTTGCGGATGTGACGTTGGTCTGGGGCACCGAGGTGACCCGCCGCGAACCCGGCCCGGCGGGGAAGATCCCGTTCCTCATGTACTCGCCGCGGCGCACCCAGCTGGCGTCGCTGCTGGAGGACGCCGCGGTCTGGGCCGACCGCACCCACCTCGTCCAGGGCGACCGCCGGCTGACCTACACCGACGTCTTCGCCCGCATCGACGCCACCGCCGCCGTGCTGCACGAGCGGGGCGTGCGCCCCGGCGACCGGCTGCTGCTGCTCGCGCCGAACAGCCCGGAGTGGATCGTCACGCAGTGGGCCGGGATCCGGCTCGGCGCCGTCGTCGCCCTCGGCAACGGCTGGTGGAGCGAACCCGAGATCGCCCACGCGATCGGCCTGCTCTCCCCCGCCCTGGTCGTCGCCGACGCCCGGCGCGGCAGCCGACTGCCGAGCGGCACCCCGGCGCTCGACATCGCCGACCTCGTGGACGTACTGGACGGAGCCCCTGGCGAGCCGCCGCCCCTGCCCGACGTGGACGAAGAGGATCCGGCCCTGATCCTCTTCACCGCCGGCACCACCGGCGCCCCGAAACCGGTCGTCCTGGCCCATCGTTCGGTGATCGCCAACCTGCACAACCTCATGGTCGGGACGAACCGGCTGCCCCACCAACTCGACCCGTCCCGCGCTCCCCTGGTGATCCTGCAGAGCGGGCCGCTCTTCCACGTCGGTGGGCAGCAGGCGACGATGCTCAACCTGCTCGGCGGCGCCACCGTGGTCTTCCTCGAGGGCCGCTTCGACCCGGCCCAGGTGCTGGACATCCTCGAGCGCGAACGCGTGACCGTCTGGGGCGCCGTCCCCACCATGGCCTCGCGTCTGCTCGAGCACCCCGACGCCGGCAAACGCGACCTGTCCTCGGTCCGCTCGATCACGATGGGCGGCGCCCCGGTCCCCCCGCCGCTGCTCGCCCGCCTGCGCGAGGTCTTCCCGAACGCCCGCAAGGGCCTGTCCACCATCTACGGGATGACCGAACTCGGCGGCACCGTCGCCTCCGCCTCCGGTTCGCTCATGGCCGAGCACCCGAGCACCGCCGGCCCTCCCGGCCGCGCGGTGGATCTGCGCATCGACAAGCCCGACCAGAACGGGGACGGCGAGATCCTCGTCCGCACCCCCAGCCAGATGCTCGGCTACTGGACCCCCGAGGGCGTCGGCGACGCCGGCGACCTGATCGACGCCGAGGGCTTCCTGCACACCGGCGACCTCGGCCGCCTCACGGGCGGCCTGCTCTACGTCACCGGCCGCCTGAAGGACCTGATCATCCGCGGCGGCGAGAACATCGCCCCCGCCCACGTCGAAGCCGCCCTCCTGACCCACCCTCAGGTAATCAGCGCGGCCGTGCTGGGCCGCCCCGACCCCGACCTCGGCGAGATCGTCGGCGCCGTCGTCGAGGTCGAGCCGGGCGTCAGCGCTCGAGGAGCTGGAGGAGCACGTCCGGCCGCTGCTCAGCAGCTTCGCCGTTCCGGCCCAATGGTGGCTGCGCACCGACCCGCTTCCGGTGAGCGACGCGGGGAAGATCGACAAGCGCCGACTCGCCGCGGAGTGGCCCTCGCCCTGACCGGCAGGATGGCCCCCTATGGACTTCAGCGAGAGCGACGACCACCGGGCCATCCGGACTGCCGTCCGCGAGGTCTGTGCGCAGTTCGACGACGACTACTGGCTCGAGCGCGACGAGAACCACGAGTTCCCCTGGGACTTCTACGCCGCGATGGCGCGCGGCGGCTGGATCGGCATCGCCATGCCGGAGCAGTACGGCGGAGGCGGGCAGGGCATCGCGGAGGCCTCGATCGTGCTGGAGGAGGTCGCCGCCTCGGGCGCGTGCATGAACGGCGCCAGCGCAATCCACCTGTCGATCTTCGGGATGCATCCGGTCGTGCTGCACGGCAGTGAGGACCTCCGGGCGCGGGTCCTTCCGCAGGTGGCCTCCGGGGAGTCGCACGTCGCGTTCGGGGTGACCGAACCGGACGCCGGCCTGGACACCACGTCGATCTCGACACGCGCCGTCCTCGATGGCGACCACTACGTGGTGCACGGCCGCAAGGTCTGGACCTCCAAGGCGCTGGAGTCCGACCGCGTGCTTCTGCTGGTCCGCACCACGCCGCGCGATCAGGTGCCCAAGCCCACGCTGGGGATGACGCTGCTGGTTGCGAGCCTGAAGGACAGGTGCGTGCACATCTCGCCGATCTCCAAGCTCGGCCGCAACGCGGTCGCCTCCTGCGAGGTGGTCTACGACGGGTTGCGCGTGCCGGTCGCCGATCGGGTCGGCGAGGAGGGCAAGGGGTTCGCCTACCTGCTCGACGGCCTCAACGCCGAGCGGGTGCTGGTCGCCTCGGAGGCCCTCGGCATCGGGCGCGCGGCGATCCGGCGGGCCGTCGCGTACGCCAATCAGCGGGTGGTGTTCGGCCGCCCGATCGGGCAGAACCAGGGCATCGCCTTCCCCCTGGCCGATGCGCACGCCAAGCTCAACGCGGCCGCGCTGGTGATCCGTGAGGCGGCCTGGCGGGTCGACCGGCGGATGCCGGCCGGGGAACAGGCCAACACCGCCAAGTACCTCGCCGCCGAGGCGTGCTTCGCCGCCGCCGACGCCGCGGTCCAGACCCACGGCGGGTTCGGCTACGCCCGCGAGTACCACGTCGAGCGTTACTTCCGCGAGGCCCGCCTGCAGCGCCTCGCACCGATCCCGCAGGAGATGGTGCTGAACTACCTCTCCGAACACGTACTCGGCCTGCCCCGCTCGTACTGAGGAGTCCTCCTGATGGGCGCAACGCGAGGCGTCACCGTGCTGCAGGGCCGGGTGCGCGACGTGGGCGCCGCCGCGGTCGACGCCGAGGCCCGCGGGTTCGACACCGTCTGGTCGCCGGAGTTCTACGTCCGCTCCGGAATTGTGACGCTGGCTCACCTGGCCGGGCTGACCTCGACGGCGAAGATCGGCAGCTCGATCGCCTACGCCGTCGGGCGCTCGCCGCTGACGCTCGCGACCGAGGCGCGCAGCCTGGACGAACTCTCCGGCGGGCGGCTGGTGTTCGGGCTGGGCACCGGTACCAAGCGGATGATGTCCGACTGGCACGGCACTCCCCCGGAATCACCGGCGCCGCGGATGGAGGAACTGGTCCCGCTGCTGCGGAGGCTGTGGCGGTTGCACGAAGGCCCGGTCAAGCACGAGGGCCGGTTCTACCGGGTCGACCTCAAGCCCACGGCCGAGGTGGTCGAACCGGAGCGGGTCGACATCCCGGTCTACACCGCAGGCGTCAACGACCGGATGATCGAGGTGGCCGGCCGGGTCGCCGACGGCCTGTTCGGCCACGTGCTCTTCACCCCGGCCTACCTCGACGAGTACGTCCGTCCCGCGATCGCGAAGGGCGCGGCCAAGGCCGGCCGGCACCCGTCCGAAATCGCCGTCGTCGCCATGGTGATCACCTCGGTCGCCGACGACGAGGAGCAGGCCCGGCGGGAGGCGGCCGCCCAGATCGCCTTCTACTCGGTGCCCGGCGCGTACGCCCCGGTGCTTGAGCGGCAGGGCTTCGGCACCGTGGCGGCGGGCCTGCGGGAAGCCTTCGCGGCCGGCGACTTCGACGCCATGGTCAGCCGGGTGCCGGACGAGATGATCGACGCCTTCGCATGTGCCGGCACACCCGCGCAGGTCCGGGACAAGCTGCGCGCCTTCGACGCGGTCGCCGATCACACCGTGGTCTACCCGCCGAGCTTCCGGCTCTCCCCGGAGCGCGGCAACGAGTTGCTGCGCGCGGTCATCGAGCACACCGCGCCAACAACCCCGTTGCGTCGGCGAGAACGGTCGCCATAGCGACCCCGTTCGCTGACGTAAGAGCGATCTCAGCCGACGACGTCGAAGTCGCCGAGGGACCCGGTGATCCTGGCGGCGCTCATCGTGTAGAGCGCGGAGCCGGTCATGCCCAGGCGACGGGCGAGCTCGGACATCCGGTGGCTCCCGAGCGCGACCCGGGCGCCGCCCGGCCGGATCCGGAACCCCTCGGCCCGCAGCGGGAAGGAGCCGTGCAGCAGCTCGCCCTGGTTGGGCCCGTCGACGCGGACGCTCCACACCGGCAGCGGGATCGTCATCGCGGCGGGAGCGGCCACCGGGCCCCCGTCGAGGGCGACCGCGAGCACCCGGGTGTCGCCGTCCCAGAGCTTGAGCCGGACGCCGCGGCCGTCGAAGGTGCTCTCGGTGCGGGCCCGCCACTTGGGCAGCCCCCAGATCTGGCGCCCGGCGTGCAGGGTGAACTCCCCGGTGACCGGGAGCTCGGCGGTGTAGAGGCCGATCCGTCCGCCGGGACCGCGGACGAGCAACTGCAGGGCGACCTCGTCGTAGGGGCCCAGGTCGGTGTCGATGTACTGGATGCAGGCCAGGGCCGAGAAGCCCCGCCCACCCGCGGTGACCGGCTCCAGGCCGGTCCCGCGCATCACGGCGCGGGCCTCCGCGGCGCGGCAGGCGAACACCGCCCCCGCGAACCGGGCGTCACGAATGTGCGCCGGGTTCGGGATCTCGGTGCCGAAGACCACCCACCGGTCCGCGAGAGCTGTCGCCATGATCCAAGCCTCACACCCCACGGCTGGTACGACCAGACCGGCACGCCGCCGGTATACATGCATCCCATGAGCGACCCCACCGCCCTGACCACCGCCTGGACCGACAAGGTCATGGCCTGGCTGCCCGACGTGCTGCCCGGGGCGGGCCCGATCGAGCTCGAACCGCTGGTCGCGGGGCATTCCAACCTGGTCTTCGCGCTGCGCCGGGGTGACGAGCGCTACATCCTGCGACGCCCGCCGATGGGCGAGTACGCCGCGTCCGCCCACGACGTGCTGCGCGAGGCCCGGCTCCTGCAGGTCCTGGCCGAGGCAGGGTCGACCCGGACCCCGCGGGTGGTCGCCCTCGCCGAGGCCGGCGATGCGGCCGGGGTCGGTCCCGCCTACGTGATGACGCGGCTGCCCGGGGTCGCGATCCGCAGCGAGACGCTCCGGACTGGCTGGACAGCCCGGCCAAGCGCGCCACCATCGGCCGCGAGCTGGTCGGCGCGCTGGCCGAGTTGCACGCCCTGCCCACCGCGCCGTTCGAGGCCGCCAAGCTCGGCCGGACCGGCGGCTATCTGGCCCGCCAGCTCAAGCGCTGGTCCGGGCAGCGCGACGAGTTCGTCGCGCGCGGGGTCCGCGCGCTGGACGACGAACCCGCGGTGCGCGCGTGGCTGCACGCCAACCTCCCCGACGAGCGGCGCATCGACCCTGGTGCACGGCGACTTCAAGCTCGACAACGTGCTGGTCGACCCGGAGACCTGTGGCGTCACCTGCGTCCTGGACTGGGAGATGGCCACCCTCGGCGACCCCCTGGCCGACCTCGGCTTCCTGCTGGCCTTCTGGCCGGACTCGCCGGCCGCCGCGGCGGTCTTCGACGAACTGCTGGGCGACGTCACCCTCGCCGAGGGCTTCCCGGACCGGGCCGAGCTGGTCGAGATCTACGCCGACCTGACCCAGCAGAAACTCACCCCGGAGGACCTGCGCTGGTACCACGTGCTGGCGCTGTGGAAGATGGCGCTGCTGCTGGAGGCCAGCTACACCCGGCACCTGGCCGGCACCACCGACGACCCGTTCTTCGCCTGCCTGGACACCGCGAATCCCCGTCTGCTCGCGGCGGCCCTCGACGCTCACTCGATCCGGCTGAGCGTGTAGCTCCACAACTCGTCGCCGACCAGCAGTTCGTCGCCGGCGCCGAGCATGAACAGGTGCTCGCCGCCGACGAGCAGCAACGGCAGGCGCTGCGTCGCCCTCGGCGGCGGCCGCGCGAGCTCGTAACGCACTGCATCCGGGAACTCGCGGATGCCCGGTCCGGATCGACCAGGCACCCTCGATCGCGCCTCGCGACCCGACCACACCTGAGGTGTACCCGGCCGGCTTCCCGGCAGCATTCTGACGGAACGTCAGACGCCACTTGAGCTTGGAGCAGTCCGGCACGAGGTTGGCGGTGAACGGCTGGACGTCCGCCGTGCACGGGGTACGGCCCTCGAACACGCCGCCACCCGGGGTGCCGCCCTCGTCGAAGACCGGCGTCACCAGCGGCGTGCCCCGCCCGACCTTGCCCTCGCGGTTGAGGGTGTAGCTCCAGGCGGCGTTGCCCACGACGAGTTCGTTGTCGGGACTGAGCAGGTGCAGGACGTCGACCCCGACCCGCAGGAACTTCACGCTCACCGCCGGGTCGTCGGTGCGCAGGGTGATCACGCCGTTCTCGGCGCCGTAGGTCCCGTCCAGCTGCACCTTGGTGCCGCCGTCCCGGATGCCGGTGGTGTTCGGCTGGCTCATCCCGTAGGCGGCGTCCAGGGTGTACCGGCCGTCGACCCTCAGCTTCACGCGCCAGGTGGCCATCTCGCACTCGGCCCCGGGCGCCATCCCAGGCACCGGCCGGGTGATGCCGTCGCAGGGCGTGGTGGCGCTGTACACCGCCGCCGGCAGGGCGGACGGCTCAGCCGATGCACCGCTCGCCGTGGGCGTCGAGGAACCCGACACCGCCGGTGAGTTCGAGGCCGGTCCCGCGGCTGGTTCGTCGTCGTCGGAGCCGCAGCCCGCGACGAGCAGCAGAAGGGCGGCCAGCCCAGCGAGGAGGCGTGTGTTCATCAGTCGGGTGCGTGCGCGGTAGTTGCGCCGATGGTGACCGGGACCTTGGCGACCTCTTCGTACTTGGCCCGGACGGTGGCGTTGTTGTTGGCCGCCAGGCGGGACTCCACGAAGCCGATGACGATCCCGGAGTAGTCCTTGTTCGCCGAGATGGAGTCCGGGGCCGGCACCTTGCCGGCCTGCGCGGCCTGGGAGATCCGGGTGATCGCGGCGTTGACGTCGGTCCGGCTCAGCTTGGCCTCGACCAGGATCACCTCGACGCCGGTCCCGGTGGTGCCCTCCAGCGCCTTGACCGCCGCCGGCGGCTCGCCCTTCCAGTAGATGTGGATCTTGAGCTTCGCCGCGTTCTGCAGGACCTGCGCGAAGCCCTTGGCGCTCTCGTCGATGTCCTCGACCACCTCGGCGAGCAGCTGCGCGTTGGCCTCGAGATCGATGCCGGGCTCCGGGGTCTCCTGCGCCGGCTCCGGGCTTGAGGAGACCACCGCGGTCGGGGACGCCGCCGGCGGCTCCGCGACGGTGTCGTCGTCGGAGCCACACCCGGCGAGCACGAGGCCGCCCGCCAACGCGGCCGCCGCCACCCACTGCTGTCCCAACCGCACGTTGGCTCCTGTCCGTACTGATCCCGTGTCGGGTGATCGCTAGGGCGACAGCCTCTCAAAGAAGTGGTCATCGTCGTGCGTAGGCTCTGCGCGATGCATCCGGAACGGCGTCAGATCACCGCGGGCGGCCTGACCTTCGAGGTGCTGGCCTGGGGTGATCCGGCCGGCCCGCTGGCGTTGTGCCTGCACGGTTTCCCGGACACCCCCTGGACCTGGCGCGAACTCGGCCCGCACCTGGCCGCCCGGGGCTGGCACGTGGTGGCACCGTTCATGCGCGGATACGCCCCCACCGGCCTGGCCCCCGACGACGACTACTCGGGCCCGGCGCTCGGCCGGGACGCGGTGGCGCTGCACGCCGCCCTTGAGGGCGACGCCCGCGCGGTGCTGATCGGGCACGACTGGGGTGCGGTCGCGACCTGGGAGGTCACCCGGTCGGCTCCGGCCGTCTTCGGCTCCTACGTCGCCCTCGCGGTGCCGCCGCCGGCGGCCGTGATCGCCCCGTTCCGGCGCCGCGCCACGCTCGGCGTCGGTCTGCGCCAGCTGCGGCGCAGTTGGTACACCGTCTTCAATCAGCTTCCGGGACTCTCGGAACGATCGCTGGACCGGTTGATCCCGAAACTCTGGCGGGACTGGTCACCGGGCTTCCAGGGCAGGGGCGACGCCCAAACGGCGCTGACCGCACTGCACCGTCCGGAGAATCGACGGGCGGCGCTGCGCTACTACCGGGACAGCCTGCGCCCGCGGACGATCCGCGCGAGCCTCGCGTCACCGGAAGCACCGGCGCTCTACCTGCACGGCGTCGACGACGGCTGCATGGGCGTCGCGCTCGTGCCCTTCGCCGAGCCGGTGCTCGCCCCGGGCAGCCGGACCGTGACCGTCGACGGGGCCGGCCACTTTCTGCAGCTGGAACGCCCGGCCCTCGTCAACGACCTGATCACGGACTGGATCGGTGCGAACGGCGGAAACGGACCCCCTGACGGTCAGCTCTGACTGCGGGTGGGATCCTCACTGGGCGACCCGACGCGCACGCCGCGCGGGAACGCACCCCGGTAGCCAGGCAGGACAGGAGAAGCACGTGAAGATCAGCGGAAGCTCAGCCATCGTCACCGGCGGGGCCTCGGGCCTCGGCCTGGCCACCGTCAAGAACCTGCACGCGGCCGGCGCGAAGGTCGTCATCGTCGACCTGCCGTCCTCGGACGGCGAAGCGGTCGCCAAGGGCCTGGGCGACGGCGCGGTGTTCGCCGGCGCCGACGTCCGTGACGCGGAGGCCGTCCAGGCCGCGGTGGACGCGGCCAGCGCCCTCGCGCCGCTGCGGATCGTCATCAACTGCGCGGGCATGGGCTACGCGATCAAGACCATCGGCAAGGACGGACCGCACGACCTGGAGAAGTTCCAGCGGACCATCGAGATCAACCTCATCGGCACCTTCAACGTGATCCGGCTCGCCGCGGTCCGGATGGCAGCGGGCGAAGAGGTCGACGGCGATCGCGGCGTGATCGTGAACACCGCCTCCGCTGCCGCCTTCGACGGGCAGATCGGCCAGGCCGCCTACTCCGCGTCCAAGGGCGGCCTCGTCGGCATGACGCTGCCGATCGCGCGCGACCTCGCGTCCAGCAAGATCCGCGTGGTCACGGTGGCGCCGGGTCTGTTCAAGACCCCGCTGTTCGACGCCCTGCCGCCGGACGCGATCGCCTCGCTGGAGAAGTCGGTGCCGCACCCCTCGCGCCTGGGTGACCCGTCGGAGTTCGCGGCGATGGTCGCGCACATCGTCGAGAACCCGATGCTCAACGGGGAGACGATCCGCCTCGACGGCGCGATCCGCATGGCGCCCCGGTAAACCGATGACTCCGCTACGGGTGGAGCGGGACGGCCCGCTGGCGGTTCTGACCATCGACAGCCCTCCGCTCAACCTGTGGGACGTCACGACCGGGCCCGCGTTCATCGCGGCTCTGGACGCCCTCGATACCGACCCTCCCCGCGGACTGCTGATCCGCGCGGAGGGTCGCGTGTTCACCGGCGGCGTGGATGTCCACGTCTTCTCCGGACGCGACCGCGAGACCGGCGCGGCGATGGCGCGCGAGGTCCTCGAGGTCGCGCAGCGCGTCGCCGACCTCCCCTACCCGACGGTGCTGGCCGCGCACGCGCTCTGCCTGACCTGGGGCTTCGAACTCGCCCTCGCCTGCGATCTGCTACTCGCGTCGGAGAAGGCGCAGTTCGCCCTGGTCGAGCACATCGTCGGCCTGAGCCCGTTCATGGGTGGCCCGCAACGCTTGGCGCTGCGCGTCGGACCCGCGCGGGCCAAGGAATTCGTGATGACCGGCGACCGCTACGACGCCGCCACCATGCACGCGTGGGGCGTGGTCAACCGGGTGCTGCCGGTTGCGGGCTTCGACGTCGCGGCGCGGGAGTTCGCGCTGCGGTTGGCCAACGGACCGACCCGTGCCCACGCCGTCACCAAGCAACTGGTCGACATCGCCTGCTCCGAGGGTGAGCCCGCGGCCACCGCCCGGACGCCCGGATTCGCAGGCGACCTCTTCGAGACCGAGGACAACCACAACGCGGTCGCCTCGTTCCTGCGCGACGGGCCCGGGAAAGCGACCCACGTCGGCCGGTGACGGCGCACACCCCGCCTCCCCTAGCCTCGGTGCCGGTAGCCCCCTCGGCATTCTCATCGGCAAAGGAGCCAGCAATGGGACGCGTGTCCGGCAAGGTCGCCTTCATCACCGGTGCCGCCCGCGGTCAGGGCCGCGCGCACGCACTGCGGCTCGCAGAAGAAGGCGCCGACATCGTCGCGGTCGACATCTGTTCGCAGATGGACACGGTCCCCTACGGGTTGGCCACCCCGGACGACCTGGCCGAGACCGTCAAACTCGTCGAGGAGCAGGACCGGCGGATCCTCGCCCGCCAGATCGACGTTCGTGACCTCGGCTGGCCTGCAGGAGCTCGCCTCGCAAGCCGTGGCCGATTTCGGCGGCATCGACATCGTCGTCGCCAACGCCGGCATCGGCACCTTCGGCCCGCTCCGCGAGCTCACCGAAGAGCAGTGGGACGAGACCATCGGGGTCAACCTCACCGGCGTCTGGAAGACGGTGAAGGCCTGCATCCCCTCGATGATCGAGCGCGGCAAGGGCGGCTCGATCATCCTCACCAGCTCCCTGGCCGGGCTCGTGGCCTTCCCGATGCTCGGGGTCTACACGGCGGCCAAGCACGGCGTCACCGGCCTGATGCGCACGCTCGCCCTCGAGCTCGCGCCGTACAAGATCCGCTGCAACTCGCTGCACCCGGCGATCGTGCACACGGACATGACGCACAACGACGCCATCTATCAGCTGTTCCTCCCGCAGTACACGAACCCGACACCGGCCGAGGTCAACGAGGGCTACAGCTACATGCACGCCCTGCCGATCTCCGGACTCCAGCCGGTGGACATCGCGAACCAGGTGCTGTTCTTCGCCTCGGACGAGAGCCGCTACATCACCGGCACCACGGCCGTCCTGGATGCCGGCGGCATCGCGCCGTTCAAGATCCCGCACAACATGTCCGGAGCGCAGGTCACGGTCTGACGCTGCCTCAGAAGATGGTGTAGCCGCCGTCGACGATGACCTCGTTGCCGGTGTGGAAGGTCAGGGTCGGGTCGCAGAGGAACGGGGCGATCGCCTCGAACTCCTCCGGATCGGCCCAGCGCCGCACCGGGGTGCGCCGGGTGGTCGCGTTCATGAACTGCTCGCTGGCCTGCTGGGCCTCGTTCAGCGGGGTGCGGGTCCAGCCTGGGATCAGGATGTTGCAGCGCACCCGGTGCTTGGCCAGTTCGACGGCCAGGGTGCGCCCCAGCCCGACCATTCCGGTCTTGCTGGCGGCGTAGGAGGCCTGACCGGCGGCGCCGTAACGGGAGATGGTGGAGGACACCACGACCATCGAGCCGCCGGTGCCCTGGCTGATGAAGACGCGAGCGGCCTCGCGGGTGGTGAGGAACGCACCGTCGAGGTTGATGCGCAGCACCCGGTGCCAGTCGTCCAGCGTCATGTCCTGAATCGGGGCACCGGCGTGCACGCCCGCGTTGGCGACCAGGCAGTCCAGCCGGCCGAACTCAGCGAGGGTCGTGGCCATCGCGGCGGCGACCGCAGCCTCGTCGCCCACGTCGCAGCTGACGGGCAGGACGCGGGTGCCGTGCTTGGCCAGTTCGGTCGCGGCCTCGGCATTGCGCTCGGTGTTGCGGGACCAGATCGCCACGTCGGCGCCCGCCTTGGCCACCCCGGCCGCGAGCGCCAGGCCGATCCCGGAGTTGCCGCCGGTGACCACCACGGTCCGGCCGGTCAGATCATGCATTCGCGACAGGCTAGTGCTTGTCGCCGAGGGCCCGGCGCACCCGGCGCAGGTCCTCGGTGATCCGCTCGGCGGTCTCGTCGTCGATGTCCGGCAGCCCGAAGCCGACCGCGGCGAGGGAGGCGCTGGCCTTGGTGGCGGCCTTGTGCCCGGCCGGGGTCAGTTCGGCGAGCACGGTCCGCCGGTCGGTCGGATGCGGACGACGCGCGACCAGGCCCGCGTTCTCCAGCTGGTCGATCACCATCGTCACGGTGGTGGGGTGCACGAGCAGCCGCTTCGAGAGCTGGCCCAACGGCCGCGCCGAGCCCTCGCTCATCTGCAGGGTGATCATCACCATGTAGCCGGTCCGGGTCAGCGCGTGCTCCTTGAGCACCCGGTCGACCTCTTCGGTCATGATCGTCGCCGCGCGGAGCACGGAGAACAGCGCGCTGAACTGGGCCGGCGCCGGCTCCCCGCGCTCCTCCCACCGGTCGCGCATCCAGCCGATCGAGTCGGGATTGTCGCTCGTCATCAGTGCTCGATCTGAAATTTGTCGAAGTCCGGCCTGCGCTTCTCCACGAAGGCCGCCGCGCCTTCCTTGGCCTCGTCGGTGACCGCGAAGACGTCGAGCCCGGCCATCGCCATCTGGGACAGCCCGCCCTGGTGGTCGGTGTCGGCGTTGAACGAGTGCTTGAGGAAGCGGATCGCGGTGGGGCTGTAGTGGGCGAACTCCTCCACCCACACCTTCGCCTCGGCCAGCGCCTGGCCCGTCGGCACGACCTTGTTCACCAGGCCCCAGCGCTCGGCGGTGGCCGCGTCGTACTGCCGCAGCAGGAACCAGATTTCGCGGGCCCGCTTCTCCCCCACCACGCGCGCCAGGTAGGCCGATCCGAAGCCGGCGTCGAAGGAGCCGACCCGCGGACCGGCCTGGCCGAACTTGGCGTGCTCGGCCGCGATGGACAGGTCGCAGAGCACGTGGATCACGTGCCCGCCGCCGATGGCCAGGCCGTTCACGGCCGCGATCACCGGCTTGGGGATGTCCCGGATCAGGCGGTGGAAGTACGCCACCTCGAACAGGCCGTTCTCGGTCGGGCCGTAGTTGCCGAGCTCGTTGCGCACCTTGACGTCGCCGCCGACGCAGAAGGACCGGTCGCCCGCCCCGGTGAGAATGACCCCGCGCACGGCCTTGTCCGCCCACGCCTTCTTGAAAGCGTGGATCAGCTCTTCGATCGTGGTCGCGGTGAAGGCGTTGAGCCGGTTCTCGCGCTGAATCGTGACGACCGCCGCGTGGCCGTCGACCTCGTAGGAGATGTCGGAGTAGGTCGTCGGGGAATCCACTGGTGCCTCCGGCCTGGCCCGGCATGCGGACCGCGAGAATACTGCAGCACCAGATATTAGAGTGCTAGAGAATTCTCCACCAGCCCGGCGCCAGCCGAAGTTCACCCCGGTGAACTGACCCCGCCTCAGACAGGTGAGAGGGGTGGCCCCCGCCCGGAGGCCACCCCTCTCGTTCCTCACCCTGAGAGGTCAGGTTCGGTGGCGGGTCACCTGCCCGTGTAGATGACGAACTGGTCCGGGTCCGGCTCCCAGCCGTTCGGACTGCCGTCCGGGTTGGAGGCGGTGTTCGTGTTGCTGTACTTGTACATGAACTCGCGGCCTTGGCCGTTCTCCGGATTCCAGCTCTGGCTCTCCTGGCTGCCACCACGTTCGGACTTCGCGTACGAGAAGCGTTGGTCGAGCGAGGCATCCGAGGCGTACACGTCCCCGTTGCCCAACTGAGCCATCAGCCGCTCCCTGGTCAGGTTCGGGCCGACCGCCTTGGCTGCCCGCTCGAACATGAGGGCGCCCACATAGTTGGACTGGACGATGTGGTGGTTCAGACCCTTGTTGCCGCGGGCGTACTTGTTCATCACGGCCATGAACTCCGTGCCCCACAACTTGTAGGTGGTGTTGGTCCAGTACCGGCCCGCCGGGTGCTTGCCGAACAGCTGTCCCAGAACCTCGGCCGCGAGGTGGTTACCGGAGATGCCCTTCGACGGGTAGTAGCCCTGCTGCGCGGATTCGACCATGAACTTGACCATCGTCGCCGGGTTGATCACGTAGTGCACGATGTGATCGGGGTTGGCCGAACGCATCGAGAGCACCTGTGCGGACAGCGAGGTCTCCGAGATGCCGACGTCCAAGCGTTTGACCAGTTTCGCGCCCGATGCGTCCAGCACCTTGCGGACTGCGTCACAGGAGAGCGCCATCTCCGGGCTCGTGAGGCAGATCAGTCCGTAGGTCTTGGGCTTGATGACGTTCTTGACCCAGTGAGCATTGGCCATCGCCTCGTGGATCATCGACATGTGTGTGGGGAACATGTACGGGTCCTGCCACTCGGTCTGGGAGTAGGCCCAGGTACCGATGGCGGGCAGCCGGTACTGCGCCAGGTCCGAGTGCACCGAGGCCGACGCCCAGCTCAGGTAGCCCAGCAGCGCGAAGACCTTGTCCTGCCCCTGCAGTTTCTTGATGCAGGCCTTGGAACGGGAGACCTCGCCGGGGCCGTCGTCGCAGTCGACCAACGCCAACCGCCGACCGAGAACCCCGCCACGGTCGTTGATCGAGGCGAAGGTGGCCTTGGTGCCGTTGAGCATCGGCTCGACGATCAGGTTTCCCAGCGCCACTCCGTGCATCGACACGGTGCCCAACTTGATCGAGTCCTTCGTCACCCCGATGTCGGTCGCACCGGCCTTCGCCGCAGCGATCTTCGCGTTCTCAGCGGCCTGAGCGGCGTTGTCGATGCTCGTGATGCCGGCGACGGCCTTGCCGGAGGCGGCCGGACCGCTTGCTTCGACGGGCTTGCCGCCGCCCTTTTCGGCCTTGCCGGCCTTGCTCGAACCGCCCGCGGCCTCCTGCGCCACCGGGGCCGCACCGTCGCCGGCGACCGGGGCGGTGTCGGGCGCAATGGCTGCGCCCGAGGTTCCGCCGGCGACGGGTGCAGGCCCGGCATCGGTTGCGGTCTCCGTCACCGACTGCGGGGACTGCTGCGCCGCATCGTCGGCATCGTCGCCGCCACCACACGCGCTGAGCACCAGCGCTGTGCTGACCAGGACCGGAAGTGCGGCAACCAAGCCGTTCCGTTTTGTTCTGCGCACTGACTCTCCTTAGACAAGGGCATCTGACGGTGACTCACGTCATACCGCGCCGTGCCTAAGGAGTCTCAGCGTGGCTGGAGCCCACTACATCCCGCCCTGGGGGTGGATGGCGGCCCCTTGGGGGGATCTGCCTCTCCCGATCAGTCAGCCCGGAGGAGGGAGGCGACCCGGGCCGCGGACTGCTGACCACTGCGGATCGCGCCCTCGACCCAGGGGGCAGCCATGTGGTCGCCGGCCAGCTCGATCCGCGATCCGGTCAAGGCCCCCCGCGCCGCGGACAACCGCCGGACGCTGCCGGCCGAGAAGGTCGGCGTGTACGGGTCATGGCGCATCACCCGACGCTCAGTCACCTGGCCGACCAGTTCCGGGTGGAGCTTCTCGGCGTCGGCCTGGAGCTCGTCGGCGAGTTGGTCGTCACCCTTGCCTGCGGCATCGGCGGCCGCGGCCGCGGTCACCAGCCAGAGGCCGCCGGAGCGCACCCAGCCGTTCGCGACGTAGATGCCGCCGATGGTGTGGCCGCCGACCTCAGGGGTGGTCACCACCTCCATGCCGACCTCGCGCTTGCCCGCCCGCAGAGTCAGCCGTTCACGCGTGCGCAGGTACACGTAGTCGATGCGTGAGTACTGCATCCGGGTCAGGTGCTCGCGCACCGGCGGCGGCGCATCCGGCCACAGCGCGGCCGACACGTCGGCCGGGCAGGCCAGGACCACCGACCGCGCCCGCACCTCCTCGCTGCCCGCGTGCACCACCACGGTGCCCCCGGTGGCCTCGAGCCGGTCGACCGCGGCGCCGTGCCGGACATCGAGCATCGAGGCGAGGGCCTCGATCCACTGGCCCGCTCCCCCGCGCACCTCGCACAGATCGCCCTTGAACACGTGCAACTGCAGCGCGAGCATCGCGTAGGAGAGATCCTCCGTCGGCGAGCCCCAGAGGAACTCGTGCGGGCCTGCGGTGAAGTAGGTGGCCGCCCGTTCGGTCAGGCCGGCCGATGCCGCACGGGTGTCCAGGTGCGCCAGGCCGACCAGATCACCCAGGTCTTTGGACGCGGCCCGCTTGGCCAGCAGCGCCGGCAGCGCCGCCCTCACGATCGAGGCCTTGTCCCGCACGCCCAGTGCCCCGAACAGCGCCGGTCCGACCAGCGAGCCGTAGTTCACGTGCTCCCAACCGCCGCCCGAGCGGACCCCGGCATGGAAGCCGGTCGGCAGCGCGACGACGTCGTCGGCCATCCCGAGCTCGGCGAGCAGACCGCGCAATGCGCGGTACCCGGCGGTGTGGAAGATCCCGCCGTGCTCGTAGTGGTCGGGACCGTCGCGCTCGGTCTGGATCCGGCCACCACTGTGTGTGTCGCGCTCCAGGACGCGAACGGTGTGGCCGCGCGCCACCAGTTCCCGCGCGGCGACGAGACCGGCCGCTCCGGCCCCCACCACCGCGACATCGACGTCACAGGTCTCCACGACGTCAGCGTGGGGCATGCGACGCCGCTACCGCGTCACTCCCCCGGGGTAGATCACGAACCGATAGGGCTACTCAGCCGGCTCGGAGAGCAGCACGTCGAAGACGTGCCGCTCCAGCTTGGTGCTCAGGTCGACGTGCACGTGCTGGGAGATGGTGTACTCGTCGAAAGCGTGCGGGCCGAGCTCGCCGCCGACGCCGGACTGCTTCCAGCCGGAGAACGGCATCTCGACGTCGAGCATGTGCCAGTTGTTGACCCAGATGGTGCCGGCCTGCAGGCGCTGCGCGACCTCGCCGGCCTCCTCCAGGTCGGTGGACCAGACGCCGGCCGAGAGGCCGTACTCGGTGTCGTTGGCGATCGCGATCGCCTCCTCGACCGTCGAGTACTTGATGACCGACAGCACGGGGCCGAAGATCTCTTCGCGCGCGATCGTCATGTCGTTGGTGACGCCGGTGAAGATCGTGGGCTGGATCCAGTGGCCGCCCTCGAAGCCCTCGACCTCGGCGAGCCCACCACCGATGACCGCGGTCGCACCCTCGGCCTTGCCGCTCTCCAGGTAGCCGAGGATCTTGTCGCGCTGCTTGCGCGAGATCACCGGTCCCATGTCGGTGTCGAAGTCGGCCGGGTCGCCGAGCTTGATGGTCTTGACCCGCGCGACCATCTTGTCGACCAGCTCGTCGTGGATGCTCTCGTGCACCAGCAGCCGGGTGCCGGACACGCAGATCTGGCCGGAGTAGAGCATGCAGCCGAACAGTGCGCCGTCGGCAACGATGTCGAGGTCCGCGTCCGGGAGCACGACCTGCGCGCCCTTGCCGCCGAGCTCGAGCGAGACCTTCTTCACCGTGCCGGAGGCGAGCTTCATGATCTCGCGGCCGATCGCGGTCGAGCCGGTGAAGGCGACCTTGTCGACGTCCGGGTGGCTGGCCAGGCGCGCGCCCACGTCGACACCGTCACCGGTGACGAGGTTGAGCACGCCGTCGGGCAGGCCGCACTCGGAGGCGATCTGCACCAGGCGCAGCAGTGAGAGCGGGGTCTTCTCGTCCGGCTTCACCACGACGGAGTTGCCGCACGCCAGCGCCGGCGCGATCTTCCACAGGCCCAGCAGCAGCGGGAAGTTGAACGGCACGATCGCGCCGACGACGCCGACCGGCGCGCGGCGCACGGTGTTCATCGAAGCGGTCGGGAAGGCCGAGGTCGGGATCTGCTTGGTCCACTCGTACTTGGCGATCCGCTCGGCGAAGTAGGTGAAGTGCGGGCCGGCGTAGCCGACGTGGAAGGCGATCGCCTGCCGCAGCGTCGCGCCGTTGCACTGCGTCTCGAGCTCGATCAGGTCGTCCTGCTCGGCGCCGAGCCGGTCGGCGATCTTCAGCATGATCGCGGCGCGCTCGGTGTGCGGCAGCCGCGACCAGACGCCGGCGTCGAAGGAGCGCCGCGCGGCGTCGACGGCCGCATCCAGGTGATCGACGGTGCCCTTGGCGATGGTGGCGACGATCTCGCCGGTCGCCGGGCTGCGGAGCTCGTAGGCGGAGTCCGAATCGACACCCTTGCCGTCGATGAACATCTGGTGGTGGGTCACGGCCACAGTCGTCATGCGCGGAGCGTAGGCGAGGACAGGTGCACCGCACATCTGCACCCGGGGTGAGGCTGCTCCCCCGTACGAGCTATTCCCCGGGCCTCAGTCGCCAGGTAGTCGCTGCTGACGTTCCAGCTGGACCCAGCGGGAGACCGCCTCGGCCCGGTTGGAGGCCCCGAGCTTGCGCAGGATGTGCTTGACGTGGGTCTTGACGGTGCCCTCGGAGATCACCAGCCGGCGGGCGATCCGGGCGTTGGTGTCGCCCTCGGCCATCCGGCGCAGCACCTCGACCTCACGACGGGTCAGCGCTGCCTCGCCGTCCTCACCCGGGGACGAGGAAGGTCTGCAGGAACGCGTGCCCGTTGGGCACCGGGCTGTCCTTCGGCGGATCCAGCGGCCGGTGCGACGACCAGTCCGCCACCGGCATCGCGGTCGAGACCCCGGTGACCAGGTTGCCGAGATCGAGCCGGACGGCGTTGAGCCGGTCCAGCACGGCGCTGCGGGCCAGCGCGTAGCCCAGCCCTTCCCCGAACGCGGCGAGCACCTCGCGGTCGGTCTCGTCCAGGTTGCGCTTCTGGTAGTAGCAGTCCGCGTGCAGGAAGCCCACCACGCTGCCGTGGGCCACGATCGGCGCCGCGACGTAGGAGCGCGAGAGCGAGGATTCGGCGATCGGCCGGTGCACCCCCGCGTTCTGCTGGGCGTCCGAGACCAGCAGGGCGGTCCCGCGCCGGACCATCTCCCACTCCGGGACGGTGTCGTCGAGCACGACCGGGTTCTCCCGGCCGGCGGCGAGGATCTCGTCGGCCCAGCGGGCGTCCCGGCCCACGTAGACGGTCTCGGGAAGCCAACGGCCGTGGTCGATGCGGGAGACGATCGCGCGGTCGAAGCCGAGGCTGCACACGGCCACGGCGGCCTCGTTGACCAGCGTCGCGGTGGCGTCGATCCGGCGCAGCGCGGCCAGCGCCTCCCGGACCCGGGCCAGCGCGGACTCGCGCAGGTGCAGTCGCTCGTCTCGGATCCCGTCGTCGAACGCCTTCAGCGTCCGCATCAGATCGATCAGGCCGTCGAGGTCGGCCGGTCGGGCGCTCACCGCGCCGAGGAGGAGCTCCCAGCCGGCCGCGAGAACGTCGTGGGCGGCGGCGTAGTCGACCACCAGCGAGGGTTCCCAGAGGTCCTCGCGGCAGGTGACCTCCGCGATCTGGCCGAGCAGTGCGCGCAGTTGGTCTCGCCGCCCGGCCGGCAGCAGATAGCCGCGGCCGGGCCAGGGCACTCCCGGGTCGCGGGCGCGCATGAACTCCACCCGGGACGAGCCTGCGGTGGTCACCCGCTCAGTCGATGGGGTCGACGAAGATGTCGAGTTCCGGGGTCGGGGCCGCCGCCGTACTTCGCCAGGTCGGTCACCCCGGCCGCCAGCGAGAACCTCGTCGTCGATCAGGCACTCGCCGCGTGCGCTTCGGGCCGGTGAAGATCGCAACCGCGGCGTCGCCCATGATGTCCGCCGACCGCGAGTTCTCGGCGGCCCCCGGGATCAGGTTGATCATCGCGGCCGTCGCGATCGTGGTGCGCGGCCACAGGCAGTTCGCGCTCACCCCGTGCGTCGGCGAACTCGGCGGCGAAGCCCAGGGTCAGCAGCGTCATGCCGTACTTGGAGAGCATGTAGCCGGGGAACGGGCCCAGCCACTTCGGGCCAGGTTGAGCGGCGGCGAGAGCGTGAGGATCTGGCCGTTGCCCGGACTTGCGCAGGTGCGGTGCGCAGGTCTTGGTGAGCAGGAACGTGCCCCGGGTGTTGATCTGCTGCATCAGGTCGAAGCGCTTCATCGGCAGGTCTTCGGTGCCCGACCAGGTTGAGCGCGCTGGCGTTGTTCACGCAGATGTCGACGCCGCCGAAGGTCGACACCGCGGTGTCCACGGCGCGCTGGACGTCCTCCTCGACGCGGACGTCACCGACCACGCCGACGGCCTTCCCGCCGGCCGCCTCGATCTCGGCGACCGCCGTGTGGATCGTGCCCGGCAACCGGGGGTCGGGTGCGTCGGTCTTGGCGAGGATGACCGCGTTGGCCCCCTCGCGCGCCGCGGCGACCAGGATCGCCAGTCCGATTCCGCGACTTCCGCCGGACATCACGATCGTCCGGCCGGCCAGAGCCGTGCCCATGGGACTCCTTCAGGGGGTACTTCTCGAGCGCCCGGGGGGATGTCCGGACCGCCCCGACCCTAGTGCGCACCGTCATACGCCGGAAGCCTTGACAGCGCGGGCAGTCAACGGTGACTGTTTAGGTCGGACGCACCATTACTCGCGGGTATCCCGCCCCCACCCCAGGAGACCGACACATGCGCGATGCGGTCATCGTCGAAGCAGTCCGCACCCCGCTCGGCAAGCGCAACGGCGCCCTCGCGGGCGTCCACCCGGTGGAGCTGTCCGCCCACGTGCTCAAGGCCCTCGTCGAGCGGACCGGGCTCGACCCGGCGCAGGTCGACGACGTCATCTGGGGCTGCGTCGTCCCAGGTCGGCGAGCAGACCCTCAACCCCGGACGCAGCGCCGTGCTCTCCGCCGGCTGGCCCGAGACCGTCCCCGCCACCACGATCGACCGCCAGTGCGGCTCCTCGCAGCAGTCCGTGCACTTCGCCGCCGCCGGCCTGATCTCCGGTCAGTACGACGTCGCCGTCGCCGGTGGCGTCGAGTCGATGAGCCGGGTGCCGATGTTCTCCTCGATCGGCGACGCCGACCCGTGGGGCCCGGGCTTCTCGGCCCGCTACGGCGGCGTCGCTCCGAACCAGGGCACCGGCGCCGAGATGATGGTCGAGCGCTGGGGCCTCACCCGCACCGAGCTCGACGAGTTCGCCCTGCTCTCGCACGCCACGCGCCGCCGCCGCGCAGGACTCCGGCGCGTTCGACAGCCAGATCGCGGCGATCAAGGCACCCGACGCCGACGGCAACCTGCAGCTCGTCGCCGCCGACCAGGGCGTCCGCCGCGGCGGCACCCTGGAGGGCCTGGCCGGCCTCAAGACCGTCTTCAAGCCCGAGGGTGGCGCTGTCACCGCCGGCAACAGCTCGCAGATCACCGACGGCGCCGCCGCCCTGCTGATGATGACCAGCGAGAAGGCCAAGGCCCTCGGCCTGACCCCGATCGCCCGCGTGCACACCGCCGTCCTCGCCGGCGACGACCCGGTCATCATGCTGACCGCGCCGATCCCGGCGACCGCGAAGGCGCTGGCCAAGTCGGGCCTGAAGATCTCCGACATCGGCGCCTTCGAGGTCAACGAGGCCTTCGCGACCGTCCCGCTGGCCTGGCTGCGCGAGACCGGCGCCGACCCCGCCGCGCTGAACCCCAACGGCGGCGCGATCGCGCTCGGCCACCCGCTCGGCGGCTCCGGCGCCCGGCTGATGACCACGCTGGTGCACCACATGAAGGCGAACGGCATCCGGTACGGCCTGCAGACGATGTGCGAGGGCGGCGGCATGGCCAACGCCACCATCATCGAACTGCTGTAACCACAGACGGAAGGGCCCCCGGGAGATCACTCCCGGGGGCCCTTCGACGTTTGCGCTGCTACCGCAGCGGGGCGTTCTCCTGCGGCGGCATGTTCCAGTACTCGCGGAGCTCGGCTTCCTCGGTGCCGGTGAGCTCACCGCCACCGGGGCCGACGCCGACCTTCGGCGCCTCGACGATCTTGGCCTTCTCGTACGGCACCTTCACCGCGCCGCCCTCGACGTTCATGCGTGCCATCGGCACGAAGTGCACCTTCGGGCGGAAGCGGCCGGCCTTGACCTCAAGGAACTCCGGCTCGCCGGTACCGGGGTCGACGTAGACGTCGTCGATGGTTCCCACGGTCTCGCCCTCGGCGCTGACCAGTGGCTGACCCTTGAGGTGGGTGGTGTCGGGCATGACAGACATCGGGCACTCCTCATCTCGACTGAGATGGGGCTACCCGCGCAAAACCCGCAGGAAACGCACAGGTGGCCGGGGTTACCGTCAGCCGGTGACACCCGCGAACGCCAGTCCCTCGGCCCAGGTGGCCTGCTGGGCGATCATGCCGCTTGTACTTCATGATCTGGTTCTGCCGGTCCACGGTGAGCACGCCGCCGAGCTTGTCGCCGCGGCGGTAGAGCGCGAGGAACTTCTCCTCACCGAGCTCTTCCGACGCGACCCGGATCTCCTCGGACTGCGGGATGCCGACGAACTGGATCCGGGAGTCGTACCAGTCCGACCAGAAGTACGGCACCGCGGCCGACGGCTTCGCGTTCTCGGGGTCGAGGGCGTTCCTGGCCGCCAGCGCGCCCTGCTCGGCCGCGTTGGTCCACTGCTCGACGCGCATCATCTCGCCGCCGAAGAGCGGGTTGGGGAAGTGCGCCACGTCGCCGGCGGCGTACACCCCGGGCAGGTTGGTGGCGAGCGTCTCGTCGCAGAGGATGCCACCGTCGCGCTCGTGCAGCGCGATGCCTGAGCTCTCCAGCCAACGGGTGGCCGGCCGGACGCCGATGCCGACCACGACCAGGTCGGCCTCGATCACCTCGCCGTTGTCGAGCAGCACCTTCTCGACCCGGGAGGAACCCTCGAGCCCGGTGACGCCGACCCCGCAGCGCAGGTCGGTCCCGTACTTGCGGTGCAGCTCCGCGGCCACCTTGCCGGTGGCCTCACCGACCGAACGGACGAGAGGAACGGGCAGCGCCTCCAGGACAGTGCAGGACAGCCCGCGCTTGCGTGCAGCTGAGGCCACCTCACTTCCGATGAAGCCGGCGCCGACCACGACGGTGCGAGCGCCGGCGTCGAGGGCGGCGCGGATCGCGATCGCGTCGTCCAGGGTGCGGAGCAGATGCACGCCCTCGAGCCTGTCCCCGCCCGGCAGCATCCGCGCATCCCCGCCGGTGGCGATGATCAGCTGGGTGTAGGGCACCGCGTCGCCGTCGAGCAGGACGACCTGGCCCGCGGGCGCGAGCGCGGTGGCCGGCGCCCCCAGCCGCAGGTCCACCTTGAGCTCGTCGCGCAGCGTGGCCTCGTCGCGGAAGGTGGGGTGGACCGGGGCGCCGTCGACGTCGGCGTCGGCATCCAGGAACGCCTTGGACAGCGGCGGCCGGTCGTACGGCAGGTGGGGCTCGTTGCCGATCAGCGTGATGTGACCCTCGTAGCCGGACTTACGGGCCGCTTCCACGGCCCGCAGACCGGCGAGCGAGGCCCCGACGATGACGAGGCGTTCATCGCGCACGGTTTTCTAGTCCTCCACCAGGGTGAGCGCCTCGGTCGGGCACGAGTCGACAGCCGCCTGAGCGGCCGCCAGCTGGTCCGCGCTCGGGCACTCGTTGAGCACGAGCAGGCTGCCGTCGTCCTGGACCTCGAACAGGTCCGGCGCCTCGGCCTCGCACATTCCCAGGCCGGTGCATTTCACGTAGTCGACGACGATCTTCATTTACGTCTCCTTGCGCTCGGGCGTGAACTCGAAGTCCAGGTGGGTGATCGCCCGCATGAAATTCGTTCCCATGAACTGCGGGTTGCTCGCCTTGAACTCCGGGATGCGGAACAGCAGCTCCTTGAAGGTGTGCCGCAGCATCATTTTCGCAAGCTGGCTTCCGAGGCAGTAATGCACCCCTCCCCCACCGAACCCGCAGTGCGGGTTCGGGTCCCGGGCCAGGTTCAGCTCCCAGGGCTTGTCGATCAACGTGTCGTCCCGGTTGCCCGAGGCGTAGAGGAACACCACCTTGTCCCCGGGCATGATCTGCTGCCCGGCGATCTCGGTCTCCCTGACCGCGGTGCGGCGGAAGGTCATGACCGGGGTCCCGAAGCGGATGAACTCCTCGACCGCCTGATCGATGCGGTTGTCGAAGTCCTCCATCAGCCAGGTCTTCTGCTCCGGGAACTGGGTGAACCCCAGCGCCATGAAGCTGGTGGTGTGCTGGGTGGTGTCGGTGCCGGCGACCGACATCAGCACGAAGAACGCGCCGATCTGGGCCTCGTCCAGCTTCTCCCCGTCGACCTCGGCATCGATCAGCGCCTGCATGAGGTCGTCGCGCCGTTCCTTCTCCCGGTCGGCGATCATCTCGGCCGCGATGTCGTGCAGGATCACGCACGCCTCGGTCTGGACCTCCTGCGGGTCCCGGTCGCCGAGGGCGTCCGGGTCGCACCACGCCACGACGTCCTTGGCCGCCGGCCGGTGGCCTCGCGCAGGTGCTCGGGGATGCCCCAGACCGCGCAGTGGGTGGCCAGCGGGATCTTGCTGGAGAAGTCGACCGGGAAGTCGATGAAGCCCTTGTCCGCGATGTCGTCGACGGCCTGCTTCACGATGCCCTGGATCTTCTCGTCCATCCGCCGCACCTGGCGCGGGGTGAACGCGGAGGAGACCAGGCGACGCAGCTTCGCGTGCTGCGGATCGTCCATGGCCAGGAACGACTGCGACATCTCCAGGAAGATCTTCGGCAGCATGTCGAACAGCACGCCCTGGCCGGAGATGAAGGTCTCGTTGTCGCGGCTGACCTTCTGGATGTCCTCGAGCCGGGTCAGCGCCCAGAAGCCCGGGTCGTCCGGATCCGGGACCACCGCGTCCTCGACCGGCCGCTGCCAGGAGACCGGACGCTCCCGGCGCAGGATCGCGAAGGACTTGTCCTGGTCCTCGAGCAGCTGGCTCCAGAACGCCTTGGACGAGACGTCGATCGGGTCGTAGTCCGGCTTGTTCTCGTTCGTGGCCGGGATGAAGTCCTCGCCGTCGTCATCCCAGTCGATGTCGGGGATCTGGTGCTCGATGGTCATGACTGGCTCCTGGTCCGGGACGGAAACACAAGAACTGACGGAGGATCAGCGGGTGGGGTCGAGCAGGATCTTCGTGGCCTCGCGGGCCTCGAACATCCGGTAGGCCTCGGCGGCCTCGGTGAGCGGCATCGTGTGGGAGATGACCGCGGACGGCTTGAGCTTGCCCGCGGCGATGAGGTTGATGACCTCGTCCATGTAGAGCGTGAAGTTCGAGACGCCGCCGGAGATGTTCATGCCCTTCATCCACATCTCGCCCCAGGGCAGGGGCAGGGACTCCTCGGCGTAGGCGCCGGGGACGTACAGCGAGCCGCCGAAGCGAGGCAGCTTGAGCGCGGTCTCCAGCGCGGACGGGTGGCCGACCGCGTCGATGACCAGGTCGGCACCGCGCCAGTCGGAGAGGTCGTAGACGGCGTCGACCGGGTTGGTCTCGTCGGCGTTGATCGGGATCGCGCCGAACGCCTCGGCCTCCTTGAGTCGGGAGGCCACCTTGTCGATGACGATGACCTTGCCCATGCCGAGGGCCTGGGCCGCCATCACCGCGCACATGCCGACCGGCCCGGCGCCGACGATCGCGACGATGTCGCCGGGGCGCCCGAAGTGGCGCACCGATTCGTAGCCGGTGGTCATGATGTCGCCGACGAACAGGAAGTCGTCATCGCTGCCGGCGGTGCCCTCGGGGATCTTGCGCATCGAGAGGTCGGCCGCGGGCACGATCACGTACTCGGCCTGCCCGCCGTCGACGCCGCCGAAGGTCAGGCCCATGCCGTACATGCGCACGCCCTGGCACTTGCCCGGCTGCTGCCGGCGGCACATGTGGCAGAACCCGCAGTTGATGACGCAGGAGGCGACGCCGCGGTCGCCCTCGCTGAACAGGCCGACCGCGGAGCCGACTCGGGCGACGGTGCCGAGGAACTCGTGGCCGAGCCGGATGCCGGATTCGAGCTCCATGCGCCCGTCGTAGACGTGCAGGTCGGTGCCGCAGATGGCGGTCTTCTCGACCTTGACCAGGACCTCGTCCGGACCGAGGTCGGTGGGCACCGGCACCTGCTCCACGACCACGTCGTGGGGGCCGTTGAGGACCACTGCGTTCATCGTCGCCATCGGCTTGTCTCCTCACCTGTCGGACATAGTGTCCAGAGTATATGTCCGTCTCCCAAGGCATGACATGCCTTGGTGGAGGCGGCGGGACGCCGGGTGGGGATGGACCCGACGCCGCCGCTTGGTCCAGGGGCGGAGCTCAGGCCTGCGCGTCCTTCTCGGCGATGAGCTCGCGGTACATCGGGAACAGCGGCTTGGTGAGCGGGACGAGCTTGAGGATCTTGTTGACCGGACCCTTGGCCTTGACCTCGCCCTTGGCCATGCCGACCGCGAGGTTGTACTCGCCCCGCCAGAACTTGTCCGCGGTGTCGGCGCGCATCATCAGGGTGACGTCGGCCTCCTCGTCGATCGGACCGGCGACGACCTGCATCGGGTCCCGCATGACGATGTTCATCTCGATGTCCGGGTCGGTGTAGATGACCTTCATGATCAGGTCCGCGGTCTTGAACTTCGGGCCGGACTCGGGGTGGTCGGCGGCGGCGCGGAAGACCCCGCCGATGTACTTGTCGACCTCGTTGGCGTCGGCGAAGAAAGCCATGCTGGGCTGCTCCTTTGGGTAGTCCGATCGGCTGCCTGCCCGAGACGTTGGCCTGCACCGATGCCCGAGCAGCATCCGTTACGCGTGCATCAGATCACATCCGCCCCCGGGGGTGTTCAGCGAACCGATCGGGATATCTCGACGGCCGGTCAGGGGGAGAACACCGGCGCGGTCGGCGCGGTTCGTTCACTAGGCTTTGCCGCTGTGACCGATGCCGCGCCCTCCACGCCGCCCCGGCGCCGGATGGACCGCAGCGCGGGCAGCCGGGCGCTGATTCTCGACGCCGCCGTGAACTGCCTGGCCGAGAAGGGCTACGCGGACACCACCACGCTGGCGATCCAGGCCCGCGCCGGCGTTTCCCGCGGTCGGCTGCTGCACCACTTCCCCTCCCGCGACGCCCTGCTGGTGGCCGCCGCCCAGCACCTGGCCACCGAGCGCCTCGCCGACGGCAAGAACTGGGGAGCCGAGTTCCCCACCGGGCAGGGTGACCGGGAACGGGTCGTCGAGGCGACGAAGCGGTGCTGGTCCACGTTCGACCAGCCCTACTTCTGGGCCGCGGTCGAGCTCTGGGTCGCCTGCCGGACCCGCCCCGAACTCCGCGAGACGCTCCGGCCCGAGGAACACCAGCTCGGCGCGGCGATCCGGGAGACCGTCGCCGCCATGTACGGGCCGAAGCTGGCCGCGCACCCCAACTTCCCGGCGGTCCGCGACCTGCTCTTCACCTCGATGCGCGGGGTCGCGATGACCTACACCTTCGACGCCCGCGAGCATGAGGCCGACCGGCACCTGCCGATCTGGATCGACGCGGCCCTGCGCCTGCTCGAAGTAGAGGATTAGGGCATGGACGCAACACCGGGCACGATCGCCTACCAGGGCGAGCCCGGGTCGAACTCGCAACTGGCCTGCGCCCAGGCCTGGCCGCACCACCCGACGGTCCCGCTGCCGACCTTCGAAGACGTCTTCGCCGCGCTCGTCGAGGGCGAGGTCGAGCGGGCGCTGATCCCGATCGAGAACTCGGTGGCCGGCCGCGTCGCCGACATCCACCACCTGCTGCCCACCTCGGGGCTGCACATCGTGGGCGAGCACTTCCTGCCGATCCACTTCCACCTGATGGTGCTGCCCGGCGCCCCGGTGGAGAAGCTGCGCACCGTGCACAGTCACGTGCACGCGCTCGGCCAGTGCCGCAAGGTGATCCGCCGCCTCGGCATCAAGCCGATCGTCGCGGGCGACACCGCCGGGGCGGCCCGCGAGATCGCCGAGGCGGGCGACCCCACCGCCGCCGCGCTCTCCCCCGAGGCCGCAGCCGGCTTGTACGGGCTGGAGATCGCCGAGCGCAACGTCGAGGACGAGGAGCACAACACCACCCGGTTCGTCATGCTCGCCCGCGAGCCCGCCGAGGTCTCGGTCGACTCCCCCGACGTCGTGACCTGTTTCGTCTTCCGGGTCCGCAACCTGCCCGCCGCGCTGTACAAGGCGCTGGGCGGGTTCGCCACCAACGGCGTGAACATGACCAAGCTCGAGTCGTACATGATCGACGGCCAGTTCACCGCCACCCAGTTCTACGCCGAGGTGGACGGGCACCCCGAATCGCCCGCGCTGGCGCGGGCGCTCGAGGAACTCACCTTCTTCGCCGCCGAACTCAAGATGCTCGGCACCTTCGTCGGTTCGCCGCTACGTCACGCGCTGGTGAACCAGACCGACTAGCGCACGGCGTCGCAGGCGATCTCGACGCGGGCGTTGAGGTAGAGGCCGGTGACCCCGAAGGCATGCCGCGCCGGGAACCGACCTTGGCTCCAGTAGGTGGAATACACCTCGTTGAAAGCGTCCCGCTCCTTGATGTCGGCCAACATCACCTCGCAGTTGTACACCCGATCGAGCGAAGAGCCGTTTCGCTCGAGGGCCTGCTTGAGATTCGTCATCATCTGGGTGGTCTCGGCCTTGATGCCACCCGGCACGATCTTGCCCGCCGCATCCAGGCCCAGGTTGCCGGCGAGGTGCAGCACCGAACCCACGGCAACGGCATCGGAGTAGGGCGACGTCGTCGCCGAGTCGGCGTTGAGGTGTTCGAGCCGCGCACCTGAGTCCACATCAGAATCGGAGTCCGACACGGCCGCGGCCGTCACCGCCGCGGAAGCGCCGGCGGCCACCACCGCGATCAGAAGTCCGACTCCCGTCAGGCGCGTGCTGAGTGACCTCATCGGGTTTCACCTTTCTCGGTTCCGACGAACTGCGCGAGCTCGATGCCGTGATCGATCGCGATCATCTCCGCAGCCTTCTCTCCGATCATGATCGACGGGGCGTTGGTGTTACCGCTGATCACGTTCGGCATCACCGCTGCATCGGCCACGCGTAAGCCCTCGACACCGAACACCCGCAGGCGAGGGTCCACCACGCTGCCGATTCGGCATGTCGAGGTCGGGTGATACACCGTCAGGGCGTAGTGGCGGGCCACGTCCTCCAGCAGGGCGTCGCTGGGCCGTTCGCCGGCGCTGTGCCGGTGGGCGGCCGCCAGCCGCGGCGGGACCAGCCAGGACCCGATGGCGGTGTCCGCCGGCCAGTGCTCAGCGATCTCAAGTGCGCGGCGGATCACCGCCACCATCACGGCCACGTCATGAGGATCGTCCAGATAATTCATCCGCAGGTCCGGGTGGGTGTCCGGATCGGCGTCGATCAGGCGGATCTCGCCCTCGCTGTGCGGCTGCACGGGGTTGGCCAGCAGCACGATGTTCTCCGCCTCGGGCGACAGCGTGGCGGCGGCGTCGGCGAAGTGCTCGTCGGGGTCGATGCGCAGGATCGCGTGCCAGAACTCAGCGTTCAGCGCCGTCACGAAAGCCGTGATCTGCGCGTCGTGGGTGTGCTCGTCGCCTAATCCCGTGGAGAACCAGCAGGAGGCGTCGTAGAAGCTCGAGGACGGAATCCCCCGCCCGGTCGTGAGATACGCGTCGAGTTGACGTTGGGCCTCGGCCCGCAGCTCGGCCAACTCCGCCGGCAGGCCGGCATCATGGTCAGGGTCGGCGGGTAAGGGCCCGGCCGGTGCGCGCAGCGCGTCGGGGCCGAGCGAGACCCCGACGCTGACGAGCGACTGACCGACTCCGGCGGCCGGGAAGACCAGCGGCACGTGCAGGTGGTCCTTGAGGTGCTTGCCGACGTGCGGGGAGTCGACGAGGCAGGCCACCCCGGCGGCCTCCAGTTCCGAGCGCGGGCCGATGCCGGAGAGCATCATCAGGTGCGGCGACCCGATCGCCCCTCCGCACAGCACCACCTCTCGCGTGGCGTGGACCTGGGCGAGGTCGCCCCGCGACGTGCGGTACTCGACACCGCTCGCCCGTACGGCGCCGTTGGTGGTGTCCAGCAGGATCGCGGGTGACCCGGGCGTCCGTGATGATCGCGAGGTTGGGCCGGGAGGTGGCTTCGCCGGCGAGGAACGCGTGGTACGTGCTGGACCGGCGGCCGTTCCGGGTGGACGTCTGGAGCAGCGAGACGACCCCGGCCGGCCCACCTCGATCGCGCCCGTTGTAGTCCCCGCGCGGGATCCCGGTCGCCTCGGCCGCCGCCACGAAGGCGACCGCGCCGGGCAGCACGGGCTGGCGGACCGAGACGCCGAGCGGGCCCGCATCGCTGTGCGCGTCGGCGTCGACGACGATGTCGGCGCACGGCGCCAGCCCCTCGCTCTTGCGGAAGTAGGGCAGCACCTCCTCCGAGCTCCACCCGGTCGCGCCTCCGGCGGCCCACGAGTCGAAGTCGCCCGGGTGCCCGCGCACGTAGGCCATGAAGTTGATGCCCGACGAGCCGCCCAGCATCCGGCCCCGCGGCATCATCATCCGACGGTCCGTCAGACCGAGGCCGACGCCGCCGGGGTCGGCGGTGTACATCCAGTCCGTGGACTTGTTCAGCTGCAGGGCCAACAGAGCAGCCGGCACCGACCCCTCGATCGGCGGCGGCTCCGTGCCGGCCTCGAGCAGCACCACCCGGCACCTCGGGTCCTCGGACAACCGGGCGGCCACCACCGCCCCCGCCGAGCCGGCACCGACCACCACGACCTCGAACTCGAACTCGGTCGACGACATGACCTCTCCCGGCAGTGGGGCGGACAGGTGGGACCGACCCTGGCGAAGGAGCCTGCGTCGCGTATCCGTGCTGAGCACGGATCTTCGGTACGGAGTCCGGACGGCTGATCTGGCCGGACACCGGACCGCGCGGGCACACTGTCTGATCATGACCAAGGGCCGCAGCGTGGCGCCCACCTTGCGCGCGGCCGGGGTGACCCCCCGAGAGGCCGAGGTGCTGGAGGCTCTGGCTGAGCGGCTGACCAACGCAGAGATCGCCGACCGGCTGTCGATCTCGGTGCGCACTGTCGAGACGCACGTGTCGTCGCTGATGACGAAGTTCGACGGCGCCGACCGCATCGCGCTGGTCGGGGTCGGGCGCGCCGCAGCCGCGGCGCAGTTCGCGGCGCAGCACGGCCGTCGACGCCCGTCGCCCCTGCTCGGGCCGGCGGCCGGCCGCACCGCCTTCGTCGGACGCGACGCGGAACGCATCGATGCTCCGCGCGGCGCTGGACGACCTCGCGAAGGGCCGCGGCGGCATCGTGTTGATCGGCGGTGAACCCGGGATCGGCAAGACCCGCCTCGCCGAGGAACTGATGAGCGAGGCGGACGCCCGGGGCCTGGCCGTGCTGTGCGGCCACAGCTACGAAGCAGCCGGCGCCAGCTCCTACGTCGCGCTGACCGAGATCCTCGAAGGCGCCCTCGCCCGGACCGAGGACCCGGAGGCCTTCCGCCGCGACATCCTGGGCGACGCCGCGGCCGAGGTCGCCCGCGTACTCCCCCGGCTGCGCCGGATGTTCCCTGACCTGCCTGTCCCGCTGCAGTTGCCCCCCGAGCAGGAACGCAGGTATCTGTTCGGCTGCCTGGCCGACGTACTGAGCCGCATCGCGGCGCGAGCGCCCACCCTGGTCGTCCACGACGATCTGCACTGGGCCGACGAATCCAGTCTCGCCTTCCTGGAGCACCTGGCGCCGACGTTGGCCGACCACCCCCTGCTGATCGTGGCCACCTACCGCGACAACGACGTCGGACGGCCGCTCGCCGACACTTTCGGCGATCTGCACCGGCGACGGCTGGCGCGGCGCGTCTCACTCGGTGGTCTCACGGCCCCGGAGGTCGCGGCGTTCGTGGCGGACTTGGCCGGCGCTGCGACGTCCACCGACGTCGCCGAGGCGCTGTGGTCGGGCACCGAGGGCAACGTGTTCTTCCTCGAAGAGGTCGTCCGGGACCTGCTGGCGCGTGATGCGCTGGCGGAGTTCGGTGGTGTCGCGGCGGACCGGCCGTATCGACGTTCCTGAAGGCGTGCGGCTGGTCACCACCCGCCGCCTGGACCGGTTGAGCGCGGCGACACGGGCTCTGCTGACCGACGCGGCCGTAGCTGGCCGCGTGTTCTCCTTCCCGCTGTTGCGGGCATTGGCGACGACCAGCGACGACGAGGCTTTGCTGGACGCCCTCGATGAGGCGAGCGGGGCTGCACTGATCCGGGAGGCACCGGGCGAGGAGGAGTTCCTCTTCGCCCACGAGTTGATCCGGCAGACCCTGATCGGGGACCTGTCGGGGCCGCGTCGGCACCGGGCCCATCTGCGGTCGGCGCAGGCGATGATCGGGGTGTGGGCGGCGGACCTCGACGCGCGCGCGCGGAGATCGCCCACCACCTCGCCGAAGCGGGCCCGGAAGCGGATCCGGCGCAACTCTTCGACTATTCCCTGCGGGCGGGCCGGCGTGCGCTGGAGTCATCCTCCTACCGCGCCGCGTTCGCGTCCTTGGTCCGGGCACGGTCGCTGGCGGCGATCGCCTCGGCGTCGGACCAGGCCGAGCTTGCCGCCGCCCTGGGCCGGACGCAGTTCGCGTTGGGAAACATCGATGCCGCCGTGGCTGCCTGGTCGGAGTCCATCGACGGCTACGCGCGCCTGCAGGACACCGTGGCCGTGGGGCGGATCTGCCGCGACGCCGGCGTGACGTTGACCTACGCCGGACGACTGGTCGAACAGAGTCAGATGCTCAGTCGCGGACTGGCCGCGCTCGGGGAAGGCGGGAGCGCGGCCCACGTCCGGTTACTGGCCTCCCGGGGCATGGCTTCCGCCATCTTCGGCGACGTGGTGCGCGGATGGGCCGATCTCGCTGCGGCGCGTTCGTTGGCCGAGACCGTGGCCGACGACATCCTCGGCGGGATCGTGGGTGTCAACGAAGCCATCGCGGCGCACGCGACCATGCAGCCCGCGGTGTCGGTTCGGGCGGGGCTCGAAGCGGCACCGGCGTTGCGCGCGACCAGCGATCTCTGGGCACTGATCGACGGGCTGGTGTTCACCGGCCTCAGTCAGATTTGTCTGGGCGAGTTCGCCGGGTCCGAGCCGCTCCTCGACGAGACCGATCAGCTCATCCGCCGGGTGGGGCATCCCGCGCTCGGGTTCGTCCGCCGGTCGGTGGGACCGCGCGAGTTCTTCCGCACCGGTGATCTTGCGGCCTTCGAGGCGACCCTGCACGACGAGATCGACCTGATCAAACGTGCACATGGGCGGCGGGTGGATCGGCCTGTCCTACGGCTGGTTGAGCCTGATCCGGGAGCTCGAGGGCGACCTGAGCGCCGCGGAGTCGTGGGCCCGGCAGGCCGGCGACGGGATCGGCGGCAGCGGCTACGTCGGCTGGGCCACCTCGGCCGTCGGTCCGCTGCCTGGCGGCCAGCGGTCGCCGCGAGGAGATTCTCGACCTGACGGACACGGCGGTGCTGCCGGTGGCCGGCCGCGTCAACTCGACCGGTTCCTGGGGCCTGTTGTTCTCGCTGACCGAGGCCCTGGCCGCGCTCGGCGAGCGGGAGCTGCCCGCCCGCTGGTACGAGCTGGTCGTGGAGGCCTGCGAGGTCAACCACGTGGTGATCGGGCACTTCGCCCCCGGCCATCTGGCGCGCTCGCATCGCCGGCATCGCTGCCTCCGCCGCGGGTGCGTTCGACCGGGCTGATCAGCACTTCCGAGAGGCGCTGGCACCAGGCCGAGACCCTCCCGCACCAGCTGGAGCGGATCGAGACACGGCGCAGCTGGGCCGGCATGCTCGTCGACCGCGCAGGGCGCGACGACGTGGACCGCGCCCGGAGTCCTGCTGCAGGAAGCGGCCGACCTCAGCGGACGCCTCCGGATGCCGGCGCGGGCCCGCCAGGTCGCGGCGACGCTGGCGGCCCTGCCGTGACGGTCCGTCAGGCGACGTCGGACAGGAACGCCGCCACGTCGTCGAGGACCTCGTCGGAGTTGGTCTCGTTGAACACCTCGTGCGCGGCACCCGCGTAGGACTTCGCCGTGAGGTTTCCCCCGCCCATCTTCTCGAGCACGACCTTGGCCGAGTCGTAGATCGCGAGCTGGTCGGCCTCGCCGTGCACCCACAGCACCGGCAAGCGAGCCCAGGTTCGGGCCGGCGACGACCTTCTCGACCGCGCCGAACATGCCGATCAGGGACTCCTTGATCAGCGGGCCGTGGTAGACCAGCGGGTCGGCGGCGTAGGCCTCGCCGACGGCCGGGTCACGGGAGAGTGCGGCCGGGTCGATCGGGATGTCGGGCAGCACCTCCATGTCCAGCAGCGGCGCCATCATGGGGTTGCCGAGGAACGGCCCGGAGACCACGAGCGCAGTCAGCTCGGAGCCGTGGCGCTGGGCGTAGCGGATCGACATCAGGCCACCCATCGAGTGGCCGATCAGCACCAGCGGCAGCCCGGAGTTCTCGTCCTTGGTGGACTGCACGACGAGGTTGAGGTCGTCGACCATCGCGTCCACGTCGTCCACGACCGCGCGCGGGCCCTCGGAGCGACCGTGCCCGCGGTGGTCCGGCGCGTACACGACCGCGCCGTCGGCGACGAGGCGGTCGATGACGTGCGCCGTAGCGCCCGGAGTGCTCACCGAAGCCGTGGGCGAGCACGACGACGCGGTTGGCCCCGTTCGGGGTCACCTTGCGGACGACGATGGTGCCCTGGGAGCCGGCGAAGCTCGTAGTCGGTGCTGGTCATTCAGGATCCTCCGGGGCTGTCGACACGATCGGTGAACTCGAGGATGGTGCGGGTGACGAGGGCGGGGTCGTCGTACATCGGGACGTGCCCGATGCCGGGCATCTGGATGATCTCCGCGCCGGGCAGGATCGTCGTCCACGGAGAGCCGTAGCGCTTGTAGGGAATCGTCCGGTCCTTGGCCGCCCAGACGATCCGTACCGGGCAGTCGGCTTCGATCACCAGTTCCCGGGTCGGGCCCGTCGCTTTGAGCGACTCCAGCAGGCCGTCCAGCATGGTGCAGGCCTTGAGGTCCTCGTTCATCTCCGCGATGTGCTCGTCCGGGATCATGTCCCCGCGCAGCATCGCGCTGCGCAGCAGCATCTTGCGGGTGCGCGGCTTGGCCATCAGCCGGGCGACGTACTTGCGGTCCGCGCTGGAGCGGGCCAGCTTGAGCAGGGTCCCGATCCGGCGCAGGTCCGCGTCCTTGGTGTAGGTGCCGGCCGGGGAGAACGCCACCACGGACAGGCCACGGCCGCGAGCGGCCATCTCCAGGGCCAGCCAGCCGCCGAGGGAGTTGCCGACCAGATGGGCCCGGGAGATCCCGGCCTTGTCCATCCGGTTCTCCATGTCGTCCGCGATCACCCGGATGCCGTTCGGGCCCGGCGCGAGCTCCGGACCGCCGCGGTGCCCGATCAGGGTCGGCACGAACAGCGCGTGCCGCGCCTCCAGGGCTGGGATGACGGGGCGCCAGATCCGCCAGGAGCCGTTGATGCCGTGGAACATCACCATCGGCGTCCCGGCACCGCCGTGGTAGGCGTCGGTCATCGGGTCCACGACGTGCTCACTCATCGGGCGACCGCCGGCGGGGCGCCGTCGCCGCCGACCGCGAGCACCTCGTCGAACCCGGCCACCAGGCACCGGATGAACTCGGTGGGGTTGGTGAACGCCGCCGCGTCGTAGTTGACGCCGACGCAGCCGACCGCGCCGTGCGTGGCCAGCGTGATCATCGCCGGACAGCCGGGCAGTGGCGCGTAGCCGTAGAGCCGCTCGACCCGCACCCCGGCGAGGAAGACGTCGACCCGGGGGCCCGGCACATTGCTGGCCTGCAGGTCGTTCGCCTTGGTCATGCCGCCGGCGATCTGGGCGATCACGCCGGACGGCAGCCGGGCGATCGCCGGCGCGATCACGCTGAGGTTGTTCATGGCCGGCTCCGCACGTGCCCTGCGGACCTGGTCGCCGATGGCGAGCATCCGCTTGGCGGGGTCGACGATGTCCATCGGTCCGGCCAGGCGCGCGCTGGCGATCTCGTTGCCGCCGTGCGCCTCGTCGGCCTTGCGCAGCGACATCGGGATCGCCATCGGGATCGGCTGCGGCGAGGCACCCATCGCCTCGTGGTAGAGCCGGTACCCGCCGAGCAGGGCAGCCAGGTAGGCGTCGTTGAGCGAGGCGTCGACAGCCTTGGACGCGGCCCGCAGGGCCAGAAAGTCGACGTCGATCGCGGCGAACCGCCAGTTCGTGCTGCGGCCGGCGAGCAACGGCGACGGGTCGGCCGCGGGCGGCGAGAGCACCCGCTTGAGCGAGCTGGTGTAGCGCAGCGAGGAACGCACCGAGTCCGGCGGGTTGGACAGCGCCCGCAGGGCCGTACCGCCCGCCTTGCGCAGCACGTCCGGCGTGGAGCGCACCCCGTCGACGGCGTGCGCGCGCAGCGCGTCGAGCGGCGTCATCACCCGGTCCGGCGGCGGGGTGAGCTCCGGCCCGAGCGGGGTGTCCCGGCCGGCCGGCGGGTGCAGGTAGGACAGCAGCTTCATGATCCCGAGGCCGTCGGAGATCGAGTGGTGCAGCTTGAGCACGTAGGCCGACTGCCCGTCGGGCAGGCCCTCGTAGAGCACCGCCTCCCACGGCGGGCGCGCCCGGTCGAAGCCCCGCATCGCGGCCTTCTCGGCCGACTGGAGCAGCTCGGCGAAGCCACCGCCCTCGCGCACGCTGGTGCGGCGCAGGTGGTAGTGCAGGTCGAAGTTCGGGTCCTCCGCCCACCGCGGCGGCGCCAACCCCATCGGCGGGGACACCACGCGGTGCCGCAGCCGCGGGATCAGCCGGGTCAGCCGGTGGTGGACCTCGACCACCTTCGCCCACTCGGGAGTGCCGTCGAGCAGCTCGATGCCGACACACGTCGAGCGCACCGGGGAGGCGTCCTCGACCCGCCACATCAGGGCCTCGAACGCGTTCATGACGTCGCTGCCGCCTCCCCACTCGGCGCCGGCCATCGGCGCCTCGGGTGCGCTGGTCACTGCTTCACCTCGATCACCGTGGGCGGCTCGGGATCGTCCGGGACCAGGTCGGGGGCGGACGGCCGGCCGGGCCAGTGCGAGAGCGTGTGCAGGAACTGGTTCCGCACCTCGGCCGTGTGCTTGCTCATGGTCGAGACCTTCCAGGCCGAGGTGTCGACCGGCGGCAGCACGACGACCTCGATCGTGCCCGGCCGGATCATCTGCGAGCCGCGCCAGAGCACCTCGTTCTGACCCTTCATCACCATCGGGATGATGGGCACCTGGGCCTGCAGGGCGATGTGGAACGCACCCTTCTTGAACGGGCCGAGGCGCGGGGTCGGTGAGCGCGTGCCCTCCGGGGACAGCACGATCGACAGCCCGGCCTGGAGCCGGTCGACCACCGGCTGCATGACCGCCCGCGGGTCGGTGACGTTGCCCCGGTCGATGAAGGCGACGTCGGCGATCTGGAAGAGCTGGCCGAAGCCCGGGATGTTCTTGGCTTCCTTCTTGGCCACGCCGGTGTAGCTGTTGCGGACCAGCTTCATCGCGACGACCGCGTCGATGTTGCTCTGGTGGTTGAAGATGAAGACCGCGGGCCGGTGCGACCAGAGGTGCTCGGCGCCCTCGATCACCTTCACGTCGACTCCGGCCAGGGCGAAGCCGAGGTCGGTGGCGATGGTCGTGGTGACATCGATGATCTGGTGCCGGTTGCGGTTGATCAGGCCGGCCCCGAGCCCGGCCACGAAGGCGCCGGCGAAGGCGCCGTAGAAGGCCCCGGTGCGGGCGATGTCGGCCACCCCCGGCCGCTTGCCGCGCGGCACGCAGTCCAGCACCGGCCAGCCGCGGCGCTCCGCTTCCTCGCGCAGACCCTTGTCCGGCTGGACCGCCGCCGGATGCCCGACCGCCGACAGGAACGGCACGTCCTCGCTGCCGTTGCTGTATCCGAAGGACCGGGTCAGGTCGATGCCCTTGCTGCGGGCCAGGTCGATGGTTGCCTGCGCCTTGTTGTTGCCCCACAACGGAGTGCCGCCGGTCTTGCCGGTGAGCACGCCGTCGAGAACCTCCAGCGGCGTGCAGAGCACGTGATCGGCACCGATCGCCTGCGCCATCGGCTCCACCTGGAAACGGGTCGCCGAGGAGGCGAGCACCACGGTGTGACCCATCGCCCGGTGCGCCTCGACGATCTCCCAGACCTCGGTGTGGAGCTTGCCGGCGATCTCGGAGACGAAGAGCTTCTTGCCGAGGGACTCCATCTCCTCCTCGGTCTTGTCCTTCCAGGCATTGCCGGCGAGCTCGAGCAGGGCGGCGAAGTCGTCCTCGGTGTGCACGCCGCGCATCGAGAGCAGCAGGGTGCGGACGAGTTCCTCCGGCCCGATGTCGAAGTCCTTCAGACGCTTGCTGTAGAAGGTCGTGGCCGAGTAGCCGGTGATGATCGTGCCGTCGTAGTCGAAGAAGGCGCCGATCTCGGGGCCGCGCGGCGCGCTGAAGATGTCCGCGAGCAGCTTGTCCAGAGTCATCCCAGTACCTCTTCGAGCAGATCTGCCTCGAGCCGGTCGATCCGGCTGAGTCGTTCGAGCACGTCCGTCACCTCACCGAGGAACTGGTGCCGGGCGGCCTGCACAATTTCGCCCTCCCCGGTTCCAGTGGCCGCCGGTTCGAGAAGTCCGCGGTTCTTGGCCAGCCGCAGCGCCGAGGCGTACAGCTCGCGGGAGACGGAGTCGGCCCGGTACAGCCGTCCGCGCAGGAGCATCTGCTGGCCCAGCCCGAGGCACTGCTCGAGGAACGGACCCTCGACGACCTCGGCGGCCGGATCCCGCTCGGCGAGCGCGGTGGCGACCACGACCTGTGCGTCGAAGAACGAACGCAGCGCCCCGGGTGCCACCAGCAGCCGCGAGGAGCCGAGGATCTTCGCGCCCGCATCCGGCCCGCCCTGGCTCTCCCAGTTCGGATCCACGAGTTCGAGTTCCTTGAGCACGTCCTGGCGGAACTGCTCCGTCGGCGGGAAGAAGAACTCGAACTTGAGCAGGTCGCGCAGCCGCTGGGCCTCGACCCACGCCTCGGCGATCGAGGAGTCGTCCACCGGTTTCGAGGAGACCTCCAGCAGGGCGAGCTCGACGATCGCCCGGGTCACCAGGTGATGCAGCGCCCCGTTGCGGTAGAACGCCGCTACCCGGTGCTGCCCGGCCTGGATGGACCACACCGGTTCGGGCCCGCCGGTGAACGTGGTCGCCACCCCCACCGAGACGAGGCGGTCCAGCGCCTTGCGCAGGCCGGCCTCCTCACGGAGCGAGGCCTCGGTGTCGGTGCGCGGGATGCCGCGCGCGTCCAGGTAGTCCAGCAAGGGCGCCAGCACGCGGCCGACCTCGGCGAGGGTGAGCGCCCGGTCGTGGCTGCCGAGCAGCGTGAAGGTGAGCAGTGCCGGCGCGGTCACCGGGGTCGCGCGGTTGATGCCGTCACAGATCCGGAACCCGACCTTGTCCAGCTGCGCCGGGCCCTCGCCTGCCTCGTCCATCGCCTCGCGCAGCGAGAACGGCTCGCCGAAGCGGATCCAGGCGTTCCCGCTGCGCAGCTGCTGGCCGCGCACGTAGCGGGCCATCCAGCGCGTGCTCTCCTTGGCCTTCGTCGCGCCGCCCTGCTCGGCGTCGAGCGCCGAGACCTCCTGCATGTGGTCATAGACGATTGAGACCGGCACCATGCCGACGTCGTCGGTCAGGCCGTCCTGCAGCGCGCGGACCAGGTAGGCCAGCAGCCCGAGCTTGGGCGGACGCAGCTTGCCGGTGCGGGTCCGGCCGCCCTCGATGTACCACTCGAGGTTGAACTTCTTAGAAGTCAGATAGCCGAGGTACTCGCGCAGCGCGAACTTGTACATCGCGTCCGAGGCGGCGTTGTCGTTCGCCCGCCGGATGAAGATGACCCCCGCGCGCTTGCCGAGCGGGCCGAGCGGCCAGAACGACATGTTGTTGCCGCCGAGCAGATGGTTGCGGGGGAAGTCGTGCTCGTGCAGCACCTCGGCGAGCACCAACGGGTCCACGTAGGACCTGTGGGCCGGGAGGAAGATCAGCGCCTTCTCCTTGTTCAGCGCCCGGAGCCGTTCGAGGTTCGCGGTGTCGACCTGGACCTTCCATGTCCGGGCGTGCATCGGGGCGACGACCGTGCGGAACGCGTCGATGGCGGCGGGACTCTGCACCGTCACCAGTTCGTTGAGCGCCTCGCGCACCCCGGCGAGGGTCTCGGCATCGCTCTGTCCCACCTTTCCCGCGAGCTCGGAGACCTTGGCCCGGAACCGCGACGACGCGGTGATCTGCTCGACCACCTGCCGCGGCACCTTGTAGCGGTCCCCGATCAGGCGACGCTCGGCCCGGTCGACCGCGACCGTGGCCGCCCGGTCGACGAAGGTGCCGAACGACGAGGCGTTGCCGGTCTCCTGCGCGAAGCGGGCGCGCAGTTGTCCCACCGTGGCCGGCTCGCCCTTGACCACGCCGGCGCGGCCGGGCGCGTTACGGAGCAGCATGCCCTGCAGAAGACCCGGTGGGCGTCGCGGTGAGAGGTGGGCCAGCAGTTCCGTGGGCCGGCGCGAGGTGGAGGTCACTGACAGCCAGGTGACGCGGACGGGCACCAGGAGGACGTCGTCGGCCAGATCGTCGAAGCTCGGGTCGCCCCCCAGCTCGATGACCGGCGCGCCCCGGTGGTGCTCCGCGACCCAGTCGCGGATCAGGCCCTTCTCGGTCTTGGTCCGGCCCTGGGCCAAGACCACGACCGGGGCCTGCACTCCGACGCTCACGGACGCTCCTGTCGACGTGCCGTCCGGCCGGAACCGGCCGGAATCAGACGTTACCGCCGCTGACGTCGGTCAACAGACCGGCCTTGCGCAGCTTGGCGAACTCGACGACCTGCTTGGCGACGGTCTCCAGGCCGAACCGGGCCCGGTCGTCGATGCAGTTGCCGTGGTCGTCGAAGATCTTCTCGGTGGCGTTGATGGTCGCCCCGAACGGGCTGGGCCAGCCCCGCAGGGCATGGACGATGGTCCGGATGCTCTGCATCGTCGAGACCGTGGCCTGCCAGCCGTAGGACACCGCGATGCAGCCGACGGGGACGCCGTCGAGGTAGACGCGCTCGTCCTTGTTCGTGTCCTCGAGGTAATCGAGCACGTTCTTCAACATGCCGGACATGGACCCGTGGTAGCCGGGCGACGCGATGATCATGGCGTCGGCCGCACGGGCCGCCTTGACGAACCGCTCCGCCTCCGGGGTCCGGTCCGGGGTCTCGGTGTCGTAGACCGGGAACATCAGGTCACGGCTCACGATCAGGTCGACGACCGCGCCCTCGGCCTCCGCGACCGCCGCGGCGACCTTCACTGCCTGCTCCGAGCTCGAGTTCGGGCGCGTCGAGCCCCCGATGCACAGCACCCGGACCGGACTGCTGGTCCCCATCGGGCTCTCCTCTTCGTCGACGAATTTGCCGCCCCCGAAAAATGCTCAGGCGCGGCCGCCAAACTATCGAGGCGGCCGCGCCGAGGCGAAGTGCGGTGTTTCTACGACAGCTCAGGCGCCCAGGCTGGCGACGAAGGCCGCCATGTCGAAGTCTTCCTCCCAGTAGTGCGGGCGCAGGATCGGGAGCCCCAGCTGGACGAAGACCCGGTTGTCCTCGATGCAGGTCGACTCCAGGATGATCCGGCCCTCGTCGTCGAACTCGTGGAAGGTCGATCCGATCGTGGTGAGCGTCTTCCCGCCGGTGGGCAGCCCCCGGTAGGTGCTGGCGCCCTCGACGGTGAGGTTCCAGTGGGTGAGCTGGTGGCCGTTGCCCTCGAAGACCTCGGTGGCCTCCAGGGTGTAGGTGCCGTTCTCGCCGCTGGACAGGCCGCCCAGGGCCGCCGCGAGCATCTCGCGGTCGGTGGCGGTGTCCTGGAGGTGGTCGTCGACCATCGTCCACTCGGAGGTGAAGTACGGCGCGTACAGGTGGCCCAGCGCCTCGATGTCGCTGCCGACCGCCGCGCACCAGCGCTGCGCGTGCTCCATCCCGGACCCGGCCTTGCTGTACTTCGAACCGTCGCCGGCCTTGCTCGCGCCCTTGGCGCCGGTCAGGCTCTTGGTCGGGCTGACCGGGCCGACACAGCGCAGGATCTGCGCGGCGTCCCACCAGGAGGACTCGCGGACGATCTTCCCGGCCTCGTTGTACATGTGGAACGTGTGACCCTGGGTGCCGAACGGCTTACCCGCCACGTCGAGACCCAGGAACATCCCGGCGTGCTCGGGGGTCCACTCCCAGCGCAGCAGGCCGGACCGCTTGTCACCGACGTACGAGCGGATCTTGAAGTTGTGGATGCCGAAGCCGTTTTCCGGGTCCTTGTTCGCGTAGAGGGAGAACAGGCGCAGCAGGTCCGGCTTCGTGTTGATGTTGTGCTGGTCGAGCATGGGGTCCTCGAAGACGAAGCCCTCGTCCTCGTACAGGGCGCAGACGGACTCGGAGGCCTCGCGGAAGGCCTTCAGCCACTCGATCCCGAAGTTGTAGTGCACGTCGCTTCCCTCTCCGTGGGGTGATCGCGCATGGACGTGTGAGCCGTCCACGTTTATCACCATTAACACTACCCTGGCCCCGTTGTAAGGCGCAAGAGCGTGGCGTTTGCCATCAGGCGTTAGCGAGCACTCAGCCGACAGCGCCGCTCGGGCGGTGGCTGGGGGCAGCTTGGGAGAAGGCCGTCGGGTCGGTTCCCGTCCCGGTGGAACCGACCCGACGGCGCGCGGGAGGGTCGAAGCCTCCGCATGCGGTCTGGGCTTCTTCCGGTTCCCCATCCCCAGGGCGCCGGCCTCCCGTCGGTCCCGTAGCGGCTGACATCCGCGTGGGCACCGTCGAAGGGGGCGAGTGCAAGACCCTCCCGCCCCAAGGTTAGCGACGGCTAATGATGGCTGACAAGGTGGGGAAAGTAGACTCCCCCAGGTTCGCTCGGCAGGTACCTCGCAGGATGCGGTGACAGATAGATGGCAAGTCGACCCGGCCGGGTTACCGGCAAGGCCGCCAAGCGCAACAAGTGGTGGATGAAGCGCCGCAACCAGTGGATCGCCGGGGGCATCGCCGTCGCCGTGCTCGGGGTCGCCGCCGCTGTCGATCGCCTTGGACGACTCGTCCTCCGACGCCGCGATCCAGGAATCCCCCGGTGACAAGTGGAAGGGCGGAATCGTCGCCGACTTCACCACCATGTCCCAGGCGGCCCTGAACTACCTCCGGGTGATCAACGACTGGCGGACCGAGAAGGCCAAGGACTCCGAGGTCGACACCGCGGCGGGCCTGGCCCTGCAGAATTTCCTGCTGACCCGGGACCTGGTCGCGGACCGGGCGCCCTTCGAGCAGGCGCCCCGCGCGCTGACCAACTACCGCGACTCGGTCGAGCTCTACATCGCCCACGCCCGCCTGGCCAAGCTGGGCGCCTCGCTCAAGGACGAGGACGACGAGCAGCTCAGCTACCAGACCCAGCTGGTCATGGGCCGGATCCGGTACGTCGCCGACCGGCTCTACGACCTCGGCAGCGACGAGATGCACGCCGTTCACCTTCCAGGACCGCGAGGTCGAGGGCTTCGACTACGTCGCGCGCCGTGGACGTCCCGTCCTTCGCGGGCACCGACCTCGCGCCGGGCCCGCCGCTGACGCTGGCCAAGCCGGCCGCCAGCCAGGCGCGTGAGTACCAGGACGTCCGCCCGGAGGTCGACTTCGCCGCCTGGCAGCAGGAGGTCGAGGCCGCGGGCATCCCGACCGCCGAGGTGGAGACCAAGGCGATCAAGAGCGGGACCCAGGACGAGCTCGACAAGCTCGCCGAGCGGCTGACCGCCGCCTCGGACGCCCTGCACGCCTCACCGGACCCGCAGGACGAGCGCGAACTGAGCACCCGGGTCCAGCTCGGCCTGCTGATCCAGGCCGAGGCCATGCGCAGCGCACAGATCAGCAAGCTGGTCCCCGCCGGCCAGCGCGACGAGGCGGTCGAGATCACCCAGGTCCTGGCCCTGCTCGGCAACCACGATGTGGGACGACCGCTTGGGCACCCGCGACACCGGCTACCCGGCGTCGCTGCTCACGGTCCGGCCGGCGGTTGCCCCGCCGCCGATCGACGAGGGCCTGCCGCCGGAGACCGGTTCACCCGCGCCGGGCGCACCCGATCCCGGCGCACCCGGAGCGGGCGTGCCGGAGCCTGCCGCCTCCACCGAGCCGACGAGCCGCGCCTACGCCCTGCCGACCGCCGACGCCTGGACCGCCGTCACGCAGGCCAGGTCGACGATCTCGTCGGCCGTGGCCCCGCGGGACAGGTCGTTCATCGGCAGCGCCAGGCCCTGCAGAACCGGGCCGACCGCGGTCGCCCCGCCCAGGCGCGCCAGCAGCTTGTAGGCGATGTTGCCGGCGTCCAGGTCGGGAAAGACCAGGACGTTGGCCTCACCCGCGACCGGGCTGCCGGCGGCCTTCGAGCCCGCCACCAGCGGGTCCAGCGCGGCGTCGGCCTGCAGCTCGCCGTCGAGGATCAGGTCCGGCCGGCGTGCCCGGGCCAGCTCGGTGGCGCGGCACGACCTTGCCCACCCGGTCGTGCGCCGCACTGCCCCGGGTCGAGAAGCTCAACATCGCCACCCGCGGCGGCTCGCCCAGCAGCACGGCGGCGTTGTCCGCGGCCGCGATCGCGATGTCGGCCAGCTGTTCGGCGGTGGGGTCGGGAATGACGGCGCAGTCCGCGAACAGCACCGTTCGCGGGCCCCGGGCAGCGTTCTGACAGTCCATCAGGAAAAAGCTCGACACCCAGCTGACGCCCGGCGCCACCCCGATCCCCCGCAGCGCCGCCCGGACGGTCGCGGCAGTGGTGGCGACCGCGCCCGCCGCGCACCCGTCGGCCAGTCCCGTCCGGACCATCAGCGCGCCGACCAGGAGCGGGTCGTCCAGTTCCGCGGCCGCCGCGGCCGGGTCCACACCGCGCTCGACACGGCGCGGCACGTAGAACTCGGCCAGGCCGTCGCGGACCGAGGCGAGCACGTCCGGTCCGAGCAGAATCGGCTCGGCCAGCCCGTCCCCGGCCAGCGTCCGGGCCGCCTGCTGGACCCGGGGGTCGGCCGCCTCGCACAGCACGATCTTTCGCGCCGTGCCCGCGGCGCGCTCCCGCAACCGCGCCGAGAGCGAGCTCACCCGGCAGTCGCTACCAACGCGGCCGGGACGGTGACCGGCATGGAGAGCAGGTACTGGGAGAACGTCTTGCCCTGGGCGTCGAAGCGCAGCGAGGCCGCGCCGCCGCCGCCGAGGCTCTCGTGCAGCAGGAAGTTCAGCGCGAGCAGGTTGGGCAGCTCGAAGCGGTCGACCTCGCCGTTGCAGATGCCCTTGAACTGCTGCTTGACCACCTCGGCGGTGATGTTGGCCTTGATCCAGTGGTAGATCTCGGGGCTGCGGGCGCGGATGCCGACGTTGCCGGTGTCGCCCTTGTCCCCGGAGCGCCCGATGCACAGGCGCATCAGCGGCACGGTCACCGACTCCGACCCTGATCCCGACGTGGGGAGCTCGGCGGCGTCATCGGCCGGGGTGGGCTTGCCCAGCGGGGCCGGGGCGACGCGCACGTCGGTGTAGGCCGCCGCGGCCGCGGAGACCTCCTCGGTGTTCCCGCCGACGGTGACGTTGGCCTTGACCAGGTCCCGGGAGATCAGGGCCGGCCAGTGCGCGACGACCTCGGCGGTCCGCGGGCGGCCCTGGTCGGCCGGCACGGTCATGCCCGGCAGCGCCTGCAGCATGCAGCCGACCACCATCGGGGCGAAGTTCTTCTCGATCTTGCTGCGTTGTCGTGGTCGCGCACGCCGAACTGGATCAGGACCTCACTCGGCTCCTCGGCGGCCAGCGAGGGGTGGGTGGAGTCCCAGCCGATGAAGGAGGTGTTGGACTCCTCGTAGAGGTCCTGCTCCGCCGGCGGTCGACCAGAACACCTCGGCGACCTTGTTCGCCTTGCGCAGGGTGTCCGGACCCGAGAGCAGCAGGCGCCCCACCGAGCGGTAGCCGTCGGAGTAGGACACCGCGACCTTGAGCAGCTCCGGCGGCGCCTCGCCGATGATCCCGGAGACCCGGACCCGGTCCGGGCCCTCCTGGGTCAGCTCGATCGAGTCGAAGCGGGCGATGCAGTCCGGGGACAGGTAGGCCGGGCCCCCCATCTCATACAGCAGCTGCTCGGAAACGGTGTGCACCGAGACCAGCCCGCCGGTGCCCGGGTGCTTGGTGACCACGAACGTGCCGTCCGCGGACGCCTCGACCAGCGGGTAGCCCATGTTGCGGTGATCCGGCACCAGGTGCCAGTCGGTGAAGTTCCCCCCGGTGCACTGGCAACCGCACTCGATGATGTGCCCGGCCACCACCCCGGCCGCGAGTGAGTCCCAGTCATCGCTGGCCCACCCGAAGTGATGGATCATCGGCGCCAGCGCCACCGAGGTGTCGGTGACCCGCCCCGCGATGATCACGTTCGCGCCCTGCTCCAAGGCCCGCACGATCGCCGGCGCCCCGATGTACACATTCGCCGACTGCACCTGCGCGCGCACGTCCGCCAGCGGACGCCCGGTCTCCATCGAGGCCAGCACCTGACCCCCGGCCAGCAGCGCGTCCAGGTCGTCGTAGAGGTCGTCCCCGGCCACCACACCGAGCTTGACCTTGTCCGCGACCCCGAGCTCGGTGGCCAGCGCCACCAGCGCCGCACCACACGCGTGCGGGTTCACCCCACCCGCGTTCGCGATGATCGTGACCCCGCGCTCCATGCACGGCACCAGCACGTCCCGCATCTGGGTGATGAAATCCCCCGCGTACCCCAGCTCAGGCTTGCGCGCCTTCTGCTTCTGCAGGATCGCCATCGTGACCTCGGCCAGATAATCCATGACCAGGTAGTCGATCGGCCCGCCCTCGACCTGGCGCCGCGCCGCCGTGGGGTCATCGCCCCAGAACCCGCCACAGTTGGCGATAACAATCTTCTCGGTCACGGCAACCTCCGGGAGATTCGGTGTCGGGGCCAAGTAAACCACCGTTAACTCACCCTGGTCACCCTGGCTCCTGGGAGCTTAAACACATCTGCCCGCCGCCTCGAAAGGCGACGGGCAGATGTACCAACTGATTGGAGCTCAGGCGCCCTTGGCCGCGACGGCGAAGCGGCTGAACAGGAAGTGCCCGCCGAGGACACCGACGCCGGCCAGGATCAGCATGGCGTAGAGCCATTCGCTGCCGTCACCGGTCTGGCCGGGTTTGGCGGAGAAGCCGAGGCTCTTCGACGGTGTCGCGTCGCGCCGGCAACCTGCGCCGCATCGGTGACCGGGGCGATCGCCCCGGTGCCGGTGATGGTCGAGACGTTGGTCGGGACCGCCGCGCCGGCCGCGGCGATGTCGGCCGGCAGAGCGGCCGCGTCGAGCCCGGAGGCCGCCGAGTCCGTCGTCGCCGAGTCGGTGCTGCGTCGGTGCTGGAGTCGTGCTGGTGCTGGTGTCGACTGCCGGCGGACTTGCCGAAGCCGAGTTCGCTCAACCGCGGCGCCGACCTTGGCCCGGCCCAGGATGTAGGTGATCTGGAAGACCCCGCCCGAGCCGGAGGGGCTGGTCTGGGTGGTCGTGATCAGCAGGCCACCGATGGTGTAGGTGGTCTTGCCGGTCTCGTCCTTGTCGGTGATGACCGGGGCCAGGTCGATCTGGATGCCGGCGTTCTTCAGCGCCGAGTTGGCCTGGGAGATGGCTTCCTTGCTGTCCTGGCCCTGCCCGGCGTACTTGAAGCCGTTCTGGTCGAAGCCGAACTCCTGGCCGTTGACCGAGAACTGCCCGAAGGTCTTGCTCTCGATCTTGGCCGCTTCCCCGACGGTCTGGGTGATGGAGGCGATCGCGGTGGAGTTACCGACCTCCAGCGGGCCGGAGACGAACCCCGAGGAGCAGCCGGAGGCCACCGCGGAGACGTTGTTGCCCTTGGCTCTCGGTGGAGGCGTTCGCGCTCTGCTGCTGGTTCGGCGCCGGGATCGAGGCCGGGGCGCCGTAGGAGGCCGAGGAGGTCGAGGCGGTCTCGGTGCTGGCGGACTTGACCCGCCCGTAGCCGAAGTCGGCTTCGGCGTTCGGGGTGCCCGAGGAGGCGGTCTGCACGAAGCCCGGCAGCACGGCGAACGGCAGCTGGAGCTGGCCGGCGCCGAACTGGTTCGGCACCCCGTTGATGGTGCCGGGCAGCGGTCTGCACGGTGTTGCCGAAGTACGGCATCCCGGCGAAGCCCTTGCTGCCACCGGAGTTGGTGGTCTCGGCCGCCGCGGTCAGCGACCCGGCGTCGTTCTTGGGCGAGGCCGGGATCTCATCGCCGTTGACCTCGAAGTAGAACGCGTCCCCGCGGGCTTCGAGGTTGTAGCGGTTCTCATCGGCCGCCGCCGAACCGGGCAGGCCCACGATCAGGGCCGAACCACCCAGGGTGCCGAGTGCGGTCAGGGCTGTCATCGCGGAAGCCCAGCGAGGCGCCCTCATGACGCCAACGATCCGAGGTAGCTGTTCATGATTGTCTCCTCACTGATTTCCCCGGGCTCACCGGCGAAACTGATGCGTCCACGATCCAGGATGTAGACGTAGTCGGCCATTTTCAGCGCTTGACCCACATACTGCTCGACGAGCAACTGGGCGACGCCTTTCTTTCCGAGATCGGTCAGATACTCGAAGATTTCTTCAACGATCTTTGGCGCCAGACCCATCGACACCTCGTCCAGCAGGACGACGTGCGGATTGCTCACATACGCGTGGGAGAGGGCGAGCATTTGCTGTTCTCCACCGCTCATCGTCCGGGCAATCTGGCGGGCGCGTTCCCCGAGCCGGGGGAAGGTGGTCGTCGCCGTCTTGAATCCCTTCTTGAACTCTCCGGGCGGGCACTGCAACAGAATGTTGTCTGTCACGGTCAGGGACGGGAAAATTCCCCGTCCTTCGGGGACGTGGATGATCCCTTTGCGGGACATCTTGAAAGCCGGGTCCCCCGTTACATCCTCACCGTCGATGAGGATCTGCCCGGAGTAGGGCTTGAGCAGCCCCGAGGCCACCCGCAGCAGGGTGGTCTTCCCGGCCCCGTTCGGGCCGAGCAGCGCGACGGTGGCGTTGTCCGGCACGGTCAGGGTGACATCGCGCAGCACGGTGCCGGTGTCGTAACCGGCGGTGATGTTCCGTAACTCAAGCAACGGAGACCTCCCCGAGATAGGCCGCCTTCACCAGATCACTGGTCAGGGCTTCCTTCGTGGTGCCCTGAGTAGATGATCTTGCCGAAGTCGAGCACGTAGATCTGCTGGCAGATCTCGGACACCAACGCCATGTCGTGCTCGACGATGAGAATGCCGAATCCGGTTTCCTTCACCCAGTCCGTGAGCACCTTGCCGAAGGAATGGGTCTCCTGCACATCCAGACCGGAGGACGGCTCGTCGAGGAGCAGGAATTTGAACGGCGTCGCGATCGCCCGGGCCAGTTCCACCAAACGCCGCTGACCGGTGGACAGGTCACCCACGATCTTGTTCTGCAGATGGGCGATGTTGCAGTGCTCCATCGCCTCATCGGCGCGCTGCTTGATCTGCTTGGTCTCCTTGCGCGTGGAGTAGATCAACCCCAGCGGGCGGAAACTCGAATAGAACGCCGCCGGCCCGGTCTCCACGTTCTCCCGCACGCGTGAGGCTCTCGAAGAGCTCCATCCGCTGGAAGGTCCGCCCCAGGCCGTGGTGCGCCCGGTTCGAGGACCGGTGACCGTGCAGGTCATGATCCCCGAGCCGGACCGTGCCCGGACTGCGGGTGGTTACGCCCGGTGCAGGCATTGAAGAACGTCGTCTTACCCGGCCCCGTTCGGCCCGATCAGACCCGTGATCTGGCCACCCTTGGCCAACAGGGTTGCGTCGTTGACCGCCACGATGCCGCCGAAGCGGACCGTGACGTTCTGGACGTCGAGGTCGACACTCATGACCCAGACCCCTTACTCCCGAGCAGCACGGGTTCCTCGACAGTGCGAATGGTGACGGGGCGGACCGGTGTGAGATCGAGCCGGTCCGCGACGACGCTGCCGCCGCCGGCGCCGTCGGCGTCGACCGAGCGTTCCTTGCCCCGCGTGCCCAGCAGGCCACTCAGGTGCAGGGCCGGGGCGATGGCGACGAAGATCGCCAGCGCACCGAACATGACACCGCGGTACTTGATCATCGTCGGGTCGTCGAACGGCGGGTAGATCTTGATCACCTGGAAGGCGAACGCCGCCAGGATCGGGGACAGGATCGGGCGCCGGCCGCAGAAGCCGAGAACCGCGACGAAGATCAGCGAGACCGTGTAGTCGAACGTGCCGCCGGGGGCGCCACTGGCCGACTGGGTCACCCCCGCGAGCACACCGCCACCGACCCCGGCCATGAAGGCCGACAGGCAGAACACGGTGATGCGCATGACGTTGGTGTTCGCGCCGTGCGCCTCCAGCGCGATCGGGGAGTCCGCCATCGCCCGCAGCAGCGCACCGAGGCGGCTCCGGATGAGGAGCAGGACGACCGCCGACATGATCACGAGCACGGCGAGGGCGAGGTAGTAGTAGTTCTTCTCGTTGCCGAAGTCGATCCCGAACAGATCGGCCGAGGTGCCGTCGATCGACTCGAGCCGCTTCGAGGTCGGGCCGACGCTGAACTCCTGACCCGGCCGCGGGTGCTGCACCAGGCTTCCGTTGTCGAACATGACCGGAGCCAGGTAGAACGCCTGCTGCAACAGGATGCCGAACCCGAACGTCGCGACCGCGACGTAGATGCCGGCCAGGCGGATGGCCGGGATGGCCACCACCGCACCGAACGGGATCGCGACCAGGCCACCGATGAGGACGGCGACCGGCCAGGAGACCGTCACGTCATCACCCATGAACGGGATGAACGGGAAGAACCCGAGCGTCATCAACTTGCCCGAGACCGTGGCACCGATGGCCGCGAAGCCCAGGTGGCACAGCGAGATCATCCCGGACATGTACAGGAGCATGCCGAGCGACATGAAGATGATCGCGTAGGCGATGAACGCGCTGTAGACCGTGACGTCGGTGTCCTCCACGACGTGCGGCACCGCCATGAGTGTCAGCAGCAACGCCCCCAGACCCGCCGCCGTGATGGGCAACGAGAACGACTTGGGGGCCTTGAACCGCCGCGCGTTGCGCACACCGCGCTCGGTGAGCATCCGCGCCGGGACGAAGAGGAACACCAGCAGCAGCACGATGAAGGGCACGTTGCGCGGCATCGACTGCAGGAACAGCGAGTCGGTCTTCTGCGTCTGCGAGGGCAGGTAGTTGACCAGGATGCCGATGAAGAACGCACCGGCCACCGTCAGCGGCAGGTTCTCGAACAGACCGACCGCCGCCGCACCGTAGGCCGCGATGACGATCAGCACGAGGACACCGACCGAGACGCCGAGCTTCGGGGCCAGCAGCATGCCCGAGATCGTCGCGAAGCAGGAGCCGAGCACCCAGGACAGCCGGCGCACGACGGCCGGGTTGCTCTTCTGCAACGCGAGCAGGTTCGGGTCGTCGACGACCGCGGTCATCGCGCGGCCCATCCGGGTCCGGCCGAAGAAGATGAACAGCGCCAGGGCGGCACCGACACAGAAGCCGGTGATCATCATCTCGCCGTAGGAGACGGTGACCGACCCGATCCGTGGACCGTTTGTCGGGAGGAAGTCTCCGCTCTTCTTGTCCGAGGCGCCGTAGATCGCCGTCATCAGCGACTGCAGCAGCACCAGCAGACCGACCGTGGCCACCACGGTGGTGACCGTGGGTGCGGAGGAGAGCAACGTCGCCAGTCGTTCCAGGATGAAGCCGCCCAGGACACCGACAACGAGCAAGGAGACCAGGAAGGCGAAGGGCCACTTCCAGCCCTGCTCGACATAACCCTCGTAGAAGACGTACGCACCGGTCGCCGCCAGGGCGCCGTGCGCGAAGTTGAACACGCCCGAGGTCTTGTAGGTCAGGACCAGGCCGATCGCCGCGAGGGCGTAGACCGATCCGTCCGCGATACCCGGGACCATGTAGTTCAGGAACTGGTTCATGGCTTGCACACCCCGCACGCAGTGCGGCCGGCACGCTCGTGCGCGGTCCGGTCGAGCTCCGGCCAGTCACGTCCAGCCGCCATCGCGCAGTCCGCACGGTGGAAGTGGGTCAGGCCTTCGCCCCCGACCAGGTGGAGCGAGCTGGCGGGCGCCGTGATCGTGGCGACCTTCTCCTGGGACTTCGGCACCGCACCGAGCACCCCGACCCGGCGCGCGGTCACCGAGCGGCGACCGGCGAGCAGGAGCAGGACGCCGGCGGCGTTGGCGACAACGGCGCCCACGATGGCCACGTTGATACCGGGCACCTGGTCGTCGTAAACGGTCTCACTGTTGGTGATGCCCATCCCGACGAAGAACAGCACTGCGCCGATGACGGCCAGTACGGCGTACACGACGTACATCTGGGAAGTCCACGGAGACGTTGACGCAGCGGCCGACGATTCGGCGCGCGATCCCGTACTCCGCCGCGGCGGACGGCCCAGTTGTTGGCTACGCGTGCTCACGCGAAGACGCCGCGTGGGCTAGCCCGGCCTGCTCGGCCGTGACGTCGACGGCGGCCGAGCTCGAGGCCGGCTTCGCGCGGTGCGAGGTGCCGCCGGTCGACTCGTCCGACCACTTCAGGACGCCCTCGGCGAGGGCCCGCTCGATCCGGTCGAGCTTGCGCCACTCGTCGCGCAGATCGGCCGAGATCCACAGCGTGGCGCCGAGGCCGAGCAGGAAGATCCCGCCGATCCCGCCGGACACGATGTAACGGGTCTGCTCGGCGAGAATCGCCGAGTCGCTGACGCCGAGGTATCCGGCGATGAGGCAGATCGCGCCGGCCAGCGTGAGCACGATGGCGGCTGCGCGATCCCACTGACTCTTGAGGACCTTCAAGTCCATGACCACTCCGGGGCTTAGCAGGGTGGGAAGTGTCCGCACCCTGGGGGCTGGTGCGGCGGTACTCCCCACGACGTACGTGGACGGGGGTTACCCACGCGGTGTTCAACGAGCGAACTGCGCAGGCGTTTCACGAACAAACCAGCGGTGCCTCTCCGGGGCGCACCGACGATTTGCGGCCCTCTGGGGGCCGGCCCGGAGGCCGGCCCCCAGGGGACCTGTGGCAAACGGTGAAGCTGGTGACTTTCTAACGCCCAGTCGACGTCGTCGTCGAGTTACCCAGGCGTTATTTACGCGGCGTTCTGTGGATCAGATGGTGCGGTGACATCGGTGCAGGTCGGCTTCGAGATCACGGTCTTCCAGCCGTTGTTTGCGTCGTTGGAGACGGCGCCGAACAGGCAGTACGGGATCTTGGGGACGCCGCCCTTGTTGAAGGTCAGCGGCCCCGTCAAGCCACCCAGCGTTGTGAACTTCTGGCCCTTGAACGTGTAGAGCGTGTCCAGGAGCTGCTGGCTGGTGGGGTTCTCGGCGGACAATCCCGCGGCTGCGGCCACGAGCAGAGCGCCCGACCCCCAGCCGAGGGCCGCGGCACCACCGGTGTCGAAGCCCGGGTTGTACTTCTTTACCGCCGCTTGGTAGTACTTCGTCGCCGGCGTCGAGCTGTCCATCCACGGGAAGTGGTTCATCGGCACGTAGCTGTTCCCGAGCCAAGCGTTGCCGAAGAACTGCTTCTCGTTACCCACCGAGAGCGGGTACGGGGTGATTTTCGGGAACCAGCCGACCTGCTGGCACGACCGCGCGAGGCGGACCTGGGAAGCGGCATCGATGGTCATCGCGAGCGATTCGACGCCCGCGTTCTTGAACTCCAAGCACTGCTGGACGTACGACGGCGCCGTCAGCGAGACCTGGATGTCCTTCTTCACGGTGGCGCCGAACTTCGGCGCTAGTTCCTTGAAGGCGCGGTTGATCTGCTCACACGCCCGGGGCACCTCGATGCACCAGATGTTCCCGACGTTCTTCACCTTGTGGTACTCGGTCGCGCCGACCAGGTAGCCGTAGGCAATGGACTGCGGGCCTGAGCCCTGCGGGAACAAAATGGAATTGCTGAACCAGGTGTTGTTGGTGTTGTCAGCGCCGATTACCGGGACGTTGAACTTCTTGTAGATCGGCAACGCCGCGTCGACGGTGAGGACCTGAATGTTGCCGGTGAACGCGATGACCTTCTTGGACTGAATCAACTCCTGGGCCTTCGAGGCCGCCGTCGCCGGGTCGCCCTGGTCGTCGGCCTGGAAGAACTGGATCTTGTGCCCGTTGAGGCCGCCGCACGCGTTCTGGGACGCGACGAAGGTGTTCAGGGCGGGCGTGACCGGATAGAACAGTTCGCCGAGGATCCCCGAGAGCGTGCTTACGTTGCCGATATTCACCGGTGAAAGGGTGGCCGGTTTGCACGCGGCCTTGCCGCCGAAGATTCCCGCATTCGCGATCATCTGCTCGACAGCGGAGGCACCGACTGCGGCCGTACCGCCGCCGGTGGCCGTGTCCTTGGCACCCTTGCCGGGCTTGGCCGGCGCGTTGGGGTCTGCCGGCGCGTTGGGCCCTGTCGCCGCGTTGGGGTCTGCCGCCGCGTTGGGGTCTGCCGCAGCCGCGTTGGGGTCTGCCACGGCGTCGGGAACTGTTCCGGTTCCAGTGTCGGTGGTGCCGGTGTCGGTGGTACCGGTGTCGGTGGTGTCGGTGACGGCGGTATCCGCTGCGGCACCTGCCTCCTGCACATCGCTTCCACCGCAGCCGGCGACCAGCGCCACTGCAGTGAATGCGGCCGCGGCGGTTGTGAGCACCCGCCTCGACCTCCTCGTAGTTGCCATAAGTTCTCTGCCCTCCGAAAAGGCCCCCGGGGGGGCTGCCTAGCTGGTTCGGCCCTTCTGGGGGGCCGGTCCAACGTTCTCGCCGGGGTTTCCCCGGACGCAGGTCCGAAGCTTCCACGGACGTACAAATTACGAACACCCGTTCAGCGAGTCCGTGTGACGCTAGTAACGGATAACTGGACTGTCAACACAAAGCGGGCATGTCGATCGATTCGAGACCTTGGCTCGACGGCCCCGATGCCGCCTATCTCCGCAGGTGGGGGCACGTGTTGACGGGTTCCCAACTCTCACCTGGCAGGATCCTCCACTTCTTGTCGGCCCGCGTGCTAGCCTGTTAGTCGTGAGTCACAACTAGCCCAACGGGGTAACCCACGTCATGTCAGACGGGAGGAGTTCTCACCTTGTCCACCGCAGCTGAGGGCTCCCGCACGCCGCGCCAGCGGGAGCTGATCGCGATCGCCACGCGGCTGTTCGCGCGGCACGGCTACCACGCGGTGGGCATCAACGAGATCAGCGGCGAGCTGGGACTGACCGGGCCGGCGTTCTACCGCCACTACCCCAGCAAGGAAGCGCTGCTGATCGCCTGTCTCGACGACGCGATCACCGGCCACCTGGAAGCCGTGGTGGACGTCGTGCGGTCGATCTCGGACCCGCTGGACGCGCTCGAGGCCATCATCGACAACCACGTCGACTTCGTTTTCGACCAGACCGAGAACATCCAGACCTGGCGGACCGAGTTCCGCAGCCTCCCTGAGGCCGACCGCCACCGCCTGCGCTACCTGCAGCGGCTGTACACCGAGGAATGGGTCCGGATCGTCCGCCAGCTGCGCACCGACCTGGACATCGAGCAGGTCCGCACGATGTGCCAGGGCGCGATCGCACTGATCCAGTCCGCGACCGAGTTCCAGAACCGGCTGCCCCGCGACATCGTCGGCCCCACCCTGGGCCGGATGGCGCTGCACGCGCTGATGGGCACGCCCGTCGCGGCTATGCCCGCCGCCCGGGGGGACGTCCCCCGGACCACCGCCACGTCGGACACTGCCGCAGCCGGCTGACCGGCTCGCACCACCGCCGAAACCCACCGTAGGGCCAGCCGAATCGGCTGGCCCTACGTAGTTGGTGGGTGCGGGAACGGGTGCGGGGGTCGGCCCCAGAATGGCCAACCCCCGCGATCTGCTGTCCCGGGCCCGGAGGGCAGTCTGAACCCGGGACGGCAGAGCTTTGCGTGCTGACCCAGGGCTAGCTGTTCTTCTGCGGGTCGCTCGGGGCGATCACATCGGTGCACTTCGGCGTCGAGATCGCCTTGGTCCACCCGGTGTTCTCCGGGTTCCCGATGCCCGCGAACAGGCAGTACGGGACCTTGGGGGTGCTGCCTTCACGGAAGGTCAGCGGCCCGGTGAGCCCGCCGAGGGTCGTGAACTTCTGACCCTTGAAGGTGTAGAGCGTCTGGAGCAGCTGGGCGGTCGTCGGGTTGTCCGGGGACAGACCCGCCGAGGCGGCGACCAGAAGTGCACCGGCGGACCAGCCGAGGCTGGCCGCGCCACCGGAGGTGAAGCCCGGGTTGTACTTCTTGATCGACGCCTGCCAGTACTTCTCGGCCGGGGTGTTGTTCGCGAACCACGGGAAGTGATTCATGGTGACGTAGGCGTCGCCCAGCCACTTGTTGCCCTGCAGGAACTGCTTCTCGTTTCCGACGCCCAGCGGGTACGGCATGACCTTCGGGAAGTAGCCCACCTGCGTGCAGGAGCGGGCGAGACGGTTCTGCGAAGCCGCGTCGAAGGTCATGGCCAGCGCCTCGACACCGGCCGCCTTGAAGTCCAGGCACTGCTGGACGTAGGAGGGCGAGGTGATCGACACCTGGATGTCCTTCTTGAAGGTCGCGCCCATCTGCGGGGCCAGTTCCTTCATGGCGCGGTTGATCTGCTCGCACGCGCGGGGCACCTCGATGCACCAGATGTTGCCGACGTTCTTCTTCTTGAAGTAGTTCAGCGCACCGTCGATGTAGCCGTAGGCGACGCCCTGCCCGGGCGCTCCCTGCGGGAACAGAAGCGGGTTCGTGAACCAGGTGCTGTTGGTGATGTCCGAGCCGATGATCGGGATGCCGGTCCGCTTGATGATCGGCGTCACCGCGTCGACGGTGAGGACCTGGATGTTGCCGACGAAGGCCAGCACCTTCTTGCTCTGGATCAGCTCCTGGACCTTCGTCGACGCGGTCGACGGGTCGCCCTGGTCGTCAGCGATCGTGAAGTTGATCTTGTGGCCGTTCAGGCCGCCGCACGCGTTCTGCGAGGCGACGAAGGTCTCCAGCGCCGGGCGGACCGGCGAGAAGAGCTCGCCGAGCACACCGGACAGCGTGCTGACGTTGCCGATGTTCACCGGGGATCCGGTCGCCGGCTTGCAGGGTCCCGAGCCGCCGAAGATCGCGGACGTCGAGACCATCTGCTCCACGGAACTGCCGGTGGCGGCGCCGGCGGTGCCTGCACTGCCCTTGTCGCCCTTGCCGGTGGTCCCGGCGGTGCCGGTCGTCCCGGTCGTGCCGGTCGTGCCGGTCGTCCCGCTCGTACCGGCGGTTCCGGTCGTACCGGTGGCGCCGGCCGTACCGGCCGGGGCTCCGGGGACAGCGGCGGTGTCCGCCGCGCCCGCGGTGTCAGTGGCGGTGGTGTCGGTCGCGGTCGTCTCGGTGGTGGTGCCGGCGGCGGCGGCAGAGTCCTGCGCCGCCGTGTCGGTCACGTCCGAGCCGCCGCAACCGGCGACCAGCGCCAGCGCGATCAGCGTGCCCGCGGCGGCTGTGAGCACACGCCGGGGCCTTGAGTTAACTCCCATAAATCGACTTCCCTCCCCGGGCCTGATGGCCCGGATCAGACTGCACGCGGCCGCGCTGTCGAGTCGGGGCCGCGCCTCCGGACTGAGGGACACTCAATGAGTCCCACTCAATGTGACGTTCTAGACCATAAGCACGACGCGCCGCTAATACAACAGGCCGTGTTATAACGGGATAACAATGTTTTCCAAGTCACAACTGTGAAGCCAGGCATGCGAGAGCCCGGTGTCACTGGAGAAACGTCGGCGCCTTGGAGCGGTGCCCTAGCGCCTCTAGGACGCGGGTGCGGCAGCCGGATCGGCGAGGCCCCGCATGACCATGTCGAGGACGGCCTCGAAATTGCGGTCGGCGTCCTCCGGCAGCACCAGGCTGTGCAGCTCGAAGGTGATGGCGCCGTGGGTGGCGCACCAGAAACGGGCGCACGACTCGCCGGGGTCGATCCGCCGGATCACCCCGTGGGCCATGGCGTACTCGTGCATGGAATTGCCGACCTCGTAGACCGCGGCCAGGTGCCCGGCCACGTCGGGCGAGTTCGCGCCCTGGCGGCTGAGGAAGATCGCCTGGTAGTGCTGCGGATTGGCCAGCGCCCACAGGCGGTAGCGGCGGGCCGAGGAGCGCAGCCGCTCGGCCGGGTCGGGCTCGCCGAGGCTGGACACGTGGTGACGCATGTCGTCGATCGCCTGGATCAGCATGGCCTCGACGAGGCCCTCTTTGCTGCCGAAGCGGCTGTACACGCCCATCGGCGCCACGCCGGCCTCGGCGGCGACCGAACGGACGGTCACGCCTTCCAGCCCGTCCCGGCGCAGCACGGCGTCGGCGGCCTGCAGCAGCACCGCTTCCAGGTCCCGGCTTCGGGTTCGACTGGCAGCTCGGGCAATCACCACGCCGACATCTTGTACCGCCCGGGCTCGCTTGCCCAGGGTGCGAAACGCGTTCCAACCTGCGCTTTTGCCGGCTGTCGTACTAACTACCGACCCGTTGAGGGAGGCGGCCCGTACTTACCCCAACGCCCGCTGCCACCGTTCGAAGACACCCAGCAATCGCTGCGTGAGGAACGCCATCGCACGCTCCGGTTGGCGGTCCGGCGAGTTAACCGCTATAAACATCACTACTCCCGTCCCTGCCCCTGGAGGCTCGCGCGTGCCCATCCTGCGGTCGGAAGTCGACACCAACGCCGACGAGTACCTGAGCAACCTGGCCCACAACACCGGCATGCTCAAGCTGCTCGAGGACCAACTCGAGGTCGCCCGGGCCGGGGGCGGCGCCAAGTACATGGCCCGCCACCGCGAGCGCGGGCGCCTCACTTGCCGGGAGCGGATCGACCTGCTCGTCGACCCGGGGTCGGCCTTCCTCGAGCTCTCCCCGCTCGCCGCGTGGGGTACCGACTTCACGGTCGGCGCCAGCGTGGTGACCGGGATCGGCGTGATCCACGGCGTCGAGTGCGTGTTCATCGCCAACGACGGCACCGTCAAGGGCGGCACCTCGAACCCGTATACGTGGAAGAAGATGCTGCGCGCGCTGCACATCGCGCGACTCAACCGGCTGCCCGTGATGAACCTCGTCGAGTCCGGGGGTGCGGACCTGCCGACCCAGGCCGACCTGTTCGTGCCGGCCGGGCAGCTCTTCCGCGACCTCACCCAGCTGTCCGCGATGGGCATCCCCACCGTCGCGCTGGTCTTCGGCAACTCCACCGCCGGCGGGGCGTACGTGCCCGGCATGTGCGACTACAACGTCATGATCGACAAGCAGTCCAAGGTGTTCCTCGGCGGTCCCCCGCTGGTGAAGATGGCCACCGGTGAGGTGTCCACCGACGAGGAGCTCGGTGGCGCGCGGATGCACTCCACGATCTCCGGCCTGGCGGACTACCTCGCCACCGACGAGCGCGACGCGATCCGGCTCGGCCGCCAGATCGTGAAGAGCTGGAACTGGACGAAGCTCGGCCCCAAGCCGAAGCCGGTCGTCGAGCCGCGGTACGACCCGTCAGAACTACTGGGCATCGCCTCGGCCGACCTGCGCGTTCCCTTCAGCCCCTACGAGGTCCTCGCCCGGCTGCTCGACGGGTCGGAGTTCGAGGAGTACAAGCCCGAGTACGGCACCTCGCTGGCCACCGGCTGGGGCACCCTGCACGGCTATCCGGTCGGCGTGCTGGCCAACAAGCAGGGCGTGCTGTTCGGTGAGGAGGCCCAGAAGGCCACCGAGTTCATCCAGCTGTCCAACCAGGTGGACACCCCGCTGATCTTCCTGCAGAACACCACCGGCTACATCGTCGGCAAGACCTTCGAGCAGGGCGGCATCATCAAGGACGGCGCCAAGATGATCAACGCCGTCGCGAACAGCGCCGTCCCGCACATCACGGTGCTCATGGGTGCCTCCTACGGGGCCGGCAACTACGGCATGTGCGGCCGGGCCTACGACCCCCGCTTCCTGTTCGCCTGGCCCAACTCGCGCACCGCCGTGATGGGGCCCGCGCAACTGGCCGGCGTGCTCTCGATCGTCGGGCGCGAGGCAGCGGCGGCCGCCGGCGTCGAGTTCGACGAGGAGAAGGACGCGGCGCGCACCGCGGCCATCGAGGCGCAGATCGAGCGGGAGTCCTACTCCTTCTTCATGAGCGGCAAGGTCTACGACGACGGGATCATCGACCCCGCCGACACCCGCACCGTCCTGGGCATCACGCTGTCCGCCGTCCACAACAACGTCATCGAAGGACGCCGCGGTTTTGGCGTCTTCCGCATGTAGGAGCGCCCACCCCGATGCAGAAGATTCTCATCGCCAACCGTGGCGAGATCGCCCGCCGGGTGCTGCGCGCGGCGCGCGAGCTGGGCATCCGGACCGCTGTCGTGTACTCCGACGCCGATGCCGACGCGCTGTTCGTCCAGGAGGCCGATGAGGCCGTCCGCCTGGAGGGCACCGCGGCCGCCGACACGTATCTCGTCGCCGATCTGATCCTGGAGGCCGCGGCGAAGGTCGGGGCCGACGCGGTCCACCCCGGGTACGGCTTCCTCTCCGAGAACGCCGACTTCGCCGAGGCCTGCGTCGCCGCCGGACTGATCTTCATCGGTCCCCCGCCCAGCGCGATCCGCAGCATGGGCGACAAGGTGACCTCGAAAGAGATCATGGCCGCCAACGGCGTGCCGACCCTGCAGGGCGTCACGGTTACCGATGACGGCGCGCAGGACCTGCAGGCCGCGCTGTCCGACATCGGCCTGCCGGCGATCATCAAGGCCTCGGCCGGCGGCGGCGGGCGCGGCATGCGCATCGTCAACTCCCCCGACGAGTTGCTCGCCGCCGTGGAGAGCGCACAGCGCGAGGCCAAGGCCGCGTTCGGCAACGGCACCGTGTTCATCGAGCGCTACATCGCTCCCTCCCGGCACATCGAGGTCCAGGTCGTCGCCGATGACCACGGCCAGGTGGCCGCCCTGTTCGAGCGCGAGTGCTCGATCCAGCGCCGGCACCAGAAGGTCGTGGAGGAGGCCCCCTCCCCCGTCGTCGACGACGAGTGGCGTGCCCGGCTGCGGGAGGCCGCGATCAAGGCCGCCCGCGCCGTGGACTACCGCGGCGCCGGCACCGTGGAGTTCATCGCCGGCAACGACGGGACCTTCGCGTTCCTGGAGATGAACACCCGGCTGCAGGTCGAGCACCCGGTGACCGAAGCCATCACCGGACTGGACCTGGTCCACCTGCAGATCGCGGTCGCCCGCGGCGAGGCCCTGCCCGCCGAGGCGATGAACCCCTCGATCACCGGGCACGCCATCGAGGTCCGGCTCTGCGCCGAGGATCCGGCCGCGGGGTACCTGCCGGTGGCCGGCACGTTCGACCTGTTCGAGATCGGCGGCACAGAAGATGTGCACAGTGGCATCCGGGTGGACACCGGCGTCGCGACGGGCTCCGAGGTCTCGCCGTACTACGACTCGATGGTCGCCAAGGTCATCGCGCACGCCCCCACCCGCACCGCCGCCGCCGGCCGGCTGGCCGACGCGCTGTCCCGCGCGCGGTTGCACGGGATCACGACCAACCGTGACCTGCTGGTCCGCATCCTGCGCAGCCCGGAGTACCTGGCCGGGGACACCACCACCGACTTCCTGGATCGGGTCGGCGGACTGACCGTTCCGCTCACCGACGAAGCGACGCACCGTCAGCACGCCGTGGTCGCCACCGTCGCGATGGCGGCACAGCGCGCCGCGGACCGCTCGATCCAGCCCGGCCTGCCGATCGGGTGGCGGAACAACCGCGCCACGTTGGAGACCGTCGAACTCAAGGGCGAGGGTGACCCGATCAAGGTCGCCTACAACCTGCAGCGCGTGCCGGTGGTCGAGGTGGACGGCAGCCCGGTGCTCGTGGAGCTGCACTCCGCCAGTCCCGAGCTGGTCGACGCCACCATCGCCGGCGTCCGCCGGCGGTACCAGGTGCATCTCACCGGCGACAACGGCACCGACGGCGCGCTTGTCGACGGAGTCGGCGGGACGTCCACCTTCAGCTTCGTGGACCCGCTGCCCGCCCCGGGCGCCAGCGGCCCGGCCGGCGGCCTGGTCGCGCCGATGCCCGGCTCGGTCGTGCGGGTGATGGTCGCCGACGGCGAGACGGTGACGGCCGGCACCCCGCTGCTGGTGATGGAGGCGATGAAGATGGAGCACACCATCACCAGCCCCAGCGACGGTGTCGTCACCCTGAACGTGGCCGCGGGAACCCAGGTGGAGCGCGGCGCCGTTCTCGTTGAGCTGAGCGAACTCGCCGAGCTAGGAAGGCCACCTCATGAAGGAACTCGTTTTCGCGCGCACCCTGCTGCCCGCCTGGCAGCGCGGTGCGAACGAGGTCGGCTTCATCAACGCCGCCACCGGGGAGCAGCGGACCTTCGGCGAGCACGCCGACCGGGTCTCCCGGCTCTGCGACGCGGTGGCGACCAAGCTCGGCATCGGCCCGAAGGACCGGGTCGCCGTCCTCGGCATCAACAGCATCGAGTACCTCGAGCTCTGGCACGCCGGGTTCCTCGGCGCCTTCGTGGTGAATCCGCTCAACCTCCGGTTCTCCCCCGAGGAACTCATCTACGTCCTGCAGGACGCCGAGACCAGCGTCTGCTTCGTCGACTCCACCTTCGCGCCGCTGATCGAGAAGATCCGCGACGCGGCCGGCCTCAAGCACGTCGTGCTGATGGGCGGCGGCGAGGGCGCGGCCGACCTGCGCTACGAGGACCTGCTCGCCGACGCCGGCAACCGGTGGCCCGAGGAGCCGGAGGAGGACGACCTCTGCGTCGTCATGTACACCGGCGGGACGACCGGCCGGCCCAAGGGCGTGATGCTCGACCAGCGCGCCGAGGTGCTGAACCAGTACCACATCGCGATGGCGGTGCCGTGGGAGCGCGGCGACACCTACATCGCCTCCACCCCGATGTTCCACGGCGCGACGATGCTCGGTGTCGTCGGCGCCGCCATGTTCGGCGTGCCGGTCGTCATCCAGCCGATGTTCGACCCGGCCGGGTTCATGGCCGCGTGCGAGAAGTACAACTGCACGACCACGGTGCTGGTGCCCACGATGATCGGCATGATCGTCAACCACCCGGAGTTCGCCCCGGAGCGCATCTCCTCGCTCAAGCGCCTGATCTACGGCGCCTCCCCCATGCCCAAGTCGCTGCTGGAGAAGATCCTCGCCATGTTCCCGGACATGCGGATCTTCCAGGGCTACGGCATGACCGAGGCGGCAACGGTGCTCACCTTCTTCACCGACGCCGACCACCGCGAGGGATCGCGGCTGGGGTCCTGCGGCCGGGCGCTGGCGGGCATCGAACTGAAGATCGTCGACGAGGACGGCAACGTCCTCCCCAACGGCGAGGCCGGCGAGGTGTACGCCCGCGGCGGCAACTACATGCAGGGCTACCTCAAGCTGCCCGAGGAGACCGCCAAGGCGTTTCAGGACGGCTGGTACGCCAGCGGCGACGTCGGTTACCTCGACGACGCGGGCTACCTGTTCCTGGTCGACCGGGCGAAGGACATGATCATCTCCGGCGGGGAGAACATCTACTCGGTCGAGGTCGAGAACGCGATCGCCTCCCACCCCGAGGTCATCCAGGTCGCGGTCATCGGTATCCCGAGCGAGCAGTGGGGCGAGGCCGTCCACGCGATCTGCGTCGTCAAGGAGGGCTCGACCCTCACCGCGGACGACGTCATCGCGCCACGCGCGGCAGCTCGATCGGCGGCTACAAGGTGCCCCGCTCGGTGGACTTCCGGACCGAGCCGCTCCCGCTGTCCGGGGCGATGAAGGTGCTGAAGAAGGACCTGCGCGCGCCGTACTGGGCCGGCAAGGACCGCGCCATCAACTAGGCCGCTGGACTAGCGCGGATTCACATGCGGTCGTAGGCTGTACTCGGCAGTAACCACATGGGAGGACCGCTCATGGTCGCGCAGTCCACGATCGACAACGACGACGCCGAACGCGTCCTGCTCCGCAAGAGCATCGCCGCCACGGTGGCGCCGTTCGGCGGCAGCTACTTCCGGGAGAAGGCCGCCTCCGGCGAGCCCACCCATGAGTTGTGGGCGGCCGTGGTCAAGGGCGGTTTCACCTCGGTGAACCTGCCCGAGGAGTTCGGCGGCGGCGGGGCCGGCCTGTCCGAGCTCGCCGTGGTCTGCGAGGAGATCGCGACCGGTGGCGCTCCCCTGCTGCTGATGGTGGTGCACTCCGCGATCTGCGGACCGGTGATCGCCGAGTTCGGTACCGCGGACCAGCGCGCCGAGTGGCTGCCGCGCTGGACCGAGCCGGACTTCCGGATGTGCTTCGCGATCACCGAGCCGGACGCCGGCTCCAACTCGCACAACCTCTCCCTGCGCGCGGTCCAGCAGCCCGACGGCGACTGGGTGCTCAACGGCTCGAAGATCTACATCTCCGGCGTCGACGAGTCCCAGGCCATGCTCGTCGTGGCGAAGATCGGCACCGACGAGCGCACCGGCAAGGGCCAGCTCGCGCTCTTCATCGTCGACACCGACGCCCCGGGCCTCGGCAAGTCGCACATCCCGACCGAACTGGTGCTGCCGGAGAAGCAGTTCCTGCTGAGCTTCGACGACGTGCGGGTTCCCGCGAACCGCGTCGTCGGCGACCCCGGCGACGGCCTGAAGCAGATCTTCCACGGCCTCAACCCGGAGCGGATCACCGGCGCCGCTCTATGCAACGGCATCAGCCGCCATGTGCTCGACAAGGCCACCCGCTACGCGAACGAACGCGTCGTCTGGGGCGGCAAGGCGATCGGCACCCACCAGGGCGTCGCCCACCCGCTGGCCGAGTCGAAGATCCAGCTCGAGCTGGCCCGTCTGATGACCTACCGCGCCGCCGAGCTCTACGACGGCCGCGCCGACGCCGGCGAGGCCGCCAACATGGCCAAGTTCGCCGCCGCCGAGGCCGCCATGAAGTGCGTCGACCAGGCGATCCAGACGCACGGCGGCAACGGCCTCGCCACCGAGTACGGCATCGCCCACCTGTGGGGCCTCGCGCGCCTGATCAAGGTCGCCCCGGTGTCGCGCGAGATGATCCTCAATCACATCGCCCAGCACAGCCTCGGCCTACCGCGCTCCTACTAGGTGCTATTCACCCCCGAAAGCGCAGTGCAGCACCGCTGAAAGCAAAATCAGCGTGCCGTACTGCGCTTTCGGGTGAGTGTGACGCGACGTGACGACGAATGTGACGCGGCGTCAGACCAGTTTGCGGAGGATTTTTTTGTCGCGCTCGCTGTAGGGCGGGTAGACCATCTTCAGGTCCGGGCGCGAGGGCATGCGCAGCGTGGCCTTGCGGTGGCTGAAGGCCTCGTAGCCCCACTTGCCGTGGTAGGCACCCATCCCGCTGTGCCCGACGCCACCGAACGGTAGCTGCGGGGTCAGGACCTGCATGGCGATGTGGTTCGCGACGACGCCGCCGGCGGGCACCTCCTCGATGACTCGCATCTGCTCGGCCTTGTTCTTGCTGAAGATGTACGCCGCGAGGGGCTTCTCCCCCTCGTTGATCAGCTTGATCGCGTCGTCGAGGGAGTTGACGTCGAGGATCGGCAGGATCGGGCCGAAGATCTCGCTCTGCATGACCGCTGAGTCGCGCGCCGGGTTGAGCACCACGGTCGGCTCGATCGTCGTGCCGCCCTGGTCCGGGTTGCCGCCCTGGACGATGTTCTGTCCTTCCAGCATCCCGGCCAGCCGGGTGAACTGGCGCTCGTTGACGATCTTCTGCGGCGCGGCCGTGCCGCCCTGGAACTCCGTCATGGTGGTCTGGAGCTTGGCGACGAACTCCTCGCGAACGCTCTTCTCGACCAGCAGGTAGTCGGGAGCAACGCAGGTCTGGCCGGAGTTCAGCAGCTTGCCGAAGGCGATCCGGCGGGCCGCGACCTCCAGGTCGGCGTTCTTGGTGACGATGACCGGGCTCTTGCCGCCGAGCTCGAGGATCGCCGGGGTCAGGTGCGGGGCGCAGGCCTCCGCGATGCGGCGACCGATGTCGGTGCCGCCGGTGAAGAAGACGAGGTCGAGCCGCTGCTCGATCAGCTGCTGCGTGATGCCCGCTTCGCCCTCGACGACGATGACGGCGTCGGAGTCGAGGTACTGCGGAACCAGCCGGGCCAGGGCCGCCGAGGTGGCCGGCGCGTGCTCGGAGGGCTTGATGACGACGGTGTTGCCCGCGGCGAGCGCGCCGATAAGCGGGCTGAGCGTCAGGTAGAACGGGTAGTTCCACGGGCCGATCACCAGGACGGTGCCGAGCGGCTCGTAGCGGTAGGCGGCCTTGCCGGGCATGACCGCCAGGGGCACGTGGGTGCGGGTGGGCTTCATCCACTTCTTCAGGTGCTTCAGCGCGTACTTGACCTCGCCGTGGGTGGAGGCGACATCCCCGAACCACGCCTCGTGCGGTGTGCGGCCGAGGTCGGCGGCAAGCGCCTCCGCGATCTCGGACTCCCGCTCGGTGACCAGGCGCCCGATGCCCTCGATCTGCCGTTTGCGCCACTCCAGGGGCAGCGTGCGCCCGGTGGCGAAGGTGGCGCGGAGCTTGGCGACGGTGTCGGCGGCCAGTGCGGCCCCGGGGTCCGTGGTCGCGCCTTGGGTGGACCGGTCGGCGACTGAGGTCATGCCATTCCCTTCATTGAGCGGGCATCCTCGGGAAATCGTTCGAACTCATACAGGGCCCGTTAATCATGGATAACTCTCGTATCAATCCTACCGCCGAGTTCGGGCGGTTGCCACCCGCGCAGCATGCATGCCGCGTTGACGGGTGACGTGATCAGCCGTTAACTTGCCCTATGGCATTGGACAGGGCCGCGGCCTTCAAGACTGACCGGACCAGCATTCTTGCCCTCCTGCACGATCTCAGCGACGACGAATGGGCGGCGCCGAGCAAGTGCGAGGGTTGGGCTGTCCGCGACGTCGTCTCCCATATGGGGGCCGCCTGCCACGGGTCCTTCACCCCCTGGATCATCAAGCTGCTCGCCGGCAAGGACATCGAAGAGGCCAACAACCGGGACGCCGAGAAGCGGAAGTCCTGGGAGCCCGCCAAGCTCCTGCGCGAGTACGAGGTCTGGGGCAACCGCGTCGTCCCCGTCATGAAACTGGTGCAGGCGCCGGGCATGCGCTCGCTGCCGGTCCGGGTCGCCGAAGTCGGTGCCTACCCGGCGAAGATGCTGACCAGCGCCTTCGTCTTCGACCACGGCCTGCATGCGCGCTACGACATCGCCGCCGCTCTCGGCCGGACGATGCCGCCGCAGGACGAGAATCAACTCGCGGTCTCGATCGAATGGATGATGGCCGGCCTCTCCCCCATGAGCGGCGACCGTCTCGACTGGCTGGCGTCGCCGGTCGAGTTCACCCTGGCCGGCCCGGGCGGCGGAACCTGGACGGTGGCCCCGGGCAAGAAGCGGGTGAAGGTGACCGCGGGCGGCAGCCCGGGGGCCACCACCACCATCGAGGGTCCCGCGGCAACCTTCCCGGCGTGGGGCACCAACCGGGAACCCTGGCGCGAAGCCGGCGTCGCGATCAAGGGTGACGACGAGATCGGCATCAAGTTCCTGGACTCGATGCGCATCATTTGATCCCCCACCGGATCATCTGAGTTCCCACCGGAAGGAATGTTCGTGGCTGCCGACATGTCCGAGCTTGTCACCGATCTCGCTGCCGAGACCGAGGTGATCGAGCAGATGCTGGCCGGCGTGCCGCACGAGGCCTGGGACCAGCCGACCCCCGCCGAGGGCTGGCTGATCCGCGATCAGATCGCCCACCTTGCGTACTTCGACGAGTCCGCGGTCACCTCAGTGCTGGATCCCGAGCGCTTCAAGGCCGAGGCCCGGGCCCACATCGCGGTCGGCATGGACTTCCCGGACCGCCTGGTCCGGGAGCAGCGCTCGATGTCGGTCCCCGACCTGCATGCGTGGTTCCGCCGGGCCCGGCTGGCACTGATCACCGAGACCGGCGAGCGCGACCCCAAGGAGCGGGTGCCCTGGTACGGCCCGTCGATGAGCCTGGCCTCGAGCGTGACCGCCCGCATCATGGAGACCTGGGCGCACGGACAGGACATCGCCGATGCGCTCGGCGTCACCCGCGAGCCCTCGATGCGCCTGCGGCACATCGCGCACATCGGGGTGGGCGCCCGCGCCTACAGCTTCGCGGTCCGCGAGCTGGAGGTGCCGGAGGCGCCGATCCGCGTCGAGCTCGACGCTCCGGACGGGTCGATCTGGGCCTGGGGCCCGGAGGACGCCAGCGACCGGATCACCGGCCCCGCCCTGGACTTCTGCCTCCTGGTCATCCAGCGCCGGCACCGGGACGAGACCAAGCTGGAGATCACCGGCCCGGCCGCGGACACCTGGATGTCGATCGCCCAGGCCTTCGCCGGTGCCGCCGGCCCGGGCCGGCCCGCGCCGGTCGCCTAACTGCAGGCGTCAGTACCCGACAGGGGCGTCGACGTCGGACTCGACATCGGAGTCGGAATCCGCGTCGTCGGCCGGTTCGTCCGTTCCCGACGGCGAGGCCGTGGACGCCGGCGCCGCGGACCCCGTGCCCGGGAACCGCTTCAGGTAGTCCGCGCCGGTCTCCTTCACGGTGTCGGCCGCGGTCTGCGCACCGGCCTTGTCCCCGGCGCCGCGCACGGTCATCAGCAACGCGAGGGCGGTGTCGAGCTTGGTGTAGGCGGCCTCGTCGTTGGCCTTGACCGTGCCGAGGATGCTCTCCCAGATCGTGAGCAGGCGCTCCTGGGTCTCAGCGGCACCGTCGTCGTCGACCCCGAGTTTGGAGACGACCTCGGCGGCGTAGCGGTCGAGTTCCCGGAAGCCCACGGCGACCTCGGCCGGCGAGGCCCGGACGTCCTCGGGCTTGAGATCGCCGAACTCGGTCGACTCCTGACCGTTCGACTCGTCCTTCTTGTCGTCGTCGCCGCCGCAGGCCGAGGTACTGATCAGCAATGCCGCGGCGAGCACGATCCCCGCCCACTTCCGCATCCCGGCAGCGTAACCGGCGATCTGCGTCAGATCCGGTAAGCGGGAAGTATCAGCGCCGTGACCCGGCCTCGTGCATGCCGCGCAGTTCTCGCTTGAGCTCGCGGATCTCGTCCCGGAGGCGCGCGGCGAGTTCGAACTGCAACTCCGCGGCCGCGGCGTGCATCTGGTCGGTGAGCTGCTGGATGAGATCCGCGAGATCGATGGCCGGCATGTCGGCGAGGTCGGCGGCGTGCCGGCCCACCTCGGCGCCGGTCTTTGCGCTGATCTTCGAGGACAGGCCCGGGACGGGCGCCTTGCCCCGGCTGCGCTGGCGGCCCGCTCCCCCGATGAGCTCGGCGGTGTCGGCGTCCTCGCGGGCGATCGAGTCGAGGATGTCGCCGATCTTCTTGCGCAGCGGCGTCGGGTCGATGCCGTGCTCGGTGTTGTAGGCGACCTGCTTCGCGCGCCGGCGGTTGGTCTCGTCGATCGCCTTCGCCATCGACGGGGTGATGGTGTCGGCGTACATGTGCACCTGGCCGGAGACGTTGCGTGCGGCCCGGCCGATGGTCTGGATGAGCGAGGTGCCGCTGCGCAGGAAGCCCTCCTTGTCGGCGTCCAGGATCGAGACCAGGGACACCTCGGGCAGGTCCAGGCCCTCGCGCAGCAGGTTGATGCCGACCAGCACGTCGAAGACGCCCTGCCGGAGCTCGCTGAGCAGCTCGACCCGGCGCAGGGTGTCCACCTCGGAGTGCAGGTACCGCACCCGCACGCCCAGCTCGAGCAGGTAGTCGGTGAGGTCCTCCGACATCTTCTTGGTCAGCGTGGTGACCAGCACCCGCTCGTTCTTCTCGGCCCGGATCCGGATCTCGTGCACCAGGTCGTCGATCTGGCCCTTGGTCGGCTTGACCACGATCTCCGGGTCGATCAGGCCGGTCGGGCGGATGATCTGCTCGACCACGCCCTTGCCCTTGCCGAGCTCGTAGGGGCCTGGGGTCGCGGACAGGTACACCGTCTGCCCGATCCGCTCGACGAACTCTTCCCAGCGCAGCGGCCGGTTGTCCATCGCCGAGGGCAGCCGGAAACCGTGGTCGACCAGGGTTCGCTTGCGGGACATGTCGCCCTCGTACATCGCCCCGATCTGAGGCACCGTCACGTGCGACTCGTCGATGACGAGCAGGAAGTCGTCCGGGAAGTAGTCGAGCAGCGTGTGCGGGGGCGAGCCCGCCTCCCGGCCGTCGATGTGGCGGGAGTAGTTCTCGATACCGGAGCAGAACCCGACCTGGCGCATCATCTCGATGTCGTAGGTGGTGCGCATCCGTAGCCGCTGCGCCTCCAGCAGCTTGCCCTGCTTCTCCATCTGCGCGAGGCGGTCCTCGGCCTCGAGCTCGATGCCCTTGATCGCGCGTTCCATCCGCTCCGGGCCGGCCACGTAGTGGGTGGCCGGGAAGACGTGGATGCTCTGGTTCTCCGCGATCACCTCGCCGGTGAGCGGGTGCAGCGTCATCGCCCGCTCGATCTCGTCGCCGAAGAACTCCAGGCGCAGCGCCAGCTCCTCGTAGACCGGGAAGATCTCAAGGGTGTCGCCGCGGACCCGGAACGTGCCGCGGGTGAAGGCCAGGTCGTTGCGGGTGTACTGCATGGTGACCAGCTGGCGCAGCAGGGTGTCCCGGTCGACCTCGTCGCCGACGTTCAGCCGGATCATCCGGTCGACGTACTCCTGCGGCGTGCCGAGACCGTAGATGCAGGACACGCTCGCGACCACGATCACGTCGCGGCGGGTCAGCAGCGAGTTGGTGGCCGAGTGCCGCAGCCGCTCGACCTCGTCGTTGACCGACGAGTCCTTCTCGATGTAGGTGTCCGTCTGCGGGACGTAGGCCTCGGGCTGGTAGTAGTCGTAGTAGGAGACGAAGTACTCCACCGCGTTGTTCGGCATCAGGTCGCGGAACTCGTTCGCAAGCTGGGCGGCCAGCGTCTTGTTCGGCGCCATCACCAGGGTCGGGCGCTGCAGCTCCTCGACCAGCCAGGCCGTGGTGGCCGACTTGCCGGTGCCGGTGGCACCGAGGAGGACGACGTCCTTCTCGCCCGCCCGAATCCGCCGGGCCAGGTCCGCGATCGCCGTCGGCTGGTCCCCGGAGGGCTGGAAGTCGCTGATGACCTGAAAGGGCGCTGTTGAGCGCTCGATATCGGTGGTGGGTCTCACGCCGACCACGGTACGTGGCGGCACCGACAGTCGGGTTCCCGCAGGTCAGGGTCGCCTTACCCGCCGATCGGCGCCCCCGCACCGCATCCGTTCCGGCAATTGCTCTCGGGCGATTGGTCCTACATGATTCGGGAAGAATCGGGACGAACAGTCACTCCGGCGCCCCCGGTGTCTGTGCCATTCCCACCGCTCACTCACGCCGAATCGCACCGGATTCGGCTTTAGGAGACACCATGACCGCGCCCATCCGAACCACCGCGATCCGTGCGGCCGTCCTCACGGGCGCTGTCGCCCTCTCCGTCATGGGCCTGCCCGGGATCGCTCATGCCGCGCCTGGCACCCTCAAGATCCACTCCCCCGGCACACCCTTCGACGAGAGGCAGAACGAACCCCAGCAGGCCTGCGACTTCTACCTGGCGGCCTTCGACGTCAAGAAGAACGTCGGCCAGACGCTTAATTACTCGTTCACCATCCAGGGCAATCAGGCGGCCGGGAACAACGGCGACCCGATCGGTATCCCGGCACCATCACGATCAACAAGGATTCCGACCCCACCGACAGCAAGAACACCGCCGACGACGGCCGCACGGATGTGCTCACCAAGGCTGTCCACGGGTTGCCCGACGGGAAGTACAAAGTCACCCTGACCGACAACGCCGACCCGGATGACCCCGACAAGATCAAGGTCCAAGGTGCTGCACATCAATTGCCCCGGCGGCAGCAACCCGAACCGAGCCGCCGCCCCGGTGGCGGGCGGCGACGACGACGATGAGGTCGGCGGCGGCGGCCGAGACGATGACGAGGACGAGGGCGCGCCCGGCGTGGGTGGCGTCGGCACCGGCGGCGGCGGTACGGCCTGAATCGCCAACGGCTGGGCATCGCGGCCGTCGTCACCTGTCTCGGGCTGCTCGCCGGTTGTGGCGGCGGCGGATCGAGCACTGACCTGACGACGGCCGCGGCGCCGACGCCGAGCCCAGCGGCAGCGCCGAGCCCGGCGGCTGCGGTCGCAGGGGTTGAGAAGTGGCGGCCGGGGCAGGACGGTGCGCCGACCCCGCTCCGGGTACGAATGCCCCGGCTCAAGATCGACGCTGCGCTCGACCCGCTGAACCTGGACGCCGACCGGGTGCTGGTCCCGCCGGACTACGGGCGGGCCGGGTGGTACAAGGCCGGCCCGGACCCCGGCGAACCCGGCCGGACTGTGATCGCCGGCCACGTCGACTCCAAGACCGGGCCCGACGTGTTCGCCGCTCTCCACAACGCACGACGCGGGGACCGGGTGCTCGTCCGACTTGCCGATCGGTCGACGGTGACGTACCTCGTCTACGCGATCGAGGTCCACCCCCGGGACGACTTCCCGACCCGGCGGGTCTACGGCGCGGACAAGCGCTCCGAGCTGCGGCTGATCACGTGCACCGGCATCTACGACGCGAAGCGCGGCGGGTATCAGGACAACGTCGTGGTGTTCGCCCGCCTGGTCAAGAAGTGACGAACGCGCGCTGACCGGCCGTCAACGCGACCAGGCTCAGGCGATGCCCAGCTGCGCGTAGACCGTGCCCTCGATCGCGAGCGAGGTGTTCACCACGCCCTCGTCGAAGAACGGCAGGACCTGGGTGAGCAGCATGCCTGCAATGCCAGTGGATCGGTCGACCCAGTAGTAGAGGTTGAAGATGCCGGCCCAGTCGCCGGTGCCGGCCCGGCGCGCGCCGGGGACATCCTCCAGCACCAGGTGGAAGCCCAGGCCCCAGCTCTCCGCGAACGGGAACGGCGGCACCGGGTTGAGCAGTTCCGGGACCATCGACACGACGCCTTCGGTGGGCATCGGAACACCGCGCAGCTGGTCGCTGAACGCCAGCGCGACGCTCTCCTCGCTCAGGATGCGGGCGCCGTCGAGTTCCCCGCCCCGCAGCAGGGCGCGCAGGTAGCGGGCGTAAGCACCGGCGGTCCCGTAGAGCCCGTGACCACCGGACCACCAGTCCGGCTCGGGGGCGAGCTCGAGCGGGGTCTCCACCAGGCCACCGTCGGGGGTGCGGGCGTAGACCGGCATCAGCCGGTCGCGCTGCTCCGCGCTCGGGGCGAACGTGATGTCCTCCATCTGGAGCGGGCCGAAGATGTGCTCGGCGAAGTAGGCGTCCAGCGACTGCCCACTCACGTGCTCGACGAGCAGACCGAGCCAGTCGGTGTTGGTCCCGTAGTCCCAGATAACCCCGGGGTCGCGCGCCAGCGGCACCTCGGTGAGCGAGGCCTTCTCCCCGGAAAGCACGTCGACCACGCCGGTCACCGCGTGGTACTTGGCCACCTCGGGGTTGGTGAAGAAGTAGGTCAGGCCGGAGGAGTGCGTGAGCAGCTCCCGGACCAGCGGCGGGCGCGACGGCGGCCGCAGGATCGGGGTGTCGCCGTCGAAGCCGTCGAGCACTTGGAGCTTGCCGAACTCCGGGAAGATCGCGGAGACCTCGTCGTCCAGCGACATCTTCCCCTGCTCCACCAGCTGCAGCGCCGCGACGCTGGCGATGGACTTGGTGCAGGAGGCGTACCGGAACATCGTCGACGCGGTCACCGGGTCGCCCCCGGCGCGCAGGGTGCCGGCGGTTCCGGAGTAGAGCGTCCCGTCGCGGTCGACGACGACGACCGCTATGCCCGGGACGGCGCCTTCCGCGACCGCGTTCGTGAGGATGCCGTCAAGGGTGCTGGAGTCGAGAGCCATGACGCGTAGTCAACCCCGCCCGGGGCCGGGACGCCAGAGCCCGGCGGGTCGCCAGGCTCGGAGTGTCCCTCGTGGTTGCCGGCGTCCCCGGCCACAGCCATGGTCTCGGCCTCACTGACCGGGCGCACCCCGCGCCGCAGGATCCTGATCGACGCTCTTCCGTCCTCGCGGCGGAGCCGCAGGTCGACGTAGACGACGTTGTTGTCGTCGCGTTGTTCGTAGAACACGCCTTCCGGATTCGCCTCACCGAGCAGGCGGTAGTCGCCCGGGGGCAGTCCGGTCAGGCTCAGGTACTGGCCCGGCAGCGTCCATTCGTACAGGTCGCCCCAGCCGACGGACAGGCCCATCCGCAGCGTCGTCGAGCTCTCCTGTCCGCACCCGCCCGGGCGGTATTGCGGCCGGACCGGCTGCCCCGGCCGGTTGGCCCGGCGGACGTTGTCATAGATGCAGAAGCCGATCTTGTTGATGCGCCGGTCCCGCACGTCCTCGTCGTCGGCGAGCGGGATGAGGGTGTACCGGACCACGTCCCTGATGTGCCAGTGGCTGTGGCCGTCCCCGGCGTACTTGGTCCCGATCGGCAGGTCGAAATACGGCCGACGCCCGTCCAACGTGCGGACCCTCTGCTCCACGATGAACCCGCCCTTGGCCCGCTCCCGGGTGGCGCGCACGACGAGCGGTCCGGACCCGACGTTGATCAGCGTGCTCGACAGCCGCAGCTGCAACGTGCCGCTCTTGGCGCGGATCAGCCGAAGATCTCCCACCCGCCCCAGCCCGAGGTCGGGCAGGTGCGCGGGGTACGGGTCGCGAACAGCCGGGCACGTCGGCCGCGTCCGGCGTCGGCGTGGCGCGGCGTCGGCGTCGGATCATCGCCCCGGAGCGCGACGGCGTCGGGTACCCAGAGGGCGAACGTCAGCAGAGTCGCGGCAGCGACGACAGACCGGCTAGCCCGTGACATGCACCGTCGCAGAGTTTAGGGCGCAGCCAGTGTCACTGGTTGTCGGTGATCATCCCGGCGCCGACTGTCACGTTGCTTCCCTCGTCGATCAGGATGAATCCGCCGGTGTCCCGGTTCTTCCCGTAGTCGTCGATGAACAGCGGCTGCGTGGTGCGCAGCCGGACCCGGCCGATGTCGTTCAGGCCCAGCTCGCCGGTCTTCTCGTCCCGGTGCAGGGTGTTGATGTCGAGCCGGTACTGCAGGTCCTTGACCAGGGCCCGCGCGGTGCGCGTGGTGTGTTTGATCATCAGCTTCATGCCGGGCCGCAGCGGGGCGTTGGCCATCCAGCAGACCATGGCGTCGATGTCCTGCGTGGCCGTGGGCATGTTGTTCGGCCGGCAGATCATGTCGCCGCGGCTGATGTCGAGATTGTCTTTGAGCCGGACCACCACCGACATCGGCGAGAATGCCTGCTCGCACGGACCGTCGAGCGCGTCGATGGCCTCGACCGTGGTGGAGAACCCGCTCGGCAGCACCGTGACGGTGTCGCCCGGCTTGAGCACGCCACCGGCCATCGTGCCGGCGTAGCCGCGGTAGTCGTGGTGCTCCTTGCTGTGCGGCCGGATCACGTACTGCACCGGGAAGCGGACGTCGATCAGGTTGCGGTCGGAGGCGACGTGCACGTTCTCCAGGTGGTGCAGCAGCGAGGACCCCGCGTACCAGGGCGAGGCCGCGGAGCGCTCGACGACGTTGTCGCCGTTGAGGGCCGAGATCGGGATCGTCATCAGGTCGCGGATGCGGAGCCGGGCGGCGAAGCCGGTGAACTCGGCGTGGATGCGGTCGTAGACCGACTGGTCCCAGTCGACGAGGTCCATCTTGTTGACCGCGACGACGACGTGCGGCACCTGCAGCAGCGAGGCGAGGAAGGCGTGCCGGCGGGACTGCTCGACCAGGCCGTGGCGGGCGTCGACCAGGATGATCGCGAGGTCGGCGGTGGAGGCACCGGTGACCATGTTCCGGGTGTACTGAATGTGGCCCGGAGTGTCGGCGATGATGAACTTGCGCTTCGGGGTGGCGAAGTAGCGATACGCGACATCGATCGTGATGCCCTGCTCGCGCTCGGCGCGCAGGCCGTCGGTGAGCAGCGCGAGGTCGGTGTACTCGCGGCCCTTGTCCCGGCTGACCTTCTCGACGTGCTCGAGCTGATCCTCGAAGATCGACTTGGTGTCGTAGAGCAGCCGGCCGATCAGCGTGGACTTTCCGTCGTCGACGGAGCCGGCGGTGGCGAACCGAAGCAGGTCCATTTAGAAGTAGCCCTCCTTCTTGCGGTCTTCCATCGCGGCCTCGGTGGCCCGGTCGTCGCCGCGGGTCGCGCCGCGTTCGGTCTGCCGGGTCGCGCCCACCTCGTCGATGATCGCGTGGACGTCCTTGGCATCGGAGCGCACCGCCGCCGTCAGGGTGGCGTCACCGACGGTGCGGTAGCGCACCATCGCGGTGAAGGTGGCCTCGCCCTCCTTCGGCCGGCAGAACTCGTTGTTCGCCATCAGCATTCCGTCGCGGTCGAACACCTCGCGCTCGTGCGCGTAGTAGATCGGCGGCAGCGCCACGTTCTCCTCGGCGATGTAGTGCCAGATGTCGAGCTCGGTCCAGTTCGAGAGCGGGAAGACCCGGATGCTCTCCCCGGCGTGGATCCGGCCGTTGTAGAGACTCCACAGTTCCGGGCGCTGGTTCTTCGGGTCCCACTGACCGAACTCATCGCGGAAGGAGAAGATCCGCTCCTTCGCCCGGGCCCGCTCCTCGTCCCGGCGCGCACCGCCGAACAGCGCGGTGAACTTGTGCTTCTCGCAGGCCTCCAGCAGGACCGGGGTCTGGATCCGGTTGCGCGAGCCGTTGGGCTCCTCGCGGACGAAGCCGCGCTCGATCGCCTCCGGCACCGAGGCGACGATGAGCTGGACGCCGAAGCGTTCCACCTCCGCGTCGCGGAATTCCAGCACCTCGGGGAAGTTGTGCCCGGTGTCCACGTGCATGACCGGGAACGGGATCTTGGCAGGCGCGAACGCCTTGGCCGCCACGTGCAGCATCACCGCGGAGTCCTTGCCGCCCGAGAACAGCAGGCAGGGCCGCTCCATCTCCGCGGCGATCTCGCGGATGATGTGCACGGCCTCGGACTCCAGCACGCGGAGCTGGCTCAGCTGATAGTCGTTCGCGGCGATCGACATCTGATCCTCTGTCAGTTCTGTACGTCAGGAAGCCGCGGCGATCGCGGCGAGCAGCGGGGCGGCGACCTCGGACCGGGCGATCACCAGGTCGGGCAGCAGCGGGTCGGGCTGGTTGTAGATCAATGGGGAGCCGTCCAGCCGGGAGGTGTGCACCCCGGCGGCCCGGGCCACCGCGACCGGCGCAGCGGAGTCCCACTCGTACTGGCCCCCGCCGTGCACGTAGGCGTCGACGTCGCCCAGCACGACCGCGGTCACCTTGTAGCCGGCCGACCCCATCGGCACGAGTTCCGCACCGAGTGCCTCGGCCACCACGACCGCGACCTCGGGCGGCCGGGTGCGGCTGACCGCGATGCGCAGCGCCCGGCCAGGCGGCTCGGGAATTTCCCGCGCGCCGTCGGACGAGAGCACCGTCCCGCGGCCCGGCAGGGCGACCGCACCCACGGTGAGCTCGCCCGCGTCGGCGGAAATCCGCTGCCAGAGCGCGACGTGCACGGCCCAGTCCTCGCGGCCCTCGCCGTACTCCCGGGTTCCGTCGAGGGGATCGATGATCCAGACCCGGTCGGCCGAGAGCCGGATCGGGTTGTCGCGGGCTTCCTCCGAGAGCACGGCGTCATCGGGCCGGGCCTGGCCGAGACGTTCGGCCAGCAGGTCCTGGGAGGCGGCGTCGCCGGCCTTGCGCAGTCCCGCCTCGTCGCCGCTCCACCCCCGCCGCAGCTCGGTCAGGCGGGCGCCGGCGGCCTCCGCCAATTCGACGGCCAACGCGAGATCGTCCGTGCGGTCGTGACTGCTCCCCGCTCCCACGCCCGGTACGTCCTCTCGCCCGCCCACATGACCCGTCGGTCACCGGGCCAGAAGAGGCCCGATCAAGGAGCAAGGTTACGGGGGCGGCCCGCGCGCATGAGAATCGCCTAACTTCCAGAGGTCACGGATTGACAACGTGCCGCGGTCCGAGCACAGAATCCGGGCATGGCCGACGTCGTGCCGCTGCCCTTGGGCCGGGGAGCACGCAGCGCTCCCGAGTTCGGAGAGCCCGCGGAGTTCTTCGTCGACCTCGCCGACCCCGCCCGCGGCCTGAGCCTGACGTGGGCACCGGACCAGCAGGTCGTCCAGGTCGCCATCGAGGGCGCCGACGGGTCCTCCACCGGGGTGATCCTGGACGCCGATGACGTGCTCAATCTGGTGCGCGCCCTGGTCGAGGGCCTGCCTGAGTCCGGCCCAGCGCGTCCCCGGCCCCCGGCGACCGTGCTCCCCCTGAGGCCGCGTCCGGCCGACTGACCGGCCCGATCCCGGAGCGGGAGTCGCCTCGTGTGACATCTCTTGTCACACGAGAACCATGGGTTTACTTCCGGTCATATTTGTCCCTGGGGCATTGCGGGACAAATCGGACATCGGAAACGATCATGGAGCCGGGCGGAATGACGCTCCGGGGGAAGTGGGAAGGCGCGTCGGGGGGGCCCGGTCGCGCGCGGCAATCGAGCTCGGGGTGGTTCAGCAATGGCGAGGCTCCTACGCACGGTCGGACGCCGGTGGTGGCTGGTCGCGGTGCTGGTCGCCCTGGGGGCGGGCCTCGGCGCCGGGAGCGCGCCGGCTTCGGACGAGCGACTGCGCAACCAGGCCGGCAGCGCCACCACCGAGCTGGTGCTCAGCCCGCCGGCCGGCGGCACCGGGGCGGCGAGCACCGGAACGGCCCCGTCGCGCCGGCAACTCGAGCTCTCGTCCCGGGTCGCGGCGCAACCCGAGGTGTCCCGGGCCGCCGCCGAGCAGAATTTGCTCACCGACTCCGACCTGTTCCGCGACGCCGTGACGGTCGCGCTCGATCGCGAGGCAGGCTCGGTGCTGATCACTGCGCACGCCACCAACCCGGCAGCCGCGGTCGAGGTCGCGGCCGCCTACGCAACCGCGGCTGCGCGCTACGTCGCGCAGACCACCGGCATCCAGCTCCGCTCGATCGGCACCCCGGTGGCGGCGAGCGGCGCCGAGGGCACCCTCCCGGACGACCCGGCGACGCGGGGCGCACTCGGTGCGCTGGCCGGCCTGGGCCTGGGGATCCTGCTGGCGGCGACGGTCCTGCCCGGCCGGGACGGTCGCCTGCACGGCCGCCGGACCCTGGAGCGCGCGTATTCGAGCTCGGTCCTGACCGAGATCCCGCGCACGAACGGACGGGCCCGCTACGCCGGCCACGTCGCCTTCCTGACCCGGCCGACCGGCACGGTGGCCGAGGCCTACCGCGTGCTGCGCTGCGCCGTCCTGGCCCGGGGCAAGCACGGCGAGGTCGTGCCGCGGGTCATCACCGTGACCTCGCCGAACCGCCGGGACGGCCGGTCCAGCGTCGCCCGCAACCTCGCCGCCGCGCTGGCCGAGTCCGGCCGCCGCGTCCTGCTCGTCGACTGCGACTTCGGCCACCCGACCGCGCACTACGGCGTCGGCATTCAGCCCGGCACCGGGCTGTCCGACTTGCTCGCGGCCGCCGACCCCGGCGCCCGGCTCGCCGAGGTCGTCCAGCAGGCCGAGACCCCGGGCGTGCTGGTCCTCTCGATCGGCACCCGCGGCGGACGCGAGCCCGGAGCGCTGGCCAGCGCCCTGCCCCACGTGCTCGCGGCGGCCCGCCGCCTGGTCGACGTCATCGTCATCGACTCCGAGCCGCTGGAGTTCGCCGGCGACGCGCTGGACTCCCTCGAGGTCGCCGACGCCGTGCTGATCGTGGCCCGGACCGGGCGGACCAGTCGCGCCAGCGCAAAGCGCACCGCGGACCTGCTCGACCGCCTCGGCACCAAGGTCGCCGGGCTCGTCCTGATCGGCAACTCCCGCGAGGGCGAGGCCCGCACGCCGTACCTGGTCGGTCGTTCCGAGTTCGAGCTCGACGAGCCCCGGCCAGGCGTACACACGCAGCCGCTGCCGGCCCGGGAGCAGACCGTGCCCGGCCAGCCCGTCATGGCCTGACTGCCGAGGTCAGGCGCGTTCCTGCAGCTCCCGCCACAACTCCGCGACCTGCTCCTCCAACTCGGGCAGGTCGCCGGAGTTGTCGAGCACCACGTCGGCGATCGCCAGGCGCTGCTCGCGGGACGCCTGCGCGGCCATCCGCGCCGCCGCGTCCTCGCGGGTCATCCCCCGAAGCCGGACCAGTCGGTCCATCGCCACCTCGGGATCGACGTCGACGACGACGACCAGTTCGAAGACCTTGGCCTGCGCGGTCTCGGCGAGCAGCGGAACCGCCTGCACGACGACCGAGCCGGGCGGCGCCGCCAGGGTCAGCTCCGCGGCGCGGGCCCGGACCAGCGGATGGACGATCCCGTTCAGGGTGGCTCGGGCGTTCGGATCGGCGAAGGCGATCGCAGCCATCCGCTCGCGGTCCAGTCCCCCGTCGGCGCCGATCACCTCGGGCCCGAAGGCCTCGGCGATCGCGGCCAGCCCGGGCGTGCCCGGGGCGACCACCTCGCGGGCGATGACGTCGGCGTCGACGATCACCGCACCCCACTCGCCGAGCAGGTCCGAGACGGTGGTCTTGCCGGAGCCGATACCCCCGGTGAGTCCGATCAGCACGAGGTCGATCCTCCCAGAACGCAGATGACCCCGCCCGGCGGACCGGGCGGGGTCATCTGACGACCAATCAGTTCACACAGTCAGCTACGAGCGACCGGTGAGCTTCTCGCGCAGCGCGGCCAGGGCCTCGTCGGAGGCCAGCGTGCCGCCTGCGTCGCCCTCGCCCTCCGCCGGCTCTCCACCGGAGGAGTAGGAGGACGGAGCTGCCGCAGCCGCACCGGCCTCGGCGTCCGCCTCCTGGGCGGCCTTCATCTGCTTGCGGTGCGCCTCGAAGCGCTCGCGGGCCTGGGCGTACTGCCCCTCCCACTTCTCCCGGGCCGCCTCGTGGCCGGGCAGCCACTCGTTGGTCTCCGGGTCGAAGCCCTCGGGGTAGATGTACTCGCCGGCCTCGTTGTACTCCGCCGGCATGCCGTAGAGCGCCGGGTCGAAGTGCTCGTCGCCCTCGGCCGCGCCGGCACCGGCGTTCTCGTTCGCCTGCTTGAGCGAGAGCGAGATACGGCGACGCTCGAGGTCGATGTCGATGACCTTGACGAAGATCTCGTCGCCGACCTGCACGACCTGCTCGGGGATCTCCACGTGGCGCTCGGCCAGCTCGGAGATGTGCACCAGACCCTCGATGCCCTCGTCCACGCGGACGAACGCACCGAACGGCACCAGCTTGGTGACGCGCCCCGGGACGACCTGGCCGATCGCGTGCGTACGCGCGAACTGCTGCCACGGGTCTTCCTGCGTCGCCTTGAGCGAGAGCGAGACACGCTCGCGGTCCATGTCGACGTCGAGGACCTCGACGGTGACCTCCTGGCCGACCTCGACCACCTCGGACGGGTGGTCGATGTGCTTCCAGGACAGCTCGGAGACGTGCACCAGACCGTCGACCCCACCGAGGTCGACGAAGGCACCGAAGTTGACGATCGAGGACACGACGCCGGAGCGGACCTGACCCTTCTGAAGGGTCGTCAGGAACGTCTGGCGGACCTCGGACTGGGTCTGCTCGAGCCAGGCGCGGCGGGACAGGACCACGTTGTTGCGGTTCTTGTCCAGCTCGATGATCTTGGCCTCGAGCTCCTTGCCGACGTACGGCTGCAGGTCACGCACGCGGCGCATCTCCACCAGAGAGGCGGGGAGGAAGCCGCGAAGGCCGATGTCGAGGATCAGACCACCCTTGACGACCTCGATCACCGTGCCGGTGACGATGCCGTCCTCTTCCTTGATCTTCTCGATCGTGCCCCAGGCGCGTTCGTACTGGGCGCGCTTCTTGGACAGGATCAAGCGGCCCTCCTTGTCCTCCTTCTGGAGAACCAGGGCCTCGATCTCATCGCCGACCTTGACGACCTCGGACGGGTCGACGTCGTGCTTGATGGAAAGTTCACGGGAGGGGATGACGCCCTCGGTCTTGTAGCCGATGTCGAGGAGGACCTCGTCCCGGTCGACCTTGACGATGACGCCCTCGACGATGTCGCCATCGTTGAAGTACTTGATGGTCTCGTCGATCGCAGCGAGGAAGTCCTCGGCGGAACCGATGTCGTTGATCGCGACCTGGGGCGGCGTAGAGAGTGCGGGGTTGATCTCGACGGTGCTCGTCATGTGTTGGGTTGCTCCGGATACGGACAGGAATCGGGTGGTGCGAGCGGACGGCTCCCGTGAGCCGACAACCGCTGGAATCCCCTGCCTACGCGACGAAGAAAGCGCAAACCAAGAACAACAATCGGAACGACCTACGAGCGTGCACCTACTACGTCTGAGGCGCACGAGCCCACAACGCGTCTGTCAGGATACGTCTCGCCCGGAAAGGCGGTCAATCGCGCCCCGATTACGCCCCGGATCGCCACGGAGTGGAGGAGTTCATGGCCGACCCCCCCGGGGCGCTGACCTGGGGCGTTGGCGCCGAGGAACCCCCGGTGACCGAGACGGGCCGCGGGGAGTGTGACGCGGCGGCCAGCCGGAGCGCCAACCGTGGCTACTGGAACCGGACCGCGGAGCGCTACCAGGCCGAGCACGGCGACTTCCTGGGCGACGCCGATTTCGTCTGGGGCCCGGAAGGGCTGACCGAGGCGGACGCGGGCCTGCTCGGCCCGGTGGCCGGGCGCCGGGTGCTGGAGATCGGCTGCGGGGCCGGACAGTGCGCCCGCTGGCTGGCGAACGCCGGCGCGCACGTGGTCGGGCTCGACCTGTCCGAGGGGCAGCTACGGCACTCGCGGGCTCTGGACGCCCGCACCGGGACCGTGGTGCCGGTGGTGCTCGCCGACGCGACCGACCTGCCGTTCGCCGACGCCGCCTTCGACCTGGTCTGCTCGGCCTACGGCGCGGTCCCCTTCGTGGCGGACTCCGCGCGGGTCATGCGCGAGGTGGCGCGGGTGCTGCGCCCCGGCGGGCGCTGGGTGTTCTCGGTGTCCCACCCGCTGCGCTGGTGCCTCCCCGACGACCCCGGGCCGGCCGGGCTGACGGTGTCCGAGTCCTACTTCGACCGCCGCCCCTATGTGGAGGTCGCCGCGGACGGGCGGGCCGTCTACGCCGAGCACCACCGCACGATGTCGGACCGGGTCCGGGAGATCCTCGGCGCCGGGATGTGGCTGTCCGACCTGATCGAGCCGGAATGGCCGGACGGGCCACGAGCGGACCTGGGGCGGCTGGAGCCCGCTGCGGGGCCGGCTGATCCCGGGCACCGCGATCTTCTGCTGCGAGAAGCCGGCATGAGTGGGCCGACCCCACCCGCGGGCGCCCAACCCTCCGCGGTGGTGCGCGGCGGGGCCCTGCTGGCGGCGGGCCTGGCGGTGTCGAACGCGTTCGGTTACGCGCTCAACCTCGTCGCGTCCCGCGTGCTCGGACCGGACGAGTTCGGCGTCGTTCGCCGCGCTGAACGGCATCGTGCTGGTCGCCTTCGTCGGATCGCTGGCGCTGCAGTCGGTGACCGCACGCCGGCTGGCCACCGACGGCCCGGCCGCGGCGCCGTCGATGGTGCGGCTCGGCCACAAGTTCGCCTTCGGCATCGCGGGCGGGCTGGCGCTGGCGGCCCCGGCGTTCTCGGTGTTCCTGCATCTCGACACCACGCAGGTGCTGCTGGTCGCCGCCTCGATGGTGCCGCTCACGCTGGTCGGATACCGGTTCGGGCTGGCCCAGGGCACCGAGCGGTTCGCGGCGCTGGCTGTGCTCTACATCGTGGTGGCGGCCGGCCGGCTCGGCGGGACCCTGGTCGGCCTGGCGATCCGCGACAGCGTGACCGCCGGTCTGATCGGAGCGCTGGCCGGCGCGAGCGCAGCCGCGGTGCTCGCCGCCCGGATCGCACCGTCGCCGCATCCCTCGCAGGCCACCCCCGAGCCGGGCGCCGCGAAGGAACTGGCGATCGCGGCCGGGGCGCTGTTCGCGTTCTTCGGGCTGACCAACGTCGACGTCCTGCTCGCACGGCACCACCTGGACGGGTACGAGGCGGGGTTGTACGCGCTGGGTGCGGTGGTCGCCAAGGGCGCGTTCTGGTTCCCCGCGTTCATCGCGGTGCTGGCCTACCCCATGCTCGTCGACGAGTCGCGACGGGGAAGCGCGATGCGGGTCTCGCTCGCCCTGGTCGCCGCCTCCGGCGCGGTGCTCACCATCGCCACCGCGCTGGCTCCCGACTTCGTCGTTGCGATCATCGGCGGCGACGATTACGAGGAGCTGGCGGACGAGGTCGCGCTGTTCGCGCTCGCCGGCTCGCTGTACGCCGTCGCCCAGTTGCTGATCTACGCTCGGCTCGCCCAGGGCGACCCACGCTCCGGGGTCCGGGTCGCGACCGTCGCAGTCGGGCTGGTGCTCACCGTGCAGCTGGCGTTCAACGACTCGGTGACGGCGATCGTGCTCTGCGTCTGCGCGGCCGCGGCCACGTTGTCACTCGCCGGGCTAGCCGCGGAGTGGCGGACGTTGAGCCGGTCCGCGCTCGCCGAGTCAGGGACCGGCGACGAAGCCGACCGTGAGGGTGACCCCGGGCCCCATCTCGACGGCGTCCAGCCGATCTAGCCCGAGCAGCCAGCCGGCGGGCGCCAGGACGCCGAGCGGCAGGAGGCCGACCGGCAGCGCGCTGACGGCCACCGCGTACGTCCCCGGCGCGAGGTCGGTGAGCGCGAAGTTGCCGGCTGCGTCGGTCGTCACCGTCAGGTCGACGGCGGTGCCGTCGGCGCTGGTGCCGAAGATGCGCACGCTCGCCTCGGCGACGCCCGGGTCCTCGGGGTCGTCGATGGTGCCGCCCAAAGCAATGTTGCCGTTGACGTCGCGGAACACGCGGCCGCCGATCGCGGCCAGGGTCGGCGCGCTCGGCTCCGGGGTCGGCGTCGGGGTCGGCTCGACGGTCGGCTCGGGCGTCGGGGTCGGCGAGGGCGAGGCGATCGGGCTGGGCGTCGGGGGGACGACGGGCGTGGTGGGTGCGGTGGTCGGCCCCGTGGGGGGCTTGCCCTTGCCGGGCTTGCCCGGCTTGGTGGGCTGCGGCTGGGCGGCCCCCGCGTAGACCCCGGCCCAGGCCAGCACGTGCGAGACGTACTCCCAGGAGCGGTTGTAGCGGAACACCGCGGCGAGGAGGTCCTCGCGGTCGAGCATGTCGCCGCCGCCGAGGCAGAGGTAACCGGCAGTGGCGAGGGCCGCGTCGGCGACGTTGTTGGGGTCGGCCTTGCCGTCACCGTTGGCGTCGCGGCCCAGACCGGACCAGGTGCCCGGGAGGAACTGCATCGGACCGACCGCGCGGTCGTAGACCGTGTCGGTATCCATCTTGCCGTCGTCGCTGTCGCGGATCAGGGCGAAGTTGCCCTCACCGGTCAGGGCCGGACCGAGGATCGGGGTCAGCGTGGTGCCCTTGGCGTCCACGTCGCCGCCGCGCGCATGCCCGGACTCGATCCGTCCGATGCCGGCGATCAGCGGCCAGCTCATGTGGCAGGACGGGCGCTCCGCGCGCATCGTGCGCGCCGCGGCCTGATACGCCGCGAGCACGCGCGGCGGGATGGCGCGCGAGCCGGGAGTGGTGAGCAGTGGGGCCGCCAGGTCGAGGGCGGTGGGATCGAGGCTCGGGAACGGCAGCGGCTCGGGGCCGAGCACCTGACGCGGAGCCTCGGGCTCGTACGGCTGCGGCGGGACCACGAACGGCAGTGGTTCGCCGTCCCCGATGCCGTGCAGGACGTTGGTGCCGGTCGAGGCCATGTAGACGGACTCGCCGCCGCCGCCGGCCGTCCCGGCGCCGGGTACCAAGCTGATCGTGCCGAGGATCGTGGAGGACACGGCGGTCGCGACGGCCACCATCGCGGTCCCGCTGCCGCTATCCCGGAAGGGCGCCCAGACCGGCCTCGACTGCCGGGGGGTGGCGACGCCGGAAACGCGCCGCGGCGTGGGCTTTGTCCTCCCCCGCGCGGACGGCTGCTTCGGTGCACTGTGCCGGCCCATCACGCGGATATCGGCACCGATCGCCCTGGGCTTAAGTCCCGGCCGATTCCCCAGGCGGTTCTGCCTAGTCGGCAGTCACCGCTGCTTTCATCGCGGCCGCTAGCCGGGCCAGCTCGTCGGCCTCGTCCGCGCTCAACGCTCCGGCGAGAATCTGGGCACACCGGGCGTTGGTGGTCTCCTCGACCTCGTCCCGCACGCCCTTGATGGCTTCGACGTCCGGGTACGGCTTGGGCCAGCCGAACATATCGATGTACTCATCGGGCTTGCCGGCGAGCTTGTGCGCCTGCACCGGGGACACGCCCGCCGCGGCAAGGGCGGCCACGTGTATCGCGCCGCGCAGCTCACGCAGGATCAACGACACCTGAAACGCGTGCCCAGCGGGGTCACTGACCCGGGGCAGCGTGCGCCAGCCCGCGAACAACGGAAGGCCCAGCGTGGGCGCCGAGGCGATCACGCGTTCCCCGAGCTCCGCGAACCGCTCCAGACCGTCGACCCCAGCGAGGTGCCGCTCCGCCCACTCCGCAGCCTGCCGGAAGTACAGCTCAGCACCACCACGGCAGCCGTGGACCGGGACGCCCATGTCCCACATCATCGTCACGACCTCGGGCGCGAACATCGCGAACGTCGCGTCCACCACCTCCGCCGAGACGTCGCCCAGCACACCGCCGCGGCCGGCGAAGTAGCCGGCGAACGGGTGGCCGTAGCCCGCCTTGGTGGTGGCTTCAAACTGCTCGGGGTGCAGCATCCAGGTCGCGCCGACCTGCTCGATGGGCCCGCCAGCGGCGGTGGCGGCTGCAAGGAATCGCATATCAGTCATGGCGACAGCCTGGTACCGGTGTCAATGCCCCGCTTCGTGCCAGGTTCTGCCGGTTCCGACTGATACGTCGAGGGCGACCGAGAGCGGGTACGCGCTGCCCATCTGGTCGCGGACCAACGCCTCGAGTGCCTCCCGCTCTCCGGGAGCGATCTCGAGCACGAGTTCGTCGTGGACCTGCAGCAGCATGCGCGACCGCATCCCGGACTCGCGCAGCGCGTCGGCGACGCCGAGCATCGCCACCTTGATGATGTCGGCGGCGCTGCCCTGGATCGGGGCGTTCAGGGCCATCCGCTCGGCCATCTCGCGCCGCTGCCGGTTGTCGCTGGTCAGGTCGGGCAGGTAGCGGCGGCGGCCGAGGATGGTCTCGGTGTAGCCCTCCATCCGGGCGACCTCGACGACCTCGCGCAGGTAGTCCCGGACGCCGCCGAAGCGCTCGAAGTACTCGTCCATCAGCTCCCGGGCCTCGTCCACCCCGATATTGAGTTGCTTGGACAGCCCGAACGCGGACAGGCCGTAGGCCAGGCCGTAGGACATCGCCTTGATCTTGGCCCGCATCTCCAACGTCACCGCGTCGGGTTCGACGCCGAAGACGCGGGAGGCGACGGTGGTGTGCAGGTCCTCCCCGGAGGCGAACGCCTCCTGCAGCCCGGCGTCGGCGGACAGGTGCGCCATGATCCGCATCTCGATCTGGCTGTAGTCCGCGGTCATCAGGGCTTCGTAACCGGGGCCGACCACGAAGGCCGTGCGGATGCGCCGGCCCTCCTCGGTGCGAATCGGGATGTTCTGCAGGTTCGGGTCGGTCGAGGACAGCCGCCCGGTCGCCGCGATCATCTGGTTGAACGTGGTGTGGATGCGGCCCTGCTCGTCAAGCATCGGGATCAGGCCGTCCACCGTGGACTTGAGACGGGTCACGTCGCGGTGCCGGAGCAGGTGCTCGAGGAACGGGTGCTCGGTCTTCTGATACAGCTCGGCCAGGGCATCCGCGTCGGTGGTGTAGCCGGTCTTGATCCGCTTGGTCTTGGGCAGCGCCAGTTCCTCGAAGAGCACGACCTGCAGCTGCTTGGGCGAGCCGAGGTTCACCTCGTGCCCGATGGCCGCGAACGCGGCCTCCTCGGCGGCCTTGACCTGACCGCCGAACTCCGCGGACAAGTGCGCCAGATACTCGGCATCCGCGCCGATGCCGACCGACTCCAACTCGGCCAGCAGCCCCACCAGCGGCAGTTCGACCTCGGCGAGCAGCATCGCGCCGCCGCGGGCGGCCAGCTCACCGTCGAGGTGCGTGGCCAGGTCGATGACGGCGCGCGCGCGGACCATCGCGGCGTCCGCGGCGGCCTGCTCGTCGCCGCCGTCGAAGGAGAGCTGGCCGTCGTTGGCGGTGTCGTTGCGCAGCTCGCGGTGCAGGAACCGCAGCGCGAGATCGGAGAGCTCGAAGGAGCGCTGCCCGGGCAGCGCCAGGTAGGCCGAGAGCGCGGTGTCGGAGGTGATGCCGGCCAGCGTCCACCCGTGCGCGGCGAAGGCAAGGATCGGCCCCTTCGCCTCGTGCAGAGCCTTGGGCCGGCTGGGATCGGCGAGCCAGGTCGCGAACGCGGCGTCGTCGTCCGGGGTAATGGTCGACGGATCGAGGTAGCAGGCGGTGCCGTCGGCACTCGCCAGGGCGATCCCTGTGAGCGTGCCGGTCCCGCGGCCCCAGGTGCCGGTGACGTCCACCCCGGTGCGGTCCTCGCCCGAGGCGTGTTCGGCCAGCCACTGCGCCAGTTCGCCGGGCTCGAGCACCGCTCCGGCGATGTCGAAGCCCGACTCGGCCTCCGGCTCGGCGGACTCCAGCGTGGCCCAGAGCCGCTCGCGCAGCACGCGGAACTGCAAGGTGTCGAAGACCCGGTGGACCTCGTCGCGGTCCCAGTTCTGCAGGGCGAGATCGGCCGGGCCGACCTCGAGCGGGACGTCGCGCACCAGCGCGGTGAGGTTGCTGTTGGTGATGACGGCGGACAAATGCGCGCGCAGCGCGCCGCCGGCCTTGCCCTTGACCTCGTCGACGCGGTTGACCAGCTCGGTGAGCGACCCGAACTCGCGAATCCACTTCGCCGCGGTCTTCTCCCCCACGCTGGGGATCGAGGGCAGGTTGTCGCTCGGGTCGCCGCGCAGGGCCGCGAAGTCCGGGTACTGCGCCGGGGTGAGGCCGTAGCGCTCCTCCACCGCCGCCGGGTCCATCCGGGAGAGTTCGGAGACCCCGCGCTTGGGATACAGGACCGTCACCTGCGGAGAGACCAACTGGAAGGCATCGCGGTCACCGGTGAGGATCAGCACCTCGAAACCCTGGGCCTCGGCCTGAACGGCCAGGGTGGCGATGACGTCGTCGGCCTCGTAGCCCTCGGCAGTGACGACCTTGATCATCAGGGCGTCGAGCACCTCGCGGATCAGGCTGACCTGGGGCCGGAACTCGTCCGGGGACGAGGTGCGGTTGGCCTTGTACTCCGGGAACACCTCCATCCGGAAGGTGGCCCGGGAGATGTCGAAACAGACCGCGACGTGGGTCGGCTGCTCGTCACGCAAGGTGTTGATGAGCATCGAGGTGAAGCCGTAGACCGCGTTGGTCGGGGCACCTGTGGTGGTGGAGAAGTTCTCCACAGGCAACGCATAGAACGCCCGATACGCGAGGGAATGGCCATCTAGGAGCAACAAACGCCCTGCAGTCTCGGCCACGGCCGCGATCCTAGGGCGCGCCACTGACGGATTCGGCCCCACGGTCCCGTCGGGGCGGGCATGATCGACTTCGACAACCTCCGGGAACGGACGCGGGAGGAGAAGCAGTGCCACGCTGGCTGGCCAGAGCGTTGGCGGCACTGGTGCTCGCGCTGATCGCGATCCCGCTGCTCGCGTCCGGCGCCGCCGCCGAGGGCGAGGACCTGCACGGCCGGCTGCGCAACGGTGGCGAGCCCGTGGCCGACGTCCGGATCTTCGTCATTGGCCCAGGCGGCGAACAGGTCGGCGAGGCACGCTCGGACTCCGATGGCGTGTGGGCGATCCCGCTGCCTGGCCCCGGCACGTACACAGTCACCCTCGATACCGCGACACTGCCGGAGGGTGTGGCGCTGCGGAACGCCGACAACGAGAGCGTCACCCGCCAGATCGTGAGCACCCAGGGAACACCCCAGTTGTTCGCGCTCGGCGAAGGCAGGGTCGCGGCCGAGTCGAACACCGTCGAATGGGTCCAGCTCACCGTGGCGGGTCTCCGCTTCGGGCTGTTGCTCGCGCTGGCCGCGGTCGGTCTGTCCTTGATCTACGGCACCACCGGGCTCGTCAACTTCTCGCACGGCGAACTGGTCACCTTCGGCGCGATGGTCGCTTACTGGCTGAACGTCGAGCACAGCATCCAGCTGATCCTCGCGGGGGCGCTGACGGTGCTGATTTGCGGGGCCGCGGGCGCGGCCCAAGACGCCTTCTTCTGGGGACAGCTGCGCAAACGAAAATCCGGCCTGCTGGCCATGATGATCATCTCGATCGGGCTCGCCATCCTCGTGCGGTACGTGTACCAGTTCTTCTTCGGTGGTGGAAACTCCTCCTACCGCGACTACCAGGGCCAGGTGGCGAAGGAACCCGGCAACCTCGGCTTCGCGCTCGCGCCGCGCGACTACTGGAGCATGGGCATCGCCGTCCTCGCGATCGCTCTCGTGCTGTGGGCGCTGGTCGGCACGCGCATGGGCAAGGCGACCCGCGCGGTGGCGGACAACCCGTCGCTCGCGGCCGCGTCGGGCATCGACGTCGACCGGGTGATCCGGCTGGTCTGGGCCATCGGTGCGGCCCTCGCGGGCCTGGCGGGCGTGCTGCTCGGGCTCGCGCAACAGGTCAACTTCTCGATGGGCTTCGACATCCTGCTACTGATGTTCGCGGCGGTCACCCTGGGCGGGCTGGGCTCCGCGACGGGCGCCCTGGTCGGCAGCCTGATCATCGGCTTGTTCATCCAACTCTCGACGCTGTGGGTACCTCCGGACCTGAAGAACGTAGGCGCGCTCGGCGTCCTCATCGTCATCCTGCTGGTGCGCCCGCAGGGCCTCGTGGGTCGCGCGGAGAGGATCGGCTGACACATGGACTGGGGCCAGATCTTCTCCAACACCTTCGAGTCCGGACTCGGGGTCGACGGCGTCTTTTTCGCCCTCGCCGCCATCGGGCTGAACATCCATTTCGGCTACGCCGGCCTGCTCAACTTCGGCCAGTCCGCATTCATGGCCATGGGTGCCTACGGCCTCGCGGTCTCGGTGTCCAGTTACGACCTGCCGTTCTGGGTCGGGATCGCGGTCGGTCTCGGGCTTTCCGTGGTGCTCGCCATCCTCCTCGGCATCCCAACATTGCGGCTGCGCGCCGACTACCTGGCGATCGTGACCATCGCAGCCGCCGAGATCATCCGGCTCGTCCTGCGGTCACCTTCGTACGAAGGGCGCCTCGGCGGCACCGACGGATTGCAGCAGTACTCGGACTCCTTCTTCGACCTGAACCCCTACTCCGAGGGCAAGCAGTACGGACTGCTCGGGGTGGACTTCAGCGCGCGTGACGCCTGGGTCATCACCGTCGGATGGACGCTGGTGCTGCTCTCCTGCCTGCTCGTCTGGACCCTGATGCGCAGCCCATGGGGTCGGGTACTCAAGGCCATCCGCGAGGACGAGGACGCCGTGCGCAGCCTGGGCAAGAACGTCTACGCCTACAAGATGCAGGCGCTGGTGCTGGGCGGGATCTTCGGCGCCCTCGCCGGCTTCATCTCGGCGCTGGGCAAGGGTTCGGTGCAGCCGGACCTCTACGGATCGGCGACCACGTTCTTCCTCTACACCGCACTGATCCTGGGCGGCGCAGCGCGGGTGTTCGGGCCGGTCGTCGGGGCGATCATCTTCTGGTCGCTGCTGTCCTTCACCGACAACGTCCTGCGCCAGGCGATCGCCCACGGGCACATCTCCGAGAATGTGCTCGACGGCACCCAGGTCGGGCAGGTGCGGTTCATGCTCGTCGGCCTCGGCCTGGTGCTGATGCTGTGCTTCCGCCCACAGGGCATCTTCGGCGACCGGAAGGAGATCGCACTCGATGCCCGATGAGATCTCCGGCGAGCCGCTCTCCGGCCCCGAGTGGGACTTCCTCCGGGAAGGCTCCGCGCGCGACCCGATCGCCGCTCCCGACCCGATCGCCGATCCCGTGCCACCGGTGCCGGTGTTCGCACCTGCCGCGAACGAGCCACCCCGGGCTTTGTCCGAGTACCACGCCGTCGCCCTGGATGCGTTCTCCGGCAGCGCTGCGGAGCCAGGGTCCCCCAAGCCCGACCCGGTCCTGATGGCCGACGCCGTAGTGCGCCGCTTCGGCGGCCTGACCGCGGTGGACGTGAGTCACCTAGAGGTCCAGCGGCACTCGATCACCGCGCTGATCGGCCCAAACGGTGCGGGCAAGACCACCTTCTTCAACCTGCTCACCGGCTTCGACAAGCCCGAGGCCGGGGCATGGACGTTCGAGGGGCGCGTGATCAGCGGCCTGCCGCCGCACCGGGTCGCCCGCCGCGGCATGGTGCGGACGTTCCAGCTCACCAAGGCGCTGTCGAAGCTCTCGGTCCTGGACAACATGCGCCTGGGGGCGACCGCGCAGCGCGGGGAATCCCTGTGGGCAGCGATCCTGCCTCCGCTGTGGACGAAACAGGAAGCGGAGATCACCGCCCGCGCCATGGAGCTGCTCGAGCGCTTCAAGCTCGCCGACAAGGCCGGGGAGTTCGCCGGCAGCCTGTCCGGCGGCCAGCGCAAGCTGCTGGAAATGGCACGGGCCCTGATGAGCTCGCCGCAGATAGTCATGCTCGACGAGCCGATGGCCGGCGTGAACCCGGCGCTCACCCAGTCCCTGCTCGGGCACGTGCAGAGCCTGCGGGATGACGGCATGACCGTCGTATTCGTCGAGCACGACATGGACGTGGTCCGTCACATCGCCGACTGGGTGGTCGTGATGGCGCAGGGCGCGATCATCGCCGAGGGCCCGCCCGCCTCGGTGATGGGCGACGACCGGGTCATCGACGCCTACCTCGGCTCGCACCACGACGCTCCGCTCTCGGTCGAAGAGGAACAGGAGCGTCTGGCTGAGGCCGAGATCGAGCACTCCGGCGAGATCGAAGTCCGGCTTCCCCGAGGAGAAACCAGGTCATGAGCGAGCCGACTCCCCCGTCCGAGGCGCTGTTGCGCGCGTCCACCATCGTCGCCGGGTACACCCCCGGCGTCGACATCCTCAACGGCTGCGACCTCTACGCCGCCCCTGGCGAGCTCGTCGCGATCATCGGGCCCAACGGCGCCGGAAAGTCCACGCTGCTCAAGGCGCTGTTCGGGCTGGTCCCGGTGCGCTCGGGCAGCGTCACCCTGCACGGGGAGGACATCACCGGGTTCAAGGCCAACAAGCTGGTCTCCCGCGGCGTGGGCTACGTGCCCCAGACGAACAACGTCTTCGGCACCTTGACGATCGAGGAGAACCTGCAGATGGGAGTGTTCCAGCAGCCCAAGCGGTTCAAGGAGCGCTTCGCGTACGTCTGCGAGCTCTTCCCCACCCTCGGTACCCGCAAGGACCAGCGGGCCGGTTCGCTTTCCGGTGGCGAGCGGCAGATGGTCGCGATGGGCCGGGCGCTGATGCTGGAGCCGTCGGTGCTGCTGCTCGACGAGCCGTCCGCGGGGCTGTCGCCGGCCCTGCAGGACGAGGTGTTCATCCGGACCAAGCAGATCAACCGCACCGGCGTCACGGTGGTTATGGTCGAGCAGAACGCGCGCCGCTGCCTGCAGATCTGCCACCGCGGCTACGTCCTCGACCAGGGCCGCAACGCCTACACCGGGCAGGGCAAGGCGCTCATCAACGACCCCAAGGTGATCGAGCTTTACCTCGGCACCCTCGCCCGGGCCTGACACACCCTCAGAACCCTTACCGGCACAACGAAAGGGCCCCGCCGGTGGCGGGGCCCTTTCGTTGCCGTCAGGTGTTATGAGGTCGAGGTCGCGCTGGGCGACGCCGACTCCTCTTCATCCGGGGTCGGGGTCGCGGACGGACTGGCCGACGTGGCCGGCGTGGTCGCCCGCGGACTGGCCGAGGTGGTCGCCCGCGGGCTGGCCGAGGTGGTCGGCTTCGCGCTCGCCGACTCGGTGGTGGAGGCGCCGCCCGCGATCGGGCCACTGACGAACTTCAGCGGCTTGTACGTGTTGTCGTCGCCGTACTGGTAGATGCCCATGGAGGCGACCATCGGGTTGCCGTTGGAGTCGAACTCGACCGGGCCGCTCTGGCCCTCGTAGTCGATGTCCTTGTCCTCCTTGAGCAGCTTCACGCAGTCGGCGAACGTCTCGCACTTCTCGCCGCCCGTGGAGACCTCGACCATCTTCTTGCCGATGTCAACGCCGGCGTCGCTGTTCGCGGCCTCGGCCGCCAGCGCAACCAGGGTGACCGCGTCGTAGGCCTCACCGGCGTAGCTGTAGTCCTTCAGGCTCGAGTCGAAGGCCTTGAGCTTGGACACGAGGTCGTCGCTCGGCTTGGAGCCGGGGATCGTGCCCTTGACCCCCTGCATCTGGCCCTTCGGCATGTTGGAGTAGTAGGAGTTCGACATGTTGCCGTCGACCAGGTACATGGCCTTGTCGCTGCTCTGGAGCGGCAGCAGGCCCTGCCTCACCATCTCGTCCACCACCTTGGTGGACTCGGCGAAGCCGATGAGCGCGATGGCGTCGGGGTCTGCGTTCTTCAACTGTCCGACCTCGGCCGAGAATTCGCTCGCCTTCGGGTCGTAGATCTTCTTCAACACCACCTCGCCGCCACCCTCGGTGAAGGTCCTTTCGGCCACGTCCGCGAGGCTGGTGCCGTAGGCGTCCTGCAGAGCGAGGATGCCGAGGGTCTCGGCGCCGTCGTCCAGCGCGGTCTGGGCGACCACGCGGCCCTGGTAGACATCGGAAGGCGCGGTGCGGAAGTACAGACCCTTGTCCGGGTAGTCGGTCAGGGATGTCGAGGTGTTGGCCGGCGAGATCTGCAGGACGCCGCTGCCGGTGATGCGGTCGATGACCGTGAGGGTGACCGACGACGAGGCCGCACCGATGATGGCGTCGACGCCGGCGTCGAGCAGGCGGTTCACCGACTGCGAGGCGACGTCGGTGGTCGTGTCGCCGGAGTCGGAGAACTCGGCCTCGACGTTCTTGCCGAGTACACCGCCGGCGGCGTTGATGTCCTGAATCGCCAGCTTGACGGCGGCGACCTCGGGCGGTCCGAGGACCGTCAGGTTGCCGGTCTCGGGCAGCAGCGTGCCGATCTTCAGCACGCCGTTTCCGGTGTTGACCTTCAGGGCGGGAGAAGCCGATGCGTTGGGCGTTGCGTCATCGTCATCATCGCCACAGGCGGCGAGCGTAAGCGTCAGGGTGGCCGCAGCCACCAACGCGAGCGCCCGACCGGCGGGGTAGGCACGTGCCATGAGGAACTTCTCCTTCGACATCAGGTCGCCGTTCCAGTCGTGAAGACGAGCGTCCTTCACGTTGGTGTTGGCACGGCGTTGTGGCTGGAACCTAATGGAGCGGCGCTCGCACGCCGGGTTACTAGCCCAAGACATAGACAGCCGTATCCGGTTCGTGATCTTGATCGCCAGTCTTTGTCCGTTTTGATGGGATATGTGCGCCACTTAGGGTCGCCTGACCCGCGGTAACCCCTGACCATCGGTGATGGTCGGGCTTATCCCTCCGGAGTGACCGTCGGATGGGACGCGAAGTCCTCGATGATGACCTCTGCGACCTGCTTCATCGTCATCCGGCGGTCCATCGACGCCTTCTGGATCCAGCGGAACGCCTCGGGCTCGCTGAGCCCGTACTTGGTCTGCAGCGCGCCCTTGGCCCGGTCCACCAGCTTGCGGATCTCCAGGCGCTCGTTGAGCCCGGAGACCTCCTGCTCGAGGGCCACGATCTCGGCGTGCCGGGAGACCGCCATCTCGATCGCGGGGAGCAGGTCGTTCTTGGTGAACGGCTTCACCACGTAGGCCATGACGCCGGCGTCGCGCGCCCGGGCGACCAGTTCCTTCTGCGAGAAGGCGGTCAGCATGACCACGGCCGCGCCGCGGGCGGCCACGATCTGCTCGGCCGCGGTGATCCCGTCGATGACCGGCATCTTCACGTCGAGGATGACCAACCCCGGCTGGTGCTTGGCGACCAGGTCGACGGCCTCCTGACCGTCCCCCGCCTCCCCCACGACGTCGAAGCCCTCCTCCTGGAGCATCTCCTTGAGGTCGAGGCGAATCAGGGCCTCGTCCTCGGCGATGACCACGCGGCGGCTGTTGTCCGCGGGCGTGGCGGCGGGGCTCGACTCGGTCACGAACCGAGCCTAGTGGCCCGAATGGGCGCACGCGGTTGCTGGTCACACCAGTCACACAGAAACCTTCTATGTGGTTTCGCATCACTAAGCAACTAGTGCATCGGGAGTGGTCATGCGTTTTCGTCTGGCGGGTGTCGCGGCCGCAGCACTGATTCTCGGCGGGCCAGGATTCGCCGGCCAGGCCTGGGCGGCGCCCGTGGATGACCCACCCGCAACCGATCCGGCCCAGACCCATCCATCCGGATCTGTCGGTCCGTTCGAGCCGTACCCGGGGTACGGATCCTTCGGGCCCTTTCCCTGGGGACCGGGCGCCACGTCCTCGGTCCTTGTGCCCACCTGACGCAGACCCGGACCGGCCGAGGTGCTGACCCGCCGCCATTAGGCTTGGCCCCGCACCGGCCGGGGTGGCGGAATGGCAGACGCGGGTGGCTCAAACCCACCTGACTCACAAGGTCGTGCGGGTTCGAATCCCGCCCTCGGCACCGCATAATCGCTGCACCCAGGCCACCTGGCCGGGTTTCGACCCGGTGAGGTGGGCGGTGCGCAGATTCGCGGCGGCCGCTGCCGGCGCCCTGGTGCTCACCTCGCTGACGGCCGTCGAGATCGCGACCGCCGCCCCGGCGGCCGGGACCATCTCGTGGGGCAGGTGCGCGGACCGCGACCTGCGCGACGCCGGCGCAAAATGCGGCGTCCTCGAGGTACCGCTGGACTGGCGCAACCCGACCGGGACGACGATCACGCTCGCCGTCTCCCGCATCCGTGCCACCAAGGGCCCGCGCCAGGGCGTCCTGATCACCAACCCCGGCGGTCCCGGCGTCTCCGGCCTCGCCCTTCCCGCCTACCTGCTGCCCGAGGTGCCCGACGACGCGGGCGCCACCTACGACTGGATCGGCTTCGATCCGCGCGGCGTCGGGAACAGCCGTCCCGCGCTCTCCTGCCGGCCGAACTACTGGAACTCACCACGGCCCGCCTACGAGCCGGCCAGCGAAGCCGTGCGCTCCCCCAACGAGCGCCGGTGGATCGCCCGGTCGAAGAACTACGCGGCGGCGTGCCAGGAGAACGGCGACCTGCTGCAGCACATGCGCACCGTCGACACCATCCGCGACCTCGAGGCGCTGCGGATCGCTCTCGGCGTCAAGCGGATCAGCTTCTACGGCTTCTCCTACGGCACTTATCTCGCCCAGCTCTACGCGACGCGCTATCCGGACCGCGTCAAGCGCATGGTGCTCGACGGCAACGTGCCACCGAACTACCCGGGCTACGGCGACGGGGGCCGCGCGCAGGCGACCGCCTTCGAACGCGTCATGACCGAGTTCTTCGACTGGGTCGCCGATCACGACAAGGCCTACGGGCTCGGGGTGCGAGGCAGCAACGTCGAGTCCGCCTACTACGACGAGCTCGCGAAACTGACCGCGCAACCCGTCCGGGGCATCGGCGCCGCGGAGTGGACGAACGTGATCCAGTTGGCCGGATTCGCGGAGTACCTCTGGCCCGAGGTTGCCGATGCGTTCGCGGACTGGCGCAGCGGCAAGCGCGGTTCGGTGCGCGCGCTGTACGAGTTCGCCGGCGAACCCGGCGACGACAACAGCTACGCCGCGTTCCTCGCCACCGTCTGCACGGACGCACCGTTCCCGCGCAGCTATCCGCAGATCCGCAAGGACGCCTTCGCGACCGCGAAGCAGGCCCCGTTCGAGGCGTGGACGAATGCATGGTTCGCCGCGCCGTGCACCTTCTGGCCCACCGCGGCCGGCCGCGCCCCGCGAGTGGACGGATCGAAGCTGCAGGTGCCGATCCTGCTGATCCACGCCACCGGCGACGGCGTCGCGCCCTACACCGGCGCACTGGCGGTGCGCCGCGAGTTCCCGACCGCAGCGCTCATCGCTGAAGTGGGGGCGACCACCCACGCCGGCTCGCTGTACGGCAACTCCTGCATCGACTCAGCGATCGCGCGCTACCTCGTCAACGGCGCCCTGCCGGACCGTCGCGCCGAGGACGGCGCCGACGCGACCTGCAGCCGGCTCCCCGTACCGGTGCCCTCGACCGAGGACCGCAGCGTCGCCGCCGACCCGGTCGACACTCCGCCTGGCCCACCCCCGTCGGAACCAGAGCCGTCGGGGCTGGAGGCTCTCCTCAGCCGCGTTCTGCCCGGCGGCCCTGGGCATCGCAGCCCCTAACGCGCCGCGGCTCCGCAAGGTGCGAGTCGGTGAGTGGGGATCCGCAGGGCCGCAGCGTGCGCACGAGGGCAAGAAGAAGAATCGCTAGCCCGGACCGCAGGAGCCGCCGACACGTGCGGCGCTTGCCACCGCTGAGTCCCTCGGGCTGGGAGGATCGGGCCAGCGCCGGTCACTGGGCGCGGGTCTAAACTCCGAGTCGACGGGGGCACGGCCATGTCGGGACGTCACGCGATCCGTACCTCACACCTGGGCATCCTCGGGCTGGCGACGGCCTTGGCCGCGGGCGGTCTGGTCGGCATTGCGAGCCCAGCGACCGCGGCGTATTCGTGTTCGCAGTCCGGATCGTTAGTGACGTGCACCTTCACCCACTCTGACCACTTCGAAACGTGGCCCGTGCCTGCGGGAGTAGCGGAGGCGACGTTCACTCTGCACGGAGGTTCCGGGGGCAGAGGCGGCGAGCATTCCGGGGAGGAGTACCGGGCGTCTCAGGTGACGGGCACGGGCGGCACCGGGGGGACATCCGTCGCCACCCGTTCGCTGAGCGGCATCAGCGCCCTGCGCATCTTCGTCGGGGGTGGCGGCGGCGACGCCGGCGATGGGGTCAACGAAACGGATGGATGCGGCCCTAGCGAGGAAGGTGGCTTAGGCGGCAGGTCCGGCGGAACCATCACGGGCGGTGCGGGTGGCGACGGAGCACAAGACCTGTGCGCGGGCGGTGGCGGCGGCGGCGCGAGCATCATCATGGGAGACAGCCAAACCCCTGCCGATATCAACGAAGACGTGCCACCGTTTCTCATCGCGGGCGGCGGTGGTGGCGGCGGCGGTGAATCCGGTACGAACACCGGCGGTCCCGGTGGTGGCAGCCCCAGCGCGGCGGCGGGCGACGGCAACGGGCCCTCCCCAGGGGAGGCCGGCGGGTTCCGTTTCGACATCGTCGGAGCGGCCGGAGAAAGCGCCTGCGAAGGCGAAGGCCAATACGTCGCCGACGATGTGGGATCTCCCGATCGGGAGCAGCCCTACTGTTCCTACGGCCATGCCGGCGGTGGAGGAGGCGGAGGATATTCTGGAGGAGGCGGCGGCGGTACCGGCGAACCCGGCGGCGGTGGAGGCGGCGGCGGCTCCCACACAGCGCCCGCATCGCCGCCCGCCGTGGAGCCCGCGACCAGCGTCCCCGCGTCGTCGCCGGCGTGGGTGAATACCCCGGCCTCGCCCGGCAAGACGACCGCGGGCGCCAACGGATCTATCAAGATCGAGTACAGCGCTCCGTCGACACCCACACCCTCGGTCTCGCCGATCGACACCGATCAGTGCCTGCCCTCGGACGACTGCGTGGTCAACCCGCCTCCGGGTCAGGAGAGCGAGTTCCAGGTGACCGGCTTCGGCGGTAAGGACGGCGCGACGCTGTTCGCCATCCTCAACGGTGGCCGGCCGCCGACCTGCAAGTCCGTCGGCGGCACCTTGGCCCCGGACTGGGTGCAGTTCGGCTTCCAGAACCCGCGGGACGGCAGGACCTGGTCCAAGAAGATCCGCGAGACCGGCACCGATCCCACGTCCAAGGAACAGGCGCAGCGGATCCTGGCCCAGACCCAGATCTGCTTTGCCGCGCCTTACAAGTTCGTGGTCAAGCGTCACGAGAAGCTGCAGCGAATCTCCGGGCGATGGGAGGGCCTGCTGGCCCACTGCAAGTCCCGGATCGCGGCGGAGGCCAAGGCGAACCAGCCCGACCTGGCGCGGCCCTGCATCCTCAACCGGGCCCTGGTGCAGAAGGGCGGCGGTTGGGTCGTGCAGGTCAACTACTTCGTCCCCAACGGGGAGCTTGACCCACAAGGGCGCAGCGTGCGGAAAAAGAAGAAGAAGCGCGGTTAGCGTGCGGACATGGGTTCCGTGGCGGGAAACGCATGGCGCAACCCGCGGGTATTGGTGCTGGGCCTCACCGGCACTCTGGCCGCCGGCGGCATGTTCGGCCTGAGCAAACCGGCGCAGGCTGCGACCTGTCAGACCTCCGGCAACACCGTCACCTGTACCTACAACGACCCCGCTGCGGCCGAGACGTTCGTCGTCCCTGCGGGCGTCACCTCCGTTCGAATCACGCTGCAGGGCGGATCCGGTGGTCGCGGTTCCTCGCCCCCGTTGAACGGGCCGGCGGACGGCGGTGTCGGCGGCGCCGGCGGGACGACCGCGGACACGGTCGCGGTGAGCCCCGGCAACAGTTTCCGGATCTACGTCGGCGGCGAGGGCGCGGACGGCCAGGCCGGCGAAGCAGCGTGCGACGACGGCATCGCGGGCGGCCCCGGCGGCCTGTCCGGCGGGATCAAGACCGGCGGCGACGGCGGCGGGAGCGCCGTCGATCCCTCCACGGACCAGGGCTGCGTCGGCGGTGGCGGAGGCGGAGGGAGTTTCGTCATGTCCGGCGGGCAGACCCTCGACCAGGGCGGCGCAGTGCCACTGCTGGCCGCGGGCGGCGGCGGTGGCGGGGGCGGCGGCTCCAGCAGCATCCTCGGCGGTCCGGGTGGTGCCGGTGGTGGGAACGCGCAGGGCGCGACCGCGGGTGGCGGCCAGTACGGCGGAGCACCCGGCGCGTCCGGTTCGGTCGCTGGTGCTCCAGGCACCCTCGGGGACGGGTCCATCGACTTCGAGGACGACGGCGGCGGCGGCGGAGGTGGTGGCTACTCCGGCGGCGCCGGGGGCGGCCTGAGCTCCGGTGGTGGCGGCGGCGCCGGACGGTCTCCCGCCGGTGCGGAAACCGGCACGGCTGCCCCGGGTACGTCGGGATTCGTCAGGATCGCCTACTCGCTGCCGGTCAAGTGCGCGCCCGGCGATCCGTGCATCGCCACAACCCCCGCCGGGGACGAGACGACGTTCAAGATCGTGGCCACCGGCGGCAACGAGAACGCCACCCTGTTCGGCGTCCTCAACGGCGGCCTGCCACCGACGTGCAAGTCCGTCGGCGGCAACCCGAGCCCGGACTGGGTGCAGTTCGGCTTCTCCGACCCCAAGGACGGCAAGACCTGGTCCAAGAAGATCCGGGTCACCGGAACTGACCCGACCTCCAAGGCCACCGCGCAGCGCACCCTGGCCGAGACCCAGATCTGCTTCGCCGCTCCCTACAGGTTCGTCGTCAAGCGCGGCACGGACCTCAAGCGCGTCGGCAAGAACTGGGAAGGCCTGCTCGCCCACTGCAAGGCCGACATCGTGGCCGAGGCCAAGGAGGAACGCCCCGACCTGGCCGCGCCCTGCATCCTCAACCGGTCGCTGGTGGAGAAGGGCGACGGCTGGGTCGTCCGGGTCAACTACTTCGTGCCCAACGGAGAACTCGACCCGCAGGGCCGCAGCCTGCGCAAGAAAAAGAAGAAGCGCGGCTAGCTTCTTGACAGCCAACGGCGACGGGAAGCAGCTAGTGATACGTAACGCACAACTCGGGGCCGTAGGCCTCACCGGCGCCCTGGCCGTCGGCGGCCTGTTCGGACTGAGCAAACCCGCGCAGGCTGCGACCTGTGAGACCTCCGGTCAGACCCGTACCTGTACCTACACCGACCCCAGCGCCGCCGAAACGTTGGTGGTCCCTCCGAACGTCACCTCCGCGCAGATCACACTGCGGGGAGGGTCCGGCGGCCATGGGGCGAAGCCGCCGCTGAACCCAAACGTAGCCGGCGGCGCCGGCGGCGGTGGAGGGATCACCGGCGCAACGGTCGCCCTGACCCCCGGCACCACCCTGCGGATCTACGTCGGAGGCGCCGGCGGGGACGGCCGGACCAGCTCCGACGCGTGCACGACTGGCAACCAGGGCGGCGCCGGCGGTCTGTCCGGCGGGATCCAGACCGGCGGCAACGGTGGCAATGGCTTCTTCCAGGACGACATGGGGTGCTCGGGCGGTGGCGGCGGCGGCGGAAGCTTCGTCATGTCCGGCGGGCGGACCCTCGGCCAGATCACGTTCGGCCCGGGGGGCGCAGTTCCGCTGCTGGTCGCGGGTGGGGGCGGAGGCGGAGGTGGCGGTTCGCAGCAGCTCGCCGGCGCGGGCGGCAACGGCGGGAGCAGCAGCGGCGCTACCGCCGGTGCGCCACCACAGACACCGCAAGCCGGCTCGGGCGGCGGGGCGCCCGGCGCCTCCGGATCCGTCACGGGCGGTCCCGGCGTCCAGGCAGTTGCGACCGAATCCCTCACCGCCGACGACGCAGGCGGCGGAGGTGGTGGCGGTTACGCCGGCGGTGGGGGCGGCGGCCTGAGCTCCGGCGGCGGCGGTGGCGCGGGACTCGGCCCGGCCAACGGCGTGGGCCCCGCGGGCTCGGCAGGATCGGTCACCATCACCTTCTCGGCCACGGACACCGCCAAGTGCAGTGACGACGGCGACAACTGCGTGGCGGAGCCCCCGGCCGGCGAGGAGACCAGGTTCAAGATCGTCGCCTTCGGCGGCAATGAGAACGCGACCCTGTTCGGGGTCCTCAATGGTGGCGTGCCCCCGACCTGCCGAAGCCGCGCCAGAGCCCTGAGCCCGGACTGGGTGCAGTTCGGCTTCACCGACCCCAAGGACGGCCGCACGTGGTCCAAGCGGATCCGGGTCACCGGTACCGAACCGACCTCCAAGGCCACCGCGCAACGCATCCTGGCCGAGACCCAGATCTGTTTCGCCGCGCCTTACAAGTTCGTCGTGAAGCGGGGCGAAAACCTGATCCGGGTCGGCAAGCACTGGGAGGGGCTGCTCGCCCACTGCAGGTCCGGCATCGTCGCCGAGGCGAAGGCGGAGCAGCCGGAGCTCGCCCGTCCGTGCGTCCTCAATCGCTCACTGGTGGAGAAGAGCGGCGGTTGGGTCGTGCGAGTCAATTACTTCGTGCCCAACGGTGAACTCGACCCGCAGGGTCGTAGCGCTGCGAAAGAAGAAGCGGCGCTAGCTGAGTGACGGCAGCTTGGGGAACTCCACGACGCCGAGCCGTCGGCACAACTCATCCAGCTCCGCAGTCCACTCTGACGGAGCATCAGGAACGAGTCGGCACAACGCGTCGAGCGCTACGGCGATGTCGTGGTCGCAGTGCTCCCGGCGGGCGACCTCGACCGATTCCTGCAGCGCGTCGATCATGGCCGTCCGGTCGGTGAGGACCAGCGCGCGGGCCCGGATCAGCAAGGCCCGCAACCGGGCCGGCGCCACCGGGGTGAGCCGCTCCACCTCCTCCAACGTCCGCGTCGCCTGGCTGCCGTAGGACGCGGCCTCGGCCAGGTAGCACTGAGCGAACAGGGAGTCCGTGAGGTCGAGCGAGTCGTGCGCGAGTTCGGCCGCCGCCGTCTCCAGCAGCGCGATGCCTTCCTCCGTGCGGCCGGACCGGGCGTACAGCCGGCCGAGCAGCATGCGGGTGAAACCACCTCCGGCGTCCAGTCCCACCGAGCGGCGGGCGCGTAGCGAGCGGATCAGGTACTCCTCGGCCCGCTTCCAGTGACCCTGGTCGGCCAGGGTTTCGCCGATGTTGCCCTCACCGAAGCTGACGCCCATCACGTCGCCGATTCGCTCAGAAAGGTCGACCGCCTCCTGGTAGTAGCGGACCGCGTCGTCCCAGCGGCCCTCCCAGTAGGCGAACATGCCGAGGTTGTTCGCAACGTTGCCGAGGTCCTCCAGGTCGCCGAGGCGCGCGTAGATCTCGCGGGCCCGCGACGAGTAGTGCGCCTCCTGCGGCCGGCCGACCTCGACGAGGGACCAGTCGAGCAGGTAACTGGCGTGCGCGGTCGCGCGCTCGGCGACCGGGGAGGTCTTCCCTTCCGCCTCGGCGAGCGCGGCGTGGAACAACGCGATGGCCATCTCGGGCTTGCCCTGGCGGAGCCGGTCGGCGCCCTCGTTGCTGATCAGCCGTGCCCGCCAGGCCGCGGCGTCGACCGTCGCGACTTCGGCCAGGTCGCGCCGGCCTGCCCGGCCGGCGCGCACGCTCGCGGCGTAGCGGCCGTCGCGATGGGCCAACCGGGCCTGCCGGTAGTACAGCTCGGCCCGGCGCAGCGGTTCACCCTCCGCGTGCCTGCGGGCATGGCGATACGCCTCGTCCGCGGCCCGGCTCTCCCCCGACCGGCGCAGCGCGAGCCCGAGTCCGTCGAAGATTCCGGCGAGGTCCGGTCCGCGGCGGCCGGTGTCGAGGGCGGCCTGCAGCGCCGAGCGGAACAACCGCCCGGCGTCAGCCGGGGCACCGCTGGCCAGCGAACGTTCGGCGGCGGCCAGCGCGTAAGGCAGCGCCTCCGCCTGCAGGCCCGCGCTGAAGTAGTGGCGGGCAAGCACCGCCGGGTCGGGCGTCTTCTCGCCCGCGAGCGCGGCGGCCAGCTGGGCGTGCAGGCGACGGCGCTCGCCGAACGGCAGTCCGGCGTAGCCGGCCTCTTGGACGGTCGTGCGCCGGAAGCTCAGCCGCCCGCCCGGGCTGGGCTCGAGGATCGCGGAGAGCCGGCGCCACACCGGCTCCCAGTCGGCCCCGCCCTCGGGAGGCGTCAGGCCGATGGCGGCGAGCTGCCCCGGGTGAAAGCTGGATCCGATCACGGACAGCCGGCGCACCAGGGCGCGATCGCTGGGGGGCAGCGCGTCGATCACGGCCATGGACGCCGCCTGCGCGGAGTCCGGCAGCTCGGCCATCCCGCCGCCGGCGGCGTCGAGCAGGTCCAGCAGGAACTGCGGATTCCCGCCGGAACGAGCCACCGCCTCGGCCAGGACGTGCGGCGGCAGCGGGCGCTCCTCCGTCGCGACCTCGGCCAACTCGCGGGACATCGCCGGATCCAACGGTTCCAGCTCGATGCCTTCTGACGCACCGTCAGGATGGTGACGCCCGACGGTCAGGACCAGCCAGGGGGCATGGTCCAGCCGCGGGGTCAGCGCGTCGAGCAGCGCCCGGGAGGCCTCGTCGAGGTGGTGCGCGTTCTCGACGACGAGCACGGTCGGGCGGGCGAGCTCCGCCGTGAGGAAGCGCAGCACGATCTCGTGCAGACGGCCGGCCCGGTACTCCGGGGCCAGCGCTGCGACCTGCTCGGTGGGGGCGGCCGCCGCACCGAGGACATCGGCGATCAGCGGCGACCACGGCAGCAGGTCCGGCGCGGTTGCCCGGCAGCGCTCCAGGACGGCCCCGTAGGCGGCGTCGGCCTCCGCGGGGAGCCCGGCCAGCGCGGGCAGGAGCGAGCGCCAGGGCCCGTACGGCGTGGCGGCGGTGTGCGCCTCGCAGCTCTCGGTGACCCGGAACGTCTCGCCGGCGAAGGTGTACAACTCGTCGATCAGCCGGGACTTGCCGGTGCCGGCGTCGCCGGTCAGGGCCAGTGCCTGTCCGCGCCCGGCGGCGAGTCCGGCCAGGGCATCGCGCAGCAGCTGCGCCTCGCCGTCGCGCCCGACCAGCGGCAGCAGGGCGCGGGCCCCGCGGGCGACCGTGGCCGAGCGTTGCGCCTCCCCCACCTCGAAGGCCTGGACCAGTTTCGCCTTGCCCTTGGCCGCGAACGGCTCAAGCGTGACGGTCGCGAACTTGGTGGTCGAGCGTTCGAGGATTCCCGGGGTCGCCCACAGCGTTCCGGGCTTCGACTTCCCCATCACCCGGGCGGCGAGATTCGTCGTGTCACCCATCACGATGTAGGAGCGGCGGTAGTACGGACCGAGCTCGCCACAGAAGACCGGGCCGCGGTTGACCCCGATCCGGATCGGCAACCGGGCGCGCTCGACCTCGGAGCGGCCGTCCAGGATCTGACGTAGCGTCAGCAGCATCCGCTCCTCGTCGTCGCCGACCACCCGCGGGGCGCCGGCGGTGAACAACAACTTGCCACCGTCGGAATCGACGTCGGAGTCCAGGAAGCAAACCTCCCACGCGTCCGCGGCCCGCTGCGCCTGCGTCACCAGCGCGTCAACCTCGGCGGCCGCGGCCTCGATCCCCTCCGTCGCGATGATCGCGTTCGTACCCTTGAACTGCAGGAAGGACACGCACGCCCGCCGGTGTTCCGGCACGGCGCGGCCGCCCAGGACGTGCGCGCGAACGGCGGTGGACAGCGCCCGTCCGACGAGGTCGACGGGCGGCCGGGGGATCTCTTCCTCCGGTGCCGAGTCCGCGGTCAGCGGTGATCGCACGAGCAGCCGCGCGCCCTCGTCGCCCACGGCGTGCCCGCAACAGCGCGGCGGAAGCAAGCGCCGCGGTCGTGGCGCTCACGACGATCTGCCCGTTCTCCGCCTGGCCCTCGGTCTCGACGATCCCCCGCGCGCCCGGGCCGAGCACGAGGTGCTCGAGGTGGGACTCCCCCACGAGGATGAAGTGGAACTCGTCGCTGTGCACGCCGACGGTCATCCGCAGTACCCCGCGGATCCCGGACACCTCGAGCTTGCCGACCGTGCGCAGGCATTCGCGCATCCGATACGCGGCGTGCGATGCCCGCGCCCCGTGTCCCTCGCCGTCGAAGAAGATCAGCAGCGCGTCGCCGCCGAACTTGATCAGCGAGCCCCCGTTGTCGTAGGCGAGTCGCAAGAGGGCCTCGAAGACCCCGTTCACGGTGGTCACGAGCAGTTCAGCGCCCTCGGACCCGCGCCGCTGCAGCTTCTCCGACAGCTTGGTGAAACCGGACAGGTCGGCGAAGAGCATCGAGCCTTCGGCCGGTCCGCACCGGGTGGAACGGTTCGCGTGCGAGGTGGTGCAGCACGAGCCGCGGCACGTACGCGTCGAAGATGCGTTCCGCGTGGGCCTCCGGCCCGAGCCAGTTACCCAGCGGAAGGACGTCGTCCACGCCCGAACACTACTGCGACCAGTTCGTCAGCTGGCGCCCGCGCGGCGGCGCTACGACGACGACGGCGCCTCCTGGTCGGCCGGACCCCTCGGGCTCGGTCGCGGCCGGCGCAGCCTCCGCAGCCGGCGCAGCCTCCGCGGCCGGCAGTGGGCGTCGCGGCCGGCGGTGGGGTCGCCTCAGGCGCGGTCACAACTGGCGCAGTCTTAGCCGGCGCAGTCTTAGCCGGCGCAGTCTTAGCCGGCGCAGTCTCAGCCGGCGCGGCGGACTCGGATCCCGCCTCCGTTCGCGCCTCCGGGGCGGTCTCAGCCGAAAGGCCGGTGACGACCGGGAGTAGCGGGACCATAGGGGTTGGCATCGACGTTGCGGGGACGTTCAGCCCGTCGAGGTTCGATCCGAAAACGACGAGCCGCATCCTTGATCCCCGGTCGGCCTCCATCACCACATAGGTGGGCGTGGTCGTGGCGGGAGTGATATTCACGGCAGTTACTCAGATCAACGCTGCACCGCTGCCACTGATACGTGAATGACGGGGTGTTGGGGAACCCCGGCGTCCAGGTTCCGTTGCCCCGGGTCAGGGTCTTGCCGACCGCGATTCCCTGAAGCGGTTGTGGGGAAATCGCGATGGTTGGGAGGGCCGTGTTCTTCGGCGGGAACTTGCAGAAGTACCCGCTGATCGGGATGTTGAGAACGACGATGCTGAACGCCGAGCTGGTCAAGTCGGGACAGTTGATCGCCCCGGCCTTGGTCAGGGCCGGGCCGAGCAAGCCAGTCCAGGTGGCCTTCCGGTCCTGGGCGCTGAACGGCTCGATTCCCGAAGCGGTCGCGGGCAGGTTGGCCTGCAGGAGCATGGAGGCATAGCAACCCGATACAGGCGTGTTGTCGGTGTCCACCCAGGCCGTTCCCGGGCCGCTGAAGGTCCCGGTCGGAATCCGGGTGGCCAGGGTGAGGGTCTTTCCGGTCAGGGCGACCACGGCGTCGGCGCCGGCTTGGCTCGGGCAGGTTGGCGGGCTCACGAACGCCGGCTGCTGCACCAGTACGACATCGCTGGCCCGCAGGCTCGATAGATCCGGTGGGTGTCAACGGGTCGATGCCCGTCTCATTGCTGCAGCTTTGATTCACTGCGCTGCAGAAGGTGAAGTTCGCGGCGGCAGGTGTCTGGCTGATGCTGCGGTTGGTCGCACCGGAGCTCAGACCCATCGCCATCGACTCGGCCGGCTCGGCCGCCGAGTACGAGTAATCGTGCCGGATCGGACTGAGGGACAGATTCTGGCCGTTGGTGTAGGACGCGGCGGGCTTGACGACGTCCGTGGTGAAAGTCACCGTACCGAGCGCCCCGACGGACTGCCCCAGCTTCGGGCCGGCGCCCACGAGCGCGGTGTCGCTGTCGATCCCGAACTCAGCGCCGCGATGTCCAGTCCAAGCCCTGAGGTGGACTCGTAGATGTTCGGCGCGCTCGAGGCGCGATAGCCGGCGTCGAGCAGCCCGCCAGGATCGAGGCGTTCACGTCGACCTGAGCGGCTTCTTGCGCAGAGGCATCCGGGAGATCGACTGGCTGACGCCGACCTTGCCGGCAGCCAGCTCAGCGGTGTCGACCGAGGTGATCGCGCACATGTCGAACCCGAGCCGGCCGTCGACGTCGAGCAGGACCGGCAGGCCGAGCAGGCCCGGAGTCGAGCGCACGAAGGGCTCGTCGTCCGCGTTGTAGTACGTGGTCTCCATGTCGACCTTGAGCACCGACAACAGCGTCTGAGCGATGGTCAGCAGGTCGACCGGTAGCGCGGCTCCGGCCGGCAGCTCGACCGGCGCGAGAAGACGGGCGAAGAGCTCGACGTAGAGGTTGTACAGGGCATCGTCGACTCCCCGGTCCAGGTCCTTCACCAACGGGGCCAACGGACCGAGGGTGGTCTCGTCGAGGGGCAGCACCTCGGTGGCCTCCGGCAGAGCCGTGGTCAGCGCACCCAGGGTGTAGCACGTCGGGGCGGCAATCTTCGAGACGATCGCGATCAGCACGGGAAGGACAGAGCCGGCTAGGTCCGCCAACTGGGCGGCCAGGGCAGCCTGAAGGACTCCTATGGCACCTGACGGGTCCTCACCTACCGCGGCGAGGAGCGCCGGCAAGGCCTCCAGCAGGGTGGACTGGTCACCGAGGAGGGTCTCGACCAATGCCGTGACATCCTCGAGAGCGCCGCCGAGGGCGTCGACGTGGCGCTGGATCCCCTCCAGCAAAGGGTCCAGATTCAAGTCGGTGGGCATGTCGGCGAAGACCTCGACGTACGCCTCGAGATCCGCCACACGCTCCATCGCAGTCGGAGCAGCGGCGGGCGCCGGGTCCGCTGGGCGAACGGGGCCAGCAGGCCGCCGATCACTACGGCGGCCGTACCGGCGGCGATCGCCTTGGTGGCGCGGCCTGTGGGACGACGACGGTGGATTCGGACAGGACGCCTTCGAAAGCCCCCCGGGCAGAAACGCATGTCCGCCGCCGGCCCCTCGCCGGCACGCGGTGCGGGGCCACAGGCCCGACAGCGGGGAGAGTTCCACGCTTTGGCGACCGATTGGTGACCGTGTCGCCTATGTCCGTGTTTTCCTGGTCCGATCGGGTCAATGCGCCCGACGCGTCGTCAGTCGTTCTCGTAGGCGGGCACCACGAGGTTCACTGCGTCGCCCATGCGGTGCACCCGCATCGCGTTCGTCGACCCGGGAATGCCGGGCGGTGAACCGGCGATGATGACGATGCGGTCGCCGACCTGGACCCGGCCCAGCTCGAGCAGCGTCGCGTCGACCTGCTTGACCATCTCGTCGGTGTGGCGGACCTCGGCGACGAGGAAGGTCTCGACGCCCCAGGTGAGAGCGAGCTGGTTGCGCACGGCCGGGACCGGGGTGAAGGCGAGCACCGGGATCGGGGAGCGGTGGCGCGCGAGCCGGCGCGCACTCTGGCCGGACTGGGTGAACGCGACCAGGTACTTCGCGTCCGCAGCTTCGCCGACCTCGGTCGCGGCGCGGGCGATCGCGCCGCCGATGGTCTGCGGCGGGCCGATCGCCGGACCGAGCGCGGTGAGGGTGTCCTCCTCGACGGCCTCGATGATCCTCGCCATCGTGCGCACCGCGGTCAGCGGGTGCCGCCCGATGCTGGTCTCCCCCGACAGCATCAGCGCGTCCGCCCCGTCCAGCACGGCGTTGGCGACGTCCGAGGCCTCGGCGCGGGTCGGGCGCGGGTCGTCGATCATCGAATCCAGCATCTGGGTCGCGACGATGACCGGCTTGGCCTTGATCCGCGTGCTCTGGATGGCGCGCTTCTGCACCAGCGGCACGTCCTCCAGCGGCAGCTCGACGCCGAGGTCGCCGCGGGCGACCATCACGCCGTCGAACGCGGCGATGATCTCGTCGAGGTTCTCCACCGCCTGCGGCTTCTCCAGCTTGGCGATGACCGGGAGAACCACACCCTCCTCGTCCATGATGGCGCGGACCTGCTCGTAGTCCTTCGCGTCGCGGACGAACGAGAGCGCGATCAGGTCCGCGCGCAGGTGCAGCGCCCAGCGCAGGTCCGCGATGTCCTTCTCCGACATCGCCGGCACCCCCACCGCCACGCCGGGCAGGTTCAGGCCCTTGTGGTTGCTCACCCAGCCGCCGTCCACCACGAGGGTGTTGACGTCGGTGGCGGTGACCGAGAGCACCTGCAGTCCGATCCGGCCGTCGTCGACCAGGATCGCGTCGCCGGGCTCGCAGTCCCGGGGCAGTCCGGGAAACGTGGTGGAGACCGCGCCGGCATCGCCGGGGACGTCGCGGGTGGTGATGGTGAAGGGCGCCCCGGGCAGGAGTTCGGCCCGGCCGTCGGCGAAGCGGCCGAGCCGGATCTTCGGGCCCTGCAGGTCGACGAGGATGCCGACCGCGCGCCCGACGGAGTCCGACGCCGCCCGCACCTGGCGGTACCGCTCCTCGTGCTCGGCGTACTCGCCGTGGCTGAGGTTCAGCCGCGCGATGTCCATGCCGGCGTTCACCAGCGCGCGGATCTGCTCCTCGCCGTCCGTGGCCGGGCCGAGGGTGCAGATGATCTTGGCGCGCCGCATGCCCCGACCCTAGAGCGCGGACGTCGAGAGCGCGTGAGCTATTACTCACGCGGCTTCGGACGTCAGACCATGAGCGGGCGCGCGGTAGGCGGGATCGGGATCGGCAGGTTGGTGTTCCCGGTGAGGAAGCGGTCGACCTCGGCGGCGCAGGCCCGGCCCTCGGCGATGGCCCACACGATCAGCGACTGCCCGCGTCCGGCGTCGCCGGCCACGAACACACCCTCGACGCTGGACATGTAGTCGTCGGTGCGTCGGACGTTGCCGCGCTCGTCGTAGTCGACCTTCAGACCGGTGAGCAGCTCGTTCTGCTCCGGGCCGACGAAGCCCATGGCCAGGAGCACGAGGTCGGCCGGGATCTCGCGCTCGGTGTCCGGCACCTCTTCGAGCTTGCCGTCCACGAACTTCACCTCGGACAGGACCAACGCCTTGACGTTGCCGTTCCCGTCGTCGACGAAGCGCTTGGTCGACACCGCGTAGACCCGGTCGCCGCCCTCCTCGTGGGCGGAGGCGGTGCGCATGACCATCGGGTACGTCGGCCAGGGCTGGTGACCGGGGCGGGCGTCCGGCGGGGTGGGCATGATCTCCAGCGAGGTGACCGACGCCGCGCCCTGGCGGTGCGAGGTGCCGATGCAGTCGGCGCCGGTGTCGCCGCCGCCGATGATGACGACGTGCTTGCCGGTGGCAAGGATCTGATTCTCGACGGTGTCGCCCTCGCAGACCTTGTTGCTCTGCGGCAGGAACTCCATCGCCTGGTGGACGCCGTTCAGCTCCCGGCCGGGCACCGGCAGGTCCCGCGCCGCGGTGGCACCCACCGCGATCACGATCGCGTCGAACTTGGCCTGCAGCTGCTCGGCGGTGATGTCCACGCCGACGTTCACGCCCGGGCGGAACTTCGTGCCTTCCTGCTTCATCTGCCGCAGCCGGCGGTCGAGGTAACGCTTCTCCATCTTGAACTCGGGGATGCCGTAGCGCAGCAGGCCGCCGATGCGGTCGGCGCGCTCGTACACGGCCACGGTGTGACCGACCCGGGTCAGCTGCTGCGCGGCGGCCAGTCCGGCCGGGCCGGAGCCGATGACCGCGACCGTCTTCGACGAGAGACGCTCCGGCGGCTGCGGGGTGACGATCCCATCCGACCAGGCGCGGTCGATGATCGCGACCTCGACGTTCTTGATAGTCACTGGGTCCTGGTTGATGCCGAGCACGCAGGCCGGCTCGCAGGGAGCCGGGCACAGCCGGCCGGTGAACTCCGGGAAGTTGTTGGTCGCGTGCAGACGCTCGATGGCTTCGCGCCAGTCGTTGCGCCAGACCAGGTCGTTCCATTCCGGGATCAGGTTGCCCAGCGGGCAGCCGGAATGGCAGAACGGGATGCCGCAGTCCATGCAACGGCCGGCCTGCTCGGTGATGATCGGTAGCAGCGCGCGGCCCAGCCCCTCCTCGGGGTAGACCTCGTTCCAGTCACCCACGCGCTCTTCCACCGGGCGCCGGGGCGCAACCTGGCGGCCGGTCTTCAGGAACCCTCGGGGGTCAGCCATCTACGAACTCGCCCCCATCATCATCGCGACCGTCTCGCTCTCGCTCAGTCCTTGCTCCGCGGCCTTGGCAGCCGCGTCCAGGACGCGCTTGTAGTCCCGCGGCATCACCTTGGTGAAGCGGCCGGCGGCGTTGGCCCAGTCGGCGAGCACCGCCGCCGCGACCGGCGAGCCGGTCTCGTCGCCGTGGCGGGCGACGGTGGCCTGCAGGAACTCCAGGTCGTGGGCGTCCGGCTCCAGCAGGTCGACCATCTCCGGGTTGACGTCGGAGGTGTCGAGGTCGAGCACGTAGGCGATCCCGCCGGACATGCCGGCACCGACGTTGCGCCCGGTCTCACCGAGGATCACCACGCGCCCGCCGGTCATGTACTCGCAGGCGTGGTCGCCGACACCTTCGACGACCGCGGTGGCGCCGGAGTTGCGCACGCAGAAGCGCTCACCGACCCGGCCGCGCAGGTAGATCTCCCCGCCGGTCGCCCCGTAGGCGATGGTGTTGCCGGCGATGACGTTGTCCTCCGCGGCGAACGGCGCCGTGCGCGCGGGGCGGATCACCAGGCGCCCGCCGGACAGGCCCTTGCCGACGTAGTCGTTGGAGTCACCCTCCAGGCGCAGCGTGATACCGGCCGGGACGAACGCGCCGAAGGACTGCCCGGCCGAGCCGGTGAAGGTGATGTCGATCGTGCCGTCGGGCAGGCCGGCACCGCCGTGACGCTTCGTCACTTCATGCCCGAGCATCGTGCCCACCGTGCGGTTGACGTTGCGGATCGGCAGCTGGGCCCGGACCGGCAGGGCGCTCTCGATGGCGTCCGCGCAGATCTGGATCAGCTCGTTGTCCAGCGCCTTGTTCAGCCCGTGGTCCTGCGTGGTGGTGCAGTACCGGGACGCACCTTCGGGCAGGTCCGGCACGTGCAGGATCGGGGTGAGGTCGAGCCCGCTGGCCTTCCAGTGCTCGACCGCGGCGGAGGTGTCGATCATCTCCGCGTGCCCGATGGCCTCGTTGATGCTGCGGAAGCCGAGCTCGGCCAGGATCTCCCGGACCTCCTCGGCGACGTACTCGAAGAAGGTCACGACGAAGTCGGCCTGACCGGAGTAGCGCTCGCGCAGCACCGGGTTCTGGGTGGCGATGCCGACCGGGCAGGTGTCCAGGTGGCAGACGCGCATCATGATGCAGCCGGAGACCACCAGCGGCGCCGAGGCGAAGCCGTACTCCTCGGCACCGAGCAGCGCGGCGATGACGACGTCGCGGCCGGTCTTGAGCTGGCCGTCGGTCTGCACCACGATCCGGTCGCGCAGGCCGTTGAGCAGCAGCGTCTGCTGGGTCTCGGCCAGGCCCAGCTCCCACGGGGCGCCGGCGTGCTTGAGCGAGGTCAGCGGCGAGGCACCGGTGCCACCGTCGTGCCCGGAGATCAGCACCACGTCGGCATGCGCCTTCGACACCCCGGCGGCGACCGTGCCGACGCCGACCTCGGCGACCAGCTTCACGTGGATGCGGGCGGCCGGGTTGGCGTTCTTCAGGTCGTGGATGAGCTGGGCGAGGTCCTCGATGGAGTAGATGTCGTGGTGCGGCGGCGGCGAGATCAGGCCCACGCCCGGGGTGGAGTGCCGGGTCTTGGCGATCCACGGGTAGACCTTGTTGCCGGGCAGCTGCCCGCCCTCGCCGGGCTTCGCGCCCTGCGCCATCTTGATCTGGATGTCGTCGGAGTTGGTCAGGTACTCCGCGGTCACCCCGAACCGTCCGGAGGCGACCTGCTTGACCGCACTGCGCCGGGCCGGGTCGTAGAGCCGCTCCGGGTCCTCGCCGCCCTCGCCGGTGTTGGAGCGGCCCCCGAGGCGGTTCATCGCGATCGCGAGGGTCTCGTGCGCCTCCTGCGAGATCGAGCCGTAGCTCATGGCGCCGGTGTTGAAGCGCTTGACGATCTCGCTGACCGGCTCGACCTCGTCGATCGGCACCGACGGGCGCGCCCCGTCCTTGAGCGCGAACAGCCCGCGCAGCGTCATCAGGCGCTTGGACTGCTCGTCGACGCGACCGGTGTAGAGCTTGAACAGGTCGTAGCGGCGTTCGCGGGTGGAGTGCTGCAGGCGGAAGACGGTGTCCGGGTCGAACAGGTGCGGCTCGCCCTCGCGGCGCCACTGGTACTCGCCGCCGATCTCCAGCTTGCGGTGCGCGGCGGAGATCCCGCCCAGCGGGTAGGCGATCCGGTGCCGGCGGCGGACCTCCTCGGCGATGACGTCGAGCCCGATACCGCCGAGCTGCGAGGTGGCGCCGGTGAAGTACTTGTCGACCAGGTCCTGGGACAGGCCGATCGCCTCGAAGATCTGCGCGCCGTGGTAGGACGCCACGGTCGAGACGCCCATCTTCGACATGACCTTCAGGACGCCCTTGCCGAGCGCCTTGACCAGGTTGCGGACCGCCTTCTCCGGCTCGATGGTCAGCATCACCTCGGCGTTGGCGATGTCCTCGACGGTCTCCATCGCCAGGTACGGGTTGACCGCGGAGGCACCGAAGCCGACCAGCAGCGCGACGTGGTGCACCTCGCGCACGTCGCCGGCCTCGACGACCAGTCCGACCTGGGTGCGGGTCTTCTCCCGGATCAGGTGGTGGTGGACCGCGCCGGTGAACAGCAGCGACGGGATCGGGGCGTTCTCGGAGTCGGAGTGCCGGTCGGAGAGCACGATGATGCGGGCCCCGTCGGCGATCGCGGCCGAGACCTCGGCGCAGATCTCGTCCAGGCGCGCCTCGAGGGCCTCGCCGCCGCCGTCGACCTCGTACAGGCAGGTGATGTTCACCGACTTCAGGCCGGGCTTGTCGCCGTCGGCGTTGATGTGCACGAGCTTGGCCAGCTCGTCGTTGTCGATCACCGGGAACGAGAGCCCGACCTGGCGGCAGTGACTCGGGCTCGAGGTGAGCACGTTGACCTCGGGGCCTACCGCGGTGGACAGCGAGGTGACGAGCTCCTCGCGGATCGCGTCCAGCGGCGGGTTGGTCACCTGCGCGAACAACTGGGAGAAGTAGTCGAAGAGCAGCCGGGGGCGGGTGGAGAGCACCGCGATCGGCGTGTCCGTCCCCATCGAACCGATCGGTTCCATCGCGTTGCGGGCCATCGGGACGAGCAGGATGCGCAGCTCTTCCTCGGTGTACCCGAAGGTCTGCTGACGCCGCGTCACCGAGGAGTGGGTGTGCACGATGTGCTCGCGCTCGGGCAGCTGCTCCAGGGTGATCAGGCCGGCGTGCAGCCAGTCGTCGTAGGGCTGCTCGGCGGCCAGCGCCGACTTGATCTCCTCGTCCTCGACGATGCGGTGCGCCGCCGTGTCGACGAGGAACATGCGGCCGGGCTGCAGCCGGCCCTTGCGGACCACGGTGGCCGGGTCGATGTCGAGCACGCCGACCTCGGAGGCCAGCACGACCAGCCCGTCGTCGGTGACCCAGTAGCGGGAGGGGCGCAGGCCGTTGCGGTCGAGCACCGCACCGACCAGCGTGCCGTCGGTGAACGAGACACAGGCCGGGCCGTCCCACGGCTCCATGACCGTGGAGTGGAACTCGTAGAAGGCCCGTCGGGCCGGATCCATGTCCGGGTTGTTCTCCCAGGCCTCCGGGATCATCATCAGCACCGCGTGCGGCAGGCTGCGCCCACCGAGGTGCAGCAGCTCGAGCACCTCGTCGAAGCTGGCCGAGTCACTCGCGCCCGGCGTGCAGATCGGGAAGATGCGGTTCAGGTCACCGGGGATCAGGTCGGTGACGAGCTGGGACTCGCGGGCCCGCATCCAGTTGCGGTTGCCCATGGACGGTGTTGATCTCGCCGTTGTGCGCGATGTACCGGTACGGGTGCGAGAGCTCCCAGGACGGGAACGTGTTGGTCGAGAAGCGGGAGTGCACGAGCGCGATCGCGGTGTGGAAGCGGCGGTCGGACAGGTCCGGGAAGAACGGCTCCAGCTGGCCGGTCGTCAGCATGCCCTTGTAGACCGTGGTGCGGCAGCTCAGGCTCGGGAAGTAGACCCCGGCCTCGCGCTCGGCGCGCTTGCGCAGCACGAACGCGGCCCGCTCCAGGCCGAGGCCGTCGTCGCCGGCGTAGAACGCCCCGGCCGCCCAGTCCTCGGCGGAGGCGACGAACAGCTGCCGGAACACCGGGACGGTGGCGCGGGAGCCGGCACCGAGCAGCGCCGGGGTGACGGGCACGTCGCGCCAGCCGAGCACGACCAGGCCCTCCTGCGGAGCCATCGCCTCGATGTCGGTCTCGGCCTGGGCGCGGGCGACCTTGTCCTTGGGCAGGAACGCCATGCCGACGGCGTACTTGCCGGCCTCGGGCAGGTCGAAGTCGACGACCGCGCGGAAGAAGGCGTCCGGGACCTGGGTGAGGATGCCGGCGCCGTCGCCCGAGTCCGGGTCGGAACCGGCGGCGCCGCGGTGCTCCAGGTTGCGCAGGGCGACCAGGGCCTTGGCGACGATGTCGTAGGAGGGGACCCCAGTCATGGTCGCCACGAACGCGACGCCGCAGGCGTCGTGCTCGTTGCGGCCGGTGTACAGGCCTTGTGGAACTGGCCAGTCACTAGTTGGGGAGCCCGCAGGCATGGGCCACTCCTGAATCACGGGTCCGAGCAGAAATCGAGTCATCGGGCGGACAACTCGTCCACGCTGCTTTGGGGGACGTCACTGGCCCAGCGGCGGTTATGTAGCCTACCTCACGCTCAACAGGCGCCCATCAGCCATTTTCCCGTCCGAGCAGGCCTTGACCGCCTCCGCGAGCAACTTCTCGGCTTGCTTCCCGCCCCGCAGGTAGGTCTTCGCGGCGGCCAGGAACTCGGTGTCGTCCTTGTCCTGGAACTGCCCGTTGACGCAGACCCGGACCTTCTGCGACCCCAGCGGATCGTCGGCGCCGGTCGGGGTCGTAGCGGGGCCGAACAGGGCGAGCACGATCGAGCGCAGGTAGTCCACGCTCCAGCCCTCGACCCGCCAGCCCTGGGGCGTGCGGACGAAGTTCCAGGTCCCGGTCGCCCCGTCGGCCGGTCCACCCGAGCGGTGACCGTCGCCGTCCCGCGGGCCCCCTCCACGTCGACCGCGTCGACAACGGCGACGGCGGCGGGGTCGTCCGGCTGCGCGGCCACCAGGCGCCGGCAGGCCGGCACGGTCGCGTAGAACTCCTCGACCATGCTCCTTGTCGAGGAGCACGTTGCAGATGTGTCCCGGGGTCTTGCCCTCGACCACCTTGGTCGCGAGCTCGGTGATGGCGAGGGTGTCCGCCTCGCTCGCGACCGGCCCCGGGTCCGCCGGGAGGGTGACGCCACCGCCGTCGTCGCACCCGGCCACGAAGACGCCGCGCTCAGCAGGAGGGCGGCCACGCCCGCCGCGTAGCCGACGCTCGCACGGCACCGCGACACTCCACTCCTGCCTGCCGGACTTCGCCGTCAGGGCCGGATCCTGAGCCCTTGCCGTCGATCTCGTCGTCGTAGCTCTTGCGCAGTTCGGCGTCGCTGACCGCGCTCACGGAGGTCGGTCAGGACGCAGTCGACGAAGGAGGCCGGGAACTTCTGCTTCAGGGTCATGACTCCCGGACGCCGTCCTCGTAGACCGTGCGGAGCAGGGACACGCCCGGCGAGACCTCGGTCTTGCCGCACTCGAGCAGCAGATCGATGAGGAACCGCTCGCCCTTCTTGGTCTGCCGGAAGATCTCATAGACGCCGGCCGGTGAACGTCGCGTCGTCGAGCTCGGTCTAGACCTGCTGCGCGATGCAGTCGCGCATCTGGGCGTTGTGAAACGGGTCGGACGCGTCCGTCTGCCTTCGTAGAGCTCCATGGACCGGTGGCGTAACCCGACCGCAGGTAGTCGACGCTCCAGGTGTCGACGCGCCACTTCCCCACCGGTGCGGACGAAGCGTCCAGCGACCGGTCGCGCCGTCCGCGGACCCGCCCTGGTCGGTGACGATCGCCTCGCCGGTGTCGCCCTGCGACGGCGATGCCGGACACCGTCGGCGCCGGTCGCGTTGTCCTCGGATCCTCGTCGTCAGACCGGCTTCTCGCACAGCTTCCGATTCTTGAAGACCGTCTTCACGAGGTTCGCGGTCAGCAAGGTGCGGCAGGTCCGATCGGCGCCGCTTGCCGTCGGTGAGACGACTGCGACCGCGACCTTGGTGATCGCTGCGCTGGTCCGCCGTCGTTGGCCGTCGACGCGGGCGGGGCCGTCAGGTCTCGTCGGTCTCGTCGTCCCCACCGCCGCCGCACCCGGCCAGCGCCATCACCAGCGCGAGCGCCGTGGCGCTGACCGTCCTTGCTGCTCTCATCGGATCTCCATCGTTGCCGGCGTCGCGATCACGCTATCCACAGCGGGTGATCGCGAATCAACCCTCCGCCACCCGGTCAGTCCTGCGCGGCGTCGACGCAGTCGCCCGTGGCCTTCTCGATCTGCTTCTGGACGGCGGGCGGCGGTGACTCCGCGCCGCTCTTGCCCATCTTGCGGATCTCGGCGTCGGAGACCGTGGCACGCAACTTGAGCATCGTGCACTCGACGACGTCCGCAGGGATCTCGGCCTGGCGCAGGCCGTCCTCGAAGATGCGCCGCAGGGCGGACACGCCGTCCTTGGCCTGCCGGGGAGGCAGTCGTAGTACCAGGCGCGCAGGGCGGTCCCGGCGGCCTCGGACTCGCGGAGGACCTCGTACGCGGTGGCCCGGAACTCCGGATCGGCCAGACCCTGGAACTTCTTCAGCACGCAGGCCCGCGCGGCTCCGTCGGCGAACGGATCGTCCGCACCGTCCGAGCGGTACGCCGGGCCGAGCTCGGCCTTGACCACGGACCGCAGGTAGTCGATCCGCCATTCGGCGACCCGCCAGCCCTCGTCGTCCCTGGCGAAGCCCCAGGTACCGGCGGCGCCGTCGGCCAGGCCGCCCTGCTCGGTCACCGACCGCGGTGGCGCGTGTCCCCGTCGATCGTGATGCCGGAGATGGTCGCCCCGGTCGCGCCGTTGGCGCTCTCGGAGCTCGCGCAGGTCTCCAGGTCGCCGAACACCGAGCCGACGAAGTCCTCGGTGAGGTGGGTGCTGCAGACCCCGACCATCGGGGCGGTGACCACGAACCGGGCCACCTCTTCGATCTCGGCCGCGTCGTCCTCCGGGCCGCCGCCTCCGCCACATCCGGCGAGCGTCAGGCACAGCAGCGAACAGCGCCACGCGCCTCATCGGTCCTCCTCGGCGGTCGACGGCGCCGGCTCGGCGGCGACCGGCTCCGGAGGCACGCGGTAGGGAGTCGGCTCGCGGTGGTCGCCGCGACGGCGGGAGACCACGAGGTAGGCGACGGCGGCGATGAAGCAGCAGGATCGAGACCCAGTCGTTGAGGCGCATGCCGGCGATGTGGTGGGCCTCGTCGACCCGCAGCGCCTCGATCCAGAACCGGCCGACGCAGTAGCTGGCCACGTAGAGCGCGAACACCTGGCCGCGGCCGAGGTTGAACCGGCGGTCGGCCCAGATCAGCAGGCCCAGGACCAGCAGGCACCACAGCGACTCGTACAGGTATGTCGGGTGGTAGGTGGCCGCGTCCGGGGTGGCCCGGGGGCGGTTCTCCGGGTCGATCTCGAGCGCCCACGGCAGGTCGGTGGGCTTGCCGTAGAGCTCCTGGTTGAACCAGTTGCCCCAGCGACCGATGGCCTGCGCCAGCACGATGCCCGGGGCCAGCGCGTCCGCGAGCGGCGGCCAGGCCAGCCCGGCCTGGCGTGCACCGATCCAGGCCCCGAGTGCGCCGAGCGCGACCGCGCCCCAGATGCCGAGGCCGCCCTCCCAGATCTTCAGCGCGTCGAGGGGTTTGCCGCCGTCGCCGAAGTAGTCGTCCGGGGTGGTGATGACGTGGTAGATCCGGCCGCCGACGATGCCCATCGGCACCGTCCACATCGCGATGTCGGCGACCTGGCCGGCCTTGCCGCCGCGGGCGATCAGGCGCTTGTCGCCGATCACGATGGCGACCAGGATCCCGGCCACGATGCACAGCGCGTAGCCGCGGAGCGGGAAGTCGCCGAGATGCCAGACGCCCTGCGACGGGCTGGGAATCGAGGCGACGATCGTCGTGGCGGCGTCCATCGCGCGCACCATATCCGCCGTCGCCTCGTCGGCCGTCACCGAGGGACGCCCCGGCTCTGCCAGGCGAATGGTATCGTTATGGCATGCGGACAACCATCGACAAAGCCGGGCGCCTGGTCATTCCGAAGGCGCTACGTGATCAGTTGGGGCTGCAGGCCGGCGAAGTCGAGGTGCGCGCGGACGGCGCGGCACTGCGGGTCGAGGCGATCGCCGGCGGCGACCTGGAAAAGGTCGACGGCCGCCTGGTGATCCCAGCCAGCGGCGCGCGCATCGACGACGACCTCATCCAGGCGCTGCGTGATGGCGACCAGCGCTGAGCAACGGGCCTTCGTGGTCGACACGAGCGTCGCCGTTCCACTCGTCACGAAGGATCACCCGGACTTCGCCGCGGTCAGCGCCGCCATTGGCAGGCGGCGCCTCGGACTGTCCGGCCACGCCGCCTTCGAGACCTTCTCGGTGCTCAGTCGGCTTCCTGCCCCGGCCCGCCGTACGCCGGCGGTGATCAGGACCCTGCTCGAGCGGAACTTTCCCGCGACCGTCTTCCTGAGCCCCGAACCGGTCGGCCGAGCTGCTCAGCGCTCTCGCGACGCACCGCATCGCCGGCGGATCCGTCTACGACGCGCTTGTGGGCGCGGCCGCCGCCGAACACAAGCTGACCTTGATCACCCGGGACCGCCGCGCGTTGAGCACCTACGCCGCGCTCGGCGTCGACCTGGAGGTGCTCAGCGTCTGACGTAGCGACAGGTCGCATCAGATCAGCGGCGGTCGCGACGCCGCGCCGCCAAGTCCGCGGCGAGCTCTGCGCAACCGGCGACGCCGGCGGCGAGGTCGGGGCGTCGAGCAGTCGGCGGACGAACGCCGAGCCGACGATGACGCCGTCGGCGTAGCCGGCCACCTCGGCGGCCTGCGCGCCGGTGGAGACGCCGAGCCCGACGCCGACCGGCAGGTCGGTGCGCCTCCCGGACCCGCGCGACCAGCGGCGGCGCGGCCACCGAGGTCTGGGCCCGGGCACCGGTCACGCCCATGACCGCGGTGGCGTAGACGAAGCCGCGGCAGGCGCGACCGTCATCGCGATCCGCTCCGGGGACGAGGACGGCGCGACCAGGAAGACCCGGTCGAGGTCGTGGGCGTCGGAGGCGGCCAGCCACTCGGCGCCGTCGTCCGGGGTCAGGTCGGGGGTGATCAGGCCGGCTCCCCCGGCCGCGGCGAGGTCGGCGGCGAAACGCTCCACGCCGTACCGCTCGATCGGGTTCCAGTAGGTCATCACCAGGGTGGCGGCACCGGTCGCGGCGACGGCCTCGACGGTGCCCAGCACGTCGGCGATCCGGGTGCCGCCCGCGAGCGCCTGGTCGGCCGCCTGCTGGATCGTCGGGCCGTCCATCACCGGGTCGGAGTAGGGCAGGCCGATCTCGACGACGTCGACGCCGGCGTCGACCATCGCGGTCAGCGCGTCGATGCTGCCCTGCCGCGTCGGGAAGCCGGCCGGCAGGTAGCCGACCAGCGCCGCGCGGTTCTCCGCCGCCGCCTTCGCGAACGTCTCGGCGACGCGGCTCATGCGCAGCTCGGAAGCGCGCTCACGTCGAGCCCGAACCAGGTCGGCGGCGGTGTCCACGTCCTTGTCGCCGCGGCCGGACAGGTTGACCAGCACGGTCGCGTCCGGGCCCGCAGCTCGCGGCCGACGACGAGCGCGCCGGCGAGCGCGTGCGCGCTCTCGATCGCCGGGATGATGCCCTCGGTGCGGCAGAGCAGCTGGAACGCGTCCATCGCCTCGGCGTCGGTGACCGGGTGGTAGGTCGCGCGGCCGGTGTCGGCGAGCCAGGCGTGCTCGGGGCCGACGCCCGGGTAGTCCAGGCCGGCCGAGATCGAGTGGCTCTCGATGGTCTGGCCGTCGTCGTCCTGCAGCAGGTAGGACCGCGCGCCGTGCAGCACGCCGGGCGCGCCGCCGGTGATGGTGGCCGCGTGCCGGCCGGTCTCGACGCCGTCGCCCGCCGCCTCGAAGCCGAACAGCTGGACGTCGGCGTCCGGGACGAAGGCGTGGAAGATGCCGATCGCGTTCGAGCCGCCGCCGACGCACGCGCACACCGCGTCGGGCAGCCGGCCGGTCAGCTCGAGCACCTGCGCGCGGGCCTCCTCCCCGATGACCCGCTGGAAGTCGCGGACCATGTACGGGAACGGGTGCGGGCCGGCGACGGTGCCGAGCAGGTAGTGCGTGTTCTCGACGTTGGCGACCCAGTCGCGCATCGCCTCGTTGATCGCGTCCTTGAGGGTGCGGCTGCCGGTCGTGACCGGGATGACCTCGGCGCCGAGCAGCTTCATCCGGGCGACGTTGAGCGCCTGGCGGCGGGTGTCCTCCTCGCCCATGTAGACCACGCACTCCAGGCCCGAGCAGCGCGCACGCGGTCGCGGTGGCGACGCCGTGCTGGCCGGCGCCGGTCTCGGCGATGACGCGGGTCTTGCCCATCCGCTTGGTGAGCAGCGCCTGGCCGAGCACGTTGTTGATCTTGTGCGAGCCGGTGTGGTTGAGGTCCTCGCGCTTGAGCAGGACCCGCGCGCCGCCGGCGTGCTCGGCGAAGCGCGGCACGTCGGTGAGCGGGGACGGCCGGCCGGTGTAGGTGCCGAGCAGGCCCGAGCTCGGCGCGGAAGTCGGGGTCGGCCTGCGCCGCGTTGAACTCGTCGGTGAGCTCGTCGAGCGCGGCGATCAGCGCCTCGGGGACGAACCGTCCGCCGTACTGGCCGAAGTGTCCGTCCGCACCGGCTGACGACGGGCGAACCGTCGGCCACGGTGCCGTCAGCCACAGTGCCGGTCCTTCTTGCAGCGCCGGGTGCGCGCCGGCGGCGACCAGGTCGCGCACCGCGGCGCGCGGGTCCTGACCGGTGACCAGGCTCTCGCCGACCAGCACGGCGTCCGCGCCCTGCCGGCCGTACGCGATCAGGTCGTGCGGGCCGCGCACGCCGGACTCGGCGATCTTCACGACGTCGTCGGGGATCAGCGGGGCGATCCGGTCGAAGGTGTCCCGGTCGACCTCGAGGGTCTTGAGGTTGCGGGCGTTGACGCCGATGACCTTCGCGCCGGCGTCGACCGCGCGGTCGGCCTCCTCCTCGGTGTGCACCTCGACCAGGGCGGTCATGCCCGAGCGACTCGGTGCGCTCGATCAGGCAGACCAGCGCGTTCTGCTCGAGCGCGGCGACGATCAGCAGCACGAGGTCGGCGCCGTGCGCCCGGGCCTCCCAGAGCTGGTAGCTGGAGACGACGAAGTCCTTGCGCAGGACCGGCACGTCGACCTGCGCGCGCACCGCGCCCAGGTCGGCGAGCTAGCCGCCGAAGCGGCGCTCCTCGGTGAGCACGCTGATGACGGACGCGCCGCCGGCCTCGTAGTCCGCGGCCAGCCGCGCCGGGTCCGCGATCGCGGCGAGCGCGCCCTTGGACGGGCTGGAGCGCTTCACCTCGGCGATGACGCCGACGCCGGGCACGCGCAGGGCCGCGAGGGCGTCCCGCGGCGGGCGCCATCCGGGCCGCGCGTTCCTTCAGCGCGTCCAGCGGGACGCTCTCCTGGCGCTGCGCCAGATCCTCGCGGACACCGCCGAGGATCTCGTCGAGCACGGACACCAGGGCGATTCCCATCATCAGTCGGGCAGTCCCTCTGGACTGGCCGCCGGCACCTGCGAACGTCCGCGCCGACGATCGCCCGATGGTAGTCCCGGTTACTGCGTGCTCCTGACAGCGCCCGTGCCGCAAGGGATGCCGCGGTCGAACCGCGGCCTGGCGAGCCCCGCTCAGCGGACGGTCGGGTCCTCGCCGCGGTCGATGGCGCGCCACTGCTCGAGCGCGCCGTCGCCCTCGGTGGTGCGCTCCCGGCCCTGCGGTTCGGCGGGAGCCGCGACGGCTTCTCGTAGCGCTCCGACATCGCCGGCCACAACGGCCCGTGCGAGGCGGCCGCGCCGCCCGCGCCGATGATCATCAGGCCGCCCAGCACGGCCAGCAAGGGCCAGGCGGTGCCGCCGGCATTCGCGGTCGCGGTCGCCGTTCCCAGCGCGTCACCGGCCCGGCCGGCCAGCGTCGCGTCGTCCGGATTCAGGTTCAGGGCCGCGGCCACCACGATGCCGATCCCGCAGGCCAGCAACGGCGAAGCCGACCAGCCGGCGGGCCAGGCCGCGGGTCGCCAGCACGGCCACCACGCCGGCCAGCGCGGCCAGGCCCAGGGCCGGGACGACCGGGGCCAGCGACCCGCCGCTGACCTCCAGCGACCGTCGCAACGGTCCCTGCTCCGCCTGTCCCGTCGACCCATGGCCGGGAGGCGGCGAACAGCGTCACCACGGCGCCCAGGACGCAGCCGAGCAGCGCGAGGCCGGCTTCCTTGCGCGCGCTCCTCATCGGCACTGGCACAGGCGCCGCTCATGTGACCGGCCGCAACGACTCCGCGGCCGCGATCGCCCGCAGCACGGCGGCCGCCTTGTTCCGGCACTCCTCGTCCTCGGTCGCCGGGTCGGAGTCGGCGACGATGCCTGCGCCGGCCTGCACGTAGGCGACGCCGTCGCGCAGCAGCGCGGTGCGGATCGCGATCGCGGTGTCCAGCTCCCCGGCGAAGTCGAGGTAGCCGACCACGCCGCCGTAGAGCGCCCGGCGGGTCGGTTCGAGCTCCTCGATGATCTCCATCGCCCGCGGCTTCGGCGCCCCCGACAGCGTGCCCGCGGGGAAGCAGGCGGCGAGCACGTCGAAGGCGGTCTGTCCCGGGCTCGGCCGCCCGACCACCGTGGAGACGATGTGCATGATGTGGGAGTAGCGCTCGACCGACATGAAGTCGACGACCTCGACGCTGCCCGGCGCGCACACCCGGCCCAGGTCGTTGCGGCCGAGGTCCACCAGCATCAGGTGCTCGGAGCGCTCCTTCGGATCGGCGAGCAACTCCACCCCGAGCTCGACGTCGTGCTCCGGGGTCGCACCGCGCGGGCGGCTGCCCGCGATCGGGTGCATCATCGCCCGGCCCTCGTGCACCTTGACCAGCGCCTCGGGACTGGACCCGACGACGTCGAAGCCGCCTCGAGCCCGCCGTCCGGGCCCGGGAAACGCAGCAGGTACAGGTACGGGCTCGGGTTCGTCAGGCGCAGCACCCGGTAGATGTCCAGCGCGCTGGCCGTGGTCGGCATCGAGAACCGCTGGCTGACCACGATCTGGAACGCCTCGCCGGCGTGGATCTCCTCGACCGCGCTCGCGACCGCGGCCATGTAGTCCTCGCGGGTGGTGTTCGAGGAGTAGTCGACGGTGCCGTCCCAGTCGAGGTGCGCGGCGCTGGAGCCGACCGGGCGGGCCAGGTCGGCGGTCATCGCGGTCAGCCGCGCGCACGCGGACTCGTAGGCGGCGTCGACGCCGGCGTCGCTGCCGTCCCAGTTGACCGCGTTGGCGATCAGGACGACGGAGCCGTCCTCGTGGTCGAGCACCGCGAGGTCGGTGGCGAGCAGCATGCCGAGCTCGGGCAGGTGCAGGTCGTCGACGGCCTTCTCGGGCAGCCGCTCCAGCCGGCGCACCGCGTCGTAGCCGATGTAGCCGACCAGGCCGCCGGTCAGCGGGGGCAGGCCGGGAAGGTCGGTGGGGCGGGTGCGCAGCGCCTCGACGGTGCCGCGCAGCACCGCCAGCGGGTCTCCCTCGGTGGGCACGCCGGCCGGCGGGGCGCCCACCCAGCGGGCCGCCCCGTCCGCCTCGGTGAGCATCGCCGGGGCCGCCGCGCCGACGAAGGAGTAGCGCCCCCAGACCCGGCCGTGCTCGGCGGACTCCAGCAGGAAGGTGCCGGGCCGCTCGGCCGCGAGCTTGCGGTAGAGCCCGACCGGGGTCTCGCCGTCGGCGAGCAGGCGGCGGGAGACCGGGATGACCTTGCGATCGGCCGCCAGCGCGCGGAAGGTCTCCAGATCCGGGACGATCTCGCCGGTCATGGTGCCGGTCATCGGGCCGGTCATGGCGCCACCGCGGGGCGCTGGTCGACCGGGATCGTGACCGCGGCCAGGGAGCGGGAGTCGTCGAAGCAGGACCGGGTGCCGGTGTGGCAGGCCGGGCCCTCCTGGTCGACGCGGATCAGCAGGGTGTCCCCGTCGCAGTCCAGGGCGACCGAGTGCACCCACTGCCGGTGCCCCGAGGTCTCGCCCTTGGCCCAGTACTCCTGGCGGCTGCGGCTGAAGTAGGTCACCCGGCCCGTGGTCAGGGTGCGGTGCAGCGCCTCGTCGTCCATCCAGCCGACCATCAGCACCTCGCCGGTGTCCCACTGCTGGGCCACCGCCGGGAACAGGCCGTTGGCGTCGCGGCGCAGCAGCGCGGCGACGGCGGGGTCGAGTCCGGACACCGGGTCCGTCCGATCGGGGGACATAGGACCGAATTGTGCCTGGCCGGACACACCGGCCTCGCTTAGGCCAACAAGGGGTGTCCGAGATGTCACAGTGAGTCCGATCCGGTGGCCGGTTGCGACGGCCCGATCCCCTGCGCAAGCCCACGCAATCCGCCCCGATCCCCCCGCAGAGGCGCGCGAATGATGGCCCGGCATCGCCTAGAGCCGCCCACAGAGTGGGACTTTGCGTGGGATCATGCTTCCGGTTGGGTCGCGCACAGTGACCGGGCGCGAAGCAGGGGTGGGGACGATCCCACGGAGGGCGGTGCCGTAATGACCACGCCGGGCGACAACACGGCGAAGGCCGAGGGAGCGACGAAGGGGAACGTCGCGCCCGGTTCCGGCGCGACGCGTCCGGGGCCAAGCCTGCCGGTCCGAACGGCCCCAGCACCGGTCCGGCGACCCCGGCCGGCGGCAACCCGACCGCGGGCGCCGCCACCACCACCGACCCCGCCAAGCACGCCGGCGAGCGCGACCCCAACGACAACACCTGGATCTACGACCAGCTCGGGCTCTCGCCCGAGGAGTACAAGGACCCGGCGCCGGACGCCACCAACCTGCCGAGCAGCGCTGAGCTGCGCCGCCGCGCGGCCGCCCTGAACCTGGACTACGACGCCCTGCGCCCGGGCGATCCGAGCGAGTCCCCGTTCCCGCCCGGTTCGCTGGGCGCCGGTGGGGTCGACCCGCCCACCCGCAAGTTCGAGGGCTTCCCGGCGCCCGGGTCCGGGCTGCCCAACCAGGCGCCACCGCAGCAACTCACCGGTGACCCCGCCCGCGCAGGCCGGCCCGCCGCCGGCGCAGGCCTCCCCGCGCGGCCGCAGGCCGGCTCCGCCCGCCCAGGCCGGTGGCCCGGCCGCAGGAACCCAGACCGCCCTGCCGTCGGCCCCGATCAAGGGCGCCCGCCCGGCGCGGCCCGGCCGCAGCGCGGAACCGTCCGGCGAGCCGTTCAAGGACTACGACGCGAAGCAGGCGACCGGTGACATCGAACTGCCCACGCATCAGCCCAAGCGCCCGCAGCCGGCCCCGGCCCGGCCGCCGGTGAAGAGGAACCTCCCGGTGAGCACGGAGAAGCTCTCGGCCGAGAGCCTCACCGCGGACAACGTGCTCAAGGCACGCAAGCGCCCGCCGAGCAAGGGCTGGCGCAAGGGCCTGATGGCCACGACCGGCATCAACCTCGGCCCGTCGTCCAAGGAACTCAAGAACGTCGAGTTCGAGGACCGGGTGCGCACCGAGATCCCCGGCTGCCACCGCCTCGCCGTGATCAGCCTCAAGGGCGGCGTCGGCAAGACCACCTCGGCCGCGGCGCTGGGCTCGATGTTCGCCTCACTGCGCGGCGACCGCGTGATCGCGATCGACGCGAACCCCGACCGCGGCACGCTCGGCGACAAGATCGTGCCCGGCCTGGCCAAGACCACGGTGCGCGACTTCGTCTCCCGTGCCCAGCAGCTGGACCGGTACTCCGCGGTGCGCGAGTTCACCGCGCAGGCCGAGTCGCGTCTCGAGGTGCTCGTCTCGGAGTCCGACCCGCTGGCCTCGCTGGCCTTCTCGGAGAACGACTACCGGATCATCAGCGACATCCTCGAGAAGTTCTACAACCTGATCCTCACCGACTGCGGCACCGGTCTGCTGCACTCCGCGATGGTCGGGGTGCTCGCCAAGGCCGACCAGGTCGTGATCGTCTCCTCGGCGAGCCTGGACGGCGCCCGCAGCGCGAGCGCGACGCTGGACTGGCTGGAGGCGCACAACTACGGCGACCTCGCGCGCGAGTCCGTCACCGTCATCACCTCGGTGCGCCCGCAGGCCGCCGCCGTGCACCTGGACGAGATCATCAGCCACTTCGCCCGGCGGACCCGGGCCGTGGTCGCGGTGCCCTACGACCCGCACCTGGCCGAGGGCGGCCAGATCGACCTCAACCTGATGAGCAAGGGCGCCTACCAGGCGTACCTGGAGCTGGCCGCCGAGATCGCCGACCAGTTCCCCCGCCTCGGCATCGCCAAGAACGGCGAGCGCACCTTCTGAGCGGCGTGCTCCAAGTGCGCCGATAGTGCAGTTGGACACCGGTTTCAAGCTCCAGAACGGTGCTCAACTCCACTATCGGCAGAGTTAGCGCACGGGGTGCCCTGCCGCGCGCAGGGCGTCCTTGACCTGGCCGATCCGCAGGTCGCCGAAGTGGAAGACGCTGGCCGCGAGCACGGCGTCGGCTCCGACGGCGACGGCGGGGGCGAAGTCGGCGAGCTTGCCCGCTCCGCCGCTGGCGATCACCGGCACCGTGACCACCTCGCGGACCTGGCGCAGCATCTCCAGGTCGTAGCCGTCCTTGGTCCCGTCGGCGTCCATCGAGTTCAGCAGGATCTCCCCGGCGCCGAGTTCGCAGCCGCGCCGGCACCACTCGACCGCGTCGATCCCGGTGCCCTTGCGCCCGCCGTGGGTGGTGACCTCGAAGCCCGACGGGGTGCGCTCCTCGCCGGGCAGGCAGCGCCGGGCGTCGATGGAGAGCACCAGCACCTGGTTGCCGAACCGGTCGGCGATCTCGGCGATCAGCTCCGGGCGGGCGATCGCCGCGGTGTTCACCCCGATCTTGTCCGCGCCCGCGCGCAGCAGCTTGTCGACGTCCTGCGCGGTGCGCACGCCGCCGCCGACCGTCAGCGGGATGAAGACCTGCTCGGCCGTGCGGGACACCACCTCGTACGTGGTCGCCCGGTCGCCCGAGGAGGCGGTGATGTCGAGGAAGGTGAGCTCGTCCGCGCCGTCGGCGTCGTATTGCTTGGCCAGCTCCACCGGGTCGCCGGCGTCGCGCAGGTTCTGGAAGTTGACGCCCTTGACCACCCGGCCGGCGTCGACGTCCAGGCAGGGGATGACGCGGACCGCGACCGTCACTGACGGTCCGATCAGATCGTAGCGCGGCGATCGGCGGCGAGCGCCTCTTCGAGGGTGAACGCGCCGGCGTAGAGCGCCTTGCCGACGATCGCGCCCTCGACGCCCAGTCGGACCAGCGACGCGATCGCGCGCAGGTCGTCCAGGCTGGACACGCCACCGGAGGCGACGACCGGCTTGTCGGTGCGGGCGCAGACCTCGCGCAGCAGCTCCAGGTTCGGGCCCTTCAGCGTGCCGTCCTTGGTGACGTCGGTGACGACGTAGCGGGCGCAGCCCTCGGAGTCGAGCCGGGCGAGGACCTCCCAGATGTCGCCGCCCTCCTTGGTCCAGCCGCGGGCGGCCAGCGTGGTGCCGCGCACGTCGAGCCCGACCGCGACGCGGTCCCCCCAGCGCGCGATCGCGGAGGCGCACCAGTCGGGGTTCTCCAGGGCGGCGGTGCCGATGTTGACCCGCGCGCACCCGGTGGCCATCGCGGCCTCGAGCGAGGCGTCGTCGCGGATGCCGCCGCTCATCTCGACCTTCACGTCGAGCTTCGCGACGACCTCGTGGAGCAGGTCGCGGTTGGAGCCGCGCCCGAAGGCCGCGTCCAGGTCGACCAGGTGGATCCACTCGGCGCCGGCCGACTGCCAGGCCATGGCCGCGGCCAGCGGGTCGCCGTAGTGCGTCTCGGAGCCGGCCTCGCCCTGGACCAGCCGGACGGCCTGACCGTCGGCGACGTCGACGGCGGGGAGCAGTTCGAGGCGGTTCGGCATGCCGCGAGCGTAGTCAGCCGCCGCGTGTGGCCCGGCTCACGCCCGCGTCAGGCCGCGGCGTTGCCCGCCTTCCACTGCTCCCATGGGATGTTCCAGTCCGCGATCCGGTTGGTCAGATCCCCGAACGGCTTCGGTGACCCGACCACCACGACCGGGTCACCCACCATCGTGTGCTGGTACAGCCACTTCATGTCCTTGGGGAGCAGGCCGACGCAGCCGTGGGAGGTGTTGGTCTCGCCGATGTTGCCGGCGTTCCACGGGGCGTCGTGCAGGAACTCGCCGCTGTTAGTGATCCGCATCGCGTACTTGGACTTGTACGTGTAGTCCTTCTTCGCGTCGATCGCCTCGTTGGTCCAGGTGTGCTGGCCTTCCTTGGCCATCACGATCTTCGTGCCGTTGCGCGTCTCCCAGTTCTTCTTGCCGGTGGAGACGTCGAAGGTCTTGAGCACGGTCGTGCCCTGCAGTACCTGGAGGCGGTGCTTGTTTACATCGACCTGGATCACCTGCGCCCGGTCGACGGTGAAGGCCGAATCGAGGTTCTTCCCACCGATCACCCCGTCGCCGGTGTCGATGCCGGCCAGCTTCGCGCGCAACTTGACGGTGGTGCTCGCCGGCCAGAACGCCTGCGGTCGGTAGTCCGCGGTGACGTCGTCGATCCAGTACCAGGCGCCCTCCACCGGCGGGGTCGTCCTGACCAACAGCGCCTTCTGGACCGTCGCGCGGTCGGTCACCGGCTGGTTGAACGTCACCTGGAGCGGGTGGGCGACGCCAACCCTGTCCCCGTCCTCGGGCAGCACGCTCGCGATCTCAAGCGTGCCGGACCGGGCGACATCCTTGGTGGCGAACGAGGCCGTCTTCTCCACCTGCTGGCCGTCCGGTCCGTCGCTCCAGGCGTGCACCCCGTACCGCGTCCCGACCTTGAGCGGCACCGTCGCCGTCCACGTGGCGCGGTCCGGACTGTAGACACCCTCCAGTTCGCGGCCCTTGCCGTCGGTGACCCGTACCTCGGTCAGCGCTCCGCCGGTTCCGCGGACGGTCACCTTGGTGTCCGGTGCGACGTCGCGGGTGCCGTCCGCCGGGGTCACCGCGATGTCGGTCGCCGCGGGGGGCGCGTCCTGCGCCCGGTCGCCGGCGGAATCGCCACAGCCGGTCAGCATCAGGAGCCCCGCCACCACCATCCCCACCCAGGTGCGCATGTGGCGGTTAATACCCGCCGATTCGGCGGCGATTCCTCCGCCCGGTCGTGTGGGACGGACCACATGACCCGTGTGGCGCAACTGACAGCCCGTCGACCCGGGGCGCCACTACCGTCGGAGCTGTCGACGCCTCCGGGCGCCGGCATGGGGGCCCCCCTTAACCCCGCGGCACGACGACGTGCACGCACGAGGGGGGCTGCGGCCTCCGCGAACCGTTGGTCAGGTCATTCGGAGGTCGTCATGGACAGGTCCCGCATCGCCTCAGCACTTCGTTCCGCGCTGCCTGCGACCGCATTCGCCGCGGCAGCGCTGGTGCTGATCCCGGCCCCGCCGGGGACCTCCGCGGCCGCCGCGCCGGCCCAGCCGGTGACGTGCATGCCGCACTGCGACAACGCGCTCTACCCGTACACCGAGTACGCGCGGGCCTCGGTCGATGCCTTCGTGCCGGGAGCTCCGACCCGCCCCGTCGGCTGAGGCCCTTCAGGCCCGGCGGTCGAACGCAAGCGTCAGCACGACCGGCAGCGCGAACGCGGTCAGCACCAGCAGCAACAGGCTGGCGCGGACCGAGCCGAACGCGAGCCAGCCGAAGAGCTGAACCACGGCGGCAAGGCCGAACACCAGACGGTTCTGCATCCGGCGCTTGTGCGCCAGGACCCCGGTAGCCGGGCGACGGCGCGGCCGCAACCGCGCCCAGCTCGCGGCCCGTGCGCGACGGCGGCTGTTCTTCGCGGCCTCGGCCGCGCGCTGCTCGGCCCGTGCGGCGGCCGCACGCTCGCGCTCGGCCCGGCGGGCGGCCCGTTCCTTCGCCATCGTCGCGTCCGCCCTACGGCTCCGAGGTCGCCATTCGGTGTCCTGCGCATGGCGGCCGGTGGACGACCCCCCGGTCAGGGAACCCTAACCTGGGGCCCGGACGGAGCGGGTCGGCGAGCGAGCGGGGGCGGGCGCGATGACGGCGACCGACGGCCGCACCGTGCTGCGCGGCGCGATGGGCCGGCAGCGCAAGTGGGTCGGCGGGGCCGGCGCACTGTTCATCTGCCACCAATCGGGCGAGGCTCTCGTTCCGGTGATGATCGGCGTGATCATCGACGAGGCGGTGACCACCGGAGACCGGTCCGCCCTGATCACCTGGCTCGTCGTGCTGGCCGGCGTCTTCGCCTTCCTCTCCTTCGGGTACCGGCTCGGCGCCCGCTGCGCCGAGCGGGCGTCGGAGGGAGTCGCGCACGACCTGCGGCTCCGGCTCGCGGAACGCGTGCTCGACGACCGCGGCGGCGCCGAGACCGGACGCCTGCCCGGGGCACTGGCCGGCCTGGCCACCTCGGACACCGCCAAGGTCGGTTTCCTCGCGTTCGCGATCCCCGCCGGTATCGCCGCCCTGGCCGGGTTGCTGGTGGGGGGCGTCGCCCTGCTCCGGCTCTCGGTTCCCCTGGGCCTGGTCGTCCTGCTCGCCGCTCCCCCGCTGCTCTGGCTGGTCAACCTGCTGGGCAAGCCGCTGGAAGCTCGCAGCGGTGAGCAGCAGGAGCGGGCCGCCGCGTCCTTCGGTGTCGCCGCCGACCTGGTGGCCGGCCTCCGGGTGCTCAAGGGGATCGGGGCCGAGCCGGCCGCGGTGTCCCGGTACCGCCAGGTCAGCCAGGACTCGCTCACGGCCAGCCTGCGCGCGGCCCGCGCGGACGCGGCCTACAGGGCCGCGACGATCGCGATGACCGGGCTCTTCCTGGCCGGGGTGGCGCTCCTCGGCGGTCAGCTCGCGGCGCGGGACAAGATCAGCGTCGGGGAACTCGTCGCGGCCGTCGGCCTCGCGCAGTTCCTGATCGGGCCCATGACGGCCATGTCGTGGGTGGGCGCGGAGCTCGCCGCGGGCCGCGCCTCGGCCAACCGGATCGCTGAGGTGCTCAGCGCGGAACCCGCGATCGCCGGCGGCGACGCAGCGCCGGCGGAACCGGTGCGGGGCGACCTGCACCTGGCGGGCGTGCACAGCGGCCCGTTGACCGGGCTCGACCTGAGAATCGGCGCCGGCGAGACGGTCGGGATCGCAGCCGATCCGGCGGACGCCCGGGCGCTGCTGCGGTGTCTCGCCCGCGAGATCGACCCGGAGGCGGGGGCGATCCAGCTGGACGGCCGTCCGCTGGCCGACCTCGAGCCCGGACGCCTGCGCCGGACGCTGGTGGTCGCGGCCCACGACGCCCATCTGTTCGAGGGCAGCCTGCTGGACAACGTCCTCGACGGTCGTGGGGACGACGCGCAGCGCGAGCCCGCCGGGGTGGCGCCGGCCCTGACCGCCGGCGGCGCCGACGAGGTGGCCGAGGCGCTCCCGGACGGCGTCGCGACGAAGGTGGGCGAGCGTGGACGGGGTCTGTCGGGCGGGCAACGGCAACGCGTCGCCCTGGCGCGAGCGCTCGCGGCGGACTCCCCGGTGCTGGTGCTGCACGACCCGACCACCGCGGTCGACGCCGCGACCGAGGCCCGCCTGGCCACCGGGATCCGCGACCTGCGCCGCGGCCGCACGACCGTGCTCGTCACCACCAGTCCGGCCCTTCTGGCGGTGACGGACCGGGTCGTCCTGGTCCGCGGTGGCCGGGTCGACGAGGCCGGCACCCACACCGACCTGGTCGCGACCTCGGCCGACTACCGCGAGCTGGTGCTGCGATGAGTACCCCGCACACCGAGCCGGGCACCCGGCTGCCGGTCGCCACCGGCGCCGAGACCTGGGCCGCTGTGCGCCGCCTGGGCGCCCCGCACACGGTGCTGGCCCTCGCGGCGCTGCTGACCACCGTCCTCGCGACCGCGGTCTTCCTGGTGACCGCACCGGTGCTCGGCAAGATCGTCGACCAGGTCGTCGAGGACCGGCCTGCCTCGGATCTGACCACGCCGATCACCGTGCTCGTCGTCATCGCGATCGCCTACGCCGCGCTGTCGATGGTCAGCGTCGTCCTCATCGCCCGGCTCGGCGAGCAGATCCTGGCCCGGTTGCGCGAGCAGTTCGTGGAGCGGGCCCTGGACCTCCCGCTGGAGCAGGTCGAGGCGGCCGGCTCCGGCGACCTGACCTCGCGCGTCACCAACGACGTCACGGAGATCAGCCAGGGCATCCGGGAAGCGCTGCCGGCCTTCTCCCGGGCGGCGCTGACGATCGGGCTGACCGTGGTCGGCCTCGCCTACCTGGACTGGCGGTTCGCGCTCGCTGCGCTCTGCGCGGCCCCGGTGCAGTTCACCACCGTGCGCTGGTACCTGCGCAACGCGCCGCCGCTGTACGCGAAGCAACGCGCGGCCGTCGGCGACCTGCAGCAGGAACTGCTCGACAGCATTTCCGGCGCGGCCACCGTCCGGGCTTTCGGCCTGCGGCGCGCCCACCTGGCCAAGGTCACCGCACGGTCCGGACACTCGGTGTCGCTGACCTTGCAGGCGGTCCGGCTGCAGACCCGCTTCTTCGCCCGGCTGAACCTGGCCGAGCTCATCGGCCTGTCCATGGTCCTCATGACCGGCTACCTCCTGGTCGACAACGGCGAGGTCACCGTCGGGGCGGCCAGTGCCGCGGCGCTGTACTTCGCGAACCTGTTCAACCCGATCAACACCGCGCTCGCCTCGATCGACGCCGCACAGGCGGCGGCCGCGAGCCTGGCCCGGCTGGTCGGCGTGATCGACATTCCCGCCGAACCGGCTCCGCAGAACGCCGTCGCCGCGGCGCACCCCGCGTCGGTCGAGATCGACGGGGTCGGGCACGCCTACGTACCGGGCCACGACGTCCTGGACGGCGTCGACCTGAGCCTCGCCGCCGGCGAACGGGTGGCCATCGTGGGGACCAGCGGGGCCGGCAAGACCACCCTGGCCAAGCTGGTCGCCGGGGTGCACCGGCCCACCCGCGGCCGGATCCGCCTCGACGGGCGGGACAGCGCGGACCTGGGCCCGGCCGGCGTGCGCAGCACCGTCGCGCTGATCACCCAGGAGGTGCACGTCTTCGCCGGGCCCCTGGCCGCCGACCTCCGCCTGGCCCGGCCGGAGGCGACCGAGGCGGACCTCGCCGGCGCCCTGCACGCCGTCGGGGCCGAGGAGTGGGTCGCACTCCTGCCGCGAGGGCCTGGAGACCCAGGTGGGCGACGGCGGTCACCAGCTGACCGTGGCGCAGGCCCAGCAGCTGGCACTGGCCCGCCTGCTGCTGGTGGACCCGCCGGTCGCCATCCTCGACGAGGCGACCGCGGAGGCGGGCAGCGCCGGTGCGCGGATGCTGGAGGCCGCGGCCGGTAAGGCGATGGCCGGCCGGACCGCGCTGGTCGTCGCGCACCGGCTCACCCAGGCCAGGGCCGCCGACCGGATCGTGGTGCTGGAGGCCGGGCGGGTGGTCGAGGTCGGCAGCCATGACGAACTCGTCGCGGCGGACGGGCACTACGCCCGCTTGTGGTCGGCTTGGTCGACCGACCGCCACGGTGACCGGCGCGATCGTCAACTTCCGCCCGGGATTGCCCCCGCCGCAGGCTAGCCTTACCTAACTGAGGCTATGCTAACCCGAACGTAAATCAGGCTCGGGTACGCCCGGAGGGGTCGACCACGCCCATGGCGATGACGGACGAACGGCCAGGTGAGAGCGCCGTAGCGGCGCCGGAGCCCGCCGTCCCGAGGAGCAAGCGCCGCCGGCCCATGATCGTCGTCGGTCTGTTCGCCCTGGTCCTGCTGTGCGTGGTGCTCTCGATCGCGATCGGCGCGAAGCCGATCGCAATCAACGACGTGTGGGCCGGTCTGGTCAGCCCCGAGGACAGCGAGAACGACGTCATCATCCGCTCGCTGCGGGTGCCCCGAACCATCCTCGGCCTGCTGGTCGGGGCGGCCCTGGGCATTGCCGGTGCGCTCATGCAGGGCCACACCCGCAATCCCCTGGCTGACCCCGGGCTGCTCGGCGTCGAGGCTGGGGCCGCCTTCGCCGTGGTGGTGGCCATCTACTCCTTCGGCGTCACCGACACCCTCGGCTTCGTCTGGTTCGCCTTCGCCGGGGCGCTGCTCGCCAGCGTCATCGTGTTCGTCCTCGGCTCGATGGGTGGAGGCGCCGCCACCCCGGTGACCCTGGCACTGGCCGGCGCTGCGCTCTCCGCGCTCCTGGGCTCGTTCACCTCGGCCCTGATTCTGATGGACCGTCAGACCCTGGACGTGTACCGGTTCTGGTCGGTCGGCGCGCTGACCGGCCGGCCCACCCAGGTGATCTGGGAAGTCGCCCCGTTCCTCGCCCTCGGTCTGCTGCTCGCGCTCTACAACGCGCCCTCGCTGAACCTGCTCTCCCTCGGCGAGGACGTCGCCCGCAGCCTGGGTCAGTCGGTGATCAAGACCCGCATCATCGGGATCGGCGCGATCACCCTGCTGACCGGCGGAGCAGTGGCGGCGTGCGGGCCGATCGGCTTCGTCGGACTGGTGGTCCCCCACGTCGCCCGCATCTTCACGGGCCCGGACTACCGGTGGCTGCTGCCGTGTTCCGCGCTGCTCGGCGGTGCCCTGGTGCTGGCCACCGACACCATCGGCCGCGTCGTGGTCCGGCCGGGTGAGATGCAGGTCGGCATCATCATGGCGCTGGTCGGGGCGCCGTTCTTCATCTGGCTGGTCCGCAAGCGTCGATTGGCCTCACTGTGACGACCTCGGCCACCGAACCCGCCGCGACCCCGTCCGGGCCACCGGTCCCGGGCCGCACACCGTTCCGGCTGGGCCCGGCTCTGTCCGGCGTGTGGCGCCCGCGTTTCCTGATCGTCGCGCTGCTCGGCGCGGTGCTCGCGCTCTTCGCGCTTGCCGCCGACATCGGGCGCGGGGACTACCCGATCTCGATCATCGACGTGCTGCAGGTGCTGGCCGGCGGTGGGGACGAGCAGCAGCGCTTTATCGTGATCGACCTGCGCCTGCCCCGGGCCCTCACCGGGGTTCTGGTCGGCGCGGCCCTGGGCCTGTCCGGCGCCGTCACCGCCTCGATCGCCCGCAACGCCCTGGCCACGCCGGACATCCTCGGCGTCACCGCGGGCGCCAGCGCCGCCGCCGTCGCCGTGATCCTGCTCGGCGGGACCGGCGGGGTGATCGGTTCGCTCGGGACGCAGGTCGGGCTGCCGCTGGCCGCGCTCGGCGGTGGGCTGGCGACCGCGGTCATCATCTATCTGCTCGCCTATCGCCGCGGCATCGACGGGTACCGCCTCGTCCTCGTCGGCATCGGCGTCAACGCGGTCCTGCTGAGCCTGGTCAACTACCTGCTGATCAAGGCGCGGATCGAGGAGGCGGCCCGGGCCCAGGTCTGGCTCACCGGCAGCCTGAACGGCCGCGGCTGGGAGCACGTCCGCCCGGTCGCCCTGGCGCTGGCGATCCTGGTGCCGATCACGCTGATCCTCGTGTTCGTGCTGGGTGCCCTGCAGTACAGCGACGACACCGTCCGCGGCCTGGGTATCCGGCTGAACTGGGCACGGACGGCCCTGCTGCTCTGCGCAGTGGCGCTGGCCGCCATCGCGACCGCGTGCGCCGGGCCGATCGGCTTCGTCGCCTTCGTCGCCCCCCAGGCCGCGATCCGGGTCACGGGCGGCTCCCGGCCGCCGTTGCTCGCCTCCGCCACCTTCGGCGCCGCGCTGGTGGTGGCCTCCGACGTGGTGGCCCGCACGATGCTCGGCGACCTCGAACTCCCGGTGGGCATTGTCACCTCGGCGATCGGTGCGCCCTTCCTGTTGTACCTGCTCGCCAAGAACACCCGAAGGGAGCGGCTGTGACCCCGCCCGTGGTTCCGCCCATTCCAACCCTGCCCTCCACCCTGCCGGACGGGCCGCCGGCCGAGTCGCGGCTGCGCGCCGAGGGCATCCGGCTCGGGTACGGCGACGAGGTCGTCGTCGAGAACCTGGACCTGCACCTGATGCACGGCGCGATCACCGCGGTGATCGGGCCCAACGGGTGCGGCAAGTCCACCGTGCTGCGGGCCCTGGCCCGGTTGATGCCGACCCGAACCGGCCAGGTGATCCTGGACGGCAAGCGCATCGACAAGATGCCGACCAAGGAGGTGGCCCGCACCCTCGGCGTGCTCCCGCAGGCGCCGATCGCCCCGGAGGGACTCACCGTCGCCGACCTGGTCGCCCGCGGCCGGCATCCGCACCAGGCCTGGTACCGCCAATGGTCCTCGGACGACGAGGAGTCGGTGTCCGCCGCCTTGCAGTGGACGGGCATCCTCGACCTCGCCGAACGGGCCGTCGACACCCTCTCCGGTGGTCAGCGCCAGCGCGCCTGGATCTCGATGGCCCTCGCCCAGGGCACGGACCTGCTGCTGCTGGACGAGCCGACCACCTTCCTCGACCTGGCCCACCAGGTCGACGTGCTCGACCTGGTCGAGCGGCTCAACCGCGAGGCCAACCGGACCGTGCTGATGGTGCTGCACGACCTCAACCTCGCGGCCCGCTACGCCGACCACCTGATCGCGATGAAGGACGGCAAGATCGTCGCCTCCGGTCCGCCGAAGCAGGTGCTGACCGAGGCGATGCTGTCCGAGGTGTTCGGTCTCGAGGCCCGCGTCATCCCCGACCCGGTGTCCGGCAGCCCGCTGGTGGTGCCGATCGGCAGCCGGCACCGCTACGTCGAGGACGGCCTCGCGCCGGAGGCGATGACCCCGGACGGCAGGACTTCTGACGGGATGAGTTCTGACGCCTACCACGGCACGTCGAACGGCCACGGCGACCTCACGGGCGCCTTCGTCCCCGATCCGGTCTACAGCGAGCGCCGATAGCGGCTACAGCGTCTGCAACCAGTTCCTGAGCAGGACCGCGCCGGCGTCACCGGACTTCTCCGGATGGAACTGTGTGGCGGACAGCGCACCCTGTTCGACGGCAGCGACGAACGGCTCGCCGTGCTCGGCCCAGGTCACCTGCGCGTCCTCGAGGTCGAGGCGCCGGGCGGCGTAGGAGTGCACGAAGTAGAACCGCTCGGACTCGATTCCGGCGAACAGGCGCGTCCCGGCCGCGGCGGCGACGGTGTTCCACCCCATGTGCGGCAGCACCGGTGCGTGCAGGCGCTCCACCGTCCCCGGCCACTCCGCGCAGCCCTTCGTGGTGACGCCGTGCTCGACGCCGCAGGAGAAGAGCACCTGCATGCCGACGCAGATCCCGAGGACGGGGCGCCCGCCGGCCAGCCGGCCGCGGATGATGGCCGGCCCGTCGACCTCCTCCAGGCCCTTCATGCACGCCTCGTACGCGCCGACGCCGGGGACGACCAGCCCGTCGCACTCCTGCGCCGCACGCCGGTCGGCGGTCACGGTGACAGTCGCGCCGGCCCGCTCCAGCGCCCGCTCGGCCGAGCGCAGGTTGCCCGAGCCGTAGTCGAGCACCACCACCGAAGGACTCATCCCGCAACGTCCGAAGATGAGTGAGTAATAGCGCTCAGTTCTTCGGACGTCCGCGCCGCACTCATCGGGTGTCGGCGGAGAGCGTGCCCTTGGTCGAGGGCACGCCGGTCTCGCGCGGGTCGAAGGCGACGGCGTCGCGCAGTGCCCGGGCCACGCCCTTGAACTGGCACTCGGCGACGTGGTGCGCGTTGCGCCCGCGCAGCACGTCGATGTGCAGGCAGATCTGGGCGGCGTTCACGAACGACTCCCAGATGTGCTTCGTGAGTGCGGTCTCGTACTCCCCGATCATCGGCGCGAGGTTCTCCGGCTCGGTGTGCACGAGGTACGCGCGGCCGGCCAGGTCGACCGCGACGCGCGCCAGCGCCTCGTCCAGCGGGACCAGGGAGTTGGCGAAGCGGCGCACGCCCTTGGCGTCGCCGAGCGCCTGCCGGAACGCGGTGCCGAGCGCGATCGAGGTGTCCTCGACGGTGTGGTGCGGGTCGATGTGCAGGTCGCCCTCGGTCTTGACGGTGAGGTCGAACAGGCCGTGCCGGCCGAGCTGGGAGAGCATGTGGTCGTAGAAGCCGACACCGGTGGAGATCTCGGTACGCCCGCTGCCGTCGATGTCGATCTCGACGAGGACGTTGGACTCCTTGGTGACGCGCTCGACGCGTCCCGTGCGGCTCATGACTGACTCTCCTTCAGAAGCTGTTCCTTCAGCACCGCGGCCAGCGCGGCCAGGAATGCGTCGTTCTCCTCCGGCGTGCCCGCGGTGACCCGCAACCAGCCCGGCAGTCCGACGTCGCGAATGAGCACGCCGCGGTCCAGCAGGCCCTGCCAGGTCACAGTCTGGTCCCCCAGCCCGCCGAAGAGCACGAAGTTTGCATCGGACGGGACGACCGAGCAGCCCAGCGCGGTGATCTCGGTGACCAGCCGGTCCCGCTCCGTGCGCAGCTTTCCGACCGTGTTCGAGCAGGTCCGGCGCGTGCCGGATCGCGACCCGGGCGGCCGCCTGGGTGAGCTCGGAGAGGTGGTACGGCAGACGCACCAGCAGCAGGCACTCGACGAGTTCCGGGTCGGCGGCGAGGTAGCCCACGCGCAGCCCCGCCATCGAGAACGCCTTGCTCATCGTGCGGCTGACCACCAGGCGCGGGCGGCCGGGCAGCAGGGTGAGGGCGCTGGGCACGCCGTCGCGGGCGAACTCGGCGTAGGCCTCGTCGACCACCACGATCCCGGTCGCGGCGTCGTACACCGCCTCGATGACCGACAGCTCGAGCGACGGTGCCGGTCGGGTTGTTCGGCGAGGTCAGGAAGACCACGTCGGGCTGAGCGGCCGTCACGTCGGCCAGCACCCGATCGTGGTCGAGGGAGAAGTCGTTCTCGCGGTACCCGTCGATCCAGGCGGTCTGCGTGGCCAGCGAGATCAGTCGGTGCATCGTGTACGACGGCTCGAAACCCATCGCGGTGCGCCCGGAGCCGGCGAAGGCCATCAGCAGCTGCTGAATGATCTCGTTCGAGCCGTTGGCCGCCCAGATCTGAGCGCCCGTCAGGTCGTGTCCGAGGTAGTCAGCCAGTTCGGCCCGCAACGCGGTGGCGTCCCGGTCCGGGTAACGGTTGAGGTCGGCCGCCGCGTCGAGCACAGCCGCGGCCAGGTCGGCGGCCAGCGCCGGCGAGGGACCGTAGGGATTCTCGTTGGTGTTCAGCCGGACCGGCACGTCCAGTTGCGGCGCACCGTAGGCCGACCGGCCGCGCAGGTCGTCGCGCAGCGGGAGGAAGGTGTCCATCAGCCCTCTTCGCGCGGGATGCGTACCCGCACCGCGTTGACGTGCGCGAGCAGATTCTCCGCGCCGCCGAGGGCGTCGATGTGCCCGGCCACCTCGGCCAGGGCGTCCCGGTCGTACTCGACGATGTGCACCGAGCGCAGGAACGAGTGCACCGACAGTCCGCCGGAGTGCCGGGCGGTGCCGCCGGTGGGCAGCACGTGGTTGGAGCCGGCCAGGTAGTCACCCAGGCTGACCGGGGCGTAGTCCCCCACGAAGATGGCGCCGGCGTTGCGGACCCGGCGGGCCAGCGCGGGAGCGTCGGCGGTGAGGATCTCGAGGTGCTCGGCGGCCCATTCGTCGACCACGGTGAGACCGGCCGCCATGTCGTCGACGAGGACGATCGCGGACTGGTTGGCCAGCGCCCCGTCGACCTGGAGCTGGTTGAGCGACACCCCGCGCTGGCGGTCCACCTCGATCTGCACCGCGTCGATCAGGGCGCGGGAGTCCGTGACCAGCAGGCAGGACGCGTTCTCGTCGTGCTCGGCCTGGGAGACCAGGTCGGCCGCGACGTGGACCGGGTTCGCGCCGGCGTCGGCGAGGATGCCGATCTCGGTCGGGCCGGCCTCGGCGTCGATCCCGATGATGCCCTTGAGCAGCCGCTTGGCGGCGGCGACGTAGATGTTGCCCGGGCCGGTGACCAGGTCGGCCGGCGCGCACTCCTCGGTGCCGTAGGCGAACATCGCCACCGCCTGCGCCCCGCCGACCGCGTAGACCTCCTCGATGCCCAGCAACGCGCAGGCGCCGAGGACGACCGGGTGCGGCCAGCCGTCGTTGTCGGCCTGCGGCGGCGAGGTGACCGCCAGCGACTCCACGCCGGCCACCTGGGCCGGGACCACGTTCATCACCACGCTGGACGGGTAGGCGACCACGCCGCCCGGCACGTACAGCCCGACCCGGCGCACCGGCACCCAGCGCTCGGTGACCGTTCCGCCGGGGCTGACTTCGATCTCGACGTCGGGGTGACGCTGCGCGGTATGGACCAGGCGGGCCCGCCGGGCGGCCTCCTCCAGCGCCGCGCGCACGGCCGGGTCGAGGTCGATCAGGGCCTTGTCCAGCACCTCGGCCGGGACCCGCGTCGAAGCCGGCCGGACGCCGTCGAACCGCTCGGCGAGGTCCATCAGCGCGGCGTCACCGCGCTCGCGCACGTCCTCGCAGATCGGCCGGACAGCCTCCAGCGTGGACGCGACGTCGACTGCGGCGCGAGGCAGCACGCTCCGCAGGGCCGAGGTCGTCAGCACCGATCCGCGCAGGTCAAGGACAGGAAGCACGCCCGAATTCTAGTCGTCGTCCACAGCACGCCCGTCCGCTGTCGGCCCCGGCCGGTACACCGGTTCCGAAGAACTCACCGGGCTTAGTCGGATTACTTAGCTAAGCTGTCCTCATGGAGGTTGGAGTGCACGAGGCCAAGACCCATCTCTCCCGTCTGCTGCGCCTCGTGGAGGAGGGGGAGGAAGTGACGATCGTGCGCGGCGGGGACCCCGTCGCGCGACTGGTCCCGGTCGAGAAGACTCGCAAGTCGCTCTTCGGCGTTCTGGCCGGCCAATTCGGGGACATCTCCGACGAGGACTGGGCGGAGTCGGATCGGCTCGTCCAGGAGATGTTCGACGAGTCGGCCGAACGGCCGCTGTGAAGCCGGGCGGACGGTTGCTCCTGGACACCCACGTCCTGATCTGGCTCGCGAACGGGTCCACACGCTTGGGCGCGCAAGCGCGCGAAGGGATCGACGAGGCAGCGGAGATCTGCATGTCGGTGGTGTCGCTGTGGGAGATCGCCATCAAGACCTCCTTGGGGAAGCTGCCCGTGGTGCCGGGTCTGGCGACGTCCCTGACAGCAGGTGGGGCCCGCCGGCTCGGGATCGAAGCAGCGCATCTGGACGCCTTGGCGTCTCTCCCCTGGCACGACGGTCACCGGGATCCCTTCGACCGGATGCTGTTGGCCCAGGCGAGGGCCGAAGACCTCGCTCTGGTCAGCAGTGACCGCCGTATGAGCGCGTACGAGATCGAGGTCTACGCCGCCGGCACCTGATGCCGGGCAGCAGCTCGCTCTAGTCTTCGGCCATGACCGTCCGGCTGCCGCTCTTCCCGCTCGGCACCGTGCTGTACCCCGGCCTGCTGCTGCCGCTGCACATCTTCGAGGAGCGGTACCGGGCGCTGGTCCGCGACCTGACCGGCGGCCGCACCGGCGAGCAGCCCGAGCAGGACATGCCCGCCTTCGGGGTGATCGCGATCCGGCAGGGCCGTGAGGTCGGGGCAGACGGCATCCGTGAGCTGCACGACGTCGGCTGCACGGCGGCGATCCGCCGGGTCGAGGCGCTGCCGGACGGCCGGTTCGACCTCGTGACCACCGGCGCGCAGCGGTTCCGCCTGCTCAAGGTGGACCTCGACGCCGCCCCGTACCTGGTCGGGGAGGTCGAGTTCCTCGACGACGAAACCGAGGAGAGCGACCCCACGGGCGACGCCGCCGTACTCGCCGGATCGGTGGCCCGCCAGTACCTGGCCTACCGGGACCAGTTGCTGAGCCTGCAGGGCCAGGCACCGCGGGTGCGCGGACCGCTCCCCGCCGAGCCCGTCGTGCTGTCCTACCTGGTCGCGGCCGCGATGGTGCTCGACCGCCAGGACAAGCAGGACCTGCTGGAGGCCCCGGACGTCGCGGCCCGGCTACGGTCCGAGCTCGCCCTTCTCCGCCGGGAGCGGGTCATGCTCGCCCACCTGCCGTCGCTTCCCGGCGCCGACATCGCCCGCGAGGCCGGCAGCCCCAACTGAGGCCTGCCCGTTGGGCAGGGTGAGATCCGGGTCCCACTCCGGGTCGGCCAGTGCCTCCTCGGCGCCGGGCTCGGCGTCCTCGTCGTCGTGCTTGGTCCGCTCCAGGCCGCCGATGAGCGACAGGTAGGTCAGCAGGATCCCGACCGCCCAGGCGAAGAGGATCCCGTCGGAGGCCAGCGTGATCGAGCCCTGGATGGTCTCGCCGTCGGCCAGCGTGAGTGCGGTCTGCTGGATCGGCGCCGGACCGAACGCCTCACCCACCTCGCGCGCGATCAGCGAGGCGAGCACCGAGGCTCCGGACATGGCGGCGATCACCGCGACGTCCCCGCGCCAGCGCCAGTAGGCCACCGCGGCGCTGGCGATGCCGAGCAGGAGGCCGAGGATGAGGAACCAGCCGTCCGCGGCGATGAACTCCGAGCTGTCCTGGTTGTCCAGGTAGACCTCGCCGGAGAGGTTCACGTACGTGGGCGCCGGCGAGATCCGCTCCCAGACGATGCCCACGTACGGGGCCACCAGCAGCGTCAGTCCGGCCGCCAGGCCCGCCGGGCGCAGCCGGGCGAGCAGCAACGGCACGCCGCCGCCCTCCGGGCGCGGTGACAGTCTCGCCCGGGTCCCCACCGGGCCAGTATCCCCCGGCGGGTTCGCCGAGCGTTCACCCACGCGGGCGGTCTCACCACCTTGGTGAACACCTGTGCAGCGCTTGTGACCTTCTTATGGATCGCCGTGCTACAGATTTCAGGTCCGTTCAAAGGCGAGGGAGTCCCGGCCGTGACCGTCACCGACGACCCAGGCCCCGGCGACCCCGGTCCCTGGCGGCCGACCTCGGAACTGCCCCCGCTGGAACGCTCGGCGCAGAAGCGGTCGGGCAAGCCAGCAGCCGGCGAGGGACCGGCACCGCAGGCGTCGGGCGAGAAGGGCGCGGGTCGCTCCGGCCTGGCCGCCTGGGGCGGCTACGTCGGACGCAACCCACGCCGGGTGCTGTGGACCACGGTCGTCGCGCTGGTCGGGTTCGCCGCGCTGACCCCGATCTTCCTGGCCCGCCTGCTCGGCATCGGCTACGACACCCCCGGCTCGGAGTCCGCCCGCGCGACCGCCGCGGTGGAGCGCGCCCTCGGCTCACAGGAGGCGGTGCTGCTGGTCATCTCCTCTGAGAACCGCACCGCGAGCGATCCGACCTTCCAGCGCACCCTGGACGAGGCGCTGCGCGTGGTCGGCGCCAACGAGGGCGTTGCCTCGATCCCCTCGGCCGAGGTCGGCGGTGCGGTTTCTGACGACGGGTCAGTTGAGTACCGGACCGTGCTGCTCTCAGGGAACGCCGGCGATCGCCAGAACACCTCGACCGAGCTCAAGCACGACCTCGAGGAGCTCGACCCGTCCCCCCTGGGCGGGCCTGACGTCACGATCGGGCTGTCCGGGGAGAGCCCGTTCTTCGTCGACCTGCTGCATTCGGAGGAGGAAGGGCTCGCGCTGGCCGAGGCGATCGGCCTGCCGCTGGCGATGCTGATCCTCTTCCTGACTCTCGGCTCGATCCTCGCCGCGGGCCTGCCGGTGCTGGTCGGTCTGGCCGGCGCGATCGTGGCCCTCGGCATTCTCGGCGCGGCCAGCCTGTGGACCGAGTTCGACATCTTCGCCGAGAACGGCGTCATCATGCTCGGCATCGCGGTCGGCATCGACTACGCGCTGCTGATCGTGCGCCGCTACCGCGAGGAGCGCACGCACGGCGACGCCGAGACCGCGATGAGCGTCACGATGGCCACCGCGGGCCGCACCGTCGCCTTCTCCGGCATGACCGTCATGGTCGCCCTGCTGCCGATGGCGCTGGTCGACGTGCCGACGCTGAGCAAGTACGCCCTGGCCGGTCTGCTCGGCGTCGCCGGCAGCGTCGCGATGGCGCTGATCCTGCTGCCCGCCCTGCTGGTCCGCATGGGCGACCGCGCGGTGAACGTGCGGCTCAAGCGGATGCGCGAATCGTGGCTTCGCCGACGGCGGTGCCTCGGCCCGGTGGGCGACCCTGGCCCGCTTCGTGATGAAGAACGCAGCCGCGGTGCTGGTCGTCGGCACGTCGCTGCTGATCTGCGCCGCTGCTCCGCTGATCGACGTCAAGCAGGGCATCGACCTCAACGTGCGGGCCTACGAGAGCGAGCCCTCGGTGGTCGCCCTCAAGACCCTGGAGGGGGCGTTCCCCTCCATCACCTTGGGCAAGGTCGAGGTGGCCGTTCAGGGCAACCGCGACGCCGCCGTCGCTGCCGAGCGGGTTCTCGCCGACGACCAGCGCCTGACGGGGATCTCTCTGCAGGAACTCTCCCCGGACTCCTTCCTGGTCACCGGCAACCTGACCGTGCCGGACGACTCCAAGGAGGCGGAGGACGTCGTCAAGGACGCCCGCGTCCGCCTCGATGACGAGCTCGGCTCGGCCGCCGACGCCGACGTCGGAGGCACCACGGCGCGCAGCATCGACTACGCGGACAAGGTCCTGGACCAGACGCCGCTGATCGTGATCCTGACCCTGGCGCTGTGCTTCCTGCTGCTGCTGATCATGCTGCGCAGCCCGGTGCTCGCACTCAAGGCCGTGATCATGAACCTGCTCTCGATCGCGGCCGCGATGGGCCTGACCGTCCTGGTCTTCCAGGAGGGCTACGGCGAGACGCTGCTCGACTTCGAGTCCCCCGGGTATCTGCAGGCCTGGCTGCCGCTGACGTTGTTCGTCGTGCTGTTCGGGCTCTCGATGGATTACGAGGTCTTCCTGGTCACCCGTATCCGCGAGGAGTACCTGCGCACCGGCAGCAACACCGAGGCCGTCGCGCTGGGTCTGGCCAAGACCGGCGGTGTCATCACCTCGGCCGCCCTGATCATGATCGCGATCTTCGGCGCCTTCATGATCTGTCCCGCGCCCGAGATCAAACAGCTCGGCTTCGGCCTGGCCGTCGCCGTCGCGATCGACGCCACGATCATGCGCGCCTGCCTGGTGCCGGCGTTCATGCAGCTCGCGGGGCGGGCCAACTGGTGGTGCCCGCGCTGGCTCGACCGGATCCTGCCGCACCTGGAGAAGCCGGAGCCGCCGCGCGAGGAGCCGCCCGTGCCGGTCGGCGTCGGCGCGGTCTCGGGATCAGCCGGCGCGCTGCCCGACGCGGAGGAACGTTAGGTAGCGGCGTGAGACTCGATCGCCCATCCGGGTGCGGATGCGTTCGGCTATCGCATCGATCAGGGGCTCGCGAACGCCGGGGTCGAGAATCCGGTAGGGCGAGAGAGTGCGCAGCAGGTCAGTGAAGCCGGTCGCGTCGAACCGCTGCACGGTTGGGTACCAGCGCACGACCGGCGGGCCGAACAGGCTGCCGGGGTCCTCGACCCGCCCCCAGCCCTCGTCCCCCGTGCGCGCGTCGGTCTCCAGCGGCGGATGACCCCAGTCGGAGTTGCCCGGCGAGAAGCGCTCGTGAAGATCGGCCGTCTCGGCGTAGAACTCCGGCTCGTCCGGCCGGCGGACGACCACGTTGCCGAGCAGCGCCATCCAACCTCCGGGACGGAGCACATCGTGGGCCCGCTGCCAACCGATCGAAGGGTCGACCCAGTGCCACGACGAGGCAGCCACGATGACGTCGAAGCGACGGCCGCGGTCGTCCCACTCCTCGAAGTTCGATTTCTCCACCTCGACGTTGGCGAAGGCGGACATTCGTGCGCGAGCCAGCGCCACCATCCCTGAGCCCGGCTCGACAGCCGTGACCGAGCACCCGAGCGCAGCCAGTGAGCGCGTCGCCTGACCGGTGCCGCACCCTATTTCCAAGACCGCGGAACCTTCGTCCAAGTGCGTGATGTCACCGAGGTCCGCGATCAGCTCGTTCGGATATGTCGGGCGGATCCGGTCGTAGAGGTCGGGCACCTCGTTGAAGACACGGCCTAGAGCTCCTCGGTCCAGGTGATCCACGAACCCATCTTGCCCAGCGCCCAGCGGTCAGCTCGCCGCCAGGACCCGTTCGAGCGTGGCGTACCCCGCTGGTTCCCAGGTCGGCTTGCCGCCGGGCAGACCGAGTCGCCCGTTGCGGCCGATCGAGATCAGGCCCAAGGCGCGGAGAACAGCCCAGCCGCGAGCTCGGGCGACGGTCGCGTCGTCGGCCTGTCCGTAGGCGTCGAAGAATCGACCTGCTGCGCCGACGGGCAGCAGGATCCAGGCTGCGCAGAGGTCCGTCGCCGGGTCGCCCGCGCACATCTCGCCGAAGTTGGCAATGCCGGCGAACAGGTCGTCATCCGCTCAGTGCAGTTCCGCCAGCGGGATCCCCCGCGAGGGGTTGGCCGGCGCGCCGGCAGGGGCGTCGTCGTGCAGCGCGCGGAGGAATTCCGCGAGCACGCCGGCCGCCTCGCTGCGGGTGATCGGCTCTCGATCGGCCGGCTCATCATGGACCCAGCCCGACCGTCCAGGTGTGCTCGAATCGGCTCGACGGTGTGCCGATCCGCACCGGAGTCCGCGTCGGGAGTGGCAGGCGGCTGGCCAGGATCGGCAGCCACTGCTGCTCGGCGCGCAGCAGAGCAGGGGCGCGTTCGGTGCGCGGCAAGCGCACGGCCAGGTCGTCGCCGAGTCGCCACTGTTGGTTGTCCCAGCCTCCGTTCACATCCCGGAGCTCAAGCTCTGCGAGGTCGGGATGCTGATCCCTGAGCAACGCGCGAAACCAGGTCCTGCTCGAACCTGAACTCCTGCATCGCCAACCCTCCAGATCGCTTCCACGACGGTAGCCCCAGCCTGGTGCTTCGAGCTCCGACATCGCCGTGGACCTGAACACCCTGCTCCTGGTCGCCGGGATCGTCCTGGCGCTCTGGGTGCTGAGCTGCGTCGCCATAGTGCTGTTGGCGCACCGCTTGCCGAAGGGGCTGCTGCGCGACCTCGCGGAGTTCCTGCCCGCGTGCGTGACCGCGGCGCGGACGCTCCGCCAGAATCCGGCCGTGCCGCGGCGGGCGAAGGTCGCACTGCTGGTCGCGATCGTCTGGGTGATCTCCCCGATCGACCTGCTGCCGGAATTCCTCCCGGTGATCGGACCACTCGACGATGTCGTCGCGGTCGTCCTGCTGCTCCGCTACGCGGGGCTGAGTGTGCCGCGCCAGGTGCTGCTGGAGGCCTGGCCGACCGACCCGCGGCTGCTCGAACGCCTCCTGGACGGTTCGGGGCACGCGCTCAGCCGGCGAGGTGCCCCCAGTCGGGTGAGAGTTCGTCCCACGGCCCGATGGCGGCGACGCTGCCGCCGTCGAACACCACCACCACGTCGGCCTGGTGCAGCGCGGCCTGCTTCGAGGTCGCGGCAACCACCGTCGAACCCCGCTCGCGCAAGGCCTTCCACAATTCCAGTTCGGTCCGCGCGTCCAGGGCACTGGAGACGTCGTCGGCGAGGACGAGTTCGGCGTTGGCGGCTAGCGCGCGAGCGAAAGCGACCCGCTGGGCCTGTCCGCCGGACAGCCGGACACCGCGGTGCCCGACGACGGCCTTCATCCCCCCGGCCGCCGTGACGTCCACCCCGAGACGCGAGTCCGCCACGGCCGCGTCCACGGTGTGGTCTTCGTGGTCGAGCCGGACGTTCTCCTCGAAGGTGCCGGACATGACGCGCGGAACCTGGGAGACGTAGGAAACCTGACTGGGCCTCAGGAACATCTCCGGGTCCTCGACGTCCACACCGTTCCAGCGCACGCGGCCCCGGTAATGGGCCAGCCCGGCCAGCGAGGCCAGCAGACTCGACTTGCCCGATCCGACCGGGCCCAGCAGCAGGACCAGCTGACCCCGATCGATGGTGAGGCTGACGTTCTGCACGCCCACCGTGCCGTCCGGATGGACCACGGTCAGGTCGTCGACCCGGAGCTGCTGCAGCGGCGTCCGCGATGCGACGTCGGGGCCCGGCGCCGCGCCCGTCACCAGGTCGACGCCGGGCGGTATCGCCATCAGGTCGGACCCCGCCGCGAGCCGGCAGGTGGCGTCCTTCCAGGCGCGGACGCCCGGGGCCTCGGTGATGACCAGACCGGTCACCCGGCCGAACCACTCGAAGCCTTCGAGCGCCGTGGTGACGAGCAACGCGGTCGCCAGGCCCCAGCCGCCCTTGAGGTAGATCATCCAGCAGGCCAGCAGGGCGAACTGCACCAGCAGCGGCGGGACGGATTCCAGGACGGCCCGCACCCGGTGCTCGCGGATCGCGGCCCCGACCCGGCCGGAGTCGACGCCGAGCAGGTGGCGGTGCAGTTGCGGCGTCGCGCCGGCCAGCTTGACCGTGCGGGCCGCGTCGAGGGTGGAGACCAGCGACCGGCCGAACCGGGCGCGGGTCGTTGATGCCGTCGCGGCGGACCGCCCCGCCAGCGGCGCCCCGAGCAGCGCCGCGAGGGCGGAGGCCACGGCGACGGCGATGAGCAGGCCGCCGGCGATCAGGCTCTGCGCGAGCACGATGGTCAGGATGACGACGAGCACGCCGTTAATGAAGTCCACCCACCGGTCGGCGTAGTGCACGAAACGGTCGGAGTCCATGGCGCGGGCCACCACCTCGCCCGGCGGGGTGCTCACGAGCCGGCGCTGCAGGGTCTGACCGTGCAGGACGGAGAAGCGCACCCGCAGGTGCGCGGCCCACCACCACCGCATGTAGATCGGGATGGCGGCGAACACGACCCACGGGGCCGCGATCAGGCTGAGGGCCAGTCCGACCGTCGCCCCGCCGGCCTCGCCGCCCTCGGCGAGCCCGGCGACGACCTTGCCCCACAGCAGCCCCGTGACGACCCCGTACGGGCCGAGAACGGCCGACACCAGGAACAGGACCGCACCCGCCATCCCCCACCGGGGATGGATGCACAGCACCCGCCTGATGGCCCGGCTCAACCGCGGCCCGGTTCCGGGGTCCCACTCCGGCGGAGCGGCTTCGCTGCGGCGCGGAGTCGCGACGTTGGCGGGGAACGGTCGCGCGAGCGGCCGTGGGAGCTGCGCGCCCACGGTGGCGGCCCGTTCCTCCCCGGCGGCCACCAGCAGGTCGTGGAAGGGCCCGGGCGTGCGAGCCAGCTGGTCCCGGGGCCCGTGCGCGACCACCCGTCCGGCCTCGAGCACGGCGACCGTGTCGGCGCGGGCGGTCGTCGAGAGGCGGTGGGCGATCAGGATCCCGGTCCGCCCGGCCAGCAACCGCGCGGTCGCGGCCACCACCCGCGTCTCGGTCTGGCGGTCCATCCGGGCCGTGGCTTCGTCCAGTACGACGACCTTGACGTCGCGGACCAGCAGGCGCGCGAACGCGATCAACTGCTCCTCACCGGCGGACAGGCTGGTGCCGTCGGGACCGAGCATCGTGTCGAGCCCGTCGGGCATCGCCCGAACCCAGGAGGTGAGCCCCAGCTCCTCGACCGCCCGCTCGACGTCGCGTCGCGGTACCTCGGAGAACAGCGTGATGTTCTCCGCCAGCGTGCCGACCAGGATCTCGGTCCGCTGCGTGACCACGCCGACGGCGCTGCGCAGGTTCTGCAGGTCCAGTTCGCCGACGTCGACCCCGCCGAGGTAGACGCTGGCCGGGGGCGGCTCGATCGCGCGGGAGAGCAGGGCCGCGAGCGTCGACTTGCCGGAGCCGGTCCGCCCCACCAGGGCCAGGGTCGTGCCCGCCGGGATCTCCAGGTCGATGCCCTCGAGCGCGAACTTCCCTTGCGGGTAGGAGAAGCGCAAGCTCTCGACGCGGACGTCGAGCGGGCCGTCCGACACCGTCCGACCGCCGACAGGTTCGCTCTCCGCCTCCAGCAGAGTTCGGACGCGGCGCAGCGCGCCGAGCCCCGCCTGCAGGTCGGGCAGGTACCGGCAGATGACGTCGACCTGGCCGATGAAGGAGATGCTGACCAGGTACAGGGTGACCAGCGCCGCGGTCGACATCCGGCCGTTCGAGACCAGCAGGACGCCGGTCACCACGATGGCCGCGAGCAGCAGGTGCAGTACCACCCCGGCGCGGCGACCGAGACGCGCGGCCGCGCGGGTGGTCGCGAACACCCGCTTGTGCACGACCGCCGACATCTCCGCGCACCGGCGCAGGATGAAGGCCTGGCCGCGGCTCGCGCGCAGGTCGTCGCGCGCCGCGACGCCCTCCTCGAAGACGGCGGCGTGGTCGGTCCAGGCGATCTCTTCGGCGATCTTGGCCTGCGTCACCGCTCCGGTGAGCGGGCGCACCACGACGGCCGCGATCACGCCGACCAACGGGAACAGGAACCAGGCCGGCCACCAGGTGATCCCGGCGACGATCCACATCGGCACCGCCCCGAGCAGGACGCGGGTCACCTCCCATCCCATGTGCCGGAGCATCTCGCCGAGCTGATGGGTGTCGTCGTCGACGCGGTCGAGGATCTCCCCGACGGCCTGCTCGGACAGCGCGGGCAGGGGTTGGTGCAGGGCGGCGGAGAGCAGATCGGCGCGCAGGCGCCCTTCGGCCCGGTCCACCACCGTCGCCCAGAACGCCCGGCCGGCGGTGTCCAGCAATCCGGCCCCGATCAGGCAGACCGCCAGCACCGCGATGAGGGACCCGGTCGGGCGCTCGGCCAGCTTGCCCGCCACCAGGGTGCCGCCGGCGTAGCCGATGGACGCCACGAAGGCGCCCGCAAGGCACCACCAGGTCGCCCGGCCGCGCAAACGGGCTGCGGTGACGGTCCGGTCGGGCACGGCTGAAGGTACCCCGCACGGGTGTCCGGAGCTCACCGAATTATGGGAGGCCGCCCACCCCGGTCGCGCCTTCCTGAGTCGCCGACTTTCCCTGGGCTGACGAACCCTTGCTCATCCCTTTCGCCGGGGACGATCATCACGGAGAACCCCATCGAGAGAAGGAGGGGTCATGGCGGAAGACAAGGCCTCGAGGCGTGCGGTCGTCGTCCGGAGACTCGAGGAGGGGGAACTGGAGGAGGCCGACCGCATCATGCGGATGGCCTTCGGAACGTTCCTGGGGTTGCCCGATCCGATGGCGTTCATGGGCGACGCAGACTATGTGCGGACGCGATGGGAAGCCGATCCCACCGTCGCGCTTGCGGCCGAACTCGACGGCCGTTTGGTGGGCACGAACTTCGTGACCCGCTGGGGCTCGGTGGGGTTCTTCGGCCCGCTGACCGTGCTGCCCGAACTGTGGAACAAGGGCGTCGCCCGCGCGCTGCTCGACGCCACCATGCCGATCTTCAAGGAGTGGGCCGTCACCCACTCCGGCTTGTTCACCTTCGGACACAGCACGAAACATGTCGCGCTCTACCAGAGCTATGGGTACATGCCGCGCTTCCTGACCTCGGTGATGGCGAAGCCGCCCGCCGCTGGGACCACCGCGGGAACGCTCCTGTCGGAGGCGCACGATCCCGACGCGGCCGTCGCCGGCGCTCGCGCCGTCACCGACGCCCTGTATCCGGGCTTCGAGGTCGACCGCGAGATCCGTGCGGCTCAGCGCCAGAAGTTGGGCGACACCGTGCTCGTGACCGATCAGGACGGCTCGGTCGCCGCGTTCGCCGTCTGCCACACCGGTCCCGGTACGGAGGCGGGCACTGATGCCTGTTTCATCAAGGTCGGAGCAGCGCGACCGGGGCAGCAGGCCGAGGCCGACTTCGGCCGTCTCCTGGAAGCCTGCGAGGCCTATGCCACCCGTTCCGGCGCGCAGGTCGTCATTGCCGGGGTCAACACCTCACGCCGGGGCGCCTACCGCGCGCTCGTCGACCGCGGCTACCGAGCGGAGCTGCTCGGGGTGACCATGCATCAACCCGACGAGGACGGATACCACCACCCGGGCGCCTGGGTCATCGACGATTGGCGGTGACGCAGAAGCGATCAGCCGAGACAGCTCGGCCCGAGCAGAGCCTTGAGGTCGCCGAACAACGCCGGCGACGGAGCCACGAAGGGGCCCTTCTCCAGGCGCATCACGATCGTGCGGGCCCGGGCGTCCAGCTGCAGGTGCACCTCGGTCTGCCCGGGGTGATCGGCCAGCACGGACTTGAGCCGCTCGACCAGCGGCGGCGTGCAGCGCATCGCGGGCAGGCGCACGATGACCGGGCCGGTGTTGGTCTTGTTGACGTCGAGGATGGTCAGGTCCGAAGCCATCAGCGAGACCTCGTCGTCGTTGCGACGGATGCGGCCCTTGATGGCGACCACGGTGTCGGTGGCCAGGACGGTGCCGAACTGCTGGTACGTGCCCGGGAAGAACATGCACTCGATGGCGCCGCCGAGGTCCTCGAGCGTGGCGATCGCCCAGGTGTCGCCCTTCTTGGTGACCTTGCGGGCGAGCCCGGTGATCAGGCCGGCGAGGATCACCACACTGCCGTCGGAACGATCCTCACTCGAGGTGACGCTGGTGACCGTGCAGTCCGCAGCCGCGGCGAGGGAGTTCTCGATGCCGAGAAGCGGGTGGTCGGAGACGTAGAGGCCGAGCATCTCCCGCTCGTAGGCGAGCAGCGCGGACTTCTCCCACTCCCCGGTCGGGATCTCGACCTCGAAGCTGGCGTCACCGCCGCCGCCCTCGTCGCCGAAGGAACCGAAGAGCGAGTCCTGCCCGATCGCCTCGTTGCGCTTGACGTCGATGATCGCGTCGATGGCGCGTTCGTGCGCGTGGATCAGACCGCGGCGCGAATGTCCGAGGGAGTCGAAGGCGCCGCCCTTGATCAGCGACTCGACGGTCTTCTTGTTGCAGACCTGCGCGGGCACCTTGCGCAGGAAGTCGCCGAAGTCCGCGAAGTCGCCCTGCTCCTCGCGGGCGGCCACGATGCCGACGACCACGTTCGCGCCGACGTTGCGGATCGCGGTGAGACCGAAGCGGATGTCCTGCCCGACCGGGGTGTAGTTCGCGTCGGAGAAGTTCACGTCCGGCGGCAGCACCTTGATGCCCATCCGGCGGCACTCGTTGAGGTACAACGCGGACTTGTCCTTGTCGTCCTTGACCGAGGTGAGCAGCGCCGCCATGTACTCCGACGGGTAGTTCGCCTTGAGGAACGCCGTCCAGTACGAGACCAGCCCGTAGCCCGCGGTGTGGGCCTTGTTGAAGGCGTAGTCGGAGAACGGGACCAGGATGTCCCACAGCGTCTTGATCGCCGCGTCGGAGTAGCCGTTGGCCTTCATCCCGTCGGAGAACGGGATGTACTCCTTGTCGAGGATCTCCTTCTTCTTCTTGCCCATGGCGCGCCGCAGCAGGTCGGCGGCACCGAGCGAGTAGCCCGCGAGCTTCTGAGCGATCGCCATGACCTGCTCCTGGTACACGATCAACCCGTAGGTGTCGCCCAGGATCTCGGCCAGCGGCTCCTCGAGTTCGGGGTGGATCGGCACCACCGGCTTGCGGCCGTTCTTGCGGTCGGCGTAGTCGTTGTGCGCGTTCGCGCCCATCGGGCCCGGCCGGTAGAGCGCGAGCACGGCGGAGATGTCCTCGAAGTTGTCCGGGATCATCGAGCGCAGCAGCGCGCGCATCGGCCCGCCGTCGAGCTGGAACACCCCGAGGGTGTCTCCCTTGGCCAGGAGCTCGTAGGCCTTACGGTCCGTCAGTTCCAGCGTTTCGAGGACGAGCTTCTCGCCGCGGTTGGACGCGATGTTGAGCAGGCAGTCGTCCAGGACCGTGAGGTTGCGCAGCCCGAGGAAGTCCATCTTCAGCAGGCCCAGGGACTCGCACGCCCCCATGTCGAACTGGGTGATGATCGCGCCGTCCTGCTCGCGGCGCTGGATCGGGATGACGTCGAGCAGCGGCTCGCTGGACAGGATGACCCCGGCCGCGTGCACGCCCCACTGCCGCTTGAGACCTTCGAGGCCCTTCGCGGTGTCGACGACCTTCTTCACATCCGGGTCGGACTCGTACAGCGCGCGGAACTCGCCGGCCTCGCCGAACCGCTTGTGGTCGGGATCGAAGATCCCGGACAGCGGGATGTCCTTGCCCATCACGGCCGGCGGCATCGCCTTGGTGATCCGGTCGCCCATCGCGAACGGGTAGCCGAGCACCCGGGAGGCGTCCTTGATCGCGGCCTTGGCCTTGATGGTGCCGTAGGTGATGATCTGCGCGACCCGCTCCTCGCCGTACTTCTCGGTGGCGTAGCGGATCATGTCGCCGCGGCGGCGTTCGTCGAAGTCCATGTCGATGTCGGGCATCGACACGCGCTCCGGGTTGAGGAAGCGCTCGAAGATCAGGCCGTGCTTGAGCGGGTCGAGTTCGGTGATGCCCATCGCGTAGGCGATCAGCGCACCGGCCGCGCTGCCACGACCGGGACCGACCCGGATGCCGTTGTCCTTCGCGTACTGGACGAGGTCGGCGGTGACGAGGAAGTACCCCGGGAAGCCCATCTTGATGATCATGTCGACCTCGTAGGCCGCCTGATCCTTGTGCGTCTGCGGCACCTGGCCGTCGAAGCGGTGGGCGAGCCCGCGCTCGACCTCCTTGCGCAGCCAGGACTCCTCGGTCTCACCCTCGGGCACCGGGAAGCGCGGCATGAGGTTGCGCGTGGAGAAGTCCATCGAGCAGCGCTCGGCGATCAGCAGCGTGTTGTCGCACGCCTCGCGCAGGCCGTACTGGCCCTGCCAGAGCGCGCGCATCTCCGCCGGGCTCTTGAGGTAGAAGTCCTGGGCGTCGAACTTGAACCGGTTGGGGTCGGCCAGGGTCTTGCCGGACTGCACGCACAGCAGCACCTCGTGCGCGCCGGCGTCCTCGGCTTTGGCGTAGTGGAGGTCGTTGGTCGCGACCAACGGCAGGTTCATGTCCTTCGCGAGGCGCATCAGCCCGTCGTGCGCGCGCTTCTCGATGCCGATGCCGTGGTCCATCAACTCGCAGAAGAAGTTCTCCTTGCCGAAGATGTCCTGGAACTCCCCGGCCGCCGCCTTGGCCTTTTGGTAGTCGCCGATGCGCAGCCAGGTCTGGATCTCCCCCGACGGGCAGCCGGTGGTCGCGATCAGGCCCTTGCCGTAGGCGTTGAGCAGCTCGCGGTCGGCGCGCGGCTTGTAGAAGAACCCTTCGAGGCTCGCTCGGGAGGAGATCCGGAACAGGTTCTGCATCGACTCGGTGGTGGTCGCGAGCAGCGTCATGTGCGTGTACGAGCCGGAGCCCGACACGTCGTCCTCGCCGCCGTCGGCCCAGCGCACCCGGGACCGGTCGCCACGGTGCGTACCCGGGGTGAGGTAGGCCTCCATGCCGACGATCGGCTTGATGCCGGCGGCGTTGGCCTTCTTCACGAAGTCGTAGGCGCCGAACACGTTGCCGTGGTCGGTCATCGCCAGGGCCGGCATGCCCATCTCGTTGCAGCCGGCGAACAGGTCGTCGAGGCGCGCCGCGCCGTCGAGCATCGAGTACTCGGTGTGGACGTGCAGGTGAACGAAGGAGTCGCTCATCCCCTGCGAACTCACCGCTGTGCCTCCCCGCCGTGCCAATCATTGGCGCCGCTCAGCCTAGGGCGCCTCTCCGACAGTTTCGAACGGCCAGGGCTCCCGCCCGCGCATCGGCGCGCGGGCGGGAGAGATGAGGCGCAAGGGGCATGGATTCAAGATCCGGCGGGCACGCTCCCACTGGTGCTTATGCGCAGTTTCGAACGATCTTGGGGGAACGCGACTCCCTCAAGGAAGCCCAGGTAGAACGCGTATTCCTCCGTCGTCCAGTCCGAGCCGCGCAGCAGGCTCGGGTCCTCGGCGAGAGTGCGCACGGCGTCGGCCCGCACCTGATCGAGGATGCAGGCGGACCCGCTGACCCCGCCCGCGGCGAACAGGAACCTGGTGAAGAAGGCCGGGCCGTACCACTTCAGGCGGAAGCCACCCGTCCTCCGGCGCCGTCCGGAGCAGGTGGTACGCGGTGATGGGGTGGATCGAGGCATTGCCGGCGGCGACCCGCAGGCTGTTCTCCAGGCCGGACGTGTTCGCCGGATCGGTCAGGATGCGCCGGAGCCGGAACGGCCCGTAGGGCGCGTTGACGTAGCCCCAGGCGAAGCTGGCGATCATCACGTCCGTCCAGGGCCGTTCACCCCAGGCGGCCTGGTCCGCCATCTCCCACAGGTGCTCCCGCGAGACCGTGCCGCGCTCGCGGAGATCGTCGGGCATCTCCGCCGCGGTGCGCCAGTAGCCCGGCAGCTCGAAGATCTGATCCGGGTCCCCCGGCCAGTCCCCGGGCAGGCGCTCGACCGGCAGGGCGAGCGCAACCTTGCGCCCCGCGGCCACGTCCTTCAGGTACGTCATTTCCATGAAACCCCTCCCATTCGCGCCCACCTGGTCGGTGGGCAGCGGTCATGGTGGACGCGGGGTCCGACAACTTGTCGGCGACGCTGTGGAGGAACCTCCGGGTGCCCAACTTGGGGCGTCGATGCGCCCTATTGCGGTCCGTCAAAGGGCCGAAACCCGCCCCAGGATCAGGCCTCGGAGACGACCTGCAGGGCGCGCGCGAGGTCGTCGGGGTACGTGCTGGAGAACTCGACGTGCTCGCCGGTGTCGGGGTGCTCGAACCCCAGGGACACGGCGTGCAGCCACTGCCGCGTCAATCCGAGTCGTTCGGCGAGTTTGGGGTCGGCGCCGTAGGTCAGGTCGCCGGCGCACGGGTGGCGCATCGCGGCCATGTGCACGCGGATCTGGTGGGTGCGGCCGGTCTCCAGGCGGATCGTCAGCAGGCTCGCGGCCCGGAACGCTTCCAGGGTGTCGTAGTGCGTGACACTCGCCTTGCCGCCGGACTCCTCGGCGACCACGGCCCACTTGTAGTCGTGGACGGGATGCCGGCCGATCGGGGCGTCCACGGTGCCGCGGCTCGGGTCCGGGTGCCCCTGCACGAGCGCGTGGTAGATCTTCGTGACCGTGCGCTCCTTGAAGGCCCGCTTCAACAGCGTGTACGCCCGCTCCGACTTCGCGACGACCATCAACCCGCTGGTGCCGACGTCGAGACGGTGCACGATGCCGGCCCGTTCCGCCGCACCCGAGGTGGAGATCCGGTAGCCGGCCGCGGCCAGCCCGCCGATCACCGTCGTTCCGGTCCAGCCCGGGCTGGCGTGCGCGGCGACGCCCACCGGCTTGTCGACGACGACGATGTGATCGTCGTCGTGCAGGACCTTCATCCCGGGCACCGGTTCGGCGACGACCTCGACCCCGACCGGCTCGACCGACGGCAGTTCGACCTCCAGCCAGGCCCCGGCGATCAGCCGGTCCGACTTGCCCGCCTCGGCGCCGTCGACGCGGACGTGCCCGGCCGCGGCGAGATCGGCCGCCTTGGTGCGCGAGAGGCCGAACAGCCGGGCCAGCCCGGCGTCGACCCGCTCACCGGCGAGGCCGTCCGGTACCGGCATCGCGCGCAGGTCGGTCACGCGCACCAGTGTGAGGCACCGGGTCAGGTGGTCGGGTCCGCCAGCTTCACGACGAGCTTGCCGAGGTTCCCGCCGGTGTAGAGCTGGTCGTACGCCGACTCCGCGTTCTCCAGCCCCTCGACCACGGTCTCGTCGTAGACGAGCTTGCCCTCCATCATCAACCCGGCCAGGTACATCGCGGCCGGCTCGAAGAGCTCGGGATGGTCGAGGACGAGGAACCCGCGGAGCGTGGCGCGCTGCATGAGCAGCTGGCCGATCTGGCGCTGACCGAGGATGTCCTTGCCCGGGCCGTAGTTGTTGTACTGGCTGATCATCCCGCAGAGAGCGACGCGGGCACCGATGTTGAGCCGCAGCAGGACGTGATCCATGATCTCGCCGCCGACGTTCTCGAAGTCGACGTCGATGCCGTCCGGGGTGGCCCGGTCGAGCTGGTCACGCCAGTCCTCGGCCTTGTAGTCCACGCAGGCATCGAAGCCCAGGTGCTTGACCACGTGCTCGCACTTCGCGGGTCCGCCGGCGATGCCGACCACCCGCGCGCCGCGGGCCTTGGCGATCTGGCCGGCGATGGACCCGGTTGCCCCCGCAGCGCCGGAGACCAGAACGGTCTCCCCCGCCGTCACCGGGCACAGCTCGAAGCCGATGTAGGCGGTGGCGCCGTTGTGGCCGAGCACGCCGACGAAGGTCGAGAGCGGGGCCGGCGCGGGGTCGGGCAGGGGCGCGATCGGGACGCCGAGAGACTCGTCGGAGGCGACGCAGTAGTCCTGCCAGCCGCTGAACGAGACCACCTTGGTGCCGACCGGCAGGTCTGCGCGGTTGGACTCCTGGACCTCGGCGACGCACACGCCACGCATGACGTCGTCGATCGGGACGGGCGGCATGTAGCCGCGGTAGTCACTCGCCCAGATCCGGTTCGTCGGATCCAGGGACAGGTACAGGTTGCGCAGCAGCACCTCGCCCTCGGCCAGATCGACCTTGAGGGTCTCGGTGGTGAACTCCAGCGCCCCGTCGGAAAGGTCTTTCACGGGGCGGCGGCGCAAGCGGTAGGCGCGGTTCTGCAGGCTCATGCCCCGATCCTGGTGCGCCGCTCAACGCGCAGGCAAGGACTCGGGACGTCCGAAGCGACGAGCGCTATTGCTCACCCTTCTTCGGACGTCCGCTCAGAAGCGGCGACAGCGACGGCCGTCGAGCGGGATGTTGCGGATCGCGAGCGCGACCATCATCACGCCGGCCAGGCAGATCGACAGGTCGGCGACGTTGAAGATCGGCCAGCCGGGCACCTCGACGAAGTCGATGACGTGCCCGGACAGGAACCCCGGCGAGCGGGCCAGCCGGTCGGTGAGGTTGCCGAGCGCTCCGCCGAGCAGGAGGCCGAGGGTGAGGGCCCAGCGCCGGCTGCCCAGGCGCCTCGAGCTGGTGAGGACGACCGCGACCACCAGCGCCGTGATCGCCGTGAACAGGACGGTCAGGTTCACCCCGAGACCGAAGGCCGCACCCGGGTTGCGGATCAGGCGGAGCGAGACGCTGGTCCCGCTCACCTGGACGGGGTCGTCCTCCTCGAGCAGCGCCACCACGGCGATCTTCGTGATCACGTCGGCCAGGTAGATCAGCAACGCGACGCCCATCAGGAGCGCGACCCGCCGGCTCCGCACCTCGACCGGCGGGACGTAGGACGGCGCAGCGTGCTTGGCGCGAGAAGTGGGCCGCGCCGGCGGCACCGGGGACGGACGGAGCGGCAGCGTCCCCGGGATGATTGCCCTCGGTAGCGGAGCGTAACCAGCGCGCAGGTCCTGGACCGGGCCGGGGTCGAGCACGGTCTCGGACATCGCAGCAGAATCTCACGCGTGAGCCCGGCCGGAAATGTCCTCTTTCTCACGTTCTGGTAAGGCGACCCTGTGCTACTTCCGGGTAGGGCTTGGTGCCGACCATGATCACTTAGCGCGACAGCACTCGGATCAGCGGCGTTCGGCCTGCTGCTTGCAGGACACGCAGAGGGTGGCCCGGGGGAAGGCCTGCAGGCGGGCCTTGCCGATCGGATTGCCGCAGGACTCGCACTGACCGTAGGTGCCGTCGTCAATCCGCGAGAGCGCCCGTTCGTCCTGCTGGAGCATGTCGAGGGCGTTGTTGACCAGGGACATCTCCTGCTCGCGTTCCAGGGTCTTGGTCCCGGCGTCGACCTGGTCCTCCCCCGACCCGTCCCCGTAGTCGCGCAGGAGGGACTCCCGCTCGGAGCGGGCAACCGCGACCTCCTCGCGCAGCCGGTCGACGTCCTTGCCGAGCTCGGCCCGGATCTCCTTGAGCTCCTTGGGCGTCCAGGCGGTCTCGCCGGTGCGGACCGGCAGCTTGCTGCCCTTGGCCGGCGCGGGCGTGGCGGCGGCGGGGCTGTGACCGTGGCGGGTGTGACCTGCGCTGGAACGGCCGGAGCCGGGGCCTTCGCAGGCGCAGCCGCCTTGGCCGGGGCAGCCTTCTTCACCGCGGGCGCGGCCTTCTTCGCGGGCGCGCCTTCTTGCGGGCGCGGCTTTCTTGCGGCGCGCCGGGCGCGGCCTTCTTCACCGCTGGGCGCGGCCGCCTTCTTCACGGCGGGCGCGGCCTTCTTGACCGCGGGGGCCCTTTTCGCCGGCGCCGCCTTCTTCGCAGCGGGCGCGGTTTTCTTGGCCGGCGCAGCCTTCTTCACCGCGGGTCGCGGCGCCGTCTTCTTCGCCGGCGCGCCTTCTTCGCGGGCGCCGCCTTCTTCACCGCGGCGCCGCCTTCTTCGCCGGCGCCGCCTTCTTCGCGGCCGGCGCGGCCTTCTTGACCGCGGGCGCCTTCTTCGCAGCGGGCGCGGCCTTCTTCGCGGGGCGCCTTCTTCACCGCCGGGGCCTTCTTCGCCGGCGCCGCCTTCTTCGCAGCGGGCGCGGCTCTCTTCGCGGCCGGCGCAGCCTTCTTCACCGGCGCAGCCTTCTTCACGGGCGCAGCCTTCTTCGCCGGGACGGCTTTCCTCGCCGCCGGCGCAGCCTTCTTTGCGGGCACCGCCACCTTCTTCGCCGTCGGCGCCGCATTGGCGCCCCGGGAGGCCCCGCGGGTCAGCGCGCGCCCAGCCCCTTCCACCGCGCTCCGAACGCGGGAGAGTCGCCCTCCGCTGCTCACCATCGCGGACCCTTCTCGTCCGTCACCAGGCCGTGCGCACGATCCGTCACCAAGCGATCACCGAGCGTTCGCTGACGGTTCGTCACGGTGCGCGCCCACGGTACCCACCCGAGGGGCCGGAGTTCCGGCACCCCGCCCGAAGATCAACTCGCGTCGCGCAACCGGTCCAGAATCAGGCCCAGGGCGGCCGGATCTCCGCTCACCGCGACCACCTTGTCCCGGCTCGTCGGGCCGCTGACCAGGCGAATTTTGCGACGCGGCACCCCGAACGCCGCGGCCAGTGCCCGCAGCGCCGACTCGGTCGCCTTCCCCTCGGTGGCCTGCTCGCAGACGCGCACCACGAGCGCCTCACCGCGCACGCCACCCACCGCGGCCCGCGAGGACCCCGGGCGCACCCGGACGGAAAGGCGAAGCTCGGTCACGGGCGTCAACGGTAGGCTCGAATCCTGCACGAGGCGTCGATGGGGACAGCGCCGCCCGTACGCAGCCGATGAGCGATCCGGGGACGGTGCGAGCCCGGGCGGTGTGCGCGGGCGTGAGATCACCCCGGAGCTGCCGGAGGAAACGGCACCGTCCCCAACCACTGCGGATGACATCTCCAGTGGTTGGCCCGGGACGGCGCCGCGTAGAACCGGCCGTGCGGGACAAGCAAGCGGGTCGCGAGCTGAGCACGACGCGGCCAAGGAGGGTGGTACCGCGGGCTCCTGGTCCTTCCGGGTGCTCGTCCCTCCATGGCGATCGCACGCACGCTCCGGAGGCTCCGATGTACCGCCCCGTCCCGCCCCAGATCGACCTGCCCGCGATGGAACGTGAGGTCCTCGCGTTCTGGGCCGACGAGAAGATCTTCGAGCGGTCACTGGCGGCCTCCGCCGACGGGCCGCCCTGGGTCTTCTACGAGGGGCCGCCGACCGCGAACGGGATGCCGGGCACGCACCACGTCGAGGCTCGCGTCTTCAAGGACGTCTTCCCGCGCTTCAAGACGATGAAGGGCTACTCGGTCCCCCGCAAGGCCGGCTGGGACTGCCACGGCCTGCCGGTCGAGCTCGCGGTGGAGAAGGAACTCGGCTTCACCGGCAAGGGCGACATCGAGGCCTACGGCGTCGCGGAGTTCAACGCCAAGTGCCGCGAGTCCGTGCACCGCCACGTCGACGCCTTCGCCGAGATGACCGAGCGGATGGGCTACTGGATCGACCTGTCCACCGCCTACTGGACGATGGACCGCGCCTACGTCGAGAGCGTCTGGTGGAGCCTCGCCAAGATCTTCGACGACGGCCGCCTGGTCCAGGACCACCGCGTCGCGCCGTACTGCCCGCGCTGCGGCACCGGCCTGTCCGACCACGAACTGGCCCAGGGCTACGAGACCGTCGTCGACCCGTCGGTCTACGTCCGGTTCCCGCTGACCTCCGGCCCGCACGCCGGCGTCGCCGACCTGCTGGTGTGGACGACCACGCCGTGGACGCTGGTCTCCAACACCGCGGTCGCCGCGCGCGCGGACGTCACCTACGTCCTCGCCCGGCCCGCGGCCAAAGAGGGCCAGGAGCCGAGCACGCCGGTGGTGGTTGCCGAGCCACTGGTGGAGTACGCGCTCGGCGAGGGCGCGCAGGTCCTTGCGACCTTCTCCGGCGCCGACATGGAGCACTGGCACTACCAGCGTCCCTTCGAGCTGGTCGCCTTTCCCGACGGCGCCGACACGCACTACGTCGTCCTCGACGACTACGTCACCACCGAGGACGGCACCGGCCTGGTGCACCAGGCGCCCGCGTTCGGCGCGGACGACCTGCGGGTCTGCCGCACCTACGGGCTGCCGGTGGTGAACCCGATCACCGCGGACGGGCACTTCAACGCCGACGTCCCGCTGGTCGGCGGGGTGTTCTTCAAGAAGGCCGACGAGGCGCTCGTCGCCGACCTGCAGGCCCGCGGGGTGCTGTTCAAGCACGTCGCCTACGAGCACGCGTACCCGCACTGCTGGCGCTGCCACACCGCTCTCATCTACTACGCGCAGCCGTCCTGGTACATCCGCACCACCGCAGTGAAGGACGCGTTGCTGCGCGAGAACGCGCGCACCACCTGGTACCCCGACACCATCAAGGACGGCCGCTACGGGGACTGGCTGAACAACAACATCGACTGGGCCCTGAGCCGCAACCGGTACTGGGGCACGCCGCTGCCGATCTGGCGCTGCGACGAGGGCCACCTGGTCGCGGTGTCGTCGCTCGCGCACCTCGGCGAACTGGCCGGCCGCGACGTCTCCGACGTCGACCCGCACCGGCCCTACATCGACGAGGTCACGCTGCCCTGCCCCACCTGCGGACAGGAAGCTCGCCGCGTGCCCGAGGTCATCGACGCCTGGTACGACTCGGGCTCGATGCCGTTCGCGCAGTGGGGCTACCCGCACCTCGGGCGCGAGGAGTTCGAGAAGGCCTATCCGGCGCAGTTCATCTGCGAGGCGATCGACCAGACCCGCGGCTGGTTCTACACCTTGATGGCGGTCGGGACGCTGACCTTCGACCGGTCGTCGTACGAGAACGTCCTCTGCCTCGGCCACATCCTGGCCGAGGACGGCCGCAAGATGTCCAAGCACCTGGGCAACATCCTCGAGCCGCTGCCGCTCATGGACCAGCACGGCGCCGACGCGCTGCGCTGGTTCATGGCCTGCTCCGGCTCGCCGTGGTCCTCCCGCCGGGTCGGACACACGGTGCTCCAGGACATCGTCCGCAAGTCGCTGCTGACGTACTGGAACACCGTCGCCTTCCACTCCCTCTACGCGCGCACCGCAGGCTTCGAGCCGGGCGTCACCCCGGCACCGCCGGTGGCCGAGCGCCCGGCCCTGGACCGGTGGGCCCTCTCGGAGGCGCACCGCCTGGCCCGGGGCGTCGACGCGGCGCTGGAGGACTTCGACACCCAGAAGGCCGGCCGCCTGCTCGCGGCCTACGTCGACGACCTGTCGAACTGGTACGTCCGGCGGTCCCGGCGGCGGTTCTGGCAGGGCGATCCGGCCGCTCTGGCGACGCTGCACGAGTGCCTGTACGTCGTCACCCTTTTGATGGCACCGATCACGCCTTTCGTCACCGAGCGTGTCTGGCAGGACCTCTTCCGCCCCACCAACCCCGAGCTTCCCGACTCGGTTCACCTAGCGCGTTGGCCGGTGATCGACGGGTCGCTCATCGACGACAGCCTTTCCACCCAAATGGCCCTCTCCCGCCGGCTCGTCGAGCTCGGTCGGGCGGCCCGGGCGGACAGCGGCGTGAAGACCCGTCAGCCGCTGTCCCGCGCGCTCGTCGGGGCTCACGGCTGGAGCGCGTTGTCGGAGGACCTGAAGGCCCAGATCGCGGAGGAGTTGAACGTCACCCGGTTGGAGTCGCTCGCCGAGGCCGGCGGGGACCTCGTGGACTACTCGGCGAAGGCGAACTTCCGCGCCCTGGGCAAGCGGTTCGGCAAGGGCACCCAGCCGGTGGCCGCGGCCATCGCCGCCGCCGACCCGGTCGCTCTGGCCGCCGACCTGCGGGCGGGGCGCCCCGCGACGATCGTCGTGGACGGCGAGGAGCTCACCGTCGACGCCGACGAGGTGATCATCACCGAGACGCCGCGCGAGGGCTGGTCGGTGGCCCGCGAGGGCGAGACCGTCGCGCTCGACCTGGCTCTCACCCCCGAACTGCGCCGCGCCGGCCTGGCCCGCGAGGCGGTCCGGGCGATCCAGGAGGCCCGCAAGAGCTCGGGCCTGGAGGTGGCCGACCGGATCGCCCTGGAGTGGCACGCGGTCGACGCCGAAGCGGTCGAGGCCCTGCGCGAGCACACCGACCTGGTCGCCGCCGAGGTGCTCGCCACCTCCGTCGCGGAGCTGGCCGAGGCCCCGTCAGGTGACGGGGTGGCAGCCTCCGACGCCGAGCTCGGCCTGAGCTTCCGCATCACCAAGGCCTGACCCCCGCGCCACACCGCATCTTGGGGCGGGTTTCGGCCCTTTTCAGCGCCGCGATAGGGCTAACACCCGCCCCAAGATGCGAAACCGCCGCGAGGGCGGGCACGACGCGAAGGAGCCCGGCCCCATCGGGGGCCGGGCTCCTTCGACGTCGACTGGCGAGGGTCAGTCGAGAGTGATCAGCTCTCGTCCTCGTCGATCAGGAAGCCGCGCATGGGCTGACGCGGCGTGGTGGCCGCGGGCCGGGCTGCCGTCGAACGCGGGCCGTTGGAGAGGTTCTCCCCCTCGGCGCTGTTCTCCAGCTGACGCAGCTGCCCCTCCAGGAAGGACTTGAGGCGGCTGCGGTACTCGCGCTCGAACTGACGGAGCTGGTCGAGCTGGGTCTCCAGCGCGGTGCGCTGGGTCTCCAGGACGCCGATGATCGAGCGGTGCTTGTCCTGCGCGTCGCGCTCGAGGGCGTCGGCCTTGGACCGCGCCTCGCGCTCGATCGCCTCGGCGCGCTGACGCGCGTCGCCGACGATCTTGTTGGCCTCGGTGCGGGCCTCGGCGATCGCCTGGTCGGCGGTCTGCTGAGCCAGCGCCAGCACGCGGGCCGCGCTGTCGGAAGAGCTCTGCTGCGGCTGCTCGACGACCACCGGAGCGGGCGGCGGCGCGGCCGGGGCGGGCTTGGGGGGCTCGGGAGCGGGCTCGGGCTCCTTGACTACGACGGGTTGCGGCGCGGTCGTGGAAGAAGCCGGCGCCGCGGAAGCGGCCCGGGTGGCGGCGGCGAGCTTGGCTCGCAGCTCGTCGTTCTCCCGGATGAGCCGGCGGAGCTCGGTCTCGACCTCGTCGAGGAAGGCGTCAACCTCATCCTCGTCATAGCCCTCGCGTAGACGGACGGTCGTGAACTGCTTGTTCCGCACGTCCTCGGGGGTCAGCGGCATCCTGTCACCTCAGAGTGATCGTCGACGTTCGGGTAAGACCGTACCGCGTCACGCCTGCTGCACGAGTGACAGCCCGATAGTGACGATGACAAATAACACAAGGAAGGATAGGTCAAGCGACACTCCTCCCAAGCGTAACGGCGGAATGAACCGCCTCAAGAACTTCAGCGGCGGATCAGTGATGGAGTAAACCACTTCGAGAAGCACGACCACTGCGCCCTTGGGCTCCCAGGATCTGGCGAAGAGCATCACGTACTCCATCACCAGACGGGCGACCAGCAGCAGCAGAAAAGCAAACAGCAGGTAGTAGATGACCTGCGCGACCGGACTCACCGCAGGTCACCGCCTCTCAACACAATCTCACGCAGAGTAACGGCGCGACCCTACCGGAACTACTCTCAGCTCTGGTTGAAGAAGCCACCCTGGGCGATTCGCGCCTTGTCTTCTGCGCTCACATCGACGTTCGCCGGCGAGAGCAAGAACACCTTTTGCGTCACGCGTTCGATCGCGCCGTGGCACCCGAACACGAGACCCGCGGCAAAGTCCACGAGGCGCTTCGCGTCGACGTCATCCATCTCCGTGAGATTCATGATGACGGGAACGCCTTGACGAAACTCCTCGCCGATCTGGCGGGCCTCGTTATAGGTACGCGGGTGCAGCGTGATGATCCGGTACGGGTCGGCCACGACCGGGGCCGGAGCCGGGGTGTGAATGGCCGAAGCGGGGGCCGGAATACGGCGCTGGGGAACTCTCATTTCGGTCTGGGCAGCACTGGCGTCGACCGGCTGGCGTGAAGCGGGCTGGGGGCGCTCGTACCGGCGCTCCTCCTCGACGTGATCGTCGTAGTACCCGTCGCGCTCTTCGTCCTCGACCAGGCCGAGGTAGACGCCCATCTTGCGCATCGCGCCGGCCATTGAAGCCTGCCTTCCGGAGCTGTCTGCACAGTCCACTCGAGAAGAAGATTCCCCTTGCTTAGGAAAGCTACTGGGCGACAGGCCGGTTACCGAGCAACCCGGACCCGACACGCACATGTGTCGCGCCCGCACCTACCGCCACTTCCAAATCGCCACTCATCCCGGCCGAGATCCAGGTCGCGGCGGGGTGTGCCGAGCGCAGCGTTGCGGCCACCTCGGCCAGGGTGGCGAAGGCAGGCGCCGGGGGGCTCCCGAGCGGCGCGACGGCCATGACGCCGAGCAGTCGCAGCCCCTGCGCGGCGACGATCTCGTCGGCCAGCGCCGGCACGTCGGCCGGAGCGGCGCCGCCCTCTCCCGCGGTCCGGTCCGGCCTGCCCTGACCCGGCATCTGATCCGGACCCGTCGAGGTCCACCTGGATCAGCGCGCCGAGCTCCCGGCCGGCCTCCACCGCCCCGGCCGACAGCGCCCGCACCAGCCGCGAGCGGTCCACCGAATGGACCACGTCGGCGTAACCCGCCACCGAGCGGGCCTTGTTGGTCTGCACCTGGCCGACGAAGTGCCAGCAGACCCCGGCCAGGCCCGCCGCGGCGGCTGCCGCCGCCTTCCCCGCCGCCTCCGCGTCGCGGTTCTCCCCGAGGTCGCGCACCCCCAGGTCCACCAGATGGCGCACGTCGGAGTCGGGCCAGGTCTTGGTGACGGCGATCAGCGTCACCTCGGCCGGGTCGCGGCCCGCGGCGGCGCAGGCGGCCGCGATCCGGGCCTGGACCGCGGCCAGATTCACCGCGAGCTCCTCGCGCCGCGCGTCACTCACCGGGATGTCATCCCCCTCGACACGGGAAACCCGGACGAATCGGACAGTTGGCCGTCGAGAGGGATGACATCCCCTCCGGACGGCGCTCACGGCTCGAGCCAGACCAGCCCGGCGAAGCGCCCGGTGACCTGGTCGCGGCGGTAGGAGAAGAAGTCGGTGTCGTCCCGGGTGCAGCCGCCGGTCAGGCCGACATCGGTGACGCCGAGGTCGGCCAGCTGGGCGGCCAGCCCGCCCCGCAGGTCCAGGGACGGCGTGCCGTCCCGGGTCTGCCCCGTGCCGCTCACGGTGCCGGGGGCGACCGCGGCCACCTCGCGCTGCATCTGCGCGGGCACCTCGTAGCAGCAGCCCCCGATCGAGGGGCCGAGCCACGCGCGGATCCGCTCCGGGCGCGCCCCGCACTCCTCCATCACCTTCAGCGCGGCGCCGACCACCCCGAACTCGACGCCCTTGCGCCCGGCGTGCGCGGCGGCCACCACGCCGGCCGCGGCATCGGCCAGCAGCACCGGCACGCAGTCGGCGACCATGACGACCAGGGCCAGGCCCGGCGTGCGGGTCACCATCGCGTCCACGACCGGCGGGGCGTCGAGCGGGCCGTCCACCAGGGCGACGTCCCGCCCGTGCACCTGCTCCATGAACACGAGGCGGTCCGGCGCCAGCCCGACCGCGGCCGCCACCGCGGCGCGGTTGGCCCGCACCGTGCGCAGGTCGTCGCCGACGTGGTCGCCGAGGTTCAGCTCTGCGTACGGCGGCAGCGAGCCGCCCCCGGCCCGCGTGGTGAAGACGCCACGCACGCCGGGCGGCCAGGACGGAATCAGCAGCGGCAGCACGAAATCAGTCTCTCCCGTCGTCGGAGGGCAGGCCCAGGACACCCGAAAGCGCACCTCTGCAGCGGCCCAAAGCTCGGGCCGGTGTCGCCTGCAGGAAGTGCGCTTTCGGGGCTTTCTCGAAGGAGAGCTCGTACTTCATGAAGTCGGGGATATCGAGGTCGTCGAGGGACTCGCCCGTGGAGGGGCGGGCCGCCTGCGCCGGCACCTGGGGGGCACCGGCCTGCCGGGGGACCTCACCGAGGGTCCCGACCCGCTCGTACTGGACCTCACCCTCGCCGGCCGGGGCCGCCTCGCCGGCCTCGGCGCTCTCGCCGCGCTTGGTCGGCTCGCGGTAGTGCTGCGGCTCGCCGCCGTCGAAGCCGGCCGCGATGACGGTGACCCGCGCCTCGTCGCCGAGGGCGTCGTCGATGACCGCACCGAAGATGATGTTCGCCTCCGGGTGGGCCGCCTCGGCGACCAGCTGGGCGGCGTGGTTGATCTCGAACAGACCGAGGTCGCGAGCCGCCGGAGATCGAGAGCAGGACGCCGCGGGCGCCGTCGATCGAGGCCTCCAGCAGCGGCGAGGAGATCGCCGCCTCGGCCGCCGCGATCGCGCGGTCCTCACCGCGCGCCGAGCCGATGCCCATGAGCGCCGAGCCGGCCCCGCTCATCACGCGACTTCACGTCGGCGAAGTCGAGGTTGATCAGGCCCGGGGTGGTGATCAGGTCGGTGATGCCCTGGACGCCCGAGAGCAGCACCTGGTCGGCCGACTTGAACGCGTCGAGCACCGAGACCTGGCGGTCGCTGATCGAGAGCAGCCGGTCGTTCGGGATGACGATGAGGGTGTCGACCTCTTCGCGCAGCTTCTGGATGCCGTCGTCGGCCTGCGTGCTGCGCCGGCGGCCCTCGAAGTTGAACGGGCGGGTGACCACACCGATGGTCAGCGCACCGAGCGAACGCGCGATGTTGGCCACGACCGGCGCGCCACCGGTGCCGGTGCCGCCGCCCTCGCCCGCGGTCACGAAGACCATGTCCGCGCCGCGGAGCACCTCTTCGATCTCGTCGCGGTGGTCCTCGGCGGCCTTGCGGCCGACGTCGGGGTTCGCGCCGGCGCCGAGCCCGCGGGTGAGCTCGCGACCGACGTCGAGCTTGACGTCGGCGTCGCTCATCAGCAGGGCCTGCGCGTCGGTGTTGATCGCGATGAACTCGACGCCCTTGAGGCCGACCTCGATCATGCGGTTGATGGCGTTGACGCCACCGCCCCCGATGCCGACCACCTTGATCACTGCGAGGTAGTTCTGCGGAGCTGCCACGGCCCGTGCCTCTCACTAGCGTCGGTGTCCAGAGGTCGCCGGCCGGACTGTTCCCGGTCTCAACTCTCCACCTCAACTAGAGGTTTAGAGTTATGTCAACCTGCGACGTTGATGAAGGTAGGGCGGAGCCGAGTCGCCACCTAGGACATCCGTGGGCGTGTCGCGGCCAGATAAACTGACGCCCCGTCAGACGACGAAGCTCAGCGCTTGACGGTCGGCGCTTCCGGAACGCTGACGTCGAAGGTGCGGGCCGAGCGGGTCGACTTGTCGCGCAGCAGCAGGTCGAGGACGCGGACCTTGAACTCCGGCTCGTCCGGGCCGCCCCAGACGATCTTGCGGCCGTCGGACAGGGACACGGTCATGTCCTGGACGGTGTCGGCGTCGACCTTCTGCACGCGCCCGCGGATCTGTTCCGGCAGTGCCTCGACCATGGCCTGGACCTGGAGCAGATCCTCGGTGCTCAGGTCGGGGTTCTGCGTCTCGACCAGCAGGTACCTGTCGTCGGCGTCCTCCCCCGCGGGCGCGTAGGCCACGCCCTCGGCGTCGACCAGCTGGCGGCCGTCGGAGCGTCCAGGACGGCGACCGGGGTGCGTTCGGTGACCTCGATCCGCACCGTGTTGGGGAACCTGCGGGACACGCTGACGTCGGCGACCGGCGCGAGGCTCCGGACCCGGGCCTCGATCGTGCCGGTGTCGAGCAGGGCCAGCGAACCGCCGTGCGGGACACGGGCGACGCGCTCCACCTGCTCGGCGTCGAGCCGGCGCAACTCACCCCGCCACCTGGACCGACTGCACGGCGAGGACGCTGGAGAAGCACACCACCCACCCGGCGGCCAGCAGCACCACCGCGACGAGCGCGCCGATGCCGGCCTGCATCCAGCGCCGGCGCCGGCGGGAGGCGATGCGCTCGGCGAAGCGCGCCTCGGCCGCGGCTGCCGCGGCCGGGGTCGACGGGCGGGAGGTCGCGGTTCATCGAGAAGCGGTCATGCCGGGCCCAGCAGCTCCAGGACCTCGGGCCCGATCATCGTGATGTCGCCCGCGCCGAGGGTGAGCACGAGGTCGCCGACGCTCGCCCGCTCGGCGAGGCGGGCGGCCACCTGGGTCCACGACGGCTCGAAGACGACGTCACCGGCGGGCAGCGGGACCGCGGCCGCGACGGCGGCGCCGCTGACGCCGGGGATCGGGTCCTCGCTCGCGGCGTAGACGTCCATCACCACGACCTGGTCGGCCAGGCCGAGGGCGGCGCCGAACTCCTTGGTGAAGGCCGCGGTGCGGGAGTAGCGGTGCGGCTGGAAGGCCACCACGAGCCGGCCGCCCAACGCGACCTCGCGGGCGGCCTTGAGCACGGCCTCCAGCTCGGTCGGGTGGTGGGCGTAGTCGTCGTAGACGCGAATCCCGTTGCGGGTGCCCTTGAGCTCGAAGCGGCGCCGGGTCCCGGTGAAGCCGGACAGCCCCTCGCGCAGCTCGAGGGCGGCGAAGCCCGAGGCCGAGACCGACCGAGAGGGCCGCGGTGGCGTTCAGCGCGTTGTGCGCGCCGGGCACCTGCAGCTCGATCGTGCCCAGCCGGCGGCCGTTGGCCACCGGCTCGAAGGCGTACCCGCCGCCGCCGGTGACCGTGCAGGCCCTCGAGGCGGACGTCGGCGTCCTCGGCCAGGCCGTAGGTCCGCACGTCGACGCCGGCCGCGGCGCGCGATGCCGCCGAGCCGGCGCGAGCCCGGGTCGTCGGCGCAGACCACGAGGAAGCCGCCGGGCGTCGATCCGCTCGGCTGAAGGCGACGAAGGCCGCGTCGACCGCCTCCGCGGTGCCGTAGTGGTCGAGGTGGTCGGCCTCGACGTTCGTCACGATCGCGGCGTCCGGGCTGTAGAGCAGGAACGAGCCGTCGCTCTCGTCGGCCTCGGCCACGAACACGTCGCCGCTGCCGTCGTGGGCGTTCGCGCCGGACTCGTTGAGGCTGCCGCCGATCGCGAAGGACGGGTCCGCCCCGCAGTGCTGCAGGGCGACCGTGAGCATCGAGGTCGTCGTGGTCTTGCCGTGGGTGCCGGCGACCGCGACGGCGCGGCGCCCGGCCATCACCGAGGCCAGCGCCGCGGCGCGCGGCAGCACCAGGCGGCCGGCGGCGCGGGCCGCGGCCAGTTCGGGGTTGGACTCCCGGATCGCGGTGGAGACCACGACGGTGTCGGCATCGCCGACCTGCTCGGCCTCGTGCCCGACGTGCACCCGGGCGCCGAGCGCGCGCAGCGCGGCCAGCGCGGTGGAGTCCTTGGCGTCGCTGCCGGAGACGGTGACGCCGCGGGCCAGCAGGATCCGCGCGATGCCGGACATGCCGGCCCCGCCGATGCCGACGAAGTGCACCCGGCCGAGCTTGTCGGCCGCAGGGATCTCCTCCGGGATGGCGATCACGTCGCTCCCCCGTCCCGTTCGTGCTGCCGGAACCGCTGCCCAGCGCTTCGAGCACCAGGTCGACCAGCGCCTCGTCGGCGTCCCGGCGCCCGTGCGCGGCCGCGGCCGCACCCATCGCGCTCACCCGGGCGGGGTCGCCGACCAGCGGGACGACGTTCTCGGTGATCCAGGCCGCGTCCACAGCGGAATCTTCCACCACCAGACCCCCGCCGGCCTCGACGACGGGCAGCGCGTTGCGCCGTTGTTCGCCGTTGCCGATCGGCAGCGGCACGTAGACCGCCGGCAGGCCGACCGCCGCCAGCTCCGCGCAGGTCATCGCGCCGGCCCGGCACAGCGCCACGTCGGCGGCCGCGTAGGCCAGGTCCATCCGCTCCAGGTACGGCACCACGACGTAGGGCGCCTCGCCGGGACGCTGCTCGACGGTGATCGAGGCCGCGTGCTCCCGGCCCGACCGAGTGCAGCACCTGGATGCCGGCCGCGCGCAGCGCGTCCGCCGCGCCGGTGGCGGCGTCGTTGAGCCGCTTCGCGCCCAGCGACCCGCCGAAGACCAGCAGGGTGGGACGGTCCGGGTCGAGCCCGAAGTGCTTGCGGGCCTCGTCCCGGGTGGCGGCGCGGTCGAGCGTGGAGATGGTCCGGCGCAGCGGCAGCCCGATCAGCCGGCCGTGCGGCAGATCCTCCGCGCGGGCGGTGACCGCGACGAACCTCGTCATCCGGGCGCCGAGCCGGTTGGCCACCCCGGCCCGGGCGTTCGCCTCGTGCACGACGATCGGCAGCTTGCGCTTGCGCGCGGCCAGGTAGGCCGGCACCGAGACGTAGCCGCCGAAGCCGACCACGACGTCGGCCCCGACGTCGTCGAGCACGGCACCGGCGGCCTTCACCGCGCCGCGCAACCTCGACGGCAGGCGGAACAGGTCGAGGGTCGGGCGGCGCGGCAGCGGCACCCGCGGGACGTGGCGCAGGGTGTAGCCGCGCGCCGGGACCAGGGTGTTCTCCATCCCGGTCTCGGTGCCGAGCGCGGTGATCCCGACCGCGGGGTCCCGTCGGCGCAGCGCGTCGGCCAGATTCATCGCGGGCTCGATGTGGCCGGCCGTGCCGCCTCCGGCGACGACGACGTGGGTGCCGGTGCGCAAACTCGATCCCCTCTACGTACGCGGCGAGCGCGCGAAACCCAGCCACGCCAGCCCTCGGCGTACGGGTCCTGGTCCGCGCGCGGCGAGCGCGGCCTGAGCCCCGGGTTCCTGCCTCGCGAACGACAGCAGCATGCCCAGCGCCGCCATCACAGGGAGCAGGGCGGAGCCACCGTACGACACCAGCGGCAGCGGGATACCCGTGATCGGCAGGACGCCGAGCACCGCGCCGATGTTGACCAGCGCCTGCACCGCGATCCAGGCCGTGATGGAGGACGCGGCCAGCGTCACGAACATGTCCCGGCTGCGCGAGGCGATCCGGAAGCCGGCGAAGACGAGGGCCCCGAACAGCGCGAGCACCGCGAGCGCGCCGACCAGGCCCAGTTCCTCGCCGATGATCGCGTAGATGAAGTCGGTGTGCGCCTCGGGCAGATAGCCCCACTTCTCCCGGCTCGCCCCGAGTCCGACGCCGGTCAGCCCGCCCGAGGCGAGGGCGAAGATGCTCTGCGCGCCCTGCCACCCGCTGTCGTGGTAGGTCGCGAACGGGTCCATGAACGAGGTGACCCGGCGCATGCGGTACGGCTCGCTCGCGATCAGCAACAGCACGAGGCAGCCGCACACGCCGCCGGCGACGCCGAAGAAGCGCATCGGGGTGCCGGCGAAGAACAGCAGCCCGAGCAGGATCGCCAGCAGGACCACGGTGGTACCGAGGTCGCCGCCGAGCATGACCAGGAAGATCACGCCGACCGCCATGGGCACCAGCGGGATCATCAGGTGGGACCAGCGGTCCAGGAGGCGCTGCTTGCGCGCCAGCACGGTGGACCCGAACAGCACCAGCGCGAGCTTGGCCGCCTCCGAGGGCTGGACCTGCAGCGGGCCCCCGAGGTAGATCCAGTTCCGGTTGCCGTTCACCTCGTGACCGATGCCGGGGACCAGGACCGCCGCGAGGCCGGCCAGGGAGATGAACATGGCCGGGAAGGCGAGCCGGCGGAACATCGCGGTCGACATCCGCGAGGTGACCCACATCAGGGGCAGGCCGATGCAGACCCAGATCGCCTGCTTCTGGACGATCGAGAACACCGAGCCGGAGTTCTTGTAGGACTCGACGCTGGAGGCCGAGAGCACCATCACCAGACCGAGCCCGACCAGGAGCAGGCTCGAGGTGAGCACCAGGTAGTAGGAGGTGAGGGGGCGGTCCAGCGCGTGCAGGCGCATCGCCAGCGTGACGCGGGGGGCCCGGGACTGAGTCTTCTGGGTGCGGGCCTGATCGACCGTGACGGCCATCGACCCTCCCCCTTGCGTCTTCGTCTAGCTCTTGCCCTCCGCCAGGTCCAGCACCGCGGCGGCGAACCGGTCCCCGCGCTCGCTGTAGTTGGCGAACATGTCCATCGACGCGCACGCCGGGGCGAGCAGGACCGTGTCCCCCGCCTCGGCGAGTTGCGCCGCGGCCGCGACCACCGCGGCCATCGCACCAGTGTCGACGGCGTGAACCTCGGTGACCGGCACATCCGGCGCGTGTCGCGCGAGCGCGGCGGCGATCTCCGCCCGATCTGTCCCGATCAGTACCACGCGCGCGCAGGCGGTCGGCCGCCCCGGCGACCAGGTCGTCGAAGGTCGCGCCCTTGGCCAGCCCACCGGCGATCCAGACGATCCGCTCGTAGGCGCCCAGGGACGCGGCGGCGGCGTGCGGGTTGGTGGCCTTCGAGTCGTCGATGTACCGCACGCCGTCGACGGTGGCGACGTCGGCGATGCGGTGCGCGTCGGGCCGGAAGGCGAGCAGCCCGTCCCGGATCGCCGCCGGCGGCACCCCGAAGGAACGGGCGAGGGCTGCCGCGGCGAGCGCGTTCGCGATGTTGTGCGGGGCGTTCGGCACGACGTCGGCCACGTTCGCGAGCTCGAGGGCCGCGTTGCGCCGGTCGTCGAGGAACGCGCGGTCGACCAGCAGGTCGTCCACGACCCCGAGCATCGACGGTCCCGGCGCGCCGAGCGTGAACCCGATGGCGCGGGCCCCGTCCACGACGTCGGCCGCCTCGACGAGGCGCTCGGTGGCCGGGTCGGCGGCGTTGTAGACGCACGCGTGCTGGACGCCGGCGTAGATCTTGCCCTTCGCCCTGGCGTACTCGTCGAGGTCGCCGTGCCAGTCGACGTGGTCCGGCGCGATGTTGAGCACGACCGCGGAGTGGCAGGCCAGCGAGGACGACCAGTGCAACTGGAAGCTGGAGAGCTCGACGGCGAGGACGTCGTAGCGGGCCGCCTCGCCGGGGTTGGCCGACTGCTCGGCCATGACGACCTCGAGCAGCGGCGTCCCGACGTTGCCCGCCGCGACCGCCCGGTGCCCGCCGGCGATGAGCATCGAGGTGAGCATCCGCACCGTCGTGGTCTTGCCGTTGGTGCCGGTGATCGCCAGCCAGGGCGCGGGGTCGGTGGTCGGGCGCAGCCGCCAGGCGAGTTCGACCTCGCCCCACACCTCGAGGCCGGCGGCCAGGGCCGCGACCAGCAGCGGCGAGGTCGGCTTCCAGCCCGGCGAGGTGACCACGACGTCGGCGCCTTCGGGCAGCGAGTCGCCATCCCAGGAGCTATCAGGCCGAGGCGCACGGTGGCGCCGAGGATCTCGAGGACGTCGGCGCGTTCGCGGGCGGCGTCGTCGGCCTTGCCGTCGACGACGGTGACGGTGGCCCCGAGGCCGAGCAGGGTGTCGGCGGCGGCGAAGCCGGAGACGCCGATGCCGGCCACCACGACGTGGACGCCGGACCAGTCGGCGTCCCGGTTGAGCCCGGGCACGGCGAGGGGTCGCGAGACATCAGGCCGCCGAGACCCACTCGGCGTAGAACACCCCGAGGCCGCCGGCCACGAACAGCCCGGCAATGATCCAGAACCGGATGACGATGGTGACCTCGTGCCAGCCCACCAGCTCGAAGTGATGCTGCAGGGGGGCCATCCGGAAGACCCGGCGGCGCGTCATCTTGAAGAAGCCGACCTGGACGATCACCGAGATCGTGATCAGCACGAACAGGCCACCGAGCAGGACGAGCAGCAGCTCGGTGCGGGTGGTGATGGCGAGCCCGGCGATGACGCCGCCCAGGGCCAGCGAGCCGGTGTCGCCCATGAAGATCTTGGCCGGGGACGCGTTCCACCACAGGAAGCCGAAACAGGCCCCCATCACGGCGGCGGCCACGATGGCCAGGTCGAGGGGATTCGGTGTCTCGTAGCACTGCGGCTGCGGGACGAGCGGGCTCGGCACGCAGGTGTTGCCGGCCTGCCAGACCCCGATCAGCACGTACGCGGCGCAGACCATGCCCGCGGCGCCGGTGGCCAGGCCGTCGAGGCCGTCGGTGAGGTTCACCCCGTTCGAGGTGGCCGCGATCATCAGGTAGGCGAAGATGACGAAGCCGACGGCGCCGAGCTGGAAGCCGGTGTCCCGGATGAAGGAGACCTCCTCCGAGGCCGGGCTGAACCCGCGGTAGTCCTCGAAGTTGAGCGCCATCACCGCGAACGCCAGCGCGACCACGGACTGGCCGGCCAGCTTGGCCTTGCTGCGCAGGCCGAGGCTGCGCTGCTTGGAGACCTTGATGTAGTCGTCGAGGAAGCCGACCAGGCCGAGCCCGCACATCAGGAACAGCACCAGCAGCGCGGGCGCGGTCGGTGACTTGTCCCGCAGCACCAGGTGCGCGGCCAGGTAGCCGCAGAGCACCGCGATGATGATGACCGCGCCACCCATGGTCGGGGTGCCGCGCTTGGTCTGGTGGGTGGTCGGGCCGTCGTCGCGGATGAGCTGGCCGTAGCCCTGGCGGACCAGGATGCGGATGGCGATGGGCGTCCCGAGCAGGCTGATGACCAGTGCGACGGCCGCCGCGGCCAGGACGCCTCTCACTCGGCGGCCTCGAGCAGCGCCTCGGCGACTTTTTCCAGGCCGGCCGCGCGGGAGGCCTTGACCAGGACCACGTCCGCGGGCGCGAGCTCCTTGGCCAGCAGGTCGGCGGCCGCCTCGACGTCCGGCACGAACACCGGGGCGTCGGCCCAGGTCCGGGCCGCGAGCGCGCCCGTGTGGGCGGCCCGGGCGCCGTCGCCGACGACGACCAGCCGGGAGATGTCCATGTCGGCCACCAGCCTGCCCACCGCCTCGTGTTCGGAGGCGGACGACTCGCCGAGCTCGCGCATCTCACCGAGGACGGCCCAGCTGCGGCGCTCCCCCGCGATCGCCACCAGGGCGTTCAGCGCGGCCCGCATCGAGTCGGGGTTGGCGTTGTAGGCGTCGTTGACCACGGTCACGCCGTCGGGGCGGGTCGTGACCTCCATCCGCCACCGGCTGCGCGGGGCCGCGGCGCTCAGCGCGGCCGCGATCGCGGCCGGGGTCATGCCCAGCTCGTGGGCCACCGCGGCGGCGGCCAGGGAGTTGGTGACGTGGTGGACGCCGTGCAGCCCGAGGGCGACCTCGGCGGTGCCGTCCGGGGTGCGCAGGGTGAAACGCGCGCGACCTTCGCGGTCGAGCGTGACGTCGGCCGCGTTCACCCCGGCCTCCGGGCCGAGGCCGTAGGTCAGCACCCGGGCCGAGGTGCGCGCCGCCATCGCGGCGACCAGCGGGTCGTCGGCGTTGAGCACGGCGAGCCCGTGTGCCGGCAGAGCCTCCACCAGTTCGCCCTTGGCGCGGGCGATCGCCTCCCGGCTGCCGAACTCCCCGACGTGGGCGAGGCCGACGTTGAGCACGACCCCGATCCGCGGCGGGGCGATGTCGCACAGGTAGCGGACGTGGCCGATCCCCCGCGCGCCCATCTCCATCACCAGGTAGCGGGTGAGCGAATCCGCCCGCAGCGCGGTCAGCGGCAGCCCGATCTCGTTGTTGAACGAGCCGGGCGGGGCGATCGTCGTCCCGTGCGTCTCGAGCACCGAGGCGATCAGGTCCTTGGTGCTGGTCTTGCCCTGCGAGCCCGTGATCCCGACGACGGCCAGATCCGCCTCGTCGGCCAGCCGGCGCACCACGAGGCCGGCGAGGGCGCCGAGCGCCTCGACGGTGTCCTCCACGATCACGGCCGGCACGCCGACCGGACGCGTGGCCAGCACGGCCTTGGCCCCGGCCTCGATCGCCACGGCCGCGTAGTCGTGCCCGTCCACGCGCTCCCCGGGCACCGCGACGAACAAGGCACCGGGGGTGACCTCGCGGGAGTCGACGACGACGGGACCGTCGACGAGCAGCTTGGCGTCGACGCCGTCGACCCGCCCCCCGGTCTCGGCCGCGATCTCGGCCAGGGAGAGCCCGATCACTGCTTGCTCCCTCGCGAACTTCCCGAGGGAGGGGTCGGCTCGGCGTTCAGCAGCGCGTCGCCGAGGACCTCGCGGTCGTCGAAAGGTTTGATCTGGCCCTTGGCCTCCTGGCCCTGCTCGTGGCCCTTGCCCGCCACGACCACGGCGTCGCCGGCGGCGGCCTTCGAGACCGCGAGCGCGATCGCCTTGGCCCGGTCGTGCTGGACGTGCAACTCGGCACGGTCGGACTTGTCGACCCCGTCCGCGCCGGCCTTCACCGCGGCCAGGATCTCCTTCGGGTCCTCCGAGCGCGGGTTGTCATCGGTCAGCACCACGATGTCGCCGAGGCGCGCGGCCACCTCGCCCATCAGCGGCCGCTTGGTCTTGTCCCGGTCCCCGCCCGCGCCGAGGACGACGATCAGTTTGCCCTTGGTGACGGGGCGCAGGGCGGTTAGCACCGTCTCGATCGCGTCCGGGGTGTGCGCGTAGTCGACGACGGCGAGGAAGTCCTGGCCCGCGTCCACCTTCTCCATCCGGCCGGGCACGCCCGGGCACTCGCCGACCCCGCGCGCGGCCTCCTTCAGCGGGATGCCGGCGACCACCAGCGCCACGATCGCGCCGAGGGCGTTGGCCACGTTGAAGGCGCCGGGCAGCGCCACACTCGCGGTCGCGCCGGCGCCTTTGGGCCCCTGGACCGTGAACGTCGAGGAGTCCGGATTGAGCTTGACCGCGACCGCCCGCCAGTCCGCGGCCGCGTCGCCGCTCGCGGAATAGGTGGTGATCGGGATCTGCCGGTTCTGCGTCAGCCGCCGGCCGTAGGGGTCGTCCAGGTTGACCACGCCCGCCTTGGCGTGACCCGGGGTGAAGAGGACGGCCTTGGCCTGGAAGTAGGCCTCCATCGTGAAGTGGAAGTCCAGGTGGTCCTGGGAGAGGTTGGTGAACAGCGCCGCGTCGTAGACCACGCCGTCGACGCGGTGCATGTCGAGCGCGTGGCTGGAGACCTCCATCGCCACCGCGTCGACCCCGCGCTCCTTCATCACCGCGAGCAGCGCGTGCAGGTCGGGGGCCTCGGGGGTGGTGCGGGCGCTCGGCAGTGCCTCGTCACCGATCCGGGTGGCGACCGTGCCGAACAGCCCGGTGCTGCGCCCGGCCGCGCGCAGGCCGCTCTCCAGCATGAACGCGGTGGTGGTCTTGCCGTTGGTGCCGGTCACGCCGAGGGTGAGCATCTTCGCGGCCGGGTTGCCGTAGACGGCCGCGGCCACCGCGCCCAGCGAGGCGCGGGCGTCGTTGACGACCAGCACCGGCAGGCCGGCCAGCCGGCTGCGCTCCCGGCCCAGCGGGTCGGTGAGGATCGCCACCGCGCCCGCCTCCGCGGCCTGCTGAACGAACGCCGCGCCGTGCGTGTTCTCGCCGATCATCGCGGCGTAGAGGTCACCCGGACGGACCTGCCGGGAGTCGTGCGTCAGCCCGGTGACCTTGACGGTGCGGCCCTCGGCGTCGGGCAGTTCGGCCCCGATCGACTGCCCCAGTTCGGCGAGGGTGCGCGGCACCGGTTTCTCCGGTCGCAACGCCGTCGCAGATGGAGTCGGGGGCACGACGAGTCAGGGTAGTCAGCGCAGGCGACTCAGTGGTCGGTGGGTGATCGTCGGGTGATCACCGGGGTGAAGCGCTCCTCTACCAGTCCAGCGCGAGGCGGGCCGGCTTCGCACCCGTCGGGCGGATGCCCATGGTGCGCAGCGCGAACGTCATGACGTCGACGAAGACCGGGCCGCCGAGCATGCCGCCGTAGTGGCCGTTGATCGGCTTCTGCAGGGTGACCGAGACCACGATGCGCGGGTCGTCGGCGGGCGCGAACCCCGCGAAGGAGGCGGTGTAGCCGCGGTAGCACTTGCACTCGGAGTCGGCGAACTGCGCGGTACCGGTCTTGCCCGCCACGCGGTAGCCGGCGATCTGCACGTTCGGGGCGGTGCCACCCTCCTGGGTCACCATCTCGAGCATCTTGGCGACGGTGGCGGCGGTGGTGGGGCTGACCACCGGGGTGACGGCGGGCGCGGCCGGGGTGTGCACGACGCCGTCGCCGTCGGTCCAGGACTTCACCAGGGTGGGCGCGATCCGCACCCCGCCGTTGCCGATGGCCTGGTAGACGCTCGCGGCCTGGACCGTGTTCATCGCGTAGCCCTGCCCGAACGGGAGCGTGTAGCGGGTGGTCGTGGTCCAGTCCTCGACCTTCGGCAGCAGGCCGCGGCTCTCGCCGGGGAAGCCCAGCCCGGAGGGCTCGGCGATGCCGAACTTCTTCAGGTAGTCGAAGAGCGTCCGGCTGCTGATCCGGTCCGCGGCCAGCACGGTGCCGATGTTGCTGGACTTGGCCATGATGCCGGCCAGCGTCCAGCGCTCCCAGCCGTGCGGGTCGCTGTCGTGCAGGACGTGGCCGCCGCGGCGCAGTTCGCCGGGGACCTTGAACTCCGACTTCGGGGTGACGACCCCCTGCTCGATCAGCGCGGCCATGGTCAGCGCCTTCATGATCGAGCCGGGCTCGTAGATCTGGGACAGCGCGCGGTTGCCGCGGTTCTCGTCCGAGCCCTTGCCGGGGTCGTTCGGGTCGAAGGTCGGCGCGGTCGCCATCGCCAGGATCTCGCCGGTGCGGACGTCCTGCACGATCACGGTGCCGGACTGCGCCCTCGTCTCGCGCACCTTGGCGGCGATCGCCTGCTGGGCGGAGTACTGGATGTCCCGGTCGATGGTCAGCTGCAGGTCCTGGCCGGGGATCGGATCGCTGCCCCCGATGCCGGCGGTGGCGATCTTGCCGCCGCTGCTGCTGCGCTCGTAGGTCTGCTCGCCGTCCTTGCCCGACAGCAGCGCGTCGAACTCGCGCTCGATGCCGCCGCCGGCGTCCCCGGACGCATTGATGAAGCCGAGGACGTTCGCGGCCAGGGTGTCGGCCGGGTAGACGCGCTGGCTGGAGACCTCGGCGAAGATCCCGCTGATCGGCTTGCCGGTGCCCGGGTCGACGGTCGCGACGATGTCCCGCCACAGCGCCGGGTCCACGTTGCGGGCGAGGATCACGTAGCGACGCGGCCGGTCGCCCAGCTTCTTCGCCAGCTCACCCTCGTCGAGCTTGAGCTTGGGCGCGAGCAGGTGGGCGTAGGCGGCCGGGTCGGCGATCAGCGTCGGGTCCGCGGTGACGGTGCGGGCCTCGACCGAGCGCGCGAGCACGTCACCGTCGCGGTCGAAGATCACCCCGCGGGTGGCCGGGACGGCGACGGTGCGCAGCCGCTCGTTCTGGGCCACCGAGGCATAACTGCTGGCCTCGAAGCCCTGGACCTGGAGCAGGCGGCCGACCAGCAGCACGGCGACCAGCGACAGGATCATCAGCGCGACGTGCAGACGACGGGCCGGATTACCCAGCTTGTTCCCGCGCCTGTTCTGCGGCGCCGGGCGGCGGCCGGCCGCGGCACGTCCGGACGTCGGCCGTTTAGGCGCGGGACGGCGGGCCGGGGCGGGCGCTGGGCGGCGGCCTTTCGGCGGGCGGCGGCCGGTCACAAGCACTCCTGTCCCACACGCACCATCGTGCAGGTCACGCCTTGGCGAGGCTCCCCGCCACGCCGACCCGCCCCGAACTGATTACCCCTCAGATTTCGCTGCTGTGGATAAACCTCAAGAAGGGGGTGTCATCCCCTTGTGGGGGTTTATCCACAGGCTGGGTCAGTTGCCGGGGGGCGGGTCGACGACCTGTTCGCCGCCGCGGCCCTTCTCCTGCTCGGCGAGCTGCTGCTCCCACGCACGCTGGGCGGCATCGCGCTGGGCCTGCTCGGCCGCCGCGGCCTGCTGCGGCGGCGAGCTGCTGCTGCTCCGCCGCGGCCTGCTCCGCCTTGAGGGCCTTGCGCACCTTCTTGTCGATCTTGGCCTGGGCCGCCTTCTCCGCCTCGGCCTTCTCCCTGGCCTCCTGCTCGGCCCGCTGCGCGGGGGTCAGGGGCGGCGGGATGTAGGGGGCGGGCGTCGCGCCCTCGCTGATGGTGCCGTCCGCCAGGCCGATGAAGGCCACGCCCGGCGCGGGCACCATGCCGATCTTGCGGGCGTCCTTGGCCAGGCGCTCCGGCGCTGCGGCGCGGGCCAGCTGCTCCTCCAGGCTCTGGCTGCGGTCTTCGAGCTCGGTGGCCTGCTGCTGCAGCTTGCTGGCGGTGAACGAGCCCTGGGCCAGCGCGGTGTTGAACCCGAGCAGGGCGGCCAGGCCGCCGGAGAGCACCAGCACGATCAGCATCACGAACGGGACCCGGCCGGTCCGCGGCGCCACCTCCGGCACGGCGGCCAGCGGCGGCTTGGCGGTCCCGGCCCGGGCGGTGCGGGGTGGGACGGGCCGCGGCGAGTGCAGGACGGAGGCCCCGGACCGGGCCGCCCGCGCGTTCACGCGGCGTCCCGCAGCTTCTCGGCGGCCCGCACCCGGGCCGAGCCGGCGCGGGAGTTGGCCGCGATCTCCTCGTCGGTCGGGGTGTCGCCCTTGGCCAGCAGGCGCAGCACCGGGGCGTGGTCGGGCAGTTCGACCGGCAGATCCAGCGGGCCGGTCGAGAGGGCGCCGGCGGCCAGGGTCCGCTTGACGATCCGGTCCTCGAGCGAGTGGTAGGTCAGCACGACGAGGCGGCCGCCCACGGCGAGGGCCTCGACGGCGGCCGGCATGGCGCGCTCCAGCGCGGCGAGCTCGCCGTTGACCTCGATCCGCAGCGCCTGGAAGGTGCGCTTGGCCGGGTTGCCGCCGGTACGCCGGGCCGGGGCCGGGATCGCCGCGCGGATCAGGTCGACCAGCCGGGCCGAGGTGCTGAACGGCTCGCGGTCGCGCTCCCGGACGACCGCCTCGGCGATCCGCTTGGCGAACTTCTCCTCGCCGTAGGACCGCAGGATGCGCGCCAGCTCGCCGGTGGCGTAGGTGTTGAGGACCTCGGCGGCGGTGACGCCCCGGGTCGGGTCCATCCGCATGTCCAGCGGGGCGTCCTGGGAGTAGGCGAAGCCGCGACCGGTTTCGTCCAGCTGCATCGAGGAGACGCCGAGGTCGAACAGCAGCCCTTGCACCCGGGGACGGCCGAGCCGCTCGAGCACCTCGGGCAACTCGTCGTAGACGGCGTGCACGAGGGTGACCCGCTCGCCGAAGGGCGCCAGGCGGGCGGCCGAGAGTTCCAGGGCCGCCGGGTCGCGGTCCAGCCCGACCAGGCGCAGCCCGTCGAACCGGGCGAGCATCGCCTCGCTGTGCCCGCCGAGCCCGACGGTGGCATCCACCACGACCGCGCCGGGCTCTTGGAGGGCCGGGGCGAGCAGCGCGAGCACCCGGTCCACCAGCACCGGCACGTGCCGGTCGGCGGGCCCACTGCGTGTCACTGAGCGTCCTCGGGGTCGATCGGATGTGCTGAGGTCAGTCGCGGGGCCAGGTCCCCGCCCGCTTGTTCGTCCGGCACCGGGGAAGGTGAGCCGGCAGACCAGGCGGGGGGAGGCCTCGCACCGCGTCAAGCAGCGCTTCTCGGGGGCGCACGGGGGCGGAGCCCCCGTGAGTCGGGCTACATGAGTCCGGGGAACACCTCCTCGGACAGATCCGCGAAGGCCTGCTCCTGGGCGGCCAGGTAGGTCTCCCAGGCGCTGGACTCCCAGACCTCGACGCGGGCGTTGGCGCCGATCACGACGCACTCCCGCTCCAGGCCGGCATACGCGCGCAGCTGGGCCGGGATGGTGACCCGGCCCTGCTTGTCGGGGACCTCGTCGGAGGCGCCGGCGTAGAGGACGCGCATGAAGTCACGGGGGCCCTTCGAGGTGACAGGCGCCATCCGGACCGCCTCGGCCATCCGGGAGAACTCGGCGACGGGCCAGATGTAGAGGCATCGCTCCTGGCCCTTCGTGATCACGAGCCCCTCCGCCAGTTCGTCCCGGAACTTCGCCGGGAGGATCAGCCGCCCTTTTTCGTCGAGCCGTGGTGTGTGGGTGCCGAGGAACACCTCTCCACCCCCACAACCACCCGTGGAGCCCAATTCGCTCCACTGACCTCCACGTTACTCCACTTCACTCCACCGTCAACGCCAAACCGGGAATCCGTTCGGAGATCCTTGGGCTCTGGGCGCGCTGCTCGATCCCAGCCGGATGCGGACGGTGATCCGGGCGCCTCCTGGTAAGGCGGAGGAGGACCCCGATGCGGAGCATCGGGCGACCACGAGAACGCAGCCAGGGGGCGTACGGGGGAGTTCGCGCCGCCTACGGGATTGAGGAGTGTGCCCTGAGCCCAATGGGCAGAACCCCTGCCGCGGACCAAGGCGCGGGGTGGAGAATGACGGACCTGTACCGGCACGTTCACGCAAGGCCCTGGAGGATTCGGTGACCGCTCCGCACGGCAACCCGGGAGCCGGGGTCTCATATCAAGTGCCGGTCGGTATGGGCGTGAGCGTCCCCGAGACCGCAGGCCGGATCCGGGCCGCGATCGAGCGGGTGATCGTCGGCAAGCCGGAATCGGTGCGTCTGGCCGTGGTGGTCCTCCTGGCGGAGGGCCATCTGCTTGTTGAAGACGTGCCCGGCGTCGGCAAGACGATGCTGTCCAAGGCGCTGGCCCGGTCCATCGACTGCTCGGTGCGCCGGATCCAGTTCACCCCGGACCTGCTCCCCTCCGACATCACCGGGGTGAGCATCTACAACCAGGAGCGCCGGGACTTCGAGTTCAAGCCGGGCGCGATCTTCGCCAACGTGGTGATCGGCGACGAGATCAACCGGGCCTCACCCAAGACGCAGTCCGCGCTGCTGGAGTGCATGGAGGAGGGCCAGGTCACGGTCGACGGCGTCACCTACGAGCTGGCGGCGCCGTTCATGGTGGTGGCCACCCAGAACCCGATCGAGATGGAGGGCACCTACCCGCTGCCCGAGGCCCAGCGCGACCGGTTCATGGCCCGGATCTCGATGGGATACCCGCACGGGCAGGCCGAGCTGGACATGATCGACCAGCACGGCGGCGCCTCGCCGCTGGACTTCCTGGAGCCGGCCACCGACGGCCACGCGGTGGTCAAGCTGATCGAGACGGTGCGGACGGTGCACGTCTCGCCCGCGGTCAAGCAGTACGCCGTCGACCTCGTCAGCGCGACCCGCTCCTCCCCGAACTGCGCCTGGGGGCCTCACCGCGCGCGACGCTGCACCTGATCCGGGCCGCCCGCGCCTCCGCGGCGCTGGACGGCCGGGACTTCGTGCTCCCCGACGACATCCAGGCCCTCGCCATCTCGGTGCTCGCGCACCGGCTGCTCACCACCGCGGAGGCGCAGATCGCCCGGCGCAGCTCCGCGGCCATCGTCCAGGGCATCGTCCGCAGCCTGCCGCTGCCCACCCGGTAGCGCAGGTAACCTTCAGCGTGCGGATGATCTCGGGGCTCACGCTCCGCGGCCGGTGCTTCCTGGTCGCCGGGCTGGCCGCGCTCGGCACCGCGATCGTGCTCGGCCAGCAGGACGTGCTGCGCGTCGCCGTCCTGCTGATCACGCTGCCGCTGGTCTGCGCCGCGGTGGTGCTCCGCACCCAGCACAAGCTCACGACCAGCCGGGTGATCGAGCCGATCCGGGTGCCGGCCGGCGAGGAGGCCCGGATCACGCTGCGGGTGGACAACCAGGCGCTCGTGCCCAGCGGCCTGCTGCTGGCCGAGGACACCCTGCCGCGCGGGATGAGCGCCCGGCCCACGGTTCGTCGTCGACCGCCTCGAACCGCGCGGGCGGCGCGAGGTCTTCTACCGCGTGCGCAGCCAGGTCCGCGGCAAGTTCCCGATCGGCCCCCTCAAGCTGCGCCTGGCCGACCCGTTCGGGATGTGCGAGCTGTCCCGCTCCTACGCCGGCACCGACGACCTGATCGTGATCCCGGTGGTCGAGCACATCCCGTTCGTCGTGCTCGGCGGCGAGTGGACCGGCGGCAACGACAGCCACCCCAGCTCGATCCCCTCCGCCGGCGAGGACGACATCGGCACCCGCGAGTACCGCCACGGGGACTCCCTGCACCGGGTGCACTGGCGTTCCACCGCGCGGCGCGGGGAAATGATGGTCCGCCGGGAGGAACACCCCCGGCAGAGCCAGGCCACCCTGCTGCTCGACGCCCGCGCGGGCGCCCACGCCGGTGAGGGACTGCACTCCTCGTTGGAGTGGGCGGTCTCCGCGGCGGCCTCGCTCGTCGATCCACCTGAGCCGGCGCGGGTTCACCCTGCGCGTGCTGACCGAGACCGGCACCGGGATGGCCGGCATGCCCGGTGACGTGCTCTCCCCCTCCCCGGACATCGAGGGCCTGCTGCTCGACGCGCTGGCGATGCTGACGCCGTCCAGGACCCCGGGCCTGGCCGACGCCACCCGGGCGCTGCACCGGGCCGGCACCGACAGCCTCGTGGTCGCCGTGCTCGGCGACCTCAGCGCCGCCGACGCCGCCGCCCTGGCCCGCCGCCGGCAGGGCACCTCGACGGCGATCGCCCTGATGCTGCGCCCCCTGACCTGGACCCCGGGCGGGGCCGAGGCCCGCGCCGAGGAGCAGGACCGCTTCGAGCACAACGTCGCCCTGCTGCGCAACGGCGGCTGGCGCGCGGTGCCGGTCTCCGCCGGTGACCGCCTGCCCGACGTCTGGCTGGGCGTGGCCCGCACCGGCGGCTCCATCTCCGGTTACCGGCCCCCGAGCGCCCCGATCGGGGCTGCCGGATGAGGGACACCACGACCTCCGCTCAAGCTCACCCTGGCCGGGTGGGTGGCCTGCGTGCTGACCACGGCGCTGCTCTACTCCGTCTTCGACGGCAACGAGTGGTTCGTCCGCAGCGCCGGCGCGTCGACCCTGGTCGCGGGCCTCGGCGCGCTGGCCCGGCTCAGCCGCCTGCCCGCCCTGCTGATCCCGTTCGTGCAGGCGGCCGCGGTCCTGGTCTACGTCACGATCACGCTACGTCCCGGACGACGCGAACTCGGGCTGGCTGCCGGGCGAGGCGGCCCTGCGCGCGCTGGGCGACCTGGCCGACACCGGCTTCACCGAGATCGACACCGTGACCCCGCCGCTCACCCCGTCGGAGCAGGTCACCCTGATCGTGGTGGTCGGCGTCGCGGCGATGGCGATCCTCGTCGACCTGTTCGCGGCGGGCCTGCGCCAGACCGCCCTGGCCGGGCTGCCGCTGCTCGTGCTCTACATCGTGCCGGCCGCGGTGCTGCCGGAAGGCATCGACGGCTGGCTGTTCCTGCTGCCCGCGGTGGGCTACCTGCTGCTGCTGATCACCGACAGCCGGGAGCGGTTGCTGCGCTGGGGCGTCGCGGTCTCCGGCCGGGGCGGCGACGCGCCCCGGACCCGGTCCTCCGGCGAGCTCGGCCAGATGACCCGGCGGATCGGCTTCACCGTGCTGTCGCTGTCGGTCGTCCTGCCCGCGCTGGCGCCGCGGCTGTCCGACGGCGCGTTCGGCGACGGCGGGATCGGCAACGACCCGGACGGCGGCGGCACGATCTCCACGCTGAACCCGCTGGTCAGCATGCGCCGGGACCTGGTCCGCCCGCAGGACGTCGACCTGATGACGGTGCGCACGAACTCCCTGAACGCCGACGAGCTCTACCTGCGGGCGGTCACCCTCGACACCTTCGACGGGGAGGAGTGGCGAGCCGGCCGCCGCGAGGTGCGCCGCTTCGGCTCCGACCTGCCGGACCCGGCGGTGGCCGGTGGACACAGCTGGCCACCCAGCCGGTGCAGACCACCGTCGCGGTGCTGGACGACCCTGGAGTCCGACTACGTCCCGATGCCGTTCCCGCCGGCCCGGCTGCAGATCGAGGGCGCCTGGCGGGTCGACCCGCTGACCGTCAACGTCGTCAGCCACAGCGGCCCGGAGCAGATCGCCGGCCTGACCTACTCGGTGAACAGCTCCGACCTGGACCCCAAGGCCGTCCGACGTGACGCCGACGCTGAGCGTCGAGGCCTATCTGCAGCCGTACCTGGAGCTGCCGGAGGACCTGCCGCAGCGGGTCAAGGACCTGGCCGACCGGGTCACCAGGGGCACCGACACGATCCTGGCCCGGGCCATCGCGCTGCAGCAGTGGTTCCGCGACCCCGACGAGTTCGCCTACGACCTGCGCCAGCGCCCGGGCACCGGCAAGGCGGCGATCCTCGCCTTCCTGGAGGACCGCCGCGGGTACTGCGAGCAGTTCGCCTCGACGATGGCCGTGATGGCCCGGTACCTGAAGATCCCGGCCCGGGTGAACGTCGGCTTCACCCCCGGCACCCCCAACCCGGACGGCACCCGCACGATCAGCGCGCACGACGCGCACGCCTGGCCGGAGCTGTTCATGCCCGGCGTGGGCTGGACCCGGTTCGAGCCCACCCCGGGCAGCGCCGCGTCCAACCCGGACGTGCCGAACTGGCTGGCCCCGAAGCCGGAGGACGAGCCGGCCGGCAGCGAGGGCGACGAGACCGACGAGTCCGACCGCCACCCCGACGCCCCAGGGCCAGCCGGCGCCAGCGGCGCCGCCGGAGCCGGTCCCCGACCCGACCTCCGCGGCGTGCCCGCCGGACCCGACGTGCCGTGCATCGAGCTGCCCCCGCACCTCCGAGCCTCCGGACTGCCGGACTCCGCGGTTCGGGTTCGGCCTCTCGTTCAAGCAGCTACCTGCTCGGCGATGGCCGCTCTGGGGCCTGATCCTGCTGTCTCTGCATCCCGTGGCTGTTCCGCGAGGTGGTCCGGGCCCGGCGCTGGCGCCTGGCCGCGGCCGACCGGCGGCTGGCGGCGCGAGCTGGCCTGGACCGAACTGCGGGACAGCGCCGTCGACCTCGGCTACGAGTGGCCGCGAGGCGCAGACCCCGCGGCAGACCTCGGTGGCCCTGGCCGGGCGACGGCAAGCTCAGGCCCGCACGGCGTCGCCGCGCTGTCGCTGGTCACCCAGCACGTGGAGCGGGTCCGCTACGCACCCGGCGGCGACGCCACCCCGGACGTCGGGCGCTGCGGGCGCCGTGGACCGGGTCCGGCGCGAGCTCGGCCGTCACCGCCGGCGTTCAGCGCGAGCTGCGCGGCATCCTGCTGCCGCGCACCGCCGGCGTCGCTGATCGGCACCTGGTGGCTGCGGGCGCGGGCCCGGACCGTCGCCGCCCGCCAGGCGTCCTGCGGACCCTGCACCTGCGCCGGGCCTAGACCGGCGGGAGGTACCGCCGGCCAGGGTTCACCCGGACGTACGAGAGCCCCGGCCGATGGCCGGGGCTCCGTGGTTGTTCAGTGGTGGTTCAGATGGTCAGCAGATGGTTAGCGACCCTCGTCGCGCCGTTTGCGCCACCGGTCCTCGAAACGCTCCGTCATCCCCCGCTTCGGGCCCTTGGTGCGACCCTTCGGACGGCCGCCACCCTTGATCGGGGTGACGTTGGTGCGGGCCGCCTCGCCGGTGCCGGAGACCTTGCGCCAGCTGGTGACCGCGAACAGTGCGGAAGCCAGCATGAGCACGAAGCCGAAGACCCCCACGATCCAGATCGTGGAGACCACACCGGTCATCAGCAGGACGACGCCCAGGATGAAGCCGACCGCCGAGGCCAGAGCCCGGCGGCGGTAGTGCGAGCGCAGGTCGGTGCCGCGCAACGAGGAGACGAACTTCGGGTCCTCGGCATAGAGGGCCCGCTCCATCTGCTCGAGCAAACGCTGCTCGTGCTCGGAGAGCGGCACGGATTCCTCCTCAAGGGCACCCACCCCACGGGTGCCGCGTACCCGCCAGGATAAGCAGCGAACCCCGCCGTTGTAACCCGACCTCGAAGATCCGACCCTCGGATGGCGCAGAGATCTTTGCCGGAGGACACCGAAACGCGCCGAAACGCGAAGCCAAACCGCGGCTGTCGGCCCGACGTGGGCTCACAGGGGCTTCGTCACAGTCCGTGTTCGGACTGGTCGGCCGCCGGATCCGGCGCGATCGGTCGCCGGATCAGGGGCGCGCGGCGAGCACGTGAAGCTGGGTCGCGATCGCCCGGAAGGCCGGGTGCTCGGCGACCGCGGACTCCAGCGCCAGCAGGTCCTCGCGGGCCTGCGCCTCGCCCTCGATGACGCCGCTCGGCACCAGGTCGGAGAAGACCCGGACCCCGTGGGTGGCCAGCACCCGGGCCGCCGGCCGCGCGGACCAGCGCCGAGGATCTCGTCCGGGTCGAACCGGCGGGGCAGCGGGTCCTGCGGACCCCAGCGCCCGGCCGGGTCCTCCAGGGCATGCCGGGCCGCGGCCAGATGACCGGTGACGGCCCGGGCGAAGACGGCCGCGTTGCGGTTGGCGACGAGCAGGCTCACCACCCCGCCGGGGCGCAGTGCGGCCACCGCGGCGACCAGGGCGCCGGCCGGGTCGTCGGTGTGCTCGAGGACGCCGTGGCAGAGCACGAGGTCGAAGCTGCTCCGTCGCTGCCGGCGACGGCGGCCGCGAGGTTGTCCGCGTCGCCCTGCACGGCCCGCACCTGGGCGGCGACGCCGGCCTCGGCGACCCGCCGGCCCAGGCCCGCGAGGGCGTCCGGGCTGTGGTCGAGCACGGTCACCCGGTGCCCGGCCTGCGCGAGCGGGACCGCGAAGCCGCCGGTGCCGCCGCCGATGTCGAGCACGTCGAGCTCGGTCCGGCCGCGCGGCGGCGAGCAGGTCGTCCAGGGCCGGGCGCAGGGCCTCCCACACCACGGCCGTGCGCACCGAGCTGCGCGCTCGGGTCAGGTCGGGCATCGGGGCCTCCTCGCGGTGCTGGGGGTGGGGCCTGGTGATCACCCTAGGGTCTGCGCCATGGCCGTACTCGCGATCGACGCAGGCACCACGGGCGTCACCGCCCTGGTGGTGACCACCGACGGACGGGTGGCCGCGCGCGGCTACTCCGAGTTCCCGCAGCACTTCCCCGAGCCGGGCTGGGTCGAACACGTGCCGGAGGAGATCTGGCAGGCCACCCTGCGGGCCTGCCGGGCCGCGCTGGACGCCTTCGGCCGAGGGCCGGCCCGATCGCGTGCGTCGGCATCACCAACCAGCGGGAGACCGCGGTGGTCTGGGACCGCAAGCGGCTGTCCTCCCCCCGGCCGGCGATCGTCTGGCAGGACCGGCGCACCACCGCGATCTGCGACCGGCTCAAGTCGGCCGGGCACGAGCCGCGGGTGGCCGAGCTCACCGGGTTGCGGCTCGACCCCTACTTCACCGGCACCAAGCTCACCTGGCTGGCCGAGCACGACACCCGCACCTGGGACGGGGTGCGTCGACGGCGCGCTGGCGATCGGCACCGTCGACTCCTACCTGATCGCCCGTCTGACCGGCGGGTCAGGTCCACGCCACCGACGCCTCGCAACGCCTCCCGCACCCTGCTCTACGACATCGCGCGCCGGGCGCCTGGTCCGACGAGCTGTGCGAGCTGCTGGGCGTCCCGATGTCGGCGCTGCCGGAGGTGGTGCCCTCGCTCCGGCGAGGTCGGCCGCACCGACCCCGAGGAGTTCCTCGGCCTGGCGCTGCCGATCGCCGGGATCGCCGGCGACCAGCAGGCCGCGCTGTTCGGCCAGGCCTGCTTCTCCCCCGGCGACTCCAAGTGCACCTACGGCACCGGCTCGTTCGTCCTGATCAACACCGGCGTCCGAGGTCGGTCCGCTCGGACGCCGGCCTGCTGACGACGGTGGCCTGGCGGCCCCGGACGGCGCGCTGACCTACGCGCTCGAGGGCGCGATCTTCGTCACCGGCGCCGCCGTGCAGTGGCTGCGCGACGGCCTCGGCCTGATCTCCGCCGCGGCCGAGATCGAGGCGGCTCGCCGGCACGGTGCCCGACTCCGGCGGCGTGGTCTTCGTGCCGGCGCTGACCGGGCTCGGCGCGCCGCACTGGGACCCGGACGCGCGCGGCGCGATCGTCGGCATCACCCGCGGCACCACCCGCGCCCACCTGGCCCGCGCGACCCTCGAGGCGATCGCCTTCGAGGTCCGCGACGTCGTCGAGGTGATGACCGCCGAGGCCGGCCTGTCCGTCCCGGAGCTGACCGTCGACGGCGGCGCGAGCGGCCAACGACCTGCTCTGCTAGCTGCAGGCGACCGAGCTCGGCGTGCCGGTCGAGCCGCCCGGAGATCCTGGAGACCACCGGCCTGGGCGCCGCCTTCCTGGCCGGCCTCGGCGCCGGGGTCTGGGGCACGCGCGAGGAGTTGGCCGACACCTGGCGCCTGGACCGCCGTTTCGACCCCGGCCCTCGCGACGACGCCGGCTACACCCGCTGGCGCGAAGCCGTCCGCCGTTCCAAAGGGTGGGCCCCCGTCGGCCGCTGAATGGCCGAACCCCCGCGGGACGTCGTCCCTGGCGGGTGCGTGTCAGCCCGCAGGAGGGGGATGTGCACCCCCACGGGCTGACACATCACACCTGCGGGACGTCATCCCTTCGCAAATGACGGGGCCGCAGATTCGGGCGAACCGGTCAGCTCGATCTGCCTGTGCAACTTCTGTGTTTCCGCCGGAGCATTCGCCTGCTGGTCACCGCCGCGTTCCTTACCGTCTCCGAATATGACGACGTTGCCGGCGTTCGAGTCGCCGGCGGCCACGACCGACACCGATCTGGCCGCCGCGGCGCGCAGCGTGCTGGCGGCGAACTGGCGGGGCCGGCACACGGTGCCCTCGGCCCGGCTGTATCCGCACCAGTGGAGCTGGGACTCGGCCTTCATCGCGATCGGCCTGGCCCGGGTCGATCAGCATCGGGCGCAGCTCGAGCTCGCCACCCTGTTCGGGGCGCAGTGGCGCGACGGCCGGGTGCCGCACATCGTCTTCGACCCCGACACCCCCGCCGACGCGTACTTCCCGGGCCCGCGCTTCTGGGCCCCCGGTGCGCCCGTCGTCCCGATCCGCCCCACCTCCGGCATCGTCCAGCCGCCCGTGCACGCGCGCGCCGCGTGGGAGGTCTACCGCCGCGCCGCCGACCGGGGGGCCGCCGCCGACTTCCTGCGCCGGATGTACGAGCCGCTGTGCGCCTGGCACGACTACCTGCTGACGCGACGGAACCTCGGCGGGTCCGGGCTGGCCGCGATTGTGCACCCCTGGGAATCCGGCATGGACAACAGCCCGGCCTGGGACGCGATGGTCCAGGAATCCTGCGCCCGCGGGGCGACGGTGCCGGCGGCGCGGGCCGACCTGCGCCACGTGCCCGCGACCCAGCGGCCCCGCGACGAGGACTACGCCGCCTACATCGACCTGGCAGCGCGTTACCGCGACCGGGCGTACTGCGACGCCGACCTGCTGCCCGAGCACGGTTTCGCGGTCGAGGACCCGTTGTTCAACGGCGTCCTCGCCTGGTCCGAGGAGTCGCTGGCCCGGATCGCGGCCGTGATCGGCGCCAACTCGCGCTGGCACACCGACCGGGCTCGCGCCCTCGGCGCGGCCCTGGCGGACCGGCTCTACGACCCCGCGCTGGAGATGCTCGTCCCGCGCGACGTCCGCACCGGCCGGCAGATCCCGGTCGCCGGCGTGGCCGGCCTGGCCGCGCTGGTCAGCCCCGGCCTGCCCGCGCACGTCGTGGCCGGGACCTGCGCCCAGCTGACCGGGCCCCGGTTCTGGAAGGATCAGAACTCCGGCGACCTGCTGCCCACCCTGGACCGCACGTCGCCCGAGTACGACCCGCAGCGCTACTGGCGCGGACCGTCCTGGGCCAACACCACCTGGCTGGTGATCCAGGGGCTGCGCCGCTACGGCGCGTGCTCCGTCGCCGAGGCGCTGCGCAGCGGGCTGCTGGAGGCCGTGCGGGCGGAGGGCTTCCGCGAGTACTACGACGCCGACACCGGCGCGGGCGCCGGCACCACCGACTTCTCCTGGACCGCCGCGATCGTCCTCGACCTGTTGTCCTGACTCTTCGTCAGAAAGGTGGGTCAGATCAGGCTGCGGGCTTGGTGGCCGCCGCCTTGGCCGCGCTGGCGTACATGTCGACGTACTCCTGACCGGACAGCGACATCAGCTCGTACATCAGCTCGTCGGTGACGGAGCGCAGGACGAAGCGGTCGTCCTCCAGTCCCTGGTAGCGGGAGAAGTCCAGCGGCTTGCCGATCTTCACCCCGACCCGGGCGATCTTCGGAACGACCCGCCCGGGCGGCTGCACCTTTTCTGTGTCCACCATCGCCACCGGCAGCACCGGGACGCCGGCCTGCAGGGCGAGGCGGGCGACACCGGTGCGACCGCGGTAGAGCCGGCCGTCCGGGGACCGGGTGCCCTCGGGGTAGATCCCGAACAGCTCGCCCTTCTCCAGCACCGCCAGGCCGGCCTTGATGGCTCCGTCAGAGGCCTTGCCGCCGGAGCGGTCCATCGGAATCATCCCGACGCCGCGGAAGAAGACGGCGTTGAACCGGCCCTTGAGCCCCTTGCCGGTGAAGTACTCCTCCTTGGCCACGAACGTGATCCGCCGGGAGACCACCAGCGGCAGGAAGAAGGAGTCGGAGAACGAGAGGTGGTTGCTGGCCAGGATGGCCGGGCCGTCCGGAATGTTCTCCAGTCCCTCGACCCAAGGCCGGTAGAGCACCCGCAGCAGCGGCCCGAGCGCGAGACGCTTGAGGAACCAGTAGAGCACCGCACCCTCCTCCGCCGGTCCGTGCCCGTGATCCGCCGGCGGTGCGCCGGTGATCTGCGACGAGAGCCTAGAGGGGCCGGGACGTACCATTCCCTCGTGCCGATCATGCCGGGGGCGGAGCCCTTTCATCACGCGGGCGGGCCCGTCGGGGCGTTGATGTGCCACGGCTTCACCGGGACCCCGCAGTCGCTCCGGCCGTGGGCCGAGGCGCTGGCCGAGGCCGGCCTCACCGTGGCCCTGCCGCGCCTGCCCGGGCACGGCACCCGGTGGCAGGACATGAACGTGACGACGTGGGAGGACTGGTACGCCTGCATCGAGCGGGAGTACCTGGCCCTGCGCGAACGCTGTGAGGCCGTCTTCGTGATGGGCCTGTCCATGGGCGGGACACTGAGCCTGCGCCTGGCCGAGCAGCACGGCCGGGACCTGGCCGGGGTGGTGGTGGTGAACCCCTCGGTGATCGGGCTGGACCCGCGCCTCAAGGCGCTCCCTGTGCTGGCGCGGGTGGTGCCCTCGCTCGGCGGGATCGCGAGCGACATCAAGAAGCCCGGCGTCGAGGAGCTGGCCTACCGCCGGGTCCCGCTGCGCGCGCTGTACTCGCTGCGCAAGGCCTGGGACGTGGTGCGCGCCGACCTGCCCAAGGTCACCCAGCCGCTCCTGCTGATGCGCAGCACGGAGGACCACGTCGTCGAGCCGGAGAGCTCGCGGCTGATCCTGGCCCGGGTCTCCTCGACCGACGTCGCCGAGATCGTGCTGGAGGACAGCTACCACGTCGCGACGCTGGACAACGACGCCGACCGGATCATCGCCGAGAGCCTCGCGTTCGTCAGGCGGATCCGTCCTGCGGTGACCGCTTGACCACTCCCAATCGGAACAACGGCCTGTCCGCCGAGCGCTGGGCTCCGCTGGTGGACCTGGAGCCGCAGTTCGCCGACGCCCTGCTCGAGGCGCTGCGGGAGGAGGGCGTGGCGGCCTACGCCTCGCCGGCTCCGGGCGTCCGCGGCCCGTACATGGACATCCAGCTGCCGAACACCCCGACCGATCGCGTGTGGGTCGACGCGGGTGCGACCGACGCCGCACGCCAGGTCCTCGACGCGCGCCGCGCCGACTTCGGCCCCGACGACGACGGCGACGGCCTGCCCGGCGCGGCGGCGCCGGCGCCGGACCCCGAGCCGGACGAACAGGACTTCGACGCCGCGTTCCGGGCCATCGTGGCCGGCTACGGCAAGACCGGGGGCGAGGAAGTGCCCCGTTGGTCGGCCTCCGAGGACGTCGAGTCCGACACTCCCAACGCCGGCGGGTCCTGGCGGGTGCTGCGTCGCGCGGAACCCGACGGCAGTTCCGATCAGGGGGACGAGGGCTGGGGCGTGGTCGAGGGCGCCGACCCCGAGGACCCGGAGCCGGCAGAGCCCGAGGAGCACTTCGTGCCCCCGCCGCCTCCGCCACTGCCCAAGATGGACAGGAACACCAAGATCGCCTGGCTCGGGGTGATCGGCGGGCCGATCTTCCTGATCCTGTTCACCGCGCTGGACTGGTCGCCGATCCCCTACGCCACCTTCTTCGCGATCGCCGCGTTCGTCGGCGGCTTCGGCTCGCTGGTGTACCGGATGAAGGACGACCCACCCAACTACGGCGACGACGGCGCCATCGTCTGACGTACCGTCAGAACGGTGGCACCATCAGATCCGCGACCACCGGCAGGTGGTCGGTGGCCGCGGCCGGGTTCGCCAGCCCCGGCGGCACGCCGCAGCCGGTGACGGTGATGTCCGAGGAGACGAAGACCCCATCGATGCGCCGATTGGGGTCCCGGGCCGGGAACGTCAGTTCACCGCCGGCGGGCCGCACGGCGTAGCCGTCGCTGAGCACCTCGGTCAGCACCTGCCACGTGGGGCTGCCGGGAGAATCGTTGACGTCGGCGCCGAGCACGACGGTCTGCTCCGGGAGTCGGCTGACCAACCGCCGGGCCTGCTTGTCCCGTTCCAGCGGATCCAGCGACAAGTGGGTGCCGGCCAGAGTCACCGGAGCGCCGTCGACCTCCACCGCGGCGACCGCGACCGCGCGGCGGTGCCGGCGACCGGAACGGGGCAACCGGAATTGCGACGCCCGGACGAGGTGGACCCGTGCGCCGCCGAGCAGCAGGTTGCCCGCGGCCGAGCGGCCACCGGAGAGCACTGCCATCCCCGCGGCCGCTGCCAGCGCCGCGCACTTCGATCGCGAGAACAGAAAGCGCGGGGCCTCCTGCACGCAGACCAGATCCGGGGCGAGGTCGCGGAGGATCGCCGCCACCGCATCGGCGTCGTCGCGCAGCGAGCGGACGTTGTAGCTGACCACGCGCACCTGCGCCTGCGGTCCCGTCAGGTGGCGGCCACCCGGGCCAGGTCGGCCGCGCCGACCATTCCCGCCGCCGGCCCGAGTTGCGCCGGGAGGATGGTCGGCGAGCGGGCGGTGCGCGGCCGCCGGGAGCCGCCGGCAGTACTCGGAGCGGGCGGGTTCCAGGAGCAGGTCGCCGTTGGCGACCACCCCGCCTCCAACCACGATGACCTCCGGATCCAGCACCGCCGCGACCGCCGCCAGGCCGGCACCGAGCCAGGTGCCGATCTCCGCCAGCAGTTCGATCGCCGCCGGGTCGCCGTTCCGGATGGCGGCGGCCACGTCGGTGATCCCGACCTCGTCGGCTGCCCGGCTCAGTGCGCCGCCGCTGGCGTACTGCTCCCAGCACCCGGCCTGACCGCAGCCGCACGGGCGCCCCCCGGCCACCAGCGGCAGGTGACCGAACTCGCCGGCGATGCCGAACCCTCCGCGGAAGAGGGCACCGTCGAGCACGATGCCGCCGCCGATACCGGTGCCTACCGTCACGAGCACCATCGAGCTCGCGCCTGCCCCGGCACCGAACCGCGACTCGGCCCACGCCGCGGCGTTGGCGTCGTTCTCCAGGACCACCGGACCGCCGGTGCGCGCGGCCACCGCCGCGGCCAGCGGGACGTCGGACCAGCCCAGGTTCGGCGCGAACAGCACCCGCTCGCGCGCCGCGTCCACGAAACCCGCCGCGCCGATCCCGACCGGAAGGCCGCGGGCCGGCGCACCAAGTTCTTCGATCAGCTCGGCGATGGCGTCCACTACCGCGGCCGCGCCGTCGGGGGTCTCCCGCCGCGTGTCGGCGAGCACCGCGCCGGCGTCGTCGATCACGCCGACGGCGAGCTTGGTGCCGCCCAGGTCGACCCCGACCGCCGCTGCCACGCGCGTCCTCCCGACCCTGAACCCGAACCTGACTCTGCGTCAGGCCTACCCCGCGGTGCTCAGCTGATGTTGATGGTCTCGAACCCGGACCCGGCCGGCTTCTCGGCCCGCCCGCGTTCCACACCGTCGAGCGCCATCCGGGCCAGGGCGAGCAGGGCTTCGACGGCCTCGTCGAGGCGGTGCGCCAGCTCGGGGCTGCCCTGCCGGGCCAGGGAGATCAGCTGGCAGAGCGGGCACAGCTTGCACTCCGCCGCGCCGGTCGCGATGTGCATGTTGAGGTACCCCAGGTCGACGCCCCCCGCGGGCCGGGCGCTCGCCCGCGCGGCCAGCCACTGCCCGAGTGCGTCCACCAGCCGGGAGGCCTCCTCGGCGGCCGCACCGTAGGGATCGGTGGTCGCGCGGTCGGTGCTGGGCCCGTCGGTCATGACGGCGGCGGACCCGTCGTCGCGGCACTGCGGGTGAAGGTGATCTCCAGCCGGTCGCCGTTCAGCTGGGCCCCGGCGATCGCGCACCGCTGCAGGGCGCTGGGGAGCGCGAGCTGGCGGCGGTGCCCGGCGACGGTGAGGACCAGTTCGTCGCCCTTGCGGCGCAGGTCCATGTCGCGCTTGTCGGCCAGCGGCAGCGCCAGCGAGAGCAGGTAGCGCGTCTCCCCCGTCACGCCCGGCGGGGTGATGTTGGCGATGGTCATCGTCTCGATCTCCGACAGCAGCGCGCAGGGATCGGCCGACGCGTACGCCTCTGCCGCGAACGCACCGAGCTCCGCGACGCCGACCGGCTCGGCCGCCCGGTAGGGCGAGCGCAGCACCGGCAGCGGGGCGAAGGAGGCCTCGACCTCGGCCAGCATCGCGGTCTGCGCGGCGACCCAGCCGTCGCGCCAGGAGTCGGCCCCGCCGGCCGGGAAGATCCGGTTCGCGATGACCGCGTCGGTCCGGTAGCCGTACAGCGACAGCGAGGTCAAAGTGCGCCGCGCCTCGGCGACCACCACGGCCTCCGGGGTGAGCACGAGGCGGACCGAGGTGCCGGGGTCGGTGAGCACCTCACGCACCCCGGCCAGCTCGGCGTGCAGCCGTTCGACGGCGTCGAAGACCCGGTCGGCCGGCATCGGGACCCCGGTCATCCTGCCGAGCACCGGCCGCAGCGCCTTCACCACGCGACGCTCGACCGGAAAGACCCGGTCCATGTACCAGTTGACTGCTTCGGGGAGCGCGAGCAGGCGCAGCGTCTCCGCGGTCGGCGCGCAGTCCACGACGACGAGGTCCCAGCGGCCCGAGCGGGCCTGGTCGCGCAGCTCGAGCAGCGCCAGGATCTCCTCCGCCCCGGGCAGCACCGTGAGCTCCTCGGCCTCGATCGGGTCCACCCCGACGGAGTCCAGGACGCTGAGCAGGTAGCGGCGGATCTCCACCCAGGTCTGCTCGAACTTGCGCTGCGCGTCGACCTGCTGCACGAACAGGTTGGGCTCGACCTCGGTCGGGTCGGCGGCGGGCGGGACACCGAAGGCGTCGGCCAGGGAGTGTGCGGCGTCGGTGGAGAGCACCAAGGTCTTGTGCCCGCGGGAGGCGGCCAGGGTCGCGGTTCCGGCGGCGGCCGTGGTCTTGCCGACGCCACCCTTGCCGGTGAAGAGGAGGACCCTCACTGGGCCTCCCCTACGCCTCGACGCGCTTCTTCAACTCCCGCAGGGCGGTGTCGATGATGACCTTCTCGGCCTTGCGCTTGATCATCCCCAGCAGCGGGATCTTCACATCGACGGAGAGCGTGTAGGTGACGTCGGTCCCGCCGTCCTCGGCCGGGGCCAGCGCGTAGGACCCGTCGAGCATCTTGAGCATCTGACCCTCGACCAGGGTCCAGGTCAGGACGTTGGGGATGCCGGTCCAGTCATAGGTCAGCGTGTACTCGTCCTTGATGGCGCCGGCGTCGAGTTGGTAGTGCACCAGCTCGGCCCGTCCGTCCGGGCGTCGGCCGAGGATCTCGGCCTTCTTCACCGCGCCGGTCCACTCCGGGTAGGCCTCGAAGTCGGCGATCACGGCCAGCACCGCGTCCGGCGAGGCGTTCACGGTGATGCTCGCCGTCGTCGAGTCGGCCATCGGTGCGGTCCTCCGCGCGTCGGTACTGCTGGCATCGCAGGTTATCGCGGAGGTACGGCCCCGTTTCGCGGGCGGGTGGTGGCCAAGCTCACCATTGGAGGACGAGCGGACGTTCCTGGCCGCGGAAGTGCCCGACGTTGACGCACTCGGTACGCCCGATCCGCAGGCGCGCCGCCAGCGGCGAGTGCACGTGGCCGAACAGGGCCAGGTCGGGCTGGTGCTCGTGGATCGCGGCCAGGGTGTGTTCGCTGCCGCGTTCGAAGCGCCGGGCGACCACGTCGTAGGTGAGTTCGGCGACCGCGGGCGGGATGTGCGCGCAGAACACCTCGACCCGGCGGCCCAGCGCGTCGGCCGCCGCGAAGACCGCGTCCACCTTGGCCGCGTACTCCTCGTCGGAGATCTCGAACGGGGTCCGGTAGGCCGAGCGCAGTCCGCCGCCGACGAAGCCGAAGATCCGGCCGCCGATCTCGACGATCTGGCCGTCGAGCACGGTGTGCTTGGGCTGCAGGTACTCCGGCCACAGCGCCGGCAGGTCGACATTGCCGTAGGTCAGGTAGGTCGGATCGGGCATCGCGGCGAAGAGCTGGGAGTACTGCACCCGCACCGCGGACTCGATGTGCGTCCACGGGTCGCCGTCGACGCCGGCCCAGAGCGAGTGCAGGTAGGCCCGGGCCTCGTCCATCCGCCCGGCGGTGCGCAGTTCGACCCAGCGGGCCGCCGGCTCGGCGCCGAACAGGTCGCCGAAGATGCCCCCGGAGTGGTCGTCGTAGTCGACGAAGAGCACGAGGTCCCCGAGGCAGACCAGCGCGTCGGCGCCGTCCCCGGCCTCCTTGAGCGCGGCCGCCGATCCGTGGACGTCGCTGACCACGTGGACGCGCATGCGCTCAGGGTAGGCGTCGGACCGTGCCATGAATTGCCCAGGAGTGCCCTGAATTGCTGCGGCCGGCCCGGGTGGAGCTGACACTGACGCGATGACCGCCCTGGTGGAGGTACGCGACCTGCAGGTGGCCTTCGGCCGCGTGCTGGCCGTGGACGCGGTCGATCTGACCGTCGCCGCCGGCGCCTCGCTGGGCCTGCTGGGCCGCAACGGAGCCGGGAAGTCCACGACGCTACGGGTGCTCGCCGGGGTCGTTCCGGCCTCCGGTGGCCGGGTGAGCATCGGCGGGGTCGACATCACCGACGACCCGTTCGCCGCCCGAGCGCTGGTCGGCTACTGCCCCGACGTGGGCGGGCTGATCCCGCGGGCGACGCCGTGGGAGCACCTGGAGCTGGCCGCCCGGCTGCGCCGTCTTCCTGACGGCTGGCGGGACCGGGCCCGGGACCTGCTGGAGCGCTTCGATCTCGGCGCCGACGCCGACCGCGTGACCGCGGGGTTCTCCCACGGCATGGGCCGGCGGATGTCGGTGGTCCTCGCCGCCTTTCACCGCCCGCCCGTCCTACTGCTCGACGAGCCCTTCGACGGGGTCGACCCGCTCGGGGTCGAGGCCACCCTCGACCTGGTCGCCGAGTTGCGGGTACAGGGCACCGCCGTGGTGATCTCCTCCCATCTGCTGGCGTTGGTGGCCGCGGCCACCGCCCAGTCCGTCGTGCTCCGGCAGGGCCGGGTGGTGGGGGCCGCCCCGAGCGCCGAGCTCGGCGGTGACGCCGGCGCGGAGCGGTACCGCGCACTGCTGGCCGGGACCTGGTGACGACTCCGTGCTGACGCTCCGTCAGGTTCACGCTCTTCTCGGGCTGCGCCGGCGGATGGTGCGATCGCGACGGACCCGGACCGGGCTCACCCTCGCGGGACTCGCCGTCCCGCTCGTGCTCGCGCTCGCCGTCTGGACCGGCGCGACCCACGAGGGGGACCCCGAGCCGAACTGGATGGTGCCGGCGCTGTTCGCCGGCGTCGCTGTGGTCGCAGTGCTCGCCCCGTTGGCCGTCGGCGGTGCGTATCAGCTGTTCCCGGACGAGCACCTGGTCGCCTTCCCGGTGCGCCCGGCGACGGTCGCGTTCGGCTCCCTGCTGCTGAGCCCGCTGAACCTGACCTGGCTGGCCCAGGTGGTGGGCGTGGCCGCCGCCACCGGGCATCTGGCCGGACCGGGACCCCGGCTCGCCCTGGCCGTGCTGACCGCGGCCGCCTATGTAGTGCTGGTCTGCGTCGTCGGGGCCGCCCTGGCGTGGTTCGTGGTCGGGGCCCGCGGCCACCGGGTCGGCCGGGTCGCGATCCGCGTCCTCGCGGCGGGTCTGGCCGGGGCGGCCTGGCTGGTGGCCGCCACCGGGAACGGCCGGCCTGTGCTCGACGCGCTGCCGAGCGGCTGGGCCATCACGCTGGTCGAGCAGGCCTACACCGGCTCCGCGGCGCAGTGGGCCACCGGCTTCGCCGTGCTGACCCTCGGCGCGGTGGTGGCCGCCGGGGCAACGGTGCGGATCTGTGGCTGGGCGCTGACCCGGGCCGCGGCACCGCCGGCCGGAGCCGGAACCGAATCGGTCCGCCGGCGCGCGCCGCGGTCTTCGGCGTTCCGGGAACTGGTCGCGATCGACCGGGCCAGCGTCTGGCGCGCACCGGCGCTGCGGCGAGGCATTCTGCTGCTCGCGATCGTGCCGGGCGCGACCGCCGCGGTCGCCGGCCTGGCGTGGCCGTCGATCGTCATGCTGCCGGGGATCGTGGCCGCCGGGACCGGCCTGCTCTACGGGATCAACGTGTTCTGCCTGGACGGGGGTGGGGCGACCTGGCTGGCGACGCTGCCGCAGGACCCGCGTACGGCTTACCTGGCCAAGGCCCGGGTGCTCGCCGAGAGTTGCCTGCTCACCTCCGTGTCCACCGTGCTCGTTGCGGCCTGCCGCGCGCCGGGACCGCCAAACGCCGCCGAGTTCGCCGCCGTCGCCGCCGCGGCCCTGCTGGGGCCGGTGCTGGCGGTCGCGGCCTGCATGTCCATTTCGGTCCGCCGCCCGCATCACGCCGAACTGCGCGGGCCGCGCGACACCCCGGCCCCGCCGGGGTCGATGTTCATCAACACCGTCCTGCTCTCGCTGGTCGGGGCGGTGGCCGGCGCCGTGCTCGCCGCCGGCGCCTACGAGACGGACCGGCCATGGCTCGCTCCACTGCTCGCGGCGGCTATCGGGTTGCCGGCCGTCGGTTCGGTCCTGCGGGGCGCGCACCGGTGGCGCCGACCCGACCGCCGGGCCCGGGTCGTCGCCACCGTCGCCGCCGGCTGACACATCCGGCCGATCAGGTAGTTCCCGGCGGCGCCGGTCAGGCGTGCGGATGGGCCGATCGGGCGACGGGTGATCCGGACGATCCGGACAAGTTCCGCGAGCCGTCCGGGCCTAATCCGAACCCGTTCCCGAAACGGTTCGGACACGGGCGACCAGAACGGCGGAACCCGCCCGGAGTGATCTTGTTTCGCCGTATCGTCGTGCTGCGCCCACGCGTGAATCGCGGCGGGTGCATCGGGGTTGGAGGACACACTGCGCGACGTACTCGTCGTCTCCCGCAACGCGGCCATTGCTGCCGCGTTGACGGCCGACGACCTCAACGTGATTCCCATCGACCCGGACGAGACTCCGGCCTGGGTGCAGTTCGCCTCCGCCGCCCACCTGCTGGTGCTCGAGCTCGGCGACCCCGACCACATGGTCGACGTGGTGCGCGAACTCCGTCGCGGCGACGTGAACGTCGCCGTGCTCATCATCGCCGAGTCGGTCTCCGACAGCCCGCGCCTCATTGCCCTGCGCCTGGCGGACGACGACGTCAAGACCCTCTCCCTGCCGATCACCCAGAACCGCCTGCTCCGCGCGGTCTCCCGCGCCCTACTCGCCCGTGAGGCCGCAGACGCCCGGCTCGAGGAGGCCTACCAGGCCCTCGCCGCCGGCGACGACGACGACAGCTGGATGCCCAGCGTCGCCGGCGTGGACTGGGGCACGTCCGAAGACGTCTCCGAGCCGGTCATCGCGGCAACGCCCAGCGCGCCGGTCGCCCGCCGGGTCGAAGCCGCCCCGGCCGATGTGCTGGCCGCGCCGGCCGAGGACCCCGTCGTTCCGCCCACGCCCGCTGTCTTCGTGCCGCCGGGTGCCCCCATCTCCGAGCCGCCGGCCGCGTTCGAGCCCCCGGCTGCGCACGAGGCTCCGGCCGAAACCGCCGCTCCGGCGCCGGTCGAAGCCGCCGCTCCGGCGCCGGTCGAAGCCGCTGCTCCGGCGCCTGCCCCGTCGGCCGAGCCGGACCCGCTGACCGACGCGAACTGGCTGCCGACCGGCTCAAGCGACTGGATGGCCGCCTACAGCTGGGACAACCTCGCGGGCTCCTCCGGCCTGGACACCTCCGCCCCGGAGATCCCGACCTGGACCTCCGCGGAGCCCGTCGAGGCGGCGCCGGCAGCCGGCCCTGCGCCGACGACGCCGGCCCCGACCATGCCGGTGCCCCCGGTCAACCTGCCGCCCGTCGCTCCGCCCGTGATGCCGCCCCCGCCGGTGGCACCGCCCGTGCTGCCACCGCCGCCGGTCGTGCCGCCGGTGATCCCACCGATGTACGAGGCGACGACAACTCCGGTTGCACCTGCCCCGGCTGCGCCCGCGGAGCCGACCGCCGACCTGGACCCGCTCACGGCACCGACCTGGCCGCCGGCCGACCCAACGGTCACGCCGTTGACCCCGGAGTCGTTCGAGGTCGACTTCTCCACCTCCACGCCGGAATGGCCGAGCTTCGAACCGGAGTCCTTCACCGAGGTCGAGGACGACTGGCGCAGCCGGCTCAGCCCCGAGGTCCTCGCAGCGCTGGACATAGATCTCGGCACACCGACCACTGAGGCACCGGCCGAGGCCCCGCGCACCGACGCCCCGTCGGCCGGCCGGCCCACGCCGCCTCCGCTCTCGGAGTACCCCGCGTACCCCGGACACGGCGGCACCGCGTTCCCGCCGGCCGCGGACCCGCGTTCCGCTCCGCCGGCCGAACCGGTCGCGCGCGCCGACCGTTCCACCTCTCCCGATGCCGACGAGTTCGACCTGCCGCCGGGTCCGGACGGTCAGCCGTCCAAGCGCCGCCTGGCGCCGTGGGCACGTCCGCGGCCGCGCCCGGCCGGCAGCGGACCCGAATTCACTGACGCTCCGTCAGTTCCCAGTGCTCCCGAAGCGCGCTCCGGCATGCCGCCGGCCGCTCTGCCGCCGATGGCACCCCCGCAGGCCGCACCCCCGCAGGCCGCACCCCCGCAGGCCGCACCCCCGCAGGCCGCACCCCCGCAGGCCGCCCGCACGCTCCCCGCAGGCCATGCCTCCGGCTGCGTACGCCCCGCCGGCCGCGCCCCCGCAGGCGGCACCACTGCAGGCCGCACAGCCGCAAGCCCCGCCGGCTATCCCGGCGTTCCCGCCCGCCCCGGCGATGCCCGGTGCGGGGCGGCACGCGGAGCCGCGTACCCGCGGCGACGCCAAGGCCGAGGCGAAGATGCGCGCCGAGGCCGAGAAGGCTCGCGCCGCGGCCGAACGCGAAGCCGCCCGGGTCGCCCGGGCCCGCGCCGATGCCGAGGCGAAGGCCGCGGCCAAGGCCGCCAAGGAGGCCAAGGAACGCGCCGCCGTCGAGGCCCGCCTGCGGGCTCAGCAGGCCAAGGCCGCGGGCCGTCCCATGCCCGCCCCGCCCGCTCAGCCCGGCATGCCGCCGGCCCAGCGTGGCGGCAGCTCCGCTCCGCCGGCCGCGCCGCCCGCCGGTCCGCCCGTCGCACTGCCCCCGATGCCACCCCGCCCGGACGCGCCTGCGCCCACCGGGTTCGGCCCCGCTCCGGCCCAGCCGGATTCGGCCGACGCTGCACGCCGCGCGGCCGAGCACGCCCGGCGGGCCGCCGAGCGCGCCGCCATGGAGTCCTCGAAGACCGCCCGCGGTGCCGAGGCGGCCGAGGAGCGTCGTCGTCTCAAGGAGGCGATGGATGCGGAGAAGGCTGCCCGCGCCCGCGCCGAAGCCGAGGCCCGCGCTGCCGAGCGTCAGGCCGCCACCGAGGCCAAGGCCGCCAAGACCCGCGCCGACGCCGAGGCCAAGGCCGCGGTCGAGGCGGCCAAGGTCGCTGCGGCCGAGGCCAAGCTGCGCGCCCGTGCCGACTCCGAGGCTGCCCGCAACGCCGAGCGCGCCGCCGCCGAGACCGCCAAGGCCATGCAGGCCAAGGCGGTGGCGGACGCCCGCGCGGCCGCCGAGGCGACCAAGGCCGTCGAGAAGGCCCGCGCCGAGGCAGCCCGGATCGCCGCTGCCCAGGCCCGCGCCGACGAGAAACTGGCCAAGGCTCGCGCCGAGGTGGACGCGAAGGCCTCCCAGGAGGCCGCCAAGGCCGCCGAGAAGGCCGCCCTGGAGGCCGCGCGCGCCCAGGAGCGGGCCCGCATCGTCTCCGAGCGGGCTGCGCACGCCCAGGCCAAGGTCGACGCCCGGCTCGCGGTCGAGGCCGCGAAGGCGGCCAAGGTCAAGGCCGAGATGGACGCCCACCAGGCGGCCGTCAAGGCACGCGAGGACGCCGAGCGCGCCCGCGTGCAGGCCAAGATCGACGCCGAAGAGGCGCGCAAGGCGACCATCGCCAAGGTCGAGAACCTGATCCAGGAAACGAAGATCAAGGCCGAGGCCGACAAGATCGTCAATGAGGCGGTCCGCAACGCCGAGTCCGAGTTCCAGGCCCGCGCCGAAGCCAACCGGCCGGTCTACTACGGCCCCGAACTCGAGCCGCCCGGCATCGGCTACCTGCACCAGCTGATGGCGATGACCGACACCCTGGCCGCGCCGTCCCAGATCTGCGAAGAGCTGGCGTTCGTGGCCATGGAGCACCTGGAGTGCGACGCCGTCGCGATCATGATTCCGGACGGTGACGCCTGGGCGACCGCCTCCGGCATCGGCATCGGTCGGCAGGACGTCCGGTACCGATTGGGCGAGGAGCACTGGTTCATTCGGGAGGTCCTCGGCCGCGAAGAGGTCGCGATCCTGGACGACACGAAGACGATGGCGAACGAGCTGTCCGGGGTCCCGTTGGCGAACTGGCCGTACCTGGTCGGGCTGCCGATGCCTCGAGCAAACGCGATCCTGGTCGCCGCCCGCACCGGCGCCCCGTTCGAGGGCGACGTGATGGGTGTCTTCGCCGAGGGCATCGAGGACTACGTCATCGAGCTCGCGGAGACCCTGGAGACCCGGGACGTCGCCCGCGAGATCCACGCCCGCCGCCGCCGCAAGTAGGCCGGGCCCACCCGCACCTTCCACTTCACTGCCCGCACCGTCCACCTCACTGGCCCAGATGCCGCTTCACCGGCCGGACCCGGCCGGTGAAGCATGCACAGGACCAGCGAAGTGGAGAGGTGGGGGCCGCCCGGGCGCGCGTAAGCGGCTGCGCGCAGGTTGATGTGGCAAGTTAGAGCGGTGTCGAGGCGCTCAGCGGGACTGTTCGCGGCCGCCCCCGGCGTGCCGGCCCGGCTGCTGCGCGTCATCCTCCTGCTCGGCTGCACCGCCCTGTGGCTGGTCGGAGACACTCCGGCCGACGACCTGGCCTGGATCGGCGGGGTCGCCGTAGCGGCGGTGGTGGCGTCGTTCCTCGAGCGCAACGCCCTCGGCGGCCTGCTCGGGCGCTCCGGCGAGGTCATCGTCTGGGCGGCCGCGGTCAACGCCACCGGCCACGACCTCTCCCCGCTGCTGCCCTACCTGCTGGCCCCGGTCTTCGCGGGCGGCCTGCTGGCCCGGTTCGCCGGGGCCGCGATGGCCGCAGGCATGGCGGCGATCGCCCTGCTGGTGACGCTCTCGCTCCCGCAGGGCGACATCGACACCAAGGACTACAGCATCGCCGCCGCGCAGTGGACGGTGATCGCGCTGCTCGGCGGGCTGGTGGCGGCCTGGGCGCGGCGATTGCAACAGGCGGCCGGCGACGCCCAGGTCAGCGCCTACGCCGAGGCGCACAGCCTGCTCTCCCAGCTCTACACGGTGACGCGACAGCTGCCCGGCTCGCTCGACCCGCGCACCACGGCGGAGGGGCTGGTCGAGGCGGTGGCCCGCACGGCGCGGTTCAGCGCCGCGGCGGTGCTGATCCGCACCGAGGGGGACCGCCTGACCCCGCTCGCGTTCCGCGGCGAGGACCGCCTGGAATGGGACACCGAACTGGCCGGCGAGAACCCCTTCGCCGACGCCTGGGACTCCGAGGAGATCCAGGTCCGCCCGGTCGTGTTCGCACGCGGGCCGAGCCCGCTCCCTCCGACGGACCCGGGCAGCTCCCTCGTGGTCCCGATCCGCATCGGTGACCGGATCACCGGCCTGCTCGGCATCGAGACCAACGAGGTCGACGCCTACGACGCCGAGGTCCGCGCCGAGATCGCCGAGCTCGTCGGGGGCGCCGCACTGCGGCTGGAGACCGGGGTGCTCTTCGACCAGATCCGCGAACTCGCCACCACCGAGGAGCGGCGCCGGCTGGCCCGGGAGATCCACGACGGCATCGCCCAGGAGCTGGCCTCGCTCGGCTACATCATCGACGAGGTGTCCGCGGTCGCCGGCGAGGCCGGGCAGCCCGACATCGTCGAGGATCTGACCGGCCTCCGCCAGGAGATGAGCCGCATCGTCAAGGAGCTGCGCCTGTCGATCTTCGACCTGCGCTCCGAGGTCGACCGCTTCGGCGGCCTGGGCGCCGCGCTCTCGGAGTACATCCGCACGATCGGCACCACCTCCGGCTTCACCGTGCACCTGACCCTCGATGAATCCAGCCGGCGACTGCCCGCCGAGACCGAGGCCGAGCTGCTGCGGATCGCCCAGGAGGCGATCAACAACGCCCGCAAGCACGCCGGCGCGGACAACCTCTGGGTGACCTGCCGGATCCACCCCCCGGACGCCGAACTCGGTGATCGAGGACGACGGCGCCGGGCTGGGCCCGGGCCGGGCGGACAGCTACGGGCTGGAGATCATGAAGGAGCGCGCGGCGCGAACGCGGGCCATGCTGGAGATCCGCCCGCGCTTCCCCAGGGGTACGTACGTCGGAGTTCGGGTAGGCCTGCCCGGAGGCTCGCCGCCACCGGCGCCGGAGCGGCGTGGCACGCTGGTGCCCGCGCGCACTGGTGCCGAGTCCACCGCCGGGACGAGCGTCGGAACTGGCAAGGTGTCCAGCAGCGGGCAGAGTGAGGAGAACAGTTCATGACATCAGTCCTTCTGGTGGACGACCACGAACTGATCCGTCATGGGCTGCGCCGGGCGTTCGAGCGGGATCCGGGCTTCACCGTGGTGGGTGAGGCGGGGTCGGTCGCCGAAGCGCTGGTGATGATCCGGGCCGAGAAGCCCGAGGTCGTGATCATGGACGTCCGCCTGCCCGACGGGGACGGGCTGGACACGGTCAAGAAGCTCCGGGCGGCCGGGGAGACGATGGGCATCGTCGTTCTGACCATGTACGCCGGTGACCAGCAGCTTTTCGACGCCCTGGAGGCCGGCGCCTCGGGTTTCGTGAACAAGGACGCCCCCGCCGAGGAGGTCCTCGCGGCCGCTCGGCACGCCGCCGCCTCCCCCGGTTCGTTCTCCGCCGCCGACCTGGCCGACGCCATGCGCCGCAAGGCCTCCCAGGGCGGTCCGAAGCTCTCCCCCCGCGAGCGCGACGTGCTGAAGCTGCTGGCCGACGGTCTTGCCGTGTCCGGCATCGCCAAGGCGCTTTTCATCAGCGAGTCCACCACCAAGACCCACATCTCGAAGCTCTACGAGAAGCTCGGGGCCGGCAACCGCGCCCAGGCGCTGATGACGGCGATGCGCCTCGGACTGATCACGGCGGACAAAGCCCCCTGATTGACGCCTCGTAACCGGGCGAATGCGGACAGTGGCGGCATCGGCCGTTCGGCCCATGTGTGTTCGGCACGTTCCCGCGATACCCGAGGGCGGGTAACGGGGCCACTCTGAGCGCACGCTCTCCCCCAGAAGGAACGTGCATGCCGTCCTCGTTGCGTACCCGGATCCGTGGCTCCCGTGCGGGCAGCCCGGCGACGCCGCTCGAGTACGCAATGCTCGCCCTCGCCGCGGTCGTCCTGGTCGCGCTCGTGTTCTTCGCCCTCGGCGGCCTGGTGGACAGCCAGATGGCGTGCGAGGGCAGGAGCGACGCGAGCACCGCGGCGGCCGCGCGCTGCTGACGGGCCGCTGACGGAGCGTCAGCCCTCGAAGAGCTCCAGCAGCCGGCGGGTCTGCAGGTCCCAGTTCCACTCCTCGATCGCCCAGGCGCGCCCCGCCACTCCCATCGCCGCGGCGGCCGCCGGATCGCAGAGCAGTTCCGCGACCCGGTCGGCCACGGACGCCGGCGACCGGCCGTCGACCACGTGGCCGGTCTTCCCGGCCAGCACGGCGTCCGGGGCTCCCCCGGAATCGCCGGCCACCACCGGCAATCCGGTCGCGGAGGCCTCCAGGTAGACCATGCCCAGGCCCTCGACGTCGAGACCGCGGCGACGGGTCCGGCACGGCATGGCGAACACGTCGCCCGCGGCGTAGTAGGACGGCAGGTCCGCCGCCGCCACCCCGCCGCTGAAGAGGACATCTCCCGTGACGGCGTGACGGTCGGCCAATGCGCGCAGGCGCTTCTCGTCCGGCCCGGAGCCGACCAGCAGCAGGACGGCCCCCGGCACCCGGGCCCGGATCAGGGGCAACGCGCGGATCAGGGCATCCTGACCCTTGCGCGGCACCAGGCGGGACACGCACACCACGACCGGCCGCTCCCCCAGGCCGAGCGCCGCGCGGCGTTCGGCGCGGCCCACTCCGGGCGCGAACTGCTCGGTGTCGACCCCGGCGTGCAGCTGCACCAGCTTGGCGCGGTCCACCGGCGCGAGGGCCTTGGAGATCTGCGTGCGGGTGTAATCGCCGAGATAGGTCAGGACGTCCACCGCGGCCCCCACCCGGCGGACGACGCTCCGGGCCCCGGGCACCAGTGCCCAGCCCGCCTCGTGCCCGTGGGTGATACCGACCGATCGCTTCACGCCGGCCTCGCGCAGGCCCGGCGCCAACAGCCCGAGCGGCGCGGCCGCGCCGAACACGACCCGGTCGCAGCCGTAACGGCGGGCGATCGCCCGGGCCCGGCGGGCCACCGTGGGAACGGGCAGCATCATCGAGCGCGGGTGCCGCTCCACCGGGTAGGCCTCGGCGGCGTCATAGGCCGGTGCCCCGGGCCAGGCCGGGGCGTAGACCACGACCTCGTCAGGGGGAAGCCGCCGCACCAGTGCCTCGACGAAGAACTGGATCCCGCCCGCCCGCGGGGGGTAGTCGTTGGTGACGACCAGGATCCGGGACACCGGGCGAGCCTAGGCCCGCCCGGCCCGCTGATCCTCAGCCGTTGCCGCGCGAGTCGCCCGTGTCCAGCGACACTCCGCCGTCGGGCGGAGCGATCGGCACCGTGGCCTGGTCCGGCGGCTCCGGGACGCCGTGCAGTCGGGCCCAGGACCTGGCGTTGGCGATCCGCAGAGGGCCGCTGGGATGGGTCGCGCGGACGAAGCGCACGATCCAGGGCGCGTCCAGGTCGCCGAGGTTGCCGGTGCTGAGCCGGCGCTGCATGGCGACCAGGGTGGCCGGATCGTTGGTCAGGTTCAGCGCATGGATGTCGGCCCGGGCTTCGACCTTGCGGCTGACCGCCAGCGCGGCCGGGGTGGAGACCGCGACCACGACGGCGACGACGGCGAGCACCAGCGCCAGTGACGCCGGGTCGGCCGGATCGTCGACCCCGGCCCGGCGCCGCAACCGGGGCGAGTTCAGCCCGAGGTAGAGCACGCACACCGCGGTGGCCGCCCCGAGGGCCCCCGTGAGTGTCCCGTCGAGCACGTCGTTGCGCTTCACATGGCCGAACTCGTGGGCGATGATCTGGCGGATCTCCGCGGGCGGCAGCGTGTTGACGGTGGTGTCGTAGAGCACGACGCGGCGGCTGGACCCGATGCCGGAGACGTACGCGTTGAGGATCGTTGAGCGCTTGGACTCGTCGGCCACGAGAACGTCGTCGACCTTCACGCCGTCCTGCTCGGCCATGGCCAGGATGGAGGTGCGCAACTCACCGTCGGGCAAGGAGGAGAAGTCGTTGAAGGCCGGTTCGACGATCAGCGGGTACACGTAGGAGGTCGCGACCACCAACAGCGCCGCCACCGCGGCGCCCGGGTGCCCACCAGTGCCGGGGGAAGCGGCGCATCAGCAGGTAGAGCGCCGCGAGCCCGATCAGCGTCATCGCGGACAGCAGACCGTAGGACTTTCCCGAGTCGATCGCGAAGTCACCCCAGCCGCGCACGATCAGCCCGTAGTCGCGCTGGATGTGCTCGCGCCAGATCCGCATCGGCAGCGCGGCGAGGGTGGTCAGCGCTCCGACGGCCAGCGTGCCGAGCACCAGCTTGGCCCACCAGCGCCCGCCGAGTGGACGGGCCGCCGCACGCACCACCCGCGCCCCCGCCGAGGTGAAGCCGAGCAGCAGGGTGGCCAGGAGCGAGAGGGCGGAGGCGCCGAGCACGGCCGGCCACAACCAGCGGTGGTAGCGGTCCTCCAGGGCGATGTCGCTCGGTGCGAAGTCCCGCGTCGCGTCGGGGGCGACCTTGCCGCCGGGTGGCGTCGGCAGCGTCTCCCACGGCGTGGTGGTGACGATCAGCACGATCAGCGCTGTGAAGAGCACCGCGAAGGCGATCAGCGCCGGCCGACGGGAGGTTCCTGCTACTCGCGGCCCCCGGTGCCGACCGGACGTCGAATCCTGACGGCCCGTCAGGACAGCGTCTCGTCTAGGTATTCGCGCCAGTCCGCGGTGAACTGGGCCAGCGTCGTGTTGAGCACGGAGGCGAACGCGGCCTCCACCGATGCCGCGCTTCCGCCGGGCGCGCCGGCCTGGCGGACGAAGGACAGCAGCTTGGCCTGGCTGTGCTGTTCGGCGATCATCCGGCAGGCCAGCCAGGCCATCTCATAGGCCTGTGGCAGCCGCGCGTTGGTGGTGTCGAAGTCGGCGTCCGACGGGAGCGCGGTGATCTCGACGCCGTTCTTCAGATCCTCGACCAGTTCCTGCGCGATGAACTGCACCTCGAGGCCGCTGCCGGAGTATCCGATGTAGTCGGCGAAGCCCTCGGCCAGCCACATCGGTGTCCACTCCTGGGTGGCCGAACGCACGGCGACGTGGGTGATCTCGTGCGTCATGATCACGCGTTTGCCCACCTCGGAGAGGTCGGCGTACGCGCGGGGGTTGATGACCACCCGCTCGGCCGCCGCGGTCTCCTCGGGCACGCCGAGCTCGCCCCGCGTGATCGCCGCCAGCTGCGTGTACGTCGAAGCCTTGCCGCCGAGCAGATCGGCCATCTCGTCCTCGGTGCGGGTGACGAGCACGAGCACCTTGCGCGGCCACTTCGTGCCCCAGACCTCGTCGACGCGCGGCACCGCCTGGTCCACCTCGTCGGCGATCGGTTGCAGCACCGCGTCCTCGGGCAGGCCCAGCACCAGGGCGTGGTCGCTGGCGAGCGCGTTGACGTGGCCGGTGTCCCAGAGCTGCTGGTTGCCGCGGCCGGGGGCGACCCACCGCCCGCTGACGTACCAGCGGCCCTCCCGCGGGGTGAAGGTGTACACCTCGTCGTGGGTCGCGTCGGCGTTGTCGTAGCCCTTGATCCGCAGCGCGACGTCGACGAACGCCCCGAAGCTGTCCGGCCCGGCGGTGGCGGCCTTGGCGGTGGCGGCGACCGGCAGCCGGCCGTCCTCGCGCGGGGCCATCTCGTACCGCCAGGCCGCCAGCGGCACCTCGTTCAGGTTGTCGAACCAGCGCGCCTGGTCCTGCCGCAACTCCGTGTCCTGCGGATCGATGGTGGCCAGGAAGGCAGACCGGTCCTTGGCCACCAGCGCGCCGGAGCGGCGCGCGAGCAGGTCGGCAACGGTGTCCTCCTGCCCGGCCACGCCGCCGCGGGCGACCCCGCCCTGCTCGGCGACCGGGGGCTTGCCCTGGTCGCCGAAGGCGTCCTTGAACGGCCCGTCGTCGCTGACCGCGAAGCCGAAAGCGACCGCCGCGGCGGCGAGGGAGACCACGATTCCGGCGGCCAGGCTGCCGCGCCGCCGAAAAGGTCGGACCTTCTCCGGCGGTGGCGTCTGGTAGGCGGACATTGCGGGCATCGTACGGTGACGGCGCTACGACGGTCAGTGGAAGTGCGCGACGCTCCGAGAGCGTCGCGGAATCGCGCCCGGCGGGCGGGCCTTACGGGCGGGTGGCCCCGGTGTACGGCATCTGGGACAGCGGGGCGATCTCGACGCGGCGGCCCGGGTTCGGGGCGTGCACCATGCGGTTGTTGCCCAGGTAGATGCCCACGTGGCTGATCGGGCTGTAGAAGTAGACCAGGTCGCCCGGCTGCAGCTCCGAACGCGGAACCTTGTCGCCCGAGTAGTACTGCTGGGCCGAGGAGTGCGGCAGGGAGACGCCGGCCTTGCTCCAGGCGACGCTCGTCAGGCCGGAGCAGTCCCAGCCGTCCGGGCCGGAGGCGCCCCACACGTAGCGGTCGCCGATCTGGTCGAGCGCGAACTCGATGGCCTTGGCGGCGCGCGGGTTCGGCAGCGGCAGGTTCTTGAGCAGGTCGCGGCCGTCGTCGCGGGACGCGCGGTTGACCTGGTCGCGGTCCTTGGCCTCGAGGCGGTTGAGCACCTCGCGGGCGGCGCGCAGGTTCTTCTCGACGTCGGCCTTCTCGGTGGCGAGCGCCTTGCGCTGCGCCTCGACCACGGCCAGCTGCTGGGCGGCGGCGGTCTGGTTGGCCTGCAGCTCGCGACGGGCCTCGACGACCTTGCGCAGCGCGCCGGCCTCGCGGGAGGACAGCGCGTCCAGGCTGGCCGCCTTGGCGATGAACGCCTCCGGGTCGTCGGAGAAGACGAGCTGGAGGGTCTGGTCCATGCCGCCGCTGCGGTAGGCGTTGGCCGCGAAGGCGCCGACGGTCTTCTGCAGCTCGCTCACGGTCGACTGCTTGGCGGAGGCTTCCTTCTGCGCGCGGGCGAACTTGCGCTCCGCGTCCTGCAGCGCCATCCGGGCTTCGTTGTAACGCTCCGTGGCCTGTTCGGCCTTGTGGTACAGCGCCTCGACCTGCCGGCGCGCCTCATCGACGTCGAGTCGCGGCGCGGCGCTCACCGAGCCCTGCACACTCACGGCCAGCGCGAAGGCGGCGCACACGGCGACCAACGCACGGGCAGGCCGGGCAGCACGGAGGTGGGGCACTCGGGCGGGGCTCCTTCTGCAGTCCGCCTACCGGGTTAGCTGTCGGGTTCGGGCCTGGAGGCTGCCCTACGGCACAAGCCCTGACCTGCGACTCTGTGCCGACTCACCCCAGTGGAGGTGGGTCCCCGGCTTCGGTCCGTGGAGGTCCTGGTGGGGCGGACTTCCCGGTGCCGAATTCGGCGGTGGTGGGCACCCCCACCCCGGCGGGGCGGTGTCGGAGCACTCACCAGATGTCAAAAACATATCTGCGCCCCAGAGGTCGGTCGACCGAGACCGGCTCGTTTTCCCCGCCCCTTGACCTTGTCTTGAGGCACGCCCGGTGTCCGAATTGCCCTGGTTCACCAGCGTCCTTCGTGTGCGCTACACACTGTGTTCACCCGCCGTAACCGGGTGCTGTGGCATTTCTCGCATATCGGCGCCCGCGCGCGGCGGAGTGCGGCTTCTCACGCACCTTCGGTCCCGATGCCCGGTCTGGGGCCGTTCACGTTCAGGCGCTGCGCGGCACCAGACGAAGTGGTGGCACAAGCCCGGAGTCCGCCAGCACCTCCAGCGCGGCCCTCTCCTCGGGGTCGAAGCCGGGCGTCATCGCGCCGGGCGGACCGAGCAGCACCGAGACCACGCAGTCCCCGCACGCCAGATCCCGCATCACACAGGTGTCGCAGTCGATGATCATCGGGGCCCTCCCCGTCGAGTTCTCTGTCGTCGGGGGCGACGTTAGGTGGGGGCTCTGACAGTCCGTCATTCGGGCGATGGGGCCGGCGCCAAACCCCCCTGGTCACAGCTGTAACAGGGCGGCGCGCCTCGCCCCTGCTGTCAGTGGGCACACCTACCGTCCCAAGACATGACGGTCGCCCCGGAACTCCCAGCCTCCCTGCCCGGGCAGCTGCGTGGCGTCCAGGGCACGTTCTCCGAGCTCGGGACGCCGCTGCGCGAGGTCACCTTCGTCGTCGTCGACCTGGAGACCACCGGGGGCACCCCGGCCGACGGCATCACCGAGATCGGCGCGGTCAAGGTGCGCGGCGGGCGCCGGCTCGGCGAGTTCCAGACGTTGGTGAACCCCGGCAACCCGATCCCGGCCTTCATCCAGGTCATGACCGGCATCACCGACTCGATGGTGTCCGCGGCCCCGCGGATCGAGTCCGCCCTGCCGGCGTTCCTGGAGTTCGCCGCCGGTTCCGTGCTGGTCGCCCACAACGCCCCGTTCGACGTCGGCTTCCTCAAGGCCGCCGCCGCCGCGACCGGCCGCGCCTGGCCGGGCTTCTCCGCCGTCGACACCGTCAAGCTCGCCCGGGGCGTGGTCACCCGGGACGAGGCGCCCAACTGCAAGCTGGGCACGCTGGCGCCGCTGTTCGGCTCCCCCACCGTCCCCAACCACCGCGCGCTGTCCGACGCCCGCGCCACCGTCGACGTCCTGCACGGGCTGCTGGAGCGGCTCGGGCCGCTGGGCATCACGACGCTGGAGGAGTTGCTCGGCTACTCGGCCAAGGTCCGGCCCGAGCAGCGGCGCAAGCGCTACCTGGCGACCGGCCTGCCGCCCGAGCCCGGGGTCTACCGGTTCGAGGACGGCCGCGGCGAGGTGCTCTACGTCGGGCACCTCCGGCAACATCCGGGACCGGGTGCGCACCTATTTCACCGCCTCGGAGCTGCGGACCCGGATGGCCGAGATGGTCGGGCTGGCCGAGCGGGTGGTCCCGATCGTGTGCGCGCACAAGCTGGAGGCCTCGGTCCGCGAGCTGCGCCTCATCGCCGAGCACAAGCCGCGCTACAACCGCCGTTCCCGCTTTCCGGAGCGGATGGTCTGGCTCAAGCTCACCGAGGAGACGTTCCCGCGCCTGTCGGTGGTCCGCCAGGTCCGGCCCGACGAGTCCTACCTGGGGCCGTTCGGCAGCGCGCAGAGCGCCGAGGCGGCGATGACCGCCGCGCACGAGGCGTTCCGGATCCGGCAGTGCCGCCAGCCGCTCTCGGTGCGGCGGATCGTGCCCGGCCTGCGCGCTGGCCGAGATGGGCCGCTGCAACGCCCCCTGCGAGGGCCGGGAGTCCCCGGCCGAGTACGCCGCGCACGCGGACGGCGTCCGCGCGGCGATGCAGTCCGACGCCCGCGAGCTGATCAGCCGGCTCCGGGCCCGGATCGAGGCGCTGTCCGCGGACGGCCGCTACGAGGACGCCGCCCGCCACCGGGACCGCCTGGCCGCGTTCGCGCGCACCGCAGCGCGGATGCAGCGCCTGCGCGGGCTGACCCGCTGCCCGGAACTGGTGGCCGCCCGCCCGGCCCGCGACGGCGGCTGGGACATCGCGGTGGTCCGGCACGGCCGCCTCGCCGCGGCGGCGGTCGCCCCGCACGCCCGGGCGGTGCTCGCCGAGGTCGCGGCCTGCCAGGCGACGGCGGCCACCGTTCTGCCCGGCATGGGGCCGCTACCGGCCGCCACCGCCGAGGAGACCGAGACCATCCTGCGCTGGCTGGAGCAGCCCGGAACGCGCCTGGTGTCCCTCGACGGGGAGTGGAGTTCGCCGCTGCACGGGGCCGGGCGCTGGCAGGCGTGGCTGGCCGCGGCCGACGCCGGCCGGGCCAGTTCCGGGGCCGAGAACGACCGCCCGCGCGGGCAGCTGCCCCGTCGTCGCTGAACCGTGACGAACCGACCTTCAAGCCCGGCTCGTTCGCGGCCGATACCCCTGGCATGACGACTCGGACCCGACGCCGGCGCCTGGCCGCGGCCGCGGTGTTCCTGGCCACCGCCATGGGGGTCGCGGCGGCGGCCGACGGCAACTCCGCCCCGTCCGCGCCCTCGATGCCGAGCGAGATCGGCGACGCGGTCAGCGTCGGCGGCGCCGTCCTGCTCAGCGAGTAGGACTGTCCGGCGTCCAGCCGACGCCCGGCCGTCGCGGCCGCTGCGCAATGATCACCGCGTGGTGATCCCGATCCACGACAAGAACCCGACCCGCCGGTTCCCCGTCGTGACCTACGCGATCCTGATCATCAACGTCGTCATCTACTTCTTCGGGCCCTCCTTCGGCGACCAGGGCCTGCCGGCGAATGTCCCCGACGCGTGCAAGACCGACGCCTTCGTGCAGCAGTGGGCCGCGATCCCCAAGGAGCTGACGGAGAACACCCAGCTTCCGGCCGAGCCTGTCGAGTTGATCACCGGCGACAGCGTGATCCGCTGCCCCGCCGCGAACTTCGACAAGGTCCCCGTGCTGTCGGCGCTGAGCTCGATGTTCCTGCACGGCGGCCTGCTGCACCTGCTCGGCAACCTGTTGTTCCTGTTCATCTTCGGCAACAACGTCGAGGACCGGTTCGGCCGCTTCCGATTCGCGCTGTTCTATCTGCTCTGCGGGTACACGGCGACCTACGCCTTCGCGTTCACCGATCCGAACTCGACCACGCCTCTGGTCGGCGCCTCCGGGGCGATCGCCGGCGTGCTCGGCGCCTACCTGTGGCTGTACCCGAAGGCCCGGATCATCGTGCTGGTCCCGCTGCTGTTGTTCCTCCCCCTGCCGCTGCAGGCCTGGATGGTGCTCGCTTCCTGGTTCTCCTGCAGGCCCTTTACGCCCAGGGCGGTGGTCTCGGCGAGGGCTCGGTGGCCTACGTCGCCCACGTGGTCGGCTTCGCGGTGGGGTTCGTCCTGACGGTGCTGTTCGTCGGGGAGAAACGCGAGGCCCCGGAGGAACGGCGCCACACCAGGCGCAAGCACTAATAGGCTGCGCAGCGCCGAGACCCGGGAGGACTCCAGTGATCACCGCGATCGTGCTCATCAAGGCCGACATGGGGAGCATCCCCGAGGTCGGCGAAGCGATCGCGCAGCTCGACGGCGTGAGCGAGGTCTACTCGATCACCGGTGAGTACGACCTGGTCGCGATGGTGCGGGTGCACCGCCACGACGACCTCGCCGAGGTGATTCCCGGCCGGCTGAACAAGACCCCCGGCGTGCTGTCCACCGAGACGCACATCGCGTTCCGCACCTACTCCCGGCACGACCTGGAAGCGGCGTTCTCGATCGGCATGGCCGAGTAGCCCAGCGCCGCTCACCCGGTCGGACGGGGACAAATCCCCCCAGGTCTCGCGAACCCCGGACCTCCCCCTCCCCCGTCCCTAGACTTTCGAGCGGGGGAAGATCGATTCGGTCTGGGGGGATCATGTCGTCGCGCCGCCGCTTGAGCACGCTCGTGCTGGGTTCCGTCGTGGTGTTGCTGGCCTCCACCACCAGCAGCTACGCCGACAGTCCGGAGGGTCCGCCCCCGGTGTCCGCGGACGCGGAGCGCCGGAAGCGACGCCGGCGGCAACCCCGGAAGCAACCCCGGAAGCAACCCCGGAAGCAACCCCGGAGACGACGCCGGAAGCGACACCCGAGGCCACGCCCGAGTCCACTCCGGAGCCGGCTCCAGACGTCGCTGAGCCCGTCTTCGAGGCGCAGCAGAACGCTGCGGCGGCCGGCGAGGCACCCGCGGCGATCAAGGCCGTGGTCGCGCTGAACCCGACCGTGGAGAGGGTCACCCGCGGGGACCTGCCGTACACCTATCGCCCGGGCTGCCCGGTCGGGCCGTCCGGCCTGCGCCTGCTCAAGGTGACCCACCTCGGCTTCGACAGGGAGTTCCACCGCGGCGAGATCGTGGTGCGGACCTCGGCCGTCGACGACGTGACAGCAGTGTTCGGCCGTGCGCTGGAGGCCCGCTTCCCGATCCGGTTGATGCGCCCCGTGGACCGCTACCGCGGCTCGGACCAGAAGTCGATGGCAAAGGACAACACCTCGGCGTTCAACTGCCGCCACGTCGTGGGCAACCCGAGCCGGCTGTCCCAGCACTCCTACGGGAACGCCGTGGACGTGAACACCAAGGAGAACCCGTACGTGACCGGCAGCCGGGTGTACCCGCCCGGTTCCTCGACCTATCTGAACCGGTCGAACGTGCGCAAGGGCATGCTGATCAAGAGCGGCCCGATCCCGAGGGAGTTCGCCAACCGGCGTTGGTTCTGGGGCGCCCGCTGGAGCCACCCGGACTACCAGCACTTCTCGAGCAACGGCAGGTAAGCAGATGAGTCGTCGTACCCGCGTCCTGAGCGCCGCCCTCCTGGCGGCCCTGATGCTCAGCGGGTGCAACGACTCCTCGGATGACGAGGCCCCCGCCGCCGCGGCCACCGCCGACCCCGTCCTCGACGAAGTTCCGCAGACCGCCGGGCCGCTGACCGGGCGTCAGATGCCGACCGCCGAGGTGATCGGCGACGGCTGGACCGAGCGCGCCGACCCGGGCGCCGGCCACGAGGAGGAGACCGACCCGAACGCTCCGTCCACCCAGGCGCGCGACGTCGACGAGCTGATGGACGGGCTGGTCCCGATCGGCTGTCCCGAGGCGGCGGTGAACATCGCGCTCCCCCGTCCGCAGTACGCGCTGGAGCGCACCTATGCCGGCCCGTCGGGCCAGCCCGGAGTGGCGTTGATCCTGCAGTTCGACGACAAGAGCAGCCCGGACGCATTCCTCCGGGCATTCGATCGCCAGATGCGGGCCTGTCCGGCCGGCCCCGTCGACCCCGAGGGCCCGCTGGCCGTGCAGTACCGCTCCGTCGAGCGGACCTCGGAGCTGACCTACGGAGTGCGCCAGGAGGTCGGCACCGAAGCCGACCCCAACCGCTACCTGGTGATCGCCGTGCGAGCCGACAACCGCGTCGGACTGGTCTACCTGTCCGGGGTGCCCGTGGCGAAGGCCGTCACCCTCGGCACCAACCTGATCAACTCGATCCGCCGCGCCTGAACCTTTCCGCGGCTCAGGCGGGGCGGCGGGCGGTGGTCGCGGCGACCCAGACGTCGAGGAGGCGCGCGGCGCTGCCGTCGTCGACGGCCGTCGCGGCGCGGGCGATGCCCCGCTCCACCCGCTCGGTCAGCGGCGCGGTGTCCGTCGGGTCGCACATGGCCAGGGCCGCGCCGGCGTTGAGCAGGACCGCGTCCCGGATCGGTCCGGTCTTGCCGGCCAGCAGGTCGCGGACCACGCCGGCGTTGTGCACCTTGTCCCCGCCGCGCAGCGCGCCCGGCTCGGAGCGGGGCACCCCGATCGCGGTCGGGTCCAGGGTGCCCTCGGTCACGGACCCGTCGCGCACCTCCCAGTAGCTGGAGGTGGTCGTCGTGGTCAGCTCGTCCAGGCCGTCGTCGCCGCGGAACACCAGGGCCGAGATGCCGCGCCGGGCCAGCACCCCGGCCGCGATCGGGGCGATGCGCCGGTCGGCCACGCCGACCGCCTGCGCCGTCGGCCGGGCCGGATTCGCCAAGGGTCCGAGGAAGTTGAAGATCGTCGGGATCGCGAGTTCGCGGCGCACGGGGATCGCGTGCCGCAGGGCCGGGTGGTAGACCGGCGCGAAGCAGAAGGTGATGCCGGCCTCGACCGCCACCGCGGCCACGTCGTCGGGGGCCAGGTCCAGCGCGACGCCGAGCTCCTCGAGCACGTCGGCGGTCCCGCACGCCGAGGACGCCGCCCGGTTGCCGTGCTTGACCACCCGCACCCCGGTCGCGGCGGCCACGATCGAGGCCATCGTCGAGATGTTGACGGTGTGGGCCTGGTCACCACCGCTGCCGACGATGTCCAGTGTCGGGCCGGCCACCTCGATCAGCCGGGCGCGCTCGAGCATCGCGCGGACCAGGCCCTCGACCTCGGTGACCGTCTCGCCCTTGGAGCGCAGCGCGACCACGAACGCGGCGATGTGCACCGGGCTGGCCTCGCCGCCCATGATCTCGCCCATCGCCCACGCGGTGGTGTCGGCGTCGAGGTCCTCGCGCCGCACCAGGGCCCCGAGCAGCTCGGGCCAGGTCGTCACGCGAGTGTGGAAGCCAGCCGCTGCCGCATGAGGGCGGCGACGGCGTCGGCGACGGCGATCGGGTCCACCGGGTGGGTGACCACAGCGTCGGCCTTGGACCAGGTCGCCAGCCAGCCGTCCTGGACACGCCCGATCAGCACCAGGATCGGGGGGCAGCGGTAGATCTCGTCCTTCAGCTGCCGGCAGATGCCCATACCGCCTGCCGGGACGGCCTCGCCGTCGAGCACGGCGACGTCGATGCCGCCGCGGTCCATCGCGGCGATCACCGCCGGCTCGGTGGCGCACTCCAGGATGTCGACCCGCGGCAGCTCGGGGGCAGGGCGCCGGCCGAGCGCGAGGCGGACGTCGTTCCGGATGTTGACGTCGTCGCTGTAGACCAGGATGCGCATGGAGAGCTCAGGCTCGCGGTGCTCGCTCACGTGGGTCTCTCCTGGTCGTCGCTGTTTTGATCACTGCCGGGCGTTTCGCCAGATCGTATCGACGCCTTCATCGCCCTCGGTCCGAACGCGGGCGCGGGCCGTGAGCTCCGCGGTGCCCGGGCTGCCCGGGGGCCCTCCGCGGCCGACCCCGCCGCCTCCAACCGGTCGAGGCGCCGGTCCTCCCGGCGGGCCTCCCGTTCGGACTCCTTGATCCAGCCGCGGAACAGGGCCGCGAACACGACCAGTCCGATCAGGTCGCCGCTGACCCACAGGATCCCGCCGGCGGTCTTCTGGTCATCCAGCGGGCTCGCACCCCACTCCCGGTCCATGCCGAGGTACCAGTCACTGGCGATCAGGGTGTTCATCGACATGATCGCCACCCCCAGCCAGGCGTGGAACGGCAAGGTCAGGAAGCCGGCGATCACCCGGATCGGGTAGCTGGGACGTCGCGGCAGCGGGTCGACGGCGAGCAGCGTGGCGTACCAGAGCGTGCCGACCGCGACGAAGTGCATGTGATTGAGGTCATGCAGCCACGCGTGTTCCAGGGTCTGCTCGTACAGGCCGCTGAAGTACAGGACGAACGGGTTGATCACGAAGATCGCCCCGGCGACCACCGGGAAGGTGAGGACGGCGGCCACCCGGGAATGGATCAAAGTGAGTAGCAGCCCCCGTCCCCGCGGCGGCAGCGTGCGCAGCGCCAGGGTGATCGGGGCGCCCAGGACCAGGAAGATCGGCGCCAGCATCGCCAGGATCATGTGCTGGATCATGTGCACAGAAATGAGCACGGTGTCGTAGCTGGCCAGGGGCGAGGCGACCGCGACGACCATCCAGCTCAGGCCGGCGAAGAAGCTCAGAGTTTGGCTCAGCGGCCAAGAATTGCCGGCGGCCCGCATCCGCCGGACGCCCAGCAGGTAGAGGCCTCCGGCCAGGACGATGCCGACCAGGGGAAGCGGCTCGAAGGTCCACTCGGTCAGCCACCGGGATCCGGACAGCGGGGGGCCCGGATCGTGGGCTCCGGCGTGCGCCCGGATGACGTCGACCAGCACCTGCCGAGACTAAGCCGACACTCTTTCCGACACCGGGGGGGCGGTCACGGATCGCCAGGGTGAGCCCGGCATAATCACCGCCGTGGCCACCGCACAAGCTGTCGAAACTCCGCCTGCCCACGGAGCCGTCAACCGACCAAACATGGTCAGTGTCGGCACGATCGTGTGGCTCTCCTCGGAGCTGATGTTCTTCGCGGCACTGTTCGCGATGTACTTCACGATCCGGTCCGTCACCGGCAACGCCAACTGGCCGCCGGAGGAAGTGCATCTGAACCTGCCGTTCGCGTCCGTCACCACCACGGTGCTGGTGCTGTCCTCGGTCACCTGCCAGCTCGGGGTGTTCGCGGCGGAGCGGGGCGACGTCGAGAAGCTCCGGTTCTGGTTCATCATCACTTTCATGATGGGCACGTTCTTCGTCGCCGGTCAGGCCACGGAGTACACCGAGCTCACCAACGAGGGCATGACGATGTCGGCCCACGCGTACGGCTCGATGTTCTATCTCACGACCGGCTTCCACGGTCTGCACGTGACGCTCGGACTCTTTGCGTTCCTGTTCGTCCTCGGGCGGACCTTCGCGGCGAGTCGGTTCACCCACGAACAGGCAACCAGCGCGATCGTCGTCTCGTACTACTGGCACTTCGTCGACATCGTGTGGATCGGTCTGTTCGGCATGATCTACCTGCTCAAGTAAGGGACTGGCGTGAAACGGCTCTCCGCACGACGGCGCCACCCCATGGCGGCGCTCGTCGTTCTCTTATTGGCCCTCGCTGCGGTCGGTGGCCTGTACTCCGCGTTCGCTCCCTCCGGCACGGCCGAGGCGGCGGACGATGCGTCCTCCCTGCAGATCCAGGAGGGCAAGGGGCTCTACATCACCAGCTGCTCCAGCTGCCACGGCCTCAACGCCGAGGGCACCTCGGACGGCCCGGAGATCGCCGGCCTCGGTGCCGCCGCGGTCGACTTCCAGGTCGGTACCGGGCGCATGCCGCTGCAGTCGCGTGAAGCGCAGGCGCCGGCCAAGAAGCAGTTCTTCACCGAGGAGGAGACGGTGGCGATCGCCGCCTACGTCGCCTCGCTCGGGGGCGGAGCGCCGATTCCCACCGCCGAGCAGTACGCCGCCGACGGCGACCTGCAGGAGGGCGGCGAGATCTTCCGCACCAACTGCGCGTCGTGCCACAACTTCATCGGCAAGGGCGGCGCACTGACCCGCGGCAGCTACGCGCCGAACCTGACCGGCACCGACCCGAAGCACATCTACGAGGCGATGCTCACCGGGCCGGAGAACATGCCGACCTTCAGCGACGGTGTCCTCACCCCGGAGCAGAAGAAGGACGTCATCACCTACGTCAAGAGCATCGCCGGCCAGCCCGACCCGGGCGGTTACGCAGCCGGCCGGATCGGTCCGGTCGCGGAAGGCATGCTCGTGTGGACGGTCGTCATCGGCGCACTCATCGCGGCCGCGGTGTGGCTGGGGGCGAGGCCGTCATGAGCTACGGCACTGACACGCACGGTGGGGACTCCACCGGCCACGGCACCGACCTCGCCCACGTCGAGGGCGACCCGTTCGCCGACCCCGGCATCCCGCACCACACTCCCCGGCGCACCGACATCGACGCCCGCGCGGCCAACCGTGCGGAGCGTCAGGTCGCCGCGCTGTTCACCCTCAGCAGCATCCTCACGATCGCATTCATCGTCTGCTTCGTCGCCATCGACAAAGAAGAGTCGATGTACGTGCTCGGCCTGGGCACGATCAACACGCTGAACTTCGCCCTCGGCCTCACGTTCGGCGGAGCGATGCTGTGCATCGGCGCCGGCCAGATCCACTGGGCCCGCAAGCTGATGAACGCCGAGGAGATCGTCGACTACCGGCATCCGATGAAGTCCTCCCCGGAGGACACCGCGGCGGTGCTGGAGCTGGCGAAGCAGGGCGTCGCGGACTCCGCGATCCCGCGCCGCAAGCTGATCTGGACCTCGCTGCTCGGCGCGATGGCGTTGTTCCCGATCGCACCACTGATCCTGCTGCGCGATCTCGGCCCACTGCCCCAGAAGAAGCTGCGCGGCACGCTGTGGGACGACCCGAAGCACCGCCAGATCGTGCACGCCAACGACGAGCGCCGGCTCAAGCCGTCCGACTTCGCGCTCGGCACGATGATCTCGGCCAAGCCGAACGACCTGGAGCACCTGGACGAGCTGGCCAAGGCCGCCATCATGCTGATCAAGATCAACCCGAACGAGATCCGCTCCCCCGAACTGGCGGCGCGCGGGTACCGCGGGATCCTGGCCTACTCCAAGATCTGCCCGCACGCGGGCTGCCCGCTCGGGCTGTTCGAGGACCAGACCCACCACATGCTCTGCCCGTGCCACCAGTCCACCTTCGACCTCGCCGACTTCGGGCGCGTCATCTTCGGGCCGTCCGCACGCAACCTGCCGACGCTGGCCATCGGGGTCGACGAGGAAGGCTTTCTCATCGCCAAGGGCGGGTTCGACGAGCCCGTCGGACCCAGCTTCCCGGAGCGGGGGAACGCCTGATGTCGGACACCACTCCGACCGCTCCGCCGAGCCCTGCCGCCAAGGCCGGCGCCGGCGTCGCGACCTACCTCGACGAGCGGCTCGGCACCAACGCGGCCGGCAAGAAGAACCTGCGCAAGGTCTTTCCCGAGCACTGGTCGTTCATGCTCGGCGAGATCGCGCTCTACACCTTCATCATCCTGCTGCTCACCGGGGTTTACCTGACCCTGTTTTTCAACCCCAGCATGGGCCACACCGTCTACGACGGCCCGTACGAGCCGTTGCAGGGCGTCGAGATGTCGGAGGCCTACGCCTCGACACTCAAGATCAGCTTCGAGGTGCGCGGCGGCCTGTTGATGCGTCAGATCCACCACTGGGCCGCGCTGATCTTCGTCGCCGCGATCTTCATCCACCTGTTCCGGATCTTCTTCACCGGCGCGTTCCGCAAGCCGCGTGAGCTGAACTGGCTGATCGGCAACGGCCTGCTGACGATGGCCCTGATCGAGGGCTTCGCCGGCTACACGATCCCGGACGACCTGCTCTCCGGTACCGGCCTGCGCATCGCCGACACAGTGATCCTCTCGCTCCCGGTGGTCGGGACCTACGGGCACTTCTTCCTCTTCGGCGGCGAATTCCCCGGCGAGGACGTCATCCCACGGTTCTTCATCATCCACGTGCTGCTGCTGCCGGGCATCATGCTCGCGCTCATCACGTTCCACCTGATGCTGGTCGTGATCCAGAAGCACACGCAGTTCCCCGGCCCGGGTCGGACCAACGAGAACGTGGTCGGCTTCCCGCTGATGCCGGTGTACATGGCCAAGGCGGGAGGTTTCTTCTTCATCGTCTTCGGCGTCTGCGCCCTGCTCGGCGGCATAGCCCAGATCAACCCGATCTGGTTGTTCGGGCCCTACTACCCGGATCAGATATCCGCCGGCTCACAACCGGACTTCTACATCGGCTTCCTCGAAGGCTCGCTGCGCGCGATGCCCAACTGGGAGACGAACCTGTTCGGGCACACGATCAGCTGGAACATCCTCGTGCCCGGGCTGATCCTGCCCGGCGTCATGATGACGCTGCTGGCGGTCTACCCGTTCATCGAAGCCTGGGTCACCGGGGACAAGCGCGAGCACCACCTGCTCGACCGCCCGCGCGACGTCCCGGTCCGCACCGCCTTCGGCGCCATGTCGATCGCGTTCTACCTGCTGCTGTTCATCAACGGCGGGAACGACATCATCGGATTGACCTTCGACGTCCCGATCAACGACGTCACGCGGTTCACGCAGGTCGCGTTGATCGTGGTCCCGCCGATCGTCTTCATGATCACCAAGCGAGCCTGTCTGGGTCTGCAGCGGGCGGACATGAACAAGGTCCTGCACGGTCGCGAGACCGGCATCATCAAGCGGCTTCCCAACGGCGAGTTCATCGAGGTGCACGCCCCGATCTCCGCCGAAGAGCGCTTCACGATCATGCAGCGGAACAACTGGAAGCCGATCGAAGCCGGCCCGGCCACCGACGCCGACGGCATCCCGGCCCCGATGCACAAGGCCAAGAAGATCCAGGCCAAGCTGTCGAAGTTCTGGTACGCCGACGACCTGCACAAGCCGACGGCTGAGGAGTACGCGGAGCTGACGGCCCACGGTCACGACGACCACGGTGGCGGTCACGGCGGCGGCGGCTACGGCGGCCACTGAGCACCACCCCTGTTCCATTTGGAGGGCCGGTTCCGCATGGCGGGACCGGCCCTCCGCGTTCCCTGCTGACCTCTGCCCTTGGGGCGCGTAGGGTCTGAACGTCGCTCCAGCCCTCGGCGGCGAATGCTCCGGCGTGATCGCCAGAGCCTTCCCCGGACGGATGGAGGCCGTCGTGCCCAACCCCGATAACGCTGAGCGGAACGATCAGGACGCCGGCCGGCGGTACTCCGACCCCGCGCAGTCCGACGCCGACCGGAGCGCGGACGACGCCGACCAGGATGCCGCGGACCGCGACCGTGACGCCTCCGACCGCGACCGCGCGGGTGAGGCCCGCGACCGCGCCGCCGAGCGCTCCGAGACGACGAGCGAGTTCGCGGCCCTGGCATCGGACGGAGCGATCGAGGACCCGGATCCCGATGCCCCGAACACCCCCGCCCAGGACCGGGCCCGCGCGGCCGCCGATCGGCGGGCTTCGGGCATCGAGCGACAGAGCGCCTACCGCGACGACCCCTCGTCGGCTCTCAGCCGCGGACTGATCGCCCGCCTCCAGCGGGAAGTCAATGCGCACGACGTCGATCTCGCAGCGCTGCGGGAGCGGCTGGACCGGGCCGAGGACGAGCTGGCGGACCTGCGCGCGATCCGGGACGCCCTGACACCGCCTGAGCTTCCGGTTCGGCCCGGCCTCGACCTGGCGGCCGCGTTCCTGCCTGCCGCCGAACGCGTCAGCGGCGACTTCTATCTCGTAGCGGCGGGTCCGGAGGACACCTCGGTGCTGGTTGTCGGCGACGTCGTCGGTCACGGTCTGAAGTCGGCCCGACGCGCTGCCTTCGTCCGGACGGCGTTCGTGGCCACGGCCCCGTTCTCGGATGACCCGGCCCAACTGCTCAGCTGGGTGAACACGGCGGTGATCGAACGGGCGGGCACGACCAGCGAGTTCGTGACCGCCGCCTGCGTTACCTACCGGCCGATCCAGCGCTGCCTGCGCTGGGCCTACGCCGGGCACCCGCCGGCGCTCTGGCTCGACGACGGCACGGAGCTCCTGGCCACGACGCAGGGCATCCCGCTCGGGATCAGCACCGATCTGGGATGCCTCGAGGCCTCACACACGCCCGAGCCCGGCGCCGGGGTGCTGCTGTACACCGACGGCCTGACCGAGGCCCGCCGCGACGGTGAACTGCTCGGCCTGGAGACGATCAGCGAAACCCTCGCCGGGCTCAACAACGCGAGTCCGGCCGAAGTCATCCTGACCCTGCGTCAGCTGGCCGACGACTACGCGTCCGGCGCCCTCACGGACGACCTCTGCCTGCTCTCGGCCCGGATCGTCTAACGCTCCGGGAGGGTGTCCAGATCCCCGGCGAGCCGATCCGGATCACCGATCGCGTCCAGCGTCACGCCGCCGAAGCGAACGAACACCATGACGCCCGTGGTGTCGCCCGTCGAGCCCGCGGGCTTCGAGATATGCCGCGGCGCGTCGCTACGGAAGACGCAGACGTCGACGAGTGACGCCGGATCACCGGTGGGCCTCGCGGTCTGCGACGGGCCGTCCGGGCCGTGGCGGGTGGCCAGCCACTGCGTCACGCCGCTCTCGGTGGTTCCGACTGCGCGCACGAGTTCCGCCGTACTGCCGTCTCCCAGGACCTCTGGGTCCGACGCGACCGAGTTGCAGTGGCCCGCGGGGCTGAGCGTCGCCGGCAGAACATCGTCGACGTCGTCCGAGCACGCGGCCACCGCCGTCAGCGTGCTCGCGGCGTTCCTCGCGGTCTCCGTCGCCGGCTGCACCGGGGACGACTCGCCCGCCGCTGCCCCCACGAGCGCGGCCCCCGCAGCCGACGTGGAGCACGCCCGGACCCTGCTGATCATCACCGAGGACCACACCTACGGGTCACGGCCCACCCCGTACCGACGCGTGCTGGTCGTCGACGCCCCGATGCAGGGTGAAGGCTTCACCGCCGATGTTCCGGGTGCAGTGGAACTCTTCAGCGCCGGGCTCCAGGCAGATCTGCGCGCGGCGCTGGCCGATCTCCCGTCGCTGGACTTCGTCTCGGTGGCCGACGCGACCGCCGACCTCTACCGCGATCGCCCGGTCGCCGGCCCCGGCGCCGTCGTCACCGTCGGCCGGATCATCGAGGCCGGTTCGCAGGTCCAGGTGAGCCACAAGCTGCGTTGCGGCCCGAAGTGCGGACAGCTCATGACCTACGTGGTGGAGCGACGCGGCGATAGCTGGGTCGTGACCGGCACGACCGGCGCGAGCGTGATCAGCTGACTCTCGCGCTTATCCACAGGCGGCCCGCGACCGGCGCTCACCCGGAAGAATGGCGGGCGGGGCAGAGGCCAGATCTACACTCGAACTCATGCGAACCGTCGTCGTCGGACCGCGGCCGCCCGAAATCGAGGCGCTGATCGCGCAGCGCCGCGCCCTGGGTCAGGACAGCTTTGACGAGGTCTGGGACGGGGAGTACCACATGGTTCCGGTGCCGCACCCGTGGCACGGCTACCTCGAGTTGCGGCTCGCCGCCGCATTGGAGCCGTTCGCCACGGCGGCAGGACTGGTGGCCACGACCCAGTTCAACCTCGGTGACTCCAAGGACAACTTCCGGGTGCCGGACGCCGGATACCACCGGACCTTGCCGAACGAAGTCTGGGTGCCAACCGCAGCAATCGTCGTCGAAGTCCTGTCCCCGTACGACGAGACTTGGGAGAAGTTCCCGTTCTTCTTCGCCCACGGCGTCGAGGAGATCTGCGTTGCGGACCCGCGCGCTCGCACGATTCAGTGGTTTGTTCGCGGGGACGACGCGTTTGTCGAGGCCAACACCAGCCCGCTGCTCGGCGTCGCCGTGGCCGACCTCGTCGCCCAGATCGCCTGGCCCGGGTAGCTCAGGCAGGGGCGAGCAGGTCGAGGGCGCGCTCGGCCCCGGGGTGCAGCGGGACGGGATCCGTCTTGCGGCCGAGCGCCGGGTCCAGTTCTTCGGCCGCCTTGTTCACCGCCGCCAGGCCCGCCTTCACCTCGAAGAGGGTCCGGGTGAGCTGACAGGCGACGTTCGCGGCCAGGTCGTCGCGGACGAGCAGCACGTTCGGCACGACGACGGTCGGGACTGCCTTGGGCGTGCCGTAGACGCCCGCCGGAATCTGGCCGCGCTGGTAGGCCGGGGAGATCTTCTTCAGGTCGGCCAGTTCCCCGGTGATGTCGAGGAACGTCACCTTGTCGCGCCCGGTGGTCAGCAGGTCGGTGACCCCCGGGGTCGGCAGGCCACCGGAGAAGAACATCGCGTCGATCGTGCCGTCCTTCATCCCGTCGATGGTCTTGACCAGGTCGAGCCGCTGCGCCTTCACGTCGGCGTCCGGGTCGAGGCCGGCCGCGGTGAGCGTGCGCTGGGCGATCACCTCGGTGCCGGACTTGGGTGAGCCGGTGGAGACCCGTTTGCCCTTCAGGTCGGCCAGATTGTCGACACCGGCGCCGTTGCGGGCGATGACGTGGGTGTAGTTGGTGTAGATCCGGGCCAGCGCGCGCACCGGCTGCGGCGCGTCGAACGAGCCGGTGCCGGCGACCGCGTCGGCGGCGGAGTCCAGCAGCGAGAACGCGACCTGGTAGTCCCCCGCCACGAGCTGTTCGATGTTCTGGACCGACGCCCCGGTCTCCGCCGCAGTGATCCGGATGCGGTCGCCCGTGGCGTCCGCGACCTGGGTGGCGAGCGCGTTACCCAGGGCGTAGTAGACGCCGTTGATGTTGCCGGTCGCGAGCCCGAGCCGGGTGTCCCCGCCCACCTCGCAGGAGTTCGGGTCGCCGCCGGCGTCCGCGCTCCCGGTGTTGCCACCGCCACAGGCCGCCAGGCCCAAGAACCCCAGCCCCAGCAGCCCGGACCCAATACGTCGACGCGTGCGCATCACATGCTCCTACCAGTCGTCCCGATGCTGAACTGACAGCTCATGCCCGGAGTTCCGCCGGTCGCGACGGCGTTCGGGCCAGCAGGATCGCCGCCGCGGCCAGCAGCGCCAGGCCGATGACGACGGCGACGGGCTGGAAGCTGAGCAGCGCGGGTACCCCGGCCAGAGCCGGCGCGCGGGCCGCCCACCCGATGGGAGCGGCGGCAATGCCCAGGGCCACGACCGCGCACCCGGCGCACAGGCTGACCAGGGCGACGTCGACGGCGTCGCCGCGTCCGAGGAGGTACTCGCCGCGGTCGGACACCACGAAGGCCAGCGGGACGACGAACGCGGGCAGCGCGTAGCGCAGCGCGGCCATCATCGCCGGAATCGGGCGGCCGCCGGTGATCGCGCACGCACCGACGGCGGCCAGCGCGGTCGGTGGGGTGACCTCGGAGAGCACCGAGTAGTAGAAGACGAACATCGCGACCGCGGGCGTCGAGACCCCCAGCGACAGCAGGGCCGGGGCGATCACGGCCCAGCCGATGATGAAGGAAGCCGTCACCGGGACCGCGAGCCCGAGCAGGGTCAGCGCCAGCGCCGAGAGCAGCGCAGTCACCACGATCACGACGGTGCCCTCGTCCCCGAAGAGCGAGGCCGCGTCGACGATCAGGTCGGAGAGCTGCGCGCCCAGCCCCGTCTTCGTCGTGACCGCCGTGATCACTCCCGCCGCCGCGCAGACCGCGACCACGGCGAGGATCGACTGCGCGGTGTCGGCCAGCACGCCAAGAATCCGACGGGGCGTCAGTGCCCTTTCCCTGTCGAGGAAAGAGAGCCCGAACGCGACCACCGTCCCCCACAGGACAGCCCGGCTGACGGTGTGATCGCCCAGCAGCAGCCCGACCACGACCACGAGCGAGATCAGGTGGTAGCTGCGGCGCAGCACCGAGGGCCAGCTCAGGCCTTCGATGGCAATCGGGGTCAGGCCCTGGCGGCGGGCGTCGAGTTCGACCGCCCAGAGGATGCCGAGGTAGTAGAGCAGGGTGGGGATCAACGCCCAGCCGACCACGGTGAGGTAGGAGACCCCGACGTACTCGGCCACGATGAAGGCGGCCGCGCCCAGCGTGGGCGGGGACAGGATCGCGCCGACGCCGGCCGCGGCGAGCATGCCGGCGCCCTGGTCCGGGCCGTACCCGGCGCGGCGCAGGATGGGCCAGGTCGTCGAGCCCACGGTGACCGCGGTGGCGGTGCCGCTGCCGGACACGGTGCCGAGCAGGAATCCCGCGCCGACCGTGGTCCGCGCGGCGGCCGTCCGCGACCGCCGGAAGCAGACCCCCGCGAGGTCCACGAAGAACCGGCCGGCTCCGGAGGCATCCAGGACGGCCCCGTAGAGGGCGAACAACACGATGTAGGTCGCCGCGACATCCAAAGGCGTTCCGAAGAAGCCACTTCCGGAGTTGTAGAGCGCGTCGACGATCTGGTCCACGTCGAGCCCGGCATGGGCGACCGCCCACGACTGCGGCAGCTGCCCGCCGTAGTACGCATAGGCGAGGAACACCGCCGCGATTCCTGGCAGCACCCACCCGGCGGTGCGCCGCACCGCCTCGAGGATGAGGCCCAGAAGCACGATTCCCATCACCAGGTCGAGGTCGGAGAGCCGGCCCTGCCGGTTCAGGAAGGCGTCGTAACCGCCGCCGCTCCACGGGTGCACGGGATACAGGCACACGACCGCCGCCACGATGGCCAGGGCCCAGTCGGTGTAGGTCGGCTCGTCCGCATCGCCGCCGCGCTGGGGTCGGGCCCAGGGGACCCGCAGGCCGGAGCGGAAGCACAGGAAGACCAGCGGCAGCGTGCCGGCCAGGAACAACACCAGGTAGTACTGCGAGCCCTGCGAGAGCGGCCGTAGCGCCTGCCAGACGGCGAAGACGGTGACGGCGGCGCCGATGCCCCGCACCAGGAGACGCGCGCGCCCGGTCAGCCGACGGGCCGGGCGCTCGGCGTCCTCCGGCAGCAGCTCGACCGGAGCTGTATCCCGGCGGCCGACAGCCCCGACTTCAGTCGGGTCCGGCGCCACGAGCGGAACCTAGCGCACCTGTGGTGGGGTGGTCAGGTGGCGCGCCCCGAGTCCGGCTGTCCCCCGGCGAACGAATGACCGTCGTGCTCCGTCCTTAGTCCTATGAAGCGCCTCGGTCTGTTCGTGGCGGCGTCCTGCGCCGTTGCGCTCCTGACGGGCTGCGGCTCCGAGTCGTTCGTCTTGGGTCCGAACGGTGTCCCCGCCACTTCAGCGTCGCCGACCGCGCCGGACGACCAACGGGCGGTCGCGATCTACGCCGCGGTCATCCGGGAACTGGTCCTTGGCGCCGGCGGATCGGCCCCGGACACGTCGCCGTACAAGCGCATCTGGGTCGTCGACCACGAGGTGGTCAATGCGGCGCAGCCCGGCGAGGAGGACCAGCCGGGCGAGGCGTTCAGCGAAGCGCTCAGGACCGGTCTCAAGCAGGAGCTGGCCGACCTGCCGCCGCTCGTCTTCGTTTCCGATCCCGATACGACGCTGGCCACCGACGACACCCAGGTCGTTCCGCTTCGGAAACGCATTCGTGGACACGGCACGGTCATCCTGCTCGGGCCGATCGAGGCTCACGGTGACCGCGTCCACGTGGGCCACGAGCTCTGGTGTGCAGCCATCTGCGCCGAGTGGTTCACCTCCGTCCTCCAACTGCGGGACGAGGCCTGGGTCGTCACCGGCGAGACCGGCCCCCACGCCATCACCTGAGCCCGGCCGCCGGCACTGGCCGCTATGCGGGCGCCGAGCCCTAGTGGGCGTGTTCGCCGCGGTAGTACTCGAAGACGAAGCCGAAGACCGCGAAGACGAAGAACGGGACCGAGAGGGCGAACATCCACATGCCGAAGACGATGCCGAGGAAGCCCATCGCGCCGGCGGCCGCCAGGATCAGCGGCCACCAACTATGGGGACTGAAGAAGCCGAGTTCGCCGGCACCGTCCTCGATCAGCGCGGTCGGGTTGTCCTCCGGACGCAGGTCGATCCGCTTGGCGGTGAACAGCAGGTAGAACCCGATGAGGGCGCACAGACCCCAGGTCAGGACGAGCGCGGTGGTGCCGGTCCAGTCGTGCGAGTAGTGCCAGTAGATCGGGATGACCGGAACCAGGAAGACCCCGATGCCGGCAAACATGTTGCCTTCGACCTTCACGTCTACTCCTGTCCGTACCCGACGCCGCCGTGCCCGGGCTTTTCGCCGTCGTCGTCACCGTCACCGTCTCGATCCATGACCGCGGTCTGTGTCTTCCCGCGTTCATGGCCCTCGAGGTCGGGCTCACCGTAGATCTCGTCGAGCACGGATTTACTTCGTGTCGGCGCATCGTGCGCGGAGGCGAACTCCGGGTGGTGCAGGTCGAACGCCGGGCTCTCCGAGCGGATGCGCGGCATGTTGGCGAAGTTGTGCCGCGGCGGCGGGCAGGAGGTCGCCCACTCGAGCGAGCGGCCGAAGCCCCACGGGTCGTCCGGCAGCGGCACCTTCGGCTTCCGGTGCGTGAGGATCACGTTGAGGATGAACGGCAGGGTCGACATGCCGAGCAGGAACGCCCCGACGCTGGAGACCATGTTCAGCGTCGTGAAGCCCTCGCTCGCTCGGTAGTCCGCATACCGCCGGGCCATGCCTTCCGCGCCCAGCCAGTGCTGGACCAGGAACGTGGTGTGGAAGCCGAAGAACAGCGTCCAGAAGTGGATCTTGCCGAGACGCTCGTCGAGCATCCGGCCGGTCATCTTCGGCCACCAGAAGTAGAAGCCGGCGAACATCGCGAACACGACGGTGCCGAAGACCACGTAGTGGAAGTGGGCGACGACGAAGTAGGAGTCCGAGACCGCGAAGTCGACCGGCGGGATGGCGAGGATGACGCCGGTCAGGCCACCGAAGAGGAAGGTGATGAGGAAGCCGACCGACCACAGCATCGGGGTGTCGAAGGAGATCGCCCCTCGCCACATCGTTCCCACCCAGTTGAAGAACTTCACCCCGGTGGGTACCGCGATCAGGAATGTCATGAACGCGAAGAAGGGCAACAACACTTGGCCGGTGACGTACATGTGGTGCGCCCACACCGTCACGGACAGCGCGGCGATCGACAGCGTCGCGAAGACCAGACCCTTGTAACCGAAGATCGGCTTGCGACTGAAGACCGGCAGGATCTCGGTGATGATGCCGAAGAACGGCAGGGCGATGATGTAGACCTCGGGATGCCCGAAGAACCAGAACAGGTGCTGCCACATCATCGCGCCGCCGTTGGCGGACTCGAAGACGTGTGTGCCGAACTGGCGGTCGGACTCCAGCACCAGCAGCGCCGCGGCGAGCACCGGGAACGCGATCAGCACGAGCACGCTGGTGACCAGGATGTTCCAGGTGAAGATCGGCATCCGGAACATCGTCATGCCGGGCGCGCGCATGCAGATGATCGTGGTGATGAAGTTGACGCCACCGAGGATGGTGCCGAAGCCGGACAGCGCCAGGCCCATGATCCAGAGGTCGGCGCCGATGCCCGGGGAGTGAACCGCGTCGGTCAGCGGCGCGTAGGCGAACCAGCCGAAGTCGGCGGCGCCGCCGGGGGTCGCGAAGCCGAGCATCGCGATCGATCCGCCGAACACGAAGAGCCAGAAGCTGAACATGTTGAGACGCGGGAACGCCACGTCAGGCGAGCCGATCTGCAGCGGCATGATCAGGTTCGCGAACCCGACGAACAGGGGCGTCGCGAACAGCAGCAGCATGATCGTGCCGTGCATGGTGAAGAGCTGGTTGAAGACCTCGTTGGAGACGACCTGGTTGCCCGGCCTGGCCAGCTCGGCCCGCATGATCATGGCCATCAGGCCGCCGACCAGGAAGAAGGCGAACGAGGCGACCACGTAGAGCATGCCGATCTTCTTGTGGTCGGTCGTGGTGGCCCAGTCGATGATCGCGGCACCCGGAGTGCGCTTGCGCTCCCGGGACGTCGTGCTGACCCGTTGCGCCTGCTCATAGGTGGTCACGAGGTGCCTCCCGACTCGGACGTGGCGGGTTCACCCTCGCTGGGTTCGGTGCTCGTCTCACCGTCGGAGGCGGGCTCGCTGTTCTCCTCCTCGGCAGCAGCCTCGGTGCCCTGCCCCTCGGTCGCGGGCTCAGTGCTGTGGTGCTCGGCGTGCTCGTCCTTGTACGTGTCGGTCAGGTTGTACGCCCGCTCGCGCGCTTCCTTGGTGTTCTCGATGCCGCGCGGCAGCTGGCCCTGCTGGCCGTTCCTCTTCAGCTCGTCGATGTGCGCCCGGTACTCCTGCTCGGTGACCACCCTGACGATGAAGTACATCCGCGAGTGGTCACGCCCGCACAGCTCGGCGCACTTGCCGGAGAACGTGCCCAACTTGTTCGGCGTGAGCTCGAAGGAGTTGGTCAGGCCCGGCATCACGTCCATCTTGAACAGGAAGTTCGGCACCCACCACGAGTGGATGACGTCAGCGGAGGTGACGTCGAAATGCACCCGCTTGTTGACCGGGAGCCACAGCTCGGGCTCCTTGGCCGGCGTGCCTGTCTCGTACGCGTTCTGCGTCACGTAGTTGAACGACCAGCTCCACTGCCGGCCGACCACATTGACCGTCAGATCGGCGGGGCGGTCCTCGTCGAGAATGATCGATTGGTCGCGCTCGGTGAAGTAGAAGAGCACGACGACCATGACGAACGGCAGGATCGTGTAGAGCGCCTCGATCGGCAGGTTGTACCGGGTCTGGATCGGGATGTCGTCCTCGTGCTTCTTCCGGTGGAAGAGGCAGGCCCAGAGGATGAGCCCCCAGACGATGGCGCCGGTGATGATGGCGGCGAGCCAGGAGCCCTGCCACATCAGCAGGATGCGCGGGGACTCCTCCGTCGCGGGCGTCGGGAAACCGAGCCGGGGGAGGTCTTCGTCGTTGCACCCGGTGCAGAGCAACATGACGAGAGCCAGCACGCCCAGCATCGCGGGGCGGCGAGTCCGCGGCGAGCGGTCTGGCGGAGAACCGATCGGGTGCAAAGGGGCCTTCCAAGGGTGCGATCACGGGCAGCGAAAGCGCTCGCCAACCCGCGGGTGATCATCGTTGGAACTGCGGCGGCAGCCTACTCTGCGCACCCCCGACGGCTGCGGCCAGGGCCGTCGTGGCGCGAGGTTAGGTTGAGCCTGTGGGCACCCCCGTCGAAGGCCAGGTCACCGCAGGTGCGGCGGCCTACTTCGACGCCGCCTCGACGGAGCCTCTGCACCCTGTGGCGCGGGCCACACTGCTGGCCGCTCTGGACGACGGATGGGCCGACCCGGCCCGGCTCTACCGGGACGGGCGACGGGCCCGGATGCGGTTGGACGCGGCCCGCGAGATCGTCGCTTCGGTCGTCGGCGCGGCGACGGACGAGGTCGCCTTCACCTCCTCCGGAACCCAGGCCCTGCAACTGGGCATGGCCGGTTGCCTGAAGGGCCGCTCCCGGGTCGGCACGCACCTGGTCGCGTCCGCGGTCGAGCACTCGGCGGTCCTGCACGCCGCCGGCGCGCACGAGGGCGCCGGCGGCACCGTCGCGCTGGTCGGCGTGGACCGCACCGGGCGGGTCGATCCGGCGGCGTTCTCGGCCGCCCTCCGACCGGACACCGCGCTTGCTTGCCTGCAGTCGGCCAACCACGAGGTGGGCACACTGCAGCCGATCGCAGACATCTCCACGGGCGGCGTCCCGCTCCTGGTCGACGCCGCGCAGAGCCTGGGGCGCCTGCCCGTGCCGGCCGGGTGGGCGGTGCTGGCCGCGAGCGCGCACAAGTGGGGCGGCCCACCCGGCGTCGGCGTGCTGGTGACGAAGCGGGAGGCCCGCTGGCGCTCTCCCCTGCCGCCCGGCGAGCGGGAGGGCGGCCGCGCGCCCGGGTTCGAGAACGTGCCCGCCATCGCCGCCGCCGCCGCGGCGCTGGCCGCGGTGAGCGCCGATGCGGCCGCCGAGGGGTCGAGGCTGGCCGCGCTGACCGAGCGGATCCGGGCCGCCGCCGGCGCGCTGCCGGACGTCGTGGTCCATGGCCCGGCCGACCCGGACTCCCGGCTACCGCACCTGGTGACCTTCTCCTGCCTGTACCTGGACGGCGAGTCACTGGTCCGGGAACTGGACCGGGCCGGGTTCGCGGTCAACTCCGGTTCGTCCTGCACGGCGGACACCCTCAAACCGAGCCACGTTCTCGAGGCGATGGGTGTGCTCTCGCACGGCAACGTGCGGGTCTCGCTTCCTCAAGGTGCGGCAGAGGTCGACGTCGAGCGTTTCCTGGCGGTGCTGCCCGCCGTGATCGCCGGCCTGCGGGACGCCGCCGGGGTCAGCGGACTGTGAGGGACGCGAGCCTGACCCTCGACACCCTCGGCCGGCGCTGCCCGGCGCCCATCATCGAGCTGGCCCGCCACCTGCGCGACGTCGAACCCGGCGAGGTGCTCGCCGTGCTCTCCGACGACGCCGCGGCCGCCCTCGACGTCCCGGCCTGGTGCGAGCTTCGCGGGCAGGAGTACCTGGGCAGTGCCGCGGCGGAGCGCGGGACGGCCTACTTCGTGCGCGCGCACGTCGGACTCCTCGGACTCCTCGGGCTCCTCCGGCGGCGGCGGGAACTGACGCGCGTCCCCGACGTCGCGGTGCAGCAGCAGGAAATCGCCCCGCTCGAGCGCCGTGACGTAGCCGAGCTCGCGCGCCACCTCGACGAGGTTCGCCTGCTCCTGCAGAGAGTGGAACGGCCAGTTGAACGGCGGCGCCTTGTCCAGAGCGATCCACTCCGGATTGGCCCGGGAGGGTGGGTAACCGAAGACGGACACGCTGGTCCGCGACGCCAGCTGCGGCACCAGCCGGTTGGAGGCCTGGACCTGGGCGTCGTCCGGGATCCGGTTCAGCAGCGCGTGCGCGTCGTCGATCCGCACGTCGTGCTGCCAGGTACTCGGCCGCACCGCGGACCACAACGGGTAGGCGGGGACGAGCATCGCCGTCACGACCGCGCTGATCACCAGGGACTCCCGCACGCGGGACGGACCCTGCCGGGACGCGAGCCGCCGCAGCCCGTCCACGAACGCGACGAAGACGATCGGCATCAGGATCGCGCTGTAGTGGTAGCCGGTCCCCCAGTACAGCGGGTTGTCCGAGGTCAGCCGCCAGGCCAGCGTCGGCAGGACAAGCAGCAGCAACGGTGACCGCAGCGCGACCATGGCCGTCGGCGCGACCAGCAGGATCAGCAGCACGACCTTGGGCTCGCGCTCGAAGAGCCCGACGGTGACCCGCTCCAGTTGCGAGGCGATCCCACCGCCGTCGTCGCTGCGCCGGTGGGCGTCCCACCAGGCCGAGAAGGTGCCCGCGTCGGTGTTGGCCGGCAGCAGCCAGAACACCTCGACGGCCGTCGAGGCCAGCCCGGCGACGATCGTGGCGATGCCGAGGCGCCGGGACCCGAACCAGACGACCATCGCGCCGACCGCGGCCACCGTCAGGCCGAGGTCCTCTTTGACCAGCACGAGCGGCAGCGCCCAGAGCACCGCAGCGCGGAGCCGGCGTTCCGCGAGCGCGACCGCGCTGAAGGCGATCAGCGGGACGGCGAACATCACCTCGTGCGCGTCGAACCCGACCGCCTGCGCGATTCCCCACGACAGCCCGTAGCCCAGGCCGACCACCACGGCGGCCGTCCGGCCCAGCGTCCGCTGCGCATAGGCGGCCAGCGGCACGACGGCGACGGCGAACAGCACCGCCTGGACGACCAGCAGCGTCACCGGCGTCGGGAAGACCCGGTAGATCGGGGCGATCAGCGCCAGCACCGGCGAGAAGTGGTCGCCGAGCACCCGGAAGTCCGGACCGTTGACCTCGGCGACCGGCAGGTCTCCGTGCGCGTAGGAGCGGACGGCCTGTTCGAAGATGCCGAGGTCGAAGCCGGTGGAGAGCATCCGCTCGTGCAGGCGGATCGAGACGACGGCGTAGAGGGTGCACAGCCCGGCCGCCATCACCCAGATCCAGGCCGTCCCGGGCGGGCGCGCCTCGCGCCTGTGCTCGGCTCCGGGCTGGGCCCTGGGCGAGGTGGGCCGCGGCGCGGTCGTGGCGACGCGCGTGTCCGCCTCGGTCGTCATCCCCGTCCTCCCGTGGCCTGCGTCCCCATCCAATCGCAGGATCAGCCGACGTGTGGGGCCGTGACCGCGAACGCGGGCGGGAGTGGGAGCTCCAGGGCGCGTTCGAGCCGCTGCAGGTAAGCAGGCCGAGGCAGGTCCACCGCGCCCAGGCTGACCAGGTGCTCGGTCGTCCACTGGACGTCGAAGAGGCGTTCCCGCGGCGGTCCGTCGCCCTCCGCGAGCAGCCCGCACAACGCGACCAGAGCGGCCTTGGAGGCGTCCGTCTCGCGGTGGAACATCGACTCACCGGCGAACAGGCCGCCGATGGCCAGCCCGAACACACCGCCGGCCAGCTCGCCGTCGGCCGTACGCGCCTCGACGCTGTGCGCCCAGCCCAGGTCGTGCATCTGCCGGTAGGCCCGGCGCAGCCGCGGGGTGATCCAGCCGTGCGGGCGGCGCGGATCGGCGCACCCTTCGACGACGTCGTCGAAGGCCGTGTTGATGGTGATCTCGAACCGGCGGCGGGTGCGCTGCAGGGACCGGCTGACGTGGACCTCGTCGATCGGCAGCACGCCGCGCGGGTCCGGGGACCACCAGCCCATCGGGCCACGCCGGCCGCGCGGCATCGGGAAGATCCCGGAGCGGTAGGCGGCGAGCAGCGTGCCCGGCTCCAGGTCGGCGCCGAGGCCGAGCAGGCCGAGCGGATCGGCCACCTCCGGCGGCGGGAACGCCCAGGTGGTGGGGGGTGGTTCGGCGGGCACCCTTATCCGGGCAGGCCCGCGAGGTGCGGCTCGACCTCGGTGGCGGCGTCGGACCCGTAGGCCGCGCCGAAGCGCTTGAGGAAGCCCGCCCGATCCAGGGTGTACTCCTGGGTGCCGACGGTCTCCACGACGTGCGCGGCCAGCAGCGAGCCGATCTGGGCGCAGCGCTCCAGGGAGAGCTGCCAGGTCAGGCCGGCGAAGAACCCGGCCCGGAAGGCGTCGCCGACCCCCGTCGGCTCGAGCACCTTGTCCACCGCGGCGACCGGGACGTGCACCGGGTCCTCGCCGCGGCGCTGCACCCGGGCACCGTCCGCACCGAGGGTGGTCACCCGGACCTCGACCCGGTCGGAGATCTCGCCGGCGGACCAGCCGGTCTTCTTCTCGACGACCGAGGCCTCGTACTCGTTGGTGAACAGGTAGGTGGCGCCGTCGATCAGGTTCGCGATCGCCTCGCCCGGCAGCCAGGCCACCTGCTGGGACGGGTCGGCGGCGAAGGGGATGCCCCGCTCGCGGCACTCCGCGGTGTGCCGAGCCATCGCCTCGGGGTCGTTGGCGCCGATCAGCACCAGGTCGAGCCCGCCGAGGCGATCCGCGACCGGGCCGAGCTCGATCTCGCGGGCCTCGCTCATGGCGCCGGCGTAGAAGGAGGCGATCTGGGCCTGGTCCTGGTCGGTCGTGCAGACGAACCGGGCGGTGTGCTTGAGCTCGGAGACCCGCACCGAGGCGGTGTCCACGCCGTGGCGCTCCAGCCAGGACCGGTAGGGCTCGAAGTCTTCGCCCACGGCGCCGACGAGCGCGGGTTTGAGCCCGAGGCAGCCCATCCCGAAGGCGATGTTGGCGGCCACGCCGCCGCGGCGGACCTCCAGGTCCTCGACCAGGAACGACAGCGAGACCTTGGCCAGCTGCTCGGCGACCAAGGAGTCGGCGAACCGGCCCTCGAAGGTCATCAGGTGGTCGGTGGCGATCGAGCCGGTGACGGCGATCTTCACGGCGCGGGTGCTCCTCGGGTGCTGCGGTGGGCGACCAATAGGCGTGTCACGCTTTTCAGCTTCGTCTCAGCTGGGGGCGACGCGCCGCTCAGGCTACCCGCAGGTATGCCTGGATCCGGCCCCTCCTTGCGCTTAGCGTGGCCCTCAGCACCCCCGGCGAGCCCCCCACCCCGGAGGATCCGATGGCCGACCTGCGCGATCCCGAGTCCCTGCTCGCCCCCGGCATGCTCGCGCTCTGCCAGGACGCCCAGCGCCTGTGCGCGAGTTACCCGGCCCCCGCCCTGGAGAAGACCGGTTCCTGGCACCCGGCCCCGTGGGACGCCGCCCCCGCGTCCGCGTGGCTCCGCGACGGAATGCCGCGCCTCACCGGCTGAGGCCCAGCCGCCCCACGTGCGCCTCGCTCATTCATGAGCGGGGCGTCGTTTTCGGAGGCTCGGGAGGGCAGAAACCGACGCCCCGCTCATGAATGAGCGAGGCGTCGGTGCAGTTCGAGGCGCGCGGCTGGCGCCGGGATTAGTGGAAGCTGTCGCCGCAGGCGCAGGACCCGCCGGCGTTCGGGTTGTCGATCGTGAAGCCCTGCTTCTCGATCGTGTCCACGAAGTCGATGGTGGCGCCGGCCAGGTACGGGACGCTCATCCGGTCCACGACGACGGAGACACCGTCGAAGTCGTGGACGTTGTCGCCGTCGAGCGCACGCTCGTCGAAGAACAGCTGGTAGCGCAGGCCCGAGCAACCGCCGGGCTGAACCGCGATACGGAGCTGAAGGTCGTCACGACCCTCCTGCTCAAGCAGGCTCTTGACCTTGGAAGCGGCCGCGTCCGAGAGGATGACGCCGCTCATGGTCTCGCCGGTCACGGTCTCGCTGGATGCCGTCATGTAGCTCGCTCCTGGCGTATGTACGGGTCCCGTCCGCGGGGATACGGACTCACCCATGCTGACACACGGAACCCCTTCCGGCATTCCCACTGACCGGTAGGCCGAGCGGCGGTGTGCAAAGCGTCACACCCGCACGCTCACGCAGAGGCTCAGCGGCGGGACCAGGCGCGCGCGACGCGGGCCGCCAGGGCGGCAAGTTGCTCGGCCGGCGCGGCCATCGCGGCCTCGGCCGATCCGGCGTGTTCTGCCACCGAATAGGCCGATTCCACGCCTAGCGTGGCCATCTCCCGACGCCCGACCTCGATCTGACCTGCGAGGACGACGCAGGGGCGGGCCACATCCATGGCCAGGGCGGCGACGCCGGAGACGACCTTGCCCTGCAGCGACTGCCAGTCGAAGCAGCCCTCCCCGGTGACCACGACATCCACGGCAGCGGCGGCCGTCGGGAGCCCGGTGAGTTCGAGCACGGTCGCGATGCCCGGCACGCGCTGTCCGCCCAGTAGTAACAGTCCGTAACCAAGTCCTCCCGCTGCGCCCGCTCCGGCGGCGATCGCGAGCGAGCCGGTCATGTTCAGCCCGACGTCGGGCTGGGCGGCGCGGGCGAAGTGCTCCAGTGCGGCGTCCAGACGCTGCACCGCATCGGCCGTGGCGCCCTTCTGCGGGCCGAAGACCGCGCTGGCGCCGCGCAGGCCGAGCAGGGGGCTGTCGACGTCGGAGGCGAGCAGCAGGTCGATCCCCGTTAGCCGCTTCCGGGCGGCGGAAAGGTCCAAGCCTGGCGGATCGAGGCCCGCGAGCGTCCCGCCACCGGCCCGCAACAGCTCCGCGGGCTCCGCACCGAGCGCGGCCAGCGCGCCCGCTCCCCCGTCATTGGTGCCGGAGCCTCCGAGGCCGACCACGATCCGGCGAGCGCCGGCGTCCAGGGCGGCGGCGAGCAACTCACCCACGCCGACCGTGCTGGTCACCGTCGGGTCACGCCGGTCGGCCGGGATCAGGTGCAGCCCACAAGCCTGCGCGGACTCCAGGTAGGCGGTGCCGTCCGGGGCCAGGAGCAGGGTCGCAGGGACGGGGTCGCCGCACGGCCCGGTGACGGTCACCGCCAGCAGCTCGCCGCCGAGCGCCGCCTGGACCACGTCGACGAAGCCGGGGCCGCCGTCGGAGAGCGGGGCCAGCGTCAGCTCGTCCTCCGGAGCGGCCGACCGCCAGCCGTCGGCGATCGCCCGCGCGGCGTCCGGGGCGCTCAGGGTCCCGGTGAAGCAGTCGGGGGCAATCAGCACGCGCACACGCGGAAGATAACCCCCGGCCAGGGCGTTTGTGCCTGTGCAAACATCTGAGCGTGCAGCGCCCATGAGATCGGGCCCCTGGAACGGAGACGCCGTGAGCATCAGCACCCCGGTGCCACTGACGCTGCTGACGCGCGGCCCGGCGGACCTGTCCTCGGAGCGCGGCGTCGAATGCCCCGGCGAGCTGCCCCCGGCCGCCGACCCCGAGCTGGCGAATCGCATCGCCGCCGCCAAGGCAGCCCTCGGCAACCGGGTGTTCGTACTCGGGCACCACTACCAGCGCGACGACGTGATCGCCTTCGCCGACGTCACCGGCGACTCCTTCAAGCTGGCCCAGCAGGCCGCGGCCCGCCCCGAGGCCGAGTTCATCGTCTTCTGCGGCGTGCACTTCATGGCCGAGTCGGCCGACATCCTCACCGGCCCGGACCAGCGGGTGATCCTGCCCGACCTGGCCGCCGGCTGCTCCATGGCCGACATGGCGACCTGGGCCCAGGTCGAGGACGCCTGGGACGTGCTGACCGACGCCGGGGTCGCAGACACCACGATCCCGGTCTCGTACATGAACTCCTCAGCTGCGATCAAGAGCTTCACCGGCCAGCACGGCGGGACGATCTGCACCTCCTCGAACGCGCACGTGGCCCTGAAATGGGCCTTCGAGCAGGGCCAGAAGGTGCTGTTCCTGCCCGATCAGCACCTTGGCCGCAACACCGCGGTGCGCCACCTCGGGATCCCCCTGGACGAGTGCGTGGTCTACGACCCGCACAAGCCGGGCGGCGGCCTGACGGCGCGTCAGCTCCAGGACGCCACGATGATCCTGTGGCGCGGCCACTGCTCGGTGCACGGCCGGTTCAGCGAGCAGAACGTGCACGACGTCCGCGCCCGCATCCCCGGCGTCAACGTCCTGGTGCACCCGGAGTGCCGCTACGAGGTCGTCGACCTCGCCGACCACGTCGGCTCCACCGAACACATCATCCGGACCTTGGACGCGGCCCCGGCCGGGTCGGCCTGGGCCATCGGGACCGAGTTGAACCTGGTGCAGCGCCTGGCCAAGGCGCACCCGGACAAACAGGTTGCGTTCCTCGACAAGGCCGTCTGCTACTGCTCGACAATGAACCGCATCGACATGCCGCACCTGGCCTGGGCGCTGGAGTCCCTCGCCGCCGGGCAGGTCCGCAACGTGATCTCCGTCGATGCGGAAACCGCGCGCTACGCCAAGCTCGCGCTGGACCAGATGCTCGCCCTGCCCGGCATCTGACGCTCCATCACTCGCTAGCGTCCGAAGCAACGTGAGTAATAACGCTCGCTCCTTCGGACGTTGCAGTCAGTCGGAGGCGACGGCGCGGGCGGTGCGGCCGAGGCCCAGACCGAGGTAGACCGCGGCATACTGTCCGGTGGTCAGCAGCGCGGCGTACCGGCTGACCGGCCCGCCCTCGGCGCAGGTGAGGACGCGGTGCCGCACCCGGCTCTCCCCCGCCTCGGCGAGCAGCCGGCTTCGGGTCATCCGGATCGTGGTGTCCGGCGAGCCGTCGTCGAGCACGATCAGCATCGGGCGCAGCTCGGCCGCTCCGTCGTCGAAGGGGTCGGCGAAGATGTCGCGCCGCGAGTCCGCACCGGCGGCGCGGATCACCGGCAGCAGGTGCTCGGCGTCGGCCGCCAACGCGGGCCGACCGCTGGCCTGGCGCATCGCCTCGGCGACGCGGCGCGCGGCGCGGGCGGCCAGTACCGATCCACCCCAGACGAGCGGGACCGCCTCGGCCAGTTCGACCGCGAGGTCCTTGGCCGGGTTGTTGCCGAGGTCCTTGCGCGGGGAGCAGGTCAGCGCGGACTCGACGAGCTTCTCGGCGACCTCCTCGGCGTCCACCTCCGGACCGAGGCCGAGCGTGTGCAGCGCCTGCAGCGCGACCACGGCGACGGCGAGCACGTCCGTGGTCTGGGTCGGCAGCAGCACGGTGGAACGGCTGGCCGAGGACTCGGCCAGCGGGGATGCGGCCGGCGCCGAGACCAGCAGCCCGCACCCGCGGCGCACCGCCTCCGCCGCGGCCGAGGCCGCGTCCGGGCTGTGCCCGCCGGGGGCGATCACCACCACCAGGTCCAGCGCGCCGGCCCAGCCGGGCAGGCCGGGACCGGGCCAGGCCACGAAGGGAACCGGGCACCACGGCTCCAGCACCGCGCGCAGCAGCCGGGCGTCCGAGCCCGCCGCGACCACCGCGCGCGGACGGGGGGCATTGGCCAGCGCCGCCATCGCAGCGCCGGAGGCGTTCACCTCGTGCCGGACCCGGGCACCACCCTCGGCCAGGTTGCGCAGCACCTCGTCGACACCGGCCAGGGCGGCCTCGTCCTCGAGCAGCTGGTCGTCGAAGATCTCCGCGGCCATGTCGGTACTGGTGCTCCTTGCTGGGTCCGGGCGGCTCACTTCACCACAGGGCGTGTCACGCCCAGCGGTTACTTCTCCACGGGCGGAGTCTCGCTCGACTCGGCGCCGAGTTCCTTCGGGGCGGGACTGCCCCCACCGAGCTCGGCCTTCAACTTGGCCATCTCCAGCTCGACCTCGGAGGCCGAGGACAGCCGGGCCAGTTCGGAGGCGACGTCACCGGAGACGGCGCCGGGACCGGCGTCGAGGGCGCCGGAGGCGATCAGCTCGTCGATCGCCCCGGCCCGGGCCTGCAGCTGCTGGGTCTTGTCCTCGGCACGCTGGATCGCGAGGTTCACGTCACCCATCTCGTCGGAGATTCCGGTGACGGCCTCGTTGATCCGGGTCTGCGCCTCGGCGGCGGTGTAGGTGGCCTTGATCGTCTCCTTGCGGGTGCGGAAGGCATCGACCTGCGCCTGCAGCCGCTGCGAGGCGAGGGTGAGCTTCTCCTCCTGCGCGGAGAGGTCCGCGTGCTGGCCCGCCAGCTCCGTGGCCTGGGCCTGGATCGCCGAGCGGCGGGTCAGCGCCTCCCGGGCCAGGTCCTCACGGCCGAGCGCGAGGGCCTGCCGGGCTTGTTCCTCACACTTGGCGGCCTGCGTGCCCAGCTGTGTCTGCTGCAGCTCCAGGCGCTTGCGGGAGGAGGCGACGTCGACCACGCCCCGGCGCACCCGCTGGAGCATTTCCAACTGCTTGGAGTAGCTGTAGTCGAGGGTCTCCCGCGGGTCCTCCGCGCGGTCCAGGGCCTTGTTCGCCTTGGCCTTGAAGATCAGCTTGACTCGCTGCCACATACCCATCGGCCGCGTGCCGCCCTTCCTCAGACGATCTCCAGCGAGGAGCCCAACCCTAGCCGGACTATTCTGGGCGCGTGTTCACGCGACGCGGCCGAGAGTCCGCCACCCAGGAGGCCGTCGTGGCCGCGCCCGAGGTCGACCTGCGCAAGGGCCGGCCGACGCCGAAGCGGTCCGAGGCCGAGCGGGAGCGGCGCGAGCGGGTCAAGCCGACCCGGGACCCCCGGGCGAAGCGGACCCTGGAGAAGAAGAAGCGCTCCGAGACCAGCAAGCTCATGCGCGAGGCCCTGAACAACGGCGACGAGCGCTACCTGCCGAACCGGGACAAGGGCCCGGTCCGCAGGTTCGTCCGCGACTACGTCGACGGCCGGCTGACCGCGGCCGAGTTCTTCATGCCGATCGCGCTGGCCAGCCTGGTGTTCATGGTGGCCGGCGCCGGCGGACTCGGCGGGTCGCTGTCCTCGGTCATGATCATGATCGTGCTGTTCGACTCCGGCGTCCTGTCGGTGCAGCTCAAGCGGGCACTGAACCGCAAGTTCCCGGACGAGCCGCGGCGCGGAGCGGTCGGCTACGCCCTGATGCGCGCGCTGACCTGGCGCTCCCTGCGCACGCCGAAGCCGCAGGTGCCCCGGGGGCACCGGCCCTGACGCCGGCCTATTCGGCCGGGTGCAGGGACATCGGTCCGTAGACCTTCGTCCCGTTCTCCAGCAGCGTCACGGCGTCGACGCCCTGATCGAGCAGCTCGCGCCAGACCTCGCCGACCCAGCTCTCCGCGTCCGCCTGGGTCGGGAACTGCGGCACCGACCCGGCGACCGGGATCACCTCGCCGCCGTCACGCTTCTCGTACCGCCAGCTCCAGGCCATGGGCTCGCTCCCTGAGATCTCCATCCGGTACGGCAGGCTAGCCGTCATGTCCGACCGCTCCCTCCCGCGACGCGTCCTGTTGCTCGGCGGCGCCCGGTCGGGAAAGTCCTCGGCGGCGGAGGCGATGGCCGCTGCGGCGGCTGCCGGCGGGCCCGTGACCTATGTCGCGACGGGTGACGTCCGGCCCGACGACCCGGAGTGGACCGACCGCATCGCCGCCCATCAGGAACGGCGGCCGGGCAACTGGCGCACCGTCGAGACCTACGATCCCGGCCCGCTGCTCGGCCGCGGCGGGATCGTTCTCGTCGACTGCATGGCGCTGTGGCTGACCCGCGCGATGGACGCCGTCGACGCCTGGGACGACGGGGCCTGGGCCGGCCCCGCCCGGCCACACCTCGCCGTCAGGGTGAATGCGCTGGTCAATGCCTGGGTAGCGGCACCGGGGACGGTGATCGCGGTGAGCAACGAAGTGGGCATGGGCGTGGTCCCGGCGACCCCGGCGGGCCGGCGCTTCCGGGACGAGCTGGGCCGCCTCAACGTGCGCCTGGCGGCGGCCGCGGACGAGGTGTACCTGGTGGTCGCGGGCCGGTTGCTCCCCCTGGCGGATCCCGCGGCGGCGTCGGCGTGTCCTAGGCTCCCGGCTCAATGAGCAGCGTGCGGCTCGACAAGCTCGCCGGCCTGATCGAGTGGCCGGACGACGACGCACGCTCAGAAGCGGTCCAACTGCTGCGCGCCCGGCGGGACGACCCGCTCGGACGGCTGGGTGACGCCGCGGCCTGGTACGCCGCGGTCAGCGGCCAGTGCCCGCCCCCGCCGCCGCACCGGACCAAGCTCCTGATCTTCACCGACGACGCCGCCGTCCCGGACGTGGTCCGGCGCGTGGCGGCCGGCTCGTTGCGGATGGTGACCGGCACCCGCGCCGACGGCGGGGCCACCGACGTCTGGGACGCCCTGGCCAAGGGCGCGCTGCTGGCCGAGGCCGAGGCCGACGCCGGCACCGACCTGCTCCTGCTGGCCGCCCCGAGCGAGGCGGCCCGGATCCCGGCCGCCACCCTGATCGCGTTCGTCAACGAGGCCGACGCCCAGACCGTCGCCAGCACCCTGCGCGGGGACCAGGAATGGATGCGGACGGTCTCGGCGGTCCGGGACAGCCTGCGCCGGGTGAAGAAGGCGCCGGAGGACCCGCTCTCGTTGCTGGAGGCACTCGGCGGTACCGAGCTCGCGCACCTGACCGGGGTGTTCCTGGGCGCGGCCGTGCGGCGCACGCCGATGCTGTTCGAGGGGCTGGCCTGCACCGCGGCCGCCGTGATGGCGAGCCGGATCACCGGCGCCGCCGCCAGCTGGTTCATGCCCGCGCACGCCGACCCCGACCCGGCCGCCGGGGCGGGCCTGCGGCACATGGGCCGCAGCGCACTGCTCGACCTCGGGCTCTTCCCCGGCGACGGGATCGCCGTGGTGCTCGCCTCCTCCATGCTCGAGGCCGCCGCCGCGGCGCTGTCCGGCGACGAGCCCGCCGCCGGCGGGGAGAACTGGTTCAGCGACCCGCTGTCCGCGCTGTCCGACCCGCCGCCCGATCCGGCCGGCGACCTTCCGCCCGGAGACCCGCAACCCTGGTGAAGGTCCCGTCCCGCCTGACCGCCGGTGCGCAGCTCAGTGTGGGCCTGCTGACCGTGCTCCCGGCCGGGTCACCCCGCGCGGACCGGCAGACCGCCGGGGCGGCGATCCTCTGGGCTCCGCTGGTCGGGGCCGCGCTGGGCGCGGCCGCCGGGCTCACGGCCTGGGGCTTCGGCGAACTCGACACCTCCCCGCTGATCGCGGCGGTGCTCGCCGTCGCGGTGCTGGCGGCGCTGACCCGCGGGCTGCACCTGGACGGCCTGGCCGACACCGCCGACGGCCTGGGCAGCCGCAAGGACGCCGCCGGGGCGCTGGCCGTCATGAAGGCGTCGGACGTCGGCCCGTTCGGTGTGGTGACGCTCGTCTTCGCGCTGCTGCTGCAGGTCGCGGCAGTGGGCGCGCTGCTGGCGTCCAACCCGGACCACCACGCCGTCGCCGTCCTCGGCCTGGCCGGCGCCAGCGCCCGGATTCCGGTGGTGTGGGCGTGCCGGCACGGGATGCCCGCCGCGCGCGAGGACGGGCTCGGGGCGCTGGTCGCCGGGTCGGTGTCCGGCGCCGCGGCCGCGATCTGGGCCGGGATGGCGCTGTGGGTCGGCGCCCTGATCGGCGTCATGACCGACATCGGTGCGCTGCGGGCCGTGCTCGCGGTCGCCCTCGCACTGGTCGCGGCCGGCGCCCTGCTCGAGCACTGCCGCCGCCGCTTCGGCGGCATGACCGGGGACGTCCTCGGCGCACTGGTGGAGACCGCGATGGTCGTCGCCCTCGTGGCGCTGTCGACGACCTGACGCTACGTCAGAAACAACCAGAAAGCGTGACACGCCTAACGGTTGGGTCAGCGGACGTGCGACTCCACGAACGGCGGCTTGGTGACGCGGAACCGGCCGGGGCGGCCGCGCACGTCGACGACGACCTCGGCGCCGTCCGGGACGGCGGCCTCGAGCAGCGCCAGGCCGATGCCGATCTTGCGGGTCGGGGAGAACGTGCCGCTGGTGACCTCGCCGATCACCAGGTCGCCCCCGAGGAGGCGAACCTCCATGTGGCAGCGCGGGATGGCCCGCTCCAGCCCTTCGATGCCGACCAGCCTGCGGGTCCGGCCGGCCGCCTTCTCGGCGAGCAGCGCGTCGCGGCCCCAGAACGCCGGCTTGTCCCAGCCGACCGCCCAGCCGAGCCCAGCCTGCACCGGGGTGACGGACAGCGAGATGTCCTGACCGTGCAGCGGGTAGCCCATCTCGGTGCGCAAGGTGTCGCGCGCGCCGAGCCCGCACGGCACGGCGCCGAACTCCTCGCCGGTCTTGAGCAGGGCGTCCCACAGGTCGCCGGTGTCGTCCCAGCGCGGCAGCAGTTCGTAGCCGCGCTCGCCGGTGTAGCCGCTGCGGCAGACCACCACGGGGCGGCCGTCCCAGGTCGCGTCGGCGAAGCTCATGTAGTCGTGCCCGGTGGGCAGGCCGAGCGCGGCCACCAGGTCGTCGGCGCCGCGGGCCCTGCACGGCGAGCACGCCGAAGTCGGTGTGCCGGTCGTGAACGGTGACCCCGTCCGGGGCGGCGGCCGCGAGCAGCGCGGCGACCGTCGCGCAGTTCGCCGCGTTCGGGACCACGCAGCAGGTCGTCGTCGGCGCGCAGGTAGACGATCAGGTCGTCGACCACGCCGCCGTCGGTCGGCACAGCACAGGCTGTACTGCGCCTGGCCCGGGGCGATCCGGGCCGAGGGCGTTGGTCAGGCAGGCGTCGACGAAGGCGGCGCGCACCGGGACCGGTGACCGAGAGCTTGCCCAGGTGCGTGACGTCGAAGATCCCGACCGCGGTGCGGACCGCGGTGTGCTCGGCGACCACGCCGAGCTTGGCCGGGGCGGCGCCGTAGTCGATCGGCATCTCCCAGCCGCCGAAGTCCGCGAGCTTCGCGCCGAGCGCCAGGTGCCGGTCGTGCAGGGGCGAATGCCGCAGGTCCGTCATGGGCGCACACGCTAGTGACTCAAGGAAACTGCGCGGGCCGCGGGTGATCACCGCGACTAGAGTCCGGGTAAGAGCGTGTGCACGCCCACGCCGCCCCACCCCGCAGACGCAGAGGATGCCCCGTGGCCACGATCTCGCTGTCCAGCACGTCCGCCGCCGACCTGCGCACCGACGCCGTCGTCGTCGGGGTCGCGTCAGTCCCCGAAGGGTCTCGTGCTGACCGCCGGCGCCAAGGCGATCGATGCGGCCGGGGCCGGGCGACTGGCGACCGTGCTCGCCGCGATGGGCGCCACCGGCAAGGCCGAGGAGATCACCAAGCTGCCCAAGTCCGGCGACGGTCAAGGCCGGCCTCGTCGTCGTGGTCGGGCTGGGCGACGCCCCGGGACGCGCGCCGTACTCCGCCGAGACCCTGCGCCGCGCGGCCGGAGCCGCGACCCGCGCGCTGGCCGGCACCAAGTCCGTCGCCCTGGCGCTGCCGTCCGAGACCGTCGACGAGGTCGGCGCGGTTGCCGAGGGCGCGCTGCTCGGCGCGTACTCCTACCTGCGCTACCGCACCAACGGCTCCGCGCCGCCCGCGCCGGTGGCCGGCGCTGACCGTCAGCACCCCGCTGAGCACGCCGACCGCGCCGCGAAGGCCGCCGTCACCCGGCGCCGAGGTGCTCGCCGACGCGGTCTGCTTCGCCCGCGACCTCATCAACACCCCGCCCTCGGACCTGTTCCCGGCGGGCCTCGCCGCCGCCGCCGACGCCTACGGCAAGAAGGCCGGGCTGACCGCCGAGATCATGGACGAGAAGGCCCTGAAGAAGGGCGGCTACGGCGGCATCCTCGCCGTCGGGCAGGGCTCGGAGAACAAGCCGCGCCTGGTGAAGCTGACCTACACCCACCCGAAGGCGACGAAGTACGATCGCGCTGGTCGGCAAGGGCATCACCTTCGACTCCGGCGGCCTCTCGCCTCAAGCCGGCCGACGGCATGATCACGATGAAGTGCGACATGAGCGGCGCGGCCGCGGTCGTCGCCGCGGTCTGCGCGATCGCCCGGCTGAAGCTGCCGGTCAACGTCACGGCCTGGGCCCCGACGGCGGAGAACATGCCCTCGGGCACGGCGCAGCGGCCCTCGGACGTGCTGAAGATGTACTCGGGCAAGACCGTCGAGGTGCTCAACACCGACGCCGAGGGCCGGCTGATCCTGGCCGACGCGCTCGCCCGGGCCTGCGAGGACTCCCCCGACGTGCTCATCGACGCCGCCACCCTGACCGGCGCCGCGATGGTCGCGCTCGGCCACCGCACCTCGGCCGTCATGAGCAACGACGACGACCTGCGCACCCAGGTGCACGAGGTCGGCGAGCGCACCGGCGAGCGGATGTGGCCGATGCCGCATGCCGGAGGAACTGCGCGGCTCGCTGAAGTCCTCGGTCGCCGACATCGCCAACATCGGCGAGCGCTGGGGCGGCGCGCTGTCCGCCGCGATCTTCCTGCGCGAGTTCGTCACCGACGGGCGTGAAGTGGGCGCACCTGGACATCGCCGGCCCCGCGTTCAACGAGGGCGAGCCCTACGGCTACACCCCGAAGGGCGGCACCGGCGTCGCCGTCCGGACCCTGGTCAGCCTCGCCGAGGACGTCGCCGCGGGCTGAACCGGCGGCACCTCAGGTGCCGATGCACTCCTGGCCGGCGGCCAGGCAGTCGATGATCTTCCCGCCCGCGGCCTTCCATGCCACCTCGTCCGTGGGCGTCAGTGCCCTGGCGATCGCGAGCGTGGCCTGAAGGTTGGCGCCGGAGGCGATCAATTCGACGGTGTAGTTCGGCGCGAGCGCGATCAGCACGACGACGTTGCCGCCGCGCTGGTCCACCCAGCTCGCCTGGCGGCCGTTGATGTCGCCGGTCTGGACCTTGCCGGCGCCGGCGCGCTTCAGGATCGTGGTCTGCCCCGCCAGGCCGCGCAGGTGGCCGTTGATGACCACGCTCTGGTCGGCGGAGGGCTTGTCGTAGGTGGCGTACCAGTCGAGGGACTTGTCGAGCTGCTGGTACTGCGGACGGCTCTTGCCGATCGGTCGGACCGCCTCGGCCAGCTGCCAGCCCTGGAGGTTGAGCACGACGAACAAGCTGGCTCCCGGGATCACCTTGACGTCCCCGCCGGCCGGCGGCGTCGCCGCCGGTGGTCGCGCCCGGGACTCGTGCTCCCGTCTCCCGGGAGCGCGCCGGGCGAGGCGCCCGGCCGAGGCGCGCCGCCTGCGGATCGTCGCTCGTCCAATGCCGCCGCCCCCGCACGCCACCAGCCCGGTGAGCAGCCCCGTCGCCAGCAGCACCGCTGCCAGCCGGCCGCCGATCGGTCCCCGACCGTCCACCACTACCGCCCCTCTTGCCGCCCTTCGGCGGCCCGTCGTGCGTCGTAGTCCCGTTTGCGCTGCGGGATAGCCGGTCAGCGCCACGTCGTAGACCGGCACGTTGATCTTCGCGCACAACGACCGCGCGTGGTCATGGCTCGGTACGCGGCGCCGGGTCCACTCCCCGTCGTGCGCGATCAACATCACCGTCGGCTCGGTGACGGTGGTCTGCGGCTCCAGGTAGCCCTCGACCCCGACGCGGGTCTCCGCCCAGTCGCGCAGGTGGTCGCGGTCAGCGAGGTCGGCGCGCCGGGGAGTGCCCGCCTTCTGCCGCTTCCTGAACAACCCCATGGGTAGTGCCCTCTCGTCGTCTCACCGCAGTATCCCGCCGCAACCCACGGCTGGGGCCGCCCGAACGTGACCAAGGCCGCTCGCCCGCCTGGTCGGGGTAGGAATCGCAGGTGAAAGGATGGTTGTTGCTCAACCGTAGGCACCAGACGGGGAGTTCCCAGTGGCGGAGCAGGAAAGCACCGAATTCGACGTCCTCATCCTCGGCGGCGGCAGCGGCGGCTACGCCTGCGCCCTGCGGGCGGCTCAGCTGGGTCTGAGCGTGGCTCTGGTGGAGAAGGACAAGCTCGGCGGGACCTGCCTGCACCAGGGCTGCATCCCGACCAAGGCGCTGCTGCACGCCGCCGAGGTCGCCGACATGGCCCGTGAGGGCGAGCAGTTCGGGGTCCGGACCACGCTCGAGGGCATCGACATGGCCGGGGTCAACGCCTACAAGGACGGCGTGGTCAGCAAGCTCTACAAGGGCCTGCAGGGCCTGGTGAAGAGCCGCAAGATCCACTACATCGAGGCCGAGGGCCGGCTCTCCTCCGCCACCACCGTCGACGCGGCCGGCGTCCGGTACACCGGCAAGCACGTGGTGCTGGCCACCGGCTCGGTGCCGCGCTCGCTGCCCGGGCTGGAGATCGACGGCACCCGCGTGATCACCTCCGACCACGCGCTGCGACTCGACCACGTCCCCGCCTCGGCGATCATCCTGGGCGGCGGCGTGATCGGCGTGGAGTTCGCCAGCGTCTGGCGCTCCTTCGGCGCCGAGGTGACCATCGTCGAGGCGCTGCCGCACCTGGTCCCGCTCGAGGACGAGGCCGCCTCCAAGCTGCTCGAGCGCGCATTCCGCAAGCGCGGGATCGCCTACGAGCTCGGGGCCCGCTTCACCGGCGTCGAGGCCACCGAGAAGGGCGTGCGGGTCTCCACCGAGAACGGCAAGCAGCTCGAGGCGGAGGTCCTGCTGGTCGCGATCGGCCGCGGCCCGGTCTCCGCAGGGCCTGGGCTACGAGGAGGTCGGCGTCGAGATGGAGCGCGGCTTCGTCAAGGTCGACGCCCTCTGCCAGACCAGCGTGCCGACGATCTCCGCGGTCGGCGACCTGATCCCGACCCTGCAGCTCGCGCACGTCGGCTTCGCCGAGGGCATCCTGGTCGCCGAGCGGATCGCGGGACTCGACCCGGTGCCGATCGACTACGACGGGGTCCCGCGCGTCACGTACTCCGAGCCCGAGGTCGCCTCGGTGGGCATCACCGAGGCCCAGGCCAAGGAGCGCTACGGCGCGGACAACGTCGAGGCGCTCAGCTACGACCTGGCCGGCAACGGCAAGAGCCAGATCCTCAAGACGGCCGGCGCGATCAAGCTGGTCCGCCAGAAGGACGGCCCCGTGGTCGGCGTCCACATCGTCGGCTCGCGGGCCGGTGAGCTCGTCTCCGAGGCCCAGCTGATCTACAACTGGGAGGCCCTGCCCAGCGAGGTCGCCCAGCTCATCCACGCCCACCCGACCCAGGGCGAGGCCCTGGGTGAGGCGCACCTCGCCCTGGCCGGCAAGCCGCTGCACGCGCACGGCTGACCCGGTTCACCGGCACCACCGATTTTCCTGATAGTCCGTCAGACCCCTTACCGAACCGCCCTCAAGGAGAACCTCTGATGCCAGTCTCGGTCACCCTGCCGGCGCTCGGTGAGAGCGTCACCGAGGGCACCGTCACCCGGTGGCTGAAGAAGGAGGGCGACACCGTCGCCGCGGACGAGCCGTTGCTGGAGATCTCGACCGACAAGGTCGACACCGAGATCCCGGCTCCCTCCGCCGGGGTGCTGATCAAGATCAGCGTCCAGGAGGACGAGACCGTCGCGGTCGGTGCCGAACTCGGCGTGATCGGCGACGCCGGCGAGGCCGCCCCGGCCGACTCGGCGCCCGCCGCGCAGCCCGCGCCCCCGCAGCAGGCGCAGCCCGACGATGCGGGAGCCGGTGCGCCGGCCGCCCCTGCGCCCCAGGCCGCCGCCCCGCAGCAGGAGGCCGCGCCGCAACAGGCCGCCCCGCAGCAGGCCGCGGTTCCGCAGCAGGCGCAGCCGCAGCAATCCGCGCCTGCTCCCGCCGCAGCCTGCTCCCGCCGCGCCTGCTCCGGCCGCCCCCGCCTCCGGCGGCGTCTCGGTCACGCTGCCCGCGCTCGGTGAGAGCGTCACCGAGGGCACCGTCACCCGGTGGCTCAAGAAGGAGGGCGACTCCGTCGCCGCCGACGAGCCGCTGCTGGAGATCTCCACCGACAAGGTCGACACCGAGATCCCGGCTCCGTCCGCGGGCGTCCTGGTGAAGATCACGGTGCAGGAGGACGAGACCGTCGCAGTCGGTGCCGAACTCGGCGTGATCGGGCCGGTCGGCGCATCGGCCGCCCCGGCCGAGGCACCAGCCGCTCCCGCGGCGCCGCCCGCAGAGGCGGCCCCCGCGCCCGCCGCCGCAGAAGCACCGCCGCGCCCCGGCTGCGAGGCCCCGCCGCAGAGGCACCGCCCGCGCAGGCACCGCCCGCGGAGGCCCCGCCGCAGGCCTCGGCACCGGCCCCGATGGTTCCGGCCCCGGTCGCGACCACGCCGCCCTCGTCACCCGCGTCCAACGGCAGCGCGCAGGCCGACGACGTCGGCAACTACGTGACCCCCCTGGTCCGCCGTCTCGCCGCGGACAACGGCGTGGACCTCAGCCAGGTGGTGGGCACCGGCGTCGGCGGCCGCATCCGCAAGCAGGACGTCCTGGACGCGGCGAAGTCCGCCTCGGCCCCTGCCGCTGCTCCGGCGGCCACCCCGGCTGCGTCGGCGCCCGGCCGCTGCTCCGGTCCAGGCGGCGGGACCACAGGTCGGCACCGTCGAGCCGATGTCCCGACTGCGCAAGGTGATCGCGGCCCGGATGGTGGAGTCGCTGCAGATCTCCGCCCAGCTCTCGTGCTGGGTCGAGGCCGACGTCACCCGCATCGCCAAGCTGCGCCAGCAGGCCAAGGCCGGCTTCGAACAGCGCGAGGGCCAGAAGCTGAACTTCCTGCCGTTCTTCGCCAAGGCCACCATCGAGGCCCTGAAGCAGCACCCGAAGCTCAACGCCTCGATCGACGTCGAGAAGGGCGAGATCACCTACCACCCGCACGTGCACCTGGGCATGGCCGTCGACACCGAGCGGGGCCTGCTGGTGCCGGTCGTGCACGACGCCGACGAGCTCAACCTGGCCGGGCTCGCCCGCTCGATGACCGCGCTGGCGACCCGCACGCGGGACAACAAGATCATGCCGGACGACCTGTCCGGCGGGACCTTCACGCTGACCAACACCGGCAGCCGCGGAGCCCTGACCGACACCCCGATCATCAACCAGCCGCAGGTCGGCATCCTCGGCACCGGCACCGTGGTCAAGCGGCCCGTCGTGGTCGAGGACGCGGACGGCGGGGAGACCATCGCGATCCGTTCGATGGTCATGCTCGCGCTGACCTACGACCACCGCCTGGTCGACGGCGCGGACGCCGCGCGCTTCCTGGTCACCGTCAAGGAACGCCTTGAGGAAGGCGCGTTCGAGTCCGAACTCGGCCTGTGAAGGTCGCCGTCGCCGGTGCCTCCGGGCTGATCGGCACCGCGCTGGTCGAGGCGCTGCGCGCGGACGGGCACGACGTGCTGCAGCTGGTCCGCCGCGCGCCGGCGAACGACGGCGAGGTGCGATGGGACCCAGAAGAGGCGCTGAATCCGCAGAAGCTGGCCGGGGTCGAAGCCGCGGTGTGCCTCTCCGGCGCGGGCGTCGGGGACAAGCGGTGGAGTGACTCCTACAAGCGCACCCTCGTCGCGAGCCGGGTCAATCCCACCCACACGCTGGCCACCGCGCTGGCCGCCCTCGACCCCAAGCCCCGCGTGTTCCTGTCCGGCTCGGCGATCGGCTACTACGGCGAGACCGGAGACACCCCGATCGACGAGACCACCGGTCCCGGTGACGACTTCCTGGCCAAGCTCACCGTCGACTGGGAGGCCGCCGCCGCTCCGGCCGAAGCGGCCGGGATCCGGGTCGCCTACCTGCGCACCGGACTGGTGGTGGCCCGCGACGGCGGCGCGTGGGGGCGGATGTTCCCGATCTTCCGGCTCGGGCTCGGCGGCAAGCTCGGCAACGGCAAGCAGTACTGGAGCTTCATCTCCCTGGCCGACCACGTCCGGGCCATGCAGTTCCTGCTCACCCATGACATCTCCGGCCCGGTGAACATGACCGGCCCGGAGCCGGTCACCAATGCCGAGGTGACCAAGGCCATGGGCAAGGTGCTGCACCGCCCGACGATTCTGCCGGCGCCCAAGTTCGGGCTGAAGATCGTGCTCGGGGAGTTCGCGGTCGAACCCCTGCGCAGCCAGCGGGTCATCCCGAATGTGCTGCAGAAAGCCGGATTCACGTTCGAGCACCCGACCATCGAGGCCGCCATCCGCGCCGCCCGCTGACGCAGCGTCCGAAAAAGCGAGCGCTATAGCTCACGCTGCTTCGGACGTCCGGGCCCTCGGGCCCCGACCTAGACTGGAACCGTGCCTGCGCTCCGCTTCCTCCACGCTTTCGGCGGCACCCCCGTGCCGTACGAACCGGCCTGGGAGCTGCAGCGTGAGCTGCACGCCGCCCGCGCGGACGGCGCGATCGCGGACACCGTCGTCCTGCTGGAGCACGAGCCGGTGTTCACCGCCGGCAAGCGCACCGAGCCGGCGGACCGGCCCTGGGACGGCAGCCCGGTGGTCGAGGTCGACCGCGGCGGCAAGATCACCTGGCACGGCCCGGGCCAGCTGACCGGCTACCCCATCGTGAAGTTGCCCGACGGCGTCTACGTCGTCGACTACGTCCGCAAGCTGGAGGCCGCGATCATCGCGGTCTGCGAGGACCTCGGCCTGGAGACCAGCCGGATCCCGGGACGCAGCGGGGTGTGGGTCCCCGGCACCCCGGAGCGCAAGGTTGCGGCCGTCGGCATCCGCGTCGCCCGGGGCGTCACCATGCACGGCTTCGCGATCAACTGCGACTGCGACCTGGACTGGACGACGCGGATCGTGCCGTGCGGCATTTCCGACGCGGCCGTCACGACGCTCTCGCGCGAGCTCGGGCGGCCGGTCACGGTCGGCGAGGTCGTCCCCCTGGTCGAGGACCGGCTCTCCCAGGTCTTCGGCGCAACCTCCGTCTCCCAGGCGCCCCTGCAGTTGCTGGGCGGTGCGGCATGACGATCGCTCCGGAGGGCCGCAAGCTGCTGCGCCTCGAGGTGCGCAACGCGGAGACGGCGATCGAGCGCAAGCCGTCGTGGATCAAGACCACGCTGCGCACCGGCCCCGAGTACACCGCCCTGCAGAAGCTGGTGAAGGACGAAGGCCTGCACACGGTCTGCCAGGAGGCGGGCTGCCCCAACATCTTCGAGTGCTGGGAGGACCGGGAGGCGACCTTCCTCATCGGTGGTGACCAGTGCACCCGCCGCTGCGACTTCTGCCAGATCGACACCGGCAAGCCGGCCGAACTGGACCGCGACGAACCCCGCCGGGTCGCCGAATCCGTGGCCACGATGGGCCTGCGCTACGCGACCGTCACCGGCGTCGCCCGCGACGACCTGCCCGACGGCGGGGCCTGGCTCTACGCCGAGACCGTGCGCGCGATTCATGCGGCCACAGCCACATCCGAGGGGGGCGGGTGCGGCGTCGAACTCCTGGCGCCGGACTTCAACGCCGAGCCGCACCTGCTGGCCGAGGTGTTCGCCTCCCGGCCCGAGGTGTTCGCCCACAACCTCGAGACGGTGCGCCGGGTGTTCCGCCGGATCCGGCCGGGGTTCCGCTACGAGCGGTCCCTGGAGGTCATCACGGCGGCCCGCGAGGCCGGTCTGGTCACCAAGTCCAACCTGATCCTCGGCCTCGGCGAGGAGCCCGGCGAGGTCGCCGAGGCGATGGCCGAGCTGCGCGCCGCGGGCACCGACCTGCTGACGATCACCCAGTACCTGCGGCCTTCCAGCCCGCGCACCACCCGGTGGCCCGATGGGTCACCCCGGAGGAGTTCGACGCCCTCGGCGAACAGGCGCTGGCCATGGGATTCGCCGGCGTGATGTCCGGGCCGCTGGTGCGCTCGTCGTACCGGGCCGGGCGGCTCTACAAGCAGGCCGTCGAGGCACGCGAGCGGACCGTCTGAGGGCCCTGCGTATCCTGCGCTGACACCACACGAAGGGCCCCAGGACGCAATGGCACTACGCAAGAAGAAGGACAAGGCACCCAAGCCGCCGAAGACGGGGCCCGGGCGGCTGAAGCAGACCGCCGAGGCCTACAAGATGACGGCCAAGGTGGACAAGCTCCTCCCGCTGTGGCTGTTCGGCGGGTTCGTGGTCGCCTTCGGGGCCGTCCTGGTCCTGGCAATTCTGATCGGCCAGCCGATCTTCGGCGGGATTTTCGCGGTCCTCTTCGGCGTGCTGGGTTTGCTGGTCGTGTTCGGCAACCGGGTGCAGAAGGCGGCCTACTCCGAGATCGAGGGCCAGCCGGGAGCGGCTGCCGCGGCACTGAACACGATGAAGCGCGGCGGCTGGACCGTCACGCCCGCGGTTGCGGTCAACAAGAGTCAGGACATCGTGCACCGAGCCGTCGGCCGGCCCGGGATCGTGCTGATCGGCGAGGGCCCGGCCAACCGGGTCGGCCCGCTGCTGGACGCGGAGAAGCGGCGCATGAACCGCTTCGTGCAGGACATCCCGGTCACCGACATCATCGTCGGCCGGAACGAGGGCGAGATCCCGCTGCCCAAGCTGATCCGGTTCCTGCGCAAGATGCCCAAGCAGATCACCGGTGCCGCCGTGGTCGAGACCAACGACCGCCTGCGCGCGGTCGGAGACCTGATGGCGAACGTCCCCATTCCCAAGGGACCGATGCCGAAGAACATGCGGATGCCCAAGGGGCAGAACCCGAAGATGCGCTGATTCCGGCCGACTGATTTTCGGCGGGGTTGAGCGCTACCGCTTGACCACGATGCTGCGGGCCAGCCGGTCGTGGACGCCGCGGTAGTCCCGGTCGATGAACAGGGCCGGGATCACCAGGGCGAGCAGCACGGTCCGTAGCATCACGTAGAGCGGGAGCGGGTTGCCGCCGTCCAGGCGCGCGACGCGCAGCCCGAGCAGCCGGCCGCCGATGCCGGCGCCGATCGTGCTGACGAGCGTGACGTTGATCAGCACGAACACCAGCAGGATGGGGCCGGCCCGCTCCCCCGCGGTTGATCCCTGCATCGCGCCGAGCACGATCAGCTGGGCCACCGTCCAGTCGATGAAGGTCGCCGCCAGGCGCCGGGTCATCCCGCCGACGGCGTTCTGGCCCTCCTCGGGCAGGCCGAGCCGCTGGCCGGGATAGCCCAGATCGACACCGGCCGCCTCGGCCACCGACCGGGGACCGGACAGCCAGCCACCGAGTGCGCGACGGTCCACCACGGGCCCAACGGTAAACGGGGCTCCCCGGAGGGGGGCCCCGGGGTGGCGCGTGATCACACCGCCCGGTTGGATGGGCCCGGAGCAAAGCCCCTGGCCAGGGGCCGAGAACCTGCTGTAACACCCACGAAATATTCGGGATACGGGCGTGACACCGCCCGACCGTACGTTCGCGGGAACTGGTCGAATGCCAGCTCTACTCACGGTTTAGACGGAGCCCCCGCCGGGTCGGCCGGGCAAGGAGGACGGATGTTCAGCAACGCCGATGAGGTCATGAAGTTCATCAAGGACGAGAGCGTCCAGTTCGTCGATGTGCGCTTCTGTGACCTCCCGGGTGTCATGCAGCACTTCAACGTCCCGGCTCAGTCCGTCAATGCGGACTTCTTCACCGAGGGCCAGATGTTCGACGGATCCTCGATCCGTGGCTTCCAGGCCATCCACGAGTCGGACATGAAGCTGCTCCCCGACCTGTCCACCGCGTACATCGACCCGTTCCGGTCGTACAAGACGCTCATCGTGAACATGGGCATCGTCGACCCGTACACCGGTGAGCCCTACAGCCGCGACCCGCGTCAGATCGCCGCCAAGGCCGAGGCGCACCTGAAGTCGACCGGCATTGCCGACACGGCGTTCTTCGCTCCCGAGGCCGAGTTCTACATCTTCGACGACATCCGCTTCGAGACGCGGCAGAACGCCGGCTACTACTACATCGACTCCATCGAGGGCGCCTGGAACACCGGGCGCGTCGAGGAGGGTGGCAACCAGGGACACAAGACCCCGTACAAGGGTGGCTACTTCCCGGTCCCGCCGGTCGACCACTTCGCCGACATGCGCGACGAGATCTGCCTCGAGCTGAACAAGCTCGGCCTGGACGTGGAGCGTTCGCACCACGAGGTCGGCACGGCCGGCCAGCAGGAGATCAACTACCGCTTCGACACGTTGGCCAAGTCCGCGGACAAGGTCATGCAGTTCAAGTACATCGTGAAGAACGTGGTCGCCCGCAACGGCAAGACCGTCACCTTCATGCCGAAGCCGCTCTTCGGCGACAACGGCTCGGGCATGCACTGCCACCAGTCGCTGTGGAAGAACGGCGAGCCGCTGTTCTACGACGAGCTCGGCTACGGCGGCCTGTCGGACATGGCCCGCTGGTACATCGGCGGCCTGCTGCACCACGCGCCGTCGCTGCTGGCGTTCACCAACCCGACGATGAACAGCTACCACCGTCTGGTGCCGGGCTTCGAGGCTCCGGTCAACCTGGTCTACTCGGCCCGTAACCGGTCCGCCTGCGTGCGTATCCCGGTCACCGGCTCGAACCCGAAGGCCAAGCGCATCGAGTTCCGCGTCCCGGACCCGTCGAGCAACCCGTACCTGGCGTTCTCGGCGATGCTGATGGCCGGCCTGGACGGCATCAAGAACAAGATCGAGCCGCCGACGCCGGTCGACAAGGACCTCTACGAGCTGCCGCCGGACGAGCTCGCCGAGATCGCCCAGGTCCCGGACTCCCTGCCCAAGGTGCTCGACGCCCTGGAGAAGGACCACGCCTACCTCGCCGAGGGCGGCGTCTTCACCGACGACCTGATCGAGACCTGGATCCAGTGGAAGCGCGCCAACGAGGTGGACCCGATCCGCCTGCGCCCGCACCCCCACGAGTTCGAGCTGTACTTCGACATCTAGCCCAAAAGGTCTGTGACCTGCGGAAACGCAGGTCACAGGCATGTCTGGGCCCTCTGTGGGCCGCAAGAGATCTCGCCGAAGACTCATCGAGACCCTTGCGGGTCTTCCATCGCGGCTCGGAAGTCGGGGCTCGGCCGCTACACAGCGTGACCCGACAACCAGAGCCGCCGGGAAGCTGCCCGCGCAGCGCCTCCACGTGCTTGGTGGTGGCGGTGAGGTCGCGGCGGCGCGTAGGCCGGAGCCGCGAGGTGCCGGCGAGTTCAATCCGAGCGGCGGCTGCGGGCTGTCGGTGCTCGTGCTGCTCGCCGCTGAGCTGGTCGCGCTCCTGCTGACGCTGTGTCAGCTTTGTCATCCGGGCGGCGCGGTCAGGACCGCAATGTCAGGAGCCGAATCCACGAGAGAGTTCGCCGAGCCGTTACCCCCGTAGCGGGATACGAACCCCCATCGGCCACACGAGCCTGGCGGCGCGAGTCAGGCGGAAGGTGCGCGGGTCGACATCGCTCGATCAGCGATGGCTAACAGGGCGAGTGCTGCCACAGCGGCGATGGATTCAGCCCAGAAGCTCAGCGTCTTGTCGTCGTACCAGAACGGCTCGTACATATTCGGCAGCGGGCCCAGAGCGCCGACATTGACGTAGCGGTAGAGGAGCACCGCGAACACTCCACCGCTGAGCACGGCGAAGGCGGCCAGTGCGACGATGCGGCCGCGCACCAGGAGCACCAGGACGGCCGCGACGATCGCCAGCGCGCCCTCGATGCGGAACAAGGCCCCCTGGCTGATGGATTCCCTGGTCCCGTCGTAGAAGTGGGCCAGATGGAAATGGACGGCGGCGTCGATCACCAACCCGGCGATGACCACCAGACGTAATCCGATCTCGGCGGGCGCAAGACGGGCGACTCCTGGCCCTACGGTCATGAGCCGACGCACGTCCATCACGACGCGCCCACGGTGAGACTGCCCTTCATGTACTGGTGGATGTCGCAGATGTACGGATACGCCCCGGGCTCCATGGGCGCGGTGATGGACCCGCGCTGATTGCCGTTCAGATTCCCGGTGTCGAAGCCCTGATCTTCGGCGGTCACCGTGTGGGGCGCGGTGTCCTGGTTGTCGACCATGATCACCGCCCCAGGTGCGACGGTGATCTCCGCGGGGATGAAGACGAAGTTCTTGATCACGATCGTGTTCGGGGCGACGTCCTTCGACTGCCCGTCCCCACCGGGAGCAGCACCGGAGGCCCCCGGCGGACCGTCTCCACACGCGGCAAGCAGACCCACCGACATGAGCGCGCCGGCGCTGAACAGAAACGAGCGTCGCGAGGTCATGGTGTCTCCTGTCGATTGCGGTCAATACCCGCTTGCCTTGCGAGGGTGCCCGCCGCCATCCCCGCCGCATCACACCCCAGCGCTGCGACGGGGACGACGAGCAGACGAAGCGACGTACCGATTCGTCCAACAGACGGATCAGCCGTCGAGATTTGGCTGCGCACCGAGCGAGGTCTTGGACTCACCGAGTTTGACGAACGTGTCCGGGATCGGGTACTCGCCGAGGACAAAGCTGAGGATCGCGGCATGCTGGCGCTCGACCGGAGCGATCGTGGCCACGGCGGACAGGGCCTCCGGGCTGGTCAGCTCCCCCATCTGTTTGACGTAGGTGGCCGCTGCGGTGTTCTCCAGCGTCAGAGCGAGCATCGCCAGCTTCGGCACGGAATCCACCTTGCCGAACATCTCCGTCACCGGGCCGGCCAGCGCCGGGTTCGGCTCGGTGTACGCCGTGCCCCCGGCGCCGGTGAGGGCGGCGTTGAAGGCGTCAGCGTGATCCTGATGCTGCTGCTTGGCCTGCGTGGCGAACTCAGCCACCGCCGCCGGAACGCTCTTGCCGAACTTGCCGCTCGGGGCGGCATCCAGGGCGGCGCCGTAGGCGAAGACGGCCAGGTTCTCCAGGCTGGCGTTCGCCCGCAGCGCCGAGGCGTCCGCACCGCCGCCGGCGGAAGACCCACCCTCGGGGGTGCTGGCCGGGTTGTCCGCGGCCGGCTCGGCCTCGTCGTCGTCGGAGCCGCAGGCGGCCAGGAACGCGGTGCCCAGCACGAGGCCACCGCTGCCGAGGACGAACCGCCGACGGCTGCCGGCCAGCGCGGTACGCCGTGCCTTGGCCTGCGCCCGTCGGGTTGTGCGCATGGTCGAGCCGTACTCGGAGAGCTCGGCGTACATCGTCGGGAAGGTCTCGTGGTGCATATCGACCATGTCCGCGGTCATTGCACGGAGTTCGGCCTCGCTGATCTGCATCTCGTCCTTGCTCATCAGACCGCACCCTCTTCCACCGGGCTGGCGAGCTCGGTCTTCTTGAACGTCTCGGGAATACCCACCGATCCTGCGGCTGCTGGGAGCTTCGCCGCATTGGTCGCGCCGCCGGTGGCCTTGACCGTGATGAGCTCCAGCGCATCGCCGTTGAGCAGCGCCTGCACCGCGTACAGGGTCGCGAGGTGCTGGGACTCGACCCCCGCCACGGTGCCGAAGAGCAGCCGAACCTGAGGATCCGTCACGTCCTGGATGTTCTGGACGTAGGTTGAGGTCGCGACGTCCTCCAGGGTGATCGCCAGGGCGACCACGTCGGCCGGGCCACCCTTTTTGAGCATGGGGATCGCGTCCATCACGACCGGGGTGTACTTGGGGTTCGTCTTGGTCTGTTCCTCGCCACCGAGCTGCTTCGCGCGGCCGTTGAACGCCTTGGCGTGGTCGGCGTGCTGCTCCATCGTCATGGTCGCGAACGCGCCCAGCGTCTTTATCGCGGCGCTGTCGCCCTTGAGGTAGGGCAGGGTGAGGGCGGTCTTGTAGGTGAGCACCGCCAGGTTCTCCAACGACGCAGCCGTCTGAAGCGCCATCACATCGGCGTCCGCACCTCCCTCAGCAGCAGCGGCCGGAGAGGACGACATACCCACCAGTCCCGAGGCACCGATGGCCCCCAGGCCCAACATCAGGCGGCGGCGGTTCACCGCCGCAACCTCCCGCTTCTGCTCCGCGTACTCCTTCGTCGCTCGGCGCTCGCGGCCGGCCTCGACGATCGAGTCCAACGGCTCTCTCATGCCGCGCATCGCATCGACCTGAAGGTCCTGCGATTCCTCCATCAACAGACGGAACTCTTTGATGTCAAGCCCTTTCATACTCTCCCCTACCTCGCGGTCGTCGATGCCCGCGCACGCACTCACGCAGGACAGCGATGGACGGCGGTCACACGCCCGCAGCGCGTTCCCGTGTGCTCGCCGGAAGCTCGCTCAGACGGGGAGGGTCGCTCACCGGGGCCCGCCCGGCGCAGCCGAACCTCCGTCGCCAAGTCAACGCACTTCTGACGCAGATCGAATCTGCCACCAGGGCCCGGAGCGACGAAATAAATGTAGCCCTACTTCGCAGCGTGCCCCTTACCCGCAAACGGCTGCCCAGGGCGCGTGCCGGCAAACGCGCTGGGTGGCAACGGCGCGTAGGCGGGCCGTGTAGCTTTGCCGCCTAGCTGTCTGACCAGGCACGTTGGTTTGTCGACGGCACGTGAAACTGACCCCCGCTTCGAATCGATCCACCGCGAGCGCGGGTGTCACACGCAGTAACGAGCCGCGCTCGTGAGCACGTACCGCACCTCGGCCAAAAGGCCGTCTTCCCAGGTCAGCACGCTTTTCTCGGCCACATCAGCAGGCCAACGCGGTGACGTAAAATCCCGCTCACAAGTTCTTCGCCATCTGAACCGGCGTCAGGAAAGCGGGTTCCCGGTTCTCCGGGGCCCGCTTTCGCGCCTCAGCTCAGCTCGCCGCTCTGCCAAAACCAGGGGTAGAGCGCGCGGACGCCGCCGGCCAGTCCGGCCTGGACGTTGCGGCTCACGTCGTCCACCACGATCTCTGGGGAGTTGGCTTCGATCCCATCCACCGCGATGCGGGCGACGTCGGCGGCCGGGAGCTTCGGGTCCGTCTCGTCCGCGGCCATGTCGGTGTCCATGTAGCCGACGTGCAGGGCCTGCATCCAGACCCCGCGCGGGGCCAGCTGGACGCGCAGCGCGTTGGTCATCGACCACCCCGCCGCTTTCGCGGCGCCGTAGGCACCCTTGTCGGGCATGCTGTACCAGGAGAGCACCGAGAGCACGTTGAGGACCGCGCCGCCGCCGTTGGACTCGATCACCGGGGCGAACGCCCGGGTCATCGCGAGCGTCCCGAACACGTGCGTCTCGAACTCGGCTCGGATCGTCTCAAGGTCGGCGGCGAGCAGGTCGGCCGCGGGTGGTGACCCGGCGTTGTTGACAAGGAGGTTGATGTCGCCGGCTGCCGCGACGGCCGCCGCGATGGAGCCTGCATCGGTGACGTCGAGGGCGAGGGGACGCGCGCCGGGCAGGTCGACCGTCTCCGGCCGGCGGGCTGCTGCGTACACGGTCGCACCGCGGCTCAGCAGTTCGGCCGCGACCGCCCGGCCGAAGCCGCGGTTCGCCCCGCTGACGAGGGCGCAAGCTCCATCGATCTGCACGAGTCCTCCTCGGTCCGCGGCGCGTCAGCCCCCTACCCACATCACTCACTTCGTGACCCTGCCCCGGCGATAGGCTCCCGCTCATGGCGTTCCAGGTTGTGTGCCTCTCCGCCGTGGACGGCTCGGGGGCAGAGCAGGTCGGTCCGTTGGTAGCCGAGCGACTCGGCTACCGCCTGGTCAACGAGGAGATCGTCGCCAGGGCCGCGCGCCAGGCGGACCTCGCTCCGGAACTCGTCGCCGACGTCGAGAAGCGCAGGGGCTTGATCAGTCGCATCCTCGACAACCTGGCGTCCGCTCCCGACATGACCGCGGCGATGGCCGGCGCACCGATGCCGGTAGGGCTCGACGACACTCCCTCGCACGCCGACATGCGCGATCTCATCCGCGGGGCGATTCACCAGATCGCCGAAGAGGGCCGAGCCGTGATCGTGGCCCACGCGGCGTCCTTCGCCCTCACCGGGCGCAGCGACACCCTGCGCGTCTTCCTCACCGCGTCACCCGAGACGCGGCAGAGCCGGGTGGAAGGCGGCGCCAAGCACCTCGCGAAACTCGACGCCAACCGGGCCGACTATCTCCTGCGCTTCTACAAGGTCGTCGCCGAGGCGCCCCACCACTACGACCTCGTGCTCAACACCGACCGCCTCGAGCCGAAGGCGGCGGCCGGCATGATCGCGGCCATGGCGACCGCCTGACGAGCCCTGCCCGGCACAACTCAGGTCGGGTAGGCGGCTGTCTTCACCCAGGCGACATTGTCGGGAGCGACCTCGCGGCCGCGGTCGTCGACGTAGCCGACGTGGATCGGGCGGTCGTTGCGGCGGTCGCGGCGGACCACCGTGGGGCCGTCGTCGCCAGGGCAGGTGCGCATCGCCCCACTGCTGCAGGGCCCCGAGCACAACGCGCAGCTCCTCACCGGCCGGGGTGAGCACGTACTCGTAGCGGGTCCGCGACCCCTCCTCCTGATACGGCTCCTTGCTGAGCACGCCGTACTCCACGAGCGTCGCGAGCCGGTCGGCGAGCACGTCGGAGGCCACGCCGAGGTTCGCCTTGAAGTCCGCGAACCGGGTGGTGCCGGCGCTCGCCTCGCGCAGGATCAACAGACTCCAGCGCTCGCCCAGTACAGCCAGGCTGCGGGCGATCGCGCACGAACTGCTCAGGTCCATGTGACCCATACTACCGCTGGATCTGAATTTCCCACTCAGTTCTTAGTTGTCTTTTCCAATTCAGATGCTAACTTGGTCTTACCTACTCAGCATCTCATCGGGAGAACCTCATGAAGATCGCCGGCGCCGCCGCCCTCGTCACCGGAGCCAACCGCGGCTTCGGTCGCGCCCTCGCTGCCGAACTGATCGCGCGTGGCGCCACGGTCTACGCCGGCGCTCGCAACCCCTCCTCCGTCGACCTGCCGGGCGCAATCCCGGTCCAGCTCGACGTCACCGACGCGGCCTCGATCGCGGCGGCCGTCGCGGTCGCCGGCGACGTGACGATCCTGGTCAACAACGCCGGCTCCATGCCGGGCGCCGACCTGCTGCACAGCGACCTGGACGCCATTCGGAGCGAGTTCGACGTGCACTTCTTCGGCACTCTCGCCGTCACGCGGGCGTTCGCACCGCAGATCGCAGCCAACGGCGGCGGGGCCGTGCTCAACATCCTCTCCGCGCTGTCCTGGGTCAGCTTCCCTGACGCCGGCGCCTACTGCGCCGCGAAGTCAGCGGAGTGGTCGTTGACCAATGCCCTGCGCCTCCAGCTCGCTCCGGAGGGAATCCGGGTGAGCGGCCTTCACGTGGGCTACATGGACACCGACATGGTTGCGACCGTGTCCGCGCCGAAGTCCGACCCCGCCGAGATCGCCCGGATCGCCGTCGATGGCCTCGAGAACGACGTGGCCGAGATCCTGGCCGACGACATCAGCCGCCAGGTCCAGGCCGGCCTGGCCGGTGGCATCGCCGCGCTCTACCCGGCGCTGGCCTGACGGTCTAGCGCGGGGCGAGGTAGCCCTCCAGGAGCTGGCGCATCACCCGGATCTGGGCCCGCATCGGTGCGGCCGAGCGCAAACTGCGGCACAACAGGTACCCGCCCTCGAAGGTCGCGAAGAGATGGTCGGCGACGTCGTCCGCGTTGATCCGGCGGCGAAGCCCGCGCGCGGACAACGCCGCCCGCACCAGGGCGGCCAGCTCCACCCGCCAGGCGATGATGGCGCGCTGTACCGCCTCGGAGGTCGCCTCGTCGAGCAGATCCCGCTCGGTCAGCACAGCGAGGTAGAGGCAGGCCGAATCGGCGGAGACCAGCTCCTCGGCCCACTGCTCGTAGAACCGCAGGAACCCGAGCACCCGATCGACCGGGTCGGTGACGTGCGCGACGGAGTCCAGGCCGGCGCGCAGCATCGTCAGGTCCATCTCGACGTAGCGCTCGACGAGGGCGCGGGAGAGCGCGCGCTTGCTCTCGAAGTGGTGGAAGAACGCGCCTTTGGAGGTGCCCGAGGCATCGATGATCTGATCGACGGACGTCGCCGCGAAGCCGTTGCTCTCGAAGAGCTTCTCGGCGGCATCGAGGATGCGCACCTTCGTCGCCGTTCCATCCCGGGGCATAACCCCATTGAACCAGACTGATCAGTCTGGTTGAATCAGACCAATCAGTCTGGTTCGACCTGATTGTGCGGAGGCCACGATGTTGCAATGGGTGACCGACGGCGGGCTGGAGACCGACCTGCTGTTCCACCACGGGGTCGACCTGCCGGAGTTCGCGGCGTTCCCCCTCGTTGAGGATTCCGACGGCGCCAAGCTGTTGGAGCGCTACTACGCCGAGTACGCCGCGATCGCCGCGGCGGCCGACGCCGGTGCAGTCCTGGAGACCCCGACCTGGCGCGCCAACCCGGACTGGGCGGCCAAACTCGGGTACGACGCGGCGGCGCTGGACCGGGTCAACCAGGCGTCGGTCGAGCTCGTCCGGCGCCTGGCCTCGCAGGCGCCGCGGCTGCAGGTCAGCGGCGCCATCGGCCCGCGGGGCGACGGCTACGTCCACGCGGGCGGGACCGCAGCCGAGGCCGCGGAGTACCACGCGGCGCAGATCTCCTCGTTCGCCGCGGCCGGCGTCGACGTCGTGCACGCGATGACCCTCACCGGACCGGCCGAAGCGATCGGCGTGGTCCGCGCGGCCCGGGCGGCGGGCGTTCCTGTCGGCGTCTCGTTCACCGTCGAGACCGACGGCCGCCTGCCCGACGGCACTCCCCTGGGCGCCGCGATCGCCGCGGTGGACGCGGCCGCCGCGCCGGACTGGTACGGGGTGAACTGCGCGCACCCGACCCACGTCACCCCCGGCCTGGACGACGGGGCCTGGCGGGAGCGGATCCGGGTGTTCCGGCCCAACGCGTCCACCATGACCCATGAGGAACTGGACGCCATGGAGGTCCTCGACGAAGGCGACCGCCCGCTGCTGCAGTCCTCAACCGCCGCACTGCTCAAGGCACTGCCGTCGATCACCACCCTCGGCGGCTGCTGCGGCACCGACGCCTCACACGTCGCGCTGCTCTGGGGCGTGCAGTCAAGAAGCTGAGCCGCCGGGGACAATGGGCACGTGGAGCTCCCGGTGCAGCACTTCAAGGGCCGTGACGGCGTCGAGCTGGCCTACCGGGAGGTGGGCGAGGGCCGGACGGTGGTCCTGATCCACGGGTTCTTCTCCAGCGGGACCATCAACTGGCTCAAATACGGTACGGCCGCCGCGCTCGCCGGCCGCGGGTTCCGCGTGGTCATGCCGGACCTGCGGGCGCACGGGGACAGCGCCAAGCCGCACGATGCCGCCGCCTATCCCCGCGACGTGCTGGCCGAGGACGGCGAAGCTCTGCTCGAGCACCTCGGGCTGAGCGATCAGGGCCTGGCCGACTACGACCTGGGTGGGTACTCCCTCGGGGCGCGGACCGTGACCCGGATGCTGGTGCGCGGTGCCCGTCCCCGCCGCGCGATCCTGGCCGGCATGGGCCTGGAGGGCATCCTCGGACCGCTGCGCAACCGCCAGCACTTCGTGGACGTGCTCACGGCCACGGACACCTTCGAGCGCGGCACGCCGGAGTTCATGACCCAGGCGTTCCTGCGCACCACGGGCGGCGACCCCCAGGCGCTGATCCACGTCCTCGACACCCAGGTCGACACCAGCCGGGGAGACCTCGCCGCCATCGCGGTGCCGACCGCGGTGGTGCTGGGCGACGAGGACGACAACGGGTCCGGCCCGGGGCTGGCCGACGCCCTGGGCGAGGGCTACTTCGTGCCGATTCCGGGCACCCACATGGGCGCGGTCACGCGGCCCGAACTTGCCACCGCGTTCGGGACCTTCCTGACGGACTGAACGCACCTGACGGACTGACTCACACCCACCAGCGGGAGCCGTAGACCACCGGGTACTTCGAGGTGCCGGCGCGGGCGTCCGCGAACAGTTGTTCCATCGACTTGGTGGTCATCCCGGACAGCTCGCCGGCGATGATCGGGCCCTGCAGCGAGGTCTGCGCCGTGAAGCGCTCCGCGGTGACGTGCACCAGCTGGCCGGTGACGACGTTCAGCACCGCGTCGTCGAAGTCGTCCAGCAGCAGCTTGGAGCCGACGTCGCAGGCATCGCACTCGCACTGCGGTGAGATGGCGACGATCGCGGCGGGCTCGCCGGCTCCGACGACAATCCGGGCCTCCGGTTCGTCGTGCAGCCAGCAGAATCCGAACAGCATGGGGACGGCGCTGTCGCGCTTGGGCCGCAGCCGGATCACCCGGATGGCGGGGCCGGTCTCGGGGACCTCCTGCCACAGGTCGTCCGAGCCCTCCAGGGTCTCGGCCTCGGCCAGGCCGGTCTGGGTGAGCGCACGGACCCAGGACTCGGCACGAGCCGCGATGATCCGGAACTTGCCCGGGTCCTCGCAGGTCTCGAAGTCAGCCTCCGACGGCGCCTCGCCGTCGGGCCTGGGGTCGGTCCACTCCGGGGTGGTCTGGCCGATGACCTTGAACGCGTCGCGCACCGCTGCGCGCAGAACCGAGGAATCCACGGCGACGACCTTACGTCGGGCCGGACGGGAGTGCGCGTGGGGGAACGCCGAGCGGGCCGATCAGCGCGGCAGGCGGCCGAGGGTGAAGAACTCCGGGTTGGGGTCGATCGCGCCCAGGTGCGCCAGCCGGTTGGACATCGCGAACAGCGCGGTGATCGCCCCGATGTCCCAGATCTCGTCCTCGGTCAGCCCGGCGGACCGCGCCTCGTCGAGGTCGTCCTCGGTGAGCTGGTCCGAGGCGGTGGCCACGATCAGGGCCAGGTGGACGATGGCGCGCTCCCGCGGGTTCAGGGCCACGGTGTAGGGGTTGGCCGCGACCCGGTCCGCGATCTGCGGGTCCTTGGCCCGGATCCGCAGAATCGCGCCGTGGCTCACCACGCAATAGGTGCAGTTGTTGGCCGCCGACGTCGCGACCACGATCAGCTCCCGCTCGGCGCGTGAGAGGCCGTCGTCGGAGTCCATCAGCGCGTCGTGGTAGTCCATGAACGCGCGGAGCTCGCGCGGCCGGCGGGCCAGCGCCTTGAACACGTTGGGCACGAACCCGGACTTCTCGACGATCGGCGCCAGCCGCTCCCGGACGTCCTCGGGGAACTCGTCGAACTCCCTGTGACCGAACCTGCTGATCTGCTCACCCATGGCGGCGACGCTACGCGACGGGTCTTACGGCCGTCTGTCGTCCCCGTACCGGGCCTTGTGGTCCCGCCCCCGGCGCGGCAATGCTCGGCCCATGTCCCCCAGCGCCGCGGCGACCCGTCGTTCTCTTCACGGAGTGGCCGAGCACGTGATGGCCGGTCCGCAGTACCGCGCGAGCGGAACCATCCGGCTGAGGGTCACCGCCGACGGGGTCACGACCGTGGCGCTGCCGGGTCTGACCCTCACCGCGACCGCACTGGTCACCGACGCAGCGAGCCTGAAGCTGCACGGGAGCACATGCGCCGACCTGGCGGCGGCGGCCGGGATCGAAGCCGGCCCGGCGGTCGGCCTGTACAAGGACTACACCGACGTTACCCTCGACGAAGCGCTGCAGGTGGACGCTGAGGAGGCGTCAGCTCTGTTCGCGGCCCTGCGCCGGGGAGACGCCGCGCTGCGCCGCCTGGCTCCCGGCGATACGCCGGTGCTCTGGCCCGAGCACTTCGACCTGGGGATCCAACTCGACGAGGTGAACTACGGCATCTCGTGCGGCGACGCCTATGTCGGCGAGCCGTACGCCTACGTCGGGCCGTGGACGCCGCGCACCGGCGAGTTCTGGAACGCCCCCTTCGGCGCGGCGCGCCCGTTGCGGGCCCTGCCGGGCGACGCCTTGGACCACTTCCTGGCCCAGGGCCGCGCCCTGGCTGCCGGCTGAAGGGAACTCCTATGACCTGGCACCGCGTCGCCGACACCGACCTGCCCGCGGACGGCCGGGTCCGCACTGCGCTCGTCGACGGCCGCCCCGTCGCGCTCAGCCGCTGCGGCGCGCGGTTCGGTGCCCTGGAGAACCGCTGCCCCCACCAGGGCGGGCCGCTCGGCGAGGGCTCGATCGAGAAGGGCCTGCTGCGCTGCCCCTGGCACGGCTACGACTACGACCCGGTCACCGGCCGTCCCCCGGCCGGGTTCAGCGACGGCGTCCCCACCTATCCGGTCGAGGAGCGCGCCGACGGCGTCTACGTCGACCTGCCGGACCCGACGCCGGCGCCGCGCACCGTCGCCGACGTGCTGGTGGACACCCTGGTCGCCTTCGGGATCAGCCACGTCTTCGGCATGGTCGGTCATTCCAACCTCGGGTTCGCCGACGCCCTGCGGCGGGCCGAGGAGCGCGGTGAACTCACCTTCATCGGCATCCGCCACGAAGGCGCGGCCGCGTTCGCGGCGAGCGCCTACGGGAAACTGACGGGCCGTCCGGCGGCCTGCTTCGCGATCGCCGGGCCGGGCTCCACCAACCTCCTGACCGGGCTCTACGACGCCAAGCTGGACGGCGCGCCCGTGGTCGCCATCTCCGGCCAGGTCCCGTCCTCTGTGCTGGGCCGGGGCGCGTTCCAGGACCTCGACCTGTCCGCGGTCTTCGCCGACGTCGCGGTCTCGACGACGACCGTGCACACCACCAGCAACCACGCGGAACTCGCCGCGCTCGCGGTCAAGCACGCGATCGACCACCGCAGCGTTGCCCACCTGGTACTGCCCGACGAGGTCCAGGTACACCCGACCGACGCGCCGGCCGCGCGGCCCGCCGGGCGCCTGTCGCGCCGTCAGATCCGTCCGGCGGCGGACGATGTGGCCGCCGCAGCGAAGCTGATCGGCAATGCCCGGCGCCCGGTGTTCATCGCCGGCCACGGCGCGCGGGTGGGCCAGGCGGAGCTCCTCGCGCTCGCCGCCCGCCTGGACGCACCGGTGCTGACCACCTTCAAGGCCAAGGGTCTGGTGCCCGACACCCATCCGCTCGGCGCGGGCGTGCTCGGCCGCAGCGGCACGCCGGTGGCCAGCTGGCTGATGAACGAGTCGGATCTGCTGATCGTGGTCGGCGCGAGCTTCGCCAACCACACCGGCATCGCGCCCTACAAACCGATCCTGCAGATCGACGACGACCACACCGCGGTCGGGCGTTTCGACGCGGTCACCGCCCACCTGCTCGGAGACGCCGCGGTCGCGTTGGCCGATCTGACCGACGCGCTGGGCGCCGTGGACACCGTCGACCAGCGCGGCGACGTCGCCGCCCGGTGGGAGATCTGGCGGGCCGAGAAGGCCCGCCGCACCGCGGACGACCGCGGCCGGGGCCTGCCCGCCGCGGCGATCATGGCTTCCCTGTCCGAGCACTGCCCGGCCGACGCGGTGATCGCCGTCGACGTCGGTAACCACGCCTACTCCTTCGGCCGCTACTTCGAGTCCGCCGGGCAGCCGGTGCTGATGTCGGGCTACCTCGGCTCGATCGGCTTCGGCTACCCGGCCGCCATGGGGGCCTGGGCGGCCGCCCCGGGCCGGCCGATCGTCGCGGTCACCGGCGACGGCGGGTTCGGCCAATACCCGATGGAGATCACGACCGCCGTGAAGTACGGGATCCCCATCAAGCACGTGCTGGTCAACAACAACGCGCTCGGCAAGATCAGCAAGGAGCAGCTGGGCGCGGACTACCCGGTCTGGCAGACCTCGCTGCACAACCCGGACTGGGCCGAGTACGCGCGCCTGTGCGGCGCGACCGGGATCCGGGTGGACCGGGCCGAGGACCTCGACGCCGGCATGCGCGCGCTGTTCGCCGCCGAGGGGCCTGCGCTGCTGTGCGTCGAGCAGGACGCCGAGCTGGTGTAGCGGTGCCCCCGGAGATCGAGTTCACCAACCTGCTCGTCGTCGCCGCCGTCGCACTCGCGGCGCCGGCGCTGCTGGGCTGCGTGCCGCGGCTGCGGATCCCCGCGGCGGTGCTGGAAATCCTCGGCGGCGTCGCGCTGGGACCGTCCGGATTCGACCTCATCGAGGTCGACACCGTCGTGGCCGTCGTCGCGGTCATCGGCCTGGCGTTCCTGCTGTTCCTAGCCGGTCTCGAGCTCGACCCACACGCCTTGCGCGGCCGGACACTGCGGCTGGCGCTGGCCGGGTACGGAATCACGCTGCTCCTCGGGGTCGGCGTCGGTGCGGGCGCGGTCGCGGCAGACTGGACCGCCAGCGTGGGCCTGGTCGCGCTCGCGTTGTCCGCGACCTCGCTCGGCCTGGTCGTGCCGGTACTCAAGGACGCCGGTCAGGCGAACGCGCCGACCGGTCAGCTCACGATTGCCGCCGCCTCGGTCGCGGACTTCGCCGCGATCATCCTGCTGGCGTTGCTGTTCTCCGGTTCGGACGGATCCCCCGGCCAGCGCATCGTTCTCCTCGGCGCCTTCGCCGCCCTGGTAGCGGCCACCGCGGTCGCACTGTCGGTAACCGGCCGCTCGATGCGCCTGGGTGACCTGCTCACCCGGCTGCAGGACACCACCGCCGAGATCCGGGTCCGGGCCGTCGTTGTGCTGCTGATCGCCTTCGTCGCGCTCGCAGAGGAGTTCGGTCTGGAAAGCATCCTGGGAGCCTTCCTGGCTGGCGCCGTGGTCGCCGTGATCGACAAGGACACTGCCTCGCATCCACAGCTGCGCACCAAGCTGGATGCGATCGGTTACGGATTCGTCATCCCGGTCTTCTTCGTCGCCAGCGGGATGCGACTGGACCTGCGGGGCCTGCTCGACGACCCGGCCGCGATGGCCCGGGTCCCGTTGTTGCTGCTCGCCCTGCTGGTCGTGCGAGGTGTCCCGGCCTTACTGTTCGCGCGCCAGATCGGGCGGCGGGGAGCGATGGCCGCGGGCCTGCTCCAGGCCACCTCCCTGCCGTTCATCGTGACGGCGACGCAGATCGGCGTGCTCACCGGCCGGATGGACCCGGTCACCGCCGCCGCGCTGAGCTGCGCCGGCCTGCTCTCCGTGCTGCTGTTCCCGGCGGCGGCCCTGGCCCTGCTGCGGGGCGACAAGACTCACCCCGACGACGTCTCGCGTTCACCCGAGATCCAGGTTAGGGTCCCCTAAGTTTCGGAGAGTCTCCGGAGTCGAGGTGACCGGAGGCACCGGGTGGAACAGGGGACCGCGCCGCGGCGACTTACGTGTCGCCTGCTCGCGAGCGCGACCGCGGCGGCCACGTTGGCCGCCGGCGCCCTGGTGACCACGGGCCTGGTGGCCGGGGCCGGCGCGGCGACGCTCCCGACCTCCAGCGCCCTCTGGCAGACCTGCAACGTCACGCTGGGCGGCGTGACCACCACGGTGGACAGGGCCGAGCGGACCCGCACCGTCGTCAACGGCACCGGGGGGTCGTGGGCGGTCCTCGGCTTCTATCGTCCGCACCGACAGCGCCTGCACGTTCAAGCGGGTGCTGCGGGTCGACAGCCGGGTCGGGTTACAACGGGATCAGCAACGGTCTGACGCGGCGTCAGGGTAGCGGCACCACGCCGTCCGGCACGTACTCAATGACCGAGACCTTCGGGAACAGCCCGCGCCCGGCTACGGCGATGCCCTACCACCGGGTCAAGTCCGGCGACTTCTGGGTCCAGGACCAGAACTCGCTGTTCTACAACTCGCTGCGCAACTCGGGCCTCGGCGGATTCCTGGCGACCACGGCCGGGTCGAACGGCTCCGAGCGCCTGCTCGACTACACCACGCAGTACGCCCACGCGGTGGTGATCAACTTCAACCGCGCGCCCGACCGCAAGGTCGATCGGCCGCGGGTCCGGGATCTTCCTGCACGTGAACGGCAAGGGCGCGACCGCGGGCTGCGTGTCGATCACCAAGAAGAACCTGCGCACGCTGCTGTCCTACCTGCGGCCCGGCGACCGCATCACGATCGCGTCCTGAAGTTGCGACAATCGCTTCGCATGCGGCGATGGATGGCAGCAGCGGTCTCGCTGCTCGTGCTTGCCTCGGTCACGCCCGCGCACCCCGTCGCGGCCGCGCCGGCGCACCGGGAGCACGGCCTGGGAGACCTGCCGGATCACCCTCAGCGGCGTGAGCGTGAAGGTCCGCGCGTCCGAGCGCACCCGCACGATCGTCGACGGCACCGGCGGCAAGCGCGCGCAGCTCTCGCTGTGGGTCCGCAACGACCAGCCGTGCGCGTTCGTCCAGGTCTTCTCCACGCCGGCCTGGGTCGGTCACAACGGCTTCGCCGACGGCCGGACCCGACGCCAGGGCACGCTGACCACGCCGACCGGCACCTACACGATGAGCGAGGGGTTCGGAATCAAGCCGAACCCGGGCACGCTGCTGCGGTACCACCAAGTGGTGGCCGGCGACTGGTGGGTGCAGGACAACAACTCCAAGCACTACAACTCGCTGCGGCACGAGAGCCAGGGCGGCTTCAAGCGCACCACCGAGGGCATCGACGGCTCCGAGCGGTTGATGGACTACGGCAAGCAGTACGCCCACTCGGTCGTCATCAACTTCAACCGGGCCCCCGACCGCCAGGTCGCCAAGCGCGGCTCCGGGATCTTCCTGCACGTGAACAGCGGCAAGGGCGCGACCGCGGGCTGCGTCAGCATCGGCAAGCCGAAGCTGCGGCTGCTGATGTCGTACCTGCAGCCCCACGACCGGATCACCATCGTTCGCTGATCGCTCGCGCTGCCGGCATCCGCGGCGTCAGCAATATTGCGGCGCCCACTCCCCCAATTCCGCATCGAACTCCTGACTCGCTGGATCCCAGGTGATCACTCGGGCCTGGAGGCCATCTCGCGCACTGGGGCAGGCACCTAACTCCCCGCCACCGACACTCTTGGAGCTGCAGCAACGGTGGGGGTCCCCTTTTTTTCGTCAACCTGAAGTTGACGTTTTGAACTTCCTCAGGCACGGTGGATGGCATGACGAAGCCGACCAAGCTGAATCCGCCCGTCCGCCTCGACGAGCTCATCGACGCGATCAAGACGGCCCACTCCGAACCCCTCGAACAGCTCACCGACGCGGTTCTGGCGGCCCAGACCCTCAACGAGACGGCTGATCACCTGATCGGGCACTTCGTGGACCAGGCCCGCCGCTCCGGCGCGTCCTGGACCCAGATCGGGGACGCGATGGGGGTCTCCAAGCAGGCCGTCCAGAAGCGGTTCGTGCCCAAGGAGCCGAACTCCCCGTCGGACATGGACCCCAATGCCGGGTTCGCCAAGTTCACCCCGCGCGCCCGCAACGTCGTGGTGTCCGCGCAGAACGAGGCGCGCACGGCGAAGAACGCCGAGATCACGACCGCGCACCTGGTGCTCGGGCTGCTGTCGGAGCCGGAGAGCCTGGCGATGATGGCCATGAAGGTCTACGGCGCCGACTCAGAGGCCGTCCGGGCCGCGGCCACCGCGGTCCTCCCGCCGGTCGTGGACCCCAACCCGGAGCTGGTCCCGTTCGATTCCGAGGCCAAGAAGGCGCTCGAGCTGACCTTCCGCGAGGCCCTGCGCCTCGGCCACAACTACATCGGCACCGAGCACATGCTGCTGGCGCTGCTGGAGAGCGAGAACGGCACCGGCGTGCTGTCCGGACTGGGCCTGGAGAAGGAACGCATCGAGAGCGACCTGGTGGCGATGCTGGACTCCCTCACCGGGAAGTCCAGTACGGCTTGACCGGGTTCGGCCCGGTACGCCCGGATCGAGATCACGGATGGGTGTCGGGGGTGAACGAAACACTGCCCGGTGACGTCTTCGTGCCAGAGAGGCGAAAGCGTCAGGATGGACGCGCGCTCGAACTGGAGGGGACCTCGATGAAGCGGATGGTCGCGGCAGCCGGTGCCAGCTTGCTGCTGGTGCTCGGCGGATGCGGTGGGGACGACGACAAGGTGACCGAGGCGACCTCGGGCGCCGACGACGCGGCGGGCGGCACGAGCCTGGCCGGGTCGGAGGACGCCGGGAACATGGACACCCCGCTGGGGGACGCCGCGCCGGGTTCGGACACCCCCGAGGAGCCGACGGCGGAAATGGTCAAGCCGCGCGCGGGAATGAAGGACGTCCACCCGACGAACTGGGAGAAGGCCGAGGCGCTCAGCGAGCGCAAGGTGCTGGTGACGTTCTACGGCGGCGTCGAGCCGTGCTACGTCCTGGACTCGGTGAAGGTGAAGTACGGCGACAAGGCGATCACGATCAGCCTGTTCTCCGGCTCGGACCCGAACAAGCCCGACGCGGTCTGCATCGAGGTCGCCCAGCTCAAGCAGGTCGAGGTCGACCTCACCGAGGACGTGGACGGCCGTGACTTCAAGGACGGCTCCCCCGACGCGACCTCCGGCACCCAGGACGGGCCGGGCATGGTCGACGACGGCGCGACCAGCGGCGGTTCTGACGCTCCCGCGGGCAAGATCCGCGGCGACGCCCCGGCCATCGAACTGACCCCGAAGGCCGGCCAGGAGAACCTGCGCAAGGTCAGCTTCACCGACGCAGGGAAGATCGCCGCGGACACCCTGCGGATCAACTTCACCTCCGGCGTGGAACCGTGCGACGTCCTCGACCACATCGACGTCGTCGAGACCAAGACGTCGGTGACGATCACGCTGTGGATGGGCAACGCTCCCGGTAAGGGCGATACCGCCTGCCCGGCGCTGGCCCGCTTCGCCTACACCGATATCGATCTCGACGCCGCGCTGGGCGACCGCAAGATCGTCGACGGCGCAGCCGTGTAGGACACGAGCACGCGAGGAGGCCCCGCAAGAGATGTCATCTCTTGCGGGGCCTTCTGCTGTCAGCTGCGGATCGACACCGGGTGGCCGTAGACGGGATCGACGACCTCGGTCCGCGGAGCCGGGAGAGGACGACCCCGCTTGCCCCAGTTCCGGTCGCCCAGTAGGACCATCGCGGCCGGCAGCAGGACGATGCGGATGAGCGTCGCGTCGATCGCGACCGCGGCCGCCAGTCCGACACCCATCTGCTTGAAGTCCATCATCGACAGCGTCGCGAAGACCGCAAACACCGCGACCATGATCGCCGCCGCGCTGGTGACGACCCCGGCCGTGCGGCTGATGCCGTGGCGCACCGCCGAGGTGGTGTCCATCCCGTCCTCGACCGCCTCACGGATCCGCGAGACGACGAAGACGTGATAGTCCGTCGAGAGCCCGAACAGGATCACCAGGGTGAACATCGGGATCCACGCCTCGATCGCCCCGACGCCCTCGGTCCCGAACAGCCCCGCGCCCCAGCCGTGCTGGAACACCGCCGTCATGACCCCGAACGCAGCACCCACCGAGAGCAGGTTGAGCACGAGCGAGGTGGCACCGATGACCCAGGACCGGAAGGCGAAGCCCATCACCAAAAACGTGATCAGGCCGAGCATTCCGAGCACCGGAATCAGCCCCTGGTGGAGCTGGTGGTCGAAGTCCACGCTCTCGGCGAGCATCCCGCTGACGAAGGCCTGCGAGCCCTCCCCGAGCTCGGCCGCCCCGAGCGTCTGCGGAACGACCTCGTCCCGCAACTCCTTCAGCGCGACCTTCGAGGTGTCGTTCGCGCCGTCGCCGGCCAGCGGCACGTCGATGGTGATGACGCCCGCGTCCTGATGGGTCGTCACCTGCACCGGCGCACCGAAGGAATCCGATGCCGCGACCTTGTCACCGAAAGCGGCCAGGGCCTGGTCCACCCGTGGGTCGGCGGTGTTGTTCACCTTGACCACGACCTGGGCCGGCAACGGTCCGGTCGGGAAGGCCTCGGTGAGCTTGGTGTACGCCACCGCGATCGGAGTACCCGGTGCCTGCTGCTCGACGTCGAGCTGCTCGGTGTTCATCGACACGGCCGGCAGGGCCATCAGCACGAGCGCCCCGGCGCCGAGGGCGACGGCCGTCTTCGGCCGGGTGGTGACCGGCTTGAGCACGGTGGCGACCCAACGGCCACCACGGCCGCTCGGAACGCGCGCCGGACGGCGCAGGCCCTTGCGGACCCAAGCAGCCGGGCGGCCCTTCTCGACGCGATCGCCCAGCAGCGAGAGCACGGCCGGCAGCACCGTGACCGAACCGAGCATCGCGACGAAGACCACGGTGATGGTCGCGGCCGCGAAGCCCTCGAACAGCGACATCCCGGTCAGGAACATCCCGGACATGGCTGCCATCACGGTGAGGCCGGAGACCAGCACCGAGTGGCCCGAGGTCTGCGCGGCGATCGCCAGCGCGCGTCTCGGGGTCGCGGCCGTTGGCCCGCTCCTCACGCTCGCGGCGCAGGTAGAACATCGCGTAGTCGACGCCGACCGCCAGACCCATCAGCAGCATCACCGACGCCGTGGACTCGTCCACCGGCACCAGCTGGCTGACGAAGGCGAGCAGGCCGAGCGCGGCGATGAACGCCGTGACCGCGAGCAGCACCGGGATGACGGCCGCGACCAGCGCCCCGAAGGCGACGAGCAGAATGCCCAGCGCCAGCGGCACCGCGGTCCATTCGGCCCGCTGAAAGTCCTTGGCGATGACCTCGGTGAACCAGCTCTCCACCGTCGCGTCCCCGACCTGGTGGACCGCCACCTCGGAGTGGGCGGCGGTGACCGCGGCCACGGCGTCGAGCACGGGTTTGGCGTTCTCCTCCTTGACCGCCTCGTCGTACTCCCCGGCCAGGTCGAAGCGCACCAGTCCGTCCCGCTCGTCGGCGGAGACGAGGGTCTCGTCGATCGTGGCGACGGCTTCCAGGTTCTGCAGCTTGGCGGTCAGGTCCTCGGCCGCACCACGCCAGCCGTTCGGCTCGGCGCTGTGCAGCAGCACCAGTTCCTCGGCCGGGTTCTCGATCCCGGCCTCGGCCATGATCGTGTCCGCCCGGGCCGAGTCGCCGGCGCCGATCTCGTGATCGGCGAGTTCCTTCTGGCCGATCATCCCGCCCAGGACGGTGGCCAGCACCACGAACAGCAGCCAGCCGGCGATGGCCGACTTGCGGTGCTGGGCACTCCACCCACCCAGCCGGGCCGCCACTCCCCCGTGAGTTCGCGCGTTCATGTCTTCCTCCTGACGACCGCTCACTTCTGTCGTCATCCAGACTCGGGAAATCGCCGCGGAGCCCCCAGCCGTCCACCACCCGTATTGCCGGGAGCAAGGTCCCGGCCGGAGGTGTAGCTAGGTACACCCCTGGTTTCGGGTGCCCGCACCCGTGTACGGACCGGGCCGACCGGCGATGCTGGACCCATGACGGAACAGGACCTGCGGCCGGCCGAGCCTGCGCCGGACGAGCTGGAGGCTCCCATGGGGCGCTTCCGGCGCGGCCTGCTCGGGTTGGCGCAGGGCTTCGCGCTGGCCCTGATGGGCATCCCGGTGGCACTGGCCCTGTTCATCTGGACCGTCGTGTGGATTCCGCTGACCATGCTCGGCGTCGGCGCCTACATGGCGCCCCTCGGGATTCAGGCCACCCGCGCCTTCGCCAACCTGCACCGGCGGCTGTGCCGGGACTGGTTCGGCCGGCCCGTCGCGGTGCCGTACAAGCCGATGCCCAAGTTCAGCTACAGCCCGGCCGGAGCGTTCTCCCGGGTCGGGCACCTGCTCGGCGATCCGGCCACCTACCGGGACATGGTGTGGCTGCTCTGGATGGCGTCGTTCGGTTTCTTGCTCGCGCTGATCCCCCTCGGGTTCGTCTCCCAGGGCATCTACGGGTGGGTCCTGGCCTGCGGGGTCTGGAAGCCGATCTACGACAACAGCGGCGGTGAGTGGTACGGCTTCATCCACGTCACCAGCTGGGAGACCGCCTACGGCGCCGGCGTGCTCGGCACCGTGTTCGTCATCATCGGGATCGCCATCAGCCGCGGGGTTCTGCACGGCCACGCGATCGTCGACAAGGCACTGCTGCGCCCCACCAAGGAGGCAGCGCTGCAACGGCGGGTCGAGGCCCTGACCGTCACGCGCACCGAGGCCGTGGACACCTCCGCCGCCGAGCTGCGCCGCATCGAGCGCGACCTGCACGACGGGGCGCAGGCCCGGCTGGTCGCGATGGGCATGAGCCTGGGCGCGGCCGAGCACCTGATGGACTCCGACCCGCGCAGCGCGCCAAGGCGATGATCGTCGAGGCGCGCACCGCCTCGGTCACCGCGCTGAACGAGCTGCGCGACCTCGTCCGCGGCATCCTGCCGCCGGTACTGGCCGAGCGCGGCCTGGGCGACGCCGTCCGCGCCCTCGCGCTGGCGTGCCCGGTGCACGACCGACGTGACGGTGAACCTGCCCGCAGCGCCTCGCCGACCCGGTCGAGTCCGCGGCGTACTTCGCGGTCTCCGAGACACTGACCAACGCGGTCAAGCACGCCCAGGCGACGCGGATCTGGGTCGACCTGCGGCACGACGGGTCTGCTCCTGCGGGTGACCATCGGCGACGACGGCCGCGGCGGAGCGGATCCGACCCGCGGCAGCGGCCTGACCGGCATCAGCCGGCGGCTCGCCACCTTCGACGGCAAGGTCACGGTGTCCAGCCCACCCGGCGGCCCGACCCTGGTCACGATGGAGATCCCCGCCGCACCCAAATGACTAGGCTGCCCGGGTGCGGGTGGTACTCGCCGAGGACCTCTTCCTCCTCCGCGACGGCCTGATCCGCCTGCTCGAGGCCTACGGGTTCACCATCGCCGCCGCCGTCGACAACGGCCCCGACCTGGTGGCCGCGCTGCGCGAGGAGAAACCCGACGTCGCCGTCGTCGACGTCCGGCTGCCACCGACGCTGCACCGACGAGGGGCTGCAGGCGGCGCTCGGTGCCCGCCGGGAGATGCCCGGGCCTGCCGATCCTGGTGCTCTCCCAGCACGTCGAGCAGCTCTACGCCCGCGAGCTGCTCGCCGACGGCAACGGCGGCATCGGCTACCTGCTCAAGGACCGGGTCCTGGACGCGGACCAGTTCATCGACGCGGTGAGGCGGGTCGCCGAGGGCGGCACCGCGATGGACCCGCAGGTGATCGCCGCCCTGCTGGCCCGCCCGTCGGTCCGCACGCCGCTCGACGAGCTGACCCCCCGCGAGCACGAGGTGCTCGGCCTGATGGCCGAGGGCCGCTCGAACGCCGCGATCGCGGCCACGCTCGTCGTCACCGAACGCGCGGTCGCCAAGCACACCGACGAACATCTTCACCAAGCTCGACCTGCCGCCCAGTCGACGACGACAACCGTCGCGTCCTCGCCGTGATCGCCTATCTCGACCGCACCTGACACACCGCACCCTGGGGCGCTTTTCCGCCCCATGAAGCGCCGCGATGGGGCCAAGACACGCCCCAAGTTGGGAGTAGTGACGCGGCGTCAGGGCTGCTGGGCGCGCCAGCCGCGTTCGAAGGGCAGGCGCCAGGCGTTCGGGGCGATCAGCTGGTGGATCGCGTTCGGGCCGTAGCTGCCCGGCGGGTACGGGCGCACCGGCGGCGGGTTCTCGAGCAGCGGGGCGGAGACCTCCCACAGCCGCTCGATGCCGTCGGCGGTGGTGAACAGCGTGTGGTCGCCGCACATCGCGTCGTGGATCAGGCGCTCGTAGGCCTCTGAGCACGTCGCCGGCGCGCGTCGGTGTCGCTCATCGCGAACTGCATGGACAGCTTCTCCAGCCGCATTCCCGGTCCGGGCCGCTTGCCGTAGAAGGACAGCGAGAGCTTGGAAGCGTCGGCGAGGTCGAAGGTGAGGTGGTCCGGGCCCTGCGCCCCGACCCCGGAGCCCGGCGGGAACATCGACTTCGGCGGCTCGCGGAACGCGATCGAGATGATGCGGGCGCCCTCGGCCATCCGCTTGCCGGTCCGCAGGTAGAACGGGACGCCGGCCCAGCGCCAGTTGTCGATCTCGACCCGCAGCGCGACGAAGGTCTCGGTCTCCGACTCGGGGAGACCCCGGGCTCGTCGCGGTAACCGCCGTACTGCCCGCGGACCACGTGCGCGGGCTCGATCGGGCGCATCGAGCGGAAGACCTTGTTCTTCTCCTCGCTGATCGACGCGGGCTCGAGCGCGACCGGCGGCTCCATCGCCATGAAGGCGAGCACCTGCAGCAGGTGGGTGACGACCATGTCCCGGTAAGCGCCGACGCCCTCGTAGAACGCGGCGCGCGCGTCGCAGCCGAGCGTCTCCGGAACGTCGATCTGGACGTGGTCGATGTGGTTGCGGTTCCAGATCGGCTCGAACAGGCCGTTGGCGAACCGGAAGGCGAGGATGTTCTGCGCGGCCTCCTTGCCGAGGAAGTGGTCGATCCGGAAGATCTGCTCCTCGGCGAAGGTCTCGTGCAGGGTCGCGTTCAGGGCGCGGGCCGAAGCGACGTCAGTACCGAACGGCTTCTCCAGGATGATCCGGGCCCGCTCGACCAGCTTGGCGTCGGCCAGGGTGCGCACCACCAGGGCCGGCCGCGGACGGCGGGATGCTCAGGTAGTGCAGCCGCTCGGGCTGCCCACCGAGCGCGTCCTCGGCCCGGCCGACGACCTCGGCCAGGCCCTCCGCGCCGCGTTGCTGCGGGACGTAGCTCAGCCGGGACGCGAAGGCCTCCCAGGCGGCGTCGGAGAGCGGACGCGCGGAGAACTCCTGGCAGGCCGCCCGGGCGAAGCGCGCGGAACTCCTCGTCGTCGAGCGGGTCCAGCGAGGTGCCGACGATCCGGCAGTCCGGCACCAGCCCGGCCTGGCACAGCCGCAGCAGGCCGGGCAGGAGCTTGCGCCGGGCCAGGTCTCCGGTCGCGCCGAACAGCACGATGATCTGTGGCCCCGGGGATGCGGCGGCCCGGCCGCGGACCTCGTAGCGGCGTCCGTCATCTGCGCGACGCTAACCACACCAGGTTGCATCGGCATGTCAGGTGTGTTGCTGAGTCCTGGCCTCTCCCAGAACGGCGTCGAGTTGCTCCGACGGCCAGCTCAGATGGGCCGCGAGCAGGACGAACAGCCCCAGCGTGCCGGCCGCGAACACGGCGTCGGCGGGGGTGAACACGTCGGCGGCCCAGCCGGCCAGCACGAAGGACAGCGCCACGGCGGCGTTGAAGCCGGCCGCGGCCAGGCCACCGACCGCGCCGCGGCGTTCGGGTGGGGTGACCAGGGTGACCACCACCATGATCGGCAGCAGGAAGGCCTGGCACACGCCGGCGACGAACCACAGCGCCATCGTCGGATAGACGCCGAGGTTGAATCCGGTGAGCAGCAACGGCAGGCATCCGGCGGCGAGCAACGGACGAACGGCGCGGACCGCGACCGCCGGGGGGTAGCGGGCGATCACCCAGGCGCCGAGCGCTGCGCCCGCGGGCAATGCGGCGATCAACGCCCCGCCCATACGTTCGTTGTCGTGCTCGAGGGCATAGGCCAGCGCGACCGCCTCCGGGGCGATCAGCACACCACCGGCGGCCCACCCCAGGAAGATGAACACCCGGCGCACCGGATCGGCCGACACCAGCCGGACCGCGACCATGACGTCGCGGCCGAAGGGGGCGTCGGCCAGGGCCGCCGGCCGGTGCCGGACCCCGGCGACCAGGATCAGCGCGGAGACGCCGTAGCTGGCCACGTCGAGCCAGAGCGCGAACTGGGCCGAGGCGCCGTAGGCGACCAGGCCTCCGCAGGGCCAGACCGATGGTCTGGTTCAGCTGGTACAGCGTCCGGGAGATGCCGGCCCCGGCGTGGAAGTCGGCCGGGTCGGTGAGAACGTCGGGGACCAGCGCGGAGCGGGCGGCGTCGAACGGGGCGCTGAACAGTTCGGCGAACAGCAGCATCGCGGTCAGCGACCACAGCGGCGCCTCGGCGGCCACCATCAGCGCGAGCACCGCGACCACGGCGGCGCGGGCCAGGTCGCAGCCGATCATCAGCGCGCGCCGCGGCAGCCGGTCGGCGAGGGGGCCGAGCAGCAGCGCGCCGGCGATGCCGGGCAGGTAGCTGACGACGAAGGCGAGCGCGGAGTACAGCGCACTGCCGGAGCGCTCGAGCACGATGCCGGCGACGGCGACACGGGCGAACTGGTCACCGATCTCGCTGGTGACCTGGGCGGCGATCAGCGACCGGAACTCACCGTTGCGCCACGGCCGTCCCCGCCCGTTGCTCATGCCTCGATGCTCATTCGCCGGCGCTCATTCGTAGAAGACCCGCTCCACGACGGCGCGCGCATGGCGGGCGGTCCGGCGGTAGTCGTCGAGCAACTGGCCGGACTCCTCCGGCGAGTAGCCCAGGATCCGGGCGATCGAGGAGAGCTCGCGACCACCCGTGGGCGGACTGTCCGCGGGACGGCCGCGGACCAGCATGATCGCGTTGCGCATGCGGGTCGCCATGCGCCACGCGCCGTCGAGGACGTCGCGGTCACCGGGGTCGAGCAGGCCGGCGTCACGGGCCGCGGTCAGGGTGAGCAGGGTGCGGGTGGTGCGCAGCCCCGGGTGCTGCGCGCCGTAGCGCAACTGCAACAACTGAGCCACCCACTCGACGTCGGCGAGGCCGCCGCGGCCGAGCTTGGTGTGCAGCGCAGGATCGGCGCCCCGGGGTAGTCGTTCGGTCTCCACACGCGCCTTTATCCGGCGGATCTCCCGAATGTGATCCTCCGTCAGACCAGCTTTCGGGTAACGCAACGGGTCGATCAGCGCGGTGAAACGTTCGCCCAGGTCCTCGTCGCCCGCGACGAACTCGGCCCGCAACAGTGCCTGGGCCTCCCAGGGGCTGGACCACCGGTCGTAGTACGCCGCGTACGAGGCCAGCGAGCGGACCAGCGCGCCCTGCCGGCCCTCGGGCCGTAGGTCCGCGTCCACCTCCAGTGCCGGTTCCGAGGCCTGCATCTTGAGCAGCCGGCGCATCTCGTTGGCGATCGCCTGCGCGCCGTCGGTGGCGACCTTCTCCTCCACTCCCGGCAGCGGGTCGTGCACGAACAACACGTCCGCGTCGCTGGCGTAGCCGACCTCGTGCCCGCCGAGGCGGCCCATCGCGATCACGGCCATCCGGGTCACCGGCTCGCCCTCGCCGACGACCGAGCGGGTGGCAGCATCGAGCGCCCCGGACAGCGTCGCGCCGACGACGTCGGTGAGGCCTTCGGTCACCGGGATGACCTGCAGCATCCCGAGCGCGTCGGCAGCCGCGATCCGGAACAGCTCCCGGCGGCGGATCGCGCGCACGCTGATCGCCGCCGCCTCGGGGTTCTGCGCCCGGGCCACCGCGGCGTGCACCTCGGTGAACAGGGCGGCGCGCTCGCGCGGACGCAGCTCGGCGTCGTCGGCCAGCATGTTGGTGGCCTCGGGGGCATTGAGCAACAACTCCGAGGCAAAGCGGGTGGAGGCCAGCAGGTTGGCCATCCGCTCGGCGGCCTTGCCCTCGTCGCGCAACAGGCGCAGGTACCAGGGCGTGGAGCCGAGCGCATCGGAGACCTGACGGAACGCCAGAAGCCCCGCGTCGGGGTCCGCTTCCTCCGCGAACCAGCCGAGCATCGCGGGCAGCAGGGTGCGCTGGATCGCGGCCCGGCGGCTGACCCCGGTAGTCAGTGCTTCCAGGTGCCGCAGCGCCCCGGCCGGGTCGGAGTAGCCCGAGGGCGGCGAGACGGGCCTTGGCGGCGTCCGGGGTCAGCTTCGCGTCGTCCTCGGCCAGGCGGGAGACGGCCATCAGCAGCGGGCGGTAGAAGAGCTTCTCGTGCAGGCGCCGGACCTCGTGGGCGTGCTTGCGCCAGGTCTCGGTCAGCTCCACCTTGGGGTCGCCGCGCAGCCCCATTGCCCGGCCGAGGCGGCGCATGTCCGCGTCGTCCTCCGGCAGCACATGGGTGCGCCACAACTTGTAGAGCTGGATGCGGTGCTCGAGGGTGCGCAGGAAGCGGTAGGCGTCGTCGAGACGGGCGGCGTCGTCGCGGCCGACGTAGCCGCCTTGCGAGAGGGCCGCCAGCGCGGACAGCGTCGTGCCGCTGTGCAGGGCGTCGTCGGCCCGGCCGTGCACCATCTGCAGCAACTGGACGGCGAACTCGACGTCGCGCAGGCCCCCGGGCCCGAGCTTGATCTGCCGTTCCGCCTCGGCCGGGGTCATCGTGCCCTCGACGCGCTTGCGCATGGTCTGCACGTCGAGGACGAAGTTCTCCCGATTGGCGGCCTTCCAGACCATCGGCCCGACGGCTTCCAAGTAGGCCTTGCCGAGCCCCCGGTCCCCCGCCACCGGACGCGCCTTGAGCAGCGCCTGGAACTCCCACGTCTTGGCCCAGCGCTCGTAGTAGGCGACGTGGCTGGCCAGGGTGCGCACCAGCGGGCCCTGCTTGCCCTCGGGGCGCAGGGCGGCGTCGACCGGCCAGATCGTGCCCTCGGCGGTGGCGGCCGAGCAGGCCTTCATCAGCTCGGAGGCCAGCCGCGTCGCCGAGCGCAGGGCCGCCTGCTCGTCGCCGCCCTCGTACTCCTCAGCCACGAAGACCACGTCGACGTCGCTGACGTAGTTCAGCTCGCGGCCGCCGGCTTTGCCCATCGCGATCACGGCGAGCTTGCACGGCTCGGCGTCGGCCGGCAGACCGGCCCGAGCGATCGCCAGCCCCGCCTCCAGGGTCGCCGCGGCCAGGTCGGCCAGCTCCGCCGACGACCGCCTCCAGCTCGGCGCCGCCGGTCAGGTCGCGCGCGGCCAGGCGCAGCAGCCAGCGCCGGTACTCCACCCGCAGGCGGTCGTAGGTGGTGGCGCCCGCGTCGTCGGCGACCGGCTCGGCCTCGTCGGCGTTCGCCCCGACGGCCTCGAGCATCGCCGCCCGCAGGAAGTGCGGGGAGTCCGGCGCCCCGGCGTCCTTCTCCAGCAGCTTCCAGTCCGCGGGGTGGCGCAGCAGGTACTCCCCGAGTGCCTGGGAGGCGCCGAGCACGGCGATCAGCCGGCGGCGGAACACCTCGGAGCGCTGCAGGGCCGCGCGCAGCTCCTTGGCGTCGGCGACCTCGGCCAGTGCGGTCAGCGAGGCCAGCGCGAGGTCCGGATCGGCGGCGTCACCGAAGACGCCGAGCAGCGTGGGGTCTCCCTTGAGGTCCAGTTCCGGCAGCGCTATCCGGCGGACGGCCTCCGACCGATCCTGGAAGCCCATCCGCACCAGGAGCGAGTCGGTCGTCGCCGTCCGGGATCCCAACGGCTCCGGCGCGCTCACGGGGATCAACCTAGCCGTGACACCTGCGTGCGGAATGCTGTGCACGATGGAGCTACAGGTGCACGCCCGCGTGGTGCTCGGCGTCCTCTGCGTCGAGGGCCCGGCCCACGGCTTCGCCCTGGCCCGCAAGCTCTCGCCCGCGGCCGAACTGGGCCGCGCCTGGTCGGTGTCCCGCCCGCAGGTCTACCGGGCCATCGAGCAGCTGGCCGAGGCCGGCTTCGTCAAGGCGGGCGAGGTCGAGAGCGGCTCCCGCGGCCCCGGCCGGACCCCGTTCCAGATCACCGCTGCCGGCACCACGTCGGCCCAGGAGTGGTTCGACCAGCCCGTCGACCACCTGCGCGACGCCCGCTCCGAGCTGCTCATCAAGCTCATGCTCCGGGATCGGATGGGGCTGCCCCGCTCCCCGTTCATCGATGAGCAGCACCAGGTGTTCGCCGACCTCACCGAGGCTCTGGTCAAGCGCTCCGACGCCGACCCGGCCGACCTGGTCGCGATGTGGCGGGCCGAGATGGCCAAGGGCGTGCTGTCCGCAATCGCGCGGCTGCGCTCGCCCTGACCCGAACATGACGCAGGCCCTCAGGGGAACCGCCCGATTTCCCTGGAGGGCCTGCGTGAAGGGAGTGCTGGGTCATGTCGTAGTTGCACTGTAACCAATGACTAGTCACAGTGCAACTACTCGCGAGAACTCACAGGACAGGCAGGTACCGGTCCAGCTCGAACGGAGTGACCTGCATCCGGTACTCCTCCCACTCCCGGCGCTTGTTGCGCAGGAAGAAGTCGAAGACGTGCTCGCCGAGGGTCTCGGCGACGAGTTCGCTGCGCTCCATCAGCGCGATCGCCTCGGCCAGGTTCTGCGGCAGCGGGTCGATGCCGAGCGCGCGCCGCTCCGAGGGCGACAGCGACCAGACGTCGTCCTCGGCGCCCGGCGGGAGCTCGTAGCCCTCGTCGATGCCCTTCAGGCCGGCCGCGAGCAGCAGCGCGTAGGCCAGGTAGGGGTTGCAGGCGGAGTCGATGGAACGGACCTCGACGCGGGTGGACTGGCCCTTGGTCGGCTTGTACATCGGGACCCGGACCAGCGCGGAGCGGTTGTTGTGGCCCCAGCAGATGTAGGACGGGGCCTCGCCGCCACCCCACAGGCGCTTGTAGGAGTTCACCCACTGGTTGGTGACAGCGGTGATCTCGGCCGCGTGCCGCAGCAGGCCGGCGATGAACGCGCGGCCGACCTTGGACAGCTGGTACTCCGCGCCGGCCTCGTAGAAGGCGTTGCGGTCGCCCTCGAAGAGCGAGAGGTGGGTGTGCATGGCCGAGCCGGGGTGCTCGGTGAAGGGCTTCGGCATGAAGGAGGCGAACACGCCCTGCTCGAGGCCGACCTCCTTCATCACCATCCGGAAGGTCATGACGTTGTCCGCGGTGGACAGGGCATCGGCGTAGCGCAGGTCGATCTCCTGCTGGCCCGGACCGCCCTCGTGGTGGCTGAACTCCACCGAGATGCCCATCGACTCCAGCATCGTGATCGCGTGCCGGCGGAAGTCGTGCCCGGCGCCGTGGATGGTGTGGTCGAAGTACCCGCCGTGGTCGATCGGCGAGGGCCGCTCGCCGGTGGCCGGGTGCTTGTCGAACAGGTAGAACTCGATCTCGGGGTGCGTGTAGAAGGTGAATCCCAGGTCCGAGGCGCGGGCCAGCGTGCGCTTCAGCACGTAGCGCGGGTCCGCGAAGCTCGGCGTGCCGTCCGTCTGGAGGATGTCGCAGAACATCCGGGCCGTGCCGGGCGCCTCGGCCCGCCAGGGCAGCACCTGGAAGGTGGCCGGGTCGGGCTTGGCGAGCATGTCCGACTCGTGGACACGCGCGAAGCCCTCGATGGCGGAGCCGTCGAAGCCGATCCCCTCGGCGAACGCCGCCTCCAGTTCGGCCGGGGCGATGGCGACCGACTTGAGGAATCCGAGTACGTCGGTGAACCACAACCGGACGAAGCGCAGGTCGCGCTCTTCGAGGGTGCGCAACACAAATTCGGTCTGCTTGTCCATACGGCCCATTCTCACGGATGGCGAATGCTCTCGTGCAGCCTGTACGCCCGGTGTTTCGTCGGCGTTACGTGTGCAGGTGGGACGGGTGGCACCCTGTGCTCATCAAGATGCACATCAACACGCCCCGGTTCCTGGCTGTGGGTGCGACGGCCGTCGCGGGATTCGTCGCACTCGGCCTGGCGCTGCCCAACAACGCACCGGAGCCGCGCCTGCTGCTGGACCCGCCGGACCGGGTCGACCAGCCGCTGGCCGACCCCCTGCTGGCGATGGCGCCGTGGCGGGCCTTCCCGATCGGGGCGGACCCCCGTCCGATGGTGGTGTTCAACACCGCGACGCTGCCTGCCTCGCTACGGGCTGGCCCGGCCCTGGACGCCCTGGTCCAGGGCCGCTGGGTCGGCCCGAACCCGCTGCCGTCCAGTCCGCCGCGGCTGGACGCCTACCCGATCCTGTCCGCCGAGGCCGCGCTGGCGAGCCTGCGCCGCTCCGTGCTCGGCCAGGTGCCCGGCATGGTCTCCGACCCCGGCCCGGACCCCGACGCCGAACCGGTCCGGATCAGCGAGGTCCGGCTGACCCAGCGGACCTTCGACACCGACCGGGGCCGGCTCACGCTGCCGGCCTGGACCGTCCTGTTCGCGAAGTCCCCCGTGCCCGCGACGCGTCCTCGCCGTGCGGGGTGAGGACGTCTACCCCTCGCCGGTGCCGACCGACGCCGACGGTGACGTCACGCTCAGCCCGAACGGGCTGCGCCTGACCTACTCCTTCCTCGGGGCGGCGCCCGGTGAGGGCAACTGCCGCGCCGACTACAGACCGGTGTTCATGGAAACCGCGACGGCGGTGGCCATCGGCGCCATCGAGCACCCGAGCGGCCACAACCGCAGCGGCAACTGCCGGCTCTCCGTCCTACCGGCGCTCGGTGTCGGTCGCAGCTGAGCGCGCCGCTGTACAACCGGGTGGTCGTCACCTACGCCTACGGCTCCCCGCTGCCGGTCCGTCCGGACGGCACCTACCGCTGGTTCCGGCCGAACGTCCGGGACCCCGAGCCGAAATCTTTGACGACACCGCTCTGACGACGCCGCTCTGACGACGCCGCCCCGACCCCCACCTGCATGCGGCGCCTACGCTTAAAGGCATGCCGCAGCTTCGCCTCGCCCTCTGCCAGGTCAACGCCACGGTCGGAGCGATCGCCGCCAACACCGAGATCGTGGTGGCGCGAGCGCAGGAGGCGGCGGCCGCCGGTGCGCAGCTGGTCGCGTTCCCGGAGATGGTCCTGACCGGCTATCCGGTCGAGGACCTGGCGCTGCGCCGGTCCTTCCAGCGCGCCTCCCGGGCGGCCCTCGACGCGCTGGCGACCCGGCTGGCGGACTCCGGGCTCGGCGAGGTGGCCGTGGTGGTCGGCTATCTGGACATCGACGAGACCGCGCGGCCCCAGCTCGGGCGCCCGGCGGGAGCCCCGGAGAACGCCCTGGCCGTGCTGCACGGTGGCCGGGTCGCGATCCGGTCGGCCAAGCACCACCTGCCCAACTACGGCGTGTTCGACGAGTTCCGCTACTTCGTGCCGGGCAACGTCCTGCCGGTCGTGCGGTTGCACGGCATCGACATCGCCTTCGCGATCTGCGAGGACCTCTGGCAGGACGGCGGCCCGGTCGCGGCCGCCGGCGGCGCCGATGTCGGGCTGCTGGTCGTCATCAACGGCTCGCCGTACGAGCTGAACAAGGACGACACCCGGCTCGCGCTGTGCGCCCGCCGGGCCGCGGAGGCCGGCGCGACGCTGGCCTACGTCAACCTGGTGGGCGGCCAGGACGAACTGGTCTTCGACGGCGACTCACTCGTGGTCTCCGCGGCCGGGGAGGTGCTGGCCCGCGCTCCGCAGTTCGCCGAGGCGGTCCTCGTCGTCGATCTCGACCTGCCCGCCGGACCCGCCGAACCGGTGGATCTGGGCGCAGGCGACGTCACGGTGGAGCGCCGCCTGATCTCGAGCGAGCCGTTGCCGGAGTGGGACCCCCAGCCGGTGGCGGTGCCGGCGCGGCTGGAGGCCGAGGCCGAGGTCTACGCCGCGCTGGTCACCGCGCTGGGCGACTACGTGCGCAAGAACGGCTTCCGTTCGGTGATCCTCGGCCTGTCCGGCGGCATCGACTCCGCGTTGGTCGCGGCGATCGCCTGCGACGCGATCGGGGCCACCAACGTGCACGGCGTCTCGATGCCGTCCGCGTACTCCTCCGAGCACTCCCGCTCCGACGCCGACGACCTCGCCGCCCGCACCGGGTGCCAGTACCGCTCGGTGCCGATCGCACCCATGGTCGACGCCTACATGGACGCGCTCAAACTCAGCGGGCTGGCCGAGGAGAACCTGCAGGCGCGGGTGCGCGGCACCACGCTGATGGGGCTGTCCAACGCCGAGGGCCACCTGGTGCTGGCCACCGGGAACAAGAGCGAACTGGCCGCCGGGTACTCGACCATCTACGGCGACGCGGTCGGCGGGTACGCGCCGTTGAAGGATGTCCAGAAGACGCTGGTGTGGAAGCTGTCCGAGTGGCGCAACGCCGAGGCCGAGCGCCGCGGCGACACTCCCCCGATCCCGCCCAACTCGATCACCAAGCCGCCGTCCGCGGAACTGAGGCCGGGTCAGCTCGACACCGACTCGCTGCCGGACTACGCCGTGCTCGACGACCTGCTCGACGACTACGTCGAACGCGACGCCTCGGCCGCGGACCTGGTCGCGGCCGGCTTCGACCCGGCGCTGGTGGAACGGATCCTGCGCCTCATCGACCTCGCGGAGTACAAGCGTCGCCAGTACCCGCCGGGTACCAAGATCGGCGCTCGCGCGTTCGGCCGCGACCGCCGGCTGCCGATCACCAACGGCTGGCGCGAGCAGGCCCCGCCCACCTGACGTTGCGTCAGCAGCCAGACAATGACGGGTGTCAGTGGGTGGCGCGGCGGCGCAGGCGCTCGAGGTCGTGGACGGTGATGTCCGGGCCGCGGTTGGAGATCCAGCCCGTGGTGCGCAGTTGGCGCAGGGCTTTCACGACGGCTTCGCGGGAGAGTCCGGTCCAGGCGGCGAGGTCGGCCTGGCTCAGCGGTGAGTGGATGACGGTGGTGTCGCCGTCGCGGTAGCCGTAGCGGTCGGCCAGTTCGATCAGCCGGGCGCACACGCGGCCCAGTGCGTCGCCGGCGCCGAACTCAAGCTGATGGCGCACCTGGGCGCGCAGCCGGCCGATGGTGTCCAGCAGCAGGCTCTCGCGCACCTGCGGGTGGCGGTCGAGGAACTCGCGGAACGGCGCGGCCGGGAGCGAGAGGACCTCGACGTCGGAGAGCGCGGTGACGGTGGCCGAACGGGTCTTGCCGTCGATCACCGACCACTCGCCGACCAGTTCGCCGGGGCCGAAGACATCGAGCACGACGTCGCGTCCGTCGGCGGAAGCGACCACGACCTTGAGGTCGCCGTGCAGCACGACGACGGCCTCGTGCGCGACGTCGCCCTCCAGAAACAACAGGGCTCCGGCCGGGTAGCCGCGACGCGTACCCATCGCCGTCAGTTCGACGGCAAGCTCAGCGCCGACACGGGACAGGAAGCCCTCGGTCGGCGGCGGTGCGATCAGCTGGTTCACACATCCATTGTGAGCACGCCGAACCGCCCGGGCCGACGAGAACCCGGGCGGTTCGGTGTGACATTCAGCGCCAGGTGGGCGCGGAATTTTCCGGCTCTGTGATCAAGCCGACAGGGTCAGGTCGTGCTTGCGGGCGCCGAGCGTCGCGTAGACCTGCGCGGCCACCGCGGGCGCCTCGTCGAGCATCGAGGCCAGCTCCCGGCCGGTGAGCACGAGCACGGACACCTGGTCGGTCGCCGTGACGTTTGCCACGCGCGGCTTGTTCTCCAGCAGAGACATCTCGCCGAACACCGCGCCCGGGCGCAGGACGGCGATGGCCTCGTCCCCGACCGACACCGCGACGGTGCCCTCGACGAGCACGAACGCCTCGCGGCCGAGTTCGCCGCGCCGGCAGAGCACGGTGCCGGCGGGCAACGTGACCTGGGTGCTCAGCGCGGCGATGGCGGCCAGCTGCTTGCGGTCGCAGCGGGCGAAGATCTCGAGGCCGGCGAGCAGGTCGATACGCGCATCACGCTTGTGAAACACGGTTCTCTCCTTTGGCGGGTGGGCAGGCCTTCCCCGGTGGGGGTTCGGCCCAGCGCTGGGAGGGGTGGGTCCCGTCGCCGAGTCCAGGGTGCGCCCGCAAGCGGTTTTCCGCTGCGCACCCGGCTCCGCGGCCGTGAGTACTTGTGCTCACCCGCGCGGGCTACCCTGGAGGCGTCCGGGGACCTCATCGGGAGGCCTCGAGACAACCCCCTCAAGGAGTCGACGATGACCTCCGAAAAATCTGACACCCCGGCAGAATCCGCGAACGCGCGCCGAGACGGCGCCCGGTCTACGGCAATCTGCCCCCGGCCAAGCGGGTCCGGGTCCCGGCCCTGCACGCGATGAAGGAACGCGGCGAGCGCTGGCCGATGCTCACCGCCTACGACATGTACACCGCCGAGATCTTCGACGCGGCCGGGATCCCCGTGCTGCTGATCGGGGACAGCGCCGCCAACAACGTCTACGGCTACGAGACGACCGTGCCGGTCACGGTCGACGAACTGCTCCCCCTGGTGCGCGCCGTGGTGACCGCGAGCAGGCGCGCGCTGGTGGTCGGCGACCTGCCGTTCGGGTCGTACCAGGTCTCCCCCGAGCAGGCGCTGGAGACGGCGATCCGGTTCATGAAGGAGGGCGGCGCGCACGCGGTCAAGCTCGAGGGCGGCGTGCGGGTCGCGCCGCAGATCAAGGCGATCGTCGACGCCGGCGTCCCGGTGATGGCGCCACGTCGGTTTCACCCCGCAGAGCGAGCACGGCCTCGGCGGCTACCGGGTGCAGGGCCGCGGCGCCGCGGCCGACCAGGTGCTCGCCGATGCCCACGCCGTGCAGGAGGCGGGCGCGTTCGCCGTCGTGCTGGAGATGGTCCCGGCCGAGGTGTCCAAGCAGATCACCGCCGAGCTGAAGATCCCGACGATCGGCATCGGCGCCGGCCCGGACTGCGACGCCCAGGTGCTGGTCTGGCAGGACATGGTCGGGCTGCGCGACGGCCAGGTCCCCCGCTTCGTGAAGCGCTACGCCGACATGCGCGGCATCCTCACCGAAGCCGCCAAGGCCTACGCCGCCGACGTCGTCGGCGGCACCTTCCCCACCCACGAGCACAGCTACCACTGACGCCGTTCCACAAGATGCTGGGCCCAGTTCGGTCGCTCTCCCCCAGATCTTGATTGTCGGTGGCGGCATCTAGCGTTCGGCCCGTGGAGCTGGGGAGCTTGACGGGGGCGGAGTGCGTGGCGCATGCGCGCGCGCTCCAGCGCGCCCACAACGCCTCGGGCGCGGCGCGGTTGGCCGCGGTCCTCGAGGTGGGGTTGTGCGCCCCGGACTCGGGCGAGCGCGTGGAGCGGATGGCTGCGCCGGACCGGTACTCGGTCGATGAGATCCGGGCGATGTACGCCTTGTCGATCGCCGCTGCGCACAAGGTGCTCGACCTGGCGTGGGCCGTGTGCCGTCGCCTCCCCGCGCTGTATGAGGCGATGGCGGCCGGGGAGCTCGACGAGACCCGCGCCTGGGCCATCGCGCACTGGACCGAGCAGCTCTCCGACGAGCACGCCCGGCTCGTCTGCGCGCAGGTCCTCCCGCACTGCCTGCTCTCCGCCGAAGAGCCGTGGGTGACGGGCAAGCTCATCGCCGAGATCAAGAAGCTCGCGATCGCGCTGGACCCGGAGTGGGCCGAGCGCATGTATGCGGACGCGGTGCGCCGCCGGCGCGTGGCCGGGTGGCGCAACCCCGACGGCTCCGCGGATCTGGCCGGGCAGCAGTTGGAGGTCGACCGCGTCGCCGCCGCCTGCGGGCGGCTGCGCGAGCTGGGCAAGCGGGCCAAGCGCGACGGCGACCCGCGCCCGATCGACGCGATCCGCGCCGACCTGTTCCTCGGGATGCTCGACGGCACCTACGAAGGGTTGAGCGCCGAGCAGATCCTCGACGACTACGCCAAGACCCGGCCCGAGCCCGAGCCGGCCCAGGCAGATCCCGGAGCGTCACAACCCGCGGCTTCGCCCACCGACGGGCCGGGCCCGTCGGCGTCGGACGAACTCATGGACGTGCTGAGCGAGAGCATGCGCGAGAGCGCGCGCCAGTCCCCCCGTATCGGGGTGCAGCTGCGCGTGAAGCTGTCAACGCTGCTCCGCTGGGACGATCACCCGGGCGAGCTCGCCGGATGGGGACCCGCTCGACCCCGCGCACACCCGGCGGCTGGCGCAGATGCTCTCGCACGGGACCTGGCGGGTCGCGATCGTCGACGACGCGGGCCAGCTGATCTGGACCAGCCTGTGCACCACCCGCCCGGAGGGATGGCGCCCAAGAAAAGCCTGGGCCAAGGGCATCGTCGACCTGCTCGTCCCCGTCGGCCTGCTCGCCGACGTCCTCGCTGCTCCCTTCGACCCCGCCGTCCCGGACATCCCGCCCGAGTGGCACCCCGTGCTCGCCGAGTTGGTCCGCACCATCGCCCGGCGGACCGAGGACGCCGTGGGCCGCTACGACGAACTCGAGGCCGAACGCGACGACGCGGAACTCGACGGGAGCCTCGAGGACGTGCTGACCCGCCAGGCCGAGGCAGCGGACGCCGCGCGACGCTTCCCCCGAGAGGACCTGCGCCGCCGGCTGGAGCTGAAGGTCTCCACCTGCATCGGCTACACCTGCACCCGCCCCTCCGAACAGGCCGAGATGGACCACACGCTCGACCACTGCCCGGGGCGGTCCCACTGCGGAGGACAACCTCGGTCCGGCCTGCGGGCACGATCACGACCTCAAGACCAAGGGCGGCTGGGATCTCGAACGCCTCGACGAGCACCGCTACTGCTGGATCACGCGCCTCGGACAGCAGTACACGGTCAACCTCAGGCCGGTGATCGAGGACCTCCCCGGCCCCGGGCCCGCGCCCCAACGCGTCGTCGAGACGTATCCCGATCCTGACACCGATTCCGCCGGCCGGCGGCTGGCAGACGAGCAACCCCTGGTGCGGGAACGGGCCCCGGTCGCCTTAGGCCCAGGCTTCGCCAGGTCGTGCCGCCGCCAGTTGAGCGGTGAGTTCCTCGCGGGCCGTGGCCATCGAGGGGCCGTACCAGGTCAGCAGCCGCCCGGAGACCAGCGCGACGTCCAGGCCCGGGAAGGCTTCCGGCCCGTCGAGTGCGGTGAAGGTGTACGGCTCGTCGGGCAGCACCACGAGTTCGGCGCCGCGCTCGCGCAGTTCCTCCACCGTGGTCTTCGGGTACCGCTCGAACTCGTCCGCCGGCGGATCGTCGTAGACGTTGTCCAGCCCGAGCTTGTCCAGCACCGCGGTCGTGAAGGTGTCGGCGCCGGCCACCATCCAGGGCTTGCGCCAGATCGGCACCGCGACCTTGCGGCGCACCGCCGGCGCCGGCGCCGCCCACGAGGCCTCGGCCGCAGCGAGCCAGTCGGGCCGGCCCAGGCCGCACACCTGAAGCATCTCCGTCAGGGAGCTCAACGCGGAATCGACGTCGCGGATGTCGCAGACCCAGACGTTCAATCCGCGGGCGCGCAGGTCGTCGAGGTCCGGGGCGCGGTTCTCCTCGAACGCCGCCAGCACGATGTCCGGCGTCAGCGCTTCGACCGCATCCAGGTCCGGGTTCTTCGTCCCCCGCACCCGCGCACAGGACAAATCCGGCGGATGGGTGCACCAGTCGGTGACGCCGACGAGCAGTTCCGGTGCCGTCTCGCCGATGGCCTCGGTCAGCGACGGCACCAGCGAAACGATTCTCCGCACCGGCACGCCACTTAGACTGCCAGGCATGGCGTCACGCACAGCACTCGCTCCCTCCGTGCTCCCGGGCACGGTCTCGCCGATCCGCGAGGTCCCGGCGCACATCCCGCGGCCTCCGTATGTGGGCAAGGCGGCACCGGACCCGTTCGTCGGCAGCGAGGTCAAGGACGCCGAGACGATCGAGCGGATGCGCGTCGCCGGCCGGATCGCCGGCCAGGCGCTGGCCGAGGTCGCCTCCCACATCCGGCCCGGCATCACCACGGACGAGCTGGACCGCATCGGGCACGAGTTCCTCTGCGACCACGACGCCTATCCGTCGACGCTGCACTACCGGCACTTCCCGAAGTCGCTGTGCACCTCGGTCAACGAGGTGATCTGCCACGGCATCCCGGACTCGCGGCAACTCGTCGACGGCGACATCTGCAACATCGACATCACCGCCTACATCGGCGGCGTGCACGGCGACACCGACGCCACCTATCTCGTCGGCGAGGTCGACGAGGAGTCCCGGCTGCTGGTCGAGCGGACCGAAGAGGCGCTGCGCCGGGCGATCAACGCGGTCAAGCCCGGACGGCCGATCAACGTCATCGGCCGGGTCATCGAGTCCTACGCCAAGCGTTTCGGCTACGGCGTCGTGCGCGATTTCACCGGCCACGGCATCGGCACCGCATTCCACTCCGGCCTGGTCATCCCGCACTACGACACCGAGCACTACGCGACGCTGATGGAACCGGGGATGACCTTCACCATCGAGCCGATGCTCTGCCTCGGCTCCGAGGCCTACGTCATCTGGGAGGACGACTGGACCGTCGTCACCCAGGACCGCAAGCGGTCGGCGCAGTTCGAGCACACGCTGCTCGTCACCGACTCCGGCGCCGAGATTCTGACGCTGCCTTAGCGCTCAGCCGGCCGGGAAGAACGGGCGCGGGTCGAAGTAGTCGCGCCAAGCCTTGATCTTGCCGTCCTCGGCCACCTCGAGCGTGCCGGCCAGCGGCAGCGAGAGCAGCTTGGTGCCTTCGGCGTCGACCATGTGGTCGACCCGCTCGGTGACCACGATGTTCCCGGCGGCGGCGACGGCGATCCAGTCCACCTTGATGCCGGTCATCGGCAGCATCGTCCCGAAATAGCGCAGGAAGTCCGCCGCACCCTGCGGACCGTTCACGGTCGGCAGGCCGCTGTTCTCCCAGACGAAGTCGTCGGTAACCAAGGACTCCAGCGCTTTGGCGGCGTCGTCCAGGGAGGTGGTGTCCATGGCCGCGAAGAACTGCTTCACGGCCTCGATCGGGTCGCTCATGGGTGCTCCTGCTCCGGGTCGGGCGCCGCGTGAGCGCGGCTCACCCGACCCTAGGCGAGCAGGGCCGGCGGAGCAGGCGGGGTAACTACTACTTGCTGGACTTGGCCGTCGCGACGCGGCAGGCCTCGGGGTCCAGTGTGGTTGCGTCCTTGAGCGCCTGGGTGGTCTCGGAGTCGACGTAGCCGAAGGCCTCCATCTGTCGCTCCTCCCCGCCCTTCATCTTCGGCGCGAACAGGGTCTGGCTGGCGATGCGGCGGTTGTCGCCGTCGAGGCACTCGACCTGGAACTCGAAGGACTTGGTGCCCCCGGACTTGTTCTCCACGGTCAGCGGCAGCACGCGGGTCTCGGCGCCCACGGCGTCCGCCCCGACGGTGAACACGCCGAACTTCACGCTGAGGTCCTGCTGGAGCACCAGGCCGGTGCCGCTCTCGCTGGACTTGATGCGGTTGTCCCGGTCCTGCTTGATGCCCCAGATCGTGGAGGCCACGACGGAGATGACGGCCAGGATGGCCAGCAGGCGGCCGACGCGGCAGAAGCGCTGGTCGCGGACGTCCTTGCCCTTGAGGCGGATACGCGAAGCGGGGTCCATGCGGGCGAACTCGCGGGTGGCCAGCACCACGGCGGCGATCGCGAACACCACGGCGACGTACTTGATCAGCGGGACGAAGGAGAGCGCCAGGGCGACCGTGCCGAGCACGAGGATCGCGATCGGCACGTCCACGCCCTCGCGGGGCGCGTCCTCGATCTCTTCGGTGTCCTCGAAGGCGTCGTAGCCCTTGTAGCGGTCGTAGCCGCCCTTCGGGGTGGGCTTGCGGTAGGCCGGCTTGCGCTTGCGGCCATACCAGGCTCGGCCCTGCTGCTCGGGCAGCATCCATTCCGGGAGGTCCCGACCGGACTCCGTGGTGTTGCCCTTACCCGACGAGCTGAACATGGTTAGCGCGGTCCTTCCCCCGGTCGCACTACGTCTCGCAAGCTTCGATGGTAATCCGCCTTTCGGCGGTTTGCCGCTGGTTGATCCACTCGGGGCAGCACGTTTACCGGCCGCCCCACCTGGGGTTTCGGCCTAGTACGCGGCCGCCTTGACGACCTGAAAGGTCGCGGTGGCCAGGGCCGAGGCCATGTCCGAGCCGAGCAGGTTGAAGACCCGGACATTGGCCGACTTGCCGTCGCCGAGCGTCGGCACGTACAGGCTGTCCGTGGTGATCAGCTTGCCCTTGGCGTCGAAGGCCTGAATCTCCATGTCGTAGGAGAGGGTCTTGCCGCTGATGTTCGTGATCGTCAGGGCCAGCGAGGTCTGCTTGATCCCGGAACCCTCAAGCTCGCTGGAGACCTTGCCGATCTCGACCTCGGCCTGGCTCTTGAGCACCTGCTCGGTGGTCAGGGCGATCACCTCGGCCGGCGGGGCCGTATTGACCACCGGCGCGGGCTTGGAGCCGACCGCGGCGAAAACCGTCTGCGAGGCGACCATGCCGAAGGCGGCGAGGATGGCCAGCGCGATGGCGATCCACGCGGTGTCGCGCCGGATGCCCTTCTTCTTCGGCGAGCCGAGGGAGGTGATGCCCATCAGCAGCGCCGCGGCGCCGAAGCCGATCGCGGCCCAGCGCAGCATCGGGACGACCGCGCACCCGAGGGCGATGCCGCCCATCCACGCCGCAGACTTGTCGAGGCGGTACTGCCGGCGCTTCTTCGCGACGGGTGCCTCGGGACGCGCGTACGGAGACTGCGTCCTGCCGTGCTCCCTAGAGGGGGCGGTGGCGGTCATGGCGGGTCGGGTCCTTCCCTGGTTCGTGGCCCTTGCTGTTCAAGAAGCCGCCGAGCTTGATCGTTCGTGTGCCACTACGACGCAGCTCTGGGCCTCTTGGTTCACATGAGACCGCGCGTCAAGCGCGACGCGCGGGGCGATTGACAGGTCTTGACCGAACGGCTGATGTCTGCTTCTCGGGTTCGTCCGATTTGTCCGGAATGCAGCGCGAATGCCTGCGTCGCGAATCGGTCACATCCGGGCGACCGGCCGGTCGATCTTGGTCCCGGTCCGCGGGCCACGGTCCCGGTCAAATCCACCCCTGGCGTGGCCCGCTCGACTCGTCGCACCTGTCCAGGTTCATCCGGACGGGCTCAGCTGTTCGGTCGATGCCTGGTCAACGATCGGCTCAACTTGGGCCGGGCACGAAACCGCGGTGCCTCGCTTGAGGTCTGAGGGCCAACTTCGCGGGGGGGCCGCGGAAGACAGGCCACAAGGAGCAGGACATGAGCGGTCAGAACTGGTTCGTCTACCCGGTCGAGAATGGCGTCGAGCTGGTCATCGACAGCACCGACGGAGACGTGTACGACGCGGCGCTGGAGGCGTTCGTCGCCGAGTTCGCCGACTTCAACGTCGCGGCCGAGTACTCGATCAACGGCGGCGAGGTCATCCACTTCGTGCCGGCCCCGGCCGACGCGGACGCCCCCGCGCCCGCCCCGAAGACCGCAGCGGAGACCAACGGCTCCACCTGGGCCTGAACGAGGAAGAACGGCCGGTTGCAGCCTTCGCTGCGACCGGCCGTTCGCCGTTAACCTGACGCCATGAAGCTGGTCCCGGTCGCCGCCCTCGCGGGCACCCTGAGCCTGTCCGGGCTGGCGGTACACGAATTGGCCCCGAGCGCCGCGGCGGACCGCCCGGCGGTGCGGGAGGTCCGCACGATCGGCAAGAGCGTCGACGGCCGGGACATCAAGGCCTTCCGCCTCGGAGACGCCAAGGCAGGCAGGACGGTCGTCCTGATCGGGGTGATGCACGGCACCGAACGGGCGTCGGCGCGCACCTTGCGGACCCTGAGGGACGGGAAGAAGTCGGTCGCCGGGGTGAATCTGTGGGTGATCCCGGTGCTCAACCCCGACGGGTCGGCCGACGGGCGGCGCTCCAACGCCCGCGGCGTCGACCTGAACCGGAACTTCCCTCACGGCTGGAGCCGCTCGGTGACCGGGGCAGGCCGCTCGGCCGCCTCGGAACCGGAGACCCGGGCGCTGATGCGCTTTCTGACCCGGATCGATCCGGACGTGGTGGTCTCCCTGCACCATCCGTTCGCGGCCGTGGACACCAGCGTCTCCAAGGATCCCGAGCTGGCCCGCGCACTGAGCCGCGAGCTGAAGCTCCCTCGGCGGGACATCGACTGCAGCGGGCCGTGCCACGGCACCCTGACCGGCTGGTTCAACACCACCCACGACGGCGAGGCGATCACCGTCGAGTTCGCCCGCAGTCCGTCGCGCACCTATCTCAAGCGCACCGCCGTGCTCGGACTGCTCGCCGCGGTCGGCGGCCGCCTGGTCTAAGGCTCGGTCGTCGGGGTCGGCGTGGGCGTCGGGGTTGCCGGCGGCGTCGGGGTCGGAGCCGGCGGGACGAACGGGGCCGAGGTCGCGAGGAAGGTCAGGGAGTCCGCAACCCGCGCCTGGGAGTCCTTTTCGTCCCGGTCGAGCCGACGCAGGGGTCCTCCGACCGTGCGCCGCACCAGCAGGGCGGTGGAGCTCCCGCCGTCCAGGTTGATCGCGTTCACCGCGCCCAGGTGCAGCAGGTACTCCCCCCACTGGTGCGCGCTGGCGCCACCGGAGCGCCGGTGGTTCTTGTTCGACCGGCCGGAGACGGCCGCGACGATCAGGTCGCCGTTGGCCGTCCACGCGATCGCGCTGCGCGGGCGCAGGTTGTTGTCGCGCGTGTTGCAGCTCGCGTAGTTCTTCCCGCGGCGCACGATGCCCGAGCTGACCCCGATCAGGCTGTCCGGGGTGCCGATCGACGGCCGGCCGGCCACCCACGGCAGCACGCCGGTCTGCTGGGTCGACACGACGACCGCGTCGCCGACCGCCAGCAACTTGAGCGCGGCGGTGTCCGTGCTGCCGTTGGGGGCGGTCAGGAACATCTCCCCGGGCTTCGGCCGCTTCTTGCCGTCGTCCTTCTTGCTCAGGACCTTGGTGACGATCCCGTTCTTGAGCACGATCGTCCGGCTGCCGGTCGGGTGGAAGGTGCCGCCCCACTCGCGCGTGTAGGCGGTGACGCCTCCCGTGGAGAGCCGCTGCCAGTTCAGCGCGCCGAGCGGGATCGTGCCGTGCGGCGAGACGATCTGCCCGACCATGTTGTGCAGGGCCCACTCGGCGGTGCGGGAGTCCTCGTAGAGGGCCAGACCCTGATCGACGACGCTGTCGCCCTTGCGAATGGCGCCGCCGATGATCTGCGAGCGCCGCGGGATGGCCGCGCCGGACGGGTCGAACACGGCGCCGTTGATGACCACGACGGCGTTCGGGTTCGGGCCCGCCTGCGCCTGGGGCGTCGTTTTCTGGCTCAGCGTCGGGGCCGTCACGGCCCGCGGGATCAGGGTGCCGCGCGGGATGCGGACGGCGACGAAGCGCTGCTCGAGGATCTTCTGCTTGCGCTTGCCGGTGTCCCAGATCCGCACGTTCGCGCCGCCGGGCAGCTCGAAGGCGCGTTTGGGGGGTTCGAGCACCAGGGTGCTCGGAATCCGGCAGACGGCGGCAGAGGCCGGAGTGACGTCGGCGTCGAAGGCGAGGACGCCGAGAACCAGCGTCGCCGCGATGGCCGGCGTCAGGCCGCGCTGCAGCCGAACATGCCATGACAGGTCCCCCTCCCGCGGGACCCATGATCATTGGTCTTCCTGGGAACGCGGGCGATTTTCGGACTATCGACACGCGAGAATCGCGGATCCAGCCGGTACTTCCGGTCAGCCGGCCTCGGTCAGTCCGTCTTGAAGGCGAGCGCGTTGGCCACCGGGCGCTGCGCGGCGTCGTCGTCGCGGTCGATCCGGTTCAACGGGCCACCGACCTCGCGGCGGACGAGCAGCGCGGTCGAGCCGCCGCCGTCCAGGTTCACCGCGGAGACCGCGCCGAGCCACCTGCAGGTACTGGCCCAGCCCGAAGGCCGACGCGCCGCCGTACCGGTTGCCGCCGACCAGGGCCCGTCCGGACACGCTGACCACGAGCATGTCGCCGTTCTCGGTCCAGCCGATCGCCGAGCGCGGGCGCAGCTGGTTGTCCCGGTCGCTGCAGGGCGCGACGACGCGGCCGTAGCGGACCAGGGCGGCGCTGACGCCGATGAGCGCGTCCGGAGCCTGGAGCTCGGGACGGTCGGAGTGGTCCTCGCGCACGGGAGCCATCTCGGTGTTGACCGTGACCGCGTCACCGACGCGCAGCGCCTTGAGCGCGCCGAAGTACTTGCTGGCGGCGGGGACGGTCAGGAAGGTCTCGCCGGTGCCCGGGCGGCGCATGCCGGCGAGCCTCGGACAGGATCCGGCGGACCTTGCCGTCCTTGACGACGACCGTGCGCGGGCCGGCCGGGTGGGTGGAGGCGCTCCAGCTGTGGTTGTAGACGGCGATGCCCTCGCGGTTCATCGACTCCCAGTTGACCGCCGAGACCGGGACGTCGCCGCGCTCGGAGGACAGAACGCCGTTCAGCCGGGTGCGGGCCATGACGGCGGACTTCACCCCGTCGTAGATGGCGATCGCGCGGGTGCCCAGGCTGTCCGCCTTCTTCGGGCTGTCGCCGGTCTGGAGCGCACCGGTCGGGATGTTGGTGCTCGTGTCGTAGACCCCGCCGTTGATGACGACGACGGCCTTGCCGTGGTCGTCGCCCATGGAGGACGGCGTCGCGAGCGAGCCGAGCGTCGAGGAGGGCGTCAGCACGGACGGGGTGAGCGTGCCCTTCGGGATGCGGACGGCAACCAGGCGGGTCTCGTCCATCGGGTTGGCCCGCGCGCCGGTGTCCCAGACCTGGACCGAGGCACCGCCGGGTAGACCGAACTCGCGGACCGGGTCGCGAGTTGAGCAGCGCGGTCGCGCCCCGGCAGTCGTCCGGGACCCGCCGCGAGTTCCGGATCTCGGTCGCTCATCTGCGGCGGAGCGAGCTCAGCCGCGATGCGGTCCTGCTCGATGGTCCCCGTCTCGGCAGTCCGAATCTCGGCGGTCCGCTCGGAGAGCCCGGCGAGCATCGCGCCGACCTCGGCGGCGCCGGCGTCGCCGCGCAGGATCGGCAGGCCGCGGGCGGGCTCGGCCGAGAACTCGACCTTGTCGGACGCGTCCGACGTGCCCATCGTGGCGGCCCCGTAGGCGCCGATGAACGTCAGCGCCGCACCCGCGGCCATCGTCGGCGCAATCGACCGACGCATGCTCTTGCCCATGCAGACCCCCACCCGCATCGGGCCGCCGGTGCGCTGGCTCGCACCGATCCCCCGTCGAGAAGTGTGGAGATCAGGGGCGGTCTTCGTGGGCGATCGAGGTTTACTTGATCAACTCGTGGGGTAGCGCAAAGCGCTCTCGCCCGAACGGCCTAGTGACGCTGAGAACTGCCTGCGGGTAAGGAGATTCCGTCTCATATTTCAGTGCCCTCAGGGCACCTGAAAAGTGAGGGCGTCAGGCACCGATCGCTGGAATCCGATCGCGGAGCGGTCGAGGCGGATCAGCGGCCCACCGACCCGCTCGCGGACCAGCAGGGTGGTCGAGCTGCCGCCGTCGAGATTGACCGCGTGCACCGCGCCGAGTTGCTTCATGTACTCGCCCCACTGGTGGGCGGTCGCGCCGCCGGCCGCCGCGTTGGGGCGGCCGGCAACCGCGGCCACGATCATGTCCCCGTCGGCGGTCCAGAGCAGACCCGATCGCGGACGCAGGGTCTCGTCACGGGAGCCGCAGCCGGCCAGGTTCTGGCCGAATCGGATCATCGCCGAGCTGACTCCGAGCACACTGTCGGGGCTGCCGATCCCGGGCCGTCCCTCGACGAACGGAAGGATTCCGGACTGTTCGGCGTACACACTGACCGTCTCGCCGACGCGCAGCGAGGCGAGGTAGGACGCGTCGCCGCTGCCGTTGCGCGCGGTCAGCCAGTACTCGCCGCTGCCCGGCCGTCTCGTGCCCGCCCGGCCGCCCAGCACCTTGGTCACCTTGCCGGACTTGACCACGACGGTGCGGCTGCCGGCCGGGTGCGCGGAGGAGCCCCAGGCCCTCGTGTACACCGAGATGCCGGTGCCGGCGAGGGTCTGCCAGTTCACCGCGCCGAGCTCGCGGGCTCCGCGCTCGGACTTCACCGAGCCGGCGGTCCTGTGCAGCGTCCACTGCGCGGTGCGGGTGGCCTCGTAGAGCGCGATGCCCTGATCCGTGCCGCGGGTGCCCTTGCGAACCGTCCCGTCGATCACCTGCGAACGGGCCGGGATCGCGGCGCCGCTCGGGTCGAACACGCCGCCGTTGATGACGACGACCGCACGTTCCTGCCGCTTGGCCTGCGACTGCGGCGTGGCTGCCTTCGACAGGGTCGATGAGGTGACCGCGCGCGGGATCAGGCTCCCCTTGGGGATGCGCACCGCGACGATGCGGACCTCCTTGATGTTCGCCTTGAGATCGCCGGTGTCCCAGATCCGCACCGTCGCCCCACCGGGCAGAGTCATCGTCTTGTCCACGGATGTCCGCAGAATCCCGGTCGGCGCCTTGCACGACCCCGCGTCCGCGGGCGCCGCGGCGAGCACCGCGGTCGGGACGGCGAGGGCGGCGAGGGCGGCGAGAACCGGGACAGTGCGGCGGATCGTCACGTTGGAACTTCGGACCGGGTGGCCACCGGCTGAAGGCTCGGCGCTTGTCGTGTGGCCCGGTGCGCCCGATGCTGATCGCATGGAGGCACGGTCGGACCCGCTGGCGATGGGCCGAGCGGCGCTCGCGCAAGGGGCCTGGCCGCGGGCCCGGGTCCACTTCGAGGAGGCCGTGGCGGCGGGTTACGCCGCGCAAGCGTGGGAGGGGCTGAGCTGGGCGGCATGGTGGCAGGGGGACCAGGACACGACGTTGTCCGCGCGCGAACACGCCTACCGTGCTCACCGGGGATCCGGTGATGTGGTCGGCGCGGCGCGGATGGCGATGTGGCTGGCTTCTGACCACCTGAAGTTCCGGGGCGACGATGCGCTCGCCTTGGCCTGGGTGGCGTGCGGGCGGGCGCTGGTGAGCGGTCACGAGCCGTGCACCGAGACGGGCTACATCAAGGTGCTCGAAGCGGATATGGCGCTGCTGGCAAAGGGCGATCCGGCGTCCGCTGAGCTGCTCGCGCGGGAGGCCCTCGACCTGGCGCGGGCCATCGCGGATGTGGGAGTTGAAGTGGTGGCGCTCGCGGTGCTCGGCAGTGCCCTGGTCGCCTTGGGCTCGGCCGAGGAGGGATTGAGCCGGTTGGAAGAGGCGTCCGCGTTGGCGGTCGGCGAGGTTTTCACTGAAGCGATCGCTCCAGGGTGGGCGTTGTGCCATACGGTCTCGGCCTTCGCCGAGGTCGGCGACTTCGAGCGGGCTGCGCAATGGTGTCGCGCGCTGCACAGCTGGTCGGCGGAGTGGCACGCGCGTCTTTTCTTCGGCGTGTGCCGTTCCGCGTACGGTCAGGTGCTCGCTGCAGGAGGCGATTGGCCGACCGCTGAGCAGGAACTGCAGAGCGCGATGGCCGACCTTCGCGCGACACGCCCTGGCCTGGTGGCGCCGACCGCCGTGCGGCTGGGCCTGTTGCGGGTCCGGCAGGGCGAACGCGCCGAGGCCCGACGGTTGTTCGAAGCGGCGCTGCCATTGCCGGCCGCAATCGTCGCGCTCGGTGAGCTGGATTTGGTGGGCGGCGACGACCCGATGGCGGCCGCCGACGCGGCGGAGCGCGCGCTGAGGCGACTGGAAGGGGCGAGCGTGCTGGATCGGCTTCCGGCGCTGGAACTGCTCGCGCGGGCTCGCGCGGCAGCCGGGGATAGGGCCGGCGCGGCGGCGGTGGCCCAGCAGGTCGAGGAGCAGGTGGCGGGGCTCGCGACGCCGTACATGCGCGGTCGCGGGCGCATGGTGCAGGCCCACGTGCTGTTCGCAGGCGGCGTCCTCGACGGGGCGCGACGGGCCGCCGAGGACGCCGCCGACCTGTTCGCCACCTGCTCGGCGCCCTACGAGGCCGCCCAGGCGCGGATGCTGCTGTCGCAGGCGTTGGAGGCACTCGGGCGGCCGGAGCGGGCCGCGGCGGAAGCACGTGCGGCGCGTGAGGCGTTCGCGCTACTGACGACGACTGTGCCGATACCGCCGGCCTCGACCGGGCTCAGCCCGAGGGAGGTCGACATTCTGCGCCTGGTTGCGGGCGGCCTGGGGGATGCTCGCATAGCTGAGCGGCTTTTTCTCAGCCCGCACACTGTGCACCGGCACGTGGCCAACATCCGTACCAAGCTCGGGGTGGGGTCCCGCGCGGCCGCGGTAGGACACGCCACTACGCACGGCTTGCTCTGAGACATCCGATGGCCGTTTCCGGCCAGTCCGCGTGATGGCCGATTGCGGGGAAGCGGTACGCCGCAGCTCGGCGCGAGCCTCACCCCATGACACCGACCAGCACCTACACCGCCCATGCCGACGAGCTGCGCTTCCGCCTGAGCGGCGGCCTTCACAGGCCCGGTGACCTCTACTACGAGGACACCCGCACCCTGTTCAACACCATGATCGACCGGCGACCGCGGTATGTGGCCGAATGCCTCGCGGCCGACGACGTGGTGGCCGCGCTTGCATTCGCGCGCAACCACGACCTGCCGATCGCGGTGCGTGCCGGTGGCCACTCTGTGGCCGGGTTCTCGTTGTGTGACGACGGCCTCGTGCTCGACCTGCGCGGCATGGCGGACATTGCCGTGGATCCCGCGCGACGGGTGGCGCGCATCGGTGGCGGCGCCCTCTGGGCGGAGGTGGACCGGGCCACGCAGGCGCACGGCCTGGCCACGACCGGCGGCCGGGTCTCCACCACCGGGGTGGCCGGGCTGACACTCGGCGGCGGCTCCGGTTGGCTGGAGCGCAAGCACGGCTTGGCCTGCGACAACCTGATTGCCGCCGAGCTGGTCTGTTGGGACGGCCGGATCGTGCGCGCATCGGCGCAGGAGCACCCCGAACTGCTGTGGGCGCTGCGCGGCGGCGGCGGGAGTTTCGGCGTGGTCGCCAGCCTGGAGCTCGCGCTACACCCGGTCGGGCCCGAAGTGTTCGCCGGGGTGGCCGTCTTCGACATCGCCCGCGCCCACCAGGTGCTGCGCGTCTTCCGCGAATTGATGAACTCCGCGCCGGACGAGCTGTCCCTTGCCTGCGCGTTCATCACCGCGCCGGACGAGGACGACATCCCCGCCGCACTGCGGGGCCGCCCGGCGATCGCCGTCCTCGGCATGTGGGCCGGGTCGGTCGACGACGGCGAGCGGGCGTGCTCGCCCATCCACGCGCTCGACCCCGACGCCGACTTCTTCGGCCCCACCGGCTACGCCGCCTTCCAGTGCTCGGTCGACGACCCGCCCGGCTATCGCAACTACTGGACCGCCGAGAACATCACCGACCTACCCGACGAGGCCATCGACGCGCTCGTGCGTCGCGCCACCGAACTCCCGGCGGGTCCCTCCCAGCTGTTCATCGTGGCCTGGGGCGGCGAGGTCGCCCGCGTCGGCCCGGATCGCTCGCCACTGGGCGGGCGGGGGGCACGGTTCATCATCCACCCGCTGCTGCTCTGGGAAGACCCCGCTGACGACGAACGCAACCGCGCCATCGCCCGCGCGTTCCGCGCCGACATGGGGCGCTGGTCGACCGGGGCGAGCTACCCCAACTTCCTCGGCGACGAAGGCGGCCAGCGGATGCGCGCCGCCTACGGAACCAGCACAGAAAGGCTCGCTGCTGTGAAGGCCGAATGGGACCCGCACGGGACCTTCCGTACCCACCAGGACATTCAGTAGCCACCCGCGGCCTCACAACGGAAGGACGGATCGTGGATCACGACAAGCTGACGGAGTTCCTCAGCCGCTTCACCGCCGACCTCGGTGCCACCGGCTCCGCCGGTCTCGCGGTGATCGGCAACCGGCTCGGGCTCTACCGGGCGCTAGCGCAGGGCCCGGCGACGCCCGGTGCCCTCGCCGAGCGCACCGGGTGTAACGGCCGCTACCTCACCGAGTGGCTGAACAACCAGGCCGCCGGTGGATACGTCAGTTACGACAGCGCGGCCGGTGAGTACTACCTGAGCGAGGAGCAGGCGTACTGTCTCGCCGACCCGAGCGGGCCGAACATCTCGGCCGCCTTCCTCATCGCACTCGGCTATCTGCGCGCCGAGCCGCGCATCACCGAGGCGTTCCGAACCGGCGCCGGGCTCGCGTGGCACGAGCACCACGAGGACGTCTTCGTCGGGTGCGACGCCTTCTACCGACCGGGCTACGTCGCCGAGCTGGTGCCGAACTGGATCCCGGCGCTGGAGGGCGTGGCGGACAAGCTCGCGGCCGGCGCCCGGGTGGCCGACCTCGGCTGCGGCCTGGGTTCCTCGTCGGTACTGATCGCGCAGGCGTACCCGAACAGCAGAGTGGCCGGCTCCGACTACCACGGGGAGTCGATCGAGCGGGCGCGGAAGAAGGCCGCCGACGCCGGAGTCGCCGACCGGGTGACCTTCGAGGTGGCCACCGCACAGACCTTCAGCGGGACAGGCTACGACCTCATCACCATGTTCGACGCCCTGCACGACATGGGCGACCCCGTGAGTGCCGCGCGCCGGGTGCGCGACGCCCTGGCCCCCGGCGGCACCTGGCTGCTGGTCGAGCCCAACGCCTCGGACACCGTCGAGGAGAACTTCAACCCGGTCGGCCGCCTCTACTACGCAGGCTCGACCTTCCTGTGCGTACCCAACGGGCTCTCCCAGCCGGGCGGCTACGCACTTGGCGCGCAAGCGGGCGAGGCAGCGATCCGTGATGTCGCGTCCAAGGCCGGGTTTACCAGGTTCCGGCGGGTCACGGAAAGCCCGTTCAACGTGGTCTACGAAATCCGCCGCTAGCCGGTGCATGACCCGGTCCGAGATCCGGACACCGAAGCCACTAACAACGCGAGGAGACTCGTCATGGAGAAGCTCGCCATCGTCATCCGCGACGACGGCTACGACAGGATGCTCACGCCACTCACTTTCGCTTTCCTGTACGCGAAGAAGGGCGTGCAGGTGGACATCTTGTTCCTGCTCTGGGCAGTGCGCGTCCTCACCAAGGAAGGCGCCGCGGCTGTGCGGATCGACGGCCGGCACGCCGCAGAAGAGGACGCGCTCCGCCGCACGATGGACCAGGCCGGCGAACCGACCGACATCCTCGACAGGCTGACCCACCTCACCGGCACCGGTCAGGTGAACCTCTACGGCTGCCGCATTGCCGCCGCGACCTTCGGCGTCGACGAATCCAACCTCATCCCGGAGGCCGCCGGAATCGTCGACGCCACCTGGTTCCTCGAGGAGAAGGCGACCGCCGCGGATCACTGCCAGTACTTCTGATTGCGGCCAACCGTCGCCATCGCCACAGCCACCCCATTTCGGCAGCCGTAACAGTGAAAGGACCATCGTCATGCCCACCTTCATCGGCTCGCGCGGCCGGATCTTCCACACCAGCTGGCAGCCCGACGGCGCCGTCCGCGGGGCGGTCGTTCTGCTGCACGGCTACGGCGAGCACCTCGGTCTCTACGACACGCTCGCTCGCAGGCTCGTGACCGACGGCCTGGCCGTGCACGCGATGGACGCCGTCGGCCACGGACGCAGCGAAGGTGAGCGTGCCGTGATCGCCTCGTGGGGCGAGTTCGCCGACGACGCCCGCAGGCTCGTCCACCTCGTCCAAGCGCAGCACCCTCAGATGCCCGTCATGATGATCGGACACTCCGGCGGCGCTCTGGCGGCGATGCTGCTCTCGCTGCGCTCACCGGAGATTCTCGATGCGCTCGTGCTCTCCGGCGCACCACTACTCGCCCAGGAATGGATCCACGCGGAACTGGCGAGCGGCGCGGCCGAATCCGAGGTAGTCGATCCGACCGAGTGGATGAGCACCCAACCCGATTACGTGCACGCCCTCCTGCACGACCCGCTGACCTGGAAGGGCGGCTTCCGACGGGACACGCTGCTCGCGGTCACGGCGGTCTGGCCGGAGGTCGCCGCCGGGCTCGCCGAGGCCCGCCCGGCGCTGCCGGTGTTGCTCGTGCACGGCGCGGCCGACCCGGTGGTGCCGGTGACCGACGCGCACACCGTCGCGCAGGCCCTGCCCCAGTCGAGCATCCGGGTCTTTCCCGGTGACCTGCACGACGTACTGAACGAGCACGACCGCGATGCCGTTCACGACGTCGTGGCGGCGTTCCTCGGCACGATAGTCAGCCGGCGGACACGAGTCGCGTCCTGATGTGGGGTGTCGGAGACGGGCAACGGGAGCGATCGCCGAAGTCAGCGGTCGGCCGTACAACGATCATCAGCTGGAGGCCTTGAACCTCGACGGACCCTGCTGACCAGCGGTTTTGTTGTCCACAGGCCTGCCTGGGCCGTCTCTGGGCTGTCACAGATCCGCGGATCCGGCGTTGTCCGTCGCGGTCCGGCTCTGCTTCTGAGTGTCCGTCAGACATCTGCGAGATACAGGGGCGGCGGCTTCGGGAGCCCGCTCGGACCCTCATACCCGGTTGAGCAACTCGTCGCTGATTTGTCCGGATGTTCATCGGGCGATGCAGGTAGAGAAACCCCAGGGCTGTTGACGCTACCTTGACACCGCGCCACCAGGCCGGCCCCAAGGGCTGAGCGCACTCCCCACGCATGTGACCGCGCCAGCCCCGTGCCAGATACGTGCCAGACGGAGGGGTCAACGGGGGCTGTAAGAGTCTTCATCGGTCGAGCCTCACGAGCCCGGAAACCCTTACATGGCAGGGACTTCCGGGCCATCGAGGGTAAACTCTGATGTCTCGTCAGGAATACTGCTTTCGGATCATGAGACCCTCTGCGCCTGCGCCGGCGCAGGAGGTTGGCTCAAGCGGACCGGCAACGCAGTCAGGCCGTGGAAGAGCTCGTTGGGGCGGACCGCAAGCTCCTCCGGCTCGATTGCCAGCTCCAGATCGGGGAATCGCTCCATCAACGCCCGCAGCGCTGTCCGACCCTCCATCCGGGCGAGCTGGGCGCCCAGGCAGTGGTGAATCCCGTGCCCGAAAGCGAGGTGGGGGTTGGGGGTGCGGGCGACGTCGAATCGCTCCGGACGAGGATGCTGCGCAGCGTCCTGATTGGCCGCCATCAGGCAGGGCAGCACGATGTCCGCCGCGCGGATCAGGTGAGCGCCGAGCGCGACATCCTCCCTCGCCCGGAGCGGAAAGGCGTTCTGCAGCGGCCCCGCGGAGCGAAGGATCTCCTCGACGGCGACGCCCCAAAGTCCAGGACGGTGGCGCAGGAGTGCACGTTGGCTCGGATGCATGAGCAGAGCGTGCACGCCGTTCGCGATCAAATCGGTCGTTGTCAGGTGCCCGCCGGACACCAGCAGCCACAGCATCGAGGTCAGCTCGTCCTCGGACAGGAGTTCCTCACCGTCGCGTGCCGCCACCAGTGCACTGGTCAGATCTGCGGTTGGCTCGCTCCGCCGCGCGTCGACCAGGCGGCGAAGGATGTTCACCAACGCGCCCAGCACTTCCGCGACCTCTCCTTCGTCCGTGAACGCGCCGGCCGCAACGCAGCCAGCGAGTCGGCGGAACTCGGGCCGATCGGCCGGGGCGAGACCGATCAGCTCGCAGATGACGTTCATCGGAAGCGGGTAAGCGTACGCGTCGATCAGGTCCACAACGTCCCCCGACGCGGTGGCCGCGAGCTCACTGAGCAGCGCCGCAGCGATCTCGGAAACCCGCGGTTGAAGGGCTGCCATCCGGGGCCGCGTGAACGCGGCGCTGACCAGGCGGCGCAGCCGTGCGTGGGCGTCGCCGTCGGCGTGCAACATGCTGCTGAACAGCGCCGGGGCGAGCTGCGGGCAGATCCGTTCCGCAACCTGTCGGAACGGGGTCGGTGCCCGCTCGAACCGCGGATCGGTGAGCACCTGGCGGACGACGCCGTGCCCGGTCACGAGCCATCCGTGCCCGCCGGACCGCAGCGGGATGCGATGCAGCGGCCCCCGGCGGGCGAGTTCTGCGTAGGCCTCCACCCGCGCGGTGGGGCCGCCCAGGAACGGAGGGAAGGCCGGGTTCGCGAGATCTCCCGACTCGGGGGCGGCTACCGCCATCACGCCGAACTCCCGACGGCCGCGATGTCGACATTCCTGGTCTCGGGCAGCAGGCCCGCGCAACAGACCCCAACAAGCGCCACAACGGCCAGGTACACCCCGACGGCGGAGCTGTTGAAGGTGTCGAGGATTGCCGGGGCGATGAGGATGGGCAGCGCACCACCGAGGATCCCGGCCAGGTTGTACGCGAGCCCCGCGCCGGTGTAGCGGTACCGGGTGTCGAACAGCTCGGGCACGAACGCCGCCGCCGGGCCCATGGTGATTCCCACCACCGTCGTCAACAGGCAGAGCGCAAACCCGAGCGCGAGCGACCCGCCGGTGTCGAGGATCGGAAACACGACCAGGCCGACCGGGATCCCCAGGCCGTTCCCGGCCAGGATCACCGCCCGGCGGCCCCACCGGTCGGACAGCACCGCTGCCAGCACGCAGGCAACGAGGAAGGCCAGAACCGACAGGAGGGAGAGGGAAAGGATGGTTGGCGTCGACAGGCCCAGGACACCGGGCGGGACGCCGCGGGGATTGCGGCCGGCATACCCGGCCAGGAACACGGCGCCGATGTAAAAGAACGCGTAGGTCGACGCGAGCGCGCCGGAGACGAGCAGGATCTGACGCCACCGCATGGACAGGGCGTTGCGCACTGGCACCCGAGCGGGCGCCGCCTGGGCGCGGGACCGGAGGAAGATTGGCGTCTCCGCGATGGTCAGGCGAACGTAGAGACCAATCCCGACCAGCACGCTGCTGGCGAGGAACGGGATCCGCCAACCCCAGTCCTGGAAGGCTGGGTCATTGATCGGGTCTCCGGTGAGGCTGAAGACCGCGAGGAAAGTTCCGGACGACAGCGCGAAGGCCATGCCGATCCCGAGCTGGGGGGCCATGCCGTACTGCCCGCGCCGTCGGGGCGGGGCGTACTCCGCCATCAGCAGCGCCGCGCCTGCCCACTCCCCTCCGACCGCGATGCCTTGCAGGAAGCGCAGGCCGACCAGGATGAGCGGCGCCGTCACCCCGATTGAGTCGTAGCTCGGGATCAGCCCGATCGCGAAGGTCGAGCAGCCCATCAGCAGCAACGTGTAGATCAGGGTCTGCTTGCGTCCCACCCGATCGCCGATGTGCCCGAACAGCACCGCGCCGAGCGGGCGCGCAACGAATGCGACGGCGTAGGTCGCCCCCAGCGCGAGCGTCCCTCGTCCTCCGCCCAGGGAGGAGAAGAACACGTTGCCGAAGACCAGGGCCGTGGCCAGGGCGAAGATGAACAGGTCGTAGTACTCGATAGTGGTGCCGACGAAGGACGCCATCGCCACTCGACGCATGCGGGGCTCCGGGGTGACCGCACCGGGGCGGACTGCCGGAAGAACGGGTTCGGGTGCTGTACGCATGGCGACGACGGTGGCTGCGCCGACCGACACGGCGCTGACACGGCGCAGACACCGCGTGCCGCACGCCCTTACGCTGCCTGCACGGGGAGGCGCGGTGACCGACGTCGGGCAGGACAGCCATAGTGCCGAGGTCGAGTTCCGGCTGCTCGGGGACTTCGAGATTCGCGTCAACGGCGTGCCGGCGACGGTGCCGGGCGCGAACGTCCGGCTCGTGCTCGCCATGCTCGCCCTCCAGCGCGGCCGCGTGGTGCCCGTCGATGCCCTCGGCGAGGAACTCTGGGGCGCCCGGCCGACGGTCGACGTCACGGGCAGCGTTCAGGCGCTCGTGTCCCGGGCCCGTCGTGCCCTCGGCGGCGGCCCCTCGATCCTGGCCCGCTCCGGGGGCTACCTCCTTCCGGCGGAAGCGACGACCACGGACGTGGACACGTTCGTCGAATGGACCGGTCGAGCCCGGGCCGCCGACGCGGCGGGGCGGCCGGACGAGGCGGCCGCGGCCTACTGGGAGGCCCTGGCCTGCTGGCGGGGACAGGCCCTGGCCGGATTCGGCGAGCGGGAGTTCGCCCGCGCCGAGGCCGCGCGTCTCGAGGAGAGCCGATTGGTCGCGACCGAGGCGCTGGCTGACGCGCTGCTCGACGCCCGCCGGCCAGACGAGGCCGCCGAAGTGCTCGCCCCACACGTCGCCGCTCATCCATTCCGCGAGAGCGCCTGCGGCCAACTGATGCTCGCGCTGTACCGCTCCGGCCGGCGGGCCGACGCGCTCGCGACGTACCGCGTGGTGCAGGCGCAGATCGCGGACGAACTGGGGCTCGACCCCGGCCCTCGACTGCGCCGCCTCGAAGAACTGGTGCTCGCCGAGAGCCCGGAGCTCGATCCGCCCCGGGCCGCACCGGAGAGCCCACCGAAGGTCACGCCGCGGCCCCCCACACCGTCCGCGGCACTCCCGAGCGCCGTCGGCCGGTTCGTGGGCCGCGATCGGGAACTCGCCGAGCTCGCCGACCTGGTTCGTGCGGAACGCCTGATCACGCTGTGGGGCCCCGGCGGGGTCGGGAAGACCCGGCTCAGCCTCGAACTGGCCTCACGCTCGGCGGGCGAGTTCACCGACGGGCTGGCCTTCGCAGCGCTCGCGTCCTTGGAGCGGTCCGAGCAGGTGCCGTCCGCCGTGCTGGCTGTCCTCGGTGTCCTCGGAACGCCCGGCGATCCGATCCCGTCGTTGATCCACTACCTGAGGGGTCGTCAGTTTCTGCTGGTGCTGGACAACTGCGAGCACGTGCTGGAGGGCGCGGCCGAACTCGTCCGGGCCCTGCTGACCACCTGCCCCGGCCTGTGCGTCCTGGCGACGAGCCGGGAACCGCTGGCCTTGACCGCCGAGTACGTGTGGCCGGCTCCATCGCTGTCCCTGCCGACCGGCGGCTCGCCGGCCGACCTCGCCGGCTCCGACGCCGCGGCCCTGTTCATCCACCGTGCCCACCAGGCGAGCCCCTCGTTCGAGGTGACCGACGCCAACGCGCCAGCTGTTGCCGAGGTGTGCCGCGGTCTCGACGGGATCCCCCTCGCGCTCGAACTCGCGGCCGCTCGAGTTCGGGCACTGGGTGTGCAGGGCGTCGCCGAGCGCCTCGACGACCGGCTTCGACTGCTCGTCGGCGGCAAACGGGGCGCTGACGCACGGCATTCCACGATGCGCGCCGCCGTCGACTGGAGCCATGAGTTGTGTTCGGCGGGAGAGCGCGAACTCCTGGCCTGCCTCTCGGTTTTCTCTGGAACGTTCGACGCACCGGCCGCAGTTGCCGTGTCCGGCGCCGCCGCGGCGGCCGCCGACGACGCACTGGCCGGCCTTGTCGACCGGTCCTTGGTCGTCGCCATCGCCGCCGGGGACGGAACGGTTCGATACTCCCTGCTGGAGACCATTCGCGCGTTCGCCGTGGACCGCCTCGAGGCAGTCGGGGGCACCCGTGACGCGCGCAACCGCCATCTCGCCCACTTCGCCACCACCATGCTCCCCGGCTGGGACATGTGGTTCATCGGCGGCGCCGGGTGGCCCGCGATCCACGCCGAGGCGCACAACTATCGCTCGGCCATCAAGTGGGCGCTGGTCGAGCGCAACGCGACAGCGGCGCTCCGACTCGGGGCCCGCCTCTGGTTCTACTGGGCGTCGGTGCACAACCCCGAGGACACCCCGCTGGAGTGGCTCGACGAGCTCCTCCGGCTGCCGGGAACGCCGGACGATCGCGACTTCGCGCTCGCGCTCATGGCCCAGGCCTGGCACACGAGCGACCCCGCTCCCGTGTATCGCGCGGTCGCCCTCGCCGACGGTCTCGACGACGTCTGGCTGCAGATGACCGTGCACTGGCTCGCTGCCGGCCCGGTGTCCCAGGTGGACCTGGCCCAGGCTCGCCGCCACGTGGAGACCGCGGTGGCGCGTGCTGAATCCGGCGGGTACGCCTCCGCCCTGCCGAACTGCCTGCACCGGCTGGCCTGGATCGCGCTCGCTCAGGGCGACGCGCGAGAAGCGCGCATCCACGCCGAGAACGCGGTCGCGGCGCTGCCCGCCGAGCCGCATCCGTTCGCCTGCCAGACCTGGGGTGTGCTGGCGGTGGCGAGCGCGTTCTGCGGCGCCGACCGGGAGGCGGAGGCCGCGGCTCAACGTTGCCTGGACCTCGCCCGGGAAAGCGCGTTCCCCGGCATTCTGTGCCTGGCCCTGGTGCGGGCAGCCACGACGTCGGTCTTCACGCGAGACTGGGCGTCCGCCGAGCAACGGTTGGGTGAGCTCCTCTCGCTGCTGCGCGAACTCGCCACCCTGCGCTGGGTCGGGGACGTTCTACAGCTGACCGCACTGACTCTCGAGGCCACCGGAAAGCCCCGGCCCGCACTGATGCTGTTCGAGGCGTCCGAGCGCTACCACCGGCATCACAACGAGACGCCGGCCCACGCCATTCCGTTCATCACCGAGGCGGTCGCGGCGGCCCGTCGGCGGATCGGGCACAAAGGCGATGCCGGGCCGCCCAGCGCACATTCGACGGGCGAAGCCCTCGACGAAATCCTGTGCGCGGCCGAACTCGCCCTCACCCAATGACCAGGAGAGCTGGTTCCGCATCCCCCGGTGGCGACTACTCCCCCACGTCGACCGGGACCACGTAGAGATCCAGAAATGGATCCGGCACCCACATGACCCACAGCGAACCGTCCGGAGTGTCGATAGTCCAGTGCAGACGGGGATCGAGCAGCGCCCCCAGCCAACGACCGCAGGCCCGACGCACGCCACTCACCTGAAGCAGGGAGCACCGATGGCATCTATTGCTCGCCGGCCGGAGAGTAGACCCACTGGGAATCACGTTGCGCCTCCGCCATGATCATGCGGAGGTCGTCGGCACCGGTCTCGCGCCATAGGGGAGTCTCCTCGACAAGGCGGCGCCCGAACGCACGGCCGAGCTGAACGAGGGCATCCGCGGTGGATCTGCGCTCCTTCTCGTACGCGGCGCTGAGTTCGGCCCATGTCGACGCCGACCGGCCCAGCCGTTCCAGGCACAGGGCGTCCTGCAGCGCCTTGACAGCACCGCTGCCGGTGTGGGGCCGACTGACCGACCCGGCGTCTCCGACGAGGACCACCTGCTGCAGGCCGTACCTGGTTGCTGCCACGTCTTCGACTGGCTGCATGGCCAGACGCTCGAGCCCTGTGGCCTCGAGGAGGTCGGCCCATGCCGGCGGTAGCTGTGCACGCGCGAGTTCAAGGAGGGTGTCCGCTGCCGCGGCCGGGACGTGTCCGGGCGGTAGGTAGCTGCGGGTGTTCAGCATCGCGGGCGTTGACGCGTACAGGGCCCAGTTGACCAGCGCGGCAGCGTCCTGCTCGATCCCGGGGACGAGGTAGACCATTGCGTGGCCGCGATCGAAGCAAATGGTCACGACCGTGTTGGCCACGACGTCCATGAGGTGCCGAGACGCTGGGCCACGGCTGTCAAGGGTGCCCCGCCACGCGACGTAGGGCGCCATCGTCGGCGGTGCGGCCGGCTCGAGCACCGAGCGCACCACTGAGGCGTGGCCGTCAGCGCCGACGAGGGCGTCGAATCGCCGGATGCCCTCGGCTGTAGTGATCGTGACGCCCTCCGCATCCCGGAACGCGGCCGTGACAGGTGTGCCGCTCCGATAGATGTCCGACGGGATCCGTGCGCGCAAGGTGCGCCAGAGGATCGCCCAGTTGTTCAGGACGGCGGGAAACGGATGCCGCCAGATCGTCCTGCCCAGTGGGCTCGATCCGTCGCGGGTCAACCAGAGCCGGTCCTTCGCAACGAAGGTCGGCATCGTCTGGTCGAGGTAGTCGTCGCGCTGAAGTCGTTCCACCAGCGGGAGCGGTAGAGCGATCCCAGCGCCTCGGTCGCGAAGCTCCCCGTGACTGCGTTCGTAAACGGTCACTTCGCATCCCGCTCGACGCAGGGCCGCCGCCGCGGCGCACCCCGCGACACTGCCTCCCACAACCGCAACTCGGCTAGCCGAAATGTTCAACGGCCTCCCTCCCTGCGGTGTCTGGTCACCACCTACGACGGGTCGGCTGACGACGCGTCAGACATCTCGCCGGCCGCAGTCACACGAACAACATTCCTCCGTCGAGCAGCAGCGGCTGCCCAGTCATCCCGTCTGATTCGCTCGAAGGCGAGGTACACCGCGAGGTGCGCGCATTCGGCCACGTCGAGGAAGCGTCCGGAGGCCACCCGCGCCCGGAACTCGGCTTCGACGGCATCGACGGTCTTGCCCGCGAGCTCGGCATGCACCTCGCGGTACTGATCGAGCAGGTCGGTGTGTACCAGGCCCGGGCAGATGGCGTTGACCGTGATGCCGTGCCTGCCATCTCCAGCGCCACACACCTGGTCAACCCGACCACGCCGTGCTTGGACACGTTTTACGCCGACTGGTTACGCGACGCCCATTTCCCGGCGGTCGAGGCGACGTTGACGATCTTCCCGTAGCCGCGCTCCACCATCTGCGGGAGAACGGCCTGCATGAGATAGAAGGCGCCATAGAGGTTCACCTCCTTTATGCGGTGGAACTCCTCGAGGGAGTAGGCGAGGAATCGGGCGCGCGCGGTAGATGCCGGCGTTGTTGACCAGCACGTCGAGCCCGAGGTCGGACCTGGCCTTCGCCAGTCGTTCCGCGTTCGTGGCGGCCAGCAACAGATCGGCTCCCTCGCGCGCGAAGTCCCTCCGCGATTCCCAGGCCGATCCCACGGCTCGCGCCGGTGATCAACGCCGCGCGGCCGGCCAGACGTCCGGTCATAGCGGGTACTCCTCCACTCAGGTAGGCGTTTGACCCGCCAGTGATACCTCGGATGCGTCCCAGCGGCCGGGAACACCTCCATATCTCATAACGGTCATCCTGCACGCCGCGGGTTGTGCTGGCTTGTACGGCGCTGCCGCGATCGTTGAACAAGGCTGCAGGGACTCTTGTCCCACCGCACGGGGCCCGCCACACTCGTCACGGCTCTTCTGCCGGCGGAGGGGGCGGCCCATGTTACCGACCGAGACGTGGAGGCTTCGCGACATAGCGGCCGGCGACCGCGACGAGGCGTGGCGTCACCCTCATCAGCACGACGCACCTGCCGTGGACCATGGACGTCACGCGCGAGAAACCCGCTCGCGTGCTCGCTCAAATCAGCCGGCGGCGCCTCGGGGACATCGATCTGGTGGACACGGTGTGCCCCCCTTGCTCCGGACGTCGGACACTGGCAGATCTCCAACGCTCACCGGGAGAATATGTCGGTGTGCTCATCGTCCACGCCGGACGGGAAGTGGTGTCGCAGGGCGCCCGGGAGGTCGAGGTCGCAGACGGCGAACTGATCGCCTGGGACAGCGTGCAGCTTGCAAGCTTCGCCGTCCTGGAAACGTCGCGCAAGCAGAACCTGCTCATTCCCCGTGAGCGCTTCCAACAGCTGATTCCCCGCCCGGAGCTGGCTACATTTCGCGCCGTACAGCCCGGCCCAGCGCTCCGAGTTGTTTCGCGCATATTTGCGGGCGGTCGGCGCTGCAGATCTCGAGCCGGCCGCTGCGGCGGCGGCCGGTAACGCGGCACTGGAGCTGCTCGGCGCGGTGCTCGGCGCGGTGATCGTGCCCAATGGTTCGGTCGTGCGGGATGCGCTCCGGGCGAAGGTCAAGGAGTACATCGAGGTCAATCTCGGCGAACGCGGCCTCTGTCCGGACAGCGTCGCGCTGGCCCACGGAGTATCCGTGCGGACGCTGTACGTCATGTTCGAAGACGAAGGCGACACCGTCGCGGGCTATGTGCGCCGGCGACGCCTGGCCCGAGCCCATTCCGAGCTCACGAGACCGGGCTCACCTCCCACCATCACCGAGATTGCGACGCGGTGGGGATTCGCCGATGGCGCGCACTTCAGCCGGTCCTACCTTGCCGAATACGGGGTCACCCCAAGCCAGGCACGACGTGGTACTGCGCACGCGCGGCGCTCTTCGTCATGAGGTAGCGACCGGCTGTCGCTTGCCAGTCCACGTACTGCGGCCTCTCGCCGGGCCCACTTCGATAGATGCTGGCGACAGCGGTGCGAATCGGCATTCGTCAGGGCCGCGCGAACGACCACACCGGCCGGAACCCGGCGTCGTGGACGGGAAGTCCGAGTTCACGCAGCAACGGTCCTAGAACTTCTTCGATCCAGTGCAGACGGGGATCGAGCAGCGCCCCCAGCCAACGACCGCAGGCCCGACGCACGCCACTCACCGGTCAGCCGTTCCAAGCTTGAGCGGGACGGGCCGGCCACCAACGAGCAGTACCGCGTCCGCATCAGGTCTTCGATCCGACGCAGGGGGTCCCCGGTGACCGCGAGCACGTCGGCCCGCCGGACATCACACTTACGCCCCCGCCGTCTTAGCGCCGATCGTGGCTCGCAAGCTCGCCGGAATGCCCGCTGCCTGCGCAGGCTCGACCACCGCAACCGCGGCGGCGAGCGGCTGGGCGACCTCGTCTCCGTGTAGTCACGACTCCGTACCGCGGTCGGGACGGCTACGGATGTAAGGCCATGGGCGAGGCGCCATTCTGATCGCATGGCGATGGGCAGGCGCAGACTGACCGCAGGGTACGGCGTGCTGCTGGCCGCGACCCTCGTCATGACCGCCTGCGGGACGCGCGTCGACAAGGCGGAGGTCCTCGCCGGCGCCGGCGCCGGACCGGTCGAACTGCCCCCGGAGGTCCTCGCGCGCCTGGACGCCGCTGCCGGGCCGACGACGACGGTCGCCGCGCCGGCCTCGGTGACGTCAGTGATGACGGCGCGGGCGCCCCAGCGCGGGCCGTCGGCTACCGCGCCGGTGGCCGGCGCGGCGAAGGAATCTTCGTCCACCGCGCCGGCCCAGGGCGCTGCGCAACCGGCGGCCGGCTGCGCGACGCCCGGCGCACCGGTGGCGGTGGGTCAGATCGGGAACTTCAGCGGGGTCGGCGGGCCGATCACCTCCGGGGCACGGACCGCCGTCGCGGTGTGGGCCCAGCTCGTCAACGCCCGCGGCGGGGTCGCCTGCCATCCCGTGGTCGTACACGCCATCGACGACGGCGGCGACGCGACGCGCGCCGCCGCGGAGGTGGGGCGACTGGTCGCCGAGAAGAAGATCGTCGCACTGGTCGGCACCGCCTCCGTCCTGTCGTTCAACGGCCTGGTGGCCGGGGTGGAGAGGGCCAAGATCCCCGTCGTCGGCGGCGATCTGGCGGCGTTCACGTGGAACGAGAACCGCTGGCTGTTCCCGCAAGGATCGGGCTTGGAGGTGGTGGTCGAGGAACGGCTGCGCTACGCGCTCTCCAAGGGCCACCAGAAGATCGCGGTGTTGTACTGCGTGGAGACCAGCGCCTGCACGGAGTACGCCAAAAGGTCGCCGGCCATCTCCGAACGTGCGGGGGTGACCATCGTCTCCAGCGCGCCGGTCTCGCTGACCCAGACCGAGTTCACCGCGCAGTGCCAGAACGCCAAGAACGCCGGCGCCAGCGCGATGCTGATCGCGATGGACGGGTCGTCAATCGGCCGGGTCGCCCGTTCCTGTGCCGTGCTGGGATACGTCCCCCTCCTCATCTCGAACGGCCTGGTGATCAGCGACGCGCAAGCCGCCGACCCGACGATCCGCAAGAACACCCTGCTGACGACGAGTTCCAACGCCCCGTGGATGCGCAGCGACACCCCGGGACAGCGCGAGTTCCTCGAGGCGCTCAGCCGGTACGCGCCCGGCTTCAAACCGGCCGGCCTGGCCATCGTCTCCTGGGCCGCGGGCAAGCTCTTCGAAGCCGCGATCGCCGGTCTGGGCCCGAGCGCCCGGGCGGCTCCGATCGACACGGTCGCGGTCCTCACCGGCCTGGGCCGGGTCCGCAACGAGACGCTGGGCGGGCTGTCCTCGCCCATCACCTTCTCGCCCGGCCAGGAGGCCGCCCCGATGGTCCCCTGCGCCTACGTGGCGCTGCTGACCCAGGACGGCTGGAGCGCACCGATCGGCAGCGCTCGCCTGTGCAAGGGTCGTCCCACCTGATCCCACTCCGTTGCGATCACCTCCGTACCGAATTCGGGGTCGGTACGGAGGCGGGGCGCGGCCGCCCTGTCCTAGCCTCGCGGCGCCAGGCATGGACCGTGGTGCGCCGGCGTCACTAGCGTGGTCCGCACGTCCTGGCCTGCCGAGACACCTGCCGACAGAGAGGCAAGCCGGTGGTCGAGCGAGCAGAACAGTCCGGGGGCGGGGTCGTCACGTTCCTGTTCACCGACCTCGTCGGCTCAACGAGGACGCTGTCCCGCCTGGGCGACGACGCGGCCGAGGCGTTACGGCAGACGCATTTCTCCCTGCTGCGCTCCGCGATGAAGAAATCGGACGCCGAGGAGGTCAAGAACCTCGGTGATGGCCTGATGCTCGCGTTCACCAGTCCGCTGGACGCGATCGGCGCCGCGGTGCGCATGCAGAAGGCGATCGCCGAGCACAACGCGGACGCCACGGACGACCCGATCGCGGTGCGGATCGGGATCCACGCCGGCGAGCCGGTACGGGAGGACGGGGACTACTTCGGCACCCCGGTGGTGATCGCGAAGCGGCTGTGCGACGCCGCGAAGGGCGGGCAGATCCTGGCCGGCGAGCTCGTCGCGTCCCTGGTCGGCACCCGCGGCGGGCACCGATTCGGGGCCGTCGGCCCCATGGAGCTTAAGGGTCTGAGCAAGCCCGTTCCGGTGGTCGAAGTGGCCTGGGGCGACACCGCGCCGATCCTGGTCACGGCGACCCGGTCGGGCGCGCGGCGACCCCGACGGCCCGCGGCTCCGCGCGGGCCGGAACTCGTCGGGCGGGCCGAAGAGCTGTCGCTGCTCGACGACGAGTACGCCGCGGCGGGCACCGGCGAGTTCCACTGCGTGCTGCTGTCCGGCGACCCCGGCGTCGGCAAGACGAGGCTCGCCGCGGAGCTGCTGACCCGCCGCGAGGCGGAGGCAACAGTACTGCGGGCGCGCGCCCACCCGATGGCGACCACCGTCGCCTTCGGGCTGTGGGCCGAGGCCTTGGACCCCTACCTACAGGTGCTCGGGGACGACGAGATCGCCGACATCTGCGGCGGGTTCCTGGACGACCTCGCCGGGTTGTTCCACCGTGTCGCCGCGGTCCACGGGCCGGGCATGGGTAGCGAGGCGCCGCGGCCGCGCCTGCTCGCCGGGCTGACCCGAATCGTGGACGAGGCGACTCGTCGTGGTCCCGTGGTCGTGCTGTTCGACGACATCCATTGGGCGGATGCCTCCTCATGGGAGGTGCTGCGGCACCTCGCGCGGCAGCTCGATGCCGCGCCGCTTCTCGTGGTCCTGACCGCACGGCCGGCGGAACTGGCCGAGCACGAGGTCGCCGGGCAGGTGCTGTTCGAGCTCGAGCAGGACGGTTTGCTCACCCGGCTCGAGGTCGCGACGCTCGACGCCGCCGGGCTGCGCGCGCTCGCAGAACAGGTGACCGGCGCGCCGCCGCCCGCCGCGCTCGTGGAATGGCTCTCCGTTCGGTCGCAGGGCAATGCGTTGTTCGCCATCGGTCTGTTGCGCGCGTTGTTGGAGGAGGGCGCCGACCTGGCCGTACCGGCCTTGACAAAGTTGCCCGAGAACCTCGCTGAGCGGGTCACGGCTCGGCTTCGCCGAGCTACTCCGGAGCACATGGCGCTCCTCGAACTCGTGGCTGTGGTGGGCGGGCCGGTCCCGCTCGCCGATCTCGCGACCCTGGCCGGTCGCCGCGTGGACGAACTGGGGCCGACGCTGGCCGAGATCGTCGCCGGCCGCGGACTTGCCGAGTTCGAGCGAGCACGAACGCTGACCTACGAGTTCACGCACCCGCTCGTGCGGGACGTCGTTTACGACCACATGGGCGGGGCGCGCCGGCGCCTGGTGCACCGCCAGGTCGCCCGGATGCTCCGCGAGGCCGGCCGCGTCACCGAGGCTGCGCTGCACTACGCGCGCTCGGCCGATCCCGGCGATCCGGAGGCGGTCGAGGCTCTGATCGCGGCACTGCGGGAGGCCGAGGTGCGGGAAGCGGTCTCCGAGGGCCTAGGCCTGTTGAGCGAGCTCGTCGAGCTCCTCCCCCCGGCCGACCAGCGTTGGCTCGAGGTGCTCGAGGCGATGAACTGGCAGGCCGACTGGGCCGCCGACCATCGCGTCGAGTTCCACGTCGAGGTCACGGTGAGAGCGCTTCGGGCCATGGACGCATTGCTCGAATCGTCGGACGACGCCGGCCGCCGCGCGCTGGTGAAGCTTCGCCTGGCGTACTTCCTTGGGTGGGGACTGGCGGAACTCGACGAAGCCGAGGCGGCCTGCACGGAGGCGCGCACGCTCTTCGAGAGTGCCGGGCAACCGCGGCGAGCCCTCCAGGCCGGCCTGGAGCTCGCGTGGATCAGTGCGTTGCGGGGTGACTTCGCCGCGATGCACACGCGGGCGCAGGGTGTGCTCGCGCCGGCGGAAGCCGAGGGCGATCGGCCCCTAGTGATGCGCGCGCATGCCGCCGCCGGTGGGGTCGCGCTGCTCCAGGGGCGCCTCGATGAGTGGCGCGCCTCCTATGACCGGGTCGCCGAGATCGCCCGCGCCGACGGAAAGGAGTACCGGCTGTCGGCGACTCAGTTCGTCGGAGCGATGGGTTTCGCCGTGGAGGGTCGGGTCGAGGAGGGCCGGCGGCGGCTGGCCGAGGTGAAGCTCCGCGACACCTTCCGCGACAGCGCCGTCCTCGACCACGAGGCCCAGATCTGCATCCTGGCCGGAGACTTTTCCGCAGCTCTCGCGGTGACCCGCGAGTCCGAGCGGCGGATGCCCGGCGACCGGCCCCGCCGCTTGCCCCGGCTCGTGTTGGGCGCCTGGGCGGCCACCGAACTGGGCCAGCAGGCGGAGGCGCAACGTACGCTCGAGCGCGCCGAAGCGATCCTGGGGGACGGGGAGCTGTTCTATCTTCGCGTGGTCTGGCGGCACGTCTGCGCGCTGCTCGACTGGTCGCGCGGGGACGTGGCGACCGCGTTGCCCGGGATGGCGGCGGTCGTCGCGCGCCTGACCGAGATGGAGACGCACGGGCTCGCCTTCCTGTGTGCCGACCTCGCGGAAGTCGCGGCGGACGCTGGTGATCCGGCGGCGGCGGACCTCGCCGCTGCCGCCCTGAACATGTCTGCGCGGCGCACGGGACACGCGGCGATGTTCCAGGGTTTGGCGGGTGTCGCCGAGGCGCGGGTCGCCCTCGCCGCCGGCGACCCCACGCGCGGGGCGGAGCCGGCGCAGGCGGCGGTCGCGACCCTGACCGGCACGGGGCTGCAGAGTTACCTGGCGGGCGCCCACGACGTGCTCGGCCGCTGCCTGCTCGGGTCCGACCGCGTCGCCGGCGTCGCCGAGCTGGAGCGCGCCGCCGCGCTGTTCGCCGAGTGTGGAGCGGTGTGGCGGCGGGGACGTACCCTCGAGGTCCTTCGACGGCAGGGCAGCGCGGGTCGGCGCGCGATGGCAGCGGCGCTCGGGCCGGGTTCTCTGACCCGGCGCGAGCTCGATGTCGCCCGTCTGGCGGCCCAGGGCAAGAGTGCGCGGGAGATCGCCGAGGCGCTCTTCGTCGGCGAGCGGACGGTGGAGACGCACTTGAGCAACGTCTACGCCAAGCTCGGCGTCGAGTCCAAGCTCGACCTGGTGCGCCGCGGCGGCGAGCTGGGCCTGTTGTGAGTTCCGTACTGGGTTCGGGATCGGTACGGAGGTGCCCGACCTTCTGGCTGCCTAGCGTCATCTCACCGAACCTGGCGTGCGGCCGGGTGATTGCGAGGAGCGGTGATGAGCAGCATCGAGGAGCAGCGGGCACAGCACATGGCCCTCGCGATGCAAATGGCGCCGGAGATGATGGCGCGTCTGGACTGGGACGCGGAACGCCTGCACGCGCATCGAACCGAAGCGCTCCGGATGCTGGTCCGGATCGCTGTCGACCGCTCGCCTTGGCACCGCAAGCGCCTCGCCGAGGTCTGCCCGGAACGCCTTGAGGTTGGGGACCTGCCTGCCCTGCCGGTGATGACCAAGGCGGACGTGATGGCGAACTTCGACGAGGTCGTCACCGACGACCGGCTGACGCTCGCCGCGGTCGAGGAGTACCTGACCGAGGCGGCGACCCGGGGCTATCTGCTCGACGAGTACACGCCCGCGGCCACCGGAGGCTCAACCGGCCGGCGCGGGGTCAGCGTTTACGACCGTCACGGGTTCGCTGCCGGGTTCCTGGCGGGGTGGCGATGGCTGCTGCGTGACCTGGAAGGGGACGAGGAACTGCGCGGGATCCCCACTCTCACGACGGCACACGTCCATGGCAGCCACCCCAGCCACATCGGTTCGGCGGTCGCCCGCATCTTCAGGAACCCTGCGCGCCCCTCGTTCAGCGTTCCAGTGACCCGGCCGGTGGAGGAGATCGTCGCGACCCTGAACGCCTTGCAGCCCGACCTGATCTTCGCCTACCCCTCGATGCTGCACGTGCTGACCGTCGAGGCCGCCGCTGGTCGGCTCGGGATCGCGCCGCGGCGATTCATCTCCGTTGGGGAAGCGCTACTGCCCGAGGTGCGGGCCGCGATCGCGGCGACCTGGGCGACACCGGTCCTCAATCTCTGGGCCGCCACCGAGGCCGGTTCGCTCGGGTCGACGTGCGAACAAGGTCGTGTCCACCTCTGCGACGACACCGTGATCGTCGAGCCGGTGGATGCGACGAACCGCCCGGTGCCGCCGGGAACCGTGGCGGCCAAGCTCCTGGTCACCAATCTCGTCAATCCGGTACAGCCGACGATCCGGTACGAGATCACCGACGAGGTGACCGTGCTCCCTGACCCGTGCCCGTGCGGCGTTGCGACCGCGTGCGTCGCAGATGTCCAGGGCCGGCAGGATGACGCGTTCACCTACGGGGACCGTTGGGTGCACCCCCATGTCTTCCGAACGGCGCTGGGTCGTCGGCCCGGCATCGTCGAGTACCAGGTGCGACAGACCGCGGCCGGTGCTGACATCAGCATCCACTGTCGTGATCGCGTCGACCTCGACGGGCTCGCGCGTGAGATCGAGGCCGGGCTCGGCACGCTCGGTGTGGCCGACGCGGCGGTCACGGTCGCGCCGGTGGACCGGGTCGGGCGGCTGCCCGCTACCGGCAAGCTCCGCCGCTTCGTTCCGCTGGCGGCGCAGGGATGACTACCATCGATGAGCAACGGGCCCGGCACATGGCGCTGGCGATGGAGATGGCGCCACTGCTGTTCGCGCGACCGGATTGGGACGCGGCCAGGTTGCATGCCCACCGGACCACAGCGCTGCGCGCGCTGGTCCGGGTTGCGGTGGATCGCTCGTCGTGGCACCGCAAGCGCCTGGCTGACGTCTGCCCGGACGAGCTCGAGATCGGCGATGTGCCGGGCCTGCCCGTGATGACCAAGGCCGACGTGATGGCGCACTTCGACCAGATCGTGACCGACCACCGCATCACCTTGGCCGCGGTCGAGGAGCACGTGGCGAAAGCGGCGACCCGTGGATACCTCCTCGACGAGTACACGCCGCTGGCGACCGGCGGGTCGGCCGGGCAACGCGGCCTATTCGTCTACACCCGCCCGGGCATCGCCACGTGGTGGCTGTCGGGGATCCGCAACTTCCAGTCGCATCTGCAACGGGACGAGGAGCTGCGCGATCGCGTGATCACGATGGCCTACGTGATGTCGAGCCACCCCAGTCACGTGGGAGCCGCCGTGGCCCGAATCTTCTCCGACCCACTGACCCGCGCGGCAAGTTTCCCCGTGACCCGGCCGGTCGAGGAGATCGTAAGCGGGTTGAACGACCTGCAGCCCGACGTGCTCGGTGGGTACGCCTCGATGCTGCATGTGCTGGCGGATGAGGCGGCGCGGGGACGGTTGCACATCGCGCCGCGGTGCATCTGGAACGGCGGCGAGGCGCTGCTGCCCGAGACACGCCGCGCGATTTCGGCGACGTGGCGCGTGCCGCTGGTCAACGTGTGGGGGAGCACCGAGTCGGGCGGCCTCGTGACCACGTGCGCCCGCAGCGGCATGCATCTGTCCGAGGACACCTTGATCATCGAGCCGGTGGACGCCGACGGCCGTCCGGTGCCGCCGGGGACGCGGGCGGCCAAGATCCTGATCACCAACCTGTTCAACCCCGTGCTGCCCCTAATCCGCTACGAGATCACCGACGAGGTGACCGTGCTCGCCGACGCGTGTCCCTGCGGCGCCCCGACGCCGTGCGTCGAGGACATCCAGGGTCGGCAGGATGACGCTTTCACCTACGGCGACCGGTGGGTGCACCCGCACGTCTTCCGCTCGGCGCTGGGCTGCCGGCCTGGGATCGTCGAGTACCAGGTGTGTCAGACCGCAACCGGCGCCGGCATTACCGTGCACTGCCGTGGTCGCGTCGACCTCGACGAGCTCGCACGCGAGATCGAGACCGGACTGGGGAAGCTCGGCGTGCCGGAACCCGTGGTCGCGATTGCGACCGCCGACCGCGTCGACCGGCTGCCGGCCACCGGCAAGCTGCGCCGATTCGTTCCGCTCCCGGCGCGGCCGGCCTGATGGGGCGTCATATGAGCCGACCGACCTCACGTTACGTTTACGCCGCCAACCCGCACGCCGCCGAGTTGGAGCGGCTGCGCCTGCTGGAGGCTCGGTACGACCCGGTGACCCGGGATCGGTTGCGGACCGCCGGTCCGTTGGCGGGCGCGCGCTGCCTCGAGGTTGGGGCCGGTGCGGGGTCGGTCGCGCGGATGCTCGCCGACTTGGTGGGCCCGACGGGTTTGGTCGTGGCCACCGACGCCGATCCGCGCTTCCTCCGCAATATCGAGGTGGACAACATCGAGGTCTGGGAGCACGACATTCTCGCCGACGACCTCGAACCGGCCGCCTTCGATCTGGTCCACTGCCGGGCACTCCTACGGCACTTGCCGGAGCCGGAGCGAGCGCTCGCGCGGATGGCGACGGCGCTTCGCCCTGGGGGCTGGCTGCTCGTGGAGGACGCCGACTTCACTCCGTTCGGCGCGGCCGATCCGGACCATCCGCTGGCGGCGACGCTTGACCGCGTCGCCGGCGCTTTCCTAAACCAGCCGGCCGGCGCAATGGAGCTGAACTTCGGGGCCCGCCTACCCGGGCTGGTCGAGGGGCTCGGGCTGGTCGAGGGGGGCGCCGAGGCACTCTCCTTCGTGCGGCATGGCGGCAGCCCCGAGTCCCGGTTCATGGCGCATTCCACCCAGCCCGCCCGACAGCACCTGCTGGAACGAGGGGTGACGGCGGCCGAACTGGACGCCGTGATGGCCGCCCTCGCCGACCCATCGTTCGCGTTCATCGACTCACTCAACGTCGGCGCCTGGGGCCGCCGCCCCGTCCCGCCGTACCTGGGCTGAGCGTGCGCCGCTGGCAGCACGGCTTGGATCCCGGCCCGAGCGACCCGAAGGGCCCGCGCGCCGCGGCACCCCAAGATCGTCTGGGCCGTCTCTGGGCCGTGACAGCACGGCCCCAGGCGGTCATTGGAAGTCGTGATCGGTCAATTACGGAACGCTGCTCCCACAGTTCACGAGGCGTGCCGGACACTAAGCGCCCTGTGGATGACCCGTGAGCGACGAGCCGGCCTGTAAGCCGGATTCTGTTCACCGGACTTGCGTCCGGTGAGACGGCCATCCATCTGGGACCGACATTGCTGTCGGCCTCGGTGCGGCCTACCTGCAGACTCGGGCGGGCAGCCCTCGAACGTCTGCACACGCCGGGCTCTCCGAAGATTGCCCGACGATCTTGGCCTTGCTCCAAGTGGGGTTTACCGAGCCGTCCGAGTCACCCCGGACGCTGGTGGTCTCTTACACCACCGTTTCACCCTTACCGCCGGCGAACCGGCGGCGGTCTCTTCTCTGTGGCACTGTCCCGCGGGTCACCCCGGGTGGGTGTTACCCACCACCTTGCCCTGTGGAGTCCGGACTTTCCTCACCGCTCGCCTCTCGGGAAGGTCTACGGCGCGGCCGTCCGGCCGGCTCGTCGCGACACCAGGTTATCGGCTGCGGTTAAGATCCGCCGGGTGAGCAGCCACGAGGTCGAGACCGTCAGCGCGCGCGACCCCGAGGTCGGGGCGATGATGAACGCGCTGACCGCAGACCTGGCCGGCCAGGGCTACGCACCGGAGGAGACCTTCGGCTACTCGGTCGAGCAGCTTGAGGCCAAGGGCGTGCACCTGGTCGGCGTCCGGATCGACGAGGCGCTGGTCGGCATCGGCGGGATCGAGTTGCAGGGCGACGGGATCGCCGAACTCAAGCGGTTCTACGTCCTGCCGGTGTATCGCGGCAGGGGCGCGGCCGACGCGATCATCACCGTCCTGCTTGAGCATGCCCGGGCGAATGGTGCCCGGGTCGTGCGCCTCGAGACCGGCGACAAGCAGCGCGCCGCGATCGGGTTCTACCGGCGGCACGGGTTCGCCGAGGTCCCCCGCTTCCCGCCCTACGTCGACAGCGCGATGTCGGTCTGCATGCAGCGGGACCTCGCAAGCTCGTAACGGCCCGGGGAGTCACTCGGGCAGGCGGGAGGCGATGGCCGGGACCACGATCGCCGCGGCGACCAGGTGGGTGACCATCAGCAGCGCCCGGGTGTCCCAAGCGGCGGGGGCAGTCAGGTCGGGGACCAGCGAGAGCGCGGTCAGGGCGACGGTGGTGCGGATGAAGGTGGTGCGCGGGGAACCGGCGCGACGGGCCAGCACGACCGCGAGCGCGAGGCCGATCAGGGAGAAGATCGCGGTCATCTGAGCGAACCCGCCCAGCGGGATCGGCTCGTCGGAGATGTCGAGCGAGATGCCTGCGCCGTGCCCGACGGCGGCGACGAGGGTGGTGGCGACCGAGGCGGCCACGGTGGCGACCAGGCCGGTGCGGACGAGCGGGCGGACGGACGTGCGGGGGGCCGTGCGGGGGACGGTGGCGGTAGCGGTCATTGGATCCTCCGAGGTGTGGTGACCGGCTCCGTGCCGGCCTCTCACCCCTCCTACGAAGGCTCCGGACCGGAATCGACAACCCGCGCGAACTTTCTCGGAGCTTTTTTTCCGCCCCGCCACGGTGGATGCTCGTCGGGTACAGCCGAGCCCAATCGGAGGTCTCCATGCAGGTCACCGTCGCCGCCGTCCAGGCCACCCCGGTCTTCCTCGACACCGACGCCACGGTCGAGAAGGCCTGCGGGCTCATCAAGGAGGCGGCCGACCAGGGCGCCCGGCTCATCGTTTTCCCGGAGGCGTTCGTCCCGACCTACCCCGACTGGGTGTGGCGGCTGCCGGCGTGGGGCGACGGGCAGTTCATGTCGCGGCTCTACGACCAGGCGGTGGCGGTGCCGGGACCGGTCGTCACCCGGCTCGGCGAGGCGGCCCGGGAGGCCGGCGTCTACGTCGCGATGGGCGTCAATGAGATCGAGGGCGGCACGCTCTACAACACGTTGCTCTATCTGGCGCCGGACGGCTCGCTGGCCGGCAGGCACCGCAAGCTCATGCCGACCGGCGGTGAACGCACGGTGTGGGGTTACGGCGACGGCTCGACCCTCGGCGTGGTGCGCACCCCGTTCGGGGTGGTCGGCGGGCTGATCTGCTGGGAGAACTACATGCCGCTGGCCCGCGCGGCGATGTACGCGCAAGGCGTGGAGATCCTCGTCGCGCCCACCTGGGACAACGACGAGGTCTGGATCGCCACGCTGCAGCACATCGCCAAGGAGGGCCGCTGCTACGTGATCGGGGTGTCGCCGGTCCTGCGCGGCGCCGACGTCCCCGCCGAGCTGCGCGGGGAGATCTACCGGGACGCGACGGCCCCGGCCGAGGCCGACTGGATGAGCCGGGGCCTGGGCACGATCGTCGGCCCGGGCGGAGCGATTCTCGCCGGCCCGCTGCGCGACCAGGAGGGCATCGTCCTCGCCCAGATCGACGTCGAGGCGACCGTGTCGACCCACCGGCGGATGTTCGACCCGGTCGGGCACTACGCGCGCCCGGACGTCTTCGCGCTGACCGTGAACACCCGTCCGCAGCCGGCGGTGCGCTTCGACGGGGGCCCGCCCGCCTGAGCGTCACCCGTTCGCGCTAGTTCCCAGGAGCGGTCCAGGGAAGGCCTCTGGGGTGTCGGGACCGACACCGGCGCCAACCCGGGAGTTCTGTCAGCGTGAGCACAGCGAATGTCCCCCTTCTGGCCCCCCCACAACGGACATCCGGCACCACCGTGGCGCCCCCGCTCGGCACCGGCAGCCTCCAGCTGCTGACCGGTGACGGCCCCCGCGACAAGGTCGCCTTCGGCAACGAGGTCGACTTCGTGGGCAAGGCGCTCAGCAGCGTCAACGCGATCGGGTTCGCCGTCTACCAGACCGGCGAGGACACCAAGGCCGACCGCAACGGCGGCACCATGAACCCCGACAACCTGCCCAACATCAGCCTCGAGGTGGACCCGGCTGTCGCCGGCAAGACCTACAGCTCGCTGGTCTTCGTGCCGAAGGGCTCGGCCGCCAACGTCAACAAGTGGCGGACCTACGACGCCGCCGCGGCCAACACCGCGGATGGTGGCTGGTACTTCAGCAACGGTGACGTCGCGGCTGCGACTGGCTGCACCCAGGCGAACTACTGCACCTGGGCGCAGGTCAAGACCGGCGCTCCGAACGCCACGCTGCTGACCGTGCAGGTCGGCAAGGGCGTGGACCGCGAGTTCCAGGGCGCGGTTGACGCCTTGCGCATCGGCGGCACGGTCTACGACTTCGAGGCTCGTGGGGTGTTCGCGCGCAACGCGTGATGCTTGGCTGAAAGCTCGTCAGAGCGGCGCCGTCCCGGGAGATCCCCGGGGCGGCGCCGTTCGCGTAGGACCATGCCCAGCGGGTAGCTGGAGAGCGCAGATCGTCACGGCCGCGAAACAAGGCGCGCCGGCTGAGCGGGAAGGCTGCGAGGATTGCGTGGCGCGCATCCGCCGCGCCCACCCCCGAGGAGGGATCCCGCCTGTGGCCATCAGGGTCGCCGTCGAGCACCGCACGGTCTACCGCTTCGACCGCCCGACCGACCTCGGCCCACACCTGGTCCGCCTGCGGCCGGCACCGCACTGCCGCACGCCGATCCTGGGCTACTCCCTGAAGGTGGAGCCCGAGGACCATTTCGTGAACTGGCAGCAGGACGTCTACGGCAACCACGCCGCGCGCCTGGTCTTTCCCGAGCCCGCGCGCGAGCTGTCCATCACCGTCGACCTGGTCGCGGACCTGGCCGTGATCAACCCCTTCGACTTCTTCGTCGATTCCGAGGCGCGGCACTACCCGTTCGAATACCCGGCCGGCCTGGCCGACGACCTCGAGCCCTACCTGCGCCCTGTCACCGAGCCGGGCGCCGCCCCCGGCACCGGTGTCGGGCCGCGGCTCGCCCACTGGCTGGGCGCGTTCGACCCGGACTCGGCCAAGGGCACGCCGATCGTCGACTTCCTCGTCGAGCTCAACCGGCGGGTGGCCGGCGACGTCGCCTACTCGATCCGGATGGAGGAGGGCGTGCTCTCCCCCGACCAGACCCTGGAACGCGCGCTCGGGTCCTGCCGGGACAGCGCCTGGCTGCTGGTGGCCCTGCTGCGCGAGCTCGGCATGGCCGCGCGCTTCGTGTCCGGCTACCTGGTCCAGCTGGTACCTGACGATCCGTCACAGTTGCCGTCCGGCGGCATGTCCACCGATTTCACCGACCTGCACGCCTGGGCCGAGGTGTACGTCCCCGGGGCCGGGTGGATCGGGCTGGACGCGACCTCCGGCCTGCTCGCCGGCGAAGGTCACATCCCGCTGGTCGGCACCCCGCGGCCCGAGCAGGCCGCGGCGATCACCGGCACGACCGGCCCGGCCCAGACGGTGATGGAGTACTCGAACACGGTCCGGCGCATCCACGAGGACCCGCGGGTCACCAAGCCGTACTCGCAGAGCCAGCTCGAGCGCATCCACGCCCTCGGCGCCGAGGTGGACGCCCGCCTGGTGGCCGGCGACGTCCGGCTGACGATGGGCGGGGAGCCGACCTACGTCGCCGCCGGCGACATGGAGTCCGCGCAGTGGCGGATCGCCGCGGACGGCGAGGAGAAGCGCGCCTACGCGGTCACCCTCGCGGAGAAGCTCAAGGCGCACTACGCGCCCCGCGGGGTCGTGCTGCACACCCAGGGCAAGTGGTACCCCGGTGAACCCCTGCCGCGCTGGGCGATCGCGCTGTACTGGCGCAGCGACCACGTCGCGCTCTGGTCCGAACCGGCGCTGCTCGACGACCCGTGGTCGGAGCCTGTCCTCGAACCCGGCTCCCCGGCCGCGCGGGCCGCGGTGTCCGCCCTGGTTGCGCAGATCGCCGCCGGGCTGGGCGTGCCCGCGGGCTGCATCCGTCCGCTCTACGAGGACCCGCTGGACCGACTGGCGGACGAGGCCAGGCTGCCCGAGGGGGCACCGCCGGCACACGACGAGCTGGCCTGGTGGCCGGCCGACGCCGAGGGCCGTCGCGCGATCGTCGACGCCCTGGACGCCGAGCGCGGCGACCCGGCGGCCTGGGCCATTCCGCTGGGCCGCAGCGAGGCCGGAGCCGGCTGGACCACCACCGAGTGGCGGACCCGGCGCGGGCAGGTGTACCTGCGCCCCGGGACTTCTCCGGCCGGCCTGCGGTTGCCGCTGGACGCGCTGGCCTGGACCCCGCCGCCGGGGACCTTCGAGCTCTCCCGGTTCGCACCGGTGCCGCCGCTGCCGAATCCCCGCCCCACGGGAGTCAGTTCCCAGGGGGAGGCGGAGGTGCTGCCGGTCGAGGGCGCGCCCACCACAGCGTTGTGTGTCGAGGAGCGGGCCGGACACCTGTTCGTGTTCCTGCCGCCGCTGCCCGACGCCGCCGACACCGTCGCGCTGCTCGGGGTCGTCGAGGCGGCCGCGGTGGCCACCCGGACCCGCGTGGTGCTCGAGGGCTATGCGCCGGCCGGGGACCACCGGCTGCGGAGCATGAGCGTCACCCCGGACCCGGGCGTCATCGAGGTCAACGTCCATCCGGCGCAGAGCTGGGCCGAGCTGACCGAGATCAACCACACCCTGGACACCGCCGCCCGCGCGATCGGGCTGGCCACCGAGACATTCGGGATGGACGGCACCCATACCGGCACCGGCGGTGGCGGGCACCTGACGCTGGGCGGGCCGACCTCGGCGGACTCGCCGTTGCTACGCCGCCCCGACCTGCTCGTGAGCATGCTCACCTACTGGCAGCACCACCCCGGCCTGACCTACCTGTTCTCCGGGCGGTTCATCGGCCCCACGAGCCAGGCCCCGCGGGCGGACGAAGGGCGCGCCGAGAACCTCTACGAGCTGGAGATCGCGTTCGCCGAACTGGCGGCTCTGGCCGAGTCCGACGAAGGTGCCCGCCCCTGGCACGTCGACCGCGCGCTGCGTCATCTGCTCACCGACATCACCGGGAACACGCACCGGTCGGAGTTCTGCATCGACAAGCTGTTCTCGCCGGACTCCGAGCGCGGCCGGCTCGGCCTGCTGGAGCTGCGCGGGTTCGAGATGCCGCCGCACCCGGACATGAGCCTGGTGCAGGCGCTGCTGGTCCGCTCTCTGGTCGCCCGGTTCTGGGACGCGCCCTACAGCGGTCCGCTGGTGCGCTGGGGTACCCGTCTGCACGACTCGTTCCTGCTCCCGGAGTTCGCCCTCGCCGACGTCGGCGACGTGGTCGGCGACCTGAACGCGCACGGCATCGGCTTCTCCTCCACGTGGCTGGACCCGTTCGCGGAGTTCCGCTTCCCGCGTCTCGGGTCGGTGGACGTGGCCGGGGTGCACCTGGAGCTGCGCCTCGCGATCGAGCCGTGGCACGTACTCGGCGAGGAGGTCACCGGAGGCGGCACCGCGCGCTACGTGGACTCCTCCGTCGAGCGTCTGCAGGTCAAGGTCACCGGCGCGGTTCCGGGCCGGCACGCGGTCACCTGCAACGGCGTCCCGGTGCCGCTGACCCGGGCCCGCGCCGGCGACGCCCTGGTCGCCGGGGTCCGGTTCCGGGCCTGGGCGCCGCCCTCGGCCTTGCACCCCACCATCGGGGTGCACTCGCCGCTGGTCTTCGACGTCGTCGACCTCTGGAACGGGCGCGCGGTGGGCGGCTGCACGTACCACGTGGTCCATCCGGGGGGCCGGGCCTACCCGACCTTCCCGGTCAACGCAGGCGAGGCCGAGGCGCGCCGCGGCGCCCGATTCGTCCCCGAGGGCCACACGCCGGGGCCCGTGGACGTCGCCGCATGGCAGGCTTGCGCCATGCACCCGTCCCCGGCGACGTCGCTGATCGCGGGTACCACGGCAGACGCCGGTGAGTACCCGCGCACGCTCGACCTGCGCCGGATCCGCCCGCGCCAGTGACCGCTGAGGTCTCCCGGACGAACGGTGCGTCCGGGATGGTGCACGCGTATGCAGCCAAGCGAACCGCGCGGCGCGAGGACCGCGCGCGCTGGGACGAGATGGTCGGCTTCCACGGCCGCGTCCGGCGCGGCTGGCGCGAGCTGTCCGCGGTCGCGGAGAGCCTGGGCCCCGCGGGCCTGCAGGCGGCCGCCGCCGAGGCGGCCCGACTGCTCGACGAGGACGGCGTCACCTACCGCCCGCTCGGCGCCCCGGCGGAGCAGACCTGGGGCCTGGACCCGTTGCCGGTCTTCGTCGATGAGGCCGAATGGGCGGTTCTGGAGCCGGGCCTCATCCAGCGGACGCACCTGCTCGAGGCCCTGCTGCACGACCTCTACGGACCGCGGATCGCACTGCGCTCCGGCGCGTTGCCGAACGAGATCGTGCACGGGCACCCGGGCTTCCTGCGCGCCTGGGACGGGGTCGCCGGAGGCACCTCCCGCCAGCTGTTCCTCGCCGCCGCCGATCTGGCCCGGGCCGAGGACGGCGGCTGGTGCGTGATCGCCGACCGGGTGCAGGCTCCCTCCGGCGCCGGGTACGCGATGGCCAACCGCCGGGTGGTCTCCCGGGTGCTGCCCGCCCTGCACCGCCAGTCCGAGATCCACCGCCTGGGCCCGTTCTTCCAGGCGATGCGGATGGGACTGGAGCAGGTCGCCCCCCCGACCGCCGAGGCCCCGCGTGCGGTTCTGCTGACCCCGGGCACCCAGAGCGAGACGGCCTTCGAGCAGGCCTACCTGTCCACGCTTCTCGGCTACCCGCTGGTCCGCGGCGAGGACCTCGTGGTCGCCGACGGCCGGGTCTGGCAGCAGACCCTCGGCCGTCTCGAGCAGGTCGACGTGATCCTGCGCCGGGTCGACTCCTGGTACTGCGACCCCCTCGACCTGCGCCCCGACTCCGGGCTCGGCGTGCCCGGCCTGGTCGAAGCTGCCCGCGCCGGCTCGGTCTCGGTCGTCAACGGCCTGGGCTGCGGCGTGCTGGAGAACCCGGGGTTGCTGCCGTTCCTGCCGGGGCTGTGCCAGCTGCTGCTCGACGAGCCCTTGCGGCTGAAGTCGGTGCCGACCTGGTGGTGCGGTGACGCCGAGGGACTGCTCAAGGTCCGCGATTCCCTGGCCACGATGGTGGTCAAGCCGCTCGCCCGCGGCATCGGGCGCACCCACGTCTACGGCTGGGAGCTCTCCGCCGCGGCGCGGAGCGACCTGGCGGCGCGGATCGAGGCCGAGCCGTGGGCCTGGGTCGGCCAGGAGGCGCTGTCCTGCTCCACCGCGCCCTCCGTCCTCTCCGACGACCTGTTCCCCCAGGATCTGACACTGCGTACGTTCGCCGTCGCTACCGGGTCGAACTACCAGGTGATGACCGGCGGCCTGGGCCAGGTCCGCACCCATCACGGTGGTCTGACGGAGCGTCAGGCACCGCCGACCTCGAAGGACATCTGGATCCGCAACACCCGCGGCGCCCCCACCGTCGAGCCGTGGGTGCGCGAGGCCACGCCGTCCCAGGTCCTGCCGCTGACCATCTCCCCGCGCGTCACCGAGGACATGTTCTGGCTGGGCCGCTACGCCGAGCGGGCCGAGGACACCGCCCGCCTGCTGCGCGCGGTCAACGACCGCTGGGCGGACTTCCACAACTCCCCCGAACACACGGGCGCCGCCGCGCTCGCGGTCCTGCTGGAGACGCTGACCCGGGTGACCGGGACGACGCCCGGCTTCCTCGGCGTGGACGCGAACACCCGGTTCGCCGGGGCGCGCGGACGAGGCGATCTCCCTCATCCTCGACGAGGAGCGCGAAGGCACCCTCGCCTTCGCGGTGCGCCGGCTGACCGAGGTCTCCGGTGACGTGCGCGAGCAGCTGTCCACCGACACCTGGCTGGTGCTCGGCGGCCTGGAGCGCGAGCTGGACGAACTGCGCCGCAAGCTGGCCACCACCAGCGTGTTCACCGCGGACGTGCCGACCGCGATCGCCCGGGTGCTGGAGGGCCTGCTCGCCCTGTCCGGCCTGATCGCGGAGAGCCTGGTCCGCGACGCCGGCTGGCGTTTCTGCGAGATCGGCCGCCGGGTCGAGCGCGCCCTGCACGTCACCACGCTGCTGGAGGCGACGGTCACCAAGCAGGGTCCTGCGCAGACCGACAGCCTGGTCTTCGAATCGGTGCTGATCGCGGCGGAGAGCATCATCACCTACCGCCGGCGCTACCAGGCCCGGGCCGGGGTGGCCACTGTCCTCGACCTGTTGCTCACCGACCGGGAGAACCCGCGGGCGGTGGCCTTCCAGCTCGACCGCCTCGGCGAGGCGCTGGATCGGATCCCGGCCGAGAGCGAACGGATCACGCCGGTCCGCGAGACCCTGGCCGAAATCCGGGCCGCCATCCGCGGCATCGACACCGCGGGTCTGGCCCGGGTCGACGAGGACGGCCGCCGCGCCGACCTGCAGGAGCTGCTGAGTGGCCTGGCCACGCGCCTGAACGCGCTCGCGCTCGACGTCGAACGCATCTTCTTCGTCCAGCCCGCCCCGCAGCGCCCGCTGGATGTCACGGCCACCACGTGGGAGTCGTGGTGACGGCGACGACCACCGCCGGCGAGGTCCCGGCGACGGCGAAGGTGTGGCGGCTGACGCACCGCACGGCGTACGTCTACGACGACGACGTCGACAACTCCTACGGGCGCGCCCATCTGATTCCCCGTCACGGTTTCGGCCAGTACCGGATGTCCGCCCAGATCGAGGTCGATCCGGTCCCGGCCGACCTGCGCGAGCACACGGACTACTTCGGCAACCGCTCGCACGTTCTTCGCGGTCCGCAGCCGGCACCGCGAGCTGTCCGTGACCGCGACCAGCGTGGTCGCCGTCGACCGGGGCGGCACCCACCGCGACGCGCTGCGCGACGTGCGGGCGCGGGAGGTGCACGACCGCCTGATCGACCGCGCCGACCTGACCACGGACCTGAACGCCGCCCGGCAGTTCCTGCTTCCCTCCCCGATGATCGGGCGGGCTGAGCAGGTCGCCGAGTTCGCGCACGACCTGATGCGCCCGGCGCGCAGCATGGACGAGGTGGTCGCGGACCTGCTCGACCGCATCCACGACGGGTTCTCCTACGTCACCGGCTCGACCACGGTGCGGACCACGCTGGCCGAGGTGCTCACCACCCGCGAGGGCGTCTGCCAGGACTTCGCCCACCTCGCCGTGGCGTCGCTGCGGTCGGTCGGGCTGGCCGCCCGGTACGTCTCGGGCTACCTGGAGACCCGGCCACCTCCCGGCAAGCCACGGCTGGTCGGCGCGGATGCCTCACACGCCTGGGCCTCCGTCTTCGCCGGCCCGGGCGTGGGCTGGATCGACTTCGACCCGACGAACCACAAGTTCGTCGACGACAGCTACGTGGTGGCGGCGATCGGGCGGGACTACTCCGACGTCCCGCCGCTGAAGGGCGTCATCTTCACCGAGAGCAAGAAGAACACGATGAAGGTGTCGGTGGACATGGCCCCGATCGTCACGGAGGAAGCGCCAGAACCGGCCTGACGGATCGTCAGGTTAGCGGCGACCACCCGCATGTGACGTCGGGGTTAAGTTCCGCCGGAGCGGGGCTGACTTGCTTGTGCCAAGCCAGCCGCAGGTCGCAGGCTGGCCCGATGACGGAAACGGGAATGGACCGCCGCGGCGCACTTGGGCTGCTCGGCATGCTGGGGCTCGCCGGGCTGGGCCTGGCGGGGTGCGGCGACGACGATGCGCAGGCCGAGGTCGTCGCGGCGGAAGCCGGGCAACACAGCGCGACGCGAGTGCGCGTCAGCCCGTCCCTGAGCTACGAAAAGCTGGTGGGCCGCTTCGAGAAGACCGTCCCCGACCTGCCGCTGGCCCAGATGCAGGCCAAGCTCAAGGCCGGGCAGATGGACGCGGTCGTCACGATGCTGGCGCAGGCCTCGCCGGTGCGGATGTTCCGGTTCTACGCCCTGGACGTCACCCCGTTCATGGCCGCGGCCGGCCACGCGGCCAAGGCGAAGACCTACCTGATGGGCAACCCGCTGATCGCGGAGAAGATGTTCGCGATCGACCCCGGCGTGATGCTCTACGCCCCGCTTCGGGTGCTCATCCACACCGACGCCGAGGGCGCGGCCCACCTGGTCCTCGACCGGCCCAGCGACCTGTTCGGCAGCTTCGGCAACGCGGAGATCACCGCCGCCGGCACTCAGCTCGACGCCACGGTGGCCGACCTGCTCACCACGATGAAGCTCGAGGTGCCCCCGGCGCTGGCGACCTGAGCGGCGGATGCACCGGGCCCGGCGGGGTAGCGTCGCCGAATGCGCTCGTTCACCTGCCCCAAGTGCGGCGGCCTGCTGTTCTTCGAGAACAGCCTGTGCCTGCAATGCGGATCCGACGTCGGCTTCGAGCGCTCGTCCGCCGAATTCGTGCTGGCCACGCCGGAGACCCGGTGCGCGAACGCGGTGCTGGCCGAGTGCAACTGGATCGCCCCGAACGGCGGGCTGTGCGACTGCTGCGAGATGACCCGCACGCGGCCCAACAACAGCGACGCGAACGGCCTCGCCGCGTTCGCTCTGGCTGAGGCGGCGAAGCGGCGGCTGCTGTTCCAGCTCGACGACCTGGGGCTCCCGGTCGAGGCGGACGAGCAGTTCCCCGCCCTCGAGTTCGATCTGCTCTCCTCGACCGACGGACCCGTCACGACCGGTCACGCCGACGGCGTGATCACCCTCGATCTGGCCGAGGGTGACGACGGGCACCGGGAGACCATGCGGGTGCGTCTGGACGAGCCCTACCGCACCCTGCTCGGGCACTTCCGGCACGAGTCCGGTCACTACTACTGGATGCGCCTGGTCGAGAAGACACCGGCACTGCCGGTGTTCCGGGCCTTGTTCGGGGACGAACGGGCGGACTACGGCGCGGCACTACGGGCCCACTACAACTCCGACCCGACCCCGGGCTGGGAAGAGACCCACGTCTCGGTCTACGCCACCGCCCATCCGTGGGAGGACTGGGCGGAGACCTTCGCGCACTACCTGCACATCCGGGACGCGCTGCAGACGGCCTCCGCCTACGGCATCGTCGTGGTCGGCCCGGAGGTGGAAACACCGCCGGACCCGACCGCGCCCCTGACCTCGATCCCGCAGGACGAGAACCGCGATTTCGACGAGCTGATCGATTCCTGGCTACCGCTGACCTACGCGCTGAACGCGGTCAACCGGAGCATGGGCAAGAAGCACCTCTACCCGTTCGTGCTCTCCCCCACGGTGCTGGAGAAGCTGCGCCTGGTGCACGCGCTGGTCATGCGCAGGCAGCCTGCACATCGGCAATGACGATCTTCTCGGGCTTGTTGATCGCGTTGAAGGCCTGCTGACCCTTCGGGCCCTTGATCAGCTCGAGCACGGGCGTCGGGATGACCTGCCAGGACAGGCCGAACTTGTCCTTGAGCCAGCCGCAGTAGCTGGGCTCGCCGCCGGCCACCAGGGCGTCGTAGTAGTGGTCGACCTCGACCTGGTCGGCGCAGAAGATCTGGAACGAGATCGCCTCGCTGAAGGTAAACATCGGGCCGCCGTTGAGGCCGGTGAAGTCTTGCCCGTTGAGGGTGAACTCGACGACCATCTCGGCGCCGGCCTCGTTGCTCGGGGTGCCGCCGTCCGGGGCGATGCCGACCTCGCCCATCTTCGAGTTCGGGAAGACGGAGGTGTAGAACTCCGCCGCCTCGCGGGCGTTGCCGTCGAACCACAGGCAGGGGGTGATCGGCTTGGCCATGGCGCTCTCCTCGGGTCGCTTCGCTGTCGTCGTACCCCTGAGACGGCCGCGGCTACCCGAACTCATCGGTGCCCCCATTTTCGATCGGGGAGCTACTCGAAGAGCGCCGGCAAACTCGGGTCGGCGCGGTGGGCGAACGCAGCGGCGATGACGCGGTCCGGGGTGCGGCGGTGCGAGAGCGGGGGCAACTCGTCCTGGGCGTAGAACCCGACCCCGTCGGTCTCGTGGTCACCGCCGGCCTCGCCGCCGACCACCTCGCCGGAGAACACGATCTTGTAGGCGCTGAACGGAGTGGTGGGGTCGTGGGCGTCGAAGACCCCGATCAGGTGGGTGAGCCGGCACTGGTAGCCGGACTCCTCCAGCACCTCCCGTTCGGCCGAGGACGCGGGCGAGTCCCCGACGTCGGCCCAGCCGCCGGGCAGCGACCAGCGTCCGTCGGCGACCTCGCGGACCAGGAGCACCCGGCCCCGGTCGTCGAAGACCGCGGCGCGCACGTCCACCTTCGGCGTCACGTAGCCCTCGGACGGGTGGTACATGTCGAGCATCTCGACCTCGGGACGGCCGCAGAGCTCGGCCAGCATCGCCCGGGAGATCGACGCCAGCTCGGTGTAGCGGCGGGTCTCGTACGGGTTGGACGCGAACGTCGACCCGATGCGCGCCATCGCGTCCAGCTTGCGGGCCCAGTTCAGCCACGGCGAGTCGGGCGGGACGCCCTCGGGCTCGCCCGCCTCGAAGGAACCGGAGCTCACGACCCGTCCACCCGCGACCACTCGCCCAGGTAGGAGGTCTCGTTGAACGCGTGCATCGCGCTGTTGCCGTCGGCGTACCAGCGCACCGTGCACAGCGACGCCGGCGCGAGCTGCAGCCGGTGGATGGTCGAGATCGGGGCGCCGAGCGCCTCCCGGACCAGCATCTTGATCGAGCCGACGTGGGCCACGATCAGCACGCTCTTACCGGCGTTGGCAGCGAGGATCCGCTGCTGGGCCTCGGCCACCCGGGCGGCCAGCTGGACCATGCTCTCCCCGCCCGGTGGGGCCATCTCCGGGGTGCCGAGCCACTGCGACAGGGCCACCCCCGCCTGGGCCGAAGCCTCGGCGAAGGTCAGCCCGTCCCAGTCGCCGAAGTCGCACTCGCGCAGGTCGTCGTCGATCGAGACCTCGAGGCCGAGCTCGTCGGCGACGGCCTGCGCGGTCTGACGGGCCCGGGTCAACGGCGAGGCGACGATGACATCGATGGCGCCGACGGAGGCGAGGTGCTTGGCCGCGGCCCGGGCCTGACCCTGGCCCCGCTCGGAGAGCGGCGGGTCGAAGCGGGTGCCGGAGAAGCGCTTCTCGATGGTGTGCGGGGTCTCGCCGTGGCGCAGCAGCCGCAGGGTGGTGACGTGTCCGAGGTCGGTGGCCCAGCCGATGATCTTCGGTGGCGGGCCGGTCTCCAGCGCCACCTCCTTGGACAGCGGCTGTGCGGAGATGACCCGGATCTCGCCGGTCTGCTCCGGCGAGAGCACCGGATCGGTCACTCCGTCGAGGGCGCCGTTGGCGAGGCGGTCGGCGTGCGCGTTCTCCGCACGCGGAATCCACGTCCAGCGGACCTCGGCCTGGGGCGGGATCAGGCCGCGCGCCTCGCTCGCCAGCGGCTTGAGGTTGGCGTGCTTGATCTGCCAGCGGCCGGCCATCTGCTCGATGACGAGCTTGGAGTCCATCCGGACCTCGACCTGCGCGCCCGGGTCCAGCCCGTAGGCAGCCTGCCAGTGCCGCGATCAGGCCGGAGTACTCGGCGACGTTGTTCGTGGTGACGCCGAGGGTGGCGGCGCGTTCGGCGAGCACCTCACCGGTGTCGGCGTCGCGCACCACGGCCCCGTAGGACGCCGGGCCCGGGTTGCCGCGCGCGGCCCCGTCGGCCTCGACCACCAGTCTGCGACCCATGCGGCTCAGAGTCCCGAGTCGGACACGCGGATGAGGATCCGCCGGCAATCCTCGCAGCGCACGACCGCGTCGTCGGCCAGCTCGCGCATCCGGTTCAGGTCGGTGGTGGACAGCTCCATGTGGCAGCCCTCGCAGCGCCCGCGGCGCAGCGCGGCCGCGCCCACCCCGTCCGCGCCGGCCCGGATCTTCTCGTAGAGCGTGACCAGCTCCCCGTTCAGTCCGCCGGCCAGCGTGGCCCGCTCGCCACCGAGCGTCGCGGTCTCGGCGTCGATCTCGGCCGTGGCGGTTTCGAGCGCGGCGGCGGTGCGCTCCAGGTCCGCGGCGATCTGGTCCCGCTCGGCGCTCAGCTCGGCGATCCGGGCCTGTACCGACTCCCGGCGCTCCATGATCTCCAGCACCGTGTCCTCGAGGTCGCCCTGCCGGCTGGGCCAGGCTCGCGATCTCGTGCTGCAGGCTCTCCAGCTCCTTGGGCGAGGAGACGGTGCCCGCGTCCAGGCGCTTCTGGTCCCGGTTGGCGCGCTGCTGGACCAGGTCGACGTCGGCCTCCGCCTTGAGCTGCTCGCGCGCGATGTCCGATTCCTCGGTCTCCGCGGCGACCAGCAGGTCGCGCACCTGGTCACGCCGGGCGGTCAGCTCCGCGATGGCGGCGGTCTCGGGCAGGGTCCGGCGGCGGTGCGCCAGCTGATCGATGCGGCTGTCGAGCGACTGCAGGTCGAGCAGTCGCCACTGGTCCGCGAGCGCGACGTTCAGGGGTCCTCCTCGGATCGGAGCCCCACCGTATCCGCGCGGCGACGGCTCAGCTGGCGCGGGCGCGGTGGACGAGCTCGTCCACGTGGTCGATCACGGTGTCCAGCGCGATCTCCAGCGGCTGGGTGGTGCGCGCGACCTGGGTCAGCACCAGCCCGCCCTGGGCGGCGGCGAGGATCGCCGTCGCCAGCCGGTCCGGGTCCGTCTCGGCCGGCAGTTCGCCCCGCTCGTGCATCCGGTGCAGGCCGCCGGCGATCCCGTCCACCCAGCGGCGGTAGGCGGCGTCCAGGTCGGTGCGAGCGGCCGGGTCGGTCTCGACGAGTTCGGCCGCCAGCGAGCCGAGGGGGCAGCCACCCGCGCATTCGCGCTGCACCTGCAGGGCCACGATGGCGTCGCGCCAGGCCCGCAGGCCCTCGACGCTGTCCAGCTCCGCGAACAGCGGCGCCTGGCCACCGACGACGGCCTCTGCCTGCCATTCGATCACGGCGCTCACCAGGGCTCGCTTGTCAGCGAAGTAGTGGTAGAGCTGCGATGCGCTCACCCCGGCGGCGGCCTGCACGTCATCGGTGCTGGTGCCGGCCACGCCGCGCTCGAACATCAGCCGCGCCGCGGCCGCGACGATCCGCTCCCGGGTCGCCTGGCCCTTCGCTGTCAGCCGCGGGCCGGCATTTTCTGGAGTTGACACTCCAGAATTGTATCGCATACTGGAGCGCACACTCCAATTGGAGCGATTACTCCAGAATTGAGGACGTCCTGATGAGCACAACCGTGACCGACCGCGTCGCCGCCTTCGAGGCCAAGGCCGCCGCCGAGTTTCCCGCCGAGGCCATGGCGGTGTTCGGCGGCGAACGCCGGCAGCAGGGCGCCAAGGCCCCGCGGACGCTGCCCGCGCTCGGCACCCCGATGCCGGACGGCGACCTGCTCGACGCACACGGCGGGGCGACCACGCTGACGGCCGCGCGCGCCGGCCGGGCCGCCGTCGTCGTGTTCTACCGGGGCGCCTGGTGCCCGTACTGCAACCTCACGCTGCGCGCGTACCAGGAGGATCTGCTGCCCGAGCTGACGGCACGTGGGATCGCGCTGGTGGCGATCAGCCCGCAGAAGCCGGACGGCGCCCTGACCGCGCAGGAGACCAACGAGCTCAGCTACCCGGTGCTCTCCGACCCGGGCAACCAGATCGCCGGCGCGCTCGGGATCCTCACCGAGACCGGCGAGGCCGCGGTCGCCGTGCAGGCCCAGCTCGGCCTGGTCGTCGCCGACACCAACGCCGACGGCACGGCGGCGATCCCGATGCCGACCGTGGTGGTGCTCGACGCCGACGGCGCGATCCGCTGGATCGACGTGCACCCCGACTTCGGCACCCGCAGCGAGCCGACCGACATCCTCAAGCAGGTCGCGCCGCTCTGACCGACCGTGGTCGTCAAGCCCCTCGAACAGCTCGATCATTGGGTTGCCCTGCGCTTGCGGGATGGAGGAACGTACGGCCCGCAGTCGATGCCACCCGAGGAGATGTCATGGCATTCGAGGAGCTCAAGGCAAAGCAGAGCGTGATGTGGGCCAACGGGCCCTACCAGAACGTCACCGAGACCCTGACCGACCTGCAGGACCTGACGGTCTCCCGGCTCGGCCCCGGGCCCGGGGTGCACTGGCTGGACCTCGCCTGCGGCACCGGTGCCATCGCGGAACGGGCCGCCTCCGCCGGCTCCGAGGTGGTCGGCATCGACCTCTCGCCCGGCCTGATCGAGACCGCGCAGGAGCGCGCCAAGCAACTCGGCCTGAGCATCGACTACCGGGTCGGCGACTGCGAGAACCTCGACGTCGGCGACGCGTCGTTCGACGTGGTCTCCTCCACCTGCGGGGTGATGTTCGCCCCCGACCACGAGGCGACCGCACGGGAGCTCGCCCGCGTGGTCAAGCCGGGCGGAAAGCCTCGGACTCGCCAACTGGACACCCGAGGGCGGGGTCGGGGACATGTTCCGCGTGATGGCCCCGTTCCAGCCCGCGCCGCCGCCCAGCAGCCCGTTCGACTGGGGCAAGCCGGACCGCGTCCGTGAACTGCTCGGCGACACGTTCGACCTGGACATCACCGAGGAGATCTCGACCGTCGAGTCCGAGTCCGCCGAGGCCTACTGGGACCTGTTCTCCTCCAGCTACGGCCCGACCAAGACCCTCGCCGAGAATCTGGGCGAGCGCCGGGGTGAACTGAAGCAGGCCTGGGAGGACATGTTCAACGCCAAGTACGCGGTCGAAGGCGGGAAGATCGTCCACACCCGCGCGTACCTGCTGATCATCGGTACCCGCAAGTGATCTGACGAGCCGTCAGATCTAGGTCAGACCCGCATCGTCCACGGGTCGGTCACCAGCTCGGAGATGCGGGTCTGCACACGGTTCTTCGCCGTGGTCAGGCCCGCTTCGAGTTCCTCGGCCGCCCGCGCCAGCCACGGCCACTCGCTGGCCCAGTGCGCGACGTCCACCAGCGCCGGCCCGCCGGTGGCCTCCCGGGCCTCGGAGGCGGGGTGGTGGCGCAGGTCGGCCGTGACGTAGACGTCGGCCCCGATCGCGCGCACGGCGCCGAGCAGGGAGTCCCCGGCCCCGCCGCAGACCGCGATCCGTTTCACCAGCCGGGTCGGCTCGCCGGCCACCCGGATCCCCCCGGCCGTGGCCGGCAGCCCAGCGGCCACCCGCTCCACGAACTGCGAGAGCGGCTCGGCCTCGTCGAGCACACAGACCCGGCCGGTGCCCCGCGGGCCGACCTCGCCGGCCACCTCGATCACGTCGAAGGCCGGTGTCTCGTAGGGGTGCGCGGCGCGCAGCGCGGCGACGACCGCGTCGCGCCGATCGCGGGACATGACCATCTCCAGCCGCGTCTCGGCGACCCGCTCGACCTCGCCGACGGTGCCGATGGCCGGGTTGGCGCCGGTCAGCGGGCGGAACGTGCCGGTGCCGTCGACGGTGAACGCGCAGCGGTCGTAGTCGCCGATCGCACCGGCGCCGGCGATGGCCAGGGCGTCCAGCACCCGGTCCGCGTCGGCCTGCGGGACGAAGGTGACCAGCTTGTCCATCGGGTCGCACGGTCGCGGGTCGATCGGCTTGCCGATCGGCAGCTTGAGCGCGTCGGCCAGGGCGTCGGAGACCCCGCCGGCGGCGCAGTCGGCGTTGGTGTGCGCGACCAGCAGGCCGCAGCCGCCGGCGATCAGACGGTGCACCAGGCGGCCCTTGTAGCTGGTGGCCGGCACGCCGTGCACCGGGCGCAGGAACAGCGGGTGGTGGGTCACCAGCAGGTCGGCGCCCCAGACCAGCGCCTCGTCGACGACGTCGGCGACCGGGTCGATGGCGAACAGGACCTTGGTGACGGAAGCCTCCGGGTCACCGCAGACGAGCCCGACCGCGTCCCACGACTCGGCCCAGCGGGGGTCGTAGCGGTGCTCGAGGACCTTGACCACGTCACGCAGCGCAGCAGGCACGCCCGGAGGCTACCCGGCGTAACCAGGTTCAGCGCGTTGCGGCAGTGCCGATCTCCGAGGAGGACCCGGCCGGCTCGGAGCGGTCGGTCATCGTCGAGGCCAGCATGAATCCGCTCATCAGCACCATCAGGACCAGCCAGTTCGCCATCTGCAGCCCGATGGTGACCGGGTCGGCGCCGGTGGTGAGCCGCATCCGCGGCATCGTGAACGACCGGCGGCGTCACGGCGATCTCGAACGAGGGCGCCAGGGTGCTGTCCATACGGCTAGGACGCACCTGCGGGCAGCCCGGTTCCGGTTCCGGACGAACCGTCTGATTACGTACCAAGCGTGACAGCCACCCCGTACGGCCACGGCGCCTGGACCGAGCCCGGCGCTTTCGAGGTCGCCCCGGGCGTCCACCGCATCCCGCTCCCCCTGCCGAACGACGGCCTGCGGGCGGTGAACGTCTACGTCCTGCCCGCGGGGCCGGAGCCCTCGGACGGCTGCGTGCTGATCGACTCCGGGTGGGCCCTGGAGGAGGGGCGGGCGCAGCTGGAGACCTCCCTGGGTGAGCTCGGGTACGGGCTGGACGACGTCAAGCGGTTCCTCGTCACCCACATGCACCGCGACCACTACACGCTCGGGATCGAGCTGCAGCGGCTCTTCGGCGCGAAGGTCGCGATCGGGCTCGGCGAGCAGCCGAACATCGAGCGCACGATCACCGCGAACGACGCGGCGCTGATGTCCCTGCTGCCGACCTGGGGCGCCCCGGACCTCGCGAGCCACTGGGCGAACTCGATCCACGTCGAGGAACGGGCGATGGCGCTCAAGTCCTACGACTGGCCGGACGAGTGGATCACCGACGGCCAGCAGCTCGACGCGGGCAAGCGCACGCTGACCGCGATCGAGACGCCCGGCCACACCCGCGGGCACCTGGTGTTCGTCGACGCGGACGCCTCGGTGATGTTCACCGGCGACCACGTGCTGCCGCACATCACGCCGTCGATCGGCCTGGAGCCGGCGCGCCAGGACAGCCCGCTGGCCGCGTACATCGCGTCGCTGAAGCTGCTGCTCACCCACGCCGACGCGCTTGATGCTCCCGGCGCACGGCACCCCCGGCGGCAGCGTCCACGCCCGCGTGCAGGAACTGCTGGACTTCCACGACGTCCGGCTGACGGACACCCTGGCCGCGATCCAGGCCGGGGCCGGATCGCCGCACGAGGCGGCCCGGGCCATCGGCTGGACGCGCCGCAACACCCCGTTCGACGACCTGACGCTCTACAACCAGATCCTCGCGGTGGGCGAGACCTGGGCCCACCTCGTCGTCCTGGCCGAGCGCGGCCGGCTGGTGCAGTCGGTGGACGGCGCCGGCCTGGTCACCTTCGAGGTCGCCGCACTGTCCGCCGACTGACCGATGAGTCCGCGCGGGGCGCGCGGTCTGTGCTTCTGACGACCCAGCCCTGGAGGACCCGTGTCCGGACCCGATCTCGCCCCCGCCGCCTCCGCGGTGACCCGCCTGCTCGATGGCATCACCGAGGACCAGCTCAGCGCTCCGACGCCCTGCGAGGGGCTGACGGTGGCCGCGCTGCTCGAGCACATGCTCGGACTTACCCAGGCTTTCACCGACGCCGCCCGCAAGACCCCGCCCGGCCCGGACGCTCCCGCCGGCGGCGCTCCCACCGACGTGAGCCTCGACCCGCAGTGGCGCACCCTGTTGCCGCCGCGCCTGTCCGAACTCGTCGCGGCTTGGCGTTCACCGGAGGCGTGGGAGGGCATGGCCACGGCCGGCGGCGTGACGATGCCGGCCGAGGTGATGGGCGTCGTCGCCCTCGACGAGCTCGTCCTGCACGGCTGGGACCTCGCCCGGGCGACCGGGCAGGACTACAGCTGCGACGACGCCAGCGCGGGCGCGGTGCTGGAGTTCACGAAGATGGCGGCGGCGCCGGAGTTCGCCGACAGCCGCGCGGGGCTCTTCGGGCCGGTGGTCGAGGTGCCCGCCGACGCGCCGGTGTTCGAGCAGGCGCTGGGCTACGCGGGCCGCGACCCGCGGTGGAAGGCGTAGCTGCTCAGGACGGCCGCGGGGCGTACATGATCACGGCGACGCCGACGAGACAGATCGCGGCGCCGGTCCAGTCGTAGCGGTCGGGCCGGAACCCGTCGATCGCCATCGCCCAGGCCAGGGACCCGGCGACGAACACCCCGCCGTAGGCCGCGAGGATGCGGCCGAAGTTGGGGTCGGGCTGCAGCGTCGCCACGAAGCCGTAGGCACCGAGCGCCACCACACCCGCGCCGGCCCAGAGCATCCCCTTGTCCTCGCGGACGCCCTGCCAGACCAGCCAGGCGCCGCCGATCTCGGCGAGCGCGGCGAGCAGAAACAGCGGAATCGAACGCAACGTGTCCACGGCGCGAGCGTAGGACTCGGCTTAGTTAGATGGCCGACGTGATCAGTCGCGGCGGGTGAGTCACCGGCATCATCGTCCGCTCCAGGGACCGACTCCGCGAATGCCGACGAGGTGCCCTCCGCCCTGTTCGAGGGTGGCGCGCCGGCAAGGGCTGGAAGCTGAACGAGGCCGTGCAGCCGAGCGCTGAGGGTTTGCAGATGTTCGACGAGCTGACGCCCGGGATGGCCTGGTTCTCCGAGCGGGACGGCCCAGGTGGGTCCGGCTGCCTCATCGTGACGATGCGCAAGCTCGCTCTTGCCGACCTGAATTCCAGCGAGCCCCTCTCCCACGCGGGGTCTGGCGAGATCGAAGGCCGGAGAGCCACTTGGGGCGAGGACGCGGACGGGATCGTCCGGATCGCCTGGCGCGGCAGCTGGACGCTAGAGCTGCGGGGTGGCGCGTCCATCGACGAAGTGCGCGCCTTCGCGAAGCGGCTGAAATCGGCGACCAAGCAGGAGTGGCAGGCGGCCGGCGGACAATCCGGGTGCATGCCGATGGCCGAGACCTGTGGTGGCTGACTGAGCGTCAGATCATCTATACCTAGGGCCGTTTCGAGCCGCAGCCACTAGATCGTGATTGTCGGTGGGGGCAGCTAATGTCGGTCGCATGGAGGGGTTGCGGGGACTGACCGGTCACCAAGTCGTCGATGTGCTGCGCGAGCGGTACGCCGAGACCTCGCGTCAGCGCGCCTCCCTGCTCGAGGCGGTCTGGGAGACGGTGCTCTGCGACGGCGCGGACTCCACGCACCGGCTGAGTAACCCCGACGAGTGGTCGGCCGATGAGGTCCGTACGGCGCTGGGTCTGACCCGGCGGGCGGCGCAGTTGCTGGTGAACGAGGCCCACGCGGTGGTGCACCGCCTCCCGGACCTGCACGACGCGATGGCCTCCGGTGAGCTGGACCCGGCCCGGGCCCGGGTGTTCGCGGACTGGACGCTGGAACTCGCTGATTCCCACGCGCTGTCGGTGGTGAACACCCTGCTGCCGCGTTGCCGTCTCTCGGCGCCGACCCGGCTCACCACCGGGCAACTGGCCGATGAGATCAAGACCATGGCCATCGCTCTGGACCCGGACTGGGCCCAGCGCCGTTATGAGGGCAAGCTCGAAGCCCGCAAGGTGACCTCCTCCCGCGACCCCGAGGGCACCGCGTCGCTGTCCGGGATCCACCTGCCGGTGGAGCGGGTCGCCGCCGCCACGCAGCGGATCGAATTGCTGGCCCGCGCGGCCCGCCGGGGCGGGGACAAGCGCCCGATCGATCACATCCGCGCCGACCTCTACCTCGGCCTGACCGACGGCACCTACTCCGGGCTGAGCGAGGACCAGATCCTCACCGCCCTGCTCGCCGCGCACAGCGTCACGACCGAACCCGAGCCCGAGCAGCCCTCGCGCCTCCTCAGTCGAGCCCCAACCCGGCTCGCACGCCGAGTCGGACCCGCAGGCCGAGCCCGAGCCGGTGCCGTCGCCGCGGCCGCGGTCCTCCTGGGCCGGGGTGCACCTGCGGGTGCGCCTGACCACCCTGCTCGGGCTGGACCGCTACCCCGCCGAGCTCGCCGGGTGGGGCACCTGTCACGCCGAACTCGCCCGCCAGATGGTCCGCGAACTCGGCGCCGCCCAATGGCGCTACCTGTTCACCTGCCCGGACGGGTACCTGGTCCGCACCGGCCTGATGTCCTCCCGCCCCACCGGGTCCAAGAAGCGCGCCGTGACGTGCGAGGCGGTGATCGAGATCGTCGTGCCCGCCGGCCTGATCCCCCACCTGTTCGGCGCCGGTGCCGACCTGGCCACCGCGATCGCCCCCGACCTGGTCCGCTCCTTCGACCCGGTCCTGTTCGAGCTGTCCGAGAAGCTGGCCGAGCCGGCGACCGTCCGCCTGCTCGACCCCCGCCGTCGCGCCCCCGGCGCCGCGCTGCGCCGCGAGGTCATCGCCGCCATCGACACCTGCATCGGCTCCGGCTGCCGCGCCCCGGCGAGCACCGGCGACATCGACCACCTCAAAGACCACGCCAAAGGTGGCGACACCGTCGAAGCGAACCTCGACCCGGTGTGCCGGCACGACCACCGGGTCAAAACCGAAGCCGGCTGGCAACTACGCCGCGTCGAGGACACCTTCGAATGGACCACCAGGCTCGGCCACGTCTACCTCGTCCCCATCGAACCCGTTCTCCCCACTGTTCCCGACCCACCCCAGCACGGCCCACCGCCCTTCTGACAGGGCAGCGGGAACGACGCGCGCGAACGTTTGGCGTCCGTGTTCCGTCTATGTTCTGGCGGGCGGTGGCGGTGAGCGCGAGTGCGGGTTGCTCTGGCCGCGGTCGGTCTGATCGCGCCTGCGCTGGTCGGCTGCGATTCCGGCGAGTCCCCGATCGATGACGCGGGGCCGGCGGCAACCTCCTCTGCCACCGACAGCCCGACGGACTCCGCTGGCGGAGCGTCGGCAGGTCCCACGCTGATCACCAGTACGAGATCTCCCGCTGCGTCTACCTCACTCCGCCGCCCCGGGACACCGAGTACGACTCGGTTACCAATGCCGAGGCAAGCGTCGTCACGTTCATCTTCGGCAACGAGAACACGAAGTACACAATCGACTACCGCAACGACGAGACCTGTCGATCGAAGCCGCGGTTCCGTGAGCCGATCCTCCACGTGACCGAGTCCGTCCCGGAGTCCCGCGGTTGGTAGAGCCGATCAGGTCTCGCCGCCGGCCTCCTCGGCGGTCGTGGCGGTGACGTCGGCGAGTTGGTACGCGTCGAGGGCCTTGCGGACGGTCTCGCGTTCGACCTCGCCGCGGTCGGCGAGCTCGGCCAGGGTCCGGACGACGATCGACTGGGCGTCGACGCGGAAGTGCCGGCGCAGGGCGGCGCGGGTGTCCGAGCGACCCCACCCGTCGGTGCCGAGGGAGGCAAAGTCCCCCGGGACCCAGCGGGCGATCTGGTCCGGCACCGCCTTCATCCAGTCGCTGACCGCGATCACGGGGCCGGGCGCGCCCTTCAGCTGCGCCGTCACGTGCGGCACGCGTTGCTCGCCGTCCGGGTGCAGGAGGTTGTAGTCCTCGCACGCGATGCCGTCGCGGCGCAGCTCGGTCCAGGACGTCGCGGACCATACGTCCGCCGCCACGCCCCACTCCGCGGCCAGACGGGTCTGCGCCTCGAGGGCCCACGGCATCGCCGAACCGGACGCGAGGATCTGTGCGCGCGGCGCACCGTCCGGCACCTCGGGAGCCGCCTGGTAGCGGTACAGCCCCTTCAGCAGCGCGTCGACGTCGAGACCTGCGGGCTGGGCCGGCTGCACGACCGGCTCGTTGTAGACCGTCAGGTAGTAGAAGACGTCCTCGCCGTGCGGGTGCGCCACGCTCGTGCCGTACATCCGCTTCAGGCCGGCCTGGAAGATGTGGCCGATCTCGAAGCCCCAGGCCGGGTCGTAGGCGATGCAGGCCGGGTTGGTCGAGGCGAGCAGCACCGAGTGCCCGTCCTCGTGCTGCAGGCCCTCACCGTTGAGCGTGGTGCGGCCCGCGGTGGCCCCGATCATGAAGCCGCGGCCGAGCTGGTCGGCGAAGGCCCACGCGGCGTCGCCGGTGCGCTGGAAGCCGAACATCGAGTAGAAGATGTAGACCGGGATCATGTGCTCGGAGTGGGTGGCGTACGCCGTGCCCGCGGCGATCAGCGAGCCCATCGCGCCGGCCTCGCTGATGCCCTCGTGCAGGATCTGACCCTGCTTCGATTCCTTGTAGGACAACAGAAGTGAGCGGTCGACGGCGTCGTAGGTCTGCCCGTGCGGGGAGTAGATCTTCGCGGTCGGGAAGATCGAGTCCAGGCCGAAGGTGCGGGCCTCGTCGGGGATGATCGGCACGAACCGGTTGCCGATCTCGGGGTCCTTGATGAGGTCCCGGAAGAGCCGGACGAAGGCCATGGTGGTGGCCACCGCCTGCTTGCCGGAGCCCTTCTCCATCTGCTGGTAGACCGCGGCACCGGGCAGCTTCAGCGGCTTGGCCCGCACCGTGCGGCTGGGCAGGAACCCGCCGAGCGCCTTGCGACGCTCGATCAGATAGTCGATCTCGTCGGAGTTCTCCCCCGGGTGGAAGTACGGCGGCAGGTCCGCCTCGAGGGCAGCGTCCGAGATCGGCAGGTGCAGCCGGTCACGGAACTCCTTGAGGTCGTCCTTGGTCAGCTTCTTCATCTGGTGCGTGGAGTTGCGCGCCTCGAAGCTCTTCAGCGTCCAGCCCTTGATGGTGTGGGCCAGGATCACCGTCGGCTGCCCGACGTGGTCGCGGGCGGCCTTGAAGGCGGCGTAGACCTTGCGGTAGTCGTGACCGCCGCGCGAGAGCTTCATCAGCTGGTCGTCGGTCATGTTCTGGACCATCTTGCGCAGCCGCGGGTCGCGGCCGAAGAAGCTCTCGCGGATGTAGGCCCCGGACTCGGTGGTGTAGGTCTGGAACTGGCCGTCCGGCGTGGTGTTCATCGCGTTGACCAGCACGCCATCGACGTCCTGCGCGAGCAGCGGGTCCCAGTCGCGGCCCCAGACCACCTTGATGACGTTCCAGCCGGCGCCGCGGAAATACGCCTCGAGCTCCTGGATGATCTTGCCGTTGCCGCGGACCGGACCGTCGAGGCGCTGCAGGTTGCAGTTGACCACGAAGGTGAGGTTGTCGAGCTCCTCGCGAGAGGCCAGGCCGATCGCACCGAGCGACTCCGGCTCGTCCATCTCGCCGTCGCCCAGGAAGGCCACCACCTGCGAGCGCGAGGTGTCCTGGATCTGACGGTTCATCAGGTATCGGTTGAACCGGGCCTGGTAGATCGCGTGCAGCGGGCCGAGCCCCATCGAGACGGTGGGGAACTCCCAGAAGTCCGGCATCAGGCGCGGGTGCGGGTAGGACGGCAGGCCCCCGACCGGACTGGTGAGCTCCTGGCGGAAGCCGTCGAGCTGGTCGGCCGAGAGGCGTCCCTCCAGGAACGCGCGGGCGTAGATGCCCGGCGAGGCGTGGCCCTGGATGAAGATCTGGTCCCCGGACTCCCCGCCGGCCTTGCCGCGGAAGAAGTGGTTGAACCCGATGTCGTAGAGCGAGGCAGCCGAGGCGTAGGTCGCGATGTGCCCGCCGACCCCGATCCCGGGCCGGTTCGCCCGCGAGACCATCACCGCGGCGTTCCAGCGGATGTAGGCGCGGATCCGCCGCTCGATGTCCTCGTCGCCGGGGAACCACGGCTCGTTCTCGGTCGAGATTGTGTTGATGTAGTCGGTGCTGCGCAGGCCGGGGACGCCGACCTGGCGCTCCCGGGCCCGTTCCAGCAGCCGCAGCATGAGGTACCGGGCACGCGCCTGGCCGCCGCCGTCGATGACGGCATCCAGCGACTGGAGCCACTCCTTGGTCTCCTCGGGATCGACGTCGGGCAGCTGGGTGGGCAGCCCGTCGCTGATCACGGAGAACCGTTCGCGTCCTGAGGTCACAGGGCAGGTCCTGTTCGTTCGAGTTGCCCCGGGGTTGCCGGGCTTGTGAGCCCCATCGTTGTACCGGAGTTCGGTCAATGCACTCCTACCCCCGGGTAGCGCACGTGACCTGTGTCTCCAGCCGCGCCGCCCGGGTACTTGCGTGCGGGGCCCTGAACCGGATGGACTACGCGCCAACCACCCCATTGGGACGCACGAGGAACAGGAGAATCCGTTGAGCGCCAGCGCCGAGGGCGCGGCCGCGATCACCTCGCGGCTCGGTTTCACCTCGGGACAGGTAGTCCAGGAGCTCGGGTACGACGACGACGTCGACTTCGACCTGCGGGACGCGATCGGGGACGTCACCGGCAGCGACCTGGTCGACGAGGACTTCGAGGAGACCGTGGACGCCGTCCTGCTGTGGTGGCGTGAGGACGACGGCGACCTGGTCGACGCCCTGGTCGACTCGCTCGCGTCCCTGGCCGACGGCGGTGTCGTCTGGCTGATGACGCCGAAGCAGGGTCGGCCTGGCCACGTCGAGCCGTCCGACATCGGCGAGGCGGCCCCGACCGCGGGCCTGTCCCAGACCAGCAGCATCAGCGCCGCCCCGGACTGGTCCGGCACGCGCCTGGTGGCCCCCAAGGCCGCCCGCAAGCAGCGCTGACCCGCAAATCGGACGATCCGCGGCGCATTCGGGTGAATTCGCGCCCAATCCCTGGGCAAACGAGTCTCCATTAGTCACTCTGTTCCCGGTTTGCACGTTGGTCACTCCTGTTTCAGGGTCAGGGAGACACGAAGATGCGTCGGCTCGGGGTGGCTCTGGCGACGGCGGTGGCGCTGGCGGCCGGCACTCTGGTCGGGCCCGGGTCGGCGGGCGCAGCGGCGACCGACGCCCTCGGCGGCTGCGGCTGGCAGCCGACCCTGGCCGAGATGAACGACCCCGCCGGCATCCGGGCCGGCACCCTGAAGCTGTCCGGCTACGACCCGGTGACCCTCAACCTGACCGGTGACATCAACTGGTCCGCCGACCCGTACCGCGACCCGACCTGGCGGTTGTGGTTCCACTCCCTGAAGTGGATGGAGTCCCTGCTCATGTCCGGGAGTGCCGAGGATCAGGCTCTCGCGCGGCAGATCGTGACCGACTTCGTCGCCGACAATCCCGACCCGGGTTCCAACACCGGCGCCTGGCTGGACCACGCCACCTCGCTGCGGACCTCGCTGCTGGTCTGCATGTGGCAGAAGAGCGCCGGCAGCCCGAACTTCCGGGCCTGGCTGGAGCCGATCCTGCGGACGCACGCCAAGGTCGTCCGGGAGCGCTACGTCGGGGCCTGGAACCACGGCACCATGCAGAGCCTGGCGCTGCTCGCGGCCGGCTGCGCTCTCGACGAGTCCGGCTGGCGGGACGCCGCCTCGGCCCGCCTGCAGAACGAACTGGGCGAGGCCATCGACGCCCAGGGAGCGATCCTGGAGCAGGCCCCCGGCTACGCCTCGTTCATCCAGCGCCTGCACCGCGACGCCGCCGACCACCAGGCGCGCGTGCGGGGTGACGGTGCCGGCGGAGCGCTACGACCGGGTCCGGGCCGTGGACGCGTTCGTCGCGCACGCCACCCGCCCGGACGGCACCTTCGTCGAGATCGGCGACACCTGGCCGAAGATGCCGGCGGCGACTGTGGGCCCGAACAGCCGGTGGGTGACCACCCGGTCCGCCCAGGGAACGGCGCCCGAAGAGTTGGCGCGGGTCTACGACGCCGGCTACGTGTTCGCCCGCGACTCCTGGACCCACCCGACCCAGCACTACACGTTGCGCTTCGGACCCGGGCGCGGCCCGCACGGCCACAACGATCACCTGGCCATGACGTACTGGTCCGGGGGCTTCGACGTCCTGGTCGACCCCGGCTACGACGGCTACGCCGACCGCGCGTTCCGGACCTGGTCCCGGTCGCTGCAGGCGCACAACGTGCCGATCGTGTCCGGGGCCAAGTTCGACGCGAAGGCTCCGACGGCGCTCGTCGGCCGGTCCGCCGGCAAGGGCGCCCGGTCCTGGCAGCTGCGGGACACTGCGTTCGCCGGCGCGGAGCGGCACCGCGCCGTGCTGGTCGACAACACGATGAAACTGATGCTGGTGCGCGACGACGTCGATGCCGACTCACCGCGCGGCCTGCAGTTGCTCTGGCACCTGGCGCCGACCTGGCGCAAGGAGCGGGTGAACAACAACGAGCGCAACACCACCGCGTCGTTCCTGTCCCCCGACCGCCGCTACCGGGCCTCGATCATCCAGCTCGCGGCACCGGGGACGGCGATCCCGGCCGGAGCCACGACGACGATCCGCGCCCGCACCAAGCCGAACTTCCAGGGCTTCGTCTCCCGCCACCGGGGCGACCGGACCCCGGCCTGGGTGCTGCAGGCCAAGCGCGACGCGGCCAGGAAGCAGAGCGTCGTCACGCTGATCGTGGTCTCCCGGGTCGGCGAGCGGGTGCGCGCGATGTGGAACACCCCGCACGGCCACGACCGGATCCGCGTCACCGTCGGTGAGCAGCTGCGGGTCTACGACTCCACCCGACGGGGCGGAATGTCGGCGCGCTGACCGATCGGACCATCCGAACATCGGACGAACGGTCACATATCCCCGGGGCATTCGGGTGAACCAGGACGCAAACGCTGGGAATTCGCGTAACGGTTCGTCACTCTGACCAAGATCCACTCGCGAAGCTCGCTACTTTGCTGCGACGGGGGAACGCAACACAGGGGGGCACGGGGATGCGTCGAATTGGGATCGCCATGGCGACGGCGGCAACGCTGGCGGCAGGCACAGTGGTCGGGATTGCGGCACCGGCAGTGGCGGCAACCGGCGCTCGGCGGATGCGGGTGGCAGCCCGAGCTGGCCGAACTGAACACTCCGACCAGCATCCGCAACGACGTCCTGCAGCCTGAGCCGGCTACGCGCCCGTCGACATCAGCATGTCCAGCGGCAACATCGACTGGACCGCCGACCCGTACCACGACCCGACCTGGCGGCTGTGGTTCCACTCGCTGAAGTGGATGGAGTCCCTGGTCATCTCCGGCAACGCCGCCGACCTGGCGCTGGCCAGGCACGATCGTCACCGACTTCGTGGCCGACAACCCGGACCCGGGCACCAACACCGGCGCCTGGGTGGACCACGCCACCTCGTTCCGGACCTCGGTCCTGGTCTGCATGTGGCAGCAGGGCCCCGCCGACCCGGACTTCCGGACGTGGCTGAAGCCCGATCCTGCGAAGCGCACACCGCGGTCGTGCCGGGACCGCTACGTCGGGGCCTGGAACCACGGCACCATGCAGAGCCTGGCCCTGCTCGCGGCCGGCTGCGTCCTCGACGAGGGCAGCTGGCAGAACGCCGCCTCGGCCCGCCTGCAGAACGAAGTGGTCCAGGGCATCGACACCCAGGGCGCGATCCTGGAGCAGGCGCCCGGGTACGCACAGTTCATCCAATCCCTGCACCGCGAAGCCCAGGCGCACCTCGCGGCCTGTGGCCTCCCTGTGCCTGCGGGCCTCTACGAGCCGCGTGGAGTTGGTGGACACCTTCGCCGCCCAGGCCACCCGCCCCGACGGCACCTACGTCGAGATCGGCGACACCTGGCCGGAGCGGCCCGGGTCGTCCATGGGACCGAACAGCACGTGGGTGGCCACCCGGGGGGCCCAGGGCACGCAGCCTTCGGATCTGACGGCGGTCTACAACGCCGGCTATGTGTTCGCCCGAGACTCCTGGACCAACCCGACTCAGCACTACACCCTGCGCTTCGGCCCCGGCCGGGACACCCACGGTCACAACGACCACCTGTCCATGACCTACTGGACGAAGGGCCTCGACGTCCTGGTCGATCCCGGCTACGACGGCTACGCCGACCGCCCGTTCCGGACCTGGTCGCGCTCGCTCCAGGCACACAACGTGCCGATCGTGAACGGTGCCAAGTTCAGCTCGGGCGCACCCACCGCGCTCATCGCGAGGTCGGCCGGCAAGGGCGCCCAGTCCTGGCAGCTGCGGGACCGGGCGTTCGCCGGCGCCGAGCGGCACCGTTCCGTCCTCGTCGACGACGAGCATGAAGCTGATGGTGGTCCGCGACGACATCACCGCGGACCGCGAGCGCAAGCTGCAGGTCCTCTGGCACCTGGACCCGTCCTGGCGCAAGGAACGGGTCATCAACAACAAGCGGAACGTCACCGCGACATTCCTGTCCTCCAACGGCAAATACCGGGCCTCGATCATTCAGCTCGCGGCGCCGGGGACGACAATCCCGAAGGACTCCACGATCACGCTCAAGGCACGCAAGGCCCCGAAGGTCCAGGGCTTCGTCTCCCGCCACCGAGGCGACAAGACGCCGGCCTGGGTGGTCGATGCCCGTCGCGGCGCGGCGAAGAAGCAGAGCGTCATCACGGTGATCCTGGTCACCCGGGTCGGCCAGAAGGCCAAGGCGTCCTGGAACAAGCCGAAGGGCAACAACCGGATCCGGGTCACCGTCGGCACCACGACGAAGGTCTACAACTCGGCCCGCCGCGGCGGACTGACCGCCAAGTGACCGCCAGCTGACCGAACGGACGATTCGGACAATCAGCCGAACCGGTCGACCTTGGTGCGGTCCATTCCGGACGCAACCGAACTGGCTCCCAAAACGCCCAAGGCCGTAGAAGCGCGGCGAACTGCCGCTGCGCCGGACGGCAGCAACGGGGGCACGGAGTGGTTCGGTTCGGAGTCGCGCTGGCGACGGCGGCGACGCTGGCGACCAGCATGCTGGTCGGGACCGCTCCGGCGGCGAACGCGGTTGTGGTCGCGCGCGGCGGTTGTGGCTGGCAGGCCGGCATGGCCACCGCGAACCCGCCGGCGGCGATCCGGTCCGGGGTTCTCACGCTGCCCCAGTTCTCCCCGGCCACGCTGACCCTGGCCGGTGACGTCAACTGGGCCGCCGACCCGTACAGCGACCCCACCTGGCGTCTGTGGTTCCACTCGATGAAGTGGGCCGAGGGGCTCGTCACGTCCGTGGATCCCGCCGACCAGGCCCTGGCCCGGGCGCTCGTGACGGACTTCATGGCCGACAACCCCGACCCCGGGACCAACGACGGCGCCTGGGAGGACCACCCCACCTCGCTGCGAACCTCTGTCCTGGTCTGCATGTGGCAGCAGTCCCCCGATGCCGGCTTCCGGGCCTGGATCGAGCCTCTGATCGCCACGCACGCCAAGGCGCTCACCGACCGCTACGTCGGGCCGTGGAACCACGGGATCATGCAGAACCTGGCTCTGCTCGGGGCCGGCTGCGCACTGCAGATGCCTGCCTGGCGCGCCACGGCCGCCGCACGGCTGGCGGACGGGGCGCGGGCGAGCATCGACTCCCAGGGCGCGGTCACCGAGCAGGCCCCCGGGTACGCCCCGTTCATCCAGGGTCTGCTGCGCGACATCCGCGCGCACCTGACGGCCTGTGAGCTCCGGGTTCCGGCCGGGCTCGACACCCAGATCGAGGCGGTGGACCTGTTCGCTGCGCACGCGACCCGGCCGGGCGGAGCCTTCGTCCAGCTCGGCGACACCAACCCGGTGGCTCCGAGCGCCGGCATGGGCCCGTACGCCGCGTGGGTGGCCAGCGGTGGCGCCCAGGGCACGCAGCCGCAGGACACGGTGCGGGTCTACGACGCCGGCTACGTCTTCGCGCGCGACTCGTGGACGAACACCGGGCAGCAGTACACGCTGCGGTTCGGCCCGGGGCGCGCTGTGCACGGGCACAACGACCACCTGTCCATGACCTATTGGGCGAGCGGTCACGACGTGCTGGTCGACCCCGGGTACTCCGGCTACGCCGACCCGGCCTTCCGCCGCTGGCAGAAGTCGGCACAGGCCCACAACGTGCCGGTCGTCGAGGGCGCGGCCTTCAACCCCGACGCCGCGGCCGAACTGGTCGGCCGGTCGGCCGCGAAGGGCGCGCGCTCCTGGCAGCTGCGGGACAGGGCCTTCGCCGGCTCCGAGCGGTACCGCAGTGTCCTGGCCGACGACGCGATGCGCCTGATGCTGGTCCGCGACGACGTCACCTCGTCCAAGAAGCGCGCGTTGCGGGTGCTCTGGCACCTGGACCCGTCCTGGCAGAAGGCGGGCGTCGCCACCGACAACCGCAGCAGCCGGGCGACCTTCCGTTCCGCTGACGGGCGCTACCGCGCGACGATCCTGCAGGTCGCGGCGCCGGGAACTCGCCTGCCGGCCAACGCGGCCAAGCCGATCAAGGGACAGCAGAAGCCGGTGCAGGGCTACGTCTCGCGCGCCCACGGCGACCGCACCCCGGCCTGGGTGGTCGAGGCGCGGTCGGGCCGCCGCCAAGAACCACAGCGTGATCACCCTGATCGTGGTGACGAGGGTCGGCACGAGGGTTCAGGCGACCTGGAGCGAAGGCGCAGGGCGAGGACCGGATCCGGGTCACCGTCGGCAACACGACCAAGGTGTACGACTCCACCCGACGCGGAGGACTGTCAGCCCGCTGACGTAGGTTGAGAGCGTGGCGATCGAGATCGGCGCGAAGGCTCCCGACTTCGCACTCAAGGACCAGCACAACGTGGTGGTCGACCTGTCCGAGCTACGGCCCAAAGCCGTCCTGCTGGTGTTCTACCCGCTGGCGTTCACGGGCGTCTGCGCGGGCGAGTTGAACCTGATCCAGGGCGACCTGGACGTGCTGCAGAACGACCGCATCCAGGTGCTCGGCGTGTCCGTCGACTCCCCGTACACCCAGCGCGTGTTCGCCGACCGGGACGGTCTGAAGTTCCCTCTGCTCTCGGACTTCTGGCCGCACGGCGCCATCGCCCAGGACTACGGCATCTTCGACGACACCGCCGGCGTGGCCACGCGGGCGAGCTTCCTGATCGACGGCGACGGGATCGTGCGGTGGCGGATTCTCAGCGACATCGGCCACGCCCGCGACCACGGCCTGTACGGCCAGGCCATCGCGGACCTGGCGGCCTCGACCGCCGGATAGCCTGACGCCGAGCAGTCCCGGGCGTATAGCTCAGCGGTAGAGCCCCGCGCTTACAACGCGGTGGTCACAGGTTCGATCCCTGTTGCGCCCACCCCGCGCGCCGGTGTCCCGTCGCGGACGCGAAGCGGCGCGAAACACCTTCAGTAACACCACTCCCTTCAGCCACTTTCGCCCCTCCGACCCCTACGCTGGCGATGTCCTGCCAAGCCAGCGAGAGGTCCACCTGCCATGCCCCGCCACCAGCGGGTCCTCCGCACCGCGGCCGCCACCCGGCGGGACCGGTCGGTGACCGTGCTCGCCGCGCTGCTGCTGGCCGCGATGGCGCTGGCGGCGATCCTGGTGGGACCCCGGGCCGAGGCCGAGCAGGCACACCCGATGACCCCGACCGGGTCGTCCGCCGACGCCGCGACCCCCAACGACGGGCCGGTCTTCCCCGTCGCGGCCAGCGCCACCCGCTACCGCGGGCTCGCCTTCGACACCTGCACCGCGCCCTCGCGCCAGGCGATGGCGGCCTGGAAGTCCTCGCCGTACCAGGCGGTCGGGATCTACATCAGCGGGCGCAACCGGGCATGCGCGCAGCCGGAGCTGAGCGCTGCCTGGGTCAAGGACGTCACCGAGATGGGCTGGAAGCTCCTGCCGATCAGCCTCGGCCCGCAGGCACCGTGCCGGGACAACAAGAAGAAGACCCCGATGAAGGCGAAGACGGCCGCGGCGCAGGGCACCGCCGAGGCGGCGGCCGCCGTCGTCGCCGCCCAGACCCTCGGCCTGCTGCCGGGCAGCCCGATCTACGCCGACGTCGAGCCCTACAACGCCGCCCGGGCCAAGTGCGTGCGCGCCGTCGCGGTCTACCTGAGCGCCTTCACCCGCGAACTGCACCGGCAGGGCTACCTGGCCGGGATGTACGGCACCCTCGGCTCCGGCCTGACCGATGCCGCCACGCGCTACTCCTCGACCGTCCACGCCCGCCCCGACGCGGTCTGGTTCGCCCGCTGGGACCGCTCCCCCTCGCTCAAGGGCTGGGCCAACATCCCGGACAACCGCTGGTCGAAATGGCAGCGGGTCAAGCAGTACCGCGGCGATCACCGCGAGACCCACGGCGGCATCAAGCTGCTCATCGACTCCGACTCGGTCGACGCCCCGGTGGCGACCGTCGCCCGCTCCTATCCGGTCACCAGCGCCGCGACGCTGAACTTCCGCCGTTCCCCCCGGAGTTCCGCCGAAGCAGTCGGGTCGGCCGAGCCGGGCACCGAGGTCTCGGTCGTGTGCCAGGTCACCGGCACCGAGGAGGCCGGCTCAACGATCTGGAACAAGCTCGTCGACGGCAGCTACGTCTCCGACGCCTACGTCGCGGCCGGCGCGCGCAAGCCGGTCGGTTCCTGCCGGTATCCGGTCCAAGTCCTGACCGCGGGCGGGGCCTTCACCCGCACCGGGCCGTCGGCCGACGCGCCGACCGCCGCCAAGCTCCCGCTCGGCGCGCTGGCCTGGATCGGCTGCACCGATGCCACGGGCACCTGGGTGCAGCTGCCCAACGGGCTCTACATGTCGACCAGGGACCTGGCCGCATTCAGCGCGCCGCTGCAGACCTGCTGACGCCCGGCCAGAAATCCGGCCGTCAGAAGTGGCGGGCGGTCCAGGCCAGCAACGTGTCCAGGTCCCAGGTGTTCACGATCTGATCCGGCGTCAGTTCCATCTCGGTCGCGCGCACACACCCGTGCGGCTGCCAGTCCAGCTGGCCCGGGGCGTGCGCGTCGGAGTCGATCGAGAAGTGACACCCGGCCTCGACCGCGAGCGCGATCAGCCGCTTCGGCGGGTCCAGTCGCTCCGGGCGTGAGTTGAGCTCGACCGCGACGCCGAAGCGGGCACAGGCCGCGAACACCAGCTCGGCGTCGAACTGCGACTCCGGCCGCCCCCCGGTGCCCCCGCGCTTGCCGTCCGGGTCCCGCTTGACGATCCGCCCGGTGCAGTGCCCGAGGACGTCGACGTTCGGGTTGGCCACCGCGTGCACCATGCGCCGGGTCATCTGTTCGGCGTCCATCTTCAGCTTGGAGTGCACGCTCGCCACCACGACGTCCAGGCGGGCCAGCAGCTCGGCGTCCTGGTCCAGCGACCCGTCGTCGAGGATGTCGACCTCGATGCCGGTCAGCAACCGGAACGGCGCGAGGCGTTCGTTGATCTCGGCGACCACGTCGAGCTGGCGGAGCAGGCGTTCGGGTTTGAGTCCGTTGGCCACGGTCAGCCGCGGCGAGTGGTCGGTCAGCGCCATGTACTGGTGGCCGATGACGTCGGCCGCGGTGCGCGCCATCTCCTCGATCGGGCTGCCGCCGTCGGACCAGTCCGAGTGGGTGTGGAGGTCGCCCTTGAGCGCGGCCCGGATCTTCTCCCCACCCGGTGCGACCGACTTCGGCGCTTCCGCGGCGATCTTGCGCAGGTAGGCCGGGACGGTGCCGGCCATCGACTCCTCGACGACAGTCGCGGTGGTGTCGCCGATGCCCTTGAGCTCCTTGAGGGAGCCCGCGTCGACCCGCGCCTCCAGCTCCCCCTCGGGCAGGTCGGCGAGCACGGCGGAGGCGTTGCGAAAAGCCTTCACCCGGTGCGTGGGCGCGTGCGAACGCTCCAGGAGGAACGCGATCGAGTCCAGGTCCGCGAGGGGGTCACGGCCAGTGGGTTCTGCTGCGGGCACCCCCCGATTCTGCCCCGCCGGGGTTTTACGCCAAGGTGGTAACCATGCTGGCCATCGTCGCCCCCGGTCAGGGGGCGCAGTCCCCCGGTTTCCTCGAGCCCTGGTTGGAGCTGCCCGCCTTCGCCGCCCGGTTGTCGGCCTGGTCGCAGGTCGCCGGGATCGATCTGGTCGAGCTCGGCACCAAGGGCGACGCCGACCAGATCAAGGACACGGCGGTCGCGCAGCCGCTGCTGGTCGCGGCCGGGTTGGCTGCCCTCGGCGAGCTGCTGGGCACCCCCAAGGACGAGGACCCGACCGCGCCGGGCGCGGGCGTGCTGGCCGGGCACAGCGTGGGCGAGATCACCGCAGCCGCGGCCGCAGGAGTGCTGTCCGCCGAAGCGGCGATGACGTTCGTCGCCGCCCGTGGGCGCGGGATGGCGGAGGCGTCCGCCGTGATCCCGACCGGCATGACCGCCGTCCTCGGCGGTGACCGCGACGCCGTGCTGGCCAAGCTCGCCGAGCACGGCCTCACCCCGGCCAACGACAACGGCGCCGGGCAGATCGTGGCGGCCGGGACGATGGAGCAACTGGCCGCCCTCGCCGAGGACGGCCCGGAAAAGGCCCGGCTGATCCCGCTCTCGGTGGCCGGCGCGTTCCACACCTCCCACATGGCCCCGGCGGTCGAGCAGCTGGCGGCCTTGGCCGCGACCCTGACCCCGGTCGACCCGGTCACCGCGCTGCTGTCCAATGCCGACGGGGCGTCGGTGGCCACCGGCGCCGAGGTGCTGGACCGGCTGGTCCGCCAGGTCAGTAATCCCGTGCGCTGGGACCTGTGCATGGAGTCGATGCTGAGCCTGGGCGTGACGAGCATCATCGAACTGCTGCCCGGTGGGACGCTCGTCGGCCTCGCCAAGCGCGGGATGCGCGGCGTAGCGTCGATTGCTGTGAAGACCCCCGAGAACCTCGATGCGGCCCGTGAGCTGCTGCTATGAGTGAGCGCAGCGACCGAATCGTGGGTGCCGCGGTATGAGCAAGATCATCCGGCCGTCCTCCGGAGCGGCGCACACCCGGCTCTACAGCGTCGGCGGCTACCGCCCGGCCCGGGTCGTCACCAACGAGGAGATCTGCGAGCACATCGATTCGACCCCGGAGTGGATCCGCACCCGCTCCGGCATCGCCACCCGGCGCTTTGCGCTGCCGGAGGAGACGATCCAGGACCTCTCGGTCGCGGCCGGGGGCAAGGCGATCGCCGCGGCCGGCATCGCCCCCGAGCAGATCGGCGCCGTCATGGTGGCCTCCTGCACGGTGACCAACCCCATTCCCGCCGCCGGGCCCGAGGTCGCCACCCGGCTCGGCGCACTGAACGCCGCCGCGTTCGACATCAACATCGCGTGCGCCGGGTTCTGCCACGGCGTCGCGCTCGGCTCGGACATGATCCGCGCCGGCAGCGCGGAGTACGTGCTCGTGATCGGAACCGAGAAGTTCACCTCGATCATCGACAAGACCGACCGCGGCATCGCCTTCATCTTCGGCGACGGGTCCGGGGCCGCCGTGCTCGGACCGGCGGACGTTCCCGGGATCGGACCTGTCATCTGGGGCGCCGACGGCTCGCAGGCCTCCGCGATCGAGATGAACGGCGACTGGGTCGACAAGGCGACCGGCGGCGAGCGCGCCTTCCTGCGGATGAACGGCCAGCAGGTGTTCCGCTGGGCCGCCTACGAGATGGCGCCGGTCGCGCGCCGCGCGGTTGAGGCCGCGGGCCTGACCCTCGACGACCTGGACGCGTTCATCCCGCACCAGGCCAACATGCGGATCACCGACGCGATGGTGCGCGCCCTCAAGCTGCCCGCCCACGTCGCGATCGCCCGCGACATCGTCGAGATGGGCAACACCTCAGCGGCCTCGGTCCCGCTGGCCATGGAGACCATGCTTGAGCGCGGCGAGATCACCAGCGGCTCGACCGCCCTGCTCGTCGGTTTCGGCGCCGGGTTGAGCTTTGCGGCCCAGGTGGTAACCATCCCCTGATCGGGGCAGCAATACGCTGACCTGGTCGGCCGTGCCGGCAGTTCGCAGTTTGAGCCCAACCCGACCACCTTGCGAGACGACAGGAGAGCAAGCGAATGGCAGCTTCGGAGGACGAGATCATCGCCGGCCTGGGCGAGATCGTGAACGAAATCGTCGGCATCCCGGCGGAGGACGTCCAGCCGGACAAGGCCTTCATCGCCGACCTGGACATCGACTCGCTGTCGATGGTCGAGGTGATCGTGGCCGCCGAGGAGCGTTTCGGCGTCAAGATCCCGGACGACGAGGTCAAGAAGCTTGAGACGGTCGGCGACGCGGTGGCCTTCATCGCGGCGAACGCCTGACCGCTTCCTGTATCTGATCGGGGCCCCCGAGTCGTAGGAGCGAGGAGCGCATGAGCACACGAACTGTCGTCGTCACCGGGGTCGGGGCGACCACGCCTCTCGGTGGAGATGCCAAGTCGACGTGGTCCGCGCTCCTCGCCGGCCAGTCCGGGGTACGGACCCTCGATGACGAGTGGGTGCCGGACGTCCCGGTCCAGATCGCGGCCCGGGTGATGGTCGACCCGTCCGAGGTGATGGACCGGGTGCAGGCCCGCCGGCTCGACCGCGGCGGGCAGTTTGCCGTGATCGCGGCCCGCGACGCGTGGGCGGACGCCGGCGGCGACGAGGCCGTGGGCGTCGAGCCGGAGCGGCTCGGCGTCGTGGTGGCCTCCGGCATCGGCGGCATCACCACGCTGCTCTCCGCGTACGACACCCTCAACCGCAAGGGCGCGCGCTTCGTCTCGCCGCTGGCGATCCCGATGCTGATGCCCAACGGTCCCGCCGCGGCGATCGGCCTCGAGCGGACCGCCCGCGCCGGCGTTCACACGCCGGTCAGTGCCTGCGCGTCCGGCGCCGAGGCGGTCGCGATGGGCGCGGACATGATCCGCCAGGGCCGTGCCGACGTCGTGCTGGCCGGCGGCACCGAGGCCTGCATCCACCCGCTGCCGATCGCCGCATTCGCAGCGATGAAGGCGATGTCGATGCGCAACGACGAGCCGGAGGCGGCCTCGCGCCCGTACGACAAGGGCCGCGACGGGTTCGTGCTCGGCGAGGGTGCCGGCGTGCTCGTGCTGGAGTCCGAGGAGCACGCGAAGGCACGCGGCGCCCGGATCTACGCCGTGGTGGCCGGGGCCGGCATGAGCTCGGACGCCCATCACATCGCGCAGCCTGAACCAGAAGGGTCCGGCGTCATCCGCGCGCTGAAGTTCGCGCTGGAGAATTCGGGGATCTCGGCCTCCGACGTCCGGCACGTGAACGCGCACGCCACCTCGACTCCACTCGGTGACGTGGCCGAGGTGCTCGCCCTGCGCAACGTGCTCGGGTCCGCGCTGGACGGCGTCGCGGTCTCGGCGACCAAGTCGATGACCGGGCACCTGCTCGGCGCGGCCGGTGCCGTCGAGAGCGTGGCCAGCGTCCTGGCGCTGTACGAGCGCAAGGCGCCCCCGACGATCAACCTCGACGACCGCGACGACGAGGCCGACATCGACATCGTCGTCCACGAGCCTCGCGACCTCCCGTCGGGACAGATCGCCGCGTTGAACAACTCCTTCGGCTTCGGCGGCCACAACGTGTGCGTGGTCTTCACCAGCGTCTGACCCGCCGAAAGCGCACAGCTGCACCGCGACACGCCGCTACCGGCGTGCAGATGAGCGCACTCGCTACAGCGGCATGTTCGTGTGTTGCCCCCGTACGGGCGGATCCTGTAAGAGCTTCCACGATCGCCCGGGCCACCGCGGTGCGCGTCCGGGCGGGCGCGATCACCTCGTCGACGATGCCGGTGGCCACCGCGGCGTCGACGCCGCCCTCGTCGCGCGCGTGCTGGGCCGCGAGAGTCGCTTCCAACGCCAGCCGGTCCGCCTCGGGTGCTGCGGCCAGCGCCCGCCGGTGCAGGATCCGCACCGCAGCCACCGCTCCCATCACCGCGATCTCCGCACCGGGCCACGCGAAGACCTGGGTCGCGCCGAGGGAGCGCGAATTCATCGCGATGTACGCCCCGCCGAAAGCCTTGCGGGTCACCACCGTCACCCGCGGCACGGTCGCGGCGCCGAAGGCGTGCAGCAGCTTTGCGCCGCGGCGCACGACGCCGTCCCACTCCTGCCCGACGCCGGGCAGGTAGCCGGGGGTGTCGACCAGGACGGCGAGTGGGACACCGAACGCGTCGCACATCCGCACGAAGCGCGCCGCCTTCTCCGCGGATGGCCAGTCCAGGCAGCCGCCGAGGCGCTGTGGATTGTTCGCAATCACCCCGACCGTGCGGCCGCCGATCCGCCCCAGCATGGTGACGACGTTCGGCGCATACTCCGGCTGCAGCTCCACCCCGGTGCCGGCGTCGAGCAATCGCTGCGCCATCGGGCGCACGTCGTAGGTCTTGCGCGCCTCGGTGGGTAGCCCGGCCGCCAGATCGGTGTCGTGCACCGCTTCGAGGTCCAGCTTCCCGGGGGCGCCGAGCAGGTCGGTGAGGGCGCGGGTCGCGGTGAAGGCGGCGTCGTCGTCGGGGGAGACGACGTGCACGACGCCGGAGACCCGGCCGTGCGGTTCGGGCCCCCCGAGCAGCGCCATGTCGGTGCTCTCGCCGGTGACGGTGGCGATGACCTCGGGACCGGTGACGAAGACGCGCCCCTCGGGGCCGAGCACGACGAGGTCGGTCAGCGCCGGCCCGTAGGACGCGCCGCCCGCGCACGGCCCCAGCACCAGCGACACCTGGGGCACCCGCCCGGACGCCGCAGTCATCGCGGCGAAGATCCGGCCCACCGCGTCCAGGCCGGCCACACCTTCGTTCAGCCGCGCGCCGCCGGAGTGCCAGATCCCGATCACCGGGATCTGATGGTCCGTCGCTTTGCGGTAGACGGACTCGAGCAGCGCGCACCCCTCGGCGCCCATCGCGCCGCCCATCCGCGCCGGGTCGGCCGCGAACGCGACCACCGGTGTTCCGTGCACGACGCCGTTGGCCGCCCGGAACCCGCTCTCCGCGCCGTCCCACCACAGGTCCAGCGACCCCGGGTCGAGCAGCCTCGACAGCCGCGTGATCGGATCCCGTGATTCGGCTACCGCGTCAGGGCCCACGATCCGACCCTACGACCGCGGGCTGAGCGGACGCGTCACGAATGCGCCCACCTGCACGCCCGTACCCGCGTGTCGCGGTGCAGCAGTGCGCTTTCGGCGAGGTTGGAGACTGGAGCCCTCAGTCGAGGGTGAAGGTGTAGAAACGCAGGTCGTAGCCGTCGGGGTCGTAGAGGTGCGGCAGGATCCACCCGATGCTGGCCTCGTGGATGCCGGCGTGCAGTGGCGCCGTCGTGTCAGTCATGCCGCCATCTCACCAGGAGTTCGATCCGGCGGCCCTGGATTTTCGGGCTGGTGCGTCCCCTCCGTGCGGACCAGCCCGTCGCGGCCTAACCGACCTGGTGCAGCCAGCGGACAGGGGCACCGTCGCCGGCGTAGCGGAACGGCTCGAGCTCGTCGTCCCAGGGCTGGCCCAGCATGAAGTCGACCTCGTCGGCCAGGTCGCAGTCGTCGGTCTCGGTGGCGCGCAGCACCGCGGCGCGCAGCCGGTCCTCGGAGATCATGATGTCGCCGTGCACGCCGATCGTGGCGTGGAACATGCCCAGCGTCGGGGTGCAGCTGTAGCGCGCGCCCTCGTGGCCGGCCACGGGCTCCTCGGTGACCTCGTAACGCAGCTGATTCCAGCCGCGCAGCGCGGAGGCCAGAGTCGCGGCGGTGCCGCGCTCCCCCTGCCAGGACAGTTCGGCACGCCACTGCGACGGCGCGGCCGGCTGCGGCGTCCACTCGAAGTTCACCGAGACGCCGAGAACTCCCGCCACGGCCCATTCAACGTGCGGGCACATGGCGGACTGAGCAGAGTGGATGTACAGCACTCCACGGGTGGTCGTCACGTGATTCCTCCTGGCTGACTCGGCGGCTCGAGATGCGCCTTCCCCTGCGATCTCGACGTGCCGTGCCTGACAGAAAGACAGATGACGCCGCTGTCATTTTGCCCGACACAGGGCCGTGGCGCGCAACTCCGCCCCGGCGTGTCGGGCGGAAGAGCAACTACGCGGCAGCGGTGGTGCGCGGGCGGCGGCCGCCGGGGAGCACGGGACGCGGGCCGGCGAGCTCCTCGTTGTAGCGGTCGAGCCAGGCCGGGAACTCCGAGGCGGGCATCGGGCGGCTCAGGTGGTAACCCTGCGCCTGGCCGATGCCGAGCCCCTGCAGCGTGGAGAAGATCTCGGCGTCCTCGACACCCTCGGCGACCGTGTCCATGCCCATGTTGCGGGCCAGGTCGGCGACCGAGCGGACGATCATCAGCACGCGCGGGTCGGAGTTGATGCGCGAGGTGAACTCGCGGTCGATCTTGACCTCGTTGACCGGCAGGCGGCGCAGGTAGGCCAGCGAGGAGTAGCCGGTGCCGAAGTCGTCGATGGAGAGCCGCACGCCGATGGCGTTCAGTCGCACCAGCAGGTCGATCGCCTGCGGGCTGTCGGCCATGAGCGAGGTCTCGGTGATCTCGAGAGTCAGCATGTGCGCCGGCACCTCGTGGCGGAGCAGGACCGCGGCGATGGTCTCGGCGAAGGCCGAGTCCTTCAGGCTGCGCGGAGAGACGTTGACGGCGACGCCGGCGTCGATGCCGCGGCGCAACCAGGCCGCGCAGGACGAGAGCGCCGAGTCGAGCATGGCCTCGGTCAGCGGGCCGATCATGCCGTTGGCCTCGGCGACGGGCAGGAACTCCTGCGGGCCACGGACACCGTCCGCGTGCCGCCAGCGGGCCAGCGCCTCGACGCCGACGATCGAGCCGTCGATCAGCGACGCCTTGGGCTGCACCCAGGCCTCGATGCCGCCGTCCTTGATGGCCGAGCGGAGCTCGCCGACCAGCGCCAGCCGGCTCGGGTTGGCGGCCTCCTGCAGGCCCTCGTCGTAGAGGCGGACGCCGCCGCCGTTGGCCTTGGCCGCGTACATCGCGACGTCGGCGCGCTTGAGCAGGCCGGAAACGTCCTCACCGTGCAGCGGGGCCATCGCGACCCCCACCGAGGCGGAGACCTCGACGCTCACGCCGTCCACCGGCATCGGCGCGGCCAGGGAATCGACCATCGCCTTCGCCATCGTCTCGGCCTCGGCCGGGCTCGCGACGTCGGTGAGCAGGACGGCGAACTCGTCGCCACCCAGGCGGGCAACCAGGGCACGGGTACCGGCCACCTCGACGAACTTGCGCGCGACGTCCCGGAGAAGTTGGTCGCCGTGCTGGTGGCCGAGGGTGTCGTTGACCTCCTTGAAGCCGTTGAGGTCGGAGATCATGACGGCGCAACCGACCGAGGTGCCCATGCGGACAGCGGCGATCGCGGAGTCGAGCTCCTGCTGGAGCAGGTGACGGTTGGGCAGGCCGGTCAGGGTGTCGTGGTGCGCCTCGTGCGAGAGGCGGGCGATCAGCGAGCCCGACTTCAGCGCGACGCCGGCGTGGTTGGCCACGGTCTCCAGCAGCCGGACGTCGCCGGCGTCGAACCCGCGGACCTCGCCGAGCCGGTTGCCGACCGAGAGCGTGCCGACGATGACGCCGTCCATGTGCAGCGGGACCACGATCGCCTCGCGCAAGCCGTGCTGGGCCAGGTACGCGCGCTCGGCGGTGTCCTTGGTGTTGCGGGCGAGCAGCACGGAGCGGCGCTCGCGGCGGACCCGGGAGACGACCGGGTCGGCGTCGAGGGCGGCGCCGATCTCGGCGATGCCGTCGCGACGCACCCCGTCGGGCAGCAGGCTCATCCGGTGCGGCGCGAGGCTGCCAGGGAAGTCGAAGGCGAGGAACTCGGCTCGGTCGCTGCGCAGCAGCTGACGGGCCTGCGCGAGGACGCTGCGCAGCACGGTGTCGACGTCGTGCGCGCCGGAGACGACCTCGGAGAAGTGGTAGAGCTGCTCGAGGCTCTCGTGCCGCTCACGCAGCGAGGCGTAGGCGCGGTAGCCGAGCAGGAGCAGGGCGCCGGCTGCCTCGACCAGGAAGGCACTGCGCACGTCGTAGGTGATGGCGGTAGCGGCGACCAGGCCGACGGTGCCGACCGCGGCGGCCAGCGTGCCGGCGCCGGCGACCTCGCGGGCCATCCGGGTCAGCTTGATGCGGCCCTCGTAGCAGGCGATCGCCATCGTGGTGACCGCGGCGTCGAACGAGCCGGCGGCGACCAGGGCGGCGAACGCGGCGGCCCAGGCGGCCGGACCGGCCTCCTGGCCGTTGAAGGCCAGCGACCAGATGGTCAGCGCGAGTGCGCCGGAGGCGAAGACCAGCGCGGTGTTGAACGCGACCTTGATCGGTGCCTGGCGGCGGTGGAAGACGAAGATCAGGAACGAGCCGAGCACGCGGCCGACGAGCAGCCCGACCGGACCGGCCATGAACAGACCGACCACGAGCGGGATCTCCGAGAGCGAGACCGTCTGCGCCTCACGGCGGATCTGGATGTGCAGCACGACCATCTCGGCCACGCCGAACATCAGCACCATCGCCCACCAGGGCAGGTGCGTCGGGCCAGGCGCCTTGTAGGTGAGCGCGGGCGTGAAGACGAGCAGCGCGGTGCCGAGCGCGAGCAGCAGAACGATCAGGCCGGCGATGCGGGTGCCGCGGGCCGTCACCAGGGCATGCAGACCGCGACGCGAAGCGCCCTTGCGGTCGACCGCCCTGTTCCCCGTCACTGCCAGTCCCCTCCGGCGAAGTCGGTACCTGCCCAACTGCGTCCAGCCCATTCGACGCCGGCCCAGGTCCGTCCGTTCCATGTGCCATGAGCCCAAGTACGCCCATTCCAGGACCCATCCGCCCAAGTACGCCCAGCCCACGTACGTCCGGCCCAGGTGCGACCCAGCCATTCGGTGGATGCCCAGGACCGTCCGGCCCAGGATCGGCCCGTCCAATTGCTGCCGTTCCAGGTCCCGCCGTTCCAGGCGGACCTGGCGTCGGAGAGCTTGGCGTGCGCGGCGGCGTCGAACGGGCGGCCGAAGATGTCCTTCTCGCCGGTCAGCGGCTTGCCGTCGAGCTCGAGGTGGTCCTGGCCGCGGGCGCCCTCCAGGGTGCCGGTTCCGTTCGAGCGAGGCGTGCCGAGCCTGCCGTTCAGGACGCCGTTGAGCAGGCCGGCGGCGGGCTCCAGGAGGCCGCCGACCAGGGGCGGGCTGGTCAGGGCGCCAAGGAGGGCGGGGACACCGAGCTGGAGCAGGCCATGGCCCTGCGCGCGCGGGTCGGCGACGATCAGGCCGAGGCCGAGGGTCGAGGTCAGCAGCTTGATCTGCTCGGGCGTCAGGTTGGGCCGGGCGGAGATCAGCGCGGCGAGGGCCCCGGAGGTGACCGCGGCGGCCTGAGAGGTGCCGCTGCCGCGGAAGAAGCGGCCCGCGAAGGCGCCGGTGTCGCCGTGCGCGTGGTCGATGTAGGAGCCGGGCACGCGCAGGCTCTGCACGCTTTTGCCCGGCGCGACGATGTCCGGGTTGCGCTTGGCGTCACCGCGGCTGGAGAACGACGGGATCGTGTCGTCCAGCGTCGAGGGCGTGCCCTTGGTGTCGTCCGCGCCGACCGCGAGCACGTGCGGGTTGCGGGCCGGGTTGGTCAGGCGGCCGTCGCCGGAAGCCGGAGTTGCCGGCCGAGACGACGACGACGATGCCCTTGCGCCAGGCCACCTCGGCCGCGTAGGCCAGCGGGTCCAGCACGTAGTCCTGCACGCCGTCGGTGCCGAAGCTCAGGTTGAGGACCCGGATGTTCATGCCCGGGTCCTGCGCGTGCTGCACCACCCAGTCGATGCCGGCGATGATCTGCGAGACGTCGGTCGCGCCGTGCGCGTCGGCGGCCTTGACGCTGATGATCCGCGCGTCCGGCGCCATGCCGGCAAAGCCCGCGCAGGAGCTCGCGTTGCTCGTGTCGACGCCTGCGTCCTTGCCCGCGATGATCCCGGCCATGTGCGTGCCGTGCCCGAAGGTGTCCAGGTAGCGGGTGTTCGGGTTCTGCGACTCGGGTGTGAGGTCGGGGCCGTTGACGACCTTGCCGGCGCCGTTCAGGCCGGCGACCGGCGCGACGCCGGAGTCGATGAGCGCGACGTCGACGCCCTTGCCGGTGCCACCCTGCTTCCACATCGGGCGGACGCCGACCAGCTTGGCGATGTTGCACAGCGAGTTCGGGTCGGCCGCGGCGTCGTAACTCGCCCCGGACCCGGTCGGGGTCGCCCCGCCCTTGGGGCCGGTCTTGGGCTGCTTCGTCTTGGTCGTCTTGGTCGTCTTGCTCGGGTTCTCGGTGGACTTGTTGGTCCCGATCGGCGCGACGGGCGTGGCCGGCTTCGGCGTCGCCACCGGCGTCGCTGCGGGGGCCGCGGTGGACTCGCTCGGCGCGGTCATATCGACGTCGGGCGTGAAGGAGGCGACGCGGTCGTCGTTCGCGAGGTCGGAGGCCGTGTCGGCGTCGACGGTGACCGCGGCGCCCTCGATCGAGTCGAACTGCCGGGTGACGGTGCCGCCCTGGTCCCGAACCTCGTCGAGCAGGTCGGGAAGCTGGCCGGAGTTCGCGCGCAGGACGTAGCTGCCGGCCGGGAGCCGGGTCGGGTCGGAGCCGTCGTGGAGGGCGATCGCGGCCCCCGCGAGCAGCGCGAACCCGCTCAAAGCGGCGGCGAGGCGGACCCCGGCTCGGCGCGGACCAGCGGCGCGGGCCGTCATGTGCTGTCCTCCTCAACACCGGGCTACTACGCCCGGGAACGGAGGTAGGACGCAAAGTCACCACCGTAGGTTTCACAAATCCTCAGGGACGATTCCGGCATCACTGCAGGTCACAGGCCCGCCGGTGAACAGATGCCCTCGTATGGTCCAAACCGGTCGCAACCCCCCTCGCCAATGTGACCCAATGCAACGTGCGTCGGACCGCCACCTGCGGGTGAGGCGGAGCTCACACGGATTTCACCTGGGCGGAATGAACTGGCTACACCTGCCAACGACTGTTCTCACAGCAACCCATTCCGCTTTGTGCGTTCTTTCGATCGGCGGCGAACCCGCCCGGAGAGGAATTCACGTGATCACCTCGCGTGCCCAGCTCGGCTCGATCGTGTCCCTGGTGGCCGACGCCTCGCTCACCGCGCTCTCCGACCGCGTGCACCGCGGTTCGCTCACGAACGCCCGGGCGGCCATCGAGGAACGTCTGGCCGCGGAGGCCGGCTCGGCGGCCCTCATCCGCGAGTTTGAGAGCCGTGAGTTTGAGAGCCGTGAGTTCGAGACCCGCGGCACCGTGCACCGCCTCGCCGTCTCCGGCTGACGTCTGCGGTTCGGGCGTATAACGCGCGAGCACCCTCGGGGGGTGCTCGCCTAACCTGACTCGGCGATGTCCGAGCAGGCCCAGATCAGAGTGCTCCGGGCGGAGCTGGATTCGCTGACGCTGCGCGACGCGAACCGCCTCGGCCGCCGGCTGGACTCTCTGCGCCGCTCCTCCGACAAGCGCCTGGACCCGCTCGCGCTGGCCAAGCTGTCCGACGAGATCGCCACCGCGGCCGTGCGGGTCGGGCTGCGCGCCGAGTCGGTCCCGGCGATCAGCTATCCCGAGGACCTTCCGATCAGCGCCCGGCGGGCCGACATCGCCGCCGCGATCCGGGACCACCAGGTGGTGATCGTCGCCGGCGAGACGGGGTCGGGCAAGACGACGCAGCTGCCCAAGATCTGCCTCGAGCTCGGCCGCGGGGTGCGCGGGCTGATCGGACACACGCAGCCACGCCGGCTGGCCGCGCGCACCGTCGCCGACCGGATCGCCGAGGAACTCGGCACGCCACTGGGCGAGACGGTCGGCTACACGATCCGCTTCACGGACCGGGTCGGGCCGGGCACCCTGGTCAAGCTGATGACCGACGGCATCCTGCTCGCGGAGATCCAGCGCGACCGCCGGCTGCTGGCCTACGACACCCTCATCATCGACGAGGCACACGAGCGCAGCCTCAACGTCGACTTCCTCCTCGGCTACCTGCGGCAACTCTTACCCGTAACGGCCGGACCTGAAGGTGGTCATCACCTCCGCCACCATCGACCCGGAGCGGTTCGCCCGGCACTACGCGGCCGCCGACGGAACGCCGGCGCCGATCATCGAGGTGTCCGGGCGCACGTACCCGGTGGAGATGCGCTACCGGCCGCTGATCTCGGACACCGAGAACGAGCGGCGCGACGAACGGGTCGAGCCGCACGACATGCCGACCGGGGTCTGCGACGCGGTCGAGGAGCTGCACCGCGAAGGTCGCGGGGACGTGCTGGTGTTCCTGTCCGGCGAACGCGAGATCCGCGACACCGCGGACGCACTGCGCGGACGGCTGGGAACTGACAAGGCGTCAGGTCTGCCGGTGGAGATCCTGCCGCTCTACGCCCGGCTCTCCAACGCCGACCAGCACCGGGTGTTCGCCCCGCATTCCGGCCGGCGCGTGGTGCTGGCCACCAACGTCGCGGAGACCTCGCTGACCGTGCCCGGCATCCGCTACGTGGTCGACGCCGGGACCGCGCGGATCTCGCGCTACAGCAGCCGGCGCAAGGTGCAGCGCCTGCCGATCGAGGCGATCTCGCAGGCCTCGGCCAACCAGCGCGCCGGGCGCTGCGGCCGCGTCGCGGAAGGCATCTGCATCCGGCTCTACGCCGAGGAGGACTACCTCGCGCGGCCGGAGTTCACCGAGCCGGAGATCCTGCGCACGAACCTGGCCAGCGTCATCCTGCAGATGACCGCCATCGGGCTCGGCGACGTCGCCGCGTTCCCGTTCGTCGACCCGCCGGAGCGGCGCAGCATCGCCGACGGCGTCGCGCTGCTGGAGGAGCTGGGGGCCTTCGACGGCGCCGGCGCGCTGACTCCGGTGGGCCGCAAGCTCGCGCAACTGCCGGTGGACCCGCGGATCGGGCGGATGATCCTGGAGGCCGACCGCTACGGCGTGCTGCGCGAGGTGATCGTGATCGCCGCGGCACTGTCGATCCAGGACCCGCGCGAACGTCCGGTCGAGGCCCAGGAGGCCGCCCGCGCCAAGCACGCCCGCTTCGCCGACCCGACGCTCGGACTTCCTCTCCTACCTCAACCTGTGGACCTACCTGCGCGAGCAGCAGCGGGAGCTGTCCTCGGCCAAGTTCCGCAAGCTGTGCACCGCGGACTACCTGCACTACCTGCGGGTGCGGGAGTGGCAGGACCTGGTCGCGCAGTTGCGTGAGGTGGCCGGGCAGATCGGGTTGCGCTGGAACACCCAGGCCGGTGACGAGCAGAAGGTGCATCTGGCGTTGCTCTCGGGGCTGCTCACCCAGATCGGCAACCGCGATCCGGACGCGAACGACTACCTCGGACCACGCGGCACCCGCTTCCACGTCTTCCCGGGCTCGGGCCTGTCGCGCAAGCAGCCGAAGTGGGTGATGGCCGCCGAACTCGTGGAGACCTCCCGGCTGTTCGCGCGCACCGTGGCGAAGATCGAACCGGAGTGGGTCGAGCCGCTGGCCGAGCACCTGGTCAAACGCAACTACTCCGAGCCGCACTGGGAGCGCAAGCGGGCCGCCGTGGTCGCCTACGAACGGGTCACGCTGCACGGGCTGACGCTGGTGGCGGGGCGCAAGGTGGACTACGCGCGCATCGACCCCGCGCTGTGCCGGGAGCTGTTCATCCGGAACGCCCTGGTCGAGGGCGACTGGGAGACCCACCACAACTTTTTCATGCACAATCAGGCGCTGCGCGCCGAGGTCGAGGACCTGGAGAACCGCTCGCGCCGGCGCGGCCTGCTCGTCGACGACGAGACGCTGTTCGCCTTCTACGACGCGCGCGTGCCCGCCGACGTGGTGTCCGGGCGGCACTTCGACGCGTGGTGGAAGAAGGAGCGGCGCACGCAGCCCGCGTTGCTCGACGCCGACCCGGAGACGTTGCTCTCCGACCGCGCGGGCGGCGTGCGGGCCGAGGACTACCCGGACACGTGGACCACGCAGGGGGAAACGTTCGCGCTGTCCTACCAGTTCGAGCCCGGCGCCGACGCGGACGGCGTCACCGTGCACGTGCCGCTGCCGGTGCTCAACCGGCTCTCCCCCGCCGGCTTCGACTGGCAGGTGCCTGGGCTGCGCCTCGAGCTCGTCACGGCGCTGGTCCGTGCGCTGCCGAAGGCGATCCGGCGCAGTTTCGTGCCCGCGCCCGATCACGCGGCCCACGTGCTGGCCCGGCTCGACCCGGACGCCGGCGAGGCACTGACCACGGCGCTCGAACGCGAACTCGGCGACCGCAACGGGGTGCGGATCGACCCCGAGGACTGGGACTGGGCCCGGGTGCCGGCGCACCTGCGGATGACCTTCCGCGTGGAGGACGAGCGCGGGCGGGCGCTGGCCGAGGGCAAGGACCTGACCGCGCTGGCTGCGCAGCTCGCGCCGACGGTCGCCTCGATGGTGGCGGCCGGGGCGGCGGCGCTGGAGCGACCCGCGCTGGCCGGGTGGCCGGAGCTGCCGGACGGTGCCCTGCCCCGAACCCACGAGCACGTCCGGGACGGCCGGGTGGTGGCCGGGTATCCGACCCTCGTCGACGAGAGCGGCACCGCGGCCCTGCGGGTGCTCCCCGACCCGGAGGCCGCGCGGGCAGCGATGGCGGCGGGCACCCGGCGGCTGTTGCTGCACGAGGTCAGCGCGCCGGTGAAGGCTGTCCTCGGGCGGCTGTCGAACCAGGCCAAGCTGGCCCTGGCCGCAGCCCCGCACCCGAACGGGACCGCGCTGTTCGCCGACTGCGCCGACGCCGCGGTGGACGCGATCGTGGCGGCACACGGCGGACCCGTACGCACCGGCGCCGCGTACGCGACCCTGCTGACGGCCGTGCGGACCGAGCTGCCGGCCCGGTTCGAGGCGGTCGTCGGCGAGGTCGTCACGATTCTGACGGTGGCTCAGGAGGTCGACGCCGCGCTGGCCCGGGCCGCATCATCGACGGGCGGGGCGTCCCCGGCCGTTGCCGACATGCGCGCCCAGTACGACGCCCTGCTGTTCCCCGGCTTCGTGACCGCGACCGGGGCCGCCCAGCTCCCGCACGTGTCCCGCTACCTGCGCGGGATCGGGCGCCGCCTGGACAAGCTCGACCCCGAGCGGGACACCGCGCGGATGGCCCAGGTCGCCCAGCTGTCGCGGGAGTACGCCCAGCTGGTCGCGGGGCTGCCCCCCGGACGTCGGATCGACCCCGACGTGGTCGCGATCCGCTGGATGCTCGAGGAGCTGCGGATCAGCCTGTTCGCGCAGAGCCTGGGCACCGCGCACCCGGTCTCGGAGAAGCGGATCCTCGCCGCGATGGACGCCGCCGAGACCGCGCGTTAGTTCTCAGCCCTCCGGGGTCGTGATCAGCTGGTCGACCGGGGCGAAGTCGTCGCGCAGCACGTCGGCCTCCCGGGCGAACACGGCCACATCGGCGCCGGTGCGCACCGTGTACTGCCCGATCCGCTCGGCGATCGCGTCCTGGAGGTCCGGAAGCGGCGCGTCGGAGGCGACGAGCACGATGTTGCCGCCGCCGGCGGCGTCGAACACCGTCGGGTAGGAGATCAGGGCGACGTTGCGGAACACCGAGGCCAGCGTCGCCACCTCCGCGCGGGCGAACTTCGAGGGTGCGTAATCGATGACGTTGACCAGATAGACCCCCTCCGGGCCCACCACCCGGCGGACGTCCTGCACGAGCTCACGGGTCGTCAGGTGCCAGGGCACGGAGAGTCCGCCGAAGGCATCGGTCACCACGAGGTCGCGGCCGCCGTCGGGCTGATCGCGCAGGCCGGTCCGGCCGTCGCGGACCTGCACCTCGATGCCGTTGCCGGTGACCAGTCCGAGCTCCTCGCGGTCGATGTCGATGACGCCCTGGTCGATCTCGACGATCAGGTTGTCGCTGCCCGGGCGGGTGGCATCGACGTAACGCGGCAGGGTGCCGCCCCCGCCGCCGATGTGCAGCGCCCGGATCGGCTGCCCGGCCGGACGCATCGCGTCGACCACGGTGCCGAACGCCTTCATGTAGGCGAACTCCAGGTGCTTCGGGTCGGCCAAATCGACGTAGGAGTGCCGCAGCGTGTCCAGCCGCAGGGTTTTCGCCGTCGGGCGGTTCGGGTCGACCACGACCTTCGCGCAGTGGTACGCGGTCTCGGTGTCGCACGGCTGGGGCGCGATCACGAACGCACCCGCGCCCACCATCGCCGCGGTGGTGCCGCCGGCCGTCGCGACCTTGAGCCGGTCCCGCCCGGCCACCGCGACCCCGAGCAGGATCAGCGCGACGCCGAGCGAGAACAGGATCCGTGAGGTCGGAATCGAGGACACCAGCAGGAACCCGGTGACGAAGGTGCCGACGAGCGCGCCGACGGTGCCGGTGCCGGACAAGGAGCCGACCACCGAGCCGGTGCGCTCCAGCGACGCGAGCTGCGTCTTCACCACCATGGGACTGACCGCGGAGAGCAGGGCCGCCGGGAACAGCACCGCGACCGCGGCCATCATCAGCACGGTGCCGTCGTCCTGGCCCGAGATGGCTTCGCCGGTCGCGCGCACCGTGGGGCCCACCAGGAGCATCAGCCCGCCGGCCGCGATGATCACCGGCCCGAGCATCTTGCGCGGATCCCAGCGGTCGGCGGCCAGCCCGCCGAGCCAGGCGCCGAGCGCGATCGCGGCCAGCGCGAACCCGATGACCGCGGTGCTGACCTCGAGGGTGATCCCGACGTAGGGCGCCACCAGGCGCAGGCTCAGGATCTCGAGCATCAGTACCGCCGCCGAGCAGATGAACACCAGCGCGCCGGCGAGAACGGCACCCATCAGGCGGTCCCTGCCTCGGGCAGCAGGTAGCCCTCGTGAACCAGCTCGCTCACCAGCGGGAACAGGCGGCTCCGGACTTCACCGGGGTCCTCGTCGAGCAGGGTCGCGACAGCATCGATGAGCACGCCGATCCCTGCTTCGCCGGTGCACGCACCGACCAGTGCGGCGGTGGCGGTGTCGACGGTGCGGGCCCGGCGCAGTCCGCTCGCCTGCCGCAGCACCACGTGGTTGGGGTCCTCCGCCCCGGGTTCACCGATCAGTTCTTGGGTGACGTCGTCGGCGACGCGGAGCCGCGCCCTGAGCAGGTCCGCGTCGTCGTGCCGGCGCAGCCAATCCACGCGTCCGAACGCCTCGGCGACGTGCGGGCCGAGCGGTGCGTCGACGGCGTGCGGCCACTCCTCGACGCGGTGCATGCCTCCCGCTCCGGTGCGCCGCAGGGTGATCCAGCCGAAGCCGACGCCCTCGACGCCGTCGGCCTCCAGGGCACCGAGCCAGGCGTCGTACCGGTCGAGGTACTTCGCGCCCGCGACGTCGCCGGCGTCGTGCAGCCAGAGCGACACGTAGGCCGCCGGGTCGAGCACCTCGCGCTGCAACGCCCACCCGTCGCAGTCGGCCGGCAGCCAGGCGCCGACGTGCTCGCGCCAGTCCTCGCCGCGGCGGTGCACCCAGTTGGCCAGCAGCTGGCACCAGCCGTCGTCGGTGAGGTGTTCGGGGGCCGCACCGACCAGGCGCCGGCACAGTTCGTCGGCGGCCAGCCCACCGTCGCGGTAGGTGCGCCGGCCCTCGCCGGCGCCGATCACGAACGGGGGGTTCGACACGATCAGGTCGAAGCGCTCGCCCGCGACCGGGTCGAACAGCCCGCCCTCGCGCAGGTCCACCTCGACCCCGGACAGGGCCGCGGACAGCGCCGCCAGCTCCAGGGCCCGCGGAAGCACGTCGGTGGCCACCACCCGGGCCGCGTGCCGGGTCAGGTGCAGCGCCTGAACCCCGCAGCCGGTGCCCAGATCCAGTGCCCGCTCGACTGAGTGACGAACCGTCAGTTCAGCGAGGGACACCGAGGCGCCGCCGACGCCGAGCACGTGACCGGCCCCCACCGGCCGCACCTGACCGTCGAGGCCGGTGCCGAGGTCGGAGAGCACGTAGAACGCGTCGTCGTGCGGACGGGCGTCCAGGCAGGCCCGCACCTCACCGGCGGAGGACTCGAGCAGGCCCAGCCGGGTCGCGGCACCGACCGGCAGCGGGACCTCCCGCTCGGGCACGGGGTCCTGGAGCAGGAAGAGCCGGACCAACGCGGCCAGGGCGGACCCGTCAGCCCGGGCGGCCCGGCGGGCGGGGACCGTCTCGCGGCGGGCCAGCGCGGCCTCGGCGACCGGGCCGAGCAGCTCGGAGACCCCGTCAGTGGTGTAGTCCGCGGCCGCGAAGGCCTCCCGGATGCGGGTCACATCTTCCGGGGCGGACTTGACGGCCTCGGGGGCGTCCGGCAGGTAGCTCACGGTGCCATCCTTTCGTGGTCCTGCACTGCCCCGCGCTGGCAGGATGAGGACATGGCGTCCAACGACGAGATCGACCGGCTCATCGCCGAGGCCGACGCCGCCCTGGGCATTGCTTCGGGAGGGCGTCCGGCGGCTCGCCCGCCGGCCCGCCGGCCCGAGGCGACATCCTCGGTCGATCGCACGCCCGGCCGGTTCGAGACCTCGGTGAAGGCCTCCGCGATCTCCGGCAGCCTGGCGGCCGCGGTGGTTTTCGCAACCTTCGCGGTGCTGCCGTTCTTCGGAGCGCTCTCCGGGGCAGCCGGCGCGTTCGTCGCGACGTTCTCGATCATCCTCGGACAGCGGCTTTTCCGCCGGAGGAAGTAGCCCGGAGAAATTAGCTGGCGCCCGCCGGTTCGGTCAGCGGCGCTGCGGGCCAGTGCACGGCCTCGTTGTCCGAGCCCTTGATCGCGCTGACCAGGACGACCCAGTCGTCGGGGAACCCGCCCGCGACCATGCTGAGCTTGGCGCCAACCTCGGGCTCGCGGGCCAGCGGCCCGCGCCAGCGCACGACGTTCTTGTCGGGCTTCCGTACATCGACGGCGTAGTAGCGGCGGTTGCCGCGCCGCCAGGCTCCGATGAACGGACCCTGCGGGCACTTGATCTTCTCGACCGCGGTGACGGTGACGACGGACGACTGCTTGATCAGTTGCTTGTCGCGGACCTTCTTCACCGCGCGGAACGGCGCGATACCAGGCCCCCAGCCCAGACCGATGAAGAGCGCGAAACAGAGGAACGACCCGAACGAGGCGTCGCCGATGGCCTTGTCCTTGGCGCCGACGTCGTCCGCCAGGACCACCCGGCCGTCCGAGTCCTCCACGACCTCGAGCGAGTCCCCGACCTTGGGCACCAGCTTGGGGTTGGTCAGTTCCACGTCGCGGTCGCCGACGCGGAGGGTGAAGTCCGAACCGGCGTTGTTCGGGTCCACCTCGACCACCTGCGCGGTCTTGGGCGTGCCGTAGTTGCGGAGGCTCTCGTCGTAGTTGTAGGTGCCCATGATGAGGATCGGAATGCCGATCCCGCCCACGAGCGCGGCGCTGCCGCAGCCCCACCAGCGCAGCCACTGCCGGCCGGCCGAACGCTCGACGGAGGTGAGAGCACCGCGCCCGAAGACGAGCTGGGACCACTTGTTGCGATCCACACCGTCTCCCGCCGACTCGCGTTGGTACCGAGCGAGCAGCGTAGAACGACCGTTCAGGCTGTGGTCAGCGGGGCGCGCTGTCGATGACCAACTCGGCGATCGCGCGGGCACGGACCGCGGCGGTCCGGTCACGCTGCACGTGGGACGCGACCACAGCGCCGTCGTAGAGGAGCACGAGCTGGTCGGCCACCGCGGCGGGGTCGGCCAGCCCGAGAGCGGCCGCCTCCTCGATGAAGCATTGCCGGGTGAAGGCGCGCGTGACCCCCGCGACCTCGTTGACCGTGGCGTCCGTGCGTGCCTCGCCGGTCGCGGCGATGAACGGACAGCCGCGCCATGTCTTGGAGTTGATCAGCTCGTCGAAGGAGTCGAAGACGGCGAGCATGCGGGCCTTGGGGTCGGTGTGCTTGGCCTGGTGGCGCTGGATCCGGGCCACGCGCAGCTGATGCCGGCCCTCCAGATAGGCGCGGATCAGCCCGTCCTTGCTTCCGAAGGTGCTGTAGAGGCTGGCCTTGGCCACGCCCGCATGCTCGATGACCCGGTCGATGCCGACGGTATTGATGCCCTCGGCGTAGAAGAGCTCGTCCGCGGCCTTGAGCAGGCGATCGCGGGCGCTCAGCGTCTTCTCGGCAGTGACGGTGCTCATATCGCTTGACTCTAACAGACAGGTCTGTCTACTCTCAAGAGGCCAGACAGACCTGTCTGATCGGAATGCCGGGGCCGTCGATCCCGTTGCCTCCACGATGACGAAGAGGACCGAACCCATGGCCGCTATCGCCGCAACGGAGACCCCAGCAGCCGGCACGGCCCCCCGGGCGCCGTTCCGGCTGCCGGCCTGGGCCTCGTTCGCGCTCCTGGCCTCGATGGCGTTCACGTTCCTCGCCGCGGCCAGCGCGCCGACGCCGCTCTACGGCGTCTACCAGGAGGAGTGGGGCTTCTCCGCGATCACGACCACGATCGTGTTCTCGGTCTACGCCGTCTCTGTCCTCGGCGCACTGCTGACGATCGGTTCGCTGTCCGACCACATCGGCCGCCGCCCGGTCCTGTTCGGCGCGCTCGGCGCCCAAGCCGTGGCGCTCGTCCTGTTCGCGGTCGCCGAGAACGTCCCGGTCCTCATGGCCGCACGCTTCGTACAGGGCATCTCCACGGGGGCCGCGATCGGCGCCATGGGCGCCGGCATGCTCGACCTGTCGAAGTTGCGGGGTGCGACGGCCTCAGCCGTGGCCCCGATGCTCGGCACCGGCGCCGGAGCGGTGATCTCCGGGGTGTTCGTGCAGTGGCTGCCCGCGCCGCAGCACCTGATCTACCTCGTGCTGCTCGGCCTGTTCGCGGTGCAGGCCGTCGCCGTCGGCTTCATGCCGGAGACCGTCACGCCGCAAGCCGGGCGCATTCGCCTCGCTGCGCCCGCAGTTCGCCTTTCCGCCGGCGGCCCGCCGTCCCCTGATCGCCGCCGCGCCGGCAATGATCGCCTGCTGGTCGATGGCCGGCCTGTACGGCTCGCTCGGCCCGGCCCTGGTGCACCGGATCACCGGATCGGTGAACCACGTCTACGGCGGCGGCGCGCTGTTCGTCCTCGCGGCCTCCGGCGCGCTCGCGGTGCTGCTGCTCTCCGGCGTCGCGCCGCATCGGTCGATGGTCATCGGCACCAGCGCCCTGTTCGTCGGCGTCGGCCTGACGCTGTTCGCCGGAGACGTCTCCAGCCTCGGCTTTTTCCTCGCCGCGATCGTGGCCGGGATGGGCTTCGGCGCCGCCTTCCAGGGCGCGCTGCGCTCGGTCGTGATGGTCGCCGGCCCGCACGAGCGCGCCGGGGTGATCTCGGTGCTATTCGTCATCTCCTACGTCGCCTTCGGCGGCCCCGCGATCATCGCCGGGATCCTGGTCGTGCAGACCGGCGACATCATGGCCACCTCGCAGTACTACGGCGTGGCCGTCATGGTGCTGGCCGGCGCCGCGCTGCTGGCCATGCTGCGGCCGGCCAAGACGGTCGCAGTCACCGAGACGGTGCTCTCCGAGGTGTACGCCGTCGAGCACGCCAGCGGGGCACGCATCGTCGGGGCCCTGCGCCCCGTCCCTACTCCCGAAATGGACGCTGCCTGATGAACAGTTCACCGTTGCGCCAGTGGTGGCACGACCACCGGATCGCTCGCCGTCGCTCTGAGCAGAGGTTCCTGGACCGGTCGGCCGGAAGCATCGGCGAGGTCATGTCGCCCCCCTGGGGTCCCCTCTACTGACGTCCCCTCCCTTCCACCTTGGGGCGGTGTCTCGCCCTTTCGCGATCGCCGATAGGGCGGAAACACGCCCCGAGTTGCTCTCAGCCACCAGTACGCGATGTGTCCGGGATGTTCACCTTCGACGACGTCGGCTCCGTCCTCGATCGGCTGCTGGACCGGCTCGATGAGCAAGTCCGCATACGCGCGAGGGCGGACACGCCGAACGGCCCGAAGGTAGGAACCACCTTCGGGCCAAGCGCTCGGTGCTACTTCTCCTTGCGGACGCCCTTGAAGGGCTTGCCGTCCTGCTTCTGATCCATGAAGCGGCCGGTCTCGTCGTCTCGCTTCGTCCAGTTCCCGTCGGGGTTCTCAACCTGGCTGCGGTCGCGGACCTCGCCTTGGCGGTGGCCCTTTCCGGTGTTGGTAGCCATCGAGTGCACCTCCCTCACCCGAAAGCTGCCCCACTGCCGCGGTTCCTGCCCGTCAGCTTTGTGCCTCCCCTGGGCGACACGCCGCATCCTGGGGCGGCGCCTGGCCCTATCCGCCGCGGGGATGGGGCGGAAACGCGCCCCAAGATGGGGACTGCCGGACAGGCCGAAGGGGCGGTCCCGCCCGTGGGACCGCCCCTCCGTCTGTACTCAGCCGCCGATCGTGCCACCGTCCGTCGGCTGACGATCAGTCAGTGGCTCACGAGCAACCGCTCGTGGAGCCGCAGCCTTCACACACGTAGCAGGAACCGGCGGCGCGCATCTTGGTCCCGCAGGTGAGGCAGAGCGGGGCGTCGGCGGTGCGGCCCTGCTGGGCCTCCATCAGCTCCATGGTCGAGCCCGGGGCCTCCCAGGTCGCCGAGACCCCACCGGTGGTGGTGTCGGCCGGCTCGATCGGGGCGGACTGGGCGAGTGCCTCGACGTCGACTTCCTCGGAGCTCTCGTCGGCGAAGTAGGACCCGGTCTCCAGCTGACGGGCGCGCTCCTCGGCGGAGTAGATGCCCATCGCCTCCCGCTCCTCCGGCGACATGAAGTCCAGCGCGAGGCGGCGGAAGATGTAGTCCATGATCGACGACGCCATCCGCACGTCCGGGTCGTCGGTCATACCGGCCGGGTCGAAGCGCATGTTGGTGAACTTCTGGACGTAGGTCTCCAGCGGCACCCCGTACTGCAGACCGATCGACACCGCGATCGAGAACGCATCCATCATTCCGGCGAGCGTCGACCCCTGCTTGCTCATCTTCAGGAAGACCTCGCCGAGCCCACCGTCGGCGTAGCCGGCCGCGGTCATGTAGCCCTCGGCCCCGCCGACGGAGAACGAGACGGTCTTGGAGTCGCGGACCTTGGGCAGCCGCTTGCGGATCGGGCGGTACTCGATGACCGGACCCGCGGCGGCGGCCTCGGTCGTGCCCGACGCGGTCGCGGTCTTGCCGGCGGACAGCGGCTGGCCGACCTTGCAGTTGTCGCGGTAGACCGCGAGCGCCTTGAGTCCGAGCTTCCAGCCCTGCGCGTAGACCTCTTCGATCTCCTCGACCGTGGCGGTCTCGGGCAGGTTGACCGTCTTGGAGATCGCGCCGGAAATGAACGGCTGCACCGCGGCCATCATGTGCACGTGGCCCATCGCCTTGATGGCGCGGGCGCCCATCGCACAGTCGAAGACCTCGTAGTGCTCCTGGCGCAGGCCGGGGGCGTCGATCACGTGGCCGTGCTCGGCGATGTGCTCGACGATCGCCTCGATCTGCTCGCCGTGGTAGCCGAGCTTGGCCAGCGCACGCGGCACCGTCTGGTTGACGATCTGCATCGAGCCGCCGCCGACCAGCTTCTTGAACTTGACCAGCGCCAGGTCAGGCTCGATGCCCGTGGTGTCGCAGTCCATCATCAGGCCGATCGTGCCGGTGGGCGCGAGCACCGAGGCCTGCGAGTTGCGCCAGCCGTTGGTGGCACCGATCTGCAGGCACTCGTCCCAGGCCTTGGTGGCGAGCTGGAGGATCGACCGGTCCATCTCGTCGATGTAGCGCACCGCGTCGTTGGCCGCGGCGTGCTTGCGCATCACCCGGGTGTGCGCGCTCGCGTTCTGGGCGAAGCCCTCGTACGGCCCGACCACGCCGGCCAGCTCGGCCGAGCGCTTGTAGGCGGTGCCGGTCATCAGCGAGGTGATGGCCGCGGCGATGACCCGGCCGCCCTCGGAGTCGTAGCCGCGGCCGGTGGCCATCAGCAGCGCGCCGAGGTTGGCGTAGCCGATGCCGAGCTGACGGAACTTCCGCGTGGTCTCGGCGATCGGCTCGGTCGGGAAGTCGGCGAAGCAGATGGAGATGTCCATCGCGGTGATGACCAGCTCGACGACCTTCGCCATCTGCGCAGCATCGAAGGTGCCGTCGTCGCGCAGGAACTTCATCAGGTTGAGCGAGGCCAGGTTGCACGAGGAGTTGTCCAGGTGCATGTACTCGCTGCACGGGTTCGACGCGGTGATCCGCCCACTCTCGGGGCAGGTGTGCCAGTCGTTGATCGTGCCGTCGTACTGGATGCCGGGGTCCGCGCAGGACCAGGCCGCTTTGGCCATGGAGGTGAACAGCTCGCGGGCGTCGACGGTCTCGATGATCTCGCCGGTGCCGCGGGCGCGCAGGCCGAACTGGCCGCCACTCTCCACGGCGCGCATGAACTCGTCGTTGACCCGGATCGAGTTGTTGGCGTTCTGGTATTGGACGCTGGTGATGTCCGCGCCGCCGAGGTCCATGTCGAAGCCGGCGTCGCGGAGCGCGCGGATCTTGTGCTCCTCGCGCTCCTTGGTCGCGATGAACTCGGCGACGTCGGGGTGGTCCACGTCGAGGATGACCATCTTGGCCGCGCGCCGGGTGGCGCCACCGGACTTGATGGTGCCCGCGGAGGCGTCGGCACCGCGCATGAAGGACACGGGACCGGAGGCGGTGCCGCCCGAGGAGAGCAGCTCCTTGGACGAGCGGATCCGGGAGAGGTTGAGACCGGCCCCGGAGCCGCCCTTGAAGATCAGGCCCTCCTCCCGGTACCAGTTCAGGATCGAGTCCATCGTGTCGTCGACGGCGAGGATGAAGCAGGCACTCACCTGCTGCGGTGCGGTGGTGCCGACGTTGAACCAGACCGGGGAGTTGAACGAGAACACCTGGTGCAACAGCGCGTAGGTGAGCTCGTGCTCGAAGATCTCCGCGTCCGCCGCGGTGGAGAAGTAGCCGTGGCGAACCCCGGCGTCGCGGTAGGTGTGCACGACCCGGTCGATCAGCTGGCGCAGGCTCCACTCGCGGGTCTCGCTGCCCACCGCGCCGCGGAAGTACTTGGTGGTGACGATGTTCGCCGCGTTCACCGACCAGAACGACGGGAACTCCACGCCCTTCTGGTCGAAGATGACCGTCCCGTCACGCCAGTTGGTCATGACGACGTCGCGGCGTTCCCAGTTCACCTCGTCGTAGGGGTGGGTCCCCGGGGTGGTGAAGATCCGCTCCATAGTGAGACCCGTACGGCGCTCCCCCGCGGGCTGCGCCGGCAGCGTGCCCGGCACCTGGGTCTCGCCATTCACCATCTCGGTCACGACTGTTCCTCCGAATTATGTGTCTGATTACTGCAACGTCCGGCGAGGCCGTCGCATGCCCTCTTGGTGGTCTGTTCCGTGCGGTGGTGCCGTCGTTCTGGGTCAGGCCGTGAGGGCCCGTTCTGCGCGCAGCGCCGCGATCTCGGCCTCGAAATCGGCCATGGAGTCGAAGCCCCGGTAGACCGAGGCGAAGCGCAGGTAGGCGACCTCGTCCAGGTCGCGCAGCGGGCCGAGGATCGCCAACCCGACCTCGTGGGCCGGTACCTCGGGACTACCCAGCCCACGGACGCTCTCCTCGACCCGGTGTGCGAGCACCGCGAGGGAGTCCTGGTCGACCGGGCGGCCCTGGCAGGCCTTGCGGACGCCGGCCAGCACCTTGTCCCGGCTGAACGGCTCGATGGCACCGCTCCGCTTGACGACGTTCAGGCTCGCCACCTCGACGGTGGTGAACCGGCGCTCGCAGCGTTCGCACTGCCGGCGGCGGCGGATGGCCGCGCCGTCCTCGGCTGTCCGGGAGTCGATGACGCGGGTGTCCGCGACTCGGCAGAACGGACAGTTCACGAGGGCTCCCAAAATCTGAATCCGGCTCGGATCGGGCCGGTCCTGTGGATGTAGTTGTTGATGGTGTGTTGATCCCTTGGGTACAACCTGTGACACAACCTGTGGATACTTACACCGGTGTAACTACTACATGTGGGAACGGTAGGACCTACCCACCACAAGACACAAGACGTTGTCCGATCGAGTTCCGGGCCCCGGATTTCGCCGCAGGTCAGAGGCCTCGAGGCCTCAGAAATTGCTCTCAAACCGGGCGTGTCCGGCGCGTACCGGGCATCTCCGGGATCACGTCCCACTCGTTACGGCAGGGCGATGCGCTGACCGGCCTCGATGCCGGTGTCGGGCAGGGCGTTCAGGCGGCGGATGGCCTCGATCGTGGCCCGCGGATCGTCCCGCGGAGCGATCTCCTTGGCGATCCCCCACAGCGTCTGACCGGGCTGGACGACCAGGTACTGGTAGTCCTGCGGAACGCCGGCTTCGCCTGTCGCGCGGGTGGTGGTGGACCCGAACAGGACGCCGCCGGCGAAGAGGGTGACCAGGAACAGCGCCACCACGAACAGGCGGCCGCGGCGGGTCAGGCGCAGGGCCGCGGGGCCGGTTGCGCGATCCGCCGGCGGCCCGTCGAACAGCTCCGCCAGCTCAGCCGCCGAGGGCGTGGGGACCAGGGTCAGGTGTGCGGTGCCCTTCAGGACCGTGCCGTTCATTGGACTCCTCCTCCGTGCCAACATCTCCCCGTCGCGCTCGAACAGGCATTCGATCGAACGCATGAACGAAGTTGTACACGGATGGTCCGACACTTTCGAGTTTCCTCGAACATATGTTTGATCGTGTCGGCTCCGGCCGCTACGTTCGCAGCACTGACTCAGTACTGATCCAGTACGGATCAAGCAGTCCGCAACGAGCCCGACTTCAGGAGGACCTGGTGGCCCGATCGCGCAAGGGTGAGCCCGCGGCAGAGACCGGCGGCGAGGTCCACGCACTCCCCGACGGCCCCCCGGACGCCGACGGCCTGACCGCCCGCCAGCGCAAGGTGCTCGAGGTGATCCGGGACTCCGTGGAGCGGCGGGGCTACCCGCCCTCGATGCGGGAGATCGGCGAGTCGGTCGGCCTGACCTCGACCTCCTCCGTCTCCCACCAGCTGACCACCCTGGAACGAAGGGCTACCTGCGCCGCGATCCCAACCGGCCGCGCGCCCTCGACGTGCGCCTGCCCGAGGGCGTGGCGCCCACCCCGCACGACGAGCAGAGCGACGACGAGGAGGCCATCCGCGCCTCCCGGCCGGCCGCCGCCTACGTGCCGCTGGTCGGCCGGATCGCGGCCGGCGGTCCGATCCTCGCCGAGCAGGCCGTGGAGTCGGTGTTCCCGCTGCCGCGCGAGCTGGTCGGCGACGGCACGCTGTTCCTGCTCAAGGTCAGCGGCGACTCGATGATCGACGCCGCGATCTGCGACGGCGACTGGGTCGTCGTGCGCCAGCAGCCCGTCGCCGACAACGGCGACATCGTGGCCGCGATGATCGACGGCGAGGCGACGGTGAAGACGTTCAAGCGCCGCGACGGGCACGTCTGGCTGATGCCGCACAACCCCGCGTACGAGCCGATCCCCGGCGACGAGGCGACGATCCTCGGCCGCGTCGTGAGCGTGCTACGTAAGGTCTGACACCGGGTCTGACACAGCCTCAGTTTCCTTCGTGGCAAGGCGTTTGAGCGCACCCAGGGCGACCTCGCGCTCGGTCGTGTACCAGAACGGCGGCAGCGAGGCGCGCAGGAACGAGCCGTAGCGGGCGTTGGCCAGTCTCGAGTCCAGGATCGCCACCACCCCGCGGTCCTCGGCGCGGCGGATCAGCCGGCCCGCGCCCTGGGCCAGCTTCACCCCGGCGTGCGCGGCGGAGACCGACATGAAGCCGTTGCCGCCGGCGGCGTCCACCATCCGGGACCGGGCCGCCGACAGTGGTTCGTCCGGGCGCGGGAACGGGATGCGGTCCATGACGACCAGCTGACACGACTCCCCCGGCACGTCGACGCCCTGCCAGAGGGAGAGGGTGCCGAACAGGCAGGTCTCGGGTTCCTCGGCGAAGCGCTTGACCAGGTCGGTCAGGGTGTCGTCGCCCTGGCAGAGCACCGGCACCTTGAGACGCTCCCGCAACTCGGCCGCGGCCCACTCCGCCGCCCGTCGCGAGGAGAACAGACCGAGCGTGCGACCGCCGGCTGCCTCCACCAGCGCCTCGAGCTCGTCGAGGACGGCGGTGCTCAGCCCGTCCCGACCGGGGGTGGGCAGGTGCCGGGCGACGTAGAGGATGCCCTGCCGGCCGTAGTCAAACGGGGAGCCGACGTCCAGGCCGCGCCAGCGCGGGGGCGCCTCCTCCCCCTTCTTCGACTCGGTCCCGGAGCCGGCGGCCTGCTCCTCGGCGGAGGGCAGCCCGACGCTACGGGCGGTCACGTCGAACCCCCCGCCAACAGCGAGGGTGGCCGAGGTGAGCACGACGGTGCGGCTCCCGAACAAGGCCGTGCGCAGCAGCCCGGCCACGGACAGCGGCGCGACCCGCAGCACGCGGCCGCGTCGCTCCTCGATCGCCAGCCAGGCCACGTCGTACTGGGTCGGGGTGGCGAGCTTGGCGGCGACCTCGGTGATCTCCTCCAGGCCACTCCGCGCGATCTTTTTGGCCAGCAGCGATTCCGCGCTGTCCTCCTTCGACGTCGAGATCGAGACCAGCGCGTTGCGGGCGGCGTCGCGCAGCGCACCGAGCTCGGCGGCCAGCAGCGGCGGCACCGGGTTCAGCGGACCCTCCTGCATGCCCTCGAGCGTGGCGCCCAGGCCTTCGGCGACGCCGAGCAGGATGTCGATCTGCCGCTCGTCGGCGACCTTGGCCGACGCTCGCGCCACCCGCTCGATGACATTGACCGTGATTTCGGCCGTCGCGGTCGAGGAGACCCGATCGACCAGGTCGTGCGCCTCGTCGATGACCACCGCCCCATGGTCGGGCAGCACCGGGATCGACTCCAGCGCGTCGATCGCGAGCAGGGCATGGTTGGTGATGACCACGTCGGCCTCGGCGGCGCGTTCGCGGGCGTGCTCGGCGAAACACTCCGGGCCCTCCGGGCAGCGGGTGGCGCCCAAACACTCGCGGGAGGTGACGGAGATCTGCGCCCAGGCCCGGTCGTTGACGCCGGGCACCAGGTCGTCGCGGTCGCCGGTGTCGGTGGTGGCGGCCCACTCGCGGGCGCGCAGCACCTCTTTGCCCAGCTGGCTGGACGGGGCCGGGATCTCGAAGAGCGTCCGTCGCCGTCGTCCTGCGGCACGCCGCCGCCGATCCGGTGCTTGCAGACGTAGTTGTTGCGGCCCTTGAGGATCGCGAACTCCGGGCGGCGCCCCATCAGCGGCTCGGCGGCCTCGACCAGCCTGGGCAGGTCACGGCGGACCAGCTGAGCCTGCAGCGCGAGCGTCGCGGTGGAGATCACCACCGGGCGCCGGTTGAGCAGCGCGGGCACCAGGTAGGCCAGCGACTTCCCGGTACCAGTCCCGGCCTGGACCAGCAGGTGTTCCTCGGATTCGAAGGCCGCGGCGACGGCGTGCGCCATCTCCAGCTGGCCCGGGCGCTCGACCCCGCCGATGTCGCCGACGGCCGCCTCCAGCAGCTCACGGACGGACGGGGTCTTGGCCACCGCCTGACCTTACGGGACCGGGCGGATCCCTTCCGATAGCGCAGATCCGCATGTGGATAACGCGGTTTTCGGGTGCGGATCTGAGCTTTCGGAGGTGAAACGGCGGCGCCGGCTAGTTCCGGACTGCGTCGCAGGCGATCTCGACACCGGCGCCCAGGTACAGCCCGGTGACCCCGAAAGCGTGCCGGGCCGGGAAGCGGCCCTGCTGCCAGTAGGTGCTGTACACCTCGTTGAAGGCATCCCGCGCCTTGGCGAACGCCTTCACCGGGTCGGCGGCCTTTCCGGTCGCCAGCATCACCTCGCAATTGACCACCTTCTCGAGCGAGGACCCGTTCCGCTCCAGAGCCTGCTTGAGGTTCGCCATCATCTGCGTGGTCTCGGCCTTGATGCCGCCGGGCACGACCTTGCCGGCCGCATCGAGCCCCAGGTTGCCGGCGAGGTGCAGCATCGAGCCCGATGCGACCACGTCGGAGTAGGGCGAAGTGGCGGCCGGGTCCGCGTTGAGGAACTCGACCTCCGAACCTGATTCGGAATCAGAATCGGAGTCGGAGACGGCGGCAGCCGTCACGGCCGACGAGGCGCCGGCCACCACCACCGCGATCAGGAGGCCGATGCCAATCGTTCGCTTGTCGAGTGAGCTCATCGGGTCCACTTTCGGCAGAGCCCGGGTGACCGGGCAGGATCCCCCCGACAGGCGGCGACGCTACTCCTGCGCGCACCGCGCAAACCAGCCCCGGACACGAGGTTGGGAAGGCTTTCAGGGAGTTTTGCGTCCGCCCAGGGCGACCCAGGGACCGCCGCCGGCGGAGAGGCCACCGTCGGCGACGACCACGGTGCCGTTGACGAAGGATGCGGCGGGCGAGGCGAGGAAGGCGATCACCTCGGCGATCTCCTCCGGTTCGGCGAACCGTCCCGCCGGGATCGAAGCGCGCAGGATGTCGGCGGCCTCGGGGTCGCGGTCGTAGTACAGCGAGGAGGAGTCGGTCACGACCGGCCCGGGGGCGACCGCGTTGACGGTGATGCCGCGCGGGCCGAGTTCGACGGCGAGGTTGCGCACCAGCGACTCCAGCGCCGCCTTGGACGCCCCGATCAGGGCGTGGGCCGGGACGGCGAACGAGCTGTCGGTCCCGCTGACCGCGACGATCCGGCCGCCCGCACCCATCAGCGGCGCGAGACCTTGGGCGAGGTGGACGAAGCTCGCGACGATCGTCTGCAGGGTGCGGGCGACCTCGTGCCGCTTGGTGGCCAGCGCGGCGCGGAAGGCACCGGCGGCGGCGTTGGCGATGAACACGTCGAGCCGGCCGAAGCTCTCGCGCACGGCGGCGAGCAACGCGTCGAGGTCGTCCTCGCTCTCGAGCTCGGCGCGAACCAGCACCGTGCGCGCGCCCGCGTCCTCGGCCAGTTTGGCGACCTCGGCCGCCGCGGTTTCATCGCGGCGGTAGTGCACGACCAGGTCATGGGTCGGTGCGAGCCGCAGCGCGGTCGCGCGGCCGATGCCGCGTCCACTGCCCGTGATGAGCGCGACGGGGCGGGTCACCTCAGGTCTTCTTCCGGAAGTCCGGTGGGCGCTTCTCCGCGAACGCCTGCAGGCCTTCCCTCAGTTCGGCGCTGCGAAAGGCCGCCATGCCGCCCTCGTCCCACGGCCGCGGGATCAGCTCGTGCAGGTACCGCTTGAGGGCGGCGTGCGCCACCGGCGTGGTCCCACGCACCTCCTCGACGATCTCGTCGACCCGCTTGTCCAGCTCGCCGTCCGGGACCACCTCGGTGATCAGGCCCCACTCCTCGGCCTGGCGGGCGGTGAACGGCTTGCCGGTCAGGTAGGCGTACTTCAGCTTGGGCATCGGCATCCGCCCGGACAGCACCGCGGGCGCCATCGCATCGACCATGCCGACCTTGGCCTCGGACAGCGCGAACTGCGCGCTCTCCACGGCGACCTGGATGTCGCACCACGCGGCGGTGATCAGTCCACCGGCGAAGCAGTGCCCGTTGATCGCGGCGATCACCGGCTTCGTGCACAGCCGCAGCGCGTCCCACGGCAGGTTATCGGTGAAGGCGTACATGTCGAAGCCGCCGTCGTCCTTGCCGATTCTCCTCAGCACTTCTTTGAGGTCGCCTCCGGTGGCGAAGGAGCGGCCGACGCCAGTCAGCACGACGATGTCCACCTCCGCGTCGAAGTCGGCGGCACGGATGCCCCACTTGAGTTCGCCGTAGAGCCGGGAGCTGAACGAGTTGCCGGCGTCCGGGCGGTTCATTTGCAACCGCGCCACGCCGTCCTCGACGCGGTAGCCGAGTTCTTCGAACTCCTCCGGCCTCACCGGTGCACCCGGCCGTCGGCAAAGGGGGCGGAGGCCAGGCCGGCCTCCAGCAGTCCGGCGATGCGGACCAGTTCGGCCCGTTCACGGGCGAACGAGCGCAGCACCGCGTCCTCGCGTCCCGCAATGAGTAGGCCCTTGATGCTTTCCACCGAGTGCCGCGGCATCTCGGCGATCGTGGCGGCGAGCTCCATCGCCCGCGCCAGCGCTCCGCCGGCCGGGACGACGTCGTTGATCAGGCCTTCGGCGCCCGGGTCCTTGGCGTGCAGCCAGTCCGCGGTGAGCAGCAGCTTGGCGGCCAGGCGCGGACCGAGCAGCGCCGGGAGCAGGACGCTACTGCCCGCCTCAGCCGTCGCGCCGAGCTTCACGAACGGCGTGCGGAACCGCGCGTCCTCGGCCGCGACCACAAGGTCCATGTGCAGGAGCATGGTGAATCCGACTCCGACCGCGCTGCCCTCGACCGCGCCGATCACCGGCTTGGCGCAGCGGGACAGCGCCTCGATGTAAGCGTGGAACGGGACCGACGCGAGGTGTTCGGGGGCGGCGCCGCCAAGTTCCTTGAGGTCCTGCCCGCCGCAGAAGCTGTCGCCGGCGCCGGTGACCACGACCACGCCGATGGCCGGGTCCGCCGAGGCCTCGTTGAACGCACGGTGCATCGCCACGTAGTCCTCGGCCCGCAGCGCGTTGCGCGCCTCGGGCCGGTCCATGGTGACGAGGAGGATGCCGTCCGTGGCGGCAACGGTGATCACTGACGCCCGATCAGATTCATTGGGTCAGATTCATGGGGTCAGGCCCGCTCGGCCAGGAACGCCTTGTACTTCGGGAACGCCGGGCGCATCGCGGGCAGCAGCTTCATCATCTTCGACATGGGCCCGGCCACCTGGACCTTCCGCTTGGCCAGGGCGACCGTCATGTTCAGCGTGCCCATCCAGAACGCATGGCCGTCGTCGGCGCTCATCTTCAGGTCGATCTCGGCCGGGGTGTCGCTCTCGCCGCAGGTGACCACGGGCGGGTCCTGGGTGCAGTCGACGACCATGACGGCGTCGGGCTCGTGGTACGTCACCCGGAACGAGGTGCCGGCCGCGACGAACTTCGGGCGCATGTCCGGGTCGTGCGTGATCTCGGTGAGGAAGGCGCCGATGGTGGCGTAGACCTCGTCGGCGGTGGCGAACTGACTCATCGCTGCGTCCCTAAATTGTCGGGTCTCACATGTGTCGGGTGCTGATGGTGTGCGTTTCTGTGAAGGACAGGAGCCCCTCCCGGCCGAGCTCGCGTCCGACGCCGCTCTGCTTGACCCCGCCGAACGGCGCGCGGGGATCGACGGCGAACAGCCCGTGCGCATTGATGTAGGTCGAGCCCGCCTGGATCCGCCGGGCGAGGCCGACCGCGCGGTCCTCGTCCTCGGTCCAGATGGAGGACGCGAGGCCGTAGTCGGAGTCGTTGACCATCGCGATCGCCTCGTCGACGGTGTCGTAGCCGAGCACCGGCAGCGTCGGGCCGAACTGCTCCTCGCGGACCAGGCGTGAGCCGTGCGCGATGCCGGTGACGACGGTGGGCAACTCGAAGTACCCGCGGTCGGGGTCGCCGGCGAGGATGCCGCAGGTGCGCACGGTCGCGCCCTGCGCGCGGGCGTCGGCCACGAGTTCGCGGACCTTCTCGCGCTGAGCCGCGGTGTGCAGCGGACCCATGGTCGACTCCTCGGCGAGGCCGGGGCCGATCACGTAGTCCTCGAGGACGGCTGCGATGCCGTCGGCGATCGGGCCGACCAGGTGCCGCGGCGCGTAGACCCGCTTGACCGCGAGGCAGACCTGCCCGGTGGTGGTGAAGGCGGCGGTGACGAGGTCGCCGCACAACTTGTCGTCGATCACCGCGTCGTCGAGAACCAACGCTGCGTCGTTGCCGCCGAGCTCGAGGGTGAGGTTCTTCAGCGTGTTCGCGACGGCCGCGGCGACGACCCGACCCGACGCACAACTGCCGGTGAAGGAGACCTTGCCGATACCGGGGTGCTCGAGCAGCCGCGCCCCGACGGTCGGGATCGGGCCGGTCATCGTGGTGAGCAGCCCGGCCGGCAGCACGGAGGCGAGCGTGTCGAAGACCAGTTGTGCGGTGAGCGGGGTGGTCGGGGCGGTCTTGAGAAGGACGGCGTTGCCGGCCAGCAGCGCCGGTACGACCTTGTCGGCCGAGATCGCGACCGGGATAGTTCCACGGCGTGATGGCGGCGACGACGCCGATCGGCTCGTGGTGCACCCAGGCCTTGCCCATGCCGTCGTCGATGACGAGTTCGCCGGCGTCGAGCAACTCGGCGCTCTCGGCCATCCCGTTGATCATCATCTCCAGGAAGCCGACCTCGAAGGTCGCCTCCCAGCGAACCTTTCCCTGCTCGCGGACCAGCAGCGCGTCCGCATCGACGAGCGCCTCGACCTTGGGCACTGCCGTACGGAGTACGTCCAGGCGCTGCGCGGCGGTCAACGCCGCCCACTCCCGCTGTGCCTTGGCGCCGGCCTCGACGGCGGCATCGACGTCGGCCGCGGTGCGGCCCTCGTACTTGCCGACGACCACCGTGGTGTCTGACGGGTCGTAGACCTCGAAGGCACCGTCGTAGTCCGGCTCCTGCATCGGGACCGTCACAGCTTCAGCACCAATCGGGGGCTGCATGACCTGCCGACGCAGATCATCATCGTTTCCCCCGCCGCCCGCTCTTCGGGCGTGAGGATCAGGTCGTGGTGTTCGGGCTCACCGGCCAGCACGTCGGTCTCGCAGGTGCCGCAGACACCTTCCTGGCAGGAGTAGGGCTGGTCGGGGAGCACCTCGCGGACGACGTCGAGAATGCTGCGGTTCCCCGGCACGGTGAGGGTGATGCCGGTCTCGGCGAGCTTGACCTCGAAGCTCTGACCGTCGACCGGCAGTGCCTCGGTCTCGCCGCGACCGAAGTGCTCGACGTGCAGGGCGCGGGATCGCCGCAGCGCCGCGCAGCGTGCCTCGACCGCGGCGATCAGCGGCGCCGGCCCGCAGCAGTACACCGCCACGTCGTTGGCCAGCTCGTCGGGCAGGATCGCCTCGAGGTCGGGGTGGCCGAGTTCGTCCTGCGGGATCAGCACGAGGTCACCGCCGGTCACCCCGGACAGGGCGTCGACGAACGCCATCGAGTGCGGCAGTGCGTCCCCCGTAGTGCAGCTCCCACTTCACGCCGCGCTCGGCGACCTCGGCCACCATCGGCAGGATCGGGGTGATGCCGATGCCGCCGGCGATGAAGAGGTAGCGGGTCGCCTCCACGAGCTCGAAGTGGTTGCGCGGGCCGCCGACGGTGAGCACCCGGCCGACGAGCGGGGTGTCGTGCACCTCGGCACTGCCGCCGCGGCCGGCGACCTCGCGGAGCACCGCGACCCGGTAGCTGTGGCGGTCCTGCGGGCTCCCGCACAGCGAGTACTGGCGGACCAGGCCGGAGGGCAGGTGCAGGTCGAGGTGCGCGCCGGGCCGCCAGGCCGGGAGCTCCGAACCGTCCGGATCGACGAGTTCGAGGCTGAGCACTCCGTCCGCTTCCCAACGGGCCGCGCGCACCAGGAGACCACGCGGAACGGGCTCGGGCTCGCGGACCATCCGGCGCTCCTCGGCAGCTGTCCCAAAGTGGTAGTCAGTGCTAGCTTACCGTTTCGGGGAGCGGTGGCAAGAGCCTGAAGGAGCGTCCATGTCCGTGCAGATCGAGCTGACCGGCGAGACCGCGCTGGTGACCGGAGGTGGTTCCGGGATCGGACGCGAGACCTGCCTGCTGCTGGCCCGGGCAGGCGCCGAGGTCCTGGTGCTGGACCTCGACGAGGGCGCCGCCAAGGAGACCGCGGCGTTGATCGAAACCGCCGGCGGCCGCGCCGCCGGTGTGGTCGCGGACGTCACCGACGTCGAGGCCGTAAAAGCCGGGCTCGCGGGGCGGGCGAACCCGAGCATCGTGGTGAACAACGCCTTCTGGGCCGCCCCCAAGCCGTTCCTGACGGGCACCGTCGCCGAGGACGAGAGGACCCTGCGTGTCATCACCCTCGGCACGATGGTGGTCGCTCGCGTCGTGCTGCCGGCGATGCTGGAAGCCGGCCGCGGCTCGATCATCAACGTGATGAGCGAGGCCGGCCGCGTGGGCGAGCCGACGATGGTGGCCTACTCCGCGGCCAAGGCCGGCGTCGGCGGCTTCACCAAGGCCCTCGCGAAGGAGATCGGGCCGCAGGGAGTCCGCGTGAACGCGGTCTCCCCCGGGACGACGAAGACACCCGCCACCGCGGAGCACCTGACCGCGGAGATGGAGGCCAAGATGGCGCGCGCCTATCCGCTGCGGCGCCTCGGCGAGCCCGAGGACATCGCCTCGGCGATTCTCTACCTGGCCTCGCCGATGTCGTCCTGGGTCACCGGCCAGATCTCTGTCCGTCGCGGGCGGCTACAGCACCGGCTGACGCTGGGGAAAAACGACCAGAAAGCGTGACACGCCTTTTGGTCGTTTATCCACAGTGCTAGTCGCCGGTGAAGTTCGGCGGGCGCTTCTCCAGGAACGAGTTGATGCCCTCACGGGTGTCCTGACTGCGTCGTCACGAGGTCCTTCATCGCGGCGCCCTCGAGGGTCAGGCCGTCGGCGAGGGGCACGTCGTTACCCTCCAGCAGCACGCGTTTGGCCGCGGCCAGGGCCATCGCGGGCAGGGCGAGGAACTCCTCGACCAGTTTCGCGGTGGCGCTCTCCAGTTCGGCCTCGTCGACGGCCTCGGTGATCAGGCCGATCCGTTCGGCCTCGTCGGCGTCGAGCATCCGGCCGCGCATGACGAGGTCCAAGGCCCGGCCCCGGCCGATGTTCCGCAGCGCACGTTGGGTGCCGCCGCCGGCGGCGAGCAGGCCGCGTTGCACCTCGGGCAGGCCGATGCGGGCACGCCCGCGGGCCATGAGGCGGAAGTCGCAGGCCAGCGCGAGTTCGCAGCCGCCGCCGAGGGCGTGGCCGTTGATGCTCGCGATCGTGGGGAACGGCAGCCGTTCAATGCCGTCGAGCGCCGAGCGCAGCAGGGCATTGAGCGAGGCGACGTCGTCGAGGCGGGACAGCACGTCGCCCAGGTCGGCGCCGGCCATGAATGCACCGGGGGCGGACGATCGGAACACCAGCACCCGCACCCCGTCGGAGCCGGCGAGTTCGGCGGCGAGGTCGCGCAGTTCCTCCATCAGCGCGATCGAGAGCGCGTTGACCGGCGGGCGCGTCAGCGTCGCGGTGACGACGCCGCGCTCGTCGCGGACGACCTCCAGCAGCCCGCTCATCCGAGGCTGCTGACGACGGTGCTCAGGGGAACGTCCTCCTTGAACCGGCCGAACGAGCCGGGTTCGGCCTCGGGGTAGAACTGGGTGCACCAGTTGCGCAGCACGGTGAAGCGTTCGCGCTCCAGGTCCGGGAACGGCGCCGGGTGGACGAAGCGCTGGTTCTCCCAGATCGGCAGGTCGCGCTCGTACTGCTTGCACTCGTGGTGGAAGCGCTTCACGGCACCGTCGGACGGTTCACCGTCGACGACGTCGTTCGCGCCGAGCAGGACGGTCGCGCGGCTGTCGCAGCGTTCGTGGTCGATCGGCGTCGTGGCCTGGATGTGGATGGAGCCGTCGATGTCGAAGCGCGCAATCGCCAGCCCGAGGCCCCAGGCCTGGGTGCGTAGGTAGGACACGACGGGCTGCCCGTCCGGGGTGAGCCAGGTCTTCTTCTTGTTGCCGCCGAAGGTGACCTTGTTGACGACCCGGAAGGTCGCGCCGTCGGGCTCGGCGCTGTCGATGTCCGGCACCTCGTGCGCGCCGTGCACGAACTTCTGATGCGCGGCGTCGACCAGGTTCTCGATCACGAACTGCGGCTTGAGCCGCACCCCGTCCCACTGCCGGAACAGCCGCCCGCCGGTTGGGTAGAGGACGTCGCCGTCGTCGAGTTCGGGGAGCAGTTCGGGCTGCCAGTCGGGGGCGGAGCGGTCCGAGGAGTACCACGCGAGAACCAGGCCGCCGACCTCGGCCACCTGCCATTTGGCGATCCGGGTGCGGTTCGGGGTGTCGGCGTAGGGGATCTCGCAGTTGCGCCCGTTGGCGTCGAACTTCCAGCCGTGGAAGGGGCAGCGGACGTCGTCGCCCTCCACCGTCCCGCCGTGACCGAGGTGGGCCCCGAGGTGCGGGCAGTAGGCGTCGTACAGATGCAGGGACCCGCTCGCGCCGCGGAAGAGCACGAGCTCCTTGTCGAAGTACCGCAGCGGCAGTGTGGCCGGGGATGCGCCGGTCTCGGGCACGTCGTGACTCCACGCCACCTGGTACCACCCGGTGGGGAACGACGTGTACGGAAACTTCCGGTGATCCACCATGACGCGATATGGTAGCGGGTACTAACTTCCATTTCCAGAGACCGGGATCGGCCGATGTCCCCCACGCCCAGCGTTGCCATGACCGTCGACGGCAAGCCGGCCTACGGCAGTGGCACGCGCCCGGTGATCGACCCCGCGACCGGCGAGGTCTTCACCGAGGTCCCTGACTGTGACCGGGCCACCCTCGATCAGGCGGTCGCCGCGTCGATGCGCGCGTTCGGTTCGTGGTCGGCGGATCTCGACGCCCGCCGGGCCGCGCTGCTCGCGGCCTCCCAACTGCTCAAGGACAACCTCGCGGAACTGCAGGGACTCCTGACGGCCGAGCAGGGCAAGCCGTTGGGCGACGCGAAGATCGAGGTGCTCGGCTGCGCGCGCTGGCTGAAGACCTTTGCCAACCTCGAGCTCCCCCGCCAGATCCTGCAGGACAACGAACGCGCCCTGGTCGAACTGGTTCGCCGTCCGGTCGGGCCGGCCGCCGCGATCACCGCGTGGAACTTTCCGCTGACGCTCATGTGCTGGAAGATCGGCCCCGCCCTGCTGGCCGGGTGCACGGTGACCGTCAAGCCGTCGCCGTACACACCCCTGACCTCGCTGCGCTTCGGTGAACTGCTTCGCGAGGTCCTGCCGCCCGGCGTCGTCAACGTGATCAGCGGCGGCGACGAACTCGGGGCCTGGCTGACCGCGCACGACGGCATCCGCAAGATCTCCTTCACCGGCAGCACCCCGACCGGCAAGCGCGTGCTCGCCGGCAGCTCCGGCGACCTGAAGCGGGTGACGCTCGAGCTCGGCGGCAACGACGCGGCGATCGTCCTCGACGACGTCGATCTCGACGTGGTCGGCGACAACTTGTTCTGGGGCGCGTTCGGCAACGCCGGTCAGATCTGCGCCGCCGTGAAGCGGGTGTACGCGCCGCGCTCCCGCTACGACGAGGTGGTCGAGGCGCTGGCCTCGCGGGCCCGAGCCGTCTCCGTCGGACCGGGCACCGAGGAGGGCGTCAAGATCGGGCCGCTGAACAACGCGGCGCAACGGGACAAGGTCGCGGAGATGGTGGCGTCCGCGGTGTCCGCCGGCGCCCGCGCGGCGGCGGGCGGAAGTGCGCTGGATCGGCCCGGCTTCTTCTACGCCCCGACCGTTCTGGCCGACGCCCGCGCGGGGATGCGGATCGTCGACGAGGAGCAGTTCGGCCCCGCGATCCCGGTGATCGCCTACGACGACGTCGACGACGCGGTTACCGCGGCCAACGGCAGCGACTACGGCCTGGGCGGCTCGGTGTGGTCCGCTGACCTCGACCGCGCCGAGGCGGTCGCGCGTCGCCTGGAGGCCGGCTCGGTCTGGGTGAACACCCACACCGCCCTCGCCCCGCACCTGCCCTTCGGCGGGATGAAGTGGAGCGGCATCGGCGTGGAGAACGGCCTGTGGGGCGTGGAGGCCTTCACCGACCTTCAGGTGGTCCACCGGCCGCCGCGAGGCTAGCCCGCCGCTCAACGCCCCGCTCATGCATGAGCAGGGCATCGGTTTCGACCCTGATTCCGGGCAGATTTCGTCGCGCCGGTCATGAAAGACGGCTGCCACGGCAACCTGCATGACCTGAGCGTCGAAATCGGAGCCCGATCCGGCCCAGTTTCGACGCCTCGCTCATGAATGAGCGGACGGCGCGGGATCGCGGGTAGGGAAGTCCTTCCGCAGGGCGCGCTTGTCGGTCTTGCCGGTGGCGTTGGTCGGGAGCTCCTCGGTGCGGAACCACCACTGGGTCGGGACCTCGAAGCGGGCCACCCGCGCGGCGAGGTAGTCCGCGAGTTCCTCAGAGGTGGCCTTCGCATCGGGGCGCAGCAGCACCACGGCGCCGACCTCCTCGCCGAGATCGGGGTGCGGGAGGCCGATGACGGCGGCCGTCTCGACGGCGGGGTGCGTGGCCAGCGCGTGTTCGACGTGCGCGGCCGCGATGTTCTCCCCGCCGCGGATGATCAGGTCCTTGAGGCGGTCGACGACATAGAGGAAGCCGTCGGCGTCGATGCGGCCGACATCGCCTGTGTGCAGCCAGCCCTCGGCGTCGATCGGGGACTCGGACTCCTGCCAGTACCCGGTCATCAGCGCGGGCGAGCGCACCAGAATTTCGTCATCGGCGCCCAGCCGGAGTTCGACATGCGGCAGCGGACGCCCGCTCGTGCCGGGGCGGTCGAGGACCACGTCGCCGGAGTCGGTGCTGACGATCCCGCCCGCCTCGGTGGCGCCGTAGTTCGTCGAGGTTCCGCGCCGGCGTTCGGAAACACCTCCGGGATCCGCGCGATGACGTGCGGCGGCAGCGGCGCGCCGCCCATGCCGATCGCGCGGACCGAGCTCAGGTCGCGGTCGGCAGTTGCGGCGTACTCGACCACCCGCGCCACCATCGTCGGGACCGCACCCCACACGGTGATCCGCTCGCGCTCGATCAGGTCGACCACCTGCGCCGGGTCGAACCGGCCGCTGGTGAAGACCAGGCGGCTGCCCGTCACGAACGCGGTCACGAGTGCCTGCAGGCCCCCGACGTGGAACAGCGGGGTCGACAGCAGACTCGTGGTCGCCCGGTGGTCGTCGGCCAGATCGCTCGGCAGTCGCTTCGTGCGGGCCAGGAAGCCGTGCTGGTTGGCGATGATCGAGCGGTGGGAGAACACCGCGCCCTTCGGGCGCCCGGTCGTGCCCGAGGTGAACAGGATGACGGCGGCCTCGTCCTCGTCGACCACCGGCGGACCTGACGGGGCATCAACCGCGGGCCCCGCGAGCAGGTCCGTCACCTCCTCGACGCGCAGCACCGGCGTCGACGGGTTCAGCAGCGCCGCCCGCTCGCCGTCGGCGAACACCAGTCGGGCGCCCACGAACTCGACCGCCCGCTGCGCCTCGGGGCCGCCCACCACGCGTTGCCCAGTACGGCGACGGCGCCGGCGCGGGCCGTGGCCCAGTAGGTGAGGACCCACTCGATCGAGTTGCGGCGCCAGGATCATCACCCGGTCCCCCGGCGCGACGCCGACACCGGCCAGGTGTGCGGCCACCGCGTCGACGCGGTCGAGCATCTCGGCGAAGCTGATTCGGCGGCCGGTCATCGACCAGATACTCGCGATCCCCCCAGCGGCGCGCACTGTCGAGGAGCTCGCCCACCGACCGCGGGCGTTCGGTGTAGACCAGCGCGGGGGTGCCCCGGACGTCCTGCAGTTCCAGGGCTGAGCCCCAGACCACCGGTAGCGTCATCGACAGACCTTTCCCGCCGTGGTAGTAAGTGAGTACTACCGAGTTTGGCACACCGTAGCCGCCCGAGGGAGCTCCCACGTGATTCCCACGCTGACGGGGCCACTCGATGCGCGGCAGCTCGGCCGGACCCTCATGCACGAGCACGTCGTCGTGCTGGATCACGAACTCATGCGGACCTTCCCCCACGCGTACGCGATCGACCGCGAGGCCGTGATCACCGCGGCCGCGACACGGTTGGACGCGCTGGCCGCCGACGGCATCGACTCGATCGTCGACATGACGGTGCTCGGCCTCGGCCGCGACATCAGCCTCATGGTCGAGGTCGCCGCCCGGACCCGGATGCAGATCGTGCCGGCGACCGGCGCCTACGTCCTGCGCGACCTGCCGCCGACGTTGCAACTGCGGGGGCCGGGCCGGACCGCGTTCGGCGGCCCCGAGCCGCTGGTCGAGCTGTTCCTGCACGATCTCCGCGAAGGGATCGAGGGCAGCGGAATCAAGGCCGGCGTCCTCAAGTGCGCGGTCGACCGGTTCGGGATGACCAAGGACTGCGAGCGGGTCACCCGCGCGGTGGGGCAGGCCCACCGGGAGACCGGCGCGCTGATCTCCACCCACAGCAACGCCTCGCACCGCACCGGCCTGGAGCAGCATCGGGTTCTGGCCGAGGAGGGCGTTCCGCTCGACCGGGTCCTGATCGGGCACTGCGGGGACACCGCCGACCTGGACTATCTACGGCAACTGATGGACGCCGGCTCCGCGATCGGCCTGGACCGGTTCGGTCTGGACTTCTACCTGCCGCACGAGCGGCGCCTCGACGTTCTGGTGACGCTGGCCGGGCAGGGCTACGCGGATCGGATGGTGCTCTCGCACGATGCGAGCTGCCACCACGTCGGCTACAGCCACGATGAAATGGCCGCGATCGCGCCGCGGCACGACCTGTCGCTGATCCCCAGCCAGGTCGTCCCGGCCCTGCTCGAGCGCGGGGTCGACGAGAAGGCGATCGAGGCCATGCTGGTCGACAACCCGCGACGCCTGCTCACGCCGGGCTAGACGTCGACGAGACCGCTCCGGGTGACCCGCTTGCCGCCGTCGGCCTCCAAGTCCCAGGTGGCCCCGGAGTTGCCGCGCTCGCGCAGCACGAACTTCTGCACCTTCATGGTCGGGGTCTTGGGCATCGCGTCGATCACCTCGTAGTACCGCGGCACCATGAAGTGCGGCAGCCGCTCGACCAGGTGGGCGACCAGGTCCGCCTGGTCCAGTGTGGTGTCCGGGCGGAGCACCAGGAACACCTTGACGTCATCGTCACCGGCCGGGCTCGGGTAACCGACGCAGGCCGCCTCCTGCACCGCCGGGTGCGCGGCGACCTCGCGCTCGACCTCGAAGGTGGAGATGTTCTCCCCGCGCCGACGCAGCGCGTCCTTCACCCGGTCGACCAGGTAGTGGACGCCGTCGGCGTCGCGGCGCATCAGGTCGCCGGTGTGGAACCAGCCGTTGCGCCAGGCCGCCGCGGTCGCCTCCGGCATCCCGAGGTACTCCGTGGTGATCTGCCAGGGATTCTCGTGACGCAGCGTCAGTTCGCCGAGCTCGCCGACCGGGACCTCGACGTCGTGGTCGTCGACCAGCCGCGGGAGGAAGCCAGGCCGGGGCTTCCCGCACGATCCGGGCACCAGTGGCTCCTCGCCGATGTTGCCGAACGCGGCCGGCACCTCGCTGGAGCCGTAGGCCGTGATGATCTGCCCGACCCCGAAGCGCTTGGAGAACACGTCCGGGTCGGCGGGCAGCGGCGCGGAGATCATGATGCGCAGCCGATGGTCGCGGTCCCCCGGGCCCTCCGGCTTGGACAACAGAAAGCCGACCATCGAACTGAGCAGGAAGCCCACGGTGGCCCCGGTGGCCTTGGCCGTCTCCCAGTAGGCGTTCATCGCCGGCATGCCGCGCACCGCGATCGGCGTGCCGGTGCGGAACGATCCCGCGGCCATGCACAGCGCGGAGCCGTGGAAGAGCGGGAGGTCGATCAGGAAGCAGTCGTCGGCGTCGAGGCCCATCTCCTCGGTGGCCCAGGCGCCGAGGGTGGCGAACTGGGCGTAGGAGTTGCGCGCCGCCTTCGACGGGCCGGTCGTGCCCGAGGTGAACATGTAGTGGTGGGTGTCCCACGCCTCGATCGGACGTTCCAGTGACACCTCCTCGGCCGGATCGCCGGCGAGGTCCGCGGCGTCGAGTTGACGCAGGTTTGGAGTAGCGCCGGTGAGGCGCTCGGCCAGGTCGCCCGCGGACACGGCGAGCACCGGCTCGGTGATCGTCAGCGCGTGCTCGAGCAGGCCGCCCTTGAAAGCGGTGTTCAGCGGAACCAGCACGGCACCCAGGAAGGTCGTGCCCAGCCACGCGCGCAGGAAGTCCGGTCCGTTGGGCAGGAACACGACGACCGCGTCGTCCTGCCGCACCCCGGCGGAACGCAGCGCGGTCGCGGCGCTGCGAGCGTGGGCCAGCCCCTCCGCCCAGGTCCAGCGCGATCCGTCCTCGAAGCTCGCCATCAGGGCGTCGGGGAACTGCGCGGCGTTTCGTTCAAGAACGTAGCGGGGAACGATCGCATCCCGATCCGGAAGGCCCATGAGAGGCAAATTAGTCAGCCCTACTGCCATTAGCAAGTACTTGCTACCATGGACCTCCGGAGCCTTCGAGGAACGGATATCGTGCGCGTCATGACCCAGGTGGCGGAGACCGCGGAGGCCGGCAGCCCACGCCGGCGCGAGCGGGCCGACGAGAAGCGCCAGCGCATCGCCGAAGCCGCCCGCCCGGTCTTCCTCGAGCACGGACTCGACGGGGCCAAGACCCGCGACATCGCCGCGGCCGCGGGGGTAACCGAGACCGTCCTCTACCGGCACTTCCGGTCCAAGGAAGAAGTGTTCGAGGAGGCGGTGCTCGCGCCGGTCGAGGCGCTGAGCATGGAGCTGCTCGACATCCACACCGAGTTCCGCAGCCTGACTGCGAAGGGCCGCCTCGAGCGCAGCGAGGAGACCCACCGCCGGCTCGCGAACACGATCGCGGAGATCTCTCCCCTGCTCGGCATCGCGCTGTTCTCCAACGCCGCAGGCGGCCGGGAGTTCTACCAGACCCGGCTGCAGCCGGTCTTCGACCACCTGGCCGAGGCGATGGCCACCGCGATGCCCAAGCGCACCCAGGACGTCATCGAGCCGCGGATCTTCTCGATGCTGCTGCTGGGGCTCTACTTCGGGACCACGCTCGACCACGAGTTCCGCGGCAAGACCCTGGACGCGGACGCGATCGCGGCCGACGTCACCCGCCTGATCGCGTACGGCGCTTTTGCGGAGGAGCAGGAGTAGTCGGCTTCTTGGCCGGTCCGCTTGGGCGGATGGGCGAGACCGTGCACGAGCAGCGTCGCAGTCTGCGACGCGACCGCCTCGACGTCGAGTTCGACCTCGCGGAACAACGCGTCGAGCACCGGGCCGAGCGACATGGCCAGCAGGGTGAGCAGCAGCGGGTCGTCACCGACGCCGCGGACCGGTCCGAGGTCGCGGCCGACGTCGCCGAGCACGTCGGCCATCGCGGTGTAGAGCTGACCGCGGTAGTCCTGAGTGGCCTCCCGGCGGTCGGCCAGGATCGCGACCCCGAGCAGCGGCAGGAACTTGCACCAGGCCGTTCAGGACGATGGTGTGTGCGTCGCGAAGCAGCGCCTCGCGGTCGTCCTCACCGGCCGCCTCGGCCGCCCTGATCGACTCGCGCAGGACGTCGGCCATCTTCACGGACTGTTCGCGCACCGGCTGCAGGACAGCGACCTCGAACAGTTCGTCCTTGGACGCGACGTGTTTGTAGAGGATGGCCTCGGTGATGCCGGCCCGCTCCGCGATGACCCGGGTGCGGGCGCCGGCGTAACCCTCGGCGACGAAGGTCTGCTGGGCGGCGGCGATGATCAGGTCCCGGCGCTCGGGCGCGCTCAGGCGCTTGCGCTTCAGCGCCGTGCCTTGGGCGCCACGCCTCTGCCTCCTCTCGGCCGCGGTGCAGCACCGCGATCCGTAGAGGTTATCCGGCTCATGTGATCATCTCCGCGACGCGCGCTCGGTGCGTGGCGGGCGTGCCGAACAGCACGGCGTCGGCCTTCGCCCGCCGGAACCACAGGTGCGCCGGGTGTTCCCAGGTGAAGCCGATCCCGCCGTGCACCTGAATGGTCTCCTCCGCGACGTGGGCGTACGCCTCGGAGCAGTACGCGCCGGCGATCCCGGCGGCCAGCGCGAGCTCGCGGTCGTCGCCGCCGGCGACGGCACCGATGGCGGAGTACGCCGCGCTGCGCGCCGTCTCGACCGCGACCAGCATGTCGGCCAGCTTGTGCTTGACGGCCTGGAACGAGCCGATCGTGCGACCGAACTGCACCCGGAGCTTCGCGTACTCGACAGCCGCGTCGAGGGCACGCTGCGCGCCGCCGACCTGCTCGGCGGCCAACGCGGTGACGGCCAGATCGCGGATCCGATCGAGGACCGGCTGCTCGACCCGGGCGATCTGACGACCAGTCATCCCATCGAGCCGGACGTCCGCGCTCCGCCGTGTCAGGTCGAGGCCACGGCGAGCCTGGACCTGCACGCCTGAAAGTGCGATCTCGACCAACTCGGCGCCATCCACGGTCGGGCGCAAGGCGAGCAGGACGTCAGCCGTACCCGCGTCGAGGACGCCTCGCGCCACCCCGTCGGCCACCTGGCCCGGCAGCGCGACCGCCACGCGGGTCTCGCCCGCGACCAGGCCGGAAGCAGCGCCTTTCTCGTGCGGTCGTCGGCGGCGAGCAGCAGGGTCGGTACGGCGAGCCCGAGGGTGGACAGCAGCGGGGCGCAGACCAAGGCCCGGCCGGCCTCCTCCAGAACCAGGGCGGACTCGGCGAAGCCGAACCCGGAACCGCCGTACTCCTCCGGGACGGCCATCCCCAGCAGCCCGAGTTCCCCGGCCATCCGGCGCCACAAGGTGGGCTCCAGTCCGTCCGGGCCGGCCATCGTCTCGCGGACCACCGGCTCGGGACTGACCGTGTCGAAGAAGCGGCGCACGGTGCGCCGCAGTTCCTCGTGCTCGGCGGTCGGGGTGAACATGAGCACCACGATAGACCGATAAGTTAGTACTTGCTACCGTCGTTCCGTGAGCCCTGTTCCCGACGACGCCGAGGTCCTGCGACGGGCCCGGCACCTGGTCGCCGACCATCCGCCACCCCAGCTGTCGGTCGAGGAGTTCTTCTCCCTCCAGTTCGACGCCGGCCTCGCTTTCTTGGAGCAACCCGAGGGCCAGGGTGGCCTCGGCGCCAGCGCATGCCTGCAGCGGCAGGTGGAAGAGATCCTGCACGCGGCCGGGGCGAAGAGCCCGCTGCTGCGCAACCCGATCGGGGTCGGCATGGGACTGCCGACCCTGCGCCGGCACGGCACCGCCGAGCAGGTCGAGCGCTACCTGCGCCCGGCTTTCACGACCGAGGAGATCTGGTGCCAGCTGTTCAGTGAGCCCGGCTCCGGCAGCGACCTGGCCGGCTTGGCCACCCGCGCGGTACGTGACGACGCGTCAGGCGACTGGATCGTCAACGGGCAGAAGGTGTGGACCAGCCTGGGCCATCTCGCCTCCGTGGGCATGCTGCTCGCACGCACCGACCCGGACGCGCCCAAGCACCGCGGCATCACCTTCTTCCTGCTCGACATGCACTCCCCCGGCGTCGAGGTGCGCCCCCTCCGGCAGATCACCGGCGAGGCCGAGTTCAACGAGGTCTTCCTCGCCGACGTCCGCGTGCCGGACTCATGCCGGGTGGGGTCCGTCGGGGACGGCTGGAAGGTCGCCATGACGACCCTGACGAATGAACGGGTTGTGCTCTCCGGCGCGGGCGGCGGGGCCAGCGCGGTCGGCGGGTCGAAGGCGGACCGCGTGATCGCCCGGGCGCGCGAGGCCGGGGTGTGGGACGACCCGGTGGCCCGCGACGAGCTCGTCCGGCGCTGGATCGAGGGCGAGGTCATCCGGCTGACCAATCAGCGCGGGAGGGCGGCGCGGCAGGCGGGGACGCCCGGTCCGGACGGGTCGGTCACCAAGCTCTTCCAGGGGCTTTACAACCGGCGCCTGCAGGACACGGCGTTCCGCCTGCTTGCGGACTCCGACGCCGCGGCGGCCGAGGACGACGAGGCCGGCGCGGCGCTCGCGCACGGGCTGCTGCGTGCGCAGGGCAACACCATCGAGGGCGGTACCGCCGACATCCTGCGCACCGTGCTCGGCGAGCGCGTGCTGGGCCTGCCCCGCGAACCGGGGCCTCCCGCAGACACCCCGTGGTCCGAGCTCACCCGCAACGGCTGAGCTCTCAGGGAGCCGACGTAGGGTCTCGGAGGACCGCCCGTCCGGCCGAGGGGAGCGCATGAGGGGCGAGCACAGCCGCGCCCAGGCGCGCATCGGATGGCGGGGGCGCGCCCTGGTGGCCTCCTTGGTGGTCGGCGCGCTGGCCGCCGGGTCTGCAGTGATCGCGATGACGCCCCGGTCCTCCTCGGACCGAGCCCGCCTCTCGGCCGCCACCGTGACCCCGGCCTGCGCCGACCCGGCCACGATGCCGCTGCGGGCGGCGCTCGCGCAGACGCTGATGGTCGGGGTCGCCGCCCCGAGCCGCAAGGAGCTCACCCTGCTCGCCGAGCTGGGGATCGGCGGGGTGTTCCTCCACGGCGAGGGCACCAAGGAACTCACCGACGGCCGGCTGAAGCGGCTGGCGGCGGCCTCCGTACGGCCGCTGGTCTCGGCCGACGACGAGGGCGGGCGGGTCCAGCGCATCGACGCCCTGGCCGGCTCCCTGCGCAGCGCCCGGAAGCAGGCGCAGACGCTGAGCCCCGACGAGGTCCGTGCGCTGGCCCGCAAGCGCGGCGAGCGCCTGCTGCAGTACGGGATCACGATGGACCTCGCGCCCGTCGTCGACCTCGGCGGCTCCAACCCGGCGATCGGCAATCGCTCCTACGGCAGCCGCCCGGACACGGTCACCCGCTACGCCGGCGCCTTCGCCGCCGGGTTGCGCGACGCCGGCGTGATGCCGACGCTCAAGCACTTCCCCGGCCACGGGCACGCGGTCGGGGACTCCCACGAGGGCGAGGCCGTGACTCCCCCCGTCGGGTCCCTGCGCGAGCGGGACTGGGAGCCGTTCCGGGCGCTGTCCGCGACCGGCGTCGCCGTGATGATGGGCCACCTCACCGTGCCCGGCCTGTCGACGAAGGGCCTGCCCTCGTCCCTGGACCCCGCGGTCTACCGCGTCCTGCGCACCGAGATCGGCTTCAGCGGGCTGGTCGTCACCGACGAACTCTCGGACATGAAGGCGGTGCGCGACCGCTTCGGGCTGCGCGAGGCCCTGCGCCGCGCTCTGGCGGCCGGCGCCGACCTCGCTCTGTTCTTCGCCGAGCCCGATCGCGTACCCAAGCTGCTCGACAAGCTGCAGGCCGATATCGAGCATGGCCGGTTGGCCGAGTCGCGCGTGCGCGAGGCGGCGGGCCGAGTTCTGACCGCTAAGAAGTGCGGCGTCTGAGGCGTGGCGGCACGCGCGATTACGGGCCGTGGTCCGGGTCGCCATCGGGAGGCGGGTCGGTCTTGAGGCCGTCGCGGATGAGTTTCCAGTGGGCGTTGCGCCGTGGGCGTTGTTCGGGGTCGACCCAGGGCGGCGGGATCATCTCGGGGTGGCCGTCGGCGGCCATCCGCACTTCCCAGCCTTCGTGGTGGACCAGGTAGTGCTCGTGTTTGCAGACCAGGGCGAGCTTGTCGAGGTCGGTGCGCCCGTCGTGTTGCCATGCGGGGAAGTGGTGGGCTTCGCACCAGGACGCCGGGCGGGTGCAGCCCTCGCCGATGCACCCGATGTCGCGGGCGATTAGGGCGGCCCACTGGGCCGGGGTCGCGGTCCGGGACTCGCGCCCGACCGCCAGCGGCTCGCCGAGGGTGCTGGCCAGGATCGGGGTGATCCCGGCGTCGCAGGCCAACCGTGCGCAGCGTGGCGAGGTCGAGGTCCTCCCCGGTCGCGGTCCGCGCGAACGGGTGCCCGCCGTCGCCCTTGTAGGTTCCGATGCTGGCGGTGATGTGCACGTGCGGGCGGGCGCCCGCGGGTCTTGGGCAGCTCACCCCAGCGCAGGAACTGCGAGCACAGTTCGAGCAGGGCGTCGTGGTTGCGCTGAGCCGGGGTGCGGGGGTCGCGCTGCCCGTCCGCGGCCGGGCGGGGCGCGGCCAGCGGGTCCAGCGCGGCCTTGAGCATCGCCGCGCCTTCATCGGTCAGGGTGCCGCTGATCCGGTGCCGCCCGCACCCCAGATCGGTGATCGGTGAGCCCGCGCGAGCGCAGCGCCTTCTCGGCCCGCTCGGGGTCACCGTCGGGGTCGAGCACGGCCTCGATGTGGCGGGCCAGGCGGGTGATGTGCCCGGCGTGCAGGCCGACGCCCTCGCGGAGCAGGAACGCCTCAGCCTCGGCGAACTCCCCCGCGGAGGCGTGGGGTTCGATCTTGCCCAGCCCGGCGCGCGATCGCCCGCGCCTGATCGGGGTTGAGCTTCCCCGCCACCAGCTTCGCCATCGTCGCGGGCGCCTTGGTGGTGAGCATCGCGCGGCCTTGACCCGCGCCGTGGCCTCACCCGGGTGCAGGGTGCAGCTGTCTTGGCCAACCACGCCGCCGTCGACACCTGCCCATCGGCGGCCGCCAGGCCCCGCGCACGTCGGCCTCGCGCACCGCGCACAGCCGGACCGCGCTCGGTCGCCGAGGACAGCCGCTCGGCCTCGCGCAGCGCACGCCGGCCAGGTCACCGTTCGAGGCAGTCCACACCGCGTCCGCGGCCAGCATCGCCGCGGCCTTGCGCGCGTCGTCGACGGCGTTGGCGAGCAGGCCAGCGCCGGGTGCATGCTCCCGCGCTCTGTGTCCGTCCCCACGGTCATGCCTGAATCCTACCACTGATTCGAACACCAGTTCGAGTGCTGTCAGGCGACCTCGTTCGCCCCTGCAGTCACACCTTTCTGACGTACCGTCAGACTCTGCGCAATTCGACTGGGTCGCTCGGACGGCGCCGTTCCGGCTCAGTGCGTGCCGACGCCGACGTAGGAGGCGAACACCGCGTCGGAGTCCAGCTCGTGCGGCTCCCCCGCGAACACGACCTCGCCGTGGGAGAGCAGGTACACCCAGTCGGCCGCCCCGAGCGCGCGGGTGACGTACTGCTCGACCAGCAGCAGGCTGGTGCCCTTCGCGGCGAGCATGCCGAGGAACTCGAAGATCTCGTCGACGACCTTCGGGGCCAGCCCCATCGAGACCTCGTCGAGCAGCACGACCTTCGGCTTCTGCACGTAGGCCCGGGACAGCGCGAGCATCTGCTGCTCGCCGCCGGAGAGCTGCCCGGCCGACATGTTCAGCCGCCGGCCGAGCGACGGGAAGGCCTGCGACGGCCAGCTCGAGCGACTCCGCCTCGCGGGCCGGGTCGGCGTAGAGCGCGAGGTTCTCCCGCACCGTCAGCGAGCGGAAGACGCCGCGACCCTCGGGCACGTGACAGACCCCGGCGGCGACCAGCTTGTGCGGCGGGCCGCCGGTCGAGGTCGACGCCGTCCACGAGCACCGAGCCCGCGGTCGGGCGCAGCAGCCCGGACGCCACCCGCAGCAGCGTCGTCTTGCCCGCGCCGTTGGCCCCGAGCAGGGCGACCACCGACGCCGTCCGGCACCACGCAGGTCGACGTGCCGCAGCACCTGCGTGCCCGCAGTAGCCGGCGTCAACACCCTTCAAGGTCAGCATCAGACGTCCGCCTCGATCGCCACGAGGTCGGGCGCGTTCTCGTCCGAGCCCAGGTAGGCGGCGCGCACGATCGGGCTCGTGCGCGAGCTCGGCCGGCGGTGCCCTCGAAGATCGGCCGGCCGAAGTCGAGGACGTAGACGTAGTCGCAGATGCTCATCACCAGCGACATGTCGTGCTCGACCAGCAGCAGGCCACGCCCCTCGTCGCGGACCAGGCCGCGCAGGATCTCGCCGAACGCGACGGTCTCGCTGCGGTCCAGGCCCGAGGAGGGCTCGTCGAGCAGCAGCATGCGCGAGTCGCCGGCGACGGCCCGCGCCAGCTCGACCAGGCGGCGCTGCCCGGTGGACAGGTCGACCGGTCGCCGGCGCGCGAGGGCGGTGATCCCGCAGCGCGCCATCGCCTCGTCGGCCACGCGCCTGATCCGCGCGCTGCTCACCGCGGGCGCCGCCGAGCATCCCCCACGGCCGACGACCGGCCAGCCCCGCCTCCAGGCCGAGCGCGACGTTCTCCGGCGACGGTGAGCGAGTCGTAGAGCTCCATCCGCTGGAACGTCCGGCCGAGCCCGCGCTGCGCCCGCGCCTGCGGCGACAGCCCGGGTGACGTCCTGCCCGAACAGCACGACGCGGCCGCTGCGTCGGCCGGTTCAGCCCGGTGCAGGCGTTGAACGTCGTCGTCTTGCCGGCACCGTTCGGCCCGACCAGCCCGGTGATCCGGCCGACCGGCGCGTGCGAGGTTCGACCCGTCGACCGCGGTCAGGCCACCGAACCGGACGACGCAGGTCCTCGACGACGCAGGCCGTCGTCTGCAGAGGCCGCGCTCCGGCCAGTGCCCTCACGTCATGCACTGGGGCTTCCCGCCGAACAGGGCTTCGACCAGGCCTGGTTGCGCATGCAGCGCGACGTAGGCGCAGTTGATCGGGGTCGCCTTCGGCTGGTTGAAGGTGTACGTGGTGGCCGGGAACAGCCCGCCGAGGGTCTCGTTCTTGATCTTGCCCAGGCCCTTCATGATCAGGGCGGTGGTGATGGGGACGTTGATCGCCTCCGACCCGAGCGCGGCGATCACCGCCTCGAGCATCTTGCCGGCCGACCAGCCGGTGGCGGCGGCGGCGTCGGTGGGCGCACCGGGGGCGTACCGCTTGTACGCCGTCTGGAACTCCAGGTGGGCCGGGGTGCTGTCGAGCATCCACGGGAAGACACTCGGCGCGAAGACCAGTCCACCCTTGTTGACGTTCGGGTCGGTGCGCAGGGTGCTGATCGCGGCCAGTGACGGGAATCATGATCAGCGGGTTGTATCCGAGGTTGTTGCATGACCTCGCCAGCCGATGCACTGACGCACCATCACCGAAGTAGTAGATCGCGTCCGCCTTCGCAGACCGCGCGTTCTGGCACTGCGAGGTGAAGTCGGACTGGGTGAGGCTGACCGTGTGCTGTACACGATCTTCGCCGCCGACGGAGCGGCGTTCGGACCGCGAAGCTCTGACCTAGGCGCAGGCCGCCGCCTCCACGCAGTGGATCGTCGCGAAGCTCTTCTTGCCCTGCGCGACCGCTCCCTTCATGGTGGCGGTGTAGACGCCCTCGGGGCTGCCTCCCGACCGGGTAGATGTACGGCGATTTCAGCCACTCCTCCGAGACGTAGTCGCCGCCGATCGTTGGCACCTTGTTCGCTCGATCGCGCTCCGGTAGGCAGCGGCGTCGATCGGCACCATCGACCCGACGAGCGCGACAGCCTTCTTGTTCTGCACCAGGTCGTTGACCGCGGCCGCCGCCTTCGCCCCGTCGCTCTGGTCGTCCACCGAGGTCAGACTGATCGGGTGACAGGCGAGCCCGCCCTTGGAGTTGATGTAGTTGGCCCACACCGCGAGCCCGGTCCGCGCACCGCCGGCGGACTGGCCGACCAGGCCGCTCCACGCGCCGACCTGACCGATGATCAGGGGGGCGCCGGGCTTCGTGCAGTCGCGGCTGCTCCCGCGCCGCCAGTCGCCGCGCCGGTGGCCGCGCCGTGGCGTTCGTGCCCGCCGTCCCGTTGTTCGCGGGCCGACCGGGCTTGTTGTCGCCGCCGGGACCACCGGAGGACGGTGCCGCACGTTCGGGTCCACGCCGGGCACCTCGGCACCCGGGACGACCGCTCCCGTCGCCGCGCCGGTTCCGGTGTCGGGAACGACGCCCGGCCGGAAGCGATCGGGCCACCGGCGATCGCGGTCGGAGCGGCGGCGCCCTGCGCCTCCAGCAGTTCATCGGTGGTGTACGCGCTGCCGCACCCGGCGAGCACCAGGATGCTCGCGGTGAGCGCTATGGGGCCACCGTGCAAACGGCGGAACAGCGAGGGGGCCACGCCAACGTCCTGCGTGGGGGGCACTCGGAAGAGGCGACGGGAGCGGGTACGCGATCGTGGGTCTCGGTGGTGGCGAGGGCCGGCAACGGGCACGCCGCGATCGCGGATGTCGGTGGGGTCGAGTCGGTCCCGGGCGGGTCCGGAGAGGCGGTCAGCGGCACCGGCGGCCGACGCCGCGAGCCAGGACGAGAAGGCGCCGGTGCTGGCCAGCGCAGCGAGCAGCGCGGCGGCCCCGAAGCCGATCTGAAGCATCGTCAGCGCGTCCGGGTCGTCGATGTAGCCGGGCACGATGAACAGCAGCACGACGCCGATCAGCGCGCCGGCCACGTTGGCGCGCCCGGAGATGGCAAGCACCGACATCAGCACGAGCGACTGCAGGTACGGGAAGCTGTCGCCGTTCACCGAGCCGAACTGGCTGGAGAACACAGCTCCGGAGATCCCGGCAAGGAACGCGGAGATGCAGAACACCAGGACCCGGGCGAAGTTCACGGAGAGTCCGGCGGTCGCCAGTGCGGTCGGTGAGTCGGCCATCGCGCGCAGCAGGCGACCGAGCCGCGACCGCTCGACCAGGAGAACCAGGGCCACCGACAGCGCGACCACGATCAGGACGAGGTAGTAGAACCCCTTCGGCGGAGTCGAAGTTGAACGCCGTCGGCTTGTGGGTGGCCAGGTTTCCGCCGGTCCCGAACATCACACCCTTTGTGTAGAGGAAGTTCGAGAGCAGGATCCCGAAGCCGAGAGTGGCCAGCGCCAGGTACAGACCGGAAAGGCGGATCGCGGGGATCGCGATCAGCGCACCCGACCGGGATCGGTCATCGCGCCGGCCAGCAAGCACGGCGAACGCCCCACGGCACGCCACCGGCGAGCAGGTGGCCGAACGCCGCGGCACCGACGGCGGCCAGACCGACGTGGCACAGCGAGATCTGACCGGACGTGCGCACCAGCAGACCCAGGCTGAGGAACAACACGATCTGCGTCCCGGCGTTGGTCCACACCGGCAGCTTCGCCCCGACGACGAACGGCACCAGGATCGCGCCGATCGACGACCGCGCCCGCGAGCGCCGCGCGGACCTGTGGCGGTAGCGGTTCACGGGCGACCGATGACGTGCGGACCACCTGTCCGACCTCGACCAGCTTGCGCTTCGGCATCACGAGCAGGACGACGATCAGCACGAGGAAGGGGGTGTTGAGGTCGAGTCCCTGCAGGTTGGGCTCGCCCGCGATCGCCTTGCTGAGCAGGGCCTGGAGCAGGCCCACTCCGATACCCCCGGCGTAGGCCAGCGGCAGGCTGCTGAATGCGCCGATGGCCGCGGCACCGAAGGCCTGCACCACCAGCAATGAGAGGAGCGTCGCATCCAACTGGCCCTGCGCCGAAGCGAACAGGACGCCAGAGGCGGCGGCGAAGGTGCATCCGATCAGCCACGCGGCGCGGCGGATCCGGACCGGCGACTCACCCACCATGTCCAGCAGGGCCGGATCGTCGACGACCGCGCGCATCGCCTTGCCCAGCCGGGTGATCCGGAACAACAGGAAGAGCACGAGCGCGGACCCGACGCCGAGCCCGAGCACGATCGCGTTGTCGTAGGTGACCCGGACCCCGGAGATCGTGACGAGCGTCCCCTGCGGAAGGAACGGGTTGAAGTTCAGCGACTCCGAGCCGTAGATCAGAATCAACAGCGACCGGATCGCCAGCAGGAGACCGACGGTGGCCACGATTTTCATCGACGTCGCCACGACGCTCAGGCCGCCCGCGAGCCGCTCCATGATCAGGCCGACCAGCAGGCCGAAGATCCCGACGGCGATCAGCGCCGCGACCGGCCAGGGCAGGTTCCAGTCGGTCCGCGCCGAGTGGAACACGTAGGCCGCGGCCGCACCGATCGCGCCGTGACCGAAGTTGAATACCCCCGAGGTCTTGTACGTCAGCACGAGACCCATCGCCGCGAGCCCGTAGATCGAGCCCACGGTGATGCCGAAGACGACGAAGGGAAGGTAGTCGTTCACGGCTCGCAGACCTCACACGCACGGCGGAAGCCGACCTCCGAGCGCGACGCCGCCCCCAGGTCCTTGCCGCGGGCGAACGGGCAGGCCCGGGTGTGGAAGCGGGACATCGCCGCGGTGAAGTACACCGCGGACGCCGGCCGTGTCGGTGGCGGCGACCTCCTCGGCGGTGAGACCGCCGAGGGCGCCCATCACGTCCCGGCGCTCCTGGCGCACGGTCCGCATGCCACGAAGGATCCAGCGGACTCCGCCGAGGACCGCGACCGCCAGGGCGATGGCACCCAGTGCGGCCCACAGCAGCTGGTCGTCGTAGGTCTTGGTCCGCGAGATGCCCACGCAGCAGGCCGCGAGGGCGATCAGGCCCACCGCGGTCCAGATTCCGCTGCGCCGCAGGTCCGACCGGGTCCAGGGCGAGTCCGCGACCAGACGCTGGGTCGAGACGAGGCTCACGCCTCGCTCCTCGCTCCTGCCGCGAGCGGCGAAGAGTAGGGGCGCCGGGCGTGCGCCGCCTCGTCAGGTCGCGCCGACGCGACCGCGAGCGGCTCGGTGCCCGGGACCGGCCGGCCCCGCCGCTCCTCCGCGTCGGCCAGTCGCGCGACCTGCTGCTTGAGGCCGCGGAGCTCGCGCCAGTCGTCGCGCAGGTCGGCGGAGAGCCACAGCACGGCACCAACGGCGAGCAGGAAGATGCCGACGAACCCGCCGGACACCAGGTAGGGCAGCTGCTCCTCGACGAGCACCGCATCGCGGGTGCCGAGATAGCCGAGCAGGAGCACCAAGGCGCCGGCCAGCGCGAAGGCCACGGCGAGCGCGCGGTCTCCCTGCGCCCGCAGGTACCGATACAGGTTCACCGGAGACGCACCCCTCGCAGTCGGATCGCGCGCATGCAGACAAAGCCGAGGCCACCGAGAGCCGCCAGCAGTAGATACAGGTCGGACAGATGACGGGAGTCGAACTCGCGGCGGGACAGCGCCGCGGGGACCACCCCGGTGGTCGGGACCTCACCGCCCGGGACGAGGTCCACGGTCGGCACGCCACCTGGTGCGGTCACCCCGGGCAGGGCGCCGGGCGCTGCGCCATCCAGCCCGCCCGGCAGTCCGGCAGCGTCCACACCTGGCAGTCCCGAGCCCGGGACGCCGGCGCCCGGGACGGCCCCGTCCGTCGACGAGCCCGCACCGGGGTCGAAGTCCGGGATCGGGTTCAGCGAGACCGCAGCCGAGGAACGGCCGATCGTGTAGGTCACGTGCGTCGGGCCGTCGTAACTGCCGTTCGGCGGCGGCGCCGGCAGGTCGGTGGCCATCGAGAAGGCCGCGCCGAGGATGCCGTCCTTGGTCTCGACCGGCGCCTGGTAGGTCGCGGAGATGCCGGCCGACTTCAGCGCCGCTATTACCGACTCGGCCGGGACCGGCATGTTCTGCGGAGCGCCGGCAAAGGGCAGCGCAACAAAGAACTGACCGTCCGTCATCCCGAACTCGACCCCGGTGAAGGTCTCCCCGGCGAAGAACGGCGACTCCGGCGGCAGGGTGTAGGCGACCCCGGGGACCGAGAGTCGATTGAAGCTCAACGAGGAGGAACGGGTCAGCTGCCCGGAGCCGTCGCGCGTCGCCATTGCGCGTGTGTCGACCGCGGCGATGCGGACCGAGCCCAGAATCTCCAGGCCGCGTGAGACCGAGCGCGCGACGGCGGTGACCCCGTTGTCGGGGTCCGCCACCACCCGGGCCGTCGACTCCGACCCGGAGGCCTCACTGCCCACCAGCGCGCGACTGCGGGCGGCCAACCGCTCGCTCGCCGCCTCCAGCGAGAGGCCGGGGGCGCTCTGGGTCCGCGGCTCGTCACCGAGACCGGAGTTGATGATGAACGGATAGGCCGGGAGAATCGGCACCGGCACCACGCCGTTCCCGATGCCGGGGGCACCGGCAACGACCTCGCCCGGGAACGGGAACGACGCGAACGCGTCCGAGGTCGGAAGCGACGTCAGCCGCGCCTGCGCGCTCGGGCCGGCGCCTGAATCGGGAGCCCCGAGCGGGATCGACGGATTGGACGGCCACGACCTCGGCACCGTCGGCGGAGGCGAGACCGTCGAAGGTGAACTGGGCACTCGCGACACCCGGCAACGCCGTCACGAACACCGGCGCCGCCAGGACGGCCCGCCGGGATCACCGACATCGAGCGTCGTCGGGCCAACGCTCCTCCTCGTCGCGGAGCCCCGCTAACCGGGGTGTAAGTCAGTGCCTACTTCCGTAAATGTAGAGGATGTGCGGACGGTCACACAAGAGGCTTGCGGACAGCGGCGCCGCCGTGAGTGAATTTGGGAAGCAATCACTCACTATCGGGAGCAGGCAGAGATGCTCGACCTGGCCACTGCGGACGCCGACGACATCGTCATCGAACTGCTGGAGACGCCGCCCCCGACCGACCCGTACCCGTACTACCACCGGCTCCGGGAGATCGCCCCGAACCACCCGAGCATCATGGGCATGCGGTTCCTGTCCAGGTACGAGGACTGCTACGAGATGCTCCGCTCCCCCGACTTCGGGCAGGCGCTCGGCTCGCACGTCACCTCGACGGACCCGCGGTTCGACACCAGCGTCTTCCTGCGGGCGATGAGCGACATGCTCATCTTCACCAACCCGCCGAAGCACACCCGGATCCGCCGGCTGGTGGTGCGCGCGTTCACCCCGAAGATCTCCGAGAACATGCGCCCGGTCATCCAGAAGAAGGTCGACCAGATCTTCGACCGGTGGGCGACCGACGGCGGCGGCGAACTCGTGCACGAACTCGCGATGCCGCTGCCGACCTTCGTGATCTGCTCGATGCTCGGCGTCCCGGACGTCCACCACGCCGACGTGCGGACCTGGACCGACGCGCTGGCTCAGGCCGTGAAGCCGGTGATCGACGACGAGGCGCTGGCGATCGCCGACAACGGCGTTGCGTCGCTGCACGCCCTGATCCGGGAGCTGATCGCGTTCCGCCGAACCAACCCCACCGACGACCTGCTCACCGCGCTGATGGCCGTCGAGGACGAGGGCACGGTGCTGAACGAGAGCGAACTGGTGTCCCTGTTCGTCACGTTGCTCGGCGCCGGCTCGGAGACCACGACCAACCTGCTCTCCTGCGGCACCCTCGGACTGCTGCAGAACGACAAGCAGCGCGAGATCTTCCTCGCCGACCCCACCCTCGACGTGCGCGTCGTGGACGAGCTGCTGCGCCTGGAGGCCCCGGTGCAGAACGCCTTCCCCCGGGTCGCGCTGCGCGACACCACGATCGGCGGCGAGGAGGTCGTCGAGAACGAACTGGTCGCGGCGGTCACCGGTGCGGCCAACCACGATCCGGCGGTCTTCGAGGACCCGGACGAGATGCGCTTCGACCGCGTGAACCAGCGCCCGCACCTCTCGTTCGGGCAGGGCATCCACCTGTGCATCGGGTCCGCGCTGGCCCGGCAGGAGGGCGCGATCGCCTTCCGCACGCTGTTCGAGCGCTTCCCCGACCTGCGGATGGTCGACGAGGAACTGCACTGGCGGGACGCCTTCACTCTGCGCGGCCTGGAGACCCTGAAGCTCGCCGTCTGAGCCGCTCCGGACCCGCGGAGGAGCGCCATCGTGATCGGCCTCGACGAACTCGGCAACATCCCGGTACTGCCGCCGGACATCGGCGAGGTCAACAGGACCGCGCAGACGGTGTTCACGATCGGCCAGATCGTCCCGATGGCGATCTTCTTCGGCTGGCGCTATACGCTGGCGCCGGCAGCACCGCACCTGGATCCCGTGGGCGATGCTGGCCGGCGGCTTCGCGATGTCGCTCGTCGAACCGCTGGTGGATCACAACGGCTTGTGCTGGTTCCCCCAGGACGGACAGGTCACGGCCTTCCGCGACTACGGCGTCGAGCTCCCGCTGTGGCTGGTGATCGCCTACGTCTGGTTCTTCGGCGGCCGCGCGATGTACGTCTGGCACGCGCTCGAGCGCGGCAAGGGCGCCGACCCGACGTGGTGGTTCAAGAGCTGGGCGACCGTCTTCGGCATCGACATCGTGCTGGAGACCATCGGCCTGCAGATGGACCTGTTCTTCTACTACGGCGAACAGCCCTTCGAACTCGGGCGCTTCCCGTTGTGGTGGGCGGCCATCAACAGCACGACCCCGATGCTGCTCGGCGCGCTGGTCTTCGTGCTGCGGGCGCAGCTGCACGGCTGGCGGGTGCTGCTCGTGGTGCCACTCTCGCCCGCGGTGTGCGCCGCAGTGAACGGCGCGGCCGGCTGGCCCATCTACGGCACGCTGCACAACACCGAGTGCCCCACCTGGCTCGTCTGGGCCTCCGCGGCGCTGACCATCCGCTCGCCGCTCGGCGTGACCCGCCTCACGCGCGCCCTGGTGGAGGTCTGCGCCCGAGCGGGCATCGTGGACCTCGACCCCGCTCGGCCCGAGGCGGCCGCCCCTGACGAAGCTGCGAGGCTCGCGTGATCTGCTGCCGGTGTCCCGGAGCTGCCCGCCAACATCGATCCGGTCCCCGAGACCGCCCAGGCGCTGTTCACCTTCGGCCAGATCGGGCCGATCCTGATCTTCTTCTGGCTGGCCCACAAGTACTCCAAGCAGTACGGCACGTTGCTGCCGTGGTGCGTTCCTGGTCGGCGGCCTGCTGATGTGCATGAACGAGCCGCTGGTCGACCACAACGGCCGGGTGTGGTTCCACGTCGACGGCCAGTGGAACGCTTTCGTCGACTACGGGGTGCACCTGCCGGTGTGGCTGGTGCTGGCCTACATCTGGTTCTTCGGCGGCCGGGCGATGGTGATCTGGCACCTGATGGAGAAGGGCGCGGCCAACGACCCCCGCTGGATCTACAAGCATTGGGGCCTGGTCTTCGTCATCGACGCGATCCTGGAGAACATCGCGCTCTACATCGGCCTGTTCCTCTACTACGGCGAGCAGCCGCTGCAGTTCGGCAAGTTCCCGCTGTGGTGGGGCGCGATCAACAGCGCCACCCCGATCGTGCTGGCCGCCGTGGTCGTGGTGCTCCGCCCGCACCTGACCGGCTGGAAGGTGCTGTGGGTGATCCCGCTCGCGCCCGCCGTTGCTGCCGCCGTCAACGCCAGCCTGGGCTGGATCACCTGGAACGCGATCAACAAGACCGAACTGCCGGTCGCGGTGGTCTGGGCCGCCGGCTGCGTGACGGTCGCCATGTCCTTGATGCTGCTGCACCTGACCCGCGCCCTGCTGCTGATGAGCCAACGTGCGCGGGCCGCGGATGCAGCGTTGACCACATAACCCGCGGGACGTCATCCCGTACGGGCGCCTATCACCCCGCAGGAGGGGTGACATGGACCCGCCAGGGCTGACACTCCCTCGCTCACGATCAGGCGCGCTTCACCATGATGGTGCGGCGGAACTCCAGCACGAGGACGCCGGCCTGGTTGTGCACCTCGTCGCGCACCAGCAGCAGGTCGCCGGCCTTGTCCGGCTTGGCGATGCGGTCCTCGACGATGAGGGTCGGGGTGACGGTGTCGCCGACGCCGACGGGGCTGCGGAACTTCACGTCGGTCATCCCGAGCAGGCCGAGCACCACGTCTTTGAGCAGGTACTCGGTGCCGGCCACGGCGATACCGAGCAGCGCCGGGCCGTAGAGGACGCGGCGGCCGAGCTTGCCGGCCTTGGCGGTCTCCTCGTCGTGGAAGAGCGGGTTGATCGCGCCCATCAACGCGGGCAGGAACGCCACCTCGGCATCGGTGATCGTGCGGGAGTTGCCGCGGATCTTCGCGCCGGGTTCGAGCTCACTCATCGCGCTTCTCGATCGGCACCGACCAGCGCCTGGACACGCGGGTGCGAGTTCCTCCAGCGGTGTCCGGACGCCGAAGACCTCGCCGATGCCCATGCCGCGCAGCACCTCCGCGTCGGAGACCGAGATGGTGCCGCCGACGACAATCGGGATCTCGCCGGCCACGCCGCGGGCGGCCAGTTGGTCGAGCACCTGCTGCGCGAGCGCGACATGGGCGCCGGACAGGACCGAGAGCCCGATCACGTCGACGTCCTCGTCGATCGCCATCGCGACCACCTCGCGCGCGTTGCGGCGCAGCCCCGTGTAGATGACCTCCATACCCGCGTCACGCAGCGCGTGCGCGACCACCTTGGCGCCGCGGTCGTGCCCGTCCAGGCCGAGCTTGGCCACCAGGACCCGTGCTCGCCGGGTCGGACGCTCGATCAGGTCACTCATAGGGATGGCTCCACGAACTCGCCGAACACCGGCCGCAGGGTGTCCACCATTTCGCCGAGGGTGGCGTCGGCACGCGCGCAGTCGATCATCAGTGGCATCAGGTTCGCGGTGCCCTCGGCCCCGGCGCGCAGCGTGCCCAGGCAGGCCTGGGTCGTCGCCTCGTCGCGGTTCGCCCGCAGCGCCGCGAGCTGGCTCTTCTGCCGGTCGGCGACCTTGGAGTCCGGGGCGTGTACCGCGAGCTCGGGCGGCTCGGCCTGGCCGCGGTGGATGTTCACCGCGACGATCGGCTTCTCCCCGCTCTGCTCCCGGCGCTCGGTGTCGTACGCCGACTTCGCGATCTCGCGCTGCATGTACCCGCGCTCGATGGCGACCACCGAGCCACCCATCTCGTCGATCTCGGCCATCTTCGCCAGCACGAGGGCCTCGATCTCATCCGTCATCGCCTCGACGAACCAGGAGCCGCCGAGCGGGTCCGGGACGGCAGTCGCGTCCGACTCGTAGCCGACGATCTGCTGGGTGCGCAGCGCGAGGCGTGCGGTGTGCTCGGTCGGGATGTCGAAGGCCTCGTCGTAGCCGGCCAGCAGCATGCCCTGGACGCCGCCGAGGACGGCCCCGAGACAGCCGAGGGTGCCACGGATGATGTTCGTCTCCGGCTCGTGCACCTGGAAGTGCGTGCCGCCCACCGAGGCCGTGACGCGCAGCAGCCACGAGGACTGCTTCTTCGCCCCGAAGCGGTCGCGCATCAGCCGGGCCCAGATCCGCCGGGCGGCACGGGTCTTGGCGGCCTCCTGCAGGAAGTCGCCGTAGTAGTAGAACTGCGCGGACAGCCGGGTGCCGATGACGTCCATGTCCAGGCCGCGCGCGCGCGCGTACTCCAGGTAGGTCACCGCGTTCGCGAAGGCGAACGCGACCTCCTGCACGGGGTCGGCGCCGGCGTCGCGGATGTCCGGACCACGGATGACCAGCGGGTAGAACTTCGGCATCTCCTGCGAGCAGAACTCCAGCACGTCGCCGACCATCCGGATCCCGGCGGCCGGCGGGTAGATCCAGGTGCCGCGGGCGACGTAGTCCTTGAGCACGTCGGTGGTCATCGACCCGTTGATCTGGCCGGCGCTGATGCCCTGGCGCTCCATCGCGGCCAGGAACAACGCGAGCACGAACGGCGCGGTGGAGTGCGCGTTGAGCGAGATGCCCATCTTCTCCACGGGCAGGTCGGTGAACATGCGCTCGAAGTCCTGCGCGCAGTCCACCGCGACGCCGACCCGGCCGGCCTCGGGCGCGGCCTCCGGGTGGTCGGAGTCCAAGCCCACCTGGGTCGGGAGGTCGAACGCGGCACTGACGCCGTTGTTGCCGTGCGCAAGCAGAAAGCGCCAGCGCTCGTTGGTGCTCTCCGCGTCCCCGAAGCCCGAGTACAGCCGCATCTGCCACAGGCGGTCGCGGTACATCGCCGGGTACACGCCGCGGGTGTAGGGGAACTCGCCGGGCAGGTTGATGTCGCGGGCGTAGGCCTCGGCGTCGACCTGGCCGTCGGTCGGGGCGTAGAGCACGTCCAGCGGGGCGCCCTGCAGCGACGGACGCCCGGTGACGGTGGCGAGCTTGGTGGCGTGCTTCTGGCGCCAGGCATCCATGCCGGCGGCCAGCGACTGTTCCTCCGTCATGTCACCTCAGCCCTTCAGCGACATGTCGTAGTCCGGGTCGCGCTTGTCAAGCACCGCGCGGGCGCCCTCGGCGGCGTTGTTCCCGTGCCTCAGTTGCTCGGTGCCCTCGCACTCCAGCGCGTAGCCCTCGCTCGCCGGCATGTACTCGAGCTGATTCATCGTCAGCTTGCACAGCCGGACCGCGGGCGGACTCTTCGCGGCAATCTCCTCGGCCAGGGCCAGGGCTGCAGGCATCAGGTCGGCGGGGGTGTAGATCTCCTCGACCATCCCGACCCGCTGCGCATGCTCGGCCGACATCCGCCGTCCGGTGAGGGCGAGCAGCCGGGCGGTGCCCTGCGGCACCAGGCGCATCAGGTGGGAGGCGCTGCCCAGCACGCCGACGTCGATCTCCGGCAGCGCGAACGTCGCGTTCGTCGAGGCGAGGCGGATGTCGGAGAGGCTGGCCAGAGCCAGGCCGGCCCCGATCGCCGGCCCGTTCACTGCAGCGATGACGGCGAGCCCGCACTCAGAGACCGCGTCGAACGCGGCACACACGCGTGGCAGCTGCGCGTGCGCGGACTTCGGGGTCAGCGTCACGAATTCCTTGACGTCGTGCCCGGCGCAGAAGATCTTCTCCCCCGCACCGGTCAGCACGACCACGGAGAGCTCGGGGTCGGTGGACAGCTCGCGGAAGGTCGCCGCGACCTCGTCGTAGGCGTCGAAGGACAGCGCGTTGACCGGCGGGCGGTCGATCGTGACCACCGCGATTCGTCCGTCGCGCGCAGTCCGGATCGGCATGGGAGAAATGGTAGTAGTTACTGACTTCCATTAGCAAGGAGTGCCGGCCATCAACCGGTAGGCGTGACGCGCCTAACGGATGGCGGGCGCTGACGTGGGCGCCTGAGTCCATGTCCCGGCGCGGGCGGGGCGCGTAGCGTCTCGGCATGACCGTGGTGGCCCGGGCCAGCGACTACCTGCCCGCGGAGCGCCTGGAGTACTGGCGCACCACGCTCTCCAACGCCTTCGTCCCGCTGAACCCGGTGCCGCTGAGTTCGGCCGACGAGGCCCTCGAAGGCACGATGCGTCATCTCGCGCTGAGAGACGTCCAGGTCGCCGACATCAGCGGCAGTGCGCAACTGGTGCACCGCGACCGGGCGCTGATCCGGCGCCAGGACCCGGGCTGGGTCAAGGTCGGGCTGCAGCTGCGCGGCCGCGGCGTGCTGCGCCAGTGCGGCCGGGAGGCGCTGCTGCTGCCCGGTGACTTCGCCGCCTTCATCACCGACGAGCCGTACTCGCTGTACTTCGACGACGCGTTCCGGATGCTCGTCGTGATGTGCCCGCGCACCGCCCTGCCCCTGGCGGCTGACAAGCTCGGACGCGTGGCGGCGATCCCGGTCTCCGGCCGCGGCGGCGTCGGCGCTCTCGTCTCGCCGTTCCTGGCCGGGCTCGGCGCGATGATGAGCTCCCCCGCCCCGCCGATGAGCCCGACCGGCTCCCAGCACCTGGCGAACTCGGTGCTGGACATGGTCACCGCGGGGCTGACCGAGGCCGGCACCGACGCCGCCGCGCTGGCGCGGGTCGTGGCCCCGAACACCCTCCTGCATCAGATCCAGAGCTACATCGAGGCGAACCTGCACCGGCCGGACCTGCGCCCGCCCGCGATCGCGGCCAGCCATCACATCTCGGTGCGGTACCAGCAGAAGATCTTCGAGGCCACCGGGACCACCGTCGGCGGCTGGATCCGCGAGCGACGCCTCGAGCGCTGCCGCCGCGATCTCGCCGACCCCCGCCTCGCGGCCGTCCCCGTGTCCGCGGTCGCCGCCCGCTGGGGTCTGGTCGACCCGGCTTACTTCAGCCGCATCTTCCGCACCGCCTACGGCATCACACCCACCGAGTACCGCCGCGCCAACGGCCCCGCCAGCTAACCGCCGAGGGCGCCGAATTTCGCGGGGCCGGGGTCGACGTTCCTGCCGCTGATGGCGCCGCAGCGGGCCCGGTAGCTCTCGGCCTTCTTGCCGTCGGGGCCGAGGACCTGGTCGGCGAAGATGCGGATCGTCGCGAAGGCGAACGGCGCGTTGCGCTGCAGATTGAGGTTGTGCCCGGAGTTCGGGATCACCGCGGCGCGGAAGCAGGAGGCGGCGGAGTAGTACTTGGACTCGGTGCGCTGCAGCTCCTGGCTCGACGTGCAGTGCTTCTGGTCCGCGCCGCAGAAGAACAGCTCGAAGGTGCCGTTGATCAGGAAGGTCGGGATCGCGATGCGGGCGGTGTTGTCGGACTGCGGGAGCTCGATCTCCTCGTCGCTGCGCGGCGCGTACCCGAGCGGGACAGCCCCGAACCGCGGATAGAAGCTCATCGCCTCGCCCATGCTGAGGGTGTCCGCGAGCTCGGTGCGGGCGTACTCCAGGATCTTCGGGTCCACGTTGGACAGGTCGTAGAAGAAGTTCTGCTCGCGCCCGTTCGGGCCCAGCGTGAGGTCGCCGATCGGGCGGTCGGCGAAGCGCGGGTCGAGTTGCGCCGGGGTGAAGGTGGCGAACACCCGGGCCAGCGCGCGATTCTGGAACGTATTGCCCCACGCGGTCGCGATCACCGCGTCGGCGTCGTTGTACTTCGAGGACTCCCGCAACGAGGTAGCCGACCCGTAGGAGTAGCCGACCAGGATCACCTTGCCGAACTTCGAGCCGCCGACCTCGCCGGCCCGCAGCTTGCCGATCAGCTGGTGCGCGACCTCCGCGTGCGCGTCCAGGGTGACCAGCGCCGAGGGCGGCTTGGAACTCTTGCCGTGCCCGAGCCGGTCGATCGAGAACACGGCATAGCCGGCCCCGGCCATGTATTGGGCGAAGTTGTAGGTCTCCGGCTCGAGGTCGACGTTCCAGTAGGAGTTCGTGTAGGTGATGCCGTGCATCGCGAGCATGACGGTGGTCGGCTTCTTCTTCCCCGGCGGCAGGCAGAGCCGGCCGTGAATGATGCCCTGCTCGGCCGGCAGGTCGAGGAACTGACAGCCGGGACCTGGGTCGTCTGCCACGGAAGCAGCGGCTTCCGGCGTCCCGGTGGTCACGAGAGCGGTGGTCAGCAGTGCGAGCGCCAAACTCCGTCGAATCGTCACGCTGCCACCTAACGCCCGCGGGCCGCAGTGAGAAACGGGCCGGACGGCAGGTGTTCGCCGTAGTCCAAGACCTGTGCCGCCGGGTGCAAGATGTCGCGCGCTCACTGCCGCAGGGTGGTGGCATGACGCACCCCCTCGATGCCGTGAGCGCTCCCGAGATCGAACAGGTCCGCGAGGTCCTCGTCGCGGCCGGCCGGGTGCGCGAGGGCACGCACTTCGTCTACGTCGGGCTCGACGAGCCGGACAAGGCCGACGTGCCGGCCGGCGGTGCCCCTCGGAGCGAGGCGCCGGACCGCCGCTTCCGCGTGCTCCTCCTTCAGGAGTCCGACCAGAGCTCGCACGACCTCGTCGTCTCCTTGCGGGAGCGCGCGATCGTCGCGGCCACCGAACTCGACACCGCGAAGTCCGGCCAGCTCCCGGTGCTCGACTCGGAGTTCGAGATCGTCGAGACCCTGCTGGCCACCGACGAGCGCTGGCTCGCCGCCCTGGGCGCGCGCGGCCTGAAAGTCGCCGAGGTCCGGGTCGCCCCCCTGAGCGCGGGGTCCTACCTCGACGAGTACCCCGACGAGGTGGGCCGGCGCGTGTTGCGCGGTCTGGCCTTCCGCCAGCAGTCCCCCACCGACTCCGCCTGGGCGCACCCGATCGACGGGCTCGTGGCCTACGTAGACACCATGAACCGCACCGTGGACCGGGTCATCGACACCGGCGTCGTGCCGGTGCCGGCCGAGTCCGGCAACTACGACGACCCGCAGGTCAGCGGCCCGCCGCGCACCACCCAACGCCCGATCCGGATCACCCAGCCCGAGGGCTCCAGCCTGGCGCTCGACGGCAACCTGCTCAGCTGGGAGCGCTGGTCCCTGCGGGTCGGCTTCGACGCCCGCGAAGGTCTGATCCTGCATCAGATTGGCTTCGACGACGGCGGCGTCACCCGCCCGGTGATCTACCGGGCCTCGATCGCCGAGATGGTCGTGCCCTACGCCGACCCCTCGCCGGTGCGCTCGTGGCAGAACTACTTCGACACCGGCGAGTACCTGGTCGGCCGTTACGCGAACGCGCTCAGCCTCGGCTGCGACTGTCTCGGCGACATCACCTACCTGGACGCGGTGATCGCCGACGAAGCCGGTCACGCCCTGACGCTGCCGAACGCGATCTGCATCCACGAGGAGGACTTCGGGATCCTCTGGAAGCACACCGACCTGTGGAGCGGGTCGGCCCAGGCCCGCCGCTCCCGCCGTCTCGTGGTCTCCTTCTTCACCACCGTCGGCAACTACGACTACGGCTTCTACTGGTACCTCTATCTCGACGGCCGGATCGGCTTGGAGGTCAAAGCCACCGGCGTGCTGTTCACCTCCGCCCACGACCGCGGCGAGCACCCCTACTCCGCCCAGGTCGCGCCCGGGCTGGGCGCGCCGTACCACCAGCACCTGTTCTGCGCGCGTCTCGACATGACCGTCGACGGCGAACGCAACCGGGTCGACGAGGTCGAAGTGGCGCGGCTGCCGGCGGGCCCGGACAACCTGCGCGGCAACGCGTTCACCGTCAACCGGCGCACCCTGGACCGCGAGGGGACGGCCCAGCGCGACGCCGACCCGGCCCGGAACCGCCAGTGGCACATCGTCAACCCGGAGCGCCCCAACCGGCTCGGGCGTCCGGTCGGGTACGCGCTCAAGCCCGAGGGTCATCCGACACTGCTGGCCGACCCCGCCTCCTCGATCGCCGCCCGCGCCGCGTTTGCCACCCGCCATCTGTGGGTCACCCGCTACGCCCGCGAGGAGCGTTATCCGGCCGGCGACTTCGTCAACCAGCACGCCGGGGGCGCCGGGCTACCGGCCTGGACCGCACGCGACGCCGACCTCGCCGGACCCGAGAACGCCGGAGCCGACCTCGTGGTCTGGCACACCTTCGGCCTGACCCACGTCCCCCGACCGGAGGACTGGCCGATCATGCCGGCGGAGTACACCGGCTTCAGCCTGACTCCGGTCGGGTTCTTCGACCGCAACCCGACGCTGGACGTGCCCGCGCCGGAGCAACCCAGCTGCCACTAACTCCCGAGGATGACCAGTTGCCGCGTCGAGCGGGTCATCGCGACGTAGCGGTCCACGGCACCCTCGATGCCGCCGCCGAACTCGTCCGGGTCGACGAGGACGACGAGGTCGAACTCAAGCCCCTTGGCCAGCTCCGGGGTCAGCACCTGGACCCGGGGCGAATCGACCGCCGGCGCCCCGGCGCCGGCCGGGCTGATGACGCACGCGACGCCCTCGTCGTTCGCGACCAGCCAGGTGTCGATGACCGACGGCAGCTCGGTGAGCGAGCCGTACTGCACCGGGATCCCGCTGCTGCGGATCGAGGTCGGGACGTTGGCGTCGGGCAGCACCGCGCGGATCGCCGGCTCGGCCTTGGCCATGACCTCGGTCGGTGTCCGGTAGTTGACGCTCAACGAGGCCAGCGTGACGTTTTCCAGCCCGATGCGGTTCAGCCGTTCCTGCCACGACTCGGTGAATCCGTGCCGCGCCTGCGCGCGGTCGCCCACGATCGTGAAACTGCGCGACGGGCAGCGCAGCAGCAGCATCTGCCATTCGGCGTCGGTGAGTTCCTGGGCCTCGTCGACCACGATGTGCGCGAACGGCCCGGCCAGCTCGTCGACCACCGGCACCGGGGCGGAGTCCTCGACCAGGACCTCGAGCAGATCCTTCCCCCCGGCCCCGATGAACTGCGTCATCAGGGACTCCATGTCGTCCTCGGCCTCGATCAGGCGCTCGATCCCAGCCGCCCTCTGCTCGCGTTCGACGGCAAGTTCGGCCTCGGCCCGACGCTTGCGCCGGGACGCCTCCGGGTCACCGAGACGCTGACGGGCCGCGTCCAACATCGGCAGGTCCGACACCGTCCAGGGCGAGCCCTCCGGGCGCTGCAGGCGGCGCACCTCCGCAATGTCGAGCCAGGGCGCGCACTTGCGCAGGTAGGCCGGAACGGCCCACAGGTCGGCGACGATGTCGGTTGCCTCCAGCAACGGCCAGGCCCGGTTGAACGTCGTCGTCAGTCCGTCGTGCTGAGCCAGGGAGCGCCGGATCTGACTCTCGGGGAAGCCCTCTTCGCCTTCTTCCTCGGAGTCCTCGTGGACGTCCCGGAGTCGGTCGACGATCATCGTGACGAGCTCGGTCCAGATCGCCTCGCGCGCGTCGTTGTGCGGGGTGCCGGGATCGGCGGCCTCGAACGCGTCGCCCCAGTCCTGCGCGCTGAGCCGGACGTCACCCCAGGGCGTCTCGACCGTCACGCCGGTGGTGGGCGCTTCTTCGTAGATCTGCACCGCCGCGTCCACCGCCCGCGGCCAGTGCGCCGAGGACTTCAGCCGGTTCACCTCCGGATCGGACTCGGCTGTGGCCGTGTTCCCTTCGTCGACGAAATCGCGCACCGTGCAGGTCCGCACGCCCTCCTCGCCGAGGCTGGGCAGCACGTCGGCGACGTAGTTCAGGTACGGCCGGCTCGGTCCGACGAACAGCACCCCACCGCGGCGCTGATCCTGCAGGCGCGGGTCGGAGTAGAGCAGGTACGCGGAACGGTGCAGTGCGACCACGGTCTTGCCCGTGCCGGGCCCGCCGTCAACGACGAGCGCGCCCCGCGATCCGGCCCGGATGATCGCGTCCTGGTCGGCCTGGATGGTGCCGAGCACGTCGCGCATCCGCTCCGAGCGGTTGCTGCCCAGGCTGGCGATGAACGCGGACTGGTCGTCGAGCGCGACCGCGGGACTCCAGTCCCTCCGCGGTGAAGACCTCGTCCCAGTAGTCGGTGATCCGGCCGCGGGTCCAGCGGTAGCGCCGACGGCTGGTCAGGCCCATCGGGTTCGCGTGCGTCGCGCCGAAGAACGGCTCCGCCGCCGGGGACCGCCAGTCGACGAGCAATCGGGTGCCGTCGCTGTCGGTGAGTCCGAGCCGGCCGATGTAGACGGGCCCGTCGCTGTCGCCCGCGACCATGTGCCCCAGGCAGAGGTCGAGTCCGTAACGGTGCAGCGTGCGCAGCCGCGCGGTCAGCCGGTGGATCTCCAGGTCGCGGTCCAGCGCCGCCTGCCCGGTGCCGCCCTTCGCCTTGCGTTCGACGTCCAGGCGGTCGGACAGGTCGGCGATGGAACGCGTCGAGGCTCTCCGCGATCGCCGCGAAGTGCCGCTCGTCCTCGGCGATCAGGGCCGGGTCCGCCTTGAACGCGAGGTTGTCCGGAAGGTTGAACGCGCTGGTCGTCACTGTCACTCGCTTACCCCCACCTGCCGTCGGTTCTCCCCTACGGCGGGCGAGTCTGCGTCACGACCGGGGGCTTGTGGCAAGCCCCCGGGTGAGCTATACCTTGGAAGAGAGGGAAGGAGCTCACCGCTCTTTCCCTTTTTTGTTGCCCCGTCCGATGGGGTTCAGCCGGCCGCCGCGAACGGGGCGAGCTCGGCGGCCAGCGCCGCCCCGACGCGGGCGCGCAGGCGGGTGCCGGTCTCGGTGTGCTCCTCGGTCAGCACGTCGCCGTGCTCGTGCACCTTGGCCACCAGGTCACCGCGGTCGTACGGCAGCAGGACCCCGACCTCGACCTCGGGACGCGGGATCGCGGCGGCCACCGCGGCGAGCAGGCTGTCGATGCCTTGGCCGGTTCGCGCGGAGACCACCACGGCGGTCGGCTCCCGGCGGACCAGGCGCTCGAGCACGTACGGGTCGGCGGCGTCGGCCTTGTTGATGACGACGATCTCGGGCACGTCCCGGGCGTCGATCTCGGCCAGCACGGCGCGCACCGCGGTCAGCTGCGACTCCGGCTCCGGGTCCGAGCCGTCGACGACGTGCAGGATCAGGTCGGCGTCGGAGATCTCCTCCAGCGTCGAGCGGAACGCCTCGACCAGCTGGTGCGGCAGGTGCCGGACGAAGCCGACGGTGTCGGTGAGGGTGAACTCGCGCCCGTCCGGGGTGGCCGTGCGGCGCACCGTCGGGTCGAGGGTGGCGAACAGCGCGTTCTCCACCAGCACACCCGCGCCGGTGAGCCGGTTCAGCAGCGAGGACTTGCCGGCGTTGGTGTAGCCGACGATCGCGACCGAGCCGACCGCGTTGCGCCGGCGCTCCCCGCGCTGGGTCGCCCGCGAGGTGCCCATGGCCGCGATCTCGCGGCGCAGCTTGGCCATCCTGTCGCGGATCCGGCGCCGGTCGGTCTCGATCTTCGTCTCACCGGGACCACGGCCGCCGATGCCGACGCCGCCCGCACCGGCGCGGCCACCGGCCTGCCGGGACATGCGACTGCACCCCAGCCGCGCAGCCGCGGCAGCATGTAGGACATCTGGGCCAGCTCGACCTGCGCCTTGCCCTCGCGGGACTTCGCGTGCTGGGCGAAGATGTCGAGGATCAGCGCGGTCCGGTCGATCACCTTGACCTTGACGACCTCCTCGAGCTTGCGACAGCTGACTGGGCGTCAGTTCACCGTCGCAGATGAGGGTGTCCGCGCCCTCGGCGGAGATCGACGTCGCGCAGCTCCTTGGCCTTGCCCGAGCCGACGTAGGTCGCCGGGTCCGGCTTGTCGCGGCGCTGGGTGAATCCGTCGAGGACGACGGCGCCGGCGGTCTCGGCCAGCCGGCGAAGTTCGAGCATCGAGTTGTCGGCCTCGGCCGCGGTGCCCTCGGTCCAGACCCCGACGAGGACGACGCGCTCGAGGCGCAGCTGCCGGTACTCGACGATCGTGACGTCGTCGAGTTCGGTGGACAGGCCCGGGACGCGACGCAGGGCCTGCCGATCGGCGAGGTCGAGCTGGTCACCGTCGCGGTCCGTGTCGTCGAACTCGTCGAGCGAGGTGCCGAGGGGCTCGGCGTCGTCGAAGTCGTCGAACTGCGGTTGCGGGGTGCTGCTCGTCATACGGTCCCTGTCGTCGATCCTGCGTTGCTTCCTGCTGCTACGGCCTCAGCGTGACACGGATCTACCCCGGAACTCGACCCGAATTCCGTGCCCGAGCAGCCAGTCGCCGTCGGCGACCAGCACGGCGGGCCCGGTCATCTCGACCCGGCCGTCCGCGGTCAGGGCGATCAGCAGCGGGCCACCGGGCTGCTCGACGCGGTAGGTGGTGGGCGCGCCGTTGCCCGCGCGACGGGCCGCGGCGACCATCACCGCGCACGCGCCGGTGCCGCAGGCACGGGTCTCCCCCGAGCCGCGCTCGTGCACCCGCATCGCCACATGGCGCGGTCCGCGGACGATCACGAACTCGACGTTGACCCCCTCCGGGAACGCGCCCGGCGTCACCTGAGGGGCCGTCAGCAGATCGCCGGCCTCGTCGAGGTCCTCGACGAACACGACGGCGTGCGGGTTGGGCATCATCACCGCGAGCGCGGGCCAGCTGCGCTGTCCGACGGTGACACTGATCGCGCCGAGGTCGGGCAGCGCGTACTCGCCCATGTCGACGGTGATGTCGCCGGTGCGTTCGCACGTCACGGTGCGCACGCCGCCGCGGGTGGCGATCGGGAACGTCCCCGGCGCCTGCAGTCCGGAGTCGACCAGGTAGCGCGCGAAGACGCGGATCCCGTTGCCGCACATCTGGGCGATCGAGCCGTCGGCGTTGCGGTAGTCCATGAACCAGTCGGCCTGACCACGGAAGAGTTCGGCGTCGGGCTCCAGGTCGACCGGGACCAGGCGCAGGATGCCGTCGCCGCCGATCCCGGCCCGCCGGTTGCAGATGCGCGGCGACCGTCGCGGCGTCCAGGTTCAGCGCGCCGTCGAGGTCGGGAATCAGCACGAAGTCGTTCTCCGTGCCGTGTCCCTTGACGAAACGCAACCGGGCCGCAGTCGGTGTCACAGCTCTCAGGGTACGGATCCGGCGCGATCCGTGCCCGCCGCCGACGGGGCGGCAAGCGCGGCGAGGGCCGCGTCGAGCAGGTCCGCGGGTGGTCGGCAGGCAGCCAGTGCACGCGCGCGTCCCGACCGAACCAGGTCATCTGGCGCCGGGCGAACTTGCGGGTGGCGCGCTTGGTGTCCTCCCGAGCGGCCTCCTCGTCGAGGTCGCCGTCGAGGAACTGCAGCACCTGGGCATAGCCCAGCGCCTTGCCCGCGGTCCGGCCTTCACGCAGCCCGCGCGGCACGAGCCCGCGGACCTCGTCGACCAGGCCGGCCGCCCACATCGCGTCCACCCGCTCGTCCAGACGCCGATCGAGCGTTTCGCGTTCGGCGCCCAGGCCGATCTGGACCGCGGGGCGCAGATAGCGGGGCTCGGGCAGCGCCGCGACGAATGGGCGCCCGGTGATCTCGATGACCTCCAGCGCCCGCACGATGCGCCGCCCGTTGCCGGGCAGGATGCGCTCGGCGGCGACCGGATCGAGTTCGGCGAGCCGGGCATGCAGGGCGTGCGGGCCGACCTGCTCGACCTCGGCCTCCAGCCGGGCCCGGATCGCCGGTTCGGTGCCCGGGAAGTCCAGGTCGTCGAGCACCGCGCGCACGTACAGGCCGGAGCCACCGACCAGCACGGCCGACTGGCCGGCCGCCAGCAGCTCGTCGACCACACCGCGGGCCAGGCGCTGGTAGACCGCCACCGCCGCGGGCTCGGTGACCTCCCAGAGGTCGAGCAGGTGGTGCGGGATCCCGCCGCGCTCGGCCGGTGTGAGCTTGGCCGTTCCGATGTCCATGCCCCGGTAGAGCTGCATGGAGTCGGCGTTCACCACCTCGCCTCCGAGCCGGCGGGCCAGTTCGATACCGAGCGCGGACTTGCCGGTCGCGGTGGGACCGACGACGGCGACCACGAGCGGTGCAGAAGTTCCCGACACGCCGACAGTGTCCCAGGCGTCACACCCGGGTTTCCCCGCCCGGGACGGGGAAGGGGTTCAGGTACCGAAACTGATCGGGAGGCGTTATGGGCAAGCTCGACGAGCTGAAGAACAAGGCGAAGGACATGGTCACGGACAACCGCGACAAGATCGAGTCCGGGCTGGAGAAGGCCGGCGACATGGTGAACCAGAAGACCGGCGGCAAGCACGAGGACAAGATCGACAAGGGCCTCGCGAAGGCCAAGGAAGGCCTCGACAAGGCCGAGGGCAAGGACGACGGCAATCCCGCGCCGCCGATGGCGACCGGCCCCGCGGAGCCTCCGCAGCCGACGACGCCCCCGCCCGGGCCCCCGATGGGCTGATCGCAGCCCGCACGAACCAGGGCCGGTTCTGACCGACACCGTCGGGTCAGAACCGGCCCGTTCCCGGTCTGCAGGCTCTGGGCTGGCCTCAGAGCTGGCCGAGGTAGAACCGCAGCCCCTGATCGTCGGTGCATTCGGCGTTGATGCCGTACGCCGCCTGCTCCGGCTCGGTCGATGTGCCACCGGCGGCGCGGACGCGCTCCACCGCTGCGGCGATGTCGTCGACGCGGTACATCGGGATCAGCTCGGTGCGCTCGTGTCCGCCCCACAGGCCGGTCATCGGCATCGGCTCCGTCGCGCCCCAACCGTCGTCGACCCGGCCGGGGGTGAACGTCCACCCGAACACCGCCGCGTGGAAGGCCTTCGTCCGTTCCGCGTCGGACGTCATCAGCGTCAGGTAGGCAACGTCGCCAGGACCGTCACCGTTGATGGACGGCCGGGGGGTACCCGGCTCGCGCTGGTGCAGCGAGAACGGCAGACCCTGGTCGTCGACGCAGTCCGCGCTGCGCCCGTACGGGGTGTCCTGCGGGTCGGTCGACCGGCCACCGGCCGCGCGCACCCGCGCGACCGCGGCGTCGATGTCGGCCACGGCCCGTGAGACGAAAACCCCCGGTCGCGGGTCCGGCCAGAACTCGGCGTTCGGCGCGTCGAGCGCGACCAGCGCCCGCGAGGTCGGGCCCTCGATCATCCGCGCGGACGGGCTGCGCTCGGCGTAGGTCCAGCCCAGCACGCTGCCGTAGAACGCCGCCGCCCGGTCCAGGTCCGGCACCCACAGCGAGTAGTAGCCGACGTCGCCGTCGCCCTCGGCAGGCACCGAGACCTGCTGGTCCAGAAGCCACCGGTGTCCGAACGGGTCGCGCACCGCGCCGTTGCGGCCGTACGGGTAGTCGGCGGGCTCGCGCTCGACCTCGGCGCCGGCCGCGCGGGCGACTTCGACGAGGGCGTCCACATCGGCGACCGCGAGGTGCAGCGTGACCGAGGTTGGGCCGCCGGCCGGCGCCTGCAGGTTCATGTCGGGGAACTCGTCGGCCAGGTACAGCCGGGCGCCGGCGACCCGGAGCTCGGCGTGCCCGATCCGTCCGTCGGGCATCTCGTAGGGCTCGTCGACGAGCACGCCGGCGAAGACGTCGGTGTACCAGGCGATCGCGGCGCGGGCGTCGGCCACGGACAGGTACGGGGTCAGGGCGGTGTTCGGCGCGGTCGGTGCGGTGGCGGTCACCGGGACTTGCTCTCGATCGGGGGCGAGGGTCGGGGTGCTCATGACGACTCCTTCAGGTGCGGTCAGGGCGCGCGCCAGGCGGGCGCGCAGGCGCGCGGTGAACTCCGGGTCCGGATCGACCGGGGTGTCCGGGGTACGCAGGACCTCCAACGGGTCAGCCATGGTCGACCTCCTTCCCGGTCTCGTAGGCATGACGGAAAGCGGAGCGGGCCCGAACCAGCAGGGCCTCGGTGGCGTGCAGGGTGCGGCCCATCGCGGCCGCTACCTGAGGCACCGTCAGATCATCGAGGTAGCGCAACGTCAGCGCCGCGCGGTGGTGCGGCCCGAGCTGGTCCAGCACGGATTGGGCGACGAGGGCGTCGAGCGTCTCGTCCCACGGGTCCTCGGCCTCGGCCGGCGCGTCGACCGCACGCAGGTTGCGTTCCTCCCGGGCCAGGCGTCGCCAGTGGTCGACGAGCTTGTGCCGGGCAACGCCGATCAGCCACGCGACGTCCATCGGCGGCGGGTCCGGCTTGCGGACGGCGTCCACCGCGGCCAGGAAGGTCTCCGCCGTCAGGTCCTCCGCCACCGGCTTTGGCTGCTGCACCGGCGCAGCAGGTAGCCGTACACCTGCGGCAGCGCGACGTCGTACAGCGCCAGGAGGTCCTCCTGGGCGGCTGCTGACGCCGGTTGTGCGCTCACATCCTCATCGTCGTCGCTCGCGAGGAAACTCCGACGGGGGCCGCACCGGAAATTTCGAGGGGATGTCCTCAGGCGCGCAGCCAGGACGCGACGAGATAGCCCACGCCGTAGGGCGCCGTGTCGTGGTGCAGGGTGCCGGCCCAGGAACCGCCCGCGGCCTGGACTGCGCCGGCGAGCACCTGCCAGGCGGGGCGGCCAGCGACGAGCAGGTCTGACGCGAGTGCCGCGTCCAGGTTGCAGCAGCGCCTCGGCGTCCGCCTTGGCCAGGGCGGCGGCCACGTCCGCGTCGAAGGGCTCGGCGCGCTCGTCCAGATGGCCCGGGGCCCCGACCGTGCGGCGCGCGCTGGCGTCGCCGAGCACGAGCAGCAGAGCGGGTGGTCCGGCCGCGAGCTGCGCACCCAGCGCGGCGCACTCCGCCGGCGTCGGCCCCGGCGGCGACCGAGTGCAGCTCGCGCGGCCCGTCCCAGCCGGCGCGATCGAGCAGCCAGCGACCGACGGTCAGCGACAGCGGCAGGTCACCGGCGGGCTTCGCCATCCCGAAGTCGGCGAGCACGTCGGCGGCGTCGGCCGGCCAGGGATGGGTGTACCGGCCGGCCCCGACCAGGACGACCCGCTCCGGCCCGGTGGCCAAGCCCGCCTTCAGGGCCGCGTCGCAGGCGGCGCGCAGCTCGTCCAGCTCCCCGGCCGCCCCGGCCGCGACCTCGGGGATCAGCAGCGGCGGATGCGGGCAGACGACGGCGGCGAGCACCCCGCGAGGCTAGCTCGCCCCGGAACGCCCGAAGGGGAGCGTCCCCCGCGGACGCTCCCCTTCGGATGTCGCGGTCTTCGGTACTGCTGCGTTACTGGGTCCGGTCCTCGACCCGGTCGAACCCGTCCTTCTTGGCCCCGCCGACACCGATGTCGAAACCGCGGCCACCGTCGAGGTGGTCCTTACCGGCGCCACCGGACAGTTGGTCCCGCCCCTTGCCGCCGTTCAGGCTGTCCGCGCCCGAGCCGCCGCGCAGGAAGTCATTGCCGTACTCGCCGAAGAGCGAGTCACCGCCGAGGCCGCCGAACAGCGAGTCGGGTCCGTCGCCGCCGCGGATCAGGTCCTCGCCCTTGCCGCCCTCGATCCGGTCCGCACCGGCGTTGCCACAGAGGATGTCCTCGCCGGCCTTGCCGAAGATCCGGTCCTTGCCGCCGTTGCCGCGGATCAGGTCCTTGCCCGGGGTACCGACGAGCTTGTTGTCGCCCTTGGTGCCCTCGATCAGGTTGTAACCCGCCGGAGCCGGCGAGCCGACGACGCACGGGTTGCCGACCGCCGCGACCGGCGGCGAGCCGGCCCGCCACGAGGTCGCGAAGGCGGGCCCCTGGACGAGCGTGACCTCGTTGTGCGCAGGGTCGTTGACGCGGACGATTCGCAGGCTGCGCGCTCGTCGTCGGAGATTCCTCCCTCCTGGCGGGTGTAGACGAGCCGGGTGCTGTCCGGCGACCACACCGGGTTGCCCGCGATGTCATCGGCACCTGTGGTGGTGACCGGGCCCACGGCACGATTACGCCGAACGAGGTGTCCCTGGGCGACGGGGCGTGATCATCCCCGGACGAGTCGGGCGTGCAGCGCGATCGCCGAGATGTCCGACAACGAGGCGATCTGGTCCAGCACGACCCGGCGGCGACCCGGGTCGTCGGGCGCCTCGGCGAAGTCGACGGCAAAGGCCGGGTCCAGGGTGTTCGGGGCGCCGCCCTCGAAGGCGTCGACGAGCTCGGCGATGACCGCCCGCTCCTGGGCCTGGAGCAGCTCCCGGGCCTCGGTGTGCATGACGTAGCGGGCGGCGACGGCCTTGAGCAGCGCGATCTCCACCTGGGTCTCGCGCGGCACGGCCAGGTCGGCGGCGTAGCGGGTCAGCGGGCCGACGCCGTGGTGCGCGCGGGTCGCGGACTGCGCGGCCAGGCAGAACCGGCTGATCAGCTGGCTGGTCATGTTCTTCAGCACGCTCATCCCGTGCCGGGTCCGGTCCGGGCTGCTGCGGCCACCAGGGCAGCCCGGTCAGATCGGCGGCCGCGTCGTCCAGCTCCGCGGCCTCCAGGTCCGGCAGGTAGGTCTTGCGGGCCAGCGCAGCGAGGTCGGCCCGCTCCGCCGGAGGACGCCAGCGCGCCCAGGTCGATCATCCCGGCCTGGATGCCGTCCTCGACGTCGTGCACGGAGTAGGCGACGTCGTCGGCGAAGTCCATCACCTGCGCCTCCAGGCACCGCGCCCCGGACCGCGCGCCGCCGCGCAGCCAGGCGTAGACCTCGGCGTCGTCCGGGTAGTGCCCGAACTTGCGCACGCCGTCCCGTCGCGGCCACGGGTACTTCACGGTGGCGTCCAGTGCGGCCCGGGTCAGGTTCAGCCCGACGCTGCGGGGCCCGTCGGGGTCGAAGGTCTTGCCCTCGAGCCGGGTCAGCACCCGCAGCGTCTGCGCGTTGCCCTCGAAGCCGCCGCAGGCGAAGGCGGCGGTGTCGAGCGCGTCCTCGCCGTTGTGCCCGAACGGCGGGTGCCCGAGGTCGTGCGCCAGGCAGGCGGTCTCGACCAGGTCGGCGTCGGCGCCCAGCCACGATCCGAGCTCCCGGCCGATCTGGCCGACCTCGAGCGAGTGCGTCAGCCGGTTGCGCGCGAAGTCGTCGGTGCCGGGCGCGACCACCTGGGTCTTGGCCGCCAGCCGACGCAACGCCGACAGAGTGCAGCACCCGGGCCCGGTCGCGCGCGAACGCGGTCCGCCCCGTCGACTTCGGCGGCTCGGCCACCCAGCGCTCGGCGTCGGCGTCGCCGTAGCCCTCGGGGTACCCCTCGCTCTCCGTACGCCGTCCACCCTTCAAGCGGCGCTCGGCGACCTCTCTAATACGCCCGCGACCAGTTTCCGCCCGAAAGGGCCCGAAGCTGGTGCGCGGGTATTAGAGGAACGCTCCGCTCAGTAATGAGCGGAGAACCTGGTTCAGCGAGAGTGGTTCAGCGGGAGTCGGAACCGGTGGCGCCCGAGGCGGCGCGGCCGGCTTCCAGGCGCGCGACCGGAACCCGGAACGGCGAGCAGGAGACGTAGTTCAGCCCGACCTCGTGGAAGAAGTGGATCGAGTCCGGGTCGCCGCCGTGCTCGCCGCAGACGCCGAGCTTGAGGTCGGGCTTGGCCGCCCGGCCCTCCTCGGAGGCGATCCGCACCAGCCGGCCGACACCCTCGCGGTCGAGGGACTCGAACGGCGAGACGCCGAAGATGCCCTTCTCCAGGTACTGGGTGAAGAACGCGGCCTCGACGTCGTCGCGCGAGAAGCCCCACGTCGTCTGGGTGAGGTCGTTGGTGCCGTAGGAGAAGAAGTCCGCGGCCTCGGCGATCTGACCCGCCGTCACAGCGGCGCGCGGCAACTCGATCATCGTGCCGATCGGGATGAAGGAGAGGTCCACGCCGGTCTGCGCCGAGACCCCGGCGATGACGTTCTCGGACTCCTCGCGCATGAGCTCGAGCTCCTGCACCGCGCCGACCAGCGGAATCATCACCTCGGGCTGCGGGTCGCCGCCGGCCTTGATCCGCTCGGCCGTGGCCTCGGCGATCGCGCGCACCTGCATGCCGAACAGACCCGGGATGACGACGCCCAGACGCACCCCGCGCAGGCCGAGCATCGGGTTCGACTCGTGCAGCCGGTTGACCGCGGCGAGCAGTTCCTTGTCGTGGCCCGGGTCCTGGCCCAGCGCCTCGGCGACCGCGACCTTGACGGCGAGGTCGGTGAGGTCGGGCAGGAACTCGTGCAGGGGCGGGTCGATCAGGCGCACCGTGACCGGCAGCCCGTCCATCGCCTCGAAGATCTCGACGAAGTCCTGCTTCTGCAGCGGCTCGAGGGCCGCCAGCGCGGCCAGGCGCTCGGTGTCGGAGTTGGCCAGGATCAGCTTCTCGACCTGGATCGCCCGGTCGCCGAGGAACATGTGCTCGGTGCGGCACAGCCCGATGCCCTGCGCGCCCATCCGCCGGGCCCGCGCGGAGTCCTCGGGAGTGTCGGCGTTGGTGCGGACCCGCATCGTGCGGCAGGCATCGGCGTGCGTGATCAGCCGGTGCACGGCCTTCACGAGGTCGTCGGCGTCGGCGGCGTCCGGGGCGAGGTTGCCCTCGAAGTACTGCACGACCGGCGACGGCTGCACCGGCACCTCGCCGAGGTAGACCGCGCCGGACGAGCCGTCGATCGAGAGCACGTCGCCCTCGTGAATGACGACGCCGCCGGGGGCCGTGATCGTCCTGGCCTTGGTGTCGACCACGAGTTCCTCGGCGCCGCACACGCAGGTCTTGCCCATGCCGCGCGCGACGACGGCCGCGTGCGAGGTCTTGCCACCGCGCGAGGTCAGGATGCCGTCGGCCGCGATCATGCCGGAGAGGTCGTCGGGGTTCGTCTCGCGACGCACGAGGATCACGGCCTCGCCGCGCTCGGCCCAGGCCACCGCCTCCTCCGAGGAGAACACGGCCCGCCCGACCGCGGCACCGGGCGAGGCGTTCATGCCCTTGGTGATGCGGGTCGGGTTCGACGCGGTGTCGAACTTCGGGAACATCAGCTGGGTCAGCTGCTCACCGGTGACGCGCTGCAGGGCCTCGTCGAGATCGATCAGGCCCTCGTCGATCAGCTGGGTGGCGATGCGGAACGCGGCGCCCGCGGTGCGCTTGCCGACGCGGGTCTGCAGCATCCACAGCTTGCCGCGCTCGATGGTGAACTCGATGTCGCACAGGTCCTTGTAGTGCGTCTCGAGCTGGCTCATGATCGCGATGAGCTTGTCGAACGCGGCCTTGTCGATCTGCTCGAGATCCTGCAACGGCAGGGTGTTGCGGATGCCGGCGACGACGTCCTCGCCCTGCGCGTTCTCCAGGTAGTCCCCGTAGAGGCCGATCTGGCCGGTGCCCGGGTCGCGGGTGAAGCAGACGCCGGTGCCGGAATCCATGCCGAGGTTGCCGAACACCATCGACTGCACATTGACCGCGGTGCCGAGGTCGGCCGGGATGCGCTCCTGGCGGCGGTAGAGGATCGCGCGCGGCGCGTTCCAGGAGTTGAAGACCGCGTAGACGGCCGCGTCGAGCTGGGCGCGCGGGTCCTGCGGGAAGTCGCTGCCGGTGTGCTGCTTGATGATCGCCTTGAAGGTCTCCACCAGGCCGCGCAGGTCGTCGGCGTCCAGGTCGAGGTCCGCGGTGGTGTTCTTCGCCTTCTTGGCCGCGTCGATCGCGTCCTCGAAGTGCTCGCCCTCGATGTGCTTGACCGTCTTGCCGAACATCTGCAGCAGGCGGCGGTAGGAGTCCCAGGCGAAGCGGTCGTTTCCGGCCTGCTTGGCCATGCCCTCGACCGAGGCGTCGTTGAGCCCGATGTTGAGGACGGTCTCCATCATCCCGGGCATGGAGAACTTGGCGCCCGAGCGCACCGAGACCAGCAGCGGGTCGTCGGCCTGGCCGAGCTTCTTGCCGAACTGGGCCTCCAGCCAGGCGAGCTTGTCGGTGACCTGGTCCTTCAGCTCGGTCGGTGCGGACCCGGTCGCCAGATAGGCCTTGCAGGCCTCGGTGGTGATGGTGAAGCCAGGCGGTACCGGCAGCCCGAGGTTGGTCATCTCGGCCAGGTTGGCTCCCTTGCCGCCCAGGAGATCCTTCTGGTTCCGGTCACCCTCGGTGAAGTCGTAGACGAACTTCGGCACGCCCCAAGCTCCCTCATTTAGTCACTGCATCAACCTCGGAGCCTACCGAGGCCCGGTGGCTGCCCCATGACGAGCAGCCGTCCGGGCACCCCTTACGTGGTAACTTGAGCCTGTTGCAGGTGTGCAGGTCCTCGCTCGGTCTCCTCAGACGTCCGCGGATTGTGAATTGCCGGGCGTCCCCGCATTGATCACGACGTCGTCCGGCCCGGAATTCGTCCGGTGCAATCGATGACACGTCGGAAATGCGGATTCGAGAACGAGGAACACATGACTCAAGGCACCGTGAAGTGGTTCAACAGCGAGAAGGGCTTCGGCTTCATCGCCGTCGAGGGCCACGAGGACGTCTTCGTCCACCACTCGTCGATCCAGACCCAGGGTTACCGCTCGCTCGACGAGAACCAGAAGGTCGAGTTCGACATCACCCAGGGCCAGAAGGGCCTGCAGGCGGAGAACGTTCGCCCCATCTAGGTCCGGCACCAACAACCGGAAGGGCGCGATGATGCGACTCGAATTCGTGGTCGTCGCCCGCGAGGGTACGGACCGGGTCGGCGACGCGCTGCCCCGGTTCCGGAGCTCGCCCTCGCTCTCGCGGGTCCCGTTACCGCCGGAGCACCTGTACAACCCCGGCAAGGGCAAGACGCTCTGCAAGCTCCCGGTCGATCAGAACTGGGAGCGATTCCCGGCGCTGGACGGCCGGGTGTCGTACGCGACCTGCCCGGCCTGCCGGGACGAGTTCGAGGCAGAGCCGCCCAGCCGGTGACCAGCCGCTGACGCAGCTGAACGAAGGCCCGCTCCGCTTGTCGGAGCGGGCCTTTGCGCTGCCCGGGCGGTCAGCGCGGGAAGCGCTCCAGCGCCGCCTTCTCGTACCCGCGGCCCTCCCGGGTCAACACCTGGGCCGGGATGCCCAGCTCGTCGACCAGGCGGTTGTGCAGCGCGGGGCAGAGCTGGGTGTGGGTCCGGTAGCCGGTGCCCGAGACGAACCAGACGGTCACGTTCCGGACTCGACCGGGCATAGTCCGCGATCCCGTCCGCGAGCACCTTGGGCTTGAGTGCGTCGATGTTCGCCTCGTAGTCGGTCCAGTCGACGACCAGCGGGTTCGCCTGCGGCGGCATGGTCAGCGTGTTCAGCCCGGTGACGGTCAGCTCGGCCTCGACGCCCGGGGCGAGTTGGTCCGGGCAGTACACGACGAGGTCGCCGGCCTTGCCCTGGGCGTTGATCACGTCGGCGACCCGGCCCGCCTGGCTGTGCGGGGTGGTCGCCATCGTCAGGCTGCCGAGCAGCCCGAGCACGACGACCGCGCCGAGCGTGCCGGCCCCCGCCGCGGGCGGCAGGGTCCGGATCCCGAACGCGACGAGCAGCAGCACCATCGGCACCACGACGGCGGTGTAGCGGCCGACCACCGCTCCCCCGGTCGCCATGCAGACGCCCAGCGCGATGAGCAGCGTCAGGCCGGTGATGACGCCCAGCCGTGCGGTGATGCCCTCCGGTCGGGCGCCGAGCACCAGGGAGGAGCCGGGCCGGCGGCGGGCGAAGACGGCGAGCAGGATCAGCGGGACGACCAGCAGGCCCAGGGTGCGACCGGCCGGGCCCTCGCCGCCGGACCAGTCGGCGGGCAGCGCGGCGATCGAGCCCAGGTCGGGCCGGGACGCCCAGGGCGCCCCGGTGTGGTCGGACTGGTAGAGCAGCGTCGGCACCCACGGCAGGAACAGCAGTCCGCCGACGGCCATCCCGATCAGCGCCAGGCGCGCCGTGCGCCGCCGTTCGGGACTGCGCACCGCGTGGACCAGCAGAACGGAGCCGACGGCGACGAGCAGGAACATCGCCCAGTAGTGCGTGTACAGCAGGAGCGCGGTGACGACGCTCAGCGCGATCGCCGGCAGCGGGCCGGGCCGTCGGCGCATCCAGTCCAGCGCCAGCACGCCGAGCAGGACCAGGAGCACGACCAGGGAGTACATCCGGGCCTCGCCGGCGTACCGCACCGACCACGGATTGGCCGCGAAGAGCACCAGCGTGATCTGACCGTGCCGGGCGCTGCCGCCCAGGCGACGACCGGCCAGGTAGGCCAGCGGGAGCGCGGCCAGCGAGAACAGCATCGACAGCGAGCGGGCCGACCAGGCGCTGTCGCCGATGCCCAGGGCGTCCAGCATCTCCAGCCAGCCGTGCAGCAGCGCGTAGTAGAGCGGCGGCGCCCCGTCGGTCTTCAGCGCCTCATTGAGGTCGGCGAGCGGGAGCCTGGCGAACTGGACGGTCTGCGCCTCGTCCAGCCACAACGGCGAGGTCGACCACAGCCGGAGCGCGACGCCGAGGGCCACCACCAGCGCGATGGCCGGCAGGACCCACGGTTCCAGTCGCTCCAGCCGCCCGCGGGCCGCAGGCACGGCGGCGCGGGTCGGTGGGGCGGACGGGAGGGAGACCATGGGCGGCTGGTCCTCGCGCGTTGTCAGGAGGTCGTGGACGAGTTCTTGCGGGGCAGGATCGGGGCGGAGCGTCCGGTGCCGGCGCCGGTGGACCCACCGGTCTCGTTCGGGCCGCCGCGCTTCTCCTCGTGGTACTCCTCCTCGACGTTGACCGTCCAGAGGTCACGCGGCCAGGGTTCATCAGAGGGGGCGCAGATGTTGTCGACCGCGTACATGGCGGTGACCATCGAGTGGTCCTGGTTGTTGTAGCGGTGCATGCCGTTGCGCCCGGTGGCCTGGACGTTGACGGTCTCCGCCGCGATCCAGTGCCGGATCACGTCGACCTTCTTGTCGTAGCCCTCGTCGTAGATCGGGTACGCCTTGGGCACCCGCACCACGTAGCCGGCCTGCATCCGCTCGGTCTTGACCAGCCCGAGCTGGGCCAGCTCCTTCTTGGCCAGCGCGACCAGGTCCTCATCGGTCGAGGTCCAGGTGCCGTCGCCCTCGTTGACGAAGTACTCCAGGCCCAGACAGGTCAGCCCGTCCTTGACCAGGTACGGCGACCACGACCCGTAGTTCTGGATCCGGCCGACCTTGACGCCGGGGGTGTGGATGTAGATCCAGTTGTCCGGGAACCCGTCCTCCTCCGGCACCACGAGGGCGACGGTGAGGAAGTCGCGGTAGCCCAGCCCCTCGGCGGCCTCGATGACCTCGTGCGGGGCCTTCGGGTCCATCGCCTGCACCAGGTGCTGCAGCGGCATCGAAGAGATGACGTCGCTGCACTTGATCAGCTTCTCTGCACCGTTCTGCAGGACGGTGAGGGCGTTCACGCGGTTGCCGTCGCGGTGCAGTGCGACCACCGGGGAGTTCATGACGACCTGGCCGCCGCCCTCGACCACGAGGTCGCGGCACTTCTCCCACATCATTCCGGGGCCGTACTTGGGGTACTGGAACGTGTCGATCAGCGTGGTGATCTCGGTCTGGCCCTTGGGCTGGAAGATCGCGTTCTTGATCGCGCTGAACAGCGAGAGGTTCTTGATCCGCTGCGCGGCCCAGTCGGCCTGGATCTGGTCACCGGGGATGCCCCAGAGCTTCTCGGTGTAGGTCTTGAAGAAGATGTTGTACAGCCGCCAGCCGAAGCGCGCGGCGACCCAGCCCTCGAAGTTGGTCTGGTCCTTCGGCGGCTTGATCCGCACCCAGACGTAGGACAGCACGCAGCGGACCGCCTCGATGATGCCGAGGTTCTTCAGCGCGTTGCCGGCCTTGAGCGGGTAGTCGTAGAGCTTGCCCTGGTAGGAGATGCGGCTCATCCGCGGGCGCTGCAGGAAGTCCTCGTCCGGGAGGACCTCGTGCCAGAACTTCTCCACCTCGGGGACCTTGGTGAAGAAGCGGTGGCCGCCGATGTCGAAGCGCCAGTCGTCGCGGACCTCGGTCCGGGAAATGCCGCCGATCTGGTCGGAGGCCTCCAGGACGGTCACGGCGCGGCCGCGGCGGACCAGCTCGAGGGCGGCGGTCAGGCCGGCCGGACCGGCGCCGATGACGACGACGGGATCTTCGGGCGCCATGAGTTCTCGCTCTCTCGGCGGCAAATCGCCGGGACGGGCCAGTCCACGCGACCCTGCGCGGCTCTGATTGAGACCTGATTCTTCCTCGTAGTACCCCGAATGTCCTATCTGACCCCCTGCGTCGTCCGTCTCACCCTCGTAACACTTCGTGATCTTGGGCGTGATCATGACCGCGGGTCAGACGCCGTTCAGCCCCCGGACAGCGCCGCCAGACCGGCGTCCTCGTCATCCACGACGGCATCCCCGGCGTCGTCCAGCCAGCCGTCGGGCAGGGCGACCTTGCGCGGCGACCCGGCCCGTCCGCGGGGCACACCAAGGCTCGCCGCCGGAAACTCCTGATCGAGGTCCAAGCGGTTGAGCAGGGCGTTCAGCTCGTCGAGGGAGTCGACCAGTCCCAGCGACCGGCGCAGCTCAGGGCCGACCGCGAAGCCCTTGAGGTACCAGGCGATGTGCTTGCGGATCTCCTGGCAGGCCTTGAACTCCCCCAGGTCGTCGGTCATCAGTTCGGCGTGCCTACGCAGGGTGGCCGCCACGCCGCGCAGCCCGGGGTTGCCCGGATCGGGCCGGCCGTCGAACGCCGCGGCGAGATTGCCGAACAGCCAGGGCCGGCCCAGGCAGCCCCGCCCGACGACGACGCCGTCGCACCCGGTCTCGGCGACCATGCGCAGGGCGTCGGCCGGCTCCCAGATGTCGCCGTTGCCCAGCACGGGGACGCCGGTTCCGGCCAGGTGCGCCTTGAGCTCGGCGATCGCGGGCCAGTGGGCGTTGCCGGCGTAGTGCTGGGCGGCGGTACGGGCGTGCAGCGCCACCCAGGCCACGCCCTCGGCGGCGGCGATCCGCCCGGCGTCGAGGAAGGTCGGGTGCTCGGCGTCGATCCCGATCCGCATCTTCACCGTGACCGGCACCGCGCCGTCGGCCGCCGAGACCGCTCCGCCGACGATCCGGGTGAACAGGGCCCGCTTGTAGGGCAGGGCGGCCCCGCCGCCCTTGCGGGTGACCTTGGGGACCGGGCAGCCGAAGTTGAGGTCGATGTGGTCGGCCAGGTTCTCCCGGACGACCAGGCGCGACCGCGCCGGCGATCGAGTCCGCGTCGGTGCCGTAGAGCTGCAGGCTGCGCGGGGACTCGTCGGCGTCGAAGCTGATCATGGCCCGCGAGGTCTTGTCCCCCTCGACCAGGCCGCGGGCAGTGATCATCTCGTTGACGTAGAGACCCGCGCCGTGTTCGCGGCACAGCCGGCGGAACGCGCGGTTGGTGATCCCCGCCATCGGCGCGAGCACGACCGGCGGCCAGACCTGGTGCCGGCCGAGCTGCAGAGGATCCACGTGCCCATTCTGTGCGGACCCGTGGTTCAGCAGCCCACCAGGCGTTCGGCGAGGTAGCCGGTCAGCCGGTCCAGCGACACCCGTTCCTGGCGCATCGAGTCCCGGTCCCGCACGGTGGCCGCGCCGTCGTCGGGCTCTCGAAGTCCAGGGTGATGCAGAACGGGGTACCGATCTCGTCCTGACGCCGGTAACGCCGCCCGATCGCGCCGGCGTCGTCGAACTCGACGTTCCAGTGCTTGCGCAGCGCGGCCGCGAGCTCCCGGGCCTGCGGGGACAGCTCGGGGTTGCGCGAGAGCGGCAGCACCGCCGCCTTGACCGGGGCCAGTCGCGGGTCCAGCCGCAGGACGGTCCGCTTCTCCGGGACGCCCTTCGCGTTCGGGGCGGTGTCCTCGGAGTAGGCGGCGAGCAGGAAGGCGAGCACGCAGCGGGTCAGGCCGGCCGACGGCTCGATCACGTACGGCGTCCAGCGCTCACCGCCGGCCTGGTCGTAGTAGCTCAGGTCGGTGCCGGAGTTCTTGGAGTGGGTGACGAGGTCGTAGTCGCCGCGGTTCGCCACGCCTTCCAGCTCAGCCCACTCCCCCTCTCCGGAATTACTGCCGCTGAACCCGAACCGGTACTCGATGTCGACGGTCCGCTTCGAGTAGTGCGAGAGCTTGTGCGCGGGGTGCTCGTAACGACGCAGGTCCTGCTCGGGGATGCCCAGGTCGAGGTACCAGTTCCAGCGTTCCCCCAGCCAGTACTCGTGCCAGGTCTCGTCGGTGCCGGGCGCGACGAAGAACTCCAGCTCCATCTGCTCGAACTCGCGCGTGCGGAAGATGAAGTTGCCCGGGGTGATCTCGTTGCGGAACGACTTGCCGACCTGCCCGATGCCGAACGGCGGACGGCGGCGGGCCGAGGCGATCACGTTGGCGAAGTTGACGAAGATCCCCTGCGCGGTCTCCGGACGCAGGTAGTGCTCGCCCTCCGGGCCCTCCACCGGGCCGAGGTGCGTGCGCAGCAGGCCGTCGAACATCTTCGGCTCGGTGAAGGCGCCCTTGCTGTCGCAGCCCGGGCACGGCAGGTCGGCCAGTGCGCGATCGCCGTGGTCCTCGGTGAGCTGGTCGACCCGCCAGCGCTTGTGGCAGACCTGGCACTCGGTGAGCGGATCGACGAAGGACTCCAGGTGACCGGAGGCCTTCCAGACATCGGTGGCCAGGATGATCGCGGAGTCCAGGCCGACCACGTCGTCGCGGCTCTGGACGCACGCCTTCCACCACTGCCGCTTGATGTTCTCCTTCAGCTCCACGCCCAGCGGCCCGTAGTCCCAGCTGGACCGGGTGCCGCCGTAGATCTCACTCGACGGGAACACCAGACCCCGCCGCCGGCAGAGATTGACGATCGCGTCGATCCGGTCAACAGGCAACGCGAGAACCCCACAACGAACGAAGTCGGAACGCGCAAGACTACTCGCGCAACGGCGCCCCGAACACCGGTCGAACGGACCCCGAACGAGGAGAGTTTGATCAGCGTGCGGGAGACGATCTCGAAGGTGCCGGGTTCGTTGGGCAGGCGGGCCATCAGCGGCATGATCGCGATCCGCACCGCACCGGTGGTCAGGCCGCGCCGGCCGCTGCCGACGTCCTCCCACTCGCACACCAGCACCCAGCAGTCGGGGTCGTCGACGGCCCGCCCGACCCGACCGCAGACCCAGCCCGGGCGGGTGGCGAGCGCGGCCAGGGCGGCCTCCGCGTCAGCCTGGAAGGCCTCCGGATCCGTGACCCCGGGCACCCGGGCGACCAGCAACACGCGCACACCTTGGCAGGATGGGCGGATGGCCGCGAAATCACGCTCCCGCAACCAGCGTCCCGGCGCGCCCCGCGGTGGGCGTCCCACGCCCCGGACCCCGCACCCGCGGGTGCGCCAGAACGTCCCGGTCGAAGCGGTCGCGAACAAGGTCGCCGTGCGAACCGCGCCCGGCCTGGCCTGGATGGGCCGGCTGCCCAAGATCGTGCTGCCCGCCTTCGTCGCGATCGGCGTGGTGGGCGGCCTGATCGCCGGCGGAATTCTCGGCCTGGTGCTGCTGGTTCTGGTGGTGGGCCTGCTCGGGTGGCTGCTGGCGGCGTTCTGGCCGATGCTCCCCACGGCGGGCCGGGTGCTGCGGGTGGCCGCGCTGCTCGCGGTGGTCGTCGTAGCCGTGCTCGAATGTGTAACGGTCTGAACGTATGAACGGAGAGCCCGTGACCGTCCGTCCGCAACGCGCGACGCGGCAGCGGGCCGCGGTCGCTGCGGCGCTGGACGCCGTCTCCGATTTCCGCAGCGCCCAGGAACTGCACGACCTGCTCAAGCAGCGCGGCGAGAACGTCGGCCTGACCACGGTCTACCGGACACTGCAGACCCTCGCCGAGTCCGGCGAGGTCGACGTGCTGCGCACCGGCGACGGGGAGTCGATCTACCGCCGCTGCAGCGGTGGGCACCACCACCACCTGGTCTGCCGGATCTGCGGTCGCACCGTCGAGGTCGAGGGCCCGGCCGTCGAACGGTGGGCGGACAAGGTCGCCGCCGAGCACGGCTTCACCGAGGTCAGCCACACGGTCGAGATCTTCGGCCGCTGCGCCGACTGCTCTCCCGGCTGATTTCCCCGCTGGGTAATCTCGGCCGCATGAGCTCCCCTGACGAACTCCCCGACCTCGACGAGATCCGCGCCCGCTACGGCCGGATCGCTGCCGACCTCGATGTCCGCCTGGGCAGGGTCCGCACGCTGGACTGGAACTCGATGACCCCGTGCCCGGACTGGAACTGCCGCGACCTGACGGCCCACGTGGTCGACACCCACCGCCAGGTGCTGGCCACCCTCACCGACGAGCCGGTCGACAAGGTCGGCGACCGCGACGACGTCGTCGAGGCGTACCGGTCGATCCGGGCCGAGGTCGAGAAGGCGCTGGCCGAGGACGAACTGGCGCTGCGGCCGGTGCGCTTCTTCGGCAACGAGACCGAATTCGCCAACCTCGTCGGTGGCCTGCTGTGCGCCGACACGCTCATCCACACCTGGGACCTGTGCCAGGCCGCCGGGCTCGAGGACACCCTGGACGCGGCGGGCGTCGACCACGCCATGGCGCTGCTGCAGAGCTTCGGCGACGCCATCCGCGCCCCCGGCGGATTCGCCGCGGAGATCCCGGCGCCGGCCGGCGCCAGCACCCAGGACAAGCTGATCCTGTTCGCCGGCCGGCGGGTCATCGGCCTCGAGTGACGCGCCGCCTTTTGCTTCCGAGAGCGCAGTTGCGCAGGCGGTACCCGCGAGTACGCCCTGCGGATGTGCGCTCTCGTGGGCAAGGGTTGAGCTGACGGCGCGTCAGGCGGTTCGGGGCGACATAGGCCAGCCTCACTCAGCCTGAATCATGCCTACGCGGGGACCAGGTCCTCGTGCAGGACGTGCTCCGCCTCGATCAGGCGGCCGGTCTCCCGGCGCAGCGCGTCCAGGGCCGTGAGCGCGGCGAGGTAGATGCCCTCGGCGTCCTCGGCCCACACGATGCGTTCGGCGAACTCGCCGGCCGGCGACGTGAGGGTGGCGCTCCAGCGGATGAAGGGGCCGACGCGGTAGTCGACGCGGGCGGGCAGCGGCTGGTCCTGGCTGCGGCGGTGTCTGGGCCGGATGAGCGTGCGCATGGCGGGATTCCGTTTCGAGGGAGTGGTCGGGGGTGCGCGAGCAGGAAGCTCAGAGCGCGCGACAGAACACGTCGGATACGACGTGCTTGTGCATCCCGATCAGGGAGAGCTTGTACGCCGTGTGCGTATCGCCCCGCCACTGAATGTCGACCAACATGGTTGACATTCTATCCCGGTCGGGGCGATCCAAACAACCGACTTTCCGGGAAGGCGATTTCCTAGCTCGGCGGCGGATTGGGCACGGCGCCGCCGTAGCGGCGGTCGCGGGAGGCGTAGAGCTCGATCGCGTGCCAGAGGTGGCGGCGGTCGAAGTCCGGCCAGAGGGTGTCGAGGAACACCAGCTCGGCGTAGGCGCTCTGCCAGAGCAGGAAGTTCGAGGTGCGCTGCTCCCCCGAGCTGCGCACGAACAGGTCGACGTCGGGCAGGTCCGGCTCGTCGAGGTAGCGGGCGAAGCTGGCCTCGGTGACCTTGTCCGGCTTGACCTTGCCCGGCCGCGACGTCGGCGGCCAGCGCCCGCACCGCGTCGACGATCTCGGCGCGGCCGCCGTAGTTCACGCAGAACTGCAGGGTGATCTTGTCGTTGTGCAGGGTCGCGCTGCCTCGGCGTCCTCCAGCTCGGAGATCACCGAGCGCCACAGCTTCGGACGGCGGCCGGCCCAGCGCACCCGCACGCCCATCGCGTCGAGTTCGTCGCGGCGGCGGTGGATGACGTCGCGGTTGAAGCCCATCAGGAACCGGACCTCGTCCGGGGTGCGCTTCCAGTTCTCGGTGGAGAAGGCGTAGGCCGAGACGCACTGCACGCCGATCTCGATCGCCCCGCAGATGACGTCCAGCAGCGCGGCCTCGCCGGCCTCGTGGCCCTTGGTCCGGGCCAGGCCGCGCGACTTCGCCCAGCGGCCGTTGCCGTCCATCACGATCGCGACGTGGCGCGGGATCAGCTCGGCCGGGAGCTTCGGCGGGCGCGCACCGGAGGGATGCGGCGGCGGGGCCGCGTACTGGCGCTTACTCATGCGGTGTGGGGCGTCGGCAGTGTCTCGCTCGACGTGCCGCAGCGAGCGCAGCCCGCGCTCCAGGTGCCACTGCAGGTACGCCGCGACCAGGCCGCTGGCCTCCCGGCGCGAGCGCGGGCGTCGGACGCCTCGGCGAGTGTCCCAGTCCCCGGAGAGCAGCGCCCCGAGCAGGACGAGGGTGTCCGCGCCGGGGGCGGCGCAGGCGGGCGGGCGGCAGTCCGCGCAGGACGCCCCACCGCCGGGGATGGTGAAGAACCGGTGCGGGCCGATGGCTCCGCAACCCGCGCAGTCGGAGAAGCTCGGCGCGTAGCCGGCGATCGAGAGCGACCGGACCAGGAAGGCGTCGAGCACCATCACCGGGTCGCGCTCGGTCTCGGCCAGCGCGCGCAGCCCGCCGAGGAGTAGCTGGTACTGCGCCAGCGCAGGGTCGTGCTCGTTCTCGGTGAAGCGCTCGGCGGCCTCGAGCATCGCCTGGCCCGCGGTCCAGCGGGCGTAGTCGCGGGAGAGCTTGCCGCCGAAGGCGTCGATGGTCTCGATCTGCTGCGCGATGTCCAGGCTGCGCCCGGAGTAGCACTGCACGTCGACGTGCGCGAACGGCTCGAGCCGGGCCCCGATCCGGGACGAGGTCCGGCGCACGCCCTTGGCGACCGCGCGGATCCGGCCGTGCCGGCGCGTGAGCAGGGTGATGATCCGGTCCGCCTCACCCAGCTTCTGGGTGCGCAGCACGATCCCGGTGTCCCGGTAGGTACTCAATTTAGAGCCTCGCTGCGCTCGGCTAATTGAGCACCTGCGGTGTATTTATTGGTTCGCTCGCTGCGCTCGCTCACAGACCCATTGTGACCCGCCTACGGTCAACGCGGCTCACGCCACATCGGCGTCAGCGGCGGCGAATCGCGGACGGTGATCCCCGCGCCGCTGACAGCGAAGCCGTGTCGCTCGTACAGCCGCTTGTTGTCTTCGCACGTCGCCTCCAGGTACGCGGGGATGCGCTCGGCGTCACATCGATCCAGCACAACACGCAGCAGCGCGCTGCCCAGCCCCCGGCCCTGGAACGCCGGACGGATGCCGATGAACGGCAAGTACAAGTGCGGATCGGCCGGGTGCACGGCCTCCATGGCCCCGAGGATCTCGAAAGCCACCTCGGCGTACTCACCCGACTGCTCGCTGATGGCGGCTCCGAACTGCGCCTCCTCCTCCTCGGAGGACTCCAGCCCAGGGGGGACCCATACCGCCGCGGCGACACCGTCACCGTCCCGGTAGATCTCCTCCCCCGGCAGATAAGCCTCGGCGGTAAGGCCGAAGAACGCCGGCAGGATCTCCTTGCGGCGGCCGTCGTCTGGGACCCACCAGCTGAAGATCGGGTCGTCGAAGAACGCCATGGAAAGCGTCTCCGCGACCTCGGGCACGTCACCACCGGTGGCCTTGCACACAGAAGCGCTCATTCCCGCCTCCCGGGTTGTTGGGATGGCGCGAATCCTCCTCCGCGGTGAGGCGGCAATCAAGAAGTCAGACGCCGACGTCGTAGAGGTGGTGGACCACGTCGTGCAGGAAGTAGCGGGAGAAGGAATCCACCGTGAACGAGGCGCCGTCGCTGCGCCGGCCGGTGCGCTGCCACTGCTCCGGGGCGACCCCGTCGAACCGGTCCGCCACCGCGGTGGCGGCCGCGCTCAGTTCGGCCGAAACGGCGGTCGGGTCCTGCTCGCCGTAGCGCTCGGCGACCGCGGTCTCGTCCTGGTCCCAGTTGGCGTACAGCGGGTCGTCCTGGGCGAGCATGAGCTCCAGGCGCTGGTCGTAGAGGCGCAGCACGTCCCGGACGTGGCAGGCGTACTCCAGCGGCGACCAGATCGCGGGCGACGGGCGACTCCGGAGCGCCGAATCGGGGCCGGCCAGCACCTGCACCCACGCCGCGCCGACCGCGCGGATCCGGTCGGCGACCTCGTCGTGCGGGAACGACCCGGAGTCGAAGTCGCACTCCGGGCAGCGCTCCTCGATCACCCAGGTCCAGTCCTTGGTGTCGGGCTCGATCGCTTCTTCGGTCATCTCCTGAGCCTCCCGCAACATGCACCACAGCGGGAGGCGAGTCTCGCAGGGTGACCTTCGCGCTGGACCACGAAATTGTGGCGCTCGTAGAGGCGCTTGTTCTCCTCGCTGGTCGCGTCCAGGTAGGCCGGGACGCCCTCGGCGTCGCAGCGCTCGAGCATCGGGCGGAGCAGCGCGCTGCCGTAGCCGCGGCCCTGAGCCTGCGGGCGCACGGCGAGGAAGTGCAGGAACCAGTGCGGCCGCGCGGGTGCCCCGGCGCGAGCAGCGGGCCGCATCTCGCCCAGGTCGCGATGTCGTCCCCGAACAGGGCCGCGAGCCGCTCGCCGAGACGGCGGACTGCGCCTCGGGCATCGCGCTGCCCGGGCGGCGCCCAGACTGCTGCCGCGAGGCCATCCGCCGAGCGGTGGATCTCACCCCACGGCAGATAGGCCTCACACATCGCGGTGAAGAACGCGGGCAGGATCGCTGCGCGGCGCGACTCGTCCGGGATGAACCAGCGGAAGATCGGGACCTCGTGGAACGCCGTCGCCAGCGTCTCCACGACCTCGGAAAGACCGCTTGCGTCCGAAGGAACGAGCGCTATTGCGCTCGTTTCTTCGGACGTCACGGATGTGTCAGCGGTTGACCGCGGAGCAGACCGCCTAGCGACGCGGTGACGATGTTCGGGTCGATGCCGACGCCCCACACCGGCACTCTGGGTCGCCGACGGCGCACTCGACGTAGGCCGCGGCGCGGGCGTCACCGCCGGCGGACATCGCGTGCTCGGCGTAGTCGAGCACCCGGACGTCGACGCGTCGACGGGCAGCGCGTCGACGAACGCGGCGATCGGCCCGTTGCCCCGGCCCTCGGTCAGCGCCGGGACGCCGTCGTCGACCAGCTCGACGACCATCTCGTCGAGCTGCGTCGCCGTGCGCCTGGTGCCGGTGTGCCGGCGAGGGCGAACCGGCCCCACGGGCGCCGATCTCCGTCGGGCAGGTACTCGCTGCTGAAGGCCGACCACATCTGCGCGGCGGTGACCTCGCCGCCCTCGTCGTCGGTGTGCCGCTGGATGACGGCGCTGAACTCGATCTGCAGCCGGCGCGGCAGGTCGAGGTGGTTCTCGGTCTTCATGATGTAGGCGACGCCGCCCTTGCCGGACTGGCTGTTGACCCGGATCACGGCCTCGTAGCTGCGGCCGACGTCCTTGGGGTCGATCGGCAGGTAGGGCACGGCCCAGGTCATCGGTCGACGACCGGGCCGCCGGCCGCGGCCGCGTCGGCCTCGAGCGCCGCGAAGCCCTTGTTGATCGCGTCCTGGTGGGAGCCGGAGAACGCGGTGTAGACCAGGTCGCCGCCGTAGGGGTGCCGCTCGTGCACGCCGAGCTGGTTGCAGTACTCGACGGTGCGGCGGATCTCGTCGATGTCGGAGAAGTCGATCTGCGGGTCGATGCCCTGGCTGAACAGGTTCAGGCCGAGGGTGACCAGGTCGACGTTGCCGGTGCGCTCGCCGTTGCCGAACAGGCAGCCCTCGATGCGGTCGGCGCCGGCGCGGTAGCCCAGCTCGGCGGCGGCGACGGCGGTGCCGCGGTCGTTGTGCGGGTGCAGGCTGAGGACGACGGAGTCGCGGCGGGCGCAGGTTGCGGTGCATCCACTCGATCTGGTCGGCGTAGACGGTCGGGTCGGCCATCTCGACGGTCGCCGGCAGGTTGAGGATCACCGGCCGGTCGGGGGTCGGCTCCCAGACGTCGGTGACCGCGTTGCAGACCTCGACGGCGAAGTCGAGCTCGGTGCCGGTGAAGGACTCCGGCGAGTACTCGAAGCGGATCTCGGTGTCGGCCATCTGCTCGGCCAGCTTTGCGCACGAGCCGCGCGCCGTGGACGGCGATGTCGATGATGCCGGCGCGGTCGAGCCCGAAGACGACCCGCCGCTGCAGGGTGCGAGGTCGAGTTGTAGAGGTGCACGATCGCCTGCTTGGCGCCGCGCAGGGACTCGAAGGTGCGCTCGATCAGCTCGTCGCGGGCCTGGGTCAGCACCTGGATCGTGACGTCGTCGGGGATCAGGCTCGTCCTCGATGAGCTGGCGGACGAAGTCGAAGTCGGTCTGGCTGGCGGCCGGGAAGCCGACCTCGATCTCCTTGTAGCCCATCCGGACCAGCAGCTCGAACATCCGGCGCTTGCGGTCGGGGGTCATCGGGTCGATCAGGGCCTGGTTGCCGTCGCGCAGGTCGACGGCGCACCAGCGCGGGGCCTCGGTGGTGACCTTGTCCGGCCAGGTCCGGTCGGCCAGGTCGACGGGGGTGAAGGCGGCGTAGCGGTGGATCGGCATCCCGCTCGGCTGCTGGGGGAAATGCATTGAAGGCTCCTCGATGTCGCAGGGTCGGAAGGGCGCGACCGGCAGGCGCAGCAGATACCCGCGACGAGGGAGCCGGCCCTTACGGGGCCTCGTCGCGGCTGCTAAGGAGGAGGCCGGTAACGGCCGGGCGCAGACGCATGAGGGCAGCGTACAGGAGGTGAGTGGCGGTCACGGAAGGGTGAGTGACCGGTATTGCGCCGTTTGGGTCGGGTCAGCCGGCCTGCGTGTAGGCCTTCAGCTCAGGCTCCGCGTCGACGCGTGGGTCCGTCGTCAGCGAGACGAAGATCTGGTTGTACGCGTCGGAGAGGTTGGCGAGGAAAGTGCGCGGATCGACGCCGGGCATGAGGAACTCGTCGCAGACGGAGGCGGCGATGCGCGCCGGGACAGCCGGCCCGGCATGGGTCAGAGCGTCCATGGCGAGCGCGTAGGCCACCGGGTCGTAGGTGCCGACCGCGATGTGCTCGGCGGTGTTGGCCGGACACACCTCCTGGGTCGCGACGTTGGTGATGTCCCCCGGGCCGTGACAGTGACGTGGTCCCGGTGTCGTCGAGGTTGGGCTGCACGAACTGGTCGAAGTACGTGTAGATCTGGGTGTAGGAGATGCCGGCGAAGGTCTCCTGGTAGGAGTTCATCGCCTGGATGTAGTCCGAGTTGTCGATCTGCTGCCACAGCGCGGGCGAACAGCTCGGCGCGCACAGGCCGCGGATCAGCGGGCTGCCGTGGTTGGTCGCGGCGAAGGCGATGTAGTCGTCGACTTTGGTGCGCAGGTCCGGCCAGAACCGCAAAGCGAAGCGCGGCTCGGTGCCGCCCTGGCTGTGCCCGATCACCTGGACCTTGCGCTTGGTCGTCGCGTTGATCGTGCGGATCGCATGCACGACGTACTCGGACGCGATCTGGGTGTCGCCGGTGGTGTTGAACGGCAGGGTGACTGCGCAGTACGGGCGGCCCAGCTTGTCCATCGCGCGGAACCAGTTCCACGAATAGTCCTCGCGCGGATTCACCGTGGTCCCCGGCACGAAGAGCACGGTCTGCTGTCCGCGCACCACGTTCGCCGTGCACGCCAGCGCCGCGTCGAGCTTCGCCGCAGGGACAGAGAGCGCCGGCCCGGGCCGGTCGACCGGCGCGAACGTGGGGTTACGCGCCGCACTCGCGGCCACCGGACCGGGGACGCAGGCCAGCGCCGCCGCAGTGGTCAGAACGGTGGCGATTCGCGCCGTCAGCTTCATCGCGGACCTCGCTACACTCGGGGATATCTGTTTCATTCTGTTACAGACACTTCAATATGTAACATCGCTGTCCCCTCAGGCAAGAGGCAACCGTGACCACCTCCGAGACCCTCGGCGAACGGCTCGCGCGCGACGGCGCCGGACCGCGGGCCAGCGTGGGCACGGCCTTCCGCGCGGCCTGCCGCTGGTTCATGGAGGGCAAGCGGCTGGACATCTCCGCCCTCGCCGCCGAGGTCGGGGTCAGCCGGGTGACCATGCACCGCTGGGTCGGTACCCGCGACGAACTACTCACCGAGGTGATGTGGCACCTCACGTCGGCGACGCTGGACCGGCAGCTGGCCGAGATCGACGCCGCCGGCGTAGCCCCCCGCGCACCCGAGCTGCTCGGCCGCTACGTCGGCGCGGTCGCCGGCAACACCGGGGTGCTGCGGTTGCAGCGCGAGGAGCCGGAGACGTTCGTCCGCCTGGTCACGACCAACGCCAGCGCATTCCAGATCCGACTGATCGCCAAGGTCTCGCGCGTCCTGGAGACCGATCGCGCCAGCGGCCACCTCACGATCGATCTCTCCGACGACGAACTCGCCTTCGCTGTGGTCCGCCTGCTGGAGGCCTACGCGCACGCGCCGACGTTGACCGGTCAGCCCGCCGATCCGGAGCTGGCCGCGCGGGTCCTGCGCGCCCTCCTGCGCTGAGCCGCCGCGAAAACCGGTGGCGTCCCGCTCTCCCAGCGGGTGTCCTGAGCACATGGAGATTCAGGTCCTGGACCCGGAACGGGTGGAGGAGTACGTCGCGGTGTTCCACGCCGCGCACGACGTCGACTACCCGCAGGACCCGCCCTACTGCCCGCAGCACGAGGCGCTGCGGGTGCTGCACCCGACGGCGGACGAGCCGATCACGCACTTCATGGTGGAGGCGGGCGGGCGCATCGTTGCCGGCGCGCGGATGACGGTCCCGGAGCTGGACAACACCGACAGCGTGTTCGTCGAGATCACCGTGCACCCGGACGCGCGCCGGTGCGGGCATCGCCCGTGACGTGTGGGCGTTCCTCACCGACCAGGCCCTGGGTCTGGGCCGCAAGCTGGTCTTCTTCGAGACCGCGATGGGCGGGGTCGGCGAGGCCTTCGCCCGGTCCATCGACGGCGAGCTCGGTCTGCTCGACGCCCGCCGTCGCCTCGTCGTGGACGAGGCGACGTTGGCCCTGGCCGCGCAGCTCGGGGCCGACGCGCGCACCCACGCCGGCGGCTACGAGCTGGTCTCCTACGTGGGCGCGACGCCGGAGCGGTGGCTCGACGGCGTCGCGTACCTGAACGGCCGGATGTCGACTGACGCGCCGCTGGACGACCTGGACTGGAAGCCCGAGGCGTACGACGCCGCGCGGATCCGGATGCGCGAGGAGGCGGCCGCCCTTCAGCAGCTGACGTTGTTCAGCACCTTGGCCGTGCACAGCGCCACCGGCACGGTCGCCGGGTTCACCCACATCGGCATGGCGGTCGACGACCGCACCAACGCCAATCAGTGGAACACCATCGTCGACCCGGAGCACCGGGGGCACCGGCTCGGGATGTTGATCAAGGTCGCCAACCTCGTGCAGGCGCTGCGCCACGAGCCCGACCTCGGCGCGGTGTGGACGTGGAACGCGGTCTCCAACGATCCGATGATCGCGGTCAACGAGGCGATGGGCTTCCGGTTCTTCGACCACTGGGCCGAGTGGCAGGCGCGGCTCTAGCTGTGCTCGTCAGATCCAGGGCGGCAGGACCGGGAGCGGGTCGGGCCCGGTCAGCCCGGCCGCGGAGCGGCCGCTGACCCAGGCCAGCAGGTCGGCCGCGCGTTCCGGTCACCTCGGGCCGTAGATGGTCCGAGCCGAGCGCCCAGGACTTCTTGCGGTCCGTGGCGCACAGCTGGATCGACGGACAGTCCGGCTTTGCGCCGACCACGGCGGACACGTCGTCGAGCAGTTCGTCCACGAGCGCCGGCGGGAAATCGGCGGTGCTCACCCCGGCGTCGAGGTCGAGCGCGTGCAACCAGACCTCCCGGACCCGCATCCACGGCACCCCGCTCGCCGGCAGGGTACGGCCCAGTGCGCTGCGGACCTCGGCCTGCCAGGTCCGCTCGTCGAGGCGGGCGAAGCCGGCCTCCAGCGCCGCCGCGGAGGCGATCAGGTCCGTACGCAGCTGCATCGGGGAGAACGTCACGCTCTTGCTCGATGTCGGAGTTGCGTGCGTCGAGGTCCCGGTACATCGGGGTCTCCACGCCGGTCTCGGCCCACATCGTCAACCGGGTGAGCGCCTCCGCGTTCCGCGCCAGGTGGCCGATCACGTGGGCGCGGGTCCAGTCCGGCAGCGCACTCGGTGCCCGGAGCTCGTCGTCGGAGAGTCCGTCGACGGCCTTCTCGAAGACCTCGGTGCCCTGGCGCATCCAGGGCAGCGTGACCGCCGGATCCTGACGGCCCATCAGGTGGCACCGGCGAGCCGCTGTGCGATGTCGGCCCGCAGCGCCTTCTTGTCGATCTTCCCGACCTTGGTCGACGGGAGCTCGTCGACGACGACCAGCCGCTCGGGCAGCTTGAACCGGGCGATCGCCGTCGGGCATGCATCGCGTCACGGATGTCGTCCAGGGTGACGCGTCGACGCCCGGCCGCGGGACGACGTAGAGGCAGACCCGCTCCCCCAGGTCGGCGTCCGGCATCGCGACGGCGGCGACCTGGCTGACCTCGGGCAGCTGGTAGATCGAGGTTCTCGACCTCCTCGGCGGAGATCTTCTCCCCGCCGCGGTTGATCATGTCCTTGTCCCGGCCCTCGACGACCAGGTTGCCCTCCGGCGACGCCGGCGGCAGATGTCGCCGCTGCGGTACCAGCCGTCGGCGGTGAAGGCGCGGGCGTTCTGCTCCGCGGCGCGGTAGTAGCCGCGCGGGGTGTACGGGCCGCGGGTGAGCAGCGAGCCCGGCTCGCCCTCGGGCACGTCGTCGTCGCTGCTCGTCGACGAGGCGCACCTCGTCGGCCGGGCGCAGGTCGGGCGGCCCTGCGTGGTGCAGACGATCTCGTCGCGGGTCGTCGAGTCGGGTGTAGTTGAGCAGCCCCTCGGCCATCCCGAAGACCTGCTGCAGCCGGCAGCCCAGCACCGGGCGCACCCGGCGGGCCAGCTCGTCGGCCAGCCGGGCGCCGCCGACCTGCAGCACCCGCAGCGTGGACAGCGCCTGCGCGCCGTGGGCGCTCGGCGTGCTCGAGCCACCGCTCCGGCGACCGCCGGGACCGCGGCGGTGTGGGTGACGCCCTCGGCCGCGATCGACCGCGAAGGCGCGTTCCGGCTCGGGCGAGGGCAGCCATCACCACGGCCGCCCGGCCAGCAGCGTGCCGAGGATGCCCGGGCAGGCCAGCGGGAAGTTGTGTCCGGCGGGCAGGCAGACCAGGTAGACGGTGTCGGCGCCGAGGCCGGCACAGCTCGCGCGCTGCAGCGGGCGTTGTAGGCGTAGTCGTCGTGGGTGCGGGCGATCAGCTTGGGCAGCCCGGTGGTGCCGCCGGAGAGCAGGAACACCGCGACGTCACCGGGCTGCCGGAGAGTCGCGTCTCCGGCCAGCCGCTCGGTCGCCGGCGGCGCACAGCGCGCGCAGGTCGACGCTGCCTGGCCGCCACCCCGTCGCCGTCGACGCGCACGTGGCCGCGACCAGCACGTGCCAGGGTCCGCCGGCCGCGTCGGCGAGTTCGTGCGCGAGCGCCTGGTGGTCGAAGTCGCCGCAGGACGCCCGGGACCGCGATCGCCGACCGCCTCGGCGTGCGCGGCCAGGTAGGCTCAGCTCGGCGTGCCGGTGCGCGGGCAGCGCCATCACCGGGACGACGCCGGCGCGCAGGCACGCCAGGGTGAGAACGACGAACTCCGGCGGTGTTGGCGAGCTGGACGACGATCCGGTCACCGCGGCTCGCATGCCCGAGCGCCGGCAGCCGGGCCGCGGCGGCTCGCGCCCGGTCGTCGAGCTCGGCGTGGGTCAGCCGCAGGCTCTCCGTCGACCAGGGCGAGCGCGTCGGGCGGCGGCCGCGGCGCCTCCGCGAGCAGGTCACCGCAGGGCGCGGCCCGAGCCAGTACCCCTCGGCGACGTAGCGCGCGGCGACCTCGGCGGGCCAGGGACACGGTGTGCTCGGCGATCGGGCTGGCCATCACGTCGACCTCCTGCGGAGCAGCCTGCGCGGTGCGGACGACGGCGTCGAGGGCGACCAGCCCGTCCGCGGTGACGCGCAGCGGGTTGATCTCGATCTCCGGCACGGTCGGGGTGCGGAGCAGCACGGACGCCGAGCGCGACGATCACCTCGGCCGAGCACGGCCCGGTCGAGCACGCGGCCCGCCGCGCCAGCCGTCGAGCAGGGCGCGCCCGGCCAGCTCGTCCGGCATCTCGGCGGCCTCGGCCGGCGAGAGCGGCGCCAGCCGCGACGGCGACGTCGGCGAGCGCCTCGGCGGTCGTGCCGCCGAGGCCGAGCAGGACGACCGGCCCGAAGACCGGGTCCCGCGCGCGCACCGACGATGAGGTCGACGCCCGGCGGCGCCATCGTCTCGACCAGGTAGCGGCGTGCCCCGGCGGCGTCGAGCGCGTCGAGTGCCGCGTCGCAGCTCGGCAGGCGTCCGACACTCCCGAGATGCACTCCGCCGATCTCGGTCTTGTGCAGCACCGGCGGCGTCGAGCATCTTCACCGCGACGGGCCCGCCGAGCTCGGCGAGCGCGCGGTGCGCCTCGGCACGGTTCGCGCAGACCCGCCGCGGCATGGTCGAGATCGCCGACCGCGTCGAGCAGCGATCTTGGCCTGGTCCTCGTCGATCGGCCCGCCGGAACCCTGTGGATAGCCTCAGAAGGCGACACCGCTGCCTGCGGGTCATCCACGGCGTGACGATGGCGGGCGCGGGCGCGGGCGTCGGCGACCAGGGCGGCGGTCGCGGCCGCGACGCCGCGCGGGTCCGTCAGCGACCGCGACCCCGGCCGCGCCAGCAGGCCCGCGCGGGCTGACCCGGACGGCTTCGGCCCGATGCCGCCGACGCCGAACACGACGGGGACCGGCGCACGCCGTCGACCGCGGTCGACCAGGTCGACGGCGTCGGGCTCGTCGAGGGCGTAGCCGGCGACCAGGTCGACCGCCGGGTCGGCGCGCGACGGCGGCGAGGATCGCGCCGAACTCCGGCGCCGGGGCGCCCGGTGTCGACCGGGTTGCGCTGGTAGGTCAGCGGCGGCAGCAGCGTCGGCCAGCGCGTCGCGGGTGGCCGGGGCGAGCTCGGGCACGCGCGATCCGACGGCCCCGTCAGGTCGTCGAACAGCAGCAGGCCCGGCCCGGCCTGCGCGGTCAGCACCCCGACGCCCGGATCGGCCGAGCGGCCGCAGCCGCGTCACCGACAGGGCGCCGACGGCGTCGACCAGCTCGCGCTCGTCGTCGACCAGCACGGCGCCGGCCTGGGCGCAGCGCGGCGCGCGTGGTGCGCCACGAGGTGGCCAGGGCACCGGTGTGCGAGGCGGCGAAGGCTCCGACGTCGTGCCGGCCGACGACCAGCGCGACGACCGGTTTGATCGGCGCTCAGACGGCGGACCGCCGCGACGAGGCGCGGGCCCGTCCGGCGACCGACTCGACGTGCAGCGCGACGGCGCCGGTGCCCGGGTCGCCGGCGAGGTGATCGAGCACGTCGGCGGCGCTCGACGTCGACGGCGTTGCCCAGCCCGACCGCGAGGCTCACGCCGTGGCCGGCTTCGGCGAGCAGGAAGGCGACGCGCGTGGTTCACCCCGCCGCTGGCCGCGACGACCGCGACCCGCCCGGCGGGCACCTGCGCGGCGGCCGGCACGAAGCTGGCGGTCAGGCCCCGCCGCGGGAACGAGGAAGCCCGAGGTGTTGGGGCCGAGCACCCGGATACCGGTCTCGGCCGCGACCGCCGCGAGGTGGGCCTGCAAGGCGACGCCTTCCTCCGCCGGCCTCGGCGAAGCCGCCGCCACAGACGACCGCGGCGCGGGCACCGGCCGGCAGCCGCCTCGGCCAGGACCTGCGGGGCACGACTTCGCCGGGACGCAGATCATCGCGAGGTCGACCGGAGCGTCGACGCTCGCGCGCCGCGATCGAGGCGTACATGTCCGTCGGCCCGCGGATTGACGGCGGCGACCGGGCCGGCGAAGCCCCCGCAGCGACCGGAGCAACGCAGCGCCCGAGCTTCGTCGGGTCGGTCGACGCCCCCACCACGGCGATCCCGCGCGGGCGGAACAGCGCCTCCAACCCGTAGCGTCCGAACGGGGGTGAGCTATAACGCTCGCTTCTTCGGACGTTGGGATCTCGAGGGCGGTCACGAGGCAACTCCGGGAAGGACGACGAGGTCGGCGCGGCCGGACAGCACCGCGGTTGTCGCACGGTCGGTCGTCCAGCTCGGGGTCGACCAGCAGGGCGGGCAGCTTGTGGTGCATGCGGGCCTGTTCGCAGACCAGCGTCCGGGTCAGCGCGGTGCCGCCGTGCACGGCCACGAACGGCGGGGTCGCCGTCGGCCAGGTCCTTGAGCCGCTCGAACGTGGCGGGAAGCTCGTGCTCGTCCGCCGGCGCCTGCGAGCCGCGCGCCCTCGGCGGGCACGGTGTCCAGCACGCGTCGTGGCAGCGCGAGCCCGGCATGCTCGAACGGCGTGTCCAGCGGCTCGGTGCCGTGCGCGCTCGCGCCAGGCGGCGTGGCCGGCGGCGACGAAGTCGGGGGCGCGCCGGGCCAGCCGTGCGTCGCTGATGCTGCGGGTGAGGAAGTGGTAGCCGAACTGCCAGGGCTCGAACACGTCGTGGTAGCGGCCGAAGTGCTCCCACCAGGCCAGGCTCGGGCGCGCCGAGTCCTGGATCTCGCGCACCGACGGCTGCGCGGCCGCCTCGTACGCGGCCAGCGCGCTCGGCAGGTCGTCCTGATGCTCCGTCAGGGCGCGCGCGCGAGCGCGACCGCGTCCTCCATCGCCATCTTGGTGCCGGACCCGACCGAGAAGTGCGCGGTGTGCACGGCGTCGCCGAGCAGCGCGACCGGACGCGGGTCCAGGGTGTGCCAGCGCCGCGGTGCGCCGGGTGCGGAAGTTGCCCCACCGGGAGTTGTTGACCAGCAGCGGGGCGCCGTCGATCTGGTCGGCGAACAGCTCCTCGAGGTAGGCCTTGGTGGCCTCGTCGCTCGGGCCGGGCGGCTGCGGTGACGTCGAAGCTCGTCGAGGCCGGCCGCCCGCCAGGACGGCCTCGTCGGTCTCGACGATGAAGGTGGAGACGTCGTCGGACTGATCGGATAGCCGTGCACGGCGAAGACCCCGTGCGGGCCGCGCTCGTGCACGAAGGTCAGCCCGTCGAACAGGTAGTCGGTGCCGAACCAGATGAACTTGGCCGTCGCGGTCTCGACCGTCTCGCCGAGGTCGACCCCGGCGGCGGCGAGGTTCGCGACGGATCGTCGAGGACGCGCCGTCGGCGGCGACGACCAGGTCGTAGCCGGCCAGGTCCGCCAGGGCGACCTCGGTGGCGAACCGCAGCTCGGCGCCGACCTCGCGCGGCGCGCTGCTGCATGCAGCCGCGAGCAGGGTGTGGCGGACGACGGCGGCCATCCCGTTGCCGCCGCAGCGGATCCGCTCGCCCTTGAGCCGGACCTCGATGACGTCCCAGTGCCGGCCGTGGTCGGTCGAGCGCCTCGCGCAGCACCGGGTCCGCGTCGTGGATGCCGGCCAGGGTGCGGTCGGAGAACACGACGCCGAACCCGAAGGTGTCCTCGGCCCGGTTGCGCTCGAAGACGGTCACCTCGATCGTCGGCGCCGGCCGGCGCATCAGCGTGGCCAGAACAGCCCGCCCGGCCCGCCACCGACGATCGCGACGCGCACCTCACGCCCTCACCGTTCGGCGACGCAGGTGTTGCGGCACTCGCCGACACCCTCGACGCGGGTGACCAGTTCGCTGCCGGCCGCGAGGTAGACGCGGTGGCTTGCGGGCGTGCCCGACACCGCCGGGCGTGCCGGTGGCGATCAGGTCACCGGGGACGAGGGTGATGATCTGCGAGATGTAGGCGACCAGGGCGGCCGGGTCGAAGTGCAGGTCGGCGGTGTCGGACTTCTGCACGACGTCGCCGTCGACGGTGCAGGAGATCTCGCCCGGCTCGGCGTCGGTGACCAGCCACGGCCCGACCGGCGTGCTGCGCTCGAAGGTCTTGCCCTGCAGCCACTCGCACGGTGCGGAACTGGAAGTCCCGCGCGGTGACGTCGTTGACGACGGTGTAGCCGGCGATCGCGGCGCGCGCCTGCTCCAGGTCGGCATGCCGGACCTCGGCGCCGATCACGACGCCGAGCTCGGCCTCCCAGTCGACCTCGGTCGAGCCCGGCCGGCAGCACGACCGGGTCGTGCGCACCGACCAGCGCGCGGGCGTACTTCGCGAACAGCGTCGGGTACTCGGGCAGCTCGCGGCCCATCTCCTGGATGTGGGTGCGGTAGTTCAGCCCGACGCAGATGATCTTCTCCGGCCGCGGGACGAGCGGGGCGTAGTCCAGCGCGTCGACGGGATGGCTGGGCCCGTCGGCGGCGGCGGCGCGGTCGCGCCAGTCCGGACGGCGCCAGCAGCGCGCCCACGTCGGCGTCGCCGGTCTCGACCGCCGTCGGTCGTCGTCGACGCGGACGGCGCGGGTGCCGGTCGCCGGTGCGGATGGTGGCGAGCTTCACGAGGTCTCCTCCGGTCTCGGAACGGGCCAGACCCAGCGCGTCGAACGACGGGGTCGTCGGAGAAGCGGAAGGCGTCGAGACCCGTCGGCTGCGATGATCGCAGCGGCGCCCAGGACGGGACCGCGAACAGGTCACCGGTGCCCGACCTCGTAGCGCTCACCGGCCGACGCTGCACGACGCCGGTGCCGTCGAACACCTGCCAGACCGCGGAGCCCGCGACCCGGGTGATCGCGGTGGCCGCGCCGGGCCGCAGGCGGTGCATCTCGCAGCGGATCGTGGACAGGCAGTCCCCGCCGGTGGCCGGGTTGGTGAAGCGGACGGCGGCGTGCCCGGGGCCGACGACGCCGGGGTGACCCTCGGCCTCCAGCTCGAGCTGCGCGGTCAGCGCGGCGTCGGTGTGCTCCCACCGGTAGGCCATCAGGGGGCGAGCGACGGGCTGCGCGCGCGCGGCGCCGATCGGCGCCAGACCCGGGTGGCCCCACAGCCGCTCGTTGCGCGAGACGGCCGGGGTCTCGCGGGTGGAGAGCTGGTCGGGGCCGAACTCGAAGAACCCGGCGTCGATCTGGCGGACCAGCGGGATGTCCAGGCCGTCGATCCAGGCCATCGGGTGGTCGGTCGTGTTGTGGTGCTCGTGGAAGTGCATGCCCGGGGTGAGCAGCAGGTCCCCGCGGCGCATCGCGACCGGGTCGCCCTCGACGTTGGTCCAGACACCCTCGCCCTCGACGACGAAGCGGAACGCGGTCTGGGTGTGCCGGTGCGCGGGTGCCTCCTCGCGCGGGCCGAGGTACTGGATCGCGCACCACAACGTCGGGGTGGCGTAGGCGGTCCCGGGCAGACCGGGGTTGGCCAGCGCGATCGCCCGGCGCTCCCCGCCGCGCCCCACCGGGACCAGCTCGCCGGAGCGTTCGGCCAGCGGGTAGAGCGTCGACCAGCGCCACAGCATCGGCACCGCGTCCGGCTGCGGGACCTGCGGCATCAGCCCGGCGCGCTGGGTCCACAGCGGGGTCAGGTGCGCGGCGTCGAAGGCTGCGTAGAGCTCCTCGAGCTCGGCCTGTCTCCGCATCGCTGAGGTCGGGTCGCTAGGTCCACTTCGTCGACGGCTCACGCGGGCATCTCCTCCCGGGCGGCCAGGTTCGCCGCCGGGAGCCGGCGTCGCCGCGCCGCGGGACGAATCCGATCGCCAGCAGGCCGAGCGGCCGCGACCGCGGCGAAGACGTAGAAGTTCGACTCGAAGCCCGAACCCGGCGTCCAGCATCCAGCCGCCCAGCGTCGGGCCGAGGATGGCGCCGGCCCGGCCGACGCCGAGCGACCAGCCGAGCGCGGCGTTGCGCAGCCGGGTCGGGTAGTAGGAGCCGATGAAGCCGTTCACCAGGATCTGGGTGCCGACGCTGCCGAAGCCGGCCACCGCGACGGCGAGGTAGAGCCAGCCCTGATCCATCTTGTTGGTCAGCACGAACAGGCTGATCACCGCGGCGGCGAACGCCCCGACGCTGGCCCGCTTGGCGCCGAACCGGTCGGCCAGGAACGACGCCGGAGACCGCGCCGATGATCGCGCCGACGTTGAGCACGATGCAGGAAGGTCAGGGCGTCGCCGAGGTCGTACCCGGCCTTGCGCATCAGCTGCGGCAGCCAGGTGTTGAGCCCGTAGACCAGCAGCAGCCCGCAGAAGCTCGCCGCCCCGAACAGCAGCGTCGCCGCTGACGACGTTGGGTGCGGAACAGCGCGCGCGGCCCGGCGTCGTCGGCGGTCGCGGCGTGCTCGGCGCTCAGCGCGTCGAAGTCCAGTCCGTACTGCTCGGAGACGGCGCGGGCCTCGTCGGTGCGGCCCCGGGAGAGCAGGTAGCCCGGCGATTCCGGCAGGTAGCGCCAGGCGATCGGGAGCACCAGCACCAGCGGCGCCGCGCCGAGCGCGAACAGCGGGCGCCAGCCGTGGTCGGCCAGCAGCCACCGGGCCATCGACGCGGCGAGCACGCCGCCGACCGGGTACCCGGCGAACATCAGCGCGTTGTAGAGCTGACGCTGCTCGCGCGGCGCGTACTCCATCGTCAGCGCGATCGAGCTCGGGATCACGCCGCCCAGACCGAGGCCGGCGAGAAAGCGCAGCACCGTCAGCGAACCCGGGTTCGGCGCGGCGGAACAGGCCAGCATCGCCACCGAGAACCAGGTGATGCCGATCAGCACGATCTGCCGCCGGCCGAGCCGCTCGGTCAGCGCACCGGCGCTGAGCGCACCGAGCAGCATGCCGAACAGCGTCCAGCTGGCGATGCCCCCGACGCGGGAGGAGGTGAGGTTCCAGTCCTCCTCGGCGAGCAGATCCGGCACCGAGGCGCCGTAGACGATCAGGTCGTAGCCGTCGAAGACCACGACGAAGAAGCAGATCGCGACGACGGTGAGGCCCGAGCGGCGCGGGGGCGCCGTCACTGCGGAGAGATCGTTTGCGCGCACGTCCGTCACGCTCCTCGACATCGGCCCACGGCGGGCCGGTACGAGCAATGTAGAACAGAATCACGACGAACGTCTAGAGACTGTAACGCTTCGTTTCAGCTTCCCGGCGTCCGGCCGTTGGCCACCCCGGCGCCGATCAGCTCGTCGACGTACTCCTCGGCCGGCGCCCGCAGCAGGCTGTGCGCCTCCAGGAACACCTCGTGCGCGACCCGGCCCGACCAGTCGGCCGGCAGCAGCTCCGGCGGCAGGTCGGGGTCGCGGAACGGGAAGAGCCGGTAGTCGTGGATCAGCTGCATCCGCTCGACCAGCGCGTCACGGCCACGCAGCTCCCCCGGCGCGGTAGGCCGCAAGGCGCGGCCGGTACTGCGCGAGCAGGTCGGCGTAGTCGCCGTCCAGGGCGGCGAGGTCCCAGCAGCGGGCGGCGATGTCGCGGTCCCACTCGGCGCCGTCCGAGCGGGCGTGGAAGGTGTCGAGCTGGACGTTGGGCAGGGTCGCGAACTCGAGGCGGACCGCCTGCGGTGCGGTCGTGCGGGCTCACCCAGACCGACGGCGACTGAGCGGGCCGAACCCGAGCCAGGCCAGCTTCTTGCGCAGCTGCTCGCGCAGCGCGCGGTCGGTCTCCGGCACGGAGTACATGACCATGTGCCACTGGCCGTCCCACGGCCCGCGAGCCCGTTCGAAGATGCGGTCGACGGCCCTCGTCGAGCAGCCGCCACGCGGCGGGGGTCAGCTGGTAGGTGGTCTCGCGGCCGCTCTTGGCGCTGTCCAGCCAGCCTTCCTTGCGCAGCCGGGTGACGACGACCCGCACCGTCGTCTCCGGCACGTCGAAGGCGTCCATCAGGGCGACCAGGGACCGCAGCCGCACGACACCCTCGCGGTAACGGAGGTAGTCGCCGAACAGGTCGAACACCAGCGAGCGCGCTTTCACCCGACTGACATTACGGCTCCCGCGCGAGCGGCGGGGACTCGATGCTGCCGACCTCGACCGGGACCGGCTCATTCGGCGGGAAGCGCATCGGCGGGAGCCAGTGCAGCGGCGGCTGGGGCACGGCGGCGCAGCACTCCTGCGGGAAGGGGGCGCCCACGAACGGACCGGCGCCCTCGTCGGTCCCGAGCGGACCAGGGTCGGGCTCGGTGACGTAGGCAGGACCACCGCCGCTGCCCTCGCCGGCGAAGGACTGCACACCGCAGCCGAGCAGGCGCACGGCCAGTGGACCGTCGGAGACCACGTTCAGCGTGGCGCCGCAGGTGACCCCGGCGCGCTTCGGGTCGATGGTGATCGCCCCGATGTTCGTGGCGTGGATGTCCAGCGTGTCGGTCCGCTCACCGGTGCCCGGAGCGCCGAGGTGGCGGTACTCCCGCACGTACGGGTTCACCGGAGCGAAGGTGCCCTGCTCCGATCCGACCGCGGTCGCCTTGGCCGGTGCCGCCGGGTCGGTGAGGCCCCGGCCGCGGGAGACGACGTCGATCGTGCCGAGCGCCATCGACTGGGTGCGGATGCCGGAGACCCAGTAGGCCTTGTCGCCGACCAGACCCGATGCCGGGTCGTCCATCAACGGGTTACGCACGTAGGTCACGTGATGCGGGTCGACCGCGCGGGGCGCGTCACCGAGCCAGCGGGCGGCCATGTCCCAGAGCCCGCCCTTGCACATGACCAGGTGCTCGCTGGCCGCGCCGGCCCAGCTCACGAACTCGTAGTCGTAGTCCCCCGCGGCGTAGGCGTCAGCCCGCTGCCGCGTGATGGCGTACGGGATGAAGTCGTTGGTCGTCCCGGCCCACTCCATCACCGGCTGGTTGCGCCGGCTCGGCAGCAGCGGGGTGAGCTTGGATCCGGCCTCGTGCGCGGTGAGGTTGTCCACCGGCAGGGTGTCCCCGATCCCGTTGAGTCCCGGGACGCTCGGGGCCATGTCCAGGCCGTCGCAGATGAAGGCCTTGTTGAACACGTCAGGGAACTGCAGGGCGAGCTTGTTCGCGCCGTACGCGCCGCTGGAGAACCCGCTCATCGTGGTGCGCTCGGTGTCCAGCGGGTAGTTCCGTCGCGCGTCGGCGATCGCCTCGAACACGCTGGCACCGGAGGCGCCGTAGAACCAGTTGTCGTTACCGCGGGCGTCCACGCTGATGACCATCGTCGGATTGCCGGGGCGGTTCGCGAAGACCTGGTACAGGTCGTTCTTCTCGGCCACGTCGTCGCCCGGGCGCAGGGCGTAGCCGTTGGTCCAGACCAGCGAGGGATAACCCTGGGCCGGCGCCTTCGCCTCCGGGATGTAGACCATGTACCGCTGCATCCGACCGGGCAGGTCGGGCACGCAGTCGTCCCGGCACGGCCAGCCGGCCTGCAGGCTCGGACGGCCGGTGCTGCCGGCGCCGGTGCCGCTCTGCGGGCCGCCCTGCTGCGTGACCGCGAAGCCCGGCGGACCGCCCGGGTCCGACGGCAGTCGCCGGCCCTGGGCCGGCTCGCTGTGGCTGGCGAAGACCCGCGTCACGTACCCCGAGGTCGGGATCGCGCTGTCGTCGCGGACCTTGGTCGCGAGCTTGGCGAAGTCGACCTCGGCATGGAAGCCGCTGAGGTCGCCGTCGGCGATCGCGAGCTTCTGCTGCGCGTCGCGATAGGGCGCCTCGAACGGCTCGTCGAAGCGGAACGCGGAGTCGAAGAACGCCGACGGGGTCGGATCGCCCTGGATCGCACCGCCCGGGTGGGTGGCGTCCGCGGTGGCCTGCGGGACCAGGTAGGCATCGTTCGCCTTGTCCCACAGTCCCGCGGCCAGCGCGGTCCGGACGGTCCGGCCGGCCGGGTCGAAGGCGGCGTGCGGGACCCGGATCTCGATCTGACGGCGCGTCTGATCCACGCTGACCGCGGGCTTGTCGGCCAGCGTCCGGCCGGTCGCGGCGTCGGTGATGTCGCCGGACGTGCCGTGCACCGTCACGAACCGCTCGGCCGGCATCACCGTGTTCGCGCCGTGCGGCGCCGAGTGGGCGGTCGCGGAGTCGCCGAGGGCGAGGGTGAGCCCGACCAGGCCGGGGTCGGTCATCGTGTTCATCGTGACCCGGAAAGCCGTCGCACCCTTCAGCGGCTTGACCCGCACCTCGAGGATGTCCGCCGCGTTGCGGCGGTAGGCGGGGTCCTCGGGGTAGGTGTAGTTGCGGAAGATCGCAGTCGTAGAACCAGCGGTACTGGATGCCGCCGCCGTTGTCGTCGTAGACGCAGCCCTGGTGCACGTACTCACCGGCCCGGTAGGCGCTGGCCATGCAGACCCCGATCGGGGCCGCGCGCCAGATCCCGGCGTTCTCCAGCTGGGGCGCGTTCGCCGGGCCGGCGTGCAGCACCGCGGGACCCGCCGCGCGGGTGCCGGACGAGTTCGACGACATCGGCGCCGGGGCCTCGGCCGCGGCCAGGGCCTGAGGCGTCCAGCCGCCGAGAGCGAGGGCGCAGGCGAGCGTGGCCGTACCGAGATGCCAGGGAGCGGTCATGGGGGGCTACCTCCTGAGCACCAGACCGTAGCCCTGGTGTTGCAAGATTTCAACGGTCGCACGAAATCTGTCACGTATTTCGCTGATCGGGACACGTGCGCCCGACGGGGGCCACGCGCGTACCCACATCGGCCCGACCTTGGAAAGTCTCACCAATCTGCCAATCCGATGACTGCGGTCACACCGAACTCGACCGGTAAGTCCCGCTCAATCAGCGCGCAACGCCCCCCGCGTAAGGAGCTCCATGTCGATCACTTCTGACCAGCCGAGCGGAACCAGCCGTCGCCAGTTCGTCGGCTACGTCCTGGCAGGAACGACCCTGGCGGTCACCGCCGACTTCGCCTGGGGCGCCGACCGGGCCGCGGCAGCCGAAGGTCTCACCCCGATCCCGAGCAACGCGGTCGCCGGCGGACTTCTACGACTTCATGGACACGGTCCGCGACGCATCGATCCCGACCAACCACCTGCTCTCGATCGAGGTCCGTCCCGACGGCACCGCGTTCTTCAGCCTGCCCCGCTCCGACAACGGCCAGATGATCACCACCTCCTTCGCCCAGGTGATCGCCGAGGAGATGGACATCCCGTTCGAGAAGGTCGAGGTCCAGCTGTCCCCGGCCCGCCCGGAGCTGATGTACAACCAGCTGACCGGCGGCTCGTGCTCGCTGTACTCGCTGATCGAGCCGGTCCGCGTGATGGCTCTGACGGCCCGTCAGAAGTTGATGGAGGCCGGCGCGCAGAAGCTGGGCGTGAGCGTGTCGGAGATGCGCACCAAGCAGGGCTTCGTGATGGGCCCGGACGGCGACATGCTCGGCTACGGCTCCCTCGCCGAAATGGCGTCTGAGTTCCGCACGCCCTACAAGGCAGTCCTCGGTCCGATCCGGGGCACCGTGATGGGCAAGTCTTTCGGCAACGTCGAAGCCCGCGACATCGCCACCGGCCAGAAGCAGTTCGTGATGGACCTGAAGGTCCCGAACGCCCTGCCGACCATGGTCTGCCGGCCGCCGACGTTCAAGGGCACCGTCGCCTCGGTCGCAGAACCTGGACGCGATTCGCACGATGCCCGGCGTCACCGACGTCGCGGTGATCCCGACCGGGGTCGCGGTGCGTGCGCGCACCTTCGGCCAGTGCATCGACGCCGTGCGCGCACTCAAGGTGGACTGGGCCGCCGGAACGAAGGACAGGGACGAGCAGCGACTCACTGATCGCCTCCGATCGCCGGCGCGGAGCTCCCGATGCTCCCGACCGACCCGGCCGCGACCGTCCTGGAGGAGAGTCTACACCTTCCAGTTCCGCAGCGGCTCGCCGATGGAGACCAACGCCGCCATCGCCGACGTCAAGGCGGACAGCGCGGAGGTCTGGGCGCCGTCGAAGATGCCGATCATCGCGCTGCAGCAGATCGCCGCGGTGCTGGACCTGCCCGAGGACGCGGTCACCTTCAACGTCATCAAGGGCGGCGGCTCCTTCGGGCGCAAGCTGTTCCCGGACGCCGCACTCGAGGCCGTCGAGGCCTCCCGCGCCATGGGCAAGCCGGTCCGGCTGATGTGGCACCGCACCGACGACAACCGGCACGGCCGGATGCACCCGGCGTGCACCACCCGGATGCGCGCCACCGTGACCGGAACAGCGTCACCAGCTTCACGATGCGCCACACCAGCGGTGCGACCGACCTCACCCACGGCCTGGGCGAGATCATGTCCGGCAGCCTGATCGCCGCTGCCCCCGACGGCGCGTCGGGCAACCTGGCCACCGCGCTCGGCTTCTTCCAGATCGTCACCCAGGTGCCCTACAACTTCGGGCCGACCGACCTGGCGCTGAACGAGGTCTTCAAGTTCGACGACCTGCCCACCAGCGCGGTGCGCAACGTCTACTCCCCCGACACGACGGTCGCCCGGGAGCTGATGGTGGAGAAGCTGGCCAAGCACTTCGGTCAGGACGGCTACGAGTTCCGCCGGGCCTTCGTGAAGGACCCCAAGAGCCTCGCCGTGCTGGACAAGGTCGCCGAGGTCGGCAAGTGGGGACGCACCATGCCGAACGGGGTCACCCAGGCGATCGCCCTGCACACCGAGTACAAGTGCCACGTCGCCTGCCTGATGGAGCTGGACAACCGTCCGGCCACCGTCGACCGCAAGATCCGTGAGGCCTACACCGGTCCGCGCGTCACCAAGGCGATCATGGCGATCGACGCCGGCCGACCGATCAACCCCAACGGCATCCAACACATGCTGATGGGCGGTCTCTCCGACGGCATCGCCTACGCCCTGACGGCCGCCGTGCACATCGAGGACGGGCCTGCCGCAGGAGGGTTCCTGGGACAACTACCGGTACACCCGGCAGTGGAACACGCCCCTGGAGACCGAGTTCATCGTGATGCCGGCCAACCGCGAACTGGTCGGCGGTGCGGGCGAGGTCGGCATCGCGGCCGCAGCGGCCGCTGCGGCCATCGCGTACCAGAACGCCACTGGCAAGGACGTCGTCGAGTTCCCGGTGAACTACCGCGAACCGCTCGGCTTCGTGGTGAAGCCGAAGGTGCCGTCCATCCCGCAGAGCCCCGTCAACGGCCGCCGCTTCGCGCGCTGACCTGCCACTCATTCCTGAAAGGAGATTTTCGTGCCCAAGCACTCGTTCATCCTGAACGGCAAGAAGGTCAGCGTCGACATCGAGGACAACGTCCGCATGCTCTGGGTCCTCCGCGACGTCCTCGGCGTCACCGGGCCGAAGTACGGGTGCGGTATCCGGGTCTGTCAGGCCTGCACCTCGCACCTGAACGGCAAGCACTTCAACCCGTGCTCCGTCCCGGTCAGCGACATCAAGGCCACCGACCGGATCACCACGATTGAAGGCCTGGCCAAGACCGTGAAGAAGGACCTGCACCCGGTGCAGGAGGCCTGGATCAAATTCGACGTCGCCCAGTGCGGCTTCTGCCAGCCCGGTCAGATCATGGCCGCCACGGCGCTGATCAACCGGGTGAAGAAGTCCGGTCGCCGCATCAGTGACGGCGACCTGGACACCATCCGGAACGTGTGCCGGTGCGGCACCTATCCGCGCATCCGGCAGGCCGTGAAGGAAGCCGCGGCGAAGATGTAACGCCGGCACCACCCCCTGTGGGGACAGGACAGCACGGCCCGCCCGAGCTCGCTCCGGGCGGGCCGTGTTGTGTCAGCTGCCGGAGCCGTAGGGCCGGGTGATGATCTCCAGCCAGTGCCCGTCCGGGTCGGACCAGTACAGGCCGCGGCCGCCGTCGTGGGTGTTCCACACGTTCGCCTGCTGGCCGCCCGGGTCCGCGTAGAACGTCGCGCCGTACCGCTTGATGCGGCCGAGGATCTCGTCGAACTCCGCCTCGGTGACCAGGAACGCGTAGTGCTGCGAGGTGCCCGCTCCGTCGTCGTCGTAGAAGTCCAGCGACAGCCCGCCCGCCAGGTCCAGAACCAGGAACGGGCCGAACGGCTTCGACGGTTCCAGCCCGAGCACGTCCGCGTAGTACTCCGCCGAGACGCGCTTGTCGGCCACCCGCACGATGTGGTGGTTGAGCTGGACGGCCATCCGGCGGCCTCCCTGGGATTCTGGGCGTCAGAAACCGAGCTTGCGCAGCTGCTTGGGGTCGCGCTGCCAATCCTTGGCGATGCGGACGTGCAGGTCCAGGAAGACGGGCGTGCCGAGCAAGGCCTCGATCTGGCGGCGGGCCGTCGTTCCGACCTCCCGGAGCCGGGCCCCGCCCTTGCCGATGACGATGCCCTTCTGGCTGTCCCGCTCGACGTAGAGCTCGGCGCGGATGTCGAGAAGGGGGTTCTCCGGCGAGCGGCCCTCGCGCGGCACCATCTCCTCGACCACGACCGCGAGCGAGTGCGGCAGCTCGTCGCGGACGCCCTCCAGCGCGGCCTCCCGAATCAGCTCGGCCACCATCTGCTCCTCAGGGGAGTCGGTCAGCTCGCCGTCCGGGTAGAGGACCGGGCCGGGCGGCAGGTGCTGGGTGAGCAGCTCGGCCAACAGCTCGGTCTGGTCCCCTCGCACCGCGGACACCGGCACGATCTCGGCGAAGTCGATCCCGACCTCCGTGCCCAACTTGGACACGGCAAGGAGTTGCTCGCCGATCTGCTCCTTGCCCACCGTGTCGGTCTTCGTCACGACGGCAACCGCACAGCTGCGCTTGCGCATGGCCTTGGCCAGCTCCCCGGCGATGTAGCGGTCGCCAGGACCGATCCTCTCGTTCGCCGGGATGCACAGCCCGAGCACGTCGACCTCGGCCAGCGTCCCGCGGACCAGATCGTTGAGCCGCTGGCCGAGCAGCGTCCGCGGGCGGTGGAAGCCAGGGGTGTCGACGATGACCAACTGGGAGTCAGGCCGGCTGATGATGCCCCGGATGGTGTGCCGGGTGGTCTGCGGCCGGTCGGAGGTGATCGCCACCTTGGTGCCGACCAGGGCGTTGGTGAGCGTGGATTTGCCGGTGTTGGGCCGCCCCACGAAGCACGCGAAGCCGGAGCGGTGCTCGTGTCACCCCGTGATTCTCCAGGATCGCGGGGAATGATGGAGACGTGGGTGACGACGTCTGCTGGCTGAACCGCGTCTGCCCGGACTGCGGCGCGCTCCGCGACGAGGAGCCGCCGGCGCCGTGCCCGCGCTGCGGGTCGACCAACCCGCCGCCGTGATCTTCGTGACGTCCGGCTCTCGCGGCGTTCTCACGCCGTGAGAGCTGGACGTTACGCGGTGATACGAACGGTGCCGTCGAGGCCCGGCCAGATGCAGCGGCGCGGAAGCGCCCAGATCACTCAGGGCGGACCGGTCGGCGGCCGCGGGGACCTCCGCCTCGCTCACGACGGCGCCGGCTTCCAGGCCGCGGGCCCCGCTGGCGACGGCCATCACGACGGCGGCCTGCAGGGCGCTGAGCTGAAGCGACGGGAGGTTGACCGTGGAGGCGGCGTAGGTCCGGCCGGTGTCGTCGCGCACGGCCGCACCTTCGGCGGCGCCGTTGCGGGCGCGCGTGGAGCGCGCCAGGGTCACCAGCTTGGCGTCCTCGGGATTCAGTTCGTCTGCCACGCCCCGCACTCTAAGAGGCTCAGGCGTGCTCGTGCTCGGCGACCTCGGTGGAGTCGTCGGTGGACTCCTCATCGGGCTCGGGTTCGACGGTGACCAGCACGGTGGTGATCCGGTTGCGGCGGCCACCGACGCTCTCGGCGTGCAGGCGCAGGCCCTCGACGACGACCTCGGCGCCCGGGATCGGGACCCGCCCGAGGTGCTTGGCCAGCAGCCCGCCGACGGTCTCCACCTCGTCGTCGTCGATGACCTTGCCGAAGGTCTCGCCGAGTTCGGTCGACCGGCAGCCGGGCGGTCACCCGCACCGAGCCGTCCTCGAGGCGCTCCACCGGCGGGCGCTCGCGGTCGTACTCGTCGGCGATCTCCCCGACGATCTCCTCGACCAGGTCCTCCATCGTGACCAGGCCGGCGGTGCCGCCGTACTCGTCGACCAGGATCGCGATGTGAGACTGCGTCAGCTGCATCTCCTTGAGCAGCTCGTCGACGGGCTTGGAGTCCGGGGTGAAGATCGCTTTGCGCATCACGTCCGAGACGGGCAGGTTCTCGGACTCCCGCTCGTCATACGTGCGACGGACGATGTCCTTGAGGTAGACCACGCCGACGATGTCGTCCTCGCCCTCGCCCGCGACCGGGATCCGGGAGAAGCCGCTCCGCAGCGCGAGGGACAAGGCCTGGCGCAGCGACTTGGTCTGCTCGATGAAGACCATGTCGGTGCGCGGCACCATCACCTCGCGCACGATCGTGTCGCCGAGTTCGAAGACCGAGTGCACCATGCGGCGCTCGTCGTCCTCGATGACCATCGACTCCTCGGCGGCGAGGTCGACCAGGTCACGCAGTTCGGCCTCGGAGGCGAACGGGCCCTCCCGGAAGCCCTTGCCCGGGGTGACCGCGTTGCCGAGCAGGATCAGCAGCTTGGGCAGCGGGCCGAGGAACGTCGCCAGCGGTGGCAGCACCGCGGCGGCGAGCAGCCCGACCCGGCCGGAGTGCTGACGGCCCACGGTGCGCGGCGAGACACCGACGACGACGTAGGAGGCGACGACCATCACGCCGGCGGTGATGCCGATCGCCCCCCAGCGGTTGTCGACCTCTTCCAGCGCGATCACCGCCACCAGCGCGGTCGCGGTCAGCTCGCACATCACGCGCAGCAACAGCGCGATGTTCAGGTAGCGCGGGGTGTCGTCGGCGATCTCCCGCAGGCGCTGGCCGAGCCGGCCGCGGGCGAGTTCGTCGACGGTGGAGCGGGACAACCGCGAGATCGCGGCCTCCATGGCGGCGAACGCCCCCGCGACGGCGATCAGGGCCACCGCGAGCACGATCAACGAGACGTTCGATCCCACCGTGGCTGCCTCAACCCTGCTGTCGCTGTCGCTGCCAGCCGTCGAGCAGGCGTTTCTGCTCGTCGAACATTTGCTTCTCCTCGACCGGCTCGCCGTGGTCGTAGCCAAGCAGATGGAGCATTCCGTGCGTGCACAGCAGTTGCAGCTCGTCCTCGGTGGAGTGCCCGGCCATCTTGGCCTGGCTGGCCGCCACCGCCGGGCAGAGCACGACGTCGCCGAGCAGACCGGGATCGGCCTCCGGGTTGTCGCGGCGGCCGGGGCGCAATTCGTCCATCGGGAATGCGAGCACGTCGGTAGGACCGGGCTCGTCCATCCACTGCAGGTGCAGCTTCTCCATGGTGGCCGGGTCGACCAGCAGCACCGAGAGCTCGGCCTGCGGGTGGATGCGCATCTCGTCGAGCACGTGCTTGACCAGGCCCAGCAACGCGTCGGTGTCGACCTCGGTGCCGGACTCGTTGCAGATGTCGACGTTCATGCTGTGCCCACTGGAAGCGTGCTCATCGGCGCCCGCGGCCCCGGTTCATGTTCTGCTGTGCCTGGGGCTGCTTTTCGTCCCAGCGCCCATAGGCCTCGACGATGTCAGTGACAAGGCGATGGCGAACGACGTCGGTGCTCTGCAGGAAGCAGAACGCGACGTCGTCCACACCGCCGATGATGTCCTGCACCTGACGGAGCCCACTCGTAGTACCGGGGGCGAGGTCGACCTGGGTGACGTCGCCGGTGACCACGATCTTCGAATCGAAGCCGAGCCGGGTCAGGAACATCTTCATCTGCTCCGGCGAGGTGTTCTGCGCCTCGTCCAGAATGATGAAGGAGCTGGCGAGACTTCTACCGCGCATGAAAGCCAGGGGCGCGACCTCGATGATGCCGTCGGTGAGCAGCTTCGGGACGAGGTCCGGATCCATCATGTCCCGCAGCGCGTCGTAGAGCGGACGCAGATAGGGGTCGATCTTTTCATAGAGGGTCCCCGGCAGGAATCCGAGCCGTTCGCCGGCCTCGACCGCGGGGCGGGTCAGGATGATCCGGTTGACCTGCTTGGTCTGCAGCGCCTGCACGGCTTTGGCCACGGCGAGGTAGGTCTTGCCGGTACCGGCGGGACCGATGCCGAAGGTGATCGTGTGCTTGTCGATCGCGTCGACGTAGCGCTTCTGGTTCAGCGTCTTCGGGCGGATCGCGCGGCCGCGGTTGGACAGGATGTCGGCGGTCAGCACGTCGGCCGGGCGGGTCAGGGTGTCGGCGCGCAGCATGTCGATCGAGCGGCGCACCGAATCGGCCGAGAGCGGGGCGCCGGTGCGCAGCACCACGACCAGTTCGTCGAAGAGGCGCTCGACCATCGCGACGTCGGCCTGCGGGCCGCTCAGCCGGATCTCGTTTCCGCGGCCGAGGAAGTCCACGTCGGGAAAGGCCCGCTCGATCACCCGCAGGTACTCGTCGCCGGAACCGAGCAGGCCCACCATGGGGACGCTGGGGGGCACGACGATCGTGTGCTCGGCGGACTGGGTCTCGGCCATCGCGGCCATGCTACGCGCTCAGGCTGACGGCCCTCGACCCGATTGAGGTGTGCACGGTGCACATGCCGTTCGAAATCCGGGGCTCTACGATCCGGCGATGGACCGCGACGAGGTCAGCCGGCTGCTCTCGGACGTCGCGCGCCGGTACCAGCAGCTCGACCGGGAGACCAGCACGCTCCTCGGGAGCCAGGTGCTGACCCAGGTGCCCGAGCTGACCGCGGTCCCGGTCATCGCGCGGCAGGCACCGCAGATGACACATGAGCACACCGCGGCGATCACCGCCGCGCTGGTCGAGGCCGCGGCCGGTCGGGGTGTCGAGCTCGCAGCGATCACGGAGCCGTTCGCCCGGGACTGCGCCCACTGGGACGTCTCGGTCGGGGCCATCCTGCGGACCTACCAGCGCGGCCACCAACGGCTGTTCCAGTTGTGGCGGGAACGGATCGATGCCGACGTCCCCGACCCCGAGGCCCGGGCCGCCGTCCTGGCGCTGTGCGCCGAGGTGCTGCTGGACTACGTGACCGCCGGCATGGAACTGACCGTCCAGGTGCACTCCGCGGAGCGGGAGGTCCGCCTGCGGGGCGCATCCTGGCAGCGGCGCGACGACGTGCTGGCCGTGCTGGAGGACCGGGCCCAGGGCAGCTCCGCCGACCTGGCACGCCGGCTCGGGTACCGCCTTGATCGCGCCCACGTCGCCTTCGTCTGCTGGTCCGACGCGGACGCCGGCCGGAAGAAGGCCGGCCTGGAGGCCGCGGCCCAGGAGTGGGCCGAGACCGCGGCCGGGTCAGCTGCGCTGCTGGTCCCGGTCGACAGCGGGATGACCTGGGGCTGGGTCAGCTCCCCCGGGGGCGCGTCATGGGTGGACGCGGAGCTGCCGCTCCCCCGCGACGGCTTCCGGATCGCCACCGGCACGCCGGCCGCGGGCGTCGAGGGCTTCCGCCGCAGCCACGTCGAGGCGTTGCGCGCGCAGAGCATCGTCGCCGCCGGCACCAACGGCGCGCTCGTCACCCGGTTCGTCGACGTGGCGACCTTGGCGGTCCTCACCGACGACCGCGACGCGTTGCGCCGCTACGTGGCCGATCAACTGGGTGCGCTCACCGGCTCCGGCGAACGGGAGCAGCGGCTGCGGGAGACGGTCCGCACCTACCTGGAGGGCGGCGCGAACGTCCGTGCGGTCGCGCGCGATCTGAACTACCACCGCAACACCATTCAGCAACGCCTCGACCTGGCCGCACGGCTGCGCGGGCGCCCCCTCGAGGACGACCGGTCGGGATTGGCGCTGGCGCTGCGCGTCGCCGAGCACTACGGCGACGCGGTGCTCAAGCAGGAGTGATCAGGCCGGAGTGAGAGTGACCGGTATCGAGTCGTAGCCGTTCACCCAGGTCGTGCAGTGCCGGAGCACCGGGCCGTCGAGTCGCAGGTCGCGAACCCTGCGCGTGATCTCCTCGAAGATCACCTTCAGCTCCAGCCGTGCCAGTCCGGCCCCGAGGCAGAAGTGTCGGCCGCCGCCGCCGAAGGCCTGGTGGTACTCCACCGGACGCAGCACGTCGAAGCGGTCCGCGCCGGGCAGGATCTCGGAGTCGCGGCTGCCGGAGCAGTACCACATCACCAGCAGGTCGCCCGCGTGAATGGGAACGCCGCGGATCTCGGTGTCCTTCAGGGCCGTGCGCGCGAAGTAGTTCAGCGGCGTGGACCAGCGCAGGATCTCCTCGACCGCGTTCGGGATCAGTGAGGGGTCCGCGGCCAGCGCCGCCATCTGATCCGGGTTCTCCAGCAGACCGAGCACCCCGGTAGAGGTGGCGTTGCGGGTGGTGTCGTTGCCGGCGAAGACCAGGATCGCGAAGAACATCAGCAGTTCTTCCTCGTTCAGCCGGTCACCGTCGACCTCCACGCCGGCCAGCAGTCCGACGAGGGAGTCGGTGCCGATCTGACTGGGAATCAGGTCGCCGAGGTAGGCACCCATCTCCATCATGGCTTCCATGCTGTAGCCGAGCTCGACGTTGTCGATCCCGGTGTCGAGCTTGGCGGTCCAGTGCGCCAGCCGGTCGACGTCGGAGCGTGGCGCGCCGAGCAGGTCGGTGATCACGGTCAGCGGGACCGGCAGCGAGAGATCGCGCACCACGTCCATCGAGCCGCTCGCGCAGGCCTTGTCCAGGATCGCGGTGACCTGGGTGCGCACCGAGGCCTCCAGGTGCGCGATGGTCCGGGGGGTGAAGGCGACCTGGACGAGCTTGCGGTAGCGGCTGTGCTCGGGCGGGTCCTTGAAGATCACCATGTTGCGCAGCATGTCCAGGGGCGCGGAGGCATCCGGGCGCATCCAGATGCCCTTGGAGTGCGCCGAGAACAGCGTGGCGTGCTTGCTGATCATCTCGATGTCGGTGGCCCGGGTGATCGACCAGAAGTCGTCGATCTTCGGGTGGACGCTGCGGTTCCGGTGCACCGGCGCCTCGGCCCGCATCCGGGCGAACAGCGCATGCGGCGGCCCGTCGACGAACATCGCCGGATCGGAGAGGTCGATCGTGGACAGGTCGGACAGGGTGGGGGCGGTCATGCGCGCCAGCGTGCCCGCGACCGCTCCCGTCCGGCGAGGGCCAGCCGCCCGGAGTTGGGCGGCGGGACTGTGCTCCTGGCCCACCTCGGCGGGCGAGAGGTCAGCCTGGCGGCCAGGTGAAGGGGCGTCCGCCGAGGACGTGACCGTGCACGTGGAACACGCTCTGGCCGACCTCGGCCCCGGTGTTGAACACGAGGCGGAAGCCGGTCAGGCCCTCCTGCGTCGCCACTGCCGCCGCGTCGCCGCACAAACGGCCCGCCAGGGACGGGTCGGCGGCCGCCATCGCGCCGATGTCCCGGTGGTGCTCCCGGGGGATCACCAGGACGTGCGTCGGCGCCTGCGGGTTGATGTCACGGAATGCGACGGTGTCCGCGGTCTCCGCGACTAGGGTGGCCGGGATCTCCCCGGCGACGATCCTGCAGAACAGGCAGTCAGGGTCCGGCGCTGAACTGGTCACCAGGTAAACCTATCCGGCGGGTCGGGCGTCAAGGAGGCGTGACAGTCATGGTGGCCGAGCTGGGTGCCGCCGGCGCCCGCTGGGACGCCGACGAGGCTGTCACCACGCTCTACACCGAGCACTACCGCTCGCTCGTGCGGCTTTCGTCCATGTTGCTGCGGGACCAGATGCAGGCCGAAGAGGTCGTCCAGGACGCCTTCGTGGCCATGCACGGAGCCTGGCGGCGCATTCAGGACCAGGACAAGGCGCTGGCCTACCTGCGCCAGACCGTGGTGAACCGCTCCCGCTCCGTCCTGCGCCGCCGTGTGGTCGCCGACAAGCACGCCCCGACCCCGGGCCCGGACATGCCCAGCGCCGAGCACGGCGCGCTGGCCCGCCTCGAGGGCGACCGCGTCATGGCCGCCCTCCGTCAACTCCCTGCCCGCCAGCGCGAAGCGCTGGTCCTGCGCTACTACGGCGATCTGTCCGAGGCCGACATCGCCGCCGCGATGAAGGTCTCCAAGGGCGCGGTGAAGAGCCACACCCACCGGGGAATGCAGGCTTTGCGGGCGATGCTGGAAGGGGAGGGGACGGCATGAGCGACCAGTTCGGCAGCCGATTCGGCCGCCCCAACTCCGAGCCCGAGGACCTCGAGGCACGCCTGCGGGCGGCCCTGCACGCCGAGGCCGAGCGCGTGGTTCCGGTCGGCGATGGCCTGGCCAAGATCCGCGCCCGCACCGAGGGCCGCCGCGCGCGCTTGAGTGTGGCTGGCTTCGCCTGGTTGTCCAGCCCGTCCGCCCGCCCGGCGCTGGCCGCCGGGACGCTGGTGCTCACTCTGGTGGCCGGGACCGCGATCGGCCTGCAGCTGACCGGTGGCGGCGACGGCAGGGAGATCGCCGATGGCCCGCGCGACCCCGCCGTCAACCAGCCTTTGAGCGCCCCGCTGATCGAAAACTCGCAGAAGGAGGTCGAGCGGTACAACCCCGACCCGGGTCCGGACACCGGTCTCGGCACCGGGGGCGAGGAGCCCGAGGTCACCACCGAGGTCACCGAGGCTCCGACCGACACGCTTCGGATCGCGCCGGTCACCCCGGGCCAGGAGGCCAACCAGAGCGACAACGGCATCCCGGTGGACAACGGCGGCAACTACGTCGCGATCACCGCGCCGCTGTCCGGGCGCAGCTACAACAGCCCGCTCACGATCGCCGGCAAGGCCCGGATCTTCGAGGCGAGCGTGACCGTGGACGTCTCGCAGAACGGCAAGGTGCTCAAGCGCACGCACGCCACGGCGACGCAGGGCGCTCCCGAACTGGGCGACTGGCAGGTGACCCTAGAACTGGTACCGGGGGCCTACCGGATCGACGCCTACTCGCTCTCGGCCGAGGACGGCGAGAGCAAGCTCGCCTCGGACTCGATCTGGATCACGATCAAGTCCCCGAACACCGCGACGCAGCCGACGCCGACGCCGGGTCCGTCGTCGACCCCGACGCCGTCACCGAGCTCGTCCCCCACCCCGTCGCCCACGACGACGCCGCGGGCGGAGCCGTAGGCGCTTAGGTCAGCGACATCGGTTGCTATAGCGACCGATCTCGCTGACGCAACGGCGTTCTACTTGCCGTTGGCCTTGTCGGCGGCGCGCTCGGCGCGGGCGAGCTTGGCTTCCCACTTCGCCTGCCGGCGCGCCTCGCGCTGCTGGTGCTCGCTCAGCGGGTTGGTCAGCGAGCCGACGATCGCCACGCCACCGGCCGGTGCGGTCGGGGACGAGACGACGAAGCGCGGTGCGGGAACCTTCGGCACCGGAGTCGGCAGCGGCGGCAGGGTGCGCACGAACTCGCCGGTGTCACCGCTGACGGTGACGGGCGGCGCGGTCGGAATGCCGGCCGAGGTACCGGGGGTGCCGGTGACGCCCGGTTGAACCGGGGCCGCAATTCCGGGCGCAGCCGGCGGCACAGCGGCGGCGCCGGGCGCAGCCGCGACCTCGGGAACGGCGCCATTGAAATCGCCGGAGCTCATCACGCCGGAGACCACCGCGTAGGCGGGCACCACAGCGGCCATGGTCATGGCGGCGGCCAGCAGAGCTCGGCGCGGAGCCGGCACCCGGAACTGACGCTGCGGACGCTCGGGCCGCTCCATGCGGGAGATCCAGGCCGGCACCGCCAGGTGGTGCCGACGCCCGGCCACGAGGTCCTTGCCGGCATCAGCCTTGATCTCGGCGAGCTCGGCCCGGCGACGGGTGCGGCGCTCGGCGGACTCGGCCCGGCGCTCGGCGGCGGCGGCGCGACGCTCGGTGGACGCGGCGCGGCGGTGCGCGGCGATCAGGCGGCGGTCGGCGCGAAGCTCGGCCCGGTCCTCGCGGCGGTCCGCAATCACCCGGGCGAAGTAGGGACGCAGCTGGGCGAGGAACCAGCCGACGAGGGCGAGCAGCGCGAACAGCTTGCGCGGCAGGCGAGCCAGGGCCGAGCCGGTTGCGGACACGGCCGTCGACACCGCAGGCCCGACGCGGAGGCCGCCGAGGGAGGCGAAGAGCGAGGCACGCCACACCCGGACCTGAGCCCGCACGGACACCCAGTAGTAGGCCAGCGCGCGGCCGATGCGCCCAAGCATGGAACGCAACAGGAAGAGGCGGTACGACGTCATGCGCCGAACGCTCATCGAACCCCCCGTACCCCCGTCACCGATCCCCCCGGATCGGTCCCCGCAACACATCGTGACGGACCTTGGACGGCCCCGCCCCCGCTTTGGTTCGCTGTTCTCAGGTTTTGACCCAGGTTCCGTGACGCGAATCCGGACCGAAACGGACAGATCGGTCAAAGAATTCAGCCGAACGGGTGACGACGTGTGACGGCCACTCAGACAAGCAACCGTGAGGCGTGACACGCCTACCGGTTGGCACAGGGCTGACGGGCGGTCAGGCTGACGGCCGGTCAGGACCAGCGGGACGTACGCGCCAGAAGGGCGGACAACGCGGCCACCCCGGCGGTGGAGGTACGCAGCACCTCAGGGCCGAGCCGGGAGGTCAGGGCACCGGCCGCGGCGAACACGGTCAGCTCGGACTCGTCGATCCCGCCCTCCGGTCCGACGACGAGCACGACCTCTCCACTCGAGGGCAGCATCACCGTCGCCAGCGGATCTGACGCACCCTCATGCAGCACGATGGCGAGCTCGGCCGCGGTCAGCCGCTCGGCCACCTCCGCGGTGCCGGCCGCCGGCGCCACCTCCGGCACCCGTGGCCTACGCGCCTGCTTGGCCGCTTCGCGCGCGTGCGCAGCCCAGCGCTGCGCCGAACGCTCACCGCGGGCACCCGTCCACTTCGTCACGCACCGGGCCGCCTGCCAGGGCACGATCAGGTCGACCCCGACCTCGGTGAGCACCTCCACCGCCAGCTCGCCGCGGTCGCCCTTGGGCAGCGCCTGCACGACGGTGAACGTCGGCGTCGGCGTCGGCACCGTCGCCCGGCTCCGCACCTGCAGCGTCAGGGTCTCCGCCGTCACCGCGCCGACCACACAGTGCGCCAGCGCACCGGTGCCGTCGGCGAGGTCGACCTGCTCCCCCACGCGCAGCCGGCGCACCTTGGCCGCGTGCCGCCCCTCAGCCCCGTCGAGCACGATGTCCTCGGCGGCCAGCGCGGACGGCTCGACGAAGAACAGCGGCGCGCTCACCGCCAAGCCCCGCGGGACGTCATCCCGCACGGGCGCTTGTCAGCCCTCCTGCGGGGTGACATGCGCCCCTGCGGGCTGACAACTCTCGCTGGCATCCCGAGGATTAGCGGCCGCCGAAGATGTCGCGGATCTTGGAGAAGACGCCGGGCTGGCCGGTGCCCGGGTCGTCGTCGACCTGCTCCTCGCCGCGCAGGCGGGCCAGCTCGCGCAGCAGCCGCCGCTGCTCGTCGTCCAGCTTGGTCGGCGTCTGCACCTCGATGTGCACGTACAGGTCGCCGCGGCCGCTGCCGCGCAGGTGCGGAATGCCCCGGGCGCCCAGCCGGACCGGCTTGTCCGACTCCTGCGTGCCCGGCTTGATCTCCAGCGCGTACGGCCCGTCGAGGGTCTCGATGGAGATCGTGGTCCCGAGCGCCGCGGCCGTCATCGGGAGTGTCAGGGTCCGGTGCAGGTCGTCGCCCTGGCGGGTGAACACCGGGTGCGGGGTCTCGACGATCTCGACGTAGAGGTCCCCGGGCGGGCCGCCGCCGGCGCCGACCTCACCCTCGCCGGAGAGCTGGATGCGGGTGCCGGTGTCGACGCCGGCCGGGATCTTCACCTTCAGGGTGCGACGGGTGCGCACGCGGCCCTCGCCGGAGCACTCGGGGCACGGCGACGGGATCACGGTGCCGAAGCCGCGGCACTGGTTGCACGGCCGCGAGGTCATCACCTGCCCGAGGAAGGAGCGCTGCACGCTCTGGATCTCCCCGCGGCCCTGGCAGATGTCGCAGGTGACGGGCGACGAGCCCGGCGCACAGCCGTCGCCGCCGCAGCGCGTGCAGACCGCGGCGGTGTCCAGGGTCAGCTCGCGGGTGGTGCCGAACGCGGCGTCGGCGAGCGAGATCTCCAGCCGGATCAGTGCATCCTGCCCGCGCTGCACCCGGCTGCGCGGTCCGCGTGCCTGCCCGCCGCCGAAGAAGGCGTCCATGATGTCGCCGAAGCCGAACCCGGCCGCCTGGCCACCGAACGGGCTGCCGCCACCCCCGCCGGGCTGGAGCGGGTCCCCGCCCAGGTCGTACATCTGCCGCTTCTGCGGATCGGAGAGCACCTCGTAGGCCGCGGTGACCTCCTTGAAGCGCTCCTGCGTCGCCGGGTCCGGGTTCACGTCAGGGTGCAGCTCACGGGCCAGCTTGCGGTAGGCCTTCTTGATCTCGTCCGGGCCGGCGTCCCGGGACACACCGAGAACGCCGTAGTAGTCCGCCATGCCGTGCTCTGCCCGCCCCTACTTCTCGTCCGAGAGGATGTGTCCGACGTAGCGCGCCACTGCGCGCACCGCCCCCATCGTGCCCGGGTAGTCCATCCGCGTCGGTCCGATCACGCCCAGCCGGGCGACGACCTCGCGGTGACCGTATCCGGAGGCCACCACCGAGGTTCCGACCAGGCTCTCCAAGCTGTTCTCGTGCCCGATCCGGACGCTGACGTCCGGCGAACCCGCCTCGTTGAGCAGACGCATGAGCACGACCTGCTCCTCCAGCGCCTCGAGAACCACCCCGAGCGAGTCGGAGAAGTCGTGCCCGCCGCGGGTCAGGTTGGCCGCTCCGGCCACCACCACCCGCTGGTCGCTGCTGTCGTCGATCATCCCCCGCAGCGCCGTGAGCACGGCGTCCACGACGGTCGCGTCGACCGGGTTGGACGGCACCGGCATCTGCTCGGCCATCTCGGCCACCGCGGCGTCCGCGGCCGCCAGGCGCTTGCCGTCCATCGCGGCGTTGAGCCGGGCCCGCAGGTCCGGCAGCAGGTCCTCACTCGTCAGCACCGGGACCTCGACCACGCGCTGCTCGACGCGGCCGGTGTCGGTGATCAGCACCAGCATGACCCGGCCGGGCCCGGTCGAGAGCACTTCGAGATGACGCACCGAGGCCGCCGACAGGGACGGGTACTGCACGACCGCGACCTGCCGGGTCAGTTGCGCGAGCAGGCGCACCGTGCGGTCCACTACGTCGTCGAGGTTCACCGCGGAGTCGAGGAACTGCTGGATCGCCTTGCGTTCCGCAGGCGAGAGCGGCTTCACCCCGCCCAGGCGGTCCACGAAGAGCCGGTAGCCCTTGTCGGTGGGCACGCGCCCCGCGCTGGTGTGCGGCTGGGCGATGTAGCCCTCTTCCTCCAGCACCGCCATGTCGTTGCGGATGGTGGCCGGGGAGACGCCCAGGTTGTGCCGGTCCACCAGCGTCTTGGAGCCCACCGGCTCCTCGGTGGACACGAAGTCCTGCACGATCGCGCGGAGCACGGCGAGTTTGCGGTCGTCCAGCACCGCGCACCTCCCGCGTTGGCACTCTCACCTGTCGAGTGACAGTTTACGGCCCCGCGCGGCTCCCGGGCGCGGCCCGCACCCGCCACTACCGTCGGTTGGATGCGTTCGGACATGCCTGGGGACCACTACGGCCACGACGTCCTGGCCGGAAACTGGCGTCGGCCCCGGGTGGTTCCGCCGGTCCCGGCCGAGCGCGACCTGGTCGTCGAGGAGGTCGACACCGGCTTCTGCGGGGCGGTCGTGCGCTGCGACAAGATGCCCGGCGGCTGGGTGGTGACCCTGGCCGATCGGCACGACAAGCACCGCGTCTTCCCGCTCGGCCCGGGGTTCCTGATCGACGGCAAACCGGTGGTGCTGACCCCTCCGAAGGTGGCCGGCCCCGTGGCGAAGACCCGGACCGCGTCCGGATCGGTCGCGGTGCCGCACGCCCGCGCCCGGGTCGCGCGCGGCGGCCGGATCTACGTCGAGGGCCGGCACGACGCCGAACTCGTGGAGAAGGTGTGGGGCGACGACCTGCGCGTCGAGGGCGTGGTCGTCGAGTACCTGGAAGGCATCGACGACCTGCCCGCGATCGTGCGCGAGTTTCAGCCCGGTCCCGGCCGGCGCCTCGGCGTGCTCGTCGACCACCTCGTCGCCGGCAGCAAGGAGAGCCGGCTCGCGGCCGAGGTCCGCAGCCCGCACGCCCTGGTGGTCGGGCATCCCTATATCGACGTCTGGCAGGCCGTGCGCCCGCAGGTCCTCGGGATCGAGGCGTGGCCGGTGATCCCGCCCGGCCGGCCGTGGAAGGAGGGCGTGATCGACGCCCTCGGCTGGCGCCTGGAGCCGCATGCCGCCTGGAAGCGCATCCTCGGCGCGGTCCGCGGCTGGACCGACCTGGAGCCGGCGCTGCTGGGCCGGGTCGAGGAGCTCATCGACTTCGTGACCGCCGAACCGGGCTGAGCATGCCCACCGACCGCGAGCGGCGTTGGGCGGCCGGGGCACATATCGCTTCCATCCCCGGCATGGCGCTCGGGCTGGGCTTCGTCGGGCCGCTGCTGGTGCTGTGGCTGCGCTGCGGCACCCCGATGGTGCGCCAGCACGCGGTGAAGGCGGTGAACTTCAACATCACCGTGGGGCTGGTCGGGCTGGCCGGCCTGATCACCACCGCCACGCTGTCCCGGGGCGACGACGGCGGCCCCGACTGGGCGGCGGGAGCGGCGGTCTCCTTCATCGTCCTGCTGACCGTCTACTGGTTCCTGTTCACCGTGCGGGCGGCGATGAGCGCGCACTACGGCGAGCCGTGCCGGTACCCGTTCTCGCTGCCGATTATGCGGGTCTGACGCCCCGTCAGTCCGTGAGCTCGCGGACCACCGCGTCGGCCAGCAGGCGCCCGCGCAGGGTGAGCACCGCGCGGCCGGCGTCGAGCGCGGGACCTTCCAGCAGGCCGTCCGCGCCCAGCCGCGTCGCGGCGGCCCGGCCCGCGGCGTCGAGGTCGCCCAGCGGCAGGCCCTCGACCAGGCGGATCCCGAGCAGCACGCGTTCCAGCTTCTGCTCGGCCTCGCCCAGTAGTTCGCGTCCGGCGCCCGGGCTGACCCCGGCCCCGATGCGGGCGGCGTACTCGCGCGGGTGGCGTACGTTCCACCACCGCACGCCACCGACGTGGCTGTGCGCTCCGGGCCCGATCCCCCACCAGTCCCCGCCGGTCCAGTAGCCGAGGTTGTGCCGGCACCGCGCGTCCGCCGAGCCCGCCCAGTTGGAGACCTCGTACCAGGACAGACCGGCCGCTGTGAAGGCTGCGTCGGCCACCTCGTAGCGCGCGGCCAGTACGTCGTCGTCCGGTGCGGGCAGCTCACCACGGCGCACCTGCGCGGCCAGCCGGGTGCCGTCCTCGACAATCAGGGCGTACGCGCTGATGTGATCGGGCTCGGCATCCAGCGCCGAGGCGATCGACCCGGCCCAGTCGGCGTCGGACTCCCCCGGGGTGCCGTAGATCAGGTCGAGGTTGACGCCGTGAAAGCCGGCCGCGCGGGCCCACCGGGCGCACTCGGCCGCGCGACCCGGGGTGTGCGTCCGGTCGAGCACCGCGAGCACGTGGTTCGCCGAGCTCTGCATTCCGAAGGAGATCCGCGTGAAGCCGGCCTCCACCAGACCGTCGAGCGCGAGGACGTCGACGCTGTCCGGGTTGGACTCGACGCTGATCTCCGCGCCCGGCGCGAGCCCGAACTCCTCGCGCACCACCGCCAGCATCCCGGCGAGCTGACGAGGCGCCAGAAGGGTGGGCGTCCCGCCACCAACGAACACTGTCGACACCGGCGGCACGGTCCCGTCGCGGGCGGCGAGCACCTTCGCGGCGAACCGGATCTCGTTGGCGGCCTGCTCCGGATAGCCGTCCCGGGAGACGCCGGGGCCGAGTTCTGTCGCGGTGTAGGTGTTGAAGTCGCAGTACCCGCACCGGGTCGCGCAGAACGGGACGTGCAGGTAGATCCCGAACGGCTGGTCGCCGAGTCCGTCGAGCGCGGCGGAGGGCAGCGCACCGTCGTCAGGAACAGGCTCGCCCGGAGGCGACTGACCGGCCATCAGGTCGGCTGCGTCCCGACGTACTCGCGGGCCCGGTCGTGCACCTTGGCCGGCAGCTCCGGAACCGCGAGCAACCCAGCCATCAGCGCCTTCTCCGTCATGATCGCCCGGTAGACCTCGGCGATGGTCACGCCGTGCTGCGGGCGATGCAGGACGACGATCTCGTCACCCGCCCCGACCTCGCCCTCGACCACCACCCGCAGGTACGCGCCGGGCCGGCCGTCGGCCGTGAACTTCTTCACCCAGCCGCGCAGCCCACCCATGTGGTTCTTGAACGTCCCGCAGGGCGTGCGCGGCGAAGAGACCTCCAACTCGGCGCTGCCGACCCGCCAGCGTTCCCCGATCACCGCGGCTGCGAGGTCGATGCCGCGGGTGGTCAGGTTCTCCCCGAAGTTTCCGTCGTGCAGCTCGCGGTCGAGCTGCACGGCCCAGCGGTCGAGGTCCTCGCGCTGATAGGCATAGATCGCCTGGTCGATACCGCCGTGGTGCTTGGTGTCGGCGACTTCGTCACCGGCCAGGCCGGTGGTGGTCGCCGGCACCCGGCCGGGCACCGCGCGATTGTCGATCCCGGTGCGGCCGAGCAGGCTCCCCGGGGTGTCGACCACCCGACCGACGTTGACGGACACCACCGATGCACTCATGGGCGTCATTCTGCCCGCACCGGCGGCCCGCCGCCGCCGAGTATCCGGCGGCTCAGTCCGCGTGAGCGAGGGTGAGGGGTTCGGCTGTGGTCTCGCCGCTGCCCGCGACCACTTCGGTCTGCGAGGGCGGGTATCCGACCGCGATCACGGTGTAGGTACCCGAGTCCAGGCCCTGGAAGCTGTAGGCGCCGTCGGCGTCGGTGCGGGTGACCGCGACCTCCTCACCGTCGACGTGCAGGCTGACGCGCGCATCGGCGATCAGCCAGCCCTCGGGGGTCTGGGCGATGCCGGAGACCACCGCACTGCCGCGCACCACGACGTCCTGCTGGATCCGGCCGCCGGGCGGAATGGCCACCGGCATCGCGATCGGGCGTGCCGACGGAGCGAAGATCGCCAGGGTGCCCTCCTCGACGGTCAGGTCGACCATCTCGTAGGCGCCGTCGGCGTCCGTGCGCACACTGGCCGCCACCGCGCCGTCCACCCCGGTCAGTGTGACCAGCGCGCCCTCGACCGCGCGGCCGGTGGCGTTGGTGACGAAACCGGAGAGCCGGGCTGCGCCGGGGATCAGGACCTCGACCTCGACGGTCGGGGCCGGCTGTTGCTGCAGCAGCACCGTGCGGGCCTGTGGCAGGTAGCCCTGGTGGCGGACCACGAGCAGGTACTCACCACCGGACGAGGACAGGAACTCGGCGACGCCGTTGCCGTCGCTGTCGGCGCGGGAGACCTGGCGGCCGCCGTCGTCGAGCAGGGTCACCGTCGCCGAGGCGATCGCCCGGCCGTCGATGCGCCGCACCGTCACGCGCAGCGCCGGACTGGGCCCGGTGCTGGGAGCGGGGGCGGTGTGGGCGGGGGCCGGTGCGGCCGCTGCGGGCCCGACGTGCGCGGGCGCCGGTGGGCTCATCGGCATCTGGACCGGCGCCGGGGCCTGGTTCTGCGGCGGCATCGGTGCGCTGAACGCGGGGGTCTGATGCCCGTTCGGGGCGGCACCGTAGTGGGGATCTGTCACGTCGCCTGCCTCCATGAACACGGCGGGGATGCTAGCGGGGATCGGTGTCCGGTCGGCAAACGCGGCGGAAACGGACGTCGGCTCCGGCGCCTCGAGGGGCTCCAGCAATCGCTCACGCATCCGATCGAAGTCCGCGTCGCCGGTCGGCAGGAAGCGCGGCATGGTGTCGGTGTTCCGGTCGGCAGCCACGGCCTGCGGCGGCGTCGGGACGAGCATCGGTTCCGCGACCGGCCCGGGCACCGGCATCTCGCCGAGCGGGTCCGTGGTCAGGCGGCGCACGTTCACCATCACCACGACGAGCACAGCGGCGGCGGCGAGGATCAGGCCGGCTACCAGGCTCGCCCGCGCGTAGCCCTCGACCTGGGCGTCGATCAGGGTGTCGCTGTCGATCTCCCGCCCGGCCAGGTAGTCCGCGGTCCGGTTGGCGGAGACCGTCGAGAGCAGGGCGACGCCGAGCGAGGCCCCGATCTGCTGGGTCGCGTTGACCACCGCGCCCGCGACGCCGGCGTCGCGCGGCTGCACCCCGTGGGTGGCGGCGTTGAAGGCCGGTACGAAGATCGCGCCCATCGCGACTCCCATCAGCATCAGCGCCGGGAGAAGGTCGGTGAGGTAGTTCGAGTCGGCGGTCATCTGCGAGATCAGGATCAGCGCGACGGAGGACCCGACCAGCCCGAGCCCCATCAGCACCCGCGGCGCCACCTTCGGCATCAGGGTGCTGATCACCGCGGAGGCCATCACCACACCGCCGGTGACGGGCAGGAAGGCGACGCCGGTCTTCACCGGCGCGAAGCCGAGCACGCCCTGCAGGTAGAAGGTCAGGAAGAAGAACGCACCGATCATGCTGAGCGCGGCCAGGGTGATGGCCAGGTTGGACCCGGCCCGCGTCCGGTCCCCGAGCACCCGCAACGGCAGCAGCGGGTTCTTCACCATCTTCTGGCTGACCACGAACATGATGAGCAGGCTCAGCCCGAGCCCGAGCAGCGTCAGTGTGAGGTCCTGGGTCCAGCCGTTCCGTTCGGCCTCGGAGAAGCTGTAGACGACGCACACCAGGCCGCCCGTGCCCAGGACGGTGCCGATCAGGTCGAGCCGGCCCGGGCGATGCGTGCGGCCCGCGTCGAGGAAGAGATAGGCGCCCAGCACCGATGCCACCGCGAGCGGGACGTTGACGTACATGGTCCAGCGCCAATTCGCGTACTCGGTGAGCATGCCGCCGGCGATCAGGCCCAGCGCCGAACCGCCCCCGGCCACGACCCCGAAGATGGCGAAGGCCTTCGCCCGCTCGTGGGTGTCGGTGAAAGTCGTGCTCAGCAGCGCGAGCGCCGCCGGCGCCAGCAGTGCCCCGAAGACACCCTGCGCCGCCCGGGCGGCGAGCAACGTCTCCAGGTTCTGCGCCGCGCCGCCCACCGCGGACGCCGTCGCGAACCCGGCCAGGCCGAGGATCATGGCCCGGCGCAGGCCGAGATAGTCCGAGACCCGGCCACCGAGCAGGAGCAGTCCACCGAAGGCCAGCGAGTAGGCGGTGACCACCCACTGCCGGTCGGCGTGTGCCAGCTCGAGGTCCTCGGACAGAGCCGGGAGGGCGACGTTGACGATCGTCGCGTCGACGACGATGAGCAGCTGCGAGAACGCGATGACGACCAGGCCGAGCCAGCGCCGCTTGTGCGCCTTGTCCGCGAGCCGCCGTTCTTCGACCTCCGGGGAGACCCCGACGGGCGCGCCGGGCATCGGCCCCGGATCAGTGGGCGACCCGACACCCACCGGCACGCGCTTGCGCGGGACCGGCGGCAGCCCCCAGTCGCTCTCGGGCTGCTCGTCGTTCGAGCCCTTCGCCATCGACCTGCTCCCGCGATCCGGGTGTCAGGCGCCCGGTGGCAGGGTCAGGGTCAGCAGCGGGATCAGCACGTTGTCGACCAGCCGATTGAGCATCTCGTCGTCGACCGTCTCGCCGGTGAACAGGAGTCGGGTCAGCACTGTCGCGGTCGCGAGCTGGCGTACCAGCTCGATGTCCGGGTTGCGGATCGCGCCTTCCTCGGCGTAGCGCGTCAACAGCGCGGCGGTGATCGACTGGCACTGCTTGATGTCGGCGCGCATCAGGGTCGCGAGCTGGGGGTCACGCTGCATGGCCGAGACCATCCCAGCGAACAGCGAACCCTTCTCGGACAGGTTGTTACGCAGGTCCCGCAGCAAGGTGACCAGGTCGGCGCGCAGGTCGCCGGTGTAGGTGACCGAGTACGTGTCAGAGAGCGTGATGTATTGGACCGCGGCGGTGACGAGCGCCGGCTTGCCGGGCCAGCGGCGGTAGATGGTCGCCTTGCTGGCGCGCGCCCGGGCCGCGACGGCGTCGATGGTCAGGCGTTCGTAGCCGATCTCGGTGAGCAGTTCGGCGCACACCTTGAGGATCTCGCGCTCGCGCGGGCTCGCGTCCTCCGTGGTGTCGGCGGGCACGTCGGCCGACGCCGCGACCTCGGCGGCCGCTCCGATCGTCTGGGTCACCGACCAACTGTAAGCGGCGCGAGTACGCATCCGTACAGAGCGCTGCAAAGGCTTGACTTACCTCGGCGCTGGTTCCGGACGGTCGGAGGACCTGTCAGGAGACGCTGAGGTGCTCGGAGACGGTGAGGTCCTCGGGGTGCGCGAGCGTGATCGGAGCGACGTCGACCGCGGCCGGACCGGGCCCGGAACCCAGCCGCACGCTGGCGGTGGACGGCCCGTAGCCCGTGGCCAGCAGCGTGTAGTCCCCGGCCGGGACGCCCGTGAAGGCGTAGCGGCCCTGGGAATCCGTACGGGTAACCGCGCACTCGACGCCGCCCGCGTCGATCAGGCTCACCCGGGCGTCGGCGATCAACCAGCCTTGCGGAGTCAGCGCCTCGCCGGTGATCAGGGTGGCCCGGGTCGGCTCCGTGCCGAGCAGGATGTCGGCCTGGGCCGACCCGGACTCGGGCACGACGACGGACTGCGCGTACGGGGCGTAGGCCGGGTGCACCGCGACCAGCAGGACCTCACCGGACGGCAGGTCGTCGAGTTCGCAGCGGCCGACGACGCCGGTGTCCGCCACCGCGATCTGACGTCCCGTCGGATCCAGCAGGCTGACCGCCACCCCCATCAGCGGGCGGCCGATCGCGTCGCAGACCCGGATCTTCAGGCCGCCGGAGCCGGCCGACCACGACGGCTCGTTGCCGTTGGACACGAGATACGCCCCGACGGCTGCCTCGGCCTCCACCACCGCGAAGACATCTCCCGTCCGGCCGGTGAGGTCGCTGTGGGCGACATCGGCCAGGCCGTGGTCGTCCGCGGTCGGATCGAACCCATCGACCGGGGGCGCGTCCGTGGTGTCGCCTCCGCCGTGGCCGAGGTCGACCTTCTTCGCGTTCACGAGAACCAAGGTAAGGGCTGCGGCCAGGAGCATGATCACCATTGCCCACAGCGTTGCCCGGGCATAACCGTTTACATCAGCGTCGATGAGGTTCTGGGCCGTCTGCGCCTTCCCCTCGAGGAAGTCCGCCTTGCGGCTGGCGGCGACGGAGGAGAGCAGCGCCAGACCGAGCGAGCCACCCACCTGTTGCGAGGTGTTGATGAGCGCGCTGGCCACGCCGGCGTCCTGCGGCTGGACCCCGAAGGTCCCCACGTTGAAGGCCGGCACGAACACGCACGTGATCGACAGACCCATGATCACCATGCCCGGGATCAGGTCGATCCAGTAGTTGCTCCCGGTGTCGAGCCGGGTGAACAGGGCGAGGGACACGGCGGTCCCGATCAGGCCACCGGCCATGAGCGCCCGCGGTGGGTACCGGTGGGAGTACCGCGTCAGGAACTCCGACGACGCGACGATGCAGAGCGTCACCGGAAGGAAGGCGAGGCCCGTCTTCAGCGGCGAGTACCCCAGGACCTCCTGGAAGTAGAAGCTCATGAAGAAGAAGACCCCGAACAGCCCGACCACCGTGAGCATGACCGCGAGGTTCGCGCCGGCCCGGTTGCGATCGGCGAGCACGCGCAGGGGAAGCAGCGGGTTGGGCACCATCTTCTGGCTGACGATGAACACGATCAGCAGCGAGCCGCCGATGCCGAACAGCCACAGCGTCATCGGCTCGGTCCAGCCCGAGCGCTCTGCCTCCGAGAAGCCGTAGACCAGGCCGACCAGGCCGGCGGTGGCGAGCACGGCGCCGATCCAGTCCAGGCGGCCGGTGATCTGCGCCTTCCACTCGTCGAGGAAGGCGTACGCCCCCCAGACGAGCACCACGACCAGGGGCACGTTGATGAGCATCGTCGCGCGCCAGCTCACGGCGTCGGTCAACACGCCACCGACGACCAGGCCGACCGCGGACCCCGCACCGGCCACCGTGCCGAACAGCGAGAAGGCCTTGATGCGTTCCATCGGGTCGGTGAAGGTGTTGGCGAGCAGCGCCAGCCCCGCGGGGGCCATCAGCGCCCCGGAAGCACCCTGGAGCGCACGTGCGGTGAGCATCAGCTCGAAGTTCGGGGCGAGGCCGGCGAGTGCCGACGCGATGCCGAAGCCGACGATGCCGATCAGGTAGGTCTTCCGCAGGCCCAGGTAGTCCGCGATCCGCCCGCCGAGCATGAGCAGGCCACCGAAGGCCAGCGTGTAGGAGGTGATGATCCACTGCCGGTCCGAGGTGGACAGGTCCAGATCCCCGGCCATCGCGGGCAGGGCGACGTTGACGACGGTGCCGTCGAGAACGATCAGCAGCTGGCTGCCGATGATGACGAAGAGCCCCAGCCAGCGCCGCCTGGCGGTCTTCGCCGCGTCGCGCAGTTCGGCCTCGTCGACGTCCTCGGTGACGACCGCTGTCATCAGCTCTCCCCCGCTTGCGGTCGGCAGACCTCAGTTACGCAAATCGGACAGAGGGTCACCTTATGGCGCGAACGGTACGGTTCCGTACTCCGGCGTCCCAAGACTGCGGAACCTCGCCCGCTCGCCTCAGATTCCCGTCCGGAGCAAATCCACCGAACTCGTTCGGAGGCATTCCATAGCGGCTTTAGGTCACTCCACCGCTAATTGATCCCAGAAGCCCCAATAGCTTCTCTGGTCACAGTGGACCCACTGGAGGTCGACATGCGCGCACCCCGACCCGGACGTCACGCCTTCCGCACCCGTAGCCGCCGACCCTGGGTCGCCGCGGGCGTTCTCACGGCCGTCGGCACGATGGTCCTCGGCACCGGCGTCGTCAACGCCGCGATCAATTCCCCTGCCGTCCCGGGCGAGGTCCACGGCTGCGTCGCCGACAAGGGCGGAGCCGTCCGCATCATCAACTTCGATGCCAGCTGCCGTAACGACGAGCGCTTCATCACGTGGAACAAGTCGGGGCGCAAGGGCGCGCAAGGTCCGCAGGGCCCACAGGGCCCACAGGGCGTGCAGGGCATCCGGCCGACGGCACGAACGGCACGAACGGCGTCGACGGCGCGGACGCCCTCCCGCTCCAGTTCCGGCAGAAGGTCTACGACGAGAACCTCGTGCTCACGAGCACGTGGGAAGCCCTCAGCGATGGGGGAGCCCCTGGAGATGACCTGTTTGTGGCGCTTGAGCCCGGCACGTGGGTCCTCGACGCGAACATTCGCGGAGGTATCCGCAACAACACTGGCGGCCTTGTCGGCGAAACCGGCTGTCACATTGTCGCAGCGCTCTTCAGGGGCGTCGCTAACGTTCTCGTTCCCGGGACAGTCCGCACTGTGCTGGACTTCCGCGGCCCGAAGGGCCCTGTCGGCTCAGAGCTGCGAAAGCAGGCCACGGGGCCGATCAGTCACATCATCGAAGTCGGCCCACCAGGGGCGATCATCGTCGTCAAGGCCAGGACAGAGGGGACGTGCACGAACACCTCTGCCGGGATCGTCACGAATGACAATGGAGTGAGCACACTCAGGGCCGTGAAGATCGGCGACTGAAACTGAGCAACGGGTCTACTTCTTCTTCGCGTCGCCGGACTCATCCGTGGACAGGGCGGCGATGAAGGCTTCCTGCGGGACCTCGACCCGGCCGACCATCTTCATCCGCTTCTTGCCCTCCTTCTGCTTCTCCAGCAGCTTGCGCTTCCGGGTGATGTCACCGCCGTAGCACTTCGCGAGGACGTCCTTGCGGATGGCGCTGATGTTCTCCCGGGCGATGATCTTCGCGCCGATGGAGGCCTGAATCGGGACCTCGAACTGCTGGCGGGGAATCAGGGTCCGCAGCTTCTTGGTCATGCGGGTCGCGTACTCCTGGGCCTTGTCCTTGTGCACGATCGCGGAGAACGCATCGACCGGTTCGCCCTGCAGCAGGATGTCGACCTTGACCAGGTCGGCCTCCTGCTCGCCCTTCACCTCGTAGTCCAGCGAGCCGTAGCCGCGGGTGCGGGACTTCAGCGCGTCGAAGAAGTCGAAGACGATCTCGGCCAGCGGCAGGGTGTAGCGCAGTTCGACGCGGTCCTCGGAGAGGTAGTCCATCCCGCCGAGCGTGCCGCGCCGGTTCTGGCAGAGCTCCATGATCGTGCCCACGAACTCACTCGGCGCCAGCACCGTCGCCTTGACGATCGGCTCGAAGACGGCCTGGATCTTCCCGTCGGGGTACTCGCTCGGGTTGGTGACGATGAATTCCTTGCCGTCGTCCTTGACCACCCGGTAGACGACGTTCGGGCGCGGTGGAGATCAGATCGAGGCCGGCCTCGCGCTCGAGCCGCTCGCGGATGATCTCCAGGTGCAGCAGGCCTAGGAAGCCGCAGCGGAAGCCGAAACCCAGCGCGGCGGAGGACTCGGGCTCGTAGACCAGCGAGGCATCGTTGAGTTGGAGCTTGTCCAGCGCCTCGCGCAGCTCGGGGAAGTCCGAGCCGTCGATCGGGTACAGCCCGGAGAACACCATTGGCTTGGGTTCGCGGTAGCCGGCGAGGGCCTTGGTCGCCGGGGCGTGCATGTCGGTGATGGTGTCGCCGACCTTGGACTGGCGGACGTCCTTGACGCCGGTGATCAGGTAGCCGACCTCGCCGACGCCCAGTCCGTCCGACGGGGTGGGCTCGGGCGAGCTGACGCCGATCTCGAGCAGCTCGTGCGTCGCCCGCGTCGACATCATCAGGATCTTCTCGCGCCGGGTCAGGTGCCCGTCGATCACGCGCACGTAGGTGACGACGCCGCGGTAGGTGTCGTAGACCGAGTCGAAGATCATCGCCCGGGCCGGGGCGTCCGGGTCCCCGACCGGCGGCGGGATCATCGCGACGATCTCGTGCAGCAGGTCGGTGACCCCCTCGCCGGTCTTGGCGCTGACCTTGAGCACCGTCTCCGGGTCGCAGCCGATGATGTGCGCGAGCTCGGCGGCGTACTTCTCCGGCTGCGCGGCCGGCAGGTCGATCTTGTTCAGCACCGGGATGACCGTGAGGTCGTTCTCCATCGCCAGGTAGAGGTTGGCGAGCGTCTGCGCCTCGATCCCCTGCGCGGCGTCGACCAGCAGCACAGCGCCTTCGCAGGCGGCCAGCGAGCGCGACACCTCGTAGGTGAAGTCGACGTGGCCCGGGGTGTCGATCAGGTTCAGGACGTGGACCTTGCCGTCCAGGCCGGTCCAGGGCAGCCGGACGGCCTGGCTCTTGATGGTGATGCCGCGCTCGCGCTCGATGTCCATCCGGTCCAGGTACTGCGCCCGCATGTTCCGGGCGTCGACGGCACCGGTGAGCTGCAGCATCCGGTCCGCGAGCGTGGACTTGCCATGGTCGATGTGAGCGATGATGCAGAAGTTGCGGATCAGCGCCGGGTCGGTCCGGTCGGGCTTGGGCGACGACGGTGGCACGCGAAAAATCCGTCCAGTTCTGCAGGGGTGGCGGCTCGTCGGCGAGCGCGCGGAGGGCTCGATCATCCCACGCCGACACCCTCGGGCCGGACTTCCGGCCCCTGCCGCCCGCCCGCCCGCGCCCGCCTCCGCGACCGCCCGCCCACCACGCACCCACTTCACTGCCTGAGCGCCTGCCTCACTGGCCGGGTCCACCCGGTGAAGCGGCATCTCGCCCTGTGAGGTGGGCAGGCCGGTGAAGTGCGGCGCAGTGAGCACGGTGGAGTGGCACGGCGGGGCAATAGCGTTGCGCCATGACGTCTCCGACCACGGACACCGGGCGGCGCGCGCCGGCCGCTGAGCGAGATCGTCGAGACCGGGCTGGGCTCGGGCCCTGGAGCCGGTGGCCGACGTCATCGCCGGGATGGGCGACTTCCTGCGCGCCGAGATCGCCGCCGGACGCTCCTACCTGCCGACTGGGGAGAACGTGCTGCGGGCCTTCACGCGGCCCTTCGACGAGGTCCGGGTTTTGATCGTCGGCCAGGACCCGTACCCGACGCCCGGGCACGCCGTCGGGCTGTCGTTCTCGGTCTCGCCGGCGACCCGCCCGCTGCCCCGGTCGCTGATGAACATCTACCGCGAGTACTGCAACGACCTGCAGCTGCCGCCGCCGACGAACGGCGACCTCAGCCCGTGGAGCGAGCAGGGCGTGCTGCTGCTGAACCGGGTGCTCACCGTCGCCCCGGTGCGCCCGCCTCGCACCGCGGCAAGGGCTGGGAGCAGGTCACCGAGCAGGCCATCCGCGCCCTGGTGGCCCGCGACACCCCGCTGGTCGCGATCCTCTGGGGCCGCGACGCGATGACGCTGCAGCCGCTTGCTCGGCGACGTCCCGACGGTGACCTCCGCCCACCCGAGCCCGATGTCCGCCGACCGCGGCTTCTTCGGCTCGCGCCCGTTCAGCCGCGTCAACGCGATGCTCGCCGAGCGCGGCGCCGCCCCCGTCGACTGGCGCCTCCCCTAGAACCCTCGTTGCGTCAGCGAGAACGGTCGCTATAGCGACTAGCGACCCCTTTCACTGACGTCAGGAGGGTTCAGGTGTGCGAGTCGCGGACGGTGGCGGGAGCCGGCGGCGCCGGGGCCGTACGCGGCGACCACGTCGCCGGGGTTGTAGAGCGCGCACCGCTGCAGGGACAGGCAGCCGCAGCCGATGCAGGACTCGAGGTTGTCCCGTAGCGCGGTCAGGCCCTCGATCTGGGCATCGAGGCGGGACCGCCAGTGCTTGGACAGACGGGCCCAGTCGGCCTTGGTCGGGGTCCGGGTCTCCGGCAGGTCGGCCAGCGCCTCGCGGATCTCGGCCAGCGGGACGCCGACGTTCTGCGCGGCCCGGATGAAGGCCAGCCGGCGGAGCGCACTGCGCGGATAGCGGCGCTGGTTGCCCGACGTGCGCTCGGCGGGCACCAGGCCCTCCTTGTCGTAGAACCGCACCGCGGAGGTGGCGAAGCCGGACCGGCGGGCGAGCTCGCCGATCGTCAGCAGCTCCTCTGCGGCCCTCATCGTGCGCTCCTCGATGTCGACGCTTGACTTCAAGTTCACTTCAACTTGCAGTCTGACCACAGTACCTCGACAGCGACATCAAGAGCAGCGAAGAGTTGAGGAGTGGTTATGCGCGATCACTACACCCGCACCGCAGTCGTCACCGGCGGCTCGCGCGGACTGGGCCTGGCCCTGGTCCGCGAGCTGTCCGGTCGCGGCTGGAACGTCGTCACCGACGGCCGGGACGCGGCGGTGCTCGCCGCCGCCGTCGCCGGCCTGCCCTTCCCCGAGCGGGTGACCGCGATCGGGGGCGACGTCGCCGACCCGATTCACCGGTCGGCCCTGGTCGATGCCGCGGGCCCGCGCGTGGACCTGCTGGTGAACAACGCCAGCGTGCTGGGCAGCAAATGGTCG
>CAVRLI010000002.1:0-420179 GCA_963722375.1 uncultured Actinomycetota bacterium
GGCATGAGCACCAACGCGCCCTTCGCCCGCCTCGAGGACTACCGCGACATCGAGTCGCTGCAGCATCACCGCGCCGCGCTCGAGCGTGGCGAGGACCCCGGGACCGTGCTCGCCGCACTGCGGCAGCGCAGCCGGGACCACGCGCGGACGCCGGTGCAGTGGACCGACGACCGGGCCGCCGCCGGGTTCACGACCGGCGAGCCGTGGATCGCGGTCAACCCGAGCACGACCTGGCTCAACGTCGAGGTCCAGCGCGACGACGCGGGGTCCGTGCTGGCGCACTACCGCCGGCTGATCGCCCTGCGCCACGACGAGCCGTGCGTCGTCGAGGGCGACTTCACCCTGCTGCACCCCGGTCACGAGCGGCTGTGGGCGTTCGTGCGCTCCCACCACGACGGCCGGGCCGCCACGCGGCTGAGCGTCTGGGCGAACCTCTCCGGTGAGCCGCTCGAGATCACCCTCGAGCCCGTGGACCTCGCGGCCGCGCTGGTCCTCGGCGACTGCCCGGACCCTCCCGACCCGGCGCCCGGCTCCGCCGCGCCCGGTGGCGTCGTGGTGCTGCGGCCCTGGGAGGCGTGGGTGCTGCGCAGCTCGAGCTAGTCCTCGTCGACCTCGGGCTCGACCGGACGCCGCCGTGAGTTCAGGTCCGACACCGTGCCGCCGGTGCCACGCCCGGTCGTCGGCCAGTCCGCGTCGTCGTCGGAGCGGTCGGGGGAGGAGCCGAGGAAGGACAGGGCGGCGTCGTGCAGGTGGCCGTTGGAGGCAAGCGCGCTGCCTCCCCACGGCCCATCAGGCCGTCGAGCGAGGTGAAGCGCCCTCCGGCCTCGCGCACGATCACGTCGAGCGCGGCCATGTCGTAGACCTCCAGCTCCGGCTCCGCGGCGAGATCGACCGCACCCTCGGCGAGCAGCACGTAGGACCAGAAGTCGCCGTAGGCCCGGGTGCGCCAGACCTGGCGGGTCAGCGAGACCATGTCGTCGAGTCGTCCGCGCTCGTCCCACCCCGACAGCGAGGAGTAGGACAGGGAGGCGTCCTCGAGGCGGCGTACGTCGGAGACCTGGCAGGGCGAGGCCTTGAGCAGTGAGCGGCCCGTCCATGCGCCGTTGCCGTTCGAGGCCCACCAGCGCCGGTTCAGCTGGGGCGCGGAGACGACCCCGAGCACGACCTCGCCGTCGACGGCCAGCGAGATCAACGTCGCGCCTTTGTGGCGACGCCCTGAATCATCGGGCTGATCGGCATCCAGTTCGGCAGCTCGCGAAGACTCTCCAGCGAGCTGAAGGTGAACCCGGCCTTCTCGACGCTGGTGGCGGTGTCGCGGGTCAGCACGCAGCCGGCGGCCATCTTGGTCCAGACGCGGCCGATGCGGTGCTGCCACGGTGCAGCTTCGCCTCGTCCGGGGCCTCGACGTGCTCGAGGACGACGAGGGTGCCGCCGGGGCGCAGCACGCGGTGGATCTCCGAGAGCGCCTGCTCGGGGTTCTGCACCGTGCACAGCACCAGGGTGCAGACGGCGGCGTCGAAGGACGTCGTCGGGGAAGGGCAGCTTCTCGGCCGGCGCGCCGCTGGTCTCGACCGGAACCGAGGCCTTGCGCAGCTTCGCGTCCATCTTCGCCCGCATCGCACCGTCGGGCTCGGCGAGCACGACGGTCGAGGCCGCCTTGAAGTACGGGATGTTCACGCCCGGTGCCGGCGCCGACGTCGAGTACCCGACCGGTGAGCCCGGCGAGCAGTTCGGCCCGGCGGCGGCCGAGGACCTTCTTCTCGATCGAGGCGAGCATCCTGTCGTAGCAGGCGGCGAAGATCTTGTGTTCCTTCATTCCGCCATCCTTTCAGCAAGCACTGCCTGTCAGGCCCAGTACGGGGCGCGCATCGCGCTCTTGTCGAGCTTGCCGACGGGGGTGCGCAGCAGGGCGTCGACGAACTCGACCGAGCGCGGGCACTTGTAGAGGGTCAGCTGCGCACGGCAGTGCTCGAGCAGGTCCTCGGCGGACGGAGGTGCGGCCGGGTCGACGGGGACGACGAGGGCGAGCAGGGCCTCGCCGAGGTCGGGGTGCGGGACGCCGATGCAGGCGACGTCGGCGACGCCGGGGTGGGCGGCCAGCACCTTCTCGGCCTCGGCCGGGTAGATGTTCACCCCGCCGGACACGACCATGTCCGAGGCCCGGTCGGTGATCCAGACGTAGCCGGCCTCGTCCATCACGCCGATCTCGCCGAGGGTGAAGGGCTCACCGGCGGTCGGTGTCGGTGCCGTCGACGTAGCTCATGCCGTGGCCGTCGGCGCGGAAGAACAGGCGGCCCTCGGTCCCGGCGGCACGCGGCTTGTCGTTCGTCGTCGAGGATCATCGCCTCGAAGCCCGGGACCGCGCGGCCGACCGAGCCGGGACGCTCCAGCCACTCGGCGGCGCTGATCATGCAGGTGGTGCCGACCTCGGAGGCGCCGTAGGACTCGAAGAGCACGTCGGGCCACCCCGCGCGCGGTGAGCCAGCTCGATCGTCGCGCGCTTGTCCGGCTCCGGGAACTTCGCACCGACCTGGAGCATGAAGCGCAGCGAGGACAGGTCGTAGCGCGTCGCGGACCTCGGCGGGCAGCGCCATCACCCGCTGCAGGTGGGTCGGCACCACGATGGTGGAGCCGATGCGGTCGCGCTCGATCGTGGCCAGGAACTGTCTCGGCGTCGAAGCGGCCGAGCACGGTGACCGGTGCGCCGCCGAGGAACAGGCGGGTGCCGGTGATCGGGCCGGAGTGGTACATCGGCCCGACGATCAGGTGCCGGCCGTGCGCGACCATCGAGTTCTCCGCCAGCCGGGCCACGTGCTCGTCGATGTCGGCGCCGCCGACCCACGAGGTCCACGGCAGCTCGACGCCCTTCGGCGTGCCGGTGGTGCCGGAGGTGTAGACCATCGTCGGACGGGGTGCGACATCGGTGCGGCGGTTCGGTCGTCGCCGACGAACGCCTCGGCCTGCGCCAGGGAGATCGAGCCGGTGACGGCGCCGGACCCGCCGATGACCGCCGGCACCTCGGCCAGCCGGGCGGCCAGGCCCAGCCGCGCTCGGCGGTGCTGTCGTCGACGATCAGCACGTCGGCCTGACTGTGCGTCAGGATGTAGGCGGTCTCCTCAGGGGTCAGGTGGTAGTTCACCGCCACCGCGGAGCACCCGGCCAGCGTCGCGGCCGCGTACTGCAGCACGGTCTTCCCGCTGTTCTCGGCGTAGATCGCCACCCGTCGGGCCGGTCGCCACCGCACCTCTAGCAGCCGCTGACCAGCGGGCCGCAGCGCGGCGTCGACCTGGGCCCAGGTCCAGTCGCCGTCGGTCGCGCGCAGCGCGATCTCGTCCGGGCCGCTGCGCGGCGAGGGTGGCGGCGAAGGTCATGAGCCCTTGCGTTCCCGCCAGGTGTTCATGTCGACGTAGTCGCGCACGGCCTTGATCCGGCCGCCCTCCAGCTCGAAGACCCCCATGCACTCGATCGAGACGGGGCGGTCGCCGAAGGTGAAGTGGTCGATCGCGCTCGGTCCAGACGCGGTCCTGCTCGCCGGAGGTGTCGACGGTGTAGCCGAGGATCTCGAAGCGCGCGGCCGCGACCTGGCCGAGCAGTCCGCCGAACATCTTCACGATGGCGTCGCGGCCGTCGAGGGCCGGCAGCGGCACCGCGGTCGCGTAGGTGGCGTCCTCGGTGAAGCAGGCGCCGAGAGCGTCGACGTCGCGCTTCTCGACGGCGGCGAGGAAGTCCTGGAGCACGGCGGGCAGGGTCACGGGGTCGCCTCCACGGGCGGGCCGAGCTCGGCGGTATCCGAACGCGACGATCTGGTCCATGTCGAGCGAGGGGTCGATGTGCATGGTCCGCATCGCCTTGCGCAGTTCGGCCATCGCCACCGCGGGGTCGTCGGCCTCGAACTCGTAGATCGCGAGGAACCGGCGCTCTGGCATCTCGCCGCGAAGTCCGCCGACGGTCTCGAAGCGCTGGGCCCGCACGAAGCCCGGAACCGCGAGCACGTCGGGCACGTGGACCTGGTCGTACCAGTCGTTGAAGACCTTCTCCTGGCCCGGCGACGCACTCGGTCTGGACCATGAACACGTGACGGGGCATCAGGGGTGTCGCTCTCCGGTCGCTTGGTAGGCCGCTTCCTCGCCGGCGATCCGGCCGATGCCGGTCGCCAGGCCGAGGGAGTTGCCGCTACCCATGTAGAGGGGTCCGAACAGGCCGCCGGTGCACTCGCCCGCTGCGAACAGTCCCGGCACCGGGACGCCGTCCGCGCCGATCACCCGGGCCGCAGTCGTCGATCCGCAGGCCGGCGCCGGTGACGTTGACCGCGATCGGGTAGAGCGGCACCGCGTAGAACGGCGGGGTGCGCAGTGGCAGCAGGAACTTGCCGGCCTTGCCGAAGTCGTCGTCGCTGCCCGGCGTCGGCGAAGGCGTTGTAGCGGGCGAGCTCGCCGGTGACGGCGACCGGGTCGAGACCGACCTCGGTCGCCAGGGCGCCGAGGTCGTCCCCGGAGTACGCCTTCTTGTTGGCGAGCATGAACTCGATCATGTCGGGCGTGTAGTGCCGCGGGCCGGAACGGGGGGTGGTTGGGCCACACCTGCTTGTAGGCGAGCCGGTAGCGGTCGGCGAGATCGGCCGGCGGCTCGAGCGCCGCCGGAGTCGATGAAGGCGACGCAGCGGTTGCCGTGCGCGCGCACCGCGTTGTCGAGGATCCCGTAGGGCGCGGTCTCGTCGGCGAAGCGGTGCCCGTCGGAGTCGAGCAGGACGACCCAGCCCGGCAGCAGGGCCTCGTTGACGAAGGTGCCGGCCCGGGCCGAGAGTGCGCAGCCCGCGGTCGTGCCCGGTGACCTGCGCGCCGACGGCGTCGGCGAGGTCGAGGGCGTCGCCACGGGCGCCGTCGTGCCCGATGTACCAGGTGCGCTCAGGGTCCCAGGCCGACGGGAACAGTTCGGCGAGCTTCTCCGGCGAGGCGCCGAACCCGCCGGTGGCGAGCACCACGGCGCCGGCGGTGATCTCGTCGTCGCCGACCGCGACGCCGACGACGCGGCCGTCCCTCGACCAGAAGGCGGTCCACCCGCTGTCCGAGGGCGACGTCGATCTCGCGGGCGACCGCCGCGCGGTGCAGCGCGTCGATCAGCGCCTGCCCGCCGCCCTCGACCGCGTGCGAGCGCGGCTGCCGCTCCTCGCCGCCGAAGATCAGCCGCTCGAAGAACGGGACGCCGTGGGCGGCCAGCCAGTCGATCGTCTCGCCGCTGCGCCGGGCGAACTTGTGCACCGGTCCTGCGGCGATGTCCCAGCGCATCAGCGAGCGGTAGTCGTGGAAGAGGTCGTCCTCCTCCTCGTGGATCTCGTTCGCGTGCTGGATCCCGCTGCGGCTGCCCATGACGATCCCGCCGGACAGGCGGGTGGACCCGCCGACCTCGGCGGAGCCTTCGGCGACCAGCACGCTCCTCGGCGCCGTGCTCGATGGCGGCCAGCGCCGCGCACAGTCCGGCCGCGCCGGAACCCGACCACGAGAACATCGACGTCGGTCATCGGGCCTCTCCGGGCTCGGGGCGGCCTGCGCCGCCGACGATCATCGTGCCCTGCGCCGTGGCGCAATGGTTGCCGTCGCAGTCGGAGAGGATGACCTCGACGAATTTGACGCGGTTGCCGCCTGGCAGCAGCTTCGCGCTCATGCCGAGCGGGCTGCGGGCCGGCCGGTGGAACTGGATGTGCAGCGACGCCGTCGCGCACAGGTAGCCGGCCGGGCTGTTCATGGTCGACAGCACGCCCATCGCCTGGTCGGCGACCGCGGCGAGCACGCCGCCGTTGACCGACCCGTTGGGGTTGGCGATGTAGGCCACGGCCGGGATCGCGAACTCGGCAGTGCCCTCGCCGACGGCCGTGCAGGTGATGCCGAGGCCGACCAGTTGCGGGGTGCGGTTCGCCCACGCCAGCCAGTCGGATCTCGGAGCGTCCGGACCGGGGCGATTGCGTTGGTGCTCCGCCTGGGCGGCCGCCTCATCGGTTTCTGTCGTCATGAGCTCCCAAATCCGTAGGCTCGAGCGTCCTCAATGCACCGTCACCAGGCCGGTGGTGCCGTCGACGGTGAGTAGCGTGCCGTTCTTGATGCGGACCGAGGCGTGCTGGACGCCGAGCACGCAGGGGATCCCGAGCTCGCGGCTGACGATCGCAGCGTGCGACATGGTCGAGCCGACGTCGACCACGACGGCCTCGGCAGAGCTGAACAGCGGCGTCCAGCCCGGGTCGGTCATCGGGGCGACGAGGATCTCGCCGGGCTCGAGATCGGCAGCGTCGGCCGGGTCGTGAATGACCCGCGCCCGGCCGGTCGCAGTCCCGGAGCAGGCGGCCAGCCCGGTGAGCACGTCACCGGAGCGCACCGGCGGAACGCTGGGTTCGGTGCGCTTGGCCCAGGTGGTGACCGGCGGGACCGCACCGGCCGCGACGATGTACGGCGGGTCCAAGGCCGACAGTTGGGCGTGCCACTCCCAGCGCTCGTTGATCATTCCCACCGAGGCGGCCGGGTCGGCGACGTAGGCGTCGAGCTCGTCCTCGCGCAGCATCGTGATGTCCTCGGGGCGGGAGAGAATCCCGGCCTCGGTGTGGCGGCGGCCCAGCTCACGCATTGGCAGCCGGGCCTCGTGCAGCACCCGGATCAGATTGGACTTGGACTGCTCGCGGGCCGGCATGAAGATCCCGCTCAGGCGCAGCGCCGTTTCCAGCGCGCCGAGTTGCTCGGGAGAGTCGGTCAACTGCTCGCGCAGCAGCGCGGTCAGTGCCTCCCGTTCGGCCTGCAGCCGCTTGGACTGGGCCTGCGGGTCGCGCTCGTCGGGTTGCAGGCGCATCCTTTCCAGCAGGCCGAGCGGGATGTGCGGGTGGGTCTCCCAGGTGGCCGGCATTGCCTCCCACTCATTCGTGGAGCGCGATCCGAAGTCGTGAACAAACCCGTCCCAGTCCGCGCGGAAGCTCGCCGCGGCAGCGTCGTCGAGAGCGTCGATCCGTTCCAGCACGCCGTCGATGCCGGCGTCGAACGCGGCGGTGAGCGCAGCCGAGCCGGTGATCCGCCGGGACATCTTCCACAGCGAGACGGTCGGCGCCGCGGAGGCGATGTTGCCCAGGCCGCCGAGCACGCGCGCGGCCAGGGTCGGGTCCCCGAGCGGGGCCAGCGTCTGGTCGAGCATGCCGGTCACCAGCGAACCCTCGTAGACCAGCGAGAGGTGCGTGTAGAGGAAGGACTCGTACTGCTTCATCCGCTCGCGCTGCAGCGCGACCAGTTCGGCGTCGGACAGTGTGCTGTAGGACGGCCGGGCGGCGCGGATCTTCTCGGCCTCGATCGCCTGCGCCGCGATGTCGTCACGGTGCTCGGTGGCGAACACGCGCCCGACGCTGGCCAGGATGCGCTCGGTGTACTCCGGCTTGGCGTCGTCCGGGTGCGGCTCGTAGGCCGGGGCGTCGGAACGCTCGCCGAGGTAGGTGCTGTCCATCAGCTCAGGAGAGGCGCCGGGCATGCGGACGCCGAAGACCCGCAGGTTCGACAGGTTCAGGTAGACGTAGCCGTGCACCATGCCCTGGATGTCGATGGCGTCGTCGCGGAACTCCTCGAGGTCGAAGGCGCCGAAGTCGACGAGGGCCTGCCGCCAGACCCGCTCGGCCGGCGGGCCGCCGACCTGCGACCAGAACAGCGGGGTCGCGGCCGATGGCGAGACCTCGCCCGCGTTGGCCCGGGTGTAGACCGGAAAACGCGGGGACAGGGGGCTGTCCACGACCCAGGGCCTGGAGATGTCGACCACGGTTGCCTCCGGCGGTGGGAGCGGAAAAAGGTCTAGAGCTGTATTATTGAGTACTCGTGCTTTCTCCGCCAGACCCAACCCCGAGAGACTGGCACCGTGAGCCACCTCGACGCACTGGACGCCGACGAGCGGGACATCGTCCGCACGGTCGCGCGGTTCGTCGACCGCGAGGTCCGTCCGGTGGTCCGCGAGCTCGAGCATGCGAACACCTACCCCGAGGCCCTGATCGAGGGGATGAAGAAGCTCGGCATCTACGGGCTGGCCGTGCCCGAGGAGTTCGGCGGCACCGCGGTGTCCATGCAGTGCTACGTGCTGGTCACCGAGGAACTCTCCCGTGGCTGGATGAGCCTGGCCGGGGCGATGGGTGGCCACACCGTGGTGGTGAAACTGCTGCTGCAGTTCGGCACCGAGCGGCAGAAGCAGGCCTGGCTGCCCCGCCTGGCCACCGGCGAGGTCCGGGCCACGATGGCGCTCACCGAGCCGGGCGGCGGGTCGGACCTGCAGGCGCTGACGACCACGGCGCGACTCGAGGGTCAGGAGTACGTGGTCGACGGGGCGAAGACCTGGATCAGCAATGCCCGCCGCGCCGGGCTGACGGCGCTGCTGTGCAAGACCGATCCGGCGGCGGAACCCGCCTCGCGGGGCATCTCGGTCCTGCTGGTCGAGCCCGGCCCCGGTCTGACCATCTCCAAGGACCTGCCCAAGCTCGGCTACAAGGGCGTGGAGGCCTGCGAACTCGTCTTCGACGGCTACCGCACCTCGGCCACGAACGTGCTCGGCGGCGTCCCGGCCGCGGGTTCGCCCAGATGATGAAGGGCCTGGAGACGGGCCGGCTGCAGGTCGCGGCCCGGGCCCTCGGGGTCGGCCGGGCCGCGTTCGAGGACGCGCTCGCCTACGCGCAGGTGCGGGAGAGCTTCGGCAAGGCGATCTGGAAGCACCAGTCGATCGGGAACTACCTGGCCGACATGGCCACCTCCCTGGAGGCCGCGCGCCAGCTCACTCTCTACGCCGCGCGCGAGTACGACGCCGGCCGCCGGGTCGACATGGAGGCCGGCATGGCCAAGTTGTTCGCCTCGGAGACGGCGATGAAGGTCGCGCTCGACGCGGTCCGGATCCACGGCGGGTACGGCTACTCCACCGAATTCGACGTCGAGCGGTACTTCCGCGATGCTCCCCTGATGATCGTCGGCGAAGGCACCAACGAGATCCAGCGCAATGTGATTATGCGTCAGCTGATCGAGAGAGATGGCCTCCGGAATGACCGCGATGTCTGAGGGCCCCGACCGGATGTCCGCGCTGGACGCGTTCTTCTTCTATACCGAGGAGGACGGGCGCAACCACATGCATGTCGGCGGGTTCGCCCTGGTCGACGGCGCCGCGCCGAGCGCGGAAGAGGTCGCGAAGGCGCTCGCGCCGAAGATCGCCCGGATCCCGCGCTACACCCAGCTCGCCCGGCCGGCCCCGCTGCACCTCAGCCGTCCGGAGTGGGTGCCGGCGCCGGACTTCGACATTGCCGAGCACGTCAGCGCGGTCCGGGCGCCCGAGCCCGGGCGCGACGGCCTGCGCAAGGCGGTGGGGCAGCTGATCTCCTACCAGCTCGACCGGTCCCGGCCCCTGTGGGAGGTCCAGGTCATCGACGGAATCTCCGACCGGCAGTTCGCCGTGGCGTGGAAGATCCACCACAGCATGGTTGACGGGGTGTCCGGCACCGAGCTGCTTACGATCCTCTTCGACGACTCGCCGGAGGGTGGACCTCGCAACGTTCCGCCGACGCTGTCACGGGCGGAGCTGGAGGAACGTTCCCGGGTTCGTGCGCTGGCAAACTCGGTCGCCGGGCTCGGCAAGGACGCGGTCGCCCGCGTCCGCGGGATCAGCCCGCACACGGTCCTCAAGGCGGCCCGGGTGGGGGCGGCCGGGGTCGCGCTGACGCGGCGCAACCTGGTGCCCGATCTGAAGAGCCCGCTGACCGGCCCGATCGGTACCACCCGCAACTTCGACTTCTGCACGGTGCCGTTCGCGGACATCAAGACCGTGCGCGCCGCCTTCGGGGGGACCGTCAACGACGTCGTGCTCACCGTGGTGCTCGACGGGTTCCGGGCGATCCTGGAGCGACGGGACGTCAACGTCCGCGGCAAGCACCTGCGCCTGATGAACCCGGTCGCCCTGCGAGACCGGGACGCCGAGGGCCGCCCAGTCGGGGACGGCACGATGGAGACCAAGGCCTCCGCGCTGATGCCGCGCCTGCCGCTCGACGTCGACGACCCAGTGCAACGCCTGGAGCAGGTCAGCGCGCACCTGGCCGAGCTGAAGCAGACCGCGCAGGCCGAGGCGATCAACGCGATGAACGAGATTCAGGCCGTCCTGCCCGGCACGCTGAACGCGATGTATCTGCGCACCAGCAGCGCGCTGCCTCAGCGGTCGCTGCAAACCACGGTCACCAATGTGCACGGTCCGACCATGCAGCTCTACCTGCTCGGTCGACCGCTGCGAACGATCGCGAACTACGCCCCGCCGTTCCCGGTCGGGGCCCGCTCCTCGATCACCGTCTACAGCTACGGCGGCGAACTGGTCTTCGGCGTCACCACCGACCGGGACTCCCTGCCCGAGGCCGACGTGATCGTCGACGGCATCCGCGCCGGGATGAACCGGCTGCTGGCCCGCGCCCTCTAGCTGATGCAACAGCTCAGCGGTCACGACGCGACCTTCCTGGCGCTGGACACCGGTACGGCCGGCGGGCACAGCGGCGCGGTCGCGTTCCTGCGGCCCGGCCGGGCGCTGACCCGCGACGAGGTCGCCGCCGAGATCGGTGCCCGGCTCCCGGTAGTGCTGTGCCGCCGCCTGGCCACCGTCCCGCTCGGGCTGGATCTGCCGTACTGGGTGGCCGCGGTCCCCGACCTGCGCCGGCACGTTCGCGAGGTGACCCTGCCGCCGGGCTCCGGCCTGGCCGAGCTGGCCGCGCTGGTCGCGGACCGGCACGCCCAGCGCCTCGACCGCGCGCATCCTCTCTGGGAGGTGCTGCTGATCCATGGCGTCGGCTCCGCCGAATCGCCGGACGGCCAGGCGCTGTATCTGAAGATCCATCACGCGATGGTCGACGGCGTCGGTGGCAACGACCTGCTGCTCGCGTTGTTCGGCCCGCAGGCACCGCGGCCGACCCCGCCGATGGTGAGCTCACCGTCCGGTCGCGAGCTGCTCGTCCGCAGCGCCGGCTCGCTGCCGGGCCGGCTGGTGCGGACGGTGCGGACCGGCGTCGGGGTGGCACGCACCCTGCCCGGCGTGCGGTCCGAGGTGCTGCGCCGGGCACCGGCCACCCCGATGGACGGCGCGCTCGGGCCGGACCGCCGGCTCGTGCTGACCTCCCTGGACCTGGCCGAGATACGCAAAGTCCGGGCGGCGCTCGGCCTGTCGGTGAATGACGTCGCCGTCGCCGTGACCGCGGGCGCGTTGCGGAGCTGGCTGGCTGAGGCCGGTGCGTTGCCGGTCGAGCGACTGCTGGCGGCCATCCCGATGTCGCTTCGGGTCGACGATGCCGGGGCGGGCAACGCTTTCACCCTGGTGGTCGCCGCGCTGCCGACCGACGTCGCGGCTCCGGTCGAGCGGGCACTGGCCGCCGCCGAGGGCATCGCCGTCGCGCGCCGGGCCCACGGCGCTCTCCCGCCTGCGACGATGACCGACCTGACCGCATTCGCTGTCCCGGCCCTGGCCGGGCCGGGGGTGGGGCTGGCCGGCCGGCTCGGGCTGGTGTCCCGGCTGCGGCCGTTCAATCTCATGCTGTCCACGGTGCCGGGGCCGCGGGAGCCGTTGGCCTGCGCCGGTGTGCCGATCACGGCGTACCACCCGATCTCGCAGGTGTCGGAGGGTCAGCGGCTCAACGTCACGATGTTCGGCTACGAGGGCCGCCTGCACGTCGGCGTGCTCGCCGACGCCGACCTCGGCCTGGACGCCGGCCGCCTGGCGGGGCTCCTGGAGTTCGAGCTCGCCGCCCTGGTGGCCGCCGTTTAGCGCCCTCTGTCAGTCGCGCCGCAGAAGACCGCGCAAGCCCCCCTCCACCCGCGGCCACGTCGGCGGGCTTCCCATTCCTCGATGGGGATCACGCCGTCCTCAGTGATCATCTCTTCGATTCCCAAGATCTGCATCGAGTTGAGGTTGTCCTGGATCACGCCGCCGTGGAAGCCGATGTTCTCGGGGAGGATGAACCGCTCGTTGATTGCTGCCCAGTCTTCGTGGGTGATCCTGCGAGTGAGGAGGGCTTGGAATCCGTCGGCGAGAACGAATCCGCACTTCTCCGGGCGCTCGATCGGCAGGTGGCCGCGTTCCTCGATCAGGAATCGTGCGATCGGAATCAGGTGCCGGTAAGAGAACAGGGGCTGCTCGCCGCCGGGGATGATCTCGCGGGTGTCGCCGGTGCCGGTCATGGCCTGAGGTCGGTCGCGTCGCGCTGGCGGGCTTCCCACTCCTCGATCGGAATGACGCCTTCCTCGGTGATCATCCTTTCAATGCCGATGAATTCGATGCTGTTGAGATTGTCCCGGATCCGGCCGCCGCCGAACACGATGGTGTCGGGTACGACGAAGCGCTGCTTGATCGCCGCCCAGCCCTCGTCGTAAGGCGGCGGGTGAGTCGGAACTGGAATCCGTCCATGTGGACGAACCCGTACTTCTCCGGGCGCTCGATCGGCATGTGTCCGCGTTCCTCGACGAGGAACTTCGCGATTGGAATGAGGTGCTGATAGGAGAACAGAGGCTGCTCGCCGCCAGGGATGATCTCGCGGGTGTCACCGGTGCCGGTCACGGGCGGTCGGTCGCGTCGCGCTGGCGGGCTTCCCATTCCTCGATGGCGATGACGCCGTCCTCGGTGATGATCTCGTCGTACCCCTCAAACTCCATGCTGTTGAGGTTGTCCCGAATCACGCCGTAGGCGTACCCGATGGTGTTGGGAAGGGCGAACCGCTGATTGATTGCGGCCCAGTCCTCGTCGGTGATCCGGCGGGTGAGGAGGCAGCGGAAGCCGTTCCTTTGCACGAACCCGTACTTCTCCGGTCTGGTGAGCGGCATATGGCCCCGTTCTTCAACGAGGAATCTCGCGATCGGCATCAGATGCTCGTAGGAGAACAGAGGCTGCTCACCGCCGGGAATGATCTCGCGGGTGTCACCGCTGCCGGTCATCGTGCTCCTTGTTCGATCTGGTCCAGTGCTTCTGCCGCGCCAGTGCGTCGAGAATTGTGTCCCGAGCCGTTGCGGCTACCTCCTCGGTGCCGCCCCTGATCCGGCCAAGAGATTCTTCCCGTGCCGGATCTAACGGACGATCGGGCAAGCCGGCATCAACCAGACGGAAACGCGGATCTTCAATTCTGGCTGCGAGAGTTTCCGGGTCGAAGAGGTGCATCCCTCGCGGGATCAGTTGCCCTTCTGCCATCGCGGATTCGAGTTCGCCTACCGCCAGCCGCGTTCCACCCCCGGCCCCTAGCTCGCTGTTCGCCATGGCTGTCGCACGGGCCGCGTCCAGGCCGCCTGGGCCGACTTCGAAAATGAATACCCGCGATCCGTAGGCCGGGGCGGTTACAGACCCGTCCGGGAGGCGATCGCGACGCGGCGGGATCTGAAGATCCTCGTGCCAGGCTTGGGCGTCGACAGGAACCTTGGCGCCCAGTGGGGCCATGAAGCCGTCTGCGTCGATGAGGAGTCGGTCGCCTTCGGCCAGACGGACGGACGACCACTGGTCGACGCCCCCGAATATCGGGTCGAGCTGGTCGCGGGCGGCCCTGCCGGCCGGGCTGGCCGCGTCGAGTCCGAGTTCCTCAAGCCGTCGCGCAGCCAGAGCGTCGTCGACCGGGCGGAACAGCGAACCGCCAGATGCTTGCGCTTCGTCGATGGTCTTCGCCGCGCTGCTGAGGCGATCACTCGCGGCGGCGCCGCGGGTGGCGCCGGCGGCGCCGGCGGTCAGGCCGATAGCGATCAGGTCCGGAATCAGTCTGCCGAACGCGCGGGCCGGGTCCTCGTGCCAGGTTTCGGCGTCGATCAGCGCCAAGCCCACCTCGTCTGGATGAGTCACCGCGTACTCCAGGCCCGCCCACAACGCGTCGGACGAGCCTTGGTAGCCCTCCGGGTCGTAGAACTTGCGCGCCGGGTTGAGCTGCACCGCCAGTCCAGCCAGCACCAAAGCCCCCTCGCCAATCCCCCACACGCCCTCGACGACGCCGGTGACCAGCGAGGTGATGCCGCGTCCGAGCTGGGCGAACAGGCCCGGGCTGTTCGGTGAACCCTGCTCGGCCTGCTCCAGGATCTCGGCCAGCGCCCGGCCGGCCATGGCGAACCGGTCCTGCGCGTCGGCCAACAGCGCGGCGGCGCGGGCCAGGACCACGTCGGGATCGGCCGGCCCGCCGGTCGGTGCCGCGCCGATCACCGCCCCGTGCGCCGCACGTGATGCGGGTTCCGCTGACTTCCACAACTCCAGCGCGCGGGCCGCGTCGGTCTGGGCGTCGCGGTGCGCGCGGGCATACGCGCCCACCGCGGTTCCGGCCTCGTAGAACGCCGACTCCGCCGTACGCAGCCGACCGGCGACCTGCTCCAGTTCCGACGTCATCACGCGCGCCGCCGCACCGACCCACGACCCCAACGACACCCGGGCCAGGGCGAGGCGGGCATCGGCGAGCTCGTCGGCGAACCGCAGCAACAGGCGCCCTGCGAGCGCCACCTGTTCCGGATCGCCGGGGATCAGCTGAGTCACGTGCGTCGCCGTGGCCAGCTGCACCGGTTGGCCAATCGCAGTGGTCAACCGCCGCGCCGGACGCAACGGCTCTTCGTACCGGGTCTGCGCCGACGGCGACAGCGTCGCGACCGGGGCACTGACCGCTCGGCCCGCTGCGGCCGCGGCCAGCACCACCTCCACCGACTCGTACGCCACCGCGGACCGGATCAGCTCGTTGCCGACCTCACCGGCCTGCGCGGCAATACAGCGCACCCCGTAGGTCCAGGAGGACAGGAACGAGTCCAAGCCGTTCGCCGCGCGATGCGAGCCCGACGCCCACACGACCTCACCCAAACGGGCGTGGCCGTTCCCGATCCGATCCGCGGTGGAGGCAACGGACGCCAGCTCCGCTGCGGACGCGCGCAACTGCCCGGTGTCCACCACAAGATCGGCCACAGCGCCTCCTGGGCGCACCCTAGGGAGGTACTCGCGCGCCGACAACCCGGGTTCGTGGACCCGCCTAGTCCTTGAGCAGGTTCGTGCGGAGCCTCTCGGCCTCGGCTTCCAATCCGTGCTCGGCGAGGTAGCCGGCTACGCCGCCCCAGCGGGCGTCGACCACGTCGAGGAAGGCGGCCATGCACTCCGGCGGCGTGGCCAGGAACGAGCGCCGGTGGGCATCGCCATTTGGCGCGCGGTCCGGCAGGTGCGTCTCGAGGTAGTCCAGCAGCCGGACCATGCCGGTCGCGCTCAGCGAGTAGTCGTGGATCACCTGCTCGCGCTGGACGCCGACCGCCTCCAGGACCATCGCCGCCACCACGCCGGTCCGATCGCGGCCCGAGGCGCAGTGGATGGCCGTCGGCTCGATCGTCAGCTCGGCCAGCGCACGCCACAGCGTACGGGCGACGTCCGGCTCGTCGATGTAGCGCGCGTACTCGCGCGCACAGAACTCGGGTTCGATGAACCGGGGGTAGTCGGCCACCGGCGGGGTGAAGTTCATGATCGAGCAGCGCACCTGACGGACGTTCAGTTCCGACCACGCGGCCGACCCCCGGGCGCCCTCTTCCTCGTCGTTGCGCAGATCCACGACGTTGCGCACGCCGAGGGTGCGGAGAATCTCCAGGTCGGCCGCGCTGACGCCGACCGGGTCGTCCATCCGGAACAGCCGGCCACGGCGCACACGCCGGCCGTCGGGGGTGGTCATCCCGCCGAGGTCGCGGAAGTTGAACAGCCGCTCGAAGCCAACTCGTTCATGCGGCTACTCCGGCCAATCGCGCGATGTCGTTCGGTGATCGCGGGCCAGAGCGCCCGCGGCAGGTCGTGACCCATGCCCGCGTGCAGGACGAGCCGGGAGCCGGGCACCGCGCGCGCGGTGGACAGCCCGCCCTGGGACTGGACCAGCGGATCGGCGACGCCGTGGATGACCAGCGTCGGGGTGCGCACGGCGGCGAGGCGCTCGACGCGACTGCCGCTGGCCATCACGGCGGCCAGCTGGCGCGCCATCCCGGCCGGATCGTGACTGCGCAGGAAGGCCGCGGCCGCGTACTCGCGCAGCCAGGCCTCCTCCAGCGGATAGCCCGGTGATCCGATGATCCGGAACTGCTTGACGATCCGGTCGGCCGCTTCCTCCGGGGTGCGCGGCTGCGGCATCAGGAAGACACGTCGCCCGGCCAGGGTCGGCTGCCCGATCTTGGGCGCCGGGGTGGAGGAGATCGAGGTCAGCGAGCGCACCCGCGCGGGGTGGGCGATGGCCATCGTCTGCGCGACCATCCCGCCCATCGACACCCCGACCACATGGGCGGAATCCCAGCCGGCGTCCTCGATCACGGCGGCCGCGTCGGCGGCCATGTCCTCCAGGCGGTACACCGAGACGAGCTTCGGCACGGTCATCACCGCGGGCCAGGGCGGCGCTCGCAGATGGGAGAGGTGGGAGGACTCACCGGCGTCCCGGTTGTCGAAGCGGACCACGTCGAAGCCGGCCTCGACCAGCTGGGCGCACAACCCGTCCGGCCAGAACTGCCGCTGCACCGCGAAGCCCATGACCAGCAGCAAGGGCTCGCCGGTGCCCGGTCCGAGGCGCTCCCAGGCCAGCTCGACGGCGCCGTTCGCGGCGCGGCCGGTGGTGGACTGCACTCCCGGCTCCCTTGCCCTCGTCCCGAAAGTACTCTAGTAATATATCATTCAGTAGACGACGAAATCGTCGCTGCGAGAACCGATGGAGCCGCCCCGTGGCCGTCCAGATCCCTGCTGTGGACTATCTCGTCCTCGGCGACCAAGCCACCGGTAAGGGGCCTCATCTGCAGGCCTGGCGGTGTGATGCCTGTTCCGCGGCCTACTTCGACCGCCGCAACGGCTGCGCGCGGTGCTTCGGCACGGAGTTCACGCGCACCCCGGTCGCCTCCGAGGGCGTGATCAAGGCCTTCACCCGGGTCGAGCGCGGGGCCAAGGAGCCGTTCACCTCGGTGGTGGTCGACCTCGGCGACGGCGTCAATGTCAAGGCGAACCTGCGCGGGGTCGACGACCCGGCGCAGATCACGCCGGAGATGAAGGTGCGACTGTACACCTTCGTGGCCGGCGTGGATGACGACGGCGTTGAGGCCGTGGCCTTCGCGCTTCGAGCCGTGGTCGGAGGGACGCATGAGCAACAACGTGTGGGTCATCGGGACCTCGATGACGCGCTTCGGGCGCTTCCCGGAGAAGGACCTGCTGGACCTCGCGGTCGAGGCGACCACCGGCGCGCTCAAGGACGCCGACCTCGACCTCGGTCAGATCAACCTGCTGGCGCTCGGCAACGTGTACGAGACCAACTCGCACCACGGCCAGCGGCTGCAGAACCAGATGGGCCAGACCGGCATCCCGGTCTACAACGTGGTCAACGCGTGCGCGACCGGCGCCACCGCGGTCCGGGTCGCGATCATGTCGATCCTGGCCGGCGAGACCGACATCGGCCTCGCGGTCGGCGTCGAGCAGATGGGCAAGATGGGCCTGCTCGGCGGCGGCAAGAAGCGCGACGAGAAGAAGGTCTACACCCCGAAGGGCCGCTACGGCTCGGTGGTGAAGACCGAGGGACTGCTCGGGCACCAACATGATGCCGGGCGTCTTCGCCCAGGCCGGCACCGAGTACGCGCTCAAGCACGGGGTGACGCAGACTCAGTTCGCGAAGGTCGCGCACAAGAACCACCTGCACTCGACGCTGAACCCGCTGGCCCAGTACCAGAAGGAGTTCAGCCTCGAGGAGATCCTCGCGGCCGAGATCATCGCCTGGCCGAACACGCTGCCGATGTGCTGCCCGACCGGCGACGGCGCGGCCGCGGTGATCCTGTGCTCGGACGCCAAGCTCGCGACCCTCGACCCGGACGTCCGCCGCCGCGCGGTCAAGGTGTCGGCGTCGATCCTGACCTCCGACCCCTACGTGGACGGCGGGCAGGTGCAGGCCGACATCAACACCCTGACCCGGAACGCCGCCGGCGCAGGCCTACGAGAAGGCGGGCGTCGGACCGGCGGACCTCGATCTGGTCGAGCTGCACGACTGCTTCGCCACCGCCGAGCTGCTCCACTACGACAATCTCGGGCTCTGCGAGCCGGGCGCGGCCGGGGAGTTCATCGACTCCGGCGCGCCCTACCGCGACGGCCGGATCCCGGTGAACGTCTCCGGCGGCCTGCTCTCCAAGGGGCACCCGCTCGGCGCGACCGGCGTCGCCAACATCTACGAGATCGTCACGCACCTGCGCGGCGAGGCCGGAGCCCGGCAGATCGAGGGCGCTCAGGTCGGGCTGGCGCACGTCATCGGCCTGGCGTCCGCCTGCGGCGTGCACATCCTCGAGAAGCGCGCTGGCTGAGAGTTCTGAAGAGCTAGTGACCCTCATGGCCGGCGCCGTACCCGGAACCGTCGCGGAAGTCCGCGAGCAGTTCGGGGTGTGGCTGCACTCGAACGAGTCGCGCTTGCGTGAGCTGTGCGCCCCGGGCATGGACGTCACGGCGACGTTCACCGCCCAGCGGCGAGCTGCAGCGGATGCTGTTCGAGGCCGGCTGGATTCGCCTCGGCTGGCCGGAGGAGGTCGGCGGCCTCGGCGGGGAGATGGTGCTGCGCGCCGTCGTCGTCGAGGAACTCTGCGCCGCCGGCTATCCGCCGCCGTTCTCGTTCGGCACCCAGGAGGTGCTCGGCCCCGCCGTCGCCCGGTATGCGCCACCGGAGCTGGCGGCCGAACTGGTCCCGGCGCTGCTGCGCGGCGACGAGATCTGGTGCCAGGGCTTCTCCGAGCCGGGCGCAGGATCTGACCTGGCGTCACTGCAGTGCCGGGCCGTCGCCGACGGTGAGGACTGGGTCCTGTCACGGCGAGAAGGTCTGGACCAGCTGGGCGCAGGTCGCGGACCGCTGCGTGCTGCTGGCGCGCACCGGGGCCAAGGACTCCGGCTTCCGCGGCATCACCGCCGTCATGCTCGACATGAACACCCCGGGCATCGATCTGCGGCCCCTGGTGAGCATGAACGGCGACGCCGAGTTCTGCTCGCTCTACCTCGACGACGTCCGGGTGCCGCGCTCGCGCACTCTCGGCGAGGTCGACGGCGGGTGGGCGATCGCGATGACGATCCTCGCCTCCGAGCGCGGGGCCGCGGCCTGGCAGCGCCAGACCTGGATGCGTTGCCGGCTGCAGGACCTGCTCCGGCAGGCGACCGGGCTGCCGGCGTCGGTGGCCGGCGAGGCCTACGAACTGATCCACGCGCTGCGGCTGCTCTCCCGCCGCACGGTGCACGCGCTGTCCCGGGGTGAGGACATCGGCGCGACGCCCTCGTTCGACAAGCTGCTGATGTCGACCGCCGAGAAGTTCCTCTTCGCCACCGCTCTGGAATACCTAGGGCCGACGTTGCTGCTCGAGCCCGGGCCTGCGGCCGACGCCTGGCGCAACGACTATCTGTACTCCCGCGCGTCCTCGATCTACGGCGGCGCCGCGGAGATCCAGCGCGACATCATCGCCGGCCGCATCCTGCGTCTTCCCCGAGAGCTGAAGGGGAGCGCTGATGGAGCGGTCCGAGCTCGACCTGATGCGTGAGGCGCTCTCCGACCTCGTGCTCGTCCACCCCGGCGACCTGCGTGCGGCGCTCGGCCAGTTCGGCTGGGCCGACCTGATGGCCGAGGACCCCGCCGTTGCGGTCGATCTGTTGTTCCGGTTGCAGGGCGAGCACCTCACCGCGGAGTCCATGCTCGATGAGGTACTGCTCGATGCCATCCCCGGCGCGACCGCCGTCGCCGTGGCGTTCCCGGTGCCGCCGCGCACCGAGCCCGGCAGCACCTACGGGCACGGCCAGGTCCGCGTGCAGGGCCTGCTGACCCGGCCGCTACAGCCCGCGGATGTCGTGCTCGTGCCGTGCGCCGCGGTCGATGGGCTGCGCCTGGTCGAGCTCCCGATCGGAGAGCTCACCCAGACCCCGGCCGACGTGCTGGACTCCAGGCGCCCGTGGATCCGGCTCTCCGGCATCGTCAACGCGACCACGACCACGCCGGTCGGTGACGCGACCAGCTGGGCGGAGCTCCTGGCCTCCGGCCGGCGGGCGCTGGCCGCCGAGCTGCTCGGCATCGGCGACCGGATGCTCGCTCTTGCCGTCGAGCACACCACCACCCGCCAGCAGTTCGGCCGCACGCTGGCCTCCTTCCAGGTGGTGCGGCACAAGCTGGCCGACGTCCGGCTCTGGGGCGAGGTCGCCGACCTCGCCGCCGCCGCGGCTTGGGAGGACGACCCTCACGGGGAGAACGCGGTGCTCGCCGCGGCCCTCGCCAAGTCCGCCGCGGTCCGCTACGTGGCCACCGCGCGCGAGCACGTCCAGCAGTTGCTGGGCGGCATGGGCTTCAGCTGGGAGCATGAGTTCCACTGGTACCTGCGCCGCGCGCTGGTGCTGGAGTCCCTGCTCGGCGGCGCGACGACGCTGCGGACCGAGATCGGTGCCTCGATCGTCGAGTCCGGGCGGCTGCCCGAGCTGGCCGCTCTTTAGAAGGGTCTCCATGACTGCACTGAGCGTCGAGGTCGCCGATGGCATCGGCGAGCTGCGGCTCACCCGGCCCGACCTGCTCAACCGGTTCGACGAAGTGCTTCTCGGCGAGCTCGGTCCGGCGCTGCGGTCCCTGGGTGAGGACCCGGCCGTGCGTGCGGTGGTGTGGACCTCGACGGGCAAGCACTTCTCCGCCGGGGGCGACACCGACGAGATCCTCGCCTCGCACTCCGACCCGGCCCACCTCGACGCCGGCATCGCGCGCGGCAAGGAGCTGTACCGGACCTTCGCCGGCTTCGCCAAGCCGCTGGTCGTCGCGCTGCACGGGCACACCTTCGGCGTCGCGACCTCGCTGGTGCTGCTGGCCGACGCGATCGTCACCACGCCGACCGCGCGGCTCAGCGATCCCCACGTGCACATGGCCCTGGTCGCCGGCGACGGCGGCGCGATCAGCTGGCCGGTGAACCTGCCGCTGATCAAGGCCAAGCGCCACCTGCTCTGGGGTGAGCCCCTGACCGGTCAGGAAGCCTTCGACCTCGGCCTGGTCTCGGACCTCGTCGAGGACCCGGAGAAGGTGCGCGAGGTCGCCTTCGGACTCGCGGCCCGGGTGGCCGCGCTCCCGCCGATCGCGGTACAGCTCACCAAGGCCACGCTCAACGCCGGCCTGGCCGCGCGCGTCGACGAACTGCTCGACGTCGGGTTCGCGAACGAGGCGGTCAGCAACCTCTCCGCCGACGTCCTCGAAGCCGTGAGCGCCTTCAAGGAGGGCCGCCCCGGCCGCTGGACCGGCGCATGACGACCACAAAGCGTGTCACGCCTAGTGGCGGTCAGCGATGACTGAACTTGCGGAGCTGTGGGGGACGGAGTTCGGGCCGGCGACGGTGAACGGGCACCCCGGGCTGGCCTTCGATCCACGGCCGACCGAGTTCGACCACCTGTTGGTGGGCGCGGAGCGCTGGGCCGAGCGGGAGTTCCTGGTCCAGGGCGGCTACCGGATCACCCATGGCGAGTTCCGCGCCGCGATTCCCGCCGCGGCGGGCTTGCTGGAGCGCTCCGGGGTCCGGGCCGGGGACCGGGTGCTGCTGCTGTCCTACAACTCTCCGGAGTTCGTGCTCGCGCTCTGGGGCCTGTGGTGGCTCGGCGCCGTCCCGGTGTTCGGCAACCGGTGGTGGAGCGAGGCGGAGCTGGAGCACGCGCTCGGGCTCACCAGGCCGGTGCTCGCACTGAGCGACCGGGCGGGCTGGGCACCGTCGGGAGTGACGGTTCGTCAGCTCTCGGAGCTGACGCCGGTGTTCGGGACCACCGAGGACCGGCCGTGTGCCCGCGCCGGTGACGAGGACGCGCCCGCGCTGATCCTGTTCACCTCGGGCAGCGCGGGGGTACCCAAGGCCGTGGTGCTGTCCCGGCGCTCGGTGATCGCCAACCAGCACAACACAATGGCCCGCACCCGGCGGCTGCCGCAGGACCTCGACCCGTCCCGCCCGCAGGGCGTGTCCATGGTGTGCACGCCGCTGTTCCACGTCGGCGGCGTCGGCAACATCGTGCTCGCGTTGCTCACCGGCACGAAGCTGGTCTTCAACGCCGGCAAGTTCGACCCCGCGCAGGTGCTCGAGCTGATCGAGGCCGAAGGGGTCCAGAGCTTCGCCGGCGTCCCCACCATGGCGTCCCGGCTGATCGAGCACCCGGACTTCACCCGCCGCGACCTGAGCTCGCTGCGCGCGCTGCCCTTCGGAGGCGCCCCGGTGCCGCCGGCGCTGCTCGAGCGACTCGTCGAACGGCTCCCGCAACTCAAGCGCGGCGGGCTGGGCAACACCTGGGGGATGACCGAGTCCGGCGGCTTCATGGCCTCGGCCGGCGCCGCCGATCTGGCCGAGCGGCCGGGCACCGTCGGCCCGGCCACCTCCTGCGCGGAGATCCGGATCGCCGACCCCGGACCGGACGGCATCGGTGAGGTGGTCGTGCGCGCGCCGACGATGATGCTCGGCTACCTGAACGCCGACGGCACGCTGGAGGGCGTCGACGCCGACGGCTGGCTGCGCACCGGTGACCTGGGGCGCCTCGACGACGACGGCTACCTCTACCTGACCGGGCGTGCGAAGGACATCGTGATCCGCGGCGGGGAGAACATCGCCTGCGCGCACGTCGAGGCCACCCTGCTGACCCACCCTCAGATCATCGAGGCCGCCGTCTTCGGCATTCCGCACGACGACCTCGGGGAAGAACTGGCGGCCGTCGCTGTCCACAGCGGCTCGGCGCCGAGCCAGGACGAGCTGCGCGAGTTCCTGCGCGCCCGGCTCGCCTACTTCGAGGTCCCCACCGCGTGGCGGATCACCACCGAACCGCTACCCACACTGGCGGGCGAGAAGATCGACAAGAAGACCCTCAAGGCCACCTTCCAGCGGGAGAACTGATGCAGCTCACGCCCGCCGACGAGTACTTCACCCACCAGACCTCGCTGCCGCACGCGATGGTCGCGACCAGCGACCCCAGTTGGCGCGAGCGCTACTGGATCAGCGTCCAGGACGTGGCCGGTGGCGACACCGTGCTGACGATCGGCCTGGGCAAGTACCCGAACACCGACGTGATGGAGGCCTTCGTCGCGCTCTCGCACGCCGGCACCCAGCGCAACCTGCGGCTCTCGCGCACGCTGCTGCCGAGCTCGACCGAGATGAGCGTCGGGCCGCTCAGCGTCGAGGTCGTCGAGCCGTTGCGCCATCTCCGACTGCGCTGCGACGACACCTCTGGTCCCGAGGCGACGGGCATCGCGTTCGACATCGACTGGAAGGCCCGCACCGAGCCGCTGCTGGAGGGCCGCTTCTTCCAGATCAGCCGGGCCCGGGTCACCTACGACGCGATCCGCTACGTCCAGCACGGCCGCGCGTCCGGCACCCTGCGCGCTCCGGGGCTGGACGCGACGCTCACCGAGGACACCTGGTGGGGCGAGCGCGACCACTCCTGGGGCACCCGTCCGCTGCCGCGCGCGCCGGGCATGCCGCCGGGGGAGCGCCCGGAGTGGCGGATGCTGCTCTTCGCGCCCCTGCAGCTGCCGGACTTCGGGCTGCACCTCTACCTGCAGGAGGCGCCCGGCGGTCGCGCGGTGCACCTGAGCGCCGGGCTGACCCCGCTGATCGGCAAGGACCCGGAGCCCGAGGCCATCGTCGCCGTCGAGCACGACCTGGAGTGGGTGGCCGGCGCCCCGGCTCCGACTTTGTCCGGCGGCACCATGGTGCTGCGCCTGTCCGACGGGCGTGCCCTGGAGTTCGGCCTGCGCACCCTGCCCGGCCGGGCCCACCTGCGCGGCGGCGGCTACGAGGGCTGGAACGGCTGGTTCCAGGGGCAGTGGCGCGGTGACGACACCGCGGAGTCCGACGTCTGGGACCTCACCGACACTGCGCAGATCTACCGCTACGCCAAGGCCGGCAGCGACCACCTGGTCGAGGTCACGCATGCGGGCCAGACCGGCTATGGCATCGTCGAGTACATGGTGCTTCCCGGTTACCACCGCTATCCCGAGGCCCTCCCTCCGAGGCGGCAGTCATGACGTCGCCCGAGGAGCCCGGCGCGCCGGCCCGGCGGCCGGCCAGTCTCTCCGACGACCGGATGTACGACCCGGTCCCGGGACTGCCCCCGGAGCAGTGGGGCCACCCCGCCGAGCAGGACGCGGACACCGAGGTCGAGGCGCCGGTCGAGGAGCCCGCCCCGCGGCCGAAGGGGAACAAGGACGACCCGCTGCGCAAGCAGATCCTCGAGTTCCTACGCGATCAGGTGGGCCAAGAGGGCCCGATGATCGAGGCGGACCCCGAGCCCATCGACGGCGGAAGCTCCAACCACGTCTTCAGCTTCAGCGCCAGCTGGTTCAACGGCAAGAAGCGCATGCGGCGCGACATGATCCTGCGTCAGGAGTCGGAATCGCCCATCGTCGACGCGGACATCGCGCAGGAGAGCATCCTGCTGAACGCGTTGCGGATCACCGATCTCCCGGTGCCGAAGATCCAGTGGGCCGACCTGGAGCCGGCCTGGTTCGACCGTCGCTCGCTGATCTTCCAGCGGGCTCGGGGCAAGGCCGACCGGGCGGTGCTGCGCGACAAGGACCCGCTCGGGCTCGGGCTGGAGGGCCGCACGAAGCTCGCCAACCGCATGGCCAAGCTGCTGGCCGACCTGCACACGATCGACCCCGCCGGCATCAGCCTCGACATGGTGCTGACCTATCCCGACGACGCGGTCATGACCCAGTTCGGCCGCTGGGACTACGTGATCGACAAGCACTCCCTCGACCCGGAGGGCCGGCTGGGTGCGGCCCGGGAATGGCTGCTGGTCAACCAGATCGCTTCGCCGCCCTATCTCAGCATCGTGCACGGCGACTTCCGGCCGGCCAATGTCATGGTGGAGTTCGGCCGGGTCGCCGCCCTGCTCGATTGGGAGCTCGCGCACCTGGGAGACGCGGCCGAGGACCTCGGTTGGTACACCTGCTCGCTCTACCGGAAAGAGCACTTCCTGGAGGGCTGGGGAGTCGAGGAATTCCTCGCCAAGTACGTGGAGAGCGGCGGCGAGGAGCCGGAGCCGGAGCGGCTGAAGTACTGGCAGGTCTTCGCCGAATTCAAGTTGGCGATCATCGCCCTACGGGCGGCCCGCAACGCCGAGGCCGGCCTCTCCGACAAGCCCGCGCCCCCCGTCGACCGGGTCATCGAGCAGCTCAACGCCGACATCGCCTGAGCCACCTCGCTGACGTCCGAAGAACGGTGAGCTATAGCTCCCGCTCGCTCGGACGTTGCGGGGTTGTCAGTCGCCAGCAGCGGCGCGGAGGCGCGCGAGGACCTCGACGAGCTCGGCGCGGTCCGCGATGGAGGTGCCGGCCAGGCCGTACTCGAACTCACCCAGGGCCGCCGAGGCCTTGCGGACCAGGGCGCGGCCCTCGTCGGAGATCGTGACCAGGGTGGCCCGTCGGTCCGAGGGGTGCGGGCCGCTGGAGAGCAGGCCGCGTGCCTCGAGGCGATCGGTGGCCAGCGTGGCGGTGGTGGCGTGCACGAGCAGGCCGCGGGCGAGGCGGGAGACCGGGCGGGTGCCGGTCTCGGACAGCTCAAGCGTCATCAGCAGCATGTAGTCGGTCAGGTTGAGACCGTGCTTCTTCAGCTCGTCCTCGATCGCCACCGTCATCAGGCGGTGGAAGCGGAGCACCGAGCTCATCGCGATGAAGGCGTCCTCGCCCGGGCCGAGGTTCTGCTTGCGCCAGTAGTGGCGGGCCCAGTCGACGGGGTCGGAGTGGGTGTGCGCGGAGCCGCTCGGCTCAGTCGCGGGCTGCGCGCTCATGGGCGGCATCTTATCGCGTACTGAAATGTCTATGGCATAATAGTTTACGACTAGAGTATCTGCCGGACAGAGCTTGAGGGAGCACAACGATGGGACACCTCGACGGACGCGTCGCGATCGTCACCGGGGCCGGGCGCGGCATCGGGCGCGAGCACGCGTTGCTGCTGGCCGCGGAGGGCGCCAAGGTCGTCGTCAACGACCTCGGCGGCGGGCACGACGGCACCGGTGCGGAAGCCGGTCCGGCCGAGGAGGTCGCGGCGGAGATCCGCGCGGCCGGCGGCGAGGCCGTCTCCAACGCCGACGACGTCGCGGACGCGGCCGGCGCCGAGCGCCTGGTGCGGACCGCGGTCGCGTCCTTCGGCCGCCTCGACATCCTGGTGAACAACGCCGGCATCCTGCGCGACCGGGTCCTGATCAACCTCTCCGACGACGACTGGGACCTGGTGGTCCGGGTCAACCTGCGCGGCACCTTCACCTGCACCCGCGCGGCCGGCAACTACTGGCGCGAGCAGTCCAAGGCCGGCGCCGAGGTCGCGGCCTCGGTCATCAACACCACGAGCGAGTCCGGCGTCTTCGGCAATCCCGGCCAGGCCAACTACGCCGCGGCCAAGGCGGCGGTGGCCTCCATGACGCAGGTCGCGGCCAAGGAACTGCAGCGCTACGGCGTGCGGGTCAACGCGATCGCCCCGCAGGCGCGTACCCGGATGACCGAGTCCGCCTTCGGCGACGCGCTCGCGGCCAAGGAGGGCAAGTTCGACCGGTTCAACCCGGCCAACGTCAGCCCGTTCGTGGTCTACCTTGCCTCGCCGCTGTGCGAACTGACGGGCGAGGTCTTCATCGTCGGCGGCTCCCGGGTGCAGCGGGTCAAGCCGTGGGAGAAGGACCGGGACTGGAAGCTGGACACCGACGGGCGCTGGACCCTCGACGCGCTGGCCAAGGCCGTGGCCGAGGCCGGCATCCCGCAGGGCGGCGGCTGGACGGCCAACCCCGACAAGGCCTGAGCAACCGTTAGGCGTGTCACGCCTAACGGTTGATTGAGAGGATCGCGCTATGAGTGACGAGCCCACCGTCCTTCTCGAGCGCGACGACGACGGCGTCGCGACGATGACGCTGAACCGGCCCGCCCGCAAGAACGGCATCAACCGCGGCATGGTCGACGAGATGATCACCGCGCTCGGGTCAGGTCAGCGCGGACGCCGCGAACCGGGTGCTCGTGGTGACCGGAACCGGGCCGGCGTTCTGCTCCGGCATGGACCTCACCCAGCCCCTGCTTCCGGACGAGCTGACCTTCATGCGCCGGGTCGCCACGGTGTGCCGGGATCTGCACGAGCTGCCGATCCCCACGATTGCGAAGGTCCGGGGCCCGGCGATCGGGTTCGGGGCCAACTTCGCGCTGTGCTGCGACCTGGTGCTGGCCGCCGACGACGCCACCTTCGGCGAGGTCTTCGCCGCCCGCGGCGTCGGGGTCGACGGTGGCGGCAGCTGGTTGCTGCCCCGGCTGGTCGGACCGCAGAAGGCCAAGGAGATCGCGTTCTTCGGGCAGAGCCTGTCCGGCGTTCAGGCCGCCGCGATCGGGATGGTGAACCGCTCGGTGCCCGACGAGGCGCTCGACGGCGTCGTCGCGGAGTGGGCGTCCACGCTGGCCGCCGGCCCGCGCCGGGCCCTGTCGATGGTGAAGGCGCAACTCAACACCTCGTTCGAGACCACGTTCTCCGCGGCGCTGGAGCGGAGGCCGTCACGCAGGCGCAGGCGTTCCGCGGGCCGGAGGCCAAGGAAGGCGTTAAGGCCTTCTTCGACAAGCGTAAGCCGGACTTCCGCGCCGCCGACTAGCTCCACAGGTTAGGCAGTTGGCGCCTCGAGCATGGCGAGCAGCGCGTCGAGATCGTGGCCCTTGCCGGCCAGGTAGGCCCGGGTCGCGTCCAGGTCCTGCAGGTTCGCCCACTGCCGGTCGGGGTGGGCAAAGTTGTCGGTGAAGTCGTCGGCCACGGACTTGTCCATCGCCATGCCCACGACCATCGCCACCAGTTGCGGCTCCGGCGGGGCGAGCATCGCGTTCACCCAGTGGAACGCGGCGTCGAGGAACGGCGCCCGCTCGGCCGCGACCCGCCGGCAGAAGGCCTCGTCGAGCGGGCTCCCGTCAGCGGTGGCGGCCAGAATGGCCTGCCCGATCACCCAGGCGCTGTAGGACGCGGCGTTGGCGCCCTGCGCGACGACCGGGTCCATCGAGGTGTGCGCGTCACCCATCGCCATGACGAACCTGCCGTTGGGCATGGCGAGGTAGTCCTCGCGCATGCAGGGGGTGACGGCGCCCTGCAGGACGTCCTGCGGCCGCGTCACCCCGAAGGTGCGCTCGTCGACCCGGGCGAACACCGGCGGCAGATGCACCCGCAGCAGTTCCAGCACGAGCTTGTTGAACCCGGCCGGGTCCTCGTCGTAGCGGGCGTTGCTCACCGCGTCGAGTTCGCCGCCGGGGAGGGCCTCGATGAGTAGCGCGTTGACCGGACCCTCGAAGGAGAGGATCGGGATCTCGATGATCTCCCCGTGCCCCGGGCTCGCCCCGATGGTCACGTCGTTCGGCTCGTTCGGAGCGATGCCCCGATACAGCGCGGCGGTGAGGTTGCGCCACGGCTGTTCGATCCGGCGGTCGGGGCGGACGCCGAACATGGTGGCCAGCGGGCCGCGCCCGGCCGCGACGACGAGCAGGTCGTGGTGGTCGGCCAGGGTCGCGATCTGCTCGATCCCGACCGGGCCCACGACGAGGGCGCCGCCGGCGGCCTCGAAGTCGTTCATCAACTGGGGCAGGTAGATCCGGTAGTCCACCGCCCGCGACCGGGCGGCGAACTCACCGCGGAACTGGATGGGGTTCGGGAACCCGAAGTAGTGCAGGTGCCCGTCGTAGCCGTACTCGGCGGGGTCCCAGTGATCGATGCCGAGCTCGCGTTCGCGCGCCAGGGCGACGTGATGGTGGGCGACCGTGTTCTGCAGCCGCCCCACCGCCACGTCCTCGGCCGAGGACTCGGCGTAGATCGTCACGGGCACGTCGTGCCGGCGCAGCAGCAGGCCCAGGTGCAGGGCCGAGACCCCGCACCCGAGGATGCCGATGCTGGTCATCGCTGGAAGGCTCCCTCCGGGACGTGACGGATGATCAGGCGGGGAGCGTAATCTTCGGCGCGACGTCCTGGGCCAGCCGGCGCATCGACTCCTGCCACTGGGCAGGGGCGTCGATGTAGTCGTAGCTGTAGACGAGCAGGGTGCCGAAGCCACCCGTTGCTCCCTGCCAGTCCTGCAACTTCTGGGTCACGGTCTCCGGGGAGCCGGTGATCCAGACGTGGTCGGCGAGGTAGGCGGCGTCGACGTCGTCGACGTTGTGCGACGGGTCGGCCAGCAGGCCCTCCATGACGCCGAAACGCTTGTAGGTCGGCGCCAGGTACTGCTCCCAGGCCGCGCCCAGGCCACCCTCGATGGCGAACTTCTTGGCCTCGGCATCGGTGTCGGCGACGACGACGTCGCGTACCACGCGGTGAATCGCGCGGTCGGCCGGATGTCCGTTCGCGGTCGCCGCTGCCTCGTAGACGTCCCAGTGGTTCTTCACGAACTGGTTGCCCGAGTAGATCGACACCGGGATGTAACCACGCGCGCCGGCGAAGCCGATCGAGGGAGAGTTCGGGCTCAGGCCGGTCATCGCCATCTGGATCCGGCCGCCGGGCGGGCGGATGTCGCGGACCGGGTGGACCGGGTCCTCGTGCGGGAAGCCGTGGTTCCAGAACTGGCCCTGCTCCTGGTACTCCTTGCCGGCCCACACCTTCTCGATGATCTCGATCGCCTCGAAGAGCATCTTGTGGTTCACCGACATGTCGGTGATGCCGCGCAGCGCCGCGTCGGTCGGGTAGGCCCCGGCCGCGATGCCCAGCTGGTAGCGGCCACCGCAGATGTGGGCCAGCCACGCCGTCTGCACGGCCAGGGTCGCGGGGTGGTGGTACGGCAGCAGGTGCGCGAGCGGCCCGAGCTTGATCTGGCTGGTCTGCGCCGCCGCGGCCGCGATGACCAGCTCCGGGCTCGGGATGCTCTCCCACTGCAGCGTCGCGTGCTCACCTATCCAGTACTCGGTGAAGCCCGCCTGGTCGGCAGTGACCGCCTGTGACACGGCCCAGTCGAACACCTGGCGCGGCGTTCGGTCGGGACGCATGAAGGGGGTCTGGAACATGCCTACGTCCACGTACTGCCTCTTTCTCCGGGGTTTCGAGACGACGTCGCGGTCAGCCTGCCTGCGTGCCAGGTGGTCTGTCACCCCTCGATCGCGACCACTTGTTGACTTCTCCAACCAAAGTGCGAGGCTGCGGCCGTGGAGTCCGGAGTGCTCGAAGCGTTCACCGACATCGCGCGCGATGCCACCACCGTCAACTCACCGGAGTCCCTCGACACGCTGCTGCGGACGGTCGGGCGACGGCTGTGCGAGCTGATCGGCGTCCAGCGCTGCTCGGTCTATCTGCAGTCCGGACCGGGCACGTTCCAGGGCCGGGTCGGCTACTACGGGCGCGATGACATCGACGCCGGGGTGAAGCTGCTGGTCTCCGGTGCCGACCGGTTCACCGAGGAGATCGTGGCCACCCGCGCGCCGGTGCTGATCACCGATGCCCAGCACGACCCGCGCACGGTGCAGTCGACGATGCAGCGCTGGGGCGTGCGGGACATGCTCGGCGTGCCGTTGGTGATGGGCAGCGACGTCATCGGGATCATCTATCTCGACGATCGGGAGCAGGAGCACGACTACACCGACCGGCAGATCCAGCTGGCGCAGACCTTTGCCAACCTGGCCGCGCTCTCCGTGCGACAGGCAGCGCTGCTTGCCGAGGTCAGCCAACGGGCCGCGGTCATCGAGGACCAGCGCCGCGAACTGGCCCAGGCCGGGGCTGCCCACGAGCGGCTCACCGACGCGGTGCTGTCCGGTCTCGGGCTGGCCGACCTGGTCCGGGTGCTGGCCGACCTGCTCGCCAAGCCGGTGCTGGTCTACAACCTCAACCAGGTGCTCATGACCTCCTCCGCCAGTGGCGGAGACCGGCACAACACCGCGCTGCAGGCGGCCGCCCGCGGTGCGGGCAAGGCCGAGCTCGTCGCCGCGCTGCGAGCGAGCGGGGAGTCCCGTCCGTCCGTGGTGCTGGCACCGGCGCCTGCGCTGGGCTGCCCGCACCGTCGCATGGTCTGCCCGATGGTCATCGAGGGCCGCACCGCCGGCTACCTCGTGGTGCTCGAGACCGGCGGCCGGTTCAGCGCGTTGGACACCCGCGTCGCCCAGCACGGCGCGACCGTCGTGACGCTCGCGCTGTTCCACGAGCTGCGGCAGTCCGCGGCCCGCGAGCAGGCGCGCCAGGAGTTCCTCGGCGATCTGCTGCACGGCGGCCGGGATCCCGGCACTCTCGCGCGGCGGGCGCAGGTGCACGGCGTCGACCTGGCGCGCCCGCACGTCCTGGTCCGGATCGGCGACGCCGCCGCTCCCGAGCAGCGCGCCGAACTGGCGAGTGCGCTGGCCCACGAGCTCGGGCTGGCCGACGTGCTCACCACCGCCGTCCCGGGCGCGGCGGTGCTGCTGGTGGCCACGCCGCTGGACAAGGAGATTGCCGCCGCCCGAGCGGTCCGGGACGCGGTGGTCCGGGTGCTGCCGGCGGACCCGCCGACCGTCGTGATCTCCTCAGTGTGCCGGGAGCTCGGCGAGTACCCCCGCGCTGCGGTCGAGGTGCGCCGGGTGATGGACCTGCTCGCCCGCATCGGCCGGCGCGGGCAGATCGAACTCGCCGGCGAGCTCGCGGTGTCCCGGCTGATCGCCTCTTCGGTGCCCTCGGCGCAGGCGGTGGACACCGCGCGCCAGCTGGTCGGCCCGATCGTCGAGCTGGACCGTGGGGGCAGCGCGGAGCTGCTGCCCACCTTGCGGGCGCTGCTCGCCGAGGACGGCCAGGTGCGCGGCACGGCCCGCCGGCTCGGGGTGCACGAGAACACCGTGCGGTACCGGATGGCCAAGGTCAGGGACTGCTCGGCGATCGATCCGCACCGCCTCGACAGCCTGCTCGACCTGCGCTACTGCCTGCAGATCCTCGACCTCGCGGGGGAGCTGCCAGTGCCTGTTGGAGAAGTCGACAACCATCCACAGCAGATGGTTGCGCCACCTGGGTAAGCCCTCAAAGACTGCGGCATCACCAGAGGTGTCCGCAGCAGGCGTGAGGGGATGGAACCGGGATGCAGGTCGGCCTTCAGTTCATCATTCAGAACACCCACGACGGCGGCATGTCCGACGCGGAGATGTTCCGCCAGGAGACCGAACTGGCCGTGATGGCCGAGGATCTCGGGCTGGACTTCATCCAGGCGCCGGAACACCACTTCGACCCGGGCTACTCGATGTGCCCGGACAACATGCAGTGGCTGGCCTACGTCGGCGGTCGCACCTCGACGATCGGCATCGGCTGCGGGGCGATCATTCTGCCGTGGTGGGGCAACCCGCTGCGCGTGATCGAGAAGATCTCGATGCTCGACGTCCTGCTCGGGGACCGCTTCGTCCTCGGCTTCGGGCGCGGGCTGGCGCGCAAGGAGTACGAGATCTTCGGGGTCGACATGGCGACCTCGCGGCAGCGCTTCGACCAAGCCGCCGAGCTGATCCTGGACGCGTTGGAGACCGGCGTCGCCGAGTGGGACACCGAGTACTTCAAGCAGAGCCGGACCGAGATCACCCCCAAGCCGCCGCGCGGTTTCCGCAACCGGCGGTTCTACTCGGTCGCCATGACGCCGGACTCCGGGATCGCCGCCGCCAACCTGGGCGCGACGATGATGTCCTTCGTCCAGATGCCCTGGGAGATGCACCACGAGGGCATCGTGGCCTGGCGCGATCACTTCGCGAAGGTGCACCCGGCCAAGGACCCCGGCGCCCCGGGGATGACGGACTTCACCTACTGCCACCCGGACGCACAGGTGGCCGAGGACACCGCGCGCAAGTACCTGTCCAAATACTTCAAGACGGTCATCTCGCACTACGACTTCGACGGCTCGCACTGGGGCGACACCGCGGGCTACACCGCCTACCAGGCCGGCGCGGACGCCATCAACGAGGTCGGCGTCGACGCCGCGGCCGAGGGCTTCGTGCAGTCCCAGTGCTGGGGCACGCCCGACCAGATCCTCACCGAGTGGCAGCGCCGGGTCGACATGAGCGGCGACCTGCGCCCGACCCTGGCGGTGTCCTACGCAGGCATGCCGTTCGAGCTCGTCCGCGACAGCCTGACGCTCATTTCCAAGGAGGTCGCGCCCGAGCTCCGCAAGATGGGCGCGAACGTCACCGTCGGCGCCTGATCCCTTTCTGCACCACCCCATTGGCACAACCGGAGGAGTACACATGGGCGGCATCGCAGTACTCGGTGGAGCGGGTGGCCTCGGTGCCGCGGCGTCCCGTCGGCTGGCCGGGCAGCACAAGCTGACCATCGGCTACGCGGGCAACGCCGAACGGGCCAACGCGCTCGTCGACGAGCTCGTCGGCGCCGGCGGCCAGGCCGTCGCCGCGCAGGTCGACATGACCGACGCCGCTTCGGTGTCCGACTTCCTGGCCAAGGCCGCAGCGCAGTGGGGCAAGCTCGACCACATCGTGCAGGCCACCGGCCCGGCGATCCCGCTGTGTGCGTTGAAGGACGTCACCGAGGAAGACTTCAAGCGGATCTACGCCACTGACGTCTTCGGCTCGTTCAACGTCATCAAGGCCGGTTCCGCGGCGCTCGCCGAGACCGGTGGCGGCAGCATCGTGATGTTCCTGACCACCGCGGTCGGGCGCACCCTGGAGAACGACGGCATGTCCGGCGGACCGAAGCACGCGGTCGCCGGTCTGCTCCGTCAGGCCGCGCGTGAGTGCGGCAAGGACAACGTGCGGCTCAACGGCATCTCCCCTGGTGTCATCGACGCCGGCATCGTGCACAGCTCGTTCGTCGTCGACGAGGTGGCGATGAGCGTCATCCAGAGCTGCCTGGCCCAGACCCCGCTCGGCCGGATGGGCCGGCCGGAGGAGGTGGCCTCGCTGGTCGAGTACCTGGTCTCCGAGGGCGCGGCCTACATCAGCGGCCAGCTCATCGCGGTCGACGGCGGGTACGCCGCCTGACCTCTGACGCCAAGAAACCGGCTCCGCCTGCGAAGGCGGAGCCGGTTTCTCGTGTGATCTTCAGGGCCCGACCTCCGGGCGGACGGGCCCTGAGAGACCGGTCAGATCACTTGACGTTCTGCGGGTCGCTCGCGGACAGCGTGTCCGTGCACGTCGCCTCGCTGTCCACCTGCTTCCAGCCGTTGTTCTGATCGTTCGTGATCATCCCGAACAGGCAGTAGGGGACCCGGGGGTTCACGTCCTTGCCGAACGTGCGCGGACCGGACAGGCCCCCGAGCGTGGTCCACGGCTGGCCCTTGAAGGTCCAGAGCGTGTCGAGCAACTGCTGGGTCGTCGGGTTCTCCGCAGACAGGCCGGCCGAGGCCGCGACCAGCAGCGCCCCCGCCATCCACCCGTAGCTGGCCGATCCGCCGGAGGTCATCCCCGGGTTGTACTTCTTCAGCGAGGCCTGCCAGTACTTCTCGGCCGGAGTCGTGTTGCCGACCCACGGGAAGACGTTCATGGCGACGTAGGCGTTGCCCAGCCAGGGCTTGCTCTGCAGGAACTGCTTGTCGTTGCCCACCGAGATCGGCGTCGTGACGATGTTCGGCTTGTAGTCGACCTGAAGGCAGGACCGCGCGATGCGGTGCTGCGACGCGGCGTCGATCAACAGGCCCAGGACCTCAACTCCGGCGTTCTTGAGCGCCAGGCACTCCTGGACGTACGACGGCGCGGTCAGGGATGCCTGGATCTCCTTGATGAACTTGACGCCCATGCCCGGCGCCAGTTCCTTCGTTGAGAGGTTGTACTGCTCGCACGCCCGGGGCACCTCGAGGCAGTAGATCGTCCCCAGGGCCGGCTTCTTGAAGTAGTCCCTCGCGGCCAGGTTGAACCCGTAGCCGACGGACTGCAGGGGGGAGCCCTGCGGGAAGAACAGCGGATTCGTGAACCAGGTGTTGCTGGTCATGTCCGACCCGATGATCGGGATGCCGAACTTCTTGATCGTGGGAACGATGCCGTCGACCGTCAGCACCTGGATGTTCCCGACGAACGCCAGGATCTTCTTGCCCTGGATCATTTCCTGAACCTTGGACGCCGCAGTGGACGGATCGCCTTGGTCGTCGTCGAGGAACAGCTTGATCTTGTGCCCGTTCAGTCCACCGCAGGCGTTCTGTGAGCTGACGAAGACCTGGAGCGCCGCCGGTCCCGGGGAGAACAGCTCGCCCAGGACTCCGCTGAGTGTGCTCACGTTGCCGATGTTGACCTCGGACAAGGTCGCCGGCTTGCAGGGTGCGTTGCCGCCGAAGATCGCGGCACTGGCCACCATTCGCTCCGCGGCCACACCGGCAGCCTTCGAGGTGTTGGCCGCTGCGCCGCCGGCGGGCTTGTTCGCGGTCGTCGTCTTCTTCTCACCGCCCGCCGCGCCCTGGGCGCCGGTCGCAGCGCCGCTGCCGGGGGCCGGCGCTGCGGCGTCCGCACCGGGGACCGCGGCTGCCGCGGCCGCACCGGTGACAGGTACCTGCGCGGTGTCGGCGACGGCCTCCGGTGCCACCGCGGTCTGCGCGGCGGCGTCGTCGTTCTCGACGGTGGAGCCGCCACATCCGGCGACCACCGCGATCGCGGTGAACGCCGCCACCGCGACCGACCCCACGCGCCCGAATCTCGTTCGAGTCATCTCCCACGCTCCTTCGTTCGCGGCGCACGTCGAAATGCCGGCCCGCGACTGCGGCAGAACCTAGGAGGCGCCCCGGGTGTCAGGTAGGCACGATCGCGCCGGCCTTGTGGCTTCCTCTAGGGCTTCGTGGCACTCAACGTCGCGGGGACCGGAGTCCTCGACGGCGGAGTGTGGTTGCGGGGGCGGCGCTGTAGGTGCGGCTGACCGTTGGCGAAACGGGCTGGCTATCGGGTGATACGACAGGAGTCGCACCGCTCCTGCGCGACCGCATCGGCGTCCCTGGAGAAGTCCACAACCGCCGCGCGTCAGACCGGCAGAAGCTCCGCGTCCGGCACCAGGGACAGCTGGCGCTCGCACACGTCGCGGGCACAGTCCGCGAAGGCCGTGGCGTAGGGGTGGCGCCGGCGGTTGGGATAGGCGACGGCGACGTCGGAGGCGTTGATGCCGGTCAAGGGCACCGCGCGCAGCAGCGGCGACTGCAGCTCCAGGCGCCAGGCGGCCGCGCCCACCGGCATGACGACCTCGGTCGAGACCAGGGTGGCCGCGATCTCGAGCAACGAGACGGCCGAATCGGCGTGCGTGCGGGGCGGCGGTCCGCCGCGGGTCTCGTTGAGTTGCCAGAAGTCGCGGAAGACGGTGGGCGTGCGGACCATCTCGAGCATCGGGTAGTCCAGGACGTCCTCGACCGCGAGTGAGTCCGCATCAGCAAGCGGGTGCGCGGCGGCGGCGCACAGCAGGCGGGGTTCGGAGAACAGCGGACGGATCTCGGTCCGGTCGTCGAAGAACGGCCCACGGACCAGCGCCACGTCCACCGTGCCGTCGCCCACGGCCTCGAACTGCTCGTCGAAGCTCAGCGGTTGGACCTCGACGTCGACCTCGGGGTGGGCCCGCCGGAACTCGCCGATGATCGGCCAGGTGAGTTCGCCGGCCGAGACGACCCCGGCCATGAGTCCGACGCGGAGCCGGACGCGGTTGGGCGGGCCGCCGGCCACGCGGCGCACCGCCTCGACGGCTCCGTCGACCCGGGCGAGGATCTCACGGGCGTGCTCCAGCAGGTGGACCCCCGCATCGGTCAGCACGACGCCGCGTGACGAGCGGTGGAAGAGCGGGCCGCCGACCTGTGTCTCCAGCTTCTTCAACGCCTGCGACGCCGGGGGCTGGGCCATCTTCATCCGCCGCGCGCCGCGGTGGATGCTGCCCTCCTCCGCGACCGCTACGAAGAGGCGCAGCTGTCGGATTTCCACGCTGGCCATCGTAGGTCGACGGGCAGCCAATCAATAGAGCGTCCGCAGGCCCTCCAGCCAGGCGACGGCTGACGATCACGGTTGAAACAGAAGTGACGTGGCACATCGAGTTGAGCGCACCAGGGGTCACAACCTTGATCGCTGGCCGCCGGGTGCATCCCGGCGCTGCGCTCAGATTTCCAGGAGCTCGCGGTAGAGCGCGTAGAAGTGGCGGATCTTGGTCTCCTGGTAGGCGCCGAAACTGACGCCGGGCTTGTGCTCGACCAGGGTGTGCAGGCCCTTCTGCACGAAGCCGACGTTGTACTCGTCCTGAAAGAACACCCGGGCGAGCGGGCCGAGCTCGGTCGCCTCCAGGAACGACTGCTCCAGCCCGAGGCGACGCACCGGTGCGTCCGGCGGGCGCTGCCCGGAAAAGGGCGAGAGGACCAGGACCTCCATGAAGCAGGTCTCGGGGTCGGCGCCGTTCGGGCGGAAGCGGTAGCAGGTGCGGTTGTAGCTGCCCCACGGGTGGAAGTTGGGGAACGCGGTGTAGAAGAACGTGTCGACGCACTCCGAATCTGACAGTGAGTCAGCTTTGGCGCCGAGGGAGGCCTGCATGCGCTTGCGGGTGGCTGCCGCGATCACCGTGCGGGCGGTGGCGTCGTCGGGCAGGTCGAGGATGCGCGGGTCGTCCAGGCCCAGGCCCATCATCGCGTCGAAGATCTCCTGCTCGGTGGGCTCGTAGCTCAGGTGCGGGCTGGGTGTGCCGCGCGGGGTGACGGCGCGGCTGGTCCAGCCCCAGGCGTCGTACTGGGAGTTCGCGTCGCCGATCCCGCGCAACAGTTGCGGGTGCGTGGTGACCACGTGGAAGCTCTCCATGAAGGCCTCCTGCGCGACCTTCCAGTTGCAGGGGAGCAGCTTTTCCACGTGCGCCTCGACGTAGCGGCCGGCCAGGTCCCAGTGGTCGAGCTCGACCAGGCGGCCCAGGTAGTCGCGCAGCGGAACCTGGTCCTCGGACAGGCAGACGAAGACGAAGCCGCCCCAGGTGTCCACCCGCACCTGCGGGAGCACGAAGGAGGCGTCGGTGACGTGCGGGAAGTCCCAGCGCGCCGGCACCCGCGCGAGCTCGCCGCGCAGGTCCCAGCAGAAGCCGTGGAACTGGCAGGCCAGCTCATTCGCGGGGCCGTCCTCCTGGCGCAGCTGTCGGCCGCGGTGCAGGCAGGCGTTGTAGAACCCGCGCAGCACGCCGTCGTCACCGCGCACGAGCAGGATCGACAGGTCGGCGATGTCGTAGACGACGGTGTCGCCGGCGTTGGCGACCGCGGTCTCGCGGCACGCAAACTGCCAGACCGTCTTCCAGATCCGTTCCTTCTCCAGCGCGACCAGGTCGCGGTCGAGGTAGAACCGGGCCGGGATGTCGGCGGTGCCGAAGTCGGACTCGCCCTCGGTGCGCAGGAACTCCGGGACGACGTGGGTGTCCGCGTCGAGCAGGTCCTGGTAGCTCGGCCCGGGGGAGCGGTCGGTGCGCTGGGTGCGGCCCGTCGGTTGCACAGGCGCGGTCATCCGGAGCGCTCCGCTTCCACACCCTCCGACTGGGTGAACCCCACGAGGTGCCGGGAGGCCGGGGTGTAGCCGTGCGTGCCGACCCACCGGCAGAGCTCGGGATCGGCCGTGCGCAGATCGCCCTCCACCCAGACACCGCGGAAGTCGAAGATCCCGCGCAATTCGCCCTTGCTGACCTCGACGCGGCCGTCCTCCAGCCCGGTGTAGATGGCCCCGCTGAACGGGTGCTCGAGCCGGTAGGGCATGAAAAATAGTCTAGCACTAGACCTTTCGGTAGAACGCCCCACAGATGTCGCAGACGCGAGCTGCGGCCAAGGTCCGCGTGAGACCCTGACGCCGATGAGCACGCACGCGGGGGGTCCGAAGCTGCCCTGGGAGGGCAAGGCCAAGCGGGCCGACAAGGTGATCGTCGTCGCGATCATGGTCAGCGGGATCTACGGGCTGGCGACCATGCCGCTGATCCCGTGGATGATCCAGGAGCACCCGGTGGCGCTCGCCGCGATCCGCGGCGGGATGACCTCGATCGTCAACCTCGGCGCGATGGCCCGCATCGACGAGGTCAACATCCTGGTCGCGATCTTCGTCGGGCTGCCGGCCACCGTGATGTTCGACTGGGCCTACTGGTGGGCCGGGGTCCGCTGGGGCGAGCGCGCACTGCACATGATTCTCGGCGAATCGCGCAAGACCGAGGCGCGGTTGGAGAAGGTGAAGCGCTGGACGATCAAGTACGGCGCGGTCGCCGTGCTGACGGCGTACTACCTCCCCGTCCCGACGGTGCTGATCTACGCCGCCGCCGGCTGGGCGGGGATGCGCCTGACCACGTTCCTGGTGCTGGACATCGTCGGCGCGCTGCTGTGGGTCGGGCTGCTCGCCGGCCTGGGCTACTGGGCCGGGCAGTCCGCGGTGGACGTCGTCGACGCGGTGGCGGACTACACGCTCTACATCACGATCGGACTGGTGGTCCTGATCGTGATCCGGCAGATCTGGACAGCGCGAGGTCAGGTCCGGGAGGCCACCGCCGCTGCGCACGCGGAGAAGGCCGCACGCGATGAGGCGGAAGCGGCCTCCGACCCCGTCGCCTGACTACTCCAGTCCGGCGCGCAATCCGTCCTGCGTCAGTTCCACCCACATCGCCCGACCGCCGCGCTCGGCGTTGAACGTGACGATGTACTTCTCCGCGGGCTCAAGGTTCAGATCGCCGTTGCCGTGCCTGAGGCCCTGCTTGGCCCAGGCCGGCTCGCCCCCGGCCGGATCGGTGCGGGTCCAGCCGTCCTGCTCCAGGATCTTGATCGCCTCGGCGCCGGTGATGTCCTTCCACAGCGCCGAGACCCCGCCGAAGTCCGGGCCCTCCTTGGGGTCGCAGTGGAAGGTGTCGTTCGGGTCCATCGGCTCCACCTGGCGCAGCGCCTTGGCGGGGAACAGCGCGAGCACGTGCTTGTTCACGAACGCGTTGGAGGTCGCCACGGCGAGGGCGCACTCCTGCTTGTCGCCCTTCGGCAGATCGCTCTGCGGGTCCTTGCCCTTGAGAATCTCGCCCGCCGGGGTGTCGATGGTCTCGGAGTTCCCCTTGGTCTTCTCGGCGACCCGTTTCGCATCGTCGGCGGGAGCGAAATCGACCTGGCCGTCGATCGAGGTCGGCTCCTCGTCGCCGGCGCACCCGCCCAGCGCCACGACCAGGACCGCGGCCGCGCAGGCTCCCCGCCATCTGCTCATACCTCTACTGTGCCCACGCTTTGGGCTCAGAGTGGGGATCTGGGTCAGAAACTCGCGTCCGGACGCTCGCAACGAGTTCGCCCACCCCGAACTTCTGCGAGACGTGGGACTCGGTGACGCCCAGCCTGGCAGCGGTGTCCGCCATCGGGCGCTCCTCGGGTCCGGCGTCCCGCGACGGTGCGATCGACTCGAGGGCCTCCGGGTTCGCGAACCCGTCGGCTGAGAGCACCACAGCGCGGTGCAGGTCGTGGTTCCGCGATGTCCCGATCAGCCCGGGCCGTGGGGACCAAAGTCCCGTGGGGTCTGGTCCTGACGCGCCGGGCTCATCTCATGTCTGGTCCTCAGGTAACGCACCGTCGCGCCGATAGGGCTCGGGTAACGGTTCCGGCGGAAGGGCCACGTGCGATCTAACTCGCCGCGGTATCGACGATCCGGCCGGCGCTGGAGTTTCATGACGCCCGTCGCCCGGTTCCCGGCCCTGCACTCGTTCGTGCTCGACGAGATCGACCCGGAGTCTGTACTGCGCGCTACGTTCACCGGACGACCCAGAGGTGCGCTGCCTGGTGATGCCGCACGGCCCGTTCTTTCCGGATTACAACCCTGAACTCAGCGACGAGTGGGTTGAGACCCTCGGGCTCCGCCGGGTCGAGGACGCGCTGGTGCTGGTCATCGTCAACGCCGGCGCTTCGATAGCCGAGGCGACGGTGAACCTGCTCGCGCCCATCGTCATCAACACCGTCACCCTGCACGCCGCACAGGTCGTGCTCAGCGATCCGTCGCTGCCGCTGCGCGCGCCGCTGCCCGTCGGCTGACGGCGTGCTCCAAGGGGGTGGCTCCCTGTGCAAGGGTGTCGATATGCGCGACGATCTGGGCGGCGATCCGCGCGCCGTCCTCGTGGTGTGTGGCATCGACGGTGAGGTCGGCGACCTCCGCGAAGAGCGGGTGACGGAGCTCGGCCTGCGCCCGCAACTGGGCGTCGATGTCGTCGTCCCACGGCCGGTGCGAATCCTTGCTCGCCTTGGCGATCAGGAGCTCGAGGTCGGCGCGCAGCCACACGACGAAGGCCCGCTCGGTGAGCGCCCGCCGGCAGGCGACGCTTTCCACGGTGGACGCCGCCGCCGTGATGACGCTGGGCTCTTCTTGGGCCAGAAGGTCCAGAAGCACGGCCGCCTCGGCCGCGTGCAACGCTTCGCCGCCGTTGCGCTTCGTCAGTTGCGCGGCGGTCGCACCGAAGCGAGCCTGCAGTTCGTGGTCGTTGTCGCGGAAATGCCAGCCCAGAAGCGCTGCGAGCGGTTCGCCCACAGTCGTCTTTCCGCTGCCCATGAGCCCGAGCAGGGCGATCCGCTGCATCCAGCACTGCTACCCGGGTAGGGCGCGCTCATGGGTGCCGTGGTCTCGCTGGGCAGCGTCAACGCCGATTTCCTGGTCCGGGTGCCCGAATCACCCTCCGGACCGGGCAGCGTGCCCGGGAACTCGCTGCTTCGCACCTCGGGTGGCAAGGGGGCCAATGTCGCGGTCATCGCCGCCCGGCTGGGCACCGCGGCCCGCCTGCTGGGGTGCGTGGGGGACGACGACCTGGCAGTGCAGGCGCTGAAGGGCCCGGAGGCGGCCGGCGTCAACCTGCGGGGTGTTCGCCGTCGGCAGGGCGCCACCGGGTATGCCGGCATCGTCGTCCCACCGGACGGGTCGAAGACCATCGTGCTGGTGCCGAATGCGAACGACGCCTGGGCCGACGACGTCGAGCGCGTGGTGGCCGAGGTCGACGCCGCACCGGACGGCAGCGTCCTGGTCGCCGACCTGGAGGTGCCGGTCGCCCTGGTGACGGCTGCTCTGCAGGTGGCTCGGGAACGCGGCTTCGTCACCGTGCTCGACCCCGCCCCACCCGAGCGGCTGACCGAGGCGCTGCTGACCCTCACGGATCATCTGACCCCGGATCACTCCGAGGCCCAGCAGCTCACCGGTGAGGACACCGCCGAGACCGCGGGCGCCGTCCGGGCGGCCGTCGAGTTGCGTAAGCGCGGCGCGGCCGTGGTGCACGTCAAGCTCGCCGGTGGCGGCTGCGTGACGGCGAGTGAGGACGGGGTGACGCTGGTCGAGGCGCCGTCCGATGTCGAGGTCGTTGACACCACCGGCGCGGGCGATGCTTTCGCTGGCGCTCTCGCCGCGGCGTTGGTCGACGGCCGGTCCGTGGGACGCTCCGCGGAGTTCGCCGTGGCCGCGTCGACCTGCGCGGTCGGGGCTTACGGGTCCCAGGAGTCCTACCCGGACCAGCCGACCCTGGCGGCAATGCTCGCCCGCGTCACCTCGCGCGCGATCTCGGCCTGATTCCAGGCTGCGTTCACCGGCGCGCTCAAGTGAGGGACCGTGGTCCGCCTCGGCATCGACGCCCCGCAGGATGTCAAGGTGCACCGCGAGGAGGTGTGCCGAGCGCTGGAGCAGGTCAACCGTGAGTCTGCCGGGGCCGACGCCACCGTCGCGGCGGAACTCAGCAAGCGGCTCGTGATGCCGCCGAAGTCCCTCGAACCCTGATTCGCTTCAGGCCACCTAGGTCCCGAGGGTGCGAGACGGCAAAGGGCGGCCGGCGTCACCGCTCGACGGGAGGTGTGTCGCGCAGGCGGGAACTGAAGGCGGCGATGTCGGCCCGGTCGTAGGCGAGGTGATGCCGCGTCGTCGAGGCCGGACGCTTCGCGAGCGAGAGCCCGGGCCGCCACTCCTGCTGCGGGCGGATCGGACGGGGCGCGAACCCGCCGCCACAGTTGGGACAGACGTTGCTCAACTCGCCCTCGACGCAGGACGCGCAGAACGTGCACTCGTAGGTGCAGATCCGCGCATCCAGCGACGCGGGCGGCAGATCGGTGTCGCAGAACTCGCAGTTGGGCCGCAGTTCCAGCGCCACGAGGTATTCCTCGGATCAGGACGGCGGGGCGAAGAACTCCAGCGGCAGGTTGTCCGGGTCACGGAAGGAGAGCCCGGAGCCGTACGGAGCATCCACGATTCCGCCGTGCTTGATGCCCAGGCTCTCCAGGTGCTTCTGCTGCGCTTCGAGCGCTGCCCGGTCCGGGCAGGCGAACGCGATGTGGTCCAGGCCGACCCGGTGTTCGTCGAAGGGGGTGGGGTCGCTCTCGCCCGGGAACTGGTGGATGCCGATGAGCGTGCCTCCCATCTCCCAGACGACGTGGTGGAACGAGCCGGTGTCCTCGTCGAGGACCGGCTCGGAACCGAACAGAGCGCTGTACCAGGGGGCGCTGACGGACAGGTCGCGGACGGTCAGGGCGACGTGGGTCAGGGCTGGAAACGACATCAGAGGCTCCTGAATGAGTGGTGGTCTGGTACTCCTACTGTCCTCCCTGCACCCGTCTTTGATCCAGATGCAAGCCGGCACCACTCTGGGCCCAAGGTCTGCGGATGTGCGGTCGACGGCACCCGACCCCACTCGCCCTGGCGGGTGAGGCAGCCTCAAGCGTTAGCGTGATGCTTGAGTCCTCGTCCCTGGAGCCCGATAAGGAGCAGGCTCACCACGCGGGGACATCAAGGATTGAGGAAGAGGGCACCGAAGTATGGCCACCTCCGCCGATTTCGCCGCCGAAAGCGGCGAGCCGATCACCGTGTTCCTGCTGGACGACCACGAGATCGTCCGGCGCGGAGTGGCCGACCTGCTGGAGTCGGCCCCCGACATCACGGTCGTCGGCGAGGCCGGCACCGCCGCGCAGGCCCTGGCTCGCATCCCCGCCCTCAAGCCGCAGGTCGCCGTGCTCGACGCCCGGTTGCCCGACGGCAGCGGCATCGACGTGTGCCGCGACATCCGCTCGGCGATGCCCGAGGTGCGCTGCCTGATCCTGACCAGTTACGACGACAACGACGCGATCTTCGCCGCCGTCATGGCCGGCGCAGCCGGGTACCTGCTCAAGGAGATCCGCGGCACCAGCCTGCTGGACGCGATCCGCCAGGTCGCCGCGGGCAGGTCCCTGCTCGACCCCTCCGTCACCGAGCGTCTGCTCTCCCGCCTGCGCGACGGCACCCCGACCGACCCGCGGATGGCCTCGCTGTCCGAGCGGGAGCGGGAGATCCTGGCGCTGATCGCCGACGGGCTGACCAACCGGCAGATCGGCGAGAGCCTGTTCCTGGCCGAGAAGACGGTCAAGAACTACGTCTCCGCGCTGCTGGCCAAACTCGGCATGGAGCGGCGCACCCAGGCCGCCGTCTACGGCGCGGAACTGCGCAGGTCGTAGCCGGAATACCCGGGCGGCCTATATTGTCCGTACATATGGCGCGCAGCTGACGCCAGGTGTACGGGAGGTCCGCATGATTCTCGAGCAGTACTACCTCTCCTGCCTCTCGCAGGCGTCGTACCTGGTCGCCGACCCGGTCTCGCGACGGGCGGCGGTCATCGACCCGCGCCGCGATGTCACCGAGTACCTGACCGACGCCGAGGACCAGGGCCTGACCATCGAGCTGGTGCTGCTCACCCACGTGCACGCCGACTTCATCCCCGGCCACACCGAGCTGGCCGAGCGCACCGGCGCCGAGATCGCCATGGGCGAGGTCTCCCCGGTGGAGTTCCCGATCCGGCGGCTGCGCGACGGCGAGCGCATCCCGCTCGGCGACCCCGCGACCGGTGTGGTCCTCGAGGTGCTGGCCACCCCGGGCCACACCCCGGAGTCGATCACCGTGGCCGTCTACGAACGCGGTTCGGACGCGGCCCCGCACGCGATCCTCACCGGCGACACCCTCTTCCTCGGCGACGTCGGCCGTCCCGACCTGCTCGGCGCCGCCGGTCGCACGTCGGAGCAGATGGCCCGCGAGCTGTTCCAGTCGCTACGCGGCAAGATCCTGCCGCTGCCCGACGAGGTGCTGGTCTATCCCGGCCACGGGGCCGGCAGCGCGTGCGGCAAGGCGCTGTCCACCGACACCGTCTCCACGCTCGGCGACCAGCGGCGGACCAACTACGCCCTGGCCCCGATGAGCGAGGACGACTTCGTCTCCGTCGTCACCGACGGCCTCGGTGCCCCGCCGGCGTACTTCGTCGACGAGGTCGCCGTGAACAAGAGCGGGCACCTTCCCTTCGACCCGGCCCTGCCCGTGCAACAGGTGGATGTGGCCACCGCGGTCCGCCATCAGCAGCGGTTGGGCTACCTCCTGCTGGACGTGCGCGACGACCAGGACTTCGCCGCCGCGCATCTGCGGGGAGCGATCAACGTGGGCCTCTCCGGCCGGTTCGCCGAGTACGCCGCCGCCGTGGTCGCCGCCGATCAGCCGGTGGTCCTGATCGGTTCCGAGGAGCAGTGCGCCGAGGCGCGCGTGCGCCTGGCCAGGGTCGGTCTGGACCTGGTCGCCGCCCAGCTCACCGATCTGGCCGAGCTGGCCGCCAACCCGGACCTGGTGGTGTCCTCCTCAAGGCTGACGGTGCGTCAGGCCGCCGCTGCCATCGAGTCCACGCCCGACCTGCAGGTCGTCGACGTGCGCGGGCCGGGGGAGCACAAGGCCGGCGCGCTGCCCGGCGCGGTCAACGTGTGCCTGACCCGGCTGCGCACGTCGCTGGATCAGCTCGACCCGGCCAAGCCGGTGCTCGTGCACTGCGCCGGCGGCTACCGCTCGATCGCGGCCGCCAGCCTGCTCGAGGCCAACGGCTTTCACGACGTGTCCGACGTGCTCGGCGGCTACAGCGCCTGGGCCGCGGATTCCTCCGCCGCCTAGCGGGAGTTCGCCTCGTCCGGCCATCGGGCGATGCCTCGTTCGTCCTGCAGGCCGGTGGCCGAGTGCCAGTAGGGCGCGGCATGCCTGCCCGTCAGGCTCGCGTGGGCCTTGATCGGCCGGCGGTTGCAGAAGCCCCACATCACGGTGAAGCACAGGCTGGCGAATGTGCCGCCGAGGACGATCATCAGACCCATCATGTGAACAGCCAATCCCAGGGCGGCTGTTGATGCCTCACCCCCACGGGCGGACCGACGGGTGAACCTGCGGGCGCTCACTGGCGGGCGGACGCCACGGCAATAGCCTGGGCAGATGACGGCGCCCGCGCACTCCGATGGTCGGCCGGCGGCCGCCCCGATGCGGCTCGTCTCGTCGACGACCACGAGATGGTGCTGCACGGGCTGACCGCGATGCTCGCCCACTTCAGCGACGAGGTGACCATCGTCGGTACGGCCACGTCCTACGACGCCGCGCGGCATCGACCTCTGTCAGGCGATCTCGGAGCGGTATCCGGCAATCGGGGTCGTGCTGCTGACGGTCTACGACGATGAGCACTACCTCTTTCAAGCGCTGCGTGCACACCGAGCAGTTGTGGCACGCCGTGCGCCGGTACCGCGACGATCGGGACCACCTGCTGATCGCGCAGACCATCGAGGCGCAGGAGGGGAGCGCCGGCGCAGCCCTTCGATCTCCACGACGGGGTCATCACGGCGTTGGCGTCGATGGCGTTCCACCTCAACGCCGCCGCGCTGGCGGTGTCGGGGTCGGCGTCGGGTCCGGACGACGCGTCGGCGCTGTCCCAGATCGCCGCATGCGGCATCCGCGTTGTACCGCGTCGCCCAGGAGGCCCTGGGTAACGCGGTCAAACATTCCGGGGCCGCCCGGATCCTGCTGTCCCTGCAGCGGGTGCCCGGCGCGCTGGTGCTGGCCTGCACCGACGACGGGGCCGGGTTCGATCCGATCGAGACCAAGTCGGCCCGGGCTGCCGATTCCGACCCCGCCCGGCCGGGGCACCCGCGTCATCATCGAGGTACCGGTCCCGGGCTAGCGCACCACCGCGCGCCGCTGCTCCATCAGGCGCAGGATCATCGGGGTGAAGATGAGTTGCATGGCCAGTTCCATCTTCCCGCCGGGGGCCACGATCACGTTGGGCCGGGACATGAACGAGTCGTGCAGCATCGAGAGCAGGTAGGGAAAGTCGATCTCCCGCGGTTCGCGGAATCGGATGACCAGGAAGCTCTCGTCGGCGGCCGGGATGTGCCGGGCGATGAAGGGGTTGGAGGTGTCCACGGTCGGGACCCGCTGGAAGTTGACGTGGGTGCGTGAGAACTGCGGGCACATGTAGTTGAGATAGTCCGGCATCCTCCGCAGGATCGTGTCGACCACGGCCTCGTCCGAGTAGCCCGCGCGTGATTTTGTCCCGGTGCAGCTTCTGGATCCACTCGAGGTTGATGATGGGCACGACGCCGATGAGCAGGTCGGCGTGCTGGGCGACGTCGACCTCGTCGGTGACGACCGCGCCGTGCAGCCCTTCGTAGAAGAGCAGGTCGGTGCCGTCGGGGACGTCCTCCCAGGGCGTGAACGTGCCCGGTTCCTGCCCGTAGAGCGCGGCCTCCGTCTCGTCGTGCAGGTACACCCGGGTCCGGCCGGTCCCGGTCTCGCCGTAGACGCGGAAGAGTTCGGCGAGTTCGGCGAACAGGTTGGACTGCGGCCCGAAGTGGGAGAAGTGGTTGTTGCCCTGGCCGGCCTCCTCGGCCGAGATCTTCGCCATCTCCGCGCGGTTGTAGCGGTGGAAGGCGTCACCCTCGACCGTGGCCGCGGTGATGCCCTCGCGCCGGAAGATCTGCTGCACGCTGCGGGTGACCGAGGTCGTGCCGGCTCCGGAGGAGCCGGTGATCGCCATCACCGGGTGCCGAATCGACATGGGGTCCTGATGACCCGTCTAGGCCCGGAACAGGGATCGGGTGTTGAACAGGGAGAAGTCCGGGGTCGGCCCTTCGAGCTCCTCGGGGCGCTGCTCCTGAGGGGGCGTCAGGACGGCCTGGTCGACGCTCGCCGACGTCGCGGTGAGGTTAGGCATGGGCGGGCACCCGGCGGGACCAGTCGGTGCCCATCTCGCTGTCCGTCTCGCATGCCATCCGGGGGACGCTCGCGGCTGCCGCCCGCGCGCAGTTGTCCGCCAGCGCTGCCTGGGCCGCCGTCACCGCGGCCGGGTCGCCCTGCCAGATGCGGAGCGCGTCGTTCACCAGGGCGCGGCCGAAGGAGAAGCTCAGCCGCCACGTGGTGTCGTTGCGGTCGGCGGCCTCCGCGGTGATCGCCGCCAAGTTCCTGCAGGCGCGCTCGTTGCTCTGTCCTCCGGAGAGGAACACGATGCCCGGCACGTTGGCCGGCACGGCGCCGCGCAGCACTCTGACGGTGCGGGCGGCGATGTCGTCGGGCGTCGGCGGCACCTCGTCGTCGCCGACTCCCGGCAGCACCATGTTCGTCTTGAGCACCAGCGCCTCGGGGTTGACCCCCATCAGAGCCAGGTGCTTGAAGACATTCGTGAGCACGTTGGAGCTGACGGCCTGGCACAGCGCGATCTCGTGGTCGCCGTCCATCAGGACCTCGGGCTCGACGATCGGGACGAGTCCGCACTCCTGGCAGAGCGCCGCGTACCGAGCCAGCGCGTGGGCGTTGGCCCGGATGGTGCGCTTGCTCAGGCCGTTGGGGTCGAGCACCGCCCGCCACTTGGCGAAGGTGGCACCGAGCTCGCGGTATTCCAGAAGCCGCGGGCGCAGGCCGTCGAGTCCCTCGGTCACCAGGCCACCGCCGGCGAAGGGAAGCATGGTGGTCCCGGTGTCCACCTTGATCCCGAGCCGGATGCCGCGCCCGGCGGCGGCGGCCGCGAACGGCGTGCCGTCCGCCAGAGTCTGGCGAAGCGTCTCGTCGCACACGATCATCCCGGAGATCCACGTGGACAACCGGGGTGTGGTGAGCAGCAGCTCGCGGTAGTCCCCCCGGGACTGCGCGGTCGCTGGCACCCCGGCTGCCACGAGCCTCTGCGACATCGTCGCGACGCTCTCGTCCGCGGCCAGAATTCCCACACCGGGGCGGACCAGATCAAGGGCGATGCCCGTCAAGTTCGTCATGGCCCGACGCTAGGGACCAACTGCCGCGGCCAACTCACCCCTGGGAGGGGTGACGCGGGTGAGTGCGAGCCCACCCGCGCCTCACCCCGGCGACCGCCCCGCGGGGTGAGTCCGGCCGGCGCGGGCCCGCCTAGCGTCGAGTAATGGCATACGAGCACAACGGCAGCGGGTTGAACGGGACCGGCCCCAACGGCATTGAGCCGGAACGGTGGGACCCGGGTGTCCGCAGTTATGCGAGCATGGGTTACTACGCGCCGGACTACGAGCCGAAGCCGACTGACGTGCTTGCGATGTTTCGGATCACTCCGCAGCCGGGGGTGGATCCGATCGAGGCGGCGGCGGCGGTGGCGGGGGAGTCCTCGACCGCGACCTGGACGGTGGTGTGGACCGACCGGCTCACCGCGCACGGTCACTATCAGGCCAAGGCCTACCGGGTGGACCCGGTGCCGGGTCGTGGGGGTGAGTACTTCGCCTATATCGCCTATGACCTTGACCTGTTCGAGGAGGGGTCGATTGCCAATTTGACCTCCTCGATCATCGGGAACGTGTTCGGGTTCAAGCCGTTGCTGGCCTTGCGGTTGGAGGACATGCGGATCCCGGTGGCCTATGTGAAGACTTTCCAGGGCCCGGCGCACGGCATTGTGATGGAGCGCGAACTGCTGGGTAAGTACGGGCGTCCGCTGCTCGGGGCGACGATCAAGCCCAAGCTCGGGCTGTCCGCGCGCAATTACGGCCGGGTGGTGTATGAGGGTTGCCGCGGTGGGCTGGACTTCACCAAGGACGATGAGAACATCAACTCCCAGCCGTTCATGCGTTGGCGGGACCGGTTCCTTTACTGCATGGAGGGGGTGAGTAAGGCGGTCGCGGACACCGGCGAGCTCAAGGGTCACTACCTCAACGTCACCGCGGCCACGGTGGAGGACATGTATGAGCGGGCCGAGTTCGCCAGGGAGCTCGGCAGTGTGATCGTGATGATCGATCTGACGGTGGGTTACTCCGCGATGCAGTCGATGGCCAACTGGGCCCGGCGCAACAGTGTGCTGTTGCATTTGCACCGCGCGGGTCACGGCACCTACACCCGGCAGAAGACGCACGGCGTCAGCTTCCGGGTGATCGCGAAGTGGTGCCGGCTGATCGGTGTCGACCACGTCCACGCCGGGACGATCGTTGGCAAGCTCAAGGGCGACCCGGCCACCACCAAGGGGTTCTACGACACGCTGCGCCTGGACCACGTCTCGACGAACCCGGCCAACGGCATCTACTTCGACCAGGACTGGGCGAGCCTGCCCGGGGTGATGCCGGTGGCCTCCGGCGGCATCCACGCCGGCCAGATGCACCAGTTGGTGGACCTGCTCGGTGAGGACACCATCCTGCAGTTCGGCGGTGGCACGATCGGGCACCCGCTCGGTATCGCCGCCGGGGCCGAGGCGAACCGGGTCGCGCTGGAGGCGACGATCCAGGCCCGCAACGAGGGCCGGGATTTGATCAAGGAGGGCCCGGACATCCTGCGCCGGGCGGCCGCGATCAACCGCCCGCTGCAGCTCGCCCTGGCCACCTGGGGTGAGGTCAGTTTCGACTACGCCTCCACCGACGCCCCCGACGCCGTCCCGACCCCGAGCCGCTAGGAGCCTTGCCCATGCGTCTGCGTCACGGAGCCTTCTCCTACCTGCCCGACCTGACCGACGACCAGATCGCCGCCCAGGTCCGCTACGTGCTCCTGAACGGCTGGCCGGTCTCGATCGAGTACACCGACGACCCGCACCCGCGCAACGTGTACTGGGAGATGTGGGGGCTGCCGATGTTCGACCTCGACGAACCGGAGGGGGTGCTGCGCGAGATCAACGAGTGCCGGGCTGCTTTCCCGCGGCACTACGTGCGGGTGCTCGCCTATGACGCTCGGCTGGGCCGGCAGACCACCGCGCTCAGCTTCCTGGTCCAGCGGCCCGCGCGCGAGCCCGGGTTCCGCCTCGACCGGGTCGAGGCCGAGGGACGGGTGCAGCGGTACGCCCTGCACGCGTACGCGAGCGGGGCACCGGCGGGGGAGCGGTAGGAACGGTGAGCCCGGGTTTCGGCAGGGAACGGTCCAGCCCCGACTCGGCGCCGCCGGCGTTGTTGCCCGACGATGCCAAGGTCAACCTCGACGAGGACGACGCGGTGGCCGAGGTCCGCCAGGTCCTGGACCGGCTCGACGGTGACCTGGTCGGCCTGGCGGCGGTCAAGGGCCGGATCCGGGAGATCGCCGCGCTGCTGATGGTCGACCGGGCCAGGGCCCGGTTCGGGCTGAGCGCGAGCAAGCCATCGCTGCACATGAGTTTCACCGGCGCTCCGGGCACCGGCAAGACGACCGTCGCGCTGCGGATGGCCGAGATCCTGCACGCGCTGGGGTATCTGCGCGTGCCCAAGGTGCACGCGGTCACCCGCGAGGACCTGGTCGGCCAGTTCATCGGGCACACCGCCCCCACCACGAAACAGGCACTGGCCCGGGCGGCCGGTGGGGTGCTGTTCATCGACGAGGCCTACGCGCTGAACCGGCCCGAGAACGAGCGCGACTACGGGCAGGAGGCCATCGAGATCCTGCTCGCCGAGATGGAATCAGAACGCGGATCCCTGGTGGTGATCTTCGCCGGCTACCCGGACCGCATGGAGGCCTTCTTCGCCTCCAACCCGGGCCTGAGCTCGCGGGTGGCCCACCACATCTCTTTCGCCGACTACGACACCGCCGAGCTGGCCCAGATCGCCGAGCGAATGCTCCACCGGGACAACTACACCTTCGACCCCGGGGCCCGGGCGGCGTTCACCGAGTACCTCGACCTTCGCGTCGAGCAACCACGCTTCGCCAACGCGCGCAGCGTCCGCAACGCGCTCGAACGCGTCCGGCTGCGGCAGGCGAACCGACTGGTCCAGGCCGGCGGTGCCGTGACCCGCCAGGACCTGATGACGCTGACCGAGGCCGACATCCGCGCCAGCCGCGTCTTCACCGTGCCGTCCTCAGCCGGCGGTGATGGCGATCAGGTCGGCGACGCCTAGGGCCAGCACGCCCGCGGTGATGGTGAACAGTTGAAGTCGCGGCACATGGGCGGAGCGGGTGCGGTCGCTGTCGGCGATCTCGTAGGCGCGCATCCGGCCGAACACGGCGACCAGGAGCGCGAGCGCCAGGGAGAGCGCGGCCGGAGTGAAGCGGGCCGGGCCGCCGTCGCTCGGATTGCGGATCACCAGCAGGGCACCGTGCGCGATCAGCGCGAGCGCCGTGCGGTCCCAGGCCATCAAGGTGCGCTGGGAGGGCAGGCCCGGCAGGTTGCCGCGCGGTCCGGAAATCGGCGTCAATCTCATCGGCACTGCTTCATCGGGGCCGCTTCATCGGGCGAGCAGCACGACGATCGCGACACCGATCGCCACCACGGCGAGTCCGAGGTAGACGGGTTCCTTGGAGGCTTCCAGATTCTCGTGGCGCTGCATCGCCTGCTGCACGCGGTGCCAACGCCGGATGCTGGCCAGGACGACGGCGATGCCGAGCAGCGCCAGGGCGAAGCCGATGCCCCGCTCGGCGTTGTCCGCGTCCTCGCCGCCCTGGGGGACGACGTGCACCAGGGCGACGGCGCCGGCGAGCAGCCCCAGTGCGGTCCGCAGCCAGGCCAGGAAGGTGCGCTCGTTGGCGAGGGTGAACCGGTAGTCGAGGTCGTGCTCGTCCTCGCGCGGTGGCTGTCCGGCGTCCATCCGACCTCCCGGCCAGGTCGTGAGGCGGCCCGCCTCCGGGGGAAGCGTGGCACGACCTGCAAGGCTGGTGGTGCGGCCGCGCCGTACGGTCTATTGTACGTACAATTCGCGCGCCCCCGACCGCCCGCTCCGGCAACGCCAAGTACCTCAACGAGATCTCCAACTCCCGCCCCGAGTTGCCTGATGCGCTCTGCGTCAGAACTCCCTCGCCGTCCAGGCGCCGTGGTCCGTGCGTCGCCCCCGAGGGCGCCTGAAGCCGTCAACGCTCCTGTCTACGTCGAGACGAAAGCGGCCGCCATTCGCGACCGCTTTCGCTGACGCCAACACGGGTCTTACTCGCCCGTTGAGGGATGGGGGCTACCCCCGGGCGGGTACACGGGCACGATCGCACGCGCGACTCGGCGTGCCTCTGACCTGGGCAAACGCATCGACCTGAGCGTGCGTCGCGAGCCGGTCGGAGTGCGTGAACACTGACTAACGAACGTTCGTCTCGATTCGATAACAAAGTTCCTCAATTGCGGACGACCTGTTCTTTAACCTAACGATCGTTCGTACCGTCACGGGGTCCCCAGGACGTGAATCCGCCCCTTCGACGGAGGAACCACATGCCCAGAACCAGACTGCGGCGGACGCCTGTGTCCATCGCCGCCGGCCTGACCGCGCTGGCCCTGCTGGCCGGCTGCGGCGGCTCCGCCATCCCGGAAGCGGCCACCGACGGTGGCGCGACCGTTCAGCAGGAGGCCGGCTCGGCGACCGGCGCCGTCGCGGGCTCCGACGCCGGCGCCGTGGCCGGAAACGAGACCGCGGTGGCGCCCGGTTCCACCACGGACACTTCGGCCGGAACGACGGGCGGTGCTGCCTCCGGCGGGACCGCCGCAGGTAGCACCGCCCAGGGCGCCAAGCCCGGCAAGGCCTCGTCGGGCACGGCGCCCGCTGCTGCTGCCGCCGGCGGCTCGGCGGTCGAGCGCCTTGTCGCCAGCCACCCCATTTTCGGCGGCACCGCGGCGTGCAAGCCGGCGACGCTGTCCGAGATTCCCATCGGCAACGTCAGCACCCTGTCCGGTGTGCTCGGTGAGTTGTTCTCCCCGGTCGTCAACGCCCTTCAGGTCTGGCAGGCGTCGCAGAACGCGTGCGGGGGCCTGAACGGGCACAAGATCAAGCTGTACTTCGACGACGACCAGGGTGACCCGTCGACGGCGTCGACCAAGGTCCAGAACATGATCCAGACCAAGAAGGTGCTGGCCTTCGTCGGCAACATCCAGGTCCTCACCGTCGAGGCGGTGGCTCCGATCATCAAGAGGTTCGGGATCCCGATCATCGGCTCGGACGTCACAAACAACAGCTGGTTCACCAACCCCCTGCTGTTCCCCCAAGGCGCTCCGCAGCAGTCGATCGCCTACGGCTTCCTGCACGGCGCGACCAAGGTCTTCAAGATGAAGAACGTCGGGCTCTTCTACTGCATCGAGGTTCCGCGCTCCTGCCTGGACACGGCCCGAGCCTTCGAAGAGCTCGCCCCGCAGATGGGCGCCGTGGTCAAGAAGTCCCTGCAGGTCTCCCTGACCCAGCCCTCCTACGTGCAGCAGTGCCTGGAGATGAAGAACGCGGGCGTCGAGGTCCTCGCCCTGAACATGGACGCGGCGTCGATGAAGCGCATTGCCCGCTCCTGCGAGCAGGTCGGGTTCCGCCCGAAGACCGAGGGTCATCCGCTCGGCGTCGGGTACGAGAAGCAGTTCCTCGGCAACCCGTGGCTCGGCGGCGCCTACGTTCCGCTGAACGTCTTCGGGTGGATGGCGAACTCCACACCGGCCGAGAAGTACTACCAGTCGATGGTGCGGAAGTACGACCCCGGGTTCGACACCGGGGGCGCCGCCAGCCTCGGCTGGACCGCCGGCGCTCTGCTGGTGGCGGCCTCGGCCGGCCTGACCGAGAACCCGACCACCCAGCAACTGCTCGACACGCTGTGGCAGTTCAAGGGCCAGAAGTTCACCACGCTCGGTGGACTCACCGGTCCGCGCACCTTCGGCAAGGACGCCAATCCGCAGGTTCCGTACTGCCTGTTCGAGGCGTTCGCCAACGCCGACGACAGCGGTTGGGCGTCGGTGACCTCGAAGCCGACCTGCACCGATATCACCGCTCCGAGCGACCCGAACCACAAGGCGTAATCGCGGGCGGCGCCCTACCGCTGGGTAAGGACGGGGTCAAACCCGGACAACCCCGGTTGGTTTGGGCGCCGCATCGCGGAGAATCGCAGGGTGGAGCGATCACGGGTCCGGGGTTCGCTGACGGCGGTGGCCGTCCTGACCTTGGTGCTGTCCGTCTTCGGCAGCGTGGTCCTGCTCACCGAGGCCAAGTTCGGAGCGTCCAGCGGAACGGTCGAGGCCGCCGCGGTGAGCGAGCCGGTCGACGCAGCGGTCGCCCAGGGTGCTCCCGCTCCGGCCCAGGCCGCCGCTGCTGTGCCGGCCAAGGCCGCGGCCGCGCCGGCCAAGCCGGCCCCCGCGGTCGACGGCCTCAAGGAGTACACCGCCTACCAGCGCTCGATCATCGGCACGATCGACGGCTGGTGGGAGTCCGCGCTGGCCCGTGCGGGCGTCAGCTACTCCGGGCCGCGGATGACCGTCGCCGCCCCCGGGAGGAGCGAGAACTCGCAGTGCGGGCGGGCGGTCGCCAACCCGGCGGACGTGAAGAAGGCCTACCCGGCGTTCTACTGCCGCGGCGACCGGACGGTGTACATCGCCTCCGGCTGGCTCTACGGCGCGATCTACAGCCGCTACCACAAGGGCGGCGTCGCGGCGATCATCGCCCACGAGTTCGGCCACCACGTTCAGCACGCCATCGGCATCGCCGACCCCAAGGTGAGCAAGCAGGAGCTGCAGGCCGACTGCCTGGCCGGCATCTGGATGCACGCCGCGGTCAAGAGCGGTTCCTTCAGCCAGGCCGACGTCGCCGACGCACGCAAGGCGCTACGGGCCCTGGGCGATCAGCGCCTGGAGTCCAGGTTGCACCACGGCACGCCGGCCGAGCGGTCAGCGTGGTTCGACCGTGGCTTCGACAGCGGCGACGCCTACGTCTGCAACCACTTCTGAGCCGTTCGCTGACTCTGCCGGTTGTGACGCAGCCTCGGTAACGACAGCGGCCGGCGCCGGGCTGTAGTTCGGGATGTCGTGGTCGGGCAGCTCGGTCCACGGGAAGCGGCCCAGTTTCTTGTCCAGGTGGTAGCGCGCCCGGCCGTGCTGCTTCATGTAGTGCCACACAGCATGGATCGTGAAGGTCTGCGGACGCAGCCAGAACCCGGACGGGATCGGGTCCAGCGGCTTGGGGTCGGCCAGGGTGACGTCGGCGGCGATCGAGCCTTCGCCGTCCGCGTAGGTCATCTGGGCCAGCACGGTGCCGTCGCGTTCGGCGATCTGGGTCTCGCCGGTCATGATCGTGTTCCACGGGATGCCGGGCATCGCGGGAGTGCCGCCCTTGGCGTTGCCGACGTGCCAGGCCAGGGCCGTCGGCGCCCCGACCGCGCGGGCCAGGTTGCGGGTGGTGTCCGCCGCCCAGACCCGGTAGTACTCCTGGTCGCGGTTGAACCAGCCGCGGGGAACGCCCAGCCGCAGGCCAGCCCGATCGTGCCCAGCGGGTGCGTGAACACGCCGGGGTCGGTGCCGCCGGTGTAGTACGCGTACTCCCAGACGCTGGGCTCGTCCTTGTCGTGCAGGTTGGTAGTGCCGTCCGGGTCGGCCAGGACGTAGGTGTTGCGGGCGGTCGTGCCGCGCTTGGCCAGGTAGCCGCCGCCGATCGTGCAGTCGAGCTCACGCGCGAGCCGGCGCAGCATCTCGTACGGGGCGCCATCGATCGGCACCGCCACCGAGCGCATCTTCGGGTCGTACATGTTCGGGGAGGTGAAGGCCTCGGGCAGCGCGATCACCTGCGGACTGTGCTGGCGGTGCGCGTCGCGCACCAGCTGCTCGCAGCGGCGCAGATTACGTTCGACCTCGCCGACCTCCAGCGCGGGGACGTAGCGAAAATCTGACGCCTGCTCAGGGGGCTCCGGTTTGGCACCGCCCCACGCGTGACCTCAGTCGAGTTCGTCGCCCGCCTCGAGGATCCGGGCGGTCAGGGCCGCCGACTGCGGGGGCACCCGTTTGAGCTCGGCCGTCAGTCCCGCCTCGCGGGCGTGCTCGAGGACCGAGCGGAGCACGAGGGCGCCGGTGGTGTCGATCCGCCCAATCCCGTAGAGGTCGATGTCCACCCGGGTGATCCAGGGATGGGCGGCCAGGGCGTCCATCACCGCGACGTCGAGACGCTGTGCGGTGCCGAACCACAGCACACCCCGTGGGGTGAGAGTGAGCAGCTCGCCGTCCACCGCGACGTCGACGTCGAGGTGCATCGCGCGCCAGAGGAACACCCCGAGCGAGCCCCCGATGCCGATCAGCACCGCGATGTCGATCCGGGGCGCCAGCAGGAGGGTGGCCGCGAAGGTGCCCCAGGCGATCACCGCCTGCGGGGCGGAGATCCGCCACAGCGACCACATCGCGCGGAAGCGCAGCAGCCCGAACACCGCCGAGATGACGATGCCGGCCAGGGTGGCCAGCGGCATCGGCTCGAGTACGTGCGCGAACGGCAGGAACAGCAGCACCGTGAGGCCGGTGACCGCTCCGGCCAGTCGGGTGGTGGCGCCGGAGAGGCGGGCCACCGAGCTGCGCGAGAACGACCCCCCGCACGGGAACCCGCCGGAGAACGCGGCGGCGACGTTCGCCGCGCCCTGGCTGACGAACTCGCGGTCGGCGTCCCAGCGGGTGCGGTCCGCCTCGGCGAAGCGGCGGCTGATCGACGCGGCCTCGGTGAACCCGACCAGTGCGATCACCGCCCCCGCCGCGGCCAGCGACGGCAGGTCCGACCACGGCAGGTCGTCGCCGGTGAAGGGCGGCAGGCCGGGGGGGATGTGGTCCACCGACGGGGCCGAGAACGCCCCCGCCGCGCCCAGCGCGGTGGCGACCACCGCGGTGAGCAGCACACCCGGGAACAGCGGATGGATCCGGCGGCCGAACACGATCACGGCGACGGTGAGCAGCGCGATCACCAGCGGGGCGGCCTGCCAGTGCCCGGGATGGCCGAGGGCCCACGCGGCCTGGAAGACCTGGTTGTCGTAGTCGGGGGAGTCCTCGACGCCGAGCGCCTTCGCGGTCTGCGAACTCGCGATCAGCAGCGCGGCGGCCGGGACGAAGCCGAGCAGCACGGGCTGCGACATCAGGTAGGCGACCCAGCCCGCGCGCAGCAGCCCGAGCCCGATCCGGACCACGCCGACGATGAGCGCCAGCGCGAGGCCGAGCGTCACGTACTCCGCGCTGCCCGGCTCCGCCTTGGTACTGAGCGCGCCGTAGGTGAGCAGCGCGGTGACGGCCACCGGCCCCGTCATCAGATACGGCGAGGACGCGAACACCGCGGCGACCAGCGGTGGCAGCGCGGTCGCGTACAGGCCGGCGACTGCCGGCATCCCGGCCAGGTCGGCGTAGGCGATCGACTGCGGGATCGCGACCACGGCCACGGAGAGACCGGCGATCACGTCGCCGGTCCGGCCGTGCGCCAGTCGCATCTCCACGGCCCTCCTCGCCGCGGCGCCACCGCGCGCCGAGGCGGTCAAATAGGGGGTGACAACCTTATGTCAAATTGTACGGACAATAGATTCGCGTCCGGAAGGTCCCGGACCTGCGCTTGTACGCTTGCCCTTCCGTTCCCCCCCGCCACGGAAGGTGCCTCCATGTCCGGCAACGCGAGCCCTCGCGAGCTGGACCGCGCCTCGGCTACGCCGCTGTGGGCGCAGCTGGAGGAGGACCTGCAGCAGCGCCTGGCTGACGGGGCGTTCGATTCCGCATTTCCGGGCGAGCACGAGCTCGCCGACCAGTACGGCGTCAGCCGGCACACGGTCCGGGAGGCGCTGCGCCGGATGCGCGCCTCGGGGGTCGTGGACTCCACCCGCGGCCGTGGCAGCTCGATCCGGCACGCCTCGATCGAGCAGCCACTCGGTGCGCTCTACTCCCTGTTCCGCTCGGTCGAGGCGACCGGCGTCGAGCAGCGCAGCAAGGTGCGCGTCCTGGAGGTTCGCCGCAACCCCGCTGTCGCCCCGACGCTCGGCCTCGATTCGGAGGCCGAGCTGGTCTTCCTGGAGCGGCTGCGCCTGGCCGACGGGGAACCGCTCGCGCTCGACCGCAGCTGGCTGCCGCGCGAGATCGGCGAGCCCCTGCTGGCCGGCGCCTTCGAGCACACCTCGCTCTACGGCGAGCTGGCTCGGCTGACCGGCATCCGCCTGGACGGCGGACGGGAGAGCATCACCGCAGTCGTCGCCGATCCGCCGACCCGCCGCCTGCTGGGAATCAAAGCCGACATCGCCGTGCTCGCGGTGACCCGCATCGGGTGCCTGGCGGGCAAGCCGCTGGAGTTCCGGGAGAGCCTGATCCGGGGCGACCGCTTCAGCCTGGCCGCCGAGTGGCCGGGAACGGTCGGCTACCGGGTCGACGTCGCCGGGCTGGGCGGAACGAACGGGGCCTCAGCGAGCAGCCGCGGCAATGCGGCTCGCGAAGGCCAGCACGGAGGCAACGAAGGCATCGTTGTCATCGGTCGCGGCGGTGTGCGCCGCGTCCGCGATGTCGATGACCTCGACGTGCGGGATCAGCCCGCGCAGGTGCTCCACACCGTCGTCGTCGACGATGTCGCTGAGCAGGCCGCGGATCAGAAGAGTGGGCACCCGGACCGACGCCGCGGCGCGGTTCAGTTCCGCCTTGCGGTCCAGGACGTCCCCGAAGGACTCCCTGACCATCCGCGGGTCCCAGTGCCAGATCCAGCGGCCGTTGGGTTGCTGACGCAGGTTGCGCTTGAGGCCCTCCGCCAGCGCCGGGCGCGGGCGGTGGGGCAGGTACGCGGCGACCGCGTCCGCGGCCTCCTCCAGGGTGGCGAACCCGTCGGGAGAGGCACTCATGAAATCCATGATCCGCTGCGCGCCCTCGAGCCGGACGTCGGGAACGATGTCAACCAGGATGAGGCCGGCCACCAGATCGCCGAGCTCGGCTGTGGCGAACAGGCCGGCCATCCCGCCCATGCTCGCGCCGACCAGCACCACCGGCCGGTTGCCGCACAGGGCGGACAGGGCCCGCGTGGCGTTCGCGACGTCGCCGCCGAAATCGGCTGGCAGGTAGGAGGCGTCCGGGGACCAGTCGCTGTCACCGTGCCCCCGCATGTCGATCGCGACCGCGCGGGCGCCGTTGTCGGCCAGGGCGTCGAGTGCCCGCCCCCAGGATCTACGGGTCTGCCCGCCACCGTGCAGCAGCAGGACGGGGAGCCCCTCATCCGGCCCGGCGAGGTCGCCAACCAGGCGGATTCCGCCGTGGCCCGGCAGCTCGATCCGGTCCCGACTATTCATGGTTCACATAGAACCACGGAACCGAACGGCGTTTACAGGTGGTGTACGAATTCGTACTGTGGTCTTCCTTACGACTGCGGTCTAACGACTGCGTCGGAAGAGCGGCCGCATCTGCTCCGCGGCCGCGGGCGTGACCATGTCCGGGTCGGCATAGACCGGCGGGCCGCCCGGCTCCGCCCGGCTCTCCGGCAACTGCACCGGCTCGCTGCCGTGCGCGTGGCTCTTGGGCACCCGTTGGGCCCCGACGTCCGACCAGGTCGGCGTGGGCGGCGCATCGGCCTGCGTCGTGGTGCTGGAGTCCGGCGGCTGCTCGTCCATCCGCTGCTTGCGGGGGTCGGAGACTGACGTGTCGTCAGAGGTGCTGCGCCGGGTGCGGAGCAACCGCTGGATCAGGCGGCGGGGTGATTTCGCGTTCATCTCCAGCCGCTACCCGCTGCCGGTGAGCGCAATCGGGCGCCGGAGACAGTGCGACGATGACGGCATGGCGCTGTGCGGGTTGCTCCGGGGAGTGGCGCTCGTCGCCGCGGCGGCACTCGTGCTCGCCGGATGCGGGACCCGGGTCGACCGGGCGCAGGTCGAGGCTGGCGCGAGCAGCGGGCCGGTCGCGCTCACCCAGGAATCTCTGGATGCGCTCGCGCAGGTGCGCAGCTCCGGCGGGGTCGCCGCCCCGGCGCTGCCGTCTGGTCACCGCCCGACCGCGGAGTTCCGAAGCCGGCGACCGCGGACGTCCCGGTCCTCGGCCCTATCACCGCGAGCATGCGGACGACGTTGGCGGCGTGGGCGGCGGACCTGAACTCACGCGGCGGCCTGCGGTGTCATCCCGTCGAGGTGTACAGCCGGGACGACGGCGGGGACCCGGCGCGCTCGGCCTACCTGGCCCAGGACCTGGTCGCCCGCTACCACGTGGTGGCTTTCCTCGCCTCCGTGATCGCGGTCGCCAACGGGTTCAAGCAAGCGATCGCGGCGGCGAAGGTGCCCGCAGTCGGCGGTCCCGGCGGTCAGGACTGGCGCGACAGTCCCTGGGTGTTCCCGGAGGCCGCGTCCATCCCCGACCAGATCTTCGGGATCATCCGCAACGGCGTCGAGCAGGGGAAGACCAAGCTCGGACTGATCCACTGCGTCGAGGCCCCGATCTGCACCGAGACGGCCGCCCAGGTCAAGGCACTCGCCCCGGCGGCTGGGGCCGAGCTGGTCTACACCACACCGGCCTCGATCACCCAGACCGATTACACGGCCGGCTGCCTGAACGCGCAGAAGGCCGGCGTCGACCAGCTCCTGCTGGGGCTCGACGGCGCCTCGATCGCGCGGGTGGCCCGGTCCTGCGAGGCGATCAAGTACCGGCCCCTGTTCTCCACGCAGGCCGCCTTGTTCAGCCCGGCCCAGGCCGAGGATCCGCTGGTGCGCTCGTTCGGCGTTGCGACGGTCACCGGCGACGTCCCCTGGATGCTCAAGGACACCCCGGGCCTGCGGGAGTACCACCGGGTGCTGGAGCGGTGGATTCCGCGGACCCCGCCTGACGGTGCGTCAGTGATCGCGTTCACCTCAGGGAAACTTCTCGAGGCGGCGCTCGCCAACGTTGCTGCCGACGTCGCTCGCGGACCGATCACGCCCGCGCTCGTTCTGCAGGGCCTCGGCGCCATCCGGAACGAGTCCCTCGGCGGCCTCACCGCGGGCCTGAACTTCCGCCCCGGGGAGAAGGTCGTCGCGCCCAGCAGCGGATGCACGTTCTACATGATGCTGGGACCCAACGGTTGGTCCACGCCGAAGGGCAGCCGTCCGGTCTGCCGTCCCGTCTAGAACGGGAACTCGTCCTCGAGGGCCTCGGGTGGCAAGAAGTCAGGCGGGTCATCGCCCTCGTGCGGCGGCGGTCGGGTGACGAACCGGGCGCCGGTCGGAGTTGTCCACGTGATCCAGCCGTGCCGGTCCTGTTCGCAGTGCCAGCCGGGCATCTGCTTGATCTGGTGGTGAAAGCGACACAAGGCGGCCAAGTTCTCGTAGACCGTCTTGCCGGCGGGGAACGCGAGAGTGTGGTCGAGGTCGCAGCGCATCGCCGGTCGCCGGCAGCCGGGGAAGCGGCAGTGCTTGTCACGCCTGCGGATCGCGGCCTTCAGCGCGGGCCGCGGGGTGTAGACCTCGGCGCCCCGGTTCAGGTCCGCGATCTGCTGTGCGGTGAGCGCCTCAGCCGGCGCGGTGACGACCGCGGCGCGGGGGTCGGTGCCGGTGGCCGCGGCGATCAGATCGACCAGGGCATCCGCCCGGCGGGTGCCGACCCGGCGCTGCTCGCCCGCGGCCTTCGGGTGGACCAGGGCGTCGATCGCGTTGAAGCAGGCGCGCGCCTGGTCGGCGGGCAGGAGCGCACACAGGGTCGCCATCCCGTCGGGCTCGTCCTGCAGGTACAGCGTGCGCTCCGCCGCGGCCTTCTCGCGGCGCTTACGGACCGCTTCGGCGTCGAGCTTCTCCACCTGGCGTCGGGTGGTGGCCTGTAGCGAAGACGTCGTGCGCCCGGCCGCCTTGGGCAGGACCGCGTCCTCCAGAAGGCCGCACTGGGCGACGTTCAGGTTGTCGCTCTCCTGCTTGATCATCCGCGCCGTCGGCAGCGAGATAGCACCGTCATCGAGGGCGGCGAACGTCTTGGGCAGGCGCCGGGTCAGCGCCATCGCCAGTTCCATCCAGTGCGAGGCGGTCGTCGGGGTGACCCCGAGCATCACCCCGACCTCGGCCTCGGCCGAGTGCTTCATCTGCTTCTCGTCGTAGCCGACCTCAGGGTTCGCCATCCGGCGAAGCCCACAGTTCGCGATCGCCCGCAGCTTCGCCGCCGCGGCGCGGTTCTCCGCGCGGGCCGCCTGCTGCACCTCACGCAACAGCCCCGCATCCGTGCGCATCCCCGCCAGGTCCGGGAACGCCTCGTCGAACGATGTCTCGCGGGCCGAGTAGGAGTTCCAGAACGCGAACTGCTGCGTCTCGAAAGCCAGGTACGCCTCGTAGCCTTCGTCGCCGGGCATGGGCTCGGCCTCGATCCACGCAGAATCGAGGGCAGCGGTCGCCGTTGCTTCGAACATATGTTCGAAGCGTAGCTCACCGGTCTGACAGAATCAACTGCCATGTCGCAGGACATCGGTGACAGTTCTGCATCAGGACATCGGTGACACTTCTGCCGGTCTTGGTGGTGACACTTCCTGCCCGAGTCTCGGGCGGTGGCCGCCAATGAACCCCTCGATCCCCGTGTCCGCCTTGCCATCTCGCAGTGGCCCGAGGACGCCCCACGTGGCGCGGTCTCGACCTTCTGTGCCGAGCACGGCGTCTCCCGCAAGTCCTTCTACGAGCTGCGCAAGCGCGCGAAAGTCGAGGGGCCGGCGGCGGTGCTCGAGCCCAGGTCAAGACGTCCGAGGGCGAGCCCGTCGAAGCTGACCGATGAGGTCAAGGAGCAGGCGGTGGCGGTGCGGGCCGCGCTGGAGGCTTCCGGGCTGGATCACGGGCCGATCAGCGTGCACGACAAGATGCGTGCGATGGGGCTGGAGCTGGTGCCCTCGGTCGCGTCGTTGGCCCGGATCTTCCGCCAGGCCGGTGTCGCCCGGCTCGAGCCGAGGAAGAAGCCGCGCTCGGCCTGGCGCCGGTTCGTCTACCCCGCCCCGAACGCGTGCTGGCAACTCGATGCCACCGAGTACGTCCTCACCGGTGGCCGCAAGTGCGTGATCTTCCAGCTGATCGACGATCACTCCCGCTATGCCGTGGCCTCTCACGTCGCGTGGGGAGAGAGCTCTAAGGCCGCGCTGGCGGTCTTCGAGCAAGGCCGTCGCCGCACACGGCGTGCCCCAGCGGCTGCTGTCGGACAACGGCATCGCTCTCAACCCCTCACGCCGCGGCTACCTCGGTCAGCTCGTGGAACACGTGTCGAGCCTGGGTGTCGAAGCGATCACCGGCAAGCCGAACAAACCGACCACCCAAGGCAAGAACGAACGCTTCCACCAGACCCTGTTCCGCTACCTCGACAAGCAGCCGCTCGCCGACACGCTGGCCGAGTTGCAGGCACAGGTCGATGCGTTCGATCTGATCTACAACACCGAGCGGCCCCACCAAGGACTCCCCGGCCGGGTCACGCCTCAGGCTGCATGGGAAGCCACGCCAAAGGCAGAAGCCCCGCGCCCCAAACCTAAGCAGCACGTCTTCGACCGGCCTGCCCCTCGACGCCGCCCATCACCTCCACCGCCTCGCGACCTGCCCGCCGGGACCAAGGTCAAGACGCTGAACAGCCTCGGCAGCTTCATGCTCGCCGGAGTCCACTACATGGTCGGCGCACCCCACGCCTTCAAGCAGGTCCTGATCGTCCTCGACGGCGACAAGATCACCGTCGCCGACCTCGGCGGCGAGATCCTCATCGAACACACCCGACCCGGCCCCGGCGTGACCTACGTGGGCAACGGACAACCCCGCGGACCTCGCGCCAAAAACCGCCGAAGGTCACCGAAGTCCTGAGACATCAACCGTCACCGATGTCCTGACACAGAACTGTCACCGATGTCCTGAGACATCACATCTGACAGAATCAACCCCCGACCGGAGCCTGTAGGCGATTCCTTCTTCCCGCCGTCGGAACAAGATGACGAAGCGTCAGAAGATCGGAGCCCGATGTCCCGCGTGATCGTCACCGATGTGCCGACCTCGGCGTCCGAGAGCATGCCGCGCATCACCGGCGGGCCGGCCGTTCAGGTCGACGGCATCACCGTCGGGGAGTGGACCATCACCAAGGCCGCGTTCACCGACCGGCACCAGCACGCCGAGATCAACACCGTGCTCGAAGGTGAACTCCACGTCACCTGCGAGGGCGAGACCCACGTCCTGCGGCCGGGCCAGACGATCGTCGTGCCCGGCGGCAGCAAGGCCACCTACGCGGCGCCCGAGTATGCGCGCATGAGCTACGTCTACGGCCCCGGCAAGCCCGGCATGGCCGACGTCGACTACGAAGAGCTTTAGCGCTTCCAGGAAGCCAGCACCTCGCCAGCGGGGTCGGGGTGGACGGCGGCGCTGTGGGCATCGCCGGCCTGCTGCGCGAGAAGCGGGGCGACGGGGAGACCTGCTTCACGCCGTCGACCTCGATGAAGGTCTCGCGTCCGTTCAGGTGGGCGTTGTTGCCGGCCTCGGTCCACGAGAGCACCGGGGTGGTGCACGCGTCGGTGCCATCGAACTGCTTGGCCCACTCGTCCCGCGTGCGGGACTTGAACAGCGCGGTGAACTTGTCCCGCAGCACCGGCCAGCCGGCCTTGTCGTACTGCGCCGGCAGGTCGTCCGCGGACAGGCCGAGCCCCTCCAGGAACGCGGCGTAGAACTGCGGCTCCAGCGGCCCGACGGCCATGTACTCGCCGTCCGCGCACTCGTAGGTGTCGTAGAACGGGCAGGCGGTGTCGAGCAGGTTGGAGGCCGGCTTGTCGACCCAGGCCCCGCCGCTCATCAGGCCCCAGACCATCTGGGCCAGGGTGCTCGTGCCGTCCACGATCGCGGCGTCGACGACCTGCCCCTTGCCCGAGGTCTGTCGCTCGTAGAGCGCGGCCATGATGCCGAAGACGAGGAACATCGACCCGCCGCCGAAGTCGCCGAGCAGGTTCAGCGGGGGCACCGGCGGTCCGCCCGGCTTGCGGATCGCGCTCAGCGCGCCGGTCAGGCCGATGTAGTTGATGTCGTGCCCGGCGACCTTGGCCCACGGCCCGTCCTGGCCCCACCCGGTCATCCGGGCGTAGATCAGGCCCGGGTTGGTGGCGTGCACATCGGCCGGCCCGATGCCGAGGCGTTCGGCGACGCCCGGGCGGAAGCCCTCGACGACCACGTCGGCGGCGTCGAAGAGGGCGCGCATGGTGGCCATGCCTTCCTCGGTCTTCATGTCCGCGGCGACCAGGCGCCGGTTGCGCTGCATCCAGTCCTTCTGGCCGGGCGCCACCTTCAGCCCACCGGACGGGCGGTCCACCCGCACCACGTCCGCGCCGAGGTCGGCCAGCATCATCGCCGCGTGCGGACCGGGGCCGATGCCACCGAGTTCCAGCACCCGAAGCCCTGCCAGCGGTCCGCTCATGCCTGTCCTACCTTCATCCCGAAAAGTTCTTCCAACTGAGAAATGGTGGAGACCGCGGCCGTGTGCCGGATTGTCGTCATGCCCAGCGCCCTGGCCGGCTTGAGGTTGCCGCCGATGTCGTCGACGAACACGCACTCCGACGCCGGCAGCCCGAGTTCGTCCAGCACGATCCCGTAAATCGCCGGATCGGGCTTGCGCACCCCGTAATCGCAGGAGAGCACCACCGCGTCGAACATCGTCGCCCAGCGGGAGCGGTCGTAGCGCTCCGCGCCCCAGGAGTTCGAGAGCACGGCCGTGAGAACGCCGCCCGCGCGGATGCGCTCCACCGCGTCGTGCATGGCGTGGTCCAGGCGGTCCGCGCCCCCGGCGAAGAGCCGGTCGAGCAGGTTCTCGGGGGCTACCCCGTGGTAGGCCGCCAGCTGGGCCTCGAACTCCGCAGGCGGGATCGTGCCGCACTCGAACCCCACCAGCAGGCTTTGGGCGGGCTCGGTGCGAAACGCTGTGGCGATCGTGCCGGGCGCCAGCCCCTCGGCTGCGCAGAACGCGTCGAAGGCGTCGAACACCCCGTGGGTGAGCACCCCGCCCCAGTCCACGATCAGTCCCCGCACACGCCCGATCCTCCCGGAGTGTGGTGCACGCCCTGCGACGGGCCCCCTCCAGGTGTCAGGGGCGTGCATTCCGGGCCCGCAGGCGGGCAGTCTTCACAGCATGGACGTCAAAGGCCGCCTCTCCCGGCTCGACCAGGCCCAGCAGGACAACCCGAAGCTCGCGATTCCGATCGCGACGGTGAAGAAGTACGGGGAGGACAAGTCCTCCAATTTGGCCGCCATGATGGCGTTCTGGGCCTTCTTCTCCATCTTCCCGCTGATGCTGGCCGCCGTGACCGTGCTCGGGTACACGCTGCCCGAGGCCGACAAGCAGCGGGTTCTGGACCAGATTTCGGGTTACATGCCGCTTCTGGACGTCCCCGCGGGCGGGCTGAACGGGAGCCTGTTCGCGCTGCTCTTCGGAGTGCTCGCGGCGCTCTGGAGCGGTATGGCCGTCGTGCGGATCACCCAGGACGCCTTCAATTCGGTCTGGGAGGTCCCGCAGGTCGAGCGGCCCAAGTTCGTGGAGGCCGTCAAGCGGAGCCTGATCGCGCTGTGCACCATCGGCGTCGGCCTGGTGGCCAGCACGTTCCTCATCGGCTTCGTCTCCGGCAGCGACCCCACGATCGACCTCGGTCCGCTGGGCCGGATCCTCGGCTTCGCCGCCGCGATCGTCGTCGACATCGGCCTGTTCGTGCTGGCCTTCCGGATGCTGACCGACCGCGCGGTCACCACCAAGGACGTCCTGCCCGGCGCCGTCTTCGCCGGGGTGTGCTTCTGGGTGCTCCAGACCCTGTCCTCGGTGATCATCACCCGGCACCTGTCGAGCGCCTCGGAGACTTACGGCACCTTCGCGACCGTGATCACGATCCTGTGGTGGTTCTACCTCCAGGCGCAGCTCACGCTGTTCGCCGCCCAGCTCAACGTCGTGCTCAAGCGCAACTACTATCCCCGCGCCCTGATAGACCCCCCGCAGACCGAGGCCGACCACCGCGTGCTGGAGGACATCGCCCAGTCCCGGCAGCTGGTCAAGGACCAGGAGATCGAGTCCGGGGTCGGCGGCACCGAGGTGCTCGACTCCGAGGTCGTCCCGGACGACCGGCCGGACGAGGGCGACGACGACGAGGGACAACCGCGGCGGGAGACGGTCGAGGATCTCGACATCCGCGTCCCCGCCCACAGCGGTCGCCGGCCGCGCTGACCGGCCCCGGGCCGGCCTGGTGACGAGCGCGCTGATCCAACCGGGTGAAGTGCAAATGAACAGGTTTACCCACCAAATGCCCGGGGTAAGCCTCGGCCACGCTCACGCGACGTCTGCCGACGTCGCGTAAGCGGTGTTGGCCCCTCTTTGCACGATTCCGCCGCGCCGCCGGGGCCGCGGCGCCGCGTGTTCGTGATGGGGTAGTCCGCGAAGCCGGGGCCGGTGCCCGGCGGAGGGAGCGCCTTTCCAATGGCTCTGGAAACGCCTGTGCAGCCGTCCCGTTCGACGCGCAAGATCGGCCCCGATCTCGCGCGCGACATCGCCGACCTGATGAAGGCGCTCGAGTCGCTCTGTGCGGGTGACTTCTCGGTGCGCCTGGAGCCCCGTGAGGGCCAGCTCGGCGCCGTGATGGACCGGCTGAACGACCTCGCGGTGCTCAACGAGCGCCGCACCCGCGAACTCGTCCGCGCCAGTCGCGTCATCGGCCGTGAGGGCCGCATGACCGAGCGCCTGGACGAGGTCGGCGCGGACGGCGACTGGGGGGTCGGCGCGGAGGCGATCAACTCCCTGATCGACGACCTGGTCCGCCCGACCACCGAGGTGGCGCGTGTCATCGCGGCCGTCGCCGAGGGCGACCTGAGCCAGAAGATGGCGCTGGAGATCGCCGGTCAGCCCGTCAAGGGTGAGTTCCTCTCCATCGGTATGACCGTCAACACGATGGTCGACCAGCTCTCGTCCTTCGCGGACGAGGTCACGCGTGTGGCCCGCGAGGTCGGTACCGAAGGAAAGCTCGGTGGCCAGGCCCAGGTCCGCGGCGTCTCGGGTGTGTGGCGCGACCTCACCGAGTCCGTCAACTCGATGGCCGGCAACCTGACCAGCCAGGTCCGCAACATCGCCCAGGTCACCACCGCGGTGGCCCAGGGCGACCTGAGCCAGAAGATCACCGTCGACGCCCAGGGCGAGATCCTGGAGCTGAAGAACACCGTCAACACCATGGTCGACCAGCTCTCGTCCTTCGCGGACGAGGTCACCCGCGTCGCCCGTGAGGTCGGTACGGAGGGCCGCCTCGGCGGCCAGGCCGAGGTGCGAGGCGTCTCCGGCACCTGGCGGGACCTCACCGACTCGGTGAACTCGATGGCCGCCAACCTCACCGACCAGGTCCGCAACATCGCCCAGGTGGCCACCGCCGTCGCCCGTGGCGACCTGAGCCAGAAGATCACCGTCGACGCCAAGGGTGAGGTCGCGGCCCTCGCCCAGACGCTGAACACCATGGTCGACCAGCTGTCCTCCTTCGCGGACGAGGTCACCCGCGTCGCCCGTGAGGTCGGTACCGAGGGAAAACTCGGTGGCCAGGCCGACGTGCCCGGTGTCGGTGGTACCTGGAAGGACCTCACCGACTCGGTGAACTCCATGGCCGGCAACCTGACCAGCCAGGTCCGCAACATCGCGCTCATCGTCACCGCGGTCGCCCAGGGCGACCTGTCGCAGAAGATCACCGTCGATGCGGCCGGTGAGGTCGCGGCGCTCGCCGACACCATCAACGGCCTCACCGACACCCTGAAGCTGTTCGCCGAGCAGGTCATCACCGTGGCCCGCGAGGTCGGTACCGAGGGGAAGCTCGGTGGTCAGGCCGACGTGCCCGGCGTGTCCGGCACGTGGAAGGACCTCACCGACAACGTCAACGGCATGGCGGCCAACCTGACCGCCCAGGTCCGTGACATCGCCGCCGTCACCACCGCGGTCGCCAAGGGCGACCTGAGCCAGAAGGTCTCCGCCGACGCCAAGGGCGAGACGCTCGAACTGAAGTCGACCATCAACACGATGGTCGACCAGCTGTCGTCCTTCGCCGACGAGGTCACCCGCGTCGCCCGTGAGGTCGGCACGGAAGGAAAGCTCGGCGGTCAGGCCCAGGTGCGCGGGGTCTCCGGTACCTGGAAGGACCTCACCGACAACGTGAACTTCATGGCCGGCAACCTCACCGGCCAGGTCCGCAACATCGCCCAGGTGGCGACCGCGGTGGCCAAGGGCGACCTGTCACAGAAGATCACCGTCGACGCGCAGGGCGAGATCCTCGAGCTCAAGAACACCCTCAACACCATGGTCGACCAGCTGTCCTCCTTCGCGGACGAGGTCACCCGCGTCGCCCGTGAGGTCGGTACCGAAGGAAAGCTCGGCGGCCAGGCGCAGGTCTCCGGCGTCTCCGGCACCTGGCGCGACCTGACCGAGAACGTCAACGGCATGGCGGCCAACCTGACCAGCCAGGTCCGCAACATCGCCCAGGTCACCACCGCGGTCGCCCAGGGCGACCTGAGCCAGAAGATCACCGTCGACGCGAAGGGCGAGGTCGCAGCCCTCGCCCAGACCATCAACACGATGGTCGACCAGCTGTCCTCGTTCGCGGACGAGGTCACCCGCGTCGCCCGTGAGGTCGGTACCGAAGGCCGCCTCGGCGGTCAGGCGCAGGTGAAGGGCGTCTCCGGTACCTGGCGCGACCTGACCGACAACGTCAACTACATGGCCGCCAACCTCACCGGCCAGGTCCGCAACATCGCCCAGGTCGCGACCGCGGTCGCCAAGGGCGACCTGTCGCAGAAGATCAACGTCGACGCGCAGGGCGAGATCCTGGAGCTGAAGTCGACCGTGAACACGATGGTCGACCAGCTCTCCTCCTTCGCGGACGAGGTCACCCGCGTCGCCCGCGAGGTCGGCACCGAAGGAAAGCTCGGCGGTCAGGCCCAGGTGAAGGGCATCTCCGGCACCTGGCGCGACCTGACCGACTCGGTGAACTTCATGGCGTCCAACCTGACCAGTCAGGTCCGCAACATCGCCCTGGTCACCACGGCGGTGGCCCAGGGTGACCTGTCGCAGAAGATCACCGTCGACGCGCAGGGCGAGATCCTCGAGCTCAAGAGCACCGTCAACACGATGGTCGACCAGCTCTCCGCGTTCGCCGCGGAGGTCACGCGTGTGGCCCGCGAGGTCGGCACCGAGGGCCGCCTCGGTGGTCAGGCCGAGGTGGCCGGCGTCTCCGGCACCTGGCGGCACCTGACCGAGAACGTCAACCAGCTCGCCGGAAACCTGACCACCCAGGTCCGCGCGATCGCCGAGGTGTCCACCGCGGTGACCCGCGGTGACCTCACGCGGAGCATCACGGTCGAGGCCTCCGGTGAGGTCGCCGAGCTCAAGGACAACATCAACCAGATGATCGCGAACCTGCGGTCGACCACCGAGATCAACGCCCAGCAGGACTGGCTCAAGTCCAACCTGGCCCGCATCGGTGGCCGGATGCAGGGTCAGCGCGACCTGCAGGCCGTCACGCAGATGATCATGAGTGAGGTCACCCCGGTCGTCGAGGCCGTGCACGGTGCGTTCTACCTGATCGAGTCCGGTGACGACGGGCAGGCGCTGCGCCTGGCCGCCGGCTACGGCATCCCGGCCGGCGACCTCCGCTTCTCCCTCGGCGAGGGTCTGGTCGGACAGGCCGCCGCGGACAAGCGCGCGCGCCGCGTTCGTGACGTGCCGTCAGATTACCTGCCGGTGCGCGGTGGCCTGGGCGAGGCCCGGCCGGCCGACGTGCTGGTGCTCCCGGTGCTCTTCGAGGAGCACGTGCTCGGCGTCATCGAGCTGGCCAGCTTCGGAGCGTTCGAGGACGTGCACACCGACTTCCTCGACCAGCTCGTGGAATCGATCGGGGTCGTGCTGAACACGATCATCGGTAACGTCCGGACCGAGGCGCTGCTCGAGCAGTCGCAGGGCCTGGCCCAGGAACTGCAGGTGCAGTCGGTCGAGCTGCAGCGCACGAACGCCGAGCTGGAGGAGAAGGCCGAACAGCTCGAGATGGCCTCGCAGTACAAGTCCGAGTTCCTGGCCAACATGACGCACGAACTGCGGACGCCGCTGAACAGTCTTCTGATCCTGGCGCAGTTGCTCATCGACAACCCGTCCTCGACGCTGACCGCCAAGGAGGTCGAGTTCGCCCGGACCATCTACAGCGCCGGTAGCGACCTGCTCGACCTGATCAACGACATCCTCGACCTGTCCAAGGTCGAGGCCGGAAAGATGGAGCTGCACCCGGCGCCGATCTTGCTCACCCAGCTCGGTTCGTTCGTGGAGTCCAGCTTCGGGCCGCTGGCCCAGCAGAAGGGCCTGGAGTTCGTCGTCGACATCGCCGACGGGCTGCCGGCGTCGATCACCACCGACGAGCAGCGGCTGCAGCAGGTCGTGAAGAACCTGCTCTCCAACGCGACGAAGTTCACCGAGTCCGGGCGCGTGCAGCTCTCGCATGTTCGCGGCGCCGAAGGATCTCTGGCACTCGATGCCGACGCTGGACAACGCCGAGACCGTCATCGCGCTCTCGGTGTCGGACACCGGCGTCGGCGTGCCGGCCGAGAAGCTCGGCCTGATCTTCGAGGAGTTCCAGCAGGGCGACGGCACCACCAGCCGCAAGTACGGCGGTACCGGCCTGGGACTGTCCATCTCCCGGAACATCACCCGCCTGCTCGGTGGCGCGATCGCGGTGGAGAGCGCCGAGGGCGTGGGCAGCACGTTCACCATCTACGTGCCGGCCGAGTTCCCCTTCGAGATCGCCGAGGCCCCCGAGTCGCCGGTGGTGACCCCGGTCCGGCTGCCGAAGGTGCCGATGCTCTCCCGTCAGGTGCGGGCGCCGATCGAGCTGGGCACCGACGACCCGCTGCGCGGCTCGACCGTGCTGATCGTCGACGACGACGTGCGCAACGTCTTCGCGCTGACCAGTGCGCTGGAGATGCACGGCATGTCGGTGCTGTACGCCGACAACGGCCGGGCCGGCATCGAACTGCTGGAGCGAGCACGGGTCCAAGGTCGACCTGATGCTGATGGACGTGATGATGCCGGAGATGGACGGCAACGAGACCACGGCCGAGATCCGGCAGAAGACCGGGTTCGCCGACCTGCCGATCCTGTTCCTCACCGCGAAGGCGATGCCGGGCGACCGCGACAAGAGCCTGCTCGCCGGGGCGAGTGACTACATCACCAAGCCGGTGGACCTGGACAAGCTGCTGACCGTGATGCGGTCCTGGCTCGTCAGCGCTGCCGAACACGCCGCCGACACGCGGACCGAGCACGCCCTCGCGAGCGGTTCGGCGGAGTGACCGTGCACCCCTCGCCCGCGTCGGGCGTCTCGATCCTGCTGGTCGACGACCGGCCGGAGAATCTGCTCGCGCTCGAGGCGATCCTGTCCGGCCTCGGGCACGAGCTGATCCGGGCGAACTCCGGCGCCGAGGCGCTCAAGCACCTGCTGCGCGAGGAGATCGCGCTGATCCTGCTCGACGTGCAGATGCCGGGCATGGACGGCTTCGAGACCGCCGCGCAGATCAAGGCGCGCGAGCGCACCCAGCACATCCCGATCGTCTTCCTCACCGCGATCGACGGCGAGCGGCACCAGGCCTTCCGCGGCTACGCGGCGGGCGCGGTGGACTACCTGTTCAAGCCGTTCGACCCGTGGGTGCTGCGGGCCAAGGTCGGGGTGTTCATCGAGCTCTACCAGCGCCGCAAGGAGCTCGCGGCGCAGGCCGAGCGGCTGGCCGCCGCCGAGGCCGTGCTGGCCTCGACCGCGTTGCCCCAGTTGACCCGGGCGGCGCTGGACGCCGCCAAGGCCGCGGTCTCGGCCGCCGAGGCGACCGGGGAGGAGAAGGCGATGGCGGCCGCGGCGAACGCGCTCGCGGCCTTCGAGGCGCTGATGGCAGTCCTCCCCAGCGCCAGCGGACGACCCGCGTGACCTCGTCCCGCGCCCTGCTCGCGCCGGAGGAACGTTCACCGGCCGCGGCCCGGCGGATCGTGCGGAACGCGGTGATGGAGGCCGGGCTCGACCACGTCCTCGACGAGGCCCTGCTGCTCGACCACCGAACTGGTCACCAACGCGCTGGTCCACGGCGGCACCGAGGTCGGTCTGGACGTCGAGGTCGTGGAGCACACCCTCAAGGTCGAGGTCTCCGACCGCGGCGACGGCCGGGTGCTGCTGAACGCCGCCCCGTCCGAGGACCGTGAGGGCGGCCGCGGGATGTAGCTCGTGGACGCCCTGGCCACGGCCTGGGGGACCCGGCACGGCCAGGACGGCAAGACGGTCTGGTTCGAGCTCGGCAAGCCCCGGGACGAACGGGGCGTCCCGCACCCGGCGGTCGAGGCGCCGGCACCGGCGCGACCTCGGCTTCGTGCTCGGGCTGGCGCCCGACCTGGAGGAGCGCCTCGGCCCGGCCCGGCTGGTCGAGGAACTGCTCGCCCGCATCGTCGAGGGCCTGGATCTGGAACGCGGCTGGGTGGTCGCCCGCCGGCCGGCCGACCCCGAGTGGATGGTCTACGCCACCTACGACGAGACCACGCCCCCGGACCCGGAGGCGGTCTGCCGGGGGATGGCCGAGGACTGGCCCTCGGTGCCGTTCTGCGGTTCCGACGGCGCCGTGATCGGGGCCCTGGTGCTCGGCCGCGCGCCCGACGACGCCGACGACTTCGCGCTGGTGCGCCTGGTCGCCGAGCGGATCGGCGTCATCCTGCGCGACGAGCACGCCCGGGTCGCGCAGCTGCGGACCCGCGGCTCGCTGGCCCTGCTCGCCGAGGCCGGCGAGATGTTCGCCGGCACCCTCGACGTGCAGCTCACCGCCGCGCTGGCCGCGCGGCTGGTGGTGCCCCGGCTCGCCACCTGGGCCGCGGTCTGGACGGTCTACCAGCACGCGCCCGTCCTGCAGACGGTCGCGCACTCCGACGAATCGCTGGTCGAGCCGGTGCGGACCGCGCTGGCCGGGGCCGAGGGCCAGGAGTGGCTCGACCGAGCAGGTCCGGCAGGGCGCGATCGCCCGGGCGGCGCTGGTGCCGCCCAAGCACCTGACCTCGGTCGTGCGGGGTCGACGGCGACTGCGGCGAGTGCTTCGTGCTGCCGCTGGTCGCCCGCGGCCGCCTGCTCGGGCTGATGCTGGTCGGCGGTGAGTCCGGTCGCGGCTTCGTCGTCGACGAGATGGCGCTGCTCGCCGACCTGTCCCGCACGGCCGCGCTGGCCATCGACAACGCCCGGCTCTACGAGGAGCAGACCCAGATCGCGGAGGGCCTGCAGTCCTGGCTGCTCCCGCGCGAACTGCCCGACGTGATCGGCTGCGAGTTCGGCGCCCGGTACGCCGCGGCCGGCGAGGGCACCGAGGTCGGCGGGGACTTCTACGACGTCTTCCCGCTGCCCGGCGGCGGCTGCGGCATCGCGATCGGCGACGTGTGCGGCAAGGGCGCCGAGGCCGCGGCGATCACCGGCATCGCCCGCGAGGTACTCCGCCTGCTGATCCGCGACGGCGCCTCACCTCCGATCGCGCTCTCCCGGCTCAACGAGACGCTGCTGGGTCTCGGCGACCGCGGGCCGGCTCTGCACCGTCGTGCTCGGCACGGTCCGCCGGCGCGAGGACGGCATCGCGGTCCGGTTCTCCAGCGCCGGGCACCCGCCGCCCGTGCACGTGGGCCGTTCCGATCGGGGAGCCGGCCGGGTGCGATTCGTCGGCACCAGCGGCTCCCTGCTCGGGGTGCTCACCGACATCGACGTCTCCGACGACGAGGTGCTGCTCGCGCCCGGGGAGTCCCTGGTCCTCTACACCGACGGCGTCACCGAGCGCCGCGGCGACGGAGGGCCTGTTCTTCGGTGAGGACAACCTGCTCAGCGCCCTGGGCGCCGCGCACGGTGCGAGCGCCACCGAACTGGCCGGCGTGGTCGAGAGCGCGACCCAGCAGTTCGGCGCCCGCGGCGCCCCGCGCGACGACCTCGCCGTGCTCGTGGTGCAGGCGACGACGCCCATCATTTGCCCGGTGGGGGCCTGGACCGTCAGCCTGCTTCCGCGTACGCCAGTTTCTCGGCGGCTCGGCCTGCCCCGGTGCGGTGCAGCGCGAAGTCCGCCAGCGGTTCGGCGAGCTGACGAATGCCCTTCAGGGTCAGCTCCGCGCGGTAGGTCACCAGTGCGCCGGTGTCGGCGGGTTCGACCGTGATGGTGTCGAGAGAGACCACGGCGTCGGTCTCGGCCTTCATCACGATCGCCTCGGGCGCGCGTATCTCCTCGGCGCGTACGGCAGCGTCGAGCTCACGCCGCCGATGGAGAACGTCACGTCGTAGGTGGCTCCGACCTCACCGGCCGTCCCGCCGGTCAGCTCCGACTTCTCGATGCTCGGGTCCCACGCGGCGACATTTCTGAAGTCCGCGAGGTACGCGAAGGTGCGCTCCTGGGTCCAACCGGAGGGGACCGTGTCTGGTAGTACGTCAGGGCCGGACCGCCTCGTCCTCGATCACGTGGACGGCCGCTTCCTCCGCGGAGGCGCCGGCACCGTCGATGCCGACATCGACGGCGTACAGCTCGGAGTCGGTGTCGCTGCGCGCTCCGCGTCGTCCTCGACCAGACGTCCGCCGCGGCTGGTCCGACCTCGCCGCCGACGTTCTCGCGACCGGGGCGTTCGGGTCGACGTCGGGCACCTCCTGGCGCAACCGCTGGTCCAGGGATTCGCCGCGGTCGGCCTCGGCCTCGGTGTTGCCGAAGCGCTGCGCGGCCGACCACTGCTCGGGCGGGGAGTAGCCCTCGTCGAGGGGCTCCTTCAGGCCGCGGTCATCGACCAGGCTGTCGCCGAAGCCCTGCGGCTGGTCCTCGTCGTCGACGCTGTAGCCGTTGTAGGTCTCGGCGTCCCCGGTGAGCTGTGCTCTCAGTGCTGTCCATGCGCCGGACGACTGCCCGGTAACCGCGGCCACGAACCCCTCGCGATCGGCCGGGGTCAGCGTCAGCCCGGGGTGGCGGATCAGGCCGAGCGGATCGATTCCGCGAATGGGTGTCGCAAATTTCAGGCAGACCCCGGCGCGGTGGTTCGTGGCGAACGTCAGTCCTTTGTCAGCAAAGGAAAGCCGGGCCGGACCGGCGGTCTTCGCGAAGGCATAAGGACCGGACAGTTCCCAGCCGATGACGTTGTGAGTGACGTCCGCACCGACCACAGTCCGAAGCGCACCCACAGGTCGTTCTCATCGACCCGGATGACGCTGGTCGCGGGGGTTACGCCGAACGGGAGAGAGGCCACCTGGTGGGCGGGGTCGAAATCGAAGGCGAATTGCCGGATCGTCATCCGGATGTTCTATCGCAGGAACGGACATACCGTGGAGTGCGTCAGAACGATGTGCGCCCGCCGTTCACCAACAGGTTGATCACTCCTACGCGTAGGAGTGATCAGGCGTGGTACCCATCTGACATGAGCTTCGTGGGGGCCGAGGCGCCAGTCGAGTCTGAGCGGCACAGGCTGCCGCGGTCGGAATCGGCGCAGGCGGATTCGCCCTTTTCACCGCCTGACCGCGGCGGTGGCGACGCACGCCGCGGGCGATGTGATGGTGGCGATCGCGCTGGCCAACACGATGTTCTTCGCCGCTCCGACCGACGCTGCCCGCCAGCAGGTCGTGCTCTATCTCACGCTGGCGATGCTGCCTGTGGCGCTGCTCACGCCGGTGGTCGACGGGCTGCTCGCCCGCCACGTCGGTCAGTTGCGGCACACCCTGATGGTCTCCGCGGCGCTGCGCGCCGGGCTCGCGTTCGCCCTCATCGGCACCGCTGACACGGCCGCGCTCTACCCGCTCGCGCTGGCTCTGCTGGTCACCTCCCGGGTGCACGGCATCGCCCGCATCACCTACGTCCCGGAAATCCTGCCGAGCGACGCTCGCTGTGCTGGGCGAACACCTGGCTGTCCGCCACCGTGAACGTCGGCGCCGCGATCGGTGCGGCGATCGCGTCCGCCGTGGTCGCCCTCACCGGCTCCTCGGCCGGCGCGCTGGTCGCGGCCGTCGCCTGCTACTCGCTGTCCGCGCTGGTCGTGCTGATGCCGCTGGCCGGCGAGCTCACGATCTCCCCGGCCGAGCGCGAACTCGCGCTCGACCCCGCTGCGGCGAAGCTGCCGGCCCGCACCGTCGGGGCCGGCGTGGCGCTCGCGGTGATCCGCTTCGCCACCGGCTTCCTGACCTTCCTGCTCGCGTTCGCGACCAAGGACAACCCGGCCGCGTTCACCGCGATCGTCGTCGCCGCCGTGATCGGCGGGGCGCTGGGCACCTTCACCGCCAGCGCGTCGCGGGCACTGATCCCGGCCTGGTTGCTGCCGCCGATCCTGCTCGCCGTCCTCACCGCCATGTGCGCCTCGGCCACCGTCGACGCGAACTCGGCCTGGGGCATCGCGGTCGCGCTCACCTCGGCGTTCGCCTGGTCGGCCGGCAAGGTCGCCTTCGACGGCGTGACGCAGCAGCTGACCTGCCCGCGCGGCCGCCGCCGGGTGATCACGCGCTACACGGTCGGCTTCCAGATCTGCTGGATCGCCGGTGCCGCCGCTGCGCTGGTCCCGATGGACCCGACCTACGCGCTCAGCGCCCTGGCCGTCGGCTGCGCCCTCGGCCTGATCGGCGCCCTCAAGCAGGCCGAGGTCAAGGCCCCGTCGCTCCGCCTCGCCTACGAGCGCTGAGCCCGCGTACAACTGCGCCGATAGTGGAGTTACACCGGGGCGCTAAACCGGTGCCTACTCCGCTATCGGTGAGTCCGCGCAGCGGGGCGCCGTGAGCGTCGCGGCGATCTGGCGGCCGAGCTCGGCGGGAGTGGCCGGACCGCTCGGGCGGTACCACTTGTAGCACCAGTTGATCGCGCCCAGGCAGGCGTTGACGTAGACCCGGGGGACGACGTCGGTCAGGGTGCCCGGGGTGCTCGGCCCGGTGGGCCTCGACCGGCGGCGGCGAAGAGGTCCTCGAACGCCTTGCGCCGGGCCAGCAGCTCGTCGACGAGGTCGGCGGGCAGCTCGTGCTCCTCCTCGAAGCAGACCTTGAGGATCTGCTGGTTCTCGCACGTGTAGGCGACGCGGCTCGGCGATCAGGTCCCGGATCGCGGCCAGCGGCGTCGGCGCCGCGGCGACGATGCGCCGCGCCGCCTCGAGGCTCTCGTCGAGCACCTCGGAGTAGATCCGGACGAGTAGCTCTTCCTTGCTGCGGAAGTAGTGGTAGAGCGTGGGCTTGGACAGCCCGACCGCCGCCGCGATCTCGTTCATGGACGTGGCCCGGAAGCCCTGCCGGCTGAAGATCTCGGTCGAGATCGTCAGCACCCGCGCCCGCTGGGCGTCGGCGCGGGTTGTCGTGGTCACGCGGTCGAGCGTACACTCGACCGACTGGTCGGTCGAGAGCGGGAGAGCCTCAGAATGAGCTGGGAACTGAGCGCGGAACACATCGCCTTCCGGGCGACCTGCAAGTCCTTCGTCGACCGTGAGGTCCGGCCGCTGGTCGCCGAGGCGGAGGCCAACAAGGCCTTCCCCGTCGACCTCATGAAGCGCTTCGGCGCCGCCGGCCTGCTCGGCCTGGTCACCCCGGAGGAGCTCGGCGGATCAGGCGAACGACTCGCTCGCGGTCGCGATCCTGTCCGAGGAACTGGCCCGGGCCAGCGGCGGCATCGCCGTGACCGCGCTGGTGAGCGCGTACATGGCCGGGCCCCACATCGCGCGCCACGGCACCGCCGCGCAGCAGGAGCGCTGGGTCGGCGCGCTGTGCGACGGCGAGGCGATCGCGGCCATCGCGGTCACCGAGCCGCAGGCCGGCTCCGACGTCGCCGGCATGACGAGCACCGCGAAGCCCAGCCGGGAACGGCTGGGTCCTGAACGGCCGCAAGATGTTCATCACCAACGCCGGCATCGCCGACGTCATCATCGTCGGCGCCCGCACCAGCACCGACCGGCACGCCGGCGTGACGCTGTTCCTGGTCGAGAAGGGGACGCCCGGCCTGTCCTTCGGCAAGCCCGCTGTCCAAGATGGGCTGGCACTCCTCCGACACCCGCGAGGTCGATGCTCGACGACGTTCAGGTCGGCGGCCGACGCCGTGCTCGGCACCGAGGGTCGCGGCTTCCAGCAGATCATGGAGGGCTTCCAGCTCGAGCGGATCGCGCTCGCCGGGATGGGTCTCGGGCACGCCGCCGAGTGCCTCGACCTGGCCAAGGCCTACACCCGCGACCGCCAGGCCTTCGGCGCCCCGCTGACCCACCTGCAGACCATCCGGCACAAGCTGGCCACGATGGAGATCGAGCTCGACGCCGCGCGTCTGATGACGCATCAGTCCGCGCCTGCGGCTCGACGCCGACCACCCGGAGGCGTTCAAGACGGTGGCGCAGGCCAAGTACTTCGCGGCGGTCGCGGCGAACCGGATCGTCGACGACGCCGTGCAGCTGTTCGGCGGCGCCGGCTTCGTCGAGGAGAGCCCGGTCGCCATGCACTACCGCGACGCCCGCATCCTGCGCATCGGCGGCGGCACGGACGAGATCCAGCTGGAGATCCTCACCAAGGGCATGGCCACGTGAGCTCGTCGATCGGTGAACGGACGAAGGACCCCGTCACCGAAACGCGCGAGGCGCTCGCCTGGGCGCGGGCCGGGTTCGACCCGTCGAAGTGGACGAGCAAGCTCCCGGTGCGTGACCGGCTGGCGCTGCTGTTCGACCCGGGCTCGTTCGTCGAGGACGGCCTGCTCGCCTCGGCGGGCGAGGACTCCCTGCCCGCCGACGGCGTCATCACCGGCGTCGGCCGGATCGAGGGCCGGCGGGTCGGGATCATCGCGAGTGACTTCACCGTCAAGGCCGGTTCCTGGGGCCAGCTGACGTGTGAGAAGCAGATCCGCATCCTCGAGCGCGCGGACCGCGACCTGCTGCCGATGGTCTACCTCGTCGACGCGGCCGGCGGCCGGCTCACCGACCAGATGGGCTTCTTCCCGAGCCGCCGCGGCGCCTCCGCGATCTTCCACCTGCAGGTGCGCCTGTCCGGCCGGGTGCCGCAGATCTGCGTGCCTGCTCGGCCCGTCCGCCGCCGGCGGGGCCTACATGCCCGCGTTCTGCGACTGGGTCGGCATGGTCGAGGGCAACGGCTCGATGTACCTGGCCAGCCCGCGGATCGCGGAGAAGGTCACCGGCGAGATCACCACGCTGGAGGAGATGGGCGGGGCGATGATGCACGCCACCGTCTCCGGGTGCGGCGACGAGGTCTTCGGCTCGGACTGGGAGGCGATCGCCGCGGCCCGGCTGCTGCTGTCCTACCTGCCCGACGACTTCCGCGCGCGCGCCGGCGCGGACTGCGCCCGTGGCGCCGGAGCGCCCGTTCTCCGACGGCATGGTCCCGGCCGACCCGAACACCGCCTACGACGTGCGCGACGTGATCGAGTCCGTGGTCGACGGCGCCAGCTTCTTCGAGATCAAGGCCCGCTGGGCCGAGGAGATCGTGGTCGGCTTCGCTCGCCTCGACGGCCGCGTCGTCGGGATCGTGGCCAACCAGCCCAAGGTGCGCAGCGGCGCGATCTTCGTCGACTCCGCGGACAAGGCGGCGCGCTTCATCTCGATGTGCGACGCCTACAACGTCCCGCTGCTGTTCCTGCACGACGTGCCCGGGCTTCATGGTCGGCGTGGCCGTCGAGCGCGCCGGGATCATCCGCCACGGCGCGAAGCTGATCACCGCGATGTCCTCGGCCGAGGTGCCGAAGATCAGCGTCGTGCTGCGCAAGACCTACGCGGCCGGCTTCTACGCGATGTGCGCGCCCGGGCTTCGAGCCGCGGGCCACGCTCGCGCTGCCGACGGCGACGATCGGCGCCGATGACGCCCGAGGCCTCGGTGAACGCGGTCTACGCCAACAAGATCGCCGCGATCGCCGACCCGGTCGAACGGGCCGACGTACGTCGCCGCGCGCATCGCCGAGCAGGAGGCCGAACTCGACCTGCTGCGGATGGGCAGCCGCCTCGTCGTCGACGCGGTGGTCGAGCCGGGGGACCTGCGCGCCGAACTGATCGCGCGCCTCGCCGACGCCGACGGCTGGACCCGCGAGACCGGCCGGCGCCACCACACGATCAGTCCCGTCTGAACCTGCCCGCCGAAACTCCGGGAGAAGCGCACATGTCCGACGACAGCCTGGCCGCGCTGCTGGCCGCTCCGCTGGTCCCCTTGCGCGAGGACTGGACGGTGCCCGAGCGCGCCCGGCAGCTCGCCGCCCTGCGCGAGCTGGCCACTCCGGACGAGTACTGGGAGTGGGTGGCCGCGCAGCAGCGCTGGCTGACCCCGTACACCCAGGTGCGCACCGGCGAGGTCGACGGCTTCCGCTACTTCGAGGGCGGCCGGATCAACGTCGCGGACAACTGCGTGGACCGCTGGGCCGAGGACCCGGCCACCGCCGACCGCGTGGCGATCGTCTGGGAGGGCGAGCCCGGCGACACCCGCTCGCGTCACCTACGCCGAGCTGCGTGACGAGGTGTCAGCTCTGGCCGCCGGTCTGGCGCAGCTCGGGGTGTCGGAGGGCGACGTCGTCGGCATCTACATGCCGAACCTGGTCGAGGCCTTCACCGCGATCCACGCCTGCAACCGCCTCGGCGCGATCTACACCGTGCTGTTCTCCGGCTTCGGCGAGGAGGCGGTCGCCTCGCGGCTGCAGACCGCGCGGGCGAAGGTCGTCATCGTCGCCGACGCGATCTACCGCCGCGGCAAGCCGGTCCCGCTCCTGGCGACGCTGCGCGCCGCCCGGCCCCGGATCCCGACCCTGCTGGCCACGGTCGTGGTCGACCGCACGGGCAACGTCGGCGTGCCGCTGGAGGAGAACGAGGTCGCCTACACCGAGGTGGTCGCGAACGGCGTCGGCGGCGCTCGCCCCGGTGCCGCTGGACCCGAACGCCCCGTCGTTCCTGATCTTCACCTCGGGCACGGAGTCCAAGCCCAAGGGCGTCGTGCACTCGGTCGGCGGCTTCCTGCTCGGCACCTGGGCCAACGCGTACTGGCAGGTCGGCTACCAGGAGGGCGACGTGTACTGGGTCGCCGCCGACGTCGGCTGGCTGACCTTCCCGATCCAGGCCGTGGTCGGCGGACTCGCCTGCGGCATGACGATCGCCTGCTACGAGGGCGCGCTGGACACCCCGACCAACGCGCGGTTCTACGAGATCTGCGAGCGGCACAAGGTCACCAAGATCCTGGCCGCGCCGACGCTGTGGCGGATGCTGCGCAAGTTCGGCGACGACCTGGCCGCCGCGCACCCGCTCGGGCTGAAGGTCATCACGATGCAGGGCGAGCCGCTCGACGTCGACACCTTCACCTGGACCACGCAGACCTACGACGCCCCGGTGGTCAACGCCTACGGACAGACCGAGACCGGCTCCACCTGGGCCTACCCGGTGGCCGGCGTCGAGGCCATCAAGCCCGGCTCGCTCGGCACCGCGGTGCCCGGGCACGAGTTCGCGATCCTCGACGACGAGGGCAAGCCCGGTGCCGGCCGGCACCAAGGGCAACCTCGTCATCACCGCGCCGTTCCCGACGCTGTGCCGCACGGTCTGGGACGACCCGGACCGCTACACCCAGGCCTACTTCTCCCGCTTCCCCGGCGTCTACGCCACCAACGACGAGGCGGTGCTCGACCACGACGGGCACCTGTGGGTGCTCGGCCGCGTCGACGACGTCATCAACGTGGCCGCGCACCGCATCTCCACGATGGAGATCGAGGGCGCGCTGACCGCCCACCCCTCCGTCGTCGAGGCCGCGGTGGTCGGGATCCCGGAACCGACCAAGGGCACGGTGCCGGTCGCGTTCGTCACCCTGGCCAACGGGGTCGACGCCGACGACCGCCCGCGAGCAGCTCGCCGCGCACGTGGTCGCCGAGATGGGCGGCTACGCCCGCCCGGCGACCATCTACGTCACCTCGCAACTGCCCAAGACCCGCACCGGCAAGACCATGCGGCGGCTGCTGCGCGACCTGATCGTGCACGGAAAGCCGACCGGGGACACCTCGGCGATGGAGGATCCGGCAGCCTTGGACGTCGTGGCGGCGGTAGTCAAGGACGGAGCCTGATGGCCGGGTTGTACTTCGAGGAGCTCAAGGTCGGCCTGGTGGTCGAGCACGCCACCCGGCGCACGGTCACCGAGACCGACAACGTCATGTTCACCACGATGACGATGAACACCGCACCGATGCACCTGGACCACGAGTACGCCGCGGCGACCGAGTTCGGCCAGCGGTTGGTCAACTCGATGTTCACCCTCGCGCTGGTGGTCGGGCTCTCGGTCGCCGAGCTGACCCAGGGCACGATCGTCGCCCAGCTCGGGATGGGCGACATCAAGTTCCCGAAGCCGGTCTTCCACGGCGACACGATCCGGGTCCAGACCGAGGTGATCGAGCTGCGCGAGTCGGCGTCCCGCCCGGACAACGGCATCGCCGTCTTCGAGCACCGCGCGTACAACCAGCGCGACGAGATGGTCTGCACCTGCCGGCGCACCGGCCTGATGTACCGCCGGCCCGCATGAGCGGCCCCACGCGCCGCGGACACTGCGCCTGCGCAACCCGCTGTTCGTTCCCGGCGGGCGGCCGGAGCTGCTGCCGAAGGTCGCCCGGTCAGCGCCGGACGCGGTGCTGGTCGACCTCGAGGACGCCGTTCCACCGGGGGAGAAGGAAGCCGCCCGCAAGCTGGTCGTCGAGGCCCTCACCGCGGGCCGCCCGGAGGTCGCCCTGGCGCTCGTGCGGATCAACCCGGTGGACACCCCCTGGCACGACCTCGACGTCGCCGCGTGCGCCGGCCTGATCGGCGGCGGCACCCTCGACGGTGTCGTGCTGCCCAAGTACGAACACGCCGGCGCAGCTGCTCACCCTGCGCGCGGCGCTGCCGCCGGGCGCGCTGGTGATCGGCGGGCTGGAGACCGCCCTCGGCGTCGCCGACGCACGGCCGCTGTGCGAGGCCGGCCCGGACGCCGTGTACTTCGGCGCCGAGGACTTCGCGCTCGACATCGGCGGGCGGCGCACCCCGGGCGGTCAGGAGGTGCTGTTCGCGCGCAGCCAGGTGGTGCTTGCGGCCGCGCTCGGCGGGGTGTCGCCCTGGACCAGGCCGTGGTCGCGGTGCGCGACATCGAGGCCTTCCGGGTCGACGCGAACGCCGGGCGGGACCTCGGCTTCGACGGCAAGATCTGCCTGCACCCGGACCAGGTGTCCGTCGCGGCGCAGATCTTCACCCCGTCGGAGGCGGAGGTCGCGCACGCCCGACGCGGTGATCGCGGCCGGTGCGACCGGGGTGGGTGTGCTCGACGGCGCGATGGTGGACGCGGTCCACGTACGGATGGCCGAGACCGTGCTGGCGAGAGCTGGGGAGACCTCGTGAGGGTCGGACTGGCACCGGGGATGGCAGGCAACCACGACCAGATCCCGAAGCTCGCGAAGCGGATCGAGGACGCCGGCTTCGACCTGATCGGCAGCGGCGAGCACGTCTTCTTCCACGCGCCGGTGCCCAACGGGCTGATCGCGCTGGCCGCGGCGGCCGGCGCCACCGAGCGGATCCGGCTCCTCTCGGCGCTCACGTTGCTGCCCACCTACCCGGCGCCGCTGGCGGCCAAGATGGTCGCCACGCTCGACGGTGTCTCCGGCGGGCGCTTCGAGTTCGGCGTCGGCGTCGGGGGTGAGTACCCGTCAGAACTCCGCGCGTGCGGGGTCGACCCCAAGCACCGCGGTGCGTACACGGACGAATCGCTGGAGATCATCACCGCGCTGTTCACCGGGGAGCCGGTGACCTACGAGGGCCGGTTCTGCACCGTCGAGGGCGATCGGCTCAACCCGCCGCCGGTGCAGCGGCCCGGACCGCCGATCTGGATCGGTGGCCGCAAGCCGGCCGCCGAGCGGCGCGCCGGGCGCTTCGCCAGCCATTGGATGCCGTACCTGATGGAGCCCGAGCAGGTCCGGGAGAGCCTCGGCCGCGCGCGCGAGCAGGCGGTCGCGTTCGGCCGGAAGCCCGACGAGCTGAGCGGGGCGTACTTCGCGTGGTCGATGGTGGACCGCGACGGAGCCCGGGCCGAGCGGACCGGCATCGAGTTCCTGTCCCGCGCGTACAACCAGGACATGGGGCGGGTCGCGGACAGGTACACGGTTCTGGGCACGCCGGAGCGACTGATCGAGCGCTTGTCGGAGTACCACGCGGCGGGCGTCGACACCGTGCTGATCGCGCTGGCGTCAACGACACCGATGCCGCCTTCGACCTGCTCGCGACCGAGGTTCTGCCGGCCCTGCAGAAGTTGACCCCGATGACCGTGCTGACCACCGACCCCGACGAGCCGCTGCGCTCGGTACTGGTCGCCAACCGCGGCGAGATCGCGGTCCGGGTGCTGCGCGCCGCGCGGGACGCGGGCATGCGTGGGATCGCGGTGCACACCCCCGACGAGGCCCGCGCCCTGCACGTGCGCCGAGCCGACGAGGCCCACGAGATTCCCGGCTACCTGGACATCGACGCGATCGTCGCGGTCGCCCGTGCCGCCGGCGCGCACGGCGTGCACCCGGGCTACGGGTTCCTGGCCGAGAACGACGAGTTCGCCACCGCGGTCTCCGACGCCGGCCTGGTCTGGATCGGCCCTCCGCCGTCGGTCATCCGCGAGCTCGGCGACAAGGTGACCGCCCGCCGGATCGCCCGGTCGCCGGCGCACCGCTGGCGGCCGGCACCGAGTACCCGGTGGCCGACGCCGCCGAGGTGTCGGCGTTCGCCGCCGAGCACGGGCTGCCGCTGGTCATCAAGGCCGCCTTCGGCGGTGGAGGCCGCGGACTGAAGGTGGTGCGCAGCCTCGAGGAGATCCCGGCTGCCTTCGAGTCCGCGACCCGCGAGTCGGTCGCCGCCTTCGGCCGCGGCGAGTGCTTCGTCGAGCGCTTCCTCGAGGCGGCCCGCCACGTCGAGGCCCAGGTGCTCGCCGACGACGCCGACCAGGTCGCTCGTCGTCGGCACCCGCGACTGCTCGGTGCAGCGGCGCAACCAGAAGCTCATCGAGGAGGCCCCGGCCCCGTTCCTGCCCGCCGCGACGCGGGCCCGCATCCACGCGTCGGCCCGCGCGATCTGCCAGGCGGCCGGCTACCGCGGCGCCGGCACGGTGGAGTACCTGGTCGGCGCCGACGGAACGATCTCCTTCCTCGAGGTGAACACCCGGCTGCAGGTCGAGCACCCCGTCACCGAGGAGACCACCGGGGTCGACCTGGTCGCCGAGCAGTTCCGTCTCGCGGCCGGTGCGCGGTTGGTCACCGAGACCGACGTCCGAACCGCGCGGGCACGCGATCGAGTTCCGCCTCGTCGCCGAGGACCCGGCGCAGAACTTCCTGCCGTCGCCCGGGACCGTCACCGCGCTGTCGGTCCCGACCGGGCCGGGGGTGCGCCTGGACGCCGGGCCTCGAGGCCGGTGACGCCGTCGAGGGCCGCTACGACTCGATGTTCGCCAAGCTGATCGTTCACGGCCCCGACCGCGCGGCCACCCTGCGCCGGGCCGGCCGGGTGCTCGCCGAGACCGACGATCGCCGGCGTGCCGACCCCGCTCGGCGTCTATCGTCTGATGGTCCGTCACCCCGACTTCGCGGCCGAGCCGTTCCGGGTGCACAACCGCTGGGTCGAGAACGACTTCGACGGCCTCGATGAGGCGGCTCGTCGACTCCGGCGCGGTGATGGTCCGCATCGGCCGCCGCGTGATGCCGGTCCGGGTGCCCGGGCTCTCCGTCCTCGGCGAGCGGGCCGAGACCATCCGCGCCGAGTCCGCGGCCCTGCGCACCCAGGCTGCTGACCTCGACACCGGCCCCGCGGTGCTCGCCCCGATGCAGGGCACGATCGTCGCCGTCGCCGTCAAGGATGGCGACACGCGTCGAGGTCGGGGATCTGGTCGCGGTGTGCGAGGCGATGAAGATGGAGAACCCGGTCCGCGCGCACCGCGCCGGCGTCGTCTCGGGCCTCGCCGTCGCGGTCGGTGACGGCGTCACGCACCACGCGGTGATCTGCTCGATCGGCTGAGCTTTCATGACGGATACGGCTTGCTGCCGCTCGCGAGGAGTTCGACCATCGCCGCGATGCATTTGGCCCGGCCCGCGGGGGTCTTCTTCGTCTGCACCCGGTGCAGGACGGCGTAGCGGTTCTGTGCGTCGAGGGCGTCGAACGCCTTCCGCGCACCGGCCGCCTTCAGCGCGGCCGCGAGGTCGTCGGGGACGGTGGCCGTGGCCGGGCCGTCGTACGCCGCGGCCCACCGCCCGTCGGCCTTCGCCTTCTCGACCTCGGCCAGGCCGCGGGGCCGCATCCGGCCATCGGCGATGAGCTTCTCGACCTTGACCCGGTTCGCCTTGGACCAGTTGCTGCGCGGTCGGCGCGGGGTGAAGCGCTGGACGTGGAACTGGTCGTCGATCCGGCGCATCACACTGTCGATCCAGCCAAAGCACAGCACGCACTCGACGGCGCCGGCCCAGTCCAGGGACGGGATCCCCGAAGACTTCTTCGCCATCCGGATCCAGACCTCGTCTGCGGTGTCCGCGTTCCTCTCCAGCCAGGCCTCGAACGCGGCCGGGCCGTCGAAGAACTCGGGGTCGTCGGGCGGCGTGGGCATGCCTGTGACCGTAGCGGTGGGGCTCAGCCGCCGCCGAGGACGAAGATGATCAGGTAGAGCCCGTAGGCCACGCCGAGCAGGGTCAGCGTGATGGGCAGGCCCATGTCGCGCCACCAGATGTCGCCTTCAGGCTCGTCGGCGCCGAAGTCGCGGGCGGCGGTGGCGCCGGCGGCCATCACCGCGTTGCCGGCGGCCTTGTTGCGCGACATGGCGGCCTGGCGGGTCGCCTTCGACAGCGAGCCGATGGTGGTGAACAGGTCGTCGTCGGCCAGGGCGGCGCCGAGGGCGATCGCAGCCGCGGGTTCGGTGATCGGACGCGGGGTGACCTCGAGCAGTGCCTCCACCGCCGCGGCCAGCCCGGGGTGGTCGGCCGCGTCCCGGCCCAGGTAGATGCCGGCCAGCTGATCCGCCGTCAGGCCGGCGGCCTCGATGGTGGCCGCCAATTCGTGGGCGGCGGCGTCGGCAGCGCCGGGCCCATCCGGGTCGAAGGGGTCCAGGCCGCCGGGGACGCCCACCACGACCAGGCCCCACCAGGTGTTCTCCACCACCGCGCAGTCCAGGATGCCGCCGGCGAGGTCGAGGATCGCCAGCCGGTCGCCGACGGACAGGTCCTCGACCTCCACGACGTGCCGGGCGGCCGTGACCGCCTCGGGGGCGAAGCGCACGTTCTGGATGCCGGCCGCCACCGCGGCGAGCCCGAGCGCCCCCAGCTTCGGCGAGTTGGTCCAGCCGGCCGGATAGGTCAGCCGCACCTTCGCCGGCGGGGAGCCCTGCGCCTGGCAGGCCGTCTGGTGCAGCCGATCCAGGACCGCGGCGGCGATCTCGGTCGACGTGAGGTCGAACCCGCCGATGCTGACCTTCTCCTCCCGCAGGAGGCGCCGCGGCGCCGGCTCGAAGAACGTCGGCATCGCCGCGGCCCGCTCCGCCGCCTCCGCACCGACCAGCAGCCCGACGGCCGGGTCGAGGAACACCCCGGAGGGCATCGTGGTCATTCCGTCCACCTCGACCACGGAGGTGTCCTCGCCCGCGCGGATCGCCGCGACCGACGTCGAGGTGCCGAAGTCGATCGCCAGAGTCCAGTCCGGCGGGGAGGTCACCTCCCCATTCTGCCGCCGGATCCCTCAGCTCCGGAGCCCACGGGGCCGGTGAGCAGGTCGCCGACGAGCTCGCCCAGATCGACGTTCCCGGCCTGGCACACCGGCCGCAGCGCGGTCAGGGTGGCCCAGCCGTCCGCCAGCAGGGCCGCGTCGCTGTCCGGCTCCGCGCTGACGTCGACCTCGCTGAAACCCGTGACCACGTAGCCCTTGCCCGACTCGAGGATGTTGGTCTGGACGGCACCGAAGCTGGCCAGCGGCGCCTCCCGCAGTCCGCGGACCGCGTCGGGCGCGACGTCGGGGACGTTGAGGTTGAGCACGGTCCCGGTCGGGGCCTTGACGAGGGCGGGCAGCACCTGGCGGGCGAGGGCGGCGGCCGTGGCGAAGTTCCGGTCCGGACCGACCCCCAGCGACACCGCCAAGGCGGAGATCTGGTGCGCGGCGGCGGTCAGGGTCGCCCCGACCGTGCCCGAGTGCAGGATCGCGTGCCCGGTGTTCGGGCCGTTGTTGATGCCGGAGAGCACGAAGTCCGGCGGTCCGCCGAAGGCACCGCGCGCGGCGACCAGGGCGATGTAGGCCGGCAGCGCGCCGACGGCATACACCGGATATCCGTCGAGTCCGGCCAGCTCGCGGGTCTCGTAGACGAGCCGGCCGTCGCTCTCGGCCGAGGTGATGGAAGCGCTGGCGCCGCTGGTGTCGGTCATGGGCGCGGCGACCACCGGGCGCATGCCGGCCTCCAGGGCGGCAAGGGCGAGCAGGCGCAGGCCTTCGCTGCCGATCCCGTCGTCGTTGGTGATCAGCACGGACGGGGACTGACGCTGCGTCACGTCTGAAGGCGCTGCCCGCAGCTCGCTCATTGCGGTCAGCAAGGAGGCGGCGTCGCCGGGCTCAGCCCGGCCGTCCCGCTCCAACCGTGACGCCCGCCTCAAGGCCGCCGGCCAGCGCCGTGCCGTAGAAGTCGTCGACGTCGTGACGGGACAGCGCGTCCGGCCGCATCGCGGCGAGTTCGAGCCGCTCGCCGCCGCGCCGGTCGTGCATGCACGCGCCGTTCGTACCGGCGACGTCCACGGCGGAGACCCGTAGCCCGGCGTCGGCGATCAGGTGCCGCACGACTGCGCCGGATTCCCCGCCGAACGGCCCGCCGAGAGTGACCTCAGCGCCGAGCGCGGAAGCCATCCGGGCGATCCAGAACCGCTGCCCACCCGCGTGCAGGTGGATCTCGTCACCCTCCGGGCCCGCCTCGACGGTGACGGTCAGGAGCGGGTCAGGGGCGAAAACGAAGACGGTGGGGCTCACCCCGGGGCGCTACCCGCCATCGGCGGATCTCAGTCCGAGGTGACCGCGCGCAGGTCGGTGAGCTCCTGTCGCACGTCGGAGCGCAGGTCGCGCAGGCGCTTCAGCTCCTTGCGGCTGACGCCCTTTTCGCGGATCGCGTCGTTGAGCCGGTGCAGGCTGCGCTTGAGGCGACGCTCGGCGTCCGCGCTGGCCTCGGCGGTGAGCTCGCGCTGGCGGGCGTCGCGCAGGGCGAGCTTGGCGGCCGTCTTCGCGGCGTCGCGCTCGGAGTCGACCGCGGACTGGCTCGCGACGGGGGTGGCTGCCTTCCGGTCCTCATCGCCGAAGGTGGTCACGGCGATCACCGGGGCCGCGATCGCCAGCACCAGGGCGATGGCGACGCCGCCGGCCAGCCGGGGCGAGACCGCGGTCGTGGGGACCCGCACCACCAGGGAGCGCAGGGCGGTGGGGTCGAGCGGTGAGCGCTCGGCGAACTGGACGGCGCTCTCCGGGTCCGGTACCCCGGCCAGATCCAGGACGGCGATGGCCTGAGCGGGCGTGAGGCTCTCCAGGTGCAGCAGGGCGAAGGCGGCCCGGCTCGCGGGGGGCATGGCGCCCAGGGCGTCCTCGATGACGCGGCCCGCGGACGTCGAACTCTCGCCGAGGCGGGCCAGTTGTGGCGGGATCCAGCCCCCGATCCGGCCGGAATGCAGCACCTCGCGGATGAGGTGGGCCCGCGCGGTGGCGGCGCTGGCGCCCTGCAGGAGGGCCTGGTGCGCCAGCCCGTCAGCGAGGCGGGCCCGGCGGCGCCGGCTCAGCGACGGCGGCAGCGCCGCGTACGCCAGCCGGCGCATGGGTAGCAGCGCCTCAGGCGTGACTCCACCGATCGGCGGCACGCCGCCGGCAGAGGGTCCGCTGGTCATGCACCACCCCGAAATGGAATCGACCGACTACCGAGCGGGGTCGAACGGCTACGACAAAGCGCACTCGCCCCTCCATCCATGTAAGCAGGGGATGGCAAGGGTGGGCTCAAAGCGGACCAAAAGGTGGATCGCCCACCCGCGTGAAAAATGCACCTCTCTGACTAGAGTTCGGCACACCCGAGCACGAAACCCCCTGTCCCGGAGGTGGCGTGGAATGAGTGCACGCAACGGATCTGGCCGCAATGCCTCTGGCCGGACCGAGGAGGCCGTCGAGGTCGGCGTTCCCTTCGACCTGCTCCTGAGCCGGGCGACCGAGGGTTCCTGGCGCAATCTGGTGCCGGCGCCGAAGTCCACCCTGCGCCTGGCGGGCGCACTGGCCCGCCGGCCGAAGACCATCGCGAGCCAGGGCCGGACGCTGACCACCGAGCTGGCCAAGGTCGTCGCGGGGCGTTCCGACCTGGCCCCGCACCCCAAGGACGCCCGCTACGCCCACCCGGCGTGGTCGGACAACCCGATCCTGCGCCGGGCGGTCCAGACCCACCTGGCCGTCTCCGCGAGCGCGGAGGAGCTGGTCGCCAAGGCCGGCCTGGACGAGAACAGCGAGCACCGGGTCACGCTCACGGTGGGCAACTTGCTCGATGCCACCGCGCCCAGCAACAACCTCGTGCTGAACCCGGCCGCGCTGCGCACGGCGGTGGACACCAAGGGCGCCAGCCTGGCCCGCGGCGCCCGCAACCTGGCCCGCGACCTGTCCTCCCCGCCGCGGGTGCCGCGGATGGTGGAGCCGGATGCCTTCGAGGTCGGGGTCACCGTCGCCGCCACCCCCGGCGGTGTCGTGGACCGGACCGCGGTCTACGAGCTGGTGCAGTACACCGCGAGCACGCCGACGGTCCGCCAGATCCCGCTGTTGCTGGTGCCGCCGGTGATCAACAAGTTCTACGTCGGAGACATGGCGCCCGGGCGCAGCCTGATCGAGTTCCTGGTCGGCGAGGGCCACCAGGTGTTCGTGATGTCCTGGCGCAACCCCGACGTGCGGCACTCGGCGTGGAACCTCGACACCTACGGCGACGCGATCGACGGTGCACTGGACACGGTCCGGCGGATCTGCCGCACCGAGTCCGCGTCCATGCTCTCCTTCTGTTCCGGCGGGATCCTGAGTGCGATGGTGCTCGCGCACCTGGCCGACACGGGACGGCTGGCCAAGGTCTCCCACGCCGCCTGGTCGGTGACGGTGCTCGACCAGTCCCGGGCCGGTCAGGCCGGCGCGCTGCTCACGCCGGCGGCCGCCGAAGCGTCCGCCCGAGCCTCCGCCGCGCAGGGTTACCTGGACGGGCGGGTGCTGGCCGAGGTGTTCGCCTGGTTGCGCCCGCGGGACCTGATCTGGAACTACTGGGTCGACAGCTATCTGCAGGGCAAGTCCCCGCGCCCCTTCGACGTCCTGTTCTGGAACTCCGACACCACGCGGATGGCGGCGGCGCTGCACAAGGACTTCCTGGACATGGCGCAGACCAACTCGCTGGTCCACCCCGGCATGGCTCGGATGCTCGGCTCGCCGGTCGACCTGGGTGCCGTGGACATCGACACCTACGTCACCGGCGGCATCAACGACCACCTGTGCCCGTGGGAGTCCACTTACGCCACCACGCAGCTGCTGGGCGGCGAGAGCCGCTACGTCCTCTCCAGCGCCGGGCACGTCGCGTCGATCGTCAATCCGCCCACGAACCCCAAGGCAACCTTCCGAATCGCGGACAGCACGCCCGCGGATGCGCATGATTGGTTGAAAGCGGCCGAAACCGTCAAGGGATCGTGGTGGCCGGACTACAGCGCGTGGCTGCACGAGCGTGGAGGTGACCTGGTGGAGGCTCCCAAAGCCCCCGGCGGTGCCGAGTACCCCGTGATCGCGGCCGCTCCGGGAACCTACGTGCTGGCCACATGAGTCTCAGTCAGATGACGCCGTCGGTGAACGGCCCGACTCCAGGGACACCGCCCGCCCGTGAGCCCCGGGTCGAGGTCCTCGACGTGGGACGCCGCCTGGAGGTCCGGCACTGGCCGGGCGCCCCGGGTCGCACGCCGCTGCTGCTGTGCTCGGGGATCGGCACGTCCTCGGACCTGTTCGATCTGCTGGTCGACCATCTGGACCCCGACCGGCCGTTGATCGCGGTGAACCCGCCCGGTCTGGGCAAGTCCCCGGCGGCCAGGGCGCCGTACATCATGCACACGCTGGCCCGCTCGCTGCGGATGGTCGTGGACCACCTCGGCTACGACCGCACCGACGTGCTCGGCATCTCCTGGGGCGGTGCGCTGGCGCAGCAGTTCGCGTTCCAGAACCCGCGCCGGTGCCGGCGGGTGGTCCTGGTTGCGACCTCGACGGGCTGGCTGTCCGTGCCGCCCAGCCTGCGCACGCTGGCCCGGATGTCCACGCCGAAGCGGCACCGCGATCCCGCCTACGCCCGCCGCATCGCCGGCGACATCTACGGCGGCACCGCGCGACAGGACCCGGACGGCATCGTCGACCTGCTGCACAGCGCGCCCAGCGCGACCCCGGTGCGCAGCTACCTCTACCAGCTCGGCGCCGGCACCGGCTGGACCAGCCTGCCCGCGCTGCGCATGGTCCGCCAGCCCTGCCTCGTCCTGGCCGGCGACGACGACCCGATCATCCGGGCCTCCAACGCGAAGATCATGGCGGCGGCGCTGCCCAACGGTCGGCTGCACCTCTACCACGGCGGCCATCTGGCCCTGTTGTCCGAAGCCGCGGAGCTCGCCCCCGTCATCGAGACGTTTCTCGACGAGCGCTGACCCGACGAGGCCTCAGTCCTCACATCGGGCTCGTGTCATGCGACCGGTGTGACGCGTGAGAATTACCCGTCAGAACTGACGCATCGTCACAGTCACGCGTGCCGGCAAAGCTTTCAGCCGGGGCGTCGCGACGCGCCGAGTGAGCGGAGGTTGGCAAGCCGCCGAGCTGCGCCCGGATCGCGGTTTCGCCACGTCCGTTTCGGTGGGGTTCCTGCCGCCTCGTCCATGGCGTCCGTTCCGCGAAAGCCGCGTTAGACGCTGCCGGCGGCAGTCCGGTTCCCGATCGACTGACATTGCCCGTTGCATACGTTCCGTAGTCAGATCCGGCGCGCACCGAGCGGGTTAGGGAAATCTCCCCCGACGGTGATTACGTTCGGTCACTGTCTTCCCCAGGGCCCGGAGCGGGCCGATGAGCCACTTAGTTGGGGGAGACCAACACATGCGCATCACCAAGAAGAAGATCGCTGGCGCCGTCGCCGTTTCCGCCGTTGTCGCCCTGGGCGCCGGCACCGCGTTCGCGTACTGGACCAGCACCGGCACCGGCGACGGCACCGCTCTGGTCGGGGACAGACACCGCGCTCACGATCGACTCCGAGCAGGTCTCCTTCGCTCTACCTGGAGCGACCCTCGACCTCACGGTCACGATCGAGAACACCAACCCCTGCTCGGTCTTCCTGCCCAATGGCGTAACGGGTGCCGCGCTGACCTTCACGGTCGCGCCGGTCGGTTCGAACGTCTGCGACGCGAACAACTTCCAGCTGATCGAGAACGCTCCGGCGCGATCACCGTCGCCGCGGCCGGTGTCGGCGCCGAGTACACCTACGCCGTCGGTGCCTTCCAGATCGACATGCTGCCCAAGTCGACACCAATGACCTGTTGCAGAACCAGGACGGCTGCAAGAACAGCCACTGTCACGATCAACTACGCCGCGAGCTAACGCGACCCGGGCGGGGCGCCGGACAGCGCCCCGCCTCACTCGGCTTTGAAACTCGGCACGTGGCGTCCGTGGGGGGAACGATGGAGGGCAAGAATGCGCGGTGCTAGAGCGCTGCGCGGCGCGCTAGTCGCGCTCGGTACCTACGCACTCGCGAGGAGGCTGGCCGGGTCGAGCCACGCCGCGCCGGGCGACTCGTTCACGATCAGCGGCGCGCTGGATCGCACCCTGTACCCGGGTGGATCCGGGTCCTTGAACCTGCTGCTGACCAACCCAGGTGGCACGGACCTGACGGTCGGTGAGATCACGGTCCGAGTCGCCGGCGTGAGCTCGCCGCCGCAACGGCAGTGCCTGGTCGCAGACTTCGTAGTCACTCAGCTCGACTTCACACTTCAGTTCATCCTCCCGGCCAACGCCACCCGCACGCTCACCCAGCTGGGCGTCGCGGCTGCGGACCTGCCGCAGGTGGCGATGACCAACACGCCGGTCAACCAGGACGGTTGCAAGAACTCGACGGTGAACCTCGCCTTCGACGGCCGGGCCGCCGAGATCGGTGGCGTGACTGTTCCGCCGGCGCCGACCCCAACTCCCACTCCGGCGGACGACGACGAGCCCGATGACGTGGGTGGCGTCGATCTTCCTGGCACGGGTGGCGACTCCAGCACGTTCTGGATGGCGCTGACCGGACTCGCCCTGATCACAGCTGGCGGAAGCTCCGTGGTTGTGGGCCGCCGCTCGAAGGGGGCCCAGAAATGACCCGCATCAACGGGCGCAACGGACGTCGGGCTGCCGCAGTGGCGGCCGGCGTCGCGACGAGTCTCATCGTCGGCGGCTCGGCCTACGCGTACTTCACCGGCACGGGTTCCGGTGCCGGCGCTGCAAAGGTCGGTGTCGGAGACACCATTCTGTCGGTGGCGGTGGACCCGACGACGGGCCCGCTCTTCCCGAGCAACCCCGGCGGCTACAAGGGCGACCTCCGGCTCACCTTCACCTCCCCGGTGGCAGCAACTGTTACGGGCATCGCCCGGGACATGAGCCGCTCGGTGATGGTCAACGGTGGAGTAGTCGGCCCGACTCCATGTCTGGGAACCGTGATCACCCTCGACACCATTACGGGACTGAACATTTCCGTGCCGGCGACCCCGGGTCATTCACCACGACAATCATGGGCGTTGTCCGATGGCCTTCAACGCTCCGGCGTCTTGTCAGAACGCGAGCTTCAGTATCCCCGTCATCCTGACCGGATCGGCATCGTGATGAATCGTCGACTTACCGGGGCCTTCGGCCTCGCCGCCGCCGCCGTGATCGGCTCGACCGTCCCTGCCTGGGCGTTCTGGACCCTGACTTCGGACCCGGCCTCCACCGCCGGTGCGAAGGCCGGAAACCTACTCGCAGCGCCGTTGGTCCAGGTGGACCGCACGGGCAACGGCAACGACATCAAGGTTCACTTCCGCATCCCTGTGGTGCCGGGTGTGCACCCGACCAATTTCACGGTGTCTCGCAAGGTTCAAGGTGGCGGAACCACTTACAACCCGATTGCCGGCTGCATCAACATCGACGTATCGCTGACGTGCACCTCGACCGACAGCTCGAACAACGGCGCACCAGGAATACAAGATCTTCACCACGGCGGGCGCGTTCTGGAAGTCACCGGACAGCCGTTGCGACTACCAGAACTCCGGGGACACGCTCGACAACACCTCGACGAACTGCTCGGTGTTCACCTTCGTGGCACCTCTGGCTGCTAAGAGCGCCGCCCCAGCGGATCTGTCCGCACCCGGCGACTCCGGCACGTCCAGGAAGTCCGGCTCCGGCGAGGCCTCGATCTCCATCCCCGAGTCGACTCCGACGCCGGACCCAGTTCCGACGCCGGAACCAACTTCGACTCCGTTCCCGACGTCCACGGGGTCTGAGCCGACGCCGGAGCCAACGCCGAGCCGACGCCGACTCTGCACCGGAGCCGACGCCGCTCCGGCACCGGAGCCGACGCCGGAGCCCATCAAGCCGGAGCCGACGCCGGCGGTCGAGGAGCCGGCCGAGACGCCGGCGCCGGTCGAGGCTCAGAGCACCGAGCCGGGTATCGAACCGCAAGCGAGCTAATCAGTCCGGTAAGACCAACTCCAGTCGTCCCACCCGTGGGGACGCCGAAGGCCCGGTCCCTCTATGGGGGACCGGGCCTTCGTGTTTGTTGCACCACCAACCCCGCCGCGTCCGACCGAGTGGCCGCCAGGTACCCACTCGGCCGGTCGCAACGCCTAACGGTTCGTGTAGATGACGAACTGATCGGGGTCGGGCTCGAATCCGGAGGGCGTGCCGTTCGGGTCGGAGACGGTGTTCGTGGACGTGTACTTGTACATGTACTCGCGGCCCTGGCCCTTCTCCGGATCCCAGTTCTGGCCGTACCGCTCGGCCGGGGTCCAGGAGAAGCGCTGGTCCAGCGAGGCGTCGGCGGCGTAGACGTCACCGTTGCCCAACTGGGCCATCAGGCGCTCGCGGGTGAGGTTCGGGCCGACCGCCTTGGCGGCCGCCTCGAAGATCAGGGTGCCGACGTAGCTGGCCTGCACGATGTGGTGGTTCAGGCCCTTGTTGCCGCGGGCGTACTTGTTCATCACCGCCATGAACTCCGGGCCCCACAACTTGTAGGTCGTGTTGGTCCAGTAGCGGTTCACCGGGTGCGAGCCGAACAGTGACCCGAGCACCTCGGCGGCCAGGTGGTTACCCGAGATGCCCTTGGTCGGGTAGTAGCCCTGCTGGGCCGCCTCGACCATGAACTTCACCATGGTCGCCGGGTTGATGACGTAGTGGACGATGTGCTCGGGGTTGGCCGCGCGCATCGAGAGGATCTGCGCCGACATCGAGGTCTCGGAGATGCCGACGTCGAGCTTCTTGACCATCTTCGCGCCGCTGGCGTCGAGGATCTTCTGCACCTGCTGGCAGGACAGCTGCATCTCCGGGCTGGACAGGCAGACCAGGCCGTAGGTCTTGGGCTTGATGACGTTCTTCACCCACTGCGCGCCGGCCATCGCCTCGTGGATCATCGACATGTGGGTGGGGAACATGTACGAGTCCTGCCACTCGGTCTGGGAGTAGGCCCAGGTGCCGACGGCGGGAATCCGGTACTGCGCCAGGTCGGAGTGGACCGAGGCCGAGGCCCAGCTTGAGTAACCGAGCAGGGCGAAGACCTTGTCCTGGTTGACCAGCTTCTTGATGCAGGCCTTCGACCGTGAGACCTCACCGGGGCCGTCGTCGCAGTCCACGAGGGACAGCCGGCGGCCGAGTACGCCGCCGCGGTCGTTGATCGAGGCGAAGGTCGCCTTCACGCCGTTCACCAGGGGCGTGGCGAGCACGTTGCCGAGGGCGATGCCGTGCATCGTCACGGTGCCCATCTTGATCGAGTCCTTCGTGACCCCGACGTCGGTGATGCCGTTCTTCTCGGCCGCGATCTTGGCGTTCACCTTCTTCGACGACGTCACGCCCTCGTAGCTGTTGGCAGCCCGGAGCTTCTCGACGTCCTCCTTCGTCTGGACCGGAGCCTTCTCCTCGGCCACGGGAGCGGTCGCCTTGTCGAGGGCCTCGGTCAGCGCCTCGGTCGCCTTGTCGCCGGCGCTCGGACCGCGGTTCTTGGCCTGGGCGTCGAGGTAGTCGGCCACGGCGCGAACCAGATCGGCCGTGCTGTCGGTGGTGTCCTGCGGGTTGGCCAGGGTGTCGGTCAGTGGGGCGGACTCGGCGACGTCGGTGTTGTCGTCTCCACTGCCACAGGCCGTGACCAGGAGCGCGACGGCAGCAGTCAGGGGCACGACCGTGCGCAGACTTCTCGATCCAGGGCGTCTCATGGTGGGCTCCCGCCGAGTCGTTTCTGTTCCGCGATGACGGCCGCGCGCAACGTCTGCAGCCGCTTGATCTCTGCCTTGTTCTGGTCGGAGCGGGCCAGCTCTTCATCGAGCCGGGTGAGGATCCGGGTCAGGTCGCGGTCGAGCTGGACCGCCTTCGCGATGGCGTCCGCGGTCGGCGCTGCCGGTTGCACCGGCGTCTGGTTGGACACCGGCGCGGGGGTGTCGTCGTCGCCGCTGGTGGTCACGGCGATCACCGGAGCGGCGACGCCCACCACGAGCACCACGGCGGCGACCGCCACCGCGCGCGGCCCGAACCGCGCCGCTACCGGCACCACCAGGGCGCGCAGTGCGGTGGGGTCGAGCGGGGTGCGCTCGGCCAGGCCCACGGCGGTGGCCGCGTCGGGGACGCCGGCCTGGGTGAGCAGCTCCGTGACCTTGGCCGCCGGCAGGTTCTCCAGGTGCAGCAGGACGAAGGCGGCACGGGAGGCCGGCATCATCGCGGCCAGGGCGCGATCGGTCTCGCTGCGGCCGCGCGTCGGCAGCCCGATCCGGCCGGCGCCGGTCAGCAGCGCGGCCTTGACCACCTGTGCCCGAGCCGCCGGATAGGTGGTGGTGTCGGTGACCGCCTGCCGGGCGTAACCGTCGGCCAGGCGGGCGCGGCGGTGCCGGCTCAGCGCCGGGGAGAGAATCGCGAACGCCAACCGGCGGAGCGAATCCAGGCGTGCGTCATCGACCGGCGTCACGCCGTCGGCAGAGCCCCCAGTGGGCATCGGTGTCGCTCCGCTGGTCGCCTTACAGGTGGGACGAACGTGAATGGACTTCCGCGTTCGCCCTCTGTGTTTAACCGCCGCTTGGCAAGCGGAACCTCAAGCCCGGGCCAAAGGTCTTTCTGACGGTGCGTGAAAAACGCACGAGCCCGCACGGTGAGTAACCGTGCGGGCGCGGCGGATGCGCTGGGTTACATCAGATGATCATGAACCCCAAGATCATTGCAACTCCAAGATCACCGCAACGTTCACTTCAGCGGAGGGATCATCGGCCCGCCGCCCGACGGGTCGAGGATGCCCTCCTCGAACCAGGTGTAGCGGCCCTCCACCACCCGCTGGGCGGCGGCGTAGCGGTCGTCGTCGTCGTTGGCCCACAGGTTGTGGAACAGGGCGTCGATGCGTCGCCGGGCCTGGGCGCAGAAGAGGTCGGCCAACTCGTAGGCCGACTCCCTCTTGCTCGGGTCCTCGTCGCCCAGGGTCCTGGCATGCACGCAGGAGGCGGTGATGGCGAACAGTTCGCAACCGATGTCGACGATGCGGCCGAGGAAGGACTGCTTCTTCTCCAGCGCACCCTGCCAGCGTGCCATCGCGTAGAAGGTCGACCGGGCCAGCTTGCGGCTTGAGCGCTCCGCGTAGCGCAGGTGCGAGGCCAGCGACCCGAACTCGTCGAAGCTGGTCGGCTTCTGGCCGGCGCCCACGGCCAGGGTCGGGAACCACTTGCCGTAGAACTTGCCGGCGGCCAGGCCCGCCTTCGCCTTGTCCTTGAGCTCGGCGTCGGGGTTGATGATTTCCCCGGCCACCTCGAGGTGCTGGTCGACCGCCTCGCGGGCGATGAGCAGCCGCATGATCTCCGACGAGCCCTCGAAGATCCGGTTGATCCGCAGGTCGCGCAGCACCTGCTCGGCCGGCACCGGGCGTTCGCCCCGGGCCCGCAACGACTCGGCGGTCTCGAAGCCGCGGCCACCGCGGATCTGGATCATCTCGTCGGCGGCCAGCCAGGCCATCTCGGAGGAGTAGAGCTTCGCCAGGGCGGCCTCGATGCGGACGTCGTTGCGCTTCTCGTCCGCGAGCCGGCTCGAGATCTCGAGCATCGCCTCCAGGGCGAAGGCGGTACCGGCGATGAAGGCGATCTTCTGCGCGATGGCGTCGTGCTTGTGGATCGGGTGGCCCCACTGGACCCGCTCGGCGCTCCACTCGCGGGCGATCTTGAGCGAGTACTTCGCGGTGCCGGCGCAGATGGCCGGCAGCGAGAGCCGCCCGGTGTTGAGCGTCGCCAGCGCGATCTTCAGCCCGAGCCCCTCGCCGCCGATCACGTTCTCCGTGGGCACGAAGACGTCCTGGAACAGCGTGACGCCGTTCTCGATCCCGCGCTGGCCCATGAAGGCGTTGCGATGCTCGACGGTGATGCCCGGGGTCCCGGCCTCGACGAGGAAGGCGGTGATGCCGCCCCGGTGGCCCTCCGACTTGGGCACCCGCGCCATCACCACGAGGACGTCGGCGATCGTGCCGTTGGTCGTCCACAGCTTGCGGCCGTTGATGACGTAGCCGGAGCCGTCCTCGGTGGGCACCGCGGCGGTCCCCACCCGGGCCGGGTCCGAGCCGACGTCGATCTCGGTGAGCAGGAAGGCGCTGATGTGCGTCTTGGCCACCAGCGGGAGGTACTTGCGCTTCTGCTCCTCGCTGCCGGCGAGCCGTAAGGGCTCGGGGGCGCCGATCGACTGGTGGGCCGACAGCAGGGTGGACAGCGAGGAGTGCCAGCCACCGGCCAGGACCAGCGCGCGGTTGTAGTACACCTGGTTGAGCCCGAGGCCGCCGTACTCCTCGGGGATCTTGATGCCGAGGCAGCCGAGGTCCTTCAGGCCCTGGAGCACCTCGTCGGGGATCTTGGCGTCCCGCTCGATCTGGAACGGGTCGACCTTCTCCTCGAGGAAGGCGCGGAGGTTGGCCAGGAAGGCGTCGCCCTTCTTGGTCAGCTCCGGGTCCGGTTCCGGCTGCGGATAGAGCAGGTCGAGCCGGAACCGGCCGAGGAAGAGTTCCTTGCCGAACGAGGGCAGCTTCCACTCGGTCTCGCGGGCCGCCTCGGCGACCTTGCGGGCCTCCTGTTCGGATACATGCGTAGTGGCCACAGTCCGGTTCCCTCTTCTCTACCGATGAGGCGTCGACGTCCCGACCAGTAGATCCCCAGAAGAGCGATCTTGTGAAGGGTCAGCCGGCAGCGGCCCCGGCTCGTCCCTCACGGCCACGCGAATGCGGGTGCAGCAGGTGACGCGCGACGACGATGCGCTGGACCTGGTTGGTGCCCTCGTAGATCTGGGTGATCTTCGCGTCCCGCATCATGCGCTCGACGGGGTAGTCCTTCACGTAGCCGTAGCCACCGAGAAGCTGCACGGCGTCGGTGGTGACCTTCATGGCCACGTCGGAGGCGAAGGCCTTGGCCGCGGCCCCGAAGTAGGTCAGGTCCTTGTCCTCACGCTCGGACTTGGCCGCGGCGGCGTAGACGAGCTGGCGGGCGGCCTCCACCTGCATCGCCATGTCGGCGACCATGAACTGCAGGCCCTGGAACTCCGCGATCGCCTTGCCGAACTGCTTGCGCTCCTGCATGTACCCGACCGCGTAGTCCAGCGCGCCCTGGGCGACGCCGAGGGCCTGCGCGCCGATGGTGATCCGGGTGTGGTCCAGGGTCCGCATCGCGGTGGTGAAGCCGGTGCCGACGTGACCGATCATCCGGTCGCCGGGGATCCGCACGTCGTCGAAGATGACATTGCGGGTCGGGGAGCCCTTGATGCCGAGCTTGCGCTCCGGTGCGCCGAAGGAGACCCCGCTGTCGTTCTTCTCGACCACGAACGCGCTGATCCCGCCGCGCGAGCGCTTCTCCGGGTCGGTGACCGCGAAGACGGTGTAGAACTCCGACTCGCCGGCGTTGGTGATCCAGCACTTGGCGCCGTTGATGATCCAGTCGTCGCCGTCGGCGACCGCGCGGGTCTTCATGCCGCCCGCGTCGCTGCCCGCCTCGGGCTCGGACAGGCAGTAGGAGAACATCCCCTCGCCGGCCGCGAGCTTGGTCAGGTACTTCGTCTTCAGCTCCTTCGAGCCGGAGAGCATCAGCGGCAGCGAGCCGAGCTTGTTCACACCGGGGATGAGCGAGGAGGACATGCACACGCGTGCGACCTCCTCGACCACGATCACCGTCGCGAGCGCGTCGGCGCCCTGGCCGCCGTACTCCTCGGGGACGTGCGGGGCGTCGAAGCCGGCGGCGCGCAGCGCGTCGAGCGCCTCCTTGGGGAAGCGGCCCTGATCGTCGACGTCGTGCGCGTGCGGGGCGATCTGCTCCTCCGCGAGCGCGCGCACCGAGGCGCGCAGGTCCTCGTAGTCCTGCGGCAGCGTGCAGGCGTCGAAGTCCTTGTTGCCCTTGTAACCGGCCATGGTGGGACGTCCCTCGGTCTAGGAGTCAGCTCTCGTAGTTGTGGAAGCCTCGCCCGCTCTTCTTACCGAGCAGACCGGCGTCGACCATCCGCAGCAACAGTGGTGGGGAGTGGTACAGCGGCTCCTTGAACTCCTCGTACATGGAGTCCGCGATCGCCTTGATGGTGTCCAGGCCGATCAGGTCCGCCAAGGCGAGCGGGCCCATCGGGTGTGCGCAGCCGAGCACCATGCCGTGATCGATGTCCGCGGCCGAGGCGAAGCCGGAGTCCATCATGCGGATCGCGGAGAGGATGTAGGGGACCAGCAGCGCGTTGACGATGAAACCGGCCCGGTCCTGCGAGCGGATCACCTGCTTGCCCAGCGTCCCGGTGGCGAACTCCTTGGCGCGCTCCGCGGTGTCAGGACCGGTCAGCAGCGAGCCGACGAGTTCGACGAGCGGGAGCACCGGCACCGGGTTGAAGAAGTGGATCCCGATGACCTTCTCAGGCCGGCTGGTGGCCATCCCGAGCTTCATGATCGGGATCGAGGAGGTGTTCGAGGCCAGGATCGCGTCCCGGCTGGCGATCACCTTGTCCAGGGCGGCGAAGATCTCCAGCTTGACCGGCTCGATCTCGGCGACGGCCTCGATGGCGATGTCGACGTCGGCGAAGTCGCCGATGTCGGAGGTGAAGGACATCCGTCCCAGCGTGGCGGCGTGGGTGGCCTCATCGAGCTTGCCGCGCTTGAGCGCCCGGCCCAGCGAGGACTCGATGCGCTTGCGGCCCGCGGCGAGCGCATCGGCGTTCACCTCGGTGACCTTCACCTCGAGGCCGGCGCGGGCGCAGACCTCGGCGATGCCGGAGCCCATCAGCCCGCAGCCGATCACGCCTACCCGCTCGATCTCACTCATACGGTGAATCCTCTCGCTCACACGTTGCGGCGGTATTGGCCGCCGACCTCAAAAAATGCCTCGGTTATCTGGCCCAGAGAACAAACCCGGGCCGCGTCCATCAGGACCGCGAAGACGTTCTCCCCGGCGATCGCCGCCTCCTGGAGCCGGCGGATGGCGAACTCCGCCGCCTCGGCGTTGCGGGCCTGGAAGTCGTGGACCCGCTCCAGCTGGGACTGCTTCTCTTCCTCGGTACCGCGGGCCAGTTCCAGGACCACCGGTTCCCGCTCGCGGTCCGGGGGCAGGAAGGTGTTGACGCCGATGAGGGGCAGCGTCCCGTCGTGCTTCTGGTGCTCGTAGAGCATCGACTCGTCCTGAATCCGGCCGCGCTGGTAGCCGGTCTCCATCGCGCCGAGGACGCCGCCGCGGTCGGAGATCTTCTCGAACTCGGACAGGACGGCCTCCTCGACCAGGTCGGTGAGCTCGTCGATGATGTACGACCCCTGCAGCGGGTTCTCGTTCTTCGACAGGCCCCACTCCTGATTGATGATCAGCTGGATGGCCAGGGCGCGGCGCACCGACTCCGGCGACGGCGTGGTGACGGCCTCGTCGAAGGCGTTGGTGTGCAGGGAGTTGGCGTTGTCGTAGAGCGCGATCAGGGCCTGCAGCGTGGTGCGGATGTCGTTGAAGTCCATCTCCTGCGCGTGCAGGGAACGGCCCGAGGTCTGCACGTGGTACTTCAGCTTCTGCGAGCGGTCGTTGGCGCCGTACTTCTCGCGCATCGCCACCGCCCAGATCCGGCGGGCGACCCGGCCGATCACCGAGTACTCCGGGTCCATGCCGTTGGAGAAGAAGAACGACAGGTTCGGGGCGAACGCGTCGATGTCCATGCCGCGCGCGAGGTAGGACTCGACGTAGGTGAAGCCGTTGGACAACGTGAAGGCGAGCTGGCTGAGCGGGTTCGCCCCGGCCTCGGCGATGTGGTAGCCGGAGATCGAGACCGAGTAGAAGTTGCGGACCTGGTTCTCGATGAACCACTCCTGGATGTCGCCCATCATCTTCAGGCTGAACTCGGTGGAGAACAGGCAGGTGTTCTGGCCCTGGTCCTCCTTGAGGATGTCGGCCTGCACGGTGCCGCGGACCGTCGCGAGCGTCCAGGCGCGCGTCTCCGCCGCCTCGTCCTCGGTCAGCTCGCGGCCGAGTTCGGCCGCCTTCTTCTCCAGCTCGCGGTCGATCGCGGTGTTGAGGTAGAAGGCGAGGATCGTCGGCGCCGGGCCGTTGATCGTCATCGACACCGAGGTGTTCGGCGCGGTCAGGTCGAACCCGTCGTAGAGCACCTTCATGTCGTCCAGCGTGGCGATCGAGACGCCGGAGGTGCCGACCTTGCCGTAGATGTCGGGACGCAGGTCGGGGTCGCGGCCGTAGAGGGTGACCGAGTCGAACGCGGTCGACAGCCGGGTCGCCTCGGACGAGCCGGCGAGCAGGTGGAAGCGGCGGTTGGTGCGGAACGGGTCGCCCTCGCCGGCGAACATGCGCGCCGGGTCCTCGCCCTCGCGCTTGAACGGGAACACGCCGGCCGTGTACGGGAACTCGCCGGGCAGGTTCTCCCGGCGCAGGAAGCGCAGCAGCTCGCCGTCGTCGCCGTAGCGTCGGCAGCGCGACCCGCGGAATCTTCGTGCCGGACAGCGATTCGCGGTACAGCGCGCTGCGGAGCTCCTTGTCGCGGACCTTCGTGACGTGGAATTCGCCGCTGTAGTTCGCAGCAGTGGCCGGCCAGGCGCGAGCAGCGCCTTGCTGCTGTCCGAGAGCGCGGCCTCGGTTTCCTCGGCGAGCGCTTCGATGATGTTGGTGTCACCGTCCCGCTCGGCGACGAGCTTCGCCGTCGCGCGCAGTTGCTGACGCTGCCGAGCCAGCTCTGACCTGCGCGGCGGTCTGCTCGTGGTAGCCGCGGACGGTCTCGGCGATCTCAGCCAGGTAGCGCACCCGGTTCGGCGGGATGATCGTCTTGAGGTGGCTGGAGGACTTCACGTCGACCTTGGGCAGCGTGCCCGGCTCCAGCGGCAGGCCGCCCTCGGCGAGCAGGCCCGTCAGGTGCTGGTACAGCGCGGTGACACCGTCGTCGTTGAACCGGGCGGCGCTGGTGCCGAAGACCGGCATCTGCGCCCAGTCCGAGGACATCTGGCCCTTGTTGCGCGCGATCTGGCGGCTGACGTCGCGCAGCGCGTCCTCGGCGCCGCGGCGCTCGAACTTGTTGATCGCGACCACGTCGGCGAAGTCGAGCATGCCGATCTTCTCCAGCTGCGAGGCGGCGCCGAACTCCGGCGTCATCACGTACAGGGAGAGGTCGACGAAGGGCGACGATCGCGTCGTCGCCCTGGCCGATGCCGGGGGTCTCGACGATGACCAGGTCGTAGCCGGCCGCCTTGCAGGCCTTGATGACATCGGTCAGGCAGGCCGGCACCTCGGAGCCGCCGCCGCGGGTGGCCAGCGAGCGGAAGTACACGCCGCCGTGACCGGTGCCGGTCTGCAGGCCGTTCATCCGGATCCGGTCGCCGAGCAGCGCGCCGCCGCCCTTGCGCCGGGACGGGTCGACCGCGAGCACCGCGATCCGCAGCTTGTCCTGCTGGTCCAGGCGGAGCCGGTGCACGAGCTCGTCGGTGAGCGAGGACTTGCCCGAGCCGCCGGTGCCGGTGATGCCGAGTACCGGGACGTGACGGTCGGCCGCGGCCGACTCGATCGCGCTCGCCAGTTCGGCCGGGCAGCTTGCCGGCCTCGATGGTGGTGATGGTGCGGGCCAGGGTGTGCGTCTCGCCGGAGATCAGGGCGTCAGCGTTGGCGGGCGGGGTGGCCGCGAGGTCGACGTCGCAGGCCTTGATCATCTCGTTGATCATCCCGGCGAGGCCGAGGCGCTGGCCGTCCTCGGGGGAGAAGATCCGCACGCCCTTCGCGCGCAGGGTCTCGATCTCCTCGGCCACGATCACGCCGCCGCCGCCGCCGAAGACCTGCACGTGCCCGGCGCCGCGCTCGGCGAGCAGGTCGACCAGGTAGCTGAAGTACTCGACGTGTCCGCCCTGGTAGGAGCTGACCGCGATGCCCTGCGCGTCCTCCTGGATCGCGGCGGTCACCACCTCGTCCACCGAGCGGTTGTGCCCGAGGTGGATCACCTCGGCGCCCTGGCTCTGCAGGATCCGCCGCATGATGTTGATCGACGCGTCGTGCCCGTCGAAGAGGCTGGCCGCGGTGATGAACCGAACCGGATTGGCCGGGACGTGGAGTTGCGTCATCGGGGGTCTCCTGAGGCGGTGGTTAGGTTGTGCGCGTGCCGCTGCCATTCGATCCGATCGCCGAAGCGCACCGCCAGTGGCAGGAGCGCTGGCCGGAGCACGCCGAGCACATGGCGGCCGTGACGTCGGTGATGCGGGTGCAGCAGATGCTGATCGGGGAGATCGACCGTGCGCTGAAGCCGTACGGCCTGACGTTCGCGTCCTACGAGGCGCTGCGCCTGCTCGCCTTCACCCGCGACGGCGAGTTGCCGATGGGCAAGATCGGCGAGCGCCTGATGGTGCACCCGGCGTCGGTGACCAACACCGTGGACAAGCTCGAGCGCGCCGGAATGGTGCGCCGCCGCACGGCGCCGGAGGACCGCCGCCGGGTGCTGGCCGCGCTCACGGCCGAGGGCCGGGAGCTGGTCGAGAAAGCCACCGCGACTTTGAACGCCGCGGACTTCGCGCTGGCCGGCATCGACGAAGCGACCGCGGTCGCGCTGACTGCGCTGTTGCGCAAGGTCCGCGAGCGGGGGAACGACTTCGAGGCTGGCGCTCATGACCCCTGGGCGTAGGCCGGAACTTCTCGGAAATACTTTGACGCCCAAATAATCCCTCGAGTCCCGCTAAACAGCAAGGTGCGCTGCGCCACGTCGGTAGATGTCCCTCCACCTACCCACTACGTTCCTGTGCACAGTCACTGGGAGCCGGCATGGGCGCGGGCGGCGGTCAGGAAACGCTGACGATCCTCTTCACCGACGTGGAAGGTTCGACGGCTTACCGCTCGCGGGCCGGTGAGGCCGCGGCCAACCGGCTGATGACCGACCACGAGCGATTGGTGTCCGACCAGGTACTGCGCCACGACGGACGGCACATCAAGTCCCTCGGCGACGGCTGCATGGCCGTGTTCTCCTCGCCCCGCCGAGCCGTGGAGTGCGCGGTCGCCGTCCAGCGCGCTTCCGCGGAAGCGCCTCTGGCCGTCCGGATGGGCCTGAATGTCGGTGAGGTGACGCTGACCCAGGACGACGTTTTCGGCTCCGCCGTCAACGCTGCGGCCCGGATTTCGGCCAAGGCCGCAGGCGGGCAGATCTTCGTCTCCGACCTGATGCGGCAGTTGATGGGCGCCGGGGTGGGGCTGCCCCTGCGGGACCGGGGGCGCGTCCGGCTGAAGGGGTTCCCGGAGCGTTGGCGGCTGTTCGAGGTGGTCTGGCGGGACGAGCGTGTGGTCGGCGCTCCTCCCGAACTCACGCCGTTCGTCGGGCGGGCGGCGGAACTCGCGCGGCTTCACCGTCTGCTCGACAACTTGGGCACCGGGCGGGGTGGGGTCGCCATCATCCGCGGCGAGGCCGGCATCGGGAAGACCCGGCTGGCCACCGAAGCCGTCGACCATGCGCGGACCGCCGGCTGCCGCGTGCTGGCCGGACGCACGTCCCCGCCCCGCAGCGGCCTCGGATTCGAGCCGATCGTCGAAGCGTTCGGAGCGCTGTTCCGCGCGTCGGAGGCGGCCGAGTTGGCGGACCTGACGCAGGATCTGCCGCAGCTCGGCCGCCTCTTCGAGCACCTCGGTCTCCCCGCCCCGCCACCGGTCGGTGACCCCGGCCTGGAACGGACTCTGCTCTTCGACTCCGTCGCGCGCCTGGTGGAACGGCTGTCCGAGCGGACGCCGACGATCCTGCTCATCGACGACGCCCAATGGGCCGACCCGGCCACCTTGGAGCTGCTCCACCACCTGGCGCGCTCGATCGAGCGTTCCGCGGCGGCCCTCGTCCTGACCTGCCGCACCGGTGATCCCGAGGAGAGCGAGCGGGTGCGGCCGTTGCTGGTGTCGCTGCGTCGGCTGCGGGTCGTCGAGGAGATCGACCTGCACCGCCTGGCGCCAAGGACGGTGGAGAATCTGGCGCGGGAGTTCCTGGGCGGCCCGGTTCCGTCGGGGCTGCTCGATGTCCTCGTACGCGCGTCGGGTACGCCGCTGTTCGTCGACTCCTTCCTGCGCAATCTGTTGGAGAGCGGCCGGCTCACCCGGGTCGGGGAGACCTGGAGGCTGACCGACGCGGCCATCGAGGTGCCTACCGCCGTCCGGGACGTGATCCTCGAGCGGCTCGACGGCCTGGACCCCGACGCTCGACGGGTCGTCGAACTGGCTGCCGTCGCCGGCGGGGCGCTGCCCTACGACGTCCTCGCCTCCTCGGGTGAGCTGGCGCCCGACAGCCTGGCGACGGCGGTCGAGCACCTGGCCTCGGTCGGCGTGCTCGCCGAGGACCTCGACGGCGGTGACCTCGCCTACCGGCTCAGTCATCCGCTCTACGTGGAGGTGGCCACCGGGGCCCTCTCCGAGATCGGCCGCCGGCGGGCCCACGCCACGCTGGCCACCGCTCTCGAGCGGATCCGCCCGTCCGACATCGAAGGACTGGGCCGCCACTACCTAGGAGCCGGGCCGGCGCTGGACCCCGCCCGGGCCGTCGAGGTCTTCGGCCACGCCGGCGGTCTGGCCGCCCGGCGGGGCGCTTACGCCGAGGCAGTGCGCTTCTTCGAACCGTCCGCCCGGCTCGCTCGGGAAGCGGGTGACGGGCAGCTGCCCGGACTGCTCGAGCAGCTGGCCGAGGCACAACACCGCAGCGGCGAGACCGACGCCGCGGTCGCGACCTGGACCGAAGCGCTCGTTCTGCGCCAGGCGGTGGGCGATACCGCCTGTACCGCGCGAATCCACGGCGCGCTGGGGATCGCCGAGTTCGACCGTGGTCGGCTGGTCGAGGCGGCCGACCACCTCCAGGTCGCCGCCCGCGAGCTGGAAGCGGTGGCGCCGACGCCGGGCCACACCGCGGTGCACTTCGCCCGCGTGACCGTGCTGCGTCGCCTGGGCGGGCGTGCCGAGCTTCTCGACGTCGCCGCCCAACTGGAAGGCTTGGCCGACGCTCTCGGCACGCCGACGGCCCGCGCAGGCGCCTGCTACGCCCGCGCCGCGGCCCTCTACGCCAATGACCACCCGATCGAGGCGCTCGAGCACGGACTCCGGGGTCTGGACTGGGTTCGCCAGGGCGGCGATGACGCGATCGCCTACCGCCTCCACACCGTCTGCGGCGACGCGGCCGTGATGCTCGGCGACCACGCTGGGCTGCAGGACCACGCCGAGGCCGGCTGGCAACTGGCGCGAACGCTGGGCAGAGCCACGCTGGCCGGCGGTGCCGCCCACTACCGCTTGCTGGCGGCGGTGCTGTCCGGGGCCTGGGACGACGCACTGGCCTTCAGCGACGAGTTCCTGGAGATCGCCCGCCGGCTCGACAATCCACGCCTGACCGCCACCGTGCTGGCCTCGCGGGCGTGGTTCCTCACGTTGCGGGGAGACCTCGGCCCGGCTGAGGCGCTGCTGGCCGAGCTCCGAGAGGGCTCCGACCCGGCGTGGCAGGCGGACCGACGCGGGTTCGGCTTCGCCACGAAGGCGGAAGCCCGCCTGTTGCTGGAGCGGGGCGAGCCGGAGCGGGCGGCGGCCGTCCTCGGCGCCGAGGACTCGGAGCCGGACTGGTGGCCCCTGGTGCTGTCCCAGGCTGAGGCCCGGACCCGGGCAGGCGACCTTGAGGGTGCCCGCCGGGCGCTCGTCGTGCTGGCCGCGCGCGGGTCGCCGCTCCTGGCGGCTGAAGCCGGCTACGCCGAGGGATTGCTCCTCCACCGGTCAGGCGCGTCGCCTGCAGCAGTGGCTGCCCAGACCCGCAGCCTCGACTGGTTCGAGGCAAAGGGAATGCCGTTCCACGCCGGCCGGTCGCGCCTGGAGCGGGCGACGGCCCTCGCCGCAGCCGATCGGGAGTCGGCGGTGTCCGACGCCCGAGCGGCACTGGCCGCCTTCGAGCGGCTCCCGGCTCGGTGTTACGCCGACCGGGCCCGGGCGCTGCTGGCTGACCTGGGGGCCAGCCCCGGAACGGCCCGAGCTTCGGCCCGGCGGGCCGGCCCGCTCAGCCGGCGGGAGATGGAGGTGGCTCTGCTGGTGGCCGAGGGGCTGACGAACGTCGAGATCGCCGAACGGCTGACGGTCAGCGTGCGAACCGTGACCAGCCACCTCGACCACATCTACGCGCGTCTCGGCATCGGTACCCGGACCGCGCTGGCCCGCTTCGTCGGCACGGTGGCGGAAGACGCCGGGGCCGACGGGTGAGCGGTACGCAATTGGCCGGCGCGGAGTTACGCAATTCGACTGATGGCCCAGCCACGGCTGCGCGACACGATCGTTGACCCAGGTCAACGGAGGTCGGCGATGAACGGCGCAGCGAACGGTCAGGTCCACGTGCCCGAAGGGTTCTGGCACCGGGAGTCCAGTGAGAACCCCGAACCCATCTCGCCGATGGGTGAGGTGTTCCTCGATGCCATGTCGACCTCGGCCCGGCACCTGGTCGGCGAACTGGGCCTGCTGGTCGAGACCATCGAGTGGCGCTCGCTGGGCGGTTGGGTCTACCTGCGGGCCGTGCCTTTCGCGGGCGACGAGAAGCAGCTCGCGGAACGCATCGGACGTGGTGTGGACGCCGTGGCGAACGACCTCGGTGCGCGCTACCTCGATCGCTGGGAGCAGGAGTGGCGGCCCTGGCTGCGGCGGCGTTCGGCTGAGCTCGATGCGGTCGACATGTCCGGCCTCGACCCGCAGGCGCTCGACGACCACCTCGAGGCGATCGTCTCCTTCCTGTATGCCGCTACGGATGTGCACGTTCTCCTGCACGCGAGCAATGCGTTGTTGCTGGGCGAGCTCGCCTTTGCCTGCCGTGACCTCCTCGGGTGGTCCGACGCCCAGACCATGGATCTCGTGAGCGGCTCCTCCAGCGCCTCGACGGACCCGGCGCGATCGCTCGCCGCGCTGGCCGCGCTGGCACGGAACCGTCCCGCTCTGCGGGACGCGCTGGCCGAGCCTCAGCGCGCCCTGAAACGGATGACCGAGGTGGACGCGGATTTCGCTGCGGCGGTGGCGGAGTACCTCGCGGAGTTCGGGGGGCGGGCGATCCGCTACGAGGTCATCGATCCGACGTTGGGTGAGCGCCCCGACCTTCTGCTTCAGCTGATTGCGGATCAGATCGAGGTCGGCTTCGATCCCCGCGCGGTGGACGCGCGGGTCCAGCAAACTCAGCAGGCGGCGCGGGCCCAGGCACGTGCTGCGCTGGCCGGGAAGACTCCGGAGGAGCGCGACTGGTTCGGACGGACGCTGGAACGTGCCGTGCGGTTCTACCCGGTTCGCGAGGACAACGAGGTGTGGACCACCAGCGTGCCGCTGGGCCTGTTCCGCCGGGTGTTGCTGGAGGTGGGGCGCCGCTTGGCCGGGAGCGGCTCGCTCGCGAGCGGCGAGGGCGTGTTCCTCCTGCATCTGGACGAGGCTCGATCCGCCCTGACGGGCTCCATCACCGACTGCCGTGACCTGGTCGCGGGCCGGCTGGCTACGCGCGCACACGCCGTCGCTAATCCCGGTCCGTCGAGCTACGGCGACCCACCCCCCGACCCCGATCTGAGCGGACTGCCGGCGGACTCCCGCCGGGTGCACGAGCTCTGGGCGTGGCTGATGGCGTGCATCGTCGCCCCCGAGGCGGTGAGCCGGCGGCAGGACGGTTCGGTGCTGCAGGGGATCCCCGCATCCGCCGGCGTTGTCACGGGACCGGTCCGGGTGGTGCGCACCGAGGACGACCTCGACCGCCTTCGGCCCGGCGAGGTGCTGGTGTGCCACGCCCCGTCGCCCGTGTGGTCCGTCGTCTTCGCCACCCCGGTCGCGCTGGTCACGGACACCGGTGGGCTGCTCTCCCACTTCGCGATCATCGCCCGCGAGTTCGGCATCCCCGCGGTGGTCGGCACGGGACACGCGGCCGCGCTGCTCCGGGACGGCCAGGTCGTCACCGTGGACGGGGACCGCGGCCGGGTGGAGGTGATGTCGTGAGCCTGGTCAACGGCATCCATCACATCGAGGTGCACACGGTGAACCTGACGGCGTTCCTGGCGTTCTACCGAGAGACCTTGCAGGCGGAAGCGATCGGAGAGGGCGTACCGGGATCGGGGCGTCGCGAGGCCATTGTCGACGTCGGTGGGGGCGGGCTGCTGCACGTGCTGGAGGTGGACGGCTCGGCCGAGCCGGTGGGACGCGAGCATCTCGCTCTGAAGGTGGCGAGCCGAGAGGCGTTGGTGGAGGCCCGGCAGCGGCTGATGGCCCGCGGCTGCTGCGACGGCAGGGTGAAGGACTTCGGGTCCGGGCGGGCGCTGCCGTTCCATGATGAGGAGGGCCGCCGCTGTGAATTGATGTGGGAGTTCCAACCCGAAGCGCCCATTCATGCCCCGCGCTGGCTAAGCGGTGACGATCTCGAGCCCCGCCGACAAGCTCAATCCCGTCGGGCGCATCTACTCCGCCTGCTCCGTGATGGTCTGCGCCCCCGTCGCCAAAACTCCCTTCAACCGGGCCGTCGAGGTCGGGCGATGAACTTCGCAGGTGCCATGATCACCGCCACGGTGGCTCTCGGTCTGGCCGCGCCGGCGGCGTCAGTCGACACCGGTGCTCACCCCGCCCTGCCGCTCGCGAGCATCGGCTCTGGGAACGCTGCCGCATGTCCGATGACGCGCACCGGCGAGTACCCGCAGTCCTCGCCGTCGGCGGTCGGGTTGGACCCCACCAAGCTCAAGGGCGCAATCGATTACTGGACTTCAGAGGCATCCGAGACCGTCAAGGTGTTTCGCCACGGATGCCTAGTCGGGCAGAGCGGACTCGACCCGATCACCGAGCGAGCGCCGCGGGAGAATTGGAGCCACACCAAGACCGTCAACTCCCTGATCGCCGGGGTGGCAGCCCGACAGGGCCTGATCAAAATCGATGACCCGATCGGGAATTACCTCCCGGAAGGGCTGGGGGATGCCGCTCACCGCGCCATCACGATCCGGCAAGTCCTCACCATGACCACCGGCCTGCAGATGAACTGGATCCGTGGGCTGAACCTGTACACCGACATTTCGCGCGCCCGCGAAGCTCTCGCGATGCCCTTCGCACACAAGCCCGGCGAGTACTTCGAGTACGACCAGCTCACGCCGTCGCTGGTCACCTATGTGGTCCAGCAGTCGCTGAACCGTCACCGCGACGGGCAGGACTACCAGGATTTCGCGCAGGAGGAGCTCTTCAACAAGCTCGGCATTCCACGATCGGCCTACTGGTGGCAGCGGGACCGCTCCGGCAACACCCTGGCTTACCTTCACCTGTTCATGCGCCCGCTGGAGTTCGGCCGACTCGGCGAACTCATGCGACGAAACGGCGTGTACGACGGGGTCCGGATCATCGACCAGGCCTACCTTCAGCAGCTCCGGACCGGGACCAACGCCAACTGCAGTTACGGGTTCATGGTCTGGCTCAACAGCTGCGCCGCCGGGCAGACCCAGGTCTCGGCCAGCGTGTGGAAGCGTCGGGTGATCGAGCCGGCGGGACCGATCATCGCCTCGGCTCCGTCGGACATGTACTTCAGCTGGGGTTACCACGGGCAGCACACCTTCGTGATCCCGAGCCTGGACATGGTGATCACGCGGACCGGTGACATCGAACCGGATGTCGTGCAGAACGTTCCCAACGACGGGGGCACCGGCGCGGCGATCGGTGACTTCGCCGCCCAGGGGTACTTCACGTTCTTCCACAAGCTGATGGCATCCATCAATGATCTGACGAGTATTAAGGCGGCGTCGATCCGCAACACGAGCGGAGTGTTCGACGGTGCCGCGCCGACGGTCCAAATCGACCTCGCGACGTTCGACCCGACGGAAGCTGTCCCCGCGTCATATCTGGCCGTGGGTCCGCACTCCCCGCAGGATTGCACGGTGGCCGGCTGCGTCGGCGATCCCAACCAGGGCGACGTGCGCTGGCTCAGCGATGTTCCTCGAACCGCTCCAGGAGTTCTTGGACGTGACCGGCGACCCAACGGCTGACCACCCGAATCTGGGGACCGTGCACGCACTCATTTCCTAACAGCAAGGTGGGCTGCGCCACGTCGGCGCAGCCCACCTGAGCTGGTCTTACCTGTCGATCAGGCTCCCGATCAGTCGCCGATCACGACGATCGAGGTCAGGTCGTAAAGCCCGAAGATGTCGAGCTTGACGTTGCTCACCCGCTCGGAGAACCCGGCCAGGGAGTTGACGTACCAGAGCGGGACCGACGGCATGTCGGCCGGCAGTTCCTCCTCGGCGTCCTGGTAGGCGGTGAAGGCCTCGTCCAGGTTGGCCCGCGAGGCCGCCCGCGCCAGTGCGTCGTTCAGGTCCGCGTTGGAGAAGTCCGCGTAGTTGGCGACTCCGTAGCGCGAGTACATCGGGTAGAGGAAGTCGTCGATCGACGGGTAGGCCATCACCTTGTCGATCACCAGCAGGTCATCGGTGGTGTCCTCGGTGGCCAGGTCGTGGAAACGCTGCGCCGACGCCGGAACGACCTCACAGGTCTCGTTGAGGACGTTCTTGATCTGCTTGCAGACCTCGGTCCACATCTGCGGGTTCGCCACCGAAGGCGTCTCGGCGTCGTAGGTGATGCGGATGGTGCCGTCGTAGCCGCCGGCGTTGTTGCGCTGGTCGCGCGCCTCGTCACGGTCGAAGCGGCAGTCCTGCCCGCATGCGTCGGCCTCGTAACCGGCCACGCCCGGCGGGACCCAGCCGGTCGCCGGGACCAGCGCCTCGCCCGGGACGAGCTTGACCAGGTTGGTGCGGTCCAGCGCCATCGAGATCGCGCGGCGCAGCCGGGCGGAGTCGTAGGTGTCGTCCTCGTCGTCGTCCGGGAAGCGGAGCAGCTGGATCTGGCCCCGCGGGTTCGCGACCCAGCGGTCGTCGAGGTCGTCCTGGTAGCGCTCGTCCTCACGCGCGCTGGCCGGAATGATGTCGGTGACGTCGAGGGTGTTGGCGACCACGTCGTTGTAGGCGGCCTCGGTGTTGTCGTACATCTTGAAGATGACGGTCTTCACGCGCGGCCGACTCGGACCGGTGTAGTCGTCGTTCTCCTTCAGGACGATCCGGTCGCCCCGCACCCACTCGTCAAGGACGAATGGCCCGGCCCCGATCGGCTCCTCGCCGAACTCCTGGCCCTGGTCCTCGAAGAACGTGAGCGGCAGCGGCGCGAAGGCCACCAGGCCCAGGCGCTGCGGGAACGTGGAGTCCGGGTTCTTCAGCGTGATGGTGAACGTGCGGTCGTCGACGACCGTCAGGCCGTTCATCGTGGTCGAGCCGGGCTGCGGTGCCTGGCCCAGGCCCTCCTCGCCGTCCGGGTCGATCGGGTGCACCGACTCGTACCCGACGATCGGGGAGAAGTACCCCGCGTTGACCTGGTTGTGCGGACCGAAGGCCGCCCAGTTCCAGGCGTCGACGAAGCTCGCGGCGTTCACGGCGCTGCCGTCGGAGAACAGTGCCCCGTCGCGGACCCGCACGGTCCAGGTCTTGGCGTCGTCGGTGCTGATCGACTCGGCCAGGTCCGTGCGTGCCTCCCCGTCCTCGGAGTAGTGCACGAGGCGCGCGGTGACCGCGTTGAGCACGTTGAGCCCACAGGGGGAGTTCGTCGCGCTCGGGATCAGGGGCGTCGGCGTGCAGCCGCGCACCGTCACGGTGTCGTCATCGCCCTCGGCGGAGCTGCCGCTGCCGCCGCCGTTGCACGCGCTCAGGGCGAGCGCGGCCGACATGCCCGCCGCGAGGATCGCGAACCTCCGGCTCTGCATCATCTGTCGCATCTGTCGCTCCTCACGCATAAAGCACTAACCGCCCGTACCTATCTGAACACTATTCGCTTCACTCCCTCTGTTCACAGAATTGTGAAGCGAAAAAGATCGTCAACTCCGCCTGGGAAATACCGGGGGTACGTCACGTCAACGGCTCGGGTTGGGCCGGGCGTTCCCACGAGCAGGGTCGCTGCATAGGGTTCGAGCGTCCCGGACCCGTGCTTTTGCCACGACCCAATTTCCCACGAAGACGTGGAGGTGTCCCGCCGTGAAGACCAAGGCCGCTGTAGTTGTTGAACCCGGCAAGCCGATCGAGATCGAAGAGCTGGAACTGGACAAGCCCCGGGAGGGCGAGGTCCTGATCCGCTACACCCATGCCGGGCTGTGCCACTCCGACATCCACGTCGCCCATGGCGACCTGCCGTGCCGAACGCCGATCATCCTGGGCCACGAGGGCGCGGGCATCATCGAAGAGGTCGGCCCCGGTGTCACCCGGGTCAAGGTGGGCGACAAGGTCGTCTGCTCGTTCATCCCCAACTGCGGGCATTGCCGCTGGTGCGCCACCGGCCGCCAGTCGATCTGTGACATGGGCGCCACGATCCTGGAGGGCAACCTGCCCGGCGACCGCCCGTGGCCCAACACCGGCCCGCGGGGCGACTACGGCGCCATGTGCATGATCGGCACCTTCAGCCAGTACGGCGTCATCCACCAGAACTCCGCGGTCGCGGTGGACGCGGACCTGCCGCTGGACAAGGCCGTGCTGGTGGGCTGCGGCGTCCCGACCGGGTGGGGCTCGGCGGTCAACACCGCGGACACCCAGCCCGGCGACACGATCCTGATCGTCGGCGTGGGCGGCATCGGCATCAACGCCGTGCAGGGCGCCCGCTACGCCGGCGCGAAGAACGTCATCGCGGTCGACCCGCTGGAGAACAAGCGGGAGAAGGCCCTGGAGCTGGGCGCCACGCACGCGGTCGCCACCTCCGAGGAGGCCATGGAGCTCGCGATGGAGCTCACCCGCGGTGTGGGCGCCGACAAGGGCATCATCACCACCGATCTGGTCACCGAGCACCAGGTCACGACCACGTTCCACACGGTCAGCAAGGGCGGCATGGTCGTCCTGACCGGCCTGAACAAGCTTGACCTGAACAACGTCGTGCTGCCCTCGGCGCTGATGACGCTGTTCCGCAAGACGGTCAAGGGCTCGCTGTTCGGGGACTGCAACCCGACCACGGACATCCCCAAGATCCTCGGGCTGTACCAGAGCGGGGACCTCAAGCTGGACGAGATCATCACCCGGACCTACAAGCTCGAAGAGGTCAACGAGGGCTACGACGACCTCCTGGCCGGCAAGAACGTCCGCGGCGTGATGGTGCACGAGCACTGATGAGCGACCGAACCGCGGTGGGCCCGGACTTCGTGTCCGGGCCCACCGCCGTGGTGGGCCGCGAGCGGGAGGTCGAGCTCCTCGTCTCCGCACTGGAGGCCGGGGCGCACGTCCTGCTCGAGGGCCCGCCCGGCACCGGCAAGACCACCTTGCTCCGGGCCGTGGCCGAGCAGGAGAAGACGCCGTTCGTCTTCGTCGAGGGCAACGCCGAGCTCACCCCGGCTCGCCTGGTGGGGCACTTCGACCCCGCGCTGGTGCTCGAACGGGGCTACGGGCCGGAGACTTTCGTCGACGGCCCGCTGGCCGAGGCGCTGCGGGCGGGCGCGCTCCTGTACGTCGAGGAGACCAACCGGATCCCCGAGGAGACGCTCAACGTCCTCATCACCGTGATGAGCGAGGGGGAGCTGACGGTGCCCCGGTTCGGCCGCATCGTCGCGGCGGACGGTTTCCGCCTGGTCGCGGCGATGAACCCGTTCGACGCCGTCGGCACCGCCCGGATCTCCTCGGCCATCTACGACCGGGTCTGCCGGATCACGATGGGCTACCAGGACGCGGGCGACGAGTTCGACATCGTCAAGCTGCGCGCGCCCGGCGGCACCGCGGTGTGGCGGTCCAAGGTGGTCGACCTGGTCCGGCGCACCCGGGACCACTCCGACATCCGGGTCGGCTCCTCGGTGCGGGGCGCGATCGACATGTCCCGCCTCGCCGGGGCCCTGGCCCGGCGCCGCGGCGTCGATGCGGAGGACTGGCACGTCGGCCTGGACGCCGCGCTGGTCTCGCTGTCCGGCCGGATCCGGCTGGCCGAGTCGACGGGACGGGTTTCCGAGGACGTCGTCCGCGAGCTCTACACGCTGGTCTTCGGGGCCGAACCCCGCCCCGACGCCGAGGAGAGTGATGCGCCGGGGGGAGCCTGAGCCCGCCGCAAGCGGGCGATCCGGCTCCCGGCGGCGCGCCGAAGAAGCGGCCGCGCCCGAGCCCCGGCGACCGCACCGTCGGGCGTAATCAGCTGGCCAACCGCTCCCGGTTCGCCGAGCTGTCCCCGGAGGTCGGGGTGCTCGACGTCAAGGCGGCCGAGGACGCGATGGCCGCCGATCCCGACGCCACGCTGGCTCTGCTCGCGGAGATGTCCAAGGCGACGGACGAGAAGCTGCGCGTGCTGGCCCGGTCGCTGGCCGGGCGGATCGTGCTGGACCGCGTCCGCACCGGGCCGCCCAAAGCCCGCGGGATCGGCAAGCTCCGGGCGGTGCCCGCTGACCGCGGCGGTGACCTGGACCTGGACGCCTCGCTGCCGGCGGTCGTCGACGCCCGGGCCCTGCGCCGGCCGCCGAATCTCGGGGATCTCACCTCGCGCGCCTGGTCCAAGCCCGAGCTCGCGCTGTGCCTGCTGGTGGACGCCTCCGGGTCGATGGGCGGCGAGCGGCTGGCCGCGGCCGCGCTCACCGCGGCGGCCTGCGCGCTGCGCGCACCCGGGGAGTACGCGGTGCTGTCCTTCGCCCGCGAGGTCTCGGTGCTGAAGGCCATCGATGCCGCCGTGGCGCCCCAGCAGGTCGTCGACGCCGTCCTCGGGTTGCGCGGGCACGGCGTCACCGCGCTCGCCTCGGCGCTGCGGGCCGCCTCCGACCAGCTTGAGCAGTCCCGGGCCGCCCGGCGGGTGGTCGTGCTGCTCTCGGACTGCCGGGCCACCGACGACGAGGACCCGGTCCCGGTCGCGGCCCGGGTCCCGGAGCTGGTGATCCTCGCCCCGGCCGAGGGCTGCGAGCAGGCCGCCGACCTTGCCGCCCGCTCCGGCGCCCGCTGGGCCCCCATGGCCGGCTCGTCGGACGCCCCCGCCGCCCTGCTGGGCCTCCTCGAGCGCTGACGCCCCCGTCGGCACAACAACCACTAGGCGTGTCACGCCTAGTGGTTGGAGGGGGCTCCAATCGCGGGGGTCTCCATTCGTAGGCGGCTCCATTGCCCCTGTCACCTGCTTTCGCGTTCCATAGCTGACACGACGGCGTGTACCGATGGAGGTCGGCAGATGGAGTTTCTCGAGGTTGTAGGCACCCGGCGCAGCGTGCGTTGGTTCAAGACCTACAAGCCGGTTGAGCGCGAGAAGATCCAGGAAATCCTGGAGGTCATGCGCTGGACGACCTGCCCCGGCAACCTGCAGCCCTGGCGCGCGGTCGTCGTGTGGCGCGACGAGCTCGACCCCGACGTCCGCGAGGAACTGCTCCAGGCCGACAACTGGCAGGGCGGGCACGTTCAGGCCCCGGTCTGGATCTACATCTTCGCCGACCCCGAGGCCGCCCGGCCCGACGCGTTCGCGACCAGCACCCAGCAGCTGATCGAGGTCGGCGCGGTGCCGACGGCCTACGGCTGGTCGAAGACCCGCATCGTCGACGCCATCGAGCGCGCCGTGGAGACGCCGGCCGGTATGGCCGCGATCCACGAACTGCTGCACGACCTGCCCCATGAGGCTTCCGCGACCATCGCGCACTCCGAGACCGTCGGCGCCTGTGCGGTGTCGCTGCTCGCGGCCGTCAACCAGGGCCTCGGCACCTGCCTGCACATGATCGCCCGCCCGAACAAGCAGGAGCGGGTCAAGGAGCTGCTCGGGGTGCCGCAGCACTGGATCCCGGTGTGGATCCAACTGGTCGGCTACTCGGCCGAGGGTGTCGAGGCCGGTGGCCAGCGCCCGCGCAACGACTTCGAGACGCTGTTCTTCGAGGGCAACGCCAACACTCCCTTCCGCCGTGACCCGAAGGTCGTCGAGAAGATGGAGGCGGAGAAGTTGCTCCAGGCGCCGGCGCCCACGCCCGGCCGCCGCGACGAGCTGATGTTCCTCGCGCGCATGTACGGCTACCCCGAGGACCAGGACGACTGATTGATCGCGGAGCCATCCCCCTCCGTCCTGACGTCCCGACCTCGGTGAGGAACCCATGACCGACTTCCACAGCTACAAGACCGTCCAGCGGTGGCTGGAGGAACCGGCCGGCCGGGGCTTCCAGCCGGTGCGCGAGGACCCGACGGCCAAGGCCGAGGTCCTCGAGAAGTTCTGCGCGCACATCGGCGTCGATCCCGACACCCTGATCGCGACCACGACCGACCTGGTTCCGACCGGCAAGGCCGAGCGCAACAAGCAGCTCAAGGCGCTCAAGGTGTGGATCAAGGCGCAGGAGCTGCCGGACGCCAAGGCGACCAAGCTCGAGAACCAGATCCGCGGGTTCTTCATCAAGAACGGCGTCAAGGTCATGACCCGGCCGTACGGCGACGTCTACCGGCGAAGTCCGGGCGAGCTCGGCGCCCGGTCGGTCTGAGAGGCCGTCAGATGAATACCGGAGATCTACTCACCAACGCGGCCCGCAGTTACCCCGACCAGACCGCCTTCATCTTCGAGGGCACCAGCCGCAGCTACGCCCAGTCCTGCGCGCGGGCGGATGCGTTCGCGCGGGCACTGCTGGCCGGCGGCCTGCAGGCCGGTGACCGGGTGTCGGTCTACCTGCGCAACTGCCCGGAGTTCATGGAGATCCTCTACGGGACGTGGAAGGCCGGCGGCGTCGTCGTGCCCCTCAACGCCACCTTCGTGCCGGACGAGCTCGCGTGGCACCTCGCCGACAGCGGGGCCTCGGTGCTCGTGACCGACCCCGAGGGCCTGCCCGCGGTGGCCAAGGCGCGCCCGGACCTGCCCGACCTCGGCCGGGTGATCTGCCACGGCGGAACCGCCGCTGAGTCGCCGGCCGACGACCTGCTGGAGACGGTGCTGGCAGCGCAGTCCTCCGCGCCGCTGGCGTCGGCCGACGTCGACCCGGACGCCCTGGCCTGGATCGCCTACACCTCCGGCACGACCGGGCGGCCCAAGGGCGCGATGCTGACCCACCGCGGGCTGATCCACCAGTGCCTGACCACGCTCGCCGATGTGGAGCGGATGGAACAGAGCCACGTCGGCATGCACGCGGCGCCGATGTCGCACGGCTCCGGGCACAACTCGCTGGCGTTCACGATGAAGGCCTGCACCCAGGTCATCCACCAGCGCTGGGGCTTCAATCCGGCGCTGTTCCTCGAGCAGGTCGAGACGCACCGCGTCGCCGCCCTGTTCATGGTGCCGACCCAGATCAAGATGATCGTCGAGCACCCCGACCTGCCGAACCGGGACGTCTCCAGCCTGCAGTGGATCTGCTACGGCGGCGCGCCGATGTACCGCGAGGACCAGAAGCGCGCGCTCAAGGCGCTCGGCCCGGTGCTCGTGCAGTGCTTCGGGCAGACCGAGTCGCCGATGTCCGGCACCGTGCTCACCCGCGAGGAGCACTCGATCCACGACGGCGACGGCCGGGAGCGCTCCGTCGGCCGCGTGCGCGTGGGCATCGAACTGAAGATCCTCGACCCCGAGAACAACGAGCTGCCCGCGGGCGAGGCCGGCGAGATCTGCCTGCGCGGGCCGCAGCTGATGGCCGGGTACTGGAACCGGCCGGAGGCGACCGCGGAGACGCTGGCCGGCGGCTGGCTGCACACCGGTGACGTCGGGATGCTCGACGATCACGGGTACCTGTTCATCCTGGACCGGCTCAAGGACCTGATCATCTCCGGCGGACTGAACGTGTACCCGCACGAGATCGAGGACCTGCTGCTGACCCACCCCTCGGTCTCGGAGGCCTGCGTCATCGGCATCCCGCACGAGAAGTGGGGCGAAGCCGTGCACGCCGTCGTCGTGCCGGTGGAGGGGGCGACGATCGACCCGGACGAGCTGATCGCCTTCAGCGGGCAGTACCTGGCCGGCTACAAGAAGCCCAAGGGCGTCGACGTCGTAGCCGCGCTGCCGAAGACGACCTACGGCAAGGTGGCCAAGCGCGAGGTGCGGGCCCCCTACTGGGCGGGTCTCGGGCGCTCGATCTGACGCTCTTTCAGCTGCGGAGGGCCCGGCGATGAGCCACGCGTGGATCGCCGGTGCCGCGATGACGGTGTTCGGGCGCTCGCCCCACGGTCCGGAGGTCCTGGCGACCGACGCGGTCGGGGCTCGCGCTGGCCGACGCCGGCCTGGCCCCCGCCGAGGTGGGCCAGGTGTTCGTCGGCAACGCCGCCGCGGGACTGCTGCTCGGCCAGGAGATGATCCGCGGCCAGGTCTTCCTGCGCACCAGCGGCCTGCTGGGCAAGCCGATCATCAATGTGGAGAACGCCTGCGCCTCCGGGTCCTCGGCCCTGTCGCTGGCGGTGTCGGCCGTGCGTGGCGGCATCGTCGACGTCGCCCTCGCGGTCGGTGTGGAGAAGATGACCGTGCCCGACAAGGCCCGCGTCTTCGGTGCGCTGGCCGCGGCCACCGACACCCTGCGCCGCCCCGACATGCGTGAACTGGTGGCGACCACGACGCTCGGCGAACCCCTGGCCGACGGAGCGTCGGCGCCGACCTCGTCGTCGTTCATGGACCACTACGCGCACAAGGCCGCCGTGTACCTGGACAAGGCCGGCGGTGACGCGAGCGACCTGGCCCGCGTCGTGGTGAAATCGCGCGCGTTCGCGGCGCACAACCCGAATGCGCAGTTCTCCACGCCGACCACGGTCGAGGAGGTGCTGGCCGGGCGGATGATCGCCGAGCCGCTGCGCCTCGCGATGTGCGCGCCGATCGGTGACGGAGCGGCCGCCGTCGTGGTCGTCTCCGACCGGATGGCGCGACGCCTGGGCTGCCGCACCGTGCGCGTGGCCGGCCTCGGCATGGTGAGCAACGACCCGACGACCGCCGAGTACCCGGCGGCGCTGGCCGCGGCGAAGGCGTACGCCGACGCGGGCATCGGCCCGGCCGACGTCGACGTCGTCGAGGTGCACGACGCCGCCGCACCCGCGGAGCTGTGGTGCGTCGAGGAGATCGGCCTGTGCGGCGAGGGCGAGGCCCTGCGGCTGCTGCGTGACGGGACGTCAGCTCTGGGCGGGCGCCGCCCGGTCAACCCCAGCGGCGGCCTGCTCTCCCGCGGGCACCCCGTCGGCGCCACCGGCTGCGGCCAGGTGGTGGAACTGACCGACCAGCTCCGCGGCCGCGGCGGCGGTCGCCAGACCGCCGGCGCCCGCATCGCGCTGGCGCAGAACGGCGGCGGCATCCTCGGCGAGCACGAGGCCGTCGCCGTGGTGACCATCCTGGAGCGCACCCGCTAGCTGCTAGCCGGCCCGGCGTTTGCCGGCGACCCGCACGCACACGACACAGCCGGCCACCCCCGCGGCCGTGACGAGCCCGACCAGCAGAGGCCTGGGCAGGCCCAGCGACGTGGATTGCGCCGCTGTACCTCCTGCGCCCACCTGATCCGCCGGGGGCACGGCCGCGGGGCTCACGTCCGACTCCGGCTCGGGACTTCGGGCGGCCTCGTCGCCGGGGCTGAGCAGCGTCCGGCTCACCGGCTCGACGAGGGTGCCCACCGGGACGGCCGTGCCGCCGGCGGCGAAACCCCAGTCGAGCAGGGCTGCCGCATCGTCGGTGGCCGAGCCGGCCCTCATGACGGTGGCGATGATCGTGCGCCCGTCGCGCTCGGCCGCCGCGATGAACGTGCTGCGGGCCAGCGTCGTGAAGCCGTTCTTGACCCCGATCGCACCGTCGTACCCGTGCAGGATCAGACGGTTGCCGGTGTAGACGTCGAAGGACTTGGAGTTCCTGGGCGTGGAGGTCCTGGTGTGATCACCGGGGAACACCACCTTGAGCGTCTTCATGTAGGTCCGGAGGTCGCCGCGCGCCAGCGCTGCGCGGCCGAACAGGGCGAGGTCATAGGCGGAGGAGTACTGCCCGTCCGCGTCCAGGCCGCTGGGGTTGACCGCCGTGGTGTCCAGTGCCTGCAGTCGCCGGGCCTCGGAGTTCATCATGCCGACGGCTTTGGCGAGGTCGCCGTCGGCGCCCGCCTTCGCGATGGCGTTCGCAGCGTCGTTGCCTGACCGCAGCCACAGGCCGTACCAGAGTTGGCTGATCTGGTAGGTCTGATGCTCGACCATGCCGACACGGGTGCCCTCGACGGCGGTGTCGTCCGCGTCCGCGGTGTACGTGCCGTTCGCGTCCAGCCGCGGCGCCATCGTCAGCGCCAGCAGAGTCTTCAGCGTGCTCGCCGGCCGGTAGATGCCGTGCGGGTCCTTGGCCGCGAGCACCTGACCGGTGTCGGCGTCGGCCACGACGTACGCGGCCGCCGAGATTTCCGGCGGCGCCACGGAACCCCCGCCGAAGATCAGGCCCCGTTCGGCCATGGCCGGCCCACCGATCGAGGAGGTGGCCGCAGACAGGGGCGCCGCCGTCCCGAGCAGGACCGGCACAGCGATCATGCTCACCGCGCCGAGCGCGGCGAGCCGCCGTTTGCCGGCGCGCGGGTGTGCCGGGTGCGTGAGGCGGGTCATCTCGGGTGCAGCGTAGGCGCCGATTTCGGGCCCGGCGGCCTCATCTGCGCCGTCCGGGCGCGCAGAGGGCGGGCACCGTGGGGGATCACGGTGCCCGCCCTCGACTTGCGGCGGTCTTGCTGCGGTGCGGCCTACTTGGTGTAGATCTCGAACTGGTCGGGGTCCGGGCGGAAGCCCGAGGGCGTGCCGTCCGGGTTCGCGATCGTGTTGGAGTTCTCGTACTTGTACATGTACTCGCGGCCCTGGCCTTGTTCGGCGCTCCAGGTCTGCTCGGTGCCGCTGCCGCCGCGCTCGGCCTTGGTGCAGGACCAGCTCTGGGCCAGTGAGGCGTCCGCGGCGTAGACGTCGCCGTTGCCGAGCTGGGCCATCAGCCGCTCGCGGGTCAGGTTCGGGCCGACGGCGGTGGCCGCGCGCTCGAAGATCAGGGCGCCGACGTAGCTCGCCTGCACGATGTGGTGGTTCAGGCCCTTGTTGCCGCGGGCGTACTTGTTCATGATCGCCATGAACTCGGTGCCCCACAGCTTGTAGGTCGTGTTCGTCCAGTAGCGCCCGGCCGGGTGCTTGCCGAACAGCGATCCGATGATCTCGCCGGCCATGTGGTTGCCGGAGATTCCCTGCGGCGGGTAGTAGTTCTGCTGCGCCGCCTCGACCAGGAACTTGGTGGTCGTGGCCGCATTGATCACGTAGTGGATGACGTGGTCAGGGTTGGCGGCGCGCATCGCGAGGACCTGGCCGGACATCGACGTCTCGGTGATGCCGACGTCGATCTTCTTGACGAGCTTGGCCCCGCTGGCGTCGAGGATCCGCTGCACCTCGGCGCAGGACAGCTGCATCTCCGGGCTGGTCAGGCAGAGCAGACCGTAGGTCTTGGGCTTGATGACGTTCCGGACCCAGGTCGCCCCGGCCATCGCCTCGTGAATCATCGACATGTGGGTCGGGAACATGTACGGGTCCTGCCACTCGGTCTGCGAGTACGCCCAGGTCCCGATGGCCGGCACCTTGTACTGGGCGAGGTCGGAGTGGATCGACGCCGACGCCCAGCTCGTGTAGCCGAGGAACGCGAAGATCTTGTCCTGACCGATCAGCTTCTTGATGCAGGCCTTGGACCGGGACACCTCGCCGGGGCCGTCGTCGCACTCGATCAGGGACATCCGGCGTCCGAGGACGCCGCCGCGGTCGTTGATCGAGGTGAACGTCGCCTTGACGCCGGCGGCGATCGGCCCGATCAGCAGGTTGCCGAGCGCCATGCCGTACATGCCGACGGTGCCCATCTTGATCGAGTCCTTGGTGACGCCCATGTCGGTGGCGCCGCTCTTGGACGCGGCGATCTTCTCGTTGGCCGTCTTCGCGGCGGCGGTGTCGATGCTCGTCAGGCCGCCGAGGCTGCCCTTGGCCGTGCCGCCGCTGGTGTTCTTGTCCGTCTTGGTCTTGGTGGACGTCCCCGCCTTGGCGTCGGTGGCCGCGCCGCCGACCGGCGCGGTCTCGGCCCCGGCGGCCGCGTCCGGCACGGCGCCCTCGACCGGCGCGGCGTCGGGGTTCGCCGCGGCGTCGGTGCCGAGCGCGTCGGTCGGTGCCCCGGCCGTGTCGGTGACTGCCGCCGGATCCTGCTGCGCGGAGTTCGCGGCGTCGTCGCTGCCGCCGCCGCAGGAGCTCATGACGAGCGCCGCGCTCAGTACGAGCGGCGTCGCGGCGAGCAGGCGCCTCTTGTGGACTCGCACGTGGTCTCCTCAAAGGGTGTGGATGGCCGGGCCACCGCATCGGTCCGCCGGGACGTGAACCGATGCGATGGCGCGCCCGACTTGTGCCCTCATGGTTCGCGAGTGAGACAGGGGTCACAATGGAGTCCGCTACGAATGGCGGCCCCTTGATTTAGAGGCCGCTCCAATCGGGAGGTCGGGGTGCTGGACGCCAATCCGCGGGGCCTGGACGGAGTCGCGGACGCGCTGATGAAGCGGGCCGACGCGCTCGTCGACGCCCAGGTGAAAGCGGTCCGGGAGTTCGCCGGCTACGACCGGATCCCGGTGCCCGCGCTGCGCAACTCGGCTCGCCGCAACGTGCTGCGGGTGGTCTCCGTGCTGCGCGGCAGCCCGGACCTGCCGGCCGAGGCCGAGGAGACCGAGCGGCAGTCCGGGGGCCAGCGGGCACTGCAGGGCATCCCGGCGGACGTCGTGGTCGGCGCCTACCGCGCGGTGATGAGCCTGCTGCGCGAGGAGTTCCTCGCCACCGCGAAGCGGCTGGAGATCCCGCCCGTGGACGTGCTGTACGCGACCCGGCTGCTCTGGGACCTGACGGACCGCTACTCCACCGAGGTCGTGGCCGAGCGCCAGCAGATCGACATCGAGTTCGCCCGCCGCGACGAGCAGGAGCGCCTCGCGTTCCTGCAGCGCCTGCTCACCGGCACCCTGCTGCCGGCCGAGGTGCTGGTCGGCGGCGTCGCCTACGGACTGGTCCCCGATCACGAGTACTGGGTCAGCCGGGGCCGGCACCCGGAGGAGCACCGGCACGCGCTGTCCCGGCGCCTGGAGTTCGCCGGTGCCACCTCGAACTTCCGGCCGCTGATCGGGTGGGTGGACGGCGACGTGGTGGCGGTGACCGCGCGGCGCCCCACCGTCGAGGCCGACGGTGCGGTGCTCGCGGTCTCCGGGCCGGTGCTGCCCGGGGCGTTCGCGCAGGCCTTCGGCGAGGCGACGCGCCTGCTCAACGTCGCCGTGCGCTTCCAGCGGCAGGGCCTGGTCGACAACAACACGCTCTCGATCCGGATCGCGATCGTCGAGGAGGGCGAACTGTCCGAGGCGCTGCTGGCCCGGTACGCCGCCCCCGTCCTCGTCACCGGGGCGAGTGCCGGGATCGTGCTGTCGACGGTGCGGACCTTCCTGGCCTGCCGGCGGCACATCGCGGAGACGGCCGCGGCGCTGTCCGTCCACGTCAACACCGTGCGGTACCGGCTGGCCCGCTACGCCGAGCTCACCGGGGCGGACCTGGACGACACCGAGACCCTGATCGAGGTGTGGTGGGCGCTGGAGTCCTGGGCGCTGCGCGAACAGAGTCCGGGGGCCTGAGCCGGAGCACCGTTAGGCGTGACACGCCTAACGGTTGGAAATATGCACAACTCGAGGGGTGCCTATTCGTCGCCCACTCCATAGAGACGAGGCCTGGTCTCACGGACCATGGGCGCACCAGAGCAGAGCAGACATATCAGGGAGGGGCCGCGGTGATCGTGGGACTCGGCGGCGGCGTCGGCGCCTCGCGGCTCTGGCGCGCCCTGCTGGCCGAGACCGGCGGCACTGACCTGACGGTCGTCGTGAACACGGCCGACGACCTGTGGGTGCACGGCCTGCGGGTCTGCCCCGACATCGACACCACGCTCTACGCCCTGTCCGGCCGGCAGGACCTCGAGCGCGGGTGGGGCGTTCGCGGCGAGACCTGGCGGGCGATGGACGCGGTGCGCAAGCTGGGCGGCGATCCCTGGTTCAACCTCGGCGACCTGGACCTCGGGACCCACCTGTTCCGCACCGGCCTGCTCCGCGAGGGTGTCGGCCTGGCCGAGGTGACGGGGCGTCTGGCCGCGGCTATGGGCGTCGGCACCACCGTGCTCCCGATGACCGAGGACGAGGTGACCTCCTACGTCCTCACCGCGTCCGGGGAACTGCTGCACTTCCAGGAGTTCCACGTCGCGCGGCGTTCCCGCGACGAGGTCCGCGCCCTGACCTACCGCGGCGTCGAGACGGCGCAACCTGCGCCCGGCGTGCTCGCCGCGATCCTGACCGCCGACCTGGTGGTGATCGCCCCGAGCAACCCGCTGGCCAGCGTTGCGCCGATCCTCGCCCTGCCCGGCGTCCGCGAGGCCTTGCGGGCGACGGCGGCTCCGGTGGTCGCGGTCACGCCGATCGTGTCCGGCGTTCCGATCACGAATCCGGGCGAGCAGCACCGCGCCGACACCCGCGCCGGCCTGCTGCGCTCGATCGGGCTCTCGCACACCGCGTCGTCGGCCGCGAGCCTGCTGCGCGACGTCGCCGACGCCTTCGTCCTCGACCGGACCGACGAGATCGAGGCCGAGACGATCGCGGCGTTCGGGCTCGACGTCGTGCTGGCCGACACCCTGGCCACCGAACTCGCGGGAGGCACGGTCGAGCTGCCCGCCGCTCGTGCCGTGCTCGCCTACCGGGGTCGTAGCGAGGCCCGGGGTTCGGTCCAGCGCGCGGAGGAAGGCCGGTGAGCGTCACCGAGTCAGCAGATGCGGCGGGCCCTGCGCCGGGCCCGCGACGGGGCGTCGATCAACGTCGGCGAGGCTGCCGTCCTGCTCGCCGCCCGGGGCGAGGCCCTGGCCGATCTGACCGCCACCGCGGCCCGGATCCGCGACGCCGGCCTGACCGCGGCGGGCCGGCCCGGCGTGGTGACCTACTCGCCGAAGGTGTTCGTCCCGGTCACCCGGCTGTGCCGCGACCGCTGCCACTACTGCACGTTCGCCGTGACGCCGGGTCAGTTGCGCCGCGAAGGCGCGGCCCCGTTCCTGTCCGTCGACGAGGTGCTCGACATCTGCCGTCAGGGGGCCGCGGCCGGCTGCAAGGAGGCGCTGTTCACCCTCGGCGACCGGCCGGAGGACCGCTGGCCCGCCGCGCGGGAGTGGCTGGCCGAGGCCGGGTACGACTCGACGCTGGACTACGTGCGCGCGCTGGCGATCCGGGTGCTGGAGGAGACCGGGCTGCTGCCGCACCTCAACCCCGGGGTGATGAGCTGGGAGGAGATGGCGCGGCTCAAGCCGGTGGCGCCGTCGATGGGGATGATGCTCGAGACCACCGCGGCCCGGCTCTGCGCCGAGCCCGGCGCGGTGCACTACGGCTCCCCGGACAAGGACCCGGCGGTCCGGCTGCGGGTTCTCACCGACGCCGGCCGGCTGAACGTGCCGTTCACGACGGGGATCCTCGTCGGCATCGGGGAGACCCTGGCCGAACGCGCGGAGTCGCTGTTCGCGATCCGCCGGGTGGCCCGGGCCTACGGGCACGTGCAGGAGGTCATCGTCCAGAACTTCCGGGCCAAGCCGGACACCGCGATGCGCTCGGTGCCCGACGTGGGCTTCGAGGAGTACCTGGCGGCGGTGGCCACGGCCCGCGTGGTGCTCGGGCCGCGGGTGCGGATCCAGGCGCCGCCGAACCTGTCGGCGCCCGGGCGAACTCGCCGCGCTGCTCGGTGCCGGCGTCGATGACTGGGGCGGCGTGTCCCCGGTGACGCCGGATCACGTCAACCCCGAACGCCCGTGGCCCGCGCTGGACGTCCTGCGCGAAGCCACCGCAGCGGCCGGTCTCACCCTTGCCGAGCGCCTCACCGCACACCCGGAGTACGTGCTGGCCGGGGAGCCGTGGATCGACCCGCGGGTCGCGCCGCACGTCCGTGCGCTCGCGGATCCCAGCGGCCTGGCTCGGCCCGGGTCGCGCCCGGTCGGCCTGGCGTGGCAGGAGCCCGAACGCGATCTCGCCGGGACGGGCCGCGTGGACCTGCACACCGCCATCGACTCCGACGGCCGGCTCACCGAGCACCGCAGCGACTTCGTGTCGGCGTTCGGGGACTGGGACGCGGTCCGCGAAGACGCCCGCGCTATCGGTGCCCCGGCCCGGCTGCCCTCCGACGTCTCCGCCGCCCTGCGCGCGGCCGAGCGCTCGCCAGCGGATCTGACGGATGATCAGGCGCTCGCGCTGATGACCTGCGACGGCCCTGCGCTGGAGGCGCTGACCGCCCTCGCTGACGCCATCCGCGCCGACGTCAACGGGGAGTCCGTCACCTACGTGGTGAACCGGAACATCAACTTCACCAACATCTGCTACACCGGCTGCCGGTTCTGCGCGTTCGCCCAGCGCCGCACCGATGCCGACGCGTACTCGCTCTCGCTCGGCCAGGTGGCCGATCGGGCCGAGGAGGCCTGGGCGGTCGGCGCCACCGAGGTCTGCATGCAGGGCGGCATCGACCCGGAGCTGTCGGGCACCGCGTACTTCGACCTGGTCCGCGCGGTCAAGGACCGGGTGCCGGACATGCACGTGCACGCGTTCAGCCCGATGGAGGTCGTCAACGGCGCGACCAAGGCCGGGCTCTCGATCCGGGACTGGCTGACCGCGGCCCGCGAGGCCGGCCTGGACACCATCCCCGGCACGGCCGCGGAGATCCTCGACGACGAGGTCCGCTGGGTGCTGACCAAGGGCAAGCTGCCGACCGCAGCCTGGATCGAGGTCGTCACCACCGCGCACGCGATCGGGCCTGCGCTCGTCCTCGACGATGATGTACGGCCACGTCGACACCCCGGCCCACTGGGTCGCGCACCTCAAGCTGCTCGCGCAGCTGCAGGACCGCACCGGCGGGTTCACCGAGTTCGTCCCGCTGCCGTTCGTGCACACCAGCTCGCCGATCTACCTGGCCGGCGTCGCCCGGCCGGGTCCGACCGCGCGGGACAACCTCGCCGTGCACGCGATGGCCCGGCTGCTGCTGCACGGGCGCATCGACAACATCCAGACCTCTTGGGTGAAGCTCGGCGACGGAGGGCACGCGGGCGGTGCTGCGGGCCGGCGTCAACGACCTCGGCGGGACGCTGATGGAGGAGACCATCTCCCGGATGGCCGGCAGCGAGCACGGCTCCCGGCGCTCTCCGGAGGAGTTGGACGAGATCGCCGCCGGGGTCGGGCGTCCGACCCGGCAGCGCACCACGACCTACGGCGTCCCCGACCCGGCCCGCGTCGCGCTGTCCTACAGCGCTCCCGCGCCCGAGCCCGCCCGGACCCTGCTCCCGGTCGTCGCCGCCGGTTGACGCTGCCATGCCGGCGCCCCGGCCAAGTCAGGAACCAAAGCCGAGCTGGGCGAAGAGGTCCTGGTTGTCCCAATAGGCGTTGATCGCCCGGATCCGATCGTCCTCGATCGTGATGACGCGGGCCCCGCGCGCGGAGGCGGACTTGCCGGTCGCCGGAAGACCGAAGAGGTCCGCACTCATCGGGCCGCTGTGATAGATCCACTCCGCGGTCGCGACGTCACCGGTGCCGGTCACGGCGACGATCTCCATCCGGCCCTCGGGGAAGGAAGCGAAGAAGGCGCCGAAGAACGACTCGATCTCCGCCACCTTCATGCCGCCGGCCGCCGCGCCCGGAGCGGTGTAGACCGCGTCCGGGTGCAGCAACGCCGCGACCCCGGCCAAGTCCCGCTCGCTGATCGCCTGTTCCAGCCGAGTCGCGATCTCGGTTGCGCTCATTGCTCTCCTCCATCGGCAGACCCGGGACAGCAGATCGGTCCGCTGTTCAACCGCTCGGCACGAACGCCGCGTGGCGGGGTTCGAGCTAGGGGGCAGGCTACTGCGAGATGAGGTCGAAGTCGGTCGGCTTGAGCTCCTTCACCGCAGCCAGGTAGTCGCGCATGTAGCCGGGCCAGTTGGTGATGATCCGGCCTTCGCCAGTCGGTGACGGAGCGCGGTACCAGGAGTCGCAGTCGACCCAGGCCGTCCCGGCGAACCGCTTCTGCAGGGCGGCGTCGGAGGCCGCCTCGACGTCGGCCTTGACCTCGATCGCAGCGGCGCCGCGCGCCTTCACCAGCTCGAGCGCCTGGCGGATGTAGGCGGCCTGCTGCTCCAGGTACCAGATGATCGAGCCGCCCGAGGTGTTCGTGTTCGGCCCGTACATCACGAACATCGACGGGAAGCCGGGCACCGTCATGCCCAGGTGCGCGTGTGGGCCCTTGGCCCAGACCTCGCGCAGGTCGAGGGAGTCCCGGCCGCGGATCTCCATCGGGAACATGAAGTCGTTGGTGGCGAACCCGGTCGCCCAGATGATGCAGTCCACCTCGCGCGCCCCGTCCGCGCTGCGGATCCCCGTCGGGGTCAGGGCCTCGATCCGCTCGGTGACCACCTCGACGTTGTCCCGGGTCAGGGCCGGCAGGAAGTGGCTGGAGAACAGCACGCGCTTGCAACCGAAGGTGTAATCCGGCCAGATCTTCGCCCGCAGCTCCGGGTCCTTCACCTTGCGCTTCATGAACGCGGTCGAGCGTGCCTTCACGATCTTGCCGAAGGTGTTCGGGTGCCGGATCGCCGCGGTGAGCACCTCGCCGTAGTGGAAGAAGAACCGGCGCAGCAGCGGCTGCACGAACGGGATGTGTTCGATGGCCCACCGGATGCCCGGCGGGTACTTCTTGTTGCGGCGGGCCAGGAACCAGTTGCCGGAGCGCTGGTAGACCGTCAGGTGAGCCACCTCCTTGGCGATCTCCGGCACGAACTGCACGGCGCTGGCGCCCGACCCGATCACGGCCACCCGCTTGCCGCGCAGGTCGTAGTCGTGGTCCCAGCGGGCCGAGTGGAACGAGTGCCCGCTGAAGGTCTCCCGGCCGGGCAGGTCGGGGATCACCGGCTGGTGCAGTTGCCCGGTAGCGATCACCAGCACCTCGGCGGTGTGCTCGACGCCGGCCGCCGTCCGGGCTGCGGCGAGCACATGTGCGTCCAGTCGGTGCGCTGGGCGAAGGAGAAGAGTACAGCGGGCTCGGGACGTCGCAGGCCGCGCCCGGGTAGCTGTTGTGGAACCAGGTCCCGCCCGGCTCCGGCGCACCTTCCAGGATCGTGATGTCGTGAAATCCGTGATTGCGCAGCTCGATCGCCATCGCGATTCCGCCGAAGCCGGCCCCGATGACGATGACCCGCGGGCCGGGGGTTGCCGCGTCAACCATGGCCGCGGAGAGTAGCCGCCGGGCGCCGCCGATTAGAGTTGGCCCGTCCCGTGGGACCCACTCGAAGGAGCGCCCCGATGCTCGAGCCGCAGACCGACACCACCGCCCCCGAGGCTCCGCCGAAGACATCGTCGCCGAGGACCTGCTCGTCGAGGACGTCTCCATCGACGGCATGTGCGGTGTCTACTAAGACCGCTGCTCCACCCTTCGATCTCGACGCAGCCTGGGACCTGCACCCGCGCGTCGAGATCCGGCCGGAACGGTTCGGGGCGCTGCTCTACAGCTTCGACACCCGCCGGTTGTCCTTCCTGCGCAGCCCTGAGCTGCTCGCGGTGGTGCAGCACCTGGCCGAGGCCGCCTCGGCGCGCGAGGCCTGTGTCGCAGTCGGGATCGCCGAGGACCAGCTGCCCACCTACCGCGCGGCGCTCGCCCGGCTCGCGGAGACCGACATGATCACCACCGCCGGGAGGAGCCGCATGACCACGGTGTCGCCGCGTCCCCTGATCGAGGAGTTCGCCCTCGGGCTGGAGTCCCCGATCTGCCTGACCTGGGAGCTCACCTACGCCTGCAACCTGGCGTGCGTGCACTGCCTGTCCAGTTCCGGCAAGCGCGATCCGCGTGAGCTCTCCACCGCCCAGTGCATGGCGGTGATCGACGAGCTCGAGGCGATGAAGGTCTTCTACGTCAACGTCGGCGGCGGCGAGCCGACCGTGCGCCCCGACTTCTTCGAACTGCTCGACTACGCCACCGCGCACAAGGTCGGGGTGAAGTTCTCCACCAACGGCTCGCGCATCACGCCGGCGGCCGCGCGGCGGATCGCGGCGAATGACTACCTCGACGTGCAGATCTCGCTCGACGGTGCGACGGCGGAGATCAACGACGCGGTGCGCGGCACCGGGTCCTACGACACCGCGCTGCGGGCGCTGGACAACCTGGCCTCCGAGGGCTTCGCCAACGCCAAGATCTCCGTGGTGATGACCCGTCAGAATGTCGGCCAGCTGGACGCGTTCGCCGCGCTGGCCGAGCGTTACGGCGCCACCCTGCGGCTGACGCGGCTGCGGCCGTCCGGTCGCGGCGCGGACGTGTGGGACGAGATGCACCTGCTCAAGGACCAGCAGCGCGCGCTCTACGACTGGCTGCTCGACCGCGGCGACAACGTCCTGACCGGCGACTCGTTCTTCCACCTGGCCGGCTACGGCTCGGCGCTGCCGGGCCTGAACCTGTGCGGCGCGGGCCGGGTGGTCTGCCTGATCGACCCGGTCGGCGACGTCTACGCCTGCCCGTTCGCGATCCACCCGGAGTTCCTGGCCGGCAACGTGCTCGACCCCGGCGGCTTCGCCGGCGTCTGGCGCACCTCGGACCTGTTCGCCGACCTGCGCGAGCCGCAGACCGGCGGGACCTGTTCGTCCTGCTCGGCCTACGACTCCTGCCGCGGTGGGTGCATGGCGGCGAAGTTCTTCACCGGCCTGCCGCTCGACGGTCCCGACCCGGAGTGCGTGCGCGGGTTCGGCGAGATGGCTCTTGAGGCTGCCGACCGGGAGGGTGCCCCGCGCTCGCCGGTGGACCACTCCAAGCCTGGTGGCCGCAAGCCGACCGGACCGGTGCCGGTCAGCATCGGGCCGCGCCCGGACTCGCTCACGGCCATGACCCCGCCGGACCGGGCCTGCGACGCCAGCCCGCTCGCCGGGTTCGCCGGTGCCCGCTGAGGGTGCCGGCCATGCCCTGGCCGACCTGACCTGGCCTCAGGTCGGCGAGCGGGTCGGTCCGGCGACGGTGCTCGCGGTGCCGCTCGGAGCCACCGAGCAGCACGGCCCGCACCTGCCGCACTCGGTGGACACCGACATCGCCGCCGCCCTGTGCGCCGGGCTGGCCGCCGCCCGTCCCGACGTCGTCGTCGCCCCCGCGCTGCCGTTCGGCGCCAGCGGGGAGCACGCCGACTTCCCCGGCACGCTCTCGATCGGGCACGAGGCCCTGCGGCACGTGCTGGTCGAACTCGGCCGGTCGGCGACGGACACCTTCGCCCGCGTCCTGTTCGTCTCCGCGCACGGCGGCAACGGCGAGGGCCTGCGCGGTGCGCTCACGCAGTTGCAGGCCGAGGGCCGCGACGTGTCGATGTTCGAACCGCGCTGGACCGGGGAGCCGCACGCCGGGCGGATCGAGACCTCGATGATGCTCGCGCTGGATCCGGAGCGCGTGCGGATGGATCTGGCCGAGCCGGGTGACCTGCGCGCGCTGCCCGAGCTCCTGCCCATGCTCCAGGGCCGCGGCATCCGCGTCGTCAGCCCCAACGGCGTGCTCGGCGACCCGCGCGAGGCCACCGCCGCGGAGGGCCGCACCCTGCTGACCCGCCTGACCGGTGACCTCGTCGCCCACGTCGATCAATGGCTGACGTCCGAAGCATCGAGCGCTATCACTCACGATGCTTCGGACGCTACGGGGGGAAAGGTGGGGGCATGAGCGCGAGTCGAGTTGCGATCGTCACCGGTGCGGCGCGCGGGATCGGCGCGGCCACGGTCGCCGTACTGGCGCGGCAGGGCTACTCGGTGCTGTGCGTGGACAGCTGCAACGACGACCCGGCTCTGGGCTATCCCTTGGCCACCGTCGCCGACCTCGACGCCGTGGTGAAGCTCGCGAACGACTCCGGTACCGGCGGCGCCGCCCCGTTCATGGCCGACGTCCGCGACGTTCAGATGCTCGAGGCCGCGGTGGCCGAGGTCGAGCGGCAGTGGGGCGGGTTGGACGTCGCGGTGGCCTGCGCCGGCGCGATGGGCGGCGGCACCGTGCAGTGGGAGAGCTCGGTGGACACCGAGCGGGTCATCCTCGACGTCAACCTCGACGGCGTGCTGAACCTGGCCCGGGTGACGGTGCCGTCGATGCTCAACCGGCCCGCCCCGCGCAGCGGCCGGTTCCTCGCGATCGCCTCGGCCGGCGCGACCCGCGGCCTGCCGATGCTGGCGGCCTACTGCGCGGCCAAGGCCGGCATCACCGGCTTCATCCGGGCGCTCGCGGTCGAACTGGGGGACAGCGGCATCACCGCGAACGCGGTCAGCCCGGGGTCCACGGACACCGCGATGCTCGCCGAGTCCGCGCGGCTCTACGACCTGGCCTCCGCCACCGAGTTCGCCACCCAGGCCCCGCAGGGCCGCCTGCTGCACCCGGACGAGGTCGCCGCCGTCATCGCCTTCCTCGCCAGCCGGCAGTCCGGCGCCATGACCGGCGCGATCGTCCCGGTGGACGCCGGCCTCGGCCTGTGAACCCGGGATGACGTCCCCCACGGGCGAGTGTCAGCCCGCCGGCGGGCTGACAGGCGCCCGCACGGGACGTCATCCCGCAGGTGTCCCGCTCGGGACAGGCGTCCAGTTCGATCCGACGGTGCGTCAGATCGGTGCGGACCTGCTGATCGGCGGGGTGCCGCGGCGGGTGCTCCGCCTCGGCGCGTCCGGGGTGGCCGCTCTCGCGGAACTGCGGCTGGGGACCGTCCGCACCGCCAACGGCGCGGCGCTGGCCCGCCGGCTCACCGACGCCGGGCTGGCGCACCCGCGACCGGTCCAGGCTGCGTCTCCTCGGTGACCGTGCTGATCCCGGTGTACGGGCGGGCGGCTGCCCTCGACGCCTGTCTGGCCGCGCTGGGGAACCGGTACCCGGTGGTCGTGGTCGACGACGGGTCGCCCGACCCGGCGGCGATCGGCAAGGTGGCTGCCGTCCACGGCGCCCGGCTGATCCGGCGGGACATCAACGGTGGGCCCGCCGCGGCCCGCAACACCGGCCTGGCCGCGGTGCACACCGACCTGGTCGCGTTCCTGGACAGCGACTGCGTCCCGCCGCGCGGCTGGATCGACGCCCTCGCCGGGCACCTCGCCGACCCCGCTGTCGCGGCCGCGGCGCCGCGCATCGTCGCCGCTCCGGGCGAACCTGCCGGTGCCCGCAACGCCCTCGACCTCGGCCCGCGGCCCGGCCGGGTCGCGCCCGGTACCCCCGTCGCCTACGTCCCGACCGCCGCGCTTCTCGCCCGTCGCTCCGCCCTCCTCGAAGCAACCGCTGGCGATGACATCTCCAGCGGTTGCTTCGATCCGGCGCTGCGTTACGGCGAGGACGTGGACCTGATCTGGCGCCTGCATGCGAAGGGGTGGCGGGTCCGCTACGAGCCGTCCGTGCGGGTGGAGCACGTCGAACCCGCGACCTGGGCCGGGATCCTGGCCCGCCGGTTTCGCTACGGCTCCTCGGCGGCCGAGCTCACGCAGCGGCACCCCGGCGCGATGGCCCCGCTGATCCTCGAGCCGTGGACCGCGGCCGGCCTGGCCGCGCTGCTGGCCCGCCGCCCGGGGCTCGCCGGGCTCGCCTTCGGCGCGGCCGTCGCCGATGAGCAGCGGGTGCGCCGGGCAGCCGGGGTCGACGTCGGCGCCGCCCACGCCGTCGCCGATCGGACCGCCAGAACCGCCCGGGCCGCCGGCACCTACGCCACCCAGTTCCTCGCCCCGGTGCTGCTGGCCGGCCTGACCCGCCGCCGCACCCGCGGCGCTGCCCTCGCCCTGCTGGCCGCCGGCCCCGCGCACACTTGGTGGCAGACCCGTCCGCCCAACTACCGCGGCGCGTTCGTCGCCGGCCACGTCGCCGAGGACGTCGCCTACGGCGCCGGAGTGATCGCCGGCGCGGTGCGCGCCCGCACCCTGCGCCCGCTCCTGCCGGTCCGCGCCCGACGCAAGGCGCCCTGACGGGGTCTGGGAGGCTGTGGGGTCGCTCTAGGAAGGAACGCGTGCATGGCGAATACCTGGTTCGAGACGGTCGCTGAGGCGCAGCGGCGGGCCAAGCGACGGTTGCCGCGCTCGGTGTACAAGGCGCTGATCGCCGGTTCGGAGCGGGGCCTGTCCCTGGAGGACAACCTGCGCGCGTTCGGTGAACTCGGCTTCGCCCCGCACGTCGCCGGCGCGTCCGCGAAGCGTGAGCAGGGCGTGCGCGTGATGGGCCAGGACATCTCGATGCCGGTGCTGATCTCCCCGACCGGGGTGCAGGCGGTGCACCCCGAGGGTGAGATCGCGGTGGCCCGGGCCGCCGCGGCCCGGGGGATCGCGATGGGCCTGTCGAGCTTCGCGTCCCAGCCGATCGAGGCCGTCACCGCGACCGGGCGTCCCGACCTTCTTCCAGGTGTACTGGTCCGGGTCCCGTGAGGTGCTCATCGGGCGCCTGGAGCGGGCCAAGGCCGCCGGGGCGCAGGGCATCATCCTCACGTTGGACTGGTCGTTCTCGCACTCCCGCGACTGGGGGTCGCCCTCGATCCCGCAGTCCATCGACTTCAAGACGGCGCTGAAGTTCGCGCCCGAGGTCGCGATCCGCCCGCAGTGGCTGCTCGCGTTCGCCAAGACCGGCAAGTTGCCCGACCTCGGCGTGCCCAACGTCCGCCCGCTCAGTCGAGCAGGCGCCGGGGTTCTTCGAGGCCTACGGCGAGTGGATGATGACCCCGCCGCCGTCCTGGGAGGACGTGGCCTGGCTGCGTTCGCAGTGGGACGGGCCGTTCATGCTCAAGGGCATCTGCCGGGTCGATGACGCCCGCCGCGCGGTCGACGCCGGCGTGAGCGCGATCTCGGTGTCGAATCACGGCGGCAACAACCTCGACGGCACCCCGGCCGCGATCCGCGCCCTGCCCGCCGTCGCGCAGGCGGTCGGCAGCCAGATCGAGATCGTCCTCGACGGCGGCGTCCGCCGCGGCAGCGATGTGGTCAAGGCCCTCGCCCTCGGCGCCCGCGCGGTCATGATCGGCCGCGCCTACCTCTGGGGCCTCGCCGCCAACGGCCAGGCCGGCGTCGAGAACGTCCTGGACCTGCTGCGCGCGGGTATCGACTCCACGATGCTCGCCACCGGCAAGTCCGACGTCTCCGAGTTCGGGCAGTCCGACCTGGTGATCGCGCCCAACTTCGCCCGCGCCCTCGGCGTCGACTGAACCGCGTCGGTATATACCGATCGATAGATGTAGTCCGGTCCCCCGGGACTTGAGTGAACGCCGGAAGCGTCCCGGCGATCCTCAAGGAGTGGACCGATGAAACGCATCCCCGTGCTTGCCGCAGCCTCACTTCTTTCCACCCTCGCTCTGCCCCCGGTCGACGCGGCCGCCGCGACGCAGGGCTACTGCCACATCGACATCGTGCTGGAGAGTCCGGAGGGCCTCGGGATCGAGCCCGGGTCCGCCACGTACACCAGTTCCGGGTCGGCGGACTGCTTCGGAACTCCGGGCGGTGTGCAGGCCACCGGTCCCGGCACCTACACCTCGTTCGGAACGTTCGAGGGCGGTTGCGCCGGGGCGAGCGGGACGTTCGATTACCGCATCACGCTGCCGACCACGCAGGGTCAGGCCGTCCTCGAGGACGCCGGCGAGTTCACCAGCCCGTACTTCACCAGCCCGACCGGCTTCGGGGCCTTCGAGTTCACGCCGATCGAGGGCGATTGCGTCACGGCGCCGCTGACCAAGATGCGGGTGATCGCGCAGTTGATCTACACGGGCTGAGCCTGGATGTCGTACTTTCCACCCTCCCTCCGAACAGTCGTTCGGCATAGTGTCGCGAGGTCAGGGGGAACGACGATCGCGAACACAGGAGTCACGGCATGGAGAGCTTGAGCGGCAAGGTCGCCCTCATCACCGGCGCGGGATCGGGCATCGGGCGTGGGACCGCCCTGCACGCAGCGGCCGAGGGCATGCACGTCGTGGTGGCGGACATCAAGAACTCCGACGGCGTGGCCGACGAGATCAAGGCGGCCGGTGGCTCGGCGACGGCAGCGGCGATCGACACCACCGACAGCGGTGCCTGGAGCCTGCTCCTGGAGCAGGTGACGCGGGACCACGGCGGCCTCGACCTGCTGGTGAACAACGCGGGCATCGTGCAGCCGGTCGACGACGTCGCGTCCATGTCGAACGAGGACTGGGCCCGCATCGTGGGGGTCAACCAGACCGGGTACTTCTACGGGATGCGGGCAGTCCATCCCCGCCCTCGAGGCGCGCGGCGGCGGCGCCATCGTCAACGTGGCCTCGGTGGCCGGTCTCGTCGGCATGCAGAACGTCTTCACCTACTCCGCGACCAAGGGCGCGGTCATCGCGATGAGCCGCCAGGCCGCGATCACGCTGGCGCCCAAGAAGATCCGCGTCAACGTGATCTGCCCGGGCATCATCGAGACCCCGATCCTCGGCGACATCACGCCCGAGCTGAAGGCGTACTGCGAGTCGATGACCCCGCTGGCCCGCATCGGCACGCCGCTCGACATCGGCGCCATGGCCGTGCACTTCGCCCGCGACGAAGTCCTCGTTCATCACCGGTCAGGTCATCGCAATCGACGGCGGCTGGACCGCGCAGTAGTTCAGGACAGGCGACCCGACGACGGTCGGCACCTCACTCGAGGTGTCGGCCGTCGCCGCGTTCGGGTCCGTCACGGCCGCGCCGGCCTGATCAGGCCGCCGGGAAGGTGAAGCTGTCACAGATGACCGCGAAGCCCTCGGTGGCCTCCAGGCGCAGGGGCAGGATCTCCTGGTACTCCGCGCACTTGTATAAACCCGTGCTCCATCAACGTCGGGACGACCTTGCCGAGGTACTGGCCCATCTTCTCCGGGTCGGTGACGCGGTTGTGCAGGATGACGTATGCGGGCATGGCACTTCCTCTGGGCGTCGGAGACTCGGTGCATCGGCAGCCCAGGAGTGGACGATGATGTCCGCCATGGGCGAAGAAGATCCTCCGGCCGAGGGGCTGGTCGAGGTACTCGCCCGCCGCTTCCTGACCACGGACGCCGCGCGCGCCGACAAGGTCGAGCGCTGGCATGCGCGGGGACGTAGGACCGCGCGCGAGAACATCGCCGATCTGGTGGACGCGGGCTCCTTCGTCGAGTACGGCCGGTTCATCACCGCCGCGCAGGAACAACGGCGCCCGCTCGCCGACCTCGTCATTGAGACACCCGCCGACGGGTTGATCGGCGGGACGGCGACCGTCGACGGAATCGCCTGTGCGGTGCTGTCCTACGACTACCTGGTGATGGCGGGCACGCAGGGCATGCGCGGTCACCGCAAGTCCGACCGGCTACTCGAACTCATCGGCCGGATGAACCTGCCCACGGTGTTCTTCGCGGAGGGCGGCGGCGGTCGTCCGGGCGACACCGACATGCCGCTCGTGTCCGCGCTCGACGTCGCATCCTTCGCGCTGTGGGCCGCGCTGGACGTGCCTCGGATCGCCGTGGTGTCGGGGCGCTGCTTCGCGGGCAACGCGGTGATCGCCGGCTGTGCCGACCTGATCATCGCGACGCCGGACGCGAACCTCGGGATGGCCGGGCCGGCGATGATCTCCGGCGGTGGGCTCGGGGACTTCGCTCCCGAGGAGATCGGCCCGGTCGCGGAGCAGTCGGTGAACGGCGTCCTCGACGTCGTGGTCGACGACGAGGCGGAGGCGGTCGCGACCGCGCGCCAGATCCTCGGCTGCCTGGCGAGGAGTGAGACGTCCGGCGCGGGCGAGGACCAGGCGGTGCTGCGGGAACTTCTCCCCGACAACGAACGCGAAGGCTTCGACGTCCGCGCCATCGCGGAACTGATCGCCGACCTCGACAGCGTCATCTGGCTACGCGCCGACTGGGCGCCCGAGCTCGTCACCGGCCTCGCACGGCTGGAGGGGATGCCGATCGGCATCGTCGCCAATCAGTCCAGGCATGAGGCCGGGGCGTTGACCACCGATGCCTCCGCCAAGGCCGCCGACTTCCTGGACCTGTGCCAGCGCTGGCAGCTCCCGGTGCTCTCACTCGTCGACACCCCCGGCTTCATGGTCGGGCCCGCGGCCGAGCGCACGGGCCTGGTCCGGCAGGCGGCCAGGATGGTGACCGCGGGAGCACGCCTCACCGTCCCGCTCGTGGGGGTCGTGCTCCGTCGGGGCTACGGCCTCGGCGCCCAGGCGATGCTCGGCGGCAGCACCCACCGGCCGCTGCTGACCCTCGCGTGGCCGGGCGCCCATCTCGGTCCGATGGGCCTGGAAGGTGCGGTCCGGCTGGGCATGGCACGGGAGCTGGCGGCGCTGCCGGAATCCGAACGCGAGGCCGCGGTGGTGGCGCACACCGGCGACTACCGCAAGCACGCCAAGGCGCTCAACGCGGCGCGGGTGTTCGAGATCGATGACGTCATCGACCCCGCCGAGACCCGCGCGCTGATCGCGGCGACGTTCCGCCGGGCCTAGTCCCGTCAGGACGCGGTGCGCTCGACGAAGTTGCCGAGGGCGACGGAGTACTCGTCCTTGGCCGCGTCGTAGCGCACCGTGTACGTCGTCGGCCAGAGCCCGCTGGTCTGGAAGGCCCGCGGCAGCTTCAACTGCTCGTCGAGCGTCGGCTTGCTGAGCAGCCAGTCGCGCGTGATCATCGGCTCGATGAACGTCACGGCCCCGTTGTAGGTCCCGTTGATCAGCGTCTCGGTGAAGACGTACTTCCCTGGCACCGGGGGCTCGGTGGAGTCCAGCCAGTGCAGGCCCATACCGGGGACGGTGTTGGCGAGGGCCTTACCCGGCGGCGCGACGAAGTCGGCCGGGATGTACTTCGCGGCCGGAATCTTGGAGGCCTTGGCCTTGAAGCCGGTTGCGGTCGGAACGATCGCGGCTGACGACGCGGCGTCGGTCAGGAAGAAGTGGTAGTCGAAGTGCGGCTTGTCCCACACCCCGGGCGGCTCGTGGCCCGCCGGATTCCAGTAGAACTCGACGTGATCGAACACCCCGGTCGCGGCCCCGGCCGGGAAGTCCAGGACCACCGGCATCGGGTGCGCGCCGTGGGACTCGACGGGCAGCCCCTGCAGCGCGGCCCCGGACAGCCGCACGCCGACCTCGGTCGGCTTGCCGGCCGAGTCCGTGAGGACGTAGGTCCAGACGGCGCCGTTGCCCATCGGCTTGCTCGGTCCGGCCGCCGGGGCGGCCTCGGCGACGGCGGGGGCCAGCGCCTCGGCGGCGTCGTTGTCATCGGAGCACGCGGCGAGCAGCGTCAGCGCGACGGCTGCGGCGGCAAGAGTGCGAATCCTGGCCATGGTGGACGTCCCCTCGGCGGTGGGATCTTCAGTCCTGCAGGCCGGCGGCGAGGCGGGCGCGTTCGGCCATCGGGGCGTGGAGGTCGAGCAGCAGTGCGTCCACAGTCTCCTCGGTGCGGCCGCTGGTGCGCTAGACCCGATGCACCCGTCCAGGTCGGGCCGTCACCAAAAAGACCACCCGGGCTTTCCTGCCACGCACGCCTCGTACGCGTCCGGCTCCAGGGGTTGCAGGATCCCGGTGGTCACGTTCGACCCCTCCGTGACCCGGCAGTGGTGCTCGTCCAAGCCACGCAGCGACATCCGCACCTTCGGATCGGTGACGTCGTAGCGGTCCCACTCCACGCGCGGCGGGCCGTCGTACTCCCCGTGGTAGAGGTTCCCCTCCGGGGTGCCGCCGTAGAAGCCCGCAGCGCATGTACGTGGTCTGCGGACCGAGCCGCTCCAGGTGCAGGTGCCGGGTGCTGCCGTCGTTGAAGGTCAGGTCGACCAGGCCCTCGGTGAACACCTGGGTGTCCTCGTCGAAACGCAACCGGCGCTGGATGTCCTTGACCCAGAGCGCGCGCGGGTGCGGGTCGTCGAGGGGCCAGAGCACCTTCTTCCCCCACAGCCCGACGTCACCCAGGTCGATCCAGATCCCGCCCTTCCAGCCGCCGCGGGTGACCCGGCCACCGTTCAGCGGGGGTCCGCCGACGCCGCGACCGACGCCCCAGTGCCGGTCGCGCGTGCCGTGCGCGACGCCCGGACCCCACTCGATCCGCTCGTCGCCGACCTGCACCCAGCCCTCGACGCGGGTGAAACCTTCGAAGCCGGCGGTGACGTGCCGCTCGCCCTCGGGCACCTCCGGCCCCCACGCGGCGGAGTACTCCTGCTGGTGGGTGTCGGTGACGGTCAGGTCGTAGGAGAAGCCCCAGTCGCCGGGCTCCAGGACGTGGTGCCAGCGCCGCAGGCCCTCGACGATCCTCGGGCGCAGCGGCCCGTTGGTCAGGTCGGCGTGGTCCCGGCCCACCTTGCGGAAGGCCCGTACCGAGCGGTGATCGCCGCGCAGGTTGACGATGGCGTAGGACTCCGCGCGGCCGAGCAGCGGGTAGAAGCTGCCGCCGACGGCGAGCATCAAATCGCCGGTGTCGTCGTGCCAGACGTTCCAGTACCGGTCGTAGAAGCGGGGGTCCTTCGACGGCGAGTAGTCGTCGGCGATCGTGTCGGGGCCGACGTGGTAGAGCAGGTCGTCCTCGGCGGTGAGTTGATTGGTCCGGCTCACGGTGCCACCTCCGTCGGCTTCCATCCTGGCGATCCGCGCCGCCAGGCAGAAGAGCGCCCGCCTCGGAAAATGCGAACTGTGCGGTGATCAGAACCGCGACGGCGGCGAAATCTGGTCACGCGGACCGATTCGGGACCTTGGTCCCTGGGCCGCCACCCGCCGATCCGGTCTCCTTGATCCATGACGACGATCCGAGCCGCCCGGGTGGAGCGGGTACGGGCCCGCGAGGCGCGGGCGATGGCGATGGCGTGCGAGCACCGGGCCCGGCGCGCGCCGGGTCTGTCCGCGATGTACCGGCGCGAAGCACTACGGCTCCGCCGGGAGGCCGCCGCGTTCGAGGTCGACGCCGCCCTGCACGAGGCCCACTAGGCCCATCACCAGAACCGCCCCGCGCGGGGATGCCGGGCGACACCGAGGACCGACGGCCGTTACCCCACCTACTGGCCGAAAGACCCGTGGCGCCCGGCACCGCCGGCGAACTTGCCGGCGCCGCTCACGCTCTCTCCGCTGCGCAGCACGTCGAGGCCGCCGCGGGCCTCCTCCTCCAGCGCCGCCGCCTGGTCCAGCCCGTCCTGGGCGTAGGTCGAGGCCCGGTCCGCGAGCATGCAGGTCTGCGGGAAGTCCGCGATCTGACGTGCCAGTTCGACCGCCGCGGCCAAGGTCTGCCCGGACGGCACCACCCGGTTGGCCAGGCCCATCCGCAGGGCCTCGTCGGCCGCCACCGGGCGACCGGTCAGGATCATGTCCAGCGCGTGGCTCTGCCCGATCAGCCGCGGCAGGCGCACGGTTCCGCCGTCGATCAGCGGCACGCCCCAACGCCGGCAGAAGACGCCGAAGATCGCGTCCTCCGCGACCACCCGCAGGTCGCACCAGATCGCCAGCTCCAGGCCGCCGGCGACGGCGTGGCCCTCGACTGCGGCGATCGTCGGCTTGGGCGGGGTGATCCGGCTCGGTCCCATCGGGCCGGGCTGCCCGGGGCCGAGGAGATCGAGCGAGGAGTAGTCCATTCCAGCCTCGGAGAAGGCCCTCAGGTCGTAGCCGGCGCAGAACGCGCCATCGCGCCCGGTCAGCACCGCCGCCTTCACCGAGTCGTCGGTCGCCACCCATTCGAACGCGGTCCGCAGTTCGGCGGCGGTCTGCGGATTGACCGCGTTCCGCACCTGGGGCCGGTTGATCGCGACGATGGCGACCGGCCCGTCAACCTCGAGCTGCACGGTGTTCATGCGCGCATCGTGCCGGGTCAAGGTGAACGGGGCATGCCCGGCCGAACTTTCGACTAGCCCCGCCGGCTCCAGTTGTGCACGAGGAAGGAGACCACGAGGACCAGCACGATGGCCACAATCAGGATGCGCATGGGTCATGCCTACCGCAGGATGCGGCCACATGCGACGGGAACCGGTGGGTAGGTGGGACGCGAACCGGCGTGCTCGCCGACCTCCGGCACCGGTTGCACCATCCGGAGGGCCGGCCCAAGAACTGGGACGCCTTCTTCGCGGCCGCGCCGGCGGATCCGCCGCACGAGGGGCCTGGATCTGGCCCGGGAGTTCTCGAGGCGGCACGACCTGCTCTTCCTCACCGGCCGTCCTGAGCGGTGCCGTCGGGACACCGGGCGATGGCTGCGCCGGCGCGGGCTGGGCGACCACCCGCTCGTGATGCGCCCCGCCGGCGACCGCCGCCCGCCGCGATGGTGAAGGTCGGACTCCTGGCCGAGGCCGCCGCCGGGCACCCGAGGCGGCACGCCGACCGGGAGTCGCGCGGACCGGTCGAAGACGCCGCGCTGCGCCGGGCCCAGGAGGTGGAGGGCCGGACCTGACGGGCGCGGGATCATGGCCGCGTGGATCCTCGCGACGTCACCGGACCGCTCCCGCGGGTACCGCGGGAGGCTGCGGAGATCCGCCGCCGCGGCGAGGAGTTGCTGGAGGACGTTGCCGCGCGCTCCCGGGCGGACCTGCGGACCCGGCTGGGCCGGCTGCGGACGGCAGCCCCGCTGATCGCGCAGGCTGCCCTCGCGGCCGGGATCGCCTGGTATCTGGCGAACCGGATCAGCGACGATTCGGACCCACCCTTCTTCGCGCCGATCGCCGCGGTCATCTCCCTCGGAGCCGCGCTCGGACAGCGGCTGCGGCGGACCTTGGAGCTCGTCCTCGGCGTCGCGCTCGGCGTCGGGGTCGCGGACCTGCTGATCGCCCAGATCGGCAGCGGCACCGCGCAACTCGTCCTCGTGGTGGCGCTCGCGATGTCCGCGGCCGTGCTGCTCGACGGCGGCCAGCTACTGGTCATCCAGGCTGCGACCTCCAGCGTTCTGGTCGCCACCCTGGTGCCGGCCGACGGCTCGCTCGGCGGCGTCGACCGCTTCCGCGATGCGCTGATCGGGGGCGCCGTCGGCATCGTCATCGGGCTGTTCCTGCTGCCGCTGAACCCGCTTGCCGTCGCGAAGCGCGCCACTCTTCCGGTGACCGACGGTCTGGCCGGCGGGCTCGAGCAGGTCGCGGCGGCGCTGCGGGCGCGGGACCTCGACGCGGGCCGCGAATCGCTCACGCGGCTGCGCGGCATGGACCGGCTGGTCGCGTCGATGACCACCGCGGTCGCGACGAGTGAGGAGCTCGCCCGCTTCGCCCCCGTCCGCTGGCGCACCCGCGACCGGTTCGGCGCGTACACCGACGCCGCGCCGCAGTTGGACTACGCCGTCCGCAACAGCCGGGTGCTGGCCCGGCGGGCGACCGTCCTGCTGAGGACGGAGCAGAACTTCCCGCCCGAGCTGGCCGATGCCGTCGCCGCGCTGGCCGGGGCGTCGCGCTCGGTCGGCCGGCAGCTGACCGAACCCACCGATCCCCGGGAGAGCCGTCGGTTGCTGGTCGACGCGTACGCCACCGCGCGCGGCGCGCAGCAACCGGACGCCGGCATGGCCGTCCTGGTGCTGATCGCGCAGGTCCGGTCGGTCGTCTACGACCTCCTGCGGGCCGGTGGGCTGAACCGCGTCGACGCGCTCGCTCTGCTCGACGGCTGAGGTGAGGCTGGCCTAAGCTGCGACGCGAATCGCCCGCCGCCCCCGTTCGAGCTCAGCCCTGGGAGCAGCCATGCTGCGTCGGTTCACCGCGGTCGCATCCGCCCTCGCGCTCGCCCTGGCGCTGGCCGCCTGCAGCGGGGACGACGAGGAAGAGGCGACCGGCGCGTCATCGAACTCGGCGGGCGACGGCGTCGAGCGCACGTACTACATCGCCGCGGAGCAGGCGACCTGGAACTACGCGCCGCGCGGGCGCAACGACATCACCGGCAAGGCCTTCACCGACGACGAGGCACTCTTCGCCCTCAAGAGCAACGCCCTGATCGGCCCGACGTTCACCAAGTGCCTCTACCAGGGGCACTCGGACGCGAGCTTCAACACCCCGCAGGAGCGTCCCGAGTCGGAGACCTATCTCGGCTATCTGGGCCCGGTGATCCGCGCGGAGGTCGGGGACACGATCACCGTCGTGTTCCGCAACAACTGCTCGTTCCCGACGTCGATCCACCCGCACGGCGTCTTCTACGAGAAGGCCCACGAGGGAGCCGGTTACGCCGACGCAACGGGGGCGGGGGATCACGGGGACGACGCCGTCGCCCCCGGGAAGGAGTACACCTACCGCTGGTCGGTCCCCGAGCGCGCCGGACCGGGGCCGCACGACGGAAGCTCCGCGGTCTGGATGTACCACGGGCACGGCGACGAGGTCGGCGACGTCTACGCCGGGCTGAACGGCTTTCTGGTCGTCACCGCCGAGGGCAAGGCGCGCGACGACGGGAGCCCTTCCGACGTGGACCGCGAGGTGTTCTCCCTCTTCCTGGTCACGGACGAGAACGCGAGCCCGCTGCTGGAGAACAACCTCAAGCGGATCAAAGGCGCCAGGCCCGAGCTCGACGACGAGGAGTTCGTCGAGTCCAACCTCAAGCACACCATCAACGGCTATCTCTACGGCACGGGCCCGGTGGTCACGATGAAAGCGGGACAGCGGGTGCGGTGGTACCTCATGGCCATGGGCACCGAGGTCGACCTGCACACCCCGCACTGGCACGGCAACACCGCGCTGGTCAGCGGGATGCGCATGGACGTCGTGAACCTGCTCCCCGCCAGCATGGTGGTCGCGGACATGACTCCCGACGCCGTCGGCACCTGGTTGTTCCACTGCCACGTCGCCGATCACATCGTCGCCGGCATGCAGTCGCTGTACCGCGTCGACGCCTGACGAACCGTCAGTTCTGGGTCCGTCTCGAACGGCGGCGGCCACGGTTGGTCGGAGCGCGCCGGCGTGCGGGAGCACCAGCTGGACCCGCGCTGTCCGCGTCACGGCGAGGTCGAGGGTCCACGGATCCGGCTGTGGATCGGCGTCGCCCTGCGGAGTGGCTACTCGCTGTCGGCGCAGCGGCGGCGAACCTGACATCCGGACGGACTTGATCTTTGCGCGCTTATCAATAATGATAACCATTATCGATAAGCGAGGGAGCCAAGATGGATGCGGCGGGCTACACGGTGGTGGCGTGCCAAGCGGATGCGTGCGGCACCGGGTTGGCCCTGATGCCCGCCTTGCGCGCAGCGGTCCGGGCCACGCCGCACGCGGTGCTGCTCTCGGCCGGTTGCACGTTGGGCACGCTCACCTGCCGCAGTCGCGGCGGCGGGGCGATCGTCCTGGTGCAGCCGTGCGACGAGCAGCGCCGACCGGTCGGGGCAGCGGTGCGCGTCGGCCCCCTGCGCACCCGCAGCGACGTCGCAGACCTGGTGGCCTGGTTGCGCTCCGGCGACCTCAACGCCGCCGCCCTGCCCTGGTGGCTGCGCTTCGACGTCGACCGCCTCGCGCTGCAGAACTGAATGACTCCTCGAAAGGACAGCCCCATGGTTCCCCTCGTCGTCGTGTCCTCCATCGATCCCGTGCTGCCGCAGGTGATCGCGAGCGGACTGCTCTGCGACGTCGCCGATCTGACGGTCGTGCGCCACGAGATTCACGCCGCGGAGCATCGACTGCGCCGGGTGGTCACCCGCGCGGACCGGGTGCGGGAGGACGTCGGCGTCCCGCTGGAGCACACCTGCCTGTCCTGCGCGCTGCGGGCGGACATCGTGCCCACCGTGGTCCGGGTCGCGGCAGAGGGGCCGGCTGCGATCGTGCTGGTGCTGCCCGCCACTGCCGATCCTGTGCCGGCGGTGCACGCGCTGGCCCGCCTGCGCGGGGACGGAGTGCGGATCCGCGCCACCGTGACCGCCGTCGACGCCCGCCGCTTCGAGTGGGACCTGCTCGGGGACGACCTGCTGGCCGAACGGGACCTCGCCTTCACCGCGGAGGACCGCCGCTCGGTGGGGGAGGCACTGGCCCGCCAGGTGGAGAGCGCCGACGTGATCGCGCTGTCCGCAGACCTGGAGGACCGCGCGGCCGTGCTGCTCGACCACCTGGTCGGCGGCGAGCCGAAGCGCGTCGGTCTGCACGAGGTACGGCCGGACGACGTGCTCGCCTTCGCGACGCCGTTCTCCTGGATCGGTCGCGGCGACCACGGCCGGGCCCGGCCCACCGGGGCCGAGGCCGACTGCGGCGTGTGGACGGTGGACCTGCAGTCCTGGCGGCCGTTCCACCCGCAGCGTCTGCTCGACCAGATGGAGCGCCTGGGCAGCGGGCCGCTGCGGGCCCGTGGCTACTTCTGGCTGCCCACCCGGTCCGGGATGAAGTTCGTCTGGGACGGCGCGGGCGGACAGCTCTCGGTGGGCGACCTCGGCGCCTGGGTGGGCCCGCCCTCCACCCGCCTGGTCATCACGGGCACCGAGCGGGACCCGGCTGAGCTCCGGGAGGCCTTCGACACCGCGCTGATGACCGAGGCCGAGCTGGTGACCGGACTTTCCGGCTGGCGGGGGCGCGACGATGGCTGGGACGACTGGCTGGGCGCTGCCTGACGCTCCGTCAGCTCAGCCCGTGACGGGGAGGATGTGCGCCGAGACGATCCGGCCCTCGGCCAGCTCCAGGACGCCCATCGTGCCGTGGGGCTGACGCCGCTTGTCGGTGGGCGAACCGGGATTGAAGATCCGCAGGCCTTCCTCGGTGAGGTCCATCGGGATATGCGAGTGCCCGTAGACGACCAGGTCGGCATCGGGGAAGCGGCGACGCATCCGTCGGACCCGGCCCGTGGCCGAGCCGGCGTCGTGGATCATCGCCACCTGGACGCCTCCCAGGTCCAGCTCGAGCGTGTCCGGGGCACCCCAGGCGGCGACGTCAGGCCCGTCGTTGTTCCCCCGAACGACGTACACCTTGGCGTACCCGCGACAGTTCGTCCAGCACGTCGGGGGTGCAGACGTCGCCCGCGTGCAGGATCAGGTCCGCGCCGCGTAGCCGGTCGGCCACCCGCGGGGGGCAGCCCTTCCAGCGCCGCGGCGCGTGGGTGTCGGAGAGGACGGCGACGCGCACCGGTCAATTCTCCCCGGTCGACGCTGACGCGTGGCCGCCGCGTGCGCGCGCAGGCTGCGCAAATAGGGTGCTGCCAGGACCTCTAGCCCCACAGATGCGGAGGATCGATGGCCGAAGGCGCCCTGATCGGCGTGGTCAGTCACGCGGCGCACGGGGAGACCCGTGTCGCGGCGACGCCGCCGACCGTCCGCCAGTTGACCGGGCTCGGGTACCGCGTGCTGGTCGAATCCGGCGCGGGAACCGCAGCCGGGTTCACCGACGAGGCCTACACCGAGGCGGGTGCCGAGGTCGGCGACACCAAGGCCGCCTGGGGGGCGGAGATCGTGTTCGCGGTCCGCGCGCCGGAGGCCGAGGAGATCGCGATGCTGCGCGACGGCGGCACGCTCGTCTCGCTGCTCGCGCCCGGTCTCAGCCCCGACCTGGTCGAGGCGCTCGCCGCCCGTCCCATCACCGCGCTCGCGCTCGACGCGGTGCCGCGCATCTCCCGGGCCCAGTCGATGGACGTGCTGTCCTCGATGGCCAACATCGCCGGCTACCGCGCCGTGATCGAGGCCGCGCACGTGTTCGGGCGCTTCTTCACCGGGCAGGTGACGGCAGCCGGGAAGGTGCCGCCGGCCAAGGTGCTGGTGGCCGGCGCCGGCGTCGCGGGACTCGCGGCGATCGGCGCCGCCTCGTCGATGGGCGCGATCGTGCGCGCCACCGACCCGCGCCCCGAGGTCGCCGACCAGGTGAAGTCCCTGGGCGGGGAGTACCTGCTGGTCGACGTCGAACAGGAGCAGTCCGGCACCGGGTACGCCACGGCGACCACCGAGGACTACAACCGCCGGGCCGCGGAGATCTACTCCGAGCAGGCCGCCGACGTCGACATCATCATCACCACCGCGCTGATTCCCGGCCGCCCGGCGCCGAAGCTGATCACCGCCGAGGACGTCGCCTCCATGAAGCCGGGCAGCGTGGTCGTCGACATGGCCGCGGCGCAGGGCGGCAACGTCGCCGGGACCAAGGCCGGCGAGGTCGTGATCACCTCCAACGGCGTGACGCTGATCGGGTACACCGATCTGCCGGGGCGCCTGCCCGCGCAGGCCTCGCAGCTGTACGGGCAGAACCTGGTCAACCTGATGAAGCTGCTCACCCCGGAGAAGGACGGCACGCTCGTGCTGGACCTGGAGGACGTCGTGCAGCGCGGCATCACCGTGGTGCGCGACGGGCAGTCGATGTGGCCGCCGCCGCCGGTGCAGGTCTCTGCCGCCCCCGCCGTCAAGCCGGCCGCGGAGCGGGTGGTGCCGGTGGCGAAGAAGATGTCGCCGCTGATGCAGTTCGTGATCGTCGGCATCGGCGTCGCGGCGCTGTTCTTCGTCAACGCCTTCGCCCCGCAGCCGATCCCGGAGCACTTCACGGTGCTGATGCTCTCGATCGTGATCGGCTACTACGTCATCGGCAAGGTGCACCACGCGCTGCACACGCCGCTGATGTCGGTGACCAACGCGATCTCCGGGATCATCGTGGTCGGCGCGCTGCTGCAGATCGCGCACGACGACACCACGATCCGGACGCTGTCGTTCATCGCGATCCTGCTCGCGTCCATCAACGTCTTCGGCGGCTTCGCCGTGACCCGCCGCATGCTCGGCATGTTCTCGAAGGGCTGAGCTCAGGCGATGGACGCCGAATCCGTTGCGCACGCCGCGTACATCGTCGCGGCGCTGCTGTTCATCCTGTCCCTGGCCGGGCTGTCCCGGCACGAGACCGCGCGCCAGGGCATCGTCTACGGCATCGCCGGCATGGCGATCGCGCTGGCCGCGGTGATCGCGCTCGCGGCGGAGGACATCGACTCCACCGGCGGCATGCTGATGGCGGTCGCCGTCGTCATCGGCGCGGCGATCGGGCTGTGGCGGGCCAAGGTCGTGGAGATGACCGGCATGCCCGAGCTGATCGCGCTGCTGCACAGCTTCGTCGGTCTGGCCGCGGTGCTGGTCGGCTGGAACGGCTACTACGAGGTCGAGGACGACCCGACCCAGACGCGACTACACCGGTTCGCTGCTGGACATCCACCACGCCGAGGTCGTGATCGGCGTCTTCATCGGTGCGGTCACCTTCACCGGCTCGATCGTGGCGTACCTGAAGCTCTCGGCGAAGATCAAGTCGGCGCCGCTGATGCTGCCGGGGCGCAACTACCTCAACCTCGGCATGCTCGCCGCCTTCGCGGTGCTGACGATCTTCTTCACCGTCGAGCCTTCGCTGGGGCTGCTGATCGCGGTCACCGTCGTCGCGCTCGTGCTCGGCGTGCACCTGGTCGCCTCGATCGGCGGCGGCGACATGCCCGTCGTGGTGTCGATGCTGAACAGCTACTCCGGCTGGGCCGCGGCCGCCGCGGGCTTCCTGCTCTCGAACAACCTGCTGATCACCACCGGCGCGCTGGTCGGCTCCTCCGGTGCCTACCTGAGCTACATCATGTGCAAGGCGATGAACCGCTCGTTCATCTCCGTCATCGCCGGCGGCTTCGGCCTCGAGGCCCCGACCGGGGACGACACCGAGTACGGCGAGCACCGCGAGATCAACGCCGACGGCGCCGCCGAACTGCTCGCCGACGCCGCCTCGGTGATCATCACCCCCGGCTACGGCATGGCCACCGCGCAGGCCCAGCACGCGGTCGCCGAACTGACGAAGAAGCTGCGCGAGCGCGGCGTCGAGGTCCGCTTCGGCATCCACCCCGTCGCCGGCCGCCTGCCCGGGCACATGAACGTGCTGCTGGCCGAGGCCAAGGTGCCCTACGACATCGTCCTGGAGATGGACGAGATCAACGACGACTTCCCCTCGACGTCCGTCGTGCTCGTCATCGGCGCCAACGACACGGTCAACCCGGCCGCGATCGACGACCCGACCAGCCCGATCGCCGGCATGCCGGTGCTGCACGTGTGGGAGTCCAGCAACGTCATCGTGTTCAAGCGCTCGATGGCCACCGGCTACGCCGGGGTGCAGAACCCGCTGTTCTTCAAGGAGAACACCCAGATGCTCTTCGGCGACGCCAAGGCCCGCGTCGAGGACATCCTGCGCGGCCTGGACTCCTTCGTCGGCACCGGCAGCGGGTCCGCCTCCCGTCCCACTGACGCAACTTGGGGCGCGTGGTGGCCCATTAGCGCTGGGGAAAGGGCGGAACGCCGCCCAAGATGCCCGACTGTGGAAGCGGGGCGGGCTATCCGCGTCCTGCGATAGCCCGACCGGCCCGCCGGAGTGCTGGTGGAACTCGGATGCGCGCGACGGGCAGAGGTCCCACACTTCCGGGGTGACTGCCGCCGACCGCGCCGCTGCGCTGCTCGCCGGCCCCCGGGGCCGCGCGATGTGCGCCTACGCGTCATCCCTCGGCGGCGACAACACCGAGTGCTGGCCCCGCGCGATCGTCCTGCCGCACGAGCCAGAAGCCGCCGCCGCGCTCGCGGCCGGCCTGCGCGAGGTGGATCTCGACGGCCTTGCGCGCGTCGAGGACGAAGCCCTGCTCATCGAGCCGCTCCGCCGGGCGGTGCAGGACGCCATGTACTGGCAGCCGCCGTGGGAGTACGAGGGCCTGCTGGCGACGGAGGAGGTGCTTGCCGCCCTGGCGCCGATCGCCGGTGCGCTGGTCTCCTCGCCGGCGGCGCAGTGGTGGTTCACCGGTCTGGAGCTCGAGACGCAGTTCGGGCGCGCCTTTATCTGGGGTGACCGCGAGGTGACGACTCCGGTCCACGACCCGCAGGCACTGCCCAACCTGCGGGCAGATCTTGTGCGCCGGGAGGAACGGGCCCGGCCGTTGTCGGTGGACCCGCTCCAGGACGGGAGCTCCGACTGGTGGTCCACGCCTCTGCAGGCGGTGTGGCCGAGCTCGCGGGCGTTGGCCGGGCTGCCGGCGTCGGCCTGGTGCTGGTCGAGGAGTGCTCCGGCGACTTCGAGGAAGCCCTGGTGTGGTCCGTGGAGGTCGATTCTGCGGCGCGCGTGTACGAGATCGAGAGCTCCGCGGCCTGGGTGGAGCTGGTGCTCGCGCACCCGCTCGACGTCAGTAGGTCGAAGCGCGGCGACTGGGCACGCACGACCGGCCGCGACGGCGCCTGGGCCATGCCCGACTGGCGGTCCGTCTCGCAGGAGTGGGACGGGGTCCACCTCACGGTTGCCGGATACCTGTCCGCGGCCACGCGCGCGCTGGCACTCGGTGACGGCCGCGCCACCGTGATGGCCGGCTTCAGCCCGGACGAGACGTACTGGCTCGGCGACGTCGTTCGGGTCGGGGAAGGCCGCCGGTGGCGCTCGCCCCACAACGAAGCCGGCATCGCCGCGTGGGCCCCGGTCTGAGCCGGGAGCGGCGCGCCCTACGGTGGCTGTCATGGCCGATGACCAGGTGACCAGTCTTCCCGCCGTGGCGTCGCTGGTGCCGATCGAGCCCGGCAAAGCCACACGGCCACACGGTCCTCGACGCGGACGGCGTCCGGATCGTCGTGCTGGGCTTCGCGGCCGGCGCCGAGCTCACCGAACACCGCACGCCGAAGCACCCGCTGCTGATGCAGGCGCTCGACGGCGAACTCACCGTGACCGTTGCCGGCGAGGACACCGTCCTGCGGCCCGGGGACTTCCTGCACCTGGATGCCGGGGTTCCGCACGCGGTGCGCGCGGAGGTCGACTCCCACCTCGGCCTGATGCTGCTGAGCTCCGCGGGCTCCTGAACACGCCGCATCCTGGGGCGCCGTTCCGCCCTTTCGCGAGGCTTCATAGGGCGCATCGACGCCCCAAGATGCGGCGTGGCGTCAGCTGCCGGCGGCGCGGGACATGAACTTGTCCGCGTCGACCACGGCGCGGGTGACCTGGCCGCTGGCCACCAGGGTGCCGTCGGCGTGCTCGGCGGCGACCTCGAAGCGCATCTGGCGGCCGTCCACGTCCGCCAGGCGCGCGTGGACGATGACCTCGGCGCCGACCGGGCTGGGGCGCATGTGCTCGATCTGCACCCGCATGCCGACCGTGGTCTGCCCGGGGGCCATTTCGGCGGCCCCGGCCTCGACGGTGGCCGCCTCCATCAGGGCGAGGAGGCGCGGGGTGGCCAGCACCTCCACGGTCCCGGAGCCGACCGCGGCCGCAGTGTCGTCCGGTCCGACGATGTGACGGACCGTCGCCTGCCTGCGGGAACCCGGCTCCACGATCTTGAGATTACGCGCCCCGACGACCTTCGTCGCCTCCCAGTGTTGTGAGAGTCTGCAGGCGTGGGCGAGGACGTGAACGCAGCACTGGCCGAACTGACCGCGGCACTGCCGCCGGGGGTCGTGCTGACCGACCCGGACGGGCTGGAGAAGTACCGCTGGGACCGCGCGCTGGACCCCGACGCGGCGCCGCCGCTGGCCGCGGTCCGGGCCGAGTCCACCGAGCACGTCCAGATCGCGATGCGCTGGGCCACCGCCCACCGGATCCCGGTCGTGCCGCGCGGCGCCGGCAGCGGCCTGTCCGGCGGGGCCGGCGGGCTGGCCCGCGGGATCGTGGTGTCCACCGAGCGGATGCGCGAGATCAGCGTCGACCCCATCACCCGGATCGCGGTCGCGCAGCCGGGGCTGTTCAACGCCGAGGTGAAGAAGGCCGTCGCCGAGGCCGGGCTCTGGTACCCGCCGGACCCGTCCTCGTTCGAGATCTGCTCGATCGGCGGCAACGTCGCCACCAACGCCGGCGGGCTGTGCTGCGTCAAGTACGGCGTCACCACCGATTACGTGCTCGGCATGGAGGTCGTGCTCGCCGACGGCCGGGTGCTCCGCCTGGGTGGCCCGCGGGTCAAGGATGTTGCCGGGCTGTCGCTCACCAAGCTGTTCGTCGGCAGCGAAGGGATCCTCGGGGTCATCACCGAGGTGACGCTGCGCCTGATGCCGCCGCAGCCGCCGGCCCACACCCTGGTCGCCACGTTCCAGGAGACCCGCGCCGCCACCGCCGCGATCCTGCAGATCACGTCGACCATGCGCCCCTCGATGCTGGAGTACATGGACAACGCCTCGATCAACGCGGTCGAGGACATGATGAAGATGGGCCTGGACCGCTCGGCCGCCGCGATCGTGGTCGCGAAGTCCGACGCGCAGGACGCCCGGGAGATCAAGGTCCTGCTCGACGCCTGTCACGAGCACGGGGCCTCCGAGGTCTTCGACACCGACGACGAGGTCGAGGGCGAGATGTTCGTCGCCGCCCGCCGGGCCGTGATCCCGGCCGTGGAGCGGCGCGGCCGGCTGCTGCTGGAGGACGTCGGCGTCCCGGTGCCGCGCCTGCCCGACCTGGTCGCGGGCGTGGAGGCGATCGCCGCCGAGCGCGCGGTGGTGATCGCGCTGATCGCGCACGCGGGCGACGGCAACACGCACCCGCTGATCGTCATCGATCCCGAGGAGCCGGACTCCGAGCGCCGCGCCCTGCTCGCCTTCGGCGAGATCATGGACCTGGCGATCACCCTCGGCGGCACCATCACCGGCGAGCACGGCGTCGGCCGCCTCAAGCGTCCCTGGCTCGGCAATCAGGTCGGCCAGGACGTCCTCGACGTCACCCGCGCCATCAAGAACGCCCTCGACCCCCTGGGCATCCTGAACCCGGGCACGATTCTCGACTGAATTGCGCCGATAGTGGAGTTGAGAACCTGTTTCCGAGCGCCCACCGGTTGATAACTCCACTATCGGCGCAGTGTGTCCGTGGGCCGAGGCTCAGCCGGTGTTGGCGGTGAGGCCGACGGCTTCGATGCCGGCCACCGCGGCGGCCTCGTCGTTGTCCGAGGTGTCGCCGGAGATGCCGACGGCGCCGACGGTCGCGCCGCCGTCCTGGATCAGCACGCCGCCCGGCACCGGCACCAGCGCGCCGCCGATCGCGGCACCGGCGGCCGCGACGAAGTAGGGCTGCTGCTCGGCGCGGGCCATCAGGGCCCGGGAGCCCATGCCGATCGAGATCGCGCCGAAGGCCTTGCCGTGGGCGATCTCGAAGCGCTTGTTGGGGGAGCCGTCCGACCGCTCGGCGGCGACCACGTTGCCGCCGGCATCGAGGACGACGACGGTCAGCGGCTTGAAGCCCTTGTCGGTGCCGAACTGCAGCGCGGTGGCGATGATCGTGCGGGCCTGGGCCAGGTTGATGCCGTTGGTCATGCAGGTTCCCTTCGCTTCCGCCCGCAGGGCGTGCAGGATCGGTTCGGTGTAGCCGGACGGAGACTCGGTGCCCTGTGAAGACGAGGTCGTGCGCCGCCCGGAACGCCGGGCCGTCGAAGCCCGGCGCCATCGGGGTGTAGAGCGGGTCGCCGGCGTTCTGGCGCGTCGACCACGACGGCCATGCGGCGCAGCGCGTCCTCGACCTCCTCGGCCGTGACGACGCCGTGCAGCAGCCAGTTGGCCAGGTGCTGCGAGGAGATGCGGCAGGTGGCCCGGTCCTCCATCAGCCCGACGTCGTGGATGTCGGGCACCTTCGAGCAGCCGACGCCCTGGTCGACCCAGCGCACCACGTAGCCGAGGATGCCCTGGGCGTTGTTCTCGATCTCGGCCTTGCGGTCCTCGGCGGGCCAGTCGGCCGACGGGCGCCAGCGGGATCTCCAGCAGCTGGTCGAGCGAGGAACGGGTCTGCCCGGCCAGTTCGTCCTGACGAGCCGTCACGTCGACCCGGTGGTAGTGCGTCGCGTGCAGCGTCGCTGCGGTCGGGGACGGCACCCAGGCGCAGTTGGCGCCCGCCCGCGGGTGGCCGATCTTCTGCTCCAGCATGTCGGCCATCAGGTCGGGCGCCGCCCACATGCCCTTGCCGATCTGGGCCCGCCCGGCCAGGCCGCAGCGCAGCCCGACGTCGACGTTCCAGTCCTCGTAGGCCTTGATCCACGTGGTGGCCTTCATGTCGGTCTTGCGCACGATCGGGCCGGCCTGCATCGAGGTGTGGATCTCGTCGCCGGTGCGGTCGAGGAAGCCGGTGTTGATGAACACGACGCGCGCGGCCGCGGCGCGGATGCACTCGGCGAGGTTGACGGTGGTGCGCCGCTCCTCGTCCATGATCCCGATCTTCAAGGTGTTCGCCGGCAGCGCCGAGGGTCTGCTCGACCGCGCCGAACAGAGCGCTGGTCAGCGCGACCTCGTCCGGGCCGTGCATCTTCGGCTTGACCATGTAGACCGAGCCGGCGGGGGAGTTGCGGTCCGCCTGATCCCGGGCCAGGTCGTGGAGCGCGCAGGCGCCGATCACGAACGCGTCGAGGATGCCCTCGGCGATCTGGCTGGCCGTCGCGGTCGAGGACCGCAGACGTGGTCATCAGGTGCCCGACGTTGCGGACCAGCAGCAGCGAACGGGCTCGCACCCGCAGCGGCGAGCCGTCCGCGGCGGTGTACGAGCGATCGGCCTCGATGCGTGCGCACGAACGTCGAGCCGCCCTTGGCGACCGAGGCGGACAGCGTGCCCTGCATCAGCCCGAGCCAGTTGCGGTAGGCCGCGACCTTGTCGGCGGCGTCGACGCAGGCGACCGAGTCCTCGAAGTCCATGATCGCGGTGATCGCCGACTCGAGCACGACGTCGGCGACGCCGGCTGGGTCGGTCGCACCGACGGAGTGGGCGCGGTCGATGCGGATCTCGATGCCCAGGCCGTGGTTGCGCAGCAGGACCGCTGACGGGGCGGCGGCGTCGCCGGCATGACCGGCGAACGCCTCGGCGGAGCGCAGGCCGACCGTGCTTCCGTCGTCCAGCGTCACCGCCAGGGCGCCGTCGACGACCGCGTAGCCGTCGCCGCCGCGTGCGAACCGGCCGCGAGCGGGACCACGTCGTCGAGGAAGGCCCGGGCCCACGCGATGACGTGCTTGCCGCGGTCCGGGTCGTACGGCCCGGGCGGCGGGGAGTCACCGAGCGCGTCGGTGCCGTAGAGCGCGTCGTAGAGCGAGCCCCAGCGGGCGTTGACGGCGTTCAGCGCGTAGCGGGCGTTGGTCACCGGCACCACCAGCTGCGGGCCGTTGATCGAGGCGATCTCCGGGTCCACGTTGGCGGTGCTGATCGTGAAGTCCGGGCCGGTCGGGACCAGGTAGCCGAGGTCGGTGAGGAACGCCTTGTACTCCGCCGGCGTCCCCGGGCCGCCGTGCGAGCGGTGCCAGTCGTCGATCGCGGCCTGCATCCGGTCCCGGACCGCGAGCAGCTCACGGTTGCGCGGGCCGAGGGTGTGGACCGCGTCGGACAGCCCGGCGAAGAACACGTCAGGTGCGACGTCGACCTCGGGCAGGACCTCCTGGGTCAGGAACGCGTACAGCTCGGCGTCGACCGTGAGGTCGGCGGCGGTGATCGGGGCCATGGGTCCTCCCGCGTCGGCGAACCCTTCCACCCTTTCATCCCGCAACGTCGGGCCGATCGTGGCCACCTGGTAGGCGTACGCTCGCAGGCGTGGACGCGCCGAGCGCAGAGTGGGCTGCCGCGATCGCCGCGCGCTGCGCCGAGGTGGACCTGCCTGACGGCGGGCACCTGGTGATCCGTCCGGTCCGGCCCGAGGACAAGGTTCGCCTCGCCGAGGCGTTCGAGCGGCTCTCCCCGCGTAGCCGCTATCGGCGCTTCTTTGCGCCCATGAATGGGCTCACCGACACCATGCTCGCCCGGTTGACCGAGGTCGACTACCGCGACAACTTCGCCTGGGTGGCGCTGGCCTGTGAGGGCGACCGCGACTCGTTGGTGGGCGTCGCCCGGTACGTGCGCCTCGATGACCCCCACGCGGCCGAGGTCGCTCTCGTCGTGGTCGACGAGTACCAGGGACGGGGCATCGGGCGGCTCCTCCTCGACGCCTTGGTGCTGGAGGCGATCGAGGCCGGGCTGCAGCGGTTCGAGGGCGAGGTGCTGGGGGACAACGTGGTGATGCGCGGTTTGCTGGCCGAGGCCGGGGCCGCGCTGAACCCGGGGGAGCGAGGTAGCTCCCACTTCTCCTTCGACCTCCCCGCCCGGGCGGAAGCGCTGCGCGAGCACACGATGTACGACGTGCTGCGGCGGCTCGCGGTCGGCGAGGCGCAGCTGTACGAACAGGAGTCCTGTCCTTGGACGCAGCGGTGAGCGAGCCCGAGGCGGCATTGCTCCCGGCCTAATGGGAAGTGTCTCCAGGTGACCGCCACGAAGAAGCCGGCCAAGAAGGCCGCGGCGAAGAAGACTGCGCCGAAGAAGACTGCGGCGAAGAAGACTGCGCCGCGAAGAGTGCGGCGACGAAGACTGGCGAGGGCCCCGGCGCGACGCGCTCGCCGAGTACCACCGCAAGCGCGACTTCGGGCGGACCCCCGAGCCGGCGGGTGGCGAGGAGCGGCCCGCCGGCACGCGGCCGCGCTTCGTCGTGCAGCGCCATCGGGCCAGCCGGCTGCACTACGACGTCCGCTTCGAGATCGACGGCGCCTTGGTGAGCTGGGCCGTGCCGAAGGGGCCGACCCTCGACCCGAAAGCGCGACGGATGGCCGTGCACGTCGAGGACCACCCGATCGAGTACATCGATTTCGAGGGCGTCATCCCGGCCGGGGAGTACGGCGGCGGCGACGTCATCGTCTGGGACACCGGCGAGTGGGAGCCCCACGGCACCGACGACCCCGCCGCAGCAGTGGCCAACGGAGAACTGCACGCGGAGATGTACGGGGAGAAGCTGCGCGGGCGATTGGTTTTGGTCCGCCGTGACGGCAAAGGCAAGCCCCAGGGCAAGGAGGACTGGCTGCTGTTGCACAAGCGCGACGAGCACGCGGTGCCCGGGTGGAACCCCGAGGAGCACCCGCGCTCGGTACTTTCCGGCCGCACCAACGACGAAGTTCAGGCCGCCCCCGACCTGGCCTGGCACTCCGACCGGCCGGCCGCGGAGGCCGCGGTCGCTCTGAAACCTGAGCCCGTGGCGGGTCCCTCCGAGGACGAACTCGCGGCGCTGGACAACCTGGGCAAGGGCGGGTCGTGGGAGGTGTTCGGGCGCCGGCTCAAGGTGACTAACCTCGACAAGGACCTGTTCCCCGGGCGCGACGGTGAACCGCCCGTGACCAAGCGCGACCTGCTGCGCTACACGGCCTGCATCGCCCCGACCCTGCTGCCCTATCTGCAGGGGCGGGCGCTGAACATGCACCGCTATCCGGACGGAGCCCACAAGAAGGGGTTCTGGCACAAGCAGCTGCCCACGCACGCGCCGGGGTGGATCGCCCGGTGGGACAACCCGGAGGCCGACCCGGGGGAGACCACGACCTACGTCGTCGTCGACGAACCGGCCACATTGGTGTGGGCGGCCAACTTCGGCGCCCTGGAGTGGCATCCGTGGACCTCGCGCACCGAGGCCATGCACCGGCCCACCTACGCGCTGATCGACCTCGACCCCGGGCCCTCAACGAGCTGGGATGAGCTGCTCACCCTGGCCCGGCTGCATCGCACGGCGCTGGAACATCTGCACGTGCTGGCGCGGCCGAAACTGACGGGGCGTCGGGGCATCCAGATCTGGATTCCGATCACTCCCGGCCCGTCGTTCGACGAGACGCGGGCGTGGGTGGAAAAGGTGTCCCGCTCGGTGGGAGCGGTGGTCCCGGAACTGGTCAGCTGGAAGTGGGAGAAGGAGGAGCGCGGGGGGCTGGCCCGCCTGGACTACACGCAGAACGCGATCAACAAGACGCTCGTCGCGCCCTACAGTCCGCGACCCTCGGCGGGCGCTCCGGTGTCGGTGCCGATCGAGTGGGACGAGCTCGACGATCCCGCCCTCCGGTCGGACACCTTTACGATCCGTACCGTGCTGGACCGAATCGCCGATCGCGGTGACCCGTTCCGTGCGCTGCTGGGAGCCGGGCAACAACTGCCGAAGCTGACCTGAGCTGCGCGTGGACCCGCTGCTCACGCGCCTGCTGACGCCCGCCGAGTCGGAGCTGCTCCGGCCGGCCAATCCGGGTTTCGTGGTCCCGATGCTCGCCTCGCCCGCGGACCGTCCGCCGCCGGGCGATGACTGGTGCTACGAGCGCAAGCTCGACGGCGTCCGCCTGATCGCGGTGACGGGTGCCAAGTCGACCCGGCTGCTACTCCCGGATCCAGCGGGACAACAGCGCGACGTTCCCCGAGATCGTGGCGGCCCTGAACGTCGCGGCTCCGCGCCAACCTGGTCGTCGACGGAGAGGTCGTCGCCTTCGACGGCGAGGCCACCAGCTTCGGGCTGCTGCAGGCCCGGCTCGGCATCAACGACGTGAGGCGCTCGCTCGCGATCGGGGTGCCGGTGGTCTTCTACGCCTTCGACCTGCTCACCTTCGCCGGCCAGGATCTGACGCAGCTGCCGCTGCACGCCCGGCGCCGGGTGCTGGCCGAGGCGATCACCTACGTGGAGCCGCTGCGCCTGTCGGAGGAGCGCGAGGGTGACGGCGCCGCGCTGCTCAGCCAGGCCTGCGCGGAGGGCTGGGAGGGCCTGATCGCCAAGCGGGCCGGGTCGAAGTACGAGCCCGGCCGGCGCTCGTCGCACTGGCTGAAGCTGAAGTGCGTGCGCGAGCAGGAGTTCGTCATCGGCGGGTTCACCGAGTCCGCCGCCGCTGCCCGCACCGGCTTCGGTGCCCTGCTCGTGGGGTACTACGACGAGGGTGTGCTCAAGTACGCCGGCAAGGTCGGGACCGGGTTCGACCAGAAGACCCTGACCGCGATTCGCACCGCCCTGGACGGGCTGCTGCTCCCGGAGTCGCCGTTCGTCGATGCGCCGCGCGCGAAGGAGAGCCGCTGGGTGGACCCGCTGCTGGTCGCGCAGGTCGGGTTCACCGAGTGGACCCGCGACGGCCGGCTGCGCCATCCCCGCTACCTGGGCCAGCGGCACGACAAGGACGCCCGCGACGTGGTCCGGGAAGCCTGACCCGCACCTGATCGAAGGAGTCCCATGAGCCCGCGCACCATCGCCACCAACCGCCGCGTCGACGCCGCCGGGCTCCAGGAGTTCCTGGCCGACCGGCACCACGTCGTCCTCGCAACCGTCCGCTCCGACGGCTCGCCCCAGCTCTCCCCGGTGACCGCCGGGGTCGATGCCGAGGGCCGCATCGTCATCTCCAGCTATCCCGAGCGGGCGAAGATTCACAACCTGCGCCGCAACCCCGCCGCGACCGTGCTGGTGCTCTCGGAGGAGTTCAACGGGGCCTGGGTGCAGGTGGACGGCGAGGCCGAAGTGCTCGACCTGCCCGACGCGCTGGAACCCCTGGTCGAGTACTTCCGTTCCATCTCTGGTGAGCATTCGGACTGGGACGAGTACCGCAGCGCGATGCAGGCTCAGGGCAAGTGCCTGATCCGGATTTCGCCGCGTCGCTGGGGCCCGATCGCCACCGGCGGCTTCCCGCCGCGCCTGGCGGACTGACGACCTGAGAGGCTGTCGATCATGAGAAGCAACCTGTTCACCGCCAACGTCGAGGTCGAGGGCAGCGAGTACATGTCGCTGCAGAACCCCCGGCTGCTCAAGGTCAAGCTCAACGGCGAGTTGCTCGCCCGGCAGGGCGCGATGGTCGCCTACCAGGGCGCGATCGAGTTCGCCTACGAGGGCGCCGGCGGGGTGGAGAAGCTGCTCAAGAAGGTCGCTCACCGGCGAGGGCGTCCCGCTGATGCGCTGCAAGGGCCGGGCGACCTGTTCCTCGCGCAGAACGCCTACGACCTCTTCCTGGTCGACCTCGACGGCGACTCGCTGACCGTCAACGGCGCCAACGTGCTCGCCTTCGACCCCAGCCTCACCTGGGACATCCGCCGGGTCGAGGGCGCGTCGATGCTCGCCGGCGGCGTGTTCAACATGGTCTTCACCGGCACCGGCCGGATCGCGCTCTCGTCGTTCGGCACGCCCGTCGTGCTGGACGCCACCCAGGCCCCGACCTACGCCGACCTGCAGTCCGCGATCGCCTGGTCGTCCTCGCTGCAGACCCGCCTGGTCCGCACCGCCGGCGCCAGCGCGCTGATCGGCCGCGGGTCCGGCGAGGCCTTCCAGCTCGCCTTCGAGGGCCCGGGCTTCGTGGTCATCCAGTCCTCCGAGGGCCCGTTCGCGCCGCCCCACACGCACTGACGCAACGGCATCACAGGAGCTGGGTGACGGCGCGCGCCAGGCTCATGTCCTCGACGGCACCGAAGTGGTGCGCGCGGAGGCGGCCGTCGCGGTCGATGAGGACGGTCGACGGGGTGCCGCGCATCTCGTAGGCGGAGAACGTCACGGGCTCCTGGTGGGCGTTGTGCGCGTCGATACCGATCGGGAAACTCAGCCGGTATTCGTGCACGAACGCCTTCAGCGAGGTCGGCGTCATCGCCGCGTGGTGCTCGAAAACGGTGTGCAACCCGACGAGGGCGATGTCGTCGCCGAAGGTCTGCTGCAGCCGCTTCGCCTGCGGCAGCGCCCCGCTGACGCAGCCGGGGCAGAGCATCTGGAAGGCCTCGACGACGATCACCCGCCCGCGCAGCGCCGCCACCGTGAGCGGTTCGCTGTTGAGCCAGTCGGTCGTGGTCCACTCCGGCGCCAGATCTGCAGTCATGGTCCGAGCCTAGGACGGGTGACGCACGACACCGGAATGGTTCGCCGGGTGCGGGACTTGGGAAGGACAACCGAGGACCACCCGACGAACGAGGAGAACGAAATGCCGACGCGCACCGCACGCACCGCCTGGACCGGAACCCTGGAGCAGGGCAGCGGCAAGGTCGAACTCAGCAGCTCCAAGGTCGGCACCTACGACGTGTCCTTCCCCAAGCGCGCCGCCGACGACGCGGGCGGGACCACCAGCCCCGAGGAGCTCATCGCGGCGGCGCACTCCTCCTGCTACGCGATGCAGCTCTCCGCGCTGATCGGCCAGGCCGGCGGCACCCCGCAGGCGCTCGACGTGCAGGCCGACGTCTCGCTCGGCCCGGACCCGGCCGGCGGGTTCCGCCTCACCGGCATCAAGCTGACAGTCCGCGGCGAGGTCGAGGGCCTCGACGCCGACGGCTTCGCCAAGGTCGCCGAGGAGGCCAAGGCCGGCTGCCCGGTCAGCAAGGCACTCACCGGGGTGGAGATCACCTTGGACGCGGCTCTCGAAGAGCTGAACGCTCAACGTCAGCGAGAACGGTCGCTATGGGCGGGTTCTCGCTGGCGTAAGTGCAGTGCGCGTAGGTTGCGGCCATGGACGCCGCGGCCGAGATCCCGGAATGGGCGGCGCGCGTCGCGACCCAGCTCGCCGATCTCGGGCCCGAGCTCTCGACGCACATCATGGCCGCACGTGCCGGAGATGCCGCAGGACGCGGAGATGCAGGCCGGCCACCGAGGCCAACGCGATCGCGCACATCGGCGCGATGGCGGCTCTGCTGCGCTTCGGCATCCCCCGGAGGGGATCGAGGCCCCGGCCCAGGCCGATGGATTTCGCGCGCCTGATGGTGCACCGCGGCGTCGGGCTGCCGACGTTGCTGCGCTGCTACCACGTCGGGCAGGCCAAGCTCTGGCGGCAGTGGGTCGACGTGGTCTTCGCCGACGTCGACGACCCGGACGAACTCAAGCGACTGGTCACCTGGTCCACCGACTTCGTCTCGACCTACCTGGACGTGGTCCGACTGCATGTGGTCGCCGCCTACGAGGACGAGCGTTCGACGTGGGAGCGCAGCCAGGCCGCCGTCCGCGAGGACACCATCCGCGCGCTGCTCGCCGGCAGCGTCGCCCGACTCCGACGCCGCCAGCCTGCGGATGGGCTACGAACTGCGTCGCCACCACGTCGCGATGGTGCTGCGACCGAGCGCGATCGGGGAGGCCGGCGCGGACCGGGCCGCGCTGGAGGGCGCGGCCCGCGAGATCGCCACGGTGCTGGAAGCCGGTCCGCCGCTGCTGATGCGGGCCTCCGACGGCTCGCTCTACGGCTGGGGCGCCACCTTCGAACCGGCCGCGGACAAGACGATCCTCGCCGCCACGGCCGTCGCGCTGCCGGACGGCTGCACCGGCGCGCTCGGCAACCCGGGCCACGGCGCCGCCGGGTTCCGCGAGTCGCACCTGCAGGCCCGCCAGGCGCTGCGCGCCGTCCACGGCGGGCTCGTCGCCTTCGCGTCCGTGGGTCTCGCGTCGACGTTGCTCGCCGATCACGAGGTTGCCCGCCGGTTCGCGGCGGCCGAGCTCGCCCGGCTCGGTGGCCACGACGCGGCGACCGCCCGGCTGCGGGAGACGCTCGAGGCGTACCTGGCCGAGGGCGCGAGCCACAAGCGCGCGGCCCTGCGGCTCACGCTGCACGAGAAGACCGTCGAGCAGCGGGTCCGCCGGGCCGAGGAACTGCTCGGCCGCCCTCTCGCCGGCCGCCGCGCCGCAGTCGAGGCCGCCCTCGTGATCCGGCGCCTGATCGGCGCCTGACCGTCCCCAAGGCGTGTCACGCCCTGAACGCTCCTCCGGCGATATCTGAGCCGTCGAACTAGCTCCCGTGAGGAGCTTCGCCACTCGTCCGGCGATACCTACGGTTCAGCGCAGCCCACCAAGAGGACGCGCCAGATGACCATTGCCGAATTCGCCGCGACCGACCTCGCCACCCCCGAGGTCATCGCCGATCCGTACCCCGCCTACGCGGCCCTGCGCCCGCACTCGCCGATCCCCGGCTACGTCGACTACCCGCCCGGCACCGTGCCCGGCGTCGACGAGCCGGTCACGGCCTGGGCGCTGCTCAAGCACGAGCACGTGCGCGACGCCGCCCGCGACCAGGCGACCTTCTCCTCCCGCGACCCGCTGCAGGAGGCCTCCGACGCCCCGACGCTGATGCTGGTCAACACCGACCAGCCGCTGCACACCGCGCACCGCAAGGTGGTCAACACCGTCTTCACCCGCAGCCGGGTGGAGGCGATGCGGCCGTGGCTGACCGAGCGGGTCGCGCAGCTCGTCGCCGACCTTCCGGCCGGGCAGGAGTTCGACGCCGTCCACGAGCTGTGTGCGCACGTGCCGGCCGTCGTGATGTGCAAGTTCTTCGGCGCCCCGGACAGCGACGCCCCGAAGCTACGAGCGCTGGGCGAACGCGTTCATGCTCTCCGCGGACCTGACCGGTGAGGAGCGCAATGCCTCCAACACCGAACTCGGCGGCTACTTCGTGGCGCTGTGTCAGGCGCGGGCCGAGGCCCTCGCGGCCGGTGAAGCGCCGGGCGAGGGGCTGATCGACGCCCTGCTGCTGGCCGAGGCCGACGGGGAGAAGCTCGACTTCGGCGAGATCGTCCGGTTCTGCATCACCCTCGTGGTGGCCGGCAGCGAGACCAGCATGTACTTCGGCGCCAACGTCATCGACGCGTTGCTCGACCACCCCGAGGCGGCCGCCCGGGTCCGCGCGGACCGCAGCCTGATCAAGGCCTTCCTCGACGAGACGCTGCGCCTGACCGGTCCGCCGCAGCGGCTGTTCCGGATCGCCACCCGTGACGTGCAGGTCGGCGACGCGCAGATCAAAGCGGGGGATTGGGTCGCCCTGTTCTTCGCCGCCGCCAATCACGACCCCGACGTCTTCGGTGACCCCGAGCGCTTCGACCTGGACCGGGCCAACGCCAACCGGCACATGACCTACGGCGTCGGCATCCACTACTGCCTCGGCGCGCCCCTGGCCACGCTCGAGATCGAGGTGCTGGTCGGCGCGCTGTTCGACCGGTTCGCGCGGATCGAGCGCGGCGACGGGGAGTGCGTCCCGCAGACCGCGACCCTCCTCCAGCACAGCCGCACCCGCATTCCCGTCGTGCTTCACGAGAACGAGAAGGAGAGCTGACCCATGACCGCCCCCACCGTCAGCGAGAGCATCAACGTCGCAGACCACGAGGAAGATGTACGCCGCCGTCCCGGCCGGTGACGCCGAGACCGTGATGGCGAACATCCACGCCGACATCGAGACGACCTACTACGGCACCGACGAGATTCCCTATGCCGGGCACTACTCCGGCGCGGCGGGGTTCGGGGAGTTCCTGACCAAGGTCGGGACCTCGGTCGAGGTCATCGCGATGGACCCGCAGCTGATCATCGAGCAGGGCGAGTTCCTCGGGGTCTTCGGGCATCTGAAGTTCCGCACCCTCAAGGGCACCGAGTTCGAGTCCGACTTCGCGCACATCATCGAACTGCGCGACGGCAAGTGGTACCGCTTCCGCGACTTCGCCAACTCGGCCCTGGTCGCGGACGTCTTCCGGGCTGAGGCGTGATGATGCCGGCCCTGACCCGACTGCGATCGATCACCGCGATCGTCGCCCTGACTGCCCTCGTGTCCGGCTGCGGCGGATCGGCCGTCGAAGGGGCAGCGGCCGACCCCGCGGCGGCGGTGACCGACACCGAGATTGCCGCCGAGACTGCCACCGACCTCGGGGTCGCCCCGGACGCCGTCGATGCCGCGGCGAGTACAACCGACGTCGCCGCGCCGGATGCGGCGGGGACCGGTGCCGGCGCCGTCGCGGACACCGCCAAGGCCAAGACGACCAAGGCCGACAAACAGGCCGGGACCACCACCGCGGGCACCCTGTCGGCGGTCGAGCGGGTGATCGCCACCTCGCCGATCTTCGGCGGCACCGGCGTCTGCAAGCCGGCGACGTTGTCCCCGGTGAACATCGGCAACGTCAGCACCCTGTCCGGGGTGCTCGGCGAGCTGTTCTCCCCGGTCCGCTCCGCGCTGGAGACCTTCGCCTCCTCCCAGAACGCCTGTGGGGGCCTGAACGGACACCCGATCAAGCTCTACATCGACGACGACCAGGGCGATCCGGCGACGGCGTCGTCGAAGGTCCAGGCGATGATCCAGACCAAGAAGATCCTGGCCTTCATCGGGAACATCCAACTGCTCACCGTCGATGCCGTGGTCCCGATCATCAAGAAGTTCGGGATCCCGATCCTCGGTTCGGACCTGACCAACAACACCTGGTTCACCAACCCGCTGATGTTCCCGCAGGGCTCCAGCGTCCAGTCGATGGCCTACGGCTACATCGATGCCGCACTCAATCACTTCAAGACCCCCAACATCGGACAGGTCTGGTGCATCGAGGTGCCCCGGGCGTGTGAGCAGATGGAGCGGGCGTTCCAGGAACTGGCGCCGATGATGGGCGCCACGGTGAAGAAGTCGATCCAGGTCTCCATCACCGCCCCGTCCTACGTTCAGCAGTGCCTGGACCTCAAGAACGCCGGGGTCGAGGCCTTGGGCCTGTCCTTCGACGCGGCTTCTCAGCACCGGCTGGCCCGCTCGTGCACCCAGGTCGGCTACCACCCCAAGGTGATGCCGTATCCGCTGGGCGTGGGTAACGAGAAGCAGTTCTTGCAGGGCAACAAGTGGCTCGGCAACGCCTACGTGTCGATGAACCACTTCCCGTGGTTCGCCAACACCACCCCGGCGGAGAAGTACTGGCAGGCCTCGATCAAGAAGTTCAACCCGGGCTTCACCTCCGGCGGCACGGCCGCCATGGGCTGGGCCAGTGGTGCCCTGCTGGTGGCCGCGTCGGCCGGCCTCTCGGCGGAGAACCCGACGACCCAGCAACTGCTGGACACGTTGTGGACCTTCAAGGGCCAGAAGTGGACCACCCTCGGTGGCCTGACCCCGCCGCTGACCTTCGGCAAGGACACCAATCCCCGCGTCCCGTACTGCCTCTACGCTGCGATCTCCAACGCGGACAACACCGGCTGGGCCAAGGCGGTCTCCAAGCCGGTCTGCACCGACCTGCTCGCTCCGAGCGATCCGCAGGCCCTCGCCCGCCGCTGAAAGGTGCGGGATGACGTCCCGCACGGGTGCATGTCAGCCTCCCGGAGGGCTGACATGCGCCCGCCACGGACGTCATCCCGCGGACCGTTGGTTACGCGGCCGGCGCGCGGAGCAGCCGGACGTCGCCCTTGCCGGTGTGGGCACGCAGCTTGACCGGGCGTGAGCCGGCCTTGGGAGCGTCCTCGACCGGCAGGTCGGACAGCAGCCGGCCGGAGCCGGTCGCCACGTCCAGGCGAACTGACACCCCGTCAGGAATGCCGACGGTCAGCGAGCCGGTGCCGGTGGCCAGGTCGACGTTGCCGTAGGCGGCGTCCACCGACGTGGAGCCTGCGCCCGACCGGGCGTGCAGGTCGCCGCGGACCTCGGTGGCGGCCAGGCTGCCGCTGCCGAGGCCGGAGGTGATGCTGCCGAGGATCCGTCCGAAGTGGGCGTCCGCCTTGCCGGCCTTCAGCTGCACCGAGCCGGTCACGGCCTCGACCCGGCTCTCGCCCTTGCCGTACTGGAGCTTCAGGTCGCCGGTCACGGTGCCCAGGTCGATGCCGGCGTGGGCGGTGGACACCTCGGCCGGGCCGATCCGGCCGGTGACCGTGATGGCCGCGGTCGCGGTCTCCAGCTTGGCCGCGGTGCCGGCCGGCACGACGATCGTCACGTCGACCGCGTCGCGCGACTTCCGCCAGCCGCCCAGCAGATCGGACAGGCCGCGCTGGTGCGGGCCGCTGACGGTCAGGGTGCTCCCGCGCAGTTCGACCTTGAACCGCTCGAGCACCTCGGGCTCGCGCGCCGTCAGGGTGACGGTGGCCTCGGTGACGTCGTCGCGGGCGTCGATGATCAGCGTGCCTTGTCCGAGCTGGACGACCAGATTGATCGGGCCGCCGAGCGGGAACGCGTGCGTCTTCGGTGTGCTCATGGTGGTCTCCAGAAGAAGAAGGTGGCGGGCGAGGGTCAGCCGTTGATCCAGCCGGTGATGCGTCCGCCGCCGCCGCCGTGGCGGTGGACCTGGAAGCTCGCCGGGGACAAGGCCGCGTTCGAGGCGCGGAGCAGCCAGCTGTTCACCGAGACGCCGTCGGCCTTCGCCGCGGTCTCGATCTGGCCCTTGAGGGATTCGGGCAGCCGCAGGGAGATCCGGGCGTCGTTGTCCCCGTCCTCGGCCGGCGCGGCGGCGGGTTCGGCAGCCGGCGTCAGCCGGACCTCCACCCGCAGTTCGTCGTGGTCGAGCCGGACCGCGACCACCGGGGCGCCCGGGGCGTCCAGCAGGGCCTCGGTGATCTCGTCGGCGGCCGCGGAGACCGCTTCCAGGACCGCGAGGCGGACGGCGGGCTCGGCCGCGGCGGCCAGCGCGTCGGCGATGGCCTTCGTGGCGTCGTCGCCCAGCGCCGCAGCTGCGGTGAGCTGAGCGCGGACGCTCGTCGTGTACGGGAAGAGGTGCATGACGCAAGAATGACATCATTATGCTGTCATTACAAGTCAGAATGCTGTCACAGCCGGGGACATGGGAAGGATGAGACATATGTGGCGATCTGCGGCGTGGCGTGCAGATGAGACGGCTGTGGTCCGGAAGGCTGTGCGCCAGCGTCGCAGCGGGTGGCGCGCGCGTCAGGGGAGGCGCAGATGCACAAGTCGGCGATCGGCGTGGCACGGCGGTTCGGCTTGGGCGCGGGACTGGCCCTCGCCCTGATCGCTGGGGTCGCCCCACTGCCGGCCGGCGCGGCCGCCCAGGACTGCAGCTGCATGATCACCAACACGGAGGAGCAGCGCTCCCAGGCCGACGTGGTCTTCAAGGGCACGCTCGACGGCAGCACCAGCTCGGTCAGCACGGACGAGAACGGTGTGGTCCGCGAGTCGGGTCTGGTGCACCACTTCACCCCGAGCTCGGTCTACGACGGCACCGTCTACAACCCGCAGTCCGTGGTCGAGCCCCCGGACACGGCCAAGGCCTGCGGCGTCAGCTGGGAGGGCCCGGGTCCCTACCTGGTCTTCGCCGAGGTGCCCTCGGACGCCGAGCAGGCGAAGTACGACCTCGGCGACGCGGACCTGCTGCTCAAGCCCTGCGGCGGCACCCGCCCGATAGACGACGACGACGAGCCCCCCTTCGGGCCCGGTACGCCGGTGACCTCGGACGATGAGGCGACCACCGCGGAAGAGGACGTGCCGGCCAAGACGGGCGACGCGGACGACGAGGAGCCCGAGTTCCCGCTCCCCGGCTTCGGCTACCTGACCGAGCTGCTCGACGGGGTGCTCGCCTACGCGGGCCAGGACGACGACGAGGGCACGCCGCTCGAGCAGGCGCTCGGCCAGCTGAACCGTGACGAGCGACGGGCTCCTGGAGCAGCTCCTGGAGCTGCTGGGCCTCGCGGACGACGATGATGACTCCCCGCTCGGCTCCCTCCTGGACGACTCCCTGCTGGACGACGACGACGGCCTGCTCGAACAGCTGCTGGTCCTGCTGGGCCTGGTCGAGGACGACGACGAGGACGGGCTGGTCCTGCTCACCCCGGACACCCTGCTCCTGATCGACCCGGCCACGCTGCAGGAGAAACTCGGCGAGCTGGGCCTGCCCGACCCGAACGGCCTGCAGGACCAGCTCAAGGAGGCGGGCCTGCCGCAGGGCCCCGGCGGGGACGACGGCGACACGGTCTCCCTCGCCCAGTTGGGCAACCTGGGCGGGCTGGGCGGCGAGGACGGCGGCAGCGTCAACCCGCTCGACCTGGGCGGCCTGGGTGGCATCGGCACCCCGCCCCCGCCGGGCGACGCCACGCTCGGCCGACTCTCATAGAGAACGCATAGGAATCCGGCCTACCCTCCCCCCAATTGCGCCCATCTGGGGCGATTGCGCGGGTAGGAGCACGGCATGAGGTCCAAGGCATTGAAGTCGGCCGTCGCGGTCGCAGGCACTATCGGGTTGCTGCTGGCCTCCTCGGCTGCCCTGCCCCGTACCGCGCGCGCCGCGGACTCGCCCGCTGAGTCCGCGACGCAGGCCGCCGCGCTCGGCTCCGACATCCTGCATCTGGGCGACATCGACCGGGTCTCGCTCTCCCCGCAGCTCGCCTCGATGCTCGGCACCAAGACCCTCGACCTGGAGACGGTCCAGAAGCTCCGGCTGGCCGGGCCGAGCCTGCCCGGGGAGAAGACGCCGCCGGTCGGCACCACGCTGCTCTGGCCGGCGCTGGACATGACCAAGCCGAGCGTGGCCGGCCTCTACCTCAAGCAGTACACGCTGCGCGGGGTCGGGCCCCACATGGAGGTCTGGGTCGCCTCCGGCTCGGACGGGGTCTCCGAGGGCACCAACTTCCCGACGGGCGACTGCCGCGAGGCGGCGGTGCCGGGCACCACCGACATCACCGACGCCCAGGTCGAGAGCCTGATCCACGAGTTCGAGACCAACATGTACCCGAAGGAGACGGCGGTGTTCAGCACCCCGCCGGACCGCGCGGGTCTCGCCACGATCCCGGGTCTGACCCCGGCCGGGCTGAACTTCGCCGGCGACGGCGACAACACCGTCACTCTCATCGACAACGTCCGGGACCCGAACTTCTACGACTTCCCGACCAACCGCTCCTACATCGCGGGCTTCTTCATGCCGCTGATGAACGAGATCACCGACCGCAACGTCATGACGATCGACGCCTTCGACTGGGCGCACCGCACCGGCCCGAACCCGAAGGACGAGCCGAGCGACGACCTGTGCAAGAGCCGGCCGGCCCGCCCCCACACCTACGAGGGCACCTTCGGCCACGAGTGGCAGCACCTGCTGCTGAACTACGTCGACCAGAACGAGACCACCTGGGTCAACGAGGGCCTCTCGCTCTTCGCCGAGACCCTGATCGGCTACGGCGCGACCACCAACACGATCGACGACCTGACCTCCGAGGGTTCGATCACCTGCTTCCAGGGCTTCTCGATCGTGCCGGGACGGTCCAACCCGAACCCCAACCCGTGCGGCGGTCCGCAGAACTCGCTGACGATGTGGGGCGACGAGGGTGCGGGCAGCGAGATCCTCGCCGACTACGGCAACGCCTGGTCGTTCATGCTCTTCCTCTTCGACCGCTACGGCGTGGCGATCATGAGCGGCCTGCACCGCGACGCCGAGCTCCAGGGCCTGGCGAGCGTGCAGAAGCAGCTCGACCAGCTCGCGCCGGGCACCAAGGTCGCCGACGTGCTGCATGACTACCAGCTGATGAACCTGGTCGACCGCTTCGTCGACATGAAGGCGGGCAAGGTCTCCGGCATCGACAAGAGCCGGGTGACCACCGAGAGCCTGAACGCGACCGTCAACCTGGCCAACCCGGCCGCCTACTCCAAGCCGGGCGCGGCCCCGAACGGCGCCGACTACGTGGTGGTGCGCCAGGACAAGGCGCCCGCCCCGACCTCGCTCGCCTTCGCCGGCGCGCAGACGGTGACCCCGGCCCAGGCTTCGGCCGAGGAAGACCCGACGGCCGCCTTCAACGATGTCCTCTTCGGTGAGGAGCCGGCCGGCGCCGTGGCGAACTGGCACGTCAGCCTGGTCGGCATCGACGCAGCCAAGCACAAGGTGCTCGTTCGCTCGGTCCAGGGCTTCACGACCTCGTTCACGGACAAGGACCTGGCCCCGTTCAAGGCGTACCCGTTGGTGGTCGCGGTGGTCAGCCACGACGACCCGGACGACGTCTCCTCCGCCGGCGGCGAGGGCTACGCGCCCTACACCCTGACGATCAACGGCCGGGAGCAGGTCGGCTGACGGCCCCTCAGGAAAGGCCGAGCGCCTTCGCGACCGAGGTCAGCCGGTCGAGGTGGGCGTCGACGCCCTCCAGTCCGAGACCCATCGTGACCACGGCTGCGTGGGTGCCGCCCGCCTCCCTCCAGGCCTCGATGTCGGCGACGTCGTCGGCGATGTTGGCGGTGGGCCGCGGAACCCACTCTCCGCCGAACTGCTCGGCCGCCCGGCCGAGTTCGTTCACCCGCTCACGCAACCGCCGCCAGCCCTCGATCGTCCGCTCGGGCTTGCCGCCGAAGAAGATGAAGCCATCGGCGAGGCGAGCCGCTCGGTCGAAGGCCTTCTCGCTGTAGCCCCCGAGCCAGATCGGCACCGGGCGCGTCGGCCGGGGGAGGAGCGCGGCCCGGTCGACGCGGTCGAACCGCCCCGTGAAGTCGACGACGGGTTCGGTGAACAGCCGGCGGAGCAGCTCGATCTGTTCCTCCTGGCGGGCCCCGCGGGTGTGGAAGTCCTGACCGAGCGCCTCGTACTCGACGTAGTTCCAGCCGACCCCGATGCCGAGCCGCAGCCGGCCGCCGGACAGCAGGTCGACGTCGGCGCCCTGCCGGGCGACCAGCGCGGTCTGCCGTTGCGGCAGCACCAGGACGCCGGTGCAGAACTCGAGCCGCTCCGTGATCCCGGCCAGGAAGGCGAACAGGACGAAGGGGTCGTGGAACGGGTCGTGCTCGGTGTACGGGCCCGGCAGCGCCGGCTCCCGGTCGGCGTGGACAGCGCCCAGGACGTGGTCGTAGGCGAGGAGATAGTCGAAGCCCAGATCCTCGACGGCCTTCCCGATCCGTCGGACGGCGGCGGGATCGCCGCGGAGCTCGGTCTGTGGATATACGGCACCGATCTGCATCGGTCCAGTCTTCCCCACCGCGGTGCGTAGTTTCCCCGGTCCTGTGACCTGCGTGTTCTCCGAGAGGATGACGCAACTCGTGGGTAGACGCGGAGGCCGTCATGGGTGCGAGCACGACGAACACGGAACTGGTGGAGGCGGCCGCCGGGCTGTTCGACACCCTGCGGGCCAACGCCGAGCAGGCGGACATGGACCGCCAGCTGCCGAAGGACTCGGTCCAGGCCATCCAGCAGGCCGGCCTGTTCCGGGTCTGGAATGCCCGCCGCTACGGCGGCCACGAGGCCGACATCAAGACCCAGGTGCTGATCACCCGCGAACTGGCGCGGGCGTGCTCGTCGTCGGGCTGGGTCACCGGCGTGATCACCGGCTCGCACTGGATGGCCCACAGCCTCACCGATGAGGCCACCGCGGAGATCTGGGGCGAGAACCCCGACGCCCTCGTCTCGGGCAACGTCACCCCGCACCCGGTCGTCGTCCCCGAGACCGACGGTGGCTACGTGATCTCGGGACGCTGGGGCTTCGGCTCGGGCGGCGGGCACAGCGACTGGCTGTACATGCCGATCCTCGTCATGGAGGACGGCGCCCCCAACGTGCGGTTCTGCTTCGCCCCCCGCAGCGAGTTCACCATCGAGGACACCTGGCACGTGCTGGGCATGCGCGGCACCGGCTCGAACACGATGGTCGCCGACAACGTCTTCGTCCCCGAGCACCGCACGTATGCGCTGCTCGGCCCGAAAGGGGCGATGGAAGGCGTGACCCGTAAAGGCCACCAGGACGAGGAGCTCTACCGCTGCCCGTTCGGGATGCTCGGGGGCGCCACCCTGGTCGGGACCTTCCTCGGCATCGCCGAGGCGGCGTTCGACCACATGGTCGCCACCCTGCCGGCCCGGCCGATCTCTTACAGCAACTACCTGACCTCCTCGTCCTCGGTCGGGACCCAGCTGGACATCGCCGAGGCCCGCACCCGCCTGGACATGGCGACGCTGCTCGCGTTCCGCCTCGCCGACGACTGCACCGCCGCCGGCCGGGCCGGCGCGCTGCCGAACAACACCCTGCGGGCGCGGGCGCGGCACGACTGTGCCGTCGTCGCCCGCGAGACCCGCGCCATCGTCGATCTGCTCGCCCGCCTCGGCGGTGCCTCCGGGGCCGCCGAGGGCAGCCTGCTGAACCGGCTCTACCGCGACATCTCGACGGCCAGCCTGCACGGCGTCACGAACACGGCGACCACGCAGGAGAGCTACGGCGCCGCCCTGCTGGGCGAGCCGATCACCAACACCTCGTTCATCTAGAACGCACCCCACCTGAGGAGTAGTCAGATGTCGGCAGACCTTGCAGGGCGCACCATCATCGTCACCGGTGCCGGCTCGGGCATCGGCAAGGGCGTCGCCGTGGCAGCCGCGGGCGCGGGGGCGACCGTCATCGTCACGGACATCAAGGGCCAGGACGAGGTCGCCGCCGAGATCGGCAGCGCCGCGGAGGCGCACGAGCTCGACGTCACCGACGCCGGGGCGTGGTCCCGCGTGGTGGAGTCCGTCGTGGCCGAGCACGGCGGCGTGTACGGGCTGGTGAACAATGCCGGCATCGCCAGCGCGACCGACTCCCTCGCCGTGCAGACCGAAGAGGGCTGGGACGCCATGATCGGCGTCGACCTCAAGGGCGTGTGGCTCGGCATGCGCGCGGTGCTGCAACCGATGCTCAGCGCAGGCGAGGGCTCGATCGTCAACGTCGCCTCGGTGGCCGGCCTGATCGGCGTCTCCGACGTGCTCGCTTACTCGGCGGCCAAGGGCGGCGTGATCGCGATGTCCCGGCAGGTCGCGATCCAGCACGCGAAGGACCAGATCCGCTGCAACGCGGTCTGCCCGGGCGTCACCCAGACCCCGATCCTCGGCGACATCAGCGACGAATTGCTGGCGGCGATCTCGAACATCACCCCGATGGGCCGCCTCGGCCAGCCTGAGGACATCGCCGGCCTGGTCGGCTATTTGCTCAGTCCGTCGAGTGCGTTCCTGACCGGGCAGGCCATCGCGATCTGCGGCGGCTTCTCGGTCCAATAGCGGCGCTTACGTCAGGGGGAGCGTGGGCTACAGCCCTCGATCTCGCTGACGCAACGGCCGGATCAGCAGTCAGTCTCGACGTCCGTGCCCGAGCCGCCGACGACCTCGTCCTTGCCGGAGCCGAGCTTGACGACGTCGTCCCCGGATCCGCTGCAGACGTAGTCGTTGCCCGAGCCGGTGCGGATGGTGTCGTTGCCGCCGTAGCTGATGATCATCTGGTCGCCGGAGCCGGTGTTGATGACGTCGTTGCCGGTGGTGCCGTAGACCAACTGGAGCTTGTTGGCCGTCTCGAACACCGCGATGTCGGCCGGGGTGGCCGTGACCGGGGCTGCCGCGTCGCTGGGTGCGTAGAGGTTGCAGATGAAGGCCATGTCGTAGACGCCGCTGAACTTCCGGGCCTCGGGCGGTCCGGCGGCAGCTGCGGGTCCGGCCATGGCGACGCCCCCGGCCAGGATTCCGAAGGCGGAGACAACGGCCAGGGACGTGCGCGTGTGTCGGTACATGGTGACCCCCCCAAGGGCTGCGGCCAGGGACTTCCCGACACGTCTGCCGCACCGGATGCACCCCGACGGCCCTGGGACACCTTGCATGCAAGCTTGCATGCAAGGTGTTACGCTGCGTCCATGAGCGCTCCAGCACCCGCGGCCCAACGCGTCTACGACCAGATCCGGGGGGAGATTCTCGACGGCGAACTCAGCGGGGGCGTGCTGCTGAGCGAGGTCGAGGTCGCCACCCGGCTCGGCGTCAGCCGCACGCCGGTGCACGAGGCCTTCCTCAAGCTGGAGGCCGAGGACCTGCTGGAACTCGCGCCGCGGCGGGGCGCCGTCGTGGTCCCGGTCCGGCCGGGAGATGCGGCCGACGTCCTGGAGATCCGGCACGCCCTGGAGGTCACGGCAGCGCGGCGGATGGCGCAGGCCGGCCCCGCCGCCCGCGAAGCCTTCGCGGCGCACGCCAACGGCCTGCTGGCCGAGCAGGACCGGATCGCCGCCGCCGGCGACCTCGCCGGGTTCGCGGCGGCCGACGCCGTCTTCCACCGGGCGATCGTGACCGCCTCCGGCAATCTGATCGCCGACCGCTTCTACGCCTCCCTCGCCGACCGGCAGCGGCGCATGACCATCGGCGCCGTGGGTGCCAAGGTCGAGTGGCTTCCGGTGCTGGCCGACGAGCACCGCCAGCTCGCCGGGCTCGTCGCCGGAGCTGAGGTCTCCGACTTCGAGCGCATGCTGGCCCGGCACTTCCTGACGACCCATCAGACAGTGCTCGGGCAGACCGGCTCGCTGCCGACCTTCGCCGCCACGGAACAGACGTGACCGTCGACACCGCGTCCCTGGAGCAGCTCGACGCTGACCTGGCCGACCACAAGGGGCCGCAGGACTGGCGCCGGGTCGCCGCGGCCATGTTCGTCATCGGCTGGGGCGGCAACCAGTTCACCCCGCTGATCGGGACCTACCGCGAGCTCGGTGGGTTCTCCCAGCTCGACGTCGACGTCTTTCTCGGCGCCTACGTGTTCGGCCTGATTCCGGGGCTGCTGATCGCGTCGGCGCTGTCCGACCGGATCGGGCGCCGGCCGGTGCTGCTGGCCGGGCTGTGGTCCGCGCTGCTGGGAACGCTGCTGCTCTCGCTCGGCGTGCACGGCGGGTACGCAGGCATCGTGCTCGGCCGGATGTTCAGCGGCGTCGCCATCGGGATCGCCATGTCGGTCGGGACCGCATGGGTGAGCGAGCTCTCGGCGCGCGCGGGTGACCGCCCCGGTGCCGGGGCCCGCCGGTCCGCTCTGTGGCTGACGGCAGGACTCGGCGCGGGCCCGGCGTCGGCCGGACTGCTCGCCCACTTCGCGACGCCGGCGCTGACCTTGCCGTTCGTGGTGCACGCGCTGTTGTGCGTGCCGGCGATCCTGCTGGTGAGCGAGGCCCGGTGGGCCGAGACGCGACCCCGGACGGGGGAGCGGCTGCGGCTCGCGCACCTGCGGGTGCCCGCCGTCCGGCACCGCCGGTTCGTGCGCGTCGTGCTGCCGATGGCGCCCTGGGTGTTCGGCTCCGCCGGTATCGCCTACGCGATCGTCCCGCAGGTCGTGGATGACGCCCTGGGATCCTGGGCCCTGCTGTTCGCGGCCGGTCTGGCCGTGGCCACGCTCGGCACCGGCGTGCTGGTGCAGCCGCTGGCCCGCCGCCTCGATGACGCCTCGTCAGCTCGCGCGATCGTCGTCTCGATGGCCCTCATGACGCTCGGGGTCGCGATGGCCGCCGTCACCGCCGTGTCCGGATCGCCCTGGCTGGCCGTGCCGGTCGCCCTTCTGCTCGGAGCCGGCTACGGCATCGCCGTCGTGTCCGGGTCGCTGGAGGTGCAGCGGATCGCCCGGCCGGAGGAGTTGGCCGGCCTGACCGGCGTCTACTACGCGCTCTGCTACGTCGGCTTCCTGCTGCCGGCGACGCTTGCGGCCCTCGGCCACTGGTTCAGCTACCCGGTGATGCTCGGCGGGGTTGCCGTGACCGCTGCCGGCTGCGCGGTGTCATGCATGGTGAGCTCGTCGAAGCATCTCCCGTCGCGTCCGGGTCGCTGGAAGTGCAGCGGATCGCCCGGCCGGAGGAGTTGGCCGGCCTGACCGGCGTCTGACACGCGCTCTGCTACGTCGGCTTTTTCCTGCCGGCGACGCTTGCCGCCCTCGGCCACTGGTTCAGCTACCCGGCGATGCTCGCCGCGGTCGCGGCGGCGTGCGCCCTCGTGTGTGCCTCGGCATCGACCAAGCACCTCCCGGTCCAGCAGTACGTGTAGGCCACGTGGTTGTGTTGGAGCGTGGATGAGATCCGCCTCTGTCGCGACGAGGAACGGCGGGCGATGGGCCGCATCATCAACGCCGCTGCTGAGGCCTACCGCGGCGTGATCCCGGACGACTGCTGGCACGAGCCGTACATGTCTGCGGCGGAGCTCGACGCCGAGATCGCGGCGGGCGTGGCGTTCTGGGGCGCCGCGGATTCCGCCGGCGCGCTGGTCGGTGTGATGGGCATTCAGCCGGTGCTCGACGTCGAGCTCATCCGGCACGCCTACGTGGACCCGGCCCGTCAGGGGGAGGGCGTCGGCGGGGCACTGTTGCAGCACCTGCTCGACTCGGCGCGGCCGGGCCGGCTGCTGGTCGGCACGTGGGCGGCCGCCACCTGGGCGATCGCCTTCTACGAACGTCATGGCTTCAGGCTGGTCACGCCGGCGGAGAAGGACGAGCTGCTCGCCCGCTACTGGGACATCTCGCCCCGGCAGGTGGAAACCTCCGTCGTGCTCTCGCTGGGCTAGGGCGTCGCTGGGACGAGTTGAAAGCAGAGTGGCGATCTCGGCGTCGAGATCGCCACTTCTGTTTCTACTCTGCCCAATCGCGGCATCGGCGCCGCGCGAGCTACAGGCCGGCGTCGGAGAGGGAGCGCAGCGCCGTCTGGATCGCCTGCGTGAGGCGCGGATGGTCGGCCTGGAAACGGTCCTCGGCGTCCTGAAGAACCTGAACCAGGGCCGAGTGCCGCTCCGGGTCCTCGTCGGCCGGGCGCTCGTGGGCCAGCTTGTCCTCGACGTCCGACCGCAGCTGGGCCAGCGCTTCCTCGTCGGCGACCGCGTCGTTCTCGTCGTCCGAGTGACGCCGGTCGAGGATCTCGTTGAGTTCGTCGAGCAGGTGGCGGAAGGGGTTCACCGCGCCGACGCTAGCGGACCCCGCCCAGCCCGCTCGCGCCTGCGCCGATTCGGCCGGCAGTTCTTCTCAGGATTGGGGTCTGATAGAGCGACGTCGGGCAGGACTAATCGGCGAATTCAAAGAATTCGGCGAGGGCCCCGTTCGGAGCGGCGGCGTGCACGGATTGGTCGAATGGCAAGAAACTCTCTTGAGACCTGAGTCACGCTCAGTGTGGGCCGAAAGTAGGTATCTGACCTGCGGTGTTACCGATCCGGCGGTCGTACCCACTACTGATAGCAACGCGTACTCATAACGGGCCTTATTCATTTCCGTTCGGCGCTAATAAGTACCGTTCGTCGCTGTCAGGAAAGTCACTTATTGCCATTAATGGCTTCCTGAGAAAACGTCCCTGTTGGAGCACGCTCGGCTCCATGCCCAGAGATGCCCTTCGCCCGGAGGGCTGCACGCTCCTGTCCACCTCGTCGCCCGGCGGAGTGACCCTCCCCGTGCACCGCGACGAGCCTGATGCCGGTTCTCCCCGAGCCGGCGCGAAGGGAACGGTTCATGTCACCAACGCCCAACCCCGACTCCGCCGCTGTTGCAGAGTCGACCGCCCCGACGCCGGCGGCACCAGCCGCCGGCAGTTCGTCGGTTACGTCCTGGCCGGCACCACCCTGGCCGTCACCGCCGATCTCGCCTGGCAGACCGCCGCCCCCAGCACCGCAAACGCGGCCGACGCGATGGCGATCCCGAGCAACCCGACGTTCTCGGACGAGTACGACTTCCTCGACCTGTACCGGGACTCGTGCGCACCGACGAACCACCTGCTGCAGATCGAGGTGCTGCCCGACGGCACCGCCAGCTTCGCTCTTCCCCGCCAGGACTCCGGCCAGGGCATTCTCACCTCGTTCGCGCAGGTCATCGCCGACGAGCTGGACATGCCGATCGAGCAGGTCCGCGTCTTCAACTCGGACGCCCGTCCCGAGCTGGTCTGGAACCAGCTGACCGGTGGCTCCACCTCGCACTTCTCGCTGTGGAACGCGGTCAAGATGTCGGCCGCCACCGCCCGTACCGCTCTGGCCACCGCTGCGGCCCAGAAGTGGAACGTCCCGGTGACATCGGTGACGACCCGCGACGGAGCCGTGTTCGGCCCGGAGGGGCAGCGCGCCACCTACGGCTCGCTCTCGACGCTGGCCGCCTCGACGATCACCAAGCCGCTCGACGTCAAGCTCAAGAGCAAGCCGGGCAAGTTCGTCGGCCAGTCCGTCGGCCGCCTGGACGCCAAGGACGATGGTCACCGGCAAGAAGCTGTTCACGATGGACCTGCCGGTCGCGAACGCGCTGCCGACGATGATCTGCCGGGCGCCCTCGCTCAACGGCGTCCCGCAGTCGATCGAGAACCTCGAGCAGGTCAAGGCGATGCCGGGCGTCACCGACGTCGGCGCGATCTCCACCGGCATTGCCGTGCGGGCCCGCACCTTCGGTCAGTGCGTCGACGCCATCCGCGCGCTGCGGGTCACCTGGGGTTCCGGCACGATCGACAACGAGAGCAGTGACACCCTGACCGAGAAGGTCCGGTCGGTCCTGCTCCCGATGGCGCCTGCCCTGCCGACCGATGAGGTCATCGAAGAGGACTACGTCTTCCAGTACCGCAGTGGCTCCCCGATGGAGACCAACAACGCCATCGCCGACGTGCGCGACGGCAAGGTCGAGGTCTGGGGCGCGAACAACAACCCGATCATCGTGCTGCAGCGCATCGCACTGCTGCTGGACATCCCCGAGGACGAACGTCACGGTGCACTGCCCGGACGGCGGTGGCTCCTTCGGGCGCAAGCTGTTCGGGGACGCGTCCTTCGAGGCCGTCGAGGCCTCGGCGCTGTTCGGCAAGCCGGTGCGCCTGATGTGGCACCGCACCGACGACGCCCGGCACGGCCGGATGCACCCGATGATGATCAACAAGGTGCGCGCGACCAAGCAGGGCAACAGCATCACCAGCTTCACGATGTCGAGCGCGGGTTCCGCGTGCGACTGGACCCACGGACTCGGCGAGATCATCTCCGGCTCGGCCACGGCGCAGGACCCGCGTCTGGGCTTCTCCGGCAACAAGGAAGCCGGCAACCTCTCGGTCTCCCTGGGCTTCTACCAGCTGGTCACCGGTATCCCGTACAACTTCGGGCCGACCGCGGTCTACCTGAACGAGATCTTCGCCTACGACACGCTGCCGACCAGCGCGGTCCGCAACGTGTACTCGCCCGACACCGGCACCGCCAGCGAGCTGCACGTTTCCAAGCTCGCTGACTCGTTCGGCATGGACGACTACGAGTTCCGCCGTGCCTTCGTGAAGGACGACGGCTGGCGCGCCGTGCTCGACAAGGTCGCCGAGGCCGGCAACTGGGGCCGCACGATGCCCGAGGGCACCGCGCAGTCGATGGCCCTGCACGTCGAGTACCAGTGCAAGGTCGCCTGCCTCATGGAGATCGACGCCCGCCCGGCGATGGTCAACCGCAAGATCCGCGAGGCCTACACCGGTCCGCGTATCACCAAGGCGATCATCGCTGTCGACATCGGCAAGGCGATCAACCCGCGCAACATCCAGGCCAACATGATGGGTGGCTGCATGGACGGCATCGCGCAGGCCCTGTCGGCCTCCTGCCACATCGAGGACGGCTTGCCGCTCGAGGGCTCGTGGGACAACTACCGGTACACCCGGCAGTGGAACGTCCCGTTCGTGTTCGAGTGCTTCGTCATGCCGGACAACCGTGAGATCGGTGGTGGCGCCGGTGAGGCCGGTGTCGCCGTGTCGCAGGCCGCCGCGTCCATCGCCTACGGGCGGGCGACCGGCAAGATGCCGACGGAGAACCCGGTCAACTTCCGCGACCCGCTCGGCTACGTCGTGAAGTCCCGGATTCCCCCGATCCCGCAGTCGCCCATCAATGGCCGCCGCTTCACGCGCTGACCTGTCTACTTTTCTGGAAGGAGTTTTTCGTGCCTAAGCACTCGTTCATCCTGAACGGCAAGAAGGTCAGCGTCGACATCGAGAACAACGTCCGCATGCTCTGGGTTCTGCGTGACGTCCTCGGGGTCACCGGCCCCAAGTACGGCTGCGGTATCCGGGTCTGTCAGGCCTGCACCTCGCACCTCAACGGCAAGCACTTCAACCCGTGCTCGGTCCCGGTCAGCGACATCAAGTCGTCCGACCGGATCACCACGATCGAAGGCCTCGCCAAGAGCGTCAACAAGGAGCTCCACCCGGTCCAGGAAGCCTGGATCAAGTACGACGTCGCGCAGTGCGGTTACTGCCAGCCCGGCCAGATCATGGCCGCCACGGCAATGATCGAGCGCGTGAAGAAGTCCGGCCGCAAGATCTCCGAGGCCGACCTCGACACGTTGCGCAACGTCTGCCGCTGCGGTTCCTACCCCCGCATCCGCGAGGCTGTGAAGTTCGCCGCCAGCAAGATGTAACTGGTTCCCGCCACGCGAGCCCCCGCCCTGCACCGCCGGGCGGGGGCTCGTCGCGTCCAGCTCCGTAGCATGGCGCGATGCTGCCTTCCGGCATGACGGAGCACGCGTCGGCGATCGCGCACCGGCTGGCCGAACGCGGCGAGACGATCGCGGTCGCCGAGTCCGCTGCCGGCGGGTTGATCTCGGCCGCGTTGGTCGCGGTCCCCGGTGCGTCCGCGTACTACCGGGGCGGCCTGGTCATCTACACCGTGGACGGGGCCAGGGAGCTCCTGGCCGGCAGCTCGCTGCCCGCGGGGGTCCGGGGTGCGAGCGAACCGTTCGCGCGGTGGCTGGCCTCGTCCGCCGCCGCGAAGCTGACCGCGGACTGGGGCGTGGGGGAGACCGGCGCCTCCGGTCCGTCGGGCAACCCGTACGGCGACCCACCCGGGCACGCCTGGGTCGCGGTGCGACGGTCCCGATGGTGAGGTGCGCGCACAGCACGTCCTGACCGGATCCGACGATCGCGCGGGGAACATGGAGGCGTTCGCGGCCGCCGCGCTGGCGCTGCTGCTCGACGCCCTGTCCTGACGCCTTTCCGGATACGGAGAGTTCTCCGGGGCTACTGATGGTGAGTCAGGTGCGAGGCCGATCTTGTCGCATCGTCCAATGTCGAGTTGGACAAAGATCGGGGCCGGCGCCGCCGCTCTCACCTGATTCCCAGCTTCCGCCTTTGCCAGGCCCGCTGACGGGGGCCACTCAACGCCCATAAGCACTTAAAGCGCCCTTCCTAAGGACAGCCTGAGCATTTACCCTGACGCTGCCCCATCAGTCCGTTTCGCCCGGTCGGACCGGTTCCCTCAGTTCTGGAGTGCCCTCATGCAGAACCGTCACCGCAAGCCCAGCACCACCCGCGTCATCGCCAAGCGCGCCGCGTTCTCCGTCGGCGCTGCCGCAGCAGCTGTCGTGGTGTCCGCCGGTGGCGCGAGCGCTGCCGCCCCCACCGACGCTCCTCCGTTCCCGTGCACCGGTAGCCCGCTCGACGGGTTCACCACGTGCGGCGCCTCCGGCGGCTACGGCAACGGCGTGACCGGCGGCAACGCCGGCGACGCTGCCGGCGGCGACACGCCCAGCCTCGGCGGCGGCGGCGGCGGCGAGTAGTTCCCACCAGCACAACGCGAAGACCTCCCGGCGGGGAGTGGCGATGAGCCACTCCCCGGCAGGGAGGTCTTTCGCGTTCGCCAGAGCATCGAGCGGTGCGCACGGTGCTGCGCCGGTCAACCGCCGGCGTCGACGCGGAAGACCGGCCAGCCGATCTCGGTGCGCCACGACCCGGACGGGACGCCGTCCCGTGGACCGATGAGGTAGCTCTCGCGGACGGGGCCCGCCACGACGAGGTGCTCGGCTCGCCACGTAGGCGCCGAGGGCACCGTAGGTGACGGCGATGTCGTCGTGGTCGCCGATGTGCGTGGTCACGGCAAGCTCGACCGCCGGGAGCTCGGCCGGCTCCACCCGGCCGATCGCCGAGATGTCGCGCACCTGTCGATAGACCAGGACGTGTCCGCGGTCCTCGGTGAAGAGCGCGTTCTCGTAGACCCCGCCGGGCGGCCCGACATCGGCGGAACCACGCAGCGCCGCGTCCAACTCGGCCATCGCGCCCGAGTACCAGTCCAGGACGTCCTCGATGGCCACCGTGTCCTGAACTGCGGTCACCTGCTGGACCGGGACCGACCGCAGCTCCACGTCCAAGGGCGCCGGCTCGGGTTGCAGCAATCGCCGCAAGGACCGGACGGCGGCGCGGGTGCGGTCGAGCTCGCCCTCCAGCCGGGCCAGGTGCCCCGCGAGCAGATTGGCCCGTGCGTCCGGATCGTCTGTCGCCAGCACCTCCCGGACCTCCGCCAGCGGCATCTCGAGCTCGCGAAGCCGGTGGATGACCTGCGCGGCCGGAATCTGGTCGCCGGCGTAGTAGCGATAGCCGGAGCCCGGGTCGACCTGCGCGGGCTCGAGCAGACCGCCCTCGTGGTAGCGCCGCAGCGTCCGCACGCTCAGATGGGTCAGCTGCGAGAACTCACCGATCGTCAGGCCCGCCCGCATCCGCGTAGTGTCCACCCTCCCCCCGGGAGAGGGTCCAGCCGTTGACTCTCCGGCGGGGAGAAGCCGCAGGCTCGCGGCATGACAGAGACTGCGCAGCTTCCCGCGATCATCCACACCTATCTGAGCGCCCACCGGACCCACGACGTGGACACCGCCCTCACCGCGTTCGCCGACGACGCCACGGTGACTGACGAAGGCACCACGCGCCGCGGCCTGGCCGAGATCCGCGACTGGATCGCCAAGGCCGCCAGTGAGTACACCTACACCAGTGAGCTCACCGGGACCCGGCGGATCGACGACGACCATTGGGTCGCCACCCACCACCTCGAGGGCGATTTCCCGGGAGCTGTCGTCGACCTCAACTACGACTTCTCCCTGCGCGGGGGGAAGATCCAGCACCTGACGATCGCACCCTGAGCCTGGCGGCCCCTGCTGCAGTGCTGCGCTCAGGGCCCCTTCTTCTTCGACCGGTCGCCGCCCCGTACGGTCGACGAAGGTGCCGGTCGGGCCGTCGGCGGGAAGAGCAGTGCGGTGGACCACACCGGAACGTGAGACGCGGACGTCCGAAGAAGCGAGCGCTATTGCTCACGTTGCTTCGGACGTTGGCCAGGTTAAGTCGGCTCGTCGTCGTGCCAGGTGGGCACGCTGAGCTCCATCCGCCGGAGCTCGTCGCGGTGCAGCGCGCCGAGCCGCCCGAGGATCTCGTCGCCCTCCGGGGTGAGCGCGACCTGCACGGCGCGGCCGTCATCGGGGTGTCGTGTCCGCTCCACGAGGCCCTGCTTCTGGGCGCGGTTGATCAGTTCGACGACGCTGTGGTGACGCAGCTGCAGCCGCTCGGCCAGTTCGCCGACCGTGGCCCAGTTGCGTGCGGGGAAGCCCTTGAGCGCGAGCATCAGTTGATAGTGCTGCGGCGTGACGCCGTGGCTGCGCACGGTCTCCTCGCTGAAGCGCAGGTACCGCCGGATGCCGAAACGGAATCGGGCCAGCGCCTCGAAGTCCGCCTTGTTCAGGGGCTCGGAATCGGTCCGGGATTTGCGCGCCGCCACGGCGACATCAGACCACGTCGGACGGGGTGCCGGGAGGGAGCGACGCCTCGCCCGCTCTGAGATCGATCGAAATGGGGCTTCCCATTTGCATCGTGTCGCGATATACATATATCGGGTTACGATGTTCTTTGTCGTGACTGCGCGAGTTCGGCCCCGCCGCCGGCTCCGCCCGCCGCCATGCCCTTCGCCCGGAGGGCTGCACGCTCCTGTCCATCTCGACGCCCGGCGGAGAGATCCTCCCCGTACCGCGCCGAGCCCACAGCCGGTCTCCCCCGAGCCGGCGTGAAGGGAACGGTTCATGTCACCAAACCCCAACCCCGACGCCACCGCACTGGCGGAGTCCACCGCCGCAACGCCGCAGGGCACCAGCCGGCGCCAGTTCGTCGGCTACGTCCTGGCCGGCACCACCTTGGCCGTGACGGCCGACCTCGCCTGGCAGACCGCGGCGCCCGACAGCGCGAGCGCGGCCGGCGCCACGGCCATTCCGAGCAACACGACCTTCTCGGACCACTACGACTTCCTGGACCTGTACCGGGACTCCTGCGCCCCGACCAACCACCACCTCGCCCTTGAGCTCGACCCTTCGGGCAAGGTGCGCTTCGGTCTTCCCCGCCAGGAAGTCGGCCAGGGCATCACCACCTCCTTCGCCCAGGTCATTGCGGACGAGATGGACATGCCGCTGGAGGACGTCGAGGTCTACCTCGCGGACGCCCGTCCCGAGCTGGTCTGGAACCAGCTCACCGGTGGGTCCACCTCGCACTTCTCGCTGTGGAACGCGATGAAGGTGATGTCGGCGACCGCCCGCACGGCGCTCTCGTCGGCCGCGGCCGAGAAGTGGAACGTCCCGGTGTCGTCGGTGACGACGCGTGACGGTGCCGTGTTCGGCCCGGACGGGCAGCGTGCCACCTACGGTTCGCTGTCCGAGCTGGCGGCTTCGAAGATCACCAAGCCGCTCGACGTCAAGCTCAAGACCAAGCCGGGCAAGTACGTCGGGCAGAGCATCGGGCGCGTCGACGCGCATTCGATGGTCACCGGCGCGAAGAAGTTCGCGATGGACCTCCCCGTCGCCAACGCGATGCCGGCCATGCTGTGCCGGCCGCCGACAATCAACGGCACCGTGCAGTCCGTGGAGAACCTCGAGCAGGTCAAGGCGATGCCCGGCGTCACCGACGTCGGTGTGGTCTCCCGTGGCGTGGCTGTGCGTGCTCGTACGTTCGGTCAGTGCGTGGACGCCATCCGCGCGCTGCGCGTCACCTGGGGCGCCGGCACGATCGACGGCGAGAACAACGACAGCCTGGCCGCGAAGGTGGCCTCTGTCCTTCTCCCGATGGCGCCCGCGTCCCCGACCGACGAGGTCATCGAGGAGGACTACGTCTTCCACTACCGCAGCGGCTCGCCGCTCGAGACCAACTGCGCGGTCGCGGACGTGAAGAAGGACTCCGCCGAGGTGTGGGCGACGAACAAGATGCCGATCATCACGCTGCAGCGCATCGCGCTGATGCTCGACATCCCCGAGGACAAGGTCACCGTGCACTGCCCGCCCGGTGGTGGGTCGTTCGGGCGTCACCTGTTCTCGGACGCCTCGTACGAGGCCGTGGAGATCTCGGCGCTGTTCGGCAAGCCGGTGAAGTTCATGTACCACCGGACGGACGACGCCCGCCACGGGCGCATGCACCCGATGATGGTCAACAAGGTTCGCGCCACCAAGCAGGGCAACAGCGTGACCAGCTTCGTCATGAGCAGCGCGTCGTCTGCCTGTGACTGGACCCACGGCCTCGGTGAGATCATCTCCGGTTCGGCGACCGCTCAGGACCCGCGTCTGGGCTTCTCCGGGAACAAGGAGATGGGCAACCTCTCGGTCTCCATGGGCTTCTACCAACTCGTCACGGCCGTGCCGTACAACTTCGGTCCGACCGCTGTCTACCTGAACGAGATCTTCGCCTACGACACCTTGCCGACCAGTGCCGTCCGGAACGTGTACTCCCCGGACACCGGTACTGCCCGCGAGCTCCACGTGTCGAAGATGGCGGACGCCTTCGGCATGGACGACTACGAGTTCCGTCGCGCGTTCGCCAAGGACGACGGCTGGCGGGCCGTGCTCGACGCCGCCGCCGAGCGCGGCAACTGGGGCCGCACGATGCCCGAGGGCACCGCGCAGGCGATCGCTCTCCACCAGGAGTACCAGTGCAAGGTCGCGTGCTTCATGGAGATCGACGCTCGGCCGGCGATGGTCAACCGCAAGATCCGCGAGGCCTACACCGGACCGCGGGTGACGAAGGCGATCATGGCCGTCGACGCAGGCAAGGTCATCAACCCGCGCAACTTCCAGGCCAACATGATGGGCGGTTGCATGGACGGCATCGCGCAGGCTCTCACTGCGTCGTGCCACATCGAGGACGGGCTTCCGCTGGAGGCCTCGTGGGACAACTACCGGTACACCCGGCAGTGGAACGTCCCGTTCGTCTTCGAATGCATCGTGATGCCGGACAACCGCGAGATCGGTGGCGGCGCCGGCGAGACGGGCGTCGCGGCCGGCCAGGCTGCTGCGGCCATCGCCTACGGGCGGGCCAAGGGCGCGCTGCCCACGGAGAACCCGGTCAACTTCCGTGACCCGCTCGGGTACGTCGTGAAGTCCCGGATTCCCCCGATCCCGCAGTCGCCCATCAACGGCCGCCGCTTCTCGCGCTGACCTTCCTCGTCCTGAAAGGAGCTCTTCCCGTGCCTAAGCACTCGTTCGTCCTGAACGGCAAGAAGGTCAGCGTCGACATCGAAGACAACGTCCGCATGCTCTGGGTTCTCCGCGACGTCCTCGGCGTCACCGGCCCCAAGTACGGCTGCGGTATCCGGGTCTGTCAGGCCTGCACCTCGCACCTGAACGGCAAGCACTTCAACCCGTGCTCGGTCCCGGTCAGCGACATCAACGCCAGCGACCGGATCACCACGATCGAGGGCCTTGCCAAGACGGTGAAGACCGAACTGCACCCCGTGCAGGAAGCGTGGATCAAGTACGACGTCGCCCAGTGCGGTTACTGCCAGCCCGGCCAGATCATGGCCGCCACGGCGCTCATCAACCGCGTGAAGAAGTCCGGCCGCAAGATCTCCGAGGCCGATCTCGACACCCTGCGCAACGTGTGCCGCTGCGGTTCCTACCCCCGGATCCGCGACGCCGTGAAGTACGCGGCCAGCAAGATGTAGTTCAGAGCGACACCAGCACGACCGTCAGTGAAATAGGAGCAACAGATCGGGCACCTGCGGCCCCCCGTCCAGTTCGATCGGATGGGGGGCTGTGGGCCGTTCCGGACCGGACGGTCCTACCGGTACACGCCGAGCCGGGTGTAGCGCCGGCGGCGCTTGAGACTCCACATGGCCGCCGCTCCCAGGAGGACGACCGTCAGGAGTCCGCCCGCCATGGTCGAGGAGGGAGTGGGGAACCCGCCGAGCAGATCCCCGGAACCGGCCTCGTTGCCGGCCCCCGCGGGGCGGACGTCGTTGGTGCTCACGCCCATCGCCGGGACGACGTCGACGTCGCTGAGGACAGCGGCCGAGAGCGGATCGACGAGCTGCCCGACCGGCTCGACCTTCCCGGCGTTGGCGAACCCGTACTCGAGCAGGGCGGCGGCGTCGGTGGTGACCGCCCCCTGCGGGGCGAACATCAGGCTGGCGACGATCGTGCGACCGTCGCGTTCCGCCGCGGCGATCATGGTGTTCTGTGCCTTGGTCGTGTAGCCCATCTTGACGCCGATGGCGCCGGGGAACTCCTGCAGCACCAGGCGGTTCTCGGTCCTGGCGTACATGGTCTCGTCCTTGTACGGGGAGTCCGCCGGGATCTCCAGGGCGTTGAAGGAGTGCCGGATGCTGCTGACGTAGTGGCGCAGGTCGCCGCGCGAGAGGGCCGCGCGGCCCCAGAGCGCGAGGTCGTACGCGGAGGAGAACTGCCCGTCCGCGTCCAGCCCGCTCGGGTTGGCCACCGTGGTGTCGTTGGCCTGCAGCCGGCGCGCCTCGGCCTGCATCATCGCCACGCCGGTCGCCAGCGTCCCGTCGCCGCCGGCCTTGGCCAGCGCGGTGGCGGCGTCGTTGCCGGACTTGAGCAGCAGGGCGTACCAGAGGTCCTCGACGCGGTAGGTGTGCCCGGGCCAGAGGCCGATCCGGGTGCCCTCCTGGTTGGCGTCCTCCCAGTCGGCGGTGTAGGTCTCGGTCACGTCGATGCGCGGTGCCATCGTCAGCGCGAGCAGCGTCTTCTGCGTGCTCGCCGGCCGCAGCTTGCGGTGCGGGTCGTGGGCCGCGATCACCTCACCGGTGTCCGCGTCGGCGACGACCCACGCCGCCGCGCTCGTTCCTGGCAGCGCCGGTGCCCCGGGGGCGGTGATGAACCCGGACTCGGCCATGCGCGGACCACCGATGACCGACCCGGCGTCGGCCGGTTCCTCTGCCATCGCGGTCGCCGGTAACGTCGCCGGTAACACCGCGCCGATCGCCACTGCGAGCGCAGCCGTCGTCCGTCGAAGATTCATATGCCCCGCCCCCTTGCGAACGAATTTAGGGTCGCGGGAGGAGTGGGCACCGGGGTTTGGGCTGATCGTGATCTGCCCGGTGACGACAGCCTCGGGCAAACCGGGCGAACCGGTCCGGTGACCGGTCAGTTCAGCTGGGTCACAGCTCGGCGAGATGTGTCTCGAGGTGCGCGAGGAGGTCGGCCGAGTCGGCCGCGGCGCCGTCGATGAGGCTGGACTTGCGGCGCCGCAGGAACGGCATGCCCATCAGGTACAGGCCGGGGACCTCGTGAACCACGCCGCCGTCGTGACGGATCCGGCCCTTGCGGTCGAGGACCGGGAAGTCGAGCCAGGAGTAGTCGGGCCGGTAGCCGGTGGCCCACAGGATGGTCCTGATCTGACCGGACCTCAGATCGAGGTCCAGCGGCGGAGGATCGGGAACGCGCGTCGGCTCCGGGCGGGCGCCGCTGCCGGCCGGGTCCAGACCTTCCGCGTCGGCCCACGCGTCGATGAGGTCGAGGAGCCGGACGAGCTTGAGGTCGGCCAGCGTGCACACATTGGGCAGCGATCCGGAGAACAGGGCGACCCCGTCGCGGATGGCCCCGAGCCGGCCGATGAGCTCGATGCCGGCACGGGACAGGGCGTTGAGGTCCATCGTCGTCCGCTGCGGAGTGCCGACGAGCTGGAAGGAGGGCAGGCTGCGGGCCCGGACGATGTCGAGGACCTCCCGGTAGCCCTCGTCCAGGACGCCGGCCGCGTCCATCCACCACAGGATGTCCCGGCCGCGGTAGTCGCGGGGCATCCGGACGTGCTCGCCCACGGCCACCGTCACCGGGCGGCCCGAGCGGTGGAGCTCGTCGGCGATCTGCACCCCGCTGGCCGAGGCGCCGACCACCAGGACCCCGCCGTCGGGGACGTCCTCGGGCCGGCGGTAGTCCGTCAGCGACAGGGACGTGACGCCGGCCGGGACGGCCTCGGCCACCGCCGGAGGGGTGGCCACGTTGGCGGCCCCCGAGGCCAGCACGACGGCCCGGGCCTGCCACGACCCCTGGTCGGTGTCGACGACGAAGCCGGGGTCCGCCGGGCGGACGGCCGTGACCGTCGTGTTGGTGTTCACCGGCGCGCCACTGGCCTTGCCGTAGCCGGCGATCATGTCGACGACCTCGGCGGCGGTCATGAACCCGTCAGGGTCGTCGCCGGCGTAGGTGTGACCGGGAAGGCGCGTCATCCAGTTGGGCGTGAGCAGGCGCAGCGAGTCCCAGCGCTCGGTGCGCCAGGAGTTCGCCACCTCGCCGCGCTCGAGGACGACGTGGTCGATGCCGCGGTCCGCCAGCCGGCGGCTCATCGCCAGCCCGCAGTGGCCGGCGCCGATGACGACGACGGTGGTCGTGGGCATCAAGCGGTTCAGACGACCTCGACGCTGACGTTGGTCGGGTTGGCGATGATGTCGTAGACGGCCGAGCGCTTCTGTGACTGGGCCACCAGCGCCTTGAGCTCCTCGGGTGTGGCATCGGCGTCGATCTTGTACTTCACCGTGATGCCGGAGTAGCCGTTGCGGACGTCGCTGTCGACGCCGAGGATGCCGGCCAGGTCCATCGTCCCCTCGAGGGTCGCCTCGACCGAGCGGAGCTGGATCTGGCGCTGCGTGGCGACGGCGGCGATGCCGCCGGTGAGGCAGCCGGCCAGGCCGACCAGGACCATCTCGACCGGGGTCGCGCCGATGTCCTCGGAGGCGAACTGCTCGGGGTGGTCCATCTCGTAGGTGAACGTGGTGTGGTGCTTCTGCTCGTCGCCCAGGCCGTAGAAGCCTTCGACGTCGGACCGGCTGTGGGTGCCGTTCACCCAGGAGGACGTGGCCCTCCACGTGAACTGCCCCAGATCGGGCGTCTCCGTCAGGGCTCCCCGGGCGCCGAGCAGAGCTTCCAGGTTCACGCCGTTGTCCACGGGCTTGCCGGTCGTCGTCGTCATGGCGATCTCCTCGCGTCAGCGGTGCTGGGGTCACCATCCTGCTGCCGCCCGGCGCGGTTCGCCAATTGCCTTTTCCTTACGTCTGACGCACACGGACGGCCCGGTACGCTCGCGGTCTCACCAGGAGGGTCGCCGATGACCACCAAGGCCGACGAGAAGGCCCAGCCGGAGGAACACGACTGGCGCACGGTCGACGAGGGGTGGGGCCGCAAGGCGGTGGAGTTTGCCGCCCTCTCCGAGGTGTCGAACTGCCGCGAGTACGTGGCCATGCACCAGCACCTGGGCGTCGGGACCGGCGACCGGCTGCTCGACATGGCCTGCGGGTCCGGGCTGGCCCTTGAGCTGGCCGCCGCCCGCGGCGCCACCGGCGCCGGGATCGACGCCTCGCCCCGCCTGCTGGCCGTCGCCGAGGACCGCAACCCGGGCGCCGACCTGCGGGTCGGCGACATGAACGCCCTGCCCTGGGACGACGCCACCTTCGACGTGGTCACCAGCTTCCGCGGAATCTGGGGGACCACCCCGGACGCCGTCGCCGAGGCCTTCCGGGTCCTGGTGCCGGGGGGCCGTTTCGGCATCACGGTCTGGGGACATCTCAAGGCGTCGCCCGGGTTCTGGGCCTTCCTGCCCTTCAGCCTGGCGGCCGAGCAGAAGGTCGTGAACCAGGCCGCCATGGTTTCTCTTGGACGACCTGGTGCGGGGGAGAGCGTGCTGGAGGCGGCCGGCTTCACCGGCATCGAGCGCGTTGACGTTCCCGCCGTCCTGGAGTTCGCCGACCCGCAGGCCTACGCCCGGGCCCTCGCCGCGACCGGCCCGGCCTTCGAGGCGATCCAGGCCGTCGGCGAGAGCGAGTTCGTCCGCTACGCCGTCGAGGTGGCCACCGCCCAGGTCCGCGAAGGCCTGCCGCTGCGGGCGACGCTGCCGCTCGTCGGCTACCTCGCGCGGAAACCTGGGGAGCCGACCTAGACCGTCACCGCGGATCTTCTCGAGCCGGCCTCCGAGCGGGGCGGCGGTGCGTGTGAGCGCGTCTGCAGCACGATGGCGAGCGGCGCCGCGGTGAAGACCGAGGAGAAGGTGCCGACGACGAGGCCGAGCACAAGGGCGATCGCGAAATCGGTGAGGGAGTCCCCGCCGAGAACCGCGAGTGCGCCGAGGATGAACAACGCGCCCAGCCCGGTGTTCACGGTGCGGGGAACGGTCTGCAGAACCGCGCGATTGCAGACGTCCGCGAACGGGCGGTCCGGATGCTCGGTCCAGACCTCGCGGACGCGGTCGAACACCACCACCGAGTCGTTCACCGAGAGCCCGACGATGGTCAGGACGGCGGCGAGGAACACCCCGTCGATCGGTCGGCCCATCCAGGCGAACGCGCCGGTGACGATGAGGACGTCGGAGAACATCGCCAGCACGGTGGCGGCGCCGAAGGTCCAGCGGAAGCGCAGCGCGAGGTAGAGCATCTGCGCCCCGAGGGCGATCAGCAGCGCCAGGATCGCCTTGTTCCGGAGCTCCTCGCCGAGGCTGGGCCCGATCAGCTCGTCGCGGACCTTCGTCACGTCGCCACCGCGTTCGGCCAGCGCGGCCTCGATCCGGCCCGCCTCGGAGTTGCTGATCGCCTCGGTGCGCACGGTGATGTCGTCCTCGCCTGAGGCCTGCACGATCGCGCGGGGATACCCGGCGTCGGCGACGGCGTCACGGGCGTCGTCAGGGTCGAGGGGAGTACCGGTCGAGTACTCGATCAGCCGGCCTCCGGTGAACTCCACGCCGAGGTTGAGGCCGCGGACGGCAATGCCGGCCACGGCGACGACGACCAGCAGCGCGGAGATCGACAGCCAGGTTCGGTGACGCCGCATCAGATCGGGCCGGCGCCGGTCCAGGGCGGCGCGGACCCGTCCGATCCCGGAGATCCCGCTGACCTGCGGGCGCCGCCGCAGGGCGGGACGTTGCGCGGCCCAGTCCGTCAGCGAGCGGGCGATGACCAGCGCCGAGACCATCGAGGCGATGACCCCGATCGACAGCGTCACCCCGAACCCGCGCACCGGCCCGCTCGCGAACCAGAACAGCAGACCCGCGGCGAGCAGCGTGGTCACGTTCGAGTCGATGATCGCGGTCCAGGCCCGGGCGTACCCGGCGGTCATCGACGCCGGGAGGCGGCGGGCGGTGGCACGAGACTTCCGGGCGGCGTACTCCTCCCGGGCCCGCTCGAAGACCAGGACGTTGGCGTCGATCGCGATCCCGATCGCGAGCACGAACCCGGCCAGACCCGGCAGGGTGAGGGTCGCGCCGATCGCGACCAGGGCCGCGTAGGAGATCAGGGCGTAGCAGCCGAGGGCGATGGTCGCGAGCGCGCCCATCAGGCGGTAGACGAGAACGATGAACAACCCGGTGAGGGCGATGCCGATGATCGCGGCCTGCGCGCTCGCCTCGATCGCGGCCTTGCCGAGGGTGGGGCCCACGGTGCGCTGCTCGATGATGTCGACGGGCACCGGCAGCGCCCCGCCGGCGATCAGTACCGCGAGGTCCTTGGCCTCGGCCTGGGTGAAGGCCCCGGTGATCGTGGTGGTGCCGCCCGCGATCCCGCTGTTGCACCCAACGCCCGGGTCCACCTGAGGGGAGGAGATGACCTCGCCGTCGAGCACGATCGCGATCCGCCGGGTCGGGTCTCCTGCCGGCGCGCACGCCGCTTTCCCGGTCAGCTGCTGCCAGGCCCGCTCGCCGCTGCCGGTGAAGTCGACATTGACGAACCAGCCGCCCGCGGTCAGGTCGTAGGCGGCTTCGGCCCCGCCGACGCCGGCGCCGGTCAACGCCGGGGCGGCGAGGGAGAGTGGCACACCCGACTCGTCGGACAGGACGGTGGCGGAAGTGGAGGCGTCATCGCTGACCGCCGGCCCCGCGGCCGGCCCCTCGCCGAGCACCTCGTGGAACTGCAGTTGGGCGGTGCGTCCCAGGACCGCCTCGGCCTCGCGCGCGTCCTGCAGCCCGGGCAGCTCGACGATGATCCGCCGGTCGCCCGCGCGCGTGATGCTGGGCTCGGCCACCCCCAGCGCGTCGACGCGGCGCCGCAGCACCTCCAGGGCGCGATCGGTGGAGGTGCCGTCCGCCTTGGTCAGTTCGGTGTGCTGGGTCTCGAGCACGATCTGGGTGCCCCCGCGCAGGTCCAGGCCCAGGCGGGCCGGGATGGTCAGCGCGCAGAACAGCGAACCGGCGATGATCGCCAGGGCGATCAGGGCCCGCGCGAGGACCGCGCCGCGAGGCGCCTGCGACACGAGCCGTCCTCCCGTGGTGTGGCTGCCGGACGTAGCTGGTGCGGCGGGTAACGGCTGCCATGTCCCTGGCGGGGACATCGGCCGCGGGCCGACCGCCCGCCGCCCTTCAACTCTCGCCCGCGGCGGGCCAACGGGGTATGGGTGCCGGACCCCATCTCTGGTCATCGCGGGCCTGTGCGCGGGCCTCCCGGTGGACACCCGGGCGAGCGGTGGGTGAGTCTGCCGGGGTGAAGGACTCCATCGACCTGCCGCTGTTCTGGCGGATCTTCGCGATCAACGCGGCGGTCTTCGCGGTGGGCACCGCGGCACTGGCGCTCTCGCCGGCCACGGTTTCGTCGCGGGTTCTCCTCTCCGAGGTCTCGGTGCTCGCCGCCGGCCTGCTGGTGATCCTGGTGACCAACGGCGTGCTCCTGCACACCCGTCTCGCGCCGTTGGACCGGCTCAGCCGTCAGATGCAGAGCGTGGACCTGCTCCACCCCGGCCAGCGGGTGCCGAAGACCGGCAACGGTGGGGTCTCGCCGCTGGTGAACAGCTTCAACGCGATGCTCGACCGCCTCGAGGCCGAGCGGAGCGCCAGTGCCGCCCAGGCTCTCGCCGCGACCGAGGCCGAGCGGCAACGCATCGCGCAGGAGCTGCACGACGAGGTCGGTCAGGGCCTGACGGTCGTCCTGCTCGGCCTGCGCCGGGTCGCCGACCGCGCGCCGTCGGACCTGTCAGAAGAGCTGGCCCTGATCCAGGACTCCACCCGCTCCAGCCTGGAAGAGGTCCGCCGGGTCGCCCGCCGCCTCCGGCCGGGCGTGCTGGACGACCTGGGTCTGACCAGCGCGCTGGCCGCGCTCGCCTCGGAGTTCACCGAGCACTCCGGGGTCCCGGTCCGGCGTGGCTTCTGGCCCGGGTTGCCCGACCTCGGCCGCGACGCCGAGCTCGTGATCTACCGCGTCGCCCAGGAGGGACTGACCAACGCTGCGCGGCACTCCGGCGCGGAGCAGGTCGAGCTCAACCTGAGCCGGCAGGGGCAGGCCATTCTGCTGCGCGTGGCCGACAACGGCTGCGGCCTGGCGGGCTCGAATGAGGGTGCCGGGATGCGCGGCATGCGCGAACGTGCCCTGCTGGTCGGTGCCCGGCTCACGATCGGACCGCGCGAGGGCGGCGGGACGGAGGTCCGGATGCTGGTCCCGGTCCCTGGTTCCCCTACCCCCGGAACGAACTGACGTGACGTCAGCAGCCCCGGTCCGGATTCTGCTCGCCGACGACCATGCCCTGGTCCGGCACGGCGTCCGGTTGATCCTCGACGCCCAGTCCGACCTCACCGTGGTCGCCGAGGCGGCCGACGGGGCCGAGGCGGTGGCGCGCTGCCGCGAGGGCGACATCGACCTGGCGATCCTCGACGTGGCGATGCCCCGGATGACCGGCCTGCAGGCCGCACGGGAGATCGTCCGGCGCAGCCCGCAGTTGCGCGTCCTGCTGCTCTCGATGTACGACAACGAGCAGTACTTCTTCGAAGCGCTCAAGATCGGGGCTTCGGGCTACGTGCTCAAGTCCGCCGCCGACGAGGACCTGATCGGGGCGTGCCGGGCCGCCGTGCGCGGCGAGCCGTTCCTCTACGCCGGCGCGCTGACCGCGCTGATCCGGGACTACCTGGACCGGGTCCGCCGCGGTGAGCGCATCCCGGTCGCGGTGCTCACCCCGCGCGAGGACGAGGTGGTCAAGCTGATCGCCGAGGGTCAGTCCTCCAAGGAGATCGCGAAGGCGCTCACCATCAGCGTGAAGACCGTCGAGCGGCACCGTTCCAACGTGCTGGGCAAGCTCGGGATGCGCGATCGCACCGAGCTCACCCGTTATGCGATCCGGGCCGGGCTGATCGAACCCTGAGCGACGCGGATGGGGGCCAGCACGGATACCGCTGCGGTATCGGTGGCGGCGAGCATGAAGCGTGCACCTGGCCGACGTCCTCATCGCAGTCGGCGGCGCGTTCCTGATCTGCGGGCTGATCGCCCGCGCCGGCGTGCCGATCGGGCTGCCGACGATCCCGCTGTTCATGCTCGCAGGGATTCTCTTCGGCCCGCACACCCCGGGGCTCGACCTGGTCTCGGACCCGCACGACCTCGAGCTGATCGCTCGGCTGGGTCTGATCTTCCTGCTCTTCTCCCTGGGCCTGGAGTTCTCCCTGGACCAACTGGTCTCCGGCGGCTCCCGGCTGGCGACGGCGGCCTGCATCTACCTCGTGCTCAACGTCGGCGGTGGCCTGGGCCTCGGCTTCGCCCTCGGGTGGGGAACCTCCGAGGCGCTGGTGATCGCGGGCATCGTCGGAATCTCCTCCTCGGCGATCGTGTCGAAACTGCTGATCGAGACCCGGCGCCTCGGCAACCCCGAGACCCGGGTGATCCTCGGCATCATCGTGATCGAGGACGTCTTCCTCGCCCTCTACCTCGCGCTGCTCCAGCCGGTGCTCGGCGGCGCGTCCGGACCGGCGGAGGCGGTGGCCGGCATCGCCACCGCCTTCGCCTTCCTCCTCGTCCTCGCCCTCGTCGCCCGGCACGGCGCGAAGCTCGTCGGCGCGCTCGTCGACGCCAAGGACGAAGAGATCGTCATCGTGGTCTTCGTCGGGCTGGCGATCGTCACCGCCGGAATCTCGGAGAAGCTCGGCGTCTCCGACGCGATCGGTGCGTTCATGGTCGGGCTCATCCTCGGTGCGACGCCGAAGGCGAAGCGCCTGCGCGACCTGACGCATCCGTTGCGCGACGCGTTCGGCGCGATCTTCTTCTTCCACTTCGGGCTGACCATCGAGCCCGGAGCCGTGCAAGCCGTGCTGCCCGAGGTCGTCGCAGCCGCAGCGATGACGATCGTGCTCGCGGTGAGCGCCGGCGTCATCGCCGCGCGGATCCACCGGTACGGGCGTGTGGAGGCAGCCAACATCGGGCTGACGGTCCTCACCCGCGGCGAGTTCTCCCTCGTCCTCGCCGCGCTCGCTCTCGGCGCCGGCCTCGACCAACGGATCGGACCGTTCGCCGCCGGCTATGTGCTCGTGCTCGCGGTGATCGGCCCGATCGCGGTCGCGCGATCCGAGCACATCGGCCGCCGGCTTCCACGGCGGCTGGTCCCCGACCCGCCCAGCTACGGCGCTGCGCCGCCCATGGATCTGGAGGTCGGGGCACCGACGGTGCGGGCGCTGGATGCCGAACTGCTCCAGGTCACCGTGGTGCCGGGTTCCCGGTTGCACGGCGTCTTCGTCGGTGAGCTGCGCCTGCCGGAAGGCACCGCGATCGGATTGCTGATGCGGGACGGCACGACCACCGCGATCGGTCCGTCCTCGCAGCTGCTGGTCGGAGACGTCCTTCTGGTCTTCACCGCGCCGGCGCAACGGGTCGCGGTCGAGCAGCGTGTGCGTGCCATCCACCGCAGCGGGCGCCTCGCGCACTGGCACGGGGACCGAGGCGAGTAAGGACCTCCCGGCCGACGGCCGGGAGGTCCTTACGCGAAGGCGGGTGCGGGCTACTTGGCGGGCTTCGCCTTATAGATGTTGTTGCCCTCGACGATGATCGGCTTCTTCGGCATCGGCTTCTTGGCCGGGCCCGAGAGCACCTTGCCCGTGGCGATGTCGAAGTCCGTGCTGTGGCACGAGCAGGCCATGATGCCCGGGCGGTCGAAGACGTCGACGGGGCAGCCCTCGTGCGTGCACAGGGAGTCGAAGCCCACGAACTTGCCCGCCTTCGGCTGGGTGACGATGTACTCGTCGGCCTCGAGCAGGTAGCCGCTGTTCACCGGGATCGTGTCGGTCGTGGCCAGGGGGGTGTCGCTCGCCTTGACGAGCTTGGCGGCCTTCTTCCCCTTCTTCTTCGGCGGCTTGGGGTCCAGGGTCGACTCCGGTGCGACCGTCGCAGCACCGGCCTCGGATCCGATGGCGAGTGGCACCGTGAAGGCGGCCAGGCCCATCGCGGAGATGCCGCGTAGTACGGCACGCCGGTCGGGCGCTCCGTCGGGGAGATGGGTATCCGCAGCCATAGGGGTTCCTCCGTGTCAGGGGCGGGCGAGAATCGAGGCGGCTCAAGGGCGGTATGAGCGTGAATGCCTGCGGAGTGTCTCTATCCCGGAGCCGACCCGATGTCCGTTTTGTCGCGTGCGCCGTCGCCGACCGGCCCTCGGCCTGCGCCGAACGGGCAAATTCACCGATGAGCGGTGCGGACAGCAAAGGACCTCCCGGCCGACGGCCGGGAGGTCCTTATGCAAAAACAGGGGCGGCTACTTCTTCTTCTTCGCCTTGTAGATCTTGTCGCCCTCGATGACGATCGGCTTCTTCGGCATCGGCTTCTTGGCGGGCCCGGCGGTCGGCTTACCGCTGGCAAGGTCGAAGGACGCGCCGTGGCACCCGCAGCTCATCTTGCCGGGCTCGGAGAAGATGTCGACGGGGCAGCCTTCGTGCGTGCACAGGGCGTCGAAGCCGACGAAGACGCCTTCCTTCGGCTGGGTGACGATGTACTGGTCGCTCTCGTAGAGCTTGCCGCTGTTGAGCGGGACGTCCCCGGTCGTGCCCATCTCGGTCTTGCTCGCCTTGACGTAGTCGCCCTTCGGCTCGACCGACTTCACCTTTGTCGGGGGCTTCGGCTCGGGCGCAGGCGGCGGGGACGACGGTGGCGCCGGTTCTGACCCGCCCCCGGTCAGCGTCTTGATCAGGGAGGTAATCGGGTCGTCGGCATCGGGGCGGGAGGCGGCGAGGGGCGCCACAAAGGCGGCCAGGCCCATCGCGGAGAAACCGCGAATGGCGCCGCGCCGGTCCAGTCCGGTGCCTTCTGTCTCGTCGGGGGGATTTGGCGTATCCGCAGCCATGGGGGGGCCTCCGTTTTGGGGACGGGCGAAGGTCGAACAGCTATCTGGGCCATATGAGCCTAAACGGCCATCAGGTGAATGCAACTCGTGTTCACGGAGTAGGCCCCACGTGAACGCGTTGAGTGACCAACGGTGTGCGCGGGGTGGCGATGAGGCCATTCCGTATTTTCACCGGATGCCCCCCCGTCGGGGATGGGATGTGATGTGCCGCAGATCACCTGTGCGTCTCTCAGGACATCGGATCCATCCCACTGTTCGGCCCCGTCGGGTACAGGAGAACCAGGGTGCGCAGAGCGAACAAGCACGGAGTGCTGGCTGTCCTTCCCGTCGTGTTGAGCACCGCGATGATGCTGAGCGCGTGTGGCGGCGGTAGCGGGGATGCCGACGATGCGGCGCAGGCGGCGGCACCGGCGGCGGTCGACACTGCGGTGGCGCCGCTGGAGGCAGCGGCGGGTGCCGTGGCGACGGACACCGATGCGGCGGCGACGGCGGGCGGGGCGGAGGCCGCGCCGGTCGCCGGTGCGGCACCGGTTGCCGGTGGGAAGGCCAAGGCCGGAAAGGCGCCTTCGGCGAACAGGGCCGGGGCGGGTGGGAAGTCAGGGGCGGGCGGGACCAGCTCCGCCGCCGGCCTGACGAGCATCGACAACGCGGCCCAGGCGGCGGAGAACGCGAAGATCGCGGCCGGGAAGAACGGCGCGACGGATCAGGGCGTGACCGCTGATCAGATCAAGATGGGCAGCGTCTCGATGCACGGGATGGCCCTGGGCCAGCTGGTGATCGGCCCGATCGTCAGTGCCATCAAGGCCACGATGACCTCGATCAACGACCGCGGCGGCGTACTCGGCCGGCGCCTGTCCCTGGTCGACTGTGACGACGGCCCCGGTGAGGTTTCCCGGTCCAAGGCCTGCATCAAGAAGCTCCACGGCCAGGACAAGGTCTTCGCGCTGATGAGCTACACCAGCTGGGCGAGCGCGTCGGTTCACTCCGATCTGGCGCAGTACCGTCTCCCCGCCGTCGGGACCTGGGCGTACTCCCAGACCGAGTGGCAGGACCCCTACATGTTCCCGACCCACATGTCGATGATCCACGAGGCGATGACCGGCGCCCACTGGGTGAAGAACGTCATCAAGCCGGCGACCTACGGCCTGCTCTGTCTCTCCAGCCCGGAGATGCAGCTGTCCTGCAACGAGGTCCAGAAGGTCCTCGACGCCAGCGGTGCCAAGCTGGTCAAGAAGATCGACGTCGGAATCGCGGAAACGTCCTTGTCGGCGCAGGTCCTCTCGATGCGCGCGGCCAACCCCGAGCACATCGTGCACTACGTGATCAACCCGGCCACGATCGCCAAGTTCATGGTCGAGGCGGGCCAGCAGGGTTACTGGCCTGCGAAGGGCGTCTCCGGTAACCATCTGGCCGGCGAGATCGTCGGCTCGCTGATCGGCAAGCACCCGGCCGGCCGCTACTGGACGAACACCACGTACAAGCTGTGGGGCCCCGAGTACATGTCCGTCATGAACAAGTACGCCCGCGGCAACAAGGGCCTGAATCACCACATCTCGCAGGCCGCCTACGTGGGCGTCCTCCTCTTCGAGCGCGCTGCCAAGGCGGTCGGCCCGAACCTGACCCGGGAGCGCCTGATGGCCCAGTTGACCAACGGCGACATCTACGCCGCCGACGCCTCGCTGGACCAGCGCTTCTCCTACAACAAGGCGGAGCGCGGGGGTTCCTCGGACAACCAGACCTGGAACCCGAACAACGGCCAGGGCCGGGAGTTCATGTACAAGTACACCTCGTCCAACACCGTCTCCGACCCGAACGGGAACCCGTCAGGCTTCGAGCCGGACAAGGACCAATTCATCGTCTACACAGGAAAGTGACGCACGGTCAGGAGCGCTTGTCCGTCCGGGATCAGGGAGCCAAAGCACTCAGTGGAGCCGTGGCAATCCCGTCGTCGGTGACCAGGATCGGCCCGGTTCCGGTGATCACGAGCCGAAAGGACGGCTCCCCGATCGCGGCCGTATCGACCTGCGCGATCACCGCCCGCAGTGAATCGGCTGCTGCCGTGAACTGCTGGCCGCCGAGCTTGACCTCGACAGCGCCCCACCGTCCGTCGGGCAGGGTGATGACCGCGTCGATCTCCTTGTCGTTGGAATCTCGGTAGTGGCGGACCTCGCCGTCAATGGCAGCGGCGAAGACAGTCAGATCGTGGACGACCGCGCTCTCGAACAGCGTGCCCAGCGTCTTGAGGTCCCCCTGCAGATGTTGGCGACCGGCACCGAGGGCTGCCGCGGCAAGGGCCGGGTCGACCAGGTGAAGCTTTGGTGAGGTGCGCACCCTCGCGCGCGAGCGGAGCGCCGGGGTCCATGGCCGTTGCGCCTCGACGATAAAGAGCCGTTGGAGCAGGCCGACGTAGGTGCTGACGGTCTCCTGGTCGATGGCGGGAGCTACCGTGCGCAGGTCGGCTGCGAGCGTCGTGTAGGTGACCTCGGAGGCCACCGACCTCGCGAGCGCTGCGACGAGCTGTTTGACCACGTCGGGTCCGTGGCGGATGTCGGCGATGCGGTGGATGTCGGTGCGCGCGACGTCGTCGATGTAGCCGCGCAAACGAGCCGCAGACCGGGTGGGCGACAGGGTGGTCATCGCTGGGAAGCCGGGTCGCAGGAGGTCGTCGATGACGGTGTCCAGATCGGGGGCCGCACCGAGGTCCGCCTTCGGTAGTTGCCCGTCGAACAGGCCTGAGAGGCTCAGTGCGGCCGAGGGCGCGTCGAGCTTTTCCCACCCCGACATGGTCCGCTGGCGTAGCCGCAGGAACCGGCCGGCCCCGGTATGCCGGGTGAGGTCGTCCGGCGGAACCGCGGAGCCGGTCAGGATGAAGCGGCCCGGCTCGACGGCGGAGTCGACGGCACGGCGTACGAGGTTCCAGAGCTCGGGGGCGACTTGCCACTCGTCCAGGAGTCGGGGCGCATCGCCGTCGAGGAGGGATCGCGGTGCCACATCGAGGAGGCGCTGGACCTCGGCATCGTCGATGAAGACGTAGGAGGCCGCCGCATTCAATGCGGTCATGGTCTTGCCGCTCGCGCGAGCCCCTTCGATCACCACGGCACCGGAGGCCGCAAGTGCGCGCTGCAGTGCAGCGTCGATGACGCGGGGCCGGTACTCCCGCCCGAGCACCTGGGCGGTATCCATGGCGAAACCGTACCCCCTCCGCTGTGTCCAGGCCGAGACCTGCAGGGCGCTCAGGCGGACGATTGCAGGCCAACTATCCGGATGATTGCAGTCATCCTACCCGGATAAAAGCAGGAAAGGTCGGTTTCAGCGCGGCTTCGCCGCGGCCAGGTCGAGGGCGACGTCGACGATCAGGTCCTCCTGGCCGCCGACCATGCCCCGGCGGCCGAGCTCGAGCAGGATCTCCCTGGTGTCGAGGTCGTACTCCTTGGCCGCCCGCTCCGCGTGCCGCAGGAAGCTGGAGTACACCCCGGCGTAGCCGAGGGTCAAGGTCTCCCGGTCGACCTGGACCGGGCGATCCTGCAGCGGGCGGACCAGGTCGTCCGCGGCATCCTGAAGCGCGAACAGATCGCAGTTGTGCTGCCAGCCCTGAAGATTCGCCACCGCGATCAGGGGCTCGATCGGGCAGTTGCCGGCGCCGGCGCCGAGGCCGCACAGCGAGGCGTCGACACGGGTCACGCCTTCCTCCACGGCGACCACGGAGTTGGCGACGGCGAGGGAGAGGTTCTGGTGCGCGTGGATGCCCAGCTCGGTCGCCGGGGACAGGACGTCCCGGTAGGCGCGTATCCGGTCGCGCACGCCGTCCATGGTGAGCCGCCCACCGGAGTCGGTGACGTAGACGCAATGCGCCCCGGCGTCCTCCATGATCCGGGCCTGCTTGGCCAGTTCGGCGGCCGGTGCCATGTGGCTCATCATCAGAAAGCCGGAGACATCCATGCCCAGCTCTCGCGCGCGGGCCACGTGCTGCGGGGCCACGTCGGCCTCGGTGCAGTGGGTGGCGACGCGCACCGAGCGCACGCCGAGGTCGAACGCGCGCTCCAGGTGGCGGATCGTGCCGATGCCGGGCAGCAGCAGGGTGGTCAGCCGCGCGTTCTTCACCACCGCGGCCGCGGCCGAGATCCACTCCCAGTCCGAGTGGCTGCCCGCCCCGTACGTCAGGCTCCCGCCGGCCAGGCCGTCACCGTGGGCGACCTCGATCGCGTCGACGCCGGCAGCGTCGAGCGCGGCGGCGATCTCGGCCAGCTTCTCGGGGGCGATCCGGTGCCGCAGGGCGTGCATGCCGTCCCGCAGGGTCACGTCCTGGATGTACAGCCGCGGGGTCATACCGGCACTCCCGTGATCCGCTCCACGATGCGCTCCGCGGTGCGCAGCGCCGCCGAGGTCATGATGTCCAGGTTCCCTGCGTAGGCGGGCAGGTAGTGCGCCGCGCCCTCGACCTCGAGGAAGACCGAGACCTTGATCTCAGGACGGGGGACGCCGGTGCCGATCAGCGTGTGCAGCGGTTCGTCCGGGTCCACCTTGGTGATCTGGACGTCCTGCTTGAGCCGGTAGCCCGGCACGTACTCGGCGACCCGGGCCACCATGGCGATCACGCTCGCCCTGATCGTCTCGTGGTCGGCGTCCGCCGCCAGGCACAACACGGTGTCCCGCATGATCAGCGGTGGGTCGGCCGGGTTGAGGACGATGATCGCCTTGCCGCGTTCCGCGCCGCCGACGCGCTCGATGGCGGCTGAGGTGGTCTCGGTGAACTCGTCGATGTTGGCCCGGGTGCCCGGGCCGGCCGAGCGCGAGGCGATCGAGGCGACGATCTCGCCGTACCGCACGGGGGTCACTGCGGCGATCGCGGCGACCATCGGGATGGTGGCCTGGCCGCCGCAGGTGACCATGTTCAGGTTCGGCGCGTCGAGGTTCTCCTCGAGATTGACCACGGGCACCACGTAGGGCCCGATCGCGGCCGGGGTGAGGTCGATCAGCCGCGCGGGATGGCCGGCCGCGCGGAGCCGCTCTGCGTTGGCGAGGTGTGCCTTCGCCGAGGTCGCGTCGAACACGATCGCGATGTCGGCGGCATGGTCCATCGCCAGCAGGCCGTCGATCCCGCCGGCCGTCGTGGGGACTCCCAGTCGCTGCGCGCGTCGCAGCCCGTCGGAGTCGGGATCGATCCCGACGAGCGCGCCCATCTCCAGGGAGGCGGACAGCCGCATCACCTTGATCATCAGATCGGCTCCGATGTTGCCGGAGCCGATCACGGCGACTCTGGCTCTACCCGCCGCTGGGGTCATCCGGCCGGACCGAACGCCGCGCGCACGGTGCCCAGGCCTTCGATCGTGGCTTCGTAGGTCGTGTTCGCAGCGACCGGAACCATGGGGCCCAGCGCCCCGGAGAGCACCAGGTCGCCCGCGCGCAGCGGCGTACCGAACTCCCGGGCGGTGCGGGCCAGCCACAGCAGGGCCGCGCAGGGATCCCCGAGACAGGCGGCCCCGCGCCCGGTGGAGACGACCTCACCGCCGGCGGTCATCGTCATCGCCGCCCCGGGCAGGTCGAGGTCGCGGAGGGGACGCGGATCAGTCCCGAGCACGTAGAGGCCGCTCGAGGCGTTGTCGGCGATGGTGTCGACCAGCCGGATGTCCCAGCCGGCGATGCGGCTGTCCACGATCTCGAGGGCGGCGACCGCGGTGTCCACCGCGGCCCTCACCTGATCCAGCGTCAGGTCGGGGCCGTCGAGGTCGGCACCCAGGACGAAGGCGACCTCGGCCTCGATCTTCGGCTGCAGCAGGTCAACCGGATCGATCGGCCGGCCGGAGAACCGCGCCGCATCGGCGAACAGCACCCCGAAGTCCGGCCGGTCGACGCCGAGCTGCTTCTGGACCGCCTCGGACGTCAGGCCGATCTTCGCGCCGACGATCCGGCGTCCGGACTCGCACGCCGCCTCGGTGAGCAGACGCTGCACGGCATAGCCGAAGGCCACCTGGGCCTCGGGGTCGTCCGTGGTGAGGAGCTCGCGGATCGGTGCGCAGGGCATGCGGTCAATCGCGGCCTGCTGCAGTCTCCGCGCAGCTTCGAGGTGCAGCTCGGTGCCGGCCTGGGTCGGGGCAGTCACGAGTCCACCGGCTCCACGCACCCGGGCGGGCCGGCATCTCCGGGCCGGTGGCCCCAGATGCTCATGCTCACCATGTGCGTCGCCACCCACTCGTTCTCATCGTTGATGGTCTCGGCGCCCCAGCCGTACTCGACCTCGAAGCCGCTCGGGCTGCGCACGTAGAAGCTGAACATCCGGTCGTTGGTGTGGCGCCCGAGCGTCATGGCCAGGGGGATTCCTCGGTCGGCGCACAGGTCGTACGCGACCCCGACGTCGTCGATGGCCCCGACCTGCACCATGAGGTGGTGCAGCCCGCGCATGCCGGGCATGGCCAGGATGGCGAGGCTGTGGTGGCGGGCGTTGACGTGGAAGAACACCGCCCGCCCGAACACCGTGTCGATCTCGTCGCTGACCCGGAAGCCGAGGACGCGGCGGTAGAAGTCGAGCGAGGCCTCGAGGTCGGGGACGACCAGCACGACATGGCCCAGGCCCTGACCGCCCGTGACGAAGCCGGACATCGCCCGCCCCGGCCGGAACGTCCCGGGCATCGTCAGCTGACCGTGGAAAAGCTCGTGGCGGAACCCTGCGGCGTCGTGGAAGCTGATCAGGTCGCGGACCCGGGCCGCTGCGCGTTCCTCGTCGGTGGCGCGCCGCACCGCCACCCCGGCCGAGGCCAGCTCGGCGGCCGCGAGTTCCAGCTCGTCGCAGTTCGGCAGCTCCCAGCCGATGGCCGTGACGCGGTTCGCCGGGCCCTCGGTGATCGTCAGGCGGCCGGGGCGGTCGTCGTTGCTCAGTGACACGACGTTCGGGCGTCCCACGGGGTCCTCGGACTCCGCCATCCCGAGGATCTCGGGTCCGAAGGTGGCCCACTCCTTGGCCTCGGGTGACTCCACCCGCAGGTATCCCAGCGACATGAGCTTCATATGCCAAGGGAACCGCCCAGCGGCGACCGATCACATCCGTTGAAATTACGGATTGGAACCGCGTCAGAACGGCGGGACGTCGTCGGCCGGCTCGGGGCGTGGCGGTGCCGGTGTGTGGAAGTCGGGTGGTTCCTCACCGACCGCCGGTGGTGGTCGAGTGATGTAAAGCTGGCCGGACGGTGTGGTCCACGTCAGGACGCCGGCCTCGTCCTGCGTGCAGGTCCAGCCGGGCATGTGTTTGATCCGGTGGTGGTGCTTACACAACGCCGAGAGATTGATGTAGATCGTGCGGCCCCCGATCTCGAAGGCAATCGTGTGATCGAGCTCGCAGCGATGGGCAGGTCGGCGGCAACCGGGGAAGCGACAGTGCTTGTCCCGGGCGCGGATGGCGCGCTTGAGCTTGGCCGAGGGCTTGTAGACGTCGGCGCGCGAATTGTAGTCAGCCAGGATCGCGGCGATATCGACCGGGACCGAGGGATGATGGACCGTCAGATCGGCCTTCTCGCGGGCCCGCTGGGTCGGGATGAGGTCGCCTGTCGACGTCTGGGCGGTCTGCTCGGCCTCACCGTCGCCGGTGGCGTGCAGATGCACGACGTACCCCACGCGGGGATCCTGCTGCCCCGGCCGTGTGACCACGTCGACGGTGGCATCGGCCCGGCGTTGGTCGAGAGTCCGCTCGTCGCCGGGAGCTCGCCCTTGGGCGAAAGTGTCGACCACCCCGAACACGGCGGTGGCTTCTTCGGTCGGGAGCAGCGCGGAGAACCACGACATCCCGTCACCGGCCGAGCTCAGCGTGACCCGGCGTTCCTTCACAGCAGCGGCGTGCCGCTTGAGCAACGCGTCGGCGTCCGCCTGCTCTACCCGCCGGCGGACCAGACGCTTGAACGAGGCCGGAGTCTTCTCCGATGCCTTGGGCAGCGTCTGCCGCTCGACCCAGGCGGTCTTGACGATGTCGAGATCGCGGGTCTCGTTGAACAGGATCCTGGCCTGCCGTTCGGTGATGCTTCCGGCCTCCAGCGCGCTCAGGGTCCTCGGCAGGCGGCGGGCCAGGCCGGTGGCGAAGTCCATCAACTCCGCAGCCGCGCTCGTACCGACATGCATCCACAGCCCGAGCTCGGCCGCCGCGGACTCCTCCGCGCGCTGAACCGAAATCTCAATCTCCTGCGGCGTCGCGCCGTCCCGGCGTTCCTGTTCGATCGCCGCACCCGCCTCGCGCACGCGGTGGTGGGCGAAATCCACAATCGCCCGGATCTTCGACCCCACACACCGCGACTCGTCGGCGGCGTACCGCGCGATCCGGGCCATCGCCCCGTCGGCGGTGCGGTACTCCTGCTCCCACAAGGAGTGGGCGAACTTCTCTCGCTCGACCCAGACAGCGTCCGGGACCTCAGCGCCATCCTCGTGCAGGGGGTCGTCCTCGAGCAGCGGGTCGTCCCACAGCGCAGCGCGCAGTTCGGTCAGGTCGACCTCGTCGACCTGAACCGGATGTGATGTCTCAGGACATCGGTGACAGTTCTGTGTCAGGACATCGGTGACGGTTGATGTCTCAGGACTTCGGTGACCTTCGGGGGTTTTTGGCGCGAGGTCCGCGGGGTTGTCCGTTGCCCACGTAGGTCACGCCGGGGCCGGGTCGGGTGTGTTCGATGAGGATCTCGCCGCCGAGGTCGGCGACGGTGATCTTCTCGCCGTCGAGGACGATCAGGACCTGCTTGAAGGCGTGGGGTGCGCCGACCATGTAGTGGACTCCGGCGAGCATGAAGCTGCCGAGGCTGTTCAGCGTCTTGACCTTGGTCCCGGCGGGCAGGTCGCGAGGCGGTGGAGGTGATGGGCGGCGTCGAGGGGCAGGCCGGTCGAAGACGTGCTGCTTAGGTTTGGGGCGCGGGGGTTCTGCCTTTGGCGTGGCTTCCCATGCAGCCTGAGGCGTGACCCGGCCGGGGAGTCCTTGGTGGGGCCGCTCGGTGTTGTAGATCAGATCGAACGCATCGACCTGTGCCTGCAACTCGGCAAGCGTGTCGGCGAGCGGCTGCTTGTCGAGGTAGCGGAACAGGGTCTGGTGGAAGCGTTCGTTCTTACCCTGGGTCGTGGGTTTGTTCGGCTTGCCGGTGATCGCTTCGACACCCAGGCTCGACACGTATTCCACGAGCTGACCGAGGTAGCCGCGGCGTGAGGGATTGAGAGCGATGCCGTTGTCCGAGAGCAGCCGCTGGGGCACGCCGTGTGCAGCGACGGCCTTGCTGAAGACCGCCAGAGCGGCCTTAGAGCTCTCTCCCCACGCGACGTGAGAGGCCACGGCATAGCGGGAGTGATCGTCCATCAGCTGGAAGATCACGCACTTGCGGCCACCGGTGAGGACGTACTCGGTGGCATCGGAGTTGCCAACACGCGTTCGGGGCGGGATAGACGAACCGGCGCCAGGCCGAGCGCGGCTTCTTCCTCGGCTCCAGCCGGGCGACACCGGCCTGGCGGAAGATCCGGGCCAACGACGCGACCGAGGGCACCACCTCCAGCCCCATCGCACGCATCTTGTCGTGCACGCTGATCGGCCCGTGATCCAGCCCGGAAGCCTCCAGCGCGGCCCGCACGGCCACCGCCTGCTCCTTGACCTCATCGGTCAGCTTCCACGGGCTCGCCCTCGGACGTCTTGACCTGGGCTCGAGCACAGCCGCCGGCCCCTCGACTTTCGCGCGCTTGCGCAGCTCGTAGAAGGACTTGCGGGAGACGCCGTGCTCGGCACAGAAGGTCGAGACCGCGCCACGCGGGGCGTCCTCGGGCCACTGCGAGATGGCAAGGCGGTCAAGCCCCGGGACGTGGTGTTTGGCGGCTGCCGCGTGATCCTTCGGGGTTAGGCGCTGAGCGCCTTGCTCGTGCGGGTCGGTCTTCGGCGTCACCTCCTCGGCGGTGGCGGGGACCGGGACCAGACGGGCTCGGGCCAGGACGTCGAGGCCGAGGTAGCGGCGGCCTTCGGTCCATTCGTCGTGCTGCTCGGCCAGGACGGCGCCGACGAGGCGGATCAGGGCGTCGCGGTCGGGGAAGATCCCGACGACGTCGGTGCGCCGGCGGATCTCGCGGTTGAGCCGTTCCTGCGGGTTGTTCGACCAGATCTGGCGCCAGATCTCCTTCGGGAACGCGGTGAAGGCCAGGACGTCGGCGCGGGCGTCGTCGAGGTGCTCGGCGACCTTGGGCAGCTTCTCGGCGAGGGCCTCGACGGCCGGTCGAACTGGGCGTGCACCGACGGGCGTCGGGCTGGTCGTAGACCGAGTGCAGCAGCGCCCGCACCCACGGCCAGGACGCCTTCGGGGTGACCGACATCAGGTTCGCCGCGTAGTGGGTGCGGCACCGCTGCCAGGCCGCGCCGGGCAGGGTGGCGCCGATCGCGGCGACCAGGCCGGCGTGGGCGTCGGAGGTGACCAGGCGGACCCCGGACAGGCCGCGGGCGGTCAGGTCGCGGAAGAACGCCAGCCAGCCGGCGCCGTCCTCGGCGGAGGTGACCTGCGAGGCCGAGGATCTCGCGGTGCCCGTCGGCGTTGACCCCGGTCGCGATCAGGGCGTGCACGTTGACCACCCGGCCGCCCTCGCGGACCTTCAGCACCAGCGCGTCGGCGGCGACGAACGTGTAGGGCCCGGCGTCCAGCGGCCGGGTGCGGAACGCCTCGACCGCGGCGTCGAGGTCGGCGGCCATCCGCGAGACCTGCGACTTCGACAGCCGGGTGATGCCGAGGGTCTCGACGAGCTTCTCCATCCGCCGGGTCGAGACCCCGAGCAGGTAGCAGGTCGCGACCACCGTGGTCAGGGCGGCCTCGGCCCGCCGGCGGCGCTCCAGCAGCCAGTCCGGGAAGTAGGACCCGGTGCGCAGCTTCGGGATCGCGACCTCGATCGTGCCGGCGCGGGTGTCGAAGTCCCGGTGCCGGTAGCCGTTGCGGGTGTTGATCCGCTCCGGCGCTGCGCTCGCCGTACCCGGCGCCGCAGACCGCGTCGGCCTCGGCGCGACATCAGCGCGTTGATGAACGTGGACAACATCTCGCGCAGCAGGTCCGGCGACGCGGACGCGAGCTGCTCGTGCAGGAACTGGGCAGGGTCGATACTGGGCTTGGCGGTCATCGCGTGTCTCCAACGAGTCGACTGTGAGAGGTCTCTCGAAGGATCACGCGGTGGCCGCCTCAGCGCGTCTACGCCACGCCCATCACGCGGGCTGGGGTCGCACACCACTCTGCGGGACGCCACTAGCAAGGCGGACACGGGGATCGAGGGGTTCATTGGCGGCCACCGCCCGAGACTCGGGCAGGAAGTGTCACCACCAAGACCGGCAGAAGTGTCACCGATGTCCTGATGCGGAACTGTCACCGATGTCCTGCGACATGGCATCGACCTGAACCGGATCCCTCACCACTTGCTCGAACATATGTTCGAATTGTAAGCGATTCCGTCGGCACACGCAAGAGGCCGTCGCACCCGTTTGGTAGCGGCAGAAACCTGGGGTGCTTCAGCCCGGCGAGGGCGCGGTGCACTCTGACAATCGGATATCAGGCAGTTGCTGTCGCACTCGAGCGGTTCGATCAAGCTCCACCCGCCATGGCCCCCAACCGCGTCTCATCACCAATGTGGTTCACCCTGCGTCAGTGCGTCGTTGACCGCCTCACCCAGGAGGCGATCCTGGGCCTGTGAAGCCATCAGATTCCATGGATTCCCACTCGGCGGGTCGGTTCGTGCCGCAGTAGGAACAGGCCGGCGGCGCGTCCGGGTCGAACCCGAGGCCGGAAGGCGCGGGATCGCTCAGAATTCCGATGACACGTTGTGCCGCGCCGCCCACGCGTCCGGGCTGTTGCGGAGGAACCCAAAGCGTTCGTGAGTATGGCTTGCTTCACTCGGTCGAGCAGCGGGTCATCGATCGCATTCAGAACCGCCTTCGACGTTCCCGACCGGTCTCTGAACAACACGACCCCATAGCCATGAGCGAGTTGAGGGGCGGGGTCCAGATTCACCATTCGACCAGGCCGGCCTCGTGGGCGACCCTGGCCAGCTCGGCCCGCGTCCGTACGCCGAGCTTGCGCTGAACGCCGGCGCGGTGACTCTCGACGGTCCGCGGCGAGACGCACAGCCGCTCGGCGATCTCGGGGTTCGTCAGGCCCAGCACCAGCAGGTTGAGGACTTCGATCTCCCGGGGGGACAGACCGTCGACCGCGGACGGCCGGGGCCGGCCCTCGGCCTCGGAGTCCTGGCGGAAGGAGACGAACTCGTCGGCTTCCAGCACCCGGCGCAGGGCCAGGATCAGCTCGTCCTCCAGGCACTCCTTGGTGATGTACCCGCGGGCGCCGCCCAGGCGCGCCTTCTCCACGTACCCCCGGGCGCCGTACGTGCTCAGCATGACGACCCGGGTGGCGGGGGAGAGCTTGGCGATGGGGGCCAGCAGGTCGAGGCCACTGCAGTTCGGCAGCCCGATGTCGATCACCGCCAGTACCGGCTGGAACTCCTTCACGGCGGCGAGCAGCTCGTCCCCGGTCGACGCCGACGCGAGCAGCTCCAGGTCATGGGTCTCCTCCAGGATCCGCCGGATGCCCGAGCGGATGATCCCGTGGTCGTCACACACCACCACGCCAACCATGGTTGACCGGCACCTCCACCATGACCGTCGTGCCCGTGCCCGGCTCTGACTCGATCGTGACGCGGCCGCCGACCAGCCGTGCGCGCTCGTGCATGCCGGACATGCCCAGCGATCGCCGGTCTCCGTCGGCCGGAGGGTCGAAGCCGACACCGGTGTCCTCCACGACGGCGCGCAGCCGGTCATCGGAGGCGACCAGCAGGACGCTGGCCTCGGCCGCCCCGCTGTGCCGGCCCACATTGGTGAGCGCCTCCTGGGCGATCCGGAACACGGCCGTCTGCACGGCGTCGGGGAGCGGCTTCTCCAGCGCGTCGGTGAACCCGCGGGTGCTGAGGTCGATGCGGATACCGAACATGCGGGTGCAGTCCTCCACCAGCTGCTCCACACAACCCACGATGCCGAGGTCCTCCAGCCCCTCCGGCCGCAGCGACCAGGCCATGGTGCGGGTCGTCCGGATGCCCTCCCGGGCCAGTTCGCGCAGTGCCTCCACCTGACGTTGGAGGGCCTTGACGGTCAGGTCCGGGTGAGCCCGCCCCAGTGCGCCGGCGCCCTCGATGATCCCGGTGAAGAGCTGGCCGAGCTCGTCGTGCAGGTCGCGTGCGATCCGCCCCCGCTCGGCCTCCTGGACCTCGACGATCCGTTCCGTCGACTCCCGGCGCAGGGCCAGCCGTTCCAGCGCCGCACCCGCGAGGGTGGCGAGCACCTCGACGGTCTGCTCGTGCTTGGCGGCCTCGCCGAAGGGGTAGTCGGCGACCACCTCGAGCGGGGTGGACCCGGTGACCGTGATCGGGCTGACGACCGTCTCGGTTCCTATCGACGTGCTGACCGACTCACCGGCCGGCCCGATCCGGACGTCCGCCGCGGTGGTGATCGCCGCCGTGGCGTCGCGGACCTCCGAGAGGATCTGGCCGACGTCCTCCGAGGTGACGATGCGGCGGGCGGCGTGCAGCACGGCGGCATGACGTGAGGACTCGGCGACGGTGGGGATGACCGGCTGTGAGAGGGCCTCGACCAGGCCGCGGTCCACCCGCAGGCGCAACCGCCGGCACACCTGCGCCGACGGGGGCAGACCCTGCAACGGTGCCCAGGTGGCCGCGGCCGCACCGAGCGCGACCTCCGCCACATGGCAGCACGCGGCCAGCTCGCCCTCGGCGTCACTGCGACGGGCACTGCGAAGTGCCGCCCGCAGCTGCCACCGCCCCCGCCGCATCCGTCCGGCCGTGAAGGAGACGATCGCCCACTCACGCAGGACCGCCGGTCGTTCGCTGCCGAAGACGACGGCGGTCAGGAGCGAGCGCCGCACCTGGCGGCGGACAGCGCGCACACCGCGACGGTGCTCGCGTCCCGACCAGGTCGACCGGGCGTCGCACGTCAGGCGGAGCGCGTGCAGGTGCGAGGTCGGGATCGGGGCGACGAAGTGGTTGCGGATCCCGTGGCGGCGACGTTGCCGATCGGTCTCGCGGAACACCAGGGCGGCCGCGTCCAGGTCGCCGAGGTGCAGCGACTTCCAGCCGCCGGCGAGCTGCATGAGCGTCCTGGTGTGAAGGTCTACCGACTCCATCAGCTCCAGCTCGCGCCGCACGGTCTCGGAACTGACGTCCGCCGGCAGGCACCGCACCCAGATCGCCAGGGCGGTGCCGGCGCCGATGCGGTCACCGATGCGCTTGGCCTCCCAGAACGTTTCCCTGGCCAGCGCGCCCGCCTCGTGCAGCCGTCCGAGGCGGTAGAGGCACAGCGCCTGCTGCCACCGGGCGGCGATCTGCTCCCAGCGGTCACCGAGCACGTCGAACGCGGCGATCGCGGTGTCGAAGACCTCGATGGCTTCTTCGTACCGCCGTCCCGCGTGCAGCACGAAACCCCGGAAGTGCAGCGACTGCGCCACGCCCCACTCATCGTGCGCGGCCTCGCGCAGCCGTAGCGATCGGGCCGCGAGCCGCAGCGAGAACCGGCACAGCGGCGGAGCCAGCGAGGCCGAGACGACCGCGGACACCGACAGTGCGTGGGACCGCTCGCGTACCACCCCGCTGGCATGGGAGAACCGCAGCGCGCGCAGGCAGCCCCACACGCTCCAGACCGGGGCGCGGCTGAACCACCACTGGTACACGAGGCGGTTGTGCAGCTGCGCGGCCAGCGCGGTCCGGTCGTCACTCGGTGCGCGCCGGCGCCGCCGTCCCAACTGACCCACCGTCAGGCTGACGCCCAGGCGCAGTAGTTCGAACACGCACAACAGGCCCGCGGTCGGCGCGCTCCTGGGCTGGCGCAGCCGCAGGGCGGTCAGCGCGTGCCCCGTCCACACCTCGGCGTCGGCGATCCGGCCGCTCTTGAACCCGAGCTCCCCGAGCAGAGTGGCCACCCGGGCGGTTTCGAGTGGGCCCAGGCTCGGCGCGGTCCGGTACGCCGCCTCCAGTTGCTCCGCCGCCAGGTCGTACTGGCCCTGCAGCATGTGGACGGTCCCGAGGCCTTCGTGCACCCGGAACCGGTCCTGATCGGTGAGCATGCCGGCGGCGGCGATCTGGAGATTGGTCTCCGCGACGTCGAGGGCGTGCTGACGCAGCGCCGCCTCGGCCGCGCGCAGCGCGGGTGGGAGCGCGGCCGCGACCTCACCGGACTGGTGCAGGTGGTAGGCGACCTCGTAGTCGGCGCCGCCGAACACGTGGGCAGCGCGCTGGTGGAGCTCCCGGCGTTCGTCCTCGCTCACCGACGCCAGCGCGGCCTCCCGGAGCCGGTCGTGGGTGAACTCGAGATCCACCGCAGTGCCGGTGTCGGGCGGCAGAGCGCGCAGGATGCCCCGCGCGATGGCCTCGTGCACGGCGTCACCGGTCTCGGACTGCAAGGCAGCGCCCAGCATCGCGCTGGAGAACTGCCGACCCAGGACGGCGCCCTGCGCGACGGCGTTGCGGGTCCGGGGCTGCAGTTGCGCGATCCGGGCGGTCACGAACGCGTCCGCGGGCTGATCCGCGACCGGCGGCAGCCCCCGCATCCGTTCGGTGTCCACCGTCCACTGTTCGCCGGTGAGCTGTCCAGCAGGGCGCAGCACCGAGGAGTCGATCAGGGCGCGCAGCGTGGAGAGCATGTACAGCGGATTGCCGAAGGAATGGCTGACGATGTAGGCGACGAGCTCGTCCGGCACGGGACCGGCCACCGCGCCGATCAGCGCGCGGGACTCCTCGACCCCCAGCGGGCTCAGTCTGACGGTCCGTAACTCGGGCAGCTCCCACGCCTCTGCCCTGGCCAGTGCCTCCGGCCGGAGCGAGCACACCAGGCCCAGATGCCCCGGGCGTTCGGAGACCACCGCCGCGATCCGGGCGAGCAGCTGCCAGCTCAGGTCGTCGGCCCACTGGCAGTCGTCCACGATCAGCAGGACCGGGTGTTCGGGGGTGGCGGCCAACTCGAACAGTCGCGCGAGGGCGGCGATCGTACTGCCGGGAACCGCTCCCGGACCCGAGACATTGTTAGCGGCGTCGGGGTCGGGGGATCCGGTCAGCTCGTCGAGGGCGGCCCGGAACAGCCCGAGCGGGCGTCGCGCGGTCTGGTCGAACGCCGACCCGCGAAGCACCGTCAGCCCGGCCCCGCCGGCGGCGTCGGCGACGGTGTCGAGCAACCGGCTCTTGCCCATGCCGGGCTGCCCGGTCAGGCAGAGCACCGCGCCGTTGCCGGCCACCGCGTCCCGGGAGTGCGCGAGCAGCGTCTCCAGCTCGGCCTGCCGGCCCACCAGCTCCGGCTCGAAGTCCACCCGGTCCGCACCCGCGACCGGTTGCGCCGATGCCTCGCCGTCACCCGGGGGATCGAGCTCCCCGGTGTCGTGCAGCTCGAGCGCGGCGAGTACGTCCTCGGCCCTGGAGTACCGGTCCTCCGGCAGCGGCGCCAGCAGTTTCAGGAACACCGGCGTCAACGGTCGCGGGGTGCCCACCGCCTGCAGCATCTGCAGAATCCGAGCCGTCGGTCCGCAGCCTGCGGCGAGATCGGCGGGCAGGTGCGCGGCGGTGCCGTTGCGGTGCGCGATCGCCTCCACGACCACCCAGCCGGCGGCGTAGAGGTCGGCGGCGAACCCGACCGTGCGGTGCACCAGGCCGGCCTGCTCCGGCGCCAGATACCGGGAGTCGGTTCGAGCCAGGGGCTGCCCGAGCTGGGTGCGCGACACCAGGGCGTCGAGCAGCAGCACCTGGTCTGATCCGGCCGCCATCCAGACGTTCGCAGGTTTGAGCCCGCCGTGGACCAGGCCGAGCCGGTGCAGGGCGGCCAGCCCGCCGAAGACCTCCCGCATCACCCGCGAGAGCTCAGCCCGCTCGCGCGACGGCCGCGCTGCCGCCCACGTCCCGATGTCCTCGCCGGCGAACCAGGGCCGCACCAGCACCGCCGCCTCGGGGGTCCGGGCCGCCACCCGGGAGACGACGAGATGCGGGGACCCGGTGGTCGCGGCGGCGCCGAGGGCCTGGGCCAGCCAGTCCCAGCTCCACGGCCGTGACACCGACAGGTCGAGACGGCGCACGACCACCGGCTCTCCGTCGGCCGTACCGACCGACGTGCTGATGCCGTGACCGGGCCGCAGCTCACCGGTCAGCTCGATCGCTGCCACCTCCACAAGCTGTGGCACGGTCCTAGCCGGGTACGTCTTCGGGCACCATGGGTTCGAGTTCGATGAGCGTGCTGATGATGTAGTTGAACTGCGGGATGTTCTTCATCAGCGTGCCCATCTTCCCTTTGACCACGATTCTTCTGGTCACGAGCGCGACGTTGACGCTGAGCTCCTCGGTGACCAGCATGTCGCGCCAGTCCTCGAAGCTTCCCCGCAGTACGAAGGCAGTGTCGGGCAGGTCCGCGGGATCGTCGAACTCGGTGACATCCGACATCGTCCCAGTCCTGAACTCCATCCGGAAGGTGCGCTGGGTGTCGTCCGGGAGCCGATAGATGTGGGCCATCGAGAAGGTCATCGCCTTGGCCTTCACCAACCACGTCGGGTCGCTGTTGAGGCTCTCGGCGAGGGCGTCGTAGAGCTCCCTGGTGCCGAAGGTCGGCTGCTTTGCGCTCATCGTTCGCCCTTTCCCGTCAGTCCGCGGTGCTACAGGTCCGAGCCGCCGGCGATCGCGCCGATGCCCCGGACCCCGAGGCCACCGTCGCAGTTGATCACCGCACCGGTGGCGGTCGAGGAGTTGGCCTTGGACGCGAGCAGCACGTAGTGGCCCGTGTAGTCGGCCGGCTCGGGCAGCGCCTGGAGCGGCGTGCACGTCTTGACGAGCTCCGCGATGGGCAACGAGGAGATGGACGTGCCGTCGAGGCCGAGGGCGCCGGGGCCGCGCAGGTCGGTCAGCATGCCGCCGGGGGCGACCCCGTTGACCCGCACCTTCGGGGCGAACTCGAACGCGAGCTGGGTGATGAGTCCGCGCACGGCGTGCTTGGAGGCGGTGTAGAGCGGCCCGCCGCCGCCGGCATAGAAGGCGGCGTTGGACGCAGTGAAGATCACCGACCCACCGGTCTTGGCCAGTTCGCCGACCGCGGCGCGGGCGCCGAGCAGGTAGCCCTTGACGTTGATTCCGAACACCTCGTCGAACAGCTCGTCCAGCTTGTCCTCGGGCAGGTCGACCAGGCGGGTGGAGAAGTCCCAGATGGCGGCGTTCCCGACGAACGTGTCCAGCCGTCCGAACCGTTCCACCGTCTGGGCGACGACCTCGACGTTGTCGCGGTAACGCGACACGTCCCCTTCGACCACGACCACCGCACCGTCGAACTCGGCCCGCAGCTTGTCCGCCTTTTCCGCCGAGCGCTCGAGGACGCCGACGTTCGCTCCCTCGGCGACGAAGCGCTCCACCAGTGCCCGGCCCAACCCTGAGCCGCCGCCGGTGATGACCGCTGCGGTGCCGTCCAACCAACCCATCACTGACCTCCTGTTCGGGGGACCCCGACCAGCACCGTGATGACGCCGTCGCGGATCTCCACGGTGTGGGTGCGCACCGGCTTGTTGGCCGGCAGCGAGTGCTTTCCGGTCCGCAGGTCGAACTGCGCGAGGTGGAACGGGCACTCGACGGCGCACGTGATCGGGTCGACATCACCGTCGCTCAGTGACGCCTTCGAGTGGGTGCACGTGTCGTCGATCGCGTAGAGCACGCCCTCGACGTTGAACACCGCCAGCGGCGGCTCGACCTCGACCAGCCGCACCTCGCCGGCGGGCAGGTCCTCGACCCGGCAGACCTCGACGACGGCTGCCTCGACGACGGTGCCGGCAGCCGGGGCGAGGGAGGGCGTCTGCATCAGGCGCCCGACAGGAAGGTGACCACGAGCTGGTTGAACTCGTCGCGGTGCTCCAGTTGCGCCCAGTGTCCGCAGCGCGGGAACACGTGCAGCCGGGCGTCCGGCATCCGCTTGAGCATGAAGAACGCGCTGTCCAGCGGCAGTACCCGGTCGTCGCGGCCCCACGTCAGCAGCGTCTTGTGCTGGATCAGGTGCACATCACGCCAGAGCTCCTCGGGCAGCGCCGCACCCTTCGCCCCGAACGCCTCGAAGAACTTCGTGACGTAGGCCAGCGCGTCCGGACTGGTCGCGGCGGCGAAGCGGTCGTGCAGCACGGACTCGGGCACGTTGGTCGGCTCGAAGGTCATGACGTTGATCAGGTTCTGCATCTTCTCCAGGGACGGTCCGGTGCCCCCGTAGAAGCCGAACAGCACCTTCAGGCCCTCTGACGGGTCGGCCGAGAGCATGTTGATCGCCCCGCCGGCCGGGCCCATCAGGACCATCCGGTCGACCCGGTCCGGGAAGTCGAGCGCGGTCTTGAGTGACGTTCCGCCGCCGAGGGAGTTGCCGATGAGGTGCGCCTTGTCGATGCCGAGCTCGTCGAGCAGCCCGGCCAGAACCTTGGCGTTGAACGTCCACACCCCATCGGTGACCAGTGGCTTGTCGGACTGGCCGTAGCCGGGCTGGTCGACGACGAGCACCCGGAAGTGCTCCGCGAGCCCGGGCACGTTCTGCGAGAAGTTGCTCCAGCCCGAGGCGCCCGGGCCGCCGCCGTGCAGCAGCACCAGCGGCGGGGCGGCCTCGGCGGCCGCTGTACCTGCACCGGTGTCGTGCAGGTGGATGCGCAGGTCGCCGACCTCGACGAACCGGGAGGTCTCGCTTGCGGTGAGACCGCCAAGGGTCGTCGCAGTCATCGCTGTCCCTTCAGAAGAAGACGGAGAGGTTCTTGGCGAGCAGGACCGTCTGATCCAGCGTCACCTTGCGGCGTGCGATGAGCCAGCCGTGCTCGGACTCAGGGCTGCGCCGGAGCAGGTCCTCGCGGACCCCGACGAAGATGTCCACCTCGCGTTGCAGCCGCCCCCGGTAGAGCAGGAAGTTGGTCCGCACCCGGTAGGTGTCCGGTTCGTCGTCCGGTTCTGAATCAGGCTCGACCATGACGTTGGTGAACAGGTGCCGGGTCCGCGACGGCGGGTCCTCCGCCCATGCCATTCCGGACCGGAGCCGGGTCACCCGCTCCTCGAGCCCACGCTTGTTCTCGTCGAAGTGGGCGACCTCGTCGGGCAGCGAGTGCTCCTTGTGACTCTCCCGCTCGTAGCGGACGGCGCGGGTCGGCATCCAGTAGTGCACGTCGTCGCTGAAGAGGTCCAGCCACTCCTCGAAGCGGCGATCGTCCAGGATCAGCGCCTCGAGGTTGACGAATTTCTCGACCTCGTGTTGCAGGAGCATCTCGGCCAGGAGTGGGTCCGGGACGACCCGCTCATGGACCCACTCGGCCGGCACCCCATCGGCGGTATGGCGATCCGCGAGTGACGTCATCGCGGCGTCACCGCCTCGAGTGGAGGAGTGACCGCGAGCTCGTCCCAGGACGCGCCCGAGAGCATCTGCGCCCAACGCCCGTAGAACCCACGCGCGGCCGTCTCGCAGTAGCACCCGGTTGACCCGGCCGGGGAAGTCCGGGTCGTCATCCCAGTCCAGCCCCAGGCCCATCTGCGCGTTCAACGGCGTCTGCTTGGCGACGTGCCCGCGCAGGACCTGTTGGATCTCGCTCCAGTTCTCCCCGTCGTCCTGCTCCAGCATGCCCGCGGAGCCGAAGGTGCGCAGAGTGCCGACGCGCTGGCGCTCGCGGACCTCGGGCGGGGCGGAGGAGTCCACCACCGTCCAGGCCCAGACCTCCATCTCGTTCGGGCCCCGCGGGTGCCAGACCCGCATCGTGTTGATGCCCGGCAGGAAGGAGAAGTTGGGAAACAGGGTGGCGTGCGTACCGCGCATGTTCAGCGCCCGCTGGCTCCCGAGCCGGTCGACGACCTCCGGGTTGCCGCCCTGGAACCAGTCACCGGGTTCGCGACCCACGATGAGGCCGAGCACGTCACCGGAGGAGGTGAAGAACCCGGTCCCGTGCCCCCAGGGCGAGGTGAACTGGCGCCCCTGGGTGCCGTCCAGCGGAAAGAGCTCTTCGTCGGCCTCGCTGTCGTCCGGGGTGAGGGCGAGCGCGGCCGAGGCGTGGCTGACCGGTACGTGGTACATGTCGCTGCAGAACTGCTCGGCGGCGAACTTCCAGTTCGCCGGGAACACCCACCGGTGGCTGGCGCCGATGACCTCCAGGCCGCCCTCGCAGCGGTCCACGAACGCGTCGAAGTACCAGGTGAAGTCGCCGAGGTACTCCGTCAGCGGCGGAGCCGTCGGGTCCCAGTTGCCGAAAATGAAGCCCTTGTACGTGGCCAGCTGGGTGACCTTGATGGCGCCCCACTCGGCCTTGTCGATGCCGTTGCGGTAGGCGTCGTCCTCGCTCGGGACGTTGACCAGGCGCCCGCCCAGGTCGTAGGTCCAGCCGTGGTACGTGCAGGAGAACGTCTTGGCCTTGCCGGCGTCGGCGCGGCACAGCCGCATCCCTCGATGGCGGCACTGGTTCATGAACGCCGCGACCGAACCGTCCTTCTGGCGGGCCACGATGACGGGGTCCTCGCCCATGTACGTGGTGATGTACTCGCCGGGTTTGACCAGCTGGCTCTCATGGGCGAGGAACAGCCAGCTGCGCGCGAAGACGTTCTTCAGTTCGAGTGAGTAGATGTCCTCGTCCACGAAGATCCGCGGGTCCAGCGTCCCGTTGCGTGTGTCCACCAGACTCGAGATGTCCGGGTGCATGCGACCTCCCGACGACCAAGGGCACCTCCCAGAAGTGAATCGGCACCACCCCCGAGCGGCATCCGGTGAAATTACGGAATGCCAGGAGGGGGGTTCGGGACCACACTGGGTCGATCGAGGAGAGATCGAGGAGGCCACGGTGCCCCGACTGACTGCCGATTTCGACGCCGACTACCGGGCCGCGATGGCCCCGTACTGGCCCGACCGCACGCTGCTGGAGCACCTCGAGGAGGAGATCGCTGCGCGCCCTGACCGCCCCGCGGTGATCGGCCACGTGCAGGCCACCGGATCCCGGCACGCCCTGACCCGGGCCGAACTCGCCGACCGGGTCGATCGGATCGCCGCCGGGCTGCTCGACCTCGGGGTACAGCCCGGAGCGGTGGTGTCGGCGCAGCTGCCCAACTGGTGGCAGCTCGTCGCGCTGAACTTGGCGTGCCTGCGGGTCGGTGCCGTCACCAACGCGCTCATGCCGGTGTTCCGGGCCCGCGAGCTCGAGTTCATGCTGGGGCTCGCCGAGTCGGTGCTGTTCGTGGTGCCCGAGGAGTGGGGCGGTTTCGACTACGCCGGGATGGCCGCCGACCTGCGGCCGCGGCTGCCCGCCCTCGAGCACGTGATCACCGTCCACCCGGACGGCGGCGACGACTTCGAGAAGCTGTTGCTGGACCGCCCCGCCGACGAGGCGGACCGGGCCGAGTTCCGCTGTCGCGCTCTGAGCCCCGACGACGTCTGCCAACTCGCCTACACCTCGGGCACCACCGGCGAGCCCAAGGGCGTGATGCTCACCTCGAACAACATTCTCTGCAACGTGCGGGACTACGCCGACCGGCTGCGCCTGACCGGCGACGACGTGGTGCTGATGTCCTCGCCGCTGGCGCACCAGACCGGCTCCCTCTACGGGACCAACATGACGGTGGCGCACGGCATGACGCTGGTGCTCCAGGACGTGTGGCGACCGGAGCGCGCGGCGGAGATCATCCGCGGCGAGGGCGTCACATTCACGATGGCCGCGACGCCGTTCCTCGTCGACCTCTGCGCCCGCGCCGAAGCCGATCCCGCCGCGTTCGCCTCGTTGCGGGTGTTCGTCTGCGGGGGCGCGCCGGTGCCCCGCGACCTGGTGCGCAAAGCCGGGGTGGCCATGGGCGCGCAGATCAACTCCTGCTGGGGCATGAGCGAGATCGCCGCGATCACCCTGACCGGGCCCGACGATCCCGAGGACCGGGTGTTCGAGACCGACGGAGCCGCGTTGCCGGGTTGCGAGCTTCGGGTGCTGGCCCTGGACGGCAGCGTCGCGCCGGTGGGGGAGGAGGGCCGGCTGGTGGTCAAGGCGTGCAGCCTGTTCGGCGGGTACCTCAAGCGCCCGGACCTGCGCGGGCTGGACGCCGAGGGCTGGTTCGACACCGGAGACCTCGCCCGCCTCGACGCCGCCGGGTACCTGCGCATCACCGGCCGCTCCAAGGACCTGGTGATCCGTGGCGGGGAGAACATCCCGGTGGTGGAGATCGAGAACCTGCTGTTCGGCCATCCCGACGTGGCCGAGGTCGCCGTGGTCGGCATGCCGGACCCGCGGCTCGGCGAACGGATCTGCGCGTTCGTGGTGCCGCGCGCCGGGGCGCGTCCCGGGCTGGACGATCTCAGCACCTACCTGCTCGGCCGGGGAACTGCGAAGATCTACCTGCCGGAGCGCCTGGAACTGGTGGACGCGCTGCCGCGCACCCCCACGGGCAAGATCCAGAAGTTCCGGTTGCGGGAGTTGCTACGGGAGGAAGCGGTCTGACGTGACGTCAGGTACCCAGGTTCACGTGGCGCCGAACGGTCCGGTGCTGCGCATCGAACTGGACGGGGCCGACCGGCTCAACGCCATCGGATCGCCGACCTACCGCGCGATTGCCGACGCGCTTCGCGGACTGCGGCCCGGCGGGGACGTCCGGGCCGTCGTGATCAGCGGTCGCGGTCGCGGGTTCTGCGCCGGCGCCGACATCGAGGAGATGTCGGGCTACGACGCCGCCGGCTTCGGCCGCTTCATCCACGGCTTCACCGATGCCCTCGAGGTCGTCGAGACCAGCGCGGTGCCGGTCATCGCGGCCATCAACGGGATGGCGCTGGGCGGGGGACTGGAGCTCGCGCTGGCCTGCCACCTGCGGGTCGCTGCGCCGGGCGCCAAGCTCGGGCTGCCCGAGGTCAAACTCGGCGTGCTGCCGGGCGCCGGCGGTACGCAACGGCTGCCGAAGGTCATCCCGCTCCCGGTGGCGATGGAGATGCTGCTGCTCGGGGACCCGATCACCGGGCAGCGGGCCCACGACCTCGGCCTGGTGAACGTCCTCGCCGAGGATGCATCCGCGGCGGGGCTGGCGCTGGCCCATCGGCTGGCCGCCGGAGCGCCGCTGGCACACGCGGCCGCGCTGGACCTGCTGCGCCGGACCGTTGGGATGCCGGTCGCCGACGGGATTCCGCTCGAGCGCGCGACCGGCGTAGAGCTGTTCGACACCGCCGACGCCAAGGAGGGCTTCGCCGCCTTTGCCGAGAAGCGCCCGGCGCAATTCTCAGGCGCCTGACGTGGATGCCTGAGGTTCGGGGGCGCCGACCACTCGAGGGCATTCTGGTCGTCGGCATCGAACAGGCCGTGGCCGGCCCGCTGGCCACCCGGCATCTCGCCGACCTCGGGGCCCGGGTGGTCAAAGTGGAGAGCCCGCGCGGCGGTGACTTCTCCCGCGACTTCGACACGGCCGTCCGCGGCCTGGCCGCGCACTTCGTCTGGCTGAACCGGGGCAAGCAGTCCCTCGCCCTGGACTTCACCACCGCGCCGGGCGCGGCCGCGCTGGAGCGCCTGCTGGCCCGGGCCGACGTCGTTGTGCAGAACCTCGCTCCGGGTGCGGCCGCCCGGCGCGGGCTGGCCGCCGCGCAGCTGCTCGAACGCTTCCCGCGGGTGATCGGCGTCGACATCTCCGGTTACGGCGCCGGCGGGCCGCTCGCCCACAAGCGCGCCTACGACCTGCTCGTGCAGGCCGAGACCGGCTCGTGCGCGATCACCGGCCGCCCCGGGCAGCCGGCCAAGGCGGGCATTGCCGTGGCCGACATCGGCGCCGCGATGTACGCCTATTCCTCAGTGCTCGCCGCGCTCTACGACCGGGAACGGTCGGGGGCCGGGGCGGCGATCGAGGTGAGCCTGTTCGACGCGGCCAGCGAGTGGATGGGCTACGCGATGAACTACACCCTGGGCACCGGCACCGAGCAGGAACCACTCGGCCTCTCGACACCCTCGGTCGCGCCCTACGGCGCCTACCCGACCCGGGACGGCCAGACCCTGGTGGTGGGCACGACCAACGACCGCGAGTGGCAGCGGCTGGCGCTCGAGGTGCTCGGCCGGGACGACCTGGCCGCGGACCCGTCGCTGACGCGCAACGCGGACCGGGTGCAGCACCGGGCGGTCGTCGACGCCGCCGTCGCCGCGTGGGCGATCACCCAGGACCTGGAGCACGCCCAGAAGATCCTGGACAAGGCAGCGATCGGCAACGGCCGGCTCAACGGCGTCCAGGACCTCATCGATCACCCGCAGCACCGCGAGCGCGACCGCTGGCGTGAGGTCGAGACCCCGGCGGGCCCGGTGCCCGCCCTGTTGCCGCCGCCGATCTCGGACAGCTGGGAGCTCGGGATGGGTCCGTTGCCGGCCCTGGGCGAACACACCGACCTCGTCCTGCGCGACCTGGATTACTCCGCGGCGGAGATCGCCGAGCTTCGGGCCGCCGGGGTGGTGTGATCGAGGACGAGGCATCACCTTGATCTGTTTCGGCAGGGATGTCGGACCCCGCTCGTACGCTTCGCAGCGCCCGCGGCGGCGGAGTGCCGCCCCAGAGGGCAGGGGGCGCATCGGTGTGGCATGTCGAGATGTACGAGGACGATCGCGGTCGCTGCCCGGTGCAGCGATGGCTGGACTCCCTGTCGGATCAAAAGTTCGCGGCGATGGATGCCGCGATTCGGCATCGTCTGGCAACGCAGGGGCTGGATCTGGCTCGCACTTCATGGCTGACGCCGCTGGGCGAGGGACTCTACGAGTTCCGCGTCCGATCCTCAGCCGCGGAGATCGAGCGCATGTACGACGAAGCCGGCAGGGTCGTACCGGAGGGAACGGAAAGCATCCTCCTGCGACTGTTCGTCCACTTCCACGGAGAGCGCGTCGTGTTGCTTCTGGACGGATACGACAAACGCCAGGACGCGAGCGCTCGGCGCCAGCAGCGGGAGATCGCCGCGGCGCGCAAGATCCTCAAGGCGTGGAAGGTGCAGCAGGCCCGAGAGGGAAGACGCCGACAGTGAAGAGGAGAGGTTGTACCGATTGTCTATATGTGTGATAGCACATACGATGGTAGGAAAGGGAGATCCGAATGAGCAAGAGCTACGCCGAGTACTCGGCGGCCCGACGAGCCAACCTCACGGAGGCCGGCGCCGAGGCCGTCGCAGTGTTCGACCGGGCGTACGCGCTGGGAGCGCTGCTCGCGGATGCCCGTCGGCAGCGGGGGCTCAACCAGACCGAGCTGGCGAAGCGCTCAGGCGTCACGCAGGCCGACATCAGCCGCATCGAACGTGGCGTTCTCGCTCCGACCACTCCCACCTTGATGCGCCTGGCGGAGGGCCTCAACGCACGCATCACTCTCGAATTGCTCGCCGAGCCTGAACCGGTCGCGGTCCGGGCACGCCGTAAGCGGTCGCGCGTTCTAGATCGCACGGTGTGATCCGATGCCGGGCGGCGACGGCTCCTAGGGTGGATCCATGACCGTCCCTTCCGAACGCCCCTTCGGTTCCTGGTCCACGCCGGTCACGTCGGAATTGCTGGTCAGTTCCGCCGTCCGGCTCGGCGAAGTGCGCGTCGACGGCCTTGATGTGGTGTGGGCGGAGGGACGGCCGGCCGAGGGCGGCCGGACCCAACTGGTCCGGCTCGACGCCGCGGGTGTCCGCACCGAGCTGTTGCCGGACGGGTTCAATGCCCGCACCGCCGTGCACGAGTACGGCGGCGGGGCGTGGTGGGTGCGCGAGCGGGTCACCTGGTTCGTCAACTGGGAGGACCAGCGGCTGTACCGCCTCGAGCCCGGCGGCTCGCCGCAACCGCAGACCGACGAGCCGGCCGTTCCGCGCGGGGACCGCTGGGCGGACGGGGAACTCTCGCCCGACGGGGAGTGGATCGTCTGTGTGCGCGAGCAGCATGCGGCGGACGGCGGCGCGGCCGCTGTGCGCAACGAGATCGTGCGGCTGTCCGCCCACGCCCCGTCGAGCCCAGAAGTCCTCGCCGCCGGCTCCGACTTCGTCGCCGCGCCCCGGCTCTCACCGGACGGGCGCACGCTGGCCTACGTGCGCTGGAACCATCCCTCCATGCCGTGGGACGACACGGAACTGGTGCGACTCGACCTCGCCTCCGGTGCCGAGTCGGTCGTCGCCGGAGGGCCTGGGGAATCGGTCGGCGAGCCGAGCTGGACCCCCGACGGCCGGCTGTGGTTCCTCTCCGACCGCACCGGCTGGTGGAACCTGTACCGCGCCGATCCCGACGGCACGGTCACCGCGGTGATCGAGATCGACGCCGAGATCGGCGTGCCCGCGTGGGTGTTCGGCACCCGCCGGTATGCCGTGCTGGCCGACGGCACGGTCGTGTTCGCGCGGTTCCGCGACGGCTACGACGGCCTGGCGATGGGTCTGACGAATGGTCAGATCACCGACCTGGAGGCGCCCTTCACCTACTACGGCGATCTGCGGGTTGCCGGCGCGGAGTCCGTCGTGGTGGTGGCCGGTAGCCCGGCCGGCGAACCCGAGGTGACACGGATCGACCTGCGCGACCGAACGGCGGCGCTGACCTGCCTACGGGCCCCGCGTGACCTCGGTCTGGACCCGGGGATGATCTCGCCGCCTGAGCACGTCTCGTTCCCGAGCCGGACCGCGGACGGCGCGACGCGCACCGCGTACGCGCTGTACTACCCACCCACGAACCCCGGCTTCCGGGCGCCGGACGGCGAGCTCCCACCGCTGCTGGTGGTGATTCACGGCGGCCCGACCTCGGCTGCTGTCCCGGTGCTCAACCTTGCCCTGCAGTACTGGACCAGCCGCGGATTCGCCGTGGTGGATGTCAATTACGGCGGCTCGTTCGGATACGGGCGGCCCTATCGGCAACTGCTCGCCGGCATGTGGGGTGTGATCGACGTCGAGGACTGCCTGGCGGCGGCGCGGTGGCTGGCGCAGACCGGTCGGGCCGATCCCAGCCGGTTGTGCATCCGCGGTGGGTCGGCCGGCGGGTTCACCACCCTGGCCGCGCTGGTCCGCGAGGACACCCCGTTCGCCGCGGGCGCCGATCACTTCGGGGTGTCCGACCTCGCGGCGCTGGCCGAGGAGACGCACAAGTTCGAAAGCCGTTACCTCGACGGGCTCGTCGGGCCGTACCCGCAGGCCGCGGAGCTGTACCGGGAACGCTCGCCGCTGACGCACGTCGAGAAGTTCAGCCGGCCGTTGATCGTCCTGCAGGGCAGCGAGGATGCCGTCGTGCCGCCCGAGCAGTCGGAGATGATCGTGGATGCGCTGCGCGCCCGCGGCGTCCCGGTCGCCTACCTGCTCTTCGAGGGCGAGCAGCACGGCTTCCGGCGGGCGGAGAACATCCGCCGCGCCGTCGACGCCGAGCTGTCCTTCTACGCCCAGGTGTTCGGATTCGAGCTGCCCGCCGAGGAGAAGATCGAGCCGGTGCCGATCGAGAACCTGACGCCGGCAGCGGGCGGCTGAGGACCCGGGTTCACGTCCTCCCGGAGGCAGACCAGCTGGAGCCGTCGCATCGAGCGGTACGACGTACTCGAGGCCCGAAACTGTAGCGTTAGCTTGCTCGAAGATGTAGCGTAGGAGTCCTCGAAACTGTAGTGTTGCAGCGTGGAGCAGGGCTTGCGCGTCGCCGGATATCGGCGCCGGACCGTCGATGACGAACTCGACGAGCTGTTCGAAGGTGGCGCGGCCGCGATCGCCCTTGCTGGGGCCAAGGCGGTGGGTAAGAGCGCAACGGCCGCGGAGCGGGCCACCGCTGTGTTCGCGCTCGACGATGCTGCAGTTCGAGCCGTCGTCGAATCCGACCCCGAGCAGTTGCGTACCGGTGGGTGCGTCCTGATCGACGAATGGCAGCGAGTCCCGGAGTCGTGGGACATCGTGCGCCGCGCCGTGGACGCCGGGGCGGCGCCGGGGCGCTACCTCCTCACCGGCTCGGCCTCCCAGCAGAACCCGGGGACACACAGTGGGGCCGGCCGGATTCTTATTGTGCGGATGCGGCCGATGAGTCTCGCGGAGCGAAACCTGGCTGAGCCCACGGTGTCGCTGGCGGCGTTGTTGCGCGGAACCGCCGGGCGCGTCGAAGGTCGTTGCGCGACCCGCCTCCCCGACTACGTCGAGGAGATCCTGGGCTCGGGTTTCCCGGGTATCCGTACGGCCACGGGCCGCGTGCGCCGGGCCCAGCTCGCCGCCTACGTCGATCGCGTCGTCGATCGCGACATTCCCGATCTGGGCCGCTCGGTCCGAAATCCCGGCGCACTCCTGCGTTGGATGCGCGCGTATGCGGCGGCGACGTCGACCACGGCCGCCTTCGAGACCATCCGGGACGCGGCTACGTCGGGGCTGAACGACAAGCCCGCCCGCTCCACGGTCATCCCCTATCGCGATGCACTCAAGCGCCTCTACATCCTGGACGAGCTGCCGGCTTGGTCGTCTTGGGCGCGTCCCATCAATCAGCTGGGTACGACCCCGAAGCACCATCTCGTCGATCCCGCGTTGGCGGGCTCGCTGCTGGAGATCCGGGCCGAAGACTTGATCCCTACTGGCGTCGGCGCCGGGCGGCACGCCGGCAAGCGCGCGATGCTCGGACCTCTCTTCGAGTCACTCGTCACTCAAAGCGTGCGCGTCTACGCCGAGCACAACGAGTGGAGCGTCGGGCACCTGAGGACGCATCGCGGCGAGCGCGAGGTCGACCTCGTTGTGGAAGGGCCCGAAGGTGTGGTCGCACTCGAGGTCAAGCTGACCGCAGCGGTCGACGATGACGACGTCCGCAACCTGACGTGGCTGCGCGAACAACTCGGCGATCACCTTCGCGCTGCGGTCGTGATCAGCACCGGGCCCGACGCTTACCTACGACGAGATGGGATAGCGGTCGTCCCGGCCGCTCTGTTGGGGCCTTGAGCGCGAGCTAGCTGGATACAAACAATTTACTCAGGCTGCTAAACTGGCTTCATGGAGCGGACCAATCTTCAGATGAGCAATTGCTCGATCGGGCGGACGCTGGAGATCCTCGGCGAGAAGTGGACGCTGCTGATCATTCGCGAGAGCTTCTACGGCTCCACCCGCTTCGAGCAGTTCCATCGCATCCTGCAGTGCCCCCGCAACCTGCTGTCCGAGCGGTTGAGCGGCCTCGTCGAGGCGGGCATCTTCGAGCGTTCCGAGTACCGCGAGCCCGGGAGCCGGGCGCGTCACGAGTACAAGCTGACCGAGCGCGGGCTCGAGCTGATCCCGATCCTGCTCGCGCTCATGCAGTGGGGTGATCGCAACGAGGCAGATCCGCAAGGTCCGCCCGTGATCGCCCGGCACGCGGGCTGTGGCCAGGGCTTCCGGATCGCCATCGTGTGCAGCAAGGGGCACGAGGCGCAAACGCCGGAGGACTTCGAACTCGTCGACGGACCGGGCGCACTTCCGGCGATGCCGGCCTGAGAGACGACGCTCAGCTCGCCGCCCAGGCTTCGATTCCCCACAAGCGGGAAGAGGTCCTGATACCCACCTTTCTCCACCCGAAGGCTGCCTCCCATGAAGATTCTTATCGTTGTCGCACTTATCGCCATCGCCGGCGCATTCATCGCCACGAAGATGCGCTCCAAGTAGGAGCACCGCGCGGCGGACCGTCGACGTCTGTGGCGGCCGGAGGTACGTTTTCTCGATGGAGCAGCCGCCGGTATTGGGCGTCGAGGAGGCGCTCGCGGTGCAGCTGCGCGCGGTGCACCGCTTGACGGTGGCCTTGCATCAGGCCGAGACCGCGGCTGACTTTCATCAGGAAGCCATCGACACGATCGTGGCGGTGGTCGGCACCGACCGGGTCTCGTTGCTGCTTTTCGACCCGGACGGGGTGATGCGCTTCAAGGCCTGGCGTGGCTTGTCGGAGGAGTACCGCCGCGCGACAGAGGGTCACACCCCCTGGGGACCGGCGGATGTGGACGCCCGCCCGATCCTGGTCCCGGACGTGGAGGCCGATCCGGAGCTCGCCGCGCTGTTGCCTGTGCTGCGCGCGGAAGGCATAACGGCCGCGGCGTTCGTTCCCTTGATCTGCCGTGACGGATTGATCGGCAAGTTCATGCTCTACTACGCCGAACCGCACGCGTTCTCCGCGTCCGAGGTTGCCATGGCGGAGATTCTCGCCGGGCATATCGCGCTGGCGGTGGAACGTCACGGAGTCCAGGAGCAATTGCGCGGCGCTGCGACCAGGTTCGCCAGTCTGCAGAAGGTGACCGCCGCCCTCTCGCGTGCCGTAGGGGTCGACGATGTGGCCGCGGTCGCTCTCGGGATCGCGTTGCAGGAGCTCGGCGCCACCAGCGGCTCGCTGTGCATGATCGAGGGCGAGGAACTGCGCATCGCTGCCGCCGCGGGCTACCCCGCCGAGGTGATGGCGCACTGGGGCCGGTTCCCCGTGGACGCGGACCTGCCCGCCTCGGAGGTCGTGCGCACCGGACGCGCGGTGTTCATCCGCAACGACGCGGAACGTCGCGCCCGGTACCCGCTCTTCGTTTCGGCGCCGCTGGTCAAGGACGAGGCGTACGCGATCATCCCGCTCGGGCAGGAGATCGCGCTCGGCGCCCTGGTGGCCGGCTTCCCCGCCGCGCGCGATTTCTCCGCCGAGGACGAGTCGTACCTCAATGCAGTGGGCGCCCAATGTGCCGCGGCACTGGGTCGCGCTGAGCTCTATGAGCAACGCGAACACGCCCGCCTGGCCGCCGAGACCGCTCGAGGTCGTCTGGCCTTCCTGGCCGAGGCCTCCGCCGCACTGGCCTCGTCGCTGGACTATGAGGACACCTTGGCCCGCCTGGCCGAACTGGCCGTGCCCCGGTTGGCCGACTGGTGCGCCCTCTACCTGCTCCAGGGTGGCCGCGCGCAGATGGCCGGGCTCGCCCATCCGGATCCGCGCCGTGCCGAGATCGCGCGCGACATGCTCGCCCGCCGCCCGATCCGGCTGGACAGCCCGGTCGGCATCGGAGCGGTGCTGCGCACCGGGATCCGCGAGGTCCACCAACCGATCGACGAGGACCTGCTCGCGGTCATCGCGCAGGATCCCGAGCACTCGGCTCAATTCCGCGCACTCGACATGCACGCCGCCGCGATCCTCCCGCTCGTGGTCCGCGGGCGGGTCATCGGCGCGCTGTTCCTCGCGGTGCACCCCGGGCGCGATCTCGATGCCGAAACGGTGGCGCTGGGGGAGGAACTCGCCGTCCGGGCCGGCGCCGCGATCGACAACGCGCGACTGTTCACAGCCCGCACTGCCGCGGCCCGCACGCTGCAGGCCAGCCTGCTGCCCCCCGCGTTGCCGGTCATCGACGGCCTCGACCTCGGCGCCCGCCACGTGGCCGGCAGCGCCGGGATCGATATCGGCGGGGACTTCTACGACGTCTTTCCGCTCTACGGCGACCGCCACCTCCTCGTCCTCGGCGACGTGCGGGGCCGCGGGGTCGAAGCGGCCAGCACCGCACTGTTGATCCGTCATGTCATCCGCTCGGCCGCGGTCAGCCTGCGCACCCCCGCCGCGATACTCACCCATCTCAACGAGGTGCTGTTGCGCCGGGAAGGACGAAGAGATCGAGCCGCGCTTCGCCACCGCCGTCCTCGCCGTGGTGCATCCCCGACCGGATGGCAGCGTCGCTGTCGACTTCGCAGTCGCCGGCCACCCACTGCCGCTGCTGCGCGCTGCGGGCGTTCCGGTCCGGGCGGTCGGAGCCGCAGGAACCGCCCTGGGAATCACCGACTCCCTCACCGTGACCGATTCCGCCGTGGTGCTCCATCCGGGGGAGACGTTGCTGTGCTTCACCGACGGGGCCACGGAGCGCCGCAACGGCCCCGAGTTCTTCGGGGACGCACGACTTGCGGCCACCCTCGCCGCGGCGTCCGGTGACGCGGACACCATCGCCTCCACCGTCGAACAAGCCGTTGCCGCCTTCGCCGAGGACGACCTGAGCGACGACCTCGCCCTCCTGGTGGTTCAGCCCGCACGGCCCTGCCGGTGTCGTGCACGGTGACACCTGACGCGGTGCAGCTGCCGAAGGACGCGGCTTCGGTCCCCGCGGCCCGCCGCTTCGTCTACGCGCGCCTGAAGGATCACTGCCCCGAGGACATGACGGAAACAGCGCTCCTGCTCGCCTCGGAACTGGTCACGAACGCCGTGCGCTACGGGTCGGAGCCCATCGAGCTCGACGTCTGCTGCACCGCCGAGGCCGATGCGGTGAAGGTGACGGTGAGCGATGCCAATCCCGCCCCGCCAGTTCTGCGCCCCGGCTTGCCCGACGCCCCCGGCGGGCGCGGACTGCACCTACTCAGCGCGTTGAGCGAAAGCTGGGGCCTCGCACACCATGACGCCGGCAAGAGCGTGTGGTTCACCCTTCGGCTGCAACCGTCTCCGGCCGGCTGACCCTTTCTGCGCTACCGGAATGGTTCCGTCCACGGGGCGTCAGACGCATACCGCGTGGCTTCCCTTGGGCGCCGTCCAGCCCTGTGGAGTCAGCAACTGGTAGAACACGCAGCCGCTGCTCACCGCCAGCTTCTGGTTCGGCGTGAACGTGATGGGCGCAGCCAGTCCACCGAGATCGTTCTTCTTAACCGTGCCCAGGGCCTCCAGGACCAGTGCGAAGGACAGCGGGCCGGAGCTGGCCCTAGCGGCCACGCCGGCAATCGCGGCCTCGAGCAGCTTGCCGGAGGCCCAGGCCTGGATCGACGGCCCGTCAGGTTGTAGTGCGGGCGCGTACCGGGACAGCGCTTCGCGGTAGATCTTCAACCCCGGCGTATCGGTCTCGGTCCAGGGGGCGACCCCGCTGGCGATCGCGATTCCGAATGAACGCAGGTTGGGATCCGCCGCCTGGGCGGAACTGATCGTGCCGCCGAATCCGGACAGCAACGGCTTGTACCCCAGCGCTGCGCAGGATCGGGCGACCCGGGTCATCGCCGAGCCGTCCATGCCCAGCACCATCTGGTCAGCGCCGGCGTTCTTGGCGTTCTGGCACTGGGCGGTGAAGTCGGTCTGGGTCAGCGATACCGCCGAGTCGTAGACCAGTTCGCCGCCGGCCTTTGTCACGCCCTCGGCGCGGCCGTAGGCGATGCCTTCGCTGCAGGCGGTGACCTCGACGCAGTACAGCGTCGCAATCTTCTTCTTGCCCAGCTCGACGCCTTGCTTGAGGAAGCCGACGATCTGGTCGAAGAATCTCGCTCCCTGCGGGAACATGTACGGGCTCTCGTTCCAGTCCGGGGCGAGCAGCTCGCCGCCGATCGCAGGCAGCCTGAGGTCCTCGACGGCGTCGCGGAATCCGGCGACGGAGAACACCACGGGGCTGGCGATCAGGGCGACGACCTTGTTCTGCGCGTGCAGCTCGCGGACCAGCGCCGAGGCCCGGGCCTCGGCTGTGTCCTGCATAGTGAAGAGATGGCGCGCGAATCCGTGATCATCGCGGCGACCGCCGTCCTCGCCGCCGCGAGCCTCGTCGGCTGCGCCGACAGCGGCCCGCGTGACGGGTCGGCCCCGCCGGCTGTCCCCGTCCCCAGCGCCAGCGCGCCGCCGGCCGAACCGGAGCCGACGCTCGTGCCGAGCGACGGTCAGCCCCGTCCGGCCACCCTGACCATCCGCAAGCTCGGCATCAGCGACCTGCCTGTGGAGCCCTACCGGGGCTGGACCGATGACGCCCCCGGCACCGAGATCCAGGACGGGGGTATCGCCGCGAGCCCCTTCGGCCCACGGGGCGGGGTCGGTCCGGGCGGCATCGGCAACTATCAGGTCACCGCGCACCGCACCTCATCGACACGGGTCTTCGAGTTTCTCCCCGACCTCGTCCCCGGGGACCTGGTGAGTGTGAGCTCCGGCGGTATTCGATACGTCTACGAGATCCGGAGCACTCGGCGCACCTCGTTCCGCTCCGAGCGGTCGTTGGCGGAGCAGCGAGCCGCGGTACCCGGCCGGCCGGGCGCCGAACCCGACAAAGCCTTCATCACGCTGTCCACCTGCGCGACCGCGGAGGACCGGGCTGCCGGCAATCACTGGACCGACGAGTTCGGCAATCTGGAGCACCGCATCGACAAGATCGGTGTGCTGATCCGCTCGCACCCCGTCGTGGAAGGCTGATCTCGGCAACGCCAGCTGAGCCGAGCGACGCCGCTGATGTCAGGAAGACGTCAGGCAGAAGGGGTGGCCGGCCGGATCCAGGAGTACCCGCCAGCGTCCGTCGCCGGGCTGATGGTCCGGTTTGGCCGCGCCGAGTTCCAGCGCCAGCTCTTCCATCGCATCGAGGTCGTCAGCGCGGAAATCCAGGTGGAACTGTTGTGGCACGTCCTGACCCGGCCACTGCGGAGCCCGGTATCCGTCAACCCTCTGGAATCCCAGATCACAGCCGGAGTCGTCCGTCAGAGCGACGAACTCGTCCGTACTGAAGAGTTCGCGCATCCCGGTCAGTGCACCGTAGAAGCCCGCCAGCGTCTGCGGGTCGGCACAGTCCAGAGTCACCCCTCGCAGTACAGCGCCTGGCACCATTCGCTCCTTCGCGTCCGCGCGTCTGTCTCCGTGAGCCGCCGCTGCACGCGATCACCGGCCACAGCCGCACCGTACGCGCGGGCTACGCCTTGGTGCGACGCGATTTAGCCGGCGGCGGGTAGACCGAGGTCAGCAGGTTGACGACCTTGGGAAAGTGCGGCGTGAACCGGCCCTCGCCCCAGGCGCGGTTCGGTTCGTTCGCCGCGGCGCAGGCGAAGATGCCGTTGTTCCAGATGATGACCAGCCAGGCGGCCTCGTCGGAGTCGGCGCCGGGGCCGAGCTCACCCAGCCGAACCGCCTCGTCGAGCGCCGCGCGCAGGTCGCGCCAGGCCGACATGTGCGGCGCCATCGCCTGCTCGGACGGGACGAAACTGGGTACGGCGCGCTGGTACAGCAGTTGCGCGAGGGCCCGGTGCTCGACCGCCCAGCGGGTCTCCGCCTGCCCCCACGCCACGACGGCGGCCAGGCCGGGGGGAGCCGCGGCCAGCGCGGCCGAGGACTTCTCGACATGGGCGCGGGCGGCGCGCTCGAAGAGCGCGTCGTAAAGCGCCATCAGGGACGGGAAGTACGTGTAAAGGGACGGCGGCTGCACCCCGAGCCGGCGCGCGATCTCGGAGAGGCTCAGGGCGTTCACGCCGTCGGCGGCCATCACGGCCTCGGCGATGTCGAGGATTTCCTCGATGGTTTCCCGCCGGCGCCGGGCGCGGCGATCCAGCGGTTCCGGGGGTGGCGGCGTCTTCGCCGGCGGGCTCATGGCCGCACACCCTCCCTGCCGACCGAGACTGGAGTTTCCATGAGCAGCGCCGCCGTCACCGCCACCCCCGACCCTGCCGCGATCCTGCAGACCGCCGAGCGGCTCGGCTTCGGCTCGCGCGCCACGTACGACTTCCTGGACGGTCTCGTCGCCCTGCGGTTGCTGGAGCGCGCCGGGTCGGGTCCCGACGCCCGGTACGCCAACCCAGTCGACAGCGCGGCGTTCCTCGACGCGAACTCTCCGTCGTACATCGGCGGCGTCCTCGAGATGGCCGGTGCGCGGTTGTATCCCTTCTGGGGTGGTCTCACGGAGGCGCTGAAGACCGGGGAGCCGCAGAACGAGGTCAAGCACACCGGTCACTCGGTGTTCGAGACGCTCTACGCCGATCCGGAGCGGCTGGAGCAGTTCATGCGCGCGGTCGCCGGCATCGGGGCGGGCAACTTCGCCGCGCTGGCGGCCAAATTCGACTTCTCGCGCTACCAGAGCGTCTGCGACGCCGGCGGCGCCACCGGCCTGTTGTCGGTCACCCTGGCCCAGCACCACCCGCACCTGCGCTGCACAACCTTCGACCTGCCCGCGGTGGAGCCGATCGCGCGCCGGACGGTCGCCGAGGCGAAGCTGTCGGACCGGGTGGACGTCGCCTCCGGCGACTTCTTCGCCGACCCGTTGCCGAAGGCCGACGTGATCACGATGGGGATGATCCTGCACGACTGGGACCTGGAGAAGAAGCTGCAGCTGATCCGCGCCGCGTACGACGCGCTACCCGAGGGTGGGGCCTTCATCGCCGTGGAGAACATCATCGACGACGAGCGCCGGGAGAACGTGTTCGGCCTGATGATGTCGCTGAACATGCTCATCGAGACCGGTGACGGCTTCGACTACACGGGCGCGGACTTCCGCGGCTGGTGCGAACTCGTCGGCTTCCGGTCGGTCGAGATCCTGCCCTTGGCCGGCCCCGCCTCGGCCGCCATCGCCTACAAGTAGTTGCGGAACTCCGGAACAACTTGCCGTGCCGCCCAGGGACGTCACCGGAGGTCGCGTGGGCGCATCCCGTAGCGCTCGCGAAAGGCGTTGCTGAAGGCACCGACCGAACTGAAGTGCAGCCGGTTCGCCAGGTCGGTGATCGTGCTCGCGAAGTCTGCGCACCGCAACCGTTCCCGGGCGATCCTCAGCCGCTCTTCCTTGATCAGTCGACTGGGAGTTGTTCCGGAGCGGCCGTAGCCTGAGCTCATGACGGTGCCCCTGCATTCCGATGGTCCGCGGTCCGCGACCGGCCCGATGCGGCTCGTCCTCGTCGATGACCACGAGATGGTGCTGCACGGGCTGACCGCGATGCTCGCCCATTTCGGTGACGAGGTCGCCATTGTCGGTACCGCCACGTCCTACGACGCCGCGCTCTGGTGGTCGAGCAGACCGAGCCCGACATCGTGCTCTGCGACGTCCGGCTCGCCGGCGCCAGTGGCATCGATCTGTGCCAGGAGATCTCCGGCCGGCACCCGGGGATCAAGGTTGTGCTCCTGACGGTCTACGACGACGAGCACTACCTGTTCCAGGCGCTGCGCGTGGGTGCGGCGGGCTACATCCTGAAGCGGGTCGACGCCGGTGAACTGGTCGCACAGCTGCGCCGGGCGCGCGACGGGGAGACCGTGGTCGACCCCGCCCTGGCCGGCCGGGTCGCGCTGTCGGCGGCCCGCATCCACGCCGGCGAGGTGTGGCCGGGTGCGCACCTCGGCCTGACCCACCGGGAGTCTGAGGTGCTGTCCTTGCTGGTGTCCGGGCACTCGAACAAGGGCGTCGCGGCCAAGCTCGTGGTCAGCGAGGACACGGTCAAGACTCATATTCGCGGGCTCTACCGCAAGCTCGGGGTCAGCGACCGCAGCGGCGCGATCTCGGTCGCGCTGCGCGAGGGCGTGTTCCAGTGAGTGGAGGCAGCGATCAGCTGGATGCGGCCGCGCTCGCCGCCCGCCTCGGGCGCGGATGCTGTCGTCATCTTCGGCGCGGACGGGGACGACCTGTTCGTGGCCGACGCGGCGCCGGGGGACCCGCGGCTCGCCGAGGCCCTGCGCATCCCGATCGGGTTCGGCGTGACCGGACGGGTAGCGCGCACCGGGCGCTCGGTCCGTATCGAACGCGATTCTCCCCGCAATCCGCTGCACCGTCAGCTGCTCGGGCTGACCGACGGGGATCAGGTGAGCCGGGTGTGCGCTCCGATCCCCGGGCTGTACGGCGAGATCGTCGGCGTGCTGGCCGGGTACCGGTCGGTCGAGCGGCCGTTCACGGACGCGGAGCTGGCCACCGCCAGCGAGCTGGCGTCCTCGCTCGGCCTGCGCATGCACACCGAGCAGTTCTGGCACGCGGTGCGCCGTTACCGCGACGACCGGGACCTCCTTCTCGCCCAGGCGATCGAGGCGCAGGAGGGCGAACGTCGGCGCATCGCGTTCGACCTGCATGACGGAGTGATCACCGTCCTGGCGTCGATGGCTTTCCACCTCAACGCGGCCGCATTGGCGGTGGCGGGTTCGGACGCCGCGCCCGCCGCGCTGTCCCAGATCGACGCCGCCCAGAAGCTCGCCGACCTCGCGTACCAGGAGGCCCGAACGGCGGTCACCGGGCTGCACAGCCTGGTGCTGGACGACCTCGGTCTCGTCGCGGCCCTGGAGTCCCTGGTGCGGAATCTCGGCCCCACCGAGGGCACGGAGGTCGAGTTGCTGGCGGATTCGGCGGACGTGATCGGCAAGATCCCCGACCACGCGGCATCGGCGCTGTACCGCATCGCCCAGGAGGCCCTGGGCAATGCGGTCAAGCACTCCGGGGCCGCCCGGATCCTGCTGTCCCTGCAGCGGGTGCCGGGCGCGCTGGTCCTGGCCTGCACCGACGACGGCGCCGGGTTCGATCCGTCCGAGCGCAAGGCGGCCCGGGCGGCGGAGGCCGACCTGGGCCGGCAGCACTTCGGGTTGTCCTCGATGGAGCAGCGTTGCGCGCTGCTGGGTGCCGATCTGCGCCTGGAGTCGGCGCCCGGCCGGGGTACGCGGGTCATCGTCGAGGTGTCTCTTGCGGGCTAGTGCACCGCAACGCGCCGCTGCTCCATCAGGCGCAGGATCATCGGGGTGAAGATGAGTTGCATGGCCAGTTCCATCTTCCCGCCGGGGGCCACGATCACGTTGGGCCGGGACATGAACGAGTCGTGCAGCATCGAGAGCAGGTAGGGGAAGTCGATCTCCCGCGGTTCGCGGAATCGGATGACCAGGAAGCTCTCGTCGGCGGCCGGGATGTGCCGGGCGATGAACGGGTTGGAGGTGTCCACGGTCGGGACCCGCTGGAAGTTGACGTGGGTGCGTGAGAACTGCGGGCACATGTAGTTGAGATAGTCCGGCATCCTCCGCAGGATCGTGTCGACCACGGCCTCGTCCGAGTAGCCCGCGGGTGGTTTTGTCCCGGTGCAGCTTCTGGATCCACTCGAGGTTGATGATCGGCACGACGCCGATCAGCAGGTCGGCGTGCTGGGCGACGTCGACCTCGTCGGTGACGACCGCGCCGTGCAGCCCTTCGTAGAAGAGCAGGTCGGTGCCGTCGGGGACGTCCTCCCAGGGCGTGAACGTGCCCGGTTCCTGCCCGTAGGGCGCGGCCTCCGTCTCGTCGTGCAGGTACACCCGGGTCCGGCCGGTCCCGGTCTCGCCGTAGACGCGGAAGAGTTCGGCGAGTTCGGCGAACAGGTTGGACTGCGGCCCGAAGTGGGAGAAGTGGTTGTTGCCCTGGCCGGCCTCCTCGGCCGAGATCTTCGCCATCTCCGCGCGGTTGTAGCGGTGGAAGGCGTCACCCTCGACCGTGGCCGCGGTGATGCCCTCGCGCCGGAAGATCTGCTGCACGGTGCGCGTGACCGAGCTCGTCCCGGCTCCGGAGGAGCCGGTGATCGCCATCACCGGGTGTCGGATGGACATCGGTTCAGGCCCGGAACAGCGATCGGATGTTGAACAGGGAGAAGTCCGCGGTGGGGGGCTTGGGGTCGTCGGCGGTCGGAACCGAGGCGGGCGGCGGATCGCCCTGATTCGGGCTGCCCGCCGGTGCGTCTCCGCTAGGCATGGGCCGGCTCCCGCCGCGGCCAGTCCGCGCCGATCGCGGCGCCGGCGCGCGCGCAGTTGGCCGCAAGGACCGAGTGCGCCGCCGTCACCGCAGCCGGATCCCCTTGCCAGGTGCGCAGGGCGTCGTCCACCAGCGCCCGCCCGAAGGAGAAGGTCACGTGCCAGGCAACGTCGTCGCGCAGGGCCGCCTGCGCTCTGATCGCGGCGAGGTTCGCGCACGCGCCCTCGTTGGTCTGTCCTCCGGACAGGAAGGCGATTCCCGGCACGGACGGTGGCACCTCGGTGCGGAGCACATAGATCGTGCGTTGGGCGATCTCGTCGGGGGTGCAGCGTTCCTCGTGGTCGACCCCGGGCAGGACCATGTTCGGTTTGAGCACCATCGCGCGGAGGTCGACACCCATCAGGGCCAGTTGCTTGAACACGTTGCTCAGCGCGTAGATGGTGACCGCCTGACACAAGTCGATCCCGTGGGCGCCGCCCATCAGCACTTCGGGCTCGACGATCGGGACCAGGCCGGCCTCCTGGCACAGCGCCGCGTACCGCGCGAGCGCGTGCGCGTTGGCGAGCACGGTGCGGTTCCTCAGCCCGTTGGGGTCGATGGGCGCGCGCCACTTCGCGAAGGTCGCCCCGAGTTCGCGGTACTCGTGCAGGCGCTGCCGCAGACCGTCGAGCCCCTCGGTGACCACCCGGCCCTTGGCAAAGGGCAGGGGGGAGGTTCCCGTGTCCACCTTGATCCCGAGCCGGATGCCGCGCTCGGCGGCGGCGGCCGGGAAGGGCCTTCCGTCGGCCAGCGACTGGCGCAGCGTCTCGTCACACAGGATCATTCCGGAGATCCAGGTCGAGAGTCCGGGGGTGGTGAGCAGCAGCTCGCGGTAGTCCCGCCGGGCCTCGGCGGTGGGCGGCACTCCTGCGGCCGCGAGTCGCTTCGACATCGTCGCGATGCTCTCGTCCGCGGCCAGGATCCCCGTACCGGGGCGGACCAGGTCCTGGGCGCTCTCTTCGAGGGTCGTCATGACCCGACGCTAGGGAGGCCGGCCCTCACCAGACCTCACCCCTGCGAGGGGTCGCCGGGGTGAGGAGCGATCGCCGGCGCCGCCACTGCTGACACGGCGTCAGCCGTAGGAGCTGATTCGCGTCCAGGTGCTTGAACCCGGAGCACATCAGTACGGCTCCGGGGAACGGGCCCTCGCTGGTGTACGGGTTCGTGACCACGACGCAGGTAAGTCCGGCCGCGCGCGCGGCGGACAGTCCGTTCTGTGAGTCCTCGACGACCACCACGTGACCGGGGTCGAGGCCGGCCCCGTGAACGACCTGGCGGTAGGCGTCCGGCGCCGGCTTGAGCTCGAGCACGTCGTCCCCGGTGATGACCAGGTCGAACACATCGGGGCCGAACGTGCCGGCGAGGAGTGGGCGTACCCAGCTGGCTCTGCCGGTGGTCGCGACGTGCAGTTCCGCGCCGGCGGCGACCAAGTCGTGCAGTAATCGCGGAATGCCGGGCCGCGGGGGGATCCGTCCGGCCATCGCGAGCTCGAGGAACAGGTCGGTCTTGAGTCGGTGCGCCAGAACAGCAGTCGCGGCCGCATCGCCGTGTGACCACCCGGACTCGATCAGGTACTGCTCGATCCGGCGCCGCCCACCCGTGATGCGCAGCAGGCCCCGGTAGGTCTCCCGGCACCAGTGCACGTCGATGCCCAACTCGGCGAACGCCCGGTTGAATGCGACCCGGTGGCCGGAGAGTTCGCTGTCGAACAGGGTGCCGTCGAGGTCGAACACGACCGCCACGCGGCGGCCGCACCGATGCGAGCTACCGCCGTTCGACACCGTCATCTCTCCGCCGCAACGGGCCGTGGCGCCAGGTGCTCCAGTGCGCGGACGGCGACCGCGTCCGCGCTGAGACCGAGCACGGCGAGAACCTTGTCACCGGGCCCACAGACCCCGAAGCGGTCGATGCCCAGGCACAGGTCGGCGAAGCGGTGCCAGCCGCCGGTCACGCCGGCCTCTACCGACACGGTGAGGGTGGCTTCCCGGTCCCGGCCCTCCAGGACCTGACGTTCCAGCACGGACCGCACGCGGCAGGTGAGCCCCTGAGCGCTCAACCGCTGGGCGGCGTCGACCGCGAGTGCAACCTCCGACCCGGTGGCCAGGAAGTCGACGTCCAGGGCGCCCTCGCGGCCGGGATCGGGGTCGTCCAGGTGGACGACCCGCAGGCGCGGGTCGTCCGCCGGGCGGCGGTCGGTCAGGGACGGGAGCGCCTGCCGGGACAGGACGAGCACCGACGGTCCGTCCCGGTGCTCCAGGGCCAGGGTCCAGGCCGTGATCGTCTCCACGTCGTCGGCGGGGCGGAACACCCGTACCCCGGGGATGAGGCGTAGCGATTCGAGCTGTTCCACCGGCTGGTGCGTCGGGCCGTCCTCGCCCACGGCCACCGAGTCGTGGGACAGCACGTACACGACGGGCTGGTGCATCAGTGCCGACAACCGGACGGCGGGGCGCAGGTAGTCGCTGAAGACCGCGAAGGTGGAGCCGAAGACCCGAAACCCGCCGTGCAGGCTCAGCCCGTTGAGGACCGCGGCCATGCCGAACTCGCGCACGCCGAACGAGATCGACCGGCCGGCGAGATCCCCGGGCCGGACGGCGCGCCCGCCGGTGTCCACGCCGGTGGATCCCGCGAGGTCGGCGGACCCGCCGACGAGCTCCGGCAGTTTGGCCTGGAGAGCGCCGAGCACGTGACGCGACCACACCCGGGTGGCCGCCGAGTCGGACCGGCTTCCGTCGGAGGGCCGCCGGATCGTGGCGGGCAGCTGCGTGCGGAAGTCCGGCCAGTCGGAGGGCAGGGCGCCCGCCATACGCCGCCGCCACTCCCGTGCGCGTGGCGGGTCGGCCTCGGACAACTGCTCGAGCCGGAGCTCCCAGCGGCGCCGATGGGCGGCGCCGGCGGCGGCCAGGGTCAGGCAGTGATCGCGGACCGGGTCGGGCACCGCGAACTCCGGGTGCTGCCAGCCGGCGCTCTCCTTGGCTGCGGTCAGCACGGCCTCACCCAGCGGCGACCCATGGGCCTTCGACGTGCCCTCCACGCCGGGTGCACCCCGGCCGATCACGGTGCGGACCGCAAGAAAAGACGGCCGCGGGTCGATCTTCGCCACCGTCAGGGCGGCGTCGACGGCGTCCACGTCGGCCCCGTCCTCCACGGTCAACACGTGCCAGCCGTAGGCCTGGAATCTCGCCTGCTGATCGTCGGAGCACGCGAGGTCGATGGCCCCGTCGATGGTGATCCGATTGTCGTCCCACAGCACGATCAACCGGCCCAGACCGAGGTGACCGGCCAACGACGCCGCCTCGTGGCTGATGCCCTCCATCAAGCACCCGTCGCCGACCAGGGCAAAGGTATGATGATCCGTCAGATCCGGGAACTCGGCGGCGAGCAGCCGCTCGCCCAGGGCCATCCCGACCGCGTTGGCCAATCCCTGGCCAAGGGGGCCGGTGGTCGTCTCCACCCCCGGGGTGTGGGCGTATTCGGGGTGCCCCGGGGTCCGGGAGCCCAACGTTCGGAAGGCTCTGAGCTCATGCAGCGGCAGGTCGTAGCCGAACATGTGGAGCAGGGCGTACTGCAGCGCACTCCCGTGTCCGGCCGAGAGGACGAAGCGGTCCCGGTCCGGCCATCCGGGCTCGGCCGGATCATGGCGCAGGTGCCGGCTGAACAGGGTCCAGGCCATCGCGGCCGCCCCCATCGGCATCCCCGGATGACCGGAGCCGGCCCGCTGCACCATGTCGGCGGCGAGGAAGCGGATGGTGTCCACCGCGAGGGCGTCGACATCGGGTTCGGCGGCCGAGCCGGCGCCGACACTGGCCTCGGCATCGGGATCGCGCTGTCGCATGCGGGCACCTCCGGGTCGGGATGAGCCCCGATTCCACCGCGTCCGCCCCGCGCCGCCATCCCCTCGGAGTGGGAGTGCGGGGGTGAACTGTCGGGCGCTCTCACCCTGGCGACCGCCCGGCGGGGTGAGCCGCACCGGAGGTGGCCCTCATACCTTCGGGCGATGACACCTGAACACAACGGCAGCGGGCCCGAGCGGTGGGACCCGGGTGTCCGCAGTTACGCGAGCATGGGTTACTACGCGCCGGACTACGAGCCGAAGCCGACTGACGTGCTCGCGATGTTTCGGATCACTCCGCAGCCGGGGGTGGACCCGATCGAGGCGGCGGCGGCGGTGGCGGGGGAGTCCTCGACCGCGACCTGGACGGTGGTGTGGACCGACCGGCTCACCGCGCACGGTCACTACCAGGCCAAGGCCTACCGGGTGGACCCGGTGCCGGGTCGTGGGGGTGAGTACTTCGCCTACATCGCCTATGACCTTGACCTGTTCGAGGAGGGGTCGATCGCCAATTTGACCTCCTCGATCATCGGGAACGTGTTCGGGTTCAAGCCGTTGCTGGCCTTGCGGTTGGAGGACATGCGGATCCCGGTGGCCTATGTGAAGACTTTCCAGGGCCCGGCGCACGGCATTGTGATGGAGCGCGAACTGCTGGGTAAGTACGGGCGTCCGCTGCTCGGGGCGACGATCAAGCCCAAGCTCGGGCTGTCCGCGCGCAATTACGGCCGGGTGGTTTATGAGGGTTGCCGCGGTGGGCTGGACTTCACCAAGGACGATGAGAACATCAACTCCCAGCCGTTCATGCGTTGGCGGGACCGGTTCCTTTACTGCATGGAGGGGGTGAGTAAGGCGGTCGCGGACACCGGCGAGCTCAAGGGTCACTACCTCAACGTCACCGCGGCCACGGTGGAGGACATGTATGAGCGGGCCGAGTTCGCCAGGGAGCTCGGCAGTGTGATCGTGATGATCGATCTGACGGTGGGTTACTCCGCGATGCAGTCGATGGCCAACTGGGCCCGGCGCAACAGTGTGCTGTTGCATTTGCACCGCGCGGGTCACGGCACCTACACCCGGCAGAAGACGCACGGCGTCAGCTTCCGGGTGATCGCGAAGTGGTGCCGGCTGATCGGTGTCGACCACGTCCACGCCGGGACGATCGTCGGCAAGCTCGAGGGCGACCCGGCCACCACCAAGGGGTTCTACGACACGCTGCGCCTGGACCACGTCTCGACGAACCCGGCCAACGGCATCTACTTCGACCAGGACTGGGCGAGCCTGCCCGGGGTGATGCCGGTGGCCTCCGGCGGCATCCACGCCGGCCAGATGCACCAGTTGGTGGACCTGCTCGGTGAGGACACCATCCTGCAGTTCGGCGGTGGCACGATCGGGCACCCGCTCGGTATCGCCGCCGGGGCCGAGGCGAACCGGGTCGCGCTGGAGGCGACGATCCAGGCCCGCAACGAGGGCCGGGATTTGATCAAGGAGGGCCCGGACATCCTGCGCCGGGCGGCCGCGATCAACCGCCCGCTGCAGCTCGCCCTGGCCACCTGGGGTGAGGTCAGTTTCGACTACGCCTCCACCGACGCCCCCGACGCCGTCCCGACCCCGAGCCGCTAGGAGCCTTGCCCATGCGTCTGCGTCACGGAGCCTTCTCCTACCTGCCCGACCTGACCGACGACCAGATCGCCGCCCAGGTCCGCTACGTGCTCCTGAACGGCTGGCCGGTCTCGATCGAGTACACCGACGACCCGCACCCGCGCAACGTGTACTGGGAGATGTGGGGGCTGCCGATGTTCGACCTCGACGAACCGGAGGGGGTGCTGCGCGAGATCAACGAGTGCCGGGCTGCTTTCCCGCGGCACTACGTGCGGGTGCTCGCCTATGACGCTCGGCTGGGCCGGCAGACCACCGCGCTCAGCTTCCTGGTCCAGCGGCCCGCGCGCGAGCCCGGGTTCCGCCTCGACCGGGTCGAGGCCGAGGGACGGGTGCAGCGGTACGCCCTGCACGCGTACGCGAGCGGGGCACCGGCGGGGGAGCGGTAGGAACGGTGAGCCCGGGTTTCGGCAGGGAACGGTCCAGCCCGACTCGGCGCCGCCGGCGTTGTTGCCCGACGATGCCAAGGTCAACCTCGACGAGGACGACGCGGTGGCCGAGGTCCGCCAGGTCCTGGACCGGCTCGACGGTGACCTGGTCGGCCTGGCGGCGGTCAAGGGCCGGATCCGGGAGATCGCCGCGCTGCTGATGCTCGACCGGGCCAGGGCCCGGTTCGGGCTGAGCGCGAGCAAGCCATCGCTGCACATGAGTTTCACCGGCGCTCCGGGCACCGGCAAGACGACCGTCGCGCTGCGGATGGCCGAGATCCTGCACGCGCTGGGGTATCTGCGCGTGCCCAAGGTGCACGCGGTCACCCGCGAGGACCTGGTCGGCCAGTTCATCGGGCACACCGCCCCCACCACCAAACAGGCACTGGCCCGGGCGGCCGGTGGGGTGCTGTTCATCGACGAGGCCTACGCGCTGAACCGGCCCGAGAACGAGCGCGACTACGGGCAGGAGGCCATCGAGATCCTGCTCGCCGAGATGGAATCAGAACGCGGATCCCTGGTGGTGATCTTCGCCGGCTACCCGGACCGCATGGAGGCCTTCTTCGCCTCCAACCCGGGCCTGAGCTCGCGGGTGGCCCACCACATCTCTTTCGCCGACTACGACACCGCCGAGCTGGCCCAGATCGCCGAGCGAATGCTCCACCGGGACAACTACACCTTCGACCCCGGGGCCCGGGCGGCGTTCACCGAGTACCTCGACCTTCGCGTCGAGCAACCACGCTTCGCCAACGCGCGCAGCGTCCGCAACGCGCTCGAACGCGTCCGGCTGCGGCAGGCGAACCGACTGGTCCAGATCGGCGGTGCCGTGACCCGCCAGGACCTGATGACGCTGACCGAGGCCGACATCCGCGCCAGCCGCGTCTTTGCATCAGCTGCCTCGCACGAGCGCACGTGACGCGGATGGTCGGTGGGCCTTCGGTGCCTCTGGCGGACCGCTACGACGCGGGCCTGGTTGACCTCGACGGCGTGGTGTACATCGGACCGAAGGCGGTCCCGCACGCGGCAGAGAGCCTGGCTGCCGCCCGGGCCCGAGGCATGCGGCTGAGCTTCGTGACCAACAACGCCTCGCGATCACCGACGGTGGTGGCCGAGCACCTGAACGAGCTGGGCGTGGCTGCGGAGGCCGCCGAGGTCGCGACGTCGGCGCAGGCCGCCGCCCGGCTCGTCGCCGGGCTGGTGGCGCCCGGGTCCGCGGTGCTGGTGATCGGCGGCGAAGCGTTGGAGGAGGCGCTGCTGGAGCGCGGTTTGCGTCCGGTCCGCTCCGCCGACGACGGCCCAAGTGCGGTCGTGCAGGGTTACCACCCCAGTGTGGGCTGGATGCACCTTGCCGAGGGCACGATTGCTGTGCGCGCGGGCCTGCCGTGGGTGGCCAGTAACACCGATCTGACAATCCCGACTGCGCGCGGCATCGGCCCCGGGAACGGGACGCTGGTTAACGTCATCCGACAGGCCAGCGGCGCGGAGCCGCTCGTCGCGGGCAAGCCGGAACTCGCCTTGCACCGGGAGTCGATCGAACGGGTGGCGGGACAGCGGCCGCTGGTCATCGGCGATCGGCTGGACACGGACATCGAGGGCGCGGTCCGCGCGGGCGTCCCGAGTCTGCTGGTGCTGACCGGCGTGACCGGTGCCACTGAGTTGCTGGCCGCCCCGCCGTGGCGCCGGCCCACCTACCTGGCCGCTGATCTGCGTGGCCTCTTGACCGCGCACGCCGATGTTGTGCCGATCGGCGACGGGGCGGCCGTCGGTGGCTGGACCGCCCGGGTGCGGGCCGGCCGGTTGCGACTGTCCGGCAGCGGCGACCCTGTCGAGGCACTGCGGGCCGCCTGCGTTGCCGCCTGGGCCCACCCGGCAGAGGTGGACAGCGGTGAGGTTGCCGACCGGCTCGCTGCTGACTTGGTCTGAGGGTGTCCTCACGCGGAAGGCTCGCCGATGTCCTCGTTCCAGATAGCGGGGTGCGTTTCGATGAAGCGGGTCATCAGCTCCCGACACTCATCGGAGTCCGCGACCACGACCTGCACGCCGTGCTCGCGCAGCAGGTCCTCCGGGCCGCGGAAAGTGGTGTTCTCCCCGATGACCACCCGCGGGATGCGGTAGAGCAGGATCGCGCCGGTGCACATGTGGCACGGCGACAACGTGGTGTACATGGTCGCGCGCCGGTAGATCGCGGCCGGGTGGCGCCCGGCGTTCTCCAGTGCGTCCGTCTCGCCGTGGCGGATCGCACTGCCCCACTGCACCCGGCGGTTGCGGCCACGGCCCAGCACGTCTTCATCGACCACCAGCGCGGCGCCCACCGGCACCCCGCCCTCGGTCAGCCCCGCGGCGGCTTCCTCGATCGCCACCTGCAGGAACCGCTGATCCAGCGGAGTCAGCGCGGCCGCGTCCATCACTGCGTCCCGAACAGGCGGTCGCCACAGTCGCCGAGGCCGGGGCGGATGTATCCGTGGTCGTCGAGTTCCCGGTCGATCGCGGCCGTGAAGATCGGCACGTCGGGGTGGTGGCGCCGCAGGTTCGCGATGCCCTCGGGAGCGGCGACCAGGCTGACGAAGCGAATGGACCGCGGCCCGGTCTCCTTGACCCGGTCGACGGCCGCCACCGCGGAGTTGCCGGTGGCCAGCATCGGATCGAGGACGATCGCGTCCCGCTCGTTCATCTCCGAGGGCATCTTGAAGTAGTACTCGACGGCGCCCAGGGTCTTGGGGTCCCGGTAGATGCCGACGTGGCCGACCCGGGCCCCGGGAACCACGTCGAGCATGCCGTCCAGGAACCCGTTGCCGGCCCGCATCACGGACACGAAGACGGTCTTGCGGCCGTCGATCATGGCGCCCGTGGTGGTCTCCAGGGGCGTCTCGATCTCGACCATGGCGGTGGGCATCTCGCGGGTGACCTCGTAGGCCATCAACATGCTGACTTCGCGCAACAGTTCGCGGAAGCTCTTGGTGGAGCGGTCCTTCTCCCGCATCAGGGTGAGCTTGTGTTGCACCAGAGGGTGCGAGATGACCTGCACGTCGGGGTCGGTCACGGGCTGCTCCTTGTCAGGCGGTGCACACTCAGAACACGGTGCCGTCGCCGACGACGGTGACCGGCGGCGGGCCGCCGGGGCGGCGTTCGGCGGCGATGATGCGGCCGGCGGTCCAACTGCCGCCCTCGAGCAGGCAGGCCAACGGCAGGTCGTCCGAGCCGAGCCGGATACGCACCGCCGGGGCGAGCTCGTCGAGCAGCGCGACGGTCAACGCCCGCCACTCGATCACCCAGGGGTCGGCCGGGGTGTAGGGGGTGGTGGACCAGTCGAGCGTCCGAGGGACGATCAACCCGGCGTCGAGCAGCAGCCCGCCGTTGCGGTACTCCGGCAGTCCGGTCAGCACGTCGAGTCCGGTCACGGCGACGCCCGCCCATTCGAACGGCTCGACGAGCGAGTAGGTCAGCCACTGGCTGAGCTTGTGGAAGGGGACCCGGCCCGTCGGGTGTTCCCACACGTCACCCAGCGGCCAATCCCGGCCGTCGACGGTCAGCCACTGCCCGCTGGGCCAGATGGCGCTGAGGCCGTCGAGGAGGGCACGCAGGAGTTCCCGGGCCGGCACCGCGTTCTGATGGTTCGTCAGAACGGTGAAGAGACCGCCCGGGCGGCCACCGAACGCCGGGGCCTCCAACGCGTCGGCAAGGCGACGCAGGAGCTCGGCCCGGCCGTCGAGACCGACCAGGGGATTGCGCGGTCCGACCTGGAACATCCGCCCCAGCTGGTCGGGGTCGATGCGGGCGAGGGCGGCGGCGTCGACCCGACAGGGATCGTCGGGATCGTCGGAGAACGCCCCGGCGAGGAAGGCCTCGAGGCTGGCGACGGCGAGACCCTCCGAACGGGTCAGCGTCGCGCCGGAGCCGTCGAGGTAGGACCACATCGGGCCGGCGCCCGCGTCGAGCAGCACGCTGACGACGGCCAGGTCGAGCTGTGCCTGGGGCGAGAGGGTGGGCACCCGGTCCCCGAAGTGCCGCCACCGCGAGTGGTAGGGCACCTTGAGGTCGGGGAAGCGAGCGGCGGTGATCGCCGCTATCCGCTCGACCACCTCGGCGGCGCGAGGCTCGTCGAGGGTGAAGTGCTCGGACCTGCCCTGGCGGACGAAGGCGAGAATCTCCGCGCACCGGCGCCGGACCGTGGAGACGTCGCGCAGGTCCGCGATCACCGTCGGGACCGGGCCGAACAGGCCCTGCTCAGCCATGCTCAGACACTGTCACCGTCGGTGAGCTGACGGCCGTGCACCTCGGCGAGGCCGGTGACGTCGAGGACTGCGCCATCGGTGAAGTAACCGGCCGCGAGCTTGGCCTCCATCTCGACGCGGGCGTCCGCGGGAACGAGGGCGTCGGGGATCTTGACCCGCTCGCGGACCTCGATGCCGCTACCGGTGATCGCGTCGTACTTGTCGTTGCTCATGCTGACCAGGCGGTGGATGACGCTGATCCCCAGCCAGTGCAGCACGTCGGGCATGAGTTCCTGGAACCGCATGTCCTGCACCCCCGCGACGCACTCGGTGCGGAGGAAGTACTTGTCCGCGCTGTCCCCGCCGAGCTGACGCTTGCGTGCGTTGTAGACCAGGAACTTGGTGACCTCGCCGAGCGCCCGACCTTCCTTGCGGCTGTACGCGATCAGCCCGACGCCGCCGCGTTGCGCGCCCGCGATGCACTCCTCGATGGCGTGCGTGAGGTACGGCCGGCAGGTGCAGATGTCCGAACCGAACACATCCGAGCCGTTGCACTCGTCGTGGACCCGCGCGGTGAGAGTGACCGCCGGGTTCGCCAGGTCCTTCAGCTTGCCGAAGACGTAGAGGGTCTGGCCGCCGATGGGGGAAGGAAGACCTCGAGGTCGCTCCGGGTGACCAACTCCGGATACATGCCGCCGGTCTCCTCGAACAAGGTGCGCCGCAGCGTCGCCTCGCTCACCCCGAACCGCTGCGCGACGCCCGGCAGCCACCAGACCGGCTCGAGGGCCACCTTGGTGACCACGGCGGAACCGTCGGCGAGCAGGAACCGGCCGTCGGGGGTGAGACGCCCGTCCTCGATCGCGTGCCGCACCTCGGCGAGGTGGATGTGTGCCTGGGTCACGGCGATGGTGGGACGGATGTCGACGCCGGCTTCGAGTTCGGCGGCGAACACTTCGGCGACGCGCGCGCCCCACGGGTCGATCGAGACGATCGCGTGCGGGTCGCTCCACGCCGGGTAGGGGCCGGTGGCGTCGGTGGGCGCGGTGTCGGTCAGGTCGGCCCGGTGGCCGCGCACCAGCGTCCCGGCCGCGACCGCCAGCGCGCGGTATACGCCGTAGCTGCCGCTGTGGGTGCCGATGACGTTGCGGTGACTGCGATTGGCGGTGGTCCCCACGACCGGCCGGCGCTGCGCCGGGTCGGCCGCCCCCCAGACCAGAGGTGCGTCCACGGCGGCCCCGGGTGACGGATGTGAGGTCAACCGGATGTGCGTCGTGCGTGGGCCGGGGTCGGCGGCATCCGGAGGAGTCGGATCCTGCCCTGTCATCGATGTGCTCCCGGCCGCGACGGATGCTCTCTCGCACTCAGTGTGCCGTGATCGGCACCCTCCGCGGGGGAGGACCGGCCACTCGGGCGCCCGCACGGACGAACTGCGAGGGATCCGGATCCTGTCTCCGGCTTGATCCCGCCGGCAAGAACGCGTTCATGCTCGCGCTCGACGTTGCCCGGGCGTCGGCCCGGCGGATCGGCGCCCTGCCTGCCGATGTCCAGGGCACCATCGCCGACCGGCGCCGCTTGCGCGAGCACTACCGCACCCTCGCACTGCCAACTGCTGGACCGGTCCGCCGCGACCCGTGCGCCAATACCGACACGGCCGCGAGCCCCGACCGTCGGCTCACGATGTCGGTGTCTGCTCGGCGACCGCCTCGGGGTGGACGGCGGCGCCGGCAGCGTCGACGTGCTCTGACGCCGGACCGGGGTCGGCAGGGTGATGCCGCTGAGTGGCGGCGGGTTGGCTGTGAGCCCGCTGCACCATGAGCAGGGTGGCGTCGTCATGGAGCTTCCCGCCTTGATGGTCGACTGCGGCCTGCACCACGCGGCGTAGCACTTGCTCCGGAGTGGCACCGGCGTCGACCTCGGCGGCCCAGATGCGGGCCAGTTGCTCGGTGCCGAGTTCTTCACTCAACGCGGGCCGGCTTTCCACTACGCCATCGGTGTAGAACAGCAGGCTCTCACCGGGGCCGAGCCGCGCACTCATGAGCTGGACCTGGTCGCGAAATCCGAACGGCAGCCCGGGCGGTGAGGTGAGCTCCTCCACCGTTCCGGACATCCGCAGCAACAGGGGTGCGGGATGTCCTGCGTTGATCCAGAGCAGTTCTCCGCTGTCGAGATTCACTTGGGCGATGACGCCGGTGACGAACGCGTTCTCGGTGCAGTGGGTGGTGACGGCGGCGTCGATGGACTCGTGGGTTTCGAGCAGGCTCATCCGAGCTCGTCGGGCATGGCGGTACACCCCGACTGCCAGTGTCGTCATGACGGTACTTCCGAGGTCATGACCCATGGCGTCGAAGACGGACAGGTGCAGCCATTCGCCGTTGATTGTGTGGTCGAAGGCGTCGCCGGCGACCTGGTAGGCCGGTTCGAGGAGGCCGGTGCTCACGACCGAGGGACCTCGGATGGTCATCGACGGCAACAGGTCCCACTGCATGCCGGCCGCGGCCGTCATGCTGCGACCCTGCCGGCGCAGGTGGAACAGATCGGTCGACCGGCTCAGGCTCGACACCAGCAGGCCGGCGAACACCCCGAGCTGCAGGCACTGGGACACGACGGCGTCGGAAGCCTCGGGCACGGTGAGTGCCACCACACCCGTGCGTTCGGTGTGTTCCACCAAGGGAACGCTGATGCGCACGCCATCGTTGCGCTCGACGAGGACCGCGGACCCGGTCCGGAAGCTGCATCCCGCCGGCGAACTCGCGATGTCCTGCTCGACGAACCCCTCGTCCGGGGACAGCCAGTCCTGGTCCTTCCAGTCCTCGCCGATGTCGCCGAGGAGCAACGGCTGAAGCACCAGATGGCCGAAGTCGACCAGGTAGACCACGAGTTTCCTCGCGCCCAGCGGTCGCGCGACCCGCGTCAGCAACTCGACGAGCTCGGTGGGGGTCGCGGCGCTCAGCCCAGCAACCGCCGGACCGTAATCGAGAGTCGGCTCCTCGGAATCCCCCACGGCCTGCCTCCCCTTCTCAAAGCCGCGACGCGTTCGGATGGCCTCAGCCGAGGCGGCAATGGCCCGGCAGGATCCTGCGGCAGCTGCGGTGGGCCCGATGCGCATCATCCAACGTCGCTCCTCGATGTGCCAGCAGGTCTGCCGGGTCAGGTTGCGTCGGCGCCGGATCGGGCGCGGGTCAGTCTGGCGATGTAGATCGGGCGGCCGCTTCGGGTCTGATCGGCCTCGATGAAAAAGGTGTAGGGAATCTCGGTGCCGTCGGCGGCCAGGACCGGCAGGTGGAGCTCGACGCCGAGCGCGTGGGCTTCCCCGGTGGTCAGGTGCCGGGTGAACCCGGCGGTGTGCGCTTCCCGGTAAGTCGGCGGCACGATGGCGACCACACGGCGCCCGACGAGCTCGGCGGCATCCCAGCTGATCTCGCGGGCGAGATTCTCGCTGATCCCCACGATGCGGTTGGCGCCGTCGACGAGGATCGCCGAACTGCTCTCCGGCGAGGACAGCGTCGATGTCGTAGTCGATTTCCCCGGCGGCATGGTCGACGGCGCGGCCGAAGTGCTCGGCGTCGGCACCGGGCCAGGGGCGTGGAGGCTGACCGGCCAGGATGGCGACTACTTGTTCGGAAGCCCAGTCGCGAACCGCCACGATTTCCGGCAGCGCGGGATAAACGAGCAGCTGGCCGGCGAGAGCGAGTCGCTGCGCCTCGTCCAGCACGTCTTGTAGCACCGCGAAGTCCGCGGAGGTCGCGGCCGCGAGCAGTGACACCGTCAGGTCCAGCGCCGGCGGCACGTGATCCAGCGGCGCGGGGTGTCCCGGGGGGAGCGGGCTGCGTGCTTGACCTGCTTCGCGGGCCTCGCGCAGGGCCCGCTCGAGTGCGCTGGTGATGCAGGTGCGGGCCCGGTCGGCGGCAGCAAGATCGGGCCCGGCGAGTTCGGCGGCAAGCTGTCCCGACCCGGCGCGGTAGAGCGCCAGTTCGCGCAACAGAGCGTCATGCTGTTGCGCGGCCGCCAGCCATAGGGTCGGAGGAAACCCGATCAGAGTGACCTGTGCGTGCGCGGGCCCGCCGCTTCTGTCGGCTTCGTCCGCGAGCATGCTCGCATCCGCCCAGGCATCCATGAGCGCTTCGGCGCTCACGGTGATCTCGGGGACGGGCTCATCGGTCAGGGTGAACCACACAATTTTGCCGTGCGCGGTGGGTGTCACGCCGTGCTCGTTGGTCACCGCGGCGACCAGCGCCATGCCGCGACCGGTCGAGGACTCGGGCCGGGACGGCCGTTGCACGGGCGGGCGGGCGTTGAAATCCTCCACCTCCACCCGCAGCGTGTGCCTGTCGCACCGCGCGCGGATCAGCGCTTCGGTGTGAGCGTGCAGGACCGCGTTGGTGACCAGTTCGGTAACCGCCAGTTCGGCCGCAGACCGCCATCCATCGCGCCCACACTGGTCGAGGACTTCTTTGAGGAAACGCCGGGCCCGGGCAGGGCTGTCCGTCTGCTGAGGCAGATGCACGCTGCGCTCAACGGGCCGCCGGCTCACCGTACCTCCTGCTCGCCGAACCCCTCCGCGCGAGATCAGCAACGGCAGTTCCGGACAGACGAAAAGTGGGCAGGCCCCTGACGGAGCGGGTTGCGGGTCCCCCCACGCGAGCGGAGACTTCCCCGCCGGACAGGTTCGAAACCAGGGTCGGGGCGCGGTCAACCGGGAACGTGGATGGCGAGCAGAGCGAGGCCATCGGCGCCCGATGCACGCCCGCTCGTCTTGAGACACGCGGTCCGCTCCAGCCGAACTTCCCGTCCTGCGGTAACCAAGCTCCAAATATCAGTCTGCCCGCGCGTCGTCAACGACACGCTCGCCTCTTGACAGGAATCGTCCACATATCAGGAGGACGGTAGACATCGTTGCCTACCGCTTCTCCAGGTGGCTCTGGCTGCAGCCGGACCTTTGACAGCTTCTCTAATTGCCTGTGGTTGCCGCGGTTTCATTCCCACGGCCATTCCCACGGAGCGTTGTCGGCCCTGAACTCATTCCTCGGAATCCGGCGGGTGACACGACGTCCGTCAGCTCTGGGCGACCGCCGGGGCTATCGGAGCTGTGGCCGGCCGAACAGCGGGCGTTGATTCGTGAAGCGTTGCCCGGTCGGTTTCGGTTTCGGTGGCCGGTGCTGTGGGGTGGGCGGGCAGGAAGGCTGCAGCGAGGAGTGCACCGAGAAGGCAGACACCGGCGGCGACGAAGCATCCCGCGGTCAGGCCGTTGAGGAAGCCGTCCTGGGCGATGGCGGCGAGGGTGGGGTCGCCGATCTGCCGGGCGACGGCCGTGGCGGCGCCGGCGGACTCGCGTGCGGGTTCGAGGACTGCGGGGTCGGAGACGTTCTCTTCGAGGTGGCGCCGGTAGAGGGAGACGGCGACGCTGCCGATGACGGCGACACCGAGGGTGCCGCCGAGTTCGCGGGTCGCGTCATTGACCGCGGAACCCACGCCGGCCTTGGCTGCGGGGACGACGCCCATGATCGCTTCGGTGGCTGGGGCGCTGGTGAACCCGATACCGGAGCCGATGGCGATCATCTGCAGGGCGATCACCGGGTAGCTGGTGGAGGCGTCGACGGTGGAAACCCACGCGAACGCCCCGCCCAGGAGCAGGAGCCCGGCCGCGACGACGAGTTTGGTCCCGAGGCGCACCGCGACCGTGATGCCGAGGATCGAGGTGACCGCGATGGAGAGGGCGACGGGGAGTTGGCGGGTGCCGGCTTCGAGGACGCCCCAGCCAAGGGTGAACTGGAAGTACTGGGAGATGAGGAAGACGAATCCGAACAGTCCGAAGTAGGACAGGGTGACCGCGCCGGAGGCGGCGGTGAAGCGCATGTTCGTGAAGAGGCGCACGTCGAGCATCGGCTGGGGGACGTGGCTCTCCCAGATCGCGAACGCGACGAAAAGGCAGGCGGCGGCGCCGAAATCGCCGAGGCTGGCCGGCGAACCCCAGCCGCGTTCGGGGCCTTGGATGATGGCGTAGACCAGGGTTCCCAGGGCGAGCGTGCTCAGCACGAGGCCCGGGTAGTCAAGGCGGGGGACCTCAGGGTCGCGACTGTTCGGCACGAAGAAGACGGCGAGGATCGCGGTCACGGCGGCCAGGCCCGCGCAGAGCCCGAAGGCCGCCCCCCAGGCCGAGGCTTCGACCAGTGCCCCGCCGACGATCGGCCCGATCGCGACCGCGACACCCGAGGACGCTCCCCACACGCCGATCGCCTTGGCCCGTTCGGCCCGGTCGGGGAAGGCGTTGGAGATGATCGACAAGGTCGTCGGGAACACGGCGGCGGCCCCGAGGCCCGCCACCGCGCGCCAGAGGATGAGGACGTCGGCGCTGGACGCGAGCGCGGCCATCGTCGAGGCGAAGCCGTAGATCACCAGGCCGGTGATCAGCGCGCCCTTTCGCCCGAACCGGTCCGAGAGGGACCCGGCCGCCAGCACCAGGGCGGCGAAGACGAGGTTGAACGCGTCCACGATCCACAGCAGGTCACTGGTGGAGGCGTCGAGTTCCCGGGTGAACGTGGGCAGCAGGACGCTGACGATCATCGAGGCGATGAGCACCGTGAAGACGGCCAGACAGGCCACGGTCAGCACCACCCACCGATTGACGGTGCGCGGTTGAGACGGCACGGGCCCGAAGATCTGCCTCGGCCGGGCGGCAGGCTGACTTAGGTCTGGCATAGCCAGCGACCGTAGCAGCTGACTAAACTATAGCAAAGTCAGGTACTGTTCGGTTTATGCCATCTCAGGCCGATCACGCCGGACGCGTGTCGAACCACCGGGCGAAATCTCGCAATGACGGGCCGGGCCAGGACTGGTGCCCGATCGTCGCCGGCCTGGACGTGGTCTCCACGCGAGCCGCCTTCCTCCTGCTACGCGAAGCGTTCTACGGCGCCACGAAATTCGATGAGTTCGTCACGCGGGCCGGCATCAGCCCCCCGATCGCCTCCGCCCGGCTGCGCGAACTGGTCGAGAACGGTGTGCTCCGTCAGGAGCCCTACCGGGACGAAGGCCAGCGCACCCGGCAGCGCTATCTCCTGACCCCGAAAGGCACCGACCTGTCCACGGTGCTGCTCTCGCTCGCCCAGTGGAGCTTTCACTGGCTCGGCGACCAGTCGGCCATGGCGACCCACCACGACTGCGGCGCCACGGTCCGGGCCCGCATGGTGTGCGACCACGGACACGAGGTGGCACCCGAGGAAATCGATCTGCGGGTCCGCGCCCACGATCCGGCCGATACTGACTGACAAGGACGTCGGCGGAGCATCGACGGTCGCGTGACGCAGACCCGGCCGGATCAGGAGCCGAGGCGGACGATAGCCAGTGCGAGGTCGACGAGAGTGCGCGGCGCTGGAAGTGACGATGCGGCAGTTCCGTTCGAGTTAGACGGTCGGAACTGTCCCGCCGTCGATTACGTACTCGGCGCCCACGATTGCCGATGCGCGGTCCGAGACGAGGAATCCGACCAGGTCGGCGATTTCCTCGGTGCTCGCGAAGCGTCCCAGGGCACCCCTCCGAGGGAGTCGTAGATGCCCTTCTTGGCGTCCTCCCGGGTCAATCCATTCCCCTTGGCGAGCAGGCCTACGAAGTTGCTGTAGGCCTCCGTCTCGACCCCCCCGGGACTGATCATGTTGACCCGTATGCCACGTGGCGCGAGCTCATTGGCGAGTCCCTTGCTGTACGCGCGCAGCGCGGCCTTCGCCGATGCGTACGGCAGATTCGCCTCGTACAGTGGCAGGTCGCGCTGGATCGAGCCGAAGTGCAGCACTACCGCCGACCCAGACTCGATCATCGCTGGGTGTCCACGCCCTTGGCGACCGAATGATCGCGGAGGTCCTTCAGGCGGGGTCGGCGGCAGAGTCCAGAGGTACACACGCCTGACGGCGAGATTTGTGCACGACGCGATCGCCTCGGCTGACCGGATGCTCGAACGCGGACTCCTTCCCCTGGACTAAGGGTTGCCGCCGGCCATATCGCGTCTACTGACGGCGCCTTCGAGTGTGCGGAAGTGCGTGTTTCATACCGGTTTAGTTGAGACAGAGGCGGTGGCCATAGATCAGGCTCAAGGTGTCCAAGATTGGCGTTCAGTCGTTGGCTCGGTGGTCGGGTTCATCGGTTCCTCTCGCGGTGATGGACCGTCATAATCAGAACCTTGAGAGCGGGTTGCTCGTCTGGGAAGCGGCCGGAACCGCGGCGCGGAAGCGGGCAATAAGTCACTTTGGGCCTACGCGCGCAAAACCGCAGGAATGAGCGCGAGCCGCCTCAGGTGAACGCGGCCCTCAGGCTGTCGGGTGCGAGGCCTTCGCCCCCCGAGTGACAAGAGAGGTCGACAGCCGGAGCACGTCGGCGAGCCGGGCGGCTGGGGCTACTCGTCGTGGCAATTGCACCGACGGGAGGCCGTAGCGGACAGCTCGGAGCACGGCGCTGGTGACTTCCTCGGGGGTGAGCTGTCTGCTGAGGCGCAGGCGGTAGAGGCGCTCGAAGATTGCGGACACGAGTGGGTCTTTGCGGACGTTCTCCGATTGGCCTGTGCCGCGTATCTCGCCGATCTCCACCTTGGTGCAGGTGACCGGTGTGCCGCGCAGCTCCAGAGACAGGCCGGCGGACAGCTGAGTGGCGAAGGCTTTCGTCGCCGAGTAGGCAGCCAGATGAGGGGTCGTCACTATCCCAGCCAGTGAACTGATGTTGACGATCCGGCCTTCGCCTCGAGAAAGCATGCGTGGGATCGCTTGGCGGCACAATTCGGCGGTCGCTGTCGCGTTCAGGTAGATCATGGATTCGAGCGCCTGATCGTCGAGGTCGGTGAAGGCCCCGACTGCTTCCACTGCTGCGTTATTCACGAGGACGTCTATCGGACCGTCGGACTCAACTCGATCGATCAACGTCCGGACGGTTTGGCGATCGGTGAGGTCAGCTGGGTAGCAGATCCCACCGTGGACGCTGACGAGGTCGGTCAGCGCGGCCTGATCGCGGGCGACGAGGGCAAGATCGCAGCCGGCCCGCGCGAACGCGATAGCCAGCTCGCGGCCAAGCCCTCGACTTGCGCCGGTGATAAGGACGCGGCGGTTCCGCAGCTCGAAGGCCTTCATGGTCACACGACCGGGACGTCAAGGTGCTGGCCGACGGGGACATGGCGATGCAGGAACGCGATCTGGTCTGCGATCACGGTTCGGTTGAGATCGCCGAAGTAGAGCTCGAAATGATCGGAGTCGTACCGCACGACCTCACCCCGCGGGGCACGTTCGGCTGCCCGGACGGTGGAGGCCGGGTCGGTGATGTCCTCACGATCGACGGCGCAGACCAGGAAGGGTGCCTGGACGTTCTTGGATTGCATCGCGGGGCGTTCCGTGACGACCTGCGCGAGCACCCAGGCGCTCATCCGGTTGGGAAAGGTCTGCGGGTCATCCACGAGCCGCTGCACGTGTTCGTAGTGGCCGGGTCGGCTCATGATGGCCTTCTCGCCGGGCTTGCCCACCATGCGCACGTAGTGGGACGAACGCTTCATCACGCGACGGACGCCGTCCTTGACGATGTCCGGGGTCAGCCGGGCGATGTTGCGAATCCCGAAGGTCCGCGCGAGAACCAGGCCGTCAAAGACCGGGCACTGGACGATGGCGGCCGCCAACTGCTGGTCCTTGGCCGCGACGCTCACAACGTGACCTGAGCCCATGGATGTGCCCCACAAGGCGACCCGCTCGGGGTCGACGAAGCTCAAGTCTCGGACGTGGTCGATCGCAGCGCGCACGTCCTCGCGCATCCGGTGGATGCACGAGAACTCGCGTGGCTCGCCCTCGCTTCCTCCGAAGTGGCGGAAGCTGAACGCGAGGGCGACGTACCCAGCGTCGGCGAATGCCTTGCCGTAGGGCTGGAGCCCGGCTTCCTTGATGCAGACGCTGCCGTGCACGAGCACAACGGCGGGATGCGGTCCTGCACCCGACGGTTTCCAGATCCACGCGTCGCAGCGCTGACCCTGGCTGATGAACGAGGTTACGTCCGGATCCATGTTCGCCTCCTCTGATCGGTGGCGGGAGTATTACAGAGTGGAGTAACTTCGTAAATAGCAGGGCCGGGACAGCGCGACTGAGAGGAGCCCTAACATGGCGCTGATGGCGCGTGGCCGGCCGCGAGACGAACTCGCAGACGAGGCGATCCTGCGCAGTACTGTGCGTCTCCTCGCTGAGCGTGGCTTCGAGCGAATGACCCTGGCTGCCGTCGCTGAAGACGCGGGGGTCAGCACGGCGACCGTCCATCGTCGCTACTCGACCAAGAGCGAACTCGCGATAGCCGCGATGGCCTGGGTCCGCGCCGAGACTGAAGTTCCGTCTTCGGGGGACCTGGCGGCGGACCTCGAGGCGATCGTTCGCCAGGTATGGGTGGGGCTCACCGAACACCTCGGTATGGGCCTGATCGGCGCGGTCTTGGTCCAGGAACGCGAATGTCCCGAACTCACCCAGCTGTTCCGGGAGCGCATCGCACTGCCACGGGTGGAGCTGATTGCCGCGGTTCTGATCGAGGGCCAACGGCGGGGAGAGGTCAGCAACAACGCCGACCTGGACGTGGCCGCCGAACTGTTGATTGGCGCGGTCTTCGCCCGGTACCTGACGGGAAAGCCCCCACCGATCGGCTGGTTCCGGTCAGTCGCCGAGAGCGTCCACGCCGCAGTGCAACGCTGAACCGTGCCCGCTCGGCCTACCCGAGATCGCCGGATTGTTTCAGGATGAGACAGCAACCCGATGTCAAGCTGGCGCACAGTTGGTCACCAGGGATCGGACGGAGGCGGAATGGGCGCAGAGCCCCTCCCGAGAGCCCGGGCCCGGCAGGCCTTGGAGCAGTTCCTCTCCGGTGCTACGCCCGACGGGATCCGGTCGGAGATCCTCGCGTCCTGGACCAGGTGCCGGGTCGAGGGCGTCGAGCCCTCCCAGCTCGCCCTGACCTACTGCGCCGAGGTGGATCCCAGCAACAGCAAACTCTTTCGCGCCGCCAAGCCAGTGCTGGACCGCTTCGCGGCCAGACTGCACAACACCCACTCGAGCATCATTCTCGCCGACCGGAACGCTCGAGTCCTCGGCCGTTGGAGCGGTGACCGAACACTCGACAATCAACTCGAGCGGATCTCGGTGGCCTGTGGATACACCCTGACCGAAGCGGTTGCCGGGACGAACGGCATCGGCACCGCGTTGGAGGAGGGGCGTCCGGCGATCGTCTGGGGAGGGGAGCATTACGTCGAGACGTTCATGCACTTCACCTGCATCGGCGCACCGATTCGCAACCCACTCACGCGGCAGACCGAGGGTGCGGTGAACATCGCCTGCCGGAACCGCGACACGAACTCACTCATCCTCCCCATGGTTCTGGAGATCGCGGGCGCTATCGAGGATGAGCTGTACCGGGACACCGCGGCGCGAGAGCGCACCCTGTTCGATCACTTCCTCCGCCGAAGTCGCAATTCTCTCGCGCCTATCGTGACCATGAGCGAACAGTTCTTTGTCGCCAACACTCCTGCTGCACGTCTGCTTGACGGCGCGAACCAGGCGCTCCTCTGGGAGCAGGCATCCCAGGTCATGTCCAGGGGAACCGCTCAAGGGTTTGACCTCTCGCTCGGTGAGCGAAGCCTCGAGGCGAAGTGCTCGCCGGTCGAGCTTGCCGGGCGCAACATCGGCGTTGTCATCGAGCTGAGCGAGAGAACCGCGCCGACCTCGCGCCTCTGGCCAGAGAGAAGCGTTAATCCCGCCGAGCCTGGACTCATCGGAAGCAGCCAGGCATGGCAGGACATCATCGCGCTCGTACGCGGCTGCGGGCCCTCGCGCCTCCCTCTCGTATTCCTGGGAGAGCCAGGAACAGGGAAGCTGACGCTGGCCCAGTACGCCCATCGGCTCAGCGCCGTCAGCGGTCCGCTCACGCTGCATGACGCCTCCCTCGTTGCGATCGAGGGATCAGAACCCTGGCTGCAGAGCCTTCGTCAGAAACTGCTCCATCCGGAAGGAACGCTGCTCATCCGGCACATCGATCTTCTGGACACCGCCACCGCCACCGCCGTCTGCGGCCTGTTGGACTCCCCGTTCGAAGTGGCACCCCGGTTGATGGCGACCGCGTCGGATCGCCCACCCGAAAAACTCGAAGCGGGCGGGTTGATCGACCGCTTCGTCGTCCGCGCAACCGTCGCGCCGCTGCGCGAACGCCCAGAGGACCTCAAGGAAGTTCTTGTGGGCTCACTGCAGGAGTACTCGGGCGGGTCGTGTATCCCGCGCTTCGCGCCCGAAGCACTACAAGCGCTCCTGCGGCTGGACTGGCCAGGCAACGTCCGCCAGGTCCGGGGTGTCGTAGAGTCCCTGGCCGCCTCGTGCCGGAGCACCGTGATACAGCTCAGCCACCTCCCGGAGGATCTGCGCGGACAAGCGGGCCGACGTCGATTGTCCCGGCTGGAGCGCGCCGAGTTGGAGCAGATCCTCCTGGCGCTCTCGCAGAGCGGCGGGAACAAGGTCGAGGCCGCGAAAGCGCTCGGCATCGGCCGCGCCACGCTCTATCGCAAGCTCCGCACGTTCGGAGTCGAACTCGATCGGTCGATGTTCTAGACGCGGGAGTGACTCGCAACGAGACAGCCCGGGAGCCTCAAAGCGAGACACCGGACGGACGCCAGCGGCTCCTACTTTCGAACTGCCTCCGGAAGGGTCCCCGCCGCTCCCGCCGCCACGAGGTACCTGCACATCCGTCTGTCTCGGGAGTAGTCATGCAACTTCGCTTATTGGCGGCTGGAGCCGCCCTCACGGCCCTGTTCTCCGTCGCAGGTATGCCAGCCGGCGTCAGCTCAGTTGGGGCTTCATCGAAGTCACCCACCGACGCTGGCGTGAAGACGACCGAGGTCGAGTTCACCGTCAAGAACGTGAACCGATCGAAGCTTCAATGCCCCTCGGACGGTGGCACCTACAAGGTCGTCGGGACTCTGGTCACACCGGCGAAGCTGCCGGACAGCATCACGCTGTGGATCCACAACTCCATCGGCAACCGAAATACCTTCCTCGTGCCCATCCGCGACTACAACTTCGCGAAGGAGATGGCCAAACTCGGTCACGCGAGCCTGGCCATCGACCAACTCGGCTACGGCAAGAGTGACCGGCCACCGAACGGCCACCTGGTCTGCCCCGGCTCCGAGGCCGACGTCATGTACCAGGTCATGGAACACCTCCGCACCGGCGACTACGGCGGTGAACGGCATCCGTCCTTCAGCAAGGTCGCCGTGGGCGGCTTCTCCATCGGCGCCTGGCAGGCCGAACTCATCGGGGTCTCGTTCCCCAACGTCGACGCCATCATCCCCATCGGCGGCATGTCCGCCGTCGTTCACCCCGAAGCCGGCCAAGAGGTCGGCACCAGCGTCGCGCGAGACTGCGGGCGCCAGTCCTACTTGAAGATCTTCCCCGCGGAACGCCGCACCCACTGGGCGCTGCACGGACCCAATACCGAGGACGACGTCGCGGAGTGGTGGGCGCAGAACGGCTACGGCGAGGAGCCATGTGGGATTTGGGAACACATCGCCGCCTCCACCGCGGTCGTGGATGCTGCCGGCCCCACCGCACGGCCAGACCTGCCGGTGCTCGTCGTGATCGGTGAGAAGGACCTCATCCTCCCGCCGCCCAACGGACACCTTCAGGTCGCACGATTCACCAACACCACCGACGTGAGCCTGCTGACCATGCCCGACTCCGGGCACGCGGTGATGCTCGAACGCACCGCTCCGATGTTCCGGCAGCAGCTCCACCTCTGGATGGTCCAGCGGGGGCTCTAGGCCCGCCAGATCCAATCGGCGGCAGACGGAAGTGGGTTCGGCGATCGGGCGATCGCTGGACCCACTTCTCGTGCCCCGACGGCGTCAAGCGCCCTTGAGTAGTCGGCAGACTTCGAGGCTACGGGGCAGCCAGTTCTGTGAGTCCTCGGGTTCGAGAACGAAAGGCAGGAAGTCGAGCAGGCCGATCCAGGTCGCGCCGGCGTCGACGTAGGCCTGGAGTTGGCTCGCGACCGAGGCCGGGTCACCGTAGACCCAGGTCTTCTCCGACTGTTCGCGGGTGCACCGCGAAGCCAGTTCCACCGCTTCGGCCTCGCCGATGCGGACGGGCAGATACTTCATCGCGTAGTGCCAGTCGTCCGGCATCGGGGGTTCGAGGCCTTCTTTGCGCCAGTCGGCTTGGTTCAGGCGTCCGAACACGGTTGTGGTGAATCGCAGGATCTCGTTGTCCAGAGCGCGGTCGATGACGGCCTGGTCCTCGTGGATCAGCAGCGTCACCCACACGGCGAACTCGAACGTCTCCGGATCGCGACCCTTCTCGGTGAGCATGCGTTTGAAGGAGCTGATGCTCGCGGCCACTTCGTCGGGGCTGGCCCAGACAAGCGGAGCCATCGTGGCGAAGCCGTCGGCGTAGCTGGTCGTCAGGTCGATCAACCGCGGCCCACCGCCGAGGCTCAGAATCGTCGGACGGTAGGTCTTCGCCCCGCCCAGCCAGGCTTGGTCGAGGGTGGTGAAGTTGCCTTCGTAATCGACTGGCTCGTCGTTGTCCCAGAACTGGTGGAAGACGCGATAGGTGTCCTCAAGGCGCTTCAGGCCCTGAGAGCGCTTCCACCCGTAGGGCTGGCACTGCTTGATCTCACCCGCGCCGATGTGGAACTTGGCGCGCCCCTTGGTCATGGCCGCGAGGGTGAGCATCGATTGGGTGAGTTCCGCCGGCCCGCGCCGCACCGCGTCCGTGCTGAAGACCAGGCCGAGGTCAGGCGCAAGCGCTGAGCCGTAGGCGCTGAGCGCGAAGGCGTCGGGGAACGAGTCGATGTCGGGGAGGAGCTTCGCCATCGGCGCGCGTTCCGGGGTCCACAGCGCCGGGGGGAACCAGGAGGTCATCTGGTCCCAGATCTGCATCTGGTCGACGACGCCGCTGGCCTGGATCTGCCGCACGGAGTCCGCGAAGCCGTCGATGGGCAGGTGCCGGTAGTAGTTGATGGGGACGGCGAGTTCAACGGACACGTGAGCCTCCCTGCAGCAATCGAGGAGATCTCAGGTATACACGATGTAGCGTCACGACGTATACATGCGGAGGACCAGTGGTGCGGATGGCAGTGAGACCGGGGCGCCGGGCAGGGACGACCGAGCAGCGGATCTGTGATGCCGCGGAACGGTTGTTGCAGCAGGTCCGGGCCGCCGATCTCACGGTCGAGGAGATCTTGGTGGAAGCAGAGATCTCGCGCCGAACGTTCTACAGCTACTTCGCCTCCAAATACACCGTGATCGCAAGCTTGGCGCTGCGCACGTTGGGCGACGCGTATCCCGAGCAGGAGGCGTTCTTCGCCGGCTCCACCCGTGCCAAGCAACGGGCAGCGCTGGAGGCGGGAATCACCCGCGCCTGCGCGGTGTGGGCGGAGCACCGCGCGGTCCTGTGCGCCGTCATCGAGCATTGGCGTGACGTGCCGGAACTGCGCGAGATCTGGCTCGGGGTGATCGATCGCTTCACCGAGGACATGGCGGCTCAGATCGACGCCCAGCGAGCCGCGGGTTCGGCTCCAGACGGGGCGGACAGTCGCCAGATCGCCCAGACGCTCATCTGGTCGGGCGCGTACACGATCTATCTCGCTGGTCTACCGGAGAGTGTCCACGTCCCGGACGAGCACAGCGTTGTCGACGTGCTCGTGAACGGCTGGGCGGCGGCGGTGTACGGGCGGTAGCGGCTACTCGGCGACCTTGCTCCGAGTCCGCGTCTTGCGCTGCCCGTTGGTCGCGGGTGCTCGCCGCGGTCCCGGCGCCGACTTGCCCTTGGTTTGGAAGGCGTGGTCAGCGTCGACGCCCGGCGACATGCTCATGCCGTACATGGCCAGGCGGGTCGCAGCCTTGATCATGGCCTCGTCGTCCTCGACCGGGGTCTGGGTCAGCAGCGGGCGGATGAGTACGAGCCCGGTGACCAGAGCGAGCATCAACGAGTTGCTCATGGCGACCTGTTCGCGTTTGAACCAATGCCGCCGGTCCGCCTCGTGCGCGGCCATGACCTGCAAATCGGTCAGGCTGGCTGTGAGACTTGCCTCGGTCTGTTGCAGCAGATTGCTATCGGCGCTCTCGCCGGCGGCGAGCAGGGTGACCAGAAGCTGCCGGTGCTCGGACAGGTTCAGATACAGGTCGCGCACGAACTCGCCGATGAGCTGCTCATCACCCCACGGGCTCTCGAGCTGGCTGCTCCAGGCTGACGCGAACTCCTCGAAGGACTTGAGGAACGGCGCGAGCAGGGTGGCCGAAAAGAGGTCGTCCTTGTTCTCGAACTGGCGGTAGAGCACGGACAGGCTCATGGACGCTTCGGCGGCGATGTCGCGCATCGAGGTCTGGGCGTAGCCGCGTTCGGCGAACAGCTTGGTCGCGGTCGCCAGGATCACTTCCCGAACCTCTTCTGTCGATCGCCGGGGGGCGCGACGACGACTGGCAGCCATGGCCCGAACTCTAGCCTCGGCAGCGCCCGAGAACGCGGATTGAGAGCCAAGCAACAGTGTTTCTTGACTATAGGCAACAGTGTTGCTTATCGTTCGCCTCGTTGCCGTCCTTCGAGGAGAACCCATGGCCGCGATCATCAGTGCGCCCGACCAGCCCACGCTTGCGCCGACATCACCCGAGGTCGACGCGCGTCCGCGATCCCAACCGATCAAGGGGTGGGCGATCTTCGGGGGGCTCTGGTTCGCGTTCTACATGTACCTGCTGGTGGGCTGGATCACGAGCGACAACACCCAACGGGTGGATCCGGGGCCGACAGCGCTGCCGAACTGGATGGAGACGCTGTTCGACATCTACCTCCCGTTCGGTGTGCTGGCCACCGCCGGGATCGTGTACTTCGTCGTGATCCGCCCGCGGATCCGGCAGAAGCGGATGACCACCGAGGGTTTGCTGCTGCTGACCTTCATCCTGCTGTGGTTCCAGGACCCGTTCATCAACTTCTACCAGCCGACGTTCACGTACAACTCCTACTTCGTCAACGCTGGATCGTGGATCAACGAGGTGCCGGGCTGGCAGTCGATCAGCGCGGGTGAGCCGGGCCGGATGTTCCAGGAGCCGTTGTTCTTCATCATCCCGGCCTACCTGTACATGCTGTTCCCGATCACCCTGGCCTGCGTCTGGTTCATGCGTCGTCTCAAGCGGCGTTACCCGAGCATCACCACGTTCCGGATGATCTCCGCGACCTTCGTCTTCGGCTTCGTCCTGGATCTGGTCTGCGAAGGTGCCTGGGTCCGGCTCGGCTTCTACAACTACTGGGCCACGGTGCCTGAGCTCACGCTCTTCCACGGCAAGTACTACCAGTTCCCGATCTACGAATCCGTGCTCACCTCACTGTGGTGGCTGGGCTTTGCGTGCCTGCTCTACTTCAAGGACGACCGGGGTCACACCTTCGTCGAGCGCGGCGTGGACGAGGTGCGCGCGAGCGCGGGTACCAAGACCTTCATGCGCTTCCTCGCCCTGCTCGGGGCGGGCAGCGCGATCTACATGGTCACCTACAACCTCCCCTACCAGTTCTTCAACCTGCAGGCTCACTCCTGGCCGGCCGAGGTGCAGGAGCGCTCCTACTTCACCAACTACATCTGCGGCCCGGACACCGACCAGGCCTGTCCGTCCAAGCACATGCCGCTCTCGCGCCACGGCGGGATCCATTTCGACCCCCAGGGCAAGGTGATCGTTCCGCCCGGTGTGCCGGAGCCGTCGGCTGAGACGGTGAAGCAGTTCTCGAGCGGCAAATGACCTCTGACGTGGATCGACCCTTCACCAACCGCAGGCTCCAGATGCTCTGCGTCTGGGCCGGCCCGGTCATGGTGTTCGGGTGGATAGCCAGCTTCGTCGTGCTGGCGAGGTTCATCCCACCCCCGTCCCCCGGGAAATCGCCGGAGGAACTGGTCGCGATGTACTCCGAGCATTCGGGGGGAATCCGGCTGGGTCTGATGTTGACGATGTTCGCCTCAGCCCTGCTGGTCCCGTTCGCCGCGGTCATCTGGGCTCAGATGAAACGGATCGAGGGGCCCCGCTCCGTGCTCGCCCAGACCCAGCTGATCTCGGGCGGCCTGCTGGCGCTGGAGTTCATCATCCCGCTGATGATCTGGCAGACCGCGGCCTATCGGCCGGAGATCGACCCAACCATCATCCGGATGCTGAACGACCTCGGATGGATCATGTTCGTCGGCGTGATCTCCTCGGCCGTCGTCGAATTCGGCTGCATCGGCCTGGTGATCCTCGCCGACGAACGCAACACCGGCGTGTTCCCCCGCTGGGCCGGCTATTTCAACATCTGGGTCGCACTGCTCGTCGCCCCGGCCGGGCTGGTGCCGTTCTTCAAGCACGGCCCGTTCGCCTGGAACGGACTCTTCTCCTTCTTCATGCCCATGTTCGTGTTCGCCGCGTGGGTGGTCGTGATGGTCGTCCTGCTCCGGCGGGCTGTCCTACAGGAGGAGGCCCAGGCCGGCGCCGTGACCGCGCAAGACCCGGTGACCGAAGGCAGGACGCTTGCCCCCAGGTGACGGCACTGCGTTCGGTCTCCTGGCCTCCGCCGTCGCCGGGCGCCCGGTGTCCGTGGTCCCGACCGAGTCGGACCTGGCCTACAGCGACGGGACTCAGCTGTACCTCCCCGACGGGGCGACATCCAACACCGTGATGGCCCAGGCCGCCCTGATCGCCGGCGGCAGCCTGGACCCGCCCGGGTTACGCATGCTCGTCGGTCGACGGGGGACCGCCGAGCGCTACGTCGCGCTCGAGACTGCCCGGGCGGTCCACGCGCTCCGAGATCTCCTTCCGTCCACCTTGGTGTCCAAGGCAGCGGATCTGCACGGTGGCCCACGCAGCGCCTCTCCCGGGGAGTCCCTGGAACGCGCGAGATCAGCCCGCCTCCGCGGCGCCCCCGCCTGGTGCGGCACGATCCGTCCGCTGAGTCTGTTCCGACGCAGCGAGACCGGTGGAGCAGAGGTCTCCGACTCGGACTTGCGGGCCGCCTTGGCAAACACCGAAACCCTGCACGAGATGGACTCCGAGGACGACGGTGACCGCAGTCGGATCCTGGAAATGCTGGCGGTTCCGCTGTCCAACCCGCTCGCCACCAAGATGGCGCGCTTGCTGGGGATGCGGACCACTCCCAGTGAATCCGGCGGAGGTGGGCAGGAGTTCAGCGTCCAGGGCACCCGAGCCGGGACAGGGGTGGCACGGGGGCGCCGCGTCGCCGGCGTCGCCCCGCCTCCGGCCGGCCGTCCCCGACGATCCGCCGGCTGGTCCTACGACGAATGGTCCTACGACGCCGGGAGCTACCGGCCCGGATGGTGCAGTGTCACGGAGCTGCTCCCGGACACCGCCTCCGTCTCAGGTCTCGGCGAGGCCACCACCGACCTCGCACTGCGCAGTCAGCTCGCCCGGTTGGGTCTCACCGACGCTCGCCACCGGCGCCAGCCCGATGGCGACAGTCTCGACCTCACCGGTCTGGTGGACCACGCCGCCCGTCGTGCGACCGGGTCCTGCGACCAGCCCCGGGTCTACGAGCTTCGCCGCCGCACCCACCGCGATCTCGGGGTAGTGATCCTGCTCGATGCCAGCGGCTCCACCGGAGCCCTGGACGGCGACCGCGAAGTCTTCGAAGCACAACGTGAGCTCGCGGCTCGCCTCACCGCCACCCTCGAGCTGCCTGGGCGACCGGGTCGCGACGTATGCGTTCTACTCGCGCGGTCGAACCGATGTCCGCTTCCTGCGGATCAAGACTTTCGACGAACGCTACGGCCGCACCAGCCGGCTCCGCCTGGCCGCCCTCACGCCGGGCGGATACACCCGCCTCGGCGCCGCAATCCGCCACGCCACGCACGTCCTCACCGCGCAGGCCGGCACCGCGAGCACGCTCCTCGTCGTCATCGGCGACGGTCTGCCTTACGACGAAGGCTACGAGCAGACTTACGCCCAACAAGACACGCGTCGAGCGCTCACCGAGGCGGTCGAGCGCGGCGTCGGGTGCGCCTGCATCAGCCTGCGAGCCGCCAACCGACCAGAGGTCATCGACGCCGTGTGGGGCCACGTCGCCCACCGCGTCCTGGACCGGCCCCAGGACCTCGCCCGTGTTGTCCGGCCCCTGTTCCAGCACGCGCTCGCGGCCGCCCACGCACACCGCCGCGACGCGGTCGCGTCGCGCAGCCCCGTACGCCTATTTCGCATGGAAGGACGTTGATGACCGCGGACCTACAGTCCCCGCCGGCAGCGCTGTCGAGCGTGCCGTTCTACGCCGAGACCGGCAACGAAGTCGAGGTCTTCGGGGCGGCCGCCCGACTCGGCCTGCCGATCATGCTCAAGGGACCCACGGGATGCGGAAAAACCCGACTGGTCGAGCACATGGCAGCGCGATTCGGCGTACCGCTGTTCACGGTCTCCTGCCATGAAGACATGACGGCCAGCGACCTGCTCGGACGCTACGTCCTCACCGGCGGAAACACCGAGTGGGTGGATGGCCCGCTCACCCGCGCGGCGCGGGAAGGTGGCATCTGCTACCTGGACGAGATCGTCGAAGCCCGCCAGGACGCCACCGTTGCGGTGCACTCGCTGACCGACCACCGCCGCGAACTCAACATCGAACGGCGCGGGGGTGAGGTCATCAAGGCCGCGCACGGCTTCACCCTCGTCTGCTCCTACAACCCGGGCTACCAAAGCGTTCTCAAAGACCTGAAGATGTCCACCCGCCAGCGGATGGTGGCGATCGAACTCGACTACCCAGCGGTGGAGATCGAACGAGCGATCATCCTGCGAGAAGGAGGCACCGAGCGCCACCTCGAGGAGTTGCTCCGTCTCGGCCAGGCGCTGCGGCGGGCCAAGGAAGCGGGGCTGCCCGAGGTCGCTTCGACCCGGGCCCTGGTGGCGGCGAGCCGGCTCATCGGCGAGGGGCTGTCCTTCTTCGACGCCGCGCAGGCGTCTATCGCCCTACCCCTGACCGACGACCGGGACCTCGGCGCACAACTGTCGACGCTGATCGGGTCCTACGCCTGAGCGGGGTGCGGCGGGTCGAGATAAAAGCAACGCTGTTACTTGACGATAAGCGACGGTGTTACTTATATTTAGCGAGCAGACACTAGATACGGACACGCTGACCGATTCCGCGGCGCCACCAGGGTTTTGAAGGGAAGTTCGATGTCGAAGCGGTACCGCGTCATCCAGTGGGCGCCCGGACTCGTCGGCAAGCAGGCGCTGATGGGGATCATCGACCACCCGGCATTGGAGTTGGCGGGTCTGTGGGTCCACAGCGCCGACAAGGCCGGGTTGGACGCGGGGGAGTTCTGCGGTCGAGGCATCACCGGAGTCGTTTCCTCGTCGGACATGAACGAGGTGCTGGAGATGGCGGCCGATTGCGTCGTCTACACCGCGACCGACCTTCGCCGTACGCCCGAGGACCTTGTTGCGGACATCAGTCGCATTCTGCGCTCGGGGAAAAACGTGGTCGGAATCCAGGCGTCGATGAACCACCCCGCCCTGTACGGGACCGAGCTGGTGGCCGCGCTGGAGGATGCCTGCCGGGAAGGCGGGACGTCCTACTACCCGACCGGCATCAACGCCAACGGCAGTCAGACCGTGTTGGCGTCGGTGGCCAGCATGTGCCAGCGGGTCGAGTCGACCTACCTGTGCGAGATGTACAACTTCGAGACCTACGAAGACCCTGAGGTCTTCGGCTACTTCGGCTACGGGCTCGGCCCTGACGAGGCCGACAAGCACGACATGCGCCCGTTGTGGGAGTACCTGTTCGGCCCGGCGCTGCACATGACTGCGCACTGGTTCGGGGTCCAGCTCGATGAGGTCCGCTACGACCAGGAATACGCACTGTCCGAGCGCGACATCGACGCGCCCCTGTTCAGCGTGAAGAAGGGGACGGTCTCGGCGATCCGGTTCAACCTGGACGGCTTTGTCGACGGTAAGTGCCGGGTGACCCAGGGCGGCTGCTACTGGCTCGGTGACTACCCCAGCGGCTGGGAGCCGCCCCCGGGGGAGGGCGGATACCGGCTCGCCGTCAAGGGTGAGCCCTCGATGCAACTGCAGTGGGCGACGCGCACCAGCAACGAGACCTTCCAGGGCATGTTGGCCAAGGAGCGCGGGCCGGCGGACCTGGCCATCATGGGCGGCCTGTTGGCCACAGCCGCTCGCGCAGTGAACTCGATCCCCGAGCTCTGCCGGGCCCCTGCGGGCATCCAAACCCTCGCCGACCAGTCCCCGTTGCTGCACCCCGTCGATTGGCGTACGGGTGGTCCGGGTGACGAGATCGGCGCCGTGTTCGCCGGCGCGCGGCCTTCGCAGTGAAGCGCCCTGTCGCATCCGACGTCTGGACTCTGGAGGACCCGTTGCGTCGCAACCATCTCAATCGCGGTCCCGCGAAACGAGGGCGCCGTCGCCATCACGGCGCCCTGGCCGGCGCGGCCGCGATCGCGCTGATGATCTCGGCCTGCGGAACCCGAGTCAGCGACCAGGCGCTGACCGACGCCGGCAGTCTCGGCGCCCCGGTCGGTGCCCCGGCTCGGCGCCGAAGCGCAGCTACCAGGCGCACCGGCAACCGGTGACAGCGCGACCACGAACAACCCGGTGGCCGGGGTGGCCTCGGGTGGAGCCCCTGCGCTAGCGCCCAGCGGGACCGCGTCGAGCGCACCGCGCGGCTCGGGTGCAGTCACCCCGAAGCCAGGAACACCAGTTGGACCCAAAGCGCAGGTGGCCGCCGCAGACGGCCCGTGCACGCGGCAACTCGAGCCGATCTCCATCGGTCAGGTGGGCGCGTTCAGTGGCTTCCTCGAGCCGATGCTCGGCGGCTTCCGCCCGGGCCTGGCAGTCTGGGCGGCGGAGGTCAACGCACGGGGCGGCGTCCAGTGCCACCCGATCCGGCTCTCTCAGCGCGACGACGGGTCGGACCCGGCGCGGACCACCGCGGCCATCCGGGACCTGGTGGACCGTCAGAAGGTGGTCGCGATGCTCGCGGCGGACGTGCCGATCACGATCGGGGCGTACCGGGCCGCGCTGACGCCGGCCGGCATCCCGACGATCGGCGGGGACGGCGTCACCCCGGACTGGAACGCCGACCCGCTGATCTTCCCGGCCGGGGTGGTCTCGATGACCGGTTATGCCGGCGCCATCAAGGCCATGGTGGACGCCACCGGGTTGAAGAAGCTCGGGCTGATCACCTGCGTGGAAGCCTCGATCTGTGGACTGATCCGGGACGCGATCGACGACATGGCCGCCAAGGCGGGCACGACGGTGGTCTCCAAGCAATCGGTGTCGCTGACGCAGACCGACTACACCTCCCAGTGCCAGAGCCTGAAGAACGCCGGCGCCGAGACCATGTTCCTCACGGTGGACAGTTCGGCCATCCAGCGGATCTTCAAATCCTGCGCCTCGATCGGCTGGAGCCCCCCATCGGCCACGACCGGAATCGCGATCTCCCCGAGCACGGCCGCGGACCCGAAGGTGCAGGCGGCCAACGTCTACCTGAACTCGCCCACCCCGCCGTACTTCAACCTCGACCTGCCCACGGCGCGGGCGTTCCAGGACGCGATGAAGCGCTATGCGCCGGGAGCGCGGATCGACCAGTCAGCCATGAACGCCTACGTGGCCGGAAAGCTGTTCGAGGCCGGGCTGGCCAAGGTCGCCGCGCAGGCCCGTAGCGGCCCGGTGACGACCAAGATGATTCTCGAAGGAATGCACCAGATCAAGAACGACAACCTGGGCGGATACTCCTCGGTGCCGCTCACGTTCAGGCCCGGCCCGCACCCGACCGGCGCGTGCTACTTCGTGGTCCGGATCAACGAACAGGGATTGGCTGACCTGAGTCCGGGACGGCCGCAATGCCTGTGACCCGCAACGCGCGGCGGCGCGGAACCGCCACGGCCACGCTCGCCGTCCTCGGTGCAGGCGCGGCACTGACCGTCGGCACTGCGGGGACCGCGCGCGCGGATCTCGCTCAGCCGGCCTTTGACGCCTACGCCCAAGGTGTTGCGATCAACGCCACGATGCGCAACCAGAGCTTTCCGCTCGGGTTGGTCATCGAAGGCGTCGGGCCGGAGGCCTCCTCCCGGTTGAACTCGAGCGGGCAGTCCGACGCGGAAGCCTCGTTCCCCTACCTCGGACCGGTCGTGCCTGGGCTGCCCGGGGTCGCCGCCGGGCTCTACGGCATCCCGTCGCCGGGATACCCGCTGCAAGCCGCCACGGGCGCGGGAGATCAGCCCGCCGACGTGTCCTATCCGGGCATCACGCTGCACGCGGAGAGCGGTCAGGCGAGCAACATCGGGTCGGCATCCGTGATCAGCCCTTCCGGCGGCGGCACCGCCGATTCCCGGATCGACGTGCTCGCCTCCGGCGACGTCCAGGCACTCGCGGACACCGCGGTGGAAGGGGTGGTACTCGGCGGCAGCCTGCGCCTGTCCGGCGTCCGCTCAAACGCGGTCGTGCTCGCGGACGCACTCACCGGAAAGCTCACCCGGACTGCGTCGCTGAGTATCGCGCGGATCCATATCCCGGGGTTGGCGATCGCCGTACCCAAAACAAGTCCCGGTTCTGCGCCGATTCCGGTGCCGATCCCCGGGGCACCGCAACTGCCGGACACGGCGTTCCCGCCGATCCCGCTGCCCTTCGGTGGGCAGACCCTGCCGGCTCCCGACATCGGTTTCAAGGACGGCTTCTTCTCGATGACGCTGCCCGGCTTCGGGGCCAACCAGTACGCAGTCCCGGCCCCTGCCGTTCTCGAGGCCTTCGCCGCGGCCGGTTACGCCGTGACGTACCAGCCCGCACGGCAGACCGACACCGGGATCGAGGGCGCCACCTTCTCCCTCGGGTACGAGGCGCCCGGATTTCCCGACAACCCGTACTTCTCCGGCCCGGTCCCGATCACCTACACGATCGGCAAGGTCACCGCGAGCGTGACGCTGAACCCGGTCACCTACGACGCCGGCGCTGGACCCTCCGGTTCCGCGACAGATCTCGCGGCCGGCCCCGGCGCCGGCGCCGGGTCGGAAGGTGCGATCCCACGCCTCGACGCAGCGTTCAACGCCGGGCCTGGACTCGTTCCGCACACCGCCAGCGCCGCGGGAGCGCCAGCCGGGTCCGGGGTGGGTGGAGACCTGACAGCGACGAGCTTCGTCCCCGCCGCCGCAACGGTTTCGACCAACCTGACGGGCCTCTACGGCGTCTTCGCTGCGGTTGCGCTGGCGGCTCTGCTGTCCATGACCGCTCTGAGTGTGGTGGGAGTGCGCTCGACATGGAAATCCTGACGCTGGCACGAGCCCAGTGGGACCGCGGCCTCGCGATCCTGTTCACGCTGACCGGGATGATCGTGTTGATCATCGGATGGATCGGGGTCAGCGGTGCCGAGGCCGTCGTGAAGCAGTTGCCCTACATCACCTCGGCAGGCGTCTCCGGCATCGTGCTGGTTGCGGTCGGATCGGTGCTGTGGGTCTCCGCCGACCTGCGCGACCAGTGGCGCGAACTGCGCCTGGTGCGGGTGACGCTGCAGGACCTCGCGGGGTCCGCGCGGGTCCTGCCCGAGCTGCCCCCGATCCCGACGACGGCCGCCGAGGTGCTGGCCGGCGCCGCTGCGCACCGCAGGACCTGATCCGTGACCACCCAACAGGTGAGCCTCGGCGCCGTGCGCGTGGAGCGGGTCCAGGCAACCGACCACCCGGCGGCGGGGGCATTCGCCTTCGGGCAGAGCGACCGGCCGGAGCCCTGGCAGCGTAAACACCTGGTCGCGAGCCTGACCCTGACGGCGCTCGGCTGCGTCGGCATGGCCGTGTGCTGGTACGCGGGCGCCGGCAAGCTCACCTACGACGATCAGGTGCCCTGGCTGATCGGCAGCATCACCTCGGCCGGCGTCGCCGTCGTCGGCGGAGTTCTCTGGCTGGTGTGCGGATTCCGCCAAGTGTCGATGTTGGAGCGCGACCTCATCGGCTACCTCGCACCGTGGCTCGCCGAGGCGCGGGGGGCTCAGGGCGGTCCGGCCCCCGGGCGGGGCGTCGGCACGCTCGTCATCGGGGCGGGGATGAATCGCGCGCACCGCCCCGAATGCCTCCTGGTGCGAGGAAAGGTCGACCTGATGGCGATGACCGCCGCGGAGTCGGCCGTGCGCGGGCTGCCCGGCTGCGGAGTGTGTGGGTCATGAGTGACTATCTGCCCTACCTGATCTTCGGTCTGACGGCCGGCTCCATCTACGGCATCTCGGCGATGGGTCTGGTGCTGACCTACAAGACCTCGGGGGTTTTCAACGTCGCGCACGGCGCGACCAGCGCGGTCGGCGCCTACCTGTTCTACGAACTCCGCCAGGAGCAGGGCCTGCCCTGGCCGGTCGCTGCGGTGATCGCGGTGCTGATCTTCGGTCCGCTCTCGGGATTGCTGTTCGAGCGGATGGCGGCGGTGCTTGCCGGTGTCACCGTCACCTACAAGATCGTCGCCACCGTTGGGGTCTTCGTCTGCATCCAGTCCGGAGTGGGCCTGGTTTACGGCCCGCAGTCGACCTTTATCTTCAACACCTTCCTGCCCCAGCGTGAAGCCTTCTCCGTCGAGAACGTCTCGGTCACCTACGACAACCTCGCCGACATGCTCTTCGGCCTGGCGCTGGCGGTCGGGCTGTTTCTGTTCTTCACCCGCACCCGGGCCGGGCTGAACATGCGCGGCGTGGTTGATGACGCTGCCTTGCTCGACATCACCGGGGTCTCACCGGCGCGGGTACGGCGCAATGCCTGGATGATCGGGTCGACCCTGACCGCGGTCTCCGGTGTGCTGTTCGCCTCGACGCAGCAGCAACTGGACGTCAACGTGCTGTCTCTGTTGGTCGTGCAAGCGTTCGGGGCGGCCGCGCTGGCGCGGTTCACCAGCCTTCCCCTCGCCTTCGTCGGCGGCATCGTCGTCGGCGTGCTGCAGAAGCTGGCCGCGAAAGGGGTGGCGGACTACCCCGACCTTCAGGGTTTGGATCTCAACGTCCCGTTCATCATCCTGTTCGTCACGCTCCTCGTCGTACCCCGGCACAAGCTGGTTGAGGTCGGCCGGGTGATCAAGATGCGGCCGGCGCCGCCGAGCCCGTTCTCCGGGCGGGTCCGCACTGCCGGTTTCACGGCGCTGGCGGTCACGGCACTGATGGTCCCTCAGTTCGCCGGTACCCATTTGATCGCCTGGACCCAGGCGGCCAGCCAGGTCGTGTTGTTCCTCTCCCTCGGGCTGCTGGTGCGTACCTCGGGACAAATTTCGCTGTGCCACGTCGCGTTCGCCGCGATCGGCGCCACCAGCTTCGCCCACTCCCTGGACGCCGGCCTGTCCTGGGGACTCGCCGTGATCCTCGCGGGTCTCGTCGTGGTCCCGGTGGCGGCGTTCATCGCGATCCCGGCGATCCGGCTCTCCGGGCTGTATCTGGCCCTGGCCACGCTCGGGTTCGGCATCTTCATCGCGCAGTTCGCCTACACGAAGTCCTTCATGTTCGGGGTCGGCAGCATCACCACCCGGCGCCCGTCGGGGCTCGAGTCCGACACTCGGTACTACTACCTGTTGCTTGGCATCGCCATCGCGGCGATCGCCGTGGTGGTGCTGATTGAGAACTCGCGCCTGGGCCGGTTGCTGCGGGGTCTGGGTGACTCGCCGACCGGGCTGGTGACCCTCGGTCTCAACGTCAACATGTCCCGCGTCATCGTGTTCTGCATTTCCGGGTTCCTGGCGGGCATCAGCGGGGCGACCTTCGCGTCTCTGTTCGGATCGGTCAGCCAGGAGAGCTTCGGCTACTTCCAGTCGTTGCTGTTGCTGGCGGTGCTCGCGATTGCGGGGCGTCGCCTCGTCACCTCGGCTATCGCCGGCTCCATCCTGCTGTTCGTGGTCCCGAACTACATCAACGACACCGAGGGCAACTACGTGCTGCAGTTCGGGTTCGGCCTGTTCGCGATCGTCGCCGCTGCCACCTCCCAAGGGGGCTTCGGTGCGCTCGTCTCTCGGCTCACCCTCAAGCATCAGACTCGGCTGGTCGGTCCCACCACGGACCGGATCGCGGTGCTGAAGGCCAAAGCCGCAGCCTCCGAGCCAGCGCCTGCGCGTCAGACGGTTGGGGTGTGAACGACATGCAGAACGGAGCATCCCTGCTCGAACGGGCCGGCACCGGGCTGGTGGTCCACGACCTCGTCGTCAAATACGGAGGGCACACCGCGGTCAACCAGATCTCGTTCGCGGCGCCGCTGGGTCAACTCACCGGGCTGATCGGACCGAACGGAGCTGGGAAGACGACCACGTTCAACGCCTGCACAGGCTTGATCCGCCCCACCCACGGGACCGTCAGTCTTTTCGGTGCCGAGGTCACGAGTCTTGCGCCGCAGGTCCGGGCCCAGCGCGGCCTGGGCCGGACTTTTCAGCGGATGGAACTGTTCGACTCCCTGAGCGTGCGCGAGAACGTGGCGCTCGGACGTGAGGCGGGGCTGGCCGGCAGCGTTCCCTGGCGGCACCTACGGGGCGCCCGTCGCGACACCGCCACCGTCCGCTGCGCGACCTCAGAAGCGCTGGCGCAATGCGGCATCGAACACCTGAGTACGCGCCGGCCGGCTGACTTGTCCACCGGACAACGCCGCCTGGTCGAATTGGCTCGGTGCATCGCCGGTGGGTTCCGGCTGATGCTGTTGGACGAACCGAGTTCCGGGCTGGACAAGGCCGAAACCGTGCTGTTCGGGCGAATCCTGCGCTCACTGATCGAGGCCGGCGAGATCGGGATCCTGCTGGTCGAACACGACATGGCCCTGGTGATGAGTGTGTGTGACTACCTCTACGTCATGGACTTCGGACAGCCGATCTTCCAGGGCACACCGGCACAGGTGCAATCCAGCGAGGTTGTCCGTGCCGCCTATCTGGGCAGCGAGGCCGCCGAGCCGGGGCTGCCGAACGCGGCAGGCCTCTGATGTTGGAACTGAACGGTGTCGTCGCCGGATACGCCGGAACGACGGTGCTGCGCGGAGTGGACCTCATTGTTCCCGACGGTTCGGTGGTTGCCCTGCTCGGCGCCAACGGGGCCGGCAAGACAACCTTGTTGCGGGTGGCCTCCGGTCTGCTGCACCCGACCGAAGGCCGTCTGCTCCTCGACGGCACCGACGTCACCCGGGACCGGCCCTACCAGCTCGTGCAGAAGGGCATCTGCCATGTCCCCGAAGGCCGGGGCATCTTCCCCTCGATGACCGTGCGCGAGAACTTGATCCTGCAATCGGTGCGGGGCGAGGAGGGCGAGGCGTTGGAACGTGCCGTCTCAGCGTTCCCCCGGCTCGGCGAGCGCCTGGCTCAGACGGCCGGCACGATGAGCGGCGGCGAACAGCAGATGCTCGCCCTCGCTCGGACCTACGTGCAGCACCCCAAAGTCGTTCTGCTCGACGAGGTCAGCATGGGCCTCGCCCCCAAAGTTGTCGATGAGATCTTCGACTTCCTCGGTCTGCTCCGAGCCCAGGGTGCCAGCCTCCTTCTGGTCGAGCAGTACGTCACACGGGCCCTGGCCATCGCCGACTACGTCTACCTGCTCAACCGCGGCGAGATCAGCTTCGCCGGCGAGCCCGGCGAACTCGAAGGCGAGGACGTCTTCACCCAATACGTCGGCGCCGACATCGGACATTGAGTCCGCTCGTCCATGTTCGAGGTCGTCTGCGGTGGGTGTGAGCAGGCCTGAGCGCATCGATCGCGTGCATTCCGGCCCACTGATGCAGCCGCTCGGGTCCAAGCGCCGCACGAGCGCTGAAGTTCAACGGCTGGTGTTGAACGCCGCGGTCGAGGTTTTCGCGCAGGAAGGTTTTGGTGGGGCGTCTACCCGGCGCATCGCGGAGAGCGCGGGCGTCAACGAGACCGTGATCTTCAGGTACTTCCTCTCGAAGGCCGGCCTCTACGAAGCGGCGGTGCTGAGCCCCATCCGTGTGGTTGCCGCTGCTTTGTGCGAGCCGCCGGCGACGGACCGAGTCGAAAGGTGCGCGTGCAATCGCGTTGAAGCCTGGGTGCGGCAGGTCGATGCCGTGACCAGACAGCACCTCGCACTCCTCGTTGCGCTCTTCAACCCTGGCCCCCCAACCTGGAAGGGCGTGGCCCTGGAAGGAAGGGTGCGCTCCGTCCGCGAGGAGCTCTTCAGCGAGCTCGATCGCGGCGCGCGAACGGCCGTCGGGGGAGCGCCACACGACGTGGTGCGGCTGATCGCCGTGCGAACGATCCTGACGATGCTGATGGCGATGCGGTCAGACGACTCGTCCCGCTCGCGCACGACGACGCGCAAGCCCGCCACGCCGGAACAGTACGACCGGATCGTCAGTAGTCGCCGGCTCCACGTTGCTCGCCGCTGCGCTCCCCGCGACGGGCCGGTGCGGGGAGCGTCATGTTGCTGTGTAGGGGCCGCCATCGCTGCTCCCTTCAAATGGTCGAACTCTTTCAGCTGGGGCGGCTCCCGCTGACCAGTTGGTCCGCGAGGTACGACCCATACAACGACCTTGGTGCCCCCGGGCAGATTCGAACTGCCGACACCCGCTTCAGGAGCGCGGTGCAACACGTCGACTGCGTCCACAACAGGCTCTGGTCGTTGCCACGCCGCCGTGCTTGGTGAACTCGCTATTAGCGTCTGGGTCTTCGCTCCCCGAGCGGTCACGACAGCCATGGCTACCGCCGCGAGCTCCCGGAAAGGGGTGGATGCTCGGCGACGCAGAAGGGGTTGCCCTCGGGATCGGCCAGGGTGGACCACTGCACGTGTTCGTACTCCTCCAACACGTCCCACAGATGCGTGGCGCCGCAGGCGAGAAGCCGCTCGACGGTCGCCGCGCGGCTGCCCCACGGAACGGTGACGTCAAGGTGGGAACTAGAGCGGGTCGGCCGGGGCCCGGTGAGGGGCTGGAAGAACATGGCGAACCCACCGACTCCCGATGCCGGCAGGTAGACGTGGTCATCAGACTCTGCGGGTGTGCCGCCCGTGACCTCGGCCCAGAACGTCGCGAGGGCGCGCGGGTTCTCAGCCTCCATGTTGACAGCTCCCAAGGTCACGGGAGCAACGGGCAGAGGTGTCGGCATGGCGTTCTCCTGGATGATCGTGCGGTTGTGGGGGTTCAGATCGGAAAGTCGCCGGAAGCCGCCGGAAGCCGCCTCGCCTCTCCCTGACGCCCTCAAAGAGAGGGTGCCAGGATGCTGCAACGGCGCGCTCGATGAGGACTTCGGCGGCTGCCCGAGCATTGACTACATGAAGTACGCCACCGGTGGGCTACCCGTCCACTCCGAGAGTTGGCTTGGCGCTGCGGGCTGCGAGCGGTGCCACGTTGCATGCCACGCCCGCTGGAACGCCTTCAACGCCCGCCAAACGCAACGTGATCGCCAACGTTGCGATCGCCCGCGAGCTGACCGGCTGGTGCTGGTCACTGGCAGTCCTGCAGGAGTAGCCGTTCTGAGCCGGCTTCGTCGAAGACCCCCGTGGAAGCAGCGCGTGGAGCGACCCGCGATCCCCCTATGGGCAGCCCTGTCCCAACAGGGCCACACTCGCCTTTAGACAAGCGGCCCGCTCCAGCCGAAACTCCCGTCCTGCGGCAATCAACCCGCGAATATCAGTCTGACCGCGCGTCGCCAACGACACGCTCTCCACCGGACTTCGACCTAGCCAGAGGCGCCCCCGGACAACCGGGACGGGCGCCTCACCCGCCGGTCCACGCCAAATGGCCGCCGTAGCGGACCGACACCTCGGCGAGACCGTCGACCAGGGCTGAAACCGTCATGACTAACGCCTCTGCTTGCTCAATGGACCTGCGAAGACGCGCTATCACAAGACTGGTACTACGTGTATTGTAATCGACACATCGTGTTTCGGGAGCTGTCACAATGCCGAAGTCGCCTAAGGCGTGGCTGAGCGCGGGCCTGGCCGCCGCGGCTGTGTTCGGGGCCAGTTCTTTGATCTGGAGTCCGTCCGCGGGTGCGGGCGTCGACTCCTTCTACAACGCGAGCGCCCGGTCGGTCGTGGTCGACAGTTACTTCTCCAACTCGACCATCCCGGGCGGCGTGCGCCCGGAGGGTGGCGGACCGGAGACCGACGTGGCGCAGTCCTCGCTGGACAAGGGTGACGCGAACGCCTCGTTCCCGTTCTTCGGTGACTACGTGCCGACGGCGCCGGGTGTGGTCAGTGGTCTGTTCGGGTTCCCGGTCCCGCCGTATCCCTTGACGGCGTCCTCGACGTTCGGCGGCGACCCGGCGCACGTGAACTACCCCGGCATCGAGCTCTCGGCGGTGAGCCGGTCCACCTCGACGGTGGCCGATGCGATCTTCGGCTCCGCCGGATCTGGCGGCGTGTCGCATTCCGAGGTCGACGAGTCGCCCGATGGCAACATCACCGCGCTGGCGAACGCGTCATCACCGCTGACCGTCCTCGGTCCGCTGGTCAGCCTCAAGGGATTCGAGTCGGTTGTCTCTGCGACGGCCGATGCGAACGGGACGCTGACGCGGACCTCGAACTTCTCCATCGATGAGATCGCCGTGCCCGGCCTGGTGCTGCGGATCCCGGACCAGTCGCCGGGTTCGATCCCGATCCCGTTCCCGTTCCCGGTGCCGGGCGTTCCCGCCCCCGCGCCGATCCCGGTCCAGTCCTTCCCGGTGCCGAACGGCGGCGCGACGCTGGTGGAGCCGAAGATCGGTTTCATCAACGGCTACTTCGTCGTCCAGCCGCTTCAGGGCGACCCGCAGAAGTACGTCGTGCCGGCCGACTCGGTCGTGCAGGCGTTCAAGGCGCAGGGCGTGACGCTGGCCTACACCGCGCCGCAGAACACGAAGGACGGCATCGTCGGGGGTGTATTCACCGTCAACTACACCTTTGCCGCGCCGCCGGACAACTCGTTCTACAAGGGCCCGACCCCGGCTACGTTCATCATCGGCGCGTCCTCCGCGGCGGTGCAGCGGGCGCCGCAGACGGCGGGCGGGCCCGAGGGTGGTTTGGCCACGACTAACGGTGTCACCCCGAACATCCTTCCGGGCGTGACCGGGGGCGCCCCCGGCGGCGCCGACCTGGCAGGCATCGGCGCCCTGCCCTCGACGAGCGGTGGTGTTCCGACGGTGAACTTCGCGCCGCAGGCCGCTGACGGTTCCTCAGGTGGCGCCTCGCTGGTGGCCGCCGGGCTGCCCGCGTTCCTGTCCAGTGACTTCTCGGCCATCTATCTGGCCCTGATCGGTCTGACCGTCCTCGGGCTCCTGGCCGCGGCGGTTCTCGGTGCCAAGGGAGTGTCCGCGCGATGGAGTTCCTGAACCTGCTCCGGTCCCAGTGGGACCGGGCGATCGCCGTTGCCTGTGCCATCGGCGGCGCGGTCTCGCTGCTGGTCGGCTGGATCGGCACCAGCGGGACCGAGCACGTCGCCGAGCAGATGCCCTACATCGTCTCGGCCGGCTTCACCGGGATCTTCCTGCTGGGCATCGCGGCGGTCATGTGGATCACGGCCGACCTGCGTGATGAGTGGCGCGAACTGCGCCGGGTGGGGACGTTGCTCGACCGCGAGCTGAGTGAGCGTCACGCCGAGCGCGCGTCGGGTTCCCATGCCCGCAGTTGAGACGACCGTGTCGAGCGAGACGGTTGACCTGAGCTCCGAGGCCGATGGAGCCGGGCGTAACGACCGGGCCCAGACGTCGGGACCGTCCAGCCCACGGCGCCGTCGGCGGTACCTGTACGAGGCCAAGCCGTGGCGGCGCGCAGACCTCACCAGGGCCCTGGTGCTGGTGATCATCGGCCTCGCGGTCGGGGTGTGGGGCTGGTTCGGGGTCAGTGGTGAGGTCCGCCTGCGCGAGCAGGAGGTCTGGGCGGTGGTCTCTGCCTTCGGGGCCGCGATCGCGGGGTGCGGCGGGGTGTACCTGGTCACCGTCGCGATGCGGTCGGTGCGCCTCGGTCAGCGCCAGCTCATGTTCGACCTGGCCGACGTGATGGGCTGGACGGTCACCGTCACCAAGCGCGGCCGGTTGCAGTTGCATGCGGGCGACGAGGTTGTGGCCGAGGAGAGCGTCAGCACGCTGGTGGTCGGGCCGGGCATGACGATCGTGCACCGCAGCGAGTGCCCGATCGCGCGCGGCAAGGCCACGGCGGTCATCAGTGCCGCCGACGCGGCCGCTCGCGACCTCGGCTCCTGTGGGGTGTGCCGGTCGTGAGCGAGTACCTCCCGTATCTGATCTTCGGTGTCGTCACCGGTTCCATCTACGGCATCTGCGCCATGGGTCTGGTGCTGACCTACAAGACCTCGGGCGTGTTCAACTTCGGCCACGGCGCGGTCTGTGCGCTTTCGGCGTATGCGTTCTTCGACCTGCGCCAGGAGCACGGCGTTCCGTGGCCGGTGGCCGGGTTTCTGGTGGTGTTCGTGATCGGCCCGCTCGTCGGACTGATCATGGAACGCCTGGCCGCCGGGCTTGCGCCCGTGTCGACGGCCTACAAGATCGTCGGCACCGTCGGGCTCCTGGTGTTCATCCAGGCCCTGATCGTGTTGCGCTACAGCGGCCAGGGTCGCCGTTTTGACTACTTCTTCCCCCAGGACGAAGCCTTCAGCGTGGAGGGCGTCGGCGTCACGGTCGACTCGTGCATCACGGTCGGCATCGGGGCCGCGGCCGCGATCGCGCTGTTCGTGTTCTTCCGCTACACCCGACTCGGCACCGCGATCCGCGGCGTGGTCGATGACCCGCAACTGCTCGACATGACCGGTGAGTCGCCCACCCGGGTGCGCCGCACGGCGTGGGTGATCGGATCGATCTTCGCCTCCGCCTCCGGCATCCTGTTCGCCTCCACGCAGCAGCAGGTCGACGTCAACGTGCTCTCGATTCTGATCGTGCAGGCCTTCGGCGCGGCCACCATCGCGCTGTTCCGCAACCTGCCGATGTGCTTCGTCGGCGGCGTGATCGTGGCCCTGGCCCAGAAGCTGGTCTCCAAGGACCTCTCGACCCAGACCGAGCATCTCGCCGGCCTGGACCTGACGGTGCCGTTCATCGTGCTCTTCGTCGGGCTGCTGGTGATCCCCCGCAAGCACCTGGTCGAGGTGGGCCGGGCGGTCAAGCCGCGCGCGGCGAAACCGAGCAAGCTGTCCCTGCGGGACAGGCGGATCGTGATGGGGCTGGCGTTCGCGGCGGCCCTGAGTGTCCCGGCCTTCTCCGGCACCCACCAGATCGCCTGGAACGTCGCGCTGACCCAGGTCGCGCTGTTCCTGTCGCTGCACCTGCTGGTGCGGGTCTCCGGCCAGATCTCCCTGGGCCAGATCGGCTTCGCCGCGATCGGGGCCTCGACCTTCGCCCACATGCTCGGCCGGGACATGCCGTGGCTGCTGGCGCTGCTGATCTCCGGCCTGATCTGCATCCCGGTCTCGCTCGTCATCGCGGTCCCGGCGATCCGGCTCTCCGGGCTCTACCTGGGCCTGGCGACCTTCGGGTTCGGCATCGTGCTCAACCAGTTCTTCTACGCCAAGGACTACATGTTCGGCTTCGGCAGCGTCGACACCGAACGCCCGGGCTTCTGGGACATGGACACCAGCGAGAGCCACTATTACTACCTGCTCCTGGCCATCGCGGTCGCCGCGATCGGGCTGGTGCTCTGGATCGAACGGTCCCGCCTCGGCCGGCTGCTGCGCGGGATGGCCGATGCTCCGGTCGCGCTGTCCACCCTCGGGCTCGCGGTCAACATCTCCCGGACCCTGGTGTTCTGCATCGCCGGCTTCCTGGCCGGGATCAGCGGCGCGCTGTACGCCTCGATGTTCGGCGCGGTCAGCGCGGAGAGCTACTTCTTCATCCAGTCGCTGATCGTGCTCGCGGTGCTCGCGATCTCCGGACGGCGCACCGTCGTCGCCGCGATCGTCGCGCCGATCCTGCTCTACGTCGTACCGAACTACATCACCAACGAGGACTTCTACCAGTGCCTCCAGATGTTCTTCGGTCTTGCGGCGATCTTCGCCGCCATCGGATCGCAGGGTGCCTTCGACCGCTTCTACGCGTCGACGGCAGCCCGGTTCACCTCCCGTCGCGTCGGCCCGGCATCGGTCCGGGTCGAGGACTACCTGCAAAAGGCCGATCGCCCCACCAAGGCGGACGACCGTGAACCCGTTGGAGCCCCCCGATGACCCCCACCACCCGTAGCGCCCGAATGAGGGCCCCCCTGGGACGAAGGGGCCGCATGGTTGCGGTCGCCGGTCTGCTGGCGTTGGTCGTGCCGCTCAGCGGCTGCGGCACCCGCATGTCCGAGGAGAAGATCGCCGCCGCCGACGGCTCCGCGATCTCCGCCCAGGCGGCCAACGGTGACGCGGCCGCCCTCGGTGCCGACACCGGCGTGATCGCGCCCGGCACCACCGACACCGGCGCCGTCGGCGCCGTCCCGGGTGCTCCGGCGACCGGCGCCGTTCCCGGTGCCCCGGCCACCGGCGGCACGGATGCCACCGGGACCAACGCGGGCGGCAACAAAGGCGGTAGCGCTGCAACCGGCGGCACGGCGGCTGCAGCTGGCGGGGCCGCTGCCTGCGCACAAGCGCTCGCCCCGCTAGTGATCGGCCAGACCGCGCCGACCTCCGGGATCATCGGTGCGTCGTTGGGCAACATTCGGTCCGGGCTGGCGCTGTGGGCGCGGGCCGTCAACGCCGCCGGCGGCATCCAGTGCCACCCGGTGCAGCTCTACCAGATGGACGACGGCGCCGACCCCGCCCGCGTCACCTCCAACCTCAACACGATGAAATCCAAGGGCGCCATCGCGATCGTCGGCGCCGGCCTACCCACGACGTTTTCCGCGGCCAGACGATTCGCTGAGCAGAACAAGATGCCCATTGTCGGCGGCGACGTCATCGAAGCAGAGTGGTTCGCGAGCCCGTACATGTTCCCCCAAGGTGGCTCACCGTTCGCAAGCTACGCAGGCTCCATGAAGCAGGCCGCGGCGAAGGCCGGCAGCAAGAAGGTGGGCCTGATCTACTGCGTTGAGGCCTCGATCTGCGGAACCATCAACGAGAACTTCGAAGCGATGGCTAAGGCGACCGGCCTTGAGGTCGTGCTCCGCAAGGTCTCCTCGATCACCTCGCCGGACTACACCGCCGAATGTCAGGCACTCAAGGCCGCCGGCGCCGAAGCCGTATGGCTGGTGCTGGAGGGCTCAGGCGACTCGCGCTTCGCCCGCTCCTGCCTCTCCCTGGGCTACGCGCCGCCGACGGCCACGTCCGCCCTCGGAGTGAGCGCCGAGGTCGCCTTGGACCCGAATCTGCGCAAGCTCGGCCTCTTCCTAGGCACAAGTATCGCTCCGTTCCTCGCCACGGACACCGTCGGCGGGAAGGAGTTTCGCGCGGCCTACGACCGCTTTGCCCCGGGCTCGGCGCAGGATCAGAACACAATCGGCGGGTGGGCCGCGGGCAAGTTGCTCGAAGCCGCGCTGGCGAAGGTCGCCGGCAAGGCTCGCTCCGGCGCAGTGACCACTCAACTGATCATGGAAGGCCTGTGGCAGATCAAGAACGAGAAGCTCGACGGCCTCGCGCCCGGCATCACGTTCAACACGAACGCGCCAGCCACGCCTACCGACTGCTACTACCTGCTGATCATCACGACGCAGGGTTACACGGCTCCTCTGGGCAGCAAGTTTGAGTGCATCAAGGCGCTGCCCCGTGGGTTCTGAGTCAGCTCGGGCCTGCCCGCTGGTCCCACGCGCGGTCCGATGAGCGGTCCGATCGGTCCGATGAGCGACGGACCTATCCGGTGACGTCGACGTTGTAGATGGTGGACCAGACCAGTGTGGCGAGACTTTCCGCCAGGCGGTCCAGGGCGTCCTGGCCGGCGACATCGGCAAGCTGGCTCATCCCGCGCTCGGCCATCCAGGTGATCCAGGCGGCCGTCTCCTCAGGCAGAACGTGGGGAACGATGAAGCCGGCCCGCTGGCCCTCCACGATGTGACGGGCGATGGTCTGCTGGACCTCGGCGAATCCGCCGAAGTACAGCTCCCGGATGGTGGGCGCGGAATACGCCGCCTCGATCAGGGCATTGATCACGGGCACGTGCGGCAGGTAGATGTCGAAGTTGCGGCGCAACTCCTCCTGTAGTTCCGCTCTGGTCGGGGCGGTGCGACGGTCCCACGGACGGAGGGCAGCAGCGCGCACGTCGATGAAGACGGGCTCGGCCAGCGCGATCAGCAACTCGATCTTGTCGTCGAAATACCGGTAGAAGGTCGATCGGGACACCAGCGCGTCCTGGAGCAGATCCTCCACGCGAACCGCGGCGTAGCTGCCCAGCTCGCGCACGCGGGCCTCCACCACCGGAAGCAGGCGCTCGACGATCTCGCGCCGGCGGGCGTCCTGACGGCGCGCGCTAACGGCTTCTGGACTGAGACTCATATCGGTATGGGCTCCTGGCTCTGATCGCAGGTGCAAGGCTAGTACCGTCGCGGAACACCATGTATCATTTGTAAAACGCCGTATTCTACCAAGGGATTTCATGGTGCGTACGCCGCTGTCGATCCAGCCTGCCGAGACCGATCTGATCGGTACGCGTCGGGACGTCGACGCCTTCGAACCACACACCGTGCACACGCACTACTTCGGCTTCCAGGTGCCTGAGGCGGCGATCGGCGCCTTCACCTACATCCGGTATCAACCGTACTTCGGGCTGGCGCAGGGCAGCGTGATGATCTTCCAGGGCCTGGACAACCGGGTCCCGCTGGACGTCGCCTTCCTGGACTGGCAAATGGCGATGCCGTACCCGACGGTCGAGGGCCGCACGATCACGACCTCGAGTGGTTTCCGGGTGGAGTTCCTGGAATTCGGTGAGAGCGCCCGCATCGGCTACGAGAGCAAAGACGCATCCTTCGACATCGTGCAGACCGCGGTCACGCCGCTGGTCGCGCGCGGGGCGGTGATCCCAGGCGAGAACCTGCACGCCTCTCACGAGCCTGGCGGCAGCGAGCAGTTCATGCACTGCACCGGTTCGCTGCGGTTGCGCGGTGAGGACTACGCGGTGGACTGCTTCATGCCGCGTGACCGCTCGTGGCGGCAGAGTCGCACCGAGGAGCGCGGCGGCCGGCACGATCCACCGATCGCCTGGACCCCGTTCTACTTTCCCGAGTCCGAACTCGCGTTCAACCAGGTCGGCTTCGAATCCCCTGGCACGAACCCGGTGTGGGAGGGTGCGCTCGCGATACCTGAAGGCTCTCCGACCCACCACTTCGCCTGGGTGTGTGACAAGGGTGAACTGCGCGAGGTCGTCCGGGTCCACCGCAGTCGTCGAGGAACTGCACCCGCACATTCCCGCGCCGCTCCGGCAGACCATCGAGGCGGAGGATTCCCGCGGGACGATCTACCGCTTCACCGGCGAGGCCATCGCGCTCGCCCCGGTCCCGTCGTGGCCGAACGCCAGTACCTGGGACAGCGTGATCCGCTGGACCGACGAGGTCGGCGCCGTTGCGTACGGCCCCTGCCAGGGGATCTGGTACGACTCCTTCCACCGGCTCATGAAGGGCCGCCGCCATGACGGTTGAGCCGTGGGACGTCCTGCATGATCCAGGCACGCCCGAGATGCACTGGACCACCGACAACGTCGGCGAGGCCGCGCCCGGTGTGCTGACTCCGCTCAGTTGGAGCCTCTGGGGTTCGGTCGGGGACCGGATGTCCCGTGACATCGCCTACCGCATCGGTGTCTTCTCCGCGCAGGACCGGACGGACTTCCCGCCGATCGTGCGCCCCTTCTACGGCCGCATCGCCCTGCAGGTGGAGTACCTGGCGCGGATCGGCGACCGGATGCCCGGCGTCACCGGCGAGGACGCGGTGCGCAGCATGCTCGGTCGGGTCCCGGACACGATGAGCTTCGCTCCGTCCCGCCGGCGCTACCCGGTGGTCGCGTACCGGCTTCCGCGCGCGATGTTCAGCACTCCGCGGGCGATCCGGGCGATGGCGGCGGAGACCGACACCTGGTGGCGAGAACAGATCGGCCGCCTCCCCGCCCTGTCCGTGGACGAGACTCGGGCCGTGCTCGCTGACGGTGTGCGGACCTTCGACAAGACGCTGACACTGCACTCCCTCGGCCTGATCGCCGTCGTCCAGCCACTGCTGGTGGAACTGACCAAGCTCGTCGAGCAGGCCGGGGTCGGAGACGTCGGACAACTGTCCGGCACCGGCGGCGCCGAGATGGCGATCATCGAGGACATCTGGCGTGCTTCCCGCGCGGAGATCACCGTTGCCGACGTCATCGCCAACCACGGGTTCCACGGTCCGATGGAGGGCGAGGTGTCCAGCCGCATCTGGCGGGAGGACCCCGAGCCCTTGGAGCGCGCGATCGCCGGCTACGCCTTGTTGGACGAGGGCGAGAGCCCTTCGAGGAGGGCGGACGAGGCGCGCGATCGCCTCCCCGAACTTCAACGCGCGGTGCTGGCGGCGCTGCCGCGGTCCCGGCGTCCGGCTGCGCGCCAGATCCTGACCCTCGCCGCCCGACAGCTGCCGCTGCGCGGGGTGGGCAAGCGGGCCTTCGTTCAGTCGATCGACGTGACCCGGGCCGCTGCGCGCCAGCTCGGTGACCAGCTCGACCTAGACCCGTTCTACCTGACGGCGGACGAGCTCACCGGCGAACTCCGGCGGACGTCGGCGACCTCATCGACCAGCGGAGGAAGCGTCACGCGGAGTACCGGGCGATGACGATCCCGGGGTACTGGCGCGGTACCCCGGAACCGATCCTCACCACGGCCGAACGTGCTGAGGAGATCAGCGGCATCGGGGTTAGCGCAGGCATTGTCGAGGGTGTCGTCCGCGTCGTCACCGAGGCAGCCTTCGCCGAGGTCGAGGGCGGCGAGATCCTCGTGACCCCGACGACCGACCCGAGCTGGGCCTCGATCATGTTTATTTCCGCCGCGCTCGTTGTCGACATCGGCGGCCAGCTCTCCCACGCCGCAGTCGTCGCCCGCGAACTTGGCATCCCCTGCGTGGTCAATACCCGCAACGGCAGCAAAGCGCTCAGGACCGGCGATCGTGTCCGCGTTGACGGCAACACCGGGATCATCTCGGTACTGGAGAGGACCGCATCATGACCGACACCGTCGAAGGAATGACCGGCTTCGACCCGGCGATGCTCAACCCGCCCTGGGCTTTCCTTCAGATGCTCCGCGCGCAGGCCCCGGTCCTGCAGGTGCCGGAGCTGGGTGCCTTCCTAGTGACCAGGTACGAGGACGTCAAGGCGATCGTGATGGACCCCGGGACCTACTCCAGTGAATTGGAGTTCGGGACCGGGCTCTCGTTCCTGCCTGCCACCCCGGAGAAGGAGGCGGCGCTCGCCCGTGGGGGCTACCGGTGGGTCGCCACGCTGGGGTTCACCGACCCGCCAGTGCACAAGCGGGTCAGGGCCGCAACCCAGGGGGCCTTCTCCGCCCGGCGGGTACGTCAGCTCGAAGGAGTGGTTCAGGACCTGAGCAACGAGATCGTAGACGGACTCGACCCGAGCGGTGTTATCGACTACGCGCAGCAGGTGGCGTTGCAGCTCCCCGTCCTGGTGATCGGGGAATCCCTCGGGGTGGCCAAGGAAGATCGGGCCCGGTTCAACCGGTGGTCCGACGCGGTCCTGGCTCGCCTCGGTGAGCAGATCACCGACGAAGAAGACCTCGCGCTGATCGGGGAGTACGTCGACGCCGAGCTGTACTTCGCGAAGCTGATCGCCGACCGGCGTAAGGTCCGCACGGACGACCTCCTCTCGGACCTGATCTATGCCCAGCAGGAGGGGGATGATCCGATCACCGACGAAGAGCTGATGTCGATCGTGAGCTTCCTGCCGGTGGCCGGCTCACGCACCAGCGCCGGACTGATCGGGATGCTGATGCACCACTTGGTCGAGCACCCAGAGGACATGGTGCGGGCACGGGTGGACGACGAGTACCTCAACGCCCTGATCGAGGAGACGCTGCGCACGCAGAGCCCGATCCAGGCGTGGTTCCGGCGCACGGTCCGGGACACCGAGCTGGGCGGAGTGCTGATTCCGGCGAACTCCCGACTGCTGATCTCGTTTGCCTCGGCGAACCGGGATGAGGCCAAATTCAAATGCCCGGCCGAGTTCCATGCCGACCGGGACAACGTCAAGGAGCACATGGCGTTCGGGCGCGGTCCTCACCTGTGCGTCGGTGCGACGCTCGCGCGCGCCGAAGCGCGGATCATGACCCGCATCTTCCTGTCGCGGTTCGACTCGATCGAGATGGTGCCCGGACGGGAGGCGACCTACCACCCGAACCTGGTGCACCGGATGGTCGACCACTTGCCGATCGTGGTCTCGTGAGGCGCTCGATCGATGTCATCGTCGCCGGTGCCGGCCACAACGGTCTGGTCACCGTCGCCCACCTGGCGGAGTCCGGTGCACGGACCGCAGCATCGACCAGGTCGCGTCAGACTGCGGGATGCACAACGGGACTTCGCTGCGGCGCCATTTCCGCACTGTGACTGGAACCACGCCTTCGGCGTATCGGGAGACGTTCACCCAGCGGGGCGCCTGAGACAAGGCGAGCTCCCGCGTGAGTTAGTCGGCACCTCCAGGCGAAGGTGTCAAGTCTCAGCCGCAGTAGGTAACGCATCAGCCGAGTTCAACCGCCGTGGTGCCCCCGGGCAGATTCGAAGTGCCGACACCCGCTTTAGGAGCGACGGTGCACCACGTTGTCTGTGGCCTCTCACCGCTCACTCTGGTTGCAGTCCGTGCCGCTGAGCACTCTCTGGATGCCTTGATCCGCTGGAGTTCACTGCCACGTTTCATGCCACGCCGGGAATGGCTTGGTGAACTTATGAGCAGCAGGCCGTCGGCGAAACGGTTCTATTCGCCTGATCGACGATCCGCTATCGTGGCGGTGTGCGTGCATCTGACGTCACCGCCGGCGCGGTTCTTCGGCAGGCGCGGTCCGCGCTGGCCTGACGCAACGCGAGCTCGCACGGCGGGCCGGGGTCAGTCAGAGCGTGATCGCGGCCTACGAGCGGGACGCCAGGGAGCCGGCGCTGTCCACGTTGCCGCGTTGGTCGAGGCCACCGGCGTTCGCTGGCGTGGGCGTCGGAGCCCTCCTCGCCGCATCGCTCGGCGTCGGCCCCATCGGTCACCGGCTCCGCCGTCGGCGGGGCGCGGTGCTCGCCCTGGCCGCTCGGCACGGCGTGTCGCAACCTGCGGGTCTTCGGTAGCGTCGCACGCGGGGAGGACGGGCCCGACTCCGACCTCGACTTGCTCGTCCACCCACCGGAGGGTGCGGGGCTGTTCCTGCTCGGTCGCTTCGCGGACGAACTCGAGGCACTCTTGCGGGTCGGGGTCGACGTCGTCCCGCACGGACCGTGAAGGCGCGTGTTCGTTCGCGGGTCCAACCTGACCTGGTGGCCTTGTGAGTCGTAGCGACCGCGACCGTCTTCTCGACATCGATGCCGCGATCGCGGCCATCGGTCGGCACCTGGCGCGCGGCCCGCTCCACGACGGGCTGGTCTTCGACGCCGTCCGCGCCCGGCTCATCGAGGTCGGTGAAGCGGTCAAGGACGTCGTCCGAGCGAGGTGCTGGCTCGGCAACCGGCCATTCCATGGCGGCAGGTCGCCGCGATGCGCGACCAGCTCGCGCATCGCTACTTCGACACCTCGCACGCGATCGTCGCGCAGACGGTTACCACCGACCTCGTCGAACTCCGGGCCGCGGTTGAGGTCTTGCTCGAAACGCAACGCACTCGCTCCCGCGTCGAAACGGTCGAAGCTGGTGGACAGATCAGAACGATCACGGCCCCGCGCGGACTTCCCGAGGTCGACCTCGCGCGTGTCCACACATGGTGCGCAAGCCGAGTCCCCAGAGGATCTGCTCGCTCAGATGCGGGTCGAGGCCGACGTGGACGTCCCGGCACGTAACGATCGTGGAATGTCGTCCGCCTTGGGAGGGCAAGGGTGACTGGGAGCGGAACCCCGTTGCACGGCTGCGCTTCACCAAGAAGACGGGACTTTGGTCGCTGTACTGGCTCGACCGCAACGAGCGGTTTCACTCCTATGACCGGATCGGCGCCAACCAGAACGTGCAGGTCCTGCTCAACGAGATCGACCAGGACCCGACCTGCATCTTCTGGGGCTGACCGCCGACCACTGCCTTCGGGAACGGAGAGGGCGGCGTCGACTGCAGAGGCTGGAGTCAACGAAAGTGCACCGCTCTATCTCCTGCCACGTTTCATGCCACGCCGTGGATGAGTTGGTGAACTTCTGCCGTCGATGCGTCTTGTCGATCTGGGAGTTTACGGCAGCGCCGACCGCGCCCCTTCGAGCTGGTGCTGCAGGGCGTCGAGTTCGTTCGTGTCTGTGCGTGGGGGACCGGCCATGACACCGGCGAGCTCGCGGGTGTAGACCCCGCACAGGACGCACGCAAAACGCCACCGCGTGAACGCGAGGTAGTAGTCGAGATCCGAGATGTCGACGCCGGAGCGCGCGGCGTAACGAGCGACAAGAACCGCGCGGTCCGGGTATCCACCGGCTTCGGTGGGGCCCGGGGTGATCGGGTCGACGAGGTCGCCGTCGTGGTACCACGAGGCCAGCAGCCACGCGAGATCGGTCAGCGGGTCGCCCACGGCGGCGAGCTCCCAGTCCAGCACCGCCGCCACAGTGCCGTCCGCGGCGTAGACGATGTTGCCGGGACGGAAATCGCCGTGGACCACGCATGCACGCCCGGTCGGGATCCGCTTGAGCAGCTCAGTGAAGACTTCGTCGAGGAGGCCGAGGTCGGGTACGGCGGAGCTGTGTGCCTGACGGTGCCACCGCCGGAGCTGGCGTTCGACGAAGTTGCCCGGTCGGTGGAACTGCTGCAGGCCGCAGTTCTGAAAGTCCTGACCGTGCAGGGTGACCAACGCGTCGACCGTCGACTCGGCCACTCGCGCGCGGACTGCGGGCGCCATGACAGCGCCCTCGGCTCCGGTGGCCAGGACGATGCCGTCGGCGAACTCCATCAGGTAGAAGGCGCGCCAGTGACGGCCGGATCCGCGCAGTACGCAACGGCGACCGGGACCGGGACTGCGGTCGGCGTCAGCGCGGCGAGGAACTGCCACTCGCGTTGCATGTCGTGCGCGGTCGCCAGCACCTCGCCCGTCGGGGGTCGTCGCAGCGCCCAGGACCGGCCGGCCGCATCGTCGACCCGGTAGGTGAGGTCGATCGCTAACCGCTGCGAGAACTGCGCGCGGCGGCGTAGGCGCCCTCGCGCATGCGGGCTGTCCAGGGGTAGACGCTCAACCCGGGGACCGTGTGCTCGATCGGGTCGAAGGAGATCGTCGGGTCGGTCGCGATCTGCCCGGTAGCAAGGTGGATACGGCCAAAGGGCTCCCACGCACCGCCTGCTCGAGCCACCCGGAGCTCGATCTCGGGCAGAAGGTCTGTTGGCGGCGTGCATCGCGCGAGCAGCAACGCGGCCCGGCCGGCGTCCGGTAGGGCATCAGGGTGCTGTAGTTCGTGTGACGGTGCCGGCGCGGCTGGAGAACGAAGCGGCTCCAGGGGCCGGTGCCCGTCGTGGCGAAGAGCAGGTCCGCTGCGCCGTCGGGAAGATGTACCCGCAGGGTCAGGCCCAAGATGTCCGGCAGTGGCTCGGGCAGGCCCATCGCTCGCGAGAAGCGCACGAGGACGGCATCGGTGCCCGCGGTGTCGAGCCACTCCACCCCCCAAGCCGTGGGTGCGCCGAAGCGATGCAGGACGCCGTGGAACTGCTCCCCTCGGGGGTGGAGCGGCTTGTCGGCCGGCCGGATGCGCGCGACCGTGCCGAACACCGCGGTCAGCGCGGCTCCCGTTGCCCCGGTGACGAGCCGCTCGGCTCGCGGCATCACTCTCGTGGTGGTCATGTGCACGAGAATCCGTTACCCAGCCAGGGCGGTTACATCCCGAGGGTGACCACACGATTCTGCCGTCCGGGCCACTTCAGCCGCGATGCAGTCGGCCGTGCTGACAGCGCATGCCGTGGCAGGCGGATACCCCGAAGCGCTGAGTCGCCCCGAAAGGCGCCGTCGCAACCAATGGCTGGACAGTTACTTCAGACGCATCGTCCAGCGCGACGCTCCCGACATCTCGGGACCACAGCGGCTCTCGGATTTGCCTCAGGTCCTGCGGTTGCTAGCTGCTCGCAACGCCGAAGAGCTCAACCTCGCGAAGCTCGCGAGCGCGACAGAGGTTCCGGTGCGGTCTCTGGCCCCCCTGGTCGAACTCTTGGAAACCCTCTATCTGGTTCAACGCGTCCCGGCCTGGTCAACGAACCTTTCCAAGCGGGTCGTTCCCCGGCCGAAGACGGCCTTGCTCGACACTGGCCTAGTGGCATCGCACACCACTCTGCGGGACGCCACTACAACGCCGGGTCTGCTGCACGGATAGGTGACATCTGATCTGTGGTGCCGAGGGGCGCCGCTGGAAGGATGTCCACCGTGCCCAGGCCCCACCCCCGAGAGTTCCGTGAGGACGTGATCCGGGTCGCCCGCAACCGTGAGCCCGGCCGCGACCTGCGACAGATCGCCAAGGACTTCGGGATCTCGCGAGTCGTGCCTGCACAACTGGCTGAAGCGCCGCCGACGTCGAGGACGGCATCAAGCCCGGCACGACGCCGACGGAGAACGCCGAGCTGCGCGAGGCTGCGCCGACGGATCCGGCTGCTCGAGCAGGAGAACGAGGTCCTGCGCCGGGCGGCGGCGTATCTGTCGCAGGCGAACCTGCCGGGAAAATGATCTACCCGCTCGTGCGTGAGCTCGCCGCCGACGGGATCCCCGTCACGGTGACGTGCCGGGTCCTCAAGCTCGCCCGCCAGCCCTACTACCGCTGGCTCGCCGACCCGGTCACCGACGCGGAGCTGGCGCGAGGCGTATCTGGCCAACGCGCTGTTCGACGCCCACCGCGACGACCCGGAGTTCGGCTACCGGTTCCTCGCCGACGAGGTCCGCGACGCCGGCCAGCGCGGCGTGTGACCGCACGGTGTGGCGGATCTGCTCGGACAACGGCTGGTGGTCGCGTGTTCGGCAAGAAGCGCGCGGCAAGAACGGCGAAGCCCGGCCCGCCGGCCCACGACGACCTCGTGCGGCGCAACTTCACCGCCGACGGGCCGAACCAGCTGTGGCTCACCGACATCACCGAGCACCGCGACCGGCGAGGGCAAGCTCTACCTCTGCGCGATCAAGGACGTGTTCTCCAACCGGATCGTCGGCTACTCGATCAGCGACCGGATGAAGTCCCGGCTCGCCGTCGACGGCCCTCGACAGCGCCGTCGCCCGCCGCGGCGACGTCGCCGGCTGCATCGTGCACTCCGATCGCGGGTCGCAGTTTCGAGTCCGGAAAGTTCATGCGCGCGCTGCCCCGCCACGACATGGTCGGATCGATGGGCCAGGTCGGCTCCGCCGGCGACAACGCCGCGATGGAGTCGTTCTTCGCGCTGCTGCAGAAGAACGTCCTCGACCGCCGACGCTGGGCCACCCGCGAGGAGCTGCGCATCGCGATCGTCACCTGGATCGAACGGACCTACCACCGCCGCCGACGCCAGGCCGCCCTCGGCCGATTGACCCCGATCGAGTTCGAGACCATCATGACCACACCCGGCCACTCAGGCCGCCTGACCCAACCTGTCACCTGATCGTGCAGCAGTCCCCCTGGGCGGACGGCAGCCAGTGCGAGCTCGACGAGAGTGCGGGCCCGGCGAACCAAGGGCTTCGCTTTGGCCCGTTGCAGGAGGGCTACGGAGTACTCAAGCCGGTCTGGCCGCGACCAGTTCGGATCCAGCACCTTGCGCCGGAACTCAGCTGGATACCCGGCTCTGCCCACACGGGCCTCCAGGAGTCAGGTGGCATCAGAATCGAGTGATCCGACTCGACATATCCGTGGCGCACCACCTCCATTGGGTACGCCCCAGCGTTAGGATCCCGGCGTGCGAGGAGACTGGCCACTGGTGGGTCGCGCGGCGGAGCGCAACCGTGTTCAGGAGCTTCTCGAATCAGAAGAGGATGGTGTTGTCCTCGCCGGCGTTGTCGGGGTTGGAAAGACTCGCCTTGCAAGAAGCTGTTTGGAAGAGGCGGCGAACAGAGGGCTGCCGACCTTGTCCGCCACCGCCACCCGCTCCGCATCGCACTTGCCCTTTGGGGCGCTGGCCTCGTTGCTCCCATCTGTCGGCGGCGATCCTGAGGCCAACCTCAGTTGGCCCAGCACACTGCGGCTCTACCGCGACGATCTAGCCGGTCGTCGCACCGAAGCGGGTCGCTTAGTGCTCCTGGTGGACGATGCTCACCTCCTCGATGACGCCTCCGCCACGCTGATCCAGCAACTGGTCACGAATGGCGATGTCTTCGTCATCGCCACCGTGCGGAGCGGTGAGACGGCGCCCGATCCGATCACCTCACTGTGGAAGGACCGGCTGGTCGAACGACTGGAGCTGGGCTCGTTCAGCGGTGATGATCTCGATGATCTGTTGAAGGTTGCCCTGGGCGGCACAGTGGACCGCGCCACCAGTGTGAAACTGGCCAGGCACTGCGAGGGAAATGCACTGTTCCTTCGAGAGCTAGTTGTCGGGGCGCTCGATGACGGATCCCTCAGTAATGAGGACGGCATCTGGCAGCTGACCGGTCCGCTGCATCCCTCCATGCGGCTCGTCGAGATCGTGGGTGCTCGGCTGAGCGGCCTAGGGGAGCAAGAGCTGGATCTTCTAGAGCTCCTGGCCATTGGGGAGCCGATCGGATCAGCCGTGTTCGCAGCGCTGGCTGACTCGGCGGTCGCTGAAGCCTGCGAGCGCAAGGGCCTCATCTCAAGCAGGTTCGACGGCCAGCGCTTGGAGATACGGCTCGCGCATCCGCTGTACCACGATGTTATGCGTCCTCGGATCCCGGCTCTGCGCGCGCGGAAGATTGCCCGAGCCCTCGCCGAAGCTACTGAGGCAACCGGCGCTCGCCGCCGTGACGACATGCTTCGCGTCGCCACGTGGAGATTGGAAGGCGGCGGAGCACGCCCGGAACTCATGAGGCACGCCGCCACCATCGCCCGCTCGCGCCACGACTACCCGCTGGCCGAGCGCCTGGCCCGCGCCGCGGTGGCGGCCGGCGGGAAGTTCGAGGCCGAGCTGCTGTGCGCACAGCTCGCAGGGCTTCAAGGCCGAAGTGAGGAATACGAGCGGGAGCTCGCGCGCCTTGCCGGCGAGGCGACGACGGATGCTCAGCGAGGGGTGGTGGCGGTCAGCCGACTTGAGCAGCTGTACCACTCGGGTCGCGTGAACGAGGGCCTTCGTATCGCCGATGAGGCTGGAGATGCGATCTCCGAGCCACGCTGGCGCGACGAAGTTGCCGTGCGCCGCGGTGGACTACTCCTGGCATCACATGGCTTCCAAGCCGCAGTCGACGCCGTAGAGCCCTTCCTGAGGCGGGGTGAAGATCGCGTTTCGGTCTGGGCCGCTTACGTCGCCGGCTTCAGTCTTGGGCGTTTGGGGGAACTGGAGTCCGCCTGCCAAGTGGCGTCGAGGGCTTACGCCACGCAGGTCAAGCTCGCGATGCCCCTTCAGTGGGATCCTTCTCTGCACGTGAGCATGATTTGTGACGCACAGGCTTACCGGGGCGACCTGGAGCAGGCTGAAGCGAAAGCCATTGAGCACTATCTTGAAGGCGTAGCGACGGACAACGTAACCGCGCAGGCCTTCATGTACTGGCACATCGGCAAGATGGTCCAGGAACGCGGAAACGTCAGTCGGGCCATCCGGGCGGAGCGCCAGGGCGCGATGCTGTTTCGCCAGCTCGGTCGGCCTGTGCAGGTGCACGCCTGCCTGACGTACCTGGCTATGGCGCAGGCATTATCCGGGGACAGCCTTGCGGCCAATAGCACCCTGGCTGAGATGGAAGCTCTCGCACTCCCGCCCACTTCATACACGGCGGTCGATCTTCTTATCGCGCGAGCCTGGACGTCGGTGGCGAGCGGCAATGTGCCAGGAGCTCGACAGCTGTTGCACGAAGCAGCAGACCTAGCCGCCAAGATCACAGACCGCGTCGGAGGTGCAGCTGCCCTGCACACGTTGGCTCGCCTTGGCGAGCCCGGGGTCGGCAGTGCCTTGGCCGCCATCGCGGAAAAGGTCGAAGGCACTCTCATTCCCGCTAAGTCCGCACACGTCAACGCGTTGTACAAGGGCGACTCGGAGGACCTCGAGCGTGTGGCACACATCTTCCGCACGCTCGGGGCCAACCTTCTCGCGGCTGAAGCAGCTGCTGACGCAGCGGTCGCCTGGCGAAAACACGGGCAGCCCCGACGCGCAGCTGCTGCCGAGCGCTTGTCGACATCCTTGATTCCGTCTGGCGAGCAGGTGATAACCCCGGCACTGAAGGCGATCGAGGGACGCGGTCGCCTGACGCGGGGTCAGCGTGACGTAGCGCTGCTGGCAGCAACCGGACGGGCCAACCGGGAGATCGCCCAAGAGATGCAACTGTCGTCCAGGACGGTGGAGAACACCCTGCAACGGGTCTACGAGAAGCTGGGCATCTCGGGCCGCGCTGAACTCAAGGCCGCCCTCCGGGATGTGTCACTTCTGCCGGAAGAGTGATCGCTCGGCGCAAGGACGACCTCCGGTCCGAATGAAGCCGGCGTTTCGGTGTGTGTCCTCAACCTTGAGTAGTGGCCACTCGTGCGCTGCGAGCGTGCGGCGTGATGGGGTGGCTCATGCCTGGCCTGCGTCCGCAGGCGGTTGGCCCGTTGATGCCTGTGCCTGCGTGGGACCGTCCGGGACAGCCCCTCGGGCTCCCCACTGCCCGTCCGAGGTGACCCTGCCGCGCGGTGCGAACGATGCGGCCCTCCCTTCGGGTCTTGAGTAAGGCCTACTCGTGACAGGTCCGGGTGTCCGAAGTTGAGTAGCGGACCCGAGCACTGTTCAAGCTTCCCGCTGGCCCCCGGGCCCCGTCCGAAGGCAGTCTGCACATGTCGAGAATGACACGATCAAGGCGGCTGTTGAGTACAGCCGTTGCGTCCTTGACGGCCCTGGCGCTGGTCGCCGGCTGTGGTGGATCCGACGTGACTGAAGCGAGTGCACAGGCGCCGGAAGCCGTGGCTCAGACGGCCACGGGGACCGGCACCAGTTCGACCGACGCGGGCGCCACGATTGACACCACGGTGCCCGCTGCGGGCGACACGGCGGGTGCCGGTACAGCCGGTTCTGGTACGACCGCCGCTGGTACGACCGACACCACGGCCACCACCGCCGCCACCGGCACAGCCGGAACCGGGACGGTTGGCAAAAGCGGCACGGCTGGCAAGGGCGCCACCGGTACCGCCGGCGGTGCGGTCGCTGCGGTCGAGGCGATGGTCGCGAACTCGCCGATCCTTGGTGGCAAGGCGGCGTGCAAGCCGGCGACGCTGTCCGAGGTCAACATCGGCAACGTGAGCACCCTTTCCGGTGTTCTCGGTGAGCTTTTCGCGCCGTCGAGGTCGGCGCTGGAAATCTTCGTCGCCTCGCAGAACGCATGCGGCGGCCTCAACGGTCACAAGATCAGGTTCTTCCAGGCAGACGACCAGGGCGATCCCTCAACCGCGGCCAGCCTGGCCGCGAACATGATCTCGAAGAACAAGGTCCTGGCCTTCGTCGGCAACATCCAGGTGCTGACGATCGACGGCGCCCTGCCGGTCTACAAGAAGTACAACATCCCCGTCATCGGCAACGACGGCGTGAACAACACGTGGTTCTCAAACCCGATTCTGTTCCCGCAGGGTTCCAACCATCTGGCGATGAGCTACGGCTACCTCCAGGGCTTGGTGAAGTACCACGGCACCAAGACCCTCGGGGACGTCTACTGCATCGAGGTGCCCCGGGCCTGCGAGCAGATCAACAAGGCCATGGTCGAGATGGCTCCGGCCATGGGTGCGGTCGTGAAGAAGGAAATTCAGACCACGATCACTGCGCCCTCGTACGTGCAAGAGTGCCTGGCAATGCAGAGTGCCGGCGTCGACGGTCTGGCCCTGAGCATCGATGCCGCCTCGATGAATCGCTTCGCTCGCTCCTGCTTGCAGGTCGGATACCAGCCGAAGTTGGTTTCGTTCCCGCTCGCGGTAGGCAACGAGAAGCAGTTCCTGCAAGGCAACAAGTGGCTGGGCAACACCTACGTGCCGTACAACGTCTCGCCGTGGATGGCCAACACCACGCCGGCTCAGAAGTACTGGCAGGCCTCGGCCGCGAAGTACAGCCCGGGCTTCACCTCCGGAGGTGCGGCGAGCCTTGGCTGGGCCGCTGGCGCGTTGCTGGTCGCGGCGTCGGCGAACCTGTCGGCGACGAACCCGACAACGCAGCAGCTCTACGACTCCCTGTGGCAGTTCCGGGGTCAGAAGTTCACTGAGCTCGGGGGTCTCAGCGGTCCGAAGTTCTTCGCGAAGGACAAGTGGCCGCGCGTTCCTTACTGCCTGTTCTACATCGTGTCGAATGCAGACGCCACGGGGTGGAAGGAACATGCTGCAACGCCCACCTGCTCGGACGCCATCGCGCCGAGCGACGTGATGAACCTCAAGGACAAAGTGGCCTGATCGCACGAGCCCATGCGCGCGCCGATGCCCAGATCTTCGGGTCTGGGCATCTGGCTGCGGCTCCCTGAGGGAGGACGTGCCGCGCGCTGAGTAAGTCCTACTCTTCTCCGCACTCTGGCGAGCGCTGAGGCTGAGTCTCATGGGTCGTTCCGGCAGACAAGACAGCGGAGAAAGAGGCACGCCGTGACGCAAGTTCAGGAGTCGGCGGAGGCTGGTCGGCTGACCTCTCGACCGGGATTCCAGGTCGACGAGCGTCAGGCCCGGCCCGTCATCTACTGGGCATGGGCGGGTGTCGCCTTCCTCGCCGTGATGGCCTACTCCTGGACGAGCTGGTTGGTCCAGGGTCACGCCAAGCCGACTCCGCAGGGCGTATCCGATCCTCCGACGTGGATGGTCTATTCGATCCGCCTGTGGGAGGTCGGCTTCTCGCTTGCGGCGCTCGTCGTTCTGTACATCTTTATCTGGCGGCCGTGGCGGCGGGAGCGGCGACTGACGCTGGACGGCATGTTCATCATTGCCTGGGTGATCGCCTGGGCCGTCCAGGATCCCTGGTGCAACTACACCGTCCAGTGGTTCAACTACAACTCGACATTCGTGAACCTCGGCTGCCCGCAGTGTCACGCGCCCGGGTGGGTGAATCCGACCGGTGATCGCATGACCGAGCCGATCGTCTTCACCCCGACGCTCTACATCACCACGATGCTGCCCGGCATGTTGATCATCTGCGCTGTGATGAAGAGATCCAAGCGCCGCTGGCCCGCGATGGGGAAGTTCGGGCTCGTCATGATCGGGATCGGCTCCATGATGATCGCCGACATTCTCACCGAATTTGCGTGGATGCGGACCGGAACGTACACCTACGGCGGGTCGATCCGATGGGCGACGTTCTTCCATGGCGAGTACTACCAGTTCCCGATGGTCCAGGCCTTCATGTGGGGGGCGACCTGGGGAGGCATCGCGTGTACGCGTTACTTCAAGAACGACAAGGGCCAGACGTTGATGGAACGCGGCATTGAGCGCGTCCGGGTGAGCGAAAGGAAGAAGACGGGGATCCGCCTGCTGGCGGTGACCGGGATGGTGAATGTCATCTACCTCTTCTTCTTCAACATCCCGGCCAACCTCATCGGGGTGCACGCCGACACCTTCCCGAAGGAGATCCAGGAGAAGTCCTACTTCAACAACACGATGTGCGGAGTGGGCTCGGAGTACGCCTGCCCCGGGCCTCGGGTGCCCATGCCGGGTGGAAAGGACAGCGCCCACCTCACCCCGACCGGAGAGTGGGAAGCCCCGGCCGGCGTGCCGGTGCTAGAGCGCTGATCGAGCGCCTGTGCCCTGAAGTTTTCGTGTCCTGAAATGTCGAGTCCGAAAGGCCCCCGATGAGTGCAGTCATTGACGAGACCGCGAGCGCTACCGAGCAGGCCGGCGCGCTGATCGATGCGGCCGGAGCTCTGATTCCCGGTCTCCTCGCGCGAGGCGACGAGGCCGACAACCTCAGACGTCTCCCTGACGAAACGGTCCGCGACCTCGAGGCGGCAGGACTGACGAAGCTGACGGTTCCGCGCCTGTACGGCGGTCGTCAGGCCTCGGCGCTGGAATGCCGCGGCGTCATGGAACAGCTTGCCCGGGGCTGCCTCTCGACGTCATTCGTCAACTTCGTCTACGCCGCCAACGCGCTGCTCACCTGTCTGCTCCCCGACGACGCGCACGACGAGGTCTTCCTCAGCGACAATCCAAAGGGTGTGGCGGCATTCAACCCGATGTCGGGCACCGCGACACCCCAAGGCACGGACTACCGCCTCTCCGGGCGGTGGGCCTTCTGCACCGGCCAGCACCACGCCGGCTGGGCGCTCCTCTTTGCCGTCGTCGCCGGCGACGGCGATGTTCCCGAGGTGGGTGCCTTCCAGGTGCCCCGCTCCGAACTCACGTCGGCGGGCGACTGGAATGTCACCGGTATGGCGGCCACCGGGTCCGACAGCCTCATCGCCGAGAAGGTCCTGGTGCCTTCCCACCGCGTGCTGCTCCTGAGCGACATCCTGGCCGGCCGGTACGCGTCGAGCCTGGTGGAGAATGACCCGTACTACCGTCACGCCTGGCTCCCCTTCCTGCACGCAACGCTGTCCGGCACGCCCGTCGGCGCAGCGGAGGCGGCGATGGACCTGTTCAGCGGACGCGTCCACCGCCGGGGGATCACCTACACGCCCTATCTCCGGCAGGCCGACGCCGCGATCACCCACCACCACATGGCTGAATCGCGGATGAAGATCGACCAGGCCGGTTTTCACGGCGCACGGCTCGTCGACTCGGTGAAGTCCGACGCCCTGGTTCTCGACCTGCTCACTCAGGCTCGCTGCCGGGCTGACATCTCGTGGGCACTTCGACTGTGCCGAGAGGCGATCGACATCATCGAGTACGCGTCGGGAGCGTCGTCCATCCACCGAGGTGACCCGCTCCAGCGCGTGGTTCGGGACATCCGGGCTCTCTCACTCCACGCCATCTTCCTCAACACGACCTCGGCCGAGCTTTACGGCCGGGTGCTCTGCGGACTGGACCCCGGCGTTCCGTTGCTTTGAGGAGCAGCGCTGACCGCGAACGCGGCGGCGGACCATGGTGACAACCCGGAGGCCATTCATGTCGAGCATGACTCTCGATGCTCCCCCCTACTGTCCGACGGGCACGGAGGTCGACGTCTTCACCTCCGCCTTCCGGCGCGGGCTCGCGATCATGCTGAAAGGGCCAACGGGGTGCGGGAAGACGCGGCTCGTCGAGCACATGGCGCACCGCCTGTCGGTGCCGTTGTTCACGGTCTCCTGTCACGAAGACATGACGGCCTCGGATCTGCTCGGTCGATACGTGCTCACCGGTGGGGAGACGGTGTGGGTCGATGGGCCGTTAGCCCGGGCGGCAACCGTCGGCGGCATCTGTTACCTCGACGAGATCGTGGAGGCTCGGCAGGACGTGACGGTCGCCATTCACTCGCTCACCGATCATCGCCGCGAGCTGAACATCGAACGCCTTGGTGGAAAGACCCTCAAGGCCGCGGAAGGCTTCGGCCTTGTGGTCTCCTACAACCCGGGCTACCAGAGCGTCCTCAAGGATCTGAAAATGAGCACCCGTCAGCGCATGGTGGCGATCGAGCTCGACTTCGCGAGTCCCGAGATCGAGCGGGAGGTCCTGATGACGGAGACCGGCGTACGCGAAAACGTGGCGGAGAGCCTTGTCCGGCTCGGCCGGGCAATTCGTCGAGCGGAAGATTCCGGGATGCGCGAGGTTGCGTCCACTCGCACTCTTATCGCTGCCGCGGCGCTTATCGACGATGGGCTGCCTTTCCGCGTTGCGGCCGTGTCGGCCATTGCCGGGCCTCTCACCGACGACCCCGAACTGCGCCGCGGTCTGGTCGAACTCATTGAGTCCTACAGCGAATGACCACCCCGGACCTTCAGCGGTTCGCGCTCCTGGCAGGAGCGATCGCTGGGACCAGACTCTCCGTGGCGCCCGGCACGGGCGAACGCGCATGGACTGACGGCGAAACTATCTTCCTCCCCCAGATCACTCCGAGCTCTGGCGTGATGAGGTAGTCGTCCAGGCCTCGCTGGTGGCCGTCGGTGCCCTGACCTCGCCGCTGGTGGGCAGGACCGTGGGCCGTCGCAGCGTTCGTCTGCGGTACCTGACACTCGAGACAGCCCGTGCGATGAGTGTCCTCGGCGACGTTGTGCCGCCTGCAGTTGCTCGCCGGGTGGCACAGGTGCATGACGGCAGCCCCACACTCTCGGCCGCGGATTCCTACGCCCGGGCGAACGGGGGTAGCGATGTGGTCGAAGCCCCCGAGTGGATGGGCATCATCAAGCCGTCGAGAATGCTTCGGAAGGCGGAACAATCCGTGGGGCAGCCGGTCAGCGACGACGATCTGCAGCGCGGTCCGGAAGAGGACGCCGTGGAGGAGCTCGACGAGGACGCAGAATCGGAGCGTTCGAGAATCCTGGAGCTGATGTCGACGCCGTTTGGTTTTGGCCGAGACGCGTTGAAGAAGCTCCTGGGAGCCGGCCGAATGTCCGGCGAGGAGGGCGGTGCGGGGAGGGAAGAACTGCGCAGCGGCGGCAGCCGCCTCGGCGGGGTTGGTTCAAACGCTCGGGTTGCCGAGGTGTCGGTCGATCGCGACTTCCGGTATCTGGGTCCGCCGGTAGGACGGTCGTATCCCGAATGGGACTTCCGGGCGCAGGACTACCTCGCTGACCACTGCACGGTCACCGAGTTCGACCCTCGTGACAGGGGCGATTGCCGGGAGTTGGCCTCCGGCATCGATCCACGGCTCCGTCGGGAACTGGCTCGGCTTGGCCTGGCTCCTCACCGTCACCGCCGCCAAGCCGATGGCGACGCACTCGACGTCACGGCGCTTGTGGAGTACGTAGTGGACCGGGCGGCGGGAAGCGCGGCGGACGACCGGGTGTACGAGATGAAGCGGCGCACCGGGCACGACCTCGGGGTGCTGGTGCTTCTCGACGTGACCGGCTCCACGTCCGATTCCGGGCAGGGTTGCCGGGTCTTCGATGAGCAGCGAGACCTGGCCGCGAGGTTGATCGCGACGTTGGAGGAAGTCGGCGATCGCGTCGCAGCTTTCGGATTCCAATCCTGGGGTCGGGACCGCGTGTGCTTCTTGCGCATCAAGGATTTCGAGGACCGATTCGACCACGCCGCTCGGCGACGACTGGCTGCTCTGGAACCGGGTGGATTCACCCGGTTGGGGGCCGCGATCCGGCACGCCTCGGCGTTGCTCACGGAAAAGTCCGGCGTGAGGAATCGACTCCTGGTCGTGATCGGTGACGGGCTGCCCTACGACGATGGCTACGAGCACCACCATGCCTACGAAGATAGCCGCCAGGCCCTGTCCGAGGCGGTGAGCAACGGCGTCGGTTGCGCGTGTTTGAGGATGACAGCGCCTGGCAACGAGCGCGAGCTCGAGCGGCTTTGGGGTCATGTTCCCCACCTGCAGCTCGACCAGCCCTCTGACCTCGCGCCGCGGATCCTGCCCCTCTTTCGTCGTGCGCTACGGCAGGCAGAGGCACTGGGTCGCGACGGACGCAGCACAGCCGCCGGCCGCCCGGGCGCCGGGGTGGGTGCGTCAGCTCACCTGAAGTAGCCGACGACCGGGGGCAGGTCGAGGAATGAGGAGACGAATCCGGACGGGGCCTCACACACGGCCGGGATTGAGTTCACCAGCTTGACGCCGGTTGCGGTGAGGTCGTCGCGCAGCGGATCCTCCACATCGAACGCGAGCCCGCTGGTGAGATTCGGCGTGCCGAACACCTCGATCAGATATCCGCCACCGCCTCCGGGGGGCTCGGGCATGCCTTCGACGTTTTCAGGACGCGCCCTGTAGATGTTCGACAGCCGCAGGCGCAGCTCACCCTTGACCATGACGTGTTGTTCGATGTGAATGCCGCAGATGGTGCCTTCGGTGATTTTCAAACCGCTCCCGGTCGAGAAGGAGTCTGGAGTAAGGAACGTCTTACGGATAACGCGAACGTCGTCGACGGCCAGCTTGTACGTTTCGGTGAGGAAACGGCGAATGGATCCCCAGTAGTAGGCTGCCATTTCAGGCCGCCACTGCTGGCTGTCCTCTTCCTCTGTCATTCCGAAGCCAAAGGCTACAAGCCATCTTGAGTCGTAGTCCCCCAGGTTGAGACGCTCAGAGATATGGATGCAATCGATCGCCCCGGACAGGCTGCTCACTGCACCCACGATGGAGTCGCTCGCTGCGCCCGGATGAATTCCGGTGATGTAAAGCGTGCTCTGGCCTTGCTCGCAGGCAGCCCTGATTCGGGAAATCACCTCGGGCTCGCCAGTGCTGGGGTGAAAGATGGGAATCGGAGCTGCCGCGACGATGTCGAAGCCCGCAGCCAGGATGGCGCAGAAGTCGTCATAGACCTCGGCTTCGCGATCGATGTCTGTCGCGGTGTAGCTGACGCAGTCGGCGTCCAACGTCAACAGGGACGCCGCGTCCGTGGTCGCGAGAATGCCCGTGGGCGGCATGCCGCAAAGCTCACCGGCATCCTTTCCTGCCTTGGTGTCGCTGCTGACCCAGACGCCGGCCAGTTCCAGGTCGTTCCGCTCGATAATGGCGCGGAGTGAGGGTGCGCCCACCCCTCCGGTTGCCCATTGAATGACCTTGTATGACTGGCGCTCTTGTGCTCGGCGCATGCGTGATCTCCCTTACTCTGCTTCGTGCGCGAGATATCGGGCGAAATTGACGACACCTTGAGCGAGAGCCCCTCCCGGCTCACAACGGGAGGGACCCTCGCGGTTCCGGTGGCGCCGGACGCGACCGGTCAGCGGGGTCCGCCCACGGCGGTCTGGGGCTCGTGCGCTTCCCACGTCGTCAGTGCTCTGGCCTGCGCTTTAAGTGCGCGGAGGAGTAGGTACGAGATCACCGGAATCCACAGGCCGAACGCGGCGAAGGGAATCCAGAAGGGGAAGAGACCATTCCACGCGAACGGACCGGTCTTGAAGTAGTAACAGATCGCGCCCATCTCGGCGATGAGGATGAACCAGATGTTGACGTAGCCGAACCAGCGCGGAAAAGGGGAATGCGCGAGCTGGGTTGGGATGAAGCATGCCACCACCAGCGCGACCCACGCGAATACGAAATACTGATCGGTGGACACCAGTATCAGCACGCCGATTTCGTGAAGAGCCTTGGTAATGTCCGGATCGCGCTCCGGCGAGAAAGCGGCGGCGCCGAAGAAGATGGGTGGAAAGACAAGGAAAATGGTCAACAGGCCGCCGGACACCATGGTCAAAGGTCCCCAGATTGCCCGCTCGCCCTCCAGCCGTCTGATTTGAACACCGATGACGAACCATAGGGGAAAAATTGTGGCCGCGGTCCAGGAACAAATGACGGCGCCCAACCTGACCTGTTCGGCGTGCTCCGTATAGAAGGCAGCCACCTCTGTGGCCGTTTGATCCGCGTCCGGCGGTGGCAGCACTTGCATCAAAAGAATCAACGCGAAACCGTAGATGGTGCTCAAGATCAGCGACGCCCATACCAGCGCGGCCTGACTGCGTTCAGGCATTGTGGTCTGCCCATCTCTCATGCTGCGACCATTCGCCATCATGTTCCGAACGGGGACAGTACCCCCGGTCGGACGAGGTGACAACGAGCAGAAAGCCCAGCAATCGAAATGGAGTAGACGAGCGCCAACCGGCAGTAGCGGTTACTCATGTCAAGCCTCGGGCCGGCCCGCAAAATGAGCCATGCCCAAGCTGCCAACGGTTCAGCGGCTCGATCCCCCTCGCCAGCTTCAGGGCTTTACGCCCGAATGGATGACCTCTGCCATATCGGGGTGGCACCCGGACGTCGTGGTGTCGCGCGTCGACGTCAAGCAGGTGGACAAAGGCACGACCACGCGCGTCAAGCTGGCTCTCGACTACTCGGCCGGGCGCGGGCCAGCGTCGGTATTTGTCAAGGTTCAGGGGTCACTGGACCACCGGCTCTTCCTCGGGATGCTCGGCATGCTGTACAGGGAAGCGCGCCTCGCGGAGCATGCCTTGCCCCTCGAGACACCGCGCGTCTACGCCACCGGCACCGACTCTCGTCGACTGCAGTCCGTCATTGTTTTCGAGAACCTCGAAGACCGTTCGGCGAAGCCCAACGACGCCACGCAGCTTCTCCCGCTGGAAACAGTGGAATCCGGCCTGCAAGGTCTCGCGCGCTTCCACGGTCAGTTCTGGGGCATGACCCCGAGCTCTCACCCCGACCTGGCCTGGATTCCGAAATTTCGGTTCTCCCCGGGCTGGACCGTGGCCGTCTCCTTGGGGAACCGCGCAGCGCTCAAGAAGGCCGAGCACGTCGCCGAGATGCTCCCCGCGAACCTGCGGAACTGGCGCCGGCTCACACAGCTGGCCGGTCAGGCGGTCGCCTCGGCACGCCGCGGGCCGTTCACCCTGCTGCACGCCGACCCTCACATCGGGAACACCTACTCCCTCCCGGAGGGCTCGATCGGATTCCTCGATTGGCAGGTGGTCCGGGAAGGGAACTGGGCCTTCGACATCGCCTACTTCCTCGTCAGCGCGCTGGATGTCGAGCGCCGTCGGGCGAACGAACGCGATCTCCTGGCTGGATACCTTGCGGCGCTCGGCGCGGCCGGCGGCGCAGCCCCGCCCTGGGATGAAGCGTGGCTGCGATATCGCCAGGGCGTCGGCTACGGACTGTCCGCGTGGGTGTGCACCGCCGGTGTCGAGTACCAGCGTCCCGACGTGGTCAACGAGTCCGTCCTGCGCTTCGCCACGGCTGCGAAGGATCTCGAAACCGAGGCAGCGCTGGTGGGAGCGAGCTAGTGCGATCCGAACCACGCGAGCGTCGGTGGTTGGACCTGATCCTCCAGGGACTGGCCGCGATGTCCTACTTGGTCCCTGGACATGTGCCTCCGCAGACACCGCCGAACAAGTGAGCCCGCGTCAGGCCGGGCCCAGCGGGTGCGGCGGCTGCTTCGAGCATTGAGTAACCCCTACTCCTGACAGTTTTGGGCTCCTGACTTTGACTCGTACCGAATCAACCGGCCGTGGAGTGATTCCGCGCAATCGGCTCTAGCTGACTACGAGAGCCAGATCGGAGACAGCGAATGACAATGACGCAGCAGGTGGAGCAGACGAATGTCCACCCTCCCGTCACGCCGGAGGACGATCGGTTCCACGAGAGGACCGATGACCCCTACTGGAACGAGAGCGCGATCATCTGCTTCGGGATCCCCGAGCGGAACCTGAGCGGCTATCTCTACGTCTACCACCGCCCGAACATGAACCACTCCGCCGGCGGGGTCGCGCTGTGGAACGGCTGGGACGGAGTCGGAGAGAACATCTACGACTGCCTCTTCCACGAGTGGAACCAGAAGATGCCCCTGCCTGAGGGCGCCGACATGTTCGACTGCACGCTCCAGAACAGCATGACCTGGAAGCCGATCGAGCTGGGCAAGTCGTACCGGATCACGTTCGACCGCCGAGGTCTCGCCCTTGACCTCGTGTGGACCTCGTTCATGCCGCCGCACGAACTCAAGCCTCGGAAAGAGAAGCCAAACGAGCACAACATCGGGATTCAGGGCTGGATCGACGGTCCGAGAGCTCGGCACTTCGAGCACATCGGGACCCTCAAGGGCTGGCTGGACTACGAGGGCGAGCGAATCGAGGTCGACACCTTCGCACTGCGCGATCACTCGTGGGGCGCGCGGACGATCAAGGGCGCCGTACGTGCTTCCTGGCCTTGGGCTGCGGCCTCGGAGTCCCACAACTTCCAGGCCTACTGCGTTCCTGACAAGGGCTGGGAAGAGGACCCCATCGAGGGCGTCGTCGACAGCGTCGTCGGGGGTTGGTACACGAAGGACGGCGTACAGGCGGACCTCGTATCTGGAACACGTCGGTCCGAACGTGGCCCCGACGGACGGCCTCTCGTCGAACACATCGATGCCGTCGACAGCTTGGGACGCAGGCTGCAGGCCACGGGACGTACCAAGAACCTCTTGAAGTGGCCCTGCTACGTCGAGTGGCTGGACTTCTGGTCGCTGGCGGAGTGGGAGTTCGACGGTGTGAAGGCGCAGGGCGAGGCGCACTGCTACAGCCTCTTCCGCCACTACCACCGGATGTGGCGCAAGACCCAGCCCATCACGATCTAGGTAGGGCGAATCCGTGAACGCGCATCCTCCGAGTCCCTTGCACGGGACCTCCGCCCCGGACACCTTCTGGACGACCACGAACATCGGCGAGACCATTCCGGGTCTCCACACTCCGCTGAGTGCGACGTGCTGGGTTCCGATGTCCGAGCGCGTCATCCGCAATGTGTCCAGGACCATCGGAGCAATGACCAGCAAGCAGGCCGAAGTCCCGCCGCGGCCTGAGGACTGGATCATGCGGATGTTCTACGGGCGGGCCGCGTTTCGCGCGGATCACTTCGTAGGCCTGGGGGATCGCATGCCAGGTACGAGCGGGGCTGCGGTGGCGCAGGGGTTCTTCGGTGTGGTCCCTCCCGGTCTGGAAGGCAAAGCGGAGCCGCAGTACTACCCCCTGGTCGCGGTGAAGCTGCCGGCAACGTGGCTGTCGTGGCCACGCAAGCTACGCAACGCGCGCAGCGAAACTTCGCGCTGGGCGCAATCGGAACTCGCCACCATCCGCAGCTCCAACCGCGACGAGGCGCGGATGCGCTTCGTGGCGGCCGTCGAGAAGTGGGAGTGGAACCTCTACCTGCAGGGGGTCAACGCCCTGACGATGGTGTCGCCGGTGGTGGATCAGTTGACGCGTCTGTGCGAGAAGACCGGGGCTGACTCCGGGATTACTGCCGGCTACGGCGGGCACGACGAGACCCAGATGGTCCTCGACCTGTGGGCCTGCGCTCGGGGTCATCTCTCGTTGGACGCCGTGATCGCGAATCACGGGTATCACGGTCCTCAGGAAGGTGAGCTCTCGTCTCGTTCCTGGCGCGAGGATCCTGCCCCCCTGCTCGAGATCGTCCAGGGCTACAAGAATCTGCCGGACCATCTCGATCCTCACATCGCCGAGGCCGCCAGGAGTGCGGAAAGAGAGCGCCAGGAGCGCGTGCTGCTCGAGGGGCTGTCCGCAAGCCGGCGCCCTGCCGCCAAGCTCCTTCTGGCGGCGGCGAAGAAGATCATTCCGATGCGTGGCGTCGCCAAGGCGGCGTACCTGCAGAGCCTCGACGTGTCACGCGCGGCAGCGAGACGCCTCGGTGAGTGTCTCGAAACCGAGGGCAAGCTCCACGACTCTTCGGACGTCTTCTTCCTGACGGCCGACGAGATTCGCGCGTCCGACTGGAACGACAAGCGAGCGCTCATCGCGGCCCGCCGCGAAGAGTACGAGTCGTACCGGGACCTGGCGCTGCCCGTCACGTTCACCGGCCCCCCCGAGCCGATCAGGACCACGGAAGCTCTCGATTCGGTGGACGAAACCTTTCTCGATGGGGTCGCCGGCAGCGTGGGAATTGTCGAGGGTCATGTGAAGGTGCTGAACCACCCCGGCGAGACCGATGTGGATCCCGGCGACATCCTGGTGGCGGGCGTCACCGACCCGGGATGGGTATCGGTCATGTTCCTTGCGGCCGCTCTCGTCACGGACGTGGGTGGAGTGATGAGCCACGCCGCCGTCGTAGCGCGCGAGCTCGGCATCCCGTGCGTCGTGGGCACCAAGCACGGCACCAGGTTCCTGAAGACGGGTGACTTCTGCCGGGTCGACGGCAACACCGGGCGGGTGCAGGTGCTCGAGCGGGCTCCCATCGTTACCGAACCCCTCGCGTCAGCGTAGGAGGCATCAGTTGTCGACGCCGGGCATCACCTGTGGACAACGACACCGGTCGTACCCAGAGATTCACGACCGCGCCGGGCGGATCGCGCTGGGCCTTCGCGACCTGGGAATCAGCCAGGGTGACCGAGTCGCAGTTCTGCTTCGCAACGAGATCGAGTTCGTCGAGATCGGCATGGCGATCGCGCGACTAGGTGCCGTACCGGTACCGGTGAACTGGCACTGGAAGCAGTCGGAGCTCGCGTATCTGGTGGCCGACTGTGAAGCGGCAGCGGTCTTCGCGCACAGCGACATGATCCCGACGGTCCGTGCTGCAGTGCCCGACGGAATCCCGATCGTCCAGGTCGAACTGACCGAGGCTCTGGCAACTGCCTACAGGCTCCCCGTCGAGAACGGCAAACCTGGCGACGTCGAGCTCGAAGAGTGGATTGCCACGCAGAACGGACCGAACCCGGGAGCGGTGGACGCGCCGCTGGGGGTCATCTACACCTCCGGGACCACAGGAAAACCCAAGGGGATCCTGCGTCAGCCGGTGGGACCGGAGCAGCGGGCCGTTGTGATGGAGCGTCTGTTCTCCGCCTTCGGGTTGAAGGCTGGTCTGTCCACCATGGTGCCGGCGCCCCTCTATCACTCTGCTCCCAATGCTCACGCGATGTTCGCGGCCGCCGCGGGCCGCGCGCTGACGATCATGCCCAAGTTCTCGCCCGAGGAATTTCTCGCCACGATCGAACGCCACCGGATCGGCCACACCCAGGTCGTGCCAACCATGTTCGTTCGGCTTCTGCAACTGCCGGCGGAGAGTCGACAGGCCTACGACTTGTCCTCGCTGCAGGCCGTGGTGCACGCAGCGGCCCCATGCCCACCCGAGGTGAAGCGGCAGATGATCGACTGGTGGGGGCCGATCCTCCACGAGTACTACGGCGGAAGCGAAACGGGGTGCATCGTTGCGTGCGACAGCCATGAATGGCTGGCGCATCCCGGCACCGTTGGGCGGCTGCTGCCCGGATGCGATCTCAAGATCTATCGGGAGGACGGTAGCGAGGCACCCCGTGGCGTCTCTGGGGAAGTCTTTCTCGATGCCGGCTTCGGCTGGCCCGACTTCACCTACATCGGGGATGACGAGAAGCGCAGGCAGATCGATCGCGGCGGGTATGTGAGCATCGGCGACGGGGGCCGTCTCGACGAGGACGGATTCCTCTACCTGACGGATCGCATCAGCGACATGGTGATCTCCGCCGGCGTCAACATCTACCCCGTGGAGATCGAGAACTTCCTGGCCAATGTGCCCGGTGTTCGCGACGCGGCCGTCTTTGGTGTTCCTGACGCCGAGATGGGAGAGGTGTTGGTGGCTCACGTCGACACCGACCCGGCGTGCGGCCTGACGGAGGACGACATCCGAGCGCAGGTGCGCGCGAATCTCGCGGGCTACAAGGTGCCGAAGACCATCGTCATCGATCGCGATCTTCCCCGGGATGAGTCCGGCAAGCTCTTCAAACGCCGCATCCGTGAGCGCTATCTCAGCCCCTCACGCTGAAACCCGTCACACTGTAGGGAGAGGTCATGCCCATCACCAGTCGCGGTGCTGTGATCACCAAAGCGCCGGGCCCGTTCGAGATCGTGAACCTGCAGGTCGACGACCCACGCCAGGGGGAGATCCGGGTCCGACTCGTGGCCAGCGGACTGTGTCACTCCGACGACCACGTCGCCACCGGGGACATGCCGGTGGCGACCTACCCGATGTGCTGCGGTCATGAGGGCGCGGGGATCGTGGAGTCGGTCGGCCCGCACACCCCTGGATTTCACGTGGGCGACAAGGTGGTCTTCTCGTTCCTGCCCTCGTGTGGGAACTGCCGCTGGTGCGCGACGGGGCATCAGAACCTGTGCGACCTGGGCGCGACGCTGCTGGTCGGCTCCCGCTGGGATGACCCGACCAGCTTCCGTCTGCACCTGGAGGACGGGACTCCGGTCGGCCAGGCCCTGGGCATCTCTACGTTCTCTGAATACACCACCGTGGCTGTCGACTCGGCCATCAAGGTCGCCGACGACACCCCCCTGGACAAAGCCTGCCTGCTGGGCTGCTCGGTGGGCACCGGGTGGGGGTCGGCGGTCAACACCGGGGGCGTCCGGCCGGGCGACACCGTGATCATCATGGGAGTCGGTGGGATCGGCATCAACGCCGTCCAGGGCGCCGCGCACGCCGGGGCCTCCAACATCATCGCCGTGGACCCGGTCGAGTTCAAACGGGAGACCGCCGAGTCCATGGGAGCCACGCACTCGGCAGCGAACATGGACGACGCGCTGCGGATCGCTCATGACTTCACCGGGGGTCAGGGCGCGGACGTGGCCATCGTGTCCGTCGGGGTTACCAGCGGCGAGCACGTGGCCGAGGCCTTCAATGCCGTCAGAAAGCAGGGAACCGTGGTGGTGACAGGCCTGGGCGATCTGACCGAGGTTGGTGTGCCGATCGCGATCAGCCAGCTGACCCTGTTCGAGAAGACGCTCAAGGGCTCGTTGTTCGGCTCGTCCAATCCGAAGGCGGACATCCCGCGGCTGCTGGAGATGTATCGGGCCGGGCACCTCAAGCTCGACGAACTGGTGACCGCCGAGTACTCCCTGGACGAGATCAACCAGGGGTATCAGGACATGCACGACGGCAAGAACATCCGGGGCGTCATCCGCTTCTGAGTGTGCGTAACACCGCGGGGCCGCGTGAGTACCGAGCACTCTTCCCGGGGCGCCAGAGCGCTGATTCCATGCGGACATCGGAGCTGCGGCCGCACCGGATCTCGCTTCCTGGGTTCAGGCCGAAGACCTTTTCTGACCAAGGCGGTGGCGGTGGCTTACACCGAGCAAGAGACGAGCAAGTACACGAACGCCGGTGATCTTCGGATTCACTACAACGAGGCCGGTGATGGACTGCCGCTGCTCTACGTGCACGGCGGCGGTCCGGGGGCAACGGGCTGGAGCAACTTCAGCCGATCTCTGCAGGTGATGGCGCCGGAGTACCGCTGCCTGCTGATCGATCTGCCGCTATTCGGGAAGTCGGACCGTCCGGAACAGGTCAATGGCTCGAGGATGGAGTACTTCGCAGGCGTGCTCCGGAATTTCCTCGACAGCCTCGGCATCGACCGCGTGACGCTGGTGGGGAACTCTCTCGGCGGCGCCAGCTGCGCGAAGTTCGCCATCAACTATCCGGAGTACGTCGAGAACCTCGTCATCATGGGTGGCGGTGGGACCGTCTCGTTCGACCGCTCGAAGCCTGAACTATTGGGCGACGGAATCGTGGCGCTCGCGAAGTTCCTCCAGGAACCAACGAGAGAAGCGGTCGAGCACCTGCTGTCGCTGTTTGTCTACGACTTCGACGGCGTGCCGAAGAACGAACTCGAAGAGCGGATCTCGCTGGCTTTGCGGCCGGACATGATCGCCGCACAGCGCACGCTCTTCGGTGACCCGGACGCGATCGAAGACCTCACGGACCAGCTGTCGAAGATCACGGCACGCACGTTCCTGCTCTGGGGCCGGGAGGACAGATTCATCCCGCTCTGGGCCGGCCTCAAGTACCTGGAAGGCATCAAGAACAGCGAGATGCACGTGTTCCCGCGTTGTGGTCACTGGGTGATGATCGAGCGCGAGCGCGAGTTCAACCGCCTGCTCAAAGATTTCCTGTCGGTCTGATCGCCGGGTCAACGACACCACCGCGGCTAAATAACTGAAAGGGACGTCAGGTGAGCAGGAACACTGAGTCGGACGACGAACTCGCCGCGATCGACCTGTACGACTTCGACCTGTTCCAGACGGGCAAGGTGCACGAAGCGTTCCGGGCGCTGCGCGAGCGCGCACCGCTGTACTGGCACGAGTCGGAGTCGGGCCAGGAGCCGTTCTGGTCGGTCACCAAGTGGGACGACATCCGTTCGATCTCGCGGGATCCCAAGCTCTTCACCTCGACCCGGGGCGTCCAGCTGGGCGACAGCATGGGGGAGGAGCTCCCGCCGAACCTCCTCACGACGGACCCGCCCGACCACACGGCGCTGCGCAAGATCACGGCCGGCAGATTCCGCCCGGCGCTGGTGCGCTCGTTGCAGTCTGCGATCGACTCGACCTGCCGTGAACTCGTCGACGACATGCTGCAGCGCGACAGCTGCGAGTTCGTCGGCGACGTCACCTCGATTCTTCCCATGCACACGATCTGCTCGTTGTTCGGGATTCCCCGCTCCGACTGGGGCCTGATCTTCGATCTGCAGAATCGAGCGGTCGGATCGAACGACCCGGAATTCAACCCTGAGTTGCTGGATCCGACCTCGGATGCGTTCAAGCTCGGGATCGAGCGCGCCACGGAAGCTCGGATCGAGATGGCGGCGTACTTCGCCGCGCTGGCCGGAAGCAAGATTGAGAACGGCTGCCAGGACGACGACCTCATCACGGTCCTGGTGAACGCGGGCCTCGAGGCCGACGTGTTCGTGACGTACTGCTTCCTCGTCGTCGTGGCGGGCAACGAGACCACCAGGACCAGCCTGACCGGCGGAACCGCGGCGTTGATCGAACACCCGTCCCAGTACCGCGGCCTCGCCGAGAACAACAGCCTCATGAACCCGGCCATCGAGGAGATGATCCGCTGGGTGACGCCGGTCGTCCACTTCATGCGCGTTGCGACCGAGGACGTCGAGATGCGTGGCCGCACGATTCGCGAGGGCGACAAGCTGGCGCTGTGGTACCTGTCGGGCAACCGCGACGAGGACGCGTTCACGAACGCATTTGACTTCCGCATCGACCGCAGCCCGAACGAGCACGTCGGCTTCGGGTACGGCGAACACTTCTGCCTCGGGGCCCACCTCGCGAGGCTCCAGATGAGCTGCTTCTTCACCTATCTGCTCGAAGAAGGTGAAGGAGATCGAGTTCGTCAGGCCCCCCGAGAAGATGCGCTCCAACTTCCTCGGGGGCTACAAGCGGATGGAAATCGCGTACCGCCCGAGCTGACGAGCAACGACGTAGCGCAACACATCAAGGAGGCACTGCGATGACGCTGGCTTTGCGCAACGGTCATGCATCGGATCACACGCTGCTCGTCGATGACGGCCGCGTTCAGCGCGAGATCTACTTGAGCGAAGAGGTCTTCCAGGAGGAGCTCGACAAGATCTTCGGGCGCACCTGGGTCTTTTTGATTCACGAGAGTGAGATCCCGAACCCCGGCGACTTCCGCCGCTCGGAGATCGGCCAGATCCCGGTGATCGTCGTCCGCGATCAGGAGGGCATCGTCCAGGTGCTGATGAACCGGTGCGCACACCGCGCCGCGACGGTGTGCCAGGACTGGGCAGGTAACACGCGCACGTTCAGTTGTGCGTATCACGGCTGGACCTATCGAACGGACGGACGGCTGTCCGGGGTGCCCCTGCGGGAGCGGCTGGCTCCGGAGCACTTCCAGATCGACAACTTCGGTCTGCAGAAGGCAGCGAAGGTCGAGTCGTACCGGGGGTTCGTCTTCGCGAGCCTGACCGCGGACGTGCCGCCCCTTCGCGAACACCTCGCCGGAGCTGCGGAGTTCATCGACCTGTTCGTCGACCTCTCCCCTGAGGGCGCCATCACGGCCAGCGGCGGCACCCATCGCTACGGCTACGACGGCAACTGGAAGCTCCAGATGGAGAACGGCGTCGATGGCTACCACCCGGCCTTCACCCACGCCTCGTTCCTCGCCCAGGCGAATCCCCTCATGCGCAGCATGTTCCGGCAGGACTCACCGAACTTCGCGCTCGACCTCGGCAATGGCCACTCCGCCCTGGACATGAGGCCGTGGCTCCTGGAGAACGCAGGCCAGCTCAGCTTCATGGCCGGCAGCCCGGAGTATCGAGCGAAGCTGGTGGCGAGGCTCGGCGAGGAACGTGCCGAAGAAGTCCTCCGCAGTGGCGGCGGAACGGGCTTCAACCTGGCGGTGTTCCCCAACCTGCTCGTCATCGGTTGCCAGATCCGCATCGTCCGTCCTCGCTCGGTCGGCAGAACGGACGTCGAGCTCACGGCGACGCTCCTGGAGGGCGTGCCGGCCGAGGTCAACGTCGGGCGGTTGCGCGCCCACGAGTCCTTCTACGGTCCCGCCGGGGGCGGCGCGCCGGACGACATCGAGATGTTCCGGCGCGTGCAGGAAGGGCTGCAGGCCGCGCCCGCGCAGTGGCTGTACTTCCTTCGCGGGATGGGGATGGAGGACACCCTCGAAGGCGGTGTTCTGCGCGGACACATCAGCGACGAGATTCCACAGCGTGCCTTCTACAACCAGTGGTCGACGCTGCTGGGCAAGGCCCAGTACTCCTGATGTGGCGCCGAGTTCTTTGTGAGGAGTGGTCGGAATGACGGACGTCGACGTGCCGGCGGTCAGTGCGACGGAGTCATGGAAGTGGTCTCCGCACGACTTCGTTCACCACGAGGCGCTCTTGCTCGATGAGCGATCGCTCGATGCCTGGCTCGACCTGTACACCGCGGACGCGATGTACTGGATCCCGGGCGAGAGCGGTGCCGACGCCGATCCGATGGCGGAGATCTCCATAATCTACGACGACGATACCGCGCGGCGCCTCCGCGTCGAGCGACTGCAGAGCGGACGGCAGTTCGCCCAGGAACCGATATCGCGCACCTGCCACATCCTCTCGCGCGTCGAGGTCGGGGACAGTCCGGACGACGCCTGCGTGTCGGTGGCGTACAACGTGGTCGTCTACGAGTCCCGGGTTGCCAAGCTCACGGTGTTCCCGGGTCGCTGCACGATGGTTCTGAGGAGAACCGACGACGGCCTGCGAGTGGCCGAGAAGAAGATCGTGCTGATCAATCGCGACCATTACATCGACAACCTGACTTTCCTGCTCTGACCGCCAGGTCCGCCGCTGACACGGTCTGGTTCACGGAAGGTGAGGTGATAGTCATCGACGCTTACGCAGCGGTGCTGAGAAAGCCCCGCGATATCCAGGTGCGCGAGTTCGACGTGCCCTCCGTAGAAGACAACGACGCCTTGCTGAGCGTGGAGGCCACCGGCATCTGTGGCAGTGACTGGGCTCCGTACATCGGCGAACTTCCTTCGACATTCCTTCGATCGTCCTCGGCCACGAGGTGGTCGGCCGGATCATCGACATCGGTTCGCTCGCCGCGCAGCGCTGGGGCGTCAGCTCGGGGGACCGGGTGGTCGTCGAGGAGTGCATTCCCTGCGGTTTCTGCCGGCTGTGCCGATCCGGCCATTACGCGATGTGTGACGGTCTGCACGGTACCGGTGGGCGGCGTTACGGGTTGGTCGATGTGGAACTGGCTCCCCACCTCTGGGGAGGCTTCGCCAACGTCATGTACCTGCATCCGAATTCCGTGGTGCACCGGATCGGCGAGGACATTCCGGACTGACGTCGCTCCGCTCTTCATCCCGGTTTCCAACGGCATCCGGTGGGTCCAGCACCTCGGCGGGGCGTCGGTGGGCGACTCCGTGTTCGTCCAGGGCCCGGGACAGCGGGTCTACCGGTTGCCTCATCGCCGCCAAGGAGGCCGGAGCCTCTTCGGTGATCGTGGCCGGCACCTCCAAGGACAGCCTTCGGCTCGACGTGGCTCGTCGTCTGGGCGCCGACCACATCATCGTCGCGGACGAGGAGGACGTCGTCGCCCGGGTGAAGGAGATCACCGGCGGGGCCATGTGCGAAGTAGTCGTGGATGCGACAGCTGGGGCGTTGCGCGCGGCCCAAACGGCACTGGCGGTAGCGGCGTTCAACGGCCGCGTCCTCGTCGGCGGGTTCCGTGAGGGCCGAGCGGTGGAGAACTTTGTGTTGGACACCGCGGTGATGAACGGACTGACGATCATCGGTGCCTTCAGTCACGACGCCCGCTCCGTTAGCGCAGCCATCAGATTGCTAGAGTCGACGAAGTACGACTTCCAAGCGATGTGCACGCACTCCTACGGCCTTGGTGAGGTTGCGGAGGCACTCGAAACCCTCGGTGGTGAGGGCGCCCCTGACCCGATCCACATCACAGTTCGTCCCGATCACTGACCGACACAACAGCAAGCGTGGCATGACAAGGAATGGTGAAGCATGAGGACGAGAACCGTTGGCTACGTCGGGTTACGAGCCGCAGACGTCGATGCGTGGCGGACGTTCGCCACCGACGTGCTCGGTCTGCAGGTGGCGCCGGGTACTGACGACCACCGGTTGTGTCTGAAGATGGATGACTACCGGTCTCGGATCTTTGTCGAGCGCGCCGAGCAGGATGGATTCGGTTACATCGGCTTAGAGTTGCCCAACTCGGCCGCGCTGCGTGATGCAGTTGCGGAGTTGAAGAAGCCGGCGTCGCTGTTGAACTCGCAAGTGTCGAGGACAAGGCAGCGCGTGGGGTCGGCGAGATGGCGGTCCTCGCGGACCCGGCGGGTGTGCGTGTCGAGCTCTATGTGCGGCCCGTGCTCGACTACAGCTTCGTGTCCCCTCAGGGGTCGAGTTTCGTCACCGGTACGACCGGCGATCTGGGGTTTGGGCACGTGGTTCTGGTCACCGGACCGGACACGTATGAACCGTGCCGGGACTTCTACTCCGAGCTCCTCGGGTTCGGTGTGTCGGAGTACGCAACGCTGGGCCCCATCGACATCACGTTCATGCATTGCAACCCACGGCACCACTCCCTGGCGCTGGCCAAGGGCCCGTTCTCCATGTGTCACCACATCATGCTGGAGGTCGACTCGCTCGACACGGTGGGACGCGGGCTCGACCGGGCCGAGGAGGCAAAGACCCCGATCACGCTCTCTCTCGGCCGGCATCGCAACGACGAGATGGTCTCGTTCTACATGCGATCGCCCAGCGGTGTGGAGGTCGAGTACGGCACCGGCGCGCGGTTGATCGACCCCAGCAACTGGTCGGTGTCGGAGTGGGTCGATGGGGACGTGTGGGGCCACCGCGGCCTCGAGAACGTCGTGCTCTGATCATGACTCCTGCATCGTCAGATTCCGTGACGGCCGCGATCGTCGGCCCGGGCAACATCGGGACCGATCTTCTGGCCAAGCTGCAGCGGGGCGGCGTGATCGATGTTCGCTACATGGTCGGCGTGGTCGAGTCCGACGGCCTGGCTCGGGCACGGACCGCCGGCGTCGCGGCCTCAGCCGAGGGGGTCGAGTGGCTGCTGCGCCAGGATCCGCTGCCGGAGCTGGTGTTCGAGGCCACCTCTGCGAAGGCGCATGCGGCCCACGCGCCGCGATACGCCGAGGCAGGCATTCAAGCCGTTGATCTCACGCCGGCGCACCTAGGCCCGATGGTGTGCCCGCCGGTCAACCTCCGGGATCATCTGGACGCCCCGAACGTCTCGATGATCACCTGTGGCGGTCAAGCAACCATCCCGATGGTGCACGCCGTCTCACGGGTCACTGCCGTCCCTTACGCCGAGATCATCGCGTCCATCTCCTCGCGAAGTGCAGGGCCGGGCACGCGGGCGAACATCGACGAGTTCACCCACACGACCGGCAGCGCGGTGGCCGAGGTGGGGGGCGCAGAGCGCGGTAAGGCGATTATCATCCTCAACCCCGTCGAACCGCCCATGATCATGCGCGACACGGTGTTCTGCATGATCGGGCCGGATGCCGACCGGGACGCGATCGCCGGCTCGATCCACGAGATGGCCGACGAAGTGCGCCAGTACGTGCCCGGGTACACGTTGCGTGCCGAGCCGCAGTTCGACGAGCCCCGCACCGATTGGGAGAACAACGGCCGGGTCGCGATCTTCCTCGAGGTCAAGGGCAACGGCGACTACCTGCCGGAGTACGCCGGCAACCTGGACATCATGACCGCGGCGGCCGCTCGGGTCGGCGAGCTGATGGCGGCCTCAAGGATGAGCCAGCGCGTGGAAGCGAGCCGGGGATGAAGCCACCGCTGACACACGATGTGCGCATCATCGACACCACGCTGCGCGATGGCAGCCACGCCATGGCCCACCAGTTCACCGAGGGCCAGGTCCGCGACACCGTGAGGGCTCTGGACGCAGCCGGTGTGGAGGTTATTGAGGTCACCCATGGCGACGGCCTCGGGGGGTCCAGCTTCAACTACGGCTTCAGCCTTACCGACGAGATGACGTTGATCGCTGCCGCCCGCGAGGAGGCCCGCAACGCCAAGATCGCGGTGCTGTTGGTCCCCGGTATCGGCACGGTGGAGGACATCAAGCGAGCCCGCGACGCCGGCGCTGACATGGTCCGGGTGGCGACCCATTGCACCGAGGCCGACGTGTCGCCCCAGCACTTTGCCGCCGCCCGCGATCTGGGCATGGAAACCTGTGGCTTCCTGATGATGGCGCACAAGACCACGCCCGAGAACCTGGCCCGTCAGGCTCGGATCATGGTCGATGCCGGATGCCAGGCGCCGTACGTCACGGACTCTGCCGGCGCGTTGCTGCTGGCCGATGCGCGAGCCCGCTTCGAGGCGTTGGTGGCCGAGGTCGGTGACGAGGCCTGGGTCGGCTACCACGGCCATCAGAATCTGAGCTTCGGCGTGGCCAACTCGGTCATCGGCTATGAGGTCGGCGTCCGCTACGTCGATGGCTCGCTGTGCGCGCTGGGCGCAGGTTCCGGCAACTCACCCACGGAGGTGCTCGCCGCGGTGTTCGACCGGCTCGGTGTCGACACCGGGCTGGACGTGTCCGGGCTGCTCGACGCCGCCGAGGAGGTGGTGCGTCCCTATCTGCCGCGCTGGCCGAAGATGGATCGCAACGCGATCGTGCAGGGCTGGGCGGGCGTCTACTCGTCGTTCCTCCTCCACGCCGAGAGGGCGGGAGAGCGGTACAAGGTACCGGCGCACGAGATTCTCCGGCGCTGCGGCGAACTCGGCTACGTCGGCGGCCAGGAGGACATGATCATCGACGTCGCGATCCAGATGGCTAAGGAGCGGGCATTTGGCTGAGCCGACGAGTGTCGTGACCGGGTCCGTGGCGACGAAGGCACAGGCGCTGTACGACGCTCGACGCACCCGGACGCCGATTGCACCGTTCACCGATACCGAACCGCATCTCACGATCGACGACGGCTACGCGGTTCAACAGGCGCTCATCCCTCTGTTGCTCGCCGACGGCGACGAGGTCGTCGGGTACAAGGTCGGGCTGACCTCGAAGGCGATGCAGCGATTGATCGGTGTCGACTGCCCGGATTTCGGTCCGGTGCTCTCGTCGACGCGGTACGGCAATGGAGCTGCCATCCCTATCGAGCGGTTCATCGCTCCGAAGCTCGAAGCGGAGATCAGCTTCGTCATGGGGGAACCGCTGGCGGGTCCCGGCGTGACGAGGGAGGATGCCCTCGCCGCGATCGCCGGAGCTGTCGCCTCGATCGAGATCGTCGACTCTCGGATCGCGGACTGGCGTATCAATCTGGCCGACACTGTCGCCGACCTCGCGTCAAACGGAGCGTACGCAGCAGCGGATACACCCATCTCACTGGAGGGGATCGACACCCGCCTGATCGGCATGGTGCTGTCGCGTAATGGCGAGGTGATCGACACCGGAGCCGGCGCGGCCGCCCTCGGCGACCCCATCGCTGTCGTCGCGTGGTTGGCGAACGTCCTCGGGGAACGAGGTATCAGCCTCCTGCCGGGGCATCTAGTCATGACCGGGGCTCTCCATGCGGCCGTCCCGATGGCCGTCGGCGACCGCTTCCGAGCTGAGTTCGACCGCCTTGGCGCCATCGAGGTCGAGATCTCCGACCATGCGTAGAAACCTGTTCGACGAGCGGCACGAGGACTATCGCGCCGTCGTCCGTGAGTTCATGCGTCGCGAGGTTGCGCCGCGGCAGGCAGAGTGGGACAACGCCGGTTGCATCGATCGCGACCTTTTCGCGCGCGCGGCCGAGAGGGGGATCTACGCTCTCGCGGTGCCGGCCGCCTACGGCGGTGCAGAGGAGTCGGATTTCCGATACCGGGTCGTCGTGAACGAGGAGGCAGCGCGGATCGGTGCGAACTCGCTCAGCGTTTCGCTGACCGTGCAGGACGATCTGGTGCTGCAGTACCTGATTCACCTGGCGAATGAGGATCAGCAGAAGCGGTGGCTTGCGCCGCTTGCGCAAGGCGAGCTTCTGGGCGCTGTCGCGATGACCGAACCCGGCGCCGGAAGCGACCTGAGGGGAATCCGAACGAGAGCCGTTCCGGTTCCGGGCAGGAGCGACGAATGGCTGCTGTCCGGTCAGAAGACGTTCATCAGCGGAGCGATGCTCGCTGACCTCGTCATCGTCGCCGCGCGCACGGATTTGCCGGAGAGCGACGGACGCGGAGCGCTCAGTCTGTTCGCTGTGGAGAGCGGTATGGCTGGCTTCCAGCGCGGGCGCAAGCTCGACAAGGTCGGGCTGCACGCGCAGGACACCGCGGAACTGTTCTTCGATGCAGTTCATGTGACGGCGGATCACCTGATCGGGGTGCCGGGTGCCGGATTGAAGCACCTGATTACCCACCTCCCCCGGGAGCGGCTGGGGGTCATGTCCAGTGCGCTGGCGTTGGCGCAGGCGGTGTTCGAAAGCACCGTGCAGTACTGCCGGGACCGTCCGGCGTTCGGCGGATCCGTGCTGGACTTTCAGAACACTCGGTTCGTCCTTGCTGAGCTTGCCACCGAGCTCAGCGTCAGCGAGGCGTTCCTCGACAAGTGCGTGACCGCCTACAACGACGGTGAGCTCACCGCAGTGGAAGCTGCGAAGGGAAAGCTCTACATCACCGAGATGCAGAAGACCCTCGTCGATCGATGCGTGCAACTTCATGGCGGGTACGGATACATGCTCGAGTATCCGGTCGCGCGGGCGTTCATCGACGGGCGGGTGCAAACCATCTACGGCGGAACCAGCGAGATCATGAAAGAGATCATCGGACGCGATATCGCGGCTGGGCGTTGATGGCTCCGATGACGCTGAACAGAACCGTTCCTCATGAGTACCAGCTACTCTTCCGGCCACTCAGGGGCCGGCTTACGGTCACGTGAATGAGGCGAGCGGGCGCACCGGAGCGGCGCCCGCTCGCCTGGTGATCGCAGGGGCATGGGATCGCGATCAGACGACACCCCAACTGATTCTCATTTTCGAGGAGCAGAGATGGCCTTCTTCGCCGACGCTGATGAAGTCGAGAGATACATCGGTGGCGTGTTTGACGCCGCCGCGGATCACTCGGCTGACGGCCCCGAGCTGAAGACGGGCGACCTTGTCATGAAAGTGGTCCACACCGACTCGGACGTCGTGATGAACGTGATCATGCGCGAGCCGTACCAGGTGGTCTTCGGCGCAATGCCGGGAGAACCGGACATCACCTTGATGATGCGAGCCGAGACTGCCGACCAATTCTGGCGTGGCGAGTACAACCTGGCCGCAGGAGTGGCCAAAGGGGAGGTGCAGGCGAGCGGCCCCGTTAACCTCGACGGCCGTCAACGTCTCAACATCCTCAAGCTGGTGCCGCTCACCAAGCCCTTGTTCGCGCTCTACCGCGAGCTGTATGCAAAGAGGGGCTGACGGCGGCAGATGGCAACAGACTCCACCGGAACGCGATCCTCGGCGTAGAGCCTGTCGGTCTGCTCGATTGCGGGCTGGAAGCAGCGTGAAGGCGATGAAGTCATGACGACAACTGAGAGCCTGGCGGCGACACCGAGCCTCGACCGCGCCGGATCGATCGCGATCGTGAATCTGGTCCACGATTGCAGCCCACCGAGTTGAGCTTCCTAGGGAACCCAAGTTGGTGAGCACCGCTTTTTCGCGGCGGTTGCTTCTTGAGTTACGTACCGCGTAAACCCGCAGGTCAAGTGCCCTTGTCAAGTGCGCTCGGGCAGATTCGGACTGCCGACACCCGCTTTAGGAGGACGGTCTACATCGTTGACCGTGGTCGTCACCAGGGAACTCTGTTCTCGGGGATGTCGACTCTGGTCGACTATGGCTGCTGTGCTCAACGCGATTTCATGCCCACGACCATGCCCACGGATGCGGCTCCTCGCTGGGTCCGAGCCCCCTGGTTGTCGCACGTCGTTCATAGGCTGCGTGTGCCGTCATAGGTGGCGGTGCCGGTTGGAGGGGCGGGTTGCGCGCTCGTGTGGCATGTGGAGATGTACGAGGACCCGAGTTCACGCTGGCGTCGGTGGTGGACGTCGCGACGGACCAGGAACACGCAACGGACAGTTGTGAGCCAATCGATGGTGTCGTCCGAGAGGTCGTAGTTCGCCGGCCTGGCGGTCGCGGTCCAGAAGAGGTCGCCCCAGCCCGAGGACCAGGGCATGCGGAGCTCGGTCGGCGTTGAAGAGCAGGCCAATAGGCCGTGCGCCGGGCTGGCTTTGAAGAGATCACTGAGGAAGGTGTCGCTGCGACCGAACTCAATCGCTGCCAGGACCCCGCGACGAGCGCTTCCGCCAGCCCGGCCTTCACCGGTATCCGCGTTCCGCCGCTCGGTACGAAGGGCGAGCCGAACGCACCACGTGCCCTTGGCTGCCCCGGCTCGCTGCGAGCAAGACGCGCGCGCTGGATCCTGCGGTTAGCTGGTGGTACTCATCGCCACTCGCTCCGGGGACTGCGGCCGGAGATTCTGCGCTCTCGAATTCGCGCTCATGGGCGTCGATTGCGCGCAGGCAGTACACGGAGTTCACCGGTATCCAGATCGCCGCGAAGAACGCCACCGGCAGGTACCAGGCGATGAGACCGTCGTAGGCGAACGGCCCGGTTTGAAGAAGATGCAGATGCTGCCGGGCATGAACATGAATCCCGGCCCAGAGGTTCATGTAGCCGACCCACCTCGGGAAGACGGCGCTCGGGCCCTTGGCGAGCAGGATCGATCCGCCCAGCGCAAAGGCCTGGAGCACCGCGGTCGACATCAGGCTGACGTAGCAGATCCAGCTGAAGTCGTTCAGCATTCGCATCGAGTCCGCCGGCAACTCCTCGCCGGAAATCCTGCTGCTTGCCACGCCATGACGGGGAAGATGAACTCCAGCGCTAACAGGGCCCCGCACAGCATCTGCACGAAGGGAGTGGCGAGTACTGGCCCTCCCCTCGCCGGGCCTGCAGCGCAACGACCGTGCGTCCACGGCACCAGCAGCGCCGCTGCCATCACGGAGATCACCAGACCGATGCGGATTCGGGTGCGATCGGCGTCGAATCCGCTTGCGATCTCGCTCGCGGAGGCGTTCGGCGATGGCGGCGTCAGAAAGCCGGCGAACCCCCAGAATCCAATGCCTACCAAGACCAAGAAGACGAATCCTGCGTACGCAGAGATTCGTTGTGCGGCTGCGCTCATGGCTGGACTTTCGGCTTCGGGGGGATTGGCGCTCGATTAAGTTCTTCGCGGCCCTCTGGGCCCAGGACACGGCGGTGTTCTGCCCGGTCTGGGAAAGCCAATCCCCGGCGAACTGAATGCTCGAAGTCGGGTCGAGGACGTCGGTGAACTCGCCGATCGCGCGGAACACCCCGGTCCTGGTTCTCGGTAGTGCGACAGGCCAGCGACGGACGTGCGTCATCTCCACCGCGTCCTGGACCTCCGGAAAGATCCGCGTCGTTATCTCCCGTGCCCGCTGCACCAACTCGTCATCGGTTTTGTTGATCCAGCTCGGCGCTGCACTCATGTCCCAGTGCACGACGAACAGCCCGTGACCCTCGGGGGCACGACCCGGCAACTTGTTGTGTTCCAGGTACACCGAGGCGACCTGGTCGTCATCCTCCGTGGGCAGCAAGACCAGGAATGCTGGAGTGGCCGGCCGCACCGACGTTCCGAGGACCACGCTGACTACTTGTCCGAACTCGACCTCCTTCGCCAATCGGAGGAGATCGTCCTGCTCGGTACAGACGGTGGCCGCGATCGGCAGTGGGCAGGCCACAACGCACCCGTCGAAGGTCGCCGACGCGAGCTGGCCGTCGGTGTCGATGTAGGAGACCTCGACGCCGTCAGGCCGCTCGCTGACCTGCTTCACAACGGTGTTCAGGCGCACCGACTGCAGCTTCTTCTTCGAGCGCTTTGATCAGCGTCTCCTGGCCGCCGGGCAGTGCGGTGAGCTTGCCCGCCATGGCGTTGATCAGTCCGGACATCACCTCGACCCGGCTCACCTCCTCGGACTTCGCGAAGGTCAGCACGCGCATCATGGGGTCGGCGAACAGCCTGTTTGCCTCCTCACCCGCTAAGCGACGGACGTAGGAGGCTCCGGACTCGTCGTCCAACGGGGCCGCGGCCCGGAGGTCCTCGTAGACCAGCCGACCTCGGAGCTTCGCAGCCAGAATGTCCACGGCGAGCCGGGACAGGCGCAGCTTCGCCGGCCAAGACAGCAGGCGGGTCTTCAGGCCGGACGAAAGGAGCTTGTCCAGCCGGAGCTCGTGGAGTTGGCCGTCGTGATAGACCGCGACGTAGGGCGAGGTTGCCTGCGGCTCAAGACCCAGACTTCTGGCCAGCGCGGTGTAGACCGGATAGCGGGCAGCAATCGCGAACGCTCCCACGTCGACGACGTAGGGGCCCTTCTCCACCGTCTCGACCCGGCCCCCGGCGCGTTCGGTGGACTCGAAGACGTCCACCTGCCAGCCGGCCCGCTCGAGCTCGTAGGCGGCGGTGAGACCTGCTATGCCCGCTCCAACGACGGCGGCGTGCGGCATCAATGGCCTCCTTGGTCGGTCGCCGACGAGCCGTTCTGGACGTACAGGTGGTCGAGCTGGCGCACCGGGAGCAACCGCCGCCACAGGAAGTCCTGCTCGGCAAGCTGCAGGTCGGGGAAGCGCCGCAACATCGACTCCACGCCCTGGATGACCTGCTGTCGACCCAGGGCGCGGCCGAGGCAGCTGTGAATTCCCGCGCCGAAGGCCATCGACCTACCCAGGTCGGCGCGCTCGACGTCCAGGGTGTCGGCGCCGCTGAACGCCTGCGGGTCGCGGTTTGCGGAGGCAAGCAGCCCCACCACGTGCTCGCCTTCGGCTACCGGCTCCCCGCCCAGGGTGGTCGGGCGCAGCGCGATGCGCATGAAGGTGTTCTGCACCGGAGTCTCGTACCGCATGACCTCGTCGAGCGCGTTCGGGATCTTCGATGGATCGGCCACCAGCGCCTTACAGGTCTCCGGGAGCTGCAAAAGGAGGTACATCGCTGTCGTGAGCGTGGTCGTGGTGGTCTGTGAACCCGCCGCCATGATCGTCCAGATGACGTTCACCAACTCGACCTCGGTGAGAGTTTCCCCCTCGGACTCGATGTGGGTGAGGACGCTGATGAGGTCCGTGCCCGGGTTCACCCGGCGTTCGGCCACGCGTTCCCGGATGTAGGTGTGCAGCTCTCGGGTGGCCCAGTCGGCGCGGCTCAGCAACTCCGCATCAAGGATGGGCTTGTTGGCGTTCGCGACGGCTTCTTCCCACTGCCGAAGCCGATCCTGGTCCTCATCCCGGGCGCCCAGCATCTCTCCGAGGATCAGGGCGGGGAGCGGCTCAGCGACCTGGCTGACGAAGTCGGCAGTGCCGTTGCTGGTCATCGACTTCTCGAGGTCGTCCAGCAGGCCGTCCACTCGCTCCTGGATGCGCGGCGTCAGGTCCCTGATCATGCGTCCCGAGAACGCGAGCGAAACGAGCTTGCGCAACCGGGTGTGCCGCGGCGGGTTCGAGAGAATCAGCGACTCTTTGATCGTGGCGAGGAAAGTGCTGCCGCCCTCGCTGCCGAGGCCGAAGCTCTGTCCGAAGTCCTTGGACTTGAGCAGCTCCATGCACAGCTCGTGGGTACTGACGAAACGTACGCCGACCGCGGTGAGGTGGTTCGGCGCGATCTCCCGCAGACGGTCGTAGACCGGGTAAGGGTCCTGCAGCGTTTCCGGGGACATGAGCGTGCCGATGAGCGTGTCGGCATCCATCGTGAGCGACTGGGTCATGCCGCTCAGCCCACCACCGGCTCGCGACCCGACGCAGGCGTAGGCGGTACCCGAGTCTTGAGGCAGGTACTACGCGGGAGGGCGGGCGGCGCCGGCCGCAGTGCCGACAGCGACCGCATGGCCCTGAGCCGCGTAGCTCGGCGTCGCGAAGTCGGGTAGTACCTACGCCTTCGCCTGGACGCGGTCCGCTGCTTAGCTGCTCCCACGGACATCACGGACCAGTGCACTGGTACCAGCCTCCAAGCGCAGGGAGAACGGCAATGGAGTTCGCACTTTTTCAGACTCCCTTCATTGGGCCAGAGCGCACTCCGCGCCAAGTATTCGATTGGGCCGTCGACCAGGCGGTGGTTGCGGACCAGGTCGGGATGACCGAGTGCTGGGTGGGGGAGCACTATCTCCCCACCTGGGAGCAAATTCCGAACCCGGAACTGGTTCTCGCGGCAGCGGCACAGCGAACCGAGACGATCAAGTTGTGCCCTGGCGCCCACCTTCTCTCGTACCACCACCCGGCCAAGCTCGCTGTCCAGACGTCCTGGATGAGCCACCTTTGCCAGGGCCGGTACATTCTCGGCGTCGGAAGCGGCGCTTGGCCCAGCGACGCCTATCTGCACGGCATTCGTGATCTGTCCGAGAACCACAAGCGCGTCTTGGAAGCCCTTGAGATCATGGAAAAGGTATGGGCCTCCGAGCCTTTCGAATACGAGGGGACCTACTGGTCTGCCGGCTATCCGGAAGCGCACGACGAAGAGTGGCGTGACGTGCGCCCGTACGGCGGAAAAATCGAGATGGCCATGGCGGGGATGCAGGCTAAGTCGCCGTCGATCCGCTTCGCTGCCGAGCGCGGCTACATCCCCTTGGCCTTCTCCGCATCCGCTCACATCGTGGCGAGCCAGTGGGACCTGTACGAGCAGGTGTCTGCCGAGCACGGTCGCACCGCCAGCCGGAAGATCCAGCACGTAGCACGAGACTTCGTCGTGGCCGACACCGATAAGGAAGCGCGCAGATTGGCGGTGGAGGGCCCGCTGGGTCGGGCGTGGCGCGAGTACCTGCTGCCCAGCTACCAGAAGATCGGCCTGCTCGACCAGGTTTTCCCTGGAGTCGAGCCGGCAGACATCAGCATCGATGACATCGCGGACCAGTGGTGGATCACCGGTAGTCCCGAGACGGTCGCCGAAAAGCTCGAAGAGTTCATGGACAGCTGCGGGGGGGCCTGGGGCACCACCCTCGTCTTCGGCCAGGACTTCATCGATGACCCCCAACCGTGGAACGAGTCGATGGAGCGGCTGGTCAAGGAAGTCTCTCCCCGCCTTCGCGCCGTCGAGTAACCCATTCCTCGAAACCCCATCCAAGAGCTCCGCGAAAGGAAAATGACCATGCCACGAGCGTCTGCGGCGGGAGCCAGTCAGGTCCTCGCACTGCCCGGCTGGGAGGGCCGGTACGAGCCTTGGGACGTCGACGGGGGAATCACCGTCGGCTTCGAGACCTACGAGGCGGACATCGACTGGACCGAGCCGATGAAAGCTCTGCCCGACGGCTGCTGTGTGGCCCCACATACCGGCTACTGCCTTGAGGGCAAGGTGGGGTTCGTGTTCGACGGCAAGGAAGAGGTCTACGTCGCCGGTGAGGCCTTCTACGTTCCGCCCGGCCATACCACCAAGACCTATGCCGGCTCGAAGGCGGTCTACTTTACTCCCACCAAGGAGTTTCAGGAGTTGATGGACGCGTTCGCGCAGATTCTCGGAAGTGCCTAGCGCGACCTCGTGTGGGCGATGAGGTGATCTACGCCCTTGGCATCGGGCAGCAACGGTCAACGTGAGGAGGGACGGCGGTGGGCAGGTTCGAGGGCAGAGTCGCCCTTATCACGGGCGGAGCCCGCGGCCAAGGCCGATCGCACGCGGTTGCGCTGGCGCAGGAAGGCGCTGACATCGTCACGATCGATCTGTGTCAGCAGATCGCCAGCGTCGAATCCCCGATGTCCACCCCGGACGACCTCGCCGAAACCGTGAAGCTGGTCGAGGCGCACGATCGACGAATCATTGCCCATGAAGGGGATGTCCGCGACTGGTCCGCCATGGAACATCTGGTCTCGGATGCCCTCGCGCAGTTCGGTCACATCGACATCGTGCTGGCGAACGCGGGGATTCTTCCGGTCACCGGGCCGAACGCCAAAGGTCGAGGCGCGTGGCACGACGCCATTGATGTGATGTTGACCGGCGTCTTCAACACGATCGACGTCACTTTTCCTTCGATGATCGAGCGGGGCGCCGGTGGCAGCATCGTCATTACGAGTTCTACCGCGGGTCTGAAAGGTCTGGCCCGGAACGTCGAAGCCATGTCGCCGGGCCTGCTCGGCTACGGCGCCGCGAAGCACGGCGTTGTCGGGCTGATGCGGTTCTACGCAAACGCGCTCGCCGAGCACAGTATCCGCGTGAACACGGTGCACCCCACCGGCGTAAACAGTCCGATGGCAGCGAACGAAGAGTTCACGCGGTTCATCGACGAGAACCCAGCCATGCTCAGCACGTTCACCAATGCGCTGCCGGTGCAGATGATCGAATGCAGTGACATCACCAACGCCGTGCTTTGGCTGGCGTCCGACGAAGCTCGGTATGTCACCGGTGTTTCGCTGCCGGTCGATGCCGGACTGACAAATCGGTGAAGCGGACCTCTGGGTGATCAAGCGTTCCAGTGAGACCGAGACGACCTGCAAGGTCCGTTGAGTCCGGCAAGGTCCGTTGAGTCCGGCAAGGTCCGTTGAGGCGGGCGGTGGGCACAGGCCCTCTATTTGTGCTGCCCATCGACACGTTCAGATGCCCGGAAGGGACGCTCATGAGTTCTAGGCACAAGCGGTCGAAGTTCGCCGCCAGTCGTCGCCGGGTCGCGGCGACCGCGGTCGTCACTGTGCTGACCCCCGCGGCGGGCACGCTCGGCGTCGGGACCGCCTTCGCGGCCGACGAACCGACGGCCCCGGGCAGCACCCAGGCGGACTTCGGCTACGGCACGTTCAACGGTCAGGCGACCGCGGACGGCATCCGCGCGACCATCGCGGTGAAGGACTACCTGATCGTCGAGGACTTCATCGACGGTGGCGGTCCGACCGCGCAGGCGGGCCTGGACAGCCTGGGGGAGAGCACTGCGTTCTCCTCGCTGCCCTACCCGGGTGCGACCGGCGTCGCGTTCCCCGGTCTGATCTCCACGCTTTCCGGCAAGTCGGTGCCGTCCTACCCGTTCTACGTCTCGAGCCAGAACCCGTCGAACCCTGAGGCGACGGTTCGTCAGCCCGGCTACCTGATGCACGCCAAGTCCGGTTCGGACCGCTCCGAGGCGCAGACCGAGGCCGGCGCGACGACGACCAACGGCGAGGAGTTCGGCAGCTTCTCCAACGCGGTTGTGGAGTTCCTCGGCGGCACCGTCACCTCGCTCGGCGAGGCCCGTACCCGGCTGGCGGTCGGCGCCTTCGAACTGAACGGTTCCTTCTCCCGCGCAGTGGTCTGCGTGGCCCCCGGGGGCAAGGTCACCAAGTCGTCCTCGTTCGAAGCCTCGACGATCCACCTCGGCACCCTGGCCATCGGCGTCACCGACAAGGGCCTGGTGGCCGGACCGAGCGGCGCCCCGCTGGACCCGGCTCGCCAGGTCAGCCAGGCCATCACCGAGGCCGGCGTCACCGTGAAGTTCCTGCCCGCGATCGAGACCGCGGACTCGGTGCTGTCCTCCGGCCTGGAGATCAGCATGGAACGCGCGATCCCCAACGTCGGCAGCGCGAAGGGGGTCGTGAGCTACATCGTCGGCCGGACCTTCGCGCAGGCCGCCGCCGCTGGCTTCACCTCGGGCGCCGGGACCGGCACTCCGGCCACCGGGGTCGACGCCGCCGGGATCGCTCCGGGCGCGGCTCTGCCGGCCACCGGAGTCGATGCGGCCGCCCTGCCCGGGGTGGTGGCCCCGGCCGCCGTGCCCGGTGCCGCACCGGTGCCGACGGTGAACATCGCCAATGCCTCCGCGGCGCTGCAGCCCAACCTGACCGAGATCTCGTTCTACCCGATCCTCGCCGCGATCGTCCCGATCCTGCTGCTCGCCGCCGTCGGCGCCCGCCGCTTCGTCTGAGAGGTCTCCTCATGGAGTTCGTGAACTGGTGCCGTCTGCAGTGGGACCGTGCGTTGGCCGTTGCCGCGATCATCGCCGGCGTCCTGCTCGTCGTGCTGGGCTGGATCGGCGTGTCCGACACCCCGTACATCGCCAAGCAGGTGCCCTTCGTCGTGTCCTACGGCATCGGCGGCCTGGTCCTGGTCATCATCGGCGCGACGCTGTGGCTGTCGGCGGACATGAACGACGAGTGGCGCACCCTGGACCGCCTCGAGGTGGCCGGGCGCGACGCCACCGTCGACCGGTCGGAGATCGCCGCGCTCTCGCAGCGGCTGCGTGAGTTGGAGTCCCGCGCCCCCGAGCTGACCCGAATCTCTTGATGTCGTCATCTTCAGCCCATTCACCGGCCACCGGGCGGCGCCGGCCCGGCGGCCCGCCCAGCCTGCTGGTCGCGGCTGTGCCCGCGATGGTCGGCGCGCTGTTGCTCGTCCTCGGCTGGGTGGGCGCGAGCGGTGTGGCGGCCTTTGACGACCAGACCGCCCCGTTGAGCATCGCCATTCTCGGCGCGCTCGTCATCTTCGTGGGTTGCGGGTTCTACCTCTTCGCGTTCCGCCGGCGGATTGCCCGGCGGGTCAACGTCCAGCGCGTTGCCACTCTCGGGGAGGCAGAGGCCTGATGGACGTCTGGCTCCCGTTCTTCGTCGTCGGTATCACGGCCGGCGCTGTCTACGGACTGGCCGGTGTCGGTCTGGTGCTGACCTATCGCACCAGCGGTGTGTTCAACTTCGCGCACGGCGCGCTGGCCACTGCCGGCGCCTACCTGTTCTACGAGCTGTGGGTGAAGAACGACGTCCCGTGGTTCCTGGCCGCGGTGATCTCGGTCCTGGTCGTGGGTGTGCTGTTCGGCTTCGTGCTCGAACGGGTGGCTAGACGCCTGGCCAAGGCCGCACCGTCGGTCATCGTGGTGGCCACGGTCGGCCTGCTGCTGATCATCCAGGGCATCACCTCGAAGCGGTACGGCGCCGAGACGATCACCATCGACAGCTTCCTGCCGACGGACACCTTCGAGATCAGCGTCAACGTCGGCTACAACCAGTTGATCATCGTGCTGGTCGGTATCGCGATCGCCGTCGGTCTCGGTCTGCTGCTCTCGCGCACTCGGATCGGTATCGCGATGCGCGGCGTGGTCGACGACTCCGAGCTGATGGAGCTGACCGGACTGGACGGCGCCGCGGTGCGCCGCCTCGCCTGGATGATCGGCGGCAGCGTCGCGGTCGTCTCCGGCATCCTGCTCGCGCCGATCGTGGGCCTGGACCCGATCCGGTTGACCTACCTGGTCGTGCAGGCCTTCGGTGCGGCGGCTATCGGACGTTTCCGCAGCCTGCCCTGGACCTTCGTCGGCGGTCTGATCATCGGCGTCGTCGCCGCGATCGGGCAGAAGCTGGAGTCCGAGCACACCTCGCTGGCGGGCCTGCCGTCCTCGGTGCCCTTCTTCGCCCTGTTCGGTGTGCTGCTCCTGGTCGGCAAGCGCGGGCTTCCCACGGCCGCCCCGGTCCGGCGTCAGCAGCCGGAGCATTTCGCGCCGCTGCCGCTGCCGATCCGCGCCGGCTTCGGTGTCGCACTCGGCGTCGTGGTGATCTTCCTGCCGAACCTGGTGGACGCCCGCCTCGCGGTCTACACCAGCGCCTGTGGCCTGGCGATCATGTTCCTCTCGCTCAGCCTGCTGGTGAAGATGTCCGCGCAGGTCTCGCTCTGTCACGCAGCGTTCGTGGCAGTGGGTGCGGTGGCCTTCTCCCGGCTGTCCACCGAGGCCAACCTGCCGTGGTTCCTCGCCCTGCTGGGCGCGGGCCTGATCACGGTGCCCCTCGGCCTGATCGTCGCTTTGCCCGCGGTCCGGCTGGCGGGTATCTACCTGGCGTTGGCCACCTTCGCGTTCGGCCTGCTGATGGAGAACCTGATCTACCGCAAGAGCTTCATGTTCCCGCAGGGCGGCACCCGCGATGCGCCCCGGCCGAACATCCCCGGCGTCGGGGTGGCCAGCGACAAGGAGTACTTCTACGTCGCCGTCGCCATCCTCGCCGCGGTCATCGTGCTCGTCCTGATCCTGCAGCGCTCACGCCTCGGCCGCCTGCTCAAGGCTCTCGCGGACTCCCCGCTCGCGCTCTCGACCTACGGCACCGGCACGACCACGACCCTGATGCTGCTGTTCGCGATCTCGGCGTTCTTCGCCGGCATCGCCGGTGGGGTCATCGCGGTCGGCAACGGGGCCGCCGGTCCGGGTGGTCTGGGTTCGCTGCAGTCGCTGCTCTGGGTGGCGGTCATCGCGATCACCGGGATGAACCTGGTCCGGTCCTCGATCCTCGCCGCACTGGCGCTGGTCGTGCTCCCGTCCTACCTGTCCGACCTCGACGCGGACTACCAGGCGATTGGCTTCGGTGTGCTGGCGATCCTCGCCTCGCTGATCACGGCGTCCGGCTTCGACCCGGTCACCTGGTTCAAGGACAACCTGGCGAACTCCTCCCGGGTCGGCACCAGGGGCCCGATCCCGAATCGCGGGACGGACGCCGGGTGGCGCCGAGCCAGTTCCAGCCGCAAAGCCCCTGCGGCGGCATCCGAGGACAAGGAACTCGTCATGACCGGAGGTGACCGATGAGCACCCCGAATGAGCGCGCGAGCAGTGCCGGGTTGCACATTGAGAACCTGGTGGTGCGATTCGGCGGCGTCACTGCGGTCAACCACCTGACGATGCACGCGCCGATCGGCGCGGTCACCGGCCTGATCGGCCCGAACGGTGCCGGCAAGACCACGACCTTCAACGCGTGCTCGGGTGCGAACGCCCCGTCCGAGGGCAAGATCACCTTCGACGGTCACGACCTGTCCGGTGCCCCGGCCTCGGCCCGGGCCAAGTTCGGCATCGGGCGCACCTTTCAGCGCATCGAGCTCTACGACAGCCTCACCGTCGCGGAGAACGTCGCGCTGGGCCGCGAGGCCCGCCTCGCCGGCGTCTCGCCGATCACGCAACTGATCCCGCGTCGCGGCGAGCGGGCCGCGATCGCCAAGGCCACCGAGCAGGCGATGGCGCAGTGCGGCATCGCGGACGTGGCCAAGGCGCGCGCCGGGCGACTGTCCACCGGTCAGCGCCGGCTGGTCGAGCTCGCCCGGGCTCTGGCCGGTGACTTCCGGATGCTGCTGCTGGACGAGCCGTCCTCCGGCCTGGACGCCACCGAGAGCGAGGCGTTCACCGCCCTGCTCAAGAACGTGGTGGCCGAACTCGGCATCGGCATCCTGATCGTCGAGCACGACATGACGGTCATCGCCGGGCTGTGCGACTACGCCTACGTCCTGGACTTCGGCCAGCTGCTCTTCGAGGGCTTGCCGAAGGACGTGCTCACCTCCGACCTGGTCCGCAAGGCATACCTCGGCACCGAGGATCTCGGCATCCACGCCGCCGACGACGAGCCCGTGGAGGTCAACGCATGAGCAGCGCAGACACTCGACCGATCCTGGAGCTGGGCGGCGTCACCTCCGGCTACGGCGAGAAGACGGTCGTCCGCAACCTGTCCCTCACGCTGCCCGCGGGCGGATCGCTGGCGGTGCTCGGACCGAACGGCGCGGGCAAGACGACCTTCCTGAAGACGTGCTCGGGTCTGCTGAAGGCGACCTCGGGCCAGGTTCTGATCGACGGTCAGGACGTCACCCGCAAGTCCACACACGACCGCGTGAAGGCCGGGCTGTGCCACATCCCTGACCCGCGCGGGATCTTCCCGTCCCTGACGGTGAAGGAGAACCTGATCCTGCAGGCCCCCCGCGGCGGTGCCTCCGCGGCGATCGAGAAGGCAGCCGGTGCCTTCCCGCGCCTGGGTCAGCGGCTGACCCAGACCGCCGGGACCATGAGCGGTGGCGAGCAGCAGATGCTCGCGGTCGCCCGGTCCTACATCCAGAACCCCAAGGTCGTCCTGCTCGACGAGGTCTCGATGGGCCTGGCGCCCAACCTCGTCGATGAGATCTTCACCTTCCTGGCCACTCTCAAGGACACCGGTGTGGCCCTGATCGTGGTCGAACAGTTCGTTCACCGTGCCCTGGCGCTCTCCGACTCCGTGGTCGTGATCGCCCGCGGAACCATCCGGCTCTCCGGACGTTCCGACGAATTCGGCGAGGACGAAATCTTCAACGCCTACGCCGGCACCGCCCCCCAAGGAGCCTCTGCCCATGTCTAGGAGCGTGCTCGTGTTTAGCCAATCTTCCCGTGCGCGAGGCAGGTGGACCGGCACTGCGCTGATCGCCGGGTCCGCCGCCGTCGCCGTGCTGCTGACCGGGTGCGGGGGCACCCGCGAGAGCGACGAAGCCATCGAGCGCGCCGCCGGCATCGGGCAGACCCTCGCCGCCCCGCAGACTGCCGCCACCCTGCCCACCGACACCACTCCGGCCGGCACCGGCGCGGTGGCCACCGACACCGGCGCCGTGGCCGGCGCGGCCACCGCGCCCGGCACAACGACCGGTACCGCGCCCGGCACCACGAGCGGCACGGGCCAGGCGGCCACGACGGGCAAGGGTGCCACCACCACAGCCACCAAGCCGGGCGACGGCGGGGCTCCGGTGGCCGCCGGCCCGGCCACCAAGCCGCTGATTAAGCTCGGCGCGGTCGGCACCTTCTCCGGCCCGGTCGGCGCGCTGGTCAAGGACGCCATCGCCGGGATGCGGGTGTGGCAGCAGTACACCAACGCCAACGGGGGAGTGAACGGCCACCCGGTCGATGTCCTCGTGGGTGACGACGGCGGCGACCCCGCGCGGTACATCTCCATCCAGCGCCAGTTCGTCGAGAAGGACGGCGTGGTCGCCTTCCTCTACGGCACCCTCGGGTTGTCCCCGAACGGCAACAACAAGTACCTGGACTCGCAGAAGATGTTCACCTTCGGCACCGAGGGTGGGCTGGATACCGCATACAACAACCCGTACGTGCTCACCGCGACCCCAACCGGCCTGGTCAACGCCGACTCGATCCTCAAGGCGCTCGGGGACGTAGCGCGCCCGTTGGGCAAGAAGAAGTTCGCCGAGTTCGCCTGCAGCGACTTCGGTCTGTGCGACGGCCTCGACTCTCGCTGGGGTAACAAGGAGGCCGCGGCCGCCGTCGGCTTCGAGGTGGTCGCCCGCGGCCGTCCGTCGCTGACCCAGCCGGACTACACCGCGCAGTGCCTGGCCGCCAAGAACGCCGGCGCCGAGGTCGTCATGCTCGCCCTCGACACCGCGAGTCTGCGCCGCTTCGCCGGGGATTGCGCGCGACAGAACTACAAGCCGATCTTCGGCACCACGGACACGCTGGCCCTGTCCAGCCTGCCGTCCGACCCGAACGTGGACGGGCTGATCGTCGCCGCCAAGATGGCGCCCTGGACCGACCCGTCGGTCCCGGGCATCGCGCAGGTGACCAAGGCCTTTGCGCAGTACTCACCTGGCGCACTGCCGACCGGGGGCAACACCAACGGCTGGATCCTCGGCCAGTTCTTCGCCGCCGCCGGCGCGAACTTCCCGGACGGAACCGTCACCAAGGCGGACGTTGAAGAAGGCATCTACAAGATCAGGAACAACAACCTGCAGGGCATGACGTTCCCGATCACCATGACCAAGGGCCAGCCGATGGAGCGGCAGCTCTGCTACGGCGTCGTAGTCATCGCCAACAAGCAGTACGCGAGGTTCCCGGGCCAGGCGCTGCGCTGCGGCGGCCTTCTGCCGGGGGCGCCGGGTTCGGCCGAGGCGGCTTCGGTCCAGTCCGGCTCGGTGACGCCGGCCGAGCAGGCTGCACCGGTTCGTACTGCGCTGCGCGCCACCACATCGAACAGCAGAGCCCCAGGGGCCGCGCCCCCCGCGGACGGGTGGCTGCCGACCGGGGCCCCGGCGATCGTGGGCGTGATCCCGGCCCGCGCCAGGGTCGCCACCGCGGTTCCGGCGGGCACTCCGGACGCCAACGCCAGGCCGGCGGCCGCAAGTGCGTGCGCGCCGGCTCGGGCGGCGGGGTTCTCCTACTTCCTCGACGCGTTCCAGACCGGTTCCTCGGCCGGACCGGGAGTGCTCTTCGGCGCCTCGCTGGCCGTGCTCGGCACTCCGTTGCCGGACCCGTTCGCCGAGTACCAGGGTCAGTTCATCGCCCAGGGGGGGACCGCGGTCGAGGGGTTCAGCGACTCGGTGCCGCAGGGCTTCCAGGATGCGCGGGACGACTTCGAGGCGTTCGCGGTCTACAACGACTACTCGAACGCGTTCATCGATGCCTTCGCCAACGGTCAAGACACCGGCGCGACCACCTTCGGGCCGTTCATCCAGCCCGGCGACCGCAGCTTCCGCGAGTTCGCCCAGTCGGCCCGTGACGCCAAGGCGTTCAACGAGCCATGCGACGTCGCGGCCGCGCCGACCGGTGACAAGGTGCTCGACGCGCTGGCCAGCGCCTTCGTCCAGGGTGACACCAAGAAGGCGATCGCGCTGATCCAGAAGAACAACCTGTACACCGCGCACGAGGCGCTGGCGAAAGCCATCGTCGCCGGCGGCCTCGCGGTCGCCGAGTCGAACAACTATGAGCCGTTCGTCCGCAGTGTCTCCGAGTCGTTTGTGGACAGCGGGATCTCACCCTCCGACACGGGACAGACGTATGCGATCGCTGCCAACAACGTGGCGTCGTCGCTGACCTGGGAGCAGGGCGCGATAGGTTTCCGCACCATCTGCGAGACCTATGCCCGCTACCTCGCCAAGGGTAAGTTCAGCTAGCGGTCAGCGACCGGCAGACGGAGGCACTGGCGATGACATTGCCGGCGCAGGTGACTTGACGATGAGCGACGCTTTCTCGCGCCGAAACTACGTGTGCGCTGGCGCCAGCCTGAGTGCACCGAACGGAACCAGGGATTGCGCTGACCTGTCCTGGTGGCAACGTCTCTTGGCGTCTTACAACGTGGCCGCAATGGCGTTGTTGCTTGATGGGCGAGAAGACGGAGAACAGGACGACGGCCGGCCATGCGACGGATGACGAGCGAGCAGCTTGCCATCGCTCGCGCCCGGGATCGGTTCGCCGAGAGTGGCGTCGTCCCGGTCGACGTCGCGCCGGGAACTGCACGCTCATGGCAGCGCTGCGCGATGGCTGGGCTCACGCCGGACCACACGCTGAAACCCGTCTTCCGCGGCCACGTGGACGAGTCCGGGCGCTTGGTGCAGGCGGCCGATCCCGTCGCCACCCGGCTGACGGCGGAGCTTGCGGACGCCGATGTCGCCATGGTGCTCGCCGACCGCGCCGGCCGCATCCTCAAGCGTTGGGCCGGCCCTCGTCTGCTCGCCGACCTGGATGACATCTCGGCGCTCCCGGGCTTCATCTTCGACGAGTCGACGGTTGGCACGAGTGCCCTGGGCACGACGATGGAGGATGAGCAGCCGGTCGTAGTCCGGGGCGCCGAGCACTTCATCAGCCGCTTTGACGGCCTGTGCGCAGCAGGGACGCCGATCCGCCATCCGGTGACGGGACGTGTCGAGGGCGCCATCGATCTCGTGTGCCCCGCGGGATCCCCGGTGACCTTCATGCTGCCGCTCATCACGCGCGCCGCGAGGGATATCGAGGAACGGCTGATCCGAGGTCACGCGGAAGCGGACCGGGACCTGTTGGAACGTCTGCTGCAGATTGATCGGCGCGGCCCTCAGCGCGCGAGGATCGCCGTCAACGGGCGTCTGCTCATGGCGAACTCCTTGGCGGGAGATCTCGTGCCGGGAGGCAGCGGCATGCACACCGGTCTCTGGGAACAGGTGCAGCGCGCGATGACCGATCGAACGATGTCGATCGCCATTGAGTCGGCCTCGGGGGGAGGCCCCCTTCACGGGGGGGTGCGGAAAGTAGTGGCGCCGGACGGCTCCCTGGGCGCCATCGTGCAGTTGCGCCTGGCGGAGCCGGAGACTCTTGCGCCGCGACCGGCGGCACCGTCCGGTGCGGCGGTCGCTCTGGACCGGCTCCGGCGGGAGTTGCCCGGGAGGAGCGCAACCTGGCGAAGCACCTTGCTCCGGTCCGCTCAGGTCGGCGGGGGAGGCCGGCTGTTGCTCCTCGGGCGGCCCGGGGTCGGAAAAGCAACGATCGCCCGCGCGGTGCTCGGCTTGAATCCGCACGTCGACATCATCGAGTGGGACGCGCGGTCCGACGAGCCGAATCAGCTGTGCGAACGCGTGCCACCGGTACGCAGGTCGGGCCGCCGCAAGGAGTGGGCGGCGCTACTGCGCCAGCTGGACGAGCTGGACGGCAGGAGCCTCGCCGCGCTGCTCGCGAGCATCGACGAGTTGACCTCCGACGAGGACGTGCCGATCGTCGCCACCTTCAGCACCCGTGACGTCCCACCGCCGGAGGAGTTGGTCGCTTGCTTCGAGCATGTCGTGGAAGTTCCGCGCCTCCATGACCGTCGCGAGGACATTCCCGACATCGTCGCCGCGTTTCTTCGGCGTCGGGCCGATGGTCTCGCGCCGCTGTGCAATGCGGACGCCCTGCAGGATCTGATGCACCGGGACTGGCCGGGAGACGTCGCCCAGTTGCATCGAGTCCTCCACTCCGCCCTGGGTCGCGCCAGCGGCCGAACCATCCGCAAGGCCGATCTGCCGATCGCGCTGAAGGCCGCCGAGCCGCGCCGTGAGCTCACCCGTCTTGAGCGGGCCGAACGCGACACCATTTACAACGCTCTCGCAACTACCGGCGGAAACCGCAGCGCAGCAGCGGGGGAGTTGGGCATCTCGCGATCCACGCTCTACCGGAAGATCACGACCCTCGGCCTCGACGCCTGAGCTACTTGCCCCCAAGGTGCTGAGCGAACCAGGCGGCCGAAAGACGTCCGGCGATGTTGGTGTCCTCTTTCTCGGAGTAGAGGCTCATGTGGCTGACCGCCGGCAGGATCTCCAGAGACTTCTGCGGCGACGGGATCCGGTTGAACGCGTCGATCTCCAGGTCCCAGAGCGTAAGGATGTCGCCCTCGGCGACGATCATCAGAACCTTCTTGTCCAGGATGCGCGGGAGGAAGGCGCTGACGTCGTAGTTGAGCAAGAGCTCAGCCGACTCGATGGTGTTCCAGTGCTCGTGCCGCGGCGCCTCGGTCTCCTTCAGTTGGTGGAACACCTCGAAGGTGCGCGGGAACGGCCACACCACCAGTTCCTCGAAGGGTGTCATCGTGGTCATCGACCAGGTTCCGCCCGGCCCGGTGGCGCGTTGGCGACGGTCCTCCAGGATGGCCTGTTCCATCATTCGGAACCGCGCTTCGCCGTGGACCCGCTTCATGTTGTTGTAGCCGTCCACCACGGGAACGATCGACACGATCGCCTTGATGCGGGGGTCGGTCGCGGCAAGGACCAGCACGTGTCCGCCGCTGTAGGAGATCCCCAGGGCGCCGATGCGATCCGCGTCGGCGTCCTCTCGGCTCTCAACGTAGGTGATGGCATTGCGGTAGTCGGAGATCTGCTGCCACGGGTTCAGGTGTTGACGGCGCTCACCCGAACTCTCGCCGAAGCCGGCGTAGTCGAACCCGAGGAACTGGACGTTCTGTTCGGCCACGATCCGCGCGATGTGCGGCAGCACGATCTCCTTCACGTAGCACCAGCCACCCGCCGCCACCACGGTCGGCAGGGGACCCTCGGCGTGATCGGGTCGGAACAGGGTTCCCACCAGCGTTTCGCCGTCGCTCGCGAACTCGACGCGCTGCTCCATCGGGGCCTCCTGGATCGATCGATGTCTGTCCAGGCAAGCTAGAGGCGGTCGCGCGCGATCGAGTGTCCCAATTCTGGGACGCGGGGCTGCGCGCTCGACCACACCCAGGGTGCGGCCAGGTGACCCGTGTCACAATCCCCCGGTGACGTGGGGTTTTGTCGGTCGGGACGAGGAGCTTGCCGAGCTTGTCGGCCGCCTCGTCGACCGTTCGACCAAGGGGATCGTGCTGGCTGGCCCCGCAGGCGTGGGCAAGACACGGCTCGCGGCGGAGTTCCTCAAGCGCGCCGAGGGGCCGGAGACAACCACCGCTCACGTCACCGCAAGCCGATCGACCCACCAGGTGCCGTTCGGCGCGATCGCATCTCTGCTGCCCACCGACGGCTATCCCGAAGGCACTGTAGGCAGCCGGGCCGGAATGCTGCGCAGCGCCGCCGCCGGCCTGGTGCGTTCTGCCGGTGCCCGTCGCCTGGTGCTGCTGGTCGACGACGCGCACCTACTCGACGACGCCTCGGCCACCCTCATCTACCAACTGGCCTCCAGCAATTCCGCCTTCGTCATTGCAACCGTCCGATCCGGCGAACAGGCGCCGCCGCCGATCGTCGGTCTGTGGAAGGACGACCTGGTCGATCGGATCGAGGTCGGGGGCCTCGGGGCCGAGGCGGTCGAGGACCTGCTGTGTGCGGAGCTCGGCGGTCAGGTCGATTCTGCGGTCGTTGCGCGCCTCGCGGAGCACTGCCGGGGCAACGTCCTGTTCCTCCGCGAAGTCGTGCTCGGGGCAGTGCGCGACCACAGCCTCGTCAACGACCGTGGGATCTGGCGACTGGTCCGGCCGCTGACTCCGTCGGAACGCCTGGTGGAGCTCGTGGAGGCGCGCCTGGGCGACCTGAACGCCGACGAGCGCAGCCTGATGGAGCTCGTCTGCTGGGGCGAGCCGTTGGAGATCACCGAACTCGCCGCGTTAGGCGATCTCCCCTCCGCCGAGCGGCTGGAAGAAGGGGGCTTTCTGGCGACCCGGATGGAGGGTGACCGCCGCGAGGTCCGGCCGGCGCATCCCGTCTATGGCGACGTCGTCCGCGCCCAGACGCCGGCACTTCGGGCGGCGCGGCTCGCGACCCTGTTGGCCGACAACGTCGAGAAGCGCGGGGTGAATCATCCCCGCGACGTCCTGCGCGTTGCCACCTGGAGACTCGACGGCGGCGGGGGGAGCCCGGACGTCATGCTGGCTGCCGCGCAGGCTGCCCGCTGGACCTACGACTTCCGTCTGGCCGTCCGCCTGGTGGACCGCGCGCTTGCCGTGGGCGCCGGGTTCGACGCCTCGCTTCTGGCCGCGGAGCTCGCGGGCCTGTTGGGCAGGTTCGATGACGCCGAAGCGCAACTTGCCGAACTGGTCGAGCGATCGCAGACGGACCAGCAGAAGACGCTGGTCGCGCTGGCGCGCCTGAACAACCACGCGTTCTACAGCGGTGCCATCGACGAGGGCCGGCAGATCGTCGACGACGCCCTGCGGACCATCGAGGACCCGGACGCGAAGGACGAGATCACCGCTCGCCACGCCGGGTTGCTCCTCGCCAAGAGCGGGCCAACCAAGGCTGCAGAGGCAGTCGAACCGCTCCTGCAGCAGGGGTGTACCGACCGGGCGCTGGTGTGGGCGTACCAGATCGCGGCACCGGCCTACACCCGGCTGGGGCGATTCAGTGAGGCGCTCGACGCCACGAACAAGGGCTATCTCCTCGCCCGCTCCTTGTCTCGGCCCAGCGAGTGGTATCCATGGATGCACCTCTACTTCCGTTCCCGGGCGCTCGCCGTTTCGGGTCGCCTCCTCGAGGGCGGGCGTCTCGCCAAGGCGGAACACGAGGCCGCGCTGGAGAACGGGTCGATCGAGGCTCAGGGCTGGTTCTCCTGGAGTCTGGCCTGCGCCTCGCGCGAGCGCGGGGACGTGACGGCGTCCATCAGATACGCACGTGAGGCCGCGGTCCTCTTCGCCGAGCTCGGCCGGCCCCTCATGCAGCGCGAGGCGCTGATGGATCTTGCCGCCTCACTGGCGTCAGGGGGACAGGCGGAGGAAGCGCGCGCCGCCCTGGCCGCCCTGGACGGGCTCGGTCTTGCGCCCACGTACCTGACCGGTGTGGATCTCCTGTTGGCGCGCGGCTGGGTCGACGCTGCCGGCGGGGACCTTCCGTTGGCTCGACGTCGATTCGAGGATGCGGTGGACGTGGGTGAGCGCATCGGTGACCTCGTCGGTGTGGTCACCGCCATCCACAACCTGGCCCGCCTCGGCGGCACGGACGCAGAGTGGACGAAGCGACTCAACGACGTCGTTGAGCTCGTCGAAGGCGACTACATGAAGGTCCGCGCCGTGCACGTCCGGGGGCTGCTCGAGCGGGACGTCGATCGGCTCGAATCCGCGTCGAATCTCTTCGAGGCGGCCGGCGCCCGTCTCCTGGCCGCCGAGGTCGCGGCCGATGCGGGGGAGACAGCGCGGGCGGCTGGCGATGTGCGCCGAGCGGCGGCGTCGGAGTTCCGGAGCGCGGGCCTTCTGAATCTGTGCGACGGCGCGGTGCTGATCGGTCGCCAGGGTCGGGCCGTGCGCGAGGTGCTCACCCGAGCGGAGCAAGAAGCCGCGCTCCTGGCCGCCGCCGGCCGCTCCAACCGGAGCATCGCCGATGAACTGTGCCTGTCCGTCCGCACAGTCGAGGGCCGGCTCCAGCGGGTGTACACCAAGCTCGGCGTGGCCAGCCGTGAGGAGCTTGCGGCCAAGCTCGCCGAGGCCCAGGCCTGACGGCGACGTGACCATGCAGGTAGTCACCTCCGGCACAACCAGGTAGCTCGTACGCCTGTGTGAGAGCACACTCCGCCAGTAGAAACGGGTCATGACCGACCTGCTGACCTCCGAAGTGACCGACCGGACCAGGCCCGCACAGGCCTCGCACGTGTTGGCGGACGGTACCTACTTCGGGGACCTCATCGATCTGGACGAGCGGTCCGTCTCAGCGCGGCTCCACTCCGACGCGGAGCTGTACAAGTGGGAGCTCGAGCGCATCTTCGCCCGCTCCTGGATCGCGGTGGCGCACGAGAGCGAGATCCCGCGGCCGGGTGACTACGTCACGCGGTACATCGGGGAAGACCCCGTGATCGTCTCGCGCGACCGCAACGGCGGCGTGAACATCATGCTCAACGCCTGCTCCCACCGGGGGATGACGGTCTGCCGCGCCGAGGTCGGGACCGCCAAGTTCTTCCGGTGCCCGTACCACGCGTGGACCTACGACCTGGCCGGCACGCTGGTCGCGGTCAGCGCCGAGAAGGAGATGTACGACGGCAACCTGGACAAGTCGAAGCTCGGTCTGAAGCGCGCCCGGGCCGAGGTGTTCGCGGGGATGATCTTCGGCAACTGGTCGCAGGATGCCCCATCCCTGCGGGAGGACCTGGGCGAGTACGCCTGGTACCTGGAGATGGCGTTTGCCCGGTCTCGCAGCGGGCTCGAGGTCCTCGGCCCGCCGCAGCGGTGGACGTTCGACGCGAACTGGAAGCTGGCGGCCGAGCAGTTCGCCGGCGACGCCTACCACACCGTCATGTTGCACAACTCGCTCGCCGAGATGGGCGTGTTCCCCAAGGATCCGACCGCGATCCTGCACGGCATCAACGTGGGTACGAGGCGCGGGCACACGCTGCGTTGCCTGGACATGGAAGCCGTGCTTGCCGCGACGGGCGTGTCCGCCAACATCATGGATCTGGCCGATCAGCTGCCGCCGCCCCCAGGCATGAGCCGCGAGCTCGCCGGCGAGCTGAGCGATGCGCTCCAGCCTGACCAGGTCGAAGCGCTGATGAAGACTCCGCCCGTGGTCGGGCAGGTGTTCCCGACTCTCGCCTGGGTCAACATGTTGCTCCCGAACGCAGCGTCGGAGATGGCGGGCGGAGTCATCACGTTCCGGACGTGGGTACCGCGCGGCCCGGAGCAGATGGAGCTGATGTCCTGGACGCTCGTGGAACGCGATGCCCCGGAGGAGCTGCGCCAGGCCACGGCGCGAACCACGATCCAGACATTCAGCGACAGCGGGATCTTCGAGCAGGACGACTCAGAGGCCTGGTCGGCCATCCAGCGGTCCGTCCGGGGCGTGATGGGCCGTGACCGCAAGCTGATCTACACCGCCACTCTCGGCGAACCCACGGAAGAGCGCGGAGGACTGCACTGGCGCGGCATGGGCCGCGACGACGTGCAGTGGCTCTTCTGGCAGCGCTACCGGGCGCTGATGCTTGATTCCACCCTCTGACGTCCACCACGACAAGCGAAGAGGATCTCCCATGCCGAGCACCAGGTTTGCCGACGAGACCGAAGCCCCGGAGGCAGAGCTTTCCCGGACCGAATCGCCCGGGGCGTTCCCGCCCGGTGAACTGCTGCCGATGGCAGACGCGCGCTTCGAGAGCGCTCGTCAGTTCCTGCTGCGCGAAGCCACGTACCTGGACACCCTCCGCCTGCACGAGTGGCTCCAGGCGCTGCACGAGGACATCCGGTATCGGATCCCTGTCCGCGTCACGAAGTGGCGCTCCGACGGGCTGGGCTTCACGAACGCGATGCACATGGACGAGACCCGCGGGTCGCTCGCGGGCCGGGTGGCGCGCCTGGACACGAACTTCGCCTGGGGTGAGGACCCGCCTTCGCGGACTCGTCGATTCGTGTCCAACATCCAGGTGGAGCAACAGCTGGCCGACCCGGACCGGATCAGCGTCAGCAGCTACCTGCTGGTGACACGCAGTCGCTGGGATCATCCCGCGTACCAGCTGATCAGCGCCGAGCGGCGCGACATCCTGGTCCGGAGCGAGGAGCAGGACTACCGACTGATCAGCCGTCATGTGCTGCTCGACCAGTCCAACCTGGGCACCGTCAACATGGCGCTGTTCCTGTGATGGGCGCGCTCGACGGTCAGGTCGTGCTGCTCACTGGCGGTGGGTCCGGTCTCGGTGCCGCGATCGTCTCCCGCTTCGCGGCCGAAGGCGCCCAGGTGGCCTTCCTGGAGAAGGACAAAGCCAAGGTCGACGCTGTCTCCGGATCGCTGCCTGGGGTGGTCGGCATCGAGGGCGACATCCGTGATCCCGCCGCCAGTGAACGGGCTGTCGCCGAGGTGTTGGATCGCTTCGGCCGTCTGGACTGCCTGGTCGGTACCGCGGCGATCACCGACTACCTGCCCACGTTCTCCGGGTACGAGCGGGAGCGGCTCACGCCCGCCTTCGACGAGGTGCTCCACACCAACGTGCTGGGGCACGTCCTGGTGGCCACGGCGGCGCGCGAGGCGCTCGTCGCCAGCCACGGGAGCATCATCTTCACGCTCTCGACCTCGGGCACCTACCCCGGGGGACAGGGCGCCATGTACTCGGTGTCCAAAGCGGCTTTGACGATGGTTGTGAAGCAGCTCGCCCACGAGCTCGCGCCTCGAGTGCGGGTCAACGGAGTCGTGCCGGGCGTGATCGGGGACAGCGACATCCGCGGGCCGGTGGCACTCGGGCAGGAGAACGAGACGCCCACGACGATCTTCCCCGGGCTGCAGGAAGCCGCGCGACAGATGAATCCTCTCCAGATCTGTCCGCCCGGATCGGCGTACGCGGGGCTCTACGTGACCCTCGCGTCCCGGCGCGACGGGACCGTGGGTACCGGCGCGATTCTCAACTGGGACAGCGGAATCGGGCTGGTCGGCCACGGCTTCGCGTTCGACGAGTCGATGGAGTCGAAGTGAGTATCACCGGTCTCGGCTATCTGGGAATGCAGTCGCCGAACTTCAAGGAGTGGCAACGTTTTGGGACCGAGGTCCTGGGCTTGATGACGGTCTCCGCCGACGACGAGGAGGCCCTGTACTTCCGCGCCGATGAGCGTCGGCACCGCCTCGCCATCTACCCGGGTGAGGACGACCGGATCCGCTACGCCGGCTGGGAGGTCGCCGGCGAGGACGAGTTCGCTGCGATGAAGGCCCGGCTGGACAAGGCCGGAGTCTCGTGGACGGAGGGCTCCGCGGACGAACGCCTTGAGCGGCGGGTCGAGGGCTTCATCCGGTTCGAGGACCCGGCAGGGATGCCGCACGAGGTCTTCTACGGCGCCGTCGTCACCTACGACCCGTTCGTGCCGGGGCGCCCGATGGCGGGCTTCGTGACCGGGGCGCAGGGGTTCGGGCACATCGTCTTCATCGTGCCGGATGCGAAGGCCGCACACGCGTTCTTCACCACCGTGCTCGGCTTCAAGCTCAGCGACATAGTCGACACGGCGTTCCACACCCCGGGCTACTTCTACCGGACGAACCGACGTCACCACAGCATCGCGGTCCTGGAAGTTCCGGGCATGGCCGGCCTCCATCACCTAATGCTTCGAGACGAACTCGCTCGACGACGTGGGCATCGCCTACGACACCGTCCAGGAGCGGGGGCACCCGCTCTCGATGAAGCTCGGTCGTCACTCGACCGATCAGATGCTCTCCTTCTACGTGGTCTCACCCGCCGGCTTCGAAATCGAGTACGGCTGGGGCGGTCGTGAGATCGACGACACGACGTGGAACGTCGTCCGGGCGGACCGCGGGGAGCTCTGGGGTCACCAACACGTCGGCACCGGTCTGCCCAGCACGGTTCGCCCTGTCGCCGGCTGATTCCGGACCCGACCGTTCAGGAGAACGCGTGAAGATCAACATTCACAGTCATGTCGTCCCTCGCGAGATCAACGGCATGGCAGGCCGCTACGGACCCGAGGTGTCGGTCGACGACCAGGGCGTCCTGGTCATCAAGTTCGGCGGCTCGACGTTCCGTGCGGACCGCGTACAACGGGCAGTCGTCGACGGCGAGGAGCCCGACTACTGGACCTTGCTGTCCGACCCGGGGATTCGCATCCAGGAGATGGACGAGGCCGGCATCGACATCATCGGGGTGTCCGGGACGCCGCTGCTGTACCTGTACCACGTCGAGTCTCCGATCGCGCACACGTTCCTGGCGAAGTACAACGACTGCCTCGCCGACTACTGCGCCTACGCCCCGGATCGGCTGTTCTTCACCGCGATGCTTCCGCTCCAGGATGCGGATCTCGCCGTGCAGGAGGCTCACCGCGCGTTCGGTGAACTGGGCGCGCGGGGCCTGAACATCGGAGCCGGTGACGTGGCCGGGCGAGACCTGGACGACAGGTCACTCTGGCCGGTGTACGAGGCTGCGGTCGAGCACGACGTCCCGCTGTTCGTGCATCCCGCGCCATCCTCCTTCGTGCACGGGACCGAGGAGCGGCACCGCGAGTCGATCATCCTCGGCTACCCGTATCAGGAAGCGTCGGCGTTCCTGCACCTGACGCTGGGCGGTGTCTTCGACGAGTTCCCGAGTCTCAAGGTGTACCTGACGCACGGCGGTGGCTTCGTCCCCTACCAGCTGGGCCGGATCGAGACCCTGTCGCAGATCGCCTTCGACGCCAAGAACAAGCGGCCCGTCCGCGAGTACCTGGACAACTTCTACTTCGACCTGCTGCTTCACGACGTCAAGGCCCGGCAGTTCGCCGTCGACGTCGTCGGAGCCGAACGCCTGGTGGTTGGCGACAATTACAAGGGAATGGATTCGGCGGACGGCTTCGCCTACCTCGACGACCTGGACCTGACCCCGGAACAGGACGAACTCATCCGTTGGCGCAACGCTGCGGAACTGTTCAAGCTCGACGTGTCGGCAAGATCCCGATGACGGAGTGCCGCTGGGTGGACGTCTGCCAACTGGCAGAGCTCCCCGAGGGCGAGGTGGTGCGGGTCCTCCCGTTGCGCCTGGCGGTCTTCAACGCCGGTGGGGGAGAGATCTACGCCATCGACGACAGCTGTACCCACGAGGACACACCCCTGAGCGACGGGTGGTTCGAGAGCTGCTTCGTGGAGTGCCCGCTGCACGGTTCCCGCTTCGACCTCCGGACTGGGGTGCCCGACGGGTTTCCGGCCACCGAGCCGGTTCGCACGTACTGCACGGACGTGGTGGACGGCGTGATCCGCGTGGATGTCGCCGGCAGCTCTGACCTCGGGCATCTGAGCGAAGAATCCGGGAGGCGGGCATGACGCAGGACACGGCGGTGCTGGAAGCCGACGCCATCATCGGGCAACTGATGTCGCCCGTGGCGCTGGAGAACCCCTACCCGATGTACGACCGGCTTCGTCAGCTGGCACCCAATCACGTCAGCGCGGTCGGGGTGCGATTCGTCAGCACGCACGACCTGTGCAGCGAGCTCTTGACGTCGGATGACTTCGGGCAGAGCTTCGGTCTGGGCAGCGAGGGCCGCGACGCGGAGAGTGCGTTTCTCGTGACGGTCAAGGAATCATTGATTTCGCCCGATCCGCCGTGCCCCACCCGACTCCGCAAGTTCGTGGACAAGGCGTTCTTGGCGCGCTTGATCGAGGAGCTGAGTCCGCGGATCCAGGAGCAGATCGACGGCCTGCTCGACGACATGGCCGAGACCATGGGCCACGAGGGCCGAGCCGACCTGGTGACCTCCCTCGCGATGCCGCTCCCTGCCCTGGTGTTCGGGGAGATGCTGAGCGCCCACCCCGACGACCGGGTCCGTCTGCGTGAGTGGGAGGACGCGATCGCCAACGTCGTTAAGCCTGTTCTCGACGAGCAGATGTTGCTGCGGGCGGACTGGGCGACCAAGGCGCTGCACAGCTATATCGGTGAGCTGATCGACGAACGTCGACGGACGCCCGGCACCGACGTCATCAGCATCCTGGCGAGGACCGAGTCCGAGGGCGACTCGCTGACCGAGAGCGAGCTCGTCAGCGTGGTCTTCACGATCATGGCGGCCGGCAGCCAGACGACCACGGCGACGCTCAGCACCATGATCTATCTCCTCCTGCGGGACCGGGCGGACTGGACCCGGCTGAGGGAGGACCCGGCGTTGATCCCGGACGCGCTCGACGAGGTCATGCGCTTCGAGGCGCCGGTGCAGAACAGCTTCATGCGCGTCGCCGTTCGGCAGACCGTCCTCGGCGGCGAGCGGGTCGAGGAGGGCGAGCACGTCGTCGGCCTGATCGCCGCGGCGAACCGCGACCCGAAGGCGTACGCCGAGTCGGGCCGGCTCGTCCTCGACCGTGCTGCGGCCGCGGAGTCGCTGGCCTTCGAATCGGGCATCCATACCTACCTCGATTGGGCGCTGGGGCGCCGACAGGTGATCCAGGGCGTCGAGTCGATCCTGCGACGGTTCCCCGATCTCGCCCTCTCCGAGCAGGAGATCACGTGGCGTCGCCTGTTGCCGGTGCGCCAGCTCGACCACCTGTACGTGGAAACGACCGAAACCCGGAGGCAGTAATGGGACGCATGGCAGGCAAGGTTGCGATCGTCACGGGGGCCGGATCCGGCATCGGTCGCGCGGTGACGGAGCTCTTGCACCGCGAAGGGGCGCGCGTCGTCGCGGCCGATATCTCGGGGCAGGAAAAGGAGACGTGCGACGCGCTCGGTGACGGCGCTCTCCCGGTGACCGTCGACGTCTCGAACCGGGCCGAGGTCGAGGCGCTCGTGCAGCAGGCCAAGGACACGTTCGGGCGCCTGGACGTGCTGTGCAACTGTGCGGCCGTCGAGGGGGCTCCCGCGCCGTTGGCTGCCTACCCCGACGATCAGTTCGACCGCCTGCTCGACGTCAACCTCAAAGGCACGTTCCACGCGATGCGTGCAGCGTTTCCGCTGCTCGCCGAGTCCGGCAGCGGATCGATCGTCAACATCGCCTCCACGCAGGCCTTGTTCGCCGTGCCCGCCGCCGCCGGCTACGCGGCCAGCAAGGGTGGCGTGGTGTCGATGAGCCGGGTGGCTGCACTCGAGTTCGCGGCCTCCAAAGTGCGGGTGAACGTCATCTGTCCTGGCCTCATCGACACCCCGATGATGGACCGCTTCCGACAGGCAGCACCGCCCGAGGTACTGGACCAGGTGATCGCCGCGACTCCGCTCGCCCGGCTGGGTCGGCCGGAGGAGATGGCGCAGTGCGTGCTGTTCCTGGCCAGTGACGACTCCTCCTACGTCACGGGATCCATCCTGACCGCCGACGGCGGATACACCTCGGTCTGACGATGAGACTCGCGAGTGTGGCCGGACGCCTCACGACCTTCGTCGACGGCGCGGCTGTCGACGTGGAGAAGTCGAGCGGTGGCCGGTTGAGTCCAGACCCGCAGGCGGCATACGACGATTGGGACGACCTCGTCGCCTGGGGTGCATCGGTTGGTGCGGTCGGCGGGCCGACCGACCTCCGTGGCGTCGACGCGCCGGTTCCGAGGCCCCGTCAGGTGTTCGGGGTGGGAATGAACTACAGCGACCATGTCGCCGAGCTGGGTGGCGATCGACCTCCGGTCCCGGCCATCTTCACCAAGTTCCCCTCCTGCCTCACCGGGCCGGACGCTGAGGTGCAGCTCGCGAGTGACACAACGGACTGGGAGGTCGAGCTGGTCGTGGTGATCTCCCGGAGAGCCCACCGGGTACCGCGGTCGGAGGCTTCCGGCTACATTGCCGGCTACACGATCGGGCAGGACATCTCTGAACGCACTCTGCAGATGACGGGCTCCACGCCGCAGTTCAGCCTGGGCAAGTCGTTCCCCGGTTACGGGCCGATCGGCCCGTGGGTGGTGACGCTGGACGAGTTCGCGGACCCGGACGACCTGGCTCTGTGCTGCTCGGTGAGCGGATCCGTCCGGCAGGAAGCCCGCACCTCGCAGCTGATCCGGTCGGTTCCGGAACTGATCGAATCGCTGTCCAACGTGTGCCTGCTGCTGCCGGGCGATCTCATCTTCACCGGTACGCCGTCCGGTGTGGGCATGGCCCTCGACCCGCCCTGTTACCTGAAACCCGGGGACCGGATCGAGAGCACGATCGAAGGCATCGGAACGCTGGTCACCACGGCGGTCGAGAACGACGATGACGCGGGCTAGCCAGCTCCCGGCGATCAGCGAGCGGGCTCGTCGGGTGTACGGGCCTCCCGGGCGCCGGTCTGTGGAACGACCAGTTGCTGGACGCCCACGTGCAGCGGTCGGTGGATTCGACGCCGGACACGGATGCCCTCGTCGAGGGTGCGACGCGTCTGAGCTACGCGGATCTGGATCGGCTGGTGGCGGAAGCAGCCGCCGGCCTGCGGCGGCTGGGTATGACCCGCGGCAATGTTGTCTCGTTCCAGCTGCCCAATTGGTGGGAAGCCCTGGTGCTCCACCTGGCGCTGGTCCGGATCGGCGCTGTGAGCAACCCGCTGATGCCGATCCTCCGTGAGCGCGAGATGCGCTACATGCTGGGCCGGTCACGCAGCCGGATCCTCATCACCGTCGACCACTTCCGCGGCTTCGACCACGGGGATCTCGCGCGGAATCTGCAGGCCGACCTCGGCGACCTGGAGACGGTGGTGCTCGTCCGCCCCGAGAGCACGAATGGCGCGCGCTTCGAGGATCTCTTGGGCACGAGGGCCGGCGGAGACCCGGACCCGAACCGGGGTCCGGACGATCCGGTCGTGCTGCTCTACACCTCCGGAACCGAGGCGAATCCCAAGGGTGCGCTGCACTCCCACAACACGCTGGGATACGAGGACCGCAGCATCATCGAACACTTCGGCCTGACCTCTGCCGATGTCGTGTTCATGCCCTCTCCGGTGGCGCACATCACCGGGGTGCTGTACGGCTTCCACCTCGCCACCATGCTCGGTACCAAGGTTGTCTACCAGGATGTCTGGGAGGCGGGCGAAGCGCTCGAGCTCATCGAGCGGGAACGCTGCAGCTTCACCGTCGCAGCCACCCCGTTCCTGCATGGCCTGACCTACCACGAGCGATTGGCGCAGCACGACGTGTCCTCGCTGCGCATCTTCGCCTGTGGAGGTGCCGATGTACCTCCCGACCTCATCCGCGACGCCGATGAGCGGCTGGGTTGCTGCGCAGTGCGGGTCTACGGCTCCACCGAGTTCCCGACGCTGTGCGCTGGTCACCGGTCGGATCCCGTTGACCGGCGGGCCACCACGGATGGTCGCCTGATCGGGCCGGCCGAAGCTCGGGTCGTCGACGACCACGGCGTCGAGGTTCTGCCGGACACGGTCGGCAACTTGTCGGTCCGAGGGCCGGAAGCCTTCATCGGGTACCTCGGTGAGAGTCGGTCGGCGCTCGATCCCGAAGGCTGGTTCGAAACAGGCGACCTCGCGTCGATCGATCATGACGGCTTCATCCGGATCGCCGGCCGCACGAAGGACATCATCATCCGGGGCGGGGAGAACATCAGCGTGAAGGAGATCGAGGATCTCCTCTACGCGCACCCGGACGTCGCCGACGTAGCGATCGTGGCGATGCCTGATCCCCGCTTGGTCGAGCGCGCCTGCGCAGTCGTCGTGCCGGTCGCCGGCGCAACGCTGACACTATCGGCGGTCGCGGAGTACCTGAACGGTTTCAACCTCGCGAAACACAAGTTCCCGGAACGCCTGGAGCTCGTGGACAGCCTGCCGCGGACCCCGACCGGGAAGGTTCAGAAGTACGTCCTGCGCCAGTTGGTACAGGAACGCATCGCGGCGCCCTGAAGCGCAATGTGCCCGAGCCGCGGACTCGCTTGTCGATCAGGAAGTAGCTATGTCTCTAGAGAGTGTGGTCGAGCCGTCTCCGCAGCTCGTGGAACGCGCTGCACTTGCCGACGTCGAGCGGCGCGTCCTGTGGTTGGCGACCTCGATCGTCCACCATGCGAACCGGGTGCGGCCGAACGTCAGCGGGCTGAAGGTTGGAGGGCACCAGGCCTCCAGCGCGTCGATGGTCTCGATCATGACCTCGCTGTGGTTCCGGCATCTGCGCCCGGAGGATCGGGTGTCCGTGAAGCCGCACGCGTCCCCGGCCCTTCACGCGATCAACTACCTGCTGGGTGAGCTCGCCGCGAAGTACCTGACGACGCTGCGGGAGCTCGGTGGCCTGCAGAGTTACCCCAGTCGGTCCAAGGACCCGGACCCGGTCGACTACTCAACGGGATCCGTGGGGATCGGTGCCACGGCGCCGATCTGGGGCGCGCTCGCCCGGCGGTACGTGAACGGTCACACCGGCACGCCGGGCCCGGTCGGTCGCCAGTACTCACTGGTCGGTGATGCCGAACTGGATGAGGGAGCCGTGTGGGAGGCGGTCCTCGACCCCAACGTGGCGGACCTGGGCGAGATCGTCTGGATCGTCGACCTGAACCGCCAATCACTGGACCGGGTGGTTCCCCATATCGCCGCCGGGCGACTGCAGGGGATGTTCGCCGCTGCCGGCTGGCAGGTCGTCAGCCTCAAGTACGGCGCGCTGCTGGAGGAACTGTTCTCCCGGCCCGGTGGCGCCGCCCTGCGCGACCGCCTCGACCGCATGCCCAACCCTGAGTTCCAGAGACTGCTGCGCTGTCCGGCGGCGGAACTCCGCAGCCGGATTCCGGACGGGAGCGCTGAGCTGAGCGCGCTCGTGGCCGGGCTGGACGACGACACCGTGCTGCGGGCGATCAGAAATCTGGGCGGGCACGACCTCGACTCGCTCGACGCCGCGTTCGCGTCGATCGACGACTCCCGCCCGACTGTCATCTTCGCGTACACGGTGAAGGGCTTCGGGTTGCCGGTCCAGGGCCACCCGCAGAACCACTCATCACTGCTCACCGTCGAGCAGATGCAGGAGTTGGCGGGCACGCTCGGAGCGGACGCCGGAAGATCCGTGGGCGCGGTTCGCCGCGGACAGTGCCGCCGGCGCGCTGTGCAGGCAGGTCGCCACCCGGCTGCGGCGCGCGCCGGTGCAGATCCGCAAGCCGCCGGCGCCGCCGCTGGATCTGGGCCGCACCCCGGCCGGCGTCGCCGCAACCCAGGCAGCGCTCGGGCGAACGCTGCTGGATCTGACGCGCGCTGCTCCCGAGGTCGCCCGCCGGGTCGTCACCGTCAGCCCCGACGTCAGCTCGTCCACGAACCTGGGCGGCTGGGTGAACAAGGTCGGGGTGTGGTCGGCGACGGAACGGCAGGACTGGTTCGCCGACGATGCCGAGACGATCCTGCACTGGCGGGAGAAGCCGAGCGGACAACACGTCGAGCTCGGCATCGCCGAGGTCAATCTGGCGGGCCTGCTGGGGGAGTTGGGAGCCACCTGGAGCAAGTGGGGAGAGCCGCTCCTCCCGATCGGGGTGCTGTACGACCCATTCGTCGGCCGGATGCTGGAACCGTGGTCCTTCGGCATCTACGCCGGCGGCCAATCGATCCTGGTCGGCACGCCGTCGGGGGTCAGCCTGGCTCCGGAGGGCGGAGCGCATCAGTCGATCAACACGCCCTCGATCGGACTCGAACAGCCAGGGTGCACCTCGTACGAGCCGGCGTTCGTCATCGATGTCGAATGGGTGCTTCTCGCCAGTCTGGCCCGGCTGGGAAGGCCCGACGGCGAGTCTGCGTACCTGCGGTTGTCCACCCGTCCGATCGACCAATCTTTGGCTGCTGTCCCGGGCGATCCCGCCGCCCGGGAACGACGGCGGCGCCAGGTCGTGGCCGGCGCGTACCCGTTGCGTCGCGCCGACAAGCCGGTGGTGACGATCGCCGCGATGGGGCCCACCGTGCCGCAAGCCATCGAGGCCGCTGCCCGCCTTGAGCAGGAGGGAATCGAGGCCGACATCGTCTGCATCACCAGCCCGGACCTGATCTTCCGAGCGATGCAGGCCAAGCAGGGCCGGGACACGAGTGCCACCTGGATCCTGGACCAGGTCTTCCCGGCCGATAGGGCCACTCCGTTGGTGACGGTGCTGGACGGGCACCCGCACACCTTGGCGTTCCTGGCCGCGTGGCGGCAGGTTCCGCTCGCGGCGCTCGGCGTGAGCGCGTTTGGGCAGTCGGGCGGCCTCGAGGATGTGTACCGCCTTCATGGGATCGACACCGACGGCATCGTGCGCGCAGCCATGGATCTGGTCCTGTGAACGATGAGTTCTCGGAATTCCGGCAGAGGGTCAGAGCTTTCCTCAGCTCGAACCTTCCGGCCGGCTGGGCCGGAATCGGAGCGCTCACCGAATCGGAGCGAGCCGACTTCCTCCCGAGCTGGCGGGAGATCCTGCACGAGCATCGGTACCTCGGCATCTCCTGGCCGGTCGCTTACGGGGGCGCGGGCCTGACGGCGGCGGAGCAGCACGTGGTCCAGGAGGAGTTCGTCCGGGCGGGTGTGCCACTGCTACCGCTGCCGAGCGACTTGTTCAATCTCGCCCTGCTCGGGCCGACCCTCCTGGTCTGCGGCACTGAGAACCAGAAGCAGCACTTCATTCCCCGCATGTTGCACGGCGAGTACCGCTTCGCCCAAGGGTTCTCCGAGCCCGACGCCGGAAGCGACCTCTTCGCTTTGCGCACACGGGCAGTGCTCGTCGACGGCGAGTGGGTGATCAACGGCCAGAAGGTCTGGCAGACCGATGCGGACGCGGCGAACTGGCTCTTCATCCTCGCGCGCACCGAGCCGGAGGCCGCGCGGACGAAGGGCATTTCGATGCTGCTCGTGCCGATGGAGCAGCCCGGCGTGCTCGTTCGTCCCATCAGGACGATGACCGGCGAGGCCGAGTTCTGCGAGGTGTTCTTCGACGATGCCCGCGCCGCGGCCGCGCATGTGGTCGGAGGGCGCGGAGGCGGCGCCGCAGCGACCATGACGCTGCTCGGCTTCGAGCGGGGTGCGGCATCCGGCTCCCTGTACGCGGAATACCGCATCGAGCTGGAACGGTTGGTTCGGCTGAGCCGGGATCACGGACGGGAGCACGATCCGGAGATACGGCAGCGACTCGGCTGGTGCCACACCCAGGTGGAGGCGATTCGGCTCCTGAGCCACCGCGCTCTGACGCGGGCTCAGGAAGGCCGCCCGCCTGGCCCTGAATCGTCGCTGATCAAGTTGCACGAGACCACGTACCACGCGGTTGTCACCGAACTCGCGATGGACGTGCTCGGGCCGGCCGGTCTGGTTCGAACCGGTGCCCCGGCGGTGTCGAGTCTGGGTCCCGACCCCCTGGGCGCACCCAACACACCTGCGGCATGGCAGCACGTCTACATGACGTCCCGAGCCGCGACCATCTACGGCGGTTCGAGTCAGATCCAGCGCAACACGCTCGGGGAGCGCGTCCTCGGACTACCGAAGGAGACCCGGCCGGAACCGGCGCTTAGGGGGGCCGGGTGAGCTTCGGCCTCGACGCGGACCAACTGAGTTTGCAGTCCGGGCTGCGGGCCTTCCTGGAGAAGGAGTACACCGCGGAGCGCGTCCGCGTCGCCATCGAGACTCCCGCGGGCCATGACCTGCAAGCCTGGCACCGGATGGCGCGCGAGCTCGGTTTGCACGGCATCGCAATACCTGAGCGTTACGGCGGGTCCGGCGCGACCTTTGTGGAGCTGGGCGTCGTTCTCACTGAACTGGGACGCGCGGCCGTGCCCGGGCCGTTCTTCTCCACCGTGGTGCTCGCCACGAGCGCGTTGCTTCGCTCGGGCGATGAGAAGGCCTGCGCCAGGTGGCTGCCGGCGATCGCTGACGGCCAACTCACGGCCACCCTGGCGATACCCGAGGGTCCCGACCCCGACTGCGGAAACCTCACCGCCCGGGCCCGGCGGTCCGAGCGCGGGTGGATCGTCGACGGAACCACGCACCTCGTCCCCGACGGCGCGGACGTGGATCTGCTCCTCGTGCTCGCCTCTACCGAATCGGGCCCGACGCTCTTCGCGGTCTCAGCACGCGCCTCCGGCGTGCGGCGCATTCCACTGGACCCGTTCGACCTGACCCGGCGATGGGGCAGCGTGTTCCTGGACGGGGCCGTCGCTGAGCCGGTCGGTGAGGTCGGCGCCGGGGCGGAGATCGTCGCTTCCACGGTAGAGCGTGCGGCGGTCGGACTGGCGTGCGAACAGGTGGGCGGCGCCGAACAGTGCCTGGCCTCGGCCACCGAGTACGCGAAGAACCGCGTCCAGTTCGGCCGGCCCATCGGCGCCTTTCAGGGCGTCAAGCACATGTTGGCCGACGTGCTGCTGAACAACGAGATCGCGTCCGCCGCGGCTGAATACGGCGCGTGGGCGATCGCGCACCTTCAACCAGGAGTCCCTCAGGTCGCCGCTGCGTGTCAGGCCCTGGCGTCCGACGCATTTCTGCAGGCGGCAAAAGTCAATATCCAGGTTCACGGCGGGATCGGCTTCACCTGGGAGCACAGCGCCCACCTGCATTTCCGGCGCGCCACGTCCAGCAGGCAGCTGCTCGGTGCACCCGCCCGGCACTACGAGCGGCTGGCTGCGTTTCTGTTCGAGACGGTCGGGGACGACGTGCCGGCGGTCGGGTGAGGCCTGGAGTGATAGGGCCACCACCTGCGCTTTTGCACCTGCGTAGTGCGCTCGTTCACATCTGGGTAGCCGCTACGCCTGCGTGCGCGAGCCCACGCAAGTGGAATGTCCGAGGCGGGCCTTGCGCGGCCTGATGGGAGGCGTCACAGCATGAGGGCAACAACGCGGATGCGCCGGGGTGCCGGTCCAGTCGCCAGCTTGACCACGTTCGGTTCCCTGTCACTGTTCGCGATCCCCGTGATGGCGTTGGCGGACGATCCGGCACCGACGTTTTCGGGAAACTACGAGATCGACCTCGTCGCGACGCCGCTGCGTGGTCTCTTCGACCGGCCGTTCCTCTACAACCCTGTCGTGAATGCACAGCTCCTCCCCAGCAGCGTCCTGTTCTCCTCCGGCGGAGGACGGCAGGGATCGGCGTCGATCGTCGGGTTCGGTGCCGGCGAGTCCGTTGGCGGCCTGCTCCCGCAGGTGGCCCCCACGCGTCTCGCGGACGTCACCAGTCAGGTTCAGGGGCTGCCGGGTCTGTTGGCACTGCCGCTGCCGGCCCTCCCGCTCGAGGATGTCCCCGACGCGCCATTCCCGCCGTACACGCTCCCGGACGTGCCGCCCCCGCCCAACACGGTGAACACCAACTTCCCTTTCACCTCCGATGCGTCGACCGGCGTCGGCCCGATCGGGGGCGGAGCGGTGATCTCCAGCAATTCCGGGGGGGCCGAGTCGCACGCACGAGAGAACTCGGTGGTCTCAACCGCAACCGCGAGCGAGCTCACCTCCGGGTTGCTGGGACCGTCGGGCCTGATCTCCGTCGGCTCGGTGTTGTCGCGCACGCAGGCGGAGGCTCGGCTCGACGATGTCCGGGGCACCGCCGTCTCTCTGCTCCATGACGTCAACATCCTGAACCTCATCACCATCGGTGCGATCCGCACCGAGACGATGGTCGTCGGCGACGGGAAGACGTCCACGTCCACGTCGACGGTTTCGGTGGGAAAGGTGACGGCCCTCGGGTATCCGGCCACCTTGGACAGCCGGGGTATCTCCATTGCTGACGGCGGAGTTCTTCCCGCCAGCACGCTTGCTTCGCTGAACAGTCAGTTGGACCAGATCCTCAAGGACGCCGGCCTCGCCGTTCGTCTGGTGGAGCAGGGAGCCCGCTCCGCACAGGCGGACGCGTCGACCAAGGCGGTGTCTGAATCCGCCGGCGTTCTGATCGACTACGTGGTCAATCCGCCGGACGACGTTCCGGTGGGCGGTGGCTCGACCACCACGGTGCAGGTTCGCCTGGGTTACAGCGCCGGATCCGTCATGACCGGGCCGCCGGCCGATGGCGGCTTCGCTGGGACGATCTCCTGAGGCCGAACGACGGACGCGGGGGCCGGCGGTGTCGATACGGCCGGAACGGGTTCAGGGACGGATGCCGGCGTGGACGCCGCCGGTCTGCCGTTGCCGAGCGGCCCGGGCGAGGTGCCGGGCCTGACCAGTTCGACCGGCGGCACGGGGTCCTGTCCGGGGCAGCCGCGACAGGCGGACAAGGCTCGGCGCTCGAACTGTTCGCGGGAGATCGCTTGCGTTGGGCGACCGTCTGGCCGTTGCTCCTCGCTGTCGCAATCGTGCTGTCGTTCGGCGCGAACCTCGCGTGGTCGCGCGGCGCGGCAGCGCGAGTCCTTCCGCGCGGACTCGAAGGCCTAGACCTTGCCCCACGTTGTCTGTCTGCAATTTCGGAAGCAGGATGCGATGAAGAACAGTCAGCGGGCGATCGCGCTCGTAGTTCCGCTACTCGTCCTCACTGCCGCCTGCGGTCCGCGGTTCGACGAGAGCGTGACCAGCGCCGGTGATTTCGATGCGCCGGGGACCGGGGTGCGAGAGCTCTCCCGCCGACGTTTCCGGCGGAACGGTGCCCGGAGCGGTGACTGCTCCCGCTCCCGGGGCCGTCGGCAGCGCGACGGGGTGCCCGCTGCCGGTGGCACGAGCGGGAACGCCGTCGGCGCGAGCAATCCAGCGGCCGGGAGCGCCGAACTCTTCGGGCGGGAACGCCCCGACCGGTGGGGGCGGCACCGGTGGCGCGAGCGGCGGCACCTGTGTCGGGAAGGCATCCGACGTCGGTGTGTCGGAAAAGTCCGTGCTGATCGGCCAACTGATCTCCCAGACGGGTCCCGTGGGTTCGGTCATCGGACCGATCAAGCTGGGCTACGACGCGGGGATCCGAGCGTTCAACGCGGCCGGCGGCGCCTGCGGCCGCACCGTACAGCTGACCGCTGCCGACACCCAGGGCAACTCGGGCGTCAACGCGTCCGCGGCCCGGCAGCTGGTGACCGGCAGCAAAGTGTTCGCAATCGCCGAAGGCGACCCCCTCGGCGCGGCCGCCAGTGCCGGTTACCTGAATGAGCAGGGCATCCCGGTCGTCGGGGTGGACAGCGCCAACAACACCTGGTTCCAGACGCCCGTGATGTTCCCGATCGGCAACCAGTACCTCGGGACTGCGACCATGGCGGACTGGGCCGTCGCGCAGAAGCGGGCGACCAAGTTCGCCGTCATGTACTTCAACGTCCAGGTGTCGGTCGAGGGCTGTGCGGCTGCCATCAAGCGGCTCAAGGACCTCGGTGCCCAGATCGTCTACACGGCCAACGTTCCGGTGGCGGCCCCGGACCTCAGCACCTACGCGCAACAGGCACGTGCGGCGGGAGCGGACGGAATTCTGCACTGCTTTGTGATCCCGCAAGCCGTGGCGCTGCAGAAGACCCTGCAGGAGCAAAATTACAAGCCATACGTGGGCATGGTGTCGCCCGCCGCGGACGACGGCCTCCTCAACGCCGCCCCGCCCGCCTTGCTGGAGGGGATCGAGGCCAACTTCCCCATTCCGCCGTGGACGGCCACGCACCTCCCGGGCATCCGTGAATACCAGGCCGCGATGAAGGCCGCCTACGGACCGAACTACAAGAACAGCGTGTGGACCGTCCGCGGCTTCGTGGCCGCCAAACTGCTCGGCCTGGCGATGAAACAACTCGGTGCGGATCTGACGCGCAAGAACCTGATCGACTGGCTGAACAAGCAGGACGCCAAGTCCCTGACGAAGCTCGATCCAGCGCTCGGCAGCTTGCTTCCGCCCGATACCGACTTCAAGCCGGCCGCGGACGGAACGCACAAGGAAGCGCGCTGCAGCATGGAAGCGACCATCACCAACGGCAATTTCAAACTGATTTCGGAGGGGTGGTACTGCCTCGGCGAAAACGCGGGAGCCGGCACCACATCTCAGGAGATTTGGAGTGACCATGACCGAGCCGAGTACGTTCTCCCAGTCCGCGCTGCAGGACGATCGCGAGTTTCTGGGCGACGGCTACGACCGGTTCGCTGAGATCGTCGAAAACTCGCATCGCGCCACCCCTGGGTCCTCCATGGCGCCCGGCACCCTCGAAGCGCCTCCCGGGCAGATCGCTGACCTGATCCGCCGTGTGGGCCTCGCCGTTCTGACGGGCTGGATCTGCATCGCCGTTGGTGTCGTGCTGCTGATCGTCGGCTACTTCCAGGTGAGCTCGACCTCGCGTGTCGCGGAGCAGTTGTCCTACCTGTCGGCGCAGACCGCTGCCGGAATGTTTGTGGCGTTGGTCGGTTCAGTGCTGGTGATCTCCCAGCACTACCGGACCTTCGCGTACCAGATGACCGAGCTCCGGCGTGAACAGCGCGAGATGATCCAGCGGCTCGAGTCGTGACGCGCCGCGACTTCGGAGACGCGAGAGACGACGCTGGCGGTTGAGGCGCGGGGTCTGAGCAAGCACTTCGGCGGGACCAAGGCACTTCAGCAGGTGGACATCGACGTGCACGCCGGCAGTATCACCGGCATTGTCGGTCCCAACGGGTCGGGCAAGACCACCTTCCTCAAGGTCCTCACCGGCTTTCTCGCTCCGACCGCAGGAGCGGTGAGCCTGTTCGGCAAGTCGATGCCGGTCCTCGACCCCGCAGCCGTCGCGGCAGCCGGCGTCGCGCAGACGTTCCAGCGGGTCGCCCTGGGCGAACGGATGACCGTCACCGAGAACATCCTGCTGGCCCTCGACGGCGCCCGCTTCCCGGTGCCGAGGACCCTCATCGGCGACCTGCTCGGCTTGGACCGCGGCCTCCGAGGGGTACAGAAGGACCGGCTCGGTGAGGCGCTCGCGTCGACGAACCTGGTCCCCTACGCCGATGCACTCGTGGGGAGTCTGCCTCTCGGTATCCGGCGGCGGGTCGAGCTTGCCCGTGCGATCGCCGTGCGGCCGCGACTGTTGCTTCTCGATGAGCCGGCGTCCGGTCTCGACCCGCGCGAGTCCGCCGAGATGACGGAGGAGATCCTCCAGTTACATGAGCGCCACGACCTCACCATCGTGGTGATCGAGCACGACATGAGTGTCATCGACAGCCTCTGCGAGGAGGTCGTCGTCCTCCAGTTCGGAGAGATCCTGACGGCCGGTCCCACCGCCACCGTCCTGCGGGACGAGCGCGTCCGCGAGGCATATCTCGGGAAGGCTGGCTTGGTCCTGTGAGCACAGCGCCTCTGCTCGAACTCGACTCCGTCCATACGGGTTACGGCAAGATCCCGGCGTTGGCAGACGTGAGCCTGCGAGTTCCGGAGGGCAGCGTTGTCGCCGTCCTCGGCTCGAACGGTGCGGGCAAGAGCACGCTGCTGCGTGCGGCCAGCGGGGCTATGCCGTGCTGGCGCGGCCGGGTCCTGGTCAACGGCTCCGACATTCGTGGCGAGTCCGGGTGGGAGGTGGCCCGTCGGGGCATCTGTTACATCCCCGAAGGCGGCGGTGTCTTCCACGAGCTCTCAGTCGCGGACAACCTGGACCTGGCGCAGCGCGGAGGTCGTGTCTCGGCGGGGGCGCTCAACGAGCTCTATGAACTGTTCCCGATCCTCGGCAAACGGCGTACTCAGGCCGCCGGCAGCCTGAGTGGTGGCGAGAAGCGCATGCTCGCGCTCGGACGCGCGGTCCTGCTACGGCCGAGACTTGTGCTTCTCGACGAGCCGTCCCTGGGCCTTGCGCCGATTGTCGTGGACCAGGTGTTCGACACACTGACCGCGCTGCACGAGCAGGGCACGGCCCTGCTCGTTGTCGAACAGTTCGCGGCCCGCGCTCTGGAGATCGCGGACTTCGCCTGGGTCCTCGCCAAGGGCCGGGTCGCCTTCCGGGGTCGACCTGCGGCGCTCGACGATCCTGCGGTCCTCGAAGCCGCGTACCTCGGACGTTCCCGTGCGGCGACAGAACTGGCGAGAGGAGAGTCGGCGCGGCAGTCCGCTCCGTCGACCGGCCGGTTGATCGATGCGGAAGGGGCCCGCTGACATGGGCGCGGAGATCGTCTTCCTCATTGGGGGGCTCAGCCTCGGCGGCGTCTACGCCCTCCTGGTCCTCGGGCTGATTCTCACCTACCGGGTCAGCCGCTTCCTCAACCTCGCGCATGGTGCCATCGCGATGGTGAACACCTACGTGTACTGGGACCTCACGTCCAGGAGGGACTGGCCGGTCCCGGTCGCCCTGATCTTCTGCCTGTTCGTACTCGCGCCCCTGGTGGGCGTGCTTGTCGGGACGGGCTTGTTCGGGCGGCTCACCAAGCGGGACGACCCGACGAAGATCGCGGGGTCGGTCGCGCTGATCATCATCGCGAACGAACTGGCCTTCAAGATTTGGAACGGTGACGCCAAGTTCGTCGAGAGCGCAGTGCCCTCCGGCAGCTTCAGCATCGGCCAGTCGCGTATCTCCACCGATCAGCTGGCCCCGATCGTGGTCGCCGGGGGAGTCGCCGTCGGACTCGTCGTTTTCCTGTCGAAGACGTCCGCCGGCAAGGCGTTGCGGGCGATCGCGGAGAACCGAGAACTTGCGGCGGCCTACAGCGTCAATGTGAAGCGGCTGGAAGCGCTGGGTTGGGCGATGTCCACGATGCTTGCGACCGCGGCAGGCATTCTCATTGCGCCGTTGGGCACTCTGACGTCTTTCGGGTTGACCTTCCTGGTGATCAGCGGCCTCACCGCCGCGACTGTGGGCAGACTCGTCAGCATTCCCTGGGCGATTGCCGGTAGTGCCGCGCTGGGCATCCTGACCATCCAGCTGTCCCGACTTCCAGCGTCAGTGACCGAGAAGTACGGAAGTCTCGGGTCGGCGCTGCCGTTCCTCGTGCTCAGCCTGGCGCTGATCGTTTTCGTCGTTCGCAAGATCGATATCGGATTCGGCACCGACGTCGACCAGACGGCGTCCCAGGTCACCGCTGATGTCGGCCAGTCGGGCGTCCTGCGGCTGGATCGGATTCGGCGCCGCGGTCGTGAGACTTCGGTGATTTCGATACTCCGTAGCGCACCGTTGCTCGGTGGGGTCGCGCTCATCTATATCGTCGGCGCCGCCGCCGGGCAGGACCTTCGATTCAGCCTGACCCTCGCGGCCATCTGGACCGTGGTGTTCTCCAGCATGGCGCTGCTGAATGGCTTGGGTGGGCAGGTGTCGCTCTGCCAAGCCAGTTTCATGGGCCTCGGAGCACTGGCCGGGGCGAGATTCAGCAGCACCTGTACGGGCGACGAGACGACCGGCCGCCTCCGGTGCGTGGCCGGATCCGGCACGGATCAGTGGATCAGCCTGCTCATCGCCGCGCTGGTGGCCGCCTTGGTCGGACTCATCATCGCAGCGGCCGCGAGTCGGGTGCGTGGGATCCTGCTGGCGGTCGCCACCCTGAGCTTCGGATTCTTCATCGACAACACCGCGTTCGCCGCGGTGAACATCTCCAACGGAAGTCTCGGATATCCGGTCGCGAATCCGGCGGGCTTCAACTCCGACCAGCGGTTCTGGTTGCTGTGCTTGCTCTTCGCGAGCTTCTCAGTCCTCGTCCTGCGGAACCTCGGTCGTTCGCGGACCGGCCGCGTCCTGCGCGCTCTGGAGCAGAGCCCCACCGCCGTTGCCGCCCTCGGGTTCCGTGCTTGGACCTACCGCCTCGGGCTCTTCGGCATCTCCGCGGCCATGGCCGGCGTCGCCGGCATGCTGTTCTCGATGAGCTTGGGCCGTTTCGGGGCCCTGGACTTCCAGACGCTCGTTTCGCTCCTGCTGTTCGTGATCATCTACTCGGTGGGAACGAACCGGACCATGGCGCCGGTCATCGCCGGTCTCGCCTACGTCTTCGTGCCGAAGTACATGGCGAAGGTCGACTTCCTCGACGGCTACTCGACGATGGCGTTCGGCATCATCGCCCTGCTCAGTCTCGGCTTCGCCGGTGGTTTCGTCGGCGCTGCCGAACGGGCCGTCGCCTCTGCGCGTCTTCAGCTCACCTGGAGCCGTCGAGCCGGCACGGCCGTCGGAAGGAACGCGAGGACCGATGTTGGTTCTGCCGCCCTGTTCGGCGACTCGCGTCCGTCCGGCCACCAAGTCACTGTCCGCGGCCTCATCAAACAGGCCACCCCGGGCGTCGGCCTGCTGGCGGCGGTGGGCTGGGTCATTATGACCATCGGGGTCGTCGTCGGCATCGTGGGATATCTCCGGGTGAGTGACACCCCCGACGTGGAAGACCAGTTGAGCTCCTTGGCGACCCTCACCGCCGGCGGCCTGTTCCTCGCTTTGGTGGGCGCCATCCTGATTCTCTCGGACCACTACCAGAGCTTCGCGGCCGAGCTGCGCGCCTACCGCGCCGCGCAGACACGAGTGGCGAGGGCTCTGCCTGAACCTGCGATTCGGCCGAGTCACCCGAAGGGGCCGGATTCGGCACGAACGGTCGTGACCACGTCAGCCGGGCCCGGCCAGTGAGCAACGCGCAGGACCATGTGGCCGTAGGCCTGTTCGAGGTCTCACCGGAGGGCGTCGCGCTCGTGGCCGGACGGTGCACGGGATGCGAATCCCACTACTTCCCCAAGCCGCCGAACTGTCGCAACCCCGCGTGCACGACGGGCACCGTCCAAGAAGCGTTGATCGGTCGGCGTGGGCGCCTCCACAGCTACACCGTGCAGAACTACCAGCCGCCGGCCTTGTTCCGCATGGACCCGTGGCAGCCGTACGCGATCGGTCTGGTCGAACTACCGGAAGGACTCAGGGTCTTGGCCATGCTCACCCGCGTCGATCCCGCCGATCTGGAGATCGGCAGTCCTCTCCGGCTTGTCGCAGAGCCGCTCTACCGAAACGAGTCCGGAATCGATGTACTGACCTATATGTACGTGCCGATGACGGAGATCGGTTGATGATCCAACGTGTGCTGGGCGCACTCCAGGCGGGTACCTGGTCAGGGGACGAATCGGCCCTGGTGGATCTGAAGGAAGAAGGCGGGCGACGCGACCAGCGGGGGACGCTGCTCCCTGGGCCGGCCCAGAACGAAGTGGCCGCGGAGCAGGTCGCCACCGAGGCTGCGTGCATGGTTACCACGCCCGGCGGTGGGGCCTTGCTGCTCGGGGCCGCGGACGACGGCACCCTGATCGGGACGTCCTCGGATGTGGACTGGCTGCGCCACCGCGTCTACGAGATCACCGATCGAGCCCTCACCATCGACGTCCACGAGGTCGAGATCAACGCCGTTCGGTTGCTTGTCCTCAGGGCTCCGCAGGCGATCGAGCCCATCAAGGTCCGAGGTCGCCTTCGCTGGCGACGCGGCAGCGCGATCCCGACCCCGTGGACCCCGCCACCGGCAGCCGCGATCAGCAGCTGACCACCCACGTACACATGGAGAGCCCGGTGCCAAGAGATTGGCACGGGGTTGGACATCGGTAAGGCCTCGATGACGGTGTGCGTGCGCACTAGGTGGTGCGCCTCGCTGTCGCAGCGGCGGGGTGAAGCCGGAAGGTCCTCGCCCGACGGCGTGGCTGAGCGGCGGCGGGAAGAGCTCAGAATAGGGCACTAATAGGCCACTGAATCCAGGAACCGAGAGGTAGTTTCGCTCCGCTCGACTGGTTCATTGACGCACAGAGAGGTCATATGGTGCACTGGTTATGCGGATCCCCGGCTCCGCCTTGGGCGTAGGAGAGGCGTGTCGATGATGCGATTTGCGGCGGCCGGTCTCATCGCGGCGGTCTTGATCGGTGTTACCGGCTGCGGAAGCCTCCAAGATCACGAGGATGTCGTGCGGGCCGCGGGCGGCGGAGCGGGGCCGACCTCCGCTGGGCAGTTAGAAGTTGGACAGGGCGACGGCTCCGCGCCGCTTGACACGTCCGCTTCGGGTATTCCGGCGGCGGACCCGGGGGCGGTTGCCGGGCTGCTTCCTGCAAACGGCGCCTCCTCCAGCGGAGACAGTCCCGGTGCGGGCGCTGCCTCCGCCGGCACGGTGGGGCGTCCGGGTGCGGCGACGCCTGGCCCGGGCCGTCCGGGCGCGGTGACCTCAACCGCGGGGAACGGATCTCCCGGAGCAGGCGGAGTCGAGGCCGGTGACACGTCCGCGATTGTGATCGGTAACGTCGGGAACTACAGCGGGGTTAGTGGCGGCGCGCAGATTCCCGGGTTGAGGGCGCTGCAGGCATTTGTCGCCTACGTGAATGGCCACGGGGGAGTTGCGGGTCGCCAGATCAAGCTCTACGTGCGTGACGACCAATCGAACCCGGCCCTCAACGCGTCGGCGACGCAACAGCTCGTCGAGCAGTCGAAGGTCGTGGCCTTCGTGGCCAACTGGGCTTCCCAGACGCAACAGGCTTCCAGCCAGTACCTGCACGGCAAAGGCATCCCGGTCATCGGAGGCGATCACACCGGCGCGGACTCGTGGGGCAAGTACGACAACTTCTTCCCGAACGGTCCGGTCACGGATGGCTTCATCCAGACGAATGTGGTGGCGGCCAGGAATGCGATCTCGAAGGATCAGACTCGGCTAGGACTGCTGGTCTGCGCGGAGGCGCCGAACATCTGCGCGAAAGGCCAGGGGATCGTGAGTAGCTACGCGCCCCAGGTCGGGTTCGACCTCGTGTACAACGCCCAAGCGTCGTTCGTTGCGGGCCAGTACACCGCGCAGTGCCTGCAGATGAAGAGCAGTGGCGTTCAGGTGCTCTACCTTATCCAGCCCGCGAGCGCGGTTCGGAGTGTGGCTCGAGACTGCGCACAGCAGGGGTTCAAGCCCATCTACGTCTTGGCCAACGGGGGCACTGCCGGGGACTTCAACAAGGATCCGAACTTCGACGGCAGCGTGGTTGTCTCGCCGACTTATCCGTTCTCCGGGGGCTCGAACCCCGAGTACTCGCGCTTCAAGGCGGCGATGGAGAGTGCCCATGGCAAGGACGTTTTGCTGGACATCGCCAGTTCCATGGGCTGGGGCGCCGCAATCACTTTCGAGGAAGCGGTGCAGAAGGTCATCGGACCGGTGACCAGCAAGAGCCTGACCACCGCGCTATGGACCTTCAAGAACGCAAGTCCGAAGGGGTGGACGACCCCCCTCACCTTCAAGAAGGACGCAGCCGCGATGCCGCCGAAATGCGCGTGGGTCATGCGCATCGCAGATGGGAAGTACGTGACGTCGGGTGGCGGCAAAGTGTCCTGTTTCTGAGAGCGTCTAGGAGCGAACCAGGTGGCCGGAGATTCAATGCCCGCGAGCGCGTACTTTGATCACCGAGACGAACAAGCCGCGCAAGTAGCGCTGGCGACGTGGAAAGAGCTGCGCGACGAACCGACGATCGGCTTCAGCAACAACTACGGCGGCTTCTTCGTCGCCTCCCGGTACGAGGACGTGTGGGCGATCGCCCGGGACACCGAGTCGTTCTCCAGTCGTGCGACCAACATCCCGCAGGTGCCGCAGGTGTTCCCCCTGATCAACGACGATCCGCCGTTGCACCGCCCGTACCGGGCGATCGTGAACCCGCTGATGTCGCCCACGGCTGTCCGCGAGCAGGCTCACTGGATCGAGGAGATCATCGCGGCCTGCACCGCGAGGCTCTTCGACCACGATCCACTGGACTTCGCGCACGAGGTGTCCATGCCGATCGCGCGGGCCGTCACGTTCCGCCTCTTCGGTTTCCAGCAGGCGCCGGATGACCTGCCGCGCTGGATCGACCAACTGATCCTGGGTGTGGCCGGCCCCGAGGCGGCGATCGCCGCCCGCGACAACCTGATCGATTTCCTGTTCCGCGAGATCCAGCTTCAGGCCGGATCCACCGCCAACACCGTCCTCGCGACGCTGCTGTCGGCGGAGATCGGCGGCGCGCCGATCCCTACGGACAAACTGATCGCCTTCTGCATCCTGCTCCTCACCGCGGGCCTGGAGACGACCGCGTCGGCCCTTACTTCGATCGTTTACTACCTGCTGGAGCACCCCGAAAAGCACGCCGCGCTTCTCGAGATTGAGGACGGCTGGGACCTGGCGGTCGAAGAACTGATCCGCTGGTCGACCCCGCTGTCGATCGAGAGCCGGGTCGCAGTCAGGGACGTGGAGGTGCGCGGCTGCCCCATCACGTCGGGCAGCAATGTCCTCGTCATGTGGGGCTCGGCGGACCGTGACGAGCGGGCGTTTCCCGAGCCGGACGAAGTCATCTTCGACCGGTTCCCCAACCGGCACCTTGCCTTTGGGATCGGCCCGCACCGGTGCGTCGGATCCCACCTTGCGAAATTCATCATTCGCCGCTCCCTGGAGCGAACTGCCGGGGAGCTCCGTGGTTGGGAGATCGCACCGGGCGCAGAGATCCGATGGAGCGCGGCCGAGGTGCGCCGCCTGCACGAGTTGCCGTTGGCCCGCCGGCCGAGTCAGGGATGAGGGAGCGTCACATGCACTATCTGGTCGACGCCGACACCTGCCAGGGACACGGGCAATGCTACGTGCTCGCACCGCAGGTCTTTGCGTCCGATGAGGAGGCCTTCAACGCCGCTCGGGGAAAGCTGATCCCGGTTCCGCCGGAGCTGGAGGCGGAGGCACGGCTCGGGGCCGAGAGCTGCCCCGAGCAGGCCATCCGTCTCACTGTTGACTAGCGGGACCAGCAGCTAATCCGCGAGTTGCTTCGCCGCGCGCTGCTGCGGCGACAACTGCTGCTCCCATTCGTCGTCGAATCCCATCGCCACGCGGGACAGTGTCCCGCCGTCCGTGGCAGGGATAACGACCCCCGACATGTACTCAGACTCGTCAGAAGCCAGGAACAACGCGACCATGGCACTGTCGCGAAGGCCCGGGGGTCGCGTCCGCTTGAGTGGGATGGGCGAGGCCTGCGCATTCCACGCACCGCTGGCCACCGCGGCCGCCTCCTCGTAAGACTGCCCTAGCACCTCGGCTTCTTGCGGCATCGCGAAGTTGACGGACATCCCGTGGGTCGGTGCCAAGGCGTTGGCCCGGATGCCGAACCGTCCAAGATCGAAGGACAGGCACTTGACGAGGTGGTGGGCCCCGGCCTTGCCTGCGCAGTAGGAGAAGAAGCCGGGATACGCGGTGATCCCGCCGGCCGAGCCGGTCACGACGATGTTCCCGCCGTCGCCCTGCGCCTTGAACTGTCGGACGGCGGCCTTCGCGGAGAGAAATACGCCGGTGTAGACGACGGAGTTGATCGCGTTCCAGGCCTCAAGGCTGAACTCCTCGAAGGGCGTCCTACCGAATCCGGCAGGCGCGATGCCTGCATTGGCGAACATGACGTCCAACCGCCCGAAGTGCGAGACGGCCGCGGCGACGGCGGCGTCCATGTCCGCCTCGACGCGGACATCCGCGACCAGGGACACGGCGCGGCCCCCCTGATCTGTGACCTCGGTCGCGACCTGGTGGGCACGCTTCTCCAGGAGGTCGGTCACCACCACCTTGGCTCCCTCGTGCGCGAACAGCAGTGCGCACTCCCGCCCGAGGCCCGATCCCGCTCCGGTGATGACAACAGTCTTGTCGCGCAGTCGCATGGCGTTCGTCCTTGTCTACGTCTACTCAGTGATCTGCAGCGCCGTCTCGGGACAGGCGTCGGCACCGTCGATGGCGTGTTGGTGGAGCGAGGGGGGAACCACGTCGACCAGCAGCAGGCAATAGCCTGCGTCGTCGAGGTCGTAGACCTCCGGCGCCTTGTCGGCGCAGCGGCCGTGGCCGGAGCAACGTTCGCGATCTAGGGTGAGCTTCATGATGTCGACTCCGATCGTGGGGCTCGTCAGTTCCGGAGGATGACGCCGGTGGCGTTGTGGAACAGGCCCCCCGGCGTCACGAGGGCAACGCGCGCGTCGGGTACCTGTCGCTGTTCGGCCTCGCCCCGCAGTTGCAGGACCGCCTCATGGAGGTGGCCGGCGCCCTGTGTGCCACCGGAGGCGAGGCTGCCGCCATGGGGATTGAGGGGAACGCGGCCATCGATGAGAACACGTTGTCCGGCGCTGTCCCAGTGCTGATCGAGGAAGGCGCCGCCCTCCCCGTCGCCGCAGTAGCCCATGACCTCGAGCCAGCGCAGGGCGAGAAAGCTGAAGCCGTCGTAGGGGAAGACGACATCGACGTCCGACAGGCCGACATCACTGCGTTTCCAGAGGCGGCGCATCACCACCTGCTGTCCGCTTTGGTCGAGTCCGGCCAGCTGTTCCTCGTCCGCGAGTCCGGTCATTCCCCCGGTCAGTGCGTGGATCAACACGGGCGGCTTGGCGAGGTCGGCCGCGCGTTCCGCGGTCGTGATCACCAGCGCATCGGCCGCGTCGACGGGATAGTCCATGTCGAGCACGCAGAGCGGATCGCGGACCATGCTCGATTGCAAGTAGCCAGCCATGGTCAGCGGATCGCGTAGGGCAGATCGAGGGTTGCGCGCCGCGTTGGAACGGGCATTGATGGCGATGAGACCGAGGTGTTCGCGCTTGAGGCCGAACTCCGCCGCATAGCGGGCGGCCCACGCCGCATATCCCACGGCGCCGCCGACGCTGTCTGGGGTGTGGGCGGGGCGGTTGGCGCCGAGGCCCTGCCGGGCCCGTAGTGGGTCGGCGGCTGCCGAGCGCGAGGTGCCGGCCAGGCGCGTCGGTGCGTGATAGGCGAGCGCGATCTCGCACGCCCCCGAGTACACGGCGTGCGCCGCTTCGATGAGCTGATAGGTGAAGGGCACGTGGGTGTTGGCCCACCAATGGACCTCGGGGAGTCCGAGACCGGTCACGATCTCGCGGGCGTGGACGGTCTGCGAGCCCACCACGCCGTCGATGTCGGCAGCGGTGAGACCGGCGTCGCGAATGGCTTCCCGGGCGGCGCGCAAGGCCAGTGTCCGCCCGGTCGCACCGCTGTCGCGGAGGTGTGGCGTCGATCCCACTCCAACGACGGCGACGCGGTCCTGCAGTCTTCGGCCCGCCCCGTGGGTCATCTGACTCCTCATCACCAACGTCTCGACGCGCGCACTCATTGATGATTGAGTAGCCTATATGAAGGAAACCGGTTCGGGAAGCGCGAGATGTCGAACCGCTGACGAGGGGCGTTACCTCGAGCCGGACATCGAGCTCATGGACCGAGTCGAACTCGACGCCCTGCAGGAGCAGCGCGTCCTCGCAATGTTGCCGCGGGTCTATGAGTCCTCTGCGCTGTACCGGTCCGCATGGGACGCGGCCGGCGTGCGGATCGACGAGATCACGACGATCACCGATTTCAAGGAGCGCATTCCGTTCCTCACCAAGGACACGGTCCGCGGGTTCCGGGACCGAACCGGTGATCCGTTCGGCGGGCTGCTCTGTCGGCCGCGGGCGGAGTTGAGCGCCGTCATGTGCAGCTCTGGTACTACCGGTGATCCGACCTTGTTCGCCGAGCGATTCTCAATGTGGTCGCCACTACAGACTGGTCGGGTCCGGGACCTGTGGGAACACGGTCTGCGGCCCGGCGACCACGCGATACCCGCGCCCAACGCGCTGCGGGGTGCGAGCGCTCACGACCTCCGTCAGCTGGGGTGCATTCCCGTCGCCATCGACTCCGGTGCCGGTTGCTGGCGCGACGTACTCAAGGTCGTCGAACGGTACGACGTCCGCTACCTCGTTTGGCTCGGGCCGTACCTGCGTGAGCTCGAGCAGTTGGCCGAGGAGATCGATCTGCGCCGCGCGCTGGAGCCGGTGAAGGTGATCAGCTTCGCCGGGGAACCGCTCGGTCGACGGATGCAGCGGCGGATCCGCGAGGAGTGGGGTACGGCGTTGGCGATCTGGACCAGCGCTGGTGACACCGGGACGGCGTGGGAGTGCCGTGAGCACGACGGTTGCCACCTGTGGGAGGACACAGTGTTCCCGGAGTGCGTCACGCCCGGCGGTGTCGTTCCGGTCGAGGAGGGGGACATCGGCGAACTCGTGGTGACCGACATCGACAATGAGGTGGCCCCGCTCATCCGCTACCGCTCCGACGACCTGGTCCGCTTGACGCGGGACATCTGCCGCTGCGGGCGGACCCACGCCCGGATATGGCCGCTTGGCCGGGGAGGGGATCTGACGGTGGTGGGTGGACGGGGCGTGATGCCCGCCGACCTTTGGCCGCTCGTGGAGCGCCACGACGAGACCCGCGCCGCGATCTTCCAGGTCGTTCGGCCGAGCGCGCACGTCGACACCCTCCGCATCCGGATTGGTTACGACGTCGCCCGGACCAGGTCGGTCGCCGAGTTGCGCGACCGCCTGACGAGTGACATCGCCGCTTCTCTCAACATCGTTCCCGAGGTGGAGCTCGTCGAGGAGCAGGATCTGCTGGCCCGAGGTTGGGCCACGGCCAAGATCCCGAGAGTGGTGCCGGCATGACGCGCTCAACGATGCAGGCTCGGACCAGCCGCCTGGCCCGCCCCGGACCTGCTTACATCGCACGCTTTCGCGTCGACGATAACGATGTCGAATTCGCCGTGGGCGAGGACGACCTGCAGCAGGACGCGTCGTGGGTCGCTCGGCTACTGAGCGAGCGCGGCATCGGCGCCGGCGCCACGATGGTAGTCACGGGCTCGACGGCGGAGTCGCCGTGGCTGGACGCCTTCCGAACTGCGGTGAACGCGATCGGCGGTGCCTTCTCAAACTGCGAGGCACGACGGTCGGAGGCTTGGCGGCTCGACCTGTACCTGCGCCGCCTGCACCCGGACGCGGTGGTGGGCCTCACCGCCGAACTCGTCGAGGGAATGGTGGAGATCGAGGGCGGCGTGGAGCGGCTTGCTGCTACGCCGTTGCTGTTAGCGCGGCCATCGGCATTGCCGCACCTTCAGGCGGCCGGCTGCCCGTCCGGCGTGGTGGCGTTCCTCGGACCGGCCCTAGCCCTGTCGCGCACGGAGGTGCGTGCTGAACTCGATCCCACCCAGTGGGTGTGCGAGCAAGACGGGAACGAACTCCTTGTCACAACGATCGCTAATCGTTACACTCAATTCGATCGCCAACGATCTGGCACGCGGGGCCGGGTGGTCATTGCCGAAGACGGCGCCCCACTCCTTCATCTGGACGAGTTCTTGAGCTCGCAACTGCCCTAGCTAGGCCCGCGGATGCCGCCGGGCCGGAGGAACGGGAGAAGTCGCATGTCGGCCGACGCCGGAACGACCTTGTTGCACCGCCACCAGCTGGCGGCGCGGACGTACCTGCCGCCAGTCGTCCTCGTCATCAATGGCGAGGAACGAAGCACTGGCACAGGTGGCGTACACGACCACATCAACCCGTCGACGGGTGAGATTCAGGCTCAGATCCCGCTCGCAGGTGCGGCCGAGATCGACGAGGCCGTGCGTGCCGCCCGCGGGGCGCTGCCCGCCTGGCGGGCGCTGCCCGGCACGCGAAGGCGCGAGATCCTTTTCGAGTTCGGCCGGTTAATCCGGGAGTACAGGTGGACCGAGATCGAGGTGCTGGAGAACGGCTGCACCTGGGATCTGGCGGACCGGTTCCGCGACCGCGCCGCGAGCTGGATGGACTACTACGCCGGTTGGGCTGATCGGTTGGAAGGCGAGGTGCCGGTCAACAACGCCGACGAAGGCTTTGTCTACACGGTGCCGGAGCCGTTCGGCGTCGTCGCCATGATCATCACCTGGAACGCGCCGCTGCTCTCGCTTGGCATGAAGCTTGCTCCCGCTCTTGCCGCCGGCAACACGATTGTGCTCAAGCCCGCCGAGTTCACGTCGTTCACCTCCGCCATCTGGATGCGACTCGCGCGGCAGGCGGGGATCCCCGACGGCGTCATCAACTTGGTTCAAGGCGGTCCGGACGCCGGCGAGGCGCTGGTCGGTCACCCGGGCATCGACAAGATTTCGTTCACGGGTGGACCGCCCACTGCGCGTTCCATCATGCGCGGCGCGGCGGACTCGCTCACGCCGGTTCTCTTCGAGCTCGGCGGTAAGGGCGGCAACCTGGTCTTCGCCGACGCCGACCTCGACACGGCACTCCCGTACTCGTGCACCTACATGTTCACCAACACCGGCCAAGGCTGTGCGCTCCCGACCCGCATGCTGGTGGAACGGCCCATCTACGACGAGGTCGTCTCCCGGATCGAAGCGCTGGTCCCGACCTTGAAGGTGGGTGACCCGTTGCTGCCCGGAACCTTGAGCGGCCCCCTCGTGAACGAAGCGGCCCTCAAGCGGATCACCGGGGTGATCGAGGATGCCCGCTGCGGCGACGGTGGGCGCCTGCTCCTCGGTGGCGAGCGGCTCGGTGGTGAGTTGGCCAACGGCTACTTCCTCCAGAACACTGTGTTCGTCGACGTCGACCCCGACAGCAGCTTGGCCCAGCAGGAGATCTTCGGCCCGGTGCTCTCAGTTATCCCGTTCGAGAACGAGGAGCACGGGGTTCACCTCGCCAACAACACCGTCTTCGGGCTGACCCATTACATCCAGACAGCGGATGCGCGCCGGGTGCGGCGGCTGATTCCCCAGCTACGCAGCGGAACCATCGCGGTCAACGGTGCGGCAAGTACCCATCACGCCGCTCCCTTCGGCGGCGTCGGGCCGAGCGGTATGGGGCGCGAGGGCGGCCGGGCCGGACTCGAGGAGTTCATCCGTATCAAGACGGTCCTTGAGCGCTGAGCGGACAGGAGCAGATTCGTGGAGAGGCTGAAAAAGGGGGACTTCCCCACCGATCCGGTCGTCGCCGATGCCGGCCTCGACTACCAACCGAGGTATCTGAGGTTTATCGAGGAGACGCCGGTACTGAGGCACCTCAATCGGGTCTCCTTGTTCCGGTTCGAGGACATCGCCTACGTCAACCGACATCCCGACGTGCTCGGGAACGGCGACGCGGGCACCCTGCACGGTGGCCCGGACAACCCGCTGATCCCGCTCGACATCGACGGCCAGGACCACACGAAGTACCGGCGGCTGCTCGACCCGATCTTCGCTCCAAGAAGTCGCGTGTCACGGATTGCAGACTTGGAACCGGTCGTCCGGGACCTGGCCAACAACCTGATCGACACCTTCATCGACGAGGGTCAGGTCGAGGCCTACTCTGCGTTCTGCACCCCGTTGCCGTCGCAGATCTTCGTCAACCTGTTGGGTCTGCCGGTCGCGGACATGGACAAGTTCCTGACGTTCAAGAACGACCTGGTCGCGCCGCAGGGTGCGACGCCAGAGGAGATGAACGCCAACCACGACCGGGCCGCTGCCGAGATGTTGGGCTACCTCGGGGACTTCGTGGACGAGCGGGCCCGGCTCGGACCGACCGACGAGGACCTAGTCGGCGGACTCATGCTGGCGGAGGTGGACGGAGAGGCGCTGTCGCGAAGGGAGCTCCTCAACATCCTCTACTTGCTCGTGCTAGCGGGGTTGGACACCGTGGCCGCCACGTTGTCCTGCTCGCTGATGTACCTGGCCCGGAATCCGAAGCATCGCCAGGAACTCGTGAGCGACCCGTCCATGGTGCCGGGTGCGGTGGAGGAACTCCTCCGCACCCAGTCCCCGGTGCAACAGGGCGTCCGCCGGTCTACCGTCGACCTGACCCTTCCGTCTGGCGAGCAGGTGAAGGCGGGTGAGCTGATTCAGTGCGTCTGGTCCGCGGCCAACCTGGACGGGAGCGTCTTTCCCGACCCCCTCGTCGTTGACTTCCGACGCAGCCCGAATCGGCACATCGCCTTCGCCAGCGGAGTACACCGGTGCCTCGGCTCGCACCTCGCTCGCCTGGAGCTGACATACGCGCTTCAGGAGTGGCACCGCCGGATCCCGGACTACCGACTCACGTCCGAAGCCGACCTCCGGTTTCGGAATTATGGGGTCCGGACGATTCACTCGCTCCCGTTGGTTTTCGAGCGCTGAGGGCACCCCGGTGGTGCTCGTCGACGCCCGAGGGGTCAATCGGCCGGGGCGAACGCGGGAACCGGTACGCCGGCCCGCTCGATCCAGGTGAGGCGTACCCGGGACCCGATGGTCAGCGTCCGGGCGGGGTCGATCAGGGTCCCGGTCGTCCGCAGTCCGCTCTGTTCGTCCAGCTCGATCACCGCGACCGGATAGGGCGTGGAGTAGCCAACGCCCTGCGCAGCCGGTCCACGGTGAAGCTCGATGAGTAGGTGGACGACGCCGGTGCCGACTACCGGCTGTGGGGCAACCTCGTCGGACCAGCAGGCGGGACACAGTCCACGTGGCGGGGCGAACCACCGCCCGCATTCCGCGCACCGGCTGATCAGCAACTGACGCCGCAGCAGACCAGCGTAGTGCGCAAGGTTGTCGCGGTCGATGGGTGCGTCAGGAAAGCGGTCGAGCACTTCGGTCACGTCCGGCTTATGCACGTCGCCTCCCAGTCGCTACAGTTCCCAATTCAGGATACTAATTATTGCCGATGCTAGTGAGGTGGAGCTGTGACGGCAACGGCCGACCCCGCGCAGGATCTCCGGTATGAGGTCTCGGGTCACATCGCACGTATCACCATCAACCGCCCGGAGCGGGGGAACTCGCTGACCCGGGAGATGCACCTGCGAATCCGCGATGTGTGGAGCGCAGTTCGTATCGACCCGCAGGTCCGTTGCGTTGTGGTCACTGCCGCCGGTGACCGCCACTTCTGTACCGGAACCGACGTCTCCACTGTGGCGGCGACCGGTGAGGTCAGCGCGGGCAACGGACCGATGAGCGAGGAGATATTCTGGTCGCCCCATCAGAACCGGGTCTGGAAGCCGGTCATCTGTGCGGTCAACGGGCTGGTCGCTGGGGGAGGGCTGCATTTCGTGGTGGACGCCGACATCGTCGTCGCCGCAGAACACGCCGCCTTCATGGACACCCACGTCAACATCGGCATGGTCGGTGCTGTGGAGAACATTGGGCTAGCCCGGCGACTCCCGGTGGGGGCGGCGCTGCGGATGACCCTGCAGGGACGCAAGTTCCGGCTGCCTGCGGCCCGGGCCTATCAGCTGGGCCTGGTCGACGAACTGGTTCCTGTCGGCGAGCTCCAGGCCACCGCTGATCAGATCGCGGCCGATATAGCGGAGGCCTCCCCGGCGGCGGTCAGCTTGTCGAAGCAGGCGGTGTGGGCCGGTCAGGAGATGGGCTATCGCGACGCGATGGAGTACGGCTGGTCCCTCGCGCGGATGCAGTGGTCTCACCGGGACTTCCAGGAGGGCCCCCGCGCGTACGCCGAGCGGAGGGAGCCACGCTGGGCCGATTAGCCGACGGTGACTGTCGCGGATCCGGTCAGGACGATCTCGTCCCGGTCATTCCTGAGCGTGAGGGCAAGCGTCGCGACGCCCTTGTCGAGGTCGTCGACCGACGCCGTGAGGACGAGCGTGTCCCCGGGCCAGACCTGCCGCACGAATCGGCTCCCGAAGGTCAGGATGTTGCGGGCCCCGAACCACTCCATGAGCATTCGCCCGGTCATTCCCATGACCAGCATGCCGTGGGCGAAGACTCGGGGCTGCCCGGCGACCTCGGTGGCGAACACCTCATCCGTGTGCACCGGGTTGTAGTCTCCTGACGCCCCGGCGTACTGAACGATCTGACTACGAGTCAGGCCATCGACCACCATCGCCGTCGTGGTGGCACCCACGGTCACGTTGAGCGGCCAGCTCATGCGGTAGACCTGATCGGGGTGACGCTCACGGCGCGGGAGGTGACAACGAGTGCGCCGGTGTCGTCCCGGAACTCCCAGAGGTACTCCTCGAATCGCAGCAGCCCGCTGCGGCCCTGCTTCTCCCAGGTCGTGCCGGCCCGATCGGTACGGGTGAGGACGTCGCCGATCTGTGGGGGACGGTGGAAGGTGAAGTGCTGTTCTGCGTGCATGATTCCGCCGGCCTCCGGAGCGGTGCCCGCGTCCCGGCCGGAGCCGCGCCAGGGCCGGTCGGGGTGGGGCCGCGACCAGTAGTCGGGATCCCATTGACAGGCCGACTGCGCAAAGGTCGGCGGTACGCCGGCGGCGTCGGGTGAGCCGGTCTCCAGGGCGCGGTAGTAGCCGTCGTCGCGTGTGCCGAGCGCGCGGGCGAAGGTCATGACGTGTCCGAGCTCGATGGGGAAGCGAACCGTCGTCATTGCTGCCGCCTTCTATTTAGTGGTATATATAAGCCACAACACTACGGCACGGTAAGACGGGAGCAAGCCCCTCATGCGCGGCATTCTCGGCTACGGCGCCTACATCCCCCACCACCGACTTTCGCGGGCGGCGATCGCGCACACTCTCGGGTCAGGTTCGGCACGTGGTTCCCGTGCGGTGGCGGGTTACGACGAGGACACCACCTCGATGGGTGTCGAGGCCGCCCGTATCGCCCTCGGCGGCACCGCACCCCGGGGGGACGTCGGCGCGCTGCTGTTCGCCACGTCCGCGCCGGCCTACCAGGACAAGACAAATGCAACGGCGATCCACGCGGCCTTGCTCTTGAACGAGCAGGCGCTGGCTGTTGACCTCGGCACCTCGGTCAACGCCGGAACATCGGCGATTCTGATGGCCCTTCAGACGAGTAGGCCCGGACTGTCCGCGCTGGCGGTGACCGCCGAGGTGCGCACCGGCCAACCGGGGAGCACCGACGAAGGCACGGCCGGGGACGCAGCCGCGGCTTTCCTCGTCGGCAGTGCGCAGGAAGGGCCGATCCTCGCGGAGTTCCTTGGCCACGGCCAAGCGACGGTGGAGGTGCTGGAGCGGTGGCGCACGCCGGGACAATCCTTCTCCCGGGTCTGGGAAGAGCGGTTTGCGGAGCAGGTGTATGTCCCCCTTGTCGTCGCGGCGTTCACGGACGCGCTGAAGTCCGCCGGTCTCACGCAGGACGCGGTGGACGATCTCATCGTGGTGGGCATGCACGAACGCACTGTCAGTCGCGTGCCTGCCGCGCTCGGTGTCCCTCCCGAGGCCGTGGTCTCGACCCGCAACGAGGTTCTGGGCAATGCCGGCGCGGCCCAGGCAGGCCGCGTGCTCGCGGATCGACTCGATCGCGCGGGTCCGGGCCGCATCATCGCGTTGGTGGCGATCGGCGACGGTGTCAGCGTGCTCATCTTCCGCACGACGGACGAATTGCTCCAGAAGCGCGAGCAGGCCACGGCGGTACGTTCCGTGGAGACGCAGACGCGGCATCAGGCCGACCTCGCCTACGCGACCTTCCTGTCCTGGCGGGGTTTCCTCGATCGGGAACCACCGCGGCGGCCGGCGCCCGAGCCGACGTATGCGCCCCCGGCGTGGCGGCGCCGACGCTGGAAGTTCGGGTTCGTCGCCGCCCGTTGCGCGGAGTGCGGGACCCGGCACCTGCCGCCGTCGGTGGTATGCACGAGTTGCGCGGGCGACCGCATGGTGGACGAACCCATGGCCGACGTCCCCGCCCGGATCGCCACCTTCACCGTGGACCGACTGGCCGCCACCCCGAGCCCTCCGATGCTGATCGCCGTCCTCGATTTCGACGGCGGCGGTCGTTTCCGTTGCGAGCTCACCGACGCGGCACCGGAGGAAGCAGCGGTGGGCATGCCGGTGGAGATGACGTTTCGGAAGACCGTCACCGCGGCTGGGGTACACAACTACTTTTGGAAGGCCCGTCCGGTTCGAGGAGAGACATGAGCTCACACGGCATCCGCGACCGCGTGGCCATCGTCGGCATGGGCTGCACGACGTTTTCGGAGCAGTGGAACCGCTCGACCGACGACCTGATCGTCGAGGCCGTGAACGACGCGATGCGCGGTGCGGGAGTACGGCCGGAGGACGTCGACGCGTACTGGCTCGGCACCCTCGGCGCGGGCATCTCCGGCATGGTGGCGTCGCGGGCGCTGAAGCTGCGCGACAAGCCGGTGACCCGCGTGGAGAACATGTGCGCCACGGGCTCGGAGGCGATGCGCAACGGCGCGTACGCCGTCGCGTCCGGGGCGTACGACGTCGTCGTCGCGATCGGGGTCGAGAAGTTGAAGGACTCCGGGCTCTCCGGTCTGGTGTCCCCGGCTCCGCCCGGTGCCGGCGACGACGGCCGAGGCGACATGACTGGTCCGGCGAACTTCTCCCTACTCGCCCCTGCCTACGCGCACCGCCACGGCCTCGACCCCGACACGCTCAAAGACGTCATCACGCGGATCGCGTGGAAGAACCACGCGAACGGCGCCCGCAACGCCCGGGCTCAGTTCCGCCGGGAGGTTCCGCTCGAAAAGATCCGCAACGCTCCGACGATTGCCGGAATGCTGGGGGTCTTCGACTGCTCCGGGGTCTCCGACGGCGCGGCCGCCGCGGTGCTGGTCCGCGCCGAGGACGCGCACCGGTACACCGACCGTCCGCTGTACATCAAGGGCATGTCGCTCATCGCGGGGCGGGGCGACGGCGTCCTGAGCCCAGACTACGACTTCACCACCTTTCCCGAAGTGGTGGCCAGCGCCACGGACGCCTACGCCCAGGCCGGTATCACTGACCCGCGTACCGAGCTCGCTATGGCCGAGGTGCACGACTGCTTCACCATTACCGAGCTCCTCCTCATGGAGGACCTCGGCTTCTCCGCCCGAGGGGCCGCGTGGAAAGACGTTCTGGACGGGGTGTTCGACGCCGACGGCGTGCTCCCGGTCAATCCCGACGGCGGGCTGAAGGCGTTCGGACATCCGATCGGCGCGTCGGGCCTTCGGATGGTGTTCGAGGCCTTCCTGCAGCTGCGGGGCGAAGCGCCCGTGGAGCGCCGCATCGGAACCGTCCAAGCGGGCCGCACGCTCGCGCTCACGCACAACCTCGGCGGCGGGCCGGGTGACTGCGTGTCGTTCGTGTCCGTGCTCGGAACCGAGCTGTCCGCGTGAGCGCTCCGCTCGACGCCGAGACCTACCGCACCGACGTCGCCCGGATGCTCGACGACCTCGCCGCCTGCCACGGCTGGGAACGTGAGCCAGGCCGCCGTCGCCGCTTGGACGCCGAGCACGGCCCGGCCGAGATCGCGGCGGCCAAGCAGTGCCAGCAGTCGCTGCTCGATCACGGGCTGACAGGCGTCAGCTGGCCGCGTGAGTACGGCGGGCAGGGACTGAGCATCCGCGAGCAGGTCGTCGTCACGGTCGAGGCGCAGCGCCACGAGTTCCCGGTGGGGATGTTTGTGATCGGTCTGGGGATGTGCGGGCCCACGCTGCTGGCCGAGGGCACCGAGGATCAGAAGCGCCGCTACCTGCCTCCGATGTTGTCCGGGGCCGAGGTCTGGTGCCAGATGTTCTCCGAACCGGCGGCCGGGTCCGACGTCGCCGGCCTGCTCACCCGAGCGGTCCGGGACGGCGATGACTGGGTGCTCGACGGGCAGAAGACGTGGACCTCCGGCGCGCACTACGCCGACTACGGCCTGGTGCTGGCCCGCACCGACAGCGGCGTCCCCAAGCACCAGGGCCTGACGTTGTTCATCCTCGATATGAAGGCTCCGGGCCTCACGATTCGGCCTATCCACCAGATCGACGGCCGTGGGCACTTCAACGAGGTGTTCCTGGATTCCGTTCGGATCCCGGCGGCTGCCGTAGTCGGTGTGGTGGGGGGTGGATGGCGGGCGGCTACCGCGACGCTCGCGAACGAGCGCGTCGCCCTCGGCGCGCTTCGACCGCTCGATGACGTCCCCTCTGCGCAGTCGCTCATCGCGCGGGCCCGTATCCACGGACGCTCAGCCGAGGGGGCGGTCAGGTCGGAACTGGTCGATCTGTGGATCGACGAGCGGCTCGTGGAACTGCTCGCGGACCGGATCACCGGTGCCATAATGCGCGGTGCGGTGCCGGGGCCCTCTGGGTCGGTGGCCAAGCTCGTCCGTACGGCCTACTCAAAACGGTCGGCCCAGCTCGCCGCCACCCTGGCCGGCCCTGAGGTGCTCGCCTGGCCAGATGTCGAAGAGCCGGCGAACCATGACGCGACGGCTTTGCTCTACGTGACCGCATTGTCCATCGCGGGCGGCACTGACGAGATCCTGCGCACGGTGATCGGCGAACGGATCCTCGGCCTGCCGAAGGAGCCTCAGGTCGACCGGGACGTTCCCTTCCACGACCTGGTCGGGCGCGCAAAGTGAGCCCTGGTCAGGTCGAAGGGCACGAGGAATTGCGGGCGGCGGTCCGCGGGTACTTCAGTCGCCACCAGCCGCTGGCGAGCACCCGGTCACGGGTCGCCTCGGGAGCCCTTCTCGACCGCGAGGCCTGGAAGCGTATGGCGGGCGAACTCGGCCTGCTCGGGCTCGCGATCCCGGAGCACCTCGGCGGTCAGGGGTACGGCCTCGCCGAACTCGGGATCGTCTTCGAGGAGGCTGGTCGGCTCCTGGTCGGTGCTCCGCTGCTGGGCACCGTCCTGGCGACGACGGTGTTGTCGGCCCTCGACGACGCCGAGGCTCAGGGGAGTCTGCTCCCGCGCATCGCTGACGGAAGTCTGCTCGTGACCATCGCGGTCCAGGAGTCGCACAGCGGGTGGGATCCCACCCGCTGTGCGACTCGCGCGAAGGCTTCTGACGGCGGGTTCTCGATCACCGGCGAGAAGCCGTGGGTGCTCGACGGCGACAGCGCGGACGTGCTCTTGGTCGTGGCCGATACCGACGAGGGACCCACCCTGTTCTGTGTCGAAATCGCCGCCGACGGGGTGTACCGGCAGGCCCTGCGAACCCTCGACATCACGCGCGGGCAGGCGTCCTTCTCCTTCGCCGAAGCGTCAGCGCGCCGAATCGGTCCCCTGGGGGGTGCCGGCCCGGTGGTCGAGCACGCCCTGGACGTGGCCCGGGCGATGGTCGCGCTCGAGATGGCCGCCGGTGCGCAGCGGTGTCTGGACCTGACGGTGGACTATGTGACGCTGCGCCGCGCCTTCGGCCGCGCCGTCGGGAGCTTTCAGGCGGTCAAGCACCGGTGCGCGGACATGCTGGTCGCCGTCGAGTCGGCGGGGGTCGCCGCGGAGCACGCCGTCCGGACGGTAACCCAGGCGCCGCACGAGTTTCCCACGGCCGCCGTGATGGCGAAGATCGTCGCGGGCGAGGCCTACCGGATGTGCGCCGCATCGACCATTCAGCTGCACGGCGGTATCGGCTTCACCTGGGATCACGACGCGCATCTCTACTACCGGCGCGCGCAGGCCGACACGCTGCTGTTCGGCGACGTGATTGCGGAACGGGAGCTTCTCGCCCGCCGCCTCGCCATCTGACTGCTATCTGACTTTTCGTCAGGCAAGCCGAATCGAAGGGACCGACACCCATGGGCGCATTGGACGGACGGGTAGCGATCATCACGGGCGCCGGCCGCGGCATCGGTCGCGAGCATGCGCTGCTGTTCGCGAAGGAGGGCGCCAAGGTCGTGGTCAACGATGTCGGGGCGGCCCTGGACGGAGCGGGTTCCGACGAGACGCCGGCTCGTGCGGTCGTTGAGGAGATCCGGGCCGACGGCGGCGAGGCGGTGGCCAACACCGACGACATCACCAGCGCCGAGGGCGCGGAGAATCTGGTCCGGACTGCGCTGGAGTCGTTCGGCGAGCTGCACGTCCTCGTCAACAACGCGGGCATCCTGCGGGATCGGATGCTGGTCAACATGTCCGACGAGGAGTGGGACGACGTCGTCCGGGTCCATCTGCGCGGGCACTTCATGCCGCTGCGCGCCGCGGCCCGACACTGGCGGGCGCTGAGCAAGGGCGGAGCGCCGGTGGCCGCATCGGTCATCAACACCTCGTCGACCTCGGGCCTGTTCGGCAAGGTAGGCCAAGGCAACTACGGCGCCGCGAAGGCGGCGATCGGAACCCTCAGCATGATCGCGCAGTGGGAGCTCGAGGCTTACGGCGTGCGGGTGAACGCGATCTGCCCGGCGGCGCGGACGCGGCTGACTCCAGGGCTGGGGGAGAGCGAAGGCTTCGACATCCACGATCCCGCGAACGTCTCGCCCTTCGTGGCTTATCTGGCGACCGCCGACTGCCCGATCGCCGGCCGGGCCTTCTTCGTGTGGGGCGGCGCCATCCATCTCTTCCAGCCCTGGTCGATCATCGACCGCATCGAGTCGGACCACCGCTGGACGGTGGCAGAGCTCGCCGAGGTCGCCCCGCGATTGGCGGACGTTCCGTTCACTTTGGGCCGCCCGTACTAGCAATCACACGGCGACTCAATTAGGATACTTAATAGAGGAACCGTCGCTGCATCGGAGGGCCTGTGAGTCTGTCGTCCCCACCGGATGAGATCCGCCTACTCGCCAACACGGTGGTCGGGCTGGGTTTCTCGTACAAGGGGTTCCGGGCCGGCATCGATCGGGCACCGCACATGATCGGATGCGACGCCGGCAGCTCCGACTTCGGGCCTTACTACCTCGGCTCCGGAGCCACTCCGAAATCGACCCGGTCGGTCAAACGCGATCTCGCGTTGATGCTGGCGGGAGCCCGGGAACTGGACGTTCCGCTGGTGATCGGCAGCTGCGGTGGCGCGGGCAGCGACAGCCAGCTCGCTGGTTACGCCGACATCGTGCGGGAGATCGCCGCCGAGCAGGGCCTCCTGTTCACCCTCGCCACGGTCGCCGCCGAACAGGATCCTCAATTCCTGCGTCGCAAGTTGGCTGACGGCGCGATCTTCCCCTTGGGCGGCGTGCCCGAGTTGACCGCGCAGGATCTCGACGCCACGGTGCGCACGGTGGCCATGATGGGCGTCGAGCCCGTCATCGGTGCCCTGGAGTCCGGCGCGGACGTCGTGCTCACCGGCCGCATCGCCGATCCGGCGATCTTCGCCGCACCGGCCCTCTGGCTCGGCGCGGACCCGGGAACGGCTTGGCTCGGCGCAAAGAGCATCGACAAGGGTGCGCTCGCCACCACGGCCCCGGGCGAAGGATCCCCGGTGCTGGCTCGCCTTCGCCGGGGCGAGTTCACCGTCGAGGCGACCAGGTCGGGGATCGACTGCACCGTGCGCAGCGTCGGCGCGATGACGATGCACGAGAACCCCGACCCAATTGCGATCCTGGAACCGGGAGGCAGCATCATCACCTCCGACGCCGGGTACGAGCAGCTCCCCGACGGCCGGGTCAGGGTGACCGGGGGACGCTTCGGCGAGGCGGCGTCGTACACGGTGAAGCTGGAGGGCGCCGCGCCAGTCGGTCATCGCACGATTCTGATCGCCGGTATCCGGGACCCGCGGGTGATCGAACGAATCGACGATTTCCTCGAGCAGTACGCGGCGATGATGCGCCGTGTCGCGCAGAGCCTGGACGTCCGGGACGACCAGTACCAGGTGAACTTCCGCCGTTACGGCCTCGATGCCGTGCTGGGCGGCCGGGAGACGGCGGGCGGCTCCCCGCACGAGCTTGGTCTCATCGTAGACGTCGTTGCCGAGACGGCGGAGATCTCCAAGGCCCTCGGCCAACGGCTCGGTCCGACCGGTTCCCGGCTCGACATCACCGGGGGCCGCCTCGGCGGAGGCGGCAACTTCGCCTACCCCTTCTCTCCCAGCGTGATCTCGATGGGCGAGGTATTCCGGTGGAGCGTCTGGCACGCGATGCACGTCACCCGCGAAGAAGTACCGGCCATCTTCCCGATGCATCTGGAGAAGCTGTGACGGCTCTGACGTTGGGGGAACTGGCTCAGTCGCTCAAGAGCGCGAACGCCGGTGCCTCGCTGATCACCTTTGATGTGTTCTTCGCGACGGCCGAGGATCTGGAACGAGCCCGGCCGGCGATCTCGCAGGCGCTCATCGCGGAGCTCTACTCCGTCCGTCCGGACGACGTTCAGGTCTTCGTGCTGCCGGCATTCCTGGCGATGAAGGTAACGATCCCGCGGCTGACGATGTTCGGGTCGATCGACGAGCGTGACTTCGACGGCGTGCAACAGCATGCGGCCCTATTGGCGGTGACGCTGTGACAGAAGATTCGGATCGGCCGTTCCCGGCGACCGAGGCCATCGTCGCGTTCACCCGGGCCTACCGCATCGAATCGGCGTCCGCCGACACCGTGGCCCGGGCCAAGCACCTGGTTCTTGATCTGCTCGGGGTGACGATCGCGGCCACCGCGCCCGGGGTCGCGGAGAACATCGGCCGTCTGGTCACGGCGCTGGGCCAGCCCGAGGGTGCCGCCACGGTGGTCGGCAGCGGCCGGATAGCGGATCCGGAGCACGCGGCGCTGCTCAACGGGTTCCTGTCCCATCTGCTGGAGTGGGACGATGCCACGCTGAAGCCGATCGGGCACCCGAGCATCACGATCCTTCCCGCGCTGTTCGCCCTCGGTGAGGCCCACGGTGCGACGGGACGTGCGGTGCTGGAGTCCTACCTCATCGGACTTGAGGTCCACTCACGCCTCGGCCAGGCCCAGCGCAAGGCCTGGTCCGCCACTGACCCCTGGTTGCCGATCGGTCATATCGGCCTCGTGGGCGCGGCGGCAGCCGCCAGCCGCTTGCTGGGCCTCGAGAGTGCGCAGACCGCGCACGCGATCGGCTTGGCGAGCCACTTCGCCGGCGGCCTGGGCATCAGCGGAGGTACGGAGGCCAAGCCGTTCGGCGCCGGTCACGCGGCCCGGTGTGCGGTATCGGCTGTGCACCTCGCTCAGGCCGGCGTCACTGCGTGCACCACCAGCATCGAAACGGCCGGTGGCTTCGCCGACACCTTCTTCGGGTCCGGTGGTCACGATCTGGAGGGTGCGTTGGGCCACCTGGGTCGTGGCGAGCTACACCTGGACGAGATTGGCGTTGCCATCAAGCGTTACCCGGCCGTGTACGGAACGCACTGGTCGGCGGACGCAATGCGCCTGCTTCGACGGACACACGGTCTGGAGTTCGCCGACGTCGCGCGGGTCGAGGTTGACTATCCGGCGGCCAGCGCATTTGTCGACAACCCGGCTCCGACGAGCCCGGACGAGGCCCGGTTCTCCCTGCAGTACCTGCTGGCCTGCTGCCTGCTCCACGACGCGCCGCTGCCGTGGCAGTTCGCGGAAACGACGATCGCCTCGCCTGCAGTGGTCAGTGCGCTGTCGAAGATTGCTGCCCGGCCGCACGCCGCGGACGTTCAGCCTCCCGCCGCGTGGGCGTACGACGTCACAGTGCACACAACGGACGGCCGGGTGCTGACGGCGGCGGTTCCGCGCCCCCACGGCCACCCCCGAGACCCATTGAGCGCGCTGGAGGTGGAAGAGAAGTTCCGCGATGCCGCCGGCGATCTCCTCGGTGAGGCTCGGACGGCGGCGGTCATCGAGCTCGTCGACTGTCTGGAGGACCTGGACAGCATCGGGACCCTGATGTCCGCGGCCGGGGCCCCCCCGGACGTGGTGTCGACCGACGTGCTTGCCGGCACGCGGACGGCCCGGTGACCACCGCCCCGCCGACAACCGAACTGGCCACGTTTCGCGAAACGGTTCGGGAGTGGCTCCGAGCCAACGTGCCCGCGGGCTGGCGGGACCAGATGAGTGGAGCCGACCCCGATGCCTTCGTCGCCTTCCAACGCCAGTGGTTCCGCACACTCGCGGGTGCCGGCTACGCGGTGCCGCACTGGCCGGCCGAGTGGGGCGGCGGACTGTCCGTCGCCGAGCAGGTCGTGCTGTACCAGGAGGCGGCTCGCTTCGACGCTCCGTACAACCGAGTCTTCTCGATATCTGTGCAACACGCCGCCGCGACTCTCCTGCACGCCGGCACCGACGAGCAACGGCGCCGCCATCTGCCGAGGATCCTGGCGGGCGACGAGATTTGGTGCCAGGGATTCTCCGAACCCGGTGCGGGCTCGGACCTGGCGTCACTGCGTACCCGGGCCGTCCTGGACGGTGACCACTACGTCGTCAACGGCCAGAAGGTGTGGACCAGCCTCGGACACAAGGCCGACTGGTGTCTGCTGCTGGCGCGTACCGATCCAAACGCCTCGAAGCGGCAGGGGATCTCGTACTTCCTGCTCGACATGAGGCAACCGGGTGTGGAGGTGCGCACGATCCGCAAGGCCACCGGGACGGAGGACTTTTGCGAGACCTTCCTGGCCGACGCCCGCATTCCTGTCGGCGACCGCATCGGGCCGGAGGGGGAGGGCTGGCGCATCGCGCAAAGCACGCTCGGTGCCGAGCGGGGCCTCGTCATGGTGGAACTCACCGAGCGCCTCTGGTTCGCCCTGGAGCGTCTCCTGGACTCGCTGCGGGCCGCCCCCGACGGACTGGCACCGGAGTATCGACTCGAGCTCTCGGAGCTCTATGGAGACGCGGTCATCTTACGTCGGATCTGCCGACAGCTTGTGGAGCAGCTGCTGACCCAGGGCGGTGTTGGGCCGGAGGCGTCAGTCCTCAAGCTCTTCTACAGCGAACTCCTGCAACGACTCACCGGCTTCGCCGTCAAGGTCGGCGGCGTCGACGAGCTGCGCTGGGCGCCGGAACCGTACGGATCGGGCTGGCACTCGCTGAGCTGGACCCGGGACTACGTCGGGTCGTGGGCCTGGACCATCGCGGGCGGGACGAACGAGATCCAGCGGTCCTTGATCGCTGAGCGTGCGCTCAAACTCCCGCGCGACCTGGGGCGGTCCTGATGTCTGTACTCACCGCCGCGGAGCGCCTCGACGTCGCCGACACGGTCGGCCGTCTCATCGCCGATCTGGCGCCGTCGAAGCGTGTCCACGAGCTGGCCGCTGCCCCTGACACCTTCGACCGCAACCTGTGGAACGGTCTTGCCGAGGTCGGCGCCCTCGCCCTGCTTGTCCCGGAAGCCCACGGTGGCCTCGGCGGATCCCTGTCCGATGTAGCGTTCATTCTCGAAAAGCTGGCCGCGGGCCTCAGCGTCGTCCCGTACGTGTCGAGTGCGGTGCTCGCCACAAGCCTTCTGGCTTCCCGGCCGGACACGGACCTGGCCCGGACCTGGCTACCCCGTCTGGCAACCGGCGAGGCCCGGGCGACGGTTGCGGTCGGCTCGGAGCCGCTGGCCTGGGCGTTCAGCGCACCCGGCGCCTACGTCGTCCAGGGTGACCTGACATTCGTGGGCGACGCCGCCGGCGCCAACGTAATCCTTGCTGCCGGGAGATCGGGTAGGGGTGAGGCTGCGTGGTTCGGCCTGACGCCTCATCAGGTGAGGGACGTCGCGCCTATAGTCCTGCACGACCCGCTGCGCCGGGCCGCCTCACTACGGGTGGAAGCCACCGTGGGCGAGGACGGCCTGTTGGCGGTCGGGGCCGGGGCGGTCGCCGTGGGCGCGCAGGTGCTCGACGTCGCTGCCTGTGCGCTCGCGGCCGACTCGGTCGGTAGCGCGCAACACGTTCTCGAGCGCACGGTCGAGTACGTCAGCACTCGGGAGCAGTTCGGCCACCCGATCGGGACCTTTCAGGCCGTCAAGCACCGGTGCGCCGACATGTTCATCGACGTGGTGGCGGCCCGAGCCGCTGTTCAGTGCGCACTTGAGGCGGTCGAGGGCCGGCTCGAAACGGAGTCTGCTCACGATGCTGAGCTGTTGAGTCGCATCGCCAAGAATCAGGCGACGTCTCGCCACGTCGCGGTGGCGGGTGCCGCGGTGCAACTGCACGGCGGCGTCGGATTCACCTGGGAGTACGGCCTGCACTTCCACCTCAAGCGTGCCCTGTTCAACCGTGCATCCCACCCCGACGAACTCGCGGGCTCGCGCGATGTCTGGGCGATTCTCGGTGTGGAGGGCGGGGAATGAGCAGCGCGACTCCCGTGAATCCGATAGAACCGCCGAGGGCAACTATGCGCGAGATTGCCGAGGACGAGCTGTCCCCGTGGAGCCCGCCCCGCTACACGGTCAACCGCGACGGCAAGGTCGTCGGGGCGACGCCGGAGGTGCCCAACAACTGGGGCCGGTGGGGAGCGTTCGACCAGCTCGGCACGGCGAACCTTCTCACGGACGACAGGGTGGCGGCGGCGGCTCGGCTGGTGCGGACCGGGCAGCGGATCTCCCTGGCGATCCCAGTGGGTAAGAAGGTCCCCTCGCCGGGCAGCCGTGCCGAAGTGCAGCACTTCTTCGGGCGCACCACGACCGACCAGCTCGTGGGCGACCCGGGGCCGGCCGGTGTGCAGAGTTCCGACGACACCGTCGTATTGTCGTTGCAGGGCGCGACGCAACTCGACGGACTGGCCCACGTCGGCTACGAGGACGTGCTCTACAACGGCTACTGGGCGGGGCTGGTCACCGCTCAGGCCGGTGCGCGACGGCTCGGGATCCACCACCAGCGGCACGGCGTCACCGGGCGCGGAGTCCTCCTGGACGTGGCCGGAACGCTGGAGATCGATCCCTTCGGTACCAACATCGGTTCCGACATGCTGGATGAGGTCGCCGCGGCGCACGGGATCGAGGTACGTGCTGGTGACATCGTGTTGGTCCGGACCGGCTTCTTGGCGGCCTGGTACGCGGATCCGAAGGTCAGGCACCGGCGTCGCTCGGCCGGCCTGGGGGAGGGGACGATCGACTGGCTGGCGCACCACGACATCGCCATGGTCGCCGCGGACAATCGAGCGGTGGAGGTTGTCCCGAACCCTGACTCCGCGCTTCCGTTGCCCTTCCACGTCGCTGCCCTGCGTGATCTCGGATTATTGGTCGGCGAGCTGTTCGACCTCGACCATTTGGCGGCCGCGTGTCGGGCCGAATCCCGTTACGAGTTCTTCTTCACCTGCGCTCCACTCCCGTTGCGCAACGCGGTGGGTTCACCGCTGAACCCGCTGGCCATCCTCTGATCGATGGAAGGTGTGGAACACCGTGAAGTTCGCCGCGCTGTCGTACCACCTGGCCGAATCCGTGGAGCATGCGGTGTCACTTCTGGTCGAGCACGGCGAGGATGCCAAGGTCCTGGCGGGTGGCCAGAGCCTGTTTCCGCTCATGTCGCTGCGGCTCAGCCGGCCGGAGCACCTCATCGACATCGGCCGGGTGGCAAACCGTGACGCCGCGATTCGGTGCCTGCCGTCCGGCGAGGTCGCCATCGACCTTGGCGCTCGACACGTCGATGCCGAGCGCTCGCCGACGCTGGCCGATCGCGCTCCGCTCGTTCATGCAGTGATGCCCTCGATCGGTCACGGGGCAATCCGCAGCCGGGGCACAATATGCGGAAGCCTGGCGCACGGTGACCCAGCCGCCGAACTTCCCGCGGTCGCCCTTGCGCTCGGGGCCCGGATGACCGTTGTCGGACCCGGCCGCGTCCGCCATGTTCCCGCCGCCGACTTCTTCCTCAGCACTTTCGTGACGGACGTTCAACCCGACGAGGTGCTGACCGAGGTCACTTTTCCCGCGGTGCCTCCCGGCACCGGCTGGGCCTTTGAGGAAGTGACGCGACGTCATGCCGACTATGCAGTCGTTGGGATGGTGACGGTTCTTCACTTTGATCCGGGTTCCACCCGGGTCGCCCGGGCCGCTCTGGCGCTGTTCTCCGTTGCTGCCACACCGATCCGGGTGCCCCGGGCAGAGCGTCTGCTGGAGGGAGAGATCTCGTCGTCTGGGCTCTTCGAGGCCGCGGCCCAGGCAGTCGTCGAAGACACGGATCCCCCCGACGACGTTCACGGCACTTCGGCGTACCGCAGTCACCTGTCGCGCCTGCTCACTCTGCGTACGTTGAGCCGGGCGGCGCAGCGGGCCGGGGTCAGCCTGTGACCGAGACAACCCGCGTCCGGAGCTTCATCGTGAACGGGGACGAACGCACTGTGGAGGTCGAGGACCGCACGACCTTGGCCGACGCGCTCCGCGAGAGCCTCCGGCTCACCGGCACGCATCTCGGTTGCGAGCACGGTCCGTGCGGGGCCTGCACCGTACTGCTCGACGGCGAACCGGCGCGGGCCTGCCTCGTTCTCGCTGCACAGGCCGAAGGCTCGCAGGTGCGCACCGTCGAAGGTTTGGCCCCGGCGGGCACGCTCGGCGCCGTTGCCCAGGCCATGCGTGACGTGGTGGCCTTCCAGTGCGCCTTCTGTGCACCAGGATTCCTCGTCACGATCACGCATCTGCTCGCGGAGAATCCGCGCCCCGATCGCCAGGAGGTTCGCATCGCCCTTTCCGGAAACCTCTGTCGGTGCACCGGCTACGAGCCCATCATCGACGGTGTCCTACTCGCGGCGGATCGCCTCGCCGCCGACGTTAAGGACTCGCACCGTGGATGAGCGATCCCCCCGCATGGTCGGCTCCGCGCAGCCCAGGGTCGAGGACGCCCGCCTGCTCAGCGGCCAGGGCTGTTTCGTCGACGACCTTTACGTTCCCGGGCTGAAGCACGCAGCCTTCGTCCGGAGCAGCCTCGCACACGCCCGCATCGTCTCGGTCGACGTCGAGCAGGCGCGCCGGTTACCCGGGGTCGTCGGTGTCCTCACCGGCGCGGACCTGGTGCGGCTGACAAACGCGTTCGCCGGTCCCTTGGTGATGAAGCATCTCGTGCATCCGACGTTCTACGCCCTGGCGACCGAATTGGTTCGGCACGTCGGCGACCCGATCGCGATCGTCGTCGCCCAGTCCCGGGCGATCGCCGAGGACGCGTGCGAGCAGGTCGTCGTCGACTACGAGCCGTTGGTTGCGCTCGCCGACACGGCGTCCGCGATGGCGAGCGGTGCACCCCAAGTGTGGCCCGCGGTCCGAGGGAACATCTTGCGCCACGCGATCGACGACTCGGGGGACGTCGACGGCGCGTTTCGCAAGGCCGACCGAGTGGTCACCGAAAGGTTCGATCTCCATCGGCAGGCAAACCAGCCGATGGAGACCCGCGGCATCGTCGCCGAATGGGATGAGCGCACCGCCCGCATGATCGTTCACTCCAACACCCAGAACTCGCACCTGCTGAAGTGGGTTCTCGCGATGCTCACCAACCGTTCCTCGTCCGGCAGCTGGGCACGCGCCGCGTGTCGCGAGCCGGCCCGGTTGCGGGCAGTTGCCCGGGGCGCCCGGAAGTTCGCGCGGACCCGGCCCGGTCTGGGCGCGGTGGCAAAGACCTCGATGCCGATCCTGGCCCGGCAGGCCGCGGTCAATCCCGGCTGGTTGCGCGAGCTGGTTCGGGCCGCCGGCGCGCTTGTCGTACTGCCGGCCCACGCGGTGCCGGAAGTCCGGACGTATGACATCGGCGGGGCATTCGGGTGCAAGTCGGTGGTCCCGCGGGAAGACGTGGCGGTCGTCGTGGCTGCCCGCGAGTTCGGTTGTTCCGTTAAGTGGATGGAGGACCGCAACGAGCACCTCATCGTCGGAGGGCACGCACGAGACGAGAGCGCTGTCGTCGAGATGGCGATCACGAACGACGGCACGATCCTGGGGGCGAAGGTGCGACTCGTCATCGACGCCGGGGCCTATCCGGCCCATCCGTTCGGACCGCCGGTGTTCGCCAAGATCGCCCAGACGATCTTCCCCGGGCCGTACCGGATCGGGGCGCTCCGCTTCGAAACGACAATCGTCGCCACCAACAAGGCGACCTACGTGGCGTACCGCGGGCCGTGGGCCGTAGAGACCTTCGTGCGTGAGCGTATGGTCGACCTCGTCGCCCGTACCGTCGGCCGCCCCGCGTACGACGTGCGTCAAGCCAACATGTACGGCGTCGAGGAGCTGCCAGTCGAGATGGTGACCGGCCCTGTCCTCGACGTCCGGATGTCGGCGCGCGCCACGCTTGAACGCGCTGTCGTTCTCGCTGACGTGGCAGCCTGGCCGGACATCCAGCGAGCCGCCCAAGCCGAGAACCGGCTGGTGGGTCTGGGCTTCGCCACATTCATCGAGCCCGCCCCCGGCCCGCCGGGATTCCTGGATCACATCGCCGCGGGATTCTCGTCGATGACCGGTCCGGAGCCAGTCGTCGTCACCCTCGACGACGAAGGTTGCTTCGGCATCCGCACCCAGCAGGTGCCGCACGGGCAGGGACACGAGACGACGTTGGCCCAGGTAGCCGCCGACCAGCTCGGGGTGCCTATCGAATCCGTTCGGGTGTACTTCGGCGACACCCGGATCACGCCGTTCTCGCTGTTGGGCACCAGTGGCAGCCGGGGCGCGGCGCGCGCCGGGGGGGCCGTCTACCAGGGTGCCGCCGAGATGCGCCGGCGGATCCACTCGATTGCGGCCGAGCTCCTCGCCGTCGCGCCGGACCAGGTAACGATGACGGACGGCCGGCTCGGCGCCGCCGCTCGCCCCGATCGCACCGTCACTCTCGCGCAGGTCGCGGCCGAGGCCAGAAGGCGAGGGTGGGGGCAGGGCGCCGCTGCGCTGCGGCTGCGGTCGAGCTGGGACGGCGGCCCGGGTGGATGGGCGCAGGCAACGCACGCGTGCTGGGTGGAGATCGATCGCGACATAGGTGCCGTGCAGATTTCCCGCTATGTCGTCGTCGAGGATTCCGGCACTCTGATCAATCCCGCGATCGTGGACGGTCAGATTCGCGGCGGCGTGGCGCAGGGCATCGGGGCGGTGTTCTTCGAGCGGACGATCTACGACGAAGCTGCTCAGATCCAGTCCGGCACCTTCGCGCAGTACCTCCTTCCAACCAGCAGCGAGATCCCCGATCTGGAGATTCACCACCTGCAGACGCCCACGGACGTGGTGGCGAACTACCGGGGCGCGGGCGAAGGGGGCATGATCTGTGCCCCGGCCGCCATCACCAATGCGATCGAGGACGCTCTGGCCCATCTCGGTGTCCGCATCACCGAGCAGCACCTTCCGCCGACTCGGATCCTTCGAGCTCACCTCAGCGCTGCCCGCCCCGGCCCGGCTGAAGGACCTGCCTGCCGTCCCCAGCCGGGCGGGGGGCGCCTGGGGACGGACTATCCGAACTGGCGCTTGTGCATCGCGCCTGCGTCGACCACGAGCGTGGTTCCGGTGACGTAGCGCGAGTCGTCGGAGGCGAGGAAGAGCACTGCGTCCGAGATGGCGCGGGGTTCCACCCAGGGCACCGGCATGAGGTTCATCGTCATAAAGGCCTCTCGCGCGTCGTCCTTCGTCGGATCGGCGAGATCGGGGCGGAAGAGGCGGTAGGTGGTCTCGTTGTTGACCATCCCCGAGTCCACCGATGAGGGGTGAAGAGAATTGACCCGGATCCCGAGGGGAGACAGCTCCACGGTCATCGCCCGCATCAGACCGACGACGCCGTGCTTGGAGGCGACGTAGTGACCGATACCCGGGTAGGCCATCTGGCCCATCGTCGAGCTCGTGAGGATGACCGAGCCCCCGCGCCCGCCGGCGAGGATGTGCGGCACGGCCGCGCGGCAGGTGTTCCAGGTCCCGGTGAGGTTGACGTCGATGATGTCCTGCCACTGAGCTGGCGTCAGCTCGAGCACGGGGCCGTAGCTGGTCACCCCCGCGTTGGCACACACGATGTCGAGCCGGCCGAGTTCCGAGACGGCGGCGTCCACAGCGGCCTTCAGGGCGTCGGCGTCGCGGATGTCTGCTTCGACGCTCACAAATCGACGCCCGAGATCGCGAACGAGCTTCTCCGTCTCGGCCAACTCGTCCGGGGTCGCGAGCGGGTACGGCACCGTGCTGATGTCGCGGCACAGATCGACCGCGATGATGTCCGCCCCGTTCTCGGCGAGGCGGACGCAGTGGGCCCGGCCCTGACCGCGAGCGGCGCCGGTGATGAGGGCGACTCTGCCCTCGAGTCGCGCCATCAGGCGTCTGTCTCGTCGAAGTAGCGGATGTCCGGCGCCGCGTCCAGGTAGTCCATCGAGGCGTTGAGCGTCCCGCTTTCCACGCGCCAGGCGAAGTACTCCTCGTGAGCCGTGCGCGATTCCCACCGCTCGACGACGACGATCACGTTCTCATCATCCTGATCGCGCACGGTGCTCAGACTGATGCAGCCCTGGTACGCGCGGCTGTCCGGAAGGATGTCCGCCAGGAATTTCAGCATGTCGTCGCTGCGGCCTGGCTTGGTCCTAACTGTGAGCAGGACGGTCACTGCCATGTTTCTCTCCCTCAAAATCGATGGCTCTGTCGAACAGACGGCATTACGGAGTCGGTGCCACCTGGCCGAGATAGGTGGCAAGGATCTCCTCGATGTGGAGCTCCGCCGGCTCGCCCGCGAACGCCAGCTGCCCGCGGTCGAGTACGAACAGGAAGTCCGCCAGCTCCAGCGCCCGTTGCACGTACTGCTCGACGATCAGCAGAGCGACGCCCTGGGAGGCCAGCAGGCGAAGGAAATCGAAGATTTCGTCGACCACCCGTGGAGCCAGCCCCATGGAGACCTCGTCCAGCAGCACGACCTGGGGACCGCTGACGTAGGCCCTCGCCAGGGCGAGCATCTGCTGCTCGCCGCCGCTCATGGTCCCCGCGGTCTGCGTCAGCCGTTGGCCGAGCCGCGGAAAAGCCGATGTGGCGCGGTCCAGAGCTTCCTCGCTCGCGCCCTTGGCCACCTGAAGCAGGATGTTTTCCCGCACGGTCAGGCTTTTGAATACTCCGCGTCCTTCCGGGATGTGACATACCCCGGCTCGGGAGAAGACATGGGTCGCACGACCGGCCAGATCTTGTTCGCCGAGGCGTACCGAACCGTGCTGGGGCCGAAGCAGTCCCGACGCGACCCGGAGCAGGGTGGTCTTGCCGGCCCCGTTCGATCCGATCAGAGCGACCACAGAGCCGGCTGGGACGGCCAGGGACACGTCGCGCAATACGGTCGAGCTCCCGTATCCGGCGGTGATGCCGTCAAGGCTGAACATGGGCCGGTTCCTTCCCTGCCGGGCTGGTCACGGCTTCCGTTCCCAAATACGCGGCCGCGACCGCATCGCTGCGCAGGACCTCGTCGCACGGCCCGTCGATCAGCGGCTTACCGAAGTCGAGGACGTAGAGGTATTCGCAGACCCGCGACACCAAGGCCATGTCGTGCTCGATCAGGAGCAGGCCGATGTCCCGCTGGCTCCGGACGGACTCCAGGATGGTGCCGAACTGGTCGGTCTCTGCCGGGTCGAGTCCGGACGACGGCTCATCCAGTAAGAGGACTCTGTACGAACCGGCAAGGGTGGTGGCGAGCTCCAGCAGGCGTCGCTGCCCTGTCGACAGCAGGCCGGCCGGGCGATCGAGGAGGGGCTCGATCCCGCACAGGCTGGCCGCTTCTCCGGCTGCCTTCTCGACCACGGCCGATTCGGATCGAGTGGAAACGAGTTGGCCGGACAGGCGGCGGTAGGTCAACGTCGCTTCACATCCCATGCGCACGTTCTCCCGCGCGGTGAGCCGGTCGAACAGTTCGAGCTTCTGAAAGGTTCGGCCCAGGCCGCGGCGCGCACGAGTGACCGGGGATGCAGAGGTGAGGTTCGTACCGTCCAGAGAGACCGTGCCGGAATTGGCTCGGACCAGCCCGCTGCAGGCGTTGAAAGTGGTGGTCTTGCCGGCTCCGTTGGGACCGATGAGTCCGGTGATGCGGCCGATCGGCGCACGGAGCGACATGGAGTCCACGGCAACCAACCCGCCGAACTTCACGACCAGGTCCCGCACATCGAGGCCGGCCTCGCTCAGCACGGTCGTCCTCCGGCTTGGACTTGGGCGAGCGGGGCGCCGACAGAGCTCTGCACAACGCGTTCGGCCGCGGGCGAGCGAAGGGTCCGTCCCGACCACCTGGTCGCGACAATGGCCAGCCGTCGCTGCACTCCGCTGGTGTCGTACGGGGCGGACGCCACCAGGATCGCTGCGATGCCGAAAAGAACGGGCAGCGCCTCGACCGCACGCGCGTTGGTCAGGTAAGCCGGCACCACCACGAAGGCAAGACAGGCGAGTACAGGGCTGCGCACCAAGCCGGGCCCGACGCTGACCAGGACGGCCAGGAGCAGCAACGAGGTGAAATAGGGATAGGTGGTTGTGGTGACCTGCCCGTTGACGCCGGCCAGCAATGCGCCGCCGACGGCGGCCACGAAAGAGCTGATGCAGAACACAGCGACGCGCGTCACATTGACGTTGGTACCTCGAGTGGTCAGAGCAACGGGGGAGTCAGCGAGGGCGCGAAGCAGGCGGCCGAGGCGGCTGCGCTCGATGGCCGTGAGAAGCAGCAGGACGAGAGCCGCGACGGTGAGCGCCAGGTAGTAGTAGCTTCGGCGGCTGTCGGCCGAGATCGGTCCGAAGTCGGGGCGAGGCACCGTCACGGAGACGGTGTCGCCGAACATGAACGCGGTGCGGTAGCCGATCTGCTCGAGGAGAATCCCGAAGCCGAACGTGGCCAGGGCCAGGTAGAGGCCGGACAACCGGATGGCGGGAATCGCCACGATTGCACCTACCGGGACCGCGATCAGACCGGCCAGGAAGAGCGCGAGCAGCCACGGCACGTTCCAGTCGCTCGTCAGATGAGCCATCGCCGCCCCACCCACCGCGGCGAAACCGATCTGAGCGAGTGATATCTGACCGGAGGTACGGACCAGCAGGTTGAGCGAAGCGAAGATTACGACGTATGCGACAGCTGTGGTGTAGATGATCAATCGTGGCCCGGCGAAGAACGGCACCAGCACCGCCAGGGTCGCGATCGCCAGCAGTCCCGCGCGCTGCACACCCTGGGAGGCCTGTCTCCGGTCGCGGTATTGCCGGGGCGCGGGCGTGACCGTCTCGGTGAATCGGCCCTTCGGGGACAGCAGGAGAACGGCGAAGAGAACAAGGAAAGGAACGCTGGGCGGCAGGCCTTGAAGCCAGGACGCCGAGCTTCCGACCTCGGCAACCAGCTTCTGGGAGAAGGCGTCGGCCAACCCGACGAGCAGACCACCGGCGTACACCAGCGGAAGACTGCGGAACGCCCCGATCGCGGCCGCGCCGAATCCCTGGACCACCAGCAGGGTCAGGGCCAGGCTGTCGAGCCCCACTCGCGGAGCGATGAGAAGACCGGACAGGCAGGCGAACATGCTGCCGATGACCCAGGCGGCCCGGCGCACCGCGGAGGCCGAGGATCCGTTGAGGCCCAGGAGATCCGGGGACTCGACCACGGCTCGGGTTGCGATGCCGCTACGGCTGTACCGCATGAACAGGTAGAGGCCGACTACCGCGAATACGGCGACTAGCACCGTGATGGTCTGCTCCCAACTGACCTGAACGCCGGCAACGCCGTAGCCCTTGGTGGGGAGGAAGCTCGGGAAGCGCTTATTGGACGCCCCGTAGATCATCACGAGCGACGCCTGCACGGCGAGGAGCAGGCCGATGGTGGCCACGAGCTGGGATGCGGTGGTGGCGTTCTGAAGCCCACGGGCCGCGAACTCGAAGCAGCAGGCCTACGACGCCTCCGAAGCCGACGACTGTGATCACAGCGGCGAGTGGCCAAGCCATGCCGTGATCGACGTGCAGCGTGTAGAACAGGGCCGCTCCGGCCGCGGCTACCGCCCCGTGGGCGAAGTTGAAGATGCCTGACGTCCGGTAGGTCAGGACCAGGCCAAGTGCGCACAGCGCGTAGATCGAGCCGGACGTCACACCGATGACGACGAAGGGGAGGTACTCGTTCATGGCTGACACATCCGGCAGGGTTGACGTTCGCCGGCTCCAGCGTCGACGGCGCTCACGGTCTTGCCTGCGGCCAAAGAGCAGGACGGCCGGTGGTAAAGCAGCATCCGCGGCCCCGCGACGAACGATGAGCCGTCAGAGCTTTCCGCCCTTGATGTCGCGAGCGTGGCTGCCCGAGGCCGAGTGAGTTTCATGAGGTCGCGCTTGCGAACCTTGACCGAGAGGAACCCGCGGATCAACCACAAGGCGTTTGCGACGACCACGACGAGCGCGACGACGATGGAGGACTGAACCCACGTGAGTTGACCCTGCCAGCGGTCCTCCAGGGCAGCGCCCCGCCAGCACCCGGCCAGTGCGAGCAGGCCCAGGAGGTTGAGCGCTCCGGCACAGACATGTTCCGGCCTGCCCCACGGAGCTGCGCGCCGGTCTGAGTTAGACACGTGCGGCCCGCTCCGCCGCTGCATGGAGGAGGGGATGTGAGGGTGCAGCCGGGAAGGTGGCCGCCGCGTGTGTCGGGGCCGCATCTGACTGAGCATCACGAAGCAGTTCGGCGATCTCGTCGAGCTTGCGCCACTCGTCACGCAGGTCGGCTGAGATCCACAGCGCGGTCGCGATGCCCACAAGCATGATTCCGCAGATGCCCCCGGAGATGATGTAGGGCAGCTGCTCCGCCGGGAACGATGTGGATGCCACCCCGATCCATCCGAGCAGCAGGACGACCATTCCCAGGACGACTAGGACGAACGCAGCCGTCCGATCCCACTGGCTCCGGACGATCACCCAGATGATCTTGCGCATCTCACTCCCCAGAACCGCAGCAGAACGCCTCCTAGCGGCGCTGCCGCTGCACAAATGATCAACAGCAGGTAGAGCAGACCCGCATCGAAGGTGGCGGGAACGGCCATCGGGGCGCTCTGTCGCGCGGAGCTGAAGCCGGCGGTGTCGGCCAGTGAGGCACCGCCCACCGGTACCGCGGGATCTAGTCCAGGCACTTGGGGCAGACCGAGGCCCGCAGCGAGGTCGGCCCCCGCGGCCGAGTCGGTGACGCTGCTTTGGGAGATACCGGCGGCAGGGGAGCCGGAAGTGTCGAGCGCTGCATTGGGACCGACTACCAGCCCGGCGGTGGCCTGACCGAGGAAGTAAGTCGTGTCCGTTTGCTTGTTCGGATCGACGACGTGCACGGAGAGGGCCGGTGCCGTGATTGCGTCATCGGCTCGCTGCTCAGCCACGTAGGTCACCGAGACACCGGCCTGAGCCAGGGCCTGGACAAGCGGCGACGTGTCCGGGAGGGGCGTCGTGGTGCCCGCAATCGTGAGACCGGAGGGGCCGAGTCCGACGCGGACCCCGTTGATGTCGATATCGCCGATCGAGATGGACGACGAGTACTGCGGGCGGTCACCGCCGATCGATGCCGCCATCGCCTTGCTGGTGATCCGGGAGATCGACAGCGGTCCGGCTGCGAATGCGACGACGTCCGCCCGCGCAATCGACGTCACGGCTTCCTCAGCAGCGTCTACGTCAGATTCGCTCACCAGGCTTCCGGTGGACAGTGCATCTGCTGCGCTACCGCCACTCGTGCCGCGCCCATGCGCTGAGGTTGAGGTGGCATCGGCAACAAGGCTGTAGCCGACTCCTTGCGCGGACGCGGATGGGTCGCCGGGACTGCCCGCGCGGACGAGGAAAGGCAGCGCCGGCGGGGGCCCGCTGGGCAGGCTGGAGAGTAGTGACAGGGTGTCCGCGCCGGGGTACGGGCTGGCCGCGAATGACTCTGCGTCAGGTTGTGAGCTAACCCGCGCGCTCGAGATCGGCGCGGATGCCTCGAACACGGTGCCGGTCGGGTCCGCCGCCACCTTGACGAGTACCCGTAGGCTCGACGCGCCGGCTGTTCCTTCGAAGTCCGTCGGGGCCGCGCCGAGAGCCGACGAAGCCGTCACCGACAGGAATGTCGCCAGGATTCCGGCTGTGCAGACTGTGCCGAGAACCGTGGCGGACTTTCGTCGAAGCATCAGCGCCTCCTCATTCCCGCAGGTTAAGTATAAGGAATCAAGCCCCGGTAGTCCAGATCACATTTCTGCGGTCGCCGTATGCGCTCGGGCCATCTGGAGGCCGCCTTCGCGCGTGGCCACGACGGCCTCCCAGTGCATGCAGGAACACGCACACAAGTACGAGCCGTCGTCCTGCGGCACCACCGACTGTGCGGCGCACGCGCGGTCGCTGTCGGCAACCTCGTGCAGCAGTTCGCTCGGTGAGTCGTAGAGAACGCTTTCGTTACTCATCGCGAGGTGATTGCCGGCACGGCGGACGGGTGCGGCGGCGCAGTGGGAAAGAGTTCGGCGAAGGCGCCGACCGTAATCCGCTCCCTTAGCGCGGGGTCCACTCCGTCGAAGAGGCCGTGCAACGTCTCCTGCGTGTGACCGAATGTCCCCTCGAGGTGGGGGTAGTCACTGCCCCACATGACCTTGTCGTAGCCCATGTGTGCCGCCGCCGCGACCGCGGACTGGTCGTGCTGGAACGACGCGTAGACCTGGGCGTAGATGATCTCGCGAGGGCTCCGCTTGAGTTTGGGTCGGACGGCTTCGTGATGCTGCCGGTAGCCCTCCTCCATGCGGTCGGCGATGAAGGGCACCCACGTGGCGCCACCTTCGGACACCAGCACCTTGAGATCGGGGTGACGGTCCAACGCTCCGGAGGCCACCAGCTTCACGACGGCGCGCTGCCCGCCGAAGGTGGTCTCGGTGTAATTCAGAACGGCGCCGCCGGGACCGCGAAAGACGACGCCAGTGCGGTCGCCCTTGCTGAGGTCGAGCGGTTCGGTACCGATGTGGAACGCGATGACCATGCCGGCCCGCTCGCAGGCGGCCCAGAAGGGCTCCCACTCGTCGTGGTTGTAGTCCTTCTGTAGCGGGTGAGGGGTGACCGGCAAGTACACGGCCCGGTAGCCCAACTCGGCAATCCGCTCGAGCTCGTCGACGGCGTCTTGGATTTCGAGCGTTGAGACCTGGCCGGCCGTGACCAGCCGCGGAGAAGCCTTCTCCAAGGTCTCAAATGCCCAGTCATTGCTGACCCGCAAAGCCTCACGCAGGACCTCAGGGGTGCGGAAAGAGGAACTCCACATACCCAGGGATGGGAACACCAGCTCTGCCCAGATGCCTTCAGCGTCAAGGTCCTTGAGTCGGAGCTGCGGGTCGTGGGCACCCGGTGCCCGGCTGTGCGTGCCGGAGACATTGTTCGCCGTGGCCGGGAGCCGGCGCCGGAACGACATCCCGTCGATGTGAAGCGTCTCCCAGAGTCCGTCCGGATCCTTCTCGGAGCGCGGAACCAGGTCGGCGAGCCGTTTGGGGAGATTCGAGCGCCAGAGATCTTCGGGCTCGAGGAAGTGGGAGTCGCCGGAGTTGGCCCAGATCTTGTCCACCGAGGTCATCGGCAAACAGTACCCTTAATAGGTGATGCGGTACAGCCCGTACGCCTAGTGCCACCAGGCGGAGAGCGCTTCAAGGTGCCGCCGCATGCGGTGTTGAGCGAGGCCTTCATCGCCGTCGAGGATCGCCTCGACGAGGCGGAGGTGGGCGGTGTGCACGTCGGCCGCTTCTTCGGCTCCGAAGCTGTTGCGCTGCTGGGTGGCGCGGTGCCGGCCCCAGAGCTCGGTAATGATTCGGAGAAACAGCGTCTGGACCGAGTTACCCGCAAGGTCGGCCAGCTCGATGTGAAAGTGATCTGCCCACGTCAGCGCCGTCGGATCCTCATCCTGTCCCTCGGGAGGGCGGGGAGCGGCGTTGGCCAGGGCGGTCAGCCGCGACCGCACCTCCGGCTGATCCTTTCGGGCCGTCAGGTCCGACACGATGCCCAGTTCGATCACGTCGCGCACCATCCGCAGATCCGCGCTGTCGACGCGCTGAAACTCCAGGTAAAGCGCCATGGTGTCGATGCTTGCCTGTGGATCCGGGCGCGTAATGGTGAGCCCGCCGCGGGGCCCGGTTCTCATCCGGACAGCGCCGTGGTACTCGAGAAGTCGGATCGCCTCCCGAAGCACCGCGCGGCTGACCCCGTAGCGCTCCAGCAGGTCACGCTCGCTGCCCACGACGGATCCGAGCGCCTGGCCCTCCATCGCGATGTCGTGGTGGATGCGCATCGCCAGCGATTCGCCGAGCTTGACCGGAAGGTGGGACGAGGCCAGGCGGCGAACCGGGGCTTGCGCGCGTCGCCGCCGACGCCGCGGTGGATTCGTCTCCGACCACGCGATGATGTAGTCGTTGTGCTCGCGGATCGTTGCCTCGGCCCGCCCGACGCTCCCGGAGATGATGGCCTCGACGATCTCGAGGTGACTGGAGTGAGCTTCCTTACCCGCCTGGCGCACGCTCTCCGGCGCCGCGTTCGCGACGAGATCGCCGTATTCCGCCAGCAGGCGGGTGAGTACTCCTAAGAACAGCCGCAGCGCGGGATTCCCGGACAATTGAGCGACGAGGTCGTGCAGCGCGTCGGGGGCCCACTTGCTGGACCCAGGCTCGGTCGATTCAGCCTCTGCGCACTCGCGTAGTTTCGCGATGCCTTCCTCGGTGATCCGCTCGGCCGCGAGTCGCGCAGCCAGTGGCTCTAGGGCGCGACGGACCCGCAGGAAGTCCTGGACCTGCACACCTGCGTAACTGAGGTACATGACAGCGGCCTGGGCGGCCGGACCGGCGCCGGGAGCGCACACGTAGAGTCCGCCCGTGGCACCGCGGCGCATCTCCGCGACCTGATGATGTTCGACCAGCCGAATCGCCTCGCGCAGCACCGCGCGGCTCACGGGATACGTTGCGCGAAGCTCGACTTCGGAGCCCAGCGGCTCTCCGACCGGCCACCCTCGGCGTAAGACGTCTGCCTCGATCTGGCGCGCCACCAGTAGGGCGAGTTTCTCTGACGAGCGCACGCCGGCCGTCGCCGGCGCCATGAGCCGCTCGAACCCCTGAGGCGCCGAAATTCCGCCGACTGCCATATGTGCCTCCCGTGGGCTCACACGATAAGGCCTGCGACTTCGTTGGATTCGCGCGACTTGCTGGACCCGATCATTCATAGTACTAAATAGCCGTGAGACAGAGGAGTGCACTGTGCATGGCTTGACGCTGAGTGACGTTGCGCGCGAACACGTGCGTACGTCCCGCGCCCGGGTCGCCGTGGTCTGCGGGGACGACCGATACACCTACGAACAGCTCGATGGCCGGGTCGACCGCTTGGCCAATGCCCTCGTCGATCTGGGCGTCACCACTGGCGACCGAGTCCTCTGGATGGGGCAGAACTGCCACCGGGTTCTCGAAGTTCTCCTCGCGGTCTCCCGGCTCGGTGCCGCCATGTGCCCGATCAACTGGCGGCAGTCGCCCGAAGAGTTCGCCTTCGTCATCGACGACCTGGAGCCCGCGGTCGTTGTGTGGCAGGAGGGCACGCTCGGCGACACGGCGCGGGCGGCCCGCGCACTTGCCCGCTGGGAGACGACCTGGCTACAGCACGACGGTGCCGCCGGGGAATATGAGGATCTACTCCGGGCCGCCGACCCCACCCCTCGCCTCGACGAGGTGGACGCGGACTCCGCGGTGGTCGTCATGTACACCGCCGCCTTCGAGGGCCGACCCAACGGGTCGATGCTGACGCACACCGGCTTTCTGCTCCAGGACGCCAATCTCTTTAAGCTCATCGACATGTGGCCGGGCTTCGTGTATCTCAACTGCGGCCCGCTCTTTCACATCGGAACTCTGCGTCACACCGTTGCCACCTTCCACATCGGTGGGACTAATGTCTTCAGCCGGCGGGCCGATCCGCAAGAGATCATGGAGCTCATCGCCAGCGAACGCTGCGTCAGCGGGATGGTCCTACCCCCGACCATCGCCAAGATCGTCGAGCTGAATCACGACGGCCGCTACGACCTGTCGAGCTTCCAGTCCGCGCTGCGGATGCCGGGGTGGGACGACATGGTGCAGGAGGCCGATTCTCCCTCGAGTCGCGCTCTCGGTGGGTACGGCCAGACCGAGTTGCACGGCCTGGATGTCTACGCTGCCTACGGGGGACACGAGGGCGTGACGACTGCCGGTCTGCCTTCGCCCTGGAGCCGTTTGCGCATAGTCGATGACGCTGGGCGGGAGGTCCCAGACGGCGAAGCCGGCGAGATGGTGTTCCGCGGGCCGCTGGTGCATCTGGGCTACTGGCGCCGCCCGGAACTGAACGCTCACCGCACCAGGACCGGCGGATGGCATACCGGCGATCTCGGTAGGCGTGGAGCGGACGGAGTCGTCAGCTTCATCGGCCCACTGGCCCAGCTGATCAAGTCTGGGGTCGAGAACATCTACCCCGCCGAGGTCGAGGGCTGCATCGAACGCCTGGATGGCGTCCGGGAAGCTGCAGTTATCGGAGTGCCCGATGAGAAGTTCATCCAGGCCGTCACCGCAGTGGTCGCCACGAACCCGGGCGTAGCGCTTACTGAAGAGCAGATCATCGAACATTGTCGCGCCGGTATCGCTTCGTACAAGAAGCCCAAGCGGGTCGAGTTCGTCAGCGCCCTGCCCCGCACCTCGACCGGCGGGAAGGACTACGCGGCGTTGGACGCGGCGTTCGGCGGCGGTGGGTATCCCGGAGGATCTACGCGGAGCCACTGACCTGGCTTGGTTGTAAGTCCAGCAGTGCATGACTATACGTCAGAAAAGCTTCCACTTGCGCAGAACCATTGAGCATCGCCCGGATCGTCCGCTACGCCACCACGGTGCACGCGAGCTCCGAGACGGTGACCTGGACCGGAACGGGGCCCCACCTGGCGTGCGACCGCGGGTGCGCTGGACGGCGCGCAGTTAAGTCCCGAGCTTCGACAAAAGGGTCCGCGATTCATCGCGTACGAGGGTCGCGGCCCGGAGCGCCCGCTCAGCGTCTTCTGCGTCGATGTTGCGCCCTGCGGCCTCACTGAGGGATCCAGACGTTCCAGTGCTTCAGCCGTGGCTGCAAGCGCGAGAACAGATCGTCGATAGCGGCCTTGCCGCGGGGATCTGTGTCGCACTTTGAGACCCACCGACGCGTGACGTAGGCGACGAGGTCAGCGGCCTGAAGCATGCGGCTTGCCTCTGACGGCGCGAAGTGGAGCGTGTCCACGACGTGGGTGAGCTTGCGGGGCTTCCAACCACCCGTGTCGTTCTTCTGGTACTGCCGGATGTGTGTCCGGTACAAGGCCGACTCGTCGACCTCGTCGGCAATTAGTAGGACGGGCGACTTGGCCTCCTCGGCGTAGCGGTCGACGTGCTCCACGAGGAAGCTCAGTACCCAGGGATGGGCGGGGTGAGTCCGGTCGCCGTACTTCTTCCGTTGTGCCACCAGGTCCATTGCGTGGCAGAGGATGCCAACCTCGTGGCTAGCGATTGCGTCTATAGCCTCGCGCATGACCCCGACCCGGTCGTCGATAGAGACCTCCTTCTTCTTCCATCCCTTCTTTGGCCCGAGGATCTCGGTCGCGTGCAGCTCACCGTCCTCCTTGATCGCGCTGAAGCGGTCAGAAGCGTTGGCGGCTACGTCGTCAAGCGCGCGCGCCAAGCTGGCTAGCGCATCGCCGGGCACGACAACTGCTGCGATCAGGTGGTGGAGCTTGTCGTAGCTCTCGTCCATGTAGGCCAGCAGCACGGACGTACGTTACTCACTCACAACGGGCTGCGGATGGATCTCCGACGCCCGTGCGCGATCGAGTCCGTGACCCGGGTCGGCGAGGTTCGCAGCCAACAGCGCCGCGACATCAGCGGCGCGGACGACAGCCGGCAGTTGCCGGAGCAGCACCAGTGAGGTCCGCGCGCCGATGTCGTTGCCAGCAGCCGGCCGAAGTCTCTGCGGTCGGCCGCGGCCAGGGTTCGATACTCCCGTTCGGCGGCGGCCAGTATATCCTCGGGCGCTGGTCAGGCTGAGGGGCCCGACGTCGCTCCGCCTCAGCCGGTCAACGAAGCTGTTCCGCATCGTCGAGCTGCGAGGATTTCGCCGATCACGCGGGTCTTCCATACCTTCCCTAGGTCCGACTGCTCGTTGATTCGGCCGGAGTAGACCCCAAGCAGGTTGACGACGGAAGCACCGCCGATGCTCGAATTCCCGTCGGTGTACTGAACAAACCCTCCGCCAGGGTCATACGCGATCACCGGAGATCCGGACTGGCCAGGACGGGTCCGGGCATCCACGAGGAAGACCGGTTCCCCGTCGAAGTCGACGGCGGGCTCACTGGCCACGAAAGCTCGCGTCCAGATCGCGAGCCCTGCACCACCGGTAAGACCGAAAGGGAAGCCGACGACGCTGAGGTCGCTTGTGGGCGTGACCTTGAGGCGAGGACCGCCTTCATCGTGGTCGTACGGAACCAACTGCACGTCGCCCAGGTTCCTCAGCGGCAGAGCAACGACGTCGACCTTGCGGCCGAGAATCGGGTGCTCGAACCACAACGCGTTGCCCCCGACGTCGACCACCGGCTCCGGCTTATCCTCCCAGGTCAGATGAGGTCCCTCGCGCAGATGGCGGATCAGCATCGTGTCCGGGGTGGCGGCTGTGCGATGGCGTGACTGCCCTGTGTTCGGGTCGCGACCCGCGATGACGTGGTAGTTCGAGATCAGGAACGGCGCTCCGCTCTGCTTCACGACGAAGCCGGTGCCAGTTCCCAACAGTTGCCCGTTACCGATCATGTGAAGCAGCAGCGATTGAGCCGAGGGTTGCTGAACGATGGCCGAATGCGGGGTCACCACGCAGGCCCACCGGTGTCCGGGCTGCTCTGGATGGTCATCTAGTCGTCATTTCCGAACGTCCCCCGGAAGCCGACCTCCTCGGCAGCCGACTCCAGCTCGCGGTTGAACGCAGCTATCAGATCCACATCCAGGTCGAGGGTCACAACGGGCTGGATGACGATTGCCTCCCCGGCGTCGAGCCGGTCGATCAACGTGTCGAGTTCGGTCACCAGGCTCTCCACGAAGGACCGAAGGTGTTCGACGTTGCCGTCGGCCGTCTTCGCCAAGGCGATGTAGGCGTTGCGGGCGTGGTCGTTCCCGACGGAGCATCCACGGAGGCGAGTGGCCCAGTCCATGAGTTCCTCGTAGACGGACGCGAATCGCTCGGCCATGTGGAGGATTCGGTCCACGTCACCGGGTTCGCCTGGAAGTCCGAAAGCTGCGTCCTGGACCTCCGAGCTGAGTACGGCGTTGAAGTTGTCGGCAATGCTCTGGGCCTCCGCGAGCGCGGTCTGGGCAAAGGCGACCACCTCTGTCGCTGGCACGTTGACGCCCGTCCGGGCGGCGTACCCGATCATCTGGTCGTGGCGCTTCGGCTCCAGCTCCTCGAACCGAGCTCGAAGAGCGGCGCCGTACAGCAGGTACTCCCAGGCCTTGGGACGCTGTTCGATCAGCGCCGCGATCTCCTCGGACGTGCGGGGCACCTTGCGCCCGACCTCGATCTGCGCAACCGCCCGAGGGGCGCCGCCGATCTTCTGCTTGATGGCGTCGATGACGCCCTGGATGCCGACGCGGCGGCTGTCCAGGTAGATGGTGGTCGGCAGAAGGCCGGGGAGTTGGGTGTCGTCCAGTCGCACCGGAAGCACGTACGCCTGACGCTCGGTCGCGGCTCGCGCAAGCGCGGCCCGGCGTTCGGTCTTGGTCCACATCTTCTCGCCGTAGTGGTGCGACACGAACATCACGACGTACCGGGCACGGTTCATGTAGACGTTGGTGAAGTACTCAATGCCGTCCTCGCCCCACGCCTCGGCCTCAAAATCCCGGTCGTAGAACACGCTCAGGTCGCCCTTGGCCGCGTCCACGACCTCTTGGACAAAGTCGCGGTCCTCGCCCGCGAAGCTCACGGCGAAGTCAAACTCGTAGTCCGTCGGCTCGGTCATGGATCCCAGTCTGCCGAGCACCACCGACGATTTCAGGGAACGCTCCAGGTCGAGGACCGCTAGCTTGCGGCCATGCGAGCGCTCGTGGACCTGGACGACGAAATGACTTGGCCTGCCGGTGTGGCCGAGCTGGCAGGCCCCGACGTGGTCCACACGGATGAGTCCTACGCCGAGTTCCGGTCCGCGCTGGGCGTCTGTGATCTGCTCGCCTTCCACGCCACGCGGCTCCTGGACGAGGAAATCGCTTCGATCCGGGACGAGGGGATGGCGGTCGCCAGTGATGACTTGATCTTCACGAAGCTGAGCGCCGCGACGGCGGCAGGCCACCTGACCCCCGAAGAGGCTGCCGTCCTGGCGGCGGGGAACCGGATGAGCGGCCCGTGTGGGGACGCCGTACGTGCCGGCCAGCTCTGGTTTTTCATGGGCCGCCAGGAGATGCGAGAGCAGTTCAACGGGCTGTCCAACCTGCTCGGGCTCTGGGGCGGCGAGATCATCAACTTCTCGGCCGCCGCCGTGCCCTTCAAGGAGCGGCTGCGCCGGATCGGCAGGCCTGCCCTCGTCATCGCAGCCGTCCACCACGAACCCGGATTCAGCATCGGGACATGGCGGCTCGTCCGCGCTTTCGGGGGGACGGCTCCACGCGGCGGCGAGTTCCCGTTAGGTGAGGGACTCCCTCCCGAACGCGTCCTAGACATCTGGACGCCGGGACATCCCGACTTTGACGGCCTACCGGGCCTGCAAGGGTACTGACGGATTGTCAGGTTGCGTCGGGGTGGAACTCGATGGCCACGCGCTCCGCGTCTGACAGGCGCACGGCGCATCCCTGGTGCTGGCCACC
>CAVRLI010000003.1:0-593538 GCA_963722375.1 uncultured Actinomycetota bacterium
GGAGACCCGCCAGACCAAGCTCGAGGCCGACATGGCCGAGCTGGAGGCGGCCGGCGCCAAGTCGGACCAGAAGCGCAAGGTCAAGGAAGGTGCCGAGCGCGAGCTCAAGCAGCTCCGTGACCGCGCCCAGCGCGAGATCGACCGCCTGGACGACGTCTGGAACCGCTTCAAGAACCTCAAGGTCCAGGACCTCGAGGGCGACGAGATGCTCTACCGCGAGATGCGCGACCGGTTCGCCATGTACTTCGACGGCGGCATGGGTGCGGCGGCGATCCAGAAGCGTCTGGAGTCCTTCGACCTCGAGGCCGAGGCCGAGCGCCTGCGCGAGATCATCCGCACCGGCAAGGGCCAGAAGAAGACCCGCGCGCTCAAGCGCCTCAAGGTCGTCTCGGCGTTCCTGTCGACCCGCAACTCCCCGATGGGCATGGTCCTGGACTGCGTCCCGGTCATCCCGCCGGACCTGCGCCCGATGGTGCAGCTCGACGGTGGCCGCTTCGCGACCTCCGACCTGAACGACCTGTACCGGCGCGTGATCAACCGGAACAACCGCCTCAAGCGTCTGCTCGACCTCGGGGCGCCGGAGATCATCGTCAACAACGAGAAGCGGATGCTGCAGGAGGCCGTCGACGCGCTGTTCGACAACGGCCGCCGCGGCCGTCCGGTCACCGGTCCCGGTAACCGGCCGCTCAAGTCGCTCTCGGACATGCTCAAGGGCAAGCAGGGCCGCTTCCGGCAGAACCTGCTCGGCAAGCGCGTCGACTACTCCGGCCGCTCGGTCATCGTCGTCGGCCCGCAGCTCAAGCTGCACCAGTGCGGTCTGCCGAAGGCGATGGCGCTCGAGCTGCTTCAAGCCGTTCGTCATGAAGCGCCTCGTCGACCTCAACCACGCGCAGAACATCAAGAGCGCCAAGCGCATGGTCGAGCGGGCCCGTCCGGTCGTGTGGGACGTGCTCGAAGAGGTCATCGCCGAGCACCCGGTTCTGCTGAACCGGGCGCCGACGCTGCACCGCCTCGGCATCCAGGCCTTCGAGCCGCAGCTGATCGAGGGCAAGGCCATCCAGATCCACCCGCTCGTCTGCTCGGCCTTCAACGCCGACTTCGACGGCGACCAGATGGCGGTGCACCTGCCGCTGTCGGCCGAGGCGCAGGCCGAGGCCCGGATCCTGATGCTGTCCTCGAACAACATCCTCAAGCCGTCCGACGGCAAGCCGGTCACCATGCCCACCCAGGACATGATCATCGGCCTGTTCTTCCTGACCGGTGACCGCGGCGAGATGGCCGGTCACGGCCGGGTGTTCGGCGCGGTCTCGGAGGCGATCATGGCCTTCGACACCGGCGAGCTGGCGCTGCAGGCCCGGATCAAGATCCGGCTCAAGGACGTCGTCCCGCCGCGCGGCTGGGTCGCCCCCGAGGGCTACTCCGCCGGCGACCCGGTGCTGCTGGAGACCTCACTCGGCCGGGCCCTGTTCAACGAGGCGCTGCCGGCGGACTACCCGTTCGTCGAGGCCGAGGTCGGCAAGAAGCAGCTCTCGATCATCATCAACGACCTGGCCGAGCGGTACCCCAAGGTCCAGGTCGCCGCGACGCTGGACGCCCTCAAGGCGGCCGGCTTCCACTGGGCCACCCGCTCCGGTGTCACGGTCTCGATCGGCGACGTCATCACGCCGCCGGACAAGGCCCAGATCCTGGAGGAGTACGAGGCCCGCGCGGAGAAGATCCAGAAGCAGTTCGAGAAGGGTCTGATCACCGACGACGAGCGTCGTCAGGAGCTCATCGAGGTCTGGACCCAGGCGACGAACGTCGTCGCGACCGCGATGGAGAAGAACTTCCACCGGACCAACCCGATCGCGATGATGATCGACTCGGGCGCCCGCGGAAACATGATGCAGGTCCGGCAGATCGCCGGTATGCGTGGTCTCGTCGCCAACCCCAAGGGCGAGATCATCCCGCGGCCGATCAAGTCGAACTTCCGCGAGGGCCTGTCCGTGCTGGAGTTCTTCATCTCCACGCACGGTGCCCGTAAGGGTCTGGCCGACACCGCCCTGCGGACCGCCGACTCCGGTTACCTGACGCGTCGTCTGGTGGACGTCAGCCAGGACGTGATCATCCGCGAGGAGGACTGCGGCACCGAGCGCGGTCTGGTCTGCACGATCGCCGCGGCCGGCGCCGACGGAGTCCTGCGCAAGCTCGACAACGTCGACACCAACGTGGTCTCGCGCAACCTGTCCGAAGAGGTCTCGGGCACCGGCGGCGTCACGGCGCCGGCCGGCACGGATGTCACCAACATCCTGCTCGACGACCTGATCGCGGCCGGCGTGGAGTCGGTGCGCGTGCGCTCCGTGCTCACCTGCCAGTCCCGGGTCGGCACCTGCGCGATGTGCTACGGCCGCTCGCTGGCCGCCGGCAAGCTGGTCGACATCGGTGAGGCCATCGGCATCATCGCCGCCCAGTCCATCGGTGAGCCGGGTACCCAGCTGACGATGCGTACGTTCCACACCGGTGGTGTCGCGGGTGAGGACATCACCCACGGCCTGCCCCGCGTCGTCGAGCTGTTCGAGGCCCGCCAGCCCAAGGGCGTGGCCCCGATCAGCGAGGTCACCGGCCGGGTCAAGATCGAGGACACCGACAAGGCCCGCAAGATCGTGATCGTCCCCGACGACGGCAGCGAGGAGGTCGGGTACCCGGTCTCCAAGCGCAGCCGGCTCCTCGTCGAGGAGGGCCAGCACGTCGAGGTCGGGCAGAAGCTGCTCGTCGGCGCCGCCAACCCGCACGAGGTGCTGCGCATCCTCGGCCAGCGGGCCGTCCAGGAGCACCTGGTCGAGGAGGTGCAGGAGGTCTACCGCTCGCAGGGCGTGTCGATCCACGACAAGCACATCGAGATCATCATCCGGCAGATGCTGCGCCGGGTGACGGTCATCGAGTCCGGTGACGCGGAGCTGCTGCCCGGTGAGCTCGTCGAGCGCAGCCGCTTCGAGGAGGAGAACCGTCGCGTGGTCGGCGAAGGCGGCACCCCCGCCTCCGGTCGCCCGGTGCTGATGGGTATCACCAAGGCCTCGCTGGCCACCGAGTCGTGGCTGTCGGCGGCGTCGTTCCAGGAGACGACCCGCGTCCTCACCGACGCGGCGATCCACGCCAAGAGCGACCCGCTGCTGGGCCTCAAGGAGAACGTCATCATCGGAAAGCTCATCCCGGCCGGTACCGGCATGCCGAAGTACCGCAACATCCGGGTCGAGCCGACCGAGGAGGCCAAGGCGGCCATGTACTCGATGACCGGGTACGAGGAGCCGGAGTACGCGACCTTCGGGTCCGGGTCCGGCGATGCCGTCCGCCTGGAGGACTACGACTTCGGCGGCTACGGAAACTAAGTTCCAGCTCTCGCGAACCGGCCGGTACCCCTCCAGGGGTGCCGGCCGGTCGTGCAAATGCCTGACTGCCGACACAAGGGTGTGGAGATATGAAGCGGAGCCATTCCGTCAGCGCGGCCGTCCTGGTGGCCTCGGGCCTGGTGAGCATCGGCCCGGCCAGCCCTGCGATGGCGGCCGGCGGTACGACGTGCACGGTCGAACATGAGGTCTCGCTGACCCCGGGGCTGCTGGCTCTGCAGGGGTCCACGGGGACCTTCAAGGACCAGACGCTCGGAACCGTGAGCTGCGACGGCCCGGTGAAGGGGGTCACCCCCACCGGCGCCGGAACGTTCCTGGACCAGGGGAACTACGGCACCACGGATCCGGACACCTGCCTCGGCGGCGAAGGTGTGGGCAGCTACACGATGGTGTTCCCGACGGCCGACGGGACCAAGACGGTCGTCCTTCCGTTCACGGTGACCTTCGGCGGTCCGGCGGCGGAGAACGGCCTGGTCGCCGTCCAGACGAAGGGCGACGGCTTCACCGGGGAGTTCGGCGCGACCCCGGTCACCGGGGACTGCGTGGTCACCCCCGTGAGCAAGCTGGCGATCAAGGGCTACGTCGTCGTCAGCGGGTAGGCGCGCAGGTGCGCGACGAGCAGGTCGGTGAACTGCTCGGGCGCCGCCTCGGGGATCCAGTGGCTGACGCCGCTCAGGATCTCGAAGGTGTACGGACCGTCGACGTGGCGCTCGGTGGTCACCGCGCCCTTGCGTTTCAGTGCCACGTCGTCGTCGCTCCAGACGAACAGGGTCGGCTGCTGCACGCGGGCACCGGAGCGCTTCCACAGGTTGACCATGGGCAGGGCGCGGTACCAGTTCAGCGGGCCGGTCAGCGACTGTGGGCTCGGCAGCGCCGCGAGGTCTCGCTTCGCGGCGTCGGGGGACTGGCCGGTGTAGTCGCACATGAACCAGTTCCAGCGGGAGTGCAGCACCCGCTCGGGAAGCCACGGGAGCTGGAAGAACGCCATGTACCAGGACGAGAGGATCTGACGGCTGTTTCCCATCGAGGCGAGGAACGCGCGCGGGTGGGGCACCGACACCGAGGTCAGCGTGGCTGTCCTCTCGGGGTGATCGGTCGCCAGGAACCACGCCACGATCGCTCCCCAGTCGTGGCCGACGACGTGCGCCCGGCCCCCGTAGGCATCGATGACGGCGGCCGCATCGGCCGTGAGCTCCGGGATCACGTAGTCCCGGCGGCGGCTGGGCTGGGCCTCGGGTGAGTAACCCCGCTGGTTGAAGGTCACCGTCCGGTAGCCCGCCGCGTTCAGCAGCGGGACCACCCGGTCCCAGCTGTCCGCGTGCTGCGGGAAGCCGTGCAGGAGCAGCACGAGTTCGCCGTCGGCCGGCCCCGACTCCGACGTGTGGAACGTGCATTCCCCGCGGGTCACTGTTGTCATGGGGACTACGTTCTCAGACAAGGTGACGGGAGGATCTTCATGCGCGAGCGGCGGATGCGGTTCGGAATTTTCATGGCGCCATTCCATCCACCGGGGGAGAACCCGACCCTGCTCCTGGAGGGCGACCTCGGCACTCTCGAGTGGCTCGACCGCCTCGGTTACGACGAGGCCTGGATCGGCGAGCACCACTCGGCCGGCAGCGAGATCATCGCCTCGCCGGAGATCTTCATCGCCGCCGCCGCCGGGCGCACGCGGAACATCAGGCTCGGGACGGGCGTCGTCTCGGCGTCCTACCACCATCCGCTCTGGGTGGCCGAACGCGCGGTGCTGCTCGATCACCTGACGCGCGGTCGCTTCATGTTGGGCCTCGGCCCCGGTTCGCTGCCGTCGGACGCGGCCATGATCGGCCTGGACATGCCCCGTACCCGGGAACTGCTCGACGACGCCACCGACCTCATCATCCGGCTGCTGCGCAGCGACGAGCCGGTCAACTTCGAGAACGACCGCTGGACCTTGCGGGACGCCCGGCTGCATCTGCGGCCCTACAGCTCCCCGCACATGGAGGTGGCGATCGCGGCGGTGGCTTCCCCGGCGGGGCCGCGACTGGCGGGTCGCTACGGGCTGGGGCTGCTGTCGATCGGGGCGACGATGGCCGCGGGTTTCGATGTGCTCGCCCACCACTGGGACGTGATGGAGGAACGCGCCGCGCACTACGGGACCAGCGTCGACCGCAACGCCTGGCGCCTGGTCGGGCTCATGCACCTCGCCGAGACGAAGGACCAGGCGTACGCCGACGTCGAGCACGGGATCATGAAGTGGTTCCACTACTTCCAGAAGGTGGCCGCCTTCCCGCAGATGGACCTCGGCCAGGGTTCCTCGATCTCCGAGTACATCGACTTCATCAACACCTCCGGCATCGGGGTGATCGGGACCCCGGACCAGGCAGGGGAACAGATCGAACGGCTGTGGAAGCAGTCGAACGGCGGCTTCGGGGCCTACCTGCAGCTCAATCACGACTGGGCCAACCCGGCGCGCAAGGCCAACAGCTATGAGTTGTTCGCCCGGCACGTGATGCCCGAGTTCCAGGGCCAGGCCTACAGCACCCGCGAGGCCGCGGCCCGGGCCAGTGCCGCCCGTCCCGAGCTCGCCCAGTCGAACCTGGACGCCGTGGCCGCGTCCACGGCCCGGTACGCGACCGAGAAGGGCGAGAGCTGACGGTGGCGGACGAGCCCCAGGACCCGCCCGCTCCACCGCCCGGTCCGTACGGACAACCGCAGCCCGGTTGGGGCCAGCCCCCGCCGGGGTACGGCCAGCCCCCGCCGGGGTACGGCCAGCCCCCGCCGGGCTACGGCCAGCCGGCGGCCGGCTGGGGGCAGCCGCCGCAACAGGGCTGGGGTCAGCCGCAGCCGGGGTGGGGTTACACGGGGCCGCCGCGCAGCTCCGATCGCGCGGGCTGGGTGATGGGTCTCGGCATCGCGTCGATCGTCATCATGTTCACCTGCGGCATCGGCTTCATCGCCGCCATCGTGTCGCTCTCTCTCGCACCCGGGGCCAAGCGCGAGATCGCGGAGTCCCGGGGAGCGCTGACCGGAGAGGGCATGGTCAAGGCCGGCGTGATCTGCAGTTGGGTGACGATCGGCTTCACGATCCTGGCGTTCGTCCTGCTCGTCGTCCTGCTCGCGACGGTCGACGGTGCCTGGTTCGACGGTTCCTGGGACTGGGAGACCAACTGACGTGGACGAGCCTTTCGAGGGCGAGGACGACTCGCCGATCGAGGTCTCGTCCGACATACCGACCGCCCGCGCAGCGGCCGTCGTCGGCATCCTCGGTGTCGGGTCGCTGCCCGGGATGCTCTTCTGCGGGCTCGGCACGTTCATGGCTGTCCTCGCGCTGGCCATGGCGCCTTCAGCCAAACGTCAGGTGCGCGACTCGCGCGGCCGCTCGAGTGGCCTGGGCCTGATCCGGGCGGCCCGGATCTGCAGTGTCATCAGCCTGGTCATCGCCCTGGTGATGGTGGTCGGCGTGGTCCTCGCGTGGAACTGGCTGATCGACAATGCGCGCGACCACAACTCGAGCGCCGGATGAGGGAACGTCCGATCGTCGGCGACCGGGTGCTCGTCGGGACGATCGTGACGCTGGTCGCGCTCCGACTGGCGCTGCTGCCCCGGACCCCGCCCGGGTTCTACGTCGACGAGGCGGCCGGGGCGGCCCACGCCAAGGCGATGCTGGAGAGCGGCACCAACGCCCACGGCGGCTCGTGGCCCCTGTTCTCGGAGTCGCTCGGCGGCGGCTACACGACGCCGGTCTACCTCTATCCGCTGACGGAGTGGGCCCGGATCTTCGGCCTCAGCGAGACCTCGCTGCGCTGCTTCTCCCAGGTGATGACGCTCGGGGCGATCGGCCTGCTCGCGCTCGGCGCCCGCTACTGGCTGGGCACCCGGTTCGCGCTGACGCTGGCCGTGGTGGGCCTCGCGCTCCCGTGGGGATGGCTGCAGGGCAGCCTGGCCTGGGACCCGGCGCTGGTGCCGTTCCTGATCACCCTCGCGTTTCTCTGCTTCTCCGTCCTGCTGTTCTCCGGACGCCCTCCCCATCGATGGCTCGCCGCCGTCGGGCTGCCGCTCGCGCTGGTCGGACTGGCGTATCTCTATCCGCCGTGCCGGGCGAGCGTGCCGCTGCTGGCGCTGCTCTTCTACGGCCTGCTGCTGCGGCGTCGCGTGATCCCGCTGTGGTGGGTCGGCGCGAGCGCGGTGGTCACGGCCGTGCTGGCCCTCCCGCTGCTGGACTTCCTCGACACCCCGGAGGCGCGATCGCGCAGCGCCGTGCTCAGCGTGTACACGGACGCGTCCGCCTGGGACGGCACGGCGGCTGTGCTGGCGAACTTCTGGCAGCTGCTCTCCCCGGTCTTCCTCTTCCTGGAGGGCGACCCGAACCTTCGCCACTCGACCGGACGCCAAGGCATGCTCGGCCTGGCGTCGCTCGTCCCGGCGCTGGTGCTGCTGGCCTACCTCGCGCACCTGCTGGTGCGATGGCGCACCACCCGAACCCGGACAGATCAAGAGAAGGGCCCGCTGCCGCCCGCGTCCTTGTTGATGGTGGTCGCGGTCGTCGGTGCGATGGCGGGACTGCTGGGGTCGGCCCTCACCTACGAAGGGCAGCCGCACAGCCTGCGGGGCTGCGCCGCCTGGCCGTTCCTGGCGATCCTGCTGACGATGGGCTGGACGGTGCTGCTGCGCAACGTCGGACGGGACCTCGCCCTCGTCGTGCTCGCGGCCTTCGTCATCGGCACGGGCGCCTACGCGCTCGATCTGGCCACCGGCTACCGGGACCGGTCGGCGATCTGGTTCGACGTGCCGGCCCGTGAACAGATCTCGCGCGGCGACTTCGGCACCTACCCCGAGCCCGCGGTGGGCTACTACCACTGAGCCCGCGTCAGAATGCCCAGACGGCGCCGGCGTAGCGCCAGAACCACCACGCCTGCAGGCCGGCGCACCCGGCCACGACCGGAACGAACACCCGCCGTCGTGCCGTCAGCTGGGCGCCCAGGACGAACAGCGGGTAGAGCACGAGCACGTAGCGGGGCAGGCTGAGCAGCCAGACCGACGACATCACGAACAGGAACGCGATCCAGGCATAGGCGACGTCCCCGGTCGGCAGTCGCCGGACGCCCAGGATCAGCAAGGGCAGTACGACGGCGACGGTGGCCAGCCGGGTCCACATGATGAAGTGCAGATCGCCGTCGACGCTCCCGGACCCGAGCGCGCGCCAGGCGTCCTCGACCGGCCGCCACGGCCAGGCCAGGCCCTGGTTCCAGTGCTGCTTCTGCACCTCGACGAACTGGAACGGCGTGCCGTACACGACCTGGTTCACGATGAGGAACGCGCCGAGGCCGGCCCCGGCGAGGGCGCACCAGGCGAGATTGCGAACGCGTGCCGTCACCCCGGTGGCGCGGCGGAACGCCTCCAGGGCCAGCAGCGGCCAGAGCGCGAACCCCACCACCCGGGTGCCGCCGGCCACCGCCCCGGCGAGCCCCGCGGCCGGCCACCGGCTGGTCCGGGCGGCGTACACCGCGGCGAGCACCGCGCACAGGAAGAGCGCCTCCGCGTAGGGCGCGGACAGGAAGTACGCGGTGGGGAAGGCCAGCAGGAGAATCACCGCCCGCCACGCGGCCGCGTGGTCGTGGTTCAGCCGCACCAGCTTGTGCAGGAACCAGCAGGCACCGACGCTCGCGACGTACGAGACCAGCAGTCCGGCCACGAGGTAGTCGCCGGTGACGTAGTGGAGCAGCCGGATCGCCAGCGGGAAGCCGGGGAAGAAGCCGACGAAGAAGTGGTCCTCGCCCGGGGTGCCCTCGGGCCGGTAGCCCACATCGGCGACCCGCAGGTAGCTGGAGGCGTCCCACCGGGACCACAGGTCGACGAACTGATCCCTGGCGTTCCCGCCGTGCGACCGGACCGAGAGCATGCCGACGATCTGCAGGACGATCCGCGCGGCCAGGCAGCAGAGCGCGAGCTGGACCAGCAGCTGCCGGTCAGAAGGCTGCGCGGTCCTGGTCCGCGGCACGGCTCGGGTCAGGTTTTCGGTCACCAGGTCGGGTCAGGCCTTCCGGAACACCCAGCGGCGCAGCAGCAGGAAGCGGATGATTGTCGCGGTGGCGTTGGCCGTGACCACCACGGCGACCTCGACGCTCTTGGTGGGGTTCTCGTCGGCGGCATGGGCCAGGAACAGTGCGGTGCTGGTCAGCGCGAGCGCCAGGCCGAAAATGATGAGCCCCTGCAGCTGGTGCCTGGCCAGCCGGTGCCGGCCGACGATGCGGAAGGTGAACCGGCGGTTCAGCGAGGTGTTCGCGAGCGTGGTGGTGAGGACCGCGATCAGGTTGGCGCCCTGCGCACTCATCGTGCTCCGCAGCACGAGGAAGATCGCCAGATAGGCCAGGGTGCTGATCACCCCGATCGCACCGAAGCGCACCAGCTGGTTCATCAGGCCCGGCGGAACGCCCGGGGTCCGCGGCTCCAGGGGCTCGCGTCCCAGTTGGACGGCGAGATGCTGCAACGGGATGCGACCGGCGAAGAGCGCGCGGGCCAGGCGCAGGATCCCCCGCAGGTCCTCCTTGGCGGTGCTGACGACCTTGACCTTGGTGTTCGGGTCGTCGATCCAGTCGACGGGGACCTCGTGGATGCGCAGGCCCGCGTGCTCCGCGAGCACGAGCAGTTCGGTGTCGAAGAACCAGTTGTTGTCCTCGACCAGCGGGATCAGCTGGTCGGCCACGTCGCGGCGGATGGCCTTGAAGCCGCAGCCTCCGTCCGAGAACCGGGCGGAGAGGGCGCCGCGCAGCACCAGGTTGTAGCCGCGGCTCACCACCTCGCGCCGGGCGCCGCGCACGACGCGGGACCCGTGGTGCAGCCGGGTGCCGATCGCCAGATCGGAGTGGCCGGACCGCAGCGGCGCGATCAGCGTCGAGAGCGCGGCCAGGTCGGTCGAGAGGTCGACGTCCATGTAGGCGAGCACCCGCGCGTCCGAACCCGACCAGGCCGCCCGCAGCGCGCGGCCCTTCCCCTTCTCGGCCAGGTGCAGAACGCGCACCTCGGCGAACTCGGCCGCGAGGGCGGTGGCCAGTTCCAGGGTGCTGTCGGTGCTGGCGTTGTCGACGATCGTGATGCGGAATGGGTAGGACACCTCGCCGGTGAGGTGGGCGTGCAGGCGGCGGACGCAGGACTCGACCGCGGTCTCCTCGTTGTAGACCGGGATGACGACGTCGAGTTCGGGGGCGACGGCCATCTCGGCGGCCGCCACCGGTTGGGGGTCTACGTCTGAAGCGATGCTTCCGATTCTCACATCCGGGAGCCTAGGGACGGCGGCAGAGCCCATCCCGCCGCTCTGCCGGCCGGACGCGGGGCGGTTGGGTCGGTGTTCGTCCCGCCTTAATACCCCGTACGGCGACCGGGGCGCCGTTGCCGCCGCACGCCCGGATGATCGACATAGGCTCTCCGCGTGCTGAAACCCGCGGCCTCCGCCGGCTCCGCCGGGCTGGCGGCGCTCTGGCGGCGGGCACCGGGCTGGCTGACTCCCGAACTGGCGGTGCTTGGCCTGCTGGCGCTGTTCACCCGGCTCATCTGGATCGGGCGTCCGCGCGCGATCGTGTTCGACGAGGTGTACTTCCGCGAGTTCGCGCTCCGCTATCACGAGCGCTCCTACTTCTTCGACATCCATCCGCCGCTGGGCAAGCTGCTGCTGGCGGGCTGGGCGCAGCTGATCGGGATCGATGCCGCGTCGACGGGCACCGAACCGACGGTGGGCCTGCGGATCCTTCCGGCACTCGCCGGGGCCGCGCTGATCGTCGTGTTCTACCGGTTCCTGCGTGAGCTGCGGCTCGGGCGCCGGGTCGCGACCCTCGGCGCCGGTCTGCTGCTGCTGGACAACGCCATCCTGGTGGAGTCCCGGCTGATCCTCACCGACAGCATGATGTTGCTGTTCGGCATCTCCGCCCTGACGTGTGTGCTGGTGGCGCGGCGCAGAACCGGGCGTGCGCACTGGGCGTATCTGAGTGCCGCCGCGCTGCTGGCCGGCATGGCGGGGTCCACGAAGTGGAGCGGGCTGACCGCGCTCGGCCTGGTCGGTCTGGTCGTGCTGTTCGGCGCGCTGCGCCGCCAGGTGCCGGTGCGCCGGGCGCTGGCTCAGCTCGCGGTCGTCACCGTGCTGCCGGTGATCGTGTACCTGAGCAGCTTCGCGGTGCACTTCGCCCTGCTGGACCGCTCCGGCCCGGGCGACGGCTTCATGTCGGCGCAGTTCCAGTCCACGCTCCCCGGCAATCCGACCTACGACCCGGACGTGCGCCAGGGCCTCCTCGACCGCTTCGTCGAGCTCAACCGGGAGATGCACGACGCGGACCAGCGCCTCGCCACGGCCACCCACCCCTACAGCTCGGAGTGGACGAGCTGGCCGTTGATGAAGCGCGACATCTACTACTACCTGGGCACCGAGGAGAACGGGAAGAACCGCTACATCTACCTGCTCGGGAATCCGGTGGTCTGGTGGGGGACCGCGCTCGGGATGCTGTTCGCGGTCGTGGCCTGGGTGTGGCGGGCGGCGCTGTTCCGCCCGCACCGGTGGACGCTGGCGCTCCTCGGCACCGCGTACCTGACGAACTACGTGCCGTTCGCCTTCATCGAGCGGCCGATGTTCCTGTACCACTACTTCTTCGCGCTGCTCTTCAGCCTGGCGACAGTGACGCTGACCCTGGGCGTCCTGTGCGGCTGGGTCCGGGACGACGAGGACTGGGCGCCGATGTCCAAGCGCGGACAGGTGGGGTACTGGGGCATCCTCGGGGTCGCCCTGGCGGCCTTTGTGTGGTTCGCACCGGTGAGCTACGGAATGCCGCTGGACGCGGGCGGGCTCGACGCCCGGATGTGGCTCGACTCGTGGCGCTGACTCGATGGCGCTGACTCGATGGCGCTGACTCGATGGCGCTGACTCGATGGCGCTGAGCTGATGGCCGCGATCCCGGCGCTGGCCTTCCTGCTCTGCCTCGCCCTTCCCGGTGTCCTCGCGCTCGGGCGGATCACGGGTCGGCTGACCTGGCCCGAACGCCTGGCCTACGGGCCGGTGCTGGGCGTCGTGGTGGGCTCGCTGGTCCTGCTGGCCACGGCCCTCGCGCTCGGCGAACTCTCGGGGGTCGCCGTCGGGGCCGTCGCCGTGGCCGGACTCGTGGTCGCGGCGCTCCTGCGCCCGCGGCAATGGCGGCCGGCCGTCTCCTGGGCCCGGGTGCGCGAGGAGTTCGGGGGGTTCTCGATCGCGGTGCTCGGCGGGTTGGCGCTCCTGTGGGCCGCGCTGCTCGCCCGGCTGCTCCGTCGCAACGGCGACGGTGACCTGACGGCCGGGCTGAGCAACGTGTGGGCCGATTGGGCGCTGCACCTCGGGGACGTCACCTCCTTCGCCTACGGCGACAACTTCCCGGTCGACAACCCGCGCTACTCCGGCGAGCCGTTGCCCTACCACTACCTCACCTCGCTCACGGCCGCGGCGATGGTGAAGCTCGGGATGACGCCGTGGGGCGCGCTCGTCCTGCACAGCTTTGTCCTGGGCCTGTGCCTGCTGCTGGCGCTGTGGGCCTTCGCGCGCCGGGTCACGGACAGCCGCGACGCGGCCGCCGTGGCCACCGCGCTGGTCCTGTTCGGCGGCGGGCTGGGCTGGACCCTCACCGTCCGCGACGCCGCCGAGGGCGACGCGTGGGACGTGATCCGTCACCACGTCTGGAACGCCACGGACCAGAACACCCACGACTTCCGCTGGTACAACCAGGTGACCTCGCAGCTCGAACCGCAGCGCGGATACCTGTACGGGCTGCCGATCGGGCTGCTGGTCCTGACGCTGCTGATGCTGGCGATCGCCGCCTGGAGCGTGCGGTTGTTCCTCGCCGCGGGGGCCGTGGCAGGCGCGCTTCCGCTGGCGCACGGCAGCACCTTGCTGGCGCTCGCCCTGCTCCTCCCGGTGCTCGCGCTGCTGACGCTCCACAGTTCGCTGCGGCGCTGGGCGACCTGCTGGGCGACGTTCTTCGGGACGTGGATTCTCGTCGCGCTGCCGCAGATCGCCACCCAGCACGGGGGCGGGGCCGGCCCGCTGGAGTCTCTCCGCTGGCAGGCCGGCTGGATCGCGGGGACCGGCGCCGACTGGCCGTGGTTCTGGATCAAGAACCTCGGGCTGTTCCTGCCGCTGCTGGTGGTGGCGCTGCTCCGGCGGGACCTGCTGCCCGGGAACGGCCGCCTGGTCGTGCTCGCGGCCATGCCGATCTTCGTGCTGTGCAACCTGGTCGCCTTCCTGCCCTGGGACTGGGACAACACCAAGCCGCTGTTCTGGTGGTTCCTGGCCACCTGCCTCGCCGTGGCCGCGCTGCTCACCGACTGGTGGCGGACGCGGCGCTCGCCCCTGGTCCGGGTGGCCCTCGGCGCGGGGGCGGCGACGATGGTCCTGTCCGGCGTCCTCGTGCAGTTCGGCCAGCTCACCGGCCAGGACCGCAATGTGATGCTGACCGCGGCGGACCTGGCCATCGCGGAGCAGGTTCGCGAGGCCACCCCGCCGACCGCGGTGTTCGCCACCGACTTCCGGCACAACAACCCGATCTCGGTGCTGGCCGGCCGCCGCGTGGTCACCGGCTACGACGGCTGGTTGTTCTCCGAGGGCATCGACTACGGGCAGCGCCAGCAGGACGTCCGGGCGCTCTACGCCCTCGGCCCCGACTTCCGGGCGGTCGTCGACCGCTACGGGATCGATTTCGTCGTCATCGGCCCGGGGGAGACCTCGACCTTCGCCCCGGACGTCGCCGCCTTCCGCGCCCGGTTCCCCGTCGTGGCCCGGACCTCGGGCTTCGAGGTTTTCCAGGTCAGGTAGCGAGTCTGCTTCGCTTTTTGTGCCCGGCGCGCGTGCTGGTAAGGTCTCCCCTCGTGTCTGGGCGTAGCCCGGGCATGCGCGCGTGCGCTCGCACCTCGCGCGATCTCCGGTCCGGCCGGCACGAAGTCCGCCGGGACCGAAATCCCGGTCGATTTTGTCGGCGGGGACGTGTGGACGGGTGCGACACACCCGACCACGGGGGTCGTAGGGTCGGGCGCGCAGCAGTAGATGACCCACGCAAGGAAGACCCGAAAGAAGACGGAGAAGCGGTGCCCACGATCCAGCAGCTGGTCCGTAAGGGCCGGCAGGACAAGGTCTCGAAGACCAAGACCCCCGCGCTCAAGGGATGCCCCCAGCGCCGCGGTGTGTGCACCCGCGTCTACACCACGACCCCGAAGAAGCCGAACTCGGCGCTGCGCAAGGTGGCCCGTGTCCGCCTGACCAGCCAGATCGAGGTCACGGCCTACATCCCCGGCGTCGGCCACAACCTGCAGGAGCACTCGATCGTGCTCGTGCGTGGCGGCCGGGTGAAGGACCTCCCGGGTGTCCGGTACAAGATCATCCGTGGTTCGCTCGACACCCAGGGCGTGAAGAACCGCAAGCAGGCGCGCAGCCGTTACGGCGCGAAGAAGGAGAAGTCCTAATGCCCCGTAAGGGCCCAGCCCCTAAGCGGCCGATCATCGTCGACCCCGTCTACTCCTCGACCCTGGTCACCCAGCTGGTGAACAAGGTGCTCAAGGACGGCAAGAAGAGCGTCGCCGAGCGGGCCGTGTACGACGCCCTCGAGGGCTGCCGCGTCAAGACCGGCAACGACCCGGTCGTCACGCTCAAGCGGGCGCTCGACAACGTGAAGCCGACTCTCGAGGTTCGCAGCCGCCGCGTCGGTGGCGCGACCTACCAGGTGCCGGTCGAGGTCAAGGCCGGCCGTTCCAACACGCTCGCGCTGCGCTGGCTCATCACGTACTCCCGCGCCCGGCGCGAGAAGACGATGACCGAGCGCCTCATGAACGAGATTCTCGACGCCAGCAACGGCCTGGGCGCGAGCGTCAAGCGACGCGAGGACACGCACAAGATGGCGGAGTCCAACAAGGCCTTCGCGCACTACCGCTGGTAGCAGGGGGAGAAAAAGCAAGTGGCAGTCAGCACCGCCGGCGTCGACCTCGCCAACGTCCGCAACATCGGGATCATGGCGCACATCGACGCGGGCAAAACCACGACGACCGAGCGCATCCTCTTCTACACGGGTATCACCTACAAGATCGGTGAGGTCCACGAGGGCGCTGCCGTCATGGACTGGATGGAGCAGGAGCAGGAGCGGGGGATCACCATCACCTCCGCCGCCACCACCTGCGAGTGGGACGGCCACACCATCAACATCATCGACACTCCGGGCCACGTCGACTTCACCGTCGAGGTGGAGCGCAGCCTGCGCGTCCTGGACGGCGCGGTTGCCGTGTTCGACGGTGTCGCCGGTGTCGAGCCCCAGTCCGAGACGGTCTGGCGTCAGGCCGACCGCTACCAGGTCCCGCGGATCTGCTTCATCAACAAGCTGGACCGCGTGGGCGCGGAGTTCCACCGCTGCGTGGACATGCTCATCACCCGCCTGAACGCGACCCCGCTGGTGCTGCAGCTCCCGATCGGTGCCGAGTCCGACTTCAAGGGCGTCATCGACCTGGTCGAGATGAAGGCCCTGATCTGGCCGGAAGAGGCCGCCAAGGGCGAGATGTACGACGTGGTCGACATCCCGGACACTCACCTCGAGGCCGCCCGCACCTGGCGCGATCGTCTCATCGAGACCCTCGCCGAGGGCGACGACGAGATCATGGAGCTCTACCTCGAGGGTACGGAGCCCACACGGGATCAGATTGTCGCCGGTATCCGCCGCGCGACGATCGCCAACAACCTCAATCCCGTCGTGTGCGGCACCGCGTTCAAGAACAAGGGCGTGCAGCCCATGCTCGACGCGGTCGTGCGCTACCTGCCCTCGCCGCTGGACATCGGCGCGGTCAAGGGCCACGCGGTGGGCCAGGAGGAGGAGCTCGTCGAGCGCGAGCCCAAGGACGACGCTCCGCTCTCGACCCTCGCCTTCAAGATCATGCGCGACCAGCACCTGGGCAAGCTGACCTACATCCGCGTCTACTCCGGCACGCTGACCGCGGGCACCGCGGTGCTGAACAGCACCAAGGGCAACAAGGAGCGGATCGGCAAGATCTACCAGATGCACGCGAACAAGCGTGAGGAGATCGAGAAGGTGACGGCCGGCCACATCGTGGCCGTGCAGGGTCTGAAGAACACGACCACCGGCGACACGCTGTGCGCCCCCGAGGCCCCCGTGGTGCTCGAGTCGATGAACTTCCCGGCCCCGGTCATCTCGGTCGCGATCGAGCCGAAGACCAAGAGCGACCAGGAGAAGCTGGGCGTCGCGATCCAGAGCCTCGCCGAGGAGGACCCGACCTTCCAGGTCCGCACCGATGAGGACACCGGCCAGACGATCATCGCCGGCATGGGCGAGCTGCACCTCGAGGTGCTGGTCGACCGGATGCGCCGCGAGTTCAAGGTCGAGGCCAACGTCGGCAAGCCGCAGGTCGCCTACCGCGAGACCATCCGCAAGGCGGTCGAGCGCTACGACTACACCCACAAGAAGCAGACCGGTGGTTCCGGCCAGTTCGCGAAGGTCCAGATCGCGATGGAGCCGACCGGCGGCGGCGACGGTGGTTACGAGTTCTCCAACAAGGTGTCCGGTGGTCGCATCCCGAAGGAGTACATCCCTTCGGTCGACGCGGGCTGCCAGGAGGCCATGGAGTTCGGCGTGCTCGCCGGCTACCCGATGGTCGATGTCAAGGTGACCCTGCTCGACGGTGGTTACCACGAGGTCGACTCCTCGGAAATGGCCTTCAAGATCGCAGGCTCGATGGCCTTCAAGGAGGCCGCCCGCAAGGCCGACCCGGTCCTCCTCGAGCCTGTGATGGCCGTCGAGGTCCGCACGCCCGAGGACTACATGGGCGACGTGATCGGCGACCTCAACTCCCGCCGCGGCCACATCCAGGCCATGGAGGAAGCATTTGGCATGCGTGTCGTTCGGGCGCTCGTGCCGCTCTCGGAGATGTTCGGCTACGTCGGAGACCTCCGCAGCAAGACGCAGGGGCGTGCGAACTACAGCATGCAGTTCGACTCGTACGCCGAAGTGCCGCGCAACGTGGCGGAAGAGATCGTGAAGAAGGCTCGTGGCGAATAGCCCTGGCTGCCGTCCTACATCGCACCGCAAGCACCAGTCCCTGAAGGAGACCCACAGTGGGTAAGGCGAAGTTCGAGCGGACCAAGCCGCACTGCAACATCGGCACGATCGGCCACATCGACCACGGCAAGACGACGCTGACGGCGGCCATCACCAAGGTCCTGCACGACCAGTTCCCGGACCTGAATCCGTACACGCCGTTCGACGAGATCGACAAGGCGCCGGAGGAGAAGGCCCGCGGCATCACAATCTCGATCGCACACGTCGAGTACCAGACCGAGGCGCGCCACTACGCGCACGTCGACTGCCCCGGTCACGCCGACTACATCAAGAACATGATCACCGGCGCGGCCCAGATGGACGGCGCGATCCTCGTGGTCGCCGCCACCGACGGCCCGATGCCGCAGACCAAGGAGCACGTCCTCCTGGCCCGCCAGGTCGGCGTGCCGGCGATCGTCGTCGCGCTGAACAAGGCCGACATGGTCGACGACGAGGAGATCATGGAGCTCGTCGAGCTCGAGGTCCGCGAGCTGCTGAGCATCTACGAGTTCGACGGCGACAACCTCCCCGTGGTTCCGGTCTCGGCGCTCAAGGCGCTCGAGGGCGACGCCAAGTGGGTGCAGAGCATCGCCGACCTGATGAAGGCCGTCGACGAGTCGATCCCGCAGCCCGAGCGCGAGACCGAGAAGCCGTTCCTCATGCCCGTCGAGGACGTCTTCACGATCACCGGCCGCGGCACCGTCGTGACCGGCCGGATCGAGCGCGGCATCCTCAAGGTCAACGAGACCGTCGACATCATCGGCATCCGGGAGACCAAGCAGACCACGACGGTCACCGGCATCGAGATGTTCCGCAAGCTGCTCGACGAGGGCCAGGCGGGCGAGAACGTCGGTCTGCTCCTCCGCGGCATCAAGCGCGAGGACGTCGAGCGCGGCCAGGTCATCATCAAGCCGGGCTCGACCACTCCGCACACCGAGTTCAACGCGCAGGTCTACATCCTGAGCAAGGACGAGGGTGGCCGGCACACGCCGTTCTTCCAGAACTACCGGCCGCAGTTCTACTTCCGCACCACGGACGTCACCGGCGTCGTCGAGCTGCCCGAGGGCACCGAGATGGTCATGCCCGGCGACAACACCGAGATGAAGGTCAACCTGATCCAGCCCATCGCGATGGAGGAAGGCCTCAACTTCGCGATCCGCGAGGGTGGCCGCACCGTCGGGGCCGGCAAGGTCGTCAAGATCATCAAGTAGTACCCACGGGGGCTCCGCCCCCGTGATCCCCCGAAAAGAACCTGTGCCCCATCGGTAGTGACTGGCTCCGCCCCCCGCTCCTCGGGGGCGTGGGGGCGGAGCCCCCACTGTCGATTTGGTCTCCTCGCGAGCTTGCGGCAGACTACGCAGGTTGCCCGGACGCCCGACACGCCCGACCTCGGGGGTCGGAGCGCCACCAGCACGCCCAGCTCGCACGAACGCTTCTTCAAAGAACAGGATGGCGACCCTGCCATGGCGGGACAGAAGATCCGCATCAGGCTCAAGGCCTACGACCACGAGGTCATCGACTCCTCGGCGCGCAAGATCGTCGACACGGTGACGCGTACTGGTGCGCACGTGGCCGGCCCGGTGCCGCTGCCGACCGAGAAGAACGTGTTCTGCGTCATCCGGTCGCCGCACAAGTACAAGGACTCGCGCGAGCACTTCGAGATGCGCACGCACAAGCGCCTCATCGACATCCTCGACCCGACGCCGAAGACCGTCGACTCGCTCATGCGGCTCGACCTTCCGGCCGGCGTCGACATCGAGATCAAGCTTTAGGCGCGGGGGAGGTACACCGTTATGAACGTCAAGGGACTGCTGGGCGAGAAGCTGGGCATGACCCAGGTCTTCGACGCCCGCGGACGGGTCGTCCCCGTCACCGTGGTCAAGGCGGGCCCCTGCGTGGTCACCGCCGTCCGCTCCCCGGAGGGTGACGGCTACTCCGCGGTCCAGGTCGGCTACGGCGAGATCGACCCGCGCAAGGTGAACAAGCCCGAGGGCGGTCACTTCCGCAAGGCCGGGGTCACCCCGCGCCGGCACGTGGCCGAGATCCGCACCGAGGACGCCGGCTCCTACGAGGTCGGCCAGGAGCTCACGGTGGAGATCTTCACCGAGGGCGCCCTCATCGACGTGGTCGGCACCAGCAAGGGCAAGGGCACGGCCGGTGTCATGAAGCGGCACGGCTTCAAGGGCCTTACGCAGCTCGCACGGCACCCAGCGCAAGCACCGCTCGCCCGGGTTCGATCGGCGCCTGCGCCACCCCGGCCCGCGTGTTCAAGGGCCTGAAGATGGCGGGCCGGATGGGCAACGTCCGGACCACCACCCAGAACCTGTCGGTCCACGCGATCGACGCCGAGGCCGGCCTGATCCTGATCAAGGGCGCGGTGCCCGGTCCCAAGGGCGGCCTCGTCTTCGTCCGTACGCCCGCCAAGGGCGCTCCGGCCAAGGGAGAACTCAAGTGACCACCGTCGACGTGGTGACCCCGGACGGCACCAAGTCCGGCACCGTCGAGCTCCCGGCGGAGATCTTCGACGTCGCCGTGAACATCCCGCTGATCCACCAGGTCGTGGTGGCCCAGCAGGCCGCCGCCCGTCAGGGCACGCACAAGGTCAAGCGCCGGGGCGAGGTGTCCGGTGGTGGCCGCAAGCCGTACCGCCAGAAGGGCACCGGCCGCGCCCGGCAGGGCTCGACCCGCGCCCCGCAGTTCACCGGCGGCGGCGTCGTGCACGGTCCCGTGCCGCGCGACTACTCGCAGCGGACCCCGAAGAAGATGAAGGCGGCCGCCCTGCGCGGTGCGCTCAGCGACCGGGCCCGCGGCGGCAAGGTGTTCGTGCTCTCCGCCCTGGTCACCGGCGACACCCCCTCCAGCCGCGACGCGGTGGCGGCGCTGGCCCAGGTCGGCGACCCGGGCAAGGCACTGCTGGTCGTCGATCGCACCGACCTGGTCGGCTGGAAGAGCGTGCGCAACATTCCCGGCGTGCACGTCATCGCGCCGGACCAGCTGAACACCTACGACGTGCTCTGCGCCGACGACATCGTCTTCACCCAGGCCGCCTTCGAGGCGTTCCTGGCGCACGGGAAGAAGGACTGATGAGCTCGGTCTACAAGGACCCGCGCGACATCCTGCTCGCGCCCGTGATCTCGGAGAAGAGCTACGGCCTTCTCGACGAGAACAAGTACACGTTCCTGGTGCACCCGGACGCCAACAAGACCGAGATCAAGATCTCGGTCGAGAAGGTCTTCGGCGTCAAGGTCACCGGGGTCAACACCATCAACCGGCAGGGCAAGCGCAAGCGGACGCGTTTCGGCGTCGGCCAGCGCAACGCCACCCGCCGCGCGATCGTGACGGTCGCCGAGGGCGACCGGATCGACATCTTCGGAGGACCGGTCAGCTAATGGGCATCCGCAAGTACAAGCCGACCACCCCGGGCCGTCGCGGCTCGAGTGTCGCCGACTTCGTCGAGATCACGCGCTCCACGCCGGAGAAGTCGCTGGTCCGTCCCCTGCACAGCAAGGGCGGCCGCAACAACGCCGGCCGGATCACCACCCGGCACCAGGGCGGCGGCCACAAGCGCGCCTACCGGGTCATCGACTTCCGCCGGGCGGACAAGGACGGCGTGCCGGCCAAGGTCGCGCACATCGAGTACGACCCCAACCGCACCGCGCGGATCGCGCTGCTGCACTACGCGGACGGGGAGAAGCGCTACATCATCTGCCCGACCAAGCTCAGCCAGGGTGACGCGATCGAGACCGGTCCCGGCGCGGACATCAAGCCCGGCAACAACCTGCCGCTGCGCAACATCCCGGTCGGTACGGTCATCCACGCCATCGAGCTGCGGCCCGGCGGCGGCGCGAAGATCGCCCGCTCGGCCGGCACCAGCGTCCAGCTCGTGGCCAAGGAGGGGCGCTTCGCCCAGCTCCGGATGCCGTCCGGCGAGATCCGCAACGTCGACGTGCGCTGCCGCGCCACCGTCGGCGAGGTGGGCAACGCCGAGCAGTCGAACATCAACTGGGGCAAGGCCGGCCGCATGCGCTGGAAGGGCAAGCGCCCGACCGTCCGCGGTGTCGTCATGAACCCGGTGGACCACCCGCACGGCGGTGGCGAGGGCAAGACCTCCGGTGGCCGGCACCCGGTCAGCCCGTGGGGCCAGCCCGAGGGCCGCACCCGTAAGGACAAGAAGGCCAGCGACGCGATGATCGTCCGGCGCCGGAAGACCGGAAAGGGTCGGAAGTAATGCCGCGCAGTCTCAAGAAGGGCCCGTTCGTCGACGGTCACCTCGCCAAGAAGGTCGAGGTCCAGAACGAGAAGGGCACCAAGAACGTCATCAAGACCTGGTCGCGCCGCTCGATGATCGTCCCGGAGATGCTCGGGCACACCCTCGCGGTGCACGACGGCCGCAAGCACGTCCCGGTCTTCGTGACCGAGTCGATGGTCGGTCACAAGCTCGGCGAGTTCGCGCCGACGCGGACCTTCCGCGGCCACGAGAAGGACGACCGCAGGGCCAAGCGCCGCTAACACGGCCGTCGAGCTCTGCAGATACGAAACTTTCGACACAGAGCTAGGGGAACAGCGATGGCATCCACATTGAGTGGGGGCAGGCCGGACAGCGCGACTGCGCGCGTCCGGTATCTGCGTATCGCGCCGATGAAGACCCGCCGGGTCGTCGACATGATCCGCGGGCTGCCGGCCGCCGAGGCGCAGGCCATTCTCGCGTTCTCGCCGCAGGCGGCCAGCGAGCCGGTCGGCAAGGTGCTCGCCAGCGCCGTCGCCAACGCCCAGAACAACTACAACCTCGACCCGCGCACGCTGGTGATCAGCGAGGCGTTCGTCGACGAGGGCCCGACCATGAAGCGGTTCCGGCCGCGCGCCCAGGGCCGCGCCTACCGCATCCGCAAGCGCACCTCCCACGTCACGATCGTCGTGACGTCGCAGTCGGCGGCCGCCGCCGGCGCGAGCACGAAGGGAAGGACCCGATAGTGGGCCAGAAGGTCAACCCGCACGGGTTCCGGCTCGGCATCACCACCGAATTCCGCAGCCGGTGGTACGCCGACAAGCTCTACGCGGACTACATCAAGGAAGACGTGGCGATCCGCCGCATGCTCACCAAGGGCATGGAGCGGGCCGGCATCTCCAAGGTCGAGATCGAGCGCACCCGGGACCGGGTCCGCGTCGACATCCACACCGCCCGTCCGGGCATCGTCATCGGCCGCAAGGGCGCCGAGGCCGACAACATCCGCACCCGCCTGGAGAACCTGACCTCCAAGCAGGTGCAGCTGAACATCCTTGAGGTGAAGAACCCCGAGGTCGACGCGCAGCTCGTCGCGCAGGGCGTGGCCGAGCAGCTGGCCAGCCGCGTGGCGTTCCGTCGTGCGATGCGCAAGGCGCTGCAGTCGGCGACCAAGGCCGGCGCCAAGGGCATCCGGGTGCAGTGCTCGGGCCGCCTCGGTGGCGCCGAGATGTCGCGTTCGGAGTTCTACCGCGAGGGTCGCGTCCCGCTGCACACGTTGCGCGCGGACATCGACTACGGCTTCTTCGAGGCCCGCACCACCTTCGGCCGCATCGGCGTGAAGGTCTGGATCTACAAGGGCGACATCACCGGCACCCGCAGCGAGCGCGAGGCGCAGCAGCGCGCCGCGGCCGCCGCCGGTGCGCGTGGTCGCCCGGACCGTCGCCCGCGCCGCGGTGAGCGTCCCGGCGGCGAGCGTCCGGCCGGCGGTGCCGTCGACGGCGGCGCTCCCACCACCACGGCGGCTCCGGCCGAGATCACGTCCGCGCCCGAGGGCGCAGCAACAGCGGAGAGCTGACCCATGCTGATTCCACGTCGCGTCAAGCACCGTAAGCAGCACCACCCGGACCGCCACGGGGCGGCCAAGGGTGGCACCACGATCGCGTTCGGCGAGTACGGCATCCAGGCCCTTGAGCCGGCGTACGTGACGAACCGGCAGATCGAGTCGGCCCGTATCGCCATGACCCGCCACATCAAGCGTGGCGGCAAGGTCTGGATCAACATCTACCCGGACCGTCCGCTCACCAAGAAGCCGGCCGAGACCCGGATGGGTTCCGGCAAGGGTTCGCCGGAGTGGTGGATCGCGAACGTCAAGCCTGGCCGGGTCATGTTCGAGCTCTCCGGTGTCGACGAGCAGGTGGCCCGCGAGGCGATGCGCCGCGCGATTCACAAGCTCCCCATGAAGTGCCGTTTCATCACTCGGGACGGGGTGGGTGGCTGATGGCAGACGAGACCTCGGCGGCCGTGGCCAACAAGCTGGCCGCTGCGCTGCGTGAGCTCGACGACGACGAGCTGATGACGAAGCTGAAGGAGGCCAAGGAGGAGCTGTTCAACCTGCGCTTCCAGGCCGCCACCGGCCAGCTGGAGAGCCACGGCCGGCTGCGCGCGCTCAAGAAGGAGATCGCGCGGATCTACACCACGATGCGCGAGCGCGAGCTCGGCATCACCACCGTTGAGGGCGTGGCCTGATGCCAGAAGAGAACAGCACTGCAGAGACCGGCAATGGCGCCGAGGGCCGTGGCTTCCGCAAGGTCCGCGAGGGCCTCGTGGTCAGCGACAAGATGCAGAAGACCGTCGTGGTGGCCGTCGAGGACCGGGTCAAGCACCCGCTCTACGGCAAGGTCATCCGGCGCACCAACAAGCTCAAGGCGCACGACGAGAACAACGAGGCGGGCGTGGGCGACCGCGTCCTGCTCGCCGAGACCCGGCCGCTGTCCGCCACCAAGCGGTGGCGCGTGGTCGAGGTGCTCGAGAAGGCCAAGTAGTCCCGAGCAAGTCCGTTCCGCCAGGCTCGGCCCTCAGTAGAGAACCGCTGAGAACCGGCGCGACAACCAGGAGTTAGCAGTGATCCAGCAAGAGTCGCGACTTCGCGTCGCCGACAACACGGGTGCCAAGGAACTCTTGTGCATCCGCGTGCTCGGTGGCTCGGGTCGGCGCTACGCGGGCATCGGCGACATCATCGTCGCCACCGTCAAGGACGCGATCCCCGGCGGCGGTGTGAAGAAGGGCGAGGTCGTCAAGGCCGTCATCGTCCGCACCACCAAGGAGCGCCGCCGCGGCGACGGGTCCTACATCAAGTTCGACGAGAACGCGGCCGTCCTGATCAAGGAGGGCGGAGAGCCGCGCGGCACGCGCATCTTCGGCCCGGTCGGCCGCGAGCTTCGCGACAAGCGCTACATGCGGATCATCTCGCTGGCCCCGGAGGTGTTCTAGTCATGCGGATCAAGAAGGGCGACACCGTCCAGATCATCACGGGCAAGGACCGCGGGGTCCGGGGCCGGGTCATCCAGGCCTACCCCGAGGCCGACAAGGTCCTGGTCGAGGGCGTCAACCGGATCAAGAAGCACACCAAGGTGAGCACGGGTCTCCGCGGCGCCAAGAGCGGCGGCATCGTCACCCAGGAAGCGCCGATCCACGTGAGCAACGTGATGCTCGTGGACCCGGAGGACCACCTGCCCACCCGCGTCGGCTACCGCCGCGACGAGGAGGGCCGCAAGGTCCGGGTCTCCAAGCGCACGGGTAAGGACCTCTGATGACGACCACGGAAGAGCAGACCGAGAAGGCGCCCAAGGCCGATCGCCGAGAAGATCCCGGCCCGGCTGAAGCTGCGCTACCGCGAGGAGATCGCGCCGGCACTGATGTCGGAGTTCAAGTTCGCGAACGTCATGCAGATCCCGCGCCTGACCAAGGTCGTGGTGAACATGGGCGTGGGCGAGGCGGCCCGCGACTCCAAGCTCATCGACGGCGCCGTGCGCGACCTCGAGGCGATCACCGGCCAGAAGCCGCAGGTCACCAAGGCCCGCAAGTCGATCGCACAGTTCAAGCTGCGTGAGGGCATGCCGATCGGCGCGCACGTCACGCTGCGCGGCGACCGGATGTGGGAGTTCACCGACCGCCTGCTCTCCGTCGCGCTGCCCCGCATCCGTGACTTCCGCGGCCTCTCGCCGAAGCAGTTCGACGGGCGCGGCAACTACACCTTCGGCCTCAACGAACAGTCGATGTTCCACGAGATCGACCAGGACCGGACCGACCGCGTTCGCGGCATGGACATCACGGTGGTCACCACGGCCACCTCCGACGACGAGGGCCGCGCGCTGCTGCGTCTCCTCGGCTTCCCATTCGCCGAGATGCGGTAAGGAGACCACGCAGATGGCCAAGAAGAGCCTCATCGCCAAAGCGGCGCGCAAGCCCAAGTTCAACGTGCGGGCCTACACCCGGTGCCAGAAGTGCGGGCGTCCGCACTCGGTGTACCGCAAGTTCGGCCTGTGCCGCGTGTGCCTGCGCGAGATGGCCCACAAGGGCGAACTTCCCGGCGTCACCAAGAGCAGCTGGTAGGGGGCAGACATGACGATGACCGATCCGATCGCGGACATGCTCGCCCGTCTGCGCAACGCCAACACCGCGTACCACGACACGGTGTCGATGCCGTACAGCAAGATCAAGAGCCACATCGCGGAGATCCTGCAGGCGCAGGGCTACATCGCCGGCTGGACCGTCGACGAGGTCGAGGGTGTGCCCGGCAAGCGGCTCACGCTCGAGCTCAAGTACGGCCCCAGCCGCGAGCGTTCACTCGCCGGCCTGCGCCGGATCTCCAAGCCCGGCCTCCGGGTCTACGCGAAGTCCACCGGCATGCCGCGCGTTCTCGGCGGCCTGGGCATCGCGATCATCTCGACGTCGTCGGGCCTGCTGACTGATCGGCAGGCCTCCAAGCAGGGTGTAGGCGGAGAAGTCCTCGCCTACGTCTGGTAGCGGGAAGGGAGGCGCACCATGTCGCGTATTGGCAGGCTTCCGATCCCGGTCCCCTCGGGCGTCGAGGTGACCATCGCCGGCTCGGACATCACCGTGAAGGGCCCGAAGGGCACCCTCACGCATTCCGTGGTCACCCCGATCTCGGTCGAGAAGGGTGAGGACGGCGTCCTCACCGTGACCCGGCCCGACGACGAGCGCGAGTCGCGCTCGCGGCACGGCCTGACCCGCACGCTGATCAACAACATGGTGATCGGCGTGACCACGGGCTACGAGAAGAAGATGGAGATCGCGGGCGTCGGCTACCGCGTCCAGGCGAAGGGCTCCGACCTGGAGTTCGCGCTGGGCTTCAGCCACCCGGTCCCCGTCGAGGCTCCCCCCGGCATCACCTTCACGGTGGAGAACCCCACCCGGTTCTCGATCTCCGGGATCGACAAGCAGCAGGTCGGCGAGGTCGCCGCGAACATCCGCAAGCTCCGCAAGCCCGACCCGTACAAGGGCAAGGGCGTGCGCTACGCCGGCGAGACCATTCGTCGCAAGGTCGGAAAGGCCGGTAAGTAGCAATGGCCGTCACTGTCAAGATCGGCAAGGGGATCGCCCGCAAGGGGATCGCCCGCAAGCGCCGTCACCTGCGCGTCCGCAAGAAGGTCGCCGGTACGTCCGTGCGCCCGCGCCTGGTCGTGAACCGCTCCAGCCGCCACATGGTGGCCCAGGTGGTCGACGACACGGCGGGCGTGACGCTGGCGTCGGCCTCGACCATGGATGCCGCGCTGCGCACCGCAGACGGCGACAAGACTGACAAGGCGCGCAAGGTCGGCGAGCTCGTCGCCGAGCGCGCCAAGGCCGCGGGAGTGTCCGCGGTGGTCTTCGACCGGGGTGGCAACCGCTACCACGGCCGGATCGCCGCACTCGCCGACGGCGCCCGCAAGTCTGGATTGGAGTTCTGATGCCCGGACCACAGCGTCGAGGCCCCGGTGGTGGCCAGGGCGGTCCCCCCGGCGCAGGCGGCGGTGGCGGCGACCGTCGTGACCGTCGCGATGACCGTCGTGGCGGCTCGCAGGAGAAGAGCGCGTTCGTCGAGCGCGTCGTCGACATCAACCGCGTCGCCAAGGTCGTGAAGGGTGGCCGGCGCTTCAGCTTCACCGCGCTGGTCATCGTCGGCGATGGCGACGGCACCGTGGGCGTCGGCTACGGCAAGGCCAAGGAGGTGCCCGCGGCGATCGCCAAGGGCGTCGAGGAGGCCAAGAAGAACTTCTTCAAGGTCCCGCGGATCCAGGGCACCATCCCGCACCCGGTTCAGGGCGAGAAGGCCGCCGGTGTCGTCATGCTGCGTCCGGCCAGCCCGGGTACCGGCGTCATCGCCGGTGGTGCGGTCCGCGCCGTCCTGGAGTGCGCCGGGGTCCACGACATCCTGAGCAAGTCCCTCGGGTCGTCGAACTCGATCAACATCGTGCACGCGACGGTCGACGCCCTGCGCCGGCTCGAGCCGCCGGAGGCAGTGGCCGCGCGTCGTGGCCTGCCGCTGGAGGATGTCGCTCCGCCGGCCATGCTCCGTGCGCGGGCCGCCGGTCTCGCCAAGCCCACCACGTCGAGGGCGTCCTGAGATGGCCCAGCTCAAGATCACCCAGATCCGGTCCGGGATCGGCGGCAAGCAGAACCAGCGCGACACGCTGCGCTCGCTCGGCCTGCGCAAGATCCACCAGGAAGTCGTCCGCGAGGATGACGCCGTCACGCTCGGCATGATCAACGCCGTGCGGCACCTCGTCACGGTAGAAAAGGTCTAAGTCCATGACGCTCAAGGTCCACCACCTCCGCCCGGCCCCGGGTGCCCACAAGGCGAAGATGCGCGTGGGTCGCGGCGAGGGCTCCAAGGGCAAGACGGCCGGCCGCGGCACCAAGGGCACGAAGGCCCGCTACCAGGTGCCGGCCCGGTTCGAGGGCGGCCAGATGCCCTTGCACATGCGCCTGCCCAAGCTCCGCGGCTTCACCAACCCGGCCCGGGTCGAGTACCAGATTGTCAATCTGGACAAACTGACGGCCCTGTACCCGGCCGGCGGCGAGGTCACGATCGACGATCTGGTCGCCAAGGGCGCCGTCCGGAAGAATCTGCCGGTCAAGGTGCTTGGGTCTGGTGAGCTCACGGTCGCGCTCACCGTCACCGTGGATCGCGTCTCAGGTTCGGCACGGGAGAAGATCACCGCCGCGGGGGGAACAGTCTCCACGCTCGGCTGAGTTAGTCTCCCAAGAGATCACGCGTCCCGCCCCCGCCAGGTCGGCCTGGCACCGACAGTCCGCGCAGGAGGAACCGTGCTCACCGCGTTCGCTGCGGCGTTCCGAACGCCGGACCTGCGCAAGAAACTTTTGTTCACCCTGGGCGTCATCGCCCTTTTCCGCCTGGGCTCGCAGTTGCCCACGCCGGGTGTGGACACGCAGGCGATCAACACCTGCCTCGAGCCGGCCCTGGACGAGGGCGGCATCTACGGCCTGATCAACCTCTTCTCCGGCGGAGCACTGCTCCAGCTGGCCGTTTTCGCGCTCGGGATCATGCCGTACATCACGGCGAGCATCATCATCCAGCTGCTCGTCGTAGTGATTCCGCGCCTGGAGACCCTCAAGAAGGAGGGTCAGGCCGGCACGGCGAAGCTCACGCAGTACACCCGCTACCTGACGATCGCGCTGGCGATCCTGCAGTCCACCGCGCTCATCGCGATCGCCCGCCAGCCGGGCCGGCTGCTCCAGGGCTGTGACCTGCCACTGATCCACGACGTCGGCGCGTTCGGCATCATCGTGATGGTCGCCATCATGACCGCCGGTACCGCGGTGATCATGTGGCTCGGTGAGCTGATCACCGACCGGGGTGTCGGCAACGGCATGTCGGTGCTGATCTTCTGCCAGATCGCCGCGACCTTCCCGCAGCAGCTGTGGCAGATCAAGGTCGTCGAGGGCTGGTTCGTCTTCATCGTCGTCATCGCAGCCGGGCTCGTGCTGGTCGCGGCCGTGGTGTTCGTCGAGCAGGCGCAGCGCCGCATTCCGGTCCAGTACGCGAAACGGATGATCGGGCGCCGCATGTACGGCGGCACAAGTACCTACATCCCGCTGAAGGTGAACCAGGCGGGCATCATCCCGGTCATCTTCGCCTCGTCGCTGTTGTATCTGCCTGCCCTGGCGACCCAGATCGGGGACCGAAATTCGGGCTGGGCGATCTGGGTGCAGAAGTACTTCACCCGCGGTGACCACCCGATCTACATGGCGACGTTCTTCGTCCTCATCGTCTTCTTCGCGTTCTTCTACGTCGCGATCACCTTCAATCCGAAGGAACTCGCGGACAACATGAAGAAGTACGGCGGCTTCATCCCGGGCATCCGGGCCGGCCGGCCGACCGAGGAGTACCTGGACTACGTGCTCAACCGGATCACCACCGCCGGTGCGCTTTACCTGGGCGTCGTGGCCCTCATCCCGATGATCGCCATCGGTGTGCTCGGCAGTAGCGCTACGCAGCAGTTCCCCTTCGGTGGAGCGAGCATCCTGATCATCGTCGGGGTCGGCCTGGACACGGTGAAACAGATCCAGAGCCAGCTGCAGCAGCGCAATTACGAGGGATTCCTGCGGTAGTGCGTATCGTCCTTGTCGGCCCTCCAGGCGCGGGAAAGGGGACCCAGGCCGAGTTCATCGCGGAGCACCTGTCGATCCCGAAGATCTCGACCGGGGACATCTTCCGCAAGAACGTCAGCCAGGGGACCCCGCTCGGCGCCGAGGCCAAGAAATACATGGACGCCGGTGACCTCGTGCCCGACGAGGTCACCATCGCCATGGTGAAGGACCGGATCCGGGAGCCGGACGCCGCGGGTGGCTACCTGCTCGACGGCTTCCCCCGCAACGTGGCCCAGGCCAAGGTCCTCGACGCGATGCTCGAGGACATCGGGGACAACCTCGACATGGTCATGGAGCTCGTCGTCGACGATGAAGAGGTCGTCCGGCGTCTGGCCGGCCGGCGCACCTGCCGGGACTGCGGCCAGATCTGGCACATCCTGTTCGACCCGCCGTCCGATCCGGAGCACTGCGACCGCTGCGGCGGTGCGCTGTTCCAGCGCGACGACGACAAGGAGGCGACCATCCGGCACCGCCTCGAGGTCTACAACGAGCAGACCGCGCCGATCGTGGACTACTACGCCGACCGCTCGATCCTGGTCGGGGTGGACGCCACCGGGCCGGTCGACAACGTCACCGAGCGTGCGATCGCCGCACTGCGCCGGATGGCGGGCTGAGGCGCCGGCGATGTTCAGGCGGCGGCGGACGATCGAGTACAAGACCCCCGAGCAGATCCAGAAGATGCGGGTGGCGGGGCTCCTGGTCGGCGAGACCCTTGAGCTGGTCCGCAGCTCCGTCGAGCCGGGTATGACGACCAAGGACCTCGACGAGATCGCGGAGAAGCACATCCGCGCGGCGGGCGGGATCCCCTCCTTCATCGGCGTGCCCGGCGGTCCCGGTGTCCAGGACTTCCCGGCGTCGCTGTGCACCTCGGTGAACGACGAGATCGTGCACTGCATCCCCGGGCCGCGGGTGATCCGGGACGGCGACGTGGTCTCGGTGGACTGCGGCGCGATCGTGGACGGCTGGCACGGCGACGCGGCGATCACCATTCCGGTCGGCACCGTGGCTCCTGAGCACACCGAACTGCTGCGGGTGTGCGAGGAAGGACTGTGGCGGGGGATGGCCGCGGCCACCCTGACCGGGCGGATCAACGACATCGGCGACGCGATTCAGGCCTACGTCGAGAGCCAGGGCGAGTACGGGATCGTCGAGGAGTACGTCGGGCACGGCATCGGCAGCGAGATGCACATGCCGCCGCAGGTACCCAACTACTCGGTGGCCGACAAGCTGGAGCGGATCCGCCCGGGCCTGGTCCTGGCGGTCGAACCGATGATCAACCTCGGCGACCGGCGCACCCGCACGCTCGGCGACGGCTGGACCGTCTGCACCGTGGACGGCAAGTACTCCGCGCACTTCGAACACACGTTCACGGTGATGGAGGACGGGCCCTGGGTGCTGACGGCCCTGGACGGGGGCAAGGACCGGATCGCCGCGATTCGGGCCGAGAACGCGACAAGGGCTCCGATTTCGCCCAGCTGACGAGCGTGACGTAGACTCGCGGGTCGGCCCCGGAGCGATCATCGCCGGGCCCGATTCCCATGGCAGTTGTGCATGAGATTTGCACGAGACGAAACGCGGAGGCTATGCCGAAGAAGGATGGCGCGATCGAGATCGAGGGCGTCGTTGTCGAGTCACTCCCGAACGCCATGTTCCGGGTTGAGCTGGACAACGGTCACAAGGTCCTGGCGCACATCAGCGGCAAGATGCGGATGCACTACATCCGGATCCTGCCGGACGACCGGGTCGTCGTGGAGCTCTCGCCCTACGACCTGACCCGCGGCCGCATCGTCTACCGGTACAAGTAGTTCGCCCATCAGTTCGACCAGGAAGAAAGCAAGGGCATGAAGGTCAACCCGAGCGTGAAGAAGATCTGCGACAAGTGCAAGGTGATCCGCCGGCACGGTCGCGTCATGGTCATCTGCGAGAACCTGCGCCACAAGCAGCGCCAGGGCTAGTACGACCCCTTGCGCATCCAGAACGGCTCCGGCCGTTCAACCCCCGGCACGGAGGCCGGGGCCTCGCGAAGCGGGGACGGATGCGCCTAGACCTCCGTCGAAGTTAGGGACCACTGAATGGCACGCCTCGTCGGCGTCGACCTCCCGCGCGACAAGCGCCTGGAGATCGCGCTCACCTACATCTTCGGCATCGGCCGCACGCGCGCGCAGCAGACCTGCGCCGGCACCGGTATCGACCCCAACATGCGCGCGAAGGACCTCGGCGACGAGGAGCTGGTCAAGCTCCGCGACTGGCTCGAGTCCAACTACAAGATCGAGGGTGACCTCCGCCGCGAGGTCGCCGCCGACATCCGCCGCAAGGTGGAGATCGGCTGCTACCAGGGGATCCGGCACCGCCGGGGTCTGCCGGTGCACGGCCAGCGGACGCACACCAACGCCCGTACCCGTAAGGGCCCGCGCCGCGCGATCGCCGGCAAGAAGAAGCCCGGAAAGAAGTAGCCGATGCCTCCCCAGACTCGCAAGCAGGGCGCCAAGAAGGTCCGGCGCAAGGAGAAGAAGAACATCGCGCACGGCCACGCGCACATCAAGAGCACCTTCAACAACACGATCGTGTCGATCACCGACCCCAACGGGAACGTGATCGCGTGGGCCAGTGCCGGCCACGTGGGCTTCAAGGGCTCCCGCAAGTCGACGCCGTTCGCCGCGCAGATGGCCGCCGAGTCGGCCGCCCGTCGCGCGCAGGAGCACGGCATGCGCAAGGTCGACGTGTTCGTGAAGGGCCCGGGTTCGGGCCGCGAAACCGCGATCCGTTCGCTCCAGGCCACCGGCCTGGAGGTCGGGTCGATCCAGGACGTCACGCCGAGCCCGCACAACGGCTGCCGTCCGCCCAAGCGCCGCCGCGTCTGACGGTGCTTGTCTGACGAAGCGTCAGCTTCGTCTTGTTGTTCCACTGAGGTCGCGACTTCAAATAGCGGTTGTCGCGGAGAGGAAATACCAGTGCTCATTGCCCAGCGCCCCACCCTGTCCGAAGAGATCGTCACCGAGCACCGCTCCCGGTTCGTCATCGAGCCGCTCGAGCCCGGCTTCGGTTACACCCTCGGCAACTCCCTGCGCCGCACCCTGCTGTCCTCCATCCCGGGGGCGGCCGTGACCAGCATCCGCATCGACGGCGTGCTGCACGAGTTCACGACGGTGCCCGGCGTCAAGGAGGACGTCACCGACCTGATCCTGAACATCAAGGAACTGGTCGTCAGCTCCGAGCACGACGAGCCCGTGGTCATGTACCTGCGCAAGCAGGGCCCGGGCGACGTCACCGCCGGAGACATCCAGCCGCCGGCCGGCGTCGAGGTGCACAACCCCGAGCTCGCGCTCGCGACGCTGAACGGCAAGGGCAAGCTCGACATGGAGCTCACCGTCGAGCGCGGTCGTGGCTACATCTCGGCCCAGCAGAACAAGCAGACCGGCCAGGAGATCGGCCGGATCCCGGTCGACTCGATCTACTCGCCGGTGCTCAAGGTGACCTACAAGGTCGAGGCGACCCGTGTCGAGCAGCGCACCGACTTCGACCGCCTGATCGTCGACGTCGAGACCAAGCCGTCGATGCTGCCGCGGGACGCGATGGCCTCCGCCGGTAAGACGCTGGTCGAGCTGTTCGGCCTGGCCCGCGAGCTCAACATCGAGGCCGAGGGCATCGACATGGGCCCGTCCCCGACGGACGCCGCCCTGGCCGCCGACCTCGCGCTCCCGATCGAGGAGCTCGAGCTGACGGTCCGGTCGTACAACTGCCTCAAGCGCGAGGGCATCCACTCGGTCGGCGAGCTCGTCTCGCGGTCCGAGGCGGACCTCCTCGACATAAGGAATTTCGGCGCCAAGTCCATCGACGAGGTCAAGGCCAAGCTGCACGGCATGGGCCTGGCCCTCAAGGACAGCCCGCCCGGGTTCGACCCGAGCCTCGTGGTCTCCGACTTCGGCGGCGACGACGACGACCAGGGCTACGCCGAGACCGAGCAGTACTAGCAGGACCCGAGCAACCGTTAGGCGTGTCACGCCTAACGGTTGCACGGCCGGCGGGGGCCGAAAGGTCCCCGCCACCCTCACGTCCCGTGGAGCGGCGTGGGGCGCAGGACCCCTCCTAGCGAAAGAAGAGCGAGATGCCTCAGCCCACCAAGGGCCCGCGTATGGGCGGCAGCGCGTCCCACCAGAAGCTCATGCTGTCCAACCTCGCGACCTCCCTGTTCGAGCACGGCCGCATCACCACCACCGAGGCCAAGGCGCGTCGCCTCCGCCCGGTCGCCGAGCGCCTGATCACCAAGGCCAAGAAGGGCGACCTGCACAACCGCCGGATCGTCATGAAGACCATCAAGGACAAGTCCGTCGCGCACGTGCTGCTCACCGAGATCGGCCCGCGGTACGAGAACCGCCCCGGTGGCTACACCCGGATCACCAAGCTCGGCCCGCGCAAGGGTGACAACGCCCCGATGGCGGTCATCGAGCTCGTCGAGGCCCTGACCGTGGCGCAGACCGCGGTCGGCGAGGCCGAGGGCGCCACCAAGCGCTCGGTCAAGGAGAAGAAGGCTGCTCCTGCCGCCGCGTCGGCGGCTGTTGCCGCGGCTCCGGTCGTCGAAGAGGCACCGGCCGAGGACGGGTCGAGGAGACCGCGGCCGACGAGGCGCCAGAAGAGACCGCCGACGAGACCCCCGAGGTCGAGGCCGCCGCGGACGAGGCTGCTGACGAGGCCACCGAGGGCGACGCCGACGAGGCGAAGTCCTGACCCACAGCGTGACCGATAGCGCAGACGCCGGCGCCCCTGTCCTCGATGAGGACGGGGGCGTTCGCGTTCGGCCGACCGTCCGTATTCGACTGGGCATCGGCTACGACGGGACCGAGTTCGCCGGCTGGGCCGTCCAGGACGGCCAGCGCACGGTGGCGGGTGTGCTGGCCGATGCCCTGGCCGTGGTGCTCCGGCTCCCGGCTCCGGCGCTGCTGACCGTGGCCGGGCGTACCGATGCCGGGGTGCACGCCCGCGGCCAGGTCGCGCACGTGGACCTCCCGGAAGCGAACTGGGCTGCGGTGCCCGGCCGGCTGCCCTGTGGTCCCGAGGACGCGTTGGTCCGCCGGCTGGCCGGCCTGCTGCCCCGCGACGTGCGGGTCTTCGCGGCGAGGGTCGCCCCACCCGGCTTCGACGCCCGGTTCGGCGCCCTGGCCCGGCGGTACGCGTACCGCGTCGGCGACGCCCCCGGCGGGGTCGATCCGCTGCGGCGGGCCGATGTGCTGTGGCATCCCCGCGAGCTCGACGTGGCCGCGATGGACCTCGCGGCGAAGGCGATGCAGGGCGAGCACGACTTCGCGGCCTACTGCAAGTTGCGCGAGGGCCAGAGCACCGTGCGCCGGCTGATCAGGTTCAGTTGGTCGCGCGACACCGAGGGTCTGCTCGTGGCCGACGTCGAGGCCGATGCCTTCTGTCACCACATGGTCCGCGCGCTGGTCGGCGCGAGCTTCGCTGTGGGGGAAGGGCGGCGTCCGCCGGAGTGGCCGGCGGCGGTGCTCGCGTCGCGGGAGAAGGACTCCGCGGTCCAGGTGGTCCCGCCGCACGGGCTGACGCTGGAGGAGGTCCGCTACCCCGCCGACGCCGAGCTCGCCGCCCGCGCTGCGGAAACCCGTCGACCCCGAGGCTGATCGCCCGTCAGACTGCGCTCTCGTGGGACACCTCGACGTCAGCCGCCTCCGGCACCGCCTGCCCGACGGGCGGCTGCTGCTCGACGAGGTCTCCTTCCGGGTCGGCGACGGCGCCAAGGTCGCGCTGGTCGGCGCCAACGGGTCCGGCAAGACCACGCTGTTGCGCCTGGTCTCCGGCGACCTCGACCCGCAGGAGGGCGCCGTCACCCGCAGCGGTGGGTTCGGGGTGATGCGCCAGTTCGTCGGGCACCGTCCGGGCGAGGATGCCTCTCCCGATCTGGATGAGCTCGACCCGGCCGAGCGGCCGGGCGCCACGGTCCGGGACCTGCTGGTCTCGGTGTCCCCGCCGCGAGTGCGCGGCGCAGCCCGCGAGCTCGACCTGGCCGAGCTGCTGATGATGGAGCAGGACGACGAACGCACCCAGCTGCGCTACGCGCAGGCACTGTCCGACTGGGCCGACGCCGGCGGCTACGAGGCCGAGGTCCTCTGGGATGTCTGCAGCCAGGCCTCGATCGGGATGCCGTACGAGCGGGCGCAGTGGCGCGAGCTGTCCACGCTCTCCGGCGGCGAGCAGAAACGGCTCGCCCTTGAGCTGCTGCTCCGTGGCCCCGACGAGGTGCTGCTGCTCGACGAGCCGGACAACTACCTCGACGTCCCCGGCAAGCGGTGGCTGGAGGAGGCGCTCACCGCGTCGGCGAAGACGATCCTCTACGTCAGCCACGACCGCGAGCTGCTGGCGCGCACCGCCACCCGCATCGTCACCGTCGAGGGCGGCTCGGCATGGGTGCACGGCGGCGGGTTCGCGAGCTACCACCAGGCCCGCCTTGACCGCCATGAGCGGCTGGACGAGCTGAAGCGGCGCTGGGAGGAGCAACGCGAGCGGCTCCGCCAGCAGGTGCTCTTCTACAAGCAGAAGGCGGCCTACAACTCCGACATGGCCAGTCGGTACCACGCGGCCGAGAAGCGCCTGGAGCGCTTCGACGCGGTCGGCCCGCCGGAGGAGCGCCCGCGCGAGCAGGACGTGAAGATGCGCCTGCGCGGCGGCCGGACCGGGGTGCGGGCGGTGATGTGCGAACGGCTCGAGCTGACCGGCCTGATGAAGCCGTTCGACGCCGAGTTCTACTACGGCGAGCGGATCGCGGTGCTCGGGTCGAACGGGTCCGGCAAGTCGCACTTCCTGCGCCTGCTCGGGGCGCTGCCCGACGGCGACGGCGGGGTCTCCCACACCGGGGTGGCCCGCCTCGGCGCCCGGGTGGTGCCGGGGCACTTCTCGCAGACCTCCGACCACCCGGAGCTGGCCGCCCGAACCCTGGTCGAGATCCTCGCCGGGCACGCGCTGCCGCGCGGGGAGGCGATGGGCGCGCTGCGGCGCTACGAGCTGCACCAGGCCGGCGACCAGCTGTTCCGGACCCTCTCCGGCGGGCAGAAGGCCCGGTTCCAGATCTTGCTGCTGGAGCTGGCCGGCGCCACCCTGCTGCTGCTCGACGAGCCCACGGACAATCTGGACGTGGACTCGGCCGAGGCCTTGGAGGAGGGCCTGGAGAGCTACCAGGGGACGGTGGTGGCCGTCACCCACGACCGCTGGTTCGCCCGTTCCTTCGACCGGTTCCTGGTTTTCGGCTCCGACGGCTCGGTCTACCCCAGCGCCGAGCCGGTCTGGGACGAGGCCCGGGTGGTCCGGGCCCGCTGACGGGCGGTTTTGCCCGGGGGGTGACCGGCAGGTAGGCTGGCCCGTCGTTGCGGTGCGCCTGAGCACCCGTGGCGCCGCACCCCCAACTTTCCGCGAAACGAAGGCTTTTCACGTGCGCACGTACAGCCCCAAGCCCGGCGAGATCCCGCGCCATGGCACGTCATCGACGCCACGGACGTGGTGCTCGGCCGACTGGCCAGCCAGACCGCCCAGCTGCTGCGCGGCAAGCACAAGCCGACCTTCGCGCCGCACATCGACGTCGGCGACTTCGTCGTCATCATCAACGCCGCCAAGATCGCCCTGACCGGCGACAAGCTGAACAAGAAGATCGCCTAGCGCCACTCCGGGTTCCCGGGTGGCATCCGCGGCGTGGCCAACTCCGAACTCATGGCGACCAGCCCGCGCGGCGGTCGAGCACGCCATCAAGGGGATGCTGCCGCACAACACGCTGGGCCGGCAGAGCTCTGCAAGCTGAAGGTCTACGCCGGCCCGGAGCACCCGCACCAGGCACAGCAGCCCCGGTCCGTTCGAGATCAAGCAGGTGAGCCAGTGAGCACCGAGACCCCCGAGGTGACCGAGGCTGCGGCCGACGTCCCGCCCACGGACGCCGAGCTCGAGGCCGACGCGCCGGAGTCGTACACGACCGAGACCGCGCCCTCCATCGTCCCGGTCTCGAACATCGAGCCGGGCGCCGCGACCGGCCGCCGCAAGGAGGCCGTCGTCCGGGTGCGCCTCGTCCCCGGCACCGGCCAGTGCAAGCTCAACGGCCGCGACCTGGAGGACTACTTCCCGAACAAGGTGCACCAGCAGCTCGTCAAGGAGCCGCTGGTCACCCTCGGGAAGGACGAACAGCTACGACGTCTTCGCCCGCTGCACGGCGGTGGCGTCTCCGGCCAGGCCGGCGCGCTGCGCCTGGCGATCGCCCGTGCGCTGATCGAGGCGGATGAGGAGCCCGAGACCGCCCGACGCTGAAGAAGGCCGGCTTCCTGACCCGTGACCCGCGCGTCATCGAGCGCAAGAAGTACGGCCTGAAGAAGGCCCGCAAGGCGCCCCAGTACTCCAAGCGCTGACCGCCAGACACCGCGACCCGCGTCCCGCGAAGGGACGCGGGTCGTGTGCTTTCGGCCCGGGCGTGCGCGATCATGACGGGCTCGCGCGCAGGATCAGCCATGGCCGGTCGTTCGGCACGGACGGGGTCCGTGGCGGTCGCCAACGTCGACCTCACCCCGGAACTGGCGATGGCCTCGGCCGCGCGCGCGGGTGCTGGCCGCGCACCGCGACGGCGACCGCCCGTTCGCGGTCGTCGGCCGCGACCCCCGCGCCAGCGGGGAGATGCTCGAGGCCGCCGTGGTCGCCGGCCTGGCCAGCGCCGGCGCCGACGTGCGTGCGCGTCGGGGTGCTGCCCACCCCGGCGGTGGCCCACCTGACCGCAGCACTGGGCGCCGACCTCGGCGTGATGCTCTCGGCCAGCCACAACCCGATGCCCGACAACGGGATCAAGCTGTTCGCCCGCGGCGGGCACAAGCTGCCCGACGTCGACCGAGGACGAGATCGCCGCGCTGCTCGACGTCGGACTGGCGCGCCGGCCCGACCGGCGGCGACGATCGGCCGGGTCCGCGACGAGGCCGACGCCGGGCGCCGCTACGCGCGACTACCTGCTCACCACCGCGCCGCATCGGCTCGACGGGCTGCAGCGTCGTCGTCGACTGCGCGCAACGGGGCCGCCTCGCGCGGTCGCCCCGGGCGTGCTACGCGCCGGCCGGGCGCGAGGTGCACGTGCATCGGCGGCGAGCCGGACGGCTGGAACATCAACGACGGCGTCGGCTCCACCCACCCGGAGGCCGCTGCAGGCGGCGGTCCGCGGCCGCGGGGCCGACCTCGGGCCTGGCCCACGACGGCGACGCCGACCGCTGCCTGGCCGTCGACGCCGAGCGGCGACGCTGGTCGACGGCGACCAGATCCTGGCCGTCTGCGCGCTGGCCATGCACGAGTCCGGCGCACCTGGCCGACGACACCGTCGTGGCCACCGTGATGAGCAACCTCGGCTTCCACCACACCATGCGCGACGCCGGCATCAAGGTGTCGACCACCGCGGTCGGCGACCGCTACGTGCTGGAGGCCCTGCGCGCCGGCGGCTTCACCCTCGGCGGCGAGCAGTCCGGGCACCTGGTCTTCCTCGACCACGCGACCACCGGCGACGGACTGCTGACCGGGCTGCATCTGATGGCGCGGATGGCCGCCACCGGTCAGCAGCCTGGCCGAGCTCGCCGCCGTGGTGCCGCGGCTGCCCGCAGGTGCTGATCAACGTCAAGGGCGTCGACCGCAACGGCGGTCGGCGAGAGCGCCGACGCTGGCCGCGGCGGTCAACGCCGTCGAGGCGGAGCTCGGCGAGCACCGGCCGGGTGCTGCTGCGCCCGGCGGGACCGAGCAGCTGGTGCGCGTCATGGTCGAGGCGGCCTCGGCCGAGCAGGCGCAGGCGGTCGCCGAGCGGCTCGTGGACGCGGTCCGCATCCACCTGCCGCTCTAGCTCCGGGGCGGCAGCCGGGCCGACATCGGGACTCGGGCGCGAGCCGGGCACTCCGGCCGCCCGGGTGGAGCCGTTCCGCGCGTCCGGCGTGTCATCTCCCTGTACGCTGATCATCATGTGCGGCATCGTGGGTTACGTCGGTCGGCGGACGGCGCGCTCGACGTCGTGCTGGAGGGTCTGCAGCGCCTGGAGTACCGGGGCTACGACTCCGCCGGGGTGGCGGTGGTCGCCGACGGCGAGCTGAGCGCGGCGACGCAAGGCCGGCAAGCTGGCCAACCTGGCGACGCTGCTCGGCCGAGGAGCCGCTGCCCGCGGCGCAGACCGGGATCGGGCACACCCGGTGGGCCACCCACGGCGGCCCGACCGACCGCAACGCCCACCCGCACCGGGACTGCACCGGCACGGTCGCCGTCATCCACAACGGGATCATCGAGAACTTCGCCGCGCTCCGCGCCGAGCTCGAGTCGCGCCGGGTGCGAGTTGGCCTCCGAGACCGACACCGAGATCGTCGCGCACCTGCTCGCCGCTGGAGTTCGAGGCCGCCGGGCGCGACCTGGCCGAGGCGATGCGCCGGGTCTGCGGCCGCCTGGAGGGCGCCTTCACCCTGGTCGCCGTCCACGCCGACCAGCCCGACGTGGTCGTCGGCGCCCGCCGCAACTCCCCGCTGGTGGTCGGCCTCGGCGAGGGCGAGAACTTCCTCGGCTCCGACGTCGCCGCGTTCATCGCGCTACACCCGCGAGGCCCTCGAGCTCGGCCAGGACCAGGTCGTCGAGCTGCGCCGCGAGGGTGTCACCGTCACCGACTTCGACGGCACGCCGGCCGCGGTCCGCCAGTTCCACGTCGACTGGGACGCCGCCGCCGCCGAGAAGGGCGGCTACGACTACTTCATGCTCAAGGAGATCGCCGAGCAGCCGAAGGCGATCGCCGACACCCTGCTCGGCCGCATCGGCCTGGACGGGCAGCTCGTCCTGGACGAGATGCGCCTGTCGGACGAGGAGCTGCGCGAGGTCGACAAGGTCTTCATCGTCGTCCTGCGGCACCAGCTACCACGCCGGCCTGATCGCCAAGTACGCGATCGAGCACTGGACCCGCATCCCGTGCGAGGTCGAGCTGGCCGCGAGTTCCGCTACCGCGACCCGATGCTGTCCCGCTCGACGCTGGTCGATCGCGATCTCCCAGTCCGGCGAGACGATGGACACCCTGATGGCGGTGCGGCACGCCAGGGAGCAGCGCTCGCGGGTGCTGGCGATCTGCAACACCAACGGCTCGACGATCCCGCGCGAGTCCGACGCGGTGCTCTACACCCACGCCGGCCCGGAGATCGCGGTCGCCTCGACCAAGGCGTTCCTGGCCCAGATCGTGGCCTGCTACCTCGTCGGGCTGTACCTGGCCCAGGTGCGCGGCATCAAGTACGGGGACGAGATCTCCGACGTCGATGAACCAGATCAACGAGATGCCCGCCGCGGTCGAGAAGGTGCTGGAGACCATGGAGCCGGTGCGCGAGCTGGCCCTGCAGCTCAAGGACGCCAAGTCGGTGCTGTTCCTCGGCCGGCACGTCGGCTACCCGGTCGCTCTCGAGGGCGCGCTCAAGCTCAAGGAGCTCGCCTACATGCACGCCGAGGGCTTCGCCGCCGGCGAGCTCAAGCACGGCCCGATCGCGCTGATCGAGGAGGGCGTCCCGGTCGTGGTCATCGTGCCGTCCCCGACCGCGCGGCACCGCCTGCACGACAAGATCGTGTCCAACATCCAGGAGGTCCGGGCCCGCGGCGCGCGCACCATCGTGATCGCCGAGGAGGGCGACGAGGCCGTCGTCCCGTACGCCGACCACCTGATCCGGGTGCCCGCAGGCGCCGACGCTGCTGCAGCCGCTGGTCACCACCGTGCCGCTGCAGGTGTTCGCCTGCGAGATGGCCCGGGTCAAGGGCTACGACGTCGACCAGCCCCGCAACCTCGCCAAGTCCGTCACCGTCGAGTAGCAGGACCGCGTCCGCCCAGCGGGCGACACGCGCCTCCGCTCGTCGCCGGTCGGCGTCACGGCGCCTGGCTCGTTCATGACGCCGAGCGGTCGCCGCGGAGGTGCCAGTACGGTTCGGCTCGTGATCGTCGGAGTCGGCATCGACGTCTGCGACGTCGAGCCGGTTCGCCGCCGCACTCGCGCGCACGCCGGGGCTCGGCCCGCGTCTGTTCACCCCGGCCGAGCTGACCCGCGGGCACGCGCCTCGCTGGCCGCGCGGTTCGCGGCCAAGGAGGCGATCGCCAAGGCGCTCGGCGCGCCCGGAGGACCTGTCCTGGCACGACGCCGAGATCCTGTCGCGACCGCAGCGGGCGCCCGCTCCTGACGGTGCGCGGCACGGTGGCCGCGCCGGGCCCGGGAGCTCGGCGTCTCCGGCTGGCACATCTCGCTCTCCCACGACGCCGGCATCGCCTCGGCGGTGGTGGTCGCCGAGGGCTGGGGCGCGCCCTCGATCGACGCCGCCGTGCAGGCCGGCCTCGGCCCGCCGTTCGCGCCGCCGCCGGGGGAGTAGCCATGCGCGCTGCCCATCGGTCGCCGACATCCGGGCCGCCGAGGCGGCGCTGATGGCCGAACTGACCGCCGCCGGGCGGCCGGTGGACACGCTGATGGAGCGGGCCGCGACCGGGCTGGCCACCGCCTGCGCCGCGCTGCTCGGCCGGGTCTACGGCGCCCGGGTGGTGCTGCTGGTCGGCAGCGGAGACAACGGCGGCGACGCCCTGTACGCCGGGGCCTAGCTGGCCCGCCGCGGGCGCCCGGGTGGACGCGCTGCTGCTGGCCCCGGACCGGGCCCACCCGCGCGGCCTGGCCGCGCTGCGGACCGCCGGTGGCCGGGTGAGCGCGGACGCGGCCGGTGCTGGACCGGGCCGACCTCGTGCTCGACGGGATCGTCGGCATCGGCGGCGAGCGGCGGCCTGCGCCCGGACGCCGCGGCGCTCGCGGACCGGGCCGCGGCCGGCCCCGGCCTGGTGGTGGCGGTCGACCTCCCGAGCGGGGTGGACGCCGACACCGGCGAGGTCCCCGGCGCCGCGGTGCGCGCCGATGCCACCGTCACCTTCGGCACCTGGAAGCCCGGCCTGCTGGTCGGACCCCGCGGCGCGGGCTCGCGGGCGCGGCGCACCTGGTCGACATCGGTCTTGCCGACCACCTGCCGGACCCGGCCGCCGTTGCCCTGCAGGACGCCGACGTCGCCGCACTGCTGCCGGCCCCGGACCGCAGCTCGGACAAGTACCGGCGGGGCGTGGTCGGGATCTGCGCCGGGTCCGCGACCTATCCCGGCGCCGCCGTGCTCGCCGTGGCCGGAGCGTTGCACGGCGGCGCGGGCATGGTCCGCTTCGCCGGGCCGGAGCCGGCCGCGGCCGCGGTGCGGGCGCGCTGGCCGGAGGCGGTCGTGACCACCGGGCGGCCCTCGGAGGCCGGCCGGGTGCAGGCCTGGGTCGTCGGCCCGGGGATCGGCACCGACGCCGACGCCCGGGTTCGGCTGGCCGACGTCCTGGCCACCGACGTGCCGGTGCTGGTCGACGCCGACGGGCTGACCCTGCTGGCCGGGTCCGGACCGCTCCGGCGGTCGGCGCCGACCGCTGCTGACCCCGCACGCCGGGGAACTCGGCCGGCTCATGAAGGTGGACGCGGCCGAGGCGGAGGCGGGCCGGCTGCCCTGGGCGCGCGCGGCGGCGGACACCTACGGGGCCGCAGTGCTGCTCAAGGGCTCGACGACGGTGATCACGGCCGCGGCCGGGCCGGCGCATGTGAACCCGACGGGATCCGGGTGGCTGGCCACGGCGGGCAGCGGCGACGTGCTGGCCGGGCTGGCCGGGGCGCTTCTGGCGGCCGGGCTGGAGGCCTCGGCGGCGGGCGCGGTGGCCGCCTACCTGCACGGGGTCTCGGCGCGCATTGTCGAAGAGGGCCTGGCGCCTATGACGGCGATGGACCTTGCGGCGTCGTTGCCGGCCGTCTGGCGCGGAGTCGCTGCGGGCTGAGCTAGCTACCCGCAGCCGCGTCGCCGCGGGCGGCGAGGATCAGTACGGCAGCTTCCTGCCGGACGGGGTTCGCAGGTCGAGGGCGTTGGCATCCTGCTTGGCCTGCTGGGCGCCCTTGCCCGCGAGCGTCTTGCGCTCGATACGAATCTGGCTCTGAGCCATCTCGTTCCCCTCCCCAGGGGGCGGAGGGTGGACCCTCCGCGTGTGCACCATGAGACGGCATGACCCGCGTCACGGTTGCTCAGCGTTCGGATGATTTGGACATCCTTCAAACGGATGAGGGCCACCTGTGACACAAACGTGATGTGGACTCGCATTTCTGTGGGCCTTGTCACGCTGTGTCCGATTCGTTCACCTGGGCTTCGAGCGCGCGGATGCCCGCCATCGCCCGCACCGGCGTGTCGCGGTGGAAGGATGGCCCCGATGAGCGCTCCGACGACCTCTCTGGTGCTGCCGCCGTGGCGCACGCAGGCCCGCGTCGACCTCGACGCCGTCCGGGCCAACGTCCGCTCGCTGCGCGGCTACGCCGGCTCGGCCGAGGTCATGGTCGTGGTCAAGGCCGACGGCTACGGGCACGGCATGGTCCCGGTCGCCCGGGCCGCCATCAGCCGGCGGCGCCAGCTGGCTCGGGGCGGCGGTGCTGGAGGAGGCCCTGGAGCTGCGGGCGGCCGGCATCGGCCCGGACGACGCCCGGGTGCTGTGCTGGCTGCTCACCCCGGGCTCCGACCTCGCCCCGGCGGTGGCCGCCGACGTGGACCTGTCGGCCAACGCGGTCTGGGCCGTCCAGCAGATCGGGGCGGCCGCCGCGGCCGCCGGCCGGGAGGCCCGGCTGCACCTGAAGGTGGACAGCGGGCTCGGCCGCGGCGGGGCCGCGGCCACCGACTGGGCCGACGTGGTCGACGCCGCGCTCAAGGAGCAGGCCGCCGGCCGGGTCCGCGTGGTCGGGCTGTGGTCGCACCTGGCCTGCGCCGACGAGCCGGGTCACCCGAGCATCGCGGCCCAGGTCGAGGCCTTCACCGCGGCCGTCGAGAGCGCGGAGCGGGCCGGGGTCCGGCCCGAGGTCCGGCACCTGGCGAACTCGGCCGGCACCGTCACCCTGCCCGAGGCGCGCTTCGACCTGGTCCGCCCCGGCATCGCGGCCTACGGCTTCTCCCCGGTCCCGCAACTCGGCGACTCCGCGGCCTACGGGCTGCGGCCCGCGATGACGCTGGCCGCGCGGCTGGCCCTGACCAAGCGGGTGCCGGCCGGGCACGGCGTCTCCTACGGCCACACCTACGTCACCGAGCGCGCGACGACCCTCGGCATCGTGCCCGTCGGCTACGCGGACGGGATTCCGCGTACCGCCAGCAGCCGGGGTCCGATGCTGGTCGGCGGGCAGCGGGTGCCGATCGCCGGCCGCGTCTGCATGGACCAGGTCGTGCTCGATCTCGGCGACCTGGACGTGGCGGCCGGTGACGAGGTGCTGCTGTTCGGGCCGGGCGACGCCGGGGAGCCGACGGTGCAGGAATGGGCGGACCTGCTCGGCACCATCACCTACGAGATCGTGACCGGCATCGGCGCTCGCATTCCCCGGGTGTACCTGAACGCATGAGCGAGGGCAGCGAGCTCATCCTGGGCACCGAATCGGTCTCCGCGAGGACGAAGTCCGTGGCGGAGACTCGATGAGTGAGCTCGAACCGTTCGACGCCGGGGACTCCGGCTCCGGCGCCCTGCGCTGGGCGATCAGCGCCGGCGCGGTGGCCGGCGGGGCACTGGCCACGGCCGGGGCGCGCCGGTACGCGCGGGCCCGTGCCGTGGCGCGCCCGGACCCGTTGCGGGACGAGCCGTTCGGTGCGCTGCACACCGAGCCGATCATCGTCACCGCGGTCGACGGCGTGGAGCTGGTCGTGGAGATCGAGGAGGCGGTCGGCGCTGCGCCTGACGCGCCCACGATCGTGTTCCTCCCCGGCTTCTGCCTGCCGATGGACTGCTGGCACTTCCAGCGCCGTGACCTGCGCGACCTGGGCCGGCTGGTCTTCTACGACCAGCGCGCGCACGGGCGGTCCGGCCGCGGTGAGCCGGAGAGCTCCACCATCGAGCAGCTCACGGAGGATCTGCACCTCGTGCTGGAGACGGTCGTCCCCACGGGACCGATCGTGCTGGTCGGCCACTCGCTCGGCGGCATGGTCGTCATGGGGTACGCCGACGAGCACCCCAAGCTGTTCGGCGACCGGATCGTCGGCGTCGCTCTGCTGACGACCTCCCCCGGCCGGCTCGCGGAGATGTCGCTCGGTCTGCCCGCCGCGCTGATGCAGCGGATCTGGCCGATCGCGCCGACCGTGGTCAACCGGGTGGCCACCAACCCGCTGGCCGTGCGGCGCGGTATGAAGGCCGATCGTGGGATCGGGCTGATGATCACCCGGCGGCTCTCGTTCGGCCGGGCCGACGTCCCGACCTCGCTGGCGAGGTTCGCCGGGCGGCTGCTCTCCTCGACACCGCTGGACGTCTTCGCCGAGTTCTTCAGTGAGTTCGACCGGCATGACAAGGAGGCCGCGTTGCCGGTACTGCAGGCCTGTCCGACGCTGATCGTCGCCGCCGAACGCGACATGCTCACCCCCGCCGCGCACAGCCGCGCGATGGCCGGAGTCCTGCCGGAGGCCGAGTTGCTGGTGCTGCCGAAGTCCGGGCACATGGTTCAGCTCGAGGATCCCGACGAGGTGAACGCCGCCCTGCGGCGTCTGCTGGACCGGGTCAAGCTCGAGGCGGGCCGGTCATGACGGGCCCTGGATCGACGAACACCGCGCTGGTGCTCGAGGTGCCGACCGCCGCCGACATGCGGGCCCTCGGGGCGCGGCTGGCCACGGTGCTGCGGCCCGGGGACCTGATGGTGCTCACCGGTGACCTCGGCGCCGGCAAGACCACGCTGACCCAGGGCCTGGGCGCCGCGATGGGCGTGCGCGGCCGGGTGGCCTCGCCGACGTTCGTGATCTCACGGGTGCACCCCGCCGAGGCCGGCGGCCCGGACCTGGTGCACGTGGACACCTACCGGATGGCCGACGCCCTTGAGGTCGCGGACCTGGACCTGGAGTACTCCCTGGCCGAGTCGGTCACCGTGGTCGAGTGGGGCGCCGGCCTGGTGGAGGACCTCTCAGCCGACCGGCTGGAGATCGTCCTGACCCGACAGGCCGACCCGCCGCCCGGCGCCGACCCCGACGACCCGAGCGCGGCCGTGCGCACCGTCACGATCTCCGCGGTGGGCGAACGCTGGGCGGGGACCGACCTCGCGGCGGCCCTTACATAGGCTGTCGCGGTGCTGCTGCTCGCTCTGGACACCTCGACCCCGGCGGTCTCCGTCGCGCTCTGCCGCGACGGCGTCGCGCTGGCGAGTGAGGCCGTCGTCGACGCCCGCCGGCACAACGAGCTGCTGGCGGTGAACATCGAGACGGTGCTGGCCCGGGCCGGCGTGACGCCTCGTCAGCTGGACGGCGTGGCCGCCGGCGTCGGCCCGGGCCCGTACACCGGCCTGCGCGTCGGCTTGATGACCGCCCGTGCGCTCTCGCACGCGCTCGGCATCCCCGCCTACGGCATCTGCTCGCTCGACGTCCTGGCCCGCGCCGCCGCCCGGTCGATCGACGGCGAGTTCGTGGTCGCCACCGACGCCCGGCGCAAGGAGGTCTACTGGGCGAGCTACGCCGGCGGCGAGCGGATCTCTGGGCCGTCGGTCGACAAGCCTGCGGACGTCGCCTTCGCCGGCCCTCTCGTGGGGGAGGGCGGCGTGCTCTACCCCGACGCGTTCCCCGGCGCGCGGCCGCCGTTGCACCCGGACCCGGTCGACCTGGCCGCGATCGCCGAGGAACGCGTGGCGGCCGGTCTGGACACGCTTCCGCTGGAGCCGCTCTACCTGCGCAAGCCCGACGCCGTCGAACCCGGAGCGCGCAAGCGCGCGCTCAGTTGATGCACGGGTGCTGATGGAGCTGCGGCCGATCCGCTGGTGGGACATCGACGAGCTCACCCGGATCGAGGCCGACCTGTTCGGCGTCGACGCCTGGTCGGCCGAGACGTTCTGGGGCGAGCTGGCCGGGATCCCCGCGACCCGCTGGTACCGCGCGGCGATGGACGGGGACGAGATCGTCGGCTACGTGGGCCTGGCCGCTATCGACGGAACGGGTGACGTGCAGACGATCGCGGTGCGCCGGGACCGGCAGGGCACCGGGCTCGGCGGGGTGCTGCTGGACCGGCTTCTGACGGAGGCTCAGAAACTGGGCTGCGCAGAGGTGATCCTCGAGGTGCGCGCCGACAACGCCCCCGCCATCGCGCTCTACGAACGGCGCGGGTTCGTCAGGATCGCCGAACGGCCGCGGTACTACCAGGACGGGGTCGCGGCGCTGATCCTGCGCCGCGAAGTCGGCGGAGAAAACAACCACTAAGCGTGACACGCCTAGTGGTTGTGCACCGGCCGCGCCACCATCGCGATCTGGCCGCCGCCGTGCCGGGTGATCACGACGGTGGCCTCGACGGTGCCGCCGCGCGAGCCCTTGAGGAGCTCGCGGCGCAGCTGTTCGGGCAGCACCGAGGAGCCGCGCTTCTTCACCACGACGATCCCGACGCCGCGCTCGGCCAGCAGGGCCCGCAGCCGGGGCACCTGGAACGGCAGCACGTCGGTGACCTCGTAGGCGGTGGCGAACGGGGTGGGGACGTAGGTGTCCGCGGTGACGTAGGCGATGGTCGGGTCCAGCAGGCGCCCGCCGGTCGCCTCGACGACCGCGCCGACCAGGTGCGCCCGTATCACCGCGCCGTCCGGCTCGTAGAGCCAGCGCCCGGGCGGGCCGACCGGCGGCGGCTCCTCGTCGGTGTCGGGCCCGTCCGCGGACAGGGTGTGCCCGCCCGGGAGCAGGGTGGCCCGGCGGCGGGCCCCGGAGGCCAGCACCCCCGAGTACAGCCCGGCCTCCTTGACCTCGCCGCGCACCGAGACCCACTCGGCCTCCGCGCCGGCGGGCACGATCTCGTGCGGGATCCCCGGCGCCACCTTCGCCGCGGCCGCGGCGGCCCGGCCGTCGAGCAGGTCGCGCACGAACTCCCAGGGCGGGGAGTAGGCCTTCGGATCGAACACCCGCCCCCGGGACGTGCGCCGCGACGGGTCGATCAGCACCGCCGCCACCCCGCCCAGGTCCACCTCCCGCGCGTCCCCGACCCGCACCCCGCCGGAGCCGGCCCGACTCTCCGCATCCTGGGGCGGGTTTGCGCCCTTTCCCGGGCCGGGATAGGGCGGATCGACGCCCCAAGATGCGAGGTTGGCCGCCGCGACGGCGGCGGTGAGGGGGTCGGCGTCGATCCCGGTCGCCACCAGGCCGGCCGCGCGCAGGGCGAGCAGGTCCGAGCCGATCCCGCAGCACAGGTCGAACACGGGCGCCCCGCCTGGCAGGGCGCGGGCCATCCGGGCGGCCCGGTGGGCGGCGACGGCGGGATGGGTGGCCTGCTCCAGACCGTCCGAGGTGAACCACATGCCTGCGGCAGCCGCCCCGAACTTGGCCACCGCCCGCTCCCGGAGCCGCGCCTGGGTCAGGGCGGCGGCGCAGTGGGCGGGGGAGTGCTGCCGGCGCAGCCGGGTGCCGAGGCGCAGAGCGGCGGCATCGTCGATCGGCCCGGCGGTCGCCAGCCCGGCCAGCACGGCGGCGCCCGCGGGGGAGCGGAGCCACTCGAGGTCCGCGAGGTCCACCCGGCCTCCGCGACGTTTTTCGGGGGCGTGGGGGGCGGAGCCCCTCACTGTTGGCACTCAAGTTGACTGAGTGCTAACGCCCGCATAAGGTCGGCGTTGGCACTCTCCCTCGGAGTGTGCCAGATCGCGCCCCCGGCCTGACCCCCGCGACGGCAGTCCGGAACGCGTCCCAATGGACATGTTCAGCACACATCACCAGTACTCAGGTGACCCCACGTTCGTCAGAAGGGGAAGGTCAGAACCGATGACCACCAAGATCACTCCGCTCGAGGACCGCGTCGTCGTCAAGCCGCTTGAGGCCGAGACCACGACCGCATCGGGTCTCGTCATTCCGGACACCGCCAAGGAGAAGCCCCAGGAGGGCGAGGTCATTGCGGTCGGCCCGGGTCGTTTCGAGGACGGCCAGCGTCTGCCGCTGGACGTCTCCGCCGGCGACATCGTGCTCTACAGCAAGTACGGCGGCACCGAGGTCAAGTACGGCGGCGAGGAGTTCCTGATCCTCTCCGCGCGTGACCTGCTCGCCAAGATCGACAAGTAAGTCCACCGAACCTCCGTCCGCCCCGGTCGGCCCGTCACCGGGCCCCGGGGCGGACGTGTCAGACGGTCCAAAACATGAGGGGACAGCCCGGCGATGCCGAAGATCCTGCAGTACGACGAGGACGCGCGACGCAGCCTCGAGCGGGGCGTCAACGCCCTGGCCAATGCCGTCAAGGTGACGCTCGGCCCGAAGGGCCGCAACGTCGTCATCGACAAGAAGTTCGGCGCTCCGACGATCACGAACGACGGCGTCACCGTCGCGCGTGAGATCGAGCTGGACGACCCGTGGGAGAACCTCGGGGCGCAGCTCGCCAAGGAGGTCGCGACCAAGACCAACGACGTCGCCGGCGACGGCACCACCACCGCCACCGTGCTCGCCCAGGCGATGGTCCACGAGGGCCTGCGCACGGTCGCGGCCGGCGTCAACCCGATGAGCCTCAAGCGCGGCATCGACGCGGCCACCAAGGCCCTGAACGAGCGCCTGCTGGAGAACGCCCACAGCGTGGACACCCGTGACGACATGGCCAACGTCGCCACGATCTCCGCCCAGGACCGCAGCGTGGGCGACCTGATCGCCGACGCGTTCGACAAGGTCGGCAAGGACGGTGTCATCACCGTCGAGGAATCGAACACGATGGGCGTGGACCTCGAGTTCACCGAGGGCATGCAGTTCGACAAGGGCTACCTGTCGCCCTACTTCGTCACCGACGCCGAGCGCATGGAGACCGTCCTCGAGGACGCCTACATCCTGCTCAACGCCGGCAAGATCGCCTCGATCTCCGACCTGCTCCCGATCCTCGAGAAGGTCGTGCAGGCCGGCAAGCCGCTGCTGATCATCGCCGAGGACATCGAGGGCGAGGCCCTCTCCACCCTCGTGGTGAACAAGATCCGCGGCACCTTCACCTCGGTCGGGGTCAAGGCGCCCGGCTTCGGCGACCGCCGCAAGGCCATGCTCGAGGACATCGCGACCCTCACCGGCGCCGAGGTCATCAGCCCCGAACTCGGGCTCAAGCTCGACCAGGTCGGCCTCGAGGTGCTCGGCCAGGCCCGGCGCATCGTGGTCACCAAGGAAGACACCACGATCATCGAGGGCCAGGGCAACGAGGCCGACATCGCCGGTCGCGTCGCGCAGATCCGCGCCGAGATCGAGAACACCGACTCCGACTGGGACCGGGAGAAGCTGCAGGAGCGGCTGGCCAAGCTGGCCGGCGGCGTCTGCGTGGTCCAGGTCGGCGCGGCCACCGAGGTCGAGCTCAAGGAGCGCAAGCACCGCATCGAGGACGCCGTCTCCGCGACGCGCGCCGCGATCGAGGAGGGCATCATCTCCGGCGGAGGCGCTGCGCTCGTGTTCGCCTCCGAGGTGCTGAACGACAACCTCGGGCTCACCGGCGACGAGGCGGTCGGCGTGACCGTCGTCCGCAAGGCCGTCGACGAGCCGCTGCGCTGGATCGCCGAGAACGCCGGCTTCGAGGGCTACGTCGTGGTCGCCAACGTGCGCGAGACCGGCAAGGGCTTCAACGCCGCCACCGGCGAGTACGGCGACCTGGTCGCCCAGGGCGTCATCGACCCGGTCAAGGTCACCCGCTCCGCGGTGCTCAACGCGGCCTCGATCGCGAGCATGCTGCTCACGACCGAGACCCTGGTCGCGGAGAAGCCGGCCGACGAGGTTGACGACGGCGGTGGCCACGGCCACGGCCACGGTCACTGATCGGCTGCACCAGTTCAGAACGGAAGGCCCGGGCGCACTGCGCCCGGGCCTTCCGTTTGTCCGGAACTCTCCCGATTCATATTTTTGGATTGTCCGGATAGCTCCCGAGTTGTCCCGATTTCCCTGGCGGCCCCGACAATCCGGCGAAAGCGACGCGTTCACCGGAATGGCGCAATACACCCCGACGAACCTGAACCGGGCGATACGTTCCGCCGAGGGAGGTGCCGATGTCGACGGTCCTGGTGTGTGACGGTTCCCCGCTGATCCGCGAGCAACTGCGTCGCGCCGTAGGTGGGGTGCAGGGTGTGGACAAGGTGGTCATGGCGGCCACCGAGGACGAGGCCATCGAGCACGTGCGGGCACAGCCCCCGGACCTGGTCCTGGTCGACGCCGCCCTTACCGGGCGCGGCGGGGCCGGTGCGGTGCGCCGGATCCGCGCGGCGGACCCCTCGGCCCGTGTCCTGCTCCTGACCCGTCCCGAGGACCCGGACGCCGCGGTGGTCGCCGCGGTGGCCGCCGGCGCCCGGGGCTACCTGCGCAAGGACGCCTCCCGGGCCGAGGTCCGGGTGGCGGTCGGCCAGGCGCTGACCGAGCCGCACAGCAACGGAGCCGGCCCCGAGGGCGAAGGCGATCACACCCCGCCGCCGGCGCTGACGGAGCGTGAGCTCGAAGTTCTGGCCGGAATGTGCGAGGGCCAGAGCAATGCGGAGATCGGCCGCGGGCTCTACCTGTCCGAGGACACGGTGAAAACGCACGCGAGGCGGCTTTTTCGCAAGTTGGGGGCCGCTGATCGCGCTCACGCTGTCGCAATCGCGCTGCGCCGGGGGCTCGTCAGGTAGCAGGATGGTCACATGGCGGTCGCCGGCGTAACGCCGTCCGATCCGGATCCGATTGAAAGTCGGACGGATCGGATAGATCTGCGCGTGCTGGCTGCGGCGGCTACTCAGGGTGACCGCAGCGCGATGGATGCGCTGCTCGCGACGATTCGGCCGATGGTTCTCCGGTACTGCAGGGGACGACTTGGTCGCCTGCCCGGAGCCGAATACGCCGCCGACGACGCGGCACAGGAGGCTTGCATCGCCGTGCTGACCGCACTGCCGCGCTACCGGGACGAGGGCCGCCCGTTCGAGGCCTTCGTCTTCGGCATCGCCGCGCGCAAGGTCGCCGACGTGCAGCGGGCCGCGATGCGGGCCGCCGTCCCCACCGAACAGATGCCCGAGCGCACCGACACCGCGCTGGGGCCCGAGGAGAGTGCGCTGGCTGCGGCCGACGCCGAGAAGGCGCGCAACCTGCTTGCGCGCCTGCCCGACAACCTGCGCGAACTGTTGACCCTGCGTGTCGCGGTCGGACTCTCCGCCGAGGAGACCGGGCGTGCGTTGAATATGACTGCCGGCGCAGTGCGGGTCGCCCAGCACCGCGCTCTGAACCGACTTCGTGTGCTTGCTGCCGAGGAGGCCACGGTCTGATGTCCTACGAGAATTCTGGAGAGCTGGAGTTCGCGGCCTTGCAGGCCGACGATCTTCTGCTCGACGCGCTGGGTGCGCGCCGGCCCGCGGGGGGCTCCGGCGACGTGGTAGCGGGTCTGCTGACGGCGTACGCGCTCAAGGTCGACACCCGCACCGGTCCGCTGACCGGCCTGCTCACCGCCGACGAGCCCTATGACGCGGCCGACTACGTGCCGATGCCGCAGCCGGTGGCGACGATGGTCGCGCCGCCTCCGATCGACGAGCCGGTCGACCTGCCGACGCATCGCCGCAGCAAGTTCCTGGTGGCGCACCGCGCCGCCGCCGTGGTCACCGTCGGGTCCCTGGTGCTCGGGCTCGGTGGCGTCTCCGCCGCGGCCGGCGGCCAGGGCAGCCCGCTGGACGGCATCCGCCGCGTGATGAGTTCGGTGTCCGACCAGGTCACCCCGCAGCAGTCCGCCCACCGAGCGGGTCTCCCACACTCTCGCCGACGCCGAGAAGGCACTCGCGGCCGCCGACCTGCGCAGCGCGCGCGATCTGCTCGAAGAAGGCCCGCACCGACATCGAGGGTGCGGCCGACCCGGCTGCAGTACTCCGGACTGCGCGGCGACCTGATCGAGCTGCGCGACCGCTGGCACCGCGCCTTCGACGAGACCGAGGCGGACGCCCCGGCGCAGCCGGGCGACGGCAAGATCGACGTCCTGCGGCCCGACGGCAAGCCGGGTCTGGTCGGCGGCGACAAGGGCGACAAGGGCGACAGGATGACGAGGCGGGTCTTCCCGTCACCGACGAGTCCTCGGGCATCAAGCAGACCAAGGACCAGATCGCGAACCGGGCCGAGCAGAAGCTCGAGCCGCTGCCGGACCTCCCGGTCGAGGAGATGCGCGAGCCCACCTGGGCACCGATCATCGACGACATCTTCGGCGGCAAATAAGTCCAGCGGCACGTAAGCCAGCGCACAGCCCGCGTGGCCGGGCCCGCTCACGATGCGCGGGTAGCATGAAGGGCACCCCCCGCAGCGAGTGAGAAGGTGCCCACCACGTGACCTCCGAACCCGTGTACCCGGAAAAGTTCGCGCGTCTGGGCCTGACTTTCGACGACGTGCTGTTGCTGCCGGGTGCCTCGGACGTGGTGCCGAGCGAGGTCGACACCACCAGCCGGCTGTCCCGTCGCATCACGCCTCAAGGTGCCGCTGATCTCCTCGGCGATGGACACCGTCACCGAGGGCCGGATGGCGATCGCGATGGCCCGCCAGGGCGGCGTGGGCGTCCTGCACCGCAACCTCTCGATCAGCGACCAGGCCGAGCAGGTCGACGTGGTCAAGCGCTCCGAGGCCGGCATGGTCGCGCAGCCGATCACGATCAGCCCCGACGCCACCATCGGCGACGTCGACGCCCTGTGCGGGCGCTACCGCATCTCCGGCGTCCCGGTCGTCGACGGCGAGGGCAAGCTGCTCGGCATCGTCACCAACCGCGACATCCGCTTCGAGAGCGACTCCTCCCAGCTGGTGCGCGACGTGATGACCGTCGCGCCGCTGATCACCGCCCCGGTCGGCACCGGTCGCGACGTCGCCTTCAACCTGCTGCGCCAGCACAAGATCGAGAAGCTGCCGCTGGTCGACGACAACGGCCGGCTCAAGGGCCTGATCACCGTCAAGGACTTCGCGAAGACCGAGAAGTACCCGCAGGCCACCAAGGACGCCGCCGGCCGGCTCGTGGTCGGCGCCGCGGTCGGGGTCGGCGAGGACTCCTACAAGCGGGCCATGGCCCTGGTCGAGGCCGGCGTGGACTTCGTCGTCGTCGACTCCGCGCACGGGCACTCCCGCGCGGTGCTCGAGATGGTCGCCCGGCTGCGCCGCGAGTTCGACGCGAACGGCACCGAGGTCGACGTCATCGGCGGCAACGTCGCCACCCGCGAGGGCGCGCAGGCGCTGATCGACGCCGGCGCCGACGGCATCAAGGTCGGCATCGGCCCCGGCTCGATCTGCACCACCCGCGTGGTCGCCGGCGTCGGCGTCCCGCAGGTGACCGCGATCTACGAGGCGTCGCTGGCCGCCGGGCCGGCCGGCGTCCCGCTGATCGGCGACGGTGGCCTGCAGTACTCCGGCGACATCGCCAAGGCGATCGTCGCGGGCGCGGACACCGTGATGCTCGGCAGCCTGCTGGCCGGTGTCGAGGAGAGCCCGGGCGAGCTGCTGTTCATCAACGGCAAGCAGTTCAAGTCCTACCGCGGCATGGGTTCGCTCGGCGCGATGCAGACCCGCGGCGCGAACCGGTCCTACTCCAAGGACCGCTACTTCCAGGACGACGTGCACTCCGACGACAAGCTCGTCCCCGAGGGCGTCGAGGGCCAGGTGCCCTACCGCGGTCCGCTGGAGGCGGTCGTGCACCAGCTCGCCGGCGGGCTGCGCACGTCGATGGGCTACGTCGGCGCCGGCACCATCGTCCGAGCTGCACGAGCGCGGCAGGTTCGTCCGGATCACCGCGGCCGGACTCAAGGAAAGCCACGCCCACGACGTGCAGATGACCGTCGAGGCGCCCGAACTACCACTCGCAGGTGAGCCCGTTGAGCGAGATCGAGATCGGCCGCGGCAAGCGCGGCCGGGTGGCGTACGGCTTCGACCAGATCGCCATCGTGCCGAGCCGGCGCACCCGTGACCCCGAAGAGGTCTCGGTCGCCTGGCAGATCGACGCCTACCACTTCGACCTGCCGATGATGGTCGCGCCGATGGACTCGGTGGTCTCCCCGGACACCGCGATCGAGATCGGCAATCTCGGCGGGCTCGGCGTGCTCGACCTCGAAGGTCTGTGGACCCGCTACGACGACCCGGCCGCACTGCTGGCCGAGATCGCGCAGCTGCCCGACCACGCGGCGACCGCGCACCTGCAGCAGATCTACGCCGAGCCGATCAAGGAGGAGCTGATCGGCGCGCGGATCAAGACCATGCGCGACGCCGGCATCACCGTCGCCGCCGCGCTCTCGCCGCAGCGCACCGCGCAGTACTGGCGCGCGGTCGTCGACGCCGGCGTCGACCTGTTCGTCATCCGCGGCACCACGGTCTCGGCCGAGCACGTCTCGCACCGGGCCGAGCCGCTGAACCTCAAGCAGTTCATCTACGAACTCGACGTCCCGGTGATCGTCGGCGGGTGCGCCACGCACCAGGCCGCGCTGCACCTGATGCGCACCGGTGCCGCCGGTGTGCTGGTCGGCTTCGGTGGCGGCTCGGCGCACACCACCTCCGACGTGCTCGGCATCTCGGTGCCGATGGCCTCCGCGATCGCCGACGTCGCGGCCGCTCGTCGCGACTACCTCGACGAGTCCGGCGGCCGGTACGTGCACGTGATCGCCGACGGCGGCATGACCACCTCCGGCGAGATCACCAAGGCCCTCGCGCTCGGCGCCGACGCGGTGATGATCGGCTCGCCGCTGGCCCGCGCCGTCGAGGCGCCCGGCGCGGGCTGGCACTGGGGTGCCGAGGCGCACCACGCCGCGCTGCCGCGCGGCACCCGGATGCACGTCGGCACGATCGGGACCTTCGAGGAGATCCTGCAGGGCCCCGCGCGCCAGCCGGACGGCTCGATGAACCTGGTCGGCGCGCTGCGCCGGGCGATGGCGACCACCGGATACTCCGAGCTCAAGGAGTTCCAGCGCGTCGAGGTCGTCGTCACGCCCTGACCGCCTGGGAATCGACCCGATAATTGACGGGGCGTCAGTTCGGCAGGTTGCCGCGCCTGAGCTCGGCGAGCTGCTCGCCGAGCCACAGCCGCTGGGCGCGCCACAGGCCGGTGCCCAGGGACACCCGTGCCGCGCCGGCCTTGCGAGCGGCCGCGGGGTCGAAGGTCATCGGATGTGCGAGCAGGTTCACCGGGGCCCGCACGGAGTCGATGAACTCCTCGGCGAGCTCGGCCGAGCGCAGCAGGATCGGGTAGACGCAGTCGGCGCCGGCGTCGAGGTAGGCCGCCGCACGGTCCAGGGCCTCGTTCAGGTGCTCGCTCTGGTCGGCGGCCGGGTCCGGGAAACTCGCCACGAACACGTCGATCCGCGCGTTGATCACCAGGCTCCTGCCGGCCGCGGCCCGGGCCGCCCGCAGATATGCGGCCTGAACCTCGACCGCTCCCGGCCGGCCGGTGCTGTGGTCGGTGTCCTCGAGGTTGCAGCCGGCAGCGCCCATCGCGAGCAGGCGGTCGACCAGGTCTGCCGGCTCCAGGCCGTACCCGGCCTCGGCGTCGACCGTCACCGGCACGTCGACGGCGGCCGCGATGCGCGCGGCGGCGGCGAGCATCTCCTCGGCCGGAGCGCCCTGGTGGTCGTGATGGCCGAGCGAAGCGGCGACGGCGCCCGAACTTGTCGCCACCACCGGGAAACCGGCGGCGACGACGAGCCCGGCGGTGTCCGCGTCCCATGCGTTCGGGAGCAGGACCGGGCTGCCCGGCACGTGCAGGGCGCGCAGGGCCGCTGCGTGGGCGGTCATGCCGGCAGTTTCATTCGGGAAGGGGTTTGTGACTGGCGACGGAGAGCCGGTTCCAGACGTTGATCATCACGATGTTGTGGACGATGGCGGCGTACTGCTCCTCGGTGAACACCGCCAGCGCGCGGTCGTAGAGGTCCTGCGGGAGGTCGCGGGTCTCGGCCAGGCGGGTCAGGGTCTCGGTGAGCTCGAGCGCGACCCGCTCGGTGGTGGAGAACAGCTCGGTCTCCTGCCAGGCGGCGATCAGGTTCACCCGGCGCTCGGACTCACCCGCCGCGCGGGCCTCGCGGGTGTGCATGTCGACGCAGAAGGCGCAGTTGTTGAGCTGGGAGGCGCGGATCTTCACCAGCTCGATCAGTTCGGGGGCCACGCCGGCTTCTGTGGCGACCCTGCGGGTGGTGCCGGCGAGCCGGAGCAGGTCGCTGAGGGCGGCGGGGAAGAACTCGCTGAGCTGAACGCGGGTGTGGGTGTCTGTGGTGGTCATGGCCTGAGCCTAGGTCGCAACTGGCTCACCTGTATGGTCCAGTTCCATGCCAAGATCTTGGTCCAGTTCGGTCGATCTGCACCTGGAGATCGACCCCTCGCTGAGTCTGATCGAGGGCGTCGCCGGCGCGCTGCGGGCCGCGATCGCGGACGGCCGCCTGCCGGCCGGAGCCGTGCTCCCGTCCACCCGCGCCCTGGCCGCCGACCTCGGGATCGCGAGGGGGACGGTGACGGCCGCCTACGGCCGCCTCGTCGAACAGGGGCACCTGGCCTCGGCCCAGGGAACGCCGACCCGCGTGGCAACCGGTGCCCTGCCGCCGCGCCGGCCCGGCGGGGCCCGGCGCTCGAAGGCGTTTCTGCCGGTCGACCCGCCGGAAGTGGCCGCGTTCATGGAGGCTCCCCGGTGGGACCTGCGTCCGGGCCGGCCGTGCACCGCGTTGTTCCCCCGGGAGGACTGGGTCGCTGCGACCCGTGCGGTGCTGGCACGGACCGAACCGGCGGATTTCGACTACCCCGACGTGCGCGGTCACCCGGCGTTGCGGGAAGCGCTGGCCCGGTACCTCGGAAGGGCCCGCGGAGTCGCCGCGGACCCGGAGCGGATCGTCGTCACGTCCGGGTTCGGTGCGGGTCTGGGCCTGCTCAGCTCGGTGCTCACCGGGGCCGGGGTCCGCGAGGTGCAGGTGGAGGACCCGTACCTGCCGCCGTTCCGGGACGTGCTCGCGGCTCACGTGCGCGTCGGTGGGGTCGCGGTCGACGAGCACGGCCTGTGCGTGGATGCGGTGACCGCACCGGCCGTCGTCACCACGCCGGCGCACCAGTACCCGTTGGGAACGACGATGTCCCCGGCCCGGCGGGCCGCGCTCGCCGCTCGCCGCGATCTGCTGGTGATCGAGGACGACTACGACGGGGAGTTCCGGCTCGCGGCGACGCCGGTCGGCGCCTTGCAGGGGTTGGCTCCCGATCACGTGGTGTACGGCGGGACGGCGTCGAAGGCGCTCGCGCCCGCGGTGTCGATGGGCTGGCTCGTGCTCCCGGCCCACCTGGTCGAACCGGTCGCGACGGCCGCCCGGCGCAGCCGCACGGGCCCGCCCGCGCTCGGCCAGTTGATCCTCGCGGAGATGCTCGACTCCGGCCGCTACGACCGGCAGGTGCGCCGGACCCGGGCCGTCTACCGCCGCCGCCGGGCGGCCCTGCTGGGCGCGCTCGCCGGTCTGCCCGTCCGCCCGGCGGCGGAGGGGTCCAGCGGGCTGCACGTCGCGCTGCTCCTGCCCGAGGAGGTTGCCGAGGCCGACGTGCTCGCCGCGGCGGCCGAGCGCGGCGTCGGGGTCTCCGGACTGCGGTGGCACTGGATCGATGCCGATTCCTCGCGTCCGGGACTCGTGATCGGGTACGCGGCCCCGGCCGAGCACGCCTTCTCCTCCGCGGTCGCTGCCCTGGCGGACGCACTTCGGGCCGTGCTGAAGCCCTCCACCACCTAGTCTTGATCACGTGGGGACGGGGACATTCGGGCCGGCCGAGCGTGAGGCGGCCTGCCAGGCGCTGGCCGGGCGCGAGCTCGACCTGCTCGTCGTCGGCGGCGGCATCGTCGGCGCGGGCACCGCGCTGGACGCCGTCACGCGCGGGTTGGACGTCGGGCTGGTCGACGTCCGCGACTTCGGCGCCGGCACCTCCAGTCGCTCCAGCAAGCTGATCCACGGCGGACTTCGCTACCTGGAGATGCTCGACTTCCGACTGGTCCGGGAGGCGCTCACCGAACGCAGCCTGCTGCTCACCGAGCTCGCGCCGCACCTGGTGCGCCCCGTGCCGTTCCTGTACCCGCTGACCAAGCACTGGGAGCGCCCCTACGTCGGGGCCGGAATCGCGCTCTACGACGCGCTGGCCGCGGCTGCTCCCGGCAAGACCGGCGTGCCGCGGCACCGGCATCTGACGCGGCGTCAGGCGCTGAAGGCGGCCCCGGCGCTGAAGTCCGATGCGCTGGTCGGGGCGGTGCAGTACTACGACGCCCAGGTCGACGACGCGCGTTACGTGGTGAACCTGGTCCGCACCGCGGCCGCCTACGGCGCGCATTGCGCCTCGCGGGTGCGCGTGATCGGCTTCCTGCGCGAGGGCGAGCGCGTGGTCGGGGCGCGGGTGCGGGACACCGAGTCCGGCCTGGAGTGGAAGGTCCGCGCGAAGCAGGTCGTCAACGCGACCGGGGTGTGGACCGACGACACCCAGGCGATGATCGGCGAGCGCGGGCAGTTCCACGTCCGCGCGTCCAAGGGCGTGCACCTGGTCGTGCCGCGGGACCGGATCCACTCCTCGACCGGGATCATCACCCGCACCGAGCGCAGCGTGCTGTTCATCATCCCGTGGAAGCGGCACTGGATCGTCGGAACCACCGACACCGACTGGGCCCTGGACAAGGCGCACCCGGCGGCCAGCCGCGGCGACATCGACTTCCTGCTGGCCGAGGCCAACAAGTGGCTGAACACCCCGCTGCAGCGCGCGGACGTCCAGGGCGTCTACGCGGGCCTGCGTCCGTTGCTGTCGGGGGAGTCGGAGAACACCTCGGCGCTCTCGCGCGAGCACGTGGTCGCGCACCCTGTGCCCGGGCTCGTCGTGGTGGCCGGCGGCAAGTACACGACCTACCGGGTGATGGCGCGCGACGCGGTCGACGCCGCGGTGCACGCCCTCGACGCGCGGATACCGCCGTCGTGCACCGAGCGGGTGCCGCTGCTCGGCGCGTCCGGCTACCAGGCGGCGTGGAACTCCCGCGAGCGCATCGCCACCGCGGCCGGCCTGCACGTGGCCCGCGTCGAGCACCTGCTGCGCCGCTACGGCTCCGACATCGACAAGGTGCTCGCCCTCGCCGACGCCGATCCCTCGCTGGGCGAGCCGATCGGCGGGGCGGACGAGCACCTGCGCGCCGAGGTGGTGCACGCCGTCATGTACGAAGGAGCTCGGCACCTCGACGACATCCTGACCCGTCGCACCCGCATCTCGGTCGAGACCTTCGACCGCGGCCTGGGCGCGGCGCAGGAGTGCGCCGCCCTGATGGCCCCCGTGCTGGGCTGGACGCCGGAGCAGACCGCCGTCGAGGTCGAGTACTACGCCGCCCGCGTCGCCGCCGAGCGCGAGTCCCAGGACCAGCCCGACGACCACACCGCTGACGCCGCCCGCATGGGCGCCCCGGACATCGTCCCCATCCGTTACCCGCAACGTCCGAACAACCGTGAGCTATAGCGCTCGGTTGTTCGGACGCAACGGTGAGGGCTACATGCGGGTGCCGGTCTCCAACAGCGACTTGAGGTCGGAGAGGATCCACGGCCAGCCGCCGCCACCCTGGTCCGGCGGGGCCTCGTTCAGGCCGCTGACCATCGCCAGCGTCGCCGGGGCGGCTCGGGCACTCGTGGATGAGTGTCAGCGAGCAGTAGCCGCCGGAGAGTTGCTCGATCTCGTAGGTGAGGGTCGTGAAGCCCTCGCTGAAGGTGGTCTCGTCCATGATCATCCGCCAGGTCTGCTTGAGCACCTTGTACGGATTGGACTCGAGAACCTCACCGTCGACGATGACGTCCGGGATCGCGAAGCCCATCTCCTTGCCGGCGGCGAGCATCGCCTCGTCGGGCTTGACCGAGTAGGCGCCGCCGGGGCGCTGGTCGTAGCTCACGTAGCCGCCGTAGCCGTACTTCACGGTCCACTCGGGGTCGGTGATGGCCTGCCAGATGGCCTCGGGTGTGCTGCGGATGTAGACCTTGAACACGCCGGTCGTGGCGGATGCAGTGGTCATGAGGGTCGCTCCAGTGAGGTCTTGAGGTCGAGCAGCGCGGACACTCGCGACTGCGTGTACTTGTCGATCCAGCGGTCGTGGATCTGGCGGATCGGCACCGGGTTGAGGAAGTGCAACTTCTCCCGGCCTGATCGCTGACGTCACCACGAGGTTGGCGTCCTCCAGCACCTTGAGGTGCTTCATGACGCCGAAGCGGGTCATCTCCAGTTCGGACTCCAGCTCGGTGAGCGTGCGGCCGTCACGCGCGAACAGGAGGTCGAGCAGGAAGCGGCGGGTCGGGTCGGCCAGTGCCTTGAAGACACCGCCCAACTCGTCGTCGTTCACGACCCGAGAATAGGTGACCAAAAGGTCACATGTCAAGGCGGGCAGATGTCGCTGGCGTTGTTTACCTGCGCCGAGATCGAACACATGGGTCAGCACTCCGCATCGGCTGGCCGCCGACGGCGGTGGCGCCGTCAACCGGTCCGAGGGCACCGACGACCTCGCGCCCTGATCGAGGAAGTTCAGGGTGTCACCCCAGGACTACGCGGAAAGTGCGAGGTGCCCGGCCCCGGGTTTGGTCGGGGCCGAGCACCTCTTTGCGGCGGCGGGCGCTCGTGACCGCGCGGCGCTGAGGGCGCTGCGCGCGAGCTGCTCTCGCCACCGGTCGCCGGGCGACACCCAGGGGCGCCGCTGCCGGCGATCGTGATCATTTCAACGAGCCGGAGCGCCGAAAAGGTCACGATCGTCAGGAATTCGCAATCGCAGGGCACATAGGCTCCGACGTCAGACGAAGAGGAGCGATCGATGGGTCTGCGGATGCGGGCGGTACGGCTCGGCGCGGCGGCGGTGGTCGCGGCGCTGGCACTGTCCGGCGTGCGGCGGCGGCGATGATGCGGACCAGGCTGGCCGCGGACCTGCCGGCCGCTGCGGCGACCGTGGAGGACCCGGGCACCGGGCGGGCCGGAGCCGCCGTGACCGGCGGGACCAGCACGTCCGGAAACCTGGCGCTGCCCGACCTGCAGGTGGTGCGGGTCGCCAGCGGGAAGACGGTCTCCCTGCGCTCGCTGGCCGTAGCCGGCAAGCCGACGCTGCTGTGGTTCTGGGCCCCGCACTGCACGTTCTGCCGCGCCGAGGCGCCGGATCTGCTCGCATTCCAGAAGGCCTACGGCGACCAGATCCAGATCCTCGGACTCGGCGCGCAGGACGACCTCGACCAGGCCGTCGACTTCCTGGCCGACACCAGTACCCAGAAGCTGGAGATGGTCTGGGACGCGTCCGGGAAATCCTGGGTGCACTACAAGGTGACCAACCAGCCGACCGTGGTCGTCCTCGACGGCGACGGGCAAGGTCACCAGGACCTGGTTCCGTAACTTCGACGCCGACGCCATTCTCAAGGCTGCCGGTCTCGCGGCCGCCTGACCGGCGCGGCGAAAAGCTCGTGCTCGACGCCCCGGTCGGCTTCGCGTTCAGCGCCGGCACGGTGGCGGCCTTCAACCCGTGCGGCTTCGCGCTGCTGCCGGCCTACCTCTCGCTGTTCCTCGCGGGTGACGCGGAGGAGCGGCCCGACGGTGCCGTTCGCGCCACGAGTCGGGCCGCGCTGGTGGCGGCGTCGGTCGCGGCCGGTTTCGTCCTTGTGTTCGGGGTCGCCGGGCTGCTGATCTCGCAGACCGCGTTCACCGTCCAGGAGTGGACGCCGTGGATCTCGTTGGTGATCGGCGCAGCGCTGGTTCCGGCCGGGATCGCGATGATGCGCGGCTGGACCCCGAAGCTCCGGTTGCCTGCGGTGCGCCGGGTCGGCGAAGGCACCGGGCCGGCCGCGATGTTTCTGTTCGGCGTCTCCTACGCCACCGTCTCGCTGTCCTGCACCATCCCGGCGTTCCTGGTCGCGGTCGTCTCGACCTTCTCCGACTCCGGCGCCGGCAGCGGGCTGCTGGTCTTCGGCGCCTACACCGCCGGCATGGCCTCGGTGCTGGTGGTGATCACGGTGATCGTCGCGACCGCCCGGCAGGGGATGCTCGGCGCGATCCGGCGGGTGCTGCCCTACGTCAACGTCGTCGCCGGCGGGCTGGCCGCTCTGGCCGGGGCGTACGTCGCCTACTACGGGTACTTCGAGATCCGGGTCGAGCGCGGCGCGGACCCGGACGACCCAGTCGTGGACTTCATCGGCGGTGAGGTTGCCGGCCGGTTCAACACCTGGGTCGCCCAACTGGGCAACGGCGCCGTCGTCGCTGCGGCCGCGGTCGTGATCGCTGGTGTGGTCGTGGTCGCGTTCCGGTCCAGGCGGCGTGCTGCGCGGGCTGTGGAAGGATCGCACTGAGCCCGATTCGTGGGCCTGCGAAGGGATTGGCAGGGGTGGACGACTCGATCGGTGTGGCGGAACGTCCGGTCCTGGTGGTCGATTACGGCGCCCAGTACGCGCAGCTGATCGCGCGCCGGGTCCGCGAGGCGCGGGTGTACTCCGAGATCGTGCCGCACTCGATGCCGGTGGCCGCGATGCTCGCGAAGAACCCGGCAGCCATCGTGCTCTCCGGGGGACCGTCCTCGGTGTACGCCGAGGGTGCCCCGAGCGTCGATCCCGCGCTGTTCGACGCCGGCGTCCCGGTGTTCGGCATCTGCTACGGCTTCCAGGCGATGGCCCAGGCCCTCGGCGGCACGGTGGCGCGCACCGGCCTGTCGGAGTTCGGCGGCACCGCGCTCACCGTCACCGCGGCCGGCGACCTGCTCGCCGGCCAGCCCGCGGACCAGACGGTCTGGATGAGCCACGGCGACGCGGTGCACTCGGCGCCGGCCGGCTTCGACGTCCTGGCCAGCTCGGCCGGTGCGCCGGTGGCCGCGTTCGAGGACCGGGCCCGGCGGCTGGCCGGCGTGCAGTACCACCCCGAGGTCGTGCACACCGCCCACGGCCAGGCCGTGCTCGAGCGCTTCCTGCACGAGGTGGCCGGCATCCGGCCGACCTGGACGATGGTGAACATCGTCGAGGAGACGGTGACGGCGATCCGCGAGAAGGTCGGCAAGGGCCGTCTCGTCTGCGGCCTGTCCGGCGGGGTCGACTCCGCGGTCGCCGCGGCGCTGGTGCAGCGCGCGGTCGGCGACCAGCTCACGTGCGTGTTCGTCGACCACGGGCTGCTGCGCAAGGGTGAGGCCGAGCAGGTCGAGAACGACTTCGTCGCCTCCACCGGTGTTTCGCTCAAGGTCGTCGACGCGCAGAAGCGCTTCCTCGACGCGCTCTCCGGCGTCACCGACCCGGAGGAGAAGCGCAAGATCATCGGCCGCGAGTTCATCCGGGTCTTCGAACAGGCCGCCCGCGAGGTCGTCGCCGACGCCGGCGAGCACGGCGAGACCGTCGACTTCCTGGTGCAGGGCACGCTGTACCCGGACGTCGTGGAGTCCGGCGGCGGTGAGGGCGCGGCGAACATCAAGAGCCACCACAACGTCGGCGGGCTCCCGGACGACCTGCAGTTCTCGTTGATCGAGCCGCTGCGCGCGTTGTTCAAGGACGAGGTGCGCCGCGTCGGCGAGGAGCTCGGCCTGCCGCAGGAGATCGTCTGGCGCCAGCCGTTCCCCGGTCCCGGCCTGGGCATCCGCATCATCGGCGCCGTCGACGCCGAGCGGCTCGACATCCTGCGCGAGGCGGACGCGATCGCGCGCGAGGAACTCACCCTGGCCGGGCTGGACCGCGACATCTGGCAGTGCCCGGTCGTCCTGCTCGCCGACGTCCGCTCGGTCGGCGTGCAGGGCGACGGCCGCACCTACGGACACCCGGTCGTGCTGCGCCCGGTCTCGAGCGAGGACGCGATGACTGCGGACTGGTCCCGGGTGCCCTACGAGGTGCTGGCCAAGATCTCCACCCGGATCACCAACGAGGTCCGCGAGATCAACCGGGTCGTCCTCGACGTCACCAGCAAGCCGCCCGGCACCATCGAGTGGGAGTGAACGTCAGCCTCGCCTAGGCCCGTCCGCGCTGGCCGGCGACTTGTCCCGGCCTCGCCGCCAGGCGTCCAGATAGGGCGCGGGCCAGATCTCACCCCGGCGGACCTTCCAGTTGCCCGGCCCGGTCGGCCGGCTGATACCGAAATGCAGGTGCGACGCAGTGTGGCGGGCGTTGCCGCTGGTGCCGACCTTGCCGAGACGCTGCCCGGCGGCGACCGCAGTGCCCGGCTCGATGTCGGCCTCGACCGAAGACAGATGCGAGCCGTAGTAACGCACGCCGTCGACGCCCACGATCGAGACGAACCGTCCGCCGCGGTCAGCGCCGCGGTCGGTGCGGGATTGCCAACGGTCCTTACGGGAGACCTCGTCGACCACGCCGTCCACAGGCGCGACAAACGGGCAGCCCACGCGCGCGAACATGTCGGTGGCGGGGTAGTCGTGATGGCTACCGGAGTACCGCACGTCGGCGCAGGACAACGGAAAGACGTAGTCGGGCCGCTCGGCCGCGGCGTCTGCGGGGATCATGCCCGGAACGAGGGCCGCTGCGAGGGTCGCGGCCAAGACGGGGCTCCAGATCCGGCGTCCGGCGATCACCCAGCCGAGCGTAGGTGACGCGCCTGGGCCGCCCTTACCTTCCCGTCATCGTACGAACGGATGAGGGCAAACCAGGACATTGAGACAGTTCGCGGACGAGAACGGAACCGCCCTGCTACAGGCCTCGTCACAGTGACATTCGCCGGCAGACAGTCGGCAGGTCACGCAGGAGACAGGTCATGGGCACCATCCAGAAGATCATCGACGGTTGGAACGCCTTCGCGACGGAGGACGGCACCGTCCACGACAACAACACGCTGGTGCTGCAGGGTGGCGCCATCCTGATCGTCGTGCTGAGCCTCTTCGTGGCCTACAACGTGACCGCCGCGCTGTTCAGCGGGGCCCGCAAGACCGTCGTCGGCACCGTCCACGGCGTCGTGAACGTCAGTCGCATGGTCGGCCGCAAGCCCGAGGTCGCGGTTGCCACCGCGGTCATCCCGGTGCAGCGGACGGTCCCGGTCGCCGCTGTCGGCACCGGCCGCCCGATCGCCCGGCGCCGCGAGGTCGCCAAGATCGGCTGAACAAACTGATTTCGGCCAGGGGGTCACCGCGGGGGGCGGTGACCCTCTCGCCGTTAACGAGCCGGGGCTACGCGGCCTGGTCGGCGAACTGGGTCCGGTACAGCTCGGCGTAGCGGCCGCCGGCGGCGAGCAGGGCGCTGTGCGCGCCGCGCTCGAGGATCCGCCCGTCCTCGATGACGAGGATCTCGTCGGCCGCGCGGATCGTGGACAGGCGGTGCGCGATGACGATCGCGGTGCGCCCGGCCAGAGCTTCGCCGAGCGCGGCCTGTACGGCCGCCTCCGACGTGGAGTCCAGGTGCGCGGTCGCCTCGTCGAGGATGACGACGCGCGGCTTGACCAGCAGCAGCCGCGCGATGGTCAGCCGCTGGCGTTCGCCGCCGGACAGCCGGTAACCCCGTTCGCCGACGACCGTGTCCAGTCCGTCGGGCAGCGAGGCGATCATGTCCGCGAGGCGGGCCCGGCGCAGCGCGTCGTAGAGCTCCTCCTCGGTGGCCTCGGGGCGGGCCAGCAGCAGGTTGCCCCGGATGCTGTCGTGGAAGAGGTGCCCGTCCTGGGTGACCAGGCCGATCGCCTCGCGCAGGTCGGCGAAGGACAGGTCGCGCACGTCCACCCCGCCGATCCGGACGGCGCCGGCGTCGACGTCGTAGAGCCGCGGTACCAGGGAGGCCATGGTCGACTTGCCCGCGCCGGAGGTGCCGACCAGCGCGACCATCCGACCCGGCGTGACGCAGAAGGAGACGTCATGCAGGACCTCGACGCCGCCGCGGGTGTCGAGCGCCGCGACCTCCTCGAGCGAGGCCAGGGAGACCTTGTCGGCGGACGGGTACGCGAAGGAGACGTGGCTCGAACTCGACGCCGATCGGGCCGTCCGGGATCGCGGCAGGGGTGTCCGGCTCCTCGATGAGCGGCCGCAGGTCCAGGACCTCGAAGACCCGCTCGAAGCTCACCAAGGCCGACATCACGTCCACCCGGGCGGAGGCCAGCGCGGTCAGCGGCGCGTAGAGCCGGGTGAGCAGCAGTGCGAGGGTGACCACGGCTCCGGCTTCCAGGTCGCCCTTGAGGGCGAAGTACCCGCCGAGGCCGTAGACCAACGCGAGCGCGAGCGCCGAGACCAGCGTGAGCGCGGTGACGAAGATCCACTGCGCCATCGCGGTCCGCACGCCGATGTCGCGGACCCGGTCGGCCCGGGCGGCGAACTCGGCGGACTCGTTGTCGGGTCGGCCGAACAGCTTGACCAGCGTCGCGCCGGGGGCGGAGAAGCGCTCTGTCATCTGGTTCGACATGGCGGCGTTGTGCGCGGCCGCCTCGCGTTGCATGTCGGCCAGCGTGCGCCCGACCCGGCGGGCCGGGATCACGAACATCGGCAGCAGCACCAGCGCCAGCAGGGTCACCTGCCAGGAGATGCTGACCATGACGACGAGCGTGAGCAGCAGCGTGACGAGGTTGCTCGACGACGCCGGAGAGGATGGTGGAGAAGGCGCGCTGCGCGCCGATCACGTCGTTGTTGAGGCGGCTGACGAGAGCGCCGGTGCGGGTGCGGGTGAAGAACGCGACCGGCATCCGCTGAACGTGGTCGAAGACCGCGGTGCGCAGGTTGAGGATCAGGCCCTCGCCGACCCGCGAGGAGAGCAGCCGGATGACGACGCTCAGGACGGCGTCGATCACTGCGATGACCGCGATGGCCACTGCCAGCCCGACCACCACCGAGGTCGCCTTGCCCTTGACGATCGCGTCCACCACGTAGCCGGCCAGCAGCGGCGTCGCGACGGTCATCACCGCGGCGACGACGCTGAGCACGGCGAAACAGATCAGGGCCCGCTTGTGCGGGCGGGCGAAGGTCAGGATCCGCCGGGCGGTGGCCCGGGAGAACGGGCGGCGCTCTTCGTTGTTGTTCATCGCGTGGTACATCGACGACCACGCGGTCATTTCCATGCTCATGCCGAGCCCCTAGCGCTACCCGACCTCCGGGCGTGAGGTCCTACGCACGGTAACGCCGGGGACCGACCGGGCACTCCCGATTTACCACCAGTAACGCTGCGTCAGCGCCGCCGCAGCTCCTCGTAGACCACAGCGGCGCGGGCCAGCTCATGGAAGTACTTGATCAACGTGACGCAGAAACCGATCCCGCCGGCGCCGACGCCGAGCACCGCCACCGAGGCCCACAGGCTCGCGATCGAGGCCCGGGGCGCGGCGAGCCGGGTGGCCACGCGGGTGCTGCCGGCGCTGATCTCGACCGGCTCCACGGGCTCGACGTCGAGGGGAGCACCTACGCCCACAGGAACGCCCTCCGGGAGGACCTCCTCGTCCAGCCAGTCCTGGCGCTCATCGAAGCCCTCGGCGGCCTCGACCGGGCCGCCGTCCGCCTCGGAGCGTTGCGCGGCGCGGTTCGCCTCCATGGACAGGATCAGCGACGCCGCGCCCATCACCAGGAAGAGCGCGATCTTGCCGTACAGCGCGTAGTAGTACGGCAGGCCGTAGGGCACCGCCTCCAGCTCGTCGAAGTCCGAGCCCGAGAACGGCGGGTCGTAGGCCGCCTGCTTGAACAGCAGGTAGGTGCCGGTGCCGAGGGTGACCGCGAACGTCGCCCACAGCACGCCGGTCACCAGCTGGCGGCGGACCTGCAGTTCGTGCAGGAAGCCGGCGGAGGGCACCCGGCGCAGCAGCGGCACCGCCATCAGCGCGACCAGCAGGCAGCTCAGCAACCAGAACGCCGCCGAGATCACGTGGAACTGCAGCATCAGGACGTCGAGCACGTTGCCGTCCGCGTGGGGGACGACATGGTCATGACCGTCCTCCGCCGCGCGCCCCAGGGAGCGCACGGCGTGGACGGTCATGACCTAGAACCTACGACTGCCCCTCTGGGGTGTCCACGAGGGTCGACTCCGGCGGCGTGCCTTCGTCGAAGGCGTCCTCCCGGGTGCGTCGGCCGCGCCGCAGTGAGGAGACCACGCCCGCGGCACCGGCGCCCAGCAGCAGCACCGGGAAGAACCACCGCAGGCCGGCGACGTCGGCCGCCCCGGCCTCGCACATCAGCCAGGCGTCGGCGATGCCGAGGAAGATCAGCCCGAACGTGAGGGAGACCGCGTCGACCTCATGCTTATGCACGACGCACCTCCACGTGCCCGACGCCCTGCTCGATCTCGACGGTGAACGTGCCGCCGCCGACCCCGTCCCCGCCGTCGTCGCGGCCGTCGGTGGAGACCCCGAACCCGTTGTGCTCGGAGCCGAACACCTCGGCCGACCCGATGCCGAGGTCGACCTCGGTCACGACGTCGACGTTCGCGGGGAGGATGAGCTCAACGTCCCCGGCACCCACCTCGATGCGGGTGGTCACGTCCTGGTTCGGTGAAGTCGACGCCGGAGAGGTCCAGGCGCACCTGGCCGCCGCGGTAGGAGTACTCCGGCGCGATCCCGGCCGACGTCGGCCGGTGCGATGGCGCGCTCACTCTGGTCGACCCAGTCGCCGCGGTAGGAGTCCGCGAACACGGCCGGGGGCAGCGCGAGGGTGCCGAGCACGCCGAGGGCAATCAGCCACCGGCCCCGCCCGTACCGGGTGCCGACGAGCAGGCCGAGGCCGGCGCCGGCGACGATCAGCGCCGGGTAGGCGGCGGAGGGGACGTCCGCGCCGCCCAGGTCGGCGGTGGCCAGCACCCCGAGCGCGAGCAGCACCAGGGCGAAGGTCACCCGGCCGAGGAGCGAGCGGGGGCGCGGCGGCTCGGGCGGCAAGGGCGGCAGGGGAGCAGTCGCGGCGTAGGACGACGGGGTCCACTGCGGCGCCGCCGGCTGGGCCGACCAGCCCGATCCCGTCGACGACCACTCCGACGGCTCAGGATCCGAGGACCACGTCGTGGGCGGGGCGGTCGCGGAAGGCTCGGCTCCTGGAGGCTCGGTTTGGGGAGAGGTGGTGGCCGGAGACACGGTGGCGCCCTGCTCGGAGTCCCGTCGGGCCAGCAGGATCGCGGCGATCACGACCAGCGCGATGAGCAGCACGCCGCGCTCGTCGATCACCCAGCCGGCGCCGAGCACGACCGCGAGGCCGATCACGCCGGCGAGGACCAGCACGGGCCAGGAGCTGCTCCCGCCGCGGGCGATCGCCCGTTCGGCCAGGGAGGACTCCCGGTCGTCCTCCGGCATCAGGATCCAGCAGGCGCCGTAGACGATGATTCCGGCGCCGCCGAAGAAGGTGAGGACGACCACCAGGACGCGAACGATCACCGGGTCCATCCCCAGCGACTCGGCGATGCCGCCGCAGACGCCGGCCAGAGTGCGGTCGGTGCGGCTGCGGCGGAACGTGCGGGTGGTGGACGGTCGCGGGGCGGTCGCGGTGGTACCCGGTGGCCGGCCGGTCTCGCCGAACGGAGTCTGTGGGCCTGGTTGCTCTGTCATACCCATGAGGATGTCCGCGCCCGGCGGCCCGGGGTATCCGGAAGAGCCCGGACCCGCCCCGGAGATCCGGAGCGTGCACTCGGGGTCGCACCCGGATGCCCCGGACCCTCCCCGCGTGTGACGATCACGCTGTGGACGTGCGCGGTCTGGGCCTGGACACGGTCGCCGAGCTGGGTCCGGCGACTGACGGTTCGCCGCGGTCGCGCTACCGCCGACGGCGCGAGGACAGGCTGGTCGCCGGGGTCGCCGGCGGCCTGGCCGACCATCTGCGCCTGAACCCGCTGCACGTCCGGATCGCGTTCGCCGTGCTGACCGGGGTGGCCGGCTTCGGCGTCGTGCTCTACGGCGCGTTCTGGGTGCTGGTGCCCCAGGCGGCCGCGCCCGCCGAGCCGCCTGGGCTGGCCGCGGCCTCCCGGCGCGGCCTGCGCCGGCTGCCGGTGCGCGGTCCGGAACCGGAGTCCCTCGGCCAACTGGTCGCCCTGCTCGCGGTCGCGCTGGGCGCCGTGCTCGCGGTGCAGCAGACCGGGCTCGGCGTCGACGGGCTGGTGCTCTGGCCGGCGCTCGCCGTCGTCGCCGGCCTGGCCGTGGTGTGGTGGCAGGTCGACGAGGCGGACCGCTCGCGGGCCGACGGGGAACCGGCCACGCCCCGGCGGGGACGGGCGCTCGTGGTCATCCGCTATCTGGCCGGTGCGGTGCTGGTCGCGCTCGGGCTGGCCTCCTTCCTGCTCCTGGCCGGCGGCGCGGACGCGGCCCGGCGCGGACTGTTCGGCGGGGCAGTGCTGATCGGCGGGGCCGCCCTGATCATCGGGCCGTGGCTCCTGCGGACCTGGCGGTCGCTGGCCGACGAGCGGGCCGAGCGGATGCGCTCGCAGATGCACGCCGACCTGGCCGCGCATCTGCACGACTCGGTGCTCCAGACCCTCGCGCTGATCCAGCGGCAGGCACACGACCCGCGCGAGGTGACCCGGCTCGCGCGCGGCCAGGAACGCGACCTGCGTGCCTTCCTCTACGGCGAGGCCACCCTGTCCGATCGAGGCGGTCCCGGCGGCGGCGAGAGCCTGGCGGTGGAACTGCGCCGTCTTGCCGCCGAGGTCGAGGACCAGCACGGGGTCCCGGTCGAGGTCGTGACGGTCGGAGACGTCCCGCTGGACGAGGCACGCCGGGCACTGCTTGCGGCGGCCCGCGAGGCGATGGTGAACGCCTCGGTCCACGCCGGCGTCGACCTGGTCGACGTGTACCTCGAGGTCGAGGGTGAGACGGTGTCAGCGTTCGTGCGCGACCGGGGCAACGGTTTCGACCCGGCCGCCGTTCCGGAGGACCGGGCCGGCGTCCGGCACTCGATCGTCGGGCGGATGGAACGTCACGGCGGGCAGGCGCGGATCCGCAGCACGCGCCGGCCGAGGGCACGGAGATCGAGCTGAGGGTGGGCCAGGGGATGGGGCAGCCGTGACCGGACCGCTGCGCGTGGTCGTGGTCGACGACCACCGGATGTTCCGCACCGGCGTGCGGGCCGAGCTCGACGCCGCCGCCGTTGACGGTGCCGACGGCATCCGCGTGGTGGCCGAGGCGGAAGACGTCGCGTCCGCAGTGGCCGCGACGCTGGCGCACCGCCCCGACGTCGTGCTGCTCGACGTGCACCTGCCCGGTGGCGGCGGGGCCACCGTCCTGCGCGAGGTGCTCGCCACCGCCCCGGAGATCCGGTTCCTCGCGCTGTCCGTCTCCGACGCGGCCGAGGACGTGATCGGCGTGATCCGGGCCGGCGCCCGCGGCTACGTCACCAAGTCGATCACCGGGCCGGAACTGGCCGACGCGATCCGCCGGGTGGCCGCCGGGGACGCCGTGTTCTCCCCGCGGCTGGCCGGGTTCGTGCTCGACGCCTTCGCCGGACCGGGCGCGCCGGCCGGGCCCACGCCGGCCGTCGATCCCGAGCTGGACCTGCTCACCACCCGGGAGCGCGAGGTGCTGCGCCTGATCGCCCGCGGCTACACCTACCGCGAGATCGCCCGCGACCTGTTCATCTCCGACCGCACGGTCGAGAGCCACGTCTCCGCGGTGCTGCGCAAACTGCAGCTCTCCAACCGCCACGAGCTGTCCCGGTGGGCCAGCGAACGGCGCCTGATCTAGAGTCGCCGTCCGTGGACGCGCTGCGGATGTTCCTGTTGGTCCTGCATGTCGGGGGCATGGCCGTCCTGCTCGGCGGATTCGGCCTCGAACTCATGGGCGGCACCCGGCGGTTCTCGCCGGTGATCTTCCACATGGTCGGCATCCAGCTCGTCACCGGGCTGCTGCTGGTCGGGGTCAACGAGGCCGACGACCGCGACCTCGACCACGCCAAGGTCGCGGTGAAGCTGCTGATCGCCCTCGCGGTGACCGGCCTCGTGCACGCCACCCGCAAGCGCGACCCGCTCCCGCCCGGGCTGTTCTACGGCGCCTTCGCGCTGGCGGCGGCCAACGCCGTGATCGCGTACGCCTGGACGTAAAAATGACCATCGGTCTCGGCGCCGCCTAGACTCGGCTCAGCATGGACACGCTCTTCGACGACCTCCCGATGCCCGGCTCAGGCAGGGCCGATACCGCGCGTCCCGGCAGCGCCCGTGGCCGAGCCGGAGCCGGCCGGGACCACGCCCGCCAGGCACACGCCCGCGCTCAGCGCGGAGGAGCTCCTCGACGGGCTGAATCCGGCCCAGCGCGCGGCGGTGGAGCATTCCGGCGGCCCGCTGCTGATCGTCGCGGGCGCCGGGTCGGGCAAGACCCGGGTGCTGACCCGGCGGATCGCCTACCTGATCACCGTGCGCAAGGTGCGGCCCTCGCAGATCCTCGCGATCACCTTCACCAACAAGGCCGCCGGCGAGATGAAGCACCGGGTGGCCGAGGCGGTCGGCTCGGCCGCGCCGCACTGGGTCTCCACGTTCCACTCGGCCTGCTTGCGGATCCTGCGCTTCGAGGCCAAGCGGCTCGGGTTCACCTCCGGGTTCTCGGTGTACGACGACACCGATCAGCAGCGGCTGATGCGGATGGTCGTGCGCGACCTGAACCTGGACCCGAAGCGGTTCACCCCGCGCGCCATCTCCAACGCGATCAGCAAGCTGAAGGACGAGCTGGTCGATCCGGACGCATTCGCCGCCCGCGCGAGCGGTCCGGTGGAGACGACCTACGCCGAGTGCTACCAGATGTACCAGGAGCGGCTGCGAGCCGCCAACGCGCTCGACTTCGACGACCTGATCATGACCACGGTCAACCTGCTGCAGGCCTTCCCGGACGTGGCCGAGCACTACCGGCGCCGGTTCCGCCACGTGCTGGTCGACGAGTACCAGGACACCAACCACGCCCAGTACGTGCTGGTGCGGGAGCTGGTCGGCGGCACCGAGGTCATCGACGGACGTGACGCACCGTCAGAACTGCCGCCCGCCGAACTGTGCGTGGTCGGCGACTCCGACCAGTCGATCTACGCCTTCCGCGGCGCGACCATCCGCAACATCGCCGAGTTCGAGCAGGACTACCCGGACGCCAAGGTGGTCCTCCTCGAGCAGAACTACCGCTCCACCCAGACCATCCTGTCCGCGGCCAACGCGGTGATCGCGCGCAACCCGGACCGCAAGCCGAAGAACCTGTGGACCGACTCCGGCGACGGGGAGAAGATCGTCGGCTGGGTCGCCGGGGACGAGCACGAGGAGGCCTCGTTCGTGGCCGCCGAGGTCGACCGGCTCTCCGACGCCGGTCTGGCCAAGCCGAGCGACGTCGCGGTGTTCTACCGGACCAACGCCGCCTCCCGCGTCTTCGAGGAGGTCTTCATCCGGGTCGGCATGCCCTACCGCGTCGTCGGTGGCGTGCGCTTCTACGAGCGCAAGGAGGTCCGTGACGCGCTGGCCTACCTGCGCCTGCTGGCGAACCCGGAGGACGTGGTCAGCCTGCGCCGCATCCTCAACGTCCCCAAGCGCGGGATCGGGGACCGGGCCGAGGCGTGCATCGACGCCCTTGCGAGCCGGGAGCGGATCTCCTTCCCGGCGGCGCTACGCCGCTGCGAGGAGGCCTACGGCATCGCGACCCGCTCGCTCACCCAGGTCAAGGCCTTCAACGACCTGATCGAGTCGCTCGCGACCTTGGTCGAGGCCGGCACCGGGCCCTCCACGGTGCTGGAGGCGATCCTCGAGCAGACCGGGTACCTGCACGAGCTGGAGGTCTCCACCGACCCGCAGGACGAGACCCGGATCGAGAACCTCGGCGAGCTCGTCGCGGTGGCCCGCGAGTACGAGGAGGCCAACCCGGACGGGACGGTCGCCGGGTTCCTGGAGCGGGTGGCGCTGGTCGCCGACTCCGACCAGTTGCCCGACCCCGACGACCCCGAGGGCGAGAACGGCGGGCAGGTCACGCTGATGACGCTGCACACCGCGAAGGGCCTGGAGTTCCCGGTGGTGTTCCTGACCGGCTGCGAGGACGGGATCTTCCCGCACATGCGATCGCTCGGCGACCCCGTCGAACTCGCCGAGGAACGGCGCCTCGCCTACGTCGGCATCACCCGTGCGCAGGAGCGGCTCTACGTGACCCGGGCCGAGGTGCGCAGCGCGTGGGGGGCGCCGCAGTGGTACCCGCCGTCGCGCTTCGTCGAGGAGATCCCGGATTCCCTGATGGACTGGCGGCGCACCGCGACCCGGACTCCGCTGCAGGCGCTCGCCCAGGGCCCGCGCCAGGCGCGGCCGATGGGCCGCGCGCAGGCGGGCCCGAGCAAGCCGATCGTCGCGCTCTCGGTCGGGGACCGGGTCACCCACGACACCTTCGGTCTGGGCACCGTCGTCGCCACGGCGGGGATGGCCGACAAGGCCGAGGCGACGATCGATTTCGGGGACGGCGCGCCCAAGCGACTGCTGCTGCGCTACGCGCCGGTCGAGAAGCTCTGACGGCTCAGGTCGACGGCGACGCGGACTCCTCCGCGTCCTCCCCGGCGTCACCGCTCCCGCCGCACTCTCCGTCGCCGAGCACGCGCTCCAGATCATCGAGGATCGCCTGGGCCCCGATCAGGCCGATGCCGACCATCCAGGTGTCGTCCTCGACGTCGAACTGGCAGCCGTTCTGCACCGCGCGCAGCCGGCCCCACAGCGGCGTGACGGTGCCGCGCGTGGTCTCGTCCGCTTCGCCGTAGGTGGTGGCGAAGAGGATGTCCGCGTCGGCGCGCGAGATCTCTTCCGCGCTCAGGTAGGCGATCGCGAAGTCGTCGTAGTCGAGCTCCGGGGCGGTCAGCCCGACCGCTCGCAGCACGCTGCCGGAGAAGCTGTCCGGCCCGTAGGCGCGCGTCTCGTCGGGCAGGAACCGCATGATCGCCGCGCTCGCCCCCGCGAGGTCGAGCGATTCGCCCAAGTCCTCCGCGCGGTCGTCGAAATCGGCGAGCGCGACGCGCGCCTGGTCGGCGCGGTTGAGAGCGTCGCCGACGAGCAGGAAGTCCTCCCGCCAGGCCGTTCCCGGCCCGGCGGCGAAGACGGTCGGGGCGATGGCGCTCAGCTTGTCGAAGACGGCGTCATCACGCAGGGTCGTGGACAGGATCAGATCGGGATTCAGGGCGGCGATCGCTTCGAAGTTGGGGCTGGCGATCTCCCCGACGATCTCGACGCCCTCGGTCTGGTCGGACAGGTAGTCCGGAAGCCCGGTGTCGACGCTGGTGCGGACGGCTCCGACCGGCGTGAGGCCGAGGAAGATCGCCGCGTCGAGCAGGGGCGAGTCGAGGGTGACGATGCGCTGGGGCGCGACCGGCACGGCGGTTTCGCCCTTCGCGTGCGCGACCGTGCGGGTGCCGGCGGCCGCAGTGGCCGAGGCGGACGGCGTCGCGTCGGTCGCAACCGAGGCGGACGAGGACGGGGAGTCCTCGTCGGCGCAAGCGGCCAGGGGGAGGACAGCAACGGCCAGGGCCGCGGCGAGCGTGCGCACGTGCACAGAAGCTCCAGAAGTTAGGTCAGGGATGCCTTACCTAACTTACAAACCGTCCACGGGCAGCGCGCTCGGGGTCCGATCCCCGGGGGCTGGGGGTGCCCCTTCCGGCGTCATTGACCGTTTCTCAGGTTCCCCTTAGCCTCCGAAGACAACGCGCTCCTGTCCCCCGGCAAGTAGCGCGCCCTGCCGAGCGAGGCTCCATGAGTTCACCCCTGCCCCGTCGTGCCGCGCTAACCGTGCTGGCCGTGACCCTGCTGGCGACCGCGGTGCCGGCCCACGCCGCGCTGGCCACCGGGCCGCCCAAGACGTCCGCGAGCACCGAGCGGGTCTGCACCGAGAGCAAGGTGCCGGTGAACTTCGAGTCCGCGCCGCTGGTGCCCGGGGAGTCCTTCCTCAAGGCGAACACGCTGACCAACCAGCAGATCTTCGTCCGCTTCTGCCAACCCAAGGCCAAGCCGTCATCGACGGTCCAGGTGCTGGTGCACGGCATCACCTACGACCACCGCTACTGGAACATCCCGGACCCGGACGGGACCGAGCGGTATTCCTGGGAGGCCGCGGCGACCAAGGCGGGCTACGCAACGCTGGCGATCGACCGGCTCGGCTCAGGCGAGAGCACGCACCCGCCGAGCTACCAGGTCGACATCAATTCCAATGCCGCCGCGGTGCGCGCGCTGATCCATGAGCTGCGCGGAGGCAAGATCGCCGCCCCGGTGCAGAACGTGCCGGTGCAGAAGGTCGTCCTGGTCGGTCACTCCTACGGGTCGATGACCAGTTGGTTCGTCGCGTCGAACAACCCCGAGGTCGACGCGGTCGTGCTGACCGGGGCGACCCACAACGTGCGCGAGATCCAGACGCCGCTGCGGGTCTCGGCGCCGCTGTACCCGTCCTTCCTCGACCCGGCCTACAGCTCCCAGGCCTACGACCCCGGTTACCTGACGATCCGGCCCGGGACCCGGGCCGACCCGTATTACGCCCCGGACAGCAACTACGACCCGCGGGTGCTGGCCGCCGACGAGGCCATCAAGGGCACGGTCACCTTCTCCGAGCTGAACAACTATCCGTTCATCATGCGCACCCCGTTGGACATCCGGGCGCCTGTGTTCCTGCTGATCGGCTCCAAGGACGCCATCTTCTGCTCCCTGGACCCCGGCGACCTGGGTGCCCCGTGCGACACCGCCGAGCACCTGATCGCCAGCGAGGGTCCGCAACTCGGCTCGGCCGTCCCGTCCATCGACGCGCACATCATCGAGGGCACCGGGCACGCCATCAACGCGGTGTACACCTCGCAGGACTCCTTCGCGGCGGTGCAGACCTGGGTGCACGAGACGGTCAGCGGCGGCAGCCACGCCCACGCCGACGTCCCGGTGTGGGAATCCTGACGAATCGTCACAAACCACGCATACAACGGAAAAGGCCCCCGGCGACGCCGGGGGCCTTTTCGTGCAGTGGGGTGACTAGGGGCGCAGGCCGTGCGCGCGCAGCCAGGTCATCGGGTTGATCGGGGTGTCGTTGGACCGGATCTCCAGGTGCAGGTGCGGGCCCGAGGTGTTGCCGGTCATGCCGACCCGGCCGATGATCTGGCCGGCCACGACCTGGCCGCGGCGGACCAGGATCTGCGACTGGTGGGCGTACCAGCTCTCGGTCCCGTCGGTGTGCCGGATGATCGTCTTCCAGCCGTAGGAGCCGTCGTAGCCGGAGAAGATGACGGTGCCGGCGGCGACCGCGCGGATCGGGGTGCCGTAGGCGCAGGCGAAGTCCAGTCCGGTGTGGCCGTTGGACCAGCGGTAGCCGCCCTCGCCGAAGCCGGCGGTCAGGTGGTAGCCGCTGACCGGGAGGCTGTAGTCCTTCGCGATCAGCGCGAGCTGCTGGGCGCGGGCCTTGGCGGCGGCCAGCGCGCGGGCGGCGGCCTCCTGCTTCTTCTGCAGCTCGGCGGCGGCGGCGATGCGGTCGGCCAGGGCGTCGCGCGCGCGCTCGCGGCTGGCGCGGGCCTGCTCGCGGTCGACGGAGGGGGAGTCGACGAGCGCGCCGCCCTCGCTCAGGCCGATCGCCGAAGCGCCGGACATCGAGGCGGCGGTGGGGGCCAGGTCGGTGTCGGAGTTCGCGGCGCCGATCGCGCCGACGGCGGCGACCGCGACCGCGGCAGCGCCCGCGATCAGCGCGGTGCCGCTCGGGGTGCCGGCCGGAAGGGCGACGACCTTGCGCTTCGCGCCGGCGTGGCCGCCGGAGGCGCGGGCCGCGTGACCGGCGGCGGGGCCTGGCGGCGGCGGGCTTGGCGGCGGTCGGCTTGGCAGCGGCGCGGCGGTGCGAGCGGGGCGCCAGCTCGGTGACCGTGGCGGCAACCTCGGCGACCGGCTCGACGACCTCGGCGACCGGCTCGACGACCTCGACGATCGGCGTGGCGATGACGGTGGGGGCCGGGGTGGGCGTCTCGGCGCGGGGGGCTGCGTCGACACGCGGTGCCTGCTCGGGAAGGGCCTCGGGGGCCCGGCGCCGGCGGCCGGTTCCGGCGGGTATCTGCGGCGCCTCGACCGGGGCGGCGATGGACTCCGCTCCCACGGGCTCGGCGGCGTCGACGCGGCGACGGCGGCCGGTCGGAGCGGGGATGACCGCTGCCGGAGCCTCGACGGCCGGGCGGCGACGGCGGCCGGGGCCGGTCGCGACGCTCCCGTCGGTTTCCTGGGGCGTCTGGCGGGGCATTTCCACAGCGACGGGAGGTGCGGGCGCCTCGCTCACCCGACGACGGCGTCCGGTCGTAACGGGCATTTCGGGCGCGTCCACCGAGACCTCGGCCGGGGCACCTGGGTCGAGCTGCGCGTTGGGGTGCTCAGCACCACGCGCATGTCGGCCGTTGGCCACGGAGGCATCTCCTGGTCACTCGGTTGTCGGACAGCATTAGGACAGCAGCAGCCCCGAACGGTAACGGTCCGGGAGTCATGCACCCACGCCCGCCCGGCAAAGAACGCTCAAAGTGACGACGCCCTGTGGCAGGTGTTGCCAAGCGTGATCAGAGGGACAACAGTCGTCACGCTGTGGTGTGGACATGGCACGCGGAATAGGAAAAATGGCCATGATCCGACACGCCGCGCTACCGCCCTCCGGGTTACACGGATCGTGACCGTTCGTGATCAGCCTCGGCCCTCCGTACCCGCCCGGTTGCGGTCCGTGGTGGCCGCGGCGCCCCGTCCCATCCCCGATCCAAGGCCCGCCGAGACCCGGGCTTTGCCGCCCGCCCGAGAGGTCCGGTGCGCCAGGAAAGCTGTGGAATGGCCATGGACTTGGCGGTGCGTCTTGACCACCGGTCAGGACCGGACGAATCTGGCGGCGCGGGGAGGCTCAGCCCGCCACTGAACCTTCGCCCGGGATGCCGAGTACGGCGGTCCGGGGCAATGGGACTCCTCCCCGCCCAAGCGTCGCTCGTGGATCGAGAAGGCCGGCCCCTCGACGGGACCGGCCTTCCGTTGTGAGCGCCCTCGATTGGGAGTCCACTCAGGCTGACGGCTAGTCTCACCGGCGGATTTGCCACCATTTTTCGTGAAGTGAGGCCGCCCCGTGGACCTGTTCGAGTACCAGGCGCGCGACCTGTTCGCCAAGCACGGCGTACCGGTGCTGGGCGGCATGGTCGCGCACACCCCCGCCGAGGCGCGCGCCGCGGCCGAGAAGCTGGGCGGCCGCGTGGTCGTCAAGGCTCAGGTGAAGGTCGGCGGCCGCGGCAAGGCCGGCGGCGTCAAGCTCGCCGAGACCGCGGAAGAGGCCGAGCAGCTCGCCGGCCAGATCCTCGGCATGGACATCAAGGGCCACACGGTCCACCGGGTGATGCTCGCCCAGACCGCGGACATCGCGGATGAGTTCTACTGCTCCTTCCTGCTGGACCGCACCAACCGCACCTTCCTGGCGATGGCCACCACCCAGGGCGGCATGGACGTCGAGCAGGTCGCCGCGGAGACTCCGCACCTGCTGGCCAAGATCCCGGTCGACGCCAACGTCGGCTGCGACGCCGCCAAGGCCGCCGAGATCGTCGCCGCCGCCGGCTTCCCCGCGGAGGTGACGACCGGTGTGACCGAGGTGCTCCAGCTGCTCTGGAAGGTCTTCCGCGAGGAGGACGCCACGCTCGTCGAGGTCAACCCTCTGGTGAAGACCGCGGACGGCGTGATCATGGCGCTGGACGGCAAGGTCTCCCTTGACGCGAACGCCGGCTTCCGTCACCCGGACCACGCGGCGCTCGAGGACAAGGGCGCGGTCGACCCCCTGGAGCAGAAGGCCAAGGAGCTGGACCTGAACTACGTCAAGCTCGACGGTGAGATCGGGATCATCGGCAACGGGGCCGGCCTGGTCATGTCGACCCTCGATGTGGTGGCCTACGCCGGCGAGGCGCACGGCGGCGTGAAGCCGGCCAACTTCCTCGACATCGGGGGCGGTGCCTCGGCCGAGGTCATGGCCAACGGCCTCGACATCATCCTCGGCGACCCGGCCGTGAAGAGCGTGTTCGTCAACGTGTTCGGCGGCATCACCTCCTGCGACGCGGTCGCCAACGGCATCGTCGGCGCGATCAAGGTGCTGAGCGACCGCGGCGAGGCCATCACCAAGCCGCTCGTGGTCCGTCTGGACGGCAACAACGCCGACGAGGGTCGCCGGATCCTCAACGAGGCGAACCTCTCCGTCGTCGAGATGGTCGACACGATGGACGGCGCTGCCGCCCGCGTCGCCGAACTCGCCGCCCGCTGACGACTCCTCAGATTCCGAAGGACAACACGTGGCCATCTTCCTGAACGAGAACAGCAAGATCGTCGTGCAGGGCATGACGGGCTCCGAGGGGCGCAAGCACACCCAGCGGATGCTCGACTCCGGCTCGAACATCGTCGGCGGCGTGACGCCCGGCAAGGGCGGCCAGAAGGTCGAGTTCACCGGGGCGGCGCTGCCGGTCTTCGACTCGGTCGCCCAGGCCGTGTCCGAGGGCGGCGCCAACGTCTCCGTCGTCTTCGTGCCGCCGAAGTTCACCAAGGGCGCCGTGATCGAGGCGATCGACGCGGGCGTGCCGCTCGTCGTCGTCATCACCGAGGGCGTGCCGGTGCACGACACCGCAAGCTTCCACGCCTACAACCAGAGCAAGGGCGCCGCGACGCGGATCGTCGGCCCGAACTGTCCCGGCGTCATCTCGCCCGGCAAGTCCAACGCCGGCATCATCCCGGCCGACATCACCAAGGCCGGCCGGATCGGCCTGGTCTCGAAGTCGGGCACGCTGACCTACCAGATGATGTACGAGCTGCGGGACATCGGCTTCACCACCTGCGTCGGCATCGGCGGTGACCCGGTCGTCGGCACCACGCACATCGACTGCCTGGCCGCCTTCCAGGCCGACCCGGACACCGACGCGATCGTGATGATCGGCGAGATCGGCGGGGACGCCGAGGAGCGGGCCGCGGACTTCATCGCCGCCAACGTGACCAAGCCGGTCGTCGCCTACGTCGCGGGCTTCACCGCGCCGGAGGGCAAGACCATGGGCCACGCCGGCGCCATCGTCTCCGGGTCCTCGGGCACCGCGCAGGCGAAGAAGGACGCGCTGGAGGCCATCGGCGTCAAGGTCGGCAAGACGCCGTCCGAGGCCGCCCGCCTCATGCGCGAGGCCGTCGCCGCGCTCTGACTGGGAGAGTGCCGGCACGGTCAGTCGAACCCGCTGAGGTCCCACCAGCGGTACCAGGGCGGGCGAAAGTGCTCGACGTCCAGGGTCGAGTCATCGACGGGGGGACGGACGCCGGCCGGCGCGTGGATCACGCCGCGTGGTCCGGTGAAGCGCACGTGCAGGCGCCGATCGCCCAGGCTGCCCTCGCGGTTCGCGGCGCGTTCCGGATCGGGCGCTGCGAGCAAAGACTGCGCGACAGCGCGGCGCCTCTTCCGTCAGGCACTCAGCGAGGTCTTCACAAGAACTCGGCGGGAATTGGGCGGCGGCTGCTACCGCAGCACGTACCAGTTGCCGTGCATGTGGACGAACTCCGCGCCGGGGTTGGCGTCCCGGACTTCCTGCGTCGGGCCGTCGACGAGGTAGGTGAACGCCGAGCCGGTGCTGTCGATCAGGCCGAACAGCCCGCTGGTGAGGTGGAACTGCGCGGCGCCGGCGGCGTCGCGGGTCACGCCCTCCACCCAGTAGGAACCGATCCGGCCGGGCACGATCTGCTCCGCGGCGGCCGGGTCCCAGTCCTTCGCGGTGGGCAGGGCGCGCAGGGCGGTCTCGAAGCCGCCCTCGGCCTGCATCCAGCGAGTCTCCGGCGGCACCTCGAAGTACACCCCGGTGGCGACGACCGCAGCGATCAGGGGGGCGCCGACGAAGGCGGTGGTCAGCGTGTTGCGGGAGGACGCGACGAAGAAGCGCAGCAGGTAGCTGAGCACGCAGGCGATCCCGAACCAGGCGAACGGGTCGCCGGTCAGGTCGAGGCCGGCCGGCGAGCTGGCCGCCCAGAACATGCTCAGGGCGCCGACGCCGAACACGGCGTGGAAGGTCCAACCGGGAGCGCCGATCAGGCGGTCCATGAGCGTGCGCTCGGGAGCCTCCTCCTCGACCATGACAAAGCTGGCGAGCGGAGGCCGGGCCGGGGCGCCGGTACCCGAAGGGGCAGCATCGATGACGTTGTCCACTCAGCCATTGAAGTCGCTGGTGGAAGGCCACGAGGGGCGTTCGTCGGAACGTCCCCAAGGTCACGGATGTCCGGTCTGCCGAGCGCGTGAAGAAGATCAACTTCTGCGGTGTGGGGAACTCCCGGTGTCGCTACGTGAAGTTCACATCCCGGAGCGTCAGAGTGGACAAATGGTCAGCCTCGACGCCCGGCCCGGAATCCCGAACGCCCGTTCGTCCGGTCGGAACGCGCGCAGCGGTCGGGACGGCACCAAAACCGAATGGCTGCTCGTCACCGGTGCGGCGGCCGCGGCGCTCGGGGCCGCGGTCGGGATGGCGGTGCTCTCGGCGGTCACTGTGCTGCTCTGGGCGTCCGGGCCGATCGCGACCGACGGCGTCAGCGCTGCGCCCTTCCGCGGTGCGGCCGCGCTGTGGCTCATGGGCCAACGGGCCCCGCTGGACGCCGGCACGTACGACCTGGTGCTTGCCGCCCCTGCTGATCACCGCCGTCGTCGCGGTGCTCACCGTGCGGCTGGCCGGCTGGGCCGCCCGGGCCACCTCGGCCTATGAACTCGCGCCGGCGGCGATCGTCGTCGGCGGCGTCGCACTCGGCCACGTCGTGGTCGCCGGGATGGCGGGCTGGGTGAGTTCGCGCGGCGAGTCCGGCGTGGACGTGCTCGACGCGATGAAGTCGGGCCTGCTCTTCGCGGTCCTGTGCGCGGCCGCCGGGATCGCCCCGCACACCTGGCTGTGGGCGACCGTGGCCGCGCGCCACGGCGACCGGGTGCGGGTAGCCGCGCGGGCGGCGGGCCGGGGTGCCCTCGCGCTGGGCGCCGGTGGCGCGCTCGTGCTGCTGGTTTCGCTCGTGGTGCACCACCGCAGTGCGACGGATCTGCTCGACACGGTCGGCGGCGGCATCAGCGGCGGCGCGGGCACCACCCTGCTCTGCCTGGCGATGGCGCCGAACGCGGTGCTCTGGGTGGTGGCCTTGGCCAGTGGTCCCGGCTTCGCGCTCGGGACCGATGCCGGTCTGAGCCTGACCGGGGACATGCACGGCGGCGCGCTGCCGGCGATGCCGCTGCTGGCCGCGCTGCCCGGCGCCGGCCCGTTGCCGGGCTACGCCCTGGTGCTCGTCGCGATCCCGATCGGGGCCGGCGCGGTGATCGGCTGGTTCGCCCGGCCCGCCGAGGGCTGCCGCGGCTGGCACGAGGAGCTCGTCACCGCGGCGGTGTCCGGCGCCGTCTGCGGTCTGGGGGTCGGCCTGCTCGCCGGGCTCTCCGGCGGCGGCGCCGGCGGCCGGCTGGCCAACTTCGGCCCGGACGGCCTGCTGGTCGGGCTGCTGCTCGCGCTCCAGCTCGCGGCGGCGGCAACGGCGATGGCCGCCGCCCGGATCGGCTGGGAGCGCTACCGCGGGCCCAAGGAGCGGGGCGTCAAGGAGCTGACCGCGAAGCTGGCGCCGTTCCCGACGCAGAAGACCAAGGCGAAGGCAGTCGAGGCCACGCCTATCGAGGTCGTGGCGGCCGACGAGGTCGAGGACCTACCCCCGGAGCCCGATCCCGCGGACGAACTGCCGCCGGGCGACATCCGACCTGCGATCTCGAGGACATCGAGAACACGCAGGAGTTCGCCGTCCTCACCGAGGACGATCTGAAGGACTAGTCCCGCGCCGGGACGATCAGCACGGGGGTCGTGCCCCGGCGCACGCAGCCCTCACTCACCGAGCCGAGCAGCGCGCTCGTCAGGCGCCCTTGGCCGTGGCTGCCGAGCACGAGCAGGTCGGAATCGCGGGCCGCGGTGATCAGCACGTCGACCGGGTCACCCTCGACGAGTTCCGCCGAGACGCGGGGCGGCGCGCCTTCGAAATCGGCGAGTACACGGTCCATGTCGATCTTCTGCCGCTCGGCCATCTGCAGTCGCAGATCCTCAGGTCCGCTGGTGGCCCCGGACTCCAGGGCCACGGCGACCCAGTTGTGCGCGGTCACAACCTCGACGTTCGCGTCCCACGCCGCTCCGTGGCGCAGCGCCCAGGCCAGCGCTCGCCGGCCCCCGGTTGATCCGTCGACTCCGACGGTGATCAGGCATCGCTCGTTCATGGTCCGCCACCTCCCGCGGTCCTCATCGATCAGCTACCCGAGGAGAGCTGCACGAATCCCGGGGCCGCCGGAGAAGCGTCGAAGGTGCCGGGCACGGCTGGCGCCCGGATCGATCAGCCGGCGTCGACCACGTCGGCGATGCAGTGGATCGCCTGGGCACCGGAGGTGGTGTCCTGGACGCAGTTCTTCATGTCGGTCGCGGAGTAGGTGGTGAACAGCCACGCGGACGCCGCGGTCCAGACCACGGCGAGCACCATGGCGATCACACCGAGCGCGAACCCGCCGCCGGCGCTGCCCGGGTTGCTGGCGAAGCCGTAGCGGGCGCGCAGGCGGCCCTTGCGGCCGAGCATGATCGCGCCGAAGGCGAAGAAGAAGGCCAGCGGGAACAGCGGGAACAGCACGCTGGTGAACAGGATCGCGAAGACGCCGAGGATCATCGCCATCCGGCCGGCGACGTTGCGCATCGGGTAGACGAAGGCGTCCGCGGGCATCGGCAGCCCGGTGACCGGGTCGTAGGTGGTGACGTCGACGACCTCGGCCGCGGCGGTCGCCGGGGTGGCCTGGGCGGGGAAGGACTGTGTGGCCGCCGGGCGCGTACTGCGCCTCGTAGGCGGAGTACACCGGCTGGGCCGGCGCGGCGTAGGAGTCGTGAGGCCGGCGCGGTCAACGGGTAGGCCGGCGCCGGCGGGTAGGCCGGGGTCGGCGCGGTGGCGTCCTCACCGGCGGGGGAGCGGTACCAGACGTGCTCCGGACCGGAACCGTTGCTTGGGAGTTCGGCGACCCGTTCGACGCATTGGTCGGGTAGGAGGCACCCGAGCCGTACGAGAGGTCGTGCCAGTCATTCGATCCGCGCTCGTACATCTGCCTCGTCCTCTCGCCGCCGCCACTGCGCATGCCCAGGCTCTGCCGATCCGGTGCCGGAGGGGGCCCACAGATCGCCTGTGGGCGTCAGTGTGCGACGGTCCACGGCCCTACGTCCGGCGCTTTGCCATGGAGGTGAATTCCTCCTACCAGGGGTGGATATCGTGACCGGCGTCCGGAACGTGGAGTTCGCCCGACCGCCAGGCGGGAGCAAACACGCAGGTGGCAGCCCGGTTGGTTGTGCTGGTCAGCGGCTCGGGCACGAATCTGCAGGCGCTGCTCGACGCGTGCACCGATCCGGCCTACGGCGCGACCGTGGTGGCGGTCGGTGCCGACCGCTCCGACATCGAGGGCCTGCGCCGCGCGGAGAAGGCCGGCGTGCCCACCTTCGTGTGCCGCGTCGGTGATCACGCGACGCGCACGGACTGGGACGCTGCGCTGACCGCGGCGGTCGCCGCGCACACCCCGGACCTGGTGGTCTCCGCCGGCTTCATGAAGATTCTGGGCGCGGACTTCTTGGCAGTGTTCGGCAACCGGTGCCTGAACACCCATCCCGCGCTGCTGCCGGCGTTCCCGGGCGCGCACGGGGTCCGTGACGCGCTGGCCTACGGTGTGCGCGTCACCGGGTGCACGGTGCACCTGGTCGACGCCGGGGTCGACACCGGGCCGATCGTGGCGCAGGCCGCGGTCGCGGTCCGGGACGACGACGACGAGGACTCGCTGCACGAACGCATCAAGACCGTCGAGCGGGAGCTGCTGTCGAGGTCGGTCGGCCGGATGGCGCGCGAGGGATTTCGCAGTCGAGGGCCGCGAGGCCGCACGTGGCGGCATCGGCAAGGCGGCGAACTGATGGAGAGTCAGATGAGTGACGGACGTCGGCCGGTGCGACGGGCCCTGATCAGCGTCTACGACAAGACCGGCCTGGCCGAGCTGGCCCAGGGCCTGCACGCCGCGGGCGTGGCCATGGTGTCCACCGGGTCGACCGCGGCGCGGATCGCCGACGCCGGGCGTGCCGGTGACCAAGGTCGAGGACCTCACCGGCTTCCCGGAGTGCCTCGACGGCCGCGTGAAGACGCTGCACCCGCGGGTGCACGCCGGGATCCTGGCCGACCTGCGCCTGGAGGACCACGCCGCGCAGCTCGGCGAGCTCGGCGTCGAGCCGTTCGAGCTGGTCGTGGTCAACCTCTACCCGTTCAAGGCCACCGTCGCCTCCGGCGCCACCCCGGACGAGTGCGTCGAGCAGATCGACATCGGCGGGCCGTCGATGGTGCGCGCCGCCGCCAAGAACCACCCGAGCGTCGCCGTCGTCGTCGACCCGGCCCGGTACGGCGACGTGCTCGCCGCCGTCGCCGAGGGCGGCTTCACCCTGGACGCGCGTCGCCTGCTCGCGGTCGCGGCCTTCCAGCACACCGCCGAGTACGACGTCGCCGTCGCCTCCTGGCTCGGCTCGCAGTACAAGACCGACCCGGAGTCGCCGTGGCCGAACTGGGCCGGCGCGACCTGGACAGCGTTCCGCGGTGCTGCGCTACGGCGAGAACCCGCACCAGCAGGCCGCGCTCTACGTCTCCGATGCCGGCGGGCTGGCCGCGGCCGAGCAGCTGCACGGCAAGGAGATGTCCTACAACAACTACGTCGACACCGACGCCGCGCGTCGGGCCGCCTACGACTTCGCCGAGCCCGTGCGTCGCGATCATCAAGCACGCCAACCCGTGCGGCATCGCGATCGGCGCGGACATCGCCGAGGCCCACCGCAAGGCGCACGAGTGCGACCCGGTGTCGGCGTTCGGCGGCGTGATCGCGGCCAACCGGACGGTGACCGCCGCGATGGCCGAGCAGGTGGCCGAGATCTTCACCGAGGTGATCTGCGCGCCGGACTTCGAGCCGGCGGCGCTGGAGATCCTGCGCGCGAAGAAGAACCTGCGGCTGCTGACGGCTGACGCGCGTCGCTCCGGGCCGGGCCGCGGAGTTCCGTCCGATCTCCGGCGGGGTGCTGCTGCAGACCGCGGACAAGCTCGACGCCCCCGGCGACGACCCGGCCAACTGGACGCTGGCCTGTGGCGAGCCGGCCTCGGACGGAACTGCTCATCGACCTGCAGTTCGCCTGGCGCGCCATCCGCGGGGTGAAGTCCAACGCGATCCTGCTCGCCAAGGGCGGCGCCACCGTCGGCGTCGGCATGGGCCAGGTGAACCGGGTGGACTCCGCGCGGCTCTCGGTCGCCCGGGCCGGCGAGCGGGCGACCGGCTCGGCAGCGGCCTCGGACGCCTTCTTCCCGTTCCCGGACGGACTGCAGGTGCTGATCGACGCCGGTGTCGCGGCGGTCGTGCAGCCCGGCGGCTCGGTGCGGGACGAGGAGGTCATCGCCGCGGCGACCGCGGCCGGGATCACGATGTACCTGACCGGGACCCGGCACTTCACCACTGATGCCATCACGGCGAGTCACCGGCCGCCCATCGGACGGCGCAGCAGGCCCTCGAGACCCGGGAGACGGTCTCCGGGGTCGTCCTTTTTGTCCTGTGAAGTAGGACGAACCGCTCGAGCTGCATCCTCCGTTCGTTCCATTCCGGCCCCGCCATCTTGCAGTCCGTCTACCTGGGCGTTTGTATGCGAATAGGACGCCGGGTGGGGACCTTTGGCGGGGGAGGATCGAGTGACCAGCAAGCGGCAGGACCAGCGCGATTCCGTCACGGGCAGTGATGGTGGGCGCGCGGGGTCTGTTCGACTTCGGGCCCGACGTCGAGGGTCCGGCGACGGGCCCGCAGGCCGTGCTGCCGCCGTGGATGGTCGACCAGGCGCCGCGCGGCGAACCTGACGCCGGTCACGCCGACGGTCGTGCAGGACGTCGACGACCTGCCCCTCGCCGGGCAGACCCTGGCGGCACGTCAGGCGCGCGTGCCGGTCGCGGTCGCGAGCGGTGGCGCCGAGATCGCTCGACGAGATCGCTGGTCGACGGCGCTGTCGACGTGGACGAGGACGTGACCCCGGAGCCGGTGGTCGTGCCCGACTTCGCCCGGACCGTGCCGGCGCCGCGCAAGCGCCGCAAGCCCGTGCCGGCCGACCACGTCGTCATCGCCGCTCCGGCCGTCGTCGACGGTGGCGGCAACGTCGTCATCAGCACCCCGAGGACCGCGAGATCGACACCGACACCTCCCTCAGGTGCTGCCGCTGGTGCCGGCGCAGCGTCACGGCGGCCGCTCCGGCCAGGTTGAGGATCTCGCGCCCGTCGGTGCGGCGTCCGCCGGCGTTGGGTCGGTCTCACCCAGGCGGCCGCGATCGTCGCGGTGGGGCCACGGTCGGCATCTTCGCCGCCGGTGGCCTGGGCTTCCTGGAGCAACCGGACCGAGGCCAACCCGCCGACCGCCGAGGCGGGCGCCTGGGTGCTGAACAACCTGGCCGGCGCCGGCAGCGTGCTGCTCCCGTCCTCGATGGCCGACGGCCTGATCGAGAACGGCCAGGACGGCGACGCACTGACGACCTACCCGGACGGGTCGGCCGAGCCGATCGACCTGGGCAAGAACTGCTGCAGCTACATCGTGCTGGCCGGCGCTCCCGGCCAGGAGATCGGCAGCGAACTGCCGGAGTCGGTGCGCACGCTCTTCGAGCGCTCGCGCCCGGCCGCGTCGTTCACCACCGACGGTGGCTGGACCCAGATCCGCCAGGTGCTGCCCGGGCTCGCCCGCGAAGGTGGCCAAGGACCTGGCCGCGGACAACGCCGCGCTGGTCGCCACCGGCAAGTCGCTGATCGCCTCCGGCAAGGTCGAGCTCTCCGACGTGGCCAAGGCGCAGGTGCAGAACGGCGAGGTCGACGCCCGGGTGCTGATCGGGATCGTCGCGGTCGCCCTCGAGCACAAGATCACCATCGCGTCCTTCCCGGCCCAGCCGGGCGAGGCGGCGGCGGGCATCCTGCGCCGCTCGGTGGCGATCTCCGAGATCGACGGCAAGGCCGTCAAGGACGGCTCCGACCGCGTGAACTCCGTCAAGGAGATCCTGGCCAACCAGACCGGCATCTACCGGCCGGCCGGCGCCGAGGTGCACGCGGTCGACGGGGTGGACGCCCTGGAGTTCCGCTTCGACGCGCCCAGCCCGTTCGGTGTGCTGACCCTCAACGACGAGGACGGCAACCGCAGCTAGTCGCCCCATAGGATCGACGCGTGGCGAAGATCCTTGACGGTAAGGCGACCGCGGCCGCTATCCGGGCCGAACTGACTCAGCGCGTGGCTGTGCTGACGAGCCAGGGCGTCACGCCCGGGCTCGGCACGATCCTGGTCGGCGACGACCCGGGCAGCCACTCCTACGTCGGCGGGCAAGCACAAGGACTGCGCGGAGATCGGCATCGCCAGCATCCGGCGCGACCTGCCCGCGACCGCGACCCAGGCCGAGGTCGAGCAGGCCGTGGCCGAGCTGAACGCCGACCCGGCGTGCACCGGCTTCATCGTCCAGCTCCCGCTGCCGAAGGGCCTGGACGCCAACCGCGTGCTCGGCCTGGTCGACCCGGACAAGGACGCCGACGGCCTGCACCCGGTCAACCTCGGCAAGCTGGTGCTCGGGGACGAGGCGCCGCTGCCCTGCACCCCGCGCGGCATCGTCGAGCTGCTGACCCGCTACGACATCAAGCTGGCCGGCGCCGAGGTCACGGTGATCGGGCGCGGCGTCACCGTGGGCCGCCCGCTCGGGCTGCTGCTCACCCGGCGCTCGGAGAACGCCACCGTGACCTTGTGCCACACCGGGACCCAGGACCTGGCCGGGCACGTGCGCCGGGCCGACATCGTCGTCGCGGCCGCCGGGGTGCGCGGGCTGGTCACCGCCGACATGGTCAAGCCCGGCGCGATCGTGCTCGACGTCGGGACCTCCCGCGGCGAGGACGGCAAGCTGGTCGGCGACGTGGACCCGGCCGCGGCCGAGGTGGCCGGCTGGCTGGCCCCGATGCCCGGCGGCGTGGGCCCGATGACGCGGGCGATGCTGCGTCGACAACGTCGTCCTGGCCGCCGAGCGTTCCGTGGCTCAGCGCTCGGCTCGTGAGTCCTCCGCCGCGCCGCGCGTCGCGTCCGGTGATCAGCCGGGCCGTGGCGGCGGAGTGGCCGCTGGTGTGCGTGCTGGCGGTCTGCACCGCCGGCGTCCTGGTCGTGCTGTCGGAGCACTTCCGCCGGGGGACCGTGCTGTTCGCCGGCGGGCTGGTGCTGGCCGCCGGGCTGCGTGCGCTGCTGCCGACCGAGTCGGCCGGCCTGCTGGTGGTCCGCGGCCGCCTGGTGGACGTGATCACGCTCACCGCGCTGGGTCTCGGCGTGCTGCTGGCGGCCCTGGTCGTGCCGCCGCCGTCGTAACCCGAATTCGAGGCGTTCCCCCAGACGGGCTAGGGTTTCCTCGAACAATCTCTTGACGCCAAGAGACCTTGGCCGTCCGGATTTCTCAGGTCCCCCATCTGTGTAAGGAGTGCTGGTCATGGCGCGCAAGGGCAAGGTCACCGTCGTCGGAGCGGGCTTCTACGGGTCGACCACCGCGCTCCGTCTCGCCGAGTACGACATCTTCGACGAGGTCGTGCTCACCGACATCGTCGAGGGCAAGGGCGAGGGCCTCGCTCTCGACATGAACCAGTCCCGCCCGATCGAGGGCTTCGAGACCCGGCTGACCGGCGCGACCACGACCGCCGACGGCGGCGGCTACGACAAGACCGCGGGCTCGGACATCGTCGTCATCACCGCGGGCCTGCCCCGCAAGCCCGGCATGAGCCGGATGGACCTGATCGAGACCAACGCCAAGATCGTGCGCAGCGTCGCGGAGAACATCGTCAAGCACTCCCCGGACGCGGTGATCGTGGTCGTGTCCAACCCGCTGGACGAGATGACCGCGCTGACCCAGATCGCCTCGGGTCTGCCGAAGAACAAGGTCATCGGCCAGGCCGGCATGCTCGACACCGCGCGCTTCACCAACTTCGTCGCCGAGAAGCTCGGCGTCGAGGTCGGCGCGGTCACCACGCTGACGCTCGGCTCGCACGGCGACACCATGGTCCCGGTGCCGAGCGCCTGCACCGTCAACGGCAAGCCGCTCGACGAGCTGCTCTCGGCCGAGGACATCGAGGACCTGGTGGTGCGCACCCGCAACGGTGGCGCCGAGGTCGTCGCGCTGCTCAAGACCGGCTCGGCGTACTACGCGCCGTCCGCCGCCGCGTCGCGGATGGTCAAGGCCATCGCCGAGGACTCCGGCGCGGTCATGCCGGTCTGCTGCTGGGTCGACGGCGAGTACGGCATCTCCGGCGTGTACCTGGGCGTCGAGGCCGAGCTCGGCGCCGGCGGCATCAAGAAGGTCGTCGAGCGCGACCTCACCGACGACCGAGCTCGCCGCGCTGAAGGAGGCCGCCGAGGCCGTCCGCGCGAAGCAGGGCGACGTCGCGAACCTGTAGATCACCGGCCTAATCGCGAGCGTCCGGGAAACCGCACCGAGAGGTGCGGCTTCGCCGGACGCAGGTCTTGACGACCCGTCAGAGGCTGGCGAGGGCCTCGTTGAAGGTGGCCGACGGACGCATCACCGCGGACGCCAGGGCATCGTCGGGGCGGTAGTAGCCGCCGATGTCGGCCGGGGAGCCCTGGACCGCCAGCAGCTCGGCGGTGATCGTCTGCTCCTGGCTCGCCAGGGTCTTCGCCAGGCCGTCGAAGGCCGCCGCGAGGTCGGTGTCGTCGGTCTGCGCCGCCAGCTCCTGGGCCCAGTAGAGGGCGAGGTAGAAGTGGCTGCCGCGGTTGTCGATCGAGCCGACCTTGCGAGCCGGTGACTTGTTCTCGTCCAGGAAGGTGCCGGTCGCGCGGTCGAGGGTGTCGGCCAGGATCTGCGCGCGCTGGTTGCCGGTCACGTTCGCCAGGTGCTCGAAGCTGACGGCGAGGGCCAGGAACTCGCCCAGGCTGTCCCAGCGCAGGTAGTTCTCCTTGACCAGCTGCTGCACGTGCTTGGGGGCCGACCCGCCGGCGCCGGTCTCGAACAGGCCGCCGCCGTTGATCAACGGCACCACCGAGAGCATCTTGGCCGAGGTGCCCAGCTCCAGGATCGGGAACAGGTCGGTCAGGTAGTCGCGCAGCACGTTGCCGGTGACGCTGATGGTGTCCTCGCCCTTGCGGATCCGGGCGAGGCTGTAGGCGATCGCGTCCACCGGCGCGAGGATCTTGATCTCCAGCCCCTCGGTGTCGTGCTCGGGCAGGTAGGTGTTCACCTTCTCGATCAGCTGCGCGTCGTGCGCGCGGGTCTCGTCGAGCCAGAACACCGCCGGCGTTCCGGTCGCGCGGGCGCGGGACACGGCGAGCTTCACCCAGTCGCGGATCGGGACGTCCTTGGTCTGGCAGGCGCGCCAGATGTCGCCGGCGCCGACCTCGTGCTCGAGCAGCGTGTCGCCCGCGCTGTTCTTGACCCTGACGGTGCCGGCGGTCGGGATCTCGAAGGTCTTGTCGTGGCTGCCGTACTCCTCGGCGGCGCGGGCCATCAGGCCGACGTTGGGCACCGAGCCCATGGTGGCCGGGTCGTAGGCACCGTGAGCGCGGCAGTCGTCGATCACGACCTGGTAGATACCGGCGTAGCAGCTGTCGGGGATGACGGCGAGGGTGTCGTGCTCGGCGCCGTCGGGGCCCCACATGCGGCCCGAGGTCCGAATCATGGCCGGCATCGAGGCGTCCACGATCACGTCGCTCGGCACGTGCAGGTTGGTGATGCCGCGGTCGGAGTCGACCATGGCGATGTCGGGACCGTCGGCGAGTGCCCGGTCGAACGCGGCCTTGATCGCAGGCGCCGTTGCTCAGCTTGTCCAGCCCGGCGTAGATGCCGCCCAGGCCGTCGTTCGGGCTCAGGCCGGCGCGGTGAGATCCTCGCCGTACTGCGCGAACACGTCGGCGAAGTAGGCCTGCACGACGTGGCCGAAGATGATCGGGTCGGAGACCTTCATCATGGTCGCTTTGAGGTGGGCCGAGAACAGCACGCCGGAGTCCTTGGCGCGCTGCACCTGGGCGGCCAGGAACTCGCGCAACGGACCGACCCGCATGACGGTGGCGTCCACCACCTCGCCGGCCAGCACCGTCAGGCCCGCCTTGAGCACGGTGACCGCGCCGTCGTCGCCGGTCAGTTCGATGGTCAGGGTGTCGTCGGCCGGGAGCACGACCGACTTCTCGCTGGAGCGGAAGTCGTCGGCGCTCATGTGGGCCACGTTGGTCTGGGAGTCCGGGCTCCAGACGCCCATCCGGTGCGGGTGCTTGCGGACGTAGCTCTTGACCGACGCGGGCGCGCGGCGGTCGGAGTTGCCTTCGCGCAGCACCGGGTTGACCGCGCTGCCCTTGCACTTGTCGTACTTGGCCCGATCGGCCTTCTCCGCGTCGGTCTTCGGGTCCTCGGGGTAGTCGGGCAGGTCGTAGCCCTGTCCCTGCAGTTCGGCGATCGCGGCCTTGAGCTGCGGGATGGAGGCCGAGACGTTGGGCAGCTTGATGATGTTGGCGGCCGGGGTCTTGGCCAGGTCGCCCAGCTCGGCGAGCGCGTCACCGATCCGCTGCGCCTCGGTCAGCCGCTCGGGGAACTGCGCGATGATCCGGCCGGCGAGAGAGATGTCCCGCGTCTCCACCTCGACCCCCGCGGTGGACGCGTACGCCTGGATGATCGGCAGGAACGAGTAGGTCGCCAGCAGCGGCGCCTCGTCGGTCTTCGTGTAGATGATCGTGGCCATGGGTACGGACAGCCTCCTGCGGTCGCCGACGTGCGTGCTGGACAACTATTACCTTGAGGTCAAGATACCTGGGACGCGCTACAGAAGATTCAACCCCGTGCCCGGCGTCTGGTCGGAGCCGCCCGCGATGCCGCATACGCTGTGCCCGTGGGCGGCCCCCGACATACCGGCTTGGACTGATGGACTCACCGGTTCTCGGCGCGTTCGGCGTCTGCGCGCTGTTGCTGTTCGGTGGGTTGCTCACCCTGGCCCAGGCCGCGTTGTTCTCGCTGCGCGAGGACAACCTGCGGGTGCTGGCCGAGCGGGGGCCCCGCGGCCGGCGGGTGGCGGCTCTGGCTGCACGTCCGGAGCGCGTCTCCCAGACCGTGCGGGTCGGCACCGTGCTGGCCGCGGTCTCGGCGGCCGCGCTCGGCGCGGTGACCGTGGGCGAGGACCTGGCGCTGGAGTTCACCGACGCCGGCATGGCGCACCGCGCGGCCACGGCCCTGGCCACGGCGTTGGTCGTGGTCGTCGTCGCGTTCGTCGCGCTGGCCCTGGCCGAACTGGTGCCGTTCCGGCTGGCCCCGCACCGGGCGGAGGTCTTCGCGCTCGCGCTGGCCGGCACGCTCAACCGCTTCGCGGTACTGATGGCGCCGCTGCGCTGGGTCCTGCCGCTCGCCTCGGGCCGGCGGGCCGCCCTGGCAGCCGGGGAGCCGGCTCCTGCGCACGAGGCGATCAGCTCGGACGAGCTCCGCGAGATGGTCTCCGCGCACGCCGCCCTGAGTCAGGACGAGCGCAAGCTGATCGGCGAGGTGTTCTCCGTCGGCGAGGTCGTGCTGCGCGAGGTGATGGTGCCGCGCACCGAGGTCGACTTCATCGACGCCGGGATGCCGCTGGCCGAGGCGATCGCGTTCGTGCTGTCCCGTCCGCACTCGCGCTATCCGGTGGTGCGCGGCTCCTACGACGACGTGGTCGGGTTCGTGAACATCCGTGACCTGCTCGACCCGAAGCTGGCCGGGCAGGAGACCACGGTGGGCGAGCTGGCCCGGGAGATCGCCGCGTTCCCGGCCACCAATCGTGTGCTCCCGGTGCTCAGCATCCTGCGGGCCAGTCGCTCGCACCTGGCCGTCGTCGTCGACGAGTACGGCGGCACGGCCGGGATCGTCACCGTCGAGGACCTGGTCGAGGAACTGGTCGGGGAGATCCGGGACGAGTTCGACCCGGTCGCCGAGCCCACGCAGCTGCTCTCCGGCGGGGACATGGAGGTCGACGGCCTGCTCAACCTCGAGGACTTCGCCGAGGCCACCGGGGTGACGTTGGAGGACGGCCCCTACGAGACGGTCGCCGGCTTCATGGTCGCCCGCCTGGGCCACATCGCCAGGATCGGTGAGGTGGTGGAGACCGGCGGCTGCACCCTCGAGGTCTGCGCGCTGGACGGCCGCCGGGTGGCCCGGGTCCGGGTGACGCGTCCGGTCGAGGCGGATGACGTCGAGAAACGCACTGGTGCCGGGCTGCAAGAATGAACGCCATGTCCGCTCCCCGTAGTAGCGAGAGGCCGCGGGTGCTCTCCGGCATCCAGCCGACCGCCGATTCGTTCCACCTGGGCAACTACCTCGGGGCGGTCCGGCAGTGGGTCGGCGCTGCAGGACACGCACGACGCGTTCTACTTCGTCGTCGACCTGCACGCGATCACCGTCGAGCACGACCCGGGCTGCTGCCGGCACCGCACGCGGATCTCGGTGGCGCAGTTGCTCGCGGCCGGACTGGACCCGGAGCGGTGCACGCTGTTCGTGCAGAGCCAGGTGCCCGAGCACGCCCAGCTGGCCTGGGTGATGAACTGCCTCACCGGGATCGGTGAGGCCTCCCGGATGACCCAGTTCAAGGACAAGTCCGCCAAGGGCGGCACCGACCGCTCCAGCGTCGGGCTGTTCACCTACCCGATCCTGCAGGCCGCGGACATCCTGCTCTACCGCGCCGACCAGGTCCCGGTGGGCGAGGACCAGCGCCAGCACCTCGAGCTCACCCGCGACCTCGCGCAGCGGTTCAACCACCGGTACGGCGACACCCTCACGGTGCCCGCCCCGTACATCCTCAAGGCGACCGCGAAGATCACCGACCTGCAGGATCCGACGTCGAAGATGAGCAAGTCCTCGTCCGCGCCGAGCGGCATCATCGAGTTGCTCGACGAGCCGAAGGTGTCGGAGAAGAAGGTCAAGAGCGCGGTCACCGACTCCGAGCGGGAGATCCGCTTCGACGAGGCGGACAAGCCCGGGATCTCCAACCTGCTCACCATCTCCTCGGCGCTCACCGGCACCCCGATCCCGGAACTGGTGGCCTCCTACGAGGGCCGGGGCTACGGCGACCTGAAGAAGGACGTCGCCGAGGCCGTGGTCGCCTTCGTCACCCCGTTCCGGGAGAACACCAACGCCTACCTGGACGACGTGGCCGGGCTGGACGCGATCCTGGCCCGCGGCGCGGAGAAGGCGCGGGCGGTGGCCGCCGAGACGCTGGCGCAGGTGTACGACCGGATCGGCTTCGTGCCGGCGAAACACTGATGGCCGGCCACTGATGCGCACCATCGGCGTGGCCATCGCGATCCCGGAGCCGCACGGGACCGAGCTGCAGGACTGGCGCGAGCACTTCGGTGACCCGCTGGCCCGCTCGATCCCGACCCACGTGACGCTGCTGCCGCCCACCCCCGTCCCGGTGGACACGCTGCCGGAGATCGAGGCGCACCTGCGCGCGATCGCGGCCGGCGCGGGCACGTTCGACATTCTGTTGCGCGGCACCGGCACGTTCCGGCCGGCCTCACCGGTCGTGTTCGTCACCCTCGCCGAAGGCATCTCCGACTGCGAGATCCTGGAGCGCCAGGTCCGCAGCGGCCCGCTCGGGCATCGCGAGCTGGAGTTCGTCTACCACCCGCACGTGACGGTGGCGCACGACATCGCCGACGAGGCCCTGTCCCACGCGTTCGAGAAGCTGGCCCAGTTCGAGGCGCGGTTCCCGGTGACGGGGTTCAGCCTCTTCGAGCACGGCGCGGACGGCGTGTGGCGCCCGGTCGTGGACTTCGCGTTCGGGCCCCCCACCTGAGGAAGGCGCCGGCCTCGTGCTGAGGGTGGGTCAGAACCGGTAGGCGCCGTAGCGGCGGTAGCGCCTCTTGTTGGCCACGAACCGCGTCGCGAAGACGAGCACCAGGAGAGCGACCAGGGCCGAGCCGGCGACCGCCGACCAGCGCAGCGACTCGCTGTTCGAGACCGGCGAGGCGTCGATGCTGGTGCTCGCCGCCCGAGCTCTTTTCGGCGCTCTTGGGCTTGCCCAGCACCGGGGCCTGGTTCGAGCCGGCGGAGACGAAGCCCTCGTCCTCCGGGGAGACGATCGAGGACGTGATGGGCTCGACCAGCTGGCCGACCGGCTCGGTGACCCCGGCCACCCGGAAGCCGTAGTTGAGCAGCGCACCGGCCTCGGCGGTGATCTGGCCGAACGGGGTGTACATCAGCGAGGCGATGATGGTGCGGCCGTTGCGCTCGGCGGCGGCGATGATGCGTGTTCTGGGCCAGCGTGGTGTAACCGGTCTTCACACCGATCGCGCCCTCGAAGCCGCGCAGGATCAGCCGGTTCTCGGTGTAGACCCAGAAGTCCTTGCTGTTCTGCTTGGTCGCCGTCGCGGTGTGGTTGCCCGGGAAGGTGTGCCGCAGCGAGGAGACGTACTTGCGCAGGTCGCGTCGCTCCAGGGCGGCCCGGCCCCACAGGGCGAGGTCGTAGGCCGAGGAGAACTGGCCGTCGGCGTCCAGGCCGCTGGGGTTGACCACGGTGGTGTCCAGGGCCTGCAGGCGCTGGGCCTCGGCCTGCATCATCCGGATGCCGCGCTCGACCGTGCCGCCGCCGGCCCGGGCGAGGGCGTTGGCGGCGTCGTTGCCGGAGCGCAGCAGCAGGCCGTACCAGAGGTCGTCGACCTTGTACGCCTGCGGGGCGATCATGCCGACCCGGGTGCCCTCCTGGTTCTCGTCGCTCTTGTCCGCGACGACCGTGGAGTTCGGGTCCAGGCGCGGCGCCATGGTGAGCGCGAGCAGGGTCTTCAGGGTGCTGGCCGGGCGGTACTTGCCGTGCGGGTTCTTGGCGGCGAGGACCTGGCCGGTCTCGGCGTCCGCGACGACCCAGGCGGCGGCGGTCGTGCCCGGGACCGCGGGCGCGCCCGGAGCCGCGACGATGCCGTGCTCGGCCATCCGCGGCCCGCCGATGGTGGAGCCCGACGGGGGCGGGATCGGGGTCGGGGTCGGAAGGCCGGCCGGGGCGCCGATGGTGCCGGCGCTCGGGGTGGGCGTGGGCAGCGGGTCGACAGCGACGGCGGTCGAGGCGAGCAGAGCGGGCAGGACCAGGCCGACGACGGCGGCACCGAGGCCGATGCGACGACGACGGACGGCTCTCACGGTTCCCCCCGGGACACCTGTACTCATGGGTGATTCGCAGGGCCATGGACCCTGTCCCGAGCAGCGTAGGCTCTGGGCGCCGTTCAGGGCGGTTACTTGACGATCTAGGGACTCGTGTTCACCCCGTCGGCGGATGCGGCAGGTTCCTGCCGTGACGACAACTCCGGCGATCTGGACGGAAGGCAAGCCTCGACGTGAGCGATCTCGCGGGCATTGCCGAGGCGATGCGGGACGTCCGCCGGGACCTGCACGCGCATCCGGAACTGTCGGGCGCGGAGTTCCGCAGCACCGCGCTGGTCCTGGACCGACTGACCGCGGTCGGGCTCACTCCCAGCGTCTTCCCAGGTGGCGCCGGACTGGTCTGCGACCTCGATTCCCTCGCTTCCGGCACTGGGCCGGTGACCGTGCTCCGCGCCGACCTGGACGCGCTGCCCCTGCCCGACGCCAAGGACGTGCCGTACCGCTCGACGGTGCGCGACGTCTGCCACGCCTGCGGGCACGACCTGCACACCGCGGTGCTGCTCGGCGCCGGCCTGGTGCTCGCCTCTCGCGACCTGCCGGGCCGGGTGCGGCTGGTCTTCCAGCCGGCGGAGGAGACCATGCGCGGGGCGCGGGCTGCGATCGAGGCGGGCGCGCTGGAGGGGGCGGGGCAGGCGTTCGCGCTGCACGCAGACCCGCGCCTGGAGGTGGGCAAGGTCGGGCTGCGGACCGGGGCGATCACCGGCGCCGCTGACTTCGTCGTCGTGCGCCTGCACGGACCCGGCGGCCACACCGCGCGTCCGCACCTCACGGCCGACCTGGTGCACGCGCTCGGCGTGATCGCCACCCAGGCCCCGGCCCTGCTGGCCGATCGGTTCGAGGCGGCGGCGGGTCTGCAGCTGGTGTGGGGCCGGGTGCGCGCGGGATCCGCTCCCAACGCCATCCCGGCCGAAGGAGAGCTCGCCGGCACGGTGCGGTGTCGCGACGCGGCCACCTGGGAGGCGGCCCCGGCGGTTCTGACTGACGTCGTGGCCGCGCTCGCCGAGGAACAGGGTGTGCGGGCCGAGGTCGAGGTGACGCGGGGAGTGCCGCCCTGCGTCAACGACCCCGCCGCCGTCGAGGCGTTGCGCGGTGCGGTGACGTGCGGAGTTCGGCGCGGACGCGGTCGCGGCCACCGAGCAGAGCCTCGGCGGGGAGGACTTCGCCTGGTTCACCCGTGAGGTGCCCGGGGCGCTGGCGCGGCTCGGCACGCGATCGCCCGGCGCGCCGCCGATGGATCTGCACCAGTCGAACTTCGACGTCGACGAGGCTGCCATCGAGGTCGGCATCAGAACTCTGGTCGCGGTCGCACTGGGAGGCACGACGTGAGCATCGACTGGGACGCGCTGCGGTCCGCGGCCCGCCTGACCGCGGCGTCGGCCTACGCGCCCTACTCCGGGCTGCAGGTCGGGGCGGCCGGCCTGGCGGCGGACGGCCGTCTGGTGGTGGGCTGCAACGTCGAGAACGCGTCCTACGGGCTGGCTCTGTGCGCGGAGTGCGGCATGGTCTCGGCCCTGGTCGCGGGCGGGCGCTCCCCGCTGCTGGCGGTGACGGTCCGCTCGGCCGACGACGCGGTGCTCACCCCGTGCGGGCGGTGCCGGCAGGTGCTGCTCGAGCACGGCGGGTCGGGTTGCCTCATCGACACCGCGTCGGGGCCGCGGTCGCTCGGGGAGTTGCTGCCGGACGCCTTCGGCCCCGGCGGACCTGCCGGTATGACAGACGCCGTCTCGGTCATCCGCGCGAAGCGCGACGGCGGTGTGCTGACCGACGCGCAGATCGACTGGGTGCTCGGCGCCTACGTGCGCGGTGAGGTCGCCGAGGAGCAGATGGCGGCGCTGGCGATGGCGATCTGCTGGCGGGGGATGGACCGGCGGGAGATCGCGCGCTGGACGGCGGCGATGATCGACTCCGGCCGCCGCGCCGTGCTGACCGGGTCTGGACCGCCCGACCGTCGACAAGCACTCCACCGGCGGGGTCGGGGACAAGATCACGCTGATCCTGACGCCGCTGGTCGCGGCCTGCGGAGCGGCCGTGCCGCAGCTCTCGGGCCGGGGGCTCGGGCACACCGGCGGGACGCTGGACAAGCTGGAGGCGATCCCGGGCTGGCGCTCAGATCTGACGAAGGATCAGTTCGAGTCGCAGTTGCGGTCGGTCGGTGCCGTGGTGGCGGCGGCCGGGGCCGGACCTGGCACCGGCCGACGCCCGGCTCTACGCGCTGCGTGACGTGACCGGGACGGTGGAGTCGGTGCCGCTGATCGCCGCCTCGATCATGAGCAAGAAGATCGCCGAGGGCACCGGCGCCCTGGTGCTCGATGTGAAGGTCGGCTCGGGCGCGTTCATGAAGACCCTGGCCGACGCGCGCGAACTGGCCGAGACGATGGTCGCGCTGGGCACCGACTCCGGGGTCCGCACCAGCGCGCTGCTCACCGACATGTCCACCCCGCTCGGCCTCGCCGCGGGCAACGCGCTCGAGGTCGCCGAGGCGGTCGAGGTGCTGGCCGGGGGCGGACCGGCCGACGTCGTCGAACTGACCCTGGCGCTGGCCCGGGAGATGCTCGATGTTGGTGGGGCTCGACGCGGACCCGGCGGCGGCTCTTGCCGACGGTCGGGCGATGGACTGCTGGCGGCGGATGGTCGCGGCCCAGGGCGGCGATCCGGATGCGGCGCTTCCGGTGTCTCCCGAGCGCCACGAGGTGCGCGCGGCGGCGTCCGGTGTCCTGGCCGTCGACGCCTTCGCGATCGGGCTGGCCGCCTGGCGGCTCGGGGCCGGCCGGGCCCGCAAGGAGGACCCGGTCTCCGCCGGGGCCGGGGTGACGCTGCATCAGCAACGCGGTGCCACCGTGCAGGCCGGTGACCTGCTGGCCACGCTGCACGCCGACGACCCCGGGCGATTCGACGGAGCCCTGGAGGCGCTCGCCGATGCCTTCACCCTCGGGTCCGGCCCGACCGAGACCTTGCCGCTGATCCTCGACCGGGTGGACTAGCGAGGCTGCACCTCAGGAACGCGGTCCAGGTCGATGCCGAAGCGGTCCCGGTAGGCCGCGAGGACGGACGCGTCGTCGCCGAGTTCGGTCTCGGCCCGCTCGCCGTCGACGGTCTCGATGAGCTTGCGTCCGCTCAGCGTCACGCGGCCGGACTCGGTCAGCCGGGAGCACACCAGCGAGTTGGTGAAGTGGGTGACGGGGTCGTGCGCCTGCCACCAGCACATCGCCGCGAAGTCGCGCAGTTCGTACGGTCGGGCCTCGACCAGATAGGCCGGCTCGTCGTGGTGAGTCACCTCGAACTCCCCGTACGCCGCCGGTCGGACCCGGAACACCCCGCCCGGGTCGGGCTGGTCCTCGGTGATGTCCATCCGCAGTGGGAACGTGCTGTGCGCGCCGAAGCCGACGTCGACCAGCAGGCCGTGGTCGACGACGAGCGCGAGGTGGTCCAGCGGCGGACCCCAGCGCTCGCCGTTGCGCGGACGTGCCGAACGCAGCTCGACCCGGTGGCCGAGCTCGGTGAGCAGGATCGAGAACAGGCCGTTGAGTTCGTAACAGAACCCGCCCCGGCGTCGGGTCACGACCTTGTCGTAGAGGTCGGCCGGCGCGAGCGAGTACGGCTCGTTCAGGTGGACGCTCAAATTCTCGAAGGGCACGGCCAGCAGGTGGGCGCGCTGCAGGTCGGCGAGCGAGTCGCGCTCAGTCGCACCGATCCGGGTGAGATAGCCGGTTACATCGATCTGTGCCATGGCTCGATTCTTTCGAACTCCCGGCGCAGCCGGCGGTTCGGACGTAGCGTGAGTCATGGCAGCACATCACATTTCAGGAGCTGCGCGCCCCGGCGACGATCTCGTCCTCTTGATCAGGCGCGCGCCCAAGGTCCTCCTGCACGACCACCTGGACGGCGGGCTGCGCCCCGCCACCATGCTCGAGCTGGCCGCCGACTGCGGCTACGCCGACCTTCCGCACGCCGATCCCGACGCCCTCGGCCGCTGGTTCGTCGACGCGGCGAACTCCGGGTCCCTGGAGCGCTACCTCGAGACGTTCGGCCACACCGTCGCGGTGATGCAGACCCCGGAGTCGCTGTTCCGGATCGCGGCCGAGTGTGCCGAGGACCTCGCGGCCGACGGCATCGTCTACGCCGAAGTCCGCTACGCGCCCGAGCAGCACACCAATGCCGGGCTCAGCCTCGACGAGGTCGTCGAGGCGACGCTGGCCGGCTTCGCGGCGGGGGAGCGGAACGCGGCCGCGGCCGGACACCGGATCCGCATCGGCGCGCTGCTCACCGCGATGCGCCACCAGGCCCGTTCGCAGGAGATCGCCGAACTGGCGATCCGCTACCGCGACCACGGCGTGGTCGGCTTCGACATCGCCGGCGCCGAGGCGGGCTACCCGCCGACCCGGCACCTGGACGCGTTCGAGTACCTGCAGCGGGAGAACTTCCACTTCACGATCCACGCCGGCGAGGCCTTCGGGCTGCCCTCGATCTGGCAGGCGATCCAGTGGTGCGGCGCCGACCGGCTCGGTCACGGCGTGCGCATCGTCGACGACATCACCGGGGGACGCGACGGCGAGCCCGTGAAGCTCGGCCGCCTCGCGTCGTATCTGCGGGACGTGCGGACCCCGCTGGAGATGTGCCCGTCGTCGAACCTGCAGACGGGTGCCGCGACCTCGATCGCCGAGCACCCGATCGGGCTGCTGCGCGATCTGTCGTTCCGCGTGACGGTCAACACCGACAACCGGCTGCTCGGCGGGACGACGCTGACGCAGGAGTTCCTGCTGCTCTCCGAGGCGTTCGGCTACGACCTCGCCGACGTCGCCTGGTTCACCGTGAACGCGATGAAGTCCGCGTTCCTGCCGTTCGACGAGCGGTTGCTGCTGATCAACGACGTGATCAAGCCCGGCTTCGCAGCGCTCAAGGCCGAGGCCGCCATGGATCGGGTGGCCCCGCGGGGGTAGCAGGCGGGCTCGGCCTAAGCTGGCGCGGCCGGGCACCCGGTGGGACACGACGCTGGAGGCCCCGATGGCAGCGCCTCGCAAGATGCCCGGGGGCGACCTCATCCGCAAGGCGGCCCGGGTGACCACCGGCACCGCGGTCGCCGCGACCGACGTCCTGGTGATGTCGTTCGAGATGACCGGCCGTGTCGTCAAGCGCCTGATCCCGCGCCGAGGCTCGGGCGGCGACGGCCGTTAGGCACGACTCGCGGCCGAGGGCGAGTGCCACGCCGCCGTTGGGGTAGCGGGAAACCGAGTCAGTTCCCGGCAGGCGAGGAGTCGAGATGAGCGAGCAGCAGACGAACGCGGGTCCCGAGCAGGGGCACAAGTCGGATCTCGATTCGGTCGAAGAGGCGCTCATCGGCACTCACCAGGACGAGCCGCGCGCTGACCCTGAGGACGACGACAACGAGCGCGATCACGACGCGCGCCCAGATGTCCCGGGGCACAAGAGTCCATAAGGGCAGGGCTCAGAACGGGAAGTACTCCGCGGCGGTGTCCTCGGGTGCCCAGAACTCGGGTGGTTCGTCGCCGTCGGGTGGTGGTGGCCGGGTGACGAAGACGCGGCCGCCGGGGTCGAGCCAGGTGAAGTTGCCCTCGGTCATCTGGTAGCAGTTCCAGCCTGGCATCTGCTTGACCTGGTGATGGAAGCGGCAGATGCAGCCGAGATTGATGTAGACCGTGCGACCGCCGATCTTGAAGGCGACCGTGTGGTCGACATCGCAGTGCACGGCGGGGCGGCGGCAGCCGGGGAAGCGGCAGTGCTTGTCCCGGGCGCGGACCGCGGCCTTCATCTGCGGGGTGGGGACGTAGCTGTTGGCGTCGCGGTCGAGGCGGGCGATCTGCTCGCGCGGTGAGGACCGGGGTGTCGGTGTCGGCGACCGCGCTCAGGTCGATTCCGAGCGCGGTGGCGAGCACGTCGAGGAGGTCGTCGAGGCGGCGGGCGCCGATCTTGCGGTCGTCCGCCGCGTTCGGGCGGTGCGCCGGGATGCGGGAGTTGATCGTGGCGTAGATGGCGCGGGCCTGTTCGGCCGGCAGGTACAGGCACAGCGTGGCCATGCCGTCGGGTTCGTCCTTGACGTACAGGGCGCGGTCGGCGATCGCGGCCTCGCGGCGTTTGCGGACCGCGTCGGCGTCGAGCTTCTCGACCTCGCGGCGGACCTTCTCCCGCAGCGAACGCACCGTGCGCGCGGCGGCTTCGGGCAGCACCCGGTCCTCCAGCTGCGCGCACTGGGCCACGTTCAGATTCAATGTCTCATCCGCGATCGCGCGGACCTTGCGCAGCCCGATCTGCCCGTCCTTGAGCGCGGTGAAGGTCTTGGGCAGGCGGCGGGTCAGGGTCATCGCCAGATCGAGCAGGTCGAAGGCCTCGGCCTTGGCGACCCGGAACGCGAAGGCGACCTCGCACTCGACCGAGCGCAGCATGCCTTCCTCGTCGTAACCGACCTCGGGAGCGGCGATCTTGCGGCAGGCGTAGTCCGCGATCGCCTGCAGCTTGGTTCCCTGCGCCTGGGCCTCCAGGCGCTCCGCCTGTGTCGCGGCGTCGAGCAGAGCCTCGTCCGTGCGCGAAGCCGTCGGGTCGAGCAGCCCGTCGAGCAGGGCGATCTCGCCACGGGAGACCGCTGACCAGTAGGCCTCCTGCTGCGCCTCGAAGACCAGCAGGGACTCGTAGCCCTCGTCGCCGGGCAGCGGCGCACCATCGATCACATCAGGATCGAGGAGGGACGACGTTTGATCGAACATATGTTCGAAGTGTAGCCCAAGGGCATGACAGGAGGCAACACAGGAGGCGGCCTGTGTATGAGGTTTTACCTTGTGGCGTCAGGAGTCTGAGAGACCGTCAGTAATCAGCGCTTGACCTCGTACCTGGTCAGGATGATGCCGCCGGAGAACGTCCGAGTTTCCACCAGGGTCAGGTTCACCCAGTTGTCCAGGGCCGTGAAGAACGGCGTGCCGCCACCCACCAGGACCGGTGCGGTGACCAGGGCGTACTCGTCGATCAGCCCGGCCCGCATCGCCGCCGCGGCGAGGGTGGCGCCGACAATGTCCATCGGGCCGCCGTCCTCGGCCTTCAGCCGGGTGATCTCGGCGACCGCGTCGCCGGTGACCAGGCGGGTGTTCCAGTTGACCGTGCTGATCGTGGAGGAGAACACCACCTTCGGCATGTCCCGCCAGCGGCCGGCGTACTCGATCGCCGCCGGTGTTGCACCCGGCTGCTGGTCGGCGGTCGGCCAGTGGGAACTCATCGCTTCCCACAGTTTGCGTCCGTACAGCGCCAGGCCGGTCGCACCCACCCGGTCGGACCACCACTGGAACAGCTCGTCGTTCGGCACGGTCCAGCCGAGGTCGTCGCCGGGCGCGGCGATGTAGCCGTCCAGGCTCACGTTCATGGCGAAGGTCAGCTTCCGCATGGCCTCAACCTCCCGTCGAGCGACGCAGCTCGACGATCGCCTCGACGAGGGCCGAGGCGCCGATGCGGAAGGTGGCCGGGGTCAGGGGCGTGGGCAGCACGGCCTCGGCCTGGGCGAGGTAGGACAGCGCGTCCTCGGGCGTGCGGACACCACCGGAGACCTTGACCCCGGGCTGGCGGCCGCGACGCGCGGCGTAGGAGGAGACGGCGTCGAGCAGGACGAAGGCGGCGGCGGGGGAGGCGCCGGGATGGCCCTTGCCGGTCGAGGTCTTGAGCACGTCGGCGCCGGCCTCGAGGGCGAGGTCCGCGGCGCGGCGGACGGTCTCGGCGTCCGGCAGGCACCCGGTCTCGAGGATCACCTTGAGCCGCACCCCGGGAATGACGGTGCGCACCGCGGTGATGTCGTCGACCAGACGTTGGTCGTTGCCGTCGGCGAACGCGTGGTGATCCACGACGAGGTCGATCTCGGTGGCGCCGTCCTCGACGGCCTGGGCCGCCTCCTCGACCTTTTCCTCAACGGAGGCGACTCCGGAGGGAAAGTTGCCGGCCACGCTGGCCACCGCGATCCCGGAGCCGGTCAGCTCGGCGACGGCCACCTTCACCAGCCGCGGGTACACGCAGACCGCGGCCACCGGCGGGACGGAAGCGTCCTTCGGGTCAGGGCGCTGAGCGCGGGCGCACAGCGCCGCGATCGTCTCGGGGGTGTCGGTGAGCTCGAGGCTGGTCAGGTCGGTCAGCCGGAGGATCAGGTCGAGGCGCTCACGGGTCAGGGGCACCCGGCGATCCTAGGAGCCAACAACCAAAAAGCGTGACACGCCTAGTGGTTGTCGGTCAGGCTTGGCCGCCGCCCTCGACCGTGGACTGCGCGGCGGCGGGCTGGTCCTCGCTGGGGAAGTCGGCGAGGTCCCCGCGGCGCGTGCTGTCCCACTCCGGGAAGGTCAGGTCGGTCTGCAGGTACAGCGCGGGCAGCTCGGCGACGCTGCGGATCGCCGTCGAGGTGGGTGCGCTCGTGGCCGTGCGTGGCGTCGACGCCGAAGCCGATCAGCGCGGCGCGCATCTCGGCGCCGGCCTCGATCGCGGCGGCCGCGTCGGAGCGGTAGTGGCGGAACATGTCGCGGCGGTGCGGGATGCCGTGCTCTGCGCACAGCGCGAGCAGCTTGCGGCGTGAGGTGGTAGTCGAACGGCCCGGTCATGTCGAGCATCGCGATGTTGACGCCGCTCCTCGACGGACTGCTGCACCGGCGCGACGACGGCGTTGTCGACCGACACCATCTCGGCGACGTCGGCGTCGAGGCCGTGGGTGGCGCCGTGCCCGACCTCCTCGGCGATCGTGACGAGCAGGTGCGCGGCTGACCGGCGAGCGCGATCTCGGCCTCCCGCACCGCCTTGAAGCCGCCGAGCGCGGCGGCGACGCCGGCCTTGTCGTCGAGGTGGCGGGACTTCGACGAACCCGCCGGGCGTGATCTCCGGGCTTGGCGTCGAGCGCGACGAAGTCGCCGACCTGGATGCCGAGGGCGGCCAGGTCCGCGGCGTCGTCCACCGGCTCGTCGACCCGGACCTCGACGTGGTCCCAGCCGACGCCCTGGGTGTCGACCTCGTCGCCGTAGGCGTGGCCGCTGGCCTTGAGCGGCAGGACCGTGCCGGTGTAGGTGACGCAGTCGGGTCGTCGGTGAAGATCGTGACGTGCGCGCCCTCGGCGAAGCGGGCGCTGTGCGTGCCGACCGGGGTCAGCTCGAGCCGGCCGTTGTCCTTGAGCCGGCGTACCATGCAGCCGATCGTGTCGGCGTGCACGACGATGGCCCGGTCGGGGCGGCGGCGCGCCCGGGCAGGGTCGCGAGCAGCGCACCGCGCCGGGTGAGCTCGAAGTCGATGCCGAGGTCGGTCAGGGTGCTCGCCGACGTACCTGCACGACCTGCGTCGGTGCGGCCGGTCGGGCTCGGCGTGCAGCAGGAGCCGGAGCAGCACCTCCCGCATCGCAGTCCTCATGCGATCGGGAGCACCTTCGGGCTGATGGTCATCGGCCTCAGACGCCGTGATCGTTGTCGGCGGGCGGGTCGGTGCGACCCCAGGTGCGTGGGCAGCGGCCGCGGTCTCCGGGAAGAGCAGGTCGACGAAGCGCTCGGCGGTCGGCTGCGGCTCGTGGTTGGCCAGGCCCGGCCGCTCGTTGGCCTCGATGAACGACGTACTCGGGCCCGTCGACCGTCGGGCACGAGGAGGTCGAGCCCGGTGACCGGGATGTCGAGGGCCTCGGCGGCGCGCACGGCGGCCGTCGGCGAGCGCGGGGTGCAGCGTCGGCGGTCACGTCGTGGATGGTGCCGCCGGTGTGCAGGTTGGCGGTGCGGCGCACCCGCAGCTCGCTCGCCGGCGGGCAGCACGTCGTCGAGGTCGTAGCCCGGCCGTCGCGCGACCGTCGTCGTCGGTGCGCGTCGTCGAGCGGGATGCGCGACTCGCCGCCGGTGGCGGCCGCCCGGCGCCGGCTCTGCGCCTCGATGAGCTCGCGCGATCGTGTGCTGCGCCGTCGCCGACCACGGTCGGCCGGGCTGGCGCACGCGCGGCCGCGACCACCTCGTGGTCGATGACGACGACGCGCAGGTCCTCGCCGGCGCACGAGCTCCTCGAGCAGCACGTCGGGGCAGTGCTCGCGGGCCAGCTCGACGGCGCGGTCGAGCGTCGTCCGGGTCGTCGACGCCGACGGTGATGCCGCGGCCCTGCTCGCCGCGGGCCGGCTTGACCACGACCTCGCCGACCTCGGCGAGGAACGCGGCGTCCTGCGTCGGCGCCGTCGGCGGTGCGCCCGCGCGGCACGCGCGAGCCCGGCCCGCGCGAGCGACCCGGCGGGTGACCCGCTTGTCGTCGCAGCGGCTCATCGCGACCGCGCTGGTCAGCTCCGACAGCGACTCGCGGGTGACGACGCTGCGGCCGCCGTGGGTCAGCCGCAGCTCGCCCCACTCGGCGTCGAGCACCTCGACGCGCGATGCCGCGGCGCGATCGCCTCGTCGGCGATGATCCGGGCGTAGGGGTTGAGCTGCGCCAGGTCCTCGGCCGGGCTGGCCGACGAACAGCGGCTCGTTGATCGGGTTCTTGCGCTTGACGCGACAGCACCGGCACGCGGACGAAGCCGAGCTTGCTCGTACAGCGCGATGGCCGCGGCGTTGTCGTGCAGCACCGACAGGTCGACGTAGGCCCGGCCGCGGCCGGCGTAGCTGCTCGGCCAGCGCGCGCACCAGCGCCTCGCCGACGCCGGGCCGGCGGCGTCTGCGGGTCGACCGCCAGGCACCACAGGCTGGTGCCGCCCTCCGGGTCGCCGAAGGCCGGCGCGTGGTCGACGCCGGTGACGGTGCCGACGACGCGCGCCGGTGCGGTCGTCCTCGGCGACCAGGTAGGTGAAGGCGCGGGTCGCGGCTGGTTGTCCCACACCAGGCTCGGCGTCGGCGGGCACCATGCCGGCGCTGCGCGTAGATCTGGTTGATCGCCGTCGCATCGTCGGCCGCGCGCAGCCGACGGTGCGCACGACAGACGCCGCGGACGACCGGTCGCGGGCGCGGTCACCGGCGTCGGCGAGGTCGAGCCGGTAGGTGTAGCGACGGGTCGATGAACAGCTCGTGCGGGCGCCAGGCCGACCAGCACGTGCGGGTCGCGCGGGTAGATGCAGATGTCGCGCCGGCCGCTCGCCTCGCCGCGCAGCGCGGCGCGCAGCCGCTCGTGGTCGGCGAAGGTCTGGCCGAACACGAGCCGGCCCCAGCCGCAGCTCGAGCGACGACGTCGGTCGCCGACGCCCGTCGGCGCCAGGACTGCGGCCTGCCACCGCTCCCGGCGCTGGTCGCTCGGCGGCGTCGTGTCGGCGTCGATGCGTCGATCCCGGCTCACAGCCCGTGGCTCTGCAGCCACAGCTCGAGCAGGCCGAGCTGCCACAGCGCGGTTGCCGCGCAGCGGCGTGAGCTCGCCGTTCGGGTCGGCGAGCAGGCGCGTCGACGTACGCCGGGCGGAACAGCCCGCGCGTCGCGGGCCGCCGGCGCTGTGCAGCGCGTCGCGCGACCAGGTCGAGGAACGGGCCCTCGAGGTGGCGTGAGCGCCGGCACCGGGAAGTAGCCCTTCGGGCCGGTCGATGACCTCGGCCGGGATGACCCGCCGCGCCGGCCTCCTTGAGCACGCCCTTGCCGCCGTGGGCGAGCTTGAGCTCCGGCGGGCACGGCGCGGCGAGCTCGACCAGCTCGTGGTCGAGGAACGGCACGCGGGCCTCGAGGCCCCAGGCCATCGTCATGTTGTCGACCCGCTTGACCGGGTCGTCGACGAGCATGACCTCGGTGTCGAGGCGCAGCGCCGCGGTCGACCGCGGTGTCGGCGCCCGGGCGCGCGAAGTGCTCGCGCGACGAACGTCGCGGCTCGACGTCGCTCGTCGAGCGCGGTACGCGGGCTCGAGCACGCCGCGCGCATCGCCGGCGTGGTCGCGGTCGAAGAACGCCGCGCGCGTAGGTCGTCGACGCCCGTCGCCGGCCGACGCCGGCGCAGCGGCGGGTACCAGTGGTAGCCGGCGAAGACCTCGTCGGCGCCCTGGCCGGACTGCACGACCTTGACGTGCTTGCGCGACCTCCTGCGGACAGCAGGTAGAACGCGACGCACGTCGTGGCTGACCATCGGCTCGCTCATCGCGCCGATCGCGTCGGTCGAGCGCCGGCAGCATGCGCGTCGGTCGCCGATGCGGATCTGGTGGTGGTCGGTGCCGAAGCGCTCGGCGACGACGTCGGAGTACTGGAACTCGTCGCCCTCCTCGCCGCCGACCGCCTCGAAGCCGATGCGTGAAGGTCGCCAGCCCGTGCTGGCCCTGCCTCGGCGAGCAGGCCGACGATCAGGCTGGAGTCGAGGCCGCCGGACAGCAGCACGCCGACCGGGACGTCGGCGACCATGCGCCGCTCGCACCGCGACGCGCAGCGCGTCGAGGACCGCGTCCTCCCAGTCGCGCTCGGACCAGCCGGCGTCGCTCGGGTCGCGCGCTCGTAGCGGCGGCGCGCCAGTAGCGCGCGCTCGCGTGCGGCGGCCGTCGGGCTCGATCGCCCGCACGGTCGCCGGCGGCAGCTTGCGCGACGCCGCGCAGGATCGTGCGCGGCGCGGGCACGACGGAGTGGAAGGTCAGGTAGTGGTGCAGCGCGACCGGGTCGATCGCGGTGTCGACGCCGCCGCCGGCGAGCAGCGCGGGCAGCGTGGAGGCGAAGCGCAGCGCGCCCGGGCGCCTCGGCCAGGTACAGCGGCTTGATGCCGAGCCGGTCGCGGGCCAGCACGACCCGGCCGCTGTCGCGCTCGACGATGGCGAAGGCGAACATGCCGAGCAGGTGGTCGACGAAGTCGCTCGCCCCACTGCGCGGTAGGCCTTGAGGATCGACCTCGGTGTCGCTGGTGGAGAAGAAGCGGTAGCCGTGCGCCCTCGCAGCTCGGCGCGCAGCTCGCGGTAGTTGTAGATGCAGCCGTTGAAGACGACGGTCAGGCCGAGCTCGGGGTCGACCATCGGCTGGGCGCGCGGCTCGGACAGGTCGATGATCTTCAGCCGGCGGTGCCCGAGGGCGACCCGGCCGTCGCGACCAGACGCCCGGCGCCGTCCGGGCCCGCGGTCGGCCATCGTCGCCGCCATCCGCGTCGACCGCGGCGACGTCGGGCCGACCGGAGTCAAGGCGTAGTTCACCCGCGAAGCCACACATGGGTTGGCTCTACCCCGTCCGGGTGAGGCCTACCCGCCACCGCCGCGAGCGTGTGACGCCTCACGTCCGGAGCCGCGCCACCAGTTCCGTGCCGGCCGCCGTCAGGGCCGCCGCCAGCGCGACGCGGTCGCGGGCGAGGTCCACCGCAGGTGAGGCGCGCGCGGCATGCAGATAGACCTTCAGCTTGGGCTCGGTCCCGCTCGGCCGCACGATCGCGCTCATCGAGCCGGCGTCGAGTCGCACCCCGGGCGTGGGCGGAAGGCCGGTCCCGGGGCGGCTTAGATCGGTGACCGTCGACACCCGGTGCCCGGCCAGCGCCGACGGAGGGTCGGTCAGGAGGCGGGCGAGCACGCCCGCCACGGCTGCGGTGTCGGTGGTGCGCAGCGAGCGGGCGGCCGAGGCGTGCGCGCCGTGCTTGCGGTCGAGGTCGTCCAGGCGGTCCTGCAGGGTGGTGCCCTGGGCGCGGCAGCCGGCCGCGAGTTCGGCGATCAGCAGCGCTGCAGTGATCCCATCCTTGTCCCGGACTCCGGCCGGGTCGGTGCAGTAGCCGAGCGCCTCCTCGTAGGCGTAGGCCAGGTCCGGAACCCGGGCCAGCCACTTGAAGCCGGTCAAGGTCCTGACGCAACGTCGGCCGTGCGCGGCGGCGATCCGCTCCAGCAACGGCGAGGACACGATCGTGGTGGCCAGCACGCCGTCCGTCGGGATGCGCCCGGTGGAGAGCAGGTGCTCGGCGAGCAACGCTCCGACCTCGTCGCCGGAGAGCGCCCGGAAGCCCGCGGGTGGACCGGCACCATCACCGCGCACCGGTCGCCGTCCGGGTCGTGCGCGAGGACGAGGTCGGCGTTGGACCGGATCGCGGCGGCCACCACGAGGTCCAGTGCCCCAGGCTCCTCCGGATTCGGGAAGGCGACGGTCGGGAAGTCCGGGTTGGGCGTCGCCTGTTCCCGTACTTCGACGAGTTGGTCGAAGCCGCCCGCCGCCCAGGCCCGCCGGAAGGTCTCGCCGGCCACACCGTGCAGCGGGGTGTACGCCACCGCAGGGCGCGCGGCCCGTCCGGCTGAGCACGCCGACGGCGCGTTTCAGGTAGGAGTCGACGACGCTCTCGGGTACGACGCCGATGCGGCCGGATCGGGCCGGCCGGCTCGCGAGCAGCGTGCGCCTCGACCGTGTCGTCCGATCGGCCAGACCCGTCGGTCGTAGCGGGGAATCTCCGCGGCCGGAGGTGCCTGCGCCATCGCGGCCTCGATCGACGTCGTCCTCGGGCGGTGCGATCTTGCGCTCCGTCGGCGAGGTAGACCTTGTAGCCGTTGTCGGTGGCCGGGTTGTGCGACGCGGTGATCATCACCCCGGCCGCCGCGCCGCGAACCGCGAACGCCAGCACGGGCGTCGGCAGCGGCCGCGGCATCAGCAGCACGACCGAAGCGGGCCCCGACGAGGACGCCGGCGGCCTCGGCGGCGAACCGCGCCGAGCCGTGCCGCGCGTCGAACCCGATCAGGACCGGACCCGGAACCTGACGCTACTTTCAGATACGCTGGCCAGTCCGTGGGTGGCCCGGGCCACGAGTTCGGTGTTGAACTCGTCCGGGCCCGTCGCCCATCGGTGCGCGCAGACCGGCGGTGCCGAACCGCACCGGCGGCCCGTCTGATCTCGGTGACATCCCGTCAGCCGGCCAGGTGGTGAGGATGTCGGCGAGCAGGCGGCCGAGTTCGCCGACGCGGCCCTGCCCGCCGCCAGCACGTCGGCGTGCTCCAGCGGTTCCGCAGTCGTGCCGGCGGCCGGATTCGTCACCAGCGAGATCCCGAGCACGTCCAGGCCGGCCTCGCGGGCGGCGATCGTCTCCAGCGCGGTGGACATCCCGACCAGGTCCGCGCCCAGGGTTGCCGCCATGCGCACCTCCGCGGGGGTCTCGTACTGCGGCCCGCCGAACTGGGCGTAGACACCCTCGGCCAGCGCCGGGCGCACCGTCCGGGCGTGTGCCCGCAGGGCAGGGGAGTAGGCGTCGGTCATGTCGACGAAGCGCGCCCCGCGCAGCGGCGTGGTGCCGGTCAGGTTGAGGTGGTCGGCGATCAGCACCGGCGTGCCTGGCGCCCAGTCCGCTCGCACGCTGCCCGCGGCGTTGGTCAGCACGACCGCCTGGGCGCCGGCCGCGGCCGCGGTGCGGATGCGGATGCACGGCGGCGATCGCGTCGCGCTGCTCGTAGAAGTGGGTGCGCCCGGCGAAGACCAGCACGGTCCGCGGAGCCGGCCTGCATCACGTGCAGCAGGCCGCGGTGCCCGGCGGCGGTAGGCGCGGTGAAGCCGGGCAGGTCGGCCGCGGCGACGGTGGCCGCGCCACCGCCGTCGAGGTCGGCCGCGGCGGTGTTCCAGCCGGACCCGAGGACGACCGCGATGTCGATGCCACTGGTACCGGTCAGGTCGAGCAGATGCCGGGCCGACCGCTCCGCGGCGGCGTAGGGATCTGTGTCGCTCACGGGACCGAGCGGCACGGCCGCTCGCGAAGCCACTTCACATAGTCGTCGGGGGCGCCGGCCCGCTCGGCGGCGTCCGCGATGTGGCTGATCGATCCGCGCCGTCGGCAGCCCGCCCTCGTACCCGTCGACCACGTAGATCCAGGCCAGCTCGTCGCTGTCCATGGTGGCCACCCGGACCCGGATCTTGCGGTAGAAGCCGACCGCGGTGCCCTCCCAGCCGTCCAGCTCGTGCTCGTCGCCCGGGAGTGACGTCGTAGAGCACGACGAAGACCTGGTGCCCCGCGTCCTCGACGACCGTGGTGCGGGCGCCCTCGCCGCCGAGCTCCTCGCCGCCGAACGTGAGCCGCCAGTTGACCAGCCAGCCCGTGGTCCGCTGCGGCGAGTGCGGCGCGATCAGCGCCATCAACGCCGGGTCGAGGTTCTTGCCGTAGGCGGCGTACAGGGCCATGGCTCGCCAGCTTAGGGCGACGGCGGCCCTCGGAGCGGCAGGCTGGGCCTTTCTCACACAGGCGTCACCCCGCGCGGACCAGGCAGGTTTCCGGGCGGACACATCGACCGGGGACAATGGATGTCTTATGACACGCATCGTGGTGCTCGGCGGCGGTCCCGGGGGATACGAGGCGGCGCTGGTCGCCGCGCAACTGGGAGCCGAGATCACCGTCGTCGACTCCGACGGGATCGGCGGCTCCGCCGTGCTCACCGACTGCGTGCCGTCCAAGACGCTGATCGCGACCGCCGAGGCCGCCTGGAACGCCGCGGAGTCCCGCCGGCTGGGCGTGAAGGTGCGCGGCGCCGAGGACCTCGGGCCGTCCGCGTTCGGGGTCGACCTGTCCCGGGTGAACAACCGGGTCAGGGCCCTGGCCCAGGCGCAGTCGGCCGACATCCACAACCGGCTGATCACCGCCGGCGTGCGGGTGCTGGCCGGGCGGGGCCGGCTGCTCTCGCCGACGTCGGTGCTGGCCGAGGGCCACGACGGGTCCGAGGAGGAGCTGCCCGCCGACGCGATCCTGGTCGCCACCGGCGCGCGGCCGCGGGTGCTGCCCGACGCGATGCCCGACGGCGAGCGGATTCTGACCTGGACCCAGGTCTACGGCCTGCCCGAGCTGCCCGACCACCTGATCGTGGTCGGCTCCGGCGTCACCGGCGCCGAGTTCGCCAGCGCCTACAACTTCGGGACGAAGGTCACCCTGGTCTCCTCACGGGACCGGGTGCTGCCCGGTGAGGACGCCGACGCCGCGGCGGTCCTGGAGGCCGCGTTCACCCGCCGCAAGATGAACATCCGCAGCCAGGCCCGGGCCAAGAAGGTCACCCGGGACGGCGACATCGTGCACGTCGAACTCTCCGACGGCGATGTCCTCACCGGCACCCACGTGCTGATGGCGGTCGGCTCGGTGCCCAACACCGAGCACATCGGGCTGGAGGAGGCCGGGGTCCGGCTCGAACTCCGGCGGCTTCGTCGAGGTCGACAAGGTCTCGCGCACCTCGACCCGCGGCGTCTACGCCGCCGGCGACTGCACCGGCGTGCTCATGCTCGCCTCGGTCGCCGCGCACCAGGGCCGGATCGCGATGCAGCACACGCTCGGCGACGCGGTCCGGCCGCTGAACCTGCGCGCGGTCGCGGCCAATGTGTTCACCGAGCCGGAGATCGCCACCGTCGGGGTCTCGCAGGACGACGTCGACAGCGGGGAGGTCGCGCCCGCACCGTGATGCTGCCGCTGGCCACGAACGCCCGGGCCAAGATGCAGGGCGTGCGCGACGGCTTCGTGAAGCTGTTCTGCCTGCCCGGCACCGGGATCATCATCGGCGGCGTCGTGGTCGCCCCGCGGGCCAGCGAGCTGATCTACGCGGTGTCGCTGGCGGTGGACTGCCAGCTCTCCGCGGACCAGATCGCGCACGCCTTCACGGTGTACCCGTCGATGACGGGCTCGATCGCCGAGGCCGCGCGGATGCTGCACCTGCCGCCGGCCTGAGACACCACTTCACTCGTCCCAGACATGCTTCACTCGCCAGGTCCACCGCGCGAAGCGGGGTCCTGGCGAGTGAAGTGGATGGTGCTGGGTGCTTAGCCGACGGCGCGCATGCTGCGGCGCGGCTGGCGCGGGCGGCCCTGGCCGTCATTGACGGGACGGCCCTGGCTGTCGCTGCCCTGGCCCACCGGGCGACGCGGCGGGCGGCTGCTGCGCTGGGCGCTCGCCGTCTTCACCGGCGGGACGAGGGTGACGACCGGGATCGGGGTCCCGGAGTTGCCCATCGCGACGACCTCGGAGTGATCCGGCGTCACATCGTGGATGACCGGGTCGACGCCCGCCTTGCGATGCATCGTCTGCATCTCGCGGCGCTGCGCGTGCTCGACGAGCGAGACGACCGAGCCGCTGGAACCGGCCCGGGCGGTGCGGCCGGAGCGGTGCAGGTAGGCCTTCTCGTCGGTCGGCGGGTCGAAGTGCACGACCAGGTCGACGTCGTCGACGTGGATGCCGCGGGCGGCGACGTCGGTGGCGACGAGGACGCGCTGCGAGCCACCGGCGAAGGCCGCGAGGGCGCGCTGGCGCTGGTTCTGGTTGAGGTTGCCGTGGATCGCGGCGGCGGCGACGCCCGCGTGCCCGAGCTGCTTCACCAGACGGTCCGCGCCGTGCTTGGTGCGCACGAAGATCAGCGTCCGGGCCGGACGGGCGGCGATGCGGGCCGCGACGGCGATCTTGTCGTCGTTCCGCACGTTGAAGACCACGTGGGTCATGTTCTGGATCTGGGTGTCGTCGGTGGCGACGGCGTGCACGGCCGGGTCGGGCAGGTACTCGCGCACGATGCGGGCGACGGCGTGGTCCAGGGTCGCGGAGAACAGCAGGCGCTGTCCGCCCTCGGGGGTCATCGCCAGGATCTTGCGGACGTCGGGCAGGAAGCCCATGTCGGCCATGTGGTCGGCCTCGTCGAGCACGGTGATCTCGATGCCGGCCAGCGAGACGGCGCGACGGTCGATCAGGTCGAGCAGGCGGCCCGGGGTGGCGACGACGACGTCGACGCCGCAGGCGCAGGGCCTGGATCTGACGGCTGATCGGGGCGCCGCCGTAGACCATCGTGACGCTCAGGTCGACGGTGTGGCCGAAGGCGACCAGGTTGTCCGCGACCTGGCGGGCCAGCTCGCGGGTCGGCACCAGGACCAGTCCGCGCGGCGGGGCCGGAAGGCGGCCGCCGCTCTTGCGGGCCGGCTTGCCGGTGGCGGCGAGGCGGGCCAGCATCGGCAGGCCGAAGGCGAGGGTCTTGCCGGAGCCGGTCTGGGCCCGGCCGAGCACGTCGCGCCCGGCGAGGGCGTCCGGCAGGGCGCGGGACTGGATGGCGAACGGGGCGTGGATGTCACGCCGGGCGAGCGCGAGCACCATCGCCTTGGGCAGGCCGAGCTCGGCGAACGTGCGCGGCGGGCGGCTCGGGCGCGGCGAGCGCGGCCTCGAGCTTGAGGTCCAGGTCGGACTTGACGGGCGCCACGACGCGCTGCGGAGCGCGGGGCTTCGAGCTTGCCGGCTTGCGACCGTACTGCTTGGAGCTCGAGTTCTGGGTCGGGCGGGTGGAGGAAGAGGCGCGCCGGGGCGCGCGGTCGTACTGGGCGTGCTGAGACAAGAGGAATAACTCCGTTTCGGGTCCCGTAGGACCCTCTTCGGCCGCGCTGCACACTCGAGGCACTCCGGAGAACCGGTGTCCGTGAGAATGCCGAGGGTTCTTTTACGAACTCTGCGCGGCAGGGCGGGCAACTCGCCCGCGAAAGACGTCGACGAAGTGCGTCGACCTGTTGACGAGTCTACCAGCGGAATCCGACAAGCCGGGCCAAGGCTCGCGTGGGCAGCGTCACGTGAGCGTGGCGCACGCTCGGTTGGGGGCCACCCGGACAGTCCTGTCAGACACCCCGGCAGTCACACCCCTCGAAAGGCCGGAGCGCGCTTCTCCGTGCGGGCGAGCCGGCCCTCGGCAAGGTCCGCGCTCGACCAGCAGCCCTCGAATGCCGCGAGCAGCTCGTCCTCGTCGACGGCGGATTCGGCCAGGGAGTTCAGCACGCGCTTGTTGTAGGCGAGGGTCAGCGGAGCCAGGTCGGCCATCCGCCGGGCCAGCGCCAGGGCTGCGTCGAGGTCGCCGGCGCGGTCGGCCAGGCCGCAGGCCAGCGCGCCGCCGGCGTCCAGGTCGTCGCACGCGAGCAGCAGCGCGCGGGCCCGGCCCTCGCCGGCCAGCTGGGCCAGGCGCCGGATCGTCCACGGGTCGACGGCGAGCCCGAGCTTCGCGGTCGGGATGGCGAACACCGCACCGGGCGCCGACGACGCGCAGGTCGGCGGCGATCGCCAGCTGCGTGCCGCCGCCGATGGCCGGGCCGTTCACTGCGGCGACCACCGGCACCGGGGCGTCGATGACGGACCGGAGCATCGCGTAGAGCGAGGCGCGGAAGTCGGCGGTGTAGACCTCGCCGAAGTCGGCGCCGGAGCAGAAGCTGGAGCCGCTGCCGGTCAGCACCAGGGCGCGCGCCCCGTCGGCGACCGCCTCGGTGACGGCGACGCGGATGGCGTCGCAGACCGCGATGTTGAGGGCATTGCGCACCTCGGGCCGGTCGATGGTCACCACGGTGACCCGGTCGTGCGTTGCTCGCTCAATCACCGGTACTGAACCTTCACCGTCGCGTAGGCTGTCAGATTTTCGCTGGGGCGTCCGCTGCGGGCCTTGCCGGCGCCGAGGATAGCCCTGCACCTTCGTCGTCGCCGCGCAGCACGCCCAGGCACGACCACGGGACGTGTACATCGATGCGGTCCTGGGTGTCGTCCCACGTGGCGGTGAACGACGAGCAGGTGCGGTCGAACTTGCCGTCGGCGGTCTCCCGCTGACCACGTAGGTCTGCTTGCCGGTCTTCGTGCGGGTCGTGCGTGACGTGGAAGATCCGGCCGGACTTCGGGAACGGTGAGGGTGAACCCGAGGGTGCTGGTCCGGAGCTGGAGATCGCGCACGGTCAGCCGCGCGGAGAACCCGTCGGAGTCGTTGACGTACTGCGCGCCGGTCAGGTCGACGTGCGCAGCCAAGGAACGCTCGGCCCGGTCGGCGACGAGCACGGTGTCCGCGCCGGCGTCGGCCGAGACGAGCAATGCCAGGGCGAGGCCACCGGCCACGGTGGGCAGGGCGACGTGCGTCGCCCGCACCCTCAGTCCTTGATCTCGCAAAGCACGGCACCACTGGTGACGGTGGCGCCGATCTCGGCGGCCAGGCCGGTGATCGTGCCGGCCTTGTGGGCGTTCAGCGGCTGCTCCATCTTCATGGCCTCGAGGACGACGATCAGGTCGCCCTCGGCGACGGTGGCACCTTCTTCGACGGCGACCTTGACGATCGTGCCCTGCATCGGGGAGGTCAGCGAGTCGCCGGACGCGGCCGCGCCGGCCTTCTTGCCGCCGGCCTTGCGCGCCTTCTTGGCCGGGCCGCCTGCGGCCGGACCGGCTGCGGCCAGTCCGGCGGGCAGCACGACCTCGAGGCGGCGTCCGCCGACCTCGACGGTGACGCTCTGCCGCTCCTCGGCCTCGGGCTCATCGGCGCCGACGCCGGCATACGGGGTGAGTTTGTTGTCGTACTCGGTCTCGATCCAGCGGGTGTGCACCGCGAACGGACCGTCGATCGGCGCGAACGCCGGGTCGACGACCACCGAGGCGTGGAAGGGGATCACGGTCGGCATGCCGTCGACGACGAACTCCGACAGCGCACGGGCCGAGCGCTGCAGCGCCTGCTCGCGGCTGGCGCCGGTGATGATCAGCTTGGCGACGAGGGAGTCGAAGTTGCCGGGGATGGTCTCGCCGACCTCGTAACCGGAGTCGAGCCGGACGCCGGGGCCGGACGGCGGCTTCCACGCCGTCAGGGTGCCGGGCGCCGGCAGGAAGCCGCGGCCGCCGTCCTCGGCGTTGATGCGGAACTCGATCGAGTGCCCGCGGATCTCCGGGTCGCCGTAGCCGAGTTCCTCGCCGTCGGCGATGCGGAACATCTCGCGGACCAGGTCGATGCCGGTGACCTCTTCGGACACGCAGTGCTCGACCTGCAGGCGGGTGTTGACCTCGAGGAAGGAGATCGTGCCGTCCTGGCCGACGAGGAACTCGCACGTGCCGGCGCCGACGTAGCCGGCCTCCTTGAGGATGGCCTTGGAGGAGGCGTACAGCTCATCGATCTGAGCCTGCGTCAGGTACGGCGCCGGGGCTTCCTCGACCAGCTTCTGGTGGCGGCGCTGCAGCGAGCAGTCGCGGGTGGAGACCACCACGACGTTGCCGTGGGTGTCGGCCAGGCACTGGGTCTCGACGTGGCGCGGGCGGTCGAGGTAGCGCTCGACGAAGCACTCGCCGCGACCGAAGGCGGAGACCGCCTCGCGGACGGCGGAGTCGTAGAGCTCGGGGATCTCTTCCAGGGTGCGGGCGACCTTGAGGCCGCGGCCGCCGCCACCGAAGGCGGCCTTGATCGCGATCGGCAGGCCGTGCTCCTTGGCGAAGGCGACGACCTCGTCGGAGCCGGAGACCGGGTCCGCGGTGCCGGCGACCAGCGGGGCGCCGGCCTTCTGCGCGATGTGGCGGGCCTTGACCTTGTCGCCGAGGCCGATGATCGCGGCCGGCGGCGGGCCGATCCAGGTGAGCCCGGCGTCGATGACGGCCTGGGCGAAGTCGGCGTTCTCGGCGAGGAAGCCGTAGCCGGGGTGGACCGCGTCGGCGCCGGACTTGGCCGCGGCGTCGAGGATCTTCTCGATGACCAGGTAGCTGTCACCCGGGGTGGAGCCGCCGAGGGCGAAGGCCTCGTCGGCGACCCGCACGTGCAAGGCGTCCCGGTCGGGCTCGGCGTAGACCGCCACGCTGCCGATACCGGCGTCCTTGCACGCCCGTGCCACCCGGACCGCGATTTCGCCGCGGTTGGCGATCAAGACCTTCTGCACCGTCGTCCTCCTAGACAAGCTGCGGCGGAGTCTATTGAGCGGCCGCGGGCCGCTTGCGCGACGGTCGGCCCTGACTGGACAGCCGACTGGAAAGGCGCTCCAGATCGGCCCGCACCTTGGCCTCGACCCGGTCCAGCTCGACCAGGCTCTCCTCGATGTCGCGCCGGCGCTCCTCGAGGTCCGCGCGCCGGGCGTCCAGCTGTTCGAGCAGGTAGTGGAGCTGCCCGACCTCGCCGGGTTCGGCGTCGTACATGTCGATGATCGTGCGGATCTCGTCGAGCGTCATGCCCAGGCGGCGGCCGCGCAGGATCAGCTTGAGCCGGATCCGGTCCCGGGAGCCGAACACCCGCTGGGTGCCGCGGCGGCCGGGGGAGATCAGGCCGAGGTCCTCGTAGAAGCGGATCGTGCGCAACGTCACGTCGAACTCGGCCGCGAGCTCGGCGATCGACCACGACTCTCGGGGGGCTTCGCCCCCCGAGTCCCCCCCGGACAAGCGGCTCACATCCCGGTCGGGGAACTCTTGCGCCGCCTCGCTCATGGCGCTTACGTTGAACGTAAACGTCAACAGCTGCGCCAGGGGTGAGCTCCATGTCCTTCTCTCTGTCCGAGGACCACGAGGCCTTCCGCAAGGTCGTCCGCGACTTCGCCGAGAAGGCCCTGCAGCCGAACATCGAGCGCTGGGAGCGCGAGGTGGGCGGCCTGCCGACCGAGGCCGTGAAGGGGATGGCCGAGCTCGGGCTGTTCGGGCTGACCGCCTCCGAGGAGTTCGGCGGCGCCGGCGCGGACCTCACCACCCTGTGCGTCGCGATCGAGGAGATCGGCCGGGTCGACCAGTCGCTCGGCATCACGCTCGAGGCGGCCGTCGGGCTCGGCATCAACCCGATCGCCACCTACGGCACCCAGGAGCAGAAGGAGCAGTGGCTGCCCGACCTCGTCGCCGGCCGCGCGCTGGCCGGCTTCGGCCTGACCGAGCCGGAGGCCGGCTCGGACGCCGGCGGCACCCGCACGAAAGCGGTGCTCGAGAACGGAGAGTGGGTCGTCGACGGGGCGAAGGCCTTCATCACCAACTCCGGCCACGAGCTGACCTCGGTCGTGACGGTCACCGCCAAGACCGGCACGAACGCCGACGGCACCGCCGAGCTCTCGGCGATCATGGTCCCGGCCGGGACGCCCGGCTTCACCGCCGAGCCGGCGTACCGCAAGCTCGGCTGGCACCTCTCGGACACGCACCCGCTCAGCTACGACGGCGCCCGGGTCCCCGAGGCCAACCTGCTCGGTGTCCGTGGCCGCGGGTTCGCCCAGTTCCTCAACATCCTCGACGACGGCCGGATCGCGATCGCCGCGCTGGCCGTCGGGCTTTCCCAGGCCTGCCTCGACCACTCGGTCTCCTACGCCCTCGAGCGCAAGGCGTTCGGCCAGCCGATCGGCAAGAAGCAGGGCCTGGCCTTCCAGCTCGCCGACCTGCAGGTCGCGGTCGAGGCCTCGCGGCTGCTCACCTACAAGGCCGCCTGGCTCAAGGACTCCGGCGCGCCGGTGAAAGCGGTCAAGCAGGCCGCCTCGATCGCCAAGCTCTACGCCACCGAGGCGGCCGTCTCCGCGACCCGTACCGCCACCCAGGTCTACGGCGGCTACGGCTTCATGGAGGAGTACCCGGTCGCGCGCTTCTACCGGGATGCCAAGGTTCTGGAGATCGGCGAGGGCACCTCCGAGGTGCAGCGCATCCTGATCAGTCGCGGCCTGGGCCTCCCGGTCGAGTGAGTTCGCTTCGAACGAGGGACGCAACATGACCGACCAGATGGCCAAGGCGGTCGCCACCGCGCGGGAGGCGACGCTCGTCCCGGGCCCCTCGGCGCTGGCCAAGCTCGAGAAGCAGAACAAGCTGCACGTCCGGGCGCGCCTCGGCCTGCTCTTCGACGAGGGCTCCTTCGTCGAGGACGGCCAACTGGCCAACGCGCTCGCGTCCGGGCTGCCCGCCGACGGCGTCGTCACCGGGCGCGGCCTGGTCGAGGGCCGGCCCGCGCTGGTCGTCGCCAACGACCCGGCGGTCAAGGCCGGGTCCTGGGGTGCACGAACCGTCGAGAAGATCGTGCGCCTGACCGAGACCGCGTTGCGCGAGGAACTGCCGGTCTTCTGGCTGATCGACTCCGCCGGCGCCCGGATCACCGACCAGGTCGAGATGTTCCCCGGCCGGCGCGGGGCCGGCCGGATCTTCCACAACCAGGTCGCACTCTCGGGGCGGGTGCCGCAGATCTGCTGCCTGTTCGGCCCGTCGGCCGCGGGTGGCGCCTACATCCCGGCGTTCTGCGACCTGGTGATCATGGTCGAGGGCAACGCGTCGATGTACCTCGGTTCGCCCCGGATGGCCGAGATGGTGGTCGGGGAGAAGGTCTCGCTGGAGGACATGGGCGGCGCGCGGATGCATGTGTCGGTCTCCGGATGCGGGGACCAGCTCGTCAGCGACGACGCCGAGGCGATCGAGACCGCGAAGGAGTACTTCTCCTACCTGCCGACCTGCTGGCGGGAGAACCCGCCGGACTTCGCCGCGGAGGAGCCGCTCACGCCCGCTGACCTCCGACCTGGTCCCGGCCAAGGAGAGCCAGCCCTTCGACGTCCACACTGCTGCTCGACGCGCTGCTCGACGCCGACTCGTTCTTCGAGATCAAGCCGCTCTTCGCCGCCGAGCTCGTGATCGGCTTCGGCCGCCTCGACGGGCGCGTGGTCGGCGTGCTGGCGAACAACTCCGCGGTCAAGGGCGGCGTGCTGTTCACCGACTCCGCCGACAAGGCCGCGCGCTTCATCTGGCTCTGCGACGCGTTCAACGTCCCGCTGCTCTACCTCGCTGACGTGCCCGGCTTCATGATCGGCTCGGAGGTCGAGCGCGAGGGCATCATCCGGCACGGCGCGAAGATGATCACCGCCGTCTCCGAGGCGACCGTCCCGCAGATCTCGGTGATCGTTCGCAAGGCCTACGGCGCCGGCCTGTACGCGATGTGCGGGCCGGGCTTCGGCCCGGACGCATGTATCGCGCTGCCCACCGCACGGATCGCGGTGATGGGCCCGGAGGCCGCGGTCAACGCCGTCTACTTCAACAAGATCGCTGAGATCGCCGACGAGACCGAGCGTGCCGAGTTCGTCGCCGCCCGGCGGGCGGAGTACGAGGCCGACGTCGACCTGCTCCGCCTGGCCGCCGACCTCGTCATCGACGCGATCATCTCCCCGGAGGAACTGCGGGCCGAGCTGATCGCCCGTTACCGGCAGTCGGTCGGCAAGTCCCGGTACTTCAGCGACCGCCGGCACGGGATCTCGCCGGTATGAGTGAGGTGCAGGTCCGCAAGGGCACGCCGACCCCGGAGGAGCTGGCGGCACTCATCGCCGTCCTCTGTGCCCGGCCGGCGACGGCTGCCCCGCTCACCGGTTACGAAGCCTGGCGGGCGAGGCGGCTCGCCGCGATGCGCGGTGCCGCCCCACGGGCCTGACCCCTGATCTGAGTCCGGGTCAGTGCCGTTCCTCCAGACCGACCGCGGTGCGAAGTCGTTCGGCTGCGTCGGCCAGTTCCGGATCCGTCGCGGCCTGGGATTCCATCAGCGCCGACAGTGCCTCGGCGAGTACGTTCAGCTTCTCCTGGGCCGCCTCGTCGCTGCGTCGCCCGGCGTTCTCCAGCAGGGCGATCAGCAGGAGCGTCACGACGCTGGTGACGGTGTGGATCGCGACCTGCCAGCTCTTCAGGTCGTGCCAGAGCGGGACGCTGACCAGCCAGGCGAGAACCAGCAGGACGCAGAGGAAGAAGAACGCCGGCCGGCTCACCCGCTGGTGGGCCTCGTGCACGAACCGGTCGAAGGCGGATCGGTCGTCGCTTCTGTGCCCCTGTGCAGCGGGCCTCGCCTCGGTTTCAGTCACGGCCTCTCTCTACCCAGCGCGGGGGCGGTACACCGATTCCCGCGACCGCTGGCGGCCGCGCAGGCTCCGCGCGCACACTGAGGGCGTGACAAACCGGCTGATCAAGGTGCTCGCCCCGTTGGCGGGCCTGGCCGTGTTCACCGTGCCCGGAGCCTTTATGTCGGGCGTGGTCGTGCCCGCGAACGCCGAGTGCGCCGGGGGGATCTGCGAGGTCTGCCCGGCGGTCGCCCAGGTCCTGACCGCAACCGGCGCCCAGATCTACTGCATCGCCTGATATCCACAGAGGTCAGCCGCCGGAGACGGCCGGGATCACCTGGACCTCGACGCCGGGCGGCAGCGGCATCTCCACCCCGCCGCCGTCGCGGGCGTTGTCGTCGCCGACGAACACGTTGACGTGCTGACGCAAGCTGCCTCGTTCGTCGCGGATCCGGCGTTCCAGGGCGGGACGTTCCGACGCGATCCGATCGAGCAGGTCGCCGACGGTCGCCCCGTCGTCCAGGTCGACCTTCAGCACTGACTCGCCGTCAGCGAACTCGCGCAGGATCGCGGGCAGTCGCACTGGTACCTGCATCTCGGCCGACCCCTACGGAAGCACTGCGGCGCGGACGCAGAGCACCGGCGGCAGGTGCGCGGCAATCTGCTGCCAGCTCTCGCCGCGGTCGGCGCTGGCCCACACTTCGCCGTTCCGGTTGCCGAAGTACACCCCGACCGGGTCGGCGTCGTCGGCGCACATGCCGTCGCGCAGGACCGCGCCGTAGTGCGGCTCCTGGGGGAGGCCGTTGTCCAGGCACTTCCAGCTCGCTCCGGCATCGTCGGTGCGGTACACGCGGCACCTGAGCTCCGGCGGGAAGCGCTCCTCACCGGAGACGATCGGGAACACGAACGCCGAGCCGGGCACGTTGGGGTCGGTCACCATGCCGAAGCCGAAGTCGGACGGCAGGCCCTCCGCGATCGAGATCCAGCGGTCGCCGCCGTCGTCGCTGCGGTAGACGCCGCCGTGGTTCTGCGCGAACAACTGCTCCGGCCGGGAGGCGTTGCGCGCGACCTTGTGCACGCACTGGCCGAATTCCGGTTCCTCGCCGGGCAGGAAGTCGGCGAGGATGCCGCGGTTGGCGGGTTCCCAGGACTCTCCCGCGTCGGCAGAGCGATACACCCCACCGGTGGACATCGCGACCATGACCCGCTGCGCATCGGTCGGGTGGGGGAGCACGGTGTGGATCGCCTGCCCACCGCCGCCCGGCTGCCATTCCTTGCGGTGCGGGTGGTTCCACAGGCCTTCGACCAGAGAGAACGTGGCACCGCCGTCGGTGGACTTGAACAGCGCCGACGGCTCGACACCGGCGTAGACCACGTCGGGCTGGTCGGCCGGCGCCGGCGCGAGCTGCCAGACCCGGGCCACGGCCGCGTCGGTGCCCTCCGGGAAGCCGGACCGCGCCGCGCTCGGTGTCCTCCCACGTCTGGCCGAGGTCGTCGGAGCGCGCCACCATCGGACCCCAGTGCCAGCTCATGGTCCCGGCCAGCACGCGCGTGCGACCGCCGCGGGTGTCGATCGCGGCCGAGTACACCTCGCTCATGCCGAACCAGGGGCCGCTCAGCGACCACGTCTTCCGGTTGTCCTCGCTCCGGGCCAGGAACAGCCCTTTCGCCGTACCGATCGCTGCCAGCGTTGCCGTTCCAGCCATGCGCCACCGTCCTGTGTCGGGGTTCTGATCTATCAGACCGCTCCGACACTCGAAACTCATCGCGGGGCAGCCGGGCGGGTGCGCCACCGCGCGAGCCTGTGGCGTCCGGACAATCCTCAGGTCCGTCTTGTAGGGGTGCGACAAGGGCTCTATGGTCCGGGAAATGGATGCGGCCCCCCGCTCTGCCGTGGCGTCTCCGGACCCGGTTCTGGAGATGGCTTTCCGCCTGCTCGGCGGCGGAGGGGACTACCGCGACGTGGCCGCCGGCGTCGTCGAGACGGCGCGCACGATCTTTCACGCCCCCGTGGCCTGGCTGGCCGCGACGCACCCTGACGAGCCGGACACGCTGCGCATGGTCGCGGACGCCGGACTGCGGGTGCCGGGGCTGTCCGCGCGCTGGCGCCTGGCCGTCGGTGACGGGCGTCGGGGGCGCGGTCGCGGCGACCGGCAAGACCAGCCTGATCCGCGACTACCGGCGGGACCCGCGCCGGGTGACCCACCTCAAGACCATCCTGGACGCCGAGGAGCTCCGCTCGGGCGTCGTGGTGGCCGTGGACCTAGGGCGACCCGCTGTCCTCTACGTCGGGCACCGTGACCCTCGCCGGTTCGGGGAGAGCGACATCGCACTGGCCGAGGCCCTCGCGTGCGCCGCCGGCGCGCTGCTCCGTGGGTCGCTGAATGCCGGCGAGCGGGCCCGAGCGGGCGAGCTGATGGCAGTGGTCGAGCAGGTGCAGTCGCGCCTGGCCGCCGGCGAGCCGCTCGCCGAGATCGTCTCCTGGCTCGCACGCACGCTCGACGGACAGGTGCGCCTCACCGGGCCCGACGGGACGGAGCTCGCCGCGCACCAGATCCGGCCGGTCCCGGCAGACCGGGTCAGCCTGGTGGCGGACGGGCAGGTGCTGGGCTGGATTGAGATCGGCGGCCAACTCCTGGACCCGGCGGCGACCCGCGTGCTCGCCGGCGCCTTCGCCCTCGAGATCGCGCGCCGGCGGGTCCGCGAGGTCACCACACTCGCGCTCCAGGCCGATTTCGTCACCGATCTGATCAGTGATCACATCGACCTGTCCGAGCTGCGCCAGCGGGCCGGACTGCTGGGCTTCGACCTCAGTGCACCGCGCGCGCTGCTGCGGATCGGCGTCCGCGCCGGCCGGGACACCTCCGGGTCGGTGGCCATGACCGCGCCGATGCTGCGCGTGCTGGAGGGCGAACTGCATCGCCTGGCCGGAGCGAGCGCACTGCTGCCGATCAAGACCGACGTCTGGGCGGTCATTCCGGCGGCGGCGGCCACCCGCGAGCGGGTGCTCGCCCTGCTGGAGGCCACCGGCCGCGGCGCCGGTGAGCTTCAGCTGGCCGCCGGCGTGGGCCGGATCTGCTCCGACCCCGCGCACTACGGGCGCAGCCGCGCCGACGCCGACCTGGCGCTGCACATCGCCCGTGCCCGGGACCGGGATGTGGTGATGGCCGCCGAACTCAGCGCCTGGCGCCTGCTCGCCCCGGCGGCCGACACCGCCGCCCTGCGGGAGCGGGCCGAGTGGGTGCTGCAGCCGCTGCTCGCCGCCGACGCCGCCCACGGCCGCGACGATCTGGCCACGCTGCGGGCCTGGCTGGCGAACGACCGGCATCGCGCGCGCACCGCGGCCGCGCTGTTCGTGCACGAGAACACGGTCAGCTACCGGGTGCGTCGGATCGCCGAGATCCTCGGCGTCGACCTGAACGACCCCGAGGTGCGGTTCCAGATCGAGCTCGCTGTCCGAACCCTGGAACTCCTCGACGGGTCCTGACGGAGCGTCAGCTCAGGTGCCGGCCACGCGCAGTGCCGGCGGAGTCCAGCTCGGCCAATCAGCTTCGCCGACCAGCGTCCCGTCGACGAAGGACGCGACGAGACGAAAGGCCGGCTTGATCACCGAGTTGTCGTAGATCAGGGCGCCGTTGGCGATTTCGATCGCCTCGGCGACCAGCGGCCACAGCCGGCGGTAGCGAGCGCGCACCTTGCGTGCCGGCACCGGATGCCCACCGTTCTTGACCCGGCTCGCGACACGAGCCACCGCGAGCGCCTCCGGTACGGCGACGACGTGCAGAGTCACCAGGTACCCGGCTTCGTGGGCCGCTTGGACGAACTCCAGCTTGGACGGATGTGAGAACACCGTCTCGGTAGCGAAGGATCTTCGGGCGCGAAGCAGTTCTGTTCGTTGGTTCGCGGCTACCGCCGCCGCGTCGTACGACCTGCCGCTGGGGTCCTCGGGCCATCGCTGCACCGCGATCTGATCGGCGTTGACGAACTGCAGATGCGTGGCCGGTTCGACAACTGTCTCGAACAGCGTCGACTTCCCAGCTCCGTTCGGCCCGACGAGCAGGTGAAGAACCGGGTCGGACATCAGCCTCGTTCGACGATGGTGCCGTCTGTGTCCAACTCCACCCAGGAGCGTCCGGCCGCCGTGAAGTCCGCGGCCAGGTCGAGCTCGGTGCGGAACTGGTCCATCCGCTCGCTCCATTCCGCGCGGACGATGGCCTTAGCCTTGGCGTCGAGGCCGTCGTAGTTCCGACTGCCGGCCAGCACCTCAGCGATCTCCTTGGCCGAAATGCTCGTCGAGGCCTCGATCTCGCGCCCGATCCGCGCCCAGTGCACGACCTGTTGCGACGCACTGCGGCTCTGCACACCTCCGACCAGCTTGGCCGAGGCGTACAGGTCGTCATCGATCCGCGCTGGCGACGTGCTACCCATGACATCCCTCCGGGAAAAGTGTAGCAGTCTGCAACACCCCTCTGGAGGGCGGCGGCTGCGTCAGAGCGGTGCGGGCTCGATCGGGGTCTGCACCGGCGAGCGCGCCTCAACGGCGGCCGCGGCGTCCAGGCACATCGACTCGGTGTAGCGGGCACCGGTCAGCAGCACGCCGATCGGCAGCCCGGTCCCTGCGTCGACGGTCGCCGGGACGCACGCGGACGGCAGGCCGATCAGGTTCGACGCCATGACCGGGCGGAGCAACTCCATGACCGCCGCCGGGCCGTTCGGAAGCTCGATGTCGAACCCGTGCTCGAACGGAAGTTGGGTCCACGTGGGGGACAGCACGAGGTGGTGTTCGGCGAGGAACCCCGTCCAGGCGCGGGTGATGCGGTGCCGCTCGATCAGGACACCGCCGAGGCCGGCGTCGTCCATCGGCGGGATCCACGCCAGGGCCTCCTCCAGGAACAGGAACGCGTCCGGTCCCATCAGCTCCTGCAACTGAGGGCGCAGCAAATACAGGTCGCTCATGAGCAGCTGGCCCCAGGTGCGGATGGCGTCCTCGTAGCACGGCGGCGTGAGCTCCTCGACGGCGTACCCGGCGTCGGAGAGCCAATCCGCCGCCGAGCGCACCGCAGCGGCCACGACCGGATCGGTGCTTCCGCCGGGAGGTTCGGCCACCACGGCGACCCGCATCGGGGAAGGCGCGGCCACCGTCGGCAGGTCGAGGGAGAACGGGTCGCGCGGGTGGGCACCGGCCAGGACGGAGAGCGCGGCCCGGACGTCAGCGACGGTGCGCGCCATCGGGCCCTCCACGTTCATCAGCTGGAAGCAGATCGGCGGGTCCTCGGTCGGGACGAACCCCGCGCGCGGCACCCGTCCCAGCGACGGACGGATCGACGCGATGCCGCACGCACTCGCCGGGCTGCGCAGGGAACCGCCGATGTCGTTGCCCAGGCCGATGGCACACATCCCGCTGGCCAGCGCCGCGGCGTCCCCGCCGCTCGACCCGCCGGTGGTGCGGGCGAGGTTCCACGGGTTGCGGGTCAGGCCGTACAGGCTGCTGTCGGTGTGCAGGCGCAGCGCCATGTCGGGCAGGTTGGTGCGCCCGACCGGGATCGCGTCGGCCGCCCGCATCCGTTCCACGACCGGGGCGTCGATCGGGACGACGGCCTCGGCCAGCGCGCGAACGCCCCACGTCGTGGGCAGGCCCGCCATGTCGATGTTGTCCTTGATGGTGAAGGGGACGCCGGCCAGCGGACCCACCGGCTCGCCGGCCGCCAGTCGCGCGTCGAGGGCGGCTGCGGCCTGACGCGCCTGCTCGGGCAGCACCCGGACGACCGCGTTGATCGAGGGGTTCACCGCCTCGATCCGGGCTAGGTGGGCCTCGATGACCTCGACGGCGGAGACCTTGCGGGCCGCGACTGTCGCGGCGATGTCGAGTGCGGACAGCTGGGTGAGGTCCATGGGTGACTCCCTCGGTCAGGTCATCAGGACTGCGGACTCGGCGAGAACAACCTCGGTGATTGGGGTGGTCACGCAGTCGCCTCGGGTTGGGAGGAACGCGAAGTTGCCGGCGAACTCCGGCGTCGTGCGGGCCCCGTGCGGTCCGACGTAGTTCAGGTTCTCGTAGGGCACCTGCAGCTGTTTCGGTCCTGCATCGGTGGGGATTGTCATCGTGTACGTCCCGGTCACAGCTCCGCCCGAGCAACTCCCGTTGCCCATCCCCTGATCCCCGATCGTGCCCGGCCCCGTGACCGGCTGCCCGTGGACGGTGCCGACGCAGACGATCGTCCCGGTTTCCCCACCGGTGGTGTAAGTGAAGTTGGCCGGGTCCATGGCGACGCCGGGGGTGACGGTCATCGGGAATTCGAAGACGCAGGCCGCCGCGCTGGGGGATGCAGCGTGGGCAGTCGCCGGCACCAGAACCGGAGTGGCTAGGGTGCCGACGAGGCCCATACGCAGCCGCCATTTTCGTGCTGCCATTGGTAGCTCCTACCTCGTTGGGGGCCTGGGAACTTGTCTGAGGCGACCTCAGAACTATTGGTCGTCATCCGGAGGTGGATCCGGGTGGATCGGAAGCCTGCGGGGCGCGACCCGGGCACGCAACCGACAGCTGCCGGGTTGCTTCGATCAAAACCCGCCGTCTCGTCGGCTGGGGGTTGCGCGGGGATGGTGGGAGGCTCCCGGGGTCCGGCACGATAAAGCGGATGGCTGTGAGGAGGATCGATGGCGTCGATCGCGCGACCCGACTTCGACCCCGAACTGATGGCCGGGCTCGCCGTCGTCGGCGGCATGTTCCCGCCCACGGTGACGCCGGACATGATCCCGCACCTGCGCCCGGCCGCCTATATCGGCGCACCCACCGAGGACGAGCTGCGCGGGCGTGGGATCGTGCGAACGGACTACACGGTGCCGGGCCACAACGGGCAGGACATCGAGGTCTCGGAGTTGCGCTCGGAGCAAGCGGCGGGGCTTCGGCCGGGGATCCTGTACATGCACGCCGGCGGCACGGTCCTCGGCGACCGCTTCACCGGGACCATCTCGGTGCTCGACTGGGTCGACAGGCTAGGCGCCGTCGTGGTGACCGTCGACTATCGGTTGGCGCCGGAGTTCCCCGATCCCTATCCGCGGGAGGACAGCTACGCAGCGCTGGAGTGGATGGCCAAGGAGTCCGACCGACTCGGGGTCCGGCGCGACCGGATCCTGGTCAGTGGCACCAGTGCCGGCGGAGGCATCGCGGCTGGAATTGCTTTGGCGGCGCGGGAACGCGGTGGGCCGAAACTCTGCGGGCAGCTCCTCGCCTGCCCGATGCTCGACGACCGCGGGACCACCCCGTCCACCGCCCAGTTCGACGGGGTGGGGATCTGGGACCGGATCAGCAACGAGACCGGATGGACCGCGCTGTTGGGCGCGGACTACCGCGGCCCGAACGTCTCGCCCTATGCCGCGCCCGCACGCGCCGTCGACTTCACGAACCTCCCGCGCGCCTACCTCGAGGTCGGCTCGGCGGAGATCTTCCGCGACGAGGTCATCGAGTATGCGGCCGCCATGTGGCGGGACGGTTCGGACGCGGAGCTGCACGTGTGGGCCGGCGCCTTCCACGTGTGCGACATCTTCGCTCCGCACGCAGCGGTGAGCCGAGAAATGATTCGCACGCGCAACGCCTGGGTGTCGAAAGTGCTGGAAGACTGACGTCCTTCGTGGGCGGTGACTGAGGTTGATACAACTGCTGGGCAGGATCGGTGCACTCGATCCGCATGCGTGCCGCGCGTTGCAGGTGATCGCCTGCTTCGACGCGTTGTGCGTCGGTCGGGTCAACACCCGCGGCCTGCTCTCGGCTGCGGCTGCACTGTCCGGCTGCGTGGCCGGGTTCCGTTCGGAGCGCTCCGGCCGGGGCATGCGGGTCGACCCCAGCGGCGAACTGGCCAGCGGTCCGGCCGGCCCGAAGACGGCCGCCGACGCCTCCGACGGCCTGACCGTCTGGCTCGAACGCCACGGCGAGCCCGGCGCGAACGACACGATCATCCTGGAACGTCTGGCGCTGTCCGTGAGGATCCGGCACGCCCGCAGCCCGCGGGACATCGACAGCCGCAGGCACATGGGCCTGCTGCTCGACGCCGACGTCTCCAACGAGAAGCGCCAGTTGGCGGCCGCCTCGCTCAACCTGAGCCCGACCGGCACCTACCGGGTGGTGGCGTCCCCACTGTTCGCAATCTGGACCGAGCACCCCGTTGCGCCGGAGGACGTCGTCCCCACTCGGCACGGTCCGATGCACGCCCTGATCGTGGCGCCGGACACCGCGACCTTGAAGGCGCGACCCTGCGGCATCGGCGTGGCCGCCTCGGTGGAGCGTCTGCACCACTCGTTCCGTACCGCGCTGGTGGCGCTGCGGTTGTGCGACCCGCCGGTCGTTCCGGTGCTCAACGCCGACACCTACGCAGGCCTCGTCGACCTGCTGGCCGACGCTCCTGGGGACGCGCAGCACCCGGACGTCGAGTTGGTGGACAGGGTGGCCCGGCACCCGTGGGGTCTGGCGACGCTGGACGCGGCGATCCGCTTCTCCTCGGCGCGTCAGGCGGCCCGGGAAGCCAACCTGCACCACAGCACGATGCAGGCCAGGTTCGACACGGTGGTGGCCGATCTCGGCTTCGACCCCTTCGACGGGTACGGCCGGGTTCGCGCCGGCATCGCCTACCTCACCTGGCGGCTGTCCCGCTCCCGCGTCCTCGAGCTCCCCGCCCCATCGCAGACCGGCGCCCGGCTCGCCTGAGATCCGGCGAACGACCGGCATCGCGCACACCGCGGCCGCGCTGTTCGTGCACGAGAACACGGTCAGCTACCTGGTGCGGTGGATCGGCGAGATCCTCGGCGTCGACCTGAACGACCCCGAGGTGCGATTCCAGATCGAGCTCGCCGTCCGGACCCTTCGGGGTGGAGGTACTCGCTGAGCGGAGCTGCTGGTGGTCGTGGCTGTTGCCCACACGAAACGGCGGCCGGGCTGCTGGCGCGATCGAGTTGCGCCCTCCTGAGCTCCGGGCGACTGGAGCGTCAGCATTCGTGGGCGGACGCCGAGCCCGCAGAAGCTCAGGTCGGGAGTTCCCACAGGTCGATCCAGGCGACCCCGACGGCGCCGCACATCCGCCGCAGCAGGGGCAGGGACACCCCGACCACGTTGTGGTGGTCGCCGTCGATCCCCTCGACGAAGGCACCGCCCCGGCCGTCGATGGTGAACGCGCCGGCCACCCGCAGCGGCTCCCCGGTGGCGACGTAGGCCTCGATCTCGGCGTCGCTCACCGGCGCGAAGCGGACCGTGGTGGACGCCGTGGCCACCGCCCGCAGGCCGGAGGCCGGTTCGAGCAGGCAGTGCCCGGTGTGCAGGATCCCGGTGCGCCCGCGCATCGCCTGCCACCGTTCGATGGCCGCCTCCGCGGTTCCCGGCTTGCCGAGCGCCGCCCCGTCGAGCTCGAGCAGGGAGTCGCAGCCGAGCACGACGGTGCCGGGGACGGGCTCCACCCGGGGCAGCACCGCCTCGGCCTTCATCACCGCGAGCAGCTCCGCGGTCGCCGCCGGGGTGGCCGCGAACACGCCGTCCTCGTCGACGTCGCTGACGATGACGTCGGGATTCAGCCCGGCCCGGCGCAGGGTGGACAGGCGGGCGGGGGACGCGGAGGCGAGGATCAGGCGCGGCACACGGGTGATCATGCCGGTGCAGCAGCGGCGGCGCGGGGGAGGATGGGTCCATGCCCTATTACCGGGTGGCGGGGGAGATCCCGCCCAAGCGGCACACGCAGTTCCGCCGTCCCGACGGCGCGCTCTACCACGAGGAACTGATGGGGGCCGAGGGCTTCTCCTCGGACTCCGCGCTGCTCTACCACGCGAGTGTCCCGTCGGCGATCGTCGACAGCCGCCCCTGGGACCTGCCCGACCTGAGCACGACGGCGAACCACCCACTGCGGCCGCGGCACCTGCGCCTGCACGGCCTCGACGGGGACTGGGCCGGCGCCGACGCCGTGACCGGGCGCCGGCTCGTGCTCGGCAACGGCGACGTCCGGATCTCCTACGCGGTCGCCGGCGCGGCCTCGCCGCTGTACCGCAACGCGATCGGCGACGAGTGCGTGTACGTCGAGGGCGGCACGGCGACGGTGGAGACCGTGTTCGGGCCTCTCGAGGCGGCGAGTGGGGACTACATCCTGATCCCGCGCGGAACTACGCACCGCTGGGTGCCGACCGGGCCCTCCGCCGATGGGACCGAGCCCTTGCGCGCCTACGCGATCGAGGCCAACTCCCACATCACCCCGCCCAAGCGTTATCTGTCCGCACGCGGGCAGTTCCTCGAGCATGCGCCCTACTGCGAGCGCGACCTGCGCGGCCCCGGCCCGCCGCCGCGCGTCGAGGCGACGGACGTCGAGGTGCTTGTGAAACACCGCGGCGCCGGCTCTGGAGGAAGCGCTGTGGCAGGCTCCGTCGTCGTGCATGCCGAGCATCCGTTCGACGTCGTCGGCTGGGACGGCTGCCTTTATCCGTACGCGTTCAACCTGGCCGACTTCGAGCCGATCACCGGGCGGGTCCACCAGCCGCCGCCCGTGCACCAGGTCTTCGAGGGCGACCAATTTCGTGGTCTGCAACTTCGTCCCGCGCAAGGTGGACTACCACCCGCTCGCGGTGCCGGTGCCGTACTACCACTCCAACGTCGACTCGGACGAGGTCATGTTCTACGTGGGCGGGGACTACGAGGCGCGCAAGGGTTCGGGGATCGGTCTCGGGTCGATCTCGCTGCATCCGGGCGGTCACGCGCACGGCCCGCAGCCCGGCGCGGCGGAGGCTTCGCTGGGAGCAGAACGGTTCGACGAGACCGCGGTCATGGTCGACACCTTCCGTCCGCTCGAGCTCGGCGAGGGTGCGCTCGCGTGCGAGGATCCGGCCTACGCGTGGTCGTGGGCCGGCCGCCGGATCGGGGGCGAGTCGTGAGCGGAGCGCCGCCGGTCGACCCGGCCAACGCCGAGACCTTCCGGGCCTGGGACGGCCCGGGCGGCGACTACTGGGCCGACCAACGCGGCCACCTTCGACGACAGCATGGCCGTCTACCTGCCGCCGCTGCTCGAGGCCGCGGCGCTGAGCGCCGGCGAGCGGGTGCTCGACATCGGGTGCGGCAACGGCGTCACCACGCTGGAGGCGGCGCGCCGCAGCACGCCCGGTCGCGCGATGGGGCTCGACCTGTCCTCGTCGATGCTCGCGGTCGCCCGCCGGCGCGCGAGCGAGCAGCGGATCGTCAACGTGGAGTTCGTCCAGGGCGACGCGCAGATCTATCCGTTCGAGCCGGGCGGGTTCGACGTCGTGATCAGCCGCTTCGGCGTGATGTTCTTCGCCGACCCCGCAGGCGGCCTTCGCCAACATCGGCCGCGGGGTGCGTGAGGGCGGCCGCCTGGCCATGCTGGTGTGGCAGGGGACCGCGGTCAACGAGTGGATGACCGGCGTGGCCACGGCGCTGGCGGCCGGGCGCACCCTGCCGACCCCGCCGCCGGACGCCCCCGGCCCGACCTCGCTCGGCTGACCCGGACCGGGTACGCGCATCTGCTCGGTGGCGCCGGGTTCGACGAACGTGAAGCTGACCGGTGTCGCCGAGCCGATGACGCTTCGGGCCGGACGTCGACAGCGCGTACGAGTTCGTCTTCGGTCTGAGCTTCGTCGCCGCCCTGCTGCAGGACCTCGACGAGCCGGCCCGGGCCGAGGCGCTGGCCAAGCTGCGGGCCGTCCTCGAGGCGCACCTGACGCCGGACGGGCGTGCAGTTCGACGCGGCGGCCTGGCTCGTCACTGCTGCACGAAGCTGACCTGCCGCCACTAGCCTTTCCGGCCATGGGATACCCGAAGCGGCTTCTGCTCGACGGCGAAGAGATCGTGCTCGACCTGCGCCCGCACTGGTGGTTCCTGGCCAAGCAGGCGGCGGTCGGCGTCCCCGTCATCGCGTTCGGCGTGTTCGCCATGACGCTCGACGGCGACACCGGCAAGGCCGTCGGCTGGATCGCCGCCGCCCTCTTCGTGGTCTGGCTGCTCTGGTTCGCGGCCCGGCTGCTGCAGTGGCTGAGTACCCACTTCGTGCTGACCACCGAGCGGTTGATCTACCGCAAGGGTCTGGTCGCCAAGCACGGCCGCGACGTGCCGCTGAACCGGGTCAACAACATCGACATGAGCCAGACCATCTTCGAGCGCATGCTGCGCGCGGGCGACATCCTGATCGAGTCCGCGGGCGAGAGCGGGCAGCAGCGGTTCACCGACATCAAGCGCCCGGAGAATGTGCAGCGCGAGATCAACAAGGCGGTGGAGGCGAACACCCTGCGCGACCGCGGCTTCGGGAATGCGCAGACGGCGCCCTCGGTGCCGGCCCAGATCGCCGAGCTGGCGGCGTTGCGGGACTCCGGCGTGCTCTCCGAGGCCGAGTTCCAGGCCAAGAAGGCGGACCTGCTCGGCCGGATGTAACGGGCCGTCAGGTTCGAGCGGGCAGCGCCACCAGGCCCTCGGCGACGTCGACGAGGCTGGCGCCGAGCACGTCCGCCGGGGCGAAGATCTCGTCGTAGCCGCCCTCGGCCCGGCCCACCCAGCCGGCCATCAGCCCGGCCCGCTTCGCGCCGTGGCAGTCCCAGGCGTGGCAGGCGACCAGGCACACCTGGTCGGGTTCGAGGCCGAGCTTGCTCGCGGCGTGCAGGTAGACCTTGGCCGGCGGCTTCCAGGACTGCAGCTCGGAGGTGGTGATCACGGTCTCGACCAGGCCGTCGAGACCGTTGCGGGCCAGGAAGTCCTCGACCACCTCCGGCGCGCCGTTCGTCAGGCAGGTGACCCGGATGCCGCCGTCGCGCAACACCCGCATCGCGGGTTCGACGTCCGGGTGCGCCGGCAGCTCGCGCATCCCGGCGACGACGTACTCGACCTGCTCGGGCGTCAGCTCGTGCCGGCTGACCGTGCGTAATGCGGCGGCTGCCGCGACCGGGAACGGGACGTAGTCGCCGGTGATGTTGAGGCCGATGCCGTAGAGCAGGATCCGCGGGAACCACTCGCGCACCCCGTGGGCAGGCAGTCCGACCTTCTCGAACCGTTCGCCCAACGGCTCCAGCGCGATGAGGGTCTCGACGACGTCGAACGCGACGGCGGCGGGGCGGTACGGCAGAGTCCTCCGGCGGTGCGAGCGGTCAGAACCGCCAGGCGCTGGCGCGCCAGGCACCGGGGCCGTGCGGCAGTGGGCTGCGGACCAGGCGGGAGCGGTCGTTCCAGGCGTTCGGCTCCGGCTCGGCCTCGGGCGCGCCGCCGCCCGCGGTCGCGGTGACCACGGCGATCAGCGCGGCGAGCTCGGCGTCGTCCGGCTCGCCGCGGACCACCCGCAGCAGCGGGCGCGCGGGGACGTCATCCCCCGGGTCTCGGGTCACAGCGGGATGTTCCCGTGCTTCTTCGGCAGCCGGGTCTCGCGCTTGCCGCGCAGCGCGCGCAGCGCCTTGACGACCTGGGCCCGCGTCTCCGCCGGGCGGATCACCGAGTCCACGTAGCCGCGGCTGGCGGCGATGTACGGGTTGGCCAGGGTGTCCTCGTACTCGGTGACCAGTTCCTTGCGGCGTGCCTCGGCGTCGTCGGCGGCGGCGAGTTCCTTGCGGTAGAGGATGTTCACCGCGCCCTGCGCGCCCATCACCGCGATCTGCGAGGTCGGCCAGGCGAAGTTCAGGTCGGCGCCGAGGTGCTTGGACCCCATGACGACGTAGGCGCCGCCGTAGCCCTTGCGGGTGATGACGGTGACCTTCGGGACCGTCGCCTCGACGTAGGCGTAGATCAGCTTCGCGCCGCGGTGGATGATGCCGTCCCACTCCTGGTTGGTGCCGGGCAGGAAGCCGGGGACGTCGACGAAGGTCAGGATCGGGACGTTGAACGCGTCGCAGGTCCGCACGAAGCGCGCGGCCTTCTCCGAGGCGTTGATGTCCAGGCAGCCCGCGAACTGCATCGGCTGGTTGGCGACCACGCCGACGCTGTGCCCGTCCACCCGGCCGAAGCCGACGATGATGTTGGGCGCGTACATCGCGTGCACCTCGAGGAACTCGCCGTCGTCGAGGACGGCCTCGATGACGGTGTGCATGTCGTAGGGGGTGTTCGCCGAGTCCGGGATGATCGTGTCGAGGACCAGGTCCTCGTCGTTGACCTCGAGCTCGCTGTCGGAGGCGAAGACCGGCGGATCCGAGAGGTTGTTGCTCGGCAGGTAGGACAGGATCGCCTTCACGTACTCCAGGGCGTCTTCCTCGTCCGTGCCCATGTAGTGCGCGTTGCCGCTCTTGGTGTTGTGGGCCCGGGCGCCGCCGAGGTCCTCGAAGCTGACCTCTTCGCCGGTGACGGTCTTGATGACCTCGGGCCCGGTGATGAACATGTGCGAGGTCTTGTCGACCATCACCACGAAGTCGGTGAGCGCGGGGGAGTAGACGTGCCCGCCGGCGCAGGTGCCCATGATCAGGGAGATCTGCGGGACGACGCCGGAGGCGTGCGCGTTGCGCCGGAAGATCTCGCCGTACAGGCCGAGGGAGACCACGCCCTCCTGGATCCGGGCGCCGGCGCCTTCGTTGATGCCGATGATCGGGCAGCCGGTCTTGATGGCCAGGTCCATGATCTTGATGATCTTTTCCCCGTACACCTCGCCCAGCGAGCCGCCGAAGATGGCGAAGTCCTGGCTGAACACGCAGACCTGGCGGCCGTCGATGGTGCCGTAGCCGGTGACCACGCCGTCGCCGTAGGGGCGGTTGTTCTCCAGCCCGAACGCGGTGGAGCGGTGCCGGGCGAACTCGTCGGTCTCGACGAACGAACCCTCGTCCAGGAGCACGGCGATGCGCTCCCGGGCGGTCATCTTGCCCTTGGCGTGCTGCTTCTCCACCGCGCGTGCGGAGGCGGCGTGAATTGCCTCATCCGTGCGCAGTTCGAGGTCGGCGAGCTTGCCGGCGGTGGTGTGGACGTCGATCTCGTCCGTGTGGAGATCGGGGGAGACGTCGGCAGGTCGGTCTCCAGCGCGGGTTCAGCAGCCATGCGCGTCACCCTATTTGGCGCCCTGAACAGCCCTAGGCTGAGGTCCGTGAGCGAGCCCCTGGACGCCGATCTGCTCCGCGCCGCGCTCCCGCCCGGCCCGTGGGAGCTGGTCGTGGTCGCCGAGACCGGCTCGACCAACGCCGACGTGCGGGCGGCCGCCCTGGCCGGGCAGGCCGGGCCCGGCTACGTGGTCGTCGCCGAGCACCAGAGCGCCGGCCGGGGCCGGCTGGACCGGACCTGGACCGCGGCGCCGGGGGAGGCGCTGACCTTCTCGGTGCTGGTGCGGCCCGAGCATGTGCCCTCCGAGCGGTGGGCCTGGTTGCCGCTGCTGGCCGGGGTCGCCGTCGTCGACGGGGTCCGCGGCCTCCGGCTGAAGTGGCCGAACGACGTGCTGGACGCCGGGGGCGGCAAGGTCGCCGGGATCCTGGTCGAGCGGATCGACGCCCCGAGCGGGCCGATGGCCGTCATCGGGATCGGACTGAACGTCACCGGTTCGCCCGACATCCCCGGCGCCTCCTCGCTGGCCCGGGCCGGCGGCGACGACCTGAACCGGACCGCCCTGCTGGCCGTGGTCCTGAAGGCTCTGGCCGCGCGCTTCGAGGCCTGGCACGCGGCCGCGGGGGACGCCGAGGCATCCGGACTGGCCGCGGCCTACCGGTCGGCCTGCGCGACGCTGGGCACGGAGGTCCGGGTGGACCTGCCCGGCGGCGAGGTGCTGACCGGGGCGGCCGAGGACATCGCCGCCGACGGGGCGCTCGTGGTCGCGGGGCAGCGGGTGGCGGCCGGCGACGTCACCCACGTCCGGGCGATGAGCTGATGCAGGGACGTCTCGGGTGATGGGCCGGCGGGAGCGGATCCCGCTGCTGGAGGGCGAGGGCCTGGTCTTCGAGCTCCGGGAGCACTGGTTCCAGCTGATGTGGCCCGCGTTCATCCTCATCGTCACGACGGGGATCGGGACCTTCCTGGCCGGCACCGTCCCGGACAGCGGGGCCCGCACCACGCTGCGGCTGATCATCACCGCGACGATGGCGGCGATCATCCTGCGCTGGTCGGTCTGGCCGTTCCTGAGCTGGTACGGCCGCAGCTGGGTGCTGACCACGCGCCGGCTGATCGTCCGGGAGGGCGTTTTGTCCCGAAAGGGCCTCGACATCCCGCTGGCCCGGGTGATCACGTCCTCGTTCAGCCGCACCCTGCTGCAGCGGATGCTCCGGTGCGGGCGGCTCACGATCTCGACCGCCGGGCAGTACGGCGACCTGGTCATCGACAACACCCCGATGGTCGCCGAGGTCCAGAAGGTGATCGCCGCGGCGGTCGCGACCTCCACCCAGCCGGCGGTGCGCCCACCCGGGTTGTCCTCCCCGGGATCCCCCCTGGCGTCCCAGCAGCCCTTCCCGCCCCAGCAGTTTCCGGCGGGCTCCTGACGCCCTGCTTGCGGAGCCCCGGAGCGCCCTTGACCGGCGTTTGGGCCCACGCTGGAGACCCGCTCACAAAACGCCACGAATAGCGCTGGTAGCCGTGTTGCCGGTTTCCGAGGCCCTTTGCGCTTTACCATTCGGGCATGACTCGCCTGTTGCTCGCCGAGGATGACGTCGCCATCTCCGAACCACTGGCCCGTGCCCTCCGTCGCGAGGGCTACGCAGTCGAGGTTCGCGCCGACGGAGTCCAAGCTCTGGAACGTGCTCGCCAGGGCGGAATCGACCTGGTTGTGCTCGACATCGGCCTTCCCGGCCTGGACGGCCTGGAGGTCTGCCGCCGCCTGCGCGGCGACGGGCAGGTGATCCCGGTTCTCGTGCTCACCGCACGCGCGGACGAGGTCGACACGGTGGTCGGCCTCGACGCCGGCGCCGACGACTACGTGACCAAGCCGTTCCGGCTGGCCGAACTGCTGGCCCGGGTCCGGGCGCTGCTGCGCCGCGGCGCGCCCGAGGTCGGGCACGGCATCCGGGGGGTGCGGATCGACATCGAGTCCCACCGCGCCTGGATGGGCGACTCGGAACTGCAGCTCACCGCCAAGGAATTCGACCTGCTGCGCGTGCTGATCCGCGACGCCGGCCGTGTCGTCACCCGTGACCAGCTGATGCGCGAGGTCTGGGACACCACCTGGTGGACCTCGACCAAGACGCTGGACATGCACATTTCCTGGTTGCGCAAGAAGCTCGGCGACGACGCCACGAACCCGCGGTTCATCACCACCGTGCGTGGGGTCGGGTTCCGCTTCGAGCGCGAGTAGTTCCGATGACGGGCCGACCCATCCGGCCCGATGTCGGTCGGGAGAAGGGGCGCTTCCTCGCATGGGTAGGCGCCTGGTCCTGTCGACCCTGTCGGTCGTCATCGTGGTTGTTTTCCTCCTCGGCGTCCCGCTGGGCGTCGCGATGCGCAACGGCATCGAGAGCAGCGCCGGCGACAGCCTGCGTGCCGAGGCCCAGCGGCTGCTGAACACCGTCGAGGTGCGCGGCCAGCTCGGCGAGAGCATCGACAAGCCCAACCTCGAACGGCTGGTCTCCCGGGATCGCAGCGCCACCGTGATCCTGACGGGTGGTCAGACCATCGAGCTCGGCGCGCCGCCGCCGGACGAGGGCAACCCGTTGCGGGTCGAGATGACCGGGGACCGCGGCGAGCAGGTCATCGTCCAGGAGTCCCGGTCCCGGGTGACCCGCCAGGTGCACAAGGCGTGGCTGCTGATCCTCATCGAGGCCTTCTTCGCCATCGCCACCGCCGGGGCCCTGGCCGCCCTGCAGGCCCGCAGCCTGGCCCGCCCGCTCGTGGACCTGGCCGAGGCCGCGGAACGGTTCGGCTCCGGCGACCCGCGCCGGCGCCGGCACCGCCGCAGCTACGGCCTGCCCGAGGTGGACCGCGTCGCCGACGTCCTGGAACGCCGGGCCGAACGGATCTCGCGCATCCTGGCCGCCGAGCGGCAGTTCGCCGCGAACGCCTCCCACCAGCTCCGGACGCCGCTGACCGCGCTGTCCATGCGGCTGGAGGAGATCACCATGTCCGACGACATGGACGCGATGCGCGACGAGGCGACCGTGGCGCTCTCCCAGGTCGAACGCCTCACTGAGGTCGTGGAGCAGCTGCTGGCCCAGAACCGGACCCCGACCGCGGTGTCCGCGGACAGCATCGACATCGACAAGATCGTCTCCCAGCAGCTCGACGAGTGGAGCGTCGCCTTCAGCAAGGCCAACCGCGGCCTCCAGTTGGTCGGGGTGCCGAACCTGACCGCCCGCGCGAACCCAGCCAGCGTGTCGCAGATCCTCGCGACACTGGTCGAGAACGCCCTCGCCCACGGCGGCGGCACCGTGACGATCCGGACCCGCACCGTCGGCGGTTCGGTCGTCATCGAGGTGACCGACGAGGGCGGCGGCGTCAACGACGCTCTCGGGCACCGCATCTTCGAGGCCGGCGTCTCCGGCGGCGAGAGCACCGGCCGCGGCCTGGCTCTGGCCCGCGACCTGGCCCGCGCCGACGGGGCGCGGCTGGAACTTGTCCAGCAACGCCCCGCCGTCTTCGCGCTCTTCCTCGCGGCGCCCGACGAGGTCATCGGGTAAGTCAGGGCTACTTGACCTCGCGGCGGATGGTGCGGACCGCGCCGGCGGCGAGGGGCAACGCCACCCACAGAGCGAGTGTGGTGAGGATCGGGCCGAGGTTGCCGCTCCAGGAACTCTCGAGGACCCACTCGAGGGTGATCTCCGAGTCGAACCAGTTCCGCACGTCCTTCAGCGCCAGGCCGATCATGGAGACGACAGTGGGCAGGACGAAGTAGGCGACGATTGCGGCCGGGGTGTTCTGGATCAGGGCGGCGAAGCCCATCGCCATGGCCACGTTGATCGCTATGAAGAGCGTGACGCCCACGACGTGACCGGCGTCCATCGTCCACGAGACGTCGCGGCCGAGGCCCGCTTCGGAGACGGCCAGGCCGGCGAACGCCAGGGCGTAGGCCAGCGCGGAGCCCAGCAGCGCCAGGATCATCCCGGCCACGAGCTTCGCCCCCAGGACCCGGCCACGCCGGGGCTCGGAGGTGAACGTTGAGAGCACGGTGCGCTGACTCCACTCCGTCGTGAGGGTCAGGATGGACACGATCGGGAGCAGGATCGCCACGCCGTACGCGGCGTTCGTGAGGTAGGCCGACAGGGTCTGGTCGTTGTCCTCCGGCCGCAGGATCGGGATGAGCATCAGCCCGACCGACACCAGTCCGACCACGAGCAACAACCAGCGCGCCGCGCGGGTGTCGATGCTCTTGCGCCACTCGACGCGGAGCAGTCGGCGCAGCGGAATCGACGGCGGCAGCGCCGGCAGTGCCTCGCGGGCCGGGGCCGGGACGGGCGCGTAGGTCGTGGTCATCGGGAAACCCCCTGCAGAACGGTGCGGGACTGGGTGGGCACGGCCGGGTTCTGCGGTGCGGGACCGGTGAGGTCGAAGAACAGCTCCTCCAGACCGCGGCGGTCGGCGGCCCGCAGCTCGACGACGAGAACTCCGACCATCGCGGCCGCGCGGGCCACGGTCTCGGCGGTGGCACCGGTCGTGGTGTCGACGGTGAAGGCGCCGTCCGCGGTCTCGGTGAAGGGGAGGCCGGCCGTGGCCAGGGCCGCGGCCAGCGCGGCCCGGTCGAGGGCCCGCACGACCAGGCCCGGAGTGCTGAGCAGGTCGCTGAGTCCGCCCTGGGCGACGATCGAACCGCCGCTGATGACGACGAGCCGGTCGACGGTCGCCTCCACCTCGGCCAGGAGGTGGCTGGAGAGCAGTACCGCTCCGCCGCGGTCGGCGAAGTCGCGCAGCAGGAGCCGCATCCAGGCGATGCCCTCGGGGTCGAGGCCGTTGGCCGGCTCGTCCAGGATCAGCAGTTGCGGGTCGCCGAGCAGGGCCTGCCCGATGCCCAGGCGCTGGCGCATCCCGAGGGAGTACGCGCCGACCCGGCGGTCGGCCGACTTGCCGTGCAGGCCGACCTGCTCGAGCACCTCGCCGGCCCGCGAGCGCGGGACGCCGATGATGTCGGCGGTGATCTCCAGGGTGGCCCGGCCGCTGCGGCCCGGGTGCATCGCGGAGGCGTCGAGCAGGGTGCCGACGACGCGGGCGGGGTTGCCGAGCTTGCTGAACGGACGCCCGAGCACGGTCGCGTGCCCCTGGTCCGGCCGGGTGAGGCCGGTGATCATCCGCAGGGTGGTGGACTTACCGGCTCCGTTCGGTCCGAGGAACCCGGTGACGGTGCCTGCTTCGCAGGTGAAGGAGACGTCGGCGACCACCGGGGTGCCGGCGTAGGCCTTGGAGAGGTGCTCGACTGTGATCATGTCTCCACAGTGGCCGCGCGGGCCTGGCGTGCACATCGGCCGCAGGTCGGCGCCGGGGCTGCCGGTCGGCTGCGGGATCCGGCCCGGTCGTCGACCTTCGGACCGGATCGCGCCCGGACCCCCGACCTTCGGCGAATGTCCACGCTCAGGCCCCGCGCCTAGGCTGGCGTGATGGCGGCGACCCTGGTTCCGGGCGAGCTGCTCGATCCCCAGGAACCCAGCGCCTGGAGCGACCCCTGGCGGCACGTGGAGCGCAGCTTCCGTGACTGGGTCGTCGACCTTCTCGCCCTGATGCTGGCGGCGTTGCTGGGCCTGCTGTTCTTCGCCGGCGACGCGGCCGACATGGACAGCTCGACCGCGTGGATGGATGCCGCGGTCGGTCTGGTGTGCCTGGTCGCCGTCTGGCTCCGCCGCCGCTTCCCGCTCGAGGTGGGCATCCTCACCGGGCTGGCCGGTGCGGTCTCGACCTCCGCCGGCGGAGCCTGCCTGGTCGGTGTGTTCACGGTCGCCGTGCACCGGCGGGCGGCGCTCTCGGTCGCGGTCGGCGCGCTCAACTGTGCGACGGCCGCGGTCTTCTTCGCCTGGCGCCCCGACGGGCTCTTCGACACCGAAGGCCCCACCCCGCTGTGGGTGGCGGTCGGCTTCGTCAGCGCGATCAACGCCGGTCTGGTCGCCTGGGGCATGGTGGTGCGCTCCCGGCGGCAGCTGGTGCTCTCGCTGCGTGAGCGCGTCGAACGAGCCGAGGGCGAGCAACGGCTTCGGGCGGACCAGGCCCGGGCCGCCGAGCGTGCCCGGATCGCGCGGGAGATGCATGACGTCGTGGCGCACCGCGTCACGCTGCGTCGCTCTGCACGCCGGAGCCCTGGAGATGCGCCCGGACCTCCCGCCCGCCGAGATCGCGCGAACGGCCGAGCTGATCCGCACCACCGCGCGGGCCGCCCTGGAGGAACTGCGCAGCGTCGTCGGGGTGCTCCGCAAGCCCGGGGACGCCGACGAGGCGGCGCCCCAGACGCCGCAGCCGACCCTGGCCGACATCGCGCGCCTGGTCGAGGAATCGCGCCGGGCCGGGATGCGGGTGGAGCTGACGGTGGAGGCGCCCGACTCGGCGCCCGGACCCCTGGGGCGCGACGCCTACCGGATCGTGCAGGAGGCCCTGACGAACGTGGCGAAGCACGCGTCCGGCGCCGTGACGGAGGTGGCGGTGACCGGGGCGCCGGGCGCCGGGCTGGCGATCCGGGTGCGCAACCGGTTGCCCGCGGCCGCGGTCCGCTCCTGGTTGCCGGGGGCCGGAGCCGGCCTGCTCGGTCTTGCCGAGCGGGTCGAGCTCGCCGGGGGCGACCCTGCGGCACGGCCGCACCGTCGACGGTGACTTCGAGGTCGCCGCCGATCTGCTCTGGCCGGCCCCGTGACGGCCGACGACCTGACGGGACGTCAGGTCCGCGTGCTGCTCGTCGACGACGACGCCCTGGTCCGCGCGGGGCTGCGGATGATCCTCGGCGCGGACCCGACCATCGAGGTCGTGGGGGAGGCCGCCGACGGGGCGGACGCGGTCGCCGCGGTCGCCGAGCACCGAACCCGCACGTGGTGCTGATGGACATCCGGATGCCGCAGATGGACGGGATCACCGCGACCGCGGCCCTACGCGGCGCTGCCGCGGCCCCCGCAGGTGATCGTGCTGACCACCTTCGGCGTGGACTCCTACGTCCTCGACGCGCTCCGCGCCGGTGCCAGCGGGTTCCTGCTCAAGGACACCCCGCCCGCGGGAGATCGTCGCCGCGGTGCACACCGTCGCCGCGGGCGAGGCGACGCTGTCCCCGGCGGTGACCCGCACCCTGATCGAGCGCTTCACCGACGGCGGGGCCGACGACCGCCGGGCGCGGCGCTGGCCCGCCTGGAGCCGCTCAGCGAGCGCGAGCGCGAGGTGGCCGTCGAGGTCGGCCGCGGCCAGTCGAACGCCGAGGTAGCGGCCCGGCTGTACATGAGCGAGGCCACCGTCAAGGCGCACCTGTCGAAGATTCTGGCCAAGCTCGACGCGACGAACCGGGTCCAGGTCGCCATCGTCGTCCACGAAGCGGGCCTGATCTGACGCCGCGGGTACGGTGATCACGGGCACGGCCGAGGCAGGGAGGAAGCCTGGTGGGGGAAGTCGTCGTCAACGGGGCGCACCTGCCGATCCGTACCTCCCTGCTGGTCGAGCTCACCAACGACCGCGGCAGACATCGCCCAGGACTGGGACGACCGTGCGGTGCTGACCAGCCCGGCGGCGCAGATGTCGCTCTCGCTCGACGGCCTCGAGCCGGAGCAGGGCCGGCGGATCGCCCTCGCGGTGGTCGCGGCCAGCGAGCGGGTGCGCCGGTCCTACAGCACGGCGGGCTCGCCGCCCTCCGACGTCGAGGCCGCGGCCCAGCTCTCGGCCATCGCCATGTTCGTGGGCCGCGCGTTACAGAGTCGATGACCGTCAGCCTCGTCAGGCCAGCGCCGCGGCGGGCGACCGCCGGCGGACGGGTGCCGCGGATCGACGCGGTCATGTCGAGCACCTGACGGGTCGCCGCGGCGTCGTGGGCGCGGAACACCCGGGCGCCGAGCCAGGCGCTGATCGCGGTGGTGGCCAGCGTCCCGTTCAGGCGCTCGTTCGGCGGCAGGTCGAGGGTCTCGCCGACGAAGTCCTTGCGGGACAGCGAGACGAGCACCGGCCAGCCGGTCGCGATCATCTCCGGCAGCCGGCGGGTCACCTCGAGCGAGTGCCGGGTGTTCTTGCCGAAGTCGTGCCCGGGGTCGATCAGGACGGACTCCCGCGCCACCCCGAGGGCGACGGCGCGCTCGGCCAGGGCCAGGGTGCGCTCGAGGACGTCGGCCATCACGTCGGGATAGGCGACCCGGTGCGGGCGGGTCCGGGGCTCCGCGCCGCCGGCGTGCGTGCACACGATCCCGACGTCGTACTGCGCGGCGACCGCGGCCAGGTCCGGGATCGACCCCGCCCCAGGCGTCGTTGAGCAGGTCGGCGCCGGCCTCGCAGGCCGCGGCCCCGACCTCGGCACGCCAGGTGTCGACGCTGATCGCGACGTCGGGCCAGCGCTCGCGGACCGCGGCGATGAACGGCACGACCCGGCGCAGTTCCTCGGTGGTGTCCACCTCGTCGCCGGGGCCCGGCCTTCACGCCGCCGATGTCGATGATCCGCGCCCCGGACTCCACGGCCAGCGCGATCGCCGCCATCGCGGGCTCGTCGGCGAAGGTGGCGCCCTTGTCGTAGAAGGAGTCCGGGGTCCGGTTCACGATCGCCATCACGGCCAGCTCGTCGGCGGCGAAGTGGACGCGGCCCAGGCGAAACGCGGTCACGTGCGGCTCCGGAGCTGTCGGGGCGCCGTGACACGATCGGGGCCATGTTCTGGCTGATGGTCGTCGTGGTCGCGGTGGTCGTCTTCGGCACCGCCGCGGTCGCGGCCGGGGCCGGCGGAACCCTGGGCGACGCCGCCGGCGACCCCCGGCCGCTGGCCGACCACGAGGGCCCGGTGCACGCCGCGGACCTCGCGGACGTGCGCTTCCCGGTGACGCTGCGGGGCTACCGGATGGATGCCGTCGACTCCGTGCTGGACCGCCTCGGCGAGGAGATCGCCGCCCGCGACGCCCGGATCGAGGAGCTGGAGATCGCCCTCGGGGTTGAGCCGGCGCCGGATCCGATCGCGGCGCCACCGGCCGACGCGCCGTCCGCGTCCGATCTGGAGTTCCCTTTCCAAGCTGATGCCGAGTACCGGTCGGAGTTCTGAGTGCGCCCCATCGAACTGACCGTCGAGATCGACCGGCCCGCCGAGCAGGTCTGGGCGGGCCTCATCGACTGGCCCACCCACGGGGCGTGGATGCCGCTGACCAAGGTCGAGGTCGTCGGCGGCGGCGCGGGGCACGGCGAGGGCGAGCGGATCGTCGCTGGACCGGAATCCGTCCGCTGCGTGTCGCCGACCGGATGACGATCACGGAGTGGGACCCGCCGCGGCGCCTGGCCGTGGACCAAGACCGGCCGCATGCTCAAGGGCACGGCCTGGTTCGAGGTCCATCCCCTCAGCGAGCGACGTTCGCGGGTGGTCTGGTGCGAGGCGCTGGTGCCGCCGTTCGGCGCGCCGGGCCGGCTGCTCACGCCGTTCCTGTCGCTCGGCACCCGGGCGGTCATCGGGCTGGCCCTGTGGCGGTACAACCGCTACCTCGTGCGCACCCGGGCCCGGACGTGAGCGGAGCGGTCGCCGGCCCGGACGGGAAGAAGCGCTGCCCGTGGGGGCTCTCCACGCCGGACTACATCGCCTACCACGACACCGAGTGGGGCCGGACCGTCCACGGTGACGACCGGCTCTACGAACGGCTGACACTCGAGGCCTTCCAGTCCGGGCTGTCGTGGATCACGATCCTGCGCAAGCGGGAGAACTTCCGGGCCGCCTTCGCCGGCTTCTCGATCCCCGCCGTGGCCGACGTTCACCGACGTCGACGTCGAGCGCCTGATGGCGGACGCGGGCATCGTACGCAACCGGGCCAAGGTGCTCGCGGCCGTCCACAACGCCAAGGCGGCGGCCGAACTCGGACCGGGCGGCTTCGACGAGCTGCTCTGGTCGTTCGCGCCCACCGGGCGCCGCGCCCGGCCGAAGACGCTGGCCGACGTCCCGGCCATCACGCCGGAGTCCACCGCGATGGCCAAGACCCTGAAGAAGCGCGGCTTCGTCTTCTTCGGGCCCACGACCGCGTACGCGCTGATGCAGGCCACCGGGATGGTCAACGACCACCTGATCGGTTGCCAGACCGCGAAGTGACGCTCGGTCAGAAGGGTGTTATTCCGGTGCGTACCGGTCGGAAGTGTCACCCCGTGCGGGCGGGTGTCACCCGAAATACGGGGTGACATGCACCCGCCAGGGACGTCGTCCCGCGGAAACTGGGGCTCAGCGCCCGGTGAACTCCGGCTTGCGCTTGTTGAGGAAGGCGTCGACGGCGGCGAGGTGGTCCGCGGAGTCGCCGGCCTGCTCGATCAGCTCGTGCTCCTTGGCGAGGGTCTCGGCGAGGTCGTGGTCGGCCGCGTAGCGGAGCAGCTGGCGGACCATGCCGTAGGCCAGCGTCGGGCCCGCGGCGAGGCGGGCGGCCAGGGCCTGCGCGGTCGGGAGGAGCTCCTCGGGGGCGACCACCTGGGTGATCAGGCCGATCTGGAGGGCCTCGTCGGGCTTGAGGGTGGGGGAGAACATCAGCAGCTCGACGGCCTTGTTCGCCCCGACCAGGCGCGGCAGGTGCCAGGACATCCCGGTGTCGGGGCTGAGCGCGATGCCGGTGAAGGCGGTGGTGAAGGACGCCTTCTCCGAGGCGATCCGGAAATCCGCGGCCAGGGCCAGGGAGAGGCCGGCGCCCGCGGCGGGGCCGTTGATCGCGGCGATCACCGGCTTGTCCATCTCGGCGATCAGCCGGGCCAGGGGCGCGTAGTGCTCGGCGACGGTCGTGAAGCGCTCCTTGGCCGGCTTGTCCGGCTCGATCTCGGCCAGGTCCTGCCCGACGCAGAAGCCCCGGCCGGCGCCGGTGATGACGACCGCCCGGACCTCCGGGTCCTCGGCGGCCGAGCGCAGCGCGTCGAGCAGCAGGAGCTTGGCCAGCAGGTTGAGCGAGTTGAAGCTCTCCGGGCGGTTCAGGGTCACCGTGGCGACGCCGTCGACCGTCTCGACCAGGACCGGCTCGGACATCCGGGGCACTCCTTCGTGCGGCGGGATGAGCTCGTGAACTTCGCTCGGTAACGGGCCGAGCCTAGGTCTCCGGGACCTCCCGGGGCGCGCCGAGGGGGGTGAGCGCGTTCGCCCGGGTCCGCCATCAGAGATAATGGAGATCAACGAACGCGGCGTCACTTCGCCGACGGGGCCCGCCCCGGTTGGCGCGACTTCGAACGATGAGGAGCGAGCATGGCGGCCATGAAGCCACGGACCGGAGACGGCCCGTTGGAGGTCACCAAGGAGGGCCGCGGCATCGTCATGCGTGTCCCGCTGGAGGGTGGCGGACGCCTGGTCGTCGAGCTCTCCGCGGATGAGGCCGGCGCCCTCGGCGAGGCCCTGAAGGGCGTCGTTGCTCCCAGCTAGTCCCGGCGGCCGAAGGAGAACCATGGCCCGTCCGGCCGTGCACGTCGTTGTCGGAAAACCCCTGGTCAGCGGGCGTGCCGACGTCATCGCCGTCCCGTTCTCGCCCGGGCCGGACGGCCCTGTCGCGGGCCCCGGCCTGGCGGCCGCGGGCAAGGCGCTGGGCCTCGACCTGGCGGCATACCTGCGGCGGGAGAAGGCCAAGGGCGACGCCGCGGAGATCCTCGCGATCCCGCTGACCGACACCGCCACCGCTGGCTCCGCCGAGCAGATTCTGCTGGTCGGGACCGGCGACGGCAGTCCGACCGCGCTGCGCCGCGCCGGGGCCGCCCTGGCCCGCCGGGTACGCACCCGGGCCCGGCTCGCCACCTCCGTGGTCGCCAAATCCGGGCCCGACGGGGTCCGCGCCTTCACCGAGGGCCTGCTGCTCGGCTCGTACTCCTTCGGCATCCGCAGCGGCGAGGCCAAGCAGGAGAACGTCACGGCGATCGACCTGCACGTCGACGCGGGTCGCCGCGCCGAGGCCGCCGGCCCGGCCACGGAGCGCGGGCCAGCTCACCGCGGACGCGGTCTGCCTGGCCCGGGACCTGGCCAACACCCCGTCGGCCGAGAAGACCCCGGCCTGGCTCGCCGCCCAGGCGAAGAAGCTGGCCAGGCGGTCAGGGCTGGACGTCGAGATCTGGGAGCCCGCCGACCTGCGGGCCGGCGGCTTCGGCGGCATCCTCGCGGTCGGCCAGGGCTCGGCGCGCGAGCCGCGGATGATCCGGCTCGGGTACACCCCGGCCGGCGCGTCCCCGGCCACTCCGCACGTCGTGCTGGTCGGCAAGGGCATCACGTTCGACTCCGGTGGCCTCTCGCTCAAGCCCACCGACGGCATGGTGGCGATGAAGGCCGACATGGCCGGCGGGGCCGCCGTCATCGGGGCCATGTCAGCGCTGGCGGCGCTCGCGGTACCGGTCCGGGTCACCGGCCTGGTCGCCGCCGCGGAGAACCTGCCCTCCGGCTCGGCGTTCCGGCCCGGCGACGTCATCACGCACTACGGCGGCACGACCGTCGAGGTGCTGAACACCGACGCCGAGGGCCGCCTGGTGCTGGCCGACGCGCTGGCGTACGCCGACGCGAACCTCGACCCGGACGTCGTCGTCGACCTGGCCACGCTGACCGGGGCCGCGACCCTGGCCCTGTCCCGGCGGATGGCCGCGCTGTTCAGCAACGACGACAAGCTGGCGAAGGCTCTGATCGACGCTGCGGACGCAGGCGGGGACCGGATCTGGCGGATGCCGCTGGTCGAGGAGTACCGCCCCGCGCTGGACTCCCCGGTCGCCGACCTGGCCCACGTCCCGCACGCGCAGAACCGCAAGGTCCAGGGCGGCGCGATCACGGCCGCGCTGTTCCTGCGCGAGTTCGTCGGGGACCGCCCCTGGGCGCACATCGACATGGCCGGCCCCGGAAAGATCGACGGGGACGAGCACGAGAACACCAAGGGCGGCACCGGCTACGGCGTCCGTCTGTTGCTCCGCTGGCTCGAGGCGTACCCCGCGAAGCGGCGCTAAGGAGGCGAGCGCGCCGCTCATTACTGAGCGGGGCGACCTCTCTAACGCCCGCAGGACCAGAATTGGCGCCTGCGAGGGCCCGGATTCGGTCCTCCGCGCATTAGAGGCGACGCTCCGCTCAGTAATGAGCGCACGACGACTAGGGGCTCAGCGCTGCGGGCGCTTGGTGGCGGCGAGCAGGCCGGTGCCGATGGGGAGCATGACGGCGGCGAACTCCTCGCTGGCCAGCAGTTCCTTGCCGAGGGCGCGCATCGCGCCACCGGCGCGGCCGGTCGGGTCGCCGAAGACGACGACTCCGCCCTCGCGGAGCAGGCGGGGCGCCTCGCGCAGGTAGTCGGTGTACTCCAGCGGGTCCGAGCAGACCGACATCAGGTCGTAGTGGCCGTCGGTGAGCCGGGGGAGGACCTCCAGCGGGCGGCCGGCGATGAGGCGGGCGCGGTTGGCCGGCACCCCGGCCTCGGTGTAGGCGGTGCGGGCCATCCGCTGGTAGTCCGGGTCCGGGTCGACGGAGGTCAGCACGCCGTCGGGGCGCATCCCGCGCAGCAGCCACACGCCGGTGACGCCGGTGCCGGTGCCGACCTCGACGACCGAACGGGCGTCGAGCAGGGCGGCGAGGAAGCGCAGGGCCGCCCCGACGCTCGGCGGCGGGACGGTCATGCCGTTCTCGTCGGCGCGGTCCCGCGCGGCGCGCAGGACCTCGTCCTCGGCGTGAAACGCGTCCGCCTGGGCGGTGGCCGCGTCGGTGTAGAGCGACTCAGATCCGATGCCCGCCATGGATGGTCCTCAGGTCGTGGAGCGGGTGGTTTGGCTGGTTTGGGCAGCCTAATGCCCAAGTGGAGCAGTCCTCGGGAACGGAGCCGGAGGCACGCTCGTTCAGTCCACATCGGGCCGATTCCGCGCTCACAGCACGCACACAGCGCGCCGCGTAGGGTGGGGTCACGAGTCCGTAGAAGGAGATCACGTTGGACACAGCGCGGGACGCAGCCGCGCACGTCGACCAGGCTTCCGCCGAGGTCGCACCCCCCGCCCCGGCGCCCACCACCGAGTGGGTGCCCCCGAGCTGGGAGGAGATCGTCCGGACGCACTCCGCACGGGTCTACCGGCTCGCGTACCGCCTGTCCGGCAACCAGCACGACGCGGAGGACCTGACCCAGGAGGTCTTCGTCCGGGTCTTCCGGTCGCTGTCGACCTACCAGCCCGGCACTTTCGAGGGCTGGCTGCACCGGATCACCACCAACCTCTTCCTCGACATGGTCCGGCGCCGGCAGCGGATCCGGTTCGAGGGCTTCGCCGAGGACGCCCACGAGCGCCTGCCCGGCCGCGAGCCCTCGCCCCAGCAGCTGCTCGACGAGCGCGGGTTTCGACACCGACGTCCAGTACGCGCTGGACCAGCTGCCGCCGGAGTTCCGCGCCGCCGTGGTCCTCTGCGACATCGAGGGCCTGTCCTACGAGGAGATCGCGGCCACGCTCGGCATCAAGCTCGGCACGGTCCGTAGCCGGATCCACCGGGGCCGGGCGCAGCTGCGCGCCGCCCTCGACCACCGCGCCGGCGCCCCGCTGGTCCCGCCGTCCCGGTCCGCGCTCGAGGTCGCTACAGGATGAGCAACCACCTCGGGAACCGGCTCGCCGCCTACGTCGACGGCGAGCTGCCGCGCGTGACGCGGGAGCTGATCTCGGCGCACCTGCTCATGTGCACCACCTGCCGGGCCGCCGTCGAGGCCGAGTCCCGGACCAAGACCGGACTGACGTACCTGAGCGCGCCGGACCCGTCGGCGAACCTGATGGGGGCTCTGCTCAACCTCGCGGCGCCGGGGGAGCCGGTGCCGCCGCGCCGCCGCCCGCTCGGCTCGGAGCCGCTCCCCCCGGTCGTACAGGTGGGCAAGCCGGTGCGGATCGCCTTCCTCGGCCTGAGCGAGCCCGCGATCCCGTACGAGACCCGGGGATCGAAGGTCCGCCGTTCGCTGCTGGCGGCCGGGGCACTCGGGATCGCGGCCGTCACGCTGGCCTCCGCCCATGCCCAGAACGCATCCGGAACCCCCGCGCCGGCCCGCGGCGGAGAGTTTGCGCAGGTCGTCAGGGGTGACGCCGACCCAGCCGAACGTCGAGCAGGTGTTCGGGGGCGAGCCGGTCACCGAGGGAACACTCGCCTACGGGCACATCCGCAGCCGCTGATCGCGGATTCCGTCCGCTGATCCACCCGACCGGGCAACGGCCGCTGACGAAGGCTCATTAACGCTTTACCCTGTGGGCTGCTCCGGGTCCGCCCGGCGGGAGCGGGTAGGAGAGATCACGTGTTGGACATCAGCGGCTGGGAGTTCCTGACTCTCGGCATCATCGCCGTGATCATCTTCGGGCCCGACCGGCTGCCCAAGGCCGCGGCCGACGCCGGCCGGTTCATGAAGCAGGTTCGCAACTACGTCAACGGCGCCAAGGACGAGCTGACCCGCGAACTCGGCCCGGAGTTCGCCGACGTGAAGGTCTCCGACCTGACCCCGCGCGGAATGATGAAGAAGGCCCTCGGCCCGGACGACCCGTTCGAGGAGCTCAAGAACTCCGTCGACATCCGCAAGGACGTCGAGCAGTTCCGCGACCTGCGCAACCCGATGTTCAACGCGATCCCGAAGGAAGCGCGGGAGAACAACGGCGGCCTGCCCGGCGCCTCGGAGCTGGCCGAGAAGGAGAAGGAGCGGAAGAAGGCCGAAGCCCGGCCCGCCGAGCCGGTCACGCTCGCGCGCCCTGCCGTCCCGGCCCGCGTCCTCGCGCGACAACGAGATTCCGCCGGTCGACCTCGACGCCACCTGACCGTTCGTCAGACGGGCGTGCTCAGACCGGAGTAAGCCCCAGCGAACGGCCGGCCAGTCCGCGCGCCCGCGAGCCGAGCCGGGTCGCGATGCCCTGCAGCACCTGGGAGGCCGGGGCGTCCGGGTCGGTGAGGACGAGCGGCTTGCCCTCGTCGCCGCCCTCGCGCAGCCGCGGGTCCAGCGGGATCTCGCCGAGCAGCGGGATCGGTGCGCCGAGCAGGCGGCCCAGGCCGTCGGCGACCCGCTGCCCGCCGCCGCTGCCGAAGATCTCGAGGCGGTGCTCCTTGCCCTCCGGCGTGCAGTGCGGGCACGGCAGGTAGGACATGTTCTCCACGACGCCGACGATCCGCTGGTGGGTCTGGGTCGCGATCGACCCGGCCCGCTCGGCGACCTCGGCCGCGGCCTGCTGAGGGGTCGTCACCACGAGGATCTCGGCGGTCGGCAGCAGCTGCGCGACGGAGATCGCGACGTCGCCGGTGCCGGGCGGCAGGTCCATCAGCAGCACGTCGAGGTCGCCCCAGTAGACGTCGGCGAGGAACTGCTGCAGCGCGCGGTGCAGCATCGGCCCGCGCCACACGACCGGGGTGTTGCCCTCGATGAACATGCCGATCGAGATGACCTTCACGCCGTGCGCGGACGGCGGCATGATCATGTTCTCGACCTGGGTGGGCCGGCCGTCGGCGCCGAGCATGCGCGGCACCGAGTGGCCGTAGATGTCGGCGTCGAGCACGCCGACCGACAGGCCGCCCGCGGCCATCGCGGCGGCCAGGTTCACCGTCACCGAGGACTTGCCGACCCCGCCCTTGCCGGAGGCGATCGCGTAGACCCGGGTCAGCGACCCGGGCTGGGCGAACGGGATCTCCTTGGCCGGGGTCCCGCCGCCGCAGGCTGGTCTGCAGGCCTGCGCGCTGCTCGTCGTTCATCACGCCGAGCGTCAGCTTCACGTCGGTCACGCCGGGGACCCGGCTGACCGCGGCGGTGACGTCGCGGGTGATGGTCTCCTTCAGCGGGCACCCGGCGACGGTGAGCAGCACCGTGACGGAGACCACACCGTTCTTGGCGACCTCGATCGAGTCCACCATGCCGAGTTCGGTGATCGGCTGGTGGATCTCGGGGTCGTCGACGGTCGCCAGCGCGGCCCGGACGGCCTCGACCGACGGGGCGGCACTGCTGGACTGGCGCATGCCCGCATCGTATGTCGCGGGCGGCCGATCGGCGTCCGCGCACTCTCGGGACAGTGCCCTACTCGGGCCGGGCCCGCCGGTCCCGCTCGTCCAGTTCGTCCAGCATGCGGCCCAGCTCCGAGCGCAGGAAGTCGCGGGTGGCGACCTCGCCGACCGCGGTGCGCATCGCCGCGATCTCCCGGGTCAGGTACTCGGTGTCGGCCTGTCTGCTCGGTGCGGCTGCGGTCCTGCTCGTAGGTGACCCGGTCGCGGTCGGCCTGCCGGTTCTGCGCGAGCAGGATCAGCGGGGCCGCGTAGGAGGCCTGCAGCGAGAGCATCAGCGTGAGGAAGATGAACGGGAAGTCGTCGAACTGCCAGTCGTCCGGGGCGAAGGTGTTCCACAGCAACCAGGTGGCGATGAACACCGTCATGTAGCCGATGAAGGCCCAGGTACCGAGGAAGCGGGCGAACTTCTCGGCGAGCGCGGCCAGGGTCTCCGCGTCCCATTGCGGGCGCTTGGGCAGCCGGCCCGGCTGACGCGGCTGGTCGAGGCGGTCGCGGGGGTCAGGTGCCATGGCGCGGCCTCGGTCGGTACACCGGGATCTCCCCGGTGGCGTCGGGGCCGTAGCTGCGGTCGTCGCGGTCGTCCGGGTCGTCGTCGTCCTCCGGCGACTCGGCCTCGCGCCAGTCGTCGGGCAGGAGGTGGTCCAGGACGTCGTCGACGCTGATCACGCCGACCAGGCGGCGGTCGGCGTCCACCACGGGGGCCGCGACCAGGTTGTAGGTGGCCAGGTAGCTGGTGACGTCGGTCAGCATGGTGTCCGGGCGCAGGGTCTTGAGTTCCTTGTCCAGCACGGTGGACACCAACGCGGACGGAGGCGTACGCAGCAGGCGCTGGAAGTGCACGACGCCGAGGAACTTGCCCGTCGGGGTGTCCAGCGGGGCGCGGCAGACGTAGATCAGCGCGGCCATCGCCGGGCGTCAGGTCGGGGTTGCGGATCGGGGCCAGCGCCTCGGCCACCGTGGCGTTCGGCGGCAGGATCACCGGCTCGGTGGTCATCAGGCCGCCGGCGCTGTGGTCGGCGTAGTTCAGCAGCCGGCGCACCGGGGCGGCCTCGTCCGGCTCCATCAGCTCGAGCAGCTTCTGGGCCTCGTGGCTCGGGCAGGTCGCCGAGCAGGTCGGCGGCGTCGTCGGGCTGCATCGCCTCGAGGACGTCGGCGGCCTTCTCGTCGTCGAGCTGTCCGAGGATCTCGACCTGGTCCTCCTCGGACAGCTCCTCCAGGACGTCGGCGAGACGATCGACGTCGAGGGCGGAGGCCATCTCGTGGCGGCGCTTCGGGGACAGGTCGTGCATGACGTTGGCCAGGTCGGCCGGGCGCAGCTTCTCGAAGGTGGCGAGCAGGTTGGCCGCACCCTGGGCGGCCTCCTCGCCGGCGGCGAGGCCTTCGACCTGGTCCCAGGCGACCGTCAGGGTCTCCCCGCGCCGGCGCAGCTTGCCGCCGCCCTTGCGGACGTGGACCTTCGCCACCACCCAGTCCCGGCCGCGGGCCTGCTCCATGCCGATGTCGATGACGGTGACCTCCTCGCCGGTGGCGATGAGGCGGACCTTGCGGTCCAGGAACTCGGCGATGACCAGGGTCTCGTCGCCGCGCTGCTCGAACCGGCGCAGGTTGACCACGCCGGTGGTGATCACCTGACCGCGGTCCATCGAGGTGATCCGGCTCATCGGGACGAAGATCTGCCGCCGCGGGGCGACCTCGACCAGCAGGCCGATCACCCGGGTGACCTCGTCGGCGGGACGCAGGGTCGCGACCGCGTCCCGGACCCGGCCGACCTGGTCGCCGCTCGGGTCGAAGACCGCCAGCCCGGAGAGGCGGGAGACGAACACGCGCGTGGTGGCACCGGCCATGCGTGCCTCCCGCGGTCAGCGCGCGACGGTGCTCAACAGGAGCGTGCGCGGACGAATCGTCTTGCCTCCAGGCTATCGGCGGGTTCTCTGCCCGCCCTGCAACGCGCGCGAGCCTAGACCTGTTCGCCCCGGGCGCGTCAACACGAATAATCACCCGGATGGACGGCCGCCTCGCCCGCGCGGACCTCGCGGTGCTCGGCGTCGCGATGGTGGCGGTGTCCACCTCCGGGCCGATGATCGCGGCCCTGGCGGCCCCCGCGCTGGCCATCGCGTTCTGGCGCAATGCGATGGGCGCGGCCGCGATCGGTGCCACCGCGCTGGCCCGGCCGGCGGTGCGCGCGGAGTTCGCGGCGCTGACGGGTCGTGAGATCAAGCTGATCGTCGTGGCCGGACTGCTGCTGGCCGCGCACTTCATGTGCTGGACGCCGTCGCTCTCGTACACGACGGTCGCCTCGGCGACCGCGCTGGTCTGCGTGCAGCCGGTCTGGGCAGCGCTGGGCTCGCGGCTGCTCGGGCGGCCGGTGTCGCGACTGACGTGGACCGGGATCGGGCTCTCCCTGGCCGGGGTGCTGCTGCTCACCGGCGCCGACCTGGCGGTGTCCGGTCGCGCGGTGTGGGGCGACCTGCTGGCGATCGTCGGCGGAGTGCTGGCCGCGGCCTACACCACGGTCGGCGAGGAGGTGCGCCGCAGCGTCTCCACCACCGTCTACACCTCGTTCTGTTACGGCACCTGCGCGCTCGCGACCCTGGTGGTGTGCCTGGCCGCCGGGATCAAGATGTTCGGCTACGACGGCGAGACCTGGCTGCGCCTGGTGGCCCTGACGGTGTGCGCGCAGTTGCTCGGGCACACCCTGTTCAACCGCGTGGTCGGCCGGGTCGGCGCGACGGTGGTCTCCACCGCGATCCTGCTCGAGGTGCCGATGGCCGCGATCCTGGCGGCGATCTTCCTCGACCAGGCCCCGCCCGGGACCGGCGATTCCGGCCGGGCTCCTGCTGCTCGCGGGCGTGTACGTGGTGGTGCGGGCCGAGGGGCGGGCCCGCGGAGGAGCAGCAGGCGAACCTGCCGGTGGATTAGGGCACGCTCGATTTCTGGCGGCTGCCGAACGCCCGTTACGCTGCGGCGGCAGCCCAGTCCCCGAACTCTCCCGAACCGAAGGTGCAGCGCCCCATGGCCGAGACCCCGAAGCTTCGCGCCCGTCGCTCCTGCCTCGCCGTGCCGGGCAGCAGCCCGAAGATGCTCGGCAAGGCCCAGGGTCTGCCGGCAGACATGGTGTTCCTCGACCTCGAGGACTCGGTGGCGCCGCTGGCCAAGCCGGAGGCGCGCAAGAACATCGTCGCCGCACTCAACGAGGGCGACTGGGGCAACAAGGTCAAGACCGTGCGGGTCAACGACCTGACCACGTCGTGGACCTACCGCGACATCATCGAGGTCGTCGAGGGCACGGGGCCGAACCTCGACTGCATCATGCTGCCGAAGGTGCAGACCGCCGAGCAGATCATCTGGCTCGACCTGCTGCTCACCCAGATCGAGAAGACGATGGGCTTCGAGGTCGGCCGCATCGGCATCGAGGCGCAGATCGAGAACGCGCTCGGGCTCTGCAACGTCGACGCGATCGCGGCGGCCTCGCCCCGCGTCGAGACGATCATCTTCGGCCCGGCCGACTTCATGGCCTCGATCAACATGAAGTCGCTCGTGGTCGGTGAGCAGCCGCCGGGTTACGACGTCGGCGACGCGTACCACTACATCCTCATGCGGATCCTCATGGCGGCCCGCGCGCACGACAAGCAGGCCATCGACGGTCCGTACCTGCAGATCAAGGACGTCGACGGCTACCGCCGCGTCGCCGGTCGCAGCGCCGCTCTCGGGTTCGACGGCAAGTGGGTGCTGCACCCCGGCCAGGTCGACGCGGCCAACGAGGTCTACTCGCCCGTCGCAGGAGGACTACGACCACGCCGAGCTGATCCTCGACGCGTACGACTACTACACCTCCGAGGCCGGCGGTAAGCGCGGCGCGGTGATGCTCGGCGAGGAGATGATCGACGAGGCGTCCCGCAAGATGGCGCTCGTCATCGCGGGCAAGGGCCGCGCGGCCGGCTTCTCCCGGACGTCGAAGTTCGAACCGCCGGCGCAGTGACCCCGCTTCTCATGAGCACTGTTTGGTGAGCACCGGGCCCGACATCGCGGCGCACCTGCGCCGGCAGGGCGCGGCCTGCGCGGACATCGGCTCACCGATGTACGAGGCCCTGCTGACCTTCGCGGCCGACGACTACGAGGCCGGTGGTCCGGTGGCCGAGCTGTGCTCGGGGTGGACGCTCGAACCCGGGGCGGCCGCGCTGGCCCTGCGTATGGCCGGCACCGTCCACCGCTTCGCCCTGACCGGGCAGGCGCCGGACCTCGCGCGGTTCTACCCGAGTGTGGCCGGTGACGAGGTCGAGCCGTTCGACCCCGGGCTGGCCTGGGCCGCCTTCCGGGACGTCATCGTCACCCGCTTCGACGACGTGCGCGCGGGGCTCGCCTCGCCGCCGCAGACCAACGAGATCGGCCGCTCCGCGCTGCTCATCGGCGGCCTGCTGCACCTGCGCGCGCGGTTCGACCTCCCGGTGCGGTTGATCGAGATCGGCGCCAGCGCCGGGCTCAACCTGCGCCCGGATCAGGTGCGGATCGACCTGCCGCACGGAACGAGTGTGGGACCGGACTGGTCGCCGGTGACGCTCTACGACTGTTGGCACGGATCGCTGCCGCCGCTGGACCGGCCGATCGAGATCGTCGAGCGTCACGGCACGGATCTGGACCCGGTCGACGTCGCCGCCGCGGCCGGTCGGCTCCGCCTGCTCTCCTACGTGTGGCCGGACCAGCCCGCCCGGATCAACCGCCTGCGTGGGGCATTCGACCTGGCGGCGGCGCTGCCGGTCCCGGTCGTGCGGGAGGACGCGGTCGCCACGGTGAGCGCGTTGAAGCCGGTGCCCGGCACAGTCACGGTGATCTGGCACTCCGTCATGGCGCAGTACCTGCCGAGCGACGTCCGCGCCGCGCTGGAGTCGGCCTTCGACGCGCTCGGTGCCGCCGCCACCCCGGAGGCGCCCGTGGCCCGCCTGGCCTTCGAGGCGCACAAGCTCCCGTCACCGGCCGGGGTGCTGTTCGGGCTGAGGTTGCACACCTGGCCCGGGGGCGTTGTCACGCAACTGGCCTCGGCGCATCCCCACGGCGACACCGTGACGTGGCACCGGATCTGACTACGGCCAGCCGGCGGGCTCGACCAAGAGCTCGTCGAAGGCGTTCTGGTACTCCGGCGTCCGGAAGTAGTTCGAGTGGGAGAGCACCTCAACGAGGTATCCCGTCTGGTCGACCTCGTCCGCGGGCCAGTCAATCCCGTCAATGGTGGGGCCGTAGGACTCCACCGGGAACCCCAGGTAGTCCGTGCGTCGCCACAGACTGCGCCATCGGTGCTTGCCGCCGAGCCGGTCGATCACGCTGTCGGTCACAAGAATCGCGCTGGTGGCGACGGTGACTTCCTTCCTCCACGGATCGGCTGCCCAGCAGCGCGCTGCGCCCACTGGCGGGACGCCCAGCACGCGCGGCCCGATCAGCTCGGGGAACAGCCGTCCGAAGTACGCCCGCAACTGGGTGCCGTAGGTCAGCAACCGGATGGGCTGCGGGCCGGTCCCCATTCCCCGGTCGGGCAGGGCGAAGATCGTGGCCACCGCGAGGACGGAGCCCAGGCTGTGCGCGGAGAGCACGACGCGGTCCCCGCGCCGGCGCTCCCAGCCCTTCTTCTCCGGGGTCGACCGGGCTGCGTCGGCGCCGTCGTCCTTGAGCCACCACTGGCACCGGTCGACGAGTTCGGGAACGGCGCGCTCGGCGTAGCACGGCGGACCGAAAGGATGGGCGGCGCGCGGGAGGACGGCGACGAGGTCCCACAGGAGGCCGAACGGCCGGGCCTTGCCCTTGACCCCACCGCCGATGAGGGCGCCGAACAGGACTACTCCCAGCGCCGCGAGCACGACCGCCCCGGAGCTGATCGCCTTCCGGACGAAGCTGTCCTCGCCGGAGGTGTCCAGGTCGCCCGGCCAGGTGGTGACACTGACCAGCGTCGCGCCCAGCACGGACAGCACGCCGAGCCCCACGAAGATCGCCAGGGCCGGCTCGGCCCGGTGAGCGCGGCCGGCGAACCTCCGCGCGGAGACCAGCTTCTCGGCCATGGCGGGAGAGGAACTCGGCCAGGCGGGCGCGCCCGGGCGCGGCGTCGCTGCCGGAGGTGAACCGAAGGCTGTGAGAACCACCATCACGATGACGATCAGCGCCAGCAGCCCCACGGCGATCAGAACGGCGAGGCCGAACCACACGTACGGCGCCGCGATCTCGAGGTGCGTGCCGGTGGCGTCCGGGTCCCGATCAGCGCCGAGCAGGTCCGCCGCACCCCTCCCGCCGTTCAGCCAGTTGCCGAACGCGAGGGTCAGCAGCGACGACATCGTCACCGCCATGATCAGCGCCAGGCCCAGGAACACCCCGGGCGCCGTGCCCCGCCAGGCGACGTCCCGCGACTCTCCCTCGCCTCGCCAGCAGGGGACGACCATGACCAGGACCAGCGGCACCCCCACGAGGACGATGGCCACGATCAGCAACCCGACGTCGTCGACGACGGCCGGCGCCAGGAGGAGCCCCAGCACCGGCAGGGCGATCAGCCAGGTCCCGAACGGAGTGCCCAGGCGTCGCGAGAAGAGTCCCGTCACGGTCAGTGCGATCAGGAAGGCCAGAACGATGGTGGGGGCCGCGCTCACACCGACGAGAGCCTGACGCTCTTCGCCCACGTCGATCTTCGGGTCGTCGATCGCCAGGACGAGTGCGGTCTGGGCGAGGTTCCCGACCGCGAGAACAAGAACCCAGGTCCGCCAGTCCCGCAGACCGCCCTGGGGTTGCTTCGCCGTGCTCCCCTTCGCCGCCGCTTGTCGTTCGCGGTGCACCCGGAGGTCGGCTGCGTCCGTCGCGCGGAAGGTCACCGCGGCGCACGCCGCCAGGCACAGCAGGCCGGCGATCGCTAGGCAGACCAGTAGCCAGACGTGAGCCCGCAGATCGCTGTCGTCCAGCGACGTCCAGCAGCTCGACCCGTCCCGCTCGACGAAGAAGTCGTCGCCGTCGGGGAGGAAACCCGCGGGCGTGCGGCAGGAGCTGTTTCCCCCGAAGGTCCCCGGCCACGCGAGCAGGATCGCGATGACGCTCACGCCGAGCGCGAGGTGCGCGCGCGCCAACCGCGTCACCATGCGGTCTCCGGTCCAGAAGCCCGGGGACGCGAGGAGGAATCGGTCGCCGCGGCGGTCCGTCGTCATGGGCGCCAGCGCGGCCCCGCTCATGCCTGCGGTGGCCAAACCCTCCGCCGTGGTGCGCTCGTACCGCGCCCTCGTGACGGCCGACAGGAAGTACACCAAGCCGAGCAGCGCGATCGGGACGATGGCCGCGAGGACCAGGCGCAGCGCCGGCTGCCGGTCGGCGAGGAAGTCGAACTGCGAGGGCAGGCGATCGCAGGAGTTCTCGCCGCCGGCGTAGCACTGGGTCGCGATCAGATCCATCGAGACTTCGGACACCGTGACGACGGCCAGCGCCGTCAGGCCGAGACCGAAGAGCCGGACGCCGCCGGCCCCGACCGGTGCCTCCGCCGATGCCTGGGGCGGCAGCGGCGTCCGTGGCTTCGGCGACGCCGCCCCGACGGGATCGACACGACGCGACCAGTAGGCGAGGTTGGCCACCCCGAAGGGCAGCACCAGGGCCCACCCGGCGCGGCTGATACCGCGCCCGATCGCCGCCAGCTTCCCCGTGCCCTCGACCGTGGTTCGCGCCAGACCGCCCCAGGAGTACGCCTCACGGGTCAGGCGCTTGTCGCACCAGCCCCGGTCGCCGGGCCGGAGTCTGTCCTGAGCGTCCGGCTTCTGCCGCCAGAATCCGGCGAGTTCATCGCCGAGCACGCGCTCGACGGCGTCGTCGGGCAGATCGAGCATGTCCGGCGGCGCGGTGTTGTTGACACCGTGGATCCGCAGTTCGAGGACTCCCGAGGGATCCGTTGGGACCTTGGCCATGGCGGCCTCCCGGTGGTGGCGACAAGCTCACTCGAGGGTTCGATCATGGCGACTTAGGCACTCGCGGGGAAGTGGGTACGCCCAGGCGGTAGGGATGTCGTGGTGCGGCTGCCGGCTCCACGTCCGCCCCCTCCCGACCTGCTCTGCCGGCCCGGTGGGTCGGCGTCCAACCTTCCCACCTGGAAACCTAGACGTCGTAGCGGACGGCCTCGGAGAACTTCGGGTCTTCGTGCATGAGCCAGTACACGCGCTGCAGGCCGGCGGTCACCGGGGCGATGTCGGCATCACCGGACGTGCTGATCGGGACACCGTCCAGCGCGTGCACCGCCATCACCCCACCGGCGGTGCTCGTCAGGAAGATCTCGTCCGCCGTGCGGAACTCGTCCACGGGGAGGGCGCGTACTTCGACGTCGAGTCCTGCGGTCTCGGCAAGCTCGAGCACGGTCCGCCGGGTAACGCCGTCGAGGACTCCGCGGGCAGGCGTGACGAGTCGCGGCCGGGTGTCGGCGTCGAAGACCGCGAACACGTTGAAGCCGGGTCCCTCGGCCACGCAGCCGTCGGGGTCGGTCAGCACGACCGTCTCACCCCCACGGTCATAGGCGTCGAACAGCCCCAAGGTGAAATCCAGCCAGTGGTAGTTCTTGATGCGCGGGTCAACACTGGCCTCGGCGATGCGTTGCCGGTCCGCGACGATCAGGTTGACTCCCTGCCGTTGCCGCTCGGGGTCGGCGACCCAGACGAACGGGATCGCAAACGCGAGAAACCGGTTCGTGCAGGTGCGCGGATCCCGCGAGCCTGGGGCCGGGCGGCCGCGGGTGCACACCACCTCGACGTAGGCATCCCGCAGGTCGCTTCGCCGGACGCACTCGTGCAGGACCTCGCGGATCTGTGCCCGGGACAACCCGGTATCGAGCCGCAGTGCCGTCAGGTTGCGCTCGAACCGGTCGAGGTGGTCGTCGAGCCGGAAGAAACGTCCCTTCCACGCATGCGCGACGTCGTAGGTGGCGTCGGAATGCAGCAGGCCCCAGTCGAAGACGGAGATCGTGGCCTGTTCGAGCCCGACGTATGCGCCGTCGACGTAGGCGCAGCCTGAGCTCTCACGTGCCACGCATGGAGCGTAAGCCGCGGTAGGTCCGTCGCACGCACAGCCTCAGGGTCCGCGGTCGGGTTCGTCGGCCTGGCGCACGCCGCGCGTGAGGCGCGCGAACCCGTCCGGCAGGATGTGCGGCGACATCGGTGGGCACAGGAGGACGCGGCGATATGCAGTTCGGACGGATCTACGAGGAGTTCGAGGTCGGCGCGGTCTACAAGCACTGGCCAGGGAAGACGGTCACCGAGTACGACGACCACCTGTTCTGCCTGCTGACGATGAACCACCACCCGCTGCACCTGGACACGCACTTCGCCGAGAACACCACCGACTTCAAGGCGAACGTGGTCGTCGGCAACTACATCTACTCGTTGCTGCTCGGCATGTCGGTGGAGGACGTCTCCGGCAAGGCGATCGCGAACCTGGAGATCTCCTCGCTGCGCCACGTCGCCCCCACCTTCCACGGCGACACGATCTACGGCGAGACGACGGTGCTCGGCAAGAACATGACCTCCAAGCCGGACCGCGGCGTGGTCGAGGTCGAGACGATCGGCTACAAGCAGGACGGCACGATCGTGTGCATCTTCCGGCGCAAGGTCATGGTGCCGACGCAGGAGTACATGGACGCCCGCGGCGGCGACCAGCCGGGGCGGCCGACCCCAATTCCGCGCGACAAGGGGTAGTCCCGCCGGGGAGGATGGGCAAGATCTTTCCGGGCCCGAACGTTCGGAGCCTCCCGTGCGTCCTCGGCACATGCGAACTCCCGCGTTGGCGATGGCGGCTGCCTTCCTGGGCGTAGCCGGCTGTGCCTCGGACTCGGTCGACCAGGACTCCGCCGGGACGGCACCGAGCGCGGTCCCCACGTACGCCTCCGTGCAGTGGGAGCGGCTGCCCGCCCCGCTGCTGACGCCGCGGCTGGGGGCCATCGCGGTGGCTCTCGACGAAAAGTTCCTCGTGGTCGGCGGCGACGACGGGCCGCCCTGCCCGCCGAACGCGGACTGTGCGCCGTCGACCTCGGAGCCGCGCCGTGACGGTGCGACCTACGATCCGGCGACCCGGTTGTGGGAGAACGTTGCGCAGGCCCCGGTCGGCCTGCTCAACCAGTACCCCCACGTGGTCGCCGGTGAAGCGCTCTACATCCTCACCGAGGACGATCTGCTCTGCTACGACTCCGACGCCGACACCTGGTCCGAGCACCCGGTCCCGGACTCGGACCACCGGGACGTCCAGTTGGTGTCGATCGCCGACCGTCCCGCCGCGGTCAGTGGCGAACGCTCCGCCGACGGTCAGGGCGACGAGATCTACGACCCGGAGACCGAGACCTGGGCGGACCTGCCCGCTGATCCGCTCGGTCCGAGCTTCGACCGCACGTACACCGACACCTCGGCGGGCGCGGTGCTGACGGCCAAGGAGAGCGTGCCGAATCCCGGGTCCGCCGAACCCACCCTGGTCCGGGCCGCGCTCCTGAGCGAGGACCTGACGACCTGGAAGCGGCTACCCGACAGCGACCTGATCGGCGGCTACCGCTGGGCCTGGACCGGCGAGCGGATGGTCGACCCGACCCTCGGCGAAGCCGATGGTGGGCAGGTCGGGAACTGGGGTCGCAGCGTGCCCTTCGGCGGCCGTTTCGACCCGGCGACCGAGACCTGGGGCCGGCTGCCCGCGGCCCCGGAGGGGTACTCCCGCACGGGGTGGAAGGTCGAGGCGCTGGGCGGCCCGGTGTCGGCCGCGGGTGGGTGGTTCTACGACGACCGCAGCGGACGATGGTCCAAGCTGCTCCGGCCGGACGGGGCGCCCGAGTACGCCGGCCCCGCGGCGTGGGTGGGCGACACCCTGTTCGTGCTGGGTGGCCAGTCCGAGGGGTCAGGCACGGCCTCGCTCTCGGGCTGGGCCTGGGCGTTGAGGGTTGCCCCGGCCTGACGGTGCGTCAGGTTCTGGTCCACGCCATGTCGTGAACCGTGCGCCCGGCCGCGCGGGCGCGGCGGCCGTACTTGGTCTCGGGAGCCGGCGGCGGGGCGACCGGCGCGAGGGTGCCGGCCGCAGCGGCGGCTTCGCGTACTGCGGCGGCGTAGGTGTCGTCATCGATCACCACGTGCAGCGCGCCGCCGGGCGTGAGCAGCTCGGCCAGGCGCGCGACCAGCGGCGGCTGCAGCAACCGGCGGATGGCGTGCCGGCGCTTGGGCCACGGGTCGGGGTGGAACGCCTGGATCAGCTCCAGGCTTCCGGCGGTCAGCAGGGGCAGCAGTGCGGTGACGTCGGCGGGCAGGATCCGCACGTTCTCCAGGCCGGCCGCGGCCACCGCGTCCATCGCGCGCAGTTGGCCGGGGGAGTGCACGTCCACGCCGAGCACCCGGTCCCCGGAGCGCGTCAGGCCCACAGCGACCAGCGATTCGCCGTAACCGAACCCGATGTCCAGCACCGTCGGTACCCACGCCGCCGCCGCGGCCGGGTCGGCGAAGGCGAGGGACGCGGCGCGCTCGGCGAGACGGGCACGGTGCGGTTCGGGCATCCGGCCCCGGTTGCGCCAGCTCCGCGGCTGGAACTCACCGGGCGGGGTGGGTCCCGGGGTGGAGACACTCGGGCTCATGAGGGCAGCACGCCCCAGCCCGACAGGGTGTCGATCAGACCGTTGACGGTGTCGAGCTGCAGCAGCTCGGCCCGGGTCACCCAGCGGGCATCGCTCGCGTCGTCCCCGGCCGCGAGCTCGCCGGCGACGGGGGCGCAGGCGTAGTCGCGAATGTCGTAGACGAGCCCGTTCGGCCCGGGAATCTCGACCGTCCCGACCCGGATCCCGACCGCGACCACCAGCCCGGTCTCCTCCAGCACCTCGCGGCGGAGCGCCTCCTGGTCGGTCTCGTCGCCCTCTACCCGGCCGCCCGGGATCGACCAGCGCCCGACCGCCGGCGGGTTGGCCCGGCGGACCATCAGCAGGCGGTGGTCGTCGTCGTGCACGACCGCCCCCACGCAGGGCACGCGCAGGGACATCGGCACGCCGGTCAGCGTAGGTGAGCGTCCGAACCGGAGCGGAAGGTCCATGGCCGCGCCACAGCCGGTTGGTTGACGGCTCTCAGTGCGGGGGAGGAACGTCTCTAGGTCATGGGACCCCGACGAGGGAGCCGAGCGATGCGTGGTCAGCGAGTGAGCGGCCACCCGTCCTGTGCGCGCTGCGGCCGCGAGGTGCGTGCCCCCGGGATCTGGTCCAACGCGTGGCGGTGCGAGGTGCACGGCGAGGTCGAGCCGGTCGCCCCGATCGGTCTGCCGACCCACGAACGCCTGCGCCGCGACCTCAAGGCCGGGCCGCCGTCGGACGTCCCGTTCTGGCTGCCCTGGCCGCTGCCGACGGGCTGGCTGGCCACCGGGATCACGCACGCCGGCGACGACCGGCACGGCGTGCGGGCCAGCCTCGTCACCGCTGCCGGGCCGAACCCGGTGGGTGGTCCGGCGGACCTGGTGGTCGTGGCCGAGGAGCCCGGCGTCGGGCTGGGGGCGCGCTGGGCCGGGATGAACGGCCGCGACCCGGGCCTCGAGCTGGCCACCCAGACGGGGTCGCACGCAAAGATTCACGCCGCCGGCCATCCGACGGCCTTGTGGTGCGTGCACGGCGCGGACGACCGGGCGGTCTACGTCGGGGAGGCGCTGGGCCGCTGGCTCTGGCTGATCCTGTGGCCGGCCTCGGCCGGAATGCTCATGGCCGACCACATCGCCTTGATGGACCTGCGCGACGCCCCGAGCGATCTCGACATCCCGCTGGGTCCGCTGCTCGGGCAGCCTCGGTGCGCGCGAGATCTGACGTCCTGTAGCCGCAACTGACGCAGCGTCAGGCGGCGACGACCTGGTCGGCGTTCTCGGCCGGGGCTTCCATCGCGGGCGCCTCCACCGCGAGCACCTCGGCGGCCTCGACGGCGGGTGCGGCCGGGGTGAGATTCAGCTCGAACCAGACCTGCTTCTCGCCACCGAACTCCGACCAGCCCCAGCGGGCGGCCAGAGCGTCGACGATCATCATGCCGCGGCCGTTGGTGCTGTCCGGCGCGGCCCGGCGCAGGCGCGGCGGCTCACCGCCACGCGCGTCGTGCACCTCGACCCGCAGGTTGTCCCCGGTGTGCCGGGCGACCATCCGCATCGGCTGCGCGCCGTAGCGCAGGGCGTTCGTGACCAGCTCGCTGACCAGGAGGGCGGCGACGCCGCCGTCGTCCGGCATGCCCCAGCGACGCATGCTCGCGCCGACCAGGTTCCGCGCCCGCTCGACCTCACCCGGGTCGTTGCGCAGGGCCGTCCGAAGCTCCACCGCTGGGTTGTCCTTCCACGCCGTCGTGAACTTGGCCATGGTGCAGGTGGGCCCGGGCGTGGCGCAGGCGGTTGAACGATTCCGTACCCATTCGGCCGAGACCACTCCGACCTAAAAGAGATCGTCAGTCCAGAAAACGATCTTCAGCGGAGTGTTCGGAAGAAATCGATCATGAGGGACGAGAACGCCTCCGGGTTCTGCACCGCGGGGGAGTGGGCGGCGCCCTTGATCACCTCGTGCCGCGCGCCGAGACGGGCGGCCATGTCGGCCTGCTCGCTGACCGGCCAGATGTAGTCGTCCTCGCCGTAGGCGACCATCACCGGCAGCCCGGTCGCCGCGAGCTCGGCGGTGCGGTCCGCGGTGTCCACGATCTGGGTGCCCATCGCGGTCAGGCCCGCCTTGGCCGAGGCCATGAACCGCCGCCCCATGAACTCGACGACGTCGGTGCCGACCCCCGTGTACTCGGAGTTGGCGTCGGCCATCCCGGAGACGAACGCCCAGATCTCCGGCAACTCGAGTTCGGCCAGCAGCTCGAGCAGCATCCGGCACTTCGTCGCCTCGGGGTCAGGAATCGACGCCGGCCCCGAACAGAGCAGGGTCACCGAGCGCAGCGCCGCCGGGTTGCCGATGGCGGCGGCGCGCGCGCTCAGCCCGCCGAAGGAGTGCCCGAGCAGGTGCACCGGCCCGTCGCCTGCGGCCTCGGCGATCGCGATCAGGTCGGCGCCGAGTTCGTCGAGCGCGTAGGCCGAAACATCGTCGGGACCGGGTGTCTCAAATTGCCCGCGCTGGTCCACCGCGATCACCCGGTGCCCGGCCGCCGACAGCGGCTCCAGCACGGTGATGAAGTCCTCCTTGGAGCCGGTGAAGCCCGGCGCCATCAGGACGGTGGCCCCGCTTGCTGGTCCGTCCGGGGCAGTCGCGTCGTGGACGGCGAACGGACCGCGGGCCGTTTCCAGCCGGTAGGCCTTCGCGCAACTCGGCAGGCGCAGGGTGGGTGGCGTGCTCACGGCGGCGACGTTAGTCGGGTCACACGCACGCGGGCGGACCCGGTGTGGCGATGTGATCCATTCCTGGATGAACGCTCGCGAGGTGTCCGGGTTCTCCGCAGGCGGGCACAATGTCGCGGGTGAGCCGAACCCTTGCTGTCGCCAACCAGAAGGGCGGCGTAGCGAAGACCACCACCGTGGTCTCGCTCGGGGCGGCGCTCAACGAGTACGGCCGCCGGGTCGTGGTGGTGGACCTCGATCCGCAGGCCTGCCTGACGTTCTCGCTCGGGCTCGACCCGGACGCCCTGCAGTTGTCCGTACACGACGTGCTGCTGGGCCGGGTCTCGGCCAAGACCGCGCTGCACCCCGTCGGTGACGGCTTCGACCTGCTGCCGGCCACGATCGACCTGGCCGGCTCCGAGGCGCTGCTGATGACCCGCACCGGCCGGGAGTTCGCGCTGCGCACCGCGCTGGCCGACCTCGAGGCTGACTACGACGTCATCCTGCTCGACGCCCCGCCCGCGCTCGGCGTGCTGACCCTGAACGCGCTCACCGCCGCGGACTACGTGCTGATCCCCCTGCAGTGCGAGACGCTCTCCCACCGCGGCGTCGGCCAACTCCTCGACACCGTCGCGGACGTGCAGCGGATCACCAACCGCGACCTGAAGGTGCTCGGCGTGCTGCCGACCCTGTTCGACGGCCGCACCACCCACGCCAAGGCCGTGCTCTCCGATGTCGCCGAGCGATACGGTGTGGCGATCCTGGAACCGCCGATCCCGCGCTCGATCCGGTTCGCGGAGGCTCCGGCAGCCGGCAAGTCGGTGCTCTCGACGGCGAAGTCGAGCAGCGGCGCGCAGGCCTACCGCGAGCTCGCGGACCGATTGATCAAGGACGGCGTGCTCTGAGCGGAAACGCTCGCGAGAGGTGATGCAGATGTCCGACTTCGACCGGCTCCGGCCGCGATCCGGATCGGCCCCCAAGGCTGCCGCCAACGGCTCCGCTCCGGCGCCCGGGCCCCGACCGGACCGCGAGGGCAAGCGCGCGCTGTTCAGCGTCGACACCCCGCCGCCGACTCCGCCCGTCGCCCGCGGGGCGCTGCAATTGACCTGTTCCGGCTGCGGCTCGATCTCCGCCCTGAGTCCCCGTCAGGTGATCACGGCCGCGATCCCGAGCGTTCACCTGCCGATCCTGCGCCGGAAGTACCCCTCGTGGATGCGCTGCCCCGCGTGCCAGCGGCACCAGTGGGTGCGGGTCGACCTGCGCCGCTGAGCGCACACTGCCCAGAACGACTGCGGCGGCGCCCTCCCTCTCGGGTGGCCGCCGCCGTTTGCCGCAGCTGAGATCAGGTCGAGGCGGAGTCCCCGTCGGAACCGGCACCGCTGCGGGTGCGGCGCCGGCGGTTGCGGCTGCGCGCGGGAGCATCGCCACTGTCCGCGCTGCCCTCTGACGCACTGTCAGAAGCCTTGGCCGCGCTCACCTTGGTCTTGGTCGCGCCGGCCTCGGCGGGAGCGCTCTCGCCGGCCGCGAGGGGCTGGCCACCGCGGGTACGGGACCGGCCACGGTCACGCTTCGGGCGCGGTGCGCGGGGACCGGGGTCCTCTTCCTCTGCCACGCGGGCGCGGGGGGTGACGGGGCCGCGGCCACCGTCACGGCCACCGTCCCGACTGCCGCCACGACTGCCGCCGGCCTTGCCGCCACCGCCGCGACGGCCGGTCTCGCCGAGGTCCTCGACCTCTTCGGCGTCCAGGCCGGCGCGGGTGCGGGCCGCCTTGGGCAGCATGCCCTTGGTGCCCTCGGGAATGTTCAGCTCGCTGAACAGGTGCGGCGAGGTGGAGTAGGTCTCCTGCGGTTCGCCGAGGTTGAGGTTGAGCGCCTTGTCGATGAGGAACCAGCGCGTGGTGTCGGCCCAGTCGACGAACGTGACGGCCACACCGGTGCGCCCGGCCCGGCCGGTGCGCCCGATGCGGTGCACGTAGGTCTTCTCGTCGTCCGGGCACTCGTAGTTGATGACGTGCGTGACGTCGTCGACGTCGATGCCGCGGGCCGCCACGTCGGTGGCCACCAGCACGTCGACCTTGCCGCTGCGGAAGGCGCGCAGGGCCTGCTCGCGCGCGCCCTGACCGAGGTCACCGTGCACGGCCGCGGAGGCGAACCCGCGGTCGTGCAGGTCGTCGGACACCGACTGCGCGAGGCGCCGGGTGGGGCAGAAGATCATGGCCAGCTTGCGGCCCTCGGCCTGCAGGATCCGGGCCAGGCACTCGACCTTGTCCATCTTGTGGCAGCGGTAGGCGTGCTGCTCGGTCAGCGGGACGGTCTGGTCCTCGCCGGCGGACTCGGCGCGGATGTTGGTTGGGGAGCGCAGGTAGCGCCGCGCCATCGCCATGACCGGGCCGGGCATCGTGGCCGAGAAGAGCATGCTCTGGCGGCTGGCCGGGGTGTCGCCGATGAGGCGCTCCACGTCGGGCAGGAAGCCGAGGTCGAGCATCTCGTCGGCCTCGTCGAGCACCAGGGACTTCACGTGGGAGAGGTCGAGGAAGCGCTGCTTGCGCAGGTCGAGCAGGCGGCCCGGGGTGCCGACCACGACCTCCACGCCGGACTTCAGCGCGGCGACCTGCGGTTCGTAGGCGCGGCCGCCGTAGATGGCGAGGACGCGCACGCCGCGGCGCTTGCCGGCCAGCTCCAGGTCCTTGGTGACCTGCACGCACAGCTCGCGGGTCGGCACGATGATCAGCGCCTGCGGCTTGCCGAACTCGACGAGCTCGGCCCACTCCTCGTCGAGCGGGGCCACCAGCCGCTGCAGCAGCGGGATGCCGAAGGCGAGGGTCTTGCCGGTGCCGGTGCGCGCCTGGCCGATCACGTCGGTGCCGGTCAGGGCGATCGGGAGGGTCATCTCCTGGATCGGGAAGGCATCGACGATGCCCACGTCAGCAAGAGCTTCGGCGATCGCAGGAAGGACGCCGAGCTCGGCAAAAGTCGTCAGGGTTGTTCGCCTACTTCGTTTTCAGCCATCGCGCAGCGACGGCGGCGGGGTGACCGCCGTTTACGAAGCGGTCTGCGCGCGACGACGTCGAGCGCATGCGTACCGGGGGACGGCGCGCAGGCTGCGGAAGCGGCCGGCGCCAGAACACCTGTTGCCAGCATACCCGCTGGTTAAGCTCCCCCTGTGGACGCTGACCCAGGCTCGGGCACAGGAACTGACGCCGCCGTCGCCGACCTGCTCGGGATGATGGCGTGCGGCGAGCTGCTCGCGTTCGAGCGCCTGGCGCACGACGCGTCGCTGGCGCCGACCATCGAGGACAAGGCCGAGCTGGCTCGGATGGCGGTCGCCGAGTTCAACCACTTCACGGTGCTGCGCGAGCACCTGGTCAAGGTCGGCGCCGACCCGGCCGCGGCCATGGCGCCCTTCGTCGACCCGCTCGCCGAGTTCCACCAGCGCACCGCGGCGTCGAACTGGCTCGAAGGCCTGGTCAAGGCCTACGTGGGCGACGGACTCGCAGCCGACTTCTACCGCGAGATCGGCGGCTTCCTGGACCCCGCCACGTCCGATCTGGTGCAGGAGGTGCTCGCCGACACCGGGCACTCCCGGTTCGCCGTCGAGCGGGTTCGGGCCGCGATCGCCGCCGATCCGCGCGTGGCCGGGCCGCTGGCGCTGTGGGGCCGGCGCCTCATGGGTGAGGCGCTCACGCAGGCCCAGCGGGTGGCCGGCGAGCGGGAGGCCCTCGTCGGGCTGATCCTGGGCGGCGCCGAAGGCATCGACTTCGCGGAGATCGGCCGGATGCTCGGGCGCCTCACCGCGGCCCACAGCGACCGCATGGCCGCCCTCGGGCTCGACGCTTAGAGGGCCCCGAAGCCCACGCGCCGGGTCTCCGGCTCGCCGATCTCGATGTAGGCGACCTGGCGGGCGGCGATGACGACCTTGCGGCCGCGCTCGTCCTCAAGCGTGAGTACGCCGTCCTCATTCGCGAGGGCGGAGTTGATCAGCGACTCGAGCTCCTCGGCGGCTAGCGGCGAATCCACAGCCAGCTCGCGCGGCGAGTGCTGGACACCGATCTTGACCTCCACGGGCCCTCCGAACTCGTTCGACGCGGCGCGGTGATCCGACGCCGGTGCCGAGGCTACTGCGTGCGCCGGGTCGGTGACGCCCGGATGGCCCCGCGTTCGCGCAGGGCGTGACGGTTACGTCCGAAGAAGCGAGCGCTATCACTCACGTTGCTTCGGACGTCCCAGTGTTCAGGGGTGCTCGTCGGTGCGCGGGAAGCCGCGGATGCCGCGCCAGGCGAGGGAGGCGACCAGGTCGATCGCCTGGTCCTTGGGCAGGGGCTCGCCGCCGGCAGCCCAGGTCCGGGCGGTGACCTGCGCGATGCCGGCCAGGCCGGCGCCGAGCAGTTGCGCCTCGGGCTCCGGGAGTCCGGTGTCCTCGGCGATGACGGCGGCGACGGCGTTGGCGCACTGGCGCTCCACGGCCTCCAGGCGGTCGCGGACCTCGGGCTCCCCGATGAGGTCGGACTCGAAGACCAACCGGAAGGCGCCGTTCTTGTCCTCGACGAACTCGTAGTAGGCGCTGACGGTGGCACGCACCCGGGCCTTGTTGTCGGTGGTGGAGAGCATCGCCGTCCGCACCGCGTCCATCAGGGCGGCGGCGCTCTCGTCGAGCAGCGCCAGGTAGAGGTCCCGCTTGCCGGGGAAGTGCTGGTAGAGGACGGGCTTGCTGACGCCGGCCCGGTCGGCGATGTCGTCCATCGCGGCCGCGTGGTAGCCCTGCGCGACGAACACGGACAGGGCCGCATCGAGCAACTGGCGCCGCCGCGCCGTGCGCGGCAGGCGTCCGGCCCGTTGCGGGGTGTCCTCGATCGCGCTCACGTACCTACGTCCCTCCGTCTGGTGCACAGAACTCTACCCGCGGGTAACCACAGATCGGACGATACGCACCCGAATCGGTTACGGCAGGCGCCCGCCGGCGTCGAACAGCGGCGCGAACAGGTCTCCGACCTCGTCCACCCGGTCCAGCACCTCGGAGGCGGTGAAGGCCAGTTCCCGCCCGTCGGCGGCCTCGGCGACCTCGTCCCAGGTGACCGGCGTCGAGACGGTGGGGCGGGCCCGGGCCCGCAGCGAGTACGGCGCGACGGTGGTCTTGGCGGCGGCGTTCTGGCTCCAGTCGATCAGCACCTTGCCGCCGCGCAGGGACTTGTCCATCCGGTGCACGACGAGCTTGGGGTGCGCCTCCTCCATCGCCACGGCGAGGTCCTTGGCGAACCCGTGCGCCTTGGCGGCGTCGGTCTCGGCCAGGCCGATGTAGAGCTGCATGCCCTTCGAACCCGAGGTCTTGGCCAGCGGCTCCAGGCCCAGATCGGTGAGCACGTCCCGCAGCAGCAGGGCGACCTGGGCGCATTCCCTGAGGGCGGCCGGCGCCCCGGGGTCGAGGTCGAAGACCAGCCGGTCCACGCCGTGCACGCCCCCGCGCGGGCCGACCGTCCACTGGTGCACGTGCAACTCCAGGGCGGCCAGGTTCGCCAGCCAGATCAGCGTCGGCAGGTCCTCCACGACGATGAAGTCGATGGTCTCCCGGCCGGTGGAGCTGCCCGGTGTCGGCAGGGTGACGGTGCGTACCCAGTCGGGCGTGCCCTTGGGCCTGTTCTTCTCGAAGAACGAGATGCCCTCCACTCCGTCCGGGAAGCGGACCCGGGTCGCGGCCCGCCCGGCCAGGTGAGGCAGCAGCACCGGGGCGATCCGGGAGTAGTAGTCGATGACCTCGCCCTTGGTGAACCCGACGTCCGGATAGAGGACTTTGTCCAGGTTCGACAGCCCGAGACGCCGTCCGCCGACCTCGACCGATACCTTCTCGCCCGCCATGGCACCCAGGATCGCAGGCCGAATTTCGGTAGGTTCGCCCGCAGGACCCCTGCGCGGATCCTTCGAATCGACCCTGGCACCGAACGTTTTCGGGGCCTCCTGCGTCCTCGCCATGTGAACTGGGGGAGAAACGGTGACCGGAAACGGTCGCGGGATTGCGCCTGGTGGGGGCGTTCCTCCAGGTGGGGACCCGCTCCCCGCCGAGGGCGTGGGTCGCGTGCGTGCGGTTCTGGCTCTCGGCGGGGTGCCGGGGCACGAGCTGGACGACGGTGTCCAGCAGGTGCGGCTGCGGTTGCTCGAACAAGCGGCACGACCTGGGCAGGAACCGATCCGGGATCCGGTGGCCTGGGCGGTCGTGGTGGCCTCCCGGGTGGCGATCGACTGGCACCGCGGGAACAAGCGGGACGACGGGCTGCGCGATCGCCTGGCGGCCCGATGGACGGCTTCGCCGGAACCGGCACCCGAGGACCGGGTACTGGCCATGGCGATAGCGCAGGGCATGGACGCCCTGCCGGAACAGCACAAGCAGGTCCTGGTGCTCCGGTTCTACGCGGACCTGCCGGTGAAGGACATTGCGGCGGCGCTCGACGTCCCCGAGGGCACAGTGAAGAGCCGGCTGCACGCGGCCGTGAAGGCGATGCGCGAACGACTGACCGAGACGGAGGTGATCTAGATGAGTGAGCCGATCGACCCTGACGAGTACGCCGCTGCCCTGGATCGCCTTCTCGACGGTCTCGAGGCCGACAGTCCTGCCGACGCCCAGGTGCGCGCGGACACCGACTCGATCGCCAAGGCGCTCGGCCTGATCGGCGGTGCGCTGGCTGCCGAGGGTGGCGTCTCCGCCGCCGCCGGGGCCGTACCGCCCGTGGCCGCCGGCGGCGCGACCGTCGTCCAGATGAGCTCCTGGCGTTCCAAGCTGAACCCGCGGGTGCTCGCCGCTGCCGCCTCGCTGATCGTGGTGGTCGGCGATCGGCATCCCGCTGACGATGAGCTCGACCGGCTCGAACTCCGACGACGCCGCCACCGCGATCGGCGCTCCGGAGTCCGCCATGGACCGGGGCGAGGGTGCAGCGCCGGCGCCGGCGAAGGCGCCCCTGGCCGCCGGCGACGCCTATACCGGCACCGACACGGCGGCGGGGGCTGTGGCGGGAAGTGCCGCCGCCCCCGGCGCCACCTGCCCCCGGCACCACTGCCACCGGCGGCGCCGCGAAGGACGCGGCCGCGGTCCAGGACAGCCAGACGGGCGCCGGCCCCGCGGCCAAGGGCGCGAACGCCGAGAGCACTACCCGGCAGAACGCCAGCGCCGCCTTCGCGGACGCGGTGGCCTGCGCCCGGGGGATCTTCGTCGGCACCATCACCGCCGTGCAGCCGGAGACCGACGGGCAGCACTTCCGGGTCACGTTCCTGGTCGAGGACTGGATCGTGCCGAGCTCCGGGGCGGTGACCGTGACCTACCGGATCTACGGCAGCACCGCGAACTCCCCGGGCACGGACGAGAACGTCCTGGGCGGTCAGCGGCGGCTGTTCATCGTCCCGGGCTCCGAGGAGGAGCGGATCTCCGCCTACCGCGAGAAGGACTGGGCCGAGACCAAGAAGCAGATCAAGGCCGTTCGCGACGAACGGGCCGGGGAAGGCTGCTAGGGACGTCCGCCCTAGCCGCCTGTCGGCGCTCCCGGTTACCGTGAGTCCAGAGCGGTCGCGGGACTGCTGGAAACTCGTGGGACGGACGGGACGGCGAGCGGACATGCCCCAGACAATCTGGAAGGGCGCGATCTCCTTCGGGCTGGTCTCGATCCCGGTTCGGGTGTTCTCCGCGACCGAGGAGCACGGGGTCTCGCTCCGGCAGGTGCACGCCGCTGACGGCGGGCGAATCCGCTACAAGCGGTTCTGCGAGCTCGACGGCGAAGAGGTGCCCTACAGCGACATCGCCAAGGGCTACGACCTCGGCGGCGGCGAGATGGTCGTGCTCACTGACGAGGACATGGACTCCCTCCCGCTGCCCTCCACCAAGGCTGTCGACGTCCTGCAGTTCGTGCCCGCCGACCAGTACGACCCGATCTCGGTGGCCAAGAGCTACTACCTGCAGGCCGACTCCATCGGCGAGAAGCCCTACGTGCTGCTCCGCGACGCACTGCGGGCCACCGGCAAGGTCGCGATCGTCAAGGTCGCGCTGCGGTCCCGCGAGTCACTCGCCGCGATCCGCCCCTACGGGGACCTGCTGCTGCTGCAGATGATGCTCTGGCCCGAGGAGATCCGCGACGCCAAGGGGCTGGCCCCGGGTGAGGACGTCAGCGTCAAGGACGCCGAGATCAAGATGGCCGAGGCCTACATCGACACCCTCACCGGTGACTTCGACGCCGACGAGTACACCGACCAGTACGCCGCCGCCCTCAAGGCCGTCGTCGACGCCAAGGTCGCCGGCCGCGAGGTCGTTCAACTCGCCGAGGACGCCGAGCCCGCCGCCGAGGTCGTGGACCTGATGGAGGCGCTGCGCCAGAGCGTCGCCCGCGCCAAGGAGCGCCGCGCCGCCGAGGACGAGGGCGAGGGGAAGCCCGCCGCCAAGAAGGCCGCCGCGAAGCCGCCGGCCAAGAAGGCGCCCGCGAAGAAGGCCGCCGAGAAGGCCCCGGCCAAGAAGGCGGCCGCCAAGAAGGCACCGGCGAAGAAAGCCGCGGCCAGGAAGTCCGCCTGACCCAAGGCCCCCACGCCCCGCTCATTCATGAGCGGAGCGTCGATTTCCGGGCCGCGAAGGCCCGATTTTCGACGCCCAGCTCATTCATGAGCGGAGCGACGTGACGGGTGGGGTGCGTGTGAGGCCGGGCACCCGGATTGGGTGGAATCAGCGGGCGCGTGGCACCGTTGGACTCGACGACCAGCGGAAATGTCCGGTCAGGACAGGACCGCCTGAACCCCCCTGAGCAGCGGAGTACGCCGTGTCTTTCCCCCCGCTCGTCGAGCCGGCTGACGAACTCACCGTCGAAGAGGTGCGGCGCTACAGCCGCCACATCATCATTCCCGAGGTCGGGATGATCGGGCAGAAGCGCCTCAAGAACGCCAAGGTCCTCTGCGTCGGCGCTGGCGGCCTCGGCTCACCCGCCCTGCTCTACCTCGCCGCGGCCGGCGTCGGCACCCTCGGCATCATCGACGACGACGTCGTCGACGAGTCCAACCTGCAGCGCCAGGTCATCCACGGCCAGTCCGACATCGGCAAGTCCAAGGCCCAGTCGGCCAAGGAGTCGGTCGCCGAGATCAACCCGCTGGTGAAGGTCAACCTGCACCAGGTGCGCCTGGACTCGTCCAACGTCCTCGACATCTTCCGCGACTACGACCTGATCGTGGACGGCACCGACAACTTCGCGACCCGCTACCTCGTCAACGACGCGGCGGTGCTGCTCGGCAAGCCCTACGTGTGGGGCTCGATCTACCGCTTCGAGGGTCAGGCTTCGGTGTTCTGGGAGGAGTACGGCCCGAACTACCGCCACCTCTACCCCGAGCCTCCGCCGCCCGGCATGGTCCCGAGCTGCGCCGAGGGCGGCGTGCTCGGTGTGCTGTGCGCGTCGATCGGCTCGATCATGGTCAACGAGGCGATCAAGCTGATCACCGGCATCGGCGAGCCTCTGGTCGGCCGGCTGATGATCTACGACGCCCTCGAGATGGAGTACCGGACGGTCAAGGTGCGCCGCGACCCGAACGCTCCGGAGATCACAGAGCTCATCGACTACGACGCCTTCTGCGGCGCGGTCTCCGAGGAGGCCATCGACGCCATCAAGGACTCCACCATCTCGGTGAAGGACCTCAAGGAGTGGATGGACGCCGGCAAGGAGTTCGAGCTCATCGACGTCCGCGAGCCGAACGAGTTCGAGATCGTCTCCATCCCCGGCGCGACGTTGATCCCGAAGGGTGAATTCCTCAACGGGAGCGCGCTGGAGAAGCTGTCCAAGGACAAGCAGATCGTCATCTACTGCAAGTCCGGCGGACGTAGCGCCGAGGCCCTGGCCGTCACCAAGAACGCGGGCTTCGCCGACGCGGTCCACGTCGGTGGCGGCGTCACTGCCTGGGTCAGCCAGATCGAGCCGGACAAGCCCTCTTACTAAGACCTCCCGGCACATTCCGAACGGCGCCTGAGTAACCCTCAGGCGCCGTTTGGCGTTGCGGACATTCCCGTGGCACGGATCTGGGCAAAGCCGGACGCGGCTGCCCTTGTCGATCAAGACAACGCAGGCACTCTGGGACACAAGCGGCTCATCCACAGCTCATGGCTGGCCCACAGGAATTTGGGAACTAATGTGACCGAGCCCGCAATAGGTGCAAACCGAATACACGGGACCGCAAGGAATCAGTGGGTAGCAATTACTTCATCCCCGCCGGATGACTAAGGAGTTCTGAGCACATGAGCTCGAGCCCGTTCCGCCGAGTCGCCATGAGCGCGCTCGTCACCGCAGTGGCCGCCACCGCTGCCGTCGCCATTCAGTCACCCGGAGCCAGCGCCGAGTCGGTGCCGGCCTTCGCGACTGCAGAAGCCTCGATGATCCATCCGGGCATTCAGACCCTCACCAACGACACCGCCGCCTGCACGTCGAACTTCGTCTTCACCGACACCGTCGGCAATGCCTACCTCGGCCAGGCCGCGCACTGCTCCGGCACCGGGACCGCGGACGAGACCGACGGCTGCTCCTCCGAGAGCCTGCCCGCTCGGGACTCCGGTGAAGCTCGGCGAGTCCGGGGTCACCGGCAAGATGGTCTACAACTCCTGGCTCGCGATGCAGAAGGCCGGGGAGACCGACACGAACGCGTGCGCCTTCAACGACTTTGCGCTGATCCAGATCCCGAAGAGCGACATCTCGAAGGTCAACCCGTCCATCCCCGTCTTCGGTGGGCCGACCGGTATGCGGACCGAGGCGCTGGCTGCCGGTGAGGCCGTCTTCAGTTACGGCAACTCCCCGCTGCGCGGTGGGCTGACCCAGCTCTCGCCCAAGCAAGGCTTCACCATCTCCGGAGAGGGCGCTGGCTGGACGCACCTGATCTACACCGCGACCCCGGGCGTGCCCGGCGACTCCGGCAGCGGTTTCCTCGACGCCGAGGGCAAGGCGTTCGGCATCCTGTCGACGCTGGCGCTCGCGCCGATCCCCGGCAGCAACGGGGTCACCGACCTGGCCAAGGCGCTCGCCTACGCGAACGCGCACTCGGGCATCAAGGGCCTGAAGCTGGCCGACGGCACCGAGAGCTTCGGGCCGGGCGCGGTCCCGGTGCTCGGCGGCATCGTGGGTCGCATCTGATCAGGCCCGTCTGATCAGTGGTGAACAATCGCTGACATGAAGCGCACCTCCGCCCCGCGGGATGACCCGCGGGGCGGACTGCTGTCCCGGGACGAGTTCATCGAAGCCGTGCTGAGCGCGGTCGAGGCCATCCCGCCGGGTCGGGTGCTCGCTTACGGCGACCTCGCGGAGCTGATCGGCATGGGTGGCCCGCGCTCGGTCGGGAAGGTGATGTCCGGCCACGGCGCGGGCGTTCCGTGGTGGCGGGTGATCCGGGCCGACGGCTCCGCCGCGGAGGGCCTGGAAGAGCGGGCCCGCCGGGAGTGGCTGGCCGAGGGCACCCCGCTGCGGCCGACCGGCAAGGTCGACATGCGCCGCGCCCGCTGGGACGGGCGGTCCTGACCCCTGACCATGGCGCAGCGCTGTCAGCGCTCGGTGGTGTGATGGGGCTGTGGCATCGGGGCGGGGGAGTCGGGTCGAGTACCGCCTCGTGCGTACCCCACCGGCGCCCCTCATCGCCCCCGTGCTGGACGAGGCGCAGCGCGCGGTCGTCGAGCACACCGGTGGTCCGCTGCTCGTGCTCGCCGGCCCCGGCACCGGCAAGACCACGACCCTGGTCGAGGCGGTCGCCCGCCGCGTCGAAACCGGCACCGACCTGGAGCGCCTCGCGGTCCTGACCTTCAGCCGCAAGGCCGCCGGCGAACTGCGCGACCGGATCGCCCGCCGGGTCGCGCGCACCACCGCGACCCCGGTCGCGACCACGTTCCACTCGTTCTGCCACGCGCTGGTCGCGGCGCACCTGCCGCCGGAAGACGCCGGCCGGCCGTTGCGGCTGTTCTCGGCCACCGAGCAGGACGTCGCGGTCCGCGAGTGGCTGCGCGGGAGCGGGCGCGCGTGGCCGGAGACGATCGCACGATGCCTGAACACTCGCGGCCTCGCCGAGGAGGTGCGGGACGTCCTCGCCCGGGTGGGGGAGCGCGACATCGACCTCGCTCGCCTGGCCGCCGAGGCGGGCGCGGGCGGTTCCGCGGAGACTGCGGCGGTGTGGCGCGCGCTGGCCGCCTTCGCCGACGAGTACGGCGATCTGCTCGACGCCCGGGGTGTCCTGGACTACACCGAGCTGGTCCGCCGGGCCGTCGCGTTCGCCGAGTCGCCGACCGTGCGCGCGCAGCTGCGCGCGCGCTACGACGCGGTCTTCGTCGACGAGTACCAGGACAGTGACCCCGGCCAGGTCCGGCTGCTGCAGGCGCTGGCCGGCGACGGCCGCGACCTCGTGGTGTTCGGCGACCCCGACCAGTCCATCTACGCCTTCCGCGGAGCGGAGGTACGGGGGATCCTCGACTTCCCCCGCGAGTTCCCCGACCGCGACGGGAGCCCGGCCCGGACCGTCGTGCTGCGCACCTCCCGCCGCGCGGTGCCGGCGCTGCTGGCCGCGTCGCGTGAGGTGGCGCGCCGGTTGCCGCTCAGCGGGTTGCCGGCCGAGGCGGCGAAGGCCCACCGCGACCTCGCGCCCGCGCTGTCGGCGGAGGGGACCGTCGAGGTGCTCACCTTCGGCAGCACGGGCGCCGAGCTCGAGCACGTGGCCGAGCTGCTGCGGCGCGCGCACCTGGCCGACGGGGTGCCCTGGTCGGACATGGCCGTGCTCGTCCGCTCGGGCACGCGGACGATCCCCACCGTGCGGCGCGTCCTCGGCGCGGCCGGGGTGCCGCTGGACGTGGCCGGGGACGAGATCGCGCTGCATTCCGAACCCGCGGTGGAGCTGCTCCTCGCGGCGCTGCGGGTGTCGGCCGACGGGGTGTCAGGTGATGGATCGTCAGACACCGGCTTCCTGGCGTCCACCGTCCTGACCCCGGAGATGGCGCGGATGCTGCTGCTCTCCCCGTTGGGCGGCATCGACCCCGCCGACCTGCGCCGCCTCGGCCGTGCGCTGCGGGCCGAGGCCCGCGCGGGCGGCACCGCCGCCGTCGACCTCGCCCCGTCGGCTGAGCTCATCCGCGACGGCCTCGCCGACCCGCGTCGCCTGATAGGCCCGGACGCGGCGGCGGCCGGCCCGGCCCGCAAGCTCGGGGAACTGCTGCGGGCGACTGCGGACGACCTCGCCGCCGGCGGCACCGCCGAGGACGCGCTCTGGCGGCTCTGGTCCGGCACCTCCTGGCCGAACGACCTGGCGCGGGCTGCGGCCGGGTCCGGAGCGGCCGCCCGGCGGGCCGACCGCGACCTCGACGCCGTCTGCGCGCTGTTCGACCTGGCCGCCCGGGCGGAGGAGAAGGCCGGGCACCGCGGCGTGGCCAACTTCCTCGCCGAGATCGAGGCGCAGGAGATCCCGGGCGACGCCCCGCGATCCGGCGACGGAGCCGTCGAGGCCGTCCGGGTCCTGACCGCGCACCGATCGAAGGGCCTGGAGTGGCCCCTGGTCGCGGTGGTCGGGGTGCAGGAAGGCGTCTGGCCGGACCTGCGCCGCCGGGGGTCGCTGCTGCAGGCCGACCGGCTGACCCCTGCCGGCGTCGCCCCACCCCCGTCGGTCGCCAGCGTGCTGGCCGAGGAGCGCCGGCTCTTCTACGTCGCCGTCACGCGGGCCAAGCGCCGGCTGGTGGTCACCGCGGTCGCCACCCCGGACGAGGACGGCGACCGCCCCTCCCGGTTCCTGCGCGAGCTCGGGGTCGAGCCGCAGGAGATTCGCCACCGTCCCACCCGGCCGCTCTCGCCGGCCGGCCTGGTCGCCGAACTGCGCGCGGTGCTGGACGACCCGGCCAGCTCCGCGCCGCTGCGCAAGGCCGCGGCCGCGGCGGCTCGCCGTGCTGGCCAACGCCCACGACGCGACCGGTCGCCCACTGATCCCGTCGGCCGCCCCGGAGCGCTGGTGGGGCACGGCCGCGACGAGCACCTCCGACATCCCGGTCCGCGACCCCGACAACCCGCTCGCGCTCTCCGCGAGCACCGTCGACGGGATCACCGTCCTGTCCTCTGCAGTGGTTCCTGCGCCGCGAGGTGCACGCGGACTCCGCGCCCGACGGTCCGGATGAGCTTCGGCAACGTCCTCCACGCCCTCGCCGAGGAGGTTGCGCGCACCGGCGTCACCGACCTGGACGACCTGATGAAGCGCCTCGACACGGTCTGGGCCGAGATCACCTTCGACGCGCCCTGGCAGTCGGCCGTCGAGCGGGAAGCTGCGCGCAAGGCGCTGGCCGCGTTCCTGGCCTGGCACGACGGCCGGCCGGGCCGCGAGGTGCTCGGGGCCGAGGTCGGCTTCGACGTGACGGTCGAGCTCCCGGACGCTCTGGGGGCGGAGCCGGTGCGGCTGCGCGGCTCCCTGGACCGGGTCGAGCGCGACGCCGACGGCCGGATGCGCGTCGTCGACTTCAAGACCAGCAAGAGCGACGTGTCCAAGGGGGACGCGGCGGCGCACCCCCAGCTGGCCACCTACCAGGTCGCGGTCGAAGCCGGTGCGCTGACCGAGCTCGAGGGCGGTACGCCGGGAGAGCGGCGGCGCCGAACTGGTGATGCTCCGTCAGATCGGAAAGGACGGGATGCCGGGGGTGCGCGCCGCAGGACGCCACCGCGGACGCCGCCGACCCGGGCTGGGCGCTCGAGCTGCTGGCCGCGGCGGCCAGGCGGGTGCGGGCCGAGCGGTTCACTCCCGTGATCTCCGACGGCTGCGACAACTGCGAGTACCGCCGTTGCTGCAGTGCCCGCGCCGAGGGCCGGCAGGTGGTCGAGTGAACACCCCGGCGATCACCTCGCGGCAGGACCTGGTCGAGGCCCTCGGCGTCCCGTACTCCTCCGAGCAGCTGGACGCGATCACCGCTCCGCTGGAACCGGCCGTCATCGTGGCCGGTGCCGGCTCGGGCAAGACGACGGTGATGGCGGCCCGCGTGGTGTGGCTGGTCGGCACCGGGCAGGTGCCCGCCGACGCCGTCCTCGGTCTGACCTTCACCAACAAGGCGGCCGGCGAACTCGGCCAGCGGGTCCGCGCGGCACTCGCGAAGGGCGGTGTGACGCCGGAACCGGGAGCCCTGGTGGAGGGCGAAGACGTCGGCGAGCCGACGGTGGCCACCTACCACTCCTTCGCCGCGCGCCTGATCGAGGAGCACGGCCTGCGCCTCGGCGTCGAGCCGCACGCGACGCTCCTGGCCGACGCCGCGCGCTACCAACTCGCGGCCCGGGTGATCTGCCGGGCCCGGGGGCCGTTCCCGGCGCTGGAGAAGCGGCTGGTCGACCTCGTTGTCGATCTGCTCTCGCTGGAGAGCGAGATCTCCGAGCACCTCGTCGACCTCGACGACCTGCGCGCGCACGACCGCGCCGTACTCGCCCGCCTCACCCCGGGCGAGGGTGAGCCGCGCCCCGCCGGTCAAGATCGCCGACGCGATCACCGCGGCCACGCGTCGCCTGGCGTACACCGACCTGGTCGAGGCCTACCGCGCCGCGAAGGCCGAGCGGGACCTCGTCGACTTCGGCGACCAGATGGCGCTCGGTGCCCGCCTGGCCGAGCAGTGCCCCGCGGTCGGGGAGGCGCTGCGGACGCAGTACCGCGTCGTGCTGCTGGACGAGTACCAGGACACCTCCGTGGCCCAGCGCCGGATGCTGGTCGGCCTGTTCGGGGGGCACCCCGTCACCGCGGTCGGTGATCCGTGCCAGGCCATCTACGGCTGGCGCGGCGCATCGGTGGCCAACCTGGAGGAGTTCCCGCAGCACTTCGCGCGCCGCGAAGCTGACGGAACGTCAGTTCCGGCGCGGCGTTTCACCTTGCGCGAGAACCGGCGCAACGGCGAGACGATCCTCGACCTGGCCAACGGCCTGGCCGCGCCGCTGCGGGGCCTGCACGCCGGGGTCGAGCCGCTGCTCGCGTCGGCGGCTTCGCGCGGACTCGGCGAGATCCGGACCGGGCTGTTCGACACCTACCCCGAGGAGATCGGGTGGATCGGCGGGCAGGTCGCGGCCGCGATCGCCGACGGCGTGCCCGCGCGCGAGGTCGCCGTGCTGGTCCGGGCCACCCGCGACATCGGGCCGGTGCACGGCGAGCTCGTTCGCCGCGACATCCCGGTCGAGGTGGTCGGGCTCGGCGGCCTGGTGCACCTGCCCGAGATCGCCGATGTCATCGCCGTGCTCGAGGTGCTCGACGAGGCGACCGCGAACACCGCGATGGTGCGGCTGCTGTCCGGCCCGCGCTGGCGGATCGGCGTGCGGGACCTGGCCCTGCTGGGACGGCGGGCGCGCGACCTGGTGGCGGTGCCGCGCGGGGACGGCAAGTCGTTGGAGACCGCGATCGCGGTCACCGACCCGGCCGAACTCGTCTCGCTCTCCGACGCCCTGGCCGGTCCGGGCGACCTCGGCTACTCCGACGCCGCCCGCGCCCGGTTCGACGCGCTGGACCGGGAGATCGCCGAGCTGCGCCGGCACGTCGGCGAACCGCTGCTGGACCTGCTGCACCGGGTGATCGCGGTGACCGGGCTCGACGTCGAGATTGCGGCAGCGCCGCACGCACTGGCCTCGCGGCGACGCGAATCTCTCGCCGCGTTCCTCGACGTCGCGGCCTCCTTCTCCGACCTGGAGGGCGACTCCTCCGTCGCGGCGTTCCTGGCCTACCTGCGCGCCGCGGAGGAGCACGAGCGCGGGCTGGACTCCGCGACGCCCGGACCCGGCGACTCGGTGAAGCTGATGACCGCCCACAAGGCCAAGGGCCTGGAGTGGGACGTCGTCGTGCTGCCCGACGTCACCGACAAGGTGTTCCCGTCCAACCGCGGCCGCGCGCTGTGGACCCGCCGCGGGGACGCGATGCCGATCCCGCTGCGGGGCGACTCCGGCGCCCTGCCGGGGGTGGGCGAGTGGAGCACCAAGGGCATCAAGGCGTGCGAGGACGCGATGCGCGAGCAGTCCGAGCTCGAGGAGCGCCGGCTGGCCTACGTCGCGTGCACGCGGCCGCGGCGCCGGCTGGTGGCCTCCTCGCACTGGTGGGGCCCGACCCAGAAGCGCCGGCGCGGGCCGTCGGAGTATCTGAAGGACATCCGCGCGTTCACCGACGCCCGTGGCTTGGACCCGGTCGGGCCGTGGGCGCCGGATCCGCCGGCCGATGCCGAGAATCCGCAGCGCGGCGTCGTCCGCGAGTACGAGTGGCCCGCTCCGCTCGATGCCGACGCGCTCGCCCGGCGTCGAGAGAGTGCGGCGATGGTGCGGGCCGCATTGCGTTCGCCGCGGGCGCGGACCGCCGTCCCGGTGGGCTTGTCGCCGGTCGAGACCGAGACCGTCGCCGGCTGGGACCGCGACCTGGAGCTGCTGCTCGCCGAGCTTGACCGCGGCCGGTCGTCCCGGCGCGAGGTTGAACTTCCGGCGTCGCTGTCCGCCTCGCAGGTGCTGCAGCTGGCTGCAGACCCGGACAGTCTGGCCCGCGACCTGGCCCGCCCGATGCCCCGCCGCCCGGCCCCGGCGGCCCGCCGAGGTACCCGGTTCCACGGCTGGGTGGAGGCGTTGTTCGGACAGCAGCCCCTGCTCGAGGCGGACGACCTGCCGGGCGCGGCCGACGCGCTGCTCGACGACGCCGACCTGGCCGCGCTGCAGAAGGCGTTCCTGCGCGGTCCGTACGCCGAGGCGCGCCCGCACCGGATCGAGGCTCCGTTCGCCCTGGCCATCGGCGGCCGGATCGTCCGCGGCCGGATCGATGCCGTCTACGAGATGCTCGACGGCTACGAGGTGGTCGACTGGAAGACCTCGAAGGCGGCGTCCGCGGACCCGCTGCAGCTGGCCATCTACCGGCTGGCCTGGGCCGAGATCGCCGGCGTCGAGGTGGAGGCGGTCTCGGCGGCGTTCCTCTACGTCCGGACCGGCAAGGTGGTGCGACCCGACCTGCCCACCCGCGACCAGCTGGAGGAGATCCTGGCCGGGCCGGGGGCGTTCGCCGTCCCGTGAGGGCCGCTCCGTAGGGTCCTGCGCATGAGCGAGCTGCGCCTGTCCCGGGCCACCCACGACCGGTCCGCGCATCTACGTCTCGACGCCGCGGCCCTCGCCGCGGCCTGGGCGCACCCGCAGGCGAAGGTGCTGCAGGTCCGCGATTCCGCGAGCCTGCTGTTGGCCGACGGATCGGACCTGGTGTACCTGACGCCGGATCAGATTTCTGAGGACGTATCGCGCTTCTTTCTCGGGTTCGACCCGGAGGGCGCCCCGTACTTCGCGGTCGACCGCGAGCTGGTCGCCGCGGAGGAGCAGCGGGTCACCCACCTGCGCGAGATCTCCTCGCGACTGCCGGCCGGCGCATCCGGTCTATTCGTGCACGCGATCGGGATTGCGAACTGGCATGCGCGGCACCAGTTCTGCCCGAACTGCGGGTCGCCGACCGAGATGGGCGCCGCGGGCCACGTCCGCCAGTGCCCCTCGTGCGGTGCGGCGCAGTTCCCGCGCAGCGACCCTGCGGTCATCATGCTCGTGGTCGGCGACGACGACCGCGCCCTGTTCGGTCGCGCGCCGGCCTGGCCCGAGGGCCGGTTCTCCACGCTGGCCGGCTTCGTCGAGCCGGGGGAGTCGCTCGAGCAGGCCGTCATCCGCGAGGTCTTCGAGGAGGTCGGCGTCGTCGTCGACGAGGCCGTGTACCAGGGCTCGCAGCCCTGGCCGTTCCCCAGCTCTCTGATGGTCGGGTTCCATGCGCACGCCTCGACGTCGGAGATCAAGATCGACCCCGACGAGATCGCCGAGGCCCGCTGGCTCTCCCGCGACGAGCTCATCGACTGCGGCCGGCGCGGCGAGATCCTGATGCCCGGCACGATCTCGATCGCCCGCTGGCTGATCGAGCGCTGGTTCGGCGAGCCGCTGCCCAAGGACAACCACTGGGGCGGCTCGAGGTGAGGACCGGACTGGTCGCCGCGGCGCTCGTGCTTGCGCTCGCCCTCGGCGGGTGCGGCGACGACGACGGGCCGGAGACGTCCGCCCAGGGCACGCCGGCCCCCGCGGTCAGGCAGGGGCCGTTCGTGCTGGCCCCGTTCGCGGCGGACGGCTTCAGCGTCACGATGCCCACGGACCCGGAGCGGATCTCGCGGGTACTGCCGTACGCGGGCGGCGTGGCCGAGCAGGTCGGGTACACCGCGGTCAACGAGAACACCGGCTACACCGTGCTCATCGACACCTACCCCGAGGGCACCAAGCTCGACCTGGACGAGAGCGCGCGCACCGCCGGAGCCAGCGTGGGCGGAACGGTGGAGGACGTCGTCAGTACGACCTACCGCGGGCAACCGGCGCGGGACTTCCGCATCGTCGGGACCGCGGGGACGGCCAAGCCCGTCACGATTCTGGTCCGGCTTCTTCTTGCCCCGGACAACCGGCTGTTCCAGCTGCTCTACCCCTTGAGTGAAGAGCCGGCCGTCGCCCGCGCCGCCTTCAAGGCCTTCGTGGACAGCTTCCGCTTCACCTGAACCCACCCGGGTGCTCCAACCCCCGGCCCCTTCTCCTCCGAAAGCGCACATCTGCACCGCGACACGCCGACGGAGGCGTGCAGATGTGCGCTTTCGCGGAAGGACGGGCGAGTCAAGGCCGGTCAGGTTCATGTCGCTCGCCTCCGGGTTGTTCGCGACGAGGCCCGCGGCCGGAGGACGCCGGACTGGATCCTTCGCATCGCGGCCGTGCGACTGCCCGACCCGCCGGCGCGCGCCCGGACGTGACGCGCCACCCTCGGGGACCAATGGGGCAAAAGGTACCAAGGGGGCAAGAATGATCCTTCGGGACTATTTTAGATCTTCGGGATAGAAGGGTTCATTGGGACCCGAGGATCGTTGCGCCCCGGGGGCTAGATCTCATCCGGGGAGGGTGACCATGAAGCTGCGGAATCGGCCGGTCGGAACGCGCCGGCTGGCGAAGATCAACACCGAGGCGGTCGCACGGGCGGAGTCCGAGCGACGTCGGCGCGAAGCACTGGTCGAGTCCGTCGCCGTGGCAGTTCCGGTGGCGATCCTCAGCGCGCGCACCAAGGCCTGGGACGAGGGTTGGGAAGCCGCCCGGTGCGGACTGCCTCGGTCCGCGAACCCGGCGATGTAGACCGTCGGCTGACGCCGACAACCACCGACCACCGGGGCGCTGCGGGTGTCAGCGGGTCCGCTGACCGGCGCCAGGACTGCCAGAGGACGCGAGCGGCGACCTTCGCGCGGCGTTGTCCACATGGCCCGGGCCTCTTGTCGGTAGTGGGCCGCATGCTCCTCCCGTCCGACGAGACAGGGGAGGATCCATGTGCTGGCAATGCGACAACCCGGCAGCCACAACCGCGGAATATCTGGGCTTCGCCCGGGGCCTGATCGATCGCCACGGTTGGGCGGTCCAAGGGGTGGAGAGCAGTCGCGTCCACCCACCGTGGTCCCACACGGTCGGCCTGACTGCGCTCGGTGCGCCTGAGCTCGTCGTGACTGGCATGCCACACGCGCGGGCGGCGGCCGTCCTGAACGGGATCGCAGAGCACCTCGTGCACTCGGTGGCCCCGTCGGCGGGGAATCGCGTAACGCTCGCCGACGGGCCCAGGGTGGAGTTCGTCGAGCTGGCGCGCCCCCGCGCCCATCTGAACACCGCGGTTGCGATCTTCGGCTTGGCCGTAAGTGGGCTCCGGATCGCCCGGTTCCGTGTCTTCCGCGATGCGCAAATCGGGCGAGAAACGCCCGACTACATGCGGCTGATCGCGGCGGTGAACGCCTGAGCGTTAGGCGGCGAGGCGGTCCTTCACCTGGGCGAAGGTCGGGTTCACCAGGGCGGAGCCGTCGGGGAAGCGCAGCGTCGGAACGGTGGCGGTGCCGTCGCCGTTGGCGGTGAGGACGAACTGCTCCGCGACCGGGTCGTGCTCGATGTTGACCTCGACGAACCGGATCCCGTCGGAATTCATCAGCAGCTTGAGGCGCTTGCAGTAGCCGCACCACGGCGTCGAGAACATCACCACGACGTCCGGGTCGAGCTGGCTGGTGTAGTCGGTCATGTCGGGGCTGCTGCCTCTCGTCGTGCGCTCAGGGGCTTTCCGAACCAACGCATGTCAGCCCAGAACAACGCGGGAGCGTCGCATCTTCCGGAGAACCTAACTACGGTCTGGGTCCGTAGCCGTGAGGGGAGTCACGTCATGCGCGTTCGGGTGGGAGTCTGTGCGATCGCCCTGGGAATGTCCCTGGTGGGGGCGGGGACGGTCGAGGCGGGTGCCGCGCCGACGGTGACGGCGCACACGGTGGACGGCAAGCAGTGCCCGCTGAAGGAGATCAAGAAGGTCTGGAACGGCGGCACTTCCAAGAAGTGCCCGAACCTGCCGGACGAGCTGGACCACCTGTTCTACCCGGGCAAGCAGTTCACGACGGCGCTGAAGGACAAGTACCGGGAGCGCGTCGTGTTCATCCAGCTGCGGCTGCGCGACCTCGGCCACAAGGCGATCGTGGTCGACGGCCACTACGGCAATCAGACCCGTCGAGTCGTGAAGAACTACCAGCGCAAGCACGACCTGGTCGTCGACGGCAAGGTCGGGCTGCAGACCTGGAAGTCCTTGTTCGGCCTGGGTAAAGCCTGACGTCCGACCGGGCCGAGGGGTCGTCCACAGCCCTGCCGTGTTGTCGGCGGCGGCTGCGAGGATGTGGCCATGACGGTGGGGGCTCTGCAGCACGAGCGTTTTGAAGTGTCACTGCTGGACGCGCTCGACCCGGAACAGCGGGAGGTCGCGGAGGCCCTCGAGGGCCCGGTGTGCGTGCTGGCCGGGGCCGGCACGGGCAAGACCCGCGCGATCACGCACCGCATTGCGCACGGGGTGCTGACCGGGGCCTACCCGCCGCAGTGCGTGCTCGCGGTGACGTTCACGACCCGCGCCGCGGGGGAGATGCGGACCCGCCTGCGCGCGCTCGGCGCCGGCGGCGTGCAGGCCCGCACGTTCCACTCGGCGGCGCTGCGTCAGCTCCAGTACTTCTGGCCGACGGTGATCGGCGGCGAGCTGCCGCAGATCGAGGGCAAGAAGGCCCCGATCGTGGCGGCCGCCGCCTCGCGGGTCGGGGTCCGGCCCGGGCAGGCCGAGGTGCGGGACCTGTCGGCCGAGATCGAGTGGGCCAAGGTCAGCCAGATCGCGCCGGCCGGCTACGCCGCCGCGGCGCTCCGGGCGGGTCGGACACCGCCGGCCAACCTCGACCCGGCCGGGATGGCCGAGCTCTACGGCGCCTACGAGGACACCAAGCGCGGCCGCGGCGTCATCGACATGGAGGACATCCTGCTGCTGACCGTCGGCGTGCTCGGCGACAGCGCGGACGCCGCCGAGCAGGTCCGCCGGCAGTACCGGCACTTCGTCGTCGACGAGTACCAGGACGTCAGCCCGCTGCAGCAGCGCCTGCTCGACCTCTGGCTGGGGGATCGCCACGAGCTCTGCGTGGTCGGGGACCCGGCCCAGACGATCTACTCCTTCGCCGGCGCCACCCCGCAGTTCCTGCTCGGCTTCCAGAAGGCGCATCCGGGCGCGGCCCTGATCCGCCTGACCCGCAACTACCGCTCCACCCCCGAGGTGCTCGCGATCGCGAACACCGTGCTGGCCGGGGCCGGCCCGAGTGCGGGCCCCACGACCGGTGCCCTGCGGGCCCAGCGCCCGTCCGGCGCGGCCCTGCAGTTGCAGGAGCACCCGGACGACGAGGCCGAGGCGGCCGCGGTCGCCGAGCAGATCGTCGCGCTGCGCGCCGGCGGGGTGCCGGCCAGCCGCATCGCGGTGCTGTTCCGCACCAACGGCCAGTCGCTGGCCTACGAGCAGGCGCTCGGTTCCCGCGACGTGCCGTATCTGCTGCGCGGTGGCGAGAAGTTCTTCGACCGCCCGGAGATCCGCGAGGCCCGGGTGCGCCTGCGCGGCGCTGCCCGCTCGCTCGAAGTGGGCAACGACCCGGACCTGGACTCCGCCCGGAGCATGGTCGAGACCGTCAAGGACGTCCTGGCCAGCGCCGGCCTCGGCGTCACCCCGACCGGGGCCGGCGGGGCCGCCGCCGAGCGGGCCGAGTCCCTGGCCGCCCTGGTCCGGGTCGCCGAGGAGCTGGCGGCGACCGACCCCGAGGCCACGCTGGCGACGCTGTCGGCCGAGCTGGACACCCGGGCCGCCGACGCCCACGCCCCCGTCGTGGAGGGCGTCACGCTGGCCTCGCTGCACGCCGCCAAGGGCCTGGAGTGGGACGTCGTCTTCCTGGTCGGTCTGGTCGAGGGGATGCTCCCGATCAGCTACGCGGACACCGACGCCAAGGTCGAGGAGGAGCGCCGGCTGCTCTACGTCGGCCTGACCCGGGCCCGGGACCGGCTCTCGCTGTCCTGGGCCACTGCCCGCACCCCCGGCGGCCGGGGCAACCGGCGGCCCTCGCGCTTCCTGGACGGTCTGGTGGCGGCCCCGGCGGGGCCCGGCCCGCCCGGCCCGGGCCAAGCGGGAGAAGGGCAAGCCGGTCACGTCCTGCCGGGTCTGCAACAAGACCCTGGTGGACGCCGTCGCCCGCAAGCTGGGCCGCTGCACCGACTGCCCGTCCGATTACGACGAGGCTCTGCTGGAGCGCCTGAAGGCCTGGCGCCTCGCCCGGTCGCGGGAAGCCTCGCTGCCGGCCTACTGCGTGTTCACCGATGCCACCCTTCAGGCGATCGCCGAGTCAGAGCCCGGAGATCTTCGGGCACTCGGCCGGATCGCCGGCATCGGGGCGGCCAAGCTCGAGCGCTACGGCGCCGATGTGCTCGCCATCTGCGGCGACAGTCCAATCGGCGGGCCAATTGATCAAGCCCCGGATGCAAGTCCTGCGGCCAAATGAACAGCGCCCGACAGGAACTGTTGCGAGAAGTTCGAAAACACGCCGAATAAATCGCTTGCACCCGTCAGGACGCGAGCCTTAACCTCACGACATCAACAGCGCTGCGGGCTAGCCGCGGCTGCCCCGAGGCAAGGACGGAGGTGACACCCGGTGGAGACCACGATGAAGAACAACGTGTTCACGGAGCTCGGTGTCATCGGCGTACCCGCCCAGGGCTGCTATGCGCGCCCCTGGTCGGCCCACGTCGTCGGCGGTGTCTCCATCGCGCCGAAGTCCCCGCTCAGCCTCGAGCAGGACTCCGTCGTCATGACGGCCGCTGCCAGCACCCCGCGTAAGGACGCCAAGCCGTTCAGCACCGACGCCCGTTCGGGCATCCGCACCCAAGGACCACCGGTCTAGCACCACCTGACCGGCGCACTCCAAGGCCGCGGAACCCGAAACCCGGGATCCGCGGCCATTTTGTTTTGGCCAACCAGTCGTTTCTGCCAACCGTCCACCTCCGAGCCACCAGCCCGAGAGATTCCCTCACAAGGGGTGAACCCGAAATGTTGTGCATCACCGCTCAGAGCCCGAACGAAGTCCTGACCTCGCCGTCGTCCGACCTGCTCGCGAAGATCCCGTGCCGCGCCTTCGACGCGGAACTGTTCTTCGCCGAGTCGCCGGTCGACGTCGAGTACGCGAAGTCGCTCTGCCAGAACTGCCCGATCCGTACGGCGTGCCTCGCCGGGGCACTGGAGCGCGCTGAGCCGTGGGGCGTCTGGGGAGGCGAGCTTTTCGTGCAGGGCGTCGTGGTGCCGCGCAAGCGGCCCCGGGGACGCCCCCGTAAGAACCCGATCGCTGCCTGACAGAGGACTGCAAGCGGCCTGCAACTGGCTTGCGGTTTGGTCTGAAATTGGGCGGCGGGCTGATTCCACGGAGTAACCCTCACGCGGCGTCAGTTCTCACTGATGCAAGGACTTTCCCCCACAAGGGGACGTAACGAATGGAGTGCACGGTCATGTTCAGCAATGAGGAACTGGCACGTGAGCACATGCGGGTGAGGCTGTGCGAAGCCGAACATCAGCGCCTGCTCGCCACGGCCCGGCAGGTGCGCCGGGCAGCTCGGCTGCAGCGGCGCGCGGCTCGCGCACAGCGGCGCGCCGAACTGGCGAGCGCCCGCGTTGCCGGCTGGTGAGCCGGTAACACTCACGGTGCCAAGAAGGATGGCCCGCCACCTACGACAGGTGGCGGGCCATCACTTTTCCGTCAGGAGGCGGGCGAGTCGTACGGGAGGTCGCGCAGGGACTCGGCCCCGGGGAGCCAGTCGATGAGCTCCTCCCGCCACGGTCCGGTCGCTTCGAGCTGGCAGAGCACGCCGACGCTGCCCAGCCAGACCCGGTGCAACAGCAGGTAGCTCGGCGGCAGGTTGAACTGCAGGCCGGTGTAGTAGCTGGGCGAGCGGGGATCGCCGATCCGCTGGCCCTGCGCCCGCAACCAGGCGCGGGTGAACTGGAAGGTCGGGGTTGTGATCGGCTCCAGGAACGGCAGCAGGTAGGCCAGCGCCTTGTCCGGGTCGAGGTCGATGCTCGGCTTGAGGAAGCCCTCGGCCCGCAGCCCGTCGACGACCGCCTGGGCCTCGCCGCGCAGTGCGTGGCCGAGCAGGACCCCGATCGTCGGCGGAATGCCCTCCGGCAGGTGGTTCACCGCGCCGAAGTCGAGCACCCCGAGCCGACCGTCGGGCAGCATCCGGAAGTTGCCGGGGTGCGGATCGGCGTGCAGCTTGCCGACCCGGCCCGGGCTGGACATGTGGAACCGGTGGTAGAGCACCCCGGCCCGGTCGCGGGTGGCCTGGTCACCGTCGGTGATGACCTTCGAGAGCGGGGTGCCGTCGATCCACTCGGTGACGATCACGTTGCCCGACTGGTGCACGACCTGCGGCACGCAGAAGTCCGGGTCGCCGGCGAACCCCGCGGCGAAGGCCCGCTGGGAGTCCGCCTCCAGTGCGTAGTCGAGCTCCTCGGCCACCCGCTCCTTGAGTTCGACCATCAGCGCCTTGATGTCCAGGCCGGGCACGAGGCTGCCGAAGAGCCGGGCCAGCCGCGAGATGTGGTTCAGGTCGCCGAGCAGCGCCTCGCCGGCGCCGGGGTACTGGATCTTGACCGCGACGTCGCGGCCGTCGGACCAGGTGGCGCGGTGGACCTGCCCGATGCTGGCGGCGGCGACGGCCTTGGTGTCGAACTCGGCGAAGTGCGCCCGCCAATCCGGGCCGAGGTTCTTCTGCATCACCTCGACGACGGTCTTGGCAGGTAGCGGCGGGGCCGCCTCCTGCAGCTTGACCAGGGCCGCCCGGTACGGGGCGACGACGGCCTCGGGCATCGCCGCTTCCATGATCGAGAGGGTCTGACCGAACTTCATGGCCCCGCCCTTGAGCTCGCCCAGGGTCTTGAAGACCTGCTCGGCGGTCCGGGCCTGGATCTCGGCGGTGACCATCTCGGCCGGCTTGCCGCCGATCCGCTTGCCGAGCCCGAGGGTCGCCCGCCCGGCCATGCCCAGGGGGAGCGCGGCCAGCTTGGCACCCCGCGTCATGGCCCGGATCGGGATGTCTGCCGGGCCCCTCGACGCGTCACTCACGTGAACCATTGTCCGTGATCGAGGGACCGGAAGGATCCAACGCCCGGGGGATGGCGCCAGGGAGTCAGGCGGCCTCCTCCGCCCAGGCGCACCCGCAGGACGGATGACGGTGCCAGGACCGCCGGCGCATCGCCCCGCCCGGCAGCCGCAGGTGCAGGGTGCCGTCGAGCGTGGAGGCGCTCCCGGTGTCCAGGTAGGCCAGCGCCTGCAAGGCGGCGTGCGCGGCGACGGTGGCGGCCAGCACGACGTCGCAGGGGCGCTCGGCGCCCGAGCGGGGCCCGGGGACGGCCAGCTGGGCGGCCAGGTGCGGCCAGGCGCGGTCGCGGTCGGTCCGGGTCAGGTGGTGGCACTGCAGGCAGGAAGACCGGCCCGGCACGACCAGGGGCCCGACCAGGCCCTCGGTCTCCCGCAGGGCGGCGACCAGGTGCGGGGTGCCCGCGCGCATCAGGTCGTCGGCCACGCCGAGCGCCGGGGGCAGGTCGGCCAGCACGACCAGGTCCGGGTCGGCCGGGGGGTCATCCGTCGCCTCCGGGAGGGCGGCGGGCCGGGCCGCGACCCGGGCGGCGGCGCGGGTGGCGGCCGGGCCGCGCCGGCGGCCCAGATCGCTGCGGGACAGCCCGCCGGGCGTCAGGTCGGCGGGCGTGGCCTCGCCGGCGTCGCGCACGCGCACCTCGCCGACGCCCGCGGCGGAGAGCAGTCCGGCCAGCGGGGCGCCGACCCGTCCGCCCCCGCGGACCTCGACCACGGTGCGCAGGCGCCGGCCGAGCGCCTGCTTGCCGGCGTCCGCGCCGGGGTGGGTGAGGGTCAGCGAGGCCAGGTCGGGCGCGAGGCGGTCCCGCGCCCGCACCGGAAGTTCCCGCCAGCCCTCGGCGGTCACGGCGGCGTCCTCCAGCAGATCCGCGGCCCCCAGCACGAGCAGCAGGTCCTCGATCCGGGCTGCGGGAACGTCGAGGGCCGCCGCGAGCTCAGCCGGATGGGCCGAGCCGTCGAGGCGCTCCAGGCAGCGGTTCAGCGTGGCGTCGATGCCGGTGAGCAGGACCGCGCGGTCGGGGTCGAGGCCGAACTGGACGGTCGACGGGCCGCGGCGCAGCCGGGCCAGGCCGGCCTTCAGTCGCGGGCGTCGTAGTGCATCGTCCGCGCCGACACGAGTTGCCCCCACAGCCACCGCGAGCCCTCCCACCGAGCCCCGCGCGGGGCCGAGGAGGGGAAGCTTGCCCCAGCCGGCGCCCCCGCGTCAGAACGCGGGGGCAGGCTGTGGACAACCGGCCGGGCGGCGTCCGGCCGCTGCGCGCCGAAGCGCGCGGTGATTCAGGCCTTGCCGAGAATGCGGTTCAGCTTGGTGCCACACACCTTGCAGATGCCCTGCGCCATGCGACGGCCGGAATCGCTGACCTTCACCTCGCCGGTGAAGTCGCGCTTCTCCTTGCACTTCACGCAGTACGCCTCGCCTGTGTAGGTCTCGGCCATGTCGATCTCCCTCGGGGTCATCGGCCGGCGCAACAGGCGCCAGTCGTGTCGGCGGTTCTACGCGTGCTGCCCCGCCAGACAGCGGCACACACTAGCCCCCGTTGAGCGTGCGGAACGCCAGTTGCGGGCGCGTCGACACGCGGCGGGTCCCGTCAAATCGCCCAAAAGCGGACAAATCGGGACAGTGAGCGTGAGAAATACCCCTCAGGCGTCACCCCTGAGCGTGCGCGGCGAGCGTCGGTGTCGGCCGTTCTGGGCGCCCCCTGAAGCGCAGCTCTGCCCGCAGAAACAGGTGAAAACGGGTGCAGGGGTGCGCTTTCGGCGCAAGTGCGGCTGCCTCCGCCCGGGTTGTGGATAACCATGTGGGTAAGTTGCCCGGATTCCGGTGATCATGGCGCTGAGCAGGCCCGACTTCGGTCATGGGGGTGTGGATTTCTGGTCACGGCCGTGGCGTTGGCGGGATCCGGAGGTTCCAGGCCGGTAGCGTCATGGATGTGACTGGTGAGGCAGGAGCATGAGCTCGCGCCGCGCCGCTCCGAAGGCCACCGAGGTCGCTTTCGACCAGGTCGAGGTCCGGCGGAGCCCGCGCCGCCGCAGCACCGTGTCCGCCTACCGCGAGGACGGCCGCACCGTCGTCCTCATCCCGGCCCGGATGACCCGCGCCGACGAGAAGTACTGGGTCGAGGCCATGCTCGCCCGCCTGACGGCCCAGGAGGCCCGCGGGCGCCCCACCGACGCCGACCTGATGGCCCGGGCCCGCGAGCTGTCCAACCGCTACCTGGACGGCAAGGCCAGCCCGGTCTCGGTGCGGTGGGCGAACAACCAGGCCAACCGCTGGGGCTCGTGCACGCCCGTCGATGGGACGATCCGGCTGTCGACCAAGCTGCGGGGGATGCCGCGCTACGTCGTGGACTACGTGCTGCTGCACGAGCTGGCCCACCTGCTCGTCCCGGACCACAGCGCCGCGTTCTGGAAGCTGCTCGAGCCCTACCCGCGCACCGAGCGGGCCCGGGGGTACCTGGACGGCGTCTCCTCGGCCGCCGGCCTGGACCTCTCCGACGACGAGGATCTCGTCGAGAGCTGATCCGCTCTCAGCCGGCGACCAACCCCACAAGGCATGTCATGGCTTAGGGGTTTCTCCCTTTCGCTCAGGCGAGGGCGGCCGTGATCAGGCAGGCGACGGTCCAGAGCACCGCGTAGGCCACCAGCTCGCCGAGGCCGTAGGTGGTCCGCGGGTGGATGACGGGCTCGGTGGCCGTGAAGCGGGACTCCCCGTCGGCCACCAGCGGGGAGGCCGCGTAGTCCTCGGGCGGGGGCTCGCGCCCGGCCCGGCGGGCGGCCTCGGCGCGGATGAGGGCGACCAGGGCCCGAGGCTTGTCCTCGCGGGTCAGCGGGCTGGAGAACGCCGCGCTGTAGACCAGCGACCGGCTGCAGTCGCCGTCGGTGCCGACCACCTCGATGTAGCTGCTGCCGCGGGCGTCCGCGACGTCGGCCCAGGGCAGCGCGACGGAGGAGAAGGCGTTGTCCAGCAGCACGCCCTGCCCGTCGACGACGATGCGCGGGCGCAGCAGGAACCGCCGGATGCCGAACGCGGCCGGGAGGACGACGGCGCCGTACACCCACCGGTCCACGAAGGCGTTGCCGTCGCCGCCGTGGTCCCCGGCGAGCACGGCGACGGCCATCGCCCCGAACATCAGCGCCAGGAACGCCCCGGTGTACAACGCGCTGGGCTGACGGACCAACACCCGCCCGTCCGCGAGCGAGGTCGGGACGGGCCCCAGGCCGAGCGTCCCTGTGGTCACCGAGCCATTCTCACCCGGGCCACGGCGGCCTGGGCGAGCCGGCGCACGGCGTCGTCGGTCGGCTCGGGCATCTGCGCGGGGTCGAACCAGCCGAGGCTGATCGACTCCTCGCTGACCTTCTCGTGCGCGCCGGGGGACGCGATGGCGATGTACATGACGTCGAGATGGTGCTCCGCGCCGCAGGGCGCCGGATGCTTGTCGATCAGCGCCGGGCCGGGCAGCAGGTCCAGCTTTTCGAGGCCGGACTCCTCGCGGGTTTCGCGCAGCGCGGTGCCGGCCAGGCTGCCGTCACCGTCCTCGGCGTGCCCGCCGAACTGCAGCCACTTCTTCGCCTTCGCGTGCAGGTTGAGCAGGACCCGCTCGCCGTCGGCGGACACCACGATCGCGCTGCCGGTCAGGTGGTCGGGCCGGCACTCGCGGGACATCGCGTCGGGGTGCTCGGCGAGGTAGGCCAAGAACTCGGCCCGGAGCCTCTGCTGCTGGGAGTCGGCGGGCTGATACGCCGTCAGAACACTGACGGCGTCGGCGTGCAGGTTCACTTCTGCTCGTCGTCTCCCGACGGCAGTTCGCCCTCCGGCGGGGCCTCGCCGAGGCTGCCGTCGAGCAGGCTGGAGATGTCGAGTTCCTTGCCTGCCACGAAGCCGTTGACGTCGTCCAGGTCCTCGGCGGTGGGGAGGAGGTCCGGGTGGGCCCAGATCGCGTCCCGGCCCTCGATACCGCGGGCCTCGGAGAGGCGGTGCCACAACTCGGCGGCGTCCCGCAGCCGGCGCGGGCGCAGCTCGAGCCCGACGAGGGTGCCGAAGGTCTGCTCGGCCGGGCCGCCGGTGGCGCGGCGGCGGCGGACCGCCTCGCGCAGCTGCGGAGCGGCCGCGAGGTGTTCGGCGGCGGCACCGCCGGCGACCTGGTCGACCCAGCCCTCGATCAGGGCGAGGATCGCCTCGAGACGGGCCAGCGCGGCCTGCTGGGCGGGCGTGGTCTCCGGGGTGAACATGCCCTCGTTGAAGGCCTCGCCGATCGCTTCGGGGTTCATCGGGTCCAGGCCGGAGACGATCTCCTCGAGCTTGTCCATCTGCACCGAGATGCCGCCGGCGTAAGACTCCACGGCCGAGAGCACATGCGCCCGCAGCCACGGCACGTGGGCGAACAGGCGCTGGTGCGCGGCCTCGCGCAGGGCGAGGTAGAGGCGGACCTGGTCGGCCGGGATCCCGAGCCCGTCGCCGAAGGCGGCCACGTTGGCCGGGACCAGCACGGCGCGGTTCGGCGGACCCAGCGGCAGCCCGATGTCGGTGGCGCCGAGCACCTCACCGGCGAGGGAGCCGAGCGCCTGCCCGACCTGGGCGCCGAACATCGCGCCGCCCATCTGCTTCATCATCCCGAGCAGCGGGGCCGCGGCGTCGCGCATCTCCTCGGGCAGCTGGGCCGGCATCGCGCCGCCCATCGCCTCGACCACGCGCGCGGCCACCGGCTCGACGAGCTGCTTCCAGACCTCGAGCGTGTTCTCGATCCACTCGGCGCGGCTCCAGGCCAGCGAGGCGTTCGCGCCGGCCGGCATGGTCGTGAGCGGGTCCAGCCAGAGCTCGGCGAGGCGGATCGCCTCGTCGACCTCGGCGCGGTCCCCGGCGCTCATCGAGCGGTCGTTCCCGGCCGCGGCGACGGTCTTGCGGGCCGTGTCCTTGGCCAGGTCCCAGTTCACCGGGCCGCCGCTGTAGGACAGCATCTGGCCGAGCTGGGTGAACATCGCGCCGAGCGCGTTCGGGTCGCCGCTGAACAGCGCCGCGAAGGGGTTGTCCGGGCCGGGGCCCTTGCTGGGATCGTCGTCCCCGCCGGGCATTCCGAAGCCGAAAGGTGTGCTCATCGCGGTAATCCGTCCCGGTCAGGGATGATTGGACACGTGATGCCTGCGGAGCTCATACGTTCCAACTTAGTCGGGCGTGTGCTGCGATGAATCCGCCCCAGCAGGAGGTTCGCTCTGGGCGCACCGGCGCGCGCCCGCAGACGCGGGCGCCACGCAAGACCGCCGCGCCCAAGCGCTGGACCTCGGCGCGGGCCAAGGCCGGACGCGGCACGGGCAAGGGCCTGGTGGTCGCGGTCACCGGAGCCGACACCGACCTCGGGCGTGGCCTCATCGAGCGTCTGACGGGGCATCCGGAGGTCGCGCAGCTGCGCCCGATCGCCTGCGGTGAGCCGCTCGTGGCGGACCTGCTGGCCGGGGCGTCCGTGCTGGTGCACCTGGAGATCTCCCTCGCCGCCGAGTCGACCGTGGCCAACGTCCCGGTCGCCGTCGCCGCGCTGGACGCCGCCGGCCGCGCCGCGGTGCCGCGGGTCGTGCTGTGCACGTCGGCCATGGTCTACGGCGCCGACGAGGCGAACCCGCTGCCGCTGGACGAGGACGCTCCGCTGCGCGCGACGCCCGAGCGCGGCCTGGTCGCCGAGCTGATGGAGATCGAGGAGCTGGCCCGCGCGGCCCGCCCGTCCGGCGCACCCGCGCTGACCGTGCTGCGCCCGGCGATGCTCGTCGGGGGCGGCACCGACACCGTGCTCACCCGGCACTTCGAGTCCACCCGCCTGCTGCACCTGCAGGGCGTGCGCCCGGCCTGGCAGTTCTGTCACGTCGACGACCTGCTCTCCGCCCTGGAGTACGCCGCGCTCGGGAAGGTGTCCGGCGCGGTGACGGTCGGCTCCGAGGGCTGGCTGGAGCAGGAGGACGTCGAGCTGATCGCCGGCCTGCGCCGGGTCACCCTGCCCTCGTCGCTGGCGTTCGGGGCCGCCGAGCGCCTCGGCCGGCTCGGGGTGGGCGCGGCGCCGCCCAGCGAGCTGCGCTACGTCGCTTATCCCTGGGTGATCTCCAGCGAGCGGCTGCGCACGGCCGGCTGGCGGGCCGCGCACGACAACACCTCCGCGTTGCAGGCGATGCTGGCCGACCTGCGGGCCCGGCCCGCCTCCGGTCACCGGACCTCCCTTGGCGCGGCGGGGGCGGCTGTGGCGATGATGGGGACGGCGGCGATCCTGCGCCAGGCCCGGCGCCGCAGGCGCGGATAGAGAGGAGACGTACGATGAGCGACGCGGTGCGGCTGGTGGAGATCCGGGACGTGGACCTGGACCCGGCGGAGATCCTTGCGCTGGTTGACGACCCGGCGGCCGGCGGTTCGGCAATGTTCGTCGGCACCGTGCGGAACAACGACAACGACAAGAACGTCACCGGCCTGCAGTACTCGGCGCACCCGAACGCGGCGGCCAAGATGCGGGAGATCTGCGAGCGGATCGCCGAAGAGCACGACGTGATCAAGCTGGCCGCGGTGCACCGGGTCGGCGACCTGCAGATCGGCGGGCTGGCCGTGGTGGTCGCGGTCTCGACCGGGCACCGGGGCGAGGCCTTCGCGGCCTGCAAGGACCTGATCGACACCATCAAGGCCGAGACCCCGATCTGGAAGCACCAGCTCTTCGTCGACGGGTCGACGGAATGGGTCGGCACGCCGTGACCTCACCGCCGCCCGGCTACACGGTCATCCGTGAGCTCGGGCGCGGACGGCTCGGCTCGACGGCGCTGTGCCGGGACCCGGGCGGTTCCGAGGTGGTCGTCACCGAGCTCGACGTACGGCCGACTGACGCCCGAGCCCGGAACGAGTTGGGATCCGAACTTCGGGCGGCAGCCGCTGCGTTCGATCACCCATGCGCCGTCGGGGCTCGCCTGATCGGTGAGGCCGAGCTCTGGCTGCTCCAGCCGTACCTGGCCGGGGGTGCGTTGGGAGACTCTGCGCTCGACCCGGACGCGGTGGTGGTCGGCGGCGTGCCGGCTGGCGGCCGTTCTCGCGCAGGCGCACGCGGCCGGGATGCTGCACGGTGACGTTCAACCGTCCAACGTGTTGCGTGACGGAAACGGTGACTGGTTGCTGGCCGCGGGCGGTCGCGCACGCGGTGGGCCGGGCGGGCTCCGATGCCAGTGCGCAACCGGATCCGCTCTTCGCCGCGCCCGAGTACTTCGGCGGCGAACAGCCGGGTGCGGCCGCGGACGTGTACTCCCTCGGTGCGACGCTCTATGCAGCGCTCGTCGGATCCGCTCCGCATGCTGAGGCTGCCCGTGACGGGGTCGGAGCGCTGTACGCCGCCCGGCTCGCGGCGCTGACGGAGTTCCCGCCGGCCGTGCCCGCGGCGTTGGCCGCGTTGATCGCGCGGATGCTCTTTCCAGACCCTGCCGAGCGCCCGGCGCTGAGCGAGGTCGACCAGGTGCTGCGGTCGCTGGTGCCCGCCGGGGTGGCGCTCCCGCCGCTGGTCCCGACCCGCGCCGTACCCGTGCCACCGCGCCCCGCAGTGCGGCTCGTCGTGACGGAACCGGCCGCGGTAGCTGCAGCCGGCAAGCGCCGCACCCTCGTGGCGGCGGTTGCGATCGGGGCACTCTTCCTGGTGGGTGCGGGCGCGGTCGCGGCGACGTCAGGAGAAGACCAGGATCAAGCCGATCTTGCTGCCGTGGTCGGTGCCGCCCCAGCAGCCTCGCCGGCCGTCACACCCACACCGGTGCCCACGGCCACAACGCCGAAGCCTAAGAAGAAGGCGCCGGAGAAGGCGCCGGAGAAGGCGCCCCAGAGTGCGACCGCGAACGGGCCCGCGAGTGGGTCGGTGGGGCAGGCGACGGCGCCTCCCCGGGGGGTGGGCATGTCCACCAAGGACGCACGCACGGCCGGCCTTGTGGCCGACCGCATCAAGGTGTTCGAGTACAAGGACCGACTGGTCGTCCTGTGGGACATGGTTCCCCTGGCGCCGGAGATTGTGCGCTTCGATCTCTACACCGTGCCCGGGAAATCGGGCGGCAAGCCGATCTATGACGGCACGGAGTTGAAGGGGATCGAGGGCACGTACGGGCACGTCTTCAAGATCGACGTCAATCCGTCACGGTGCGTGCAGATCGCCTACGTCGTCACGGACGGCGCGCCGCTTTCCGATGGCCGGACCACGTGCGCGTCCGAACCCAACGCGAAGAAGCAGGACACCGCCTACGCCGAAGCCGCGGCCGCCCACCAGGGCATCGTGCTCTCGGCGCCGAAGGAGACAGCGCGGCCCGTCTGACGATCGGTCGCGGGCAGCGGTGCCCAGTCGGCGCAAGGTTCAGTCCCCCTTGTTGAGGTGCGCGGCGAGCTCCTGGTCTGCGCGCTGGAAGGTGTCGGCGGCGGCGTTGAGGTAGGTGCTCATCCCGGTCAGCCCCTCCATCGTCCGGTTCGCGCCGGCGGTGAAGTCCTGGTAGCTGGCCTCGAATTGCTGGCTCGAGGTGTCGGTGACGTAGCCGCCGTTGACGAGAGAGTTCACCAGCTTCTGCAGCTCGGTGAGCTTGGCGTTGATCTCCTCGCGGCCGGCGTTGAGCCGGGTTGCCGCCGAGCGCATCTCCTCGTAGGTGACGTTCACGTTGGGCATGTCGCGCTCCGATCGGTCAGGTCGTCCAGCGGAATGTGGTCATGATCGCGTCGAAGAGGTCGACGAGCAACGCTGCGAACTCATCCTGTGGATCACCCTGCCCGATCGTGGAGAACGTGACCACCAACCAGCGGTCAGCGTCCTTCGGGACGGGCAGGACGTAGTCGACCCGGCGGGATCCGAACGGCAGGTCGCGGGCCGGGTCGGGCGGCGCGACGCTCTCGGTACGTGCGGCCGTGCTGTCGGCGAGGGGGATGGTGCGGGTGTCGCCGCTTTTCGCCACGATCCGCGCCAGCACCAGGCCCGGATCGGGGCTTTCCATCGACTCGAAGCTGAACTCGGCCACGACGAACGATGCCGCGACGGTGAACCCGTGCATTCGTTCGGTGGGGAGGTACATGTCGAGCCCGCTGTTCGCGGCCGCGGTCGACGCCAGGCCGTGGAGCCGAGCCCGCATCGCCTGCCGCTCCGTCGCGAGGGCGTCGCGGGAATGGCCAGCGAAAGTCTGGTCGAGGATGCCGGCAATCGCGGCTTCCGTTCCGTCGCGCAACGGCACTCGGACCCAGCCTGGGGGCAGGACCAGGGTGTAGCCGCGCGGGGCGGTGGCGAGCGTGGTCACGCGTCGGCTTCCGACTCGGGTTCGTCGGGGTGGTACTCGAAGGTGATGGATTGCGCCAGTTCGTCCAGATTCTTCTGTGCCTGTTCGAGGCGGCCGAGGTCCGACCAGGAAACGGTCAGGATGATCAAGTCGTTGTGGCCGGGAACCGGGAAGGCGTACTTGAGCACGGCGTAGATCTCGTCTTCGCCGCCATCAATACCCGGCTCCATCGTGCGGTGGCGAAATGCGCGCAGGCCGGTGCCGAGAGTCGGGTTGGGGAATTCGATGACGTCTGTTCCCTCGAGTGCCTCGGGATCATCGGCGACAACCAGGTCTCGGAGCGTCGCACCCTCGCGGTGAACTACCGCATCGCGGATGACCATGACGCGGGCAGGAATCGGAAGTATCCGCGGATCGGGGATGTACAGAAGCGTCTGGATTTCCATGTCGGGGTCGATCCCGTGCTCAGGGTGAACGCTGTCGGGGCCGTACCGCTCGACCAATAAGGTCAGCGCCGCAGCGAGATGTTCGAGGTCGTCTTCGGTGTGTGGCAAGCCCGAATCGATCCAGCATGCCCGCGACAAACGCTCGCCCCAGGCCTTCGCGTCCGGCCCTGTCTCCGGCGTCCAGGTGGAAGGAAAATCGATCCAGATCGCCGGGTTGATCGGGAGGTTGGCGTAGATCGTCATCTGAGCTCCACCCGAGACTCGGTGATAGCTAAGTCCTCGCTCGCATCTCAGACCACCAGAGGGCTCAACACCATGGAGGGTGGCGGCGCTCGCCAACACCTCATCATTCCCGGCGCGGCGGGAAAGAGCGCCATGGCCACCCTGTCAATCCTTCGCGTGAAGGGTCGTCATTGGAGGTGCTTCCAGGAGATGCCCAAGGCGAGCTTGTCGATGTCCTCGCGGGCGCCGGCGAGGCGACCGAGATCCGGCCAGGCCACCACGACCAGCAGGACCGCAGGGTGTCCTGGTACGGGGAAGGCGTAGCGAAGTACGCCGTAGATAGCCCCCTCCACCTTTTCGTCTGGCGCAGAGCGTGCAAGGCGGTGGCGGAACGCGCACAGACCAGGCTCGAAGAAGGGATGTTTCATCTCCGTGACTTCTGGTTCGTCGATTGCGTCCGGGTCAGCGACCATCGCGAACGTTCGAAGGCTCGGCAGGCGCTCTCCCTCTTGCGCCTCGGCCACCATGACCCGAATAGGCAACGGAAGTCCCCGTGGATCGGGAAGGTGCAGGATCACGTGGACAGCGAGTCCGGGTCGGCTGAGTGCTCCGGATGGACGCTGCCAGGTCCCCATTTCTGAGCGCACTCGACGAGGATTGCGGAAAGACGTTCGAGATCCGACTCCTGGTGCGTCAGGCCGGAATCGATCCAGCAACTCTTCGCTACTTCCTCCGCCCACTCACGTTCGTCGCGCCAAGACTCACGGCCCCAGAACGGCGGGACGTCAATCCAGACGGCGTCGTCGAGCTCGACCGCTGCAAAAATCATCGGCTCACCTGTCTCCGGACCATGAGGATCTTGCGTAGAGCCAGCGGCTGACATCGCCGACGTCCGATGCTTTCCCCGGCAGATCGGCTCCCAGCCCACTGAGGTGGCTGGCCGCCGCGGTTTCGTAGTAGATGGAGCCCCTCCGCAATGCCTCGGCCATCCCAGGAGCGCCGGAGTGCCGGATTGCCATGGCGGTGGTGTCGTTGAGGAGTCTTGCCTCGTTGGTGCCGCCGACGAAGAAGGCCTGGAGCCGCGATGCAGAAGCGAGGGGGACGCGGTGTACCTGCCTTTCGGCGATTTGACGCGTCGCCGAGATCTGGTGCAGGGGCAGTGATCGAGCATTGACGCCCGAACGCACCAGGGCGACCGCGCGATCGCCGGCTTCGGTGGCTGCGGCCGCTCGCGCAGCCTGTTGCGCACCCTGAAGGCCCCGAGCCGCCGCCAAACCCATGCCGAAGGTCACCAGAGCGAAGACGTCGAGACCCACATCCACCCAGGAGCCGTTCCCCGTCGCGGCGAGCATCGTGTGCGATAGGCCGGAGGCCACGGTCAGCCCCACCGCTGTCCAGACCAGCACGTTGACGCCCGGGACGAAGATGGCCGCAATGGCAGCGGCGGTCGCGACCCAGCCGAGCCCTGTCGTCACTCCGTCGATCCAGTCCGGCGTTGCGGTCGGCCCAGTCCTTGAAGTTGTCCCAGCGGCCGTCTTTGAAGATGTCGTTCGCGTCGTCGATCAGGCTCGGCGTAGTGGCTACCACGGGCCGTGCGCGTGGTCGAGGTGTGGCCCAGATTCGCCGCGCTTCGGCGAGCATCTGCGTTGCGTCGTCGAGGCAGGCGGCCGTCACGCGCGGCGATAGCCTGAGTTGTTCCGGACTCGGCTCCACACGGGCGGGAGCGCCGCGGTGATCACCGTGTTCCGCAGCCGGATCTCCGCGTCGACCGTCGCCTTGTCGCGCTCCTTCGAGGGTCTCTGCCTGGGCCGACCGCCAGCTCCGGAGCCCAGTCCTTCAGGGCCGAGCCGACACGCTCGTAGCGGCCGGCGACCTTGTCCAGGTCCTGGGCCAGCTCGCCGGAGGCGGAGCGCAGGGAGTCGGCGTAGTCCCCGACCAGGGTGGTGTCGGCCCCGATCTGGCGGAGCCGGGCGGCCTGGGTCCGCATCTCCTCGCCGAGTTTGGACAGCCGGGCGGACTCGACGGTGATCGCGTCCGGGTCGCCGGGGAGGGGGTCTGTCTCGGCCAGCGGCGCCCAGTCGAACGGCCGCATCACGGGGAGCCGCCGGGGCCCGGGGGTCCGATCAGGGGCGAGCTGCCGGGCGGCCGGCGGGCCGATCAGCGGCGCCGTCCGCGGGCTGGATCACCTGGGAGAGCGCCAGGATCGGTGCACCGGAAGGTCTCGGCCGGCCGCCGCGCACATCTGGCCGACGCTCTGGATCTTCTCCAGCAGTCCGCCCCGGTGCCGGTCCCAGTTGTTGACGAACCCGCGCATGGCCCCGGCCACGTCTCGGGAGCCCCAGATCGCCGCGAGCTCGTCCCGGGTGGCCTCGGCGGACTGAGAACTCCGATGGCGATGCGCTGCAGCGAGGTCTGGGACTGGTCAAGCCAGGAGTAGTCGACGCGTAGATCGGTCATGTCCGCACCACCTCTCGCACCGGTCCGCTTCGGCCCTCTTTGCGCGGTGTGTCCCGACGCGGGATTCTGGCACGCGAGGCCAGTCGCCGGATGATCTTCGGTCGATCTGTGGGTAACGGGACGGGAGGCTCCGGTGCAGCTGCGATTGAGCGTGCGGCAGCCCGGCCGGGCCGGCACCGACCTGCTGGTCGACGCGGACCCGGCCAGCTCGGTCGCCGCGCTCGCGGACCGGATCGGCGTCGCGCTCGGGCGCCCGGCCAAGGACCTGTTCGTCGACGGGATCTGGCTCGACCCCGACCTCCCGTTGCACCTGAGCCCGATCCGCGACGGTGCCGAACTCGGGCTCGACGCCGCCGCGGGGGACCCGAACCCGCGCGGCATCCTCGAGGTCCGCGTCGTCGGCGGTCCGGGTGCCGGCGCGGTCTGGCGCCTAGGTCCGGGCGAGGTCACGATCGGCGGAGCGGAGTCGGACTGGATCCGGCTCGACGACCGCACTGTCCCCGCCGCTGCCCTGCGGCTGCAGGTCGCGCCCGACGGCACCTGCACGGTCACGCCCGCCGGCGCTACGGCCACCCTGGAGACGGCGCCCGTCGCCGGGGAGACCCGCTGGCCGCCGCGGCACCTGCTCGCGATCGGCGCGAGCCTGCTCGAGGTCGCCACCCCCGAGTTCCCCGACGCCGCGCTGCGGCCCTCCGAGGACGGCGCCGCCCTGGACTACGCCCGTCCGCCGCGGCTGGCCCCGGCGCCGCGGGTCAGCCAGTTCGCGCTGCCCAGCGCGCCCAAGGCGAACGACCGCCGGCCGATGCCCTGGGTGATGGCGATCGTGCCGCTGGTCGGCGCCCTGGTGATGGCCAAGATCTTCGGCAACCTGGCCTTCCTCGCCTTCGCGATCCTGTCCCCGGTGATGGTGGTCGGCAACCACTTCGCCGAGCGCCGCCACGGCAAGCGCTCGCACCGCGAGACCGTCGCGGAGTATCTGGCCCGCCGCGCCCGGATCGAGGCCGACGCCGAGGACGCGCTCACCGCCGAACAGGCCCAGCGGCGCGACGGGTATCCCGACCCGGCCGCGCTCGGGCTCATCGCCGCCGGCCCGCGGCACCGGCTCTGGGAGCGCCGACGCACCGATGCCGACCGGCTCGACCTCCGGGTCGGCACCGGCACTCTGCCCAGCGAGGTCGTGCTGACCGACCCCGACCGCGAGGAGCACGAACGCCGCGACCCCCTGGCGCTGCACGAGGTCCCGGTCACGGTGAACCTGCCCGCCTACGGCGTGCTCGGCATCGCGGGCCGGGCCGAGCAGGTGCGCGCGCTGGGCCGGTGGCTGGTCGCGCAGTCCGCGGCTCTGCACAGCCCCACCGATCTCACGGTGTGCGTGCTCACCGATCCGGCCGGGGCCCGGGAGTGGTCCTGGGTGTCCTGGCTGCCGCACGCGCGGCCCCGGGACGGGGAGGATGCGGTGGCGCTGCTGGGCTCCGGCGTCGAGACCGTCGGCCGCCGGATCGCCGAACTCCAGGCACAACTGAATGCCCGTCAGGTTGCGCTGCGTCAGGCCGGCTCCGGTGCGGTCCTCGACGCCCCGGACGTGCTGGTCGTGCTCGACGGGTCGCGCCGGCTGCGCGCCATGCCCGGGGTGGTGCAACTGCTGCAGGACGGACCCGCGGTCGGCATCCACGTGATCTGCCTGGACACCGAGGAGCGGCTGCTGCCCGAGGAGTGCCGAGCCGTCGTGACCCTCGATGCCCGCGGTGCGGCCCGGGTCAGCCAGACCGGCGCCGCCACTGTCGACGCGGTCCGCCCGGACCTGGTCACCGTCGCCTGGTGCGAGCGGGTCGCCCGCGCCCTGGCCCCGCTGCGCGACGTCTCCCGCGACGAGGACGGCGCGATGCCGGACTCCTGCCGCCTGCTCGACGTGCTCGGGCACGAACCGCCGACCGGGGACCGGATCGCGGCCGGCTGGCTCATCGGGGGGCGAAGCACCCGCGCGGTGCTCGGCCTCTCGGTCGACGGGGAGTTCGCGATCGACCTGGCCAAGGACGGTCCGCACGGCCTGATCGCGGGCACCACCGGTGCCGGCAAGTCCGAGTTGCTGCAGACCCTGATCGCCTCGCTCGCGGTCGCCAACCGCCCGGACGAGATGACCTTCGTGCTCGTCGACTACAAGGGCGGGTCCGCGTTCGCCGAGTGCGCGGGCCTGCCGCACACCGTCGGCATGGTCACCGACCTCGATCCGCACCTGGTCACCCGCGCGCTGGCCTCGCTGGGTGCCGAGTTGCGACGGCGCGAGCACGTGTTCGCCGACGCGCGCGTGGCCGACCTGGACCGCTATCTCGAGGCCCGGCGCCGCGATCCCGCGCTGGCCCCGATGCCCCGGCTGGCGATCGTCATCGACGAGTTCGCCTCGCTGGCCCGGGAACTGCCGGACTTCGTCACCGGTCTGGTCAACGTCGCCCAGCGCGGCCGCTCGCTCGGCATCCACCTGATCCTCGCCACGCAACGGCCCTCGGGTGTGGTCTCCAACGACATCCGGGCCAACACGAATCTGCGGATCGCGCTGCGGGTGACCGACATCGCCGAGAGCCAGGACGTCATCGACGCCGCGGACGCCGCGCGCATCTCCAAGAGCACCCCGGGCCGGGCCTACGTGCGGCTCGGGCACGGCTCGCTGCTGCCGTTCCAGGCCGCGCGGATCGGCGGGCGCCGGCTGCCGGCCCGCCCCGAGACGGACGCGCTGCCCGAGCCCTACGTCGTCCCGCTCACGGTGGACGCCCTCGGCCTGCCGGCGCCGGTCCGTCCGGCCACCGGCGTTCCGGACGTCGCCCCTGTGACCGATCTGGCGGTCCTGGTGCAGGCGATCCGTGCCGCGGCCGAGCAGCTGAACGTGCCGGCGCAGGCCAGCCCCTGGCTGACGCCGTTGCCCGAGACGGTGCTGCTCGAGGATCTCGCGGCGTGCCCGGCGCGCGCCGGCGACTCGGTGCGGCCGGCGCCGTTCGCCCTGTTGGACGTGCCCACCGAGCAGGCCCAGCGGGTGGAAGCGATCGATCTGACGGAGTTCGGGCACCTGCTGGTCGCGGGCGCGGCCCGCTCCGGCCGGTCCCAGGTGCTGCGCACGATCGCGGCCTCGCTGGCCCGGCACAACTCCGCCGCCGACGTGCACCTGTTCGGCCTGGACTGTGGCAACGGGGCCCTGCTCCGCCTCGCGGAGCTCCCGCACTGCGGAGCGATCGTGCGCAGCAGCGAGGTCGAACGCGCCGAGCGCCTCCTGGACCGGCTCAGCACAGAACTGCGCACCCGCTCGGCCCTGCTCGGCGAGGGCAACGTCGCCGACATCACCGAGCAGCGGGAAGGCGCGGCGCCCGGAAAGCGGTTGGCCCACATCGTCCTGCTGCTGGATCGCTGGGAGGGCTTCCTGCCCGCTCTCGGGGAACGGGACGGGGGCCGGCTCACCGACCAGGTCGTCCAGCTGCTCCGCGAGGGCGCCGGCGTCGGCATCCACGTCGTCCTGGCCGGTGACCACACCGTGCTCGGGGGGCGGATCGGCTCGCTGACCGACCGCAAGATCGCCCTGCGGCTGGCCGACAGCGCCGATTTCACGCTGATCGGCCTGAACCTCCGGACCATCCCGGACTCGCTCCCCGACGGCCGCGCCTACAAGGCCGGCGACGGCCACCAGCTCCAGATCGCCCTGCTCGACGCCGACCCCAGCGGGGCGGCCCAGGGGCGTGCGGTGACCCGCATCGCCGCCGCGGCGCTGGAGCGCGACGCCGAGGTGCCGCGGGAGCAGCTGCCGTTCGGCGTGGACGTCCTGCCGGCGCGGATCACCTTCGCCGACGCCTGGACGCTGCAGACCGGGGAGCCCGGAGCGCTGTGGGGCCTGGTTGGGGTCGGCGGCGACCGCCTGACCGCGCTGGGGCCGGACCTCGCTCATGGGGTACCCGCCTTCGTCATCGCCGGGCCGTCCCGATCAGGGCGGAGCACCGCCCTGTGCGCCCTGGCAGAGAGCTACCTGGCCACCGGCACCCGACTGCTGCTCGTCGCCCCCCGCCCGTCGCCGTTGCTCGGGTACCAGGGCCGGGCGGGCACCCAGGTCCTGACCGGTGACCTGGACCCGGCGGTGCTGGCCGCGGCGGCCGGTGAGCGGCTGGTCGTGCTGGTCGACGACGGCGAGCTGCTGCGGGATTCCGCAGCGGCCGCCGAGCTGACCTCGATCCTGCGCCGCGAGCGGGCCGAGCAAATCGGCATCGTGCTCGCCGGCGATGCCGAGGCGGTCTGTGCCGGCTTCGGCGGCTGGCAGGTAGAGGCGCGCAAGGCCCGGCGCGGGCTGCTGCTCTCGCCGCAGAACCTCACCGACGCCGACCTGATCGGCGCCCGGATCCCGCGCTCGTTGGTCGGCCGCCCAGTGGAGCCGGGCCGCGGCCTCCTGCACCTGGGGGACGGGCAGCTGGTGGCGGTCCAGGTGCCGCTGCCCTGACCGGCCGTCCGAACGGGTCGGCGCTCCACGGCTGTCCAAGCGTGCTCACGTAAGGTCTGCTCGTGCTGAACCGACTGGGGGCGCGCCAGGCGCGGACCGTGACGCTCGCCGTCACCGGCGTGCTGCTGGTGATCATGGTCGCGTTCCTGCTGCTGCTGCCCGTCCCCTACGCCCGGCTCTCACCGGGGCCGGCCACCAACACCCTCGGCGAGGCCAACGGCAAGCCGCTGATCGTCATCACCGGGGCCCAGACCTACCCGGACACCGGCAAGCTCGACCTCACCACTGTCGCGATCAGCAACCCCGGCCACCGGATGAGCCTGTTCGAGGCGATGCAGGGCTGGCTGCAGTCCGGCGTCGCGATCGTCCCCCGCAACACGATCTACCCGGACGACGTCTCGGCCGAGGACATCGAGGCGCGCAACGTCCAGGAGATGGCGCTCTCCCAGCAGCACGCCACCGCCGCGGCGCTCAAAGAGCTGAAGATCCCGCTCACCGCGCACACCGTGGTCGCCGCCCTGACCGAGGGCACCCCCGCGGCCGGCAAGCTGCAGATCGCCGACCGGATCCTCAAGGTCGACGGCACCAAGGTGACCAGCCCGATGCAGGTCGTCGAGCTGGTGCGCAAGCACAAGGTGGGCGAGCCGGTGGTCTTCCAGGTCAACCGCAAGGGCCAGAAGGTCAGCGAGACCATCACCACCGCGGCCAACCCGGACGACGCGTCGATCCCGTTCGTCGGGATCACCCCGGACGTGTCCTACGTCTTCCCGTTCCAGGTCACGATCTCCCTGGACGACGTCGGCGGCCCCAGCGCGGGCCTGATGTTCGCCCTGGGCATCGTCGAGCGGCTCACCGCGGAGGACATCACCGGCGGCCGGCACGTCGCCGGAACCGGCTCGATCGCCGACGACGGGACGGTCGGCAAGATCGGCGGCATCCAGATGAAGATCCTCGGCGCCCGTAAGGCCGGCGCGACGGTGTTCATGGTGCCGGCCGAGAACTGCCGCGAGGCCATGGCCAACCCGCCGGAGGGGATCACGCTGGTCAAGGTCGACACCCTGGCCACCGCGGTGAAGGCGCTGACCGCGATCCAGACCGGCGGGCCCGTTTCTACCTGCTGAGCGGCGCCTGATTTCGCATCTTGGGGCGTCGATCCGCCCTATGAAGAGCCGCGATAGGTCAGGACGCCGCCCCAAGATGGGTCTTAGTGGCCGTGACCGTGGCCGTGGCCGTGGTCGTCGCCACCGTCGGCCTGGGCCTCGCGCTCCTTGGCCAGGGCCTCCCGCTCCTCGTCGGTGAGGTCGGCCTCGTCGACCTGCTCGTACTCGTACTCGGTGAAGGTCTCCAGCAGGGCTTCGAGCAGGCCGGGGGCCAGGTCCTCGCCGAAGAGGACCTCCTCGTCGGTGTCGTTGGACCGCATCCGCAGCGCGCAGTCCCGGTGCCCGTTGCGCAGCACGGCCGCGACCAGGCGGATCTCCTCCCGCAGGGGGTGCGCGGCGACGTAGGCCGGCATCTCCGGGGAGTCGTGGGGGATCTCGACCTCGACCTCGGCGGGCAGCACCAGGCGCTCCACGGCGATCGCGCAGCCGGTGACCTGCTCGCCCCAGGTGATCTGCTGGAGGATCTCGTCCAGCGGCATGTCGGGCAGATCCTCCTGCTCGACCGGGGTGAACGCCGGCGGCCGCTCGATGCCCAGAGCCTTGAACTCCTCCATCAGGGCCGGTTCCTCACGCAGGAGCACGGCGGTCTCGACCAGGGCGTAGAGCCGGGTCGGCTGGTCCCAGCCGGAGGAGGCGACATGGGTCTCGATGTCGACCAGGGCGGTGTGGAGGAAGGGATTCACGGCGATCACCCTAGGTGAGGCGGCGTCGGGAACCACAAGGACCGCCGGTAAGTTGCCCTGGCACGAGTTGATCAACTGCACAGGCGTGATCAAGCGGCGACAGGACGGCTGGCGTGACCTTCAATCCCCCCGGCGAGCCAGGGCAACCCGGCCGACGACCGTTCAGCACGGCCCGCAAGCGGCCCAAGGCGCTGATCCCGACGCTGGTCATCCTCGTGATGCTCGTGGCCGGTTTCGGCATCTTCACGAACTTCATGACCGACCTGCTCTGGTTCCGCTCGGTGGGGCAGACGGACGTCTTCACCACCCGGCTGACCACCCGGCTCGCGCTGTTCGCGGTGTTCGGGCTGGTGATGGCCGCACTGGTGGTGCTGAACATCGTCATCGCCTACCGACTGCGGCCGGCGTTCCGAGGGATGTCCGCGGAGCAGCAGAACCTGGACCGGTACCGGGTCAGCATCGACCCGTACCGCGTCTGGCTGGTGGTCGGCATCGGCGTCCTGCTCGGCGTGCTGGCCGGGACGTCGGCCGCGGGGGAGTGGCGCACCTGGCTGCAGTGGCGGAACGGGACGAGCTTCGGGGTCAAGGACCCGCAGTTCAACAAGGACGTCTCCTTCTACGTCTTCGACTACCCGTGGTGGCGCTTCATCCTCGGCTTCTTCTTCGCGGTCGTGCTCGTCGCGTTGCTGGCGGCGATCGCCACCCATTACCTCTACGGGGGGCTCCGGCTTCAGACCCCGGGGGACAAGTCGACCCCGGCGGCCCAGGCGCACATTTCGGTGCTGTTGGGCGTCTTCGTTCTGCTCAAGGCAGTGGCGTACTGGCTGGACCGGTACGGGTTAGCTGTCCACGGTGGCGGTTTCGAACGCGTCACAGGTTGGACCGGCCTGCGCTACCGCGACGTCAACGCACTGCTGCCGGCCAAGACGATCCTGGTCGGCATCGCGCTGGTCTGCGCGGTCCTGTTCTTCGCCAACGTCTGGCGGCGGACGTGGATGCTGCCCGGCATCGGCTTCGGGCTGCTGGTGCTCTCCGCGGTGCTGATCGGCGGCGTGTATCCGGCGATCGTCCAGCAGTTCCAGGTGCGGCCCTCCGAGGTCACCAAGGAAGCGCCCTACATCGATCGCAACATTCAGGCGACGAGAACGGCCTACGGCTTGTCGGACGCCACCGTGACCGAGTACGACGCCCAGACCACGACCCAGGCCGGGGCATTGCGCGCCAACGCGAACACCGCGGCGAGCATCCGGCTGCTGGACCCCAACATCGTGTCCCCGACCTTCCAGCAGCAGCAGCAGATCCGTGGCTTCTACTCGTTCCCGGACACGCTGAACATCGACCGCTACACGATCAACGGTAAGAAAGAGGACGTCGTCGCCGCGGTCCGGGAGCTGAACCTCGGCGACATCCCGCCGGAGCAGCGCAACTGGATCTCCGACCACCTGATCTTCACCCACGGTTACGGCTTCGTGGCCGCCCGCGGCAGCAACGTCAACGCCGACGGCGGCCCGAACTACGTCTCCAGCGGGATCTCGAACGACCAGCCAGCTCGGGGAGTACGAGCCGCGGATCTACTTCGGCGAGGAGTCGCCCGACTACTCGATCGTGGGGCGTGCCGACGCGCTCAACCGCGAGTTCGACTATCCGGACGACAGCCAAGCCCAACGGTCAGTCGAACAACACCTATGCCGGCGCGGGTGGGGTGAAGCTCGACTCCTTCTGGAAGCAGGCGCTGTTCGCGGTGAAGTTCACGCGAGCAGAAAATCGTGCTCTCCGGCGACGTCGATTCGGCCTCGAAGATTCTCTTCATCCGTGACCCACGGGCCCGGATCGAGAAGGTCGCCCCGTGGCTGACCCTCGACGGAGATCCGTACCCGGCGATCGTCGACGGCCGCATCCGATGGATCGTCGACGGCTACACCACCAGCGCCAACTACCCCTACGCCAGCCGCACGACGCTGGGCGAGGCGACCGAGACCACGCTGACCACCGCGGAACGGCGGGTGATCGCGCCACGCGACGAGGTCAACTACATCCGCAACTCGGTCAAGGCCACGGTCGATGCCTACGACGGCACTGTCAGCCTCTACACCTGGGACGACGCAGGACCCGGTCCTCAAGACGTGGAAGAAGGCGTTCCCGGGCATGGTCAAGGACCGCTCCGAGATCCCGCCGTCGCTGCTGAGCCACTTCCGTTACCCGGAGGACCTGTTCAAGGTCCAGCGGGAACTGATGGCCCGTTACCACGTCACCGACGCCGAGACCTTCTACGGCCGCGCCGACTTCTGGCAGGTGCCCCGCGACCCGGGCACCGGCGACAGTCAGAGCCGCGCTCGGAGTCAGCACCGACACCGAGGCGCAGCCGCCGTACTACCTGACGCTGCAGATGCCGGGCCAGACGGCGCCGTCGTTCTCGCTGACGACGGCCTTCGAACCGAACCAGCGACAACAGCTGGCCGCGTTCATGGCGGTGAACGCGACGCCCGGGCCGGACTACGGCAAGATCCGTGTGCTGCAGTTACCACGAAATACCACGGTGCCCGGTCCCAGACAGGTGCAGAACGCGATCAAGGCCGACCCCGCGGTCAACGACGTCGTGCTGCCCGTTGCGGGTCGGTAACAAGGTCACGTTCGGGAACCTGCTGACTCTTCCCGTCGGCGGCGGTCTGCTCTACGTCGAACCGCTGTACGTGCAGGCGGCGACGGGCACCTCGTTCCCGTTGCTGCAGCAGGTCATCGTCTCCTTCGGTGACAACATCGCGATCGCGGCGCACGCTCGGAGAGGCCCTCGACAAGGTCTTCGAAGGCGACTCCGGCGTCACGACGCCGGACCGAGACCCCGAGCAACGGCGGGCAAAACCCCGGCACCGGGGGTCAGAACACCAACGCCCAGCTCGCCGACGCGATCGCCGACGCGCAGAAGGCCTACGCCGACGGTCAGGCCGCTCTCGGCAAGGGCAACTTCGCCGAGTACGGCAAGGCAGCAGGACAGGCTCGAAGCCGCGCTGGAGCGCGCGGCGACTTGCAGAACCGGCGGGCCGGCGGCAACGCCAATGCCACCGTCCCGACCCCGACCCCGGCGGCTCCAGCGCCGACGCCGGCACCACCCGAACCGACCCCGCCGGCCGAGGACACCTAGCGCGGCCGCTTGATATCCCGGGACGTCCGAACCATCCGTGAGCTATCACGCTCGCCGGTTCGGACGTCCCGGCCGTTCAAGGCTTCGTCAACCGATTTGCAGCGTGGTGCGCGCCCCCGATAACCTGAGGGCACACCGACGCGGGGTGGAGCAGTTCGGTAGCTCGCTGGGCTCATAACCCAGAGGTCGTAGGTTCAAATCCTACCCCCGCTACTACGTAAGTGCAGGTCAGGGCCATGATCACGAGCATGTGATCGTGGCCCTCACTCGTGATGTAGGCAGAATGTAGGCAAACTTCGGCGACACGCCGAGACGGACCGTGCGGACGGCAGCGGACCGAGCGGCGTCGCGCTGGCGTGTGCTTGCAGGACGTGGTCGACTTCCAGAGCGGGAACACGCGCGACGACATCGCCATCGTCGCCGTCAGGGTGCCCTGACCCGCGCGCCGGACAGGTGTCGCGCCGTCCGGCCCGCGACGGAGCTCCGCGATCGTTTAGCCCGCCGGCGGTGCGCGGCCGCACATGACCTCGCGTCAGGCGAGAGCCGCCGAGTGGCAGTGGGCCCAAGCGGCGGCGGTTCGCGGAGGGTTACGGTGGCGTGGTGACCGACTCATCTGGCCTCACCGTGGCGGTGGCCGGCGCCTCCGGGTTCGTCGGCCGCACCCTGTGCCCGGCGCTGCTGGCGGCGGGGCACACGGTACGGGCGCTTACCCGCTCCCCGGAGCGGTACCGCGGCGTGGGGGAGCCCGTGCGGGCCGAGGTGGCGGACGCGGCATCGCTGGCATCGGCGCTGGAGGGCTGCGACGCCGCCTACTACCTGGTGCACTCGCTGGCCGAGTCGGACTTCGAGCGGCGGGACGCCGAGGCGGCCCGGAACTTCGCGGCGGCCGCCGAGAGCTGCGGACTCGATCGGATCGTGTACCTGGGAGGGCTTGGCGACGACGCGGACGACCTGTCCGCGCACCTGCGCAGTCGTCGTGAGGTCGAGCGGCTGCTGGCCGCGCGCGCCGTGCCGGTCACCACGCTGCGGGCCGGGATCGTGGTGGGCCATGGCGGTATCTCGTGGGAGATCACCCGGCAGCTGGTGGAACACCTTCCCGTGATGATCACCCCGCGGTGGGTGCGGACCAGGACCCAGCCGATCGCCCTGGCCGACATGGTGCGCTACCTGGTCGGCGTGCTCCGCCTGCCGGCGGCCGCGGGGCGCGCGTTCGACGTCGGAGGACCGGACGTGCTGGCCTACGTGGAGATGCTGCGCCGCGTGGCCGAGATCGAGGGCCGGATTTTGAAGATTCTGCCGGTTCCCCTGCTGTCGCCGGGTCTGTCATCCCGCTGGCTGGCACTGGTCACGGACGTGGACACCCGAACCGGCCGGTCCCTGATCGACTCGATGGCCAATGAGGTGATCGTGCGCGATGACAGCATCCGGGAGCTCGTCCCGTTCCAGCCGATGGACTACGACGCAGCCGTTCTGACTGCCCTGGGAGATCGGGCCAAGGCAAGGCGAGCCCGGTGACCGCCGCCGCCGGGCGAACCGGGCGGCGCCGGCGCGCCCTGATCTGGAGCGCGGCGGGCACCGGCCTGCTCGGTGCCTCGTTCGCAGCGCGCCCGGGATCGCGGACCTTCTACGGATTCACGTTCGCCCTCGCCGGAACCTGGATCGCCGGGGCCTGGACAGCCAGGCCCGCGAGCCCGGTACGCGTGCGGGCCGGTGTCACCCCGGTGGCGGTCCCGGTCGCCCTGGGCGCAGGCGCGGCCGGCGCCTTCGTCGGAGCCGCGCTGATCGCCCGTGAGATTCCCGCCCTGAACCGGGCGCTGACCTCGGTGCTGTCGTACGAACACCGGGGGTCGAGCCGCCTGGTGTTCGCCACCACGCTGCTGAATGGGGCGGCGGAGGAATTGTTCTTCCGCGGTGCGGTCTACGACGCGGTCGGCACCTCGGCGCCGGTGCTGTCCTCGACCGTGGTGTACGCCACGGTGACGGCGGCGTCGAGAAACCCCGCGCTGGTGCTCGCGTCCGTGGCGATGGGCACCTTGTTCGGGGTGGAGCGCAAACTCACCGGCGGGGTGCAGGCTCCTTTGCTCACGCACCTCACCTGGTCGGCGCTCGTGCTGCGCTACCTGCCGCCCCTGTTCCCGCCCCCATTGCCGGTGGTGGCCGGCCGCTCCTGACCGCGGCCCCGTCAGTTCGGTGCGCGGCGTAGCTTCCTGACCGGCCAGCCGAGGAAGCGCCCGGAGCACACGGTGCGTGCCGCGGACATCGTGGCCGCCCACCTGGACCGGGGCCGGCCTTCGGCGAGCGCGGCCCGCACCGCGTCGTCGAAGCCCAGCACGGTGCGGGGGAGCAGGTCGTGAATCTTAGGGTCCGTCACCACGGCCTCGGTACCCATGGAACCGAGCAGATCCTGGGCCGTGGACCCGTCCACGTCGGTCAGCAGTTCGACGCCGGCGGCCGCGACCGCATTCGGCAACCAGGGAACGCGTACCCGCAGCCGGGTCCGGCTGGTCAGGGCGGCGAAACGCTCGGGCATCTGGTGGTAGGCGAGGACGTCCGCCCCGCCGATCTCCAACGTCAGGCCGCGGCAGGAGTCGTGATCGATCACGTCGGCCAGGTAAGCGACAGCGTCGCTGACGGCGATGGGCTGGGTGAGGGTGCCTGCGCGTGGGTCGGAGATGGTGATCGGCAGCACCTCGACGAGTTGGCGCAGCATCTCCCACGCGGCGCTTCCGGCGCCCAGGATGATTCCCGAGCGCACCACCGTGACCTGCACGGACCCGGTGCGGAGAATCTCCTCCACGCGGCGCCGGCTCTGCAGGTGCGGGGACAGATCGTCCCCGTCCTGGCCCAGACCACCGAGAAAGACGATCAGGTCCAGCCCCGCCTCCGCAGCGGCGTCCCGCAGCGACTCGCCCTGTCTGGCCTCGCGTTCGGCGAAGGAATCCGTGCCCAGGGAGTGGGCCAGCAGGTACACCACGTGGGCGCTTGGACAGCGCCTGCACGAGGCTGTCGTGGTCGTCGAGGTCGGCGAAGCACGGGGTCTGCTGGTCCGCGGTATTCGGCAGGCCGGCGGGTAAGAGCCGCCACGTCGTGCCCGCGCTCGACCAGCACGGGCACCAAGCGGCTGCCCACGAACCCGCTCGCTCCGATCACGGCGACCTTCACCTGGCGCGCCCGAGCGTGGCGCGACATCGCCCGCCGGCGCAATGTATTCGGCAGCGGCGGTTTCGGGGCTCGCGATCACCCGGCCAGGGATCGGCGGGAGCGCGGGAACCCCTTTGAGATCCCTCAGCGCGGGCCGATCGGGAATCGGGTGGAAAGCAGGCCGTCGACGCCCGCGACGTGCTGCTCATACTCGGCACGATTTTTCTCCGGATTGACTTCCGGCGGCGACGCCGCCGATTCGGGTGGACGGCGATGTGGCGATGATGCTGGCGCAGTTCCCGGGCCGGCCGCGCTGCCAGCCACGCTAAATCTGCAGAGTTAGCGCGGTAGGCCAGGTGCAATCGGTGCTGGACAACCGTGACAGGGGTTCACCGGGGAAGATCGGCTGCGCGGGTGAAGGCGAGAACTCATGCGTTCGCCGTCGTCGTCGTCGGCGTTCGGGCGGCGCCGCAGAGCCGCGGCGTTGTCGTGGGCGAACTACCCTGCCCTCGTGGTGTTATGCCGGGCTGCAGCGCCCGGCCGCGACGATGTGCCTGGCCGGCAGGCGACGCGGTGGTCCGGCCGGTCGGACGGAGTGCAATATGGCGAACCGGACCGAGGCGGTACGCGATGCGGTGCGGACCCAGCTCTGGCCATTGCCGATCCTCGGCGTCCTGGTCGCCGTGGTTGCCGGGGTTGCTTTGCCCCGGCTCGATGCCCGCATCGACGACGATCTCCCGCGGTGGCTGACGGAGTACCTGTTTGACGGCGGGTCAGATGCGGCCCGTGGGGTTCTTCAGTCCATCGCCGCCTCCTTGATCACCGTGACGTCGCTGACGTTCTCACTGACGGTGGTCACGCTTCAGTTGGCCAGTAGCCAATACTCACCGCGCCTGCTGCGGACGTTCAGTCGCGACGGATTCGTGCACGGCACGCTCGCGCTGTTCCTGGCCACCTTCACTTTCGCGCTCGTCGTCCTGCGTACCGTCAGGACGGGGGACGACTCACAAGATCCGTTCGTCCCTCAGCTGTCGGTCGTTCTCGCTCTGCTGCTCGCCCTGGCCAGTGTCGCGACGCTGGTCCTGTTCCTCGCCCACCTGGCCCGTCAGATCCGGGTGGAGACGATGCTCCGCGATGTTCACGCCGAGGCCGTGGATACCTTGCGGCGGGTCCTGCCCGAGCGGGGGGAGGCTCCGAAGGTTGCCGAGCCCGCGCCCGGGCCGGGCGCGTGCGTGCTCCTGGCCGGGAGTTCGGGGTTCCTGGTCCGGATCGACGAGGCGGCGTTGACGGCCGCGGCGGCGCAGGCCCGGGCCGTCGTCGTGGTGCACCGCTTCCCGGGCAGCTCGCTGATCGCCGGAACTCCGCTAGGCCAGGCGTGGCCCCGCGGGGGCGGAAGCTTCCCCGACGAGACCCGTGAGCGCCTGCTCGCGGAGGTCGGGAAGGCCGTCACGACCGGGTTCGAGCGCACCGCGGCCCAGGACGTCGGCTTCGGGTTGCGCCAGCTCGCTGATGTCGCGGTCAAGGCGCTGTCGCCGGGGGTGAACGACCCGACGACCGCCGTGCACGCGCTGGGACATTCCTCCGCGCTGCTGTGCGAGCTGGCCGGCCGGGATCTCGGAGCGCACCAGCTGCAGGACCAGGACGGGACCCTGCTGGCGTTGCTTCGGCGTCCCGACCTGCACGACCTGCTGGATCTCGTGGTCAGCGGGCCGCGGCGCTACGGGGCGAGTGATCCGGAGGTCCTGAGCCGGCTGCTGGATCTGCTGGCCGAACTGGCCTGGCACGTGGACCCGGGCGAGCAGTCCGTCGTCGTCGGGCAACTCGACCGCCTGCGGGCCACCATCGCCGACCAGAGCTTCGACGGGGACGAGCGGATGCACCTGGCCGCGCGTGCGGATCGCGTGGAGCGGGCGTTGGCCGGACGGCGCGAGCGCTGACGGTTACGGAGCGCGCTCGCGGAAGTCGGCGGCGGAGCCGACCACGTCCGGGGGTCAGACCCAGGGCCGGAAGCGGTCTGTCCGACCGGAGCCTCCCGCTCAGGCGCCGGTGGAGAGCGGCACTCGGCAGACCTCGGCGGCGAGCCGGCGCAGGTGGGCGCCGAATCCCGCAGGAGCCCGGGTGGAGCGGCGCGTACTGGTGAAGACCGGAAGGTCCACTGCGGTGACGATGCGTCCGCCCGACCGTCGAATCGCCGCCACCAAGGCGACATCCTCGTGGGCCGGTACGGGAGGGAATCCACCGGCGGCGAGATAGCGGGCGGCACTCACGCCCAGGTTGGCGCCGTGAACATGAGGGTGGCCGCCGGCGCTGAGCATGCTGTCGTAGCGACGCTCGTATTCCGCGGCGAGTGCTGGTGGCCAGCCGTGCCAGTCCCGAGCCCCCACGGTTCCCAGCACCAGGTCCGCCCCGCGTTCGGCGTGGGCGAGCTGGCCGGAGAGCCAGTGAGCCGGGACCACGGTGTCGGCATCGGTCGAGGCGATCCACAGGCCGTGGGGACCAGTGCGATCCAGCGCCGTTGCGACGCCCGCGGCCCGGGCAGCGCCGACATTGCGTAGCGCCACCGCGACGACCGAGGGCCGCGGCTCAAGGTCGGGTGCCAAGACGTGGACCGCCAGTTGGGTGCCGTCGGTGCAGGCGTCGGCGACCACGATGACCTCCACCGGAACCGGGCTGTCGGCGGCGGCGCGGCACAGCGAACGTAGGCAGTCGGGCAGCAGGGCGCGCTCGTTGTGGGCGGGAACAACGACGGCGACCCGGTGGACTCGACGAGAACGGTCCGCGGCTGAGCTCATCGCAGCCCCTCCGCCTGGGCGACCGACAGTGCCGGTCCGCGCCGGAAGACCTCCAGTAGGAAATCTCCCTCCTCGTGGCGGAGCAGTGGATTCAGCTCCGGCCGGCCGTGAAGCGCTCCGTGGACCTGCTCCGCGGTCGACGGGTAATCGGCCACGTCCGGGCGCCAGTGCACCGCGACCACGTCGCCGTCCGGCTCGAGCGAGCCGACGATGCGGTTCGCCAAGGGCGGCAGCTGCGCCGGGGCGAGGTAGTACCCGACCTCCGAGAGCACGATGAGGTCGAAGCGGTCTTCGGGCCAGTCGCCGGGGATCGCACCGACCTGAACCCGTACGTGCGGGTGGTGAGCGGCGGCTTCGCGCGCGGCATGGACCGCCCGGGCCACCGGGTCGAGTGCCAGCAGGTGGTCGCAGCGGCCCGCGAGTTGTTCGGTGAGCACGCCGACCGAGCACCCCGGCTCGAACGCGCGCCGGTAGCGCTCGCGGGGCAGGGCCGCCACGGTGAGGGCATACTTACGTCGCTCGTACCAGCGGCTGCGGAACCCCCACGGGTCGGCCTGCGCGGCGTAGATGCGCTCGAAGTAGTCCGTCGGCAGGCTCATCGGGCCGCCGGGTGCGCGGTCGGGGACGCCTGAACCTGATCGGGACCGGCGGCTTCGACGAAGACGATCTCGACGGTGCGGCGAAAATGCTCCAGTACCCGCGGGGGCAGCACGGCGGCCTCCTCCGGAGCAGGGCCGAGCGGGGCGATCTGGGTTCGGAAGGCCTCGAGGGCGTGCTGTTTGCGCGACCATAGGGACTCGGTCAGGTGCAGAGCGCGGGCCCGGTGCCACGGCACGCGCGGGTCCGCGGGAAGGGCCCAGTGCCAGGTCCACACCGGGTACTCCCACAACGGGACGCCCACGCAACGGGCCGCCTCGGCCGCGGCGCGACCCACGGCCTCGTGGTCGGGGTGCCCGTCGAGGCGCCAGGTCGCCAGGCACACGTCACCCGGGCGCAGCAGGTCGATCAGCTGGTCCCGCAGACGGTGTGCGGCCACGGCGCCGTCCCGTAGGCCCAGGAGCGTCCGTGGCAGGTCCGCGCGCCCGAGGCGGGCCAGGGCTTCGCGGCGTTCGGCGCGCCTGCGCTCGGCGAGCTCCGCGGGGCGCAGAATCCGCGAGTTCGGATGGGACGATTCGCCATCGGTCACGGCGACGAGCACGCAGCGGTCGTGGGCGGCGATCAACGCGCCGAGGGCAAGGGACTCGTCGTCGGGGTGGGGGGAGACGATCACCACCCGCGTCTGCGGTGGGATGGACAGGGCGGGGAAGGGGTCGGTCGCGAGCCAGTCCCGCCACCATGGTTCCGGGGTGCCGGTCGCCTGCAGGTCGATCACGCCGCGCTTCCGGATCGGGCCATTCCCCTGGGCAACCCGACCGGTTCTCCAGCCCACCCTGACGCGGGCAGGGTCCATGCCGACGTCGGATCGAGCTGGGCCACCGCAAGGGTGCCGAGCTGCGCCAGATCGCGTTCGGCATGACTCTGCCGCAGGTACACCGTCAGATCCGTCACCCGCCGGCCGTGCTCCCGGTCGTGGCACAGCGGGCCGGCTCCGGTCGCCCGCCCGACGCGCGTCAGCACGTCGTCGGCTGCGGCTTCGACGCCGGCACGCACCTGGGCAGCCAGGCGGGCCGCGTTTGCGTGCGGGTCTGCGTCGATCTGCGCCGCGGCGTCGATCAACGTGGCCCGCGCCGCGTGCAACGCGGCGTCGACCGCCCCGAGATGCGCCAGCACACCCGGGTCGATGCTTTCCTCGGTCCCGGTTCCCGGCCGCGAACCCGCCGCGTTCAGCAGGAACCGCGCGACTCCGACGGCTCCCCCGTACCAGCACGCCGCCACCCCCATCGCGCCGTGCCAGAAGCCCGCGCGGCCGGTGTACACACCCACGGGGCCCACCGCGGTCGCGGTTGCGCTGTGCAGGTCGATGGTTCGGCTGTCGGTGCCGGCCATACCCAGCGCCGGCCAGGACCCGGGGACGATGTGCGCACCGGGATCGGCCGGATCGAGAACGAACAGGCGCACGCCATCGTCATCGGCGGCGGCGACCAGGGCGCGCGTGCACGTGCCTGCGCCTGAGCACCAGGCCCGGCGTCCGGTCAGCTGCCACCGCCCGCCCGTGCGGTGCGCACGCACGGAGTCCGGGCGCGCTGCCCACACGCCCCACACCTGGCCGGGTTGGGGTCGGCACCGAGTTCGGCGAGGATAGCGATCGCATCGACGTGACCTTCGGCGAGCCGGGCTCTGGACACATCCACCGAGGCCAGGGACGCCAGGCGCCCGAAGCGTTCCAACGTACGGCCGGAACCGGGAAGTGGGAGGTCGAGTTCTCCGCGCGCGACGGCTTCCACCAGCCAGCGCCCGGGTCTCCTCGCTCTCGGCCGCTCTGGCCGCTCTCACGGTCGGTCATCGTGTCCCCCGGTCTGGGTGCAAGCCCGGCGCCGGCAGCGGCGGATGGGCGAAGCTACCCGCTCCCGTCCGGCGTATGCCGGCACAAGACGGGCGACCCGTGGGGAACTCGAGGCGGACCGCGCCCAGATGGAGGACGCTGAGGCCTATCCCCGGCGCGACTTGAACAAAGATGAAGCCGCCGGGTCCCACACCCGACCCGACGATGATCACCACGATGCCCCAGAGAATCTGACCCTGGATCAGTTGGACGATTCCGACGATCACCAGGACAGTAATAAGCCCATCGGCCGCCTCTACCCGCCTTCGCCAGCCTCATGCCGCCTCGGAACGAGCAAGAGGAGTATGGGTTCGGAATCTTGGACTACTGCGTCGGCAACTGAGAACGTGCGGCTGGCTTCGGTCGGCCAGTGGTGCTGTGTGAGTGGGTCAGTAGTGCCAGATCTTGAGATGGCTCCCCTCCCCAAGCTGACGATCCGTCAGGGTCCGTTGCGGGCCGCGCTGGACCGCCGCTGACGGTAGCGGTTCACGGGCGGCTGTCGTGGCCCGGTGATCGTGGTGCTGATGATGGTGGAGTGTCGCCCGGCAGAATGCCAGGCCTCGCGTCGAAGCGCGGAGGGGTCAGCGGCGTGACAACCGATCCGCGCTTCACCTCGGTGTCCTACGAGTCGGTGCGCGGGAGCCTTGCTCGACCTGTGCGCGGTGTGGTGTGAATGTGCCACACCTTGCCCAAGGTCCGGTCGTACCAGGGCCCGTTCTCGACGCGGCTCTCCGCGCGGCGGGCCTCCCGCTCGGTCCCGAACGTCCCGGCCGAGCGTCCGGCCCGCCGGATCGCGATAGAACGCGGTGAAACGAGTGGGGCCGCCGGAAGTGCCTGGGCGCTTCCTCACCCACGGCATGCCGACACCTCCGCCACAACCGCGCGATCCCCGTTGACCGCAGTTGACCGCAACCTTGTGCGGACAAAGGTGGATGCCGGTGGACGGCCTTGGACAAGAAAGCGGCTCTGACCTGCAGAAACGCGGTTGGGTCACACCTACATGGGTGTGTGCAATTTCGACCGAAATTTCGGCTCATAACCCAGAGGTCGTAGGTTCAAATCCTACCCCCGCTACTACGTAAGTGCAGGTCAGAGCCCTGATCGCCACCACGGCGATCGGGGCTCTTGCGTCGTTTGTCAGCAGAATGTCAGCAGATTCTCGCGACACTCCGTGGCGGACATGCGCGGACACTGTTGGACCCTGAGTCGCCGGGTCTCCAGGCGCTGGACCCTCGTCAGCGCCTTCGGCTGAGCGCCGACAGGGCGCGGACCTGCGTCGCGACGGCCCGGATGGATGCCTCGGCCTTGGGGAGCAGCGTGTCGAAGCCGTGGGGCACGCCGGCAAAGTGATGAACCCTCACCGGCACGCCGTCGCGCGCGAGGTTGCGGCCGAGCAGCAGCCCTTCGTCCCGGAGGGGATCCAGGTCGGCCACGATGATCTCGGTGGGCGGCAGGCCGGCGAGGGACGCGACACGGGCCGGAGCTGCGTACGGAGCTGCCCCGTCAGGTAGGTAGTGCTTCCACATGCGTGCGGTGCATTCGCCGTTCCAGCCGGGGGAGTCCCAGAACTGCTGGATCGAGGCGCCGCTCAAGGAGCTGTCGGCTACCGGGCACGACAGCAGCAGCAGACGGAGGTCCGGGCCGCCCTCGTCCCGCGTCCGCAGGGCGACGCCCGCCGCCAGGGCGCCGCCGGCGCTGGTGCCGCCGAGGGCGAGGCAGGCCCGATCGACTCCGAGCTCGGGCGCGCGCTCGTACAGCCAGGTGAGCGCGGCCGCACAGTCGTCCAGTCCGGCGGGGTACGGGTGTTCCGGAGCCAGCCGGTAGTCCGGCGAGACCACGACCACGCCGGCCTCCGTGGCGAGCCGAAGGCAGCGCTCGTGGTCGCTGTCGAGGCTGCCGACGACGAAACCGCCGCCGTGGCAATAGACGAGCCCCGGTGACGGCGTCGCTCGGTTGAGCGGGAGATAGACCCGGACCGGCACGCCGAGACCCGGCACCGTCAGGTGCCGGGTCTCCACGTCAGGTCGCGTGGTCAGCGCCCGCGCAGGCCGGGCGGCCAGGAGCCGGCGGAAGGCCGGCAGGTCCGCCAGGTCGACCCGCGGCATCTGATCGAGCAGAGCAGCGAACTCGCGCTCCATGTCAGATCCGGTAGCCCCCGCCGCAGAGGAGAACCTCGCCGCTGACGTAGTCGGACTCCGGCTGGCAGAACAGGTACGCGGCGCCGGCTGCCTCGGCCGGAGTCCCCGGCCGTCCGAGCGGAATGAGCGTCTTGGCCTGCTCCAGGAACTCCGGGTTGACGCCGACCTTGAGGTCGCGACCGTCGACCTCCAGCGTCGCGCCCCCGGCGGCCACCTCGGTCAGGCGGGTCAGGATGAAGCCGTACGCGACGGCGTTCACCGTCACGTTGTACCGGCCCCACTCCTTGGCCAGGGTCTTCGTCAGTCCCACGACCCCGGCCTTGGCCGCCGCGTAGTTGCTCTGGCCGACGTTGCCGCCCAGGCCCGCGACCGAGGAGATGTTCACGACCTTGCGGCACGGCACCGGCTCGCCGGCCTGCTGCGCCGCCTTGACGGCGCGGGAGATCACGGGCTGCGCGGCCCGCAGGATCTGGAACGGCGCCTTGAGGTGCAGGTTGAGGATCGCGTCCCACTGCTCGTCCGTCATCTTCTGGATGACGGAGTCCCAGGTGTAGCCGGCGTTGTTGACGATGATGTCGAGGCCGCCGAAGGCATCCACCCCGGTCTGTACGAACCGCTCGGCGAAACCCGACTCGGTCACACTTCCGACGCAGGCGACCGCTTGGCCGCCGGCCGCCTCGATCGTGGCCACCGTGTCCTTGGCCGGTTCGGCGTCCAGATCGTTGACCACGACTGACGCACCGTCAGAGGCGAGCTTGAGCGCGATCTCCCGCCCGATCCCGCGACCGGAGCCGGAGACGATTGCCACCTTGCCGTCGAGCTTTCCCACGAGTTGCTCCTTGGTCCGATTGCGTTCAGGGGAGGGCGACGACGGCGTCACCGGTGAGGGTGACGGTCCCGTCGGCCAGGGTCACGGCGAGTTCGATCGTGGCGCGCCGTTCGCCGTCGACCTCGTCGACGGCGACCACGGTTCCGGTGCAGAGCGGCTCCGCGTTGACCGGGGTGATCGACGCGAAGCGCACGCGGAAGGACCGCAGGTTGCGCTGATCGGTCCACCCGGTCAGCAGACGACCGAGCACGGCCATCGAGAGCATGCCCTGCGCGAACACGTCGTCGAGCCCGGCGGACCGGGCGACGTCGAGGTCGAGGTGGATCGGGTTGAGATCGCCGGAGCCGCCGGCGAACAGGGCGAGCACTGTTCTCGTCAGGGTGGGGCCTTGTAGTGGCGGCAAGGTGGTGCCCGGGGCCAGCTCGAGGACGGTCATCGCGTTTCTCCTGCCGTCGCGAGCTCGCGGACGACCAGCGTCGTGCGCAGGCGGGCGACCACCTCTCCGCCGCGGGTGACCTCGGTCTCGCGCACGAGGAACTTCAGGGCGCCGCCCTTCTTCTCGTACGTGTCGACGAGGGTGCTCCGGGCCTGGACGACGTCGCCGGCGAAGACCGGGGAGAGGTAGGTGAACTCCTGCTCGCCGTGCAGGAGCGCACGCAGGTCGACGCCGAGCGCATCCAGCCACCCCGTCGGTGCGGGCCCGTCCAGTTCGACTCCGAACAGATAGCTCGGGGGCACGAGCAGGTCGGGAAACCCGGCCCGTCGCGCCGCGTCGACGTCGGTGTACACGGGGTCCGTCTCAGCCGATCGACTGCGCGAACAACCGCAGCCGACCGCGCTCGACCGTCATCTCGACCGGGGGAGTGGACAGCCCGACCGCCTGGGCGAAGCTCATCGACCGATCCGCTCGTACAGGGTGACCACGCACGCGCCACCCAGACCCAGGTTGTGCTGCAGGGCGAGCGGAACGTTCCCCTCGACCTGGCGGGCGCCGGCGTCGCCGCGCAGTTGCCACACCAGCTCCGCGCACTGCGCGAGGCCGGTGGCGCCGAGCGGATGTCCCTTGGACAGCAGACCGCCCGACGGATTGGTGACCACGCGCCCGCCGTAGGTGTTGTCGCCGGCCAGGATGAACTTCTCGGCACCGCCCTCGTCGACCAGGCCCAGCGACTCGTAGCTGAGGACCTCGTTGGTGGAGAAGCAGTCGTGGAGCTCGGCCACGCGGATGTCCAGGGGGTCGACGCCGGCCTCCTCGTAGACCTGATCGGCCGCGCGCTTGGCCATGCCGTACCCGACGAGGTTCATCATCGACGTGCCGTCGTCGAAGGTGCCGGGACCGTCGGTGGTCATCGCCTGGGCGCGGATCCGGACCGGTGCCCGGACGCCGTGACGGGCCGCGAAGTCGGCGCTGCAGATGACCGCGGCCGCGGCGCCGCAGGTGGGCGGGCAGCACTGCAGCCGGGTCAGCGGACCGTAGATCTGCGGGGAGTTCAGCACCTCGTCCTCGGTGACGAGATTGCGGAAGACCGCGAACGGGTTGTTGGCGGCGTGCCGGCGCGCCTTGACCGAGATCTTCGCGAACAGCGCCGGGTCGACCCCGTAGCGCTCGGCGTACTCGGCTCCCGCGCCGCCGAACATCTGCGCGGCCTGCGGAGCTTCCGTCCGGGTCTGGATGCGGTCCATCGCCTGGTTCGTCCGGCCGAGTGCGTCGGGACGGTCGTCGAACACCGCGTTGAGCGCGCCCTTGCGCATCTGCTCGAAGCCGAGTGCGAGCACGCACTCCACCGAGCCGGAGGCGACGGCCTGGCGCGCCAGCCACAGGGCGGACGAGCCGGTCGAGCAGTTGTTGTTCACGTTGACGATCGGCACGCCGGACAGGCCGAGGCCGTACAGCGCCGCCTGCCCTGAGGTCGAGTCGCCGTACACGTAGCCGACGTACGCGTGCTGGACCCGCTGATAGTCCAGACCGGAGTCCACGAGGGCGGCGCGCGCGGCAGCTTCCCCCATCACGTCGTAGGAATCCGACGTGCCCGGCTTGGCGAAGGGGATCATGCCGACCCCGGCAACAACGACGTCAGACATTGCTCACTCCCTGAGGTGACCAGGGCGCCGACGCCCCGGGCTTGACGAGACGACGGGCGACGACCATGCGGTGCACTTCGTCCGGGCCGTCGTAGAGGCGGGCGTAGCGGGCGTCGCGGTACATCTTCGCCAGCGGGGTGTCCTCGGTGACGCCCATCGCTCCGTACACCTGGATCGCGCGGTCGATGACGTTGTGCAGGTACTCCGCGCCGCGGAACTTGATCAGGCTGATGGCCACCCGGTCGTCGCCGCCCTCGTCGACGACGCGAGCTGCCTCCAGGGTCATCAGGCGATGCGCCTGGATGTCGGCCGCCGATTCGGCGATGTAGCGGCGGATCTCGCCCTTCTCGTGCAGGTAGGACCCGTGCGCGTAGCGCGTTCTCGCGCGCTCGCACATCAGCTCGAAGGCGCGCTGCATCTGACCGAGCCAGCGCATGCAGTGGAAGATGCGGCCGGGCCCCAGCCGGCCCTGGGCGACCGCGAAGGCGTTGCCGCGCGGTCCGAACAGGTTGTCCTTCGGCACGCGGACGTCGGTGAAACGCAGCTCGCAGTGGTTGCCGCCCTCGTGGCCCATGGTGCGGATCACGCGGACGAGTTCGTAACCCGGGGTGTCGGTCGGGACGATGATCGCCGAGAACTGACGGTGGGGCGGCGCCTCGGGATCGGTCTTGGCCCACACGAGGACGGCGGGGGCGTGGTTGGCCCAGGAGGTGAACCACTTGGCGCCGTTGACGACCCACTCGTCGCCGTCGAGCACGGCCGTGGTCTGCATCTGGGTCGGGTCGGACCCCGCGGCGTCGGGCTCGGTCAGCCCGATGGCGATCCACGGGTAGTCGCCGTTGACCAGGCCGGTGAGCCAGCGCTCCTTCTGCGCCTCGGTCCCGTAGCGGTCCCACATGATCGTGTCGTGCTGGGTCATGGAGCCGACGGCGAGCATGCCGTGCTCGGAACGACCGATGATCTCGTTCAGGTGCACGAACTCCATGAACGACAGGCCCTGGCCGCCGAGGGCGACCGGATGTCCGAGCGCCCACAGGCCCCGGCGCTGTGCCTCGGCCCGCAGCTCGGCCACGACCTTGGCGCGCTGCTCACCGCCGGCGTCGATGAGGTGTTCGGCGGGGCACACCTCGTTGTCGATGAAGTCGAGCATCGTGACGCGTAGCTCACGCACGCGATCGGTGAGCCCGGGAGAGGTGAATGTCGTCGTCATGCGACGAACTCTGCAGCCGGGCCCGGCAGGCGCCCACCGCAATCGCTACTGGGCTCGGCCGCCCCAGTAGCGCTTACGCGTGTTCGCGCCCGGCCCGCTTCCTAGCGTGATGTCGCACCCCATCGACGGAGGCAGCAGTGACGACGCGCGAGGTAGGCACGCCCTTCGGCACCGCCCTGGAGGCACTCGCACGGGCGGAGCCCGAGCGTCCCGCATTGACGTGCGACGAGCGGACGATCAGCCGAGCGGGAGCTCGTCGCCGGCGTGCGCGCGCTCGCGGCGGACTTCGCGGCCCGCGGTGTGGGACGCGGTGACGTCGTCAGTGTCGGGCCTGCCGAACTGCGTCGAACTCGTGCAGACGCTGTTCGCGACCTGGTGGGTCGGCGCCACGCCGGCGCCCTTCTCGCACCGGCTGCCCGCGGCGGAACGGCGGCAGATCCTCGACCTCGCGTCGCCGGTCCTGGTCGTGGGAGAGCCCGGGGCGGAGGGCACGACCGTCACGGCGGACCAGGTGCGGGCGACGGTCCGAATCGAGGGCGAACCCGGGCCGGCGCAGGTGTCCCCGGTCTGGAAGATCATCACCAGTGGAGGCAGCACCGGCCGACCGAAACTGATCGTGTCGAGCAAGGCCGCGGTCGCCGAGGACGCCAGCACCGCCGCGAAGCTGATGGGTCTGCCGTACGGCGGCACTGTGCTGATGCCGGCACCGCTCTCGCACAGCGCGCCGTTCTCCATCACCGTCAACAGCCTCCTGCGCGGAAGCCACGTGGTGCTCATGACGCGCTTCGACCCGGCCGGGGTGCTCGATCTCGTCGAGCGGCACCGGGTCGGCTGGTGCTACCTGGTGCCGACGATGATGCAGCGGATCTGGCGGCTGCCGGACGCCGAGCGGACGAGCCGCGACGTGCGCTCGGTCGAGATCGTGTTCCACATGGCCGCGCCGTGTCCGGCCTGGCTCAAGCGGGCGTGGATCGACTGGCTGGGCGCCGAGCGGATCTGGGAGATGTACGGCGGGTCCGAGGGTCAGGCCATGTGCGTGATCCGTGGGGACGAGTGGCTCGACCATCCCGGTTCGGTGGGACGCCCCGCCGTCGGGGAGATCGACGTCCGTGATGAGCACGGCGGCCCCCTCGAACCCGGGCTGGTCGGTGAGCTCTGGCTGCGCCGTGGTGCCGACGCCCCGTCGCCGTACCGCTACATCGGCGCGGAAGCCCGAGCCTCGGCCGACGGCTGGGAGTCGCTGGGCGACATGGGACGCCTCGACTCCGACGGGTACGTCTACATCACCGACCGCCGGACCGACATGTTTGTCGTCGGTGGGGCGAACGTCTACCCGGCCGAGATCGAGGCGGCGCTCGACGAGCATCCCTCCGTCCGGACGAGCTGCGTGATCGGGCTGCCCCACGACGATCTGGGTTCGGTCCCGCACGCGCTGGTCCAGCTCGCGGAGCCGGTGGAGGACGCGGAACTTCTGGCCCACGTCCGCGATCGCCTGGCGCCCTACAAGGTGCCCCGCTCGGTCGAGCGGACGGAGCAGCCGTTGCGCGACGACGCCGGCAAGGTGCGCCGGTCCGCGCTGCGGGCCGAGCGCCTGGTGTAGCTCCTACGCGTTGGCCGCGGGGCGGACGGAGGACGCCAGCCGCAGGCCCCGGTAGCCAGCCGCGGCGACCTCGTCGCACACCGCGCGGTACACGGTCGCCCCGCCCGCGTAGGGCAGGATCACGCGCGGCTTGCCCGGGATGTTCGCTCCCACGTACCACGAGTCCACGCCGTTGAACGCGGACTTCTCGTACGCCTCGGAGACCTGACGCATCCAGTCGGCCTGCGCCGCCGGGGTCGCCTCGATCGAGTCGGCTTCGGCGGTGCGGGCATGAACGAGCAGATCGCCCAGCCACTCCACCTGCTGCTCGATGGCGAGGACCACGGTGGCGAGCACGGACGGACTGCCCGGACCGGCGATCACGAAGAAGTTCGGGAACTCGTGCACCGCCAGGCCCAGGAAGGTCTGCGGACCGTCGGCCCAGGCGTCGCGCAGGCTGAGCCCGTTGCGACCGGAGACGTTCAACCGGAACAGCGAACCGGTCATGGCGTCGTACCCGGTGGCGAACACGATGAGGTCGAGTTCGTACTCGGCCTCTTCGGTACGTAGCCCGTTCGGGGTCAGTCCGAGGATCGGGTGCTCGCGCACGTCGACGAGGTCGACGTCCGGTCGGTTGAAGGTGCGGTAGTAGTTCGTGTCCAGCGTGGGGCGGCGTCCGTTGAACGGGAAGGACCGCGGAGTCAGCAGGTCGCGCTTGACGGGGTCGGTGACGACCTCGCCGATCTGGTCCCGGATGAACGCGGACAGGTACTCGCCCGCGGCCGGGTCCGTGGAGGTGTCGGTGTAGGCCCGGGCGATGCCCAGCCCGCCGTCCTCCCAGTAGCGACGCAGCACCTCCTGCCGCAGCTCCGGGGGATCCGTCATCATCGGTCGGCCCTCGGTGGGGTACACCTGGCTGTTGCTCGCCCGCAGACCCGCTTCGCGGAGCTCGGGGTAGGTCGCCTTGATCTCGGCGAGCTCCTCCGCCGGCAGCGGCCGGTTGCCCGCCGGGATGGAGTAGCACGGGGTGCGCTGAAACACCGTCAGATGCTCGGCCTCGTCGGCGACGAGCGGGATCATCTGAACGCCCGAGGAGCCGGTGCCGATGATGCCGACCCGCTTGCCCGCCAGTTCGACCCCGTCGTGGGGCCAGGCGCCCGGGTGGTGGATCTCGCCCTGGAAGCTCTCGATGCCGGGGAAGTCCGGGATCTGCGGGGACGACAGTCCGCCCACCGCGGCGATCAGGAACTTCGCGCGCACGACCGCGCCCGGAATCGGTGCGGACGGTCCAGCGAATTGCCCGCGTCGTCGAGTTCGGCGTCGGCCACCCGGGTGTTCAGGGTGATGCCGGAGGCCAGGCCGAACCGGTCGACGACGTGTTCGATGTAGGCGAGGATCTCGGGCTGCGCCGCGTAGCGCTCGGTCCAGACCCAGTCCTGTTGCAGCTCGTCGTCGAAGGAGTAGGAGTACTGGACGCTCGGGACGTCGCAGCGCGCGCCGGGGTAGCGGTTCCAGTACCAGGTGCCCCCCACCCCGCCGCCGGCCTCGACGACGTGGGCGTCGAAACCGAGTCCGCGCAGGCGGTGGAGGGCGTAGACCCCGCCGAAGCCGGCGCCCACGATCAGGACCTCGCAGCGAGCTCGGCAGCGGCGCGGAGGTGGACGCCGGAGTTCCGGATCCCGCAGTCACGGCGACCTCACCCGGCCCGGTGGCGGGCCGGGGGGACCGTCCAGGATCACGGACTTCGTCTCCAGGAACGGCAGCACGCCTTCGACGCCGCCCTCCCGGCCGAGACCCGACTGCTTGAACCCGCCGAAGGCCATGCCGAAGTCGGTGCGGAACGCGTTGTGGCCGACGGTCCCGGCGCGCAGTTGGCCGGCCACCGCCCGGGCCCGGTCGACGTCGGCCGGTGAAGACCGAGGCGTTCAGTCCGTAGATGGTGTCGTTGGCGAGGCGGACGGCGTCGGCCTCGTCAGCGGCGGGAATCACGCTGAGGACGGGGCCGAAGGTCTCCTCCTGCGCGAGTGAGCTCCGGTTGTCGACGTTGCCGAACAGGGTGGGCTCGATGAACCAGCCCCGCTCGAGATGGGCGGGACGTTTCCCGCCGGTGATCAGCCGGGCGCCCTCGTCGATTCCGTTCGCGATGTGAGCCTCGACCCGGGCGCGGTGGCGGCTCGCGGCGAGCGGACCCATCTGCGACTGCGGGTCGAAGGGGCTGCCGACGACCACGGAGGCGAACTGGTCCGCGAGTGCCTCGACGAGTTCGTCGTGGCGCTCCCGGGTGACCACGATCCGGGTCAGCGAGGAGCAGACCTGGCCGGTCAGGATGCACTCGGCCGCGGCGAGGGCCTTCGCGGCGGCGGCGAGGTCGGCGTCGTCCAGCACGACGGCGGCGGACTTGCCCCCGAGTTCCAACGTGCAGCGGGCGATCCGGTCGCCGCACAGGCTCGCGATCCGGCGCCCCGCGGCGGTGGACCCGGTGAAGGTGATCTTGTCGACGCGCGGGTCGGTGACGAGCAGTTCGGAGACGTCCCGATCGGCAGTGACCACGTTCAGGACACCGGGCGGAAGCCCGATCTCGCGCGCGATCTCGGCGCAGACGTAACCCTCGCCGGGAGCCTCGGGCGAGCACTTGAGCACGACGGTGCACCCGGCCAGCAGGGCCGGAGCCACCTTGTAGGTGATCATCGTGATCGCCGAGTTCCAGGGGATGATCGCGCCGACGACGCCGACCGGTTCGCGGACCAGGAGCCCGAAGGCGCCCGACGTGGGCTTCACGACGTCCTCGAACGCATAGGTGGCGGCCAGATCGGCGTAGAAGTCCCAGGCGTTCGCCGACTTCGGGACCGACCCCTTCGCATGCGGGGCGAGGATGCCCGACTCCCGCGGCCAGATCTCGGCGATCTCGTCCGCCCGCTCGCGCAGCCGGACGCCGAACGCGCGCAGGAACTCCGCCCGTTCGGCGGGTGAGAGGCGCGGCCACGGCCCGTGGTCGAAGGCCTCGCGCGCCGCGCCGATGGCGCGGTCCATGTCGGCGGCCTGCGCCTCCGCCACGCGGAAGAACGTCTCCTCCGTCCCGGAGTCGATGACGTCGATCAATGATGTCGAGGAGGGGGCGACCCACTCACCATCGATGAAGAACCGTTCGCTGTTGCGCAGGGAAGGGAGCTGGGTTGCCACAGTCACGTCGATCGCCTCCGTACTCGGATGACTGCAGTCGACCTCGTCCGACGCGCGCGGTCAGCAGTAGTCGCTACGTGCTGCGGGTTCGGCGCGCGGGGTAGCGTCGTACGGTGAACGAGTGGCCACTGGTGGGGCGCGACAACGAGCAGGCGCTGCTCCGTCGCCTCGCCGCCGACCGGCGGCGTTCCGGTGCGGTTCTGGTGGCGCCGGCCGGGTCGGGCAAGACCCGGCTGGCCCGTGAGTGCCTGCGTTCGCTGCAGAACCGGGGGATGACCACGTTCGTCGCCAGCGCGAGTCAGGCTGCGGCAGCTGTCCCGTTCGGAGCCATGGCCTCCATGCTCTCGGCGTCCGGGGGTGTGGATGCGCCGGCCGACGAACCGAGCGCGTTCATGCCGCACGCGGTACGCCACATCGTCGCGCAGGCGGGTTCGGGCCGGGTGTGCGTGCTCGTCGACGACGCTCACCTGCTCGACATCGCTTCGGCCGCGCTGATCGCCCAGCTCGCGCAGCGCCCCGAGGTGTTCCTGCTGTTGACGCTGCGCCCACGGGAAGTCGCGCCGGACGCCATCACCGACCTCTGGAAGGACGGGCTGCTGGAGCGGTTGGACATCCCCGACCTGGAGCCGGCGGCGCTCGAGGAGTTGCTCACCCGTGTCCTCGGCGGACCGGTGGACGGCGCCGCTCTCGCCACGCTGATCCAGCGCAGCCAGAACAACATGCTCTTCCTCCGCGAGCTGGTGGCGGCCGGCCTCGCCGACGGCAGCCTGCGGCACGAGCACGGCCTCTGGCGGCTGGTCGGGGAGTCCGCCCCCTCCGACCGTCTGGTCGAACTCGTCGAGGCTCGGCTCACCCGTCTCGACGGCAGTGAACGCAAGCTGCTGGAACTGCTGGCGATGGGCGAGCCGTTGGGTACCCGCGAGCTGGACACTCTCTCGAACGTCGAGGTCGCCGACCGGCTGGAGGCGCTCGCACTGGTCGCGAGCCGGAACGACGGACAACGCCTCGAGGTGCGCCTGGCGCACCCGATCTACGGTGACGTGCTCCGCAGCCGGCTGAGCGGGTTGCAGTCCCGGCGGCTGGCGCGGGTGCTGGCGGAGGTCGTCGAGACGACTGGCATGCGCCGTCGCCACGACGTACTCCGCGTCGCCACCTGGCGGCTGGCCGGCGGCGGTGGCCGCGCGGACCAATTGCTCGCGGCCGCGGACGCGGCCCGCTGGCAGTGGGACCTCCCGCTCGCGCTGCGCCTCGCATCGGCCGCTCGCTCCGCGGGCGCCGGGCACGAGGCCACCTTGCTGATGGCGGGGCTGCTCCTGCTGCACGGAAAACCCGACGAGGCGGACACGCTGCTCGCCGAACTCGCCACCGGCGCCTCGGGTCGCGATCACGTGCTCGCCATCCTCGAACGAGCGCGCATTGCCTACATGCGGGCCCGCCCCGAGGAGATGAAACAACTCCTGGAGCAGGCGGGCTCGCCGGATCCCGAGCTGGAGGCGGCCCGCCAGGGTCTCGGCGTGATCAACACCTTGTTGCTCGCCGGTCCGCGGGCCGCGGTCGATGTTCCCGTCCCCACGATCGACGAGGGACAGACCGCGGCGATGGTCGCCGCCCGCCTCGGTCGTGCGATCTGTTTCAGCCGGATGGGGCAATCTGGCCTCGCCGATGCGGAGATCGACCGGGTCGAAACCAGCGCGCGGGCGGCCGGGGACCTCGGGTGGTGGCGGTTCGCCCACGAAGCGACCCTCAGTGAGGTGGTGGCCAACAGCGGCCGCCTGGCCGAGAGCATCGAGCTGTGTCGCCGCCAGTACGAGGACGGGCTGGCCCGCGGTTCGGCCGAGATGCAGCTCTTCGCGGCCTGGCAGCTGGGCAGTCATCACCTTCGCGAGGGGAAGCTGGCCAAGGCCGAGAAGGTCACCCACGAGGCGATCGCGCTGTGCGAGCAGCTGGGGTACGACGTGTGCTGGGCCCACGCGACCCCGCTCCTCGCGCTGATCCACGCGCAGTGTCAGCGGCCCGCGGAGGCCCGTGAGGCACTGGGCGCGAACGAGCGGGCCGGCATCGGATCGAACGGGTTCACCGCGGGGCTGATGGGCCAGGCTGCCGGCTGGACTGCTCTCGCCGAGGGGGATCCGCTGCAGGCTCGTGAAGTCTTTCTCCGGACCGCGCAAAACTGCCGTGACAGCGGTGACCTGCTCGCGGCCGCCGGTGCGCTGCACGGCCTGGTGCGCATCGGTCACGCGAAGCAGGCGGTCGTCCTGCTGACGGAGCTGAGCGCCGACGTCGACAACCCCTGGGTGACCTTGTACGCCCGTCACGGCGCTGCCCTGGCTGCTTCCGACGCGGTGGGTGTGGCGCAGATCAGCGAGGACTTCGAGCGCATGGGCGCGCTGTTGCTCGCGGCGGAGGCCTCAGGCGATGCCAGCATGCTGTGGCAGCGTGCAGGTGACTCCCGGCGGGCTGCGGGCGCGACACGGCGGGCGGCAGAACTCGCCGAACAGTGCGAAGGCGCGCAGACCCCGGCGCTGCAGGGTTTGTCCGTGCGTGAGCAGTTGACGCCGGCGGAACAGGAGACGGCCCGCTACGCGGCGGCCGGTCATGCCAACAAGGTCATCGCTGAACGGCTCGGGCTGTCGGTCCGTACCGTCGAGGCCCGTCTGCAGAGCATCTACTACAAGCTCGGCATCCGGCGGCGCGAGGACCTCGCCGCCCATGTCCTCGCCGGCCCGGCCGACCCGGCGGCCCAGGAGCAGTAGCGACTACGGCTGGCCCGGCCTGCGGTTCGCGGGAGCCTCCGGTCATGACCGCTCGCCTGGAATCCCGCACGGCCGGTCGGCAGGTACTGCCCGGCATCTCGGTCGCTGCGCTCACCGCTTACTTGGAGGAGCGGCTGGCCGACAGGGCGGGGCTTGAGCTCCGGTCGGTGCGCGTGGCCGGCCAGGGCATGTCCGACGACACGATCCTGGTCGACGCGCTCGACTCCCGCGGGTCGACGCACAGGTCGCCGATCCGCCGGTATCGCCGCGACGGGATCCTTCGCGCGCTGACCGACCCGCAGCGGCACTTCCGGACGCTGCAGGCGCTGGAATCCACGACCGTACCGGCGCCGCTCCCGCTCTGGTACGACCCGGATGGTGATCAGCTCGCAGGCGCGACCATCGGAATGAGCCGTCTGGCCGGACGAGGCGCCGATCCCGTGGTCGCCGTCCGGTCGCGACTTCCTGCGCAAGGCCGGCGAGGGCCCGCTGGGCGTGCGTTTCGCTGCGCTGCTGGCTGAGATCCACGCCGTCGACTGGAAGGGCCTCGGGCTCGAACGGTCGGACCCGGACCGGAGCGCCGTCGACCGCGTCGCGACCCTGGAGGCCACGCTCGAGGCCCACCCGGCCGGCCCCGAGCCGATCCTGACCTACGCCCTCGGCTGGCTGCGCGCCCACGCACCCGCCGCGGCGGAAACGGTGCTCGTCCACGGCGACTACCGGACCGGCAACCTGCTCTTCGGCGAGGGTGGCGATCACCGGCGTCCTCGACTGGGAACTCGCAGCACCCGGCGACCCGATGATGGACCTCGCGTGGGTGCTCGCGCCTTCCAACCGGATGGGTTCGCCCCTGGCGAGCTACATCCTCGAGCCGGATCGACTCGTCGCGCTGTACGAGGAGCACGCCGGCCGCGCGGTGCGGTGGGACGCCATCCAGTTCTGGCAGGTCTACTTCCAGACCATGAACGCGGTGGGCTGGGTCAACGCGGCGCACAACGTCACGCACGGCGTGAGTTCCGATCTGCGCCTTCTTCGCTGGAGCTACACACTTCCGACGATGCGTCAGTTGCTCCTCGACACCCTGCGGGAGGTCTCGTGATCAGCCCGAGCGCGGCATTGAACCTGGTGCGCGAGGAACTGCGCACCTGTGTCCTGCCCCGGTTGGCCGAGGACGACGACTACGGCCGCTCTGTCCTCGTCGCCGCGATCGGAATACTCGGTGAACTCGGTCCGCGCGTGGTCGAAGACGCTGCCTGGACGGTGCGAGCCGACCGCCCGGCTGGAGAGGCGGCAGCCGGCTGGCACGTGCAGCTGGCGACGGAGCGTGGGGCGGAGGCCGCAACCGGCGAAGACACCAGCCCGCAGGAACGCCGTGACCGCGCGTTGACGACCTGCGATGCGGTGGCAGCCGCCCTGTGGACGGCCCGAAGCGCCGGACGCCTCGGACCCGACGATCCATCGACTGCGCGCCGACTTCCTGGCCGCCCTGAGCCGGGACGTGGACGCCGAACTGGCCGCCCGCACCACCCGCCCGTAGCGATTACTGCAGCCAGCCGCCCGCAGCGGGCATTGACTGAATGCCGATGCACCGATCGATCTCCTGTGAGGATGCTCCGATGAGGACTCGCCCCTCCGAGACCAACAAGCGCCCTTCGGGGTGGCTTCGCGCCACCGCGGTCGCCACGGCGGTGCTGATCGTCGGCAGTGGCTGCGGCAGCCGCGCCACGGACGCCGAGATCGCCGAGGCCTTGCGCGGGCCGGTCACCGCGGGCGCCGACGTGGCGCCGGTGGACACGAGCGCGACCGGCACGGTCGACAGCGGTCCGGTACCGGCAGTTCCCGGTGCGGCGGTGGCGCCCGGATCGACGGCTTCCGCGACGAAGGGCGGCAAGCCTACGACCGGGGAGGCCACTCCCGGCGCGGCCAAGCCGAGTGCGGCAACCGCGCCGGCGGCCACGGCGCCAAAGGTGGCCGACAAATCCGAGGTGAAGATCGGCATGCTCGGCCCGTGGTCCGGAGTCCTGGGTGCGGTGACCGCGAGTGCGCCGAAGACCATGCAGGCCTGGGTCGCGAACCAGAACGCGAAGGGCGGCCTGAACGGGCACCCCATCAAGCTGATCGTCGCGGACGACCAGGGCGATCCGGCCACGACCCTCACGCTGGCCCGGCGCCTGGTCGAGAGCGACAAGATCCTGGCGATGGCCGGCAACATCAACCTCTTCGGCTTCCCGCAGCTCGAGAGCTACATGCGCAGCAAGAACGTCCCGATGCTTGGTGACGGCATCGACCCCGGCTGGTACTCCTCGCCCACCGCGTTCCCCGTGACCTCTCACCTGGGTGACCAGATCCTGGCCGGCCTGCAGCTCCTGGTCTCCGGCGGCACGTCCAAGTTGGCGATGCTGTACTGCCTCGAGGTGGCCGCGCTGTGCACCTACTTCCGGGACAAGACGCTCGCGTCGCCGATGGGCAAGTACATCGCCCAGGACTACCAGGTGTCCCTGGTCGCGCCGAGCTACACCAGTCAGTGCCTGCGCATGAAGCAGGCGAACATCGACGCGATCTATCTGCTGATGGACACCGCCGGCGCCGCTCGGCTGGTGCAGGACTGCGCCGTGCAGGGTTTCAAGCCGAAGGTGATGCTGCTCGGCCTCGACGCGACCAAGGACATGCCGTCCATCCCCGCGCTCAAGGACACCTTGGTGCCCGGGGCGACCGCGTCGCCCGCGGCCGGTCAGGGACTGCCCGCGGTCGAGAACTACCGGCGCGCGATGGCGACCTACGGGCCGACCGTGGGTGAGAGCGGTACCGGGATGCTCGCCTGGGTGGCCGGGGAGATGCTGGCACTGGCCGGGAAGAACCTGCCGGAGACACCCACCTCGGCCGACCTCTTCGCCGGCCTGTGGACGGTGAAGGGCGAGACCCTGGGCGGCCTGACCGTGCCGCTGACCTATGCCAAGGGCAAGAACGCGGTCGCCAAGCCCTGCACCTTCCTGTGGGGCGTCGCCAACAACAAGTTCAGCGCACCCCAGGGCGGCAAGATCTTCTGCTGAGGTCCGCCGCGGTAGTGGCTACTGCTGTGCGGCGGTGCCGCCGGAATTTAGCGTCGACGTATGGCTGAGTGGCCGCTCGTCGGGCGGGACCGGGAGATCGCCTTCATCCGTGCGCGGGCGGAGGACCCGGCCAGTCGGGGCGTGGTTCTCGCGGCCTCGGCCGGTGTCGGCAAGAGCCGACTCGCCGCCGAACTACGGCGCAGCGTCGCGCACAATGGGACACCCACCCTGGTCGCCACCGGGACCACCGGCGCCGCGCACGTGCCGCTGGGGGCGATGACCTCCGCGCTCTCCGCCCTCGGCGCCGTCCCGCTCCGCAGTTCCGACCCGTTCACGTTGTTGCAGGACGTCGTCCAGCACGTGGTCGACCAGGCCGGGTCCGAGCGTATGTTCGTCGTGATCGACGATGCCCACCTGCTGGACAACGCCTCGGCGCTGTTGGTCCATCAGTTGGCGCAGTCGGGGGCCACCTTCCTGGTCGTGACCATCCGGACCCGGGAGCGGGCGCCCGGATGCGGTGACGGCGCTGTGGAAGGACCGCCTGCTCGAGCGGGTCGACCTCACGGAGTTGGCGGAGCCCGCGGTCGAGCAGCTGCTGGGGTCGGTGTTGGGCGGACCGATCGACGGGGCGGCGCTGGCTGCGCTCACGTCCAGGAGCCAGGGAAATCTGCTCTATCTCCGGGAGCTCGTCGAGGCGGCACGGAACGACGGAACGCTGCGGCTCGAACACGACCTGTGGCGGCTGGTCGGGCCGGCGCGACCGTCGGACCGACTCGCCGAGCTCGTCCAGGCCCGGCTGGAGCGGTTGACCGCGGCCGAGCGATGGCTGCTCGACCTGCTGGCGGTGGGTGAGCCCCTCGGCACACGCGAACTCGACCTGCTGTCCTCCTTCGAGGTGGCGGAACGGCTCGAGGAGGTCGGACTGATCGCCAGCCGTGACCACGGGCGAAGGCTGGAACTGCGACTGTCCCACCCGCTCTACGGCGAGGTGCTCAGCGCGCAGATGAGCGAGGAGCAGGAGCAGCGGCTGTGCCGGTCGTTGGCACAGGCGGTGGAGACCACCGGTCTCCGCCGGCACGACGACATCCTCCGGGTCGCGATGTGGCGGCTGCGCGCCGGTGGGGCCTCGCCCGAGCATCTGATGACCGCGGCGACGGCCGCCCGCTGGCGACTCGATCTCGATGTCGCCCATCGGCTGGCGTCGGCCGCGGTCGAGGCGGGCGCTGGTTTCGAAGCCGAGTTGATGACCGCGCAACTGCTGCTGCGGCTGGGCAAGCCCGACGAGGCGGACGCGCTCTTCGCCCGGCTGTGCCGTGACGAGGACGAGTCGAATCGCGTGCGGGCGACGCTGGCGCGGGTCGACATCGCTCAGGGTCGCGGCCGGCCGGAGGAGATGCGTCGTCTCCTCGAGGACCTGGGCGAACCGCAGGATCCGGGCCTGCAGGCGGCCGTCGCGGCCCGCGTGTGCACGGCGGCCATGATCCTGGAAGGCCCAGCGAGCCGCCCTCGACCTCGCCGTGCCCACCTTCGCGGCCGACCATGCGGCGGCGTATCCCTTGTTCGAATCCCGCGCGATTGCGCACTCGCGAGCCGGTCGACACCAGCTCGCAGCTCAGGACCTGGCGCACCGGGACGCGAACGGTAGCGACGGGGCGCGGCTCGGGTGGTGGCAGATCCCTACCAGCACGGCCACGAACCAGCATCTGGTGTACACCGGCCGCCTGCTCGAGAGCATCGACGGGCTGCAGCAGCAGTACCGGCGCGCCGCCGAGATCGGGTCGCCCGAGATGCAGATGGCGTTCGCCTCGGCGCTGGGTCGACGGCAGATGCAGGCGGGCCGACTGGCGAGCGCGCTCAAGTTGGTGCACGAGGCCGAGGCGTTGGCCGACCAGCTCTCCTACGACCTCGTCACGCAGGAATCGGCGCGGATGATCGCGCTGATCGAGGCGATGCTCGGTCGTCCGGCGGCCGCGCGCCGCGCCCTCGATTCGATCTCCGGTGCCGTGGTCCACGCCTTCTCCCGAGGTCTGGACGGCGAAGCGCGCGCCTGGCTGGCGATGGCCGAGGGCGACGAGGAGGATGCTTGTCGCATTCTGCGGGCCACCGCGAGCGGGTGCCGAGAAATCGGCGACCATGTGCACGAGGCGTCCGCGCTCCACGGACTGGTTCGCATCGGACACGCAGGGGATGCCGCCGATGCCCTCGCTGCGCTCCGCACCGAGATCGACGGCATCTGGGTCGGCCTATACGCCGACCACGCCGCGGGGGTCGTCGCAGGCGAATCCGACCTGCTCGACCGGACGGCGCGACAATTCGAGGACATCGGCGCCCTGTCTGCTTGCCGCGGAGACAGCGGCCGACGCCCGGACCGGTTGGCGCGTCGCCGGCGATACCCGGCGGGAGACGGCCGCGCGCAACTACGCCCTCGCCCTGGCCGAACGATGCGAGAACGCGCAGACGCCGGCCCTTCGCGGCCTCGGGCGGCGCGAAGAACTCAGTGGAACCGAACTCGCCACCGCGTGGGCGGCGGCCCGTGGCGAGTCGAACAAGGCGATCGCGGCCCGGCTGCAGTTGTCCGTCCGGACCGTCGAGACGCGGCTGCAGGGCGTGTACCAGAAGCTGGGTGTCTCGGGGCGCAAGGATCTGGCCGCCGCGCTCCCGCAGGAGGCGACGGCCAGTCCGGCGGACCTGGCGCCCTGAACTGCAGCTAGGCGGCGGGAACGGCGGCGTCCTCGAGGATCGTCACCGCTCCGGTGTTCCCGTCGAGCCGGATGGTGGCCCCGTCGGGGATGCGCTGCATCGCGGCCTCGAGCTGAATCGCCGGGAACCCGTACTCCCGCGCCAGGCAGGAGGCGTGGGCCAGCATGCCGCCCGTTTCGATCACCGCGCCGGCGATCACCAGGAACACCGGTGTCCAGCCCGGGTCGGTGGCGTGGCAGACCAGGATGTCGCCCTGGCTGAGCTTGCCGATCTCCTTGAGACTCTTCACGACGCGCGCCGTGCCGGTGACGGTCCCGGGGCTGGTTCCGTAGCCGGCCAGCACGCCGGTGGAGTCGTCCCGTGCCTCCTGAGCGAACGTCAGTTCGAGGTTCCGTTGCAGGAAGGCCGGCCGCATGACGTCCTGGGAATCGACGGCGTCGAAGTCCACCTTGCGGGCGGCGATCTTGGCCTGCGTCAACGGCCGGTTCACCCGGCCCTCCAGCAGGTCGTACACCTCGTCGAATCCGAGGAACCAGATCTGGTCGGCGCGCTCCAGCAGGCCTCGCTGGACGAGCCGGTCCGCGAGTTCCAGGATGCCGCGCCGCAGCGAGTAGGTGGACCGGTCGATGTAGTAGCGCATGTGGTCGCGGTACACGTACACGCGCATGATCTCGCCGTGGACGGCCTTGAAGGCCTCGCCCCTCGAAGCGTCCCCAGGAACTTCCCGCGCACCTTCGTGAGGACCTGGTCGTACGCGGCTTCGCGGCGTCGGGTGTTCTCGTGTTCGGTCGACTCCGGGTCGTGGCTGTCGTCGGCCGTGAGGAAGGCCTTGAGCGAGTTGTAGTCGATGCTCGGGTCCTCGCAGCGACGCGGGAGGCAGATGTCCCGGTCGGCGTGCCCGCGGTGGTGGTGCACCGCGGCGAACTCGCGGTACTCCGCGAGCCAGCTCTGACCGGTCGGGTGGTTCTCCGCCGCGGCGAAGAAGGCGCCGTCGGGGTTCTCGGCGAACAGGGCACGGAGTTCGGTGTCCGCGTGCAGCTTGCGCGCGAGCCGCCACAGCCAGAGGTTCTCATCCGAGGTGGCACTGCGCTCCGGGTTGCCGGTCACGAGAGCACCGAAGGTCTCCGGGCCCATGCCGGCCCACTTGTCCACCATGTGGGCGAGGGAGTTCATCAGATACGGCGCGATCCACATCATGGAGACGTTCTGGAGACAGAACTCGATCTCGAAATCCACCAGATCGTCGCAGTAGCGACGCAAGGCCCGGTCGGAGAGCCCGCTCAGCTGATCCGCCGTCAGACCGTCCACGCGGCTCGTGTCGCCGCTGATCTTCTCCATCATCACGTTGACGTACTGGAGCGGGTTCATCGTGGGGTCGAGCAGGCTACGGGCGTGCCACTTGAGGAAGCCGCGCACATCCATCGGCTCGGTGGCCGCGCGCTCCTTCTCCGACGGAGTCGCGGTCTCCAGGAGGCCGTTGCGCAGGGCGCGCGGGAACGTCCGCGCGATGATCGGTTCGGCCGCCGCGTTGTAGTAGGCCTCGCCCTTGTGGTACTTCATCCACGGGATCGTGACGAGCTCGTTCACGCCGTAGGTCTTCATCGCGAAGCTGTACATCTCGTTGAAGCACTTTGCGCGGTAGGAGTACATCATCGGCGTGATGGCCCCGGTCCAGAAGGCGTCTGACCAGGCCCGCGACCAGACCGCGTCCGGGTCGGTGTACTTCTGCCAGGGCTCCAGCTCCTCGGCCCAGGCGAACGGCACGCCGGTGATGGGCCGGGACTGCAGGAGGAAGAACTCCCCGTCGACGAGGGCCCACTCGATGTCCTGCGGGATCCGGTCGTAGTACTCGGTGACCCGGCGTCCCAGCTGGCCGAGCCGCACGACCTCGGCGTCGGTCAGGCAGAACCGTGAGCGGTCGGCACCTGCAACTTCGGTCTCGACAGTGCCGACCCCGGCGGAGGGGTCGCGCACCACCATGACGGCTTTTTCGCCCAGGCGCTTGGTGAGGATCTGCAGGGTGTCCGTCGCGACAATGAACTCGTCGGGCTGGGTGATGCCCGAAACGACGCCTTCGCCGAGGCCCCAGGACGCGTTGATGACCAGCTCGTCCGTGGCCGCGGTCATCGGGTTGCCGGTGAAGAGCACCCCGGCGACCTGGGAGGGGACCATCGTCTGCACCACGATCGCGATGGCCACGCCGGCGTGGTCGATCCCGTTCCTGGCCCGGTAGGCGGTGGCGCGGGCGGTCCACAGCGAGGCCCAGCAGCGCTGAACGGCTTCGACCACGGCGTCGTCGCCGCAGATGTCCAAATAGGTGTCGTGCTGGCCCGCGAAGGAGGCCTCGGCCAGGTCCTCGGCCGTGCCCGAGGATCGGACCGCCACGAAGGTGTCAGCGCCGAGCGCGTTGTAGGCACCCGTGATGGCGCCGGTAATCTCGGTGGGCACGCTCGCAGAGGTCAGTTCGCTGCGGAGCTTGGTGGTCAGGTCATCGAGCCCGGCCGGGTCGTCGTAGTCGAACTCCTGGCAGTACTTCTCGATCACCGCGTCCAACCCGGTCAGCCGGAGGAAGTCCCGGTAGGCCGCTGTCGACACCGTAAAGCCGGGTGGAACGTCGAAGCCGGCGGAGGTCAGGCGACCGAGATTGGCGCCCTTCCCGCCCACGAGGTCCTGTTCGGCGGACTCGACTGTCCGGAAATCGATGGTGTAGTTCGGCTGCGACATCGGAACCTCCACGCGAGGTGAGCTGTTCAGTCCAGCCTCACGCGGTGCGATCCCGCTCACAGCAGTAACCGCTACGGCCTAGGAGTGATCGGCCATCCGCTCCACGTAGCCCTCGACCAGGGCGAGGGAGCGCCGGACCGGACCCGCCCCCGTGCGTTGCAACGTCCCGCGGCGCATCCGGTGATCCGGCGCGTAGTGGGTCATCACCGGCCAGCGTCCCGCGGTCGAGGCCAGCCAGTCGAAGGACTGGCCGTCGCCGCTCACCGTGACCCGCCGGGGGAATCCGGGCACGGCGTCCTCGACCTCGTAGGTGGCTGACTCGAGTTCGCCCGTGGCGGCAAGCGGTTGCCCGTCGTGCTGGACGGAGATCGCGCTGTAGCCGTCCCGGCCGGCCAGCAGGATCCCGGACTCCCAGGTGCCGTCGATGAACTCGTTGGCGAAACTGCACCAGGCCAGCTGCAGTGACTCCACGTAGGGGCTGGGGAACAGGGACTTGCCGGGAAGGGTGTGGATCGTGTCGACGAACAGCACCCCGTCCACGGCGGAGCTGCGGATTCGGCCCCGGGCACGGAAGACGCGCGAGGTGTACACGAGCGGGTGGTGCGGGTGGTCGACCGACAGACGGCACGCCGGCCCGACCGCGTCGCCGTCGATGTCCAGGAACTCGCCCTCGCACAACGAGACGTCAGATTCACCCAGTGCGAGCATCGGCGTTCCGTCCGGCTGCCAGCAGCCCCACGCGTCCCCGCGTCGACCTGAGGTGACCGGCCCGCTGTAACAGTCGGCCGCCTCGGGGGCGAGGGTGTAATCACCGCCCGGGGGAGCCTCCATCGGGCGTGCGCTCCGGGTGACGTCGGTGAAGAACCCGCGGACGGGGAACCAACTGCTCCCGTTCCCCGCGTCGAGGATCCCGATCGTGTAAACCATCGCCAGGGGGAGACCGTCGACCGGAGCGAACAACTGCTGCGGCGTCACGTCGGTCGCCGGCGTCGCCTCGACCCGGCACTGCGTTGACTGCGGCTGCTTCACGGGATCACTGAACCCCTGTCGGCTCCGGGGATCGACCGTAGTGACTACGCGTGCGGGCTCGCCTTCGAGCAGGGGAACCTGGGCCGGACCTGCCTCGCCAAGGGAAACGGACGGTCGTCGTGAGTGTCTTCGTCCTCGTGGAGTTCCAGTCGCGACCCGATCGGGTCGACGATCTTCTCGACCTCCTGCAGCAGGTCCTGCCGGGCACCCGCTCGTTCGACGGCTGCAAGGAAGCTCTCGTCGAGCAGGACCTCGACGATCCGGCCACGGTGCTGCTGTGCGAGCGCTGGGTGTCCCGGTCGCACTTCGACGCCTACAAGGCGTGGCGGTCCGAACGGGGAGACCTCGCCGGTCTGGCGGAGATCCTGGCCGGCCGGCCCTCCACCCGCTTCTTCTCGGGTCGACCTTGCGACTGAGCGGGAAGACCGCGGTCATCACCGGAGCCGCGGGTGATCTGGGGCGGGCCCTCGCGCGGCGTTTCGTCGACGAGGGCGCGGCGGGGCTCGTGCTCAGCGACGTGGACTCCGTGGCGCTCGACGACGCGCTCCGAGCCGTCGAGGGCTGCGGGACCAAGGTGTCCGCGCTGGTCGCCGATGTCAGAGACCGGGCCGCCGTTGACGCTGTGGTCGATCTTGCGGTGCAGTCGCACGGGCATCTTGACGTGATGGTGAACAACGCCGGGGTCCTCGGTACGACCGCCCGGATTCACCGGCAGGGCGCGGCCGAGTGGCGGCGCGTGCTCGACATCAACTTCTTCGGTGCGCTGCACGGCGTGGAGAGCGCGCTGCGGGTCATGCGGCCCCAGGGCGGAGGCGTCATCATCAACACCGCCTCGGTCGCGGGTCTCACGTCGTGGGCCTTCGCAGCGCCCTACGGGGTGAGCAAGGCCGCGGTCATTCAGCTGACGAAGGTGGCGGCCGTCGAGTACGCCGAGGACAACGTGCGCGTCAACTGCGTGTGCCCGGGCGTCTTCCCCTCGGCCATCCACGTCGGGAACGACGACGAGGCGATGGCTCTGATGGCGCAGCGACACCCCCTCGGGCTGGGGACCGCCGCGGACGTCACCGGCGCGTTCGTCTATCTGGCCTCGGACGAGAGTCGTTGGACCACGGGCGCCGTGATGACGGTCGACGGCGGCTGCACCGCGCTCTGAACCTCGAGGCCACTAGAGCAAAGTGGCTCCGCCGTCGGCCAGCAGCATCTGGCCGGTGATGTACGAGGCCAGCGGCGAGACGAGGAACGTCGCGGCGTCACCCATCTCCTCCGTCGTTCCCCACCGGCCAAGGGGGATCCGGTCCAGGGAGGCCGCGTAGGCCGCCGGATTTTCACGGCTCGCAGTGGTCAGCTTCGTCTCGACGAGTCCGGGAGCGAGGCCGTTGACGCGGATGCCGTCACGGGCCCAGGCCTTCGCGAGCGACTTGACGAGGGTGACCAGTCCGCCCTTGCTGGCGCCGTACGCCGGCTGCCCCGGGGTGGCGATGAAGCTGGACGTGGACCCGATGAGCAGCAGGGCCGCATCACCAGATTCCGAGCCGGCGCGGGCCAGCGTCTCGTGGAACGCCGTGCAGCAGGACATCGCGCCGATCAGGTTTACCTCGACGATCTTCCGGAAGGTCGCGATGTCGTACTCGGCGCGCCGATAGGCGACGGCGCCGGCGCTGTAGACGAGGACGTTCACCGGTTCCACGCGCGCGCCCAGGGCGGCCACCGCCGCGTCGTCGACCACGTCGAGCCGGTGGTAGGTCAGCCCAGCCAGGTCGTCGCCGTAGGCCCCGGCCTCCCGGGTTCCCGTGATGTGCACCGTCGCGTCCGCGGCCTGCAGCCGCCGGGCGATTCCCAGCCCGATACCGCTGGAACCTCCGACCACCAAGGCGCTGCGGCCGGCCAGTCGGAACGTCATACGGGTTCCGTCAGACGGGGCGCCGGTCTCGGCGTGGCCAGGTCCAGGCCGAGCAGGTGTGGGGTCTCGTTGAGCGTGACGATGCCGCGCCGCCCGTCGCGCGCAGCCGCGATGCGGCTGAAGCTGCTGTAGGCCGGGGGGAACCAGAGCAGCTTGTCCATGCCGATGACATCGCCGATGTAGGCGTTGATCACGCCGGAGTGGCAGACGACCAGCACCCGGCGCCGTCCGGGGTTGGTCGCGGCCAACGCGGCGAAGGATTGCAGAACCCGCGAGCGGAATGCCGGGACGTCGACCTCGCCGTACGCCTCCCCACGGACCAGGGCGTCCCAGCGCCCGTCGCGGGCCTCGCGCAACTGCTCCACGGGGACGTACTCGGTCTCGCCGTGGTCGAACTCGACGAGTCCGGGGACGGTCAGCGGCTGGAGTCCGAATCGCTCCGCGATCGGGCGGGCGGTCTCGACTGCCCGCCGGGACGGGCTCTGGACGATGACGTCGAGGTGGCCGAGGGCGGGAGTGTCGGCCAAGGCACTCGCCTGTGCGCGGCCAAGGGACGTCAGCCCGGGGTCGGCGGCACCGGACTCCATGCGCACGGCCGTCGGTTCGGCGTGCCGAACGATCACAAATTCCATGGCTCCATCCCAAAGGGGCGACCGTCGGTCCGCAGCAGTAGCGGGTACCGGTGACGCCGGGGCGTTCTCGCGGTGCGATGGCTGCATGCCGAACGACAACCTCTCCGCGCTGCGCCTCGACGTCCCCGACCTGAGCGCGAGTACTGCTCTACTCAGCCGCTGGGCGCAGCACCATTACGGCCCGGCGGCGATTGTGGACCGCGTCGCTCCGATGCCGGGGCACGCGGGGATCAGCGTCGGGTTCGACGTCTCCTCGGACGGGGCCTCGGAACGGCTCGTCGTCCGGGTGGCGCCACCGGGCCTGCGTCGCGTCGGGCCCGCGGACGTGCTGCGTCAGGTACCGGTGCTGCAGGCAGCGAGGGCAACCGGCGTTCCCGTCCCGGCCGTGCGGTGGTGGAGTGACGACGAGAGGTGGTTTGCTTCGCCGTTCTTCGTCGTGGAGCGTCTCCCGGGAGCGTCCGTGAGTGCGTGGGAGCCGCTGTCCGGGAGCGCGGCGGATGCCCGAAAGGTCTTCGAGGAGGCGGTGGTCGCACTGGCGGCCATCCACCGGATCGACTGGCGGGATCGACTGGCGGGCTGGTCCGTCCCGCGTTCCCTGCAAGCGGAGATCCGCGCCTGGGAGCCGATCCTCCGTAAGGGCCGCAACGAGGCTTGGACGGCGCTCGGCCTCGAGCTCCAGGAGTCGCTGCTACGGACCCGACCGGCCGAGCCCGACCCGGCGGTGATCCACGGCGACTTCTACTCGAACAACTGGGTCTGCGACGGTGCCCGACTGCTCGGCGTCGTCGACTGGGAGATCGCCGCGGTCGGCCCTCCGCTGCTGGACGTCGGCTGGCTGATGATGATGTACGACCCCGCCTGCTGGGGGCCCACCCGGCGGGCGTGGATGACCTGGGCTCCCGGCCCGACGGAGATCGCCGAGAGCTATGCGGCAGCCATCGGGCACCCGATCGTCGACGTGGCCTGGTACCAGGCGCTGGCCTGCTGGCGGTTCGGCGCGATCACGGCGCTGAACGTGCACCTGCACCGCAGCGGGAAACGGCCGGACGCCACCTGGGACCTGATCGGAGAGGGGTTTGAAGCGTTGGTCGAGCGTGGGCACGCGCTCGCCCGGACGCGACCGTAGCGACTACCGCTGTGAACGTCGTCACGCCGGGTGTGCACTGATGGCAACGTCCGCGGCACCTCGCCGTCACCGATTTCCGAGTGCAGGAGTGAGACGTGAGAACTGACATTCTCGGCTGGCTTCGGCTGCAGTGGGACCGGGCGGGGGCGTGGGGCTGCGTGCTGGCCGGCGTCATCACGCTGTTCGTCGGGTGGCTCGGGGTCAGCGAGACGGCCTACACCGCCAAGCAGCTGCCCTACATCGCCGGCTGCGGACTCGGCGGCCTGTTCCTGATCGGCACCGGGGCCATGCTGTGGCTCTCGGCCGACCTTCGGGACGAGTGGCGCAAGCTCGACCGGATCGAGCAGGCCATCCGCGAGTCCGGCACCGCGGTCCTGCCGCCCGTCGCCGGGAACGGCACGACGGCGGCCGAACGAGTCCAGCGGCGCGCACCAGCCCACCGCAGCGCACCCCGCCCGACCGTGGCGGCCGGTCAATCCTGATGTCCTCCACCGCGGCAACCACTCCCTGGACCCGGACCGACGCCGTGACCTCGGCGGTCCTGATGGCGATCGGTGCGGTCGTCCTCGTCGCCGGCTGGTGGGAGGTCTCCGACCGGGCTTCGATGGAGTCCCAGATTCGCGTTCTTCAACGTTGCTGTTCTGGGCCTGGTCCTGATCGGCGCCGGGCAGGGCCTGTGGTTCCTGCGCGGACGCCGCGCCGTGCAGTGACCGGCGCCGGTCGCTGCTCGGCGCCGACGCGGCGCCGGTGCGGAGCGCCGTCGTCGTGGACGTCGACTCCTTCGCCGGGACCGAACGCTTCTACCACCGCCTCGACTGCGCGATGGTCTCCGACCGGGAGTGGGCCCCGACCTCGCGAGCCGGCGCACGAGCACGCGGGCCGGACGCCGTGCGGAGTGTGCGCCCCGTGACCGCCGTCAAGGACCTGACCGGGCGCCTCGGCTACACCGGGTGCTGGATCGCCGGCGCGATCCTCGTCCTGGTGATCGGTGCACCGATCGCCGAGGCCCGCAACATGTGGCCGTTCGTGCTGACCGGCATCTCCGACGGCGCGATCTACTCCTTCGCCGCCCTCGGCCTGGTGCTGACGTTCAAGACCTCGGGCATCTTCAACTTCGCGATCGGCGCGCAGGCGGCTGCGTCGGCCTACGTCTTCTACTCCTTCCGGGTCGACGCGGGCCTGCCGTGGCCGGTCGCGTTCGGGCTCTCGCTGCTCCTCGTCGGGCTGCTCGGCTCGCTGCTGCTGGAGCGCATCGCGTTCTGGCTGGAGGAAGCACCCGCGGTCATGAAGGTCGTCGCCACCATCGGTCTGATCGTGCTGCTGCAGTCGGTGCTGACGGGCGGCTACGGCACCGTCACGCTGCAGTTCCCGCCGTACCTGTCGCAGAAGCAGGTCGAGATCGCCGGCACGCAGGTGCTGATGAGCCAGATCATCGTCGTCGCGCTGGCCATTCTGGCGACGGTCGGGCTGACGCTGTTCTTCCGCCGCAGCCGTATCGGCCTGGCGATGCAGGCGCTGGTCGACGACCCGGAGCTGCTCGCCTCTGAGGGCACCAGCCCGATCACGATCCGCCGCTACGCCTGGGCGATCGGATCCTGCTTCGTGCTCCATCTCCGGGATGCTCATCGCCCCGGTGCTCGGCATCGACGTCAACCTGATGCTGCTGCTCTACATCACCGCGTTCGGTGCGGCCGCGCTCGGCGCTTTCGACAACCTGATCGTCACGTTCATCGCCTCGATCGGCATCGGTGTCGCCACCAACGTCCTCGGCAACGAGCTCGCCGACGCGAGCAGCACCTGGGTGACCGGTCTCTACACGCAGGTCCCGTTCATCGCGCTGGTCGCGGCTCTGCTGTTCGTGCCGCGGGCCCGGCTCATCGAGCGCGGTGGCAAGCGCGTGCGCAAGCTTCCGCCGATCCGCCAGTTCCCGGAGCGGGTCAACGCAGGTCTCGGCGCTCGCCACGGCGGCCCTGTTCCTGCTGCTGCCGAACCTCGTCGCCGGCTCGGACCTCAACCAGTTCACCGTCGGCGTCGGCTTCGCGATCGTTCTGCTCTCGCTCGGGCTGCTGCTGTGGTCCTCGGGTCAGATCTCGCTGTGTCAGATGGCGTTCGCCGCGATCGGCGCTTCGACCTTCGCCCATCTGCAGCAGGGCGGGTTCCCCTGGCTGATCTGCCTGCTCTTCGCCGGCCTGGCCGCGGTGCCGGCCGGTGCGATCGTCGCGATCCCGTCGTTCCGGCTGTCCGGTGTCTACCTGGCCGTCGCGACCTTCGGGTTCGGGCTGCTCGCGCAGAACCTGCTCTACACCTCCGGCCTGATGTTCGGCCTGGACAACTCCGAGGTCATCGACCGGCCGAAACTGTTCGGGCTGGAGACCCAGGGCGACAAGGGCTACTACTACCTCGTCGTCGTGATCGCCGGCCTGCTGGCCGGCCTCGTGCTGCTGGTCCGGCGTAGCCGGCTCGGCCGCATCCTGCGGGCGCTGGCCGACTCGCCGGCGGCGCTGGACGCGCACGCGGTGCGCACCAAGGTCACGCGCATCTCGGTGTTCTGCCTGTCGGCGTTCATCGCCGCGATCGGCGGCGCGCTGATCGGTGGCGCGACCACCGGCGCCGGCGGCGACGCCGGCGGCCGTTCGGCTACTTCAACTCCCTCGCGCTGATCGCCGTGCTCGTCTTCTGCGGCGCGGCGGCCCGATCCTCGGCCCGGTGCTCGCGGCGTTCCTGTTCGCGGTCGCGAAGATCTACCCGCCGATGGACTCCGGGTTCCTCGCCGACTACCGCGGTGCCATCTTCGGTGGGCTCGCACTGGTGGTGGCGCTCTGGCCCGGTATCCGGCTGCCGCAGCTGCGCGAGCGGGGTGCTGAACGCGGCGTCAGTTCGCCGGTGCAGGCGCGGGAGCAGGAACAGGCCGAGCGCGAGCTGGTGGGAGCGTCCCGATGAACGCTCAGGCGACCGGCGGGATGCCCGCCCTCCAGATCGACGACGTGACGGTCAAGTTCGGTGGTCTGACCGCCGTGGCGAACCTGTCGCTGCACGCCGAGCCCGGCATGATCACCGCGCTGATCGGTCCGAACGGCGCCGGCAAGACCACGACGTTCAACGCCTGCACCGGGCGTGGTGCGAGCCACCGACCGGCCGCGTCCGGCTCGGCGACCGAACGCCTGGACAAGCTGTCCACCCCGGCCCGCGCGGCCGCCGGTCTGGGCCGCACGTTCCAGCGCATGGAGCTGTTCGACTCCATGTCGGTCCGCGAGAACGTCTCGATGGGACCGGAGGGTGTGCTGTCCTCGCGGCGAGCCGTGGGGCCAGTTCTGGGCGCCGGCGTCCGAGCGCCGCGAGATCGCGGAGCGGACCGCGGGAGGCGATGCAGCCGGTGCGGACTGGAGGCGGTGGCGAACCGCCGGGTGCGCGACCTGTCCACCGGCCAGCGGCGGCTGGTCGAACTGGCCCGGGCGATCGCCAGCCCGTTCCGGTTCCTGCTGCTCGACGAGCCGTCCTCCGGCCTGGACGTGCACGAGACCGAGGAGTTCGGCGAGGTGCTCGCCGGTCACGTCCGCGACACCGGCATCGGCGTGCTGCTCGTCGAGCACGACATGGCGCTGGTCGCCGACGTCAGCTCGACCATCTACGTGCTCGACTTCGGCCGGCTGATCTGGTCCGGACCGACGACGGAGGCGATGACCTCCGAGGTCGTGCGCGCTGCGTACCTCGGCGGCGAGGTCGATCCGATGACCGTGGAGGAGGTGGCCGCCATGCTTGAGCTGCGCAACGTCTCGGCCGGCTACGACACCGGGCTGGTGCTGCGGAACGTCTCGCTGTCGGTGCCGAAGGCGTCGGTGGTCGCGCTGCTCGGCGCGAACGGCGCCGGCAAGACGACGCTGCTGCGGGTGGCCTCCGGGCAGCTGAGCCCGGTCGAGCGGGCAGGTCCGCCTCGACGGCGAGGACATGACGGGCAAGCGCTCGGAGAAGCTGGCCCGCCGCGGGGTGTGCCACGTGCCGGAGGGCCGCGGCATCTTCCCCTCGCTCACGGTCGCGGACAACATCCGGCTGCAGGCCCCGCCCGGCGTGGACCGGCGCAAGGCGCTCGAGCAGGCCGTCGAGGCCTTCCCGCGCCTCGGGGAACGGCTCGACCAGCGGGCCGGGACGATGTCCGGCGGTGAGCAGCAGATGCTCGCGCTCGCCCGCGCCTACGTGTGCAACCCGCAGGTCGTCCTGCTCGACGAGGTCTCGATGGGGCTGGCCCCGAAGGTCGTCGACGAGATCTTCGTCTACCTGCGGCAACTGGCGAGCACCGGGAATTTCGCTGCTCGTCGTCGAGCAGTACGTGTCGCGCGCTCTCGAGCTCGCGGACTACGTCTACATCCTCGACCGCGGTCGGCTGACCTACGTCGGTGAACCGTCCGAGATCAGTGAAGACACGATCGCGCACTCGTACCTGGGAGGCCTCGCATCATGAGCTCACTGAACCACTCCGCGAATCGCGCGGTCCGCGCGACGAGTCTGACCGCGGCGGCGGTGCTCACCCTCAGCGCGAGCGCCCTGGTCTGGTCCAGTACGGCCAGCGCCGCCGCGCCGGACATCTACGACATGAGCGCCGAGGCGGTGGCGCTGCAGACGACCTTCACCGACCCGTCCGTCCCGCTCGGCATCCCGTTCTCCGTCGGCTCCTACGGCGCGAGTTCGATCCTGAACAGCAACGGCGAGAGCTCGGCGGACGCCGGCGCGCCGTACTCGCCGCTGGTGTCCTCGCTGCCGAACACCGGCAACGGCGTCGCGCAGTCCACCTTCGGGACCGGCCTGCCGGTGGTCCCGACCTTCCCGGGCTACGTCAGCGCCAAGGACCCGGTGCTGCCGAGCAACAAGCAGAACGCCGGCGGCTACGAGCTGGTCGCCGAACGCCGTGCCGGGGCAAGTCCACCGGCAAGGTCGGCATCGGCGGGCAGTCCGCGACCTCCGAGGAGAACAACGCCTTCGCCTTCGCCAACAGCGTGGCCGGCGAGGACGGGATCTTCACCGAGGGCACGGCCGGGGTGCACGCGCTGACCTTCGACGGCATCCTCGACATCTTCAACGTCTCCTCCTACGCCAGTCTCACCCGCGACGCCGGCGGTAACACCGTGCCGGTCACCACGACCAACCTCGGCACGATCAGCTTCGCCGGCCTCACCTCGGGTGCTACCGGCGACGGTTTCACCGCGTTCGGGTCCGCTCCGGCCCCGCTCTACGGTCGAGGGCCTGGCTGCACTCAACGACGCGCTGAAGCCGTCCGGCATCACGCTGACCTACCTGCCGGAGATCTACGCCTACACCGACGGCTCGACCAGCAGCGGCCCGACGGTCGACGAGAAGAAGGACGTCTCCGGCGTGATGTCCGGCGCGCTGCAGATCTTCTTCACCAACACCTCCGAGCGCGGCACCACCACCGAGACCATCACCGTCGGCCGGGTCTCGCTGACCGCCACCAGCACCTCGCTGAACGCGGGCACGGGCGACACCGGTGCGGGCTTCGGTACGGACAGCGCCGGGGCCACCGGCGCAGCGTTGCCGTCCACCGGGACCGGCGCGGTCGACGCCGCCGGGCTCGATGCCGACCGCCCTGGTGGCGCGGTCCCGGGCGCCGCTCCGGCGCTGACCGGAACGGCGGCCACCGGGCAGCTCCCGACCCAGACGTTCCTGCCGGCCGTCGCGAGTGGCGCCTTCGGAATCGGCACCACCTCGTTCGAGAGCTTCGTTCCTGTTCATCGCGCTCGGCGCCGTACTGGCGCTGGCCGGCGCCCAGGTCGTGCGACTCGTCGCGGTGCGGAGTCGCTGAGCAGCGCGCTCATAACCCAGAGGTCGCAGGTTCAAATCCTGCCCCCGCTACTACGTAAGTGCAGGTCAGAGCCCTGGTCGCCATCTTGGTGGTCGGGGCTCTTGGTCGTTTGGCGCAGCCTGACCACAGGCTTCTTCCGACGGTTAGTTCCCGCTCCGGCCACTCGTGGGAGCGGGCTTATCACGTCCCATCGCTGCGGTCGACGGGCAGACGGCCCAAACTGCCTGGCGAATCGACTACGCCACGGCCTGCGTTCGATCAGGCCGAGAGACCGCCGTCGACCATCAGTGACTGGCCGGTGATGTAGGACGCCTTGCTCGGAGGCGAGGAACGCGACCGCCTCGGCGGCCTCCTCGGCCAACCCGAGCCGCCCCAACGGGGTGAAGTCGACCGCCATCGCCAGCAGGTTTGCCGTGACTTCGTCGGCCTCCCGCATCGGTGGAACCATGCCGCCCTCGATGACACCGGGGCCCACCGCGTTCGCGCGAATTCCGTAGGCCGCCTCCTCGGTCGCCAACATTCGCACCATCATCGAGACCGCTGCCTTCGGTGTGGCGGAGAGCGCGTCAGTCGGGACCGTGCGGTCCACCGCGGCGGTAATCAGCGCCGTGATGGAGCCGCCACCGCCGGCGCGTAAGGCGGGGACGACAGCCTTGGCAATGTTGAAGAAGCCCGTGACGTCGGTCTGCATGACGTTCGCGAACTCCTCGTCGGTGAACTCGATCAGGGGCCGGGTGCGGAACAGGAGGCCGGTCGCGGTCACCACCGAGTGGATCCGTCCGTGCTCGGCAACGGCAGCGCGGACCACCTCCTCGATGCTGGCCTTGTCCGTGGCGTCGCAGGACAGAGCGGTGGCCTTGCGGCCGAGGGCGCGGATCTCCTCGGCCAGCTTCTCGGCCTCGGTCGCCCGGGAGCGGTAGGTCAGGACGACGTCACATCCCCGGTCCGCGAGGAGGCCCGCAGTTGCGGCGCCGATGCCGCCGGAACCACCGAAGACGATGGCGCATCCGGTCGTGGGGAAGTCAGGAGTCTGAACGCCGAATGACGCCATTGCGGTTCCTCCATGGGTGGGTGACTGAAATCGAGCCGTGCACTTGCTTTCAGGATCGGGTCAAGGGGACCGGGGCAGCAGAGTGCGCATGCCCCGCAGCCAACGGTCGGTGTCGGTCGCGCGATGGACGTAGTAGCCCGCCACTTCCCGGTGCGGAAGGATGAGCATGCGCTTGTCCTGGAGGGCGTCCCAGACCTCGTTGGCGACCTGCTCCGGGGTCAGCATCCCGTTCTGGACGGCCGCCTCGCCGAAGGTGCCCATCCCCGACAGCATCTGGGTGTCGACCCCCTGCGGGCACAGACACTGCACCACGATGCCGCGGTCGGCGTAGGTCATCGACAGCCATTCGGCGAAGCCGATGACCGCGTGCTTGGAGGTGGTGTACGGAGCGGCTCCGGGCATGGTCAGCAGGCCCGCCGCCGAGGCGGTGATCACCATCCGGCCCCCGCCGCGCTCGAGCCAGCGCGGGACGAGCAGTCGCGCCGCGCGCACGTGGGCCAGCAGGTTCACCTCGAGGGTCCTGGCCCACACCTCTTCCGAGGCCTCGGCGTCCCCGAGCCCGTTCACTCCGGCGTTACCGACGTAGAGCCCGATCGGACCGGCGAGTTCCTCGGCGCGCTCGATCAGCGCGGTGACGCCGGCTTCGCTGGCGGCGTTGCCGGGCACGGCGAGGGCGTCGAACTCCTTGGCAGCCACCTCCAGCGCTTCGGCGTCGAGGTCGTTGACCACCACACGCGCGCCTTGCCGGGACAGGCGCTCGGCGATCGCGCGGCCGATGCCACGCGCGGCGCCGGTGACGACGACGACCTGATCACGGACCTCCATGGTTGCTTTCCCTCGCCGATCAGCGGTACACGGTCTCGGCGGAGCCGGAGAAACGCTCTCGCAGCTCGCGTTTGAGCACCTTGCCGGTGGCCGTGCGCGGCAGCTCCGCCAGGAACTCGACGCGGCGTGGGCATTTGAAGTGGGCGATGTTCTCGCGCGGCGTAGCGGATCAGTTCGTCGGCGCCCGGAGCCGCGCCGGGCGCGGGCACGACGACGGCGACGACCGTCTCGCCCCAGCGCGGAGTCCGGGGCGCCGATGACCGCGACGTCCGCGACCGCGGGTGCGCGGTGCAGCACCTGCTCGACCTCGATGGGGTACACGTTCTCGCCGCCGGTGATGATCATGTCCTTCTTGCGGTCGACCAGCGTCACGAAGCCGTGCCTTGTCCGCCCGGCCGAGGTCACCGGTGTGGAACCACCCCCCGCGCATGGCCTGCGCGGTCTCGGTGGGCAGGCCCCAGTAGCCGGCGAAGATGTTCGGGCCGCGGAGGACGAGCTCCCCGACCTCGCCGGGCTCGACGTCGTGATCCTCCTCGTCGACGATCCTGACGTCGACGTGCATGAAGGGCCGCCCGACCGAGCCGGCGTGGGAGACGACGAATTGCGCGTCGAGGACGAGGGTGTTCGGTGATGCCTCCGTCATGCCGAACCCTTCGAGGAAGGTCCAGCCGCGTTGCTGGTAGAACTCGATCACCGGCAACGGGCAGGGCGCGCCTCCGCAGAGGACGTAGGAGACGCTGGATGGCGTCGTGGTCGTCGAAGTCCGGTTGCTGCGACAGGGCCGCCCACATCGCCGGCACCATGAACTGCGTAGTTACCCGGTACTGCTCGATGAGGTCGAGACAGCGGGCGGGATCGAAGGCGCGGACGGTGATGACGGTGCCGCCGGCGTAGAGGATCGGCAGCACCGAGAGCCCCAGGGCCCCGATGTGGAACATGGGCGCGATCGCCATCGTCACCGTGGTGCCGGACAGGCCGGTGCCGGCGGTCGCCAGGTTGATGGCGTTCCACTGCATGTTGGCGTGAGTGAGCATCGCGCCCTTGGGGCGGCCGGTGGTGCCGGAGGTGTACATCACCACGCAGAGGTCCTCGGGACGGATCAGCGGATCCGGTCGTCGGTGCGGCCCTCGCGCAGCGCCGGCAGCCCGGTCGTCGGGGGGCCGCCCAAGCCCGCTCCGTCGGTTTCGGTCACCACGTGCCGAACCGCCAGCGGCGCTGCGGCCAGCGTGGCGGCGGCGAGGTCGCGGAACGGGTCGGAGACCGCGAGCACGGAGGCGCCGGAGTCCGCCAGTAAGTAGGCGATCTCCGCTGCGCTGAGCCGGAAGTTGACCGGCACGACCACCGCCCCGAGGCCCGCGGCCGCGAACAGCACCTCGACCAGGTCGGGGGAGTTCTCCATCAGCACGCCGATGCGGTCCCCCCGCCGCACCCCCAGTTCGTGGAGGGATCCGGCCAGCCCGGCGACGGTGGAGTCGAGCTCGGCGTAACTGACGGTTCGTCCGGTGTCGCCGTCGATGAGAGCGATCGCTTCGGGCATGCGTGCGGCGCGGCGGACGATCCAGTCGCCGATGCCGCCGGGGTTCACGGTCGGGCTCGCAGGACGTGCTTGGCGATGATCTCGTTGAGGATCTCATTGGTGCCGCCACCGATCCCCAAGATGCGGGAGTCGCGGTAGTGACGTTCGACCTCGGACTCCCGCATGTAGCCCATCCCGCCATGGATCTGGACGGCTTCGTTGACGACGAAGTCGCAACAGAAGACGGCGGTGTTCTTCGCCATGGCGACCTCCGCGGCGACGTCCTGACCGTCGACCCAGCGAGCGGTCACGTCCCGTACGTAGGTCTTGGCGACGGAGACCTGACGGGCCATCTCGGCCACTTTGTGCGCGATGACCTGACGGTCCGCCAGCGGGGCACCGAAGGTGCGCCGGTCCAGGGCCCACTGCCGGGCCAGTTGCAGGCACCGCTCGGCGGTCGCGACGCCGTGTATGGCCATGGTCAGCCGCTCGGACTCGAAGCGCTGCATGATCTGTCTGAAGCCCGTCCCTTCCTCGCCGACCAGGTTGCGGGCCGGAACCCGGACCTCGTCGAAGGCGAGCTCGGCGGTGTCCGAGCACCACCAGCCCATCTTCTTCAGCTTGGACAGCACCTGGAAGCCCGGCCGGTCGGTCTCGATGACTAGCAGGGAGACGCCCTTGTGGCCTGGGCCCCCGGTACGCACCGCGGTGGTGACGAAGTCGGCGCGGGTGCCCGAGGTGATGAAGGTCTTGCCTCCGGTCACCACGTAGTCATCGCCGTCGCGCACGGCCCGGGTGGTGATCGCGGCGACGTCGGAGCCGGTGTCCGGCTCCGTCACGCCGAGCGCGGCGATCTTGCGCCCGGCCAGCGCGGGCCGGACGAACTCTTCGATCTGCCACGAGTCACCGGCAGCGGCGATGTGCGGGGCGCCGATGCTGTGGGTGAACAGGGCTGAACAGACCCCCGAGCTTCCACCGGAAAGGATGATCTGCTCGTTCGCCACGGCGAAGTCGATGAAGTCGCCGCTCCCGCCCGCCTTCTCCGGGAAGTCGAGCTCCAGTAGCCCGAGCTCGGCAGCCTTCTCGTTCGCCGACCGAGGCGTCTCCCCGGCTTCCTCCCACGCGGACAGGTGCGGCACGATCTCGTTCGCAGTGAACCGCGCGACCACGGCACGCAGCGCGCGGCGTTCCGGGGTGTTCCACAGCTCGTGAGCCGAGGTCATGAGGTGACTCCTGACGGTAGGACGCGGTGTCAGCCCGCGGCGGCGGCCAGGGCCTGCCCGATGTACGGCGTGAGCCCGGGTGGCTGTGCCGTCAGCCCGGCGTCGACCGGAAGGGCGATACCGGTGATGTATCGCGCCTCGTCCGACGCGAGGAAAAGTGCCCCGTTGGCGATGTCGACGCCCTCAACCCATGGGATTGGGAGTTGGTTGCAGGCCGTGGCCGGGAAGACCATGTCTTCGACCGTTGCATCCGCCTTCCCACCGGCGAACATCGCTTGGAGGTGCTGGTTGTGCAGCATCGGCGTCGCGACCGTGGTCGGACAGACCGCGTTGACCCGGATCCACTCCGGGGCCAGTTCGGCCGCCAGCGCACCGATCAGCCCGATGAGTCCGGTCTTGGCCACGACATAGGCCGGCAGCCCGTAGAACGGACGCAGTCCGGCCGCCGATGCCGTGACGGTGATCGATCCGCCCCCGCTTGCACGCAGCGCAGGCAGGCAGGCTCGCGCCGTGCGCCACACCGCGGTGAGGTTCGTCTCGATGGTCTTGTCGAACACCTCATCGGCGTCGTCCTGGTCGACGGTGTGGGGGATCGCGATGCCGTGGTTGATGATGACCGCGTTGAGTTGGCCGAACTCCGCGAGGGCCTGGTCGGCCACCTCTCGCATCCGGGTAGCGTCTCGGGCATCAGCCGTGAGCGCCAGGCAGCGGCGGTCCTCGTGCTCAACCAGCTTGAGGGTCTCGTCCAGCTCGGCGCGGGTCCCCATCGCGTAGGGCACCCCGGTGATCTGGTCGCAGATGTCGGTGACGACGACGTCCGCGCCTTCCTGCGCCATCCGCACCGCGTGTGCCCGGCCCTGCCCGCGGGCGCCACCAGTGATCAGAACAACCTTGCCCGTCATGCGTCCCATGTCTCGCTCTTCCGTCGAAGGGTGAACTCCGCGACCGCCGTCAGGATGGTCGGGGTGTTGAGGTGGTTGGCCGCATGCACTCACCGAGCCTTGGCAGGATTGGTGTTGCGGCGGAGCATTTCGGGCCCGGGCGGCCCGGCGAACGCCTGACCGATCTCCAGCCACTCGCGCGCGGCCGATCCACGCCATCGGAGGTCGGTGTCGTCGACGTGCCGCCGGCGGGTCAGGACGAGGCAGAAGTCCTCCGCCGGTCCTGCGATGCGGGCCGGTGCGTCGCGGGGGCCGAACTCCCAGGACTCGCCGCTCGGCGCGGTCAGATCGACCCGCACCTCCTCGGCGGGTGCAGGTCGTCCGCGCACGGCATAGCCCTGGGCTCGGGCGCGCACGGCGAGGGTGGCGACGTGTCGGAGCCGGTCCGTGGTCGGCAGGGTGGTGCCGAGGGCTGACGCGGCGTCGCTGCCGTGGGCCCAGGTCTCCATGAGTCGTCCGGTGATCATGCTGAGCACGCTCATGTCCGGCCCGAACCACGGCACCCGGGCCTTCAGGTCGGCCTGCTCGATCGCGGTGGTAAGCCTCGCCGCGGCGACTTCCCAGGCTGCGAGCGTTGACGGTCCCTCCGACGGGAATGCGGCAAGATGCCGCGCCTCAAAGCCCGGGATGTCCGCAAGTGCCTCCCGCTTGCGGAGGGCGAAGGCCTCGGAGTCGCGGATCGACAGGGCGGCCATGTCGTCGTAGAACGCCAGGTGGGCGATCTGGTCCCGCACCGTCCACCCCGCACTTGCCGGCCGGGCCCAGCGTTCGGGGTCCAGCCCGAGGACGACCCGGCGCAGCGCGTCTCGTTCGTGGGCGAGGTCCCCGAGCAGTTTCGGGACGGTCGGCTTCCACGGCGCGCGCAGGGCGCTTGACCCTGCGACGAGCACTGACGGACCGTCCTTCATCGCGTCATCCTTCGGGTGTCAGCCCTGTGCGAGTGGGTCGCTCGGCGCTACCGCCTTGGTGCAGGCAGCCTTGGACATCACGTTCGTCCAGCCGTCGTTCGCGGGGTTGGAGACGGCACTGAAGTAGCAGTAGGGAATCTGCGGGTGACGCACCTTCGGTGAACGTCTTCGGTCCGCTGAGCCCACCCAATTCCGTGAAGCTCTGGCCCTTGAAGGTGAACAAGGTGTCGAGCAGGTCCTGCGTGGTCGGGTTCTCGGCCGGCAGGTTCGCGGCGGCGGCGACCAGCAGGGCGCCGGAGACCCAGGCGAGACTTGATGCGCCGCCGACGTCGATCCCGGGCGAGTACTTCTTCACCGAGCTCTGCCAGTACCGCTCGGCTGCGTTGTTGCTGCTCATCCAGGGGAATACGTTCATCGGTACGTAGGTGTTGCCGAGCCATTTGTTTCCGAAGAACTGCTTCTGGTTGCCGACGGCGATCGGGAACGCGACGACCTTCGGGAAGTAGCCCACCTGCTCGCATGATCGCGCCACGCGCTGCATCGAGGCCGCGTCGATCGCCATGAACACGGTCTCCGCATTCGCGCTCTTCAACTCCAGACACTGCTGGACGTAGGAGGGCGCGGTAATGGAGACCTGGATCGACTTCGCCACGTTCAGGCCCAGGTCGGGAGCCAGTTCGCCGGTGGCGCGCTGGAACTGCTCGCACGCCCGAGGAACTTCGATGCACCAGAGCACACCCACGGTGGTCTTCTTGTGGTACTCCTTGGTTCCACCGGCGAGCATCGCGTACGCCATCGACTGCACGCCCGATCCCTGCGGGAACAGCAGCGGGTTGGTGTACCAGGTGTTGCTGACCACGTCGCCGCCGAGCACCGGGACACCGGTCTTCTTGACCGCCGGCAGGAACCCGTCGATGGTCAGGTTCTGAATGTTGCCGACGAAGGCCAGGATCTTCTTGCTCTGGACGAGATCGAGGCCCTTCGCGAAGGCGACGCTGGGATCGCCCTGATCGTCCTCGACGTACAGCTTGATGCGATGCCCGTTCAGCCCGCCGCAGGCGTTCTGCGCGGCGACGAAGGTCTCCAGTGCCGACCGGGCCGGCGCGAAGAGTTCACCGAGAACTCCTGACAGCGTGCTGACGTTTCCGATCGGCACGTCGGACAGGGTCGCCGGCCGGCAGGCCGCGGTTCCGCCGAAGATGGGGTGCGAAGCCACGAGCTTCTCCACCGCCGCGGCGCCGGCGGCAGGCTGCTTGGTGCCGACGCTGCCCGCGGCGGTCCCCTTGCTCTGCTTGACCCCCGCTGCAGTCGTACCGGGGACGGCTTGACCAGCTCCTGCATTTCCGTCGGCACCGCGGTCGGTTGTGACGCCGTCGGCGCGGGCTGAAGCGGCGCCCGGGACCTCGGCCGCATCGGCCACGGCGCCGAGACCATCGCCGGCGTCGACGCCCGCGTTGGTTGCGGGAGCAGCTGACTCGATCACGGGCGAGCCACCGCAGGCAGACAACACGAACGTGGCGGCCATGGTTACCGCGAGGAATGATGTTGCTCGCCGCGATATCGCCTTGTTTCGCACGTCAGTCACACCTTCTGCCGTAGTCGGTGAGCGAAGCCGCAAAGGTTCGCGTGGATGTGCCGGCGCCCACCTTACGGGCAAAACCGACTGACTAGTCAAGTCTTAGAACGCCAGTTCTTACTATCCATCAGCATGACCAGCGAAGCATGGACGAATCTTCGCGGTCAGAGTTGACTCATTAGTCGGGTACTGGTGAGATGGCACTACCGACGATCACCGAAAGCAGGGCGGGCTCATGACTGACCGCGACCGCATAGTCATCGCGAACTGTGGCGGCTTCTGGGGTGATGACCCCACGGCGGCCCGCCGGCAGGTCGAGGGCGGGCCCATCGACTACCTGGTCATGGATTACCTGGCCGAGGTCACGATGGCGATCCTGCAGAAGCAGAAGGCGCGCAAGCCCGAGCTCGGGTATGCCGGGGATTTCATCACCCAGATGCGGGATGTGCTGGTGCCGTGCATGGAGCGCGGGGTCACGATCATCGCGAACGCGGGCGGGGTGAACCCGCACGCGTGTGGGGCGGCCCTGGTGGCGCTGGCCACCGAGCTCGGGGTCGCGGACAAGGTCAAGCTCGGCGTGGTCGCCGGGGACGACCTCTATGACGATCTGGACGCGCTGCTGGCCTCGGGCCAGGTGCTGGCCTCCATGGAGACCGGACGCCCGCTCTCCGATGTCCGGGAGAACGTGCAGTCGGCGAATGTGTACATCGGGGCGCCGGCGATCGTGCGGGCTCTGGAGCAGGGCGCGAACGTGATCATCGCCGGCCGGGTCACCGACACCTCGGTGGCGCTGGCGCCGATGATCCATCACTTCGGCTGGGCCACCGATGACTGGGACTCACTCGCGGCCGGCGTGGTCGCCGGGCACATCATCGAGTGCGGTTGCCAGTGCACCGGCGGGAACTTCACCGACTGGCACCTGGTTCCGGATCACCGCAACATGGGCTACCCGCTGGTCGAGGCGTCCGCGGACGGCACGTTCGTGGTCACCAAGCACCCGGGCACCGGCGGGCTGGTCTCGGTGCACACGGTCTCCGAGCAGCTGCTGTACGAGATGGGTGGCCCGGCCTACCTGTCCCCGGACTGCATCGCCCGCTTCGACTCGATCGAGCTGACCCAGGAGGGCCCGGACCGGGTCCGGGTCTCCGGGATCACCGGGGAGCCCCCGCCGGAGCTGCTCAAGGTCGCGGTCTCCTACTCCGACGGCTACCGCTGCGTCGGGCGTTGGCTGGTCGCCGGTCCCGACACGCTGCGCAAGGCGAACAAGGCCGCGGAGATCTTCTGGGCCAGCGCTGGGGGAGCGGAGCGTTACGCCGAGACTTCGACGCAGTTCATCGGGTGGGACGCCGGTCATCCACCGCTTTCGGGCGACGAGCCCAGCGAGGTCCTGGTCCAGGTCGGTGCGAGGAGCCCGGACCGACAGCTCCTGGAACGCGACTTCGCTCCGCAGGTCGTGGGATGCCTGCTGCAGTCGATGCCGGGTACCGCGGTGCCGGCCGATCAGGGCCGGCCCCGCAGCGCCGAGGTCGTCGCGCACTGGCCCGCACTGATCCCGCGCGACCTGGTCAAGGCCAACGTCACCGTCGGCGGAAAGACCGAGGAGGTCTCCGCGGCCGCGGCGGCCTACACCGACGTGCGCGTCGCCCCGGCCCCGCTGGGTAAGCCCACCCCGGCCGATGACGCCGCCGAGCTCCCCACGTCGGGATCAGGGTCGGAGTCAGTGACGGTGCCGCTCATGCGGCTGTGCATCGGCCGTTCCGGGGACAAGGGCGACACCGGCAACGTCGGCATCCGCGCGCGCAGCCCCGAGATCTACCACTGGATCAAGGCCAACATCACCGCCGACGTGGTCAAGCAGCAGTTCAAGGGCATCTGCAACGGCGAGGTCGACCGCTTCGAGCTGCCGAACCTGCTCGCGCTGAACTTCCTGCTGCACGAGAGCCTCGGCGGCGGCGGCGCGGCCTCGCTGCGCTTCGACGCCCAGGGCAAGACCTTCTCCCAATACCTGCTGAGCATGCCGGTCACGGTGCCTTCAGCCCTGCTCGCCTCAGCGCGCTGACCGCCCGGCTTGGGTGGCCTCCGCTACGCTTACAAATTGACTGATAAGTCGAGGATCACCCATGGCCAGGTCGAGCACAGCAGAGGGAAGCGCGATGTCCCGCCAGTCCGCCGCAACGCCGGACGAGAAACCCAGCCGGCGCACAACGAAGGCGCCCGCAGCGAAACCCGCTGCAAAGGCTCCCGCCGTCAGTACGTCGGCCGTCAGGACGCCCGCCGTCAAGGCTCCCGCGTCGTCGGCCTCCGGGGCGTTCGGCACCGCCTCGGCTCCGACCACATCGCGCGGACGGCGGACCCGGGCGGCGCTGGTCGCGGCTGCGCGCGATGCCTTCGAAGAACTCGGATTTCGCGACGCGCGGATTTCGGACATCGCCGAGCGCGCCGGGACGTCCTACGGCGTCTTCTACCACTACTTCGAGACCAAGGAAGAGATCCTCGACGAGCTCTTCACCGCCGTCACCGGCGAGATGTACGTGGCGTCGCAGACCTCCAGCGGCACGCACGAGAGCCCGGTCGAGAAGATCCGTGCCGCCAATCGCCAGTACCTGGCTGTTGCGGCACGCAACGCCAAGTTGGTCGCGATGCTCGACGAGTTGGCGTTTCGGGAGCCGCGGTTCCGTGAGCTCAAGCTGCGCATCCGCGAGCCCTTCGTGCGCCGCAACGAGGCCGGCATCCGCCGGTTGCAGGAACGCGGCCTGGCGAATCCGGCGCTGGACGCGCGGGTCGCTGCCTCCATGCTGGGCGGGATGATCGAGCACTTCAGCATGCTCTGGTTCGTGCACGGGGTCGCGTACGAGGAAGAGGTCGCGGTCGACACGCTCACGCGGCTCTGGGTCGGCGCCATCGGGCTCTCCGCCGAGTAGGGACTCACCCTCGCGCACCCCGGCGCGCGCGATCCGCGGCGCCCTCTCCTCCGCCCACCGACCCGGCAATGCGTCATGTCGTCATGCGCACAGGCGTCAAAGTTGACTCACCAGTCAACTCTTGGTTTGATCAGGGTGCCGACCCTCCACGAAGGGCTTCGCTCATGCCGGTTCTGACCAGTGAACTCGACGTCACCTCGCACCAGTACGCAACGGACGCGGCGGCCATGCTCAGCGCGATGGAGCCCCTGCACCGGCTCGCCACGGAGGTGCTGGCGGCGGGTGGCGACGGTGCGACCGGACGCCATCAGGACAAGGGCCGACTGCTTGGCCCGCGAGCGGGTCGACCTGCTCCTGGACGAGGATGCGCCGTTCCTGGAGCTGTCGTGCTACGCCGGCGCGCACGAGCCCGGCGGCCAACCCGGCGGCCGGTTGATCACCGGCATCGGGCCGGTGTCCGGCGTCGAGTGCATGCTGATCGCCCATCAGCCGACGGTGAAAGGCGGCTCGCTCAACCCGGCCGCGGTCGCCAAGCAGCTGCGGGCGCTGGAGATCGCCGAGCAGAACCGGCTGCCGGTCATCACGCTCGTGGAATCCGGTGGCGCGGACCTTCCCCGCCAGGCCGACATCTTCGTCCCGGGCGGGCGCACCTTCCGTGACCTCAGTCGGCTCTCGGCCGCGGGCATCCCGACCATCTCGCTGGTCTTCGGAAGCTCCACCGCGGGGGGCGCGTACCTGCCAGGGATGAGCGAGTACACAGTCCTGGTCGCCAAGGCGGCGACGGTGTACCTCGCGGGGCCGCCGTTGGTGAAGATGGCCATCAACGAGGACGTCGACGACGAGAGTCTCGGCGGCGCCGAGATGCATGCGCGGGTGTCCGGCCTGGCCGACTACCTGGCGGCCGACGAGCGCGAGGCCATTCGCATCGGACGCCAGATCGTCGCGGACCTGCACTGGCGGAAAGGTGGCCCCGGGCCTTCGGTGCCGGCCGACCCGCCCGTGCACGACCAGGACGAACTGCTGGGCTGTGCCTCCGCAGACCCGAAGCGGGCCGTGGAGGTTCGCGAGATCCTCGCGCGCGTCCTGGACGGATCCCGCTTCTCCGAGTTCAAGCCCCTCTACGGCTCGCAACTCGTGTGCGGCTGGGGCTCCCTCGGCGGATTTCCCGTCGGCGTGCTCGCCAACAACGGCATCCTGTTCTCCGCCGAGTCCAACAAGGGTGCGCACTTCATCCAGCTCGCCAACGCCCGGGGCATTCCACTGCTCTTCGTCCAGAACATCACCGGCTTCATGGTCGGCTCTGCCGCGGAACGGGGCGGGATCATCAAGGACGGCGCGAAGCTGATCAACGCCGTCTCCAACTCCACCGTCCCGCACCTGACCCTCATGGTCGGCGCGTCCTACGGAGCCGGGAACTACGGCATGTCGGGGCGGGCCTACGACCCGCGCTTCGTCTTCACCTGGCCCAACCACCGCATCGCCGTGATGGGCGGAACCCAACTCGCCGGCGTGATGTCGATCGTCTCCCGCCGTGCGGCCGAACGAGCCGGGCGCGACTACGACGAAGCCACGGACGCCCGGGTGCGCGAGGAAACGGAACAGATGATCGAGGAGCAGTCGAGCGCCGTCTACGCCACGGGCCGGCTGTGGGACGACGGGGTCATCGACCCGCGCCACACCCGGGCGGTCCTGGGCCTCGCCCTGTCCGCCAGCCACTCCGCCCCCGTTGCCGGCGCGCCGGCCTTCGCACCGTTCCGGATGTGAGAGACATGCGCACTCTGCTGATCGCCAACCGCGGCGAGATCGCCCGCCGCGTGATCCGTACGGCCCGCGAACTCGGCATCCGCACCGTGGCGGTGTACTCCGACCCGGACGCGCGGGCGCCGCATGTCACCGACGCCGATGTCGCCATCGCTCTGGGCGGCACGACGAGCGCCGAGTCCTACCTCGATGTCGACAAGGTCCTCGCCGCCGCGCGCCGGAGCGGAGCGGATGCCGTGCACCCGGGCTACGGGTTCCTGTCCGAGAACGCGGAGTTCGCCGAGGCCTGCGCCCTGGCCGGCATCACCTTCATCGGGCCGGCCCCCGACACCATCCGGGACATGGGTCTCAAGGACCGCGCCAAGGACCTGGCGCGGAAGGCGGGCGTGCCAGTCCTGCCCGACGCCCGGGTCACCGGCGAGGACCCGGGCGCCTGGCTCGCGGAGGCCGACGAGGTGGGCTTCCCCCTGCTGGTCAAGGCGACGGCGGGCGGCGGGGGCAAGGGGATGCGCCTGGTCCCCGCGCGGGAGGATCTCGTCGAAGCCATCGACGGCGCGCGCCGGGAGGCCGGCAACTCCTTCGGCAACTCCACCGTCTTCCTCGAGCGCTACCTCCAGGCGTCCCGGCACATCGAGATCCAGGTCTTCGGCGACGCGCACGGCAACGCCGTGCACCTCGGTGAACGTGAATGCTCGATCCAGCGCCGCCACCAGAAGGTGCTGGAGGAAGCGCCGTCTCCGGTCGTCACCCCGGAGCTTCGTGAGGCGATGGGTGGGACCGCGGTGTCCCTGGTCCGGGAGCTCGGTTATCTCGGTGCCGGCACGGTGGAGTACCTCTTCGACGACCAGTCCGGGGAGTTCTTCTTCCTGGAGATGAACACCCGGCTGCAGGTGGAGCACCCGGTCACCGAAGAGGTCTACGGCCTCGACCTGGTCGCGCTGCAGCTTCGCGTGGCGCGCGGCGAGAAGCTCGGACTGGTGCAGGACGAGATCGTGCCGCGTGGGCACGCGATCGAGGTCCGGCTCTACGCCGAGGACCCCGCGCAGAACTACCGGCCGACACCAGGGCCGCTGCACCGCTACGCGCACCCTGATGGACCGGCGCTGCGCTTCGAGGACGGGGTGGCAGCGCCTGGCGAGGTCTCGCCCTTCTACGACCCGATGCTCGCCAAGGTCATCGCCCGGGGCGACACCCGCAGTGAGGCGGCCGGCGTGCTGGCGCGGGCGCTGGAAGCCACGCAGGTTCACGGCGTCGTCACCAACCGGGACTTCCTCGCCGCGCTGCTGCGTGATCCCGACTTCCTCGCCGGTCGCACGCGAACCGACTTCCTCGACCATCACGCCGAGCTGCTCGATCCGCCGCCCGGCACACCACCGGTGGTCCACCTGGCGGCGGCCATCGCGGTATCGGTCGCGCTCCGCCGCACACCCGACTCCCCGAGCACGCTCGCGCCCCCCGGGTTCCGCCTGCTCGCCGCCGAGTCGCTCACCCGTCGCGAATGGCAGGACTCCCGCGGCGACGTCGCCGACGTCGGCTATCGCATCACCGGCAACTCCGGGGACACCGAGCTCGTCCTGGAGGTCGACGGCCAACGCCACGACCTCTCGCTGTTCGATCTGCGCCCCGACACCGTGCGGGTCAGACACGAGGGCGTCGATCGGCTCTGCCGGGTCGCGTTCTACGACGACGGATCCGTCTGGGTCAACGACTCCTCCGCCCAGTCCCGGTGGGACGTGCTCCCACGCCTTCCGGAGGCGTCCGCGGCGCTCGCTGCTGCCGGGCCCGTGAGTGAACTCCCCGGCACCGTGGTGGCCGTCCTGGTCGAGAAGGGCCAGCAGGTTGTGGCCGGCCAGAAATTGGTCATGGTCGAGGCGATGAAGATGGAACACGCTGCCCTGGCCGACACCGATGGGGTCGTCGCGGACATCCACGTGAGCGTCGGGCAGTACGTCGAGGCGAAAGCGGTCCTGGTGACCCTGGAGCATGCGCCCGACGCCTGAGCCGGTACCGGCGTCCGTACTCGACTGATCTGTCAAGTCAGAGCGGGCCTCGGTCCCTTCTGCCAGCCGTTTCCCAGCCAAAATCAGTCTGACCAAAGAGTTGACTCACCAGTCAACTTCCTGATTTGATCGTGGTGAGAGCACGTTTCGACCCGAGGAGGAGACGGATGTCAGCGCAGACGACCGACACCGACAGGACCGACAGCGCGACCGACGTTCGACGCCGTGGTGGTCGGAGCCGGCTTCTCCGGCATGCGCATGCTTCTGGAGCTGCGCCGGTTGGGCCTGTCCGCCGTCGGCATCGAGGCCGGAACCGACGTCGGCGGAACCTGGTACTGGAACCGGTACCCGGGTGCGCGGACCGACAGTGAGAGCTGGTCCTACTGCTTCTCGACCTTCCCGGAGCTCCTGGAGGAGTGGACGTGGAAGGAGCGCTACCCGACGCAGCAGGAGGTGCTCGACTACCAGCGCTTCGTGGCCGACAAGTTCGACCTCCGCAAGGACATCCGGTTCAGGACGCGGGTCGACTCGGCGGCCTACGACGCCGACGACCAACACCTGGACCGTGCACACCGACACCGGTGACACCCTGCGGTGCACGTACCTGATCACCGGACTGGGCCACCTGTCCGTGCCGCACAAGCCCAATTTCCCGGGCATCGACTCGTTCGCGGGCGAGGTCTACCTCACCGGCAACTGGCCGAAGGAGAAGGTCGACTTCGCCGGCAAGCGGGTCGGCGTCATCGGTGCCGGCGCCAGCGCGGTGCAGGCGATCCCCGTCATCGCCGAAGAGGCGGCGCACCTCACCGTCTTCCAGCGGACGCCGAACTTCGTGGTGCCGGCCCAGAACCACCCGCTCAGCGAGGAGCAGGTCGCGCAGATCAAGGCCGACTACCCGGCGATCTGGAAGAAGGCCCAGGCGCACGTCTTCGGCTTCCCGATGAGCCCGGCGGGTCGGCTGTACGACGACGTGACCGACGAGGAGCGCGAGGCGGTCTTCGAGGAGGGCTGGCGCGACGGCGGTTTCCACTTCGTCTTCGAGACCTTCGACGACATCCTCTTCGACCAGCGGTCCAATGACGCCGCGGCCGACTTCATCCGCCGCAAGATCCGCGAGACGGTGAAGGACCCGGTTACCGCCGAGCTGCTCTGCCCGAAGGGCTACCCCTACGTGGCCAAGCGCCCGCCGGCCGGCCACGGCTACTACGAGACCTACAACCGGGACAACGTGACGCTCGTCGACGTCCTCACCGATCCGATCACCGAGATCACTCCGGAGGGAGTGCGCACCACCGCCGGGGCGTACGAGGTCGACATGCTGGTGTTCGCCACCGGATTCGACGCGGTCACCGGCGCCCTGGACAAGATCGACATCGCCGGTGTGGACGGTCGCAGGCTGACGGACGACTGGAGCGAGGGGCCGCAGACCTATCTCGGCATCGCCAACCCCGGGTTCCCGAACCTGCTCTTCATCTGCGGGCCGCAGAGCGCCTACGCGAACATCCCGGTCGTCGTGGAGAAGGTCGTGTGGACCATCGGACAGGCCCTCGAGCGCATGGCCGAGCAGGGCTTCGACCGTATCGAGGCCACCCGCGAGGCGGCGCGGCGTGGAAGGCGCACCTCAACGAGGTGCTCCACATGACGCTTCTCCCGCAGGGGGAGAAGGTGGGCAGCTGGTACCTCGGCGCGAACATCCCGGGCAAGCCCCGCAGCCCGTTGTTCTACTTCGGTGGGGCCGGTGCCTACGCGCAGAGGCTGGACAGCGTGATCGCGAACGACTTCGAAGGGTTCGTCCTGTCGAAGGCGCCGGCTCCCGCCCGGGTCAGCTGACGGGAGGCCGGACCATGGAGCCGTCCACTCTCCCTGCCGCGCTCGCACGCGCGTGCCGCGACCATTCGGCGGCGCCGTTCCTCCTCGGTGAGGACGGCGTGGACTGGACCTTCGCGGATGTGGACCAGCACAGCGACCGACTCGCTGCCGGGCTGCTGGCGGCCGGTCTTCGTCCCGGGGACCGGATCGCCGTCGCCGCACCGAACTCTCCCGAGTGGGTCGTCACGTGGTTCGCCGCGGCGAAGATCGGCGCCGTTCTCGTCACGCTCAACGTGGCCTACCGCGAACGCGAGTTCGAGTACATGCTCAACCAGTCGTCCACCACGATGCTGGTGTGCGTCGACGAGCACCGTGACTTCGACTTCGTCGAGTTCCTCGAAGGGTTGCGCGACCGGACTCCGACGGTCCGTCACTTCGTGACGCTGGGGAAGCGGACGGTCGAGGGAGGGGTCGGCTGGAGCGATCTCCTCGTCGAGGGCCCGGACGTCGCGCCGATCCGCGAAGCCTCGGCCGCCGTGCAGCCGGACGACCCGGCCGTGGTGCTCTACACCTCGGGAACGACCGGCGACCCGAAGGGTGCGGTGCTCACGCACCGCGGCATCCTCGCCTCCGCGACGGCACAGGTCGAACACCTCGGCCAACGCGGCGACGACGTCGCGATCGGGCACATGCCGCTGAACCACGTCGGGGGCATGACCTGCACCCTCACGGCCGCGATGGTCGCCGGCGGGAGCGTCGCCCTCCTCGCCGGCTACCACCCCGCCACCGCGTTGCAGACCGTGGTCGACCGGCGCGTCACGCTCTTCGTCGGGGTCCCGACGATGTACGCGCTGATGCTGGCGTTGCCGGAGTTCGCCGAGGCCGACACCTCGTCCGTGCGGACCTGCGTCATCGGTGGCTCGAACGTCGAGCCGGAGCTCGGCCGGCGCATCATCAGCGTGTTCGGTGGGGCGCGCCTGGCGAACCTCTACGGGCTGTCGGAGACCTCGGGCGGCTGCGTCATCTCCGCCCCCGACGACGACCTCGACACGCTCGTCTCGACCATCGGCATCCCCACCGGGGACTTCACTGCCCGCGTGGTCGACGACGAAGGTCGGGTCCTCGCACCCGAGACCGAGGGTGAGCTGCAGATCGCCGGCGACTGCCTGGCCGCGGGTTACTGGGGACGTCCCGACGAGACGGGAGCGACCTTCCGGCCCGGCGGCTGGCTCGCCACCGGCGACATGGCCGTGCTGCGACCGGACGGCCGCATCGCGCTGCGCGGCCGGAAGAAGGAGATGTACGTCCGCGGCGGGTACAACGTCTACCCGGCCGAGATCGAGAACGTCCTGGCCGAGGATCCCAGCGTCGCCATGAGCGCGGTGATCGGGCTGCCGCACCCGCTCTACGGCGAGATCGGGATGGCCTACGTCGTCGCCGCGGCCGACGCTGTCGTCGACACCGACAGGCTGCTCGAGCGGTGCCGGGGTCAGCTCGCGAAGTACAAGGTGCCCGAGGAGATTCTCGTCGTCGACTCCCTGCCGTTGACTCCGTCCGGCAAGGTCAGGAAGGTCGCGCTCCGGGAGGAGCACCTGCGCTCGGCGTCCTTGACACAACCGTCCTAGTCGAACGCCCGTCCATCGGAAATGGAGAGTCTTGTGACCGCGCAGCAGAACAAGGAACTGGTGGAGCGAGCCTGCTCCTACATCGACAAGCGCGATTTCGATGCGCTGATGGAGTTGCTCCGCGAGGACGCGACGTGGGAGCTGCCCAACCGTAAGGACCGCTTCGAGTACGGCGGGCCGAACGATAAGGCGGGGACCTACCAGCTGTTGAGCGGGTTCCTCACGCCGTTCAGCGAGTTCTCGTTCGAGGTGAAGAGCCTGACCGCCGAGGGTGACCGCGTCGCGGTCGAAGCGGTCTCGCACGGGATCGGTCCGGGAACTGCGGAGTACCGGAACAACTACGTGATGCTGTGGACGATTCAGGACGGCAAGGTCCTGAGCGTCAAGGAAGCGCTCGACCCCTTCCAGGTCCTGGCCTACGTCGAGCAGGTCCAGGCGCAGTAGCAAGACCGACATCCGTCCCGACCGCTGAACACACAGATCGAGGAGCCCCCATGGGAACCGCCCAGGACAACGCGCTCAAGGACCACTACACCCGGATGGCCGAGCGGATGGCGGCCAATCCCACCATGGACCTCGACACCCTGCGCGACATGATGGACGGGCTGCACGTGCTGGCCAGCGAGCCCACCGACGTCACCTACGAGAACATCGACGCCGGCGGCGTCCCCGCCATTCTGGCCAAGCCCGCGGGGGCTGATCCCGAGCGCCTCATCGTGTACACGCACGGGGGCGGTGGGGTCGCAGGCTCGGCCGCGCTGGCCCGCAAGACGGCCGCGCATCTGGCGAAGGCGGCCGGAACCTGTGCCTTGATCGTGGACTACCGCCGGGCACCGGAGCACGTCTTTCCCGCGCAGCTAGACGATCTTGTCGCGGTGCACCGTTGGGCTCGCGCCACTGGCTACACCCCGGCGAACACGGCGACGGCGGGGGACTCCGCCGGTGGCAACCTCGCCATCACGAGCGTGCTCAAGCTGCGCGACCTGGGCGACCCGCTGCCCGGGGCGATCATCGCGTTCTCGCCCTGGCTCGACATGGAGCACCTCGGCAAGACGATGGAGAGCAACGCCGACAGTGACGCCTTCATCTCCCGCGAGGTCAGCGAGATGTGTGCCTCTCTTTATCTGGGCGAGACCGCGCGGAACGAACCGCTGGCCAACCCGCTGCATGCTGACCTGGCGGGTCTGCCCCCGATGTTCGTCGCGGTGTCCGATGCCGAGACGCTGTTCGACAACGCGGAACGGATCGTGGAACGGGCAGAGGTCGCCGGCGTCGAGGTGACCCTCGAGACCCAGGAGGGCCAGCAGCACGTGTATCCCTTCATGGCGGGCCGGTCCAAGGAGGCGGACGCGACCATCGCCGCGGCGGCATCGTGGGTGCGCACGCGGCTGGGCCGCGGCTGATCGGTGGTGCTGTTGCAGGAGCAGACGCAGGCGAAGGGGGGATCGATGTCGCTGCCGGGGCTGAATCTGAAGGCGCTGGCGGGATACCTGGGTCCTGACTACGGCCCGCCGGAAGGGTGGCGGGCCTCGCTGATCGCGGGCGGCCGCTCCAACTTGACCTACCTGGTGAGCAACGGCGACTCCCGCTGGGTGCTTCGCCGGCCCCCGCTCGGTCATGTGCTCGCGACAGCGCACGACATGGGGCGGGAATGCCGGGTGCTCGCGGCTCTGGAGTCCACCGACGTCCCGGTGCCGCGCCTGCTCGACTACTGCGCCGATCCCGACGTGCTGGGCGCGCCGTTCTACCTGATGGACCACGTTCCCGGTGTCGCGTACCGTCGCGCGGCCGAGCTGGTGCCGTTGGGGGACGCGCGTACCACCGCCATCTCCGCAGCGATGATCGAGGCCCTCGCGCGGTTGCACGCGGTCGATCCGGGGGCGGTCGGGCTGAGCGATTTCGGCCGGCCGGCGGGATTCACGGCCCGTCAGGTCCGGCGCTGGCACGCGCAACTGGCGGCGTCGCGTTCACGGGAGCTTCCCGACGCGGAGGCGCTGTACGCGTGGTTGACCCGGCACGATCCGCCGGAGCAGGAGCCTGCTCTGGTCCACGGCGACTTCCGCCTGGACAACCTGCTGGTCGATGCCGATGACCGCATCGCCGCCGTTATCGATTGGGAGATGGCGACCCTCGGGGACCCCCTCACCGATCTCGCCCTGTTGCTGGCGTATCGGCGCCTCAGTGAGCTGGCGCCGGACAGCGAACTGGGCGACGTCTGGGCCGCGCCGGGCTTCTTGCCGGCTGATGAGCTTCTCGCCCGCTACGCCCGGAGTAGCGGGCGAGACCTCTCGTATCTGGCCTTCTACCGCGCCCTTGCCACGTTCAAGCTTGCCGCCATCCTGGAAGGCATTCACTACCGCCACCTTCAGGGCGAGACGGTCGGAACAGGCTTCGAGCGTCTCGGTCAGCTCGTGGAGCCGCTCCTCGCCGACGCCGTCGCCGAGTTCGTCAAGGCGTGAGGGAAAGCGTCATGGATTTCTCCGCGGGTGAGAGGGTCGAAGAGCTGCGACAGCGGGCCACGCAGTTCCTCTCCGAACACGTTCTGCCCGCCGAGCCGGTCTACGCCGAGCAGCGCGAGAACATCGGTCGTTGGGACACCCCGCCGGTTCTGGAGGACCTGAAAGCCGTTGCCCGGGACGCCGGATTGTGGAATCTGTTCCTGCCGGGGGAACGCGGAGCGGGTCTCACCAACCTGGAGTACGCCCACGTCGCCGAGATCTCCGGGCGGAGCCCCTGGATCATGCCGGAGGCGATGAACTGCTCCGCCCCGGACACCGGCAACATGGAATTGCTTGCCCACTTCGCGACACCGGCGGTTCGTGATCAGTGGCTTCCCGCGCTGCTGGCCGGGGAGATCCGCTCGGCGTACTGCATGACCGAGCCCGATGTCGCCAGCTCGGACGCGAACAACATCGACACCCGGATCGAGGAGTCGGACGGCGGCCTGCGTATCTCCGGGCGCAAGTGGTGGTCCAGTGGCGCCATGAGCCCGCGCTGCAAAGTGCTCATCGTCATGGGACGCTCCGACCCGGACGGAGACCGGCACCGCACGCACAGCATGGTCGTCGTGCCCCGGGACACACCGGGCGTACGGGTCGTGCGGTCCACCAGCGTTCTCGGCTACTCCGACGGCGGGCACGGCGGGCACGCCGAGATCGAGTTCGACGACGTCTGGGTCCCGCGCGAGAACCTGCTCGGCGAACTGCACGGCGGCTTCGCCATCGCCCAGGCCAGGCTCGGCCCGGGCCGGATCCATCACGCCATGCGCGCTGTCGGCATGGCCGAACGGGCCTTCGACGTGATGTGCGAACGAGCCCATCAGCGTTTCCCCTTCGGCCGCGCGGTGGCGGACCAGGGCGTGTTCCAGGACTGGGTGGCCGAGGCCCGCGTGCGGATCGAGATGGTTCGCCTGCTGGTGCTGAAGACCGCCTGGCTCATGGACACGGTCGGCAACCGCGGCGCGGCCACCGAGATCTCGGCGATCAAGATCGCCGCTCCGGAGATGTGCGCGTGGGTGGTCGACCGCGCCATCCAGGCGTGCGGTGGTGCCGGCGTCAGCCAGGATCTGCCGCTGGCCCAGCTGTACGCCCACGCGCGGATGCTGCGGATCGCCGACGGCCCGGACGAGGTCCACAAAATGGCGCTGGCCCGCCAGCAACTTCGCCCTTACGCGCCCTGCTGACGACCTTCAATCGCTCGGCACGCTGACAACCCAGAGGTCGCAGGTTCTGTTGTCCACAAGGCGGGGTCGCAGGTCTGACGATTCCGGCTAGCGTGCAGCCCATGGGGGTCGCACAATGGCGAAGGTGAACGGCGACGAGTTCCAGGCGCTCTGGGCAGCGATAGCGGAGTTGCGCGCCGAAATTCGTGCGGGGTTGCAGGACGTGCGCGAGGTACAGCGCGAGCACACGGCCCGACTCGATGAGCACTTCGAGTTTCATCAGGCCCACGCCGCCGCCTTCGCGATGCTCGCGGATACGGCGCGCGAGCACGGCGGGGTGCTGCGCGAGCACGGCGGGATGCTGCGCGAGCACGGCGAGATGCTGCGGGCGATTCTCCTTCGCCTGGATGCCGCCTGAGCCAGATCCGGCGGAACGCTTCCCGGTGGGCCTGTCCGGGCAGGATCAGTAGGGCCCGCGGACTCCGAGTAGGAACTGGCGGGCGATGGGGCCCGCGGTCTTGGATCCGCTCTCGCCGTTCTCCACGATGACGGCGAACGCGATCTTGTCCATGAATCCGACCATCCAGGCATGCAGGCCGGCGCGAAGCGCCGCTGCCGTACTCGGCGGTGCCCGTCTTTCCCCCGATCTGCTTGCCAGGGATCGCGAGGACGTTGGCGGTCCCGGAACTCACGGTCGCCAGCATCAGGTTGCGCAGCTCATTCGCTTCCGGCAGTGCGGGCAGGTCCGCAGGCGCCGCCGTCTCCGACGGTGCGCCGCCCAGAACCAGCCTCGGAGTCCGCGGGGTCCCGGAGGCGACGGTGGCCGCGACCGAGGCCATCGCCAGCGGGCTCATCAGCACCCGGCCCTGGCCGATCGCGGCCGCTGACTGATCGACCGCGCCCGAGGACGTCGGGACGTCACCGGAGAAGACGTTCATCCCGACGTCCCACGCACCGCCGATACCGAAGGAGGTCGCCGCCTTCGTCAGGGCGTCCGGCGCCAGGTCCTTGGCCCTGGAGATGAAGGCGGTGTTGCAGGACTCGGTGAAATCCTTGCTGAACGGCACCGAGCCCAGCGACCCGAGGCCGTCGTAGTTCTCGAAGTTCTTGCCGCCGACGTTGATGGTCGACGGGCAGGGGACCGTGTCGGACGGCTTCAGCCCCTCGCGCAGCAGCGCGGTGGTCGTGATGACTTTGAAGGTGGAGCCTGGCGGGTAGCGGCCGGCGAGGGCGCGGTCCTCGCCCGCGCGATCCGCCGGGCTGTTGGCGACGGCGAGAATCTCTCCGGTCTCGGTGTCGATGGCCACCAGCGAGGCGTTCCCGGTGATCGACGACAGCGCGCGTTCGGCGGCGTCCTGCACCTGCTTGTCCAGGGAGACCTGCAAGGGGGTGCCGGCCACCGGCGCGAACTCGTGCAGGGTCTCCAGCACCGAGCGGTCGTCTGCTTTGACGAGTTCGACCCGGCCGCCGGGTTGCCCGGCCAGTTGCTGCTGATAGGCGGCCTGAAGACCGAACGAACCGATGGCGTCGGCACTGGAGGCCATGGGCCCGGCCTTCTCCAGCGTTTCCTTCGTCGCCGGGGCGACGGTGCCGAGCACGCCTCGGGCGTACTGCCGGGTCGGGGCGAGGGGGAGCGTGTCGTTTCGCGACAGGACACCCTTGATGTCGTTCAGCCTCGGCCCGACGGCCCGGTACTCCTCCCGCCGTAGGACCACCGCCTCGACGAACTGGCCGGCCGGTGTGTTCTGGCTCCGCTGCAGCCAGTGCGTCGTAGTTGAGGTCGAGCAACTCGGAGAGCTTCTTCAGATCCGCCTCCGCGATCTTCCCGGCGACCACGCCGACCCGGAGAACCTCCTGGTCGGTCACCAGCGCCTCACCGTCGCGGTCCAGGATCTCGGCGCGTGGGGGCAGCTCGCGCACACGCGACAACGCGCTGTCGGTCGTGAGCTTCGGGTGGACGACCGCGGGAGTCCAATCGACCAGCCAGGCTCGGGCCGAGTCGGAACCGTCCGGGTTCTCCTTGAGAGTCAACGCGCCTGGGTAGCTCCAGTCCCCGAGGGCGGTGAGCGAGAGCGTCGCGTCGAAGGGGAGCACGCACGGCTGGTCGTCCTTGCAGCCGGAGAGCGCGCCGGGACGGAACGACCGACCGCCGACCCGCAGCGTGTCCTGCACCTTGCGCAGGAGTTCCTCCGCCTTGGCCGGGTCGGTGGTGTGCGCGGCCGCCTCCGCGTACCGCCCGGCGGCCCAGTCGTCGAGGAACGCCGCGCCGGTCGCGGTCACCGCGTCGTCGTCGGATCCACCACCGAGGAGGCCGCATCCGGTCAGGAGAAGCACGATCGAGGTACTGCCGGCGATCACGCGGAATCGGCGGCTTCGGCGAGCGTTGATCATGGACGACACGCTACGTCGTGCTCGTCAGGTGAGCAGGCGACGAAGCGCGGCGAGTCCCTCGGCGGTGGGTGTCGCGGTAGGGACCAGCGCCTGCTCCAGCCGTCGACGCACAGCTGCGCTGTCCAGGTCGAGGCCGATGGCGACGAGTTCGCTTGCGGGTGGCGCGGTGGTCGGACGGGAAGCCGGGACGAGGTTGCCCGATCGACCCACGATGTTGAGCAGGTAGCTGCTCGGTCGCCCGCGGGTGGCGACGGTGACCGTGCCCTTGATGCGGTAGGCCGTCGGTGGTGGAGCGTTCAGCAGGTCGACGAGGCCGGCTGACTCCACCGCCCCCGGCACCGTCACGGTGACCGACTGGGCGTGGGTGTGCGGGTGCTCGTGCTCGTGTTCCGCGCGTAGCGCGGCGCCGAACGGCAGTTGGTCCGGCGGGTCCTCGGTGGCCGCGGCGTCGTAGATCAGCGCGGGATCGAGGCGACCGTGCTCCGCCTGCACGATCTCCACCTGCGGATTGCGCGCACGAATCCGCTCGCTGATCCGCGCGACCAGGGCCGGTCGCTCGTCGACCGGGATCCGGTCGACCTTGTTCACCACGACGAGGGTCGCGGCCTCGAAGCGGAGCGGAGCCGGGCCGAGACCGTTGTCGAGCGTCGCGAAGTACTCGACCGCGTCGACGACCTCGATCACCCCGCCGGGGCGGACACGCTTCAACGGGGGAGAGGTGGACCAGCCGGGCCAGGGTGGTGGGTTCGGCCAAGCCACTGGCCTCCACCATCACGACGTCCAGTCCGAGCCGTGGATGCGAGAGCTTGGCGAGCGCGTCGTCCAGGCCGCCCGCGTCGGGCAGGCAGCACATGCAGCCGCCGGCGATCGAGGCGGGTTCGTCGACCTGTCCGCTGATCAGGCCTGCGTCGATGTTGACGGCCCCGAAGTCGTTGACGATCACGCCCACCCGCGCGCCCGGCCGGCGCAGGAGGAAGTTGAGCATCGTGGTCTTGCCCGACCCGAGGTGGCCGGTGAGCACCACAACCGGCACGCGTCCCGAAGTCACCGCCCCATGATCGCTGAGCGGTCCGAAGGCGACGAGTCGTCGGCGGTCCGGCATGCAGCTCCGCCGGGTCAAAAGCCGTGACCGGCTGGTGTGAGCCGGTCATGCTGCACGCCCGCCGTCAGAAGTAGCGCACCCGGGAGTCGGGGTGCTCCGCCAGCCAGCGTCGGGCCGGTGGATTGTTGCGGGAGAAATAGCCGACCTGCAGCACTGCCTCCCCGGCGCGGGACCGGTAGTACACCTGCCAGGCGTGCAGGCCCGGGTAGATCCGGGCGTCGGCGCGGAGGGCAGCGGTGTACTGGAGCACCCCGGTGACGTAGTAGGCGGAGTTGTTGTACCGGCGCACCGCTCGACGCAGTCCGGTCGAGGTGCCCTCGGCGCCGCCGTTGGCGGCGAGGTAGCGGGCGGCGGCCAGGATCGAGTCGCGCGGATCGTCGATGTCGCCGCGCCCGTAGGCCCGCCAGGTCGCGGGCATGAACTGCATCGGTCCGCGCGCACCGGCCGTGGACAGCCCGACGATGCGGCCCATCCGGGTCTCGATGAGGTTGATCGCGGCCAGCACCTGCCACGGCACTCCGTGCCGGCGCTGCCCCGCCTCGTAGTAGCGGCGTAGGGCGGCCGGTGGTTCCGGGGCGACGATGCGCCAGGCGGGCATGCGCTTGGGCAGCTCGTCGCGGGTCAGCTCGGCGGCCAGGGACTCGTTGGCGCGCAGCAGGTGACGGGCGTGGGGCCGGTAGCGGTACGGCAGGGCTTGCAGGACCGGGCTGCGCCACTCCGGCAGGCGGGACAGCGCACGGTAGGCGTGTTGGGTCACCCAGCCGGCGGCAGCGATCCGTGCGGGGCTCTCGGCCGGATCCCGCACGACGTCCTCGGCGACGGTGAGGTACCGGGCGAGCTGCTCGGGGTCGGCCGGCAAACGAGGTTGACGGCCGGCCAGCGGCTCGGCGAGCACCGAGTCCCGGGTGGGTGGGGCGGGTTCCTGAGCGTGCTCGGCGCTCGGGCCGGCCGAGTCCCCGCAGGCGACCAGCAGGGCGAGCACGACGGCTCCAACAGTCAGGCGGCGCGCGGCTCCGCGGGGTGTCAGCACGGGACCGAGGTTACGGTCAGGCCGCGATGCAGGACGCGAGGGCGGAGAACCATACGACCCCGGCCCACCACGCGTGGAAGGTGACGGGAGGCGGCAGTCGGCCGGTCAGCGTCGCACGCACCGCGCCCGCGTAGTCCCGGAGAAACGAGGACCGGATCCCGGCCACGCGTCGCCAACGGGCGCGGAGCAGGGAATCGCCGAGGGTGTTCCCGATGGTGATCAGCGCCAACGCCAGCCAGCCCCACGCGACGTCGTCGGTCGAGAGGAAGGCGATCCAGGGGCCGAGTGCGCCGACGGAGATGCCGACGTGGCTCAGCACCGTCGATGCCTTGCGGCACCCGTGGAGCCAGCCGACGAAAAGGCCGACGCCCACCGCCCCCTGAACGATCCAGGCTGCGAGTACGAAGTACGCCACGCGCCGACGGTACTACGGCCATAGTGGTCTGTCACTACGTTTATAGTGTCGTCATGGCGGCGACCTCACGCGAACGAGCAGTCGCCGCGGCGATCGATCTACTCGGTACCGAGGGGGTACGTGCCCTCACCCACGGACGCGTCGACCAGCGGGCCGGCCTCCCGAAGGGCTCCACGTCCAACTACTTCCGCACGCGGGCCGCGCTGTTCGAAGGCGTTGTCGACGCGATGCTCGAGAGCGAGTCCCCGGCGGTCGGGCACGCCCTCGCCCCGAGCACGGCCGAGGAGCTGATCGATGCCCTCGCCGACCTCTTCGCCTTCCTCACAGGTCCGCAGCGGGTTCCGACCGCCGCCCGCATGGCGCTGCTCGTCGAAGCCGGGCACGACGCGCCCCTGCGGGCCGCCCTCGTCCGGGGCCGCGCCGCGATGGAGCAGTTGGTCAGGCCGGCGTTCATCGCCCTCGGCGCCCCCGACCCCGACCTCGCGACCCAGGCCCTCGCCACGACCTTCGAGGGAATGTTCCTGCATGTGATCGCGCAGCACGGCGATCTCGATCCTCGACGACTCCTCGAGCTCGTCGTCCGGGCGGCGCTGGGCCTGCCGCCTGTGCAGTCCTGAACCGTGCTCACGGTCGTACTCTGACTCCCGCCCGCGCCGCGTCAACCTCGAAGGAGTGCCGTGATCCGGACCGAGAAGAACGGACACGTCTGGACCGTGGTCCACAGCCGCTTCACCGAAGCCCGCAACGGCATGGATCCGACGAGCGCCGATGACCTCGTCGAGGCCTTCACCGCATTCGACCGTGACCCCGACGCCCGGGTTGCCGTCCTGTGGGGCGAGGGCGGAGCGTTCTGCGCGGGGTGGGACCTGAAGTACGCGAGCACGCTGACCGATCGCGACCGGTTCCAGCAGGAGATGGTGGAGGGCCTCGCCTTCCCGACGGGGGCCAACACCGCGCCGCGCGGGCCGCTCGGCCCGACCCGGATGGAACTGTCCAAGCCGGTGATCGCCGCCGTGGAGGGCCCCGCCGTGGCCGGCGGCATGGAACTGGCGATGTGGTGCGACATCCGGGTGATGGCACAGGACGCGTACTTCGGCGTGTACTGCCGGCGGTGGGGGATTCCGCTGCTCGACGGCGGCACCGTGCGCCTGCCGCGTCTGGTGGGTCAGGGCCGCGCGATGGAGATCATTCTGACGGGTCGTAAGGTTTCCGCGGACGAGGCGCTGCGCATCGGTCTGTGCGAACAGGTCACCGGACCCGGCAACGCGCGGGCCGCTGCGGAGGACATGGCCCGCGAGATCGCGCGCTTCCCCCAGGCTGCGGTCCGGGCCGATCGCCGTTCGGTCCTGGAGACCTACGGGCAGCCGGTGCGCGAGGCGATGCGCCGGGAGTGGCACAACGGACTCGACGCCCATATCCGCGAGGGCGCCGACGGTGCGACGCGCTTCGCCGCGGGCCGCGGGCGGCACGGAGACTTCGCCGAGATCTGACGGGCCGGCCCAGGCATCACACTCGTCGGATAACTCGGCGTATTCGCAGGGGTCGCCAACAGGTGGTTGATGTCGTCCGGGTCGGAGGTAAGTACTTCCCAGCCCGGTCGGTCGGCCGCAACGAGCGCCACCAGCGCGTCCAGCACGTCGGTGGTACCCGCCCGGGCGAGCAGTTCGCCGGCTCGGAACGACAGCGCGCCGTCGGTCGGCACCTGGTCGGTACTGGAGAGCGCCCGCGCCAGTCGCGCTTGGTGCGCGCCGCCGCGCCAGGCCTGGGCGATCACCGGAGCGGGGACGGCAGGCCGGAGGCCCTGTCTTTGCACATCAGCGACGAGAGCCCAGGTGTCCCGGTCGCCTCTGTCCAGCGCGATCAGCGCCCCGGCGTCGAGGATTCTCACGCAGCCGGTGGCTTCCGCCGCGACTTCGGCGGCTTCCAGGCGGTGCGCTTGAGCGCCGCAGCGACATCGTCCCCGAGCGCAGAAACTTCGCAGAGATCTGACCCCCCTGCCGTGCCTCAGCCCAGGGTCGCCGTGTCGATGACGAAGCGGTACCGGACGTCGGAGGCGAGGACGCGGTCGTAGGCCTCGTTGATCCGGTCGGCAGCGATGACTTCGACGTCGGCACCGATTCCGTGCTCGGCGCAGAAGTCGAGCATCTCCTGGGTCTCGCGGATGCCGCCGATCATCGATCCGGCGAACGAGCGCCGCGCCCCGATCAGCGCGAAGGCGTCGACACTGAGGGGCTCGCCCGGCGCGCCGACGCTGACCAGCGTCCCGTCCACGGCGAGCAGACCGAGGTAGGCGCTGATGTCGATGACCTCGCTGACCGTGTTGATGATGAGTTCGAAGCGGCCGGCCAGCTGGTCGAAGGTCTCGGGATCGCTGGTCGCGTGGTAGGCCACGGCGCCGAACCGCAGACCGTCCTCCTGCTTCTTCAGCGACTGGGAGAGCACGGTCACCTCGGCGCCGAGCGCATGAGCGATCTTGACGGCCATGTGGCCGAGCCCGCCGAGCCCGACAACTGCGACCTTCGTGCCCGGGCCGGCTCCCCAGCGCCGCAGCGGCGAGTACGTGGTGATGCCGGCGCACAGGAGCGGCGCCGCGGCGGCGGAGTCGATGCCCTCGGGCACCGAGAGGACGAAGTCGGTGTTGACGACGACATGCGTCGAGTAGCCGCCCTGCGTCACGGTCCCGTCCCGGTCCTCGGCGCCGTAGGTGCCGACCATCCCGTTCGAGCAGTACTGCTCGTTGCCGGCGCGGCAGTTCGCGCACTCGCGGCACGAGTTGACCATGCAGCCGACGCCGACCCGGTCACCGGTGCGGTGCGCCGTCACCTCGGCGCCTACGTCCTCGACCACGCCGACGATCTCGTGGCCGGGCGCGAGCGGATAGGACTGCGGACCCCAGTCGCCCTGAACGGTGTGGATGTCGGAGTGGCAGATGCCAGCGTGGGTGATCCGGATCAGGACGTCGCGCGGACCGACTCCGCGCCGCTGGATCGTCGTGGGAACCAGCGGTTCGCCCTCGGCCGGTGCTGCGTAGGCGTGGACCTGCAAGAGATTGCTCCTCGTCATGGGGTTCGCTCTTCGACAACCGCGTCGACGCGCGCCGCCTTCCCCGCTACCCCGCGGCGAGAATCACACCGCGCGCCGGCCGCATGGCCGAAGGGACGATGTATCGCAAATGAAGCACGAGGCTCTACAATTATGGACAAGCGTTCTAGAGAAACGCGGATTTGGGCTGGCACCGGCGTCACAGGCTTTGCCGTCTCGCATCCAGACTGCCTTCCGGGTCCGGGACAGCAGAACGCGAGGGGCCGGCTTCTGGGGCTGACCCCTCGCAGCACTTCCCGCGACTCAACCCACGCGCACGGCGCGCGATTCGAAGCTGACGCCGATGAATCCGATTTGACGGTGTGTCACTAAGTGATCATCGCCGGGCAGAGCCGGGGCGCGGAAAGGACTGCGGCCCCCGCCGCCAGTCGCCCTTGACGGTGTGGATGTCGGAGGGCCCGCCCACGACGCGCTGCCCGCGATGCAGGACGCGAGGGCGGAGAACCACACGACCCCGGCCCACCGCGTAGAGGAGCGGAGCAGGGAGCCGCCGAGACTGTTCCCGATGTGATCAGCCCTAACGCCAGCCACCCCACGCGACGTCGTCGGTCGAACTCGTCGTCCGTGCGGCGCTCGGTAGGCCGCCCGTCCAGTCTGAGCCGAGCCGGTCAGGCCCCTTCGTCGCCGACCGTGGTGCGCAGTCCGGCGAGCAGGTGAATGAGCACGTTCAGCTCGGTCTCGCTGATGCCCGTGAATCCGAAGTCGAGATCCTGCAGCGCCTTCGTCGCCGAGGCGGCGAGCTCGCGGCCGGCGTCGGTCACCGCGACCATCGTCGCGCGGCGGTCCGTCTCGTGCGGCTGACGATTCAACAGTCCCCGAGCCTGCAACCTGTCGGTCGCCAGCGTTGTGGTGGTCGGATGCATGAGCAGGCCCTTGGCCAGCCGGCGCATCGGCCGGGCGCCGCTGGGTGCCATGCTCAGCACCATCAGGATCATGTAGTCGGTCAGGTTGAGCTTGAGCGGCTTGAGTTGCTCCTCCACCTTGTTGCTGACCAGGCGCTGGAAGCGCAGCAGGGACGCGAGGGCGACGAACGGGCGCTCGCCCTGGCCCATGTCCTCGGCCCGCCAGAAGTGCCGGATCCACTGATCCGAGTCAGTGATCTGCTCGTCGGCCAGCTGATCCGCCATCGGCTGAGTCGTCACAGCGCGGTTCCTTTCAGCGGCCGAAGTCCAGGCCTGGTGCCAGATAGTCTAGTGATGAATAATTCTGTTATGAAGTACGAGTCGCTGCGCGTGGAGAATTTGCACGCGGGTGCGATCTGCCGGATCACGCTGAGCCGCGTCGAGGTCCGCAACGCGCAGGACCGGCGGCTGCTGGCCGAGCTGAACCACGCGCTCACCGCGGCCTCGGACGACGACGACGTCAAGGTCATCATCCTGGCCGCGGACGGGCCGCACTTCTCCTCCGGCCACGACCTGCACGACGCAAAGCGCTGGGGCGAGGAGCCCGCCAACATCACCGGCGGATTCGACGCAGAGCCGGCCGGCATCGCCCGCGGCTTCGCCAAGCCCGGCGCCGAGGGCTATCTGGCCTACGAGGAGGAGATCTACCTCGGGCTGTGCCGCCGCTGGTACGACCTGCCCAAGCCGACTATCGCCCAGGTGCACGGCAAGGCCATCGCCGGCGGGCTGATGCTGATGTGGGTCTGCGACCTCATCGTCGCCAGCGAGGACGCGCTGTTCGCCGATCCGACCCTGAAGTTCGGCGTCAACGGCGTCGAGTGGTTCGCGCACCCGTGGGAGCTTGGACCGCGCAAGGCCAAGGAGCTCCTCTTCACCGGGGACTTCATCACCGCCGCCGAGGCGCGCGAACGCGGGATGGTGAACCAGGTCGTGCCGCGGGAAGAGCTCGAGTCCTTCACGCTGAGCCTGGCCGAGCGCATCACGGCCCAGTCCAGCTTCGCCCTGCGGATGGCGAAGATGTCGGTCAATCAGACGCTCGAGGCGCAGGGCTTCACCGTCGCCCAGAAGGCCACCTTCAATCTGCACCACCTCGCACACGCCGACATCCGTGAGCGGGCTCTTCATGCCGCCGGTGCCGACGCGAACGCCGAGCGTCCGGAGCGCTGATGACCGCGGGTGTAGCGCCGGTGAGCCTCGGCGAGTTCGCGCGCCGCACCCAGGCATGGTTCGACGAGAACACCCCGCCGCAGTGGATCGAGAGCGTGCACGACCTGGACGACCAGGGCTTCGTACAGTTCCAGCGCGGCTGGCTTACGTTGCTGAACACGCAGGGGTTCGCGGCGCCAGGCGTGCCGGCGGAGTGGGGCGGCGGCGGGTACTCGCTCCGCGAGCAGGCCGCGATCCACACCGCGTGGGCGCGTGCCGGGGCACCGCCGGTCGACCTGTTCGAGGTGTCGCTCACGCACGTGCCCGGCACCTTCCTGACGGCGGGCACGGAGGACCAGCAACGCCGGTACATTCGCGCCGCTCTGGCGGGCACGGTGTGGTGTCAGGGCTTCTCCGAGCCGGGTGCCGGCTCGGACCTCGCGGCGCTCGCGACCACGGCGACGCGGTCCGGTGACGGGTGGCGCATCAACGGCCAGAAGACCTGGTCCAGTCATGCCGCCGAGGCGGAGCACTGCCTGCTGCTCGCCCGCAGCGAGGCAGGCAGCACACGTCAGTCCGGGCTCACCTACTTCGTGCTCGACCTTGACCAGCCCGGCGTCACCATCCGCCCGATCCGGCAGATGCACGGCGCCGCCGAATTCTGCGAGATCTTCCTCGACGACGCGTACGTCCCGGCGGAGAACGTCATCGGCGCGGAGCGCGACGGGTGGAACGTCGCCCAGGCGACGCTGTCGGCCGAGCGCGGGCCGATGGCCCTGCCCACCATCGAACGGCTTGGGGTGGCGCTGCGTCAGCTCGCCGCGGACGTCGCCGCCGACTCCCGGCATGGGAGCACGACCGGAATCCAACAGGACATCGCCCGCTTGCTCGCCCGCCAGGTCGCCGTCCGCTCGCTCGCCCTCGACACCATCGACCTCCTCGAGCGCGGCCGCGACAGCGGCGGCCTCGCGTCGCTGATCAAGATCTCGTTCAGCGACCTCCTTGAGGAGGTGACGAGCCTGGCCAGCCTGATCGGCGGCGAGGAGTCCCTCGCCGATCCGGGCTCGCCGCACTTCCTCGGCTACGTCAGCGGTCGGTGGACCACGGACTGGCTCGGATCGTGGGCGGCCACCATCGCCGGCGGGGCCAACGAGATCCAGCGCGACATCGTCGCGGAACGGCTGCTGGCCATGCCGCGGGAGCCCAAGCTGGCGCGGGGGGTCGACGTATGAGCCTCGGCGCGCTGGAGTACCAGGCCTTCGACGAGGACCAGGCCCAGGTCGCGAAGGCCGCGTTCAACGTCTTCTCCGCCGACCCCTTCGCAACCGACGCGGGCCGCAGCGCCGGGTGGTTCGCGGTGGGCATTCCGGAGGAGCTCGGGGGAGCGGGCGGATCGCCGGTCGACCTCGCGGCCGTCCTGGAGTCCTGCGGAGCCGCGATGGCCGCCTCCGCGCTGCCGGTGTCCGCGGGGGTGATCGGACGCCTGCTCTGCCGGCTCCCCGACGTTTCGAAGCCCGCGCGCGAACTCATCGGGGCGATCGCCGATGGCGCTGTGCTGAGCATCCCGGCCGGCACGAACCCCGCGAAGGCCCCGGACATCTCTTCCCCGGTCTCGATGTCGGTGATGACGCTCGGTCCGGTGAATGCTCCGCTGGTGATGCCGGTCCGGCGCGACGGGGAACCCTGCTTGGTGCACCTCCCGATCGCCGGCGCCGGCGCCGACCCGGCTCGCATCAGCGCCGCGGCAGTCGACGCCCTCGACCCGTCCCGGCGCTGGAGTCGCGTCAGCCTCGTCGAGGCGGACCTGCGGGAGCACGTCATCGCGACCGGCCCGGACCTGCTCGACCAGTGGCAACGGCTCCTCGGGGTGGCTTGCGCGCTGGACTCGGCCGGGGCCGCGCGGACGGCGCTCGCCCGCACCGTTGCCTACGCCTCCGTGCGCCACCAGTTCGGTCGGCCGCTGGGCTCGTTCCAGGCCTACAAGCACCGCTGCGCCGAGGCGTTCGTCGACCTCAAGCTCGCGCAGTCCGTCGCGTTCCGGGCGATGACGGCCGACGCGCAGGAGCACGACGTGCCCCACGAATGGGCGGCGGCGTTGGAGGCGACGCGGGCGGCCACGGCGGTGTGCCGGGCCGCGGTCCAACTGCACGGCGGGATTGGTTTCAGCTGGGAGGGCGAGGTGCACACGTTCCTGCGCCGGACCCGCGCGAACGAGATCCTGGCCGGCCCCGTCCACGCGGTTGCCGCCGTGCTCGAGCCGGCTGAACGCCGATGATCACCGGGTCGTTGCCCCTGGGTGTGAGCTCCGCTACATTCCCGATAGTGCATAACAGAAAAGTCCAGTACACGACCTTTAGCCCGGTGCCGCGCCCCCTCCGCACGGCCCGCGCAGAGGGGATCGCCTCGTGAAAGACCAGTGGCTCACCGACTGGCCGACCAGCGAGCGCTGGCCCGTGTACACCCGCGCGAACGCCGGCGAAGTCCTGGCCGCACCGGTCACGCCGCTGGGCTGGACCTTGGTGTGGGAGCAGGCGGCCGGCCCCGCCTGGCGCGACGCCTACGTCGAGATGGGCGTCATGCGCGAGGGCGAACTGGACGCCGAGCGCCCCGAGGTGATGGGCAACTGGGGCGGGTTCTTCTTCATCAACCTCTCCAACGTGCGCACCTGGGGCTCGCGCCTTCCGGGGTCCTCGGTGGAGGCGGCCGACAAAGGCATGGTCGGCGACCACCCGGACAAGCCGCCCTACCTCCCGAATCCGGCGGACAGCGACCCGGAGGTTCTCGCGCTGGCCGCGGAACGCTTCAGCGCCGCCATGGGCTGGGAGACGATGCCGCGGATCGCCGACGAGAAGACCGTCGCCGACGACGCCCGCCGGACCCGGCCCGACCTGCAGGAACTGACGGCGGGTCAGCTCGTAGAGCGGGCCTGGTCGTTGTTGCCCGCGGTGTACGGGCCGTTCCTGTCCAATGCGATCGCCGGGGTCTACGCGAGCGCGGCCCAGCCCATGCTGGGTGCGGTCGGCGCGATGCTGGGACGTGCCGACGAGGCGCTGACCCTGATGGCCGGTCTCGGCGATGTCGACTCCGCCCTGCCCACCTACCGCGCCTGGGACCTGTCCCGGATCGTGGCCGCCGACGACGCGTTGCGCGCCGAGTTCGAGCGGGGCGTCGACGGGCTGTTGGGCCGGCTCGAGAGCCTCGGCGCGCCGGCCGAACCCTTCCTCGCCCAGTTCGCCGAGTTCCTCGCCGAGTTCGGCTCCCGCGGACCGAGCGAGTGGGATCTCGGTGCCATGGTCTGGGAGGTCCAGCCCGAACTGCTGCTCCGGCACATCGACCGCCTGCGCTGCACCTCCGACGCCGAGGCGCCGATGCGCAAGACCGAGCGCGTCCGCGCGGAGCGGGAGAAGCTGTCCGCGGAGATCGCGGCGCTGGTTGAGAACGACCCCGAGAAGGCTGGGCTGTTCTCCACCGGGCTGCGGGTGGCGCGGGTGTTCGTCCCCGGCCGGGAGCGCTCGAAGACCTCGGCCATCAAGGCGCTGCACGAGATCCGGATGGCGATCCGCGAACTCGGACGCCGAGCTCACCGGCGCGATCACCTCGTGGACCCGGAGCACGTGTTCATGCTCCTGGCCCACGAACTGGACTCCTTCGTCGCAGACTCCGCACCATGGCGGGACGAGCTTGCCGGCCGGGCGGAGGAGTTCGCCGAGTTCGCGGACCTCGAACCGCCGTTCTTCATCGACGGCGTCGTGCCGCCGCTCTCGAGCTGGCCCCGTCGCGGAGCGGCATCGAACGCGGCCGTCGCGCCGGGCTCCGTGCTCACCGGCATGGGCGGAGCGGCCGGGGTCGCCCGCGGGCGGGCGCGCGTGGTGCTCAATCCGGAGGACGAGGACCGGATGGAACCGGGCGACGTCCTCGTCGCAGCGTCGACTGACCCCTCATGGACCCCGCTGTTCGCGGTGGCCTCCGCGGTGGTCGTCAACACCGGCGCCGTCAACAGTCACGCCGTCATCGTCAGCCGCGAGCTCGGCATCCCCTGCGTGTGCTCACTCGACGACGCGACGCTGCGCATCCCCGACGGCGCCTACATCACCGTGGACGGCGCGGCCGGAACCGTGACCCTCGATCAGTAACGGAGCGACATGTCCGACCCGAAGTTCGACTTCCGGAACAGCTCGCTCGTCCTGGGCCAGATGGGCGTCGAGGAACCGTGGCGCGAGTACACCAAGCTGGCCGAGACCCGGACGAACCGCGTCGACGGCGTCATCAACCTGTTCCGCTACGCCGACGTCCTCAAGATCAACCGGGAGCCCACCGTGCTCGGCCAGGGCGGTGGCGGCATCACCTTCGGTCGCCGGTTCGTGCCCAACGACGTCGACGGCCCGGAGCACGCCAGCTGGCGCCGGCTGCTCGACCCGATGCTGTCCCCGAAAGCGCTCGCCCCGCTCGAGGCGCCGGCGCGGGCCCTGGCCAACGAGCTCATCGACCGGTTCATCGATCGCGGGGAGGTCGAGGCCTTCAGCGAGTACTGCACTCCGCTGCCGGCCATCTTCTTCCTGCAGCTACTGGGCGCCCCGGTGGACGATCTGCCGTTCTTCGTCGAGGTCAAGGACGGACTGTTGCGCCCGGCTGGCGGGACGGCGGAGGAACTGGCGGCGAACTCGGCGGCCGCCGGCCAGGCGCTGACGGAGTACTTCGAGAAGCTGGTGGCCGAGCGTCGCGCCGCGACCGACGCGCCGCCCGAGGACTTCATCACCGCGATCATGAACGCCCAGATCGACGGCCGCGACATCACCCACGAGGAACTGCTCGATGTCCTCTACGGACTGCTGGTGGCCAGCATCGACACCACGAGTTCGGCCATCTCGCTGATCCTGTCCCGGCTGGCCCGCTACCCCGAGGAGCGCCAGCGCCTCATCGACGACCCGTCCCTGACGGTCAACGCGATCGAGGACATCCTGCGGGTCGAAGGCACGGTGCCAGCGGTCAACCGGCACGCCACTGCCGACGTCGACCTGGGCGACGGACTGGTGATCAAGGCGGGCGAGTCGATGCACGTCATGCTGTGCGCGGCGAACGTGGATGCCGAGGCCTTCGAGGACCCGCTCACGGTCGACTTCGACCGGCCGCGCCACACCCACCTCGTCTTCGCCAGCGGGATCCACCGCTGTCTCGGGTCACACCTGGCCCGGTTGGAGCTGCGGGTGGCCATCGAGGAGCTCCACAAGCGGATCCCGGTATACACGCACAAGCAGGACGACCCGCCGCAGTACAACAGCATCGTCATCCGCTCGGCCTACCGCCTGCCCCTGGTGTTCAAGCCGGCGAAGACCGAAGCCTGAGGAGGAGCGACCATGTCGACCATTGCGCCCAGCACCCTTGAGGCCGGCACCCGGCGGGCGATCGCGGACGTCGTCGCCCGGCTCAGCCGCGGCGTCGACCGGCACGACCGCGAGCTGATGGAAAGCTGCTACCACCCCGACGCGACCGACGACCACGGCGTGTACAAGGGCAGCGCCGCGGGATTCATCGACTGGGTGCTCGGCGCGACGGCGGGGATCCCCTTCATGCAGCACGCGATCACCAACCACGTGATTATCGCGGTCGGTGACGGCGTGATCGGCACCGAGACCATGTACCACGTGCGGACACACGGAGCGGATGGCCAGCTGGCCCAGGCCTTCGGGCGCTACCTCGACCACTTCGAACTCCGTAACGGCGAATGGCGGATCGCGGACCGGCTCTGCACCATGGAGTTCACCACGGCGAACCTGGGCTACGACCTGTCCGTCTTCGACAACGGGAGCCCGGACGCCGAGGACTGCTCCTACCGCCTGATCCGCACGGTCACCGGGGCCTGAGGATCTGAGCCGGAGGTGAGGATCCAGTTCGATCGGGAGCTGTGCGCCGGCCATGCGCGGTGCGCGGCCGTCGCTCCCGACGTTTATCCCCTCGACGACTTCGGCTACTGCTGCGTCGAGAACCACGAGCTCTCCGCGGATCTGGAGAAGGCGGCCCGGAGCGGCGCCGCGGCATGCCCGGAGGGGGCCATCGAGATTGTCGAGTAGCGATCGTCCCGCGCGCACCGGCCACCTGACGTACCAGGACGTCCTGGACGGCGACTCCCGCCCGCCGCCCAAGCACATCCGCACCGAGTCGCGGGGGTACTTCGACCGCGTCGAGTACCCGGTGGACGCCTACCTCGACCGCGCGTACCACGAACGCGAGAAGACCCGGTTGTGGACGCGGGCCTGGCAGTTCGCGTGCCGCGAGGAGCACATCCCGCAGGTCGGGGACCACGTGCTCTACGAGATCGCCGGCACCTCGTACATCGTCGTCCGCACCGCGCCGGACGAGATCAAGGCCTACCCGAACTCCTGTCTGCACCGCGGGCGACAGCTCAAGCAGTACCCGGGCTGGTGCTCGGAGTTCCGCTGCCCGTTCCACGGCTTCGCCTGGGAGATCGACGGTCGGCTCAAGCACGTCCCGTCGCCGTGGGAGTTCCCGGACCTCGACCGCGAGGCGTTCTCCCTGCCGGAGTGCCGCACCGGCACTTGGGCGGGATTCGTGTTCCTCAACCCCGACCCGGGCGCCGAACCGCTGGCGGATTTCCTCGGCGACCTGCCCGAGCACTTCGCCCGCTACGCCCTCGAGGACCGCTACGTCGAGGCGCACGTGTCGAAGGTAGTGCGCGCCAACTGGAAGGTGGCGCAGGAAGCCTTCTCCGAGTCGTGGCACGTGCCGACTACGCATCCGCAGACCGCGCCGTACGTGGGCGGCGGAGTCGCCCAGGTCGACGTCTACCGCAACTTCGCGCGCTTCATCACGCCCTCCGAGGTCGTGGGTCCGGCGATCAGTTGGGAACCGACGACGGAAGCGATGCTGCGCGCGACGTTGGACATCCGCGAGGACGAGGAGTTCGCCTTTCCGGTCGAGGAAGGCGACACCGCACGGCGGGCCGTCCTGCGCGCGACCCGGGTGCACTGGCGCACCTTGATCGGGGACGCGATCGACGACTGGTCGGACGCCGAAGTCATCGACAACTTCGTCTACACGGTATTCCCGAACACGATGCCGTGGGGCGGGGTGCACAAGGTCGTCTACCGGTTCCGTCCGTACAACGACGACCACCGCACCTGCCTGATGGAGGTCTTCCTCCTCGCCCCCTTCATGGGGGAGCGACCGCCGCCCGCGGCGGAGAACCGGCTCGAGGGGGACCAGATGTGGGCCGAAGCGCCGGAGCTCGGCCTCATCGGCAAGGTGCTGGACCAGGACGACTTCAACATGGAACGCGTGCAGTGGGGGCTTGAGTCCAGCGCGAAGTCGACCGTCCACCTCGCCGCCTATCAGGAGGACAACATCCGGTGGCTGCGGGAACGTCTGGACGAGTTCATGGCGGAGGACTGATGCAGGGAATCCGACACCCCATCACGTCCGCGCTTTACGAACTCGACGAGCAGGGCCGGATCCGGATCACCCACGCGGACGGCCGGGTCGGTACATATCGCGGCGACGGCGCCTGGATCGCCGGGGAGAAGTTCGACGTGGATCCGCAGATGTGCGTCTGGTTGCACGGACCGAGACGCGGCAGCCGGCTGTCTCAGCCGACCCCGGAAATCTAGGTACGGCCCGAGATCTAGAGCACAGGAGGCATTCGGTGGGACTGCTCGAAGGAAAGGTCGCCTTCATCACCGGCGGCGCGCAGGGCCAGGGCCGGGCACATGCCCTGGCGTGCGCGCGCGAAGGCGCCGACGTCGTCCTGCTGGACGTGGCCAAGCAGCTGGACGGTGTCGGGCATCCGATGGCGAGCCCGGAGATCCTGGCCGAGACCGTAGCGGAGGTCGAGAAGCTCGACCGGCGCGCGGTGTCGCGGATCGGGGACGTGCGTTCGCAGGCCGACGTCGACGCGGCTGTCGCCGAGGGCCTCGCCACCTTCGGCAAGATCGACATCCTCATCGCCAACGCCGGGATCTGGACCAAAGGCCGCTTCTGGGAGCTCACCGACGAGACCTGGAACCAAACCCTCGACATCAACCTCAGTGGCGTCTGGCGCAGCGCCAAGGCGGTGGCACCGCACATGATCGAGCGGCAGAGTGGCTCCATCGTCATCACCTCCTCCATCAACGGCCTCGAGCCGGGGATGGACTACGCGCACTACGTGTCCGCCAAGCACGGCCTGGTCGGGCTGATGAAGAACATCGCGCTGGAGCTGGCCCCGCACGGGATCCGCTGCAACTCCCTGCACCCCGCGGCGGTGAACACGCCGATGGCCAACTACCAGGCGGCCTGGGATCTGCTGGCCGGGCACGAGGGCGGGACCGAGGAGGACATGATCGCCGGGGTGCGGCACTTCCACGCCCTCAAGGGTTCGACGCTCATCGAGCCGGAGGCCATCGCCGACGCCGCGGTCTTCCTCAACTCCGACCTCGCGCGCTCCATCACGGGCGCCACGCTTCCGGTGGACGCCGGCCACATGATCCTCACGGGGCACAACCACGCGCCGACAATGTGATCTGACGGAGCCTCAGTGCCCGCGGAACTCGGGGGTGCGTTTTTCCCGGAACGCGGCCTTGGCCTCCTGGGTGTCGGCGCTGGAAAGGTTGATGCCGAGGGACTTGCCCTCGGCATCGCACGCCTGCTCCAGCGAGATCTCGAACGCGTTGTTGAGCATGCTCTTGGTCAGGCCGAGTGCGAGGGTCGGGGCGGTGCTCAGGCGTTCGGCCAGCGCATGCACCGCTCCGTCGAGGTCGCCTGGGTCCACGACACGGTGAACCAAGCCGTACTCCTGGGCCTGCCGCCCGTCGAAGATCTCGCCGAGGACCGCGAGCTCCTTTGCCTTGGCCAGCCCGATCAGGCGGGGCAGCAGCCAACTGCCGCCGCAGTCGGGGGAAAGCGCGCGCTGGGAGTAGATCTGCGCCCAGCGCGCATCGGGGGTGCTGAGCACGAGGTCACAGCACAGGGCGAGGTTCATGCCCGCGCCTACGGCGACGCCGCGCACCGCGGCGATGGTCGGGATCGGCAGCTGGTGCAAGGTGACCGCGACGTCCCCCACCGTCCGCAGACGTTCGAACGCTTGACGGGTGGGGTCGGGCGGGACGGAGAGGTCCGCACCGGCGCAGAAGTCGCCGCCCGCGCCCCGCAGCACAAGCACCCGGTCGCGGCCCGGATCAATCGATCGCAGGTGCCCGAGCAGGGCCGCCCAGTCGTCGGGCGCCAGCGCGTTCTTTCGTCCCGGCCGGTCGAGCGTCAGCGTGCAGATCCCGCCGTCGCGGGAGAGCTCGACGCCGTCGCTCGCCATTGAAAATACGTTAGCACTCGACTATTCATAGATTATGTATTTGGCGGGTCCGGGGGCCGTGTATGAGCTCGTGGCCACCGACCGGCCGGAGGCGCCGGCGCTGATCTCCGATCGCGGTGCTCTCACCTACGCCGAACTGGCCACCGAGGTCGACGCCGCGACGGCCGCCCTGCTCGGGTGTGGTCTGCGCCCGGGTGACCGGGTTGCGGCGACCAGTGACCGTCCTGAGGACGTCGTGGTCGCGTTCCTCTCCGCGCAACGGGCCGGCCTGGTGTGGGTCGGGGTCAACCGCGGGCTGGCGCCGGCGGAAAAGGCGTTCCTCGCCCGGGACGCAGGAGCGGCGGTGTTCCTCGCGGATGCCGCAACGGCCGCGGAACTGGCGGACCTCGGCGACGGGTGCCGCGTCATTGCGCTCGACGAAACGGACGGGCAGGGCTGGTCCGCGCTGTGCGCCCAGGGTCGAGGCACCGCGCTGAACCTTCCGCCCGTCGACCTGCACGCGCCGGCCGCGTTGGCCTACACCAGCGGGACGACCGGCCGCCCCAAGGGCGTGATTCTCAGTCAGCACAACATCACCACGTTTCCGGTGGTGGGGCTGAGCTCGGACCGCGGCGAGACCTGGGCGCCCGGCCTGCGCCGCTGCGCCACCGTGCCGGTGACCATTCTCAACGTGATGATCTTCGGTCCGCTCAGTGCGCTGTTCAGTGGCGGTGCCTACGTGTGCGCGGACCGCTCCGACGCCCGCAGCATCGCCGAGCTCATCGAGCGACAGAAGGTCGAGGTCATCAACACCGTGGGCACGACGGCGTTCGACCTGGTCACACGGGCGGACCTCGCGCACTACGACCTCAGCAGCCTGCGGGCCATCGGTGCCGGTGGAGCGTCCGTCTCGGACGAGCTCAAGGACGCGGTGCGCAAGCGCTTCGACGTGGAGCTCGTCGAGGAGTACGGCCTGACCGAGGCACCGTGTTCACTCGCCGGCGGTCATTCGGCCGTGCGTGCGCCGGCGGGCGCGGTCGGTACCGCGTACCCGCACCTCGAGGTCGCGGCCGTGACTGCCGACGGTGCCGTTCTTCCGGCGGGGGAGACCGGCGAGATCTGCGCGCGCCCGGCGACGACTGGGCCTTGGGCCGGCGTCTACCGAGCGCCGGCCGGTTACTGGGGGAAGGACAATCCGGCGCTGACCGTGAACGGCTGGCTCCGGACCGGCGACCTCGGGTATCTCGACGACGACGGCTTCCTGCGGATCGTCGGCCGGATCAAGGACGTCATCCTGCGGGGCGGTGCCAATGTCTACCCGGCCGAGATCGAGCGGGTCCTGCGCATGCATCCGCAGGTCGTGGACGTCGTGGTCCTGGCGATGCCCGACCCGCGTCTCGGCGAGGTGGCCGGCGCCTTCCTGGAGGTGACGGGAGAGGTGGCCGGACTGCGGTCCGAGCTGACCAACCTGTGCGGGCAGCACCTCGCGCGCTACAAGCAGCCGGAGCGCTGGTTCCTCGTGCCCGAGTTCCCCCGCAACGCCATGAGCAAGCCGGACAAGGCGGTCCTGCAATCCATGACCGCAGCTGAGCTGGACTGAATTCGAGCGCGGACATGTCTCCACAAACAGCCGCAGAAGGGCGTGACCTTGCGCACATCTGGCGGCGAAGTTTATTATGTTGTAAATAGATGAGCGCCAGACTAGTTGGGTCCGAACGGCCCCTCCGGAGGGTTCATCCATGAAGCTGCCGCCCTCGGGAGTCGCCTTCTCTGCCGCCGCGATGACGGCGGTCGCGGTCCTGCTTCCCGGCGCCACGGCCTCGGCCGACGACTCGTCCGTCTCCTACGACGCCATCGCCTCGTCCTACGGCTTCCAGAGTCTGTACTCGAACCCGTCGATCCCGACCGGCATCACTCTCGAGGGCTCCGGCCCGGTCTCCCAGTCGTCGCTGAACACGCTCGGCAGTTCGAAGGGCTTCGCGTCGTTGCCGTACCCCGGCGACGTCGCCGTGGGTTTCCCCTCGATCGCCGGCGGGCTCACCGGACTGCCGATCCCGCCGTACCCGTTCTACGTGGCGAGTCAGCACGGCTCGCCTCAGCCGGAGCCGGTGGCCTTTCCCGGCTACACGCTGACCTCGCGCAGCCTCGCCGACCAGAGCCAGTCCTCGGTGGAGGCGCAGCAGGCCAACGGGTTCTTCTCCCGGGCCGAGACCGTCGACAGTGTCGGGACGGTGACCGCGGTCGCCGACGCCAACTTCAACGTGATCCAGATCGGTCCGGCCCTGACCCTGTCGGGGGTCCGCTCGGAGGCCAAGACCGTCTTCACCCCGGACGGCAAGCTGACCAAGACGAGCTCGCTCTCGGTCGGGCGCTTCATCGCCTCCGGCCTGGCGATCGTCATCCCGCCGAGTGCGCCGGCGCCGTACGGCGGCACCACGATGGCCGCGCCGGAGCTGAGCCTGTCCAACGGCAAGTTCGTGGTGACGTTGCCCTTCGCCGGCGGCACCCAGCAGTACGACGTTCCCGCCAAGTCGGTGTTCGACGGACTGGCCGCCGTCGGAATCAAGGGGACGTTCCACGACGCCCAGACCACGGACACGGGCGTCGTCTCGCCGACGATGACGTTCGAGACGGTCTTCCCGGCGGCCCCCGAGAACCCGCTGTACAACGGGCCGACGACGGTGATCTACCGGATCGGCCTGACCAGTTCATCGATCCAGGGACGGGTGGACTCGCTGAACACGGCCGGCTCGGGCGGCGCATCGGCGGTCACGCCCTCCGGTGTCGACAGCGTCGCCGCGCCGGCGCAGTTGCCCGACCTCGGCGTCGACGCGGCCGGCGTCGTGCTGCCCCCGGTGCCCGCAACGGTTGATCTCGGCATCGCGCAGGCCGGCGCGGTGCAAGCGGCGTCGAGCATCTCCAACCCGCGGCCGAGCCTGGCGTGGTTCTACCTCGTGCTGGTTGGCGTCGCGGCACTGGGCCTGCTCGCCGGTGGCGTCTGTATCCGATCCCGAGGAGTGCGCACGTGATGGGTTCCGTGACTCATCTGCTGCGGGCCCAGTGGGACCGGGCCACCGCGGTGGGGGCGTTAATCGTCGGGCTGTGCGCCCTGTTGTTCGGCTACATCGGCATCAGCGGCGAGGAGTTCGTCGCCCGGCAGCTGCCGTACATCATCTCCGGCGGCATCTTCGGCATCTTCATGCTCGGCGTCGCGGCTGTGGCCTGGCTCACGGCCGAGATGCGGGACGAGTGGCGGGAACTGCGGTCCATGCGGGCACTGCTCGAAGCGGACGCTGCGGTCCCGAGCGAGAAGTGACCGCTTCCGCCGTCGAGCTCGCCCCGGCAAAGGCGAGGTCGAACAGCCGGCGCCGGTCCACGCTGTCGGCACCGCTGGGAACGTCCCCGTGGACCCGAGGCTCGGCCGTGCTGCTCGCGTCGGCCTGGTCGTGGGCGCGGTCGGGCTGGCCATCGCCTGGTTCGGCGCTGTCCGGCTCCCCGGTGTTCCGCACCGAGCTGATCTGGATCGCCATCGCGCGTGCTGGTGTGCGCGCGTCGCGACGATCGCCGAGGTGCTGTGGCTGCTCGTCGGGTTCCGGTCGCCTGCGCAGTGAGCGCCGCGCCGTCGCCGCCATGGTGAGGCAGCGTCACGAACGTCGTCAGGCCCAGAACCCGCAGGCGGCGCAAGCGGCCGATCCCGCGGCGTTCGTCGCCGCCCCCGAGATGCAGCGGCGCCACCGGCCGTCCTGCGACGTCGTGGCAGGCAAGCCCGTCGCCGTCCTGTCGGCCGCGGACAGCGACGCCCTGGTCGGCTGCGGGATGTGCCAGCTCGTGAACGAGTACCTGCCCTTCATCGTCGTCGGGCTCATCGATCGGTTCGGTCTACGGCATCGCGGCGCTCGGTCTCGTCCTGACCTACAAGACCTCCGGCGTCTTCAACTTCGGTCACGGCGCGATCGCCGCCGCGTCGGCCGACGTCTTCTACGAGCTGCACGTGCGGGAGGGGATGCCGTGGCATTCGCCGCGGCCGTCGATCTCCGTCCTGCTCTTCGGCGTCGTCATGGGGCTGATCCTCGAGCGCCTGTCCGCCGGGCTGGCCGACGCCTCGACCGCGTACCGGATCGTCGCCACCGTCGGCCTGATCCTGATCGTGCCGGCGCTGTACACCCTGTATTACGGCCCGCAGCCGCTCGACGTTCCCGACAGTTCCTGCCGGACGGCACGGCCTTCACGGTCAGCGGCGTGCGAGGTCGGCGTCGGACGCGGTGGTCACCGCGGTGCATCGGCCTGGTCTCCGTCGTCGCGCTCGTACGTGTTCTTCCGGCGCAGCCTGCTCGGGCGTCGCGATGCGCGCCGTCGTCGACCGGCCGGACCTGGTCGACCTGGTCGGGCGAGTCGCCGGCCCGCGTCCGGCGCATCGCCTGGGTGATCGGATCGTCCTTCGCCTCGGTGTCGGGCCTGCTGCTCGCCAACACCCAGCAGCAGCTGGACACCCTGCTGCTGTCGCTGCTCGTCGTGCAGGCCTTCGGGGCGGCCGCCGTTCGGCGCGTTCCGCAGCCTCCCGCTCGCCTACGCCGGCGGCCTGATCCTCGGCGTCGTCCAGGCCGTGGCCGGCAAGCGTCGTCGGCCGACGAGCCGCAGCTGCGCGGTCTCGACCTCAACATGCCGTTCCTGTTCCTGTTCGTCGGGCTGCTGGTGATCCCGCGCAGCAAGCTGGTCGAGCTCGGGCAGCGCCGTCACGCACGTGACCGTGCGCACCCGGCATCGAACCCAGACTACGTGCGGAACGTCAGCGCCGCGGTGGCCTTGGGCGGCGCGATCCTGGTGCCGTTCGTGGTCGGCGGCACCAAGCTGCCGATCTGGACGGCCGCGATCGCCGCGGCTCCCGCTGTTCCTCTCGCTCGGGCTGCTGGTGCGCACCTCCGGCCAGATCTCGCTGTGCCAGATCGGGTTCGCGGCGATCGGGGCGACGACGTTCGCGCACATGCAGGCCGACGGCGTGCCCTGGCTGCTCGCGCTGCTCGTCGCCGGTCTCGTCGTGCGTCCCGGTCGGTGCGCTCGTCGCGATCCCGGCGATCCGGCTCTCCGGGCTGTACCTCGCGCTGGCCACGCTCGGCTTCGGGATCCTGCTGGCGCAGTTCTTCTACAGCAAGTCCTACATGTTCGGCACCGGCGCGAATCTGACGACCAGTCGGCCCGACGGGTTCGCCGGCTGACAAGGCCTACTACTTCGTGGTGCTGGCGGTCGGGCTGGTCGCCGTCGCGCGTCGTGGTCACCGTCGAGCGCGCCCGGCTGGGCCGACTGCTGCGCGGCATGGCCGACAGCCCGACCGCTCTGTCCGGGCTCGGGACCAACACCAACGTCACCCGCGTGTTCGTCTTCTGCGTCTCGGCCTTCCTCGCCGGGGTGAGCGGCGCGCTGACCGCGGGGCTGTTCGGTGCGATCAACTCCGGGTCGTTCCCGTACTTCCAGTCCCTGGTCGTCCTCGCCGTCCTGATGATCTGCGGCACCCGCACGGTGCCGGCCGCCGTCCTCGGGACGTTGCTGCTGACCCTGCCGCCCGCCTACCTCGACGGCGGCGACGACGTGGTCAGCGGGTTCCAGCTCGGCTTCGGCCTGGCCGCGATCGCGGTGGCGGTGCTGACGACCGGGCGCTTCCGCGACTGGATCGCGCGACAGGCCGTCGTGAGTGAGCCGCGGCGGGCCGCGAGCCCGGCCGTGCGAACGCATGCATATGGAAGCACCTGTACCCGCGGTGCGCCGCGAGCCGGTGTCCGTTGGCGACAAGTAGAGGAAGTCGACGAATGTTCTCTGGTGTGCGACGGGGCCCCCACCGGGCATCTCCCCGCCTCAGGTCGGCCGCGCTGGTCTCGGTGGCTGCACTCGTGCTGGCTACCGGGTGCGGCAGCCGGATCAGCGAGGACGAGGTCCGGGCCGCTGACCGCGTGACGGTGCTGCCCGCCGGCTCGGAGAGCGGCCTCGGTGCGCCGGTGGCACCCGGCGACACCAGCGGTGCGGTCACCACGCCCACCACCACGGACTCCACGGCGCCGGCCGCGACCGGCGGCCCCACGACCGCCCCGGGAACCACGGGCGCCGGCGATGGCGAGACTCAGTCCGGCACCTCGGGTTCCTCCCAGAGCGGCGCGGCGCAGACCGCGACCCAGACCGCGGCCGGCTGCGCCAAGCAGGGCGAGGTCATCAAGCTCGGCCAGGTCGGCACGGACAGCGGGCTGGTCGGGCAGAACCTCAAGAGCGTCATCCCGACGATCCAGGCCTGGGCCAGGTACGTCAACCTGACCGGCGGCATCGCCTGCCACCCCGTGCAGGTCACCTCCGTCGACGACGGTGCGGACAACGGGAGGGCCGCGGCCGCCGTCAACGACCTCGTGAAGAACCAGAAGGTCCAGGCGTTCGTCGGCAGCTTCGTCCCGCTCTCGGCGGCCGGCTTCCGCTCGGCGCTCAAGTCCCACAACATTCCGGCCATCGGCGGCGACCAGGCGGCCCTGGAGTGGTGGCAGGAGCCTCTGATGTTCCCGGTCGGGGCGTCGGCCAACACGCAGGCCTACGGCCAGACCGCCGCACTGGCCCAGGAGGGACACAAGAAGGTCGCGATCGTCTACTGCGTCGAGGCGTCCTACTGCCCGCCGTTCAAGGACGCGGTAGTCGAGACCGCGGAACGTGGTGGCTACGAGGTCGTCTACGAGGCACAGATCTCCATCACGGCGCCCGACTACACCTCGCAGTGCCTCGCCGCCAAGAACGCCGGCGCGCAGCAGTTCTCGATGATCGTCGACGGCGCGACGATCGCGCGGCTGGCGCGGTCGTGCGCCGGCGTCGGGTTGAAGATCCCGTTCTCCGCGGCGGCCCTCGGCGCGACGTTCGACAAGCAGAACCCGCTCGTGCGTGAGTTCACCGTCACCATCGCCAACCCGGCCGGGGTTCTGGCTCGCCGGCGACACCGTCGGCCAGACGCAGTTCCGGGCCGGCATGGCGAAGTTCGCCCCGAACGTCGGCCTGGACCAGTCCTCGATCACGGCGTGGTCCGACGGCATGATGCTCAAGACTGCGGTGGAGAAGCTCGGCGCCGAGGCCCGGATCGGGCCCATCACTACCGAGATGGTTCTCAAGGCGATGCGCGCGATCAAGGGCGAGAAGCTGCAGGGGCTGGTCGCACCCCAGACCTACAGCTCCGCGCCCGACCAACCGCACCCGCAGGGCCAGTGCTACTTCCCCGCGACGTTCGGCAACGACGGCCAATGGCATCCGCTGCCGCCGGCTTGCCTGCCGGGAAAGCCGGCGGGAGGGTGAACACCGACTCCTCGGGCCTGGCCGCGAGCGACGTAACCGTCCGCTTCGGGGGCCTCGTCGCGGTCGACTCTGTCAGCATGAACGCCCCGCTGGGCCGCATCACCGGATTGATCGGGCCCAACGGCGCCGGCAAGACGACCACGTTCTCTGCGTGCAGCGGGCTCGTCGAGCCCAGTCGCGGCACCGTGCGGTTGCTGGGTCAGGACATGACCAAGGCGTCGCCGCAGGCGCGCGCCCAGCAGGGCCTCGGCCGGACGTACCAGCGCATGCAGCTGTTCACCTCGCTGACGGTGCGGGAGAACGTGGGATTGGGCCTCGAGGCCGGCATGGCGCGCTCCCGGCCGTGGGCCCACCTGTTCTCCACACGGTCCGACAACCGGCGGATCTCAGGGGCCGTGGACGAGGCACTCGACCGGTGCGGCATCCGCGACATCGCGGACCGGCCCGCGGGCGACCTGTCCACCGGACAGGGGCGGTTGGTCGAACTCGCGCGCGTGCTCGCCGGCGGCTTCCGGCTGCTGCTGCTCGATGAGCCCTCGTCAGGTCTGGACCGCGCCGAGACCGCCCGCTTCGGCGAGATCCTTCGCGGCATCGTGTCCGACACCGGCGCCGGGATCCTGCTCGTCGAGCACGACATGAGCCTCGTGCTCAGCGTCTGCGACTACATCTACGTCCTCGACTTCGGAAAGATGATCTTCGAGGGCGAACCCAGCGAGGTCATGGCCAGCGCGGACGTGCAGTCCGCCTATCTCGGGTCGACCGACCTCGAAGGTGAGCGCCTGATGTTCGAGCTGGTCGGAATCACCGCGGGGTACGGCGGCAGCACCGTGCTCCGGGACGTGACCCTGCGCGTGCCCCCCGGATCGGTGGTGGCGCTCCTGGGTGCGAACGGCGCCGGCAAGACGCACCCTGCTCCGCGTCGCCAGCGGACAGCTGCGGACCACTGCCGGTCAGCTCCGCATGGACGGCCGCGAGGTGACCGGATGGCGACCGCACAAGCTCGTCTCCCTCGGTATGTGCCATGTCCCGGAGGGACGGGGAGTATTCCCCAGTCTGACCGTCCGGGACAACCTGCGCCTCGATGTCCGAGCCGGCTCGGAGGCCGAACTCCTCGCCAAGGTGCTCGCCGTGTTCCCGTCGCTCGAGCGTCGCTACGGCGCCCTCGCCGGCACACTGTCCGGCGGCGAGCAGCAGATGCTCGCGCTCGCCCGCGCCTATATCCAGAACCCGCGTGTGTGCCTGCTCGATGAGGTCTCGATGGGCCTTGCCCCGGTGGTCGTGGACGAGATCTTCGCGTTCCTGCGGCTCCTCGCCGGTGAAGGCTCGAGCCTGCTGTTGGTGGAGCAGTACGTCACGAGGGCGCTGGAGATCGCGGACTACGTCTACCTGCTGAACCGTGGCGAGGTCCGCTTCGTCGGTGAACCCACGGAACTCCAGGCCTCCAAGATCTTCCAGGAGTACGTCGGCGCCCACGTCGGCTGACCGAGGTCACCAGAGCGCGCGCAGGGCCCGGCCTTTTGCGTGTCAGTGCCTCGACGAACTCGCGGATCGGGATGGCGCCGGCGCAGGCCGCGGCTAACGACCGCAGCCGGCGTGACCCCTTACCCGACGCGGACGGTGCGGGCTCCGAGCAGCCGGGCGCGCGCGGCGACGAAGTCGTCCGACCGTGTCGCCGCGGGGCCGGAGGAGTCGTTAACGCGAAGGTCTTGGCGGCGAACACCACCTGTAGCCAGTCCTGATCTTGACGTCACGCCGGAGACACAAGGCGGGGTGACCATGGACGCATGAACCCGCTCAGAGTGCGTGTTGAACTGGCCGACGAACCGGGCGCCCTTGCCAGGCTCACCTCCGCTTTGGCGGGCCTGGGGGTCGATGTTGCGTCGGTCGACGTCCTCGAGCTCGACGGCATCACGGTGGTCGACGAATTGGTGCTACGACTGCCGGCCGGCACGGGTGCGAGGGACGTTGAGGAGGCGGTCCGGCTCGCCGGCGCCGGCGAGGTGCTGTCCACCCACATCGACGCGCAGCGTGGGGACGCCACGGTGCGCACGATCGAACTCGTCGCGGCGGTGCTGGCCGTGCCCGGCGATTCCGACGTCGTGGACCGGGGCCTGATCGAGATCGCCTACGCCGATGCCGGAGCCCTGCTCGACCTGGAGGAGGCGCACAATTACCCGCTCGCGCAGCGCGCCCGGGAGCAGGGCGTGCCGATCTCCGGGCGCGCCGCCCCGGACGCCTCTCCTTTGGCCGTCTCCAACGGATGGGTGCTCTGGCTGACCCCCGCCGTGGAGAACCCGCTACACGTTGCCGTGGTGGCCCGGCGCATGGATGTGCGGTTCTCGGCTACCGAAGCGGCGCGGTTGCGCGCGTTCGTGACCCTGCTGGAGAACAACCAGGCGCTCAGGATCCTGATGTGACGTGCCGGTAAGGACGTCGTATTGCAAATGGAGCACGAGGCTCTACAATTATGGACAGACGTTCTAGAGTCAGCGCGGACTTTCGCCGGCACGGGCGTCACAGGCTCTGCCGTCTCGCATCCAGACTGCCCTCCGGGTCCGGGACAGCAGAACGCGAGGGGTCGGCTTCTGGGGCTGATCCCTCGCACCATTTCCCCGATCAGATTCCTCGCTCAGCCCACGCGGACGGTGCGGGGGCCGTCGGAACCGGCGAGCTCAAGGACCTCGTCGAGGCCGTCGCACAGGGCGGTGAGGAAGGTCTCCGGCGCACTCACGGCCGCGCTGTCGAAGCTGACGCCGATGGATCCGACCTGACGGTGCGTCACCAGCGTGATCATCGCCGGGCACCCGGGCAGCGGCGGGAACGCGTAGAAGCGCTCGACGCAGGCGCCGCCCAGGTACAGCGGGCCCGGGGGACCGGGCACATTGCTGGCCTGCAGATCGGAGCCGGAGGTCAGGCGCGGGCCGACGTGCCCGATGAGCATGCCGGGCAGACGGGTGGCCAGGGGTGCGAGCACGTCGACGTGGTTGAGGGCCGGTTCCGCTCGCGCCGCCACCGACCGTTCGCGGACGATCCGCATCCGCTCGGCGGGGTCCACGACCCCGACCGGGCCGGCCAGCCGGGCCGGCGCGAAGGCGTTCCCGCCGACGGTGTCGGACGGCCGGGGCACCGCGACCGGGATGGTCAGCGGCATCACCTCGATCGGTGAGCCCATCGCGTCGTGATAGCGCCGGAAGCCGCCGAGAAGCCCGGCCAGGTAGGCGTCGTTCACCGAGCACCCGGCGGAACGGCCGGCTGCCTTCAGCGTCGGGAAGTCGATGTCGAGAGCGGCGAAACGCCAGTTCGAGCTGCGGTTGGCCAGCAGCGCCGACGGCGGGGCTTTGGCCGGCGCCAGGACGCGCCGCAGCGATTGCCCGTAGCGCACGGCGGCACCGGCGCCGCCGACCGGATCCCGCAGTCCCCGCCAGGCGACGCGTCCGGTCGCGCCGAGCACGCCCGGAACGGCGGCGACGGAGTCGCCGATGTCGGCGCGGAGTACATCGAGCGGGCTCATGGAACGGGCGGCCGGGCCGTGGTCGACCGCCTGCCGCTGCGGAGCAATCTCGCTGTCGGTCAGCATCGCGAACAGCTCGATGGCGGCCTTGCCGTCGCTCAGGGAGTGATGGAACTTCAGGACGTAGGCGGACCGCCCGTCCGGGAACCCCTCGTACAGCAGGCCCAGCCAGGGCGGGCGGGCCCGCTCGAAGCCGCTCATCGCGGTGTGCTCGACGGCGGTCAGCAGGGCACCGGTGTCGGCGGGGTCGGGCAGCCGGACGCGCCGGAGGTGGAACGCGAGATCGAAGTGGGGATCGGGAGACCATCGCGGCGGAGCGAGCGCTCCCGGCGGCTTGACCACGCGGTGCGTGAGCCGCGGCGCCCGCTCGAGCAGGCGGTCGTGCGCGGCGACGAAGTCGTCCCACTTCGGGGTGCCGTCGAGCATCAGCACGACGACGCAGGTCGAGCGGATCGTCGAGTCCTCCTCGACCCGCCACATCAGCGTCTCGAACGCGGTGAGCGGCTCGCCCGGCCCGCCGCCCCAGGTGCGCGGAGCAGCCGGACTGGTGGCGCCGAACTCGGGCGTGGTCACTCAGGGAACGTACCCGCAAGCTGCACCGTGACGCACAGCCCGCCGCCGGCCCGCGGAGTGAGCGTGAGGGTTCCGTCGTGGGCCCGGGCGATGCTTTCCACGATGGCCAGGCCGAGGCCGACACCTCCGTGGTCGGTGCGGATGCGGTCGGCGCCGCGCCGGAACGGCTCGACGAGGGTGGACACCACGTCGGGTGCGAGTTCCTCACCGGTGTTCTCGACGGTGAGTGTCACCGTCCCGGGTGCAGCGCTGGTCGTCACCCACACCGCGCCCTTGTCGGGCAGATTGTGGACGATCGCGTTGTGCACGAGGTTCGTCGTCAGCTGCAGCAGCAGCGGGCGCGAGCCGGTGGTCGTGGCGAGAGTGCCCGAGGTCTTGATGGTGAGGCCGCGCTCCTCGGCGAGAGGGAGCAGTGTCTCCGTCGCTTGTTCCGCCAGGAGGGAGAGGTCGACGTGCTCCGGGGTGAACGACCGCCGGTCGGCACGGCTCAGCAGGAGCAGAGCCTCGGTGAGGTCGATCGCCCGGGTGTTGACGGAGTAGAGCCGGTCAATGAGTTCGTCGGTGTCGCGGTCGGGGTCGTTGCGGGCCACCTCGAGCAGGGTCTGCGTGATGGTCAGCGGCGTGCGCAGTTCGTGGGACGCGTTGGCGGCGAAGCGCTGCTGCTCGGCCACGTGCGCCTCGAGGCGCCCGAGCATCGCGTCGAAGGCGTCGGCAAGCTCGCGGAACTCGTCCTCGCGGCCCTCCAGTTCGATCCGGTGGGAGAGCGATCCGGCCGCGGCCAGCCCGGCCGCGCCGGTGATGCGGGTCAGCGGGGCGAGCATGCGGCCGGCGAGGAACCACCCGCCGACCAGGCCGAACACCAGCAGGAACGCCATCACGCCGGCCGCCCGCGGAGCGAACTGCTCCACGAGGCTGGACCGGATGGGAAAGACGCCGCCGGTCTCGGTGTTGAGGAGGTCCGCGTCGTCGGCCGACTTGAGGAACGCCTTGTCGGGGACGTAGCGCAGCAGGAACAGCCACACGGCACCGAGGAGCAGGGCGCCCGCGAGCATGAGGAAACCGGCGTAACTGAGGGTGAGCTTGAGGCGGACGCTCACCCCGGGCGCCCTATCCACCCTCGGCTCCGATGCGGTAACCCACCCCGGCCACGGTGGCGATGATCGCCGGTTCGCCGAGGCGCTTGCGCAGCGTCGAGACCGTGATGCGGACGGCGTTGGTGAAGGGGTCGGCGTTCTCGTCCCACGCCCGCTCCAGCAGCTCCTCGGCGCTGACGACGCCGCCTTCGGCCGCGACGAGCACCTCGAGCACCGCGAACTGTTTGCGGGTGAGCGCGACGTAGGCGCCGTCGCGGTAGACCTCGCGGCGGAACGGGTCCAGGCGCAGGCCGGCGAACTCCCGGACCGGGGGCCGGTTGTGGGCGCGCCGGCGGTCCAGCGCCCGCAGCCGGAGCACGAGCTCCTGAAGCTCGAAGGGCTTCGTGAGGTAGTCGTCGGCGCCGAGCTCGAATCCGGAGGCCTTGTCGTCGAGCCGGTCGGCCGCGGTGAGCATGAGGATCGGCATGCCGCTGCCGGACGCGACGATGCGCTTGGCGATCTCGTCACCCGAAGGCCCCGGAATGTCGCGGTCGAGGACGGCGATGTCGTAGGCGTTGACGCTCAGCAGCTCCAGGGCGCGTGTCGCCGTCGCCGGCGATGTCGGCGGCGATCGCCTCCAGGCGCAGGCCGTCGCGGATGGCGCCCGCCAGAAGGGGTTCATCCTCGACGATCAGCACGCGCACACCTTGAGCCTATGAGCCGGGACCTATCGCGGGCATATCGAAAACTGCATACGCCCTGGCAACACCGTGCCGCCTTGACTTGAGGCATGTTCAGGAAACCGGCACGCACCGCCCGCCTCGTCGTCGGCGCGGCGCTCCTCGGCGTCCTCGCTGCCTGCCAGCCGTCGTCGTCGTTGGAGCCGTCGGCCAGGTCGGTACCGATGGCGCCTCCGCAGGCCGACCGCGCACCGCGCCTTCTCGGGGACAGCGGCAACGTCCCCGACGAGGTCACGGTGTTCAACACCAAGATTCCGGCGGTCGTCCGCCTCGACGCCGACCTGCTCGACGCCCTCCGCCTGGCCGCTACCGATGCCAAGCGCTTCGGGGTCACCTTCCACGTCAACAGCGGCTGGCGTTCCGCGGACTACCAGGCGCGACTGCTCCGCGACGCCGTCGCCGAGTACGGGTCCGAGAGGGAGGCGGCTCGTTGGGTCGCAACACCGGAGACGTCGCCGCACGTGTCGGGGGACGCGGTCGACATCGGGCCGGCCGAGGCCGCGACCTGGCTGGCCAGGCACGGCGCCCGGTACGGCCTGTGCCAGATCTACGACAACGAGCCGTGGCACTACGAGCTCCGGCCGGACGCCGCCGATCGCGGTTGCCCGCCCCGCTACGCCGACCCGACGCACGATCCGCGCATGCAGTGAACCGTCACCACGCCATCACCATCTGGGCCATCACCATTGGGGGAGAAAGATGAACAGCACGTTGATGTCCTTGGCCGGCCTGGCCGTCGTCGCGATGCTCAGCACGGGCTGCGGGTCGTCCGGCAACGCCGCCGCCGACAGCGGCGGCAACGGCGGAAATGGCGGCAGCAAGGACTCCACGACACGTCAGCAGGCGGTGAAGTTCTCCGACTGCATGCGCACCAACGGCGTCAGCGCGTTCCCCGACCCGGACGCCTCCGGCGAGCTGACGGTCGACGGGGTCGCGAACAACTCGAGGATCGACACCAGCGGTGCGGCGTGGAAGAAGGCCATCGCCGCGTGCAAGGACCTCGAGCCCTCGGGCTTCACCGGCACCAAGCGCACCGCCGCCCAGCAGGCGGCCGCCCTGGAGTTCGCCCAGTGCATCCGCGAGAACGGCGTGGATGACTTCCCGGACCCGGACCCGAACGGGCCCATGATCGACACCAACCGGATCCCCTCCCTGTCCGGAGAGAACGCGGACCTCTCGGAGCTCAACGCGGCGATGAAGACGTGCGGCGACATCCATGCCGGCCGGGCGGGGATCACGAAGTGAAACGACTCCGCCTCTCCGGCTCGGTCTGGGTGCCGGCCGTCGCCGTCGTCCTGGTGGTGGCCGCCACCGGGGCCACGGTCGCGATGTCCGGCGGGGACTCCGGCTCGGGTCGGCCGACGCCGGCAACGGGGACCTCCGAGGTGACGCGGGGGACGCTCTCGGCCATGGTCTCCGTCGACGGGACTTTGACCTACCGGGCGCGTCCCGACGGCTCGCCGTACACCGTGGTCAACCAGGCCCGCGGGATCTACACCGCGCTGCCGGAGATCGGCGCCAAGGTGGACTGCGGCGGCGTGCTCTACCGGGTCGACGACCACCCGGTGCTGCTGCTGTGCGGCACGGTGCCGGCCTACCGCGACCTCGGTCTCGGCAACGCGGGCCCGGACGTGCGCCAGCTCAACGCGAACCTGGACGCGCTCGGCTACGACGTCGACGCCGAGGACAACGCGTTCACCGCCGCGACCCGCGATGCGCTGGAAGAACTCCAGCGGGACAAGGGCTCCGCCGTGACCGGGGAGCTCGCCCTCGACGACGCGGTCTTCCTGCCCGACGCGGTCCGCATCGCCGACGTGGCCGGCCGCCTCGGCGGCTCGGCGGCGCCGAACGCGGACGTCCTGTCCGCGACCTCGGACACCCTGGTCGTGCAGGTGGAGCTCGCACCGTCGCAGCAGGGCGAGATCAAGGAGGGGGACCGGGCGCGGATCTCCCTGCCCGGCAACCGGTCGGTGACCGGGAAGGTGGAGCGGTTGGGGACGGTCGCGCAGGTCCCGGACGGGCCCGACGGCCGGGCCGGGGACGCGACGATCCCGGCCTTTCTCAGCCTTGACGACCCGGGCCAGGCGTCCGGGCTGGACAAGGCCCCGGTCAACGTCGACATCACGACCGCCGGGGTGGAGGACGCGCTCAGCGTTCCGGTCACCGCCGTGGTCGGGCAAGCCGGGCGGCGGGTACGCCGTCGAGGTCGTGCGCGACGGCGGCGTCCGCGACATCGTCGAGGTGTCGCTCGGGCTGTTCGACACCACCGCCGGCCGCGTGCAGGTCGACGGCGAGCTGAGCGAGGGCGACACCGTGGTGGTGCCGTCGTGACGCCCGTCGTCGAACCAGTTCTGGAGCTTGCCGAGGTGACCAAGGTCTACGGCGAGCAGCCGCCGGTGGCCGCGCTGGCGGGGGTGTCCTTCTCCGTGGCGGAGGGTGAACTGGTGGCGATCGTCGGGCCCTCCGGGTCGGGCAAGTCCACGCTCCTGCACGTCATGGGAACGCTGGACCGGCCGAGCAGCGGTCTGGTCCGGATCAACGGGGTCGACGCGGCCGGCCTCGATGACCGGGCGCTCTCGCTGCTGAGGGCACGTCAGATCGGGTTCGTGTTCCAGCAGTTCTTCCTGGCCGAGCACGCCACGGTGCGCGAGAACGTCGCCGACGGGCTGCTCTACGCCGGGGTTCCCGCCGCCGAGCGGAACCGGCGCGCGGACGAGGCGCTCGCGCGGGTGGGCCTGACCGACCGCGCGACGTTCAAGCCCAGCAAGCTCTCCGGCGGCCAGCGGCAGCGGGTGGCGATCGCCCGCGCGCTGGTCGGGCGGCCCGCGATCGTGCTGGCCGACGAGCCCACCGGCAACCTCGACAGTGCGACCGGCGCCTCGATCATGGCGCTCCTGCGGGAGCTCAACGCCGACGGTGCCACCATCATCATGATCACCCACGACGGCGAGCTGGCCGATCAGATGCCGCGTCAGATCCGGATGATGGACGGCCGGGTGGTCTCCGACTCCGGCCTCCTCGCGGGCGCGCTCCGATGAACCGCCTGGAGCTGAGGGACTGGCTGCGGGTGGCGAGCGTCGGCCTGCGTACCCGGCGGATGCGTGCCGCGCTGTCCGCGCTCGGAATCGCGATCGGCACCGCGGCCATCGTCGCGGTCCTGGGGCTGTCCTCCTCCTCGCAGGCCGGGCTGCTCGCGGAGATCGACCGGCTCGGCACGAACATGCTCACCGTCGAGGCGGGGCACATCCATCGCCGGCGGAGAGGCGACGTTGCCCCTGGAGGCGCCGGCGCGGATCACGCAACCCGGCGACGTCGAGGAGATGGCGCACACCGCGCTGGTGAAGGACGCGAAGGTCTACCGCAACCCGCTGATCCCGGAGGTGAGCACCGGCGGCCTTCAGGTGCGCGCGGCCAGCCTGAATCTGCCGGTGGTGCTCAAGACCGGGATCGCGCGCGGAGCCTGGCTCAACGAGGCCACCGCCCGCCTCCCCGTGGTGGTCCTCGGGTCCGTCGCCGCCGAGCGGCTGGGCATCGACGGGGTGAACCTCGATCAGCGGATCTGGCTCGGGCACCAGTGGTTCACCGTCGCGGGCATCCTGGCGCCGTCGCCGCTGGAACCCGACATCGACAGCAGCGCCCTCATCGGCTATCCCGCCGCCCAGGACTACCTCGGATACGTCGCCGGCCGACGGCCGGACAGGTGGCCGGCCCGCCGACCACGATCTACGTGCGCGCCGCGATCGATCACGTCGCGGACGTGCAGGGCCTGCTCGCGCGGACCGCGAACCCGGCGGCGCCGAACGCGGTGAACGTCAGCCAGCCCTCCGACGCGCTCACCGCCCGGGCCGCCGCGGCCGGGGCGTTCGACAGCCTGTTCCTCGGCCTCGGGGTGGTGGCGCTGATCGTCGGTGCCGTCGGCGTCGCCAACATCATGATCATCTCGGTGCTGGAACGCCGTTCGGAGATCGGCCTGCGCCGCGCCCTCGGGGCGACGAAGGGTCAGATCCGGACCCAGTTCCTCGCCGAGTCGATCCTGCTCGCCGTCATCGGCGGCGTCGTCGGCGTGTTCGCCGGCGTCGTGGCCACGGCGGTGTACGCGAGTTCGAAGGACTGGGCCGTCGTGATCCCCGCTCGAGGCGTGGACGGGCGGCCTCGCCTCGGCGCTGCTGATCGGCGCCTTCGCCGGCCTGATGCCGGCGGTGCGGGCGTCCCGGATGCCGCCGACCGTGGCGCTGCGGACGGTGTGAGTGGGCGTCAGATGATCTGGAAGTTGAACGAGTAGCACCAGACGATCAGGAAGCAGGCCTGCAGCGCGACTCCGATCATCACGAGGTACGGCGCCACGGCCGGGCGGCGCCGCGCCAGCGCGACCCCGGCCAGCGCGACCGGGTACACCACGGCGAGATAGCGCAGGATGCTCTTCGGCCACTGGTACCCGATGCAGAGCGGGATCACGACCAGCGCCAGCCCGAGGACCGTGTGGGCGGGCGGCAGCTCGCGGGCGGCGAAGACCAGGGCGGCCAGCACCACGACGACCGCGACCAGTTTCACCGCGAGCATCGGGGACGCGTCGTCGGCGAAGGTGTCGGACAGGACCCGGAACGGCGAGCTGAACTCGATACCCCACCCGGCGTGCTGCAGGTGGTTGTAGGCCAGGGCGTCGCCGGTGCGCCACCGGCACCAGCCCATGAACGTCAGCCACCCCAGCAGCGGTGCGAGCGCGACCGGCAGCGCCCGCCACCGCCGCCGGCTCAGAACCACGAGCACCAGGGGGAGGGCGAGGACGATGCCGGTCGAGCGGGTCAGCGGAACAGCGAACGCGAACAACGCCGCGAGCCACCACTGCTCACGGAGGGCGAAGAGCATGGTGGCCAGGACGAGGAAGACGAACAGCGACTCGGTGCCCGCGGCCTGGAACAGGAACGACATCGGGAGAGCGGTGAGCGCGACCACCGACCAGCGCGCGTCCCGCTCGTCGCCGAAGAGCTGCTCGCCGAGGCGGTACACCAGCGCCAGGGCGCCGAAGAACGCGAGATTGACGATCAGCGTGATCGCCAGGACCTCGTGCCCGAGCAGCACCGTCGCGAGCGCCTTGGCCAGCAGGGGGAACAGGGGCGGGAACGCGAAGCGGTGCAGCTCGCTCGGCGTGCCCTGGGAGAACCCGGGATCGGTGCGGGCACGGTCGAGGTACTCCTCGGCCGCGGGGGAGAGCGGGGCGAACCAGTCGGTGCGGGCGAGCTCGGTGTACCACTGGGCGTCCCACTGGAACCACATGCTGATCGGGCCGACGTCCCCGCCCTGGTAGTGCCCGGGGCCGGCGAGCTCGGTCGACCCCTGGATCGCCCACAGGCTGATCAGCCCGACGGTGGTGGCGAGAACTTTGGCGAGGAGGAAGACCGTGATCAGAAAGCCCCACGGCAGGCCTGCGGGGCGCAGACCAGCGGTATGCCTGGGGCTGCTCACGGAAGCACTGTGCCTGAGGCACAGCCGGGCTGGCCGATTTCGTGACCCAGGGCCATGGTGACCCAGGTCACGGAAACCTAGTTTTTCGGTTGACCCCCGCCTTCAGGCTGGTCTCCGGTCCGTTGGGAGAAAAATCCAGATGCACACGCGAACCCGTCGCACGTCCTCTTCGCTCGTCGCCATCGCGACGGCGGTGGCCCTGACTGCTCGGCGCCTGCGGCGGGTCGACCGTGGAGGACCCGGCGACCGCCGGCGACAGCGCCGCGCAGGTCGAGGGCGCGCAGCCCGACGCCGCGGCCGTGCCCGGGGCAGGGGACGCGGCGGCTGTTCCCGGCGCTGAGGCACCCGCGGCGGTCCCCGGCGCCGCAGCCGGCGACGCCGCGGTCACCCAGGGCAACAACCCCGCAGCGCCGGCCGCGCACCGCTGCCCCGGGCAAGACCACCAAGGGGACCAAGACCACCGGAGGCAACGCCGACCGCGGCCACGGGCCTGGCCGGGCTGATCCAGAAGCAGGTGGAGAGCCACGCGATCTTCGGCGGCGCGGCCCCGTGCAAGCCGGCCACCGGGTCCGAGGTCCCGATCGGCAACGTCTCCACGCTCTCCGGCGTGCTGGGCGAGCTGTTCGCTCCGGTGGTGCCCGCGCTGGAGACCTTCGTCGCGTCCCAGAACGCGTGCGGCGGCCTGAACGGCCACCGGATCAAGTTCTTCATCGAGGACGACCAGGGCGACCCGTCGAACGCATCGAGCCGGATGCAGGAGATGGTCCAGAAGAACAAGGTGGTCGCCTTCGTCGGCAACATCCAGCCGCTCTCGATCGACGGGGCGCTGGCCACGATCACCAAGCTTCAGGTCCCGGTCATCGGCGCTGACATGGTCGCCAACGCCGACGCGACGCACCCGCTGATCTTCGCCCAGGGCGGCAATGTCCCGTCCACCACGTACGGGTTCGTCGACGCCATTTCCAACATCTTCAAGGTGAAGAACGTCGGGAACCTCTACTGCCTGGAGGTCCCGCGCCCGTGCGAGCTGGCGGCCCGGGTGCTCCGTGAGCTCGCCCCGAAGTTCGGCCTGACGGTGTCCAAGCAGATCCAGGTCTCCATCACCTCGCCGTCCTACGTCCAGGAGTGCCTGCAGCTGAAGAACGCCGGCGCGGAGGTCGTCGCGATGAACCTCGACGGGGCCTCCCAGATCCGCATCGCGCGCAGCTGCACGCAGACGCAGTACTTCCCGAAGGTGGTGTCCTATCCGCTTTCGGTGGGCAACGAGAAGCAATTCCTGCAGGGCCTGAAGTGGATGGGGGGTGCCTACATCCCGCTGAACCACTTCCCGTGGATGGGCAACACCTCGCCCGCGGAGAAGTACTGGCAGGCCTCCCGGAAGAAGTACAGCCCGGGCAGTGAGAACGGCAGCGCCGCGAGCCTCGGCTGGGCCGCCGGTGCCCTCCTGGTGGCGGCTTCCGCGAACCTGTCGCCGACCAGTCCCACGGCGACGCAACTCCTCGACGCGCTCTACAGCTTCCAGGGTCAGAAGTTCACCGAGCTGGGCGGCCTGGCCGGCCCGCGCAGCTTCTACCGGACCGGCAACCACAAGCTGCCCTACTGCATCTGGGCACTCATCTCGAACGACACCAACACGGGCTGGAAGTCCTGGGCGGAGAAGCCCTCCTGCACCGACGTGGTGGCGCCGAGCGACCCGCAGACTCTCGGGAAGCCCAGCTAGACCGACAGCTCAGCTAGACCGACGGCTCAGCTAGACCGACGCGGTCGCCGCGGACGGCGCGAAGGTGAAGCCTTCGTAGTTGTTCGCGGCGACCGCGTCGCACTTGGCGCGGTAGCCGGGGACGGTGTCGAGGTTCGGCAGGAACGCACGCACCTTGCCGGCGATGTTCGCACCGGTGTACGTCGTGTCGGCCAGCGGGAACAGCGTGGCGTTCGCGACCTCCTCGTTGTGCACCACCCAGGCGTCCTCGGCCTCGAGCGTCGGCTCGATGAGCTCGGCGCCCTGTTCGGCGGCGTGGGCGAGGATCGCGCTGACGAACTCGACGTGCTGCTCGATCGAGACCGGCATGTTGGACAGCACGCCCGGGCTCTGCGGGCCGGTGACCATGAACAGGTTCGGGTAGCCGGCGCTCATCAGGCCCAGGTAGGTGCGTGGGCCCTGCGCCCACTTCTCCCGCAGCAGTTGTCCGTCCCGGCCCGCGGATGTCGATCCGGTTCAGGGTCCCGGTGGTGGCGTCGAAGCCGGTCGCGAAGACGATCACGTCGAAGGCGTACTCGGTGCCGTCGGTCAATCGCAGGCCGTCGGTGGTGACGGCGGCGATCGCGTTGGTGCTGACGTCGACCAGATGCACGTGCGGGGAGTTGAAGGCCTCGTAGTACCCGGAGTCCAGCGGGGGCCGTTTGACGCCGTAGGTGAGCTTCTTCGGGGTGAGCAGGTCGGCGACCACCGGGTCGTGGACCTTCTCCGCGATCTTGCGGTCCAGGAACGCGGCGAGCCGCTTGTTCGCATCGATGCTGAAGATCGCCTCGAGGTAGGAGCCCAGCATGAAGCCGAGACCCCCCGGTCTGCCACCACTCCTCCATGACCGCGTCGATCTCGTCGTCGGTGCACTCGGCCATCGGCTTGTGGTGCGGCTGGAACGGCAGACCGAAGGCGCCGTTGCGCGTGCGCTCCCACACCCCGGCGAAGTCCTGCTTGCGCTCGGCCACCAGCTCCGGCGGCACCTTCCCGTGCCGGGCCGGGATGATGTAGTTCGGCGTGCGCTGAAACACCGTCAGATCACTGGCGACCTCGGCGATCCGCGGGATCGTCTGCACGCCGCTGGCTCCGGTGCCGATCACGGCCACCCGCTTGCCGGCCAGGTCGACCGGTTCGTGCGGCCACAGCCCGGTGAAGTAGGTCTCGCCGGCGAAGTCCTCCAGGCCGGGGAAGGGCGGGGTGTTCCAGGCCGACAGGCAGCCGACGCCGGTGATCAGGTACCGCGCGGAGATCTCCTCGCCGCTCTCGGTGCGCACGGTCCAGGTGCCGTCGGCCTCGTCGAAGGTGGCCGCGGCGACGCGGGTGTCGAAGGTGATGTCCCGCCGGAGGTCGAGCCGCTCGGCGACGTAGTCGAAATAGCTGAGCACCTCGGCCTGCTGGGGGTAGCGCTCGCTCCACTCCCACTCCTGCCACATCTTCTCGTCGAAGGAGTAGCAGTACACGTAGCTCTCGCTGTCGCAGCGCGCGCCCGGGTACCGGTTCCAGTACCAGGTCCCGCCGATGTCGCCGCCGGCCTCGAGGACCCGGACCGACAGGCCCATCTCGTTGCGCAGCTTGTGCAGCAGGTACAGCCCGGAGAAGCCGGCGCCGATGACCACGGCGTCGAGTTGGGGGGCGTGGTCGCGCGGGGCGGAAGAGGTCGTCATGCCAAGACCTTAGGAAAAGGCGCCCCCGCAGAAAATAGGACGCGGTCACCGCTCGATGCGCTCGAACTGTGCCTCAGTCACACCATGCTTCGTGCTCAGACCGGGCGCAGCAGTTCCCGCAGCCGCATGGCCACCGCGATCTCCGAGCCGGCGCTGGGACAGGCGGTGCCCGAGCACCTCCTCGGCGTAGCGCGATGCGCAGCCGCATCGTGTTCTTGTGCACGCCGAGCTGGGCGGCCGCGTCCATCTGGGAGCCGGTGGCCAGCCAGGCCAGGACGGTCTCGCAGGTCCGGTCGGAGCGCTCGTCGTAGTCCGGCCAGCTCCCCGAGTTCGTCCCGGACGAACACCCGTGCCGCGTCCTCGTCGTGGAGCATCAGCAGCTCGATGCGGACCTCGGAGTACCGGACCACGGGCGGCAGCCCGGCCGGAACCCGGCGCCGCAGGCGCACGATCTCCAGGGCCTGCTCGCTCGTGCGCCGCAGGCCCTCGATCCCGGCCCCGGGGTCGCCGATGCCCATCTCGACGCCGGCCGCGTCCGCGGCCTTGGTGAGGGCCGCGATGCGTTCGGGCCCGACGGCGCCCAGGAAGCCGAGCCAGAGCGTCCAGGCCCCCGGCGCCTCCAGCAGCATCATCGAGCTGTCCGCCGCGGCCGCCTGCGTGAGCTCCACGGCGACCCGTTCCGCCTCCGCGCGCTCGTCGACCTTGAGCGCCAGCGCGATGTGGTTGCCCCGCAGCCGGTAGCCCAGCGCACTCTCGGCCTCGGTCGTGGCCTGGCGCAGCGACCCGTCCAGGATCTGCCCGAGGACGGCCCGGCGGCGGTCCTCCCGGTTGCGCAGGATCTCGTCGCGGGTGACGTCGTAGCGGGCGACGACGGCGCCGAGGATGTGGATCACGTAGTCGAAGATCAACATCGTGGCCTGGTCGACCCGGTCGAGCAGCTCAGCGCCGTGGGGATCGCCCGCGGCCCGGGCGCGGGTGAACCACTCCCGCCAGATCGCGCGTGCCCCGACCCAGTAGGCGCTCTCCAGTTCGCTGACGGGGATGCCCAGCTCTGCGGTCAGCTCGGCGAAGGCGAAGGCGCCCTCGGGGTTGGCCTCGTCGAGGTCCAGCGTGCCGGCGACGGTGGCGAGCAGGGCCCGGATGTTGTCGCGCACGGAGAGCCCGAGCGAGCCGACGAAGTCGGGGTCGCCGCAGCGGGCGGGCCAGACCGCCTCGGCGATCTCCCGGGTGCAGATCACGGCGATCTCGTCCGCGTCCCACAGCGCCTCAGCGCCGCGCGCCGAAGTGCGGGCGTCCTCGGCGGTCATGACCGTCATTGTCACGGGATTCGGCTCCGTGGCGAGTGGGTGGCGAGTGGGTGGCGAGTGGGCCGGCGAACGGCGTGGGGGCGGCGGCCCCTCTCGGCTCACAATCGAGAGGGACCGCCGCTGCAGGCAAGCATCGGCCGCCGCGGCTAGGAACGCAAGGACTTAGTGACCGTGAGTTCACTCAAATGCGCGCCGGATTCGTCGAGCGGCCACGGCGCCACCCCGTCCGCGGCCGGTACCCCGAGGCACGCGTGCGCCATCGCGTCCAGGAGCTCGACCAGTCGCTCCGTGGCCAGGCCGCTGTTGTGGAACAGGATCGACTGGATGGCCCCGATCGCCGCGTCCACGGTGAGCCGCACCTCCGCATCGGCCAGGTCGGGGCGCAGCGGGGCCACGACGGCGACCCACTCCTCCACGTAGTGGCGCTGCATCCGGCGCAGCCGGCGCAGGTCGTCCTCGTCCAGGCTGTGCATCTCGCCGTGGTAGACCTGCAGCAGCGGCTGGTCCTGGACGGCGACCTGGACATGGTGCCTGACCAGCGCGGTTAGCGCTTTCTGGTCGGTGTCGTAGCGCCGCCGCGATGCCCACCGCCGCCGACTCCAGGCTGTCCATCACCTTGCCCAGCAGCGCGGCGAGAATCGCGGACTTGCGCGGGAAGTGCCGGTAGACGCCGGACCCGACGATGCCGGCCGCGGCGCCGATGTCGGCCAGCGACACCGCGTGGTAGCCGCGCTCGGCGATCAGGCTCGCGGCCGCGGACAGGATGCGTTCCTTGCGGTCCGGATCGCGCCGACGGAGGCGCGCAGCCTGGCGGATCCTCGTCGGGTCATCGGCTCATCCTGTCGGCATGGACCGTGTCTTGCGTTCGCGCTTAGTGAATCACATGCACTAACTCTGAATCGTCGATCGGACGGACTCGGTGGATCTTCACCCAGCGACGAGCACCGCGCCCTGCGCGAGGCCGTGCGGTGCGATCACGAACAAGTTCGGCCCGCGCTACTTCACCGAGCACGCCGAGCCGGCGAACCGTGCAGCGAGCTGTGGGCGGCGCTCGGCGACGCGGGGTTCGTCGGGGTGAACCTGCCCGAGGAGCACGGCGGTGGCGGGGCGGGCTCGTCGAGCTGGCGATCGTGTGCGAGGAGATCGCTGCCGGCGGAGTCCGCTGCTGCTGCTGCTGGTGTCCGCGGCCATCTCGGCCGAGGTGATCGTCGACTTCGGCAGCGACGCCGCAGCGCGCCGGTGGCTGCCCGGGCCTGGCCGACGGCACGCACGAAGGTCGTCTTCGCGATCACCGAGCCCGACGCCGGGCTCGAACACGCACCGGCTCTCCACCACGGCGCGCGCGCGACGGCGACGACTTGCTGATCAACGGCACCAAGTACTACATCTCCGGCGTCGACGAGGCGGAGGCGCTGCTCGTCGTCGCGCACGACCGGGCGAAGGACGAGGACGGCGCGGGCGGAGCTGATCGCTGATGCTCGTGCCGACGGACGCCCCGGACTGGTCGCGACCCCGCTGCCGGTCGAGGCGAAGCTGCCGGAGAAGCAGTTCACGCTGCACTTCGACGACGTGCGGCTGCCGGCCTCGGGCGCTCGTCGGCGAGGAGGGCGCGCGGGTTCCAGCAGGTGTTCCGCGGGCTCAACCCGGAGCGCATCACCGGCGCCGCGCTCTGCGTGGGCATCGCCCGGCACGCGCTGGGCCAGGCCGGTCTCCAACGCGAAGAGCGACGGCTGGCAGCCGGCGATCTCCAAGGCGGCGTGCACCGACATCCTGGCGCCGAGCGACCCGCAGAACGCGAACTGACTCAGCGGCAGCTCGATGGGTTGTTGGAGGCTCGGGCGCGCCGCTCGCGAAACACCTCCTGAGCTGCCGTCAGAGTCTCCAGGCCGAAGGCGACCAGGCGCGCCTCCTGCACGGCTGACGGAGTGGAACGCAGGGTTTCGATCGCGACCCGCACCGCGTCCTCGTGCGGCCAGCCGTAGACGCCGGCGCTGATGAGGGGGAACGCAACGGTCTCCGCCCCGAGCTCGTCGGCGACCTGCAGGCAGCGCGCGTAGCAGGAGATGAGCAGCGCCCGGTCGGTCTGCCCGGCCCGGTGGTTCGGGCCGACGGTGTGGATGACCCAGCGGGCGGGCATCGCGCCGGCCGTCGTCCAGCCCGCGTCCCCGGTGGCCAGGCCGCGGGGGAAGCGGGCGATGCAGTCCTCCAGCACCGCGGGACCGCCGGCCCGGTGGATGGCGCCGTCCACCCCACCGCCTCCGCGCATCGCGTTGTTGGCAGCGTTGACGATGGCATCGACCTGCTGGGTGGTGATGTCGCCGAGAACGACGGTCACGTCCGGCATCGGTTCTCCTGTCGACCGGGGGCGGTCGCCCGCGCCATGATGCTCCCTTGATCTCATCCGACCCGGAGGAGCCGCACGCAATGAAGCTTGCTCTCTACCTGCCCAACTTCCGCACCAAGATCTCGGTCAAGGAGCTCGAGGACCTCACCGCGCTGGCCGAGGAGCTGGATTTCGACTCCGTCTGGACGCTGGACCGGGTCGTCGTCCCGGAGGCCTCCGACCGGATGGAGCTCCAGCACTCGTTCGGGATGATCGACGGCTTCCCCAAGGGCATGCCCGTCACCTCGCGCGGTGAGTTCCTCCAGGGCATGACGCTCATCCCGTGGCTCGCGGCGAAGACGACCAAGGTGCGGATCGGGATGAGCATCATCGACACGCCCTACCGCGCCCCCGGGGTCCTCGCCGCCGAGCTGGCGACGCAGGACCACCTGTCGGGCGGGCGGCTGAACGTCGGGGTCGGCTCGGGCTGGATGCCCGAGGAGTTCGCGGCGTGCAGTGCCACCGACATCTACCCGCGGCGGCACGCGCACGTGCGGGAGACGATCGAGATCCTGCAGGGCGTCTGGACGAACGAGCTCTTCGAGTACCACGGCGAGTTCGCCGACTTCGACCTGTGCGGCTTCGGGGCGAAGCCGGTGCAGAAGCCGCACCCGCCGATCTACTTCAGTGGTCTCAAGGACGCGAAGCGCTCGGCGAAGCGCATCGCGAAGTACGGCCTGTCGGGCTGGATCGGGATCCAGGACTTCCCCGAGGACATCCAGCGGTGGAAGACCGAGATCTCCCAAGAGCTCGGTGAGCTCGGGCAGGCGCTCCCGGACAACTTCGACATGTGCAGCATGATCTGGTTCGTCATCACCGATGTGGACATGGACCAGACGCCGGCCGGCAAGGGCACCAACCTGCTGGTGGGTTCGAAGGGTCAGATCACCGACATTCTCAAGCGCTACAAGGAAGCCGGCATGACGATGCCGCTGCTGTGGCCGCCGTTCGCCGACGTGCCGACGGAGAAGACGATGGCCGACCTGCGGACCCTGGCCGAGGAGATCATGCCCGAGGTCAACGCGAGCTGACGCTTCGTCAGCCGGACCAGCCGGACCAGGCGGTCACGTCGATGGAGACGACGGGGCCGCCTGGCCGCCTTTCTGCGTACGCCGCATAGCGGGCCGCGAGGGCGTCGAGCGCCTCGACATCGGTGGCACGCACCGTGGCGGTGCCGTCGGCGCGGACCCACCACAGCCGGGTCCAGTCCTCGTCGTAGACGTCGGCCAGCAGGCACACCGACGGCTGGGCCGCGATGTTGTCCAGCCGCCGCAGCCGCGTCGTGGTCTTCGGCTTGTCGTCGACCGCGAAAACGATCCGCTCGCGCTGTGACTCGGGCGGGCCGAGCAGGGCGAAGGTAACGGGCACCAGGTGCGGGACTCCGGCGGCCGAGACGGTGGCCAGTCGCGCGACCCGCTCACCGGCGAAGCGGGTACGGGCATCCGCGGTGGACAGGCGCATCGGTCCAATCTATCTGGAGGGTCTCTGTGCACATCTTGGGAACGCCGCTTTGCGATTGTGTGCGTTCTGCATTCGGGCACTTCCAGCCTCTGATCTGCGCATTCGCGGGTGTATCCAGGATCGCCAGTGCTCTAACGTGACATGACCCACACGAAATCGGGGAACTCCGGTATCGCCGCAGCTCAGAGGACAGATCGCGCTCTTCATAAACAATTCCGCGCGCCCGTACCCGCGACTCCAATTTCTATTCATCAACTATTGATGGGGCGAATTCCGTTCGTCGCGGAGATCAACCGCTCGTCGATGCCAGGAATGTCAGAGATTAGTCCTGCGGCTATCTGAGGAACGTTATGGGAGAGGCAGCGCGAATTAGGCGTCGCCTCGGGCCCTTCGCCCGGAGGGCTGCACGCTCCTGTCCATCTCGTCGCCCGCAGAGCGATCCTCCGCGTAACCGCGGCGAGCCCGAGGCCGGAACTCTCCCCGAGTCCGGCGTGAAGGGAACTGTTCATGTCACCCAAGCCCAACCCCGATTCCGCAACCCTGACCGAGACGACCGTCGAGCAACCGCAGGGCACCACGCGGCGTCGATTCGTCGGGTACGTGCTGGCCGGCACCACGCTGGCCGTCTCCGCCGATGTCGCCTGGGAGTCCGCTGCGCCAAGTCGCGCCAGTGCTGCCGGCGTCACCCCGATCACGAGTAACGCGACGTTCTCCGACGAGTACGACTTCCTGGACCTATACCGGGACTCGTGCCTCCCGACCAACCACCTCCTGCGGCTTGAGATCTCCCCCGAGGGCAAGGCACGTTTCGGCCTGCCGCGCCAGGAGGTCGGTCAGGGCATCACCACCTCGTTCGCGCAGGTCATCGCCGACGAGCTGGACATGCCGATGGAGAACGTCGAGGTCTACCTTGAGGACGCCCGTCCCGAGCTGGTCTGGAACCAGCTGACCGGTGGTTCCACCTCGCACTTCTCCCTCTGGAACCCGGTCAAGACCGCGGCCGCCACCGCGCGGACCGCTCTGGCCAGCGCTGCCGCGCAGAAGTGGGGCGTCTCGGTCGGCTCGGTGAAGACGCGTGACGGCGCCGTGTTCGGCCCGGACGGCCAGCGCGCCACCTACGGCTCCCTGTCCGAGCTCGCCGCGTCGAAGGTGACCAAGCCGCTCGACGTGAAGCTGAAGAAAGAGGGCGAAGGCAAGTACGTCGGCCAGAGCATCGGCCGCGTCGACGCGCTCGACATGGTCACCGGCACGAAGAACTTCGCGATGGACCTCCCGATCGCCAACGCGATGCCGACCATGGTCTGCCGTCCTCCGACGATCAACGGCACGGTCCAGTCGATCGAGAATCTTCGAGCAGGTCAAGGCGATGCCCGGCGTCACCGACGTCGGCGCGATCACCCGCGGCGTGGCCGTGCGTGCTCGTACGTTCGGTCAGTGCGTCGACGCCATCCGCGCCCTTCGCGTCTCGTGGGGCGCCGGCACGGTGGACAACGAGGACAACGAGTCCCTGATGAAGAAGGTCGCCTCCGTCCTTCTTCCGATGCCGCCTGCGTTGCCGACCGACGAGGTCATCGAGCAGGACTACACCTTCCACTACCGCTCGGGCTCTCCGCTGGAGACCAACTGCGCGGTGGCGGACGTGAAGAGTGACAGCGCCGAGGTGTGGGGCACTAACAAGATGCCGATCATCACGCTGCAGCGCATCGCACTGATGCTCGACATCCCCGAGGACAAGGTCCAGGTGCACTGCCCACCGGGCGGTGGCTCCTTCGGCCGGCACCTGTTCTCGGACGCTTCCTACGAGGCGGTCGAGGCGTCGAAACTCTTCGGCAAGCCGGTGAAGCTCATGTACCACCGGACCGACGACACCCGCCACGGGCGTATGCACCCGGCGATGGTCAACAAGGTTCGCGCCACCAAGCAGGGCAACAGCGTGACCAGCTTCGTCATGAGCAGCGCGTCGTCTGCCTGTGACTGGACCCACGGCCTCGGGGAGATCATCTCCGGCTCGGCGACTGCCCAGGACCCGCGTCTCGGCTTCTCCGGCAACAAGGAAGCCGGCAACCTCTCGGTCTCGATGGGCTTCTACCAGCTTGTGACCTCGGTGCCGTACAACTTCGGCCCGACCGCGGTGTACCTGAACGAGATCTTCGCCTACGACACGCTTCCGACCTCCGCGGTCCGCAACGTGTACTCGCCGGACACCGGCACGGCCCGTGAGCTGCACGTGTCGAAGATGGCGGACGCGTTCGGCATGGACGACTACGAGTTCCGCCGCGCGTTCACCAAGGACGAGGGCTGGCGCGCCGTGCTCGACAAGGCCGCCGAGGCCGGCGACTGGGGCCGCACGATGCCGGAAGGCACCGCGCAGGCCATCGCGCTGCACTCCGAGTACCAGTGCAAGGTCGCGTGCTTCATGGAGATCGACGCCCGCCCGGCGATGGTCAAGCGGAAGATCCGTGAGGCCTACACGGGCCCGCGTATCACCAAGGCGATCATGGCCGTCGACGCGGGCAGGGTCATCAACCCGCGCAACTTCCAGGCCAACATGATGGGTGGCTGCATGGACGGCATCGCCCAGGCGCTGACGGCCAGCGTCCACATCAAGGACGGTCTGCCGCTCGAGGGCTCGTGGGACAACTATCGGTACACCCGGCAGTGGAACGTCCCGTTCGTGTTCGAGTGCCACGTGATGCCCGACAACCGCGAGATCGGTGGTGGCGCCGGCGAGACGGGCGTCGCGGCCGGCCAGGCCGCAGCGGCCATCGCCTACGGGCGCGCCAAGGGCGAGATGCCGACGTTCAACCCGGTCAACTTCAATGACCCGCTGGGGTTCGTGGTCAAACCCAAGATTCCGCCGATTCCGCAGTCACCCGTCAACGGCCGCCGCTTCTCGCGCTGACCTCCGACATTCAGAAGGGAGATCCTCATGGCTACCAGCAAGCACACGTTCGTCCTGAACGGCAAGAAGGTCAGCGTCGACATCGAAGACAACGTCCGGATGCTCTGGGTCCTGCGTGACGTCCTCGGCGTCACCGGCCCCAAGTACGGCTGTGGCATCCGCGTGTGTCAGGCGTGCACCTCGCACCTGAACGGCAAGCACTTCAACCCGTGCTCGGTCCCGGTCAGCGACATCAAGTCCTCCGACCGGGTCACCACGATCGAAGGCCTCGCCAAGACCGTGGACAGCGAACTGCACCCTGTGCAGGAAGCGTGGGTCAAGTACGACGTCGCCCAATGCGGTTTCTGCCAGCCCGGCCAGATCATGGCCGCCACGGCGCTCATCAACCGTGTGAAGAAGTCCGGCCGCAAGATCTCTGAGGCCGACCTCGACACGTTGCGCAACGTCTGCCGTTGTGGTTCGTACCCGCGTATCCGTGAGGCCGTGAAGTTCGCCGCCGCCAAGATGTAGGCAGCTCACACGGAAAATCAGCGCGCAGCCCCGTCCGGCTCTGCCGGGCGGGGCCTCTGCGTTGCCGAGCAGGCCGCCGTCCGCACGCTGCCGGGGAGATGACGAACTCCACTCACAGAACTCCCCGGACGACGAGGTCCACCAGCTTCGCCACTTCCCGGTCCGGGGCGGCCCGGCGTCGCGCCGGCGAGCTCGGGGTGGTCACGACCAGCATGAGCACCCCGCCGAAGAGGGCCTCAAGCATCGTGTTGACGGGGGTCCGCTCCGGAAGGTCTCCGCGCGCGATCGCCCGCTTCACGACCTTGCGCGCCGCGCGGATGGCGTCGTCGCGGAACTCCTCGAAGCGGGCCCCGAGGTCGGGGTTCAGCCGCGACTCGGCCAGCAGGCGCAGCGCGGCGTCGCCGTAGTCGCCGTTGTAGAACCGGAACATCGACTGGGCCAGGATCGCCAGGTCGCCGCGCAGCTCGCCGGTGTCGACGTCGCTGCGGAACGCGATCTGCGCGGCCAGCGCATCGGCGAGCAACTCCTCCTTGGAGTCCCAGCGGGCGTAGATCGACGCCTTGCCGACGGCGGCGTCCTTGGCGACGGCCTCGATCGTGAAACCGCGCCACCCGTTGCGGCCGTACACCCGGCAGGACGCCTTGTGGACGCGGTCGACCAGACCGGGGTCCGGCGGCCGGCCGGGACCGGGACCGGTCGTGGCAGCCACGGTCATAACCGGATCGCTCCCGACCGCACGTCCGCCTCGAGGGCGGCCGTCATCGGCTGCGGATCGGACCCGGGTGCGACCAGCCAGATCTGATCGTCCCCGGCCGGGTTGAAGCCCTCGTCCTTGAGGTCCGACTTCTTGTAGCGGAAGGTCCCGGTGACATCGCTGCGCTCGCTGGACAGGCGGATGAACCGGGGGACCGCGAACTCCGGGAGCACGCCCCGCAGGTGCCGGGCCAGACCGGCGAGGTCGAGGTCGGTGCCCTCGTCGATCACGAGGCGGGCCATGCCCGCCCGGCCTTCCATCCCGGGGACGTCGACGCCGTAGACGATGCTCTCCAGGATCCCTGACCAGCTGTTCAGGACGCCTTCGACCTCGGTGGTCGCGACGTTCTCGGAGTGCCAGCGGAAGGTGTCGCCGAGGCGGTCGAGGAACTGGATGTGCCCGTGGCCCTGGTTGAGCACGAGGTCGCCGGAGTTGAACCACCGGTCGCCCGGCTTGAACACGTCGCGCAGAATCTTGGTCTGCGTCGCCTCGGGGTCGGTGTAGCCGTCGAACTGCTGGTGCGCGGAGATCTGCATCAGCAGCACGCCCCGGCCGCCAGGTTTGAGCGCGGTCCCGCGGCCGCCCGCGTCCCGGGCGATGTCGCCGGATTCGTGGTCCCACACCGCGATCTTCATCCCGCGCGGTGACCACCCGCAGGTGCGGTCGAAGTTGAACAGGTTGACGAACGCGCCCGGGGACTCCGACCCGCCGTAGACCTCGTAGACCGCCTGGATGCCGAAGCGGGCCTTGAAGTCGTCCCAGATCTCGTGCCGCAGGCCGGCGCCCATCATGTTGGTGACGCGGTGGTTGCGGTCGTCGGGCGACGGCGGTTGGTTCCACAGATAGCGGGCCATCTCGCCGACGTAGTTGAACCCCGTTGCGTTGTGCTTGCGGATGTCGTCCCAGAATCCCGACGCCGAGAAGCCGCGGGCCAGGGCGAAGGTCGCGCCGGTGAACAGGCACGCGCACCAGCCGCCCATCAGCGCGGTGACGTGGTACATCGGCAGCGGGCAGTAGATGACGTCGTCCGGGCCGATCTCGCGCAGCGCCTTGCCGGCGAACAGGCCGCCCATGAACAGCCGGCGGTGCTTGTTCACCGCGCACTTGGGCATACCGGTCGTGCCCGAGGTGTAGACGTAGAACGCGGCGTCCCCGAAGGTGACCGCGGCTGTCTCGGGAGGATTCGTGGCGGCCGCCGACGCAGTGGCGGCGGTCAGGGACGTGAAGCCGGCCGGCACGGGTGCCGTGTTGTTCTCCTCGGCGAGGAGCCGCTCGGCCGGCAGTTCGGTCTCGGAGATCGTGGCCAGGCTGGGGAGCAACTCCTCGCCGACCACGATCACCTTGGGGGCAGCGCGGCGGATGCTGTTGGCGAGGACCTCGCCCTGCAGGCCGGTGTTGACCAGGGCGCCGATCGCGCCGAGCTTGAGCGCGCCCATCGCGACGGCGACGAACGCCGGCCGATTGGTGATGAAAACGGCGACGACGTCGCCCTTGCCGACGCCGACTTCTTTCAGGGCGTGCGCGCAGCGGTTGGACCAGGTGTTGATCTCGGCCCAGGTGTAGACCTCGTCCTCGAAGCGGAGCGCGATGCCTGACGGGGTGTCCGCCGCCCGGCGCTCGAGCAGCGCGCCCATCGAGTCCTGCTCGGAGTCGGACAGGCGCTGGAGCTTGATCAGGGCGGGCAGCACGCCCTTGTGGGAGAGCTTGCGGAGCAGGCGGCTGTAGAACTCGCGGCCGGAGATCAGGTCGGCGTTGGCTGCGGTCTTCGTCGTCATCGGTTCTTCCATTCCGGCGCGCGCTTCTGGGCGAATGCGGCCATGCCCTCGGCCATGTCCGCGCTGACGAGCAGTTCGTCGATCGCCTTGCTCTGCAGAGCGAGCGCTCGCCCCTCGTCGGGTTCGTTGCGGGACGCCTCCATCGCCTGCAACGAGAGGCGAACCGAGGTCGGAGAGCCGGACAGGATCTCCTCGGCCAGTTCGCGGGCCACCCGCAGGGCCTCCCCGGCGGGGGCGATCCGGTTGACCAGACCCCAGCCGTGCGCCTCCTCGGCGCCCATCCGGCGACCGGTGAGGATCATCTCGTTCGCGACGTTGGGGGGCAGGCGCTTCGGCAGCCGCACGATGCCGCCGGCCCCGGCGAACAGCCCCACCTTGACCTCGCTCAGGGCCAGCGCGGTCTTCTCGTCACCGACGATGAGGTGGCAGGCCAGCGCGATCTCCAGCCCGCCGCCCATCGCGAACCCGTTGACGGCCGCGATGACGGGCTTCGGCATCGAGTGACGTCCCGTCAGACCGCCGAAGCCGGCCGGCGGGATGTACATCGGCTTGCCGGACGCGCTGTAGAGCAGGTCGTTGCCGGCACAGAACGATTCCTCGCCGGCGCCGGTGAGGATCGCGACCCACAGGTCCGGGTCGGCGAAGTAGGCGTCGAAGATCTCGCCGAGTTCGTCGTTCGCCGGTGGGTGCAGCGCGTTGCGGAACTGCGGCCGGTTGATGGTGACCTCGAGGACGCGGCCGCGCCGCTCGACGAAGGCGTGCTCGTAGGACTCCCGGAAGCCGACCGGCCGGGTCGGCAGCGCACGCTCCAGGTCCGCGGGCGTGAGCGAAACCCGGTTACCCGGTCCGGTGGTCCGGACCCAGATCCGCGCACCCACCGGGTTCTCCGGTGCCTCGAGCAGGGCGAGCAGCGCCTCGTCACCTGGGACGCCGGTGGCGACGAAGCGGCGGCCGTCGGCCTCGAGCCGGCCGATCACGATGGCGTTGCGGCCCCGCTTGCCGTGCTTGACGGTCCACGCCTCGATCAGCGCCCAGCCGGCAGGACGGTCGGTGGACTCCACCCTCTGCACCCGGTCCAGGTCGGCCTGCACCTCGGCGCTCTCGTCGGGGCGCCACGACGTGGGCGTGGTCGTGTACACCCCCACCGAGTACTTGGACAGGATGCCGCCGTTCGCGCCGACCAGCCCGAGCGACCCGGGTTCGGCCCGCGCCCGCGCGACCGCCTCGGCGATGGCGTGCGCGGAGTAGTTGTTGCCGGCGCCGCCGAAGAAGGTGAGCCCGCCGGTGAGGGTGAAGCCGCGCGGGTCGTCGGGGGCCAGGCCCAAGCCGTCGAGGACGTTGAAGACGGCGACGGGGAAGCAGCTGTAGAGGTCGAACCAGCCGATGTCGTCGAGGGTGATGCCGGCGACCTCCAGCGCATGCCGGATCGCCGCGGCCTGGCTGGGTGCCGTCGAGACGTCGGGCCGGTCGAGCAGGTCGAGTTCGCGCAGGTCGGCGTGCCCGGCCAGGTAGACCAGCCGGTCCTCCGCGATGCCGGCCCGGCGGGCTTCGGCCAGCGAGGTCAGCAGAATTGCCGCGCCCTGGTTCACCAGGTCGCGGGAGACGAGGAAGCGGGGGTAGGGCGCGGCGATGATCCGGTTGCGTTCGTCGACCGTCGTGAGGGTGCCGGCGTCGAGTTCGTCGCGGAAGACGCTGTGCTGGTTGCGCGCGGCCACCGTGGTGAACGGCGCGAACAGTTCGCCCATCGCGGTCGCGTAGGTGTCGGCGTCAAGCCGGAGCCGGCCGCGGCGGGCGTTCTCGACCATGCCGTAGAGGATCGGCGCGTCCACCAGCCCGTGCAGCATGGACTGAAAGGTGATCATGCCCTGCAGGCCCCACCCGCGGTCCTCCAGATCACGGCCGGGGTCGTCGGACCAGTCGGCCTTCTGGCCAGTTTCGGCGAGGTGACGCGCGGTCGAGATCGCCTCGGCGCCGGCGATCAGCACCCAGCCCGCGCGCCCGGCCGCGATCTCGGCGGCGAACTCGTTGACCAGGTGCTGCGGGCCGTTCCCGCCGACGACCTCCAGCACCGCGCGCCGTGGGTCGGCGCCGATCCGGCTCGCGACCGAGCGCGGAAAGTTGGAGGACTTGCCAAAAGGCGCCGGCGCCATCGGCGTCGAGTTCTCGAACTGCCGGGTGGCCGCGACGACGTCGATCAGCGACGCCGCGGCGGCCGGGTCCAGACCGGTGTCGGCGAGCGCGGCCTGCACGGCGGCGACCGCGAGCCCGATCGGGGACAGCGCGGCGTACCCGGGATCGCGGGGGCGCTCGGAACTCTGGCCCACGCCGACGAGCACGGGGGTGTTCGGGTCGAGGTCGCCCGTCATCTGCGTCATCGGATCCTCACTCTCACCGGGGGAGCCCGAGCCCGCGCGCGATCAGGCCGCGCTGGATGTCGTTCGTGCCGCCGCCGATCACGTACATCGGGGCGAGGCGGTTCAGGTACTCGACGCGGCCGCCCGCCGATCCGTCGGCGCGCAGGGCGTCCGGTCCGAGGACGTCGAGCAGAACCCCGCCGAAGCGCTCGGCGAGTTCACCGCCGAGCACGCCGGCCATGGGGGCCGCCAGCCGTGCCTGCGGGCTGTCGCCGAGCGCGTTGCGAACCAGGCAGTGCAGGGCTTGCAGCTCCGCGGCGACCGAGCCCAGGGCGGCGCGGGCAGCGGACCCCCGCACGCCGACCAATGCCTCCGGGTCCGGCCGCGCCGCGGCGAGCATGTCATCGAGGACGCGCTGCAGCAGCGCGGCGATCCCGCCCATCAGCACCCGCTCGCCGGCGAGGGCGGAGGTGATCACCTGCCAGCCCGCGTTGACCTCACCGATGACGTCCTCGTCGCCGACGGCCACGTCGTCGAGGAACACCGTCGCGGCGCGCTCGCCGGACAACGCCGTCATCGGGTGGATCGCGACGCCCGGGGTCGAGGTCGGCACCACGAAGAGCGTGATCCCGGCGTGGCGGGGCGAGGCATCCGGGTCGGTGCGGGCCGCGAGCCAGATGTAGTCCGCCTGGTCGGCGCGCGTGGTCCAGATCTTCTGCCCGTTGATCCGCCAGCCACCCTCGACGCGGGTCGCGCGGGTCCGTAGGGAAGCCAGGTCGGAACCGGTCTCGGGCTCGGAGTAGCCGAGGCAGAAACGCATCCGGCCCGAGCGGACGAGGGGCAGGAAGCGCTCGCGCTGGGCCGGCGTGCCGTGCCGGACGATCGCGTCGCCCACGATCAGCACCGACGCCAGCTCGATCTCGACGGGGACGCGGGCGTAGGAAAACTCGTGGTGCAGCACCGCCAGCTCATCGAGCGGCGCTGAGCGCCCACCGCACTCGGGGGGCCACGCCATGCCGAGCCAGCCGCGCTCGACCAACGCGGCGACCGAGGCGTCCTGGTCGAAGGTGTCATCCCCGGTGCGGAGCCCGTCGATGACCTCACGGACCTCGTGGCGGAACGCCTCGGCGCCGGAGCCGACGGGGGGCATCGCCTGCCGGCTCTCGACGAGGCGGTCGATCGGAGTTCCCGCGGCCGGCAGCAGCGCCGCCAGTTGCGCGAGGTCGGCGTGCACGCGCCGGAACAGCCACGGCCCGACGTGCTCGGAGAAGTACCCGACGGCGCCGAGGGTGTGGTGCGCACCGAGCAGCACCGCGCGGGCCGACTCGGCGATGTGACGCACCGCCAGTTCGGCGGCGAGCTCCCACTGCCCGGATCGTGCATCGAGGGCCTGGGCGGCCTCGCGCAGCAGGAGAGCGGCGCCGGCGCCCGCGATCGCGCAGGTGGCCGTCCTCTGCTGCACCGCGCCGAAGCGACCGATGACCTGGCCGAACTGCTCGCGTGTGCAGGCGTGGGCGATTGCGAGCTCATGCAGCCGCGCCGCGCCCCCGGCTGCGCGCGCCGCCAGGGCGAGGCGCAGTGTGGTTCGGGAGGCATCCGTGGTGGCGAGCCCGGGGTCGGCGGACCAGAGCACAGGCCCGATCAGGCCGGTCCCCCAATCCGGGCGAGCCGTTCCCGGCTCGGCGCCGGTTACGAGCACCTGGTGCAGGTCCACGGAGCCGTCGCCGAGCACCAGGACGTGGGTGAGCAAGGAGGCGGCCTCGAGACCGTGCACGCGGTCGCTCGGCGCGCACGGGACGACGCCGACCCGGATGACCCCGCGGCGGACCTCGGCCGCGAACTCGGCGGGCAGAAGCTGGGCCGCGACGTAGGCGTCCGCGACCGGCGTCGGGCAGGCCACGCGGCCCAGGGCGTCCGCGATGGCGAGTAGGGCCGAGGCTGCACCCTCGCCGTCGAGGTCGAACCAGCCGGTCTTGGCGCCGAGGGTCCACACGTGCTCGAGGGCGGAAGCCGTCGGGTCCTGCGGCACCCAGGCGTCGTCGAGCAGTTTGGCGGCGGAGGCCGCCATCGCCGCGTCGATCACGCCGGGCTCGATGATGTCTGTACCAACGCGCTCACCTCGCGCAGCCGTTGCTCGCAGTCCCGGATCAGCCCGGTCGCGATGTCGTAGGCCGGCTCCAGCCGCCGGAAGCCGCCGACGACCTGACCGACGAAGAACGACTCCAGCTCGAGCGCGCCGGGGTGCCCGGCCTCGGCCGCCGCGTCAATGCGGTTCCAGGCGTCGTTCACGAGCAGCGGCTGCAACGGCATCGGGAGCGGCGCCGGTGCGCCTGGGGCCTCCCACGCGTCGTGCCACGCACTGCGGAGCTGGCGGGCGGGCTTGCCGGTGCGGGTCGGGGAACGCAGCGTCGAGGAGCTGTCGGCAGCGAGGAACTTCTCCTTGATCTCGCGCGGGGTGATGTCCTCCTCCGAACGCAGCCACACCGAGCCGCACCACACCCCGGCGGCGCCGAGGGCCAGCGCGGCGGCCATCTGCGCCCCGCTCGCGATGCCGCCGGCCGCGAGCACCGGCCTGTCGCCGGCCAGCTCGACGATCTCGGGAGTCAGCACCATCGTCGCGATCGTGCCGGTGTGGCCGCCGGCCTCGGTGCCCTGCGCGATGAGTAGATCGACGCCGCGCTCCAGTTGCTGCTGCGCATGCCTGGGCGAGCCGACGAGTGCCGCCACCGGGACGCCGTGGTCCCGGCCGAGCTTCAGCATGGCTTCCGGGGCCGGCCCCAGCGCATTGGCGACGAGGGCGATGCGGTGGCTGAACGCGACCTCGAGCAGCGCCTCGGCCCCGTTGCCGGCGAGGCCGGCCATGATCTCGTCGGTGAAGACGGCCCGGCCCGGGTCGGTGGGGATCTCGTAGCGCGCCAGCAGTTCCGCGACGAACGTGTGGTGCGCCTCCGGGATCTGGGCGCGCAGGCTGGCAATGAGGTTCGCCGGGTCGCCGGGCACGGACTTGGCCGGGATCAGCACGTCGACGCCGAAGGGCCTTCCGTCGACGCGCTCTTCGATCCAGGCCAGCTGCGCGTCGAGTTCGGACGGCGTGTAGGCCGTCGCCCCGAGGACCCCGAGCCCGCCCGCGCGGCTCACCGCCGCGACCACACCGGGGGAGCGGCTGAAGCCGATCAGCGGGTGCTCGACCCCGAGCAGCTCCGTCGCCGCCGTGTTCATGGGATTGGCCTCATGTGCGCTCCTTCACTAATTACAGAACGGAACTCGTCAGTAATATGGCGGAACGGTACCCACGATCGGCGTTGGACGGAAGTGGTTCCCCTCATGGGTTGGCGGCCCCGGATGCAGTGGCTGGACGGCGCCACCGGCCCGGAGAAGGCGCGCGTTTGCGGCTGCCCGGCGCGGTCGATCGCCGACACCCGGAGGACCTACTGGGCCGCTGCGGCGGAATCGGCGGCAACCACCGCCGCCGGCAGTAGCGCCAGCACGACACCGACTACGAGTGTGGCGGCCGACGCATCCTCATCGTCATCGTCATATCCACGCAAGAAGGCCCCGCCCGGTTGTGGCCGGGCGGGGCCTTCGTGTCGTGCGCTGTCGTTACGGCGTGCTGGTCGACGTGGGCTCTGCGCTCGCCTCGTCGTCGTCCTCGGGCTTCGTCGTCGCGGTCGCGTCGGCCGAGGTGTCCTCGTCGAGCGGGTTCTTGAAGGTGCCCTCGCGGCCACCCTCGAGCCAGGCCTGGTAGGCCTCGAAGACCTTGCGGGCCTTCTCGACGTCGGTGCTGCCCTCGGACTTGTTGCCCGGCTTGTTGATCGAGTACATGACCGCGCCGGGCTTGTTGTCGGCGGCGTCGCCGGGGAGCAGCCCCGGGGCGCCGATGCCCACCTTCGAGGAGTCGTTCCAGAGGTACCAGCTGTTGATGCCGGTGTCCTTGACCGCCTTGATCTGCGCGGCCACGTCGGAAGCGGAGTAGGTCTTCGGCCAGCTGAAGTTCTGCAGCCACGGCACGACCGCGCAGTTGGTCCCGATCATGAACCGGTTGAAGTCCATCATCGACTGCTTGACGATGTCGTACGGCTGGTCCATGGGAGAGGCCACCGAGTACTCGCCCTTGTTCCAGTGCGAGGGGTAGATCATCGGCGAGACGAAGTCCAGGACCTTGGCCATGGCCGGGATGTCCTGCGCCACCGAGGAGGGGGCGAAGGAGGAGATGCCGTACACCGCGGCACCGGCCGAAGCACCGGCGGCGCGGATGCGCGGCGCGGCCTTCTCCAGGAAGGCGGTGATGCCCTCGGCCGCGGTCTTGTCACCGAGGCCGGGGTAGACCTGGCCGCTGTTCTCCGGCTTGCGGACGTAGTCGTACATGATCCCGTCGAAGCCGGCCTTGGCCGCCTCTTCGGCGAGCTGGATGTTGTACTCCATGACGTCGTTGTTGGCGAAGTTGGTGAACGCCCCCACGCCGTAGTTTCCGGCGGGGTACGGGTTGCCCGAGCTGTCCTGGATGAGCATGTCCATCTTGCCCTTGCCCAGGGCCCACTTGCCGAGACGAGGGTCGCGGAAGGCGACGATGCGGCCGGTCACGGTGGCGCCGAGGTCGTGGATCTCCTTGATGGTCGCGTCGATGTCGAAGCGCGGCTTGCCATTGGGCTTGTAGACCGTGCCGGCCTCGACCGCCAGCGGCACCTGCGAGTCGTAGCCGACGAGGCCGTCCTCGTCCTTGATGTCGAGCTGGACGTTGTCGAGCTTGCCGGCCTTGATCAGCGCGACGATCGGGTCCTTGGTCTCGGACTCGCCCCAGGCCCACGAGGTGAGGTGCGCCGAACGCACGTGCACCGCGCCGACGCCGTTGCCGGCCGCGGGGCCGGCGTCGGGCGCGGTCGTCGCGGACGGTTCCGCACTCGCGTCCGGCTCGGTGGTCGCCTCCGCGGACGGCGCGGGCGCCGCCTGCGGCTCGTTGTCGTCCCCGCCGCCACAGGCGGCCATGGTCAGCAGCAGCGCGAGCGCACCGGTGGTGGCTACCGCGCGCCGAATGTTTCCGTGACGTGCATTCTTCATGTTCGTTGCCCCCCGGCTCAGGTCGATCTTGGGACAAGAGTGGAGTACGCACGGCCTCTCCTGTGATCTTTTCGCCCATTCGGCGGTCGCGATCGGGTTCGATCGGTGCCGCTTGTCCGGGTACGTGCCGGGTTGGGCCCCTGAGAAAACCCCTAGAATCGTGAGAATGAGCGCTCGACGGCTGGGTAGGCGCCCCGGATGAGGTCCCTGGCTGCCGTCGCCTCGACCATCGTTCTGGCCTGCGCGGTCCTCGTCGGCACGTCGCCGCCCGGTGCCCTCGCCGGCGACGATCCGGACGACCTGGGGTCCGAGATCGTCCGTTCCGGCGAGACTCCGCCGCCCCCGCCGTCCGGCTTCGCGGGCAACGACGCGATCAAGCCCCCGATCGCGACGGAGTCCCCGACCTTCGGCCAGATCGCTGCCAAGGCCGGGATCCAGCTGCGGACCTACCGGTACTCGTCCCTCCACGGGAACGCCGCGACCCTGGACGTCTACACGCCGCGCGCCCTGGCCGGCGAGCACGGCCGCCGGGTCGGCACGGTGGTGCTGGTGCACGGCGGCGCATGGCAGAAGGGCGACCGCATCGATCTGGAGTCGAAGGCCGTCCGGCTGGCCAAGCTGGGGCTCGTCGCCGTCTCGGTGAACTACCGGCTCGCGACCGAGGCCGCCTGGCCGGCGCAGCGGGACGACGTCAGCGCTGCCGTCGACTACGTCCGGGCGAACGCGCGGTACTTCAACGTCGACAAGAAGCGCCTCGTGCTGCTGGGTTCCTCGGCCGGCGGCCAGATCGCGGCCGCGGTGGCCACCCACGGCTCGGGCAGCGAGCGCTTCCGCGGGCTGGTCACGCTCTCCGGGCTGCTCGACCCGCGCTGGATGGCCAACACGGACCCCGACTACTCCAATGCGGTGATCCCGGAGAAGTTGCTGCGGTGCCTCCCCATCGACTGTCCCGCGCTCTACAGCTCCGCCACCGCGGCCGACAGTCTCGACGCCACGGACATGCCCTCGCTGCTGTTCCACTCGCAGTACGAGGAGCCCTGGGGGCCGGAGCAGGCGAACGAGTACGTCCTGACCTCGCAGGCCGCGGGCGTGCAGGCCGACATGGTGACCCTGCAGGGATCGCTGCACGGGATCGACACCTGGTTCGAGATCTGGCCGACCCTGCGGGGCTGGCTGCTCTACCAGATCGGCGCGAGCGGGCGCTGAGGTCAGGCGGCGCGTGCGGACAGCGGGGCCGCCGGCCGCGGCGTACGTGCAGGCGGAGCAACCGCTTCACCGCCGGGGAGAAGCACGCCGCCGTCGTCGAAGACGATCACGCCGTTGCACAGCAGGCTCCACCCCTGCTCGGGGTGCGGGGCGCTCGCGTGGGCCGCGGCCCGCTCGGGGGCCTGAGCGCTGGGACAGCGGGGTTCGTGGGTGCACATATCCATCGCCTCGTTGCGCTGGGTTGTCTCGGGTGTCGGAAGGGTTAGAAGGGCAGGGTCCGGCCGGACGGGGAACGGGTGTCGACCGGTCGTGTCGGCCTGGTCGGCCGGGGCTTCGAGATCTTGATCCGCTTCATCGCCGTGCCTTCCGTTGAGGTCGGACTCTGAATTACGCGGTGCGTAAAGCTAGATTTACATACTGCGTAAACCGTGTCAAGACCTCGTCGACCCTGAGCGTGGGTTCAGCTGCGTCGGGCAGGATGTCGCGAATGTGGACCACGACGCCCCGACGAGTCCGGGTTGGCGCCGCCGCGCTGGCGGTGGCGCTGACGGCTGCCGCCTGGGGCGAGACCTCGGCCTCGGCCCTGCGCGGGGACGGTCCGCCGCTGCGCTACAGCGGCTCCGAGCAGGTGCCGACGGGGGAGCACCCCGGGCCCTCGAAGTCCGGCTTTGCGGGTGACGACGTGAACGCCCCGACGATCGCGGCGCAGTCCCGGACGTTCGGCCAAGTGGCTGCCCGGTCGGGCATCGGGCTGCGGACGTACAAGTACTCCGAGCTGTACGGCAACTTCTCGACGCTGGACGTCTACACCCCGCGCCAGTTCCGGGGCCGGCAGGGCAAGAACGTCCGCACGGTGATCCTGGTGCACGGCGGCGCCTGGCAGATGGGCGACCGCATCGACCTGGAGTCCCGGGCCGTCCAGCTGGTCAAGCAGTTGGGCGTCGTCGCCATCTCGGTGAACTACCGCCTCGCCATCGATGCGGCCTGGCCGGCCCAGCGCGACGACGTGAACGCCGCGGTCAACTACGTGCGGACGAACGCGAAGAAGCTGAACGTCGACACCAGGCGCGTCGTTCTGCTCGGGTCTTCGGCGGGCGGGCAGATCGCCGCCAACGTGGCCACCCTCGGGTCGGGCAAGAAGCGCTTCAAGGGCCTGGTCACGCTGTCCGGGCTGCTCAACCCGCTGCTGATGACCGAGAAGGACCCGAGCTACTCCAACTCGGTGATCCCGAGCATGCTGCTGCGCTGCCTGCCGGCGGACTGCCCGGACACCTACACCTCGGCCACGGCAGTCAAGGCGCTGGATGCGAAGGACCCGGCCTCGCTGCTGTTCCACTCGCTGTACGAGATTCCGTGGGACCCGACGCAGGCCCGCGAGTTCGCCCGGGCGTCCCGGGCACTCGGCGTGCCGTCCAAGCTCGTGGTGCTGCAGGGCTCGCTGCACGGCATCGATGCCTGGGCCAAGGACTGGCCGATCCTGCGTCCCTGGTTGATCGAGCGGCTCGGCGCCAAGGACCGCACGGTTCGCTAGATCTTGAGCTGGGCGCAGGCCTTGCAGAGGGTGACGGCGACAAGGTCCGCGCCGTCGGTGGTGGGGACGCGCTCACCGTTGTTCAGGCGCTTACGGGCCGTCGGGTCCACGATCCGGCCCCAGCCCTCGGGCAGGTCCGGGTCAGCGGACTTGGGGACGTTTCCGTGGCCACACGGTGCGCCGGCGTAGTGGGCGACCGACTCACGGACCTCTCCGTCGCGGCTGTAGCTCGCCACGGGCACCGCGACCCAGAGCAACTCAGGCTCCGGAGCGACTTCGACGGGCGGCGGAGCCACCTTCTTGCGCGTGCTCGGCGCAACGTAGCCCTGGCGTACGGCCCGCCCGCGACAGACGACGTCCGGGCACTTGCGCTTGTTGTGCGATACGCACACGTAGTCGTCCACCACCCGATCTTGTCACCTTCCCGGGGTCGGCACCGAATTCGGGGCCTCCCCGCACGGGGTCGGCGTGAGCGTGGGCTCCCGGGGTAGCGTCCTTCGATGGACGTCGGCAACACGGCACCACGTCAAGGTTCTCGGCTCTCCTGATGCGCAACCGATGCTCTTCGCCCACGGATTCGGTTGCGACCAGAACATGTGGCGCCTGGTCGCCCCCACTTCGCCGACCGGTACCGGGTCGTGCTCTTCGACCACGTCGGCGCCGGCGGTTCCGACAGCGCCCTGTACGACCCGCAGCGGCTACGGCTCGCTGCGACGGCTACGCGCAGGACGTTCTCGACATCTGTCGCGAGCTCGACCTGCGGGACGTCGTCTTCGTCGGACACTCGGTCTCGGCGATGATCGGCGTGCTGGCCGCCGCCGAGGCGCCCGACCTGTTCTCGGCCCTGATTCTGGTCGGGTCCGTCGCCCGCGCTACATCAACGACGGGGACTACGTCGGCGGGTTCAACGCGGAGGACATCGAGGACCTGCTCGAACTCGCTGGAGAGCAACTACCTGGGCTGGTCGGCCGCGATGGCGCCCGCGATCATGGGCAACCCGGAACGGCCCGAACTGGGCGAGGAGCTTACCGACAGCTTCTGCCGCATGGATCCGGAGATCGCCCGCCGCTTCGCCCGGGTCACCTTCCAGTCGGACAACCGCGCCGACCTCGGCACGGTGGCCACGCCCACGCTCGTGCTGCAGTGCACGCAACGACGTCATCGCCCCGGTGTGCGTCGGCGAGTACGTCCGCGACAAGATGCCGAACGCGACGATGGTGCTGCTCGACGCGACCGGGCACTGCCCCAACCTGTCCGCTCCGGACGAGACGACCGCGGCCATCGAGGAGTTCCTGAGCACGGCGCCGGTCGCCGCGCGGTGACCGTCGGGGACGACGGCGCCCTCGACGAGTTCCTCGACGCGCTGCTGGACGACGATCCGGCCTGCTCTACGAGCGCGCGCCGTGCGGCTACGTGTCCACCACTCCGGACGGCACGATCGTCAAGGTCAACGAGACCTTTCTGACGCTCCGGGCTTCCGCCGCGACGAACTCGTCGGCCGGCGTCGTTTCGCCGAGCTCCTGACCCGCGGCGGGCAGATCTACCACGAGACCCACTACGCGCCGATGTTGCGGATGCACGGCGCCGCCCGGGAGATCGCCCTGGATCTGCTGCGACCTGACGGCGGACGTCTGCCCGTGCTGGTCAACTCGATCCTGGAAACCGATTCCGACCGGGCGCCCCACCCTGGTCCGCACCGCGGTTTTCGACGCTACCCAGCGCCGCCAGTACGAACGCGAACTGATGCACGGCAAAGCAGCGGGCGGAGGAATCGGAGGCGCGACGCGGTCGCGCTCGCCCGAACGCTGCAGCAGACGCTCATCCCGCCTGCGACGCCGACGGTCCCGCACCTCGACGTCGCCGCCGGTACCGGCCGGCCGGGGACGGCACCGAGGTCGGCGGCGACTTCTACGACGTCTTCCAGGTCGCGGACGGCGACTGGGTCGTCGCCATGGGCGACGTCTCCGGCAAGGGCGTCGCGGCCGCGGTCGTGACCGCTCTCGTCCGCTGGGGCGTGCGCGCCGCGGTGGTGCAGCACGAGAGTCCCGCGGGTCGCCCTGCCGCCGTCAACGAGAGCCTGTACCACCACGAGACCGACCGGTTCTGCACCGTCGCGCTGCGTGCGGCTGACCCGCATCGACGGCCGGTGGATCGCCGTGATCTGCACCGGCGGCCACGACCTGCCGCTGCTGCGCAAGGCCGACGGTCCGTGCAGGCGGTCGGCCAGCCCGGCACGGTGCTCGGCGTCGTGCCGGATCCCGAGCTCGCCGACTATCCCGTTCGCCCTCGACCCGGGCGACACCCTGCTGTTGTTCACCGACGGGGTGCCGGAGGGCCGCCGCGGCAGGGAGTTCTACGGCGACGACCGGATCGCGCGCGTCCTCGCTAAGGAGCACGACTCGGCCGCCGCCCTCGTCGATGCCCTGGTGGCCGACGTCGTCGGCTTCCAGGACGGGGACACCCGGGACGACATCGCCGTGGTCGCGATCCGGGTCCCCGTGGACGCGGGTGTTTCGCCCGTGCCGGGGTAGTTCTCCGGTGAGCCGTCGCGGGACGGGCTCCAGGGAGAGAACTGCGGAGGCTGTCGTGTCCAATCGGGTCCTGGTGGCGTACGCGACGAGCACGGGTTGCGACAGCAACTGTGCGCTCGACATCGCGACCGAGATCGCCGGCGTCCCCGACCTTGAGGTCGACGTCCAGCCCATGAAGGGCGTGGGCTCCCTGGAGCCGTATTCCGCGGTGTACGTGGGCTGGGTCCACCCCTCCAGCGCCGGCGAGCGGGAACTCAGCCGGTTCCTGAACAGCAACGCTGCGCTGTTGCCGTCCCGGGCGATCTGGATCGTGCATCTGCACCCCGGCTGCGGCCATGACGCCGGTCACGGCGCGATCAAGATGACCCGCCTGGTCGCTCACGCCTCGGCGAACGAACCGCACGGCCTGTCCATCCCGGTCCCCGCCGCGCGCCGTGGCGGCACCTCGTCGCGCCGGCAGCAGGTGGCCACCCGCTAGACGCAGGTGAAGCGGCCGCCGTTGATGGCGGACCAGGCGCCCTTGCGGAAGATCAGGATCGCGCCGCACTGGCCGGTCGGGGTGTGAGCCTGCCCGAAGGTGTAGGTCGTCTTCGGAATCAGCCCGCCGAGGGTTTCGGCTTTGATCATGCCGAGGCCCTTCATCACCAGTTCCTTGGTGATCGGCTGCGTGATCGCCGACGGGCCGAGCTTCTCCAGTGCGCGCTGCAGCATCATTCCGGCGGCCCAGGACTGGCTGGCACCGGAATTGACCTTCACCCCGGGTGCGTACTGGGCGAAGGCGTCGTGGAAGACCTTCTGCGCGGAGGTGCTGCGCTCGGTGTAGGGGAAGACCGGCGAGCCGACCTGGATCTCGAAGTCCTGCAGAGCCGGGCTGGCGATGTCGAAGCTGGCCGCGAGGCTCACGGTGTAGAGCTGCGGGTGGTAGCCGATGGTGTCGCAGCTGGCCGCGAACCGCGTGATCGAGGCACCGTCCAGCCCGAGGAAGATGCTGTCGGCGCCGGCGTTCTTCGCGCTCTGGCAGGCTGAGGTGTAGTCGGCTTGGGTGATCGACGTGGTCTGCTTGAGCACGATCTGCTGTCCGGCCTTCTCGGCGCTCAGGGGGCCGCTGGACAGTGAGTTCGCGGCATCACTGCAGTTCGTCGATTCAACGCAAGCGATGATCGCGAGCTTCTTGAACCCACGTTCGGCATGTGCGCGCGCGGCGAGGTAGAACTGCTCGAAGAATGGCGCCCCCCACGTCGAACATCAGCGGGTTGGTGGTCCAGGCCAGGGTCGTGCCGTCGCCGCCGATGGTCGGGACGCCGCTGCCCTTGATGCCCTGCACGTAGCCGGCGACGGAGATGATCGAGAACGACCCGACCAGGGCCACGACCTTCTCGTCCTGGATCAGGCTCTGCGCCGCGGAGGTCGCGAGGCTGGAGTCGCTCTGGTCATCCTTGGTGATGACGCGGACCGGGTGACAGGCGACGCCGCCGTGGGCGTTCACGTACTTCGCCCAGACCTGCAGTCCGGTCTTGCCCTGACTGACGCTCTGCCCGATCAGTCCGCTCCAGCTACCGACCTGGCCGATGGTGATCGGCGTGCCTTGCTGGGTGCAGGTGTTCGCCTCGCCCCGGGTTGCGCCGTCGAGGACCGCTGTCGTGGCTGCGGGCGCGGTGCCGCCGGTCGTCCCCGGCCGGCTTGCGCCGGGCCCGGGGACGTCGCGGTGCCGGGCCCGGCCGACCCGGTTCCGGGTTGCGCGCCAGGGGTGCTGACCGCGGCGGGGAGCTGCGTGCCCGCCGCCGTGCTGTCGACGGTTCCGGCGGGGACCGTCGTCGTCGTGGTCTCGATGACCGGGCCGGTCTCGGCCGCGCGTTGCGCGGACAGGTCGACACGCGAGCCGCACGCGCTCACGGTGGCGGCGGCGAGGAAGGCGACGGCGATGCGGGCGGTGCCTCGCATCGCGCGGCGCCGGAACGTCCGACGCATGGGGGCTCCTCTCGGGCGTCCGCCCGACCGGGACGTACGTATAGTGCTTACTCTGCAGTCTGGGCAAGCGGGCGCGCAAGGTTGTAAAGTAATCACTATGGTTACGACGGGCCCGGCGGTGCCGGTGCGGCGCAACGCCGCACTCGAGAACGCCCGCGGGCGGTGACCATCCCGATGCCCTCGACCGGGCCTGGCTCAACGCCGAGGCGGCGCGCCTGTCCAACGCCGGGCGTTGGGGCGAGGACGACGAGATCGGCGCCTGGAACTGCGTCGACGCCGACAAGATCGCGCGGGCCACCGCGGGCGTGCGCCGCGGCGCCGTGTTCAGTCTCAGCCTTCCGTTCGGCCAGGACGGGCCCAACTCCGGGGGCCCGCCCGGCCGGCCGGATCCGATGCACTTCATGACGATGACCGGCTCGGACCTGGTGGCCGGTGACGGCCCGATCGCCAGCCCTGGCTTCGCCGACGACTGGGTGGTGATGAACCTGTCCTGCTCCACGCAGTGGGACGGCTTCACCCACGTGTTCATGGACGGGCTGACCTACAACAATCTGCCGGCCAGTCAGGTGACCGCGAACCGCGGTGCCCGGCGGCAGTCCGTCGCGGCGCTGCGGGACCGGGTGGTGACGCGGTGCGTGCTGCTCGACATCCCGCGACTGGAGGGCGTCGACTGGCTGCCGCCGGGCTTCGCGATCGGGCCGGCCCACCTCGACGCCGCCTGTTCCCGGCAGGGCGTCACGGTCGAACGCGGTGACGTCGTGCTGGTCCGCACCGGTGCGCTGACCGCGGTGCGGGCCCGGGGGAGCTGGGGCGAGTACGCCGCCAACGGACCGCAGGCCGGGCTCGGGGTGCGCACCGGCGCCTGGCTGGCCGAGCGCGACGTGGCCGCGGTGGCCACCGACACCTGGGCGGCCGAGGTGCTGCCGTATGAGACCCACGACACCGTCGCCCCGCTGCACCAGATCCTGCTCTCCCGGTGCGGGATCAGCATCGGCGAGATGTTCGATCTCGACACCCTGGCCGCGGACAACGCCGCCGACGGCGTGCATCACGCCCTGTTCGTCGCCCCGCCACTGCCGATCACCGGCGCGGTCAACTCCCCGATCAACCCGCTCGCCATCAAGTGACGCGCTTCTGATGCAGCGCTGGGGCAGCGAGATCGTCGTCGAGACGGTCCGCGGCTTCCCGTGCCGGGTCTACCGCGACCGGCCCCGCTCCCTGGCGACCCTGCTGGAGGACACCGCGCCCTTCGCCGATCGCCCGGCCCTGGTTCAGGGCGAGCGCAGCGTCACCTTCGCCGAGCTCGCCTCTCTCGTCGACGCGGAAGCGGCTGCGCTGGTGGGGCACGGCGTCACGCCGGGGGACCGGGTGCTCCTGCTCGGGCCCAACACCATCGAGTGGGTCGTCTCGCTCTGGGCGATCTGGCGCGCCGGCGCGATCGCCGCCGTCGCCAACGCCTCCTGGCGACCTGACCAGGTGTCAGATGCCGTCGGCCTCGTGGCCCCCGTCCTCACCGCCCCTGTGGCCAACCCTCAAGAAGGGGTGTCACCCCTTCTTGAGGTTTTTCCACAGGGCGAGGACGAGGCGGCGGTACTGGTCTTCACGTCGGGGACGACCGGGGCACCGAAGGCGGCGACGCTCTCGCACCGGGCGGTGCTCGCGAACCTGCAGGCACTGCTCCACCACGGCGGGCGGCTGCCGGGTGGCGAGCCCAGGGCGCCGACGGTGACGCTGATCAGCGTTCCGCTCTTCCACATCGGCGGGTTGCAGCAGGTTCTCACCGGGGCGCTCTCCGGTGGGTGCCTGGTGTTCGACGAGGGGCGCTTCGACCCGGGCGGGACGCTCGAGCTGATGGAGCGCGAACGGGTCCAGGTCTGGGCGGCGGTGCCGACGATGGTGAGCCGCGTCCTCGACGTGCTGGACAACGCAGAGGGCGGGCACGACCTGAGTTCGGTGCGTGCGGTGACGATGGGCGGAGCGCCGGTCGGCCCCGATCTGCGGGCGCGCGTGCGGGCGGCCTTCCCCTCGGTGCGCCGCGGCGCCGGCGTCTCGTACGGACTGACCGAGGCCGGGGGCGTCGTGGCCGCCGGCATCGGTCCGGCGCTGGAGGAGCGGCCGGGGACGGTCGGGCGGCCCACGCCGCTGGCCGACGTGCGCATCGCCGACGGCGAGATCCTGGTGCGCTCGGCCGCCGTCATGACCGGGTACTGGGGCGAAGCCGAGAGCGCAGTCGACGCCGACGGGTGGCTGCACACCGGCGACCGCGGGCACCTCGACGACGAGGGCTACCTGTTCGTCACGGGGCGGGCCAAGGACGTGGTGATCCGCGCCGGGGAGAACATCTCCTGTCCCCGGGTGGAGGCGGTGCTGGCCGCGCATCCCGCCGTCGCCGAGGTGGCCGTCGTCGGCCTGCCGGATGCCGACCTCGGCGAGCGCGTCGGCGCTGTCGTGGTCCTGCGCGACGGCGCACACGTCGCCGAGGCCGACCTCGAAGCCTTCGCCCGGGACGGCCTGGCGCGCTTCGAAGTGCCGGCCTCGTGGTGGCTGCGGCGCGAGCCGTTGCCGACGAATGCGGCGGGCAAGGTGGTGAAGTCCGGACTGGCCGGGGCCTGGCCGGCTGAGTTGCAAGTAGAGAAAGTGGTTGCTATACCTAATTCCATGACCTCACCCGCGAAGGCCAGGCATGTACCCGGCTCGTTCCCCCTCATCACCGACGAGGCGCTGGACGACCTGCGCACCCGGATCGGCCAGACCTTCGAGCGGCCGCACCCGCACGTCACCGAGGCGACCAAGGACTCGATCCGGCACTGGACGCTCGGCATCGGGGACACCAACCCGCTCTACGGCGACGCCGGGTACGCGGCCAAGAGCCGGTGGGGCGGCATCACGGCACCGGGGTCCTTCCTCTACGCCTTCGACAAGGTCCTCAGCGGCTATGTCTCCGGGCTGCCCGGCATCCACGCGATGTTCGCCGGCACCGACTTCCGCTGGGAGCGCCCGGTCCGGCTCGGCGACGCCATCACGGCCGTACCGGTCCTCAAGGAACTGGTCGACCTCAAGAGCGACTTCTCCGGCCGCGCGGTCAAGCAGGTCTACGAGGTCACGTTCCGCACGGGCGAGGGCGAACTGGTCTGCGTGGCCGATTCCTGGTGCATCCGCACGCAGCGCGACATCGCCCGCCAGCGCGGACAGCGTGATTTCGTCAAGCCGCGGATGTGGACCACCGAGGAGATCGCGGACATCGACGCCCGCTACCTGGCCTACCGGCGCCGCGGCGCCGAGCCCCGGTACTGGGAGGACGTGACTGAGGGCGAGGCACTGCCCGAGCTGCTCAAGGGCCCGAGCACGGTCACCGGCTTCGTCGCGTTCACCCAGGGCTGGGGCAGCCTGTACGTCAAGGCGCACGGCGTCGCGATGGACATGTTCCGCAGCCACCCCGCGCTCGGCATCCCGAACGCGCAGGGCGTGCCGGAGCCCCCGGAGCGGGTCCACTGGGACAACGACCTGGCGCAAGCGGTCGGCGTGCCCGCGGCCTACGACTACGGCCCGGAGCGCATCTCCTGGCTGGGCAACCTGATGACGGACTGGATCGGGGACGACGGCTTCCTGAACCGGCTCAACGTCCAGGTCCGCCGCCACAACATCATCGGCGACCTGACCATGTGCCGCGGCACGGTGTTGCGCAAGTTCGTCGAGGACGGCCCCGCCGGCGAAGGCAGGGCGCACCGCGTCGAGGTGCGGCTCGAGGGCGTCAACCAGAACGACGAGGTCACCTGCGGCGGGACGGCGACGGCCACGCTGCCGAGCCGCGCGGCCTGACCGTCATGAGCGAGCTCGTCCTGGTCGACGAGCCGGCAGCCGCTGGTGCGCCGGCTCACCCTGAACCGCCCGGCCAAGCGCAACGCGATGAACAACGAGCTGCGCACGCAGTTGTTCGCCTTGCTGCGGGCCGCGGACGCCGACCGCGAGGTGCGGGTCATCATCATCCGCGGCGCCGGCGCCGCCTTCTGCTCCGGCTACGACCTCGCTCGCGGACGGGACCAGCCCGCCGAGCTGAGTCATCACGCCGCGCTCGAGGACGGGTACTGGCCGCGGCACGTGCTCACCGGTTGGTTCGAGATGTGGGACTACGCGACGCCGCTGATCGCGCAGGTGCACGGCTGGTGCCTGGCCGGCGGCACCGAGCTGGCGACGGCGTGCGACCTGGTCTACGTCGCGGACGACGCGCAGATCGGCTACCCGCCGGTGCGGATGATGTCCTCCCCGGACATGGCCTGGCATCCCTGGCTGCTCGGCATGCGCCGCGGACTGGAAGCGGTGCTCACCGGCGACGCGATGAGCGGGGTGGAGGCCGCGGCGAGCGGGTTCGCGACCCGCTCGGTTCCCGCCGAGGACCTCGAAGGCGCGGTGCTCGCGACGGCGGAGAAGATCGCGAAGATCCCGCACGACATCCTCGCGGTGAACAAGCGCTCCTTCCACCGCTCGATGGAGCTGATGGGCATTCGGGACGCGATGCGGGCCGCCACCGACATCTCCGCCCTCGGCATGCGGACCAAGTCCTCGGCCGCGTACTCCAAGGCGCTCGCGGAGAACGTGAGCGCCGCCCTCACCGCGCGCGACGGCGCCTTCGGCGACTACCGCACCGGCCCCGCGCAGACATGACCCCACCCCTGGCTCCGCCCTCGACGCAGCGCTGGAGCGCGGAGGTGGTGCCGGGCGTCGTCAACGGGCATCCCTGCCGGCTCTACGCGTCCCGGCCGGCGAGCCTGAGCGAAGTGGTCGCGCACTCACGCCGTTGGGCCGACCGGGACTACCTCGTGCAGGGCGCCCGCCGGCTCACCTTCGCCCAGCACGAGCGCGCGGTGCTGGCCATCGCGGAGCAGCTCCGCGAGCTGGGAGTGCGGCCGGGGGACCGGGTCGCGGTCTTCGCGGCGAACACCCCGGAGTGGGTCGCGGTCTTCTTCGGGGTGATCGAGCTCGGCGCAGTGGTGGTGCCGTTCAACGGGTGGTGGTCGGTCGCCGAGGTGAGCGCGGCCTGCGCAAGCACCGACCCGTCCCTCGTCCTGGTCGACGAGCGCCGCCGGGAGCGGGTCCCCCCGGGCGTGCGGACGATGCCGCTGGAGGACTTCGCCCCGGCGTTCAACGCCGGCCCCCTCACCGAGAGCGCTGGGCTGACCAGCCGGTTCGACCGGGACGAGCAGGTCGACGAGAACGATCCGGCGATGATCCTGTTCACCTCCGGCACCACCGGCCTGCCCAAGGGTGCCGTGCTCTCGCACCGGGCGCTGGTGGCGAATCTGCAGAACCTGCTCGTGGTGTCGCGACGCCTGCCTGACGAGACGTCAGAACCCTCGTCCAGCGTCACGCTGGTCGGGCTGCCGCTGTTCCACATCGGCGCGATCCAGCTGATCCTGGTTCCGGTGGTCACCGGCGGGCGTGTGGTCTTCACCGAGGGCCGCTTCGACCCCGAGGTGGTGCTGGCCACGATCGAGCGTGAGCGGATCACGATGATCTCCGCGGTGCCGACGATGATGGAACGGATGCTCGCGCGCGCAGCAGACGGAGATGCCGCCGGCCGGGACCTGGGCAGCATGCGCACCGTCGTGCTCGGCGGCTCCCCGGTGTCCACCGACCTGCTGGCGCGGGTGGGCGGCCTGTTCCCGAACGCGACGCGGGGGATCGGCCAGCTCTACGGGGCCACCGAGTGCGGCGGGATGATCAGCACCGGCGTCGCGGCCCAGATCGCGGCTCACCCCGGTTCGTCCGGTCAGCTGGGGCCGGTCGTCGAGGCGAAGGTCGACGGCGCCCTCGAACCGGGCGGCGAGGGTGAACTGCTGGTGCGCTCGCCGGCGTGCATGGACGGCTACTGGGGACTGCCGGACGACCCGACGCTCGATGCCGACGGCTGGGTGCACACCGGAGACGTCGGCCACGTCGACGACGAGGGCTTCGTCTACGTCACCGGCCGCCTGAAGGAGGTCATCATCCGCGGCGGGGAGAACATCGCGGCCCCGCTGGTGGAGGCGCGGCTGCGGCGGCACCCGGGCGTCGCCGAAGCCGCGGTGCTGGGGCTGCCGCACGCCGAACTGGGCGAGGAGGTGGGGGCCGTCATCGTGCCGAAGGGCCCGCTGGACCTTCACGAGGTGGAGGCGTTCCTGCGCGAAGGCCTGGCCGCCTTCGCGATCCCGACCCGGTGGTGGCTGCGCGACGAGGTGCTGCCGACCAACGACTCCGGCAAGGTCCTCAAGCACGCGCTGCTCGCTTCTTGGCCCCCTCACGCCTGACTTCACTGGCCGCACCGGTCGGGGTCAGGCGCTGCGGCGTACGGCCTTCTTCGGCGGCGCCTTCTTGGCCGCGGCGGTGCGCTTCGCGGCGGGCTTCCTCGCCGGCTGGGCCGGTGGCTCGCCGAACTCCCTGATGCCACCGGAGAACACGTCGGTGATCTGCTTGGCGACCTTGGCCACGTCGAGCTTGCGTTCGCAGAGCATGTAGTCCAGGCAGAGGCCGTAGTGCACGCCGAAGAATCCGAGGATCGCGACGTCGGTGTCCACCCGCGGCGGGTCCCAGCCGGAGACGTCCTTGATGATCGACTCGAAGGCCTGCTGCAGCTTGGGCCGGATGGTCTCGCGGTAGAACGGCTTGCCCTTGGCGAGCTCGGAGAACATCGCCACCGTCAGCAGCGGGGTGATCTCCTTCATCGCCTGCAGGAAGACCAGGTTGGCCCGCTCGAGCAGCTGGTCGCGCCGGATCCCCTCGGTGGCCTTGAGGGTTTCGATCTCCTCGTGCAGCGTGACGACGAGCTGCTCGAGCGGCGCCTCGATCGCGAGTGTGTAGAGGTCGTCCTTGGACTTGAAGTGCCGGTAGAGGTAGGCCTCGGTGATGCCGGCGCGGGCCGCGATCTCGCGCGTCCGGGTGCCGGAAAGTCCGGATTCGAGGAAGACCTCACGGGCGGCTTCGAGGATCTGTGCCTGTCGGGCCGGGCGGGACAGCCGCTGGCGAACGGGCTCTTCCGTCGTCATTCAGCCAGCGTAGTGGCTAAGTGAACATTCGCTATACAAGCCTGCAGGTGGTCGGCGTGGCGGGAGCAAATTCCACGCGGCGGTAAGGCTGTACAGCGGGCGTTATGTATATAAAGTGCTATGCATGACGAGAGCTACCCGGCTCGTTCACCGGCGACGCGGCCGACGCGGCCTTGCGGTCGGTGCCGCCGTCGTTGTCGGCATGATCGCCGCGCCCGCGACCGCCGGCCTGCTCGGCACCTCGGCGCTCGCGGACGAGCTGCCCTTGGCCAGCTACGAGGCGCTTGCCTCGGCCAGTGGAATCATCGTCGGACTCGCCAACGACTCGATTCCGGCGACGGGGCAGATTGAGGGCAGCGGGCCCACCGCGCAGGCCTCGCTGGACACCCTCGGCAACTCTCTCGCCTTCGCCTCCGCGCCGTACCCGGGCAGCTCCGTCACCGGGCTGACCCAGATCCTGAGCTCGGTCTTCGGGGCACCGCTGCCGGCCTACCCGATGTACACCAGCACCGACACCATCGGCGAGAGCAGCGACGGCGGCGCACCGGGCCTGACCTTCCACGCCGAGAGCCAGGCCAAGACGGCGGCGGCGGTGGCCACCATCGGTTCCGGTCCCTCGGGTGGAGAGTCGCGGGCGAACGTCGCGGACAACACTGCCACCGGTAACGGCCTGTCCTCGGTTGCGCGCGCGGTGTTCTCCCTCGCGGGTACCGGCGAGGTGTTCAGCATCGACGGCGTCTCCGACCTGGCCCGCGCGAGTGTCGACGCCAACGGCGTCATCACCACCGTCTCGGATCTGCATTTCACCCGGCTGATCGTGCCGGGCCTGGCGATCCGGGTGCCGGAGACGACGCCGGCAAAGGTGCCGCTGGCCAACCCGATCCCGAACCTGCCGCAACCGCCGCCGGCCGAGTTCCCGCCGATCCCGCTGCCGTACGGCGGCCAGTTGCTGTACGCCCCGGAACTCGGCTTCGCCAACGGCACGTTCACGGTGACGCTGCCCACCGAGGGGACCCAGCGTTTCGCCGTCCCGACCGAGGCGGTGCTGGCCGGGCTGAAGGCGGCCGGCATCACTGCGACCTACCAGCAGGCCACCGACATCCTCGAGGGCAAGAAGAAGGTCGGCATCATCAGCGCCGGCCTCACGCTCTCGACCGTGCTGCCCGCGCCGCCGGAGGGCCTCGGTTACCGCGGCCCGACCACGGTGTCGTACGGCATCGGCCGGTCGGTCGCGAGCATCAAGGGCCTCGCCCTCAACCACGCCGCCCCGATCGACGGCGCCACCGGGACCAGCGCCGGCGCGCCCGCGATCCAGGCCGGGCCGGGGATCGACCTCGCCGGGATCTTGCCGGGTACGGCACCGGGTGCCGTCATCGACGCCGCCGGCACGCTGAACACCGGCAGTTACGCCGGCACTGCCGCCCTGCGCACCGTCGCGGTCCGCGGGCCGGTCTCGCGGGACTCGCTGCCGCTCTACCTGTTCGCCGTGGCGGTCACCGCGATGGCGGTGATCTCCGCGGCCGCGTTCCGATCCGTGGGGGTTGCGCGCTCATGAAAATCTCGACGCTGCTCCGGTTGCAGTGGGACCGCGCGCTCGCGGTGCTGGCCGCCGTGGTCGGGGCCGTCGCGCTCTTCCTCGGCTACCTGGGCACCAGCGGCACCGACCTGGTGGCCGGCCAGCTGCCCTACCTGATCTCCGGCGGGCTGTGCGGCATGTTCGCCATCACGATCGCGGCGACGCTGTGGCTGTCCGCGGACTTCCGCGACGAGTGGCGTGAACTGCGGACGCTGCGCGAGCACCTGATGGAGTCGGACCCCAGACAGTGAGCCGGCACAGCGCGACGATGACCCGGCCGGCCGAACCCGAGGTCAACGAACCGCGCGCATCCCTTCCTGCCTCACCCTGGCCGATCTCCGGGATCCGCTGGCTTGCTCTGGTCGTGGTGGTGGCCGCGGTCGTCCTGGCGATCGCCTGGTACGGCTGCTCCGGTGAGACGACGTGGTGGGTGCAGGTGCGATGGTTTGGGCTCGGCGTGCTGGCCTGCGCGCTGAACGCGCTCGGCTGCCTGGTCTGGTTGGGCACGGGCGTGCGATCGCTGCGCCGCGAGCGGGCGACGACGACAGCCGAGCTGCGCCGGCGCGACCTGCTCCCGGTACGGACCGCCGTTGACGTCGCGCCGCCGGCCGGTGGCCTCGTCACCGCCCCCCGCATGCGCCGCTACCACCGCCGCGACTGCCCGCTGATGGCCGGCAAAGCGGCCGTGGCGGTCGCGCCGGACGCGGGCCTGGCCGCCTGCGGGGTTTGCGAATCGTGAGCGAGTACGTCCCCTACCTGATCATCGGGCTGACCACCGGCTCGATCTTCGGCCTGTCCGCCATGGGCCTGGTCCTGACCTACAAGACCTCAGGGGTCTTCAACTTCGCGCACGGGGCCTTCGGTGCCAGTGCCGCCTACCTTTTTCTGTGGCTGCGCGACCGGCAGGACGTGCCGTGGCCGCTCGCGGTGCTGATTGCGGTCCTCGCGCTGGGGATCGTCGGCGGCCTGATCATGGAACGCCTGGCCGACGGCCTGAGCCGGGTGCCGCCGGGCTACCGCATCGTCGCCACCGTCGGCCTGATGCTCGCCCTGATCGCGGCTCTGCAGTACATGTTCTCGACCCGTCAGCTGGGCCTGCGGCCGTTCCTGTCGCGTTCGGAGGCCTTCACGGTCAGCGGCGTTCAGGTCCGGTACGACCAGCTGATCACTGCGGCGGTCGCGATCAGCGCGGCGGTTGCGCTGTCGGTGTTCTTCCGCTACGCCCGCCTGGGCAAGTGCATGCGGGCGGTCGTGGACAGTCCGCAGCTGATGGACCTGGCCGGCGAGTCGCCGGTGCAGGTCCGCCGCTACGCCTGGGTGATCGGCTGCACCTTCGCCGCGGTGTCCGGCGTCCTGTTCGCCGCGACGCAGCAGTCGGTCGACGCGCTCCTGCTCTCGCTGCTGGTCGTGCAGGCCTTCGGCGCCGCGGCGATCGGCGGGTTCACCAGCATCCCGATGGCCTACGCCGGCGGTCTCGTGGTCGGGCTGGCGCAGGCGCTGGTGAGCAAGGAGGTGGCGGGGCATCCGTCGCTGACCGGCCTGGACATCTCGATGCCGTTCGTCATCCTGATCATCGTCCTGCTCGTGATGCCGAAGCACCGGCTGCAGGAGATCGGGCTGGTGGTGAAGGCGCGCGCGCCGAAGGCCAGCGTGCTGGCGCCGCGGGTCCGGGCCGGCGTGGCCGGAGCTGTCCTGCTGGGCGCGATCCTGGTGCCCGTTCCTCGTCGGGTCGAAGCTGCCGGTGTGGACCAACGCGATGTGCCACGTGACGCTGTTCGCGTCCCTGGGTCTGCTGGTTCTGAGTTCGGGTCAGATCTCGCTGTGCCAGTGGGGCTTCGCCGCCGTCGGCGGGGTGACGTTCGCCCGGATGCTCGACAACGGCGTGCCGTGGGGGTTCGCGGTGCTGATCGGGGCGCTGGTCACCGTCCCGGTGGGGGCCCTGGTGGCGATCCCGGCGATCCGGCTGTCCGGGCTGTATCTGGGGTTGGCGACGCTGGGCTTCGGCGTCCTGCTCGCCGGCTTCTTCTACCAGCGCGATTACTTCTTCGGCGCCCGCTCCCTGCCCACCAGGCGGCCGAGCGCGATGGGGCTGGAGACAGACAAGGGCTTCTACTATCTGCTGCTGGTGATCGCGGTCGCGACGTTGCTGCTGGTCTACGGGATCGAGCGCTCGCGGCTCGGCCGGCTGCTGCGCGGCCTGGCCGATTCTCCGCTGGCTCTGACCACGCTCGGCACCAGCGTGAACCTCACCCGCGTCATCGTCTTCTCGGTGTCGGCGTTCCTGGCCGGCCTGTCCGGTGCGACCTTCTCCGCGCTGTTCGGCTCGATCAGCGTGGACCAGTTCGGCTACTTCAAATCGATCGTGATCCTGGCCGTGCTGGTCATCTCCGGGCGGACCACGCTGAACGCCGCGGTCATCGCGCCGCTGCTGCTCATCGTGCTGCCGGGTTACGTCACCAACGCCGACTTCCTGGTGCTCGAGCAGCTCGCGTTCGGCCTGCTGGCGATCGCGGCCGCGCTGTTCGCCCAGCGGTCGCTCGGCGACCGGGTGGTGCAGGGGAAGGTTGTCGAGGCCACGGCGCTGCGGGCGGCGCGTCCGGCGGGGACGACGCGGGATCGGGAGCTGGCGCTGACCCGCTGAACAGCTCAGCCGGTGGCGCCGACGTACTGCTCGGCGAGGGCGTCGGCGTCGAGTTCGGTCGGTTCACCGACGAACGCGAGTCTCGCCCCGGCCCAGCAGGTAGACGTAGTCGGCTACGGCCAGCGCCCGGGCGACGTACTGCTCGACGAGCAGCAGCGAGGTCCCGCCTTCGGCGAGCCGGGCGAGGAAGTCGAAGATCTCGTCGACGACCTTCGGGGCCAGGCCCATGCTGACCTCGTCGAGCAGCACCACCGCCGGCTTCTGCACGTAGGCGCGCGCCAGCGCGAGCATCTGCTGCTCGCCGCCGGACAGCGTGCCGGCCAGCTGGTGCATGCGTTCCCCGAGCCGGGGGAATGCGGCGACGGCACGCTCCATCGCCTCGGCCGCGGTGCCGGGCCGCGCCTGCACCTCGATGTTGTCCCGCACCGAGAGAGACGGGAACACCCCCCGGCCCTCCGGGACGTGACAGATCCCGTGGGCGACCAGGCGGTGCGGGGCGAGCGGCGGTGAGGTCCCGGCCGTCGACCAGGACCCGGCCCGCGGTCGGCTTGAGCAGGCCGCTCGCGACGCGCAGCAGGGTCGTCTTCCCGGCACCGTTCGGGCCGAGCAGCGCGACGACGCTGCCGGCGCGGGACGCGCAGGCTGACCCCGCGCAGCACCTTGGTGCCGGCGTAGCCGGCGTGGATGTCCTGCGAGTTCGAACATCAGGGCTCGTCGTCATGGGCAGTCATTCATGCGTGAAGGCGGGGTCCATGTGGCAGAGCCGGTCGATCAGGTAGGAGAAGCGCTTCATGTGCCGCAGCAGCACGGTCTGCTTGCCCTTCACCTTGACCTTGCCGGTCGCCATCGCGGAGGTCGGGTTCATCTCCAGCTTGATCAGGGCGGCCCACACGTCGGGCTTCGCGCTGATCACGAAGTCGACCTCGAGGTCCTCGCTCGCGGGGAGGTCGCGCACCTCGACGATCTCGCCCTCGGTGAACCGCAGGTAGAAGCGCTTGTCCACCGGAGGCAGGTAGGCGTAGATCATCGTGTAGGTGATCGGCTTGGCCAGTTCGCGCCAGACCGGGTCGGCGTTGAGGTTCTCCGCGAGGGCCTCGTAGAGGCTGACCGTGCCGAAGACGGGACGGTCCACCGGTGCCTCCTTCGGCCTGGTTACATTAGTGGGCACTATATATACTCAAGCGCCATGTCAGCTACGGCTCTGCCGGACGGCGCCCTGGTCATCGGCGACGAGCGGATCGCCTCCTCGGACCTCGGGCGGATCGAGCACACCAACCCCGCGACCGGGGAGGTGCAGGCCTCCTTCGTCGCCGCCGGACCGGCCGAGGTGGACCGCGCGGTGCGAGGCCGCCCGCGCGGCGTTCGCGGACTGGCGGACCTGGCACGCCGGCGACCGCCGCGACGTCGCTGCTGCGCCTGGCTGCGGTGATCGAGGCGCAACGGCGAGCGGCTCGGCCTGGTGGGCTGCCTGGAGAACGGGACGCCGATCGCGTTCGGTGCCCTGGCGTGCGCCGCGACCCCCGCGGACTGGTTCCGGTACTACGCGGGCTGGGTGGACAAGATCGAGGGCCGGACGATCCCGGTCTACCCGCACGACGCCTTCGACTTCACCCTGCACGAGCCCTACGGCGTGGTCGCGGTGCTCACCGCGTTCAACGCCCCGATGGGGTTCATCGGGCTCAAGGTCGCGGCGGCACTGGCCGCCGGCAACACCGTGGTGATCAAGCCGTCCGAGCTCGCGCCCGTACACGACGCTGGTCTTCGCCGAACTCTGCCTGGAGGCCGGGCTGCCGCCGGGCGTGGTCAACGTGATCACCGGCGACGGCGCGACCGGGGACCTGCTGGTCCGCTCACCCCGGCGTCGACCGGATCACCTTCACCGGCGGCGGCGACGACGGCGCGCTCGATCGTGCGCGCGGCCGCGGACAACCTGACCCCGGTCACCCTCGAGCTCGGCGGCAAGTCGGCGAACCTGGTGTTCGACGACGCGGACCTGGACAACGCGATCGCGATGGCCGTGCAGATGGGCGTCGCCCTGCAGAGCGGGCAGGGCTGTCTGCTGCCGACCCGGCTGCTGGTGCAGCGCTCGGTCTACGACGAGGTCGTCGAGGGCGTCGTCGACCTCTCGGAGAACCTCTCGATCGGCGACCCGATGGACGGCGGCACCCTGATGGGCCCGCTCATCAGCGAACGCCACTGCGCAGCGGGTGCTCGGCGTGATCGAGCAGGCCAAGTCCGACGGCGCGGGGGAGCTGCTCACCGGCGGCGACCGGCTCGGCGGCGACCTGGCCAAGGGCTACTACGTCGCGCCCACCGTCTTCGGCAACGTCGACAACGCCAGCGCGCTCGCCCAGCACGAGGTGTTCGGCCCGGTGCTCTCGATCATCCCGCTTCGACGACGAGGCCGAGGCGCATCTCGATCGCCAACGCCACGAACTACGGCCTGGCCGGGATTCGTGTTCACCGCCGACCTCGGCCCGCGCGCACCGCGTGATCCGCGGCCTGGAGGCCGGCTACGTCTCGGTGAACGGGTTCAACTTCTTCCCGCCGAACGCGCCCTTCGGCGGCTGGAAGCAGAGCGGTCACGGCAAGGAGGGCGGCCTCGAAGGCCTGCTCGAGATGACCCGCGTGAAGAACGCCTACATCCTGCTGGAGAGCTGAGCCCCGAGCCGCTTCCCTGGCCGGGCCGACTCGGTGAAGGCGGCGCGGGAAGTACCGGTGGGCGGGTGCAGGCGGGCGATGCCGCCGTGGATCTGGATGTTTCTCCGGACGTGGACCAGCGCTCCGAACAGGTCGCCTGGCGATCGCGCGAGCATGCGGAAGGCGGTCGTCGTCCGGCGGCGCTGGTGGCCTCCTCCATTGACGCTGCGGGCGAGTCCGACCTCGTCGCGACGTCGACGAGCGTCGGCTGGAAGCGGCCGATGACCCGCCGACTGGCCGTAGCCGCGATCCGTCCGCCGCGGCGGCGCGACCTGTTCCAGGCGACGAGGCCGCGACGCGAGCGAGACCGGTGCCAGATGCCGCCCGCAGGGTAGCAGGCCTCCAGTTCCGTCGGACAGGTGCGCGTCTCGTCGCGGCCGACCGGCGGACGAGGCGAACCCGGCGGTCGGCACCGAGCCAGGACTGTCGCCCGGCGGTCAGGTGCGCGTCTCGCGGTGCCCGTAACGTGGTCGGAACGGTGCCGTCGCGTGCGCTGGCGGCTGGCGACTGCTGCGCGAGGACGCGGCCCGCAGCACGGCGGCGAGTCCGTCAGCGCGTGGCTGCGCATACGACGCCGCTCGCGGTCGACGCCGGACCAGCGCTCGGCGCGAGCCGCGCCGAGTCTCGCCGCGCGACCGCCGGTCGCCGGGAGCGCCGTGCGCGAGTGGCTGCGGTCTCGTCGGCGCCAGGCACCGTCGCTACTGTGAGTGATCATCGCGAGTGGCGGATGCTGCTGCCAGCCGTCGCGGGCTCGGGATCCCCGGTGCCAGCTCGGTCAGCGACTGCGGCTACGCTCGGACCGCCGGCGGACCGCTGGTGGCTGCGCGGCCGTTCGCGAACCGGGCAGCGGTGGACCAGCGCCGGCCGGGCCAGGTCCGGTTGCGGACGCGGGCGGGATGCTGCCACCCGGACAGATCCGGACGGTGGACCGCTTCGGCGTGCACGTGCGCGGAGCTGCGGATCTGCTCAGCCCGGCACCGACATGCGGCTGCCGGGCCGAGCGCATCGCGAGCTCATCGTCTCTTCCTGATCGAGATGGACCAGCCCGGCGTCGAGGTGCGGCCGCTGCGTCAGCTCACCGGCGACGCGGGTTCAACGAGGTCTTCCTGACCGACGCCTGGGTCTCCGACGCCCGCGGATCGGCGGGCCCGGCGAGGGTTGGGCGGTCGCGCGCACCACGCTGTCCAACGAGCGGGTCGCGCTGTCGGGGGCCGGAGGCGGGATCGCGCGAGTCGGCGGCAGCGCGGTCGAGACGCTGATCGCGCGGGCGCAGGCGGACGGCCGGTGGGAGGACCCGGCGATCCGCGACGACCTGGTCCGGCGCTACGTCGAGGGCGAGGTCATCCGGTTCACCAACCTGCGCGCCCGCGCGCTCGCGCCGCCGGGCAACCCGGCCCGGACGGCTCGATGATGAAGCTCGCGCAGGCGCTCTACAACCGCGGTTCAGCGCACCGCGATGCGGATGCCTCGACGGCACCGCGGGACCCCGCGGATCCGCGGCGAGCCGCGCACGGTCTCTGCGGTCCAGGCCAAAGATCGAGGGGACCAGCAACGTGCTGCGCATCGTGGGGGAGCGTGCTCGCCCCGCGAACCGGCCGCGACACCGGTGCGCTGGCAGACGGCTAGAGCGAGGACGTCCAGGCGGTCGAGGCGGCGGGACGGCAGGGTCTTGCGCCAGGTCGGTTCGGCGGCCAGGCGCATCTCGGGGAACCGGCGGAAGAGGCGAACCCAGGGTCACGGTGCCGGTCTGGCGGCCGATGGCGCGGCCGATGCAGAAGTGGATGCCGTGGCCGAAGGCGAGGGTCTCGTTGAGGTTCGGCCGCTGATGTCGAAGCGGTCCGGGTCCGGGAAGACCGCGGGGTCGCGGTTGGCGGCGCCGATCAGGCCCATCACCTGCTCGTTCGCGATGATCGGTTCGCCGTCGATCTCGGTGTCCTCCAGCGCGAAGCGCATGAAGACGTTCTGCAGGGGCGACTCGTAGCGCAGGATCTCGTCGACCGCGCCCTCGATCAGGTCCGGGTTCGCGGCGAGCTTCGCCCGCTGCGTCGGGGTTGCGCAGAGCAGCAGGTAGGTGCCGGTCGTGATCAGCCCGGCGGTGGTCTCGTTGCCGGCGGCGATGATCGTGAACAGCAGGTTGGCCAGCTCGGTGGTGGAGCAGCCGGTCGCCGGCCTCCTCGGCCGCGATCAGTCGGCTGAGCAGGTCGTCGCCGGGGTTCTTGCGCCGCGAGGCGATCAGGTCCTTGATGTAGGCGTTGAACTCGATGGTGGCCGCGTCGGCCGCCTCGATCAGGTCCGCCTCGAGCACCGGCTTCATCGGGGCGCTGACCGCGTCCACCCAGGCCTGCACCAGTTGGTAGTCGTCCATCGGTGCGTCGAGCAGCTTGCACACCACCATCGCCGGGACGGGGGAGCCGAGGTCGGCCATGATCTCGGACTTGCCCGCCGCGGCCATCTCCTCCAGGCGCTCGTCGACGAAGGCCTGCAGCGGCCGGACGCAGGTGGACGATGGTCTTCGGGGTGAAGGCGAACGCGGCGAGCCGACGCATCCGCGTGTGCTGCGGGTGGTTGGTGAAGATCAGGATCTCTTTGGTCATCTTGATGAACGGATGGTCGGCGAACTCGTCGGCGCCGGAGCCGAATCCGTTCTGGAACGCCGTCGAGCGCAGCATGTCCATGACCGCCGCGTGGCTGCGACAGGAAGCGCACGCCGAGGATGCTCGGGAAGTTCGGGGCGACCGTCGCGCAGCGCGCGGTAGAGCGGGTACGGATCGGCCGGTTGGGGCTCGCTCATCAGGTCGATCAGCAGGTCGTCGGGGTCCGAGCTGAGTGCCTGATCCGAGCCGACATTGCAGGTCCCTTCGCGATCGCTGCGAGCATTGCCGGGCAAGCTAAGCATGTATAGTACCCACTATGCCAACAGAGGGTGTTCGCGAAGCCTGAAGACGTCTACGAAACCCTCGGCGCGTTCATGAAGGAGATCGTGAACCATCCCGAGATCGGGCCCAAGTTCACGGGGAGCAACACCTGCTTCCACATCGTCTACAGCGAGCCGGCCGGCTGCGAGATGACCGTCGACTGCACCGGCCCGACCACCGTGGTCACCTGCGGTCCCGGGCGCCCCGCCGGCCGAGATCAACCTGCGGATGTCGGCGGAGGACGGGCACCTGTTCTGGCTCGGCCGGCTCAACATGACCCTCGCGCTGGCCCGGCAGCAGGTGAAGGTCTCCGGGACGATGTCGAAGATGATGAAGCTGCTGCCGGCGCTCCGGCCCGTGCTTCCCGCTCTACAAGGAGTTCCTCGAAGCGCACGGCCGCGCGGATCTGGCGGCGGCGCAAGTGAGTCAGGCCGGACCGCTTCACCGACAAGACGTCATCGTCACCGGCTCCGGTCAGGGCCTGGGCCGGGTCTACGCCGAGGGCATCGCGGCCGAGGGCGGCAAGGTCGTCGTCGCCGACATCAACGAGGCGGCCGGCAAGGAGACCGTCGCCCGCATCGTCGAGGCCGGCGGGCAGGCGCTGTTCGTCCACGACCGACATCTCGTCGCGGGCGAGCACGGAGGAGATGGCCCGGCAGGCCGCGACCGAGTTCGGCGGCATCGACGTCCTGCTCAACAACGCCGCGATGTACGACGGCATCGAGATGGCCCCGTTCACCGAACTCGACGAGGCCGCCTGGGACCGGATGTTCGCGGTCAACGTCCGCGGCACCTGGAACTGCTGCAAGGCCGTCGTGCCGTACCTGCGCGAGCGGGGGACCGGCACGATCGTCAACATCGCCTCCACCACGGCGCTGATCGGCCCGCCGCTGCTGCTGCACTACACCGCGACCAAGGGCGCCATCGTCGCCCTGACCCGCGCGCTGGCCACCGAACTCGGCGAGGAGGGCATCCGCGTCACCGGGTGCTCGCCCGGCGTGACCTACACGCAGGCCACGAACAACATCCTCGGCGACCCGGTGCTCGGCGACATCTTCGTCGAGATGCAGGCGATGAAGACGAAGCTGCAGCCGCGAGGACGTCGCCCCGCTCGTGCTGTTCCTGTGCAGCGACGAGGCGGGCATGATCGTGGGCCAGAACTACGTCGTCGACGGTGGATGGATGAAGCCGTAGCGTCGGCGCACCTGCCGGTAAGGACCCCACCATGTTCGAGCGATCGACCCCCATCGCGCAGCTGGCGATGTGGGCCGCCAAGCAGCCCGACCGCCTGCTGGTGTCCTGCGGCGGGCAGGAGCGCAGCTACGCGCAGATGGTCGAGGTCGCCGACCGCCTGGCCGGCGGACTGCTGCGGGCCGGCGCTGCGCCCGGTGACCGGGTCGCGTTTCTGACGGCCAGTCGGATCGAGATGATCGACTTCGTCTTCGGCTGCGCCCGCGCCGGAGTGATCCAGGTCCCGCTGAACACCTACCTCGGGGCGAGTTCCTGCTCCACCAGCTGCGGGACTGCGGCGCGGTCGGGATCGTCGTCGACGCCCAGGGCCTGGCGACCATCACCCCGCTGCTGGCCGACCTGCCGGACGTGCGGTTCGTGGTCAACCTCGACGACGACAGCTTCGCCTCCGTCCGCGACGCCGAACCCCGGCCGAGCCGTACGTCGCGACGCCGGACGACGTGCTCGCGCTGATGTACACCTCGGGCACGCACCGGCCTGCCGAAGGGCTGCATCCTCACCCACGGGTACTACGTGCACGCCGGCCACGTGATGCGCACCGGCTGGGAGATCCGGCACGAGGACACGATGATCACCGCGTTCCCGCTGTTCCACCTCAGCGGGCAGGCGAACGCGCTTGATGTCCACGCTGACCGGCGGGCTGAGCCTCTACATCGAGACCGCTTTCTCCGCCTCGGCCTTCATGGCCCGAGCGGCGGAGGTCGGCGCCACCGTGACGATGGGCGTCGGGCGCGATGGCGCTGGCGATCGCGGCGCAGCCCGAGACTCCCGACGACGCGAACCACCCGCTGCGCTTCGCGTCCTGGATCCCGCTGCCCGAGCCCGTCCAGCACGCCCTGGAGAAGCGCTTCGAACCTGATCGTCAGCTCGGAGGCCTACGGGCAGACCGAGTGCGCGCCGGTCTGCGATCAGCCCGCCGTCCGTCGCCGCGCAAGCGGGAGACCTGCGGCGCGGCCGCGCCGGGCCTGGAGGTCCGCATCGTCGACGCCGAGGACGCGAGGTCCCGCGCGGTGAGGTCGGCGAGATCGTCGTGCGCCCGCTGGAGCCGGACAGCCTGTTCTCCGGCTACTGGAACAACCCGGCCGCCACCGCTCGAGGCCTTCCGCAACCTGTGGCACCACACCGGCGACACCGGCCGGATGGACGCCGAGGGCTTCCTCACCTTCGTCGACCGCAAGAAGGACGCGATGCGCCGGCGCGGGGAGAACGTGTCCTCGCTGCAGGTGGAGGCCGCGATCGTGAAGCACCCGGGGATCGCCGAGGTCGCGGTGCACGCCGTGCCGTCGCCGGCCACCGAGGACGACATCAAGGCCTGCATCGTCCCGGCGCCGGGCGCCGAGCTCACCGCGGCCGAGCTCTTCGAGTTCTTCGCCGAGACGCTGCCCGTTCTTCGCGGTGCCCGCGCTACGTCGAACTGGTCGAGGCGCTGCCGAAGAACGCGATGAACCGGGTGCTCAAGCACCAGCTGCGCGACCGCGGTGTCACCGACGGCGACCTGGGACCTGGAGGCGATGGGGCTCACCGTCGCGGCAGGGGACCGGCGATGACGCGCCGTGCGTCCGGGCCATCCCGGTCCGGGTGCCGCGCGGCCTGCGCGGCCCGCTGACGCCGATGCGGTTCGAGGCCACCGTCGAGGACTGCGCGGTCACCCACGGGGAGATCCCGCGCGAGCTCAACGGCGGCTTCTACCGCAACGGCCCGGCCTGGAAGCGCCCGACGATCCAGGGCCTGGACACCCCGTACTCGATGGACGGGATGATCCAGGGCCTGGTCTTCCGGGACGGGCGCGCGGACTTCCGCAACCGCTGGACCCGCACCCCGAAGTACCTGGCCGAGGAAGCCGCCGGCCGCGGGCTGTTCGAGTGGAGCGACGCGCACTTCGGCGACTGGCGCAGCTGGGCCCTCGGCGAGGTCGAGCGCACCGAGGGCAACATCGGCGTCGCGCAGGGCACCAACGTCGTCAACGTCGTCCCCTTCGGCGGGCAGATCCTCGCCCTCGGGGAGAACAACGCCCCGGTCGCGCTCGACCCGATCACCCTGGACACCATCGGCGTGGTCCCGTGGTCGGCCCAACTCGGCACGACGATGGTCGCCCGGGCGAACCCGGCCGACGGCGCCTTCGCCCCGCACCCGAAGTGGGACGAGCGCACCGGTCAGCTCTACGGCTGGTCCTACAGCGACCGCCCGCCCTACGTGAGTTTGCACTGGGTCAGCACCGACGGCACGGTGCGCAGCCGCCCACTGGAGGACGCGCCGTACAACACGGTCGCGCACGACATCTGGCTGACCGAGCGCTACATGGTGATCCCGTTCCAGCCCTTCACCGTCGGGCAGGACCGGATCCGCGCCGGGCAGTCCGCGTACGCCTGGGACCCCGCGCTGCCGATGTCGCTGGCCCTGATCGACCGCAACGACCTCGACGGACCGGTGCGCTGGATCCAGGCCGACTTCGGCGCCGAGTACGTGATGCACATGCTCTCGGCCAATCACGTCGGCAACACCATCCAGCTCGACGCCCCGATCTTCGACCGGCCGCCGTTCCCCTTCGAGGACCGCTTCGGCCCCGGCGACGCGATGCTGCCGTTCTGGAAGATGGCGATGAGCAGCATCGGCCGGTGGACCGTCGATCTCGAGACGGGGACCGTGACGACGCAGCGGCTCGGCGATCGTCCCGTCGAACTGCCCAAGGTCGACGAGCGCTTCTACGGCCGGTCCTACGAATGGTGCTTCCTCACCGCGGGCGACCCGCAGCCCGACGGCGGGATGCGGATGAACACCGTGGTCCGTCGCCACGTGCGCACCGGCGCCGAGGAGGAGTTCGGAATCGACGCCGACAAGCACGTCACGGTCTTCGAAGGTACGTTCGCGCCGCGCTCACCGGACGCGCCCGAGGGGGACGGGTACTTCATCGTCCCGGTCTGCCGCTTCGCCGAACGCACCTCGGAGTTCTGGATCTTCGACACCGAGGACTTCGCGGCCGGACCGATCACCCGCATCGCGCTGCCGTTCCAGATCGGGTGGACACCGCACGGGCACTGGATGGAGTTCGCGTGAGCGTGCCGGCCCCGATCCCGGTGTCGCGGCTCGGGCTGTTCTTCTTCTACACCGAGACCTCGGCACCGCTGACCACGCTGGCGCGGATCGCCGAGGACGCCGGCATCGAGTCGATCTGGGTACCGGAGCACTCGCACATCCCGGCGGTGGAGGGCACCCGGGGACCGTTGGGGGAGATGCCGGAGAAGTACAGCAAGCTCTTCGATCCCTTCATGGTGCTGGCGACGATCGCCGCCGTGACCGAGAACGTCACGGCTCGGCACCGGGATCAGCCTGATCGCCCATCACGACCCGATCCTGCTGGCGAAGGCGCTCGCGTCCCTGGACCAGCTGTCGAACGGTCGGCTCATCCTCGGCATCGGCGCCGGGTGGAACCAGGGCGAGGTGGAGAACCACGGCGTGGACTTCTCCCGCCGGTGGACCCGGGCGCTGGAGCACCTCGAGGCGATGAAGGCGATCTGGACACAGGACGTCGCCTCCTTCGCCGGGGAGTGGGTCAACTTCGACCGGATCTGGTCCTGGCCCAAATGCGTGCAGCAGCCGCACATCCCCGTCCTGCTCGGCAACATCAACCCGACGAAGATGGTCGCCACCCACGGCGACGGCTGGCTGCCGCTGTCGATGGCGCACCCGGGCGCGCTGCCGGCCGGGATCGAGACGCTGCGTCAGCACGCCCGGGACGTGCACCGAGACCCGGACGCCCTCGACGTCACCGTCATGTGCCTGGAGCGGACCGACGCGGATACCGTCGCCGCAGTACCTCGACGCCGGCGCCAGCCGCGTCGTCCTGCGTGCGCCGCTCAGCTCGGAGGAACGGTTCCGGGATTACCTCGCGGCCTACACGAACCGGAAGGCCGCGGTATGACGGACCTGCTCGTCGACATCCGGGACGGCGTGGCCACGCTGACGATCAACCGCGAGGAGCAGCGCAACACCGTCGGTGGCACCCTGTTCAAGGAGCTGCTCGACGCCTCCGAGGCGCTCGAGCTCGACGACGCGGTGCGGGCCGTCGTGGTGACGGCGAACGGACCGTTCTGGTGCTCGTCCTCCGACGTGGCCAATCTCGGTGACTGGGTCGGCCAGCCGGTCGACGACCTGCTGCACAGCCCCGACTTCGGCGGCGACATGGGTCTGCCCGTGCTTTCCGCGCAGGGGCGCAAGTTCGACCGGTTGGGCATCGGCCGCTGGGTCCTCCGGTTCCAGGCGATCCAGAAGCCACTGATCGCGGCGATGAACGGCTCCGCCGCGGCGGGCGGGCTCTCGCTCGCGCTGCTGCACGACGTCCGGATCGCGGCGGAGACCGCGCGGTTCCGCTCGGGCTTCCTCAGCGTCGGGGTCGGCCCGGAGATGGGCCTGTCCTGGACGCTGCCCCGCGTGGTCGGTATGCCGATGGCGACGCGGATGATGCTGGAGGACCTGACGCTCGACGCCGCCGCCGCGCTCGAATGCGGGCTGGTGCACCAGGTGCTGCCCGCAGACCAGGTGCTGCCGGCGGCTCAGGCACTCGCGGCCCGCCTCGCGGCCGCGCCGCCGCTCGCGGTGCGCGCGACCATCCGGGCCCTGCGTTCCACCGGCAGCCACACCTTCTCCGAGCAGCTGACGCTGGAGTGGGACAACCAGCGGATCTGCATCCCCAGCAAGGACGCCCAGCGCGCACTGCAGGCAGTGCTATCCAAAGGGCTGTCCAAGGAAACCACCGAGTACACGGGCGATTAGGGAGCCGCATGAAGGTCAACGCGTTCAGCCAGAAGGTGTGCGTGGTCTCCGGGCCGCTGATGGCGCTCACGTTCCTGACCGCGTTCCTCATCATGGGCTTCGTGCCCCCGCCGGACCCGCGACTGACTGGTGATCAGATCGTTCAGCTCTTCACCGAGGACCAGAGCCGGATCCAGGCCGGCGGGGTCGTGATGATCTTCGGCTCGGCGCTGCTGTTCCCGTGGATCTCGGTGATCTCGGTGCAGCTGCGCCGCATCGAGGGCGGGGTGAACACCCCGATGGCCTCCACCCAGCTGACCTCCGGTGCGCTGGGCGCGTTCCTGTTCCTGACGCCGATGATCGTGCTGGAGGCGATGGCCTACAAGCCGGAGCGACTCGACCCCGAGGTCGCCGAGGCGATGTTCTACCTGGCCTGGCTCTTCTTCGTCGGCACCCCGGTCTTCGCGGTGCTGCAGAACCTGTCGATCGCGGTCGCGATCCTGCAGGACACCTCGCCGGACCCGGTGTTCCCGCGCTGGGCCGGTTACCTCAACCTCTACATCGCGCTGCTGTTCGTGCCCGGGGTCGCCTGCTTCTTCTTCGACGAGGGCCCGTTCGCCTGGCGCGGGATGTTCCCGTGGTGGATCCCGCTGTCCTTCTTCGGGATGTGGATGACCGCGATGGCCGTCCTGCTCTGGCAGGCGATCGACAAGCAGGTGGCCGCCGTCAGAACCCGGCGCGTCAGAACCCGCCGCCGAAGTCCCCACCGCCGCCGAAGTCGCCGCCGCCACCTGATTCGTAACCGCCGCCCCACCCGGAATCGCCGGCGCCTGGGTCCACCTCGCCGCCGGTGGGCTCGCCCTGGGACTGCAGGTCGGCGAACACGGCGCTCGCGATCGCGGTGCCGATGAAGGCACCCGCCACCATGGTCAGCATGCTGCCGGCCATCATCCCGCCGGGCCCCATGCCGCCGAAGCCGCGCTCGAGCGTGCCCGGCGCCCGCATCTCGGCGCGGGTGGCGGCGCGGGCCAGTTCCTGCGGGTCGTCGGAGGTCGGCCGCTCGCCCTCGGGCGACACCGCCGCCAGCTCCGTGTGCACCTGCTTGCGCTGTTCGGGGGTCAGGTTGGCGAACGCCTCCGCGTGCGCCTGCTCGATCGCGTCCGGCGGCGCGGTGCGCAGCAGGTAGCGGTACCGCTCGACCGCGTCCTGCTCGGGCGTGGGTGCGGGTTCGCGCCCCAGTAGTCGCTTCAGCAGTCCCATCGTCGGCGCCTCTCTCGTTGTCGAGTTGCGGGCGTGCCGGCCGATCACCTGGGTAGGGGACGACCAGATTGAGTTGTGGGGAGTGCACATGGAGCTGTCGGCGAGCGAACGCGCCGTCCTCGATGCGACGGCCGCTGACCTGGTGAGAACGACTCCGGCGCTCGCCGAGTTCCTCGCGGAGGGGCCGGAGCTGCTCCGGATCCGGGGAGTCGAGCCACAGGCGATCGACGGGCTCATCCCCGGTGGAGAGACGCCCCGCCGGCGCAGCGGGTTCTGGCAGCGGCTGCGCCCAGGCCGGATCCGCGTGATGCGCCCGCCGGAAGGCCCGACTCACAGCTGAGGTGAGGGAACCGCTCGGCGCACTACCCGGACGAGCCGGTTCGCTGACGGCGTCCACGGCTGCCGCTCGGCGGGATCCCAGGCATAGACCGGGAAACCGCCGTCGACCAGGTCGCACAGCCCAGGCAGGCCGAGCTCTGCGGCGGACCAGCGGTAGAGCTCGGGCAGTCGGGGTGCGATGACGCCGAGGTCGAGCATCCGCCCGATCGTGTGCTCGCGCCGGATGTAGTCCTCCAGGGGCCGGTCCAACGGGTAGTGGTCCGGGAGCACGCGGGAGATGGAGAGGAAGGCGCCGGTCATCGCCCGGCGCGGGTCGCCGAGCCAAGGCGCGGTCGGTGCGAGCCAGGACAACGCCAACCGCGGCGCGGCCACCAGCGCGTGGGCGTACAGCAGGCGGAACAGGACGAGGTTCAGGAAGAAGCGCTCGGCGCGGTTCTCCTGCTCGGCCAGGTCGCAGTGTTCGAGGTACGCGCTCACGATCGTCACGTTGTGCGCGAGGTACCACGACCGGACCGTCGGCTCCTGGGCGAAGCGGATCGACGCCTCGACGCTGGGCGAGGACGACGGGCCCTGATGTCCGAGCAGGCGCAGCCGCGCCTCGCACGTGTCGCGCAACAGAGCTTCGTTCATCGCGCGCCACCACGGGCTGCCCGGCCGGTCGTGTGCCGGTGGGTTGAGCACACCGCGACGTACCTGCCAGCCCATGAACGCCAGCGCCGCGCGCCGGTAGCGCAGGTGCAGCGGCGGTGCGCCGGGCAACGGCATGTAGGAGGAGCTCAGGAGGTCAAGGCGCTCCTGCGGGACGTCACGGACCTCCGCCACGCGCTGCGCGGCGACCGCCGCGGCCGGATCCGTCACGCCGGCAAGTATGGGTCGGCGGCAGGTCTACTGTCGGCCGGGTGAGCGTGCGCGAACGTCTCGGACTGGAAGTTCCGGTGATCGGCGCGGGCCTGGGTGGCGGTCTCCACCTCCGCGCTGACGATCGCGATCGGCCGGGCCGGCGGGATGGGGCAGCTCGGCATCGTGCCCCCGCCTCGGCTGCGCGTCGGGATGGACGCGCACCGCAGCGCGGGTGACGCCGGGCCGCTGGCGGTGAACCTGCTGCTGCCGTTCGCGCGCCGGGCCCATTGGGAGGCTGCCAGGTCCGCGGATGCGGTCGTCACGTTCTGGGGCAGGCCGCGGCGGCACAGCGAGGGCATCTGGATCCATTCGTGCGGCTCGGTCGAGGAGGCGAAGGCCGCGGCGGCGGCAGGGGCGGACGCAGTCATCGTGCAGGGCATCGAGGCCGGCGGCTACGTGCGTGGGACCACCCCCGCGCTCGCACTGACCGAGCAGGTGTGCGCTGCCCTCGGCCCGAACGCGCCGGTCTGGATGGCCGGAGGCATCGCTGTCCGCGCCGACGTCGAGACGGCGCTGGCGGCGGGCGCCGAGGCTGTCGTCGTCGGGACCCGGTTCCTGATGTCACAGGAGAGTGGCGCCCATCCGCTGTACAAGGAACGCCTGGTTACCGCGGAGCAGACGATCCTCACCGACCTGTTCGGTGCCGGCTGGCCGGCACCGCACCGGGTGATCGCGAACACCGCCACCGAGCGGTGGCTCCGCAAGGACCGGCTCGCGCCCGGCTGGGTGCGCGGACTGCACCGCGCCACCGCGCCGCTGCTGTCCCGCGCGCCGGTCGGTGTCGTCCAGCGCACGGCGCGACTGCAGCGTCCGGGGATGCCGTTGCTCGGCCCGGTGGCGGCGACCGTCGACGATCCGGCCTCGCTGCTGGACTCCGGACCGCTGTACGCCGGTATCGGCGTGGCCGGATCCACGACATCCGCCCAGCGGGCGAGATCGTGGCGGAGCTCGCCGGTCGCTGACCGCCGCGGGCGCTTTCGTAGGCTGCACCGCATGGCAACCGCGTTCTACGAACCGCTCGGCGACGATCGATACCGCTCCACCGAGCACACCGTCGGGCCGTGGGGGCCGGACTCCCAGCACGCCGGGCCGCCCTCGGGGTTGCTGACCCGGGCCCTGGAGCAGGCGCCGTCGGCGTGGCCGGGGACGATGACCCGGATCAGCCTCGACATCCTCGGCCCGGTGCCGGTCGCCGAGCTGACGGTGCGCACGCAGACCCTGCGGCCGGGGCGCAACGTGGAGCTCGTCGGCGGCCGAGCTCGAGGCCGGCGGGCGGACGGTGCTGCGGGCGCAGGCCTGGCGGATCCGGGCCGTCGAGCTGGACCTGCCGGACGCTCCGGCGGGCGGGCCGGTCGATCCCGTCCCGGAGTTCTCCACCGAGGACGGACCGTTCTTCGACTGGAGCGGCGGCTATCTGCAGGCCATGCAGTGGCGCTTCGTGCCGGGCAGCCCGCGCGGCGTCGGCCAAGGCGCGGTCTGGGCGCGGATGCGCGTTCCGCTGGTCGCCGACGAGGAGCCCACCGGACTGCAACGCGTGCTCGCCGTCGCCGACACCGCCAGCGGGGTGTCCTACCGGCTCGCGCCGGAGCAATGGTTCTTCATCAACACCGAGCTCACCGTGCACCTGGCGGCCCCACCGGCCGGGGAGTGGATCTGTCTGGACGCCACCACGCGGCTCGACCCGTCGGGCTTCGGTCTGGCCTCCTCCCGGATCTACGACCGCACCCGCCTGGTCGGGCTCGGCGCCCAGTCGCTCTATGTCGCGCCGCGCCCGTGAGGGACGCGGACCGACGGAACTGAAGAAGCACCGCTGGGCGAGCGCCTACAGGGCTGGCTGGAGACGGAGGAACCCAAGACGATCCGCGGGCTGCTCGACCACTTCGGGCCGCAGGCGTTCGCGATGTCCTTCGTCCTGCTCGCCGCACCGTCCGCGCTCCCCATTCCCACCGGCGGCCTCACCGACGTCCTGAACGTGGTCGCGTTGCTGATCGCCGTCCAGCTCGTGCTCGGCCGGGAGAATCCCTGGCTTCCGCAACGCTTCGCCGACCGCGAGCTGAAGTCGTTGCGGTCGGAGAAGACCCGGGGGCGGGTGCTCGGGATGATCAATCGGGTCCAGAAAGTAGCCCGGCCGCGGTTCGCGCGGACGCTGCTGAGCCCGCCCGGCCGCATCGTGTTCGGTCTGCTGGTCATCCTGTTCGCCCTCGCGGCGATCGTCGCGCCGCCCTTCAGCGGGCTGGACACCTTGCCCGCGCTCGGCGTCGTCGTGATGAGCCTCGGGATGCTCTTCGGCGACGCCCTGATCGTCGGCATCGGAGCCCTCATCGGGGCGGGCGGGGTCGGGCTGATGATCGCTCTGGCGGGCGCGATCACGGCCGGCTTCGGCAAGCTCTTCTGACTCCATCGTCACGATCGCTGAACAGGCGAGGGGAGTTCGGGTACACAGTCATGTCGACGCTGATCGCCGAGGACGTTCTCCTCATGATGCTCGACGACGCGGGCGCCTTCGCCGTCAGCGCGAGTTGCGATCCGGCGCTCGCCGGAGCGGTCCTGGCCGAGTTGGCGCTGGCCGGTGCAATCGAGATCGAGACCGAGGGCGGGTTGTGGAAGCGCACGCGCGTCGCGGTCGACAACCCGGCGGCGGTGACCGACCCGGTGCTGACCGAGGCGCTCGAGGACATCGCGACCAAGAAGCGGTCCCCGCAGGACCTGGTCACCAGGCTCGGCAAGCAGGTCCCCGAGAAGCTGTGCAACCGGCTCGTCGAGCGCGGCCTGGTGCGCCGCGAGGAGTCCAAGGTTCTCGGCCTGATGCCGAGGACCCGCTGGCCGGCGACGGATTCCTCCCACGAACAGGAGCTCCGGGCGCTGCGGCGCCCTGGTCGAGGGGGAGGAACCCGACGCGCGCATCGCCACCGTCATCGCGATCCTGGCTGCGGCTGATGTCCTGCACAAGGTGGTGGACCGCGGTCCGCTGTCCAAGCGGGACCTGAAGAAGCGGGTCGAGGAGATCGCCGACGGCGGCTGGGCGACCGAGGCGGTACGCAAGTCGATCCAGGCGGCCCAGGCCGCGGTCATGGCCGGCGTCACCGCGGCCACGGTGGCCGGCGCCTCGGCGTGCTCGTGACCCTCAGCTAGCGTCGCCGCGGTCGGCGCGCCAGCGCTCCCACATCGACGCGTACAACCCGCCCGCCTTCAGCAGATCGTCGTGGTGTCCGTCCTCGACGATGCGCCCCTCCTCCAGCACCAGCACGCGTTCAGCGCGGGCGGCCGCGTCGAGGCGGTGCGCGATGGAGACCACGGTGCGCCCGGCCAGCGCGGCCGCGAGGTGGCGCTCGGTGCGGGCCGCACCGGTCGGGTCGAGGTCGGCGGTGGCCTCGTCGAGCACGACGATCGCCGGGCCGGCGCACACGAGCCGGGCCAGGCCGATCTGCTGGCTCTGCGGCGGAGACAGCACGTGCCCGCCGGACCCCACGACCGTGTCGAGACCGCCGGGGAGTGCGCGGACCCAGTCGAGGGCTCCAACCACCTTCGAGCGCGTTCTCGACAACGGCGTCGTCCGCCGTCGGGTCGCCCACGCGCACGTTCGTGGCAATGCTGCGATGGAACAGGTGGCCCTCCTGGGGGACCATCGCGACCGTCCGCGCGAGCACCTCCGGGGAGAGGTGGTCGAGGTCCTCGCCGCCGAGGCGGACGTCGCCGGCATCCGGGTGCAGCGAGCCGCAGATGAGTCGGCCCAGCGTGGTCTTGCCGGCGCCGGAGGGCCCCACCACGACGACGCGTTGCCCGGCCGGCACCCGCAGGTTCAGCTGGTGAAGCACGGGCCGGTCGGCCCGGTAGCCGAAGGTCAGCTCGCGCAGTTCCAGGTCGACGCGGTCGACGTCCGGCCGGGGCGAGCGCGCCGACGGCGGCTTGCTCGGCATCGAGGTGCTGGACATTGAGGTGAGGCCGACGAGGCGCGCGGTCGCGGCCGAGGCGACCTGGATCTCGTCGGTCTCCTCCAGCAGGTCGCCGATCGGGTCGAAGAGGCGGACGACGTAGAGCGCGCCGGCGCTCACCGTCCCCACCGAGGCCGCGTCGGCGTCGACCAGGGCGGAGCCGACGGCCACGACGGCGACCAGCGCACAGGCCAGCGCGAGGCTGATCGCGGGCCGCAACCGGTTGCGGGCGCTGGTCGAGGCGAGCTGGGCATCCAGTACCTGACGGTGCGTCACGGCAGTGCGCAGGCGGAAGCGGTCGGACGCGCCGTGCGCAACCAGCGTGGCCCGGCCCCGGACCAGCTGAAGCAGCGAACCGGACAGCAGCGCGTGCGTCTCGCGCTCGCGCAGGTACCGCGCCGGGGCATGCCGGAAGTACCACCGGCCGCCGAGCAGCGCGGCCGGGGCGCCGGCGAGCAGGGCCACGGCGGCCAGTCGCGGCTCGACGATGGCCAGCGCCGCGATGAGCAGCACGACCTCGGCCGAGGCGAAGATGACCCGGGGAACGGTGTAGCGCACCGCTTTGGCGAGCACGGTGGTGTCGTCCGTGACCCGGCTGACCAGGTCCCCGGAACCCGCACTCTCCAGATCCTCCGTCGAGAGCCCCAGCGCGTGGGTGAACACCTCCTCGCGCAGTTCGGCCAGCGCGGACTCGCCCACGTCGGCCGCGCGCAGTTCGGCGACGAACCGCACGGCGGCGGAGGCGACGGCCAGTCCGGCGTAGGTGGCCGCGGCCAGGTAGACGGTGTCGGTCGAGCGGTGCTCCAGAGCCGCGTCGACCACGAGACCGATCAGGGCCGGCCCGGCGACGGAGGCCGCCGTCGAGAGGGCGGTGAGGACGAGCAGCAGCAGGACAGAGCGCCGCCGGTCGCGCAGCAACCGCGCGAGCCGGGCCCGGGCCTCGCGCCGCGTCGCGGTGGGCAGGGCGGTCACGGCGCGGTCTCCGCGGCGTCGGCGAACAGCGCGGCATAGCGCGGGTCGGACAGCAGGCCGGCGTGGGTGCCCTCGGCGACGACCGTCCCGGCCTCGACGAGCAGGACCCGGTCGCAACGGCTCAGCAGCGTCGGGCTGACCGTGAGCAGCAGCGTGGTCCGGCCGCGCCGGGCGTCGGCGAGGCGTTCGGCGAGCACCGTCTCGGTCAGGGTGTCCAGGGCGCTGGTCGGGTCCTCCAGGACCAGCACCGGTGCGTCCGCGGCCAGCGCCCGGGCCGCGGCGACCCGCTGGCGCTGGCCGCCGGAGAGCATCAGCCCGCGTTCGCCCACCTCGGTTGCGAGGCCTTCCGGACGTGCGAGCAGGTCGTCGCCGGCCGCGGCCCGCAGCGCGTGGGCGGCCCGTTCCTCCGGCAGGTCCGGATGGCGCAGCGCGACGTTGGCGGCCAGGCTCGCCTCCGCCACCCACGGGGCGTGCCCGGACTCGACGGTGACGGTCGCGCGGACGGCGTCGAGCGCGATCCGGGAGAGCGGTCGGCCGTCGACGCGGATCTCGCCCGAGACCGGGTCGGTCCGGCGGGCCAGCAGATCGCACAGGGCCCCCGTCGCCGCCGGATCCGCCGTGGCGAGGCCGACGAGTTCCGCGCCCCGGACCGTGAGGGACAGCCCGGCCAAGGCGGGATGCACGACGTCGTCCAGCACCAGCTCCGGCGCGGTCACGGCTCCGGAGCTCAGCGGCTGGGCCGGCTCCGCCACGGCGGTCGGGGCGTTGAGGATGGCCGTGAGCCGGCGGGCCCCCGCGATCCCGGACGCCCAGACCTCGCCGACCTCGGCGATGGTGGCGAGCGGGATCGCGAGAAAGACCGCGAGACCGGTGAACGCCACGAGCTGGCCGGCGCTGAGGTCGCCCTCGCACCGCGAGCCGTCCGCCGAGGGCGAGGACGACGGCCAGGAACAGTCCCGGGATCACCGCCGAGATCGCGTCCCACGCCGCGCCGACCCGGGCCAGCGACAGCGCGGAGCGCCGGACCTCGGCGCTGTCGGCGACGAACCAGTCCCGGACCACCCCTTCACCGCCCAGGCCGCGCACGACCCGCATCCCGCTGATGACGTCCGCGGCCGTGGCGGTCGCCGCCGACAGTCGCGCCTGCTGCTCACCCGCGCGCCGGTCGTAGGGGCGCCACAACGGGACGAGGGCGAGCAGGCAGGGCGGCAGGCCGAACAGGACGACGGCGCCGAGCAGCGGGTCGGTGAGCAGCATGCCGATGCCGACCGCGGTGAAGGTGACGACGGCGCCCGAGCCGCGGCACATCAGGTCGGCGATACCTCCGACCGCGCGGGCGTCGACCTGCGCATGGGCCAGAACCGCGCCGCCATCGGCGTCCACGCCGCCGCGCCGGTCGAGCACCCGTCGGAGCAGTAACCGTTCGAGCAGCCACTGGGTCCGCGTGTACAGCAGCGTCGCGGTGCGGTGCCGGATCACCCCGGCGCCGGCCTCCAGCCCGATCACCGCCGCCAGCACCGCACACCAGAACACGACGTCGCGCCCCGAGCCGCCGTCGACCGCGCCGCCGACCGCCCCGCCGAGCGCGACCGGGATCAGCGCCAGCCCGCCCATCCATGCGATCCCCGACGCTGCGCCGACCGCAACCCGCACGCGCTGGCGCCAGAGCACCCAGCGCACCAGGCCGAGCGTGCTGACCGGGGTCGCGGGCCCCTCCGAGTCCGGGAGCTGGGCGTTCAGGCCCACGCCGGGATCGGGAGGTAGCACCGGGACAGCCTTCCAGGTGCCCCTCTTTCCCGGATCGCCGAACTCCGGGGCGGTAAATCGCGTGGTTACTGTCAGTGGGCCGTGATTGGGTACCTCGGGTCCGCGCGCACGTCGACGGCAGGGGCGTCATGGCACAGATGGTCCGGGCAACCGGCCTGGTCAAGCGGTACAAGACGGTCGAGGCACTGAGCGGGCTCGACCTCACCGTCGACGAGGGCACGGTGCTCGCCCTGCTCGGGCCGAACGGTGCCGGCAAGACGACCGCGGTCCGGGTGCTCGCCACGTTGCTGACCCCCGACGCCGGCACCGCCGAGGTGGCGGGCATCGATGTGCTCGCGAACCCGGCCGGCGTCCGGGAGCGGATCGGCCTGTCCGGGCAGTACGCCGCCGTGGACGAGTACCTGACCGGCTACGAGAACCTCGAGATGGTGGGGCGGCTCTACGACCTGGGCCGGGTGAAGGCGCGGGCCCGGGCCAGGGAGCTGCTGGAGCGGTTCGACCTCACCGAGGCCGGCGACCGCCCGACCAAGACCTACTCCGGCGGCATGCGCCGCCGTCTCGACCTGGCCGGCGCCCTCGTCGCCGCCCCGCCGCTGCTGATCCTCGACGAGCCGACCACCGGCCTCGACGTCCGCAGCCGCCTGCAGCTGTGGGAGGTCATCCGCGAGCTGGTCGCCGGTGGCACCACGCTGCTGCTGACCACGCAGTACCTGGAGGAGGCCGACCGCCTCGCCGACGAGATCGTCGTCATCGACCGCGGCAAGGCGATCGCGCGCGGGACGGCGGACCAGCTCAAGGCCGAGGCCGGCGGCGAGCGGATCGAGGTCGTGCTCACCGACGCCGGCCAACGCGACGCCGCCCAACGGGCGCTGACCCTGGTGGCCTGCGGCCCGGTTCAGGCCGAGGAGGACGGGCGCTCGCTGGTTGCCCCGGTGGCGGACGGGCAGCGGGCCCTGGCCCGCACGCTGCGCGAGTTCGAGGACGCCGGGATCACGGTGCTCGAACTCGGGCTGCGCCGGCCGACGCTGGACGACGTGTTCCTCTCCCTGACCGGCCACATGGCCGAGGTCGATCCCTCGACCGAGACCGAGGAGGTGAGCGCATGACGACCTCCGCTCCGGTGCGGGTCGCGCGCGACGGCTGGATCGTCGCCCGCCGCAACCTGGTCAAGATCAAGCGGGTGCCCGAGGTGCTCGTCTTCGTGCTGATCTCGCCGATCATGTTCGTGCTGCTGTTCGCCTACGTCTTCGGCGGCGCGATCGACGTCCCCGGCGACGTGGACTACAAGGAGTTCCTGGTCCCCGGGATCTTCGTGCAGACCGTCGTGTTCGGCGCGACCTTCACCGGCGCGGGCCTGGCCGAGGACATGCAGAAGGGCATCATCGACCGGTTCCGTTCGCTGCCGATGTCGCGCAGCGCGGTGCTGATCGGTCGGACGACCTCGGACGTGGTCTACAACGTGATCTCGGTGACGATCATGGCGCTCACCGGGCTGCTGGTCGGCTGGCGGATCCGCGATGGAGCGCTGGACGCGGCGACCGCGTTCCTGATCCTGCTCGTGTTCGCCTACTCGGTCAGCTGGATCATGGCCTATGTCGCGCTGCTCGTGCCCAGCGTCGAGGTCATCAACAACGCCTCGTTCATCGTGATCATGCCGCTGACGTTCGTGTCGAACGCGTTCGTGCCGACCGAGTCCTTCGACGGCGCGCTCCGCACGTTCGTCGAGTGGAACCCGGTGTCCACCGCGACGCAGGCCTGCCGGGAACTCTTCGGCAACACCGACTCCTCCGTGCCGGTCCCCGACTCGTGGTCGATGCAGAACCCGACGCTGTACACGCATGCTGATCTCGGTGGCGATCGTCGCGGTGTTCGCGCCGCTGGCGACGCGGCAGTACAAGCTCTCGTCGACCAAGTAGCGCCTAGGCTGCTCTCGTGCTCGATCACCTCGGTATCCAGGTCGCTGACGTCGAGGCGTCGGCTGCGTTCTACCTCGACGTGTTCGCCGCGATCGGGATGCGCGAGATCATGCGCATCCCCGCCGGCCCGGGTCGGGTGTACCTGGGCCTGGGCGGCCCGGGCGGCAAGCCGGACTTCTGGCTCGGCCCGTCCGACGGCCCCGAGACCCGGGAGCTGCACATCGCTTTCGTCGCGCCGGACCGGGCCGCCGTCGACGCGGTCGGAGCGGCCGCGGTGGCGCGGGGTGCCGAGATCCTGCACGCCCCGCGGCTGTGGCCGGAGTACCACCCGGGCTACTACGGGGTGTTCCTGCGCGACCCCGACGGGCACAACGTCGAAGCCGTCCACCACACCTTCTGACGGATCGTCAGGACTGCATCAGCATGCCCCGCAACACGCCACCGGTGCTCGCGCCCGGAATCCTGAGCGAGCACGAGCAGCCGACGCTCGCTGGGCGACGGGATCCTGCTGCGCCCGTGGGAGCCGCGCGACGCACCCGTCGTCCTGGCGGCCTACCAGGACCCGGACATCCAGCGCTGGCACACCCGGGACATGGCCGACCTCGACGAGGCCGCGGCCTGGATCGACAACGTCAACCGCGGCTGGGAGGCCGAGAAGCTGGCGGGCTGGGCGGCCGAGATCGACGGAACCGTGGTCGGCCGCGCCGTCCTGCGCTTCGTCGACCTCCATGACGGAATCGCCGAGGTCGGCTACTGGGTGCTGCCGGAAGCACGGGGCCGCGGCGTCGCCACCCGCGCCGTCGAGGTGCTGAGCTCCTGGGCGCTGGACGTGCTCGGCCTGCACCGCCTGGAGCTGGAGCACTCGGTGCGCAACGAGGTCTCCTGCCGGGTCGCCGTCCGGACCGGGTTCGCACCCGAGGGCACGCGCCGGTCCGCGCTGCGCCACCTCGACGGCTGGCACGACATGCACGTGCACGCCCGCCTAGCCACCTGACGTCCGAAGAAGAGTGAGTAATAGCGCTCGCCGCTTCGGACGTTGCGGTCAGTCGACCAGCCAGGACCACAGCGCGCCGTCGGCCTCGACGCCGTAGCGCTCGGCGATCCAGGCGCCCCACACGGCCTCGCCGCCGAACTCGTCGCGCCAGGACCACAGCGGACGGGTGTAGCGGTGCAGGGCGTGCTCCTGGCTGACCCCGATCGCGCCGTGGAGCTGGTGGGCGATCCGGGCGCCGGTGCCGGCGGCCAGGCTCGCGCGTGCCTTGGCCGCGGCGATCGCCAGCGGCGCCCGGGAGGTGCCGGCGCTGGCGACGGCGGTGTCGGTGATGGCCCGGGCGGCGGAGGCCTCGGCGGCGAGTTCGGCCAGGGACTGCTGGACGGCCTGGAACTGCAGCAGCGGCCGGCCGAACTGGACCCGGTCGGACACGTGCATCGTGGTCAGCGGAACCAGGCGGGCGAGTGCGGCCGCGATCTGGACGCCGCGGGTCAGCGCGCCGGTCAGTTCGATGCGCAGCAGGGTGTCGGCCAGCGGTGCGTCGATGCGTGCCGAGGCCACCGGCGCGCCGTCAACGGCGACGGTGTCGCGGGGTTCGTCGGCGACGTTGCGGCCCGGTGTGATCGTTGCGGTGTCCGCGCGGACCAGGTCGATCCGGGTGCCGGTCGCCGTCCGCGACGGGGACGAGCAGGTGGCTGGCCCAGCTCGCCCATGGCACGCGCGCCCCGGGCACCGCGACGACCACGATCTCCGCGTCGTCGGGGAGCGCCAGCCCGGCGCGGGTGAGCAGCTCAGCCGCGCCGATCAGGGTGTCGGCCAGCGGCGACGGCGTGCCGACCAGGGCGGCCGTGACGTCGGCCGCGTCGCGCAGGTCTCCGCCGTGCCCGCCGAGTTCCTCGGCCAGGCCGACGCGGTGCCAGCCGTCGTCCAGCATCTTCTTGAGCAGAGCCCGGCCGCGTTCGGCGGACCAGACCCCGGAGGGTTCGAACACCTCGGTGTTCGCGCACATCGCGGCGACCGCGGCGGCGGCGTCGCCGGCCGGCTTCACCGGGTCGGCGGTGAGGGACTTGGCGATGATCCCGCGCAGGATCTCGTTCGTGCCGCCGCGCAGGGTGAAGCCGGGGGAGTGGGTGACCGCGTGCGCGAGGTGGCGGGTCAGGTCGTCGGGGGAGTCCAGGTCGGGCTCGCGCGGGTGCAGCCGGCGGGCGAGGTCGATGACGCGGCCTTCGAACCGCGTGCCGAGGTCCTTCACCAGCGCCGCCTCCACGGCCGGGGCCTGGCCGCGGCCGAGCGCGTCGGCCACCGCTGCGGACATCGCGCGCAGGGTGGTCAGCTCTGCGACCGTCGTGCCGAACTCGGCTGACGATGCGTCAGCTGCGGCCGCGAGCAGCGGGAACGTGGTGAGGAAGCGCTCCGGCCCGGAGCGCTCGTAGGCCAGCTCCGAGGTGACCTGCTTCCAGCCGTCGCCCTCGTTGCCGAGCAGATCGGCGTCGGTGAGGCGGACGTCGGTCGAGCACGACCTCGTTGAAGTGGTGCCCGCCGTCCAGGGACACGATCGGGTTCACGGTGATGCCCGGGTGTCTGCAGGGGGATGACGAACTGCGTCAGGCCCTGGTGCCGGGCCTTCGGGTCGACGGGGGAGGTCCGGACCAGCGCGATCATCGCGTCGGCGCGGTGTGCGCCACTGGTCCACACCTTGGTGCCGTTGAGCACCCAGGCCCCATCGCTCCGGACCGTCGCGGCGGGCCGTGGTGCGCACCGAGGCCAGGTCCGAGCCGCTGTCCGGCTCGGACATCCCGATCGCGAAGAAGCACTCCCCGCGCGCCATCGCCGGCAGGTAGCGCTGCTTCTGCTCCTCGGACCCGTGCTTGAGGAGGGAAGGCCCGGACTGCCGGTCCCCGATCCAGTGCGCCGCCACCGGCGCCCCGGCGGCGAGCAGTTCCTCGTTGACGATCCAGCGCTCGCGCTCGGTGCGGGCGTGTCCGCCGTACTCGATCGGCCAGGTCATGCCGAGCCACCCGCGGGCGCCCTGCGCGCGGCTGAACTCGGCGGAGAACCCGCTCAGCCAGGAGTCGCACTCCAGCCGGATCCCGAGTACGTCCACCTGCTCGGCGATGAACTCCCGAACTTCGCGCCGCAGTGCTGCTTCGTCCATGGCTCCCGACCGTAGTGTCGCGCTGCGCCGGTCGCCGTATCGGACGTCCGGGATCGATGAGGTCCTGCTGAGAATCGACTTAAAGCGATTGAGAATCGATAGATAGTGCTCGACACTCAATCCATGACCTCGACCGCCAGGCAGTACTGGCCCCTTCTCGGTTTTGCGCTCCTCTTCGCTCTCGGAGTCGCGGCGGTGTTCGCCGGGGAAGGTGATGACTCGCCCGGTCTCGGCGGCATCGGCCTCATTGTGGCCGGGATCGCCGTGTGGCGTGGCGTGGTGTTCGTCAGGCGCCGGCGCTGACCGCGGGGCAGTACTTGCACCCGTCGATGGATGCCATGTCGCAGGACATCGGTGACAGTTCCGCATCAGGACATCGGTGACACTTCTGCCGGTCTTGGTGGTGACACTTCCTGCCCGAGTCTCGGGCGGTGGCCGCCAATGAACCCCTCGATCCCCGTGTCCGTCTTGCCATCTCGCAGTGGCCCGAGGACGCCCCACGTGGCGCGGTCTCGACCTTCTGTGCCGAGCACGGCGTCTCCCGCAAGTCCTTCTACGAGCTGCGCAAGCGCGCGAAAGTCGAGGGGCCGGCGGCTGTGCTCGAAGCCCAGGTCAAGACGTCCGAGGGCGAGCCCGTGGAAGCTGACCGATGAGGTCAAGGAGCAGGCGGTGGCGGTGCGGGCCGCGCTGGAGGCTTCCGGGCTGGATCACGGGCCGATCAGCGTGCACGACAAGATGCGTGCGATGGGGCTGGAGGTGGTGCCCTCGGTCGCGTCGTTGGCCCGGATCTTCCGCCAGGCCGGTGTCGCCCGGCTGGAGCCGAGGAAGAAGCCGCGCTCGGCCTGGCGCCGGTTCGTCTATCCCGCCCCGAACGCGTGTTGGCAACTCGATGCCACCGAGTACGTCCTCACCGGTGGCCGCAAGTGCGTGATCTTCCAGCTGATGGACGATCACTCCCGCTATGCCGTGGCCTCTCACGTCGCGTGGGGAGAGAGCTCTAAGGCCGCTCTGGCGGTCTTCAGCAAGGCCGTCGCTGCACACGGCGTGCCCCAGCGGCTGCTCTCGGACAACGGCATCGCTCTCAACCCCTCACGCCGCGGCTACCTCGGTCAGCTCGTGGAATACGTGTCGAGCCTGGGTGTCGAAGCGATCACCGGCAAGCCGAACAAACCCACCACCCAAGGCAAGAACGAACGCTTCCACCAGACCCTGTTCCGCTACCTCGACAAGCAGCCGCTCGCCGACACGCTTGCCGAGTTGCAGGCACAGGTCGATGCGTTCGATCTGATCTACAACACCGAGCGGCCCCACCAAGGACTCCCCGGCCGGGTCACGCCTCAGGCTGCATGGGAAGCCACGCCAAAGGCAGAACCCCCGCGCCCCAAACCTAAGCAGCACGTCTTCGACCGGCCTGCCCCTCGACGCCGCCCATCACCTCCACCGCCTCGCGACCTGCCCGCCGGGACCAAGGTCAAGACGCTGAACAGCCTCGGCAGCTTCATGCTCGCCGGAGTCCACTACATGGTCGGCGCACCCCACGCCTTCAAGCAGGTCCTGATCGTCCTCGACGGCGACAAGATCACCGTCGCCGACCTCGGCGGCGAGATCCTCATCGAACACACCCGACCCGGCCCCGGCGTGACCTACGTGGGCAACGGACAACCCCGCGGACCTCGCGCCAAAAACCCCCGAAGGTCACCGAAGTCCTGAGACATCAACCGTCACCGATGTCCTGACACAGAACTGTCACCGAAGTCCTGAGACATCACACTTGCACCCGTCAGAGCCGTGAACTACACTTCGAACATATGTTCGATCAATCGTCGTCCCTCCTCGATCCTGATGTGATCGGTGGTGCGCCGCTGCCCGGCGACGAGGGTTATGAGTCCCTGTTGGTCTTCGAGGCGCAGCAGGAGGCCTACTGGTCAGCGGTCTCCCGTGGCGAGATCGCCCTGCTCGACGGGCTGCTCGACCCGACGGCTTCGCGCACGGACGAGGCTCTGCTCGACGCCGCGACACAGGCGGAGCGCCTGGAGGCCCAGGCGCAGGGAACCAAGCTGCAGGCGATCGCGGACTACGCCTGCCGCAAGATCGCGGTCCCCGAGGTCGGTTACGACGAGGAAGGCATGCTGCGCTCGGTCGAGTGCGAGGTCGCCGTCGCGTTCCGGGTCGCCAAGGCCGAGGCCTTCGACCTGCTCGATCTGGCGATGACCCTGACCCGGCGCCTGCCCAAGACCTTCACCGCTCTCAAGGACGGGCAGATCGGACTGCGCAAGGTCCGCGCGATCGCGGATGAGACCCTGAACCTGAACGTGGCCCAGTGCGCGCAGCTGGAAGACCGGGTGCTGCCCGAAGCCGCCGCGCGCACGGTGCGTTCGCTGCGGGAGAAGGTCCGCCGCGAGGTTGAGAAGCTCGACGCCGACGCGGTCCGCAAACGCCGTGAGGCCGCGATCGCCGACCGCGCCCTGTACGTCAAGGACGAACCCGACGGCATGGCCACGCTGTGCCTGTACCTGCCCGCCGAACAGGCCCGCGCCATCTACGCCACGATCAACTCCCGCATCCCGGCCCACCGCCCGAACGCGGCGGACGACCGCAAGATCGGCGCCCGCCGCCTCGACGACCTCCTCGACGTGCTCGCCACCGCGCTCGGAATCGACCTGAGCGCGGTCGCCGACACCGACACCCCCGGTCCTCACCGGCGAGCAGATCGCCCGCCTCGACCGCAACGCCAACAGCTACGTCCCCACCCCGCAGATGAAGGCCGCGGTCCGCGCCCGGGACAAGCACTGCCGCTTCCCCGGCTGCCGCCGCCCCGCCGTGCACTGCGATGTCGACCACACGGTCGCCTTCAAGATCGGCGGTCGCACGGTCTACATCAACCTCGGCTGCATCTGCCGCTTCCATCACCAGGTCAAGCAGATGCCCGGCTGGCACGTCAGCCAGGACCGGGATGGCGCCTTCACCTGGATCGATCCCGGGAACCGGGTCTTCGTCACCCGACCACCCCCGGCCGACGGCGAGGAACCACCCGAGTTCTGGGCACCCGAGGACACCGCCGCGGAGCACTTCCCGTTCTGATCGAGCGCCGGACATCGGGGAGAACCCCGACCAACTCTGCGGGAAACTTCGATATCCCAGCCCTCAAGACCTTCACTAGCGTCGCGCCAGCCGTGACCTAGCGAACGGGAGCTTCCGCATGAGCATCGGGATCCAGCGCGCGATGTGGTGGTGTGGTGCCGGATTCCTGGTGTTGCTCTTCGCCGGCCTTCTGACGGCGGGGTTCTTCCCGCCGATCCCGGCGAACAACACCGCGGAGGAAGTCGCCCAGCAGTACAGCGAGGACGCGGACCGGATCCGGCTCGGCTGCCTGTTCATGATCTTCGGGGCCGCCTTCACGATCCCCTTCTACGGGGTGGTGGCCGGCCAGATGCAGCGGATGGAGGGCAAGTTCACCCCGCTGGTCTTCACCGAGGTGGCCGCGGGTGCCGCAGGCGTCGTCATCATCATCTTCCCGACGATCTGCTTCGCCGTCGCGAGCTACCGGCCCGAGCGCGACCCGGAGCTGGTCCAGTTGCTCAACGACCTCGGCTGGATCCCGTTGCTCGGGGTGTTCGCCCCTGCGCTGGCGCAGGTCGGCGCGATCTCGGTGGCGGTCCTCGCGGACCGGAGCCCGACGCCGATCTTCCCGCGCTGGACCGCCTACGCGATGCTGTGGTCCGGCCTGCTGTTCTGCCCGGCGATCGCGCTGCTGTTCTTCAAGGACGGCATCTGGGCTTGGAACGGCTTGATGGCCTTCTGGATCGCGGTCCCCGCCTTCGGCGTGTACACCTGCGTGCTGATGTACGCCACGTGGAACGCCATCACCCGGCAGGCTGCCGAGGAAGCCGCCGCGGCAACCGCGGCGCCGGTTCAGGAAACACCGCTGATCCCGGCCAGCTGATCGCGGACGTCGCGCACGGGCGCACCGGGGTGCAGCACCCGGCGCAGGGTGGTGCCGATCATGAACGCGAGCACGGCCTCGGACCGCACTTTCCAGTCCTTCACGCCGCACTCCTTCAACAGCCCGGCGAGGACATTGCGCAGGGCGGCCTCGATTGCGATCGCCGGCTCGGGGCGACCGGCCCGCACCGCGGCGATGGAGTAGTCGAACCAGAGCATGGTCCGCTCGGGTTGCTCGCCGAGCGCGAGGTGGTAGCGCTCGGTCACGGCCCAGAACCGGGCGACCGGGTCCTCGACGGCCGCGGCCGTGGCACGTAGGTCGGCGACGAAGTCCTCGAGGTGGGAGGCCATGGCGGCGTCGACGATCTCCTCCATGCCGCCGAAGTAGTAGTGGATCGCGCTGCGGCTGAACGAGCTCTCGTCGGCCAGCGTGCGCGCGGTGCAGCCGCTGAGGCCTTCGCGCAGCAGGACGGCCTTCGCCGCCTCAATGATCTGCAGCTGCTTCTCGCGCTGATTCGGCGATGCCTCCGCGACGGTCACGGCTCCACTCTAGCCAAAGTGGGCCGGGTGGCCCAGGATGTGGGCCACTTGGCCCAACAACCACTAGGCGTGACACGCCTAGTGGTTGCTACGAAAGGTGAGCGGCGGATGCGCGACGTCAAGTACGGACCCTGCGGGCACATGTTCGACCCGGAGCTGAACCGGGCCATCGGGCAGATGTACGAGCAGCAGGGCTACGACTTCATGATCTGGTCCGACCAGATGATGCTGACGATCCCGCGTTCGCTGTGGACGCCGGACCTGGTGCCCGCCAGTGCGGTGTGGGACATCGACACCTTCATGGACACCTGGCCGCTGATGACCGACGTCGCGATCCACACCGACGAGATCCGGATCGGCACCACGGTCTTCGACGCGATCCGCCGGCCACCGGCCAACCTGGCCCAGCTCGCGCTGACGCTGGATCACTACTCCAAGGGCCGCTTCTTCCTGGCGATGGGCGCCGGTGAGGTCAAGCAGTTCACGCCCTACGGCGTCGCACACGACAAGCCGTTCGGGCACCTCGAGGAGTCCGTGAAGATCATCAAGATGCTGATGGACGCCGAAGGGATCGTGAACTACGAGGGCCCGATCTGGTCGCTGAAGAACGCGGTCATGCCGTTGATGCCTTACGGCGGCAAGCGCCCGCCGATCCTGATCGCCGGCGGACCCGGACGCGCTGTCCGGATCGCGTCCACGATCGCGGACGGCTGGATCACCTACGTGCCCACCTGTGGCAGCCCGGACTGGTACGGCGAGCAGGTCGCCGAAGCACGCCGTCTCGCCGAGGAGTCAGGCCGTGACCCGGACGAGCTGATCTTCTACCTGCTCGCGATGAACATCATCGAGACCACGGAGGAGCGGGTCGAGGCGCTCACGCAGACCCCGATCGCGCGCTGGGACTCGGCGGCGGTCATTCCCGGCCCGCAGTGCTACAAGGACTGGGGGATGGGGGAACACCCGATCCGCCCGGACTACGCCTACCCCGCGCACCTGGTGCCGACCGACTGGTCCCGCGAGGACGCGATGAAGATCATCGATGCCACGCCGGCCGAGGTCGTGCGCCGGGCCCGCGCCTGCGGCACGCCGCTGCAGGTCGCCGCCGAACTCCAGCAGTACATCGAGGCGATCCCGGCCGCCAACCAGTGCTGGATCAACGTCATCAACTACTCGACGTTCCTCGGCGGCGGAAACTTCGGTGACCCGGACTCGGCCGTGGACCTGGTGCTGGAGACCTGCAACGAGCTGCGCCGGCTGAACGGCCAGCCGGCGCAGCGCAACGAGCTCAGCTCGATGTCGGGCTAGGGCTGCTCGAGGCCCTCACCCCAGATCTTGAGGAATGACCCGCCTCGGGGTCGGCCGCGATCGCCGACGGGGACCACCGCGAGCGCGGCCACGTCGCCGAGGAGCGCGTCGTCGAGGACGACGACCCGTTGCGGAATCGCCGTCCAGGCGCGTCGAACCGGCGGCATGTTCGATCGTCACCGCCTGCGTCGGCCGGTGATGGGGTCGCCGTCACCTTGTCGGTCACGTCGTCGGCGCAGGCCGCGAGCAGGCCGAGGGCGAAGACGCCGTCGACGAACTGGCGGCGGGTCGCGTCGTCGAGGACGGGTTCAGGTCGATCGAGCAGCACGGGTCATGTCGGCTCCCGGGGGCGCGGCGTGCAGGTAAGGCAAACCGCAAACCGGGGTGCCGATGCGCTCTGCCACCGCCTCCGAGCGCCGACGAGCGCGCCGGAGCTGCGCGATCCTCCCGTACCTCAGGCGGGTACGTCGGTCTCCAGAGCATGAAAGAAGCGTCCGCCGGCGGTCACGTCGGACCGGAGGCCGTGTCCCTCGTTGGAGAACACGGCGAACTCCTGTCCCTCGGGGTCGACCAACAGGGAGTAGTAGTCGCGGGCGTTCACCGCGATGCCGAACACCTCGGGCTGGGCGTCGTGGAAAGGAACGCTGAGTGTCGACACGTGGCGCACGAACGCTCCGTCGACCCGGCGGCCGTTGGCGAACTCCAGGCCGAGCCGGGTCGGGTAGCAGAGGCTGTCCTTGTGGAAGATGCCGCCGATCGCGGGGGAGGCATCGTCGTCCGAGTCGGTGAGGAACCCGTACAGCGGGAGCGGCGCGTCCGGCGGGTGCTCGACGTTGCGCATGCCGGTCAGCGCGAACGCGCTGCCGTCGGGGAGGATCCCGCCGACGAGGTCGTACCCGGTGCCGAACGCGAGTTCGTTGACGCGCCGGCCCCAGCCGCGGTCGCGCCAGCCGAACCCGGAGAAGAGGTGGGTGTGGCCGCTCGCGTCGCGCACCGTTCCCTCACCGCGCACCAGCTGCTCGGTGTGGCTGTAGGAGTAGCCGTTTCGCCCGTCGGGATTCACGCCGGGGAACATCACGTCGAAGAACGGCGCCAGGTACACGCCCCGGACGGTGATGTCGAAGGCGAAGTCCGGAGTCTCGGCACACCAGCGCAGCTCGTGCCCCGAGTCCCAGGACAGCGCGACGACGTCCAGTCGCGCCAGCGAGTTGCCGACGGACTGCTCGGAATGCCGACCGGCTTCGGTCCGGACGGCCGTGAATTCACCGGACCTCACCCGCGCGCCCACCGCGACGCGGGTGTCGGCATCGCGGCCGTGAGTGACCGTCATGTGCATGGCGAGGTGGACGTCGCGGGTGACATCCACCATCGAGAAGTACCAGGTGTCCTTCCACGGGATGGACTCCTCGCCCCACGGCTCATGGAGCAGTTCGTGGCGCGGGTCTGGCCGGAGCGCGGAGTTCACGGCCGGGACGTCGCGTACAGCGCGTTCCAGACCAGGTCGGTCGCCGCGTCCAGCAATCGCTCGGCCTCGGTCTCGTCGGCCGGGTGGACCAGCTGGTACAGCCCGCGCTCGAAGCATCCAGCAGATCCACTGGGCGCTGCGGACCGGGTCGAGCGACGGATCGGCGCTGCCCCGCCGCTGGGCTTCCGCGAAGTGGGTGGCCATACCGTCGATGACGGCGTCCATCAGTCGTGCCTGCTGAGCCCTGACGCGCTCGTCGTAGGTGGACACCTCGACCAGCGCACCGAAGATGACGTGCGCGCTGCGGTAGTTGTCCAGGGGCACGCGCATCCTCGCGCGCAGCTCGGCCTTGGTGCCGTCGTGGGGGAGCTCCCACCAGACCTCGCCGGAGGCGACCAGGTCGTCGATGGCGTCCTCGGCCATCACGGCCAGCAGATCGATCTTGTCGTCGAAGTAGGTGTAGAAGGCCGACCGCGAGATGTTCCCGGCCTTGATGATCCGTTCCACGCTGATGTCGGCGTAGGACTCGCCCTTGCCCGCGAGGGTCTCCACGACCGGCAGCAGGTGGCGGGCCAACTGGTGGCGGCGCTCGTCCCGATTGACCGCGAACGGGGAGTTCGACGACGCCTCAGTGGCTTGCTCGACGGGCACGGGCACGCTCCGGAGGTTCCGATTTGTCACGATGCAGACATCGTGTCTTGTCAAAGATACACAGTGTTCGCTAGCTTGGACAGCGTGTCCGAACAGACCGTTGGAGCGGCCCGCGACCGCGTCTTCGTGATCGGGGCCGGGCCCTCTGGCCTGGCCGCGGCGTACCGGCTGCACCAGGCCGGCGTGCCCGTCGTCGTGCTCGAGTCGCGCGACCGGGTGGGCGGCCAGCTGCTCTCGGTCCAGCGCGACGGCTTCCTCATGGAGGCCGGGACGACGATCCTTCCCGAGGCGTACGGCAGCGTCATGCAGCTCGTGCGCGACCTCGGGATGGCGGACGAGCTCATCCCGGCGAACTCGCTGATGGGCTTCATGCGCGGCGGTCAGATGCACTTCCTGCGCGCGGACTCAGCTCGCCCTCGACGCGGCGCGCACGAAGCTGCTCTCGCTGCGGACCAAGCTCAAGGTCGCCAAGCTCGTCCAGGACACCTGGAAGCTGCGCAAGCTCCTGTCCTACGAGGACCTTTCGGTCGGCGAGCAAGTACGACGTCGAGACGCCGGCCGAGTACTGCAAGCGTCGCGGCCTGGACGGTGAGCTCTACGACTACCTGATCGAGCCGACGGTGCGCGGTGGCGCCGGTGTACCGGCCGAGGTCATCTCGGTCGTCGAGTTCTTCTTCCTCTGGCAGAAGGTGCTCGGCACCAAGCTGTACGCGTTCCGCGACGGCTACTCCTCGTTCCCCCAGCGGCTGGCCGCGGCCTTGCCCGACGTGCGGCTGAACTGCAGCGCGGTCCAGGTGATCGAGACCGACGGTGGTGTCGAGGTCACCTACGACGGCCCGGCCGGACAGGTCACCGAGCGCGGCGCCGGCGCCGTCGTGAGCTCGATGGGCACCATCGTCCCGGACCTGGTGCCGCAGCTCGACCCGGACCGGGCGAAGTTCCTGCGCGAGCTCAACTACACCTCGACGATGTCGATCAATCTCGCGCTCGCGAAGCGACCCGACTGCCCGGCTTCCTTCATCGTGGTGCCCAAGCCGGTGTCCGAGGGCTTGTTCGCCGTCATCCTCGAGCACAACAAGGCACCGGGCCGGGCGCCCGAGGGCAAGGGCCTGATCTCGCTGTTCTTCATGAACCAGTGGGCGGTGGACCGGATGGACGCCACCGACGACGAGGTGCTCGAAGCCGTCCTGCTCGAACTGGACAAGGTGCTGCCGGGCGTGCGCGACGAGGTCGAGTTCAGCCGGATCAACCGCTGGTTCCCGGTCCTCGTCTACAGCCACCCGGGGCTCTACCAGAAGCTCGGCCGCTTCCACGCGAGCCGCGATCTCACGAGCCGGATCCACCTGGCGGGCTCGTACAACTCCTCCGGCAACGTCAACACAGCGACCACCGCGGGAGAGCGGGCGGCGCGCGAACTGCTGGCCGTCCTGCAACCCTGACCATTCTGAAAGCACTTTCAATTCTGAAATCTCACTATAAAAACTCTTGCGTTCGGTCATGCCGACCGGGCACGCTGTCCGAACACCGTTTGGTTTGCTCACTGCCCGCTTTGCCCCAGATCCGAGGAGCGTGCCCGTTGGCCGGACGCCACACCGCACGGCGCCCACCCCTGTCGTTTGTTCAGTGGCGCCACGCCGGCCTGAAGGCCGGCGCATCCGTCCTCGCGCTCGGCGCCGGCGCTGCGCTGGTGATCGCGCCGCCGGCCCAGGCCGCCGACCGCAGCTTCGATGCCGTGGCGAGTGCCTACGGGATCAACAACGGGATCTCGAATCCCTCGCTCCCGCTGAACCTCGTGCTGACCGGGTCCGGTCCGGCGTCCTCCGCGCACCTGACCAGCTTCGGCGGCTCGGACGCCTTCGCGTCCTTCCCGTACCCGGGCGACACCTTCGTCGGTTTGCCGGGCCTGGCCTCCGGAGTCTTCGGGGTCCCGTTCCCGAACTACCCGCTGTACGTATCCACCAGCGCCGGCGACGAACCGCGTTCGGTGAACTACCCGGGCATCGCACTGAGCTCGCGCAGCGAAGCCCTGGTCACCGAGTCCCGGGCCCTGGTCGGGACCGACGTCAGCGGCTTCGACTCCAACTCCCGCATCGGGGTCGAGGGCGATGACGGGGTCACCTCGCAGGCGAGCACGGTGTTCAAGACCCTGCAGTTCGGTGACTACCTCACGCTGTCCGGAGTGCGGTCGCTGGCCAAGGTGGTGGCCGACGGTTCCACTGGCGACCTGACGAGAACCTCCGAGCTCAGCATCGGCGCGATCCACGCCCCCGGCCTCAAGCTCGACCTCCCGGAGCAGACGCCGGGCACGGTCCCGCTCCCGGTGCCGGTCCCCGGGTTGGGGCAGGTGCCGCCGCTGCAGTTCCCGCCGATGCCGGTCCCGCAGGGCGGCACCACCCTGGCGGCGCCGAATCTCGGCTTCACCAACGGCGTGTTCACCGTGGCCGTCCCCGGCCAGGAGAGCCAGCGCTACGCAGTGCCGTCCGAGTCGGTGATCAAGGCCTTCGCCGACCAGGGCATGAAGGTGACCTTCCAGCAGGCGTTCGAGACCCGCAACGGCGTCGTCGCCCCGGCCATCACCTTCGAGACCGACTTCCCGGCCTTCCCGGAGAACCCGTACTACAACGGGCCTACGCACGCGACCTACACCCTCGGCGGTTCCTTCGCCGAGGTCGCGTTCGACGTGATCGACGCCGGCGCCGGTCTGGCCGCCACCACTCCGGCGGGCACCGACGCGGGTGTGGGCGCCGCGCTCGACGCGGCCGCGGTCCCGGGTGCGGTCGCGCCCGGCCTGCTGCCCTCGACCGAGCAGGCCGCGCTCGGTCTGACGCCCACTCAGACGTTCCTCCCCGCGGCTCAGCGCGCCAATCTCCTTGCCCTTCGGTCGCCGTCGCTGACGGCCGACACCCAGAACATCTACCTCGCCGTGGTCGCGATCGCGCTCACAGTCTTCGTGGCGGGGACCGGCCTTCGACGCTTGGGAGTGCTCCGGCCATGGACGTCATGACCGCTCTGCGCACGCAGTGGGACCGCATCGGCGCCGTCGCGGCGATTCTCGTCGGCCTGGTGTCGCTGTTCCTCGGCTACCTCGGGGTCAGCGGGACCGAGTACGTCGTCAAGCAGATGCCGTACATCATCGCGAACGGCCTGTTCGGCCTGTTCATGCTCGGTGTCGGCACCGCGCTGTGGCTCTCGGCCGACCTGCGCGACGAATGGCGTGAGCTGCGCGCGCTGCGCATCGCTGTGAACGAGCACGGTTTCGCGCCCCGCGACAGTGAGGGCATCGCGAGCCGATGACCACTGCTGTGCGCGAATCCCGGGCGGAGACGCGGGCCGGCAGGCCGCGCGTCCCCGCCTACGTGACCGCTTCCCAGCGCCGGTCGCGGCGTGCGGTCATGCTCAATGACGGGCCGTGGCGCAAGCGCGACCGCGTGATCGTGCTCGGGGGCTGCGTGCTCGGCCTGATCGGGCTTGCGATCTGCGGCTGGGGCGGTTCCGGCGAGGTCGACCTGTCGGCCCAGACGCACTGGCTGCTCGGCGGAATCCTGTGCGTCACCGTGTCGTCGCTGAGCCTGGCGTACTGGCTGATGTCCGGGCTGCGCACCGTGCGCGGCGAGATGGCCCGCGTCTTCGTCACCGTCCGGCCCGCGTACCCCGCGGTGGCCGTCACGTCCGGCGGGTCGGGCTTCGTCACCGTGCCCGGCATGGTCCGGTACCACCGTCCCGAGTGCCCCCTGGTGGCCGGCAAGACCACCCGTGAGGTCGACGCGACCGCGATCGCCGCCGAGGGCCTGCGCGAATGTGGCGCCTGCGGGGTGAGCACCTGATGGATGCCTACATCCCCTTCCTCGTCACCGGCCTGATCGTCGGCTCTATCTACGGCCTGTCCGCGATGGGGCTGGTGCTCACCTACAAGACCTCGGGCCTGTTCAACGTCGGGCACGGCGCCGTCTGCGCCGCCTCCGCGTTCGTCTTCTACGAGCTGCGCCAGGAGCACGGGGTGCCGTGGCCGGTCGCGGCCCTCGTCACCGTTGCGGTCTTCGGCGCCGCCACCGGGCTGATCCTCGAGCGCCTCGCCGGGGCGCTGTCCGGCGTCACGACCACCTACAAGATCGTCGCCACCGTCGGCCTGCTGGTCGCGGTGCGTTCGATCGTGATCCTGATCTGGGGCTCCGAGCAGCTGACCTTCGACCCGTTCCTCCCGCAGGAGCAGGCCTTCAAGGTCTCCAACGTCTCGGTCAGCTGGGACAACGTCATCGACATGGGCATCGGCGTCGCCGCTGCGGTCGGGCTGGCCCTGTTCTTCCGGCGCTCCCGGCTCGGTGTCGCGATGCGCGGCGTCGTCGACAACCCGCAACTGCTCGACATGGCCGGCACCGCCCCGGCGAAGGTGCGCCGCACCGCGTGGATCATCGGCTCGATGTTCGCCGCGATCTCCGGCGTGCTCTTCGCCTCGGTGACCTTCCAGCTCGACGTCAACGTGCTCTCGCTGCTGGTGGTGCAGGCCTTCGGCGCCGCCGCGATCGGGCGCTTCCAGTCCATCCCGATGGCCTTCGTCGGCGGCCTGATCGTCGGCGTCGTCCAGAAGCTGATCTCCAAGGAGTTCGCCGGTGAGGAGGTGCTGCGCGGCATCGACCTCAACGTGCCGTTCATCATCCTGTTCATCGCGATGCTGGTGACCCCGAAGGGCCGCCTGCAGGAGATCGGCCGCAAGGTCAAGGACCGCGCGCCCTCGGCCAGCCCGTTCAGCGTCCGCACCCGCAGCGTCGGCTACGCCGCGCTGCTCGGCGGTGCACTGCTGATCCCGCATGTGGTCGACACCCGGCTCTCCCTCTACAGCACCGGGCTGACCGCGGTGATCCTGTTCCTCTCCCTCGGCCTGCTGGTCCGGACCTCGGGCCAGATCTCGCTGTGCCACGTCGGCTTCGCGGCGATCGGCGCGGCGGGCTTCGGGCACATGCTCGAAGCGGGGCCTGCCCTGGGGTGTGGCGCTGCTGCTCGGCGGCCTGTTCGCGGTGCCGGTCGGTGCGTTCATCGCGATCCCGGCGATCCGGCTGTCCGGGCTGTTCCTCGGCCTGGCCACGTTGGGCTTCGGCATCCTGCTCGCGCAGTACGCCTACGGGCAGAGCTGGATGTTCGGCTTCGGCCGGCTCGACACCCGGCGCCCGGAGTTCGGTGGCCTGGACTCCGACATGCGCTACTACTACTTCCTGCTCGCGATCACCCTCGCCGCGGTCGCGGTGGTCGTGGCCGTCGAACGCTCCCGGCTCGGCCGGTTGCTGCGCGGGCTGGCCGACTCCCCGACGGCGCTGACCTCGCTCGGCACCAACCTGAACATGATCCGGGTGATGGTGTTCTGCCTGTCGGCGTTCCTGGCCGGCATCAGCGGTGCCACCTACGCCTCGCTGTTCGGCAGCGTGAACCAGGACAGCTTCAACTACCTCCAGTCCCTGGTGCTGCTCGCCGTGCTGGCGATCTCCGGCCGGGGCACGGTGACCAGTGCGGTGATCGGCGCGGTGCTGCTCTACGTCGTGCCCGGGTACATCGACAACCCGGACTACTTCTCCCTGCTGCAGGTCGGCTTCGGGCTGGCGGCGATCCTCGCCGCGTGCCTGTCGCAGGGCCAGCTGGCCAGCGCGATCGGCCGCTTCGGCGCGGCCGGCAAGGAACGAACCCTCAGCCCCTGGCGTGACCGGGTCGACCCGGTCACCGCCCAGACGCCCCCGCAGTTGCTCGTGACGAGTGGAGTACAGCGATGAAGAAGAGCGCGACCATGGCGTTGCTCGCGGCGGCCTCGCTGGCCTTGACCGCCTGCGGCAACCGGGTCTCCGACGAGCGCATCGAGGCCGCGAACGCCTCGGTCGTGCAGCTGTCCGACGAGCAGCTGCGCGCGGCGGGTATCGACCCCGCGACCGCAGCGACGGGAACCGACGGCGCGACCACACCGCTCCTGGGGGACACCGCGGGGGTGCCGACGGCGACGGGCACCACCGGCGCCACGGGACCGGCAGCCACCACCGCGACGGGGACGACGTCCGCCGGCACGGCGGCGACCGGAACGACAGCGGCGGGGACCGGCAAGGCGCAGCCGGGCACCGGCGCGGCGGCCGTCAGCGCGTCCGCGCCCTGCACGACGTCGTTGCCGCCGGTCGTGCTCGGACAGACCGGCGTCTTCAGCGGCTTCATCGGCGCGGTCGGCGCCGGTGCCCGACCGGGCCTGCAGGTCTGGGCCAAGGACCTCAACGCCCGCGGCGGGCTGGCCTGCCACCCGATCCAGCTGATCCAGCTCGACGACCAGTCCGACCCGGCGAAGGTCACCGCCAACGTGCGCGACCTGGTGGAGAACAAGAAGGTCGCCGCGCTGATCGACGCCTACGTCCCGATCGCGGTCGGCCCCTACGCCCAGGCCGCGGCCAAGTACAAGATGCCGACCATCGGCGGGGACAACATCGACCTGCTCTGGAACCAGGCCCCGTACCTGTTCCCGGTGGGCGCCTCGCCGCTCGGCACCTACCTGGGCAGCATCAAGTCCGCGGCCGACTCCGGCGGGTTCAAGAAGTTCGGCATGCTCTACTGCGTCGAGGCCACGATCTGCGGCGTGCTCAAGGAATCGGCGACGGCCAAGGGCGGCCTTGCCGACCAGGCCGGCGTCGAGACGGTGTACATCGCCCCGTTCTCACTCACCCAGCCGGACTTCACCTCCGAGTGCCAGAACATGAAGAACGCCGGCGTCGAGTTCGCGTTCGTCGGCGGCGACGGCTCGGCGGTCTCCCGGGTCGCGCGGGCCTGCAACAGCCTCGGCTTCAACCCGACGCTGGCCACGGTTTCCCTGGCCGCCGGCTCGTCCGTCCAGGCCGACAAGCTGGTGGCGAAGAACGGGCTCTACCTCGGCTCGTTCCTCGCGCCGTTCCCGGCCAACGACGTCCCCGGCCTGAAGGAGTACCACGCGGCGTTCGAGCGGTACGCCCCCAGCGTGACGCTGGACGGCGCCTCGATGATCGCGTGGGCCTCCGGCAAGTTGCTCGAGGCGGCGGTGAACACCCTCGGGGCGGAAGCCCGCTCCGGCCCGCTCACCACCGAGCTGATCATGAAGGGCCTCGGCAAGGTCAAGAACGAGACCCTCAAGGGCCTGAGCCCGCCGATGACCTTCAAGCCGGGCCAGGCCTTCGCGCCGGCGCTCAACTGCTACACCGTCATCGCCCTGACCACGCGCGAGGAGAAGTTCTACGCGCCCGAGGGCACCAAGTTCCACTGCCAGTGATGAGCGACCCAGGCGGTGACATGAAGCGCGGCGAGATCGACGGCCTGGCCGTCGAGAATCTGACGGTCCGTTTCGGCGGCCTGACCGCCGTGGACGGCCAGAGCCTGACCGCGCCGCGGGGCCGGATCACCGGACTGATCGGACCGAACGGTGCGGGCAAGACCACGACGTTCAACGCCGTCACCGGCGTGGTCAAACCGGCCGCGGGCCGGGTGTCCCTGTTCGGCCAGGACATCACCAGCTGGTCACCCGATGCGCGCGCGCTCAAGGGCCTGGGCCGGACCTTCCAGCGGATGGAGCTGTTCGACACCCTGACCGTCCGGGAGAACGTGCGCCTGGGCAAGGAGGCCGGGCTGGCCGGCCGGAACCCGTGGCGGGCGCTGCGGTCACCCCGCTCGCAGGTCAGCACCGTCCGCCGCCTGGCAGACGACGCGATGGAGATGGTCGGCATCGCGGGTGAGGCCAACCGGCGCCCGGCGGATCTGAGCACCGGTCAGCGCCGCCTCGTCGAGCTGGCCCGCTGCATCGCCGGCGAGTTCCCGATCATGCTGCTGGACGAGCCGTCCTCGGGTCTGGACGGCACCGAGACCGAGGCGTTCGGCGCGGTGCTGCGCCGGCTGGTGGCCGAGCGCGGTGTCGGGATCCTGATCGTCGAGCACGACATGGAGCTGGTCATGACGACCTGCAACTACATCCACGTCCTGGACTTCGGGAAGCCGATCTTCGAGGGCACCCCGCGCGAGGTGGCGACGAGCCCGCTGGTGCGTGCGGCGTACCTGGGCACCGAGGCCGAGGGCCTGAACGAACTGGCGGAATCCTCCTCCGGGGCGGGGGCAGGCTGATGTTGCGACTGGACTCGATCCGCGCCGGCTACGGCGGCTCCACGGTGCTGCGCGGGGTCAGCATGCTGGTCCCGCCGTCGAGTGTGGTGGCGTTGCTCGGCCCCAACGGCGCGGGCAAGACGACGCTGCTGCGGGTGGCCTCCGGGCTGCTGCGTCCGTCCTCAGGGCAGGTGCTGCTCGACGGCGAGGACGTCACCCGCTGCGCGCCGAACCAGCTCGTGAAGCGCGGCGTGTGCCACGTGCCGGAGGGCCGCGGCATCTTCCCGTCGCTCTCGGTGCGGGAGAACCTGATCCTGCAGTCGATACCGGGCACCGAGTCCGAGTCGGTGGAGAAGGCGGTGTCGGCGTTCCCGCGGCTGGGGGAGCGGCTGATCCAGCAGGCCGGGACGATGAGCGGTGGCGAGCAGCAGATGCTCGCCCTCGCCCGCGCCTACGTGCAGAACCCGCGCTTCGTGCTGCTCGACGAGGTCTCGATGGGCCTGGCCCCGAAGATCGTCGACGAGATCTTCGAGTTCCTCCAGGTGCTCGCCGCGCAGGGCGCCTCGCTGCTGCTCGTCGAGCAGTACGTGACCCGCGCCCTCGCCGCCGCCGACTACGTCTACCTGCTCGACCGCGGCACCGTCACCTTCGCCGGTGAACCCGGCGAGCTCGACGCGGACGCCCTCGCCGAGCAGTACATCGCCGCCGCGCACACCTAGGACCCGCAACGTCCGAAGAAGAGTGAGTGATAGCGCTCGCCCGTTCGGACGTCCGCGGCTCAGGCGGCGTGGATCAGGTCCGCCACCTTGCAGCAGGCGGCCCGCTCCTCGAGCGCGTCGCGGAGGCCGCGCAGCGCGGCGCCGCCGTCGCCCCGGAATGACGAGCCGTGCATGAGCGCGAGGGTGCGTGGCTCCAGGTCGGCAAGCCGGGTCAGCACCGAACTCGTGTTCTTCGCCATCGTCATCGCCTGGAACATCGCCTCGGCCTCGACAGCGGGGGCGATCACGTCGGTCTCGACGAGGGCAGGACCCTGGCCGACGTGGGTGAAGAGGTCGCCGCAGAGCAGGGTGCCCGTGGTCTCCTCGAACAGCACCCGGGCCTCCCACCCGTGCGGCACGTGCGGGGTGTCGAGGTGCCGCACGCGCTTGCCGCCGAGGTCGAGAACCTCGCCGTCGGCCAGCGGCACCGGCGGACGGTCGAGCAGGTCGTTCAGCTGGACGTCGCACCCGAGCGCGCCGTGGGCCACCTGCGAGTTCGGGGCGGCGCCGAGCCAATGGTTGACCGCGCCGGCCTCGTCGGCCTCGACGTGGCCGAAGCCGATCCAGCGCAACTCGCGCGCCGGCCGGATCCGGTTCACGGCGTCCGCGAGCTGCGGGAACATCCGCCGGTGCCCGGCGTGGAAGAGCAAAGGCTGCTCGGCGTCGATGTAGAACTGGTTGAAGGTGAACCCGGCCGGCGGGGCGATGTCCGGCACCCAGGTCGACAGGCGGTAGATCCCGTCGGCGATCTCGTCGATCTTCGTTTCCATGCTGTACCTCCGGTGGGGGTCTCGCGATGCCGGAGACGATCCCGTCGCGGAGGGCCGTGCCACATCGGGGGAACCCCCCGATGACCCCCTTAGGTCGGCAGGTGGGCCGCGGCGAAGGCGGCGGCCTCGGCGCGGGAGCGCACGCCGAGCTTGGCCAGGACCCGCCCGACGTGGTGCTCCGCGGTCTTGGCCGAGATGAACAGCCGGGATCCGATCTCGGCGTTGGTCAAGCCCTGGCGCAGTAGATCGAGCACGTCGCGCTCGCGGGCCGTGAGCTGCGGGAGCACCGCATCGGGAGACCGGCCGGCCCCGCGGGTGTGGGTGCCGAGCGAGCGCAGCAGAGCGGCGGCGCGGTCGGCGTGGACGCGCGCCCCGACCTGGTCGAACACTCCCAAGGCGCGCTGTGCCTCGATCACGGCGGCCGCGGCGTCGCCGGACCCGGCGAGGACGTGCGCCACCTCGAGGGAGACCAGCGCCGAGCGCAGCGGCCGGCCGTCGGCGAGGTGTGAGAGGGCGGAGCGGAAGTGGGTCAGCGCCGAGGCGTCGAAGTCCGCGGCCGCGACCCGGCCGAGCGCCAGGCTCGCTTCGGCCTGCAGCACCCGGTCATCCGTGAGCGCGGCGAGCTCGGCCAGTCGCGCGGCCGCCTGCCGGGCGGCGCCGAGTTCGTCGCGGGCCAGATCGGCCTCGACGAGCAGGCCGAGCAGGACACCGATGCGCATCCGGTCGCCGGGGACCGCGTCCAGTTCGCGCCGCACCACCCCGGCCGCGAGTTCGGGCCGTCCGGTGGCCAGGTGCAGCCGGGCCAGGGGTTCGCCGGCCGACGGCCGGGACAGCGCGGTGCCGAGCAACTCCTCGGCCTCGGCGAAGCGGCCCTGCATCAGGCGCAGCCCGGCCAGCCGGCTGGCCGCGTCCTGGTGCTGACCAAGGGTGGCGCCGGGTTCGGCGAGGACGTCGAGCATCGCGGTCTCGCCCTCCGGCCAGCGCCCGACCGTGCACAGCACCGAGCCGTAGGCCAGCCGGCAGTGCGCGTGCAGGACCTGCGGCCGCTGCTCGGGCGTGAGCGCTGCGACGATGCGGCTGAGCTCCTCCGCGCGCCGGGCGTCGCCGGCGCGGTCGTAGGCGCTCAGCAGCGCGCAGTAGGAGGTCGAGGCGAGCGAGAGGTCCGAGAGCTCGCCGGTCGAGAGCGCCGCCATCGCCTCGTCGAGCCGGGCGTACCCGTCCTTGAGCCTCCCGCTCAGGACCAGGGCGTACCCACTGTCGGCCAGCGCGCGGACCTCCAGGTCGGGGTCGCCGAACTCCAGCGCGAGCTCGAGGGCCAGGTCGGCGCCGGCCAGCAGGCGGTCGATATCGGTGACCTCGCAGGCCGTGATGGCCAGCTCAAGGTAACCGAGCTCGACGCACCGCCCGACCGGCTCCAGCAACCGACGGCCGCGGTGCACCCAGCCCTGACCGGCGGCCGGGTTGCCGAGGAACGTGCCGTGCACATCGGCGAGGACCGCCGCGATCCGGGCGGCCGGCTGCGGGACCTTGGCCGCCCGCCAGTGCCGGAAGGCCGCTTCCAGGTGCCCACGCGCGCCGTCGAGGTCGGCGTCGCGAAAGGCCTGCCAGGCGAGTTCCTGGCTGGCGGTCGCGGCTTCGACGTCGGCGCTCATGGCAGTCCGATGTTAAGAGGGACAGCCGCCGGACTCACCGCTCTGACCGGTGGCCATCGGTGCGGTGTCGTAGGTCGCGTAGGCGCCCGAGGTGTTCTCGACGCAGAGCACGAACTCGACGTCGGAGGCGTCGTAGCGGTAGCCGCCGATGCTGTTGCCCTTCGAGAGCTCCAGTCCCGTCTTGGGCATCGCGGCGGCCACCTCGTCGAGGCTGCGCGGGTACTCCTGGCCGCGGAAGTAGCCCTCCAGCGCGGGCGCGAGCCGGTTCACGTCGTTCAGCACCGATGTCAGCGCGGCGCTCACCTTGCCGCCCTTCGGTTTGCCGGTGGGCGTCGGCACCGGGGTCGGCGTCGCGATGACCTGAGCGGGGCTGGAGGCATCGGCCGTGTCGTCGTCGTCCCCGCAACCCGCGACGCTGAGAACGAGCAGACCGGCGACGAGCGCGCGTGTGATCACGGACCGCACGCTACCCGCGCAGCGGGATCACCTCGGCCAGCTGCTCGCGTCCGCACCGGCCGCCCTTGGCCCGCCAGCCGAACAGCCAGTGCTTGACCAGGAAGCTCTCATCCTCGTCGTCGGAGTCCGCGGGGTACGGACAGGCGTCGGTCGACTCGCCTGCCTTCGCGGCCTGGGCGCCGTGGCCGACCGCGGTAAGGACCGCTTCGTGGCGGTTCCAGCCGCGGGCCCAGGCGTGGGCGAGCTCGCGCGCGTCCGGGTCGTCGGTGTCGATCGCGGCCCAGGGGTCGAGCGGCTCACGGCGGTGCCGGGCCATCGCCCCACGGCGCTGCTGTCGGGCGCACTCGTAGACCAGTCTCAAGTCGGTCCGGCAATCGGAGTCCCAACCACCGACCAGCCGGCGCACCTGACCCATCGCAACCCCCTCGCTACGTCCTGCGACATGTGTAGCGCCCGGTTCCGACAGTTCGTCCCGTAGACGTTGCCGACACGCCAGGCGGGCCTTACCGGGCAAGGCACAACCTCTATCCCTAAGTGGCCATTACGGGGTTTGCCGATCAAGCGAAAGATCTTGGGAGTCGGGGGTCGGAGTACTTGCAAACCTAGGGGGCCGGCTTGGAACTGACGTCTCGCCACAAGTGGCGCAACAGGGCAATAGCGGGCGTAGTGACCGTTGCCGCGGGGGTGGCGATCGCTGTGCCTGGCACGGCGGCGGACACGCCGCCGGGCGCGCGGATCTCTGCGATCAACAACAGCGACACCGTGCAGACTGTGAACGACCCGGCGTCCAGCGCGCAGGCGCAGATCGCCGAGGCCGAGGCTCAGGCCAAGGCCGCACGCAAGGCCGCCAAGGTGGCGGTGCAGGCTGCGAACAAGGCCAAGCGGATCTCCGCGCAGGCCACCCACTACGCGCTGCAGACCCGACGCTCGTCGGACATCCGCAAAGCGAAACTCGCCCAACTGGCCGCGAAGAAGGCGACCACCAGGATGAAGGGGGCCAAGCAGACGGCGAGGCGGGCCACCGATCGCGCCGCGGAACTGCGGGCGGGGGCAACGCGGTCCGCGTCGAACCAGCGCAACTTCGTCGCCGCCGAACCGTCGTCGCCCGGGACTCCCGCCACGAGCGATGCCAACCGTGTGTCCGTGCTGGATCTGGCCAACCGGGCCCGTTCCGCCGCCGGCTGCGGGGCGCTGAGCTACAACGCGCAGCTCGAACGCGCGGCCCAGGGACATGCCGAGGACATGCAGCGATACAACTACATGTCGCACGTCTCGCACGACGGCCGCACGTTCGATCAGCGGATCCGGGCCGCCGGCTTCGAGGGCGGGCGGATCGGAGAGAACGTGGGCGCAGGCTTCACGACTCCGTCCGCGGTGGTCGACGCGTGGATGCACTCACCTGCGCACCGGGCCAACATTCTCGACTGCCGGTTCACCTATCTCGGGGTGGGCTATGCCCTGAACGGCGGGTACTGGGTGCAGAACTTCGGCGCCTAGCAGTACCGCCTCCACACGAACTCCCGGTGGCCCACCGTGTCGGGCCACCGGGAGTTCGCACGTCTCGTTCCATGGCATGACATGCCTTCGAAGAGACGTCAGGACCCGAGCGCCGCGGCGAGCCGATTCCGCAGGTCGGGTCGCAGGTCGTACACGGCGGTCGGAGCGAGGCGCTCGACCAGGCCGCCGAAGCGTGACTGCAGCGCCTTGCCGGCTTCTTCCGGAGTTCCGATCACCGCGAACTCGGCGAGCATCTCGTCGGTGATGAGAGGGTCCATGTCCGGCCATCGGTTCTGCCGGGTCAGCTCCTGCAGCTCCGGTTGGAGTTCGCCCCACCCGTGCGCGTCCAGCACCGGGCGGTAGGCCGGAGTGGAGGAGTAGAAGGCCAGCTGCTTGCGCGTCGCCGCGATGCCCGCGTCGAGGTCGGCCCCGGTGTCGCCGATGACCACGAAGACAGGCAGCACCACCTGGATCGCCGCCAGGTTCTTGTCCCGGCTGCGCTTGCCGGCGGCCAGCGCCGGCAGGGTCGCCTGCTGCAGGTAGCGGGGTGTGGTGAAGCGGTGCAGCAGGATCCCGTCGGCCACCTCCGCGGCCACCCGGGTCATCGACTCCCCGACGGCGGCGAGAAACACCGGCGGCGGCCCTCCGGTCACCGGTCCCGGGTTGAAGTGGGGCGGCATCAGGTTGAGCTTGTAGAACTCGCCGGTGAAATCGAGCCTCGTCCCGTCCTGCCAGCAGGACCAGACCGCCCGCAGCGCGCCGATGTACTCGCGCATCCGCCCGGCCGGCCGTGACCACGGCATCGAGAACCGGCGCTCGATGTGCGGCTGGATCTGCGAACCCAACCCGAGCAGCATGCGCCCGCCGGTGAGCGCCTGCAGCCCCCAGGCCGTCTGCGCGACGGTCATGGGGCTGCGTGCGAAGGCGACCGCGATCCCCGTCCCCAGCCCGATCCGATCGGTGCGCTCGGCGCTCACGGCCAGCGGGAGGAACGGGTCGTGCGCGCTGTCGGTGGACCAGATGGCCTGATAGCCGGCCGCTTGCGCCGCCTGTGCCTCGGCGCCGGCCGTCGCGAGCGTTCCGGAGAACTCGGTATCGACCAGCACAGCCGTGACTCTATGGCGTGGGTCACTGTGGAGACCTACAACGGCGTGGCGAGCCCAGGTTGCGGCCGCGGCGGTTCAGGCAAGAATCGCAGCATGACGACGTTGGCAGCACCCACGACGAGTTCCACCAGCCCGGGCCTGACCGAGCGCGTGATCGATCTGCGCGGCCGGATGCTCGAGTTCATCGACGGCGAGGTCTGCCCGCTGGAGAAGACCATCGACGCGGGCGGCCCCACGGCGAAGGAGGCCCTGGACGGACTGCGCGCGCAGGCCCGCAGCCGCGGCTTGTGGGCGCTGGGTCATCCGGAGGACCTGGGTGGCGCGGGGCTGTCGTTCATGGAGTTCGTGCACATGAACGAGATCATCGGGCGCTCGGAGTTCGGGATGCTCGCGGTCGGGTCGATGACCCAGCACGACACCATCATGTGGAACCGGCACGGCACCGAGGCCCAGAAGCGGCGCTGGCTGGACCCGCTGGTCAGCGGGGAGTACCAGTGGATCGGCATCGGGCTGACCGAGCCCGAGGTCGCCGGCTCGGACCCGCTGCAGATGCAGACCACCGCGGTGCTCGAGGGCTCCGGTGACGAGGCGGAGTGGGTGGTCAACGGCCACAAGTGGTTCACCTCGTGGGCCAGCGCCTCACCCGCCGTGCTGGTCTGGGCCAAGACAGATCCGGAGGCCAAGCCGCACAAACAGTTCTCCGTGATCATCGTCCCGGTCGACACCCCCGGCTACACCCACGTGCGCGACGTGCGCACGATGGGCAGCGTTACCGGCCGGCACGGCGAGATCCGCTTCGAGAACGTCCGAGTGCCCAAGGACAACCTTTTCGGCGGCCGCGGCGAGGCCTTCAGCATCGCCCAGGCCCGCCTCGGCCCCGGCCGCATCTTCCACTGCATGCGCTGGCTCGGGCAGATGCAGCGCGCGTTCGAGCTGATGTGCGACCGCGCCCTGACCCGCTACGCGCACGGCTCGCTGCTGCACGAGAAGGGCGAGATCCGGCGCTACATCGCCGAGTCCGCCGCCGACATCCAGGCGCACCGGCTGATGACGCTCGACGCCGCGCGCACCGTCGACTCCGGCGGCGACGACCGGGTCGCGATCTCGCTCATCAAGTTCCGCGGCGCGGAGTACCTGCACAATGTCATCGACCGCGCCATCCAGGTCTACGGCGCCGCCGGGGTGACCGAGGACTTCCCGCTGGAGTCGATGTACCGGCACGCCCGCTACGCCCGCATCTACGACGGTCCGGACGAGGTGCACCGCATGGTCGTGGCGCGCAATCTCGTGAAGCCCGACGCGGTCCCGCCGTGGCGGCGGTAGTGGATCTGTCCGGGCGCGTCGCGCTCGTCACCGGCGGCACCCGCGGCCTCGGGTACGAGATCGCCCGCGCCTACGCCGAGAACGGCGCCGACGTCGTCGTCGCCAGCCGCAAGGCGGACGCGTGCGCCGCGGTCGCGGCCGACCTGTGGGAGAAGACCGGCAGGCGGGTACTCGGTGTGCCCGCCCACGTCGGGGTGTGGGCGGACTGCGACCGGCTCGCCGAAGCGGCCTACGAGGAGTTCGGCCGCGTCGACATCCTGGTCAACAACGCGGGAATGTCGCCGCTGTACCCGTCGGTGGACGCGGTGACCGAGGAGTTGTTCGACAAGGTGCTCGCGGTGAATCTCAAGGGTCCGTTCCGGCTCGCCTCACTGATCGGGACCCGCATGGTCGCGGCCGGCGGCGGGTCGATCATCAACGTGTCCAGCGTCGCCGCGACCCAGCCGGGGGCGGCCGAGGTGCCCTATGCGATGGCCAAGGCCGGGCTGAACAACATGACCGCCGCGCTGGCCCGGGTGTTCGCGCCGACGGTGCGGGTGAACACGATCATGCCGGGGATGTTCCTGACCGACATCTCCAAGGCGTGGGACGCGGAAGAGGTCGCGCGCCGGTTCCGCGAGGAGGTGCCGGCCGGTCGCGGGGGAGAGCCGCACGAGATCGTCGGCGCCGCGCTCTATCTGGCCGGTGACGCGTCCAGCTACACGACTGGTTCGGTCATCAAGGTTGACGGCGGACTCGGCTGGGCGGCGGGCTGAGGAAATGAATGACACAGCGTCAGAAAACATCGAGGGCGTCGACCTCGGCGCCCTCACCACTTGGATGGACGGCGAGGGCCTCGGCGCCGGGCCGATTTCCGACACCGAGCTGCTGGTCGGCGGCACGCAGAACATTCTGCTCAAGTTCACCCGGGCGGGGCGCAGTTACGTTCTCCGTCGCCCGCCGGTGCACAAGCGGGGCAACAGTGACGAGACCATGCGCCGGGAGGCCAGGGTCCTCGGGGCGCTGGCCGGCAGCGACGTCCCGCATCCGGGCCTGATCGCGGCCTGCCCCACCGAGGACGTGCTCGGGGCGGCGTTCTACCTGATGGAGCCGATCGACGGGGTCAACCCGTCCGAGGAGCTGCCCGAGCGCTACCGCACCGACCAGCAGTGGCAGACCGCCCTCGGGCTGTCGATGGTCGACGGCATCGCCGCGCTGACCCGCGTCGATCTCGAAGCACGGGGCCTGTCCGACTTCGGCCGCTCCGAGGGCTGGCTGGAGCGTCAGGTTCCGCGCTGGCGCAAGCAGCTGGACTCCTATGCCGCGCTCGACAACTACCCCGGCCCCTCCGTCCCCCACGTCGAGGAGGTGGGGGAGTGGCTGGAGAAACACCGGCCGTCCACCTGCCACATCGGCCTGCTGCACGGCGACGTGCACTTCGCCAACGTGCTGATCAATCCGGACGCTCCCGAGCTGGTCGCGTTCGTCGACTGGGAGCTGGCCACCGTGGGCGGCTCCATGCTCGACCTCGGCCACATGATCGCCACCTGGCCCGGCCGGCCGGCCACGGTCGCGCGCGTGGAGATCCCCGGCCTGCCGGGGCAGGACGTCCTCATCGCGCGGTACGCGGAGGCATCCGGGCTCGACGTTCACGACGTCGAATGGTTCATCGTGCTGGCCTGCTACCGGCTCGGGATCATCCTCGAGGGCTCCTACGCCCGCATGCTCGCCGGCCAGGCCACCGCGGAGGTCGGCGAGCGTCTCGGCCGCATCGCCAGGGAACTTTTCGGTCAAGCGCACGAAATCACCGCCTGATCGGCGGTAACGGTGCAGGCCGCGCGCCCGATTTGATGAACACCACTCATCTCTATCGGACGGGAGCCGCAGTAGATGCCCGGCGACCTGTCCCTGCGCGCCTCGATCAGCATCGTGGCCGCGGCGGCCGTGGTGGCGACGGCCTTCGTCGTGCTCACCTGGCCCGATGACGGCGACGACAGCGCAGGCGTGACGGCGGCTCAGGCCGCGGCGCCGACGCCCGCTGCGACCCCGGCGCCGACGCCGACCCCCGTTCCGGGGGCCGACCTCGAGTTCCCGAAGGTCGCCGGCGACTGGACGCTCAACAGCGTCACGCTGAAAGAGGACCTCGAGGGGACCTTCGGCGGCATCGGCGTCATCGCGTACACCGGCAAGGACATGGCCACGGCCAGCTTCACGCTCGTCGTCTACTCCGACGGCCGTCCGGTCGGCACCCTCCGCGCGGCGACGAGCCGGGCCAACCCGAAGACCTCGACCACGGTCAGCTGGGTGTCGTCGGATCCCTGGGTCGAGAGCTGCGACGGGTACACCTTCAGTTCGACCTGAGCGCTTGTCCTACTCGCTCACCACGTAGTCCAGCGTGCGGACGAACTCCTCCACCGCCGACACGAACGGCGAGTGGTCGGTGTCCAGCTCGATCACCTCGGCGCCGGCATCGGCGGCCATCGTGTGCTGCAGGGCGAGCGGGACGGCCCGGTCCTGACGGGTCGCCAGATAGGTCTTCGGCACCCGGGCGAAGCCGTCGCCCAGCGACACCGGCGTCGCCATCGGCACCACCGCGTCCGGGCAGACCCGCTCGGTCGCCCACGCCACGTCGTGCGGTGAGGAGGCGTTGTAGAAGATCGGACCGACGTGCTCGCGCCCGAACGACACGACGGTCTGCTCGTCGTTGAAATTCATCGCCCCGAGGGCGAACAGCAGGCTGTCGTCGGACGCCTTCGCCAGCGTGGGCAACGCGGCCTCGCCGTCGCGCGGCACCACGGCGGCGACGTAGACCACCTGCGCGATGTCATCCGGCCGGCGGTCGGCGACCACCGAGGAGGTGACGCCACCCATGCTGTGGGCCACCAGCACGGCCGGAGTCGGCCCGGCGTCCACGGCGGCGCAGAGCGAGTCCACCCAGTCCTGCAGGCTCACGGTTGCGACCAGGTCGGCGTCCGCCCCGCGCCCCGGCAGGTCGACGGTGTGCACGTCGTGGCCGAGGGCACGGAGCGGCTCGAGCACCCGGTCCCAGCACCACGACCCGTGCACGCCGCCGTGGACGAGGATCAGCCGCGCCATCTCACGCACCTCCGACGTTGGAATCGCGCCCGGCCCAGTACTGCTCACGGACGACGCGGCGCAGCACCTTGCCGACGCCGGACTTGGGTAACTCGTCCACGACTTCGACGGCCGTCACCTTGTTCACCGCGCCGACCTTCTCACGGCAGAACGCGATGATCTGCGCCTCGTCGATCACCGCGCCGGGGGCGGGAACGACGACGGCGATCGGGGTCTCGCCCCACTTGTCGTGCGGAACGCCGACGACGCACACCTCGGCCACCGCCGGGTGGGCGGCGATCGCGTTCTCCAGTTCGGCCGGCCAGATGTTGAAACCGCCGGAGATGATCAGGTCGTCCTTGCGGTCGGCCAGGAACAGATAGCCCGCCTCGTCCAGGCGGCCCATGTCGCGGGTGCGCAGGCTGCCGTCGGGCAGGGTGCGTGCCGCGGTGGCCTCCGGCTCCTTCCAGACCTCCAGCATCCTCCCCGGGCCGCGGACCGCGATCTCGCCGATCTCGCCGGCCGGCACAGGGTTGCCCTCGTCGTCGACGACGGTGAGCACGTTGTTCGGCGTCGCCCGCCCGACCGAGCGGGGCCGGTCGCGGTGCTCGTGCGGCAGCAGCATCGTGATCGGCCAGGCCTCGGACTGCGCGTACATCTGGTACATCACGTCGTCGCCGAAGAGTTCGACGGCGCGCAGCAGGGTGGCCTCGCTGATCGGGGACGCGGCGTAGTTCACGCAGCGCAGGCTGGACAGGTCGCGCCCGGTCGCGTGCGGGTGGGCGACCATCGCCTGGATCATCGTCGGCACCACGAGGGTGAACGTGGCGCGCTCGGTCTCGATCAGCTCGAGGGCGAGCGCCGGGGTGAAGGCCGGCACCACCACGACGCGGGCCCCGACCTGCAGCATCGGCCAGAGGAACACCGACGCGGCATGGGTCAGCTGACCGACCGCCAGATAGACGTCCCGCTCGTCGAGCTGCGGGGTCACCCAGCGGTACTCGTCGTTGCTGCGCATCCAGCCCTCGACGGTGTGCGCGATGCCCTTGGGCCGCCCGGTGGTCCCGGCGCTGAACCGGATCACGTGCAGGTCGTTCGGGGCGGTGCGCACCATCGGGTCCTCGGCGCTCGCCGCGGCCAGCAGGTCCTCGTAGGCCAGTGCGCCTTCCGCCGCCGGACCGTCGTAGACCACTACGTGCGTCAGCGACGTCATCTCGTGCCGTCGTTCGAGGAGGGCATCGGCCAGGGACGCGGCGACGATGAGCACCTTCGCATCGACAAGGTCGGTGAGGTAGGCGTTCACCTCCGCGGTCTGGTGGGCGTACAGCGCGGCCCGCACAAAGCCGCCGAGGGCGACGCCGGTCGCCTGCTCCACGGTCCACCGCGAGTTGGGCCCGAGCAGCGCCACCCGGTCGGCGGGCTCCAGACCGAGTCCCGCGAGGGCCTGGGAGAGCCGGCAGGAGCGCTCGAACAATTCGCCGTAGGTCTGGTCGACGCCCTGGCAGGTCATCGCGATCCGGTCGCGGTGGTGCCTTGCGGAGGTGCGGAGGAGTTCGCCGAAGTCGCGACCATTGCTCACCAGGCGACCCTCTGCGACCGGTGGCCCGCGGTCAAGGCTAGGTTGCGAAAGGTCCGCAGAGATCGGCTCCCGAATGCAGGTGGGTATGAGCGACAAGGTTCTCGTCGAGCAGCGCGGTCACGTTCTCGTCATCACGCTCAACCGGCCCGAGGTACGCAACTGCGTCGACATGGACGTGTGCAACGGCGTCGCCGACGCGGTGGAGCGGGCCGATACCGACCCCGAGATCCGCGCGCTCGTCATCACCGGCGCCGGCGAGCAGGCCTTCTGTGCCGGTGCGGACCTGAAGGCGATCGCCAGGGGCGAGCTGATCCTGCCGCCGGGGCGCGAGCGCCTCGGGTTCGCCGGGTTCGTCAACAACTTCACCTCGAAGCCGACGATCGCCGCGGTGAACGGGAACGCCCTCGGCGGCGGCACCGAACTGCTGCTCGCCTGCGACATGGCGATCGCCGTCGAGACCGCGAACGTCGGGCTGCCCGAGGTGAAGCGCGGTCTCATGGCCGGGGCCGGGGGAGCGTTCCGGATCCGGCAGCAGTTGCCGGAGAAGGTCGCCCTCGAGCTGCTCCTGACCGGCCGTCCGATGCCGGCGCCGGACGCGCTGCGCTGGGGGCTGATCAACGCGGTTGTGCCGCCGGGCCAGGCGCTGGACGCCGCCCTCGAGCTCGCGAACGAGATCGCGGCCAATGCCCCGCTGTCGGTGCAGAGCTCGAAGCGGGTCGCCTACGGCGTCGGCGAGGCGGGCCGTACCGACGAGCGCGAGTTCTGGAAGCTCAGCGACACGGAGATCGTCGCGCTGCTCAAGACCGAGGACGCCATGGAGGGCCCGACGGCCTTCGCCCAGAAGCGCGCCCCGGTCTGGAAGGCTCGCTGACGCTCCCTGGGGCGGTCAATCCGCTGCAGGTTTAGGCCCTTAGGCGCCGGGCGACGCAAAAGGCCAGGCTGGCCCACCGCGGGGGATCGCCGGCCCTCGCCCCGGGGCCGTTCGCTGTCCCCATCGCCGGGACCGCGTCGGGCCTTTACCGGGTAATCGATACATGATAAATCTATATGGAGGCTGGCGGAAGGACGCGCATGCGTAAGGGCAGGCCGCAAGGGCCGGGGGTCGCGGGCCGCGCGCTCGTGAGCGTCGCGGTGTGCCTGGCCCTGGGCCTGTCGGGCTGCGGTTCGCAGGTGGATCGCGCCGAGATCGCGCGGGCCGCAGGGGACACCGGCATCGTCGACGTCGGGTCCGGAGCCCTCCCCGGGTCGGACCCGCCCGCGCCGGCGACCGGCGAGGTCACCGCGCCCGGTGCGACGCCTGCCGTTGGCCTCGTGGCGCCCGGCGCGACGTCCCCCGCGCCCGGTGCGACGTCGGCTCCGGTGCAGGGCGGGGCCAAGGACCCGCAGACGGGTACCGCCAAGCCTGGTGGCGGGGCGCCGGCCGCGGCGACCAGGTCTGAGATCAAGGTCGGTCACATCGGGACCTACTCCGGCGTGCTCGGCGCGATCTTCAACGGCGGCCGCGAGATGACCGCGGTGTGGGCGGCCTGGGTCAACACCCACGGCGGCCTCAACGGCCATCCCGTTCGAGTGATCACCGCGGACGACGGCGGCGACCCCTCACGCAACCTCTCACTGACACGCGACCTGGTCGAGAACCAGGGCGTGATCGCCTTCTTCGGCAACATCACCCCGCTCTCGCTGAACGGCGCCAAGGCCTACCTGGAGCAGAAGCAGATCCCGCTGGTCGGCGGCGACCTGACCGACGTCGGTTGGTACAAGAGCCCGATGTTCTTCCCGCAGGGCGCGCTGATCGACGGCCCGCTCCGGGGCAGCGCTCAGCTCGCGGTCACGGACGGCGGGCCGAAGGTCGCACTGCTCTACTGCGGCGAGGCGGCGGCCTGCTACACCGCCCGCGACCTGTTCCAGGGCGACGCCGTGACGAAAGCCGGGGGCCAGCTGGTCTACTCCGCCCAGGTATCGCTCGCGCAGCCGGACTTCACCGCCGAGTGCCTCCAGCTGAAGTTCCGCGAGGTCGACGCGGTCGTCGCGACCGTCGACGGCAACTCCCTCGCCCGCATCGCGCGGGACTGCAAGCAGCAGAACGTCGACGTCCAGTACGTCTCGTTCGCGCTGGCCCTCGTGGATTCGTTGCGCACGAGCCCCAACCTGGACGGCCTCGTCGGCACGACCGGGCTCTTCCCCTGGATGCTCAAGGACGGGCCGGCCGCGGACTACGCCGCCGCGCTGACCAAGTACGGCCCCAAGATCAACACCTCCGGCTCGACGGCCGCGGTGTGGAGCAGCGGCGTACTCCTCGAGGCCGCCTCCCGTGCCCTGCCGGCCGGCGCCGTGTCCTCCGCCGACCTCCTGAGCGGTCTGTACGCCCTGAAGAAGGAGACGCTCGGCGGCCTCGTTCCGCCGCTGACGTTCCGCAAGGGTGAACCGGCGGCCCCGATGCTGTGCTGGTACAAGATCGCGCTCAACGGAGGCGTCTTCTCGACGCCGTCCGGGTTGAAGTACACGTGCTGACGACCCGAGGGGCCCGCGCATGAACCTGGTGGCGAAGGTTCGCCTGCACTGGGATCGCGTCTCCGGCTGGGGCCTGGTCGCGGTCGGCGCCGTCGTGCTGGCCGTGGGTTGGTGGAAGGTGTCGAAGACGCCGTACCCGGCCGAGCAGATGCCGTACATCGTCTCCGGTGGCATCGTCGGGGCGCTGCTGGTCGTCTTCGGTGCGGCGATGCTCATCTCCGCCGACCTGCGCGACGAGTGGCACAAGCTCGATCGGGTCGAGGCACTGCTCACCAAAGCTCTCGGCACAAACGCACCTGACGGAGAGTCAGAACACGAACAGAGGGTGACGAGGATCGACCAGGCCCGGCCGCAGAGCGCGGCCGGGCACCGGCGGTGACCGGGGCCCTCCGGCGGCTCTCCCCGTGGTCGCCGGCGGAGTCCCGGCGCCTGCTCGCCCTCGTCCTCGTCGGCCTCGTCGTTGTCGGGGTCGCGTGGTGGATCACCTCGCGCGAGGCGGCGTGGGACTCCCAGACCGACGGCATGCTCATCGCCGTCGCCGGCGCGATGATCGCGGCCTACGGCGCGACCAGTTGGCTGCTGCGCGCCCGGGCGGTGTGCGCGGCCCGGCGCCGGGTCATGTTCTCCCTCGTGCCCGGCATGTCTGATCTGGATGCCGAGGTCGTGAACGGCCGGGCGGCCGCGTCCGCCCTGGTGGCAGAGGAGGCCGGACCGGCCGAGCACGTCGTCGCCCACCCCGAGCAGGGCCGCTTCCACCGCCCCGGCTGTGCGCTGGCCTCCGGCGACTGGCCCGTGCTGCCGCGCGCCGAGGTGGCGGACCGGCAGGCCTGCGGGGTGTGCCAGCCGTGATCGACAACCTCCTCCCGTTCATCGTGACCGGACTGAGCACCGGGTCGGTGTTCGCGATTGCGGCCATGGGTCTGGTCCTGACCTACAAGACCTCCGGGGTGTTCAACTTCGGGCACGGCGCGCTCGCCGCGGCCGGGGCCTACGTGACCTGGGACCTGTGGGTGCAGCGCGGCTGGCCGTGGCCGCTCGCGCTGGCCGTCTCGGTGGCCGCGGTGGGCATCGTGGGCGGGTTCATCCTCGAACGGGTCGCGGTCGGCCTCGCCGACAAGCCGGCCGCCCTGCGCGTGGTCGCCACCGTCGGGGTCCTGCTCGCCGTCCAGGCGGCGCTCACCATCCACTACGGCACCGCCAGCATCCCGATGGACTACTTCCTCCCCTCGGAGACGGTGGAGGTCGGCAGCGTCAACATCCGTTACGAGCAGATGATCGTGTTCGGCCTCGCCCTGGGCTGCGCGGTGGGCCTCGCCCTGTTCTTCCGCCGCACGAAGCTCGGCGTCGCGATGCAGGGCGTGGTGGACGACCCGGCGCTGCTCGGACTGCAGGCCGTGAGCCCGGTGCGCGTGCGGCGCAGCGCGTGGATGATCGGCTCCTGCTTCGCGGCGGCCTCCGGTTCGCTGCTCGCCCCGACGCTGAACCTCGACGCGACGCTGCTCACCCTGCTCGTGGTGCAGGCCTTCGGCGCGGCCGCGATCGGCCGGTTCGACTCGCTGCCCCTGGTCTACGCCGGCGGACTGGCCATCGGCGTCGGCCAGGAGGTCACCAAGTACGTCGTCGGCAAGGACTTCCTGGTCGACAACGTCGATCCCCAGTTGCTGCAGCCGATCCCGGGCAACGTCCCGTTCCTCGTGCTGTTCGTCGTCCTGCTCGTGGCCCGGCGCTCGGCGTTCCCCGAACGCGGCGCCAAGGTGGTCAAGCGGGAGCGGCCGCCGCGGCCGGTGCCGCGTCAGGTCGTCATGACCGCGAGTGCCGCGGGTCTGCTGGCGCTCCTGCTGCTGCCCGCGTTCGTCTCGGGCTCCCGGATGCCGCTCTACAGCACCGGGCTCGCCTACGTGGTGCTGTTCGCCTCGCTGCACCTGCTGGTCCGCACGTCGGGCCAGGTGTCGCTGTGCCAGATGGCGTTCGCGGCCATCGGGGCCGCGGCCTCCATCCACGCGCAGGACGCCGGGGCGCCGTTCCTGCTGGCCGTGCTGATCGCCGGCCTGGTCGCGCTGCCGGTCGGTGCCTTCATCTCGCTGCCCGCGGTCAAGCTCTCCGGGGTCTACCTCGCGATCGCGACGTTCGGCTTCGGCATCCTCGTCGAGCGCATCTTCTTCCCGTCCGACGCGATGTTCGGCGCCCAGCAGACCCAGTCCGCCCCGCGGCCCGGCTGGGCCGAGGGGGACACCGGGTACTACTACGTCGTCCTGACGGTTGCGTTGCTCGCGGTGGGCTCGCTGCTGCTCGTGCACCGCTCGCGGCTGGGGCGGTTGCTCCGGGCCCTCGCGGACTCGCCGGCGGCGGTCGTGGCGCACGGCACGCGCGCCAACGTCCTGCGGCTGCTGGCGTTCTGCATCTCCGCGTTCCTCGCCGGCGTGAGCGGCGCGGTGCTGGTACCGGTCACCGGCAGCGCCAGCGGGCTGTCGTTCAACTTCGGCGTCTCGCTTCTCCTGCTGGCCGTGCTGGTGCTGGCCGGCCGCCGTCCGCTGGTCGCGCCGTTCGCCGGGGCGCTGGCGATGATCGTGATCCCGGGCTACATCACCAATGCCGACGCGCTGGAGTACCTGCCGATCGTGTTCGGCGTCTCCGCGGTCGTTCTCGCCACCGGGGCACTCGAGCGCGGCTGGGCGGCCGCGACGACGACCCGGCGCATGGCCGCGCGTCCGGCGGTCGGGCCGGCGCGAGCGCGTGAGTTGGTGGACGTTCGATGAACGATCTCGAGCTGTCGAACATCACTGTCCGCTTCGGTGGCCTGACCGCGGTTGACAACGTCTCCCTGGCCGCGCGCGCCGGCGAGGTGACCGGCCTGATCGGCCCCAACGGGGCCGGCAAGACGACGATGTTCAACGCGACGACCGGTGTTGTGCGAACCGCCTCCGGCACCGTGAAGCTCGGCGGGCGCCGGATCGACGGACTCAGCACGGCTGCCCGCGCCGAGCTCGGACTGGGGCGCACGTTCCAGCGCATGGAGCTGTTCGACTCCATGACGGTGCGGGAGAACGTCGCGCTCGGACCCGAGATGCGTCAGGCCGGCCGGCGGAGCTGGACGCACCTGTGGGCGCCCGCCGCTGAACGCCGCGTGGTGCGGGAGCGGACCGAGGACGCGTTGGTGGTCTGTGGCCTCGCCGCCGCGGGGGACCTGCGAACCGGCGAGCTGTCCGACCGGGCAGCGCCGTCTGGTCGAACTCGCCCGGGCCTTGGCGTCCCGCTTCGACATGCTGCTGCTGGACGAACCGTCCTCCGGACTCGACCCGCTCGAGACCGGCCGCTTCATCGAGGTCCTGCAGTCGATGGTCGTCACCCACGGCACCGGGTTGCTGGTGGTCGAGCACGACATCGCCCTGGTGCGCGAGCTCTGCACGAGCCTCTACGTCCTCGACTTCGGCAAGCTCATCGCGAGCGGCCCCGCGCGCGAGGTGCTCGGCAGCGACATCGTGAAGGCGGCCTACCTCGGCTCCGAAGCCGTGGAAGAAGCACTCTCATGATGCGCCTGACCGGCATCACCGCCGGCTACGAGGACACCACCGTGCTGCGGGACGTCACCCTGACGATTCCGGACCACAGCGTGGTCGCCCTGCTCGGTCCGAACGGGGCGGGCAAGACGACGCTGCTCAAGGTCGCCTCCGGGCTGCTCAAGCCGTGGGCGGGCCGGATCGAGCTCGACGGACGTGACGTCACGTCACTTCCCTCGCACGCGCTGGCTGCCGCCGGGATCTGTCACGTGCCGGAGGGCCGCGGCATCTTCCCGGGCCTGACCGTTGAGGAGAACCTGCGCCTGCACGCGCCCGGGCGCACCGCGGTCGCAGAGCGCGAGCGGGTCGTCACCGCCTTCCCGCGCCTGGGTGAGCGGCTCGCGCAGCGCGCCGGCAGCCTGTCCGGCGGCGAGCAGCAGATGCTCGCGCTGGCCCACGCCTACACCGGCGCCCACCGCGCGGTGCTGCTGGACGAGGTCTCGATGGGCCTCGCCCCGCGCATCGTCGACGAGATCTTCGAGCACCTCACGGTGCTCGCCGCGTCTGGAACGTCCCTGCTCTTGGTCGAGCAGTATGTGAAAAGGGCTCTCGAACTTGCAGACTATGTCTACGTGCTCCGCCGCGGTCAGATCGAGTTCGCGGGTGAGCCGTGGCAGCTGGGCACCGACGCCATCCTGTCGTCCTACCTCGGAGAGAACTCGTGACCCGCAGTCGCCGTAGTCGCCGGACCGTTCGCGTCATCAGTGGCGTGGCCGCGGTCGGCACGTTGGTGCTCGCCGGGGCGGGCGCGCTCGTGACCTCCGCCGGGGCAGCCGAGTCTGCTGACGAGTTCAGCGCCTACACGCTGTCCGCCCGCGCGGACTCCGTCGGCGTCCAGACGATCGCCCAGGAAGCCCCCGTGGTCGCCATCGGCGGCGGCGAGATCGCGCTGGTGACGCCGTCGAGCGCGCAGTCGCAGCTGGACTCCTTCGGAGCCTCCCGCAGCTTCGCCTCCGCGCCGTACCCCGGCGACCTGATCGTCAGCCTGCCGCCGACGATCGCGGGTGTCTCGGGCGGACAGGCCCCAGTGCCGAACTACCCGGCCTACGTCTCCAGCGACTACCCCACGCGCAACGACCAGGTGATGCAGTTCGGGCCGCAGCAACTCGTGGCCCACAGCGAGCAGGATGCGAGCAGCGCGCAGGCGCAGATCGGTATCCAGTCCACGCCGCCGGAGGTCGCCGCCGCGATCACCAAGACCTCCGTGGTGCGCGACGCCGCGAGCGGTGCTGCGACCGCGCTGGCCGACGCGCTGCTCTCGCCGCTGTCGTACACCGACGTCATCCGGCTCGGACAGGTCCACACCACGGCGAAGGCCGTGTACGACCCGGCGACCGGCAGGTCGGTGTTGTCGAGCACCTTCGACGCCGGCAACGTGACGATCGCCGGGCAGACCTTCGGCCTGACTTCGAACGGCCTCGTGGTGCCCGGCTCGAAGACGCCGGTCGACGACGCGACGATCGCGGAGCTGCTGAAGAACACGGGCACCGCGCTGGAGGTCTTGCCGGAGCAGCGCACCGCGACCAGCGTCACCTCGGCCGGCCTGCGGCTGACCTACCAGCAGGTCCTGCCCAACGCGGGCCTGACGACCGTGCGTCTGATCCTGGGTCAGGTCTCCGCGACCGCAGTCTCCGGCGAGGCGGGGAATGCCGTCGCGCCTGCGCCCTCGTCTCCGGGGAGCGCGGCGCCGGGCGTCGACTCGATCGGAACCGGTCTTCCCTCGACCGGCGTCGACCGCGCCGGGCTCGGGCAGCTGCCGGCCGCGCCGGTGACGACGCTGGTCCCCGGGACCACCGGCAACGGCGTCCAGCTGGCTTCGCGGTCGGCCCCGCCGCTGCCGGACTACGGCAACTTCTACTGGATCCTCGTCGTCGGCGGTGTCGCCGCGATCGTCACGGCTCGCATCCGGGGCGCGCGCAAGTTCCTCTGACGTCCGAAGCGGCGTGAGTAATAGCGCACCCTTCTTCGGACGTTGGGGTGCTGCGGGTGCCTCAGAACACCCGGCGGCCGGCGATGACGGTCGCCACGGTCTGGTCGTCTCGTCGCACGACCAGGTCGGCCGGCGCGCCGGCCTCGATGCGTCGGGCCGGGCCACCGGGATCGTCGGGCGGCGCCAGGTAGCCCGCCAACGCGGCTGCTTCGCTGAGCCGCTCGGCCGGGTTGAGCACGGCGCCGGTCGACGTGCGGCGGGTGACCGCCGCGTTGATGACGGCCCACGGATCGAGGGGGCCGTGTGGGGCGTCGCTGGAGAGCGCGACCGGGACCCCGGCGGCTCGCAGGGACGCGCAGCGGTACAGGTCGTCGTGGTCGGCGGCCGGCACGTCGCGGACGTAGTCGTCGCCGCGGTCGGCGAGGAACCCGGGCTGAGTGACGACGCGTAGTCCGAGTGCGTGCAGGAGGGGGATCGTTTCGCGAGGGATAAGGGCGCCGTGCTCGATCCGGTCGCCGGGGACGGTGCCGGTGGTGTCGAAGGCCGCGAGCAGCAGGGCGAGGGCCTCGCGGGTCACGCAGTGCACCGCGACGGCGCGACGGGTGCTGTGGGCGGCGCGGATGCACTCGCTGAGGTCGTCGAGATCCGGCAACCCGGAGTCGGCGAGCACGATCTTGTACGGCCCGACGGTGGTGCCGGGCGGCGGTGTCGCATCCAGCCCGACCCCGAGGAGGGTGACGTGCTGGGGGAGAGCGCTGGCGTCGAAGATTTCGATGCCCGGCGTCGCGTCGGTGACCGCGGTGATGCCGTGGCCGGCCAGGCGCTGCCCGATCGCGGTGAGATCCGGCAGTCCGCGGGTCGGAAGCCGCTCGCGCAACCAGTCGTCCGCGCGGCGCAGCCTTCCCGTGGCTGCGCCCGTGTGGTCGCGTTCCACGCCGGGGTGCTCGGCCGTTTCCAGCCCCAGGGCCCGGGCGCCGAGAGCGTTCACCGTCCACTGCGCACCGCTGCGGTGCTGCGCCCGCACAGGTCGGTGCGGATGGAGCGCGTCGAGCGCAGCGCCGTCCAGATCGGTGGCCACTCCGGTTGCCCGCACCCAGCCCTGTGCGTCGGTGGAAGCGGCAGCGAGCGCGTCGGCGGCCTGCCGGAGATCGAGCCCACGCAGGTCGACCGACGTGTCCGCGGCCGCCATCGCGTGCAGGTGCAGATGGTGGTCGACGAGGCCCGGCAGCACGGTCGCGCCGCCGGCGTCGAGCAGTTCTTCGCCACGCAGCCCGACGCCGATCTCCGCGATGTGCTCGCCGTCGAGGCGCAGGTCGACCAACTGCCCCCCCAGACGCGCGTTGCGGATCAGCATCCGAGCTCCCGGCGGACCGCCTCGGTGTCCGCCCCGGATGCGGGCGCCATGCCACCGACCTCGCGATGGCGTGGCGCGGGCGCCGAGTCCACCGCGGGGGAGACGAGCTCGGCTCCATCGAGGGTGTCAGCGACGACGGCGGTCATGTCGACCTCGACCAGATCCCCCGGTGAGGCCGCCAGCGCGTGCACCGCAGCGGTCAGTCCGGCCAGCGGATCAGCGATCGCGTCGCCGACGAAGACCGGGCCCCGTTCGTCCCAGGCCACAAGGCCGGCCCCGGCCGCCACGTCGTCGCCGAAGCCGACGCGATTGCTGGTCCGTCCGGCGGCGGTGATCGATACCCAGGTCGCGTCCGTCGACTCCGGACGCAGACCCCAGCCGGCAAGGGCACGCGGACGGGATGCCTCGATGACGATGTCGGCCGCCTCGATCAGGGCGTGCAGCAGGCGTTGGCCGCCGACGTCCTGCGGGTCGGCGACGACCGAGCGGTGGCCGGCGTGCAGCAGCCGGTAGAAGTCCGCGTTCCCGCGTCGTGCGCCGTCCGGCCGGCCCGGCGTCTCGACCTTCACCACCCGCGCCCCTGCCAGTCCGAGCAGGTTCGCGCACAGCGGCCCCGCCCACAGCGCGCTGAAGTCCACCACCAGCAGGCCGTCCACCGACCGCGGGAGACTCGCATCTTGGGGCGGGGTTCCGACCTCTCCTCCCCCCGCGATAGGGCCGGCAGGCGCCCCACGACGCGGAGTGGCGACGGGCCACGCGGCGAGGCCCAGGAGCTCGGCGCGCTCGGCAAGTTCGGCGCCGGAATGTTCGCGCAGCCAGGCCGCCACCGCGGGCCACGGGTCGGCCGGGAGTTCCGCACCGACCAGCGCGCCGAGCAGCAGCGGATCGTCAGGCCGGGCGCAGGACACGGCCGCCCAGCCGTCGGCGGTGGGCAGCAGCCGGCAGCTCCCGCCGACCGAGACGTCGCCACCTCGACGGTGCCCGGTGAACGCGGCCCGCTCGGCCAGCAGGGCCGGGCCGTCCACCGCTATCCCGACCTGAGTGAGGTACCCGGCCAGCTCACGGGCCTGGGTCGCGGCAGTGCCCGGCGGCATCAAGGCCGGGCCGTCCTGACGCCCCGTCAGCGGTACGACGCCGCTGGCGGCCCAGTCGGCCGCGCGGTCTGCCTCGCCGGTGGCACGGCCTTGCGACAACACCGCGCGACTATACGCTCGGTGATCATGGCCTCCGAGTTCCCCGCAGCGCGCGTGATCACCCCGGCCCAACTGGCCGAGGGCGGTGCCGCGCACCCGCTGCTGGACTCCGACGGCCGGATCGTCGATCCCGTCCTGCTCGTCGACCGGGACGCTCCCGACCATCCGCAGGCGATGCCCGCGGCGCTGGCCAGTCCGCGGATCCTGATCGGCGTCGCCTCTCGGGCGGCGACCGGTGCCCTGGCTGCCGCGCTCGACGTCACGCTGATCCCGCGCACGGCCGAGGCGGACACCTCCAACGCCGGGCTGTCCACCGGGCCCACGCTCGTGGGGGTCGAGGACCCGCAGGCCGACGCTGCGGCGCTGGTCGCCGCGGTCCGGGCGAATCCCCAGGCCGCCACGGTGCTGACCGGGCTGCTGCGCGCGGAGGTCCCCACCGGCGAGGTCGCGCTCGAGACCGAGTCGCTCGCCTACTCGGCCCTGCTCGGGGGACCGGAGTTCCGGCGCTGGCTCGACACCACGAACCGACCCGCGCCGCCAGGCCCCGCGGTGGACCCGGTGCTGGTTCGACGGGACGGCGAGGACCTGCACATCACGCTCAACCGGCCGGAACGGCGCAACGCCTACGGCCGGGAGGTCCGCGACGCGCTCGTGGAAGCCCTCGAGCTCGCTCGCGCCCTCGCGGTGCCCCGCGGACCGGCCGGCCCGTTCGGCGGGCCCGGGTTCCGGCTGGTGCTGGACGGCGCCGGGCCGGTGTTCTGTTCCGGCGGCGACCTCGGCGAGTTCGGTACCGCGCCCGATCCGGTGACCGCGCACCTGATCCGCCTGCACGCCGGTGCGGCCCTGCCGCTGTTGGAGCTCTCCGACTGCATCGAGGCCCGGGTGCACGGCCGGTGCGTCGGGGCCGGGGTCGAACTGCCGGCCTTCGCCAGGCGGGTGTTCGCGGCGCCCGACACCACGTTCCGGTTGCCCGAGATCGGCATGGGCCTGATCCCTGGCGCCGGTGGCACGGTCTCCCTGCCGCGCCGGATCGGCCGCTGGCGGACGCTCTACCTTGCGCTGTCCGGTGTGGAACTGGATCTGGACACCGCGCTGGAGTGGCGCCTCGTCGACGCCGTCACCCCGTCGGCTGAGTAGCCGGCAACGCACCGAGGCGGATGAGGTCGGCCCGGCACGCGTCCAGGCCGGTGAAGAGCACCGGGGCGATCCCCAGTGCGGCCGCCGCGTCGACGTTGACCCGAAGGTCGTCGACGAACGCGACCTCGGCCGCGGGCCGGTCCAGTTGCTGCAGGAGCGCTTCGTAGATCCGCGGGTCCGGCTTGCGGACGCCGACCTCGCTGGAGTCGACCACCACCTCGAACAGGTGGAACGGGAAGGTCTCGCGCCAGGCCGCCTCGGCGACGTTGTTGGTCAGCAGCGCGACGGTGGCGTGCTTCCCGACCTCCTCGACGAACGCCATCATCTCCGGGTTCAGCACCAGCGCCTGGGCCGCGGCCTCACCGAGGCGCCGGATGTCGATGCGCTGCCCGTGCCGGCGCTCGGCCTCGATGCAGACGTATTTCATGAACTCGCGCGAGGTGATCTGACCGGTCTCCAGCAGCCCCATCTGCGGGTCGTCGCGGAAGAACGTCACCAGGGCCTCGTCGGGCAGGCCGAGCTCCGTCCCGTACTCCGCGAACCCGGCGAAGGCCGAGTAGGTGAGCACGCCACCGAAGTCAAACGCGACCGCTGTGACCGTCATGGACAAATCATAGATCGATTTATAGGGACGATGTCGACCGGGGCTTGGATTCCGGGCGGGAAGCAGGCAGAATAATTCGATACAGTATTTAGCGACTTAGGCACGAGGAGGCGCGTTGACCGGTCCCATGGCGGGCGTGCGGGTCCTCGAGGTCGCCCAGTACACGTTCGTGCCCGCGGCCGGGGCCGTGCTCGCCGACTGGGGCGCCGAGGTCGTCAAGGTCGAGCACGCCGAGCGCGGCGACGCCCAGCGCGGGCTGGTCAAACTGCGCGGCTACGACGCCTACAGCGAGGGCTCCTCCTTCGTCCCGGTCATGGAGGGTCCGAACCGCGGCAAGCGGAGCATCGGCCTGGCGCTGGACAATCCCGCGTCCCGCCCCGTGCTCGAAGAGCTCATCAGGCGCAGCGACGTCTTCCTCACCAACTACCTGCCCGCCGCCCGGGCCAAGCTCGGCATCGAGATCGACGACGTTCGCGCGATCAACCCGGACATCGTCTACGTCCGCGGCAGCGGCTTCGGCCAGCGCGGCCCTGAGGCCGACAAGGGCGGCTACGACAGCACCGCGTTCTGGGCCCGGGCCGGCAGTGCGGCCGGCGCGACCGCACCGGGCGCCGACGAACTGGTGCGGATGCCGTCGGGTGCCTACGGGGACTCGACCGGCGGGATGACAATTGCCGGCGGCGTGGCCGCCGCGCTGTTCAAGCGCGCGACCACGGGGGAGACCTCGGTGGTCGACGTGTCGCTGCTCGGCGTCGGGGCGTGGGCGACGCAGTTCACGGTCAACCTGGCCCTGATGGCCGGCGGCCCGCTGCCGGAGAAGGCGCGTCCCAAGCACGGCTCGGTGTCCAACCCGCTGACGGGGTCCTACCGCACCGCCGACGACCGCTGGCTGGAACTGATGATGCTTCAGCCCGGCCGCTACTGGCCGGAGTTCTGCGCCGCCGTCGGGCGCCCCGACCTCGCGACCGACGAGCGCTTCGCCGACACCACGGCGCTGATGGCCAACGCCGCCATCGCCGGCGAGTTGGTCGCCGAGATCATCGCCGCCCGGCCGCTGGCTCACTGGCTCGAGGCCCTCGGCCAGGTGCAGGGCCAGTGGGGTGTCGTCCAGGACGCCTGGGAGGTCGCGCAGGACGCGGCGCTGCGCGCCAACGGCGGCATCGTGCCGGTGACGGATGCCGAGGGTGTGCAGCGCGAACTCGTCGCCAACCCGGTGCAGTTCGACGCGACGCCGCCGGACCTGACCCGAGCCCCCCAGTTCGCCGAGCACACCGACGAGGTGCTGCGCGAGCTCGGGCTCTCGGACGACGAGCTCATCGCCCTCAAGATCGCAGGAGCCGCTACATGAAGGCCGCCGAATGAAAGCGCGAGTCGGGCAGACCCTGGCCAGCACGGTGGACCCGACCACGGTCGTCGTTGTGCGCTGGCCCGAGGCGGACCTTGAGCTCTCCTGCGGCGGCGCACCGATGGTCGACCCGAAGGGACCCCACGCAGGCATCACGGGAACCGCGGACCCCGCCCAGACGGCAGGCACGCTGCTCGGTAAGCGCTACGCCGACGACGAAGCCGGCGTCGAGGTGCTCTGCACCAAGGCCGGCACCGGCACCCTCGCGCTGGGCGGTGCCGCCCTGTCGATCAAGGCCGCCAAGCCGCTGCCCGCCTCGGACTGACGCGCGCATGCACCTGTCGATGCTGCTCGACATGGCGGCCGACGGCTTCGGCGACCGCGTGGTCGTCGGCCCCCGCGCCGGCGGTCTGACCCCCGCTGCACTGAAGCAAGTGGCCCGCGGCGGAGCGGCGCTGGTGCGCGAGGCCGGCGCCGACGCGATCGTCTACCTCGCGGTGAACGGCCCCGCCTTCCCCGCTGCGCTGTTCGCCGCCGCGCACGCCGGTGTCCCACTGGTACCGGTGAATTACCGACTCGGCGCTGAGCAACTGGACGGCATCCTCGCCGGCCACCCGCGGGCGCTGGTCATCGCCGACGCCGGCTCGCGCGTCGCCGGCCGCACCCCGGAGCAGTTCCTCGCCGACGCCGCCCAACCACAGGAGATGTCATCCGTCGTGGTTGATGACGCCGGGCCGGCGGTGGTGATCTACACCAGCGGCACGACCTCGGCCCCGAAGGGCGTGCTGTTGCGCGACGCGAACCTGGTCTCCTACGTCTTCGGCACCGTCGAGTTCGGCAGCGCCGAAGCCGACGAGGCCGCGCTGATGAGCGTCCCGCCGTACCACATCGCCGCCGTCTCGAACGTCCTCACCAACCTGTTCGCCGGCCGCCGGGTGGTGACGCTGCCGACGTTCGACGCGGGGGAGTGGCTCGCCACCGTACGGGCCGAACAGATCACCAACGCGATGGTGGTGCCGACCATGCTGGCGCGAATCATGGCCTGTCCTGACGACCTGTCAGTTCCGTCGCTGCGATCCCTGGCCTACGGCGGCGCCGCGATGCCCCCGCAGGTGATCGACACCGCGCTGCGTGCTTGGCCGCACGTCGACTTCGTCAACGCCTACGGCCTGACCGAGACCAGTTCGACCGTCGCCGTGCTCGGCCCCGAGGAGCACCGAGCCGCGATCGGCTCCGACGACCCCGACGTCCGCGCCAGGCTGCACTCGGCAGGCCGTCCGGTGCCCGGCGTCGACCTGGAGATCCGCGACGACGCCGGGGCCGTCGTGCCGGCGGGGACCCTCGGCCGGATCTGGATCCGCGGCGAGCAGGTCTCCGGCGAGTACGCCGGCAGCGGTCCGGCGGTGGACGCCGCGGGTTCTTCGACACCCGCGACTCCGGCCGCCTCGACGCCGAGGGCTACCTGTTCGTGCTGGGCCGGGTCGACGACACGATCATCCGCGGCGGAGAGAACATCGCCCCGGCCGAGATCGAGGATGTCTTGCTGCGCCACCCCGACGTGGCCGACGCCGCCGTGGTCGGCATTCCCGACGCCGAGTGGGGCCAGCGACTGGAGGCGGTCGTCGTCCCGGCCGCGGGCTCGGACCCGGACGCCGAGAAGCTGCGCGCTCACGTACGGGCCACCCTGCGTGGTTCCAAGACCCCGGACCGGATCGTCTTCCGCGCCGAGCTGCCCCGCACCCCGACCGGCAAGCTGCTCCGCCGAGACCTCGTCGCCAGCCTTCAGGCGCTTTGACGCTCGGCCTGCTGCTGGATCAGCTCCGCGACCGCCTGCGGGAGGGTCGTCTCGAAGTCGATGAGCTTCGCCCAGGTCGGGGTGATGACGATCCGCACCATGCCGTCGACGTAGAGCCCGCGGACGCCGGCCTCCCACTCAACCCGCTGTTCCGGCGTCATGTGCGAGGCGTTGTTCATACCGACGAACTCCTCCGGGATGTCATCGCGGTAGTCCAGGTCCGCCGTTCCGCGGATGAGCAGGATCTTGGGCGGGTGCTCCTCGGTGTCGATGGTCACGGACACCGCCGGGTTGGCGCGGAGGTGCTCGAGCTTCGGGCCGTTCTTCGGGGTGCAGGTCACGAGCGTGGTGCCGTTCCAGGAGAACCCCGTCGGAATGCAGCGCGGCGTGCCGTCCAGGGCGACGTAGGCCATCCGCATCAGGGGCCTGGCCAGCAGGTCCTTGCTGAGCGGGCGGCGGAGGATCTCGGCGATCTCGTTCTGCTTCACGGTGGATCCCTTCCTCGCGGCTAGGCTTTCGCACCGGGGACGGAGCCGATCGGCTGTTTTCGACATCCCAGAAGAGAATTTTTCAGCGATCGCGCGTCAACAACACTGCGCCGGCCACGGTGCCGCCGCCGTTGCTCACCACGGCCACCTCGGCGCCGGTGACCTGACGCTCGCCGCCCTGGTGCCGGAGCTGGATGACGGCTTCTCGCAGGAGGCCGAAGCCGTGCAGGCGGCCGCCGGAGAGCTGCCCGCCGTTGGTGTTCAGCGGCAGTGCCCCGTCGAGCGCGATGTTCGCCCCGCCCTCCAGGAAGGCCCCGGCCTCGCCGTGGCCGCAGAAGCCGAGCGATTCCAGCCAGATCAGCGCCAGGATGCTGAAGCCGTCGTACAGTTCGGCGACGTCGACGTCGGAGGGCTTGAGGTCGGTGCGGCTCCACAGGTGCTGGGCCGCGCCGAGAACTGGGGTCGCGGTCAGGTCGAGGTACTGGTCCCAGGACGGGCGGCCGCGCGACGCGGTACCGACCGCCTCGAACCGCACGGCGCCGTTCGGGGTGTTCGGCGCGTGCGCCGCGGTCGAGACGATCAGCGCGGTCGAGCCGTCCACCGGCACGTCGCAGTCGAGCAGGCACAGCGGGGTGGAGATCATCCGCGCACCGAGGTAGTCCTCGATTGTCATCGGGGCGTGAAACACCGCGCCCTCGGGGTCGAGGGCGGCGTTGCGCCGCGCGTTCACCGGCGATCTGCCCGAGCTGTTCGCGGGTGGTCCCGAACTCGTGCATGTGCCGGGTCGCGACCGGGGCCAGCCAGTTCACCGCGGAGACCCCGCCGAACGGCTGCATCCAGGTGCCGTAGCCGCCGGCCTGCTCCATGCCCTGCAGCACCGCGCCGCGGCCCTTCGCGCCCTGCGCGGTGGACTCGGTGACCGTGCGGTACACCAGCACGTGCCGGGCCATCCCGGTCGAGACCGCCATCGCCGCCGCGACCAGCGCTCCCAGCTGTCCGGGGATTTCCCCCGCGCCCTGATACCACGTCAGATCGAGCCGCAGGGCGTCCTGGACCTCGTGCGGGGGCGGGCCACCGAAGCCGGCCGACCAGTCCGCGAAGCCACCGGGGTAGGTGGAGATGCCGTCGATGTCGGCGGTGGTGAGCCCGGCGTCGGCGATCGCCGCCGCTGCGGATTCGATGGTCAGATCCAGCGCCGACCGGCCCAGTCGCCTGCCCTTGGCGGAGCGGCCGACGCCGCTGAGCACGCAGTCGTGCTCGAACTTCGAGCTCATGGCGCCGGCTCGAACACGGGGTAGTAGACGTCGTGCGGTGTACGAACGCCACCCGAAGGGACTGGCCGATGCGCACGTCCTCAGGCGCGCAGCCCAACCACGTTGGTGGTCAGCCGCAGCCCGGCCTGCTCGGCCAGCTCCACGATCGCGTAGACGTACGGCGGCTGGTCCGGCACCCACTGCTGGACGTTGACGGTGAACGAGTACACCGTCGCGCGCCCGGACAGCGGCTGGGGCGCGACCGCCGCGGAGCTGCACGACGGGCAGCGAGGCGAGGGCGGGTGCAGCCAGTACCCGCAGTCGGTGCAGCGCAGCATCCGCAGCACGCCGTCCGCGCCGGAGGCCCAGAAGAACCGGTGCAAGCGGGTCGTCCGCGGGAGCGGGGCGCTGCAGCAGCGGGTCGTCCACGATCACGGGTGAAACTCTGCCGTCTTGAGATAGCCACCCGCGTCGATACGCAACTGCATGCCGGTGACGAAGCGGGACTCCTCCGAGGCCAGGTAGACCACCGCGGCGCTGACGTCCTCGACGGCGACGTACGGCACCGGCATCGCCTGCATGGCCGGGAACGCGGCCTCGGCCTGCTCGCGGGTCGGGTCCTCCAGGTCGGGGCGGAACAGCTTGTACATCCCGGAGTTCTGCAACATCGGGGTGTCCACGTTGGTGGGGTGGATGCAGTTGACCCGGATCGAGGACGGCGCCAGTGCGGTCGCGAGTTCGTGCACGTACTGGGCCAGCGCGAGCTTGGCGTACTTGTAGCCCACGGCCCCCGGCCCGCCGGAGCCGCCGCCGCTGCGCGGGCGCAGCGCCGTCAGCGACCCGGTCGCGATCACCGAGGCGCCGGCGCTCAGGTGGGGAACCGCGGCGTTGATGGTCGCGATCGCACCGAGCAGGTCGACGTCGACGGCGTCGAGAAGCGCCTGGATTCCGCGGTCGGCGCCGAGCGGCGCAATGCCGGCCTGCGCGACCACGATGTCGAGGCGCCCGAACTCCTGGAGAACCGACGCGACGGCCGCCCGCATCGCGGCGGGATCGCGGACGTCGGCGGTGATGCCGAGCGCTCGGCGGTCATGCTTCTCGACCAGCGCGACGGTCTCGGCCAGTTCGGTGGCGGTGCCGAGCGGATACGGCGCCGAGGCGATGTCCGCGCACAGGTCGGTGACAACCACGTCCGCGCCCTCGGCCGCCAGCGCCACCGCGTGCGCGCGGCCCTGACCGCGGGCGCCGCCGGTGATGAGCGCGACCTTGCCCTGCACCCGTCCCACGGCTACTCCATCAGGTCGAGCACCGAACGCGCGCCCGGCGCGGACAGCAGATACGCGTCGCCCGCCTCCAGGTGCCGGCGCCACAGGTCCTGCGCGCCGGCGACGTCGCGGGCCGCGATCAGGTCGATCAGCTTGCGGTGCGCGCGGTGGGCCTGCTCCATGCCCTCGCGGGTGCTGGTCTCGCTGCCGTGCGCGGCCAGGAACCGGTCGGCCTGCGCCTGGATGATGCGGTTGGTCACCGAGGTGAGCACGTCGTAGGTCAGGCAGCCGGTGAGCTGCACGACCAGGTGGTGGAAGCGCCCGTGGGCCCGGCTCGCCTGGGCCGGGTCGTTGATCGCGGCGGCCTCCTCGGACAGCGCCCCGCGCAGCACGGCGACGATCTCCGGGGTGCCGCGCTCGGCGAGCAGCCCCGCGGCGGGCGCCTCGAGCATGACCCGCGCCTTGTGCACGTCCTGCAGCGTCGCGCCTTCGTACTGCAGGAGCAGACCGATGTACCTGGCGACCATGGGCACCGCGGGCGTGCGGATCCGGGCGCCACCGCCGGCGCCCCGGCGGACCACGAGCAGACCCTCGGACTCCAGGATGCGCAGTGCCTCCCGGACCGTGGTCCGCGCGACGCCCATCTCGGCCATCAGCTGGTCCTCGGGCGGCAGCGGGTCGTCGGCCTCGAGCTCGCCGGTGACGATCTTGCGGCGCAGCGTCCGGGCGACGATCTCGGCGGCTTTGGGCAGCCGGATCGTCTCCAGCTTGGTGGTCGCCAAGGCCGCGCTCCTCTCGCCTGTACGAAAAATCGTATCAGGATTAAGCTATTTTCCATGTCTGCCGGAACAGCGTCGCCCGCCGAGGAGCTCCGCGCCGTCCTGACCGCCTTTCCCGACGAGCTCCGGGTGGGCGGCGAGGCCTCCTTCGAGCAGATGCACGCCGCCCAGCGGTGGCTGGCCGGGGTCGGCTGGGTGGCGCCGGGCTGGCCGCTCGAGCACGGCGGGCGCGGCCTGGGCGTCGCCGACCGGATCGCGTGCGACGCCGAGTACGCGGCGGCCGGGGTGCCGATCCCTGCGGGGATCCTCGGCCTGGCCAACGTCGGGCCGGCGCTGATGGAGTTCGGCACCCCGGAGCAGCGGGCCAGCCTGCCGCGGATCCTCGACGGCTCCGAGATCTGGTGCCAGGGCTTCAGCGAGCCGGAGGCGGGCAGCGACCTGGCCGGGCTGCGCACGCGCGCTCGCCCGCTGGACGGCAGCTTCGAGAACGGCTTCGTGATCGACGGCCAGAAGGTCTGGACCTCGCACGGCATGCACGCCACGCACTGCATGCTGCTGGTGCGCACGGACCCGGACGCGGCCAAGCACAAAGGCATCTCGGTCCTGCTGGTGGCGATGGACAGCCCCGGCATCGAGCGCCGTGCGATCCGCATGATCTCCGGCGACTCCGAGTTCGCCGAGGTGTTCTTCACCGGCGTGCAGGCTCCGGCGTCGGCGCTGATGGGCCCGCTGCACGGCGGCTGGGGCGTCACGGTGCGCACGCTCGTCCACGAGCGCACCGGGGTGCTCTCCCGAGCAGCCGAGCTGGAGCAACGAGCCAAGCAGGTCGCGCTCGCCACCGTCGACCTGGATCCGCTCGACCGCGACGAGGTGATGCGCCGCTACATCGAGGCCCGCGTGCTCGGCCAGCTGGGTCGCGCGACACTTGCCCGCGCCGAGAAAGGGGAGGACACCGCCGGGTTGCAGGCCCTGATCAAGCTGTCCTGGGGCCTGACCGACCGCGCGCTGGCCGAGACCGCGCTCGACCTTGCCGGCCTGCCCGCCGTCACCGGGCTGCGCGACGACCTCGCCTGGCGCTGGCTGTTCACCCGCTGCACCACCATCGCCGCCGGGACCACCGAAGTGCTCAAGGACCTCGTCGCCCACCAGGTGCTGGGCCTCCCCCGCGGTCGATCATTCCCCCGATAGTGGAGCTATCAACCGCTCCGGCGTCAGGAACCGGTTGCCAACTCCACTATCGGCGCAGTTGGTAGCAGCCGGCTCTACTCGAAGAAGACCTTGATGGCGCGCTCGGGGCACTCGCCGGCGCCGCGGAAGGCCGCCTCGCCGAGCTCGTCGGGGATCTCGAACTCGCCGCCGATGTTGTAGCCCTCGTCGTCGAGCGTGTAGACCTCCGGCGCCAGCGCGAAGCAGCGCGCGTTGCCCTGGCAGACCTCGCGGTCGACCTTCACCCGCATCGCGTTCTCCCCTACTTCGGCGGCATCCGGATGGCGCCGTCCAGGCGGACGGTCTCCCCGTTCATGTACGCATTGGTGAGCAGCTCGTAGGCCATCGACGCGAATTCTGCCGGGTCGCCCAGCCGCTTCGGAAACGGGACGCTGGCTCCCAGCGAGGCCCGCAGCCCCTCGGGTGCCGCGAGCATCGGCGGGGTGGCGAACGTGCCCGGCGCGATCGTGTTGATCCGGATCCCGGCCGCGGACAGGTCGCGGGCCAGGGGCAACGTCATCCCGATGATCCCGGCCTTGCCGGCGGCGTACGCGGCCTGCCCGATCTGGCCGTCGACGCCGGCCACGCTGGCCGTGTTGACGATCGACCCTCGGCACCCGTCGGCATCGGGGGAGTTGCGCGACATCGCGGTGGCGGCCAGTCGCACGCAGTTGAAGGTCCCGACCACGTTCAGGGTGACGACGCGCGCGAACTCGTCGAGCGGATGCGCGGAGTCGTAGGACCCGTCCCGGCCGATGGTCCGCCGCGACGATCCGCCGCCGGCGCAGTGCACGACCGCGCGGAACGTGCCCGCCAGGGCGGCCGTGTCCACCGCGGCCCGCATCTGCGTCTCGTCGGTGACGTCGGTCTGGACGAAGGAGCCCCTCAGTTCGTCGGCGACCTCGGCCGCGGCCGGGTTGAAGTCGGCGATCACGACCGTCCAGCCGCGTTCAGCCAGCAGGGTGGCCGAGGCCCGGCCGAGACCGGACCCGCCGCCGGTGACGAGGGCACTGAGACCCGCGGTGGGGGCGTCCTGCACGGGGTCCTCCGGGTTGCCGTGGGAATAATTCGGTATAAGATAAAGCGACCAAGAAGTCGGGGCAACCCACCGGTGCTCTGAACAACACCGCAATCGCGAGGTGACGCGGATGCCGCTCCGGGACGACATGCAGCTCATCTCGGTCGACGACCATCTTGTCGAGCCGCCCCACCTCTGGCAGGACCGGCTCCCTGCGAAGTACCGGGACGCCGGCCCGCGGATCATCCAGGTCGAGGGCGCGGACGGGCAGATCTCCGACGTCTGGCTCTACGAGGGACGCAAGTACCCGCAGATCGGCCTCAACGCGGTCGCCGGCAAGCCGCCGCAGGAGTACGGCGTCGAGCCGATGCGCTACGACCGACATGATCCCCGGCTGCTACGAGCCCGAGGCCCGGGTCATCGACATGGACCTCGACGGCGTGCAGGCCGCGATCTGCTTCCCGTCCTTCCCGCGCTTCGCCGGCACGGTGTTCCTCCAGGGCGAGGACAAGGAGCTGGCGCTGCTGTGCGTGCAGGCCTGGAACGACTTCATGCTCGACGAGTGGTGCGCCGCCGCCCCCGACCGCTTCATCCCGATCGCGATCCTGCCGCTGTGGGACGTGCCGGCCTGCGTCGCCGAGATCCACCGGGTGGCCGCCCGCGGGCGCCAAGGCGATCTCGTTCACCGAGAACCCGGTGCCGCTCGGCCTGCCGTCGCTTCCACACCGACCACTGGGATCCGGTGTTCTCCGCGGCGGAGGAGACCGGCCTGCCGATGTGCCTGCACTTCGGCACCTCGGGCCAGGCCCCCACCACGGCGCCGGACGCCCCGTTCGCGGTCACCATCACGCTGTTCGGCTGCAACTCGATGTTCGCGGCCGCCGACCTGATCTTCTCCCCGGTGTTCCACCGGCACCCGCGGCTGAAGATCGCGCTGGCCGAGGGCGGAATCGGCTGGGTGCCCTACATACTGGAGCGCGCGGACTACGTCTGGGACCGGCACCGCTGGTACCAGAACGTCAACCAGGCGATCGCGCCGTCGGAGCTCTTCCGCAAGCACATCTGGGGCTGTTTCATCGACGACGTGCACGGGCTCAAGAACCGCCACGAGATCGGCATCGACCGGATCACCTGGGAGTGCGACTACCCGCACTCGGACTCCAACTGGCCCAACAGCCGCAAGCGCGCGCTCGAGGTCTTCGCCGACATCCCGGACGACGAGGTCGCGCGGATCGTCGAGTGGAACAGCCGGGAGCTGTTCAACTTCCCGCGGGCCGGCTGATGGGCAAGCCCGACCCGAACGCCTCGGACTGGTCCGACCTGGACCTGCTCACGATCGACGAGGCCATCGAGCGGCTGGACGCCGAGATCGCGGCGATCACCGCGACGCTCGCTGCGCCGGCCCCGGATGCGGATCGGGACGCCGCGCAGAAGCGGCTCGCGTTGCTCACCGCCGCCCGTGACCGGGCCGGGGCGGGCCCCACGCGACCGCTCTATCAGCAGGCGCAGGACGAGGACAAGAGATGAGCGCGCGTCCCGACCACGTCCCGGCCGAGCTGGTCCGCGAGGTCGACCACGTCTTCGGGGCGGACTTCCTTCACGACCCGTTCGCGGCCTACCGCGGCCTGCGCGGGGCCCGCGTGTGGTGGACACCCAGCCACGGCGGCTACTGGATCCTCACCCGGGCCGAGGACATCCGCGCCGCGTATCAGCAGTCGGCGTCGTTCTCGAGTGCATCGACCGGCATACCGGCGCACGTCTCGCGCAAGGAGAAGCTCTACCCGCTCGAGCTGGACCCGCCGGCGCACACCGCGTTCCGGCGCGTGATCGCCCCGCTGTTCGCACCGAAGGCGGTCACCGCACGCACCGCCGCAATCGATCAGACCGCCGCCGCGCTGATCGACGGGCTGGTCGACCGCGGGCGGGTGGAGTTCATCGCCGACTTCGCCGAGCCGTTCCCCACCCGGATCTTCACCAACATCCTCGGCCTGCCGGTCGACGAAGCACCGAAGTTCGTGGCCTGGAACAACCAGCTGCTGCACTCCCAGGACAAGCCGGAGGCCCGCCGCGAGGCCGGCATCGAGATCAACGACTACCTGCGCGAGCTGATCAGCACCCGCCGCGCCGACCCGCGCGACGATGTCGTCTCCGCCCTGCTGGCGGGCGAGATCGACGGCCGGCCCATCGAGACCGACGAAGTCCAGAACCTCTGCTTCCTGCTGTTCATCGCCGGCCTCGACACCGTCACGGCCGCGCTGTCCTGGTGCTTCCGCTTCCTCGCACTTAGTCCGGACCATCGCCGGCAGCTCGTGGCCGACCCGGCCCTGATCCCGAGCGCGGTCGAGGAGCTGCTGCGCGTGCACTCCTTCGTCAATCCCGCGCGCACGGTCACTCACGACCTGGAGTTCGCGGGCGTGCAGATGCTCAAGGGGGAGCGGGTGCTGCTCGCCACTGCGCTGGTCGCGCAGGACCCCGACGAGTTCCCTGACGAGGCGACGGTGCGTTTCGACCGTGCGAGCAATCGCCACCTCGCGTTCGGCGCCGGCCCGCACCGGTGTGCCGGTTCGCATCTGGCGCGCGACGAGCTCACGACTGCCATCGAGCTGTGGCATGCGCGGATCCCCGACTACGCGATCGATCCGGACCAGCCGGTCACGCTCCACGCCGGCGGGGTCTTCGGCCTCGACCGCCTGCCCCTGGTCTGGTCGGCGTGACCGGTCGCAGCGGCCTGACGGCGGATCAGCTTGCGACCGAGCTGAAAGCCTTCCTCGCCGTCCATCACCCCGGCCGGATGCCGCGCGACCCGGCGGAACGCCTCGCTTTTCAGAAGGCGTGGCAGGCGACGCTCTTCGAGCATGGCTGGTCCGGCCCCGGCTGGCCGCCGCGCTGGGGCGGGATGGGTTTGCCGCTGCCGCTGCAAGCCGTCTACCACCGGGAGATGGCACTGGCGCGCGTCCCGGTGCCGCCGAACAACATCGCCACCATCGTCGGGCCGACCATCCTGGCCCGCGGCACGGACTCCCAACGCGATCGCTGGATCCCGCCGCTGCTGCGCTACGACGAGCTGTGGTGCCAGGGCTTCTCCGAGCCGGACGCCGGCTCGGACCTGACGTCCCTGCGCACCCGGGCGGTGCTCGACGGGGACGTCTACCGCGTCACGGGGCGCAAGGTATGGATCTCCAGCGCCGCGTTCGCGGACTGGATGCTGTGCCTGACGCGCACCGGCCCGGCCGGATCGGGGGCCGCGGGCATCACCTGCCTCGCCGTCGACATGCACGCCCTGGGCGTCAGGGCGTCGAAGCTGCGGGACATGACCGGGGGCGCCCACTTCGCCGAGGTCGAGTTCGACAACGTCGAGGTGCCGGTGGCGCATCGGATCGGCGCCGAGAACGAGGGCTGGGCCGCGGCCCGGGCGACGATGGGCTACGAGCGCTCGACGTCGCTGTCCGCGGCCGGGATGCGCTACCAGCGCGTCACCCGCGACCTGCTCGACCTGGCTCGCCGTCGCGGCCAGGCCGACGACCCCTATGTGCGCGACCGGTTGGCCCGCGCCGTCACCGGCGCCCGCCTGCTGGAGTGGAGCGGGCAGCGCGTGCTCGCCCGGGTGCTGGAGGGCGGCGAGCCCGGGCCGCTGGCCTCGGTGATCCGGCTGCAGCACGGGGAGTTCGAGCAGCGCCTGCACGAGCTCGCGGTCGACCTGCTCGGCCCGCACGGCCAGCTGGATGCCGCCGACCCGGCGCTGGGAAAGGACGGGAACTGGCTGCGCGGTTTCCTGCGCACCCGGGCGAGCACGATCGGCGCTGGCACGTCCGAGATCCAGCGCACCACGATTGCTGACAAGGTGTTGGGGCTGCCCGCGACCGGCAGCGGTCCACCGGTAACAACGAGGAGCAGCCGATGACCGCGACCTTCGCGTTCACCGAAGAGCACGACGCCCTGCGGATGAGCGTCCGGAGGTTCCTCACCGAGCGTTCCCCGGAGACCGAGGTCCGCGCACTGATGGAGACCACCGATGGCTACGACCCGTCGGTGTGGTCCCTGATGGCACGTCAGATCGGGCTGCAGGGGCTGGCCCTGCCGGAGAAGTACGGCGGCTCCGGCGCCGGGTTCGTCGACCTGCAGATCGTGCTGGAGGAGATGGGCCGCGCCCTGCTGTGCGCGCCGTTCCTGTCGACGGTGGTGCTGGCCGCCAACGCATTGCTCACCTCCGGCGACGAGGCGGCCTGCGCGGAGTACCTGCCGGGGATCGCCGAGGGCACCACGATCGCCGCGCTCGCGGTCACCGAGGCCAAGGGCAGCTGGAAAGCGGAGGACGTCACGGCCTCGGCGGACAGGAATAACTCCGGGTACCGCCTGACCGGGGAGAAGCTGTTCGTGCCGGACGGGCACGTCGCGACCCTGCTGCTGGTGGTCGCCCGCACGGCCGCCGGGCCCTCGTTGTTCGCGGTCGATCCGTCCGCCGCCGGGGTCACCCGCGAGGCCATGGGCACTCTGGACGCGACCCGCAAGCAGTCCCGCCTGGTCTTCGAGAGCGCCCCGGCCCGCCTGGTCGGGGAGGACGGCGGCGCCGCGGCTCCACTGGCCGCGACCATGGATCTCGCCGCCGCCGCGCTCGCGGCCGAGCAGGCCGGTGGCGCCCGCCGGGTGCTGGAGATGGCGGTCGAGTACGCCAAGGTGCGCGAGCAGTTCGGCCGCCCGATCGGCTCGTTCCAGGCCATCAAGCACAAGTGCGCGGACATGCTGCTCGAGGTGGAATCCTCCACCTCCGCCGCCTACGCGGTCGGCTGGGCCATCGATGAGGGCAGCGACGAGGTCGGCGTGCTGGCCAGCCTGGCCAAGGCCTACTGCTCCGAGGCCTACACGCATGCCGCGGCCGAGAGCATCCAGATCCACGGCGGCATCGGATTCACCTGGGAGCATCCCGCGCACCTGTACTTCAAGCGGGCCAAGAGCACCGAGATCCTCTTCGGCACCCCGCGTCAGCACCGCGCGCAGCTCGCCGACCGGCTGGGGATCTGACGTGCCCTCAGAATCGAACACCGCAGCGCAGGCCAGAACGATGCTCCCGGCCGGCAGCTGCTTCCTCGGCGGCGCGGTCACCGACGGCACCGGCGCCGAGCGCGCCTACGTCCACCCCGGTGACGGCAGCGACCTCGGGACGCATCGACTCGCCGGCGTCGACCAGGTCGAGCAGGCCGTGGCGGCCGCCCGTAAGGCGCAGCCGTCGTGGGGGCGGACGCCGGCCTGGCGTCGCGACGCGCTGTTCGCCGCCGCGGGCGCGATCCGCGCGAACGCCGACGAGCTCGCCGCGCTGGTCACGCTCGAGATGGGCATGCCGCTGCGGGCCTCGAAGGCCGGCGTGCTGCAGGCCGCGGAGTGGTTCGCCTACTACGCGGGCTGGGCCGACAAGCTCGCCGGCCTCGTCGCGCCGGTGGCCCCGGGTGACGTGCTGGACTACACCAGCTCCGCGCCGCACGGCGTGGTCGGCGCGATCATCCCGTGGAACGGCCCGGTCATCGCCGCCGCGCTCAAGCTGGCCCCGGCACTGGCGGCGGGCAACGCCGTGGTGCTCAAGCCGTCCGAGCTCGCGCCCTTCTCCACGGTTCGCCTGGCCGAGGTCCTGACGCAGGACGGCGATCCTGGGCGAAGGCCTGCTCTCGGTGCTCGGCGGCGCCGGGGACGTCGGTGCGGCGATCGTCGACCAGGTCGACATGGTCAGCTTCACCGGCGGCGAGAACGCCGGCCGCTCGGTCGCGACCGCGGCCGCGGCCCGGTTCATTCCGTGCGTGCTCGAACTCGGCGGCAAGTCCGCCGCGCTGGTCTTCGACGACGCCGACCCGGTGCGCGTCGGCAAGCTCGCGGCCCTGCTCGGCGCGGTGCAGAACAGCGGGCAGGGCTGCTTCCTGCCGACCCGGCTGCTGGTGCAGCGCGGCATCCACGACGCGGTGCTCGAAGCCGCGACCGCGCAGCTGGCCAAGGTCCGGCTCGGCGACCCGTTCGACGCGAACACCTCGATGGGGCCGGTCGTCGACGTCGCGGCGGCCGATCGCATCCTGGGCGTCGTCGACGGCGCGACCGCTCAACGTTCGGGAAGGCTCGTCGCCGGCGGCAGGCGGGGTCCCGGCCCGGCCTACGTCGAGCCCACCCTGTTCGCCGACGTCGACCCGGGGAGCCCGCTGGCCCAGGACGAGATCTTCGGCCCGGTGCTCGGGGTGACCGCGTTCGACCACGAGGACGAGGCCGTCGAGATCGCCAACGGCACCCGGTACGGGCTGGCCGGTTACGTCTGGACCCCCGACCTGGCCCGGGCGCACCGCGTCGCGGACCGCCTCGACGCCGGGTACGTCTCGGTCAACGGCCTGGCCGGCCTGCCGCCGTCCGCGCCGTTCGGCGGCTGGAAGGCCAGCGGGCGCGGCACCGAGGGTGGCATCGAGGGCCTGCGTGAGTTCCTCCGCACCAAGAACATCCACGTGGGCCTGAGTTGACCCAGGCGGTGACCGAGGCCGAGTTCGCGGCGCGGGTGCGGGAGTTCCTCGCTGCGCGCCGGCCCCGGCGCGGCCCGGTGTCGACCGAGTGGGGGTCCGGCGAGGAGCGTCTCGCCCTGTTCCACGAGACCACCGACGAGCAGGAGCGCCTCGAGGCCCAGGCCGCGCTCGACTGGCAGCGCGATCGCTGGGCGGCGGGCTTCGGCTGGATCACCGGACCGGTCGAGCACGGCGGGGCCGGTCTGCCCGCGGAATTCGACCGGCTTTACCGGCACGCTCGAGGCCGAGTTCGACGTCCCCGACATGAACCCGCTGCGGATCGGGCTCGGCACGGTCAGCCACGCGCTGATCGCCGCCGGTACGGCGGAGCAGATCGCGGACCACGCTGTGCCGCTGCACCGCGGCGAGACCGTCGCCTGCCAATTGTTCTCCGAGCCGGAGGCCGGGTCCGACCTCGCGGGGGTCCGGACCAAGGCCGTGCGCCAGGGCGATGGCGTGGCGGGTCAACGGGCAGAAGGTCTGGACCTCCAACGCCACCTTCGCCGATCTCGGGCTCGCGCTGATCCGCACCGATCCGGACGCTCCCAAGCACCGCGGCCTGACCATGTTCCTGGTGCCGATGAACGTGCCCGGCATCGAGGTCCGGCCGCTGCGCCAGATGACCGGCGGCGCGAGCTTCTGCGAGGTGTTCCTCTCCGACGTCGTCCTCGACGACGCGCTGCGCCTCGGCGCGGAGGGCTCGGGCTGGAAGGTCGCGACCGAGGCGCTGGCGGGGGAGCGACGTGCGGTCGGCGACCGCTCGCACGAGATGAACGCCCGCGCGATGGCACTGCTGCGGACGCTGGCGCAACGATCCGGCCAGAGCGAGGACCCCGAGGTCCGCGACGCCTGGGTGGCGCTGCACTCCCGATTGCAGGTGGCGCGGTTCCAGCAGCAGCGCATGCAGGCCATCCCCGAGCAGACCCTCACCGGGGCCGAGCGGGCGATGGACAAGGTCATGCTGGCGACGAACTACAAGCTGATCGGCGACCTGGCCGCCCAACTGCTCGGCCCCGCCTTCGTCGCCGACACCGGTGACTGGGGCACCTACAACTGGAACCGTTGGCTGATGGGCAGCATGGGCTACCGCATCGCCGGCGGGACCGAGGAGATTCTCAAGACGATGCTCGCCGAACGGGTGCTGGGCCTGCCGCGGGAACCACAGGAGGCGAAGCGGTGACGTACGAAACGGTGCTCTTCGACGTGACCGACGGCGTCGCGACCATCACGCTGAACCGGCCCGAGGTGATGAACGCCTTCGACCAGCGGATGCTGGACGAGTTCGCCGAGATCTGGAAGCGCTGCCGCGTCGATGAGGACGTGCGCGTGATCGTGCTGCGCGCGGCCGGCGGCCGGGCGTTCTCCACCGGCGTCGACCGCAAGGCCGGCCGCACCCGTCACCCCAACCCGTGGAGTGCGGACGACCCCGGGTTCTTCCTCGGCGCCAAGCAGAACCGGGTCTGGAAGCCGCTGATCTGCGCGGTGGGCGGGATGTGCGCGGGTGGCGCGTTCTACTGGATCAACGAGGCCGACGTCGTGATCTGCTCCGAGGACGCGACGTTCTTCGACCCGCACACGACCTACGGGATGCTCTCCGCGCTCGAGCCGGCCGGCCTCGCGCGCCGGATCCCGCTGGGGGAGGCGATGCGGATCGCGCTGTTCGGGCTCGACGAACGGATGGGCGCGCAGCGGGCGTACTCGATCGGGCTGGTCAGCGAGATCGTCGCCGGCGGCGAGGCCGAGTTGTGGGCCCGCGCGCAGGTGCTCGCGGCGCGGCTGGCCGAGAAGCCGCCGCTGGCGATCCAGGGCACGGTGAAGGCGGTCTGGGACTCCCTGTCGATGTCGCCGCACGCCGCCCGCGAGGTGCCGCTGGTCTATCCGCAGCTGACCAACCCGATGTCGCACGAATCGGCAAGTAGGGCAAGCCGGGCAGTGGCGACGAAGCCGGAGATCCGATGACGGGACGCCTTGAGGGCAAGGTCGCCTTCATCACCGGCGCGGCCCGCGGGCAGGGTCGCTCGCACGCCGTGAAGCTGGCGCAGGAGGGCGCGGACATCATCGCCGTCGACCTCTGCGCCGACATCGACACCGCGCCCTACCCGCTGGCCACTCCGGACGACCTGGCCGAGACCGTCCGGCTGGTGGAGGCGACCGACCGGCGCATCGTCGCCGCCCAGGCCGACGTGCGCGACTTCGACGCCCTGACCAAGGCCGTCGACGGCGGCGTCGCCGAGCTGGGCCGGCTCGACATCGTGCTCGCCAACGCCGGCATCGCGCAGTACGCGCCCGTCACCGAGCTGACGCCCCATCAGTGGACGACGATGATCGACGTCAACCTCACCGGCGTCTTCTTCACCGTCAAGGCCGCGCTCCCGCATCTGCTCGACGGCGGAAACGGCGGGTCGATCGTCCTGACCAGCTCGGCGGCCGGTCTGCGCGGCATCGAGAACTGCGCGCACTACTGCGCCGCCAAGCACGGCCTGGTCGGGATGATGAAGGGCCTGGCGCTCGAACTCGGCCGGCACCGCATCCGCGTCAACACGGTGCACCCCACGACGGTGAACACCGACATGGTCCACAACGACGCCACCTACGAGCTGTTCCTGCCGGGCAAGGGGGCAACTCCCGGTGACGCCGAGAGCGCGGACCAGTTCGCCCGCATCGCGCGGCACCTGAACGTGCTGCCGGAGCCCTGGGCCGAGCCCGCGGACGTCAGCGCCGCCATCGCCTTCCTGTGCTCCGACGAGGCCCGCCTGGTCACCGGCGTGAGTTTCCCGGTCGACGCCGGGATGGCCGTCCGCTGGTAACCCGACCTTGGGGCGCGTGTTCCGCCCTTTCGGGCGCGGCCAAAGGGCTGAATCCGCCCCAGGATGCGGCGCGGCGCGGCCGAAAGGGAGTAGTGCACTACTCCTGCTCACGTGGCGGCCTTCATTGTCGAATGTGAGGGCGAGCAGAGTCGCTTGAGCAGGATCGAGGTGTAGGCCATGAAGCAGAACCCCCGGTGCAATCACGTTCCCCGGTGTCCGGCGCCGTCCGCGCGCGAGCGGCTGGCCGCCCTCGTCGCTGCCCCGCACCCGGAGCAGGGCTGGAACCTGCTCTGCAACGGCGTCGTCGCCTTCGACGACGGGGGCGCGCTTCTTCCGAGCGGCGAAGCCGTCGCACCGCCGCCGCACGCGGCCTGACCTGGTTTTTCACGGCAAGTATCGGGGTGCAATCGGCCCTGCTGGCGGGCGCCGGCAGGGCCGCCCCGCGTTAACCCGCAACCCCCAAAGGCGTGTCACGCCTAACGGTTGCTGCACTTGGCTAAATCGGCTAAATATGCAACGATTTATTCATGACGACGAGCGTCGAGCGTGAGGCCGATCCCGCACCCGAGGTGGCCGCCGACCCCCTCGCCTTCGGGCGGCTGACCCCCGAAGGCATCGAGAAGTTCCGGGAGAAGATCGGCCTCGACTGGCCCTACGACCGCTGGACCACCTGGAACGAGCAGGCCAGCCGCGACGGCATCCGCCACTACGCGAACGGCTTCGGCGACGACAACCCGCTCTGGACCGATCCCGACCACGCCGCGGCCAGCCGCTGGGGCGGGGTCATCGCCCCGCCCGGCTTCCTGGAAGGGGCCGGTCTCACGCCGGAGATCCCGCGGCGTCCCGAGGACAAGGGGCGCGGCAAGGGGGCGCTGGCCGGCGTCCACATGTTCTGGGCCGGCGACCACATCCGCTTCTTCGCCCCCGTCCGCGAGGGCGACCGGCTCTGGGTCCGGCGGTTCTACGTCTCGATCGAGCCGAAGGAGTCCCGCTTCGGTGGGCAGTCCGCGCTCTCGGTGCGCCGCCGCGTCTACTGGAACGACGCCGGTGAGCTGATCGCGATCTGGGACGCCGACTTCGTGCACGCCGAGCGGGACACCGCCGCGAAGCGCAACAAGACCCAGACCGCGCCCGCCGCCGCAGCACATCTACACCGACGACGAGATCGCCGAGGTCGACGCGCACTACGCGGCCGAGACCATCCGCGGCGCGGACACGCGCTACGTCGAGGACGTCGTGGTGGGCGAGGAACTGCAGACCCGCTTCCGCGGCCCGATGGTGATCGGCGACATCATCGCCTGGCTCATGGGCAACGGCCGGCACGAGATCTACCCGTACCGGCTGAATCACAAGAACCGGCAGCGGATGGGCGGGTTCTACTCCCGCAACAGCGACGGTGCCTGGGACTCCGCGATGCGGGTGCACTGGGACGACGAGTACGCCCGCTCGGTCGGCGCCCGTCGCGCGTACGACTACGGAATGCTCCGCAACGCCTGGATGACGCAGGTGGTCACCGACTGGATGGGCGACGACGCGATCCTCGTCGCCTGCGACGACAAGATCACCGGCTTCAACACGATCGGCGACCTGACGAAGCTGACCGGCTCGGTGACCGAGATCGACACCTCGGGGGACTGGCCCGAGGTGCTGTGCCGGATCGAGTGCACCAACCAGCTCGGCGAGCGCACGTCGTACGGGACCTTCCGCGTCCGGCTGCCCTCCCGTGAGCGCGGCCTGCCCGAGTTCCCGGCGCCGCCCGCCGACCACGGCCTGCTGCCGGGCATGCCGGTCCCGATCTCCGGCCCGTGGGCGAGCTGAGCCTGCCGGCCGGGCAGGAGGAGATCCTCGACCCGGCCACCGGCGAAATTCTCGGCATCGTCCCGAACGCCGGCCCGGCCGACATCGAGGCCGCGCTGGTGGCGGCCCGCGCGGCAGCGGACGGGGCCTGGGGGCGGGAGACCCCGCGCGGGCGCAGCGCGCTGTTGCACCGCCTGCTCGCCGAGCTCGCGGCCAAGCCGGACCATCTCCTCGACATCGTCGTGGGCGAGACCGGGTGCCCGGTCACCCTCGCCCGCGGGCATCAGGTCGGTCTGCCGCTGCAGCACCTGGAGTACTGGGCGGACCTGGCCGCCCGTCCCGAACTCGACCCGCGTCCGCCGGTGACCACCACCCGTTCCGACGGCTCGAGCGTGGTCGGCAACTGGGTGGTCCGCCGCGAGCCCTACGGGGTCGTCGCCGCGATCACGCCCTACAACTTCCCGTTCCTGGAGAACGTGATGAAGCTCGGCCCGGCGCTCGCCGCCGGGAACGCGGTGCTGCTCAAGCCGTCCCCGTACACGCCGTACTCCGCGCTGCTGATCGCCGAGGCCGCGCAGCGCGCCGACTTCCCGCCGGGCGTGCTCACCGTGCTGACCGGCGGCGCGGACGTCGGGGTCGCGCTCACCACCGACCCTCGCGTCGATCTGGTCTCCTTCACCGGCTCGGACGCCGTCGGTGCCGCGATCCTGGCGTCGGTGGCGCCGCGGCTGACCAAGGTCCTGCTCGAGCTCGGTGGCAAGTCCGCGCTGATCGTGCGCGCCGATGCCGACCTGGACATCGCCGCCCGGGTCGGCGCGGCCAGCGTCACCACGCACGCCGGCCAGGGCTGCGTTCTGACGACCCGTCATCTGGTTCACGACTCGGTCCGGAGCGAGTACCTGGACCGGCTGAAGGCGCTGCTCGACCGCGCCGTGGTCGGCGACCCGCGCGATGCGTCGACCACGGTCGGCCCGCTGATCCGGATCGCCGCCCGCGACCGGGTCGAGCGCTACGTCGCCGGCGCTCTGGAGCAGGGCGCCACGGTCGTGCGCGGCGCCGCCCGCCCGACCGGACTGCCGGCGCACCTCAAGGGCGCCTTCTACCTGCCGACCGTGCTGGCCGACGTCGAGAACTCCTGGCCGGTCGCGCAGGAGGAGATCTTCGGCCCGGTCGCGGTGGTGATCGGGGTGGCCGACGACGACGAGGCGGTCGCCGTCGCCAACGACTCGCCCGTACGGGCTCACGGCGCACGTCGTCGGGCGCGACACCGCGGCGGCGATGGAACTCGCGTACCGGCTGCGCGTCGGCAGCGTCGACCTCAACGGGGGACCGGGCTACACGAACCCGGCAGTGCCCGTTCGGCGGGATGAAGCGCTCGGGCCTGGGCCGGGAGAACGGCCCCGAGGGTCTGGACGAGTACACCGCGCTCAAGACCATCAAGTACACAGCGCGATGACGGAGCGTCAGCCGGGTGGATCCCTGGCGCACCTGCTGGCCTGGCGCCTGGCCGAGGCCCCGGACGCCGGCTTCGTGCTGGTCGAGGACGACGGGCCGTGGACCTACCGGCAGCTCGCCGCCGCCGCGGTGCGCGTGGCGCGCGGGCTCGACGCGGTGGTGGCCGGGGAGCGCGTCATCGTGCGCGTCGGCAACGACGAGCGCTTCCTGGCGGCGGCGTGTGCGGTCTGGGCGCGCGAGGCCGCGGTCGTGCCCATGCATCCGGCGGCGCCGGCCGAGGAGGTCGCGCGGGTGGTCGCCGCGCTCGGCGCGGTCGCCGTGGTGGCCGACCCCGACGACCCGTGCGCGGGCGTGGTCGACGTCCCCGTCGTGGCGTTCCCGCGGATCCCCGTCGACGACCCGGGCACCGAGGCAGGGGACTACGCCGCGCCCACCCGCGACCTCGGCGCCGAGCCCGCGCTGGTCCTGCTCACCTCCGGCACCACCGGCGCGCCCAAGGGCGTCGTGCTCACCCACGACAGCGCATGGTCCAGCGTGCGCGCCACGGTCTCCGCGTTCCGCACCGACACCTCGCCCACCCCGCTGGCCGGGGAGGACAAGCCGCCGAACCTGATCTCGAATCCGCTCTCGCACACCTCCGGTGTGGTCCGGCTGATCTTCGCGCTCTACGTCGGCCGCCGGATCGCGCTGCTGCGCAAGTTCGACGCGCGCACCGCCAAGCGCCTGATCGATGCGCACGGCATCGACAGCCTCACCCTCAACCCGACGATGCTGCGCCTCCTGCTCGACGTCCTCGAACCGGGCGAGGACCTGGGCCGGGTCAAGTACGTCGGCTCCGGCACCGCGCCGTTGCCGGGCGCACTGCGTGAGGAGTTCGAGGCGCGCTTCAAGGTGCCCGGTGCTGCAGGCCTACGGGCAGACCGAGGCCTTCGGCGGCATCACCGTGGAGAGCGTCAAGGACGTGCTGGCCGGGCGTCGCCGGCCCGGCTCGGTCGGGCGCGCGCTGCCCGGCGTCGAGCTGCGCATCGTGCGGGCCGACGGCACCGATGCGGCCGCCCTGGAGCAGGGAGAGATCCGGGCCCGGTCGCGCTCCACCACCGCGGGCTACGTGGGCGGCGAGTCCGGCGCGAGCCCGCTGGATGCCGACGGCTGGCTGCGCACCGGCGACCTCGGGCACCTCGACGCCGACGGCTACCTCTACATCACCGGCCGGTTGAAGAACATCATCATCTGCGGCGGCTTCAACGTGATCCCCGAGGAGATCGAGGCCGCGCTCGCCGAGGACCCGCGGGTGCGCGACGCCTCGGTGGTCGGCCTGCCGGACGAGAAGATGGGCGAGATCCCGGTCGCCTTCGTCGAGGCCGACGCAACCCCGGAGGAGGTGCTCGCCGCGGTCGCGCCGCGACTCGCGCCCTACAAGCGGCCGCGACGGGTGTTCGTGGTGCCGGTGCTGCCGAAGGTCGCCAACGGCAAGGTCGACCGGCCGGCGGTCCAGGCGATGGCCGAGGCGGCCCTGACGTGAGCTCAGATCTCGAGGTCCAGCACGCTGGCGGTGTCGACGGTGGCGGCCAGGCGGGTGTGGATGAAGTTGAGGTGGTCGCGCCAGAGCTGCGAGGCCCCGGCCACGTCGCCGGCCTCGATCAGGTCGACGATCTTCTCGTGCACGTCGAGCGATTCCTTGGAACGCGAGGGCTCCTGGGTGCGCAGCCGCTGGTTCTCGAACCGCGCGGCGTGCAGGTCGATCAGCTGCTGCACGAGTTCCTGAAACAACGTCAGCGCCGGGTTGCCGGCCAGGGCGACCAGCTCGGTGTGGAAGCGGCCGCCCACCGCGCACAGTGTCGCGAAGTCGGTCTCGACACGGGTCTGGGCGACCAGCTCCCGCAGCGTGGCGATCTGCTCCTTGCTCGGCGGGTGCGCGGCCAGCTCGCCGATCGCGGCCGGCTCCAGCAGCAGGCGCGCGGTGTGGACGTCGTCCAGCGACGTCGAATGGAACATCAGCACGTTGCCCAGGTAGCGCCCGGCCACCTTCGGCGAGGGCCGGTTCACCCGGGTGCCGCCGCGGCGGCCGCGCTGCACGGTCACCAGCAGTTCGGTCTCCAGGATCCGCAGCGCCTGGCGCAGTGTCGGGCGGGAGACGCCGAGCTCGGTGACCATCTCCGCCTCGGGGGCAGCATCTCGCCCTCGGCCCGCTCGCCCAGCACGATCTGGCGGCGGAGTTCGGCGGCCACCACCTCGGCGGCCTTGGGCTCTGCCGTCTTCGTGGGCACAGGTGCCGCGGGCTCGGACATCGCGGCTCCCTCCGCTCGGCCTCCAACAGTGACGCTGGTGTAATCGGTCACTTTACGGCCGGATTGAGGTGAGTCTGGTGCGCCTCTCCGTCCGGGTCCGCTACGCGGGGTCCTCCGCGCTCGAGCCGCTGCTGCTCGCCGCCGAGGACCTCGGCTACGACGGGTTCTGGGTCAGCGAGCCCTGGGGGGTCGACGCGGCCGCGCTGCTCGGCTGGTGCGCGGCGCGGACCCGCCGCATCGCCCTCGGCACCCACGTCGCGTCGGTCTTCGCGCGCACGCCCGCCGCCACCGCGGCGATGGCCGCCACGCTGCAGGACCTCTCCGGCGGCCGCTTCCGGCTCGGTCTCGGCACCTCCGGCCCGGCCGTCGTCGAGGGCTGGCACGGCGTCGCGTTCGCCAAGCCGGTCGAGCGCACCCGGGAGACGGTCGAGGTCGTCCGCGCCGTGCTGGCGGGGGAGAAGCTCGCGCACGGCGAGCACCGCCCCCTACGGACGGCCCTTCCGAGCCAGGTGCCCCCGGTCCCGATCTACCTCGGCGCGCTCGGTCCCCGGAACCAGCAGCTGACCGCTGACGTCGCCGACGGGTGGATCCCGACGCCGTACTCGCCCGACCACGACCTGGGCGTTCCGCTTGCGCGAGCGCCTGGCCGGCAACGGACGCGTCGTCGCGACCGCGCCCACCGTCCCCGTCGCGATCGGGGACGACCTCGACGCACTGCGCCGGCTGGAGCGGGGCTGGTCCGCGCTGTACCTCGGTGGCATGGGTGGGTTCTACGCCGCCGCCGCCATGGCGATGGGCTTCGGCGCGATGGTCGAGACGGTCCGCGAGCGGTACGCCGACGATCGCAGCGCGGCCAAGGCCGCGGTGACCGACGACTACATCGACGCGATCGGATTGTTCGGCCCGGCCGAGCGAATCCGGGAACGGGCTGGTCGTTACGCCGGCGCCGACGAACTCGTCCTGGAGCTGCGCAAGCCGGACCTGGCCGACCAGCTGCAGGACCTGAAGCTGCTACGCACTGCATTGGGAGAGGTACTGGGATGAGCGACAAGCTCGAGATCCACGAACTGGCCGCCCGCTACGCCGACCTGTGCGACCAGGCCGACTGGCCGGGTGTGGTTGCGCTGTACACCGAGGACGGGGTCTTCGATGCGCAGAACACCTACGGCCGCGTCGCCACCGGTCATGACGATCTGCTCGACTTCTACTCCTCCTTCCCCGTCGCGGTCGCGCACCACCCGACCAGCCTCCACTCGCGCATCGACGGCGAGACCGCCACCGTGCGGATGAAGATGCTCGTGCTGTTCCCGCGCGGGATCTTCTCCGTCAACTACGACTGGCAGCTCCGGCTCACCGGCGGCGCCTGGCTGATCGCGCATCAGGGCATCGCCGTGCAGGGCAAGCTCGACGCCGGAAAGCCGACGCCGGCGTGAGCAGCCCCCGGATGAGTACCGGCCGCGTCGAGGGCAAGGTCGTGCTGATCACCGGCGCGGCCCGCGGTCAGGGCCGCCACCAGGCGGTCGCCCTCGCCGAGCAGGGGGCCGACATCATCGCCCTCGACCTCTGCGCCGACATCGCCTCGGTGCCCTACCCGCTGGCGACCCCGGACGAGCTGGACGAGACGGCCAAGCTGGTCGCCGCCACCGGGCGCCGCGTCGTCGCGGCGGTGGTCGACGTCCGCGAACGCGCGGCGCTGCGCGAGGCCGTCGCGGCCGCGGTGGCCGAGCTCGGCCGCCTCGACGTGGTCGTCGCCCAGGCCGGCATCACGGCGCTCGGCGCGGAACTGCCGATCGCCGCGTGGACCGACACCGTCGACGTGAACCTCGTCGGCATGATCAATACCGTGCACGCCGCGATGCCGCACCTCGGCGCTGGCGCCTCGATCGTCACCACCGGATCGCTGGTCGGCCTGCGACCGCGCCGTGCCTACGACGAGGCCGGCCCGGGCTCGGCCGGCTACAAGTACGCCAAGCGCGCGCTGGCGCACTACGTGCACGAACTCGCCACGGTGCTGGCCCCCGAATCGATCCGGGTCAACGCGATCCACCCCACCAACGTGGACACCCCGATGCTGGCGAACGACTCGATCTACCGGCAGTTCCGTCGCGACCTGGAGCACCCCACCCGCGAGGACGCTGAGCCGCAGTTCGGGGTGCTGCACCCGATGCCCGTGCCCTTCGTCGACGCCGCCGACATCACGCACGCCGTGCTCTACCTCGCCTCGGACGAGTCCCGGTACGTCACCGGCATGCAGTTGCGGGTGGACGCCGGCGGCTACCTCACCGCGCAGGAGTTCAGACCATGAAGACCGAGGAGTTCGAGGAGCTCGGCTACGCCGCCGCCGACGGCGTCGCGACGGTGACACTCAACAAGCCGGAGCGCCGCAACGCCTGGTCCGGCCGGATGGCGGCGGAGTACCGCTGGGCGCTTCACCACGCCGACACCGACCCGGCGGTGCGCGTGGTCGTGCTCACCGGCGCGGGCAAGGACTTCTGCGCCGGCGCGCATTCCGAGGCTCTCGACACCATCACCAGCGACGGCGGCAACTACACCAAGGCGAAGCTGCCGCTGCCGCCCTTCCCGGAGAGCGCGCCCGGAGCACCTGCGCCGCAACCACCTGGTGCCGCTGCTGATCTCGACCCCGATCGTGGCCGCGATCCGCGGTGCCTGCGCCGGCGCCGGCTTTCGTGCTCGCCACCTACTGCGACCTCCGCTTCGCCGCGACGGACGCCAAGATCACGTCCTCCTTCGCCCGGCTCGGCCTGCCGGCGGAGTACGGCATGGGCTGGTTGCTGCCCCGCATGGTCGGCATCCCCAACGCAGCGCAGCTGCTCTACACCGCCGAGGTCTGCGACGGCGAGCGCGCCCGCGAGCTCGGCTGGGTGCAGCGTGTGCACCCCGCCGACGAGGTGCTGGACGCGGCGACGGCGTTCGCCCGCGACCTCGCGCGCGGCAGCTCGGGGGAGTCCCTGCGCATGATGAAGCGTCAGATCATGGTGGACGCGTGGGGCCCGTTCGACGAGGCCTACACCCGTTCCGTCGAGGACATGAACGCCGCGCTCCGCCACCCGGACATGAAGGAAGGCCTGGCCGCCCTCAAGGACCGCCGCCCGCCCAACTTCCTCCCCTGACCGCCCTGAGCTTCCCTGACGCATCCTGGGGCGCGATTCCGCCCCTTCGAGGCCATCGATAGGGCCGAACGCCGCCCCAGCATGCGGCGTGTCAGGGTTCCGGTATGGCTGAGTTCCTGAATCAGACCGTGACGAACGTCCGGGTCGGTGAGGTCCAGACGATCGGGGGCAGCTTCTGGAAGGTCCGGATGCGCGGCGCCTGGATCGGCGAGTGCGAGATCGACGGGCACATCGAGAGTCTGACGATCAACGGCATCGACGTCGGGCCGCTGGTCGAGGCTGAGCTCGACCGCCGGTACCCGAACCGCGCCAAGATGCGCCCGACCGACGTCGCCGGCTTCCGCGAGGGCTGGGACATCGTCGAGACGTTGTGGGCCGGAACCGTCGAGCGCGCGCGCCGGCTACCGCCGGAGTTGCTGGACGAAAGTGTCGACGGCGAGTGGTCGTTCATCCAGACGCTGCGCCACCTGCTCTTCGCCACCGACATCTGGGTGGGCCGGGCGATCCTCGGCGACCCGCGCCCCTGGCATCCGCTGGGCCTGCCGTTCGACGAGATGGAACCCGACCCCGGGGTGATTCTGGATCGCGACGCGCGCCCCGATCTCGACGAGGTGCTCGCCCTGCGCGCGGATCGAATGGCGACGGTGCGCCGGGTGATCTCCGAGCTCACCGAGGAACGCCTCAAGAGCAGCACCGAGCCGGTCGAGGGCCCCGGGTACCCGCCGGCCGAGGCTTACCCGGTCGAAGGCTGCCTGAAGACCGTCCTCGGCGAGGAGTGGCAGCACCGGCTCTTCGCCGAGCGGGATCTCGACGTCCTCGAGGCCTGCGCCAACCGTTAGGCGTGTCACGCCTAACGGTGGCTTGCCGCCGGGTTCAGAGCAGCTCGAGGATCGTCGCGTTGGCCTGGCCGCCGCCCTCGCACATCGACTGCAGGCCGTAGCGGATCCCGTTGTCGCGCATGTGGTGCACGAGCGTCGTCATCAGCCGGGCGCCGGAGCCGCCGAGGGGATGACCGAGCGCGATCGCGCCGCCGTTGGGGTTCAGCCCCTTGGCGTCGGCCCCCAGTTCGAGCTGCCACGCCATCGGCACCGGCGCGAACGCCTCGTTGATCTCGAACGCGCCGATCTCGTCGATCCGCAACCCGGCCCGCGCGAGTGCCTTCTGCGTGGCCGGGATCGGCCCGGTCAGCATGATCACCGGGTCGGCGCCGGCGAGCACCGCGGTGTGCACCCGCGCGATCGGGGTCAGGCCCAGCTGCCGGGCGATCTCCGAGGTGGTCATCAGCAATGCGGCCGCGCCGTCGGAGATCTGCGAGGAGTTGCCGGCCGTGATGACGCTCTCGTCCGTCTTGAGCACCGCCTTGAGCCCGCCAAGGGTCTCCACGGTGGAGCCCGGCCGGATGCCCTCGTCCTGCGCGATCACCGTGCCGTCCGGCAGGGTGAGCGGCGCGATCTGGGCATCGAAGCGGCCCTCCGCCCGGGCGGCGGCGGCCTTCTCGTGGGAGGCGACCGAGAACTCGTCGCACTGCGTGCGCGAGAGACCCCACTGGCGAGCGATCATCTCCGCGCCGACGATCTGATTCGGCGTCACCGCGTACCGGGCGGCGTAGCGCGGGCCGAGCGGGTCCTGTCCCTGTGCGGAGAAGCCCATCGGCACCCGCGACATCGACTCGACACCACCGGCGACGACGACGTCGTACTGACCCGCGATCAATCCGGCCGCGGCGAAGTGCACCGACTGCTGGCTCGAGCCGCACTGGCGGTCCACCGTCACCCCGGTCACCGACTCCGGCCACCCGGCCGCGAGCACGGCGTTGCGCGCGATGTCCCAGGTCTGCTCGCCGGCCTGCGAGACGCAGCCCCAGACCACGTCGTCGACCAGCTCGGGGTCCAGCCCGGCGCGGGCGGCCAGCGCCTCCAGGACGTGCGCGGACAGGTCGACCGGGTGCACCCCGGACAGCCCGCCGTTGCGCTTGCCGACCGGCGTCCGGACGGCCTCGACGATGACGGCGTCGCGCATGGTGTGTGCCTTTCAGTTCTTGATGCCGAGGAAGGCGAGGTCGTTCAGAGTGCTCGGCAGGTTCCGGATGGTGACGACGGAGCCGAGCCGGCGCGGGATGGTGACGTAGCGCGCGTCGCGCTCGACGGCGTCGGCGAGCTGACGGGCGACGTCGACGGGGGTGAGCACCGGCAGGAAGCGGGAGAGCCGCTTGGAGACGGCCGCGATCTGGGGCGATTGGCGGGCCTGCTCCATCATGTGCGTCCCGGCGACCTCGCCGAGCGTCGCCAGGGTCGCCACCAACGGCGTCCGCTTCAGGTCGCGCTGCAGGACCGCCGTGTACTGGTGCAGCGCCGCCTTGCTCGCCCCGTAGACCGACAGCTCCGGCACGGCGCTCACGGCGGCGAGGGTGGAGACGTTCACCAGGTGACCGCGCCGGCGGGCGATCATGCCGGGCAGCGCCTGCCGGCACAGCTCCATCGGCGCGGTCGCGTTGACGTCCATGATCAGCCGGCTCTCGGCCGCGCTCGCCTTCTGGGCCGGCGCGACGGAGGTCAGCGCCGCGTTGTTGATCAGCAGATCCAGCGGCCCGAGGCCGGCCTCCGCCTCCGCGACGATCGTGGCGAGACGCTCGGCATCGGCCAGGTCGGCGACGATCGCGGTGGCGCCCAGTTCCGCGGCCACCGCCAAGGTCCGGTCGTTGTCGCGCCCGAGCACCGTGACCCGGGCGCCCCGGGCGGTGAACTCGCGGGCGATCTCGATGCCGATGCCGTGCGAGGCCCCGGTGACCAGGGCGTGGGTGCCGGCGAGCTTCACAGTGGTCTCCCGAGGTGGGCCGATTACCGCTATATTAGCTACCGATTTATTGCGCGGTCGAGAGGGACAGATGGACGCCCTGGAGCAGTACCAGGACCAGCTCGACGACGAGCTGTGCACCTGGCCGGCCGAGGCCGCCCTGTTCACCCGCGCCAACGCCAACGACCAGTGGCCCAGCCCGATCACCCCGCTCACCCAGGACCTGATCGGGCTCCCGATGGAGCGCGGGATCGGCGTCGCCTTCGCCGAGGAGCTCGGCGTCGCCACCGACCACGGGCCGTGGACCTGGAACGCGGTCTTCTACGGCTGGTACACCTTCGCGGTCGAGCCGGCGGCCGCGATGGCCGACAACCTGCCCGGCTACTCGCGGGCCGGGGTCTACGGCGACTACTTCGGCGTCGCCGAGGACCCGAACGCCCCGATGCAGGACGCGAGCAAGGGCGCCAGCCCCGCTGGAGCTCGGCGAGGATCGGCCTCAACTTCGCCCGCTCGCTGCGCAGCTACCCCAAGCGCTCGGCCCGCGACCGCGCCGAGGCCCACGCGAAGCTGCGCGCCGACCTGCTCCGCGACTGGAGCGCCGTCAGCGACGCCGACCTGACCGCGAGGCTGCGCGCCCACCCCGACGAGGCCACCCGGGCGCGGGTCCCGCACGTGCTGGCCAGCGTGATCTCGGCGCCGATCTTCAAGCGCGCCAACGAGATGGCCGAAGGCTTCGCCGGCGACGCCGCGCCCGGGCTGCTCACCGCGGCGGTCACCGGGCTCGGTGGCATCCACATGCAGGAGGCGACCGCCGCCCTCGGCGAGGTCTCCCGCGGCACCCTGACGCGTGAGGACTTCCTCGACCGCTTCGGCTTCCGCGGCTTCAACGAGTTCGAGCTCGCCGCCCGTCCGTGGCGCGACGACCCGGTCTCCCTCGACCGGCTGATCGCCGCCGCCGGCTCCGCCCCGCGCACGGAGCAGCCCGGCCGGGTCCGCGAGCAGGCCCGCGCCGAACTGCGGCAGAAGGCCGGCCGACGCTGGTTCCTGTTCGGCCGGCTGCTCGGCATGGCCGAGACCCACATGCGCTGGCGGGAGAACGGCAAGGTGCCGCTGGCGATGCAGACGCACTCGATCCGCCTCGTGGTCCGCGAGGCCGCACGGCGCCTGGTCGAGCGTGGCCGTCTCGCCGCCGCCGAGGACGTCTACTTCCTGCGCTCGGCCGAACTGCTCGACGAGCTGGCGAACAACCCGGTCGCGGACCTCCGGGAGCGGATAGCGCGCCGACGTCGCACCCACGAGCTCGCGCAGGACCTGCCGTTGCCGGAGATGATCGACGCCGCGCAAGGGCAGCGTCTCGGTGATCACCACCGAGCGCTGGCGCTCCCTCGGCGTCCTGCCGCCGCCGGAGTCGGACTCCACCCGCGACCGCCTGGTCGGCGCACCGGGGAGCCCCGGCCGGATCACCGGCCGCGCGCGGATCGTGCGCGACCCCTCCACCGTCGAGCTCGAGGACGGCGACGTGATCGTGGCCTACGGCACCGACTCGGCGTGGACCGCGCTGTTCTTCCAGGCCGCGGCTGTCGTGGTCGACGTCGGCGGCCCGATGTCGCACTCCTCGATCGCCGCCCGCGAGATCGGCATCCCCTGCGTGGTGAACGTCAAGGAAGGTACGACGACCATCCGCGAGGGTCAGTCGATCACCGTGGACGGTGATCTCGGCGAGGTACTGCTCCTCGGCGAGACCTAGAAGAGAACCTCGGCCAGCTTCCCGGTGCCCCGCGGAGACGTCGCCGAGGACCTGGATGCAGACGTGGTCCGCGCCCGCGTCGAGGTGCTTGCGCAGCCCTTCGGCGATGGTCTTGGTGTCGCCGTGGAGCACGAACGTGTCGACGAACCGGTCCGAGCCGCCGTCGGCGAGGTCCTCGGGGGTGAAGCCGGTGCGCAGCCAGTTGTTGCAGTAGTTGACCAGCCCGAGGTACATCTTCAGCGTCTGGCGGCCGATCGCACGGGCCTCGTCCGGGTCGGTGCTCAGCACGACCTTGTGTTCCGGTGCGAGCAGCGCACTGCCGACGATCTTGCGGGCGGCCGCGGTGTGCGGCGGGTCGGTCAGATACGGGTGCGCGCCGAGGGTCCGGTCCGCTGCGAGCTTGAGCACCTTCGGTCCGAGTGCCGCCAGGCACATCCGGTCCTTCGGTACGCCCGCAGCGTCGAGGGCGTCGAGGTAGTCGACCATCGTCTCGTAGGGCGACTTGTACTCCTTGACCGCCTCCGGGTGACCGATGCCGACGCCGAGCAGGAACCGCCCGGGGTGCTTGGCCTCAAGCCGGTGATAGTCCGCGGCGATGGGCTCGGGATCGTCGGCCCACATGTTGGCGATGCCCGTCGCGAGGACGATGGTCTCCGTGGCGTCGAGCGCGTCCTCGATCAGGGTCAGCGGGGAGCGGGGCGATCCGCCGATCCAGTAGGTGCCGTAGCCGAGGCGTTCCGCCTCGGCGACCAGCTCCGGGCTCGCGTTGCCGGTGTGCTGCCAGATGCCGAACGTTCCGAGGTCCATGACCTGACCCTAATCAGGGAACTAGTGCATGGTCACCGCGGAGTGCGCGATCCCGTCGGCCCGGGCCCGCTGCATCAGGACCTCGCGCAGTTCGCGGGCCGCGCGCCGGCTCAGTGCCAGCTCCTCGGTCCCGATCACCACGCTGGCGCCCCGGGCGGCCAGGCGGACGTCGGTGATGTGCGCGAGCGCCACCAGGTGGCTGCGGTGGATCCGGATGAAGCCCGCGTCGGCCCAGCGCGCTTCGAGGGTGGCCATCCGGGCGCGGACCAGGTGGGCACCCTCGGCGGTGTGCAGCCGCACGTAGTCCCCGTGCGACTCGACGTAGCGCACCTGGCTGCGGCAGATGAACCGGGTGACCCCGCCGAGCTCGACCGGGATCGTCTCGTCCGGGGTGTCGTCCGTCGGGTCGGGCTCGCGGGTCGGGGCCATGGCCGCCACCCGGCGCACCGACTCCGCCAGACGTTCGGGGCGGGCCGGCTTGAGTACGTAGTCCACCGCCTGCAGCTCGAACGCCTGCGGTCCGTGCGTCTCCGACGCGGTGACGAAGACGACCGGCGGCGGCGGCCGGTAGCGGGCCAGCTCGGTGACCACCTCGATGCCGGTCAGGCCCGGCATCCGGATGTCGAGGAAGACGCCGTCGACCTCGTGGCGGCGCAGAATCCGGAGCGCGTCGATGCCGTTGTCCGCGGACATCACGGCCCGGACCCGCTGGTCGGCGCGCAGCACGTTGATCAGCTGGGCGAGCGCAGGGGGCTCCGGGTCGACCGCGAGGACGGTCAGTGGTGCGGAGCGTTCGGCGCCGGGCGTGCCGGGTCCGAGCCTGGGCACTCTCACACGTGCGTCCAATCCGGCGAGTCTGCTGGGGCGATCTGACTGCGCGGGCGTGGCGGGCTCCCAGGCTCCCTCGGGTGAGCTCCGAGGACAACCGCCATCCGGCGGGTCGGAGCTGCGAATCCGCGCCGCCCTGGCGATCGGCGTCCTCGATATGTCCCGAGATCCTCGCTCACGACGCTGCGTAACCTTCACAGCGGCTGGCGGGGGTGCTACACCTGGCGGGTCCCAGACACCGGGAGGGCGGCACATGGACGCGGTGGCCCGGCCCGGTTACGACCCGGAGCTGAAGGCCGGTCTGGCGATCGTCGGGGGCATGTTCCCGCCCTCGATCACCGCCGACCTGCTCGACTTCATGCGGGTGTCCTACGCCTCCGGCCCGGTCGACGGTCTGTTCGCCAAGATGGGCATCGCCCGCGAGGACCACACGATCCCCGGGCACGCGGGGGACCCGATCGAGGTCTCCGTGCTGCGCCCCGACGGAGCGGTCGGCGCCCGCCCGGCGGTGCTGTTCATCCACTCCGGCGGCCTGATGTTCGGCGACCGGTTCAGCGGCATCGAGCTCGCCCTGGACTGGGTCGTCGAGTTCGGCTGGGCGGTGGTGGCGGTCGAGTACCGCCTCGCCCCCGAGCACCAGGATCCGTACCCGCGCGAGGACGTCTACGCCGCGCTGGACTGGATGGCCCGCAATGCCGAGGAGCTCGGTCTGCGGGCCGACCGCCTCGCGGTCAGCGGCGGAAGCTGCGGGGGCGGGATGGCGGCCGGCGTCGCCCTGGCCGCGCGCGACCGCGGCGGCCCCCGGCTCGCGGCCCAGGTGCTCGACTACCCGATGCTCGACGACCGCTGCGCCACTCCGTCCATGCACCAGTTCGACGCCATGGGGGTGTGGGACCGGATCAGCAACGAGACCGGCTGGGCGGCGCTGCTCGGCGACCGCTGCGGCGGGCCGGACGTCTCGCCCTACACCGCGCCGACCCGGGCCACCGACCTGTCCGGCCTGCCGCCGGCCTACATCGACGTCGGGTCGGCCGAGATCTTCCGGGACGAGGCGATCGCCTACGCCCAGGCGATCTGGGGCGCGGGCGGCAACGCGGAACTGCACGTCTGGGCCGGGGCGTTCCACGCCTGCGACGTCTTCGCCCCGCACACCGCGGTCGGACGCGAGATGATCCGGGCCCGCAACACCTGGCTGGCCAAGATCCTCGACGACTGAATCTCCACGACAAGGACTGTGACGTGCAGGAACTGCTCGGACGGATCACCCGGCTCGACCCACAGGCCAGTCAGGCCCTGCGGGTCATCGCCTGTTTCGACGAGCTGTCCATCGGCGGGGTCAACACCCGCGGCCTGCTCGCCGCGGCGGCCTCGCTGTCCGGCTGCGTCGCGGGGTTCGCCTCCGAGCGTCCGCCGCGGTGCATGCGGGTCACCCCGCGCGGCGAGCTGGCCGCTGACGGCACGACGAGCGAGCGGATCAGCGCCGACGCCGGCGGCGGGATGACGGTCTGGCTGGAGCGCGACGGCGAGCCGGAGGCCAACGACACCATCATTCTGGAGCGGCTCGCGCTCACCGTCCGGCTGCGGCACTCCCGCGGCCCCCGCGACATCGACGCCCGGCGCCACCTGGGCGTGCTGGTCGATCACGAGGTCCCGGTCGAGGAGCGCCACCTGGCCTCGGCTGCGCTCGGCCTGATCCCCGGCACCCACTACCGGGTGGCGGCGGCGCCGCTGTTCGCGATCTGGACCGAGCACCCCTCCGCCCCGGAGGACGTGGTGGCGACCCGGTACGGGCCGATGCACGTGCTGGTGCTCCCGGCGGGCACGGAGACCGTGATGGCGGGCCCGTGCGGGATCGGCGTCGCCACCGCCGTCGACCAGTTGCACCACTCGTTCCGCACAGCCCTGCTCGCGCTGCGGCTGTGCGACCCGCCGAGCACCCCGGTGGTCAACGCCGACGAGTACGCCGGCCTGATCGACCTGCTCGCCGACGCCCGGATCGACACCCACCAGCCGGACGTGGAGCTCGTCGACCGGGTCGCCGAGCACCCGTGGGGCCTGCCTACCCTCGACGTGGTCATCCGGTCGACCTCGGCCCGCCAGGCCGCGCGCCTGGCCGGGGTGCACCACAGCACGATGCAGACCCGCGTCGACGCCCTGATCGCCGACCTCGGTTTCGACCCCTCGGACGGTTACGGCCGCGTCCGCGCGGGCATCGCCTACCTGTCGTGGCGGCTGCGCCGCTCCCGGGTGCTCGAGCTCCCCGCCAGCGAGCGCCCGACCACGCGGAGATGACGCTCACCGCAGGCCGCCGATCGGCGGTCCCGCCATGGCCGATCGGCGGGACGGCCCTCGACCCCTGCCAGTTCGTCGAAGAACTGAGCCGTTAGTCGCACGCCGGAATGTCCGTGATTGTCCGGCGGGACCCGGTGGGACAAGTTCGGGACAGGCGTCCTGTGACGCTCGTTACACGCGCGACCGCCGACCCTTCCCCCGGGGGCGGCGGGCGGCCGATTGCGAGGAGCGTGCTCGATGAGCAAGACCCCCAAGTTGCCCTGGAAGCAGACCTGGCCGGACGTCCCCGAGGACGTCGCGATCGACGTCATGCCGGCGTCGAACGGCGAATACGTCCCCAAGCCCCCGTCCCGCAATCAGCTGCACATCATGGCGCTGCAGGACGAGAAGATCGAGCACTACCGGCGCAAGTTCAACATGGACCGCCGCTCGTTCGTCCGGACCGCGGCCGCGTACGCGATCGGCATCTCGGCGATCAACACGGTGACCGCCGGTCGCTGGGGCAGTTACGCCTTCGCGGCGGACGGCTTCCCCGGCGAGGAGGCCGACGACCTGGAGAACCCCGGCGCGCAGCTGGCGAACCTGCCGGGCGAGTTCATCCTCGACACCCAGGGCCACCACCTCGACTCGGCCGGCCGCTGGCGGATCGAGAATCCCGGCTTCGAGCAGTTCCTGCGGATGTGGACCTCGCAGGCCATGGGCCAGATGCCCGGTGTCGAGGACGGCGAACTTCGCGGGTTCGGGTTCGGCGGCGAGCTGGACCCCATGGAGAACCTCGGGCGCTACCACTACTTCAAGGAGATGTTCCTCGACTCCTCGACCACGGTCAGCCTGCTGACCGCGCTGCCCAACCTCCCCGACGCGACCAACATCCTCCCGGTCGCGTACGCCAAGGAGACGGTCGACCTCGCGAACCACCTCTCGCAGTCGGAGCGCTGCTTCATGCACGCCTTCGCGCAGCCCAACCGCGGGTTCATCAAGGACGGCATCACCCCGATCCACCAGGCCGAGGACTTCGCCTGGATGGAACAGGCCGCGAAGAACATGGACATCTACGGCTGGAAGCTCTACTGCGGGTGGGGCGACGCCGCGTTCGGCACCCCGCCGCCGATCGGGCAGCGCGCCGCCGATGAACGGCTGGTGGTTCGACGACGACAACGGGATGGCCATCGTCGAGCACATCCGCACGATCTGCGAGCGCTACAACCGGCCGAAGGTGATCTGCACCCACAAGGGTCTGGCCTTCAACGGGACCTTCGACTCGGCCAAGTTCTCCCCGCGCGACATGGGCGTGATCGGCCGGCAGAACCCGGACATCAAGTTCTACACGTACCACTGCGGTTACGACGGCGAGTACATGACCGCCTACCCCGGCGACGAGAAGGTCAACTCCTCGAACCGCAGCGTGGACGCCTTCATCAAGAGCCTGCGTGAGAACGCCTGGGACGCCACGCTGTTCGTCAAGCCGGGCATGGAGCACGGCAACACGGTGAACATGTACGCCGAGCTCGGCAGTGTCTGGTGGAACGTCATGAACGACGCCGACCAGGCCGCGCACCTGCTGGGCAAGCTGATCACCTACGTGCGGCCCGGAGCGCGTCGTGCTCGGCACCGACTGCATCTGGTACGGCAACCCGCAGCCCCAGTTCGTCACGATGCGGGCCCTGCAGTTCAGCCCCGAGGCCAAGGAGTTCTACAACCTGCCCTACGGCCTCGACGGTGACCGGTTCGACCCGCGGAAGAACGCTCTTTCGCCGGACAGCTACCGCAAGAAGCACCCGAACGTGAAGAAGCTGGCCGACGGACGGCAAGTCGCACCCGGAGCGGAGCATCCGCAACGGCATCCTCGGGCGCAACGCGGCCAAGGCCTACGGCCTCGACCCGGACGCGCACCGCGGCAAGATCTCCACCGACCAGGTCCAGGCCATGCGCGACGCCTACATCATCAACCCGATGACCCCGCGCGAGCAGGCCACCTGGCGCAGCAACCGGATCCTCGGCCCACGCACCCGCCGCGAGTTCTGGAACTACGTCACCGCACCCGACTACACGCCATGACAGGAGTAGGCATGCATCGGATCGGCATCACCACGATCGCGGCCGCCCTGTTGGTGGCCGGGTCGATCGCACCGGCGGAGGCGAGTTCCTCGTCCGCCGCGGCTTCGTTCAAGGAAGGGCCCAGCAACGGCGACGCCTCGACGTTCCACCAGGTCGACGCGGCCGCCGGGCAGATCACGATCTTCCAGCACAACACCCGCCAGGCCGGCACGGTGCACTGCTCCGGCGAAGGGCCGCGCGCGACCCTGATCGGCGAGCAGACCCCGAAGAATGCGGCCTCGATGGTCAAGGTCGAACTACCGCGACGCGCTCATGACAGAGCACCCGGTCATCGACGTGCTCGTCACGGGCAAGGACGGTCGGGTCCTCGGTCACAAGTCCGCGTTCGGGCCGAAGTACTTCGAGAGCGGGGCCATCCAGGTGCCGCTGTTCAACAAGACGGTCGCGGGTGAGGCGGTGCGGGTCCTGATCGGTCTCCAGACCCACGCCGGCTGCCTGCCGCACCCGTTCGTCCTCGGTCTGCCGGGTTCCCGGTTCGTCGAGGGCGCCCGAGTGACGTTCCCGTCCTACTCGGTCTCGTAGCGGAAGAGGAGCCACTATGAAGCAGACCACCCGTTACCGGGCCCTCGCCGCGACCTTCGTCCTCGGCCTCGGGCTGGCGGCGATCCCCGGCAATGCCTCGGCCGACCCGATCGAGGACTACACCGGGCAGGCGCACCCGGGCGACGTGTTCACCTACGGGTTCCAGTACTTCCCGTCCGAGGTTCACATCAACCACGGCGAGACGTTCAAGTTCGCCAATTACGACGTGATCCAGGGACAGCCGTCGCACAGCATCGACCAGCTCGTCCCCGGCTGCACGGCGCCGCCGTACAGCAAGACCGCGGGCAAGGACTGCGCGCCGACCCGGTTCAGCAGCGGCCTCGTCGACTGGATGCAGGTCCACGAGGTGCACGGCACCGACGAGCTGGCGCCCGGCTCATACCCGTTCGTGTGCCAGGTCCACCCGTTCATGCGCGGGACGCTCGTCGTCGAGTAAACCTGCACCGAGGATCGCCGGTCTGGTCATCGACCAGGCCGGCGATCTCACGTTTCCGGCGACCTGATCGTCTACCGGGTGTGAAGCAAGCAGAGCTGAAGGCGCCGTTCGAGCAGATCGTCGCCGCCCACGGCGGGGCGGTGCTGCGGGTCTGCCGCGCGATCGCTGGGCTCCGCAGGACGCCGAGGACGCCTGGTCCGAGACGTTCGTCGCCGCCCTGCGCGCGTACCCGGAGCTGGCCGCCGACGCCAACGTCGAGGCCTGGCTGGTGACGATCGCGCACCGCAAGGCGATCGACGTCACCCGGGCCAACGCCCGCCGCCCGATCGCGGTCGGCGCGCCGCCGGAGCCGCCGGCGCTCGCCCGGCGGGATGAAGACGGACGTGTGGGCCGCCGTGCGCGCACTGCCGGACCGCCAGCGCGAGGCGGTGGCCTACCACTGGTTCGCCGGCCTGCCGTACGCGGAGATCGCCGCGATCACCGGCAGCAATGCCGACGCCGTCCGCCGCGCCGCGGCCGACGGCCTGAAGACCTTGCGCCAGGTGTACGGCGCCACCCCGACGACGAAGAGGACGACACGGCGATGAACGCCACCGAGCTTCCCAGCGCCCTGCTGCACACCGACACCGATGAGCTGGCGCGGCTGCACGCCCGCCTCGCGGCTCAGGCCCAGGCCGAGGGCCTGCTCGACATCGCCTACCGCACCGTCGACTCCCCGGTGGGCTCGCTCCTGCTCGCCGCGAGCGACGCCGGCCTGATGAAGGTCGCGTTCGAGGTGCAGGACCACGACGCGGTGCTGGCCGCCCTCGCCGCGAAGGTGAGCCCCCGGATCCTGCGCGCGCCCGGCCGGCTCGACCCGGTGGCGCGCCAGCTCGACGAGTACTTCGCCGGAACCCGGCGCTCGTTCGACCTCGCGCTGGACTGGCGGCTGTCGGCCGGCTTCCGTCGCCAGGTGCTCGACCACCTGATCCGGATCGGCTACGGCTCGCACCGAGAGCTACGCCGAGGTCGCGGCCGGCGCGGGCACCCCGCGGGCGGTCCGCGCGGTCGGCACCGCGTGCGCGACCAACCCGCTCGTCGGTCGTGGTGCCGTGCCACCGCGTGGTCCGCTCGGACGGCTCGGCGGGCGGGTACGCCGGGGGAGTGCGAGGCCAAGGCGACGCTGCTGGCGCTGGAGGCGGCGGCGTGACGGTGCTCGTCGACGGAATGCTGGCCGAACTGGACGCCGTCGGCTGCGCGCAGCTCGGGCAGCTGCTGACGGTCGAGGAGTGCCGGGAGATCGCGGCGCTGTACGAGACGCCGGAGCTGTTCCGCTCGACGATCGACATGGCGCGGTACCGGTTCGGGTCCGGGCAGTACCGGTACTTCAAGGAGCCGTTCCCGGAGCCGGTGGCTCGCCTGCGAGCCGAGTGGTACCCGCGGCTGCTGCCGGTCGCCCGGGACTGGTGGACCCGGCTCGGCCGCACGCCGGAGTGGCCGGACACGCTCGAGGAGTGGCTGGAGATCTGCCACGCCGCCGGACAGATCTCGTCCGACCCCGATCCTGTTGCGGTACGGGGCCGGCGACTGGAACGCGCTGCACCGCGACCTGTACGGGGACAAGGTGTTCCCGCTGCAGGTCGTGATCAACCTCAGCGCGCCGGGGGAGGACCACACCGGCGGGGAGTTCGTGCTGGTCGAGCAACGCCCGCGGGCGCAGTCCCGCGCAACGACCACGATGATCCCGCAGGGCCACGGCCTGGTGTTCACCACCCGGGACCGGCCCGTACAGTCGAAGCGAGGCTGGTCGGCCGCCCCCATGCGGCACGGGGTCTCGACGGTCCGCTCCGGCGAACGCTTTGCGCTGGGACTGGTGTTCCACGATGCGAGCTGACGAGGTGTCGATGTTCCAGCTGACCGGTCCCGGTGGGGTCTACGACAGCCCGACTCCGGGCACCTTCGCCGGGTACAGCCGCAGCGAGATCTACGGCCGGCTGGACTGCTCCTCAGCGCTGCGCGCCATCGCCCGGGGCGGCTACGTCCAGCACCGGGTCTTCTTCGCCGACGAGGCGACGGCGCTCGAGGTGGGCTACCGGCCGTGCGCGGTGTGCCTGCCGACGGCCTACGCCGCCTGGCGCGCCGAGAAGGACCGTGGACCCGGAGCCGATCGCGGCGGCTTCGGCCCGCAGCCGCCCAGCTCGTGAAGACACTGGGCGGCCGCGCACTGGGTCACTGAGACTGCGTAGAACTTTTGATCGCGCGCTTGATCTCAGGGTTCTCGTTGCACGTCGGATCGTTGCGGGTGTCGATCGAGTAGCTGAACTTGGTGTTAGGCGGCGGCCGCGTCCTCGTTGTCGAGCTGGACCACCAGCGAGGTCAGCCGGTCGTCGGTAACCGCCTTGCGCAAGCCCTCCGCGACCGAGGCGTACCACTCGGTCAGGGTGGCCACGTGGGCATCGCGCTTCGCCTCGGAGATCTGGCTGCCGTAGACCGAGACCGTGACCAGCAGGTACTTGCCGCCGCCGATCGCGCGATACACCGCGCTCTCGCCTTGCATGTTCCCGTCGATGTCCCGGTCGGACCAACTGCGGGAGAACACCGTCCGATCGCCCGACAGCTCACGTCGTTCACACGGCTCCAAGCCCGGTCGCGCCTTGCACACCTGGTCGAACGCGGCCTGGTCGATGATCCCGGCCTCGGTCCGCGCCTCGTACTCGCCCTTCGGGAGACGCGACGCCAGCTCGCTGTCCAGGTCGAGGACGACCCGCACGTCGCGCCGGATCCAGCCGTCGCCCATGTCCTCGACGAGGTAGTCGGCCAGGTTCTGCGCCTTGTTCGTGCCGGCCGACCCCTCCCGCGGACCCGACTGGATACGCGGGTCCGCGGCGAGAGCGACCAACCGTTCGCGGTACCCGTCCAGCCATCCCTGAGCGATCTGCTGACGCGCTCAGCTCGCTCCCGCGGTCTCGTCGGCTGCCTGCATGCGCACCTCGGCAACCGTTCCATCAGGGCGCTCGAAGAACGCCAGGAGCGTGTTGTAGGCACCCCCCACGGTGCCGTCCTTGAGCAACGACTGGCGGGTCTGCACCTGGACGGTCCGACCGTCCGTGGTCTGCACGGGGGCGCAGGCGGAGCGGCGCAGGCCCTCCTCGACCAGCTCTCCGCAGAGGTCCTCGAGGCCTGTGTAGCCGTCGCCGGGACCGCCGACCCAGACCGACCCCGTGACGTCGTAGCCGTTGGGCAGGCTCTTTGCGGAGTCGGTGTTCTCGCGCAACGTCACCCCCGGGCCCTCCTCACGCGTGTTGATCCGGAAGTCCGGGCCGAGCGCCTCGAGCAGCAACGCGTTGTTCGCTTCGCGCGCGGCGGCGGCGGTCGTCGCGATCGCAGGAGGGTTCGCGGCGAGCTGGTCGGGAGAGGAGGTCACCGGCGTGCCGCGGCCGTCTCCGTCGAGTGCGCTCACGGTGGTGATGCCCACACCGAGCACGGCGACGATCGCCAGCCCGGAGCCGACCACCTGCATCGACTGCCGGCGTCGGCGGATCTTCCTGCCTGCCGTCATCGCGCGGTTCACGTCGGCGGGGGAGGCGTCCCGCGCCGCCGTGCCCGGCGGCGCGGAGTAGGTCGACCACGCCGTCGTCGTCCATCGGTCCCAAAGGTCCGGTCATGCGGTCTCACCCATATTCGCGTCGGCAGGGGCACCGTTGAGATGCGCCCGCAGGGAGGCCAGGCCCTTGGAGGCCTGGCTCTTGACCGTCCCCGTGGAGATCCCGAGCAACGCGGCGGTCTGCTCGACGTCGAGATCCTCGACGTAGCGCAGCACCACCACGGCCCGTTGCCGGCGCGGCAGCGTGGCCAGCGCTGCGACGACCGCGGGCGTGATGCCGTCGTCGGCGCTGGGCGCTGTCCGTTCGGGCAGGACCTCGGTGGCGTGCTCCCGCCGCCAGGGCCGACGCCGCTCATCGATCGCGGCGTTGACCACTGCGCGGTGGGCGTAGCCCTCCGGTCCGTCCTCGCGGCGGATCCGATCCCAGCGCGCGTACACCTGCGCGAGCGCGGTCTGGACGATGTCCTCGGCCCGGTGCCAGTCCCCGCACACCAGGTACGCGACACGTCGCAGCCTGCGCTGCGAGCTCAGTACGAACGCGGCGAAGTCACTCTCGACGCCGTGTTCTGGTCGGATCCCACCCCGGTGACCCCCTTCGGTCATCCACCTCTACGGAATGGGTGCCCGCCCAGGTTGCCTCACCTAGCTGGGAATCTCAGCCGGCACGCGCCGGTTCCCGGCGGCCGGTCACGATGTGGTGATTTGGGCGCAGCCAGAGCAGGTAGAGCAGCGCGCCCAGGCCGGGGAACACGACGTACGACAGGAGCCAGGCGCCGGTCTTCGGGGTCATCCGCTGTTCTTGCGGCAGGTCGGCCCACATCCAGATGCCGAACAGGACGGCGACGACCGCGAAGTCGGACAAGCCGGCGCTCAGCAGTGGATCGTTGAAGCTGAGGTCGAAGAACCCCCACAGGGCACCGACGTTGTCGTGCTCGCCCCACCAGCCTCCGTCGCCCTGGATGAGGGCGTGGAACACGTGCAGGGCAACCAGCGCGACCGCGGTGACCAGCAGCGCGGTGCGGCGCGTCTTCTCCGTCATGGCGCAGATCCTAGGCCCGCTGACGGTACGTCAGAAAGTTGTGACTCGAGGGACGAATGAGGTCTTGACAACAGTCGAACATCAGTTCGAATGATGGTACAATCCCTGGTATGACCGTGGGGACGGACATGGGGGCACATCAGGCGTTGACCTTGCTGGCCAACGCTGCTGAGGACGTACGCAAAGCGGCGGCGATGCTGTCCGCGGACGAGGTCTGGACTGCCTCGAACGGTGACCTGAGCCGGGTGCTGCGCGAGGCCGAGCGGCTGTCCTCGGCGACCGAGGCGGTCCGGCTGTGCGCGGTGCGCGAGGCCGACGTGCGCGGGATGGCGGCCGGGGATGGGCAGGTGTCGACCGCGGCGTGGTTGGGCAAGAAGCTGACCCTGCATCCGGGGGAGGCCAAGGCGCGGGTCAAGGCCGCGGCGATGCTCACCACCAAGGCGCCCGCGACGATGGCGAAGCTGGTGGCGGGGAAGCTCAACCCCGATCAGGCGCGGGCGATCGCGCGGGGGCTGGGCAAGATCGAACCCCACGCCTCGGCGGGGGAGTTCGCCGAGGCTGAGGCGTTCCTGCTCCGCGAGGGTGTCGGCCTGCACGCCGGGCACATCACCCGCCTGGCCCGCCACATCGAGGCCGTGCTCGACCCCGACGGGGACCCGGAGCGGGCCGAGAAGGCGCTGCGCTCCCGCGGGCTCACGATCACCGATCTGGGGTGCGGGCGGCACCGGATCAGCGGCACCCTGACCGATGAGGGCGCGGCGATGCTCAAGGCCGCCCTGGACCCGCTGGCCGCGCCGCGCCCGGCCGCGGACGGGGAGCGTGACCCCCGCACCCCGGCTCAGCGCAACCACGACGCCCTGCTCGAGCTGTGCTCGCAGTTCCTGCGCTGGGGTGAGCTGCCCAAGACCCGGGGCGCCCGCCCGCACGTCCACATCACCGCCAGCCATCGCAACCTATCAGGGCGATGGCGGGCACCCGTTCGCGCGGACCGCGACCGGGGAAGACCTCGACCTCGCGACGTTGCAACGGTTGGCCTGCGATGCCGGGATCACCCCGATCCTGGCGAACACCCTCGGGGAGCCGCTGGCGGTCGGGCGCGAGTCCCGGACCGCGACCCCGGCCCAGTGGGCCGCCCTGGTCGCCCGCGACATCGGGTGCATCGGCGAGGGCTGCACCCGCCCGGCGTCCTGGTGCGAAGCCCACCACTTCCCCGAATGGCAACACGACGGGCGCACCGACATCGACAAGATGGCCCTGGTCTGCAAACACGAGCACTACCTGGTCCACCACGAAGGCTGGGAAGTGCGGATGGCCGCCGATGGCCACCCCGAAATGATCCCGCCGCCCTGGGTCGACCCCGAACAACGCCCGACGGCGCAACGCCCACTGGAAACTCATCCGCGACGGCCTCAAGACCGACCCCGACCACAGCGACGAACCCGACCGCGGCCCCTGATCGACCCGCGGCGCCGCGCGCGCCCGGGTTGTGACAAACCGGACAACGGGGAACCCGCACGCGGTTCGACCCGTCCAAGATCCCTGTTGCGGGGTGACGCCAGGGTCGGGGGGTTCGGGCGATATGCGGAGTTTGCGTGCGCGGTCGGCGGCCGTGGCTGTTGCGACCTCGCTCCTGCTGTCGGGCGGCGTCATCGAGGGCACCACGACTGCGGCCGTCGGCGCGACGCAGGCGTCCGCGCAGCCGGCGGCGTTGTTCCACAAGACCGTGAAGCAGGGCGTCGAGCGGCGGACCTACCAGTACTACCCGAAGTACGGCAACGCCACGACGATGGACGTGTACACGCCGTCGTCGGCCCGCGGACAGCACGGCCGCAAGCTGGCCACGGTCGTCCTGGTGCACGGCGGTGCCTGGCAGATGGGCAAGCGCACCGGCCTCGCGCCGCAGGCCTATGAGCTGGCGCGCAAGGGTTTCCTCGTCGTCTCCGTCAATTACCGCTACGCGACGGAGGCGGCCTGGCCGGCGCAGCGCCTCGACGTGAGCCGCGCCGTGACCTACCTGCGCAAGCACGCGGCGTACTTCAACGTCGACCGCAAGCGCGTCGTGCTGGTCGGGTCCTCGGCGGGTGGGCACATCGCCACGGCGGTGGCCACGCACGGATCGGGCAAGCAGCGGTTCCGCGGCGTCGTCTCGCTGTCCGGCCTGTTGAACCCGTCGACCGTCTACGAGCAGGACCCCGAGGCCTACAACGCCGTCGTTCCCAGACTGCTGCTGCGATGCACGCCGGTCGAGTGCCCGGACCGCTACCGCAGCGCGATCCCGGCGGCCGCGCTGGACCGCACTGACGTCCCCTCACTTCTTTTCCACGCCAATGCCGAGCAGCCCTGGGGCCCGGCGCAGTCCGCGGAGTTTGTGCGGATCTCCCGAGCGGTGGGCGTGCCCTCGAAGCTGAAGATGGTCGAGGGCGCCGAACACGGCTTCGAGTATTGGGAGGAGATCCGCCGCACCGTCATTGCGTGGATCGCCAACCGCACCAAGCGCTGAGCGGGCCGCCTACCCCTGCACCGCCTTGGCCACGGCCACGCACCGGGTGAGCCACTCCTGAGCGTCCGCGCCGCCGACGCCGCCATCCGCGACCGCCCAGACCGCGCTGTGCACTACCCGCACGATCACCCAGGCCCGGGCACGGTCCTCGTCGAACCCGGCGACGTCGACGAGGGTGTCGAAGCGCCGCCGCACCGCCGCCCGAACTTGCCCGGCGACCTCGTCCCAGCGGTTGGTCAGCATCGGCGCGAGCTCGTAGTGCGGGTCCCCGGACAGCGGCTTGGGGTCGATCACCAGCCAGGGCTGCGTTTCTGAACCGGTCGGGCGCTCGGCCGCGAGCACGTTCTCGTAGTGCAGGTCGGTGTGGACGAGCGTGCCGCTGCTCGCCGGATCGGCGGCCAGGTCGGTGCCGAGGGCGATCGCCTGCTCGACCAGCCGCGGCGGCAGTGCGGCCGGAGCCTGCTGCAACTCTGAGGTCCACTGCTCAAGCCGGGAGGGCAACGTCGGCAGCTGCGGCGGCGCCGGCACGTGGATCCGGCCGTACAGCCCGCCGACGATCTCGCACGCCTCAAGATCCCAACGCTCCGTCAGATCCTCCGGGCCGGCCCGCTCGAGCAGCAGCGCGAAGCGGTGCGGATCGGCCCGGAGCAGTTCGACCGCGCCGGAGCCGCCCCAGTACCGCAACGCCAGGTGCTCCTGCGCCGCCTCCTCGTGCGGGTACCCGACCTTGAGAACCGCCCGACGGCCGTGCTCGGAGACAACCGGCACCACGAGCGAGAGCCGTCCGGCGATCGGCGCTCCGTCCGGCGTCAGCGCCCACTCAGCCAGAAGCTCCGCCACGCGGGCGGGAAGAACGGTGAGCCAGTCGTTCCAGGGACCCGGACGACCGTCCGGCCGCAGGGCGTCGGGCCAGCGGGCATTGAACGCCGGCAACGTCAGCGCTTGAGGTACTGATCGGCGAGCTTCGGCGGTGCCTGCGCGAGCCAGCCGTCCTCGATGGTCTCCCGCAGCACCTTCACGGTGACCTTCTTCAGCTGCACCAGCACGGCGGCGAACCCGTCGAAGTGCGGGATGGTGAACAAGCGCCGCCGGGTGCGCGGCGAGCATCGCCTCCTTCTCCCCGAGGTCGGCCACGGCGACGGCGAGGATCGGCCCGTCCGGCGGGGTCTCGTCGCCGAAGCGCTTGAGGTCGGCCTTGCTGAACGGCCGCTCCCAGGCGAAGGCCTTCTTGCCGACGGACCAGGTCCGGTTGCCGTAGCGCTCGCCGGTGGTCACCTCGGGCAGCCGCGCGATGACCTTCTCGACGTCGCTGATGGTCGCCATGGAGCGACGCTATCCCGGACGTGCTCCCTTGGCGGCAGGCCCATATTTCAGTACTCTCTAAACTAAGCAACTGCTGAAACAGGAGCCGTCCATGCCGATATCCGATCCGGTCACGCTCTACGAGCGCGCCAGCGCTCACGCGCTCGCGCTGGCCGAGCAGATCAAGCCGGACCAGCTCGCAGGCCCGACCCCGTGCGCGGAGTGGGCGGTGCAGGACCTTCTCGATCACCTGGTCGGCGGCACGGTCTACCTGCGCGGTGCGATCGCCGGCTCCATGGGGGAAGCGCCCGTCGGCACGACGGCGGAGGATTTCCGGGCGGGGCGCGAGGCGTTGCTCCGCGAGCTGGTCGAGCCGGGAGCGCTGGAGCGGATCTGCGTCTCGCCGCTCGGCTTCGAGTGGAGCGTCGCCCAGGCGACGGCGGGCACGTTCATGGATGCTCTGGTCCATTCCTGGGATCTCGCAACGGCGATCAGCGCGCCGACCGATCTCGACCCCGATCTGGTCGACGCCTGCGTGGCGATGTTCCTGCCGGACATGCCGACCCACGGCCGCGCGGCCGGTCTGGTGGGACCGGCTGTCGATGTGGCACCGGACGCTCCGACCCAACACCGGCTGCTCGGGGCCATGGGTCGCCGCCCGTGAGCGCTGACCCGATGGAGGCCGCGCTACAGGCCATCGGCCATGCCGGGCGCCGGGCGATGCTGCGGCTGGCCTCGGACGGCGAACGGACCTCGACGGAACTCGCCCAAGCTGCAGGGCTGTCCCCGTCCGCAGCGAGTCAGCACCTCAAGGTGCTCCGGGAGGCGGGACTCGTGCACGTGCGGGTCGACGCCACCCGGCGGCTCTATCGCGTCGATCTCAAACGGCTGGCCGAGGTACGTGCCTTTCTCGACGACTTCTGGGGCGACCAGCTGGCCTCGCTCGCGACCACCGCCGAGGTGACGCACCGTCAGCAGAAGCGTCGCGGTAGCGCATCTGGACGCACCGCATGAAGCTGGTGGAGAAGACGGTGCAGATTCAGGCGCCGCCGGATGTCGTCTACGCGTTGCTCACCGAGCCCGCGCACTTCGTTCGCTGGATGGCCCCGCAGGCAGATCTCGATCCGCGTCCGGGCGGGACGATCCGATGGACGCACGCTAACGGCGACTCCTGTGCCGGGGAGTTCGTCGAACTCGTGCCAGACCGCCGGGTGGTCTTCACCTACGGATGGGAACGCACCGATGTGGAGATCCCCCCGGGGTCGACCACCGTCGAGATCACCCTGCACCCGACGCCGGGCGGCACCGAGCTGCGCCTGGTCCACCGCGGCCTCGCCGGCCCGATGTCGGACGCCCACTCCGGCGGTTGGGACAACTACCTGCACCGCCTGGGGGTGACCGCCGAGACCGGTGACCCGGGTCCGGATCCGCTTGCCGGCGAACGGGTTCCCTCGGCGGCCGCGCTGAGGCTGTCATGACTGAGGCCGCCCCAGGGCTCGACCGCTTCCACGACCTCACCGAGCCCTTGCTCGCCCGCCCGGGTGTCGAACGCTCGACGATGATGGGGCTCCCGTGCGTGCGCGTCGGTGGCGCGTTCTTCGCCAGCTGCGACCGGGGCACGGGCGACCTTCTGGTCAAGCTGTCCGCCGATCGGGTCGCAGCCCTCGTCGAGGCCGGCCGCGCGCACGACTTCGCCCCGGCCGGCCGCCGGTTCCGCGAGTGGGCCGCCGTGCCGCAGAGCCGGCGCCGGGACTGGGCCCGCCTGCTCGACGAGGCCTTTACCTTCGTGGCGTCCCAACCTCGAAAGGTGCGCTGACCCGCGCGCTGGGAATGACTCGGCGCCGACCGGGGGTTGGCCCGATATGGAACCGACACAGCAGCGCGGGCGCGTGCGCGTCGAGGTCAGTCACAAGCGGGTGCGGGCATTCCTGGCCGGAGAGGCGGTCGCGGATTCCCGCGCCGTCCGGTTGGTCTGGGAGAAGCCGTACTACCCGACTTACTACTTCCCGCGCGCGGACGTGCGCGCCGACCTGGTGGCGACGGGCGTCACCGAGCGCTCCCCGAGCCGCGGTGACGGGGAGCGGCTGGATGTAAAGGTCGCGCGGGCCACCGCGCCGGCGGCCGCGCTGCGCTACCCGGAGTCCCCGATCGAGGAACTGCGTGACTTGGTTCGCCTGGACTGGGCGGCCATGGATGAGTGGTTCGAGGAGGACGAGCCGGTCATCGTGCACCCGCGCGACCCGTACACGCGGGTCGACGTCCTCAACTCCTCCCAGCACGTGCGCATCGAGGTCGACGGCGTCACGGTCGCGGAGTCCCGCCAGCCGCGGATCCTGTTCGAGACCAGTCTCCCGCCGAGGTACTACCTGCCGATCACCGACGTGAAGCTGGACCTGCTCGTCCCCTCGGACACTCAGACCCAGTGCCCCTACAAGGGCACCGCGACCTACTGGGACCTGACGTCAGGGGACAAGACCTACCGGGACTTCGTCTGGACCTACCGCTCACCGTTGCCGGAGAGCCAGAAGATCATCGGGCTGGCCTGCTTCTACAACGAGAAGGTCGATCTCTACCTCGACGGCGAGTTGCAGGAACGTCCGCGGACCCACTTCAGCTAGAGGGCGAGCAGGTGCTCAGTCGAGCAGGGCGTCGCACTGGCCGACCGCCAGCGTCATGCCCTCTTCCATGCCCTGGACCAGGTACCAGTCCATGGACTCGACGGAGACGAAGGTGGTCACGATGGTCATGACGGTGCCGCCGCCCTCGCGGCCGGTCAGCGTCATCGCCATGTTCGACGCCGTGAAGCCCGGGTCGGGCTCGAGCCGGTCGTCGGCGAAGCCGTTCTCCCACTCCAGGTGGTGGGGGGCGTCGACCGCGGTGACCCGCCAGTACCCGTGGACCTTCTCGCCCTCCGGCCCGGTCATGTAGTAACCCACCTTGCCGCCGACGGACAGGTCGTGGTCGACCACCGTGGCCGGGTAGGTCGGCGGACCCCACCACGACTCGAGCTGGCGCGGGTCGTTCCAGAGCTGCCACACGCGCGGCACGGGAGCGTCGAACTCCGCGGTGAGGGTCATGGTGCGGGCCGAGGCGTCCTTGGTCACGTCGGTCACGGTCATCGGGTGTTCCTTCCATCGGGAGTCGGGTCGGCGGCGAGCAGGTCGTCCATGCGGGCGACGCGTTCGCGCCAGACCAGTTCGAGTCGGTCCAGGACGTCGTGCGCGGCGCGCAGCGCGGCGGGATTGCCCGCCACCAGGTGTTCGCGGCCGCGGCGTTCTTTGGTCACCAGGCCTGCCCTCTCCAGGACCGCGACGTGCTTCTGCACCGCGGCGAAGCTCATCGGGTAGTCGCGGGCCAGGGTCGAGACCGAGAAGGAGCCGTCCATCGTCCGCCGCACGATGTCCCGCCGGGTGGCGTCGGCGAGGGCGTGGAAGAGCTGATCCACCTCGGCGTGATCTACAACCATACGGTTGTATATAGTCGAAGACCTGCGCGGACGCAAGAGCAACCGCCGAGATAACGTGGGCCCTCGTGTACCCGGGAGCCCACGCCAAGACCCAACCGGACAAGCCCGCCCTGATCATGGCGGGGACCGGGAAGACGGTCACCTACGCCGAACTCGACGAGCGCTCGAACCGCCTCGCGCAGTGGTGGTACGCCGCCGGCCTGCGCACCGGGGACGGCGTCGCGATGCTGCTCACCAACACCGCTGAGGCGCTGGAGATCTACTGGGCGGCGATCCGCTCGGGCCTCTACGTCACCGCGATCAATTACAACCTGTCCGCGGACGAGGCGAGCTACATCGTCAACGACGCCAACGTGCGCTCGCTGATCGTCAACGCGGACCTCGCCGAGCTCGCGACGCAGGTCGCGCAGAAGTGCCCCGACCTCGAGCTGAAGCTCGCCATCGGCTCGGTCGACGGGTACGCAAGCTACGAGGCCGCGCTGGCCGGCAGCGACCCCGCGCCGCTCGCCCACGAGCCCCGCGGCGCCGACATGCTTTACAGCAGCGGCACGACCGGGCGGCCCAAGGGCATCCGGCTTCCGATCCCCGGCACGATGATCGCCGAGGACGCCGGCACCGTCACCGGGCTGATCAAGGCGCTGTGGGGCTTCGACGACCAGTCGGTCTACCTCTCGCCGGCTCCGATGTACCACGCCGCCCCGCTGCGCTTCTGCGTCGCGGTCACCGCGCTCGGCGGCACGGTGGTGATGATGGAGAAGTTCGATGCGCGCAAGTCCTTGCAGCTCGTCGAGAAGCACCGCATCACGCACAGCCAGTGGGTACCGACCCACTTCGTCCGGATGCTCAAGCTCAGCGAGGAGGAGCGGGCCGCCTGCGACATGTCGAGCATGCGCGTCGCGATCCACGCCGCGGCGCCGTGCCCGGTCGAGGTCAAGGCGCAGATGCTCGACTGGTGGGGCCCGATCATCCACGAGTACTACGCCTCCACCGAGACCAACGGCATGACTGTCGTCAGTCCCGACGACTGGCGGGGGCACCCGGGCACGGTCGGCCGCCCGGCACTCGGCATCGTGCGGATCGTCCGGGAGGACGGCTCGCTGTGCGAGACCGGCGAGGCCGGCGACGTGTACTTCGAGCGCGACTTCATCCCGTTCGAGTACCACCACGACGAGGAGAAGACGAAGGCCTCGCAGCACCCGGAGCACCCGACCTGGACCACGGTCGGCGACATGGGCTACCTCGACGCCGACGGCTACCTCTATCTGACGGACCGTAAGGCGTTCATGATCATCAGCGGCGGGGTGAACATCTACCCGCAGGAGATCGAGGACGCACTCGCGCTGCACCCGGCGGTCTTCGACGTCGCCGTCATCGGCATCCCGGACCCGGAGATGGGCGAGAAGGTCAAGGCGTTCGTGCAGCCCGCGGCGGGTGTGGAGCCCGGGCCGGAGCTGGAGGCCGAGCTGATGAGCTTTCTCCGGGACAAGATCGCCGGGTTCAAGATCCCGCGGGTGTGGGAGTTCCGCACCGAGCTGCCGCGGACGCCGACCGGGAAGCTGCAGAAGGGTCTGCTGAAGGAGAAGTCCGCGTGAGCAAGCAGTCACACGGCGAGGGCGGCTCTCGGCGTCGGGATCGTCGGCCTCAGCGCCGAGCGCGGCTGGGCCGGCACCGCCCACGTCCCGGCCATCAACGCGATTCCCGGTCTCGAGCTGCGGGCGGCGAGCGCCAGCAGCGCGGCCAGCGGCAAGCTCGCCGCGGAGAAGCACGGCGTGCCGATCGCCTGCGCGGACGCCGCCGAGCTCGCCGCGCACCCGGATGTCGACCTCGTCGTCATCACGGTCAAGGTGCCGTACCACGCCGAACTCGTCGGGCACGCGCTCGCGCACGGCAAGAAGGTGCTCTGCGAGTGGCCGCTGGGCAACGGCACGGCCGAGGCCGAGGCGCTGACCGCCGAGGCCGCGGCCAAGAACCTCGACGCCTGGGTCGGTCTGCAGGCCCGCGCCACCCCGGCGATCCGCTACGCCGCCGACCTGATCGCGGCCGGCGAGATCGGCGAGGTGCTCTCCACCACGATGGTCGGTGTCGGGGAGAGCTGGGGCGCGAGCGTGAGCCCCGCCAACGAGTACCTGATCGATCCCGCCAACGGCGCCACCATGCTGACCATCCCGTTCGGCCACGCCGTCGACGTGCTGGCCTGGACGCTGGGGGAGTTCGCCGAGATCTCGGCAACGATGGCCACCCGCCGCCCCACCGTGCACCACGCCGTCACGGGCGAGGCGATGACGATGACCGCCGCGGATCAGATCGCGATCAGCGGAACACTGGCCTCCGGCGCCGTCCACTCCGTCCACTTCCGCGGCGGCAGCACCAAGGACCAGCGCCTGCGCTGGGTGATCACCGGTACCGAGGGTGAGCTCGTGTTCGCCGGTCTCCACGGGCACCTGCAGTTCGGCATGGGTGAGCTGTTCCGGGCCACCGGCGAGGACAAGGTGCTCACGCCGGTCGAGATCCCCGGCGGCTACGAACTGGTGGCGCAGGGCCGCGGCGGTCCCGCCTACACCGTCGCCCAGGCCTACGTCGGCCTGCTGCGCGACCTGGATGACGGCGGGCACCGCACCCCGACCTTCGCGGACGCCCTGGTCCGGCACCGGATGCTGGATGCGGTCCAGGAAGCCGCCGAAACGGGTGTTCGGCAGCTGTACGTTCCCTGAAATTCGCCCTCAATCCGGACGTTCGCCGAACACCGGTTCTGAGCGCGACACGCCGACCAGCCTCCTCTTTTGCAACTACAGGGTTCGGCCGAGCGGTGGACCCCGTTTCCGGCGATGGAAGGACAACCCGGAAGAACGGAACCAGGTCGTCGCCCCAATTCGTCCAAGCTGAGTTGCCCGACCGGGGGGTCGGGGGCGTAGGGGGGATCTGAGCGATGCGGTTGTGGCGTGTTCGTGCTGCGGGGGCGGCGGTGACGGCTGCCCTGGTCCTGACGACGGGGATAGCCGGCCAGTCCGCGCACGGCGCGGACACGGCTGCCACCAGTTGGAACCCGCAGGGGGGCACCACCGGCACGAGCTCGATGAAGGCCGGCGTGCTCAAGCGCACCTTCCAGTACTACAGCGACTACGGCAACGCGAGCACGCTGGACGTCTACATGCCGCGCAACTACGTCGCCAAGCGCGGCGCCAAGCTGCCGACGGTCGTGCTGGTGCACGGCGGCGCCTGGACCATGGGTGACCGCAAGGACCTGGCGCCGCAGGCCAACCAGTTGGCGCGGCAGGGCTTCGTCGCGGTGTCGGTGAACTACCGGCTGGCCGACGAGGCCCGCTGGCCGGCGCAGCGCCTCGACGTCAGTCGCGCAGTCACCTTCCTGCGCAAGAACCGTGCGTTCTTCAACATCGACCGCAACCGCATGGCGCTGCTCGGCTCGTCCGCGGGTGGGCAGATCGCCGCGGCCGTCGCCACGCACGGCAACGGCAAGCAGCGGTACAAGGGCGTGGTCGTGCTCTCGGGCCTGCTGAATCCGCTGACCATCGCGCTGCAGGAGCCGGAGTACTCCGACTCCGTGGTCGAGGACAAGCTGATCGGGTGCGAGCCGGCGGAGTGCGAGGACCGCTACCGGGCCGCGATCCCGGCGGCGGCGCTGAACAGGTATGACGTACCCTCACTTCTCTTCCACTCCCAGGACGAGGATCCGTTCGGTCCGCAGCAGGCCTCGGAGTTCGTCTCGCGCTCGCGCTCGGTCGGGGTGCCGTCGAAGCTGAAGATGCTCAAGGGCGACGAGCACGGGATCGAGTACTGGGACCGGGTCAACGAGACCGTCATCGCCTGGCTCAAGGACCACCTGAGGTAGTCCCTACCCCATTGGGTGGATGAGGGAGTACCCCACCCGCTCCGAGTAGGTTCGCAGGCGGAACCACATCGCTTGCGAGTCAGGAGTGGACATGGGCCGGCTGGACAACAAGGTCGCTTTCATCACCGGTGCCGCGCGTGGTCAGGGCCGCGCGCACGCGATCCGGATGGCCGAGGAAGGCGCCGACATCATCGGCGTCGACATCTGTTCCCAGATCGGCAGCGTGCCCTATCCGCTGGGCACGATGGCCGAGCTGGAGGAGACCGCGGCCGCGGTGGAAAAGCTCGACCGCCGCATGGTGATCGCCAAGGCCGACGTGCGCGACCTCGATCAGATGACCGCCGCCGTGCAACAGGGCGTGGCCGAGCTCGGTCGTCTCGACATCGTCAGCTCGAACGCCGGCATCTGGTCCGCGGGCCTGTTCACCGACATGCCGGACGAGACCTACCGGGACATGATCGACGTGCAGATGCACGGCGCCTACTACGCCTGCAAGGCCACCGTGCCGACGCTGATCGAGCAGGGGCAGGGCGGGTCGATCATCCTGACGAGTTCGGTGGCCGGACTCAAGGGCTTCCCGAACCAGGTGCACTACAACATGGCCAAGCACGCGGTGGTCGGCCTGATGCGTTCGCTGGCCAACGAACTCGCGCCGCACTTCATCCGGGTCAACAGCGTGCACCCGTCCTCGACGCTGACCCCGATGATCGACAACGCCGCGATCCACGCCGCGTTCGCGCCGGGCGTGCAGAACGCCAAGCTCGAGGACTTCGGCGAGACCTTCACCGCGATGAATCTGCTCCCGATCCCGTGGATGCAGGCCGTCGACATCTCCAACGCCGTACTGTTCCTCGCCTCCGACGAGGCGCGCTACATCACCGGCGTGACGCTCCCGGTCGACGCGGGTTTCATGGCCAAGGTGTAGCCGAGATATCCACCCTGGGTAGGTTCAATGATCTTGGAAGAACCGGGATTACTGCCCACAGGAGGATCAATGACCCAGCTGGCGATCGCCTACCGCATTGCCGCAGCAGCGGCCGCCCTGGTGCTGCTCACCGCGTGCGGCGACGACGACGATGCCACCTCGAGCGGGAGCCCCTCGGGGGTCGACCAGCCGCTGAGCACCCCGGCCGGATCGGCCTCGGCGTCCGAGTCGGAGTCGGCGTCGCCCTCCGCGGAGCCCACCAAGGCCAACGTCTCGTTCGACGCGGACGAGTTCGAGTTCGACATCGACAGTACGTCGTTCGCCGCGGGCGAGTACACGTTCAAGGTGACGAACATCGGGAAGTTCCCGCACGCCCTGCAGATCGACGGACCCGGGGTCGAGGACGAGACCACCGGGAACATCGAACCCGGCAAGAGCGGGACGCTGACGGTCACCTTGGAGAAGGGCACGTATCACTTCTACTGCCCGGTCGGCGACCACGAGAGCCGCGGCATGGAGAACGAGATCATCGTTACCTGACCCGTAGCGTCCGCGGATCTGGTCGTTATAGCGACCAGATCCGCGGACGGAACGCGGAGTGCTGCAAGAGTGGCGGCGTGGATTACACGCTGACCTGGAAAGAAGCTGCGGCTGTCATCATCACCTCGGCCGGGATGTACGGCTCCGTGCTGCTGATGTTGCGCCTGGCCGGGCGACGGATTCTTGCCGCGCTCAGCGCCTATGACCTCGCGGCCGGCATCGGAATCGGGGCCATCACGGGCCGCGCGATCCTCGGGTACACCCCGTCGCTGCCGGCCGGTGTCATCGGCTTCGCGACGCTGCTCGGGCTGCACTGCGGCACCCGGGCGCTGGCCCGCGCCGAGGCCGTGGGGCGAATCCTGGACAGCGGCCCGGTCCTGGTCATGCGCGACGGGGAGCTGATCCCCGACGCCCTGCGCCGGGCCAAGCTGTCCGAGGACGACCTGCGCGCTGCGCTGCGTCGGGCCTCGATCGGCCGCTATGCCGACGTCGGTGCGGCCGTGGTCGAACGCACTGGGACCATCAGCGTGCTGCGCCAGGGCCAGGCGACCGCCGACGTCCTCACCGGCGTCGACGGCTGGCGCTGAGCCCTACTGGTAGCTGATCATCACCGGAACGGGCTCGCGGTCGAGCGTCTCCCGCGGGCTCATCAGCCGGGTGTCCTTCTTGTAGAAGTTCTTCCAGCCCATCCAGATCTCGTCCGGCACCGTGTTGGTGACGATGCGCCAGGTGCCGTCCTTCTGGATCGGCTCGCCCTGGCCGTCCATGTGGATCAGCAACGCAAGCTCGTCCCGCGAGGTGTCGATCGCCGAGCGGTTGGTGATCATCGTGAGGCTGAACTGGTGCAGCACCAGCAGCTTCTGCGGCAGCCGGTACTCGGCGGTGAGGTCGGCCAGCCAGTCGATGACGCGGTTGATCTCGCTGGAGTCCACGCTGCCGATCTGGCGCAGGTGCACCTGACCGGACTTGAGCCGCCACTCCGGGTCGAGGGCCAGGCCGACGTGCGGATTCTTGAGCAGCTCGGCGTACCGCTTGGCCTGGGTGAGGAAGTCGGTGCGGCCGGGCTGCAGGTCGAGGATCACGTAGACCCCGGCCTTGTCGGCCGCTTCGATCCACGGCTTGATCTTGTCCATGTCGGACTCGGCGGAGTAGTCGCCGTCCCTGCCGGGAACGCCCTGGGCGACCGTGGTGATGATCTCGAAGGTCGGAATGATCGGCTGGTCGGAGACGCCGTCGTAGAGATCCGCGATGTTCTTCACGCGGTCGACGCTCGCCTCGATGCCCTGGGCTCCGAGCACCCCGAGCTCGGGCGCATTCGGGTATCCGTACATGGCGATCAGCCGGCGGCCGGGGAAGAACACCTGGCCGCCGCCGGGCAGCTCGACGCCGGTGCCGACGACCGACATCCGGTAGGCCAGGCGACTCCGCCGAGCCGAAGTCACCGACGCCCAGCACCTTGGTGGGCTTGGCCTTGAACAGCGCCTGCACCGCACACTCGCCTGCCCGCGGGTCGCCATCGGTCACGCCGACCGCGTCCGCACCGGCGGCTGCGGCCGTCGTCTGGGCCGCCAGCGCCCCGGCCCGCAGGTCCTCCTCGTCCGGGAGCAGCACCGAGAGGCCCGACAGGGCGTCCGGTGCTGACGTCTCGGGCAGGTCGGACGCGTTCTCCACGACCTTCAGGCCCGGGACGCCGTCGCGCAGTGCAGCGGCGATCGCGGGGTCGGTGGCCAGGACGGCCTCCGGCTCCAGGCGCTTGATCTCGGCAGCCACGTTCGGGTCGAGCACGGGGTCGACATCGAGTGAGGCGGGCGTCGGATCGGTGGTGGGGGTCTGACTCGGGTCGGCGGAGGCCGTCGACGTCGCGGACGCGGTGGCCGTGGGTTCGCCGGTGGGCTCAGCGGTGGGCTCGTCCGCCGGCTCGTCCGCCGCGGCCTCGTCCAGGCAGGCGGTCGCGCCGGCCATCGCGACCGAGTAGGCGGCCGGGGTGATCGCCGGCGACGCCGTGGTCGTGGGCTCCGCGGATTCCTCCGAGTCGTCCTCCTCGGCCTCCTCCGTCGGTTCGGCCGACGGGGACGAGGTGGAGCTCGGCGCCGCCGACGGGGTGACCTCCGGCGGGGGAGCGGCGCAGTCGGCGGTGTCGCTCTCGAAGCTGACGGCCTCGGTGCTCGTGGCCGTGGTCGGCGACGCGCTGGCGTCCACGCTCGGCGCGCCGGCGGCGGAGATGTCGGTGACCAGCAGCGGCGCGGCGGCGGCCGTCGCCGCCGAGATCGCGGACTGCAGCGCGGGACCGTCCTCCGCGGGGCCGACGACCACAACCGGCGCCCCGGTGAACAGCGCCTGGCTGACCGCGACCGCGACCTGCGCCGGGGTCTCGGCGTCGAGGGTGGTGGTACAGCCGTCCGGCATCTTCACCCGGGCCGAGGGTCCGTCGCCCTTGGCGGCCGGGGCGCCGCTGGCGCCGGCGCCGGGCTTGTCGTCGTCATCGTCACCGGAGCAGCCCGCCGCCATGGCGACCACGGCCAGCAGCGCCGTGGCTGCACTCAGCCGGACTCGTCCCGGACCGTGTCCGAAAGACATGCGAAGGCCCCCGCTCCCCGGCCACTGTGTTGTGGCCGTACCAAGATCAAACAGTAAGGGGAGGCAGGGGCCTGCGCAGGGCTAGAACCTGATGACGCCGCGCAGATTCTTGCCGGCGAGCATGTCCTCGTAGCCCTGGTTGACCTCGTCGAGGGTGTACTCGCGGGTGACCAGCTCGTCGAGCTTGAGCTGGCCGGCCCGGTACATCTCCAGCAGGCGCGGGATGTCGTGGCGCGGGTTGGAGGAGCCGAACAGCGAGCCGCGGATCTGCTTCTCGTAGAGCGTCAGCTCGAACAGGTTCGCCTTGATCTCCATCTGCTCCGGGTGCCCGATCGCGGTCACCACGACCTGGCCGCGCTTGCCGATCAGCGTCAGCGCCGGCGCGATGTAGTCGCCCTCGGCGACGTCGGTGGTGATGACGCAGACGTCGGCGAGCTGGCCGCGGGTCAGGTCGGCGACGAGCTCCCACGCCTCGTTGGCGTCCTTGACCGCGTGGGTGGCGCCGAACTCCATCGCCTTCTCGCGCTTGAACTCGACCGGGTCGATGGCGACGATGTTCTGCGCCCCGCCGATCCTCGCGCCCTGCACGGCGTTGATGCCGATGCCGCCGACGCCCATGACCACGACGGTGTCGCCGGGCTTGACCGCGCCGGTGCGCACGACGCTGCCGAAGCCGGTCGTCACGCCGCAGCCGATCAGCGCCGCCTTGTCCAGCGGGTAGTCCTTCGTCGATCTTCACCACCGACTGGTCCGGCACGACGGTGTACTCGGAGAACGTGCCGAGCAGGCACATCTGGCCGATGTCCTCGTCGCGGGCGTGGAAGCGGTAGGTGCCGTCCAGCTGCGGGCCGAGGATCAGCGCCGCGCCGTTGTCGCACAGGTTGGTCATGCCGCGCGCGCAGTACGAGCACTTGCCGCAGGAGGGCAGGAAGCTCATCACGACGTGGTCGCCGACCTCGACGTCGGTGACGCCCTCACCGATCTCGGTCACCACGCCGGCACCCTCGTGGCCGCCGAGGATCGGCAGTGGGACCGGGATGTCGCCGGTGACCAGGTGCTCGTCGGAGTGGCACAGGCCGCTCGCGACCATCTTGACCAGGACCTCGTGGGCGTTCGGCGGGTCGAGCTCGATCTCCTCGACCTCCCACTTCTGGCCCAACCCCCACAGCACCGCGGCCTTGGTCTTCATCGCGCTCCTTCAGCAGGACGGCAACCTCGCGTCCCGAGACTCGCTCAGCGGAGCAGGCGGGGTCCAGGGCGCTCGGCACAGTGTCCGTTGCCCCCTCTGTGCTCTGGGCACGGGCCCCCACCTCCTGGGACGCTAACCGGCGTGGACGCTGTTGCGACGCCGCCCGGGTCACGCGGTCCGCGGTTCGTCGCGCGTCGTGACGAGCTCGCAATGCTGGAGGCGGCATTCGCCCAGGCCCGCTCGGGCGGGATGCGCTGCGTGCTGCTGGTCGGTGACCCAGGTATCGGCAAGTCGCGGTTGACCGCGGAGTTCCTCCGCCGGGTACACCCCCAGGGTCTGGTGCTGTCGGCTCGGGCCTATCCGCTCGGAGCCACCGCGTCGTTCGGGTTGTGGGCGGAAGCGCTCGAGGGGCACTTGCGTACCAGAGATCCGGCGGATGTTGCGACAGTCTGTGGCGGCGTCGTCGACGACCTGGCCGGCCTTCTTCGCAGCGTCGGCACGTTGCGGGGATCGGTCCCGCGGCGCGAGCCGTCCCGGCTCCGGATCATGGATGCCCTCGCGGTCGTTCTCGCGAACCTCACTCGGGACCAGCCGCTGACGATCGTCGTCGACGACGTCCACCTGGCGGATTCCTCCTCCTGGGCGGCGCTCCACTACATCGCGCACCGACTCAGTGAGCACCCTGTCCTCGTCGTCGCCGCCGCCCGTCCCGTCGAGTTGTCGGAGCATCCCAACGCCCCCCAGGTCGTTTTCGGACTGGAACAGGAAGGTCTCCTGGGCCGCCTTCCCGTCGGCGTCCTCGGCCCCGCCGACCTCGGTGAACTGGCCGCGGCGGTCACGGGGCGGCCGGCTATGCCCGCTCTTGTGACATGGCTGACGGAACGCTCGCGGGGCAATGCGCTGTATGCCACCGGACTGCTCCATGCCCTGGTCGACGAGGGTGCAGATCTGGCCCATCCGACGCTGCGTCAGATTCCGGAGGGTTTGACCGATCGGGTCAACGAGCGACTCAGGGAACTCGACGAGCCGTTCCGCAGTACGTTGGAGATCCTCGCCGTCCTGGGCCGGCGGATCGGGCTCGCCGAGCTGGCCGCGGTGTCCAGCCGGCCCCGGGATCGCCTGGCGGAGATCCTCGACGGCTTGCTCCGGATGCGGCTGGTTCTTCGAGGAAGAGCGAGGTCGGGAGCTCACCTACGAGATCGCCCATCCACTCATCCAGGACGTCATCTATCAAGGAATCGGCGGGGCCCGGCGCCGGGCTCTGCACCGGGCCGTGGGCCGGACGCTCCTGGTAGCCCGACTGCCGGGCGAGGCGGCACCGCACTTCGTACGATGCGCCGATCCCGGCGACGGTGAGGCGATCGCGGCCCTGATCCAGGCATTCCGGCAGGCGGAGGAGCGCGAGGCCGACCGGGAGGCGCTCGAAATCCTTCGAGGGGTTGGTTGACGTCCTCCCGAGCGGCGATCGCCGGTGGGCAGACGTCGTCGCCGCGGTGTCGTGGCATGCCGACTGGCTGGTCGACCACCGCGCCGACAACCTGGCGGTGGGTGTCCGCGCGATGCGGGAGATGAACGCTGTCGTGGCCGACTCCGAGGATGTCCCCGTCCGCGGGGCCATCCGCTTGCGACTCGCGACCTTCCTGGCCTGGGGGATCGGGGAGACGGGCGAAGCCGAGCGCGTGTGCCGCGACGCGCTCGCGACCTTCGAGGCGGGTGACGACGTCGCCAACGCACTGCTGGCCCGGACCGAACTGGCCTGGATCCTCGGGCTTCAGCGCGAGATCGACGGAATGGCCGACCAGTCGCGCCGGGTCGTGGAGAAAGCTGAAAAGCGAGCGGACCGGTTCGCGCTCATGCAGGGCTGGACGACTTTGGGTAACGCCGAGATGTTCCGCGGCCGGTTCGCCGAGGCGGAGGCGGCCCTGCAGGCCAGCCTGGCGATCGCCGTGGAGGACGGGAAACTCTACGAACGGATGCGGGTCCTGTCTGTCCTGGCCATCTCCCGCTCCTACGAGGGCCGTCTCGGCGCGGCCTTCGAGGCAGTCCGCGAGGCCAGGGCGGCGAACCCGGCGGTGCCGCCGACGTGGGAGCCGTACGCGCTGTGGTTGAAGGGCGATTTCCCGGGGGCGCTGGGCGCCATCGAGCAGGCGATTGCCTGGAAACCCATTGGAGTGAGTCGTCGCCGTGGCGTGCTCCTCGCTCTGGGTGCGCTGTCCGCGACCGAGACCGGCGACCTCACCCTGGCTCGGCGATACGTCGATGAAGTGCTCGCGATCTACCACGCGCCCTTCATGTTCTGGGACGACTACGGCCGCTACGCCGATGGCGTCCTCGCGTGGCGCGAAGGCCGGGTGAGCGAATCGATCGCCACGCTGAGGGCGGTGTCGGAAGGCATCCAGGCGCGGGAGTTGGCGGCCTATGCCGCGCCGGTCCTCCTCGACCTGGCCGAGGTCGCCGCCGATTCCGGCGACACCGCCTGCGCGGCCTGGGCCGCTGCCTCGCTCGAGGAGTCGGCTCGGGTGCTCGATCGCAAACTTCACCATGCCTTCGCCGCGCTGGCCACGGCGCAGACCGCTGGCACCGCCCGCGCCGCGGCGTCGGCCCGCCAGGCGGTGACCTCGTTCTCCGACCTCGGCTACGAGGCCTTCGCCGGCCGGGCCGGCCTCGTGCTGGGACGCGCGCTCGCCTCCACCGACCGCGGCGCGGCGGTGGAGGCGCTCAAGCAAGCCGCCGCCACGTTTCAGCGGATCGGCGCGGTGTGGCGGCGCGACCGTACGCTCGACGCCCTCCGGTCGCTCGGGGGACGGGCGCAGCGGGTGGCGGGTGGAGTACTCGGCCCAGCGTCCCTCACACGGCGTGAGCGGGAGGTGGCGACCCTCGCCGCCCAGGGGCTCAGCGCCCGGGAGATCGCCGACCGCCTTTACATCAGCGAACGGACCGTCGAGGGCCACCTGGCGAACGTCTACGCCAAGCTCGGAATCCGCTCGAAGCTCGATCTCGCCGGCCGCCCGGCGAACTTCGCCGGCTGATTCCCGTAGCTACCGGCAATTCACGTACCGGAACACGTACCGCGACTACAGACAAGTACACCCCGGCTTCCTTAGCGTTCCGGTCGTGAACGCGGCCTACCGCCTGGAGGGCACCGTCGTCGACCAACCCGACGGCCGCTGGACCGTCACAGCGTGGATCGTGACGCGCGGCGAGGTCGGAGGGGTCGACGTCTCCGGCCGGACGGTGCTGGTGCTGCAGCCCGGGCCGGTGCTGATTCTCGATGAGAACGCCACGCCCGAACAGGTTCAGGCGGTGCGGGCGTTCTTCGCCGATCAGGCGCTCGGGTTCTACCTGGCGCCGATCACCGTCCGCGCCGGCGAGCTATCGGTTTCGATCCCCGAGCGGGGTATCGACTGCCACCTGACGATTCCGTACCCCAGTTGAGGAGGAGCCAATGAAGGACTCGACGATCACCGCGCTGCAATCACGGCTCCGTGGCGACCTGCTGCTCCCCGAGGACCCGGGTTACGACCAGGCTCGCCGGACCTACAACGCCCTGATCGACCGGCGCCCTTCTCTGGTCGTGCGCTGCGCGAGTGTGGCCGACGTCCGCGCCGGGGTCGACTTCGCGCGCGAGGAGGGCCTCGACCTCGCCGTCCGGGGCGGCAATCACAACGTCACCGGGTTCGGGACCTGCGAGGGCGGGATGGTCCTGGACCTCGGTTCGCTGACGGGCATCGAGATCGACCCGGTCAACCGCACCGCGCGGGTAGAAGGCGGCTGTCTCTGGAGGGAGTTCGACCAGGCGGCACACGCCTTCGGCCTGGCGACCCCCGGAGGAGTCAACTCCACCACCGGGGTCGGCGGCCTGACGCTCGGCGGGGGCATCGGATATCTCACGCGGAAGTACGGCCTTTCCTGCGACAACGTGCTGTCGGCCGAGGTGGTCACGGCGGACGGAGGTCTGCTGACGGTGGGACCCGACGAACACCCCGACCTGTTCTGGGCACTGCGCGGCGGCGGGGGCAACTTCGGCGTTGTCACATCCTTCGAGTTCCGCCTGCACCCGGTCGAGACCGTGTTCGGCGGTGTCGTGTTCTACCCGATCGAGCGGGCCGAGGATGTCCTCCGCTTCTACGTCGACCTGATCGCCGATGCCACCGAGGACCTCGGGCTGTTGTTCACTTTCGCCCGCGCACCCGGCGCCGATTTCGTTCCCGAGGAGATTCGGGGCACGCCGGTGTGCGCGATCGCGGGCGGGTTCTTCGGCCCCGCCACCGGGGCGGAGGCCGCCCTGGCTCCGGTCCGGCAGTTCGGGCCCCCGCTGTTCGATCTGATGGGCCCGATGCCGTATCCAGCGCTTCAGCAGATGTTCGATGCGTCCTACCCGGCGGGCCTGTCGCTCTTCGAACGGAGCGACTTCATGCCCGACGTCACGGAGGAAGTCATCGGCATCCATGCCAAGCACGGGCCCGAAGTGCCCACGCAACTCTCGGCGATGTTCCTGTATCCCACCGGCGGTGCGGCGCATCGGATCGGCCCTGACGAGACGGCCTTCAGCATGAGGGACGCCAAGTTCGTCCATCTGATCGCCGCGATCGACCCTGAACCGGCCGTGACCCGGCAGCACATGGGGTGGGTGCGGGAGTACTGGTCCGCCCTGCACCCCCATAGCGCGGGCGGCGCCTACGTCAACTGGATGGGGGAGGAAGGCATCGATCGGTTGGCGGCCACCTATCGGCAGAACTACGAGCGCCTGCGCGCCGCCAAGTCCCAGTACGACCCGGGGAACCTGTTCCACATCAACCAGAACATCAAGCCGCTGTCCTGACGTCCCGTCAGCGGTTCCGCAGCCTCCGCACCGGGGTGAGCGCGGCGTACCCCGCGACCGAGCCGATCGCCCTGACGCCGAAGACCGCCGGGTCGAAGTACTCCTTCCACGCCACGATCTTGCCGCCGGAGAAGGTGAGCACCCCGGCGACCGGCGGGGACCCGATCAGCGAGCCGTCCTTGCGGCGCAGGTGGTCGATCCGCGCGGTGTGCACCACCCCAGTCCCGGGGGAGGAGCCGCTGACCGCGACCGAGAGCAACTCGACGTCGATCGTCTCCAGGCCGAGGGTCCTGCGGCAGACGCGGAGGAACTTCAGCGCGCCGTCCCGGGTGCGGGTGCGCAGCATCGGCTTCTGGTCCCAGTCGCAGTCCGGGGCCAGGTAGTAGCTGAAGCCCTCGATGACGCTGTCGAACGATTTCGACCAGCTCGCGAAGAAGTCGCGGGTGATCGCTTCGAGGTCGTGCTCGTTGGTCGACGTCACGCCGGCTCCACCTGCTTGATCGTGACGACGCCGGTCGTCCCGTTGACGGTGATGTGCGCACCGTCGGGAATGTCGCGGGTGCCGGTGAGGGTGTTGATGACGCAGGGCACGCCGAGCTCGCGGGCGACGATCGCGCCGTGGCTCATCTGGCCGCCGGTGTCGATGACGAGCGCCTCGGCAACCAGGAAGAGCGGCGTCCAGCTCGGGTCGGTGGTCTTGCAGACCAGGATGTCGCCGGGCTCCAGGTCCACCGACGCCGGGTCGAGGGCGACACGGGCCCGGCCGCTGACCTCCTCGTCGCCGAAGACGCCGATGCCGTGAATCCGCTCGACCCCGGCCACGGGTGCGTCCTCGGCCTTGGCCACGGCCACCGGGAGCGGTCGGGTTGCCGGTCCAGGCCTGCGGCACGTCGAGGGTCTTGTAGCGCGCGTGGTCGGCCTTGCGCTCGGCCACGACGGCCTGCTGCGGGGTGCTCACACCGGCCAGGAGCTCGTCGTAGGTGAGGAAGAAGACGTCGTCGCGCTCGTCGATCAGGCCGCGCGTCGACCAGGTCGTCGCCGATCGCGCGGGCGGCGCAGCGGCCGGCGTCGATCGCGTGCAGGAAGCCGGCCTTGCCGACCTCGCGCATCGGGATCAGCGCCTTGCCCAGCTTGAGGATCAGCTTGGCCTTGCTCCGCTTGCTGCGCGGCAGGGCGGCCAGCAGGTCCTTCTCGGCGGCCTCGCGACGGGCGAGCTGCGCGGCTTCCTTCTCCTTCGGGTGGGCCACGTTCGCGACGCGGTACTGCTCGGCCATCCGCTCGACCGGCGCCGGGTCTTCGCGCCAGATCGTGCTGGCCAGGTTGCCCTCGTCCGGGACCGTGGTAGCCGTGACGGGCGAGGAACTCCTCGAGCGGCAGCTTGTCCTGCGCGACCTCCCACAGGTCGCCCATCAGCTCGGTCTCCTCCATGGAGCCGTAGCCGGTCATCAGGTCGGCGGCGCGCTCGCGGTTGCCCCAGGCCGCCTCGGCCAGTCCCTCGATCTGTTCGGCGAGGCCCTGGCCGATCAGGGAGATCGAGGCGTGCCGGGACCCGACCCGGACGTACTCCTCGGCCGACCGCGCAGCAGCGCGGTCGCGGTCGCGAGGTCGGTCGGCGGCGCGGTGATCACGGCCTGGCGCCACCACTGACGCTGGTCGGCCAGGATCGGGCGCAGCGTCTTCGCGGCCCACCGTGCGCACAACGGCAGCTTGACAGCGACGATCGGGTAGCGCCGCTTGCCCGAGGACTTCGCCTTGGCGGCTCCATCCGGCCGGCGCTCGCCGAACATCTGCTCCACGACGGCGTCGCCCGTGGTCCCGGGCATGGCCTCGCCGATCAGCCACATGATCTGGACGTTGCCGGCGGGCAGGCCGAAGAACGGGGCGGCGAACTTCTCGTCGACGTTGGTCGGCGTGCGCAGGTCGCGACGGGCGAAGACCCCCATGCGACCGAACGCCACCCGGACGGACCGTTCCATCGTGTAGTCCCAGTAGGTCCAGCTCAGCGGGGTCTGCACGCCCTGGATGGCCTCGGCGAAGTTGGCCCGTGACCACCGCGTGGTGTCGGCGGAGGTGGCGTGAACCGGGCTGCGTGCGCTCACTCATGCAGCGGTGCTCCATCCGTTGTTCAATGCTGCGCGCATGGCCAGGCCGACCTCTCGGGTGCCGCCGCGGGGATTGTTGGAGATCTCGAAGTCGCAGTAGCCGGTGCGGCCGTCGTCGAGGACGACCTCGCACACCGAGTCCACCCAGACCACGCCGTGGTTGCCGGTGACGACTCCGTTGACCACGGTGCACGTCGCGTGCAGTGACGAGCCGTCAGCCAGCGACCACGTGACCTCACCACCGCGGTGGGTGAGCCCGTCGAGCTCCATGTGGGTCACGACCTCCACGCTCGTGGCCAGGGTCAGCTCACCGTCGCGGACGACGTAACCGATCTGGACGATGCTGTTGTCGACCGCGTGCCACGCCATCGAGCCGAAGCTCAGCTCGGGCCCGATCGTCCCGGAGACCCAGCGGTGCGAGAGCAGCACCTGGTCCCAGCGGCGCACTCCCCAGGAGTGGTCGCGGTGGCACATGCCATCGATCGCGTAGGTGCGGCCCTGCAGCACCGCGGTCCCGCGGATGCGGCCGGAGGTCTCGTAGTGGTGCTTGGCGAAGTCCTCGACCATCGACCCACCGGACGGAAAGAAGTCGGTGAGGTCGTAGAAGTTCTCCATCCGGAGGTCGAGTTCGAGCCCGTCCTCCTTCACCCGCAGGCGTGGCAGGCCATCCTCGATGTCCCACGTGCTGCCCGCGCCGCGGAATCCGCGCGGCGTCTCGGGGGCGAGCAGGGGAACGCGCTCGACGCGGCGGTAGCGGGCCTCACCGTCGAAGACGAAGCAGCACAGCGCAACCTCGTCCAGGTGTGGCTCGTGCCCGATCCGGTGCACTCCGCCTACGCCGACCGCCGGGTCGTACCAGTGGACGAAGACGCTCTCCTGCCACCACGGGTCCGAGCCGGGGGCGTGGTTGCCCTCGTCCTCAGGTGTGTACTGCAGCCCGCCGCCCATCGGCGTGTACCTCCTCGCCGGTGTCGGAGCCGGTGTCGCCGTTGATGGCCGCCAGCGTGGTGATCCACATGACGAAGACCCAGATGAAGAAGTCGACCGCGACGACCCAGAACCCGACCACGCCGTTCCAGGCGAACGGTCCGTCCTTGAAGAACGGGGTGAGCACGCCGAGCATCAGGCCCATTGCGCAGTAGAGGTTCACGTAGCCGACCCAGCGCGGGTAGATGCTGCCGTCGCCGGACAGGACCACGGTGGCGATCGCGAAGTTCTGGAACACGGCCGGGCCGACCGCGCCGAGCAGGAAGAACCAGGCGACCGCGTTGAGCGTCCGGACGATCTCGGCGTCGGTGCCGTCGTAGTAGGAGATCGCGAGCCAGATGGCGGCCGGGATCTGGATGCCGAGCACGCCGATCGCGCCGCTGAGCAGCTGGGCCCAGGTCATGACCGAGCGCGGGCCCTCGATCCGGCGCAGCTGGGCGGCGATGGCGCAGGTGGGGAAGACGAACGCGGCGCCGCCGATGAAGAACATCGCGGCGGCGATCCGGACGTTGTCCTGATCCTGGAAGTTGGCCGCCATCTCCTCGAAGGAGCCGTCGGGGGAGAAGGGCGGGATCCAGCCGGCGACGGCGAAAGCTCCGCCGACCAGGACGACGAACAGCCCGGTCAGGTGGATGCAGAGCTTCTGCGCGAACGTGTTCATGCAGCTGCCTTCCCCGGACGTTTCTAGAACAGACTTTCAGTATTGAACATCTACTACAAAATGTCCAGACCCGGTGTCCGAGGGTGCCAACCGTAGGAGGCATGCTTGCCCCATGCCTACACGTCCGACCCCCACCACCCACTGCCTCGGCGCCGACTTCGCGGCGCCGGTCGACGACCGCTACTTCGAGGACTACGTCGAAGGCGCCACGTACGAGTACGGCCACCTGAGCGTCACCGAGGACGAGATCATCGAGTACGCGCTGCGGTTCGACCCGCAGCCGTTCCACATCGACCCCGAGTACGCGCGGGCCAGCCAGTTCGGCGGGATCATCGCCAGCGGCTGGCACACCTCCGGCATCTGCATGCGAATGTTCGCCGACCACTTCCTCACCCACAACGCGAGCCTGGCCTCGCCGGGCATCGACGACATCCGCTGGCCCGCTCCGGTCCGTCCCGGCGACAAGCTGCGCCTGCGGGTGACGATCGGCGGAGACGCGGGTGTCGAAGTCCAAGCCCGACCGAGGACTGATCGACGACCGTCAGCGAGGTGGTCAACGAGGACGACGTGGTCGTGATGGCGATGCAAGGCGAAGAACTTCATCGCGCGCCGTCCGACCTGATCAGCCGGCGGCCGGTCAGCGCTTCTTCGCCAGGATCGCCGCGGCGTCGGCGGCCATGTCGGCCACGATCGTCCCGGCGGACTCGACCGAGTCGATGAGCGGCGAGCTCTCCGCGCCGGCCAGCAGGCACATCTCGTCGAAGTCGCCCTCGGAGCTGCGGGTCGGGATGATCACGCTGAACTTCGGCATCGCGTAGGGGATGCCGCCGGGCACGGTCCACGGCATCAGCCGCGCGGTGCCGACGAACGGTGCGGGCGGCGGGAGGTGTCGGGATCTGGTCCTCCTTGCCCTTCCACTGCTTGAGCACCTTGTTGACGATCGAGCGCGTGTAGGCCTGCGGGAACTCCGGGCCGAACAGCGCGGTCGGCGTGGTCTCGCTCCAGCCGTCCTTCACGGCGATGACGCGCTTCATGTACTCGGGGTGCGCGAAGGACTCCTCGCAGACGGCGAACCGGGTGCCCACCCAGCCGCCGTCCGCACCCTCGGCGAGGGTGTTGGCCAGGGTGCGGCCGTCGGCGATACCGCCGGAGCCGAGGACGAGCACCTCCTTCGGGACGGCCTTGCGCACCAGGGGCAGCAGTTCCGAGCGGTGCAGGGGGTTGCCGTCCTGGAAGCCGCGCACGTGACCGCCGCCCTGCTTGCCCTGGGCGATGATCACCTCGGCGCCGTACCCGACCGCCTCGAGCGCGCCCTCGACCGAGCCCACCTGCGCCCACTGCGGGATACCGGCGGCCTTGAGCTTCTTCACCCAGCGCGCCTCCGGCGCGGTCCAGTACCAGACGACGAAGTCGACCTTCTCCTCGATGACGGCGTCGATGTGCAGGTCGTTGACCGACCAGGTGGCGTTGCGCGCCATGTGCTCCTGATCGGTCTCGTAGCCGGGGGTGTACGCGGTGGTGTTGGCCAGCGGGAAGTACACGAAGTCGACGCCGAACGGGCCCTGCGTCAGCGCCCGCGTCTCGTGGATCTGCTTGCGCATGCCCTCGGGCGTTTCGGGCATCGGGCCGAGGCAGCCGAGGCCCCCGGCGTTGGTGACCGCGGCGGCGAGTTCCGGCGTCGCGTAGAACGCCATGCCGGCCTGCACGATCGGGTACTTGATGCCGTAGGTCTCGGTCAGCCGCGTGGTCAGCGGAGCCGGACGCTTCGCGGACCGGGCTGCGTGCGCCGGTGCCGCCTGCGCGGGACCCGGCGTGACCAGCCCGGCGCCCGAGGCGAGGCCGGTCGCGCCGAGCAGCTGCAGCAGCCGCCGTCGTCCGATCTCACCCATGACGCCTCCAGCCGGACCGACGTGACACACAAAAACCGATCGAAGTCGTAATTTGCGTATCGAATCGGCTGGATGGCGTTACGTCAAGAGGGCGTGCCCCGGGGCGAAGCGGTCGGCGTAGGCCGGATCGAGCGGCGCCGGGTCGATCCCGCCGTGCGCGCAGACCGCGCGCAGGTGCGCATCCGTCGGGCCGCTGAGCGCCTGGTAGCAGGTGGCGGCGACCGCGTAGGCCTCCTCGCCGATCCAGGCCGTCGGCCAGAGCTCGGCGGGGAGTTCCGGCTCGCGCAGCACGACGCGGCGGTAGGCGTGCACGAGCAGGGTGCGCGTGAGGAACGCGTCCTCCGGGTCGATGCTCGCGTTCGTCGCGGCGAGTTCGCCGGCGATCGGACCGAACCGGCGCAGGAAGGCCTTCCACGCCGGCTCCAGCGCCTGCAGATCCCCGGTCAGCGCCTGGGCGAGGTCCTGGTCCGAGCGCCCGGCCGCGGCGACCTCGCCGCGGAACGCCACGACCTGCTCGGTCAGGCCCAGGTCGGCCAGCAGGTGCTGCAGTTCCCCGGTCCGGTCGAGAGGGCAGACGTGCACCGGGGCGCTCAGCGAGCCGAAGCCCAGCCAGGCCAGTTGCTGTCGCAGGGCGGTCCGATCCGCCGCGCTCAGGCCGGCGGATTCCACCGCGACGGTCCAGCGGCCGTCCCACGGCGTGGCCGTGCGCGGGTGGTAGATCCGCCGGTCGGCCTCCCAGAACTCGTGCCCGGCGGCGGGGGCGATCGAGTAGTAGCTGAGCCGCCCGTCCCGCCGGTTGACCAGCATTCCCTCGGTGACCAGGCGCTGCAGCGAGGTGCGCACCAGTCGGTCGTTGATGCCGAGCGGATCGACCAGGCGGGAGAGCGTGCCCAGCCACACCTCGCCGCCGCGCGGCGCCACCGAGTCACCGAAGATCGTGACCAGCAGCGTCCGCGCGCTGGCGTCCGGTTCGCGGCGGAACCGGCGGACCAGCAGCGCGCACCGGTCCTGGGCGTCACCACCCGTCTGAGGGGCCATCAGTTGACCTGGCGTCCGCCGAGGTCGGCCCAGTACGGCTCGCGCAGCTTGAACTTCTGGATCTTCCCGGTGGCGGTGCGCGGGATCTCGTCGCGGAACTCCACCGAGGTCGGGGCCTTGTAGCCGGCCATGCGCTCCTTGCAGTGCGCGATCAGCTCGGCCTCGGTGACCTCCGCGCCCGGCGCGAGGACGACGAGGGCCTTGATGGTCTCGCCCCACTTCTCGGACGGGACGCCGATGATCGCGACCTCGGCGACGGCCGGGTGGGAGAACAGCGTGTCCTCGACCTCGATCGAGTTCACGTTCTCCCCGCCGGTGATGATGATGTCCTTCTTGCGGTCGCCGATCGTCAGGTAGCCCGCGTCGTCCATGGATCCGCCGTCGCCGGTGTGGAACCAGCCGTCACCGTCGATTTCTTCGATCGCCTCCGCGGTCGCGTCGGGGTTGCGCCAGTAGCCGTCCATCACGACGTTGGAGCGGGCCATCACCTCGCCGTCGTCGGAGATGCGCAGCCGGACCCCGAGGGCGGGCTTGCCGGCGCGGGACATCTTCTGCGCGCGCTCCTCCGCGGGCTTCCCGTCGTCGACCGGGTCGGCGACGTTGACCGTCAGCAGGGGAGCGGTCTCGGTGAGGCCGTAGATCTGGTTGAACTCCCAGCCGAGTTCCTCGCCGATCCGCTGGATCGTGCGCGAGGGCGGGGGAGCGCCGGCGACGACGATGCGGACCGTGTCGCGGCCGGGCACGGGGTCGAACTGCCCGTCCGATTGCGCGACGGCGTCGAGGGTCGCCGCCCACACCGCCGGGGCGCCGCACATGATCGTGACGCCCTGGGCGTCGACGCGGCGCAGGATCTCCGCGCCGTCGATCTTGCGGATGACGACGTTGGTCGCGCCGAGCCCGACCGTGGCGTACGGCATGCCCCAGCCGTTGCAGTGGAACATCGGCAGCGTGTGCATGAGGGTGTCCCGCTCCCACAGCCGCGTGTGCATCGCGAAGGTGACCGCGTTGATCCAGATGTTGCGGTGCGTGAGCTGCACGCCCTTCGGGCTCGCGGTCGTGCCCGAGGTGTAGTTGATCGTCGCGGTGGCGTCCTCGTCCGGCTCGGCCCACGGGCGGGGCTCGACGGCGAAGCGCATCACCGCCTCGCTCTCCTCGCCGAGGACGAAGCGGTGCCGCGCTCCCTTGACGTCCTTCAGGTCCGCGTCGAGTTCGGGGTCGATGAAGACGACGTCGGCCTCGCTGTGGTCGACGATGAACTGCACCTCGTTCGGGCGCAGGCGGAAGTTGATCGGCACGCAGATCCGGCCGGTCCCGGGGACCGCGTGCAGCAGCTCCATCAGCCGGGCGGAGTTGTGGCTGACCACGGCCACCCGCGCGCCGGGCTCGACGTCGAGGGCGTCCAGGCCGGCCTGCCAGGCCCGGACCCGATCGCCGAACTCGCGGTAGGTGGTGGTCGGAACCGGCGCGGCGGGCTGGTCCGGTTCGTCGACGATGGCCGTGGACCCGCCGAAGGCGGTCACCGCACGGTCGAGGAAGTCGGACACGGTCAGGGGAACGCGCATGGCGGGGCCTCCACTGGGCGCCTCGGTCAAGACCCCGCCACGATAGTTACCCCGGGGACAGCCCGCTGCAGGTCCTAGTTCTCTCTGGTGAAGTCCGCGGTCATGTAGAGCGCGCGCTGGAAGACCTCGTCCGGGATGCCCTCGTGCCCCGGCAACGTGGACTTGAGGAACTCGAGTCGCAGGGTGTCGCCGTCGACTTCCCAGCGATAGGTGTTGGAACCGTCGGCGTGGACAAAGATCACGGTGTCGCCGTCGATCCGGTACTCCGCGTCGTAGTCGATCGGCTCGCGCTGCCCGTCGTCGGACTCGCCGTACAGGTTCCAGTCACCGTTTTCAATACTGAGGACCAGGACGGTGTCTTCCGAGAACGGGGCGTTCGCTCGGAAGTCCTCGACGTGCTCGTCGAGTCCGTGGCGCCTGATCGTGGCCACCATGTCCTCGATGGAGACCGAACCGGTCCGCCATGTGCCGGCCAGCGCGGAGGCGGCGGTCCCACTGGAGGTGGGCGTCGCGCTGGCGGTGGGGGCCGCGCTCGTCGTCGCCTCGGGTGTCCCGCTGACGTCCGTTGAATCATCGTCCGAGCAACCGCCGGCCAGCAGCATCGACGCCGTCACGGTGACCACCGCCGCCCGCCCCCACGCGACGGTCCGCGCTCCACCCGGTCGAACCGAGAACGCCGGCTTGAGTGGGCTCATGTCCGTCTCCTTCGACGGGGGAGGACCTCACCCTAGGGACTCTGCGGATGTCCGCGCCACGAAAGTTAGCCTGGGCCCGTAGAGGTATTTCCCCAGAGGGCAATGTCCCGGAGGCCGTGCATGCCGCTCGACCCGCAAATCGCTGCCGTGCTCCAACAAGCCAAGGCCATGGGCGGCAAGCCGGTCCACCAGCAGACCGTCGCGCAGGCCCGCGCGGCCCTGGCGATGATGTGCGCGATGGGCGGGCGCAGCACCGCGACCCTCGCCGACGTCGCCAACCGCACCATTCCCGGGCCTGCCGGTGAGATCCCGGTCCGGATCTACACCCCGACCGGCGACGGCCCCTTCGGTCTGCTCGTGTTCTTCCACGGCGGCGGGTTCGTCCTCGGTGACCTGCAGACCCACGACGGGGTCTGCCGCGAGCTCGCGGCCGGCGCCGAGTGCGTCGTCGTCGCCGTCGACTACCGGCGGGCGCCCGAGGCCGTCTATCCGGCGGCGGCCGACGACTGCGAGGCCGCGACCCGGTGGGCCGCCGAGAACGCGGCGTCGCTCAACGCGGACCCGGCCCGACTCGCGGTGGGCGGGGAGAGCGCGGGCGGGAACCTGTCCGCGGTCGTCGCGCAGCGGCTCCGGGACAAGGGCGGTCCGGCGCTGGTCGGCCAGCTCCTGGTCTACCCGGCGGCGCGCCTGGTCGGGGAGCCGACCGCGTCGATGGTGGAGAACGCCGAGGGTTACTTCCTCGAGGTCAAGGACTTCGAGTGGTTCATGGGCGCCTATCTCTCCGACCCCGAGCACGCGATGCTCGCCGACGCGTCGCCAGGCCTCCACCAGGACTTGTCCGGGCTGCCGCCGGCGCTGGTGATCACCGCCGAGTACGACCCGATCCGCGATGACGGCGAGTGGTACGGCGAGGCGCTGCGCGCGGCCGGCGTGGATGTCACCGTCAGCCGCTACGACGGCGCGATCCACGGCTTCTGGAACTTCTTCGGCATGCTGCCGCTCGGCCGCAAGGCGATGGACGAATCGACCGCCTGGCTGCGGGGAAGGCTGTCGGCATGAGCGACATGAGGTTCGGAGTTTTTATCCCGCAGGGCTGGAAGCTGGAGCTGAAGTCCATCGAGGACCCGGCCGCCAAGTGGGCCAAGTCGGTGGAGATCGCGCAGTTGGCCGAGGAGCTCGGCTACGACTCGCTGTGGGTCTACGACCACTTCCACAACGTGCCCAAGCCGGCCCAGGAGGCCATGTTCGAGTGCTGGACCACGATGGCCGCGATCTCGCAGCGGACCTCGCGGATCATGCTCGGGCAGATGGTGGGCTGCAACCCGTACCGCAACCCCGCGCTGCTGGCGAAGATCACCTCGAACATCGACGTGATGTCCGGCGGCCGGCTCATCTGGGGCATCGGTGCGGGTTGGTACAAGAACGAGTTCAACGGCTACGGCTACGAGTTCGCCTCGGGCGGCGACCGCCTGCGCGCGATGCGCGAATGCATCGAGATCGTCACCGGGATGTGGAAGGAGCCCTCGTTCTCCTACGACGGCCGCTACTACCAACTCCAGCGCGCCGAGTGCGATCCCAAGCCGATCCAGGCCCGCCCGCAGGTGCTCGTCGGCGGTGGCGGGGAGAAGGTGACGCTGCGCATCGTGGCGCGCCTCGCTGATGCGTCGAACTTCGGCGGCAAGCCCGAGGAGTGGGCCGCGAAGGCGGAGATCCTCGCCGGCCACTGCAAGGACGTCGGCCGCGACTACGACGAGATCCAGAAGACCTGGTCCCCGGAGATCCACATCCGCGAGACCGAGAAGGAGATCGTCGACGGCGGCAGTCGCAGCACGTGGGGCGAGGAGTTCGACTCCTGGCGGGCCGGCAACCTCGTCGGCACCCCCGAGCAGGTCGCGGAGAAGATCGCCGCCTACCGCGACCTCGGCTGCACCGGCTTCTACCCCTGGTGCTCGGACTACCCCTCGACCGAGACCATGACGCTGTTCGCGGAGAAGGTCATCCCGCAGTTCCGGTGAACGACACAGTCCCTCATCACGTCCTGTGAACATGCGAGCGAGCTGCTTCTGAAGACCCTGGTCGATGTTGCGCTGGCGATCGGGTGACGCCGGTCCTGGCCACCCCGGCGCTGGCCTGTATGTGCGTCTCCGCTTCGGACGTCGAGAAGGCCGAGTACGCGGATGTGATCTTCAGCGGAACGATGTCGTCCCGCCAAGTGGATTTCAGACGGAAAAGGTGTTCGCCAACCGCCGGGCGGACGTTCTGGCCGGCGATCTCTGCGGCGGCACCCGCAAGCCCGGCTCCGGCCCGCAAGATGCCCTCGGCCCCGGCCACTTCCCGGTTCCCGGCCGCCTTCCAGGCCGACCCCACGGAGTTCGTCGACGGGGCAACACCCGTCGACGACGACACGAATCCCGTCGTCACGGTGATTGTCTCTGCCGCGGTCATCGGGGTTGGCCTGCTTGGGCTGCTCTGCCTCGGGGTTCTCCTGCTGCCGGCCAGGCGGCGGCGATCCGCGCCGGAGTAGATCCGTTGAGTCACGGTCGGAACTCGGTGCGTGTGCAGTCCCGCTTCCTTTGCTTGGCCTTGATTGCGCGGCCTGATTCGCGGCCCTTACGTAGATCATGAGCCCATTTCTCGAAGGAAGCTGCTCTTCCGTCGCGCCGCTTCGCGCGACCGGGCTCGCCGCCTCGGCCGCTCTCATCGTCGGCCTTCTGGCGGCTGCACCATCGGCGGCAGCCGCCGCCGACTCAGCGGCAGCCGAGGACACCATCGACTACGGCGTGGTGACGGCGTGCACGAGCAACAACCAGGGCAAGCTCGCCCGGCTGACGCTGGTCCGCAAGTCGACCGGCGAGCGACTACGGATCGATTACCGCACCAAGGGGTGCGTTCGATACCGGGTGAGTGAGTTCGGCCCAGGAACGTACATCGTGCGGCACCGCGCCCCTGACGGGCGAACGACCAGCGGCGAGGACTTCAGCGGCGCGGAGTTCTCCCGGGATCCCGTGACCGGGGAGGAAAGCGCGATCAGCGGCACCTCCCGTGAACTCCGCCCGCCTCAAGGGAAGAAGGTGCGATCGGGCGTGTTCCGACTGGACCCGAACTTCGCGACCTCCTTCCACTTCCGCTCGATCAAGAAGCGGGGTTGACCGTGCGACTAGCTGCTGTGGGTACCTCGGGCGCGCTGATCGCCGGGCTACTGCTGGCGACGAACTCGCCGGTCCAAGCAGTGGCGGCCGATCCCGTTCCGTTGGACGCGCACATCTGCGTCTCCAACAACCAGGGCGGGTCCTCCCGCCTCGCGATCCTGGACGAGGACCGGCACGTGCTCCAGGTCTTTCGCCTCAGCAAGGGCTGTAGAACTCTTCGGCTGGGCGTGGATCTGCCCGCTGGGCACTACATCATCAAGCACCGCGCGCCGAAGGGGCGGCTGACCGGACGCGTGACGAGCGTGACGGCCACGTGCGATGAGAACGGTGGCTGCATTGGCGGCGGTGTCTCGCGCGACCGGAACGAGCCCCCGCCAAGGCTGAAGAAGCTCAAGTCGGCGCGGTTCGTGCTCAGCAAGTACGCAGCGGGCAGTGTGTTCTTCGAGTCCGTCAAGAACCGTCACCGATAGGTGTCAACGACGTCGGTGCGGCACCAGCCAGGTCAGCGTGAGCCCTTCGCCGACCTGAAGTGAGCTCCAGCGCTTGGCCCACTCCGTGAGCTCTTTCGCCGCTGCCTTGCCGGCGCTCTGCGGTGGGCAGTCGGCGCTCGGACGGTAGGTCGACCAGGCGGCGCTCAGCTCGTGATCGAGGTTGCCATCGCGACCGCTGACCTCGTTCAGCACGGCGCCGACCAGCAGTTCCGCCATCCGTAGGTCGCGGTCGTGCTCCTTGCGGATCGCGGCGGAGCGAGCCTTGTGGTCGTGCCGAACCCGGCCCTCGACCAATTCGACGCTGCCGAACTCCGCCCCGGCCGCGAGACTTCCCCACAGGCCGGTGTGCAGGCGCATCTCCTTCTCCACGACTAGGTGCGCGAGGTCGTGCGGGACGACGCCGGTGCGATCGTAGGAACGCAGCCGGATGCACACGCCGTCGGAGCGAGTGAACTCGGCGATCGAGCCGTTGTCAGCGCGGCGGGTGAAGTGCACGTCCACGCCGCCAGTCTGAGCGGGGACGCCGTCGGCGGCACGCGAATTTGGGGTCTGCTCCGCGATCAGGTCGTCAGCGGGCCTGGCTCCGGGATGGGCGGCGGCGGATCGATGCCGGGTCCCGGGACCGGCGGCGTCGGCGCGGGCGGCGTCGGAGGAGGACTGGGCGGATACGGATCGGGACCGGGAGGCGGGGGCGGAGGGTCTACAGGCGGGGTGGTCATGGTGAACCCGTTCCCGGTCTGGAGCGGCCGACACAGCGGTGCTGTCCACAATCACGTAAACAAAAACGTAAACCGCCCCGTACGGTGGGCGTATCTTGCGTGTCAGTGATGAGACGCGAGACAGCGTGCTGCGGATCGCGCGCGAGGACTTCGCCGGGGCGACGACCGTGCGAAGCCCGGGCTGGTTACACCGCGCCGAGATCGAGGCTGCCGGTGGCTGGGTCGCGACCGAGCAGGTGCGAACGCTTTCCGCCGATCGCTTCCGCAGGCCCGCGCCCGAAGTCGCTCCGACCGCCGTGGATGAGAATAAGGCGGCGGCTGACGATCAAGGTTGATACAGATGTGGTGACTCCGGTCGCAGCAGTCGTCACACGCGCACCAACGTTGATCGCCAACAGTCGGGTGAGGCGCCGAGAGCTACAAGGTCCTGCGGCTGGAGACCGCCGACTTCGTGACCTCCGCGCATGCCCTCTACCGGTCTGTGGGCTTCCGCGACGTCCCGATGTTCGATCATGGCGAGTCAGCCAAGATCGGCCTGGCCGACGGCATGTACCTCATGGAGCTGACGCTGTGACCGTGCCCGGCCGTCACAGGATGTAGAGCATCTCCTGGTAGGTCGGGAGCGGCCAGAGGTCGTCGGCGACGACGCACTCGAGTCCGTCGGCGGCAGCACGGACAGCGGCCATGGCGGGAAGTAGCACCGTGCCCGCGTGGGTGGCCTCCGCGACGGCGGTGTGGCCGGGATCGGTCGCGAGGGCCGAGTCCAAGACGTTCAGAGCCGCCCGGAGGGCGGCCAGCTTCGCGCTGACCACCTCCAGGTCGGCGATGTCGGTCTCGAAGCCGACCTTCTTCAGCGCCGCGAGGTTCTGGGCGAGCTCGGTCTGGTAGCGGACCGCGGCCGGCACCACCGAGGTGCCGGCGACCTCGAGGGTGAGCCGGGCCTCGACGCCGATGCTCAGGGCGTACTGCTCGAGGCCGATCTCGTAGCGGCTGTGCATCTCGCGGTGGTTGAACACGTGGTACTTCTCGAACAACTCCATCGCCGAGGAGGAGATCAGCTCGGGCAGGGCGTCGAGCGTCGTCTTGAGGTTGGGCAGCCCGCGCGCGGCGGCCTCGATCTGCCAGTCCTCGGAATAGCCGTTGCCGTTGAAGACCGCGGCGCCGTGGTTGGTGATCATCTCGGTGAGGATCGACTGCACGGCGGTGTTGAACTCGGTCCCCTCGGTCACGGCGGCCTCGAGATAGGTGGCGATGTAGTCCAGCGCCTCGGCCATGATCGTGTTGATCGTGGTCATCGGGCCGGCGACCGACTGCATGGAGCCCGGGGCGCGGAACTCGAACCGGTTGCCGGTGAACGCGAACGGCGAGGTCCGGTTGCGGTCGCCCGGGTCGGTCGGCAGCGCCGGCAGGGTGTCGACGCCAGGGATCAGCGTGCCCTTGCCCTTGGACGAGGTGGCCGCGCCCTTGGCGATCTGGTCGAACACGTCCGCGAGCTGGTCGCCGAGAAAGATCGAGATGATCGCCGGCGGAGCCTCGTTGGCGCCCAGCCGGTGGTCGTTCGACGCGGACGCGACGGACGCGCGCAGCAGCCCGCCGTACTGGTGCACCGCGCGGATGACCGCGGAGCAGAAGACCAGGAACTGGGCGTTGTCGTGCGGGGTGTCGCCCGGCAGCAGCAGGTTGCCCACCGTCGAGGAGCCCATCGAGAAGTTGACGTGCTTACCCGAGCCGTTCACGCCGGCGAAAGGCTTCTCGTGGAACAGGCACTCCATGCCGTGCTTCTTGGCCACCGTCTTGAACGTCGTCATCAGCAGCTGCTGGTGGTCGGCCGCGACGTTGGCCCGCTCGAACATCGGCGCGATCTCGAACTGGCCGGGCGCGACCTCGTTGTGCCGGGTCTTGGCCGGGATGCCGAGCTTGAACAGCTCCCGCTCGGTGTCCATCATGAACCCGAGCACTCGGTCGGGGATGGCGCCGAAGTAGTGGTCGTCGAACTCCTGGCCCTTGGGCGGCTTGGAGCCGAGCAGCGTCCGGCCGGCGTTGATCAGGTCCGGCCGGGCCAGGAAGAAGTGACGGTCGATCAGGAAGTACTCCTGCTCGGCACCGCAGTACGACACCACCGTGCCCGGGTCATGGCCGAAGAGCTTGATGATGCGGGCGGCGTGGGTGGCCATCGCCTGCTGGGAGCGCAGCAGCGGGGTCTTGTGGTCCAGCGCCTCGCCGGTCATCGAGACGAAGATGGTCGGGATGCACAGAGTGTTGCCGTTCGGGTTCTCCAGCACGTAGGCGGGGCTGGTGACGTCCCAGCCGGTGTAGCCGCGGGCCTCGAAGGTGTTGCGCAAACCACCGCTCGGGAAGCTGGAGGCGTCAGGCTCGCCCTGGGTGAGGGTCTTGCCGGCGAACTCGGCCAGCGCGGTGCCGTCACCGACCGGCTCCAGGAAGCTGTCGTGCTTTTCCGCGGTCAGGTGGGTGAGGGGATAGAAGACGTGCGCGTAGTGCGTCGCCCCCTTCTCCATGGCCCAGTCCTTCATGGCGGAGGCGACCGCGTCGGCGATCAGCGGGTCGAGGGGAGCGGACCGCTCGATCGTTGCGAGCACCGACTTGTAGACCGACTTCGGCAGACGCTTCTGCATGACGCTCGTGCTGAACACGTTGGCGCCGAAGATCTCGCCGGGCGTCTCGGTGGCCGCGTAGCTGACCGCGGGTGGAACGTAGGCCTCCACGTCCTTGATGGCATCGAGACGGGCGCGGTTACCACTCATCAGGCTACTCCTCGGTCGGTGCTGTCCGATGGACGACAGCCTGCGGCGAACCTAGGCGAGCCGACGGCACCGGATGTTTCGTCGAGATGACCATTCGCCGCGAGGTGCGGCCCGGCGCCCCTGGGGCCATATCAACCTAAAGGCTTAAGGGCGTAGGGTCGGCGTGAGATGCCGACCATCCTGAAAGGGAGCACATGAGCCTGACCGACGACGTCCAGGTAGACCTCAAGGGCAACAACAGTTTCTTCATCGGCGGGGAATGGGTGAGGCCCAGCTCCGACTCCACCTTCGAGGTCATCGACTCGGGCACGGAGCGGGCGATCTTCAAGGTCGCCGAGGCGCAGGCCGCCGACATGAACGCCGCGATGGAGGCCGCCCGGCACGCGTTCGACAAGGGCCCGTGGCCGCGGATGAGCCACGAAGAGCGGGCCGGGCACATGTTCGCCTTCGCCGACGCGCTGCAGGCCAAGGCCACCGAGTACGCGGACATCTGGCCGCGCGAATCCGGTGTCCTGCACGGCATCGCCCAGTTCATGGCGCCGCAGATCCCGGACCTGTTCCGCTACTACGCCAGCCTGGCCAAGACCTACCCGTTCGAAGAGGTCGTGCCGGCGATGCCGAGCCCGATCTGGGGCGAGAGCTACGGCATGCTGCGCCGCGAGCCGGTCGGCGTGGTCGCCGCGATCGTGCCGTGGAACGGCCCGCTGGACCTGGCCGCCCTGAAGATGGCCCCCGCGTTCATCGCCGGGTGCACGGTGATCCTGAAGATGTCGCCGGAGGCCCCGGCCGCCGGCTACCTGCTCGCCGCGGCGGCCGAGGAGTCCGGGCTGCCGGCAGGCGTGTTCAACGTCCTGACCGCGAACCGCGAGGTTTCCGAGATGCTGGTCCGCGACCCGCGCGTGGACAAGATCGCCTTCACCGGGTCGACGGCCGCCGGCCGCCGGATCGCCTCCATCGCGGGCGAGCGGATCGCCCGCGTCACCCTCGAGCTCGGCGGCAAGTCGGCCGCGGTCATCCTCGACGACGCGGACCTGAACCACGCCGCGCAGGTGCTCGCCGGGGCCGAGACCTTCCTGTCCGGCCAGGTCTGCGCCTCGCTGACCCGCATCGTGGTCGCGCGGTCCAAGCAGGACGAGTTCGCCGAGGCCCTGGCCGCCGCGTTCTCCGCGGTCAAGGTCGGCGACCCGTTCGACCCGGCCACCCAGATGGGCCCGCTCACCTCCTCGACCCAGCGCGACCGGGTCGAGGGCTACATCGCCAAGGGCATCGAGGAAGGTGCCCGCCTGGTCACCGGCGGCGGCCGGCCCAAGGACCTCGCGCGTGGCTACTTCATCGAGCCGACGGTGTTCGCCGACGTGAACAACAAGCAGGTCATCGCGCAGGAGGAGATCTTCGGCCCGGTCCTCTCGGTCATCCCCGCGGACAGCGAGGAGGAGGCGATCGAGATCGCGAACGACACGATCTACGGCCTCAACGCCGCGGTGTTCACTCCGGACGCGACCCGGGCCTACGGCGTGGCCAAGCAGCTGCGCTCGGGCACAGTCGGCCACAACAACATGAAGCTCGACTTCACGATCGCCTTCGGTGGCTTCAAGCAGTCCGGTATCGGACGTGAGGGCGGCACCGAGGGGCTCAAGTCCTACCTCGAGACCAAGACGCTCCTGCTCGACGGCAAGCCGTAATTCTTCGCTGACGTCCGAACGACCGTGAGCTATAGCTCACGGTCGTTCGGACGTTGCGCACTTAAGCCTCGCGGCTCAGTAGCGGAACGCCCCACCGCGCGGCTTCGACGGTGAACCGGACGGCGCGGCCGGTGTCGGTCGGGGCGTCCCACTCCACCGTGGCTCGCCCGGACAGGTGCAGGGTGCGCCCGGTGACGAAGTCCGCGAAGAACAGCGCCGCGGCGTTGTCGACGGCGAGGTTGCCGAAGCTGTTGAACATGTCGTTGCCGACGTGGTCGGGCCACCACAGCTCACCGTTGCGCACCTGGACGAAGCCCGCCGGCCCCGCCTTGTGCGAGACGTCGTTCCCGCGGTCCGGATGTGCGGTCCCGAGGAAGAAGGTGTCGGCGGCGCGAACCAGCTCCGCCTGCTCGGGGGACAGCGCCGACGTGGCTTCGGTGCCCGCGGCGACCTCGCCAGGCTCGGCGACCAGTCGCAAGGCCCGCGGATGGATGTACTTCGGGCAGTTCCCGAAGGCCTGGTCGAGCGCGATCTCCAGCCCGCCTTCGGCCAGAGCGACGAGCGTCCCGTTCAGGCGGAAGCGCCGCCGGGTCGCGAACTCGATCGCGATCAGGCCCACGGCCTGACCCGTCGGCAGCTCGTGCAGCGGGTCGCCCTTGCGCGGCCGAGCCTGCACCCGCAGCCAGTCCGGACCGGCTTCGAGGAAGCCCTTGGGCCCCTCAAGTGCGGTGACCCAGAGCCGGCCGTCGGCATTCCGCGCGGACAGCGGGGCGAAGCTGAGCCCGGCCAGGAAACGGACGGCACCGTCGTGCAGGTCCGCGGGGTCGAGCATCCCCTCCCGGCTGTCGGCCACCGCCCGCACGCCCGCCCGGTTCTGGACCTCGAACTCGCCGGCGTGGAATCCCGTCGTCGCCATCGCTTCCTCCTCGGGTCGCGTCTGACCAACCGATGGGGGAGCCGCGTTCATTCCGCGAAGCGCCGTGACCCAGAGCTCACGTCATCCGGGTCAGCAACCGGTCCCGGTCGACGACCTGATGCTTGAGGACCAGTCCGACGTGCAGGGCCAGAACTCCGAAGAACGCGAGATGGGTGGCGATGTGCCAGCCGAGCCCGTCGTCGTCCTCGCGCAGGACGAGGGCCAGCCCGAGATCGGGATCGCGAACAGCAGCGTGAGCAACCCGCGCTCGGTCCAGTGCGCGAGGGTGCACTCGCGCGCGGACAGCGTCTCCGCCCAGGGCGGCAAGCCGGTGCGCCGCGGCCCCGGCCACGCCCCCGGCCGGAGTCCTCGACCTCCATCAGGTAGCCGACGGAGAACGGGGCGATCAGCGCCGCGGCCGTCGTCCAGTGCAGGACCTGCGTGACGACGCCGTATCCGTGCGCCCGGCGCGGAGCGGCACCGAGGCAATCAGCGGAGCGCGGAGCGGAGTTCGGGCAGCAGTTCCTTCTCTGCCCAGTCGAAGTACGGATCCTGGGCGTCGCCGCCGATCTGCAGCAGCGCGAGGTGGGTGAAGCCCGCGTCGGCCCAGGACCGCGCCGCCTTCACGACCGCCTCGACGTCGTTGCCGCACGGCATCGCGTCCGCGACGTCCTCGGGGCGGACGAATTGCGACGCGGCATCGAATGCGGCGGGACCGGGCAGCTCGGCCATCACCTTCCACCCGGAGCCGAACCAGCGGAACTGCTCGTGCGCCCGCGCCGTCGCGGTGTCGCGGTCGGGGTCGTAGCTCAACGGCTGCTGGCCGTACCTCGGCTTCGTGCCCCCACCGGCTGCCTCGAAGCCGCGGCAGAGGTCGGCGTCGGGCTGGACGGCGATCATCACGTCGGCGTGTTCGCCGGCCAGCGCGCACGACTGCTCGCCGGAGACCGCGATGCCGATCGACGGCTGTGCCGCCGGCACGTCCCACAACCGCGCCGACTCCACGTCGAAGTGCTTGCCGCGGTAGTTCACATCGGTGCCGGTGAACAGGGCGCGGATGATCTCGACGGCCTCGGTGAGCATCTGGTGCCGGACGTCGACCGAGGGCCACCCACCGCCGACCACGTGCTCGTTGAGGTTCTCCCCGGCGCCCAGGCCGAGGGTGAAGCGGCCGTCGAGAGAAGCGCGGTCGTCGCCGCGAGTTGCGCCACCACCGCCGGGTGGTAGCGGCGGATCGGACAGGTCACGAACGTCATCAGCGGGATGTGGTCGGTGGCCTGCGCGATCGCACCGAGTACCGACCAGGCGTTGGGGGAGTGCCCCTGCTCGGCCAGCCAGGGGAAGTAGTGGTCGCTGATCACCGCGAAGTCGAACCCCGCGGCCTCCGCCGCCACCGCGTCCCGGACGAGTTGCTTCGGCCCGGCCTGCTCGCACATCAGCGTGTAACCGATCTCCATGCGGCTGGACTGCCCGTCGCGCGGAACGGAAAACGGCTGCTCCGGCCACGGCCTGCTGAGGCTCCGTCACGCCACGTTTTTAGAACCAACTTTCAGTATTGAACGTCGACTCCATTTGGTTTACGTTCAGAGCGGTAAGGAGGTCATTTCGTGCTGCTCCTCGACGGGATCCACGCGGGATACGGCGGTGTGCCGGTCCTGCGCGGGGTCACGCTCGCGGTCCCGCCGTCCTCGGTGGTCGCCCTGCTCGGGCCCAACGGCGCCGGCAAGACGACGCTGCTGCGGGTCGCCTCCGGGCTGCTGCGCGCCACCGGCGGCCGGATGTTGCTCGACGGCGAGGACGTGACCCGCCGCCCGCCGCAGGATCTGGTCGCCCGCGGGATCTGCCACGTCCCCGAGGGACGCGGGGTGTTCCCCACGATGACCGTCCGCGACAACGTGCTGCTCCAGTCCAAGCCGGGCCAGGAGGCCGACGCGATCGAGCGCGCGGTCAGCGCCTTCCCGCGGCTCGGTCAGCGGCTGGGCCAGGTGGCCGGGACGATGTCCGGCGGCGAGCAGCAGATGCTCGCCCTGGCCCGCGCGTACGTGCAGTCCCCGTCGCTGGTGCTGCTCGACGAGGTCTCGATGGGCCTGGCCCCGAAGATCGTCGACGAGATCTTCGAGTTCCTCCGCACCCTCGCCGCGGGCGGCACCAGCCTGCTGCTGGTCGAGCAGTACGTGACGCGCGCGCTGGAGGCCGCGGATTACGTGTACCTGCTCGACCGCGGCGTCGTCAGTTTCGCCGGCGAACCCGGCGAGCTGGACTCCGCGGCGATCTTCGCCAGCTACCTCGGAGCGCACGGATGAAGCGGTTCGCGCTCAAGGTCGGTGCTGCCACCGTGGCCGGCGGTCTGCTCTGCACCGGCGCGGTGCTGGCCGGCGCCGGCAGCTCGCAGGCGGAGACCACGTTCGACGCCTCCGCCGCCGCCTACGGCGTGTGGGTCACCGCGTCCAACCCGAACTTCGCGCTCGGCCTGGTCCCCGAGGGTTCCGGCCCGACGGCGCAGGCCCGCCTCAGCGCGTTGCCGCGGGCCTCGTCGCTGGCGAGCTTCCCCTATCCCGGTGACGGTCTGGTCGGACTGCCCGGCCTGCTCGCGTGCGGTGGTCCCGGGATTTCCCGTCGCTGCCGGACTACCCGCTCTACACGCTCCACCGAGCTCGGTGACGCTCCCGAGCAGGTGACCGCGCCCGGCATCGAGCTCGCCGCCGAGAGTTCGGACCGCCTCGCCGCCTCGCGGGCGCAGTCGGTCAGCGCGGCCAGCGGGTACGTCGCGACCTCGCGGGTGGAGAAGCTCAGCGACGGCAGCGTGAGCTCGATCGCCGAGGCCCGGCAGTCCGCGCTCGCGCTGGCCGGGATCGCCACCTTCGACGGCATCCGCAGCATCGCCAAGGTCACGGCGGGTGCGGACGCCACGCTGGCGCGCACCAGTTCCCTGGAGATCGACTCGCTGCGCCTGCCCGGGGTGAAGTTCGCCGCCCCGGACGGCTCCACCTACGTCGGCCCGGAGTTCGCCTTCCGCGACGGGCAGTTCTTCGTCGTCCCGCCGGCCGGCGCGGCGCAGGCCACGCCGATCCCGACGTCGGCGTTCTTCGACGCGCTCAAGGCCGCGGGCATCGAGGGCAGCTACCAGGCGGCCCGCACCACCGACACCGGCGTGATCGCCCCGGTGCTCTCGTTCACCACGGTGCTGCCCGCGCCTCCGGACAACCCGGTCGCCGGCGGGGCGACCAAGGTGACCCTCGACATCGGCTTCGCCATCGCGCAGATCGCCGCCCAGGTCATCCCGGACACCGCGCCGGTCTTCCCGATACCCGCGGGCACCGACCTGGTCGGCACCACGACGCCGGCCCTCGACACCGCAGGCCTGCCGGGCACGTTGCCGTCCACCGTGCTTGCCGACCGGGTCGGTGCCGGGTGGTCTCGCCCCGACCGCCCTGCCGGCGGGAACCGGGATCCTGCCGACCGGTGCCTTCGACGACCTGCGCCGCGGCGGCGTGGGTGACATCTTCCTCGTGCTCGCCGGCGCCTGCCTCGTCGGCGTGCTCGTCACCGGTCTCGTGCTGCGAGGGGTCCGCGCGTGAACAAACTGCCTGTGTCCGACACTGCTCAAGGCGCAATGGGATCGGACCATCGCCGTGGTCTGCATCGCGGTCGCGGTGGTCATGTTGATCGTCGGCTACCTCGGCATCAGCGACACCCCCTACGTCGCCGAGCAGTTGCCGTACTTCATCTCCGCCGGTGCCGGGGCGGTCGTGCTCTGTGCGGTCGCCGGGATGATGTGGGTCTCGGCGGACCTGCGCGACGAATGGCGCGAGCTGCGGGCGCTGCGCGAGCAGCTGGCCGCGTCGGAGACTCCCGCCGAGCGATGAGCGAGCGCAGCGAGCTCACTATGAGCACCGAATCGGTCTCCGCGAGGACGAAGTCCGCTGCGGAGACTCGATGAGTTCAACGCAACTGACGGTCCCTCATGTGCGGGCTCGACGCGCCCGCGCGGCTCGGGTGACCCCGGACGCGCTGTGGGAGTCGGGGGACCGGATCGTCACCGCGGTCCTCGTCGCGGTCGGCGTCGTGCTGATCGCCATCGCCTGGATCGGCGCGAGCGACACCACGGAGTGGGACACCCAGTTGCGCTGGACGGCGCTGTCCATGGTGGGCGTGGTCTGCGTCTGCGTCGGTGTCGGTATCTATCTGTTCCGCGGGTTCAGTCGCGTCCGCGCCGAAGCGCTGTTCGTCCGCCGTCAACTCGCAGCCCGCATCGCCCGCGGCGCCCCCTCCGTTGGAGATGACATCTCCAGCGAGCGGGTGACGGTGGCCGGAATGGCCCACCACCATGCGCCGGGCTGCCTCCTCGTGGCGGGCAAGGCGACGGTCGCCGCCGATGAGGCCGCGCTGCCGCCCTGCGGGGTGTGCACGTGAACGACTACCTCCCCTTCCTCGTCATCGGCATCACCGTCGGCTCGATCTATGGCATCGCCGCGATGGGCCTGGTGCTGACCTACAAGACGTCCGGCGTGCTCAACGTGGGGCACGGCGCGGTCGCCGCGATGGCGGCGGTCTGCTTCCACCAGCTGCGCCAGGAACACGGGATGCCCTGGCCGCTGGCCGCGGTCATCTCGGTCCTCGGATTCGGGGTGGTGGCCGGCCTGCTGATGGAGCAGCTGGCCCGCTCGCTCGCCAACGTGCCGACGTCGCAGAAGCTGGTCGCCACCGTCGGCCTGGTGGTCGCGATACCCGCGCTGGTCGGCCTGATGTACGGCTCCTCGGCCAAGCGCTTCGACACCCTGCTGGAGCAGGAGACGGCCTTCACCATCTCCGGGGTCAACGTCACCACCGAGAACTGCGTCGTCGTGGTCTTCGGCCTGGCGTCCGCGATCGCGCTCTACGTCTTCTTCAACCGCTCCCGGCTCGGCCGTTCGATGCGCGGTGTCGTCGACGACCCGGACCTGCTCGGCCTGACCGGCGTGGGGCCGGCCCGGGTGCGGCGGATGGCCTGGCTGATCGGCTGTTCGTTCGCCGCCGTCTCCGGGATCCTGCTGGCCAGCGCGCAGCAGCAGCTCGACGTCACCTTCCTCTCGCTGCTCGTCGTGCAGGCCTTCGGTGCGGCCGCGATCGGTGCCTTCACCAACCTCCCCATGGCCTACGCGGGCGGGCTCGCGATCGGTGTGCTGCAGGCGGTGCTGTCCAAGGAGGCCAGTCAGCACTCCTGGATGCAGGGCCTGGATGTCAACACCCCGTTCCTCGTGCTGTTCGTCGTGCTGCTGGTGCTGCCGCGGCGCCGTCTGGTCGAGCTCGGCCGGGCGGCACGCGGGGCCCGGCGGACCCGGTCCACCCCGGGTTGGCAGCAGGTCGCCGGGTGGGGGCTGGTGGGCGGCGCCGCGCTGCTCGCGCCGTCCTACTGGGGCGTGTACGCGTCCTCGTACACGATCGCCGGCACCCAGGTGCTGCTCTTCCTCTCCCTGGTCCTGCTGGTCCGGATCTCGGGACAGATCTCGCTGTGCCAGGTCGGCTTCGCCGCGATCGGTGGGGCGATGGTCGGGCAGTTGCTTGCCGAGGACCTGCCGTGGGGCGTGGCCGTCTTCGGCGCCGCGCTGATCGCGGTGCCGGTCGGAGCGGTGGTCGCGATCCCGGCGATCCGCCTGTCCGGTCTCTACCTCGGCCTGGCCACCCTCGGCTTCGGCATCCTGCTCGCGAACTACGCCTACACCAAGGACTGGTTCTTCGGCACCCAGGGCCAGGCCACCCACCGGCCGGCGGGACTGGACGGCGACACCGCGTACTACTACCTGGTGCTCGCGTTCTGCGCGGTCGCGCTGATCGGCGTCGCGCTGCTCGAGCGCTCCCGGATGGGCCGGCTGCTGCGCGGGATGGCCGACAGCCCGGTCGCGCTGTCGACCCTCGGCACCAGCGTCAACGTCACCCGCACCCTGGTGTTCTGCCTGTCCGCCGCGCTGGCCGCCCTGTCCGGCGCGCTGGGTGCCTGCGTGTTCGGCTCGGTGAGCAGCGACTCCTACAACTACCTGAACTCGTTGCTGATCCTCGCTGTGCTCTCCCTGGCCGGCCGCGGCACGCTCTCGGCCGCCGTGATCGCTCCGGTCATCAGCATCATTCCGCTGGTCTACATCGACGGTGAGACCCCGGCGCAGTGGCTTCAGCTCATCTTCGGTGTCGCCGCGATCCTGTCCGCCGTCAACCTGCCTGCCCACATCTCGAAGTGGATTGCCCGCGGGGCGATCGACTCCGAGCACCGACTCGGCCGCGGCGGCCCGATCTCCGGCCGCCAGACGGAACCCACCCCGTCGCGCCAGCTCGCCTCGTCATCAAGGAGCACCTCATGACCCGCAATCACCGTTCCCGTTCGCGGCGGCACATCGTCCACCGGGTCCTCCGGACGGCCGCCGTGACCGGGGCCGCTGCGCTTGTGCTGACTGCCTGCGGTTCCCGGGTGGACCGCGACGCCGTCGTGTCAGCCGAGAGCGGGGGACTGGCCGACCGGGTGGCCGAGGCCCAGGCCAGCGCAGCGGCTGCGGCGCCGGCCACCGCCGACACCGGGACCGGCGTCGTCGCGGCGCCGGGTCAGGACACCGGGTTGCCGGCGGCGACCCCTGCCGCCGGGGGCCCCGCGGGACCCACGCCGACGCCCGCGGCCGGTGGCGCGAAGCCGAACGCCGCCGGTGGTGTGACCACCCCGGTCGCCGCGGGGTGCGCCAAGCAGGGACCGCCCGTCGTCGTCGGCCAGGTCGGGGCCTTCAGCGGCCTGGTGGGCGCGAACATCCAGGGCGCGGTGCAGACCCTTCCGGTGTGGGTGCGTGATGTGAACGCCCGCGGCGGGTTGGGCTGTCACCCGGTGACCCTGTTCCAGAAGGACACCGCCTCCGACCCGGCCAAGACCGAGGCCGCGGTCAAGGAGATGGTGTCGGTCCGCAACGCCGTCGCGCTCATCGCCAGTTACGCACCGCTGGACGTCGTCGGTCTCCGAAAGGGCGTGGAGAGCGCGAAGATCGTCTCCGTCGGCGGGGATCAGGTCACCCCGGACTGGCACATGTCGCCGTACCTCTACCCCGTCGGAGGGATGGAGAAGGCACAGTTCGCCGGATCGGTGAAGGCGCTGCAGGCGAAGGGCGTGAAGAAGATCGCGATCTTCTACTGCATCGAATCCTCGGCCTGTACGGCGTACAAGGACACCCTCGACCGGGACGGTTACGCCGCGAAGTTCGGGATGCAGATCGCGTACCAGACTCAGGTCTCGCTGACCCAGAACGACTTCACCTCGGCCTGCCAGTCGGCGAAGAACGCCGGAGCCCAGGCGATCATCTTCGCCGGGGACGCCGGCGGCGTGGCCCGTACCGCGCGGTCGTGCGCGACCGTGGGCCTGGTCGTGCCGATCGCGATCACCGCGAGTCAGGCCACGTTCGACCCACAGGACAAGAACCTGCAGAAGGCCACGGTCTCCATGGCTGCTGCGATCTTCCCCTTCACCCAGGCTGCGGACAACCAGGCCGAGAAGGACTACCGCGCCGCCATGGGGCGCTACAACCCGACCGCCGACTTCAACCATGCCAGCGCGCTCACGTGGTCCAGCGCGAAGATGCTGGAGCGCGCAGTGGCGTTGCTCGGGCCCTCGGCCCGGGACGTCCCGCTCACCCGCGAGCTGATCCTCAAGGGTCTCGGCATGGTGAAGAAGGAAACGCTCGGCGGCCTGATCCCGGCGACCAGCTACTCGCCGAACCAGGCTCAGGCCCAGGAGAACTTCTGCTTCGCTCCGATGGCCTACGACAGCCGCGGCTTCTACGCCCCGGCCGGGACGCGATTCGACTGCGTCTGAGCGGCCACCAACTGCGCCGATAGTGGAGTTAGGCACCTGTCCGGCGACGCAAACCGGTGCGCAACTCCACTATCGGCGCACTTGCGCGCGCTCAGGTGCCGGGCGGGTTCCAGGACTGAAGCAACTCGGCCAGCGGGGTCGGCCCCGGTGGGGGAGCGCCGGGCGCGGAGAGGGCGGTCCGCGAGAAGCGTGGCGCCGGCGCGGCCTGGACCACCCCGTCCAGCTCGACGAGCGTGCCGCGCGCCGCGTGGTGCGGATGCGCGGCGACCTCGTCCCAGGCCAGCACCGGAGTGACGCAGGCATCGGTGCCGTCGAAGTGCTTGGCCCACTCGTCCCGGGTCCGGGAGACGAAGACCTCCGCGAATCGGGCCCGCAGCTGCGGCCAGCCGGCCCGGTGGTCCTGGGCCGGCAGGGCCTCGAAGGTCAGGCCGAGCCCGTCGAGCATGGCCGCGTAGAACTGCGGCTCGATCGCGCCGACCGCGACGTAGCGCCCGTCGGCACAGATGTAGGTGTCGTAGAACGGTGCGCCGGAGTCAATGATGTTCGAGGCCGGCTCGTCGTTCCACGAGTCCGCACCCCGCAGCGCCCACATCATCTGCAGCAGCACGGACGTGCCGTCGACGATGTTGGCGTCCACGACCTGACCCAGGCCGGAAGAGTTCCGCTCGTGCAGAGCGGCCAGAATCCCTTGTACGAGGAACATCGAGCCGCCGCCGAAGTCGCCGAAGGTGTTGATCGGCGGCACCGGGCGCTCACCGGGTCGCCGGAAGTGGTTCAGCCCCCCGGTCAGGCCGATGTAGTTGATGTCGTGGCCGGCGACCGTGGCCCAGGGACCCTCCTGGCCCCAGCCGGTCATCCGGGCGTAGATCAAGCCGGGGTTCGCGGCGTGCGCGTCGGCCGGGCCGATTCCGAGACGTTCGGCCACCCCGGGCCGGAAGCCCTCGATCAGCACGTCCGCCACTCCGAGCAGCGACCGGAACGCGCCCATGCCCTCGTCGGTCTTGAGGTCGGCGGCCAGCAGCCGCCGGCCGCGCATCATCCAGTCCCGCGCCCCAGGGGGAACGAGCGAGAGACCGCCGGACGGGCGGTCGACCCGGACCACGTCGGCGCCGAGATCGCCGAGCATGAGGGCGGCGTGCGGGCCGGGACCGATCCCGCCCAGTTCAAGGACGTGCAGGCCGGCCAGCGGTCCATTCCTGAGAGTGCGCTCCACTACGAGCGCCGCAGCACCGTCGCGTCAGGACCGAGGAACGGCTGCAGCAACTGGTCGGCGACCTCCTCGGCGATCTCCTCCAGCTTCAGTGGCCCGTTCGGGTTGTACCAGCTGTGCAGCCAGGACAGGGACCCGAGCGCGAGCAGTACCGAGATGCTCGCCTGGCGGCGCGGCACCCCGTGTTTCTTCGCCACTTCAAGGGCCAGCTTTCGAAAGACCATGCTGTGCTCGCGGCCCAGTTCGGCCAGGCGTTCGGCGACCGCCGGGACCGGCACCGACATCAGGAACAGCGGGGCGAAGGCCGGATAGTCGCGGGTCTCGATGAAGACCTGGTCGATGAACAGCAGGCGCAGCCGTTCCTCGACGGGCAGGTCCGATTCGGCGATCGGGCGCAGTCGCTCCATCACCTCGGCGGTCGCGTTCTCGATCGCGTGCAGGAAGAGGTCTTCCTTGGACGGGTAGTAGTAGTAGAGGCTCGCGCCGCGCATGTCGAGGCGGGCGGCGATCTCCTCGAAGTTCGCGCCGTCGTAGCCCTTCTGCGCGAAGACCTCGGCCGCTGTCTGCTCCACGAGCCGGCGGCGTTCGGCGCGCTTGCGGGCGACGCGGCTCTCCGGCACCGGTGCTGACACCGGCGCGGCAGCATTCCGCGTCTTCGCTTCCGATGGCACCCGGTTCCGCCTCCCCGCAGCCCGTCGCTCCGGTTCCTACGTTACTCGGCCGAGAGTGGTTGCGGCCCGTCCGGCATGCGCCGGACGGGCCGCAAACTTTGCTCCAGAGCCTGGCTACATCTTGCTGGCGGCGTACTTCACGGCCTCGCGGATGCGGGGGTACGAACCGCAGCGGCAGACGTTGCGCAGGGTGTCGAGGTCGGCCTCGGAGATCTTGCGGCCGGACTTCTTCACGCGGTTGATGAGCGCCGTGGCGGCCATGATCTGGCCGGGCTGGCAGTAACCGCACTGCGCGACGTCGTACTTGATCCACGCTTCCTGCACGGGGTGCAGTTCGGCGTTGACCGTCTTGGCAAGGCCCTCGATCGTGGTGACGCGGTCGGAGGACTTGATGTCGCTGACCGGGACCGAACACGGGTTGAAGTGCTTGCCGTTCAGGTGCGAGGTGCAGGCCTGGCACACACGGATGCCACAGCCGTACTTCGGGCCGGTCACACCGAGTACATCGCGCAGCACCCAGAGCATGCGGACGTTGTTCTCGATGTCGACGCTGACCTTCTTGCCGTTCAGGACGAACGAGTGAGTGGGCACAGGAGTCTCCGATCCTTTCCTTGAAAGGTAGTCAGATCAGCGCGCGAAGCGACGGCCATTGATCGGGCTTTGGGGAATTGGTGGGATACGGGACTTCACGACGTACCCGAGCGGGTCGCGGAAGTTGACCGGGAATTCCGTCACGTGCTTGCCGGTCGCCCGGTAGTACGCCACCGCCGCCGCGCCTTGGGCGGCCGCGACGCCGACCTCACCGGCGCCACCACCGATCTCCCGGTTGGCCGGCATGACGTGGCACTCGAACACCGGCGGGACGTTCCACTGCCGCGTGTAGCGGTAGTTGTCCCACGAGCCCTCGAGGACCAGGCCCTCCTCGATGTGGTTGCTGGCCGTCAGCGCCTGCGCAATGCCGTCCATGCACCCGCCCTGGACGGCGGCGGCCACGTTGCGGGGATTGATCGCGTTGCCGATGTCGATCGCCGTCATGCACTTGGTGATGCGCGGGCCGGTGTAGGCCTCCCGGATCTTCCGGTTGACCATCGCCGGACGAGCGTCGATCTCCATGAAGGTGGCGACGTAGGAGTGGTACTCCTCGTGGAACGCGATGGCCTGGGCGGTGCCCTCCGGCATGTCCCGTCCCCAGTCGCCCATCTCGGCGGCCTTGTCGAGCACCGCACGCGCGTCGTCGTTCTTGAGGAACGCGCGCCGGAACTCGTAGTCGTCCATGCCGAACGAGTCGGCCAGCTTGGAGATGAACATCTCGCGCGCGCAGCAGATGTCCGGCGACCACACGTTGCGGACCGCGCTGGTCGGCAGCGTGTCGTACTCGAACACCTCGTTGTACAGCGCGTCGGTGGGCCCGAAGTTGTACGGGATCTGCGTGAGGATGTGGAAGAACCCCACGGACGTGAAGGTGTTGCCGTACTGCTTGTTCCCGCTGAAGCCCAGGCGCGGATCCTGTGCGGCGGCGGAGCCGGTGATGATCTCGCCGACGCCGTGGGTCGCGTCCATCGTGGACCCGGCGAGGCGCAGCTGGAAACTGGTGATGCTGTTGCCGACCTTGGTCGCCCGCAGAGCGGTGATGGTCGTCGGGTGCATCCTGCCGTGCCGGGCGTCGTCGGTGCGGTGCCACATGAGCTTGACCGGCTTGCCGAACAGCTTCGAGGCTTCGACGGCCTCGTAGGAGGCGTCCGAGAACAGGTGCCGGCCGAAGGAACCGCCGCCCATGACGTTGTGCACGGTGACGTTGTCCTCGGGGACGTCCAGCATGAGCGCGATCCGCTGCAGCGTGACGATCGGCATCTTGTGCACGCCCCACACCTCGGCCTTGTCGCCCTTGACGTCGGCGACCGCGCAGTTGGACTCCAGGGGCGAGCCACTGCGGTACTGGCAGGTGTAGGACTCCTCGAACACCTCGGAGCCCGGCGCGGCGGGCGCGAACGGCAACTGGGCCGTGGCCACCTTCTCCCCGAGGCTCGCACTGTTCTCCGCGTCGGCAGTGCCGGCGCCCCACGTGACGCGCAGCGCCCGGACGGCGTCGACGCACTGACCGAAGGTGCGCGCACGTACTGCGACGCCCTTCGAGATCACGCCGACGTCGGTGACGCCGGGCATCGCGAGGACCTGGTCGGCGTTCTCGACCGACTGCACGGTGCCGTTGAAGGTCGGCGGACGGCAGATCATCGTCGGGAGCGCGTTCGGGACGGCGAGGTCCATCGAGTACTTCTTGGCGCCGGTGGCGGCGTCGCGCGCGTCGAGCCGACCGATGTTCTGGCCGTGGTACTTGCCGGGCTTGCTCCGCAGTTCCACGCGCAACGGCCTGGTGACCGCCGACGCAGCGAGCTCGGAGAGCTCCCCGTAGGTCGCTCGCTGCCCGTCCGGTCCGTAGACCACGCCGTTCCGGGTGCGCACCCGCGCGACCGGAACGTTCCACCGCTCGGCCGCCGCGCTGGCCAGTGCCGTCCGTGCGGTGGCCGCCATGGTCCGGACGGGTTGCCACAGCGAGACGTGCGCGGTCGAGCCGCCGGTCAGCTGGTTGTAGAGCAGTTCCGGACGCGCGTCGGCGAGCGTGACCTTAACGTTCTCGATCGGCATGTCCATCTCGTCGGCGATCTGCTGCGCGAACGACGTGGGCAGGCCCTGGCCGACCTCCTGGCGGGGCAGGTCGAAGTGCGCGGTCCCGTCGGGCAGGACCTCGATCTTCAAGAGGTGGTTGGTGAGCTTGCACGCGTCGGTATAGATGCTCGGGAAGTCGTAGTGGTCCGCGAACAGGTCGTTGCTCGGGACCGGAGACACGCCGGCGGCGGCGGCGGACGGGGCGTTGACCGTCGAGAGGCCGAGGTCTGCGGCGACGGCCAGCGTGCTGCCGGCGAGGACGTATCCGACGAACTGGCGCCGGGTGCTGCCCTGGCTCTGGTCAGCAGCCGACTCCTCCGTGACCTGCCCAGTAACGCTGGCCGCGGGGTCGGGGCTGGGGTTGGGCGACATGAGCCGTTCCCTTCGGGCCGGCCCGGGGGAAAGACCGGCATCGGGTTGCAAACGGATAAGGAGCGTGCGCAGGCGCCGAGCGTGCGCCCGATATGCCGGAGTATGCCGACGCAAAACAAGAACTTCAAGACATGCGTTGAATTTTCTGCCCGTGTCCCGATACGTTCTGGCCGACCCCCGGGAAAGGACCCTCCCGCCATGCGCAAGCCCCCCGCCCTCATCGCGCTCGCCGTCTCCGTTGCCCTCGTCATCGCCGGCTGTGGGGGTGACGACGACGACGCCGCCGAGGCCTCCGCCGACGGCGTCAAGACCGGGCCCGGCGTCACGGCCGACACGATCACCCTCGGACGCTTGACCGACGCCACCGGACCGTTCAAGAACCTTTCCCTGAACCTCCAGGCCGGCGAGACGCTCTGGCTCGACGAGGTCAACGCCGCCGGCGGCGTCTGCGGCCGGCAGATCAAGATCGACTCCCGCGACCACGGGTACAAGGCCGACCAGGCCACGATCCTGTTCCCGGACCTCGAGCCCGAGGTGGCCGGCATGGTCGAGGTGCTCGGCTCGCCCGTCATCGCTGCTCTGAAGGCCGACTTCGCCGAGAAGCAGATCACCAGTTCGGCGCTGGCCTTCAGTTCGCAGCTGCTCGACCAGGAGTACGTCGTGGTGCCCTCGGCCACCTATGACGTCGAGTTCATCAACGCGCTGTCCTACCTGCTCGACGAGGGCCTGATCAAGGCGGGCGACAAGATCGCGGACATCTACATCGACGGCGAGGCCGGCCAGAACGGCCTGGCCGGCGCGAAGTACGTGGCCGAGAAGCACGATCTGCAGGTGGTCGAGCGCAAGGTCACCGCCACCGACACGGACATGACCAACATCGTCACCGGCCTGCGCGGCGAGAAGGTCAAGGCGATCTTCATGACGACCAGCGGCGCCCAGACCGCGTCGGTCGCGGCGGCGAACCAGGCGCTCAGGCTCGACGTGCCGATGGTCGCCAGCAGCCCGTCGTTCGACCCGGCCCTGCTCGACACCCCGGCGGCCGGCGCCCTGGACGGCAACCTCTACATCGCGACCAGTTCGGTGCCCTACTCCTCCGACGTCCCCAAGGCGAAGGAGATCGCGACGAAGTTCGAGGCCGCGAACACCGGGAAGCCGAGTGCGGCGGTCCAGTTCGGCTACGCACTCGGGATGGTGTGGCAGCAGATCCTGGAGCAGGCGTGCACCGCCAAGGACCTGAGCCGCGCCGGGATCCTCGCCGCGAAGAACGCCAGCGCGACCGTCGACCTCAAGGGCCTGGTCTCCGACCTCGACTTCTCCAAGCCCGGCTCGCCGGCCACCCGGGAGGTCTACGTCGCCCGGGTCGACAAGTCCGAGAAGGGCGGCCTCAAGCAGGTGAAGGCGCTCTCCGTTGCGCCGGATGCCAAGACGTACAAGGCTCCGCTCGAGCAGTAGGGCCGCGACATTTTCTGGAGGGCCCATGGACGTCCCGAGCATGATGCGCCAGGCCACGGCGCTCAACCGCGACCGCGGCGCGATCATCACCGAAGACACCACGCTGACCTACGGCGAGATGTGGACCCGCGGCGTGCGGCTGGCGAACGCGCTGATCGAGCTCGGGGTGCGCCCCGGGGACCGGGTCGGCGGGCTGGAGGACAACAACCTCGGCGCCGCGGACCTCTTCCTCGGCGCGGCCATCGCCGGCGCGGTCCGGGTCCCGCTCTACGCCCGCAACTCCGCGGAGTCGCACGCCCACATGGTCGGGCAGACCGGGACCTCGGTGGTGCTGACGGATGCCGCCTACGCCGACTCGGTGGCGGACCTGCCGGCGACGGTGGACAGCGTGCGCCACGTCGTGGTCCGCGACGAGGGCTACGAGAAGTGGCTGGCCGGTCAGTCGGACACCGATCCGGAGGTGAGCGTCGGCTCCGACGACTGGTACGTCATCCGGCACTCGGCCGGCACCACCGGAAAGCCCAAGGGCATCGGCTACACCCAGCACGACTGGCTGGTGAACTGCCGCAACTGGTTCTACCGGCTGCCGAACCTGCACTGGGGGAGCGTGGTCGGCCACGCCGGACCGATCTCCCACGCCTCCGGCTACCTGTTCCTGCCGGCCTGGCTGCACGGCAGCACCAACCTGCTCTTCGGCGCCTTCGACTCCACCAAGGTGCTCGACATGATGGAGCGTCACCACGTGACGCACATGTTCGCGCCGCCCTCGATGGTGCAGATGCTGTCCGCAGACTCCACGGCGACGGCGCGGGACCTGGCCGCGCTGGAGTGCATCCTGATCGGCGGCGCCCCGATCACCGACGCGACCGCGAATGCCGGACGCGCGGTCTTCGGCGACGTGATGTACCAGGTCTTCGGCCAGACCGAGGCGGTCCCGCTCACCGTCATGACCCCGGCGGAGTGGTTCGGGGAGTTCGAGGGCTCGACCCCGATGCGGGCGGCCGGGCGGGTGCTGCCCTTCGCCCGGGTGCAGACCCGGGACGAGGACGGCAAGGTGCTCCCGCTCGGCGAGGAGGGCGAGCTGTGGGCCCAGGTCGAGGGCCAGATGCGCGAGTTCTGGGGCGATGACGAGCAGACCGCGGAGATGACCGCGCGAACGCCTGGTGGACGGCTGGGTGCGAACCCGCGACATCGGCCGGATCGACGCCAACGGCTTCGTCTACGTCCTCGACCGGGCCGACGACATGATCGTCTCGGGCGGGTTCAACATCTGGCCGGCCGAACTGGAGACGGTGATCAACGACCACCCCGAGGTGATCGAGGTCGCGGTCTTCGCCATCCCGCACGAGAAGTGGGGCGAGGCGCCCATGGCGGTGTGCCGGGTGGCCGAGGGCGCCGTGGTCACCCAGGCGGAGATCGTCGAGCTGGTCATCGCGCGACTGGGCTCGTACAAGAAGCCCGCCCGGGTGGACTTCACCCACCGAGCCGCTCCCGAAGACCGTCGTCGGGAAGCTGATGCGTAAGTCGCTGCGCGACCCGCACTGGTCCGGCCGCGGCACCGGTGTCGGCGGCGCCTGATCCTGTGACCCAGCACTCTCTAATTTATCTACAACCAAGTTGAAAATCAGTTGGACCGTAGGGAAACTGGCAAGCAGGACGACAGAGAGGGTGTAGTCGATGACCGCGACCATTCCGGCCCCTGTGCTCGGCACCGGCGCCACCGGCGGGGGCCTCGCCGACGGTTACGACCTGCCCTGGGCGTTCGCGTCCGAGCACCTGGAGTGGCGCGAGACCGTGCGGCGCTTCGTCACCCGTGAGGTCGAGCCGGGCGCGGCACAGCGCAGCATCGATGCGCGCTTCGACGCCGACCTGGCCCGCCGGGCCGGCGAGCTCGGGATGTACGGCCTGCTGATCGACACCGAGAACGGTGGCGCCGGCGCCGACATGCGCACGCTCTGCCTGACCATCGAGGAACTGGCCCGGGTCGACTCCTCGCTCGCCGTCACCGTGCACGTGCAGGCGATCGTCACCGCGCTCTTCCAGCACCTGACGAAGAACCGGGCGGACCTGCGCCACGACATCCTGCCCTCGGCCGCAAAGGGCGAGACCTTCATCGCCATCGGCCTGACCGAGCCCTCCGGCGGCAGCGACGCCGGCAACATCGGAACCACCGCGCGCGCCGACGGCTCCGGGGCTGGGGCTGACTGGATCATCAACGGGTCCAAGCAGTTCATCACCAACTCCGGCACCCCGTTCTCCAAGTACGTGATCCTCATGGCGGCGGTCGGCGACAACGTCGGCGGCCGTCCGCCGGTCTCGGCGTTCCTGGTCCCGCTCGACGCCCCCGGCGTCACCGTCGGCGGTGCGTACCCGAAGCTCGGCTGGCGCGCGTCCGACACCCACCCGCTGTTCTTCGACGAGGTCCGGATCTCCGGGGACATGCTGATCTCCGCGCCCGGCCGCGGCTACAAGGAGGTCCTGGAGTTCCTCACCTGGGGCCGGCTCCCGTTCGCCGCGATGGCCGCAGGCCTGGCCCAGGGCTGCCTGCAGGACACGCTGCGCTTCGTGGGCGAGCGCACGTCCTTCAACCGCCCCCTGGGCAACCACCAGGGCGTGTCCTTCCAGCTGTCCGAGATCGCAGCCCTGGCCGCGACGGCGCGAACCATGACCTACGACGGTGCCTGGAAGTACGACCACGGCCAGCCGTACAACGACGCGGCGGCGGTCGCGAAGCTCGTGGCCTCCGAGGCGGCGAACAAGGCCGCCTACATCGGCACGCAACTGCAGGGCGGCTACGGCTTCATCACCGAGACCGCGGCGACCCGGCACTACCAGGACGCCCGGATCCTCACCGTGGGCGAGGGCACCTCCGAGGTGCAGAAGATGCTGATCGCGCGCTCGCTGGGCCTACCGGTCTGAGCTCGCGGTCGGTCTAGTCCTTCAACGGGCGGCGCACGACCTCGGCGGCATCGGCCGGCGGGACCCCGAGCGCACGCAGTGCGGACTCGGCGTACTTGATCTCCGCGTCCTTGCCCAGCCGGCCGTCGACGATGGCTCGCATCACCGCGAGCGCGCCGCCGAGGATCGCGGTGACCGCGACCTCCAGGTCGGGGACGTCGAAGCGACCCTCTGCGATGCCGCGCTGCACCGCGAGGCGGGCGGCGGGGTGCACGGCGACCCCGAAGAGGGCGTCGGCGTGGTTGAGGTTCACGACCACGCTGGCGAACTCCGGGTCGGAGTAGGCCAGGCCGACGAATCGGCGGTGCGCGATGCTGACCAGTTCGGCCGCGTCCTCGACCGGGTCGGCGGCCAGGGTTTCGGCGATGCCCTGCAGGCTGTCGGCGACGACGGCCTCGACGACCGCTTCCTTGGAGTCGAAGTGGTTGTAGAACGAGCCGAGCGCGACATCGGCACGCTCGGTGATCTCCTGGATGCGGAGCCCGGCGACGCCCTTCTCGGCGATGAGTTCGCGGGTGGCGTCCGTGAGCTTTCCGCGGGTGCGCTCGCGGCGGCGGTCGGTCCGGGTACGGACCTCGGCCACGTCGGTCTCGGTAACGCTGTCGGTCACGCTCTCCAATATGGCAGCGGACGTTTCTAGAATCAACTTTCAATATTGAAGGTTTATTCAGTTAGAGAGTGGACGCTCGCTAGCGTCGACGAGCGCCACGCTCGGCAGCGTCCGGTAGGCGATCTCGCGCGCCTGGTCGGCGTCCAGCCCGAGGGCGTGGAGCAGGACCTCGGCCGTCTCCGACTCGGCCTCCGGTCCCAGTCGACGATCCAGGACAGCTCGCGTCACGGCAATGGTGGCGCCCACCACATAGCTCAACGTCGTCACCGGCGAGGGCATCGGGAGGAACCGGCCCTGCTCCACGCCGGTCTCCAGCAGGCTCTGCCCGAACGGCAGGATCCGCTCCTGGAACTGCACCTCGGCGTGGTCCAGGTTGACCAGCAGCCGCGCCGTCTCCGGGTCCTCGGTGGCGCTGCGCACGAACCACCGGTGCGCGGCGCTGGCCGCCTCGGCCGGGTCGGCGAAGGCCTCCACGTGCGCGATCAAGCGTCGCGCCAGCGCGGACATCAGGTCGAGGACGACGGCCTCGACCAGTTCCTCCTTGGACTCGAAGTAGTTGTAGAACGAGCCGAACCCGACGTCGGCGGCGTCCGTGACCTCGCGCAGCCGCAGCCCCTCGACCCCTTTCTCCGAGATCACCTGCGCCGCGGCGCGGGTCAGTTGCGTGCGGGTGCGCTGCTGCCGGCGCTGCACGCGCGCCGACGGGCTCCGGGAGGACTCAGTCATGAACGGCTCGGTCATCGCGCGAACACCACCGGGAGCGACTCGACGACCACGGTCGCCAGGCTGGGCCGCACCACGGCGGGCCCGCGCGACGCGAGGCCGGGGAACCGGGCCAGCAGCTCGGTGAAGGCGATCCGCGCCTCGACCAGGGCCACCGAGGCGCCGATGCACTTGTGCGGGCCCCACGAGAACGCGAGCGCCTCACTCGGGCGGCGGCCGATGTCGAAGCGCAGGGGGTCCTCGAACATCGCCGGATCGACGTTGGCCACGGTGAAGTTCATGACCACCGCGTCCCCTGCCTTGATCGCGTGCCCGCCGATCTCGGTGTCCGCGGTCGCGGTGCGCCGGATGTAACGGCCGGGCGTCACCACCCGCAGCATCTCGGCCACTGCGGGACGGATCTGCTCCGGGTCCTCGAGCACGGTCTTCAGCGCCGCCGGATGACGCAGCAGCAGATCCAGGCCGGCGGCGATCAGATTGCCGGTGGTCTCCAGGCCGGCCACCAGCAGCAGCCAGCACCACATCACCACCTCCTCGTCCGCGAGGTCGGTGTGCACCAGACGGGTCATCAGATCGTCGCGGGGCTCCGCCCCCTGCTCAGCTCTACGGGCGGCGACCTCGCCGGCGAAGAACGCGACCATCTCCCCGAGCGCGGCGAAGTCCGGGATCGCACCGGGTTCGAAGGACTCCAGCACCGTGTTCGCCCAGTGCTCGAAGTCCTGCTCCCGTTCGGTGCTGACGCCGAGCAGTTGAGTCGTCACCAGCAGCGGCACACGCCGGGCGAAGGCCGTCACGAAGTCGGTCTCGGTGCCGGGGGAGAGCGCGTCGAGGATCCGCCCGATCTCGGCGCGCACGGCCGGCTCCAGCACGTCGGCCACTCCCGGCCGGAAGTGCTGGTTGACCGGCCCGCGCACGCGGCGGTGCTCGGCGGCGGGCAGCACGTTCGCCGGGCGCAGGGCGACGGGGAGCTGGGCCAGCATCCCGGCGGCTTGGTCGGAGGAGCTCCGGACCGCGAAGGCCGCGGCGTTGAGATGGACCCCGAACTCGGTGGTGAACAGGTCGCCGTCCTGGCCCACCTCACGGATCAGGTCGTGCCGGCAGACGTTCCAGAACGGCTGCGTGTGCGCGGCCTCGACCCAGTACACGGGGTCGGTGGCGTGAATCTGCAGGTAGGCGGGGCGGTTTTCCTCGCTGTAGAAGCGGGGGTCGCTGGCGTCCAGCATCGGTCCTCCTCGGTTGTGGAGCACCGTACCCAAAAGTGATCAAGCGATCAACTACGATCACATGGCCCTGCAATCTAGTGAAGTTTCAGTATTGAAAAGTCGCTTCATCGGGCGTTACCGTCACGGTGAGAGCCGCAACACCCGTGCGCCGTCCGAGGAGACTTCCCGATGCAGCTGATCCAGCTGGCCGCCGACGTCACCAACACCACTGCGGCGACGATCCCGCAGCCTCCCGTCGATGACGAGATGCCGAAGACGGCGGAGACGATCTTCAACATCTTCATCTTCCTGCCGCTGCTGGCGATGATCGGCTTCGCCATCCGGGAGATCAAGAAGAACAAGAACCCGGTCCTGCTCTACTGCCTGATCGGCGGTGCGTTCGCAGCGACGATGGAGCCCGTCGTCGACGTCCTGGGCCTGGTGTACCTCAAGGAGGCGGACGCGCTCGGGACGTTCACGATCCTCGACCGGACGATGCCGCTCTACATCTGCTTCGTGTACCCCTGGTACGTCGGCGGCCTCGGCTACATGGCCTACCGGCTCTTCCAGAACGGCATCACGCGCAAGGGCCTGTTCCAGCTGTGGGCGCTCGACTGCATCGTCGACATCGCGCTGGAGACGCCGGGCATCGTGACCGGCACCTACCTCTACTACGGCGAGCAGCCGCTCAACCCGTGGGGCTTCCCGATCTGGTGGGGTTTCGTGAACCCGGTGATGCCGATGGTCGCCGGCGCGCTGATCTACCACGTGCGCCCGCACCTGAAGTCGAAGTGGCAGTTGCTCGGCGATCATCCCGCTGATCCCGATGGCCGACGGTCTGGCCAACGGCGCCGTCGCCTGGCCGATGTGGATCACGCTGAATCAGCAGGACGTCTCGATGTGGGTCACCTACATCGGCTGCGCCGCCACCCTCGGTCTCGCGCTGTACGCGGTCTGGATCATCTCCCTGGCCGTAGCCAGGCCGGAGACCGGCAACGAGGGGTCGATCATCGACCAGCTCAAGGCCCTCGCGCTGCCGTCGGCGAAGGCGGCTGCCGCCGCCCGGACCGCCGAGTCAGCCGTCCCGGCGGACGACCACGCCCTGGCGAGCAGGTAGCCGAATGGCCCTCGCGACCCAGCCGCCCGAGAGCGACCTGATCCTGCCCCTGCCCGGGGCGGGGGAGCAGTGGGACCACCACACGATCCACACCCACTACTTCGGCTTCGCCGTGCCCGACGCGGTGGGGCGATCGGCGTCTTCGCCTACATCCGCTACCAGCCGACGTTCCCGCTCTCGCAGGGCGGCGTGGTGATCTTCCAGGGCCTGGACAACCCCTCCCCGGTGGATGCCGCGCACATCAACTACGAGATCACGATGCCGTGGCCGGTGATCGAGAAGAACACCATCACCACCGCCAACGGCCTGGTCATCGAGTTCACGGAGCCGGGCCGCGTGGCCCGCGTCAGGTACGCCAGCGCCGACGGCCGCACCTCCTTCGACGTGCTGCAGACCGGGGTGACTCCGCTGCTCGCCCGCGGCCATGTGGTCCCGGGCGAGGACGACCACCACGGTGATCCCGGTCGGATCACCGGGGGCAGCGAGCAGTTCATGCACGTCACCGGCGAGCTGGTCCTGAACGGCGAGCGGCACGCGGTGGACTGCCACTACCCCCGGGACCGGTCCTGGCGCCAGGTGCGCAAGGAGGACCAGGGGTTCCCGCCGGCGCCGCCGGTGTGCTGGTCGCCGATGTACTTCGGCGACGATCTGATCTTCAATCAGATCTCCTTCGAGGCGCCGGACACCGACCCGACCTGGGCCGGCCTCTACGAGATTCCCGAGGGCGCCCGGACGCACCACTTCGCCTGGCTGCAGCAGGGCGACAAGACCCTCGATATCGTCCGGATCCGCCGCACCGTCACCGAGCAGCAGCCGGGCACGTTCGCCGCGCTGCGCCAGGAGGTCGAGGCCGAGGACGAGACCGGCACGGTCCACCGCTTCACCGGCGAGGCCATCGCGGCCTGTGTGATGCCGGCCTGGCCGAACGCGTCGTTCCACGACAGCGTGTACCGCTGGACCGACTCCCAGGGACGCGTCACCCACGCCACCTGCCAGGAGCTGTGGGCGGACAAGTACCAGCTGGGCATGAAGGCCCGCGCCGCCGACCGGGGGGTCTGACCGGATGTCCTTCGCCCGCACCCGAGATCCCGAGCAGACAGCCACCGCGCTACGCCAGTGGCTGGGCACCAAGCTGCTCGGGGTGAGCGACCTCGTCGTCTTTGACGTGGTCGTGCCGCGGGCGCACCCGATCTCGACCGAGGCCTTCAGCTTCCGGGCCGACTGGACCCGCGGAGGGGTGCCGGGTGGCGCCGCCTACGTCGTCAAGGTCGCCCCACAGGGGCGGGGCGTCTTCCCGCGGTACGACCTGGTCATCGAGCAGTGGGTGATGCAGGCGCTCTCGGTGCATTCCGCGGCGCCGGTCCCCGCCGCCCCGTGGGTGGAGACCGACGCGTCCGTGCTCGGTGCGCCGTTCCTGGTGATGGAGCTCCTGGCCGGGCGGGTGGCCCGTGACGACCCGCCGTACACCGCCGCCGGCTGGATGCTCGACCTGACGCCGGTGCAGCGCGCCCGGCTCTACGACAACGGCCTGGTGGCCCTGGCCCAGGTGCACGCGACCGACCCGCACGTGCTCGGGCTGGACTTCCTGGACCGACCGGAGCTCGGCGCGGGTCCGCTCGACCAGCAGATCGAGACGTGGCGGACGTGCTACGCCGAGATCGCCACGGAAGCGCCGAATCCGACGGTCGAGGCCGGCTTCGAGTGGATCGAGGCCAACCGCCCGGGTGAGGAGCCGACGGTCCTCAACTGGGGGAGCGCCCGGCTCGGGAACCTCCTCTTCGCCGACGACCTGCGCGTCACCGGCGTCCTGGACTGGAAGATGGTGGCGCTCGGGTCCCCGGAGATGGACCTGGGCTGGTGGCTGTTCGTCCAGCGCCACCACACCGAGGGCATGGGCCTCCCGCTGCCGGCCGGTCTCCCCGACCACGCGGGCACGGTCGCGCGGTACACCGACCTGACGGGCCATCAGGTCCGTTACCTCGATTTCTACGAGGCATTCGGCGCGCTGCGCCTCTCGATCCTCACGCAACGCGCCGGGCTGGCAATCTCCAATCCGGCGACCCACCTGCTCGCCCAGTTCGTCGGAGCCCCCGCTCCCACCGGTACACCGCAGTCCCTGATCGGAGTAGAGCAATGAGAAGGACACGTCGCCCCCGGACCTCGCCCAGGCAGTTCACATCAGAAGCGCGGGCACTTGGGATCGGGATCGTCACCCTCGCGCTGCTGGCGGGGTGCGGCAGTCACCTCTCCGATTCCGAGCTCGCCGCCACCCAGGGCGCGATCAGCGTTCCGACCTCCGTGGCCGTCGCTCCCGCTGCCACGGACCAGCAGGCCGCCACGGTGCCCGGTGCGGTCGTACCCGGCGCCGAGGTGCCGGCCACCGACACCGGGACCGCGACCAACACCGCGGGTCAGCCGGCGGCGAGCACGGCGCCCGGCAAGACCACCACGAACACCGTGAAGGTGCCGGGGACGGACACCAGCGTCGCGGTCCCCACCGGCCCGCGCGACGAGATCGTCATGTGCTCGTTCGGGAACTCCTCCGGCGTCCTCGGTGCGGTCACCGGTCCGGCCCCCGTCGCCAACCAGGCCTGGGCGTCCTACATCAACGCCAAGGGCGGGCTGGCCGGGCACAAGATCCGGATGATCATCGCCGACACCGGCGGTGCGGCGGCGAACGCGCAGGCGATCGCCCAGAAGTGCGTGGAGCAGGAGAAGGCCGTCGCGTTCTTCAACGAGTACAGCTTCGGCGAGCTCGACGGCGCGATTCCCTACCTCAAGGCCAAGGGTGTGCCGGTGATCGGCAGCATCGGCGGCGCGATCTCCAGCGACCACTCGATCATGGTCTTCAACCCGATGAACGGCGCGGACGTCGGTCAGGCCTGGGGCTTCGTCAACACGATCCTGGCGCAGACCGACAAGAAGAAACTCGGCGTCCTGTACTGCCAGGAGGCCTCGACCTGCGCGCAGCAGATCAGCACCTTCTCCAAGCTGCTGCCGTACAAGGGCCTCAAGATCGCCTACAAGGCGCAGGTCTCGCTGGTCCAGCCGGACTACACCGCTCAGCTGCTCCAGGCCAAGAACGCCGGCGCGGAGGTCATGGTCCTGCTGATGGACAGCGCGAGCGTCGGCCGGATCGCCCGCAACGCAGCCCAGCAGAACTGGAACCCGATCCTGGCCGGCACCTACAACCTGGGGATCCAGGCGACGCTCGACCAGGGCCCGATCCTCAACGGGCTGCTGCTGGCCAGCCGCACGCCGGCGTACTCGACCTCGCCACTGCTCGCGCCCTACCGCGACTCGATGGCGAAGTACCAGCCGGGCAAGGTGACCGGTGACGTCGGTGCGGGTGCGTTCGTCGTCGGGGCACTGCTGGAGAAGTACGCCGAGAAGTTCTTCGCGAAGAAGACGGTGGCGTCCTCGGACTTCCTCGATCTGCTCTACTCGCTCAAGGACGAGAAACTCGGCGGGCTGCTGCCGGGCATCACGTTCGCCAAGAGTGACGACCGGACGCAGACCAACCGTTGTATCTCGCCGGTCGAGTTGCAGAACGGCAAGTTCGTTCAGAAGGGCGGCTTCGTCTGCGCCCCCGACTGGAAGCCGGGTACCTGACATGCGGGCTCATCTGAGAAGTGGGGTGCGGTCCGGAACGATCATCGCCGGCGTGGCCGCCACCGTCGGCCTGGCCGCCCTGATGGTCACCCCCGCGCAGGCCGATGACGGCTCGGGTGCCGCGGTCGGCACGGCCTCGGCCAGTGGCGTGCGTACCAGTTACGACTTCCCGGGCTACCTGGTGATCGACACCCTCTACGACGCGGGCGGCCCGATCGCCCAGTCGGTGGTGAACAGCATCCGGCGGCGGGAACTCGTTCGCGTCCTTCCCGTACCCGGGCGACACCATCGTCAACGCCCCGGCGCTGGCGAACGTCGGCACCGGGCAGGCGTTCCCGTTCACCTACCCGCTCTACGTCGTCTCCGACGGCAACCTGACCCCGAAGGCGTCGGCCAAGGACGCCACCGGGTCGCTGGTGCTGAACGCCGAGTCGGCGGCCCGCACCGCGACCTCGCAGGCCCGGCTGGCCGGGCCGACGGTGGGGGTGATCGCCACCTCGGGGTCCATCCAGGACACCAGCGTGGTCATCGGCGACGACGGGGTGATGACCTCGATCGCGGACAGCATCACCCGCGGCATCGACGTGGACGGCGTGCTGAAGATCGGCGAGGTGCACGTGCGCACCGTCAGCGTGCTCAAGCCCGGGGACTCCGAGCCCACGACGACCTCGACCACCGAGGTGACCGGGGTGAGCGTGGCCGGGCAGCCGGTCGGGCTGACCCGCGACGGCATCGCCGCTCCGGGCGGGTCGCAGGGTTCGCCGTACGCGGCGGTGATCGACGCGCTGAACACCTCGCTGAAGGACGCCGGCATCCAGGTGGCGCTCGTCGGTGACCGCGAGGTCAACGGCGGCACCTCCAACGCCGGCGTGGAGATCCTGCAGCGAGGGCAAGATGCCCTTCGCCGGTTCCCCGGAAGGCGTGGCCCGCACCCTGATCGGCAACGCCTCCAGCTTCATCGTCGGCGGCTCCGGGTCGCTGCTGAACATCGCCTCGGCCAACAATGCGCGGCACCGACTCCTCCGCGGTCACCCCGGCAACCGGCACGGACGCGGCCGGCGCCGATGTCGACTCCGCGGCGGGCTTCCCGATCGCGGTGCCGGACGCGGCCGGCGTCACGCCGTCCGGTGTCCCGACGGTCAACTTCGTCCCGCAGGCCGGCGCCTCGACCACGACGGCCTCGCTGGCGATGGACCTGGACGACCAGCTCAAGTTCTTCTACCTGGTGATCGCCATCGGTGCCGGCGTCACCGCTCTTGCCTCATTGCTATGGCGTGCATCTGGCGTCGCGAAGGGAGGACGTGCCTGATGGACGTCCTGACGGTTCTCAAGTCCCAGTGGGACCGGATCGCCGCAGTGGCCTGTGTGATCGGCGGGGTCATCCTGCTGATCGTCGGCTACCAGGGCATCGCGGACTCGCCGTACGTCGCCGAGGAGCTGGCGTACCTGATCTCCGGCGGCCTGGGCGGGGTCTTCCTGCTCGGCATCGGGGCGACGCTGTACGTCTCGGCCGACATGCACGACGAGTGGCGCAAGCTGGACCGCATCGAGGACGCCATCCTCAGCCTCCGCAGCGACACCGGTGCAGACGGATGGGGAGCCGGGCCGCTTCGACGACATCGTCGAGCCCAGTCGCGGAGTCGCGCGCCTCGCACCGTGCCGGCCACGAACGCCACCGTGGCGGCCGGCGTCGCCCAGCGCAGCCGCGCGAACGCTCCGCGCCAGGGCCGTGCCGGTGGAACTGTGCTCGCCATGCCGCGCGAGCTGCGGGGTCACCTGCGTATCGGTGCGGCTCGGCGATGGCGCTGGCGTTCGCCGCGCTGATGCTGGCCTACTACCGGGCCGCGGACGTCTCCGAGGCCCGGCCCGCGTTCACCGCGACCGCGTGGGCCGCGACGGTGCTCGTCGTCGCCGGCGTGCGTCGCCGTCCTCGGCATGGTCCGGATGCGCCGGCAGCTCATGCGCCGCCGCAACCAGTTGCTGTCCGGGTTCCTCATCCGCGCGCGCCGCGAAGCGGCCGTTCGTGGAGAAGGATCGACGGCGGCCGTGAGTCGCTCACGCGGATGCCGGAGCGGCTGCTGGTCATCCCGGACGGCCGGTACGCGCACGTGCCGTCCTGCGCGATGGTCCAGGGCGAGCGGACCGAGACGGTGAGCTCGTCCGCGCTGCCGGAAGGCATCCTGCCCTGCGCCATCTGCACTCCCGCGGCGCTGTAAGCGGACTGGGCTGGATTAGGGCTGACCCATGTCTGATTACCTGCCGTTCCTCGTCCTCGGCATCACCACGGGGTCGATCTATGCCCTCGCCGCGATGGGGCTGGTCGTCACCTACACGACCTCCGGGGTGTTCAACTTCGCCCACGGTGCCGTGGCGATGGTCAGCGCCTACGCCTACTACACCCTCACGGTGGACTGGGGTCTGGCGCCCGAGCTCGCGGTGTTCATCGTGGTGCTCGGCCTCGGGCCACTGGTCGGCGTCATCGTCGACCGCGGCCTGTTCCGCCGGCTGCAGGGCGCCGGGTCGGCCGCCTACGTCGTGGTCTCGATCGGTCTGCTGGTCGCCCTGCAGGGCCTGGTCATCATCATGTACGGCCCCACGTCCAAGCCGGTGCCGCCGATCTTCCCGCAGAAGGTCGTCGACCTGGGCGCGGTGAACGTCGGCTACGACCAGATCGCGATCACCACCATCGCGGCCGGCCTCGGCCTGGGGCTGGCGCTGTTCTTCAAGCGCACCCAGACCGGCCTGGACATGCGCGCCGTGGTGGACGACCCGCAACTGGCCGAGCTGACCGGCGCCAATGCCTCCCGGACCACCACGCTGGCCTGGATGCTCGGCTCGTCCTTCGCCTCGCTGGCCGGCGTCCTGCTCGCCCCGACGCTCGGCGCCGACGCCCTCGTGCTCATCCTGCTGGTCGTGCAGGCCTTCGGGGCCGCGGCCCTGGGCCGCCTGGTCAGCCTGCCGATCGCCTACGCCGGCGCCATCGGTCTCGGCGTGCTCGGCCAGCTGTCCATCAAGTGGGTCAGCGAGTACGCCTCCGACCAGACCTGGCTCTCCGGGCTGCCGCAGTCCCTGCCGTTCATCGCGCTGTTCACGGTGCTGATCGTCAGCAAGAAGGGCAGCTTCAAGGAGCTGACCAAGAGCGTCCAGGCGCGCTCCTCGAGCCAGACCCTCGCGCCGGGCTCGCGTCGCTTCCCGGCGATCGTGCTGACCGTGATCGTCGGTGTCGGCCTGGTCATCCCGAGCATCGCCACCGACTCGCGGACCACCACCGCCACCACCGCGATGGCGATGCTCATCATGTTCAGCAGCCTGAGCCTGCTGCTCGGGCTGTCGCGGCAGATCTCGCTGTGTCACGCGGTCTTCGTCGCCCTCGGCGCCACCACGCTCGGGCACCTGCAGGCCGACGGCGTGCCGTTCCTGCCCGCGCTGCTGATGGCCGGCCTGGTCGTGGTCCCGATCGCCGGCCTGCTGGCGATCCCGGCGATCCGCCTGTCCGGGCTGTTCCTGGCCCTGGCGACCTTCGGCTTCGGGGTGCTGTTCCAGAACCTGCTCTACAACACCTCCTGGGTCTTCGGCACGTCCGGTCAGGTCGCGGTCGAACGGCCGACACTGTTCGGCAACCTGCTCGACGGCACGAACGAGTTCTACTTCTTCGTGCTCGCCATCGCGGTGGTCTCGGTCATCGTCGTCGAACTCGTGCGCGCCACCCGGCTCGGCCGCCTGCTGCGCGCCACGGCGGACAGCAACGTCGCGGTCGAGACCCTCGGCATCAACACCACCGCGGCCCGCACCGTGGTGTTCTGCGTCAGCGGGTTCTTCGCCGCCATCGCCGGCGGGCTGCTCAGCTCCCAGGTCAGCACCGTCGGCACCTCGAGCTACTCGTTCTTCCAGTCGCTGATCTGGGTCGCGGTCCTGGTCGCCGCCGGCTCGGCCACCCTCGGCGGCGCGGCGCTGGCGACCACGATGCTGGTGGCGATCCCGGCGTTCTTCACCGACGCCGACGTCATCAACTACCAGACGATGCTCTTCGGCATCGGCGCGATCCTGCTCGCGCAGGCGCCCAACGGCCTGGTCGGGTTGGTCACCAACCTGCCCAACACCCGGCTGTGGGGGCGGATGGCCGAGGAAGGCCCGGCCCGCGCCGGGGCGCACGCCACGAGGCGCCGGCAACGGCTCGCACCGCCCGTCCCGGCCACCGCGACCAGAGCTGCGACAGGACCTGCGGGAGGTGCCCGATGAGCCTCGAACTGCGCAACCTGCACGCCGGCTACGGGCGCACCCAGGTGCTGGCTGACGTCACCCTCACCGTCCCGGCCGGCGCGGCCGTCGCGCTGCTCGGCTCCAACGGCGCGGGCAAGACCACGCTGCTCAAGACCATCGCCGGCCTGGTCACCCCGACCTCCGGGCAGTTGCTCTGGAACGGACGCGAGCAGAGCCACCGCAGTCCGCACCACCGGGTCTCCGACGGGATCTGCCTGATCCCCGAGGGCCGCGGGATCTTCCGCAACCTCACGGTGGCGGAGAACCTCGCGATGCACACCCGCGGCCGCGGCAAGGCCAAGGCCATCGAGACCGCGACCCGGTACTTCCCGGTCCTCGGGCAGCGTCTCTCGCAGACCGCGGGCACGATGTCCGGTGGTCAGCAGCAGATGCTCGCCGTGGCCCGCGCGCTGATCACCGAACCCCGCGCTCCTGATGATCGACGAGCTCTCGGTCGGTCTCGCCCCGGTCGTCATCGACGAGATCTTCGCCGCCATCGAACTGCTGCGGGCCGAGGGCAAGTCCCTGCTCGTCGTCGAGCAGTACGTGCAGCGCGCGCTCGCGATCGCCGACTACGTCTACATCCTGCACAAGGGCCGGATCGTCTTCATCGGCGAACCGGCGCAGTGCCGCAGCGGCACGATCTTCGAGCGCTACCTCGGGGAGGGAGTCGCGTGATGATGAGTCAGAAGACATCCACAGAAGCAGCGACCGACGGCCTGCGCGCCGACGACGTCGTGGTGAAGTTCGGCGGCCTGACCGCGCTCGACGGGGTGAGCGTGCACGCGCCGCCCGGGCGGATCACCGGCCTGATCGGGCCCAACGGCGCCGGCAAGACCACGCTGTTCAACGTCTGCAGCGGCCTGCAGGTGCCGGCGGCCGGCAAGGTCACGCTCGACGGTGAGGACCTGGCCCGGCACAGCCCGTCCCGGCGCGCCCGCGAGGGCCTGGGCCGCACCTTCCAGCGGCTCGAGCTCTTCGGCACGATGACCGTGCGGGAGAACGTCGAGTTCGGCGTCGAGGCCCGCTGGCTGAGCTGGGACCCGGTCTCGCAGCTCGGGCTGCGTGCCTCCGGGCGGGCCCGGCGCCGCGAGATCCGGCACGGCGGCCGACGAGGTGCTGCACGCCACCGGCCTGGAGCCGCTGGCCAACCGCGTCGTCGGTTCGCTGTCCACCGGTCAGGGCCGCCTCGTCGAACTGGCCCGCGCGATGGCCCGCAACCCGCGGATCCTGCTGCTGGACGAGCCCTCGTCCGGTCTCGACCCGGCGGAGAGCAAGGACTTCGGCCGGCAGCTCCGCGAGCTGGTCGCCAGCCGCGGCATCGGGATCCTCATGGTCGAGCACGACATGAGCCTGGTCCTCGACATCTGCGACTGGATCTTCGTCCTCGACTTCGGCAAGCCGCTGATGGCCGGCACGGCCACCGACGTCCGTAACAGCCCCGAAGTGCAGGCCGCTTATCTCGGCAAAGAAGCCGCGTGAACACCCGGAATCGTGCGCAATCTGATGGTGCAAAGCAGTTGGAGGCCCCCATGTCCCGTCACCGTCGTCCTCGCCGTGTTCCGGGCGGTGCTACGCCGCAGCCGGTGTGCTGGCGCTCGGCGTATCGATGAGTGCGGCCCCGGCCGGCGCGGTCGCGGCTGCGACGCCGCTGCCGCTCCGACCGCCGAGGGCCCGCCGCGGGTCACCGGGTTCTCGAACTTCTTCGACTACTGCGCCGACCGGCTCGACCCTGGCGGTCCCGCTGTTCTACGGGATCGGCACCTCGTCGGTGAACCTCGCGCTCGCGCAGTTCCCGGCCGAGGCCCAGCCGGTCACCAACCAGATCCTCGTCGCCGAGGCGGCCGGACCGCAGCTCTTCGAGGCAGATGGCCGGCCCGTCGAAGCAGTTCATCGACGGCGGCCGGACCGCAGTCGCCCCGCTCGCCGCGTACAACGAGCAGTTCAACTCCGGCCTGACCGCGTTGTCGGGCGGCACCCGCACCGCGGCCCAGACCCTCGGCCCGGTGGTGCAGCCGGCCGACGTCTCGATGTACCAGTTCGCCGACTTCCTGGACAGCCTCCAGGTCAAGTGAGCGGGCCGGGTCTAGGCGCTCGCTTCCGCGGTCTGTCTTGAGGTTCGCCAACGTCGTCTCGATCGAGCGTCGGGTGAACTCGTTGCGCTTCAGGCCCGGGATGCCGGTGATCTTCCCGCCGAGGGCCTTGGCCAGGGCCCGGTTGCGGGTGTCGACCCAGGTCTCGGTCACGGTGCAGCCGGTCTTCCCGTCGTCGAGCAAGGTGGGCTCGATCTCGTAGATCCAGTGCGCCAGCGTCATGCCCTTGAACACGGTGTGGAAGACGAACCGGCTCGGCTCGTCGAGCTCGGCGACGACGACGGCGACGTCCCACTGCTTGCCGGCCTCGGCGTTGACGTTGTTCCCGAGGAACTTGGCGCCGACCGCCGCCCGGGTCGCGCCGCCCTGCCATGCGCCGCCCTTGTTCTCCGGGCTCCACTCACCCATGCGCGGGAGATCGGTGATGAGCTCGAAGACGCACTCCGGTTCGGCGGCGATCGTGATCGATCCCGAGACGCGGTCCTTCTCCTTCGCCATGACCGCTCCCCTCAGGCCCGGGTCGCCGTGACGAGCAGGTACTCCCACTCCATGACCCCGTCGACCAGCACGCGGTCACCGAGTGCGGCGAGTTCGGCATCCAGCGCCTCGATCTTGGCCGGGTCCTCGGCGTTGAACGGTGTAGACCGCGATCGTCGGGCCGTAGGTGGCCTTGAAGAAGTCACGGAACTCGGCGCCGGTGGCGAAGTTCGCCACCTTCAGCGTCTGCTTCCGCGCGGTCAGCGCGGAGACCCCGTCGCCGAAGAGCCCGCGCACGTGCTCCTCGCTGCCCCACAGCGGCGGCGGCGAGGCGCCGGGCGGCGGCGGGGGAGCGTACGGCTTCATGGTGGCGAACATCTGCCCGATGAAGCCCTCCGGCGTCCAGTTGATCAGCGCGATCGTGCCGCCCGGGCGGGTGACGCGCAGCAGTTCGTCCGCCGCGGCCTGGTGGTGCGGGGCGAACATCACGCCGACGCAGGACAGCGTCACGTCCTGCTTGCCGTCCGAGCACGGCATGTTCTCCGCGTCGGCCTCCTGCCAGGTCAGGGTGGCGCCGGCCTTCTCGGCCGCGGCCCTGCCGACCTCGAGCAGCTCCGGGCACAGGTCGGTGGCCACCACCGTGGCGCCGGCCAGGGCGGCCGGGATGGAGGCGTTGCCCGAACCGGCGGCCACGTCGACCACCTGGGTCCCGGGGCCGATCCCGGCCGCCGCCACCAGGGTGGGGCCGAGCTCGGCGATGATCTCGGTGGCCACGGCCGGGTAGTCCCCGAGGGCCCACATGGCTCGGTGGCGCGCCTTCAGCGCAACGTCAGCGTCGGTGGTTGTCATGGCGTCGACGGTAGGGACCGCCGGCGCCGGCTCCAAGTTCAGAATCTGAACCTGACCTGGTTCTGGATCTGTACTACCGTCCCGGCCATGGGAGCGAGCTACGGACAGTTCTGCCCGGTCTCCAAGGCCATGGAGGTGCTCGACGAGCGCTGGACGCTGCTGGTGGTCCGGGAGCTGCTCTTCGGCAGCACCCGGTTCAACGAGATCCGCCGCGGGGTGCCGCGGATGTCGCCGGCCCTGCTGTCCACGCGGCTCACCAACCTGACCAAGGCCGGCATCGTCGAGCGCCGCACGCACGGCCGCGAGGTCGAGTACGTGCTCACTCCGGCCGGCCGCGAACTGGGTCCGGTGGTCGAGGCGCTCGGGATCTGGGGAGTCCGCTGGGCCGGCAAGCCGGTCGACGCGGACTACGACCCCAAGCTGCTGATGTGGGACATGCACCGCAACGTCGACCACGCCACGGTGCCGCCGGGCCGGACCGTGCTTCAGTTCCGGTTCCCGGAGCTGCGCGGCAAGAGTGCGCAGTGGTGGATGACGCTCACCGCGCACGACGCCGACGTGTGCGACTACGACCCCGGCCACGCCGTCGACGTGACCGTGACCGCGTCGCTGCGCGGCCTCACCGACGTCTGGATGGGCAACCTGACCTGGAAGGCCGCGCAGCGCGACGACGCGGTGGCGATCACCGGACCCAGCGCCCTGCGCCGCGCGCTGCCGTCCTGGTTCACCCTCGCCCCAGCCGCGGCCGTGCCGCGCCCGGCGCAGGCCGGATGACCGCCCCGACCACAGCGCCGCCGCAGAGCGACGAGGACCTTCCCGCGTACTGGGCCGCCCTCGGCCTGCCCGGGATCGTCGACGTCCACGTCCACCTGATGCCGGACCGGCTCCAGGAGAAGGTCTGGTCCTACTTCGACGCCGCGGGCCCGTTGCTCGGCCGACCGTGGCCGGTGCAGTACCGGCACGACATGTCCGATCGGCTGAGCCGGCTGCGGGCGATGGGCGTGCAGGCGTTCACCGGGCTGCTGTACCCGCACAAGCCGGGAATGGCCGCCGGCCTCAACGACTGGGCCGCCGAGTTCGCGGCGCAGACCCCGGGCTGCCTGCACACCGCGACCTTCTTTCCGGAACCCGGGGCCGAGGCGTACGTCCGCGCCGCGATCGAGGCCGGTGCGCGGGTGTTCAAGTCGCACGTGCAGGTCGGCCGTTACGACCCTCGAGATCCGCTCCTGGACCCGGTGTGGGGTCTGCTCGCCGAGGCCGGGATCCCGGTCGTGGTGCACGCCGGCGGCGGCCCGACCCCGACGGAGTTCACCGGTCCCGGCCCGTTCGGTGACGTCCTCGCCCGGCACCCCCGGCTGCCCGCGATCATCGCCCACCTCGGGATGCCCGAGTTCGACGGCTTCTTCGACCTCGCCGACCGTTACGACGCCGTGCGCATGGACGTCAGCGGTGTCTTCACCGACTTCGGGCAGTCGGGCTGGCCCTTCCCGTTCCCCGACGGCCTGGCGCGCCTGCGGGACCTCGGCGACCGGATCCTGTTCGGCAGCGACTACCCGACGATGCCGAACACCTACGCGGTCCAGGTCGCGGCGGTGGCGCGCCTCGGTCTCGGCGCGGACTGGCTGCGCGCGGTGCTGCGCGACAACGCGCTCGCGCTCTGGCCGGACATCGAGTGAGCCCGCACCGGGCGACCCGGATCGTCCGGCGGCCTCAGGCGGCGTCGGTGTCGGGGCGGGGTTGTTGTCGTGGGTCGGGTTGTCGTGGGTCGTGTTGTCGTGGGTCGGGGACCCAGGGGGTGCTGTCCGGCCAGGGCCGCCCGGTGGAGTCTGTCTCGGGGTCGGGGTGTGACTCGATGACTCTGCTCGGGCCGGGGCCCGGGGCGGGGAGGTCCTCGATGACCGGTTGCACGGTCACGGGGTAGCGCCGGCCCAGGCGGGTGGTCCATGCGAAACGGTCGGCACCGAGACGATCGAGGCGCCAGCCGCCTTTGGTCTTGAGGTCGTGGTCGTGCCCGCACGCGGGGGCCAGGTTCGCCTCGACGGTCGGGCCGCCCTTGCCGTGCTCGAGGGTGTGGTCGATCTCCGCGCCGTGCCCGGGGCGGGTGCATCCCAGGCCGATGCAGGTGCCGTGCTTCATCTCCAGCAGGCGGCGCAGGTCCGCGCGCGGCATCCGGCGGGAGGCCTCGGCCGCCGCGAGTACCGGGTCGTGCTCCATCTGCTCCCGGCGGCGCCGGGCGAACTCGGTGAGCCGATCCGCCGACCGCAGCAACTCCACCAGGACCGCCCGCCACTCGGGCGGGGTGTGCGGGTCTTCCAGGGCCTGGATGAGCAGGTCCTCGGAGCAGACCAGATCCAGGACGCCTTTGGCCCAGGCCTTGCGGGGGCGCCACCCCTGGGGGCGGGCGGTGCACACCCCGGCTCAGCATCAGGCGGCCCTCTTCATCGACCAGGGCGAAGCGCCAGGTGCCGTGCGAGAGCTGTTGGGCCAGGGCGCGGGCATGGGCCGGGTCCATCGGCCCCCACCCGGCCAGGTCGGCGGGAAACTGATCACGCCCGAGCAGGGTGGAAAGGCGCATCCGCAACTGGACCCCGATCCGCGGGGACTGACGCGCACTCGCCCGCGCCGCCGCCCGCACCGCGGCGGCGTCCTCGTCCGCGCCGGATCGGGCGAGTATCGGAGCAGCACGGCGCCGGCGCAGCGGCCGGCGTCGGCGGTGTCGTCGGATGCGGGCGGGCTCGGGTTCGGGGCGGGTCCTGGCCAGCTCCTCCAGGATCTGCTCGGCCGTCAGGCCTTCGAAGGTGCCATCGAGCATGCCGGTGAACAGATCCGCCCGGAGCTGATCGATCGGGCGCGGGTCCCCGTCCTTCTTGGCCTTACGGGCCAACTCCTTCAAACGCCCGCACGCCGCGGCGACCCGGTCGGCCTCCAACTGCTGCCCGGCCAGATCCGCCGAACCATCGCAGTTGCGCCAGCCCACCACCCGGCGGCGGCGGATCGCGTCGGCGTACATCCGCTCAGCCCAGTCCGGGTCCAACGCGATCGCGAGCTTCTTCACCTCCGCGATCACCTTGCCGGTCACCCACGGCTCCGCCGCCGAAAGCAGACAATGCGAGAGGACCTCATCACAGATCAGATGCGCATGCTCATCCGAAAGCTGGGCGCTCATGTGCGCGATCGCCCACGCCCGCTGCTCATCCAGCTCACCGGCCGCCATCGCCGCATACAACTCCGGCAGCCGCCGGCACACCGCCCAGGCCAGATCCAACGACTTCTGCGCCCCCGCGACCGAGACCGCCAGCGCCGCCCGCACCTCATCCGCGGAATACCGGTCCGGAGCCTCCATCCGCGCCACCGTGCCACCGGACTCCGGCGCGCACAGCCCGACTTCGAGGGCCGCGGCCAACCGCGCCGCCGCCGACTGATTGTGGGCACGCTGAATGGTGCGTAGATGCTCTACGCACTGCGCCCCGGTCAAGCTCCCCAGCTCCACACCCCGAAGCTACAACCCACCACCGACAAAACTATCCCTGGCATACCTTGCCGGGAGGGGCACAACATGTTGTGGCACATTCATCTGACGGTCAGTCAGGACATCGTGGACGTCGGATCCCAGCTCGGCGCGTAGTAGTTGCCCTGCTTCGTGCGCGCGATCAGCTTCGTCTTCGCCCCGTCCACCGCCACCAGGCGCATCGAGGACGGGGAGCGGCCGTCCGGTCCGGAGTGGGTGAAAAGCACCCACTGCCCGTCGGGGGAGAAGGCCGGACTGTTCACGTACCCGGTCCTGCTGAAGGCGAGGCGCCGGATGACCGTGCCGGACAGGTCCGCGAGCCAGATCCCGGTGCCGTTGGCGTCGGCCTGCAGGAAGGCGACCAGCTTGCCGTCGGGGGAGATGTCGGGCTGGGACAGGTAGCCGGGAAGCGCCTTCTCGCCGATCATGCGCTTGGGGCCGGAGCCGTCCGCGGCGGCGAACCAGATCGACTGCGCGGTGGTGGCGCCGTTCGCGAGCGTGGTGCGGGTGAACACCAGGTGGCTGCCGGTGAGGTTCCAGACCGGCGCGAAGTCGGTGTGCTCGGCGTTGTTCGTCGTGACCTGGATCAGATCCTTACCGATGGGCGAGAAAGTGGCGATGCCCTTGTCGGTGCCGGCCGCGATCCGCTTGCCGTCTCGGGACCAGGCCGGGCCGCGCGCGTTGAGGCCGGTGGTCACCTGTCGCAGCCCGGTGCCGTCGCGGCGCACCACCCAGATGTCGGTGCGACCGGAGCTGGGGTCGCCGCGGTCGCTGCTGAACGCGATCAGCTTGCCGTCCGGGGAGAAGGCCGGCTCGAACTCGGTGGTGGGTCCGGTGGTCACGGCGCGCTCGTCGGTGCCGTCCGAGCGCATCACGCGGATGTCACCGGCGCCGAGGAACGCCCGGCTCGGCCCGGCTGCCTCGCTGAACGGCAGGGCGCTGTAGGCGATCGTCGGCGCCTTCGACGTCGCCGAGAGCGGCAAGGGCTCCGGCGGCGGCGGCGAGGCCGCGGCGGGCGCGGCGAGCAGCGGCACCACGAGGGCCGCGATGAGCAGACGGGTTCGCACGCTCAGCCGCGCTTCTCGGCGACGGCCTTGATTCGGTTCAGGGTCTCGGTCATGCCGCGGATGTTGGTCTTCGCGCGCAGCGGGCCGGCCAAAGTCCAGTACAGGCGGATGAACAGCGATGGCGTCAGCTCGAAGGACTCGGTGACGTCCGTGCCGGCGCCGGCCGGGGACAGCTGGTATCGCCAGGTGTTCACGCCGGACCCCATGCCGGGCACCTCGACGACGAACGCGAAGTCCTTTTCCGGTTCGCAGGTCGTGATCCGGCAGGTGGTCCAGTACATGGGGCCGCGGCCGTTCCGCTTGACGTGGCCCTGGAACTTCACGCCCACCGCAGGCCCGGTTGCGCCGTCGACCCAGCGTCCTTCCAGCGTCTCCGGCGAGAATTCACCTATCCGGGTGACGTCGCTGACCAGGTCCCATACCGCATGCGGCGGGGCCTCGATGTGAACTGTGACGGATTCGGTCAACGGACGCATGTGCCCAGCTTAGGATTCATCCGGGCCTGGGCAGACCGGGCCGAAGGCAGCAGGGGGAAAATGCCGTGGTGACACCGCCGTCCGGGCAGCCGCCTGCGCAGCCCCCGGACAAGCCTGTCGCCAAGCCTCCCGCACCGCCGCAGGCCAAGCCTCCCGCGCCGCCGCAGGCCAAGACTCCGCCTCCCGCGCCGCCGCAGGCCAAGACTCCCGCGCCGCCGCGGGCCAAGACTCCGCCGCCCGCGCCGCCGCAGGCCAAGACTCCGCCGCCCGCGCCGCCGCAGGCCAAGACTCCGCCGCCCGCGCCGCCGCAGGCCAAGACTCCGCCGCCCGCGCCGCCGCAGGCCAAGACTCCGCCGCCCGCACCGCCGCAGGCCAAGACTCCGCCTCCCGCACCGCCGCAGGCCAAGACTCCGCCTCCCGCACCGCCGCCCGGGCCGCCGCCGCCCCCGGTCGCGGACATGCCAGAACCCGAGCGTGCGCCCAACTTCCTCGCCCGGCGCCTGGCCGTGACCATCGCGGCCGCCGCGGCGCTGCTCGGCCTCGGGCTCTACGTCGCCGCGTACGCCTCGGCGGGCTCCGAGGTCAAGAAGGGCACCACCGTGCTCGGCATCGACATCGGCGGCCTGAGCCGGTCCGAGGCCGAGTCCAAGCTCGCCTCCGAGCTTCCGGCCGTGATCACCAGCAAGGTCACCATCACCGCGGGGGAGAAGACCTTCACCATCGACACGGTGAAGTCCGGCCTGGCCGTCGACGCCAAAGCGACCGTGGAGAAGGCCGGCGAGCGCAGCCTGAACCCGGGTGTGATCTTTCCCGGTCCTGTTCGGGGCCAAGGACAACCTGGTACCGGTGCTCACGGTCGACGAAGCCAAGCTGACCGCGGCCGTCGAGGGCCTCGCGAAGAAGGTCAACCAGAAGGCGCGCGAGGGCCGGGTCAAGTTCGACGGCGGCCAGGCGGTCGCGGTCCAGCCTCGCGAGGCCCGTGTCCTGCAGGTCGCCGAGACCGCGCAGGCGTTGCGCGAGGCCTACTCCTCCGGCGCCACCACGGTCGCTGCCCCGGTGCAGACCACCCAGCCGGTGGTGGGCCAGGCCGAGGTCGACCGGGTGATGAAGGAATTCGCGGGTCCGGCGATGTCCGGCCCGGTCACCGTCTCGATCAACGGCCACGACGTCTCGATGAGCACCGCAAAGCTGGACGACTACCTCAAGATCACCGTGACCGGCCCGACCCTGGGCTGGACCGTCAACACCGACAAGATGGCCACCGACCTGGCCGAGGAGAATCCCGCGTTCATCACCGCGCCCAAGGACGCCCGGTTCATCTTCGTGCGCAAGAAGCCCAAGGTGGTCCCGGGCAAGGACGGCGAGAAGATCGACCTGGTCAGCTTCGGTGAGCAGATGCGGGCCGCGCTGGTCTCGACCACGCGTTCGGTCACCACCACCGTCGTCCCGTCCGAGCCGGACGTGACCACGGCCGAGGCCGAGGGTCTCGGCATCGTCGAGCAGATCTCCACCTACCGCACCAACTACCCGATCGCGCCGTACCGGGTGAACAACATCGGCCGGGCCGCCGAGCTCATCAACGAGGCCCTGCTGCTGCCCGGTGAGACCTTCAGCCTGAACGACCGGATCGGTGAGCGCACCGAGGAGAACGGCTTCGTCAAGGGCTTCGTGATCGACAACGGCCAGTTCAAGGAAGACCTCGGCGGCGGTGTGTCCCAGTCCGCGACCACCGTGTTCAACGCGATGTTCTTCGCGGGGCTCAAGGACATCGAGCACCACACCCACAGTCTCTACATCAGCCGCTACCCGGCCGGGCGCGAGGCCACGGTCGCGTTCGGCGCCAAGGATCTGCGCTTCCAGAACGACACCGCGACGGGGATCCTGATCCGGGCCGTCGCCAAGCCCGGCTGGATCCGGATCAGCATCTGGGGCACCAAGTACTACGACAAGATCGAGTCGGTGAGCGGCGAACGGTACGACTACAAGCAGCCGGAGAAGATCACCTCGGCCGCCGCGGACTGCGTCCCGCAGTCACCGGTGCCCGGCTTCAAGATCGACGTCGAGAGGCTGTTCTACTCCGGCGGCAAGGTCGTCAAGCGGGAGAAGTTCCACACCGAGTACATCCCGACCGACGACGTCACCTGCACCAATCCCAGGCCGGATGACGACGACTGACCGCAAGACCTGACGAGCGATCAGTTCTTGCCGGCGTAGAAGGCGTCCATGCCCGCTCCGCGCGCGTCGCGCTCACGGGGCTGCCGCCTCCGCTGCGGACGCCGCGCTGCTCCGGTCGCGCGCTCGCAAGCTCGCGACGCTCCCTCGTCGCCGGTGGTCCTTCGCTCCGAGCGGCGGCCGCGCAGCACGGCGGAGGGCCAGCACAAAGAACCCGGGTCATGCGGTTGCTCTGGGGTGCGGGGACGAGGGTGAGGTCGGGGGCGGCTGAGCCGCGGAAGCGGCCGAAGCGACGGCGGTACTCGGCGGGGGAGACGCCGAGGGCGGCGACGAAAGCGCGCCGCAGCGCCTGGTAGTTCCCGAAGCCGGATTCGTGCGCGACCGCCTCGGTGCTCGCGTCCCCGTCGGCCAGCAGGCGCCGGGCGGTCTCGAGGCGGACCCGCTCCACGTACCGGCCGGGGGAGACCCCGACCTCGGCGGTGAACACCCGCGCGAAGTGCCGGGGGCTCATGTGCAGGCGGTCGGCCAGTGCGGTCAGCGACAGGTCCGCGGTGGGGTCCTCGTGGATGAACTGCTGGACCTCTTGCAGCGGATGCCGTTGCGCGAGCTGCGCGGACATGGCGGCGGAGAACTGGGACTGGGTACCGGGCCGGCGCAGGTAGAGCACGAGCAGTTGCGCGCACTGCCGGGCCACCTCGACCCCGGCGTCGGCCTCGACCAGCGCGAGCACCAGGTCGTAGCCGGAGGTGACGCCGGCCGAGGTCCACACACGGCCGTCGGTGATGTAGATCGGCTCGGTGTCTACCTCGACCGCGGGATGGCGGGCGGCCAGCGTCTCGCCGTAGTTCCAGTGCGTGGTGGCGCGGCATCCGTCGAGTAGCCCCGCCTCGGCGAGGATGAACGCGCCGGTGCAGATGCCCACCACCCGCCGGGCCCGGGTCGCGGCCCGGCGCACTCCGCTGACCAGACCGGGCTCGCGGGCGGCTTCGTCGGCGATTGGTCCGCCGACGACGATCAGCGTGTCCACGGCGGCCCGCGTGCTGCTCAGGTTGCGGACGCCCTCCAGGGTGAGCCCGCCCCACAGCCGCACCGGCGAGCCGTCCGGACTGGCGACCTCGACGAGGTACGGCTTCGCCTCGCCGCGGAAGGCGGCGACCGCGTTCGCCATCTCCAGGATGTCCCGCACACCCAGGAGCTCCATCCCGAGAGCTCCCGGGTGGGCCACGATCAGCATCCGCCGCGCCATGACGCCGACGCTAGGTCCCGGCGGGCGTGTCCACAATGACGCGAACCATTCAGATCAGGACACGCGGTACCGATAGGTTTCAGGCCGCCGCGGCGCGGTGCTCCGGCGGGACGACCTCGTCCGGCACGGGCGGGTCCGGTGGCGTGCCGTCGCCGAACGGGCGCCCACCCATGGCTTCCCGGCCGTGCGGCGTGAGCCAGCCGGCCAGGTCAGGGCCGACCGGCACGATGCCGGTCGGGTTGATGTCGGAGTGGACGCGGTAGTAGTGCCGCTTGATGTGGTCGAAGTCGACAGTGTCGCCGAAGCCGGGGGTGGTGAACAGGTCGCGGGCATAGGCCCACAGCACCGGCATCTCGCTGAGCTTGGACCGGTTGCACTTGAAGTGGCCGTGATACACCGCGTCGAAACGGACCAGGGTCGTGAACAGCCGGATATCGGCCTCGGTGATGGTGTCGCCGGCCAGGTATCGGTGGCGTCGCAGCCGGGAGCTCAGTGCGTCGAGAGAACCGAACAGGCGGGCGTACGCCTTCTCGTAGTCCGCCTGCGTCCCGGCGAACCCGCAGCGGTACACCCCGTTGTTGACCTCCGTGTAGATCGCTGCCATCAGCGAGTCGAGCTCGTCGCGCAGCGGCTCCGGGTACAGGTCCGGCGCGCCCGGGCGGTGGTGCTCCCGCCACTGCGTGGACAGGTCCAGCGTCAGCTGGGGGAAGTCGTTCGTGACGACCTTGCCGGTCGCGATCTCGACGATCGCCGGCACGGTGATGCCGCGGTCGTACGACGGGTCGCGGGCAAGGTAGGCATCCTGCAGGAGCTCGATCCCCAGCACCGGGTCGCGCCCGTCCGGGTCCTCGGTGAAGGCCCAGCTGCGCTCGTCGTGCTCCGGGCCGGCGACCCCCATCGACAGCACGGGCTCGAGCCCGAGCAGGCGGCGCACGATGATTGCCCGGTTCGCCCACGGACAGGCCCGGGCCACGATCAGCCGGTACCGGCCGGGCTCCACCGGCCACGCCGGCGTGCCGTCTCCCGTGGTGCCGTCGCGGGTGATCCGGTCGGGGATGTAGTCGGTGTCACGTTCGAACGAGGATGTGGTCACGTAGCTCATGCCGACGGCCTACCCGGCCCCCAAGCCCCTAGTCGGCCCGCAGCCGGGGCCCCAGCCCGCTGGCCCGCGCCGCCGGGCGGGTCACCGCGCGCTCGACGGCGGCGGCCGAGCCGATCACCCGCACGCCGCGGGTGGCCCGCGTGATCGCGGTGTACAGGGTCTGGCGGGTGGCCAGGGGTGAGGCGGCGGGAGGCATCACCAGGGACACCTGCGCGAACTCGCTGCCTTGGCTCTTGTGCACGGTCATGGTGTGCACGGTGCGTGCTTCAGGCAACCGCCCCAGCGCGACCAGCCGCGCCTCGCTGCCGCGCCGGAACGCAGCTACCGGTTCGCCGTGGCCGGACGCGACCACGACGCCGGTGTCGCCGTTGAACAGGCCGATCGCGGGGTCATTGGTCGAGATCAGGATGGGCTCGCCGACGTAGCGTCCGTCCGCGCGGGTCGGGGCGTGGGCGCCGCCGAGCCACCCGTGCACCCGGTCCGTCCAGTGCCGCACACCGCGCGGGCCGACCCGGTGGGCACACAGCAGCCGATGACGTTCCATCGCGTCGAGAGCACCGACCGCGTCGCCCATCGTGGCCGCCGCTCCCATCGCCGAACCCGCGGCGATCACGTCAGCGCGCAGCGCACTCAGCGCAACCTCCGGGACCAGACCCTCGTCACCGACCTCGACGAACTCGATGCCGCTGGTGCCGGCGCGGAGCAGGCGCAGCACCTCCGCCGGATCGCCGGCCCGGACGGCGGTAGCGAGCTCGGCGATGGCCCCGCCCTCGTCGTACCTCCGGGTCCGTTCCAGGGTCACCACCGACGTGCGCAGCCGGGACGTGCCGGTGCCCGAACCGACGATGTCACCGAGTACCGCTCCGGCCTCGACCGAGGCGAGCTGGTCCGGGTCCCCGACCAGGATCAGCCGGGTGGCCGGTCGCAACGCCTCGAGCAGGCGGGCCATCAGGGTCAGCGGAACCATCGAGGTCTCGTCGATGACGACCACGTCGTGCGGCAGGCGGTTGGTGCGGTCGTGCCGGAACCGGCTCCTGATCCCCGGGCGGCTGACCAGCAGGCGGTGGATGGTGGTGGCCTCCGGGGTTCCGACGCGAGCGCAGTCCGCCGGGTCCAGCGCGGCGGCGGCTTTGCGCACGGCTTCGGTCAGCCGTGCCGCCGCCTTGCCGGTGGGTGCCGCCAGGGCGACTCGCAGCGGCGGTCCGCCCTGGTCGGCGAGCACGGCCAGCAGCCGGGCGACCGTCGTGGTCTTGCCGGTGCCCGGACCACCCGCGATCACGGCGAGCCGGGTCGTCGCGCCGACCTCCGCCGCCCGGCGCTGATCCTCGTCGGCCGCTTCCGGGAAGAGCCGTTCGAGCGCCGCGGCCAGGCGGACGGGGTCCACCGACGGCGGGGAGTCGGCGGCCCGCGCGAGCAGAGCGTCCGCGACCGCGCTCTCCTGCACGTAGTAGCGGTCCAGCCACATCGACCCGTCGACCATGCGCAGGGGACGGCCCGAGCTCTCCGGCCCTGCGGTGAGCGGGCTGGCCGCGCAGGCGGTCACCCATTCCTCCGGCGCGGGCCACGGCAGCGACGCCGGGTCGATGCGGGCCGCGTCCGGGTCGTCGGTCAGGTAGCCCGACGCCTCGATCGCCTCCGGCACGATCACCCCGGCGGCGCCGGCCAGATCCAGCACCACCGATCCGGCCCGGGTGCCTCGGACCGTCAGGGCGGCCGCGAGCAGTACCCGCTCGTCGGTCTCCCCGCCGAGGCGGCCCAGCGTCGAGGCGACGTGCACGTCCGCGGCCGAGAGGATGCCGGCCTCGTTGAACCGGGCCAGCAGACCGGTGGCGCGTAACGCCCGGGCCGGACGGGTGTCGGGCAGCACCGGGGTGCCCGGACCACCGCCGCCAACGGGAACCGTCACGGCGCACCTCCCGCCAGCAGGTCGGACGTCGCGAGGATCAAAGCGGCCGGGGGCTTCCACGCGAACACGCCGGGGACGCCGCCGTCCGCCATTGCTCCGCCGGGTCCGCACATCCCGCGCAGGTACAGGTAGAGCACGCCGCCCAGCTGCGCCTCCGGGTCGTAACCGGGTTGACGCCACGTCAGATACCGGTGCAGGGCAACTTCGTACAGCAGGGCCTGCAGCGGGTAGTCCGACGCCCGCATCGCCGGGGCCAGTACTTCTGGCCGGTAGTGCCAGGCGGTCGGCGCGACCTCCGGCGGGTGCAGCACGTTGGACTTGTAGTCGACGACGAGGAAGCGGGGGCCGGCGCCATTGCCTCCGACGGGGCCGGGGATCCGCAGGACCGCGTCGATGCTCCCGGTGAGGTAGCCACGCAGCGGGGCGTCGGCCAGGTCCGGCTCGGCCAGCCGGTCGGCGTAGGGACGGACCGGGTCGTCGTCGGCGAGGTGGGTGCTCAGCAACGCCGCCAGTTCCCCCAGGACGGCTCCGCGCCGCGGACGGTCCCCGCCGGCCAGGGGCAGCTCGAACTCCAACTCGACGAGACGGTCGGCTCGGGGGATCTCGGCGAGGGAACGCCCCGCCGCCAGCGGCCCGAGCGGGGTCCGCATCGCCACCGCGATCGCGTCGGCGAGGGCCTGCGCCGCGACGCCGACGACCGGAGTGCGCCGCATCGCCGGCTCGGTGGCGGCGAGCAGCGCGGCGCCCAGGTCGGGGGCGGACGGGTCGACGGCCTCGAGCACCGCGTGGGTCAGGGTGCCGAAGGCGGTGCCCCCGGGCAGGGAGCCGAAGGGCGACGCCAGCGCGGCCCACGGATCGGACGGTGCGGACATCTCGGCCGGCGGCCGCGCCGGCGCGTCCTCGTCGTCCGGCTCTGGTTCGTCGGTCTTGCCCTCGGACTCCGGTTCGACCGCGACCGACGGGCCGGCGGCGTGGGCGGCCGCCGTCAGCGCGCTGTAGGAGGTGCGGCGCCACGCGGTGTCGACCGCCCGGTCGAAGATCGCGGCGACGGGTGTCCCGCCGGGCGGCGGGGGCGCGGTCCACGTGCGCGCCGGGGCCGGCAGCGCGACCTCGACCTGGAGCACGCCGTCGGCCGCACCCGCGCGGGCCTGCAGGGAGGCGAGGGCGATGCCGTCGTCCGGAACTCCTACCGAGGCCGGCGGTCCGCCGCCGGGCGGGGAGAACAGCAGTCGGTGCAGGGCCGAGGTCGGGGTGTTCGTCGAGCGGGCCCACCACAGGGTCAGTTGCGAGCGGGCGCGGGTCGCCGCGACGTAGAGCAGCCGCAGGTCCTCACCGGCCGACTCCGCGTGATGCGCCGCCACGGCGGTCTCCCAGCCGGCGCTGTCGGTGCCGCCGACGTGGCGGGTCCGCGACCCGGTGTGCCGGTCGTGGAAGAGGGCGACGTCCGGGCGGCCGACATGTCGGCTCCAGACGAACGGCAGGTACACCAGCGGAAACTCCAGGCCCTTGCTGGTCCAGATCGTGACCACCTGGACGGCGTCCGCGTCGGAGTCCAGCCGCCGGCTGCGTTCGGCGGTGGCCTCGACGCCGACCTCGGCGATCCGCCGGCGGAGCCAGGTGAGCAGCGCGGTCGGGCCGAGACGCTCGGTCACCGCCGCGGTGTGGAGAACGTCGCCGATGTGCCGCACGTCGGTCGCGGTCCGCTCCCCGCCGACCTGCCCGAGCAGGCGGGACAGCACGCGGTAGTCGGCGTCGACGGCCGCCAGCAGCGCAGCGACGCCCCGGTTCTCCAGCGTGTGCCCCCAGAACCGGACGCGTTGCGCGAGCAGGTCGTGCGCGGCGTCACCGCCGTCGACCAGGCCGGCCGCGTCGAACCCGACGAAGGGAGAGATCGCCAAGCGGCGCACCAGCCCGGACCGGTGTGGAGCCTCGATCGCCTCCAGGAGCGCGACCCACTCCGCCGCTGCCGGAGTGCCGAAGACGCTCGAGGAGGACTGCACGACCGTCGGCACACCGGCCTCCACCAGGGCGGAGCGGACCAGCTCGCCCTCCTTGTGGGTCGCCACCAGCACGGCGATGTCACCGGGCTGGACGTCGCGCTCCGCCCCCTCCTCCCGCAGGCGGCTGTGATCGGTGAGCGCGTCGACGATCTGTCCCACCAGGTCGCGCACCACGGCCTCGCGCGCGTCGTCGACGAAGGGCATCCCGCTCTGGGTCAGCCGCATCCCGTCCGAGGGCACGACGCGCAGCCGCACCGGGGGACCGGGGACGGGGCGGGTGAGCAACGGATCGGGGTTGCCCGCCTGGACCGGCCCGACGACGATCCGGGGGTCGCCGAGTTCCGCCCCGCCCAGGAGCGCGGCCAGACCGGCCAGCACGCGTTCGTCACTGCGGAAATTCTGGGGCAGGGTTGCCCGCGTGACTGCGTGCTCGGCGGCGTGAAGGTAGCTGTGCACGTCACCACCGCGGAAGGCGTAGATCGCCTGCTTCGGGTCGCCGATCAGCACCAACGCCGCGTGCCCGTCGAAGGCGGTGCGCAGGATGTCCCACTGGGCCGGGTCGGTGTCCTGGAACTCGTCGACCAGTACGACGCGGTAGCGCCGGCGCAACTCGGCCGACACCCGCGGTCCACTGTCCGGGTCGAGCAGTGCGGTGCGCAGCCGGGTGAGCAGGTCGTCGAAGCCCATCTGCCGCCGGCGCGCGAGCCGGAGGGCGAGTTCGTCGCGGACCACGCCCGCGTAGCGGGCCCGCAACGCGCCCGTGTCGGCGCCCGTCGGATCCGGGGCAAGTGCGGCGTGGACGTCGGTGGCCGCGGCCCGGGCGATGGTGTGGGCGAGCTTGAGCGGGAACTCCGGCGCCTTCGGGTAGCTGTGGTACTTGCGCAGGTACAGGTCGGCGGCGACCTCCGAGACCAGGTCGCCGAGTTCGGAGACCAGCTCGGCGTCCGGGTCGGTGTCCGCGGCGGTGCCCAGCCCGCGCAGGACCAGCTGGCAGAACGAGTGGGTGGTGGCGATGGTGGCGGCATCGAAGTCCGCGGTCGCCGCGGCCAGCCGGGCACGACGGATCTCGACCTCGGCCGGGTCGCCGGTCGCCAGGTGGCGGTGCAGCGGATCGCTCCCGGCCCGTGCGGCAGGCGGATCGGCCAGGGCGTCCCGGGCGTGGGTGAGTCGCTCACGCACCCGTTCCCGCAACTCCCGCGTGGCGGCCCGGCCGAAGGTGACCACCAGCAGTTCGGCGAGCTCCACGGTGCCCTCGGCGACGTACCGGGTGACCAGGGCGGCGATCGTGTAGGTCTTGCCGGTGCCGGCGCTGGCCTCGAGCAGGGTCGTCCCGGTCGGCAATGGGCCGAGCAGGTCGAAGGAGACCGGTACCGGGGCAGCGACCGGGCCGGTCATGATCGGGCCTCCGCCTCGGCGGTCAGCAACGGCAGCCACACCCGCCGGGCGAGGTCGTCCAGGCGATCGAGGTCGAGGCGATCCAACGGTGCGTCAGATCCGTACACGAGCCGGTGCTCGGCATCGTCGCGTTCTCCGCTCGCCTTCTCGCCACCGAAGGACCTGCCCGCCCATTCCTTCTCCGCCGCCTCGCGGGCCGACCGGACGATGTGGTCCCCGGCCCCGCGCCGGCGCACCTCGGCGTAGGCGCCGGTCGTCCTCACCGGCATTGGCAGTGGCTCACACAGACCTTCGTCCCGGATCGCCACCAACTCCGCCAGCGCGTCCAGGGCGGCCTTCGGGTCGATCGAGCGGAAGCGATGCCGGGCGCCGCCGTCCTTGTAGCGGGTGACGGTGACGGACTGCCAGTCCCGGTCGGGGTCCGTGGCGCAGAGCGTGAGCAGGTCGGCCCAGGCGCCGAGACGGTGCTTGGCGTTGAGCGAGGAGTAGCTGACGCGGAGCCGGGTCTCCCCGTGGATGCCGGTCACCGTGCCGGTCAGACGCCGCCCTCCCGGCAGCGTCAGGTTGATGTCGAGGGCCAGGTCGTCGCCGCCCGCAAGATCGGCCCGGGCCGCGGCGGCGATCGCGTCGGCCCGGGTGGCGATCTGGGTCCCGAGCCGGGCGCCGAGGGCGTTCGGGGGCATCGCGCCGCGACGGGCCTCCAGCACCAGGGCGTCGTCGATCGGCACACCGTGCAGGCGGGCCGACAGCACGCGGTCGCCGATGCCCCACTGCGCCAGTCCGTCGAGCTCGATCGGCACGGCCACCGTCGGTTCGGTGTGCCACCCCCGGGCCTGCACGTCGAGACGCTGGCGCAGGAACGCCTTCACGGGGTGGAACAGGAAGTCGATGAGGTCGGCCAGTTCGACGTCGCCGGCCGGGACCGGAGCCAGCGCGCCGGCCACCAGCGGGCGGGGCGGGGTCCGCGGGCGCAGCAGCGCCCGCGCGCCGGCCAGCGCCGCCGCGTCGAAGCTCACCGGGGGAGGACCTGGCTCCGGGACCGCGCTCGACCCCGAAGTTGCGCGGGTCGAACGGCTGCAGCGGGTGACGGGTCGTCACAAACGCGCGGACCGATCCGCCGCCGGGCGCCAGCGCAACAGTCGTCCAGGGCGTCCAGCAGTTCGCCGACCGGCACCGCGGGCGGGACGAGCGCCCCGGTCCGCTCGTCGGCGCCGGAGTACAACAGCACGAGGTGCTCACCGGCCGCACAGACGGCGTCGAGCAGCAGCTGCCGGTCCTCGGCGCGGGGGTCACGCTCGCCGGGGCGGCGGGGCGGCCGGGCCAGCAGGTCGTCGCCGTCGGTGACGCCGGAACGCGGGAACGTCTCCTCGTCCAGGCCGAGCAGGACGATCACCCGGTGCGGCACCGACCGCATCGGCACCATCGTGCGACACGGTCAGCGTCCCGGTCCGGAAGCCGGCCCTGGTCGGACGGCCGGCCAGGCGCCCCGTCAGGAGGGCGGCCACGTCGGCCGGACTCAGCTCCAGGTCCGCGTCCGTGCCGGCCGCCGACTCCGCGAGCTCGGCCAGCTCGGTCGGCCACCGCCGCGGCCTGCCACGCCTGGCCGCCGGCCGGCGCTGCCGATCGAGAGCATGGCGCCGCGCAGGGCGTCCGTCCAGGCCCGCAGCGACTGTGTCCGGCCGAGCGCGCGCGACCGACACGTCGAGCCGGTCGACGAACTCCGCGAGCCGGCCGGCCAGGTCGATGTCGGCGGAGTCGACGTCGTCGAGCGGCAGGGCGGCGCCCAGCAGGTGGGCGTCCTCCTCCATCGCGACGCCGAGCAGCACCCGGTCCAGCCCGTCCCGCCAGGTGCCCTGTCCGATCGCGCCGAGTTTGTAGCGGTCGCGGTGCTCGCCGTCCAGGCCCCAGCTGATGCGCGCGCCGCCCACCCAGGCGTGCATCCGCTCGATCGCGTCGTCGTCGAAACCGAACCGGCGCCGGACCGGGCGCACTGGCCGCGAGGTCGAGCACGTCGGCCGCGGTCAGGCGGCCGGTGGAGCAGCTCGAGCAGCGACGCCATCGTGCCGAGCAGGGGGTTGCCCTGGGTCAGCGCGCGGTCGGCCAGCCGGACCCGCAACCGCGCCGCGGGATGCTGCTCGCGCGACTCGACGGTCGCCGTCGCGGCGCTCGCGTGCAGACCGAAGGCCGCCGCGATCAGGGGGGCGAACTCCTCGACGTCCGGGCACATGACGAGGACGTCGCGCGGTTCCAGCGTCGGGTCCGCGGCGAGCCGGTCCAGCACGACCTCGCGCAGGACCTCGACCTGGCGGGCCCGGCCGTGGCAGGCGTGGACGGCGACGCTGCGGTCGTCCGGGGCAAGGTTCGGGCGGGGTGTCGGGGACGCGGTCGGCGGCGAGCGCGTCCTGCAGTGCGCCGAGCAACGTCGCGGGCCGTTCGGGGTGCGGGTGCAGTGCGTCCGCGTGTCCGGGAGCGACGGTCGGCCAGCCGGCGTTGCAGCGCCTGCACGTCCCGCGACATCGAGGCCAGCATCGGCAACCGGGCCGACCCACCCGCCGCCACGCTCTCCCACAGGGCGGGGGAGGCGTGCTGCAGGAACAGGTGCACCTCACGACCGTGCGGCGATCGCGGCGAGGAGCTCCAGGCGTGCGGCCGAGAGCCGGTTCAGCCCGAAGACGGTGAACCGCTCCGGGAGCTCCAGCAGGCCGGGATCGGCGACGATGCGCTGCAGCGCCTCGGGCAGCCGCTCCGCGGGCGACGGCGTCCCGATCTCGGAACGCAGCGCGCGCCACAGTTCGGCCTGCCACACCAGATCCGCCGGCAGTGGCGACCCGGCCTCGTCGGTGTCCGCACCGGAGGCCCAGCGCACGCACCATCGCCGGGCCGCTCCTGCCCGTAGCGCGCCGAACAGCCGCGCGAGGCGCGCCGCCCCCGCGTAGCGACGATCTCCGGTCCGGAGCTGGTCGCGCAGCACCGGGCCGGCGGCGCCGGCGTCGAGCAGGCGCAGCAAGGGCCAGGCCGAGCGCTCCGGCGTCCACGGCTCGACCTCGGGCGGGTCCGGCTGTGCGGCCAGCGAGGCGTCGTCGAGCAGCCGGGTGGGCGAGCGGAACACCACGTTCGCGCAGATGCCGGCCCCTTCGGTCCGGGTGCCCTCGGAGCCAGCGCCGAGCACGTGCGAGAGCCGCTGCGCGAGCCAGCGCTCCACGCCCTTGGCCGGGACCGCGACGACCTCGGCGGCGAACGGGTCGCCGACTCCTGCGGCCAGCAGGGCGCCCAGTTCGGCGACGAGGACGTCCGCGCTCGCGGACCGGTGGACGTGGAGCATTTGGCCCACCTTCTCAGCCCGCACCGACAGCGGGTGGACGGGGAGTGCCGGGCTCCGGGGGGAGGCGAGCGCTTCCGGGGAGGATGGGCCGCATGCGGCTGCCCGGCGACCTCGTCACCCCCTGCCTGGTCGTCGACGCCGACCGCCTCGACGCCAACGTCGCGGCGATGGCGGCACTCGCGACGGCCCGCGGCCTGGACCTGCGCCCGCACGCCAAGACCCACAAGTGCCTGCCGATCGCCGCGCAGCAGCTGGCCGCCGGGCGCGTGCGGGCTGACCGTCGCCACCGTCGCCGAGGCCGAGGTCTTCGCGGCCGGCGGCTGCACCGATCTCTTCATCGCCTATCCCGGTCTGGGCCGACGCGGCCCGCGGCGCCCGGCTGCGCGCCCTGGCCGAGCGGGTCTCGCTGCGGGTCGGTGTCGACTCCGCCGAGGCGGCCGCCGCCCTCGCCCGTGCGGTGCCGGGCCTGGAGGTGCTGGTCGAGGTCGACAGCGGGCACCACCGCACCGGGGTGGCCCCGGCCGAGGCGGTCGCCGGTGGCCGCCGCCGCCGAGCGCGCGGGGCTGCGCGTGCTCGGCGTGTTCACCTTCCCCGGCCACTCCTACGCCCCGGACGCTCCGGGGTCCGCGGCCGCCGACGAGGCGGCCGCACTGGCCGCCGGAGCGAGACGCGCTGGCCGCCGCCGGGATCGACGCGGGGGTGCGCAGCGGTGGCTCGACCCCGAGCGCCGCGCACACCGGGGCCGGACTGACCGAGCTGCGTCCCGGTGTCTACGTCTTCGGTGACGCGCAGCAGCTCGAGCTCGGCACGACCGGCGCGGAGGCGATCGCGCTGGTCGCGGCGGGCACGGTGGTCAGCCGCGGCCCCGGTCGCGTCGTGCTCGACGTCGGCAGCAAGGTGCTCGGCGCCGACCGCCCGGCCTGGGCGACCGGCTTCGGCCGGGTTCCCGGGCAGCCCGGCGCGCGGGTGAGCGCCCTGTCCGAACACCACGCCACCGTGACCTGGCCCGACGAGCCGCTGCCGGAACTCGGCGCCGCCGTCGCCGTCGTGCCGAACCACGTGTGTGCGGCCGTGAATCTGGCTGACGAACTGGTGGTGGTCCGGGCCGGCTCCGTCGTCGACAGGTGGCCGGTCGCCGCCCGCGGTGCCAACACCTGAGCTTGTCACTGTAGCCTGTGAGTTCGCCCTGACACGCCGGGAATTGCCCGGGAATGTCCGATTCGTCCGGGGTCGGCCGTTCGGACCAACTCTTTCCGGAACAGAACCGCGGCGCTCCGTCATGCGTCCTAACGTCGAGTGACGAGCCAGGCCGGGGGGCCTGCTACTTGACGGGGGCCTGTCGTGGATCGAGTCCGAACTCGCGTGCCGACCCTGGCCCTCGCGGGGCTTCTCACCGCGAGCGCGCTGGCCGCGACGGTGTTCGGCCTGGCGCCCGGTTGCCGGCGCCACGGCCGAGGCCGGCGGGCGCTACATCGTCAGCTTCACCGACACCGCCACCGCGGAGGACGTCGCCGCCGCCCGCGAGCGCGCCGTCGCCGCCGGCGCCCAGGTCCTCTACGACTACGACACCGCGCTGTCCGGTTTCGCCGCGCTGCTGCCCGAGGCCGCCCGCGCCGACCTGCAGGCCGACCCGCTGGTCGCGCAGGTCGAGCCCGACGAGGTGATGAGCATCAGACACCACGCAGGGTGGCGCCACCGACGGCCTGGACCGCATCGACCAGCGCGGCCGGAAGCTGGACGGGAAGTTCCACTACTCCGCCACCGGCGCCGGCGTGGTCGCCTACGTCATCGACACCGGCGTGCTGGCCGGGCACGCCGAGTTCGGCGGCCGGGTCGAGAGCCGGCCGGTCCTTCACCAGTTCGCCGGCCACCACCGACTGCGGCGAGGGCCACGGCACCCACGTCGCCGCCCTGATCGGTGGCACGACCTACGGCGTGGCCAAGGCCGTCACCATCGTCCCGGTCAAGGTCTTCAGCTGCGGCGGCTCGGCCAGCGTCTCCACCGTCATCGCCGGCATCGAGTGGGCCACCGAGGACCACAAGCAGCGGGGCGGCCCCGGCGTCATCAACCTCAGCGCCGGTGTCGACAAGAGCATGGGCCGCGGCCTCGAGCGCGCCGCCCGCAACGCGATCAAGGCCGGCCTCAGTTTCGTCACCGCGGCCGGCAACGAAGGCGGCAGCGCGTGCGCCCAGTCGCCGGCGCGCGTCGGTCCGGCGATCACCGTCGGCGCCGTGTCGCCCCAGGACAAGCGGGCCGGCTTCTCCAACTACGGCAAGTGCGTCGACCTGTTCGCTCCCGGCGTCAACGTGGTCTCGGCCGGGATCGAGTCCGAGACCGACACCGCGAGTAAGGACGGCACCTCGATGGCGGCGCCGTACGTGACCGGCGTGGTCGCGGCCTTCCTGCAGCGCGTCCCGACCGCGAACCCGGCGACGGTGCGAGCCGCTCTGGTCAAGGCGACCACCCGCGGCGTGCTGCGCAACGTCGGCAACTCGCCGAACCGGATGCTCTACACCGGACTCAAGGTGGTCAACAAGCCGCCGCAGGTCGGCGACGTGGACGTCGCGCTGCCCGGCAAGGGGCGCGCCGTCGGCACCACGACCGTTCCGGTCCGCATCAGCTGGAAGGGTTCGGACCCGGACGGCACGATCGCGTCCTACCAGCTGCAGCGCAGCACCGACGGTGGCCGGCACTGGTCCACCGTCGCGCTGCCGGTGGCTGCCGCCCGCTCGATCACGCTGAACCTCGGCGCCGACTCCGGTCACCGCTTCCGCGTCCGGGCGATCGACAACCTGGGCAAGGCCTCCGGCGTGGACGACGTCGGACAAGCTCGGCCTCGAGATCGACCAGCAGGGCGAGGCGAAGCTGCGCCGCACCTGGTCCAAGGACGCCGGCGCCGACCTGTCCGGCGGGTCCAGCCACGGCACGCGGCATCAAGGGTGCGTCCGCCACCTACACCTTTCACCGGCCGCAGCATCCGCTGGATCGGCACCACCGACGTCGACCACGGCAAGGCCCGGGTCTATCTCGACGGCCGTCTCGTCGCCACCGTCGACGCCTACTCCGCGACCCGCCAGACCTGCCAGGTCCTGTTCGCGCGGGACCGTGAAGCCGGGCCGGCACACGCTGCGCATCGTGGTGATGGGCAAGAACAACAACCGGTCCTCCGGCGATCGGGTGGACGTCGACGCCTTCGTGGTCTCGCGCTGATTCCCGGCTCCATCCGGACATTCCTGACGAAGCGTCAGACCACTTGCGGCGTATGTCCGTTCTGGGCGAAAGGACGCGTCGGGAATCTTGGTCAAAGCGCTGGCGACACGCCCGGTCTGCTTCCTAGCCTGACGTCAGAGCCGGTCGTTCGGGGGATGCAAGCTCGGCCGGAAGGACACCGAACTCTTTGGTCGGTGGCGTTCGACGTCTCCCGAGACCGCCGTTGTCAGGTCCGAGGAGAGCCGCCCGTGAACCGTCCCCGCCCGACGCTGCGGACCACCGCGGTCGCTGCGCTCGTGTCCGGCGCGCTGATCGTTCCGCTGACCACCCTGACCGCGACCGCGGTGCCCGGCGGCGCCCGGGCCGAGCCGCGGCCACGATGGCGCCCACCGAGGCGCCGAAGCGGATCAAGGACCAGTGGATCGTCCGGTTCGACGCCGACGCCACCGGCAAGCAGTTCCGCAACACCCGCGACGGTTCCAAGAAGCGCGGCGCGAAGATCCGCTACCAGTACTCCCGGGTGTTCCAGGGGTTCGCGGGCGTCCTGTCGGCGGACGAGGTGGCCAAGCTCCGCAAGAAGTCCTTCGTGCTCTCGGTCGAGCCGGATTACGAGGTGCACGCCAGCGCCACCCAGTCCCCGACCCCGAGCTGGGGCCTGGACCGCATCGACCAGCGCGCGCTGCCGCTCAGCGGTGACTACACCTACTCCGCCGCCGGCGCCGGCGTCACCGTCTACGTCATCGACACCGGCATCCGCGCCATCGCACGCCGAGTTCGGCGGCCGCGTCGCCCCCGGCTACACCGCGATCAACGACGGGCGCGGCACGGATGACTGCTTCGGGCACGGCACGCACGTCGCCGGCACGATCGGCGGGGCCACCTACGGCGTCGCCAAGGCGGTCACGCTGATCCCGGTCCGCGTCCTGGACTGCAGCGGCAGCGGCTCCTGGTCCGGCATCATCGCCGGCGTGGACTGGGTGACCAACCGGGTCCGCGCGACCGGTGGACCCTCGGTGGCCAACATGAGCCTGGGCGGCAGCGGGTCCTCGGCGGTGGACGCCGCGGTCAACACCTCGATCAACGCCGGGGTCAGCTACGTCGTGGCGGCCGGCAACGAGGGCGGCGACGCCTGCGGCAAGTCCCCGGCCCGCGTCCCCGCGGCGGTCACCGTCGGCGCGAGCACCCGCAGCCGACGTCCGCGCGAGCTTCTCCAACTACGGCACGTGCCTGGACCTGTTCGCGCCCGGTGAGCGGGATCGTCTCCGCCTACGCGTCGAGCGACACCGCCGCGGTGAGCATGAGCGGCACGTCGATGGCCAGCCCGCACGTGGCCGGCGTGATGGCGACCTACCTGCAGACACAACCCGGCGGCGTCCCCGGCGACGGTGCGCACCGCCGTGGTCAACAACGCCGGCGGCGCGTCACCAGATCGGGGCGAGCTCGCCCGACAAGCTGCTCTACAGCGTCTTCGACGGCGGCAGCCCGCCCGACCGCCGACGCCGACTCCGACGCCGACCCCGACGCCGACGCCCGACGCCGACGCCCACGCCGACGCCCGACGCCCACGCCGACGCCGACGCCGGCCCGCCAACGCGGCACCGGTCGCGACCCCGCCGGCTGCGGTGCTCGCCTCCGCGGGCAACCGGATCGGCACCAGCAGCGTGCCGATGACGGTCAGCTGGGCGGCGACCGACGCCGACGGTGACGCGATCACCGGCTACACGCTCCAGTACTCCAGCAACGGCGGCAGCTCCTGGACAGGCGTCACGCTGCCCGCGCCGAACGCCACGTCGGTGACGGTCAACGTGAGCTCCTCGACCAGCCTGTTCCGGGTCCGCGCCACCGACGCGCGCGGCGCGGTCGGCGGCTACGCCAACGGCCCGCAGTTCACGATGACGTTGTCGCAGCAGAGCTCGGCGACGTTGAGCCCGTCGGCGAACTGGACGACGGTGAACCACAGCGACGCCTCGGGCGGATCGCTCAAGCAGGCCAAGGACGGCCGGCTCGACCGCGAGGTTCACCTTCACCGGCACCCAGATCGCGTGGATCGCCACCTGGTCGCCCAACCGCGGCCGCGCCGAGATCATCCTCGACGGCGTCAGCCAGGGCACCGTCGATCTCTACAAGGCCGACGTGTCCACCCGCCGGATCCTGTTCAGCAAGATGCTCGCGGCCGGCAGCCACACGCTGGTGATCAGGGTGCTCGGCACCAAGGACTCCCGCTCCGCCTCGAGCTACGTCGATGCCGACGCTTTTGTGACGGTGCGTTAGGTCGAACGGGGCAGGGCAGGACGGGGCGCCGGCCAGGGCGCCGCGAGCACGACGGATTGGGGGGTCCGGTGGGGATGGCTCAGCTCGGGTGGGCACGGGGGCGGCGGCGTTCGCTCGTCGGCGGTCTCACCATGCTCGTCACCCTGACCGGGCTGGCCGGTCCGGCGGTCGCGGCTGACGGCCCGAACCCGGCCGACCCCGCCGTCGCGCCCGCGGAGGGCGATGACTCCGAGCGCATCCCGGACCGCTACCTGGTGATCTTCAAGTCCGGCACCAGCGTCGAGCACGTGCGCGCGGTGGAGCAGGAGGCCACCGCCCGCGGCGGCCGGATCCACGTCGAGTACACCGAGGCCCTGCGCGGCTTCGGTGCCACTCTGCCCAAGGCCGCCCTGGCCGCGGTCAAGGCCGACGACAAGGTCCGCTTCGTCGAGGCCGACCGCACCGTCGAGATCACCTCCACCCAGACCGCAGTCCCGTCCTGGGGACTCGACCGGGTCGACCAGCGGCCGAACCGGGTCGACGGCCGCTACGACCACGAGGCCACCGGTACCGGCGTCACGGTGTACGTCATCGACACCGGCATCCGCGCCACCCATCAGCAGTTCGGCGGGCGCGTCCAGCCGGACGACCGGCTACAACGCCGTCCCCGACGGCCGCAACGCCGACGACTGCAACGGCCACGGCACCCACACCGCGGCGACCATCGGCGGCACCACCTACGGGGTGGCCAAGGCCGTCACGCTCGTCCCGGTCCGGGTGCTGGGCTGCGACGGCGGCGGCAGCGTCATGGATCTCGTCGAGGGCATCGACTGGGTGACCCAGCAGGTCCACAAGTGGCGCGTGGACGAGGGGCACACCGACGGATCCTTCGTGGCCAACCTCAGCCTCGGTCAGGACGGCTCGGCCGCCATCGACCTGGCGATCCAGGACGCGATCACCGAAGGAATCACCTTCGTGGTCGCGGCGGGCAACGAGAACGGCAGTGCCTGCACGCCCTCGCCGGCCCGGGTGCTCGACGCGATCACCGTCGGCGCCATCACCAAGGAGGACGAGCGGGCGAGCTTCTCCAACTACGGGAGCTGCGTCGACGTGTGGGCACCCGGGGTGGGGATCAAGTCCGCGCACAACTCCTCCGACACCGGCACCATCACGCTGTCCGGCACCTCGATGGCCACGCCGCACGTGGCCGGCGGCGCCGCGCTCTACCTCCAGCGGTTCCCGGCCTCGACGCCGGCCGAGGTGAGCGCCGCGGTCACGTCGACGGCGACCAGTGGTGTCCTGCACAACCTCGGCGCCGGGTCCCCGAACAAGCTGCTCTATCGCGGCCGGCCTCGGCGGCGTCGCCAACCGGGGTCCGATCATGGGCACCCCGGTGCCGTTCCTGACGGGTGGTCAGTCCACGGCGAGCGGCGCGGTCCCGCTCAAGGTCACCGCGCTCGCGGCGATGGACCCGGACGGCGACGCGGTCGCCGGTCACCAGCTCCAGGTCAGCCGCAACGGCGGCAGCACCTGGTCCGACGTCGCCCTGCCCTCGGCCGCGGGCCACGTCCGTGCCGCTGAAGCTTCCGGCCACCGCCGCCCTGGCGTTCCGCTCCCGCGCCACCGACAGCCTCGGCCAGGTCGGGGACTGGATCGCTCGGCCCGACCCGCGGACTGGCCGCTGCGCGAGGAGAAGAGCAACGCGGCGTACTCCAAGGGCGGCAAGTGGACCAGGGCCACCCCGAAGGCCGCCCTCGGCCGCTCGGTGCGCCGCACCCAGAAGACCGGCGCCGCGGCAACCTTCACCTTTCACGGCAGCCAGGCCGCCTGGATCGCGACCATGGCCAGGAACCGGGGCAAGGCCGCGGTCTACGTCGACGGCAAGAAGGTCGGCGTGGTCGACCTGTACGCCAAGTCCGCCACCTCGCGGCGCACCGTCTTCCTCATCACCGGCCTGACCTCCGGCAAGCACAAGGTGAAGGTCGTGGTGCTCGGGACCAAGCGCGGTGCGGCCAAGGGGCACTACGTCGACGTGGACGGCTGGACCACGCTGGCCTGAGCGCTCAGACCGCGGCCGCGAGCCGGGTCGCGTACCGGTCGGAGAGCTCGCGCAGTGCGCCGGCGCAGTCGCCGGAGAACGAGGACCCGTGCATGATCGCCAGCGTCCGCGGCTCCAGGTCGGCCAGTGTGCGAATGGTCGGGGCCGTGTTCGGGGTCAGGCTGGTGGAGGTGAACATCGTCTCGGCCTGGTCGGCGGGCTCGACGACGTCGGAGGAGACCACGGCCGGCCCGCCGCCGAGGTGGGAGAACAGGTCACCGCAGAACAGCGTGCCGGTGACCTCCTCGTAGAGCACCCGGGCATCCCAGCCGTGCGGCACGTGCGGGGTGTCGATGTGCCGCAGGCGACGTCCACCGATGTCGATGACCTCGCCGTCGGTCAACGGCCGCGGCACCCGGTCGCAGAGGTCGTTGAGCGAGACCATGCAGCCCATCGCGCCGTGCGCGACGGTGGCGTTCGGCGCGGCGGCCAGGAAGCTGTTCATCGCGCCGGACTCGTCGGACTCCAGGTGCCCGAAGGTGATCCAGCGCAGATCCGCGACCGGCCGGACGGTCTCGATCGCGGCCGACACCAACGGGAACATCCCGCGCGGGCCGGTGTGGAAGATCGCGGGTTCGTCGGCGTCGATCAGGAACTGGTTGAAGGTGAAGCCGGTCGGCCCGATCTCGGGGACGAACGTGGCAATCCGGTAGATCCGGTCGGCGATCTCGTCGATGGTGGTGCCAGGTGTCGTTTCCATCGGAACCCTCCTGGGCGATTGCGCTCGCTCGCGCTCGCAGCGCGACTATTGTCGACCCAGGTCCGCACGGGTGCGCCATGTGTCCCCGGGTCCCAACTATGAAGGCCGTCGCGGGAACCCAGTTCGGCTGGGGCCGCGTTCGTGCCGCGCGCCGCGAGGCGACCATCGCACCACGACGGACCTAGACCGCCTCACCGGGAAACCGGTGGGGCGGTCGCCTTTCCGGCGCTGACTTCTGCGATGCGAGCTGACTTCTCCGGTGCGATCAGCGACCCGCCACCAGGCGGAGCACCTCGGCGGAGTCGGTCGTGACCCCGTCGACGCCCAGCTCGATCACCTGCCGGGCCCGGGCCGGGTCGTTGACGGTCCACGTCATCACCCGCGGCACCCGGTCACGCAGCTTCGTCATCACCTCGGCGGTCAGCAGCGTGTGTCTCACCGTGACCGCGTGATCGGGCAGTTCCGGCATCGCCAGCGCGGCCGCCAGAGCGGTCGCGTCGCCGATCGTGCGCCAGGTCCGGTAGCCGGCCGCGGCCAGTGCGGGGAGGGTCTCCCAGCCCTTGGTGCTGGCGTAACAACGCGCCGGGTCCGGCCCCGTCGCCACGATCCGCTCGACCAGCGCGTGCGCCGCCGGTCCTCGTGTCCACCTTCAGGTCCAGCAGGATCTCCGCCCCGTCGGGCAGCGCCTCGATGGCCGCGGCCAGGCCCGGCTCGAGCCGTCCCCGCCGCCGGACCGTGAAACGCGTGCGGTCCCGGCGGACCCGGGGGAGGCGGGGGTGCACCGGCAGGTAGTGCGAGACCACCAGGTCCTCGCCGATGGTCTGGACGTCGATCTCGAAGACCGTGGCGCCGGCGGCGCCGAGCGCGGCGCACCGCTCCCGGGTGGCCGGGGTCCGGTGCGCGATCGCGAGCACGGGCACTCCCTGGGTCCAGTCTCTCGGGTCGGGGCATCCGCGCGGCGTCGGGCGCCGAACGGGGGTAGGACAGACTGGCATCCCGAGGAGGCACTTCATGAAGACCGGCGACCAAGCCCCCGATTTCGAGCTGCTCGACCAGGACGGCACGCCACGCAAGCTGTCCACGATGCTGGCTGACGGCCCCGTGGTCCTGTTCTGGTACCCGATCGCGATGACCAGCGGATGCACCCGCGAGGCGTGTCACTTCCGGGATCTGTCCGGCGAGTTCGCCAAGCTCGGAGCACAACGGGTCGGGATCAGCGTCGACCCGGTGGACAAGCAGAAGGAATTCTCGGAGATGCACGGGTTCGACTACCCGCTGCTCTCCGACTCGGAAGCGGGCGTGTCCAAGCAGTACGGCGTCAAGCGCGGCGGCCTGCTCGGCAAACTCGGTCCCACGAAGCGCGTGACGTTCGTCATCGGCACCGATCAGAAGATCCTCGACGTGATCACAGGGGAACTCAAATTCAACGACCACGCCGACAAGGCCCTCGCCGTACTCGGCGGCGCCTGACCGCCGGCGCCGCACGCCCCGCCCATAGTCGCCCGGGTGGAGGCGCGAGCTCGGCGTGAACGAGACCATCGCGCTGATCGCGGCCTTCGCCCTCGTGCTCGCCTGTGGTCTGTTCGTCGCGGCCGAGTTCGCGTTCCTGTCGGTCAACCGCACGGCGATCGAGCAGGCCGCCCGCTCCGGCGACTCCGGCGCGAAGGGCGTGCTGGCCGCCCTGCAGAACCTGACCACCCAGCTCTCCGGCGCCCAGGTCGGCATCACGCTGACCAACCTGGCGATCGGCTTCCTCGCCGAACCCGCCATCTCCGAGCTGCTGCGCGGGCCGCTCACCGACTGGGGGCTGTCCTCGGGCGGTGCCAAGACCGTCGGTGCGATCGTCGCGCTGACCCTGGCCACGATCATCACGATGGTGCTGGGGGAGCTGGTGCCCCAGTACGTGGCCCTGGCCCACCCCGCGGCCGTCGCCCGGGTCGTGCAGCGCCCGGTCCGGATGTTCACGGTCGCGACCAAACCGCTGTCCAGCGGGCTGAACATCGTCGCGAACCGGGTCGTGCGCGCGTTCGGCGTCGAGCCCACCGAGGAGCTCGCGCACGCCCGTAGCCCTGAGGAACTGGTGTTCCTGGTCCAGCGCAGCGCCGAGCACGGCACGCTGCACGAGCCCACCGCCGACCTGCTGCGCAAGGTGCTGGTCTTCGACGACCTGCACGCCTCGGACGTGATGACCCCGCGCACCCGCGTCACCACGGTGGCGGCGACCGCGAGCGTCGCCGACCTGCTCGAAATCGCCCGTGAGACCGGCCGCAGCCGGTACCCGGTGGTCGGTAACACCGTCGACGACGTGCGCGGTGTGGCCAGCCTGCTGGACGCCTTCGCGGTGCCGGCGGACGAGCGCGCGAGCACGCTGGTGACCCGGATCGCCACCGAGCCGCATCTGGTGCCCTCCGTGCTGCCGGTCGACGACCTGCTCACCGGCCTGCTCAAGGGCGCGGCGCAGCTGGCGATCGTGCTCGACGAGTTCGGCGGCCTGGACGGCGTGGTGAGCCTGGAGGACCTGGTCGAGGAGCTGGTCGGCGACGTGGTCGACGAGCACGACACGGACTCCCCACCCGAGCCCGACGACGCCCCGCGCGATCCCGACACGCCCTGGGTGGTCTCGGGCCTGCTCCGCCCGGACGAGGTGCGCGACGTGACCGGGGTCGAGATTCCGGACGGCGGCCTGGTCTACGAGACGCTCGGCGGCCTCGTGCTCGCCACGCTGGGCCGGGTCCCCGAGCCGGGTGACCACGTCACGGTTGAGGGAATCGAACTGACCGTGCTCGAGATGGACGGGCGCCGGGTCGACCGGGTCGAGGTCCGCCCACCCGCGCCCACGGATGCGGAAGACGACACCGACGCCGGTAAGGGCTCAGAGGCCCTCAGGGAAGGCCGCTCATGAGCGGGACCTGGGGCATCGCCGCATCGATCGGCCTGTTGCTGGCCAACGCCTTTTTCGTCGGTGCCTCTTTCGCGCTGGTCTCGGCCCGTCGGTCGCAGATCGAACCGGCCGCCAACGCCGGTTCCCGCCGGGCGGTGCGCACGCTGGCCGCCATGGACCGGCTGCCGTTGATGATGGCCGGTGCCCAGCTCGGCATCACGATCTGTTCGGTCGGCCTCGGCGCGCTCGCCGAGCCGGCGATCGCGCACATGCTGGAACCTCCGATCGAGGACGCCGGGCTGCCCCACGGCGCCGTGCACCCGGTCGCCTTCGCCATCGCTCTGCTCCTGGTCGTGCTTGCGCACGTCCTGGTCGGCGAGATGGTCCCGAAGAACTTCACCCTCGCCCTGCCGGAGCGCGCGGCGGTCCTGCTGGGCCCACCGTTGGCCACCTTCTCCCGCGTCTTCTCCCTGCTGCTGGCTCTGGTGCGGGGGATGGCCGCCGCCGTGATGTGGGTGCTCCGGATCCGGCCCTCCGACCACGTGGACAGCGCGTACGGCCTGCATGAGATGGCGGAGATCGCCGCCGAATCGCACCGCGAAGGGCTGATCGACGACGAGGAGTACGGGCTGATGGCCCGGGCCCTGCACTTCACCGCCATGACCGCGGCCGACGTCCTCATCCCGCGGGACCGCCTGCACTCCGTGCCACAGGACGCGACCACGGCCGACGTCGAGGCGATGGCGGGCCGTACCCGGCACATGCGCTTCCCGGTGCTGGACGAGGCGGGCACCCCGGTCGGCTACGTGCACGCCAAGGACCTGCTCGTGCGCGGCGAGCTCGGGGAAGCTCGGGAATCTCCATCGCCGCGGCGGTCCGGCCCATGCCCGCCGTCGCCGCGGACACCCCCCTGCCCGACGTGCTGACCCAGTTGCGGGCCGACCGGGCCCCGATGGCCGTGGTGAACGGCCCGGACGGGCTGGAGGGCGTGCTCACGCTCGACGACGTCGTGGTCGCGCTGATCCGGGCCGGCTCTCCCACCCGTCCCGCCTGACCCACCGGTACCGCTCGGCGGATTCGCCAGGCGTTCACCGACACGCACGGCTGTCGGCACGTGTCCGTTCGTTCGCGCGCTGCGAGGCTCCAGAGGTACCCGCACCGCCCCAAGGGAGGATCCTCATGAGCACTGCCACCATCGACGGCCCCGAGACCACCACCCGCCGCACGCCGGCGGCCCGCCGGCCGAGCAGCTCGGCGACCAAGCCGCAGCTGGTCGAGGCGCGCCAGCACGCCGAGACGGCGGTCTCCGACCTGGCCGCCGCGGCCACCGACGCCGTCCGCACGCTGGTCCCGTCCGCAGTTCTGCGGCCGACCGAGGCCGTGGACTTCGCCTTCGACCTGGCCGAGCAGATGCTGGCCGTCTCCCGCCGGGCCTGTTTCGAGGCCGCCCAGCTCCTGGAGAACGGCCTCAAGTAGGCCTGACGCGTCAGCGGCGCCACGGGTCGGATCCGGCCCGTGGCGCCTGACGATGCGTCAGGTCGCGGAGTCCGCCGACAGGCCTCTGACCTGGGCAAACGCGCCTCCGCCGGACGCCGCGCCACACGCCCACCCGCCGTCGATTTGACTCCCCAGTACGGCGCTCGTACTGTTCTCCGACGTCGCCCCGTACGGAGCAACGGACACCGGATCCCGGTGGCCGGTCCGCAGGGTGGCAAACCCCGAAGCGATCTCAAGACCGATCCGGGAAATCCGGAACGGTCGATTGTGGCGCGCGGGAGTGCCGGGAAACTGTTCGATTTGACGCTTTCCCAGCGCATCTGTAGCATCAGCGAGTTGCCCTGACGCCGGTCGGAAGATCATCGTCGGTGAGCGCCCGTACCTTGAGAACTCAACAGCGTGCCGAAAGTCAATGCCAAATAACCCCGTTGGCAGACTTTCCTCCGAGGCCATCCGGCCTCGGCGGGAGCCTGCCGTATAACGGATTTCCTTTGGTTATCGACATGATTTCAGTCAGTGGGTCATGTCGATTGCCAGGACACTTTGTTGTGTCAGTGGTTCCCCTTCGCCGGGAGACCACAACTAAAAGACATCAACGGAGAGTTTGATCCTGGCTCAGGACGAACGCTGGCGGCGTGCTTAACACATGCAAGTCGAACGGTGAACCACCTTCGGGTGGGGATCAGTGGCGAACGGGTGAGTAACACGTGGGCAACCTGCCCCTAGCTCTGGGATAACCCCGGGAAACCGGGGCTAATACCGGATATGACCTCGAGCGGCATCACTCGAGGTGGAAAGTTTTTCGGCTAGGGATGGGCCCGCGGCCTATCAGCTTGTTGGTGGGGTAATGGCCTACCAAGGCGACGACGGGTAGCCGGCCTGAGAGGGCGACCGGCCACACTGGGACTGAGACACGGCCCAGACTCCTACGGGAGGCAGCAGTGGGGAATATTGCGCAATGGGCGAAAGCCTGACGCAGCGACGCCGCGTGAGGGACGAAGGCCTTCGGGTCGTAAACCTCTTTCAGCAGGGACGAAGCGCAAGTGACGGTACCTGCAGAAGAAGCACCGGCTAACTACGTGCCAGCAGCCGCGGTAATACGTAGGGTGCAAGCGTTGTCCGGAATTATTGGGCGTAAAGAGCTCGTAGGCGGCTTGTCACGTCTGCTGTGAAAACTTGGGGCTCAACTCCAAGCCTGCAGTGGATACGGGCTAGCTAGAGTGCGGTAGGGGAGACTGGAATTCCTGGTGTAGCGGTGAAATGCGCAGATATCAGGAGGAACACCGGTGGCGAAGGCGGGTCTCTGGACCGATACTGACGCTGAGGAGCGAAAGCGTGGGGAGCGAACAGGATTAGATACCCTGGTAGTCCACGCCGTAAACGTTGGGCGCTAGGTGTGGGGATCTTTCCACGATCTCCGTGCCGCAGCTAACGCATTAAGCGCCCCGCCTGGGGAGTACGGCCGCAAGGCTAAAACTCAAAGGAATTGACGGGGGCCCGCACAAGCGGCGGAGCATGTGGCTTAATTCGACGCAACGCGAAGAACCTTACCAAGGCTTGACATATACCGAAAACTGGCAGAGATGTCAGGTCCGCAAGGGCGGTATACAGGTGGTGCATGGTTGTCGTCAGCTCGTGTCGTGAGATGTTGGGTTAAGTCCCGCAACGAGCGCAACCCTCGTTCTATGTTGCCAGCGCGTAATGGCGGGGACTCATAGGAGACTGCCGGGGTCAACTCGGAGGAAGGTGGGGATGACGTCAAATCATCATGCCCCTTATGTCTTGGGCTGCACACATGCTACAATGGCCGGTACAAAGGGCTGCGATACCGCAAGGTGGAGCGAATCCCAAAAAGCCGGTCTCAGTTCGGATTGGGGTCTGCAACTCGACCCCATGAAGTCGGAGTCGCTAGTAATCGCAGATCAGCAACGCTGCGGTGAATACGTTCCCGGGCCTTGTACACACCGCCCGTCACGTCACGAAAGTCGGTAACACCCGAAGCCGGTGGCCCAACCTTAGGGAGGGAGCCGTCGAAGGTGGGATTGGCGATTGGGACGAAGTCGTAACAAGGTAGCCGTACCGGAAGGTGCGGCTGGATCACCTCCTTTCTAAGGAGCTTCTGGCGGTCGCCCTTAGGGCGGTCGTCCAGAGCCACTTCGTGGGCACATGTCCCACGGTGGTTTGCTCAAGGGTGGAACATTGACCAGTAGGCCGGCTTCCTAGCCGAAACCCAAGTACAACCGCGCTTCTGCTCATTGAGCAGCGGCGCGGAGTGGAACGGGATTCGGGTGGAGAGTCGGCCCAGGCACGCTGTTGGGTCCTGAAGGGATGGGGGTTCTTCCTCTCCTTTCCGGGCCGCCCGGCTCGCTCGTACGCCTCCGCATTGTCGGTGGCCGCGGCGACTCAGCCGGCGGAACCGCCCGTACCTTGAGAACTGCACAGTGGACGCGAGCATCTTTTAGTGGCCAAGTTAATAAGGGCGCACGGTGGATGCCTTGGCACCAGGAGCCGAAGAAGGACGTAGGAGGCTGCGATAAGCCTCGGGGAGCTGTCAACCGAGCTGTGATCCGAGGATTTCCGAATGGGGAAACCCGGCCAGAGTCATGTCTGGTCACCACTGCCTGAACACATAGGGCAGTCGGAGGGAACGTGGGGAAGTGAAACATCTCAGTACCCACAGGAAGAGAAAACAACAGTGATTCCGTAAGTAGTGGCGAGCGAACGCGGAACAGGCCAAACCGAGTACGCGTGATAGCCGGCAGGCGTTGCGTATCCGGGGTTGTGGGACCTCTCGGTCAGATCTGCCGATCTGGCACGGAGTAAGAACCAGCCCGCCCGTACCTTGAGAACTGCACAGTGGACGCGAGCATCTTTTGTGAGCCAAGTTAATAAGGGCGCACGGTGGATGCCTTGGCACCAGGAGCCGATGAAGGACGTAGGAGGCTGCGATAAGCCTCGGGGAGCTGCCAACCGAGCTGTGATCCGAGGATTTCCGAATGGGGAAACCCGGCAGGAGTCATGTCCTGTCACCCATGCCTGAACACATAGGGCATGTGGAGGGAACGTGGGGAAGTGAAACATCTCAGTACCCGCAGGAAGAGAAAACAACCGTGATTCCGTGAGTAGTGGCGAGCGAACGCGGAACAGGCCAAACCGAATACGCGTGATAGCCGGCAGGCGTTGCGTATGCGGGGTTGTGGGACCGTTCAGTCGGATCTGCCGATCCTGGCACGGAGTAAGAAATCACGTCGATAGGCGAAGGTCATGCGAAAGGACCGGCACAGAGGGTAACACCCCCGTAAACGAAAACTCGTGACTCCGGAGCGTTATCCCAAGTAGCACGGGGCCCGAGAAATCCCGTGTGAATCTGGCGGGACCACCCGCTAAGCCTAAATACTACCTGGTGACCGATAGCGGACAAGTACCGTGAGGGAAAGGTGAAAAGTACCCCGGGAGGGGAGTGAAATAGTACCTGAAACCGTGTGCCTACAAGCCGTGGGAGCGTCGTCGTACAGCTTGCTGTACGGCCGTGACAGCGTGCCTTTTGAAGAATGAGCCTGCGAGTTAGCAGTGTGTGGCGAGGTTAACCCGTGTGGGGAAGCCGTAGCGAAAGCGAGTCCGAATAGGGCGATTCAGTCGCATGCTCTAGACCCGAAGCGGAGTGATCTACCCATGGCCAGGTTGAAGCGCGGGTAAGACCGCGTGGAGGACCGAACCCACCAGGGTTGAAAACCTGGGGGATGAGCTGTGGGTAGGGGTGAAAGGCCAATCAAACTCCGTGATAGCTGGTTCTCCCCGAAATGCATTTAGGTGCAGCGTCACGTGTTTCTTGCCGGAGGTAGAGCACTGGATGGTCTAGGGGGCCTACAAGCTTACTGAAATCAGCCAAACTCCGAATGCCGGTAAGTGAGAGCGTGGCAGTGAGACTGCGGGGGATAAGCTCCGTAGTCGAGAGGGAAACAGCCCAGACCACCAGCTAAGGCCCCCAAGCGTATGCTAAGTGGGAAAGGATGTGGAGTCGCACAGACAACCAGGAGGTTGGCTTAGAAGCAGCCACCCTTGAAAGAGTGCGTAATAGCTCACTGGTCAAGTGATTCCGCGCCGACAATGTAGCGGGGCTCAAGCATACCGCCGAAGCTGTGTCATTCACGCAATAGCCCGGTCTTCGTGGTCCAGGTGCGTGGATGGGTAGGGGAGCGTCGTGTGGCCAGCGAAGCGGCGGGGTAACCCAGCCGTGGAGGCCACACGAGTGAGAATGCAGGCATGAGTAGCGAAAGAAGGGTGAGAAACCCTTCCGCCGAATGACCAAGGGTTCCTGGGCCAGGCTAATCCGCCCAGGGTAAGTCGGGACCTAAGGCGAGGCCGACAGGCGTAGTCGATGGACAACGGGTTGATATTCCCGTACCCGCTATGACGCGCCAATGCTGAACCTGGTGATGCTAAGCGCTTGAAGCCGGCGGACTCTTCGGAGCCAATGGGGGAGATGCGCGACCCGAACCGGTAGTAGGCAAGCGATGGGGTGACGCAGGAAGGTAGTCCAACCCGGGCGATGGTTGTCCCGGGGTAAGGGTGTAGGGCGAGGTGTAGGCAAATCCGCACCTCATATAGCCTGAGACCCGATGCCGAGCCGATTAGGCGAAGTGGATGATCCTATGCTGCCGAGAAAAGCCTCTAGCGAGTGTCATGGCGGCCCGTACCCCAAACCGACTCAGGTGGTCAGGTAGAGAATACCAAGGCGATCGAGCGAACTATGGTTAAGGAACTCGGCAAAATACCCCCGTAACTTCGGGAGAAGAGGGACCTTGTCGGGTGTAGGAACTTGCTTCCGAAGCTCGGTGAGGTCGCAGAGACCAGCGAGAAGCGACTGTTTACTAAAAACACAGGTCCGTGCGAAGTCGCAAGACGATGTATACGGACTGACGCCTGCCCGGTGCTGGAACGTTAAGGGGACCGGTTAGCTCTTCGGAGCGAAGCTGAGAACTTAAGCGCCAGTAAACGGCGGTGGTAACTATAACCATCCTAAGGTAGCGAAATTCCTTGTCGGGTAAGTTCCGACCTGCACGAATGGCGTAACGACTTCTCGACTGTCTCAACCATAGGCTCGGCGAAATTGCACTACGAGTAAAGATGCTCGTTACGCGCAGCAGGACGGAAAGACCCCGGGACCTTTACTATAGTTTGGTATTGGTGATTGGTTCGATTTGTGTAGGATAGGTGGGAGACTTTGAAGCTCGGACGCCAGTTCGGGTGGAGTCAACGTTGAAATACCACTCTGATCGATCTGGTTGTCTAACCTCGGTCCGTGATCCGGATCAGGGACAGTGCCTGATGGGTAGTTTAACTGGGGCGGTTGCCTCCTAAAATGTAACGGAGGCGCCCAAAGGTTCCCTCAGCCTGGTTGGCAATCAGGTGTCGAGTGCAAGTGCACAAGGGAGCTTGACTGTGAGACAGACATGTCGAGCAGGAGCGAAAGCTGGGACTAGTGATCCGGCGGTGGCTTGTGGAAGCGCCGTCGCTCAACGGATAAAAGGTACCCCGGGGATAACAGGCTGATCTTGCCCAAGAGTCCATATCGACGGCATGGTTTGGCACCTCGATGTCGGCTCGTCGCATCCTGGGGCTGGAGTAGGTCCCAAGGGTTGGGCTGTTCGCCCATTAAAGCGGTACGCGAGCTGGGTTTAGAACGTCGTGAGACAGTTCGGTCCCTATCCGCTGTGCGCGCAGGAGACTTGAGAAGGGCTGTCCCTAGTACGAGAGGACCGGGACGGACGAACCTCTGGTGTGCCAGTTGTTCCGCCAGGAGCACGGCTGGTTAGCTACGTTCGGAAGGGATAACCGCTGAAAGCATCTAAGCGGGAAGCTCGCTTCAAGATGAGGTCTCCCACAGGGTTAACCTGGTAAGGCCCCCAGCTAGACGACTGGGTTGATAGGCCGGACGTGGAAGCACAGTAATGTGTGAAGCTGACCGGTACTAATAGGCCGAGGACTTGACCACTCACTCTTCTCTTCGCCGGCAACGGCGATGAGATCCTGAGAATTTATGCTACGCGTCCACTGTGCGGTTCCCGAGATACGGTCGGGGGCTCCGTTTTCGAACGAGAGCCGGCCTGATATCTCAATAGAGTTTCGGCGGTCATAGCGAAGGGGAAACGCCCGGCTCCATTCCGAACCCGGAAGCTAAGCCCTTCAGCGCCGATGGTACTGCACTGGTTACGGTGTGGGAGAGTAGGACGCCGCCGGACATTCTTTCGATAAGGGCCACCCCCAGGGGTGGCCCTTATCGCTTAACGGGAGAATGTCGCGCATCGACGAGGAGCACTTGTGACAACGAATGACGGTCCGGCCCGCGGGGGTGGCGGCAATCGCCCCGCATCCCGCGGATCAGGCTCTCCTCGCGGTGGCGGCAAGCCCACGGGTTCTGGTGCTCCCCGTGGGAGCGGCGCTCCCCGTGGCGCCGGCGGGAAGCCATCAGGCTCCGCGCCCCGTGGCGCAGGGGGAAAACCACCGAGCTCAAGCACGCCCCGGAGCGGCGGCGGAAACCCGCCGTCCTCGGGTCCGGTGCGCAGCGGTGGGAAGCCGCCCGCGGCGGGTTCGCGAGGCACGGGTGGTAAGCCGCCGGCATCAGGTGCGCCTCGCGGAAGCGGCGGAAAGCCGCCTGCCTCGGGCGCGGACCGGCCGGCTTCGGGGAATTACCGTCCCAGGTCGGATTCGCCGGCGAATACGAATTCAGGATCACGGGCCGATAAGCGCGGGGATTCGCGTCCCGATAAGCGCGGGGATTCGCGTCCCGATGCCCGGGGGGCTTCGCGCCCGGACTCGCGCACGAGCTCCCGGCCCGACTCGCGATCCGGTTCCCGCCCGCAGGCACGGACCGGTCCTCGCACGGATCGGCCGGCGGGGCCACCGGCGCCGCGGGCGCCTGAGGTCGACAAGGACGTCACCGGTTTCGAGCTCGACAAGGACGTCCGGCGTGAATTGACGACGCTGCGCGCCGAAGCGGCCGAGGCCGCGGCCCTGCATCTGGTGATGGTGGCCCGGCTTCTCGATGAGGACCCCGAGGGCGCGTACGCGCATGCGGTGGCCGCTCGGCGGCACGGGCCGCGCGTCGCGGTGATTCGCGAAGCGCTCGGGATCGCGGCGTACCACGCCGGTAAGTACACGGAGGCGCTGGCGGAGTTGCGGGCCGCCCGGCGCATCTCCGGAAACCAGGAGCACTGGCCGATGATGGCCGACTGCGAGCGCGCGCTCGGGCACCCCGAGAAGGCGCTGCAGATGGCTGCGGCCCCGGAGGTCGCGCAACTGACCCGGGCCGCCCGGGTGGAGATGCGCATCGTCGCGGCCGGCGCTCGCGCCGACCTCGGCCAGCTCGATGCCGCGGTGGTCACCCTGCAGAGTCCGGAGCTCAAGGACGACAAGCCGTCGGACTGGGCGGCCCGGCTCCGCTATGCCTACGCCGCGGCGCTCGCGGCGGTCGGGCGGCACGACGAGGCCCGCACCTGGTTCGAACGCGCCGCCGCAGCGGACCCGGAGGGGCTCACCGACGCGGCCGAGCGGCTCGCCGAGCTCGACGGCGTGGTCTTCCTGCCGGACGAGGAGTTCGACACCGGCGAGGAGCCGGCCGTGGCGGTCGATGAGCCGGCGGTGGCGCAGGTCGACGAGCCGACCGCTGCGGTCGAGGTGCCTGCGGAGGCGATCGAGGACCCGCCCGCAGCTGTGGTGGAGCCGGCGGCGGTCGCCAAGGTGCCCGCTCTCGCCGTGGATCAGGCGGCCGCGATGTTCCGCGAACCCGTCGTGGAGTTCCGGCAGACCGCCCTGGTGCTGTTCGACGAGCTGGACGAGGAGCCCGACGAGTCCCCACGGCCCGACGGGTGAGCAGTCCGGCAGTGCCGCTCCACGTGGGTAGCGAGACGGCCCTGGTCGACCGGTACGACGCCGGGCTGCTCGATCTCGACGGCGTGGTCTACATCGGGCCTGAGCCCGTCCAGCACGCCTCCGAAAGCCTTCTGCAGGCCAGAGCCCGGGGGATGCGGCTGGCCTTCGTCACCAACAACGCCGCGCGCACCCCGGAGCAGGTGGCCGCGCACCTGACCGAACTCGGGGTGAGCGCCGACGCCGGCGAGGTGGCCACGTCGGCGCAGGCCGCGGCCCGGCTGGTCGCCGGGCTGGTGGCGCCGGGCTCCGCGGTGCTGGTCGTCGGCGGGACCGCGTTGGAGGAGGCCCTCGTCGAGCGGGGGCTGCGGCCCGTCCGGTCGGCCGACGACAAGCCGAGCGCGGTCGTGCAGGGCTACCACCCGACCGTGGGCTGGGTGCAGCTCGCCGAGGGCACGTACGCGGTCCGGGCCGGACTGCCCTGGGTGGCCACCAACACCGACCTGACCATCCCGACCCCGCGCGGCATCGGCCCCGGGAACGGGACGCTGGTCAACGTCATCCGCCTGGCCAGCGGGGTGGAGCCGCTGGTGGCCGGCAAGCCGGAACTGGCCCTGCACCGCGAATCGATCGACCGGGTGGCGGCGCTGCGGCCGCTGATCATCGGCGACCGGCTGGACACCGACGTGGAGGGCGCGGTCCGGGCCGGGGCCGACAGCCTCCTCGTGCTGACCGGCGTGACCGGGCCTGCCGAGCTGCTCGCCGCCCCGCCGACCTGCCGGCCCACCTATCTGGCCGCCGATCTGCGCGGCCTGCTCGTCCCGCACGCGGACGTCGTCCTGTCGGGCGGCGAGGCGGCCCTCGAAGGCTGGACCGCCAGGGTCCAGGCCGGCCGGTTGCGGCTCTCCGGGGCAGGCGACCCCGTTGACGCGCTGCGCGTGGCCTGCGTGGCCACCTGGGCCTACCCCGGCCCGGTGGACACCACCGACGCCGTCCTGCGCCTCGTGGCGGGTGCCGCGTGAGGGACGCGCGAATCGCGGGCACGGCCTTCGGCTGGACCACCCTGGTGCTGATCGGGGACGGCAGCGGGAGCCTGGCCGAGCAGCGACTGTTCGGCGTTGCCACCTGGCTGCTGCTCCTCGCCTTCCTCGCTCGCGAGACCCCGCTGGTGCGGGCCCAGGTGGCCGTGGTGGTCGTCATCGCGACCGCCGTCGAGTACACGTTCTCCCCGTTGCTCGGGGTGTACTCCTACCGCTTCGACAACGTGCCGGCCTACGTGCCGCCGGGTCACGGCCTGGTCTATCTGTGCGCGCTGGCGATCGGACGGGCCGCCTGGGTGCACCGGCGCCGCATCGGGCTGCGGACCACCGTCGTCGTCGGGGGCGGGGCGTACGCGGGCTGGGGCCTGCTGTTCGCCGGGCGCACCGACGTGCTCGGCGCGTTCTGGTTCGCCTGTCTCGTCGGCTTCCTGTACCTCGGGCGATCCCAGACCCTCTACCTCGGTGCGTTCGCGATCGTCACCTACCTCGAGGTGGTCGGCACCTGGGCCGGGGCGTGGGCGTGGTCGGCGCACGACCCGACCGGCGTGATCCCGATCGGCAATCCGCCCAGCGGAGCGGCCGGCGGCTACGGCTGGTTCGACCTGGCCGCGCTCTACGCCGGGCCCGTGCTGCTCTCCGGCTGCAGGTGGGCCAGGGCCGCGGTGTGCAGCAGTCCGTTGCTGGCCAGGGCGCTGCCGCCGTCCGGTCCCGGCCGGCCCGCGAGGTCGGTGAACACCCCGCCCGCCTCGGCCACGATCAGCGCCAGTGGAGCCAGGTCGTGCAGCGCGACCTCCGGCTCGGCGGCGATGTCGACGGTGCCCTCGGCGAGCATCACGTAGGACCAGAAGTCGCCGAACGCGCGGGTCCGCCAGCAGGCCCGGGTCAGGTCCAGGAATCCGGGCAGCACGCCGAGCTTCTCCCAGCCGGCCAGGCTGGAGTAGGACAGGGAGGCGTCGGTCAGCGTCGCCACCGCCGAAACCCGGCACTCGACGGGATCGCCGGAACCGGTCCGCGCCCAGGCGCCGCCGCCCGCCGACGCCCACCAGCGCCGGCCGAGCGCCGGGGCGGAGACCACGCCGACGACCACGTCCTCGCCGTTCATCAGCGCGATCAGAGTGGCCCACACCGGCACGCCGCGCACGAAGTTCTTCGTGCCGTCGATGGGATCGATCACCCAGCGCCGCCCCGAGCCGTCGGCTGAGCCGTCGACAGGCCCGGTGTCGGCGAACTCCTCGCCATGGATCGCGTCGGCCGGCCGAACGGCGGCCAGCAGTTGTCGGAGGCGGTGCTCGGTGTCCCGGTCGGCGTCGGTGACCGGGCTGAGGTCGGGTTTGGACTCGACCCGCAGGTCGAGGGCGCGGAATCGCGCCGTGGTGATCGCGTCGGCGGCGTCGGCCAGGGCCAACGCCAGCACCAGATCGTCGTGGAGGTCGCTCATCGGACCGAACGCTAGCTGAACCAATCCCGGGGTGATCCGTCGACGAATGCAGAACCGGAATTCGGGCCACGCCGGGAGCGCACATGTACGACACCTTTCTGGGACTGCCGCTCCACGTGCTCCTGCTCCACGCCGTGGTGGTGCTCGTCCCGATCGGCGCCGCGGCCAGCGCCGCGGTCTTCCTCCGGGCGCAGTGGCGACGCAGGTTCGCCACCGTGGCGGTGACCGGCAACGTCGTCCTGCTCGCGTTGACCTTCGTCACGGTGCAGGCCGGGCAGAAGTTGCAGAACCGGTTCATCTGGACCGGCGACATGGCCGTGCCGCGCAACGACCACGAGACCTTCGGGCGGGCGTTGCTCTGGCTCGTGCTGGCTCTCACGGTCGTCACCGCCCTCGCCCTCCTGGCCGACCGGCGCGGCGTGCCGGCCGCGGCAGGGATGGGCATCGCCGTGGTCGTCGGCGGGCTGGCGCTGGCCTCGACCGTGCTCACCGTGCTGGCCGGGCACACGGGGTCGCAGTCGCACTGGGAAGACTTCGTCGACACCACGGACTCGGTGCGCGCGCCCGGCTGACGCTCCGTCAGTTTGCCGGTGGTCAGGCAGCTGCTGGTCAGGCAGCTGCTGGTCAGTCCGCCGGCTCGTCGGGCTTCCGGGGTACCGCCAGCAGCCGGCGCAGTGAGGCCAGGCGGGCCGGGTCGGCGTGCCCGGCCGCGACGTAGGCGTCGAGCGCGCACTCCTCCTCGTCGTGACTGCAGCCGCGGGGGCAGCCGGCCGTGCCGGGGAGCAGGTCGGTGAAAGCGCTGAGCACGCGGTCCGGCGTGACGTGCGCGAGGCCGAAGCTGCGCACGCCCGGGGTGTCGATCACCCAGCCGCCGGCCGGGCAGCTCCAACGCCACCGCGGAACTCGAGGTGTGCCGGCCGCGGCCGGTGACGGCGTTCACCACTCCTACCTCGCGGTCGGTGCCGGGGACCAGGATGTTCACCAGCGTGGACTTTCCGACCCCGGAGGTACCGACCAGCACGCTGACCCGGCCCTCCAGGCGCTCGCGCAGCGCAGCCGGGTCCTGGTCCCGCCGGGTCACCACGTGCGCGACATCCAGCGCGGCATAGAGGGCGAGCACCTCGTCGGCGGACGCGAGGTCGGACTTGGTCAGGCAGAGCAGCGGGGTGAGCCCGGCGTCGTAGGCGGCCACCAGGCACCGGTCGATCAGCCGGGGCTGCGGTGGCCGGCTCGGCCAGGGCCGCGACGATGACCAGTTGCTCGGCGTTGGCGACCAGCACCCGCTCGATCGGGTCGTCGTCGTCGGCAGTGCGGCGCAGCACCGAGGTCCGCGGGTGCAGTCGCACGATCCGGGCCAGCGCGTCCGGGCCGCCGGCGGTGTCGCCCACCAGCGCGACCCGGTCGCCGACGGCGATCCCACGCCGGCCCAGCTCGCGGGCCTTGATCGCGCCCACCGTGTCCGGACCGTCACCCGGTTCGTCGAGGGCGACGGTGAACCGGCCGCGGTCGACGGTGACCACCCGGCCGTCGACCGCCTCGTCATGGCTGGGGCGCAGCCGGCTGCGCGGGCGGGTGCCCCGGCCGGGCCGCACCCGCACATCGTCCTCGTCGAGTCGACGGGCCGGGCGCGGGTTCTGACGGTTACTCAGCAGGAGCCTCGGCGGGGAGTCCGAGCATGCCGTTCCAGAGCTCGACGAACTCCGGCATGGTCTTGGCGGTGGTGGCGATGTCCTCGACCTCGACGCCGGGCACCAGCAGGCCGATCAGCGCGCCGGTCGTGGCCATCCGGTGGTCGGCGTAGCTGCCGAAGACGCCGCCGCGCAGCGGGCGCGGCCGGATGCGCAGGCCGTCGCGGGTCTCGGTCACGTCGCCGCCGAGGTTGTTGATCTCGGTGGCAAGGGCCGTCAGGCGATCCGTCTCGTGTCCGCGCATGTGGCCGATCCCGCGCAGCGTGCTCGGCGTGGAAGCCAGGGCTGCGATGCCCGACGAGGGTGGGCGCGAGCTCGCTGACCTCGCGCAGGTTCGCGTCGATGCCCGAGGATCCGGCCGCGACCGCGGACCACCAGTCCCCCGCGTCCGAGCGAGCACTCCGCGCCCATCCGGGCCAGCAGGTCGCGCAGCATGTCCCCGGGCTGGGTCGTGGCCCGGGGCCACCCGGCGACCGTCACCGTGCCTGCGGTCACCAGGGCGGCGGCGAGGAAGGGCGCGGCGTTGGACAGGTCGGGCTCGACGTCGAGATCGCGGGCGGCGATCCGGCCGGGCGCGATGCGCCACCGGTGCGGGGTCTCGTCCTCGACGTCGACGCCCGCCTGACGCAGCATCAGAACCGTCATCCGGATGTGCGGCAGCGAGGGAACCGGCGGGCCGACGTGCACCACGTCGACGCCCTTGTCGTAGCGGGGCGCGGCGAGCAGCAGGCCGGAGACGAACTGCGAGGAGGCCGACGCGTCGATCTGCACGTTCCCCCCGCGCAGGGCGCCCCGCCCGTGGACGGTGAACGGCAACCGGTCACTGCCGGCGGCGCCGCCGCTCTCGACGGTGGCGCCGAGGTCGCGCAGCGCCGAGAGCACAGGCCCCATCGGCCGCTCCCGGGCCCGGGGGTCCCCGTCGAAGACGATCGCGCCGTCGGCGAGCGCGGCAATCGGGGGGACGAAGCGCATCACCGTGCCGGCCAGCCCGCAGTCCACCTCGGCCGGGCCGTGGAGGGGCCGGGGCTCGACCCGCCAGTCCGGGCCGGTCCCGGTGCCCGGCACCTCGTGCACGGTGGTCCCGAGCGCGCGCACCGCCGCCAGCATCAGGTCGGTGTCGCGGGACATCAGCGGCCGGCGGATCGTGCTGGGTCCGTCGGCGAGCGCCGCGAGCAGCAGCGCCCGGTTGGTGATGGACTTCGACCCGGGAACGTGGACCGTCGCGCTCACCGGCCCCGCGGCGAGCGGGGCCGCCCAGTGCGCGGGAGCAGTCACATTCATTGAGGGTAGTCGTCAGCTTTCGGAGGCCGGTGTGGCGGAGCAGGGTGTCCGGGTGATCGAGACCCCTGGCGGGCCGGCGAGCGCGCAGATCTTCGCGCCCGCCAAGGGAAAGCCGAAGCACACGCTCGTGCTCGGGCACGGCGCCGGTGGGGGCACCGGCGCCCGCGACCTGCAGGCGCTGGCACGGGCTCTGCCTGCGCTCGGCACCACGGTGGTGCTGGTGGAGCAGCCCTGGCGCCTCGCCGGGAAGAAGGTCGCCGGGCCGCCGCCGACCCTGGACGTGGCCTGGATCGCGGTGCTCGCCGAGCTGCGGAAAGCCCCCGAACTCAAGAAGCTCCTCGCTCCCACCCTGATCGTGGGCGGCCGTTCGGCCGGGGCGCGGGTGGCATGCCGGACCGCCGCCACGGTCGGCGCCGCCGCCGTTCTGGCGCTGTCGTTCCCGTTGCATCCGCCCGGGCGGCCGGAACGCAGCCGGGTCGACGAATTGCTCGGCGCGGGAGTGCCCACCCTGGTGGTGCAGGGGGAGAAGGACAGCTTCGGCGGCCCTCCGGAGTTCCCGTCCGGCACCGAGATCGTGGGGGTTCCCGGGGCCGATCACGGGTTCAAGGTGCCCGCCAGGTCCGAAATCGGCCAGGCCGGGGCGCTGGTCATGATCACCGACTCGGTCGCCGCGTGGATCGGGGAGTTGTAGGCCCAGCTTTCCGGTACGGGAATCTCAGTTGACTGTTGGTGGTTGGAGCCTTCGAAGGAGGGCCTGATGACCGCCGTACTGGAACGTTCCGCGTCGCGTCCGCGGCCGCGCAGCCGTGAGTACATGCGTGAACTAGGCTCGTCCCCGATGACCACCACGGAGACACAGGACGAGCGCGTCGCGCGGTTCGAACGCGATGCCCTGCCGTTCCTGGACCAGCTCTACGCCGCGGCGATGCGGATGACCCGCAATCCGGCGGATGCCGAGGATTTGGTCCAGGAGACGTTCGCGAAGGCGTTCGCGTCGTTCCACCAGTTCGAGGACGGTACGAACCTCAAGGCCTGGCTCTACCGCATCCTGACGAACACCTTCATCAACTCGTACCGCAAGAAGCAGCGCGAGCCGAAGCAGAGCGGCGCCGAGGACATCGAGGACTGGCAGCTCGCGCGCGCGGAGTCGCACACCTCCACCGGGCTCAAGTCGGCCGAGGTCGAGGCGCTCGAGCACCTTCCCGATTCCGACGTGAAGGACGCGCTGCAGGAGCTGCCGGAGGACTTCCGGATCGCGGTGTACCTCGCCGACGTCGAGGGCTTCGCGTACAAGGAGATCGCCGAGATCATGGGGACGCCGATCGGCACCGTGATGTCGCGGCTGCACCGCGGCCGGCGCCAGCTCCGCGACCTGCTGTCCGACTACGCCCGCGACCGGGGTCTGGTCCCCGCCACCGCCACGGAGGACCCGTCATGACATCCGGGCTGCCCCACTTCACGTCGTGCGCGGACGTCATCGCCCGGGTCGCGGAATTCATCGACCACGAACTGGACGACGCGGACTGCGCGAAGATCCAGGAGCACCTCGACGAGTGCGGGCCGTGCCTGCGCGAGTTCGGGCTCGACCAACTGGTCAAGGACGTCGTGAAACGGGGCTGTGGCTGCGAGCCGCCGCCGCAGGATCTGCGCTCCAAGGTGATGGTCCGGATCCGCGAGGTACAGGTACAGATCACCGTCGAGGAATGACGCCCGCCGGCCGGCCCTATAGCCGAAGTCACTCTCTCCCCGGGCGTGAGATGACGCCTGATATGCCCGAGATCTCCTGTATGTCACGAAGGCCCCCGCCGCTCTAGCGGCAGGGGCCTTCTCGTGTTTGCGTCGCGTCAGGAGTTGGGACGACGACCGTGATTCGACTTCGAGCGCTTACGGGCCTTACGGCGACGAGCTCTCTTGCCCATGGGTCCTCTTCTCGATTTTCGGTTCTCGGCCGACATCGTCCCACACCCCTACGGAGCCCCGGCGGCGCGCCGCCGGGAGCCTGCGTCGGTCACTGAGCGTGGTGCGCCACCACCCGTCCGGGCGATCGATCTCCCGGATTTCGCCACTTAGTGTGCGTAACGTTTTCAAGATCAACTGAAGGGCCAAACCGGAGGTTCTTCAGCGCAGGAAAGGGCAATTCCCATGGGCAAGCTCCGCTCCGTCATCGAACAGTTCCTGTCCGCAGGTTCCACCGCCAAGTGGGAGTGACTCCACCGCGGTACCTGGGCTGCGACTTCGAGGGGAGGTGACGTCGGTCATGTGCGAGGAGAACTGGAAGTGGAGCTGATCCACCGCTGATTCCGCACGGTCCGGACGCTTTTCAAGCATTAGAGTCCGGATCGAGACCGTGAGCGGGACGGGGAGGAGATGTCAGCTCTTCCCTGGCGCGCGCGGGTGTACGTCATCGCGGTGTGCGTAGCTGCCGTCGCCGCCGCGTCTACCGTCTTCTTCACCGGGACCGACCTCGTTGCCCTGGTCGTCATCGGCCTGTTGTTCGCCGTTCTCGACCCACTCTCCACCGTGCAGCCTCGGCCGCAACCGCGGCGTCTCGCTGTCGGCCAGTTTTCCCGGTCTCCCTGGCCGCGGTGATCCTGCTCGGCCCCGGCGGGGCCGCCCTGATGAGCCTGGCCAGCGCCGCCTACCAGCCGGCACGGCCGCCGATGGTCAAGCGGCTCTTCAACGCCGCCGAGCTGGCGGTGTCGGCCGCCGGTGCCGGGCTCGTCTACTCGGCGCTCGGCGGCGAGGACAAGCTCGGCAGCGACGACTTCCCGCTGGTGCTGCTCGTCGTGGTCGCGACCGCCGCGGTCTACAGCGCGGTCAATGCCGGCCTGGTCGCCGGGGTTCTCACCCTGGCCCAGGGCGTGCCCTTCGGGCACGGCCTGCGGACCACGCTCTCGACCGGCCTGGTCGGATACCTGCTCTACGGCCTGTTCGGCCTGATGATGGCGGTGCTCTGGAGCACCGAGGTCGGCGCGTTGGCGGCCGTTCTGGTCCTGCTGCCCCTGCTGGTCGCCCGCTGGGCGTTCGGCCAGTACGCGGCCGAGCGGGAGGCTTACGAGCGCACCGTGCGCACGCTGGTCGCCGCGGTGGAGACCAAGGACCTCTACACCCGGGGCCACTCGGAACGCGTCTCCACCGGCGCGGAACTGATCGCCCGTCGAATCGGGATGTCGGAGGACCGGGTCGAGCTGGTCCGCTTCGCGGGCCTGCTGCACGACATGGGCAAGATCGGCACGCCCACCCGGCTGCTGCAGAAGGACGGCGCGCTCACCTCTGAGGAGCTGCAGGTCATTGCGCTGCACCCGGTGCGCGGCGTGGAGATGGTCCGGGAGATCGAGTTCCTCCGCGAGGCCTACGACGGGATCATGCATCACCACGAGCGGATGGACGGCCTGGGCTATCCGATGGGTCTGAAGGGGGATCAGATTCCGGAGTTCGCCCGGGCGATCGCGGTCGCCGACGCCTTCGATGCGATGACCTCGACCCGCTCCTACCGGCCGGCCCGTGCTCAGGACGAGGCGATGGCCGAGCTGGAGCGCTGTCGGGGGACCCACTTCGATCCGGCGATGGTGGCGGCGTTCGCGGCCGCGGTCGCCGAGCACGGCTGGACGGCGGCCGAGGTCCCGGTGCCGGCCTCCCTGCCCGAGCCGGGCGTCCACGTCACCCGCTACGACCACGACGACCCGACGGCCAGCCAGGCGCCCGGGCCCTTGCCGGACGAACAGCTCGACACGTCCTCCGGTGAGCAGGCGGACCGATGAACGAGCGAAGCGAGCTCATCATGGATAGCGAATCGGTCCCGCGAGGACGCGATCCCGATCTGGTGCGGCCGAAGCGGTGACTCGGTGAGAAGCACGATGGGTCCGCTGACGCCGATCGCGGCGATCGTCGTCGTGGCCGCGGTCGCGCACACCGCGGCGCAGGGGGTCGTCGACCCGTGGGTCGCGTTGGCCTTCGCCGCGTTCGTCGGGTTCGGTGAGCTGGTCCGGCTGACCCTGCCGGGGGAGCGCGACGCCGCGCCGATGGGCGTGGCCGGCGCGCTGGCCTACTGCCTGCTGCCCGAGGTCGCCGGCACGCCGGCCGAGCACAGCGCCTCGCAGGTGATCGCCGTGACCGCGGTCGGGATCCTCGTCGGGGGACTGCCGCACGCGGCCGCCGGACGGGTGATCGGCCTCGACGACGCGGCCCGGCGACTGCTGGTGGTGGCGGGTGCGGCGGCGGCCTTCCGGCCGGTGGTTGATTCCTCCGGCGCCGGCATGGAGACCGGCCCGGGCCTGGCCGCTGTGATGATCGGCGTCCTGGTCGGCGTGGGGCTTCTGGACGCCCTGCTCGCCGGTCTGACGCGGGCTCAGGCCGACCGGGCCCGGCTGCGCACCACCTGGCGGGACGAGCTGCGCACCGAGTTGAGCATCGGTTCCGCGATCGGTGCCACCGGCATGTTGATCGCGCTCGCGGTCGGGGTGATGGACCTGTGGGCGATCCCGGTGTTCTGCGCCCCGCTGCTGCTCACCCAGTTCTCGTTCCGCCGCTTCGTGGCGATCCGGGAGACCTACCTGCAGACCGTCCGCTCGCTGTCCCGGGTCACCGAGCTCGGCGGGTACACCGAGACCGGCCACGCCCGCCGGGTGAGCGAACTCGCGCTGGCCGTCGGCCGCGAGCTCGGCATGACCGGTGACGAGCTGCGCGACCTGGAGTACGCCGCCCTCATGCACGATCTGGGTCAGCTCTCGCTGACCGAGCCCATCCCGGGCGGGGCCACGATCATGGTCGACCCCGGCGAGCAGCGGCGGATCGCCGAGGAGGGCGCCCGGGTGATCCGGGCCACCGGCGTGCTGGACCGGGTGGCTGACATCGTGGAGCGCTCCACCGAGCCCTACCGGCGCCCGCACGAGGCGCTGGACCCGACGTTGCCGGTGGGGGCGTCGGTGATCAAGGCGACCAACGCCTTCGACGACCTGGTGGGGGAGTCCGCGGCCCCCCAGCGCCGCCTGGACGCCCTGGAGCGGCTCCGGCTCGGGATGGCCTACGAGTACGACCCCCGGGTGGTCAGCGCGCTCTCCCGCGTCGTCGAGCGGACGATGTCCCGCGCCGCGTGAGTGCGCGGGCTGCGCGTCGTATCGTCCGGTCATGGTTCTGCAGGCCGGCGCCCCCAAGGCCAAGCCGCTGTCCGGCGTCGGCCGGGCCTGGCGGCTGGGCGCGGTCGCGGCCGCGCTCGGACTGCTGCTCCACGGCTCGGCGTGGGGCGACGACGACCTGTTCCCCTTCGGGCCGATGTCCCAGTACTCGTTCCGGATCGACCCGGACGGCGAGATCCGCGCGTTGTGGGTCGAGGCCGACCTCGCCGACGGGTCGCACCGCCGGTTGGACATCTCCAGCGCCGGTGACGTCGGAGTGGCCCGGGCCGAGCTGGAGGGCCAGCTGGACCGGATCATCGCCGACCCGGAGCGCCTGGCCACGCTGGCCGAGGCGTGGGTCCGGCTGCACCCGGACCGGCCCGAGCTGCGCCGGATCATCGTCGGGCAGGACGTCGTCGAACTCTCCGACGGCCGCGAGTCCGGGCGGCGCACCGACGTCTTCACCACCTGGAGCTCGGCGCCGGGCGCCGGCCTGACCGACACGGTGCCGAGGTGAAGCGTCGCCGGTGGAGTCGCCGGTGGCGTGGAGCGCTGGTTCTTCCCGCTGGTGCCGAACTCACGGATCGCGGTGCTGCGCGCGGCGGTCTACCTGTTCGTCGTCGTGGACGTGCTGGTCATGGTCAACGACGTCGTTCCCAAGGCCTCGGCGCCGGCGGAGTTCTAC
>CAVRLI010000004.1:0-356216 GCA_963722375.1 uncultured Actinomycetota bacterium
CCAGCGTATTGCGATCACGTGGCCATGGCCGCCGAGGCCGTCTTCGAGTTGGTCGCGTCCCTGCGCACGGCCACCGAGGAGCTCTTCGCCGACGCCCGCCGCGGCGGCCGGCGGGTGAGCGTCGCGGACCTGAACGGCATCGACGCGATCGCGATCGGGATGCTGGGCGGGGTCGAGGGGATCATCCCCGGGGCGGGGTTCGTCGCCGCGCCGCAGACGCTGAGCGACGCGCCCCGCTGGCTGCAGTGGTGGCAGCAGGGCGACGGCTCCCCCACCCGGCTCGTCGCCGAACTCGATCCCAGCCGGACCGGTTCTACGACTACACCCCGCTCCCCTGGTTCGCCGTGCCGGCCAGCACCGGGCGGCGCCACGTCACCGGGCCCTACGTCGACTACGTCTGCACGCGACGAGTACGCGCTGACCTTCACCGAGCCGATCTTCGACGACGGCGAGTTCGTCGGCGTGGCCGGCGCCGACGTGTTCGTCAACCGGTACGAATCCCTGGTGCTCCCGCCGCTGCGGGCGCTGCCGGCGGCGGCCGCACTGGTCAACACCCAGGGCCGGGTGATCGTGTCGAACACCGCCCGCCTGGTCACCGGGTCGCTGGTGCGCAAGCCTGACGTCGCGTCGTTCTTCGCGGGCGGCGAGGCGAGCAGCGAGCGACGCGGGCCTCACCCTGCAGCGCTGCGGCGACGTGCCGATCGTCCTGCTGGTGGGCGACCGGCTCGTCGGCTGACGCGCTTAGCTCTCCTTCTGCAGGATCGGGCGCAGCTTGTCCAGCACGGAGGCGTCCTCGATGGTCGAGGGCACCGGCTCGTCGCGGCCGTCGGCGATCCCGCGCATGGTGCGCGCGCAGGATCTTGCCGGACCGGGTCTTGGGCAGCGCCGGCGACGATGTCGGCCCGCTTGAAGGCCGCCACCGCGCCGATCTCGGTCGCGCACCGCGGCGACCAGCTCGGCGGACAGCGCCTCGGGGTCGACCTCGACGCCGGCCTTGAGCACGACGAACCCGCGCGGCACCTGACCCTTCAGCGCGTCGTTGACGCCGATCACGGCGCACTCGGCGACGGCGGGGTGCGCGGCGAGCACGGCCTCCATCGACCCGGTGGAGAGCCGGTGCCCGGCGACGTTGATGACGTCGTCGGTGCGGCCCAGGACGTAGAGGTAGCCGTCCTCGTCGAGGTACCCGCCGTCGCCGGTGAGGTAGTAGCCCTCGAACGCGGACAGGTAGGAGCGCACGAAGCGCTCGTCGTCGTTCCACAGCGTGGGCAGGCAGCCGGGCGGCAGCGGCAGCTTGATGCAGATCGCGCCCTCGGTGTTCGGGCCGACCTGCTGGCCCTCCGGGTCGAGGACCTGGACGTCGTAGCCCGGGCACCGGCACCGACGGCGACCCGGGCTTGATCGGCATCGGCTCCAGCCCGCGCAGGTTGGCCGCGATCGGCCAGCCGGTCTCGGTCTGCCACCAGTGGTCGATCACCGGGACGCCGGACTTCTCCGTCGCCCAGTGGTAGGTGTCCGGGTCGAGCCGCTCGCCGGCCAGGAACAGCGAACGCAGCGCGGAGATGTCGTACTGCTCGAGCAGCTTGCCGTCCGGGTCCTCCTTCTTGATCGCCCGGAACACGGTCGGCGCGGTGAACAGCGTGACCGCCTTGTGCTCGGCGATCACCCGCCAGAACGCCCCGGCGTCCGGGGTGCCGACGGGCTTGCCCTCGTAGAGGATCGTGGTCGCGCCGAGCAGCAGCGGCGCGTAGACGATGTAGGAGTGCCCGACGACCCAGCCGACGTCGGAGGCGGTCCACCACACCTCGCCGGGCTCGAGGCCGAAGACGTTGCGGATCGACCACATCAGCGCGACGGCGTGCCCGCCGTTGTCGCGGACGATGCCCTTCGGCTTCCCGGTCGTGCCGGAGGTGTAGAGGATGTAGAGCGGGTCGGTCGCGCCGACGTCGACGGCCTCCACCGGCGGGGCGGACTTCATCGCCAGCTGCCAGTCGACGTCACGGTCCGTCAGTTCGGCGGGCGCCTGCGGCCGCTGCAGGATCACGCAGCGAGTCGGGCTTGTGCTCGGCCAGCTCGATCGCGGCGTCGAGCATCGGCTTGTACTCGACGACCCGCGTCGGCTCGATGCCGCAGGACGCGGCGACGATGACCTTGGGCTTGGCGTCGTCGATGCGGGTGGCGAGCTCCTTCGGGGCGAACCCGCCGAAGACCACGGAGTGGACGGCGCCGATCCGGGCGCAGGCGAGCATCGCGATGACGGCCTCGGGGACCATCGGCATGTAGATCACGACCCGGTCGCCCTGCTCGACGCCGAGGCCGCGCAGCACGCCGCCGAACCGGGCGACGAAGTCGAGCAGCTCGGCGTAGGTGTACTTGCGCTGCGTGCCGGTCACCGGGCTGTCGTAGATCAGCGCGGTCTGCTCGCCGCGGCCGTTGATCACGTGCCGGTCGAGCGCGTTGTAGCAGGTGTTCAGCACGCCGTCGGGGAACCACTTCACGAACGGGGCGTTGCTGTCGTCCAGCACGACCGTCGGCGCCTTGATCCAGTCGACGGCCTCGGCGGCCTCACCCCAGAAGCCCTGCGGGTCGTCGAGACTGCGGCGGAACTGGTCGGCGTAAGCACCCATGCGGTCATCCTTACCCGCCCGGCGAGCCTCCGACCAGCGGCGCGCCCCCTTTCGGCGGGAACCGGTGGATCCGGCGGCGTTCGACTGATTGGCTCAGCCCCTGACTGACCAGCGAAGTGGCTGTCTCACGCACGGAGGTCTCGTTGTCCCGGATTCTCACCAGCGACCGCCCGATCCAGACCGGCGTGCCCGCTCTCGAAGCCCGCACGATCTGCGAGGCGTTCCAGCTGACCGCGGCGGCCTACGCCGACCGGGTCGCCCTGCGCACGCCGGACGACTCGGTGTCGCTCACCTTCGCCGAGTACAGCGACCGGGTCCGGCGCATCGCCGCGGGCCTCGCCGCGCTCGGGCGTGAAGCGCGGCGACACCGTCGCGCTGATGCTCGTGAACCGGCCCGAGTTCAACCTGGTCGACATGGCCGCGCTGCACCTTGGCGCGATCCCGTTCTCGGTCTACAACTCCTCGTCCGCGGAGCAGATCGAGTACCTGTTCTCCAACGCGGAGAACACGGTCGCGATCACCGAGGCCCGGTTCCTGGAGACCGTGCGCAAGGCCGGCCCGCAGCTGAAGCACATCGTCTGCATCGACGGCGGGCGACGGGGGCACGCTCTCGCTCGACGAGCTGATGGGCCGTGGCGAGGAGGGCTTCGACTTCGAGGCCGCGTGGCGCGCGGTGCAGCCGGATGACGTCCTGACGCTGATCTACACCTCGGGCACGACCGGCCCGCCCAAGGGCGTCCAGCTCACCCACGCCGGGATGATCGCGGAGAATCGCGGATGCTCGCCGTTCCTGCCCGGCCACGCCGGACGCACACGATCGTGTCCTACCTGCCCAGCGCGCACATCGCCGACCGGTGGTTCCACTACTACTACGCGTCCACGACCTTCGGCGCGACCGTCACCTGCATCGCCGACATGACGCAACTGATTCCCGGCGCTGATCTCGGCCCGGCCCACGATGTGGGGCGGCGTGCCGCGCGTCTACGAGAAGATCATGGCCGCGCTGCAGGCCCAGGGCCTGACCGACCCGGCTGCTCTGCCCGAGCCGAGGTGCGGGCCGGCGCTCTGCGCCAAGACTCGGCCTCGACCGCGTGCAGTGGACGATCTGCGGCGCCGCCCCGATCGCGGTCGAGGTGCTGGAGTACTTCGGCGCGCTCGGCCTGCCGATCCAGGAGCTCTGGGGGATGTCCGAGACGTCCTGCTGCCTGACGATCAATCCGCGCCGACGACATCCGGGCCGGCACCGTCGGGCAGATCCTGCCCGGGATGGAGTTCCTGATCGCCGAGGACGGCGAGGCCCTGGTCCGCGGTCCGCTGGTGATGAGCGGCTACCGCAACGACCCCGAGCGCACCGCCGAGGCGATCGACGCCGACGGCTGGATGCATACCGGCGACGTCTGCGTCGTCGACGACGACGGCTACATCAAGATCGTCGACCGCAAGAAGGAGCTGATCATCAACGCGGCCGGCAAGAACATGTCGCCGGCCAACATCGAGCAGCGCCTCAAGGCTTCGCACGCCCTGATCGGGCAGGCGGTGTGCATCGGCGACGGTCGCCGCTACAACACCGCGCTGCTCGTGCTGGACCCGGATGCGGCCGCCGCCTACGCGAAGCAGGCGGCTTTGCCGGACGGGACCGCCAAGATCGTCGCCGCCGACCCGCAGGTGCAGCAGATCATCGCGAACGCGGTCGAGACAGCGAACGCCCAGCTCTCCCGGGTCGAGCAGATCAAGAAGTACCACCTGCTCGACGTGGACTGGCTGCCCGGCGGGGACGAGCTCACCCCGACGATGAAGCTCAAGCGCAAGCCGATCGCGGCGAAGTACGCCGCCGAGATCGAGGCGCTGTACGCCGACTGACGTTCACCCGCCCGGGCCCCGCCGCGGCGGCCGGGCGGACGCCGTGGACAAGAGCACGGCCGCGGCGGCCCGGAGCAGGCCATCCCGCAGGCCGGGCTCCGGCTGGAGCCACCAGGCCCTGGCTCGCTCATGGACGACGCTCAGTGCCCCGTGCACGATCACCCGAGCCTCGGTCTCGGTCAGCGCGGGTCGGTCGGCGACCATCAGGGCGACCCACTCGGTGACATAGTCGTGCTGAATCCGGCGCAGTACATCTCGTTGTTCATCGGGCAGGTGCGTGCTCTCCATCAGCAGCACCCCGAAATACTCCGGGTGGTCGAGGTTGAGGTCGAGGTACGAGGTGAGCAACCGCTCGAGCGCATCGCGCGGCGTCACCGCCGAGCGAACCGCCTGGTTCAGCCCGAGTTGAAGCCACTCGTTGCCGCGGTGCAGGCAGGCGGCAAGCAACTCCGCCTTGCGGGGGAAGTGCCGGTAAATGCTGGGACCAGCGATCCCGCGCCAGGTTCCCGATCGACTCCATGGTGACGCCCGCGTAGCCGTGCCGGTGGAAGAGCTCCGCTGCGGCGCTGAGTAACGCCTCCCGGCGGCAGGTGGCCCCGTAGCCTGCGCCGATCCACCGCGCTGGGTTGCCGACGGCCGGACAAGGCCTCGGCGTTGCCGGCGGCCGAAGCCATCGCCGCGAGCAGACTGTCGAATCGCCCCCGGGGCAGCGAGGAGCGGTGCCAGGACGGACTGGCCAGCGCCGCCAGCGCACGAACTCGCGGCAAAGGCGGCGGCGTCGGTCGGACAGGCTCGGGCGCGCCACACGAATTATCGCGCCGAGTTCGACCGCCGACGCCGCCATCCGCTGCCGGACCTCGATCTGCCGGGATTCCTCCAGCTGTCGCACCTCGCGGCTGAGTAGAACGCCGAGATATCGGTGCTCGAAGATACAGGGCCGCGAGCGGGCGCAGCACCTCCTGCAAGTCCGCGGGCGAGGACCGGCCGGCACAAGCGCCCCGCATCGCGGCCTCGTACTGCCCCGATCCCGTGGACACCGCGTAGCCGAGCAGGTCCTGCTTGTTCCGGAAATGGCGGTAGACGGCACCGGAGGTGATCCCCACGGCGCCCGCCACATCGGCCAGGGTCACCGCGTGGTAGCCGCGTCGGTGGAAAAGGTCGGCGGCAGCAGCGGTGAGACGTTGCTTCCGATCGTGCGGGCGATGACGCGCCTCGGCCTTCTGATGCAAATCTGAAATTACTTATGCTCCTCGTAAGGCTTAGTATTGCGCAAGTATCGTCTGAGCAGCTTAGCTACTCACAAATTACATGGAGTCTCCAGGAGGACCTGTGGGTGCGTCGCGATTCGGAGTGCTCCCTGTGGCGGCACTGCTGAGTTCGGTGCTCAGCGGAGGGCCGGCCGACCCGCCTACGACCTGCGCCGGCCGCGAGGTGTTCCGGGTAACCCCCGGCTTGTCCTTGACCGAACCGACCGCAGGCACAATCGCCACCGTCGGCGAGCCTGGGCGCGAGGTCTGCACCGGACCCATCGAAGGTCACCGGCCGACCGGAATCATCCAGACCAGGCACTCCGCCGCGTACGGCTACCTGGACCCTGACACGTGCAGCGCGTTGGAGGTCTCGGCATACGCCGACCACACCATCCCCACCTCCACCGGGCCGGTCACCTTCCGGAACACGTTCACCGCAAGCTTCAAACTGCCCGCCGACGGGGTCGCGGCCGGCGCCTTCGAAGGTGACTACTTCTCAGGTCGCTTCGTGTTCCGGCCATTGGAGGGTGACTGCATCACCGCGCCCATCACGATGTTCGAGGGGTACTGGGTAGGGACCTGGCACGGCGAGCTCGGGTGACGCCCGCTCAGCCGAGCGTTCACACCGCGGATCCTCGGGTGGGGTCGGCGAAGTTGACCCCGACCTCCTCGAAGCGGGCCTCGAGGGCGTCCACGCCGTCGAGGGCGACCATGGCGGCCTCGGCCGCGGTGATCGGCATCAGCCACAGCACCCGCGCGGCGTTGTTGGTGCCGCGGAACTTCCAGCGGCAGTACTCCATCTCGGGCCCGTACGGGTAGGGCAGCGTGACGAGCAGCCGGTCGCACTCGGAGCCCGGCAGCCACGGCCCGTCGAGCTGGACCACCGAGCCGCGGTCGAGGCGGTTGTCGGGATGACCGCAGTGCGCGATCGCCGCCGCCGCCAGCGAGGTCAGGTGCGCGACGTCCGGCTCGCGCGCGGCGAGGACGAACTCGCACCCGACGCCGAGGCTCTGCACCGCCTCCCAGCAGCCGAGGGTCAGGTAGCTGACGACGTCGACCCGCTTGCCGGCGGTCACCTCGAGCATCCGCAGCCCCGGCACCCGATCGGTGGCCGGCGCCGGCGGGTCCATCTCGAAGACGGTGTGGCTGCGGCCGAAGTAGTCGGTGTAGTGCTTGCCGATCAGCTCGTTCGGAGTCTTCACGCGTCGGCTCCGCGTCGCTCAGTGACGTCGGCGGCGGCGAGCTGCCCGCAGGCGCCGTCGATCTCGCGGCCGCGGGTGTCCCGCACGGTCACCGGGACCCCGGCCGTCTCCAGGCGACGCACGAAGGTCCTTCTCGTCCTGGGCGCGGGACGCGGTCCACTGCGAGCCGGGCGTGGGGTTGAGCGGGATCAGGTTGACGTGCACCCAGGCGCCGGGGCCGGCGAAGGCCAGCACCCGGGCCAGCTCGTCGGCGCGCCAGGCCTGGTCGTTGATGTCGCGGATCATGGCGTACTCGATGGAGACCCGTCGTCCGGTCCTGACGAAGTACTCGTGCGCGGCCGCCGACCACGTCGGCGACCGGGTAGCGGGTGTTGATCGGGACCAGGGTGTCGCGCAGTTCGTCGTCCGGGGCGTGCAGCGAGACCGCGAGGGTGACGCCGAGCCCGGAGTTGGTCAGCTTCGTGATGCCGGGCACCAGCCCGACCGTGGAGACCACGACCGAGCGCCGCGAGATGCCGAGCCCGTCCGGCGTCGGATCGATCAGCCGGGCGACGGCGGCCGCGGTGGCGTTGTAGTTCGCCAGCGGCTCCCCCATCCCCATGAACACGATGTTGGACACGCGCCCGGTGCCCGCCGGCGACCTCGCCGCGGTCCAGCGCTCTCGATGCTGCCACAACCTGATCGACGATCTCGGCGGTCGACATGTTCCGCGTCAGCCCGGCCTGTCCGGTCGCGCAGAACGGGCAGTTCATGCCGCAACCGGCCTGGGAGGACACGCAGACCGTCACCCGGTCGGGGTAACGCATCAGGACGCTCTCCACCAGCGCGCCGTCGAACAGGCGCCACAGCGTCTTGCGGGTGGTGCCGTTGTCGCACTCGATGTCGCGGACCGGGGTCAGCAGCCGCGGGAACAGAGGCGGTCGCCAGCTCGTCGCGGTGCTTGGCCGGGACGTCGGTCCAGGTGGCCGGGTCGTCGCTGTGGTGGGTGAAGTAGTGCGTGGCCAGCTGCGCGGCGCGGAAGCCCTTGTGGCCCAGCTCCTCCACCGCGGCCCGGCGGTCGCCCGGGGCGAGGTCGGCGAAGTGCCGCGGCGGCTTCGCGCGGCGCGGGGCGACCAGGGTGAGCTCACCGGGGACAGGCATGTGCGCGCCCATTCTCGCAGCCCGCGCCGGTGCGCTCATTACTGAGCGGAGCGTGGCCTCTAATACGCCGGGGACCGAAAATCGGGGCCAAACTCGGGACCCGAATCTGGTCGTCCGCGCATTAGAGAGCTCAGCGGTGGCTCCGGCGGGTGCGCCCGGTTCGGGTGTCCGGGCGCCGCGCGGTAACGTCGGAGTCTGCGACTGGCGCGTTCACAGGCGGAGTTCACCGCCGGGGAGCATTGCAGTGCGGGGCCGTGCGCCTGGGCTCCGCGACCACCGAGGTGTGCCCGTAACGGCACAGGAGGACCCCGTGGCCAACGACCCCGCGCTGAGCGTCACCGACCCGCAGCTCGCCGAGCTGATCGCGGCCGAGGAGCGCCGCCAGGCCGACACGATCAAGCTGATCCCGTCGGAGAACTACGTCTCCAAGGCCGTCCTTGAGGCCACCGGGACGGTGCTGACCAACAAGTACTCCGAGGGCTACGCCGGCAAGCGGTACTACGAGGGTCAGCAGGTCATCGACCAGATCGAGACCCTGGCCGTCGAGCGGGCCAAGGCGCTGTTCGGCGTCGACCACGCCAACGTGCAGCCGTACTCCGGGCTCCCCCGCCAACCTGGCCATCTACCTGGCGTTCCTCAAGCCGGGCGAGAAGGTCCTCGGGCATGGCGCTGCCGATGGGCGGGCACCTCACCCACGGCTGGTCGGTCTCCGCGACCGGGACCTGGTTCTCCCGCGTGAAGTACGGCGTCCGCCAGGACACCGGCCGCATGGACATGGACGAGGTGCGTGACATCGCTCTCGCCGAGCGTCCCAAGCTGATCTTCTGCGGCGGGACCGCGGTCCCCCGCACGATCGACTTCGCCGCCTTCGCCTCGATCGCGAAGGAGGTCGGCGCGGTTCTCGCCGCCGACATCGCGCACATCGCCGGCCTCGTCGCCGGCGGCGCGCACCCCTCCCCGGTCGGGCACGCGGACGTCATCTCCACCACCACGCACAAGACGCTGCGCGGTCCCCGCGGCGCGATGCTGATGTGCACCGAGGAGCACCAGAAGGCCATCGACAAGGCCGTCTTTCCCGGCCTGCAGGGCGGCCCGCACAACCACACCACCGCCGGCATCGCCGTCGCCCTCAAGGAGGCGGCCACCGAGGAGTTCCGCACCTACGCGGCGAACATCGTCACGAACGCCCAGGCGCTCGCGGCCGGGCTGGCCTCCCGTGGCTTCGACATCGTCTCCGGCGGCACGGACAACCACCTGGTGCTGATCGACCTGACGAGCAAGGACATCGCGGGCAAGCCCGCGGCGCAGGCACTGGACCGGGCCGGCCTGGAGACGAACTACAACACCGTCCCCTACGACACCCGCAAACCGTTCGACCCCTCGGGCGTGCGCATCGGCACCCCAGCGGTCACCTCGCGCGGCATGGGCCCGGCCGAGATGGACGCCATCGCCGGCTGGTTCGACGAGGTCGTCGAGGCCGCCAAGAAGGGCGACGAGCAGACCGTCGAGCGGGTCCGCAAAGAGGTCATCGACCTCACCGCGCAGTTCCCCGCGCCCGGCCTCGGCTAGGAAGCCCGTGCGTCCGCCCATCTGGTCGCTATAGCGACCACCTGGGCGGACGTTGCGGCCTTCAGCCCTTGAACGGAGCGATGCGCCAGAGCGTCGGGACCAGCGCGTAGCGGTTCAGCCAGTGGGCGCGGCCGTCGGGGTTGGTCCGCCCCTCGGCCTTGAACTTGGCGACCCCGTAGCGCTTGAAGTCGTGGCGCGGGTGGCGATCGAGCACCTGACGGACCCAGGCCGGATCCAGCTCGTTCAGACGCAGGCCGAAGACGTCGAGCATCGCGCCCGCGCTGAGAAAGCCGCCCTCGCTGGTCATGTCCCGGCCCTGGCCCAGGTTGAGATGGCCGTTGATCTCGGCGGCGATCCGGCGCGCCCGTCCGGGCTCGACGTCGCGGTCGAGGGCGAACTTCTCCGCGCGCTCCGCGCCGACCACCGCGAAGCAGCGCCCCGGCGTCGGCTGCTCCAGCGCGAGCTCGTGCAGCAGAGAGGCCACGTAGGCGACCTCGTCGTCGACGGCGACGCCCTCGATCTGCGCGAGCGCCCGGCCGAACAGGTACATCCGGTAGGAGTGCTCCAGAAAGGCGGGGCTCAGGCGGTCGCGCGCTTCCTCCTCGGCGTCCCGGGCGAGCCGGGAATCCGGCACTTTGAGGTCGTCCAGGTCGAGCGACCCCGAGCCGCGGCGGTGCAGCAGAAGTGCCGTCCGGTCCCCCGAGTAGGCAGCCACCGTCTTCAGCAGCGGCCCGACCAGCGCCCGCTTCTGGGCGCCGCTGAGCTTTCCGCCGGTGTCTTTCGCCCAGTCGTAGTCAAAGCTCGCGCTCACGGTGCACCTCTCAGAACGGGGTCGGGTCGACCATCGCCGTCAGCAGCAGCCAGGCGATCGGCGCGGCGATCAGCAGGGAGTCGAGGCGGTCCATGATGCCGCCATGGCCGGGCAGCAGTGTGCCCATGTCCTTGACGCCGATGTCGCGCTTGAGCACGGACTCGCCGAGGTCCCCGACGGTCGCGGCGACGGCCAGCGCGAGGCCGAGGAAAATGCCCTTCCAGGCGTCGTCGTCCATCAGGGTGGCCATGCAGACCGCGCCCCCGCCGGCGCAGGTGAGCAGCGAGCCGACCATCCCCTCCCAGGACTTCTTGGGGCTGATCCGCGGCGCCATCGGGTGCTTGCCGAACAGCACACCGGCCGCGAAACCGCCGACGTCGTTGCAGACGACGAGGATGATGAAGGTGGCGACGCGCTCGGCGCCGTCGTCGGGCGCCGAGGCCATCAGCACCGCGAAGCCGGCCAGGAACGGCAGGTAGACGCAGGTGAACACGCCGGCGGTGACGTCGCGGACGAACCCGTCGGGGCCTTCCGCCAGCCGCCACCCGATCACGCCGAGCACGGTGAGCAGCAGCCCCACCATCAGGGACTCGGTGCCGGCCTCGTAGCCGGCGACCAGCATGGCGACGGTGCCGATCGCGATGGGCACCACGGGGACCCGGACACCGGTGGTGGCGAGGGCGTTGCTGAACTCCCACAACGCGATCAGCACGGCCACGGCGACCACGCCGACGAAGACCGCCGGCTCGAAGATCAGCGAGCAGATGACGACCCCGCCCATGCCGACGCCGACGCCGATCGCCGCGGGCAGATTGCGTCCCGCGCGACTCTTCTTGGGCTCGGGCGCGGCGGGCGCGGGAGACCTTGAGGCGTGGCTCATCGAGATCGGCGTCGAGGTCGTCGGCAGGTGCCGCTCAGACCTCGAGCAGCTCGGCTTCCTTGTGCTTGAGCAGGTCGTCGACGGAGAGCACGTGCTTGTGGGTGACCTCTTCGAGGTGCTTCTCCGCGCGCTTGACGTCGTCCTCGCCGGCGTCGCCGTCCTTGATCATCTTCTCGAGGTGGGTCATGGCGTGCCGGCGGATGTTCCGGATCGCGATCCGGGCGTCCTCGGCCTTGGTCCGCGCGACCTTGATGTACTCCTTGCGCCGGTCCTCGGTCAGGATCGGAAGCGCCACGCGGATGATGTTGCCGTCGTTGCTCGGGTTCACGCCGAGGTCGGAGTCGCGGATCGCCCGCTCGATGGCCCCCATCGAGCTCTTGTCGTACGGGCTCACGATGATCATGCGCGGCCTCCGGGGTGGTGAAGGAGGCGAGCTGGTTCACCGGGGTCGGTGCGCCGTAGTAGTCGACGACGATCTTGGCGAACATGGCCGGGTTGGCGCGCCCGGTCCGGATCGCGGCGAAGTCCTCCTTGGCGACCTCGAGGGCCTTCTCCATCTTCTCCTCAGCCTCGAGGAGAGTGTCGTCGATCATGTCCGCGCTCCTGTCTCGCCTGGCTCCGCTGCTGGTGAAGAAGAGAGGCTAGATCTCGCCGCCGATGAGGGTGCCGATCTTCTCACCCCGGACCGCCCGGCCGATGTTGCCCTCGGCCAGCAGGTCGAACACCACGATCGGCAGGTTGTTGTCCCGGCACAGCGCGATGGCGGTGGCGTCGGCGACCTTGAGGCCCCGGGTGAGAAATTCCGAATACGTGAGGTAGTCGAATCGGACCGCATCCGGGTACTCCTTGGGATCGGCGTCGTAGACGCCGTCGACCCCCTGCTTGCCCATCAGCACCGCCTGCGCGCCAACCTCCAGCGCCCGCTGGGCGGCGGTGGTGTCGGTGGAGAAGAACGGCGCCCCCAGGCCGCCGCCGAAGATCACGATGCGGCCCTTCTCCATGTGCCGGATCGCCCGGCGCGGGATGTAGGGCTCGGCGACCTGGCCCATGGTTATCGCGGTCTGCACGCGGGTCTCGACGCCCTGCTTCTCGATGAAGTCCTGCAGCGCCAGGGTGTTCATCACCGTGCCGAGCATGCCCATGTAGTCCGCACGCCCGCGGTCCATGCCGGCCTCGGAGAGTTCCTTGCCGCGGAAGTAGTTGCCGCCGCCCACGACGACCGCGATCTGGACGCCGGTCTGCTGTGCCTCGGCGATCTGACGGGCGATCAGTCGCACCACCAACGGGTCGACGCCGATCCCCTTCTCCCCGGCCAGCACCTCACCGGAGAGCTTGAGCATGACGCGCCGACAGTCAGTCAGCGGCGAAGGGGCACCCGCGGAGTTCGGATCGGTGTGCACGCGGGTGCGTCCCTTCGCTCGGTCTGACTCCTCCGTGGTCCTGCAGGGCGGTCAGGCCCCGCCGACCTCCAGCCGGACGAAGTTCGTCACGGTCACGCCGGCCTCGTCGAGGACGGCCTTCACGGACTTCTTCTGGTCCTGCACCGAGGGCTGCTCCAGCAGGACGACGTCCTTGAAGAACCCGGTGACCCTGCCCTCGATGATCTTGGGCAGCGCCTGCTCGGGCTTGCCCTCCTCGCGGGCGGTGGCCTCGACGATGCGCCGCTCGTTCTCGACGACGTCGGCGGGGACCTGCTCGCGGTTCAGGTACTGCGCCTTCATGGCCGCGATCTGCATCGCGGCGCCACGCGCGGCGGCGAGGTCGCCACCGGAGTACTCGACCAGCACGCCGACCTGCGGGGGCAGGTCCGCGCTGCGCTTGTGCATGTAGGTCGCGACCTGGCCCTCGAAGCGGGCCGCCCGGCCGAGCTCGAGCTTCTCGCCGATGACGGCGCCGGTCTGGTCGATCGTCTCGCGCACGGTGCGGCCGTCCGCGAGCTTCTCGTCGAGCAGCGCCTCGCGGTCGGTGACCCCGCTGGAGTCGACGTGCGCCACGATCGCCGCCGCCAGGTCCTGGAAGTCGGTGTTCTTCGCGACGAAGTCGGTCTCACAGTTGAGCTCGACGATCGCGTTGCCGCTGGCGGCGACGAGGCCGTTGCTCGCGGTGCGCTCCGCGGCGCGCTTCGCCTGCTTGGCCGCGCCCTTGACGCGCAGGAACTCGATCGCGGTCTCGAGGTCGCCGCTGTTCTCCTCGAGCGCCTTCTTGCAGTCCATCATTCCGGCGCCGGTGAGCTCGCGGAGCTTCTTGACGTCCGCCGCGGTGAAGTCGGCCATCTCGTTGTGCCGTCCGTTCCTTCGAAGTGTGGTGTTCCTCTGGTAGGCGGCCGCCCAACGCGCGCGGCGGGCCCGGCCTGAAAAATTGGAGAGGGCAGGCCGCCGCGCGACTGCGCGCGTTACTGCGCCGGGGGTGCCTCGGCCGCGGCTTCGGCGACCGGAGCGTCCGAAGCGGACACCTCCGCGACGGCGGCCTCGCCGGCCGGAGCCTCGGTCGCCGGAGCCTCGGTCGCCGGAGCCTCGGTCGCCGGAGCCTCGGTCGCCGGAGCCACGGCCGCCGGAGCGGCCGCCTCGGCCGGGGCGGCGTCGGTCGTGAGCAGCTCGCGCTCCCACTCGGCCAGCGGCTCGTCGGTGGCCAGCTGCCCGTCCGCGGGCTTCTCGTCGCCGCGACCGGCACCGGAACGGGCCATCAGGCCCTCGGCGACGGCGTCGGCGAGCACGCGGGTGAGCAGGCTGATCGACCGGATCGCGTCGTCGTTGCCGGGGATCTTGTAGTCGACCTCGTCGGGGTCGCAGTTGGTGTCGAGGATCGCCACCACCGGGATGCCCAGCTTGCGGGCCTCGCCGACTGCGATGTGCTCCTTCTTGGTGTCCACGATCCAGACCGCACTCGGCACGCGGGACATGTCCCGGATACCGCCGAGGGTCTTCTCCAGCTTCTCCTTCTCGCGCTGGAGGAAGAGCAGCTCCTTCTTCGTCATGCCGGAACCGGCCACGTCGTCGAAGTCGAGCTCCTCGAGCTCCTTGAGGCGCTGCAGGCGCTTGTAGACGGTCGAGAAGTTGGTCAGCATGCCGCCGAGCCAGCGCTGGTTGACGTACGGCATCCCGACCCGCGTCGCCTGCTCGGCGATCGCCTCCTGGGCCTGCTTCTTGGTGCCGATGAACATCACCGAGCCGCCGTGGGCGACGGTGGCCTTGACGAACTCGAACGCGCGGTCGATGTAGGACAGCGACTGCTGCAGATCGATGATGTAGATGCCATTGCGCTCGGTGAAGATGTAGCGCTTCATCTTGGGGTTCCAGCGGCGCGTCTGGTGTCCGAAGTGGACACCGCTCTCGAGCAGCTGGCGCATCGTGACGACGGCCATGGGTGGTTCTCTCCTCTGCTCAGCCGCAGACGCGACCGAGCCAACTCGGTTGGTGCCTCGGCCGGTCGGCCGGGGCCCTGACGTCCTGGGCGCAACGAACGACCCGAACGGGCCGACCGAGGATGCGCGCACCGGGTCACCAGGCGCTTGCGCGCCGAAATCGCCGGAGGACGTGCGAAGTACGACCCCCAGGGGGATCGCCGCCGGGAAGTCTACCCCGACCGTCGGGGGGCTCCGCCCCCCGACCACCCCCCGGCAGAGCGCGGTCTGCGACGGGATATCCACAGGTCAGCGCAGGGCCCGCCATGATCCACAGGAGGTGCCGGCCATCGGGCCCGGCGCCCGCGGGCCGGGCACGATCCCCGCATGCTGCTGCACCTGACCGTCACGCTGGCCCTGGCCGCCCCGAGTGCCGCACCGCCCGCCCCGGAGTGGCGGGCGCCCCTGGAAGGCCCGGTCGAGGTCGTGCGGCCGTTCCAGCCCCCGCCGGCGCCGTACGCCCGGGGCCATCGCGGCGTCGATCTGGCCGCCCGGCCCGGCGGGGACGATCCTCGCGGCCGGGGCCGGGCGGGTGAGCTTCGCGGGCCGGGTCGCGGGGCGAGGGGTGGTCGTGGTGGCCCACCCGGGCGGGCTGCGGACCTCCTACGAGCCCGTCGAGGCCCTGGTGCGGCCCGGCGAATCCGTCGGACCCGGGGCGCCGTTGGGAACGCTCGGACGGTCCACACACTGCCTGCGAACGTGCCTGCACTGGGGCCTGCGCCGGGGCGAGGACTACCTCGACCCGATGACGCTCCTGGACGCGCGGCCGGCCGCGGCGCGCCTGCTGCCGCTGGACGGGCCCGCGACGGTCAGCGGCGCTCGGACAACTTGGTGCGCAGGGCGAGCATCGCCTTGGAGTGGATCTGGCAGACCCGGCTCTCCGAGACCCCGACGTGCTCGCCCACCTCGGCGAGAGTGAGGCCCTCGACGTAGTAGAGGTGGATCACCCGGCGGTCCCGCTCGGAGAGCTCGGCCAGGGCGGTGAGGAGCAGGGCCCGGGTCTCCTGGGACTCGAAGACCGCGACCGGGTCGTCGGCGTCGAGATCGGCCAGGGTGTCGCCCAGGCTCATCGCGCCGGGCTGGTCCTCGGCGACGGCGAGCAATTCGTCGAGGGCGAGCACGTTGACCACCGAGATCTGGCTGAAGGTCTGTTGCAGTTCCTCGATGGTGACGTCGAGTTCGGCCGCGAGCTCGGCCTCGGTCGGGCTGCGGTGCAGCCGGGCCTCCAGGGCCTGGTAGCCGCGCTCGACGGTGCGGGCCTTGGCCCGGACCGAGCGCGGGATCCAGTCCAGTGCGCGCAGTTCGTCGAGGATCGCGCCCCGGATCCGGCTCATCGCGTACGGCTCGAAGCGCACCCCGCGGTCCGGGTCGTACTTCTCGATCGCGTCGATCAGCCCGAACATGCCGTAGGACGCGCAGTCACCGACGTCGACGTTGGACGGCAGGCCGACCCCGACCCGGCCGGCGACGTGGCTGACCAGCGGCGAGTAGTGCAGGATCAGCCGCTCCCGGGTGGCCTCGTCCCGGGCATCGCGGTACCGGGCCCAGAGGGCGCCGGAGCCGTCGTCGCGACCCTGGGTGGGCACCCGCGCCACCGATCCGGCGACCGGATGCTGCTCCGGTACCCGGACGTCCGCCGCCGCGGCGGCGTCACGCCCGCGGGTGCGCTCGCTCATAGGAGGCCCTGAGTCTCTCGACGGATACATGCGTGTAGATCTGGGTCGTGGTGAGCGTTGCGTGACCGAGTAACTCCTGAACGCTACGCAGATCTGCGCCGCCCGCAAGTAGGTGGGTGGCCGCACTGTGCCGAAGGCCGTGCGGACCCAGCGGTGCCGCGCCGGAAACTTCGCCCAGATACCGGGTGACCATCGAGCGCACCGCCCGCTGGTCCAGGCGCCCGCCGCGGGCCCCCAGGAACAGGGCCGGGCCCGAGGTCGGCGTGGCCAGGCGGGGTCTACCGCCGGTAAGCCAGGCCTCCACGGCCACCACCGCGGGCTGGCCGAGCGGGACGCTGCGCTCCTTGTCGCCCTTGCCGACCGCGCGGACCAGGCGCCGGCCACGGTCCAGATCGTCGATGTCCAGCCCGACGAGCTCCCCCACCCGCAGGCCGGTGGCGTAGAGCACCTCCAGGACCGCCCGGTCGCGAAGCCCCACCGGGCCGGCCGCCGGGTCGGGTACCGCCATCAGCGTCGCGGCCTGCTCCTCGGTGAGCACGCCCGGCAGCGCGCGGCGGACCTTGGGGCTGGCCAGCCCGGCGCCGGCGTCGGCGGCGGCCCGGCCGGTGCGCACGGTGTGTGCCGTGAACGCGCGGGCCGCGGCGGCCCGGCGCGCGATCGTGGCGTCGGCGTGCCGGGTGGTCCGCTCCAGCGCGAGCCAGCTGCGCAGGATGGGCAGCGTGATCCCGCCCGGGTCCTTCACCCCGGACCGGGACGCGTGGTGCAGCAGGCGGGTCACGTCGCCGACGTAGGCGCGCACGGTGTGGGCGGAGAAGGCCCGCTCGTCGCGCAGATAGGTCTCGAAGGCGGCCAGAGCGTCGGCCAGCGGCTCGCTCAGCTCGGGGCGGACCTGTGCAGGCAACGCCGCCGCGGTGCCCACCCCCCGATCGACCATGCGGTCACGGTCCCGGCCCGGAGGGGCCGGTGCAAGCACCGCCGCGCCGAATGCGTCACGTGGCGCGTGGGGCCGGTGTGACGGACGCTCAGGTCGGCCCCGGCGCGGTCGTGGCCCGGCCGCGGCCGAGCCGGGTCGGGCGCCAGCCGCCGTCGATCCGCTCGACCATCCCGAGCAGCGCCAGCTGGCCCAGCTCGGCGGTGGCCTCGGCCGGAGCCAGCCCGCACCGGCGGGCGACCTCGTCGACCGGCACCGGCCGGCGGGCCGGCAGCGTCTCGATCACCTCGGCCTGCCGCCGGGACAACCCGTCGTGCGGCCGGACCTCGGCCACCCGGGCCGGCGCGAGATCGGCGCCGATGCGGCCCAGGTCCTCGATCACCTCCTCGACCCGGGTCACCGCGACCGCCTGCCGGGTGCGCAGCAACTCGTTCGACCCGGCCGAGACCGCGGAGGTGATCGGACCGGGAACGGCCATCAGCACCCGGTTCAGCTCCTCGGCGTAGCGGGCCGTGGTCCGGGCACCGCTGCGCACCGCGGCCTCGACCACGACGGTGCCGCGGGACAGTGCGGCGATCACCCGGTTCCGGGTCAGGAACCGGTGCCGGGCCGGCACGGCGCCGAACCCGGACTCGCTGACCACGCTCCCCTCCGCCGCGATCTGGTCGAGCAGGCGGGCATGCGAGATCGGGTAGGGCACGTCCAGGCCACCGGCGAGGACGGCCACGGTCGGCCCACCGGCCGCGAGCGAACCCCGGTGCGCCGCCCCGTCGATCCCGAGCGCGGCGCCGGAGACCACCGTCCAGCCGCCGCTCGGCCAGGTCGGCGCCGAGGTCCGCCGCGACCCGCAACCCGTACGGGGATGCGGTCCGCGAGCCGACGATCGCGACCGAGCGCAGCAGCATCGGGCGCAGCGGCAGGGAGCCCCGCGTCCACAGCGCGTACGGCCGCCCCTCCCCGAGGTCGTCGAGCTGCGTGGGCCAGTCCGGGTCACCGCGGGCCACCAGCACGGCTCCCACCGCGGCGGCCCGGGCGAGCTGGTCCTCGCCACTGACCGGCCGGGCGCCCGGCTCGAGACGCAGCCGCATGGCCCGCGCACCGGGGAAGCCGCCGGCACCGTCGCGCACCCGGGCGATCAGCTCCACCGCCCCCCAGCGGTCGAGCGCACCGCCGACCTTCGGGTCGCCGGGCTCGGTCACCGTCATCAGCAGCGCCAGCGCGCTGCGTTCCGCGTCACGATCGGAGTCACTCATGCCCATCCCCCTTGCACTCCGGCCCGCAGGGCCAGCGCCTGTCCCACTTCGTCCAGTCCCGGCCGGTCGAGCCCGGCCAGGTCGGCAAGTGACCACGCGACGCGCAGCACCTTGGCCATCCCTCGCGCCGACAGCGCCCCGCGATCCAGCGCCGCCTCGACCAGGCGCATCGCGGTCGGGTCCGGCCGGAACTGCAGACGCAGGGCGCGAATCGACACCTGCGCGTTGAGCGCCCAGGGCGTGTTCCGCAGGCGGCGCCCGGTGCGCTGACGCGCCGTCAGCACGCGCTCCGCGACCACCGCGCTCGTCTCGCCGTCCGGCGCGTGCAACAACTCGTGCCGGCTCGGGCGATCGACCATCACCTGGATGTCGATCCGATCGAGCAAGGGCCGGGACAGCCGGCCCAGATAGCGCCGCCGCACGTCGGAAGTGCACGTGCAGCTGCGGGGCCCGGACGGTGCGCCGCACGGGCACGGGTTGGCCGCCATCACCATCAGGAACTGCGCCGGGAACCGTGCCGTGACACCGGACCGGGACAGCACCACCTCGCCGGACTCCAGCGGCTGGCGCAGCCCGTCGAGAACTCCGCCGCGGAACTCGTTGGCCTCGTCCACGAACAGCACCCCGTGGTGCGCGATGGAAGCCGCGCCCGGACGGATCTCCTTGGCCCCGCCGCCGCCCACCATCGCGGCAAGAGACGCCGAGTGATGCGGTTGGGAGTAGGGCGGTTCGGTCACCAACGGGATCCCAGGCGGAAGCAGGCCCGCAACGGAATGGATCTCGGTGACCTCGAGCGCCCGAGTGCCCTCCAGCCGCGGCAGCAGCCCGGGCAGGCGCGCCGCCAGCATGGTCTTTCCGGCGCCGGGAGCTCCGTGCAGGAAGACGTGGTGCCCGCCGACTGCGGCCACCTCGAGGGCACGCCGCGCCTCCGCGTGGCCGCGGACGTCGACCAGATCCGGCCGGGCGCAGTCGGTCGAGACGGCACCGGTCTCCAGGCACGGCACCGGCGGCGCATCCGGCACCGGATCGCCGCGCAGTATGGCGAGCAGCTGGGACAGCGAGCGGACGCCGAGAACCTCGACGCCGTCGACGAGGGCGGCCTCGGCCGCGTTCGGTTCCGGCACCACCACGCGCTTGATCCCGGCGCGCGCGGCCGCCGTCACCGCGGGGAGCACGCCCCGCAGCTGTCGCAGACCGCCGTCGAGGCCCAGCTCTCCGAGCAGCACCCGGTCCGCCAGCTCGTCGGCGGGCACCTTGCCGTCGGCGGCAAGAACGATGGTCGGCCAGAGCCAGATCGAATCTGCTGCCACGCTTGTGCAGGTCGGCCGGCGACATCGAGACCGTCACCTTGTGCTTCGGCCACTGCTCGCCGCTGTTGGCGACGGCGGCGCGCACGCGGTCGCGGGACTCGTTCAGAGCGGCGTCCGGCAGACCGAGCAAGGTGAAGCTCGGCAGGCCGTGCCCGACGTCGGCCTCGATGCTGACCAGTTGGCCGGTGATCCCCGACCAACGCCACCGACCACCCGCGCGCCAGCCCACTCACAGCACACCGCGCAGGTGCTCGACCCGCGGTGCACCGCGGCCGGACGCCCAGACCGCGACCACGTCGACGCGGATCTCGGGCACCGAGCAGTTCAGCGAGTGCACATAGTCCGCGGCCAGCCGGCGCAGCCGGCCCAACTTCGACGCGCGTGATCCCGGAGTACGGACCTCCGAACGCGTCGTCGCGCCGCGTCTTCACCTCGCAGACCACCAGCGCCGAGCCCTCGCGGGCCACGATGTCGATCTCGCCGGCCGGGCAGCGCCAGTTGCGCTCCAGCACGATCAGCCCGGCCTCGGCCAGGTACCGGCTCGCCACGTCCTCGCCGTACCGCCCCAGTGCATCCTTCGCGCGCATCCGCGATCACCCCCGACCAGGAGCCTGGGGCGTGACGCGCCGTCAGACCAGCACCTGGCCGCGGCCTGTGGACAAAAACGAGCGGGGCACCGTCCTGTGGACAGTGCCCCGCTCGGGGTAGGTCAGCGCGCTCAGAAAGCCGACAGCTTGCCGCCCGAGATCTTGAACTTGTGGCTCTTGCCGTCGATGGTGACGGTCAGGACCTTGACGCCCCTGCCGGCACTCTGGATCGAGGTCTTGACCCGCGACTGCTTCGAGGCCGGCACCATCACGGTCAGCATCTCGGCGGACCGGCCACGGCTCGACATCTGCACCACAGGCGCCTTCTGCCGGTCGAGCATGCCCTCGGAGACCCAGCCCTGGCGTGGCAGGGTGCGGCCCTTGATGACCTTGGTGGATTTGGTGCGGATCCGGTCGCCGTCGAGGTCGACGGGGATCATCCAGAGCCGGGCGTCGGTGCCGTTGTTCGGCGTCGCGACCGCCACGCCGCGCTTGCCCCGCTCCACCTTCATGCTCGGGTCGAGGTGCCAGAGCTGGCGGTAGCTCTGCGAGGAGCGGGCCGCCGAGGTCCGGTCGAGCACGATCGCGATGTCCGGGCCCTGGTTGAACAGGACACTGCGGGTGCGCTGCACGCCGTAGGAGCGGTCGGCGGTCTCGTAGAACTGCCAGTCCTTCTCGATCTTCTTGCGCACGAGCGCGGTGGAGACGTCCTTCGGCTTCACGCCGGCGACCGTCAGCACGTTGTGCGCGGCCTGCGAGCGCAGGTAGTCGCGCTGCGCGGAGTCCTGGTAGCCGTCGTGACCGGAGTCGACCAGCATCGGGATGCCGTGCGCGAAGTAGGTGATCGACGAGTGGTCGAAGTGGCCGTGGACCTGGCGGGCCCGGCCGAACCGCAGGCTGTAGAAGGACTCCTTCTCGAACGGCCGGGCCTGGCCGAAGCCGCTGTGTCCGAAGACGTATCCGGCCTTGTAGACCGAGACCCGCTTGGTCGGCCGCGGGCCGGACTGACCCTTGGTGACCATGTACTCCAGCGGCGTGCCGCGGACGATGCCGGCCGGCTCCTTGTAGGTGTCACCGAGCTGGACCATCTTGCCGTCCGGCTGGGTCGCCGCGGCCAGGAAGGCCGGAATCTTCGCGACCCGCTGGCGCATGACGTCGGGCACCGAGTCGCCGCAGGCCTGCAGCGTGCGCATCGCCTTGTTCCAGAGCCGCCACTGGAAGTCCTCGTAGCCGACGGCCTGCTCGTTGGTGACGCCCTCGGCGTCGAGCACCGGGCCGAGCCGGTTCTTCGCGAAGGAGTCGGTCAGCCGCTTCTTGCCCAGCGCCTTGTCAGCGGCGTCACCGGTGATGCAGCCGATCCGGTAGAGCGTGATCGCCTCCATCGTCCCGTGGTTCCAGGTGCCGGACCAGTTGTTGGTCAGGAACCGGCCGTGGTCGAGCAGCGCCTGGTCCATCCACGTCGGCTCGCCGAACGCGCGCCGGTCGCAGAGCAGGCCCTCGGCCCGCTGCGCCACGGCACTGGCCCCGACCCAGGTGAAGGGCAGCGGGCTCGGGTCGTACAGGCGGTTGTCCTTGATCCAGTCCTTGAGGATGCCCTCGGCGAGGTTGCGCGCCGCCGTCTGGGTCAGGGGGTCGACCGCGGGGTCGACGGCTCTGTCGACGAGCGTGTCCACCCACCGCAGGCTGCGGAACTTGGTCTCCCAGGAGGGGTGGCGGAACGGGTTGATCCCCCAGTCGATGTCGACGACCGGGCCCAGGATGGGCAGCTGGACCTTGCCCCAGGGCTGGATCTTCAGCCCGCCGGCGAGCAGGTCGTCAGCCGTGGACGCCGGGAACTCGGTCTGGACCTCGCAGCCCAGGACCTCGGCGATCGAAACCATGCCGCCGTCGTCAACCGCGTGAGCAGTCTGCGCGGGCAGGCCGGACACGCCGACGCCGGTCATCATCGTGACGGCCACGCCGCACGAGACGGCAGAACGCTTTCGCCCCATAGAACTACTCCCCCAGAACCCCTACGGACCGCGCCCCCGCCGTCCGTACTCGGCCGATCCCCTAACCGGCCGTGTCCTCATACTGACGCGGGGATGGTCAAGTCGGTTCCAATCCAGGAGATGCAGCCTGTAATGACTCGGAATGCCCGATTTGGAGGCATCCGTCCCGGTTTGGGGGGTGGGTTCAGCGCTCCTGGAGCGCGTCCAGGGCGACGCCCATCGCGATCGCCAACCGGCGGTCGAGCCCCGGCACGTGGATGTGGAGCAGGTAGCGATCTCGGAAACTGCGCTGCCGGTCGACGGAGAGGATCGGCTGCCCGTCGACGCTGAAGTCGAAGTGGAACGGCAGCGGGATCAGGTCCTGGACGCGGCGCAGCACCGCGATCCCGACGCTGCGCTCCTGGCCGAGCACATCCGGCTGGCCGGGCTGCGACATCCGCCAGGTGGAGCGCAGGAGGGACTTCATGCCCTCCTTCTTGAAGCTGCCGATCGGGGTGCCGTCCGCGGCGGTGACGTCGTAGGTGGCGCCGAGGTCGATGACGGACCGGGCCTTGAACCCGAAGAGCGAGGTGCGCCCGTCCGGCAGCCGGAAGTCGACCTGCTCCTTGAACGCCATCCGCTTCTGCTCGACGAAGCAGACCGCCTCGCCCGGGCTGGCCCCGTCCGGGCCCACCAGCGAGACGTCGTAGCGGTTGACCATCGCGGTGAAGCGCTGAGCGATGAGGAAGCGGTCGGCCTGGGCAACCGTCGCGTAGTCCATCGGCGTCCCCGTCACTCCTTGGGCAGTTCGAGCTCGGACTTGGCGAGCTCCTCGACGTTGACGTCCTTGAAGGTGACCACCTTGACGTTCTTCACGAACCGCGCCGGGCGGTACATGTCCCAGACCCAGGCATCGGACATCGTGACCTCGAAGTAGGTCTCGCCGTCGTCGGAGCGCACCTGCAGGTCGACGTTGTTGGTCAGGTAGAAGCGACGCTCGGTCTCGACCACGTAGGCGAAGAGCCCGACGACGTCGCGGTACTCCTTGTAGAGCTGGAGCTCCATCTCGGTCTCGTACTTCTCAAGATCCTCCGCACTCATCGGTACTCCTCCTCCCCCAGCTCTTCGGCCGCGGCGGCCATGGCATTCTCGTCGACCATCCCGGCCGGGACAGCGAGCCCCGCCGCGGTCCGGACGTTGACGTAGCAGAAGCGGTGGTCGGCGCACGGCCCGTGGGCGGCCAGCGCCGCGTTGTGCTCGGCGGTGCAGTAGCCCTTGTGCACATCGAAGCCGTACTGCGGGTGCTTGGAGTGGAGCTCGAGCATCATCCGGTCCCGGGTCACCTTGGCCACCACCGAGGCGGCCGCGATGCAGGCCGCCACCCGGTCGCCCTTCCAGACCGCCAGACCGGGCACGCCGAGCCCGGCCACCGGGAAACCGTCGGTGAGGACGTAGCCGGCCGGCAAGGTGAGCTTGGCCAGCGCCCGTCGCAGCGCCGCGATGTTGCACCGGTGCAGCCCGATCCGGTCGATCTCGCCGGGAGGGATCACCACGACCCCGACGGCGGCCGCGCGCCGCATCACCTGGTCGTAGACGCGCTCCCGCGCGGCCGGCCGCAGGAGCTTGGAGTCGGCCAGGCCGGGCACCTCCCCGCGCTTGCCCTCGGGCAGGATCACCGCGGCCGCGACCAGTGGGCCGGCGCAAGCGCCCCGGCCGGCCTCGTCCGCGCCCGCCACCGGCGCCAGGCCGCACCGGGCCAACGCTCGTTCGTAGCCGTAGAGCCCGGAGTCACGCCGGACGGCGGTGCCGCGCGGAAGCACGGTCAGCTCTGAGCCAGTCGCAGGGACCGGCGTCGATGCAGCAGCGCCAGGGGCCCGAGAACTCCCAGCCCGACCGCGGAGCCGGTGAGGCCCGCGTCGTCGATCTCCGAGCGCTTGAAGGTGTCCGGCACGCCCAGCACGTCCCAGCGGCCGAGCGGCCAGACCAGCACGAAGGCGCGGCCGACCACGTTCTCGGCCGGGATCGTGCCGTTGCCCGGGCCGTCCATGTGCGAGCGGGAATCCGCGGAGTCCGAGCGGTGGTCACCCATCACCCAGAGCCGGTTCGGCGGCACGGTCACGCTGAACTCGCGGTCCGACGCCTTGTCACCCGGGTAGAGGTAGGGCTCGTCGAGCGGCACCCCGTTGACGGTGAGCTTGCCGTTGGTGCAACAGGCCACCTTGTCCCCGGGCACGCCAATGACGCGCTTGATGAGGTCCTTCTCGCTGGTGGAGGGCAGCAGGCCGACGAAGGAGAAGACGTCCTTGAGGCCCTTCACGATCGAGTTGCCGCTGGTGTCGTCCTGATCGGAGCCCAGCCAGCCGCCGGGGTCCTTGAAGACCACGACCTGGCCGCGCTGCACGTCCCCGCCAAAGCGGTCGGCGAACTTGTTGACCAGCACCCGGTCCCCGGTCAGCAGGGTGTTCTCCATCGACTCCGACGGGATGAAGAAGGCCTGCACCAGGAAGGTCTTCACCAGCAGCGCGATGCCGAGCGCCACCGCGACCAGGATCGGGATCTCCCGCATCCAGGCCGAGGGCCGTCCCACCTCCGGGGCGTGGTCGACCACGTCCGGCGGCGGTTCCTCCGGGGCGCGGCGCACCATCCGGCGTTGCGTGGGCCGGCGGGGCATGTCGTCCTCGGGGATGCCGGCCACGGGAGCGGCGGCCGGCGGCGGCACGGCCGGGGCCGGCACGTCGTGCGCAGGCGTGCCCTGCACCGGGAAGCCGGTCGATGGGTACGTCGGGATGTGCGGCACCGGCGGGACGTAGCTGCCGGACCCTTCGAGGAATCCGCCCTCGTTCTCAGGCGTCGACATGCTCGTCGACCCATGTCCGCGAACGCAGGCGGCGAGCCAGCGCGAGGGGAACCAGCACCACGAGCCCGATCGAGGACGCGGTCACCGCGGCGTCGTCGAGCTCCTTGCGCTTGAACGTGTCGGGCACCCCGAGGGTCGACCAGCGGCCGAGGGGCCAGACCAGCACGAAGGCGCGGCCGACCACGTTGTCCTCGGGGATGGTCCCGTTGCCCGGGTCCGACATGTGCACCCGCGAGTCCGCCGACAGCGAGCGGTGGTCGCCCATCACCCAGAGCCGGTTCGGCGGGACGGTCACGCTGAACTGACGGTCCGACGGCTTGTCGCCGGGGTAGATGTAGGGCTCGTCGAGCGGAATGCCGTTGACGGTCACCTTGCCCTCGGTGCAGCAGGCCACCTTGTCGCCGGGCACGCCGATGACCCGCTTGATGAGGTCCTTCTCGCTGCTCGAGGGCAGCAGGCCGACGAAGACGAAGACGTCCTTGACGCCGTTGGCGATCGGGTTGCCGCCGCTGTCATCCGCACCTGTCGGCAGCCAGCCGCCCGGATCGCGGAACACGACGACCTCGCCCCGCTTCACATCACCGAAGTGGGAGGCGAACTTGTTCACCAGCACCCGGTCGCCCTGCAGCAGGGTGTTCTCCATCGAGTCCGACGGGATGAAGAAGGCCTGCACCAGGAAGGTCTTGATCAGCAACGCCAGCGCGAGCGCGACGAAGACGAGGATCGGCAGTTCCCGCATCAGCGAGGACGACTGGCCCACCCGGCGCGGGGTGTCCTCGGCCTCGGCCGGGTCCTCCTCGCCGCGGCGCATCGCGCGGCGGCTCGGGGGCGGCGGCAACGGCTCGGCGGGCAGTTCCGTGCCGTCGGAAGGGCCGTCGGACCGCGGTTCGGACTGCTCAGCGTCGAAGGCCTCGGTGGGCTCGTCCCCGTGCGGCTCGTCCGGGTCGCCGGGACGGCCCGGCACAACCGGATCACTCACCGGGGGCCCCTCCATTCGTCAGCCGTTCGAAGCTCTCGGGGATGGGTAACCACCCCGCCCGGCCGAGCGGCCAGACGATCGCCACGGCGCGTCCCACGATCTTGTCCATGGGCACAGTACCGCCGCCCGGGTCCCCGAGGTGGGCACGCGAGTCCGCGGAGCGGCTGCGGTGGTCGCCCATTACCCAGACCCGCCCGGGTGGAACCAGGACATCGAACCGATCCCGGGACGGAAGGTCCATCTCGAACAGATAAGGCTCGTCGAGCGGAATACCGTTGACGGTGAGACGGCCCTGCGCGTCGCAGCATTGGATCCGGTCCCCCGGCAGGCCGATCACCCGCTTGACGTAATCGTCCTCGCCGTTGTTCAGCCCGATCGCGCCCAGGATCCGCCCGAAGGGGCCGGGCCCGTCGGTGCGCTCGGGGACGAAGCTGCCGGCGCCGTCGAACACGATCACCTGGCCGCGCTGCACCGACCCGACGTCGTAGGACAGCTTGTTGACCAGCACCCGGTCGCCGACGTGCAGGGTCGGCTCCATCGACACCGAGGGGATGGAGAAGGCCTGGAACATCAGCCCGCGGACGGTGGTCATCATGATCAGCAGGCCGACCACGACGAAGGCCTGTATCCGGCGCAGCTTGCGCCGCCGCGCGGCCCGCAACTCCGCCCGGCCGCCGAGGGTGTCGGCGCCGTTCAGCGCAGCCTTGCGGGGCGCCGGGGTACGCCGGTGGGACGCCGGTGGCGTGCGCACAGCGCGCTCGGTGTCCATGACCGATCGAGAGTAGCCGCGCGTCCTTGGGCGACGCGGGACGTTGGCGAAGCGTGCCTACTTGGCCGGCACCTGGTCGCGCTTCTCCTTGATCTTCGCCTTCTTGCCGCGCAGATCACGGAGGTAGTAGAGCTTCGCGCGCCGCACGTCACCGCGGGTGACGACCTCGATCCGGTCGATCGAGGGGGTGTGGACCGGGAAGGTGCGCTCGACGCCGACGCCGAAGCTGACCTTGCGAACCGAGAAGGTCTCACGCAGGCCGCTGCCCTGGCGGCGGATGACGACGCCCTGGAAGACCTGGATGCGCGACCGGTTGCCTTCGACGACCCGGACGGAGACCTTCAGCGTGTCGCCGGGGCGGAACGCCGGAATGTCCGAGCGCAGGTAGGCGGCATCGACGTCGTCGAGGGTGTGCATGAGGTTTCGCTTCCTTCTCACCCGCTGGGCAACACATCGCCTGCGGCGGGACGTGAACTGACCGCTCAGTCTGGCACAGGAGGGGCCGCCGGACGAAACCGGCCGTCCTCCCCCGGCACCCAGCCCGCCGCCGGCCAGGGCGGCCAGGTCGGCGCGGTCCAGGCGGGCCGGGTCCAGCGCCCGCACCAGGTCCGGGCGGACTGCGGCCGTGCGGCGCAGCGCCTCGTCCCGCCGCCAGCGGGCAACCCGACCGTGGTCGCCGGACCGCAGGATCTCGGGGACCTCCAGCCCGCGCCAGGCCGGCGGCTTGGTGAAGACCGGGTACTCCAGCAGGCCTCCGTTGTGCGACTCCTCGCTCAGCGACTCCGGGTTGCCGAGCACGCCCGGGAGCAGCCGGGCCACCGCTTCCACGATGACCAGCACGGCGACCTCGCCGCCGGCCAGCACGTAGTCACCCAGAGAGACCTCGTGGACCGCCTCGACCTCGGGCCGGCCCGCGGCCTCGGCGGCCACCCGTGCGTCGATGCCCTCGTAGCGGCCGCAGGCGAACACCAGCCAGGGCGTCGCGGCGAGTTCGGTGGCCAGGGCTTGGGTGAACGGCTCTCCGCCCGGCGTCGGGACGATCAGCCGAGCTCGGGTGCCCTCGGCGGCGTCCGCCAGCACCGTGTCCAGCGCGTCGCCCCACGGCTCGGGCTTCATCACCATGCCGGCGCCGCCGCCGTAGGGACTGTCGTCGACGGTGCGGTGCACGTCGGAGGTCCAAGTCGCGCAGGTCGTGCGCGGTCACGGTGAGCAGCCCCGTGGCCTGGGCCCGGCCGACGATCGAGAGCTCCAGTGGGGCCAGGTACTCGGGGAAGATCGCCGATCACGTCGACGCGCATGCCCTTACTCCGCCGGGCCGTCGTCCGGGAGGTCCTCGAAAAGACCCGGCGGTGCGGTCATCAGGACGCGACCGCCGGCGACGTCGACCTCGGGGACGATCTCGGCGACGAAAGGGACCAGCACCTCGCGCCCGTCCGGGGTCGTGACCGCCAGCACCTCCTGCGAGGGCAGGTGCAGGACGTCGGTGACGACGCCCAGTGCGGCCCCGGCCGCGTCGTGGGCGGCGAGGCCGATCAACTGGTGGTCGTAGAACTCGTCCGGGTCCTCCGGCGTCTCGTCGTCGGCGACGTCGACGACGAGCAGCACGTTGCGCAGGGCCTCGGCTGCGTTGCGGTCGTGCACCCCGGCGAAGCTGAGCAGCAGCCGGCCGCTGTGCCAGTGGAAGCCGTCGATCACCAGCGGGCCCGCAATGGCGGGGTCCGTCGACAACGAACTCCCCGGCGCGAAACGCAGCTCCGGGGAGTCGGTGCGGACCTCGACGGTCAGCTCACCGCGCACGCCGTGCGGGCGCCCGATGCGCCCGACGACGAGTTGCACGTACTTACCTTCCGCGCTGGTCGACCAGATCGACGCGGATGTTGCGGCCACCCAGCGCGGAGATCACGGTGCGCAGAGCGGTGGCGGTGCGGCCGGAGCGGCCGATCACCTTGCCGAGGTCGTCGGGATGCACCCGCACCTCGAGCACCTTGCCGTTGCGCTGGTTGCGCTCACGCACGCGGACGTCGTCCGGGTGCTCCACGATGCCGCGGACCAGGTGATCGAGGGCGTCCTCGATCACCGTCAGTTCTCCTCGGCCGGAGCCTGCGCAGCGGGCTCCTCGGCCACGGCCTCGGCAGCGGGGGCCTCCTCGGCCGGAGCCTCAGCAGTGGGGGCCTCGGCGGCGGGGGCTCTCGGCGGCGGAGCCTCGGCGGCGGGTCTCGGCGGCGGGCGTCTCGGCAGCGGCGGGGGCCTCGGCGGCAGCGGGCGCGGCCTTCTCGGCGGCGCGGGCCTTGGCCCCGGCGCCGGCGTCCAGACCGGCGGCGACGAAGGAGACGCCGCCCTGCTTCTCGACCTTCTCGGCCACCCGCAGGGTGCCCTCCTGGCCGGGCAGGCCCTTGAACTTCTGCCAGTCGCCGGTGACCTTGAACAGCGCCAGGACCGCCTCGGTCGGCTGGGCGCCGACCTTGAGCCAGTGCTGCGCACGCTCGGAGTCGATCTCGATCAGCGAGGGGTCGTAGGTCGGGTGGTACTTCCCGATCTCCTCGATCGCGCGCCCGTCACGCTTGGTGCGGGAGTCCGCGACGACGACGCGGTAGTGCGGCGAGCGGATCTTGCCCATCCGCTTGAGCTTGATCTTGACGGCCACGAGCCTGGTTCTCCTGAAGTTTGGGGTACTGCCCGCCCGAAGGGCGTGGAAGCGCAGCGGCCGATTATGCCAGAGCTGGGGAAATACCCTGACCTCAGGCGATCACGCGGCCCCGGAGGACTATCCGGGCCGGGGCGGCGATGGTGGCCAGGTCGAGGCGGGGATCGGCGTCGAACAGGATCAGATCCGCGGGATCGCCCTCGCCCAGGCCGGGGCGGCCGAGGTACTCGCGGGCCCGCCAGGAGGCGCCACCGAGCACGTACTCCAGCGGCAGACCGGCCTTGTGCAGGGTCGCCAGCTCGTCGACGATCCGCCCGTGCGCGATCACCCCGCCGGCGTCGGTGCCCACGAAGATCGGTACGCCGGCCTCGTAGGCGGTGGCGATCCGGGCCGGCGCGGCCTCCCACAGCGCGCGCATCTGAGCCGCGTAGGCGGGGAACTTCTCCGCCGCGGCGTCGGCGATCCCCGGGAAGTTGTCGACCACGTTGAGCAGGGTGGGCACGAGCGCGACCTGCATCGAGGCCATCAGCGCGGTGAGTTCGTCGTCGAGGCCGGTGCCGTGCTCGATGCAGTCGAAGCCGGCCGCCAGCGCCTCGGCCAGCGCGGGGCGGCCGAACACGTGGGTGGTCGTGCGGGCGCCGGCGGCGTGCGCGGCGGAGACGGCGGCCTTCAGCTCGTCGGCCGGCCAGAGCGGGGTCATGTCGCCGACGTCGCGGTCGATCCAGTCCCCGACGATCTTCACCCAGCCGTCGCCGCGGCCGGCCTGCTCGCTGACGGTGGCCGGCGAGCTCCGGCGGCTCGACGTCGACGCCGACGCCGCGGATGTAGCGCTTGGGCCGGGCGATGTGCCGGCCGGCCCGCACGATCCGGGGCAGGTCCTCCCGCTCGTCGATCCACCGGGTGTCACCGGGGGCACCACAGTCGCGGGCCAGCAGCACGCCGGTGTCGCGGTCGAGGACCGCCTGCGCCTCGGTGGCCTCGCGGTCGGTCTCGCCGTGCGCGGACAGTCCGATGTGGCAGTGCATGTCGACCAGGCCGGGCACGATCCAGCCGGTGCCGATGGTGGTCGCGCCGGGGACCGGCTCGTAGGTGATGTGGCCGTCGCGGATCCACAGGTCGACCGACTGCTCGTCGGGCAGCCGCAGGCCGCGGACGTGCAAGGGCTCGGTCACCGCCGCGCCCTCACTTCTCGTCGGGGGCCAGCAGGCCCTTGAACTCCGGCGGCAGTTCGAAGTTCGATCGGCGCGTTGCCGGCGTCGGCGGCGCGGGCATCGGCCGCGGCCTGTTCCTGCGCCCGCTTGGCCGGGTTGCCCGAGCCCTTCTTGCCTTTGCCCTTGGGCGGGCGGGTCTGCTGGGCCTTGCCCCGGGACTTCTTGCCGCCACCGCCGAGGCCGGGCATGCCGCCCATCCCGGGCATCATGCCCTTCATCCCGCCCATGCCGCCGGCCATCTGCTTCATCACCTTGCGGGCCTCGAAGAAGCGGTCGACGAGTTGGTTGATCTCCCCGACCTCGACCCCGGAGCCCTTGGCGATGCGCGCCCGGCGGGACCCGTTGATGATCTTCGGGTCGTCCCGCTCGGCGGGGGTCATGCCGTTGATGATCGCGACGACGCGGTCCAGTTCCTTGTCGTCGATCTGGTCGATCTGCTCCTTCATCTCCCCCATGCCGGGCAGCATCTTCACGATCTTGGCGAAGGAGCCCATCTTGCGGACCTGCAGCATCTGCTGCTTGAAGTCCTCGAGGGTGAATTCGTTGCCCTTGCCACCGCGAAGCAGCTTGTCCGCCATCTTGGCGGTCGCCTCGGCCTCGAAGTGCTGCTCGGCCTGCTCGATCAGGGTGAGCATGTCGCCCATGCCCGAGGATGCGCGAGGCCATCCGGTCGGGGTGGAAGGCGTCGAAGTCCTCGAGCTTCTCACCGTTCGAGGCGAACATGATCTGACGGCCCGTCACCTTGGCCACGGACAGCGCCGCACCACCGCGGGCGTCGCCGTCGAGCTTGGTGAGCACCACGCCGTCGAAGCCGACGCCGTCCATGAAGGCCTGGGCCGTGGTGACGGCGTCCTGGCCGATCATCGCGTCGACCACGAACAGGATCTCGTCGGGGCTGACCGCGTCGCGGATGTTCGCGGCCTGCTTCATCATCTCGGCGTCGACGCCGAGACGGCCGGCGGTGTCGACGATGACGATGTCGTGCTGGCGCCGGCGGGCCTCGTCGATGGAGTCGCGCGCGACCTTGACCGGGTCACCGACGCCACTGCCGGGCTCGGGGGCGAAGACCACGACGCCGGCGCGCTCGCCGACCACCTGAAGTTGCTGGACGGCGTTCGGGCGCTGGAGGTCGGCGGCGACCAGCATGGGCTGGTGGCCCTGCTTGGCCAGCCACTTGGCGAGCTTGCCGGCCAGCGTCGTCTTACCGGCACCCTGCAGGCCGGCGAGCATGATGACCGTCGGCGCCGTCTTGGCATAGCGCAGCCGGCGGGTCTCGCCGCCGAGGATGTGAACCAGTTCCTCGTTGACGATCTTGATGACCTGCTGCGCCGGGTTGAGCGCCTGGCTGACCTCGGCGCCCCGCGCCCGGGTCTTCACGGCCTCGATGAACTCCTTGACCACCGGCAGCGCGACGTCGGCCTCGAGGAGGGCGACGCGGATCTCGCGCGCGGTCGCGTCGATGTCGGCCTCGGAGAGCCGGCCCTTGCCGCGCAGGTTCTTGAAGCTCGCGGCAAGGCGGTCGGACAGGGTGTCGAACACGGGGAGGCGGTCCTTAACAGGCGCGTCACGGTCGCCGATCAGCCTACGTCCTGCAGGACGCCCCTCTTTTGTGTCAGCCCTGGCGGGTGCATGTCACCCCTCCTGCGGGGTGACACCCACCCGTAGAGGACGACGTCCCGCGGAATCAGTCGAGCGCGTCGAGGACCGACTTGCGCACGGCTTCGGCGCGGGCATCGTCCAGCGGTTCGCCGGTGGCCGTGTCCACGACGTAGAAGACGTCGACCGCCTCGGCGCCCCAGGTGGTCACCTTCGCCGAGCGGATGTCCACCTCCGCCGCGGCCAGCGCCCGCCCGACCCGGTGCAGCAGGCCCGGGCGGTCGTGGGCGCGGATCTCGATGACCGTGGCCGCGTCCGAGGCATCCTGGACGACGTCGACGCTGGCCGGCGGTACCTCGATGCCCGGACGATGAGCCTGCGAGGCCTCCCGGCGGGCCAGGCGCGCGGTGATGTCGAGCGAGCCGTCCAGCGCGCGGACGATGTCGCCGCGCAGCACGGCGGCGTCCGGTGGCGAGCCGAAGTCCGGGTGCACGGTCCAGACCGTCACAGCAGCGGTGTCGATGGTCTCGGTGACGGCGGAACGCACGCCCAGGCGGTGCACGCCGAACACGCCGGCGACGGTGGCCAGCAGCCCGATCCGGTCCGGGGAGACGACGGTGACGATCGTGCCCGCCTCCTGCGCACCCGGCCTCCGGTCCCCCGATGTGCACGTCGATCACGCCCTCGCGGGCCAGCGCGCGCTGGGCTTCGGACAGCCCGGGCGAGACCGGGACCGGCTTGCCGGAGAGCACCGCGCGAGTCTTCTCCACCAGGGAGGCGATCAGCTCCGCCCGCCACGGCGTCCAGGCCGCGGCCCCGGTGGCGAGGGCGTCGGCCTCGGTCAGGGCGGCGAGCAGGTCGAGGTTCTCCACCGTGCCCACCGCCTCGGCGACCACCTCGAGGGTGCGGGGGTCGTCCAGGTCGCGCCGGGTCGCGGTGTCGGGCAGCAGCAGATGGTGCGTCACCAGCATGACGAGCACGTCGGTGTCCGGCTCGGAGAAGCCGAGGCGGGGCGCCAGGTCGCGCACGATCGTCGCGCCCACCACGCTGTGGTTGCCGGGCCAGCCCTTGCCGATGTCGTGCAGCAGGCAGCCGACGAGAAGCAGGTCCGGGCGGGCCACCCGGCGGGTCAGGGCGGCGGCGTTGGCCGCCGCCTCCACCAGGTGCCGGTCGACGGTGAAGCGGTGGACCGCGTTGCGCTGCGGGCGGCAGCTGACCCGGGCCCAGTCCGGCAGCAGGGTCGTGATCACCCCGGCCAGGTCGAGCGCCTCCCACACTGCGACCGCGGGACGGCCGGCCCCGAGCAGGCGGACCAGCTGCTCGCGGGCGGCGTCCGGCCACGGCTCGGGCAGCCGCTTCGTGGTGGCGGCGAACCGGTCGACGGTGCCGGGCGAAAGCGGGATGCCGGCCTGCGCCGCAGCCGCCGCGGCCCGCAGCACCAGGATCGGGTCCCGGGCCGGGTCGGCGTCACGGGCCAGCACCGCCTCGCCCTCGGACTGGACGACGCCGTCGGCGAGGGGGGTGCGCGGTAGCGGCTTGCCGGCGGTGCCTCGGATGCGGAAGCGGCGGGTGCGGGTCTCGAGCACCTGCTCCACCCGCCGCCAGGTGATGTCCGAGGCGTAGGCGATGTTGCGGCCCACCTCGGCGAGCGAGCGCATCAGCGCGACAGCGTCGAGCAGCCCGAGCGCACTGGCGACGTTCTCCTGCTCCTGCAGCACCAACCGGTCGGTGCTGCGGCCGGTGACGGTGTGCAGGGCGTCCCGGACGTCGAGCAGCCGGTCGTGCGCGAGGGCGATCCGGGCGTGCGGGACGTCGGCTACCCAGGAGGCCTGCACGGCGCGCAGGGTCACCAGGTCACGCAGGGCGCCGCGGCTCTCCTTGAGGTCCGGCTCGAGCAGGAAGGCGAGCTCGCCGTTGCCGCGGTCCCGCTCGACGGCGGAGGCGTGCAGTTCTGGCAGCCGGTTGGTGGCCGCGGATCGCCAGTCCGCGAGGACCGTGCTGCGCAGCTGCTCGGTCAGGCCGACGTCGCCGGCGACGTGCCGCATGTCGAGCATGCCGAGCAGCGCCTTGAGGTCCTCGGCGGCGACCGACCGCGCCTCGCCCACGGTGCGCACCGAGTGGTCGAGCTTGATCCCGTCGTCCCAGATCGGGTACCAGATCTTGTTGGCGACCTCGTTCATCCCGCGCTTGCGCGAGTGCAGCAGCAGCACGTCGAGATCGCTGCCCGCCACCATCTCCCGGCGCCCGTACCCGCCGACCGCGACCAGGGCGACCCCGGAGTCGTCGCCTCCGGTGGCGCCCGTCAGCAGCTCGGCGAGCCAGGAGTCCGCGGCGTCGGTCAGGGCCGCGCGACGCCCCGGACCGTAGGGCTCGCCCCGCGCCAGCAGCTCGGTTCGCGCCTGCGCGTAGGTCATGGCGCGACGTTAAGGGATGCCGACGGAGTTCCGGTCGTCCTCAGAGCGCTTCGATGTCCCGTTCACCGGTGCGGACCCGGACCACGGCCTCGACCGGGGTGACCCACACCTTGCCGTCACCGATCTTCCCGGTCTGCGCGGCGGCGGTGATCGCGGCGATCACCGCTTCGGTGTCGGCGGAGTCGATCAGCACCTCCAGGCGGACCTTCGGCACCAGGTCGACGACGTACTCAGCGCCCCGGTAGACCTCGGTGTGCCCGCGCTGGCGGCCGTACCCGCTGGCCTCGGTCACGGTCATCCCGTGCACACCCAGTTGCTCCAGGGCGGCCCGGACGTCGTCGAGCTTGAAGGGCTTGATCACCGCAGTGACGAGCTTCATGGCCCAGTTCTCCTGTCCTTGTCCGCACCGGCGACCCGAACGACCGGGGGTGGAACCTGATTATTCGTCACCTGAGCCACCCGAGGGCGACGACGCGGCCATTCGGCCGGTGTTCGCCCCGGCCACGCCGAACTCGTAGGCCGTCTCGGCGTGCATCGCGAGGTCGAGACCGCCGACCTCCTCGTCCTCGCTGACCCGGAAGCCGATGGTCTTGTGGATGAGCAGCGCGATCACGTAGGTCATGCCGAAGGCCCACGCGAAGGCGGCGCCGACGGCCACGATCTGCTTGCCCATCTGGTCCAGGCCGCCGCCGTAGAAGAGCCCGTCGATGCCGTCGCTCGGGTCCTCGGTGAGGATGCCGGTGGCCTGCGAGCTCGCCAGCAGGCCGATCATCAGCAGCCCGACGATCCCGCCGACCAGGTGGACGCCGACCACGTCGAGCGAGTCGTCGTAGCCCGCCTTGTACTTCAGGCCGATGGCGCAACAGCACACGATCCCGGCGACCAGGCCGACCGCGCCGGCACCGAGCGGGGTGATCGATCCGCAGGACGGCGTGATGGCCACCAGCCCGGAGACGGCGCCGGAGGCGGCACCGAAGGAGGTGAAGCTGCCGTCGCGGAACCGCTCGACCAGCATCCAGCCGATGATCGCGAGGGAGCCGGCGATCATGGTGTTGGTCAGCGCCAGGGCGGCCTGCATGTTGGCGCCGAGCGCCGAGCCGGCGTTGAAGCCGAACCAGCCGAACCAGAGCAGGCCGGCGCCGAGCATGACCATCGTCAGGTTGTGCGGGCGCATCGGGTCGCGCTTCCAGCCCAGGCGCCGCCCGATCACCAGCGCGAGCGCGAGGCCGGAGGCCCCGGAACAGATCTCCACCGCTGTGCCACCGGCGAAGTCGAGTGTCCCCAGGTCCACCAGCCAGCCCGGGTCGATGAGCTCGCCGTTCTCGTCGACACCCTCGCCGAAGTAGAAGATCCAGTGCGCCATCGGCGCGTAGACCACCGTCGTCCAGAACACGATGAACACGCACCAGGCGCTGAACTTCGCCCGGTCCACGATCGAGCCGGCCACGAGCGCGCAGGTGATCAGCGCGAAGGTCAGCTGGAAGGTCGCGAACAGCGGCTTGGGAATCGTGGCGTAGGCCTCGGTCATGGTGTTCGTCATGCCGACCTCGTCGAAGCCGCCGACCAGGCCGCCGCCGACGTCCTCGCTGAAGGCCAGGCTGTAGCCCCAGCCGAACCACACCACGGTGAGGATCGCGATCGTCGCAACGACCATCATCATCGTGTTGAGCACGTTCTTCGCGCGGACCATGCCGCCGTAGAAGACGGCGAGCCCGAAGGTCATCACCACCACCATCGCGGTGCTGGCCAGCACCCAGGCGGTGTCCGCGCCATTGATCTCCGGCATGGTGGAGGCCTCCTCGGGTTCCGCGTCGCGCGCTGTGGGCGCGACGGTTCCGAGGTGGGGTTTCCAGGGCGTCACAGAGATGTTTCTGGATCATCACCAATGTTGCACCCGTGTTACGTCTGTGTTGCGTGGCTCACACCGGTTCTTCAGCCTGCCCAGTGCGAACGGCCGAGAGGCCCGGTCCGACGTGCGGACCGGGCCCCTCGGTGGTGCTTCTACAGAGCGTCGATGTCCCGCTCACCGGTGCGCACCCGAACTGCGGTGTCGACAGGAATGACCCAGACCTTGCCGTCACCGATCTTGCCGGTCTGCGCGGACTTGAGCACGACCTCCACCACGTCCGCGATGTCGGCGTCGTCCACCAGCACCTCCAGACGGACCTTGGGCACCAGGTCAACGGTGTACTCGGCACCCCGGTAGACCTCGGTGTGACCCCGCTGGCGGCCGTACCCGCTGGCCTCGCTCACCGTCATGCCCTGCACCCCGAACTTCTCCAGGGCACCGCGCACGTCGTCGAGCTTGAACGGCTTGATGACTGCGACCAGGAGCTTCATGCGTCCACCCTCGGGCTCGCGCCGGGCATGCCCCCGACGACTGGCGGCGGTGCGGCGTGCTGACCGAGGCCGGCGCCACCGCCGGTCGGACGCGCCTGCGGCGCTCCGATGGCGGTGAGCTCGTAGGCGGCCTCACCGTGCGAGGTGAGGTCGATGCCCTCGAGCTCGGCCTCCTCGTCGATCCGAAAGCCCATCGTCTTGTGCAGGATGAAGCCGATGATCAGCGTCGCGGCGAACGAGTAGCCCATCACGGCGAACGCACCGACCGCCTGCCGGCCGAGCTGCTCGGCGTCGCCGCCGTAGAGCAGACCGTCGACACCGAACGGGGCGTCGGAGGTGGCGAAGACACCGATCAGCAGGGTGCCTGCGAGGCCACCCACCAGGTGCACCGCCACGACGTCGAGCGAGTCGTCGAAACCGAGCTTGAACTTGAGCGTGAGGCAGGCGCAGCACAGGGCGCCGGCGATCAGGCCGATCGCCATCGCGCCGATCGGGTTGACGGTGTTGCAGGCCGGGGTGATCGCGACCAGTCCGGAAACCATGCCGGACGCGGCGCCCAGGGAGGTGAAGTGCCCGTCCCGGATCTTCTCCACGGCCAACCACCCGATCGTGGCGGCCGCGGTGGCTACCTGGGTGTTGAGGAAGGTGACACCGGCGAGGCCGTTGGAGCCGACCGCGGATCCGGCGTTGAAGCCGAACCAGCCGAACCAGAGCAGCGCGGCACCCAGCATCACGAACGGCACGTTGTGCGGGCGCATCGGGTCCCGGCGCCAACCCTTGCGCTTGCCGATGATCAGGACGAGCGCCAGTGCGGCGGCGCCCGCGTTGATGTGCACCGCTGTACCGCCGGCGAAGTCGTTCACTCCGAAGTCGACGATCCAACCCGGAACGCTGGTGTCCGAACCGAAGTAGAAGACCCAGTGCGCGACCGGGACATAGACCAGCGAGACCCAGATGAAGACGAAGACGCACCAGGTGCCGAACTTCGCCCGGTCCGCGATCGCGCCGCTGATGAGGGCGACGGTGATGATCGCGAACATCAACTGGAAGGCGACGAACACCGACTCCGGGATGGTCCCGGCGAGCGCGGGGGCCTGCGCCACACAGTCGGCTACGCCTTCCTCACATTCGGTGCCGAGGAAGATCTGGTCATTGAGACCGAAGGCGTCGCGGCTGCCGATCAGCCCGTTGCCCTGGTCGTCGGTCAGCGCGAGGCTGTAGCCGTAGAGCACCCAGACGATCGTCGTGATCGCCAGGGCCGCAGCGGACATCATCAGCATGTTCAGCACGCTCTTCATACGGACCATGCCGCCGTAGAAGAACGCCAGGCCTGGCGTCATGAGAAGAACCAGGGCACAGCTGATGAGCATCCACGCGGTATCCCCGGTATCCCAGGTGGGAAGTTCTTCGGGCATAGGTGGTCTCTCCCTTCATCACCACGGCGCTATCGGTCCGCGGTCGCGTCCTGGTCCGAAGGGTTCCGCGCGTCCGTTTCGCGGGTGCGTGAGAGATGTTTCGAGAACATCACCGATGCCGCACCGGTGTTACGTCTGTGTGACCCCGCCTTCGCGGCGCCCCGGATAACGGCTCAACATCGCCAAGCGTCGGTCACCCGTCGAGGAGGGCGTCGACGAACGCGGCCGGGTCGAACGGCGCCAGGTCGTCGGCACCTTCGCCGAGGCCGACCAGCTTGACCGGCACCCCGAGCTCGCGCTGGACGGCGACGACGATGCCGCCCTTGGCCGTGCCGTCGAGCTTGCTCAGCACGATGCCGGTGACGTCGACGACCTCGGCGAAGACCCGGGCCTGGGTCAGGCCGTTCTGGCCGGTGGTCGCGTCGAGGACGAGCAGCACCTCGTGCACCGGGGACTGCTTCTCCACCACACGCTTGACCTTGCCCAGCTCGTCCATCAGCCCGGTCTTCGTGTGCAGCCGGCCGGCGGTGTCGATCAGCACGGCGTCGACGTCGTCGCCCGCGGCCTGCTTGACCGCCTCGAACGCGACACTGGCCGGGTCACCGCCCTCGGGCCCGCGCACCGTCCTGGCGCCGACCCGGTCGCCCCAGGTCTGGAGCTGGTCGGCCGCCGCGGCGCGGAAGGTGTCCGCCGCCCCGAGCAGCACGGTGCGCCCGTCGGCGACGAGGACGCGGGCCAGCTTGCCGGTCGTGGTGGTCTTGCCGGTCCCGTTGACGCCGACGACGAGCGTGACCGAGGGCCGCTCGTCCGGGCAGCGGACCGCGTGCAGGCTGCGGTCGGTGTCCTCGCCGATCAGCGCCAGCAGCTCGGCGCGGAGCAGCGAGCGGACCTCGTCGGGGCTGCGGGTGCCGCGGACGCGGACCTCGGTGCGCAGCCGCTCGACCAGTTCCTGGGTGGGCGCGACACCGAGGTCGGCGCCGAGCAGCGTCTCCTCGATCTCCTCCCAGGTCGCCTCGTCGAGCACGTCGCGGGAGAGCAGGGTGAGCAGGCCCTTGCCGAGGCTGGACTGCGAGCGCGCCAGCCGCGAGCGCAGCCGGGTGAGCCGGCCGGCGGTCGGTTCCGGAACCTCGAACTCCGGCTCGGCCGGGGCCTCGACGGGCACCTCGACCGGTGCTTCGGGAGCCTCGACGACCTCGGTCGGCGCGGGCGGAGCGATCGTGCCCGGTTCCGGTGCCTCCGGGATCCGCGGCGGGGCCTGCCGCTTGAGGGCGGGCACCACCAGCCCGGCGATGGCCGCACAGACGAGCAGCACGACCACAGTCGTGACGATCAGGACATCCACTACACACCCCGGGCTAGGCGGACGTTCTCGTACCGGTGCTCTGAGAGCCCGGACAGTCTCTCAGCGAGCCGAGAGCGCTTCGACGGTGGCACGCAGGCCGGACACGCCGTCGTACAGGTGCCCCGTCATGCCGATCCGCTCCGCCCCGGCAACCAACTCGGCGTGCGGCCCGACGTACGCGCAGCGCGGCGCCGGCACGGCCAGGATCCCGGCCGCGATCTCGTACATCGCCGCATCCGGCAGCGCGATCCCGGTCCGGGCCGAGCTGACGACGGTGTCGACCGCCGCGTCCAGGCCCAGCACCACCAGGTCGAGCTCGAGGCGGTCGGTGGAGTTGACGACCAGCGCGACCTGTCCCCCGGACTGCCGAATGCCGGCGACGATCTCGGCGACCTCCGGGTCCACCCGGCCCAGATCCGCGCTCCAGTCCAGGACGACGTCGACGGCGACGTCCGGCGCGAGGCCGTCCTCGACCAGTGCCCCGACCACGGAGGCCCGCCAGTCGTTGTCGGTGATCTCGCCGAGCATCGCCGGGCCGTAGCGGTCCAGGTCGTAGGCGACCGCGCCCAGGCGCCCGGGCTTCAGGTCGGCCCGGGCCTCGACGGCCGCGATCCCGGCCTCGTCCCAGACCCGCAGCACGCCGTCGAGGTCGAACAGGTATGCCTCGATCGGCTCGTTGGACATCAGACGGAGCCCATTACGCGGGCTGCTCCTCCCGGAGCCGCTGGCTGATCACCGTCGTCACACCGTCGCCGCGCATGGAGACGCCGTAGAGCGCGTCGGCGACCTCCATGGTGCGCTTCTGGTGCGTGATCACGATGAGCTGGCTCGAGTCGCGCAGCTCTTCCATGATCTGGATCAGGCGCCCGAGGTTGGTGTCGTCCAGCGCGGCCTCGACCTCGTCGAGCACGTAGAACGGGCTCGGGCGGGCCTTGAAGATCGAGACCAGCAGCGCCACCGCCACCAGCGAGCGCTCGCCGCCGGAGAGCAGCGAGAGTCGCTTGACCTTCTTACCCGGCGGGCGGGCCTCGACGTCGACGCCGGTGGTCAGCATGTCCTCGGGATCGGTGAGGATCAGCCGGCCCTCGCCGCCCGGGAACAGCCGCGAGAACACGCCCTCGAACTCGCGGGCGGTGTCGGCGAACGCCTCGGCGAAGGCGGCCTGGACCCGGTCGTCGACCTCCTTGATGACGGTGAGCAGGTCGCGGCGGCTGTTCTTGAGGTCCTCCAGCTGCTCGGACAGGAACTGGTGACGCTCCTCCAGCGCCGCGAACTCCTCCAGCGCGAGCGGGTTGACCCGGCCGAGCAGGGCCAGCGCCCGCTCCGCGGCGCGCAGGCGCTTCTCCTGCTCGGGCCGCGAGAACGCCACGGTCGGCAGCGGGACGTCCGGATCGAGCGGCGGGAGCTGCCCGTCCGGACCCGGCTCGGGCAGGACCGGCACCGGCTGGTCCGGGCCGTACTCGGCGACCAGCACGTCCGGGGCGACACCGAGCTCTTCGAGGGCGCGGTTCTCCAGCACCTCGATGCGCATCCGGTGCTCGGCACGGGCCACCTCGTCGCGGTGCACCGAGTCGGTGAGCCGCTCGAGCTCGGCCGCGAGCTCACGCAGCGAACCGCGCTGCGAGGCCAAGGCGGTCTCCGCCACGCTCCGACGCGCGTCCGCGGCGTCGCGTTCGGCACCGGCCGCGGTCAATGAGGTCTCCAGCGACGCGAGGCTGTAGTCGGCGGCGATGGCGACGGCGCGAGCCACCCGGCCGCCCCGTTCCCGCTCGAGGCGCCGGCGGGCGGCGCGTTCGCGGGCGGCCCGCTCGGCCTCGGCCGCCCGGGCCAACGACTCGGCGCGTCCGGACAGCGCCCGCGCCCGCTCCTCGCCGGTGCGCAGCGCGAGCCGGGCGTCCATCTCGGCCTGCCGGGCGGCCACGCAGGCCCCCGCGAGGCGCTCGCGCTCCTCCGGGTCGTCGTCATGCTCGTCCGGCTCGCGCTCGGCCTCGGCCAGCCGGGCCTCGAGCTCGGCCAGACCGGCCAGGTCGGCGTCGCGGGACTCCTCGGCCACGCGGATCGACTTGGCCAGCCGTTCGGACTCGGCGTCGGCGCTCCGGGCCGCCGCGCCCAGCTGGCCCAGCTGCTCGGCGACCGCGGCCATGCTGGCGTCGGACTCGTGGAGGCGGGCCAGGGCGGCCTGCTCGGCCTCGGCGGCGGCGAGCTTGGTGTCCTGGGCGGCGACGAGCTCGGCGCTCAGCCGCTCGACGGTGCGGTCGGCCTCCTCGATCTGCTGGCCGAGCGCGTCGACGGAGGCTTGAATCTCCAGCAGGCTCGGCGCACTGGCGGAGCCGCCGCGGGCGCGGTCCGAACCCAGCGTGTCGCCGGAACGGGTCACGGCCCGGAGCCGGGGCTGGGCGTTGACCAGGCGACGGGCGTCCTCGAGTGTCTCGACCGCGACGCAGGAGCCGACCATGCCCTCCAGCGCACCCTGCAGCGCGGCAGGGGCGCGGATCAGGTCGAGCACGTAGCGCGCGTCGGCGGGCAGCGCCGGCCGCGGGGCGGCCTCGGCCGGGGCGCCGCCGACGACCAGTTCGGCCTGACCGCCGTCGGCCTCCTTGAGGTGGCGCAGGGCAGCGACGGCGGCGTCGACCGACTCCACCGCGACGGCGTCGGCCACCCCGGCCAGCGCCGCGGCCACCGCGGTCTCGTACCCGTGCTCGACCGTGAGCAGCGCGGCGACCGAGCCGAGCACCCCGGGCAGGCCGTCGGCGCCGAGCACCACGGCCGCGCCGTCGCGGCGGGCCAGGCCCAGCTCCAGGGTCTCCTTGCGGGCGACCAGGCCGGTCCGCTCCCGCTCGATGGTCCGTTCCTCCGCCTGCAACGCGGTCACGCGCTCCTCGGCGGCGGCGAGCGCGTTGGCGGCCTGCTCGTAGGCCTCGTCCAGGCCGATCTCGCCCGCGTCGAGCCCGGCCGCGGCCTGCTCCAGCCCGGTGAGGTCGGCCCGGGCCGCCTCGGCCCGGGTGCGGGCGTCGGCGAGTCCGCTGGCCAGCCGGCCGATCTCGGCCTCAGCCGCTCCGGCGCGGCTGCGCATCGCGTTGACCTTGCCCTGCAGCCGGGCCAGGCCCTCGCGGCGGTCGGCGGCCGCGCGGACGACCCCGGCCAGGCGCTTCTCCTCGGCGGCCAGCGCCGCCTCTTCCGCCTGGCGGGCGGCGACGGCCTGGGCCAGACCCTCGCGGGCCGCCTCCACGACGGAGACCAGCTCGGCCTCCTGGGCGCGGACCTCCGCGGCCTCGCGCTCCAGGTCCTCCGGGTCGCGGCCGGCGCGCGCCTCCTCCGGCTCGTCGGCGAGGTGGCGGGCCCGCTCGGCCGCCAGCCCGGCCGTGCCGCGGAAGCGTTCCCGCAGCGCGGAGAGCCGGTACCAGGTCTCCTGGGCGCGGGTGAACGACGGCGCGGCCTCGGCCAGCGCGGCCTCGAGGCGGGACTCCTCGGCGCGGCCGGTGGCCAGCGCCTCCTCGACCTCGGCCTGCCGGGCCCGCAGCGCGGTCTCGTCGGCGACCTCGGCCTCCAGCGAACTCTTGAACGAGATCAGGTCGTCGGCCAGCAGCCGCAGCCGGGCGTCGCGCAGGTCGGCCTGCACCACCTGGGCCCGGCGGGCCACCTCGGCCTGCTTGCCCAGCGGCTTGAGCTGACGGCGCAGCTCGGTGATCAGGTCGGAGACGCGGGTCAGGTTGGCCTGCATCGCCTCCAGCTTCCGCAGCGCCTTCTCCTTGCGCTTGCGGTGCTTGAGGACGCCGGCCGCCTCCTCGATGAACCCGCGCCGGGCCTCCGGGTCCGCGGTGAGCACGGCGTCGAGCTGGCCCTGGCCGACGATGACGTGCATCTCGCGGCCGATGCCGGAGTCGGAGAGCAGTTCCTGGATGTCGAGCAGCCGGCAGGCGTCGCCGTTGATGGCGTACTCGGAGCCGCCGTTGCGGAACAGCGTCCGCGAGATCGTCACCTCGGTGTACTCGATCGGGAGCGCGCCGTCGGAGTTGTCGATGGTGAGCGCGACCTCGGCCCGCCCGAGCGGCGGCCGGCCGGCGGTGCCGGCGAAGATGACGTCCTCCATCTTGCCGCCGCGCAGCGACTTCGCGCCCTGCTCGCCCATCACCCAGGCGAGGGCGTCGACCACGTTGGACTTGCCCGAACCGTTGGGCCCGACGACGCACGTGATGCCCGGTTCGAAGCGCAGCGTCGTCGCCGACGCAAAGGACTTGAAACCCTTGACGGTGAGGCTTTTCAGGTGCACGCGCTCGTCCCCCAGGGTCGCCTTTCTGGCTACTTGCCGATCGACCATAGCGCCCCGGAACGACCCTTTAGAACGGCGCGCGGGGGCGGTACTGAAGGGACAGATGTGGCCTCAGAAGCGTCGTTGTGGACGCCCGGTGGACAGCCTGTGGAGCGCCTGATCCACGCCCGCGTCCACCCCTGGGGACGACGCGTGACTGGCCCGACCACCCCCTGTGGAGAAGGCCCGAAGGGAGATTGTGCGAATGCGCTGAACGGTCCGGGATTTGTCGTCGGGATGAAGGGTTACGGGGCGCACCGGCCCCGTTCTAGGGTCCGGCCACCCACCCGCGCCGCAGCCGCCGACCGGAAGGCCCTCCCCCATGACCACGACCGCCGGTCCTGCCGCCATCGACCTGTTCTCCCCCACCTTCCGGGTGCTGTCCCCCGAGGTCCGCGCCGCGGCGGCCCAGCACTGGTACGCCACCACCCCGCTCGGGCCCGCGATCCTCACCGCCGAGGACTGCCACGCCATGCAGAACGACCGGCGGCTGCACCACTCCGGCGGCACCGAGCACATGGTCGCCCAGGGCATCACCGACGGCCCGGTCGCCGACATGTGGGCCCGCCTGGTCCTCAACATCGAGGGTCCGGACCACCACCGGCTGCGCCGCCTCGTGAACCCGGCGTTCGCGCCCTCCAAGGTCGAGCTGCTGCGTGGCCGGATCCGCGAGATCGCCGAGGAACTGATCGACGGGTTCGCCGGCGACGGCCGGTGCGAGTTCATGTCGCAGTTCTCCGACCTGTTCCCGCCCCGGGTGATGTTCCACCTGCTCGGCATCCCCGAGTCCATGCAGCCGGACTTCCTGCGCTGGGGCCAGGACGTCGCGCTGCTGCTCAGCTACGACGTCGCGGCCAACCACGACCGCCTGGCCGACGCCATCAACGGCATCTGCGCGGCCACCGACGAACTGTGCGCCGAGCGCCGAGCGCAGCCGGGCGACGACCTGCTCTCCGTCCTGGTCGCCGCCAGCGACGGCGACGACCGCCTCAGCCAGGACGAGATTCGCGCCATGGTGACCGTGCTCGTCCTCGGCGGCCAGGACAGCACGCGCAACCAGATCGCCCTCGGCCTGGCCACCTTCACCGAGCACCCCGACCAGTGGGCCCTGCTGCGCGACAAGCCCGAACTCGCGCCGGCCGCCGTCGAGGAGATGATCCGCTACAACCCGGTCGACCCGATCCTGTGGCGCATCGCGCCGACCGACGTCGAGTACCGCGACCTTCACCTGGCTGCCGGCACCCGCATCTGGCTCTTCGCCGCCCTGGCCCAGTCCGAATCAGGCACCGCGGGTGAAGCCCTTCCTTTTGATATCACCGCCGAACGCGAGCCCCACCTCGCCTTCGGCCACGGCACCCACTACTGCCTCGGCGCCTACCTCGCACGCGCCGAGATGCTGGAGGCCCTCCCCCTCCTCGCCCAGCGCATGCCCGACCTCGCCCTCGACGGCGAACCCGTCTACCGCCCGGAACTCAGCGGCTTCGTCGGCCCCGTGGTGCTGCCGCTGAAGTTCACGCCTACGACCTGACACCACGCGGGGCCGGCGTAGGCCAGCGATCAACGTTGTGACTGGTGAGGCACTGCCAGCGCCGGATTCGACCTCAGCTGTATCAACCATGATCTCCGGCCTCCTGGGCCGCCCCATGACGTCTTCGTAGGTGAACCGGAGCAGCGTGTATCCGAGCACCGCCAGCTGATGTCCCCGCTCGCGGTCGTTCCGGTAGTCCGCCCGTGCGCGGTGAAATTCGTAACCGTCGGCCTCCACGACGAGCCAACCGTTGAGGACGAAGTCGACGGGGCTGCGGATATCCGGGATCTCCACCTGGCTCTCCAGATGCACATCCAGTGCGCGCAGAAGTGGGCGCAGGGCGGATTCGAGCGGGGACCCGGCGAGCCGGTCGGCGTGCGCGACGGCGCGCCGCCAACTTCACGCGCCCGTTCTGCATGGCGCTGTCGAGGACGCCGACCGCATCGGGGAACGGCAGCGAACGCCCGCAGTCGACCGCAGTGCGAAGGAAGTTCGTGATGGGCAACTGAAAGTCGATCTCGTCGGGACGCACACGCGCGCGGTGCACGCGGATCCCTGCTGCGTCAGGGCGACTCCCCGGCCGGACGGTCACGTCGATCCCGTCACTGGGCTGCCGCAGGGCGCCGGGTCTGTGCCGGGCAGCGCATAGCCACCGTTGCCGATCGCCAGCACCCGGCCTGAGGTCACCGCCGTCCGGTGGGCCGGCTCGGAGACGCCCGCGCCCGCTCCTGTGGACAGCCCAAGGGCTGGGATCGAGCTGTGGACGAAGGCCCACGATCAAGGTTGTGACTTCTGAGGCTGTCTCTGAGGCGAATCAGACCTCACCGGTCACAACGATGATCTGAAGCCTGCGCCCCAACGCCGCCGCACTGCCCGTGCCCGCCAGCGAGCGCGACGCGGCCGGAGGCCGCCAATGAATGAGCGATGGGTGCTCGCGCCCGCCTGCGAGCACCCATCGCGCTGTGGGGGCGGTCAGGCCCGCCGACCGACCGCCCAGCGACTGCCCGTCCGAGGACGAGAGCCGCGAGAGAGGTTTCCCGGTGGATGGCCTGTGCCCCGCGCGCCCGCCAGCGCCATGGGGTCAGGACCAGAACCGAAGTCCTCCACCGAGAGCAGTCGGTGCCGTGGTGGCCATCGACCTCTCTCTGCTGGTCTCAACGAGTGAATGCGAAATAGGTCACGCCGGGAATCTGATCAGGCGCAGCGGGCGCGGATCTTTGGACGATCGGACAAGTTCGCGCCCGCCGACGCCGGTCCTGGGCAAAAGAAGGGGACGCCCGGAAGGCGTCCCCTGAGGGTGAAACTGAGGAGCTCAGGTCAGAGCCGGCTCCTGAAGCGAGACCGTAAGAAGGTCGCCCCGGTGCAGTTCCGCCGCCAGAGCATCGTTCTCGGTACGCACGCGCAACAGCTCAGCCTCGAGTTCGTCGATGCGTCGCTGCATCCGTCGCATTTCGTTGAGCATGCGCGGGTCCGGACCGCCTACGTGTCCGAAAAGCGCCTTTGCCATCGTGGGGTCCTCCACGCTGAGAAACCAGCTAGTAACCGACAGATACTTCCGCCGACGTCCGGGCACCAGAATGTGGGCCTGAGCAGGGCGGGGTCCTCTCAAGGGTCGCACCAGAGCCTCTTGAGGTCAAGCCATCGGTGCCGGTCGACCCGTGTGGCGCGTTTTCGCAGGTCAGAGGACCTAGCAGTCAAGGGCCGAAGGTCCTTGATCGCGCCGGGGAGCGGCTATCTGCCGTGATCATGACCGAGCCCTGACTGGGACGCAAGGGGAGAAATAGCCCCGATGTGTATCAAGTTCATTTCCCACCGGGACGGCCCCATCTCGCGACCGACAGTGCCGCCTACCAATGGGCCCGTCTGGGTCGGGGCTGGCAGCGCGGGCACGAATACGACGGATCGGTTCATGAAGGCGTCGCGCCGGATCGCCGATCCGCACCGGGCGCAGTCGCAGGCCCTCGCGGCCGTACACGTCCAGGGACCGGTCGAAGTACCCGCTCTCGCCGTTGACGTTGACGTAGAGGCTGTCGAAGGAGGTCCCGCCGGCGGCCAGCGCGGCGGTCATCACCTCCACCGCGCCGGCGAGCACGCGGTCGATCTCGGGCACCCGCAGCGTCTCGGTCGGTCGCGCGTAGTGCAGCCGCGCCCGCCACAGCGCCTCGTCGGCGTAGATGTTGCCGATGCCGCTGATCAGCGTCTGGTCCAGCAGGGCCCGCTTGATGCCGGTGCGCTTGGCGCGCAGCGCGGCGCGGAAGGCGTCGCCGTCGAAACCGGGCTCCAGCGGGTCCAGCGCGATGTGGGCGACCGACTGCGGCACGGTCAGCCCGCCGCGGCCCGGAACCAGCGGCTCGACGGACAGGCCGCCGAACGTGCGCTGGTCGACGAAGCGCAGGTCGGGACCGCCGTCGGCGAAGGCCAGCCGTACCCGCAGGTGTTTCTCCGGGGGCGCGGACGGCGGCTGAACGCGCAACTGGCCGCTCATCCCGAGGTGGACGAGCAGGGCCTCCCCGGAGTCCAGGGGTAGCCAGAGGAACTTCCCGCGGCGGTCGGCCCCGGTGACGGTCACGCCGGCGAGCCGGTCGGCCAGGTCCGCTCCCCCGGCGACATGCCGGCGGACCGCACGCGGGTGGTGGACCTCGGCGGCGGCGATGGTGCGCCCCACGGCGAAGGAGGCGGCGCCGCGGCGGACGACCTCGACCTCGGGCAGCTCCGGCACGCGCGGTCAGTCGGCTTTCAGGGGCCGCGTCGGCTCAGGCCGACGCAGCCGGCGTCTCGCCGGCGAGCTGGGCGGCGTAGGCCTGGGTGAGGTACGTCCAGGCCGCCTCGGCCGCCTGCTGCTCGGCCTCCTTCTTGCTGCGGCCGGAACCGGACCCGTAGTCGCCACCGGCCACCCGCGCACTGGCCTGGAAGGTCTTCTCGTGGTCCGGACCGCTCTCGCTGACCACGTACTCCGGCACGCCCAGCCCGATGGTGGCGGTCAGCTCCTGCAGGCTCGTCTTCCAGTCCAGGCCGGCGCCGAGGTGCGAGGAGGACTCGATCAGCGGGTCGAAGAGCCGGTGGACCAGCTCTGAGGCCTCGCCCAGGCCCCGGTCGAGGTAGACGGCGCCGATCAGGGCTTCAAGAGTGTCGGCCAGGATCGAGGACTTGTCCCGCCCGCCGGTGCCCTCCTCGCCGCGGCCGAGCCGGAGGAACTCCCCCAGCTTCAGACTGCGGCTGACGTCGGCCAGGGCGCGCATGTTGACCACAGCGGCGCGCAGCTTGGCCAGCTGGCCCTCGGGCAGGTCGGGGTGACGGTGGTAGAGCGCGTCGGTGACCACCAGGCCGAGCACGGAGTCCCCGAGGAACTCCAGCCGCTCGTTGGTGGGCAGCCCGCCGTGCTCGTAGGCGAAGGAGCGGTGCGTGAGCGCGCGGACCAGCAGCGGCTCGGACAGCGCCACCCCGAGCCGCTCCTCCAGGGCGTGCGCGAGCGCGTCCGGAGTCGAGGTGGTCGGGGTCGAGCTCATGGGGGCGAGTTAGTCGCCGAACCGGACCTGGCGCCGGTTGTAGGTGCCGCAGGTCGGGCACGCGACGTGCGGGAGCTTGGGCTCACGGCAGCGGTCGCAGGTGGCCAGCGTCGGCGCCGTCGCCTTCCAGTTCGCGCGGCGAGCTCGCGTGTTGCTGCGCGACATCTTGCGCTTGGGAACGGCCACTTGTCCTGATCTCCTGTCCGGTACCTACTCGTCCGGCTGGACGAGCTTTTCCAGCGCCGCCCAGCGGGGGTCGACGTCGGCATGTCCGTGCTCGGGTTCGTCCGCCAGTCGCGCGCCGCATTGGGCGCACAAGCCGGGGCAGTCCTCCTCGCACAGCGGCTGGAGCGGCAGCGTGAGCACCACCGCGTCCCGCACCACCGGCTCCAGGTCGAGCAAATCGCCCTGCAGCCAGAGGGTCTCGTCATCACCGTCGTTGCCGGGTGCCACGAACAGCTCCGCGAACTCCACCTCGACCTCGTCGGTCAGTGGATCCAGGCAGCGCACGCAATCACCCGCCAGCGGCGCCCGTGCCGTTCCCGACACGAGCACGCCCTCGACCACCGCTTCGAGCTTCAGATCCAGCTCGACGTCGGCACCCTCGGGCACGCCGATGACCTCAACAAGACCGAGATCCGCCGGTGCCGGAACAGTTCGGACGACCTTGAGCATCGACCCCGGCCGCCGGGCTAGCCGGTGGACGTCGAGCACAAATGGAGAGTGCGGGTCGAGATGCTGGGTTTTCTGAGTCTCTTCGGGCATGGCGCGTCGCGGTCATCAAGACCGTCGGGAAGGTTACCCGAGCCGGGGGCCGGGACAAAAACCCGTGCCTGCTCCGGGTGTCGGTCAGCGGTCCGGCAGGGGGTCCCGGATCGCGTCCGGCAGGTCGTCCGCGGCCCTCAGCGGGTCCTCCTCCAGCGCGGCCAGGTGCTCGCCGAGTTCCTCCATGTGGTGCTTGCCGGCCAGGCGGTCCCGGCCCCGCCGAACCGCGGTCAGGGTCCGCTCCAGCGAGCTGGACAGCTCCGCGAGGTGCGCGGTCGGGTCGGCGGTCGGGTCCGGGCCCCGGCGGGCCAGTTCGAGGGTCTTCTCCAGGATCACCTCGAAATGGGCGAGCCGGGAGTCGACGTAGTCGTCGGCCTCGGTCATCCGGGTGGTCGGCGTCGGCCTCGGCCTCGGCCCGGATCTGGGCGGCCCAGGCGGTGGCCTCGGCACCCTCGTGGGTCTGCTCCAGGCGGCGGTCGCGCTCGACGGCGGCCTCGGCGAGCACCATCACGGCCTGTTCCCGGGCCTCGGCGACGACGGCGTCAGCGTCCGCGAGCACGCTCTCGGCCTCGGAGAGCTGGCGCGGCAGGGCCGCCTCGATCTCGGCGATCCGGGCCAGCACCTCGGCCCGGTTGACCAGGCAGGACGCCGAGAGCGGCATCGCCTTCGCCTTCGCGACCAGCTCCTGCAGCTCCGCGAGCTTGGCGTGGACGTCGACGGGTTTGCCCCTCGACATCTAGCGCCCCTGCTCCTTGCGGCGCTCGGCCAGGCGCTGCAGGAGCGGGTCGAGCACGACGTCCGGCACGAACCCGGTGATGTCGGCCCCGTTGTTCGCGACCTCCTTGACCAGCGAGGAGGACAGGAAGCTGTAGAGGGGGTTGGTCGCGACCAGCAGGGTCTCGACGTCGGTGAGCGTGTGGTTCATCTGGGCCATCTGCAGCTCGTAGTCGAAGTCGCCGACCACCCGCAGTCCCTTCACGATCGCCGGGATGTCGTGCCGCTTGCAGTAGTCGACGAGCAGGCCGTCGAAACTGTCGATCCGCACGTTCGGGTAGTCCTTCAGCGCGAGTCGCAGCATCTCCATGCGTTCCTCGAGCGTGAACAGGCCCTGCTTGTTGCGGTTGACCAGGACACCGACCACGACCTCGTCGGCGAGCTTGGCGGCTCGCACGATGACGTCGAGGTGACCGTTCGTCACGGGGTCGAAGGACCCGGGGCAGATGCAGCTGCGCACGGGGTCAGTGTGCCCCTGACCCGGGGTCAGCCGGAAATCGCCCCCGCCCGGGCGTACCAGAGGGTGGCCTCGCCGTACCGGCGATCGCGGTCCGCGACCAGCCCGTTCGGCCAGATCCACCCCGGGTCCCGGGTGGCCCGCTCGACCACCACGACGGCGTCCGGAGCGATCCAGCCACGCTCTGCGGCCACGCTGAGCAGCGCCGCCAGCTCGGTGGCGGGCAGGGCGTACGGCGGGTCGGCGAACACCAGGTCGAACGGCTCGGGGGGCGGGTCGGCGAGCGCGGCGGCGACCGGGCGCGGGATGCACCTGGGCCCCCGGCAGACCGAGCGCGGCGACGTTCTCGCGCAGGACCCGGACGGCCTTGGGGTCGGACTCGACCAGCACGGCCCGGGCCGCGCCGCGGGAGAGCGCCTCCAGCCCGACCGCGCCGCTGCCGGCGTACAGGTCGAGCACGCCTGGTGCCGGACAGTCCGCCGGTCATCGCCTCCAGGGCCGAGAACAGCGCCTCCCGCGCCCGGTCGGAGGTCGGGCGGGTGTCCTTGCCTGGCGGGACCGCGAGCCGGCGTCCCCCGGCGGTGCCGCCGACGATTCTGGTCGGGGCGCGTCATGCCTTTTCGAGGTAGCCGGCGCGCTCCTCGTCCAGCAGATCCGCGAGAGCGGATTTCAGCGCCGGGTGGTCGGTCAGCTCCGGGTCCTCCTCGACCACCGCGGTGGCGGCGATCCGCGCGTCGGCGATGACCTCGGCGTCCTTGACCACCTGCAGCATCCGCAGGCTGGAGCGGCGGCCGGACTGCGAGGTGCCCAGAACGTCGCCCTCCCGGCGGGCCTCGAGGTCCAGCTGCGAGAGCGCGAAGCCGTCGTTCGTGGACGCCACCGCGTCGAGGCGTTCCCGGGCGGGACTCGCCTCGGGCGCCTCACTGAGCAGCAGGCACAGCCCGGGCGCGCTCCCACGCCCGACGCGGCCGCGCAGCTGGTGCAGCTGCGAGATGCCGAAACGGTCGGCGTCGACGACGGCCATCACCGTCGCGTTCGGGACGTCGACGCCGACCTCGATGACCGTCGTGGCCACGAGGACGTCGAGTTCGCGCCGGATGAACGCGGACATGACGGCGTCCTTCTCCTCGACGGGGAGGCGCCCGTGCAGGATGCCGACGCGCAGCGTGCTCAGCGGGCCGGTGACGAGCATCTCCGCGATCTGGGTCACCGCGGCGGCCGGACGCCTCGTCGACTCCAGGTCCGGCGGCGGGTCGTCGCCGTCCTCGAAGTCGGCGCCGGCGTCGTTGTCCCCGATCCGGGGGCACACCACGTACGCCTGGTGGCCCTTCTCGACCTCCTCGACGGATCCGATCCCAGGTCCGCTTCAGGAAGCGCTCGCTTCTCGTGACCGGCACGACATGCGTGGCGATCGGCGACCGTCCGACCGGCAGCTCCGTCAGCGTCGAGACGTCGAGGTCGCCGAACACCGTCATGGCCACGGTGCGCGGGATCGGCGTCGCCGTCATGACGAGCAGGTGCGGCGGGGTCGCGCCCTTCGCGCGCAACGCGTCGCGCTGCTCGACCCCGAAGCGGTGCTGCTCGTCGACCACGACCAGGCCCAGGTCGAAGAAATCGACCTTGTCCTGGATCAGGGCGTGCGTGCCGACGACGATCCCGGCCTCGCCCGAGACCGTCTCCAGCAGCGAGCGCTTGCGGGCGGGCGCCGTCATCGAACCGGTGAGCAGAGCGACCCGGGTGCCGTGTTCCGAGCCGCCGAGCTGACCGCCCGCCGCGAGCGGACCGAGCATCGCCGTCAGCGAGCGGAAGTGCTGCTGGGCGAGCACCTCGGTCGGCGCGAGCAGCGCTGCCTGGCCACCGGCGTCGACCACCGCGAGCATCGCCCGCAGCGCGATCAGCGTCTTGCCCGAGCCGACCTCGCCCTGCAGCAGGCGGTGCATCGGGTGCTCGCGCGCGAGGTCCATGAAGATCTCGTTCCCGATCTCGCGCTGGCCCGCGGTCAGCTCGAACGGGAGGTTCGCGTCGAAGGTGGCGAGCAGTCCGTCCTTGGCCGCGACGCGGCGCGTGGCCGGCAGGGCCCGGTTCGCGGCCCGGCGTTGTGCCAGCGCGACCTGGAGAACGAAGGCCTCGTCCCACTTCAGCCGCTTCCTGGCCGCGCCTACCTGCGCGTAGTCCTTCGCCGCGGTGGATCAGCCGCAGCGCCTCCCCGAGCGGGATGAGCTGCTCGGCCTTGCGGACGCGCTCGGGCAGCGGGTCCGGCACGCCGTCGAGCGCCTCGAGGGCGGCCCGGACGTGGTTGCGGATGGCCCAGCTCGGCACCGCCGCCGTCGCGGGATACATCGGGATCAGCTCGTCGATGAACGCGTCGGCATCGGCCGCGGAGTCCGGATCGTCAGGGTCCCCGAGCAGTTCGAAGGCGGGCTGCGTCAGCTGCCGGTCCTGCTTGAACTGGCTCACGGTGCCGGAGAAGAGCCCCCGGGCGCCGGGCAGCAGCTTGTCGCCCGTCGTCCAGTTGCCCTTGCCGAAGAAGGTCAGCTTGAGGTCGCTCCGGCCATCGGTGACGACGACCTCGCGGATCACCCCCGGCCGGTTCTTCATCCGGCGGGTGACCGCGGACTTCACCTCGGCCTGGACCGTGACGTTCTGGCCGACGTCCAGCGCGCGCCAAAGGCGTCAGCTCGCCGCGCTTCTCGTAACGGCGCGGGTAGTGCCGCAGCAGATCCCCGACGGTGTGCAGGTCGAGGTTCTTGGCCAGCTTCTTGGCGGTGGCGTCGGAGACGACCTTGGCGAGTACCTCGCCGAGGGGATGGTGAGCGTTCAGCGCCACGGTCGGCACAGTAATGCGGGGCACCGACGCCCTCCGGGAGGTGCGTGGACGCGCGGGTCGGCGTCGCCCAATTGGCTCCTCGGGTGGGCCCTCGGCTACCCTGACTCCTCGGTCCGGAAGTCCGGGCTCATTCCCGAACGTCCGTACGAGCTGTTTGGAGCATCATCGTGGCCGCCAACTGTGAGGTCTGTGGCAAGAGCCCGAGCTTCGGCAACAGCATCTCCCACTCGCACCGCCGGACCTCGCGCCGCTGGAACCCGAACATTCAGACGGTTCGCGCGCTCGTCGGCGGGACGCGCAAGCGCCTCCACGTCTGCACCTCGTGCATCAAGGCGGGCAAGGTCACCCGCTAGTCCCCGCTCTTCCCGAACCGCCCGGCCCACCGCGCCGGGCGGTTTGTTTGCGCCGAAGCCAGCGGGAATCTGTCAGCCCCGGCGGGCGCATGTCGGCCCGCAGGAGGGCTGACATCCGCCCCTACGGGATGACGTCCCGCGGAAGTAGGTGCCGCCGTCGAACTCGGGTGTCACGATCGACGCTGTGCCGGACATGAGGGTGTCGTGAGCCCGCGAGCCCTGCCCGCGCGCGTGAGGACGCCTATCGCGTTCTGTTCGACGCCCAGTTCCGGCCGATCCTGGGCTATGGGCTGCTCCGCGTCGACGAGTTCACCGCGGAGTACGCCGAGGGCGACTACCCCGAGGCCGTCGCCGAGGTGGCGCCGGCCCTCGCGGGCGAGGAGACCGGCAACACCAAGCTCGGCGTCGACCCGGTCTTCGCGCTCCGCGGCATGCTCGGCTGCCACTGACGCTGCGAAAGGGCGCCACGGAACGGACGCTGCGTCAGTCGCGCAGCGTCCAACCGTGATCGACCGGGCCGATCCCTGATCCGAGGGCGAAGCCCCGCTCCAACGCACGGGTGACGTAAGCCTTCGCGGCCCGCACCGCCGACACCGGGTCATCCCCGGCGGCGAGGCGGGCCGCGATCGCGCTCGCCAACGTGCAGCCGGTGCCGTGGGTGTGCCGGTTGTCCAACCGCGGGGCACGGAAGGTGTGCTCGTCCCGGCCGTCGAAGAGCAGATCGACGGCATCACCGGGCAGATGACCACCCTTCACCAGCACCCAGGCCGGACCGAAGGCGTGCACGGCCTCGGCCGCGGGCCGCAGATCCGCCTCGCTCGAGTACTCCTTGCCGGTGAGCGCGGCGGCCTCGTCGAGGTTCGGGGTGACGACGGTGGCGAGCGGGATCAAGCGGGTGCGGACGGTCTCGAGCGCCTCCGGGGCCAGCAACGCATCGCCGTGCTTGGAGACCGCGACCGGGTCCACGACGATCGGCACGCCGGCCGCGTGCAACGGGACCAGCAGGTCCGCGACCGCCTCGACGAGGGCCGGCGAGGCGAGCATCCCGGTCTTCACCGCATCGACGCCGATGTCGTCGACGACCGAGCGGAACTGCGCGACGACCGCCTCGACGGGCAGTTCCCACACCCCCTGCACACCGACCGAGTTCTGCGCGGTGATCGCGGTGAGCACGCTCATGCCGTGGCCGCCGAGGGCGAGGACCGTCTTGAGGTCGGCCTGGATCCCGGCGCCACCACCGGAGTCCGAGCCGGCGATCGTCAGCACTCGAGGCGGTGCCTGTCCGGTGGGCCGGCTCATCGGAAGTGGTCCCAACCGGCGGCACCGTCGACGACCGCGCCGTCGACGGTGACCCCGTCGCCCGCCTCGACCCGTCCGACCCGCAGCCACGCCGGCGGCAGGTCGACCTCGGGCGGGAAGCACGCGGCCAGTGCGTGGTCCTCTCCCCCGGTCAGCATCCAGGTGCGCGCGGACGCACCGAGGTCCGCGGCGGCGGCCTCCAGCACCGACGACGGGACGAACGCGGCACTGTCGAGATCGATGGCGACACCACTGCCGCGGGCGATGTGGCCGAGGTCGGCGAGCAGTCCGTCACTGACGTCGATGAGGGCGTGCGCACCGAGCCGCGCGGCTTGCGGCCCGGCTTCGTACGGCGGCGAGGGCGTGCGATGTGCCTGCACCAACGCTTCGTGACCGTCCCGACCCGCCTGCAGCACCGCCAGTCCGGCCGCGGAGGCCCCCAGCGCCCCGCACACGGCCACAACGTCGCCGGCCCGCGCCCCGGTGCGGGTCACCGGGTCCAGGCCTTCCAGATCGCCGAGAGCGGTGACGGCGATCAGCAGGACGTCGGACCCGACGATGTCACCGCCGACCACGGAGGCCCCCATCGCGGCGCACTCGGCGGCCATGCCGTCGACGAGGCGCTCCGCCCAGTCGGTCGGCAGGTCCGCCGGCGCCGCCAGACCCACCAGCAACGCGGTCGGCACTGCCCCCATCGCGGCCACGTCGGCGAGATTGGCGGCGGCGGCCTTGCGGCCGATCTCGTAGGCACTCGACCAGTCGGTGCGGAAGTGACGCCCGGCCAGCAACAGGTCCGTGGACGCCACCACCCGGCCGTCCCGGGCGGCCACCACCGCGGCGTCGTCGCCGGGGCCGAGCAGCACGCCCGCGCCCTGCGGCAGCCGGGCCGTCAGGGCGGCGATGAGGCCGAACTCGCCCAGCGCCCCGACGTTCGCCGGTCGGGCATCCATCGCCGCGCTCCGTCCTCGTCGCTCGCCCCGGTGTAGGTTCGGCCCACTGCATCAGCCCCCGCCTTCCGCACGGAGGTCCCACATGTCGATCCAGGCCTACATCCTCATCCAGACCGAGGTGGGCAAGGCCGCCGTGGTGGCGCAGCAGATCAGCGACATCGCCGGCGTCACCTCCTCCGAGGACGTCACCGGACCCTACGACGTCATCGTCCGGGCCGAGGCGGGCTCCGTCGACGAACTCGGCAAGCTGGTCGTGGCCAAGGTGCAGTCGGTGCCCGGGATCACCCGGACCCTCACCTGCCCGGTCGTGCACCTCTGAGCAGCCGGCACTGTCCCGCACACCTCGGGCGCGGGGTCTGCGCAACCCTGACGGCCGCCCTTCTGCTGCGCGCTGACGAGCTGCGGCGACGACGGTCCGGCAGCGGTGCCCGTGACCGCGCCGGTCTCCTCCGGGGACATCGGCGCGATCTGCTCCCAGGTCGAAGCGGCGCTGCCGGAGAAGGTCGACAACACCGAACGTCGGGACACGACACCGCGCCACCGACCGCACGGCGGCCTGGGGTGAGCCGCCGGTCGATCATGCGCTGCGGGGTCGAGCGGCCGCGAAGGCGCTGAAGGCCACCTCGCAACTGAACACGGTCAACGGCATCGACTGGCTGGTGGAGCCACGCGACGGCGGGCACGTCTTCACCACCGTGGGCCGCGCGGTCTACGTCGAGGTCATCGTTCCCGCGGCGCACGACCCGCAGGTGGGTCCGTTGGTCGACCTCGCGCCGGCGATGCAGTTCGTGCCGCCGCGGCCGGAGTTCTATCCCGCCGCCCACCGCGACGACCGAAGCCGCGAAAGACGGTCAAGCCCAAGCGCTTAACGCAGGCCGGAGCGGCGCTGCAACGCGGTGCGCAGCAGCCGGTCGATCAGCGTCGGGTAGTCGACACCGGTGGCGGCCCACATCCGCGGGAACATCGACACCGGGGTGAAGCCCGGCATCGTGTTCACCTCGTTGACCAGCACCGAGCCGTCGGCGCACACGAAGAAGTCGACCCGGGCCAGGGACTCGCACGAGAGCGCCTCGAACGCCTTCACCGACAAGGCGCGCACCGTGGCGGTGACCTCGTCGGCAAGGTCCGCGGGCACGGTCAGTTCGGTGGAGTCGTCGAGGTACTTGGCCTCGAAGTCGTAGAACTCGCGATCACCGAGCACCCGGATCTCGGCGGTGACGCTGGCCTCGGGCGCACCCTGCACGCCGTCGGGACCGTGCTCGCCCTCCAGCACCCCGCACTCGATCTCGCGGCCGATGACGGTCGCCTCGACGATCACCTTCGGGTCCCAGGCCTGTGCCTCGGACATCGCGGCGTCGAGATCCTCGGCCCGCTTCACCTTGGTGATGCCGACGCTGGAACCCGCCCGCGCCGGCTTGACGAACACCGGCCAGCCCAGCGCCGCGATCTCGGCGCGCACCGCGGCGTTCTCCGTGGCCCAGCGCCGCGTCGTCACCACGACGTAGTCGCACACCGGAAGGCCGGCGCCGGCGAGGGCGACCTTCATGTGCGCCTTGTCCATGCTGACCGCGCTGGAGAGCACGCCGGAGCCGACGTAGGGGATGTCCGCCATCTCCAGCAGGCCCTGGATGGTGCCGTCCTCGCCGTAGGGGCCGTGCAGCACCGGGAAGACCACGTCGATGTCGCCCAGCGCCCCGGAGGGCTGGCTCTCGTCGAAGACGGTCAGGGCGCGTGCGGTCGGGTCACCCGGCAGCACGACGGCCGGCCGGGTCGCGTCGACCTCCGGCAGCTTGCCGTCGCGGATGACCAGCCGCTCCGGGTCGTCGACGCCGAGCACCCAGCGGCCCTCGGTGGAGATACCGACCGGCACGACCTCGTACACGTTGCGGTCGATGGCCCGCAGCACGCTGCCCGCGGACACACAGGACACGGCGTGCTCGGACGATCGGCCGCCGAAGATCACAGCCACCCGGGTCTTACGGTTCGCGCTCATCGATCATGACGGTACAGCGCAGGCGACGCTCGGACAGGCAGAAACTCACGCCCGGTCTAAGGCTCGTTTCGAGGGTCGCGCGACCGCGGACGGCCGTACTCGGCGACACCCGGCCCGGCGGGGGTCGAAGCGGACCGCGGGCGCCTTCTCGGCCCGGATCACCTCGAGTTCGGCGGTGATCGCGGTCATGATCCGTTCGGTCGCCTCGGCGAGGACCTCGGGCGTGGGGTCGCGACCCGCTCCCCGATCGAAGAGATCGGCGAGCTGCACCGGTTCGCCGGCGCGCACGTGCACGGTCTTGCGCGGCAGCAGGGAAGGCCGCTTGGAGTACGGCGGCAGGATGCGGTGCGCACCCCACTGCGCGACCGGGATCAACGGCGCACCGGAGGCCAACGCGATCCGGGCCGCACCGGTCTTGCCCACCATCGGCCACAGGTTCGGGTCCCGGGTGATGGTCGCCTCGGCGTAGACCACGATGCAGAAGCCGTCCTGGAGGGCCTGCACGGCCGCCTGGACGGACGCACCGGCGTTCTCCCCGCCCCGGTAGACCGGGATCATGTCCGTGCCGTGAAAGACCCGCCCGAGCAGTTTGTGCTCGAACAGTTCGACCTTGGCCAGGAAGTGCGGCACGCGACCGGCACCGTGCACGAAGTGCCCGAAGGTGATCGGGTCGATCTTCGAGATGTGGTTGGCGACCACGATCACGCCACCGCTGCGCGGGATGTGCTCGCGGCCGTGCCACCGACGCTTGATGAGGACGAGCATCGGGGGGACCAGGACGACCTCCGCCAGGCGGAACCACGGTCGCTTGCGATCGCGGGTCATCGCGCGTCAATCCTCGCCCGGGAACCTGCCGGATGCGAGTTCGCGACGCGCTGACAGGATCGGGTGAGTGAGCACCGAGGGGCAGCCGACGCCGGACACCGGGTGGTGTCTGGTGATCCCGGTGAAGCTGCTGCACCTGGCCAAGTCGCGACTGAGCACCGATCCCGCGCAGCGTTCCGCGCTCGCGCTGGCGTTCGCCGCGGACACCGTGGCGGCCGCGCTGCGCACACCGTCCGTGGTCGAGGTCGTGGTGGTCACCGACGATCGCGACCGCCGCGGCCGTGGTGCGCGATCTCGGCGCCGAGGTGGTCTCCGACGAACCCGACGCGGGCCTGAACCCTGCTTTGCGGCACGGAGCGGCCCACGCCGCGTGCACGGCACCCCGGATGTGGTGTCGGCGCGCTGTCCGCCGATCTGCCGGCGTTGACGTCGACGGACCTGGAGAACGCGTTGCAACGGGCGTCGAAATCCGGAATTGCGGTGGTGCCGGATGTCGAGGGAACGGGAACGACGGCTTATCTGGTGTCGAGCCGGCGAGGAATTCACGCCGGCGTTCGGAAGCGATTCATTGCGGGCCCATGTCGAGGCCGGCGCGACGTCATTGGCGGATGATGAACTGGCCTCGCTACGCCAGGATGTCGACACCCCGCCGATCTCGCAGACGCCGTCGCCCTTGGCGTCGGACCACATACGCGCGAGCGCCCTGAAGACGCCGTCTGACCTGCGCAAACAGCCTGAACAAAACAACGCCGCCCGGTCCTGTCGGACCGGGCGGCGTTGCTAGGATGGAGCGGTGAAACTAGGCCTTCTTGGCCGCAGCGCTTCGGCCGGAGCCTTGCGGGCCGGAGCCTTCTTGGCGGCGGCCTTGCGGGCCGGAGCCTTCTTGGCGGCGGCCTTGCGGCCGGAGCCTTCTTGGCGACGGCCTTCTTGGCCGGAGCCTTCTTGGCGACGGCCTTGCTTGGCCGGAGCCTTCTTCGCGGCCGCGCGCTTGGCGGGCGCCTTCTTGGCGACGGCCTTGCGAGCCGGGGCCTTCTTGGCAGCCGCGCGCTTCGCGGGCGCCTTCTTGGCCGGAGCCTTCTTCGCTGACGGCCTTCTTGGCCGGAGCCTTCTTGGCCGGTGCGGCCTTCTTGGCCGGAGCCTTCTTGGCGACGGCCTTCTTGACCACGGTCTTCTTGGCCGGAGCCTTCTTCGCGACCGCCGCCGCGACCCGCTTCACGGTCGGCGAGGCCTTGGCAGTCTCGGCAACCGTCTCGATGGCGCTCACAGTGACCGCCGGAAGCTTCTTCGCACCACTGACGACCTCCTTGAACCCGGTGCCGGCCTTGAAGCGCGGCACTGCGGTCTTCTTGACCTTCACCTGAGCCCCGGTGGCTGGGTTACGAGCAATCCGAGCGGGACGCTCGACCTTCTCGAACACACCGAACCCGGTGATGCCGACCTTCTCGCCACGGGCAACCGCACGGGTGATGGTGTCGACGACGGCGTCGAGAGCCTGCGAAGCCGCCTTCTTGTTGCCGTTGTATCTGGTAGCCAGCTCATCGATCAGCTGCGTCTTGTTCATTGCGTCCCTCCGACGCCGGATACGGGCACCACTAGGCCCGGCTCAACGGAGAAGTTAGGGCCGATTGGCCGATGTAAACAATCACCTAGCTATCGAATCCTCGTTGTGTCGCAACGCATTTTTCTTTGCAGTGAGGTAGTGGAGCGGCCTCTGCACGGCCTTCTCGAGCTCACATCACGTCGCGCGCATCACATCGTTGCATCAACGAAAAGACCCTTGATTCCCTTACGTGGCAAGGGAATCGAGGGTCTCGAGCCAGCTGAAGCTCGAGCGCTACACCGTGCTGCTCGCAGGGATCGGCAGCGTCTTCGGCAGATGCGCGGGACGATTCGACTCGAAAGTGGCGATGTCCCCCTCGTGGCGCAACGTGAGACCGATGTCATCGAGTCCCTCGAGCAGACGCCAACGCGTGTAGTCGTCGATCTCGAAGGGCACAACGAGGTCTCCGCAGGACACCGTGCGGGTGTGCAGATCGACGGTCACCGTCGTCTGCGGGTCCTTCTCGCAGGCCGCCCAGAGTTGGTCGACGACGTCCTGCGACAACTCGACGGTGAGCAGACCGCCCTTAAGTGAGTTGCCCCGGAAGATGTCGGCGAAACGCGGCGAGATCACGGCCTTGAAGCCGTAGTTCTGCAGTGCCCAGACCGCGTGTTCGCGGGAAGAACCGGTGCCGAAGTCCGGTCCGGCGACAAGAACGGTCGCTCCTGCGCGCTCCGGCGCGTTGAGAATGAACTCCGGATCGTTGCGCCAGGCCGAGAACAGCCCGTCCTCGAACCCGTCGCGGGTGATCCGCTTCAGGTAGACTCGGCGGGGATGATCTGATCGGTGTCGACGTTGCTGCGACGCAGCGGGACCATGCGGCCGGTGTGCGTGGTGAAGGCTTCCATCTCGCGCTCCCTACTGCTTCACGTCGGTCAGATCGGCCGGAGACGACAGATGGCCGGTGACCGCCGTCGCGGCTGCGACCAGCGGGGACACCAGATGGGTGCGCCCGCCCTTGCCCTGCCGGCCCTCGAAGTTGCGGTTGGAGGTCGAGGCGCTGCGCTCCCCCGGCGCGAGGGTGTCCGGGTTCATGCCGAGGCACATCGAGCAGCCCGCGAAGCGCCACTCGGCGCCCGCTTCCTTGAAAACAGTGTCCAGGCCCTCGGACTCGGCGTGCAGACGCACCCGCGCCGAGCCCGGCACGACGAGCATCCGGACGCCGTCGGCGACCTTGCGTCCGCGGATCACCTCGGCCGCCGCTCGCAGGTCTTCGATCCGCCCGTTGGTGCACGAGCCGAGGAAGACGGTGTCGACCTTGATGTCGCGCAGCGGCTGTCCGGCCGTCAGCCCCATGTACTCCAGGGCACGCGAGGCGGCATTGCGCTCGCTCTCGTCGGCGATCGTCGCCGGGTCGGGGACGTTCGTGCCCAGCGGTGCGCCCTGTCCCGGGTTGGTGCCCCAGGTGACGAACGGCGTCAGCGTCCCGGCGTCGAGGGTGACCTCCTTGTCGAAGGTCGCGTCGTCGTCGGTGTAGAGCTCGCGCCAGGCCGCGACCGCCGCGTCCCACTCCGCACCGGTGGGGGCGTGCGGGCGGCCCTTCACGTACGCGAACGTGACGTCGTCCGGCGCGACCAGACCGGCACGCGCGCCGGCCTCGATCGACATGTTGCAGACCGTGAGGCGACCCTCCATCGACAACGCGCGGATCGCTTCGCCGCGGTACTCGATGACGTAGCCCTGACCGCCACCGGTGCCGATCTCGGCGATGACCGCGAGGATGATGTCCTTGCTCGTCACACCGGGCGGAAGCGTGCCGTTGACGTTGACGGCCATCGTCTTGGGCGGGTCGAGCGGCAGCGTCTGCGTCGCGAGCACGTGCTCGACCTGACTGGTGCCGATACCGAAGGCGAGCGAACCGAAGGCACCGTGGGTCGAGGTGTGGCTGTCGCCGCAGACGATCGTCATGCCCGGTTGGGTGATCCCGAGCTGCGGACCGACGATGTGCACGATGCCCTGGTCGATGTCACCGAGGGAGTGGATGCGCAACCCGAACTCGGCCGCGTTGTGTCGCAGCGCCTCGATCTGCGCGCGCGAGACCGGGTCGGCGATCGGCTTGTCGATGTCGAGGGTCGGGGTGTTGTGGTCCTCGGTGGCCAGCGTGAGGTCCGGGCGGCGGACCGGGCGGCCGGCGGCGCGCAGGCCGTCGAAGGCCTGCGGGCTGGTCACCTCGTGGATGAGGTGCAGGTCGATGTAGAGCAGATCCGGTTCGTTCTCGGTGCGCCGTACCAGGTGCGCGTCCCAGATCTTCTCCGCCAGGGTGCGGCCCATGGCGTCCTCCTCCGCAGCGGTGTTCCCGATGTGCCCTGCCGCTCATGCTTGCATCTCACAATGCGAGACGGCAGTATCAATGCATGGACAACGATAGCTCACCGGCACTGGTCGATGCCAGCGGAGTTGGCGTGCTGGACAAGGCCGCCGCGGTGCTCAACGCACTCGAGGCCGGTCCCGCGACGTTGGCCTCGCTGGTCACCGCCACCGGACTGGCCCGGCCGACCGCGCACCGCCTCGCGGTCGCACTCGAGCATCATCGTCTGCTCGCCCGGGACATGCAGGGCCGTTTCGTGCTCGGTCCGCGGCTGGCCGAACTGTCCGCCGCGGCCGGTGAGGACCGGCTGCTGGCGGCGGCCGGCGGCGTACTCGCGCACCTGCGGGACATCACCGGCGAGAGCGCGCAGCTCTACCGGCGCCAGGGCGATCACCGGATCTGCGTCGCGGCGGCCGAGCGACTCTCCGGCTTGCGCGACACCGTGCCGGTCGGCGAAGCACTGCCGATGTCGGCGGGTTCGGCCGCGCAGGTGCTGCTGGCCTGGGAGGAGCCGGAGCGGTTGCACCGCGGATTGCAGGGCGCGCGGTTCGAGGCCACCACGTTGGCCGCGGTGCGTCGCCGTGGGTGGGCGCAGAGCGTCTCCGAGCGCGAGGCCGGCGTCGCGTCGGTGTCGGCGCCGGTGCGCGGGTCCGAACAATCGCGTGGTCGCCGCGGTGTCGGTGTCCGGTCCGGTCGACCGGCTCAGCCGGCAGCCGGGTCGCCTGCACGCCGCCGCCGTCACCGCCGCCGCCGAGAAACTCACCGAGGTGCTGCGCCGTGCGGCCGGTGGCGGTGAGGGACCTCCGCTGCCGGAACGCCCGACGACGCGCCCGGTCGGTCGACGCCCGGCGCGGCCCGGTCAGCCCCGGACCCGCTGATGCGCGAGCCTCTCCCCCGAGACCGTGGCCGTGCACGCCGGACGGCCGGCGCGCGAACCGGACGCACCGCTGAACCAGCCACCGGTGCTCGCGTCCGTGTTTCACGCAGGCGGACCGATCGAGTACGGCCGGCACGGCAACCCGACGTGGGCCGCGTTCGAGACGGCGCTCGGCGCCCTCGAAGGCGGGCACGGGGTGGCGTTCCCCTCCGGACTTGCCGCGGTCGCCGGTGCCCTGAGCCTGGTGCCCGCCGACGCTGTCGTCGTCGCTCCGCAGCACGCCTATCTCGGCACCCTCGGGCAGTTCGGCGTCGCGGCCGCGCGCACCGGATTGCAACTGCGCCTGGTCGACGCCGCCGACACCGAGGCGGTCGCGGCCGCGTGCGAGGGCGCGGACCTGCTGCTCGTCGAATCGCCCACCAACCCGGCGCTGGAGGTCGCTGATCTACCGGCCGTGTGTGCCGCCGGCCGCTCCGCGGGGGCGCTGGTCGTCGTCGACAACACCTTCGCGACGCCGTTCGGTCAGCGACCGCTGGACGCCGGCGCCGATCTGGTTCTGCACTCCGCGACGAAGTTCATCGCGGGCCACAGCGATGCCGTCGTCGGCATCCTGGTCGCCAAGGATGACGCGCACGTGCCGCTTCTCACGGAGCACCGGCGCCTGTCCGGGTCCGCACCGGGCGTCATGGAGTGCTGGCTCGCGCTGCGCGGTCTGCGCACGCTGCATCTGCGGGTGGCGCGCGCCACCGCGAACGCCGCCGTGATCGCCCCCCGACTGGCTGCGCACCCGGCGTGCCGGCGCGTGCGCTACCCCGGACTGCCCGAGCGACCCCGGGCACGCCCGGGCCGCAGCGCAGATGAGCGGGTTCGGGTCGATCCTCTCCGTCGAGTTCGCCGATGCGGAGACAGCCGAACGGTTCTGCGCCTCGACGCAGTTGTGGGTCAACGCGACCAGCCTCGGCGCCGTCGAGTCCACGCTCGAGCGGCGCCGGCGGTGGGCCGGTGAGTCACCGACGATCCCGCAGGGCCTGGTGCGGTTCTCGGCCGGCATCGAGGACGCCGAGGACCTCTGGGCCGACCTGGAGCAGGCGCTCGATTCGCTCTGACAGTCAGCCGCTGGTCGAGCTCGGCGTGGGAATGATCCCGATCTGCGTCAGCAGCGCAATGTCGTCGGCACGGTTCACCCGGTGCACGACCTTGCCGTCGGAGAAGTAGAGGATCGTCAGCCCCTCGAAGGCGATGGCATGACCGGTCCGCTGCTGACCCATCAGCGGTCCGTCGTGGTCGCCGGTGACGTTGTAGCGCACGACGACCCGTGCCCCGGCCGCGAAGATGTCGATCGCCTCGATCTCGAGCTCCGGGATCCCCTCCCGCAGGGCGGCGTAGAAGGCCCGGACCCCCTTGACGTTCGGGGCCACGTCCTCGGGATAGCCGACGAACTGCGCGTCGTCGCTGTAGAGCGACATGTACCCGTCGAGGTCGCCCTTGTTCAGGCACTCAATGGCCCGCTCAACGGCCGCCACGTTGTCACTCATACTCATCTACCTCCGCTGCGCTCAGGCCGCCTCGGCCCGCTTGATGGCATCGTAGGCGCGGGGGTTGTAGCGGACCTTGGCCGGGAGCAGCGGCCAGGTACGGCGCACCACCTGACCGAGCACGCGCAAGGCGATCTCGTCGTGGGGGTGCCACGTCAGCTCCAGCGTCTCGCGCGCCTTCGGCGGCATCAGGCCGGCGCCGAGCCACTTGTTGAAGCGCGAGGTCGGCCACTCCAGAACCCTCCACGCCAGCTTCGGCACTCCGGGCGGCGGCGGCATCGCCTGCTTGTCCGCGGTCACGGCCCAGCGCGTGGTGGCGTTGTGCTCCAGCTCGTGCTCGAGCATGTGGTTGAAGTACGCCTCGAAGTCAGCCCAGTTGTCGACAACCGGACGGTCCGAGAGGCCGTACCGCTTCCACCAGGTGACGCCCTCCTTGACGAGCTGGTCCTTCTCCGCCTCGGTCAGCGGCGTCCCGAAGAACTCGTTGATCGCGATGATCGTCTCGACGAAGGTGACGTGGGTCCACCAGAAGGTGTCCGGGTTGAGGGCGGAGTAGCGCCGGCCGTGCCCGTCGTCGTCGCCCTTGATCGGCTTGTGGAAGTCGCGCACCTGCGCGCCGGTGTCGTCGGCGTTCTCGTCGTAGACCACGCCCACGATCGGCGGGATCGACCGGAACAACCTGTCCCACGGGTTGTCGAAGAAGTTGGACTTCTGCTGCAGCGCCGAGTTCACCGCGGGGTGCATGTTCTGCAGGGTCCCGGTGCGCCACAGGAACAGCAGGCCGCGGCGGTCTCCGTGGTACTTCCAGGTGAGCGAGCCCGGGCCGAGAGGAGCACCGACCGGTTCTGCTGTCATCGCGTCACCTTCCGGGTGTGAGCCGCGAGGGTGCCGATGGCGCTCTCGCGGATCTGACGGACCATGCGGGTCAGGGGGTAGCGCTCGGGGTCGCGCACGTGCAGGCGGACCAGTTCCTCACCGAGCAACTGATGCAGGTGGGCGGCGAGCTCGGGGTCGACCACCTCGTCGGGAAGCCGGCCCGTGAGCAGCTCCTGCACGTGGACGCGGGCCAGCGCGCGGCCGGCCGCGATCCGTTCGTGCAGTTCCGGCGGGCCGCCCTCCGGTGGGTTGAGCAGGATCGCCCAGCTGCGCGGCGCCTGTTCGACGGCGGCCACCATCGCCCGCAACAGCGCCTCGCCGATCTCGACGAAATCGAGCTCGTCCGGCATCGGCGCGAGGGCCTCGGCCAACCCCTCCATGGCCGAGCCGGTCTCCCGGTCGACGAGCGCGGAGACGAGGCCGGCGAGGTCGCCGAACTGGCTGTAGATCAACGTGCGAGTCACCCCGGCGTCGCGGGCGACGCGGTCGATGGTGACGGCGTGGAAGCCCTCGGCCAGGGCGACGTCGAGCGCGACGTCGAGCAGTTGCTCGCGACGGTCGCCCGCCGACATCCGGCGACGCGCTTGCAGCTTCTTCGGCACCCGGACCCCCAACTTACGTTTTGTAACTTACAGCTAAGTTACGAAATGTAAGTTGCGCCGTCAAGGGCTATCCACCACTTCGCCGGCCTGAAACGATCACCGGCATGCAGCTGCTGCGCACCCCTGACTCCGCCTTCGCCGGCCTGATCGGCTTCGACCACGAACCGCGCTACGCCGACGTGCCGGCCGGCGACGGCCAATCGCTGCGGATGTCATGGGTGGAGGCGGGTCCCGCCGACGGGCCCCCGGTGCTGCTGCTGCACGGCGAGCCGACGTGGTCGTTCCTGTATCGCGGTCTGATGGGCCCACTGGCCGACGCGGGGCTGCACGCGATTGCGGTCGACCTGGTCGGGTTCGGGCGCTCGGACAAGCCGGCCGACGTGGGCGACCACTCCTTCGCGCGCCACGTCGAGTGGGTGCGGTCGCTGTTGTTCGACGTCCTCGACCTGCACGGCCTGACGCTGGTCGGGCAGGACTGGGGCGGGCTGATCGGCCTGCGCGTGCTCGCGGAGAACCCCGACCGCTTCGACCGCGTCGTCGCCGCCAACACCGGCCTGCCGACCGGCGACCAGAACATGCCCGAGGTCTGGCACCAGTTCCGGCAGGCCATCCAGTCCGCGCCGACGCTGGACATCGCGCGCTTCGTCGCCAGCGGTTGTGTGCGCGGCCTCGGCCCCGACGCGCGCGCCGCCTACGACGCCCCGTTCCCCGACGAGAGCTTCAAGGCCGGACCGCGCGCCATGCCGGGTCTGGTCCCGTATCGCCCCGACGACCCGGCGAGTGAGGCCAACCGCGCGGCGTGGAAGGTGCTGACCGCGTGGGACAAGCCGTTCCTCACCGCGTTCTCCGACAGCGACCCGATCACCGGCGCCATGGGCCCGATCCTGCGGCGCGCGATTCCCGGCGCCGCAGGACTGGACCATCCGACGATCACGAACGCCGGCCACTTCCTGCAGGAGGACGCACCGGCCGATCTAGCCGCGGCGATCGTGGCCTTTATGCGCTGACCGCCGGCCCCCGGCCGAAGGCGGGTATCCCCAGGCTCGGCGGCGACTGTCGAACCCCGGGTGTGACGGTGTGCCGCCATGACCGGAACCACGGGTGCGCTCGCACCCTTCAGGAGGCACCATTGATCCCGTGACAACGCTGCCGTGGGGACGAGCTCTCACCTCCGATTTCACTGCGCGCAACCTGCCGACCGCGCCCCTGCTGGCCGTCGAGGTGCTTTCGCCCAGTAGCCGCCGGATCGACCTCGTCCTGAAGCGTTCCCGCTTGGAAGCGGCCGGCTGCCCCGCCTATTGGGTTGTCGACCCGGACGAGCCCAGGCTGACTGCCTGGGAATTACGTGACGGCACCTACGTCGAGATTGCTGACGTCGCCGGGAGCGAGCCGTTCCACGCGCAACGTCCGTTCCCAGTGACGATCGTCCCCGACGATCTCCTCGCCGACGACCAGGCTTGACGCGCGATCTTCATCAGGGCGGAGTAACGCGCGGCAACCTAACCAGTTGGCGAGTGCCTGTGCGTCCCCTCACTGGCGACAATGAAGTCCTGCGACTCTCCGGGGGGAAGATGGCGCAGCACAACAGCCACGGCGTTCCTGACGACGCCTGGACTCGGTCCGTCGATTGGGTGCTTCGCGCACTCGTCGTCGTGGTTGTGGTCCTCGCCTACCTCGCCTGGCTCGGACGGAGCCCGATCCCAGCCCTGTTGTTCGCCTGCGCGGTTGTTGTCCTGGTACGTGCTTGGCACCGCGTGCCGTGGGCAACGGACGATCGGCACGACGCCGCGAAAGCCGGCCGGCCCCGAGCTACTCAGATCCGGGACGTCGACCTGATGACGTCCCGCGAGTTCCAACAGCTCATCGCCCGGCTCATGCGCCGCGACAGCTTCATCGGGGTGCAGTCCACGGGCCTCCGCGATGACCTCAGCACGGATGTCCTCGCTCGGACGCCCACGGGCCAGCGGGTTGTCGTGCACTGCAATCGCTACGCCTCGCACCGCCGGGTGGGCACCTCCGACGTCCAGCGATTCCTGGGCACCGTCCACGATGACTACGCGGCAGACATCGCCGTCCTCGTCACCACGGGCCGGTTCACTCCGTCCGCCCTCGCCCTCGCGGAGCGCTGCGATCTGGTGCTCCTGGACCGCGCCCAGTTGGCCGCCTGGTTGACCGGACGGACGACGCGGCTGACGCCGTATCTCACGGCAACCAGTTAGTCCGCGACCGAAAGCCAGCAGCTCGACGCAGTCCTCCCTCGCGAGCCGGTCGGTTGGAGCGCCATCTTGCGAGCTATGTCGGAGATGTACGTGGTTCGCACCAGAACGCGCGCCGGATCGTCACGAACCCACAAAGCCGGCGCTCGGGAAGTCGCAACGCAGCCTCTCCACTCTGAAATGGCGGCCATGGGGCCGACGAGGCGCGGCCTAGCGGCGCCGACCAGGGAGGACGCGATGAACGAAGCGGACGTGAAAGAAGATTGCCTCGTGCTGGTCTCATTGCGCCGGGACGTCGATCCGCAGGGCATGCCGGAGCTCCGCTCACACCTGCACGCCCTCGTGCTAGGAGGAGCAAAGGAGATCCTCGTCGACGTCTCGTGCCTCGACGCGTTGCCGACGGCGGTGCTCGGAGCGCTGCTGACCGCCCACCGCGACTGCCGGGCGCGTGGTGGGCACGTCGCGATCCGCTACGCCAGCAAGGCGGTGCTCGACCAACTGCACGAGACCGGATTGTCCGAGGTCTTCGACGTCGAGCCCGGGCAGTCGGCCGACACACACTCTCGCGACGGCTAGAGCGGGGACAGCGCGTTCGCAACACGAATCACACAGAAGGGCAAGGCGAGAGCACGTCTCTCGCAAACCTGGGACACCAGAGTGGGCCGGGACCTCAGTTCGCGACGAGAGGACCCAGTGGTGAGCGCGAGCGCCTCGCGCGACGACAGCCTCGAAACGCCAATGCCCGGCTGCCGGCGTCTGCCCTTGCCGCGCCGCCGCACGGTAGAGCAGCTGCGCCGGAACGGCTTGGGGCGCGTCTTCGGCGTCGAGAGCGGTCCGATCGCGTAAACCGTGCGACCAGTAACGCCGAGCATCAAGGAGTGAGCATTGTGATCGTCGGTTGGATGCTGTTGGTGATCGTCATGGCAATCACCGCAAGTCTTGCGTACTCATTCGCGCGCATCATGGTCGAGGAAGCGAGCCGGATGCCGAAGCGACGCCGCGACCCGTTGTCGATTCGGGCCAGGCGAGTCGCGCGCATCGTCATCGAGCCGGTGCTCGGACGCTGAGTTTGCGAGGCCGCACGGATCCATACGAGCCCGCCGCATCGCCGATGCGCACGCAACCGCAACATTGATTTCCTCCGGCCACAACATCTAGGGGGAAACCTTGAAGGGCGTCGAGAGCAAGGGATGAGCCGGGGTGAGATGTCGATGAACCTGCGCTGGGCCTGCGCCGCCACGACAGCTGTTCTGGTAGCCGCGGGGGCACCGACGGGCGCGGCAACCGTCCTCCAGAGCGCGGAGAGCACGAAGGCGCCAATGATCACCTTCACGATCGCCGAGGACCACACCGAAATCCAAGGCAAACTCACTCAAGTCGCGGGTCCACTGCGCCTGCGGGTCCTGGCCGAGGACGACGACCATCTCCTCTCGCTGTTCCGACTCAAGGCGGGCTACACGGTCAAGCAATTGCGCAATGACACCCGCGCCCTCACGCGTCTCTACTACGAAGGCGGAGAGCGCAACGCCAAAGCCGTCAAGCGCATGGAGCGCAACGTGATCACGTACGGCGGCGCGAATCCCAGCCTCGGCGCCGTCGCCACCGCCACCGTCAATCTGCAGCCCGGTAAGTACTACATCTCGGACAACGTCGGTCCCCCCGGCGGCCACCTGTACAAGCTCACCATCACCCCCGGCACTAACTCGGCCCGCCTGCCGGAGGACGTTCCTGTCATCACGATGACCAAGAACAACGAGTACGTAGGGGCAACGAAGCTCGCGGCCACCGGGACAGTTCTCATCCGGAATGTGGTGCCGAAGGGCCACCGCTGGCTGCAGGCCGCCTTCCTCCAGGTCAAGCACGGCACCACCTCTGAGCAGGTCGCCGCCCTGTTCAGGGGCACCGGTGACGGTGCGTTCGTCCTTTCCGGCTACGCCGGGGGCGACACTCTCTCGCCGGGCCACGCCCAGTACCTGAAGTACTCCGTTGAGCCGGGCACCTATGCGCTGATCTGCTTCTTCCCGGACCCGGACAATCCCGGGTCGACCTACGTGGCCGACGGCATGGTCCGCATCATCACCATGGGCGAGAACAACGTGGCGCTGGACTGACAGGCGGAACGCGTGGAGTCGATGAACGAGATCAACGAGGACACTGCCGTGATCGTGCTGCACGATCCCGTGGAGTTGGCGGCCGCACTCCGATTCGAGCTCCACCGGGTGCTTCTGGACGGCGCCCGATCGGTCGTGATCGACGCCGCGTCGGTTGACGCGATTCCGTCCGCAACCGTTGCCGCGTTGCGCGTTGCAAACCGCACGTGCCGAAACCGGGGCGGCCAGGTGTTCGTCCGGAACCCGAGCCGGGTGGCGATGAAACAACTGGATCGATCGGGACTGCTGCTCGTCTTCCAGATTGAGAACGGCGTCTCACCCCTGGGTTGAAGTCCCCTCGATCCAGGTCGCTGGGCGGAGGATCCGGACGACTACCCGCTGGTCCGGGTCCTCCGTACGCCTTGCCACGTCCGCGACGGAAGCCTCGGCCTATTCGCCGGTGAGCATGGCGAGGTAGTCCTCGCGGGTCAGCGGTCGGTCGGTCTGCGCACCGTTGGCCAGGGGCGCTTGGAGCGGCTTTCCGTCGATGGTCAGGAGAAGCCGGCTCACTTCGGGCAGAGAAGTGGCGGTCAGCACGATCTGGGCGATCGCCGTCGTCTGGTCCGGCGGCACCTGGCCGAAGGCGAGATCTACCGTCGCCAGGTCCCCGACGAGGGAGGTGACGGTCAGTCGGGTCGTCGGAGGCAACGCCGTGCTGAGGCCGCGCCGTCGGTCGACGTCATCCGGACCGCCGGCGAGATTGTTGAGCAGTTCCTGCAATGCGGGCACACCCGAGGGGGCCGTCAGGGTCCGGGCAGACAGCCGCAGGGACGTATCGCGGAGGAAGTAGGTTCCCGACCCTGACGTGATCGACTCCGCTACGGCGGGTGCGGTCGGCGGCGAGGTGACAAGCAGCCGCGGAGGCAGACTGAGCGGATCGATGTCCTTGACACCCCCGGACGGACCCAGTCCGCAACCCGACATGAGGAGCAGCACGCAGCCCGCCACGGCGAGACGGAACCGGTTCACGACTCGCTCTCCGGCCGGGAGGGCAGTCTGATCATGAACCTGGCGCCACCGCCTGGGCGCTCCGTGCACCAGACCGTGCCCCTGTGCGCCGCCACGGTCTCCGCCACCAGGGCCAGACCCAACCCGGTACCGGAGGAGGAGCCTCGCGCGGCCCGATTGGTGGCGAACCGCTCAAAGATGCGTTCCCGCTCAGGCACCGGGACTCCGGGTCCGTCGTCGTCGACCAACACGACTACGTCGCCGTGCTGTCGCTCCACGCGCACTCCGGTGACCCCGTGACCGTGCCGTTGCGCGTTGTCGATCAGATTGAAAAGCGCCCGCTCGAGGAGTGCCTTTTCCCCGACGACCATGCCCGGATCGGTCGGACGGAGGCGCTCGGGCCCGACTCCGGCGCGGTCCAGGGCGTGCGCGGCGAGCAGGGCCATGGACACCTCGTTCAGCTGGTCCGGTTCGAGGCCCTCCTCGGTTCGGGCCAGGGTCAGCAGGCTGTCCAGGAGCTGCTGGAACCGGTCGAGCTCGGCGTGCACCAGATCAAGCGCGACCTGCGATCGCTCCGACAGCTCCCCGCGGCGGCCTTGCAGGACGCCGACAGCGGCGACCAATGTCGTCAGCGGGGAGCGCAACTCGTGGCTGACGTCAGCGGCGAACCGACTGTCCCGCTCGATGCGCTGGCGCAAAGTGTCGACCATCGCGTTGAAGGATCCGACGATGGTTGCGAGGTCGGGGTCGTCGGTAGGTGGCAGCCGGGTGTCGAGCATGCCGCCCGCGATCTGGGCGGCCGTGGACGCGACGAGGTTGAGAGGCTGGACCACGCGGCGGCTGGCCCACACGCCCAGGGCGATGCCACCGGCGGCGGCCACCGCGGCGCCGGCCGCGAGGACAACCTGCAGGATGCGGATCGTGTCGTGCAGCTCCCGCAGCGGAAAGACCCGATAAAGGTGGGCGTCAGGGCGGGGCAGCGGAATTCCGACGATCACGGTGGGGACCCCGTCGAGAGTGACCGTGACCCGGGCCGGCTGCCCGCCGTCGACCCGCTCTCTCAGCGCGACCGGCACGACCTCCCGCCCGACGCCCAGCGACGAGGAGTACCACTGGCCGCCCCGTTCCACGACGATGGTTCCCGACTCCGATGGCCCGGCCGTCGACAGGATGTCGGGGATGTCGGCGTCAGCGTTGTCCAGCTGGTCGGAGACGAAAACCGCGTCCAGGGCGGCCTGGCGCACAACGGTCCGTTCACGTTGGTCGTACAGATAGGCACGAGCGAAAACGAAGGTGGACATGGCCAAGGTCCCCGCGATCAGCAGGGCACCCGCGCCGAAGGTGATCGCGATCCGCCCGCGCAGCCCACGGGAACGGCGGCGCAGACCAGGCACAGCAAGTCCGCTCACTGCCGATCGAGGCGGTAACCCATCCCGCGGACGGTCACCACCAATTCGGGGTTCGCCGGGTCGCGCTCGACCTTGGTCCGCAACCGTCGCACGTGGGCATCGACGAGGCGCTCGTCGCCGAAGAAGCCCTGATCCCATACCCGCTCCAGCAACGTGGACCGGCTCAGAACCACCCCGGGCGTCGTCGCCAGCTCGCTCAGCAACTGAAACTCCGTCAACGTCAGCGGGATCTGGTCCCCTCCGAGGCGGACGGTGCCCGCCGCGGTGGACAACACCAGGTCGCGCTCAGCGTCCAGCACCAGGTCCGCCACGGCTGGGTGATCGGCGTCGATGATCGCGCTGGTGGCCCGTCGACGCAACGCCCGCAGGCGCGCGCTGACCTCCTTGATCTGGAAGGGCTTGGTGACGTAGTCGTCTGCCCCGGCCTCCAGGCCCGCCACGATGTCGTGGGTATCCACCCGCGCACTGACCACAATGATCGGCACGTCGCTGAACTTTCGTACCTCACGGATGCAGGTAAAACCGTCCACCGCACCCAGCATCAGGTCGACGATCATGACGTCCGGGGACCAGGCCCGCATCTGGCTCAACCCTGCCTCGGCACTGTCTGCCTCGACGATCTCGTAACCCTCGTCTTCCAGGCCGAGCCGCATCGCCGCGCGGATCCGGTCGTCGTCCTCCACGATGAGCAACCGCGTCGGCATGGCCCCATCGTTGCAGAAGCCCCGACGCCTCCCGCCCGCGCAGCCGGCGACAACCAGATCGTCACACAATCACAAAGATCACGCGCGGATCCTCGCAACACCGCCCGTGCACTCTGACTGCGGAGCAACCGCGGGCCTGCCCGACGGTGACCGTCGGGATGGGGAGACCACGTGAGCGAGCCGACACGATCGATTTCGGACATCGCCGAAGAACTGATGCACGAGTTCGAAGCTGTCATTGCCGTCTCGGCGGTCACCGAGGTGGTCATCCGGCTGAGCCGCAACGGCGGCGTGTCCCTGTCCGCCCTCGCGGACATGGCACGTGAGGAGCTGTCCGGCCTTGTCTCCAGCGTGGTGGCGGGCGCCGGGGACCTCCCTGATGCGGTCGCGCCGCAGATGGCGGAGGGATAGTGACGGAAGCCGCGAACTGGCCCGGTGAGGGTGCCGTGGTGGTCACCCTTCACCCGGACATCGAACCGGACGGTATGCCCGACCTGCGCATGCACCTGCACGAGGTTGTCCTGGCGGGTGCGCGCAACATCGTCGTCGACGCCTCCTGCGTGGACGAACTCCCCTCCGCCGTGATCGGAGCGTTGCTCACTGCGCACCGGGCGTGCCGGCGTCGTGGCGGTCACGTCGCCATCCGGTATCCCAGCCGGCGCGCGCTGGACCAACTGCACCGCACCGGGCTGTGGCGCGTGTTCCAGCTCGAGTCCGCCGCGCGAAGTTCAGGGAGCGCATCTCCCGGCAAGGCGAGCCGATGACTCAGCCGGCGCGTATCCCGTTCCAGCCCAGGTCCATCCCCGAGGTCGTCGAGTTACTCGTGCGGGAGTTCGAGGGATGGCTGCCCGTTCGTGCCGTGACCGAGGTGGTCATGCGATTGAGCAGGAATGGAGCGGTGTCGCTTCCGGTGCTCGCCGACATGGCTCGGAGCGAACTCGCCGGCTTGGTCGCCTCGGACCCACGCGGGCAGCCGCCCCGTCGATGAGTGGGATCCTTCTACCGCCGCGCGCGTGCCTGCTGCACATCGGCCTGCCCAAGACCGGCACGACCGCGCTGCAGCAGGCCGCCGCCAAGACCCGGGAAACGCTGCTCCGACACGGGGTGCGCTACCCCGGCAAGGCCGTCAGCCACCGGCTCGAAATCGCTGCGCTGATGGGCCGTGACACCGTCTGGACCGCCCGCGGCCCGGTGTTCCCGACGCGCCGGGCGTGGGCGGCACTCCTGGCCGAGATCCAGGCGGATTCGGACCGACGCGTGCTCGTGAGCCACGAGTCCGCCGCGACCTGCACCGACGAGCAGGCTGCGCGCTTCCGTGACGAGATCGGCCCACGCCTGCAGGTCGTGGTGACGGTGCGAAACTACGCCGAGCTGTTGCACTCGCGCTGGCAGCAGTACGTCAAATCCGGTCTGGCCCACTCGTTCGAGGACTGGTTGTCCGCGGTGCTCGCCGATCCCCCGCGCTGCGACGTCACCCCTGGCTTTCACGACAACAGCGACGCAGGCGTGGTCGTCGACCGGTGGTGCCGCGTCGTCGGCGCCGAGCGGCTCACCGTCGTCGTCAGTGACAAGTCACGCCCACGCGGGCTGGCAGACGCCTTCGGCGAGCTCCTTGACGTGCCCTCGGAACTCTTGAACCTCGGTCACGGCTCCCGCGCAACAAACCGCTCATTGTCCGCAGCCGAAGCCGAGCTCGTACGCGAGCTGAACGCGATCGTCCAGAAGGACCCTCGACTGTGGTCCAGGCACCAGGATCTGGTCCGATCCGGGGTCATCACGCGCCTGCAGTCCGCACGCGTCCCGCGGGCCGACGAACACGTGATGCGCTTGCCTGCCTGGGCCTGGCCGATCGCGCAGCAATCCGGGCGGCGCCATGCCGATCAGATCGCGGCGAGCGGCTGCCGAATCGTCGGTGACCTGTCGCTGCTCCACGCGCCCGTGCCGACAGCCCCGCAAATCGCCAGTCCGGAACACGTTCCACTCGATGCCGCCCTCGAAGCTCTGGTGGGCATGATGCGCGCCGGCGTGCGTCCGCCTCCGCGCGGGGCCATCGGGCGTCCGCGCGGTCCGGACGGGGATGCCACCCGGTGGGGGAAACGGCTCGGCCGCGCGTTGCCCGCGCACCGCCTGCCACCGACACTGCGCCGCAAAGTGCACTTCGTGCGGCGGGCCCGCCGTGGGCTTCTGAAATGGTCGGGGCCCACACGCGGGGCGTGAGGGCAACGGCGGTGTACACGCTGTCGAAGTGCTGGCGTAGGAGGTTGCTAGGCGCCAGCGATGGTCTCCAACTGTCGCACGGCGTTCCGGACGCCGTCCTCGTCACGTATGAGCGCGCCGAGCCGGCCGGCCGCGGCGGCAAGACCGGTGTCGGTCGTGGCCCGCTCGATGGCCGCGGCGAGCACATCGGGCCCGAGGCGGCGCTGGTGCACCGGTTCCGGGGCGACCCCGAGATCACGGAAACGCCACCCCCAGAACGGTTGATCCGCCACGAACGGACATATGACCTGCGGTCGCCCGGCGGCGGCCGCGGCCGCGGCGGTGCCGGCGCCGCCATGGTGGACGACCGCCGCCACCCGAGGAAAGAGGCGGCCGTAGGGCACCTCGTCGACTGCGAACACGTCACTGGACGTGTCAGCGGTGAGGCCGCCCCACCCGGTTGCCACGACCGCCCGCACCCCGGCCCGTCGGGCGGCCGCCAGCACCGTCGCCGTCGTGGCCGCCGGGTCCGGCCCGGACATGCTGCCGAACCCGATGAACACCGGCGGCTCGCCCGCCCCGAGGAATTCGGTCAGGTCATCGGGAAGCGCCGGTGCCGCGCCATCGAGGAACCAGTACCCGGTCACGGTCGCCTCTGGGGGCCAGTCCGCCGGGCGGGGCACCACGTGTCGGCTGATTGCGTGCAGCACCGGGGCGGGTGCGCCGTCCGGGTGCCGGAGCGGGTTGTGCCGGCCGCGCCGTCGCGGCAGGTCGAGCGTGTCGCGCCAGCGGTCGACAGTGCGGCGGAACATCAGCTCGGGGCCCTTCATGCCGAGAAACGTGGACCGGTGCAATGCTGCGGGCAGCCGGCGCGGTAGCGCCTGCCCCGGCCAAGGGAACTCTCGGGTCGGCACGTACATCGGGATCGGCAGCGCCAGCACCGCCGGCCGGCCCAGGCGCTCCGCGACGTGCTGGCCGGCGATGACCTGACCGTTGTGCACCACCACATCCGCGCCGGCGCCGAGGACGTCCGCGGCCACCGTCCAGCAGTCCTCGAGCACCCGGGTGAACATCGCCGGCATCCGCCTGGCCAACGACAGCTTCGCCCGCAACCCGCCGGAAGCCACCTCGCCGACCACTGCCGCGTCCTCCATCAAGCGCATCGGCCCGTCATCGATCCCGGCGAAGTCCACTCCCCGGTCGCGCACGAACTCCGCGTACCGGTGCGGAGCGGCGAGCACCGCCTCGTGCCCGGCGCCGCCGAGGCCGCGCGCTAGGGCGACGAACGGTTCCACGTCGCCGCGCGTGCCCAGCGTCATGATCAGAACCTTCACAGCGCGGCCCCTGTGTCGGTCGTGATACGGCGTCCCGCACTCATCCCAGGTCCGGCGGTCTCAGCTGTGGCAGCCATGTCGCGGCTTCGTGGCGCAGCTCAACGGTGGCTCCCAACAGGCACAGCACCCCGGCGGTGCCGGCCGCGACCCGCTGGACCAGGAGGTGGCGCACCGGCATGTGAAGTTTGCGCTGGGCTCGGGCGGCGGCCGATCGCGGATCGGACACTCGCGTCGTCTGGGAACGCAGCCACTCGCGGGTGAACGCGAAACGCTCGTGACGCAGTGGTTCGAGCAGCGGATCCAGCAAGTCGAGCAGGACGGCCGCGCTCACTGACGATCCCCGCACGACACCGGCCGCTGAAGCGACCTCGAGCAGCACGACCGCATCCCGGTCCCGTCCCGCCCGCAGCAGCGCGGCCAGTCGCGGGGACCAACCCTGCGGCATCGCCAGGCTGGAGCCGAAGTCGATGACGGCGAGCCGGCCGTCGTCGAGCAGCCGGAAGTTGCCGGGATGCGGATCGCCGTGCAGCCGACCGACCCGGGGCGGGCTGGCGAGCAGGAAGCGCGTGAGCAGCAGACCGGCCCGGTCGCGCTGGGCCTGGTCGCCGCGGCGGGCGACGTGGGCCAGGGGCGTGCCTTCAACCCATTCGCTGATCAGCACGCGGTCGGTTCCGGCGACAACGGCCGGCACCATGAAGTCCGGGTCATCGCGTAGCGCGTCGGCGAACTCGGTTTGCGCAATGCGTTCCTGCCGGTAGTCGACCTCGGCCATCACCGAAGCCTGCAGTTCGATGAACAAGTTCCGCGCGTCCAGGCCAGGGGCAGCCATGCGCAGCACGGGGACGAGCCGGTCCAGTTGCCGCAGGTCGGTCGCCAGCGCGTCCCCCGCTCCCGGGTACTGCACCTTGACCGCCGCGGCACGGCCGTCCTGCCAGATCGCGCGGTGAACCTGGCCGATGCTCGCCGCGGCCGCCGGCTTGTCCTCGAACTCGCGGAAACGCTGCCGCCAGTCAGCGCCAAGCTCACGGGCAAGCACCTGGTGAACCGTGCGTACGGGCATCGCCGGCGCAGCTTCCTGAAGCCGCGTCAACGCCTCGCCGTACGGCCCGGACACCTGTTCCGGCAGCGCGGCCTCCATCGCCGAAAGCCATTGCCCGACCTTCATAGCCCCGCCCTTGAGCTCACCGAGCACGCTGAACAGTTGCTCAGCGGTACGGGCCTGCACATCCGCCGCCAACGCCTCCGCCGGTCGGCCCCCGACGCGTTTGCCCAGCCTCAGTGCCTGTCGGCCGACAAAGGAGGCAGGGAGCGCAGCGAGGCGCGCACTACGGATCACTCCCCGCGTTGGAAGGTCACTCATGACGAGCGTTCCACCTCCAGCCGCGACCTAGAAGGCGTAGTAGCGCAGCCACAGGTAGGCCCAGCTGACCGCGATCGTCACGACCGCGACGACCGAGCCGTACTTGGTGAACCGCCAGAACGAGATCGGGTGGCCGTTGCGGGCGGCGATGCCGATGACGACGACGTTCGCGCTCGCCCCCACAGCGGTGGCGTTGCCGCCGAGGTCGGCGCCCGAGCGCCAGCGCCCACCACAGCGCGTGCGCTTGCGGGGAGCCCTGGCCGGCGTTGACGAGGTCCTGGACGAGCGGGGTGGCGGTGGCGACGTAGGGGATGTTGTCCACGATCCCGGACAGCACGCCCGATCCCCACAGCAGCACGCGTGGAGGCCAGCAGCGTACCGGTCGCCGACAGCCTCGGTGAGCGACTGCTCCGATGCGGCCGATGAACCCGACCTCCACCAGGGCGCCGACCATGACGAACAGGCCCATGAAGAACACCAGCGTCGCCCACTCCACCTCCTCCAGGTAGGCAGATGGCGTCGAGCTTGGACAGCGCCACCAGGTCGCCCGCGCCCAGCAACGCGACCAGGGACGGCTCGACGTGCAGGGCCGAGTGCGCGACGAATCCGGCCAGGACGGCGACCAGGACGATCGCCGAGCGCAGCGAGCAGCGCGCGGTCGCGGATCACCTCGCGCTCGTCCAGGGCCATCAGCGCGGCCGACGCGGGCCGGGTCGTAGGTGAACGCGGAGCGGAACAGCACCCGGCACATGCCGATGAACACGACCATCAGCACGACCACGATCGGGGCCAGGTGGATGAGGAAGTCGTTGAACGACAACCCGGCCCGGCTGGCGATGATGATGTTCGGCGGGTCGCCGATCAACGTCGCCGTGCCGCCGATGTTGGAGGCCAGCGCCTCCGCGATCAGGAACGGGACCGGGGGCAGGCCGAGGCGTTCGCACAGCAACAGGGTGACCGGCGCGATCAGCAGGACCGTGGTCACGTTGTCCAGCGCGGCCGAGGCGACCGCGGTGATGACGACCAGCATGACCATCGTCGCGAACGGGCGGCCCTTGGTCTTCTTCGCCGACCAGATGGCCAGGAAGTCGAACACCCCGGTCTGCTTGAGGATGCCGACGATGATCATCATGCCCAGCAGCAGGAAGATGACGTTCCAGTCCACCCCGGTGCGCTCGCTGTAGAACGCGACGTGGGCGTCGACCACGCCCAGCGCCACCATCGCGGCCGCGCCGCCGAGCGCGGCGGCGACCCGGTGGATCCGTTCGGTGGCGATCAGGACATACGCGGCGACGAAGACCGCGACGACGAAGATCTCGGTCACGAGGCGCTCGGCGGATCGCTCCCGCCGGATCGTCGGAGTCGGTCGGCAGGAGGTGCTCGAGCAGGCGACTCACGGTGATCGCCCCGACGACCCTGCCGCCGTCGACCACCGCGACCAGCGGGCTGCGGGTGCGGGCCATCACCGCCGCCACCTCCAGGGCCGTCGCGTCGGCGTCCACCACCGGCAGATCGTCCTCGTCCTGGCGGCGGGGCAGCAGGTCACCGACGGTGCGCCGCGCGAGCCCGCGGCACAGCTCGTCGGAGGCCGCCTCGTCGAGGGCCCGGGCCAACGCCGGGTCGTCCTGCAGGTAGGCGGGCAGCAGCGCCCGCAACAGCGCCGGCCCCGCCAGCACGGTGTAGGGGTGCCCGTCATCGGTGCACACGATCAGCCCGGGTTGCCGATCCGCAGCCATCGCCCGCGCAGCCTGCAAGGCGTCGGTGCCGGGGTGAGCGAGGGGGAAAGGCTCGGCGAGGGAACGTGCGCGCAAGGCGAACTCCTAAGGTCGGACAGACGGGGATCCGTGTGGCGCCCGGACCGGGCTAGGGCGGCGGTGGAGTCTTCTTCGCCGTGAGCTCGCTGCGCGCGCTCCTTTCGAGTGCGTCGAGTGGGCGCGCGCCGTCCTCGCTGAGTCGTTGAACGATCTCCGTCACCGCTGAGGGAGGGACCATCCCCTCGAACTCACGCTTGAGCATGTCGACGAGCTCGGGGACGGATCGGGCGCGCCGGCGGGTCATCCGCTCACCTCCGGATGATCGACCTTCCGGTGTGCGCGGTTGCGGGCGTGCAGGACGGCGGCGGCGAGGGTCGCGGCGAGGATGCTGCCGGCCAGGACGCCGACCTTGACGTTCTCGTCGTGGGGGGTCCCCGCGCCGTAGGCGAGCTCGCCGATGAGCAGGGACACCGTGAAGCCGACGCCGCCCAGCAGGGCGAGCCCGACGACGTCCATCCAGGTCAGTTGTTCGTCGAGTTCGGCGTGGGTAAAGCGCGCTACCAGCAAAGTTGCGCCACAGATCCCGATCAGCTTGCCCAGCACGAGTCCGGCGATGATGCCGATGGCGATCGGGTCGCGCAGCGCGGTGCCGAGGCCCTCCAGACCACCCACGGTGACCCCGGCGGCGAAGAACGCGAACACCGGGACGGCGACGCCCGCTGACAGCGGGCGGAAGCGGTGCTCGAAATGTTCCGCCAACGCTGGTCTGTCGGGCCGATCCGCCGCTTGCCGAGCGAGCACCGGTACCGCGAAACCCAGGAGGACTCCCGCGACGGTGGCATGAACCCCGGAGGCGTGGACCAGAGTCCAGGTCGCGCCGGCCAGCGGCAGTAAGACCCACCACACCCGGACCCCGCGCTGCACCAGAACCGTGAAAACGGTCAACGGCGCGAGAGCTGCGGCGAGCGGGAAGAGGGAGAGGTCCGAGGTGAAGAACAGCGCAATGATGGTGATCGCGAAGAGGTCGTCGACAACCGCCAGGGTGAGCAGGAACGTGCGCAGCGCGACAGGCAGGTGCGTGCTGATGACGGCCAGGACCGCGAGCGCGAAGGCGATATCTGTGGCGGTGGGGATTGCCCACCCCTTGAGCGCACCGTCGCCGGTCCCGGCATTGACCGCGACGAACAACAGAGCCGGCACCGCCATGCCACCCAGCGCGGCCGCGACAGGGAGAGCGGCACGGCGGGGATCGCGAAGATCGCCCGAGACGAATTCCCGCTTGAGTTCCAGCCCGGCAACGAAGAAGAAGATCGCCAGCAGCCCATCGGCCGCCCAAGCCCCGACCGTGAGGTGCAGGTCGAGCGCCTCGGGTCCGAAAGCGAAGTCGCGGACGTCCGCGTAGGCATCACTCCAGGGTGAATTGGCCCAGAACAGCGCCGCCACGGCCGCAACGAGGAGCAACGCTCCGCCGACGGTCTCCTTACGGAGCACCTGCCCGATCCGAAAGGACTCCTCGCGGCCGCCTGCGCTGAAGAGGCGGGGCGGCGGGACGGAACTCGCACCGCGGACATTCATAGGCGCTCCTGAGGTCGGCTACGACATTGCCGACCAGACTTCCCGGCGCACCTGCGGTGACCATACAGGCTGGCGCCCGGCCCCTCGCTCCGGCAGCGACCACAGTAACCGTGCTGGGCGCAGGTCGCCCGGGCGCATCGCTTCGCGGGCCGTGATGAACGCGATCGCTACTGTTCTCACATGCGCCGCAGCGGCTGGGCCAAGACGCTGCTGCCCGTGATCGGGGCGGCGGTTGGTGGCAACGCATTCGTCGGCCGGGAGTCGATGGCCTGGTTCCGAGGACTGCGCCCGCCGGCAATGCAGCTGCCGATGCCCGCGTTCTACGCGGTCGGGCTGGCCTACTACGCCGCGATGGGTGTCGTGGTGCATCGAGCAGTGCTTCGCGAGGACGCCCGCACCTACCACCGCGCCCTCGTTGTGCTCGCGGGCAACGAGATCTGGAACGGGTTCTTCTTCGGCCGCCGTAGCACCCGAGATGGCTTTTTCGGGATTCTCGCCTTCATCCCACCGCTTGCCCTGCTCCAGGCCTCCGTCGCAAATGATCGGCCCTCGCGCCTGGCCGTGGGCACTTACTCCGTTTGGGTGATCGGCTATGACGTGCCGTGGACGTATCGACTTTGGCGGCTCAACCCCGGGGCGCGCTGACCCACGACCCCCCCCCACGTAGTCTGGGGATGTAACCACGCTCCACGTCCCCGACGACCTCGCCGCGCAACTGGCGGCCGACGCTGCCCGGCGTGGCATCGGCGTCGATGAGCTGTCCGCGGAGTTGCTCCGCGCCGGCGGGCGGCGGTGACGCCCTCGAGGCGTTCATCGGGTCGGGGCGCTCGGGCCAGGCGCGGACCCGCCGGCCGCGGCCACGGACAGCGCTGATGCTCATCACGCATGCTGTCGGGATTGGGTCGGAGCGAACACCGAGGTACTGCTGGTCCCGGCGACTGTGCTGGCGGAAGTCTGCCTCCTGATCGACCGAGCGCTCGGGCCGGAAGTCGGAGCCGCGTTCGTCGCGGTTCGTGAACGGTTGAAGATCGACACCGTGGCCAGCCTCAATCATCGCGATTTCGCCAACCTCCGGCCGAAACACTGCCCCGCGCTACTGCTCGTTCCTGACTGATCGTCAGGTCTTAGCGAAGCGGGTGCCCCGTAGGTGGGTTGTCCCGGCTCGGCGGACCGCGATCTGTGCCAAAAGCAACCGCCCGGATGTCGCTTCGTGTTCATCGTGAACACCGCCGGACGAGCCGATCACGAAAGGTGGTCGATGTCGGTGCCTGCGTCGCTCACCTGGATCGAGTGCATGACGTGCCATCCAGGTGGAAGCTTTGTCAGCTCCCGACCGACCATCTGCTCGCCACAAAGTTGGGAACCGCTGTCTGGGCGTTGACCTCGTCGCGCTTCGCTCGAGCTGCGGCACCCGCCACATTGGCCGAGACGGGACGGGTCCGCGGTGCGCTTGGACATGCAGGAGCTATCGGCAGGCGACGGCAGGGTGCTGGACCCGTGTCGCATCTGCGCCTCCCGCTCCGCTTGCCCTCCGCGCAGAATATGCATATATTACATCGGGTATTGTCACGGGGTGTGCGGACCCCGCGCGAGCAGGGGATCGTTGGATGTCAGACGAGGTCGCGGTGATCGCGGAGGTGCGCGCCAGGGCGGGTCAGCGCACGGCGCTGCTGACGGCGATCGGGCAGGTGCTCGATTCGGTCGGCGGCGAGCAGGGGTGCGAGCAGTACGTGATCCACACCGACGACGGCGACCCCGACGTCGTCTGGTTCTACGAGCGCTACCGCGACCCGTCCGCCCGCGCCGAGCACGGGGCGAGCGACGCCATCGCCGAGCTCCGTCGAGCGTTGGGCGACCTGGTCGCGGCCGCGCCGCGCATCGTCGCCATGCATCCCGTGATGGACAAGGACGCCGGCCGATGACCGGCACTGTCGAGGCCGGGGACCGGCCTGCTGACGCTGCGCTCGACGCGCACGGCGTCACCCTGCCGTCGATGTTCGCCGCGACGGTCGACCGGTTCCCCGACGCCGTTGCCGTGCGCTCGGGCGTCGAACCGGGTGCCGGTGCGCTGACGTGGCAGGAGTACCGCGAACAGGTCGCTCGCGCCGTGACCGGCCTGTCGCACCTCGGTCTGTCGCACGGCAACCGCGTCGTGATGATGGTGACCAACCGGCCCGAGTTTCACGTGGCCGACATCGCCGTCGCGCACCTCGGCGGCGTCGCCGTGTCGGTCTACAACTCCTCGGCTCCCGAGCAGATCCGCTACGTCGTCGAGCACTGCGGCGGCCGCGGGCTGATCATCGAGGAGCGCTTCGGAGACCGAGTGCTGGAAGCGATCCGTGACGTGCCGACCGTGGCGTGGCTCGTCGTCATCGGCGACAAGGTGCCGAGTAGCGCCACCCCGTGGATCGACGTCCTCGCCGCTGAGCCGGCCGATCTCGACGCCGTCGCCAGGTCGGTGTCCCCCGACGACCTGGCGACGGTGATCTACACGTCCGGCGCGACCGGGCCGCCGAAGGGTGTGATGCTGACCCACGCCTGCATCGCCTGGCAGACGACCGCGATGCTGGCTCGCATCGACCAGCCGACGGACGGCTGGCGCGCCATCTCCTACCTGCCGATGGCCCACATCGGTGAGCGGATGATGGGCCATTACCTGGCGATCCGCGGCGCGATGCAGGTGACGTGCTGCGCCGACCCGGCCGGCGTGCACCCGTTCCTCGGAGCCGTCCGCCCGCAGATCTTCCTGGGCATGCCGCGCACGTGGGAGAAGCTGCACGCCGAACTCGCCTCGGTGATCGGCGCAATGCCTGCGGCCGAACGCCGGGAGGTGGAACTGGCACTCGACACGCCGGCCGACCGGGGGTCGGTCGACGAGCACGCCGCGGTCCTGACGTCGCTCCGGCGACAGGTCGGATTGGAGGACGGGCGGGTGATGCTGACCGGTGGTGGCGTCCTCGGCGGCGAGACACAGGCGTTCTTCCGCCGGCTGCGCCTGCCGCTGTCGGACATCTACGGCATGAGCGAGTCGACCGGGCCGATCTCGTGGTCGCCGTACGACTCACCTCCCGGCCGCGTCGGCCGGCCGATGCCGGGTTGCGACGTCCGCATCGACGCCGACGGAGAGGTGCTGTTCCGCAGCAGGACGGCGTTCGCCGGCTACCTGAACGATCCGGAGCGCACCGCCGAGAGCGAAGCGCCCGACGGCTTCGTGCGCACCGGCGACATCGGCGAGTTCGACGACGACGGCTGGTTGCGCATCGTCGACCGCAAGAAGGACCTGCTGATCACCGCAGGCGGCAAGAACATCGCACCTGCGCTCCTCGAGAGCGCGCTGCAGGCGTTCCCGATCATCGCCCGGGTGGCCGTGGTCGGCGAGCAACGCCCGTTCGTGGCCGCGCTGGTCACCGTCGACGAGACGGCGGCACGACAGCTCGCGTCGGCTCCGGACGCGTTGCTGTTCGATCTGACCGAGCACGCCGCGGTACGGGCTGCGATCGACGACGCGCTCGCCGCGGTGAACGCGAGGTTCTCGCGCGCCGAGCAGATCCGCCGCGTCGTGGTCCTGCCCGACCAGTGGATGCCTGACTCGGCGGTACTGACGCCGACGTCGAAGCTGAAGCGACGGGCAGTCAACGACCTGTACCGAGACCAGATCGAGTCGCTGTACGCGACCTCTGACCAAAAGTGGACCCCATGAACCCGAACACGCTCGTGCCGCTCGAGAGCGGCCTCGTCTTCGCCGAAGGGCCGCGCTGGCACGACGGCACGTTGTGGCTGTCCGACATGTACGGCGGCCGGGTGCTGACCGTCGCGGCCGACGGCGCGCTGACGACCGTCGCGCCGGTCGAGGGGCGTCCCTCGGGGCTCGGTTTCCTGCCCGGCGGCACGCCGCTCGTGGTGTCGATGGAGCAGCACGCCGTGCTGCGCATCGACGCGGGCGCAACCAGCACTCACGCCGACGTCGGTCACCTGGCTCGCGGGCACATCAACGACATGCTCGTCACGCCGTCGGGTCGCGCCTACGTCGGGTGCTTCGGCTTCGACTTCCTCGGCGGCGAGACGCCGAAGCCGGCGCCGCTGATCGCGATCGAGCCCGACGGCGCTTCGCGCATCGTCGCCGACGATCTGATGTTTCCGAACGGGATGGCGCTGTCGGATGACGGCGAGACGCTCTACCTCGCCGAGATGCTGGCCGGCCGCATCGACGCGTTCCGCGTGCTGGAGAACGGCGACCTGACGGACCGGCGCGTGTGGGCCGAGCTCCCCGACAGAACGCCCGACGGCATGGCCCTCGACGCCGACGGGTGCCTGTGGGTCGCGTCGTCGTTGACGGCCGAGCTGCTGCGCGTGGCCGAGGGCGGCGAGGTGCTGAGCGCGATCTCCACCGCGCCACGGCTGGCGCCGGCGTGCGCGCTCGGCGGCGACGACGGCACGACGCTGTTCGCGCTGCTGGCCGAGACCTCCCCGGCCGAGCTGGCGCAGGGCATCTCGAAGTCGGTCGTGCAGACCTTCACCGCGCCTGCGCCGGCTGCGGGCTGGTCATGAGGTCGGGTCGGTACGATTTGCAGCCATCATGAGCAGTTCCCGGCGCTCCGTGATGCGGCAGCACCGGACACCCATGTCGGCCGACGACCCCCAGCGCGCCGCACTGCTCGAATCGACGGAGCGGCTGCTGCGTGATCAGCCGCTGTCGCAGCTGACCGTCGACCAGATCGCCATCGGCGCGGGCCTGACCCGTACGGCGTTCTACGTCTACTTCGCCCGCAAGGAAGACGCGGTGGCCGCGCTGTCCGAGCGCTACTTCGCCTGGATCTTCGAAGGGCGCAAGCCCTTCTTCTCCGACGACCTGCCGTTGGAGGAGACCTGCCGCACCGCCATCGCGAACGAGGTCGCGATCTGGCGTGAGCACGGCGCCGTGTTGCGCTCGCTGGTCGACACGGCGACGACCGACGCCGCCATGCGCGACGCGTGGTTCGCACAGGTCGAGCAATTCATCACGCCGGTCGAGGCGCGGATCGTGTCGCACGCAGCGCAGCGCGGTGCACCGCCGCCGCACCAGCCGCGCATCGCGGCCGAGGCACTCGTGTGGATGGCCGAGCGCTACTACTACGTCTGGTCGAGCAAGGGCTCGGTCGACGCCGAGCACGTGGTCGAGGGGCTGACCACCGTGATGCTGGCGATGATGACGGGAGCGCGCCCTCCAGAGGCCCGTGACCTGCGCTGACGCTTCGAGTTGACGGGCTCCGGCAAATCCTGCTAAATATACATACGTTATGAATACCTCCTGCCTGCGGACCCGATCCATGCTGTTTGCGCCCGGTTCGCGACCCGATCTCGTGGCAAAGATGCCGCGCAGCGCACCGGACCTCGCGGTGATCGACCTGGAGGACGGGGTGATCGAGGCGGCTCGGGCGACGGCACGAACGGCGCTGCCCGCTCTGGTGGCTGCGCTGGCTGGAGACGTCGGCGCCGTCGGTGTCCGCGTGTCGGCGCACGTCGGTCCCGCAGGCGCCCTCGATCTCGCCGCAGCGGCGGTGCCAGGCCTATCGACGCTGGTCGTGCCGAAGGCGGAGTCGCCCGCAGCGCTCGCCGGCTTCGCCGACCGGTTGGACGCACACGGCGTGCCGGATTCGTGCGGCGTCGTCGTCGGCATCGAGTCGGCGCGCGGCGTGGCCGCGGTGTTCGACCTGCTGGCCTGCAGCGACCGAATCGTGGGCGCCTACTTCGGTGCCGAGGACTTCGTCAGCTCGATGGGCGGACGGCGCACGAAGCACGGCGCCGAGGTGGCCCACGCTCGCGCCCGCGTCGTGCTGGCCGCACGGGTCCAAGGCTGCTTCGCGCTGGACCAGGCGCTGCCCGACTTCCGCGACGCGCACGCGTTCCGCGCCGACGCCGAGGCCGGTCGCGACCTGGGGTACGACGGCAAGCTCTGCATCCACCCCGCGCAGGTGACCATCGCCAACCACGCCTTCACACCGTCGCCGCTCGAGGTGGAACGCGCACGATCGATCGTGCACGAGTTCGACGCAGCGGTCGCGCACGGCGATGCCACGCCGGTGATCGACGGGACGCTCGTCGACGAGGCGGTGGTCCGCCGCCTGCGCGCAGTGGCTTCCCAGATCGCACCGGACGTGGCGCGATGACCGACATCTCCTCGCCCGTCGCACGGCCCGACCTGGCGACGGCGTGGGGCAACCTGATCGGCGGCGCGTGGATCGACTGCGACACCACCATGGCGACGGTCGACCCCGCGACCGGGTTCGAGATCGCGACGTTCGCTGACAGCGACGCGTCGACCGTTGCGGCCGCCGTCGCCGCCGCGCAGACCGCGTTCGCGCGCTGGCGCCGCACGTCCGCCGGCGCCCGGTCGGCTGCCCTCACCGAGCTCGCTCGTGTGACCGAGGCGCACGCTGCGCACCTCGCGATGGTCGAGGCGTGGGACGGTGGCAAGCCGGTGCGGCAGGCGGCGACCTGGGACCTGAACCTCGCCGTGGACGTCCTGCGGTACTACGCCGCGGTGGCGCGCACCGCGCTGGGCGAATCAGCGGAGCCGTCGTCCGGCGTGTTGCAGGTGACCGCGCGGCGTCCGGCGGGTCCGGTGGCGCTCGTCATCCCGTACAACGCCACCGTCCTGATGACGGCAATGAAGGTGGCCCCGGCGTTGGCGGCCGGGTGCACGGTGGTGCTCAAGCCATCGGACGCCGCGCCCCTGCCGGCACTCGAACTGGCGCGCCTGTGGGTCGAGCTGTTGCCGCCGGGCGTCCTCAACGTGGTCACCGGTGGGGCGGCGACGGGCGCAGCGCTCATCTCGCACCCAGCCATCCGGCGGATCAGCTTCACCGGTAGCCCGAGCACCGGCCGGCGGGTGCTCGAGACCGCTGCCGGCAACCTCACCAAGGTGATGGTCGAGCTCGGCGGCAAGAGCCCCAACATCGTCTTCGACGACGCCGACCTGGACGCCGTCGTCGAGGGTGCGCTGGTCGGGTTCGTGCCAAACCAGGCCCAGATGTGCGCGGCAGGCACCCGGCTGATGGTGCACGAGGACGTGGCCGACGAGGTGATCGCTCGCCTGGCCGCACGAATCGCCCAGCTGCGCATGGGTCACCCCCTGCGGCCGTCGACCGACGTCGGACCATTGGCCACCGCGCCCGGCCCGGCGCGCGGCCGCCGCGCCGTCGAGGCCGCGTTGGCTTCTGGTGCGACGGAGGCGTTCCGCTTGGACGTGCCCGCCGACCTCGCGGACGGCGGCGGGTTCTTCGCACCGGTGGTCGGGCTCGATCACGTGACCGGCCAGATGGCGGTCGCTCGCGACGAGCTGTTCGCCCCGGTGCTGTCGATCATGCGCTGGCGCGATGTCGACGACCTGGTCGAGGAGGCCAACGCCGTGCCGTACGGGTTGGCGATGGGCGTGTGGTCGGCCGACGTCGGCCGCGCCCTCGATGTCGCCGACCGCATCGAGGCCGGCGTCGTGTGGGTGAACACCTACGGCTACCTGCCCAGCGGTGTGCCGTTCGGCGGCACCAAGGAGAGCGGCTTCGGCCGCGAGAACTCATGGCACACCATCGACGACTTCAGCGACCTGCGCACCGTGCTCGTCCGCCACCGCGGCCGTGGCGTTGCCCTCTACTGAACGCCCGATGACGATTTCGAGCCAGACCACCGCGTCGGCGGACGTCACGCTCAACCGCTGGATCCGTCCCGGTGACAGCATCGTGTGCCCGCAGGGCAGCGGCGAGCCGCAGACCCTGATGGAGGCGTTCATGCGCCAGGCCAGCGCCTTCGCAGGCTGCCGGCTGTTCCTCGGCGGCACCTTCAGCACGACCCTGCTGGGCATCGACCAGTTCGACGTCGAGCTGTCCGTGCTCGGGGGCGCGGGCGGCAACCATCGCCTCGCGGATCGTGGCCGCCTGCGCGTGCTGCCCGCTCATGTGTCGTCGGTGCCGTCGCTGATCGACCAGGGCCTGATCGGCGCCGACGTGGTGCTGATCCAGGTGTCGCCGCCCGGTCCCGACGGTCGGCACAGCCTCGGCGTGATCGCCGACTACGTCCAGGCCGCGATGCGTCGCGCTCGAGCGGTGATCGCCGAGGTGAACCAGCAGGTGCCGTACACCGGTGGTGACACGTTGGTCGATCCCGACCGCCTGACCGCGGTCGTCCACACCGACCGACCGCTGCTGCAGATCCCGACGCCGGAACCCGACGCGGTCACTCGCCAGGTCGCGGCTCACGTGGCGTCGCTGGTGCCCGACGGCGCCACCCTGCAGATCGGAATCGGCTCACTGCCCTCGGCCGTGCTGCAGGCGCTGGCCGGCCATCGCCACCTCGGCATCCACAGTGGTGCGATCGGTGACGACCTGGTCGACCTCGTCGAGGCGGGCGTCGTCACCAACGAGCGCAAGGCCGTCGACGCTGGTGTCTCGGTGAGCGGCGCGCTGTTCGGCACCGATCGGCTGTACTCGTTCGCGCACCGCAACCCGGCGATCGCGCTCCGATCGCTGAGCCACACACACGCGCCGGCCGTCGTCGCCCAGCAGCCCGGCTTTCGCGCGATCAACGGCGCGCTCGACGTCGACCTCACCGGCCAGGTGAACGCCGAGTCGGCCGGGGGACGACACGTCGGCGCGGTCGGCGGCCAGGTCGACTTCGTCCGCGCTGCGATGAGCGCGCCGGGCGGCCGGGCGATCATCGCCCTGCCCTCGCTCACCTCGAGCGGTGTCAGCCGCATCGCGACGCGACTCGCCGACGGGGTCGTCACCACTCCGCGCTGCGATGCCGACGTCGTGGTCACCGAGCACGGCGTCGCCGAGCTGCGCGGCCAACCCCTGCACGAACGGGCGCGCCGGATGATCGCGATCGCGGACCCCTCGGTACGCGAGCAACTGGAACGAGAGGCGGTGTCGCTGTCGTGAGCACGGGAGCACGTGAGGAGGTCGCCGTCGAGCGACGCGGGGGCGTGGCGTGGCTGCGCATCGACCGTCCGCAGCGACGCAACGCGCTCGGCCCGGGCACGGTCGCAGAGCTACGGCGCGCCCTCGCGGACTGCGTCGACGATCCGAGCGTGCGGGTCGTCGTGCTGGCCGGCACCGAGGGTGCGTTCTGCGTCGGTGCCGACCTGCACGCGCGTCGATCGATGGAGACGCACGAGAAGGTGGCCCACAGTCGCGCGATCGCCGCGCTCGTGCTGGCGGTCGCCGACGCCGAGATCCCGATCATCGCCTGCATCGACGGCTACGCGCTGGGTGGCGGCATGGAGCTGGCGCTGGCCTGCGACCTGCGTATCGCGTCGGAGCACTCGTCGCTCGGCCTGCCGGAGACGACCATCGGCGGGTTTCCCGGCGCGGGCGGTACGCAGCTGCTGACGCGCGTCGCCGGCCGCGCCGTCGCGAAGGAGCTGATCTTCACCGGTCGGCGCTTCGATGCTGCAGAGGCCCTCCGGCTCGGCGTCGTCAACCGCGTGGCTGCGGCTGCCGAGCTGGAACAGGTCACGGCGGACCTCGCCGCACAGATCGCCGCCAATGCGCCCCTCGGCGTGCGGTGGGCCAAGCGCGCCATCGATCGCGGCGGCGACGCCGGGCTCGCCGCGGGCCTGGCCATCGAAGCGGAGGCGGCCGTGGCGGTGCTGGCGTCCGACGACTACCAGGAGGGGCTGGCGGCGTTCGCCGAACGTCGCGCCCCTCACTTCACAGGACGGTGACCCCATGGAGTTCTCGCTCTCACCAGAACACGAAGCGATCCGCGACGTCGCACGGAGCTTCGCCCAGCGGCGGGTGGCTCCGAACGTCCGCGCGTGGGAGGCGGCCGGGCACTTCCCGCGCGAGTTGCTGCGCGAGATGGGCGACCTCGGATTCTTCGGCTGTGCGTTCCCGGAACGCTGGGGCGGCAACGAGAGCGGCTTCCTGAGCCTGGTGCTGGTGATCGAGGAGATCGCCCGCGTGTGGCAACCGGTGGCCGGGCTGTTCAACCCCAACTCGATGACGGTGCCGTTCACCATCCTCAACTGGGGCACCGACGAGCAGCGCGAGCGATGGGTGCGCCCGCTGATCGCCGGCGAGATCCTCGGCTCGTTCGGCCTCACCGAGGCCGACGGCGGATCGGACGTGCTGGGCGCGCTGAAGACACGCGCCCAGCGCGTGGACGGCGGCTGGATCCTGAACGGCTCGAAGATCTTCAACTCGCTCGCTCACCTCGCCGACGTCGACCTGGTGTTCGCGAGGACCAGCCCCGACGGCCATCGCGGTATCTCGGCGTTCATCGTCCCGCTCGACTCGCCGGGCATCGAGGCACGGCCGATCTCGCACTCGATCCTCGGCGAGTGCATGCCGAGCTCGGAGGTCTCGTTCGTCGACACCTTCGTCAGCGACGACGCGTTGCTCGGACCGGAGGGCGGCGGCTTCAAGGTGGCGATGAACGCGCTCGACTACGGGCGGCTGACGGTCGCGGCACGTTGTGTCGGCATCGCCCAGGGATGCGTCGACGTCTCGCTCAACTACGCGCGCGAGCGCCACGCGTTCGGCCAGCCGATCGGACAGTTCCAGATGATCCAGCACCTGCTCGCCGACATGGTCGTCGACACCGAGGCGGCCCGGATGCTCACCTACAACAGCGCGTGGCGCAAGGACTGCGGGGAGACGGCCACGCGCGAGAGCGCACGCTCGAAGTACTTCGCGGCCGAGGTCGCGGCACGTGTGTCGCGGTCGGCGTTCGAGATCTTCGGCGGCTACGCAGTGACCGACGAGTATCCTGTGGCGCATATGTTCACCTGGGCGCACCTCTACCGGACCGGCGAAGGTTCGGCGAACATCCAGCGCACGCTGATCGCCCAGGACGCGCTCGGGGTGAAGCCGGCCGATCGGCACTCCATTCCCCGACCGTTCCCGCTCGCCAGCGACGTGTCCGTTCGGACAGCTGAGTGACCGACGCACGACGCCCCGCTGCCGACAAGGGATCACGTGTCCGACGCCCGGCGAAGATGTCGCAGGTCATCGCCGACGCGATCGCCGACCACATCCTTGAGCAGAACCTGCCGACTGGCGCGCGGTTGGCGAACGAGGCGCAGATGGTCGAGCAGTACGGCGCCGGCCGCAGCAGCGTCCGCGAGGCGCTGCGGTTGCTCGAGGCCGACGGCCTGGTCGACATCCGGCCCGGTCTGGGCGGTGGTGCTGTCGTCGGCCGACCCGATGTCAATCGCGTCGCCCGCCGGCTGACCATCCTGCTGCGCCTGTCGGGTGCCTCGTTCACTGAGGTCGTCACCGCGCGCAAGACGATCGAGCCGTCACTTGCGGCGCACGCCGCCGCAGCAGCCACCGACGAGCAGGTCGCCGAGATCACGGCATCGGTCGAGCGGCTGGCCGAGATGAGCCAGTCGAACGAGGCGTTCATCGAGGAGAACGCGCGGTTCCACAGCCTGATCGCCGACGCCAGCGGCAACGCCGTGCTCAACACGTTCTGGCGGGCGATCAGCGCCATCGTCGACGGCCACGAGGTGGGCGTCCGCTACGACGAGCGAGCCCGAGCCGCGGTCGTCGCCGCGCACCGTGCCGTGGCCGAGGCGGTGGCCGCCCGCGAGCCCGCCCGCGCCGCCAAGGCGATGTCGGCGCACGTCAGCGCCGTCGATAAGTACCTCGAGAAGCACTATCCGGATCTGGTCGACAAGCCGATCCGGATCATCGCGCCGAGCTGAGACCCCCAGCCCAGGGCCTGCTTCGGCGCGCCCGGCGCCCGCGCGCCCGTCGACCGCGCGATCCGGCGCTCGATCTCGCCACACGCCTTGACGAACGTCCTAAACATGCGGATATTATGACGCGATGTTGTCACGCACCGTGCGAACGACGACATGGCGGGGCATCAGCCAGGGCATCGGCGGCCGCCGCGCATGTCACTCGGGCCGAGGCCCGGCACCGACCGTGACCGGCACCGACCCGGCGCACACCGATCCCCGCGGCGCCCGCCGCTGCGAAAAGGACCCACGATGAAGTTCAACCTGTTCATGCTCCCGACGATCCCGGCTACGGACGAGGAGCGGGTGGCGAAGCGACCGATCGGCCGCAACACCGAGGCGTACCAGGAAATGCTCGCCCAGGTGCGCGAGTTGACGCAGCTGGCCGAGGACGTGGGCTTCGACTCGATCGGCATCACCGAGCACCACTTCCACTCGGAGGGCTACGAGATCTCGGTGGCACCGCTGTTGCTGATGGCCGACCTGGCGGCACGCACCGAGCGGATCAAGTTCCTGACGCTCGGTCTGGTCGCGCCGGCGTGGGACCCGATCCGCCTCGCCGAGGAGACGGCGATGCTCGACCAGCTCACCCGCGGTCGTTACTACGCCGGCTTCGCCCGCGGCTACCAGGACCGCTGGGTGAAGGTGCTCGGCCAGAAGTACCAGACCGAAGGAGCACTGAGCGACGGCTCGGCGGCCGACCTGCGCAACCGTGAGATCTACGAAGAGGTCGTCGACATCGTCCGCCACGCTTGGCAGGACGAGCTGCTGACCTACGACGGCGAGTTCTACAAGGTGCCGTACCCGGAGGGCGGCATCAAGGACTGGAAGGCCGCCCGCTTCACCGAGCGCTTCGGAGCGCCGGGCGAGATGGACGCCGACGGCACGATCAAGGCCGTCTCGGTGGTGCCGAAGCCGTACCAGGATCCGCACCCGCCGATGTTCCAGCCGTTCTCGGTGAGCGAGTCGACCATTCGCTACACGGCCGAGAAAGGGATCGTCCCCTACATCCTCACGTCGTACCCGGAGGAGTTCCAGCGGCTGTGCCGCGTGTATCAGGAGGTGTCCGCCGAGAACGGACGCAACCTCGGCCTCGGCCAGGGCGTGGGCGCGCTGCGCTCGATCCACTTCGGCGACAGCGTCGCCGGGGCGCAGGCGCTGATGGAGGCCACGCAGCTGAAGGGCTGGAACCTGTGGTTCGGGCAGTTCGGCTACTGGGAGGCCTTCCGCTTGCCGGAGGACAACGAGAAGTACCCGTTCGGCGAGGTACCGCTGCCGGAGTCGGAGTGGACGGCCGAGCGCTTCCGCAAGCACCAGTACTCGCTGATGGGCACACCGGACGACATCAAGCGCGAGTTCGAGTCGCTCGCCCGTGTCCATGGCGACGGCAACCTTGAGTGGTTCAGCTGGTTCTTCGACCAGGGCCTGCTGTCGATGGACGACGCGCGTCGCCAGCTCGAGCTGTTCGGCAAGCACATCATCGGCGAGTTCACCTAGTCAGCAACCCGAGCGGTGGACCCGCGCCGAGCGTCAACCGCATGAGCCTCAATCGGTTCGGATTTCACGGCGACCCCGAGCGCAGTCTCGTCGCCGACCGCCATCGCGTTGAGTTGCCGGCCCGGACACATCACCAGGCCCGTCGCCATCAACACCGTGATCGCCGGGATCAGCAGGATCGACCACGTGGCAGTGTTCAAGCTTCCGAGTGTCCAGAACAACACGCTCCGAGCCGCGTTCGGCCGGTTGCTCTGGACGATGACCAGACTCGCCAACGCCACATACGCATACGCCATCGCTGCGCCCGTCAGAGCGAATCGGAGCGAGGTGAACCCGTTTCCCCAGTAGGCGTAGCCGAACACGAGCGAGCTGGCCAGCAGCGCGCCACCGAACGCCGCCGCCGACGCCGAAAGCGACCCAACAGCTGCCCGCCGGCTCACCGCGTTCGTCGACACCGGGGTGCGCGCCGCCGCATGGTGGAACGCGCCCTGGGCCCCCTCGCGGCCGACTCCGAGCCGGCCGAACAGCGTCGAGACGCTGCGGGGGTTCTTGCAGGAGAAGGGGATTCTCGGAGCGCGGCCGCCCAATGCACGAGGACCGTCTCGAACTCGAACTCGCGCTGATCGCCGCTGGCTGGGCCCGGCGGTGCTGCTCCCCGAGTATTCGCGAGCAAGAGCCGGCCCGCTTTCGCGGGCCGGCTCACCTGGTAGCCCCGACGGGATTCGAACCCGCGCTACCGCCTTGAGAGGGCGGCGTGCTAGGCCACTACACAACGGGGCCAGGTACTGCACGGCTTGCGCCGCAAGGTGCGCACGGACCTTACCTGAGGTGGTCTTCGAGGGCTAAATCCGTGCTGCGCTGGGGTACCAGGACTCGAACCTAGACTAGCTGAACCAGAATCAGCCGGGCTGCCAATTACCCCATACCCCATGGGTGGTGACGAGCCGATCGGGCCCGCGCACCGAGGGTCGATGATAGCGAACCCGCGGACCGGCCCGGACATCGCTCAGGACGGCCCTCAGGACAGTCCCCTAGGACAACGCCGCCAGGCCCGCCCGGAGCCGGGCCAGGGTCGTGTCCCGGCCCAGGAGCTCCATCGACTCGAAGAGCGGCGGGGAGACACGGCGCCCGGTGATGGCCACCCGCAGCGCCCCGAAGGCGTTTTTCGGCTTGAGTCCCAGCCCGTCGATCAGGGCGACCCGCAGGGCGGCCTCGATGTCCGCCGCAGCGAACCCGTCGAGCGCCTCCAGCGACCCGATGCCGGCTTTGAGCACGGCCTCGGCGTCCGGTCCGCGCACCGCGGCGACCGAGTCCGGGTCGAAGGTGACCTCGGACACGAACAGAAAGCCGAGCATGTCGGCGACCTGGCTCAAGGTGACCAGCCGCTCCTGGACCAGCGGCACGGCCGCGGCCAGGGTCTCCAGGTCGGCCGGAGCGGGCGGGTCGGACACCAGCCCGGCGCCGGCCATGAAGGGCACGATCCGGCCGGCGAGATCGGCCGGGTCGAGCCGGCGGATCCAGGCGCCGTTGATCGCGTCGAGCTTCTTCGGGTCGAAGCGCGCGGGGCTGGTGTTGACCCGGTCCAAGGTGAAGGCCGCGGCCATCTCCTGCAGGTCGAACTCCTCGCGGTCACCGTCGCCGAGCGACCAGCCGAGCAGGGCGAGGTAGTTGCACATCGCCTCGGGCAGGTAGCCGTCGGCGCGGAACTGACCGATCGTCACGGCTCCGTGCCGCTTGGAGAGCTTGGAGTTGTCCTGGCCCATCACGAACGGCAGGTGGGCGAAGGTCGGGATCTGATCGTCGGCCACCCCCATCGCGCGGTAGACCGCGATCTGACGCGGCGTCGAGGAGAGCAGGTCCTCACCGCGCACGACGTGGGTGATCTTCATCAGCACGTCGTCGACCGCGACCGCGAGGGTGTACAGCGGCGAGCCGTCGGCGCGCATCAGGACGAAGTCCGGAACGAGGGCGTTGTCGAAGCTGACCTCGCCGCGGATCTCGTCGCGGAAGGTCGTGGTGCCCTCCGGCATCCGGAACCGGATCACCGGCTTGCGGCCCTCGGCCTCGTAGGCCGCGCGCTGCTCGGGCGTCAGGTCGCGGCTGTGCCCGTCGTAGCCGAGCGGCAACTCGGCCGCCTTCTGCCGCGCCACGCGCTCCTCGGCCTCAGCCGGCGACTCGTAGCAGAGGTAGGCGTGACCGCTGTCGATGAAGCGCTGCGCCCACTCGCGGTAGAGCTCGGTGCGCTGGGACTGCTGGTAGGGCCCATAGTCACCGCCGACCTCGGGGCCCTCGTCCCAGTCCAGGCCGAGCCAGCGCATCGACTCCACCGCGGCGGCGATGTACTCCGGCGTGACGCGCGCGGAGTCGGTGTCCTCGATCCGGAAGACGAAGGTGCCGCCGGTGTGCCGGGCGTAGGCCCAGTCGTACAGCGCAGTACGGATGTTGCCGACGTGCAGGTCGCCGCTGGGCGAGGGGGCGAAGCGGACCCGAACCTTCTTGCCGTCAGCGTTGCCGTCACTCATCGGGCCACCACCGGGTTGGTCAGGGTGCCGATGCCCTCGACGGTGACGGACACCTCGTCACCGGGTTTCATAGGGCCGACGCCGGCCGGGGTCCCGGTCAGGATGACGTCGCCGGGCAGCAGCGTCATCACCGAGGTGATGTAGGCGATCAGCTCCGGCACCTTGTGCACCATCGCCGAGGTCCGGCCGGCCTGCTTGAGCTCACCGTTGAGTGTCGTGGTGACCGCGAGGTCGGCGACGTCGAGGTCGGTGACGATCCACGGCCCGAGCGGGCAGAACGAGTCGAAGCCCTTCGCCCGGGTCCACTGCGCGTCGCTGCGCTGCAGATCCCGCGCGGTGACGTCGTTGCCGACGGTGTAGCCGAAGATCACCTCGGGCACCCGCTCGACCGGCACGTCCCGGCATATCCGCCCGATGACGACCGCGAGCTCGCCCTCGTAGTGCACGTCGGTGGACTGCTGCGGGTGACCGATCGGGTCGCCGGGCGAGATCACCGTCGTGTTCGGCTTGAGGAACAACAGCGGCTCCGCGGGCACCTCGTTGCCCAGCTCCGCAGCGTGGTCGGCGTAGTTGCGCCCGATCCCGACGATCTTGCTGCGCGGGATCACCGGAGCCAGCAGCTTCACCTCGGCGAGCGGCAGGTGCTGCCCGGTGGGGGTCACGGGCGTGTACAGCGGGTCGCCCTCGACGAGAGCGACCACCTCGGCGCCGGGGTCCCCTTCCACGACGCCGAACAGCTGCTGGGACTCATAGGTGAACCGGGCGATACGCACGCCCGGAGGCTACCCGGGGCGGCGGAGACACCTACCGTGGAGGCGTGCAGGCCCTCACCCAGTCGACCGTCCTGGGCCCCGCGGAGTGGACCGCCCGCCGGGACGCCCACGAGGCACGCGTGCGCGCCTGGACCGACCCGCACCTGGACCGGGCGGTGCGCCGAGAGGCGCACCCGGTGCTCGACTTCCTGTTCACCTACTACAACCACTCCCCCGGCGCCCTGCGGCGCTGGCACCCCGGCGCCGGTGTGGTGCTGCCCGCCGACGCCCCGCACCGGGACTGGACCGGGTACGCCTCGACGAGCGCCGGCGTGACTGCCGACACCTCGCTGGCGGGCAAGCGCGGCGCGTTGGTCCGGGACACCGTCGCGCTGCTGCGGGCAACCGCGGCCCGGCGTCCGGCCTTCGGCTGCCACGGCATGCACGAGTGGGCGATGGTCTACCGGCTCGCACCCGACGATGTGCGGCACTCCGCCTGGCCGCTGCGGCTGGCCCCGGCCGAGCTGGACGCGGTCGTGGAGTCCGCGCCCCTGCGGTGCACCCACTTCGACGCGTTCCGCTTCTTCACCGGCCCGGCCCGCCCGCTGAACGTGCTCACCCCGAGCCGGGCCGCGATGCCGGACCTGGAGCAGGGCGGGTGCCTGCACACCAACATGGATCTCTACAAGCACGCCTACCGGCTCAGCCCGCTGGTGCCGTCGGAACTCGTCGCGGACTGCTTCGCCCTCGCCCGCGAGATCCGCACCCTCGACATGCAGGCGTCCCCCTACGACCTCACCGACCTCGGCTACGTCCCGGTCGCGGTCGAGACCCCGGAGGGCAAGGCGCGGTACGCCGAGGCACAGCGCGGGTTCGCCGAGCGCGCCGCCCCGCTGCGCCAGCGGCTCATCGACCTCTGTGACGCGTTGCTCGCGTCGTGAGCCCGTTCCTGCCGGACGACTTCGTCGTGCCGATGCCGCCGCCTCACCCGGACTTCCTGTTCGAGGTTCTTGGCCCGGAGCACAACGTGTCCGATCTGGCGGCCTGGTCGTCCTCGATCGAGCACATTCGCGCCAGCCCGGGCTGGGCCGGCTCCACCTGGCCCTCGCGGGTCTACTGCTCGAGGAGAACCTCGCCGACCTGACCCGGCACCGCGACCACCACGAGCGGGGCCTGGACTTCGCCTGGACCGTGCTGAACCCGGCCAGCCGCGAGGTCATCGGCTGCGTCTACCTACGGCCGCCCCGTGACGGGAGGTCAGCCCAGGCCCGAAGCTGGGTGCGGGCCGATCGCGCCGCCCTCGACCCGGTGCTCAGGGCGTATCTCAGGCCCTGGTGGGCGGGGGCCTGGCCCGGGCCGGTCGACTACGCCGGAACTGGGCAGAGTTGAAACTCCTGAGGTGATCTCGGGCCGGAAGTCGCCCCATCCGTTGCAACTCTGCCCACATCGCAACGCCAGGCGGGCAGCCGCTCCCGGGACGCTGACCCGGCTCCGGATAAGATCACCGCACCCGCCACAGCAGCCCCGCCAGTCAGGACCTCGCACGCGACCCTTCGGTGGCGCGTGAACCACCGAAACGGACTTCGCACCCATGGCCAAGGAAGTCGTGCCCTTCACCGTCACCTGCTCGGGTGGCGAGGAGGCGAACGGCATCGCCAACATCATGCAGGCGCTGCTCGCGCAGAACTTCGCGAACAAGCCGAGCCTGACGAAGACCGCGCGCAAGATGCGGCACCCGGTGACGATCGTGAACACCGACACCGAGACCGAGTGCACGCTCGACTTCGCCCCCGAGGGCATCACCATCTACAACGGCATCGTCGGTGAGCCGAACGTGGCGTTCTACGTCAGCTCCGACCAGCTGTTGCAGCTCTCGCAGATGAAGGTCAAGGCCGGTGGCAAGCTCCCGCTCGGCCTGATGTCACCGACCAGCCCGGTGCTGCGTCAGATCCTGCGCCGGCAGATCGTGGTCAAGGGCATGCTCTCGCACTGGTTCGCGACCGGGCGAACCTTCGCGCTCATCTCGCTGGCTGACTGACCTGGCGCCTGACCCGCCGGATCAGTCCTCCTCGGCCTGCTTGACCAGGCCGTAGGTGACCGCGTCCGCCAGGGCCTGCCAGGACGCCTCGATGATGTTCTCGTGGACGCCGACGGTGTCCCACTCGGTCTCGCCGTCGCTGGTCTCGACCAGTACCCGGACCACCGCGCCGGTGCCGTGCGCACCTTCGAGGATGCGGACCTTGAAGTCGACGAGCTCGAGGCGGGCCAGGTCCGGGAACACCTGCTCCAGACCCTGACGCAGGGCCATGTCGAGGGCGTTGACCGGACCGTTGCCCTCACCGGTCGCGACGAAGCGCTTGCCGCCGGCGTGCAGCTTCACGGTGGCTTCGGTGCGCACGCCGCCGGAGGTGTCCCGGTCCACGATGACCCGCCAGGACTCCAGCTCGAAGAGCTTGGCGCTCTCGGGGTCGAGCTCGGAACGGATCAGCAGGTCGAAGGAGGCATCGGCGGCCTCGAAGGAGTAGCCGCGGGCCTCCATGGACTTGACCCGCTCCACCACGTTGGCCAGCGCCTGCGGGTTCACGGTGAGGTCGTGGCCGAGCTCCTTGCCCTTGAGCTCGACGCTGGCCCGGCCGGCCATCTCCGAGATCAGCATGCGCATGTCGTTGCCGACCAGCGTCGGGTCGATGTGCTGGTAGAGGTCGGGGTCGACCTTGATCGCCGAGGCGTGCAGGCCGGCCTTGTGCGCGAAGGCACTCATGCCGGTGTAGGGCAGGTAGTGACGGGGCGTCATGTTCGAGATCTCGGCGATCGCGTGGCAGACGCGGGTGAGCTCCTGGAGCTTGCCCGGCGGCAGGCACTGGACGCCCATCTTGAGTTGCAGGTTGGCCACCACGCTGGCCAGGTTCGCGTTGCCGGTCCGCTCGCCGTAGCCGTTGGCCACGCACTGGACGTGGGTGACGCCGGCCTCGACCGCGGCGATCGTGTTGGCCACCGCGCAGCCGGTGTCGTCCTGGCAGTGGATGCCGAGGCGGGCCCCGGTCGCGGCGAGCACCTCCGTGACGACCTTGTGCACCCACGAGGGCAGCATGCCGCCGTTGGTGTCGCAGAGCACGACGACGTCGGCACCGGCGGCGGCCGCCGTACGGACCACCTCGACCGCGTAGACCGGGTCGAGGTGGTACCCGTCGAAGAAGTGCTCGCAGTCCACGAACACCCGCTTGCCTTCGGAGCGCAGGAAGGTGACCGTGTCGGTGATCATCTCCAGGTTCTTCGCGGGAGTGGTGCGAAGGGCCCTTTCGACGTGACCGACGTGGCTCTTGGCGACCAGGCAGATCGTGCCGGCCCCGGAGTCACGAAGCGCGAGGACCTGTGGGTCCTCCGACGCCTTGTTCTCGGCCTTGCGGGTGGACCCGAAGGCCACCAGCTGTGCGTTGCGCAGGTTCAGTTCGCTCTGGGCGCGGGCGAAGAACTCGGTGTCCTTCGGCAGCGCACCCGGCCAGCCCCCCTCGATGAAGCCGACGCCGAGGTCGTCCAGGTGCTTGGCGATGGCGAGCTTGTCCGCCACCGTCAGTGCCATGCCCTCGCCCTGGGCGCCGTCGCGCAGGGTCGTGTCGAAGACGTGGAACGCGTCCGTCAGACCGTTCGGCTGGGTCGTCACGATGTGCCGTCCTTCATCGATGTCGTGCGGGCAAAACCGTGCTGGGACAAACAAAAAACCCCTCGTCGTGAGACGAGAGGTTCGCGCATCGGATCGTGCTAACCGATGCGCCTATCCAATAATCAGGACCTGTGCCACGGATCGAGTGTGACACAGGCCCTGCGCAGCGGCAAATCTCTGCTCAGCGGGGAGCTCAGACGGCGGTTGCTCTTCCCTTGGCACTCACGCCGGCGAATCCGGACTTGGTCACGGTGATCTTGGTCCCCTTCTGGCCCGCGGTCTTGTACGTGTGCTTGCCGGTGATCTTGTAGGTGCCCTTCCCGGTCTTGACCACGGTGCCCTTGCTCGTGGTGCCGTCGCCCCAGTTGATCGTGGCGATGTAGGTCTTCGCCGGGGCGTCGGACGCGTCCTTGAAGGTCGCGACCGTGTAGGTCGCCGACTTGCCCTTCTTGGCCTTGAACGCCTTCGCCGTCACCGTCATCTTGGCCGTGGTCGCCGGCGGCGAGGCGGCTGCGGTCGGTCCCGCGGTGGTGAAGGTCACCGTGCCCGGGCTGGTGGTCGTCCCCGCGCTGTTCTTGGCCTGGATCGCGCAGGTGTAGACGGTGCCGGGTGAGAGCCCGGTGACCGGGACGGTCACGGTGCTCGCCGTGCTGCCCGATCCGGCCTGGACCCCGCCGGCCTGCCATGCCCCGCCGGTGCAGGTCGCGGTGGCCGCGGTCGGGGCGCCGTTCGGCGTGACCGCCGCGCTCAGCTCCGCAGAGTCGGAGTCGACGCCGGACACCGACGTGATTCCGACCGTCGGGGCGACAGCCGGCGGCGGCACCGGAGTGGGCGACGGCGTCGGCGTCGCTGCGGGTGTCGGGCGTCGGCGACCCGGGGGCGGGAGTCGGCGTCGGCGTCGCGGGGGTCGGCGTCGGAGTGGGAGCCGGGGTCGGTGCCATCCCCGCCGCCAAGGTGGTGAACGTCGTCGTCGGACTGCTGACGCCGCCGGCGCTGTTCGACGCGCTCATCCCGCAGGTGTACTCGGTGCCCGGGCTCAGCCCGGTCAGGTTCGCCGTCGCCGGCCCCGCGCTGCGGCCGGTGCCCGGGCTGCTCGCGGTCCAGTTGTAGGCGCCGCCGGTGCAGGTGACGTCGATGGTCGTGGGCGCACCGCCGGGGTTCACCTGCGAGGTCAGCGTCGCGGTGGTGTCGGTGACGGCGGACGCGGTCGCAGGCGCCGATGGTCGGCGCCACGGGCGGGGCCTGGATCTCGAACGCGCCGGCGTCGCAGCTCGCCGGATCGGTGCCGGGCCGGGCGAAGCCGCGCCCGTCGAAGGAGACGGTGCAGTCGGCGACCGGCACGTAGTTGTGCGCCGAGCTGTCGGTCCCGATCGCCAGGGTCATCGGGCCGGTGGAATCGTTGGCGGCCAGCGCGCCCGCGAGGTTGATCGCGCGAGTTGCTCACCCGGTTGGTGCTCGCGCTCAGGCCGCAGGTGTTACCGGACTCGACGTTGTGACCGCCGTCGGTCGCCGGGCTTGTGGTTGCCGCAGGTCGTGTTCTTGCAGGATCGAGTTGATCAGGCGGTAGGAGCCCTGCGGGCCGGTGTCGAGCCCGGTCCCGGTGCCCGTCGCCGGATTGTCGGCCAGCGTGTTGTTCATCAGGATCGTCGAGCCCTGGAGGGTGAAGACCGCAACGCCCAGCTTGGACGTCGTGCCGCCGTAGTTGCCGACGATCGTGTTGTTGATCAGGGTCAGCTGGTTGGTGCTGTTGTTGTAGATCCCGGCGCCGGTGTCGCCCCGGTTCTCGGTGATGTGTTGTTCGCGAGCCAGACCAGGTCACCGGCGACCGTGACGCCACCGCCGCCGCGTTCCGTAGCGCCTCGCCGCCGGAGATGGTCAGGCCGGTCAGCGTCACGCGCGGCGACGAGCCGGACAGGGCGGTCGGGCCGAGGATCGTGAACACCGACTTGCCGAGCAGGCCGCGCACGACCGGGTTGTCGACGCCCTTGATCCGGATGCCGCACCGTGTCCGGGAGCCGCGATCGGTGACGGCCTCGAAGTACGCCGAGCCGGGGCCGACCGCCGTGATCGCCTGGACGTGGATCGTGACGGTGCTGTTGGTCAGCGCCTGGGCGGCGGTCACCGCCTGCTGGATGGTCTGGCAGGCCTGGGCCCCCGGGCCGGTGCAACCCGTGGTCTGGGCGCCGCCGCCGAGCGGGGCCGGATTGCCGTCGACGTACAAGCGTGACCGCCGGCGGGAGGGCCGTGGTGTAGAACGCCGCCGGGATCGTCGCTCGCGACGATCGGCCTTGCCGGCCTGCTTCGCGATCGACCCGGCACACGTACTTGCCGTGGCCGGTCAGCCCGGTGAGCGCGATCGTCGTCGTGACTGCCGCTGCTCCCGGTCAGGGTGCTGCTGCTCGACGCCGCGAACGGCTGCAGTCCCTGGCAGACGGCGCTGACCGTCGTGTCCGTCCCGTTGGGTTCGACCGCGGCGGTCAGCGTCGCGGTCGACCCGCCGATCGCCGACACGGTCGTCGCGCCGACGCCGAGGCGGCGGTCGCGGTCGGGGTCGCGGAGGCGTCGGCGGCTCCGAGCCCACCCGCCAGCAGCGCGGTTGCACCCACCCAGATCAGAGCCCGCTGCGAAAGTCCGTACCGCATAGCCGTCGTCCCCCACCCTCGTGACACACGTCAGTCCATTAGTGCACAAGACGGGGCAATTCGCGGTGGAGCCACGCGGCAGCGCGGTGAATCAGGAAAGGGCGTAACCGGCGTCGATCGGAAGGGTGATGCCGGTGACGTACCGGGACGCATCCGAGCAGAGCCACACCACGGCCGCGCTGACGTCCTCGGGTTCGATGAGCGCCACCGGCATCGCGTTCTGCAGCCGCGGGATCATTTCCGGGTGCTCGACCTCGACGTACCTGGTGAAGGCCTCGTTGACCACCATCGGGGAGTTCACCCCGGTGGGGTGCAGCGTGTTCACGCGGATGCTGTGCTGGGCGAGCACTTTCGCCCACCCGCGCATCAGGCCGACCACGCCGTGCTTGGCCGCGGCGTAGCCCAGGCTTCCCCGGGAGCCGTCGACCAGGCTGGTGACCCCCGAGGTCGAGCTGGTGATGACGATCGATCCCCCGGTGCCCTGCGCGATCAGGTGCGGCAGGCAGGCATCGACGGTGTGGAAGACGCCGGTCAGGTTCACGTCGACGGCGTCGAGGTAGGCCTGGAAGGTGTCGGCCTGATCGCCGACGATCGGCAGGATGCCGGCGTTGGCGACCACGAGGTCGACCCGGCCGAACTCCTCCAGGCCGGTGGCCAGGGCGCTGTCCACCGCGTCGCGGTCGCGGACGTCGGCGACCGCGGCCACCATCCGGGCGTCCTCGGCCTCGACCAGCTCGACCGTCTCGGCGAGGTCCTCGAAGGTCGGCCGGCGGGTAGCCGACGGTGTCGATGCCCGCGCACAGGTCGAGGCCGATGATGTCGGCCCCGGCCCGGGCCAGGTGGATCGCGTGCGAGCGGCCCTGGCCGCGCGCGGCACCGGTGACGAACGCGACCTTGCCGGCCAGGGAGATGATCACGCGCGCGACTTTACGGACCGTCAGACGACCTTGTGCAGCCAGCCGTGCTTGTCCGGGGCATGTCCGTGCTGGATCTCCAGCAGGGCGCGCCGGACCTCGGTGGTCACCGCGCCGAGTTCCTCACCGTCACCGATCGCCAGCTCGCCGCCGCGCCAGGCCAGCTTGCCGACCGGGGTGACAACGGCGGCCGTGCCGCACGCGAACACCTCGACGATCTCGCCCGAGCTCACGCCGTCGCGCCAGTCGTCGATGGAGATGCGGGCCTCGGACACCGGGTGCCCGAGGTCGGCGGCGAGGCTCATGATCGAGTCGCGGGTGACGCCCTCGAGGATCGAGCCGGTCAGCGTCGGGGTCTCGATGTGCCCGTCGGCGTGCACGAAGTACAGGTTCATGCCGCCGAGTTCCTCGACCCACTTGCGCTCGACCGCGTCGAGGAACACGACCTGATCGCACCCGTTGGCGATGGCCTCCTGCTGCGCGACCAGGCTGGCCGCGTAGTTGCCCGCGCACTTCGCGGCACCGGTGCCGCCCTGCGCGGCCCGGGTGTACTCCTCGGACAGCCAGATCGAGACCGGCTTCAGTCCCTTGGCGAAGTACGCGCCGGCGGGCGAGGCGATCACGAAGAAGCTCACGTGCGAGGCCGGCTTCACCCCGAGGAAGACCTCGGAGGCGAACATGAACGGCCGGATGTACAGGCTCTGCTCGGCCTGGCCGGGCACCCACGCCGCGTCGGTGCGGACCAGCAGGTCGATCGCGTCGATGAAGATCTCGCTCGGCAGTTCGGGCAGAGCGAGCCGGCGCGCGGAACGCTGGAATCGGGCGGCGTTCTGCTCGGGCCGGAAGGTGACGATCGAGCCGTCGTCGTGGCGGTAGGCCTTGAGCCCCTCGAAGATCGCCTGGGCGTAGTGGATGACCGCGGTCGCCGGGTCCATCGAGATCGGGCCGTAGGCGCGCAGGCTCGCGTCGTGCCAGCCCTGCTCGGGGGTCCAGGTCACCGAGACCATGTGGTCGGTGAAGAACTTGCCGAAGCCCGGGTTGGCCAGGATCTCCGCGCGCCGCGCCTCGGGCGCGGGCGCAGAATGCGGCGTGACACTGAATTCGAGGCTGCCCACCGTCGTCATGGGGGAACGCTACCCGGCCACACGCGCGGCGATGGCGTCGCCGACCTCGGAAGTGCTGCGCGGGGCCCCTCCACCAGCACTGCCGCGAGCCGCCAGGTCGGCCTCGATGGCGGCGACGATCCGGCCGGCCGCCGCGTCGTGGCCGAGGTGCTCCAGCATCATCGCCACGGACAGGATCGTGGCGGTGGGGTCCGCCTTGCCCTGGCCCGCGATGTCCGGCGCGGACCCGTGCACCGGCTCGAACATCGACGGGTTGGTGCGGCTGACGTCGAGGTTGCCGCTCGCGGCCAGCCCGATGCCGCCGGTCACGGCGGCGGCGAGGTCGGTGATGATGTCGCCGAAGAGGTTGTCGGTGACGATGACGTCGAAGCGCTCGGGCTGGGCGACCATGAAGATCGTCGCGGCGTCGACGTGCAGGTAGTCGGTCGCGACGTCCGGGAACTCCGGGGCGACGGCGTTGAAGATCCGCGTCCACAGCCCGCCGGCGTGGACCAGCACGTTGTTCTTGTGCACCAGCGTCAGCTTCTTGCGCGGCCGGGCCTGCGCGCGGCCGAAGGCGTCGCGCACCACGCGCTCGATACCGAACGCGGTGTTGACGCTGACCTCGGTGGCGACCTCCTGCGGCGTACCGACGCGCAGCGCGCCGCCGTTGCCGGTGTACGGGCCCTCGGTGCCCTCGCGGACCACGACGAAGTCGATGCTCGGCGTGCCGGCGAGCGGGGTCGAACCCCCCGGCCACAGCTTGGACGGGCGCAGGTTCACGTGGTGGTCCAGCGCGAAGCGCATCTTGAGCAGCAGGCCGCGCTCGAGGACACCGGACGGGACCGACGGGTCGCCGACGGCGCCGAGCAGGATCGCGTCGGCGCCGCGGATCTCCTCCAGCACCGAGTCCGGCAGGGTCTCCCCCGTCGCGTGCCAGCGGCGGGCGCCGAGGTCGTACTCGTGCGCCTCGACCTTGGTGTCGGCGAGGGCGACGTCGAGGACCTTGCGGCCCTCGGCGACCACCTCGGTGCCGATGCCGTCGCCCGGGATGACTGCGAGTTTGAGACTGCTCATGCCCGGATATTAGGTCGCCGTCTCACCCCTCGGCACGGCGGTTTCATTATGTGGACAGCTCAGGCGCGGTTATCAGCGTAGAGCGCGTCGATCTCCTTGGCGTAGTGCTCCAGGACGGCGGTGCGTTTGACCTTCATGGTCGGCGTGACGAAGCCGGAGGCCGCGTCCCAGACGTCCTCCACGATCGCGAAGCGCTTGACCTGCGCCGCCTGCGCGAGATGGTGGTTGGCGTCCTCGATCGCGGCGGCGACCGCCCCGTTCACCGCGGCCTCGGTCCACCCCTTGCTCTCCACCGGGTCCAGGGAGATCAGCGCCGTGACGTACGGGCGGCGGTCGCCGATCGCGACCACCGGGCCGGCCAGCGCGGTCGCGGCGCGGATCGCGTTCTCGACGTTCGCCGGCGCGACGTTCTTGCCGCCGGAGGTGATGATCAGTTCCTTCTTGCGGCCGACGATCGTGAGGAAGCCGTCATCGTCGAGCACGCCGACGTCGCCGGTGCGCAGCCAGCCGTCGGCATCCGATGGCCTCCGCGGTGGCCTCCGGCTTGTTGCGGTAACCGAGCATCACGGCCTCGCCGCGGACCAGGATCTCGCCGTCCTCGGCCAGGGAGATCTCGATGCCGTCGAAGGGAATGCCGACCGAGCCGACCTTGCCGCGCCCGACCCGGGTGCTGGTGATCACGCCGGAGACCTCGGTCATGCCGTAGCCCTCGAGCAGCGGCAGCCCGATCCGTTCGTAGAAGTTGAGGATCTCGACGTCGAGCGGCGCTCCCCCGGTCAGGCAGACCACGTCACCGTCGAGACCGAGGAACGCGCGCAGGCCGGACGCGACCTCGGGGTTGTCGGGGGCGGCGCCGGCCGCCACCTGAGCCAAAAGAGCGACCCGCAGCTTCTCCCACATCCGCGGCATGCCGAGGAAGAACGTGGGCCGCACCTCGACCATGGCCGCCAGCAGCTTGGTCGGATCCGGGACGTAGGTGACGCAGGCGCCGGTCCGGACCGGTCCCTGCAGGCACCACAACCGGTCGGCGATGTGCGCCGACGGCAGGTAGGACAGCACGCGCTTCATCTGGTGCAGCCGCGGATCCATGCTCAGGGCGGCGCGCCACATCGCGGCCATGTTGCGATGGGTGAGCTGCACGCCCTTCGGCGGCCCGGTGGTGCCCGAGGTGTAGACCAGCGTCGCGACGTCCTCGGCTGGACCGCCTGCGCGGCAGCCGCGGCATCGAAGTCCGCAGGGCAGGCCTCGGCGATCGGCTGCAGCGCGTCGTCGCCGTCCTCGGCCAGCACGACGACGTGCGGGTCGACGGCGGCCTGCTCCGACGGCCTCGCGGATGAGCGGCCTCGAAGCGGGCCTCGGTGACCACGACCCGGACGGCGGCGTCGTCGAGGAGGTAGGCGATCTCGGTGATCGGGGACGTCGCGTAGATCGACATCGGCGTCCCGCCGGCGAGCTGCGTCGCCAGGTCGACCACCGCGAACTCCGGCCGGTTGGTGAGCAGCATCGCCACCTGCTCGCCGCGCCCGACGCCGAGCGCGCGCAGGCCGCCCGCGAGGCGGTGCACCTTCGAGCGCAGCTCACCCCACGTGACCTCGACTCCGGACAGCGTGCGCTGCGCCGGTGCGTCGGCGCTCCGCGGTCGCGGTCCGCTCGAAGACCGCGCAGGTGGTGCTCACCGGGCTGGCTCGAGACCGGGCTCCATCACCAGGCCCGGGAAGTTCTCGGCGACCGCCGCATCGAGCAGGACGTAGTACGGCGCGGCACCGCCGAAGAAGAACAGCACGTTGCTCTTCTTCCCGTCGACGTTCGTGCCGAGGAACCAGCTCGCCGCGTCGCCGGTGGGCAGCAGCGTCATGTTGAGCACCGCCTCACACGTTCCGGCCCACTCCTTCACCGCTGCGGGCCGGGCCTCGACCACCTCGCTGCCCATCGAGCGTGCCCGCTCGATCGCCTGGCCGATGAAGATGGCCTGCTTCTCGATGGTCGGCGGGATGTTGGTGAACGAGGTCTGCGGCCCGATGATCGAGAACAGGTTCGGGAACCCGTCGACGGCGACGCCCAGGTAGGTCTCGGCGCCCTCGGCCCAGCGCTCCTGGATCGTCACGCCGTCGCGGCCGCGGATGTCGAGCGCCATCAGCGCACCGGTGACCGCGTCGAACCCGAGGGCGAAGATGATCATGTCGACCTCGTGCTCGGTGCCGTCCGCCAGCTTCACGCCCCGTCGCGGTGATCTCCGCGATCGGGTTGTCCTTGACCGGCACGAGCGAGACGTTCGGCCGGTTGTAGGTCTCGTAGTAGAAGTGGCCGAGCGGGGGGCGCTTGGAGCCGATCGGGTGGTCGTTCGGGCACAGGTTCTCGGCCGTCTCCGGGTCGTCGACGATCGCCCGGATCTTGTTGCGCACGAACTCCGACGCCGCGTCGTTGCACTCCTTGACCACGAGCATGTCGTCGAAGGTCTTGAACGCGAACTGGAAGCCGCCCTGCTCCCAGCCGCGGTCGAGGATCCGCTCCCGCTTCTCCGGCGGGGTGTCGTTCCAGAACCGGTTCTCCGTCGTCCACGGAAACGCGAAGACCTGCGTCTCGCACAGGTCCCACAGATAGGAGTGGTTGTTGCGGATCCACTCGCGCTGGCGCTCGCCGACCAGGTGGTTCCGTCCTGGCATCACGTAGTTCGGCGTGCGCTGAAAGACCGTCAGGTGGGCGGCGACCTGGGCGACCTCGGGGATGATCTGCACCGCGGAGGCGCCGGTGCCCACGACCGCGACCCGCTTGCCGGAGAAGCTGACCTCCTCCTTCGGCCAGCGGTTGGACATGTAGATCTCGCCCTGGAACTTCTCCTTGCCGGGGAACGGGATCTCCAGCGGCGTGGAGAGCAGCCCGGAACCGCTGATCAGCCACCGGCACCGGATGCTCTCCCCGGTGCCGGTCCCGACGGTCCAGGTGTTGTCCTCGTCGTCCCAGTGCGCCGAGGTGACCCGCGTGGAGAACTGGATGTCGGAGAACATGTCGTGCTTGGTGGCCACCGCGGTCAGGTACTTGTGCACCTGCGGCTGGCTGGGGAAGCGCTCGACCAACTCCCACTCGTCCAGCAGTTCCTGGTCGAAGCGGAAGCAGTACGCCCACGACTCGGTGTCGGTGCGGGCCCCCGGGTAGCGGTTCCAGTACCAGGTGCCGCCGATGTCGGTGCCGGCCTCGAGGACGCGCACGGACAGCCCCAGCTGCCGGCACTCGTGCAGCATGCGCAGCCCGGCAAAGCCGGCGCCGATGACGACGGCTTCGAAGTCGAGCTCAGCGGACATCTGAACCTCCTGCTGGGTGGCGGTGATCGATCCGGCGGCCGACGAGTTCGGCCGCGATCATGCTCAGGTGAATCTCGGTCGTGCCGCCCGCGACCTGGTAGGGCCGGACGACGCGGTAGAGCCACTCCAACGGCATCTCCCGGGACATCCCGGTGGCGCCATGGATCTGGAGCGCCTCGTGGCAGACCTCGGTGGCGGCGACCGTGGCCGCCACCTTGGCCGCCGAGGAATCGATGCGCGAGGGCAGCCCGTCCGCGCTGCGCGCGATAGCCCGATAGGTGAGCAGACGCGCGGACTCCAGCTTGATGTACATCCGCGCGAGCTTGTCCTGAATCATCTGGAAGTCCGAGATCGGGCGGCCGAACTGATGGCGCGCCTCGGCGTACTCGACCGACATGTCCATGGCGATCTGCGCGATGCCGAGGCACAGGGCCCCGGTCCCGGTGCGCTCCAGGCTGTAGGCCGAGAGCAGCTTGCGCATGCCGTCGCCGTCGAACAGCACGTCGGAGGCCGGGACGGTCGCATCGTCGAAGAACAGCTCGTACCAGGAGGACCCCGACATGAACTCGTGTCGCGGCGAGAGAGTCAGGCCGGGGGTGTCCTTGTGCACGATCACGGCCCCGATGCCGGAGACGCCGGGTGCGAAGCGGACGAAGACCAGGATGTGATCGGAGTCGGCCGCGGCCCCGCAGAAGGTCTTCCCGCCGTTGATGACACAGCTGTCACCGACGACCTCGGCCCGGGTGGTCATGTCGGTCAGGGCGCTGCCGGCCTGCGGCTCGGTCAGCGAGATGGACCAGCGCTCCTCCCCCGCGCAGACCGGCGGGAGGTAGCGCTTCTTCTGCTCCTCGGTGCCGAACTTCGCGATGAACGAGGCCGGACCGGTCATCGACATCACCGCCCGGGCACCGGTGACCGGACAGCCCCAGCCGAGCTGCTCGATCACCAGGATCGCGTCCAGTTCCGGGCGGCCCCCACCGCCGTACTCCTCGGGCAGGCAGAGCCCGAGCAGGCCCAGGTCGCCGAGCAACTTCATGTTCTCGGCCGGGAAGGTGTAGTCGAACCGCCGCGCGAACGCCGTGGGTCGCAGCCGTTCGGAGGCCACCCGCCGCGCGAGGTCCCGGATGTCGCGGGAGTCGGCGTCCAGGTCGAAGTTCACGCGCGACGGTCGAATTCGAGGGGGATCTCCTTGTAGGCGCGCACCATCATGCTCGGCGCGTGCTCGAGCGTGGCGCCGGGCGCGAGGCGGATGTTGTCGAGGCGGGTGAGCACCGTTTCGAAGGCGATCCGCGCCTCCTCGCGAGCGAGCCCTGCGCCCGGGCAGGAATGGGGTCCGCGCCCGAAGGAGAGGTGGCGGCGCCCGTTGGGCCGGCGCATGTCGAACGTGTGGGGGTCCGGGAACTGCTCGGGATCCAGGTTGGCAGCGCCCCAGACCGGCACGACGATCGACCCCGCGGCCACCGGACACCCACCGAGCTCGGCATCCTCGGTCGTCACCCGCCAGGTCTGCGGGACGGGAGCGTCGTAGCGCAGGACCTCCTCGATGAAGTCCGGGATCAGCGAGAAGTCCTTCTGCAGCTCGGCCGCGATCTCGGGGCGCTGGGCCAGTTCGACCATGGCGGTGCCGAGCAGGGCGGCGGTGGTGTGATTCCCAGCCGTCACGATCTGCACCACGATGCCGAGCAGCTCGGCCTCGGTCAGGCGGCGCTTGCCCTCGAAGTCGGCGTCCTCGAGCTCGTGGGCCTCGACCTCGACGTGGACCAGGTCGCTGAGCAGGTCCTGGCGCGGGTTCTCCCGGCGCGAGTCGATGCGCTCGGTCATGTACGCCTGGAACTCGAGGATCTTCGTCGCGACCTTGACCCGCTCCGGGTTGTCGATCTGGTCCTGGAAGCCCTTGAAGAGGGCGTCGCTCCAGCCCTTGAACGTCTCCCAGTCCGCGCGGTCGACCCCGAGGGTGTCGGCGATGATCGTGATCGGAAGCGGCGCCGCGAACTGCGACACCCATTCGCACCGGCCGTGATCGATGAAGGCGTCCACCAGCTCGTTGCAGATGTCCTGCAGCCTGGGCCCGAGCTCACGGGCCTGCCGCGGACTCATCGCTTTGAGGACCAGCGCCTTCTCCCGGTCGTGACTGCGCTTGTTGCCCGAGAGCATCAGCACGTCGGTGGCCATCGGCCGGTACTGGGCGACGAGCTCCTCGACCTCGGGCGAGTACGGCTCCGGGCTCAGGCCCGAGCAGGTGCGCACCCCGCCCGCCGGTGATGTTCGTCGAGAAGAGCTCCATCTGCTTGCTGATCTCGACCACGTCCGACGGTGCCGAACACCATCAGGGCCATGCCGGGCACCTCGAACTGCGACGTGCCGCCGGCCCGGAGCTGCTCGAAGTAGGGGAACGGCCACTCAAGGGCCCCGGGATCCGCAGGTGTGACCGGGGCCTTGGTCTGCTCGCTCATGGCTCTGCTCCTGCCGACCTGGAACAAACCAGACGGATAGCCGGGAAGTTGGGCGGGACGGGCTGCATGCTACTCCCGGTCGCGGGACCCGAACCAGGCTTCCGACCTGGGAATTCCCTCGATCGCCGCGTATCCACCCGGGCCGCGGCCCTGTTGCACAAACAAGCATCGAGGTAGGTTTTATGCTCCGATCACCGGCGAGCTGGAGAGAACGATGAGCGCTGACCCGACCCGCCCCGGCCGTCTCGGCGACCCCGACCGCTGCCTGGGCACCGACCCCCGCAGCGATCCGCGGATGGTGGCCGCGCTCGCACCGTTCGGCATGGACGCGAACGGCGCAGAGGGTCCCGCTGCCCGCAGCCATGACGCCGGAGCAGATCCTCGCGACCTGCGGCGCTTTTGAGGAAGGGTTCGGTCAGGTCTTCGGTGCCCTCGCCGCCGGGAACCAGCCGGTACCCGGGGTGAACCGGGAGACGACGTCGATCCCCGGGCCGGACGGCAACGACATCACGCTCTACGTGCACCGTCCGGCTGACGCACGCGGCCCGTTGCCCGCGATCGTGCACCTGCACGGCGGCGGACAGGTGATCCTGGACGCCGCCGCCCCTACCTATGTGCACTGGCGCGACATGCTCGCGGCCAGCGGCCTGGTCGTCATCGGCGTCGAGTTCCGCAACGGCGCCGGCAAGCTCGGGCCGTACCCGTTCCCGGCCGGGCTCAACGACTGCGTAGCGGCCACCCGGTGGGCACTGGAGGGCGCCGCGTCCCTGGGGATCAGCAAGGTGCTGCTGTCCGGGGAGTCCGGCGGCGCGAACCTCTCGCTCTCCGTCGCGCTGCGCGCCAAGCGCGAGGACTGGGCCGAGCAGCTCGCCGGCATCTACGCCATGTGCCCCTTCATCCACGGCGACTGGTCGAACCCGCCGGCCGACGTGCCGTCGCTGGTCGAGAACGAGGGCTACTTCTTCCACACCAGCACCGCCGCTGTGCTCGCGGCCGCCTACGACCCGTCCGGGGAGAGCATGGGCGACCCCACGGCCTGGCCGCTGCGGGCGACCGGCTCCGACGTCGCCGGGCTGCCCCCGATCGCCATTTCGGTCAACGAACTCGACCCGGTGCGGGACGAAGGCCTCAACTTCCTCCGGCTGCTGCTCGCTAACGGAGTCGAGGCGACCGGGCGAGTCGTCGCGGGCACCTGCCACGCCGCCGAGGTGGCGATGCCTTCGGTGATCCCGAACGTCGCCGCCGCCACGATCCGCGACATCAAGGGTTTCGCAGACTCCCTCTAGACGCCGCTGAGGGGCCGTCCGGCACGCAGATCGTCGAGCGCGAACAGCAGCAGGCGCCGCGCGGCCGGCCAGGCCTCGCCCTGCGGTGCGCCCCAGCCCTTGTCCAAGTGCATGACGGCAAAGCCCTGGATGACGCTCTGCACAAGTTCGAGGAAGTCCGGCCACTGCGGCGAGCGCATCAGCTCCGGGCCCCAGCCATCGGCGGCGATACGGCAGACGCTGTTGATGTTCTCGATCGACATCCGCTGGAAGTGCTCGTTCAGTTGCCTGTCGGTGCGGGCATGCACGGCCACCGCGAGCCAGGCCTGGAAGAGCGGGCCGCCGAAGTAGATGTCGTCGAAGATCTGCCCGTCGCGGTCCGGGTTCGCCAGCCAGCCCGGCACTTTGGCCCGCAGCTCGCGCAGCAGCGCGACCATGCCGTCCTCGATGACGGCGATCGCGAGGTCGGACTTCTGCGAGAAGTAGTGCATCAGGCTGCCGCGCGAGACCCCGGCCCGCTCCGCGACGTTGGCGAACGTCATCGCGTAGTAGCCGGACTCGGACAGGATCTCCAGGCCGGCCACGCTGATCTTGGCCAGCGCGACCGCGCGCCGCTGCGCCTGGGTCTGCCGCGGCCGGCTGACCACCGGCTTCTTCTGTCTTGGCGCTCACGGCGCAAACGGTAGTGGCCGCGTCCACCCGGGCCGGAGGGCACTGGCCGGGGCGGACGCGGAGTCGGAACGGACTAGCTGCTCTTCTGCGGGTCGCTCGGAGCGATGAACGACGTGCAGGTCGGCTTCGAACTCGACGCCTTCCAGCCGTTGTTCGCGTCGTTGGTGACCGCGTAGTAGTAGCAGTACGGAACCTTCGGCGTGCTGCCCTCACGGTAGGTCAGCGGTGCCGGGCTGAGCCCGCCGAGCGTCGTCCAGGACTGGCCCTTGAACGTGTAGAGCGTGTCCAGGAACTGCTTGGTGGTCGGGTTCTCCGCCGTCAGGCCGGCCGAGGCGGCCACCAGCAATGCGCCGGCGGTCCAGCCGAGGCTCGCGGCACCACCGGTGTCGAAGCCCGGGTTGTACTTGCGGACCGCCTCTTGGTAGTACTTCTCGGCCCCGGTGGTGGTCGCCATCCACGCGAAGGTGTTCTGCGGGACGTAGGCGTTGCCCAGCCACTTGTTCCCGAAGAACTGCTTCTCGTTGCCCACCGCGACGGGGTACGTCACGACCTTCGGGAAGTACTGCACCTGCTCGCAGGACCGCGCGAAGCGGACCTGGGACGCCGCGTCGAGGTTCAGCGCCACGGCCTCGACCTGGGCGTTCTTGAGCTCCAGGCACTGCTGGACGTAGGACGGTGCCGTGATCGAGACCTGGATGGACTTCTTCACCGTCGCCCCGAGGGTGGGCGCGACCTCGGTGAAGGCCCGGCTGATCTGCTCGCAGGAGCGCGGCACCTCGACGCACCAGACGATCCCGATGTTCTTCTTCTTGTGGTACTCGACCGCACCGGCGACGTAGCCGTACGCGACGGCCTGCGGGGGTGAACCCTGCGGGAACATCAGTGAGTTGGTGAACCAGGTGTTGTTGGTCATGTCGGCGCCGATGACCGGGATGCCGAACTTCTTGATCGTCGGGACGATCGCGTCGACCGTGAGCACCTCGATGTTGCCGACGAACGCCAGCACCTTCTTGGTCTGGATCAGGGACTGGACCTTGGACACCGCGGTCGCGGGGTCGCCCTGGTCGTCCTCGAAGTAGAACTTGATCTTGTGCCCGTTGAGGCCACCGCACGCGTTCTGCGACGCGACGAAGGTTTCCAGCGCGGGACGGACCGGAGCGAAGAGTTCGCCCAGGACGCCGGACAGGGTGCTGACGTTGCCGATCGGGATCTCGGAGAGCGTCGCCGGGTTGCAGACGCCCTTGCCTCCGAAGATCGGGGCGGTGGCGATCATCTTCGCCGCGGCGAGATCGGTGCCGCCGGCCGTTCCCGGGTTGGTCACGGTGCTCGGTTTGGTCCCCGCGGCCGGGTCGGTCTTGGTGCCCTTGCCGCCCTTGCCCGAGGCGCCGGTAGCCGGGTCTGCCGCCCCCGGTGCCGCCGTCTCCGTAGCCGGGTCGGCCACGCCGGGCACCGTCGAATCGGTCGTCGTACCGTCGGGAACCATGGGATCGGTCGCGGTCTCGCCCTGGGTGGCGGTGTCCGCCGGCCCGGTCGCGTCATCCGTCGTGTCGGACCCTCCGCAGGCGCTGAGCAGCAGTGCCAGCGTGGTCACGACCGCCACCCCACCCGACAGTCGCCGCGTCCTCGTTTCCGTCTTCAATCCGTGCCTCCGGCCGCCGCGTCCAACTCGAAAGAGAACCGGCCGCATGGGGGACATACGTCCCCCGTTGGCCGCATCGCCACCCTCGGTTGTAGAACGACGAGCCACAACAGTGGCATCTACGTCTAGTACGTCAGCGTGCTGTCCGTACTACGTACGAACACGGGCGTTCGCAGGGTGAGGTCTAGCCTCCACGCAGGTGGTGAGCTGATGCCGGTGGCCGAGAAGCCAACGACGCTCGTCGGACGACGCGCCGAGTGCGAACGACTGGACGAGCTGATTCGACGGCTCGGAACGGGCGCGAGCCAGACCCTGCTCCTGCGCGGGGTGGCCGGGATCGGCAAGACGGCCCTGCTGCGGTATCTGGAGGAGCAAGCCACCGCGCAGCGCGTGGAGCGGATCGTCGGCGTGGAATCCGAGATGGAGCTCGCCTATTCGGGGCTGCACCAGTTGTGCGCCCCGTTCCTGGGCCTGCTCGAGGGGCTGCCGGTGCCCCAGCGGCACGCGCTGGAGGCGCTGTTCGGCGCGCGCGAGGGCGAGGTGCCGGACCGATTCCTGATCGGGCTCGCGGTCCTGGGTCTGCTCGCGGAGGCCGCCGCATCCCAGGCGCTGCTCTGCATCGTCGACGACGTCCAGTGGCTCGACGAGGCCTCGGTGCACGTGCTGACGTTCGTCGCCCGACGGCTCGGCGCGGATCCGATCGCCGTGGTGTTCGCGCTGCGGGACGGCCCCGGCTCCCCCGCCGGCGCTACTGCCGGGCCGCTCGACGGGTTCGCGACGCTCGAGCTGTCGGGCCTGGCCGGGCCCGACGCGCGCGCACTGCTCGAGGCCGCGGTCTCGGGACCGGTCGATCCGCTGGTCCGCGACCGGATCGTGGCGGAGACCCGGGGCAACCCGCTCGCCCTGCTGGAACTGCCCCGCTCCCTGACCTCCGCGGAGCTGGCCTACGGCGTCGACCTGGACGATCCCGGCGCGCTCGCCGGACGGATCGAGGCGGGGTTCCTGGCCCGGGTCCGTGACCTGCCGCCCGCCTCGCGAGAACTGCTCCTGTTGGCCGCCGCGGACCCCACCGGGGACGTGAGCCTGTTCTGGCGGGCCGCGGGCACCATCGGGATCACCGCCGCCGCGGCACCGGACGCCCAGCACAGCGGGCTCATCGACCTGGCGGCACAGGTTCGCTTCCGGCACCCGCTCGTGCGATCCGCGGTCTACCGGGACGCCGCGCCCGGCGAGCGGCACCGGGTCCACGGCGCGCTCGCCGAGGCCACCGACCCGGCGATCGACCCGGACCGGCGCGCCTGGCACCGCGCCCAGGCCGCGGCAGGTGTCGACGAGTCCGTGGCGGTCGAGCTCGAAGCCTCCGCCGGCCGGGCCCTGGCCCGCGGCGGCCTGACCGCGGCCGCCACGTTCCTTCGGCGCGCCACCGAACTCACCCCGGATCCGCTGCGGCGGGCGCAGCGGGCGCTGTCAGCGGCCGACGCCAAGCTTCAGGCCGGAGACACCGACGGAGCGCTGGCGCTGCTCCCCCTGGCGGAGACCGGCCCGCTCGGCGAGCTCGACCTGGCGCGTGCCCAACTGGTTCGAGCCCAGGTCGCCTTCAGCGTGACGCACGGTCGGACCGCGCCCGCGCTGCTTCTTGCCGCCGCGCAGCGGCTCGAGCCGTTGGACGCGACCCTGGCCCGGGAGACCTACCTGGACGCGTTCTCCGCCGCGCTGTTCGCCGGCCGACTGGCCGACGCCGGCTCGGTCACCGACATCGCCGCCGCCGTGCTCGCAGCGCACTGGGGGCCGGCCACCCGACCCCTGCCCGAGGCCTGCGACCTGCTGCTGACCGGACTCGCGCTGCTGCTCACGAAGGGTTATCCGGCCGGCGCTCCGGTGCTGGCGCAGGCGGTGAACTCGTTCCGGGACCTGCCCGCCGGGGCGGACTCGCTGCGCTGGCTCTGGCTGGCCTGCCGGATCGCCCGGCAACTCGGGGACGACGCCGGTTGGGATGAACTGACGGATCGTCAGGTTCGGCTGGCCCGGCGGGTCGGAGCCCTTGCGGTGCTGCCGATCGCGCTCACCGAACGGTTCAGCGTCGAGCTGTTCACCGGACACCAGACCGAGGCGCTGGTGCTCGCGGCCGAGGCCGACGCGGTGGTGTCGGCGACCCGCGCCGACCTGGCCCCCCACATCGCCTTCCTGCATGCGGCCTGGCGCGGCGACGAGACCACCACCGAGGAGCTGCTCGAGGCCAACCGTGCCGAGATCGCCGAACGGGGCGAGGGCCTGTGGCTGGTGGGCACCGACTGGACCAGCGCCGTGTTCCTGAACAGCCTCGGGCGCTACGACGAGGCCCTGGTGGCCGCCGAGCGGGCGGCGGAGTTCCAGCACGATCTGGGCCACTCCAGCTGCGTCCTGCCCGAGCTGGTCGAGGCCTCCGTGCGGACCGGCCGGTCCGAGCGGGCGGTGGTGGCCCTGGCCCAGCTCAGCGAGGTCGCCCTCGCCTGCGACACGGACTGGATGTGCGGCTCTGGCGCTGCGCTCCCAGGCATTGCTCGCCGAGGGCGAGGAGGCGGAGCGGCTGTACCGGGAGGCAATCACCCGGCTAGGACGGACCCGGATCCTGGTGCCTCTGGCGAGGGCCCATTTGCTGTACGGGGAGTGGCTGCGCCGCGAACGCCGCCGCGCCGACGCCCGGGAGCAGCTGGGCATCGCGCACGAGATCTTCCTCGACCTCGGGATGGCGGCGTTCGCGGAACGGGCGCGGCGCGAGCTGGTCGCGACCGGGGCAACCGCCCGCAGCCGCACCGTCGACACGCTTCGAGGACCTGACCCCCCAGGAGGAACAGATCGTTCGTCTGGCCGTTGCCGGCCAGACGAACCCTGAGATCGGTGCCCAACTTTTCTTGAGCCCGCGCACCGTCGAGTGGCATCTGCGCAAGGTGTTCGGGAAGTTGGGCGTCAGCTCGCGCAAGGAGCTGGTTCACGCGGTGGCGAGGACCGGCGCGCGGTAGGAGGCGAGGAAGGCGGTCAGCACGGCGAGCACCTCGTCGGGCGCCTGCTCGGCGACCCAGTGGCCGGCGCCGGGGATGACCGCGGTCTGCGACGTCGGTCGGCCACTGCTCCCCAGCCGCCGCCGACGTGGTCGCCCCAGCTCTGCGCGCCGCCGATGCCGAGCACCGGGCATCGTGAGCTGTCGTGGTCACGCGCTCGCGTTCTGGGCCAGGTGCGCGTCCCAGGCGCGGTAGAACCCGAGGCCTCCGCGCAGCGATTCCGGCGTCGTGAAGTTGGCGACGTAGTAGTCGATGACATCGGGGTCGAGCGCCGGGCCACCCTGGATCGCGAACTCGTAGCCGAAGAAGATGTCCTCGCGCCCGGTGATCGAGCTGCTCGGCGATGGCGCCGGCCCGGTTGAACGGGATGTGCCAGAGCTTGTTGTTGAGCGGCGCGGGCACGAACAGCGGCGGGGCCGGCGCGGTTGCCGGGGGCACCGGGGATCTCGGCGACGGACCAGGCGGTCGACCCGGTCGGGGTGGTCCGCGGCCAGGGCGTAGGCGATCACGATGCCGGTGTCGTGGCCGACGACGGCGAACCGCTCGTGACCGAGTTCGCGTCCATCAGGGCGGCCAGGTCGCTGGCCGAGGGTGCCGGCGTCGTAGCCGTCCTCAGGCTTGTCGGTCAGGCCCATCCCGCGCTGGTCGACGGCGATGACGGTGAAGTCCTGGGCCAGGGCCGGCATCAGGGGCGCCACGCGTACCAGGTCTCCGGCCAGCCGTGGACCAGCAGGACGGCGGGCCGTCCCCGCCGACGACGACGTGCTGGCGCAGGCCGTTGGCCTCGACGATCCGGCTGGTGAAGGTGTCGGCGAAGCCGGCGGGCAGTGCCGGGGCCGCGGTGACCGAGCCGGGGGCGGTGGTGGTCGGGTACTGGGTGGAGTTCATCGTGGGGTCCTTTCGGTGCGCCTCTGGGAGGCCGGGTACCGGAGGTCTTCCGGCTCCTTCAGATTCGCGTGATTCCCCCTGCCTCGAACCAGGGAGACACCCTGGTCGGTCCCTGGTCGCCCTGGCGCACCCAGGCGCGGGGCGCACCGCACCCGCAGCCGTAACGCGTTGAGACGGCCGGGTCAAAATTTTGACCTATGAGTGAGATCCTGCCGTTCTCCGAGGTCAAGGCCAGGCTCTCCGAGCTCGCCGAACGGATCGAGCGCGAGCGCGACCGGGTGGCCGTGACACGCAATGGGCGCCCGTCCTTCACGCTCATTCATCCCGACGAGCTGGCAGCGCTCGAAGAATCCGTCGAGATCCTCCAGGACCCCACGCTCACGGCGTCCATCCGGAAGTCACGGCGCGAGGCGGCCGCGGGCAAGGCGGCACCCCGTGAGCGACCGGCCTGACCCCCGGTGTTCGACCTCGAGATCACGCCGGAGGAACGGCGCAGTCCCGGACAGCTCCCCGAGAGGATCCGCGAGGCAGTGCTCGCCTTCCTTTTCGACACTCTGACGAAGGAACCGGCCCGCGCGGGCAAGCCTCTGGTCGGTGAGTTCGGAGGGCTCTATTCTCCGCGACGAGCGGAGTACCGCGTCATCTACGAGATCGACGTCGACCGGTCGGTCGTAGTCATCCTCCGCGTCGCCCACCGCGGACATGCGTACCGGCCGCGCTGAACTGCCGCAGCTGACGACGCCTGTCAGCCCGGGCGGGCGCATGTCAGTCGGTGTGCGGGCTGACATGCGCCCCTACGGGACGACGTCCCGCGGAGATGCTGGTGTGGATTACGTCAGATCGGCGGTGCGGGCCCAGTCGGCCTCGATCGCCGTGGCGAGCTCGTCGAGCACCTCGGACGGGATGGCCGAGTCCACGGTGAGCGCGACCAGGGCCTGGCCGCCCTTGGAGGTGCGGCCGACCTGCATGCCGGCAATGTTGACGTTCGCCTCGCCCAGGACCCGGCCGACGGTGCCGACCACGCCGGGGCGGTCGGTGTAGCGCAGGAAGGCCAGGTGCTCGGCGACCTCGATGTCGATGTCGTAGCCGTCGATCTCGACGATCTTCTCCACCATGCGGCGGGCCCCGGACAGCGTGCCGGAGACCGAGATGACCTCACCCGAGGGCAGCGTGCCGCGCACGGTGATCAGGTTGCGGTAGTTCGGGCTGTCGGCGCTGGTGGTCAGATGCACCTCGACGTTGCGCTCCTGCGCGAACAGCGGGGCGTTGACGTAGGAGACCGACGCCTCCTCGGAGATGTCGGTGAACACGCCCTTGAGGGTCGCAAGTTCGAGCACCTTCACGTCGTGCTTGGTGATCTCGCCGCGGACCTCGACGTCGATCCGGTCGGCGACCCCGCCGGCCAGCGCGGTAAAGATCCGGCCGAGCTTCTCGGCCAGCGGCAGGCCCGGACGCACGTCCTCGGCGATGACCCCGCCCTGGACGTTGACCGCGTCCGGCACCAGGTCACCGGCCAGCGCCAGGCGGACCGACTTCGCGACCGCGATGCCGGCCTTCTCCTGGGCCTCGTCGGTGCTGGCCCCGAGGTGCGGGAGCGCGACGACGTTGTCCAGCTCGAACATCGGGCTGTCGGTGCACGGCTCCTTGGCGTAGACGTCGAGGCCGGCGCCGGCGACCCGGCCCTCCTTGAGGGCGGCGTACAGCGCGGCCTCGTCGACGATCCCGCCGCGGGCGGCGTTGATGATGTGCACCGTCGGCTTGACCATCCGCAGTTGGTCCTCGCCGATCAGGCCCGCGGTCTCCGGGGTCTTGGGCAGGTGCACCGTGATGAAGTCGGACTCACGCAGCAGCTCGTCCAGACTGACCAGGCGCACCCCGAGCTGGGTCGCGCGGGCGGCCGGCACATAGGGGTCGTAGGCGATGAGGTCGACCTCGAAGGCGGCCAGGCGCGCGGCCACCAGGGCGCCGATGCGGCCCAGGCCGACCACGCCGACGGTCTTCTCCGCGACCTCGACGCCGGTGTACTTCGAGCGCTTCCACTGCCCCGCCTTGAGGGCCTGGTGTGCCGGGGAGACGTGGCGGGCGCTGGCCAGCAGCAGTGCGACCGCGAGCTCGGCGGCGGAGGTGATGTTGGACTGCGGGGCGTTGACGACCATGACGCCGGCCTTGGTGGCGGCGGCGACGTCGACGTTGTCCAGGCCGACGCCGGCGCGGGCGACCACGCGCAGCTTCTTGGCCGCGGCCAGGGCCTCGGCGTCCACCTTGGTGGCGGAGCGGATCAGGATCGCGTCGACGTCAGCGATCGCCGGGAGGAGTTCCTCGCGGTTCGCGCCGTCGCAGTGGCGGATCTCGAAATCGGGGCCGAGGGCCTCGACGGTGGCGGGCGACAGTTCTTCGGCGATCAGGACCACAGGCTTGGTCACAGCACGTTCCTCACGGAATCGGGAAGGCGGGGGCTAGTCGGAGAAAGAGACACGACTCTGTGCCCGCAATATGAGTGTAACGAACACCGGGCCCTCCCCGGACACCCGCGTCACCCGTCCGGCGCGCCCTCTCCAGGACGCAACTTGGGGCGGCGATTCGCCCTATCGACCGGGGTCGACAGGGCGGAATCCCGCCCCAAGTTGCGCGTGTCGGGGTGCGTCAGGCAGCGATCAGGAGGTGATCCAGCTCATCAGCGGGCGCAGCTTGGCCCCGGTCTGCTCGATCGGGTGGTTCTGGCCCTCCTCGGCGTACTTCTTGTAGTTCGGCAGGCCGGCGTCGTACTCCGCCATCCAGTTCTTGGCGAAGGTGCCGTCCTGGATCTCGCCGAGGATCTTCTTCATCTCGGCCTTGGTCGCGTCGGTGACGATCCGCGGGCCGGAGACGTAGTCGCCCCACTCGGCGGTCTCGGAGATCGACCAGCGCATCTTGGAGATGCCGCCCTCGTACATCAGGTCGACGATCAGCTTCACCTCGTGCAGGCACTCGAAGTACGCGACCTCGGGCTGGTAGCCGGCCTCGATCAAGGTCTCGAACCCGGCCATGATCAGGTGGCTCAGGCCGCCGCAGAGCACGACCTGCTCACCGAACAGGTCGGTCTCGGTCTCCTCGGTGAAGGTGGTCTTGATGATGCCGGCGCGGGTGCCGCCGATGCCCTTGGCGTAGGACTTCACGAGGTCCCAGGCCTTGCCGGTCGCGTCCTGCTCGACGGCGATGATGCAGGGAACGCCCTTGCCCTCCTGGAACTGACGGCGCACCAGGTGGCCGGGGCCCTTCGGGGCGACCATGCAGACGTCGACGCCGGCCGGCGGCTCGATGAGGCCGAAGCGGATGTTCAGGCCGTGGCCGAAGAACAGCGCGTCGCCGTCCTTGAGGTTGTCCTTCACGGAGTCGTTGTAGAGCTTCCGCTGCACCGGGTCCGGCGCGAGGATCATGATCACGTCGGCCTCGGCGGCAGCCTCGGCGGGCGTGACGACCCGCAGGCCCTCCTCCTCCGCCTTCGCGCGGCTCTTCGAGCCCTCGGGCAGACCGACGCGGACGTCGACCCCCGAGTCACGCAGCGAGAGCGCGTGCGCGTGCCCCTGGCTGCCGTAACCGAGCACGGCGACCTTGCGGCCCTGGATCACCGACAGGTCGGCGTCGTCGTCATAGAACATCTCTGCTGCCACGGGGGGAACTCCTCGATCGTCTTTGCGTGCTGAAGGCTTGAGGTGAGGCTACTGAGGCGTCGGTCAGGCGCTGCGCTCGACCGGGCGCAGGCTCCGGTCGGTGATGGAGCGGGGGCCGCGGCCGATCGCGACCATGCCGGACTGCACAAGCTCCTTGACCCCGAAGGGCTCGAGCATGCGCAGCAGGGCTTCGAGCTTGTCGGCGCTGCCGGTCGCCTCGATGGTGACCGCGTCGGTGGACACGTCGATGACCTTGGCCCGGAACAGCTGGACCGTCTCCAGGACGTGCGAGCGGCTCTCCAGGTCGGCCTTCACCTTGACCAGGACCAGCTCGCGCTGGACCGAGGTCGAGGGCTCGAGCTCGACGATCTTGATGACGTTCACCAGCTTGTTCAGCTGCTTGGTCACCTGCTCGAGCGGGTTGTCCTCGACGTTGACCGCGATCGTCATCCGGGAGATCTCCGGGTGCTCGGTCGGGCCGACCGCGAGGGAGTCGATGTTGAACCCGCGCCGGGCGAACAGGCTGGAGATGCGGGCCAGGACACCCGGCTTGTTCTCGACGAGAACAGACAGCGTGTGGATGGTCATGACTAGGAACCCTCTTCCTCGGAGCGGTCCCAGGTCGGAGCCAGGTCACGCGCGTACAGGATTTCGTCGTTGGAGGTGCCGGCGGCGACCATCGGCCACACCATCGCGTCGGCGTGCACGACGAAGTCGATGACGACCGGGACGTCGTTGATCTCCAGCGCCTTGCGGATCGTCGCGTCGACGTCCTCGGCCTTCTCGCAGCGCAGCCCCACACAGCCGTAGGCGTCGGCGAGCTTGACGAAGTCCGGGATCCGCTTGGACTGCAGGTCGGTGTTGGAGTAGCGACCGCCGTAGAAGAGCGTCTGCCACTGCCGGACCATGCCGAGGCTGCCGTTGTTGATGACGGCGATCTTGATCGGGATGCCGTTGATGGCGCAGGTCGCGAGCTCCTGGTTGGTCATCTGGAAACAGCCGTCGCCGTCGATGCCCCACACGACCATGTCCGGCCGGCCGACCTTGGCGCCCATCGCCGCGGGGACGCAGTAGCCCATGGTGCCGAGGCCCCCGGAGTTGAACCAGGTGTCCGGCTTCTCGTACTTCACGAACTGCGCGGCCCACATCTGGTGCTGGCCGACGCCGGCGCAGTACAGAGCGTCCCCGGAGAGCTCGCCGATCCGCTCGATGACGTACTGCGGGGACAGCGAGCCGTCGTCCGGGGCGTCGTAGCCGAGGGGGTAACGCTCGCGCAGGTCGAAGGTCTGCCGACGCCAGTCGTCGTAGTTGCCCTTGCGGCCGGCCTCGTGCTCGGCCTGCAGCGCCACCACCAGGTCGGCGATCACCTCGCGGGCGTCGCCGACGATCGGCACGTCCGCGTGGCGGTTCTTGCCGATCTCGGCGGGGTCGATGTCGGCGTGGATGACCTTGGCGCCCGGAGCGAACTCCGAGAGCTTGCCGGTGACGCGGTCGTCGAAGCGCGCACCGAGGCAGATCAGCAGGTCCGACTTCTGCAGGGCACCGACGGCCGCGACGCAGCCGTGCATGCCCGGCATGCCCAGGTGCAGCTCGTGGCTGTCGGGGAAGGCGCCGCGCGCCATCAGGGTGGTGACCACCGGGATGCCGGTCAGCTCGGCCAGCACCTTGAGCTCGGCCGCGGCCTTGGCCTTGATGACCCCGCCGCCGATGTAGAGGACGGGCTGCTTCGACTCGACGATCAGCTTCGCGGCCTCGCGGACCTGCTTGGCGTGCGGGCGGGTCACCGGGCGGTAGCCCGGCAGGTCCAGGCTGTCCGGCCACGTGAAGCTCGTCATGGCCACGAGCGCGTCCTTGGAGACGTCGACCAGGACGGGGCCGGGGCGCCCGGTGCACGCGATGTGGAAGGCCTCGGCGACCGCGCGCGGGATCTCGAGCGGGTCGGTCACCAGGTAGTTGTGCTTGGTGATCGGCATCGTGATGCCGCGGATGTCGGCCTCCTGGAAGGCGTCCGACCCGATCGCGCCGCTGGGCACCTGGCCGGTGATCGCCACGATCGGCACCGAGTCCATGTGCGCGTCCGCGATCGCGGTCACCAGGTTGGTGGCGCCCGGGCCCGAGGTCGCCATGCAGACGCCGACCCGGCCGGTGGCCATCGCGTAGCCCTGCGCCGCGTGCCCGGCGCCCTGCTCGTGGCGGACCAGGATGTGCCGGATCTGCTTGGAGTCGAACAGCGGGTCGTAGGCCGGAAGGATCGCGCCGCCCGGGATGCCGAAGATGATCTCGACCCCCGCCGCCTCCAGGGACCGGATGAGCGACTGCGCTCCGGTCAGCTGCGCGACCGGCGCTTGCGACGGATTCGGATCAGACATCGGGGTTCTCTTCTCGGGTTTGTTCGGATCTGGCGAGCGGGGGAAACAAAAAACCCCCCGAGCCCTGATCGGGCCTAACGGAGGGTGGCGTGCACGGCTGAGTCAGAACTCAGACGGCACGCTCGACGAGTACTACGGTGCTGGGCAGACACATGAACGAACCGTCGCCGATCGGCTGCGCGGTGTCAAGTTGAGTACTCCGCCGGTCCACTATGCGAGACGGGCACTCCGAGGGTCGAGACTGCGTTCTCCTGGCAGGTGTGGGGGCAGGGAGTGCGCATGGCGAACAGGTGGATCCACGGGGCGCTGGCCGGGGCGTTCGCGCTCGGGCTGGCGGGGTGCGGGGACGACGACGAGTCCAAGGCGGCGGAGCCGACCCCCGCCGCCACGGCCGCGGCTCAGGCGAGCCCGGATGTCTCCCCGTCCACGGACAGCCCGGCTGCCGCGCAGCCGGAGGTTGCCGGGACCATCGCAACCGATCTGGACGCGCCGTGGGGCCTGGCCTTCCTGCCGGACGGCTCCGCCCTGGTCTCCGAGCGCGACACCGCCAGGATCAAGCGGATCGCCACGGACGGCACGGTCAGCACCGTCGGCACGGTGCCTGGGGTCGAGCCCGGGGGTGAGGGCGGGCTGCATGGGCCTCGCGGTCGGGCCGGACTTCGCGTCGAACCCGCAGCTGTACGCCTACTTCACCGCCGGTGACGACAACCGGATCGCCCGGATGTCGTACTCGGCGACCGGGCTCGGGGCACCGGCGGTGCTGGTCGACGGGATCGAGAAGTCGGGCATCCACAACGGCGGCCGCCTGGCGTTCGGCCCGGACGGGATGCTCTACGCCGCCACCGGGGACGCGAGCGACCGGCCGAACTCCCAGGACAAGGCCAGCCTGAACGGCAAGATCCTGCGGATGACGCCCGACGGGAAGCCCGCGCCGGGCAATCCCTTCGGGACGCTGGTCTGGTCCTACGGCCACCGCAACGTCCAGGGTCTGGCCTTCGACGACGACCAGCTCTGGGCGTCCGAGCTCGGCCAGAACACCCAGGACGAGCTGAACCGGATCGAGGCCGGCAGGAACTACGGCTGGCCCGAGGTGGAGGGCGACGAGGGCGGCCCGGAGTTCACCCGGCCCGAGCGGGTCTGGTCCACCGCGGAGGCCTCCCCCAGCGGCATCGCGATCGCCGGCGGCTCTGTCTGGATGTGCGCCCTGCGCGGCGAGCGGCTGTGGCAGATCCCGCTCACCGGCGACGCCGACGAGCCCACGGGCAAGCCCGTCGCCTGGTTCGACGGCGAGCACGGCCGGCTACGAACCGTGATGGTGGCCCCGGACGGGTCGCTGTGGTTGATCACCAACAACACCGACGGCCGGGGCGACGAGAAGGACGGCGACGACCGGATCCTGCGGATCACCCTGGCCTGAGTCCCCGGCGGCAGATCTCGCGCCGACGGTCCGCTCATTCATGAGCGCAGCGTCGAAATCGGGCCGGATCCGGGCTGCAAATCGACGCCCGGCTCATGAATGAGCGAGCGGCGCGCCCGATTCGGGCGGATGTGCCCCGTTAACGCAGAGGGCGAGCACGGGATGGGCACCGGTCCGCCTGGCGGGGCGCCCGATCGGATCCCCTCCGATCCCGACCGAACACCGGTTCCATCAACGTGCTCGCTCCTCGGCGAGCAGGGCTGCGCGTAGTCCCCTCCACCACAGGCAGATCTGAGCGCTCGCTGGGGCTTGGACGCAGCGAAATCCGGACCGGTTCCCCGTTCGGCACCGATTTGGGGAGAAATCTCGGGATGTAGCCGTCCTGGGCGAACGTTTCCCGCCGTCCCCCCGTCCTTGGACCGAGAAGCGCTGGTGAGCGCGAGGGGCCTGGAGGAGCACATGAGCGTCCAAAACCCGATCGACGCGACGGGCAAGCGGCGGCGGCGGGCCTGGCCGGCCGTGGTGGTCGGCACCGGGATCGTGGGGGCGGCGACGCTCACCCTGACGCTGATGAGCCCGCTGGGGAGTTCCTCCGCGGTGGCCGGCGAGCTCACCGCGTTCGACGACTGCGACGCCCTCGCCCGGCACATGAGCGGGCTGGCGATGGACCGGTGGCTGGACTCGCGCCGGAACTACGACGAGTACTCCCGCGGCGGCGACGACATGGCGCTGGGCGGCGTCGAGGAGGACCGCGCGGTCCCGCCGATGCCCCCGCTGGGCGCCCCGAACACCGTGACCGTCCCCGGGACCGCGGCCGGCCCCGGCTCTGTTGCGGGACAGACCCAGAGCGGCGCCGCGACCGGGACGGCCGGGTCGTCCGCCGCTGGCGACTCCCCCGGCGCCGCCAAGGACGCGTCCACCACGGGTGGCTTCAACGCAGATCAGGGCGCCGGTGCCCCGGCCGCCCCAGCGCCGCAGAGCGAGCGAGCCGCCTCGGGCGCCGATCCCTCCGACGCGGTCGGCAACTCCGCCTCGGGCACCAACACCCAGGAGGCCGGCGTCGACGAGGCCGACCTGGCCAAGACCGACGGCCGCCTGCTCGTCACCGCCCGCGACAACCGCCTGGTCGTCATGGACGTGTCCGGCCGCACCCCGAAGGCGCGCGGTTCGGTCCTGCTGACCGGCCAGCGCCCACTCGAGCTCCTGCTCGCCGGCGACCGCGCGATCGTGATCGGCACCGCCGACTCCCGCGCGCGCTACCTCGACGACGAGGCTGGCGGCGAGAGCCGCGGGGCCTCGGAGCTGACGACGCTCTCCGTCGTCGACCTCTCCAACCCGGACCGGCCGGTCGTGCGTCAGCACGCAGGAGATCACCGCCCGTTACCTCTCGGCCCGGATGACCGGCGACACCGTCCGCCTCGTGCTCTCCAGCACCCCGGACGTGCTGCGCACCTTCAGCTCCGGCTGGTCGGGGCAGAAGCGGTACGACGACCGCGACAACCGCGGCTCGAATTACGACGACGACCTCGACGATGCCCGCGCCCGCCTGTCCCGCATCGCCGGCGAGGACTGGCTGCCGATGGTTCGCGACGTCGACCGCAAGGCCCGCACGGCGAGCGAGAGCCCGCTGCTGGACTGCTCCGAGGTCAGCTACCCGGTGGCCGACTCCGGCATGGACCTGCTGACCGTGCTCTCGGTCGACACCGGCGTCACCGACGCCCTGGAGGACGCCGCCGCCACCGCGCTGGTCGGCAGCGGCGACCTGGTCTACGCGACCCAGGACAAGCTGTTCGTCGCCACCACCGACGGTGGCTGGAACGACGGCTGGAACCGCCGCAACGGCCAGGTGAGCACCCGCGTGCACTCCTTCGACATCACCGGCGGCGACGCGAAATACCTGGCCTCCGGCCGGGTGGACGGCTACCTCTACGGCCGCTGGGCGATGTCAGAAAAGGACGACCTGCTGCGCATGGTCACCACGACCACCGCGCCGTGGAATCGGGGCGGTGGCGCCAGCCAGACCGGCGTCGTCGTCCTGGACACCGCGGGCCAGCGGATGCGCGAGGTCGGCCGCGTCGACGGCATGGGCTTCACCGAGACCGTGCGCGCCGTGCGCTGGTTCGATGACGTCGCGGCGATCGTGACGTTCCGTCAGACCGACCCGCTGTACCTGGTGGACCTCTCCCGCCCGGAGAGCCCGCGCGTGCGCGGCGAGCTGAAGATCCCCGGCTACTCGGCCTACCTGCACCCCATCGGCGACCACCGCCTGCTGGGCATCGGGCAGGACAACGGCCTGCAGGTGTCGAACTTCGACATCCTCGACCTGGCCGACCCGCAGCGCACGGACGTGCTCAGCTTCGGCTACGGGACCACCTCGCCGGTCGAGAACGACCCGCGGGGGTTCGTCTACCTGCCGAGCCGCTCCCTGGCGGTGCTGCCGGTGTTCGGCAACTGGGGCAGCCGCCCCGGGTGCCCGCCGAACGCGAACTGCGTGATGCCGATGGCACCGCGCTCGGCTGACCCGGCAATGACCGGGGACATCGCGATGCCGGCCCCGGAGTACTCGCCTTACCGGGAGGCCCGCAACGGCCTGACCGCGGTGCGCGTCACCGAGAACGGCAAGCTCAAGCAGGTCGCGTCCTGGACCGAGAAGGACAGCCGCCGCGTCATCAAGCTCATCCCGCTGGCCGACGGGCGGATCGTGGCCCTGGACTACCTCGGCGTGCGGATCTTCGACGCCGAGTCCCTCAAGCTGTTCGGCTCAGCGCTCTACCGCTGATCCAAGTTCCGACCAACCGGGCTGCACACCCGGGCACATGACAGACACTGAAACGGTGACGGATATGAGCGGTCGTACCCGGAGGACCCGCACGTTGAGGGCGACGGCAGGCACGGGGGCCGCGCTGGCCCTGGTGCTCGGCTACGGCACGGTGACCGGCGGGGTGGGGCAGGCCGCGGCCAGCGAGCTGCCGCAGTTCTCCGACTGCGACGAGTTCACCGCCTACATGCGGTCGATGGCCGAGAACGAGGTCACCGCCTACGGCCTCGGCGGCGGGCCGATGATGTACAAGAACGGCCCCGCTCCGGTCGCCGCCGAGGGCGACGCCTCCCGCGCCGGCGCCGCTCCCAGCGCCCCCGTCGGCAACGGCCCGACCGGGACCAACACCCAGGAACGCGGCGTCGACGAGCCGGACGTCGCCAAGATCGACGGCACTCGCGTGCTCAGCCTGGTCAACGGCAAGCTCACCGTCGTCGACGCCTCGGGCCGCAAGCCCAAGCTGGCCTCGACGCACACCTTCCCGCAGAACGAGTACCCGAGCGAGTTGATGGTGCTCGACGGGCACCGCGTGATGGTGCTCGGCACCGGCTACGAGGAGCAGGACCACCCGAGCGACGACCCGGCCGCCAAGCGCGCGCCCGGCTTCGCCCCGGACTACTACCGCCCGTCCAGCCCCTACCTCGTGCTGACCCTGCTCGACCTGACCAACGCGACCCGGCCCAAGCTGATCCGCACCGAGAAGATCACCGGTAGCTACATCACCGGCCGCCTCACCGACGGCGTCGCCCGCATCGTGCTGACCAGCCAGCCGCGGATCGCGTTCAGCTCCCCGCGCGAGGGCGAACCGGAGGCACTCGCGCTGGCCCGCAACAAGAAGGCGGTCCGCGAGGCCGAGGCCGAGGACTTCCTGCCCGAGCGCCAGGTTTTCGACAAGGGCGGCAAGCTGCTGCGCAAGGTCCCGCTGATGGGCTGCGGCGCGGTGCGTCACCCGTCGGTGCACTCCGGCCTCGGCATCATCTCGGTGCTCACCCTGGACACCGCGGACGGCGGCACGAAGCTGGACAAGGGCAAGGCCGCCGGCGTCGTCAGCAACGGCGAGCTGGTCTACGCCTCGACCGACCGGCTCTACGTCGCCACCACCGACGGCGGCTGGAACTCCCCGCGCCCGATCGACGTCACCACGAACTCCCCGCGCGAGCAGGAGACCCGCACCCGCATCCACGCCTTCAACGTGACCGGCCGCAACGACAGCCCGTACGTCGCGACGGGCTCGGTGCCGGGCTTCCTGCTCGGCCGTTGGGCGCTCTCGGAGTTCCAGGGCAACCTGCGCGTGGCCACCACGACCGGCCAGCCGTGGGCGCCGCCGGAAGGCACGCAGTCGCAGAGCAGCGTCATCGTCCTCGGCGAGAAGGGCGACCAGCTGCGCAAGCTCGGTTCGGTCTCCGGGCTGGGCAAGGGCGAGACGATCCGCGCGGTCCGCTGGTTCGACGACATCGCAGCGATCGTCACGTTCCGCCAGACCGACCCGCTCTACCTGGTCGACCTGGCCGACCCGGCGCACCCGGCGATCCGCGGTGAGCTGAAGATTCCCGGCTACTCCGCCTACCTGCACCCGGTCGGCGGCGACCGCCTGCTGGGCGTCGGCCAGGACGCCACCGAGGAAGGTCGCGTGACCGGCCTGCAGATCTCCTCCTTCGACCTGCGCAACCTGGCCAAGCCGACCCGCACCGCAGCGCTCGGCTACGGCCGCGGCTACACCGACGTCGAGCACGACTCCCGCGCGTTCACCTACCTGCCGGGCAAGCGCCTCGCGGTGCTCCCGGCCTGGGTGACCCAGAAGGTGCCGTGCCCGCCGGACGCCCAGTGCCTGTCGGCGGACGGCAAGCCCAGCTTCGTCGGGGAGATCCAGGTGCCGGCCGCGCTCGGCATCACCGTCGGCGCGGACGGGACTCTGGAGCGGGCCGGCAAGTTCGTCGCCGACTCCTACATCATCCGCGTCCTGCCGATCGGCGACCGCTTGGTCGCGATCACCGGCAACGCGATCGTGTTCCTCGACCCGGACACCTTCGCCCCGACCGGCTCGGTCAAGCTGCCGCAGGACCAGCCGAAGGCGATGCCGGTCGAGGACACCGCCGCCGCGACTCCCCCGCCGCGCCGCCTGAGGCCCCCACTTCACCGGCCGCACCCGCCGCACTTCACTGGCCCAGACCCCGCTTCGCTGGCCCGACCCGGCCAGTGAGGCGGGGGTACAGCCTGTGAGGTGCGAGGTAGGGGCACGGGAGGATGCGCGTCATGGCGACGCGCTCCTGGCTATCCGGTGCCCGACGGTTCGGACTTCCCGCTGCAGAACCTGCCCTACGGGGTGTTCTCGCTGCCCGGGGAGACGCCGCGGTGCGGGGTGGCGATCGGCGAGCACGTGCTCGACCTGGCGCCGATGCTCGGGGACCAGACCTTCGCGGCGCCATCGCTCAACGGGTTCCTGGCCGCGGGACGGGAGCGCTGGGAGCAGGTCCGGCGGACGCTGACCAACTTCCTTTCCGACCCCTCCCACGCCCCCGACGTGGAGCGGCACCTGATCCATCGTCAGAACGTGACGCTGCATCTGCCGTTCGAGGTGGCCGACTACGTCGACTTCTACGCCTCGGAGAATCACGCGCTCAACGTCGGCAAGATGTTCCGGCCGGACGCGGATCCCTTGACGCCGAACTGGAAGCACATGCCGATCGGGTACCACGGGCGGGCGGGGACGGTCGTGGTGTCGGGGACCGACGTGGTGCGGCCGTGCGGGCAGCGCAAGCAGCCGGACGCGGCGCCGACCTACGGGCCCTCGCAGCGCCTGGACATCGAGGCCGAGGTCGGGTTCGTGGTCGGGGTTCCGAGCGCGCAGGGGACGCGGGTGGCCGTGCAGGACTTCCGCGAGCACGTGTTCGGCGTGGTGCTGCTCAACGACTGGTCGGCGCGGGACATCCAGTTCTGGGAGGGCCAGCCGCTCGGGCCGTTCCTCGGCAAGTCGTTCGCGACGTCGATCTCGCCGTGGGTCGTGCCGCTGCAGGCTCTCGAGCCCGCACTGGTCGATGCCCCGCGGCAGGACCCGGAGCCACTGGGCTACCTGCAGAGCGCCGGGGCCACCGGGTTGGATCTCGCCATCGAGATCGAGCTCAACGGGCACGTGATCTCGCGGCCGCCGTTCGCCGGCATGTACTGGACCGCGCCGCAGCAGCTGGCCCACCTGACCGTGAACGGTGCCTCGCTGCGCACCGGGGACCTGTTCGCCTCGGGCACGGTCTCAGGACCGGAGCGCGAGCAGCGCGGCTGCCTGCTCGAGCTGAGCTGGAACGGCACCGACCCGGTGCACCTGCCCGACGGGTCCTCGCGGACGTACCTCTCCGACGGGGACACCGTCACAATCCGGGCCACCGCGCCCGGGGCGGACGGCGTGCGGATCGGCTTCGGCGAGCTCAGCGGAACTGTGCTGCCAGCTTCTCCAGCCGGGCGTGGTACTCCGGCCAGTTGAGTTCGCTCTCCTCCGGGATGTTGGACACGTCCGCCCGCAGGCCGGCCTGGCCGTCGATCAGCTCACGCACGATGTCCATCTGACCCGTGTGCCGGTTGGTCTCGGCGATCATGTGCACCAGGATCAGCGACAACGTCACCGGGTTGCGGTCGTCGGGCCACCACGCGACGTGACCCTCGGCGTCCAGGTCCAGCTCGCTGATCGTCGCGTCGGCAATCTCGCCGGCCTGTCGGTACAGACCCAGGATCTGCTCGCGGGTCTCGTTCTCTGCGGCGAACATGTCCGCGTTCGGCTCGGCGTCCGGGGCGTACCAGGCCATGAAGTCCATCTCGACATCGACCGGACGGCCGAAGGTCTGACCGAAGTACCCGACGGTGACCGAGCCCAAATGCTTCACGACGCCGAGCAGATTCGTTCCGGTCGGCGTCATCGGCCGGCGCAGGTCGTACTCCGACAGCCCGTCGAGCTTCCAGAGCGCGGCCTCCCGGACCACGGTGAAGTAGCGGTGCAGGGCGGCCTTCGGTTCGTTCAGCGGGTTCCCGGTCATGCCCTCACCCTTCCACCGGCCACCGACAACCACACGCGAATTCCCTTGACCCTCACGCAGCGTGAGGCCTCACTCTCGTGCCATGGACGGTTACACGGTCGGCGAGGTCGCCAAGCTCTCGGGCGTCTCGGTGCGCACGTTGCACCACTACGACGAGCTGGCCCTGCTGACCCCGGCGGGGCGGAGCTCGGCCGGCTACCGGCTGTACTCGGGCGAGGACCTGCGCCGGCTCCAGCAGATCCTGTTCTACCGGGAGCTGGAGTTCTCCCTGGAGGAGATCGCGGCGATGCTCGCCGACCCCACCGCCGACACCGACGAGCACCTGCGCCGCCAGCACCGGCTGGTGCGCGAACGGCAGGCCCGCAACGCGGGCCTGCTCGCGGCCATCGAGAAGGAAATGGAGGCCAGAGCCATGGGTATCTCCCTCACCCCCGAGGAACAGTTCGAGATCTTCGGCACCGACAAGATCGACGAGTACCAGGAGGAGGCGAAGTCCAAGTGGGGCGACACCGACACCTGGAGCGAGTCGCAAGCGCCGGTCCGCCCGGTACACCAAGGAGGACTGGATCGAGCTCAAGGACCAGGCCGACGCCAACATCGACGCCTTCGTCGACGCGATGCGGTCCGGTGAGGCAGCCGACGGGGTCGGTCGCGATGGACCTGGCCGAGGAGCACCGGCAGCACCTGATCCGCTGGTTCTACGACTGCGACGCGGACATGCACCGCGGCCTCGGCGACCTCTACATCTCCGACGCGCGGTACATGGCCGAGTACGACAAGCTCGAGCCCGGCTTCTCCCAGTACGTGCGCGACGCGATCCACGCGAACGCCGACCGCCTCTGACCGCCCCCGGTTCGGGCACCAGAATGGGCCGGTGCCCGAACTGCCCGAGGTCGAGTCCGCCCGTCGCGTCATCGAACGCGCCGCCCTGGGGCGGCGCATCGTCGACGTCGACGACACCGACACCTTCGTGTGCCGCCCGCACTCCCCGGGGCAGATCCGCGACGCACTGTTCGGCCGGCGGCTGACCGAGGCGTTCCGGCGGGGCAAGAGCATGTGGTGCGCGACCAGCGGCGTCGGACGCAGCCGCACCCCCGGCCCGCTGCTCGGCATCCATCTCGGGATGTCCGGCAAGATCGTCATCGCCGACGGCAAGGGCACCGAGATCGACGGCGGGGACTACTGGGAGCGCGGTCGCGCCGCCGGCGACTACCGGTTCTCCCGCTTCGCCCTGCGCTTCGACGACGGCGGCGCACTGATCCTCGTCGATCCGCGCCGGCTCGGCCGGGTGCGGCTGGACCCGATGATCGAGGACCTGGGACCGGACGCCCAGGAGATCACCGGCGCGGAGTTCCGCGCGATGCTGGCCCGCAGCGTCGCACCGACCAAGGCCCGGCTGCTCGATCAGAACGCCATCGCCGGCGTCGGGAACCTGCTCGCCGACCAGGCGCTCTGGTTGGCCCGCATCAGCCCGCAGCGCCCGGCGCAGGACCTCTCGCGCACCGAGGCGGACCGGCTGTACCGCAACGTCCGCAAGGCCGTGACCGACGCGATCGCGGGCGGCGGCGTGCACACCCTCTCGGTGATCCCGCACCGCAAGCCCGGCGGCCAATGCCCTCGCGACGGCGCCCTGATGAACCGCGGGACGGTCGGCGGCCGGACCACCTGGTGGTGCTCGCGCGAGCAGGCTTTCTGACGTCCTGTCAGGAGACTGGGCCGTCAGGACAGCTGGCGGGTGATGCCCTGCTCGAGCAGGCCGAACCCGTCGATCCCGTCAGCGGTCCGGATCGAGTGCCACTCGTCGTAGGCGCTCAGCGTGGGCCCGGCCTGTTCGCCGACGCCCATCGGGCACCAGAAGGTGCCGTACCGCTCGACCAGGCGGGCCTCGATCGGGTCGCCCTCGCGGCGTTCGATGCGGGTGGCGAGGAACAGCCCGGCGGCGTCCCGGACGATCGACAGCCCCGTCACCGGAACCGTGCCCTCGGCGTCGCACACGAAGCCGATGGTCGCGGTGTTCCCGTCCTGGCCGAGCAGGCGGATGGACGAGACCGAGTACTGCGGGAACACCCACATCATCCCGAAGTACTCCTGCACGCTGGCCGACTCCTCGCGGAAGCCCCAGGTGCGGTCGCGGTAGCCGAAGCCGTCGATCTCGACGGTCTGCCCGTGCACGGTCAGGCGGCCGGTGACGCGGGCGCTGCGCTGGTAGTGGTGCAGCGGGTGCTCGGCGTCGAGGCTGAACGCCTTCGGCGCGTGCTCTCCGAGGAAGACAGCCAGTGCGTGCAGCGGTGTGAAGGTCAGCGAGCCCGAGAGCCCCGGGCTTTCCACGGTGAACCCGGAGTCCGGGTCGAAGGTGATCGACTCGCTGTTCCAGGTGGCGAAGCCCAGGTCCTCGATCACCTCGACCGTCGAGTTGCCCAGTCGGACGCTGACCCGCGCCCGGCGTCCGCCGGCGGCGTTGGGCGAGGCCGAGATGTGCATGACGCCGGTGAGGCGCCTGGCCGGGTCCCAGAAGCAGAGGAACGCGTTGTCCCGCCACGGCCGCGGGTCGTCCGGGATATCGGCGTGCAGCGGTTGGGCCAGCGGCCCCCAGTCGGACTCGATCAACGTCTCCGTCATCGCAGCCTCCTCGCGAGCAACCACTAGGCGTGACACGCTAGTGGTTGGACATCGTATATGGACAGAGAGTCCAGCTATTCGGAGACGCGCAACTTCTCCAGGATCAGCGCCTTGACGGTGGCCGCGTCGGCCTGGCCGCGGGTCTCCTTCATGACCGCGCCGACCAGCGCGCCGACGGCCTGCACCTTGCCGCCGCGGATCTTCTCCGCGATGCCCTCGTTGGCCGCGATCGCGGCGTCGACGGCCGCGCCGAGCGCGCCGGTGTCGGACACCACGGCCAGGCCGCGGGCGGCGACCACCTCCTCCGGCGTCCCCTCCCCCTCCAGCACGCCCTCGATCACCTGACGGGCCAGCTTGTCGTTGAGCGAGCCCGCGTCGACCAGCGCGACGACCGCGGCCACGTCCGCCGGCGTGATCGCCAGCTCGGAGACCGCGACCCCGCGCTCGTTGGCACTGCGCGCCAGCTCGCCCAGCCACCACTTGCGGGCGGCGTCCGGGGACGCGCCCGCGGCCACGGTCGCCTCGACCGGGTCCAGCGCCTCGGCGTTGATCAGCGCCTGCATGTCCAGGTCGGTCAGGTTCCACTCGGCCTGCAGCCGGCGACGCCGCGCGGTCGGGAGCTCGGGCAGCGCGGCGCGGAGCTCCTCGACCCAGTCGGCGGCCGGCGCGACCGGCACCAGGTCGGGCTCCGGGAAGTACCGGTAGTCCTCGGCCTTCTCCTTGCTGCGCCCGGACACCGTGGTGCCGGAGTCCTCCTGGAAGTGCCGGGTCTCCTGCATGACCCGCTCGCCGGCGTCGAGCACGCCGGCCTGCCGGGAGATCTCGAGCCGCACCGCACGCTCGACCGAGCGCAGCGAGTTCACGTTCTTGGTCTCGGTCCGGGTGCCCCACTCCGTCGCGCCCTTCGGCGCGATCGAGACGTTGGCGTCGCAGCGCAGGGAGCCCTGCTCCATCTTCACGTCGGAGACGCCGAGGGTGCGCAGATGTCGCGCAGCTCGGTGACGTAGGCCCGCGCCACCTCGGGCGCAAGTGCCCCGGTGCCCGGGACCGGCCGGGTGACGATCTCGACCAGCGGGATGCCGGCCCGGTTGTAGTCCACCAGGGAGTGCGAGGCGCCGTGGATGCGACCGGTCGCGCCACCGACGTGCAGCGACTTGCCGGTGTCCTCCTCCAGGTGCACCCGCTCGATGCCGATCCGGAACTCGCGCGGCCCGTCGTCGGTTCGACCGTGACGTCGAGGTAGCCCTCGATGCAGATCGGCTCGTCGTACTGGCTGATCTGGAAGTCCTTCGGCATGTCCGGGTAGAAGTAGTTCTTCCGCGCGAACCGGCACCACGACGCGATCGTGCAGTTCAGCGCCAGGCCGATCCGGATGATCGACTCGATCGCCTTCTCGTTCGCCACCGGCAGCGAGCCGGGCAGGCCCAGGCAGATCGGGCAGGCCTGGGTGTTGGGCTCGGCGCCGAAGTCGGTCGAGCAGCCGCAGAACATCTTGGAGGTGGTGCCGAGCTCGACGTGGATCTCGAGGCCGATGACCGGCTCGTAGCCTCGAGCGCGGTCTCGTAGGGAACCAAGGTCGTCACAGCGCCGGAGCCTCCTCGATCAGCAGGTGGCCGGTCTGCTCGACCAGGGCGGCCTCCAGCGCGGCGCCGACCCGGTAGAGCGGTCGTCGGCCATCGCCGGCGCCATGATCTGCAGGCCGACCGGCAGTCCGTCCTCGGGCGAGCGCCCGACCGGCACCGACATCGCGCAGTGCCGGCCAGGTTGGACGGGATCGTGCACAGGTCGTGCAGGTACATCGCCAGCGGGTCGTCGACCCGCTCGCCGATCGGGAACGCGGTCGTCGGCGTGGTCGGCGAGACCAGCACGTCGACCTGCGCCGAACGGCGGCGTCGAAGTCGCGCGCGATCAGGGTGCGGACCTTCTGCGCCGGGCCGTAGTAGGCGTCGTAGTAGCCGGCGGACAGCGCGTAGGTGCCGAGGATGATGCGGCGCTTCACCTCGGCGCCGAAGCCGCGCGCGGGTCAGCGACATGACCTCCTCGAGCCGGCGGTGCCGTCGTCGCCGACCCGCAGGCCGTAGCGCATCGCGTCGAAGCGGGCCAGGTTCGACGAGCCTCGCTCGGCGCGATCAGGTAGTAGGCGGCCATCGCGTAGTCGAAGTTCGGGCAGGAGACCTCGACGACCTCGGCGCCCAGCTGCGTGAGCAGCTCGACGGCCTCGCGGAAGCGCTGCTCGACGCCGGCCTGGTAGCCCTCGCCGGCCAGCTCGCGGACGACGCCGACCCGCAGCCCGACAGGTCACGTCGCCCTCCCGGGCCGCGGCGACCACGTCGGGACCGGTGCGTCGATCGAGGTCGAGTCCAGCGGGTCGTGCCCGGCGATCGCCTCGTGCAGCAGCGCGGCGTCGAGCACGGTGCGGGCGAACGGGCCGGCCTGGTCGAGGCTGGAGGAGAACGCGATCAGGCCGTACCGGCTGACCCCGCCGTAGGTCGGCTTGTGCGCCGACGATGCCGGTGACCGCGGCGGGCTGGCGGATCGAGCCGCCGGTGTCGGTGCCGATCGCCAGCGGCGCCGGTGAAGGCGGCGACCGCGGCCGAGGAGCCGCCGGAGGAGCCGCCGGGGATCCGGTCGAGGTCCCACGGGTTGCGGGTCAGGCCGTAGGCGGAGTTCTCGGTGGAGGAGCCCATCGCGAACTCGTCCATGTTGGTCTTGCCCAGCATCACGATGCCGGCCTCGCGCAGCCTGGCGGACGACGGTCGCGTCGTACGGCGGGCGCCAGCCCTCGAGGATCTTCGACCCGCAGGTGGTCGGCACCCCCTCTGGTGACCACCACGTCCTTGAGCGCGAGCGGGACGCCCGGCCAGCGGGCCGAGCGGCGGCCGGCCGCGGGCCGTCGTCGACCGCGCCGCCGCGGCCAGCGCGCCCTCGGTGTCGACGTGCAGGAAGGCGTGGACGACTCGTCGACCGTCGCGATCCGGTCCAGGTGGGCCTGGTCGACCTCGACCGCGCTGGTCTCGCCGGCGGCGATCGGCGCGCCGAGTTCGGCGGCGGTCAGCCGGGTGAGGTCGGCTCACTACGGCTCCTCCCCCAGGATCCGCGGAACCCGGAACCGGCCGTCCTCGGCCGCCGGCGCGCCGGCGAGCACCTGCTCCGGGGTCAGGCACGGGCGTGACGACGTCCGGGCGCAGCACGTTCGTCAGCGGCACCGCGTGCGAGGTCGGCGGGATGTCCTCGGCGGCGACCTCGCCGACCCGGGCCACCGCGCCGAGGATGACGTCGAGCTGGCCGGCGAACAGGTCCAGCTCGTCCTCGGTCACCGCCAGCCGGGCCAGCCGGGCCAGGTGCGCGACTTCGTCGCGGGTGATGGATCGATGCGACTCGCTCGACGGGCTCGATCCCCTGCTCCGCCTGGCCCGGGCAATCCTACGTGATCCGCCCGAGCGAGCACGCCGGATCGGCGCGGCGAACACGCAACCCCGCGACGACGCCTGGCACGGCACACTGAGGGCCATGTCACCTGTTGCGCGTGGTGTCTGCCCGACCGGCCCGGCTCGCTCGGCGCGGTCGCGACCGCGCTCGGCCAGGCCGGCGCCGACATCGCTCGGCGTCGACATCGTCGAGCAGCGCGGCGACGGCAGGCGTCGACGACCTCGTGGTCGAGCTGCCCCCGGACAGGCTGGCCGACTCCCTGGTGACCGCGGCAACGCGTGCCGAGGGTGCGCAGGTCGAGTCGTCCGGCCGTACGCCGGCCGCGGTGGACTCGCACCGCGACCTGGAGCTGCTGGAGTGCCATGACCGCCGACCGACGCACGCCGAGGCGTGCTCGCCGCAGCTCGCCCCGCGTGTTCCACTCCGGCTGGGCCGTCCTCATCGACGCCGCCGAGGAGGGGCCCCGGGTGCTCGCCCGCAGCCCGGCCGCGCCCGGAGATCGGCGACGTCGCCACTGCCCTGGTTGCCGCTGACCCGCCCGATCCGGCTGCCCGACCCGGCCGAGTGGGCGCCGAGCCTGGCCCAGTCGACCACCGCCGGCGGTCGCCACCGGCCGGCGACCGGGTGCTCGTCGCTCGGCCGCCGCGGCTGGCCCGCAGTTCCTGGACTCCGAGCTGCATGCGCCTGGGGCACCTGCGTCGCGCTCGGCCCGCACCATCGGCGCCAGCGCCTCGAGCCTGACGGATCGGTCAGGCTTCGCCGATCGTCGCGCCGTTCCGCGGTGCGGCCTCGGGGCCCTCGTCGAGCAGCACCGTGAAGCCGTCCTCGTCCAGGATCGGCACCTTCAGCTCGACACCGCCTTGTCGTACTTGCGTGCCGGGGCTGTCGCCCGACCACGACGAAGCCGGTCTTCTTCGACACCGAGCCGGACGACCTTGCCGCCCAGCTTCTGGATCGCCTCGGTGGCCTCGTCGCGGCTGTAGTCGACCAGCGAGCCGGTCACCACGACGGTGACGCCCGTCCAGCGGGCGCGGGCCGGCGTCCTCACTCGCCTCCTCGGCCAGCCGGACCCCGGCCGCGCGCCACTTCTCGACGACCTCGCGGTGCCAGTCGACGGCGAACCACTCGCGCAGCGGCGCGGCGATGGTCGGGCCGACGCCGTCGGCCGCGGCCAGCTCCTCCTCGGTGGCGGCGGCGATCGCGTCGATCGAGCCGAACTCGCGGGCCAGCGCCTGCGCCGCGGTCGGGCCGACGTGCCGGATCGACAGCGCGACCAGCACCCGCCACAGTGGCCGGTCCTTGGCGGCGTCGAGGTTGGCGAGCAGCTTGGCGCCGTTGGCCGACAGGGCTGCCGGCCTTGGTGGTGAAGAAGTCCGACGCCGAGCAGCTTGGTCTCGTCGAGGGCGAAGATGTCGCCCTCGTCGGCGAGCACGCCGGCCTCGAGCAGGGCGGCGGCCGCCTCTAGCCGAGCACCTCGATGTCGAAGGCGTTGCGGCTGGCGACGTGGAAGATTCGCTCCCGCAGCTGGGCCGGGCACGAGCGGGAGTTGGGGCAGCGGATGTCGACGTCGCCTTCCTTCTCCGGCCGCAGCTCGGTGCCGCAGTCGGGGCAGTGCGTCGGCATGACGAACTCGCGCTCGGTGCCGTCGCGCAGGTCGACCACCGGGCCGACGATCTCGGGGATGACGTCGCCGGCCTTGCGCAGCACCACCGTGTCGCCGATCAGCACGCCCTTGCGCTTGACCTCGCTCGCGTTGTGCAGCGTGGCCATCTCGACGGTGGAGCCGGCGACCTTGACCGGCTCCATCCGCCCGAACGGGGTGACCCGGCCGGTGCGCCCGACGTTGACCAGGATGTCGAGCAGCTTGGTGTTGACCTCTTCCGGCGGGTACTTGAAGGCGATCGCCCAGCGCGGCGCGCGCGAGGTCGAGCCCAGCCGGCGCTGCAGATCGCCGCTGGTCGACCTTGACCACGACGCCGTCGATCTCGTGCTCGACGGAGTGCCGGTGCTCGCCGTAGTGGTCGATGAACTCCTGGACGCCTCGAGGTCCTTGACGACCTTGGCGGTCGAGGCGACCGGGCAGCCCCCACGAGCTGCAGGAGCTCGTAGACCTCGGACTGGCGTTCGTAGCTCGACGCCGGTCGAGGCTCCGATGCCGTGCACGACCATCTTCAGCTGGCGGCTCGCGGTGATCCGCGGGTCCTTCTGCCGCAGCGAGCCGGCCGCGGTGTTGCGCGGGTTGGCGTAGGGGACCTTGCCGGCCTCGACCAGCGAGGCGTTGAGCGCCTCGAAGCGCTCGACCGGGAAGTAGACCTCGCCGCGCACCTCGAGCAGGTCCGGGATCGCGCCGCCCTTGGGCACCGCGAGCCGGTCCGGGACACCTTCCAGGGTGCGCACGTTCGGGGTGACGTCCTCGCCGGTGGTGCCGTCGCCGCGGGTGGCGGCGCGCACCAGGCGGCCGCTCTCGTAGACCAGGGCGATGGCGAGCCCGTCGACCTTGAGCTCGCACAGGTACTCCGCGCCCGCGCCCGCATCGCGTTCGACGCGGTTCGCCCAGGCCGCCAGCTCGTCGGCGGAGAAGGCGTTGTCCAGGCTCATCATCCGCTCGAGGTGCGGCACCGGGGTGAAGTCGGTGCTGATGTCCGCCCCGACCTTCTGTGACGGGGAGTCAGGCGTGCGCAGCCCCGGGTGCTTGTCCTCGAGGGCGACGAGCTCGAGCATCCGGGTGTCGTAGTCGGCGTCGGAGAGCGTCGGGCGGTCCAGCACGTGGTAGCGGTACCGCGCGTCGTTGAGTTCCTCGCTCAGCTCCGCGTGGCGGGCCCGCGCCTTCGCGGGAACGTCCTCGGCCACCCCTACTCCCCTCCGTCCGCCAGATCCGCGAGCGTCTTTGCCGCGTCGGCGCAGCGCTGGGTGGCCGCCCTGGCGTGGTCCGGCGAGGCGCCGGCCATGCCGCAGGTCGGCACCGGGACGACTCGCGCCAGCAGGGCAGCCGGCAGACCGAGGCGGTTCCAGAGCTCGCGCACCGGGGCGACGGTATCGGCCAGCGGTGACAGTCCGGCACGCTGCTCGACCGCCGGCACGATGCCGGCCAGCAGCACCCCACCGGACTCCATCAGCTCGCCGATCTCGTCGTCCGCCACCTGCGGCAGCACCCCGAAGTCGACGGCGAGCCCGGCGAAGCCCGCGCGGCGCAACAGGCCGATCGGCGCGCGCTCCGCGCAGCAGTGGGCGACGACGGGAACGCCGTCCGCGGCCAGGATCTCGACCACCGAGCGCAGCGCCGCCTCGGCGTCATTGGCCTCAACCGCGCGCAGCGTCCCGAAGCCGCTGGCGGTGCGCACGGTGCCGTCCAGGACCGCCGGCAGCGCCGGCTCGTCGAGTTGGACCACGACGCCGGTCGAGAGTGGGAGGCGCTTGCGGACGTCGGCGACGTGCTCGCGCAGACCCTCGGCGAGCGAGGCGGCGAGGTCGCGGCAGGCGCCGCGGTCGGCCAGCGCCTTGTCGCCGTAGTGCAGCTCCACCGTCGCGGCGAGCGTCCACGGCCCGGCCACCTGGACCTTGATCAGGCCCTCGTAGGCCTGGCCGCGCTCCTCCAGCGCGTCCAGGTCCTGGTGCAGGTAGCCCTCGGCCCGGCGGTGGTCGCGCCCGGCGTGCTCGGCGAAGCGCCAGCCGCTCGGGGCGAGGGTCACGTAGAGCTCGGCGAGAACCCCGAACGCCCGCCCGATCATGTCCGCGCCGGGGCCGCGGGCGGGCAGTTCCGGCAGGTACGGCAGGCCGGGGAGCACGGTCAACGGGAGCGGCACGGCCTCCAGGGGTTCGGTCCCGGGCAGGGAGCCGATCCCGCTGGCCGAGGCCGGGGGCAGGTCGAGCTGGCAGGCAGGCACAGGCGCAGGCTATGCGCCGCGTCGGGGGCGCCCGCACGAACCTGCCCGAGAGCACACCGGACCGGGGTTGACCTGGCGACAAATCGTAAGGAACTCTCGCATTTCGGGTGCCGCGACGGCGCTCCCTCAGTTTTCTGGAGCATTCATGAAGGCATCCGCTCGGCGCACGGCCGCCGTGGCCGCGGCGACGACACTCGCGCTTGCGCTGTCGCCGTCCGCCGCCCTCGCCGCGGGCACCAAGCCGGTGACCCAGGGGAACGGGACGCTGCAGGCGAACGGCGCCGCGATCACGCTGCCGGCCACGTTCACCTGTCCGGCGGGGTACACGGCCTACCTGACCGCGCAGGTCATCCAGGCCATCGAGGACGAGTTCGCCGCCGGTTTCGACACCGTCACCAAGGAGTGCACCGGCGAGAAGCAGAAGCTCACCTTCTACATCCAGGCCGTCCCGGCCGGAGACAACACCCGTCCCTACCAGGCCGGCACCGCCTCCTCCCGGGTGATCATGGACGCGGTCGACCCGGAGGCGGAGCAGCCGTACTACGAGGAGGTCCCGGAGGGTGAAGGCGAGGGCGAGGCGGCCTCGCCGATTCCTCCGCTGCCCCCACTGACCGGCGCGCAGTACTCGACGATGGACGAACCGATGTCCGAGGATGCCCCCGATATCGTCCACGCCGAGGCCCGCGGTCCGATCACGCTGAAGGAGAAGGCTGGTTCCTGACATGGGGTCAGACCAGGTCGACCACTACGACCGCCTGCTCGCGCCCCGCTACACCTGGATGCTCGGCGGCGACCATGCGGCGGTCGTCGCCCGTCAGCGCGACCAACTGACCGGGGCCGGCCTCCTCCCCGGCGCCGGACCGGCGCTGGACCTCGGTGCCGGGCCGGGCTACGCCTCCGTCGCCCTGGCGGAACTCGGCTACGGCCCGGTGGTTGCGGTCGACGCCTCCCCCGCGATGGTCGCCGACCTGGTCGCGTCGACCGGGCCACCGGTGACGCCGGTCTGCGCCTCGATCGCCGACCTGCCGAAGCTGGCCGCCGACCACGGCCCGTTCGCCGTCATCGTCTGCCTCGGCGACACCGTCCCGCACCTGCCGTCCCGGGCCGCCGTCTCGCAGTTCCTCGCGGACTGCGCCGCCGCGCTGGCCCCCGGCGGTCGCCTGGTGCTGACCTTCCGCGATCTGGCGGCCGACCCGATCGGTGCCCACCGCTCGCTGCTGGTGCGCTCCGATCCGGAGGCGATCCTCACCTGCGTCCTCGACCACGTCGACGCCGACACCGTCCGGGTTCACGACCTGCTGCACACCCGCGGGCCCGACGGCGCCTGGTCGCTGGCGTCCAGCAGCTACCCCAAGCTCCGGCTGTCCCCGACCGCGGTGCACGCGTCGTTCGCCGACCACGGCCTCAAGCCCGAGGCCTGCATCGAGCTCCCGAGCGGCCTCTGGGTGCTCAGCGCCACGGGTCGGTGATCTCGCGCAGATCGGCGAGTGAGCGACAAAGCTGAGCCATGCGCCGTTCGCCGAGATGGGCGGTCCACTCCGCCTCGACCTCGGCCACGATGGTGCGCGAGGCCTCGACGCTGCGAGCGCCGCGCGCGGCGACCTTGACCAGGCGAGCCCGGCCGTCGGTGGGATCGGGGACGCGCTCGACGTACCCGGCGCGCTCGAGCTGGTCCACCAGGAAGACCGCGGTCGGCTTGGTGATGCCGGCGGCTTCGGCGAGTTCGGTCAGCCGGCTGCCGTCCGCGGCGATGCGCTGGAACACCCGTGGTTAGAGACTCGAACTAACTCGTTAGTCTCTCGAACAGGTGAGGTGGCGCGTGGATCGGGAGGAGAAGTGGGCGGCCATCGGTGAGCAACGCCGCGTCATGGCCGACCTGCTCGCAACGCTGCCGGATGCGGAGTGGGAACGCCCGTCGCTCTGCGCGCAGCGGCGGATAAAAGATGTGGCCGCTCATGTCGCGCTGACCCCGCAGTCGCCCGGTCTCCTGCGGATCGTGGGCAAGGGAATCCGAGCACGGGGCGACTTCGACGGGCTCAACCGGGACATGGCGGTCAGGCACGCCGCGCGGGCAAACCCGGCGCTGGTCAGCGAACTACGCGACCTCTCCGACAGCCGGAGCAAGCCCGCGATCACGACGCTGGACAACCTGCTCTTTGACACCCTCGTCCACGTCCAGGATGTGGCTCTGCCGCTCGGCCGGACCGTCGAGATGCCCTTGCAACCGGCGCAGGACGGCCTGCAGCGGGTCTGGACGATGGGCTGGCCCTTCTGGGCGAAGCGACGTCTGCGCGGCCTCCACCTCAGCGCCACCGATGCGGACTGGTCAGCTGGTACCGGGGCCGAGGTGAGCGGAACGGCGCAGTCGCTGCTCCTTCTGCTGACCGGGCGCAGAGCCGCTGCGCTGCCGTCGCTGAGCGGGCCCGGCACGCAACGCCTGGCGGCGACCGTCTAAACGCAACCTCAGCCCGAACCCAGTCACCCGAGAGCGCAGCGTGGAACGTCGAAAGGTCAAATGGACGTGTCGTGCTGCGCTTTCGGGAGTGAATAGCACGCCGCCGGACTACCAGCGGAGACCACGCGCGTGAAGCGCGGCCGCTGTCTCGTCGACGATCCAGTCCGGGCGAAGGAAGATGTCGTTCTTGGTGACCTTGATCAGGTGCCAACCGTTGTCCCGGTAGCGCGAGTCCCTGCCGATGTCACGCTCCCACTGGTCCGGATCCCGCTGGTGATGGGCGCCTTCGACCTCCAGCGCGACCAGCACGTTGTGCTCGCCGAGATCGGGTTCCGCGAACGGTCGACCGTCGCGGCCCAGGGCAGGTCGATTGACATCCAGCCGCGGGATGCCCGCGAAGACGAGGATGAGGCGCGTGCGGGTCTCCTGCGGAGACTTCGAGGCCGGCTCGAGGAGCGCGCGGGCCTCGCGGGCGAGTCGAATTCCCCGCCGGCCGGACGCCAAATCGAGAGCGCGGTCGATCTCTGCCAAGCTGCTGCGCCGCGCAAGGACATCGCCCGCACTGACCAACGACACCAGATCCAGCTTGGAGGCAAGATCGACGAAGGTCCGGCCGGGCGACGTGACCGGGAATCCTTTGACAGTCCAGACATCGCCGAGATCGATCACGCGATGCGCCGTCAGGCCACGCATGCGCGGTTCGATCGGAGACCGGATGCTGATGTGGACCTTCGGATCCCGTTCGATCGGCACCCCGTACAGCTCCGCCGCGGTGAAGTGGCTGAACACGAAGGGCGAAGGGACGGCGAGCTGGAATGCAGCACAGCGCGTCGGCAGGTCGAGCCTGAGCTCGGTGGCGATGTGTATGTCCTTCGTGACGAGCCGGAAGCGGGAACCGTTCACCTGTCGCGGCGTCAGTCCCCCATCAACCGCTGCTCGGGTGCGGAACGGGCCGTTCAGGAAGCTGGGATCAGTCATGTGCCGCAGCGTGAGCCAGATCCGAGACTCCCGCGGCAGCGAGAGCACTTCTGTGGATAGTGATGCCGGGATCCGTAGGTTGTGGACAACCCCGCGAAGGTCCACCACCGGGCGCGCTGCACCGAAAGCGCACTGCAGCACGGCCGGGTCACTCCCGAGTGTGCAGTGGAGCACCCGAACTTTGCTTTGAGCGGTGCTCTGCTGCGCTTTCGGGTCAGGAGCGCCCGAACGATCGCGGTCAGACGGTGGCGGCGATGGTGGCACTGCCGAGCACGCGAGTGCCGTCGTAGAGGACCGCGGCCTGGCCGGGGGCGACGCCGCGCACGGGAGTCGCGAAGGCGATCTGCACGCCTGCGTCGATGACGGTCACCGCGGCGGGGACGGCCTCGCCGTGCGCGCGAACCTGCACGAGGCACTCGAAGGAGCCCGACGGCGAGGGGCCGCACCAGCGCGGGCGGTCGGCGGTCAGGCCGGCAACCTCGAGGGCCTCGGCCGGCCCGACCGTGACGCGGTTGTCCACGACGGAGACGTCGAGCACGTAGCGGGGGCGCCCGTCCGGCGCGGGGGTGCCGATCCGCAGGCCCTTGCGCTGGCCGACGGTGAACCCGTACGCGCCGGTGTGCGACCCCAGCACGGCGCCCGAGGCGTCGACGAACTCGCCGACCTGCTCCCCCAGCCTCGCGCGCAGGAACCCGGCGGTGTCGCCGTCGGGGATGAAGCAGATGTCGTGGCTGTCCGGCTTGGCGGCGACCATCAGCCCCCGCCGCGACGCCTCTGCCCGGACCTCGGTCTTCACCGAGTCGCCGAGCGGAAACAGCGCGTGGGCGACCTGCGAGGCGTCGAGCACGCCGAGCACGTAGGACTGGTCCTTCTCGGGGTCTACAGCCCGATGCAGTTCGCGGCCCGACGGTCCGTCCACGAGCTGCGCGTAGTGCCCGGTGCAGACCGCGTCGAAGCCCAGCCCGATCGCCTTGTCGAGCACGGCGGCGAACTTGATCGACTCGTTGCAACGCAGGCACGGGTTCGGAGTACGGCCGAGGGCGTACTCGGCGACGAAGTCGTCGACCACCTCGGCACGGAACCGCTCCGCGAGATCCCACACGTAGAACGGGATGCCCAACACATCCGCGACGCGCCGGGCGTCCCGGGCGTCCTCGGGGGTGCAGCAGCCCTTGCCCTTGATGGAGTCCGGGGCCTCCGCCAGCGCCAGGTGGACACCGGTGACGTCATGGCCGGCCTCGACGGCGCGGGCCGCGGCGACCGCGGAGTCCACGCCTCCCGACATTGCCGCGAGGACGCGCACGACTAACTCCGGTTGTGCCGGGCGGCGGCGATCTCGCCCGCGCGACGGGCGCGATCGACCACTGGGGGCAGCTCTTCGATCACGCGAGCGACGTCGACCTCGGTCGAGCTGTGGCCGAGGGAGAACCGTAGTGAGCTGCGGGCTGACGCCTCGTCATGCCCCATGGCCAGCAGGACATGACTGGGCCGCGCCACCCCGGCCGAGCAGGCCGATCCCGTCGAGCATTCGATGCCGCGGGCGTCGAGCAGCATCAGCAGAGAGTCGCCCTCGCACCCGGGAAAGGAGAAGTGCGCGTTGCCGGGCAGCCGGCCTGTGGGGTCGCCGTTGAAGCGCGCGTCCGACACCGCGGCCAGCACGCCGTCCACCAGCTCGGTCCGCAGGGCGACCAGCGTCGCCGCGTGCGCATCGAGATTGCGCACCGCGGCCTCCACCGCCGCCGCGAAGCCGGCGATCGCCGGGGTGTCCAGCGTCCCGGAGTGCACGTCACGCTCCTGCCCACCGCCGTGCAGCAGCGGGGTCGGAACAGTCCCGCGGGCGAGCACCAGCGCACCGATGCCCAACGGCCCACCGAGCTTGTGGCCCGTCAGCGACATCGCCGACAGACCGGAGGCCGCGAAGTCCACCGGCAGCTGACCCACCGCCTGCACCGCGTCGGAGTGCAGCGGGATCTCGAACTCGCGGGCGACGGCAGCCAGCTCCGCGATCGGCTGCACGGTGCCGACCTCGTTGTTGGCCCACATCACCGAGACCAGGGCGACCGAGCCGGGGTCGGACTCGATGGCCGCCCGCAGCGTCTCCGGCGACAGGCGCCCCAACGCGTCGACCGGCAGCACCTCGAGCACCGCGCCCTGATGCTGGGCCAGCCAGGCCGCCGGATCGAGCACGGCGTGGTGCTCGACGGCGCTGATCAGGATCCGGCGCCGGGCAGGGTCCTCCGCGTGCCGGGCCCAGAACAGCCCCTTGAGCGCCAGGTTGTCGGCCTCGGTGCCGCCGCCGGTGAACACGACCTCACCCGGCCGGCACCCCAGCGCCGCGGCCACCGTCTCCCGGGACTCCTCGACCACCCGGCGGGCCTGCCGGCCGCTGCCGTGCAGGGACGACGGGTTCCCGACGCGCCCGAGTTCCGCGGTCATCGCGGCCAGCGCCTCGGGGAGCATCGGCGTCGTCGCCGCGTGGTCCAGGTACGTCATCGCGTCCTCAGCCTAATCGCGCTCGCGCAGCGGTCCTTACCTGTCGCGCCGGAGAGTGAAGCAAACGCGACGGCCCGCCCATTCCTGGGCGGGCCGTCGGATGTTGCGGGATGACTAGCCGTTCTTACGCTTCGTGACCTCTTCGGTGGCCTGCGGGAGGACCTTGTGCAGGTCGCCGACGACGCCGTAGTCGGCCAGGTCGAAGATCGGGGCCTCGCGGTCCTTGTTGATCGCGACGATCAGCTTCGAGGTCTGCATGCCGGCCCGGTGCTGGATCGCGCCGGAGATGCCCGCGGCGATGTACAGCTGCGGGGAGACGGTCTTGCCGGTCTGGCCGACCTGCGACTGGTGCGGGTACCAGCCGGCGTCGACGACCGCGCGGGAGGCGCCCACGGCCGCGCCGAGGGAGTCCGCGAGCTTCTCGACGACGCCCATGTTCTCGGCCGAACCGACGCCGCGGCCGCCGGAGACGACGATCGAGGCCTCGGTGAGCTCCGGTCGCTCGCCCTTCTCCTCCACGACGGAGTCGGTGATCTTGGCGCCCTTGGCGGCGTCCGACAGCTCGACCGAGACCGGGGTGCGGGTGCCGGCGGCCGGGTTGGCCTCCGGCGGGGTGGCGTTCGGCAGCACCGCGATGATCGGGGTGCCCTGCGTGGCCGAGGACTGCACCACGGTGGCGCCACCGAAGATGGACTGCTCGGCGACGATGGTGCCGCCGTCGGACGAGAGGCCGGTCGCGTCGGTCAGGACGCCGGAGTTGGTCTTGATGGCGAGGCGGCCGGCGATCTCCTTGCCGGTGGCCGTGGCCGCGATCAGGACCGCGACCGGGGACTGCTCGGTGACCAGCTTGGCCAGCAGCTCCGCGATCGGGGCGACGACGTAGCCGGTGAGCTCCGCGTCGTCCGCGACGTAGATGGTTTCCGCGCCGTACTCGGCGAGGCGGTCAGCGGCGTTGTCGATGCCGGTGCCGATGAAGACGGCGGCCGGCTCGCCCTACGGCCCTGGCCATGGTGAGCAGCTCGAGGCTGACCTTCTTGAGCGCCCCGTCGGTGTGCTCGACGAGAACGAGAACCTGCGACATGGGTTCGATCCCCTTCTCAGACGAACTTCTTGGAGGCAAGGAACTCGACGAGGGCGACGCCGCCGTTGCCCTCGTCCTCGACGACGGTGCCCGCGGTGCGCGGCGGGCGGTCGGCGCTGTCGTTGACCTTGGTCCAGGCGCCTTCGAGGCCGACCGAGCCGGCGTCGATGCCGAGGTCGGAGATGGAGAGCGTCTCGACCGGCTTCTTCTTCGCGGCCATGATCCCCTTGAAGGAGGGGTAGCGCGGCTCGTTCATCTTCTCGACGGCGGAGATGATCGCCGGCATCGCGGCCTCGACGACCTGGTAGCCGTCGTCGGTGAGGCGGTTGGCCTTGAGGGTCTTCGCGCCCGGGTCCACCTCGACCTTGTTGACGAAGGTGACCTGCGGGAAGCCCAGGCGCTCGGCGAGCATCGCCGGGACGACGGAGGTCCGGGCGTCGGAGGCCTCGGAGCCGGCGATCACCAGGTCGACGTCACCGATGCGCTCGATGGCCTTGGCCAGGACCAGCGAGGTGCCGGACGCGTCGGAGCCCTTGAGGGCGTCGTCGACGATGTGCACCGCGTCGTCCGCGCCCATGGACAGGGCCTTGCGGATCGCCTCGGTGGCGGAGTCGGGGCCCATGCACAGCACGGTCACCGAGCCCTCGTGCGCCTCGATCAGCTGGAGAGCGGCTTCGATGCCGAACTCGTCCATCTCGTTGAGGATGTTGTCGACCGAGACGCGGTCGAGCGTCTTGGACGCGTCGAGCTTCTTCTCAGCCCACGTGTCCGGCACCTGCTTGACGCAGACGACGATCTTCATGCTGGCTCTGACCTCCTGGTCGATGACATCCGCAGCAGCTCACGATGGCCTCGATGCCCGAGGACCGGGTCACCGGACTCCCTGAAATCCAGGGACGTGTTTACTGGCGAGTAGGGATCCTATCGGGTGACCCGGCGGCCATTGACATGTGGTTGCTCACATGCCTCAGCCGCCCACGAAACGACGCCTTGCCGGGCCCGTTCTCGACGAACGAGCGCATGCCGGCCTTCTGGTCCTCGGTGGCGAACAGCGCGGCGAACGCAACGCGCTCGATGTCCAGCCCCGTCTTCAGGTCGACCTCAAGCCCCTTGTCGATCGCCTCCTTGGCCGCCCGCAGCGCCATGGCCGGACCGCCGACGAACGTGCGGGCCCAGGCAAGCGCGGCGTCGTAGACCTCGGCGTCCGGGACCACCTTGTCGACCAGGCCGATCGCGAGCGCCTCGGCGGCGTCGACCATCCGGCCGGAGAAGGTGATGTCCTTGGCCTTCGCCGGGCCCACCAGACGGGGCAGCCGCTGGGTGCCGCCGGCGCCGGGGATGATCCCGAGCAGGATCTCCGGCTGACCCCACTTGGCCTTCTCCCCGCTCACGCGGAAGTCCGCGCACATCGCCAGTTCGCAGCCACCGCCGAGGGCGTAGCCGGTGACGGCGGCGATCACGGGCTTCGGGATCGCCGCGACCGCGTTGAAGCAGCGGTGCAGGTCCTCGGACTTCACCGCCATCTCGGCGTAGGAGAGTTCGGCCATCTCCTTGACATCGGCGCCGGCCGCGAAGACCCGCTCGCCGCCGTAGATGACCACCGCGCGGATGTCGTCGTCCTTGCGGGCGGCGTGGGCGGCGTCGTGGATCTCTTCCTGCACCTGCGCGTTCAGGGCGTTCATCTTGGGGCGGTCCAGGCGGATCGTCGCCACCCCGGTGTCGACCTCGAGCCGCACGAACTCCGCCATCTGGGGCCTCCTCGACGCTGATCTGCTTCGGTCTCCTGCGGGGCACGCTATCGGCCGCCGGTAGGACCCGAGATCATGGCCGGATGTGCGCTGACCAGGTGCTCCCGTGGCCGGGCCGGCCGGCTCCGCTGGGGGCCGGCTACGACCCCGGCCGGGGCGGGGTGAACGTGGCCGTGTGCTCGGCCGGCGCCGAGTCCGTCCAGGTCTGCCTGCTCGACGGACGTGGGGTGGAGACCGACCGGGTCGGCCTGCACGAGCGCACCGGCGACGTCTGGCACGGGTTCGTCCCCGGGGTGGAGCCGGGTGCTCGTTACGGCTTCCGGGTGCACGGGCCATGGGACCCCGCGCGCGGGTTGCGGTTCAACCCGGCAAAGCTGCTGCTCGACCCCTACGCCCGCGCGATCACCGGCGGCTACGACGGGCGCCCGGAAGCCTTCGGCCACGTCCACGGCGGCGACGACGCGGTCCGCGACGACCGGGACTCCGCTCCCCACGTCCCGCACGCGGTAGTCGTTGACCCGGCCGACGACCTCGATTTCGACCACCCCGTCGACACCCGGCCACGCACGCCGTGGACCGACACCGTGCTCTACGAGCTGCACGTGCGCGGGTTCACCCGCAGCCACCCTGACGTGCCCGCACACCTGCGCGGCACCTATGCGGGGCTCGCGCACCCCGCGGCGGTCGAGTACCTGACCGGCCTGGGGGTGACGGCGATCGAGCTGCTGCCGGTGCACCACTTCCTCTCCGAGGAGCACCTGCTGCGCGGCGGGCGACGCAACTACTGGGGCTACAACACGATCGGATTCTTCGCCCCGCACGCCGGCTACTCCGCCTCCGGCACACTCGGCGGACAGGTGCGCGAGTTCAAGCAGATGGTGCGCGCCCTGCACGCCGCCGGCCTCGAAGTGATCCTCGACGTGGTCTTCAACCACACCGCCGAGGGCGACGAGACCGGGCCGACGCTGTGTTTCCGCGGGCTGGACAACGCGGGCTACTACCGGCTGCACCACGGCCGGCGCTACGACGACGTGACCGGCTGCGGCAACACCCTCGACGCCCGGTCTCCCCAGGTGATCGCCCTGATCGCTGACTCGCTGCGGTACTGGGTCACCGAGATGGGCGTGGACGGGTTCCGGTTCGACCTCGCCACGGCCCTGATCCGCGGCCCGGTCGGATCGGACACGGTCGACCAGGCCGCGGCGCTGCTGACCGTGATCGCGCAGGACCCGGTGCTGTCCGGGGTGAAGTTGATCGCCGAGCCCTGGGACGCCACCCCCTCCGGCTATCTGCTCGGCGGCTTCCCGCCGCCGTGGGCGGAGTGGAACGACCGCTACCGCGGCTGCGTGCGCGACTTCTGGCGGGGCGCGCCGACCGGCGTGGACGACCTGGCCTACCGGCTGTCCGGCTCCTCGGACCTGTTCGCGCACCCGGGCCGTGGGCCGGTGGCCTCGATCAACTACGTGACCGCGCACGACGGCTTCACCCTGCGCGACCTGGTGAGCTACGAGACCAAGCGCAACCTGGCCAACGGCGAGGACAACCGGGACGGCACCGACGACAACCGCTCCTGGAACTGCGGCGAGGAGGGTGAGACCGCGACCTTCGGCGTGCTGCTGCTGAGGGAGCGTCAGATGCGCAACATGCTGATGACGCTGCTGCTCTCGATCGGCACGCCCATGCTGGTAGCCGGCGACGAACGCGCCCGCACCCAGGCCGGCAACAACAACGCCTACTGCCAGGACAATGAGCTCTCCTGGCTGGACTGGACCCCGGACCCCACCGCGGACCGGATGACCGAGTTCACCCGGGAACTGCTGCGCCTGCGCAAGGCCCACCCGGTGTTCCGCCAGCAGGGCTTCTTCACCGGCGCCCCGATCGGGGAGCACGGCCAGCCGGACCTGGCCTGGTTCACGGCCGAAGGTGAGCGCCTGACGAACCGGGACTGGCACGACGACGGCCGGACCTCGCTCGGCGTCCTGCTCTGCGGCGACGCGATCCGCCAACGCGGCGAGCACGGCGAGACCATCACCGACGACAGCTTCCTGCTGCTGCTCAACGCCGGCGCGGACCCGCTGGAGTTCCGCGTGCCGCACTCGACGTGGGCCACCGGCTTCGTGGCCTTGCTGGACAGCGACGCCGGCCATCGCCCGGACGGTGAGAGAGTGATTGCAGCCGGGGGAAGCGGTCACGATGACCGGGCGCTCGGCCGTGCTGCTGCGGGTGATCGGCGTGCCGGACCCGCTGCTCGGCTGAACTACGGCGGCGGCGGTCGGACTCGTCGTCGGCGTCGGATCGACCGATGGCGTCGGCGTCGGGGTCGGCGTCGGCGTCACGACAGCGGGTCGGCGTCGGCGTCGGCGTCACCCCCGGCGTCGGCGTCGGCCTCGGGGTCGGCTTGGGCGTCGGCTTCGGGATCGGCGTCGGCGTCGCCTGCGGAGCCGGCGTAGGGGTCGGCGACGGGGTGGCCGTCGGTGAGGCGGACGCGGACGGCGTGGCCGAGACGGTCGGCTCGGGCGTCGGGAACGGGGTCGGCGAGATCACCGGGCCCGGATCCGTGGTGTCGCCGTTCACGCCGTCGACGATTTGGCTCCCACCGTCGTCTCCCCCGGCGAGCAGGCTGATCACGAGCGCTGCGGCGGCCACGGGAACCAGTACCGCGGCAGCGATCGCCGCCCTCTTCTTCCGCTCGCGTCGCTTGACCGCGCTCAGGTACGCCGTCGTGAAGACCCGGTCCTCGTACGGCTCGTCCGCAGCCGCGACCTCGACGGGCTCGTACCCGGCGGCAGCTCCGTAGCCGGCGGCCTCGTAGCCGCCCGCCTCGTAGCCGGGCTCCATGGCCGGGCGCTCCCACGGCGCGGGCGCGGCCGGCGGCGGCGTCCAGGCCGCGGGCTCGCCGGCCGACGGCTCGAACGACGCCGGCTCGTAGGACACCGGCGTGACCGGCAGCACATCGGTCTCGTCCGTGGCGGACACGACCGGCTCCGGCTCCGCGGCCGCGGCAGGCGCCGAGATGGCGGGCAACGGCGCGACCGCCGCCGCGGCGGTCATCGGGCCGAGCGGCGCGGCCGGCGGAACCCGGTCGACGTCGGCGGCGATGGCGTCCAGGTAACCGGCCACCGCGGCGGCCGGCCCGACCCGGGCGGGGCCGTCCTTGGCCAGCAGGGCCGCGATCAGCACCCAGAGCTGGTCCGGGATACCCGGGGGGCGGACCGGGACCTCCTCGATGTGACGGCGCATCACCTCGGCCGGGTCTCCGGTGAACGGCGGCACCCCCACGCACATCTCGTGGAGCAGCACACCGAGGGAGTACAGGTCGGCAGGCGGGCCCGGCACCTCTCCCGCTGCTGCCTCCGGCGCGGCGTAGGCGAAGGCGCCGGCCGGCACCCAGCCGCGGCCGAGCGAGGCCAGCCAGCGCGTCAGTCCGACGTCGGAGACCCGCACGGCCGGACGGCTGCTCGCGTCGTTGAACAGGACGTTGGTCGCCACCAGGTCGCCGTGCACCAGGCCGGCCGAGTGAACCGCGGCCAGGGCCCGGGCCAACTGGGCACCGAGTCGGCAGGCCTCCGAGGGCGGGAAGGTGCGCACGACCTCCAGGGCCTGGCGCAGGTTGCCGCCCTCGGCCCGGTCGGTGACGATCGCCAGCACACCGGTGTCGGTGGTGAGCACGTCGTAGACCGGCACCAGGTGGGGGTGCCGCATCGAGGTCAGGGTGTCGCGTTGCCCGGCGAAGTCCGCCGCGGTGGCCGTGTTCCCGCTCAGTTCCGGGGTCAGCACCTTGACCGCGAGGCGCCGGTCCAGGGCGTCGCGCCCGAGCAGCACCGCGCCGTGCGGGCCTCGGCCCATGACGTCGCCGGCGAGATAGGGCGTGCCCGGCAACCGTTCCACGCCACTACTCCTGATCAGTTCCGCGTGCACTCCTGCAGCACCCTGCAGCCGCCGAACCTACGGCGCACCGCTCCAGGATTGCACCCGGAGCGGGTGAATGTTCGGGATAGGCCGCGACGCGCAGGTCAGAGGACTAGCGCACCGGGCCGTCGGTCATGCCGGACGGCGCCGACGGCACCGCGACCAGCCCGAGCTCGGCGTGGTTGGCGAGCAGCCGGTGGGCGGGCAGCACCCGCACCGAGTACCCGAACGGACCGCTGTAGCGCAGTTGGACGTTGCCCTCGTAGCGGCTCCGCCCGCTCTCGAAGCGTTCGGCGACGCTCAGCGAGAGAGTGCGGTGCGCGACGATCTGGTCGGATTCGTCGACCCGGCCGTAGACCAGTTGCACGTCCACGTCGGAGGGCTCCAGCGATCCCAGCGAGACCAGACAGGCCACGTTGACCTGGTCGCCGACCGACGCCGCGTCAACGCCACCGTGCACCTCGACGTGGTCCACCCGGACCGCGCCCCAGCCGGCCCGGACGCGGGCCTTCCACGCCGCCAGCTCACGCGCCAGCGCCAGCTTGTCCTCGGCCAGCTCCCGCGAGGACACCGCGGCCGGGGCGTAGAGCTTGTTGATGTAGTCCTGCACCATCCGCGAGGCCAGCACCTTGGGGCCGAGCGAGCCGATGGTGTGCCGGACCATCTCCAGCCAGCGGGCCGGCAGCCCGGAGTCGTCGCGCTCGTAGAAGCGCGGCGCCACCGAGGTCTCGATCAGGTCGTAGAGCGCGTTCGACTCCAGCTCGTCGCGTCGCTCGGGGTCGCTCACGCCGGTCGCCGACGGAATGGCCCAGCCGTTCGCGCCGTCGTACCACTCGTCCCACCAGCCGTCGAGGACGGACAGGTTGAGGCAGCCGTTCAGCGCGGCCTTCATGCCCGAGGTCCCGCAGGCCTCCAGCGGACGCAGCGGGTTGTTCAGCCAGACGTCGCAGCCCGGGATCATCTCCGCGGCCAGCGCCATGTCGTAGTCGGTGAGGAACACGATCCGGTTCCGCACCGCCGGGTCGTCGGCGAAGCGGACCAGTTCCTGGATCAGCCGCTTGCCGCCGTCGTCGGCCGGGTGCGCCTTGCCGGCGATCACCAGCTGGATCGGGCGCTCCGGGTGCAGCAGCAGGGCCTTGAGCCGCTCGGGGTCGTGCAGCATCAGCGTGAGGCGCTTGTAGGACGGGACGCGGCGCGCGAAGCCGATGGTCAGCACGTCCGGGTCCAGCACGTTGGCGATCCAGCCGAGCTCGGCCTCGCTCGCACCGCGCGATCAGCCACTGGTCGCGCAGCCGCCTGCGCGTGCTCGTGACCAGGCGGTCGCGCAACATCCGGCCGACGCCGAACAGGTCCGCGTCGGAGACGTCGTCGAGCGCGCCCCAGTCCTCGGCGGTGGCGACGAACTTCGCGCCGGCCTGCGCGCCGGGCCAGCTCGAGCGCCTCCGGCGCGGTCCAGGTCGGGGCGTGCACCCCGTTGGTGATCGAGGTGATCGGCACCTCTTCGGTGTCGAAGCCCGGCCACAGGCCGCCGAACATCCCGCGGCTGACCTCGCCGTGCAGCACCGAGACGCCGTTCGCCCGCTGCGCGAGCCGCAGGCCCATCACGGCCATGTTGAACACGGCCGGGTCGCCGCCCTCGTAGGTCTCCGCGCCCAGCTCGAGGACCCGCTCGACCGGGACCGAGGCGATGGCGTTGTCGCCGCCGAAGTACGTGGCGATCAGCTCGCGCGGGAACCGGTCGATGCCGGCCGGGACCGGGGTGTGCGTGGTGAAGACGGTGCCGGCGCGGGCGGCCTCGAGGGCGGCGTCGAAGGGCAGCCCGTCGTCCTCGGTGTACTCGCGGATCCGCTCCAGGCCGAGGAAGCCGGCGTGGCCCTCGTTGGTGTGGAAGACCTCGGGGTCCGGGGTGCCGGTGAGCCGGCAGTAGGCGCGCAGGGCGCGCACGCCGCCGATGCCGAGCAGCAGTTCCTGGTGCAGCCGGTGCTCGGTGCCGCCGCCGTAGAGCCGGTCGGTGATCTCGCGCTCGAACGGGCCGTTCTCCTCGACGTCGGAGTCGAGCAGCAGCAGCGGCACCCGGCCGACGTTCGCCTGCCAGACCTGCGCGGCCAGGCTCCGCCCGCCGGGCAGGCCGATCCGCATCCGCAGCAGCGACCCGTCGGCCTCGCGCAGCGGGTCGATGGGCAGCTCGTGCGGGTCCAGGATCGGGTAGCGCTCCTCCTGCCACCCCTCCCGGGACAGCGACTGGATGAAGTAGCCACGGCGGTAGAGCAGCCCGACGCCGATCAGCGGGACACCGAGGTCGCTGGCCGCCTTGAGGTGGTCGCCGGCCAGGATGCCGAGGCCACCGGAGTACTGGGGCAGCACCGCGGTGATGCCGAACTCGGGTGAGAAGTAGGCGATCGCGCGCGGCAGCGGGTGCTCGCCGGCGTTCTCGTTGCGCTGGTACCAGCGCTCCTCGGTCCGGTACGCAGCGCAGGTCCGCGACGGCGTCCTCCAGCCGCGCCCGGAACTCGGGGTCGTCGGCCAGTTCGGCGAGCCGGGTCGGGGACACCGCACCGAGGAGTTTCACCGGATCGTGCCCGACGGCGTCCCAGGTCTCGCCGTCGACGGCGGCGAAGATCGCGCGGCTGTCGGCGTGCCAGCTCCAGCGCAGATTGGTCGCCAACTCGCCCAACGGGAGCAGCTCGGCGGGCAGGGCGGCGCGGACGGTGAACCGTCGGATAGCTCTCACCCTGGCAATCTAGTGGCCGGGCGTGTTACGCGAGATGAACGCGCTCGGGGGCCATTTGGGCGGTTCACCCTGGCGTGGCACGCGCCTGGTTGCGATCCACTCCGGCCGGGTACGTTCGAAAACGTGAGTGCCCGCATACCGATCTCGGACGTCCATCCGGTGGTGGACTGCGCTGCGCGACCGGCGAAGGCCGTCGCCGGTGAGTCCTTCGAGGTGCAGGCCACGGTGTTCCGCGAGGGGCACGACGCGGTCAACGCGAACGTGGTGCTCCGGGACCCGCGGGGCAAGGCCGGGGACTACATCCCGATGCACCCCCTCGCCCCCGGCACGGATCGGTGGGGCGCCACCGTCACTGCCACCCGGCCCGGCAAATGGACCTTCTCGGTCGAGGCCTGGAGCGACCCCTACGGCACCTGGCGGCACGACGCGCCGATCAAGGTCAAGGCGGGCGTCGACGTCGAGTTGATGCTGGAGGAGGGCGCGCGCCTCATGGAGCGCGCCGCCGAGGCCCTCTCCGGTGCTCTCGGCCCGGAGGAAGCTGGAGTAAAGCTCCTCCGAGGTACCGCCGCCGACCTGCGCGACGAGCGCTACCCGGCCCAGGTTCGCCTGGCCGCCGGGCTGGCCCCCGAGGTGGTCCGGCTGCTCGCCCGGTACCCCCTGCGGGACATGGTCACGGCCAGCAAGCGCTTCCCGCTGACCGTCGACCGGCCCGAGGCGCTGTTCAGCTCCTGGTACGAGTTCTTCCCTCGCAGCGAGGGCTTCGAGTCTCGATCCGCCGCGCTCGGGCACCTTCGCCGACGCCTCCAAGCGACTGCCGGCGATCGCCGCCATGGGGTTCGACGTGGTCTACCTGCCGCCGATCCACCCGGTGGGCCGATCGTTCCGCAAAGGCCCGAACAACACGTTGACCCCAGGCCCGGACGACCCCGGCTCGCCGTGGGCGATCGGTTCCGACGAGGGCGGCCACGACGCCGTGCACCCCGACCTCGGCACCATCGAGGACTTCGACCGGTTCGTCGACGCGGCCCGCCAGAACGGACTCGAGGTCGCGCTGGACTTCGCACTGCAGGCCTCCCCCGACCACCCCTGGGCCAAGGAACACCCGGAGTGGTTCACCACCCGCGCGGACGGCACGATCGCGTTCGCGGAGAACCCGCCGAAGAAGTACCAGGACATCTACCCGATCAACTTCGACAACGACTTCGAGGGCCTCTACGCCGAGTGCCTGCGGGTGCTGCACCACTGGATGGAGCACGGGGTCCGGATCTTCCGGGTCGACAATCCGCACACCAAGCCGGTGATGTTCTGGGAGCAGTTGCTCGGCGAGATCCGGCGCACGGACCCGGACGTGCTGTTCCTGTCCGAGGCGTTCACCCGGCCGGCGATGATGCACGAGCTCGCCAAGGTGGGCTTCCACCAGTCGTACACCTACTTCACCTGGCGGACGACGAAAGAGGAGCTGCAGGACTACGCCGAGGAGCTCTCGCAGGAGACGGCGCACTTCCTGCGGCCGAACTTCTTCGTGAACACCCCGGACATCCTGCACGCGTACCTGCAGTACGGCGGCCCGGCGGCGTTCAAGATCCGGGCGGTCCTCGCCGCGACGCTGTCGCCGGCGTGGGGCGTGTACTCCGGCTACGAGCTGTACGAATCGGTCGCGGTCCGCCCGGGCAGCGAGGAGTACCTGGACTCGGAGAAGTACCAGTACCGGCCGCGGGACTGGGAGGCCGCCGAGACCGAGGGCCGCAGCATGTCCGGGTACCTGACCACCCTGAACCAGGCCCGGCGGGCGCACCCGGCGCTGCAGCAGCTGCGCGACCTGACCTTCCACCCCACCGACGACGAGAACGTGCTCGCGTACTCCAAGTCCAGAACCGGACCTGACGGAGCGTCAGACACGGTCATCGCCGTGGTCAACCTCGACCCGCTCGCAGTGCGGGAGACGATGCTGCACCTGGACCTGGACGCGGTCGGCCTGGCCCCCGGCGAGCAGTGCATGGTGACCGACGAGTTCACCGGCGCGACCTGGACCTGGGGCGAGCACAACTACATCCGCCTCGACCCGTTCACCGAGCCGGCGCATCTGCTCACGCTGCGCCGCATCGGGACCCCCGCCTCGACCGGCCGGCCATGAACGAAGACACCGGCGTCATACGGATCGACTCCTTTCAGGACACCGCCGAGAGCCCGGGTGATCCGGAGTGGTTCAAGCGGGCCGTCTTCTACGAGGTCCTGGTCCGCTCGTTCAACGACAGCAACGCCGACGGCGTCGGTGACCTGCGCGGTCTGACCGAGAAGCTGGACTACCTCCAGTGGCTCGGCGTCGACTGCCTGTGGCTCCCGCCGTTCTTCGCTTCCCCGCTGCGGGACGGCGGCTACGACGTCGCCAGCTACACCGAGGTGCTGCCCGAGTTCGGCACCCTGGGCGATTTCGTCGAGTTCGTCGAGGAGGCCCACGAGCGCGGCATCCGCGTGATCATCGACTTCGTCATGAACCACACCTCCGACCAGCACCCGTGGTTCCAGGCCTCGCGCACCGATCCCGGCGGGCCGTACGGCGACTTCTACGTCTGGGCCGACGACGACAAGGGCTACTCGGACGCGCGGATCATCTTCGTCGACACCGAGACCTCGAACTGGACTTACGACCCGGTGCGCAAGCAGTACTTCTGGCACCGGTTCTTCTCCCACCAGCCCGACCTGAACTTCGAGAACCCCGACGTGAAGGCCGCGATCATGGAGGCCCTGCGGTTCTGGCTGGACCTCGGTATCGACGGCTTCCGGCTCGACGCCGTGCCCTATCTCTACGAAGAGGAGGGCACCAACTGCGAGAACCTGGAGAAGACGCACGAGTTCCTCAAGGAGGTCCGCAAGGACGTCGACCGGCTCTACCCCGACCGCGTGCTGCTCTGTGAGGCCAACCAGTGGCCCGAGGACGTCGTCGCCTACCTCGGGGACGGCGACGAGTGCCAGATGGCCTTCCACTTCCCGGTGATGCCACGGCTGTTCATGGCCGTGCGGCGCGAGACCCGGTACCCGATTTCGGAGATCATGGCGCAGACGCCGAAGATCCCCGACAACTGCCAGTGGGGCATCTTTCTGCGCAACCACGACGAGCTCACGCTCGAGATGGTCACCGACGAAGAGCGCGACTACATGTACGCGGAGTACGCCAAGGACCCGCGGATGAAGGCCAACATCGGTATCCGCCGGCGCCTCGCTCCCCTGCTTGACAACGACCGCCGCCGGCTCGAGCTGTTCACTGCGCTGCTGCTGGCCCTGCCCGGCTCCCCCGTCCTCTACTACGGCGACGAGATCGGGATGGGTGACAACATCTGGCTCGGCGACCGCGACGGCGTGCGCACCCCGATGCAGTGGGACCCCGACCGCAACGCCGGGTTCTCCGACGCCACGCCCGGACGCCTCACGCTGCCGGTGATCATGGACCCGATCTACGGCTACCAGGTCACCAACGTCGAGGCGCAGATGGCCGCGCCGACCTCGCTGCTGCACTTCACCCGCCGCATGATCGAGGTGCGCAAGGCCAACCCGGCCTTCGGGCTCGGCACGTTCACCGACCTCGGCGGGTCGAACCCCAGCGTGCTGTCCTTCCTGCGCGAGTACTCCCCGAACCCCGGGGAGGCGCAGAGTGCTGACATTGTGCTCTGTGTGAACAACCTCTCGCGCTTCGCCCAGCCGGTGGAGCTGGACCTGCGTCGTTTCGAGGGCTATCGCCCTGTCGAACTGCTCGGTGGGGTCGCATTCCCGCTGATCGGCGAGCTCCCCTACCTGCTGACCGCCGCGCCGCACGGCAGTTACTGGTTCCGCCTCGACCCCCCTGGGTAGGCCGACCTCATGGAACACCGCGACGAGTTGTCCCACTGGCTGAGCGGCCGACGCTGGTTCGCGGGCAAAGGCCGCGAGATCACACGGCTGGAGGTGACCGGAATCGGTCAGCTCACCGCTGAACCCCTGGTCGAACTTCTCGCGGTGAACGTGGAGTACGCCGACTCCGGTGGGGAGACCTACCACCTGCCGGTCGCCTACCGCGCCGAACCGGATCCGGCCCTGGCGCACGCCCTGATCGGGCACTGGACCGTGGACGGGCTCGGGCCGCGGTACGGGTACGACGCGTTGCAGGACAAGGAGACGACCGAGGCGTGGCTGGCCGGAATGGCCGCCGGCCGGTACACCGACGGCATGTCCTTCCAGCGCGATTCGGTCGCGACCCCGCTGCCGGTACAGGAACCCTCCCGCGTGCTTGGCGGCGAGCAGTCGAACACCTCTCTGGTGTTCGGCGACGCCGTGATCCTCAAGGTGTTCCGCCGGCTGACCGCCGGGACCAACCCCGACGTCGAGTTGCTGCACGCCCTGGCCCAGGCCGGGAACACCTCGGTGCCCCCGCTCCTCGGCTGGGTCGAGGGCGGCTGGACCGGCCCCGACGGCGAACCGCACGCCGGCACGCTGGCGATCGCGACCAAGTTCTTCCCCTCCGCGACCGACGGCTGGGACCTCGCGCTGGCCAGTGTCCGCGCGCTCTACGCGGAGGACGACCCCGACCCGGCGGCGTCCGGCGGGGACTTCGCCGGTGAGGCTTACCGGCTCGGCCAGGCGACGGCCGCGGTGCATGCGGACCTGGCCCGGGTGCTCGGCACCGTGACCTGGACCGGCCCCGAGGTCGCCGCGCTCGCGGCCACGCTGCAGAGCCGCCTCGAGAGCTGCGTGGCCGCCGCCCCGCAGTTGCGCGAGTTCGCCGCCGAGATCGCCGACCGCTATGCCGAGCTGACCCGGCACGATCACCCCATCACCGCGCAGCGCGTCCACGGCGACCTGCACCTCGGTCAGGCGCTGCGCACCGACACCGGCTGGCGGATCCTCGACTTCGAGGGGGAACCGGCCCGCCCGGTGTCCGAACGCCGCGCGCCGCAGACGCCGCTCAAGGACGTCGCCGGGATGCTGCGGTCCTTCGACTACGCCGCGCGACAACCGTTCTCCGGCGCCGATCCGGCGCACACCGCACGTCCCGGCGCGGAGGACCGTGCCGCGGCGTGGGCCGCGCGCAACCAGCGCGCGTACTGTGCGGGCTACGCCGACGTCGGTGACGGCAAGTCAGGGTTGGCCGACCTGACCGACCCGATCCCGCTCACAGCTTTCGTCCTCGACAAGGCGGTCTACGAAGTGGTCTACGAGACGCGCAACCGACCGGACTGGGTCGACGTCCCGCTGGGGGCGATCCGCAGGTTGCTCACGGCCCCGATCCTCGACGACGTGCTCGCGGGAGGTCGGTCATGAGAACCGCCCAGGAGGCATCGCTGTCCCCCATCCCGGTCTCGCACGACGTGCTGCGCAGCCTCGTCGGCGGTGAGCACCACGACCCCCACTCCGTGCTCGGCGCGCACCCCGGCGGCGACAATTCCGTGACCATCCGCACGCTGCGACCGCTGGCCGATCGGGTCACCGTCCTGGTGGGCAGCGAGCGGCACGAGCTCACCCACGAGCACGAAGGCGTCTTCGTCGGCATCGTGCCCGGCCCGCACGCGCCGGACTACCGGCTGGAGGTCGTGCACGACGGCACGACGACCGTGCTCGACGACCCCTACCGCTACCTGCCGACGCTGGGCGAGGTGGATCTGCACCTCATCGGCGAGGGCAGGCACGAGCAGTTGTGGGAGGTGCTCGGCTCGAAGGTCCGCCGCTACGACGGACCGGCCGGGACGGTGGCCGGCACCTCGTTCGCGGTGTGGGCCCCGAATGCCCGCGGCGTCCGCCTGGTCGGCGACTTCAACTTCTGGGACGGGCGCGCGTACCCGCTGCGCTCGCTCGGTTCCTCCGGCGTGTGGGAGTTGTTCGTCCCCGGCCTCGGCGTGGGCACGCACTACAAGTACGAGATTCTCGGCCGGGACGGCACCTGGCGGCAGAAGGCGGACCCGCTCGCCCGCTCCGCCGAGGTCCCGCCGGCGACGGCGTCCGTGGTGGAGGAGTCCACCTATACGTGGGGCGACGAGCAGTGGATGACGGCCCGCACCGCGGTCGCTCCGGTCGCGCGGCCGATGAGCGTGTACGAGGTGCACCTCGGCTCGTGGCGACCCGGACTGAGTTACCGCGAACTCGCCGAGCAGCTCGTCGGCTACGTCCAGGAGTCCGGGTTCACCCACGTCGAGTTGATGCCGGTGGCCGAGCATCCGTTCGGCGGCTCTTGGGGCTACCAGGTCTCCTCCTACTTCGCGCCGACCTCGCGCTTCGGGTCGCCGGACGACTTCCGGTACCTGGTCGACCGGCTGCACCAGGCCGGCATCGGCGTCATCATGGACTGGGTGCCCGCCCACTTCCCCAAGGACGAGTGGGCGCTGGCCCGCTTCGACGGCACCGCGCTCTACGAGCACGGCAACCCGCAGCGCGGCGAGCACCCCGAGTGGGGCACGCTCATCTTCGACTTCGGCCGGTCCGAGGTGCGCAACTTCCTGGTCGCCAACGCCTGCTACTGGCTCGAGGAGTTCCACATCGACGGCCTGCGGGTCGACGCGGTCGCCTCGATGCTCTACCTGGACTACTCGCGCCAGGAAGGCGAGTGGAGCCCGAACGAGTACGGCGGCCGCGAGAACCTCGACGCGGTGAAGTTCCTGCAGGAGATGAACGCCACCGTGTACCGCCGGGCTCCCGGCGCGTTCACGATCGCCGAGGAGTCGACCGCCTGGCCGGGCGTCACCCGCGCGACGCACCTCGGCGGGCTCGGCTTCGGCTTCAAATGGAACATGGGCTGGATGCACGACTCGCTCGGCTACGTCAGCAACGACCCGATCCACCGGCAGTACCACCACCACCAGATGACGTTCTCGATGATGTACGCGTACTCCGAGAACTACGTGCTGCCGATCTCGCACGACGAGGTCGTGCACGGCAAGGGCTCGCTGCTCGGCAAGATGCCCGGCGACCGGTGGCAGAAGCTGGCCAACCTGCGCGCGTACCTGGCCTACATGTGGGCCCACCCCGGCAAGCAACTGTTGTTCATGGGCAGCGAGTTCGGCCAGGAGTCCGAGTGGTCGGAGAGCCGGTCGCTGGACTGGTGGCTGCTCGACCACCCGGAGCACGCCGGCCTGCACCGCCTGGTCGGCGACCTCAACCGGGTCTACGTCGCCTCCTCCGAACTGTGGGAGTGCGACCACGAGCCCGGCGGCTTCTCCTGGATCGACGCCAACGACGCGGGCAACAACGTCTTCTCCTTCCTGCGGTTCGCCCCCGACGGCACGGCCCTGGCCTGTGTGTCGAACTTCGCCAACATGGTGCACACCGGCTATCACGTCGGGCTGCCGCTGGCCGGCCGCTGGACCGAGGTGCTGAACACCGACGCCGACGTCTACACCGGCAGCGGGGTCGGCAACATGGGCGGCGTCGACGCCGTCGAGACGCCGCACCACGGCCAGCCGGCCTCCGCGACGGTCACTCTGCCGCCGCTGGCGACCGTGTGGCTGCGCCACGGCCCGGCCTAGGGCACCCGACTCATCCGATAGTGGAGTTAGGCACCGCTGAGAACGGTCAGATCGGTGCTCAACTCCACTATCGGCGCAGTTAGAACAGCGCGCTGGCCAGGGCGCGGCGCGCGGTGGCCACCCGGGGATCGTCGGCGCCCAGAACGGCGAACAGGCTGAGCAGGTGCTCACGCAGGGCGTCGCGCTCGGCGCCACCGGTCATCCGGATCGCCTGCACCAGCCGGGCGAAGGCGGCCTCCGGGGCGCCGGAGGCGACCTCGACGTCCGCGGCCAGGCTCTGCGCGGTCACGTCGGTCGGGGCGGCGTCGGCGTTCTTGAGCACTGTGTCCGGGTCGACGCCGCTGATCCGCCGGAGCAGTCCCACCCGGGCCAGGCCCTCGGCGGCGTCGACGTCGTTGGGGCGCTCGGCCAGCGCCGCGGAGTAGGCGGCCTCGGCGCCCTCCAGGTCACCTTCGACCATCAGCTCGTAGGCCTCGGCGTGCGGGATCTCCGGCTCCTGCTCGGCCTCGGCGGCCGGGGCCGGGACGCCACCGCGCGGCGCCGCGCGGCCGACGATCCCGTTCGTGGCGGAGACCCGGAGCAGCTCGTCGATGAACTGGCGCACCTGCGCCTCGGGGATGGCGCCCTGGAACAACGGCACCGGCTGCTGCCCGACGACGGCGAGCACGGTCGGCAGGCTCTGGATGCCGATGTCCTGGGCCAGGCGCGGGTTGGCGTCGGTGTCGATGGTGGCCAGGATGAACCGGCCCTCGTACTCCAGCGCCAGCTTCTCCATGATCGGCGCGAGCTGCTTGCAGGGCTGGCACCAGCCGGCCCAGAAGTCGATGACGACCGGCACGGTCATCGAGGCCGTCATGACCTCGGAACCGAAGTTCTCCTCGTTGACCTCGACGACCCACGGGTTGCCACCGTGGCGATCGGGCGGCGAGCCGGGGACGGCGCCGGTGTGCTCGGGGGTGACGCCGAGCGCCGAGCCGACCGGGGCCGCGCCCGCGGCCGACCGTGGGGCGCGGAGCGGGCCGGCGGCTCGGGGATCTCGCCGGGCCGGCCGGGCGCGCCTTCAGACCGGAGAGGTCGACCGCGCCGGCGGTCGGGATACGGGGGCTAGGGGGCTGGGCCATGACGTCAATCCTGCCTCAGGCGCGGCTCAGACGCGGACCGGCTCGGCCTGAGTGCGCAGCCAGCGCTCGACGAAGAAGGTCGCGAACGGGATCACCGAGGCCACGAGCAGCTTCACCAGGGTCGCGTTGTCCCAGTCGATCCGCCGGCGCAGGTCGAGGACGCCCAGCACGTAGGTGACGAACAGGATCCCGTGAATCGGGCCCAGGACCGATACCCCGCGTCTCGGAGTGGAACGGCCCGAAGCTGGAGATCAGCAGCAGGACCACGTAGCTGATCCCCTCCAGCACCGAGAGCACCCGGAGCCGACCGATCCGCGTCGCCATCATTCTTCTCGGCCATGCTTGGACCCCTCCCGTTGCGGCGGGCCCCTGCCCGCTTCCAGCACTCCCATCCTGCCTTGTGCCACGATCGGGCAGGGCCGCCGGGCGGCCCTGAGGCGATGGAGCAGCCGGTGGAGTTCTCGATACTCGGATCGCTGTCCGAGGCCGACCGCCGCAGCGTGCTGGCCAGCACGAGCCGGCGCCGGTTCGGGCGCCGCGAGGTCCTCTTCCACGAGGCCGACCCCGGCGACACCCTGCACCTGATCGCCAAGGGCAAGGTGGCGGTGCGGATCACCACGCCCGGCGGGGACCTGGCCACCATCGACGTGCTCGGCCAGGGCGAGGTGGTCGGGACGTTCTCGGTCCTGGGCGAGGGCCGGCGCCGGGCCGCGACGGTGATGGCGCTGAAGCCCACCGAGACGTTGTCCATCGACCGGGCCCAGTTCCAGGCACTGCGCAAGGCCCACCCGGCGGTCGACCAGTTCGTCGTCGACGTGCTGGTCACCACCCTCCGCCGGGTGGACGCGCTACTGCTGGAGGCGCTCTACGCCCCGGTGGAGCTGCGGGTGGTGCGGCGCCTGCTCGACCTGACCCGGCTCTACGGGCGGGACGCGCCCGGACCGCGCGGGATCGAGATCGCGCTGACCCAGCAGGACCTGGCCGAGCTGGCCGGGACGTCCCGGGCAACGGCGAACCGGGTCCTGCGGGATCTGGAACTGGCCGGGGCGGTGTCGCTGACCCGCAACCGGATCCACGTCAGCGACCCGAGCGCCCTGCAGAAGCGGGCCCGCAGTAGGCGGGCCCGCTCCTAGCTGAATCAGTGCGCCATGCCCTCGTGCGGTGCCTTGTAGGTCTTGGCGTCCGCCGAGGCGCTCGCCTTGTCCAGCTGACGCATGCCGCCCTTCTCCTTCGCGTCGACCTGGGCGACGTAGCTCTCCCGGGCCGGCGGTGAACCGGGCTTGGAGTAGTCCAGCTTCGGTGAGAGTCCCTGGGTGTCGACCTTCGTGCTCTGCGCCAGCGCGGCCTGGATGCCTTCGCGCGTCAGGTCCTTGGCCGCGCAGGCGTTCTCCAGCACGCCGCGGATGAGCTCGCCCATCTCGTACCCGAGCTGGACGGCAAGGTTCGGCACGACGTCGAAGCCGCCCGCCTCGAACGCCTCCCGGATCGCCTTGGCCTTGGGTTCGTTCGAGGAGTAGGGCGCGATGCTGCCGACCAGGTACAGTGTCGGCGAGGGCGCCGGCTGCCGGGGTGGAGAGCAGCTGCGGGACGAACGAGGGGAAGTTCCCGATCGTCGGCACCTTGAGCCCGAGCGCCTTCGCCGCCGTGGCGACCGACGTGGTCTGGGTCGGGCTGGTGCTCAGCGCGAGCGCGTCGATCTTGGAGCCGCGCAGACTGGTCACCACCGCGGTCATGTCGGTGTCGGTGGGCAGCACCTTGACCGGCTTCAGCTTGATGTCGTGCTGCTTGGCGAAGTACTCCGAGCCGGCCAGCCCGTTCGAGCCCGAGTTCGCCCTCGAGGTAGATGTGCCCGACGGTGTCGCCGGAGTTGATGATCTTCTTCTTCAGCAGGTACGACAGCCCGTTGATCATGTCGATGTCGTAGCTCGTGCTGGGAAGCAGCAGGTACGGGTTCTCCAACAGGACCGAGGAGAACGAGCCGACCACTGCGGTGGCCTGGGTGTCCTTCAGGTCCTGCTGCAGGGCCGCCACCACGGGCGAGCCGAGCAGGTCGATGAACGCGGCGATCTTCGGCTCCATGTCCGGGAACAGCAGCTTGGCCACGTCGGCCTTGTAGCCGTGGTCCCGGGTCTCCAACTGGACCTGGCGCTCGCAGATCCCGCCGGCGGCGTTGATCTCGTCGACCCAGATCTTGTGCCCGGCGTCCAGCGCGCGGCCGAAGTCCTTGAACACGCCGCTCTGGTCGGTCAGGACACCGAGGGTGATCGTGCTGTCGGTGACGCCGGGGCCGGTCTTGACGCCGTCGGCGGCCGCCAGCGCTGCGGTGGTGGACTCGTCATCATCTCCGCAGGCACCGAGCGCCATGACGGCGACCAGTGCGGCGGCGGTGAGGAAAGCGGTGCGATGCATGACGGTTTCCTCTCGGAGAAGAGCGCCGTACTGAGTGGGGTGTGACGCTCGATCAGAAACCTAGGCCCCGGGCGCAAGAGGGCGTCATCCGTCCGGCGGACGCCTCCTGTGTGTCCGCAGCGACACAGGCCGTGACGGAGATCCGAGGTCGATACAAACGTCACGACTCGGCTCGTCGCCTTCCACCGTCCACCCCTCCGGACAAAGATGGGGCCATGTCACGTCCCGGTCGGTCCTCGCAGGCTGCAGCCCTCGCCACGCTGGCCCTGCTCGCTCGCCGGCTGCGGCGGGCAGCCCTCGGTGGTCCCGGCCGGGTCGGCGGGCCTCGAGGTGCCCTACGACGACGCCGCCTCCCCGGGGGCCAAGCGCCGAGCGCGAGCGCGGCCCCGTCCGCCCCCGGGTCCACCCCGCTGCCCGCGATCCCGCTGCCCAGCGGCACCTTCGCGCCGCCGAAGCCGACCAAGCCGGGCAAGGGGACGAAGACGCCGCAGCCGGGAGTGCCGGTCGTCCCGGCCGGGCCCGGCGCCCTGGCCCTGCCCCAGGTCGGTGACTACAGCTACGCGATGACCGGCACCTCGAGCCTGGGCAAGCCGCCGGCGACCATGAAGCTGCAGGTGGCCAAGGCGGGCGGGGCGGACGAGCAGATCTGGACGCTGGACGCTCGCCGCGAGGACGGCGCCGGGATCATCGAGGAACTCACCCTGGGCCGCCAGGACGACGGCGTCTACCTCTCGGCCTACCGGCTGGACGGCTCGACGGGCATCGCCGCGATCGTGCTGGAGTTCTCGCCGCCCTCGCCGGTCCTGCTCGAACCGGACGCCGCCAAGCCCGGCCAGTCGTGGAGCTTCGACATGGAGTCCAAGGACGGCTGCACGACCGCGCACACCGAGGGAGTGCTGGTCTCCGAGGCCAAGGCCGGCGGCGGCACCGCGTCCCTGCGCCACATCCGGCTCACCCAGACGCTGAAGACGGTCGGACCGCCGACCTGCCCCGCCGTCACCGCCAAACGGGTGCAGGACACCTACCACGCCGTCGACGTCGCACTGCCGACCCGTATCGACTCCGACCTCAACGGCTCCCTCGGCGCCGTCCCGGTCAAGGCGAACACCCAGGCGACCCTGACCTCGCCGACGCCGAAGTCGCCGGCCCGCAAGCCCGACACGGACTGACCGGCCGGCCCTGTGTCACCCCACCGACACTCCGTCCGTGTCGCCGCCGGATGACCGCGACCCCACACCTCCCCTAGGTTCTGCGACATGTGGCTGATCACGCTGCGGGACCTGCAATGGCGGCGACGCCGATTTGCCTTCGGCGTGATCGGGACCGCACTGGTCTTCGCGGTCACCCTGCTGCTCGCCGGGCTGAGCTCGGCGCTCAACGGCGAGGCCGACCGCAACATCCAGGCCGTCGGCGCCGACTCCTGGATCGTGCGAGCCGGGGTGAGCGGTCCGTTCAGTGCGCTGTCCGCGATGCCGGACACCGTCGTCGAGCAGGTGGCCAAGGCGCCCGGCGTCACCCAGGCCGACCCGTTCGTGATGGCGTTCGCCACCACCGGCGGGGACCGCGAGGTCGACGTCACCGTGGTCGGCTACCGCCCGGGCGGACTCGGCCCGCCGGTGCCGACCGAGGGCCGCCAGCCCAGCCGGCCCAATGAGGCGCTGGTCGACAAGGCGACCGGGTACCACGATGGGCGACACGTTCACGATGAACGGGATGGACCTCACCGTCGTCGGCGAGGTCGAGCACATGACGCTGCGCGGCGGCGTCGGCACGGTCTACCTGAACATCCGCGACGCCCAGTCCGCGCTGTTCAAGGGCAACCGGATCGTCACCTCGATCGTCACCAAGGGCGTCCCCACCGACCCCGGCGCGCTCGGGCTGAAGGCGGTCAGCCCCGACTACGCCCGCGCCGACATCCTGCGGCTGTTCGCCAAGGCGCTGGACGGCATGGACGTGCTGCGCATGTTGCTCTGGCTGGTCGCGATCGCAGTGGTCGGGACGACGATCTACCTGTCGGTGCTGGAACGGGTGCAGGACTTCGCGGTGATGAAAGCGATCGGGGTGGCCTCGAAAACCTTGGTCGCCAGCCTCGCGATACAAGCGATGGTGGTGTCGCTCGCGGCGGCCGGCCTGGCGGTGATCGTCAGTTACGTGATCGCCCCCGCCTTCCCGTTACCGATCTACCTGTCCCCCGCGTCCTCGCTGGCGCTGGTGGGGATCGCCGCCCTGGTGGGCATGCTGTCCAGCCTGGCCGCGCTCCGTAAGGCCGTCGGAGTGGACCCAGCCGTGGCGTTCGGGGCCTGAGATGGAACGTCTGGAGATCAAGGACCTCGTCGTCGAGTTCCCCAGTGGCGACTACCTGGTGCGCCCTCTGGACCACTTCAACGCCGAGGCCCTGTCCGGAGAACTCGTGCTCCTGCTCGGCCCGAGCGGGTGCGGCAAGACCACCCTGCTCTCCTGCCTGTCGGGCATCCTCACCCCGACCGCCGGCGACATCCTGCTCGACGGGGTGTCCGTCACCGGGCTCGGCCCGAAGGACCTCACCGAGTACCGGCGCCGCTCGGTCGGCCTGGTCTTCCAGGGCTTCAAGCTCGTGCCCAGCCTCACCGCGCGGGAGAACGTCGAGGCGCCGCTGCGGATGGCCGGGGTGCCGGCCAAGGCGGCCCGGGCGCGGGCCGAGGAACTGCTCACCCGCTTCGGGCTCGCCGAACGGATGAACCACCGCCCGGGCATGATGTCCGGGGGCCAGCAACAGCGCGCCGCGATCGCCCGGTCGCTCGCGCATGACCCGCCGATGATCATCGCCGACGAGCCGACCGCGGCGCTGGACTACGTCCAGGTCGAGACCGTCATCCGGACCCTGCGCGACCTGGCCTCACCCGGGCGCGCGGTCGTGGTCTCCACCCACGACCACCGCCTGGTGCCGCTGGCCGACCGGGTGATCAAGATGGGCCCGCAGTCCCTCGGCGCGGTCAAGCCCGGGCCGGTGGAACTGACGGCGGGTCAGTCTCTGTTCGAGCAGGGCGACATCGGCGAGCTCGTCTACGTCGTCGCCGAGGGCCAGATCGACCTGGTCCGCCAACTGGCCGAGGGCGGCGAGCAGCACATCCACACCTGCGGGCCGGGTGAGTACTTCGGCGAGCTCGCGCCGCTGCTCGGCTTCCCCCGCTCGGCCGCGGCCCGGGCCAAGACCGACGCGGTCGTGCACGGCGTGACCGTGCAGGAGTTCCGCGAGCGGGCCGGCCCCGACGGGGTGCGGCAGGCGATGAGCACGCCCGTCCGCAGCTGAGCACCTCACTTCTGCAGTTCCTCGCGCGGTCAGTCCGTCAGCTGTTCAGCCAGAGCATCGGCGGCGGCGTACGGGTCCAGCTCGCCGGCGGCGACCCGCTCCGCCAGCGCCTCCAGGCGCCGGTCGCCGCGCAGGTTGCCGATCCGCCGCCGCATCGCCTCCAGGGTGATGGCCTCGATCTCCCCCGCGGCGCGGCGGCGGCGGCGAGCCTCGAGCCGGCCGGAGTCGGTCAGGTGCTCCCGGTGCTTGGTGATCGCGTCCACGACCTCGTCGATGCCCTCGCCGCGGGAGGCGACCGTCTTGAGCACCGGGGCCTCCCACGCGCCCTCACCCCGGCCGGGGCCGAGGGAGATCATGTGGGTCAGCTCGCGGGCGGTCTGCGCGGCGCCGTCGCGGTCGGCCTTGTTCACCACGTAGATGTCGCCCACCTCGAGGATCCCGGCCTTGGCCGCCTGGATACCGTCACCCATCCCGGGGGCCATCAGCACCACGGTGCTGTCGGCCTGCCCGGCCACCTCGACCTCGGACTGCCCGACCCCGACGGTCTCCAGCAGGATCACCTCGCAGCCCGCGGCGCCGAGGACCCGCAGGGCCTGCGGCGCCGACCAGGACAACCCGCCGAGATGACCGCGCGCAGCCATCGAGCGGATGTAGACCCCGTCGTCCTCTGCGTGGGCACCCATCCGGATCCGGTCCCCGAGCAGCGCCCCGCCCGAGTACGGCGAGGACGGGTCGATCGCCAGTACGCCGACGCGCACCCCGCGGGCCCGGTAGGCGCCGATCAGCGCCGCCGTCGAGGTCGACTTGCCGACCCCGGGCGGGCCGGTCAGCCCGACCACGTACGCGTCACCGCCCGTGCCGACCAGCGCCGCCATCACCTCGCGCAGCAGCGGCGAGGCGTCCTCGACCAGGCTGATCAGCCGGGCGACCGCACGCCGGTCACCCGAACGCGCGCGGGCGACGAGGTCGCCGACCTCGGTCACGTGGTCGGGATCTGACGTTGAGTCAGGAGCCGACCTTGATGATCAGCGCGTCGCCCTGCCCGCCGCCGCCGCAGAGCGCGGCCGCACCGAAGCCGCCGCCGCGGCGGCCCAGCTCGAGCGCCATGGTCAGCACGATCCGCGCGCCGGACATCCCGATCGGGTGCCCGAGCGCGATGGCGCCGCCGTTGACGTTGACGATGTCCTCGCTCACGCCGAGCTCACGGGTGGACTGGATGCCGACGCTGGCGAAGGCCTCGTTGAGCTCGATCAGGGTGAGGTCGGAAACACTGAGCCCCTGCTTGGCCAGGGCCGCCTGGATGGCCCGCGAGGGCTGGGACTGCAGGGTGGAGTCCGGGCCGGCCACCATGCCGTGGGCGCCGATCTCGGCGATCCAGGACAGCCCGTTCGCCTGCGCCTTCTCCTTGCTCATGACGATCACGGCGGCGCCGCCGTCGGAGATCTGCGAGGCCGAGCCGGCGGTGATGGTGCCGTCCTTGCTGAAGGCCGGGCGCAGCTTGGACAGCGACTCGGCGGTGGTGTCGCCGCGCACGCCCTCGTCGTCGGCGAAGGAGATCGGGTCGCCCTTGCGCTGGGGCAGATCGATCGGCGCGATCTCGTCGGCGAACAGGCCGTTCTTGTGCGCGGCCGCGGCCAGCTGGTGGGAGCGCGCGGAGAAGGCGTCCTGCTCCTCGCGGCTGATCCCGAGGGGGGCGTTGGCCTTCTCGGTCAGCTCGCCCATCGGGGCGTCGGTGAACTGGTCCCACAGGCCGTCGTAGGCCATCGCGTCGGTCAGCGTGGTGTCGCCGTACTTGAACCCGCTGCGGGACTTGTTGCAGCAGGTGCGGGGCGTTGGTCATCGACTCCATGCCGCCGGCCACGACGGTGTCGACCTCGCCGGCCCGGATCAGCTGGTCGGCCATGGCGATCGCGTTGAGGCCGGAGAGGCAGACCTTGTTGATCGTGATCGCGGGCACGTCCATCGCGATGCCGCCCTTGACCGCGGCCTGGCGGGCGGTGATCTGCCCGGCGCCGGCCTGCAGCACCTGACCCATGATCACGTACTGGATCTCGGCGGCCGGGACGCCGGACTTGGACAGCGCCGCGGCGATGGCGTGGCCACCGAGGTCGGCGCCGGAGAGGTCCTTGAGCGAGCCGAGCAGGCGCCCCATCGGGGTACGTGCACCGGAGATGATCACGGAGCTGGTCATGGGGGCGCCTCCTGAGGCTCAGATCTGCTGCTCATGTCACGATAACCACCCGGAACGCCGCCCGCCGGAGCAGGGAGCACGGACCATGATCAACCGGATCGACCACGTCGGCCTGGCCGTCCACGACCTGGACGCCTCGATCGCCTTCTACGAGCGCACATTCGGGATGCATGTGGTGCACGAGGAGGTCAACGAGGAGCAGGGCGTCCGTGAGGCGATGCTGGCCGTCGGCGACTCCGGCTCCTGCATCCAGCTCCTGGCCCCGCTCCGGGAGGACTCCCCGATCGGCAAGTTCCTCGCGAAGAACGGCGAGGGCATCCAGCAGATGGCCTACAACGTCGACGACATCGACGCCATCAGCTCCCACCTGCGCGACGCCGGCGTGCGTCTGCTCTACGACGCCCCGAAGCGGGGCACCGCGAATTCGCGGATCAACTTCGTGCACCCCAAGGACGCCGGCGGCGTGCTGATCGAGCTGGTCGAGTCTGCGGCCGACGGGCACGCGCACTGACTCCACTCGGCGCTCGTTGCCGACCGCCCGGCGACGATCTCGACCACCTCCTGACCGCGCGTCGAGTCGGCGTTTTCGGCGTCGGTATCGTGAGCCAGCCGCTTCACTACTCAGGAGTAACGCCGTGAAGGAAATCCTCGAGGCCATCCTCGCCAGCGACACCGAGCGCCCCGATGTCGCCGGGCTCGCGATCCCGGAGTCCTACAGGGGCATCGTCGTCCGCAAGGACGAGGAGAACATGTTCGAAGGCGTCGCCTCGAAGGACAAGGACCCCCGCAAGAGCCTGCACCTCGACGAGGTCGCCACCCCCGAGCTCGGCCCGGGCGAGGCCCTGGTCGCCGTGATGGCCAGCGCGGTGAACTACAACACCGTCTGGACCTCGATCTTCGAGCCGGTGTCGACCTTCGGCTTCCTGGCCCGCTACGGCAAGGTCTCCGAGCTCACCAAGCGCCACGACCTGCCGTACCACGTGGTCGGCTCCGACCTGGCCGGCGTCGTGCTCAAGGTCGGCGTCGGGGTCAGCAAGTGGAAGCCGGGCGACCGCGTCGTCGCGCACTGCCTGTCCGTCGAGCTCGAGGACGCGATGGGCCACGACGACACGATGATGGACCCGCAGCAGCGCATCTGGGGCTTCGAGACCAACTTCGGCGGCCTGGCCGAACTGGCGCTGGTCAAGGCCAACCAGCTGATGCCGAAGCCTGACCACCTCTCCTGGGAAGAGGCCGCCTGCCCCGGCCTGGTCAACTCCACCGCCTACCGGCAACTCGTCTCCCACAACGGCGCGAACATGAAGCAGGGCGACGTCGTCCTGATCTGGGGCGCCTCCGGAGGCCTCGGCTCCTACGCCACGCAGATGGCCCTGGCCGGCGGCGCGATCCCGGTCTGCGTCGTCTCCTCCCCCGACAAGGTGGAGATCTGCAAGTCCCTGGGCGCCGAGCACGTGATCGACCGCAACGCCGAGGGCTACAAGTTCTGGAAGGACGAGCACAACCAGGACCCGAAGGAGTGGCAGCGCTTCGGCAAGAAGATCCGCGAGCTCACCGGCGGCGAGGACATCGACATCGTCTTCGAGCACCCGGGCCGCGAGACCTTCGGCGCCTCGATCTACGTCACCCGCCGCGGCGGCCTGATCACCACCTGCGCCTCGACCTCCGGCTACATCCACCAGTACGACAACCGCTACCTCTGGATGAGCCTCAAGCGGATCATCGGCTCGCACTTCGCCAACTACCGCGAGGCGTGGGAGGCCAACCGCCTCATCGAGAAGGGCATCATCCACCCGACGCTGTCCAAGACCTACGCCCTCGCCGACACCGGCCAGGCCGCCCTGGACGTCCACAAGAACACCCACCAGGGAAAGGTCGGCGTGCTGTGCCTGGCCCCGAGCGAGGGTCTGGGCGTCACCAACCCGGACAAGCGGGCCAAGTACGAGACCGCGATCAACCGCTTCCGCAACGTCTGAGCGGTCCCGCCCCGAACCACCCCGTCGCCCCGCTCATTCATGAGCGGGGCGACGTTTTCTGGGCCGAAACGGGGCCAAAATCGACGGCTCGCTCATTCATGAGCGGGGCGTCGATTTTCGGGCTGAATCGGCCCGTGAAACGACCCCCTGCTCATGCATGTGCAATGACACGGCCCTAGACGTGAAGATTTGTCCGTTTCATGCGGGCCTGAGGGCGCTCGTGGGAGCATTAACGGGTGACGTCTGACGTCGACCGGACTCTGGACCGCGAGGACTCGCGGTCCCTGGCGGCGTGGGGAGCGCGCTTCGACGCGGCCCTGCGCGGGTACGACCGCGCCCAGGTCGACCTCTATGTCGACGAGCTCACCTCGCGCCTGTCCGCGCTCCGGGACGCCATCGGCGACGCGGAGAGGATCGCCCACAACGCCCGTGAGGACGCTCTCAAGGCGGCCGCGGAGCTGACCCGGACCCGGGCCCGCCTGGTCGACACCGAGCAGCGCCTGGCCCAGGTGGAGGCCCAGCCCGACCTGCCGGGCCAGGACGGCGCCGAGCGCGTGATGCGCCTGGCCACCCTCACCGCGGACGCGCTGCGGGCGGAGGCGGAGGAAGCGGCCGCCGCGGTGCAACGCGAGGCCCACGAGGCCCTGGAGGCCGCGCACCGCAAGCACGCCGAGCTGCTGGAGGCGGCGGCCGTCGAGAAGAGCGCCCTGCTCGCCGAGGCCCGGACCATGGCCCTGGCCCTGGCCGACGCCGGCCGGGTCACCGGCGAGGCGCGCCGCACCGAGGGTGCCAGCTCGCGCAAGCGCGCCGAGCAGGCCGCCCGCAAGGAAGGCGAGCGGATCGTCCTGGCCGCGCGGATCCGGGCCGCGGAGCTGGAGAAGATCATCGAGCGCCGCGTCACCGAGGCCGAGCACGCCGGCTTCGGCGCCGCCGCCCGCGGGCATGCCCGCGCGGCGGCCACCACGGCCCGGATGCGGATCCGGGCCCAGGAACTGCTGGCCGCGGCGCATCAGCGGGCCGAGCAGCTGCAGACCACCGCCGCCGCCGAGGCCGACGAGCTGATCGCGGCGGCCACCGCCAAGGCCGAGGCCCTGTTCAGCTCCGCCCGCAGCGAGACCCAGGCCCTGGTCCAGGAGGCCGAGACCCGCACCGCCGCCGCCCAGGCCGCCGCGGCCGCCCTCACCCGGGTCGCCACCGCCGAGGCGCGCGAGCTGACGGCGACGGCCCAGGCCGAGGCCGAAACCCTGAGCAAGGCCGCGCGGGCCGAGGCCACCCGGCTGATCACCGAGGCCCGCACGAACGCGACGCTGCTCACCCGCACCGCCTCCGCCGAGGCCGAGGCGCTCCTCACCTCCGCGCAGGAGGAGTCCGCGGCCGCCCGGGCCGAGACCGACACGCTGCTGCGCACGGTGCGCAACGAGGCCGCCGCCCTGACCCACCGCGCCCAGGCCGACGCCGCCAAGCTGACCGGGGACGCCGGCTCTGCCGCCTCGACGGTCGCCAACGACGCCCGGCGCGAGGCCGAACGCCGCCTCTCCGAGGCGCGGGCGGCGGCCGAGCGGATCGGCAGCGAGGCCCGCACGGCCGCGGAGACGTTGCTGCGGACCTCGGCCGACGAGGCCAACGCCCTGCTCACCGAGGCCCGCACCGAGGCGGAGGCCACCACGTCCCGGGCCCGCGAGGCCGCCGAGAACCTCACCACCACCTCCACCGCGTCGGCCGTCTCCCGGGAGGCGAGTTCACGCGCCGAGGCGGAGCGCCTGGTCCGGGAGGCGAAGGCCGCCGCGGACGCCCTGACCACGTCGACCGCCGAGGAAACGTCCAAAGCGCTCGCGGCCGCCCGTGCCGAGGCTGCGGCGACGACGTCGGGCGCGAAGGCCCGCGCCGACAAGCTCGACGCGCAGTCCCGCGCGACGGCCGAGGCCCTCACCGTCCGAGCTGCCGCCGAAGCCGAACAGATTTCCGCTTCGGCCCGCCAGACCGCGGCGGAGCTCTCCGCGGCCGCGGATGCGGACCGCGAGGCCGCCGCTTCACTGCTGGTCGAGGCCGAGCGCAAGCTCGAGGACTCCCGCCGACGCGCGGAGGGCCTGGCGACCGCGGCCCTGGAGGCGATCGCCGGCGAACTGGCGGCCCGACGCGCCGAGGTTCGCGCGCTGGAAAACGAAAGAGACTCGATTCTGGCCCAGCGTCAGGACATCGGTGCCCACTTGATCAACCTTCAGGCAAGTCTGGATTTGATGGCCGATCTCGGGGTCGACGGGGCCGCCATCGCTGAAGATCCGACCGAGAAATCCTGAGAAGTCCGGTTCGGACCGGCGCGCCGCGTACCTCTGTTTGCCCATGGGGCGGACGCCGGGACTTCGCTCGAGAGATGATCACTGCAGGCTCCAGTCGGGCCTGGGCAAAGCGGGGCCATGAAGATTGCACAGATCCCGCGTCGCGCCATTCCCGGCTGCGAGGATGGTCAACAATCAGCGCAGGACGATCACCGCAGACCTTGAGGACAAGTGTCGCAATGACGATGAACGAGACCCCTCCCGCTTTCGACATTGTGCTGCGCGGGTACGAGCGCCGGCAGGTCGACGAGCACCTGTCGACCTTGGTGAACGACCGCGTGAGCGCCGAGCGCAAGGTGCAGGACCTGGAGAAGCAGGTCCAGCGCGTGCGTGCGGAGTACGAGGCCAGCGACGTCGCCGAGCCCAACTACGCCAGCCTGGGCGCCCGGGTCGAGAAAATCCTGCGCCTCGCCGAGGAGGAGGCCCGCGACGTCCGCGCCGAGGCCGACTCCGCGGGTGAGCAGCTGCGGACCAAGGCCGGCGAGGACGCGGAGTCGATCCGCAAGTCCGCCGAGGCCGAGGCCGAGCGTCGCCGCACCGAGGCCGAGGCCAAGTGCGAGGCGATGCTCGAGCACGCCAAGGGCGAGGCCGAGCGCATCAACGCCGAGGCTGCGGCCGAGTCGACCGCCAAGCTGAACAGCGCCGAGAACATCGTCGAGGAGGCCCGCGCCAAGGCCGCCCAGATCGCGACCGAGGTCGAGGCCAAGCTGGCCAAGCGTCGCGAGCAGGCCGAGCGCGACATGGCCACCCGCCAGGAGGTCGCCGAGCGCCGCCTGATGGAGACCGGCGAGAAGGCCGACGCGCTGCGCATGGAGGCGCAGAAGATGCGCGACGACGCCGAGCGCCGCGCCAAGCAGCTCCTCGAGGCCGCGCGCCGCGAGGCCGAGGACCTGGTCGCCGACGCCCGCGCCAAGGCCGAGCGGATGCGCCTGGAGTCCGAGCGCGAGCTCGCCGCCCTGACCCACCGTCGCGACAGCATCAACGCTCAGCTGAGCAACGTCCGCGAGATGCTCGCGACGCTGACCGGCTCGGCCGCCGCGCTGATCGGTGGCGGCGGCGCCGCCGCTGTGGCCACCGAGGGTGGAGCACCGCAGGCGATGCCCGCCCAGGCCCCGCGCCCGGACGCGCCGCAGCAGCCGCAGGCGGCTGACAACGGGACGGCTTCCTCGTCCTGATCTGAACATCCCGAAGGGCGGCACCGCATCGGTGCCGCCCTTCGGCGTTAAGAATGAATTTCGGTCACACCCGCGGATGCACGTAGGCCGACCGGGTGGTTCCGGCCGACTTTTTGCTGACGGTGCGTCAGCGCTGCCCGGGGCGGCGGCGCCCGCGGGCGGCCCAGCAGCCGGTGTGCCAGTGCCGGCGGTCCTCGGCATCGCCGACGGTCGGCCAGGCCACCACGTGCGGCAGCGCCGCGGGGATCTCCTGCTGGCAGCCGGGGCAGCGGTAGGTCTTCCCGGACGGCGACCCGGAGAGCCTGCGGACGTTCCACTCCCCGTCCGGGCCGGTCTCGTAGGACTGGCTCTCCCGCAGCGGCCGCACCGGTGGCCCGGCATCCGGGCGGGGTTTGCGGCGCGGCATGGGGTCATCTGATCACGAGTTGGTGACGGCCCTGAACGTTTCGCCCGCCCCCCGCGTCCTCACCCTGAAGCCGATCACCGGCCACTGCTGAAGGAGAACCCATGAAGCGCACGCTCCGCCGGGCCGCCGCCCCGGTCGCCGCCGCCGGCATCGTCGGTGCCATCGTCGCCGGCTTCCTGCTCGGCAACGGCTCCGGCTCCGGTGTCGCCGCCGATGGTGCCGAGCCCGCCGTCGACTCCGTCTCCGTCGCCGGCACCGGCCTGGTCTCCGGCGTCCCGGACGTGCTGCGCCTGGACATGGGTGTCCAGCACAACGGCGACGACGTCAGCGCGGCCCTGGACGCCGCCAACAGCGACGTTGCGAAGATCAAGAAGGCGCTCGACAAGTACGACATCGACAGCAAGGACATCCAGACCTCGCAGCTCTCGATCAACCCGCACTACGAGAACAACGGCAAGGTCAACGGCTACGAGGTCTTCCAGGGCCTGACGGTCAAGCTGCGCGACCTGTCCAAGGCCGGCCAGGCCATCTCCGACGCGGCCGCCGCCGGTGGCAATGCGACCCGGATCAACGGCGTCTCCTTCGACATCGAGGACAACGCCAAGCTGCTCCAGGCCGCGCGCGACGCCGCGTTCGCCGACGCGAAGGCCAAGGCCGAGCAGTACGCCAAGCTCGCCGGGCGCCGACTGGGCAACGTGACCCAGATCAGCGAGGACACCTCCTACGAGGGCGGCCCGGTGCCCTACGCCACCGGCGGCATGGCGGCTGCGGACTCCGCGAAGTCCGTGCCGATCGAGGCCGGCAGCCAGCAGGTCAGCGTGAACTCCAGCGTCAGCTGGGAACTGGTCTAACCGCCGGGGGTACAGAAGCCCGGTCGTCCGCGCTGGTGCGCGCGGACGACCGGGTTTCGCCATTTTTCGGGTCGCTGGGGCGCAGCGCTTACACTCGAGGCGTGCCCCGATACGAGTACCGCTGCCGCGACTGCGAGCACACCTTCGAGCTGACCCGGCCGATGGCCGACTCCAGCGCGCCCGCGCCCTGCCCGTTCGGGCACGCGGACACCGTGAAGCTGCTCTCGACGGTCTCCGTCGTCGGCGCCGGTGTCGGCTCCTCGCCCCGGCCGTCCGCTCCTCCGCCCGCGATGGGCGGCGGCTGCTGCGGCGGCGGCTGCCACTAGCTGACCGACCGTCAGTTCAGGTGCACGGGCAGGCGCGTCAGCCCGTGGAACAGGAAGCTGGGCGCCCAGCCCAACTCCCCCGGTGCGACGGCGAGGCGTAGCTCGGGAAATCGGCGGAGCAGGGTCTCGAACGCGATCTTCGCCTCCAGCCGGGCCATCGGCGCACCCAGACAGTGGTGGATGCCGTGGCCGAAGCCAAGATGCGGCCGTGGGTCGCGGGACACGTCGAGTGCATCAGGATCGCTCGTGTGCGCAGGATCCCGGTTCGCGGGCAACAGCGCGGGTACGACGACGTCACCCGGCTCGACCCGGACCCCGCCCAGCTCGACCGGCGCGACCGCGATCAGCGGGAAGGTCACCTGGACCGGTCCGCACCAGCGCAGGAACTCCTCGACGGCGGCCGGGATGCGCGCCGGATCGGCCCGCAGCAACTCCCGCTGCTCGGGATGCGTCAGCAGGGCGTGGACACCGTTGCCGATCAGGTTCACCGTCGTCTCGTGGCCGGCGGCGATGAGCAGAAAGGCCATCGAGCTGAGTTCGTCCTCGGACAGCGAGTCCCCGCCGTCGCGCACCGCGATCAGGGCACTGATGAGGTCGTCCTCCGGCTCGCGCCGCTTGGTCTCGACAAGTTTCTGGAGGGTCTCGACGAGGAGGTCGAACCTCGGCAGGAACTCCTCGTCGGTCAGCCCGATCCCGCGCGCCATCGCGTTCATCCCGGTGTGCAGGTCGTCCCGCATCATCATCGGGACGCCGAGCAGGTCGCAGATCACGGTCATCGGCAGCGGATAGGCGAACCCGGGCACCAGGTCCACCGCCGCGCCGTCCTTGGCGGCGGCCTCCAGGTCGTCCAGCAACGCATCGGTCGTCGCCTGGATGGACGGTGCAAGCGCGTCCATGCGGCGCCGGGTGAACGCCGCCGTCACCAGGCGGCGGAGCCGCTCGTGCTCCGGGCCGTCGACGCACCAGCATGTGGCTGTTGACTCCGCGAGCGTTGCGCAGGCGCTCGCGACGGGCCTCGGTGATCGCCGGCGGCGGCGCTTTCTCCAGCCGCGGGTCGTTCAGCGCCGCGCGCGCCTCCGCGTAGCCGGTGACGAGCCAGGCCTCGCCACCACCCGGGGCGGGGATCCGGTGCATCGGGCCTCGCTCGGCCATCGCCGCGTAGGCCGCGATCCGCTCGCCCGGGCCCGTCGCCGTGAACGGGTTCAACGCGCCTCCTTACGCCGGCTTGCCGAGCCGGACCGGCAACGCGGCCAGGCCGTGGAAGAGCACATTGGGCTGCCAGGTGAGCTCGGAGGGATCCACCGCCAGGCTCAGCTCCGGGTACCGCTGGAGCAGCGCGCCGAAGCCGACGCGGGCCTCCAGCCGGGCCAGCGACGCACCCAGGCAGTGGTGCGGGCCGTGTCCGAGGCCGAGGTGGTGGTTCGGCGATCGCGTGATGTCGAGGGTGTCCGGGTCCTCGATGCGCGCGGGATCGCGGTTGGCCGCGAGGACGGCCGGCAGGATCGGCTCGCCCGCCGGGATGGTCACCCCATCGATCTCGACCGCCTCCGTCCCGACGACGGGGAACGTCGTCTGGACGGGCGTCACGTAGCGGAGCAGTTCTTCGATCGCCCGGGGCAACAACTCGGGCTCAGCACGCAACCGGGCGAATTGCTCGGGGTGGGACAACAGAGCTGCGGTTCCGTTGCCGAGCAGATTCACCGTCGTCTCGTGTCCGGCCACCGTCAGCAGCAGCACCATCGAGGTGAGCTCCTCCTCGGAGAGCCGGTCCTCGCCGTCGCGCGCGGCGACGAGCGCGCTGATCAACCCTTCGTCGGGTCGGGCGCGCTTGTCCGCGACCCAACCGAGGATCATCGCGAAGATCTCGTCGATCGCCTCGCCGAGTTCGTCCCGTGGGATGAACAGGCCGCGCGTCCAGATCGTCACGGCGAGCTCGTGGAAGCGGGCACGGTGCTCCTCCGGTACGCCCATCAGCTCGCAGATGACGGCCATCGGCAGCGGGTAGGCGAAGCCGGCGTAGAGATCGACCACCGCGTCCGGGTCGGCCCGCCCGAGATCGTCGAGGAAGCCGTCGGCGAGTTCCTGGATCCGCGGTTCCAGGCGCTCGACGGCGCGCCGCGCGAACGCCGCTGACACCAGGCGCCGCTGCCGGGCATGCACCTCGCCGTCCGAGGCGAGCAGGTGCGAGCGGAAGTTGTCGATCTCATCCGGCCGGATCTCCCCGACGATCCGTCCCAACGGGCTGGGTGCCTTGACCAGCCGCGGGTCGTTGAGCACCCGGCGCACCGCGTCGTACCCGGTGATCAACCAGACCGGCAGCCCGGAGGGAAGCACGACGTGCGCGACCGGACCCTTCCGGGCGATCTCGCGGTACAGCCGGACACGCTCACCGTCGGCGGTGGCCGTGAATGGCGTCAGGGTTGCGGTCACTGGCGGCCTCCCGTGGGCGTCGGCAGATCCGCAGTCATGGAAGCAGCCGCGGCGCCCGCGGGACAAGGGTCGGTCAGGCGGAGTAGTCCCGGAACCCGCGCCCGGTCTTGCGCCCGAGGTAGCCCGCCGTCACCAGGTGCTCCAGCAGCGGGGCCGGCGCGAAGTCCGGCTCGCGGAACTCCAGGAACAGCGTGCGCTGGATCGCCAGCGAGACGTCGAGGCCGACGACGTCGAGCAGGGCGAACGGCCCCATCGGGAGCCGGCAGCCCTCCTTCATCGCCAGGTCGATGTCGTCGGCGGTGGCGTAGTGCGCCTCGAGCATCGCGACCGCGTCGTTCAGGTACGGGAACAGCAGCGCGTTGACGATGAAGCCGGCCCGGTCCCCGCAGGTGACCGCGACCTTGCCGATCTTCGAGCACAGCGCGCGCGAGGTCTCCACGACCTCGGGCTTGGTGGCGACGGTGTGCACGACCTCGACCAGCTTCATCACCGTGGCCGGGTTGAAGAAGTGGATGCCGATCACGTCGCCGGGCCGCTGCGTCTCGGCGGCCAGCTCGATCACCGGCAGGGACGAGGTGGTGGTGGCCAGGATGGCGCCGTCGCGGACGATCTCGTCGAGGTTGGAGAACAGCGCCTTCTTCACGGCGAGGTCCTCGACCACGGCCTCGATCACCAGGTCCACGTTCGCGAGGTCGTCGAGCTTGGTGGTGCCGGTGACCTTGGCGAGCACGGCGTCGCGCGCCTCCTCGGTGAGCTTGCCGCGCTGGACCGCCTTCTCCAGCGACTTGGTCAGCGCCTTGGTCACGCCCGGCGACCTTCTCGTCGCTGCGGGCCACGAACACCACGTCGTAACCGGCCTTGGCGATGACCTCGACGATGCCGGTTGCCATCGTGCCGGTGCCGATCACGCCGACGCGGTGGATGTCGTGGCGCAGCACGGGCTTGTCGGCGGCGTTCGGGGTGAGGTCGTCCGCGACGACCGTCGGGGAGTCCTTGCCCTCGTAGGTGTAGAACCCGCGGCCGGACTTCCGACCGAGCAGGCCGGCGCTGATCATCTGCTTGAGCAGCGGGGCCGGCGCGTGCACGCGCTTGCGGCCCTGCCGGTACATCGAGTTGAGGATCTCGTAGGTGGTGTCCAGGCCGATCAGGTCGAGCAGCGCCAGCGGGCCCATCGGGTAGCCGCAGCCGTACATCATCGCCGCGTCGATGTCCTCGCGGCTGGCGTAGCGCGACTCGTAGAGCTTCACCGCGTGGTTGAGGTAGCCGAACAGCAGCGCGTTGGCGATGAAGCCGGCCTTGTCGCCGCACACGACCGGGGTCTTGCCGAGCTTCTCGACCAGCACGGTGACCGAGTCCACCGCGGCCGGGTCGGTGACCACGGTGCGCACGACCTCGACGAGCTGCTGGACCGGGGCCGGGTTGAAGAAGTGCACGCCGAGCACGCGGCGCGGGTTCGCGGTGGCGACCGAGATCTCGGTGACCGAGAGCGAGGAGGTGTTGGTGGCCAGCACGGTGTCCTGGCGGGTGATGCTGTCGAGCTGGTCGAAGATCGAGCGCTTGAGGTCCAGGTCCTCCCAGACCGCCTCGACCACCAGGTCCGCGTCCGCGACGGCGGCGATGTCGGTGCCGACGCTGATCCGCTTCAGCAACGCGGCGCGCTCGTCCTCGGTGAACTTGCCGTCGGTGACGGCGCGCGCGGTGGAGTGCTCGAGGCGCTCTTGCGCGCGATCGGCGGCCGCCTGGTCCTTCTCCACCCCGATCACGGTGATGCCGGTGCGGGCGAGCACCTCGGCGATCCCGGACCCCATGGTCCCGAGACCGATGACTCCGGCGGTGGCGAACTCTGCGGGCACGGCGAACTCCTCGACTCCAGCACGGCCCCGGTCGGCCGCGCGTCGCGGGGCCCACGTTACCGCCCGGTATTCGGCGAGCTCGTCGGCGGCGTACGGTTGCGACCGTGCGTCTCGTGCGCTCGTAGCCCGCTGCTCCGTCGACTACGTCGGGCGACTGACCGCCCACCTCCCGCTGGCCACCCGGCTGTTGTTGATCAAGGCCGACGGCTCGGTGCTGGTGCACTCCGACGGCGGCTCCTACAAGCCGCTGAACTGGATGAGCCCGCCGTGCACGCTCAAGGAGTCGGCCGGCTCCATGGTCGTGATCAACAAGGCCGGCGAGGAGCTGCGGATCACGCTGGAGGAGGTGCTCAGCGACTCCTCCTTCGAGCTCGGCGTCGATCCCGGCCTGCAGAAGGACGGCGTCGAGGCGCACCTGCAGATCCTGCTGGCCGAGAACGCCGAGGTCTTCGGCGCCGGCTGGCGCGCTCGTGCGCCGCGAGTACCCGACCTCGATCGGCCCGGTCGACCTGTTGTGCAAGGACGCCGCCGGCGCCTCGGTCGCGGTGGAGATCAAGCGTCGCGGTGACATCGACGGCGTCGAGCAGCTGACCCGCTACCTGGACCTGATGAACCGCGATCCCCTGCTGGCGCCGGTCACCGGCGTCTTCGCCGCCCAGGAGATCAAGCCCCAGGCCCGCACCCTCGCCGAGGACCGCGGCATCCGCTGCGTCGTCGTGGACTACGACGAGTTGCGTGGGTTGGACGACAAGGACAGCCGCCTTTTCTAGCGTTATCCACAGCCGATCGCGCGCGTCGAGCGCGATGTGGGTGCGGCGGGCTAACGTCGATCCGTGGTTCGCCGCCCTCCTCGCCCTGGATCAGGCCAGCCTCCGGACCGCGGTGGGCATGGCCACGTTCGCGCGCGGGGTGGAGTACGCGGACCGGGGCGCGGTGCGGCAGGCGAACTGGCGCGAGGCCGCGGGAGTCGTGGTGGGCTCGGTGGCCGGCGGCGCGCCGCAGCCCTACCTGGTGACGGTGCACGTGTTCCCGCTCGACACCGGCGGGCCGTACGTGTTCGTGCGCGGGCGAGTGCTCCTGCCCGGTCCACCACAACTGCAAGCACGTCGTCGCGCTGGCCCTGGTCGCGGGCGGGCACGCCGCGCCCGGAGCCGTCGGCGCCGCCGCCGGTCACCTGGGAGGACCAGTGGCAGGCGCTGCTGGACCCCCGGCCGGAGATAGCCCGGTTCGCGCCCGAGTCAGCACCGGCTGGCGATCGAGCTGACCCTGCGCCGCTCGCTGCCGAACCGGTGGAGCGGGAGCGCCGCCGCGACCGAGTCCCTGGAGCTCTGGGCGCGCGTGGTCCGGGAGGGCAAGCGGGGCTGGGTCGGCGGTGAGTTGAGCTGGGGCCGGATCGGAGTCCCTCCGCTATCGCGGCGACTACGACACCGACCAGGTCCGGGTGCTGGCCGACCTGCTACGCGCTCTATCTGGCCCGCACCGGCAGCGGGTACAACGAGGCCCAACCTGCGTTACGGCGACGGCAAGCTGCTGGAGCTCTCGGCGATCACCTCCGGCGCGGTCGTTCCCGCTGCTGCGCGAGGCGACCCGGGTCGGCCTGCGCCTGGTGCACGCCGAGCCGGCCCTCGGCGAGCTGCCGCCGATCCTGGACACCGATCTGTGCCTCGATGTCACCGCACCGGACGGTCCCGACGCACCGCTGCAGGTGACCGCGGTGCTGCGGGCCGGCGGCACCTTCGGCGACCTGGAACCGGTCGCCTTCCTCGGCAACGGCAGCGGCGCGGTCGTCCGCTCCGGCCGCCGAGGACGAGCTGCCCGGCAATCCCGGCAGCTGGCCGCTGCAGATCGTCGCGCTGAGCACGCCGGCCTCGGTCGCGCGTGCGCCGAGATGGCTTTGCGCCACGAGCACCTCACCGTGCCGCCCACGCATCACGACCGCTTCCTCACCGAGTACTTCCCGCAGCTGAGCAAGCTCGGCGAGGTCGTCTCGACCGACGGCTCGTTCGCGGCGCCGGAGATCTCCCGCCGGCGCTGGTGCTGCAGGCCGACTTCGGCGAGGACCACGCGCTGGCCCTGCACTGGCACTGGATCTACCGGGTGGGCGAGCAGGAACGCCGGCTTCCTCTCGAGCTCCAGCGAGGGCGGCGCCTACCGGGACGCCGCGGCCGAGGCCGCGCTGCTGGCCGGCTCGAGCCCGGGCTCGTCGGCCTACGGCATCGGCCGCGGCGCTGGCCCCGGCGTCGACGAACCGCTGGAGATCGGCGGCGTCGACACCATGCAGTTCGCCACCGAGTGGCTGCCGCGGCTGCGCAACAGGCCGGCGTGCAGGTCGAGGTCACCGGCATCACCGGCGGACTACCGCGAGGCCGGCGACTCGCTGCGGATCGCGGTCTCCACCAAGGCCCTGGCCAACGACGGCGACTGGTACGACCTCGGCGTCTCGATCACCGTCGACGGCGAGACCGTGCCGTTCCTCGACGTGTTCGTCGCCCTCGCGCAGGGCCGCTCGCACCTGCTGCTGCCCGGCGGCGCGTACTTCTCGCTGGAGAAGCCGGAACTGCTCGACGCTGCGCCGCCTGATCGACGAGGCCCGCTCGCTCTCGGACAAGCCGGACGGCCCGCTGCGGATCAGCCGGTACCACACGGCGTTGTGGGACGAGCTGATCGGCATCGGCGTCGCCACCCGGCAGGCGGCGGGCTGGCGCAAGCACCTCGACGCGGTGCGCCGCCTCGACACCGTCGGCAGCACGCCGCTGCCCGCCGGCCTGCTCGCAGAACTGAGGCCCTATCAGATCGAGGGCTTCGAGTGGCTCGCGTTCCTCTGGGAGCACCGCCTCGGCGGCGATCCTGGCCGACGACATGGGGCTCGGCAAGACGCTGCAGTCGCTCGCTCTGATCGCGCACGCCCGCGCGACCGAGCCGGACGCCCCGCCGTTCCTGATCGTGGCGCCGACCTCGGTGGTGTCGAACTGGGCCGCCGAGGCCGCGCGGTTCACCCCGGGCCTGCGGGTGGCCACGGTGACCGAGAGCGAGGCCGAGGCCCGCCGCCCCGGCGGCACCCCGCTCGACCGATCGTGCGCGCGAGGCGGACGTCGTCGTCACCTCCTACGCGCTGCTGCGCATCGACGCCGCCGTCTACCAGGACCGGGAGTGGGCCGGCCTGCTGCTCGACGAGGCGCAGTTCGTGAAGAACCGCACGGCCAAGGTGCACCGCGCCGCCCGGTTGGTGAACGCCCCGTTCAAGCTCGCCATCACCGGCACGCCGCTGGAGAACTCGGTGATGGAGCTGTGGTCGCTGCTCTCGATCACCGCCCCCGGGCTGTTCCCGTACCCGGACTCGTTCAAGGAGCACTACGCCGTCCCGATCGAGCGCAACGCCGACGTCGAGATGCTCGCCCAGTTGCGCCGCCGGGTCCGCCCGCTGCTCAAGCGCCGCACCAAGGAGCAGGTCGCCCCGGAGCTGCCGCCCAAGCAGGAGCAGGTGCTCTCGGTCGACCTCGAGCACCGCGCACCGCAAGATCTACGACCTCGCGCTGGCAGCGCGAGCGCCAGAAGGTCCTCAAGCTGCTCGACGACCTGGACGGGAACCGGTTCGAGATCCTGCGCTCCCTCACGCTGCTGCGCCAGCTGAGCCTGCACCCGGGACTCGCCGACCCCGAGCACCTGGAGGTGCCCAACGCCAAGCTGGACGCGCTGCTGGAGCACCTCGACGCCGTGGCGCCGCACCGGCCACCGCACGCTGGTGTTCAGCCAGTTCACCGGCCTGCTCGACCTGATCCAGGCGCGCCTCGAAGACGCGGGCGTCGAGTTCTGCCGCCTCGACGGCAGCACCCGCCGGCGCGCCGAGGTGATCGAGCGGCTTCAAGTCAGGCGACGCCCCGGTGTTCCTGATCAGCCTCAAGGCCGGCGGCTTCGGACTGAACCTCACCGAGGCCGACTACTGCTTCCTGATGGATCCCTGGTGGAACCCGGCCACCGAACTGCAGGCCGATCGACCGCACCCACCGCATCGGCCAGACCCGCACGGTGCACGTCTACCGCCTGATCGCGGCGCACACCATCGAAGAGCGGGTTCTCGACCTGCAGAGCCGCAAGTCCGAGCTGTTCAACAGCGTGCTCGACGACGGCGACGGCGCCTTCGGCAAGCGCCTGGACGCCGACGACATCCGCGGCCTGTTCCTGTAGCTGCGCAATCAAGCCCGGAGTGTCGGCCGCTGCGGGTGCACATCACCCCTCCTGCGGGGTGACATGGGCCCCTAGGGGACGACGTCCCGCAGGAGGTAGGGCCTCAGGCGAGCGGGTCCAGGCCGTTCGCGGCGCGGATGACCTCGACGATCTGGGCCATGATCTCGGTCAGGCCGTAGTCCTTCGGGGTGAAGACCGCAGCGACGCCGGCCTCCTTGAGCGCACGGGCGTCGGCGTCGGGGACGATCCCGCCGACGATCACCGGAACGTCACCGGCCCCGGCGTCACGCAGCCGGGTCAGGACGTCCGGGATCAGCTCCATGTGCGAGCCGGACAGGATGGACAGGCCGACGCAGTGCACGTCCTCCTCGACAGCGGCGGCGACGATCTGAGCCGGCGTCAGGCGGATGCCCTGGTAGATGACCTCGAAGCCGACGTCGCGGGCGCGCACCGCCACCTGCTCGGCACCGTTGGAGTGACCGTCCAGGCCGGGCTTGCCGACCAGCAGCCGCAGCCGGCGGCCCAGCTCATCGCCCGTTCGCTGGACCGCGGAGCGCACCTCGGCGATCGCGGCGCCGTCGGGAGCGGCGCTCACGCCGGAGACGCCGGTCGGGGCGCGGTACTCGCCGAACTCCTCGCGCAGCGCACCGGACCACTCCCCCGTCGTCACCCCGGCCCGCACGCACTCCAGCGTCGCGACCATCAGGTTGTCGGTGCTCTTGGCGGCCTTGCGCAGATTCTCCAGAGCATTCTTGACCGCCTCGTCGTCACGCTGCTTCGCGCCATGCGTTCAGGCTGGCGACAGCGGCGGCCTCGGCGGCCGGGTCCGAGGTCTGGATCGCGGCGTCCAGGTCGGCCAGGAGCGGGTTGGGCTCGGTCTCGGTGAAGGAGTTGACCCCGATCACCTTGTCCTCGCCGGACTCGACCCGCTTGCGCCGTTCGGCGTGCGAGGCGACCAGGGCGGACTTCATGTAGCCGGACTCGACGGCCGCGACCGCGCCGCCCATCTCGGCGATCCGGTCCATCTCGACGCGTGCGTCCGCGACCAACTGGTCGACCTTCGCCTTGATCACGACGGAGCCCTCGAAGAGGTCCTCGTAGTCCAGCAGGTCGGACTCGTGGGCGAGCACCTGCTGGATCCGCAGCGACCACTGCTGGTCCCACGGCCGCGGCAGGCCGAGCGCCTCGTTCCAGGCCGGCAGCTGGATCGCGCGGGCACGGGCGTTCTTGGACAGCGTCACGCCGAGCATCTCCAGCACGATCCGCTGGATGTTGTTCTCCGGCTGAGCCTCCGTCAGGCCGAGGGAGTTGACCTGCACGCCGTAACGGAAGCGCCGGGCCTTGGCGTCGTGAACGCCGTACCGCTCGGCGGTGATGCTGTCCCACAGCTCGCCGAACGCGCGCATCTTGCACGTCTCCTCGACGAAGCGCACGCTTGAGTTGACGAAGAACGAGATGCGCCCGACGACGTCGGCGAAGCCCTCCGGCGGCACCTGGCCCGAGTCGCGCACGGCGTCCAGGACGGCGATCGCCGTCGACATCGTGAACGCGAGCTCCTGGACGGTCGTCGCCCCGGCCTCCTGCAGGTGGTAGCTGCAGATGTTGATCGGGTTCCACTTCGGCACGTTCACCACGGTGTAGGCGATCATGTCGACGGTCAGGCGCATGGAGGCCGCCGGCGGGAACACGTACGTCCCGCGCGAGAGGTACTCCTTGATGATGTCGTTCTGGGTCGTCCCGGAAAGCTTGGAGAGCACCTCGGCGGGGTCGGCCCCGGCCTCGGCGGCCTGCTCCTCGGCGACCACCTGGTACATCGCGAGCAGCCACATCGCGGTGGCGTTGATCGTCATGGAGGTGTTCATCGTGTCCAGCGGGATCCCGACGAACAGCTTGCGCATCTCACCCAGGTGGAAGACCGGGACGCCGACCTTGCCGACCTCGCCCTTGGCCAGGACGTGGTCCGGGTCGTAGCCGGTCTGGGTGGGCAGGTCGAAGGCGACCGAGAGGCCGGTCTGGCCCTTGGCCAGGTTGCTGCGATAGAGCGCGTTGGAGCCCTCTGCGGACGAGTGCCCCGCGTAGGTCCGGATCAGCCAGGGCTTGTCCCGGGTGACGCCGCCGTCTGCCATCGCCGACCTCCAGTCTCCTGTCGCGATGGTAACGGCGCCGTAACCGAGGGCAGAATTCGACCGTGGGGTACGCGACCGAGCAGATGCTGATCGTCGCGGCCGTCCTCGCCCTGTTCGTCGTCGTGCTGCGCTGGGCCTACTCGGACAAGAAGGACTCGCTGCTCTCGCGCCGCCCGCGTACCGGCGCCGAGCACGAATACGGCCTGATGGCCCCGCTCGCAGCGCCCAAGGACGTCGCGGAGGCGGAGGAGATCCGGGTCCTGCTGGCCCGCGGACGGATCCGCGGCAGCGTGGTGAACACCCATGACGGGCTACGGGTCATGGTGTGGCCGGAGGACCTGTCGCGGGCCGCGGGCGCTGCTGCTCGGCCACTCGGAGTGAGCTAATTCACTCGGCGCGCTGCCTTATTCGGTGAAGAGGTCCGGGTCGGGCTCCCGGATGATCTCGGCGCCCAGGCTGGTGAGCTGCTCGACAAAGCCGGCGTAGCCGCGGTCGATGTGGTGGACGTCGGTCACGATCGTCTCGCCCTCGGCCACCAGCCCGGCCAGCACCAGCCCGGCCCCGGCGCGGATGTCGTGCGACTTGACCGGCGCCCCCGACAGGTGGGGGCGGCCCCGGATGACGGCGTGGTGGCCGTCGGTGCGGATCTCCGCCCCGAGGCGGACCATCTCGTTCACGAACATGAACCGGGCCTCGAAGATGTTCTCGGTGACCATCGCGGAGCCCTCGGCCACGGTGTTCAGCGCGATGTAGGCCGGCTGCAGATCGGTCGGGAAGCCCGGGTACGGCAGCGTCATGATGTCGACCGCCTCGGGCCGGCGGTCCATCGCGACCCGGAACCCGTCGGCCAGCCATTCCACGTCGGCGCCGGCCGTCACCAGCTTGTCCAGCGGCAGCTCGAGGTGGCCCGGGTTGGAGTTGAGAATCGTGACGTCGCCGCGGGTCATCGCGGCCGCCACCGCCCAGGTACCGGCCACGATCCGGTCCGGCACCGTGCGGTGCGAGGTCGGCGACAGGGATCCGGCGGGCACACCCTCGATCTCGATCGTCGAGGTGCCGGCGCCGGCCACCTTGGCGCCCATCTGGATCAGCATGTCGGCCAGGTCGACGATCTCCGGCTCGCGGGCCGCGTTGTCGATCACCGTGGTGCCGTTCGGCCAGCACGGCGGCCATCAGGATGTTCTCGGTGGCCCCGACACTCGGGAAGTCCAGCCACACCGTCGCCCCGGTAAGGCCGTTCGGCGCGGTGGCGATGATGTAGCCGTGCTCGGACTCCGACGTCGCACCGAGCTTGGCCAGCCCACCGATGTGCATGTCCAGCCCGCGCGAACCGATGGCGTCCCCGCCCGGCAGTGCGACCTTGGCCTGGCCCAGGCGGGCCACCAGCGGGCCCAGCACGCAGATCGAGGCGCGCAGGCGGCGGACCAGCTCGTAGGGCGCCTCGTGGTCGAGCTCGGCCGGGACGTCGATGACCACGGTTCCCGGGGTCAGTTCGACCTCGCAGCCCAGGCGCCGCAGCAGGGCGGCCATGTAGTCGATGTCGAGGATCTCCGGGACGTTGGTCAGCGTCGTGCGCCCCTCGGCCAGCAGCGCCGCCGCCATCAGCTTGAGCACGCTGTTCTTGGCGCCGTCGATCCGCACCTGGCCCGCCAGGCGGGCCCCACCCATGACCCGAAACCGCTCCACCCCTAGATCGTATTAGCGATGCCCGGAAGCTTCTGCCGAGTCCGTGTCAACCGAACGGGCACCTCGCGCGTCTTGCGTGCAGATCAGCCCTCTCGGGAGGCCGATGGCGGAGGTGATCTGTGCGCCGTCGTATCCGCACCGCGTCCACGCTGGACTCGCCCTGGCCGTGCTCGGCGGGCGTCGGCCGCCGGCCCTGGCCGGTGCCTACGCTCGCGACGCGGCGGGCGGGACGAGCCGGATCACCGCGATCCGCACCGCCACCCATCCGGGCTACGACCGCCTGGTGTTCGAGTTCAGCGGCAAGCTCCCCTCGCACACGTTCGTGCAGTGGGCGCCGAAGATCACCCGGGACGGCTCCGGGGACACCGTGCCGGCGGCCGGCAACGCGTTCCTGCAGATCGGCCTGGGCGGGGTGACCGGCTACAGCCAAGACCTACGCCTCCACCTTCGGCCCGCTGCGCCGCTCCACCGGCAACCAGAACCTCAACCAGGTGCTCCACGCGGGCGAGTTCGAGGGCATGGTGTCCTTCGGCGCGAGCCTGATGAGCCGCACCTCGTACACGATCCAGAAGCTGACCAAGCCCAGCCGGCTGGTCATCGACATCCGCAACGACTACGCCCGCACCCGGGTCCCGGTGTACTTCACGAACACCGCGACCGCGGAGACCCGCTCGGCCTGGCGCTACGTCCCGCGGCCTCGCCGGCGACCGGCGCCCTGCACCGGATGTTCGCCGGCCCGACCGCGGCCGAGATCGCGGCCGGCACCGGCAACACCCTGTCCGGGGCCACCGGTTTCACCGGCCTGTCCATCTCCGGCGGCATCGCCCGGGTGCGGCTGGTCGGCGGCTGCTCCTCCGGCGGCGGGGCGTTCACCGTGGCGAACCAGATCAACGCGACGCTCTCGCAGTTCCCCTCCGTGCAGTGGGTGAAGATTCTCTCGCCGGCCGGCCAGACCGGCAGCCCGAGCGGGAAGACCGACTCGATCCCGACCTGCCTGGAGCCTTAGGCCTCGTCGAGGCCCTGGTCGATCGCGTACCGCACGAGCTCGACACGGTTGTGCAGCTGCAGCTTGCGCAGGGTGTTCTGTACGTGGTTCTGCACCGTGCGGTGCGAGATCACCAGCTCCTCGGCGATCTGCTTGTAGCTGCGGCACTTGGCGACCAGGCGCAGCACCTCGATCTCACGCGGCGTGAGCTCGGGCGCCGGGTCGTCGCCCGGGTCGTCGGACATCCGGCGGAACTCACCGAGGACCAGGCCGGCCAGTCCCGGGGTGAACACCGCGTCGCCGGCGGCGACCGAGCGGACCGCCGCGATGAGCTCCTCCTGGGACGCGGACTTGATCAGGTAGCCCGTGGCGCCCGCCTTCACCGCGGCCAGTACGTCCTCGCGTTCGCCGCTCGCGGACAGCACGAGTACCCGCGAGGCGGGGTCGGCGCGCACCAGCTCGGCGGTGACCTCGACCCCGGAGATCCCCGGCAGCTGCAGGTCGACGACGGAGACGTTCGGCCGCGCGGCCGGAGCCCGGCGCAGCGCCTCCTCGCCGCTGCCCGCGACCGCCACCACCTCGAACCCCGCGTCGGCCAGATCGCGGGCGACCGCGTCGCGCCACATCGGGTGGTCGTCGACCACCATCACCCGCGTCACCGCGGTACCCGCAGTTCCCACTCGGTGCCGCGACCCGGCGCGGTCCGCACGTGGCGGTGCCGCCGAGGGCGACCAGCCGGGACCGGATCGAGTGGGCGACCCCCATCCGGCCCGCGGCCGCCGCCTCGTCGAGACGGCCGTCGGCGATGCCCGGCCCGTTGTCACCCACGCTGACCACGACCTCGCTCCCCTCGTCCTCCAGCAGCACGTACGCGCGTCGCGCCGGCCGCGTGCCGGGCCGTGTTGTCCAGGGCGGCCCGCACCGCCGCCACCAGTTCGGTGGCCGCGTGCGACGGCAGCGGGACGGCGGATCCCGGGGTGGCCACCGAGATCGACGATGTCGCGCACAGGCTCAGCATGGCCGAGACGTCGGCGGCTTCGCCGGTCAGCGGGGTGCCCGACGCCGCCGATCAACCCGCGCAGGGCGACCTCCTGCTCGCCGGCGACCGCCGCCAGCTCCGCGGCCTCGCCCCCGATCTCGGTCCCGCGGCGCTGCACCCAGGCCAGCGCCTGCAGCACGCCGTCGTGCACCGCCCGCGCCAGCCGCTCCCGCTCCACGGTCGCCGCCTGGGCCGCCACCGCTCGCGCCTGCGCCTCCGCGCTCATCGCGCATCAGGGCCGCGGCGTAGCCGACGATCAGACCGGCGACGACGCAGCAGGAAGACGTTGGCGGCGGTGCCGGTGCCGATTCGGTACGCGTCAGTTGGTACTCGCGTCGACCGCGATGTCCGCGCCGCCCGCGACCACGCCCGGCCAGCAGGCCACCCCGCCACTCCCACTGGACGGCGGCGGCGAGGACCGGCGCGGCCAGCCAGAAGCTCGGCACGGACGGCAGCCCACCCGCCGAGCTCCGACCCCTGCGCCGCCGGCGTGACCAGCAGCGCGCCGAGGGCCAGCGCGACCTCCACCCCGATGGCGGCCGGCCGCCGTGCGCGGGGCGAGTGTAGACCCAGGGCGCCGCCACCGTCCAGAGCGCGAGGACCGTCAGCACGGCCCAGGCCAGCCCGGCCCGGCGGTAGTCGTCGGCGTGCACGGCGTTGACGATCAGCGCGTAGCCGAGCAGGACCGTGCGGGCCACCGGCAGCGCACGCCAGAGCACGCTCGCGTCGGCCTGCGGGGTCACCCCGAGCATCATGGCGGTCGCGGCGCCGCTCGGGGACATGAGTACGCAGTACCTAGTCGCGGTCGAGTACGCGACGCCGATGGCACCGACGCCCTCGCGACGCGACTCTGCGATATATGACCTCACCAGTGATCTCGCGGACAACTCCGCCGCCCCGTTCCACCCGCCCCGGAGGGCCGCAAGCCCCACTTCGTCCGCGGCCTGCTGGGCTGCCTGAGCGCGACCGCGCGCCATCGGCATCTACGCCGTCCTGGCCGGGTCGTTCAACGAGACCGGCGTCCGCGTCCTGGTCTCGACCCTGCTGGTCGGCCTGTACTGCGTCCTGTGCCTGGCCGACCTGACCGTGCTGGATACCCGCTTCCGCGCCGTCGGCGCCGCCGGCATCGCCGCGGCCACCGCCGCCCTCGCGTCGGCCTGTCCCTGATCTGGTCGGCCCAGGACGACTTCTGGGACGACGGCTGGCAGTACCTCGCTCCGCGGGCTTCGTCATCTGCGCCATCGATCGCCTTCGCCCTCGCGCACGCCGCCCTGCTGCTGCGGATCGACATCGCCGCGCTCCGGCGCGGTCGCCGCCGTGCGCGCCGCGACGCTGTGCACGATGAGCCTGGTCGCGACGCTGCTGGCCGCCCCGATGATCGCGGAGAGCGTCGTGGGACCGACGGGTCTACTGGCGCCTGCTCGGGGTGCTGGCCATCCTCGACGCGCTCGGCACGGTCTGCCTGCCCGTGCTCGCCCGCTTCGGCCTCCAGAACGACGCCCGGAGCGCCCGATGATCGTCAACGACATCCACTCCCGCCTCAACCCGACCCGCACCGCCGCGGTCGTGGACGTCAGCCTCGGTCGAGCACCTGCGCCGCGCCGTCACGGCCGGACCCGAACCGGTGATCGTCGCCGGCGGCCGGCACGCCATGGGCGGCCAGCAGTTCGTCACCGGAGGCCGCGTGCTGGACACCCGCGGGATGAACCGCGTCCTGGACTTCGACCCCGTGACCGGCCTGGTCGAGGTCGAGGCCGGCATCCAGTGGCCGAAGCTGGTCGAGGCGCTGCTCGCGCTCCAGCACGGGCGGGCGAACCAGTGGACGATCGCCCAGAAGCAGACCGGCGCGAACCGGTTCACGGTCGGCGGGTCGATCTCGGCCAACGCCCACGGCCGCGGCCTGGGCATGGCTCCGATGAACGCCGACGTCGAGTCCTTGCGCCTGGTCACGGCCGACGGCTCGCTCGTCGAGTGCAGCCGCACCCGCAACGCCGAACTGTTCTCCCTCGTGCTCGGCGGCTACGGCCTCTTCGGGGCGATCGCCACCGTGACGCTGCGCCTGACCGAACGTCAGAAGCTGGAGCGCATCGTCGAGATCGCGACGGTTCCGGAGCTGGTGGACGCGATCGAGCAGCGCACCGCCGACGGGTACCGCTACGGCGACTTCCAGTTCGCGATCGACCCGGCTCACCGGACTTCCTGCACCGCGGCGTGTTCTCCTGCTACCGCCCGGTCGAGTTCGACCGCCCGATCCCGGCGAACCAGCGGGCCTTCACGGCCGAGGACTGGCAGACGATGCTGCTGCTCGCCCACGTCGACAAGTCCCGCGCCTACGACGCCTACTCCTCGCACTACCTGGCGACCTCCGGCCAGCTGTACTGGTCCGACCTGCTCCAGCTCGCCGTCTACCTCGACGACTACCACGACGCCCTCGACGCGCGGCTGCCCGCCGGACCGCGCGGCACCGAGATGATCAGCGAGCTCTACGTGCCGCGGCACCGGCTGACCGAGTTCATGGCCGCGGCCGGCGAGTCCCTGCGCCGCGACGGCGCCGACCCGATCTACGGCACGGTGCGGTTCATCGAGCCCGACACCGACACCTTCCTGCCGTGGGCCCGCGCGGACTACGCCTGCATCGTGCTCAACCTGCACACCGAGCACACCCCGGCCGGCATCGAGCGCTCCGCCGCCGGCGTTCCAGAACCTGATCGACGAGGCGATCACCCGCGGCGGCAGCTACTACCTGACCTACCACCGCTGGGCCCGCCCCGACCAGCTCGCCGCCGTGCTACCCGCAGTTCGGGGAGTTCCTGCGCCCACAAGCGCCGCTACGACCCGCAGGAGCGCTTCGTCAGCGACTGGTACCGCCACCACGTCGCGGCGGCCCGATCGGCCGCGGCGTGAGAGGACGCGAGCACCGCAGCGTCCGAAGGAGTGTGAGCTATAGCGCTCGCTCCATCGGACGTCCGGCCACTAGGCTGCCGTCATGGTCAACCTGACGCGGATCTACACCAAGACCGGCGACGACGGCACGACGGCGCTGGGCGACTTCAGCCGGACGTCGAAGAACGACCCCCGGCTGGCCGCCTACGCCGACTGCGACGAGGCGAACTCGCGCCATCGGCGTCGCGGTGGCCATGGGCGAGCTGCCCGAGGACATGGTCACCCTGCTGGTCCGCATCCAGAACGACCTCTTCGACGTCGGCGCCGACCTCTGCAACCCGATCGTCGAGAACCCGGCCTATCCCCCGCTGCGGATCGCCGAGGAGGACATCGAGCGCCTCGAGGTCGCCTGCGACAAGTACAACGACGACCTGCCGAAGCTGAAGAGCTTCATCCTCCCCGGCGGCACCAAGGGCGCGGCCCTGCTCCACGTCGCCCGCACCGTCGACCCGCCGCGCCGAGCGCTCCGCCTGGGCCGCCTACGACGCCCACCCGGACCGCACCAGCAAGCTGCCGGCGAAGTACCTCAACCGCCTGCGCGACCTGCTCTTCATCCTCGGCCGCGCCGCCAACCCCGACGGCGACATCCTCTGGGTACCAGGCGCCAGCCGCTGACACGCCGCATCTTGGGGCGGGTCTGCGCCCGATCGAGGGCGGGGATAGGGCGGCTCGACGCCCAAGATGAGGCTTCCGGAGCTCAGGCCACCATCGGGTCCTTGGGCGGGGCGGCCTCGGCCCAGGACGTGAAGCCCGTCATCGCGCCGTGGCTCATCGCCAGCTCCAGTGGCTCGAGGCCGAGCGCACAGACCAGGACGACGGAGCCGACCGGGATCGAGTTCGCCTCGATCGGGTGCGGCGTCGCGCCGATTACGGATGCGCAGCTGCCGGCGGGTCATGACGTGCCGCGGACGCCAGGCCAGGCTGAAGATCGGGAACCACTCGATCGCGGTCCCCGTGATACCGGCCGATGCCGTAGGACCAGCCCTCGCCCGTCCGGGTGCTCGCCGTGGCGCAGGCTGCACTGGAAGGTCCCGACGTGGCGTTGCAGGATCATGCGCCGCGCGGTCAGCGCGAGCAGGGCCAGGCCGACGAAGGCGAGCAGGCCGACGAGGATGTCGAGAACGACCGATGGACTCCCCTCGACGCCGATCTCAGGTGAGGACGCGGAACGCGACCAGCACCACGATCACGATCAACAGCGGGATGAAGGCCAGCAGCCTCATCCTCAGAAACCCCCGGAAGACCTCTTCCACCCCTCGAGCGTAAACCCCGGGCGAGTTGTTCGCCCGGGGTTGTGGTCGCTCAGGATTCGGCGATCTTCAGGAAGACTTCCCAGCGCTGCTTGTCCTGCACGGCGGCCCGGTGCACCTCGGTGCCCTCCGTGGCTGCCGCGATGGCCTCCTCGGCCTCCCGCAGGCGCTTACGCAGGTCCTCGACGTCCAGCTTGTCGACCGGGTGCACCTCTTCGACGAGCAGGAGCGCCTGGTTCTGGCCGACCTGCAGGTACCCCTCGGACTGCGCGTACCGCGCGATCTCGCCCTCGCCCTTGTGCAGGCGCAGCTCGGTCGGTTCGAGCGTGCCCAGCAGCGGCGAGTGCCGGGCCAGGATGCTGATCAGGCCCAGAGTGGTGCGCGTCGACACCATCTCCACGTCGCCGCTGAAGACCTCGCCGTCCGGGGTGAGGATCCTCGTCGGAAACTTGGCGTGAGCCATCAGGACTCGCCGCGCGCGTCTTTGACCACCTGGTCGATGGTGCCCTTCATGTAGAACGCGCGCTCCGGGAGCTCGTCGTGGGTACCGGCGAGGATCTCCTTGAAGCCACGAATCGTTTCGGCGATCGGGACGAAGACGCCCGGGGTACCGGTGAACTGCTCGGCCACGTGGAACGGCTGGGAGAGGAAACGCTCCAGCTTGCGGGCGCGGGTGACGACGACCTTGTCCTCGTCGGAGAGCTCGTCGATACCGAGGATGGCGATGATGTCCTGGAGCTCCTTGTAGCGCTGGAGCACCTGCTTGACCTCGTTGGCCACCTGGAAGTGCTCGGCGCCCAGGATGTCGGCCTTGAGGATCGTCGAGGTCGAGTCGAGCGGGTCGACGGCCGGGTAGATGCCCTTCTCGGCGATCGACCGCGAGAGCACGGTGGTTGCGTTGAGGTGGGCGAAGGCCGAGGCCGGCGCCGGGTCGGTCAGGTCGTCGGCGGGGACGTAGATCGCCTGGACCGAGGTGACCGAACCCTTGCGGGTCGAGGTGATGCGCTCCTGCAGCTCGCCCATCTCGGACTCCAGCGTCGGCTGGTAACCGACCTGGGAGGGCATGCGGCCGAGGAGCGCGGAGACCTCGGAACCGGCCTGCACGAACCGGAAGATGTTGTCGATGAAGAGGAGGACGTCCTGACCCTCCTGGTCACGGAAGTACTCCGCCATCGTCAGACCGGTGAGCGCGACGCGCATACGGGCGCCGGGCGGCTCGTTCATCTGACCGAAGACCAGCATCGTCTTGTCGATGACGCCGGATTCCTTCATCTCCAGCCAGAGGTCGTTGCCCTCACGGGAACGCTCGCCGACGCCGCAGAAGGCGGACAGACCACCGTGCTGCTGGGCCAGGTTGTTGATGAGTTCCTGGATGATGACGGTCTTGCCGACACCGGCACCACCGAACAGCCCGACCTTGCCGCCCTTGGCGTACGGCGCCAGCAGGTCGATGACCTTGATCCCGGTCTCGAACATCTCGGTGGTCGGCATGACCGCCTCGATGGTCGGGGCGGGACGGTGGATCGGCCAGCGCTCGATGTCGCTCGAGATCGGCTTGCCCTCGTCGAGCGGCTCGCCCAGCAGGTTGAAGATGCGGCCCAGCGTCTCGCGGCCGACGGGAACCCGGATGGGGGCACCCGTGTCGATGACCTCGGCGCCACGGGCGATGCCGTCCGTGGTGTCGAGCGCCACGGCGCGTACGCGGTCGTCGCCCAGGTGCTGCTGAACCTCGCAGACCAGGTACTCGCCCTCGACGGAGCCCTCGGGACGCCGGATGTTCACCGCGGAGTAGATCTCGGGCAGCTTGTCAGGGAACACCGCCTCGATCACAACGCCCTGAATGGCTTCGATCCGTCCGACGTTCTCGGTGGTGGTGGTCACCGGTGCTCCTTCTGTCACTGCCATATCGCCTAAGAGACTTAGCTGTCCTGAAGTTGTGATGTCCGGCAACTAGGAGACGCCCTCGGCCCCGGCGACAACTTCCATGATTTCTTGCGTGATCGCCGCCTGGCGCGCGCGGTTCATCTGCAACGTCAAGTCCTGGATCAGCTCTTTGGCGTTGTCCGAGGCGTTGCGCATTGCGGTCATCCGTGCGCCGTGCTCCGACGCGGTGGATTCGAGGAGCGCCCGGTAGATCGAGATCTCGACGTAGTCCGGGACGAGCCGCTTCAACACGGAGACCGCGTCGGGCTCGTACTCGGGACGCGAGCGCAGCTTCGGCTCCGCGTCTGCTTCCTCGGCCTCGTCGCCCGCATCGACGGTTGCCCGCGCGATCGGGAGCAGCGTCTCCCGGGTCACCGTCTGCACGATCGCCGAGCGGTACCCGTTGTAGATGACCTCCACCTGGTCGACTTCGTTGTCGAGGAAGGCGGTGACAAGACGACGGCCGATGTGACGGGCGTCGGTGTAGCTGGGGCGGTCCGTGTAGCCGGTGAAGGCCTCCACGAGCGGCAAACCGCGGAAGGTCAGCGACGAGGCCACGCGCCGGCCCGAGGCGAAGTAGAGAACCCGCTTGCCGGCGGCTTCGTACTCGCGACCCGCGGCGATCCCGGTCCGCACGATGTTGGAGTTGAACGCACCCGCGAGGCCGCGGTCACCGGCAACGAGCAGCAGACCGACGGTGCGCACCTCCTCGTGCTCCTGGAGCAGCGGCACCGCCTCGACCGTCCCTGCCGCCTGCGCGGCGCGACGGGTCATCAAGCGGACGCCGCCGGCGTACGGCCGCAACGCCTCGATCCGCATCTCGGCACGGCGCAGCCGCGCCGCGGCGACCATCGCCATCGCGCTGGTGATCGTCTCGATGTTCTTGACCGAGGCGACCCGGTTACGAACGTCGCGTTGCGAGGCCATGCTCAGCCGACCCGGGCTTCTTCGATGGGCTGGCCCTCTTCGTCGAAGTCGTAGCCGAAGTCGTCCGCGAACTGCTTGACCGCGGTCTTGACGCCGGCCTCGACGTCGCCGCCCCACTCCCCGGCCGCGATCTGCTTGAGCAGGTCGGAGTGATTGCCCCGGGACCGCTCACTCAGTTCGACCAGGAAGCGCTCGACCTTGTCGACCGCGATGCGGTCCAGGTAGCCGTTCGTGGCCGCGTAGATCTGGACGACCTGCTCCTCGACCGGCACCGGTGCGCGCTCGGGCTGGTTGAGCGTCTTCACCAGACGCTCACCGCGGGCCAGCGTGGCCTGGGTGTCGGCGTCGAGCTCGGAGCCGAACTGGGCGAAGGCCTGGAGCTCGCGGTACTGGGACAGCTCGCCCTTCAGCTTTCCGGCGACCTTTCGCATCGGGGTGATCTGGGCGCTACCGCCGACGCGGGAGACCGAGATACCGACGTTGATGGCCGGCCGTACGCCCGAGTTGAACAGGCGGGGCTCGAGGAAGATCTGCCCGTCGGTGATGGAGATGACGTTGGTCGGGATGTAGGCCGAGACGTCACCGGCCTGGGTCTCGATGATCGGCAGGGCGGTCAGGGACCCACCACCCTGGATCTTCTGCCCCGTCATCGGGTCGGTCACGTCGTCGGCCAGCTTGACCGAACGCTCCAGCAGCCGCGAGTGCAGGTAGAAGACGTCGCCGGGGTAGGCCTCGCGGCCGGGCGGGCGGCGCAGCAGGAGGGACATCTGGCGGTAGGCGTACGCGTGCTTGGTGAGGTCGTCGTAGACCGCCAGCGCCGCCTGGCCCTTGTAGAGGAAGTACTCGGCCATCGCGCAGCCCGCGTAGGGCGCCAGGAACTTGATCGGCGCCGCCTCGTCGGCCGCGGCCATCACGATGATCGTGTTCTTGAGGGCATCGGCGTCTTCGAGGACCCGGGCCAGGCCGGCCACGGTGGCCTTGCGCTGCCCGATCGCGACGTAGACCGAGACCAGGTCGCGGTCCTTGTTGTTGATGATCGTGTCGATCGCGATGGCCGTCTTGCCCGTGCCGCGGTCGCCGATGATGAGCTCGCGCTGGCCACGGCCGATCGGGATCATCGAGTCGACGGCCTTCAGGCCGGTGAGCATCGATTCGCGGACCGGCTGGCGGTAGACGACGCCGGGCGCCTTGAACTCGACCGGCCGGGTGCCGGCGGCGCGGATGTCGCCCTTGCCGTCGAGCGGGTTGCCCAGGGGGTCGACGATCCGGCCGAGCATGTCCTCGCCGACGGGAATCTCCAGCAGGCGCTTGGTGCGCTTGACGGTGTCGCCCTCGACGATCTTCTTCCAGTCACCGAACAGCACCGCACCGACGTTGTCCGACTCCAGGTTCAGGGCCAGGCCGGTGACGTCGTGCGGGAACTTGAGCATCTCGAACGACATGCAGTTCTCGAGCCCGTGGATGCGGCAGATGCCGTCCGCGACCGACAGGACGGTGCCAACCTCGGTCAGGTCCGCGCTCGAGCTGTCGAGGCCCTGGATGCGGCTCTTGAGGATTGAGGTGATCTCGTCAGCGTTAATTCGCACTGGTTGGCTCCTTGACCTGCGATGCCAAGGGCGAACCGACGCGCGCCTTGGAAACTTGCTTGCGAAGTTGGTTGAGTCTGTTTCTGATCGACGCGTCGAGAACGGTGTTGCCCACGCGGAGCACCATCCCTCCGACGACGTCCGGGTCGACCACGCTGGTCAGCTGGATCTTGTTGCCGGTCTCCCGGCCGATGCGGTCGCCGATGCTGGCCACCGTCGCGTCGTCCAGCGGCACCGCGGTGGTCACCTCGACGGGGAGCACCTTGTTCTCTCGGTCCCAGAGCGTGTTGTAGCGCTCCCGGACCCGGAAGATCACCGGCATCCGGTGACGCTCGATCAGGGTCTCGAGGAAGTTCATGAAGGTCGGGTTCGCGTCGGACACCGTGCGGCTCAGGCCGCTCTTCTTCTCGGCCGTGGAGAAGTACGGGGAGAAGAAGAAGACCTGGAGCTCACGGTTGCCGTCCAGGGCGTCGACGAACTGCGAGAGCTGCTCCTTGATCGTGTCGAGGATGTCCGCCTCGGAGGCGGCCTCGAACAGCGCCCTCGCGTAGACCTGCGCCAGCTCTTCCATCAGGACTCTCTGGTCCGCCCGCCCACAAGGGCGGTGAGGTCCAGGTCGGACAGAGCGTCCTCGACCAGTTGCCGCTGATCGGCATCGGTCAGCGTCTTGCGGGTGACCCGCTCGGTGGCCAGCACCGTCAGGTCCGCGACGTCGCGCATGATCTCGTCGATCATGCGGCGGCCCTCGATCTCGAGGTCCCGGCGCGTCTGCTCCAGCATCTGCTCGCCCCGCGTGTTCGCCGCGGCGCGCGCTTCCTGCTCGTAGACGGTCGCGGTCTGGCGGGCACGCTCCACGATCTCGTCGGCCTGCTTGCGCGCCTCGGCCAGGCGCTCACGGTACTCGGCGAGGATCGCGTCAGCCTCGACGCGGGTCCGCTCGGCCGCGGAGATCGATTCCGCAATGATCTCGGCGCGCCGGTCGAGGGCTTCGCGGATCTTGGGGAAGACCGCCTTGATCAGGATGACCATCGTGATCGAGAAGACGAGCAACGTCCACACGGTCAGCCCGACATCGGGCGTGATCAACCAGGTCGTCGACTCTTCCTCACCCGTCTCGGATTCGGATGCGGACAACAAGGTGGCCAACACGGCGGAGATCTCCTTCGCCTAGAGGAAGAAGGCGATGAAGCCGCCGACGAGACCGTAGAAGAAGCAGGCCTCGGTGAGCGCGAAGCCCAGCCACTGGATGGAGGCGATCTCGTCCTTCATCTCCGGCTGGCGGGCCACGGACTCGACGACCTTGCCGAAGAGCATGCCGATGCCGGCACCGGCACCGGCCGCTCCGCCACCGGCACCAGCGCCGAGGGCGATCGCCCGACCGGCCTTCTGGCCGTAGGTGGTGGGGTCGACCGCAGCGCCTTCGGTGGCGGCGTTGAACGCGGTGAGTACGGCTGACATGGAACTCCTTAGAGCTAGTGGCTGCGGGTTGCTCCGCCGATGTAGATGCAGGTCAAGATGGCAAAGATGAAGGCTTGCAGCCCGGCGATCAGGGCGCACTCGAAGACAAAGAGCGCCACCCCGAGAGGCAGGGTGATCCAGGCGAGGGCCGGCATCCCCAGCAGCACGGCCAGGTCACCCGACATGAAGGCGATGAGCATGTGGCCGGCGAGGAGGTTGGCCCACAACCGGACGGCCAGCGAGAGCAACCGCAGGATGTGCGACAGGATCTCCAGCGGATACAGCATGAACAGCATGCCCGTGCTGACACCGGACGGGACCAGGCTCTTGATGTAGCCGCGGAAGCCCTGGTGCTTGAAGCCCTCGTAGTTGTAGGCGAGGAACACCCCGAGCGCGAGAATGAACGGCATCGCCACGTTGGTGTTCGCGGCGTAGATCTGGAACGACGGGAATCCGTTGTCGAACTCGTGCGCCGTGTTGACGGGCAGCGGGAGGTACCCGAGCAGGTTCGTGACCAGGATGAAGACGAAGAGACTGAAGACGAGGGGGAAGTACTTCTTCGCCATCTCCTCATCCATGTTCTCGCGCGTCATGCGCCGGATGAGGTCGTACATGGACTCGACGGCCGTCTGGGTCCGGTTCGGCTTCCCCGTCGTCATCCGCGAGGAGACCCACAGCAGAACGCCCACCGTGATGACCGTGGTCAGCAGCAGGTAGAGGACGCCCTTGTTGAAGTCCATCGGCCCGGGCAGCGACACCCACGTCGTGACGTGGAACGGCTCGACGATGCTGAAGTTCTCGTCCTTCTCGCCACTGAGGCCGTACGCGCCGATGATGACGGCGAGGCCGATGACGTAGACGGCGATGACCCCGTAGGCGATCTTCTTCCCCTGGGTCATGCCCTTTTTCGGGGAGTCAGTCTTCGGGGAGTCAGCCTTCGCCGGGGTCTCCTGCTTTTCTGGGGTCACGCTGGTGTCGACGCTCATGCGGCCGCCTTCTTTCCGGGCGGCCCGGAGAGGAGCCGGATGACAAAGGCCACGGAGTAGGCCGCGAAGATGACGACCGCGGCGGTCAGGCCGTCCTCGCGCTCGCCGAGCACACTCGAGAGCACGATCACGCCGGCCAACAGCCAGATCCGCCCGAAGGCTTCGCCGAGGGTGATGGCGAGTCGCTTGACCGGGTCAGCCGCCTTGCCGGTCCAGCGCCGGTCGTAGATGGCGAGCCACCGCTGCAGGATCCAGCCGCCGGCACCGAGCCAGAACCCGAGAGCGGGCGCTCCGAGTTCGATGGCCGGGACCAGGGCGACGGCGAGCAGAACCACGTCCAGGTACTGCCGAACCACCGCCCGGCGGCTGACGAGGGGCGCCTCGGCGTCAGTCGACACGTCAGCGTCGATCGCCACGTCGGAAGTCAACCCAGGGTCCTTTCCGGGAGTCGGCACCACCAGCCACCGCGCCGTGGCCGATCAGGATGCGCGCCGGCCTCGAGCAAGCCGCGCTTTCGGGGTGGAAACTACCATCCGTTGAACTGCGCGTTTCGCCGCGGGGTGGGAGGCCCAGATCACACCCTGGTGATCGCCGGTCGGGCCGGCCGTCACGGGACCGGCGGGAGTTCCTCCGCGGGCTCGGAACGCAGCGGGCCACGCAGCAACAGGACGCCCACCACCACGAGGGCCACCACCGCCAGCAGTCCCCACAGGGCGTCACCGAGCAGGGAAAGCCCCAGCACGCCGAAGGCGATCAGCGCGGACCAGAAGTACATGATCAACACCGCCCCGCGGTGCGAGTGCCCGATCTCCAGCAGGCGGTGGTGCAGGTGCTGCTTGTCCGGGGCGAACGGGGACCGGCCGCTCATCGTGCGTCTGATCACCGCGAGCACGAGGTCCAGGAACGGGGCCGCGATCGCGGCGAACGGCAGGATCAGCGGCAGCAGCGCGGGTGAGACGTCCTCGGACTTCTCCACCGCTCCGAAGTCGATCTGCCCGGCGAAGCTGACCGTGGACGCGGCCAGCACCAGCCCGATCAGCATCGAGCCGGAGTCCCCCATGAAGATCCGCGCCGGGTAGAAGTTGTGCGGCAGGAAGCCCAGACACATCCCGGCCAGCAGCGCCGAGAACAGCGAGGGCGAGATGGCGCGGTCGAAGTGCTGCTCGATGGAGAGCAGGTAGGTGTAGGAGAAGAAGGCCAGCGCCGACACCAGGGCGATCCCGGCCAGCAGACCGTCGAGGCCGTCGACGAAGTTCACCGCGTTGATCGTCGCGACGACGATCAGCACCGAGAGCAGGAACCCGGAGCTGGCGTCGAGCACGATCGTGGTGCCGGGAATCGGCAGGTAGGTCATCTGGATGCCCAGCACGACCATCACACCGGCGGCCAGCACCTGACCGGCCAGCTTGGTGACCGCGTCCAGGCCCCACTTGTCGTCGACCACACCGAGCGCGCAGATGATCGTGGCCCCGGCCAGCAGGGCCCACGGGTCGCGCGAGTTCGCGAACAGCTCCCGGGACAGGAACGGCAGTTCTGAGGCGACGACCAGGCCGGCGATGAGGCCGACGAGCATCGCGACCCCACCCATCCGGGGCGTCGGGACCGCATGCACGTCCCGGTCACGTACCGCCGCCATCACGCCGCCCGAAATGGCCGCTCGGCGGACCACCCCGGTCGTCAGGTAGGTGGCAGCAGCGGCGACGAGCAACGTGAGCAGGTACTCGCGCACGCCTCTTTATTTCACAGAGCTAGCCGGTGGAGTGCCTTCGACGCCCGGCGGTGGACGCGCCGCTGAGCGGCTCGACCAGCGCGGACAGTCCGTCGGCGATCGCGTCGGCTGAGAGCCGGAACACGTGCAGCGGTGCTCCGAGCGGGTCCGGGATGTCGTCGTCGGCCTGCCCGGGCCCGGGCCGCGGGGTGCGCGCCATCGCCACCCGGTCCACGAGCGCCCGGGCGCGGGTGGCCGGATCTCCGGAGGGAAGCGTGGCCGGGTCCACGTCATGGGCGAAGCGGGCGAACTCACGCAGGCTGAAGGTCCGGCCGACCGCGTAGGGATCCAGCAGGCGGACCTGCTCGCGGTGCTCCCGGGTCGCCCCGAGGATCAGATCGGCGGCCAGTACCTGATCCGGGCCCAGTTCGCGCGCGCTGAAGCCCTCGGGATCGGCACCGCGCTCGCGGAGCACCGTCGCCGCATGCGGCTCCATCGTCGCGCCCACGTGTCCCCAGGTGCCGGCGCTCTCGCACCGGAACGTGCGCGCCTCGGTCCCCAGCGCGGCCGCCAGCTGGGTGCGCAGGATCCCCTCGGCGAGCGGGGAACGGCACACGTTCCCGGTCGAAACGAAAAGGACGCTGAAGAGCGCCGGCGTCACGCGCCGCTCGCCAGTGGACGACTCACGGGGCGACCTCGATGTCGGCGACCACCGACCGGAGGTCCTCGAGACTGATGTGCCCGGCCCGCAGCACCCGGGGCCGGGCGCCCGTGACATCCACGATGGTGGACGGGACGGTGTCCTCGGTCGGGCCGCCGTCGAGGTAGACCTCCACGTCGTTGCCCAGCTGGCTGCGCGCCTCGATGGCCGTGGTCGCCGGCGGCATACCGGTCCGGTTGGCGCTGCTGACCGCCATCGGGCCGGTGGACTTGAGCAGGTCGAGCGCGACCGGGTGCAGCGGCATCCGGACGGCGACGGTCTGCGCGGCATCGCCGAGGTCCCAGCTCAGCGACGGCTGCTGGTGGCAGACGATGGTCAGGCCACCCGGCCAGAATGCCTCGACCAGTTCGCGGGCCGCGTCGCTGATCCGCGCGGCGATCCCGTCCAGTGTTCGCATGGAGCCGATGAGCACCGGCACCGGCATGTCGCGCCCGCGGCCCTTGGCGGCGAGCAGGGCGGCCACCGCCGCCGGGGTGAAGGCATCGGCACCGAGCCCGTAGACGGTGTCGGTGGGCAGGACGACGAGACGACCGGCCCCGACGGCGGCACTGGCGGCGGCCAGGCCGGCCGCGCGTGCGTCGGGGTCGGCGCAGTCGTAGGACTGCGACAAGGGTCTTACCTCTCGCTGGTTTTTCCGGGGACCATGCGCCGCATCGCTGCTGGAGGAATGGCGCTGAGGAGACACGCTAGGCCCGGATCGGGCGGCGCGCCAAACGGGGACCGGTGAGAAATCAGACTCGAAGCGCGGTGACGAAGCGGTCTCGCTCGGTGAGGTCCTGGTGTCCGCGCACCTGGGCCCACCGTCCGGTCCGCGCGAAGATCTCCACGACTGCCTCACCTTGCACATCCGCATGCTCGACGGCGACGTGCCCGCCCGACCGCAACAGGCGCCCGGCCGTGCGCTCGACCGCGCGGACGACGTCCAGTCCGTCGTCCCCGCCGCCCCACAGCGCAGGTGCGGGGTCGTGGTCCCGCGCCTCCACCGCGACCGATTCCCACGCCGCCAGCGGGATGTAGGGCGGGTTGGACACCACGAGGTCGACCGCCCCGTCGAGCTCGGGCAGGGCGTCGGCCACATCCCCCTGGTGCAGCCGCACTCCGCTGCCGTTCAGATTGCGCCGGGCCCAGGCCAGGGCCCCCGGATCGAGCTCGACCGCGTGAACAGTCAGGCCGGGCACCTCGGTGGCCAGGGCCAGCGCGATCGCCCCGGAGCCGGCGCACAGGTCGACGGCGACCGCGCCGGCGGGCAGCTCCCGGGCGCGCTCGATCATCTGACCCACCATCACCTCGGTCTCCGGGCGCGGCACGAACACACCTGGACCCACGGCGAGGCTCACGTGCCGGAAGTGGGCGACCCCGGTGAGGTGCTGCAGCGGGTGACGGGCCGCCCGCGCCTCGATCAGATCGGCGTAGGCCTGCGCCTCGATCAGCTCGTGCCGGATCAGGTCGCCGCGGGCGACGCCGAGCAGGTGCGCGGCGAGTTCCTCCGCGTCGGTGCGGGGCGAGGCGACCCCGGCCTCGCTCAGCCGGCGGGCCGCGGCGGCGAGCGCCGGGCGCAGGGGCTCAGTGCTCAACGGCTCAGTCGTCACCGGAGAGCGCGGCGGCCTGGTCGCCGGCGATGCAGGCATCGATGACCGCGTCCAGATCGCCGTCGAGCACCTGGTCGAGGTTGTAGGCCTTGAAGTCGACCCGGTGGTCGGAGATCCGGTTCTCCGCGTAGTTGTAGGTGCGGATCCGCTCGGAGCGGTCGACGGTGCGGACCTGGCTCTTGCGCAGGTCACCGGCCTCCTTGTCGGCCTCCTCCTGCGCGGCCGCGAGCAGCCGCGCGCGCAGGATGCGCATCGCCTGCTCCTTGTTCTGCAGCTGGCTCTTCTCGTTCTGGCACGAGACGACGATGCCGGTCGGGATGTGGGTGATCCGGACCGCGGAGTCGGTGGTGTTGACGCTCTGCCCGCCGGGGCCCGAGGAGCGGAAGACGTCGATGCGCAGGTCGTTCGGGTCGAGCTCGACGTCGACGTCCTCGGCCTCCGGCAGCACCAGGACGCCGGCCGCGGAGGTGTGGATCCGGCCCTGCGACTCGGTGACCGGCACGCGCTGCACCCGGTGCACGCCGCCCTCGAACTTGAGCCGGTCCCACACCCCGTCCGGGTCGGACGCGCGCGCCTTGACCGCCATCGAGACGTCCTTGTAGCCGCCGAGGTCGGACTCGGTGGCGTCGAGCATCTCGGTCTTCCAGCCGCGGCGCTCCGCGTAGCGCAGGTACATCCGCAGCAGGTCGCCGGCGAACAGCGCCGACTCCTGCGCCGCCCTCCCCCGCCTTGACCTCGACGATGACGTCCTTGCCGTCGTTCGGGTCGCGCGGCAGCAGCAGGTGGCGCAGCTTCTCGCCCAGCTCCTCGCGGCGCGCGGTCAGCTCCGGGATCTCGGCCTCGAACGAGTCGTCCTCGGCGGCCAGCTCGATGGCCGCGTCGACGTCCTCGCCGACCTGGTTCCAGGCGTGGTACGCGGCGACGATCGGGCCCAGCTCGGCGTAGCGGCGGCCCAGCTTGCGGGCCGCGCCCGCGTCGGCGTGCACGGCCGGGTCGGCCAGCCGCTTCTCGAGCTCGGCGTACTCGGCGAGCAGATCGTTGACGGTCGTCGAACACGTCCTGGCCTCCCTTCGTCGGCGCTGGTCCGGACACGACAACGACGCCGGCGACGCGACCACGGGGGTCGCGCGCCGGCGTCAGTGGAGCTACTTGTCGCTGTCTCTTGCCGAAGCGCTTCTCGAACCGGGCGACGCGGCCGCCGGTGTCGAGGATCTTCTGCTTGCCCGTGTAGAACGGGTGGCACTGCGAGCAGACGTCGGCGTGGATGATGCCGTTCTTCGCGGTGCTGCGGGTGACGAACGTGGCGCCGCAGGTACAGGTGACCTCGGTCTCGCCGTAGCTCGGGTGGATGTCGGGCTTCATGACGCGCTCCTGAATCTCGATGGCGCCGGGTCGCCGGGGCTGGACGCCGTCGACGTGAACCGGAACCGGCCGATCAGTGTGCCAGGTGAGCTGGCGTCCACCCAAACGCGGACGCCAGCCCGGTCATTCCTCGCCGATGTCGCCCCGCGGCGCCCGGGGTCGTCTTCTGGACCTGCATGAGGAACTCGATGTTGGTCTTGGTCTTGCGCAGCCGGTCCAGCAGCAGCTCGATGGCCTGCTGGTCGTCCAGGCCGGACAGCACCCGGCGCAGCTTCCAGACGATCGCCAGCTCCTCCTGGGCACATCAGCAGCTCTTCCTTGCGGGTGCCGGACGCGTCGACGTCGACCGCCGGGAAGATCCGCTTGTCGGCGAGCTTGCGGTCGAGCTTGAGCTCCATGTTCCCGGTGCCCTTGAACTCCTCGAAGATGACCTCGTCCATGCGGGAGCCGGTCTCGACCAGGGCGGTGGCGAGGATCGTCAGCGAGCCGCCGTCCTCGATGTTGCGGGCGGCGCCGAAGAAGCGCTTCGGCGGGTAGAGCGCGGTCGAGTCGACACCGCCGGACAGGATCCGGCCCGACGCCGGGGCGGCCAGGTTGTAGGCGCGGCCCAGGCGGGTGATCGAGTCGAGCAGGACGACCACGTCGTGGCCGAGCTCGACCAGGCGCTTGGCCCGCTCGATGGCCAGCTCGGCGATCGTGGTGTGGTCCTCGGCCGGACGGTCGAAGGTCGAGGCGATGACCTCGCCCTTGACCGAGCGCTGCATGTCGGTGACCTCTTCGGGGCGCTCGTCGACGAGCACGACCATGAGGTGGGTCTCGGGGTTGTTGCGGGTGATCGCGTTCGCGATCGCCTGCAGCACCATCGTCTTGCCCGCCTTCGGCGGCGAGACGATCAGGCCGCGCTGGCCCTTGCCGATCGGGGCGACCAGGTCGATGACCCGGGTGGTGAGCTGCAGCGCGTCGTGCTCCAGGCGCAGGCGGTCCTGCGGGTAGAGCGGGGTCAGCTTGCTGAACTCGGTGCGGTCGCGCGCCTTCTCCGGGTCCATGCCGTTGATGGTGTCCAGGCGGACCAGCGGCGTTGAACTTCTCCCGGCGCTCGCCGTCGTGCGGCTGGCGCACCGCGCCGGTGACCGCGTCGCCCTTGCGCAGCCCGGACTTGCGGACCTGGGCGAGCGAGACGTAGACGTCGTTCGGGCCCGGCAGGTAGCCGCTGGTCCGCACGAACGCGTAGTTGTCGAGGATGTCGAGGATGCCGGCGACCGGGATCAGGACGTCGTCCTCGGAGATCTCGACCTCGGCCGGCTCGTAGCCGCCCGGGCCACGTCCACCGGGGCGGGTGGGGCGCTGGCGGTCGCGGTAGCGGCCGCGACGGCGGCGGCGACCGCCGCCCTCGCCGTCGTCGTCATCGTCGTCGCGCGGGCCGTTGTCGCGGTCGTCGCGCTGGTTGGGGCGCTGGTCACCCCGGGGGTCAGCGCGGCCGGATCACTGCGCTGGTCGGTGCGGCGGGTCACTGCGCTGGTCGGTGCGCTGGTTGCTGCGCGGGCCGCTGTCGCGGTCGCGGTTGCCGCCGTCGCGATTGCCCGGGCCGGAGCCGTCGGGACGGTCGCCACGGTCGGGCCGGTCCCCGCGGTCGGGACGGTCACCGCGGTTGCGCTGGCGGTCACGCTGGCGCTCGCGGCGCTCGCCGCGGTCACGCTGCTCGAAGGAGGCGCCGTCGCCGGAGTCGGTGGGCGCGCTGTCCGTGGATGCACGGTCGGCGGGTGCACGGTCGGCGGGTCGCACGGTCGGCGGATGCACGGTCGGCGGATGCACGGTCGGCGGGTGCGCTGTCCGCCGGGGCGCTCTCGGCCGGAGCGGCCGGAGCGGCCGCCGGGCGCTCGGCGCGACGGGAGGCGCGGGCCGGAGCGGGCGCCTCCCCGGCGCCCTTGTCGGCGGCCTTTGCCGCCGGGGCCTTGGCCGGGGCGGAGCCTCCGGACTTGCCTGCGGTGATGGCCTCGATCAGTTGGCCTTTGGGCATCCGGGCCGTGCCGGTGATGCCCATGCCCGCGGCCATTGCCCGCAGTTCGGGCAGCAGCATGCTGCTCAGTCCCTCGCCGCGGCGCTTCTTGGCGGGTGCGCCGGACTCAACGAGATCTGTGGTTTCTGTCACTAGCTTCTTGTCCTTCCGGACCTCATGCACATGGGCATGCCAGGTCGGTACTTGACGGAACAGCACCACGGCGCAGAGTGATCCGGTGTCAGGAAATGCCCAGGATCAACGCACGCTTCGTGAGGTTCTCAAGGGGGAGATTCAACACGGCAAGCGCCAGAAATCTCGGCGCGCCTAGGTGCGTGGTCACGATAACACGGTGGCTCCGGCGGGGTCGACGGACAGGCGCAGGACGCGCCACCCGTCGCCGCCGAGCTTCGCCACCCGCTCCGCCGAGTCCGGGCGTGGCCAGGGCGAGCACGGTCGGGACCGGCACCGGAGACCGTGGCCGGGACGCCGTCCGCGCGCAGCCGCTTCACCAGGTCGAGGCTGGCGGGCATCGCGGGCCCGCGGTAGTCCTGGTGCAGCCGGTCCTCGGTGGCCACCAGCAGCAGGTCCGGGACTGCGGGTCAGCGCCTCGACCAGCAGCGCGGCGCGGGCCGGCGTTCGCGGCGGCGTCGGCATGCGGGACGGACTTCGGCAGCAGGCCGCGGGCCTTGCGCGTCGACAGTTCGGTCGTCCGGCACGAAGACCACCGGCGCGACCTCCGGCGACGGGTCGAGCCGGATCAGCCGGGCGCCTTCAGGTTCGCATCCAGGCCAGCGTGAATCCGCCGACCAGGGCCGCGGCCACGTTGTCCGGGTGGCCCTCGATCTCGGTGGCCAGGCGCAACAGTCCCGCGTCGTCGAGGCGTTCGCCGCCGTCGAGGCACAACGCCCGGGCCGCGACGATGCCGGCGACGATCGCGGCGGAGGACGACCCCAGCCCGCGCCCGTGCGGAATCGCGTTGCGGCAGTGCACCCGCACGCCCGCGGGGCGAACCGCCCATCCGGTCGAAGCACTCGTGGATGGCGCGGACCACCAGGTGCCGGGCGTCGCGCCGGACCGTGTGCGCGCCCTCGCCGTCCACCGACAGCTCGAGGCCGCTCGGCGATCACCGGCACCTCGACCACGTCGTGCAGACTCGAGCGCGAGCCCGAAGCAGTCGAAGCCGGGGCCGAGGTTGGCGCTGCTGGCCGGTACCCGGACCCGGACGGCGTCGGAGCGGTAAGCCGGCGCGGTCGGCGGTGTCATCCGGTCGGCATACGGGAGGTCAGACCAGGCCGAGCTTCTCGGCCGCGGCGGCGGCGTCGATCGGCACGGTGACCGGCGCCGGTGCGCCGGCGATCGCCCACTCCGGGTCCTTGAGGCCGTTGCCGGTCACGGTGCAGACCACCTGCACGCCGGGTTCGAGCCAGTTGTTCTCGCGGGCGTGCAGCAGACCGGCGACGCTGGCTGCCGACGCCGGCTCCACGAACACGCCCTCGCGGGAGGCGAGCAGCCGGTACGCCGCGAGGATCTGACGGTCGGTCACTGCCTCGATGCGGCCGCCGGACTCGTCGCGCGCGGCGACCGCGGAGTCCCAGGACGCGGGGTTGCCGATCCGGATCGCGGTCGCGATCGTCTGCGGGCTCTTCACGATCTCACCGTAGACGATCGGCGCCGCGCCGGCGGCCTGGAAGCCGAACATCCGCGGCCGGCGGGTGGCCAGGCCGTCGGTCGTAGTACTCGCTGTAGCCCTTCCAGTAGGCGGTGATGTTGCCGGCGTTGCCGACCGGCAGCACGTGGACGTCGGGGGCGTCGCCGAGCACGTCGACGATCTCGAAGGCCGCGGTCTTCTGGCCCTCGATGCGGAACGGGTTCACCGAGTTGACCAGCGCGACCGGGTAGTGCTCGGACAGGTCGCGCGCCAGGGTCAGGCAGTCGTCGAAGTTGCCGTCGACCTGCAGCATGCGCGCGCCGTGCACGAGGGCCTGGCTCATCTTGCCCAGCGCGATCTTGCCCTGCGGGACGAGCACCGCGCAGACCATGCCGGCGCGCACCGCGTAGGCGGCGGCACTGGCGCTGGTGTTGCCGGTCGAGGCGCAGATGACGGCCTTGGCGCCCTCCTCGGCGGCCTTGGAGATCGCCATCGTCATGCCGCGGTCCTTGAAGGACCCGGTCGGGTTGGCGCCCTCGACCTTGAGGTGCACCTCGCACCCGGTCAGCTCCGAGATCACCGGCGCGGGCACCAGCGGGGTGCCGCCCTCGCGCAGCGTCACGATGGGCGTCGCCGCGGTGACCGGCAGGCGGTCCCGGTACTCCTCGATCAGACCCCGCCACTGATGGGTCATCACGGTGTTCATGCTCTGCTCACTGGTCATCACGACTCGAGGTCCCCCTCGACGCGCATGACACTCGCGACAGCCCGGACTGCATCCATGGTGCGCAAATGTGCCACCGTCGCCGCCAGCGCGGCGTCCGGCGCGCGGTGGGTGACGATCACGAGGGTCGCGTCGTCCCCGTGCCCGTCCTGACGCACCGTCTGGATGGAGACGTTGTGCTCGGCGAACGCGGCCGCGACCTGGGCCAGCACGCCGGGCTTGTCGGCGACGTCGAGGCTGACGTAGTACCGGGTGGGGGTCTCGCCGATCGGGTGGATGGCGAGCTCCGCGTAGGCCGACTCCCCCGGCCCGCGCCCGCCGACCACCCGGTGGCGGGCGACGGCGACGAGGTCGCCGAGCACCGCGCTCGCGGTCGGCGCGCCGCCGGCGCCGCGGCCGTAGAACATGATCTGGCCGGCCGAGGCGGCCTCGACGAACACCGCGTTGAACGCGTCGCCGACCCCGGCCAGCGGGTGCGAGCGCGGGATCATCGCCGGGTGGACGCGCACGCCGATGGCTGGAGCCGTCGGCGCTGAGAGCTCGCAGATCGCGAGCAGCTTGATGACGCAGCCCATCGCCTCGGCGCTGGCGACGTCGGCGGCAGCTGACCTCGGTGATGCCCTCGCGGTGGACGTCCGCCGCGGTGACCCGGGTGTGGAACGCGAGGCCGGCCAGGATCGCGGCCTTGGCCGCGGCGTCGAAGCCCTCGACGTCGGCGGTCGGATCGGCCTCGGCGTAACCGAGCGCGGTCGCCTCCTCCAGCGCCTCGTGAAAGCCGGCGCCGGTCTCGTCCATCCGGGACAGGATGTAGTTGGTGGTGCCGTTGACGATGCCGAGCACCCGGTTGACCTGGTCGCCGACCAGCGACTCGCGCAGCGGGCGCAGCAGCGGGATGGCACCGGCGACCGACGCCTCGTAGTAGAGGTCGACGCCGGCTCTCGGCCGCGGCGTGGAGGGTGGCGCCGTCCTCGGCGAGCAGCGCCTTGTTGGCGCTGACCACCGAGGCGCCGTGCTTCATCGCGGACAGCATCAGCGTGCGGGCCGGCTCGATCCCGCCGATGACCTCGACGACGACGTCGACGCTCGCGGGTGACCAGCTCGGCGGCGTCGGTGGTGAACAGCGACTCGGGCACGCCCAGCTCGGCGGCCTTCTCCGGGATCCGCTTGGCGCGGCGGACGGCGATGCCGACCAGCTCCAGCGGGCGCGCCGACCCGCGGGGCGAGGTCGTCGGCCTGGCTCGGCCAGCTGGCGGACCACCTCGGTGCCGACGACGCCGCAGCCGAGCAGGCCGATGCGGATGGGTGCCATCACTGGCCGGCCTGGAGCAGCAGTTCAGCACTCATGCGCGGATTCTCCCACTCAGCCGACGTCGAGCCGGGCCAGGTCGTCATCGGTCTCGCGCCGGACGATCACCCGGGCGGCCCCGTCGGCGATCGCCACCACCGGCGGGCGGCCCAGCAGGTTGTAGTTGCTGGCCATCGAGCGGCAGTAGGCGCCGGTGGCCGCGACCGCGACCAGGTCACCCGGCGCGATGTCCGCGGGCAGGTACAGGTCGCGCACCACGATGTCGCCGCTCTCGCAGTGCTTGCCGACCACCCGGGACAGCGCGGGCGCCGCCTCGGAGGCCCGCGAGACCAGCGCGGCGGTGTAGCTGGCGTCGTAGAGCGCGGTGCGGATGTTGTCGCTCATCCCGCCGTCGACGCGCGACGTAGCCGCGGTCGTTCCGCCGGTGCCGAGCGTCGACCGGCTTGACCGTGCCGACCTCGTAGAGGGTGACGGTGCCGGGCCCGGCGATCGCCCGGCCGGGCTCGACCGACAGCCGCGGCACGGCCAGCCCCGCGCCGGCGCAGGCGCGCTCGACGATGGCGATCAGCGACTTGGCCATCGAGGCGACGTCGGCCGGGTCGTCGTCGGAGGTGTAGGCGATCCCGAGTCCGCCGCCGAGGTCGAGCTCGGGCAGTTCGACGCCGTGCTCGTCGCGGATCGCGGTGGCGAGGCCGACCACGCGGGCGGCGGCGACCTCGAAGCCGTCGGTGTCGAAGATCTGCGAGCCGATGTGCGAGTGCAGACCGACGCAGCTCGAGGCTGGGCAGCATCAGCACCCGGCGCACGGCCTCGGCGGCGGCCCCGCCGGCCAGCGAGAAGCCGAACTTCTGGTCCTCGTGCGCGGTGGCGATGAACTCGTGGGTGTGCGCCTCGACGCCGACGGTGACCCGGATCAGGACCCGGGCGCGCACCCCGCGCTGCCGGCGAGGTCGGCGAGCCGGGCGATCTCGGAGTAGGAGTCGAGCACGATCCGGCCGACGCCCGGCTCCAGCGCGGCGTCGAGCTCGGCGACCGACTTGTTGTTGCCGTGCAGGGCGATCCGCTCGGCCGGGAAGCCGGCGCGCAGCGCGACCGCGAGCTCGCCGGCGGTGCACACGTCGAGGTGCAGGCCCTCCTCGTCGACCCAACGGGCGACCGCGCCGCAGAGGAACGCCTTGCCGGCGTAGAAGACGTCGGCGCCGGCGAAGGCCTCGGCGTAGCCCCGGGCGCGGGAGCGGAAGTCGGCCTCGTCGAGCAGGTAGACCGGGGTGCCGAACTCGGCGGCCAGGTCGCGCACGTCGAGGCCGGCCATCCTGCAGACCCCGTCGTCGCCGCGACGGAAGTTCATCGGCCACACCATCGGGTCCAGCGCGTTGAGGTCGTGCGGCGCCGGCCCGACCCCGTCGACGTTCACGACGTCGGCGTGCCGGGGCCCGGCCGGGTGCGCGACGCTCCTCGACGCTCACATGCGCTCCGGCGCACTCACGCCGAGCATCGCCAGCCCGTTGGAGATGACGGTGCGGGTGGCGTCGTTGAGCCAGAGCCGGGCGCGGTGCAGGTCGCTGACCTCTTCCTCGCCCCGGGGCAGGATCCGGCAGCCGTCGTAGAACCGGTGGTAGACCCCGGCCAGCTCCTCGAGATACCGGGCGATCCGGTGCGGCTCGCGCAGTTCGGCGGCGGAGGCGACAACCCGCGGGAAGTCGCCGAGCGCGGCGAGCAGCCGAGCCTCGCGGTCGTCCTCGAGCAGCTCCGGCCGGAACGACTCCGGGGCCGACCACTCGATGCCGAGGTCGCGCGCGTTCGCCGCGACCCGAAAGGTCCGGGCCGCGACGTACTGCACGTAGTAGACCGGGTTCTCCGGTGCCTGCCGGGTGATCTCCTCGACGTCGATGACGAGCTGGCTGTCCGTCGAGGACCGCGCGAGCGTGTACCGCGCGGCGTCCACACCGACCAGGTCGACCATGTCCTCGAGGGTGACGATCGTGCCGGCCCGCTTCGACATCTTCAGTTCCTGCGCCGCCCTGCAGCAGCTTGACCAGCTGCCCGATCAGCACCAGGACGGAGACGTCCGGGTCGTCGCCGGCGCAGGAAGCGAGCGCCCGCAGCCGGCCGATGTAGCCGTGGTGGTCGGCGCCGAGCATGTAGATGCAGGTGTCGAAGCCGCGGCTGCGCTTGTCCAGGTAGTAGGCGGCGTCGGCGGCGAAGTAGGTCTTCTCCCCGTCCGCCTTGACCATGACCCGGTCCTTGTCGTCCCCGAAGTCGGTGGTCCGCAGCCAGACCGCGCCTTCCTCCTCGTAGACGTGGCCCTGGGTGCGCAGCGTCTCGATCGCCTCGTCGACCCGGCCGGAGGCGTGCAGGCTCCGCTCGGAGAACCAGACGTCGTAGTGCACGCCGAACTTCTCCAGGCTGGCCGCGATCTCGGAGAGCATCAGCCGGTAGCCGCGCTCCCGGAACTCCGGCAGTGCCTCGTCGTCCGGCTTGTCGGCCAGACCCGGCGCGGCTTCGAGGATCTTGGCGGCGATGTCGGCGATGTACTGGCCGCCGTAGCCGTCCTCCGGCGCGGGCTGGTTCCGCGCCGCCGCGACGAGCGACTGCGCGAACTTCTCCATCTGCACGCCGGCGTCGTTGATGTAGTACTCCGAGGCGACGTCCGCACCCGCGGCTTCGAGGATCCGGCGCAGGCTGTCTCCCACCGCCGCCCACCGGGTGTGACCCAGGTGCACGGGCCCGGTCGGGTTGGCCGAGACGAACTCCAGGTTCACCCGCTGCTTGCGCAGCGTCTCGGAGCGGCCGTACGCGGTACCGGCCGTCACGATCTGGTAGGCCAGCCGCCCGGCGGCGCCGGAGTCGAGGGTGATGTTGAGGAAGCCGGGGCCGGCGACCTCGACCCGCGGATCCCGGCGGCCCGCCGCAGGTGACCGGCAATGACCTCCGCGACCTCGCGGGGCGCCTTGCGGGCGGGCTTGGCCAGCTGCATGGCGATGTTGGTGGCGTAGTCCCCGTGCTCGCGGGTCCGGGTGCGCTCGATGTGAATGTCCCGGGGTACCTCAGCGTCGAGTTCGCCGGCCTGTACCGCGGAGTACACGGCAATCTGGACGGCGTCGGAAAGCTCTGCGGGAGTCACCCGCGAAGCCTAATGGCCCGAAGGTGCCCGCTCTTCCGACTTAACTCCGGGCTCGCTGGGCGCCTGCGGCGGCGCCTGTACCGAAGCCGGGGTGGTGCCCATCACGCCCAGGATCGTGGCCACCAGGTCGTGCGGCTCGAACGGCTTGGTCAGGACCGCGTTGATGCCGATCTCGTCGGCCCGGAGCCGGTCCCGGGGCGTCACCGCGCCGGTGATCAGCACCAGCGGGATGTGGCGTGTCTGCTCGGACTCCCGCAGCCGCGCGGCGGCACTCAGCCCGTCGAGGGCGGGCATGACCAGGTCGAGCGTGATGACGTCCGGCGGGTTCGTGCGCACCCGGTTCAGGCACTCACGTCCGTCGGTCGCCTGGTCGACCTCGAACCCTTCGAGCTCAAGGTTGAGGCGGATCAGTCTTCTCACGGGCTCGTCGTCGTCGACCACGAGCACACGGATAGTGGGGGTCCGCACTCTCGGAGACTATCGACGCTAGGTATCGAAACTGGGTGTTTTGCCCGATTTGGGAGAACGGCGTACAGAGGGCGCTCAGGCGGGTAATCCAAGGTCAAGGGGCCGGCGACCGTGCGGTAACCTCTCGGCGTTCAAAGTCCCGAGCCCCCGTAGCTCAGGGGATAGAGCATCGCCCTCCGGAGGCGGGTGCGCAGGTTCGAATCCTGCCGGGGGCACACACGTCTTCACTGGTCAGCGCCGTTCGCCCGGGATCGGGCCAGGCTCCGCGCCGGATTCTGGGCAGATCAGAGAAGACCTCCCGATCGCGGAGCGCTTTGTTGACCGCTCCACTCCGCGACGGGAGGCCTTCATCTCACAGGTCACTCAGGTGACGTCGTCATCGGCCGACATCGTTTAGCAGACGCTCACCCGCCGGGCGGAGGCGGCGGAGTCGTGCCCGGGTCGCCCGGGGTCTCGCCCGAGTCGTCCGGGACCTCAGGGTCCTGCGGGTTGCTGTTGCAGTCGGCGCCGCTCAACGGACCGACGATGGCGTCGAGCGCAGTCCCCGTGCAGGGGGGTTCCGCCGCCGGGGCTTGCGCGACGACGGGGGCCTCCGGCGCGGTGCTCGCCTCGGCGGCAGTGGCTCCGCCGGCAGATACGAGCAGGGCGGCCGCGGCCGCGCCGGCGGAAATCGCCGTGCGCTTGGCCACGACACGGGCCGGGCTGGGCTTGCGATGACGGTGGCTGGTCTTGCTCTGCATGGCACACGCTCCGAGATGGGAAGCCGGGGTCTTGGGCAATCCGGACCAAGGGGGTCAAACGCGTCCGTAATGGTCGAATGGCTGCCCGGGTCGGCGGCCCTCTAAACGCCACCGCTCGCACGCCGTAGCCGCCAGGCGGTAGCGCAAGCATGAAACCGTGGCGGAGGCCACACTCTGCAGGGCGGCCAAGCGCGACGCGAGCTTCACGTTCCGTCTCGGGCATCGACCTGACGGTACGTCAGGCCAGGTCCTCCAGGCGGCGACTGCGCTCGCAGAGACCGTAGGCCTCCTCGCCGTCCCAGCGGCAACGCACCATCGCGTCGTTGAGGATCTTGATCGTCGGATCGGTGCGGTCGACGCCGTGCAGCACCTCGTTGGGCTCGATCAGGGTCGTCGTCATGGCGGTGAGGAATTCCAGCTCGATCACCTGCTCCGCTCCCCCGTCGTCGAGGCGGACGGTCACGGTGCGCGGTTCACCGAGAGCACTGTCCAAGGTCGGCATCTCGATCGGGTTGATCTCGCGGAGTTTGCCGTCCTCGCTGATGATGCCGGCGTTCAGCGCGACCTGGTCGTCGTTGCTCCACATCCGCAGTGCGACGAAGGTGCGCCCGCTGGGGAACTCCGCGTGTACCCACGAGCCGCGGCGGAAGTGCGCGAAGTTGCGGGGGCCGTAACTGTGGTCGCGGATGCCGGTGCCGGCGAGTTCCCACTCCTGGTCGCCGTACCGGAGGACCCCGGCGAAGGTCCCGGCCTGCTCGTAGTGGGTCAACGCCCAGGACTGGTTGGACATGACCGCCGCGCCGAGGTCCCACATCGGGGTGATGGCCTCGAAGCGGTACTCGAACGAGAGAGGGACGACCTCGCCGTCGCTGACCGGCGCGCTCGCGAGGGAATCGAGGGTGGTCGGACGTCCCATCGCGTCGCCCGCCACCGTCCAGGTGCGCAGGGGTTCCTCGCAGCGGAAGGTCAGCGTCCCGTTGGACGGGCCGGCGACGCCCGGCTCGATCGGGCCGCGGCCGTAGGTCTTGCTGACGGCCATCCGGCCGTCCGGCAGGAAAGCGGTGATCAGCCCACGCCACATCGTCGGGTCGTGCGGCGTCCGGCCGAGGTGGTTCCAGAGACCGACGCCGTGGCGCGGGTCGTAGAACCCGAAGAAGTAGTTCTCGCTCCAGAGCTCCACGTCGCCCTGGATCGCGTGGGTGAAGTCCTCGATCGGCTCGACGCCGTACGGGTTATCCATGACGCTCCTTCAGATTCGCGTCACGGTACCGGCCGCGCCGTCGAGGCGGACGCGGTCTCCCGTACGCAACTGCTCGGTTCCGGTGCGGGTGTTGATGACGCAGGGCAGGCCCATCTCGCGGGCCACGATCGCGCCGTGCGAAAGCGGTCCGCCGACGTCGATGGCCAGGCCGGCCGCCATCACGAAGCCGATCGACCAGCTCGGGTCGGTGAGCGGGCAGACCAGAATCTCCCCGGGCTCGAGCTGATCGAGCTCGTCCGCGCGGTGCAGGACCCGTACCGGGCCCTCGACCACGCCGGGGCTGACGGCGAACCCGGTCAGCTCGACGGCGCCGTCCGATGCCGGCTCAGCCGGGGCGAGCGTCACCGGTCGCCCGGTCCAGGCATCGGGCAGCCGGACCTGCTGGTGCCCGTGAAACCACGCCCGCCGCTGGGCGACCAGATCGGCCGCACCGTCGGGAGGGGTTCCGGTGAGCTCATCCATCGTGAGGAAGAAAACGTCCTCGGGATCTTTGAGCACGCCGGTGTCGGCCAGATGGGCGCCGAGGCTGCGGGCCGCGGCGCGGGCCCCGTCGACGGCCCGGAGGAACGCCGCGCGCCCGACCTCACGCAACGGCAGGAAGTGCCGCGTGATCCGGAGCAGCGTGCGCCCACCGGGCCGGCGCAGCGGGGACAGCGCTCCGAGGAGAATCCGTTCCGCCTCGGCGGCTTCCGCGACGCGGCGCTTCTCGACCGCGGCGGGGGCGTCGTCGGGCGGCAGGCACCGGAACCGCGCGAGCATCCCCTGCAGTCCGGCGATGTCCTCCCGCCAGGTGTACGTGGACAACTCTCCTTCGTCCGGGCCGTGGTAGCCGTGCCGGTCGATGAACCGGGTGAGGTCGCCGCTGCCGTGGGCGACGTCCCAGAGCTCGGCCAGCCACGCGGTCTCGTCGACCGACTGCCCGGTGACCAGCCGCAGCTCCAGCCCCGGGTGACCCGCCGTGCGCGCCAGCTGGGCGAGCTGGGTGAAGAAGGCGGGCGCCAGCATCGTGCCGATGGTGTGCGGGACCATCACGCGGGTGAACAGGTCGGCCGCCTCACGCAGAACGGCGCGGGCGCGCGCGGGCTCCGCGAGGGCGGGGTCGTTGACCGCCTGGCGCCACCAGGTGTGCGCCTCGGCCTCCAACGCGAGCAGGCGGCGCTTGACGCTGAACGCGGCCCTCGGCGTCTTCGCCGCCACGAACGCGTAGCGGCGCCGCATCGGCACGGAACTGACGCCCGGCCGGACGGTGCCGAAGAACTCGCGCTCGACGGCGTCACCGGACTGGCCGGGGCTGCGGTCAGCCATCGCGCGGAACTGGTCGAGGTTGATCGCGCAGCGCCCACGGAACACCCCGATGAACCGCTGATCGGGATCGTCGGGCCAGCCGATCTCGTCGCGGCGCAGCACCCCGAGTTCGGCGAAGGCGGTGCGGATGCTGGTCTCGGCGACCGGCGCGTACAGCGACCAGGTCAGCGGGGTGATGACTCCGGGCAGCGCCTCGGCGGCGTTGACCGTGGTCCAGAACGTCGCGGCGCCGCCCGGGACGTCGATCGGGTCGTCGGCCATGACGTGCACGTTACACAGAATTCGTGCAATGTGTAAGCTGTCGTTGATGACGGATCTGGCCGAGCGAAACCGCATCTTCAAGGCCGCACTGGGCTGCTTCTCCCGGTACGGCCTGCGCCGCACGACCATGGACGACGTGGCTGCGGCGGCCGGGGTGTCCCGCAAGACGGTCTACAACTACTTCACCAACAAGAGCGCGCTGATCGCCGAGGTGATCTTCGAAGAAGCGCTCAAGGTGAACGCCCGCGCCCGCAAGGGCCTGGACCTTCGGCTGCCGGCCGCGCAACTGCTCGTCGAGGCCGAGCTCGCGCTGCTGACCTCCGCCCGTAAGTCCGGCTACATCGAGATCCTGCTGAACCCCGCCGACTTCGGGACCGCGGCCGAGGTGATCGACCACTCGGAGCGGGTCGCGCAGGTCATGCACGAGTACTGGGACCCGATCCTCGACGCGCTGGACGGGCGCGGCGAGCTGCCCGCGGACCTGGACCGGGCCGAGGTTGTCGCCTGGCTGACCTTCGTCCACGTCGGTTTGTGCGCGCGGCGCCCGGCCACGGATCGGACCGCGACCAGGTCCGCCGACCTGCTCGCCCGTTACGTCGCGACCGGGGTGCTCAGCGCGCGGTGACCGTGAAGGTCTTGCTCGTGCCGGGCACGTAACGCTTCGTCCCGCCGCTCCGGACCCGATAGGTGTGGGTCCCCCTGGTGGCTTTGGCGCGCAGGGTCGCCTTGCCCTTGCTGTTCAGTTTGGCGACGACGACGCGGGTCCACTTTCCCTCGATCTGCTCCTTGAGCACGACCTGACCCAAGGTCACGGGATCGATCGTGGCCGTGACGGTGAACGACTTCCCGGCCACGACCGACGTTGCGCTGGGTTTGGCCTTGACCAGGAAGGCGACCGGAAGCGGGAGGTCAGCGCTGTACCCGCCGATGTTGTACCCCTCGCCGAAGTACACGGCGGCGTAGTCGAAGTTCTCCGGCGGCCGGAAGCTGATGACGGCCTTTCCCTCTCTGGTGGTCCGCGCACTGTCGATCTGGATGATCTGGTCGGTGCCCGGCCGGCGGCCGAACAGGTCTACCAGGCGGTTCGGCAGTGGCTTGGCGGTGAGAACGTCGCGCACGGTGATGGTGAATTGCGCGAGACCGCCGTTGATGACGCGGGTCGGGTTGGCGCGCATCGTCACCTTGGCCGCACTGACCATGAGCGTGGCCGGTGCCGCCTCCAGGCCTTCGAGGTCCCGAGCGAAGAAGGAGAACGAGTACGGCGTCCCGGGCTCGAGGTCGATGACCGACGTGCTCCGCTGCCGGCCGGCGTAGACCAGGAAGCCCTGGGTCGAGGTGGCCGGTGCCACCGTGCCGGCCGCCGCGCGGACGATCGTCTCGTACCAGTCGAGCGTCGGCGGATTGAACCAGGACAGCAACAACTGGCCCTGGTAGAAGTCGGCGGTGGGTTCCTGGACCCGGTCGGGCGGGATCCCGAGGGGCCCGTCCGGCGGCGCGGCGTACGCACGGTCGGCCAGGCCGGCGCCGCCCGCGGCGGCGAGCAGGACCAGGGCCAGCAGGCGGACGAGCCACCGGTTCGGCATGCGGCCCTTTCTAGCGCGTCGCGGCTTCGATGACGTCCCAGGTGTGCGCGTTCACGGTGTCGAGCACGTCGTCCCAGTCGTGGTTCTTGGACAGGAACCGCACGACGTACGGGCAGGTCGCCGCGATGCGCAGGCCCTCGGCCCGGGTCGCGTCCAGCGCGCCACGGACCAGCGTGCCGGCCAGGCCCTGCCCGGCGAACTTCTCGTCGGTCTCGGTGTGGATGAAGATCCGCTGCCCGCCGTCCTCGACGTACTGGACCAGGCCGGCGTGCTCGCCGTCGACGGTGATCTCGAAGTGGCTGCGCTCGGGGACCTTTCTGACTTCGATGCTGACCTCGGTGCTCATGCGCTGGAGATTAGCCCTCGGGGTTAGCCTGCCGCAGTGAGCGAGCCCTTCACCCTCTACCAGCGCGAGGTCCCGCTCGGCGGGCCGCGGGCCATGACCGTGCGCCGCGCGCTCCCCCAGCGCAGTCGTTCCTTGATCGGCGCGTGGTGCTTCGTCGACCACTACGGGCCGGACGACGTCTCGGTCAGCGGCGGGATGTCCGTCCCCGGTCACCCGCACACCGGCCTGCAGACGGTCAGCTGGCTGTTCTCCGGCGAGATCGAGCACCGCGACACCACCGGCGCGCACGCGCTCGTCCGCCCCGGCGAGATGAATCTGATGACCGCGGGGTCGGGCATCGCGCACTCGGAGTTCTCCACCCCGGACACCACGGTCCTGCACGGCGCCCAGTTGTGGGTCGCGCTGCCGGCCGCGCACCGGCTGACGACGCCGGGCTTCCAGCACTACGCCCCACCGGTCGAGGAGGTCGACGGCGCGGCGGTCCGGGTCTTCCTGGGCAGCCTGTTCGGGCAGTCCTCGCCGGTCGAGACGTTCTCCCCGCTGATCGGCGCCGAGGTCGTGCTGCCGGCCGGCGCCTCGCTGGAGATCGCCGTCGACCCGGCGCACGAGCACGGCCTGCTCTGCGACACCGGCACGATCGCGGCGTGCTCGGCGACCGCGAAGCCCGGCGAGATCGTGTTCCAGGGTGCCGGCGCGACGACGATCCGGGTGAGCGCCGGGGACGAGCCGGCCCGCTTCCTTGTGCTCGGCGGTGAACCGCTCGGCGAGCAGATCGTCATGTGGTGGAACTTCGTCGGCGGCAGCCACGAGGAGATTGTGGGATTCCGTGAGGACTGGCAGCGCCAGCGCACGGCACCAGGCAACGGCGGCCGCTTCGGGACCTTCCCGGCGGCCTGGCCGTCCACGCTGCCGGCGCCCGAGCTACCAAACGTACGGTTGCGCTCCCGGGGCTGAGCCTCAAAGGTGGGACCCGACGCCATCCGGAGTGGCGCCACAGGACGAGGAGGTCTGGTCGTGGGACGAGTGTCAGGAAAGGTCGCGCTGGTCACGGGCGCGGCCCGCGGGCAGGGACGGTCGCACGCGCTGCGGCTGGCCTCGGAGGGCGCGGACATCATCGCGATCGACGCGTGCGTCGACATCGAGACCGTGGGCTACGAGATGGGCACCCGCGCCGAGCTCGAGCAGACGGCCAAGGAGGTCGAGGCGCTCGACCGGCGGATCTCGGTGCACCAGGCCGACGTCCGTGATCTGGACCAGATGATCGCCGCCGTCGGATCAGGGCATCGCCGACCTCGGCCAGATCGACATCGTCGTGGCCAACGCCGGGATCATGAGCTCCTGCCCGACGCACGAGATGGACCAGAAGACCTGGCAGGTGACGATCGACATCAACCTGACCGGCGTCTTCACCACCGTCCGCGCGGCCATCCCGCACATGCTCGGGCGCGAGGCCGGTGGGTCGATCATCCTGATCAGCTCGACGGCCGGCATCAAGGGCTTCCCGACCCTCGCGCACTACACGGCGGCCAAGCACGGCGTGGTCGGCCTGATGAAGACGTGGGCCTACGAGTGGGGCGGCGCCGGCATCCGGGTCAACACGATCCACCCGACCGCCGTCGACACCCGGCTGTTCAAGAACGACGCGATCTACCAGCTCTTCCGCCCTGACCTGGAGAACCCGACCGCGGACGACATGGTCGAGGCGTTCACCGAGCTGCACTGCCTGCCGCAGGCCTGGCTGCAGCCGAGCGACATCTCCGACGCGGTGCTGTTCCTGTCCTCGGACGAGAGCAAGTGCATCACCGGCCAGCAGCTCAAGGTCGACCTCGGGTTCTGCGAGAAGTGATCGACCAGTTCTCGCCGCGACGCGATCGCGGCCAAGGTTGTCGGACGCGGTCGCGAGCTCGACCTGGTGCTCGCGGCCGTCTCGGCCGGGCGGGACATCCTGCTGGAGGGCCCGCCCGGCACGGGTAAGTCGACGTTGCTGCGCGCGATCACCGCGAACTGGGGGGTGCCGTTCGTCCTCGTCGAGGGCAACGCCGAACTCAGCGCGGCCCGCCTGATCGGGCACCACAATCCGGCGCGCGTGCTCAAGGAGGACTACAGCAGCGACAACTTCGTCGCCGGTCCGCTGCTGGAGGCCATGACCGGCGGCGGTTTCCTCTACATCGAGGAGTTCAACCGGGCCCCGGAGGACACCGTCAACGTGCTGCTCGCGGCCATGGCGGAGCGTCAGATCGCGGTCCCCCGGGTCGGGGTGATCACGGCCAAGGAGACCTTCCGGGTCGTCGCCTCGATGAACCCGTACGACTCGGTCGGCACCGCGCGGATCTCCGACTCGGTCTACGACCGCTGGTGCCGCCTGTCGGTCGGCTACCAGGACGCGGCCGAGGAGGAGGCGATCGTCGCCACCCGGACCGGGTGCACCGACACGGCGCTGATCGCCGACGCGGTCGCCATCACCCGGGCCACCCGCAGCCACCAGGAACTGCGCCGCGGCTCCTCGGTGCGCGGCGCGATCGACATCACCGCGATCGCCGCCGAACTCGCCGGCTTCGGCGCTCCCGGAGAGGAGGGGCATCGCAACCGGATCCTCGACGCCGCGATGCTCGCGCTGTCCGCACGGATCTCCCTCGACGAGGCCAGCGACCGGACTCCCGAGGACGTCATCAAGGACATCTGGGAGCGTCATTTTTTCTCAGAGCCCGGCGTAGCCCGGGCGGCACTCGCGTCGCCATCGACGATCCGGACGGTCTGCCCTCGGGCGAACCGCCGCAGGACCACGGCCTGGCGCCGCTGCGCCGCAAGCCGAAGACGCTCACCGAGATGCCGTCGCTGTTCGGCGGCAAGGGCTCGCCCCTGGTGATCGACACCGGCGGGGACCGCGACGGCACGCTGGGCGAGGCGCCGCCCGGGCAGCCAGGCCACGGTGGTCACCGCGCAGTCCGGCGCGGTCCGGGAGCTCGGCGAGCTGCTCGAGGAGCGGGAGCCGGACCCGGAGATCGACCGGATGGCCCGTCAGATCACCCGCAACCTCGCGCTGCGCCGGTCCTGGCGCGACGCCGACGTGGTGGCCGGCAGCGGACGGCCGATCTCGGTGCCGTACCACTACCGCTCGGACGAGATCGACCTCGACCGCACCCTCGAGGTGCTCACCGAGCGTCCCGTGCCCGAGGACACCGACATCATCGTGCGCGAGTCGGTGCGCCGCAGCATCGACGTGGTGCTGATGGTCGACGTCTCGGGCTCGATGCGCGGGGAGAAGGTGCGGGTGGCCGCGGCGACCGTGGCCGCGCTGTCCGCGGCGATGTCGGGCCCGGGCGCCGGGCACCGGCTCGCGCTGATCGGGTTCTGGTCCGACGCCGCGATGCTGGAGCCGCTGACCGGGAACACCTCCCCGGTGGTGCTGCTCGACCGGCTGCTGCGCATCCCCGCCCGCGGCCTGACCAACGTGCACTTCGCGCTCACCGTCGGCGACTCGGTGCTGAAGGCCTCGGCGGCCCGCCGGCAGGTCGGCGTGCTGCTGACCGATGCCGTGCACAACGCCGGCCCGGACCCGCGCCTGCGTCGCCCGCCGCTTCCGCGAGTTGCACGTCCTGCTGCAGACCGACGGCGAGCACGACCGCGACCTCGGCAAGGACATCGCCCGGCTCGGCAAGGGCCTGACCGCCCCGATCCGCACCCACCGCGACGTCGCCCCCGCCCTCAACCGCGTCCTCGGCCGCGGCTGACCCTCCCGCCGAAAGCTCTCAGATGGGGGTGACACCCCCCCAAGGCGTGTCAGCCTTGTGGGTCGGATTCAGAGGCGTGGACGAGTTCGCAGAGGCGCGGGAGCTGGGTGCCGAGGACGCGCATGGTCTCCTCGGGGGCGTAGGTGGTGCCGGTGACGTCGCCGAGCACCACGTGTTTCGCGCCGGCCTCCGCGAACGGCTTGAGGCGGGCGGCGATCTCGTCGGCGTTGCCGAACCAGGCGAGTTCCTCGACGAGTTCGACGGGGATGCGCTTGGCGGTCTCGCGCAGCGCGTCGGGGTCGAGCTCGTGCGGGATCAGGTCGACCTGGCCGCGGCAGGTCGGGCCGCCGGGGTGCTCCAGGTCCGTACTTGGCCCACAGCCACGCGGGGAGGTAGTACGCGATCAGCTTGACGATCGGCACGTCCTCCAGCACGCCGAGGACGGCGTCGCGGGAGTCGCCGAAGATGACAGCCGGGACGAGCGACGCCGTCGGGGCGGGACGGCCGGCTCGATCGGCGGCCGCACACACCGCGGCGTACTGCGCGGCGTACTCCTCCGGCGGACTGGGCAACGGGAGCCAGCCGTCGGCGTAACGGCCCGTCAGTTCCAGCATGCGCGGCATCTTGGCGGCCACCCACACCTGCGGGCACGCCCTTGGGGCCGCCGCGGTCCAGCCCGGTCCGCCCGGAGCCGGAGGGCATGTTCCCGGTGTCGAACAGCGCTCGGATGTCCTTCAGCGCCGCCTCCAGCCGGTCGACCGGGCGGCGGTAGTCGTAGCCGTAGGGCACCAGGGACTCGGCCTCCCCCGAACCGAGGCCGAGGACGAACCCGCCGCGGCACGCGTCGTTGACGGTCATCGCCGCCCGGGCCAGGTCGGGGCCGGCCCGGCGCACGGCGTCGGTGACCGAGAGCCCGAACGGCAGGTCGGTGGTCGGACCCAGTGCGGCGGCGACGCAGAACGGGTCGAGCAGGGCGTCCGGGTCGGGCAGCATCGCGGCGGCCGGGAACTCCGGCCACAGCGCGGGATGGGTCAGGCCCATCATGTGGTCGAGCACCCAGACGTCGTCCACGCCGAGCGCCTCGGCGCCGCGCAGCGCGGCGTCGTTGAGCGCCGATCGAGTGCATGGTCGGCAGTAGCTGACCGATCTTCATTCGGTGCTCCCCGAATCTGAGCGCTGCAGGAGATCGACGGTGCCGGCCGTGCCGTCGACCCGGATCAGGTCGCCGGTGCGCAGGGTGTGGACGGCCGTGCGGGTGTTGACCACGCACGGGATACCGAGTTCGCGGGCGACCACGGCGGTGTGACTCATCAGGCCGCCGATGTCGGAGACCAGACCGGCCGAGAGGAACATCAGCGACGCCCAGGCCGGGTCGGTGTGACGGGCAATCAGAATCTTCGCCGTCGCCGATCTCGGCGTCGGAGGGGTTCTCGATGACCCGCGCTCGACCTTCGACCACGCCCGGGCTGGCGCCGATGCCGGCGATCGTGCCGATCGTGGCGACGGGGGCCGGCGCGGGATCTGGCTCGCCGACCCAGAACTCCGGCAGGTCGAGGGTGCGGTACTTCTCGTAGGCCGCCCGACGCTCGGCGACCAGCTCCCCCATGCCGGCGGGCCAGCCGTGCCGGAGCTCATCGATGGTGAGGAAGAAGATGTCCTCCCGGTCGAGCAGGCGCCCCTGGGCGACCGCCAGTTCCCCCAGCCGGCGGGCCGCCATGCGCGTGGTGTCCACGCCCTGCAGGAAGGCGACCTTGCCGACCCCACGCAGCGGGAGGTACTTCCCGGCCAGCTTCAGCGCGGTCCGCGCCACCGGCCGTTTCGCAGCGGAGCACGAGGCGAGCAGTTTCGTCTCCAGTTCGGCCCGGCGGCGCTGCTGCGCGGCTTCCACCGTCGCGGGGTCCTCGGCGTCCGGCGTCGCGGCGTAGGCGGTCACCAGCCGGTGCACCGGCGATGGGTTCTCGCGCCAGGTGGTGATGGAGATGTCGCCCTCGCGCGGGCCGTGGTAGCCGTATCTGGCGATGAAGGTGTCCACCGGCAGCTGCCCGCGCGAGCACGCCCACAGGTCCCGCACCATCGCGGTTTCCTCGTGTCCGCCGTGCCCGCCCGCCAGGTCCTGCGGCGTCAGCCCGGTGCCGGCGCAGACCTTCGCCAGCAGGTCGTAGACCGGCTGCACCGCGCCCAGGGTGAGCACGGTGTGGTGGTAGATGACCTGACGGAACTCGTCGGCGCCGGTCAGCAGCAGGGCTCGCGCCCCGGCTTCGTCGAGCGAGTCGACGCGGACGACCGCGTCGGACCACACGCCCTGCATGCGCGTTCGCGAAGCGCGGATCGCCTTGGGCCCGCGTAGCCACGGAATGCCGGCCCGCGCGGCCACCCGCGGGTAGTACCTGCGCTGCGGGCGCGAGACGTAGCCGGGCGGGACGAAGGTGAAGATCTGACGGGCCATCGCCTCCCCGCTGGTGCCGGGGATCCGGTCGGCCCAATTGCAGAGGATGTCCAGCTGCAGCGCGATCCGGCCGTAGAAGGCGGAGAAGAGCCGGTCCTCCGACGCGCTCGGGACGGCGATCTCGGCGCGGTCGAGCGCGCCGAGGGTGTGGAAGCTGCGCCGCAGCCCCTCCTCTCCCGCCGGTCCCCAGATCGACCAACCCAGCGGCGTCTGCACACCGGGCACGGCCTCGCCGACGTTGGTCGTCGTCCAGGACGAGCCTGCCCGGGAGCGCCCGTGGAGCGGGTTCTCCGTCATCTGGCCGCGCCGAGTTGCGCGCGCTGATGCTTGCGGATCACCGCGATGTCGAACCAGTCCTGGTTCTCACCCCACCCGGGTTCGCCGTCGATCTCCCACTCGGCCAGGCACCACTGCATGTGCCAGAGGCTGTGCCACTTCAGGCAGTTGCGCACCCGCGAGGTGGCTCGAAGCTCGCGGCCGAACTCGTCCACCAGCCGCAACTCGATCCGGCGCGGGCGGCCGTCCGGTTCCCTCTCTACGACGACCCGCTCCCCTCCCACGGTCCGTCCGAGCTTGCCTTCCTTCACGAAGTGCCCGTACCCGATCTGATCCACCGAGCGCGCGGTGACCGGCGCGGTCGGGTCGGGTCGCGCAGAGGTCACCGCGAAGGACGTGCGCTCCGAGGCCCAGCCGTAGTCGAAGCCGCCGCCGGACAGATTGCGCAGCGGCCCCGGGCGCAGGCCACGGGAGTGGTCGCGGAAGGCGTGGCAGTTCACCGGGATCGTCTCGCCCCGCAGGGTGATCGTGCCGGTGACTGCGCCGAGCTGCTCGTAGTGCACGGAGCCCCAGACCTCAAAGCCGTCCGCGTCGCTGTTGGAGTAATGCAGGTTCGGCGGGTGGTACGCGCCTTCCCAGAGCAGGTCGAGTTGCATCTCGTCGGAGGCGTAACCGAGCCGGTAGCGCTTGAGCGGTTCCAGCAGCTCGCAGCTCATCCCGTTGCCGAGGGTGAAGTCGAACATGTCCGTGCCCGGCGCCATCGGGTTGAAGTGGTACCACTCCGAGTACAGGCAGTCGTGGGTCTCGCTGCCGCGGTCGTCCCAGAGCGCGACGCCCGCGGAGGTCAGCTTCATGTTGGGCCGGTGCCAGACGTAGAAGTACCCGTCGAGGTTGAGCTCGGGAACCATGAAGGTGAACAGGCCGGACTCGTTCCAGAACGGGTCGTCGGGCCGGGGGTGATGAGCCCAGGAATCGTCCTCGGGAACGATCTCCCGGGTGCGTTCGACGGTGGTCATCAGCGCGTCTCGCTTCTTTTATTTACGGTGTATGGAAAAGACCGTAGGGTGGCGGCATGACGATGTCAACGGCCCGGCCGAGAGGTCGCCCCAAGAAGGTGACCGTCGAGGAGATCGCCGACGCCGCCCTGGGCCTGCTCGACAGCGAGGGACTGGAGGCCGTGAGCTTTCGCCGCGTCGCCGCCGAACTCGGCGTCAGCCACATGACGCTCTACAGCTACCTCGACTCCAAGGACGCGCTGCTCGACGCGGTTGTCGCCCGCGCCCTCGACGTCCCCGAACTCGCCGACCCGCACGGCCCCTGGCACGCAAGCCTTCGCGAGGTCTTGATCGAGATTCACGACGCGCTCGTCGCGCGCCCGCGCATCGCCGAGCTGCTCCTCACCCATTCCCCCGCGGGGCCGTGGATGAGCGCGATCCGGGACCGGTTGCTCGCCCTGCTCAAGCCTGCGGGCTTCACCAGAGCGCAGACCGTCGACGCGATCAGCGTGCTCGTGAACTACGTGATCGGCACCGCGCTGGTCGAAGCGAGCCGCGGCTCCGGTGCTTCAACAAGAGCCTTCGGGCTGGGGCTGGATCTGCTGATCGACGGGCTGTGCCGGCGAGCCTGAGTCCCCCGTGTATTGACCCTGTCCCCGGCGGCGCACTAGTTTCGGAATCACGAATACATGTACGAAAATCCGAAACCATCAAGCCCCGGAGGGCACCGTGTCGCAGGCCTTGCTCATCATGGACATCCAGCCACTGGTCACCCCCGCCTTCGGCGGCGACGACGCCCTGCTCGACCGCCTGTCCAGCGCGGCGAAGTCCGCCCGCGCCACGGGGATCCCCGTCATCTTCGGGCGGGTCGCCTTCCGCCCGGGGTACCCGGACGTCAGCGACAACAATCAGCTGTTCTCCGCCCTGCCGGGCATGGGCCTGGACTTCCAGGAGTCCAACGCCGACACCGGCTACCACCCCGCGGTCTCCCCGCAGGACGGCGACCACACCTTCATCAAGCGGCGCGTGAGCTCGTTCGCGGGCAGCGATCTCGAACTGCTGCTCCGCTCGCTCGGGGTGGACCACATCGTCGTGACCGGCGTCGCCACCTCCCTGGTCGTGCTCTCGACGGTGCGGGCCGCGGCGGACCTCGACTTCAAGATCACCGTGCTCTCTGACGGCTGCGCCGATGGCGACCCCGAGCTGCACGATCTCCTGATGGCCAAGGTCTTCCCGGCGCAGGCCACCGTCACCACGGTCGCCGACTGGACGGCCTCGCTCTGACCGGACCCGCGTCCCGAACCCTCGGCGAGCTGCTGCGGGAGCTCGCCGAAGATTCTGCGGGTTCCGAGGTCGTCGTCACCGACGGCGGCCGCTGGACGCGTGCGGAGCTCCTCGCCGGGGCCGGACAGGTGGCCGCAGCGCTGGCCCGGCACGGCGTGGGGCGGGGCGACCGCGTCGCGCTGCTCTCGGACAATCGGGCCGAGTGGTTGCAGGTCGCCTTCGGGACCGCTGCCCTCGGCGCCGTGCTCTGTCCGATCAACACCTGGGTGAAGACCCGCGACCTCGACTACCTGCTGCGCCACAGCGCGCCCGCGGTCCTCGTCACCATCGGCCGGCTCGGCAATCAGGACTTCCTCGGCTACCTGCGCGAGCTCGGGCTGCCAGGCGCCCGGGTGGACAGTGTCGTGGTGCTCGGGGACGACGTCCCGGCGGGCGCCGTCTCCTTCACGGACTGGATCGCCGCGGAGCCTGTCTCGCCGTTGTGCAACGCGGCCCGCCCGGACGATGTGGCACTGGTGCTCTACACCTCGGGTTCGACCGCGAAGCCGAAGGCGGTCCCCCTGATTCACCGTGACCTGATCGAGAACGGCCACGCGATCGGAACGCGGCAGGGCCTCGGGCCCGACGACCGGGTCTTCCTCGCCGCGCCTCTGGCGTGGGCGTACGGTTCGGCCAACGCCCTGATGGCGACCTTCACCCACGGCAGCGTCCTCGTGCTGCAGTCGGCCTTCGAGCCGGCGGGTGCGCTCGAGTTGCTGCGCCGCGAACGGTGCACCTCGATCTACACCTTGCCGGTGATGACCCACGCCCTGATCGAGCAACCCGGCTTCGACCGCGCGGACCTCCCCGAGCTCCGCCGCGGGATGACGCTCGGGCCGCCGGTCGAGGTCGAGCTGGCGCGCGCCGCGCTCGGCGCGGAGCAGATCTGCAACATCTACGGCTCGACCGAGACCTACGGCAACTGCTGCGTGACGCCCCACGACGCCCCGCCGGAGCGTCGCGCGGCGAGCCAGGGTCCCCCGCTCGCCGGCGTCGAGCTGCAGATCGTCGACGTCGACACCCGGGCGGAACTCCCACCCGGGCAGGTCGGAGAGATCCTCGTGCGCGGACGGATCACCCCGGGCTACCTCGACGACGAACGTCGGCCCCGGCCCGTAGTCGACGCCGCCGGCTTCTTCGCCACCGGCGACCTCGGATCGCTCGATGCTGCCGGGTGGCTCACCTTCTCCGCCCGCGAGTCCGAGATGATCAAGACCGCCGGCATCAACGTCTCCCCGAGCGAGGTCGAGGAGTTCCTCGCGACCCATCCTGCGGTCGTGGAGGCTGCCGTCGTCGGCGCCGACGTGGACGTGCGCGGCCAGGTCGTCATCGCCTTCGTCCGCCTGGCCGCGGACGTCGCGGTCACCCCGGAGGAGATCCGGGCGTGGTGCAAGGAATCTCTCGCGGGTTACAAGGTGCCGCAGGCCGTGATCCCGATCGCGGCCATGCCCACCACTCCCACCGGCAAGCTGTCCCGCCGCGAGCTCGTCCGGCTCGCGGAAGAGCACGTGGCCCGAACCTGATCGTCCGACAACCTCGAAGGCGGATCCCATGTCCAAGGTCCTCGTGACCGGCGCCAGCGGCGTCGTCGGCAGCGCGGCGCTCGACCGTTTCCTCGACAGCGGCTGGGAATGCGTCGCGGTCAGCCGGCGCGACCCCGAGTTGCTCAGCACCAAGCCCTTCGAGCGGGTGAGCGCCGACCTGGGCGACGAGCAGGGCACCAGGGCCGCGCTCTCGTCCCTGGTCGGGGTCACCCACGTCGCGTTCGCAGCCGTGGTCGAGGCCGACGGGCTGGTCAACGGCTGGACCGACCCGCACTACATGCAGCTCAACCTCGCCATGCTGCGCACCACCCTCGCACCGCTGATCGAGGCCGGCGGGCTGGAGCAGGTGACGATCCTGCAGGGGACCAAGGCCTACGGGATCCACCTGCACCCGATGGCGATCCCCGCGCGCGAGAGCGATCCGCGCGACCCGCACGAGAACTTCTACTGGCTGCAGCAGGACCACCTGATCGAGCTGGCGGAGCGGCACGGCTTCCGGTGGAACGTGATCCGCCCCCAGCCGGTCATCGGCGCCGGACCGGCCGGTGCGGTGATGAGCCTGACCCAGGTGATCGGGATCTACGCCGCGATCTGCAAGCACCGGGGCGAACCGTGCGGCTACCCCGGCGGCGCCTCCTTCCTGTGGGAGGCCAGCGACGCCCGCCTGGTCGCCGGTGCCCTGGAGTTCTGCGCGTCCCACACGGAAGCGGGCAACCAGATCTTCAACGTGACCAACGGCGACGTCTTCGAGTGGCGCGCCCTGTGGCCGGCCCTGATGGACCAGCTCGGTGTCGAGGCCGGTCCCGACCTCGAACGCTCGCTGGCGACCTACCTGCCGGCCCAGGCGGCGACCTGGGACGCGATCATCGCCGAGCACGCCCTGGCGGCTCCCCCACTGGACCAGCTGCTGGGCGAGTCCCACCACTTCGCCGACTTCTGCTTCATCCCCGGCGCGACGGAGGCCCCGCTTTCCCTCATGGTCAGCGGTATCAAGATCCGGCAGACCGGCTTTCACGAGTGGTACGACACCACGGACACCTTCCGCTTCTGGCTCTCGGTGCTGCAGGACCGCAAGCTCCTGCCCCGGTTCTGATGCCGGGTCCGCTCACGGGTGTGCGGGTCGTCGAACTCGGTGGCGTCGGCCCGGTTCCGTTCGCGGGCATGATGCTCGGCGACGCCGGCGCCGAGGTCACTGCCATCGTGCGGGCCGGTCCCGCCTCCACCGACGCCATGAGCGAGGCGACCGGTGGCGTGCTCGGCCGCGGCCGTCGCGAGGTCGCGCTCAACCTCAAGGACCCGGGCGATCTGGAGGCGGCGCTGACGATGGTCGCCGGCGCCGACGCTGCCCTGGAAGGCTTCCGGCCCGGTGCGCTCGAACGCCTCGGGCTCGGTCCGGACGTGCTGTTCGACCGCAACCCGGCCCTGGTGCTCGGCCGGATGACGGGCTGGGGCCAGGACGGCCCGCTGGCTCAGGCCCCGGGCCACGACATCAACTACCTGGCTCTGGCCGGCGTCCTTGCTCACCTCGGCGGACCGGATGGCCCACGGCCCCCGATGAACCTGCTCGGCGACTTCGGCGGCGGTGGCATCCTCGCGTTCGGAATCCTCGCCGGCGTGCTGGCCGCGCGCGAAACCGGGCGCGGCCGGGTCGTGGACGCTGCAATGCTCGACGGGGCCGCCCTGCTCGCGACCATGACGTTCGAGCTGTGGAACCGCGGCAACTGGGACGCCCCGCCGCGGGCACAACATCAATGACGGGGGCGCGCCGTTCTACCGGACGTACCTGACCTCCGATCAGCAGTACGTCGCGGTCGGTGCGATGGAGAAGCCGTTCTGGGATCGCTTGATCGCCGGGCTCGGGCTGGACCCGGCGGCCCTGCCGGACCAGTGGGACCGCGACCGCTGGCCGGAGCTGACCGCCGTGATCGCGGCGCGATTCGCCACCGGGACCCGCGACCGGTGGGCCGCCGACCTGGCGGACGCATGCGTCTCGCCCGTGCTCACCCTCGGCGAGGCACCGACGCACCCGCACAACGTCGCGCGGACACTGTTCGTGCCGGGCACCGACGGGCCCGTGCCCGCCCCGGCCCCGCGCTTCCTCGACGGGCCTAGCTGAACAGCTCGCGACCGATGATCTGCTTCATCACTTCGATGGCTCCACCGCCCACGCGGGACATCCGGGCGTCGACGAAGGCGCGGGCGATCGGGTACTCCCACATGTACCCCCACCCGCCGAACAGCTGCAGGCACTCGTCCATCACCCGTCCCTGCAACTGAGTGGTCGTCAGCTTGAGCCGCGCCGCGTCGACCGCGGACAGCTCGCCGGCGACGTGCAGCTCGATGCAGCGGTCCAGGAACACCCGCTGGGCGAGCACCTCGGCGTGCAGCTGCGCGATCACGAACTGGGTGTTCTGGAAGTCGGCGAGCCGCTGACCGAACATCTCGCGCTGCTTCGCGTGCTCGATCGTCCACTCGAGCGCGGACTCCGAGGTCTGAACCGCGCGCACGGCCTGCATCAGCCGTTCCTGCGCGAGCTGGGTCATCAGGATCGCGAAGCCGCGGTTGACCTCGCCGAGCACGTTCGCGGCCGGCACCCGCATGTCGTCGAAGAACAGCTCCGCGGTGTCCTGGGCTTTGCAGCCGATCTTCTGCAGGCGGCGGCCGCGGACGAACCCCGGTGAGTCCGTCTCGACGAGGAAGAGGGTGATGCCCTTGGCGCCCGGGTCGGGTCCGGTGCGGGCTGCGAGCACGAGCAGGTCGGCGAGATGACCGTTGGTGATGAACACCTTCTGCCCGTTGACCACGTAGTCATCGCCTTGGCGCGTCGCCGTGGTGCGCAGGTGGGCGAGGTCGGAGCCGCCGGACGGCTCGGACATGCCGACAGCGCTGATCACCTCGCCCGACACCATCCGCGGCAGCCAGTACTGCTTCTGCTCGTCGTTCCCGAAGTCGACCAGGTAGGGCGCGACGACGTCGGACTGCAGGTAGAACGCCGGGGCCATGTGCCCGGCGCGGGCCATCTCCTCGGTGACCACGACGTTGTCGCGGAAGTCCCCGCCGGCACCGCCGAACTTCTCGGGAACGGTCGGGCAGAGCAGGCCGACCTCGCCGGCCTTGCGCCAGATCTCCCGCGGGACGATCCCGTCGTTCTCCCACTGCTCGTAGTGCGGGGTGATCTCGCGGGCGATGAAGGTCCGCACCGTCGAGCGGTACAGCTCGTGGTCGGCGTTGAAGAGCGTGCGGGGGATGCTCATAACTGCCGCCAGCACCTCCTTGGTGTGTTCCCCGAGTCGCGGCGGAGGCATCCGGAGCGAGGCCGGCGAGGCCGACATCCCCAGCGGGCTGGCCGGCATGCGCAGCTCGCAGACCGTCCTGGTCGGTCATGGATTGCCAGAAGCCGACCTGCTGCAGGTGCGGGTCGACCAGCAGGTCCTCCAGGGTGTTCACCGCGGCGAACGGGATGTCCTCGCCGGCCAACAGGTCGTTCCACTGCGCCGTCGAGCGCAGCGCGACCAGGCGGCCGATCTCACCCCAGGCGCCCGGGTTCTGCTGGCGGCCGCGGAAGGTTCCGATCGACGGGTCCTCCACCAGGTCCGGCCGGCCGGCGACGGTGAAGAACCGGTGCCATTGCACGTCGGAGTACGGCATCACACACAGGTAGCCGTCGGTGGTCGCGAACGGCTGCCGGTTGCCCTCCCGTACGGGTGGATAGCCCATCGGGGACAGCGGCGGCTCGAAGGTGTGACCCCAGAGGTGCTCGACGAGGTTGAACGCCGCGAGCGTTTCGAACATCGACACGGTGATGGCCTGGCCCTGGCCGGTCCGTTCGCGATGCAGCAGCGCGAGAGCGATCGCGTACGCGGCATGGATCCCGGTGATCTTGTCGGCGAGGATCGAGGGCACGTAGCGCGGGCGGCCGGCGACCACCGCCTGCAGCGCGGCGAGGCCCGAGAGTGCCTGCACCACGTCGTCGTAGGCGGGTTTGCCGCCGTACGGCCCGCCGTCGCCGAATCCGCTGACCTGGCAGTGCACCAGCGCCGGGTTGAGGGGCGCGAGGCTGTCGAAGTCCACCCCCAGGCGGCGGGCGGCAGAGCTGCGGATCGAGTGCAGCAACACGTCCGCGCCGGCGACCAGTCGCCGGAATGTCTCGCGGTCCGCGTCGGTCTTGAGGTCGAGGACCACGCTGCGCTTGTTGCGGTTGCAGGTGAGGAACAGTGCGCCCATCTTCTCCGCGCGACGGGGTCCGATCTCGCGGGTGAGGTCGCCCTCGGGCGCCTCGACCTTGATGACGTCGGCACCCATGTCGGCCAGGTACTGCCCGGCGGTGGGGCCGAGCACGATGGACGCGGACTCGATCACCCGATAGCCCACCAGAGGGCCCCCCGGCCCGTTGGCGGTGTTTCGTGTTTTCGGATTCAGTTCCATTATCTCGAATTCTGTCGCCCGGGCGCCGAGTCCGTCAATACATGGTCGACGGACCGTTGACACCCGTCGAGAGCCCGGTCTAGTTTTTCGAGATACCGAAGACTGTTTCGAAGAATGGAGTAGCGCCGTGTCCACCGCGACGAGCTACACCGACGAGGAGCGCATCGCCCTGCAGCGCGCCTGCGTCGCCGAGCACATCTCGTTGGAGAACGCCCCGGACCACGACATCGACACCGTCCTGACCAAGACCTTCGCGGCGCAGGACGTCTTCTACGACATCGTCCCGGGCAACGCCGGCCGGTTGACCGGCACGGAGGGCGTCGTCGGGTTCTACGAGATGTTGTTCTCGGTGCTGCCGGACATCCACATCGAGATCGTCCACCAGTACGACGTCCCCGGCTGCTGCGCACTCGAAGGTGTCGTGACGGGTACGCACTCCGCCCCCTTCGGTGACATCCAGCCGCTCGGTAAGCACGTCTCGTTCCCGTTCGCCGCGATGTACCTGTTCGCGGACGACCCCACCAAGCTGGTGGCCGAGCGCGCCTACTGGGACAACGAGTTCCTCGGGGCCCAGATGCGCGGCGAGATCGAGGCACCGGCCGACTACGTCTGGACCGGGCCCAACCCCTACAGCAACGGGCACAACTCGCGATGACTTCGACGCAGGACACCCCCCGGCGCGACCACTTTCACGACTTCGACCTGGACTCCCCCGAGTTCACCGAGGAGTACGAGCAGGTTCTCGACGACCTGGTGGCCAAGTGCCCGGTCGCGCACAGCAATGTCGCGGGCGGCTACTGGGTGGTCAGCCGGTACGAGGACGTGCGGGCCTGCGCGCAGGACTGGGAGACCTACTCCAGCGAGGCCGGCGGCTTCGAGCCGGGCCGCGCCGGCGCCGAGGCGAAGCTGTACCCGGTCGAGCTCGACCCGCCGTACCAGACCCGCTGGCGCAACGTGCTCGGCCCGTACTTCGCCCCGCGGGCCATCCGCGAGCGCGAGGCGAGCATCACCGAGCAGGCGGACGCCCTCATCGACACCTTCATCGAGAAGGGCGAGTGCGACTTCGTCGCCGACTTCGCCGCGCACCTGCCCGGGCGGGTCTTCTTCGCGACCTTCCTCGGCGTACCCCTGGAAGACCTGGGCGGAATCCAGACCGCCACCGACGTCGCCATGCGGGGCGCCATGGAGGACCGGCCGGCGGCCTGGGACATCGTCGGCAAGTTCCTCGCCGACTACCTGGTGCAGCGTCAGAACGAGCCGCCACGCGGCGACTTCGTCGACGTGGTCCTCGCCGGAGTCGAGGACCACGACGGCCAGCCGGCCTCGTTCATGCACAAGATGTTCATCATGATCGACCTGCTGGCCGGCGGGATCGGAACGACGACGTTCCTCCTGTCCGGGATGGCGTACCACCTGGCCACCAACGAGAAGGACCGCGCGCGCCTGGCCGAGGACCCGTCGCTGCACGCCAATGCTGTCGAGGAACTCATCCGCTACTACAGCTCCATCGTGGCGCTGGGCCGCACCGCGATGAAGGACACCGAGGTCGCGGGGCAGAAGATCGCCGAGGGCGAGTTCCTCATGCTCTCCTTCGCGGCAGCGTGCCGTGATCCCTCCGTCTTCCCGAACCCGGGCGTCGTCGACATCGACCGCAAGATCGCCGTCAACCCGGCCTTCTCCTTCGGACCGCACCGCTGCATCGGCTCGCACGTGGCGCGGCTCGAAGGCGTCGTCACGCTGCGCCGCCTGCTGGAGCGGATGCCGGACCTGCGGCTCAAGCCCGGCACTGCCCCGGCCTACAGCAACAGCACGATCACCCGGAACATGGACACGCTCCAGCTGATCTTCACCCCCGGGCCGAAGGTCGGGCCGTGAGGTCGGTGTCATGAAGTACCTGGTCGATCCCGCGCTGTGTTCCGGCCACGGGGCCTGCGCGGCTGCGGGCGAGAAGATCTACGCGCTGGACGACGCCGGTTTCAACGCCGTGGTCGCCACCGAGGTCGAGGTGCCGGCCGGCCTGGAGGACGAGGCGCTCGCCGGCGCTGAGGCCTGCCCGGAGCAGGCGATCCGGATCCTGGCCTAGGCCGGTGACACCCCTCCCCTGGCGCAGCGCCGCCGAGGCGCTGGCGCGGGTCCCCCACGGCGCCCACCTGGTGAGCCAGCCGGGAATGGGTGCGCCGAGCACCCTGCTGGGCGCGCTGTCCGCGGCCTCTCCCGGGCGCGGGTGGACCCTGAGTTCCGGAATCCTGCTCGACGACTATCCCTTCCTCGACCTCGTGGACGCGGGCGAGCTCGCCTACCGGACCTGGCACGTCACCGCGGCGATCGGCGACCGCGTGGCCGACGGCCGGGTCGGGTTCGTCCCAGCCCGCGCATCAGCGGTGTCCGGGATGCTGCGCCAGTGGGGGGTCGACGCCGCCCTGGTCCGGGTGAGCCCGCCCGGTCCCGGCGGGCTGTGCTCGCTCGGCGCGTCCACCAGTTACGCGAAGGCCGCGATGGCCGCGGCGACGCTCGTCATCGCCGAGATCGACCCGGCGGTGCCGCGCACGTGCGGGGACAGCCTGGTGCCGGTGTCCAGCTTCGACTCGCTGGTGGAGTCCACTGCGCCGATCCGCGAGTACCACACCGCGCCCGACAGCGAGCTGAGCCGGCGTATCGCGGACAACGTGCTCGCCCTTGTCCCGCGCGCGCCCACGCTGCAGATCGGATTCGGCGCGATCCCTGAGTCGTTGCTCCGTTCCCTGCCCGACGCCGAACTGGGGCGACTGCGCTTCGTCGGCATGGGGACCGACCTCATGGTCGACCTGTTCGACAAAGGCGTCCTCGATCTGGCCGACGTTCTCCCCGACGCGGCGGTCTGCAGCGCGGAGCTGATGGGCACGGCCCGACTGCTGGAGTTCGCGCACGAGAACCCGGCCATCGCCATGGCGTCCTCCTCCGTCGTGCACGACCCCTGCCACCTCGGGGCGATTCCGCGCCTGGTCTCGATCAACACCGCGCTGGAGATCGATCTGGCGGGCAACGTGAACAGCGAAGTGCTGCGGGGCCGGCAGGTCTCCGGCCCCGGCGGCGGCCCCGACTTCGTCGACGGGGCCGCCCGGTCCGAGGGCGGGCTGCGCATCGTCGCCCTGCCCTCGGCCTCGACCGACGGCGCGCACTCACGCATCGCGCACCGGGTCGGGGGCGTCACCGTGCCCGGGTCGATGATCGATGCCGTGGTCACCGAGTACGGGGTCGCCCGGCTGGCCGGCCTGACCGGCCGTCAGCGGGCCGAGGCCCTCATCGCCATCGCGCACCCCGCACACCGCGACGCCCTGGCCGCCACCGACTGACGTTCTGGCCGGCGTCAGCGCGGGTCGCGGTCGGTGCGCTCGGTCAGGTAGGCGTGAATGCGCGTCCGGGCCGGGAGGTCGGTGGTCGGCAGCTCGCGGATGAGGTCGGCGAGCAGGACACGCAAGCGCTCATTGTCCCCGGCCAGGAACGCCGGACCCTCCATGACCATGCGGCGGGTCTGCTCCAGCAGGCGGCGTGCGTCGGCGACCGCCTCCGCGGCGGCCGCGGGCAGGTCGGGCTCGCCGAGGACCGCGACCAGCAGACGATCGGCGCCGGCCAGGTTCTCCTCAGGCGTGGGTCGCATGAGCTCCCCCTCTCGGGTCGGAAGCGCTCAGCGCCTCGGCAGCCCCGTCCAGGGCGGCCCGGAGCACCTTGCGGGTCGGTCGGTAGGCATCGTCGCTGCGGCCCTCGACGAACGCACGCAGTCCCGAGACCTGCATGACGGCGGTCTTGAAGCTGGCGAAGGTGTTCCACCACGCCACAGCATCGGGGTCGACCTCGACACCGCGCGTCCGCTCGTAGTGGGCGATCAGGTCGTCCCTCTCCCAGGCGCCACGGATCAGGTGCTCCCGGGTGCGGAGCGGTTGGGTGACCCAGCCGAGGTCCTCGAGCGGGTCACCGAGATGAGCCAGCTCCCAGTCGAGAAGTGCGGTGACCCGGTCCCCGTCGAGCAGCACGTTGCCCGGCTTGAAGTCGGCGTGCACGAGCACCGGGGCCGGGCAGGCCGGCGCGGTGGCGTGCAGCGCGCCGAGCACGAACTCCAGCTCCGGGTAGGCCTCGATCTGGTCCTGGCGCAGGATCGTCTCCCAGCGCCCGAGCTCGGTGCGCGAGGGGTGCGTGCCGGGATCGTCCAGGACAGCACCCAGGCCGAGCGTGCGCCAGTCCACCTCGTGCACGGCGGCCATCAGCTCGCAGAACTCCCGGGCCAGGCGCAGCCGCACCTCGGCGGGCCGCTCCCCGTTGACGGCGTTGTATTCACAGGTGCCCGGCTCGCGGTGCATGACGAGGGACGGCCGGTCCAGCCAGGTCGGATCGGCATCGAGCCACAACGCCCGGGGTGCCGCGAGCCCACTGCCCTCCAGGGCGCGCAGCACGGCAAACTCGGTGGCGCGGTCGGTGTCCACGAGCCCACCCGGCGGGTCCTGACGCAGGATCAGATGGTCGACGTGCCCGTCGGGATGGACCGCGTCGAAGATCCAGTTCTCCCGGGACCGGCCGACGCCCAGGCGCGAAAGTCCCTCGACACGCGGCGCGTCCTCGCCCACCTGGGCGCGCACGAAAGCGGTGAGCTGGTCCTGCAAGGCGGCGCTCATGTCAGGAACGCCCAACCGGGCTTGCCCGCCGCGCAGTTCTCATACGCCAACGGGTCGATGGTCTGGTAGATCCCGTGCACGGTCTCGCCGTCGCACTCCACCCGGCACAGGTGCTCGTCGAGCCCGGCGATGCGCGTGCGCACGAACGGGTCGGTGAGGTCGTAGGACTCCCCCTCGACCAACGGGGGCCCGTCGTACCCGCCCTGGTGGATGTCCCGGTCCGGCGTCCCGCCGTACATGCCGCAGCGCAGGTACGCGGTCTGCTGGCCCAGGCGGGTGTAGCGCAAGATCCGGGTCTCGCCGGTCGAGAGCGGGTACTCCACCATCGCCTCGGCGAAGATGTTGGTGCCCTCCTCGAAGCGCAGCCGCCGCGTCGGTCGGCCAACCTTGCCGTGCCCCTTGCGCGGGTCACCGAAGGGATAGAAGACGCGGTCGCCCCAGAGCGTCCAGTCCTTGAACGCGACGAAGGCGTTGCCGTTGGTGCCGACGTGGATCCGGTCACCGAGGGCCATCGCGGGCCCCCCGACCCCGCGCCCGGTCCCCCAGTGCCGGTCCCGGGTGCCGGGCGACCCGGCCGGGATCTCGATCCGCCGGCCGTGCGCCTGGACCCACCCCGACACCACGCCGAAGCCCTCGAAGCCGGTGGTCACGTCATTGCGCCGGCCCCGCGGGGAGCCCTGTGCGACGGTCGAGAGCGGGTCGCGGAACATCTGCCGGGTGGTGTCGAGGAAGTCCAGATCGAACGCGATGCCCTGCTCGTTCTCCTCCAGCACGTACCGCCACTGCCGGAGGCCGCGGATGATCTGCGGGTTGATGGGCCCCAGTCGAAGATCTGCCCGGTCCACGCCCATCGGACGGAACGCGCGCACACTGGTGTGCCGACCGCCGGCGACGACGATCGCGTAGGCCTCGGCCCGGTCGAGGTTGGGGTAGAAACTACCGCCCGCGGCGACGAGCACCTCACCGTCCGGGTCGTGGCAGACCATCCAATACCGCTCGTAGGCGCGGGGGTCACCGGTCCACATGATCCGGACCGGGTCGGGGGTCTGGTGGATGAAGAAGTCGTCCAGCGGCGAGAGCGGGAATTGCTCGCCGAAGAACTCGTCGTCGACCGTCGGGTGCACGGGGTAGGAGTCGCTCATGTGCCCGTCCACTTCGATGCGCGCTTCTCGGCGAACGCGGTGGCGCCCTCCTTGGCATCGTTCGAGGCGATCACCGGGCCGGTGATCTCCTCCTGCCGGTGCATGCTTTCCGCGGTGCTCCAGTCGCGCTGGGCGTTGATCACCTGCTTGCCCGCGGCCACCGAGAGCGGGGCGTTCGCCACGATCCGCCGGGCCAGTTCGGTCGCTGCTGCCAGGGCTCCCCCCGGCTCGGTGAGCGTGTTGACCAGGCCGTGCCGGTACAGCAACTCGGCGTCGACATGATCCCCCGTCAGGGCGATCTCCATGGCGATCCGCGGCGGGATGGCGCGCGGCAGGCGCACCAGGCCACCGGAGGCGGCGGCCAGCCCCCGCTTCGCCTCGGGCAGCCCGAACCGCGCGTCCCGGGAAGCGACCAGCAGGTCGCAGGCCAGCGTCGCCTCGAAACCACCGGCCAGGCAGTAGCCCTCCACCGCGGCGATCAACGGTTTGACCGGAGGCGTCAGCGCGATGCCGAGCAGACCACGGCCCTCGACCCGGGGGCGCTCCCCCCGGACGAAAGCCTTCAGGTCCATCCCCGAGCAGAAATGGCCGCCGGCGCCGGTCAGGATTCCCACGCGCAGGCTCGCGTTCGCCTCCAGGTGGTCGACCGCGGCACACACTTCGTGAGCCACGTCCGCATCGAGGGCGTTGCGCACCTCGGGCCGGTTCATCGTGATCGTGATCAGGCCGTCGTCGATCTCGACGACGACCTTGCCGGTGGGCGAAACGCTTCGACCTCCGGCCTGGATCACGAACTGCGGACGGTCCGACACGAAGGCTCCTCAGTCGCTGACCGGGTCGAGGACCGGCATCGGTTCGCCGTGGGCGTCAGGCGAGAAGCTGAGCTGTACGGCCAGGCCGGTCGACGGCTCCGCCCCGCGCAGCCGGCCGAGGACGCGCAGGCCCTCCCCCAGGTCTACGGTGGCCAGCACGTAGGGCCCCTCGTCGGCGTACTCGGGCGCGAACGGATGGTGCGCCACGGTCCAGCTGTGCACGCTGCCACGACCGGGGTGCTCGACGTGCTCGACCTCGAAGGAATGGCAGACCGCGCACAGCGAACGCGGATAGTGCCGCGCCTTGCCGCAGCCCGTGCACCGCTGGATCACCAGCACCCCACGCCGGGCCCCCTCCCAGTACGGCGCCGACAGCTCGGCGTGATCCGTCATCGAGTCACCGCTTCGGCCTTCGTCCTCGCGGGGACCGTTTCGGTGTTCTTCATGAGCTCGCTGCGCTCGCTCATCGCCCGGCCCCCATGATCGCGACGCCGCCGTCGCCCATGTCGCCGTACCCGGTCGCGAGCCCGACCTGGGCGCCGTCGACCTGGGCGCGCCCGGCCTGCCCGCGCAACTGGCGCACCAGTTCGATCACGTGGTTCATGCCGAGCATGTGGGCCTGGGAGAGCAGGCCGCCGTGGGTGTTGGTCGGCAGCGGGCCGCCGAGGCGCAACCGCCCGCCGGTGACGAAATCTCCGCCCTCGCCCTTGCCGCAGAACCCGAGGTCCTCCAGTTGGCAGAGCAGCACCCAGGTGAAGCAGTCGTAGATCTCGGCGACGTCGATGTCTGCCGGGGCGACCCCGGACATGCCCCACGCGATCGGCGCGGCCTTGGCGACCCCGAGGGTCGTCAGCTCACCGCGCTGGGTGATGGAGCTCGGCGAGTCCGGATGGCCCATCGCGATCCCGAGCAGGTCGACCGGTGGCTTCGCGAGGTCGCGGGCGCGCGCCGCGGAGGTGACGACGAACGCGGCCCCTCCGTCGCTCTCCAACGAGCAGTCGAAGAGGCGGAACGGGTCGGCGATCATGCGCGAGGCCTGATGGTCGGCGACGGTGATCGGCTTGGTCATGATCGCGTTGTCGTTGAGCAGGGCGTGCTCGCGGACCGTCACGGCGATCTCGGCAAGTTGGTCGCTGCGTGTGCCGTAGAGCTCCATGTGGCGCCGGGCCATCGGCGCGTACAGCTGCGCCGGCGCGGTGGCGCCCAGGGGGCGCTCGAACTCGGTGACGTAACGGAACTGGGGCATGGAGTGGATCCGCACGCCGGCCTTGGCGCCGCTGCTGACGTTGCGCCCGGCGGTGACCAGGACCGCGGAGGCGATGCCGGTGGCGACGGCGGCCGCGGCGGCTTGCAAGGCCCCGACCGGGCTCGCGCCCCCGTGGGGCACGATCGCGGAGAAGCGCAGATCGCGCAGGCCGAAGTTGGTGATGTACTCCTCGGCCGGCGCCCCGGTGATGCCGACAGGGATGACGCCGTCGATGTCGGTCGGCTCCAGGCCGGCGTCGGCGATCGCCGCGAGGGAGGCCTCGAGCTGCAGCCGCAGGGCGGTCTTGTCCGAGGCCCTAGAATACGTCGTCTCGGCGACGCCCACGACAGACGCGGTTCCGCGCAGGGTCATCGCGCGCTCCGGGCCATCGACTCGGCGATCTTCGCCCGGTACCGCACCGGGTCCAGTTCCAGCCCGTAGCGGGCCGCCGCGGGGAAGTTCTTCTCCACGTGGGCCTGCTCGGCCGCGATGTCCGCGCGCATCTCGGCCGGGGTGGGCAGCGCGGCGACGCCGTCGATCACGGCGGCCAGGTACTGCGACTGCACATCCATCATCGAGATGTTCGCACCGCCGCTGACGTTGAAGAAGCCGAGAAAGTACAGGCCCGGACGGTCCGGGTGCACGATCCGCCGGTAGGCCTCCAGCCGGCGGTCGCGGACCGGGGCGATCGCCTGGTCGAGGAACGGAAGGTCGACGTGGTACCCGGTGGCCGCGATCACCGTGTCGACCTCCAGGACGGTGCCGTCGACGAAGCTCACGGTCTTTCCGCTCACGTCCTGGACGCCGGGCCTGACCCCGATCCGTCCGTAGGCGACCTGGGCCATGAACGTGGGATGACTCGCCGGGTGGGTGCGGGTGCGCGGAGTCCGGAACCCCCACTGCTCCATCCGGCCGTGGTAGACCCGGCTGACCGCGCGCATGATCTGACGCTGCACCAGCCACGGCATCCACGGCTTGACGAGACGGGACATCACCCGCGGCGTCGGCACGCCCAAAATCATGCGCGGCATGATCAGCACCGGCGACCGGGCGGACACGGTGGTGCTCGCCGCGAACGGGGCCAGGTCCGCGGCGATGTCGAGACCACTGTTGCCGACGCCGACGACCAGCACGCGGCGGCCCTCGAACTCGTGCGGCCGGCGGTAGGCGTGCGAGTGCAGGTACGCGCCCTCGAACCGGTCGGCCCACTCCGGGTGCGCGGGCACGCCCTGGTGACCGGGGGCGACCACGACGTCGTCGAACGTCTCCGGGGCGTCGTCACCGACCTGCACCGTCCAGCCGTGCCCCGCGCCCCCGTCGACCGCTGCGATGCGCCGCACGCGAGAGTTGAACCGGATCAGCGGCCGGATCCCGAAGTCGTCGGCGAACGCGTTGAGATAGGAAGCCACGTGCCGGTGTGAGGGGAACACCGGCGTACCCGGCGGGAACGGGTAACCGCGGTAGGCGGTGGTCTTCGGCTCGGAGTTGATGTGCAGCGAGTCGTAGGCGACCGAGAGTCCGTTGTCGTTGTCGTAGACCCACAGTCCGCCGATGTGGGACCCAGCCTCGAACACTGTGACCTGATGACCGGACTCCAGCAGATGCCGGGCTGCGCTCAGCCCGGCGGCGCCGGCGCCGACGACAGCCACGCGCCGGACGATGCGGGCCGCCATGTCACCTCCGCCGACCGATTCCGAATTTCGGATCAAACTTCGAGAATACGAAGATTGCAGACGCTGGGGTGGGAGGTCAAGCCGGAAGGCCGGCGGGATCAGGAGCGAACGGCCGCCGGGCGCGCCCGGCCCAGCTCGCTCTCGATCGAGGTAGCTGCCGCAAGCGCTGCCTGGACCAGGAACCGCTCGTGCCGGACATCCATCTGGGCGGCCATCACCGAGATGTGGATGGCGGCGGCGATCGCGCCGGTGACGTCGCGAACCGGGACGGCGAGACCCGCGATGCCCGGAATCGCCTCCTCGCGACTGAACGAGATCCCGTTGTCCAGGATCGAGTCGAGCTCGGCCTCGAGCTCCTTCACACTCGTCAGTGTGTTCGCGGTCAGGCGGGGGCGCGGTTCGGCGATCAGGCGCTTGCGCAGCTGCGGGACATGCGCGGCGTAGAGCTTGCCGACCGAGGTCGCGTGCAGGTAGAGCGATTGCCCCAGCCGGATGTTCACGCTCACCGGACGCGTGCCGGGGAACCGGTCGACGTAGGAGACCCGGTTGCCCAGCCGGACCGCGAGGTAGACGTCCTCGCCGGTCTCGCGGGCCAGGTCCTGCAGGACCCGGCGGGCGACGGAGCGCACCTCGAGCCGGTCCACGACCTGGATACCGAGCCGCACGGCCCGCGATCCGATGGAGTAGCGCAGGTCCTCGGTCATCGCGACCACGTCGGCCGCGACCATCCGGCGCAGCAGGTTGTGGGCGCTTGAGGTCGGCAGGTCCAGGCGCTTGACGATCTCGGTCAACGTCATGCCCTGCGGATGCCCGACGAGCAGCTCCAGAACGTCGAAGATCCGGGAGAACCGGTCGACACCGCCGTCCGCGTCGTTGACGGACATCGCCGCTGCTCCCCTCTCGCTCGGTCCTCGACTGTACCGGTTCCCGGATAGGGTTTCGCCGTCTCGAAACGACACCGGAGGGCAAAGGCGATGACGAACCGCTGGGGCCGCTGGGGGGACCAGGACGAGCGCGGGGCGCTCAACCTGATCGGGCCGGAAGCGGTGCAGGCGGCCACGCGCCTGGTCCGCACCGGCGTCGTGATCTCCCTCGGTATGGACCTCGGCCCGGCCACGGTCGTGCCGCCGCACCGCAAGCGGGTCGAGCGCATGATGTCCCGCGACGGCGGGGACTACGCGGCCGGCGCGCGCCGTCCGGGCGGGTTCCAGTTCGCAGAAGAGGTCTGGTCCTTCGCCGCGCACAGCGGAACCCACATCGACGCCCTGGCCCACGCCTGGTACGACGACCACCTCTGGAACGGCTTCCCCGGCGACGGCATCCGCAGCACGACCGGGGCGCAACGCTGCGGCGCGGACAAACTCGGCCCGATCGTCACACGCGGCCTGCTGCTCGACGTCGCGCCCGGGTCCGCGCTTCCGGCGAGCACGCCGGTCGGTGCGGCAGAGCTCCGAGCCGCGGCAGCGCGCGCTGGGGTTGACCCTGGGCCGGGAGATGTCGTCCTCATCCGGACCGGCTGGGTGGGCGCGATGATCGGCGACCCGTCCGGCTACTGCGACCACGAGCCCGGGATCGATCTCAGCGGGGCCGAATGGCTTGCCGAGGTTGACGTCGCGGCGGTCGGCGCGGACAACTACGCGGTCGAGGTGCAGCCCGCTCCCGAGGGCCAGATGTTCCCGGTGCACCAATTGCTGCTGCGCGACTGCGGCATTCCGTTGATCGAGAACATGGTGCTGGACGAACTGGCCGCGAGCGGCGCCGCCGAGTTCTGCTTCGTTGCCGCCCCGCTACCCCTGGTCGGCGGAACCGCCGGCCCGGTGTGCCCGATCGCGATCCTCTGACGAGGCCCATTGCCCGCGGAGCACCTTCTTGTCGACCTTGCCGGCCGCGTTCACCGGGAGCGGGTCCGATCGCAGCCACCAGTGCGCGGGCACCTCGAAGTGCGCGAGCCGGGTGGACGCGAACTCGGCCAGCTCGGACGGGGTGGCCGGGAAGCCGGGGCGGAGGACGACCGCAGCTGCGACCTCCTCCCCCCAGGACTCGTGCGGCAGGGCGATGGCCGCCGCCTCGGCGACCGCGGGATGCCCCAGCAGCACCGACTCGACGTGCGCCGCGGCGATGTTCTCCCCGCCGCGGATGATGACGTCCTTGCTGCGTCCGACGACCCACAGCAGGCCGTCCCGCAGCGTGCCGAGGTCACCGGTGTGCAGGAAGCCCTCGTGGTCGATCGGCGAGTCCTCGTCCTCGCCCCAGTACCCCAGCATCTGTCCGGGCGAGCGCACGAGGATCTCGCCCGCGCCGTCTGCGTCCGGACGGTCGATGCGCAGCTCGACGACGGGGAGCGGGCGCCCGGACGTGCCCGGATGCTCGGTCATGACCGCGGCGGCCGCCGAGGCCACGGAGCCTCCGGCCTCGGTCATGCCGTAGTTGGCCGACACCCCGCGGGAGAGGTTCGGGAACGACGCGCGCAGTCGCTGGACGAGCTCGGCGTTCACGGCGGAGCCGCCGAGGGAGAGCGATCGCAGCGAGGACAGGTCCCGCTCGGGCAGGCTCGGGTCGTCGAGGATGCGGATCGCCATGGTGGGGATCGCGCCCCACAGGTTGACGCGCTCCCGCTCGATGACGTCGAGCACCTTGCCGGACTCGAACCGGCCTTCGAGGAACACCATCGTGCCGCCGGTCAGCAGCGAGAAGCACATCACCTGGATGCCGCCGATGTGGAACAGCGGGAACGTGTGCAGGCTGACCTGACCCGGCACGTCCGGGGACGAGCGTGTGCGGCAGCCGCTTCGACGTCGCCAGCATGTTGTGCAGGTTCGCGATGATCGACCGGTGCGGCAGCACAGCACCCTTCGGCAGACCGGTCGTGCCCGCGGTGAACACGATGACCGCGGGGTCGTCCTCGTGCCCGGGCAAGGGAGCCGGCGTCCGGCTCGCGAGGCGGCGCTCGCTCGACGAGCGGCCGGAGCTCGGAGATCGCGAGCCGGCGCGGTCCGCGCCGAGCCGGTCGCCGCGCGCGTCGTCGCAGATGACGAGTTCGGGCTCAACGAGAGCGACGGCGTGGGCGATCTCCTCGGCGCTCCACCAGCCGTTGCCGGGCACGACAATCGCGCCGCTGGCCACGACCGCCCAGAACGCCACCATCCAGTCCGGGGAGTTCGGCGCCAGCAGCAGGACACGGTCGCCGGGGCCGATGCCACGTCGCGCTCAGCTGGTCGGTCAGCTCGGCCGACCGCCCCGAGGAACTGCTCGGTGCTCACCCGCCGCTCACCCTGGACGATCAAGGTCCGCCCAGGCCACCGCGCGACGTCCTCGAGAAGCTCGACGAGGTGCTGCCGCCGTGGCGTGTACATGAGGAACGGGATCGCGCCGTCCTGACGTCGCCCGATCGCTGTGCCCCAGGCGAAATCGGTCTGACTGATCATCACGCCAGCTTCACGATGGTGTCCGCGCCCAGATGGGCCGCGCTGCCCACGACGTCCTCGTCGAGCAGCGCGCGCAGTACTGCCGGGTCGGTGACACTGCCCCAGACCCGGTTGCCCGCCGGCGGTCAGTCCGGCGACGACGGCCGAGGCCGGCGCGCCGTCCCGGCCGTGCACCACGGTGAACGACTCGATCCGGACCTCGCCGGAGTAGTTCTCCGCCAGCTCGCGCCGAGGCCCGGCGTCGACCTCGGCCTGGGGCACGCGCCCGGCGGAAGGGCGTGGGCGGCGGCTGGGCGCCGTAGATCCCCACCGCGTGCTTGGTGAGGTACCAGCCGACGCCGGTGACCAGGCCGCGCGCGTCGGGATCCGCTCGCAACGTGGAGACCATGGCCGCGATCGAGTGCATGCCGAAGTTGTTGCCCGGCGCCCCGGCGAAGGTGTTGCCGCCGGTGACGGTCGGGACCCGGTCGCCGTCCAGGCGCAGTCCGAGTTCGGCGGCCGCGACCTGCACGGCGGAGGGGAAGCACGCGTACAGCTCGAGGTGGGCCAGGTCGTCGATCCCCAGCCCGCCGAGCGTCAGGGCCGCGCGGCCGGCGGCCCGCAGCGCCGGGGAGGAGTGCAGGTCGGCCCGCTCCGAGAGGTACCAGTGGTCGTGGGCGTCGGCGCCGCTCCACGGGAACACCCAACGGTCGCTCGGGATCCCGGCCCGGTGAGCGGCCTCGACCGAGCAGACGATCACCGCCGCGGCCTGGTCGGTCGCGCTGTTCGCGCACATCAGCTTGGTGTAGGGCCAGGCGATCATGCGGTTGTCCGGGGTCGCCGTCGCGATCTCGGCGGTGCCGCGTTCCTGGGGCGACCAGGCGTGCGGATTGGCCGCGGCGACCGCACTGAAGCGGCTCCACAGCCACGCGATGGCGTCGCGGTGCTCGAGCGGCCGTCACCCCGCTCGCCGCGCGCAACGCGTTCTCGAAGACCGGGTAGATGTGGATCGGCAGCGTCGAGGCCGGCGGCGCGCTCGCGCTCGCTGACGCCCGGCTCGAGCTCGCCGACGAACCGGCTCGGCCGCGCCCGTCCGATCTGGTTCGGCCAGTCGAGCCACACCTTGCGCTTGCGGGCCTCGCTGCCGGGTGTACGTGGCCTCGGCCCCGACGAGCAGGACGACGTCACGTTCGCCGCGCAGGATCGACTCGGCGGCGTCGTTCAGCAGGCGCTGCGGGGTGTTGCCGCCGTCGGCGCAGTACACCGTCTCGGCCGGCGCGATCCCGAGCTCCGGCGGCGACCAGCGCCCCGGGGTCGCAGGTAGGGCCAGGACACCACCTTCGGCACCTGGATCGAGTCGGCCCGCGCGAGCAACGCGTCGCCGGCCCCGCTGTCGGCCGCCGGCCAACCGCAGCGCCTCGACCATCATCGCGACCGGCTCGGTCGCGGCCGCGAGGTCCGGCGGGCGCCGCAGGGTCTGCGCGACGCCGACGACGACCGGCGTGCGCGGGTCGAGCGTCATGAGCGGGGCAGTCCGAGCACGCGCTCGGCGAGGATGTTCTTCTGGATCTCGTCGGTGCCGCCGCCGATGCGGCCGCTGGGAGCGCCGAGGACGAACTCGGCCCAGGCGTAGGTCCCCCACTCCCCGGTGTCGGCGACCAGCCGCGGACCGAGGATCTCGCGTCGCCAGTTCGACCATCAGGGTCTGGGTCTCGACGAGGAAGAGCTTCGCGACCGACTGCTCCGGCCCGGGGGTCTGGCCCGCGCGCAGCCGCGCCGCGGTGCGCAGCCGGCTGAACCGGGTGATCTCGCTGCGGATCCAGAGCTCCGCGAGCCGCTGGCGGATCACCGGGTCCTCCGCGGCGCCCGACTGCCGGGCCGCCTCGAAGAGCCGGCGCGTGGTGGAGAAGCCGGACGACGCGCTGCCGCCGCCGATGGCCGCGCGCTCGTTCGTCAGGGTGGTGCGGGCGACCCGCCAGCCGTCGCCGACCTCACCCAGGCGGTGCCAGTCGGGAATGCGGACGTCGGTGAGGAAGACCTCGTTGAACGAGGTCCCGCCGGTCATCTGACGCAGCGGTCGGATGTCGATGCCGGGCGCGTGCATGTCGACGAGGAACATCGTCAGCCCGGCGTGCTTGGACTCGCCGTCGCTGGAGGTGCGGGCCAGCAGCAGGCCGAGGTCGCTGTAGTGCGCTCCGGAGGTCCAGACCTTCTGCCCGGTGACCAGCCACGTCGTCCCCGTCGCGGGTGGCCCGGGTGGAGACGTTCGCGAGGTCGGAGCCGGCGTTCGGCTCCGAGAACAACTGACAGCCCACCAGGTCGGCCCGCCACAGCGCGCGTAGGTAGGCGGACTTGGCGCTGCTCCGTGCCGTGCGCCAGGATCGTCGGCGCGACCATGCCGAGCCCGACGAGGAACAAGTTCGCGCCGATGGGTACCTCGTAGCCGCTCTCCAGTTTCGCGAAGACCCGGTCCAGGTTGCGCGCGTAGCCGCGACCGCCGTACTCGGCCGGGCCCGCGGTCCAGACGAAACCGGCGTCGAAGCACTGCGCACGCCAGGCCCGCGCCTCGGCAAGTTCGACCGCGTCCTCCTCGGGGCTGCTCTCCCGGAACAGCCCGACGCGATCGGAGCCCTGCCCCCACTGCGCCTGGCTCGACCTCGCGCGGGCGGGCGTTGGCCGCAAGAAACTCCAGCGCGGCGCGCCGGAACTCGGCCTCGTTCGGCTCGGCGCTGGCGCCCATCGGCTCGCCCTTCGATCGCGGTCTACGTATCCGAGTACATCGCGGGCCGCGCCGCGGCGCTCTTGGTGGGCGCTACCTCAGTTGCGGGCCGACGGCTACTCAGATGCGGCTCGGGACGCGCGGCTGGTCCGCGCCCAGCGCCGTCCGCGAGCTCGGTCCGGCTGCGGATGCCGAGCTTCTCGTACACCCGCTGCAGGTGGTTCTCGATCGTGCGGACGGACAGGAACAGCTCGGCGGCGATCTGCTTGTTGCGTGCGGCCGGCGGCCGCCAGCAGGGCGGCCCGCCGCTCCTGCGGGGTGAGCCGCGCCCGGGTGGCGACGGCCATCAGGCCCGGGCGTCACCGGGCCCTCGCACTGCTCGACCAGGCGGATCGCGTCGCGTTCGTAGGCGGCCGAGCGCCGAGCGTCGCCGGCCGTCCGCGCCGCCGCGGCGGCCGCCGCGGCCGCCTCCGCGGCCAGGATGTCGGCGCCCATCGCCTCGAAGGTGGCGGCGGCACGCAGCCAGCTGCGCGGGGTCGTCGGCGGCCAGGGCGTCGGCATGTGCGGAGCGGGCTGCGACGAGACCGCCCTCGCTGCGGGCGGCGAGGTCGGCGAGCCGGTCGACGGCCGGGACGAGGTAGCCGACGCGCGCCAGGCAGTGCCAGGCCGCGGCCTCCCCGACCAGGTCGCGGCGGTCCCGGGCCTGCTCGGCGGCCTCCTCGAAACGCATCCGGCCGGCGTCGAGGTCACCGGCCGCGACCGCCGCCCAGCCCCGGGCCAGCGTGAGCTCGACCGGCTTGAACATCGCGGTCGCAGGGACCAGGCCGAGATCGTCGAAGGCGGCGAGAGCCTGGGCGGCGTCGCGCGGCAGACCCGCCAGGGCCAGCGCGGTCGCGAGCCCGATCAGGCACTCGCCCACGTAGTGCGGGCGCCCCAGTTCGCGGTTGAGCGCGATGCCCTCGCGGGCGTGGCGAGCGGCCTCCACCACGTGCCCACGGTCGCCGACCACCGTGGCCAGGTGCCAGGCGAAGTAGGCCTGCTGCTCCAGGGACGCGGTGTCGATGCCCTCCTGGTGCTGCTCCAGGGCCAGGGCCTCGGACTCGTGCAGACGCCCGCCGAGCGCCAGCGCCTCGCACCGCAGCCAATGGTGGATCCACGGGTACCGGTCGATCGGCTCCGCCAACGCCAGGTGCGCGGCGTGGCCGCGATCCAGCACGGGGAAGGCCTCGGCGATCCGCCCGAGGCGCGGCAGGCTGTGCGCGGCGCTCATGCTCGCCCAGACGAAAGCCCGCCCGGTCGCGTTCTCCAGCAGCGGCACGGGAGTTCGGCGGCGGCGCCGGGACCCTCGCAGGGCGTAGACGATCACCGCCCGCCGGGCGGTGACCTCGTCCCGCCAGAGCGGGTCGTCGATCTCCTTCTCCGCCCGCAGGGCGAGTTCGCAACCCGTCGGCCATCCGTCCGAGATAGACCGCCAGCGCGTCGATCCGGCTCACGGCCACCGCCGCGCGCTCGGCGTCGGTGCTCGCTTCCTGCGGCGAGCGCGGCCAACTGCTCCTCCGCCTCGCGCAGGTGCCCCTGCAGGATGGCGATCTGGGCCGCGAGCAGGGCGGCCTCGAAGCCGGCACCGCCGTCGATGGCACCGGTGACGAGGCGGTCGGCGAGGTCGAAGTCGTAGCGCCAGCGCGCCGTCCGGGCGGCGGAGAGCATGATGCCCGGGCGCTGGATGCCGCCCTCCAGGCTCCACGTCGCCACCCGCAGGGTGTCCTCGCGGCGGCGGGCGCCGGTCGCCTCGACGCTCGCGGCCAGCGCGCGGGCGATCACCCGCACCCGCAGTGGCGGGATCTGCGAGCGGAGGACGTCCCCGTACACCGGGTGGGCCAGCCGGACCTGGACCCGGCGCCGGGACATCGAGCTGATCAGCAGCCGCTTGCGGACCAGCAGCTCCACCAGGCCGGGCTCGGCGAGGGACTCCAGCTCGGCCAGCCCGAGACGGCTCACCGAAGGAGACCAGCTCGAGCAGATCGCGCTCGGCCGGCTCCAGCCGTCCCAGCCGCAGTTGCACGAGCTCCGCGAGGCGCTGCGAGGGCGACAACGGTCTGACCAGGCGCCAGATTCCGCCGTCGTCGCGCAGGCTGCCGTCCTCCAGCGCGCCGATCACCAGCTCCCGCAGGAAGAGCGCGTTGCCCTCGGAACGGGCGTGCAACTGGGCGACCGTGGCGGCATCGACCGGACCGGCCAACGTCGCCGGCAGCAACGCTTCCACCGCCGCCAGGGTCAGACCACCGAGGTCGATGCGCTCCCCGATGTCGTCCTTCCACAGCGCCACGATCGGCTCCGGGGCGGGCTCGTCCGGCCGCACGGTGGCGATCACGAGCGCGGCTCGGGTGATGGCGAGCTGATGGACCAGCGTCGCCGAGGCGTCGTCGAGCAGGTGCGCGTCGTCGACGAGGAACACCAGTCGCTTGCCGCCGGCGCGTTCGACCAGGGCCGCCGCGGAGCGCCGCAGCAGGTCCGCCCGGTTGTCCACCAGGGCCGCGGTGGCGTCGTCGGTCGGGGGCAGCATCGGCGCCAGCGCGCCGAACGGCAGGCTCGATGCCCCGCGGGTGGCGACGACGCTGGCGACGGGGTGGCCGACCGCCTCGGCCAGTCGCAGGCCTTCGTGCGCGAGGCGCGTCTTACCGACCCCAGCGGGTCCCGGAGATGACCACGCCGGCCACGTCGCCGGCCCGGACCAGGGCGCCGAGTCGCTGCAGTTCCTCGGTCCGCCCGGTCAGCGGCCATTCAGCGGCCATGCCTCATTCTCGCCGGGACTCAGCCGGCCACGGCAGGGCGACCCCGGGGATGACCGCGATCATGCGGGCGGTCGAGCACGTCGTCCGCATCGGGATCGTCTGCTGGTACGCCTCCGAGTGGTACCAGGCCAGGGCGTCCTCCATCGACGGGAACTCGACGATGGCGCTGCTGCTGGGCAGCTCCTCGCCCTCCAGGCTCACCCCGCCGGGACCGCCGGCGACGACCTTGCCGCCGGCCGCAGCCAGGATCGGCAGGCCGACGCCCTGGTAGGCGCCGTAGGCCTCGGCGTCCTCGACCGCGATGTGCGCGACGACGTAGACGGGCATCCTCACTCCTTCGACTGGGTGGTCCGGGCGGTCTGGGCAGCGAGCGCGACGAAGGCGTCGAGCGCGTCCGGATTCCGCCAGCGCCCCCCGGCTGGCGGCGGCCTCCGGCGGCAGCGCCCTGCAGGATCCGCTTGACCGGGACCTTCGAGCTTCTTGCCGGTGATCGTCCGCGGGATCGCCGGCACTGCTTCGATGCGATCGGGCACGTGACGCGGGGACAGATTTCGTCGCAGGTCGCCGGAGATCCGGGACCGCAGGTCGCGTCCAGTTCGGTGCCACCGGCGGGCACGACGAACAGGATCAACTCGCCCGCTCCGCCGTCGGCGTCCTCCAGATGGACGACGAGGCTGTCCGCGACCTCGGGGAGCGCCTCGACGACGGTGTAGAACTCGCCGGTCCCGAGCCGGACGCCGCCGCGGTTCAGCGTCGCGTCCGACCGGCCGCTGATGACGGCCGAACCGTGGGCGGAGATCGTGACCCGGTCCCCGTGATGCCAGACCCCGGGGAAGGCGTCGAAGTACGTCGCCCGGAAGCGCGAACCGTCGGCGTCGTTCCACAGCCCCAGCGGCATCGACGGCAGCGGCTCCGTGAGGACCAGCTCGCCTTCCTCGCCGAGCACACTGCTTCCTTCGGGATCGAACGCCTCCACCTTGCAGCCGAGCCAACGGCAGGTGATCTCCCCCGCGCGGACCGGCAGCGGCGGAACCCCGCCGACGAAGCCGCCGCAGATCTCGGTCCCCCCGCTGAACGACTGCAGGAAGACGTGCTCGCCGATCGCGTCGTAGACGTGGCGGAACATCTCCGGGCTCATCGGGGAGCCACCGGCTGAAACTCCGCGCAGCCCGGACAGGTCGGCGGCTTCCCGAGGTACGACGCCCGCCTTATGACAGGCCGTCAGGAATGCCGGGCTGATGCCGTAGACGGTGATGCCGTGCTCGGCAACGGCTTGCCAGGGCGCCTCGAAGTCCGGGTACATCAGGTTCCCGTCGGCGAGGACGACGCTCGTGCCGCCGGCCAGGGCAGACACCAGCCAGTTCCACGCCATCCACCCGGTGGTGGAGAAGAAGAACAGCCGGTCGTCCGGCCCGAGATTCTGATGGAACGTCATCGACTTGAGCTGGTCGAGAAGCACGCCGCCGTGCCCGTGCACGATCGGCTTGGGCAGCCCGGTCGTCCCCGAGGAAAAGAGGATGTGCAGGGGATGGTCGAAGGGCACCTGCTCGAACTCGAGCTTGCCGGCCTCGGCCGTGAAGTCCGCCCAGCCCACGGCGTCGGGTACCCGCACCTCGTCGGGGTACAGGTACGGCAGCGTCACCACGCTCTCCAGCGAGGGCAGGGCCGCGCGGATCTCGGCGACCTCGGCGGTCCGGTCGACCGCCTTGTCGCCGAAGCGGTAGCCGTCGACCGCCAGGAGCACTTTCGGCTGAATCTGCCCCAGGCGGTCGACGACCGACCTCGTGCCGAACTCCGGTGCGCACGAGGACCACACCGCGCCCAGCGACAGACACGCCAGGTAGGCGGCGACCGTCTCGGGCAGGCTCGGCAGGTACGCCGCCACCCGATCCCCCGGCCCGACCCCGAGCCGGACGAATCCGGCCCGGGCCCGCGCGACCAGATCCTCCAGTTCCCCTGCCGGCACCTTCTGCGCCGGCCGGGTCTGCGAGAGCGAGACCAGCACCGCTCCGTCCGGGTGCGCCGCCCGACGCGCCCCGGCGAGGATCTGCTCGGCGTAGTTGAGGCGGGCTCCGGGGAACCAGCGCGCGCCCGGCATGACCCGCTGCGTGAGCACGGCCTCGTACGGCGCGCTCGACCGGATCTCGAAGTAGTCCCACACTGCCGCCCAGAACGCCTCGAGGTCGGAGACCGACCACTCCCAGAGCTCGGGATAGGAGGCGAAGTGCAGACCACGCTCGGCGGCCAGCCACGTGGTGAACCGGCCCACCTGGCTGCTCTGCCACACGTCCGCCGGAGGGTTCCAGAGGACCTCGCCCGCCGCGGTCATCCGCTGCCAGACCGTCCTGCGTCCGCCTCCTCCAGCGCGCGGCGCACCAGCACCTGGACCAGGTGCCGGCGGTACTCCGGGTCGCCGTTCAGGTCGCTCGGCGGCTCGGTCCCCTCCGCCGCGAGAGCGGCGGCGTCGGCGATCGAGGCGCCCCCCGCCAGGGCGGATTCGACAGCGGAGGCACGTATCGGTGTCGGCGCCATGTTGACCAGAGCCAAGCTGGTGGTGCCGTTGCGCACCGCGGCGACGCCGACGATCGCCCAGTCCAGGGCCCGCCGACTGAACTTCTGGTACGACCAGCCGGCCCCGGTCACCTTCGGGACCCGGATCTCGGTGATCAGCTCGTCCGGCTCCAGCGCCGTCTCCAGGAATCCCTGGAAGAAGGAGGTGGCCGCGATCGTGCGTTCGCTGTTCGGCCCGGTCACGACGAGCGTGCCGCCGAGCGCGAGAACCACGGCGGGCATGTCCGCTGCCGCGTCACCATGGGCGAGTGAGCCGCCGATGGTGCCGCGGTGGCGGACCTGCGGGTCGCCGATCGTGCCGGCGACATGGGCGACGATCGGAGCGTGCTCGCGCAGCACCGAATCGATCTCGAGCGCCCGGTAGCGCGTCAGCGCACCGATCGCGATCTCCGAGCCCTCGTCGCGGATGTAGGACAGGTCGCTCAGCCGGCCGATGTCCACGAGAACGGACGGCGCCGCGAAACGGAGCTTCATCAACGGGATCAGCGAGTGCCCACCGGCGATGAGCTTGGCCTCGTCCCCGTGCTCGGTGAGCGCCGCGATCGCGGCCTGCACCGAGTCGGCGACGACATAGTCGAAGTTGGCGGAGATCATCGGCCGTTCTCCTTTGCAGCCTGGATCGTCTGCCACACCCGCATCGGGGAGGCCGGCATGAGCACGTTGGTGACGCCGAGGGGAGCGAGCGCGTCGCAGATCGCGTTGATCACCGCGGGGCGCTCCGCCGATGGCGCCGGCCTCGCCCACGCCCTTGGTGCCGAGCGGGTTGGACGGGCTCGGGGTCACGGTGGAGTCGAGGTCGAAGCTGGGCACCTCGGCGGCGGACGGCACCAGGTAGTCCAGGAACGAGGGACTGAGCGGGTTGCCGTCGTAGTCGTCGTAGACGGCCTCTTCGAAGAGCGCCTGACCGATGGCCTGCACCAGCCCGCCGTGGACCTGACCGTGGACGAGCACCGGGTTCAACTGGTTGCCGCAGTCGTCCACGGCGGCCACCTGGAGGATCTCCACACCGCCGGTCTCCTCGTCGACCTCCACCACGGCAACGTGCGTGCCGAAGGGAAAGGTGAAGTTCGGCGGGTCCCAACTCGTCTCGGCGGACAGGTTGGGTTCCATGCCGTCGGGCAGCCGGTGCACCTCCCAGGAAGCCGTGTAGGCGAGCTCGACGATCGAAAGGCCCTCGGTGGGCGAGCCCTTGACGCTGAACCGCCCCTCGGCAAACTCCATGTCGTCCTCGTTGGCCTCCAGCAGGTGCGCGGCCAGCAGTTGTGCCTTCTTGATCACCTTGTCGCAGGTGAGCGCGAGGGCCGCCCCTTCGACCGACAGGGAGCGGGAGCCCCCGGTGAGAACGCCGTACTGGGCGATCGCGGTGTCATTGCACAGGACTTCGATGTCCTCGTAGGGGATCCCGAGACGATCGGAGGTGATCTGCGCCCAGGAGGCTCGTGGCCCTGCCCGTGCGGGTGGCTGCCGGTGGTGACGATGACTTTACCCGTGGGCAGGAAGCGCACGATGCTGTTGCCGTACAGGGAGAACTTGCCGCCGCCGGCCGCCATCATCCGGGACGGGGCGTACCCGCACACCTCGACGTAGGAGGCTATGCCGACGCCGAGGTGCTTGGTCCCCCCGGCCGCCCGCTGCTTCGCTTGCCTGATGCGCAGGTTCTCGTAGTCGACCAGTTCCAGCGCCCGGTTCATTGCCGGCTCGTAGTTGCCCGAGTCGAACGGAACCTGACACACCGTCGGATGGATGTCCTCGAACGGCGGGATGAAGTTGATGCGACGGATCTCGGCCGGGTCCTTGCCCATCTTGAGGGCGAGTTCGTCCACGGCCCGCTCGATGGCGTAGGTCGCCTCCGGGCGGCCGGCGCCGCGGTAGGCGTCCGTCGGCGGGAGGTTGGTGTACACCCCGATGACCTTGCAGGCATAGGCCGGCACGTCGTAGCAGCCGTGGTAGTACACCCCGCCGAGCACGGGGATACCCGGGGTGAACAACTTGCAGTGGGCGCCGAGGTCACCGATGAGCTCGACGCGAACAGCGGTGATCTTGCCGTTGGCATCGGCCGCGATCTCGATGTCCTGCAGCGACCGCGACCGTGGATCATCGCCACGCCGCATTCGGAGCGGCTCTCGACCCAGCGGACCGGGCGGCCGAGCCGGCGGGCGAGGGTCAGGCAGATGCTCTCCTCCGGGTAGATCTGCAGCTTGGAGCCGAAGCCCCCACCGACGTTGGGCGCAACGACGCGCAGTTGCTGCTCCGCCATCCCCAACTGGTTGGCCAGCAGGGTGCGCAGGAGGTGGGCCATCTGGCTGGAGGTGTAGAGGGTGTAGCCCTCGCGAACCGGGTCCGGGATCGCGGCCAGGCGGCGTCTCGATCGGCGCCGGCAGCAGGCGCTGCTGCACGTGCCGCTGCTTCACGGTGAACGCGGCCTCGGCGAAGGCGGCCTCCACGGTTTCGGGCGTGATCGAGAGGTCCCAGGTGTAGGCCTGGTTGGTCCCGAGCTCTTCATGGATCACGACGCGGTCGCTGACTGCGTCCTTGAGCCGCACCACGGCGGACAGCGGCTCGTAGTCAACATCGATCAGCTTGAGCGCGTCGATCGCCTGGGCGCGGGTCTCGGCAACCACCACGGCTACCGGTTCACCGACGTAGTTGGCCTTCGCGGTCGCCATCGGGCTCCACTCGGGGGCGAGCAGTTCGGCGGGATCCGGCTTGATCAGAACCGGCACGGAGCCGGGCCAGTCCCCGGCCAGTTCGAGCCCGGACAGGACGGTGACCACGCCGGGAGCCGCCTTCGCGGCAGCCGCGTCGACGCCGCGGATCCGCGCGTGGGCGTGCGGGCTGCGCAGGATCTCCGCGTAGAGCGAGCCGGGAACCGGCACATCGTCGGTGAAGCGGGCGCGACCCCGCAGGATCGGATCGTCCTCACGGCGCAGCAACGGCTGGCCGAACTTCACCAGGCCCTTGCCGTCCTTGGCCTGAGCCTCGGGCGTGGCCTCGGGGGTGCGGGTCTCGATGATCGTCATCGGTTGTCCCCTTCGGCAGCGGCGAGCACGGCCTTGACGATGTTGTGGTAGCCGGTGCAGCGGCACAGATTGCCCTCGAGTCCGTAGCGGACCTCCGACTCGGTGGGGTTGGGGTTCTCCTTCTTCCAGCAGGGAGGTCGCGGCCACCACCATCCCGGAGGTGCAGAACCCGCATTGCAGGCCGTGGTGCTGGTGGAAGGCCTCCTGCATCACGGTCAGCTCGCCGTCACCCGCGAGGCCCTCGATGGTCGTCACCTCGCTGCCGGACACCTGGGCGGCGAAGACGGTGCAGCTCTTGACGGACTCTCCGTCGACGAGCACCGTGCACGCTCCGCACGTCGAGGTGTCGCACCCGACCTTGGTCCCGGTGAGGCCGAGGCTCTCGCGGAGATGGTGGACCAGCAGCATGCGCGGCTGGGCCTGGCCAAGGCCAAGTACTACCTGCTCACCTGCCGGACTCTTACCGGCGCCGACGCCGAACGCATGGGGCTCGTCGCGCTGTGCGTGTCCGCCGAGGACCTGGCGAAGACGGCGCTCGACACCGCCCGCGAACTGGCCGACGGCGCCCAGCAGGCGATCGCCTGGACCAAGCACGCACTGAACGGCTGGATGCGCGGCTCCGGCGACAGCTTCGAGCTGTCCCTGGCGTATGAGTTGCTCGGCGGATTCTCCGGACCGGAGAGCCGAGAGGGACTCGCGGCGCTCGTCGAAAAGCGGAGGCCCAACTTCCGCGGCCTCACGCCCTGACCGCGGCCTGATCGGAGAAGAAGTCATGGAGCTGCGCAACGAGTTCGCCGTCCGGGTGCCGATCGACAAGGCCTGGGCGCTGCTGACCGACCTCGAGCAGATCGCCCCCTGTATGCCCGGCGCCAACCTCGAGGGGGTGGAGGGCGACGACTACCTCGGGTTCGTGAAGATCAAGGTCGGCCCGATCACCTCGTCCTACAAGGGCAAGGCGAGCTTCGTCGAACGGGATGACGAGAAGCACCGTGCCGTGCTCCGCGCCGAAGGACGGGACACCCGGGGGCAGGGCAACGCCCACGCGCTGATCACCGCGCAGCTGGAGCCCGACGGCGAGCAGACCCGGGTCACCGTGGTCACCGAGCTCAACATCACCGGCAAGATCGCGCAGTTCGGGCGCGGAGCGCTCGCCGATGTCTCGACCAAGCTGCTCGGGCAGTTCGTGGACACGCTCGAGACGAGCCTGCTCGGCGAGCGGCCGCCCGCGGAGGAGACGCCGACCGCACCGACGCAAACCGCGGAGCCCGCGCCCGTCGACCTGCTGGCGACGGTGGGCATTCCCGCTGCGATCCGTTGGGGCGTGCCCGCCGGTGCACTCGTCGTCCTGTTCCTCCTGCTGCGTGCACGGCGCCGATGAATCTGGTCGCCACGCCGGAGCAGGAGGAGCTGCGCCGGGGCCTGCGGCGTTTCCTGGAGAGCGCTTCCCCGGTGTCGGCGGTCCGTCAGCTGATGGAGAGCGCCGCGGGGTACGACCCCAAGGTGTGGGCCCAGATGAGCGCCGAGATGGAGCTGCAGGGCCTGCACATTCCCGAGGCCTATGGCGGGCAGGGCTTCTCCGTCGCCGAACTTGCATTGGTGGTCGAGGAGATGGGCCGAGCTCTGCGGTGCTCCCCGTTCTTCTCCTCCATCTGCCTGGCCGGCTCCGCCGTCCTGGCCGCGGGAACCGAGGAGCAGAAGGGCGACCTCCTGCCCGGCATCGCCGCGGGGACCACCATCGCGACCCTGGCGCTCACCGAGCCGAACGGGATTTGGAACCCTGCGGACATCGCGATGACCGCCGTCCCGGACGGCTCGGGCGCCTTCCGGCTCGATGGCCCCAAGACCTTCGTACCCGACGGCCATTGCGCGGACCTGATAATCGTCGTAGCACGACTGCAAGGCAGCTCCGGCGCTGACGGCATCTCCCTGTTCGCCGTCAACGGTGACGCGCCTGGACTGACACGCACTTCGCTGGCCACCATGGACCTGACGCGGAGACAGGCTCGGCTCGACTTCGTCGGCGCCCGGGCGCGACCCCTCGGCGACCTCGGCGAGGTCGGGCCGGCGCTGTCGGCAGCGCTGGACCTGGCCGCGGTGTGCCTGGCCGCGGAGCAGGTCGGCGGCGCGGAGCGCTGTCTGGAAATGGCGGTGGAGTACGCGAAATTGCGCGCCCAGTTCGGCCGTCCCATCGGGTCCTTCCAGGCCATCAAGCACAAGTGTGCGGGCATGCTGGTCTGGGTCGACGCGTCGAAGGCGGCAGCGACCTACGCAACCGCCGCCGCGGCGGATGGCGCCGCGGACCTTCCGGCCGCAGCCTCGATTGCGCAGGCGTACTGCTCGGAGGCCTACGTGCGGACAGCGGCCGAGAACATCCAGATCCACGGCGGGATCGGCTTCACCTGGGAGCACGACGCGCACCTCTATTACCGCAGGGCGAAGGCATCCGAGGTGCTCCTCGGGGAGCCCGTCCTACCATCGCGAACGCCTGGCCCGGTTGGTTATCGACCGATGACCACTGAGCGGCGGCTGCGATTCGCCGGCCCGTTCGACGAGCGGGCCGGCAACGAACTGGTACAGATCGCGACGTTCATGATTGGTCGGGGCGAGCAGCGCCGTCGCCCCGCTACGGTGCACGTCGACCTGTCCGGAGTGACCCGGCTCGACGACACGGCGGTGCTGTGTCTCAACTACGCGTGGGCTGTGCTCGCCGGCGCGGGATGGTCGATGCACATCGAGACACCGGATCAGCACTCCGCCCGGCGGTCCTTCATCGAAGGGGCGATCCGTGGCGAGTTGGAGTGGGCGCGCGGCACCAGCGCGCCCGGGCCGCGAGCGACAAACCGTCAGGTTCGCGGATTCAGCGCAGGTTGAGCCCACCGTCGACCGGGATGAGGGCACCCGTGATCCAGCGCCCGCCCGGCCCGGCCAGCAAATTGGCCATGGCGGCAATGTCGGCCGGCTCGCCGCCGCGACCGAGCGGAACGAGGTTCTCCATCTCGGCGCGGGCCGCGTCGTCGTTGAAGACGTGGCCATCATCCTCGTCGGGAAGGGTCCGGGCAGGATCGCGTTGACGGTGATCCGCTCCGTAGCCAGTGTCGAGGCAAGGTGCCGGGTCAACTGGTGCATGGCGGCCTTGGACGCCGTGTAGGCGAAGTTCTCGTACTCGGTGATCCGGACGCCGTCGATCGAACCGATGTTGATCACTCCGAGCCGGATCGGCGTCGCTCGCCGCGGCGCGCAGTTGCGGCAGCAGGCGTTAGTGAGTCCGAACACCGCGGACACGTTCAGCTTGAGCACCTTGTCGAAGGCGCCCGCCGGGTAGGAGTCGATCGGCGCCCCCCAGGCCGCGCCGGCGTTGTTCACCAGTACATGCAGCGGCTCCGGTCCGAGCTCGGCGGCGAGCGCGTCCCAGTTCTCCTCCTTGGAGAGATCGGCGGGGATTCCCGTGCAGGATCCGACAGCGGAGATCTCCTTCGCCGCGGCCTCGCACGCGTCCGCCTTACGGGAGCAGATGAACACCTCGGCACCGGCGGCGGCCAATCCCTCGGCGATCATGAAGCCGATGCCGGCCGAGCCACCGGTCACCAGGGCGCGACGGCCCGTCAGTTCTCTGGACATGGAAGGACGCTAGAACACCGGCGCCCCGCCAGTCAACGGTATGTTGATGCCTGGCCCTGAGACCGCTCGACGTGCGTCGATACACTTCTCGGGTGGGTGTCGACAAGGTCCGGAGCGAGCCCACGAGCGCCAATGCCCTTCGCCGTCATGCCGCCGCGAACCGGGGCTCGAACTATCAGGACCGACGCACGGCGATCATCACGACCGCCGCCAACCTGTTCAAAGAGAATGGGTACAACCGCACCACACTCGCGGGCATCGCGCAGGCGGTCGGCACCGACCGGGCCACCCTGTACTACTACTTCGGCAGCAAGGAAGAACTGCTCGACGCGATCGTCACCGACGTCGTCATCGCCAACGTCGAGGCGGCCGAGCGGGTCCGGGATTCCGATGCCTCGGCACCGGAGAAGATCCGGAAACTCTTGGTCGACCTCATGGTCTCGTTCGCGGCCAACTACCCCGTGCTTTACGTGTACCTGCAGGGCAACCTCAGTCACATCAGCGGTAAACGCGCCGCATGGGCGGATCAGATGCGCGAGGTGAACCACCGCTGGGAGGGCAGCATCGAGGCGATTCTGACCGAGGGGATCGAAGACGGGACGATCCGCCCGCTGGCTGACCCGCGCATCCTCGCCAACGGCATCATCGGGATCGTCGGGTGGACCAGCCGTTGGTACAACCCCACGAAGAACGAGGATCCCGCGGCCATCGGCCAGGCCTACGCCGACGTCGTCCTCGGCGGGCTGGAGATCGCTGACCGGAGCCCGCGCAAACGCGTTCGCTGAGTTTTTGATCGACTAGCTGTTCCTCTGCGGATCTGACGGCGCCAGAACATCTGTGCAGGTCGGTGTCGAGACCGCCCTCGCCCAGCCCGTGGCTCCCGCGTTCGCGATGCCGGCGAACAGGCAGTACGGCACCTTCGGGGTGCTGCCCTGGCGGAAGGTCAACGGACCGGAGAGCCCGCCGAGCTGCGTGAACTTCTGACCCTTGAAGGTGTGGAGAACCTTCAGCAGGTCGGCCGTGGTCGGGTTCACTGCGGGCAGTTCAGCGCCTGCTGCTGTGAGTAAGGCGCCGGCGGACCAGCCCAGAGCGGCCGCACCGCCCGAGACGAACCCGGGGTTGTACTTCCTGACCGAGGCCTGCCAGTACTTCTCGGCCGGCGTCGTATTGGCGAACCACGGGAAGTGGTTCATCGGGATGTAGGCATCGCCGAGCCACTCGTTGCCCTGAAGGAACTGCTTCTCGTTCCCCACCCCGAGCGGGTAGGGCAGGATCTTCGGAGCCCAACCGACCTGCTGGCAGGAGCGCGCGATGCGGTTCTGCGAGGCGGCGTCGATGGTCAGGGCGATTGCCTCGACTCCCGCGTTCTTCAGGTCCAGGCACTGCTGGACGTAAGACGGGGCAGTGATAGACACCTGGATGGTCTTCTTCACCGTCATGCCCATGGCCGGTGCGAGTTCCTTGAAAGCGCGATCGATCTGCTCACACGCACGCGGGACCTCGATGCACCAGATGTCGCTGACATTTGAGACCTTGAAGTGGTCCTTCGCGCCCTGCAAATATCCATAACTGATGGCCTGTGGCGGCGAGCCCTGCGGGAAGATCAGCGGGTTGGTGAACCAGGTGTTATTCGTCAGGTCGCCACCGATGATCGGCACGCCGGTCCGCTTGAGGATCGGGGCCACCGCGTCGATGGTGAGCACCTGGATGTTGCCCAGGAACGCGAGCACCTTGCGGCTTTGGATCAGGCCCTGAACCTTCGTCGACGCCGTCGACGGGTCGCCCTGGTCGTCCTCGATGTAGAGCTTGATCGGATGCCCGTTTAGGCCACCGCACGCGTTCGTAGCCGCGACGTAAGTCTCCAGCGCCGGACGGACGGGTGAGAAGTTTTCCCCCAGCACACCGGAAAGGGTACTGACGTTGCCGATCGGGATCTCGGACAGCGTCGCCGGCTTGCAGGCCGCCGACCCGCCGAAGATCGGGTTGCTGGCGACGAGGTTCTCGACCGCCGATCCACCCGCGATGCCACCGCCCGATGTGGTCTTCTCAGTGTTCTTGCCCGGCTTGTTCTCGCCCGCCGTCCCCCCACCGGTCCCGCCGGGGACGCCGCCGCCGGCCGGGTTGGGCGCGGTCGATGCGGTTCCCTCAACGGGAGCGTTCGGCACCTCCGCCGCGGGGGCAGTGCTTGTGCCATCGACGCCCGCATTGGCGTCGGCCTCCACCTGACCGGCGCCTTGGTCGCCGGCGGACGTGACGTCCGATCCGCCACAGCCCGCCAGCATCGCCAGGGCGACAACCGAGGCGGCCGCCGAGGCAAGCAGTCGCCGAGATCTCGCGTTTGCCATGTTTCCTCCTGGCCCGGGGGGCTCTTGTCACCCAATCGATCCATCATCAACGGGGGTGTGGACAAGTGTCAACGCAGTCGTGGAATTTAATCCACGTGTTAGTTGAACGTTATCAACATGTCGTTGACGAGGAGGGTTCACGGGATTCCGGAGAGGGTCGCACAGTTCCGGGTCGCCATAATCCGACCCGTCTCCAGCAGGTCTTCGACGCCATCACCGACGCACCGGCCTGGGTACGCGATGGCCGCCACGACATCGACCCGGATCGCTACTTCGGGGTCGGACGCCGCGACTAATTCCCGCTCTCGGTTGCAGCCCGTTCACCAGCGTGTCCGCGAAGCGGTTTCCGATCTCCTCGGCGCTGACCTTGGACGACCGTGGATCGAACCATCGGTTGGACCAGGCGAGCATGCCGAGGATGCCGTACGTGACCAGCCAGGCGTCGGCGTCGGTGACGAACGTGCCGTCGTCCACGCCCTCCTGCACGATCGCAGTGAGGGCGTTCTCGTAGCGCTTGTTGAACTTGTTCATCGAGCGCGACCAGGCGGTCTGCTTGGCCCCCGGATGGCCGAGGTCCTCCTGGATGTAGAAGTACAGGAAGGGGTATGACTCGGCGTAGGACTGCATCAGTGCGACGACCACGGTCCGCAACTTCTCGGCCGGGGATCCCTCACCCGCCGCCACCGACTCGGCGAAACGGGTGTTCGCCTCGACCGCGTCACCGACGATCCCGTGGAAGAGCTCTTCCTTGCTCCCGACGTAGTAGTACAGCGAGGCGCGGTCCATCGACAGGACGTCGGCAACTTGGCTCAGCGCGGTGCCGCGGTAGCCGTTCTCCCGGAAGACCTCTTTGGCCACGCGGGTGATCTCGGCGCGGCGCTCCACGTACGCGGCACCGCCCTCGTCGCGGGCGGCCTCCCGGCGCTTGGCGATGCGGCTCTGCGGTTCGGGCTGAGATTTCGGCACGTGCGCAGGTTAGTAGCTCTTGGGCAGACCGAGCCGGTGCTGGGCCACGTAGTTCAACACCATTTCCTTGCTGATCGGGGCGGTGCGGAACATCCGGGCCGTGAACCAGAGGTCGGACAGCCCGTACTCGTTGGACAGTCCGTTCCCCCCGTGGATCTGGATCGCATGGTCGAGGGCGGCGACGCAGGCCTCACCGGCGGCGTACTTCGCCATCGTGGCCAGCGCGCCCGCGTCGGGTTCGCCGCGGTCCGCGCACTCGGCCGCGTGGAAGGTCATGAGGCGCGCGAGCTGAACCTCGACGTAGGCCTTGGCCAGCGGATGCGAGATGCCCTGATGCGCACCGATCGGCGTCTTCCACACCGTCCGCTCGAGGGCGTACCGGGCCCCGCGGGCCAGGGCGTAGCGGGCGATGCCGTTGGCCTGGGACGCGGCGGCGACCCGCTCGGGGTTCAGCGCGGCGAACATCTGCACCATGCCCGCGCCGGGCGTGCCGATGATGTTCTCGGCCGGCACCGCGACGTCGTCGAAGTAGGTCGTGAACTGGTTCTCGGGGATCTGGAGCGCGGAGTCGATCGGCGTGAACGACAGGCCAGGGCTGTCGGTGGGGACGAGGAACAGCGAAAGAGTGCTGCGTCCGTCCGGGCCGGGCTCGGCACCCTTGGCGACGACGAGGACGGCCTGCGCCTCGTCGATACCCGAGGTCCAGTACTTCTGGCCGCGTAGCCGCCAGCCGTCGCCGTCACGGTGGGCGGTGGTGCTGACCTGGTGGGTGTTGGTGCCCGCGTCGGGCTCGGTGATGGCGAACGCGATCCGCTTAGTGCCGTCGGCGATGCCGGGCAGCCACTGCGACTTCTGCACCTGGGACCCGTGCGCCGAGAGCATCGACCCGGCGATGGCCGGCGAGATCACCAGCATGAACAACGGACAGCCGTGCGAGGACGTCTCCTCGATCACGACGGCCAGGTCGGCCAGGCCGCCCCCGCCGCCACCCCACTCCTCGGCGAGGTGGACGCCTAGATACCCGGCTGCACCGAGCTCGGACCACAACTCCTCCGGGCGCCCGCCCGCGTTCGTCACCTTCTGGAAGTAGGAGCGTCCGTATTTGCCGACCAGCTTGCCGACGCTCTCGCGCAGCGCCTTGCGCTCGTCGGACTCGACCAGCAGGTCGTCCTTCACGATCCCGTCAGCAGCCACTGCAGTCACCCTTCCTGGGACCAGTCGAAGAACCCACGTCCGGTCTTGCGGCCCAAATGGCCCGCGCCGACGAGGTCGATGAGGATCTGGGGCGCCGCGTAGCGCTCGCCGTAGCGTGCCGAGAGCGTGCGGGCGATGTCGAGCCGGACGTCGAGCCCGACCACGTCGGACAGGCGCAGCGGCCCGATCGGGTGCCCGTAGCCGAGCATCAGCGCCTTGTCGATGTCGGCGGCGGAGGCGACGCCCTCCGCCAGCATGCGCATCGCCTCGAACGCCGCGATGTTGTCGAGCCGACTGGTCGCGAAACCCGGGACGTTGCGGACCACGATCGGGTCCTTGCCGATCGCGATCGCGATCTCGCGGGCGCGCTCGATCGACCCCGCGGAGGTGGCCTCGCCGCGCACGATCTCCAGCAACGGGATGGACCAGACCGGATTGAAGAAGTGCAGGCCCAGGAAGTTCTGCGGGTGCGTGAGCACCGCGGCCAACTCGTCGATGGACAGCGCACTGGTGTTGCTGGCCAGCAGCGCGGGACCGCGCTTCTCGGCGGCGGCCAGGATCTCCAGCTTGAGCTCGAGCCGTTCGGGCACCGACTCCACGATCAGGTCCGCACCCGTGGGCAGGTCGTCGACGTAGGCCGCCACCTCGAGCAGGTCGGGTAGCGCCGCAGCCCGGGCCGCGTCCAGCCGGCCGCGGGCCACGCCGGTCTCGGCCCGCTCGCGAAGTGCGGCGACCAGACCCTCGGCGCGTCCGGCATCGGGCTCGACCACCGTGGTACGCCAGCCGACGGTGGCGAACGCGTAGGAGATGCCGATACCCATCGTGCCGCCGCCGATGACGCCGACACTGTTCATGACCTCACCACGTGTCCCACGGGGCCGCCGTCCGTCATCCGGAAGATTCCGACCATCGCCTCGGCGGCGAAGGCAACGCGGTCGCCCGCGGAGAACATCTCGGAGATTTCCACGCCGTCCTGTTTCAGGAGCTGCCGGACGGTGTCTTCAGCCGCGGGGTCGGCCGGCTGCTCGACCAGCGCCCACGGCGCCGGCATCGGCGGCTCGATGGGGTCGCACACGCCGGTCTTGCGTTGCCGCCGGCGGCCTTCATAATCCTCCTCGACCCAGCAGCGGGTGAGCACCCGGCCGTCGTGGGCGAACAGCGCGATGCCGGTCCAGGCCACCGGGGGGCGGTCCGGTTCGGCGCCGTGCAAGGTGAAGCGCAGCGCGATCCGGTTCGGGGCCGCGAACGCGTCGTGGACGGTGAGCAGGAGGCCGAGGTACCGCGAGTACTGCTCGACCGTGGCCGGCACGTACGCGTCCAGACCCCGGAGTTCGATGCCACCGATGGCCACCGTGTAGTCCGCGGCCATGATCTGCGGCGGTACCGCCGCGTCCACCCGGCCGAGCCAGTCCAGGGCGAACCGGCGCATCAGCGCACCCGGAACGGACAGCATCAGGCCTCCAATCAACGCTATGTTGACACAGGTCCGCGCCCGTGTCGACAATGGCCCATCAGACGCGGTCGCCCGAGGAGTCCGGCCATGGCCCCCATGAAGTTCGGCGTGTTCCTTCCCCCGCACCACGTCCCGGTCGGGCAGAACCCGACGTACTCGCTGCAGCGCGACGTCGAGCTGGTGAAGACGCTCGACACGATGGGCTTCGACGAGGTGTGGTTCGGCGAGCATCACTCCTGCGGGGTCGAGCTGATCGGCGACCCGATCAGCTTCATCGCCTATCATGGCACCGCAGACCCGCAACATCAAGCTGGGCACCGGCATCCTGTCGCTGCCGTACCACAACCCATTCATGGTGGCCGACCGCTTCGTGCAGCTCGACCACCTCACCCGCGGCCGCGCCATCCTCGGCGTCGGACCGGGCGCGCTGGCCACCGACGCGATGATGCTCGGGCTGGATCCGAAGGACGTCCGCGCGCATCTCGAGACCGACGTCGACGTCCTGATGCACCTGCTCACCAGCGACGAGCCGATCTCGATCGACACCGGCCGCTACAAGCTGGTCGACGCCCGGCTGCAGATGGACTGCTACACCTACCCGCACTTCGAGGTCGCGACCGCGGCGATCATCTCCCCCTCCGGGCCGCGCCTGGTCGGCAAGCACGGGCTCGGCATGATCTCGATCGGCGCCACCATGAGCAAGGAGGGCTTCGACGCCCTCGTCCCTGCACTGGGACGTCGTCGAGGAGCGCGCCAAGGAGTTCGGCCAGACCCCGGACCGCAGCCGCTGGCGCCTGGTCGGCCCGATGCACATCGCCGAGACCAAGGACCAGGCCATCAAGGACATGAGCTACGGCATCGACGCCTGGTTCGACTACCTGCAGCACACCGCGGCCGCCCCGCAGCTCGGCGTCCTCGGCGAGAACACCAAGGAGCGCATCGAGTTCGTGCTCGAGTCCGGCATGGGCACGATCGGCACCGTCGACGACGCGATCGAGCAGATCGAACGCCTGGAGGAGCAGTCCAAGGGCGGCTTCGGCACCTACCTGCTCTTCGGCCACAACTGGGCGCCCTGGCGCGAGACGCAGCACAGCTACCACCTGTTCGCCAACCACGTGATGCCGCGCTTCAACGGCCGCGCCAAGCGCCTGCTCGCCAACGAGGCCTGGACCCGCAGCGTGCGCGAACCGCTGGCCGCCAAGCAGTGGGACGCGATCAACGCGTTCACCGCCAAGCACGCCGAAGAGCGGGCAGCGAAAGGCAAGGGATGACAGACACGTTCGACGCGATCATCGTCGGGGCGGGCTTCGCCGGCCTGCGACTGCTGCACCGCATGCGCGAACTCGGGCTGTCCGCCGTGGTCCTCGAGGCCGGCGACGGCATCGGGGGCGTGTGGCACTGGAACCGCTACCCCGGCGCCCGGTGCGACGTGACCAGCCCGGACTACTCCTACCCCTTCGACCCCGAGCTGGACCAGGAGTGGACCTGGTCCGAGCGCTACGCCACGCAGCCGGAGATCCTGCGCTACGTCGACCACGTCGTCGAGCGGTTCGACCTGCGCCGCGACATCCGGTTGAACTCCCGGGTCAGCTCGGCGACGTTCGACGAGGCCACCGACCACCTGGAGCGTGCAGGTCGACGGCTCCGGAGCACTGACCGCCCGCTGGCTGCTGATGGCCACCGGCCAGCTCTCGGCGACCCGCACCCCGGACTTCCCCGGACTCGACACCTTCACCGGCGAGGTGCTGCTGGACTGCGCGCTGGCCCAAGGAAGGCCGCGACCTCGACCGGCCGCGGCGTCGCGGTGATCGGCACCGGCTCCTCCGGGACGCAGATGATCCCGGTGATCGCCGAGCAGGTCGAGCACCTGACGGTCTTTCAGCGCACCCCGAACTTCAGCGTGCCGGCCGGGAACCGGCCGCTCGACCGAGGCCGAGGTCGCCGAGATCAAGGCCGACCTACCCCGCGCGCCGGGCCGCGCTGCACAACTCCCCGAGCGGCATGTCGGTCCCGGTGTTCAAGGAGTCGGCCCTCGAAGCCACTCCGGAGGAGCGCCGGGCCCGGTACGAGGCCCAGTGGGGCGAGGTGGGCTTCGGCTTCGTGCTCTCCTACGCGCGACCTGCTCCTCGACGAGCGGGCCAACGAGACCGCCGCGGACTTCCTGCGCGAGAAGATCCGGGAGGCGGTCGCACGACCCCGAGCTCGCGGAGAAGCTCTCGCCGCGCGGCTACCCGTTCGGCGCCAAGCGCCCGTGCGTGGACACCGGCTACTTCGAGACCTTCAACCGCCCCAACGTCTCCCTCGTCGACGTCCGCGAGGATCCGATCATCGAGATCACGCCGACCGGCGTCCGCACGAACTCCGGTCAGCACGACGCCGACGTGCTCATCCTGGCCACCGGGTTCGACGCCCTCACCGGAGCGCTGGACCGGATCGACGTCCGCGGGGTGGGCGGGGTCTCGCTCAAGGAACGGTGGGCCGCGGGCCGAGCACGCTATCTCGGGGTGGCGGTCGCCGGGTTCCCGAACCTGTTCATCGTCGCCGGCCCCGGCAGCCCGTCCCTTCTGACCAACGTGATCGTGTCCATCGAGCAGCACGCGCTGTGGATCGGTGAGCTGATCGCCCACGCCGAGGCCGCCGGTTACACCCGCCTCGACGTCGACCCGGAGTCGGAGCGGACCTGGACCGCCCACGTCGCGGACGTCGCGGCCAAAACGTTATACCCGAAGGCCGACACCTATTACCTGAGCGGCGGGGCCTTCATGCCCTACGTGGGCGGTGTCCGCGGCTACCGGCGGATCTGCGAGAGCGTGGCGGCGGAGGGCTACAAGGGCTTCGTGTTCTCACGGTCGGAAGCACTCTCACCCACGGGCTGAGCGGGCCTGCCCATAAGGAACGGGGAGGGACCGCCCAATCCGGGCAGCCCCTCCCCACTCTCACGTCAGGACAGGTGCTTGCGCGCGAACGCGCCGATCTCCTCGAGCGTCTCGCGCGCCTCGGGCAACCGGTCGGCGAAGATCGGCCAGATGTGCACCATGCCCTCGCCCTCCAGCCAGGTCGCGTCGACGCCGGCCTTCTGCGCGGCCTGGACAACGCGGTAGCCGTCGTCGCGCAGGGCCTCGATCGAGCCGGCCATCACCAGCAGCGGCGGCAGGCCGGTGTAGTCGGCGAAGACCGGCGAGTGGTACGGATCCTTCGGATCGCCGCTCTCGCCGAGCACCATCGGCGCCAGCATCGAGAGCAGACCCGGGCCGGGGACCAGCGGATCGTTGGCCGCGTTGGTGACCATCGACTCGCCGGACATCGTCCAGTCCGCCAGCGGGGACATCGCCATCCCCGCCGCCGGCAGCTGCTCGCCCTCGTCGCGCAGGGCGAGCAGCGTGGCCAGCCCGAGGCCGCCACCGCCCGAGTCGCCGCAGATGGCCACCGACCCGGGCGCGATGCCCTGCGCCAGCACCCACCGGTACGCGGCGAGCGCGTCGTCCAGCGGGGCCGGCATCGGGTGCTCCGGGCCGAGCCGGAAGTCGACCAGCAGCACCCGCGCACCGGTCGCCGCCGAGAGGTGAGCACCGAAGGATCGGTAGCCCGCGGCGGTCCCCATCACGAGGCCGCCGGAGTGGAAGTGCAGGATCACGCTGGTCCGCTCGACGCCCCGGCGCACTGGCCCAGATCGCCGGCACGCCGCCGGCGTCGACGCTCGGCGAACGTCGCGCCGGCCGGGATCGCCAGCCTCGGCGAGGAAGTCGTCGAAGATGCGGCGGAAGTCGTCGATCCCGAGGTCCGGCGCACTCCACGCCGCGAGCAGGTCCTGGTTGGCCTTGAAGACGTCGGCGGCCTCTGGGCTGGGCATCAGATACGCCGCCGGCTTCGGGCTGTCGGCCCACATCTTCTTGATCTTCGGGATGACCTTCTCGCCGAACAGGCGCGCGCTGTTGTTCGCGCGTCTCGAACGGGATACCGCCGTAGCTGAGCACGACCATCGCGGAGAAGTCGCCGATGAGCTCGTGCCGCTGCTCGTACTTCTCGACGATCTGCTCCGGGGTTCCCCAGTTCTGCGCCTCGACGTAGGCCTTCATCGAGTCCTCCATGCCGGCGGCCTTGATCATGTCCGCGCCGACCTGGTACGCCTCGTAACCCTTGATGCCCTTGAAGTGGTCGCCGCCGAAGTCGTAGTGGTCCATCACGGCCATGAAGTGCCGGCCGATGTAGTGGTAGGCGAGTCGCTCGGCCTCCGCCGGGTCCTCGTGGCACAGCGTCACGTCGGTGAGGATGGGCTCGGGCACGGGACGGCCGGGGTGGGACTTGCGGAACTGGTCCCGCCAGCCCTCGAAAGCATCGGAACGTGGAACTCGATCGGGTACTGGATGAAGGTCATCATCCGGGCGCCGAGCTCGGCGGCCGCGGTCGCCGAGTCCGGCGACATGGCGACGCAGATACAGGCTGTCGCGGTAGCCGCGCAGCGGCTTCGGGCGGATGGTCGGACGGCGGGCTGCGGGTAGTACTGCCCGTCGCCCTCGGCCACTCCGGGTGCTCGAGGGCGCGGAGGATCAGTGTCGAGCGGCCTCGTCGAAACGGCCGCGGGCCTCGTTCATGTCCAGGCGGAACCGGGGGTACTCCTTCTTGGACAGCCCGCGCCCGAAGCCGACGTTCACGCCCGGCCCGGGGCGAGGTACTCCAGCAGCGCGATCTTCTCCGCGATCCGGAGCGGGTCGTTCCAGGGCAGGATGATCGCGCCCGGCATCAGCTTGGCGTTCTTGGTCCGGGCCGCGAGGTAGGACAGGTACTGCAGGTTGTCCCCGCACATGCCGTAGGCCTCGAAGTGGTGCTCGACGCAGGACAGCGCGTCGAAGCCGACCTCGTCGGCGAGGATCGCGAGCTCGATCTCGCCCTGCCAGGACTGGAAGTCGTCCAGGTTCTCGTGCCAGTTCTGCATGACGTTCAGGTGACTGAACTCCATTTAGTGGTCCTCCTCGGACGAGCGGGGGCTACACGCGTCAACGCGACGTGGAATGGTGCGAACCCCAGCGTGGCACACGTCACTTACGAATATCAATACATGTGTCAGGTTATTTGTCGGGCTATCTCCACTACCCTGGCCGGTATGGCCAATCTGAGCTCGTTCCCACCGACGTCCCGCCGCGGGACCGACGTCGGCGGCGCCCCAGACGCGCGGCGCGATCCTCGAGGCGGTCCGCGCACTGCTGAAAGTCCGGCGTCTCGACGACCTGCAGGTCAACGAGATCGTGGAGCGGGCCGGCATCTCCCGGCAGACCTTTTACGTGCACTTCGAGACGAAGTACTCGGTCATCGCCGCCCTCATCGCCGACACGGGCGAGGGCATCCTGGAGATCTGGGCCCCCGTCTTCGACGGCGACGGCCCGATCGACGAAGCCCAGGTCCGCGCGGCGAGCAAGAGCACCATCACGCACTGGCGTGCGCAGGCAACGCTGTTCAGCGCGACGATCGAGGGCTGGCACCAGGACGCCGAGATCCACGACGTCTGGAACGAGGTGCTGGTCCGCTTCGAGGAGCGGTTCGCCGCACGCGTGCGCCGGCACCGCGGCGGGACGCCGCGCCGCAATGACGACATGCTGGTCGGCGCCCTGATGGAGGCGTTCCAGCGGTGCCTCTACCTCGGCATGAGCGTGCCCGGCAGCGCGTTCGCGCGCTCCGACGACGACCTCGCCGACATGCTCGCCGCGCTATGGGCCGCCGCGCTCAGCGACTGAGCGCTCACCTGCTGAGAGCCCTGCGCAACCGGCGGTTCGGTTCCAGCGCGCCGGCCGCGGTCTGCCCGCCGTCGACGACGAGGGTGTGCCCGGTGATGAACCCGGAGTCCGGCCCGACGAGGAAGGCGATCGCGCCCGCCACGTCCTCCGCCCGACCGGGCTCCGGCCACGGCTGAGTGTCGGCGAGGAGTTCCTCCGCCCGCTCGAGTCCGCCCGAGGTGTCGGTCAGGATCGGCGTGAGTATGGGGCCGGGGGCCACGGCGTTGACCCGGATCCGCTGCGCGGCGAGTTCGACCGCGGTGGTCTGCGTGAGGTTGATGACGGCGGCCTTGCTCGCCGAGTAGGCCTGCGGCCCCACCCCACCGGAAAGCCCGGCCACGGAGGCAACGTTGACGATCGCACCGTCGCGCCCGGCCGCGGCGAACACCCGGGCGGCGTGCTGGGTACCCAGGAAGGCCCCACGCACGAGGACCGCGAAGGTGCGGTCCCAGTCCTCGACCGCGATCTCGGTGATCCTCCCGAATGCGCCAGGGGCACCGGCGTTGTTCACCATCGCGTCAAGCCCACCGAACCACTCGACCGCTGACGCGACGAGGGCTTCGACCTGCACCGACTGGGTCACGTCGCAGGCGACGACATGGAGGCGCCCACGACCGCACTCGCCGGCTTCGGCGACCACCCGCTCCGCAGCGGCAACATTCAGCTCGCCGATCACGACCGACCAGCCATCGGCCACCAACCTCAACACGCTGGCCCGGCCGATGCCGCTGCCACCGCCGGTCACGACCGCTACGCGTGGCACATCGGTACTCATACCCGCGGACGCTACGGCCGCAGCAATTGTCAGTCAACACAGCGTGGAAAATCGTGGTGCGCTGCGGTTAGATGGCCGAAGACCTGTCGCATCAACTTCAGAAGGGCGACGTCGAATGAGCGACCTCGAGACCAACAAGCATATTGTCCGGGACTTCATGGAGGCGTTCGGCTCCGGCGACGTCGACCGCACGATGGCGTACTTCGCCGACCACGGGACCTGGTGGGTGGCCGGCAACATCCCGCTCTCCGGCACGTACTCCAAGGACGACTTCGGCAAGTTGCTGGGCGGCGTGGTCGAGACCTGCAAGATGCCGATTTCCCTTACTCCCAAGGCGTTCACCGCCGAGGGCGACCGGGTCGCGGTGGAGACCGAGTCCTACACCGAGACCAACAAGGGCGGCATCTACAACAACCAGTACCACTTCCTGTTCGTCATCGAGAGCGGGAAGATCGTGCAGGTCAAGGAGTACCTGGACACGATGCACACCAACGAGATCCTCTGCAGCTGACGGAACGTCAGTGCCCTTCAGACTCCGTAACGGGCCCGCAGGTCCTTCTTCAGCACCTTCCCGGACGGATTGCGAGGCAGGGCCTCGACGAAGTCCACCGACGTCGGGCACTTGTAGGAGGCGATCCGTTCTTTCGCGAAGGAGCGGATCGCCTCGCCGTCGCCCAGCGCGCCCGCCTTCAACACGACGACGGCCTTGACGGTCTCGCCCCAGCGCTCGTGCGGGACGCCGATCACGGCCACCTCGCTCACGTCCGGGTGGTCGGCCAGCACGTTCTCGACCTCGGCGGGATACACGTTCTCCCCGCCCGAGATGATCATGTCCTTGATCCGGTCCTTGAGGTACACGAAGCCCTCGGCGTCCCGGTAGGCGCCGTCACCGGTACGCAGCCAGCCGTCGGAGTCGATGGTGGCCGCGGTCGTCTCCGGCTGACGCCAGTAACCCGGGGTGCTCTGCTTCGAGCGCACCTGGATCTCCCCCGCCGCGCCCGGCTCAGCCTCCGCGCCGGTGGCGGCGTCGGCGATCCGCATCTCCACCCAGGGCAGGGGCTGCCCCACCGAGCGCAGCAGCGCCGACCGCTCCCCCTCCGGCTCGTGGTCCTCCGGCGCCAGCGTGCAGACCGTGCCGGCGGTCTCGGTCATCCCGTAGACGCCGAGGAACTCGCAGCCCAGCGCCTTCATGGCCCGGCGCAGCAACGCCTCGGTCATCGGGGCCGCGCCGTAGGAGACCTGCTGCAGAGAGGACACGTCGCGCTCGGCCAGCAACGGGCTGTCCACGATGACCTGGATCAGGGCCGGCACCAGGAACGCGTGCGTCACCCGTTCCCGGGCGATGGTCTCGATCAGGGAGGTCGGGTCCGGGTCGCGGATCACGATCGTGCGGGCGCCGAAGAACATCGCCATCAACCCGGTACCCGCGCCCGCGATGTGGAACTGCGGCCCGGCGCACATGTGGACGGTGTCCGGGCCCATCCGGAAGCCGTGCTCGGCCATCCGCCGGCTGTACGCGAGGTTCTCGTGGGTGAGCATCACGCCCTTGGGCAGCCCGGTCGTGCCCGAGCTGTAGAGCAGGTAGGCCAGATCGCCCGGCGCCACCACGAGCTCCGGGTCGACGTCGGAGGCGGCGTCCCGCCAGCGTTCGTACTCGGGGCCGTAGTGGATAACCCGGGCAGCGGCCTTCTCCGACACCAGGCTGGCCGAGTCGGCGTCCGACCAGCAGCACCACCGGCTCAGCGTCGGCCAGCACCATCTCGAGTTCGCCAGGCGCCAGCCGCCAGTTCAGGCCCACGGTGACAGCGCCGATCTTGGCCGCCCCGAACGCCACCTCGAAGAACTCGGCGTTGTTCCGCGCCAGGATGCCGACCCGGTCGCCGTGCGCGACCCCGAGGGCGAGCAGCGCGTTGGCCACTCGGGAGCTGTGCACGTGCAACTGACGCCACGTCAGGCGGAGCGCCGCGCAGACCAGCGCCTCGTCCGCGGGGCGAGCCGCAGCCTGGTCCCGAACGACGTCGGCAAGCACACCACTCATTGTCGTCAACATAGTGTGGAATTCGCCGAAGGTCCACGGCGTGCGGATGGTTCAGGTTTCGGAAAGCACCTACCTCGGACCATCTGTTCGAGGCCCTAGAACAATCGCTCGAACTTTCGAGCAATTGTTCTAGGGGCCGAAGGGAGACGCTTGTCTTCGCGGCGCTCGGGCACCCACGGAAAGGTCAGGAGAGCTGGCTATCCACAGTGAGACTGGACCCGCCTCCGTCGGCCTGACCCTGCTGTCCACTGACGCCGTTGCTGTCCTTGGTCTGATCCGTCGACCGGCGGGGGTCCCTGCGCGCACCGAACGGGCGGATGTGACCTAACAGGAGCCTGGCAAGAGGCCCCGTCACTGTGTTGTCCGCCCGCCCGGCGGTGCGCGCCGTCCCTTCCATCGAGCCAGGACGGCGATTCCACAATGACAAAGAACAAGGGCGAGGTCACCGGCGGCGTCGACACCCACGTCGACACCCACACCGCGGCAGTCCTCGACGAGGTCGGGCGAACGCTGGAGCACCGCGAGTTCCCGGCCACTCCCGCCGGCTATCGGGCGATGCTGAAATGGATGCGCCGGCACGGCGTGCTGGTGCGGGTCGGGGTCGAGGGCACCGGCAGCTATGGCGCCGGCCTGGCCCGCTACCTGCACACCGCGGGAGTCACGGTCATCGAGGTGGACCGGCCCGACCGCAAAGCGCGACGCACGCACGGCAAGTCAGACCCGATCGATGCCGAAGCCGCCGCGCGAGCGGCGTTGTCCGGACGCGCCACCGGGATCCCGAAGTCCCGCGACGGGATCGTCGAGGCGATCCGGGTCGTGAGGGCGGCCCGCACCGGCGCAGTCAAGGCCCGCATCGCGGCCCAGAACGCCCTGGTCAGCATGGGGCGGACCGCCCCGGAACCGCTGCGCACCCAGCTCGGTGCACTCAAGGGCAAGCACCTGGTCGCGGCCGCGGCCGCCCTGCGCCCGGGACCCGACCCCAGCGAAGTGATGGCCGCTACCAAGACCGCGCTGCGTCGCATGGCCCGCCGCTGGCAGGACTTGACCGCCGAGATCGACGACGCCGACCGCGACCTGCTGGCCCTCACTCGCATCGCCGCGCCGCAACTGCTGGCCCGTCCCGGCGTTGGACCCGAAGTCACTGCCCAGCTGCTCATCACCGCCGGGGACAACCCGGACCGGCTGCGCAACGAAGCTGCGTTCTCGCTGCTCTGCGGGTCCTCGCCGTTGCTGGCCAGTTCCGGGCGCACCGACCGGCACCGGCTCAACCGCGGTGGAGACCGCCACGCCAACTGCGCCCTGCACACCGTCGTGCTCTCGCGAATGCAACACCACCAGCCCACCAAGGACTACGTCGCCCGACGCACCCAACAGGGCCTGAGCAAACGCGAGATCATGCGCTGCCTCAAACGCTACGTCGCCCGCGAGCTCTTCCCTCTAATCCTGCTGGCCCTCGACCCGTCAACTACGGCGCCGGAGACGCGACCTCAGCTCCAGGCCGCCTAGACTGAGGTTGACGGATCAGGCAGCATCAGCCCAGGGACTTCCCGAGGGCGGCGGCGACTGCGTCGACGGCCTCGGCCGCGCGGGTCAGCTGACCGGTCATCCAGCTGAAGCCGTGCAGCATGTCCGGCAGGTTGATGAGCTCCGCCTCGACGCCCGCGCCTTGCAGGCGCTCGACATAGGCACGTCCCTCGTCGCGCAGCGGGTCCCGGCCGGCCGTGAGCACGGTGGCCGCCGGCAGGCCGGACAGGTCCTCGACCAGCAGCGGCGCGGCGGTGTAGCCGCAGCCCGGCAGCAGGTCCCCGCCGGCGGGCAGGTAGTGCTCCCAGAACCACTCCAGGTCGGCGCGGGTCATCATGAAGCCCTCGGCGTTCTCCGAGTACGAGGCGAACTCGTTGCCGGGCGGCGGCGCGAGGACCGGGTAGAACAGCAACTGACGGCGTGATCAGCGGGGCGCCCGGCGTCGCGGGCCGCGATCGCCATCGCGGCGGCGAGGTTGCCGCCGGCGCTGCTGCCGGCGATCGGCCAGGCGCGTCGGCTTCGACGCCGAGCTCGTCGGCGCGCGCGACCACCCAGCCCAGCGCCGCGAGGCAGTCCTGCACCGGCCGGGGAACGGCGTCTCCGGCGCGCAGCCGGTAGCCGATCGAGATCACCGCGCAACCGGAGGCGGCCGGCGAGCTCCCGGCACGGGCCGTCGGCGATCCGGATCCCGCCGGCCACCCAGCCACCGCCGTGCAGGTACACGACGACGGGACGAGCCTCCGGCCGGGGCCGGGTGGTACAGCCGCGCCGGCAGGCGCCCGTCCGCACCGGCGACCAGCAGGTCGCGGACCTGGCGACCTCGACGCGCTCGCGCTGCATCCAGGCCGCGGCCTCGATCGCGTGCCGGGCCCGGGTCAGCCCGACGGCGGAGTGCGGCGCGCAGGCCGAGGTCGGTGAGCCGGGATCCAGCAGGTCGCGCACCTCGGGGTCGCATCCACCGACCTAGAGTCCCAGACGCGCGACGGCCAGCTCGGTCGAGCAGGAACTTGCGCGGCCGTCCGCTCGGGGTCAGCGGGATCTCGGCGGCGTCGATGAACAGCACATGCCGCGGCACCTTGAAGCGGGCCAGCCGGCTCGCGGCCAGCGCGAGCAAGCTCGTCCGCGTCGACCGCGCGCCGGACCGCAGCACGATCAGCGCCGCCCCGGCCTCGCCCATCCTCGGGTCGGGCACCGGCACCACGAGCGCCTGCGCGACCGCGGGGTGCTCGAGCAGCACGTTCTCGATGTCCTCGGGACCACCTGCTCGCCGCCGCAGCGGTAGCAGTCCTTGGCGCCGGCCGACCAGCACGGATGTAGTCGTCGTCGTCGATCGTGCCGAGGTCGCCGGTGCGCAGCCAGCCGTCCGTCGGTGAACGCCGCCGCCGTCGCCTCGGGCTTGTCCCAGTAACCGCGGGTCACGCCGGGCCCGAAGGCCTGCAGCTCCCCGATCGCGTTGCGCCCGACGTCCTTGCCGGTCTCCGGGTCGATCGCCCGGTAGACCACGAGCTTGCCGCCGAGGGCAGGATCGCCGGCCACTCCGACGTCGCGCAGCCGGCCGTTGGTGGTCCGCCGCTTCTCCGGCGGCCGTCGTCGGGCCGGGTCACGGTCGAGGACGCAGTCGTCTCGGACATCCCGTACCCGGTGGTGACCTCGTCGCAGCCGAGCTCGGCGTCGATGCGGTCCCAGATCCCCGGCGGCGACGCGGTGCCGGAGGAGATCACCGAGGCCAGCGAGGACAGGTCGGTCGGGCGCTCCTTCAGCGCGTCCATGACGGCCTGGGTCATCAGCGGGATCGCCAGCATGTCGGTGGCCCGGTGCCGCTCGATCGCGGCCAGCGTCGCGACCGGGTCGAACACGGTGTGCGGAATGATCGCCCCGCCCACGTGCAGGGCCGGGAGCACGCCCTCGACGTAGCCGAAGACGTGGTACATCGGCAGCGCGAAGTGGATCCGCCGCCCGTCCTCGAAGCCGCGGCCGTAGGCCGCGCCGTACGCGGTGCGCAACAGCATGTCGTGGGTGAGCTGCACGCCCTTCGGGCCCGCCGGTCGTGCCGGAGGTGTAGAGGATGTCGGAGACCGCGTGCGGGTCCACCGCGGGCAGATCGAGGCGTTCCGGTGCCGTGCGCTCCAGGTGAGCCAGCGTCAGGGCGCGTCGGCGGCGCGGCATTGCCCTCGTTCTCGAACACGATGACCTGACGCAGGTGAGGCAGCGCCTCGGCCCCGCCGCGGGTCTCCCAGCCGCCGACGAGTTCGTCCAGCATGCCGACGTAGTCGAGGTCCCGGAACCGCGCCATCACGATCAACGCCGACCGCGCGCGACTGGCCCAGCACGTAGGCCAGTTCGTCGCGACGGTTGAGGAAGTTGATCGGGATCGCCGTCGCCCCGGTGCGCGAGATCGCGTACTTGCACGCGACGAACTCCGGGTAGTTCGCCATCTCCAGCCCGACGTGCTCGCCCGGCTGAATCCCGATCGCCGACCAGGCCGCGGGCCAGCCGCAGCGACCAGTCGCCGGACCTCGGCGTAGGTGTAGGTCGCGCTCGTCGGTGATGACGTAGGGCCGGTCGGGCCACCGCTCCGCCGCGTCGTCGAGTGCCTCGTGCAGCGTGCGTGGCGTCCAGACCGGGTGCCGTGCCTCCAGCTCCGCCCGGCGCTCGGCCAGCGGCGTGAAGTCTCACGCCGTCAACACCACCGACGCCCCGTTCGCCCCCAGCCCCAGCACCGCGGTCTGCGCCGACGCGCGCACCCGGAACCTGACGCCCCGTCGCCTGGCCGCGCAGTTGCCAGGCCAGTTCGCACACCTGCAGCACGCCCTGCGCGGTGGTCGCCTCGCCGAAGGACAGGAACCCGCCGCTGGGATTGATCGGCAGCTTGCCCTCGATGCCGAACTCGCCGCGCTCGAGCATCCAGTCGCCCTGGCCGGGTTCGAGGAAGCCGAAGAACTCCGGCCAGGCCAGGACGTGCCAGGCGGTGTTGTCGGCCATCTCCAGCACGTCGACGTCGCCGGGCCCGATGCCCGCCGCCGCCTGTGCCGCCGCGACCGCGCCGGCGACCTCGCTGGTGTGCGTCACCGCCGGCTGCCCCGGGCGCGGAAGGGTCTGGGAGACGGTGGGCACCCGCGCCGCCGGATCACCGAAGCGCCCGGTCGCGACCGCGGAGCCGGCGACCTGGACCAGCGGGACGCCGAGCCGGCGGGCCTGCGCCTCCGAGCCCAGGATCACCGCGGCCGCGCCGTCGCTGACCGCGCAGATCTCGAGCAGGTGCAGCGGATCCGCGACCATCGGCGAGGCCAGCACCTCGGCCACGGTCGACGGGCTTCCGGTAGCGCGCCAGCGGGTTGGCCGACCGCGTTGCGGCGCATCAGTACCGACGCCGCGGCGAAGGTCTCCGCCGTCGTCCCGTGCTCGTGCATCCGGCGCCGCGCCTCCAGCGCCCAGTAGGCGGGGTTGGTCGCGCCCATCGCGACCCAGCGCAGGAAGTCGGTGTCGGTGATGTCGTCCTTGCTGCCGGGCGTGCGCGGGATGAAGCCCTTCGGCATCCGCTCCGCGCCGAGCGCGGCGATCACCTCGCACTCCCCGCTGGCGACCATCGAGGCGGCCGTGTGCACCGCGATGCCGCCGGCCGCGCAGCCGCCGCCGACGTTGACGCGCGGACGCCCCGTTCTCGGCGACCGCCTGCAGCACCTCGTTGGCGTGCAGGCCCCAGCCCATGCCGCCCTCGAACCGCGAGCTGGCCGCGATCAGGCCCTGCACCTCGCGCCAGTGTCGACTGCCCGGCGTCGGCGAGCGCCGCCGACAGCGCCTCGATGGCCAGCTGCAGCTGCGGCTTGTCCGGCCACTTGCCCCACGGGTGCGCGCCGACGCCCAGGACATAGACCGGCCTCATGGCGCACTCCCGCTCGGGCGGTACTTGTAGGTCGAGCACGTCGCGCCCCTCGTCGTCGGTGTACAGCGCCTCGACCGTCAGCTCGACGGGCATGTCGATGCGGATCTCCTCCAGCGGGCAACCGGTGAGCATGCCCATCACGCGCAGGCCCTCGGGCAGCTCGACGAGGCCGAGCGCGTAGGGCTCCCACGGGTCCATGCCGAACAGCGCCGGCGGGCGGTAGCCCTGCACGGTGTAGCTGTAGAGCGTGCCGCGACGGCCCAGCAACGTCTCCTCGACGGCCTTGGCGTCGCAGCCGGGATTGCGGCAGCTCAGGCTCTTCGGGAAGTAGTGCGCGCCGCAGCTCGTGCACCGCGTCCCGACCAGCGCGGGTCCGTCGGCCGAGTCGCGGAAGAGGTCCTCGGCGACCGGCACCTCGCTCGAGCGCGCGTCACAGCGAGAGGATGTCGCGGGTCTCGGTCAGGTACAGCGTGCCGGTGTTCACGTCGGTCACCGTGACCTCGTGCCGGACGTAGCGCCGCTCGCGCTTCACGTACTTGTCGATCGCCTTGGCCGAGATCCGCACCGTCGCGCCGACCGGGATCGGGGCGTGGATGTGCGAGTCGTGGTAGGTGTGGATCGAGCCGATCGCGAACGGCTTGGTGTGGTCGAACTGCACCGAGAGCACGAAGTGCGAGACCAGCACCGGCGGCACGATCGCGCCGCCGAAGGGCGACTCCCCCTCGATGTGCCAGGTGTTCATCCGCCACCCCTCGTACCAGGGGTTGTAGTCCTCGACGGCGTCGGCGTAGAGGATCACCAGCTCCGGGGTGATGTGCAGGTCGCGGGAGAGCTCGTCGCCGACCGCGACCATGTCCCAGTAGGTCTGGCACTCCTCCTGCAGGCTCTCGATGAACGCGCGGGTCTGCTCGACCTGCAGCGGCGTCATCGGACGCAGCGTCGTCGGTGGGTCGCCGTCGTGCCGGGCATGCGCTCAGACACCGACATTGGCCTCGCACCGTCCCCACTGTCTTCTTCTCCCCGGCCTCGTTGGCGGCCCAGATCTCGACGGTGAACCGGTAGCCGTCGCCGACCGGGCGTCTTCTCGCGCACCACGCCGTAGGTGGTGATCACCTCGTTGGCGTAGGTCGACGCGACGTACTTGCAGGTGAACTGTGCAGTCGACGAAGAAGTTGCGACCGAAGTAGTTCACGCACATCTCGGCCAGGTACGCGCTCGACATCTCACCGGTCTGGATCGGGCGCGTCAGGCCGGTCTCCGCGGCGTAGACCGGATCCCAGTGGTTGGGGTTGAACCGGCCCCACAGCCGCGAGCCCATGAGCTGGATCGCCGCCTTCTTCTTCACCCCCACCAGTTCGAAGCCGACCGGGGTGTCGCGCGTGAGAAGGCCCTCCGCAGGCGGAGCGCCGTTGCGTGTCGCCTGCATGCACCAATCATTCAACGACTTCGTTGACATATGTCAACGAGGTCGTTGACACGATGCCGGTGACTGCGCCGGTACGCCTTGCGATGCCGGCTTCCCCATCGCGCACCGCAAGACGTCGGCGCAGCTGCCGCCCACAGCGCGATCGCGCGCCGCCGCGCCACGCCTCGAGTCGGGGCGACACCGCCGGGTACGCCGACCGTCGGACGCGATCCTCGCCACGCCGCCACCTTGTTCAAGGAGAACGGCTACGACCGAACGACGTTGGCCGACGTCGCCGTGGCCGTCGGCACCGACCGGGCGAGCCTCTACTACTACTTCGGCAGCAAGGAAGATCTGCTCGACGCGCTCGTCACCGACGTGGTCCTCGCCAACGTCCGAGGCCGCCGAAGCGCATCCGCGACTCCGACGGTTCGGCTCCGCAGAAGCTGCGCACGCTGATCGTCGACCTGATGGTCTCCTTCGCCGCGAACTACCCGGTGCTCTACGTCTACCTGCAGGGCAACCTGACGCACATCACCGGCAAGCGCGCGGCATGGGCCAAGCAGATGCGCGAGGTGAACCACCGCTGGGAAGGCGCGATCGAGGCGATCGTGGCAGCAGGGCATCGACGACGGCACGATCCGGCCGGTGGCCGAGCCGCGCATCATCGCCAACGGGGTGATCGGCGTCGTCGGCTGGACCAGCCGCTGGTACAACCCGACCCGCGACCTCGACGCCGCCGTGATCGGCGAGGCCTACGCCGAGATGATCCTCGGCGGCGTCGAGATCCCGCAGAAGAAGACTCGTAAACGCGGCTAGCCCGGGAGGGCTGACGCCTCAGGCTTTCCCGAACACGTAGGTCCCCGGCGCGGCCGCGAGCGGTGGGTACGCCGCACTGCCGAGGGCCGTCGGGGCCGGTCGCAGATCGCCCGCGCGCGCGGTCATCCACTCGGCCCAGTGGTTCCACCACGTGCCGTCCTGACGCGTCGAACTGGCACGCCACGCCTCCGGGTCCGGGCCGGGTGCCGGCCCGGTGAAGTGATACGCCTTCTTCGACGGCGGCGACACCGGGGTCTGGATGTGCCCGGTCGGCGAGAGCACGAAGGTCGAGTGCCCACCGAACAACTGCGTCGCCCGGTAGCAGCCCTGCCAAGGCGTCAGGTGGTCGGACAGACCGCCGACCACGTAGTTGTCGATCTTGATCGAGGTCAGGTCGACCGGTTCGCCCAGCACGGTGAGCGCGCCGGGCTGCACCAGCAGGTTCCGCTGGAAGATGTCGAGGAACTGCGAGTGCAGCGCGCCCGGGAAGATTTGTACTGTCCGCGTTCCAGGCCAGGATGTCGAAGGACGGCGGCTTACGCCCCATCAGATAGTTGTTGACCCAGTAGTTCCACACCAGATCGTTCGGGCGCATCCAGGTGAACACCGAACCCAAGCGAGCGCGCGTCCAGTACGCCCTTCGACGCCGAGCGGCGCCGGGCGCACATCCAACAGCTTCCCGGACTGGAACGCCCCGACCGGCGACGGCAGGTTCCAGTCGATCAGGGCCACGGCGAGCGCCAGCGCTGCCACCTTCTCCACACCGGTGGCGGCCAGGTACGACAGTGCGGTGGCCAGCGTGATGCCACCCGCGCACAGGCCGAGCGAGACCACGTCGTCGCTTCCGCTGATCTCGCGCGCGGCGTCGACCGCCTGCAGGACCGCACCCGCGTAGGTGTCGAGGTTCCAGTTCGCCTGCTCGGCGTGCGGGTTGCGCCAGGAGATGATGAAGACCTGCAGCCCCCGGCTGACCGCGAACTCCACCAGGCTGCGCCCGGGCGCGAGGTCCAGGAAGTAGTACTTGTTGATCTCCGGCGGCACGATCACCAACGGCCGGGCACGCACGTCGGGCGTCGTCGGCGTGTACTGGATCAGCTCCATCACGTCGGTGCGGAACACCACCGCTCCCGGCGTGGCGGCCAGGTTCTCCCCCACGATGAACGGCGAGGGGTCCACCTGACGAGGCATGCCGCCGTTGTGCAGCAGGTCGTCCACGTACTGCCGCGTTCCGCTGACCAGGCTCCCGCCGCCCGTCTCGAGGACCCGCTTGATCGCCGCCGGGTTGCCGAGCAGGGTGTTGGTCGGGGCCAGCGCCGAGGTCAGCATCCCGGCCGCGAACTTCGCCCGCTCCTTGGACCGCCATTCCAGATCGGCCCCCTCGACCAGGTCATCGACCTCGCGCGAGAACGCCAGGTAGAGCTGCTTGAGCCGGCGGTAGCCGGGGTGGTCGTTCCAGGTGGGGTCGTCGAAGCGGCGGTCGCCCTTCGGCGGCGCGAGTTCCGATCGGCCGGCGATGACCCTGGCCGTCTCCGCCGTGAGATGCGCGCCGCTGCGCAGGAGCCGCCGGGAGGAGAACGCTGCCCGAGCCCAACGACGTCACCGCGGAACGGACGTCGATCGAACCGGCGTCCTCGGCGCCTTGGACGGCATCCAGGGCCGATGTCAGGTCGGGCGTTGAGGAGACGACGGATAGCGCCACGGCTTGGACCTCCGAGGAAGGGGCGTGCAGTGTTGTGACTACGATCACACTGGCCTCGCCGAGGCCATACCCCGGGAGCCGGAGCCGCACGCCTCTGCGGCCACCATGCTGTGTTGCCCTCGCGCGGTGGCTGTCACGCGGGACTGGCTACGTTCGATCCCATGACCTTCGCCGCGGCCACCGCCGTGCATCCCGCCGGGCCGGGCCGCTACGACACCGAGCTCACGCCGTACTGGAGTGCCTTCGGCAACCCCAACGGCGGCTACATGGCGGCGATCACGGCGCGGGCCGCGCTGGCCGAGACCGGGCGGGCCCACCCCGAGTCGGTGTCGACCACGTTCTTCAAGGCCGCCCGGCCCGGGCCGGCCGAAGCTCGAGGTCATCGTCAACGGGACCGGCCGCACCTTGGCCAACGCGCGGGTCCTGCTCCGGCAGGAGGGTGTCACCATCCTGGAATCGAGCATCGTCTGTACGGACGCCCCGACGGGCGAGGTGCCGGCGGACCCGGCCGCGCTCCCGGTCGACGAGGCCCGGTGCGCAGCACCGGGACTGCGGCCCGGTTCCGGTCCGTCGATCCTCGACAGCGTCTCGGTCCGCTACGCGCCCGGGCGCGGACCGCGCGATGCGGCCGACCCCGACGCCGTCGTCACGGCGTGGGTCCGGCTGCTCACCGGCGAGGACCCGGACCCCTTCATCAGCATCGTCGCGGCCGACGCGCTCGTTCCGACGCCCTTCCGGCTCGGCTACATCGGCTGGTCACCCACGGTCTCGATGACCTGGCACCTGCGCGCGCAACCGGCACCCGGCCCGCTCGCGGTGACGGTGGCCGCGGGTCAGGTGACGCCCGCGGACGGGTGGTTCGACGAGCGGGCCGTCGTGCTGGACAGCACCGGGCGGACAGTCGCGCACTCGTGGCAGATCGCGCGCCTGACCAAGGGAATGGCGTAGGAGATAGGCCTAGGCCGGAACCGGCTCGGCTGCCGGCGCCACGGGTTGGTCCTTCGCCTCCGCCTGCGCCGCCATCAGGGCACAGAACGACTGCGCGGCCATCCAACCGCCGAAGGTGAACAACGGCAGCCAGTACGAGATCACGCCGTGGTAGGCGAACGGTCCGTCGTGGAAGAACAGCAGCAGCGTCCCCGGCAGCAGTAGCACCGCGACCCACAGCCCGAGGTATCCGAACCAGCGCGGGTAGACCGGCTTGGCGCCGCGGTCGCCGAGCACGGCGACACCGACCGCGATCGCCTGGGTGCAGAACACCGGAGCCGCGAGGAAGGCCATGAACCAGCCGACGTCGTGCAGGGCCTGGGTGACGTCCGGGTCGCGGTCCGGCCGGAAGGCCGCCGCGGTCAGGAACGTGGCGAACAGGACCAGCAGCATGAAGACCGCAGTCCCGGAGACCGCGTTCAGGATGGTCAGCACCGGGCGCTTGCCCTCGAAACGCAGCATCTGGACGGTGACGACGGCGATCATCGTGGCCCAGCCGACGACGGCCACCAGCAGCATCAGACAGCCGACCCGGATCCGGTCGGTGTCGCCGCTGTAGAAGTCGGCGAACTCCTGAGCCGTCCAGTCCGCGTCCGGCGGCACGAAGTAGTCCGCGATGATGAAGGCGGGGAGGATCAGCAGGAACCCGATGAGGCCGGTCAGCGCGCAGGCGACCTGACTACGTGTGTTCATGGCGGGCAACGTACCGCCGCCGGACGCCGCGATCGCAGTGCCTCGCGGCTGAGATTCGTTCAGTTCTCTCGTGCGTTTCGGACGAACCGTCAGGTGGCCGGGGCAGGTGCGACCAGCGCGGCTCGCCGGCAGCCCCAGGACAGGGCCGAGACCCAGCCCCCGAACGCGAGCAATGGAATCCAGAACGGCACCACGCCCTCGTAGGCGAACAGGCCGTCCTTGAAGAAGATCAGCGCGACGCCGGGCACGAACGAGATGCCCGCCCAGACCCCGAGGTAGCCCAGCCAGCGCGGGAAGACCGGGTTCGCGGCCGTGTCGCCGAGGATCGCGAGCCCGGCCGCGACCGCCTGGGTGGCCGGGGCCATCACGGTGAAGAGCAGGCAGAACCAGGCCAGGTCGTGCATCAACTGGGTGGTCTCCGGGGAGCGCTCGGGCCGGAACGAGGCGACGCCGATGCAGGTGAAGGTCATCAGCAGCGCGACGTAGGTGACGGCACCGGCGATGCCCTGCAGCGCCGCGAGGACCGGGCGCCGGGTCTGCAGGTCGCGCAACTGGACCCAGGTGACCGCGACCAGGGCACCGAAGCCGCCCTGCGCGAGCACGCCGAGGAAGGCGCCGGCCCGGATCCGGTCGGCGTTGTCGCGGTAGAACGCGGCGAGCTCCTCGGCGCTGTCCCCGGCGGCGGGCGGCGGCAGGAAATCGGCGACGATCAGCGCGACCAGGGTCAGCGCGATCCCGAGGAATCCGGCCCAGGCGCAGGCGACCTGCGCGCGCTTGTTCATTGCGCGGAAAGTACCGCTCGAGACGGCCCAGGCGTCGGAGCGCGGCCGCGTCAACCAGAGCGTCGCGCGGTCGCCTCGTCGAGGCTGACTCGACGACGTGCTGGCTTCGCCGGTCCGCTTCCGAGCGGCTTTCCCTCCTGCAACCGTCGGATTCGGCCCCGGACGAGGTCAACCACCCGCTCAGCCGGCCAGCCGGACGTCACCGCGGATTCGAGTTCACCAAGAGCCTGGTCCAAACCCTCCGCGAGCTCAGCGAGGACCTCGGCCGCCCGGGCAGCCGGAAGACCCATCGCGCGGGCCTCGTCGACCAAAGCACCAGAGGTCACCCGAAGCAGACTCTGGTGGGGCCCGATCGGCGCTGCCATCGTCCCGGACAAGGGCGGATACAGCAGCGTGCACAAGGAGTCGTATATCGGCGCCAGCGTGACGCGGCCGTCGGCAAGGAGCAGCGAGTGGTTCTTGCCGTGGCTGTCCTCGTCGCCGATCAGGACTCGGAAGGCGACCTGACGGAACAGGCGCTCAAGCTCGGTCCGGGGCGAGGCGGTGAAGGTGCGGAGCACACCGGCCATCCGCTCGCTCGGGCGCCCGATCTCGTACTTCTGCGCCGGTCGGATACCCAACGCCTGACACATGTCCTCCTGGTGCAGGCGCAGAACACGTCGCCCGCGGACCACGCGGTCATACCGTTCGGCCACAAAAACCGCCTGACCGGCTACGCGCTCCACCCACACTGCGCGGTCGGTCAGGCCCACAGCACCCGCCAGGGTCATGACCAACGCCTCGTTCTCCGCGCTGTTCTGCCACACGCCCGCCGGCTTGAGGATGTGCGTCGACGCAGCTCCATCGAGGGCCTCGTACCACGCCCCTTCGAACCGGGCCAGCAACAGCTTCGGCTGTGCGCCGGCCAGCGACATCCGAATCCCCTGTTCAAGATCAGTCCCCAGAGGCCGGCTGGGGAGTCCCGCCAGCAGATCTTCGAGCGCGGCCTCGTCGATGCGTCGGTAGCGGCCTTTCCCATCAGCTTTCTCGCCGGCCCGGACGGCGACGATGGCGCCGGCGCATTCGAGTCCGTACTCGGCGAGCAAAGCCACCGCGTCGGCCGGCATCTCCGGAGACCCGTCGCGCAACCGCACTTCTCGGACGCGGGACGCGGCCGCCTCCAGCGCCCGCCCTTCCGGAAGTAGTCCTTCCAGGAATGCCCTGGCTGACGCGGGCGCACTGGGTCCAGGTGTGGGCAGCGAGCACGACAGCAGGGGTACCTCTCGCCCGTACTGGGCCGCGATCGCCGGCTCATAGACGATGCGGACCTTGCGGCCGCGATCGCGCGATTCGGTCCGGGCCACCCGCTTTCCTCCGAGCCACAGCTCAAGGTCGTCCACGTCAGTTGCCTCGCGAACGAACTGTCAGCTCGAGACCCAGCGCGGCGAGCGAGTCAAAGATGACCTCGAGCGCTCGCGTCTCTTTGCCGGCCTCAAGTTGGACGATCGCGAATCTGTTCGCTCGGGCTCGTTCGGCCAAGTCTGCCTGCGTCAAACCTTCTTCGAGCCGGGCGGCCTTGATGGCGCGACCAAGCGCCGCGGGCGAGCGGATCGGCGTTTCGGGCAATGTTGGCATAATCCAACATTAGTGGGCTTCGTGTGAATGTCAAGGAAACCTAACATCCGATTCCGACGATCGAATGTTGGGCTTTTCCAACATGCCGCATCGCCGGTCTCAACGGAAGTCCCGGGACCTGGAGCCGACCGTCAGCTCGAGTCGGGTGAAGATCTCCGCGACCAGGCTGATCACCCCCTCGGCACACTCCAGCCGGCCGCGGATGACCAGCGCCGCGGAGTCCCGGGCCACCCGACGGTGCCGGGCCCAGGCTCCCGGGTGAACAGATCACGTTGAGCATCCCGGTCTCGTCCTCGAGGTTGAGGAAGATGGTCCCGGCCGCGGTCTGCGGTTGCTGACGGTGCGTCACGACTCCGGCCACCCGGACCCGGGTCTTGTCCGGAAGGGCGGCCAGGCCGGCCACCGTCACGATGTCCGGGTCCAGCTCCGGGCGCACGTTCTCCATCGGGTGCCCGTCGGGGGTGATGCCGGTGGCCCACAGGTCGGCGTGCGTCAGCTCGATCTGCTCGCAGGACGGGCAGCCGCGGGCGCCCGGTCTCCCACCACGGTGCCGGCGATCCGGTCCGGGCTCGCCTGGCGCGACCGCGCCGGCCGCCCACAGCGCCTCGCGGCGGGCCAGGCCGAGGCTGTCGAACGCGCCCGCGGTGGACAGCGCCTCGATGTGCGCGGCACCGGCCCCGGTACGCAGAGCGAAGTCGGTGAGATCGGTGTAGGGGCCGTTCGCGACCCGCTCGGTCTCGATCCGCTCGGCCAGCTCGTCGCCGATCGACCGCACCCCGGACAGGCCGAGCCGCAGCGTCGCCTTGCCCCAGGAGGTGTCGGGCTCGTGATTGCCCGGGCCCGCTCGGCTTCCAGGCTCGCCCCGGCCGCGGAGAGGTTGACGTCCGGGCGCAGCACGTCGACCCCGTGCCGGCGGGCGTCGGCCACCAGCGACTGCGGTGAGTAGAAGCCCATCGGCTGCGCGTTGAGCAGCGCCGCGCAGAACGCCGCCGGGTAGCGCAGCTTCTGCCAGGAGCTGGCGTAGACCAGCAGCGCGAAGCTGATCGAGTGGCTCTCGGCGAAGCCGAAGTTCGCGAAGGCCGCGATCAGGTTGAAGATCGTCGTCCGCGATCTCCCCGGTGATGCCGTGCGTCTTCCGCATCCCCTCGTAGAGCTCGGCGCGCAGGTCGGCGACCCGCTCCGGGGAGCGCTTCGAGCCGACCGCCCGGCGCACCCGGTCGGCCTGCGTCGGGGTGCAGCCGGCGGCGTCGACCACCATCTGCATGAGCTGTTCCTGGAACATCGGCACCCCGAGGGTGCGCTTCAGGCAGTCCTCCAGCGACGGGTGCGGATAGGTGATCGGCTCCTTGCCGTCCCGCCGCCGGATGAACGGGTGCACCGAGCCGCCCTGGATCGGGCCGGGCCGGATCAGCGCGATCTCCAGCACCAGGTCGTAGAAGCAGCGCGGCTTGAGCCGCGGCAGCGTCGCCATCTGCGCGCGGGACTCGACCTGGAACACCCCGACCGAGTCCGCCGTGCACAGCATGTCGTAGACCTCGGGGTCCTCCTTGGGCATCGTCGCCAGCGTCCACTCCTGCCCGTGGTGGTCGCGGACGAGGTCGAAGCAGCCGTGCAGCGCGGAGAGCATGCCGAGCCCGAGCAGGTCGAACTTGACCAGGTTGACCAGCGGCGAGGCGCAGTCGTCCTTGTCCCACTGGATGACGGTGCGGTCGGCCATCCGGGCCCACTCGACCGGGACGACCTCGACCACCGGCCGGTCGCAGATCACCATGCCGCCGGAGTGGATGCCCAGGTGGCGCGGGAACTTCGCGACCTGCGCGGCCAGCTCGAGCACGTCGGCCGGCATGTCGTCGGTGTCGGCCGGTGTCGCCGCTGTAGCGGTGCATCTCCTTGGCGAAGGCGTCCTGCGCGCCGGTGGAGTAGCCCAGCGCCTTGGCCATGTCGCGCACCGCCGAGCGCGGCCGGTAGGAGATGACGTTGGCGACCTGCGCCGCGTGCCGGCGCCCGTAGCGCTCGTAGACGTGCTGGATCACCTCCTCGCGGCGGCCGGACTCGATGTCGATGTCGATGTCCGGCGGCTCGTCGCGCTCCGGGGAGAGGAAGCGCTCGAAGAGCAGGTCGTAGAAGACCGCGTCGACGGCGGTGATGCCGAGCGCGTAACAGACCGCGGAGTTCGCGGCCGACCCGCGGCCCTGGCAGAGGATGTCGCGGCTGCGGGCGAAGGCCACGATCTCGTGGACGATGAGGAAGTAGCCGGGGAAGTCCAGCTTCTCGATCATCGTCGAGCTCGTGCTCGATCTGCGCGTACGCGCCGGGCTGGGTCTCCGTCTCGCGCGGCCCGTACCGCTCGAGCGCGCCCTGATAGGTCAGCTCGCGCAGCCAGCTCATCGCGGTGTGCCCGGCCGGCACCGGGAAGTCCGGCAGCCGGGGCCGGATCAGGGCCAGGTCGAACGCGCACTCCTGGCCCAGGCGCGTGCGCGGTGGCGACCGCGCCGGGGTAGCGGGCGAACCGGGCCGCCATCTCCGCGCCGGAGCGCAGGTGCCCGTTGCCGGCCGCGGGCAGCCAGCCGGCCAGCTCGTCCAGGCTGCGCCGGGCCCGGACCGCGGCCAGCGCGGTGGCCAGTCTCCTTCTCTCGGGCGCGGCGTAGTGGGCGTTGCACGGTCGCCAGCGCGGGCAGCCGGAACTCGCCGCGCCAGCCCGGCCAGGGCGTCCAGTCGGGCGTCGTCGTCGGGGTACCCGTGCGCGGTGAGCTCGACCGCGACGTTGTCCCGGCCGAACAGCGCGACCATCCGGTCCAGCTCTCTGGCCGCGGCCTGTTCGCCGCCCTTCGCCAGCGCCGCCGGGACCGCGCCCTTGCGGCAGCCGGTGAGGACCAGCCAGTGCCCGTCGGCGGCCGCCGCCGAGGGCCTCCAGGTCGTGCACCGGCCGGCCCTTCTCGCCGCCGTTCGCGTGGCCGTCGCTGATCGCGGTGGACAGCCGGGCGTAGCCGTCCGGGTCGCGGGCGAGCACGAGCAGGTGGGTGCCCTCCGGGTCGGCGACGCCGTTCTGAGCCTGCGTCAGACCGAGGGACGAGCTCGGAGCCGAAGATGGTCGGCAGCCCGTGCGCGGCGGCCGCCTCGGCGAAGCGGACCACGCCGTAGAAGCCGTCGTGGTCGGTGATCGCGAGCCCGCTCAGCCCGAGCCGGACCGCCTCGGTCGACCATCTCCTCCGGATGGCTGGCGCCGTCGAGGAAGCTGAAGTTGGTGTGCGCGTGCAGCTCGGCGTACGGGACCGCCGTCGTCGACCGCGCTCGATCTCGCCCGGCTGGTACGGCGCCCGCCGGTAGCTGCCCGGCCGCTCCGGCTCGGGCCCGAAGGCGAGGCGCTGCCCGTTCGGGGCCCGGTTCTCCCCCCGCGGCGGGAACTTGCCCGAGAGCCGCTTCTCCAGCTCCCGCCACGGCATCGGCGGGTTCTCCCACCCCATCTCAGCCGCCCCACTCTGCGGGACGACGTCCCTGGCGGGCGCTGTCAGCCCTGCTGCGGCTGATATGCGCCCGCACGGGACGACGTCCCGCAGCGCTCAGTCATAGACGGCCTCCACGAACCAGTGGCCGCCCTGGCTGATCAGCAGCCAGCCGGCGCCGTCCGCCGTCGCGACCTGGACGCGCACCTTGACCGCGGCGGCGCCGGCGTCCCACCAGCGCTCCTCGGCCGGCCACGGCCCGGCCCAGGACAGCACCGGGCGCGGCGCCTCGTCGCCGACCCGCAGCCGCGAGGGCGGGGCGGAGATCGCGTACCGGGAGTTGATCGAGACCGGCAGCCCGAGGTCGTCGACGAGCTGGGCGGGCACCGGCGTCGGCGGCACCAGGGCCGGGCTGGGGGCCGGGATGCGTCCGGGCCAGGGTCCGCTCTCGGCCGCCTCGCGCTCGAGGCTCTTGCGGGGGTCGCCCCACGCGACGTACTTGACGCGCTCCCCCGGCCCGCGCCCGCCGGCCAGCACCGCGGTGAGCACGGCCGGCTGGCCGAGCATCCCCTGCACCCGGGCCAGCGCCCGGCCCGCGCGCTCGGCCGCTTCGGCGTCGGCGCCGTGCGTCCACAGCCCGAGCTGGTCCCCGCCGTGCGGGATCACCTCGTCCGGGGCCAGCCGGAGCACCGCAGATCCCACCGCTGGGGCGGTTCTGACGGGACGTCAGCCAGCCGTCGAGCTGCCAGCGGACCCGGTCGGCGATCGCCGCCGCGTCCAGCACGCCCTCGTAGCGCCAGACCCGCTCGTGCCGCTCGCCGTGCTCGGTCTCGGCCTCGACGATCAGCCGGGTGCAGCCCAGCCCGGCCGCGGTCAGCCGGGCGTGCAAGCCGGTCGGCGAGCGGACGGGCGGCGAAGGCGGCCCGCTCCACCTGCTCGGCCGGCGGGTCGAGGTGGGTGGACGACGATCAGGTCCGGCGGCGGCGGTGCGGGCGTCCGGCGGCAGCGGGTCCTCACCGCGGGCCAGCCGGTGGGCGAAGCCGCCGTCGGCGCCGAACCGGGCCGTGACGTCGGCCGGCGGCAGGCCACCGAAGTCGCCGAGGGTGCGCAGCCCGAGGCGGCGCAGCAGGTCGGCGAGGTCGGGCCGGTCGAGCACGTCGACCGGGTAGGGGGCGAGGAACTCCGGGGTCCGCCCGGCCGGGACGACCTGCCCGGCCCGGGCCGCCAGCGCGGCGGCGAACGCCCCCTCGGCGACCCCGGCCCGGCAGAGGTCGCCGGGGCCGGCCACCGAGGCCTCGTCCGCCAGCCGGGCCGCCGCGGCCTCGTCCCCGCCGAAGTAGCGGGCCGGGCCACGCGCGGACACCGTGCACAGCCCGGGGCGGACGATCTCGACGCCGGGAGCCACCGACTCGACCGCGACCACGATCGGCTCGAAGGCCCGTGGCCTCCTCGGCGAGGTCGCGGGTGAGCACGGCGAGGTCGGGACAGCGGTACTGGGCCTCCCGACGGCGCAGCCCGCGCCGGACCCCGGCCTCCCGGGCCGAGGCGGTGCAGGCCAGCACCCGGCCGGCGGCGAGCACCACGGCGGGGGCGGCCGGGTCCAGGCCCGCCGCGGCGGCGGCCGTCACCACCGGCCAGTCCGGCGACCAGATCGCGATCGTCCGCGCCGCGCTCGCCATGCCTGATGTTCGAACGTATGTTCGAACATGTCAAGGCTGGACGTAGCCTCAGGTGGCAACTTGGGGTAGCGCGCCCTACGGTGACCGGACTCTGTGGCGCCACCCGGGCGCAACCGGAGGTGTCGTGTTGGCCGATCGTCGGCTGATCGTGGTCGAACGGGTCGACGACGTGTTGCACACGCTCGGGACCCGGGCCATGAACCCCGGCGACTCCGTCACCGTGGGCCGCGCCGCCGAACTGCCGATCGGGCACACCACCGACGCCCGGATCTCCCGGCTCGCACTGACCATCGAGTGCACCGACGCCGGCTGGGCGATCGAGTCCACCAACCGCAACGGCGTCCTCCTGCACCCGTGGGGACTGCCGCCGCGCTACACCCAGCGGGACGAGACGACCGCCGCGCCCCGGATCGCCCTGCGGGTGGTCGGGTCGATCGTGCGGGAGCACTGGGTGCTGCTCGAGGACGACACCCGGCTGACCACCGGCGCAGTCCGAACGAACGGACCGACCGCGTCCGAGCTCCAGGCCCTGCGCCTGCTGTTCCCCGACCTGCTGGAGTGGCCGCCGGTGCTGTCCGAGTGGCCGCCCGGGATCGAGCAGGTGGCGAGCGAGCTGCGGATCACCACGGAGACCCTGATGCGCCACCTCGAGGCGGTCCGCGCCCGCGCCGCCGGGCTCGGCCTGGCGCCCGAGGTCACCGTCGCCGACCCGGAGTACGTCCACCTGCTGGTGCAGTCCGGCTGGCTGCGCCCGGACCACTTCCCCTCGCAGTAGTCCACCCCACCGCTTCCGACGGCCTCCAGGCGGGGTGAAGACCTCGGCCCCGGCGGCTGTTCCGTCCGCCGCGGGCAGCCACAGCTCCGCGCTGCGCGGCCGGCCGCCCGCGGTTCCGCGTCCCGTCGCCTGCACCAGCACCCGGCGCGCACTCAGCCGCCCGTGCCCGTCGCCGAGTCCTTCCCAACTGGACCGCACCGGCGCCAGGCGTACCTCCGCCCCCGGCCACGGCCCGAGCGAGAGCAGCACCGCGCCGTGATGCCGGGCCCGCGCGGTCAGCGCCCGGGCGTCGGCCGCAGCCAGGTCGGCCGGCGGCCGGACCGCGACCAGGTCGAAGCCGTCCACCAGCGCCCCGACCGCCCGGGCCCAGGCCTGCCCCGGCGCCGGCACCAGCGCGAACCGGCTCAGGTCGATGCCCGCCTCCGCCGCCGCGGCCAGCCCCAGCCCGGGCGCACCGACCAGCACGCACCAGGACCCGGCGGCCGAGGCCTCGGCGAGCAGCGCCAGCATCAGCGAGCACCCGCCGGCCTCCGGCCGCTCCGTATATCCATGTCCCGCGGCGCCGCCCGTCGACGCCGTCGCCCGCGGGGGCCGACCGCGACGGCGTCCTCCCGGACCGCGATCTCGACCGCGCTCCCCCGGCGCAACCCGCCGGCCGGGAACAGCGGCCGCAGCGCCGCCGCCACCGGCAGCACCCCGTCGTCGTGACCGGCCCCTCGGCAGCCACCCGGACCGCGCCCGGCTGCGCCCGCTCCAGCAGCGCGCGCAGGTCAGCGACGGTCGCGGTCACCCAGCCATTGTCGAACATATGTTCGACTCATCGCAACCGGAACTCGGTCGTTCTGACCGCAGCGCCCTTCGACGCTCGTGCCCATGCAATAGCGGGGCCTCGAACAATCGATGCGAACTTCCGATCCATTGTTCTAGGGCTCATGCATGAGCGGAGCGATGGTGCGGGGCCCGGACCGGACTCCCCGCCAGCTGGAATCAGTCGACGAGCTGGATGTCCTCGAAGTAGCCCTGGCGCTCCCGGTAGAACTCGATGCCGGTGCCGTTGGGGTCGCGGAAGTACATGCTGTTGTGCACGCCGCGATCCGGACCCGAGGTAGTCCATGCCGGCCCCGTCGAACTTGGCCTTGAGCTCGTCGAAGCGCTCCGGGCTCACCGACAGCGCGATGTGCTGGACGTTGCCGATGGTCTCGCAGTACGTCCGGGTGATCGTGGCCGGGAAAGTCGAAGAACCCGAGCAGCGTCCGGTTGCCGAGGTCGAAGAAGAAGTGGCTGGAGCCGTTGTAGTCGCGGTTCTCGACCAGTTCGACCAGCGGGAAGCCGAGGAAATCCTGGTAGAACGCGATCGTCTCCTCGACGTCGCGGCAGATCAGCGCGAGGTGATGGATGCCCGCCGGTCGGCGGCGCCGGCCGCTCGGCCTTGCGGCCGCACGTACTTCGCGCGCGAGCTCGTCGCGACGGGCACGGACGGCTTCGAGCTCGGCACCCTCGGGCTGCGGCATTGGCCTGCTCCTTCCGTTGCGTGAACTACCGTGGGCTATAGCTCACCCTGCTTCGGACGTCAGGTCCAGCGTCGCCTTCCTGGTGAGCGGCGGAACGCCGACTCTCCTCTTCGCGAAATGGGCCGTTCGACTCGCCCAGATCTGTCCCGTTTCGACGTGAGGAAATCAGCCGTTCGGCTGACTCAAGGTCGATCGCGTGGAGGATTTCCCCTCCGGGTGAAACCGGTTTGGATGCCCGGCCGTCTGAACTCGTGAAGGCGCTCGACGAAGACGCACCATCCCGCCTGCACCGGCGACCCTTTGCTCGGAGGACGACATGCACAAGTGCTCCTGGTTCAGCTCGAACGAGCAGCCAGAGTGCGGCGCCGCGGCGCCCCATCAGGTCACGGTGACCACCCCGCTGTACCGCGCGACCATGTGGTTCTGCACCGAGCACAAGCTCACGCAGGAAGCCAACTTCGCGAAGAAGATTCCCGGCCAGCGCCGGTCGGTCATCACCTCGTCGGTCAAGTCGTCCTGAACCCGCTCGGGCTCAGGGCGACCCGACGTCGAACTGAGCCCTCCGGCCGCTGCCATCAGCGCGGATCAGATCTGCTCGCCGTCGACGAACACCGCGGCGCGGTCCGGGTAGAAGCTGACCATCCCGGCGATCGCCGCGGCTCCCGGGATCGGCTCGGGATAGGTCCAGATCAGGTTCGAGCGACGCTCGCCGCCGACCTCGACGTCGTAGTACGACGCGTCGCCCTTGAACGGGCAGTGCGAGCCGAAGTCCGAGGGCCGCAGCACCGCCGGGTCCACCGCATCGAGCGGCAGGTACCAGCGCGCCGGCAGCCCGGTCTCGTGCAGGACCCGCGCCGACCTCGTCTCGGCGACGGTCACGCCGTCCACCTCGACCCGCACGTGGGCGTCGCTGTCGGTGATCTCGATCCGGTGGCCTGCGATGGACTTCATGACTCTCACGACGCTGCCCGGGACTCGGGTATTCGAACCACCGGTCGAACGTCCTCAGCCTGGCGTCTCGCTCTGCAGGCGTTCACGCAGCGCGGGCACGTCCAGGCCCGGGTCGGGCCAGGTCGGGGCCATCGCCGTCAGGGCCTCGTGCAGCAGGGTCGCGACCGCCCACCGGCCGTACCACTTGCGCCCGGCCGGGACGATGTACCAGGGCGCGGAGTCCGGATTGCAGCGCTCGAGCGCAGCGGTGTACGCCTCCTGGTACGCGTCCCAGTAGCGGCGCTCGTCGAGGTCGGCCGAGTCCCACTTCCAGTGCTTGGCCGGGTTCTCCAGGCGGGCCGTCAAACGCTCCTCCTGGTCCGCGGAAGAGATGTGCAGGAACACCTTGAGCACCGTCGTGCCCGACTCGGCCAGGTCGGCCTCGAAGGCGTTGATCGCGTCGTAACGACGTTCCCAGGCCTCCTTGGGTACCAGGTCGTGTACGCGGACGATCAGGACGTCTTCGTAGTGCGAGCGGTTGAAGACGCCGATCAGCCCGGGCGCGGGCAGGTGCCGGCGGATCCGCCAGAGGAAGTCGTGCGCCAGTTCCTCCTCGGTGGGCCGCTTGAACGAGACGATCCGCACGCCCTGCGGGTCCACCATGCCGACGACCTTGCGGATCGTGCCGTCCTTGCCCGAGGTGTCCATGCCCTGCAGGACCAGCAGCACGGACCGGCTCCCGCCGGAGATGCCCTCGGCGAAGAGCCGCTCCTGCACGTCGGCGAGCGGTCCGGCCAGCTCGTCGAGCGCCGCCTCGCCGACGGCCTTGTCCCCGTCGAAGCCCGGCGTGGACCGCGAGTCGATCGAGGCGAGGTCGACCTGTTTCCCCGCCCGGAGCAGGTCGGACAGGCTCAAGAGACCAGGGCCCCGTCCGCGGCGATCGCGGAGAAGCCCAGGTAGGGCACCAGCGCCTTCGGCATCTCCACCGAGCCGTCGCTCTGCTGGTAGTTCTCCAGGATCGCGGCCATCGTGCGCCCGATCGGCAGCCCCGAGCCGTTCAGCGTGGCCGCGGGCTGACGCTGGTTGTCGGCGCCGCGGACCCGGATTCCGGCCCGGCGGGCCTGGAACTGCCCGCAGTCCGAGCAGGAGGAGATCTCGCGGTACTTGTCCTGGCTGGGCAGCCACACCTCGAGGTCGTAGGTGAGCTGCGCGGAGAAGCTGATGTCGCCGGCCGCGAGCTTGACCAGGCGATAGGCCAGGCCGAGCTCGGCCAGGCACGCCTCGGCGTGGCCGACCATCAGCTCGAGTTCGGCGTTCGAGGTCTCGGCGGCGCAGATCCGGACCAGCTCCACCTTGGAGAACTGGTGCAGCCGCAGGATCCCCTTGGTGTCCCGGCCGTAGGAACCGGCCTCCGACCGGTAGCACGGGGTGTGCGCGGTGTAGGCGAGCGGCAGCGCGCTCTCGTCGAGGATCTCGCCGCTGTGCAGGTTGGTCAGCGGCACCTCGGCGGTCGGGATCAGGAACAGCTCCCGGTCGCCGGCCGAGGTCGCGAACAGGTCGGCCTCGAACTTCGGCAGCTGCCCGGTGCCGGTCATCGTCTCCCGGGTCACCAGGGTCGGGACCGAGAACTCGGTGTAGCCGTGCCGGCGGGTGTGCAGGTCGAGGAACAGCGTGGCGATCGCGCGCTCCAGGGCCGCACCGGCACCGCGGGCGACCGCGAACCGGGGCCCGGAGAGCTTGGTCGCCCGCCCGAAGTCGAGGATCCCCAGCGCCTCACCGAGGTCGACGTGGTCCCGCGGGGCGCCGTCGAAGCTCGGCGGCGTGCCCACCCGCCGGACCTCGACCGCGTCGTCCTCGGTCAGCCCGTCGGGGGTGGCGTCGGAGGGCAGGTTGGGGATGTCGAGCATCTGCTCGTGCAGGGCGGCGCCGAGACGTTCGGCCTCCTCCTCGGCCTCCCGGACCTGGTCCTTCAGGGCCCGGGCCTGGTCCTTGAGGGCCTCTGACGTCCCCGCCGGCCTTGGCCGCCCTGCCCACCTCACCGGCGAGGCGCTTGGACTCCGCCCGGAGCTCGTCGCCGGTGTGGATGGCGGCGTTGCGGGCGGCCAGCAGTTCGGCCAACGGAGTGGGATCGAAGCTGAACCCCCGGCGGGCCAGCGCGGCCACCGCGGCGTCCCCCAGGCCGATAAGTTCGCGTGCGTCATGCATGCGCCGAACCTAGTGCCAGGCGGAAATGCAGCCAGGGATTCAGGTGTTGCAGAGCACACGCAGTCAAGGCTGACCGGTGTCGCAGGACGGCCCGTGGACCGCTAAGCTACTCGCGAGTAGAAACCATTCGGAGGCAGCCTGTGAGCACCGAAGCGTTCGTGTACGACGCGATCCGCACTCCGCGCGGGCGTGGCAAGAAGACCGGCTCCCTGCACGGCGTCAAGCCGATCTCCCTGGTCGTCGGCCTGATCGACGCGCTGCGCGAGCGGTACCCGAACCTGGACGAGAGCCGGATCGACGACCTCGTGCTGGGCGTCGTCTCCCCGGTCGGTGACCAGGGCAGCGACATCGCCAAGACCGCCGCCCTGCTGGCCGGCCTGCCCGAGACCGTGGCCGGCGTGCAGCTCAACCGGTTCTGCGCGTCCGGCCTGGAGGCCGTGAACCAGGCCGCACAGCGGGTCCGCTCCGGCTTCGAGGACCTGATCCTGGCCGGCGGCGTCGAGTCGATGTCCCGCGTGAGCATGGGCAGCGACGGTGGCGCCTGGGCGATGGACCCGGAGACCGCCTACGAGACCTACTTCACCCCGCAGGGCATCGGCGCGGACATGATCGCGACGATCGAGGGCTTCTCCCGCACCGACGTCGACCGGTACGCCCTGCTCTCCCAGGAGCGCGCCGCCAAGGCCCAGGCCAGCGGCTACTTCAACCGCTCGATCATCCCGGTGCGCGACCGCAACGGCGTCGTCCTGCTCGACCACGACGAGCACGTCCGGGCCGACTCCACCCTCGAAGGCCTGGCCGCGCTGTCGCCGAGCTTCGAGATGATGGGCGAGATGGGCGGCTTCGACGCCGTCATCCAGCAGAAGTACCACTGGGTCGAGAAGATCGACCACGTCCACCACCCCGGGAACTCCTCCGGCATCGTGGACGGCGCCGCGCTGACGCTGATCGGCACCGAAGCGGTCGGCCGCGACCTCGGGCTCACCCCGCGGGCCCGCATCCTGGCCACCGCGGTCAGCGGCGCCGACCCGGCGATCATGCTGACCGGCCCCGCGCCGGCCACCCGTAAGGCCCTGGCCAAGGCGGGCCTGACGGTGGATCAGATCGACCTGTTCGAGATGAACGAGGCCTTCGCGGCGGTCGTCATGCGCTTCGCCAAGGACATGGGCCTGGACGCAGACGGCGATCGAGAACAAGGTCAACGTCAACGGCGGCGCGATCGCGCTCGGCCACCCGCTCGGCGCCACCGGCGCGATGCTGGTCGGCACGATCATCGACGAGCTGGAGCGGCGCGACCAGCGCTACGGCGTCGTCACCCTCTGCGTCGGCGGCGGCATGGGCATCGCCACCGTCCTCGAGCGCATCTGACCCTGCCGACGGACTTCTAGAAGGACACCGAACACATGACGCTGCAGGACACGATCGGCACGTTCAAGATCAGCAAGGACGCGGACAACATCGTCACCCTGACGATGGACGATCCCGCCGGCTCGGCCAACACGATGAGCAAGGAGTTCCAGACCTCGCTCGGGCAGGTGGCCGACGCCCTCGAGGCCGAGCTCAAGGCCGACAAGGCCTCGATCTCGGGCATCGTCCTCACCTCGGCGAAGAAGACCTTCTTCGCCGGCGGCAACCTCGGCGAGATCCTCACCGCCTCGCCCGAGCGCGCGGGCGAGTGGACCGCCGAGGTCAACACGATGAAGCGCGAACATGCGCCGCATCGAGTTGCTGCCGGTGCCGAAGGTCGCCGCCATCAACGGCGCCGCTCTCGGCGGCGGCTACGAGATGTGCCTGATCATGAACCGCCGCATCGCCCTCGACGCGCGCGGCAGCCAGATCGGTCTTCCCGAGGTCGGGCTCGGCCTGCTGCCCGGCGCCGGTGGCGTCGTGCGCACCACCCGGCTGCTCGGCATCCAGGACGCGCTGCTGAACGTCCTGCTGCAGGGCCAGCGCTACTCCCCCGCGCAGGCGCTCGAGAAGGGCATGGTCGACGAGGTCGTCGCCACCCCGGAGGAGCTGCTCGCCAACGCGAAGGCATGGATCAAGGAGAACCCGAAGGCCGTCCAGCCCTGGGACGTCAAGGGCTTCAAGATCCCCGGCGGCGGCCCGAGCAACCCGGCGTTCGCGGCGAACCTGCCGGCCTTCCCGGCCAACCTGCGCAAGCAGCTCAAGGGCGCGCCGATGCCCGCGCCGCGCAACATCATGGCCATCGCGATCGAAGGCGCGCAGGTCGACATCGACACCGCGCTGGCGATCGAGACGCAGTACTTCATCGACGTGGCGACCGGCCAGGTCGCGAAGAACATGATCACCGCGTTCTTCTTCGACATGCAGTACGTGAACTCCGGGGCGGGCGCCCGAAGGGCTTCGACGCCTACAAGGCCAAGAAGGTCGCCGTCCTCGGCGCCGGGATGATGGGCGCCGGCATCGCGTACGTGTGCGCGAAGGCCGGCATCGAGGTCGTCCTCAAGGACGTGTCGCTGGAAGCGGCCGAGAAGGGCAAGGCCTACTCGGCCAAGCTGGTCGGCAAGCAGGTCTCCCGCGGCAAGATGACGCAGGAGCAGGCCGATGCCTTCCTCGCGCTGATCACCCCGACCGCGGAGGCCGCCGACGTCGCCGGCGCCGACCTGGTCATCGAGGCCGTGTTCGAGAGCGTCGAGCTCAAGGCGCAAGGTCTTCGCCGAGATCGAGCCGCCACGTCGCCCCCGACGCGCTGCTCGGCTCCAACACCTCGAGCCTGCCGATCACCGACCTGGCCAAGGGCGTCGGGCGGCCCGAGGACTTCATCGGGCTGCACTTCTTCTCCCCGTCGACAAGATGCCGCTGCTGGAGATCATCGCCGGCGAGCAGACCTCCGACGCCGCTCTGGCCAAGGCGCTCGACCTGGCCAAGCAGATCAAGAAGACGCCGATCGCGGTCAACGACTCCCCCGGCTTCTTCACCAGCCGCGTCATCGGCACCTACATCAACGAGGCGCTGGCGATGGTCGGCGAGGGCGTCGACCCGCAGTCGATCGAGCAGGCCTGCACGCAGGCCGGCTACCCGGTCGGCGCGCTGGCGCTGTCGGACGAACTGACCCTCACGCTGATGCGCAAGATCCGCGAGGCGAACAAGGACAACACCGTCCTCGGCGGGCAGGGTCACCCGGCCGACGCCGTCGTCGACAAGATGATCGACGAGCTCGACCGCCCGTCGCGCGCGGCCGGCAAGGGCTTCTACGACTACGACGACGGCCAGAAGGCGCGGCATCTCGCCGGTCGTCCGCGAGGCGTTCGGCACCGGCCGCGAGAACGTCGTCGGCACCGAGGTCCTGCGCGAACTGCAGGAGCGGATGCTCTTCATCGAGTCGATCGAGACCATGCGCTGCTTCGATGAGGGCGTGCTCCGCTCGGACGCCGAGGCCAACATCGGCTCGATCATGGGCATCGGCTTCCCGCCGTGGACCGGTGGCGTCGTGCAGTACATCAAGGGCTACGAGGCCGAGGACGGCGCCGTCGGGCCGGCCGCCTTCGTGGCCCGCGCGCAGGACCTGGCCGCGAAGTACGGCGACCGGTTCGCCCCGCCCGCGTCGCTCGATCGCGGCGTCCAAGGAGGGCAAGGTCCGCCTCGACGCCTGACGCCTTTCCGCAGAAGACTGTGGCCCATCTCGAAGGCTCCGCCTTCGGGCGGGGCCACAGTCGTGTTTCTGGAAGGAACTTCTCTTGAGCGAGCCCCTGGTCCTGGTCAGCACCGACGGCGGCGTCGCCACCGTGACGCTGAACTCGCCGGCCAACCGCAACGCGTTGTCGGTGGCGATGCTGACCGCGTTCAGCGACGCGCTGGACGCCGTCGAGGCCGACGACTCGGCGCGCGTGGTCAAGCTGACCCACAACGGGCCGGTGTTCAGCGCGGGGATGGACCTCAAGGAGGCCGTCGTCGTCGGCCTGGAGAACACCTCCGGCCTGCTGCTCAAGATCCTCAAGCAGATCGTGACGCTGCCCAAGCCGGTCGTCGTCCGCCTGGACGGCCCGGTGCGCGCCGGCGGCCTCGGCATCGTCGGCGCCGTCCGACGTGGTGATCTCCAACGACAGCGTGACCTTCGCCTTCACCGAGGCGCGCATCGGCGTCGCGCCGGCGATCATCTCCCTGACCACGCTGCCGCGGATGGACCCGCGCGTGGCCCACCGCTGGTGCCTGTCCGGCGAGACCTTCTCGCGCACGCAGGCCGCCGCGGCCGGCCTGATCAGCTCCGCCGTCCCGGCTGCGGAGCTCGACGCGGCCGTCGACGCCGTGATCGCGCAGCTGCTGCTCGCCTCGCCGCAGGGCCTGGCCGAGACCAAGAAGCTGCTCGGCCGCGACATGGCCGACCTGATCGACGACAAGGGCGAGGCGATCGCCAAGCTCTCCGCCGGCCTGTTCGCCTCCGAGGAGGCGCAGGAGGGCATGAACGCCTTCATCGAGAAGCGCAAGCCCCGCTGGCAGAGCTAGCGGGTGCCACCGTGCCTCTGCTCATGCATGAGCGGGCGTCGATTTCGCGGCCGCTCCGACCTCAATCGAGCTCCGGTCATGCAAGTGGCGGTATTCAGCAGCTGGACGGCGCCGCGGTGCCGACGAAGCGATCGCCGAGCCAGGCGATCGCGGCCGGGGCGCCCTGGCCGGCGAGTGAGATGTGCTCGCTGAACGAGTCCTCGTAGTAGGAGACCGGCAGGTTGTAGCCGCAGTAGGTCTGCACCAGCGCGCGGACGTCCTCGAGCGGCATGAACTCGTCCTGGGTGGACTCGTAGATGTACAGCGGGACGCCGGGGTTGTTCCGGCCGAGCGTGTTCGCGTCGAGGATGGTGCGGATCCGCGGCAGGTTCAGCGGGTCGGCGACGGTGGTGAAGTCGGCCATGCGCTTGTTGGCGAAGGCCATCGTCCACTCGTACTGGCACATCGACGCGACCGCCTCGGCGGCGATTCGGCCGTTCTCGTTCAGCAGCTCGCCCAGCTTCATCTGCGGGTACGCCCGGTCCAGGCCGACCGCGGCGGCCAGCACGAAGCCGGACAGCGACCCGCCGTCGATCTTGCGCGCGACGTTGCCGAGGTTCGCCGGCACACCACCGGCGGCGGCACCGACGATGTTGAGCTCCGGCGCGTATTTCGGCGCGAGCTCGGCGGCCCACGCGGTGGCCAGCCCGCCCTCGGAGTATCCCCACAGCGCGACCGGCGAGTTCTTGAGCCCGAGCTCCGGGAGTTGCTGCGCCGCCCGCGCACCGTCGAGCACGGCCCGCCCCGTGGCCAGGCCGGACCCGTAGGTGTGCGGACCGGGCGTGCCCGAGCCCTCGTAGTCGCTGACCATGACCGCCCAGCCCCGGGCCAGCGCCCCGGCCATGATCGGCTCCTCGAAGTCCGCCCCCTGGCGCAGCAGGTAGGAGGGGGCGCAGTCCGGGCCCAGCCCGTGCGATCCGACGTTGTAGGCGACCAGCGGACGACCGACCAGCGGGCGGCCGTCGTCCAGGGCGCCGACCGTGCCGGACACGGCATTGGGCCGGCCCTGCGCGTCGGTCGAGCGGTACAGCACCTGCCAGGCCCGGACCGGCATGGGGAAGCCCAGCCCGCGGATCGTGACGGGACGACTGCGCAGGATCTCCCCCGGCGCGACGCCCTTGAGATCCGCGGGCGCGGTGTAGAACGCGTCGGTCGACGGGTGGACCGGAAAACCCGACCCGTCGTCGGGCGCGACGGCGTCGGCCGGCCCGGAGACGGCTAGGACCGGCAGCGCCGCCAGCACCGCCGTCGCCATGGCCCCCGCGATCGCGACGCGCGCCCGGTGCGCCCACGTGCGCCCTGCCTGCAGGTTTGCCTTCGCCACTCATCAGAACCCGCCTCCCGCGCCCCGCTCCCGGTGCTTCTGCGGGGAACGCTAGGCCGCCCCTGCCCGGATTGGAAGCGCTTCGGGCCAATTATTTCCGACCTCGGGTAGGTTTTCCTCGCCCCGCGGTCGCACCGCTCGCTCATGAATGAGCTGGGCGTCGATTTCGGGGCCTGATCCGGTCGACTTTCGACGCCTCGGTCATGGAAGTCGCGCCGCCCGCTCATTCATGAGCCAGCAGCGAGGACCCTGGGTGCCGTCGCCGAATCCACCAGCGACGCCGGCCTGTGGATAAGTCTCGGGAGCGAGCAGCGCCATCTGGCACCCTCCCCGGATGCGCAGACCAGACGTGCCCGTTGGGACGGGGCCCTTCCGCACCGCGACGGCCCACGTTCTCGGCTTCACCGAGTCGGAGCTGAGAACCGGGGTCCGACGCAAGCAAATCCTGCCCCTGAGACGAGGGGTTCTCGTCAGCGCTGCGGACCGCGCGGCTGCCGCCGCCCACCCCTCGACGCTTCACGCGCAGGACATCAAGGCCTTGCTCCTGGCGATGCGGCGCACCCGTATCGCCGCAGCCGGTTCCTCGGCCGCCTTGATCTTCGGCCTCGAGTTCCTGAACGAACCGACGCCCGACCTGATTGTCTGCAGCGACGACCCCGAGGTCTCGGGGACGCACAAGCGGGACTACTTCCTGCGCGCCGCCCCGTTGCCCGCTGAGCACGTCGTCACCCACCACGGAGTCCCGGTGACCTCGATTGAGCGCACCTTGGTGGATCTGGCGGCCACCATGCCATTCGCGGACGCCGTCGTCCTCGCGGAATCTGCGTATCGCAAACAGCTCACGAGCGTGGACAAGGTCCTGGCGGTCATGACCGCATCGCACCACCGGCCTGGCATCGAGAACGCCCGGCTGGCGCTCGGTTTCGCGAACCAGTGGAGCGGCTCGGTACTGGAGTCGCTCTCACGCGTCAGCATGCGCACGAGCGGGCTCTTGATGCCCAAGCAACAGCAGGCCGTCATCGTCGGCGAGGACGGACTGTTGGTCGACTACCTGTGGGACCACCTGCCGATCGACGTCCTCGGCGAAGCCGATGGCACGGAGAAGTCGGTGCGCGAGAGCCGACTCGAAACCGTCCGCGCCATTCGGGCCGAGAAGGAGCGCCACCAGAAGCTGGTCTCGACCGGCGCCGAGGTGCTGCGGTGGGGCTGGCGGGAAGCCAAGAATCCCGAGTTGCTCGCGCGCATCATCAATGCCGGCTTCGCACGAGCACTCGAACGGAGCCGCGGCCGACTCTCCGGCTGATGCCGCGTCCCGCCAGCGCTCATCCATGACTGCAGCGTCGATTATTCGCGCCAGGGCGGCGCAAAATCGACGGCTGGCTCATGAATGAGCGGAGCGCGGGGGGTGGGACGCGGCGAGTTCACGCCCGCCGCGCGGGTCAGGCTTCGCGGGCGGCCCGACGGGCGGCGCGGGCGTCGCGGCGCTCCTCGAAGCGGCTGGCGGCGGCGTCCACCTCGGACAGGTAGGCGTCCAGCTCCAGGCGGGCCCTTTCGCCCGCGGGACCGAAATCGCGCTCCCAGATCCGCCACTGGTTCAGAACAGGCATCACGACGCTGTCGCGATGCTGGCGGATGTCGTAGATGCCGGCCAGGGCGATCTCCAGGGCCTTGCGCTGGAAGCCGGGCAGGTCGTAGCCGGGCATCTGGAACCGCTTCACGACCTGCAGGATCGCCGCCATGGTCCGGTCCGGCGCGAGATCCAGGCACGAATCGAGCAGCGCCCGGTAGAAGACCATGTGCAGGTTCTCGTCGGTGGCGATCCGCGCGAACAGCTTCTCGCCGATCGGGTCCTCGGTGGCCTTGCCCACGTTGCGGTGCGAGACGCGGGTGGCGAGTTCCTGGAACGAGACGTAGGCGATCGAGGCGATGCCGTCGCCGGGGTTGTCGTTGGTGAAGCCGACCGCCATGTGCTCCATCCGCTCGCGCTCCAGCGCGATCGGGTCGCAGGCCCGGGTCACCAGCAGGTAGTCGCGGATGGCCTGGCCGTGCCGGCCCTCCTCGGCGGTCCAGCGGTGCACCCACTCGCCCCACGCCCGCTCGCGGCCGAACAGGACGGCGATCTCGAAGTGATAGCTGGGGAGGTTGTCCTCGGTGAGGAGATTGACCGCCAGAGCGGTCGCGACGGCCGGCGAGACCTTCGACTGCTCGCGCGACCACGCCTCGCCCTCGAGCAGGCCGGGATAGTTCCGGCCTTCCTCCCAAGGGATGTATTCGTGGGGGAACCACTCCTTGGCCATCTTCAGATGGCGTTCGAGTTCGCGTTCCACCACGGGCTCCAGCTCGCGGAGGATGGCTTCGTCGGTGAGCGCTTCAACAGTCACGAACCTAAGGTTACGTAACCGTAGGTTCGGATGCCAGTCCGACGCGGGGTGAGGCATCTCTCGCTGCCCTGCGTCAGGGGAGGATCGACACTCGGTGACCTCGGTTGTCCGGGACCAAAACTGCATGCCAAAGCTCGTCCATGACTGGGCGCGCCGCGTTCGGGGCACGGACATTTCGGGCACGATTCGGGCATGTCGCGACACCGGTCCGAGTCCCTGCCCGTGCAGGATGGCTGGGACGACGAGACCGAGCCCCGCCGGGTGAGCCGTTCCTCTGCCCTGCTGCTCGGCCTGGCGCTGGTCTGCGCCGCCGTGACGGTGGTCTTCGGCATCTGGATGGCCGGCGTGGTGCCCGCGGCCTCGATCGGCTGAGTGCCGGCACCGCCTCCGGTGCTTCGGCGATCAGTTCCTGGTCGGCGCCAACTGATCTTCCCGCGCGGGCAAACCGAGCGACAACTGACGGTCCGCCACATTCGTTGCTCTAGAGCCAATCCGGCGACCTGGCCCCCGGAGCCCATCCCGTTTCTCCAGTCCCAGCGGCCCCGGGCGTGGCGGCGCTCAGACCAGGTAGGCGGCGCTGACCAGCCAGCGGCCGTCCTGCTTCTCGAGCGTCAGCCGCATCCGCGAGCGGTCCAGCCGCGGCGCTTTGAGGTTGTCGTTGGTCACCGTCTGGTCGATGAAGAACAGCACCTCGGCCCGGTTGTCGCCGTAGCTCACCAGGCCGGAGTTCAGCACCGTTGCCGTCGCCTTCGCGTGCAGCTGGGTGATCAGCTCACGGAACGCTGCGGTGGCCGGGGTGAAGTCGCCCTTGAAGCCGTCGGTCAGGTTGCCGGTGGCAGCGGCGAAGTCCTCCTCCAGTCGGGCGTGGTCGTAGCTGGTCAGGCTCAGAGACCGCCGATTCGGCCGCCGCCAGGACCGCACGCCGGTCGGCGTCCTCCCGGTTGTCCGAACGCACCTGCAGAGCGAGCAGGCCGGAGAGCACCAGACTCGCGACCAGGGCCAGGACCAGCAGCGGCACCGGACGAACGATCCTCTGCAGCAGGCTGATCGGCGGGGACCCGGCCGCCCGGCGCCCCCCGGGCCGGCCCGAAGTCGACGACGCCGGCGCCGATTCGACGGCGTCGTCGCCCGAGCCGTCGTGCAACGTCATCGCATCCCTCGGGTACGTGGGGGCAGGGCGCCCCAGGATTGCACCCACCCCAGGGCAGAGCTCCGGCGGCCGGTCAGCCCTGGACCAGCGCCAGCAGCAGGGCGAGAACCGCCGTCATCGAGCCGCTGCTCCGGATCGGCCCGAGCGTGTAGCGCTGCCCGTCAGGAAGCACCAGCAGCCCGGTCTGGGCGTCGTAGCCGAGGACGACGGAGGGATAGCCCGGGGCGCCCGGCCCGGATGGCGCCGGCTTCGGCGCGTTCGCCGATCCGCGCACCTGCACCCCCGGAAGCTGGCTGGTGCAGGTCCGCTTGAGATTCGGCTCGACCCGGGTCGCGTCCACCGGGGTGCGCCGCGGGCCCCCGTAGTTGCACGTCGGGTTGTTGGTCAGGTGCAGATCGATGCCCAGCTTGCCGTTCTTCACCGTCTTCTTCAGTGCGCCGGCCGCCTCCGGGAAGGCGATCACCAGGGCTTCCAGGGCGGGCAGGCGTGCGGTGATCAGGTCCCCCGGCGCGACCAGGTTGGCCAGCAGCGTCCCGACCGGCGAGGTGATCGCGGTGATGAAGGAATCGATGTCGGTGATCGCCCCCGGACCGGTGTCGAGCAGGCCACGCACCGGGACGTCGGTCTTGCGCAGTTCCCGGGTCAGCTTGCGCAACTGGGTGGTGAAGGTGTCGAAGTCCCCGGACAGCGCGTTGGCGGTGTCCAAGTTGGTGCGGGCGTTGCCCAGGAGCCGCAGGGTCTCCGGCAGGCTGCCCTGCAGCGAATCGACCAGGGCGGTGGAGGAGTCGATCAGCCGGCCCAGCTCGCCGCCGGACCCGTCCAGCGCCCTGGCGAGTTCGTCGATCACCACGGCCAGGTCGTCGGTGTTCACCTGATCGAGCAGCTTGGTGACGTCCCGCACCACGGCGGCGGTCGAGAGCGGGATCGCCGTGCGCTCCACCGGGATGACGTCGCCCGCGCGCAGGATCGGCCCGTCGCTGCGCCGCGGGCGCAGGTCGACGAACTGCTCCCCCGCCGCGGACAGGTTCGAGACCACGGCGTCGGTGTCGGACGGAACCTTCGTGCCCTCGTCCAGACGCAGGTCGACGACCACTCCCCCGGGCCGCAGTTGCACGTCCGTCACACGGCCGACCAGCTTGCCGCGGTAGTTGACCTCCGAGCGCGGATAGATCCCGCCGGCCTCGGTCAGCTCGACCTGGACGGTGAACGGGCTCTGCCCGATCGGCAGCCGCAGGATGTTGATGCCGACGTGGTAGACGCCCAGGAACAGCACCAGCAACACGGCGAGGTTGGCGATCAGCGTCCCCCGTCGACGCAGCGCGGCGATCATCGCTGACCGCCCTGCCGAGACGATTTCTGACGGTCCGTCGCCGGAGCGCCGAGCGAGGAGTCGGACACCTCGACGTCGCCGGTCAGGTAGTCGCCGGGGGTGGCCGCGTCGAGGAAGGCCCCGAACCGGACCAGCTGGCGCAGGGTCGGGGCCACGTCGTCCGAGATCGACATCAACGCGTCCAGCACGGGCTGGATCTCGCGCAGGGTGGCGACGAGGTCCTCCCGGGTCTGGCGCACGACGCGGTCGGCGACCGTGGCGAAGCCCTGCAACTTGACGAGCAGCTCGGTCAGCTTGTGGGTGTTGTCGGCCAGCAGCTGCGCCGCCGGCGCGGTGTCCTTCAGCGCGGCCAGCAGGGTGTCGCGCCGGGTGGCCAGCGTCCCGGACAGCCCGTCGAGCGCATCGAGGGTCCGGTCGATGTCGTCGGAGCGCTGGTTGAACGAGTCCAGCACCGAGTTCAGAGATCGCAGCAGGCGGCCGGTGTCACCGCGTTTGCTGTCCAGCGCCTGGTTCAGTTCCGTGATGACGGTCTTGAGCTGACCCAGCCCGCCGCCGCTCAGCAGCAGCGAGGCCGCGCTGAGCATGTCCTCCACGCCGGCCGTGGTGCTGGTCGAGGTCAGCGGCAGGGTGGCCCCGTCGGCCAGCGTGGTCGTGCCCTGGCCCGGATCGAGTTCGACGAACCCTTCCCCGAGCGGGGTGGTGATCCGCAGCTCCGCCGTGGCCTTGTCGGTGAGGGCGATCCGGACCGGGATGCGCATCCGCACCTGGGCGAGGAAGTCCTCGGTGTCGATGGCGGTGACGCGGCCGACGTCGACGCCGTCCACCCGGACCCGGGCCCCCTCCGGCAGGTTGAGCACGTCGGCGAAGACCGCGGTGATCTCGTAGTTCGGGCTCTCGACGCCGCCGCCGGGCTGGGGCAGGTCCTCCAGCGTCGCCCCGCACCCGGCCAGGCCCGCCCCCAGGACGCTGCCCAGCAGCGCCGCGGCGATTCGCGCGCCGAGGGGCCTCATCGGCGCAGTCCTTCCGGACCGAAGACCTCGGAGATCGCGCCGATGGGGCGCCCGCGGTTCGGGCACAGGGTTCCGATCGCGTCGCACAACTGCTGCGCGGCCACCGGGTTGAGCAGGTTCGCCGCCGCGGAGGCGTTGAACACCAGCCGGCTCAGGCGGGGATCCACCGCGCGGTCCAGGTTCTGCAGCGTGAGCGGCAGCGTGTCGAGGGCCTCGGTCAGCTCGGCGCGATGGTTGTTGAGCACCGCCACCACCGCGGTGAGGTCCTGGATCGACGTGCGCACCGCGCCGGAGTTGGTGTTGACGAAGGTCCGGACCTCGGTCAGCGCCCCGGTCAGCGATGCCAGGGTCGAATTCAGCAGGGCGCCGTTCTCCGCGAGCACCGTGGTGGCCTGGGTGATGTTGCGCCCGAACCGCCGGATCGTGGCGTCGTTCTGCGCGAACGTCGCGGTCAGCCCGTCCAGGCTGCGGATCAGCGCGGTGAGATCGTCGCGGTCCTCGGCCAAGGTTCCGACCACCGTGGACAGTCCGGCGATGCCCTTGTTGATCGCGGTGCCGTTGCCCTTGAGGTTCTTGGCGGCCACACCGAGCGCGTCCTGGATCGCGCCGACGGTCTTGGCGTCGCTGGACAGCGAGTTGGCCAGGCCGTCGAGGGCCTTGATGATCCGGTCGAACTCGACCGGCGTGCGGGTGCGCTCGAGCGGGATCACGGCGCCGTCGGTCATCAGCGGCCCGTCGGTCCACACCGGCGTGAGTTCGACGTACCGGTCGGTGATCACCGTCGGCGGAATGATCAGCGCACCGGCGCCGGCGGGCACCTTGTAGTCGGCCGGGATCGACATCGTCACCGCGACGCTGGTGCCCTGCGGTTCGACCTTCTCGACCGTCCCGATCGGCACGCCGAGCACGTCGACGTGGTTGCCCGGGAAGAGCCCGACCGAGTCGGTGAAGTGCGCGGTGATCGTCATGCTGTCCCCGCCGAGCATGCCGCAGCCGCCGCCGACCAGCAGCGCGGCGGCGACGGAGGAGGCGGCGAACACACGCCGCAGCCGCGTCAGCACTTGCCCTGCGGTTCGCACAGGAACGAGTCCGGCAGGACCGCGTTCGGGCCGTTGGCGTCGACGTACGGGCCGTTGCCGGCGGCGTTGGCGAAGTACCGCGCAGCCGGGCCGAGCAGGACGGCGATCCGCTCCAGCGCGTCGTCGTTGGCGCGCAGGGTCTCCAGGACCACGTTGAGGTTGCGCAGCAGCGGCTGGATCTTCTGCTGGTTGTCGGCGATCACCGCGGTCAGCGCGCGGGCCAGTGCCCGGGTGTCCTGCAGCAGTTCGCGGATCACCGCGCGCCGGACGGAGATCTCGCCCGCGATCGCGCTGGCCTGCTCGAGCAGGTCGACCAGGGCGTCGCGGTTGGCGTCCAGGTTCGCGGTCACCGCCGCGGTCTGCGAGACCAGCCGGTCGAGCTGGTCGCGGCGGGTGATGACGACGTCGGAGAGGCGCGCGATGTTCTCGACCGCCTGCCGGGCCACCGCCGGGGTGTCGCGGAAGCCGTCGGCGATCACCCGCAGGGCCCGGCGCAGGCGGTCACCGTCGAGCTGCTCCAGCGCGGGCGCTCCCGCCTCGACGATGTCCTGGATCTCGAACGGAACCGTGGTGTTGGCGACCGGGATGGTGCCGTTCGGCAGCGAGCCCTCCCCGGCCGGCGTCAGGCCGAGGTAGTGGGTGCCCAGCAGGGTCGCGATCTTCACGTCGGCGCGGGTGTCCTGGCCGAGCTTGACGCTGTCGCCGATCCGGAAGCTCACCAGCACCTTGGCGTTGCGGATCTTCAGCGACGTCACCTTGCCGACGCCGATGCCGGCCACCCGGACCTCGTCGCCGGCTCCCAGGCCGCCGGCCCGGGCCAGCTCGGCGTGGTAGGTCTTCTTGCCCAGCGCGACCCCGCTCGGCACGAAGAGGATCCCGGCGAACAGGGCGATGACGGTGACGGTGGCGATGCCGGTCGCGCGCGGCGTGCGCGGCACGAAGCGGCGCAGGAACCCGGACAGGACAGCCTTCATGCGCACACCTCCGAGTTGGCCCGGGAGTCCAGCATTTTGTCGCCGTTCACGAACAGGTTGCAGATGTAGATGTTGATCCACGACCCGTACTGCATCTGGCGGGCGAACGCGGACAGCGCGAGCGGCAGCCCGCGGATGGCCTCCGCGAACGGGCCCTTCGCCTGCGCGTAGGTGGCGAGGACCTGGTTCAGCTTGTCGATGTCGGTGCGCAGCAGCGGACGGGCCTCGGTGAGCAGGCCGGTGGTGGCGTCGGTGAGGTCGGCGAGCGCGGCGATCGACGAGCCGATCTTGTCCCGGTCCTGCGCGGCCGCGTCGGCCAGCCGGCGCAACTGCCCGACCAGGGCGTCCACCTCGGCGTCGCGCGTGCCGACGTCCGTCGCGACCTGGGCCAGGTTCGTGATGACACGCCCGATCACCTCGTCGCGGTCGGCCAGCTTGCCGGACAGCTGGGCGGTCGTGCGCAGCAGCGAGGTGATGCTGCCGCCCTCGCCCTGCAGCACCTGCACCAGTTGGGCGGAGAGCTGGTTGATGTCGTCCGGGGCGAGCACCTCGAACAGCGGCTGGAAGCCGTTGGTGACGACGGTGAGGTCGAAGGCGTTCTGGGTCTGCGTCATCGGGATCTCGCTGCCGCCGGGCAGCGGCTCGGCGGCGCCCGTGCCCGGCACCAGCGCGAGGTACCGCTGGCCGATCAGGTTCTGGTAGCGGATCGCGACTCCGGTGTTGCGCAGCACCGGTTGCTCGTCCTGCACGCTGAACTTCACCCAGGCGACGTTGTCGCGCAGCTTCACCGCGTCCACCCGGCCGACCCGGACGCCGGCCACCCGCACGTTGTCCCCGGAGTGCAGGCCGGAGGCGTCGCTGAAGGTCGCCGAGTAGGAGACGGTATTGCCCGAGAGCGTGCCGGTGAGGGTGTTGTAGAGCAGCGCGCCGATCGAGCCGGCGAACACCGCGAAGACGAGCAGCCGGAGCAGAGCCCCTCGCACGTTCTGCCCGTTCATGACGCAGCCACCGGCAGCAGCACGGTCTGCCCGCGCAACAGCGAACCGGCCCACAGCAGCCCGAGGTCGCCGCTGGAACCGCGGCCACCCTCCAGCGCCGCGAGCACCTGTGCCATCGCGAGGCGGTCGTGAACGCTGCCGATCGGGCCGATCCCGCCGTACAGCACCGCGGGCAGTGACGCGTTCGCACCGCCGCCGCCGCAGTTCGGACCGGCCAGGCCGGGATAGCGCGGACAGTCCGCGGCGGTGTACGAAGGCAACGGCGTCCCGGACACGAGGGCGTCGATCCCGATCCGCCCCGCGTCGGTGGAGGCCAGGCCACCGAGGAATGCACCGAGATCGACAAATCCGCGGGAGAACGCATCCGGATGCCTGCCCAGCACGCCGACGATCAGCCGGGTCTGGTGGCTGATTCGGATCAGCCGCGCCTCGTTCTCCCCGACCAACTTGCGGGCGTTCGCCGTCAGCCCGAGTCCCCCGCCGAGCAGATCGAGGAACTGCGCCTGCCGCTCCACCAGGGTGCGGGCGAGCACGAGGACGTCGTCGACGGAGTCCAGCAGCGAGGGCACCCGCCGGTTGAGACCCTCGGCGAACGTCGCGAACGCCGTGATGTCCGCCCGCAGCGTGGGCAGGGCCGGCTGCAGCGCGCGCAGGTAGGTGTCGGTCTTGCCGACCAGGTTGCCGATCGCGGCTCCGCGTCCGTCCAGCGCCTGGGAGAGCGCGCCGATGACGGTGGCGAGCTTGCCCGGCTCCACTGCGGACAGCACGCGGTAGAGCTTGGCGAACACGTCCTGCAGTTCGACGGTCTGGGCCGAGGTGTCGGCGGGGACGCGGGCGCCGCCGCGGATCGGTCCGGCACTGCTCTGCGCCGGCGGGACCAGGTCGACGAAGGACTGGCCGAAGAAGTTGGCCGGCAGGCTGCGCGCCGTGACGTCGGCCGGGATCCTCTCGGCCTTGCCCGGGTCCAGCCGCAACTCGACCTCGGCGCCGGGTTTGCCGGTCTCGCGTTCGATGCTGCCGACCCGCCCGACCAGCACCCCGCGCATCTTCACGTCCGACCCGGGGGTCAGCGCGTCGCCGGTCTCGGTCAGCACCGCGGTGACGCTGACCCGGTCGGCGAAGGTGCCGGAGAACTGCGCGAGCACGAGGCCGATGAGGACCGCCACGACGGCGAGGTAGGCCACCCCGCGGACCATCAGGTCGCGGCGGGTCGGCTTCGAGTTTCCTGGGAGCTCATCCGCTGATCCGCACCCCGGGGTCGTAACCCCAGAACGCCAGCGTCAGGAACATGTCCGTGACGATGATGACGATGATGCTGGCCCGGATCGCCCGCCCGGTCGCGCGGCCCGACACCTTCCGGGCCGCCGGAGGCGTAGAAGCCGTAGTAGCAGTGGATCAGCGTCGCCAGCACGATGAAGATCGCGACCTTCACCGTCGAGAGCACGATGTCGAACGGGTTGAGGAACGCCAGGAAGTAGTGCTGATAGGTCCCGGCCGACTGCCCGAAGAACGTCGTCACCACCAGCTGGGTGGCGTAGTAGGACCCGAACAGCCCGACCACGTACATCGGCAGGATCGCCAGCATCGACGCGATCAGCCGGGTGCTGACCAGGTACGGCACCGGGCGCACCGCCATCACCTGCAGCGCGTCGATCTCCTCCGAGATCCGCATGCTGCCGAGCTGCGCGGTGTAGCGGCACCCGACCTGCGCCGCGAAGGCCATCGCCGCGATCAGCGGCGCGAACTCGCGGGTGTTGGCCAGCGCGGAGACGAACCCGGCGAACGGCGCCAGCCCGATGATGTCGAGCCCGGTGAAGCCGGCGATGCCGACCGAGGTGCCGACGAATGCCGACAGCAGCAGCATCACGCCCATGATCCCGCCGCCGACCAGCAGCGCCTTGCCCCAGCTGATGTCCGACAGCAGCCGGAACACCTCGCCGCGGTAGTGCCGCAGTGAGTACGGGATGTAGGCGATCGCCTTGCCGAAGAAGGTGGCCTGCTCGCCGAGACCGGCGAGGCTGTCGCCGGCCTTGCCACCCGCCGACCTACCGACCGCCGCGCCCGCGCGCCCGGCGCCGTGACCTTCATTGGGGCGACCACTCAGACCACCACCGGCGGCGCGATCAGCAGGTAGGCCTGGGTGATGAGGATGTTCGTGCTGAACAGCAGCAGGAAGGACAGCACCACGCACTGGTTGACCGCGTCCGCGACGCCTTTGGGCCCACCTCTGGCGTTGAGTCCCTTGTGCGCGGCCACGATCGCCGCCAGGAACCCGAACACCGCGGCCTTGATCTCGGCGACGATGAAGTCACCGGGGGTGGCGAAGTCGGTGAACGAGGACAGGTAGGCCCCGGGCGTCCCGTGCTGGACGTAGACGTTGAAGAGGAAGCCGGCGAGCACGCCGGTCATCGCGACCACCGCGCAGAGCAGCACCCCGACCACGACCAGCGCGGCGACCCGCGGCGCGACCAGGCGGCGCACCGGCGAGATGCCCATCACCCGCATCGCGTCGATCTCCTCGCGGATGGTCCGCGAGCCCAGGTCGGAACAGATCGCCGAACCCGCCGCGCCGGCCAGCAGCAGCGCGGTGACGACCGGGGCGCCCTCGCGGATCACCCCCAGTCCGTTGACCGCCCCGACGAAGGAGGTCGCGCCGACCTGCTGGGCGAGGCTGCCGACGTTGATCGCGACGATGATCGCCGAACGGGATCGCGACCAGCACTGCGGGCAGCAGCGAGACGCTGGTGACGAACCAGGCCTGCAGGATGAACTCGCGCCACGGGAACCGGCCCCGCACCAGGTCAGTGACGATGTAGCGGGTGCTCGCGATCGACAGCGAGGTCAGCCGTCCGACCGTGACCAGTCCGACGTCGATCGGCCCCGGCAACCGCACCGGCGCCCGACGGCGGCCGCGCGCCGCGCGCGCGCCTACCGGGACGTCGGCCATGGCCTGCCTAACGGGGAACCGGACCCCCGCGCGGGACACACGGGGGACGATTCGGACGACCCTAGTGGCGGGTGTTGCCGCCCCGACAGCACGCCGCGGGCGGCATCATGCTCCCGTGAGTGAGCGCGCCGACGCCGTCGTCATCGGGGGCGGGCACAACGGACTGGTCGCCGCCATCCTGCTGGCGCGGGCCGGACTGGACGTCGTGGTCTGCGAGGCCGCGGACGTGCTCGGTGGTGCCGCCCGGACCGAGACGCCGTTCCCGGCCGTGCCCGAGCTCCGCCATTCCACCGGGGCCTACCTGCTCGGTCTGATGCCGCCGGAGCTGATCGCCACCCTCGGCCTGGACCTGCCGGTGCTGCGCCGCGATCCGCACTACGCGCTGCCGGCCCCGGCCGGATCGACCCTGCCGTCCTTACTCCTGGGTGCGGACGCGGCGGCGAACACCGCGGCGCTGGAGGCGGCCTTCTCCCCCGCCGACGCGCGGGCCGACGCCGCCCTGCAGGCCGAGCTCGCCCAGCTCCGCGAGGACCTCGCCCCGGCCTGGCTGGCCGAGCCGCTCGCCCTGGAGGACACCGCCGAGCGCTACGTCCGCCCCGCGCTCCGCGAGGTGTTCATCAGCGCCTGCCGCGGCTCGGTCGTCTCCTACCTGGAGCGCTTCGGCTTCGCCTCCGAGCGCCTGCTGGCGATGTACGCCATCACCGACGGGATCTCCGGCCTGGCCGCCGGGGTGGACGACCCGGGCACCGGACACAACTTCCTGGCCCACAACATGGGCCGGCTCCCCGGCTCCGACGGCACCTGGATGATCGTCCGCGGCGGGATGGGCACTGTGACCACGGCCCTGGCCCAGGCGGCCTGGAACGCCGGCGCGCAGCTGCGCACCGGCAGTCCGGTGCGGGCGATCGAGACATCAGGCGGGGTGGTCACCGGGGTCGACCTCGACCGCGGCCGGATCGGCACCGCCGTCGTGCTGGCCGCCTGCGATCCGTTCCGCCTGCCCGCCCTGGTGGGGCCGGCGCTGCCCGACGACCTGCGCGACCGGCTGGACGAGATCCGCCGGCCGGGCGTCACCCTCAAGCTCAACCTCGCGTTGAGGGAGGTTCCGCACTTCCCCGCCCTGGGTGGCCGTCCGACCGGCGGCGCCACCGTGCACCTGATGCCCGGCGAGGATAGGCCGCTGGCAGCGGTCCGCGAGATGTGGGCCGACGTGCAGGCCGGCCGGATGCCGGAGTTCCCCACGATCGAGTGGTACCTGCACACCACCGTCGACCCGAGCCTGCAGGACCCGGCCGGGCACCACAGCTCTGCCCTGTTCGTGCAGTCGGTGCCGCACGTGCCGGCCGGCTCGAGCTGGGAGGGCGAACTGCCCGGCTACACCGAGCACCTGCTGGCGATCTGCGACCGGTTCGCCCCGGGCACATCGGCCAACGTCGCAGACTCGCTCGCGTTGCCACCGCCGGGCATCGAGGCTCGGTTCGGGATCACCGGCGGGCACATCCACCACGTCGACAACACGGTGGCCTTCGCCGACCGGGTGCCGTACGCCACCGGGCTGCCCGGGCTCTACGCCGGATCAGCCGGGTGCCACCCGGCCGGCTCCGTGATCGGCGCGGCGGGGCACAATGCCGCTCGGCGAATCTTGCGTGACTTGGGACGCTCCTGACCCAGTAGTCCTGGACTACCCCTCACATCCCAGTGAGGCTATTGATCATGAGCACTGACACGTCTCCGGGCCTGAGCGCGGCCGGTGGCGACGACACCTGGGCGACCACGTCGTTCATGGTCACCGACGTCGAGGACGGGCCGGCGCTGCTGGCCGAACACCCCGACCAGATGAGCCGGTCGCTCGCCCGTTACGGCGAGCTGGTCGACGAGATCGTCGGCGGCCACGGCGGTCAGGTCCTCAAGTCCAGGAGCGAGGGCACCTCGACCCGGGCGGTGTTCTACACCCCACGGGCCGCGGTGTGGGCCGCAGCGGAACTGCAACGGCGCCTGTTGGAGGAACCGTGGCCGGCACCGATCGACCTCCGCGTGGCGGTGGGGATCCACACCGGTGTTGCCGAGTTCGGTGACGGGGCCTTCTACGGCCCGACCTTGGACAAGGCTGCCCGTGTGGGCAACCTCGCCGCCGGCCGCCAGGTGCTTCTCTCGGCCGAGACCGCACAGGCCCAGGACACCGTCCTCCCGCCCGGCGTGAGTCTCGTCGACCTCGGACCGCACCGGTTGCGCGACCTTTCCGGCGCGCATGCGGTCTACGGCCTGTCGGGGCCGGCCATGATCACGCCCCGGGCGGCCTGCCCGTATCTCGGTCTCCTCCCGTTCGACGTGGTCGACCGTGACCTGTTCTTCGGCCGGGAGGGCATGCTCGCCGAACTCTCGGAGCGGGTGGCTGAGGGCGGGCTGGTCGGCCTGGTCGGGAGCTCGGGCAGCGGGAAGACCTCGGTGCTGCGGGCCGGGCTGCTCGCCGCGATCGGCGGGCAGCGGATCACCCCTGGCGCGACGCCTCCCGTCGTCCCGGCAGGCGACGACCTGCTGGTCGTGGACCAGTTCGAGGAGCTGTTCACCCTCGGCGCGGCCGAGGAGGAACGGGCCCGGTTCCTCGAGGCGTTGCTCGCCCGCGAAGGGCCTGTGGTGATCGGGCTCCGGGCCGATTTCTACGGCCACTGCGCCGCCCACCCCGCGTTCGCCGCGGCCCTCGCCGGCAACCACCTTCTTCTCGGCCCGATGACGGGCGAGGAGCTCCGCGCGGCCATCACGGGCCCGGCGGAGGTGGCCCACCTGACGGTGGAGCCTGAGCTGGTCGAACTACTCGTGGAGGCGGTCCTCGGCGACGCGGGAGCGCTCCCCTTGCTGTCCCACGCCCTGCTCGCCACGTGGGAGAACCGCGATGGCCGAACGCTGACCCTGGATGGCTACCACAGCACCGGCGGCGTCCGGCGCGCCGTCGCCGCCACCGCCGACCGCGTCGTCGCCGAACTCGACGACGCCGACCGCGAGGTGCTCCACCGGATCGCGGTACGCCTCGTCGAGCCGCGCGAGAACGGCCAGGACACCTGCCGCGTCACGCGACGGGACGAACTGGGCCCGCGGCCGGACAGGCAGGTCGACCGGGTACTCGACGCGCTCGCGGCGGCCCGTCTGATCACGGTCGGCGCCGACTCGGTGCAGCTTTCGCACGAAGCCCTGATCCGCGAGTGGCCGAGCTTGCGGGAGTGGATCGAGGCCGACCGGGCCGGGATGGTGTTGCACCGGCACCTGCACGACGCTGCCGCGACCTGGGACGACCGCGGGCGGTGGACCGAGGACCTGTACGTCGGGGCCCAACTGGCGTCGGCGCGGGAATGGGCGGCCGGCGAGCCGGAGGCCCTGTCGCCGCTGGAACAGGAGTTCCTCGGCAACAGCGTCGCCTTCCAGGACCGCGCGCTCCGGCAGCAGGCACGGAGCAATCGACGCCTGCGGCTGCTGCTCAGCGGCACCGCGATGCTGCTCGTGCTGGCCATGGTGGCATTGGTCCTCGCGGTGCTCTCCCGCGGCGAGGCCTCCGACGCTGAGACAGCCGCGAAGGCGGAGGCGCTCGCCGCGACCAGCTTGGTGCAGCGAGCGGTGGACCCGGAGCGCGCGATCCTGCTCGCCGCGGCGGCCGTCCGGATGAAGGCCACGCCGAGAACGACCTACGCGCTACGGGCCGCGCTGGATGCCTCGCCGCTTGCGGACAGCCGAACCGGGACCGCACTGCGCGTGCTCCCGGGGCGACTCGCCTTCCCCGGCGAGGTGATCGGCACTGCCGACGGATTCCTCACCGTGAGCTGGCCGGGATCACAGGACGTGGTGGTCCGGCGCTGGGCGGCGGACGGGACACCCGCGGGCCCTGCGTTGACGCTCACCGCGACGGGGGCCCGACCGGCCAAGAACAAGGCCGCCAAGAACAAGGCCGCTAAGAACAAGGCCGCCGACTCCAACGCGGCCCGGACCGAACGAATCAGGTCCGAGACCGACGGGCCACTGCTGCCGCGGACCCAGCCGACCCGAACCGAGCCGACCCGGACCGAGCCGACCCGGACCGAGCCGACCCGGAGCCAACCCGAGGACACCGAACCGGGGCGGACCAACCCGTGGGCGGTGGACATGGCGGGCCAGGCCCCGGCGACGAGAGTCGTCGCCTACCTCACCTCCCCGGACGGCCGGTACGTCGGCGTGGTGCGCCAGACCCGGGGCGTCACCAATGCGCGGATCGAAGTCTGGGACGTGCTCGAGCGCCGGCTCGTGCGGGGCGTGACCTTCGACCAGCCGCGGAAACCCTTGGCCGTCCCGGTTCTGAGCGCCGACGGACGCTACGTGGCCCGGGACAGCGACGTCGGGGACAGCGACGTCGGGGACAGCGCCATCGGGGACACCGCGCAGCACCACCTCGAGCTGCTCGACCTCGAGGAGCAGACCGCTCGGACGCTGGCCCCGACCGACTGCGCCGGTTGGGCCGCCTACGAGTTCAGCCGCTCGGGCCGCTTCCTGGCGGCGGGCACCTCGTGTGGCGAGATCGCCGTGTGGGACGTCGCCACCGGCAAGGAGATCGCGCCTCCGCTGCAGCTGGGCGAGGGGCTCACGCAGCTCTCCATCAGTCCGGACGAGCACAACCTCATCGGCGCCTGGGAGGACGGCCGCATCACGGTCAGCCCCCTCGACGGCGACGGACCCACCGTGACGCTCACCGCGAGCACGCTGGGGGTCCGGGAGGCCCGGATCAGCCCGGACGGCCGTCTGCTGGCCGGTGCCGGCCTGGACGGCACGCTGCGCATCTACGACGGGGCCACCCTCACCGACCTGCGCGTGATCCCCCACGAGGACCGGCCGGTCCACCTGGCGTTCACCCCGGACAGCACTGCGGTGATCACCGTGAGCCGCACATTCCAGGTGCGGATGTGGGACGCCTGCACCGCATGTGGTGATCCGCAGGCGCTGCTGGACCTCGCAGAAAAGGCGGTCACCCGCGAACTGACCGACGACGAGCGCCGGCAGTTCGGGATGACCGCCTGATCCGGGCGGCCGTGACGGCTACGGGAGGACCGGGCCGTTGTTGTCGTTGTTGTCGAAGTCGAAGTCGTAGTCGGTCCGACTGTCGTTGACGAAGTCGATGTTGACCTGGCCCGACGGCGTCGTCGTAGGCCCCGGTGCCACCGGTGATCGCCAGCGAGGGCTCCTCGTCCGACCACCACATGGAGCCCTGCACGGTGACCTGGCCGTCGGAGAACCGGAAGCTGCCGATGCACTGCATCAGGGCGTCCTTCGCCTTGCCGTTCGAGTTGCGCTTCACGTAGGCCAGGTCGCAGGAAGCCGCCAGGCGGCCGACCCGGTCCTTGTCTTCGTCGAACAGGTTCTCGGAGAACACGAAGCGGTCGCCGACGCTCGGGCCGCTGCGGCCGACGTCGATGTCGTGGTCCTGGGCGCTCTTGCCGGTGATGGTCTCGCTGGCGTCGGCCGCCACCGAGCTGCCCTGGCCGATGAAAAGGACTCCGGCGCTCATCGCGGCGACCGACGTGGCGGCCACCGCCGCCCGGGTGAACCGTCGGGCTGTCATGGCCCTCCCCTAACTCCCCGAAGGCCGGGGATCTCGAATTACTTTCAGGTCACGGTAAGGATGCGACAGGAGGGAACAAATGGGGTCAAATCGGACGCAAACATTCACGCCCAGCGGGTGAGCGGTTGGCCACGAAGGTCAGGCGGCAGGCTTGGCTCTCCCATGGGTGAGTGACGACACCCGGTCTGGCCTGTGACGCCTGGGACTGGGCTACTACGCTGGTCAGAGCGCGGGAACGAGTGTTCCGACACGCCGTGGAAGCTTCGGTAAAGCCCGGAAGAGGTCGATCAAAGCCGTGTCGTCACAGCAGTCCAATCCGATGTCCGGGTTCGGGACCAACGAATGGCTGGTCGACGAGATCTACCAGGCCTATCTGCGGGACAAGAACAGCGTCGATCCAGCGTGGTGGGAGTTCTTCGCGGATTACAACCCGACCTCCGACACGGGCATCCACCGGATCCTGGTGAAGCCCACCGCCCCCACCGCTCAGCCGGCCCCCGCCGCGCCCGCTCCGGCCCCCGCGCAGCCGGCGGCCCCGGCTCAGCCCGCCGACCAGCCCCCGCCGGCCGCACCGGCGCCGCCCGCACCGGCGCCGGCAGCTCCCGCGGCGACCGCCCCCGCGGCCCCGGCCGCCAAGGCCGCACCGACCCCGGCCGGCGAGATTCACGCGCTCAAGGGCCCGGCCGCGCGCGTGGTCACCAACATGGAGGCCAGCCTCTCCGTCCCGACCGCCACCTCGGTGCGGGCCGTGCCGGCCAAGCTGCTCATCGACAACCGCATCGTCATCAACAACCACCTCAAGCGCGCCCGTGGCGGCAAGGTCTCCTTCACCCACCTGATCGGCTTCGCCGTGGTCCGGGCCCTGGGCGACGTGCCGGCGATGAACTGCGGCTACACCGAGGTCGACGGCAAGCCCGCCGTCGTCAGCCCGGACGCGGTCAACCTCGGCCTGGCCATCGACGTGACCAAGTCCGACGGCACCCGTTCGCTGCTGGTGCCCTCGATCAAGAACGCGCAGAGCCTGGACTTCTCCCAGTTCTGGCTGGCGTACGAGGACATCGTGCGCCGCGCCCGCAACAACAAGCTCGTCGTGGACGACTTCGTCGGCACCACGATCAGCCTCACCAACCCGGGCACGATCGGCACCGTCCACTCGGTGCCGCGTCTGATGCAGGGTCAGGGAACGATCATCGGCGTCGGCGCGATGGAGTACCCGGCCGAGTGGCAGGGGGCCTCGCCGGAGACGCTCGCGAACATGGCCGTCAGCAAGATCATGACGCTGACCTCCACCTACGACCACCGGATCATCCAGGGCGCGCAGTCGGGTGAGTTCCTGCGCCGCCTGCACCAGTTGCTGCTCGGTGAGGACGACTTCTACGACGACGTCTTCGCCTCACTGCGGATCCCGTACGAGCCGATCCGCTGGGAAACCGACATCGCGACCAGCCACGAGGACCAGGTCTCCAAGCAGGCCCGCGTCCACGAGCTGATCGAGGCCTACCGCACCCGCGGCCACCTGATGGCCGACACCGACCCGCTCGAGTACAAGCAGCGCAGCCACCCGGACCTCGACATCGTCAAGCACGGCCTGACGCTGTGGGACCTGGACCGCGAGTTCGTCTCCGGCACCACGTTCTCGCTGTCCGGGCTGATGAAGCTGCGCGACATCCTCGGCGTGCTGCGCTCGTCGTACTGCCGCACCGTCGGCATCGAGTACATGCACATGGCCGAGCCCAAGGAGCGGCTCTGGATCCAGGAGCGGGTCGAACGCGCACCGGACCGGCTGCCGCGCAACGACCAGCTGCGCGTGCTGCGCAAGCTGAATGAGGCCGAGGCCTTCGAGACCTTCCTGCAGACCAAGTACGTCGGCCAGAAGCGGTTCTCGCTCGAGGGTGGCGAGTCGGTGATCGCGCTGCTCGACGCGATCCTGGTCGCGGCCGCGCAGGCCCGCCTGGACGAGGTCGCGATCGGCATGCCGCACCGCGGCCGCCTCAACGTGCTCGCCAACATCGTCGGCAAGAGCTACGGCCAGATCTTCCGCGAGTTCGAGGGCAACATCGACCCGAAGTCGATGCACGGCTCGGGCGACGTGAAGTACCACCTGGGCCAGAAGGGCCGCTACACCGCGCACGACGGCTCGACGGTCGACACCTACCTCGCCGCGAACCCCTCCCACCTGGAGGCGGTCAACCCGGTGCTCGAGGGTGTCGTGCGGGCCAAGCAGGACATGATCGACCGCGGCGAGAGCGGCTTCACCGTGCTGCCCGTGCTGATGCACGGCGACGCGGCGTTCGCCGGTCAGGGCGTGGTGGCCGAGACGCTGGAGATGTCCCAGCTGCGCGGCTACCGAACCGGCGGCACCGTGCACATCGTCGTGAACAACCAGGTCGGCTTCACCACCTCGCCGACCTCGAGCCGCTCCAGCCTGTACGCGACCGACGTCGCGCGCACCGTGGCCGCGCCGATCTTCCACGTCAACGGCGACGACCCGGAGGCGTGCGTCCGCGTCGCGCGGTGGGCCTTCGAGTTCCGCCAGGCGTTCAAGAAGGACGTCGTCATCGACATGGTCTGCTACCGGCGCCGTGGTCACAACGAGGGCGACGACCCCTCGATGACCCAGCCGCTGATGTACGACCTGATCGACCAGAAGCGCTCGGTCCGCAAGCTCTACACCGAGGCCCTGATCGGGCGCGGCGACATCACCTTCGACGAGGCCGAGGAGGCCCTGAAGGACTACCGCGATCAGCTCGAGAAGGTCTTCGCCGAGACCCGGGGAGCGCAGAGCACCCCGAGCAGCGTCGACACCCCGGTCAGCAACGACCAGGCACCGGCCACGTCGGTGAACACGGCGATCAGCAGCGAGTCGCTCAAGCGGATCGTGGAGAGCCAGGTCAGCCTGCCGGAGGGCTTTCAACGTGCACCCCCGGGTCGCCCCCCTGCTGCAGAAGCGGGCGGCGATGATCGAGACCGGCAACATCGACTGGGGCTTCGGCGAGCTGATCTCGTTCGGCTCGCTCCTGCTGGAGGGCCGCCCGGTCCGCCTCGCCGGCCAGGACAGCCGCCGCGGCACCTTCACCCAGCGCCACTCGGTGCTCACCGACCGGACCACCGGCGAGGAGTACAACCCGCTGCAGAACCTCAGCCCGGACCAGGGCACCTTCTACGTGTACGACTCGCTGCTGAGTGAGTACGCGGCGCTCGGCTTCGAGTACGGCTACTCGGTGGCCAGGCCCGACGCGCTGGTGTTGTGGGAGGGCCAGTTCGGCGACTTCGTCAACGGCGCCCAGACGATCATCGACGAGTTCATCTCCTCCGGTGAGCAGAAGTGGGGCCAGACCTCCGGGGTCACGCTGCTGCTCCCCCACGGCATGGAGGGCCAGGGCCCGGACCACTCCTCCGGCCGCCCGGAGCGCTTCCTGCAACTGTGTGCGCAGGGGAACATGACGGTCGCGATCCCGACCACGCCGGCCAACCACTTCCACCTGCTGCGCTGGCAGGCGCTCGGACCGTTCCACCGTCCGCTGGTGATCTTCACGCCCAAGTCGCTGCTGCGGCACCGGGCCGCGGTCTCGGCGCCCGGTGAGTTCACCTCCGGGCACTTCCGGCCGGTGATCGCCGACGACACCGTCAGCCCCGGCGAGGTCACCCGGGTCCTGCTCTGCACCGGCAAGGTCTTCTACGACCTGGCCGCCCAACGCGAGCAGTACGGCTCCGAGCGCGACACCGCGATCGTGCGGGTCGAGCAGCTCTACCCGCTGCCGGTCCCCGAGCTGCAGGCGGCGCTGGCGCAGTACCCCAATGCGAGCGAGCTGCGCTGGGTGCAGGAGGAACCGGCCAACCAGGGCGCGTGGCCGTTCATGGCGCTGAACTTCGCCGAAAAGGTCGGCCGGGTGCTCTACCGCGTCTCCCGGTCGGCGTCCTCGGCACCCGCGGTCGGTTCGCACTCGGTGCACGAGTACGAGCAGCAGCTGCTCATCGAGCAGGCCTTCGCGCGCTAGATGTACTTCACCGACCGTGGCATCGAGGAGCTCGCCGCACGTCGCGGCGACGAGGACGTCAAGCTGGCCTGGCTGGCCGAACGGCTGAGCGAGTTCGTCGACCTCAATCCCGACTTCGAGGTGCCGATCGAACGCCTGGCCACCTGGCTGGCCCGGCTCGACGACGAGGATTAGCCGGGCAGCCGGCTCATCAACTGGTCGTGCAGACCGGTGCGCTGACGGCCCAGGCGAAGGCAGCCGCCCCCAGCGAGCGCGCCGGCGATTTCAGCCGGTCGGCGGCGGCCAGGCGCAGCCGGTCCTGCGCGCGGCACCCCTCCGGCGCCGGCGCAGGCCGCCCAGTGCGACCGTCCATGCCGGGCATCGCGATGTCGAGCAAGGCGAAGTCGAAGGGTCGGGGCTCACGGTCGACGATCTCCAGCGCCTCGAGACCACCGCCGACGAGACGCACTCCATCTAGTGCTGATAGGCCCACATCTCGAGGATCTGACGGTTCGTCGCATTGCCGTCCACGACGAGCATCGCGCCCGGCCAGCCCCATCGGCGTGATCGCCAGCCCGAGCCGGTGCCGCCGTAGATGCGCGTGGTGGTGCTGTCGGCCTGGGTGAACGTTCGGCGGACCCAGGCGGATCGGCGGATCAGACCGAGAAGACGATCTTCCCGAACAGGTCGCCGGCGTGCATCTTCGCGAAGCCGCGGTCGGCCTCGCGCAACGGGACGACCTCGTCGATCAAGGGCTTCACGCCGGTGGTCGCCATGAATTGCGCCAGGCGCTCCAGTTCATCGCGCGAGCCCATCGTGGAGCCGACGACGGAGAGCTGGAGGAAGAAGATCCGGGTCAGCTCGGCCGGCGGGGCGTCGCCGGTGGTGGCACCGGAGATGACGATGGTGCCGCCGGGCTTGAGCGCCTTCACCGAGTGCGACCAGGTCGCCTTGCCGACGGTCTCGAAGACCGCGTCGACGCGCTCGGGCATCCGGGCACCGGACTCGAAGACCTGGTCCGCCCCGAGGTCGAGGGCGCGGGCGCGCTTGGCCTCGTCACGGCTGGTCGCCCAGACCCGCATGCCGGCGGCCCGGCCGAGGCTGATCAGCGCGGTGGCGACACCGCCGCCGGCGCCCTGGACCAGGATCGTCGCGCCCGGCGAGATGCCGGCGCGGGTGAACAGCATGCGGTAGGCGGTCAGCCACGCGGTGGGCAGGCAGGCCGCCTCTTCCCACGAGAGCTGCGCCGGCTTCGGGACCAGGTTGCGGCGCGGCACGATGACCTTCTCCGCGATCGTGCCCTGGTGCCGCTCGGAGAGCAGCGAACGCTTCGGGTCGAAGGTCTCGTCGCCCTTCCACTCCGGGTCGCCGATGACCGCGTGCACGATCACCTCGTTGCCGTCCTCGTCGATCCCGGCCGCGTCGCAGCCCAGGATCATCGGGAGCTGTTCCTCCTTGAGCCCGACGCCGCGCAGGCTCCACAGGTCGTGGTGGTTGAGCGAGGCCGCCTTGACGTCGACCGTGACCCAGCCGTCCTTGGCGATCGGGTCGGGTCGCTCGCCGAGGTCGAGAGCCGAGATCGGGTCATCCGGAGAGAAGCGCGCAGCGCTGACAGCGAACATGCTTCGACCCTAGTCAGCGGCCCCGCGGCGCCGGATCGCGGGCCAGAGCCGGCAGATCACGGCGGCGACCACGTCCGCGTCCGGGATCGCGCCGACCAGCCACGAGTCCACGCCGGCGGCAGGGTTGTCCCGCTCCACCCACCAGCCGTCCGCCTCGCGCCGGGTCACGCGTTTGACCGCGAGCCCGCGCCCGGGCAGGCGCACGATCGCCAGCCGGCCGATCCGGGGCGGCGCGCCGGGCCGAATCAGGAGCAGGTCACCCGGACGCAGGGTGGGGCGCATCGAGTCCCCTGAGACCCGTGCCGTCCCCCAGCCGCGCATCCGTCCCGGGCGGGCGCGGATGGGGTCGACCTCACGATCATCGTCAGAGCCCACAGGGGTAGTGTCGCGATGACTCTCCGGAACCGATCAGGAAGGGACCGATTCGATGCCGCTGCTGCGCCCGATCGTTGTCTCCGCCCACTGCGACCTGCCCTGCGGCGTCTACGACCCGGCCCAGGCCCGGATCGAGGCGGAGTCCGTCAAGGCCATCTGCGAGAAGGTCGCGGGCAACGACGACGCCGACTTCCGCGAGCGCGCTCTGCAGATCAAGGAAGAGCGCTCCGACCTCGTCAAGCACCACCTCTGGGTGCTCTGGACCGACTACTTCAAGCCCCCGCACTTCGAGTCCTACCCGAACCTGCACCAGCTGTTCAACGAGGCGACCAAGCTGGCCGGCGCCGGTGGCACCAAGGGCTCGCTGGACGTCGCGGTGGCGGACAAGCTGCTGGCCAAGATCGATGAGATCGCCGAGATCTTCTGGGCGACCAAAAAGGCGTGAGCTTGGCAGAACGCGCCGTCGGCGAGGACTTCGTCGAGGTCCGGCTTCCGGCCGACGGCGCCTACCTGTCCGTGCTGCGCACCGCGACGGCAGGTCTCGCCGCGCGGCTGGACTTCACGATCGACGAGATCGAGGACCTGCGGATCGCCGTCGACGAGGCCTGCGCGATGTTGCTGGCGCAGGTGGTGCCCGACACCGAGCTGTACTGCCGCTTCACGCTGGACCCGCCCACGCTGACCGTCGAGGTCACGGCGCCGACCCGCGACGGCCGGGTGCCGGCACGGGACACCTTCGCCTGGACCGTGCTGACCGCTCTGGCCGGGGACGTGACAGCCACCGTCGACTCCGACCAGCACCTGACGATCACCCTGCGGAAGACCGCAGAGGGGGCGGCGTGAGCGAGCGCAGCGAGCGAACCATGTGCACGGGCGATGGCTCCGCGAGGACGAAGTCCGCTGCGGAGACGCCGTGAGCGTGGCCGCCCCGTCGGGGCGCGGCTGACGTGGGCGACTCCACCGCCAAGGAAACCGAGCGCGAGGTCGAGCGCGATCGAGCCCGCGCCATGCTCGCCGAACTCGGCGCGATGGCGCCGGACGACCCCCGGCGCGGGGCGCTGCGCGACGCCCTCGTCGAGCTGCATCTGCCCCTGGTCGAGCACCTGGCCCGCCGGTTCCGCAACCGCGGGGAGCCGCTGGACGACCTGGTCCAGGTCGCCACCATCGGGCTGATCAAGTCCGTCGACCGCTTCGAGGTCGACCGCGGGGTGGAGTTCTCCACCTACGCCACCCCGACGATCGTCGGAGAGATCAAGCGGCACTTCCGCGACCGCGGCTGGGCGGTCCGGGTGCCCCGGCGGCTGCAGGAGCTGCGGCTGCACCTCTCGACCGCCACCGCCGAGCTGTCCCAGCAGCTGGGCCGCGCCCCGACGGTGGGCGAGCTGGCCGAGCGGCTCGGGCGCTCCGAGGAAGAGGTCCTGGAGGGCCTGGAGTCGGCCAACGCCTACAGCACGCTCTCCCTCGACGTCCCCGAGCAGGGCGAGGGCGACTCCCCCGCGGTGGTCGACTCCCTCGGCGGCGAGGACGAGGCGCTGGAGGGCGTGGAGTACCGGGAATCGCTCAAGCCGTTGCTGGAACGCCTGCCTCCGCGGGAGAAGCGGATCCTGCTGCTGCGCTTCTTCGGCGGCATGACGCAGTCTCAGATCGCCACCGAGCTGGGCATCTCCCAGATGCACGTGTCCCGGTTGCTGGCCCGCACCCTGGCGAAGCTGCGCGCCGATCTGCTCGTCGAGGAGTAGCTACTCCCCGAGCTCCTCCTCCAGAGCGGCGTTGGAGGTCGGCGCGAACAGGCCGGCCAGGACGACGGCCACCGAGACCAGCAGCGGGTATGCCACCCCGGGCAGGTCGTCCAGGGTCGTGAACCCCACCGGGATCATGATCAGCTGCCACACCAGCGCCGGCGAGCGGGCCCAGCCCTGTGCCCCGAGCAGGCCGCGGGCGACCGCCAGCAGACCTGCTCCGCCGGCCAGTGAGAACACGCCGACCAGCAACGCGTTGAGCAGATCCTGCGAGTCCTCGGCGAACCCGAGGACCAGCGTCGCCACACCCAGACCGACCAGCAGCACCGCCTGCAGGGCCTGGGCGGTCGCGGCGATCACCAGCGGGCGCGGATTGCGGCGGAGATCCGCCACCATTCCGGTCGGCCGCAACGGCCCGGGAAATCCGCTCTGACCTGGGGTTTTCATGGTTGCTTTTCCTACCCTTTGCGGGACTCTGACCGGCATGCGGTGATCAATATCAGGTCAGGTGGCGGTGAGCGCGGTTACGGTGCTGGACCTCGGGGCAGATGCGCTGTCGAACAACCACAAATCCAGTGTCCGGTTTGTGGCGTATTTACCTGACTCTGGGGGTTGTGTCGACGCTAGCGGGTGGTTCAGGGTGGACCTCTGTCCGGCCTGTTGATCACGCGGCCTGGGCCGAAATTCCCTTGTCAGGTGCTTCATCTCACACAAATATCTCTCGTGTTGAGGGTCCCGTAATCGCTCGTGAAACTGTTCACTAGGTATCAGCAACTTCACCGCTACCCGCAAGTAAGCATTCATCAGGTCCGGCGCTCGCCCGAGGCCGAACCCACCACCTGAGGAGTAACACCCATGGACTGGCGCCACCGCGCAGTCTGCCGGGACGAGGATCCCGAGCTGTTCTTCCCGATCGGGAACACCGGCCCCGCCCTGATGCAGATCGAAGAGGCCAAGGCCGTGTGCCGACGCTGCGACGTCGTCGAGACGTGTCTGCAGTGGGCCCTCGAATCCGGCCAGGACGCCGGCGTCTGGGGCGGCCTGTCCGAGGACGAGCGTCGCGCTCTCAAGCGCCGTACCGCTCGCGCCCGGGCCCGCGTTCTCTAGATCAGACAGCGCCCGGCAGTACACCCCACCAAGAAAAGCGTCACGAACCCCGGCCGTTCCGGCCGGGGTTCGTCGCGTTCAGGGCTTGCCCAGGACCGGAATCATCAGGGCCACGCGCGTCCCGCCGCCCGGACGGGCACCGATCTCCAGCTCTCCGCCCAGCTCGCCGGTGACCAGTGTCCGGACGATCTGCAGGCCGAGGTTCGCCGAGGCGACCGGGTCAAAGCCGGGCGGAAGCCCGCCGCCGTCGTCGTCCACCTCGACGCGAAGGCTGTCCCCCCGCCGCTCGGCTCGCACGACCAGCAGCTGCGAAACCGGCGTGACGCCGTGCTCCAGCGCGTTCTGCACCAGCTCGGTGAGCACCATCGACAGCGGGGTGGCCAGGTCCCCGGGCAGAGTGCCGAACTCCCCTTCCCGACGCGGGTGGACCCGCGCCTCTCCGGACGGCTCCAGGGAGGACACGTCGGCGAGCATCGCGAGCACTCGGTCGACCACCTCGTCGAAGACGAGGTTCTCGTCCGGGGAGAACGAGAGTGTGTCGTGCACGATCGCGATCGAGCCGACCCGGCGCACCGCCTCCTCCAGCGCCGTCCGAGCCTCCGGCTCGGTCAGGCGACGGGCCTGCAGCCGCAACAGCGCGGCCACCGTCTGCAGGTTGTTCTTCACCCGGTGGTGGATCTCCCGGATGGTGGCGTCCTTGGTGATCAGCTCCCGTTCCCGGCGCCGGACCTCGGTGACGTCGCGCAGCAGCACGATCGCCCCCAGGTGCGCCTCCGGTGAGTCCAGCGGGATCGCCCGCAGCCCCACCACGACGTCCTCGGTCTCGATCTCCAGCCCGCGCGGTTTGCGCCCACTGGCCACGACCGCCAGCGCCTCCTCGACCGGGCCGTGGGTGGGCGCGAGCTCCGCGGTGAGCGTCCCGAGGTGGTTGCCGACCAGGTCGGTGGCCAGCCCCAGGCGCCGGTAGGCCGAGAGCGCGTTCGGGCTGGCGTAGGTGACCACCCCGTCGGCGTCGAGCCGGATCAGCCCGTCCCCGACCCGCGGCGAGCCGTCCTGCAGGGCGGTCGAGACGGCCCCGCTGCCGGCGACGTGCGGGAACAGCCCGGCGGCGATCATCCGGCCCAGCTCCGCCGCGGACTGGATGTAGGTCAGCTCCAGCCGGCTCGGCGTCCGGACCGAGATCAGGCTGGTGTTGCGGGAGATCACGCCGAGGATCTTCGTTCCGCGGCGGACCGGAATGGCCTCCATCCGCACCGGGACGTCGTTGCGCAGCTCGGGGTCGCCCTCACGGACGATCCGTCCCTCGTCCAGCGCGATGTCCAACAGGGGGCGGTGGCCGCGGGCGGTGCGGGACCCGACCAGGTCGTCCTGGAAGGCGGTCGGCCCGGTGGTGGGCCGCATCTGGGCGACCGCGACGTAGCCCTCGCCGTCCCGGGCCGGCAGCCACAGCACGAGGTCGGAGAAGGAGAGGTCGGCGAGCAGCTGCCAGTCCGCGACGAGGACCCGCAGCCACTCCCGGTCGTCGGCGTCGAGGTCCGTGCTCGCGCGGATCAGTTCGCTCAGGGACGCCACGTCGGGAAGCGTACGGGCGGCCGGGCGGGGGCAGTCGGCCCGGCAGGGCCGGCTGAGCGGACTCCGCACGGCGGTCAGCATCGGCAGGTAAGTTCGGCGGGACGCCCCAGATCCAGCCCCCCAGACTCCTCAACTCCAACGGCGTGGAGGTACGCGGTGACGGACCCGGACCGGCGCGGCCCCACGGGCGCAGCGCTGGACCCCGGGTTCTGGGAGGACGTCCTGGCCCACGGGGCCACGCTGCCGGCCGACCGCCGGCTGGACGACATGACCGTCGAGCTCGTCGAGATGCTCGGCGACCTGGACCCCCACCTGCGCGACGACCTCGCGCTGACCGTGCTGCTGCGCTGGATCGCCGCCGGGGTCTACGACGACCTGCTGCCGGCCATGGGCGACGGGATCAGCGAAGGCCTGCGCCCCGGCCTCGGCGAGGACGGCACGCCGTCGGTGCTGCGGCGCTCGTTCTCGGCCCGGGTGCTCGCGGCCGTGATCGACCGGGACAACGTGCTGCACGGGATGCACCGCGAGGCGGTGCTGCGCTGGGGCGACCGCGGCCTGTCCTGGCTGGTCGCCGAGCGTGACCTCCGCGGGCACGTCCCCGGAGCCGGACGGGCGCAGGCGCTGGAGCACGCCGGCGACCTGGTCCGGGCCCTGGCCCAGTCCCGCCACCTGCAGGGCGAGGGCCTCGGCGTGCTGCTCGACACCCTCGCCGACCGGCTGCTCCGCCCCACCGCGCACGGCTTCTCCGGCCAGGAGGCCGACGAGCTCGCCTACGCCGCGATGACCGTGCTGCACCGGGACACCGTCGACGGCGCCACCGCGGCGGGCTGGATCCACCGCCTCGCGGCCGGCTGGGCCGGCTCTCGGACACTGACCGGGCCGCTGCCGGCCCAGGTCCGCAACACGGTGGCGTTCACCCGCGCCCTGCACCTGCAGTTGCTGCTCGGCGTCCGCTCCGCCCGCGGCGGCGCGGCCTTCGAAGGTCCGCCGGCCGCCCGCGTCGAGGTGCTCGCCACGCTGCAGGCGGTGCTGCGCACGTCAGGACCGCACTTCGAGGCGAGCCGCACCATCCCGGGCACGCGATAATCGGCGGGTGAACGCACCGACCGACCCGTCGCACGACCCCTTCGGCTGGGTCGACGACCATGCCGCGCAGCGGGTCGCCGCCGGCCTGCGCCGGCGGGTCCGCCCACGCCTGTCCGAGGACAGCGCGGGCACCGGCGCGGTGCTCGACCTGGCCGGCAACGACTACCTCGGCCTGGCCCGGCACCCCGAGGTCGTGGAGGCGGTCGCCCGGGCCGCCAAGGAGTGGGGCGCCGGCTCGACCGGGTCCCGGCTGGTCACCGGCTCCACCACCGTGCACGCCGAGCTGGAGGCGGCCGCGGCGGCCCACGTCGGCGCCGAGGCCGGACTCGTCTTCTCCTCCGGCTACCTGGCCAACGTCGGCGCGGTGACCGCACTGGCCGGGCCAGGCACGCTGATCGTCTCCGACGCCCGCAACCACGCCTCGCTGGTGGACGCCTGCCGGCTGTCCCGAGCCCGGGTCCAGGTGGTCCCGCACCTCGACGTCGCGGCCTACGACCGGGCGCTCTCCGGACGCACCGAGGAGCGGGCGCTGCTGCTCACCGACGGCGTGTTCTCCGTCGACGGCGCGATCGCGCCGGTCGCCGAGCTCGCCGCGGTGGCGCGCCGGCACGGCGCCGGGCTCCTGGTCGACGAGGCGCACGCACTCGGCGTGGTCGGCGAAGGCGGACGTGGCACCGTGCACGCCGCCGGCCTGGCCGGAGCCCCCGACGTCGTGATCACCAGCGTCCTGTCCAAGTCGCTGGGCAGCCAGGGCGGCCTGGTACTCGGCCCGGCCCGGGTGACCGCGCACCTGATCGACAGCGCCCGCAGCTTCATCTTCGACACCGGGCTGGCGCCAGGCAGCGCCGCGGCCGGGTTGGCCGCGTTGCGCCTGCTGACCGACCGGCCCCAGCTCGCCGAGGACGTCCGGGCCCGCGCCCGCGAACTGTCCGCGATCGCCCGCATGCTCGGCCTGGACTCCCCCGAGCCGCACGGTGCCGTCTGCGCGGTGCTGATCGGGGCGCCGGACGCGGCGGTCGCGGCCGCGGAGACCTGCCTCGCTCACGGGGTGCGGGTCGGCTGCTTCCGGCCGCCCTCGGTGCCGGACGGGATCTCCCGGCTCCGGGTGACCGCGCGAGCCGACCTCACCCCGGCCGACCTGGAGCGCGCCCGCACCGCTCTGGCCGCGGTCGCGGAGCGCCTCCACTCCAAGGGATGACGTCCCTGGTGACACCATGTCAGCCCTCCTGCGGGCTGACAGGCGCCCGCACGGGCTGACAATTCCCGCGGCATCCCGCAGAAGGATTCAGTGAGCGCACTGATCGTCACCGGCACCGGGACCGGCGTCGGGAAGACCGTCGTGACGGCGGCCCTGGCCGCGCTGGCCGCCGACCGCGGGGCCCCCGTCGCGGTGGTCAAGCCCGCCCAGACCGGGGTCGGTTTCGGTGAACCGGGCGATCTGACGGAGGTCGAGCGCCTCTCCGGGGTCACCGACACCCACGAGTTCGCCCGGTTCCTGCGCCCGCTCTCACCGGCAGCCGCGGCCCGGCAGGCCGGAAAGCCCCCGGTGGACCTGGAGGCGGTCGCTGAGGAGATCCGTGAGTTGCGCGGTACCCGGCGCCTCGTGCTGGTCGAAGGCGCCGGCGGCCTGCTGGTCCGCTACGACCCGGACGGGCGCACCATCGCCGACCTGGCCCGGATGCTGGAGGCGCCGATCCTGGTCGTCGCCGAACCCGGTCTCGGCACGCTGAACCACACCGCGCTGACGCTGGAGGCGATGGCGCACCGCGGCCTGGACCTGGCCGGGGTCGTGCTGGGCTCCTGGCCGGCTGAGCCGGGGCTGGCCCACCGCACCAATCTCGCGGACCTGGAGACCCTCGCCGCCCGGCCGCTGGCCGGGGCGATCCCGGAGCAGGCCGGGGGTATGACCCGCACCACATTCCTGGCCGCCGCCCGGTCCGGGCTGTCCCCGCAGTTCGGCGGGACCTTCGACGCCGCGAACTTCAAGGCGAAGCACCTGGCTACTCTCTCCCGCTGAGGTGGGACGAGGGATGCTGCGGTAGCCGCTACTCGTGCGGATTTCCGGCCGCGCGAGCACGCTCGGTACCGTGCAGGGACCCCGACGGACAGGACGCGCATGACCACGCTTCGACGACCGCCCCCTCGCTCTCGATCCCGCGGCGCTGCTCGCAGCCGCCCGCGAGCAGGTCCTGGAGCGCGGCGTCGGCCTGGACGAGGCCCAGGTGCTGGCCGTGCTGAACCTGCCGGACGAGCACCTGGACGACCTGCTCGCCCTGGCCCACGAGGTGCGGATGACCTGGTGCGGCCCGGAGGTCGAGGTCGAGGGCATCGTCTCGCTCAAGACCGGCGGCTGCCCGGAGGACTGCCACTTCTGCTCCCAGTCCGGCCAGTTCACCTCCCCGGTGCGCTCGGTGTGGCTGGACATCCCGGCCCTGGTCGAGGCGGCCAAGGCCACCGCGGCGACCGGGGCGACGGAGTTCTGCATCGTCGCCGCGGTCCGCGGCCCGGACGAGCGGCTGATGACGCAGATGCGCGACGGGGTGAAGGCGATCAAGGAAGCCGTCGACATCCAGGTCGCCGCGTCCCTCGGAATGCTGACGCAGGATCAGGTCGACGAACTCGCCGCGATGGGCGTGCACCGCTACAACCACAACCTGGAGACCGCCCGCTCCTACTTCCCCAACGTGGTCACCACCCACACCTGGGAGGAGCGCTGGGAGACCCTGCTCGATGGTGCGCGAGGCCGGCATGGAGGTCTGCTGCGGCGGCATCGTCGGCATGGGCGAGACCCTGGAGCAGCGCGCCGAGTTCGCCGCCCAGCTGGCGAGCCTGGCGCCCGACGAGGTCCCGCTGAACTTCCTCAACCCGCGACCCGGAACGCCCTTCGGTGACCAGGAGCCGCTCTCGGCCCCGGACGCCCTGCGCACGATCGCGGCCTTCCGGCTCGCGATGCCGCGCACGATCCTGCGCTACGCCGGCGGCCGGGAGATCACCCTGGGCGACCTCGGCACCCGCGACGGGCTGCTCGGCGGCATCAACGCCGTCATCGTCGGCAACTACCTGACGACCCTGGGGCGCGACCCCAAGGAGGACCTGGCGCTGCTGACCGAGCTCAAGATGCCCATCAAGGCGCTCGCCGACACCTTCTGATCGGGCGCGGTGTCCGCACCTTCTGATCTTCGCTCCGCCCCGGTACGTTCTGACACGACGTCAGAGAAGGTGCCGGAGGTGGCTCATGCGACCGAGGACGCTCCAGGTAGCGGCCCTGCTCAGCATCCCCATGTGGGGCACGCTGCTGCCCTGGGTCTACAACAAGCGGGACCCGCACCTGTTCGACATCCCGTTCTTCTACTGGTACCAGCTGATGTGGATCCCGCTGTCCGTGGTCTGCACGCTCGCGGTCTACCGGCTGACCCGAGACGAGGCCTAGGCCATGCCTCCGGTGCCGGACACCGACGTCGACGTCCAGGGCGTTCAGCTCACCGTCTTCCTGATCATCTTCATCGGCGTCTCCGTGCTGGGCTTCGCCGGCCTCGCGCTGGCGCCGCGCGGCGAGCATGGACCACCTCGACGAGTGGGGCCTGGGCGGGCGCAGCTTCGGCCCCTGGATCACCTGGTTCCTGATCGGCGGCGACCTCTACACCGCCTACACCTTCGTCGCGGTCCCGGCGTTGATCTTCGGCGCGGGCGCGCTGGGCTTCTTCGCGGTGCCGTACACGATCGTCGTCTACCCGCTGGTGCTCTTCGTCGCGATCAAGCTGTGGTCGGTGTCCCACGCCAAGGGTTACGTGACGCCGGCCGATTTCGTGCAGGGCCGGCACGGCTCCCCCACCCTCGCGCTGATCATCGCGATCACCGGCATCGTCGCGACCATGCCGTACATCGCCCTGCAGCTGATCGGCATCGAGGCCGTGCTCAAGACGATGGGCATCGGCACCCAGGAGTTCCTCGGCATCGACGAGTGGCCGGTGATCATCGCCTTCGCGATCCTGGCCGCGTACACCTACCAGGCCGGCCTGCGGGCGCCCGCGCTGATCGCCTTCGTCAAGGACGCGCTGATCTACATCGTGGTGATCGCGGCGATCATCGTGATCCCCTACAAGCTCGGCGGATTCGACGAGATCTTCGCCGCCGCGGACGCCAAGTTCGAGGCCACCCCGAACCCGAACGACGGCATCACGCTGCCCGACGCCAACATCATCGGGTACTCGACGCTGGCCTTCGGCTCGGCCATGGCGCTGTTCCTCTACCCGCACTCGATCACCGGCCTGCTCGCCTCGCGCAGCCGGGACACGATCAAGCGCAACATGGTGGCCCTGCCGGCCTACAGCCTGGTGCTCGGCCTGCTCGCCCTGCTCGGCTACATGGCCATCGCCGCCGGCATCAAGCCGATCGTCACCGACGGCAAGCCCGACCCGAACACGATCGTGCCGCAGCTCTTCGACTCCCAGTTCCCGCCCTGGTTCGCCGGGATCGCCTTCGCCGCGATCGGGATCGGGGCACTGGTCCCGGCCGCGATCATGTCGATCGCCGCCGCGAACCTGTTCAGCCGCAACGTCTGGAAGGCCTACATCCACCCGGAGGCGGACGCCAAGGAGCAGGCCAAGGTCAGCAAGCTCACCTCGCTGGTGGTCAAGGTCGGGGCGCTGGCGGTGATCCTGGTGATGGACCCGCAGTTCTCCATCGACCTGCAACTGATCGGCGGCGTGGTCATCCTGCAGACGCTGCCCGCCCTGGTGGTCGGGCTCTACACCGCGTGGTGCCACCGCGGCGCCCTGATCGCGGGCTGGGCGGCCGGCATGGTGGTCGGGCTGTCCATGCTCTACACGACCGAGAACGTCGCCAGCCGGCAAGGAGCACTTCGGCGGCTCGCTCTACAAGTGGTCCGACCTCGGCTTCGACACCGACAAGACGATCTACCCGGGCCTGATCGCGGTGCTGGTGAACCTGCTCGTGGTCTGGATCGGGACGCTGATCCTGCGACGCTATGAACGTCAAGGACGGCGTCGACGAGACCGACCCGGAGGACTACACCTCGGACGCTCCCAAGCTCGCCCGGCCGGCGGCCACGCCGCCCACTAGAGCCGAGAACACCTCGGATCGGCGCGTGACCCGGCGCGCCGTCCCTATTCACATGCGTAACTCGTGCTACTAAGGAATCACCCGTAACACGGCATTGCTCGCGAAAAGGGGATTCCGTCATGCCGCACGAGCTGGGCTCGTTCGACGCAGCGCCCGCCTGCCTCCGCAGGCGAGGCCGACCGGCGGACCGTGCGTCGGGTCGCCGCGTTCGGGGCCGCGGCCGTCGCCGCCACCGCGCTGGCCACGGCCGGCGTGGCCCAGGGCGCCGGGTCCGGCTCCTCCGCGGGCCTGGGCGTCTCCGGGCCCGGCCAGCGCGCCGTGCCCGCCGCCTCGGCCTCAGCCATGCCGACCGCCTCCGCGTCCGCCGGCGCCGCCTCCACGGCCCCGCAGCTGAAGATCCAGATCGCCTACAACCGGGTCGGCCGCGACCTCACGCTCACCTTCGGCTTCACCGGCTTCGTGCTGGAGCCGCTGACCTCGACCGGCGGCAAGCTCACCTTCCCGACGCCCGCCAAGCGCGACATCGGCCTCGGCGAGACACTGTCCTGGGGCGACGGCACCAACTCCGACGTGCCCGTCTCCGGCCGCCGCTGCCCGATCGACAAGGAGCCGCGGGTGGTCCACGAGATCCAGGACACCTACCAGGCGACGAAGAAGTACACCGCGCCCGGGACCTACACGGTCACCTACACCTACTTCGCCTGCGGCCTCACCAACGGCAAGATCTCCGGGACGCTCACCATCACCATCCCGAAGTAGCCGCCGCCATCCCGAAGTAGCCGCAGTAGGTTCGCCGGGTGGAGATCACCGGTCACGGCGGCAACCTCGCCCTTCCTGTCCTACGCGCGCACGGGGTGCAGGAGCTCTTCACCCTCTCCGGCGGGCACGTGTTCCCGATCTACGACGGGGCCGTCCACGCCGATCCCCCGATGCCGCTGTACGACGTGCGGCACGAGCAGAGCGCAGCCTTCGCCGCGGAGGCGGTCGCTCGGCTGAACCGCCGCCCCGGAGTTGCTGTGCTGACGGCCGGGCCGGGTATCACCAACGGCATCTCGGCGATCACCACCGCGCACTTCAACGGCTCGCCGGTCGTGGTCCTCGGCGGCCGCGCCCCGGCGGGACTGTGGGGGGCCGGGTCGCTGCAGGAACTCGACCACCCGCAGCTGGTCGCACCGATCACCAAGCTGGCCACCACCGCCCCGACCACCGCCGACGTCCCGGCCTACGTCGACCGGGCGCTCACGGTCGCCACCACCGCGCACCGCGGCCCGACCTTCGTCGACTTCCCGATGGACGAACTGTTCGGCGACGCCAAGGTCGAACTGCCGCCGCCGCCCACGCGGACGCCGATCGCGCCCGACCCCGGCGACCTGGCCCGGGTCGCGGAGCTGCTGCGCACCTCGGTCCGGCCGGTGATGCTGCTCGGCTCCGACGTCTGGGCCGACCGCGCGGACGAGGCGGCCCGCAGCTTCGCCGAGACCTTCGGCATCCCGACCATCACCAACGGCCAGGGCCGCGGCATCCTGCCGGCCGGCCATCCGCTGCTGGTCACCAAGGCACGCGGGCAGGCCTTCGGCGGCGCCGACCTGGTGATCGTGGCCGGCACGCCCCTGGACTTCCGCGTCGGCTTCGGCCGGTTCGGCGGTCCCGAGCAGGAGCACCCCACCCCGGTCATCCACCTGGTCGACGCCCCGGACCGGCTCGGCGGCGGATTGATCGAGCCGGCGGCCACCGCAGCCGGGGACCTGACCGCGGTGTTCACGGGCATCGCCAACGCCCTGGCCGGCTCCCCGGGCCGCGCGGACTGGCTCACCCACCTGCAGGGCGCGGTGTCGGCGAGGTCGGCCAAGGACGCCGAGCTGCTGGCCACCGGCACCCCGGACATCCACCCGGCCCGGGTCCTCGGCGAGCTGATCCCCCGACTGGACGCGGATGCCGTGGTCATCGGCGACGGTGGTGACTTCGTCTCCTTCGCCGGCCGGCTGATCGAGCCGAAGCGGCCGGGCTGCTGGCTGGACCCGGGACCGTACGGCTGCCTCGGCACCGGTCTGGGTTACGCCATGGGAGCTCGCGTGGCCCGGCCGGACGCCGCAGATCGTCGCGCTGCTCGGCGACGGGGCCGCGGGTTTCTCCCTGATGGACGTGGACTCCCTGGTCCGCAACGACCTGCCGGTGGTGCTGGTGGTCGGCAACAACGGCATCTGGGGTCTGGAGAAGCACCCGATGCAGGACCTCTACGGCTACGACGTGGTCGCCGACCTGGCGCCTCAGTGCCGCTACGACCAGGTCGTCACGGCCCTCGGCGGCGCCGGCGAGATGGTGACGGCACCGGACGAACTCGGCCCGGCGCTCGACCGAGCCTTCGCCTCCGGCGTGCCCTACCTGGTCAACGTCGTCACCGACCCCTCGGCCGTGTACCCGCGCACGACCTTGATGCTGTGAGATCGCTGATGGGCCAGACCTACTGCGACCGCTGTGGCGACGAGCTCGGCACCCACCCGGAACTCACCCACCAGGCCTGTCGCGAGGCGCGCGAACTCGAGCCACCGCGCTACTGCCCGGAGTGCCGGCGCCGCCTGGTCGTGCAGGTCGTCCCCGACGGCTGGAAGGCCCGGTGTTCCGCCCACGGGCCGATCATCTGACGCTCTGTCAGTTCGCGGGGTCAGAGATCGAGCACGGCCATGAGGTCGCCCTGCTGCACCTGGTCCCCCGGCCCCGACCACGACCCGGCGCACCGTGCCCGACCGCGGGGCGAGGACCGGGATCTCCATCTTCATCGAGTCCAGGAGCAGCAGCGGGGCACCGGCCTCGACCTCGATCCCGGCGGTGACGACGACATAAGAGACAGTGCCGGGCAGTTCGGCTCGCACCGGGTAACCGTCCGCGGCCATTTCTGCCTGGTGTCGGAGCTCAATGCGTCCCCCTTTCGGCCGCGTCGTAGCGGGGTCCAGCCCACCCGCGTTGCGAGACTAGTCGGGTGGGGTTGACCGTGCTGGTGCTCGTCGCCGCGTTCGCCTTCGGCCGCCTGGCCGGGGGCCCGGGGCCGCTGCACGCACCGCAGTTGCACCGGGTCTCCCTGCTGGTCGCCGCGTTCGGGGTCCAGCTCGCCGAGCCGCTGGTCGCCCGCGAGGTCGCCTACTCCTACCCGATGTGCCTGGCCGTCTCGGCGACCCTGATGGTGCAGTTCGCGGCCGGCAACCTGCGGGCTCCCGGCGTGGCCCTGGCCACCGCCGGGCTTGTGCGCGAACGCGCTGGTGGTCATCGTCAACGGCGCGATGCCGGTCTCGGAGTCCGCGGCGGCCCGGGCCGGGATCAGCGCCGAGCAGCTGGCGCTGGACACCGACGACCGGCACGAGCCGCTGGACGGCGCCACCCGGATGACGCCGCTGGCCGACCGGATTCCGGTGCCGATCCCCGGCCATCGCGAGGTCGACAGCCTCGGCGACGTCGCCATTGCGGCCGGGGCCGGGCTGTACGCCTTCGCCGCGGCCTACCGCCGGCGCGGGATGTTCCATTCCTCAGGCATCATGGCCAGGTGGCCAGACACAACGGCGGCGGGCGAGCGCTGCTGATCTTCGACGGGGACTGCGGGTTCTGTTCCCGCTGTGCCCGGTTCGCCACGCGCCGCATGCCCACCGGCGCCGAGGTGAAGCCCTGGCAGCGCATCGACCTGGCCGCCTACGGCGTCACCCCGGAGCAGACCCAGCACGAGATCGTCTGGGTCGGTCCGGACGGCCGCATCGACGGCGGCGCGCAGGCCATCGCCCGCCTGCTGCTGGACTGCGGCGGGCTCTGGAAGGTGCCCGGTCTGGTGCTACGCGTCCCGCCGTTCCGCTGGATCGGGCACGGGCTCTACCGCCTGGTGGCCAAGTACCGCTACCGCCTGCCCGGTGGCACCGCGGCGTGCAAGGTGCCGTCCGCGGAGTGACGCCGGCAGGGGGCTCGGCCGGCGGTGCGGACCGAACCGCTCCCCGATCTTCTCCAGCGGCGCGAAGGCCAGCCAGCACACCACCAGCGGCAGGAAGTGGATCGAGATCACCGCGTAGGTGATCAGGTGGAAGCCGAGGTAGAACCCCGCCGCCAGCCCGAGCGCACGCCCGCGCAGCAGGAACACCAGCGGCGCCGCGAGCTCCGCGGCCACGGTCACCCACTGCGCGATGACGAGCAGCTCGGGCACGTGCACCAGGTGCTCACCGAGGAAGGTGCCGCGGCGCTCCACCGCCCACATCAGCGTCGCGCCGCTCGGCCAGTCCCAGCCGCCGTAGCGGATCTTCGCCCACACCGAGAGCGTGTACGTCGCGACGACGGCGAGCTGGATGCACCGCAGCGCCCAGCCGGCCCGTTCGTCCGCGCGGTGATCGTGCGGGTGGCTGCGCCCGACGGTGGGCAGCACGAACAGCGCCACGACCAGCGCGAGGTGGTCGTGGTCGACCTTGCCGTAGGACATTCCGTAGAGGACCCAGATCAGGTGCCCGACCGCGATCGGCCAGCCGAGCAGCCGCGGCAGGCGGTTGGTGGCCGCGACCAGGGCGGCGACGACCAGGAAGGCCCGCAGCGCCACCACCGCGCCCTCGTCCGGCGTCGGCAGTTGCAGCAGCCGGGCCAGCGCCACCGGCTG
>CAVRLI010000005.1:0-605937 GCA_963722375.1 uncultured Actinomycetota bacterium
GCCGGGGACCCTCGCAGGTCGCCGGCGTTCTGCTCTGTCCGGTCTCAGGCCCTACTCCGGCTCCCAGGCGATGAGCTCTTCGAAGACGCGGCGGTCGCCCTGGACGTGCAGGGCGTCCAACGGCAGCCGACCGTAGAAGAGCAGGACGATCTCACCGGCCGTGGCCCTTGCGGAGGCGTCCGCTTGGTCGGTCCCGAGTGGCGAGATCGGGGCGGCCCGGGCACCTTCGGCCGAGAGCCAAGACGCCAGGACCGGCCCTCCGTCGCGTGGTAGTGGACGACGGCCGGACTCGTGCGGCCAGGCCGACGTCGTGGCGCAGCAGGTGAAGAGGAACTCCTCGACCCCGTCGAGGGCGGCCTCCTCCAGCAACGGCTCCGGGTCCGGCGCTGACGGTGGCACCCCAGGAGCGTGGCCTCGCCCGAGGTGCTGCGCCAGGTCGAAGAGCGTCCAGCCCGGACACCCCGGGATCTGTGCGTCGAGGCTGGGCGCGGAGGCGATCGCCGCCCGGAACGCGGTCGATCGTTCGTCGATCAGGCGCAGCAGATCGGGAACTCCAGGCCCTGGTCCATGGCGGCTGTCCATCAGCCGCGCGCTCTCACGCGTCGAGCATCAGCTCCGGTAGCGGGCGGTGCGCGATCTCGGCGGCGCCGCGGCGTCGAGGCCGAAGGCGCGCAGCATCATCTCGGCGCCCCCGGCGCCAGCGTCGGCGGCTCATCCGGCCGGCCAGCACGCCCTTGATCGCCGCGAAGCGCGGCGGCGGAGACCGAGAGCAGGGCCAGTTCCACGTCGACGATGTCGAAGCGGCCCGCGTCGACGCCCCGCTCCAGGGTCTTCCGGGCGTAGGGCAGCGAGCGACCGCCTCGAACAGCGGCGTCGGAGTCGTCGAGCTTGGTGCAGCACGGCGGCCAGGTCCGGCTCGTCGCGGCGAAGCGGACGAAGCGGCGGTAGGCGAACGAGGCGGTCTCGGCGGGGTCGGGGAACTCCAGCGCGCGCGAGCCGATGGCGGCGGCGGCGCCGGCCATGACCTCGGTGAGCGACGGCCTCGACGAGGGCGTCCTTGGACTCGAAGTGGCTGTAGAAGGTGCCGAAGCCGATGTCCGCCACGCTCGGTGACGTCACCGATCCGCAGGTGGCCTCGCCGCTCTCGGCCAGCACCTGGCGCGCGGCCGTGAGCAGCCGCTCGCGCGCCTCGAGCTTGCGTGCGCTCGCGGCGGCCCGGCGGGGTCTCGACGCGGTGGTGCACCCCTGAGAGTTGACACTAAGCTGAATGGATTGTTCAAACTTGATTCTGCAATCGAGAGCCGTCAGGATGTGACCATGACCACCTTCTTCGCGAGCGTTCGACGTCGTGATCGTCGGCGCCGGCCACAACGGCCTGACCGCCGGCTGCTACCTCGCCAGGGCCGGCAAGCGGTCCTGATCGTCGAGGCGTCGGACCAGATCGGCGGCATGACGGCGACGCAACGCGACGCTGCCCGAGGCGCCGAACCACCTGTTCAACGAGGGCGCGATCCAGCTGACCGGCATCTTCCGGCTCTCCGGGATCGCCGAGGACCTGGAGCTCTACAAGTACGGCCTGCGCGAGATCCCGGTCGACCCGGCGCACATCCAGCTCGCGCCCGACGGCAGGTCGCTGGCCATCTGGAAGGACGCGAGCAGGACCGCCGACGAGCTGCGCTACTTCTCCCCGAAGGACGCGCGCGTCTGGCTCGACATGTCCAACGCGATGTACCACGCGATGGGTCCGGTCATCGAGTACATGAAGGTCCACCCGACGCGGCCGTTCAGCAAGGAGCTGCTGAAGGAGACCGCGAAGGCGGCGCCGCACCTGCGCAAGCTGTGGGGCCTCAAGCACATCGTCGGGCGCGTCCCACTTCGAGTTCCTCGACGAGAGCTTCGAGACCGAGCTGCCCAAGGGCGCCCTCGTCGGCGATGGCCGCGTTCTCGCGCATGAAGCTCGACATGACGGCGCTGGGCGATGATCTACCTCGGCATCGTCCAGCGGGTCGCCAACGCGATGCCGGTCGGCGGCACGCCGGCCCTGCCGAAGGCGCTGCACGGTGCTTCCTCGCACCACGGCGGCGGGTCCGCACTCCGCGCCGGTGGACGAGCTCCGCGTCGAGGGCGACCGCGTCGCCGCGCGTCGAGCCTGGAGTCCGGCGAGGTCATCCGCGCCCGCGACGCCGTGCTGACGACGTGCAACCCGATCATCACCCTGACCGAGCTGCTCCCGGCCGGCACCGCTCGACTCCAAGCTCGAGTCGCCGCGCCAAGGACATCCCGATCAACAAGACGCACGCGACGTCGCTGAAGATCAACGTCGCGCACCAGCGGCAAGATCACGATGGAGCTTCACCGGCAGTGGCGTAAGGACAAGCTCGACCCGACCGGCATCCTCGTCGCCTGGGCCACGCTCGAGGAGCAGAGCGCCGCGTGGGACAAGCACTGTCCGGGGCGAGTGGACCCAACCGATGCCGGTGCACTGCTCGATCGTCCCCACCCGCGTCGACCCGACCCAGGCGCCCGAGGGCGGCGACACCTTCTGGCTGTGGTCCGGCATCCCGCCGGTCAACCCGGTCATGCCGTGGGAGGAGGTCCGCGACGAGGTCGGCGACTCGGTGCTCACGGACGCCGCGCAGTACTACGACGGCCTCGACACCTACGAGATCGGGCGCACCGTGCTCTGCGGGCCGGACCTGGAGAAGCGGTTCAACGCGCCGGCCGGGCAACGTCTACCACGTCGACCCGCTCATCACCCGGTTCGGCCCGATGCGCCCGGCCCCCGGGCTCGGCCAGTACCGGACCCCGGTCAAGGGCCTCTACCTCTCCGGCGCCGGCACGCACCCGACCGGCGGCGTCTGCTCGCTGCCGGGCAAGCTCGCGGCCGAGACGCTGCTGGGCGACCTGGCCAAGGCCGAGAAGAAGCGCGAGTAGTCATCGCCGGCCCGGGCCGTCTGAGCGCGGAGTATGACGCTGCCTCGAGGCCGTCGGGCATTGATCGGAGCACAGCGGGCAGTTCCTCGCGATCTACCGAGGAGAGAATCCATGCGCTCGCTTGCTGCCCGCCGTTCCGTCGCTCTCGTCGCGGCCCTGGTCCTGGGGTCCGGTCTCACCACCGTCGCCTGCGGGGACGATGAGGACGAGGGCGACGTCACCACGAACATCGAGGAGAACGTCGACGAGGGCGCCGACACGGTCGAGGACGGTGCCGATGACGCCAAGGACGAGGTCGAGGACGGCGCGAAGGACGCCAAGGACGAGGTCGAGGACGGCGCCGACGACGTGAAGGACGACGTCGAGCCCGCTCCCTGAGCCGCTGCGCGCCGCACTGACAGGTCGGCCCCCGCCACTGGCGGGGGCCGCTTACGTCAGTAGACCTCGACCACGACGGTCAGGTCACCGAATCCGTCCGGAGCCGGCGCACTCGCGCGCGGGACCCGAAAGCGCCGGCCGGTGGTCGTGCCCGGCGGAATCGCGGAGACGGACGCTGGTGCCCGGCGCGGGCACCATCACCAGGGCGCCGTGCAGGGCCTCGGAGGTCGAGACCGGCACGATCAGGACCAATTCGGAACCTTGTCGTTCAAACCGCGCGGTGGGCGCGGGTGCTGGTCGGGGTGGGGGTCACAGCCGGCGCCGAGCCGCCCGGGCGGGAAGCAGGCACGACGGGGCGAGGCTGGGACCAGAACTCCCGCTCGAGCCACGTCATCGTTGTCATAACTGGTTCCTTCCCCCTGCAGGCGGTCCGGTACTCCAGAGTTGCCCGCCAAAGCGCACAGCTGTGTTGCGGCGCAGTGAACTTCGTCGGTCGGCCCAGCCACGATTGGTCTGTGGCACGAATCCCCTTCGTGGACCCCGTGATGGACATCCAGCGCAGCGGCGAGCGGATCGCCGAGGTCGGCGGGCTGTCGCTGTGTTACGAGACCTTCGGGAACCCCACCGACGAAACCGTGCTGCTGGTCATGGGGCTCGGCCTGTCGATGCTCTACTGGCGCGAGGAGTTCTGCGCCGACCTGGCCCGCCGCGGCTTCCATGTGGTCCGCTTCGACAACCGCGACGTCGGCCGCTCCAGCACCTGCCCCGGCCCGGGCATCAGCGGCTGGCAGTTCCTGCGCCGCCGGGCGCGCCCGGTCTACACGATCGGTGACATGGCCGACGACGCTGCCGGCCTGCTGGACGCGATCGCGGTCGGCTCGGCCCACGTCGTCGGGCGTCTCGCTGGGGTCGTTCATCGCCCAGGAGGTCGCGATCCGGCACCCGGCCGCACGCGCTCGCTGATCTCGATCATGGGCCGCCCCGGCGACGGTCGCACCGGCCGCCTGGCCCGCCGGATGCTTCCCGCTGTTCCTGCGTCCTGCGCCCCGCAGCGCCGAGGGCGCCGTCGGAGGACCTGGTCCGCGCGTTCCGCCGGATCGGCTCCGACGGACGAACCGAGGCCGACGACGCCGACGTGCGCGAGCTGACCCGCGCCTCGCTGGCCCGCGAACTCGACCACGGAACGGTCAACGGGTCGGGCCGTCAATTGGCGGCGGCGGTCGCCGAACGCGACCGCAGCACCGACCTGCGCCGGCTGGACGTCCCGGCCCTGGTGATGCACGGCGAGAAGGACCGGGTGATCCTGCCCTCCGGCGGGGTGGCCACCGCGGCGGCGATCCCGGGCGCGGAGCTGCTGCTTGTCCCGGGCATGGGGCACGACCTTGCCCGCTGGGTGTGGCCCGCCCTGATCGAGCGGGATCGAGCGCACGGCGAAGCGCGCTCGTTCCCGGTTCTGAACCGGCCACTTCTCGACCCCCCCGAGCCTGGGCGCCCAGCCCAGTCCTCGCGGTCACGCAGTGTCAAGGTCGGAGGTCCGGCCGGGCTGGGGCAAGTGCGGCATACGGGTTAGATTCCACGGGCGGCTCGAGGAAGGTCCCCACCCCCGTGCAGCTTGGTCTTCTCCCGGAGATCGTCGCCCTCGGCCTGACGCTGGCGGCGCTCTACGGCATGCTCCCGGTCGCCATCGTCCTGACCTACCGGATCAGCCGCACGATCGGCTTCGTCCACGGCGGCATCGCCATCTTCGGGGCGCTGGTGTACTCATACCTGGTCCGCGGGCCGGTCGGGGACAGCGCCGAGCAGTTCGGGCAGAACGACCCGATCATCGGCACCAAGCCGGCGCTGCTGCTCGCGATCCTCGCCGGCGCCGCCGTCGGCATCGGGTTCGGTGCGCTGGTGATGTCGCGGTGGATGGCCGAGCTGCCGGGCATGACGCTCACCGTCGTCTCGATCGCCGGGCTGCTGGTGATCGGCAACCTGTCCGGCTACTACATCCGGCCCGGTGGGCTCTCGATCACGCCCAGCCCGTTCGGTGAGGGCGGGTTCCGCGTCGACGACTTCTTCGTCCGCTACCACCGCTTCGCAGCCCTGGTCATTCTGTGTGTGCTGGTCGCGTCCCTGGCCTGGTTCCTCTCGCACACCTACACCGGCCTGGCGATCCGCGCGATCGCCGACGACGTCGAGGCCAGCGTCTGGTGCGGAGCCAAGCTGCGCCTGATCGGCACCGGCGTCTACGGGGTGTCCGGGGCGATCGCGGCGCTGGCCGGCGCGATGTACGCGGCAGCCATCGCCGAGCCTGTCGACGGCATCCTGCTGCTGCTGGTGCGGGGCTTGCTGATCGCGGTGGTGGGCGGGCTGCGCAGCCTGCCGCTGGCCCTGGGCGCGGCCGTCGTCTACGGGATCCTGGAAACCGCGCTGGTCGTCGGGTTCTTCGGTGAGCTCACCGCGGGCGAGCGCGAGATCACGCTGTCCTGCTCGCTGCTCCTGCTGATCGTCATCGCGGCCCGGTTCCGTCGCGAGAGCTTCTTCCTGCTCGAGCGGCGGCAGGCGTGAGATCGCTGTCCGGGACGCCCCGGACCGGCATCTTCGAGGGCCTGGAGACCAAGTCCCGCCCGGTGATCCGGGCGATGAGCAGCCCGGCCTCGCTGGTGCTGACCGCGCTGCTGGTCGGGTGGGGCCTGACCATGGCCGACTATCGCGTCTTCGGTCTCACCGCGGCGATCCCGGTCGCCATCCTCGGTCTCGGACTGCTGGTGCTGCAGGGGTGGGCCCGGGAGATCTCGCTGGCCTCGGCCGGGGTGTTCGCCTCAGCGATGTACTACTTCAACTGGCTCGACCGGGACGACCAGGGCCAGGGCCTGCCCTGGATCCTGGCCGCGCTGATCGCGGTCGCCATCGCCACGGCGTTCATGGCGGGCATCGCGCTGGCCTCGGGCCGGCTCCCGGTGATCTACCTGGTGATCCTCACCCTCGGCCTGCAGGTGACGATCGAGAAGGTGATCTTCCCGATCGGGTACCTGTCCGGCGGGGTGTCCGGGGGCAACGGCGGCGCGGCGCTGCAGAACCCCAGACCGGAGCCGCTGGGGTTCGACCTGGTGCCGGACGTCAACTTCTACTTCTTTGCCCTGGGCTGGCTGGGCATCGTGCTCGCCCTGCTGATCCGGCTGCGCCGCAGCCCGGCCGGCCTGGCGTTCCTGGTCGTCGGGTCCAACCGGCAGGCGGCCGCGGCGCTCGGCATCCCGCCGGTGCGCTTCCGGATCCTGGCGTTCACCCTCGCGGGTTTCCTGGCCGGGGTCGGCGGGGTGCTCGGCGCGATGTTCTACGTGCAGCCACCGCTGTTCCTCGGCTGGGACGTGGAGACCTCCCTGCTCCTGCTCTGCATCCCCGTGCTGGCCGGTGTCGACTCGATGGCCGCCGTGATCGTGGTCGCCGCCTATCTCTACGTGCTGCCCATCGAGCTCGAGCGGTGGAGCATCGAGCAGAACTTCGTCGCGGCCGTCGCGCTCGGTTTCGGGGCGCTGTTCGGCGCCCGCGGGGTCGGCGGGCGGATGCAGGACCTGGAACGCCGCCGCCGCTACGGGCGTCGCCGCCAGCGCACCAAGCGCAAGCGGATGGCCACCGCCGTGCTGCGCGAGTCCTCCGGGCTGGCGGGCGAGAACACCAGCGTGCTCAGCTCCGCCGAACGCGCCGAGTGCCTGGCGGTGCTGGAGCGCTGGCTGCCACCGCGGCCGGAGATGCCGCTGGCCGTGCGGACCTCCGATGTCCGGCTCTCGTTCGGGCCGATCCACGCGCTGACCGGCGCGAGCGTCGAGGTCCCGGTCGGGAGCATGGTCGGTTTGATCGGGCCCAACGGCGCCGGCAAGACCACACTGTTCGACGTCATCTCCGGCTTCACCACCCCGGACTCCGGCCGGGTCGAGCTGTTCGGCCGCGACGTGACCGGCACCAGCTCGTGGAATCGCTCCCGGCTCGGGATGAACCGCACCTTCCAGAACACCCGGGTGATCCCCGAGCTGACCGCCGGGGACAACATCTGCGGCGGTGCCTGGGCGTCGGTGCGGGCCTCGACCGCGTCCTTCGTGGCCGGCCGCCCTTCGGCCTGGGCCCAGCTGCGCGCGGCCGAAGAAGCCGGCTACGCGGCGGCCCGACTGCTCGACGTCCACCTGTACTGGGACGAGCGGGTCGGGACGCTGGAGTTCTCCGCCCGGCGGCGGATCGAGATCGCCCGGGCGCTGGTCGCCGGCCCGCGCCTGCTGCTGCTCGACGAGCCCGCGGCCGGGCTGGACCCGGCTTCGTCCTCCGCGATGTTCTCCCTGATCCGCCGGCTGCACACCGACCTGGGGCTGACCGTGCTGATCGTCGAGCACTACGTGAAGGCGGTCCTGGACAGCTGCGACCTGGTCCACGTGCTGGCCGAGGGCAGCGTGCTCGCCTCCGGCACGCCGGCCGAGATCGCCGCGAACGCCGAGGTTCAGGAGCGCTACCTCGGCACCCGGTTGGACTACCTGGAGGACCTGGCGCCTATCGATGTGGCGCCGGAGGTGACGCCGTGACCGAGGCGATCCTCGGCGTCGAGAACCTGATCGCCGGCTACAACGGCCAGCCGGTCCTGCACAAGGTCACCCTGGAGGTGGCGGCCGGTGAGGTGGTGTCGCTGCTCGGGGCCAACGGGGCCGGCAAGTCGACGCTGCTCAAGACGATCATCGGCACCGTCCCGGTGATCCAGGGCTACATCCGCCTCGGCGGCACCGGCATCTCCACCTGGTCGCCGGCCAAGCGGGTCGCGGCCGGGATCGGGCTGTCCCCGGAGGGGCGGCGGATCTTCGCCAACCTCTCCACCGAGGAGAACCTGTTGATGGGCGCCGCCTCGCTGCCGCGGGCCCGCAAGCGGGACGGGCTCGATCGGGCGTTCACGCTGTTCCCGGTCCTCGCCGAGCGGACCACGCAGAAGGCCGGAACGCTGTCCGGCGGTGAGCAGCAGATGGTCGCGATCGCGCGGGCGATGATGTCCTCGCCCCGGCTGCTGATGGTCGAGGAACCGTCCCAGGGCCTGGCCCCGGTCGTGGTCGACGCGGTCTACGCCACGCTGCGCGAGATCGCCGACGGCGGCGTCGCCGTGCTGGTCGCCGAGCAGTTCCAGCAGGTCCACGAGGACGCCAGCGACCGGATCCTCGTCATCGACAAGGGCACGATCGTGCCGGACCGTCACCGTCGGGCGCGGACCTGAGGACCTGTCACTTCGCGACGAGGTCGATCGCGTTGTCCAGCTCGTCAAGTTGCTGGCTCAGCGCACCCTCGCCGGGCGGCGGCACGTCCGTGCCGGACTCGTCCCCGCCGCTGGTGGCCACCACGCCCACGGCGACGACCCCGAGCAGGACGGGCACCGCCACCAGCGCGGCCAGAACCCGGCGGGACGGACGGCGCCACATCCGGGTCCGCACCCGCGGAGGTGCGACCGGTGCCGGCGGATACGCGGCGAGCACCTCGACCGGCGCCCCGACCTGGACAGCGGGCGGAACGTCGCGGGCCGGTGGGAAGTTCACGACCGGCGGGAACTCGATGGCCTCGGTCGGCACGTCCTGCGGGGCCACGACCGGCGCCGACTGGGCTGGCGCGGGCTGGGCCGGCGCCGGTGCTGCTCCGGCCGGCTTCTCGAAGCTCTGCCGGTAGCCCACCGCGGGCGGTGACAGCGGAGCCCGCGGCGCGGGCGGCATCGCCTGCTGGACAGGCTTCGGACTGGGTTGCGGCGCCGGTTGCGGCGCCGGTTGCGGCGTCGGTTGCGGCGTCGGAGCCGGGGCCGCGGTGCCGCCGAGCAGCGCGAGCGCCTCGGCCGCCGAGGCGGGGCGCATGTCCGGCTCGGCGGCGGTGAGCATCCCGACCAGCACCATGACGGGCGCGGAGGCATCGGGACCGGCGGCGTCGCCCAGCAACACCCCGCACGCGAACAGGTCGGCGCCGACGTCGGAACTGCCGCCGGCAAGGACCTCGGGGGCCAGGTAGTTCCGCGGGCCGGTCGGGCCCAGGGGCGCAGCGCCGCCCGGCGCGCGCTGGGCGCCGATCTTGGAGCTGTGCAGCCGGCCGGAACTGTCGAGCCGGACGGTGGCCGGATTCAGGTCCGTGTGCAGCGTGCCCTCGGCGTGCAACGAGACGAGCATGCCGAGCAGATCCCGGGCCAGCTGGTCGAGCTCGTCGCGGGTGAGCGGTCCGGAGCGGAGCCGATCGGCGAGCGTTCCGCTGCCGCGGTGATCAGTGCGCATCGTGACCCCCCTTGCGCTCGTCGTCGCGGTCCCGCTTGGCTTCCCGGTCCCTCTTCCGCTCGGCCTTCTCCGCTGCCTCGCGCTCGGCGATCTGCTGCTTCACGTACTCGGTGAGACGTTCGCGCAACATCTCCTCGAAACGCTCCGCGGTCTCCTGCTGCAGCACCTGGACCTGCTCCGGAGTGGGCGTCGGCACGGGCGTGGGCGTCGGCTCGGGCGAGGGGCTCGGCTCCGGCGTCGGTTCCGGGGTCGGCGTGACGACCTCGCTGAGCACGTCGGCGGCGATCGCGTCGGCGTGCGCCAGCAGACCCGCGGCCTCGGCCTGGGTCAGTTCGCCGGCGTCGACCAGGCGCTGGACCTCGGCGCGGAAGGCGTCCACCGCGGCGATGGCCGCCTCGCGGTCGTCGGTGTCGGCGGCCGCGCGGACCGCCGCCACCCGCTCGTGCAGGACCGATGCGGACTGCGCGGCAAGGTCGACGGCGCCGCCGTTGCAGCCGGCGAGAGCCAGGACAGCGAGCCCCGCGACCAGCAGCCGGCCGCGTGTGGGCAGCCGCAATCGTCGTTGCGCGTTCATGCGCAGATCCCCTCCGTCGCCCCGTACGCCCCCCGGCGTCGCCCACTGAGTGGGCGTCATGACGGTGTTCCCCGATCTCGATCCACTCAAGCACGCCCCGCAGCCGTCCGTCCGGCGGTTGGGGGATTCGTCCCGATTCGTGAGTCACATTGCCCGGCGTGTTGCGGGTGGCAGCGCCTTTTATGGTGGGGGTATGTGTCGGAACATTCGAACCCTCCACAACTTCGCGCCCCCGGCGACGCGGGACGAGATCCATGCGGCGGCGCTGCAGTACGTCCGCAAGATCAGCGGGTCGGCCAAGCCGTCCGCCGTGAACGCCGCCGCCTTCGACCGGGCCGTCGCCGCGGTGACCGCGGCGAGCGAGCAGCTCCTCGACGAGCTGACCACCTCCGCGCCGCCGAAGGACCGCGACGTCGAGGCGGCGAAGGCTCGCGCCCGCGCGGCGACCCGCTACGCCTGACGCTCGCGGACCAGCACCCAGCTCGCATCTTGGGGCGGGTTTCCGCCCCTTCGTGGCCCGTCATAGGGCCTGCGCGCGCCCCAAGTTGCGAGCTTGGAGGCGGGGTCGGTGCGGGCTGACACAGTGAGCCGCGACGAGGGGGTGCCGCGATGAGCGCAGGCGAAGACGCACTGGCACAGGTCCTGGCCAAGCTCTCCGGGCCGGACGCGGTGCCGCGGGCCGACCAGGTCGCGGCCGTCGACGCGCTGCTCTCCGGGCAGCGGGTCCTGCTGGTCCAGGCGACCGGGTGGGGCAAGTCGGCGGTGTACTGGGCCGCCGCGTCAGCCCTGCGCGCCCAGGGCCGCGGCCCGACGCTGGTCATCTCCCCGCTGCTGGCGCTGATGCGCGATCAGGTGACCGCCGCCGAGCGGGCCGGCCTGCGCGCGGCGACGGTGAACTCCGCGAACGTCGACGACTGGCAGGAGGTCTTCGACGCCCTCCAGGCCGACACCGTCGACGTCCTGCTGGTCTCGCCCGAGCGGCTCGCCAACCCCCGCTTCGCCGACAAGGCGCTGCCCCTGCTCGCCGGGGCCGGCCTGCTCGTCGTCGACGAGGCGCACTGCATCTCCGACTGGGGCTTCGACTTCCGCCCCGACTACCAGCGCCTGACCCGGCTGCTCGCCCAGCTCGCCGAGGGCGCTCCGGTGCTCGCGACGACCGCGACCGCGAACGCCCGGGTCACCGAGGACGTCGCCGCCCAGCTCGGCCCGGACACCCTCGTGCTGCGCGGCCCGCTGGCCCGGGCCACCCTCAAGCTCTCGGTGGTGCCGGGCCTCGGCGGCGTCGAGCGCTTCGCCTGGGTCGCGGAGGCGCTGAACACCCTCCCGGGCTCGGGCATCGTCTACGCCCTCACCGTCGACAACACGACCTCGCTCGCGGAGTTCCTGCGCGCCCAGGGCCACCGCGTGGCCGCCTACACCGGGCAGACCCCGCCGGAGGAACGCGCCGCGATCGAGGCCGCGCTGCGGGCCAACGAGGTCAAGGCCGTGGTGGCGACCTCGGCGCTGGGCATGGGGTACGACAAGCCCGACCTGGGCTTCTGCGTGCACGTCGGCTCGCCCGACTCCCCGGTCGCGTACTACCAGCAGGTCGGCCGGGCCGGCCGCGCGCTGCCCCCGGAGCTCGCCGCCCAGGGCGCGGTCGGGGTGCTGCTGCCCGCGGCGGAGTCCGACCCCCGGATCTGGGAGTACTTCGCCACCGCGACCATCCCCGATCCGCAGGCCGCCCGGCAGGTGCTGGGCCTGCTCGGCGCCCTCGCCGAGGCGGACGGACCCGGCGCCGCGATGTCGGTGCCGGCGATCGAGGCCGAGACCGGACTGCGGCGCGGCCGGCTCGAGGCGCTGCTCAAGACGATGCACGTCGACGGCGCCGTCGAACGGGTCGGGAGCGGCTGGCGGAGCACGGGCGTGGGCTGGACCTACGACGCGGAGAAGTACGACCGCATCGTCGCCGCCCGTCGCGCCGAGGCCGACCTGATGCGCACCTACGCCCAGGGCGCGCGGTGCCTGATGGACGTGCTCACCGAGGCGCTCGACGACCCGCACGCCGGGCCCTGCGGCCGGTGCTCGGTCTGCACCGGCGAGCTACCCGGGCCGGGGCTACGGCCGCGGCGCGGCCGCCGTCAGCGCGGCGACGCTGCACCTGCGCGGGCGCCACCACGTCCTGGAGCCGCGCAAGATGTGGCCCTCCGGCACGGGCCGCAAGGGCCGCCTTGCCGGCGTCGCGCCCGGCCGCGCGCTGGCCTTCGCCGACGACCCGGCCTGGGTCGAGGTGATCGCCGAACTCGCCTCCCCCGACGCCGAACCGTCCGCGGACCTGCGGGCCGGCCTGGTCGACGTCCTCAAGGCGTGGGCGAAGGACTGGGAGCGCCCGGTCGCCGTCGTCCCGGTGCCGAGTCGCACGCACCCGCGCCGGGTCGCCGGAATGGCGGCGCACGTCGCCGAGGTCGGGCGGCTGCCGCTGCTCGACGTGCTGCGCGTCGACGGCCCGCGGCCCGAGCAGGACGTCGCCTCCGCCGCCCGGGTGTCCGGTCTGCTGGCCGCGCTGTCGGTGGCCCCCGACGCCCCCGCGTTGCCCGACGGCCCGCTTCTGCTCGTCGACGACGTGAGCCGCACCGGCTGGACCCTCACCGTCGCCGCGGCCCTGCTGCGCGACGCCGGCGCCGGCCCCGTCCTCCCCCTGGTCGGGCACCGCCGCCCCTGACGCGCGGCCCCTGCCCAGAGGGATGTCATCCCTCTCGACATCGAGAACTCGCCCAAACCGGACATATTGCGGTCGAGGCGGCTGACATCCCCCCGGCAGGATGGCGGGCATGGCGCTTGAGATTCCGTCCCCTGACCGCGGCAGACGACGCCGTTTCCTGGCAGCTCGGCCGGCTCGCGTTCGGGGGTCCGGCCCAGCGACCGGCGGGCCGACCTCCCGGCCCGCCGCCGGGCCTGCATGTCCTGGGGGCCTTCGACGGCGGACGACTGGTCGGCAAGGCCATCGACCTCGAACACACCTACTACTACGGCGGTTGCGCGGTGCCCGGGTCCGGAGTCGCCGGGGTCGCGATCGCACCGGAGTTCCGTGGCGGTGGGGTGCTGCGCGACCTGCTGGGCCCGCTGATGACGCAGGCCCGCCATCGCGGCGCCGTCATCTCGGCGCTGTTCCCGACCACCGCCATCCCGTACCGGCGCCTCGGCTGGGAGCTGGCCGGGGTGCTGCGCTGGACTGCCGTGCCCACCGCGGCGCTGGCCGGCGAGCGCCGCCCGGCCGAGATGGGGGTGCGGCCGGCCGAGGAGGCCGACGTCCCGGCGATGCTCGAGTGCTACCGCGGCTGGGCGGCAGAAGGCACCGGGATGCTCGGGCGGCACCGGGGTCCTGTTCGACCGTGCCCCGGCCGACCTGCTCTCCGGGCACAACGGCTACTCCGTCGCCGAGGGGCCGGACGGCGTCGAGGGCTACGCCAGCTGGGATCGCGACGGCGGCTACGACGACGCCGGCGTGCTCACGGTCCCCGATCTGGTCGCCACCACCCCGCGGGCGCTGACCGCCCTGCTCGCGATGCTCGCCACCTGGCGCAGCGTCGCGCCCACCCTGCATCTGCGGCTGCGCCCGGACGACCCGGCCTGGCTGCTCACCGGGCTGGCCGGGGCGACGGACGCTGACCGAGCAGCCGTGGATGCTCCGCCTGATCGACGCTCCGGCCGCGATCGCCGCGCGCGGCTGGCCGCCCGGGCTCGACGGCACCGTCGACCTCGACCTGACCGACGACCTCTGCCCGGGCAACGCCGGTCCGCAGCAGCTCACGCTCAAGGCCGGCACCGGCATCGCTGACCCCCGGCGGCGCGGGCACCGTGCGGGTCGGGCCGGGCGCCTTGGCGACGCTCTACGCCGGGGCGCTCGCGCCCGCGACGCTGCGCCGGGCCGGCCTGCTCACCGGCGGCGACGCCGACACCGATGCGTTCCTGGCCGCCGCGGCCGCTGGCCCCGCGCCCGCGATGCTCGACTACTTCTAACCCCTAGCCTGGGGCGGGTTTCCGCCCCATCGACGGCGTTCACAGGGCGGGGACGCGCCCCAAGATGGGCCTCAGAAGGCCAGCAGGCGCGGAACGACGACGCTCTCCAGGTGGTCCCACCCCGCGATGCCGACCCGGCCGGCCTCCCAGTCGGACAGGGGCACGTCGACGATCGCGCCGGCCGCCGGGTCGTAGACCACGACCGCCTCGCCGCGGGACCCGATGGCCAGCACCACGTGCCGGTCCACCGTGCGGCCGATGTACACCGGGACGGGCACACCGGCGGAGACCCCGCGCAGCACGGCCTCCAGGCACCGGCGCAGCTGTACCGGGTTGTCGCCGTCCACCGGCACCCAGCCGAACTGGCCGCCGGTCAGCCCGGTGAACCTGTTGAGGAACGCCGCCAGCGCCCACGGCGGCGAGCCCAGGGCCCGCGGCCAGGGCGCCGGGCCGATCGCCTTCCGGGTGACTGCTTCGTGCACCGCGTGCTGCTGGGCGCGGAAGCGCTGTTCGAAGGGCAGCCCGTCACCGGAGCGCTCCGGCTGCAGGTGTTCGCCGGAGGTCAGCCACAGCGCGTAGGCCGGGTCCAGCAGGACCCGCATCACGATCGCGCAGGTCGGGCCGCAGGTGGTGCCGGACAGCTGACGCAGGCGCAGCGCCGCCCCGTCGTCGTCGACGAAGGTGGCCGGGCCCGACCAGTCCGCCCAGCACCCCGAGGTGGCGGTGCAGCCACGTGGCGTCCCGGGAGTGCGCGGCCACCGCGGAGGCCAGGCTCCGGACCGCGTCCGGTCCCTGCCCGGTGGCGAGCATCGAGAACAGGTACGCGGTCATCGTCGGGGTGCCGCCGTTGACCGCCTTGAGAATCGTCTCCCGGCCCTCGACGCCGACGGTGGCGAGGCGGTCCGCCGCGAGCACCAGGCGGTAGGGCACCAGGATCTCGCGCCCATCGGCCCGGCGGACCTGCTCGACCGCCTCGAAGGCGGGCGCCCCGGTCAGCCGCGAAAGCTCGGCCCGGGCCCGCTCGTGCGCACCGGCGGAGACGGCGGGCGCCGGGGAACCGTCTTGGTCGAGCACCCCGAGCGCGGCGTCCAGCGGCCCGGCGCCCAAGCGTGTTCCCGCGACGCAGGCCGGCCTTCATCCGGTGCACCACGGTCCACAGCTCCGGCATCTCGACAGCGTGTCATCCCACTCGGGGGCGCAGCGCGGGGAACTGTCGATCAGATCGGCAGCAGGACGCCGGGATTGAGGGTGCCGGTCGGGTCGAACGCCTGCTTCACGGCCCGCCACAGCGCGATCTCCTCGGCGCTGCGGACCAGCGGGAGCCAGCGCTGCTTCGCCCGCCCGATGCCGTGCTCGGCGCTGATCGAGCCCCCGGCGTCGGCGACCAGGCGGAGCACCACGTCGTCGAGGTCCTCGTCGTCGGGGTCGACGCCGGTGACGTTGAGGTGCAGGTTGCCCTCGCCGATGTGACCCCACATCCAGGGCGCCGCGGCGGGCCAGCGCTCGGCCAGCGTGGTCAGCACCTCCTCGACGAAGGCCGCGAACGCGGTCAGGGGCAGAGCGACGTCGAGCTTGTGCGGGATCCCGACCCGCCCCACCGACTCGGTGTGCAACTCGCGGTAGGCCCACAACCGCCGGGCGTCGGCGGCGTCCACCCCGACTGCGGCGTCGACCAGGCCGGGCAGCTCCTCGACCAGGTCGCCGAGCAGAGCCCCCGCGTCCGCGGCCGCGGTCGCCTCCACCAGCAGCAGCACCGGATGCTCACCCGGGAACGGCGCCGCCAGGCCGTGCTGCTCGCACACCAGGCGGACCCCGGCCGCGAGCATCACCTCGAGCACCTCGACGGCGAAGGACCGGCGCAGCACGCCGGCCGCGTCCACCGCCGCGGCGACGTCGGGGAAAGCGAGCAGTGCGGTGGCCCGGTCGGCCGGGTCCGGCAGCAGCCGCAGCCGGGCGGCGGTCAGCACGGCCAGCGTGCCCTCGCTGCCGCACAGCCAGCGCGGCAGGTCGTAGCCGCTGTTGTCCCGGGTCAGGCCGGTGCGCCGGGACAGCACCGTCCCGGTGCTCAGCACCGCTTCGACGTCGATGAGCTGCGCGCGGGTGTCACCGAGACGCACCGCCCGCAGCCCGGCCGCATTGGTCGCGACCGTTCCGCCGATCGTGGCGGAGTCGCGACTGGCCAGGTCCACGCCGTAGCGCAGACCGGCCGCGCGGGCCGCCGCCTGCACCGCAGCCACCGTCGCCCCCGCGCCGGCTCGCACCTGCCCGGCCACCGGGTCGATCTCGATGCTGTCGAGCCGACGAAGATCCAGGACGACCTCGCCGTAGGGCACCCCGCCACCGACGAGCCCGGTGTTGCCGCCCTGGGGCACGACACCGACGCCTGCATCGGTGCAGATCCTGAGGATCGAACCGATGTCCGCGACATTGGCCGGGGCGACAACAACGGGAGTGAGCCCGACCCAGCGACCGGTCCAATCCGTGCCATGTGCGGACAAATCGCCGGTACGCACATGAGAGGCACCGACAGCTTTTGCGAGCGCAGATGCTAGATCAGACATGCTCAGGCCACCATGGTTCGTCCATAGCCCAAATGGGGGCGTGGACCCCAATTTCCCCCCATACGGAGGACTCCACCAAACCGCAAATCCGAGTTAGGTTGGGCATTCCAGGACTGGGCAGGTTCCAGGTGCCTTGGGCCGTGGTGACGAAAGGTGCGCGTGATGCTGACGAGTTTGCGTCTGGTGAGTGCGGCGACAGCGGTCGCTCTGGTGACGGCGGTCGCCCCGATGGGTGCTGCCACCGCGACCGCGGCCAAGTCCGCCAAACCACCGATGATCACCTTCGCCATCGCAGAGGATCACACCGAGGTCGAGGGATCCCTGACCCAGAAGGCCGGCCCGCTGCGGCTGCGCGTTCTTGCCGAGGACGACGACCATCTCCTGTCCCTCTTCCAACTCAAGCCGGGCTACACCGTCAAGCAGATGCGCCTGGACACCAACGCCCTGAGCCGGCTCTACCGCGAGGGCGGCAAGTCCAACGCCAAGGCCGTCAAGCGCATGCAGCGCAACACGATCACCTACGGCGGCGCGAACGGCCAGCCTCGGCGCCGTGGCCACCGCGACCGTCAACCTCAAGCCGGGTAGCTACTTCCTGAGCAACAACGTCGGCCCGCCCGGAGGCAAGCTCTGGAAGCTGACAATCACGCCGGGGACGAACCCCGCGCCGCTGCCCGAGGGCGTTCCGGTCATCACGATGACCAAGGACAACGCCTACAAGGGCGCCAGCAAGCTGAAGGCGACCGGCACGGTGTTGATCCGCAACGCGGTGCCGAACGGTCACCGCTGGCTGCAGGCCGCGTTCCTCCAGGTGCAGCGCGGCACCACCGCCAAGCAGGTCGCCGACCTGTTCAAGGGCACCGGGGACGGCGCGTTCGTGCTCTCCGGCTACGCCGGCGGGGACACCCTCTCGCCCGGCCTCGACCAGTACCTGACGTACTCGGTGGAGCCCGGCACCTATGCGCTGATCTGCTTCTTCCCGGATCCGGACAACCCCGGTTCGACCTACGTCGCCGACGGCATGGTCCGCATCGTCACGATGGACGAGATCAACGCCTCGCTGGACTGAGCACGTTTGAACCCCGACCCTGATCCGCCGCTCGTTGCCAGACCGCTCGGAGGACGACTCCGACCGCGGCTGGGGTGACGACGCCCCGGCCGAGGCCGACCCGCACGAGGAGTGGCTGCGCGCGCAGCGCCCACCGCATCACGGCGGCTGACGCTTCGACCGGGTCAGGTCCGCAGGATCGACTCCACGAGCGCGGCCACAGCGCGGTCCCCCGCGGCCAGCAACCCGGCCAGGGCGTGGAAGTCGTGCCACATCCCCGGGACGTCGTAGTGCTCGACCCCGACGCCGGCGGCGCGGGCGCGGGCGACAAGCTCCGTCCCGTCGGCATGGAGCAGGTCGTCGCCGGCGGTGTGGACGATCAGGGGCGGTAGACCGGCGAGGTCCCCGCGCAGCGGGGAGACGCGCGGATCGACGCTCGCCCCGCCCGCGTAGTCCTGCCCGAACACCAGGGTGTGCGGCAACGTGAGCAGGGGATCGGACGAGCCACCGGCCCGCCAGGAGGCGTCCGGGCCGAGGTCGACGAAGGGACAGATCAGCGCCAGGCAGCGCGGCCGCTCGCCGCGGTCGCGAAGCTCCAGCGCCGCCGCCAGGGCGAGCCCGCCGCCGGCCGAGTCGCCGGCGAGCACGATCCGCTCAGCCGGGGTGCCACCGGCGCGCAGCGCTCGGTAGGCGGCGAGCACGTCGTCGTAGCCGGCCGGGAACGGGTGCTCCGGTGCGAGCCGGTAGTCCAGTCCGAGGACCGGAAGTCCGGTGCCCGACCGCGAGGCGGGCCAGCAGCGGCCGGTGGGAGGTCGGTGACCCGACCACGAACCCGCCGCCGTGCAGGTAGAGGACGGCTCCGCCGGACTGCGGCGGCCGCGGCCCCGGCGGGTCGATCCGCAGCGCGCGGACTCCGCCGAGCCGGCCCCAGGTCCCACTGGTCCCGCGCGGGCGGGGCATCGAACCGGCGATGACGTCCAGCGCGCGCCGGCGGACCGGACGCGGCAACCGCGGGGACAGGCTCAGCTCACGGACCAGAGGCATGGTCGCCCGGACCACCGGGGCAGGAAGACGCATCACACCTCGGACCCTAGACGTCACACCTCGACCCTGGAGAAGCCGCGGTTGTAAGGTCGTGTCGCGCGAGAGCCCGGGGAAGTCGGTGGGAATCCGACACGGTCGCGCCACTGTGAATCCCGCGAGGGAGAAGTCAGAGCACCGGCTCTCACGAAGACCGCCCCAGCTGTGGGACGCGAGATCCCCGAAGGAGCCACCCGTGAGCAGCACCACCCCGGCAGCGCACACCCACTCGATCGCCGACACCGCCGCCACGCCGCTGGTCATCCCCACCAACGTCGCGATGACGTGGCTGATGGGTACGACCGTGCTGGCGATGATCGTCTACTACTTCATCGGTGTGGAGCAGGGCGCGACCGCGATCTTCAGCGGAGCCGGGGTGCACGAGTTCGTGCACGACGCCCGGCACTTCCTCGGCTTCCCCTGCCACTGACGCGCTCAGGGACTCCCGTGGAGAGGAAGCTCATCCTCCGCGGGCTGCTCGCCGGTGCCGTCGGCGGGCTGCTCGCGTTCGTGTTCGCGCGGATTTTCGCCGAGCCGCTGATCGACCGCGCCATCGCCTACGAGGACGGCCGCGCCACCGCCCAGGACGAGCTGGACCGCGCCGCGGGCTTCCAGATCCCGGTCGAGAACGGCGGTGATGCCGTCAGCCGCGGCGTCCAGGCCAACCTCGGCATCGGTGTCGGCATGGTGCTGTTCGGCCTGACGATGGGCGCACTGTTCGCCGTGGCCTACACCGTCTGCCTGGGCCGCACCGGCCGGATCCGCCCGCGCCAGCTGTCGCTGCTCCTGGCCACGGCGGGCTTCGTCGTGGTGTATCTGGTGCCGTTCCTCAAGTACCCGGCCAACCCGCCGGCGGTGGGCAACGACGACACCATCGACGACCGGGCCGAGTACTTCCTGCTGATGGTGGTGGCCTCCCTGCTGGCCGCCGTGATCGCCACCGCGGTCGGCCAGCGACTGAGGTCGCGCTTCGGTACCTGGAACGCCACGTTGCTCGGCCTGGGCGGGTACGTGTCCGTGGTCGCGGTCGTCATGCTGGTGCTCCAGGACATCGCGGAGGTTCCGGCGCCCCTGCTCGCCCCGGACGGCACCATCGTGTTCCCGGCCTTCCCGGGCGATGTGCTCGCGGACTTCCGGGTGCTACTCGATCGGCGCCCAGGTCGTCCTCTGGGGCGCCATCGGCCTGGTGTTCGCGCCGCTCGCCGACCGGGTGCTCGCCGGCGGCGCCCGGCCGGCGGTGGCCCCGCCGCAGGAGTCGACCGCGGTCTAACCCGCCCGGTCGAGCAGCACGCAGTCGCCGCAGTACCCGCCGCCGGGGACCTTGTAGTACAGGCAGCAGGTGCTGCGGCGAAATGCGGTGCCGGTGAACGCGCCGGCGCCGGTGAGCGGCGCCCGATCGACCATGCGCTCCCCGACCGCGTACGCGGCCCCCGCGTGCGCCGGTGACGCGCTCGCGAGCATGCGCACCGCACCCGCCGTGGCCGAGGCGACGTTGCCCCACAGGATCTGCTCGGACACGCCACCGGCGCCGCCGATCGCCGCGCCGAGGCGGGCCACCGGTCCGTCGGCGAGCTGACGGGACAGTGCAGCGGCGACCTCGTCCGGGTCGGCCGCGTCGACGGCGTCGCCCCGCGCATCCGGCAACGTGAGCGGCACCGGGCCGAGCACGTCCCGCCACCAGAGCCGGTCGAGGTCGGGGACGACACCGCCGAGCAGCGCCGCACCCAGGGACGGGGAAAGCAGGCGCGAGACCAGCCCGAGGTGCGCGAGCGACGCGGCCGCCCGGTGCGGCACGTCCTCGACCGGCAGGCGGCCACGCTCGGCGATGCCCACCCGGATCGCGTCGATCCGCGCGCGCGTGACCGCGGGGTCGTCGGTGAGCTCGGCGAAGGCGCGCCAGGGTGGCGCACCGTCGGCGGTCGTGAGCGGCGGCGGACCGGTCTCGAGGACGAAGAAGGGACCGAGGGCGGCCGCAGCCGCGAGGGCGTCCCTCGTCGACTCAGTACTTGCCAGGGTGACCAAGCAGACCCCGCAGGTAGTTCGCCTGCCCGGCGTGCTGCAGGCAGTCGTCGGCGACGCTGACCAGGCGCACGCCCAAGGTCACCGGCGGATCCCACGACGGGTCGACGATGCGGTCGAGGTCGCCGCCGCTCAGCTTCCCCAGGTAGACACGGGTACGCGCATCGACGGCGTCGAGGTACTCCAGCACAACGGCAGCATCGTCGATGCGCAATGCCGCGACGCGCTCGGGGGTGTGACCGAAGCCCAGGTCGTCGGCCTCCGCGGTCATGCCGAGGCGACCGGCCCACTCGCCGTCCAGCCAGAGCTGACGATCACCGGACTGTTCACAGATCTGGTGGTCCAATACCCGCGCGATGTGCCACACCAACCATCCGATGTGGTTCGACGCCGGAGTGGGGCGGTAGTTCAGGGCCTCGGAGTCCAGATCCGCCGCCGCTTCGCGCGACAGCGGAGCGATTCGGCCGTACAGCTCCTGCAACAGGTCGGGGATCTTCACGGTGATCCTTCCCGCGTTTCACAGAGATTGGTCTGACGGGCGGTTGATCCTTCGTCAGATTGTGTTGTTACGATGCCCCACGTGGCCAAATCTGACGCACCGAAAGTCAAGCTCCGCACCGTCGACAAGCGCGTCGCCGGGCGTCGAGCAACGGAGACCCGGGACCGCATCCTCGAGGCTCTGACCGACCTGCTCGGCTCGATGTCGTACCGCAACGTGCGGGTCACCGATGTCGTGCGCGAGGTCGGCACCTCGCCGGCGACCTTCTACCAGTACTTCGCCGATGTCGAGACCGCCGTACTCGCGCTCGCGACGGACCTTGGGAAGGAGTCGGCCGGGCTGAAGACCGCCGGGTCGGGTGCTCGCAACGCGGGCGCCGCGGTCGACCAGGTCGTCGCGGGGGTCGCCGCCTTCGTCAAGAAGAACGAGCCGATCCTGCGCGTCACCGACACCGCGGCGGCCGAGGGTGACAAGCGCTTTCAGAAGGTGCGCGCGACCGTGCTCGCCAACGTCGCCAGCGGGCTCGCCGTGCAGGGCGCCAAGACCAAGGAGGTCGCGGGCAACGCCGACGTCCTCGCGGGGATGCTGCTCTCGAACCCGTCTGACCCGGCCGCTGCTCGGCGTCTGGTGCACCAGGGCATCACCGGGCGCAAGCCGACGGGTTGATCCCGACCGATCGCCCGCTCGGGTACTGGGTCAAGCACCTCGACACGCTGCTCGAGGAATCGCTCGACCGCGTTCTCGCGCGCAGCGGCATCCGGCGCCGGCACTGGCAGGTGCTGAACGTCCTGCGCGAGGGCCCGCAGACCCGGGCGCAGGTTGCCGAGGCGATGCTGTCGTTCTGGGTGGCCGCCTCGGTCACCCAGACCGATGTCGTCGACGACCTGAACCGGCGGGGCTGGGCCGAGATCGACGGCGACCTCTACCGGCTCACCGCCGAGGGCGAAGAGGCCTACTCCCGGCTGTCGCTGGACGTCGCGACACTGCGCGCACAGGTCACCGACGGCTTCAGCGCCGAGGAGTACGCGAGCGTCGTGTCGGCGCTGGCCCGGATGGCCGCGAACCTGGAAACGTCAGAGCAGGGGCGGTAGCGGGAGGTCGGGGTCGAGTTCGACGCCGACGGCGTCGAGCGCCTCGGCGATCATCGCCCACGTCCACGCCGAGAGCTGCTCGATGACCGCCTCTGCAGTGACCGGGCCGTCGTCCGCGCCCTCCTGCTCCGTCCAGCGCTCGGTGACCGACTCGACCATGCCGACGACGGCATAGGCCAGGGTCTCGGTGGTCTGATCCTCGACCCCGACCAGCGACAGGTAGGCCCCGAAGAGCCTGGTGAGGTGGTCCGCCACGGCACGGCGCACTCCTGCGTGGCCGTCCAGGGTGTGCGCGTCGACCCCGGGCGTTTCTGCATCGGGACGGGCGTGCCGGCGCAGGTAGATGTAGAGGTTGCGGTTCTCAGCCAGCCACCCGACGTGCGCCCCGATCGCGCCCCGGATCATCTGCCGGGCCGAGCCTTCCGGGTGCCAGAGCGGTTCGAGTTCGGCGACGATCATCCCGGCCACCCGAGCGCTGATCGCACGCTCCAGGTCGGCGCGGTCGGTGAAGTGCCGGTACACCCGGGTGCGCGCGACCCCGGCCTCGGCGGCGAAGTCCTCCAGGGAAGCGGCCGGACCCTGCTCGGCGATCACCTTGAGCGCGGAGTCCACGAACTCGGCCTGGCGGCGTTCCCGCTGACCGGCCCAGCGGGCCGCCTGGCCCGAGAGCGCTTCTGGACTCGTCATGGGGACAGACTAGCGCTTGAGTGGTACATGGCGTACCGTGTACCGGGTAAGAGTGGTACAACGTGTACCACCCCGAGTCTGGAGGTCTCATGACCCCGCCGCTGACCGGCACCGAGTTGGAGGTCGAGCGCCACCGCGAGCACGTCGCGGGCCGGCTGCTGACCTCCTCGGCCCGGCACTCGTTCGACCCGATCACCGAGATCGACTGGGACGCCCCGCTCGTGCCGGGCATGCCCTTCATGCCCTTCGAGCGGATGTCGCTCTACGGCACCGAGCTCTGGGAGAACCTGTCCCACTCCCAGCGCGTCGAGCTGTCCAAGCACGAGTTCTCCTCCGGCATGCAGGTCGGTCTGTGGTTCGAGCTGATCCTCATGCAGTTGCTGGCGCGGTACGCCTACGACCTCGACCCGCGCAGTCAGCACGCGCAGTACGCGCTCACCGAACTCGGCGACGAGACCCGGCACTCGATCATGTTCGCCAAGGCGTGCGAGAAGCTCGAGGTCCCGCACTACAAGCCGCACCGGCTGACCCACGAGCTCTCCCGGGTCGCCAAGGCCGCGATGGGTGGACCCTCGATGTTCGCCGCGGTCCTGGTCGCCGAGGAGACCACCGACCGGATGCAACGGGTGATGATGGACAACGAGGAGATCCAGCCGCTGATGCGGCAGGTCACCCGGATCCACGTCATCGAGGAGGCGCGTCACGTGCGCTACGCCCGCGACGAGGTCAGCACCCGGATGGCGAAGACGAACTTCGTCACCCGGGAGATCCACCGCAACATCTGCGCGGTGATGTCCTACATGATCATCGACTCGATGATCGACCCGCGCGTGTACGCATCGGTCGGCATCAAGCCGGGCGAGGGGCGGGCTGCGGCGCTGGCCAACCCGCACTACCAGGACACCCGACGCTGGATGGCCGAGAAGATCACCGCGTTCCTGCGGGACGAGGGAATGATCGGCGGTCCGTCGACGGTGCTCTGGAAGCGCGCACACCTGATCTGAGGTCAGGACCGGGAACCTTCGTGGAAGACTCCGGGCGTGGAGACGCTCGCCCCGGTGCGGCTGCAGCGACTGACCAGCTTCCTGCCCTGGGCGCTGGTCTCGCTGATCCTGCTCTGGGGCGGGCAGATCGGGGACAGCACAACCGACAAGGTGATCGGCTACGGCGGCGCCGCGGTGCTCGCGGTGGTGTCCTACCGCGCGGCCCGGTTGCGGATGCTGCTCGGCGACGAGGTCGTGGTGATCGGCTGGTTCCGGGCCAGGCGGGTCCCGTGGTCGGAGATCGAGAAATTCGTGGTCACCGAGAAAGGCCTCGCGATCCGGATGAAGGGCGGCCTGGAGGAGTCGGTCCCGGCCTTCCCGATGGGTGGCTGGCTCCTGCGCTCCATGCGTGACTCGATGCGCGCCGACCTGGACCTGACCTGCGGAAAGGCCGAACGGTTCCGGCGGGAACGCCGGCGTCGTAGGTAACGCCCGCACCTGAGGGTTCCCAGCGCCGGTTCTGCACCAGGCATCTGCCGGTCAATTCATGGATTGCCCCGGTTTCTGACGCTGTGAGCGGGGGTAGCGTCCCCAACCATCCCTTGCCGAACTTCACCACAACTGCCTGACAGGGCTTCAAAAGCCCGCCTACCCTCGATTCGGGGGGAGTTGTCCATGCGTCGCACCATGCTTGCCACGACCTCGGTCGTGTTGCTGGCATGCCTCGGCGCGTGCAGCGACGACCGGGACGACGGGGCGTCAGATGAGGCCGTCGTGGTCCAGCCCAGCGCGGCAGCGGAACCGGTCTCGCTCGACCCGTTCGCCTGGAACGACGTCTCCTACGAGGACTACCTCGCGGCGGCGGACGAACTCGGCCTGCGCCGGGACGTGCTGTTGCCGATGGCGGGCTTCAGCTCGGGCCTGAACGCGCTCTGCCATTCCTCGGCCAGGGAACTGGCCGACATGCGCGCCGCGCAGATGGAACACACCAAGGACACCGAGACCTACGCCACGGCCAAATACCTGGGCGAGGAGGTCGCGCTGCGGCTCGGGCTGGCCTGCCCGCAGCGGATGACCGACTGGAACGCGGCCGACGTCGAGCGGCACGACTCCGATTCATCCGAGTCCGACGCCGACGACGGCGTCAGTGCGGTCAGCGACGCGGAGTTGGCCGAGGCGATCGCCGAGGAAGCCAGCAACGACCCGGACTACTCCGGCAGCGACGACGACTCCGACTCGAGTTACGGCTCGGACAACGAATCGGACGACGAATCCGATCACGAGTCCGACGGTGAGGTCTCGACCACCAGCAGCACCGGCGGCGTCACGTCCGGGAACGGGTCGAAGCGGTACTGACGGGCCCTCAGGCCACGCCCTTCATCCACGCGCCGGAGTAGATGACCAGTCCGGTGATCCCGCCGATCTTGCCCAGCGCATCCGGGTTCTCCGGGTCGAACCAGGCGAGCTGGCTCGTCGCGGCGTCCCCGGTCTTGCGGACGAGCAACTTGCTGCCGTCGGGTGTCCACGCGATGGGCTGCGATGCGCCGAGCTGCAACTGCTTGCCGGCCACCGGGTCGATCAGGATCAAGGCCACCGACGGGTCACCGCCTGCCTTGCGGTCGGTGCTGTTGAGCGCGACCGCGATGTAGCGCGGTCCCCAGGTCAGCCTGCCCACGTCGCCCTCGACCGGGATCTCCCTGGTGGCACCGGAGGCGTCGCGCACCACGACCGACTCGCGGCCGTTCTTGCGGGTGCGGATCAGCGCGACCTGGCCCTCCGGGCCCGGGGTGGACCCGATCAGCGTGTCGGTGGTCTGGAACAGCACCCTCTTCGCCTGCGCGGTCTCGTCCCAGACCAGCGTGCGGTTGACCTGAACGTCCTCCTCCGGCACCAGCACGTCGTCGAACATCAGCGTGTGCCCGTCGACGAAGGACGGGTTGTAGGCGAACGGCCGGCCCAGACCGGGAATCTCGGTGAGCTCACCGGCCGCGGTGAGAAAGGCCAGCTGGTCGACCCGGCTGTCGGCCGCCGCCACCACGACGCGGTCGGCGGTGGCACCGACGGCCGAGATCTTCTTGTCCTGCGTGAGCCGGACCGCCGTGAGCGGATCGAGGCGGATCCCGTACAGGTCGGCGGCGAGCGGGTCGTTCGTCGCGCTGGCCACCACGACCAGGTCGAACGACCAGGCGTCGGCGGCGGCGGAGGCGTCGTCGCTGCCGCAACCGGCCAGGCCGAGGCCGAGCACCGCGACGAGGGCGGCGGCGGTGAGACGGCGGAAGGTCATGGCGCCATGCTCACCGGCGTGCGTTTCGTGGATGTGTCCACCGAACGACGATCGGCTCAGCCGCCCGGGTCTCCCCTGGCCGGCCGAGCCGATCGTGCCCCCGTTGCGAAACTCTTCGGTGCGAGGCCTCAGTAGGCCGAGGCCTCCACGGTGTGGAACTTCGCGCCGGCCAGCTCGGCGGCCAGCCCGCCGCTGGCGCCCGAGAACATCGTCACCATCGTCGACTGGCCCGGGGCCAGTGTCCCGACGAAGGCGACGTCGGCGGTGACCCGGCGGCCGTCAGCGTCGAGCGCCTCGACGCTGATGTTGTAGGCCAGCGCCTCGTGGCCGGTGTTGGTCAGCGTGACCGGCAGGCCGGTGGGCGCGTAGGCGCCGAAACCCACCCCGAGGTCCTCGGCCAGCACCTGCGCCGTGGCCGCGCCGTTGGCCCGGACGAGCTGTCCGGCCGACGGTCCGTCAGCGTCGCCGTAGGCCGCCATCGAGACCACGGAACCGAGCGCGGCACACACGCCCAGCGCGACCGTGACCACGGCGAGCCGAGCGCCGCCGTCGTGCAGATCCGAGAGGCGGCGCAGCCCCACGGCGCCGACCACCAGCGCACCGACCGCGAGCAGCGCGGCGAGCACGTTGAGCACCGGCACCAGGCACAGCGCGAGCGCAGTCGCGCCCAGGCCGAGGCCGACGCGCGGATCGAGGCCGGTCGCCGGCGGCAGGAGCAGTGCCGAGTGGTTGCCCGAGTCCTCGAGCAGCGCGGCGACCTCGGTGTCACGTTCGGCCCGGTAGTAGGAACCGGTGTCGTCATAGCCCAGGCTCGGGTCGTACCCGAGGCCCCTGGCCAGAGTGCTGCCGCCGTCGGCCCGGGTCTCGATCCCGAGATCGGCGAGCATCTCGTCCAGCGTCGGCGTGGCCGTCGCCGGCCGCGAGCTGAGCCGCTGCGCGATCAGCGGTGCGTACAGCACCGACTCGAGAGTCTCCTCGGCCGTCGGTGTGGCCTGGCCGGGCACGCCCAGCACGTAGTTGACGTCCACCGCGTCCAGCGGCTCGATCTGGCGCTCGTACGGACTCATCGCACAATCCCCCCCGAGATGTGTGTTCTGACGCCCCCGGACGCTGCCACGCCGCGTGCACGGTTACCTAGTCGTCAGGGTGCGATCGGGTGAGTCGTCATCCCGTCTTGGCGGGACAAATGCCGACCAATTCGGTTCAGCAAGGCAGGAGCCCCCCGGCATCAGCCGGGGGCTCCTGCCTGTCGTGGCTAGACGTCCGCCGGGACGACCTCCGTCACGCCGACCGTGGCGCCGGACTCGGTGGTTCCGAATTCCTGTGCGCCCGCACCGGGGCGGCCACCCTGGCTCCAGCCGAACTCCTCGACGCCGGCGCCGCGGGGGCCACCGCGCTCAGCGCGGACCACGACGTCGCCCTCACCGGGCTCCGGGTGATCGATGTCGCACTCGTCCATCGCCGCCTCCATGGCCGCGCGGTGCTCCTCGAAGTTTCCGCGGCTGGGCCGCTCGCCCGGCTCGAACGGGGCGGCGGGCGTTCTGGGCCATGCACTCGCGCTGCTCGTCGGTGAGCTCCTCGCCGTTCACCATCATGTGCGTCACGCGGCCTCGCCCGGCTCGCCGCGCTCCCCCGGCTCCGGTCGCTCGATGCCGCACTCGTCCATCGCGGCCTCGATCGTGGCCCGGTGCTTCTCCATGTCCTCGCGGCTGGGCCGCTCGGTGGGCCGCTCGGCCGGCGGGGCGGCGCCGTTCTCCTCCATGCATTCGCGCTGCTCGTCGCTGAGCGGTTCACCGTTGACCACCATGTGACGGACCCGCTCCCCGCGGTCCGGACCGTCCTCATCCGGAGCGGTCGTGCTGGTCGCGCTGCTGCTGCCGGTCGAGTCGGCCTGGGCCACGGCCAGACCACCGGAGAGCACCAGGGCTCCCGTCGCCACCCCCAGGGCAGCCATTCGCTTGATTCGCATGCGTCGTCCTCTCTCACGCCACGCGCCGCGGCGGCTGCCCCGGCGATGACTCGACAGTGCCGACGGCCCCTGGAGCGAGGCGCAGGGAAAGCTGGCGATTGCCTGGCGGTGCGGCGCGAGCAGTCCCCTCAGCAAACCGCAAGCTTCCCCTCAGGTTCGCCTTGGGAGACGTCGCCACTCTCCGGACATGACGCCTGTGAACGCACCGCGGATCCTGGTCGTGGACGACGAGGAGAACATCTCCTACCTGGTCGGGGCCGGCCTGCGGATGGCCGGCTGCGACGTGCAGACCGCCGCCTCGGGCCGGGAGGCACTGGCCGCCGCGGACGCCTGGCGTCCGGACGCCATCGTGCTCGACGTGATGCTGCCCGACGAGGACGGCTATGACCTGCTGCGCCGGTTGCGCGGCCGCGGGTGCACGGCGCCGGCGCTGTTCCTCACGGCGCGCTCGGAGACCGCGGAGCGCGTGCGCGGACTGACCTGCGGCGGCGACGACTACATCGTCAAACCGTTCGCGCTGGAGGAGGTGGTCGCCCGCGTGCAGGTGGCGTTGCGCCGGCGGGGCAATCCCGCGGCGACCACCCGGCTGCAGGTGCACGATCTGGTGCTGGACACCGATGCTCGCCGGGTCTGGCGCGGTGAGGGGGAGGTGTTCCTCACCCCCACCGAATTCACCCTGCTGCGCTGCCTGTTGAGCAACGCGGGCCGGGTGGTGACGCGGGCTCAGATTCTCGACCACGTCTGGCAGTACGACTTCGACGGGGAATCCGCGATCATCGAGACGTTCATCAGCAGCCTGCGGCGCAAGGTCGATCGGGGGGTCGATCGGGGGGTCGACCGCGCCGCGCCGAAGCTGATCCACACCGTGCGCGGGGTCGGTTACAGCATCCGGGAGCCCTGATGACCCTCGCCCGCCGGCTGGCCCTGGCCCTGGGCGCGATGCTGGTCCTGCTCGTCACCGCCGGCACCGCGCTGGTGCTGATCCAGCGCGACTACACCGTCGACCAACTCGACGCCCGGCTGGCGGCGCTCTCCAGCAGCCCCCGGCTGCTCTCGGTAGCCAATCCGGGCGAGGCCGGGCCCGGGCCGCTCGCCCCGCCGCCCGACGACTTCGGGGCCGTCCGCAGCGAGGAGGGCGGCAACGTCGTACGCAGTGTGCGCGGGGGCACCGAGGTGCTCGGCGACGTTTACGTCGGCGTCCGCCGCGGCGACGGAGCGCTCCGCACCGTGCAGGCGCCGGCCGAGGACCCGAACCTGGTCCCGGAGGTGACCGGGGTGGGCGCGGAGCCCACCGAGCGGCGCACCGTCAGTGGTGAGGCGGGCTCGGTGCGGGTCATGGTCACCCGGCTTCCCGGCGGGGACAGTGCCGTGGTCGCGCTCCCGACGACCGGCGCCGACGAGGCGACCAGGCGGCTGATGGCGACGGTAGCGACCGGGGGCGTCGGACTGATGGCCGTGCTCGCGCTCATCGTGTGGTGGGTGCACCGGCTCGGTCTGGCCCCGATCGCGCGGATGACCCGCACCGCTGAGGCGATCGCGGGCGGCGCGCGCGACCAGCGCTGGGAGTCCGCCCACCCGGGCACCGAGGCATACCGGCTCGGGCAGGCCCTGACGACCATGGTGGCGGCCGAGCAGGTCAGCCAGGACCGGATGCGCCGCTTCGTCGCCGACGCCTCCCACGAGCTGCGCACCCCGCTGACCACCCTGCGCGGCTACTCCGCCCTGCACGCCGGGCAGGTCGCGGGGCATCCCGCCGAGGTCGAGGACGCGCTGCGCCGGATCAACGACGAGGCCCGGCGGATGAGCGGCATCGTCGAGGCGCTCCTCGATCTCAACACCCTCGACGAGCACGGGGTCGCCGAGCTCTCCGACGTCGACGTCGTGCCGTTGCTGCGGGCCGTCGTCGCGGACCTGGGCGTCGTCGCACCCGGGCGCCGGGTCACGCTGGAGGCTCCGGAGCACCTGCTCGCGCGCGCCGATGGCGACCGGCTCACGCAGGCCGTCCTCTCGCTGACGTCGAACGCGCTGCGCCACACCCCGGACGGGACTCCGGTCGTCCTGCGCGCGGCCGTCGCCGGACCCAGCGTGCGCCTGGAGGTGGCCGACGCCGGCCCCGGGATCGCGGCCGAGCACCTGCCGCACCTGTTCGACCGCTTCTACCGGACCGACCCCGGGCGGGCCCGGGCCCGTGGCGGACACGGGCTGGGCCTGGCGATCGTGGCCGCGATCGCGTCCGCCCACGGCGGCCGCTACGCGGCGGCGTCAGAACCCGGTCGGGGCAGCGTGTTCTCGATCGAGATCCCGGCAACTACCTGACGTTCCGTCAGCGATCGGGTTCGTCGGGCGAAGCAGCACAAGGAAAATCCCTGGGCCATCGAGCGTGGCCCAGGGATTCGATCGGTCAGCCGATTCGTCCTAGCACTGACCCAGGCCGAGGGACCCGGAGTAGCTGTCGCGCTGGTACTCGAGGATGTCGAGGGGCGCGGGCAGCACGTGCGGCAGGCAGTACGGGGCATCGGCCGGCGCGGCGCTGACCGAAGAAGTCGACATCAACATCGGGGCGGCGATCACACCGGCGAACGCCGCGGCAGAAAGGAGGGGAACGATCCGACGCATGGGGGCTCCTCAACAGATGGCTAGCTCGGGATGTCCGATTCTAGCAGATTTCTACTGATTTCTACTGATTTCGGAGACTTCGAACCCTGAATCAGGGTCATTCCTGACATCGGCCCGCCGACGGCAGCCGTTACTCCACGTCGAGTGCTTTGTGGGGTCGGCCAATCCGAGCGGAGGGCCAGGGATTCGAACCCTGGATCAGAGTCACCCCTGATAGCGATTTTCAAGACCGCCGCACTAGGCCACTATGCGAGCCCTCCTGGCTCCCATAGTGCCCGACCGCAACGGCGTCAGCGCAGTGCCACCCAGCGCTCAGCCGGCTCAGGCTGCACCAGTGGCGCGGGCAGGATCAGGTCGAGGTCGACGGGGTGCCCGTTGAGCTCCACCGAGACGGCCTGGGGGCTGCGGCCGGCGTCGGTGGCGACGACGAAGTAGCGGCCCGGCGGCACCTCGATGGTGAACTCGCCGGCGTCGTCGGTGCGCGTGTGCAGCACCTCGCGACCGTCGGTGCCGAGGACGGTGAGCACGGCACCAGGGACACCGACGCCGCGCCGGCGCACACGACCGAGCAGCACACTGTCCGGGTCGGACCCGACCACCGGAATCGCAGCGACCTCGGCGAGCACCGGCACGGGCCCCGGCGCCGTCACCGGCGCCGCCTTCGGGGCCGGGATGGCGAGCACCGAGACGAGCGCAAGCGCGAGGGCGCCGGCGAGGAGGAGGAAGGTCAGCGTGTAGCCGGCCTCGCGCGGGTAGCCGTTTGCCGCCATGTATCCGGTGAGCACGGCCGCGGCGACCTGGCCGCCGATGGCGCCGCCGACCGTCCGCATGATCGCGTTCATGCCGGTCGCGACGCCGGTCTGGGTCGGCTCGACGGCCTCGATGATCAGGTTCGGCATGGCCGAGAACGCGTACCCGATGCCGAGCCCGGAGACGAAGCTGGCCGCGTAGACCATCCACTGCTCGGAGTGCCAGAAGCCGAGGAACGCGAACGAGGTCCCCGTCAGCACGGTGCCGAGCAGCAGGGTGAACCGGGAGCCGAAGCGTGCCGACAGCATGCCGGTGGTCGGCCCGGCGATGAGCATCGCCAACGCGTTCGGCAGCAGGAACAGCCCAGCCTGGGTGACGGAGGAACCGAAGCCGTAGCCGGTCTCCGACGGCGTCTGCACGAACTGCGGGAACAGGATGAACGAGCTGTACATCCCGAAGCCGATGAGCACGGCCGCGAGGTTCGTGGTGAACACCGGACGGTGGCTCATCATCCGCATGTCCACGAGCGGAGCCGGATGGCGCTGCTCGTAGGCGACCCAGGAGACGAGCAGCAACCCGGCGGCGGTGAACAGACCGATGACGCGGTTGTCGAGCCAGCCCCAGTCGTTGCCCTCGCTGACCCCGACCAGCAGCGCGACCATGCCCCCGGAGAGCAGCGCGGCGCCGCCCCAGTCGATCCTGGCCGGGACCTTGATCGGGGACTCGGGGATGAACAGCGCGGTCAGGACGATGGTGAAGCTGGTGAAGGCGACCCCGACCCAGAACACCCACTCGTAGCTGAGGTTGTCGACGATGACCCCGGAGAACACCACCCCGGTGGCCCCGCCGATGCCGATCATCGCGCTGACCAGGCCGATGGCCCCGGCCACCTTCGCGCGCGGGAACTCGTCGCGGACGATGCCGAAGGCGAGCGGGAAGATCGCGCCGGAGGCGCCCTGGATGACCCGCCCGGCGATCAACAGTTCGATCGACGTCGACAGCGCGGAGACCAGGGACCCGAGCGCGAACACGACCAGGGTCGCGATCAGCATGCGCTTCTTGCCGAACATGTCGCCGAGCCGGCCGATGATCGGCGTGAACACGGAGGCGGAGAGCAGGAAGGCGGTCAGGACGTAGGTCACGGCGGTCGTCGAGATGCCGAGGTCGTCCTGGATCGCGGGCAGCGCGGGCGCGACCAGGGTCTGCTGGAGGCCGTAGGCCATCGAGCTGAAGGCCAGGATCGCCAGCGTCAGGCGGTAGTGCTGGCGAGCGTCGGGACCGGTCTGCGTGCTCACCCTGGTTCCCCGGCCTCCGTCAGCTGACTTCGGCGCCAAGTGTACGACGTCGTACACCTGAGCGCCGAATCGCTTTCCGAGGTCCGGCGACGGCGGCCCAGCGGGCCGGGCCGATCGTGCTGGTCGGGGGCTCCGGGGCGGCGGAGTCGGGATCGAGGTCCTCAGCAGCCTCCGCGTGCTGCTCCGTTCGGCCAGGGGTTGGCCCCTACCCGTGCCCGGGGCCTCCACTCGACGCCAGGGACATTCAGAGCAGCGCCACGATCCCGTCGCCGCCCGAGTCGTCCTCGGGCGTGACCGTCACGGTCCTCGTGGTCCCGTCCGTCTTCTGGACCTCGACCTCCAGCTCCTCGCCGGCCCGCCCGTTCAGGGCGGCGTCCATGTCGGCCGCGCTGCCGGTCGGGACGTCGCCGACCCGCTGGATCGCGTCGCCCTTGGCCAGCCCGGCCTCCGCGGCGGGGCTGCCCGGCTGCACCTTGGTCACCGCGATCCCCGGCCGGCCGGACAGCGGCGCGACCTTGACCCCGATCGTCGACGGCACCGGCGTCTGCCAGATCGTCGGCGCCTTCGACATGTCGGAGAGCACCAGCTTCTTCGTCAGGTTCTCCTTGCCGCGCAGCACCAGCAGCTCGACCTCGTCGCCCGGCTTGAGCTTCAGCAGCTCCGGGCCCAGGCCCTGTTCGGGGTTGTTTCCGTTCACCGAGGCGATCCGGTCGCCGACCTCGAGCACGCCCTCGGCCGGGGACCCGGCCAGCACGCGGCTCACGGTCACGCCGGGGTTCTGGTCGACGCCGACCCAGGCACCGATCCACGGGCGGGAGTCCCCGATCACCGCGACGCCCTCGTCGGAGTTCATCCCGACGGTCTGGGTGTACTTCGCCGGGTCGCCGCCCTGCAGCCACGGGTACCAGTAGTTCGGCACCTCGAGCGCCTGCGGCGTCGGGCTCGCCGGTCACCTCGGGCTTGCCCAGGTCCTGGGCCATCTCGTAGTGGTCGAGGTTGGACTTGCCGGTCAGGAAGTCGACGACGGCGAGGACGCCGAGCACGTGCGGGTTGGCCTTGTCCTCGCCGTAGATCACCAGCGCCGGGTGGTCGGGGCCGAAGGTCACGCGCGCCGCGGTTACGCCGTCGAGTCGGTCCTTCTGGTTGAGCACCGGGTCCGGGTTCTCGTTGCGCACGTCCGCCGGAGCGCCGAAGTCGCCCTGCATCTCGTACGGGACGGCCTTGTCGGCGGCGTCGAAGACCTCGGCCCAGGCCCCGTCGCGGAACGGCGAAGACCTGCACGTTCTGGGTCGCGCCCGTGCCGTCCTCGCCGGCCACGGTCACCTTGGCCTTGGGGTTCTCGGAGATCACGACCTGATAGTCCGGCTCGCCATCGGCCAGTGCCATCGCCTTGGTGGAGACGACCTTGTAGCCGTCCGGGATCAGCTTGGCCGCGTTGAACGGGGCCGCGGTCACCTGCGGCGCCGGCGTCGAGGTGCTGCCACTCGACGGCCCCTCCGCGACATCGTCCGAGTCGCCGCAACCCGCCAGCACGCCTGCCGCCAGGACGGCCGCAGCCGCCCAGGTGACGCCCCTGCCCCAGTGCCCGTTCATGTCGTCCCCTTGTCCGTCGTAACCCCCAAGACGCGCGAAGGCCCGACCAGGTTCACACACGGGCACCACCAGTTCTCCACAGCCCGGATCTCCGCAATCCACAGGCACCCGGCACCCACCCCACGGGTGGCTCTGCCGGAGCCATCGTGTGCCCACCACACACGAGGGGGGATCCCATGCCGCGGCCACCGCGCACCACGTCCACCGACCACCGACTGCCCGGGCTGAGTGCCCGTCAGTCCCAACTTGTCCGCGACCACGCCCGGGAGGTGCTCGGCGAACGCGGCTTCGAAGCGATCGTGTACGCCGAGCATCTGCGCCTGTCCAACGGGCTGGAGATCGGCCTGCGCACGCTCGGCTCGGTGTGCCACCAGCAGCCCGAGTCGCGCTGGCGCGAGGCGGTCGCGCACTGGCTCGACGACGCGCTCGGCGCGTACCCGGAGCCGCCGGAACCGCTGACCGCTGCCGAGCTGCGCGCAGGCGTCCACCTGCGCCTGGTCCCGCTCGGGTTGATGGACCGCGACTGGTCGGCCCACCTGCGCTACGCGACCCCCATCGGCGCCGGCTTCTCCGAGGTGCTCGCGCACAAGGACGGCGATTTCGTGCGCTGGATCAACGACACCGAGGCCGCAACCGTGGGCGTCGAGGAGCTGCGCGCGCTCGGCCGCCGGCGGCTGCTGGAGATCCGGCCGGACGAGTGCGAGCTCGTTCGCGGACACGGCACGGAGGTGCACGTGCTGCGGGGCGAGTCAGGCTTCATCGCGAGCAAACTGCTCGTCCTGCGCCACACCATCGGTGTCTTCGGCAGTCCGCGGATGACCTATCCCGACGGCGTCCTGGTCGCTGTGCCCAACCGGCACACACTCGCCTTCGCCCCGGTCGACACCGCGTACGTCGAATCGATCGCCGGCCTGTTCGCGATCGCCGGCTACGACTACGCCCACGGCCACGCCCCGCTGACCCCGGACGTGTACTGGTGGCAGGACGACAAGATCCACCAGATCTTCGACCCGGCCGCGCTGGAGCCGACGCTGCACCCTGACCTGCCGGCGGAGTTCCTCGACTTCTACGACCGCTTCCGCACCGACCCCGGCGCGGCGTGAGTTAAGCCGGGAGCACCGGCGCCAGGTCGGCGCCGGTGCTCCGGGAACGTCTCGGTGGTGCTGCGCGGCTACGAGGCCGCGGACGTGTCGATCTTGGACTTCGCGTTCGCGAACGTCGCGTCGCCGGCGTACACCGCGCGCCAGGAACCCTTGCCCGGCGACTTGGTCGTCAGGGTGAAGGTCCCGCTCGGGGCGGTGACCGCCGTGCCGCGGGTGACCCAGGCCGTCGTGCCCTTCTTCTGGAACTGCACGGTGACGACCTTGCCGGCGTACCCGACCCAGCCCGCGGACGACGACCCGCTGCAGCTTGCCGACGACCGCGACCTTCTTGGCCACCGGCGCCGGCGCGGCGCTGAAGCCGTTGATCCGGCTGGCCCACTTCAGGTTCACCGTGTCGCGCACCTGGGTCAGGCCGCTCGAGTAGTGGCCGCTGCTGTCCAGCGCGTAGGCCGTGACCTTCCACCCACCGGGCGCGAAGCTCGCGGGCACGGTGACCCTGACCTGCCACACGCCGGCGTCGGTGTAGCCGGACTTCGGCGAAGTCGCCGACCCGACGCCCACGGGCTTGGTCATCGTGCCGGTCGAGCAGGCCGACCCCGACCTTGGAGATCTCGATGTTGTCGGTCGCCTTGACGTCGACGGTGAAGGTCGCCGTGCCGTCGGTCCGCTTGCCCACCTCGTTCGGCGCGGAGACGGAGACGATCTTCGGCGCCTCGGCGTCGGTGCCGGCGGATGCAGCGCCGGCCGGAAGCACCACCGCGGCGGCCACCGCGGCCAGAACGGTCGTGCCCACGAGCGAAACGCGCATCGGATCCCCCTGATTGACCCGGCGCGGCGGCCCCCCGCCGCCGCGCTCGGTACCAGATTGACGCGGTCGCTACCCCATCGGTTGCACGATCTGCCCGGTTTCGAACCGGATGTGGACGTTAGTTGGGTCTGGACATCAGCCGTTCGGACGATGCTTGCGACGCTCGGCCAGATCGGCCAGCACGGCGTTGCCGCCACGGACCAGCCGCGTCGACCTGCTTGCGCAGGAACGGCAGCGGGATCAGCAGCAGGTCCCCGATCCCGTTGGCGGTCTCCCGGTCGTACTCGACCCGGCGCCTCGGGTCGGACAGCACCTGGAAGGCCCGCTGCGCGGCGAGGAACTTCGCCGCCGCCTCGGGGCTGGGATCGCGGTCGGGGTGCCAGCGCCGCACCGCGTCGCGGTACGCCGCGCGCACCGCCTCGGCGTCGGCGCTGCGCGAAAGCCCCAGCGCCGCGTAGTGGTCCACGCAGGCAACTATGCCCGGCGCGCCACTAGCGTGCTGAACATGGTCGACCTGTCGAACTTCGCCCGGGTGGTCGCCAAGGACACCGGGCTGTCCATCGTGTCCACGCTGCGGGCCAACGGCACCATCCAGTCCTCGCTGGTGAACGCCGGCGTGCTGGACCACCCGATCACCGGCGAACCGGTCGTCGGCTTCGTCGCCGTCGGCGGCACCCGCAAGGCCGCGAACCTGCGCGAGCGCCCGCGGATCACCGTCGCGGTCCGCGGCGGCTGGGAGTACGCCGTCGTCGAGGGCGATGCGCAGCTGATCGGCCCCGACGACCCGGTGCCCGGCGTCGACGCCGAGCGGCTGCGGCGTGCTGCTCCGCGACATCTTCACCGCCTGCGGCGGCACCCATGAGGACTGGGACGCCTACGACCAGGGCGATGGTCGAGCGAGGGCCGGGTGGCGGTGCTGATCAGCCCGGACCGCGCCTACCCCACCGCCCCACGCGGGTGAGGTTGCTCGACCTCTCCCACCCGATCCGCACCGGGATGCCGGTCTGGCCGGGCGATCCGGAGGTCGCGCTCCTGCCCGCCGCCGCCATCGCGACCCACGGCTACAACGTGCTCAGCATCCACCTGGGCTCGCAGACCGGTACCCACGTCGACGCCCCGTTCCACGTCGACGACGCGCTGCCCACGCTGGACCAGGTGCCGCTGGAGCGCTTCACCGGTCCGGCGGTGGTCGCGGACCTGCGCGGGAACGCCGGCGCGATCCGCCCGGAGGACCTCAAGGACCTCGACCTGCGGCCGGGCGCGGTCCTGTTGCTCTGCACCGGCTGGGACGCGCACTGGGGCACGCCCCGCTACAGCGAGCACCCCTGGCTCGACCCGACGGCGGCGCGCCTGCTGCTCGGCGCCGGGGTGCGCACCGTCGGCATCGACGCCCCGAGCATCGACCGCCCCGGCGACCCGGCGCTGCCCAGCCACCACCTGCTGGCCCGCACCGGCGCGGTGATCGCCGAGAACCTGACCCACCTCGACGCCGTGCCCGCCGGCGCCCAGATCTGGCTGCTCCCGCTCCCGCTGGTCGGTGCGGACGGCGCGCCGGTCCGCGCCGTCGCCGTGTTCTGAGCCGCGGCGAGGCAGACTCGAGGCCATGGCAAGGAACGCGCTGGGCGCGATGGCGACCCCCGGCACCGACCTTGCCCTGAACCCGCCCGGGGCGATCCCGCTGGAACGGGCCCAGCACCTGCGCGCGAACAACCCGCTGCGCTCTCGGGCCGAGCGGCTGCTCAGCGTCCGCACCGATGAGACCTGGCTGCGCGAGACCGCGAACGCCGAGCGCAAGGTCGCCGTCGACCTGGAGCGGCTCGGCCCGCGCTGGCAGAGTGCTGCACGCGATTCCGGTCGGGCCCCGACCGGCCGGCCATCAGCCACCTGGTGATCGGCCCGCCCGGCGTCTACACCGCTGGCCACGCGCGGCTTCCGCCCCCACCACCCGCACGGACCCCTGGACAAGGTCGAGGCCCAGGTGATGGGCGACGAGATCAAGATCCACGGCGCCTCCTGGCCGTACCTGCAGCGAGGCCCGCGCACAGGCCTGGCGCAGCGCCCGGGTGCTGTCCGGGGCGCTCGGGCTGCGGGTCTTCGTCCGCCCGTCGTCGCCCTGGTCGGGGTCAGCGAGGTCCGCTTCTACGACCTGCCGAACCGGGTGGACGTGCTGCCGCGACGCCAGCTGGTCCGCTGGTTCGGCGGCTTCCCCGCCCGCCTGGACATGGCCGAGGTCGAGGACATCTACGCCGCGGCCCGACTCGGCGACACCTGGCTGGATCCGACGGGCAGTCAGTTCCGTTAGCGCTGTGCCCTTCGGAGTCAGAGCGGGTTGCGCAGGACCAGCACCGCGATGTCGTCCCGCGGCGGCTCGGCGCGCGAAGCCGAGCACCGCTTCCTTGATCCGGGTGGCGATCACCTGCGCCGGCTGTCCGACCAGGCTGGACAGCAACTGGCGCAGCCGGCGCGTGCCGTACATCCGTGACCCGTCCCGGCGCTCGGTGACGCCGTCGGTGACGAACACCAGCGACTCGCCCTGACGCAGCGTCACCATCACCTCGGTGACGTCGAACTGCTCCACCAGTCCGACCGCGGTGCCGCACTCCCCGACCGCACGGGTGGTGCCGTCGGCCCGGACCAGGATCGGGAGGTCGTGCCCGGCCAGGCACAACGCGACCTCCAGGACCCGCCCCCGCTCCGGCGATTCCAGCCGGGTCACCATCGCCACCGCGACCGTGGCGTAGCGGCCGTTGCGGCTGCGCAAGCAGCGAGCGGTTCAGCGAGGCGAGCATGCGCTCGGCCGGTCGGTCCTCCCCGACCAGCACCCGCATCACGTCGCGCACCACCCCGGTGACGACCGCGGCCTGCGTGCCCTTGCCGCAGATGTCGCCGATCGAGACGAACCACCGGTTGCGGCGGACCGGGAAGACGTCGTAGAAGTCCCCACCGACGTCACCGGTGCCGGCCGGCACGTACACCGCGCCGAACTCGATGCCGGGCGCCTGCGGCAGCTCGGGCGGCAGCAACGCCTGCTGCAGCTCGTGCGCGACCCGGATCCGCTCGGCGTGCGCGGTGGCGTTGTCGATCGCGAGGGAGGAGCGGCGCGCGAAGTCGGCCATCATGGCGACGTCCTCGCCGGCGTGCGCCCGGTCCGGGAAACGGCCCACGCTGAGGACGCCGATCGCCCGGCCGCGGGCCACCAGCGGCATCGCCACCCCGGCCAGCTCTCCGGCAGATGGTGACCGCGGCGGCCGTCGCCGAGCACCTGCTCCAGCTGGGCCCGCACCGCGGTGGTGGACGCCTCGCCGAGCAGGGCGCGGATACGTGCCACGGCGTGCTCGTCGCTGTGGGCCACCGCGGCCGTGCGGAGCTCCCCGCGCGGAGTGAGCAGGTGCACGGCGGACCAGCTGCCGAGTCGCGGCACGGCGAGCTGGGCGACCAGGGCCGTGGTCAGGTCCAGGTCGAGGGAGTTGGCGAGCAGTTCGCTGGCCTCGGCGAGGAAGGTCAGCCAGCCCCGCCGGCGCAGCTCGTCGCCCTCCAGTCGCTCGGCGTCGATCCCGATCGCCATCCGCTGGGCGGACAGCGAGGCCAGCTCCTGCCAGTACGGGCCCGGCCTTTGCCCGGCGGGCGGGTGCAGGACGACCGACCCGCGTAGCGGGTGACCCACCGGGAGGGGCACCGAGACGGTGTCCGTCTCGGTGCCGGCCGCGGGCCGCGGGCCGTGCGGTGCCGAGTAGCCGGCCAGACGGCGCTGGCCGGCGGCGTCGCCGCGGTCCAGCCAGACCGATCCGCTCGCCGCCCCGGTCACCTCGCAGAGGCGTTCGAGCAGCTCGGAGACCAGCTGGGGCATGGTCAGCCGGGACCGCAGTGCCTCCGGCACGTGCACCAGCCAGACCCAGGCGTTCGGCGGCACCGTCACCGCGTCCCGCTCCGGGACTGCCGCCGCCGGAGGATCGGGCACCGAGGTCAGGATCGGGTCACCGACCGGCTCGAGCAGCCGGTCGAACTCGGGCTCCAGCAGATCGGTCGTCGCGGCGCCGGTGGAAGTGCCGCTGCCGAGCTTGAACCAGACGCTCTTGCCGGCGGCGTGGTGGCTGGTCCCCCAGGAACTGGCCAGGCGGTCCACCAGCAGCAGGCCGCGCCCGCGTTCCTCGAGCTCGACGGTGTCGTCCCAGACCGGGTCCGGCACCGCGGCGAGCTCGGGCGGGTCGTCCGGCACCGCCAGGGCGCCACCGGCGACCAGGTCGAAGGGGCCGCTGCGGACGCCGCTCGCCATCCCGACCAGCCCGGTCTTCTGGTCCGAGACCGTGATCGTGACCCCGTTCTCGTCGGCCAGCACGTCGACCTCGACGGGGGTCCCGGCGTGCACGATGCCGTTCGTCGACAACTCACTGACCAGCAGCAACGCCTCGTCCAGCTGGTCCCCCCGACCGCCGGCGAGCAATACCTGGCGCACGGCTGCGCGGGCGAGGGCCGGGGTCCGGTCGTCCGCGGGCAGCCGCAGGTGACGGTGGGCGCGCCGGGTCATGTCGCGGGCGCTCTTACCCCGAAGTCACCGCGGCTAAATCTCCACCGGGTTGTCGCCGCTGCCGGCGACGCGGACGGAGGAATGGCCGGGCTGTACGTAGTCCCCGTCCGACGTGTGGATGTGGATGCCGGAGAACACCCCGATGTCGGCATCCCCCCAGCTGTGCATCCGGGCCGCGGTCCGCCCGAGGTCGTCAAGGATCACGTCCCGGGTGATCGTGGTCAGCTCCGCGATGCTCGGCACCGCTCCGTAGGTGATCGAGCGGAGGAGCCGCTGGCGCATCAGGCTCATCTCGAGGTCGTACGGATCCACCTCGCTGTTGACGCGACCGGACTCCAGCTCCGCCCGGAACGCCATCAGGGCACCGCAGGCGGTGGTCGTGACGTCCTGGCCCGGCCGGCGGACGTAACCGACGCGGCCGTCGTCGTCGATCCCGACGTGCGGCATCGCGTAGACCACGTACCGCTGGCGGCCGTCCGCGCCCGGCGCGTGGAACTGGGCGGCGCGCAGTCCGGCCTGGCCGAGGAAGAGCATCCCGGCCATGCCGCTCATCCGGAAGGGCGGACCCCAGGCGGCCCGGATCGGCTCGGTCAGTGCGTCGGTGAGCTCGTCGCGGCAGACCCCGACCATCGCCAGGGTCTTCTCCGAGACCAGCCCGTGCTGCAGGCAGGCGTCGTAGGTGCGCTTGACGTAGTCCTCGACCCGGATCGCTCCCGGGAACGCGTCCAGACTCATGACTGCAGACGGTAGCCCGTGCGCTCCGATGTCCCCGACTCCACCGGATCGCTCGCCGCGACGAGGGTGGCGAACACCACAACGTTGTCGCGGTAATTGCCCTCGTCGTCGAGCGATCCTCCGCAGGTGAGCAGCCGGAGGCCCGGGTGGTCCAGGTCGCCGTAGACCGCCTGGGTCGGGAACGCGTCCTTGGCGTAGCGGGCGACCTCGGTGATCCGGAAGATCAGCGTTTTGCCGTCGGCGCGAGCCACCTCCACCTCGTCCCCGGCGGAGAGCAGGGCCAGCCCGTAGAAGACGGATGGCGCACCCTCCGGGGTGTCCAGGTGGCCTTCGATCACCGCGGGCCCGCGCTCCCCCGGCGTCGGGGAGTAGCGGTACCAGGCAGCGTGGTTGTACGCCGGGCCCGCCGGGACCTCGATCTGCCCGTCCGGTCCCAGTCCCACCTCACCGATGGGGCTGCGGACCCCGAGCCTGGGAATCACCAGCGCCACCGGCAGTGAGCGCGCAAGTGGGGACGGCGGAATCATCGGCGGCGTCACGTCCGCGAGCGGGCGGTCCGCCGAGACCACGTAGGGCGCCTCGATCCGGGGAGCCTCCGCCTTGGCGGCGACGCCGACCGTGACGGTGTAGACACCGCCGGTGAGGATCACCAGGCCGAACCCGGTGAGGATCCGCGAGGCACGTTTGCCAGTCACCACCGCGCCCGGTCAGTCCCGACGCCCGGCCACCTGGGCCGCGGCGAAGAGTCCGATCGAGCCGGCGACCGCGGCGATGCCGACCCCGATCAGCAGCACCGCATCCGTGCCGCCGCCGGTCCGCTCGCCGCCGCCCGTCTCCGCGCCTCCGGCCGGCACGACGGAGACCTGGGTGGGCGGCACCGTGTAGCGCAGGGTGATGGTCGCGTGGGTCTCGTCCACGTCCACGACGCTAGCTCCGCCGTCCACACCTTCATAGGCCCCGGTTCCGCTGACCAGGTCGAAGGCGCCGGGGCCTTCGGCGTCCTCGGCGATCCGGCCGGCCACGTTCAGCGTGCCGTCGGCGAAGGTGACGATCACCTTGCAGGCCAGGGTGCCGAAGGCCTCGAAGGTGCACACGCCCTTGTCGGTCCCGACCAGCGTCCCGTCCTGGTACAGCGACTCGGAGAAGGAGACCGCGTCGCCGACCGCGGGCGCCTCGTCCGGGAACTCGTCGGTGGGCGAGCCGTTCTTGGGGATGAACATGGACCCGGTCTGGGTGGAGTCCAGTTCCATCGTGGTGACGCCGCCGGCGACCGTGACATCCGGCGCGGCGAGATCGCTCGCCAGCGCGATGGCCGGCAGCGCCAGGCCGAGCCCGCCGGCGAGCGCGCCGGCGAGCAGGAGCCGTGTTGCGGGAACTTTCATCGATCCCCCGGGTGTCGTGTGGGTCTGGCGAGCTGTCGGCAGCGGGCGTCAGCGGCCCTTGACCCGGCGGCCCAGCCCGGTGATGCCGGCGCCGGTGACGATCGCCGCGGCGCCGATGGCGAACAGCGCGACGGGAATGCCGTCCCCGCCCAGACCGCCACCGGTCTGCGCGCCGCCGGCCGGGACCGCGTCGACCTGACCGCCACCGGTGGTGAAGCGCAGCGTCAGGTCGCTCGCCCCGTCGTCCGTCTGGTTCGTGACCGTGAGCGTGCCCATCGCGCCTTCGTAGGCGCCGGTGCCGCCGACGATGTCCAAGACTTCGGGCTGGCCCTCAGGCTTGTCCGCGCTCCATTCGATGTCGTCCAGGACCCGGATGGCGCCGTCGGGGAAGGTGAGCGTGCCGTCGCACCTCTGCGCCCCGGCGGTCTCGGTGACGGAGGTGAACGTGCACCGCACCTTGGTGGTGCCCACCCGAGTGCCGTCCTGGAGCAGGTCCTCGGTGAAGGCGAAGCCGTCGCCGGCCGTCGGGGGCCGGTCCGGTTCCTCGGTAGTCGGCGCCTCCCCCTGCGGCAGGAAGGTGAAGGACGTCTCGTCGGCATGGACCGCGAGGACGGTCCTGCCGTTCTCGGTGGTCGTCTCGGGGTCGGCGAGATCAGCCGCGGCGGCCGGCCAGGCGAGCAGCATCAGTCCCGCGGCGAAGGTCGCGGCGAACGTGGTCCGGACGATGGTCTGGGTCATGGCTCTCAGCGCCCCTTCGGCGTGATTGCCCGGGGCCGTCGGCACGAACCCCGGATGAGAAGCATCCTCAGGTGCTGCCCCTCGGGACTCAACGCGTAACGATCACCCCATTTGTCCAAATTGTCCCAAAACACCCCATGATCCACTTTGATCCCGTGGAGATAGCGTCCCGTCCATGCGCGCGATCACGATCACCGAGCCGGGCGGACCCGAGGTTCTGCAGTGGACCGAGGTCCCCGATCCCGAGCCCGCCCCCCTCGAAGTGCTGGTGGAGGTGGCCGCGACCGCGGTCAACCGCGCCGACCTCCTGCAACGCCAGGGCCGGTACAACCCGCCACCCGGCGCCTCCCCCTATCCCGGCCTGGAGTGCTCGGGCCGGATCGTGGCCCTGGGCGAGGGCGTGACCGGATGGGCGGTCGGCGACGAAGTGGCCGCGCTGCTGGCCGGCGGCGGGTACGCCGAGCTGGTCGCGGTCCCGGTGGGCCAGCTGATCCCCCGCCCGGCCGGGATGAGCCTGCGGGATGCCGGCGGTCTGGCCGAGGTGGCCTGCACGGTCTGGTCGAACGTGTTCATGCTGGCCAATCTGCGTCCCGGCGAACTGCTGCTGGTGCACGGCGGCGCGAGCGGGATCGGCACCACGGCGATCCAGCTGGCCAAGGCAGCCGGCGCCCGGGTTGCGGTCACTGCGGGCAGCGCCGAGAAGCTCAAGCGCTGCGCCGACCTCGGCGCTGAGGTGCTGATCAACTACAACGAGGACGACTTCGTCGAGGCGGCGCGGGCGGCGGGCGGTGCCGACGTGATCCTCGACAACATGGGCGCGGCCTACCTCGGCCGCAACGTCGAGGCCCTGGCGGTGAACGGCCGTCTGGTCGTGATCGGGATGCAGGGCGGGGTCAAGGCCGAGCTGGACCTCGGCACCCTGCTCGGCAAGCGGGCCGCCGTGCTCGCCACCTCGCTGCGTGCCCGCCCGGTGGCCGAGAAGGCCGCCATCGTCGCCGCGGTCGCCGAACACGTGGTGCCGCTGATCACCTCCGGGGAGCTGCGGCTGGTGATCGACCGGGTGCTCCTGATCACGGAGGCTTCCGAGGCCCACCGGGTAGTAGGGGCTAGTGAGCACGTCGGGAAGGTCCTGCTCGCAGTTGAGCGTTAGGGCATCAGGAAGGATGGCCGACATGAGCGAGCAGCAGACCGAAGAGAACACCGACCAGCGCGTACTGGTGGTGACGCCGGCCGGGATGGCCGTCGAGGGCCCCCCGGACGACGGCACCGACGAGCAGTCGATCACGCAGATGGTCGAGCAGCCCGCCAAGGTGATGCGCCTCGGCAGCATGATCAAGCAGCTGCTCGACGAGGTGAAGAGCGCGCCGCTCGACGAGGCCAGCCGGATCCGCCTGGCGCAGATCCACCTGTCCACGATCAAGGAGCTCGAGCAGGGTCTCGCGCCCGAGCTGGTCGAGGAGCTGTCCCGGCTCTCGCTGCCCTTCGGCGAGGGTCAGGTGCCGAGCGAGTCCGAGCTGCGGATCGCGCAGGCCCAGCTCGTCGGCTGGCTGGAGGGTCTGTTCCACGGCATCCAGACCGCCCTGTTCGCCCAGCAGATGGCCGCCCGCGCCCAGCTGGAGCAGATGCGCCGCCAGCTGCCCGGCGGTCCGCCGATGGGCATGGACGCCGGTGCCGGCCGCCCCATGGGAGTCGGGGAAGGCCAGTACCTGTAGCCGGCGGACCAACCGTTAGGCGTGTCACGCCTAACGGTTGTTATCCACAGGTCTGACGAGACGTCAGGCGCCCAGCAGCTCCTCGAGGACGACGGCCACGCCGTCCTCGTCGTTACCGGGGGCGTGGTTCGCCACCGCGGCCAGCACCTCCGGGTGGGCGTTGGCCATCGCGTAGGGGCGGCCGGCCCAGCCCAGCATCGGCAGGTCGTTGCGCTGGTCGCCGAACGCGACGACGTCCTCCGGCCCGATGCCGTGCGACTCGCAGAGCCGGGCCAGGGCCGTCGCCTTCGTCACGCCACCGGCGGAGGCCTCGATGAAGGCCGGTCCCTGGTAGGAGGAGTGGGTGATTTCGATCAGGCCGCCGACGACCTGCTGGAGGGTGTCGGCGAGCTCGTCGGAGGTCTGCGCGTCGTGGCGCATGATGAGCTTCGCCCCGGGGCGCAGCAACAGATCCTGGGCGGGCACCATCCGGTGGTCAGGGCTGGACCACTTGTCCTCCATCGGGAACGCGGACTCGTAGGCGAACTGATCGCCGTACTCCATCCCGAAGGTGACGCCAGGGATGGCTCCGCGGATCATCCCGACCACCTGCACCAGGGTCTCCGGACTGATCAGGTCCTCCTGCACCACCTTCTCGGTGTGCAGGTCGTAGACCTGCGCCCCGTTGGCGCAGATGACCAGGCCGCGGTGCTCGGTCTGCTCCGCCACCGGATGAATCCAGCGCGGCGGGCGGCCGGTGACGAAGACCAGCAGGATTCCGGCCGCCTCGACGTCGGCCAACGCCTTACGGGTGCGCGGGGAGATGGTCAGATCGGTGCGCAGCAGGGTGCCGTCCAGGTCGGAGGCCACCGCGCGCGGACGTCCCACCGAAGCGCTCACTCCGTCATCCGATCACGCCGGGCGACGCTCGGAGTTGGGGGGACTCCCCTACTGCCGGGTACTTTTCCCCACATGACGCCCGACCTGGTGCGCCTCGTCCGACGCCTCTGCGTGCCGGTCGTCGTGCTGACCGCGGTGCTGACCGTGGCCGGTCTGGTGATGCACCAGTGGCCGGGGCCGGAGTGGAAGTACGAGGCCCACGACGGCTGGCGCGGGCTGGCCCGCTCGGTCGAGGCGCTCGGCACGGCGGCCGTCGCGGTGCCGCCGGTGGTGCTGATCGTGGCCGGCATGCGGGTCGGATTCCGGCGCTGGCGGGAGAGCGTCTTCCTGCTCTCCGCGATGCTGATCGCCGGGCTCGTCCTGGTCGTGGCCAGCGCTGCGGTCCCGGGCACCAGCTTCCCGGCGGCAGCCTCGGGGCTGGCCGCGGCCACCTACGGCGCGATCTCGGTCGTGCTCGGCCGCCGGCTGCGCACTCCGGTCCGGCGCAGCATCGGCGGTATCGCGCCGTGGATCCTGGTGCTCGGCGTCGGCATCAGCCAGCTCTACCTCGGCGAGTACCGCCTCGAGGAGATCGTGGTCTCGATCGCGGCCGGCGCGCTCTCGGTCGGCGTCGCCACCCGCTACGTCCTGCTCGGCGGCAGCTTCGAGCAGCGCCCGGTCGCCATGGACGACATCTCCCTGCCGGACCGGCGCCGGGCGGCGGTGATCGTGAACCCGACCAAGGTCGCGGACATGGAGGAGGAGCGCCTGGCCGTCTCCGCCTACCTGGCCGCGGCCGGCTGGCATCAGCCGTGGTGGCTCGAGACCCGGCTCGACGAACTCGGGCACGGTCACGCGAAGGCGGCGGCCGACGGCGGCGCCGACGTGGTCTTCGCCTGCGGCGGCGACGGCACGATCATGAGCGTGCTCTCCGGCCTGGCCGGCACCGGTGTCCCGCTGGCGATCCTGCCGGCCGGCACCGGCAACCTGCTGGCCCGCAACCTGCATCTGCCCCCGGACCGGGACGCCTGCCTACGGATCGGCCTGCTCGGCATGGACCGCAAGATCGATGTCGGCCGGGTCGACGAGACGCACCGCTTCGCGGTGATGGCCGGCATGGGGCTGGACGCCGCGATGATCATGGACGCCCCGGAGAAGCTGAAGAAGCGGATCGGCTGGCCGGCCTACGCGATCTCGGCCGCCAAGCACCTGTTCGACCGGCGGGCGCACGTCACCATCACCGTCGACGACGACGACCCGGTCGAGCTGCGCGCCCGCGGGGTGGTCATCGGCAACGTGGGCAAGCTGCAGGCCGGCATGGTGCTGATGCCCGAGGCGGTCCCGGACGACGGCATCCTCGACGTCGCGGTGATGGTGCCCAAGTCTCTGCGGCACTGGCTGATGCTCGGCCTGCACGTGGCCGGCCGTAAGCCGAAGGCGCGGGCCTCGCGCATCAAGCACTTCCGCGGCCGGCGCATCCACATCGCCGTCGACCGGGTCTGGCCCCGCGAGATCGACGGTGACCTGCTCGAGCCGAGCAACGAGATGACCATCGTGGTCGAGCCGAAGGCGCTGATCGTCCGCATCCCGCCCGGCACCGACGCGATGACCTGACCTGTGAAACAACCACAAGGCGTGACACGCTTTGTGGTTGTCTGACGGGGCGTCAGCGGGCGGTGTACACCGGCGGCTTGGCCGGGTTGGGGATGCGCACCGAGCCGTTGCGGGTGCCCGGGCGCAGGGCGGCGTCGACGACCTGGATCTCCTCCGGGGTGAGCCGGATGTCCGGCACCCCGCGGCGCATCGTCTTGACGTAGCAGCGGCTCTCCGAGCGGTTCACCAGCGCGCTGAGCACAACGCCGTCGGAATGGTCGTCCAGCAGCGCGACCGACCAGGACAGCCGTCCGCCCATCTCGCCGAACGCGTCGTAGCGCAGGACCGCGACCCGGCGGATGGACTCGTCGAGGGCCACGCGGAACTGGTCGAACTCGCGGTGCAGCCGGGCCACCTCGGCGCGCAGGCGCTCGGTCTCGGCGGTCTGCCGGGAGACAGCGACGATGAACGAACTGTGCTCGGCGTCGCCCTGCAGCAGGGAGCAGGCCTTGCGCAACCGACGGAACCTCAGATGGGCGCCGGCGGCGAAGAGCAGCGCGAGCCCGGAGGTCCCCGCCGCGGCCAGGCTCACCGGATCAGTCACGTCCTCAGGCTAAGGCTCGCCCCTAGGGTGAACGGCACATCGGCGCGCGAGTGAATCGAGGGGATCGGGGTGGGGAGGCTCCGGCGAGCGTGCGGGGCCGCCCTCGCGGTGCTCGCCGTCGCCGGCGTGCTGACCGCGGTGCCGCAGAGCGCCGCCGCGACCCACCCTCCGATCTTCCCGGACGGCGCACCGGATCCGGCCGTCGTCGTCGTCGGCATCCCCGGGCTGCGCTGGTCCGACATCCAGGGCGAGATCCCGACCCCGGGCCTGGTGCTGCTCGCGCGCGACTCCGCGCTGGCGGCACTCTCGGTGCGCACCGTCGAGCCCACGACCTGCCCGCTGGAGGGCTGGCTCACCTTGAACTCCGGCGCCCGGTCGGTGGGCCCGCGCCCCGGGGGCGATTGCGCGCCGCTGCCGACGCCGCAGGTCAACGGTCCGGCCGCGACCGTGCCGGACTGGGCCGCGCTGGTCGCCCCCAACGCCGATCACTCGTACGACCCGGTCTGGGGCACGCTGGCCGGCGCCCGCCCCGGCGTGATCGCAACGACCTCCGACACCCTGCGCTGCGCCGTGGGACCCGGCGCCGCCGTGGCCCTTGCCGACGCCGACGGGCGGGTCCGGGCCACCTACGCGGACGACCTGGCGCGCCTGCCCGCCAAGGGCTGCACGGACTTGCTGCTGATCGATGCCGGCGCTCTTCCGCTGGGTCCGGACCGGATCCCGACCCTGCACCGCGTCGACCAGGTCGTCGCGGATCTGCGCGACGCCCTGCCGAGGAGCGCTCTGGTGGTGGCCGGCATCGCCGACAGCGACCCGGACCGCGCCCACCTGTCCGTCCTGATGATCGAAGCCGGCGACGAGGGTCTGAAGGGGCTGCGCCGCGGTTGGCTGCGCAGTGAGTCGACCCGGCGGACCGGCATCGTCGCCCTCACCGACCTGACGCCGACGCTGATGCGGGGCCCGGTGCCGGCCGACCTGGACGGCAACGCGCTCCAGTTCCGGGCCCGGATCGAGAGCACCCCGAGCGCGGTCCGGGAGATGGAGCGCCGCGACATCGCGGCCCAGGTGGTGCTGGACGTCTTCGTCCCGTTCTTCGTGGTGCTGATCGGCGGGCAGTTGCTGCTCTACCTTTCTGCCGGGCTGGCCCTGCGCGCCGGCCGGCTCGACCGCCGGGGGTGCGCCCGTCTGGTCGCCCTCGTCGGCCTGGGGTTCGGTGCGGCGCCGGCCGCCACCGTGCTCGCCAACCTGCTGCCGTGGCGGGGGGCCGGGCATCCGGCGCTGACCTTGTGGGCGATCGTCCTCGCCGGGTCGGTGGCGATCGCCGCCCTGGCCCGCACCGGGCCCTGGCGGCGCCACCCCTACGGCCCCGCGACCGCGGTCGGGGTGATCACCGTCGCCGCGCTCGGTCTCGACGTGATGCTGGGCTCCCGCCTGCAGCTCAACAGCCTGTTCGGCCTGTCCCCGCTGATCGCCGGCCGGTTCTACGGCTTCGGGAACATCGCCTTCGCCGTGTTCGCGGTGAGTGCGCTGGTGACCGCCGCCGGCGCCGCGACCTACCTGGTCCGCCACAGCCGCCTCCAGGCCGCCGGCGTGATGGTGCTGGCGATCGGCGGCCTGGCCGCGCTGGTGGACGGCTGGCCGGACTTCGGTGCCGACTTCGGCGGGGTGCTCGCGCTGCTGCCCGGGGTGGCGGTGCTCGCGGCCGGTGTCTCCGGCGTCCGGATCACCGTCTGGCGCATGCTCGCCGCCGGCGTCGCGACGGTCGCGGTGGCCGCCGCGATCGCGCTGCTGGACTGGCGCCGCGACGCGGCCGACCGATCACATCTGGGCCGGTTCGTGCAGGACGTCCTCGACGGCGAGGGCCTGGAGGTGATCGGCCGCAAGCTGGACGCCAACCTCGGGCTGCTGGTCGACGCCCCGGTGATCGTGCTGGCCACGGTGCCGCTGGTCGTGCTCGTGCTGCTGGCCCTGTTCCGGCCGGACACGCTGCGCCTGCACGGCCTGGCCAGGGCACAGAACGCGGACCCGGTGCTGCGCCCTCTGCTGCTGGCCTGCCTGTGCACGGCGATGATCGGGTTCGCGGTCAACGACTCCGGCGTCATCGTGCCGGCCGTCGCGCTGGTCGCGGGCGGTCCGCTGCTGGTCGCGATCTGGGCCGGGATCTGGGCCCGCGAGCGCGCCTGACGACCCGTCATTTCCGGCGCTTACGGCGGCGCAGCGCACGTTGCACGTGCAGGTACTGCTTGAGCCGGTGCAGCTGCCCGCGCCAGTCCTTGCCGGTGACCCGGTGGTGCAGGTCGCACTCCACCTCGCGCACGCGCAGCCCGGCCTTCAGCAGGTCGATGGTGAGCGCGGTCTCCACCCCGAACCCGGACGCCAGCGGCCGGGCCGCCTCGAACGCGGGACGGGTCAGGCAGCGCTGGCCGGACAACGGCTGGGTCGGCGTGAAGCCGGTGGCGCGGGCGATCCCGGACCGGGCGGCCCGCACCACGAAGCCGTGGCCGCCGCCCGCAGTGCGCTGCGGCGGGAGGATCGCGATCGACATGTCGGCCTCGCCGTCCCGCACCGGCGGGACCAGCGCCCCGGCGGCCTCGGCGCTGCCCTCGAGGTCCGCGTCGAGGAAGAGCAGCAGCCGGGGATCGCGGGGGTCGTCGGCGGCGGCGACGGCCGCCGCCCCGGTCTCCATCGCGGCGGCCTTGCCGCGGTTGCGGGCGTGCGCCACGACGCGCGCGCCGGCGGCGCGGGCCACCTGCGCGGTGCGGTCGGACGACCCGTCGTCGACGACGACCACGAGGTCGACGCCGGGGATCGCCGCCGCGGCCCGGACGGTGGTGGCCACCCGGTCCTGTTCGTCCTTGGCCGGGATGACGACCGCGACCCCGGTCACCGCGTCATTCCACTCAAGCGATCCGGCAGGGCGGACCGACTCAGCGGATGGTGAGCTGCCGGTTGGCCAGCCCGTCGCGGGCCCGGCGCTCCGCGGAGGTCAGCGGCTCGGAGTTGGCCAGCGCCTCCTCCAGTCGCGTCGAGTAGGCGGCCGCGCCCTCCTCGAAGGCCTCGGCCGGGGTGCCCTTGGGCACCTCCCACACCGGGGCGAGCAGGCCGTGGCAGCGGAACGAACCGACGTAGCGGCTGCCCTCGCCGATGCCGTCGGCCCGGGCGGCGTGCAACCGGGCCAAGGCGTTGAGCAGCGGGTACTCCTCGTGCGGCATCACCCAGCGCACCCAGGCGCGCTCGCCCTCGTCGCTCCAGTACGCCGCCGGAACCGAGGACAGCCGCACGGTGGGCGGGGCGGCGCTGTTGGCCTGCTCGAGGGAGGCCTTCACCTCGTCGGTCATCTCGTCCGGGTTCTCCACCCAGAACTCGAAGCCGTCGTGCACGGTGATCTCCAGCGGGACCGCCGGGTCCAGCAGGGTCTGCAGCGGTGGGGTGTCGGGCAGGATGTCGGCGTTGGTCGGCGTGGCGCCGGCCTCGATGTTCAGCGCCGCGATCAACGCCGCCGCGACCTGGCGGCTGGCGTCCCCGGCCGACACCTGGGTCTGCATCGCGACCAGGACGCTTCCGTCCGAGCGGGTCAGGCAGGGCAGGGCGAGCGGGAGCACGGTGACCGCAGTGACGGTCCGGTCCGCGTAGTCGCCGATCAGGGTCAGCGGCGTCGTCGCCGCGGGCACGATCTCGCGCATGGCGACCAGGTCGCACTCGGAGGCCATGCCCTCGAAGGGACGCAGGACGAAGGATTCACGGTCAGCGGCGCGGCGCGCGCGGGAGGCCTTACTCATGGGGCAAGACCCTAGCCCGGAGAGATCACCGGGCCGCGAACACCTGCGCGCGCACGGCCCGCGGCCGGTCGGTGGTGATGCTGTCCACGCCCGCGTCCAGGCAGCGCTGCACATCGTCCGGTTCGTTCACGGTCCAGACGCTGACCTGGTGGCCCCGCGCGTGCGCGCGGCCGATGTAGCCGGGGTCGGTACGCACGATCTCCATGCCGATGCCGGCGATCCGCACGCCGGGCGGAAGGGAGCCGTCCCGGTAGCGCCGGGGCAACCGGCCCATGAGGTAGACCAGGTCCAACTCGGGAGCGAGCCGGCGCATCCGCCGCATCGACACCTCGGCGAAGCTCATCACGCGCACCGCCGGGCGCCCGTTGGCGTCGAGGACGCGCCGGTCCAGTCCGAACTCGGCGAGCAACTCGACCAGCCGGGCCTCGGTTCGGCCGCCGTAGCGGGTCGGGTGCTTGATCTCGATCAGCAGGCCGACGGGACGGCCCGCGGCGGCGACCAGCTCCAGCAGCTCGCGCAGCGCCACCAGGCGGGTGTCGTCGGCGGCCGCGTCGGCCGGGGGCGCCACCGGGCGGCCACCGCGCCAGCGATCAGCCGTCCGCCAGCGCCGGCGGGCGCCGAACCGGACCGCGCGCAACTCCTCCAGCGTCATCGTCGAGACCACGCCGCGCTCGCCGGAGACGAACTCCAGGCGACGGTCGTGCAGGCAGACCAGCTGCCCGTCGGCGGTCAGGCGGATGTCGCACTCGAGGGCGTCAGCGCCGTCGGCGATCGCCTTCCGGAAGGCGCCCAGGGTGTGCTCGTACACGCCCTCGCGGGACCCGCGGTGGCCGACGATCTCCGGCTGAGCCGACTCCCCCTGGGCCATGGCGTTCATGGTGAGGCATCAGGAGGGTTGGGAGCGCAGGAACCGCCCGAAGTGCGGCACCGTGAAGGCCACCGATCCGCGTTCACCGGCGAACACCAGTCCCTTCTTGATCAGCCCGTCCCGGGCCGGGGACAGACTCGACGGCTTGCGGCCCAACGCCAGCGCCACCTCGGCGGTCGGCACCGGGCCGTCGTCGGTGGTCAATCCCAGGGCCGCCATCGCGCGCATGTAGTCCCGCTCGGCCGGAGTCGCCCGCTCGTACCGGCTGCCGAAGAACCCGACCGCGAGTTCCGCCTCGGCCTCCGGTGCGGCGACCTTCACGTCCCCCGCGGTGATCGGCGACGCCGGCGCGGCGTCCCAGGCGACCTTGCCGTACGCCTGCACGAAGTAGGGGTAGCCGTCCGAGAGCTCGTAGAGCACCCGCAGCGCGTCCTCGTCGAAGGCGGCCCCCTCGGCCTCGGCCGGCGCGCGCAGCGCCCGGTCCGCGGCCGCCCGGTCCAGCCGGTCGATGCGCGCGTACCGGAACAGCCGCTCGGAGTAGCTCTTGCTCGCCGAGAGCACCGCCGGCAGGTGCGGCAGGCCGGCCCCGACCACGATCAGGGGCGATCCGGACTGGGACAGCTCGTGGCAGGCCCCGCACAGCGCGGAGACGTCCGCCGGGCCCAGATCCTGCATCTCGTCGAGGAACAGCGCGATCCCCGACCCCACGTCGGTGGCCACCGATGCCGCGTCGGTCAGCAGCTCGGCCAGGTCGATCTCGATGTCGCCGGAATCGGCCCGGCCGCGCGCCGCCGGGACGTCGATACCCGGCTCCCAGGCCCGGGCGCTGGCCCGGCCCCGGCCGGTCGTGGCCGGCGCGTCGCGCAGCGCGAACGCCTTGAGCACGCCGAGGAAGGCGTCCACCCGGTCCGGGTCGCGATGGCGCGGCGCCAGCTCCCGCACCGCCATGTGCAGCGCCCCGGCGATCGGGCGGCGCAGCGACTGGTCCGGGCGGGCCTCGATCTTGCCCGTCCCCCACAGCCGCCCGATGGCGGCCGAGCGCATGGCGTTGAGCAGCACGGTCTTACCGACCCCGCGCAGCCCGGTGAGCACCATGCTGCGCTCGGGGCGGCCCCGGGCCACCCGTTCCAGCACGACGTCGAAGTCGGCCAGCTCGCGGTCACGGCCGGCCAGTTCGGGCGGGCGCTGCCCCGCGCCGGGGGCGTACGGGTTGCGGACGGGATCCATGACTTCGACGGTATGGGCGTCTCTAGCGAATTCCGTAGATCGCCGTATCGAAGCCTCGACGTGTCGCCCTTCGGCTCGAGGCGACCTCAGCTTTATCTAGCGGAGTCTTCGAGTTCCGCTAGACGGGTCATGTTCGCTCGGGCGAGTCCGGCTCAGTACACGTACGGGCCTCACCGTTCTCGCTGACCATCGGCTTGCCCGACGTCGCCCAGGCGAGCATGCCGCCGGCGACGTTGATCGCGCGTCGGCCCTTCTGGTTCAGATAGGCCGTGACCTGGGCAGATCTGCCGCCGCCCTTGCAGATGACGTAGATCTCGGCCGTCCGCGGGGATCTCGCCGAGCCGGGCCGGGACGTCGTTCATCGGGATGTGGACGGCGCCTCTCGACGTGGCCGGCCAGCCCATTCGACGGGCTCGCGGACATCGAGCAGATAGGCGTCGGCGGGGATGCCGGAGACCTCGATCTCGGGTACATGTGGGGGCATGTCCGCATTCTTCCGCCGTTCCCCGGGGTGCTCCCCGGGCGTCCGGAACGGCTCGGGCGGCTTTGCCTGTTCTTGGAACTTTCCGCCCGGATCCGGCGGAACCGGACACGGTTACTCCGCGTCTCAGGTCCTATGCGATACGTCAACGTGCTCGTCGCAGCCGGGGTCGTCGTGGTCGGGTTCACCGGATCCCTGACCGCCGCCCACGCGTTGTCGCTCCCGGAGGCGGCCCCGATGCCGCAGCCGATTCCTGGCCTGCCGCTCGACCTGCTGGGTCCTGACGACACGGCGCCGGCCACCAAGCTCACCGTGACCTACCGCGCCGACGACAAGTCCGCGCCGGTGGTCATGCAGCTGAGCTGCGAACCGACCGGCGGGGACCACCCCCGTGCGGCCGACGCCTGCACCTCCCTCGCCACCGCCGAGCAGTCGGACTCCGACCCGTTCGCGAAGCCGGCGAAGGACGAGATGTGCACCTTCATCTACGGCGGCCCGCAGACGGCCACCGTGGTCGGAACCTGGAACGGCGCGGGCGTCGACGCGAAGTTCTCCCGCGCGAACGGGTGCGAGATCTCGCGCTGGGACGCGATCGAGCCGGTCCTGGCTCCGGCGGCTGCGGCGAAGAAGTGGGGCACACCAGAACTTCGGCGCGCGTCCCGGACCCGGTTCGTGGGGGGCTGGACCGGGACGCACGCCGAGGCGGGACTCGCGTCCCGTGCACGGGGGAGTAACTCGGGGGATCGGGGAAATACGGCGGCGTGGGTCTACGGGGCCTGCGCCGCCCTTCCGCGTCCGGGGCCCGATCGGGCACGCTGCCGCCCATGACCGAGCCGACCGCCGCGGACCAGCCGGAGTGGATCTACTTCCTGCACGCGCCGCGCGAGAATTTCGCCGCGACGATGACCGAAGCCGAGCAGGAGGTGTTCGGCCGGCATTTCGCCCATCTGCAGCGACTGCTCGCGGACGGGACGTTGGTCCTGGCCGGACCGACCTTGGGCCCGGTCAACACCGGCATCGCGGTGCTGCGCGCACCCGACGAAACCGCGGCCGCAGCGATCATGAACGCCGATCCGGCGGTCGCCGAGGGCATCGTTATAGGGGAGCTGCGCCCGTTCCGGGTGTCTTTGCTCGCCGGTCGCGACGGATGATCAAGGAGCTTGGTCTCACGTCCGACCTAGGTCCTGCCGAAGGGGACTTTAGTCCCGACCCCCCTCGGTGGAGTGCCTGTGCCCAAGTCCCTCCCGACGTCCTCCCCCCGACGTCGCACCGCTCGGCAGCGCTTGTCCGGTGTGGCCTCGCCGCGCTCGGCATGAGCGCCTTCGGCCTCACCTCGCTGACTCCCGCGACCGCCGCGGCCACGTCCGACCAGCCCGCGGTCGCGGCCCCGGCTGATGGCGGGAGCCAAGGCGATCCCCGGCCAGTGGATCGTCGTCACCGACCCGACCGGTTCGGCCGCGGCCCGCGCCCGCAGGAGCGCGGACGCCCTCGGCGCCGCGCTCGGCGCCGACTTCTCCAAGACACTGCGCGGGTTCGCCGCCCGGATGTCCGACGAGGCAGCCGCCGAACTGCGGACCGACCCGAACGTCGTCTCGGTCGAGCCGGACTACGAGGTCCGGATCTCCGGCACCCAGTCCCCCGCCCCGAGCTGGGGCCTGGACCGCATCGACCAGAACGCGCTGCCGCTGAACAACGCGTACTCCTACGGCGCGACCGGCACCGGGGTGAACGCCTACATCCTCGACACCGGCATCCGCGCGAGCCACACCGACTTCGCCGGCCGGCTCGCCCCCGGCTACACCGTCATCAACGACGGCAAGGGCACGGGCGACTGCAACGGCCACGGCACCCACGTGGCCGGCACCGTCGGCGGGACCAAGTACGGCGTGGCCAAGGCGGTCACCCTCGTCCCGGTCCGCGTGATGGGCTGCGACGGCGTCGGCAGCACGTCCGGGATCATCTCCGCGCTGGACTGGGTCGTCGCGCCAGAAGCAGGCCAACGGCAAGCCGGCCGTGGTCAACATGAGCCTCGGCGGCTCGCCGTCCACCTCGCTGGACGCCGCGGTGAACCGCGCGATCAAGGCCGGCGTCGTCGTCGTCGCGGCGGCCGGCAACGACAACGTCGACGCCTGCGGCGAGTCCCCGGCCCGCGTGCCGGCCGCCCTCACCGTCGGCGCCAGCACCAAGACCGACGCCCGGGCGGGGTTCTCCAACTACGGCTCCTGCGTGGACATGTTCGCCCCGGGCGACCGGATCGTCTCCGCCGTCAACACCGGCGACACCGCGACGGCCACCTACTCCGGTACCTCGATGGCCGCCCCGCACGTCGCCGGCGCGGTCGCGCTGTACCTGCAGGGCGCACCGACCGCGACCCCGGCCCAGGTCAGCGGCGCACTGCTCGACCACTCGATCCTCGGCGTGCTGACGAGCCTGCTCGGTTCCGCCAACCGCCTGCTGCGCACCGTGCTCGCCGCCGACGCCCCGCCGAGCACGACCCCGGCGCCGGTCGTCGCGGCCGGGACCACCCAGCTGACGTTGCGGGCCGAGACTCGCCAAGGTTCGCTACGGCTCCTCCGTCGTCCTCGCCGGGCTGCTCTCCGACGCCGCGACCGGCGCCGGCGTCGGCGGTCGCGCAGTGACCCTGAAGGGCAACGCGAAGACTCTCGGCCAGGTCACCACGATGTCCGACGGCAGCTTCCGGGTGCGCCTCTACCCGGGGCGGACCACGAGCTACACGGCCACCTTCGACGGCGACGCGGACCACCTCGCCAGCACCAGCACGGCGACCACCGTCAAGGTGACGACGGCGCTCAGCGCCTCGGTCACCAAGTCCGGCGGCCGGTACATCGTGAAGGGCGTCACCAACCCGGGCACCGCCGGCACCAAGCTGCTGCTGCAGGTGCGCCACGCCAAGGCCTGGAAGACCGTGGACGTCGAACGCACCGGCAAGGGCGGCAAGGCGATCTTCAAGGTCAAGCTGACGAAGCGTCAGAGCCACACGCTGCGGGTGTCCGCCGCGGGCGGCGGCGTCAGCAAGACCTTCACGGTCCGCTCCGCCTAGCCCCCTCTGCCGCGCGGCGCGCCATCCTGGGTCGGGATGGGCGCGCGCGCAGCAGAGGTTGGCTACTTCAGCAGGCGGGACAGCCGACGGTCGGCCAGTGGCTTGCCGCCGGTCTGGCAGGTCGCGCAGTACTGCAGCGAGGAGTCCGCGAAGGAGACCTCACGCACGGTGTCCCCGCAGACCGGGCACGGCTGGCCGGTGCGCGCATGCACCCGCAGGCCCGCCTTCTTCTCCCGCTTGAGCTGGCTGGTCTCCAGGCCGTTCGACCGGGCGATCGCGTCGGCGAGGGTCTCCCGGATCACCGCGTGCAGCGCGGCCACGCCCTCGGGCTCGAGGGAGTTGGCCGGCTTGAACGGGGAGAGCTTCGCGGCGTGCAGCACTTCGTCGGAGTACGCGTTGCCGATGCCGGCGATCACCGACTGGTCGCGCAGTACGCCCTTGATCTGGGCGCGGCCCGCCGCTGGCCAGCAGGTCGCCGAGCACGTCGGGGGTGAACTCCTCGGCCAGCGGATCCGGGCCGAGCCGGGCGATGCCGGGGACCTGCTGCGGGTCCCGCACGCAGTACACGGCGAGGCTCTTCTTGGTGCCGGCCTCGGTCAGGTCGAAGCCGAACGCGGCCCCGGGCGGATCACCGTCGCGCTCGCCGAGGTGCACACGCAGCCCGAGCGGGCCCTTGCCCGGCTTGGGCGGGACCGAGGGCAGGTTGTCGCGCCACTGCAGCCAGCCGGCCCGGGCCAGATGGGTGATCAGGTGCAGCTCGCCGCCGACCTCGACGTCGAGGAACTTCCCGTGCCGCGCGATCCCGGTGACGAACATGCCGTGCAGCGCGTGGACCGGCGGATCGTAGGTCTTCAGCACACTCAGCGAGGCGACGTCGACCCGGACCACCGCGCGCCCGACCGCCTGCTCGGTGAGCAGGCGGCGCAGCGACTCGACCTCGGGCAGCTCGGGCACGGACCCAGTCTGCCCCGGTTGGGCACGGGATGCGCTTCACCGGTTCGGCCGACTGACCCACGGTCAGGGCCGAGCGTTCCTACCCTGACTGGAGTGCCCTCATCGGCGAGGGCGGGTGGGGAGATCGCAATGCACATCATGGTCGTGCGCATGACGACGGATCCGGACCGCATCGAAGAGGTCCGCCGTCACCTCGAGGAGAACTCCAAGCGGCGGGCCAGCAGCCGGCCCGGCTACATCGGCGGCCGCTGGCTGCTCGCCGAGGACCGCCGGCACGCGATCGGTGTCGTCCGCTTCGACTCCGCCGACGCCGCGCAGGCCGCCGCGATCGCGGGGCCGCGCCAGGCCATGGACGACCAGGGCGACCGGGCGTGGAACGTCGTGGGCGTCAACGTCTTCGAGCAGGTCGCCGTCGGCTGACCGCCCCCGTGGGCGGTCAGACGACGGGCAGCCTGGTCTAGGACGAGGCGAGGTCCGCGCAGGCGAGCTTCGGCGGCTTGACCTCGTCCGCCTTCGCTCCGGCGGGGCGCTTGAGGTGGATCACCACGGACTTCGCGTCCGACCCGGCCTTGACCGGGTTGGTGGTCTGGCCGCTGCCCTTGCCGTTCGCCTTGACGGTGATCGGCATGTGCAACTCGTTCGGCGGCATGTCCCCGCCGTCGGGGGTGTACTTGAAGTGCGCGCCGCCGGGGTCGGCGGCCGAACACGCCTCCGCGTGCACGTGCGCGACGTAGACCGCCTTCGGGTCCAGGTTGGTCGCTGCGATCGTCACCTGGGTGCCGGAGGCCGAGAGCACCATCTCGGCCGTGCCGCCGATCTTCTTGGTGCCCTTCGGCGCGGCCTTGACCTTGGCGAACTTGCCCGAGAACGATCCGTCCGAGATCTGCGGGGTCTCGGAGGCGGTGTCGTCGTCGTCATCGCCTCCACAGCCGGTCAGCACCAGGGCCAGGGCGACGGGAATGGCGGCGAGGTGGATCTTCATGGGTGGTCGTTCCTCTCGGCGGGTGATCGGGGCACGCGTCCCGGGGGACAGGCTTTGCCCACGAACCACCGAAAGCAACGCAGGCTCGCCGAGCGGTACCCCACGTTCGGTCGGCGGTCACAAACCCCGACGAGCGTGGACGGCGAACAGCGAAGCGCTTTCGTGTTTGCCGGTCAGTTCGCCCAGTTGGGCGTGCTCAGCGTTCCCCGGCGCACCGAGAGAACCAGGTTGAGCTTGCCGGCGGGCAGGTCGGCCACCATGAGCTCAGCCCCGTCCTGGGCGTTGCCCGAGCTGCGGGTGACGACGATCGCGCTGCTGTCCGGAGCGAAGGACGGGCCGTTGAACAGGTGCGTCGGGTCCACCTGGAACTTGCGCACGTTGTCGAGCAGGCCGAAGTAGAGGTCCGCCAGCCAGATCGTGGAGCCCTGCTTGGAGCGGGACACCCAGGCGATGGTGACGCCGTCCGACGACGCCGCCGGCTGCGAGCTGAACTTGAGTGCGCCGGTGCCACCGATGAGACGGTGCGCGTTGCTGCCGTCGGCGGCCACGGACCAGATGGATTCGTTCACCGTGCTGCCGTGCTTGGTCTTGGCGCGGGTGAACAGCACGTTCGCGCCGTCCGCGCTCCAGGCCGGGTCGCTGTCGACGGCGCCGCGCGGGGTGCGGAGCAGGCGCTGCGCCTTGCCGCCGTCGGAGGGCACGACGAGGAGCCCGCGGCGGTCGTCGACGATGAGCCGCTTGCCGTCCGGGGACCAGGACACCCCGCCGGTGCCGGCGCCGAAGGTCAGGCGCTTCAGTTCGTTCGTGTACACGTTGATCACGTAGAGGTCGGTGACCCCGGCGCGGCGGTTCGCGCGGTCGCTGGAGAACGCGACGAGAGTCGAGTCGGGGGAGAACACCGGCTCGATGTCGTCGGCCGGGCCCGCGGGTCAGGTCGACGCCGAGGCTGCCGTCGCTGCCGATCACCTTCAGGTCGCCGGGACCCTGGAAGCCCTCGGCGGCGCCCGCCCGCTTGCTGTACTCGGAATGGGTGAAGACGATGTAGCCCACGAGGTTCGCCGACGCCGCCGGCGTGGGCGCCACAGCGACCGGCGCCACCAGCACCGCAACGAGCGCAGGAATGGCTAGGCGCGAGCGCATAAGTCCTCCGTCATGGGCCGGGACTGCCCTGTTGAGCGCACTTTAAGCTGAGAAACCCGTAATGACCACCCGCCCGGGCGAGTTGTGAGACGGCTGGTCATGATCCGCGACGAACGCAAGGATGTGGCCCTCACCTCGGGAGAGGAAATCTCGTGTCCACTGCCGCCAAGCCGCCACTGACCATCACGCCGCCCGGCCCGGGCCCGTGGGAGCTCGACCCGGTGCACTTCCCCCGGCCGGTCACCGGCTACTGGACCGAGATGCATCCCGAGCCCTTCAGCCTCGGGTTCGGCGACTTCATGGCGTTCTACGGGATCCCGCTGGAGAAGCGCCTGACCTCCTACCCGGGCGGCTTCTGCTACTCGCAGATGGTGCCGGTGGCGCCGGAGGAGTTCCCGAACCGCCTGGCGCGCGCCGCGGAGGTCTTCGAGACCAAGGGCTGGCGTGAGCAGGCGACGGAGTGGGAGGAGGTCCGCAAGCCGAACTCGGTCAAGGCCCACCACGCGATCCAGGCCATCGACCCCGACCAGCTCAGCGACACCGACCTGGTCGCCCACCTGCGACGCTGCCGCGAGCACCACGCCGTGATGATCCGCCAGCACATGGCGTTCACCGGCACCGCCGTCATCCCGGCCGGCGACTTCCTCGTCCAGACGCAGGGCTGGACCGGCCTGCCGACGGTGAAACTGCTCGGCCTGATGCGCGGCGCGTCCCTGATCTCCGGTGGCGGCTCCGCGCAGCACGCCGCCCTGGTCGCGGCCTTCCGCGCCGACCCGGAGGCGCGCAAGGCCCTCGACTCCGGCGACGACCCGGGCGCGCTGCTCGAGACTCTCCGGCGTGAGGACACCCCGACCGGCCGGGCCCTGAACGACTACCTGGAGTTCGTCGGCTACCGCCTGCTCGACGGGTTCGACATCTCCGGTCGCTACGCCCTCGAGATGCCGGACGTCCTGCTGCGCTCGATCACCACCGCGATCGACGAGGACGGCACGGAGTCCGACCTCGAGGCGCAGGTCGCCGAGGTCCGCAGCCACGTCCCCTCCGAGCACCGCGAGGCGTTCGACTCCCTGCTGGCCGAGGCGCGCATCGGCTACTCGGTGCGCGACGAGCGCGGGGTCTACAGCGACATCTGGGCGTCGGGCCTGATGCGCCGCGCCGCCATGGCCGCCGGCCGGCGCCTCGCCGAACGCGGGCGCGTGCACGACGCCGAGGACTTCGTCTTCGCGGACATCGACGAGATGTGCGCAGTGCTCGAAGGCGCGGCGACGCCGACGGCCGACGAGCTGGCCGCCCGCCACAGTTACCACCTGACCTACACCGCCAAGGACGTCCCGGGCCACATCGGCGACGACCCGGTCCCGCCGCCGGACCCCTCCCAGCTCCCCCCGCCGATGGCGCGGGTGCTGGCGGCCGTGGGGATCGCGATGGCCGAGATGTTCGGCCAGTCCGCGGAGGAGCACTCGGGGACGGTGATCAAGGGCCTGGCCGCGAGCGCCGGCGTCCGGGAGGGCATTGCCCGCCGCGTCAACGGGCCGAAGGACTTCAACCGCATCCAGAAGGGCGACATCCTCCTCACGGAGGCGACCACCGAGGCGTTCAACATCCTGCTGCCGCTGCTCACCGGGATCATCACCGACAGCGGCGGGGCGCTCTCGCACGCGGCGCTCGTCTCCCGCGAGTACGGGATCCCCGGTGTCGTCGGCACCCGCGACGCGACCGAGCGGATCGAGGACGGCGCCCGCGTGCGGGTCGACGGCGACAAGGGCGAAGTCACGGTGCTGGGTTGACCGACGGGGTGACCGAGAACGTGGCCGGAAACGTGACCGGGATCGTCCCGCTGGTCGGCGCTGAGGAAGAGGCGCGATACGGCGCCAAGGCGGTGGGTCTGGGCGAGGCCCTGCGGGCCGGGCTGCCGGTCCCGCCGGGCGTCGCCTTGCCGGGACCCGAGGTCGACGCGATCGCGGCCGGCGAGCCCGCGGTCACGGCCGCCCTGCGCGATGCCGTCGGCTCGCTGCCGATGCCGGTCGCGGTGCGCTCGTCGGCCGTCGGCGAGGACTCCGCCGGGGCCAGCTTCGCGGGCCAGCACCTCACCGTGCTCAACGTGCGGTCGGTCGACGAGGTGGAGCAGGCGGTTCGCGAGGTCTGGTGGTCGGCCAACTCCGACTCGGCCATCACCTACCGCAAACGGCTCGGCGTGTTCGAGCGGCCGAGTGTCGGCGTGGTCGTGCAGTCGCTGCTGGCGCCGGACACCGCAGGTGTGATGTTCACCCAGAACCCGATCTCCGGCGCGGACGAGCGGCTGATCGAGGCGAACTGGGGTCTGGGCGAGGCGGTCGTCGCGGGCCGGGTCATCCCCGACTCGTTCCGCGTCGCCCGCGGCGGCGAGGTGCTGGAACGCACGCCGGGGTTCAAGAAGATCGCGATCCGCCCCGACCCGGACGGGGGCACCTTCGACGAGAAGATCCCCGTCGACCAACGGGAAACGTTGTGCATCAGCGACGACCAGCTGCAGGCCCTGTCCGGGCTGGCCGATGCCTGCGAGCTGGCGTACGGCCCCGGGCGTGACATCGAGTGGGCCTTCGCCGACGGGCAGCTCTACCTGCTGCAGTGCCGGGCGATCACGACCGCCGCCGGCTCGGTGCCGGCAGCTCCGCCCGCGGGGACGGCGTCCGAGGGCGAGTCCATCGGGCACGTGCCGCTGTTCTCCAACCTCGCCGCGGCGGATCGCGACGCCGTCGCGCACCTGTTCACGCAGCGGGTGTTCTCCGCCGGCGAGACGGTCGTCAAGGAGGGGTCCGAGGCCGCGGCGTTCTACCTCATCGATTCCGGCACGGCGACGGTGACCGTGCACGGAGAGTTCCGGCGCACCCTCGGCCCGGGTGACTACTTCGGCGAGATCGCGCTGCTCGACCAAGGGGTCCGCTCGGCCACCATCACCGCGGACGACCAACTGGTCTGCCGCGGGATCACACTCTGGGACTTCCAGCCGCTGGTACAGGGCAACGGGACCATCGCCTGGACGTTGCTCCAGACCCTGGCCCGCATGCTCCGCGGTACCGACGACACGCACACGACGCCGGACGGACCGGCCGAACCACGAGCTTGACGACCTCTGACCTGCGCAAACAGTCAAGGCGTGTCGCGCTCGGCGGCGATCGTCCTGGTCTCATTCAGACGGACGAGGAGCGTCCGGAGCTGCGCGTAGGAGGCTTCGCCCAGTTCGGCTTCGAGTTCTTCCTCGATCTCGGTCACCGTGCGCCGGATGGCCCGCCGGAGCGCTTCGCCGCGCGAGGTGAGGTGGACGCGCTTGGACCGCAGGTCGTCGGGATCGTCGCACCGGTCGAGGTAGCCAAGTTGTTCGAGTTGGCCGAGCAGGTAGTTCATGGCTTGTTTCGTGGCGCCCACCTCGGCGGCGAGCTCCGACGGCCGGCGACCGTTCGGGCCCGGATACCGCAACACCGCCAAGTGCGCCGGCACCAGGTCCGTGAAGCCCGCCTCGTTCGCCTCGCGCAGGATCCGCAGGTGCACCGCCTCAGCCGGGCGCCGAACGAGCGCACCGATCAGCGGAGGAGCAGCCTCGGTCGTCATCGAGCTCATGATAAAGCCACTTTACTACGCGCATCGACGTTGGTACAGTGCCTTTACCAGTTCTGAGAGGAGCCCACCGTGGCCAAGGCGACCAAGGCGTTGATCAAGACCCCCGGTATCGACGTCCAGTTCCTGCTGGATGCCGAGGACTCGGGCGGAAGCACGACCGCGTTCATCGCCCGGGTCGGCCCTGGCGCGCAGACGCCTCCGGCGCACAAGCACGACAGCTGGGACGAGACCGTCTACTGCACCCAGGGAACGATGACCTACGTCATCGACGGCGAGAAGGTCGACCTCGAGCGGGGACAGGCGCTCTGCGTCCGCCGCGGTCAGACCCACAAGTTCGACAACCACACGACCGGGGACGCTTGGATGCTCGTCGTCTCGACACCCGGGCTGTTCGAAGAGGACTACTTCCTCAGCGTCGCCGAAATCCTCAACGCCGCCACCGACGGGCCTCCCGACGTCGCCGCCCTCCTCGCCGTGCAAGCCCGCCACGGCGTCACCGCTGTGCCTGAGTGACGACCACCTCGAAAAACTCTCTTCCGCGGACGCGTTCCATCGATCGTGCACGGCAAGGCCCCTGACCATTGGTGCAGGTCAGGGGCCGGTTTTGCTCGTGCGCGAGGGGGGAGTTGAACCCCCACGCCCTTGCGGGCACTGGAACCTGAATCCAGCGCGTCTGCCATTCCGCCACTCGCGCGTTGCGGGGAGCAGGCTAACACCCGCACATCCGGCGCGGAGCGCCCGATGTACCGGCCGGCGGTGTGCGCACGGATAGCATCTGTCCTGCACAGTCGCCTATCCGACCTCCCGGACCGGGGTGGCCGGGACAACGCACTCCCGGCCGAACGCCACCTTGCCGGGCAGGTCTCCGCCAGGAGGTGGACGTGGGAGTTCTCCAGCGCTTCGAGCGGCGCCTCGAAGGACTGGTGAGCGGGGCGTTCGCGAAGGCGTTCAAGGCCGACGTACAGCCCGTGGAGATCGCCAGCGCTCTGCAGCGGGAGCTCGACGACCGGGCCGCGATCGTCGGCAAGAACAACACGCTCGTTCCCAATCACTTCGTCGTCGAGCTGTCCCGGCACGACTACGACCGGCTCTCGGTCTACGCCAAGACGTTGTCCGAGGAGCTGGCCGAGGTCGTGCGCGAGCACTCCGCCGAGCAGCGCTACCAACTGCGGGGGGACGTGCTCGTCATCTTCGAGGAGGACCTGGACCTCGACATCGGCGTGCACCGGATCCGCAGCTCGGTGGTGGCCAGCGTCAAGTCCGTCCCACCGCCGCAGTCCCAGCCCCGGCCCGCGACGGCCGCTCCGGCGGCCCAGGCCACCCAGGCCGCACCCAAGCCGGCCCACCACGCCGCCAAGACCGAGAAGATCGCGCTGGCCCGGGCGGTGGTGCCCTACCTCGAGGTCAACGGGGACAAGCACCCGCTGACCCGTCCGGTCACGGTGCTGGGCCGCGGCACCCAGGTGGACCTGCGGATCGATGACGCGGGGGTCTCGCGCCGCCACGCCGAGATCCAGCTCGGCGACTCCCCGATGCTGGTCGACCTCGGCTCGACGAACGGGACGACGCTCGACGGCGCCCCGGTCGGGCGGGCCGAGCTCACCGACGGTGCCCGGATCGGGATGGGCGACACCGTCCTGGTGTTCCGATTGCCGGCGGGGTAGTCGCCCTCTCATGTCCGAACTCACCATCACCGTCATCCGGCTGGGGTTCCTGGCCGTGCTCTGGCTGTTCGTGCTGACCGCCATCTCGGTGATGCGCTCCGACCTGTTCGGCACGCGCACCGCCGGCGTCCGGCCCGCACCGGTGCCCGCGCCGCGCCCGGCCAAGCCGGTGAAGATCAAGCCGAACAAGCGCAACGCCCCCTCCCATTTGGTCGTCACGGCCGGGACGCTGACGGGCACCACCGTCCAGTTGACGGAAGCTCAGGTGACACTGGGGCGGGCGCCGGACTCGACGATCGTGCTGGACGACGACTACGCCTCCAACCGGCACGCACGGCTGTACCCGAGCAACGGGGAGTGGATGGTCGAGGACCTCGGTTCCACGAACGGGACCTATCTGGACCGGGAGCGCGTCTCCCAGCCCATGGCGGTCGCGCTCGGGGTGCCGATCCGGATCGGCAAGACCGCCTTCGAGCTGCGCAAATGACGCTCTCGCTGCGCTACGTGGCGCGCTCGGACGTCGGCCTGATCCGCGAGGGCAACGAGGACTCCGGGTACGCCGGGCCGTCGCTGCTCGCGGTCGCCGACGGGATGGGCGGGCACGCCGCCGGCGAGGTGGCCAGCTCGGTCGCGCTGGCCACGTTGTCCACGCTTGAGGACGACGTGCCGAGCACCGAACTCCTCGACGCGCTGGCCACCGCGGTCAACCAGGCCAACGACGCCATCAACGACATGGTCGAGAAGCACCCGCAGCTCGACGGCATGGGCACCACGCTGACCGCGATGCTCTGGTCGGGCCGGCGCCTCGGTCTGGTCCACGTCGGCGACTCGCGGGCCTATCTGTTGCGCGACGGGGTGCTCCTGCAAATCACCCACGACCACACCTTCGTCCAGCAACTGCAGGACGAGGGCCGGATCACCGCCGCCGAGGCCGCGGTGCACCCGCAGCGCTCCTTACTGCTGCGCGCGCTGGACGGCCGGAGCAACCCCGAACCCGACCTGTCGGTGCGCGAGGTCCACCTGGGGGACCGGTACCTGCTCTGCAGCGACGGGCTCTCCGGGGTCGTGCCGGACGCCGAAATGCAGGTCGCCCTGACCGGGACCACTCTCGAGGAAGCGGCCGACACCCTTATTCAGCTGGCGCTGCGCGGCGGCGGGCCGGACAACATCACCGCCGTCGTGGCCGACGTCGTCGAAGTCGACGCCACCACCTCCGACCAGCCCGTCGTGGTCGGCGCCGCGGCCGGCCGGCACAAGCCCGCCTCGATGGGATCGACCAACGAGATCGACCTCTCCGCATTGGCGGACCTGCAGAAAGCGAACGGCTCCGGCCGGTGGTTCGGCACCCTCTGGGTCCGGTTTCTGATCGCAGGCATCGTGGTCGCGCTGATCGCCGGCGGCTGGGCGGGCTACGCCTGGTCCCAGCGCCAGTACTACGTGGGCGCGGACACGGGCAGGGTGGCGATCTACAAAGGCCTGTCCCAGCAGATCCTCGGGATGTCCCTCTCGGACCCCTACGAACGCCAGGACATCGAGCTGACCGACCTGCCGCCGTACGACCGGCAGGAGGTCGAGGACACGATCTTCGCCGACAGCCTCGACGATGCGCACAAGGTCGTCGACCGGCTGCGGGCGCTGGCCACCGCGTGCCAGGACGCCCGCGCCCAGGCCGCCGCCGAGGAGAAGAAGGCCGCCGAGGACAAGGCCGCCGAGGACAAGAAGGCCGCCGCCGAGTCCACCGCGTCCCCGAAGCCGAGCAACAGCTCGGCGTCCGAGGCCGACGAGACGCGAGTCCCACCGCGAGCGCGTCGGCGTCCGCGGATCCCTCCGACAGCCCGAGCCCGGAGGCCACGCTGCCGCCGGAGATCGGCGAGCCGGTGACCAACGCCTGCGGCGAGGCCCTCGCGCCGGGGCCCTCCCCGACACCGACCTCCACCCCCGATGACACGCCGACGCCGGACGCGAGCCCGACGGAGGAGGCGACCGCGGCATGACTACCCCGACGCCCACGGTCGCGAACGCCTCGGTCAGCAGCCGCCGGACGACCGAGTTGTTCCTGCTGATCTTCGCCTGGGGTATCTCGGTCGCCGCCTACGCCAACGCCGGCTACGGCGTGACCGAGGAATGGCCGCCGGGCCTCGTCGGCTACGCCACGACGCTGGGCGCCTACAGTCTCGTCGCGCATCTGGCGGTGCGTCAGTTCGCCCGCTACGCCGACCCGATCGTGCTGCCCGCGGTCATGTTGCTCCAAGGCCTCGGCCTGGCGCTGATCTACCGCCTGGACCTGGACGACAAGAGCCCCTCGGAGCGTTCCTTCGGTCCGTTCGCCCCGCGCGGGGACTCCGGCATCCAGCTGGTCTGGGCCGCGATCGGCATCCTGCTGTTCGTCGCGGTCCTGTTGGTGGTCCGCGATCACCGGCTGCTGCAGCGCTACACCTACACCGCCGGCGCGGCCGGGCTGATCCTGCTCGCCATCCCCGCCCTGCTCCCGGCGCAGTACTCCGAGGTCAACGGCGCCCGGATCTGGATCCGTGTCTCGGGGTTCTCCATCCAGCCGGGCGAGTTCGCCAAGTTGCTGCTGATCGTCTTCTTCGCCGGCTACCTCGTCGTGAAGCGCGACGTGCTCGCCCTGGCCAGCCGGCGCGTGCTCGGCATCGACCTGCCCCGGGGCCGTGACCTCGGCCCGATCATCCTGGCGTGGCTGGCCAGCCTCGCGGTGCTCATCGCCGAGCGCGACCTGGGCAGCTCGCTGCTGTTCTTCGGTGTCTTCGTCGTGCTGCTCTACATCGCGACCGAACGCACCTCGTGGCTGTTCTTCGGCGTGATCATGTTCGTCTCCGGCGCGTACTTCGCTTACCAGAACTTCGGACACGTGCACCGGCGCGTGGAGATCTGGCTGCACCCGTTCAAGCCGGAGTACGTCACCGACGCGAGTTACCAGTTGGTGCAGGGACTGTTCGGGTTCTCGACCGGCGGGATCCTCGGCACCGGGCTGGGTCAGGGCCGGCCGAACATCGTTCCCTACGCGAACACCGACTTCATCCTGTCCACCGGCGGCGAGGAACTCGGGCTGACCGGCCTGATGGCGATCATCGTGCTGTACGGCGTGATCGTGCACCGCGGCCTGCGCACCGCGCTGGCCGCCCGGGACTCGTTCGGCAAGCTGCTCGCCGCCGGGCTCGCGGTGATCCTCGCCCTGCAGGTGTTCGTCGTCGTCGGCGGCGTCACCCGCCTCATTCCGCTGACCGGCCTGACCACCCCGTTCCTGTCCTACGGCGGGTCCTCACTGGTCGCGAACTGGGCGCTGGTCGCCCTGATCCTGCGTATCAGCGATGCTGCCCGCCGCCCCGCACCACCGCCGACCCCCACGACCGATGCCGAGACCCTGGTGGTGCGCCCATGAACCGACCGCTGCGCAGAGTCGCGGCCGCCTGCGGTCTGATGATGGTGCTGCTGCTGCTCAACCTGAACTTCATCCAGGTCATCAAGGCCGACGAGTACCGCGACGACCCGAAGAACGCACGCGTCCTCTACGAGCAGTACGACCGCGAGCGCGGCGCGATCCTGGTCGCCAGCGACCCGATCGCGTTCTCCCGGGCGACCGCCGACGAGAAGCTCAAGTACCTGCGCATCTACGCCGACGGCAAGCTCTACGCCTTCGCGACCGGCTACTACTCCCACATCTACGGCCGGTCCGGGATCGAGCGCAGCGAGGACAGCATCCTGTCCGGCAACGACGACCGGCTGTTCGTGCGCCGCATCGTCGACCTGCTCACCCGGGAGTCCACCCAGGGCGGCACGGTGAAGCTGACGCTGAACCCGGCCGCGCAGGAAGCCGCCTACAAGGGCCTGGCCGGTCGCCGCGGCGCCGTGGTCGCGCTCGAGCCGGCCACCGGCCGCATCCTGGCGATGGTCTCCACGCCGTCGTTCGACCCCAACGACCTGGCCAACCATGACGGGGCGAAGGTGACCAGCGCCTGGAAGCGCTACACCGACGACGACCAGATGCCGCTGCTGAACCGGGCCTTCAACCAGACCTACCCGCCGGGCTCGACCTTCAAGTTGGTCACCGCGGCCGCGGCGCTCTCCTCCGGCCGGTACACCCCGACCGGCGAGGTGCCCGGCCCGGCGCGCCTGGACCTGCCACTGACCAACGTCGACCTGCCGAACTACTTCGACGGCACCTGCACCCCTGGCAGTCAGACCACGACGATCAAGCGCGCACTGCGAGAAGTCCTGCAACACCACCTTCGGTGCGATCGGGATGGATCTCGGCGACGAGATCCTGCGCAAGCAGGCCGAGGCGTTCGGGTTCGGGGACCGCTACGAGGTGCCGCTGCCGGTGGTCGCGAGCATCTTCCCCTCGGATCTGAATGAGCCTCAGACCGCGCAGTCCGCGATCGGCCAGTACGACGTGCGGGCCACCCCGCTGGAGATGGCGATGGTGGTTGCGGCCATCGCCAACCAGGGCACGCTGATGAAGCCCTACCTGGTCGAGGAGGTCCGCGCCCCCGACCTCGACGTGCTCTCGCGCACCGACCCGGAGGAACTGGGCCGCGCGATCCGTCCCCAGGTGGCCGCCGACCTGACCGCGATCATGGTCTCGGTAGTCGAGAACGGCACCGCGACCAACGCCGCGATCCGGGGCGTCGAGGTGGCCGGCAAGACCGGCACCGCGCAGGTCGGCGACGACAGGAACCCGCACGCCTGGTTCGTCGCGTTCGCCCCGGCCGGCGACCCGAAGATCGCGATCGCCGTGGTGCTGGAGAACGGCGGCTCGGAGCGGCAGATCGAGGTCGGTGGCAACCTGCTGGCCGCCCCGATCGCCCGCGCGGTCATGGAGGCGATCCTCGGGCGGTGACCGGTCAATGAGTGGCGCAACCCAGCCCAACTCCCGCCCCACGCTGAGCGGGCGCTATCGCCTGGACGAGCGGATCGCCCGGGGCGGCATGGGTGAGGTCTGGCGCGGCACGGACGAGGTGCTCAACCGCGCGGTCGCGGTGAAGGTGCTACGCCCGGAGTACGCCGATGAGGAGATCTTCCTCGAACGCTTCCGCAGCGAGGCCCGCAACACCGCGGCGCTCGTCCACACCGGCATCGCGCAGGTCTACGACTTCGGGCAGGCGCCGGCCGGCGGAGCGTCGGTGCCCTTCATCGTCATGGAGTTGGTGCCCGGCGAGCCGCTCTCGCACATCATCGAGCGCGACGGCGCCCTGGACATCGACCGGGCCCTGGAGCTGGTCGCGCAGGCCGCGCAGGCGCTTCAGGTCGCCCACGTCGCCGGCGTCATCCACCGGGACATCAAGCCGGCCAACCTGCTCATCACCCCGTCCTGGACGGTCAAGGTCACCGACTTCGGCATCGCCCGCGCCGGCGACTCCCTGCCGCTGACCCGCAGCGGAACCGTGATGGGCACCGCGCACTACCTGGCCCCCGAGCTCATCTCGACCAAGTCCGGGGCCGCGCCGGCCAGCGACGTCTACGCCCTCGGCGTGGTGCTCTACGAATGCCTGGCCGGGCACCGGCCGTTCAGCGGGGACAACCCCCTCGCGGTGGCGATGGCGCACCTGCACAACCAGCCGCCCCCCATCACGGGCATGCCCGCCGCGGTGAACGCGATGGTCGCCCGGATCCTGGCCAAGGAGGCCGCGGACCGCCCGGCCTCCGCGGCCGACCTGGCCCAGCAACTGCTCGCGCTGCGCATCGACCTGGCCAACCCGAAGACGGCCCATGTCGTGGCGGAGGCCCTCGGCCCGGCCGCCGACCCGACCAGCGTGAGCGTCGCCGCCGCCCGCTGGAAGCGCCGCAGCCGCGGTCCCGCGGCCCGCCCCGCCGGCGCCCCCGACACCCCGCCGGACACCCCGCTGCGCCCGGACCGTCGGCCCGAGCGGCGCTTGGAGCCGGCGCCGAGCAGCCACCGCTCCCCGGGCCGTCGCCGCAAGCCGCGCACCCCGGTCCATCGTCGTCCGGCGGTGCTCGCGGCGGCCGCCACGCTGGTCGCGGTCGCGCTCACCGCCGTCTGGCTGAACGACGACTCCGGAACGTCCACGACTGCGGTGGTGCCCGCCCTGGCCGGGGTCGCCGAGTACGACGCCGGCCAGGCGCTGAAGGCGAACGGGTTGACGGCCAGGATCACCCGCGAGGTGAACGAGACCGTGCCGGCCGGCGTCGTCCTCTCGCAGTCCCCGGAGGCGGGGACGCGGATCCCCACCGACCACGACGTGGAGATCCGGGTGTCCTCCGGTCCACCCGCGGTTCTGGTGGACCCGGCGGACTGGGTGGGCAAGCCGGCCGCCGACGTGCGGTCGGGTCTGGAGAGTCGGGGACTCAAGGTGCAGGAGCAGCAGGTCAGCGCCGCCGGGGCGGCCGGTACGGTAGCCGACGTCACGCCGCACGGCCCGGTGCCGGTGGGCGACACCGTTGTCGTCAGCGTCATCGCCGCGCAGGTCCAGAACGCGCTGGGGACCCGCACGGCGGGCGACGAGGGGTTGCGGGCCGGCACGAACACGGGAAGGGACGGTCAGTGACAGAGCAAGGTCGGCTCCTCGGCGAGCGCTACGAGCTCGGCGAAGTGCTCGGCAGGGGCGGCATGGCCGAGGTGCGCCTCGGCAAGGACGTCCGCCTGGGCCGGACCGTGGCGGTGAAGACGCTGCGCTCCGATCTCGCGCTGGACTCCACCTTCCAGCAGCGCTTCCGCAAGGAGGCGCAGTCCGCGGCGTCCCTGAACAACCCGGCGATCGTGTCCGTCTACGACACCGGCGAGGACTACTCCGACGGCGTGCCGGTGCCCTACATCGTCATGGAGTACGTCGACGGGCAGACCCTGCGCGAGCTGCTCGCCTCCGGCCGCAAGCTGCTGCCCGAGCGCGCGATGGAGATCGTCGCCGGCGTCCTGACCGCCCTGGACTACAGCCACCAGGCCGGAATCGTGCACCGGGACATCAAGCCCGGCAACGTCATGCTCACCCGCTCCGGCACGGTCAAGGTGATGGACTTCGGCATCGCCCGTGCGATCGCCGACGCCTCCGCGACCATGACCGCGACCGCCGCGGTGATCGGCACCGCGCAGTACCTGTCGCCGGAGCAGGCCAAGGGCGAGAAGGTCGACGCCCGTTCCGACCTGTACTCCGCGGGGTGCCTGCTCTACGAGCTGCTCACCGGCCAGCCGCCGTTCACCGGCGACTCCCCGGTCTCGGTGGCCTACCAGCACGTGCGGGAGAACCCGAAGGCGCCGTCGTCGGTGGACCACGCGGTCACCCCGGCGATGGACGCGATCGTGCTCAAGTCGCTCGCGAAGAACCCGGAGAACCGCTACCAGTCCGCCACCGAGATGCGTGAGGACATCGAGCGCGCGCTCGACGGCCGGCCGATCTCGGCGCCGGCGGTCATGACCGACGCGGTCGTCACCGAGCAGATCAACCGGCGCACCTCGACCACCGCCATGCCGCCGGTCTCCGACGGCGGCGGCGGCCGGCGCCGCGGCGGCTTCGGCTGGGTCTTCCTGCTGCTCGCCGTGATCGCGGTCGCCGTGCTCGGAGTGCTGGTCGGCAGGGAGGTGCTCGGCACCAAGTCCGAGAAGGTCGCCGTGCCCCTGGTTCAGGGGCTGACCCAGGAGCAGGCCGAGGACTCGCTGGACGCCCGCGGACTCGAGTCCGCGGTCACCTTCGCCAACGACCCGAACGTCAGTGAGGGCCGGGTCATCTCCCAGGACCCGGAGGCCCAGACGACGCTGTCGCGGGGCGACTCGGTGAACCTCGTGGTCTCGCAGGGCGAGGTTCGCGCCACCGTGCCGGACGTCGTCGGCCTGCTGCTGGCCGACGCCCGGAAGGCGGTCAAGGACGCCAGCCTGGTGCCGAACAAGGTCACCCAGGTGAACTCTGACCGCCCGAACGGTGAGGTGCTGGAGACGAACCCGAAGGCCGGGACGAAGCGGGAGCTCAACAGCAAGGTCGACTTCACCGTCTCCAACGGCGTCCCGCTGCAGGAGGTGCCGAGCGTGGTCGGCCTGAAGTACGCCGATGCCTACGCCACCGTGACCCAGGCCGGGTTCCTGGTGCCGGCCCCGAGCCAGGAGGTCTCCGACCGGTATCCGCCGGGCTACGTCCTCCGCCAGTTCCCCGAGCCCGGCCAGCGCATCCAGAAGGGCAGCAACGTCACCTTCGTGCTGACCGCCGAGGGTAACGGCCCGCAGCCGACCCCCGTCGAGCCGACGCCGGCGCCCGTCGAACCGACGCCGACCCCGATCGTCAGCCCGCCGCCGGCGGTCCAGTCCCGCCCCGGGGACTGAGCGCGGCCGACAATCAGCCGGCCTGCGGCGGAGCGACCGGCGCCAGGCCAGCGGAACGCTCGACCGCGCCCGGGTCCCCGCAGCGCACCAGCCAGTTCGCCAGCATCCGGTGCCCACCCTCGGTGAGCACCGACTCCGGGTGGAACTGGACGCCCTCGACGTCGATTCCGTCGGCCAGGCCGCGGTGCCGGGCGGCCATGACCACGCCGGACTCCGTGCGCCCGGTGACCTCCAGGACGTCGGGCACGGTGGGCGGGTCGATCGCCAGCGAGTGGTACCGGGTCGCGGTGAAGGGCGAGGGCAGGCCGGCCAGCACCCCGGCGCCGTCGTGGTGGACCAGGCTGGTCTTGCCGTGCAGCAGTTCCGGGGCGCGGTTCACCGTCCCGCCGAAGGCGACGCCGATCGACTGGAGGCCGAGGCACACCCCGAACAGCGGAATCCCGGCCTGCGCGCAGTGCCGCACCATCTCGATGCAGATCCCGGCTGACTCCGGCGTGCCGGGGCCCGGGGAGATCAGCACACCGTCGAAACCGGCCGCGTCCGCGGTGCCCACCACGTCGTTGCGCCGCACCTCGCACTCGGCGTCGAGCTGCTGCAGGTACTGGACGAGGTTGAAGACGAAGCTGTCGTAGTTGTCGACGACGAGGATGCGGGCCACGCCGGGAAGCCTAAACAACCATTGAAGATGTCATCCGCAATGGTCGGCTACTGGCCGGCGCCGCCCTCGATCTCGACCTGGTTGAACGGCAGCTTCGGGTCGAGCCACGGGAAGACGTGCTCGAAGAGCAGGTACAGCACCACGAGCGCCAGCACCAGGCTCAGCGCCAGCCGCGCGAACCACGGCCCCGGCAGGTGTCTCCACAACCACACGTACATCGGTCAGGCCTTCTTTGTCGTGTAGTCGAGCTCGGCCGGCTTCAGGCCCGGCTTCGGGTAGGCCTTGACCAGGTGCCCGAACACGATCAGCCGCGTGCTCGAGCCCCAGCGCGGGTTGCAGGTCACCAGGGTGATCAGCTTCTTGGTCGGCTTCACGCCGGGCTGCTCGGGCACCGGGAGGACGACCTCGCCGTAGTTCGGGTCGACCAGCTTCCAGGCCGGGTGGTCCGGGCTGGGGTTCTTCTGCGCGTCGACGACGTAGACGAACCAGTTCGTCTTGGTCTCCACGATGATCTTGTCGCCGGGCTGGATCCGGTCCAGGTAGGCGAAGGGCTCACCGTGGGTCGCGCGGTGCGCGGCGACCGCGAAGTTGCCGACCTCGCCTGGCATCGCCGTCTTCGGGAAGTGGCCGACGCCCTTGGCGAGCTGGTCGAGGTCGACGCCCTCGACGATCGGCTTCTCCCACTTCTTGCCCAGGCGCTCGATGTACATGATCCCGAACGCGCCGTTCTTGATCGGCCGTCCGTCCACCCACGAGGACTTCAGGTTGTCCTTGGCGCTGTCCTGCGCCCGGGCGGCCTGGATGTTGGTCCAGTAGAGCTGGTAGACGACCAGCAGCAGCATGATCATGCCGAACGTGATCATGATCTCGCCCAGCGAGCGGATCGCAACGCGGAAGGGCGACGCCCCCCGCCGGGGTGCCGGTGAGGGCGCCTCGGCCATCGAACTCAACTCTCGTCCACCTCCGCGTAGCGCAGGTCCACCGACCCCGTATATGCCGGGACCGTGATCCGCGCGTGCCTTTCCGTCTTCCACCCCAGACCATAAGCGTCCACGTACTCGAGGTAGTTCGAAATCGCGGAGGAGTCGGATAACGCCTTGGACAGGGCGGACACATCGCCGATAGCGGTCACGGCGTAAGGCGGCGAGTACACCCGGTCCTGGAGGATCAGGACATTCCCGACACACCGGACGGCACTGGTCGAAATGATCCGCTGGTCCATGAGCTGGATCGCGGTGGCCCCGCCGGCCCAGAGCGCGTTCACCACGGCCTGCAGGTCCTGCTGGTGCACGACCAGGTCGTCCGGCGTGGGCTGGGGAAGGCCGGGGTAGCTGCTGTCGATCGCGCCGGGCGGCGCGTCGTCGAGGGTGACGGTCAGCCCGCCGCCGGTCAGCGCCGTCAGCCCGGCGGCGCCCGCGATCGCGTCGCCCTCCTTGCGGACCTGCTGCACCTGGGGGTCCTCGGCCTGGACCGCGAGCCGCTCCACCTGGGCGCGCAGCCGGTCACCGGTCGCGCCGGAGCGGTCGTTGCGCTCCTGGGCGGCCTGGATCAGGTCGATCAACCGGGTGTTCTCCCCGGAACGCAGGTTGGTCCCGCGGGCCGTGGTGCCGGTGATCGCGAAGAGCAGGCCCGCGATCGCGAGCACGACGGGGACGGCGAGGCGCCATCCGTTGCGCGACGGCGCCCTAACGGGGCGCCCGTCAGCCACGTCGGGGCCAGCCATGCCGTTACGCTAGCCGACGAGTACGCACGCCAGATTCCACCGGGAGTGGTCCACATGCCGAAGTCGCGGATGCGCAAGAAGGACGGCAAGCCCGCGCCGGACCCCAAGCCGAAGAACCTCGGCCCGAGCCCGACCTGGGTGGCCCCGCTGATGCTGGGGCTGTTCCTGTTCGGGCTGATCTGGATCGTCATCTACTACGTCTCGAACGGCGACTATCCGATCGACGCGTTCGACAACTACAACCTGCTGGTCGGCTTCGGCTTCATCACCGGCGGCTTCATCACCTCGACCCAGTGGCGCTAGCCGCTTAGGCCGAATTACACCGCTGTAGTTCTCCACAGCCGTTGTCCCCATTGGGGACAACCACGCCGGGCGACCCGGGCGCGCCCCCGCGCACTTCGGTGTCCAGGCGCTCGGAACGCAACGCCACTGCCACCAGCAGCAGCACGGTGAGCAGGGCACATCCGGCGATGTGCCAGTACAGGCGGCTGCGGGACGGGGCGTGGAGGAACAGAGCTCCGAGCAGCGCCCCGGTGACCAGGCCGCCGATGTGGCCGCGCCAGTCGATGTTCTCGAAGAGGAACCCGGGCAGCAGCAGGATCCCGACGTTGATCAGCGTGGACGAGGGGTTGGCGCGCGCCTGCGGGTCGATGACGACCAGCGCTCCGACCATGCCGAACACCGCGCCCGAGGCGCCCAAGGAACCGCTGCCCGGTGACATGAACAGGAAGGAGGCCGTCGAGCCGCCGAGCGCACAGATCAGGTAGGTCGCGATGAACCGCCCGCGGCCGAGCATCGCCTCCAGCGGCCGGCCGACCAGGTACAGCAGCAACATGTTCATCGCGATGTGCAGCGGTTCCTTGTGCAGGAACGCCGCGGTGATCAGCCGGTGCCAGCCACCCTGGGCCACCCCGTCGCCGTCCACGCTGTAGGGCCGGAGGACCAGCTCCTCCAGCAGTTCGTCGCTGTTCTGGACCGCGAGGAAGATCAGGACGTTGGCGACGATGATCGCGAGCGTCACCGTCCCGGGGTTCCGGCGGATCGACCCGCCGGCAACCGTGCGCGGTTCGCGCACGTTCTTGTTGCCCGCGTGGACGCACTCCGGGCACTGGAAGCCGACCGCGGCGGAGATCATGTCGTCCGGGCAGATGTAGCGCTCGCAGCGCCCGCAGCGGACGTAGGTCTCCCGACCGGGGTGCCGGTAGCAAACCGGGGTCTCGCCGGTGCCGGCGCTGTCAGCCATCTCGGATCGGGGTTGTCGTCGGGCGGATCAGGCCTGGCGGCGTTCGATGACGACCTTCTCGATCACGATGTCGTGACGTGGCCGGTCGCGCTGACCGGTCTCCGCGCCGGCGATGTCCTCGACCACGTCGCGGCTGTCGATGTCGGCGACCTCGCCGAAGATCGTGTGCTTCATGGTCAGCCACGGAGTCGGCACGACGGTGATGAAGAACTGGGAGCCGTTGGTGCCCGGGCCGGCGTTCGCCATCGCGAGGAGGTAGGGGCGGTCGAAGAGCAGCTCGGAGTGGAACTCGTCCTTGAAGGTGTAGCCCGGGCCGCCGGTTCCGGTGCCCAACGGGTCCCCGCCCTGGATCATGAAGCCGGCGATGACGCGGTGGAAGATCGTGCCGTCGTACAGCGGCTCGGTGCTCTTGAGGCCGGTGCGGGGATCGGTCCACTCCCGGACGCCCTGGGCGAGTTCAGTGAAGTTCTTCACCGTGCTCGGGGCGTGGTCCGGGAACAGCCGGATCGTGATGTCCCCCCGGGACGTGTGCAGGGTGGCGAACAGCTCCTCGGCCACGGAAACCTCTCGACGCTTCGCTCGCGGGCCGCTGGGCGGACCGGCTCCTCGGACGCTGCATCCTTTCACGCGTACCACCCGTCACAGCTTGCGGGCGGTTGCCCCGGACCAGGCCGGGAAGGATCACCTGTATGAGCTCTACCCGGACGAAGGAGATTGCAATGACCCGGCCCTCCGCGCGAGACATGCGCCGCACAGCGGCCGACCTGTCCGACCAGGCGAAGCCCCATCTCAGCCATGCGCGGGACACGCTGGTCGAGGACGTCTTCCCCAAGATGAAGGCGACCGGCGTCGATCTGGCGGTCCGTGCCGCACCTCACGTCAGCCACGCCCGGGACACCCTGGTCGACGACGTCCTGCCCAAGGTGAAGGCCACCGGTGCTGAGGTCCTCCCCAGGGTGAAGGCGACCGCTCCCAAGGTGAAGGCCACCGGGCTGGATCTGGCCGTGAAGGCGGGCCTGATGGAGGCGCCGAAGAAGCGGCATCCGATCCGCACCGCCGCAATTGTCGGCGCGCTGGGCGTCGGCGCCTACGCGGCCTGGAACGCCTGGCGGCTACCGCACGCGAGTGATGACTGGACGCAGGCCGACGCGGCCGCGGGTAATGTCGCCACGGACGAGCGGCCGGATGCCTCCATTCCCGGCGTCCCCGCCGACACGACGAACGTTGCGTTCTGAACCATTGAGCTGAGTTCGCCGCGCTGAGGCGCCCTGAACGCGTGAGCCCCGGGTCCCCCTGGACTGGGGCTCACGTTCGTTCGGGGCGTTTCCCGTTCACATCAGTCATGTCAGCCTTTGATCCCGGGTGGCGCGACGCAGGCCCAGGCCCGCACCCACCAGCACCAACCCGGCGACGCCGATCCCGGCCGTGTTCGCACCCGTCCTGGGCAACGCCCCGGCGGCGGCCGACTCCCAGGTGCCGTGGACGGTGTGGTTGCCGGGCACGGAGCGCTCCTGCGCGATGCCCTCCGATCACGGCACTTGAGAAGGTGCCCCCGGAGTCGACGGACCCGGTGCCGGTCGTGGTTGGGGCGTCCTTGAAGGGCGGGCCCTCGACGATGGTCCACGACACCGAGTCGCCCTCGTCGACGTTGTCGCCGACGACGGTGAAGCCGCACACCTTCGGCTCGTTGCTGTTGTCGTTCTCACCGGCGCCGACGTTATGGATCTTGATCCTGCCGGCAGCTTTGTCCGCCGAATCGTCCGCGGGCTGCGTGGCCAGGGCGGCGCCGCCCTGCACCACCGAGAAGACCACCAGCCCCGCAGGGACACCAAGACGGCTGGCCTTGCGGCAGGAGAGCGTGTTCATGGGTGGGCCTCTCGCAGAGCGACGGAGCGGGTCTCCGTCAGGTGCCTGCTTGCATCGGCACCGAGCGCGGCCGGGTGTCGGGAAAGCGGTCAGGTCGGGACGTCGGTCGGGAAGGTCGGGACGAACGACCGGGAGGGAGGTGTCCGGGGCCCGGCGGGGCAGACGGAGGGTCGTCGGTGGCGGCCGTTACCGTCGCCACGTGACCATCAGCGTGACCGGAGACGTGCCGGAGGCACCGGACTCGGCCACGCTGCGCAAGGCGCGTGGAGCCTTCTTCACTCCGGCCGCGCTGTGCGACTACGTGGTCGACGTGGGCGGTCCGGGCACCAACGGACCGGGTCCTTGAACCCAGCTGCGGCGAGGCCGCCTTCCTGCTCGCGGCGGCCGAGCGGCTGCGAGCGCTCGGCGCCGAAACCCCCGACCTGCACGGGCACGAGCTGCACAGCTCGAGCGCGGACGCGGCCCTGGCCGCGCTGACCGCGGCCGGGCACGACGCCCGGATCAGGGTCGGGGACTTCCTGGCCACGCCCGCCCAGGCCCGCTTCGACGCCGTCATCGGCAACCCGCCCTACGTCCGCTACCAGGACTTCGCGGGCTCGGCGCGGGCAGCCGGGCGCCGGGCCGCCCTGAGCGCCGGCGTCTCGCTTACCCGGCTCGCCTCGTCCTGGGCGGCGTTCACCGTGCACGCCGCGGAATTCCTGCGCCCCGGCGGCCGGCTCGGGCTGGTCCTGCCGGCCGAACTGCTCAGCGTCAACTACGCCGCGGATGTCCGCAGCTTCCTGATGCGCCGCTTCGGCCGCGTCCGGCTGGTGCTGTTCACCGAGCGGGTGTTCCCCGGCGTCATGGCCGAGGTGGTCCTGCTCCTGGCTGAGGGCGAGGGCCCGGCCTCACATTGCGAGCTGCTCCAGGTTCAGGACCTGGACGAGCTGACCGCCGCCACCGGAGCGGAGAGCACCTGGGCCCCGCCCGCCTCGGCCGGGAAGTGGACCGCCGCGCTGCTGCCCGGTGGCGCCCGGGAGCTCTATGCGGGGCTCACGGCCGGTCCCGCTTTCGGCACGCTGCACGACTGGGGCGAGACGACGCTCGGCGCGGTCACCGGCAACAACCGCTGGTTTGCACTCAGCCCGCAACGGGTGGTCGAACTCGGCCTGGACGAGAACGACGTCATCGCGCTGTCCCCGCCGGGCAGCCGGCACCTGCGCGAGCCCGCGTTCACCCTGGCGAGCTGGCGCGCGCTCGGCGAGGCCGGCGCCCGCACCTGGCTGTTCCGCCCGCCCGGCGCCCCGTCCGCGGCGGCCGCCGCGTACATCCGGACAGGCGAACGCGACGGGGTTCCGGAGGCTTACAAGTGCCGCGTGCGCCGGCCGTGGTGGCGGGTGCCGCTGGTGCCGGCGGCCGACCTGTTGCTGACCTACATGAACGCCGACCGGCCGCACCTGACCGGCAACCGGGCCCGGGTGCACCACCTGAACAGCGTCCACGGGGTCTACCTGCGCCCCGGGCTGCGCCGGGCCGGCACCGAGTTGCTGCCGCTGGCCGCGCTGAACACCCTCACCCTGCTCGGGGCCGAGACGGTCGGACGCGCGTACGGCGGCGGTCTGCTCAAGCTCGAACCGCGGGAGGCCGACGTGCTGCCCGTCCCATCGGCGGCCCTGCTTCAGGCGGCCGCGCCGGCCTTGCGGGCCTTGCGGCCCCAGATCGGCGCCCTGCTGGCCACCGGCCGGCTGCACGAGGCCACCGCTCTGGTCGACGCCGCGCTGCTGGGCGATGTCGTCGGGGTGAGCGACACCGACCTCGCCCATCTCGTGATGGCCCGTCAGATCCTCGCCGACCGCCGGGCCTCGCGCGGCCGGAGCGCCTCATGAGCGACGGGTTCAGCGCGCTCGAGCCGCTGCTGGCCGCCCGGCGCCGCACCGACCCCTGGCAGCACGACCGGGACAAGCCGGCCGTCTACGCGCCCGACTACGAGCTGCTCGAGCAGCTCCTCACCGTTCCGGTCCGCGACGGGTCCGCTCCCTCCACCGGCCGCTTCGCCCTCGCCGTCGACGCCTGGCTGGCCGCCGAGCTGCGCCGCGCCGGCTTCGGCGCCGACGAAGTGTGGCCGCGGGCGGGTCAGCCGCGGATCCTCCCCCGCGAGGTGGCCGAGCTGCTCGAGCGGTTGCCGGCCAAGCTCGCCGACGAACTGCGCGAGCGCATCCTCAAGATGCCCTCGATCGCCCCGACCTCGGCCCGCGTCCTCGGCCGGGCGTACGAGAAGCAGGTCGACGTCCTGATCTCCCGGTGGGACCGCGGGCCTGAACTGCTGATCAGCACCAAGAGCCAGGTTTCGGCATTCGGGAAGAACCTGCCCAACCGGTTCGAGGAGGCCTACGGCGACGCCGGCAACCTTCGTGCACGCTACCCGCTGGCCGCGGTCGGGTTCTGCTTCGTCCAGCGCGCGACCGTGCTGCGCACCGAGCCGGAGGCGTTCGAGCGCACCGTGGACATGATGCGCAAACTGCGCGACCTTCCCGTCGGCGCCGGGGCGGGCAACGGGTACACCGCGACCGGCCTGGTGCTCGTCGACTGGGCCGACCCGTTCACCGACCGGGTGCGCATCGAGCACGACGCGGTGCCGGCGGACGTGGCCATGCCCCAGTTCCTCGCTCGCATGGTCGAGGCCGTGCTCGCGGTGACGCCGATCCAGCACCATGTGAAAGTGCGCGGGTTGCGGGAACGCCGCACGCTGCAGGTCAAAGAGGACGACGGCGCGCTCGACCTCGACTTCGAGTGACAGATTCGTTGCGGCGCTAGCTCCGTTTTCGCTCCGGTATGCCTGATCCCGACCTTGAATCGACATCCGCGCGGTGCTCAAGTCGGTGGCGAACATCGACGACACCTGCTGCGAGTCCTCATCCGCCAGCACAGGAGGCCACCTCCATGAGTGGACGTACCTGGTCCCGCGCCGCGATGCTCGCCCTCGCGCTCGCTCTCCCCGCCGCTCCGGTCGTAACGTCCGCGGCGTCCGCCGACACGCGTTCGGTCGCGCAGGCCACGCCCCACGGTGACGACGAGCAAGTCCGGCAAGGAGAAGGCCGGCAAGGCCAAGAAGCAGAAGGCCAAGAAGGCCCGGGCGAAGTTCAATCTCGGCGGACGCCTGACGGCTGTCGACCCGGAGGCGGGCTCCGTGACCTTCCGCGTCCACGGCGGTCAGGTCAAGTCCGTCCGGGGTACCGAACTCACCGTGGTGCTCGCCGAGGACGCCCGAGTGCGGCGCAACGACGCCGCCGCGACGCTGGCCGACTTCCAGATCGGCGACAAGGTCCGCGCCAAGGGGGTCCGTGCCCACGGAGTGTGGACCGCCAAGCGGGTCAAGGCCGAGGCGCCCGGCTTCGTCGGCGACGACGAGTGAGCACTTCTGAGTCGCTTCGTCCGAACTGACCAACGGGGTGGTCGGCCGCAGGGGCCGGCCACCCCTTTTGTTCGCCGAGGGAAGACCGCATGCCCGCACGCACGACCCGCACAGCGCTCCGACTGACCGCCGCCGCACTGACCTTGACCACCGCACTCGGCACCGTCGCGCTCGGCGCCACCGCCGAGGCCGCCAACGGGGGGATGCCGCGTGGCAGTGCGCAGGGCCAGGCGATCGAGGCGCCGGCCGGCTACCAGCCCCAGTTCCTGTGCAAGAAGACGATGCAGCCGGGCGTGCGCGCCTTCCGCTCGCTGGTGCTGAAGAAGTTCAAGGGCACGCGTTCGGCCAGCGATGTCCGGGCCTGCTCCAGCACGCACACCAGCGAGCACGCCGACGGCCGCGCCTGGGACTGGAGCGTGCGGGCCTGGAAGAAGGGCGAGCGCAAGAAGGCCGAGGCGGTGCTGAATTGGCTGCTCGCCCCGGACGAGTTCGGCAACGACTTCGCCATGGCCCGGCGCCTCGGGATCATGTACGTCATCTGGAACAAGAAGATGTGGCGCTCGTACTCCGGCGAGTGGGGCCCCTACTCCTGCTCCGGCGCCACGTCCTGCCACCAGGACCACGTCCACTTCTCGTTCGGCTGGGCCGGCGCCTACAAGAAGACCTCGTTCTGGACCGGCACCGTCGCCCCCCAGATGGGCCCGCCGCTGCCGCTGTTCGACAGCCTCACCGACCCGTGGCGGATCACGGTCAAGGCCAACGAGGGCCAGCGATGGGGCAACCGGACGCTGGCCGGCGGCCTGCTCTACACCGTCACAGCGTCCGGGACGTGGAAGTACGGCGACGCAGGACTTCCACCGCGCCGACGCCGCCTGCCGGATGAACAGGAACGGCGAGTGGGTACGCGACCGCATCCTGCGCGTCTCCGGGGTGTGGAACCTGGTTTCGACCGTCCCGTCGCTGACCGGCTGCAACACCGTCGACCACACCTACATCGCGACCCTGACCCCGGGCATCACCGACGCGGTGAACTTCTCGATCTCCGACGAGAAGCTCAAGGACAACAGCGGCTCATTGAAGGTGGCGATCCGCCGGGTGCTCGCGCTGCCCGACCTGGGCCTGGGTAACGACGATGACGAGGACTGGGATCACCGGAACGACTGACCCTGAATCGACGAGTCTGGACTGATGGTGCGTCAGCCAGGCGGGGCGTTGTACTCCTCGTCACTGACGGGATCGCCCCACACGGTGTAGACGCCGTCGTGGTCGCCGATCTGGACCGCGATGTGGCTCATGAACGTCTGCGGACCGGCGCCGTGCCAGTGCCAGATGCCGGGCCTGGCGTTCACCGAGTCGCCGGCCCGGATCTCGCGCACCGGGGCGTCCCGGTCCTGCACCCGCCCGACGCCGTCGAGCACGTGGATCGACCTGGCCCGCCGGGTGGGCGTGCCAGTGCGTGCGGGCACCCGGGGTGAAACGCACCTTGAGCATCGCGATCGAGCCGGGGGAGTTGTCACCGGCCACGAGCGAGTCGAAGTAGACCTCGCCGCGGAACCAGGAATCCGGGGCCGCGGCCGGTCGTGCCGCCGGCGGAGGAGTAGGGGTCCGTCATGACCGCGACGCTACTCCGTGATGCTCAGTGCTCCCGGAAGCCACCGAGGAAGCGGCGGAACACTCCGCCCTCGCGCCGCAGCGGCGCGGCCGGCGGGGGCGCGGTCCTGCGCTGGGTGGCGATCGGCTTGTCGTAGTCGGTGCGCGCGATCGCGTCCATCACCTGCTCGTCGTCGAAGTCCTCGGACCCCTCGATCTTGGGCACGAAGCCGACCAGCATGCCGTTGCGCATGACCTGCGCCTCCAGGCCCGCAGTGCCGTCGGTGTCCCACATCGCCTCGCGGCCGTCCGGCAGCACGATCCGGATCCCGTAGCCGTACCGGCCCGTGGAGCTGATGTGCAGCCGGGCGTTGATGCCCCGGTCACGAAGCTGGTCGCAGATCTTCAGCGCGTTGTTCTCTTCCACCCCTGAAGGCTAGTCGGACGGGCTGTGTGCGGCCTTGGGCTCGGCGATGCCCGGGTTGTCCCGGTCTGGGTTGCCCGAACGGACCCCGCGGATCGCGATCACCGCGAGACCATGGATCAGATGCAACCGGATCGGCCCTCGCCGGCGTAGTACGGGCACAACCGCCGATTGGAAGGCCCCCCGCCCATGAACCTAGATCGGCGCGACGACGAGTTCCGCGAGTACGTGCTGCACCGTCGGCCCGTACTCGTGCGCACCGCCACCTTGCTGGCGGCCGGCGATCGGCACCTGGCCGAGGACCTCGCCCAGATCGCGCTCACCAAGCTCTACGTCGCCTGGCCGCGGGTGCGGCCGATGACGCGCGACGCGTACCTGCACCGCACGCTGGTGCACGCGGTGATCGACGACAGCCGGCGGCGCAAGCGGCGCCCGGAGAGCCTGACCGATGCGCTCCCCGAGCACCCCGCGCCGGCCGAACCGGAGATCGCCGACCAGCAGATCCGCGACGCCCTCGCCGCGCTTCCCGCCCGGATGCGTGCCGCCGTCGTACTCGTGCACTGGATGGACCTGGACGCCGACACCGCAGCCGCCGCCATGGGCTGCCGGGCCGGCACCGTGAAGAGCCAGGCCTCCCGCGGAGTCGCCAAGCTCCGCGAACTCCTCGAACCCCACTTTCTTCTTGCCGGAGGCAACCGATGACTGACCTGAACTCGATGCTGAGCAACGCCGCGGGCTCCCCGCGCCCCACCACCGACGCCGACCTGGCCGGCGACCTGGCCCGCGGGCACTCCGCCCTGCGGCGCCGCCGCTTCACCCTCGCCACCAACGGCGCCCTCGCCCTCGCGGTGATCGGCGGCCTGACCCTGGCCGGCACCGGTGCCTTCGACAACGCCTCGACCTCGAATGCCCCGATTGCCGCTCCGTCGCTGCCGTCCGTCGACATCAGCAACGCCGTCACCCAGTTCGTCGCCTACACCGGCGAGCAGCCGGCCGGCTTCACGGTCGCCAAGGTGCCGGACGGGTGGAAGCTGCAGGGCGCGAACGAGTACGTCCTGCTGATCACGCCGCCGTCCGGGGTGGACCCCTCGCTCGACGTCTTCGTCGGCAAGCTCGCGGTGATGCTCGAGTCCCAGGACGCCTCCGGCCCCTACCAGGGCAAGGAGATCGCGGTCGGCGACCAGACGGGTGTTATCAACCGCCCCGGCGACGGATACGGCCAGCTGCACTGGACCGACGCGAAGGGCAACAACCTCGTCGTGCAGTGGCCGGACGACAAGCAGTGGACCGACGCGCAGGTCGCCGACTTCGCCGCCGGCGTCGAGGTCACTGGTGACGCCGAGGCCGGGCGCGGCTGATCACCGCAGCAACGAGGGCCCCTGGGAGATCCCAGGGGCCCTCGTCAATCTGACGTTACGTCAGCTCAAGAGATCAGTTGAGCTTGTCGTACCGGTCCAGGTCCATGACCTTGCCCCACGCGGCGGCGAAGTCCTTGACGAGCTTTTCCTTGCCGTCGTTCTGGCCGTAGACCTCGGCAGTGGCGCGGAGGATCGAGTTGCCCCCGAAGACCAGGTCCGCCGCGGTGGCGGTCCACCTGGTCTCGCCGGTCTTCTTGCCCTCGTAGACACCCTCGCTCGTGCCCGTCGACCACTCGGTGTCGGGGTCGAGCAGGTTGACGAAGAAGTCGTTGCTCAGCACGCCGACCCGGTCGGTGAGCACGCCGAGCGAGGATCCGCGGTGATTCGCTCCCAGCACCCGCAGACCACCGACGAGGACCGACATCTCAGGCGCGGACAGGCTGAGCATGAACGCCTTGTCGAGCAGGCGGGTCTCGGGCTGCACCTTGTCGCCGACACGCTGGTAGTTGCGGAACCCGTCGGCCTTCGGCTCCAGAACGGCGAAGGACTCGACGTCCGTCATCTCCTGGGTGGCGTCGGTACGACCCGGGGTGAACTTCACGGAGACGGCCACCCCGCCGTCCTTGGCGGCCTTCTCCACGGCCGCGGTACCGGCGAGAACGACCAGGTCGGCGAAGGAGACCTTCGCGTCGCTGCTCGCGTTGAAGTCGGCCTGGATCTCCTCCAGCGACTGCACCACCTTGGCCAGCTCACCCGGGTCGTTGGCCTCCCAGCTGCGCTGCGGCTCGAGGCGGATGCGGCCACCGTTGGCGCCACCGCGCTTGTCGGTGCGGCGGAAGCTGGCGGCGGCGGCCCACGCCGTGGAGACGAGCTGCGAAACCGACAGGCCGGAGGCGAGGACCTTCTCCTTGAGCGTCGCGATGTCGGCGTCGGAGATGAGTGCCCCCTCCTGGGCCGGGACCGGGTCCTGCCACAGCTGCGCCGGCGGAACCCAAGGGCCGCGCAGGCGGGCGACCGGGCCCATGTCGCGGTGGAGCAGCTTGTACCAGGCACGGGCGTAGGTGTCGGCGAAGAGCTTCGGGTCCTCGAGGAAGCGGCGCGAGATCGCGTCGAACTCCGGGTCCATCCGTAGCGCCATGTCGGCGGTGGTCATCATCGGCGCGTGCGTGATGCTCGGGTCGTGGGCATCCGGCACGACGCCGTCGCCCGTGGTGCCGACCGGCTTCCACTGGTTGGCACCGGCGGGGCTCTTGGTGAGCTCCCACTCGTAGCCGTACAGGGTCTCGAAGTAACTGTGGTCCCACTTGGTGGGTGTCGGCGTCCACGCACCCTCGATGCCGGACGTGACGGTGTCGCGGGCCTTGCCGACGCCGTTCGCGTTCTTCCAGCCCAGGCCCATGCTGTGGATCGGGCAGCCCTCGGGCTCCGGGCCGACCAGGTCGGCATTGCCGTTGCCGTGGGCCTTGCCGAAGGTGTGCCCGCCCGCGACCAGCGCGACGGTCTCCTCGCTGTTCATCGCCATCCGGCTGAAGGTCAGGCGGATGTCGTGGGCGGAGGCGAGGGGGTCGGGCTTGCCCTGCGGACCCTCGGGGTTGACGTAGATGAGGCCCATGGTCACGGCCCCGTAGGGGTGGCCTTCGAGGTCGAGCGGAGTGTCCGGGCTGCTGTAGCGCTCGTCGCCCACCCAGGTGTCCTCGGAGCCCCAGTTGACCTCTTCCGGCTCGAAGACGTCCGGGCGGCCGAAGGCGAAGCCGAAGGTCTCGAAGCCCATGTCCTCGTGGGCGACGTTGCCGGCGAGCACGAGCAGATCGGCCCAGGACAGGGAGTTGCCGTACTTCTGCTTCACCGGCCACAGCAGGCGCCGGGCCTTGTCGAGGTTGCCGTTGTCGGGCCAGGAGTTCAGGGGGGCGAAGCGCTGCTGTCCGCCGCCGGCGCCGCCGCGGCCGTCCTCGATGCGGTAGGTGCCGGCCGCGTGCCAGGTCATCCGGATGAACAGCGGGCCGTAGTGGCCGTAGTCGGCGGGCCACCAGTCCTGCGAGGTCTTCATGACGTCGATGACGTCCTGCTTGACCGCGTCGAAGTCCAGGCTCTCGACGGCCTTGACGTAGTCGAAGTCCCCGCCGAGCGGGTTGGACGCCGGGGAGTTGGTGTGCAGGACCGAGAGGTCGATCTGGTCGGGCCACCAGTCCTTGTTGGTGCGCGGGTTGGCGGTCTTGGGTTCCGGTGAGTCGAGGGCCGGGTTTTCGGACTCAGACACGAGGGTCCTTCTTCCTTCTGCTGTTCTGGGCGAGTGCGGCGGTCGTCGTTCGGTCGTCTTTCGGGTGTCGGTGTCGTTCAGGTGGCGCAGGCGGGGCACAGGCCCCAATACACGACCTCGGCCTCGTCGAGGACGAAGCCGTGATCGTCGGAGGCGGTCAGGCACGGGGTCTCACCGACGGCGCAGTCGACGTCGGCGATCGCGGCGCAGGAGCGGCACACCACGTGGTGATGGTTGTCCCCGACCCGCGATTCGTAACGCGCTACCGAGCCGGCCGGTTGGATGCAGCGCACCAGACCGGCGTCCGTCAGCGTGCGCAAGGAGTCGTAGACAGCCTGGTGCGAGACGTCGGGGACGTCCCGGCGCACTGCGGCGATCAGCGCCGCGGTGTCGGCGTGCGGGTGCTCGTGCACCGCGCTCAACACGGCCACCCGGGGACGCGTGACCCGCAGGGTGGCATCGCGCAGCATCTGGGGGTAGTCCAAGATCGGCGCCACGCGGCGAGTCTTGTCGCTTTTCTTGAAACAGTCAAGAAATCGTGGATGGCACCTGGCTGACAGGATCGAGGCATGGCGAGACACACGGGGATGTACATCGACCGCGGCGGCTCCGGGGAGCCGACCCTGCTGCTGCTGCACGGCATGGGCGGAGCGGCCGGGCTCTGGACGCGGCTCACGGCGCTACTGGACAAGCACTGGCCGGGGTCGTGGATTGCGCCGGACCTTCCCGGCCACGGCCGGACTCCGTACCTCGACGCGTACAGCTACGACGCGCTGGCCGCCGGGATCGTGGCCGAGGCGCTCGAACCCGGCCGGCCGGTGGCCGTGCTTGGCCACTCGCTCGGCGGGGCGGTGGGCCTGGCCCTCGCGGCCGGGGACTTCGGCGTGCCGGTCAGCGGCGTGGTCGGCGTCGGCATCAAGGTGCGCTGGAGCGAGCAGGATCTGGCCGGTGCCAAGGTCGTGGCGGGTCGCGCCGTCCACTACACCCGCACCCCGGAGGAAGCGATGGAGCGGGCGATGAAGGCGGCCGGGATCTTCGGCGTGGTCACCCCGGAAGAGCCCGGGCTCGACAACCTGGTGCGCCGCCTCAACGACGGATGGCGGCCCATCCTGGACCTGCGTGCCCTCACCGTCGGCGCTCCGGACATGCGCCGCTGGCTGGACACCTGCGCTGCCCGCGGGATCCCGGTGACCCTCGCGGCCGGCGAACGCGACCCGATGTCTCCCCGCGAGCACCTCGCCGAGCTTGTCCCGGACCCGGTGATCCTGACCGGTCTGGGCCACAGCGCCCATGTTGAGAGCCCGGAAGCCTTGCTACCCCTGATCGAAAACCTCCGCATCTGAGCGTGCGGGCCCCACGATCCGGTGTAGCCGCCCGTGTTCGGCCTGCTCAACGGACTAGAACCGGGCTGCATGGGGTATTTGCGCGGCATGCCCCTGCCGAGTGTCGTCGTGGTCGACGACGCCCCGGAGGTCCGGGCGCTGATCCGGCGCGCCCTGGATCTGTCGCGCCGCGTGATCGTCGTGGGAGAGGCCGGGGACGGGACGACGGCCGTCGACCTGGCGACGACGCTCCGCCCCGACCTGATGCTGCTCGACGTCTCGATGCCGACGATGGACGGCCTGGAGGCGCTGCCCCGGATTCGCGCAGCGTCCCCGGGGACGCGCGTGGTGATGTACACCGGCTTCGATGAGCAGGGGCTGGCCGACCGGGCCCGGGCCCTCGGGGCGGCCGGCTACGTCGAGAAGTCGGCGCCGATCTCCGCAGTTGTCCTGACGCTGCTCGCCGCTCTGCCGAAAGCTTCTCCAGCGGTCGCGGAGGCGCACCCGGACGCGCACGACGAGGAGTCCGTCGGTCAGGGCATCGACGGCGCGATGCAAGCCCCGGATCGGGCGGTGCTGACCGAGCACCTGGAGCGGTTCCGCGAGGTGTTCGAGGAAGCCACGATCGGCATGGCCACCATGACTCTCAACGGCCATCTGGTCCGGGCCAACCGGGCACTCGCCGAGCTGTTGGGCCGACCCGTGCACCAGCTGGTCGGCATGCGGTACGAGAGCCTGGCCGGTGGCGAGGACGTCCTGCGCGATCCGTTGCAGACGCTGCGGGCCGGTCAGAAGGTGGTGCAGTTCGAGCACGTGGTGCCGGGCCCGGACGTCCGGGTGCTGGTCACCCTGGCCACCGTGCGGGACTCGCGCAAACGGCCGCTCTACATCTTCGTCCAGATGCAGGACGTCACCGAGCAGCTACGAGCCACGGAGGCTCTGCGGCAGAGTGAAGAACGGTTCCGGCTGCTCGTCGAGGCCGTGCAGGACTACGCGATCTTCATGCTCAGCCCCGAGGGCGTGATCGCCAGCTGGAACGCCGGCGCCCAGCGGATCAAGGGCTACTCGGCCGAGGAAATCGTCGGCCGGCACTTCCGCACCTTCTACCCGCCCGACAAGCAGGCCGAGCGGCACCCCGAGCACGAGCTGGAACTGGCTCTGCGCGAGGGCAGCTACGAGGAGGAGGGCTGGCGCATCCGCCAGGACGGCACCCGGTTCTGGGCCAACGTCCTCATCACGGCCGTCCACGACGAGGCCGGGGTACACATCGGCTTCGCCAAGGTGACCCGGGACATGACCGAACGCCGGCAGATGCTCGATCACCTGGAGGCGATGAACGCTCGGCTGGCCCGCGCGGCGCAGGAGCAGTCGGAGTTCCTCGCGGTGACCGCTCACGAACTGCGCACTCCGGTGGGCGTACTCAGCGGCGCCGCCACCCTGCTCGCCGCGCACTGGCCGGAGCTGGCTGAGCAGGAGCGCACCGAACTGATCGAGTCGATGACCAGCAGCAGCGCGCGCCTGCGCCGGTTGCTGGACGACCTGCTCACCGCTTCCCGGCTGGAAGCCGGAACAATCGAGTTCCACATGAGCCCGACACCGGTGGGCGAGCTGGTGGGCGCAGCCGTCGCCCGGGCACAAGGCTCGAACCCCGAAGCGCAGATCCAGTGGGCGGCGCCGCCGGACCTGCTGGTCGAGGCGGACCCGGACCGACTTGCCCAGGCGGTGGACAATCTGATCAGCAACGCACTCCGGCACGGCTCGCCGCCGGTGCGCGTGGCGGCGGTGGCGGCCGGTGCGCACATCGAGGTCCGGATCACCGATTCCGGCACCGGACCGCCGGGGCACGTCAGGGAGCAACTCTTCCAGCGCTTCACCACCGGAGCGAGGCGGGGCACCGGCCTGGGGCTGTACATCGTCCGCGAGCTGGCCCGCGCCCATGGCGGCGACGCCTCCTACGAACCGCCTACGTCCGACCACCCGGCCGGGACCTTCGTGATCTCGGTCCCCCGGCTCACCACAGCCGAACGCGGCGAACCGGCACTCGCCGCGACGAATTGCCCGACCGCGTGAGCGCGTCAGCGCCCTCGGCCGCGCCCATCCGGGTCGTCCTGGTCGATGACGCGGCGGACGTCCGCCGGCTGCTGCGGATCGCGTTGCGCACCCAGGGCGGCTTCGAAGTCGTCGGGGAAGCGGCGAGCGGCATCGAGGCGGTGGCGCTGGCTCGCGCGCTGAAGCCGGACGTCGTCGTCCTGGACCTCGGCCTGCCCGACATCGCTGGGCAGGAGGTGCTGGTCCAGATCCGCGCGACGGTTCCCGACACCAAGGTCGTCATCTTTTCCGGCCTGGAGAACGTCGACCGGGCCTGGCTCGTCGAGCACGCGGAAGGGTTCGTCCTCAAGGACGCCGGCCTGGCGTACCTGATCAAGCTCCTGGAGTCGGTCGGACGTCGGGAGGCGCGCCAGGTCCGGCTCGACCTTCGCGAAGACCTGGCGTGCGTCGCGGAGGCGCGCCGCTTCCTGCTGGAGACCCTGCTGGCCTGGGAAGTGGCCGAGCTCTACCCGGATGCCGTCGTCGTCGTGAGCGAGCTCGCCACGAACGCGATCAAGCACGGCAAGTGCCCGTGCGCGATGCGGCTCTCGCTGCTCGCCGACGTCCTGCGCGTGGCGGTGACCGACGCCGGCGGCGGAGCCCCCGAACCCCGGCAGGCGAGCCCGACCCGCGAGGGCGGACGGGGGCTGTACCTGGTGAACGCTCTGACCTCAGCATGGGGCATGGAACCCAGGCCGGACGGCGGGAAGGTCGTCTGGGCGGAGCTGACCCGAGGCACGACCCCGGACGGGTCCCGGCGCGTGCATTTCCGGGACGGATGCACCCAGTGAGCCGCGAGACCACCCGAGCACCCGAGCCGGCCGCCTCGGCCCCCCTGGGACTCGGGGACGCGCTGAGCCTGAGCGCGAGCCTGGTGGACCTCGCCATCGGCGGAGAGACCCTGCGGACGGCTACCGAACGACTCACCCGGTACATCTATGAGAGCCTGCGCGACCCGACGACCGGTCGTTCCCGGCTGGCGTTGGCGTGCGGCTGGGTCGCGGACGAGAGCGCGACGCTCGCGCTGACGTGCTGTGTCGGCCGCCGAGGCTCAGCGGCCGAGGAGCCGACCCCGGAGTTCGCGACCGCGCTGCAGCGGGCCCTCCTCGGCGCTCCGGCCGAGCGGGAGGGCCCGATGATCCTGGTCAACCCGGCCGGGTACGCCGTCGCCGGGTTGCTGGGGGCGGGGCAGACCGACCGGCTGGCGCTGGCGGTCTCCGGCGCCCAGGACCGCGTCGTCGTCCTCGACCTGCAGACGGTGGGTCCGCTGTCCTCGATCGCGGTGGAGGCCTTCGCGGCTGTCGCGGCCGGCCTGAAGTTGGCGCTCGTCCCCCACCTGAGCCGGGACGCCGAGGGGAACGCCGACCTGGTAGCCGCGGAGAACACGGCCCTGCGCGAGGTCGTCGCAGCCCGTCAACTGCTCGCGTCCCGGTGGGCGCCGCGGCTGGACCAGCTGGGCGCGGACGAGGCGCCGGAAGTTTCCCTCGTCCACGAGCTGACGGCGAGCAACGCGCGCTTCGCCCACATCGCCCGGACCCTGCAGCGCGGGCTGCTGCCGCCCGTTCTGCCCGCCGCGGAAGGACTCGACCTGGGCAGCGTCTTCCACCCCTCGCGTGGTGGCCAGGACGTCAGCGGCGACTTCTACGACGTGTTCCCGGTCGGCCGGGGAGACCTGGTGCTTGCGCTCGGCGACGTGTGCGGCAAGGGCGCCGAGGCGGCGGCGATCACCGCGATCGCGCGGCACACGATCCGCGCCGTGGCCACCGACCTGCGCCATCCGTCCCAGATCCTGCGCCGGCTGAACGACACGATGCTCGGTCACGACCTCGGGGAGCGCTTCTGCACCGTCGTCGTCGCGCGGGCGACCCGGATCGTCGGCGGCGTCCGGCTCTCGGTGTGCTGCGCCGGGCACCTGCCCCCGTTCGTGGTCCGGGCCGACGGGAGCGTCGAGCGGGTCGGTCTGCCCGGCTCCCTGCTCGGGTTGTTCCCGGACATCCGGCTCATGGAGGAGACCGTCCAGTTGCACCGCGGCGACATGATCGTCGCCTTCACCGACGGGGTGACCGAGGCGGGGCACTCCGAGGAGGAGTTCGGGGAGCGCCGGACCGAGAAGGTCCTGGCGTCGTGTGCCGGGGCGACCGCCACCGAGACGGTCGGGGTCCTGCTCGACGAGGTGCTGCGATACGGCGGCCAATCCTCCCGGGACGACATCGCGATCATCGCCCTGCGGGTGGCGGACGACTGAGCCTCGGCCGACCTAGCGAATGCTCTGCTCCGGAGCGAAGGGGTCGCCGACCTCGATCCCGGCCTCGGTGATCCGGTACTGACGAATTTCCGGTTCATGCATGCTGGCCCGGGTCTTGAGCACCGTGACCGCGCGCTTGATCTGTGATTCCCCCCGCAGGTACTGCAGGAGGACGACGTTGTCGCTCATGTTGGACACGCCGAGCTCGGACAACCGGGTGAGATGGAACAGGTCGGGGACCTCCATCGTCATGTACACGCTGACGCCCTGATTCGAGCAGCGCTGTACGAAGGAGTAGACGTACTCGCGGAAGCGCACCGGGTCCGGGGCGGCGAAGGCGAGGTCGCCCAGGCTGTCGACCATCAGCCGCTTGGCGCCGGTGCGCTCGACGGCCTCCAGCACGGTGTGCACCCACTCATCCACGTACAGGTCGACCGAGGACCGGTACAGCACCTCGATCTGAGGGTGGGTCAGATTCCAGCCGAACCCGGACGCCGTCCGGGTCAGCTGGGTCGGGTTCTCCTGCAGGGAGGCGATCAGGCCGCGCTCGCCGATCGCCGCGCCCGCGAAGATGAAACTCAGTCCGAGGACGGTCTTGCCGACCCCGGACGGGCCGGCGACGAGCGTGGACGAGCCCGGCCAGTACCCGCTGCCGGTCATCGCGTCCAGCACCGGAACTCCGGAGGAGACGCGCTTCTCCGCCAGGTCGTAGGGCTTCTGCACCGGCAGGTCGGCGAGCCGGGGGAAGACGTGCAGCCCGTCACCGGAGAGCCGGTACCCGTGATGACCGGACAGGAAGCCGCTGCCGCGCAGCTTGAGCACCTGCAGCATGCGCATCTGGCGCTCGGAGGCCATGGTCGAGGTGAGGGAGATGATCGCGTCCGCGACGGCGAACTCCGGTTCGCGGCTGATCTCGTCGGCGCTGTACTCCCCGACCCACAGCGCGGCCGCGCCGGTGGCCGACAGACGCGCGGCGATGTCGTGCAGGAACCACCGGAAGTCGCTGGGCTCGCGCGCGAACGCGTGCAGCGCCTTGAAGCTGTCGATGACGATCAGCGCCGGCCGGTGTTGGGCGATGACCGCCTCGAGGCGTTCGACGAAGGCCGGCAACCCCCGCTCGTCCAGGACGCCGCCGAGGTCCTCGTAGAAGACGTGGTGGCCGACCGCGGACTCATCGAAGAAGCCGAGTGTGCGGCCGTAGCGCATGATCTTCTCCATCGGCTCGGAGACCGTGGAGACGTAGAGCGCCGGACGCTCCGGCGTCGCGTTCGCGAAGACGAACTGCTGGGCGAGCAGGGTCTTGCCCGTCCCCGGATCGCCGGTGATCAGCGTGAGCGCGTCGTTCCAGATCCCGCCACCGAGCACCAGATCCAGCCGGGGGTGACCGCTCGACAGCCTCTCGGACACCGAGTTCCTTTCGTCCACCTCGGGACAACCGAGGCACGCGGCGGTACCTACGACCAGGATCGCTGCCACATGGGCGGCGGACGGAGGTGGAGACGAGGGGACTTGAACCCCTAACCCCTGCCTTGCAAAGGCAGTGCTCTGCCAGTTGAGCTACGTCCCCGGAGCGCGTTCAGGCTAGCGCCTGACGCGCGAACGCCCCCGCCCGGACCGGGCGAGGGCGCCTGCGATTGCGTGGGTCAGCGCACCGGGTCGGTGGCCTCGGCCCAGAGGTCCTGCTCCTCTTTGCCGGCCTTCATCTTCTTGAACGCCAGCGCGCCCCCGGCCGCGGCGAGCGCGGCCAGCACAAGCTTCTTCACGTCATTCCCTCGCCTTCGGTCGGTTCGGAGGCGCCAGGCTAACGCACCGTGCCCGCCAATACGTGAGCTGCGCCACGGTCGGCGCAAATCTGCTCACCGTGGGTCAGGCCCCGGCCTCCACGAACTTCTTCAGGCCCTCGAGGCCGTCGGCGAGGAGCCCGGCCATCATCGAGGCGGCGGCCGGCGGTTCGACGTCGGCGCCGTAGACGACGAGCGCACCGTCGCGGTCCTCCAGGACGTCGATCGTGGCCAGGTGGGAGTCCATCGGCAGGCCCGAGCGGATCGCGTGCTGGAAGCGGCGCAGCACCTGGTCGTTGGTGAGGATCTCCTCCTCCAGCACCGGCCCGTTGTGCAGCTGCAGCGTCCGGGTCGACCCGTTCGCGCTGGAACGCGCGACCGGCGGGAACCAGGCGGCGACGTTGCCGGCGTCGCTGATGACCTTCCACACCAGGTCGGCCGGTGCGGCGATGCGGATGTGAACTCGGACGGACGGCATGGCGCTTTCCCCCAGTTACCGATCGGTAGGGCCAACCAGTCAATGGTGCCTGTTTTCGTCCGCGGACGCGCCCTGAACCCCGGTAGATTCGCCCCAATGAGCCCGACCATCGGTCACCCGAACGCCTTGCAGCGCCTGGCCAAGGCACATTCGGAGGCCTCGAAGGCCAAGGCTGTGGCGATGGTCACCATTCCAGCGACCTCGCTGTGGGCGGGCCCCAAGGGCATCGAGCGCAGCACGACCTACCTGCTCGCGCTGTTCCCGACCAAGCTCGTCCTGATGCATCCGGCCCGGCATCCCTCACCGGAAGCGCTGGTCGCCGAGTTCCCGCGCAAGGTCTACCGGATCATCGACGTCGGCCAGGACCTGCTCAACCTGTCCTTCCAACTCGTCCTGCCCTACGGCCAGATGCAGGTGAAGATGGGGCGCCGCGGGCCCTACGCGGTCAACGCCGAGGTGCTCGAGGCGCTGGTCGCCTCCGCCGCCACCGCGGAGCGCGCCGAGCAGCGCACCGGCGGGCGGGCGCCCCTGCAGACGGCCGGGGACGTCGGGGTGTTCGCCCGGATGTGCGCGGCCCACGGGCCCGGGTCGGAGCTGGCGACGGCGGTGGCCGAGGCGCAGGTCACCGGCAGCTCGGCCCGCAGGGGCATGCTGCTGCAGCGGCCCGATCTGATCCTGGCCGTCTTCCCCGACCGGGTGCTGCTGCTCGACCGCAACCACACCACCCACGTGGCCTCGGCCCCGGTCGCCGCGTTCACCAAGGGTGGATGCACGGTGAAGATCGATGCGCAGGACCGCAAGCACGTGGACCTGACGCTGGCCTCCGAGGTCGAGAGCGTCTCGGTCCGGATGTCGAGATACGGCGAGGACCGCATCGATGGACTGGTCCTCGAGGCGGTCCTCGCCATGAACACCTGACGGCGGGTCAGGTTCTTACAGGGCGGCGCCGATCTTCTGCGCCTTGGTCATCGCCGGCGCCTCGGGCAGGGTGCCCTCGAGGCGGGCCAGGCGCTGGACCATGAACAGCAGGTTGGACGTCCACCACAGCCCGGCGGCGGCCAGCCCGATGCTGATCGGAGCCATGGCCCACATCAGCGCCATGTTCGGGTCCGGGGTGTTCATCGCGATCAGGGTCGGGAAGCCGGCCCCGGCCGTTTCGAAGATGAAGTTCGCCGGGAAGATCAGGAAGACGATGAGCATGTGCGCCGGTTTGGTCGCCCGCAGTTTGATCACCGCGCACAGCACCGCGAACCCGGTGATCTGCGCGCACTCCATGAACGAGATGAACAGCGGGTACCCGAGCAGCCGCATCGGGGCGTCGCCGTAGTAGACGTACAGGTCGCTGTTGACCGCGATGGTCTCGAACAGCGCGGTGGTGAAGGCCGTGACGCCCGCCCACTTGAAGATCGTTCCGAGCGAGACACCCGCCGCGAAGCTGCGGTACAGCAGGATGGCCGGCAACGCGAACACGATGACGTAGGCCGGCATCACCCACACCGGCTGCGGCAGCCCGAACGCCGTGAACAGCGTCCACTGGTCGCCGTTGTCGAGCCAGTACAGGTGGTAGGTGATGTCGTAGATCGGTTCGATGAGGCTGCCCACCGCGACGGCCAGCACGATGAACACCGCGAGCGGCGACTTCTCCTCGCGGGAGATCTTGATCGCGTAGAGAAGCAGGGCGACGGTGCCGGCCCAGAGCCCGACGGTGGCGATCGTCTGCATCACCGTGCTCAGCTCGAGCGCGTACGTCTCCGGCGACGGCAGCGGGATCGGGCCCGCCTCGCCTTCGGTCGCGATCATCGTCGATTCTCCTCAGGTTCCGGAGCGAAGAACGTGTGACGCCCCGTCACTCCGGTACGGGGCGGCACACGTCTCTTCGCGTGAACGACTACTAGTGAGCGTCCTAGTCGTTCAGCTCTTCGGGCTGGAGCATGTATTCGCCGATGAAGGCGTAGGTCTGGTCGGCGTTGAGCGGCTGGTACAGCGCGGCGCACGAGTCGCGGTAGAAGCGCTCGAAGATCGTGCCCTTGCGGAAGGCCGAACCACCGACCAGGCTCATCGCCTTCTGGGCCATGTACGTGGTGTTGGAGGCGACCGTGGTCTTGGCCAGGCCGATGTACGGCACCCGCAGCTCGATCGGCCATTCCTCGTCGTAGCCGTTGATCACGTCGTTGCAGGTCTGCCACAGGATGCGGCGGTTCTGCTCGACCCGGACCGCCATGTCGCCGATGCCGTCGATGATGTGGCCGATGCCGGCGACCCGGACGTCGGAGGCGGCGATCGCGCCGAAGACAGCACCCAGGTGCTTCTTCGACAGCACCGCGCGGGACTCCTCGAGGATCCGCAACGACATCCCGTAGTAGATGCTCGCGAACATCAGCGACGCCCACTCCAGCGAGGAGAACAGGCCGGTGCGGTTCTCGCACACGTAGCCGCTCTCCGGCACGTAGAAGCCGTCGAAGTGGATGACGTGCGTGCCGGTGGCGTGCATGCCCAGCGCGTTCCAGGTCTTCTCGATGCGCACGCCGTCGCCGTTGCCGTCCTCGTCGACGTTGAAGTCGGCGATGTACATCATCTCGTTGCTGACGCGGTCCTCGAAGTCCTCGGGGATGTTGCCCTCGGCGTCGGTGATGGTCGCGCTGCTGACGATGATGTCGGCGGCCTCGCCCAGGGTGCCCCAGGTCTTCTTGCCGTAGATCTTCCAGCCACCACCGGGCTGCGGGATCGCCTTGGTGTCGGCCAGACCGGAGAACCCGGCGCGCTGCTCGGACCACGGGCCGAACACGATGGCGCCGTCCAGGACCTTGGGGGCCCAGAGCTTCATCTGCTCTTCGCCCATGTTGGCCATGACGATGCCGAAGGTGATGAAGTGCATGTTGTAGGCGAGGGTGATCGCGGAGTCCCCGCGCGACATCTCGGTGATGATCTTCGAGATCTGCAGGATGTTGGCGCCCGGACCGCCGTGCTTCTCGGGGACGAAGATCCCGCCGATCCGGCTGTCCTTGAAGGCCTTGATCGTCGGGTAGGCGAACGTGTTCTCGACGTCGTACTTCATGCCGATCTCGCGGAAGAACTGCGAGAGCTCCTGCGCCTTGGCGAACCAGGGCTCGAACTCCTCGTCCGAGAGGCCTCGGCCGTGTTCGAGTGTCATGAAGTGACTCCATTCATTGCCGGGTGGCGGGGGAGCGGACTAGGAGACGAGCAGGTCCTCGCGGCCCTCGGCCTTGAGGGTGGCGATGTAGGACTCGAAGATGCCGGCGGTCAGCGGCAGGAGCTTGAGGGCGACGGAACGCTTGCCGTCGAGCTTCACCTTGCGCTGGGCCATGGCCAGGGTGAAGTTCAGCTTGCCCTGCCAGAACTTGTTGCTGTTGTCGCTCGACATGCGCAGCTGGACCGACGAGGGGACGCCCTCGGCCTCGGCACCGACGAGGACCTTCTGGCCCTCCCAGTCGATGATCATCTCGCAGTCCGGGTCGGTCTGGATGAGCCGGATGACCAGGCCGGTGCCCTTGGTGGTCTCGATGAACTTGGGGTCGTTCACCGCGGTGGTGAAGGCCCCGCCGATGTACTTGTAGACCTCGTCCGCGTCCTTGAACACGCTCATGGGGGCTTCCCTTCACATCTGTCGCAGGGCCGGTGCCGCTCAAGTGACAGACTTCACCCGTGTTGAGGTAGGCCGGGAGAGTAGAGACCTACCCTCATCTGCCGGAGGTGGGTGCGACGGGCACGGCAAGCCGGACCGGTGACATCGCGCGTGCCTGGCCCCTGACCGGCCGGAGCCGGGAGCTGGCCGGCGTCCAGGAGACGCTGCTGGGCCCGCGCCCGCGCAGCGTCGTGCTGGTCGGACCGGCCGGTGTGGGCAAGACCCGCCTCGCCCGGGAGGCCCGTGCGCTGGCCGAACGGTCCGGGCGCGCCACCCAATGGGTCACCGGAACCCACTCCGCCGCGCGCACCCCGCTGGGCGCCTTCGCTACCCTGCTGCCTCGCTCTGAGGACCCGTCAGCCGGAGCCGACACCGTCCAGGACCTGCTGCGCGGCTCGGCCCGCGCGCTGGTCGAGCGGGCCGCCGGCCGCGCTCTGGTCCTCTTCGTCGACGACGCCCAACTGCTCGACGAGGTCTCGGCCGGGCTGATCCATCAGCTGGTGGCCACCGACACCGTCCGCGTGCTGGCCACCCTGCGGGCCGGCGAGCCCACCCCGGAGCCGGTGACTGCGCTGTGGAAGGACGACCTGGCCGACCGGGTCGAGCTGCAACGGCTCGACGCCGCCGCCGTGGAGAACCTGCTCGGCGCCGCGCTCGGCGACCAGGTCGACCCCGCTGCGGTGGTCGAACTGGCCACCCGCAGCGACGGCAATGTGCTGTTCCTGCGCGAGCTGGTCCTGGGCGCGCTGGCCGACGGGACGCTGGTCAGCGAGGAAGGGGTCTGGCGGCTGCGGGCGCCGCTCTCCCCGTCGGAGCGGATCGTCGAGCTGGTCGACGCCCGGCTGCGCGGGCTGGACCCTGAGTCGTTGTCGCTGCTGCAGCTCGCGGCCTACGCCGAGCCGCTCGGGCCGCGCGAGATCGGTCGCGGCGCTGCGGTCGTGGAGGGCCTCGAGCGGCAGGGCCTGCTGGTCAGCGAGTTCGACGACCGTCGGTTGCAGGTCCGCCTCGCGCACCCGCTCTACGCCGACGTCGTGCGGCGCGGGACCTCAGCGCTGCGTCAGGCCGCGATGGCCCGGGCTCTGGCCGATGCCGCGGAGGCCGGCGGCGCCCGCCGGCGCGAGGACCCGCTACGGATGGGCATCTGGCGCCTCGATGGCGGGGGCGGCAGTCCTGAAGTGCTGCTCCGCGCCGGCCCAGGCCGCCCGGTGGCGCTACGACTTCGACCTGACCGAGCGACTGGCCCGGGCCGCGGTCGGTGCCGGGGCGGGCTTCGAGGCCCGGCTCCTTGAGGCGCAGAGCGTGGCCCTGCAAGGGCGGCCGGAGGCCGCCGCCGAACAGCTGGCTCTGCTGGCCGAGTTCGCAGCCACCGATCTCGACCGGGTCCGGTTGACCGTGGTGCACCTCGAGTGCCTGTGGACCTTCCTCGGCCGGCCCACTGAAGGCATGCGGGTCATCGACCGGGCCGAGGCCGCGATCACCGATCCGGCGTTGCGCCGTCAGGTCGCGGCCCGACGGTCCGGACTCGTCCTGGCGGGTGTCGGGCCCGGCCGGGCCGCCGAGGCGGCCCTGCCACTGCTGGAAGGAGCGGACCCGCGGTCGGCATCCTGGCTGTACCTGGTCTCGGCCTACGGGCTGAGCCGGCTCGGACGAATGCAGGAGGCCCTGGACACCGCGGAGCGCGGCTATGACCAGGCGACCCACCTGGAGCCGGGGGACTGGTACCCCTGGTACTACCGATTCACCCGCTGCGAGTCCTTGGCGCATCTCGGCCGCTTCGCCGAGGGCGAGGACCTGGCCCGGCAGCAGTACGAGCAGGGCCTGCAGGACGGCAGCAGCGAAGCCCGGGCGTACTTCCTGTGGCATCTGGCGCGCTCGGTGCGCGAGCGCGGGCACGTCGGTCACGCCGTGCACGACGCCCGCGAGGCCATCACGCTGCTGCACCGGCTCGGCCGTCGCGGCTTCGAGCACAGCCTCCGCTCCACGCTCGCCCTGGCGCTGGCCCTGAGCGGGGACGGCGCCGGCGCCACCCGCGCGCTGATCGCCGCCGACGCCCTCGATGTCGAACAGCCGCAGTGGAGCACCACGGACCACCTGGCCGCGCGAGCCTGGACCGCGGTGGCGGAGGGCCGGCTCGCCGCAGCCCGGGACCTCTTCCTCGACGCGGCCGACGCCGGCGAACGGATCGGCGACCTGGTCGGCACCTCGGCCGCGCTGCACGACATCGCTCGCATCGGCGGAGCCGCCCAGGTGCGCGACCGCCTGGCCCGCCTCGCCCCGGCGCTGGAGGGCGAGCTGACCAGCACCCGCCTGCTGCACGTCGACGCGCTCTGCGCCGGTGACCCCGAACGCCTCGGGCGAGGCGGCCGGGATCTTCGACCGGCTCGGGGCGTCGTTGCTCGCGGCCGAGGCCGCCGCCGACGCCGCGGTCGCCTGGCGCCGGGCCGGCCGCGCGCAGAAGGCGGACGCCGAGCTGCACCGGGCCGGCGCCTTCGCCCGCGGCTGCGAGGGGGCGGTGACCCCGGCTCTCGCGCCGATCGCCTCCCGCGAGCAGCTCACGCCGGCCGAGCGGGAGACCGCGCTGCTCGCGGTGGCCGGGCCGCACCAACCGGGAGATCGCCGAGGAACTGCACCTCTCGGTGCGCACCGTTGACAACCGGCTGCAGCGCATCTACGCCAAGCTCGGCATCTCCCGCCGCTCCGACCTCGCCGAGCTCGTCCGCTGACCTGCTCCGAAACCCCGCGCGAAAGAGACCTGATGCCAGATCAGTTCGAGACCCTCGTCTACGCCACCGAGGGACCCGATCGCCACGATCACCCTGAACCGTCCCGACGAGCTGAACACGATCGTGCCGCCGATGCCGGACGAACTCGAGGCGGCCGTGACCCGCGCCGTGCGGGACGCCGACGTCAAGGTGATCGTGCTCCGCGGCGCCGGGCGCGCGTTCTGCGCCGGCTTCGACTTCGGCGACGGGTTCCACACCTACGACGAGGTGCTCTACACCGACGGCAAGTGGGACCCGGGCAAGGAGCTGATCACCAACAGCTCCCCGGTCCTGGGCTGGGTACCGAAGTTCATGAGCCTGTGGAACAGCCCGAAGCCCGTGATCGCCCAGGTGCACGGCTGGTGCGTCGGCGGTGGCAGCGAGATGGCCCTGTGCGCGGACATCGTCATCATGAGCGAGGACGCCCAGATCGGGACCCCGTACTCCCGCATGTGGGGCTGCCACCACGCCGGCATGTGGATCTACCGGCTCGGCCTGGCCCACGCGAAGGAACTCGCCCTCACCGGCCGCGCGCTGTCCGGGATCGAGGCCAAGAAGCTCGGCCTGGTCAACGACGCCGTCCCCTTCGACCAGCTCGAGGACACCGTCTGGTCCCTCGCCGAGCGGCTGTGCACGATCCCGCTCAACCAGATGACGGCGATGAAGACCGTGGTCAACCAGGCCTACACGAACATGGGCCTCGGCAGCACCCAACTCCTCGGCACCATGCTCGACGGGATGCTGCGCAACACCCCGGAGGCGCTGGAGTTCATCGAGTACGCCGAGCGCGAGGGCGCCCACGCCGCGGTCACCCGCCGCGACGGCCCCTGGGCCGACTACTCCCAGGGCGCCCGCCCCGACAAGGGCAACGTCATCGACCTGGAGCCCCCGAAACGCCCTTCCTGACCCCGCGGTCCATCTAGGCCCACCAGGCGGAGCAGGGCCGACGGGCAGCGGACAGAGCGAGTAGGCCTAGATGGACTTGAACCAGGTGGGCCTGGAGCCGCCGAAGCGGACCTGACCACGATGGAGCCCGACTTCCGACGCCGCCGCATCTGGATCTGGGCTGCACTGCTCGTCACCGCCCTTGCCTCGGGGCGGGCGTCTACGCCGTGATCGACGCTGCCCGGCTCGACACCACGGTGGAACCGCGGTCGTGGCGACTGACGCAGGTGAGCGACACCGCGCTCGCCGTCGCGGTCGCCGGCTGCGGTCTGGACGAGATGCAAGGATGTCGTCGTGGAGCAGCGCCCCGACCACGTAAGCGTCATCGTCAGGTCCGTCACCTCAGCAGTGGCGAATGCTCGAACGACCCCGCCGTCGCCTGGTGCCGCCTGGTCACTCTGGAGCAGCCGCCGGCAGATCGCCCCCTGTCCCTGGCGACGGCTGACCGACGTCGAAGGTGACTGTCGCGTCGGAATCGCCCTGGAAGACGCCGACCCCGCTGGCGCTCTTCCTGACCCCGCTCCAGCTAGACCCGCGAGGCGGGAAGCGACGCGGAGCCCCACGGGGCGCGAACCAAGCAAGGACGGCGCCTGCCTCGAGGCGGGAGAGCGCGGACTGGGTCATGCCGATCTCGCGGGAAGGGCTCATGTGCAAGCCGTTGCCGTCAGTCCGCAACCAGTGAAAGCCACGAATGCGCAGGTCAGGGGTGGGCCTAGATGGACTTGAACCATCGACCTCTTCCTTATCAGGCCGATCGTGCCGCATCTGAGCTGACCTGACCGAGCTCAGCCCGTCCGGCGGGATCGTCGACGACCGTCTCCGTACGAGGGCGGTTGCCGTCAGCGTTGCCGTCAGGCCGCGTGCGGATTGATCGTGACGACGAGCTTCGCGTCCAGGGCGGCCGAGACCCGCTCGAGCACCGGGATCGTCGGCACCACCGCGCCGGCCTCCAGCCGGGACAGCGCCGACTGGGTCATGCCGGCCCGTTCGGCGAGTTCAACCTGGGACAGGCCGAGCTCGAGCCGGCGCGCGCGCACGGCCTGGCCGAGTTCGTACGCCCGCTGCGCTTCGGCGTAACCCTCGCGGTAGCCCTCGGTGCCACGGCGTTCGCGCGCGATGTCTTCGTACGAGCTGTGCTCGCTCGCCTTCTTCGCCTTCGCCATCTCAGGTCACCTTCCGTTCGTACGTCTCGTGCGCGATTGCGTGCTGGCGTTCGCAGAGCTTCTGCGCCTTCTGGGCGCGTTCCACCTCGGCCGTCTCCGCGCCGCGGGTCTTGGCGAACACAGTCAGCAGCACGATCCGTCGCTGCGGCGCCAGCCAGTAGGTGACCCGCGTCTGACGACTCAACAGGCTGAAGCGCAGCTCGCGCAGCTTGCCGCCCAAGTGCCGGGTGTGCGGCTCGCCCAGGGTCTCCGCTTGTTCCGCCAGTAGACCCACGAGGAAGTCCACCCGGCCGAAGTCACGGTCACTCAGACCTTCGAGCCAAGACCGCACCTCCGGCTCGACCTCGATGGCGTACAGCTTGGACATGCACTCGACGCTATATGCATCCTACGCTATACGCGTCGCGACGCGCTGGTGCCGCGATCGTTCGGGAAGCGCTCACCGGAGGCGCGTTGCCGTCAGGCCGAAAGGCGCAGCGGCATCCAGAATGTGCAGGTCAGGGGTGGGCCTAGATGGACTTGAACCATCGACCTCTTCCTTATCAGGGAAGCGCTCTAACCAAGCTGAGCTATAGGCCCGTTGTGCCGGAGAAAGATACCCCAACGGCGAAGGCCCCTCCCAATCGGTTCGGGAGGGGCCTTCGGACGTTCGCGAGACTTATTCCTCTTCGGCGAGGGTGATCTCGACGCCACCGACCAGGTCGGTGGAGATGTTGTACAGGTACGCGCACAGCGTGGTGAGCGCGGTGATCATCACGATGTCGACCAGCGCCACGATCGTGGTCATGCCCAGGACGCGGGGCAGGGAGAAGAACGCGACGACGTCGAAGCCGGACGAGCCGCCCTCCTCGCCGGAGATGTCGTCGACGGTGCTGGCGACGGTGGAGAAGAAGCCCATGAAGTCCAGCAGCAGCCAGAGCAGGGCGACGGCGACCAGCAGGATCACGCCGAGCGCGACCGAGAACAGGAACGCAACCTTCATCACCGACCACGGGTCGATGTTGGCGATCTTGAGGCGGGCGCGGCGCACACGCGGGGCGCGTCCGAGCTCGCCGCTGCCGCGGGTCCGGCCGAGCCGGGAGCGCGGGATCGGGGCATCGGAGACGTTGGGCTCGGGCCGCTCGGCCCGGGCGCGCGACGGCGCGAGCGCAACCTTGCGGACCGGCTTCTCCGGAGCGTCGACGACGCCGGTGCCGGCCTTGGAGGGCGCGGAGCCGCTGCTGGAGCCGCTCGCGGACGCGCTCGCCGACGCGCTCGACGGAGCTGCGTTGACCGGGGCGGACATGCTGACCGGCTTGGACGGGGCCGGCACCTCGCCGTCGGTGACAGCCGGCGCGGTGACGATCTCGGCCTGGGCGCCGGAGCGCTTGTCCGATTTGTCGGCCGTCGCGGTCTGAACGGTGGACTCGCCGTTGTCCTCGCCCTGGTTCTCGGCATCGCCCTTACGGCCGAAGCCGAAACGGCCCCCGCGGCCTTCCTTCGAGCTCATGGCTCAGTCCTCCCGATCTTCGGCGCCTCCCCCGGAGCCGCCCTGATCATCCCCGCCACTGTCGGCGGCCGAGGGCAACGACACCGAATCGGAATCTTCTTCCGCCCCGATTTCGGAGATCTCTTCCGAGACCTCCGCGTTACGCGCGATCGCTACGACACTGTCTCCGTCGGCCACATTGATCAGCCGTACACCCATGGTGGCACGACCCGTACGCCGAGGATCAGTACTTGTAATAACCGTTCGGATCACTCCGCCGTTCGAAGTGATGGCAAAAAGCTGCTCGCCTTCGGTCACGACTAGGGCACCGACAAGTTCCCCACGCTCGTCAGTTGTCTTCGCGGCCTGGGTCCCGAAACCCCCGCGGCCCTGAATTCGGTACTCGTCGCAGGCGGTCCGCTTGATGAACCCGTTCGCAGTAGCCACCACCAGGTCCGAGTCCGGCCGGACCAGCGACATCGCCAGCAGCGAGTCGTCGTCCTTGAGCGCCATTCCGCGCACACCGCCGGTGGCGCGACCCATCGGGCGCAGCGCCTGGTCGTTCGCGGTGAACCGGATCGACATCGCCCGCCGGCTGACCAACAGGATGTCGTCGGTGGAGGAGACCAGCAGCGCGCCGATCACCTCGTCGTCCTCGCGCAGGTTGATCGCGATGACCCCGCCCTGGCGCGGCGAGTCGTATTCGGTCAGAGCGGTCTTCTTGACCTGACCGGACCGGGTGGCCAGAACCAGGTACGGGGCGACGGAGTAATCGCGCAGATAAACGACCTGGGCGATCGTCTCGTCGGGCTGGAACGCGAGCAGATTCGCGACGTGCATGCCCTTGGCATCGCGTCCGGAATCAGGCAACTGGTACGCCTTTGTCCGATATACGCGGCCCTTGTTCGTGAAGAACAGGATCCAGTGGTGCGTGGTGGTGACGAAGAAGTGCTCGACGATGTCGTCCTGGCGCAGGGTCGCCCCGCGTACGCCCTTGCCGCCGCGCTTCTGCTCGCGGTACAGCGCGGCGCTGGTGCGCTTGGCGTAGCCGCCGCGGGTGATCGTGATGACGATGTCTTCCTCGGCGATGAGGTCCTCCATCGAGACCTCGCCCTCCCAGGGCAGGATCTCGGTGCGCCGCTCGTCGCCGTACTTCTCGACCGTGGCCGCGAGCTCCTCGGAGATGATCTGCCGCTGCTTCTCCGGCGAGGCGAGGATCTCGTTGTACTCCGCGATCTCGATCATCAGGCTCGTCGTACTCGTCGATGATCTTCTGCCGCTCGAGAGCGGCGAGGCGGCGCAACTGCATGTCGAGGATCGCGGTGGCCTGAAGCTCGTCGATCTCGAGTAGCGCCATCAGGCCCGCGCGGGCCTCCTCGACGGTCGGGCTGCGCCGGATCAGCGCGATGACCTCGTCGAGAGCGTCCAGGGCCTTGAGCAGCGCACGCAGGATGTGAGCGCGGGCCTCGGCCTTGCGCAGCCGGAACTGGGTGCGCCGGACGATGACCTCGACCTGGTGGGTCACCCAGTGCCGGACGAAGGCGTCGAGGGACAGGGTGCGCGGCACCCCGTCGACCAGCGCCAGCATGTTGGCGCCGAAGGTGTCCTGCAGCTGGGTGTGCTTGTAGAGGTTGTTCAGCACCACCTGGGCGACGGCGTCGCGCTTGAGCACGATGACCAGGCGCTGACCGGTGCGCTGGGAGGTCTCGTCGTTGAGCTCGGCGATCCCCTGCATCTTGCCGTCGTTGACGAGCTCGGCGATCTTCGTCGCCAGGTTGTCCGGGTTGACCTGGTACGGCAGCGCGGTGACGACGAGCTGGGTGCGGCCCTTGGCGTTCTCCTCCACCTCGACGACCGCGCGCATGGTGATCGAGCCGCGGCCGGTCCGGTAGGCGTCCTGCATCCCGCGCAGGCCGATGATCGTGGCGCCGGTCGGGAAGTCCGGGCCCTTCACCCGCTCCAGGAGGGCCTCGAGCAGCTCCTCCTTGGTGCACTCGAAGTTCTCCAGGTACCACTGGACGCCGGAGGCGACCTCGCGCAGGTTGTGCGGCGGGATGTTGGTCGCCATCCCGACCGCGATGCCGGCCGAGCCGTTGATCGAGCAGGTTCGGGAAGCGGGCCGGCAGGACGTCGGGCTCCTGCTGGCGCCCGTCGTAGTTCGGCGAGAAATCGACGGTCTCCTCGTCGATGTCCGCGAGCATCTGCATCGCCAGCGGCGCGAGACGGGCCTCGGTGTAGCGCATGGCCGCGGCGGGGTCGTTGCCCGGCGAGCCGAAGTTGCCGTTGCCGTCGACCAGCGGCATCCGCATCGACCACGGCTGCGCGAGCCGGACCAGGGCGTCGTAGATCGCGGTGTCACCGTGCGGGTGGTAGTTGCCCATCACGTCGCCGACGACGCGGGCGCACTTGTTGTACCCGCGGTCGGGCCGGTAGCCACCGTCGTACATCGCGTAGAGCACGCGCCGGTGTACCGGCTTGAGGCCGTCGCGGACATCCGGGAGCGCGCGCCCGACGATCACGCTCATCGCGTAGTCGAGGTAGGAGCGCTGCATCTCCACCTCGAGCCCAACTGGCTCGATCCGGTCCCCCGGCGGGGGCGGGGGCGGAGTTGACGAGGTGTCAGATGTCAAGACAGTCCTTAGATATCAAGAAAACGCACGTCCTTCGCGTTGCGCTGGATGAAGCTCCGGCGGGACTCGACGTCCTCACCCATCAGGATCGTGAACAGCTCGTCAGCCATCGCGGCCTCATCGAGCGTGACCTGCAGCAGGATCCGGGTGGCCGGGTCCATCGTGGTGTCCCACAGTTCCTTGGCCGGCATCTCACCGAGACCCTTGAAGCGCTGGATGCCGTCTTCCTTCGGGACCTTCCGGCCCGCCTCGGCACCGACCCGCAGCAGGGCGTCGCGCTCGCGGTCGGAGTAGGCGTACTCGACGTTGTCCTTGCCGCCCGGCCACTTGATCTTGTAGAGCGGCGGCTGCGCGAGGTAGATGTGTCCGGCCTCGACCAGCGGACGCATGTAGCGGAAGAGCAGCGTCAGCAGCAGGGTCCGGATGTGCTGGCCGTCGACGTCGGCGTCGGCCATCAGGATCACCTTGTGGTACCGCAACTTCAGGATGTCGAAGTCGTCGTGGATGCCGGTTCCGAGCGCGGTGATGATCGCCTGCACCTCGGTGTTCTGCAGCACCCGGTCGATGCGCGCCTTCTCGACGTTGAGGATCTTGCCGCGGATCGGCAGGATCGCCTGCGTCATCGGGTCGCGGCCACCGACCGCCGAGCCACCGGCCGAGTCACCCTCGACGATGTAGACCTCACACCGCTCCGGCTCATTCGACTGACAGTCCCTCAGTTTTCCGGGCATCCCGCCGCCGGTCAGCAGGCCCTTGCGGCCGCGGGCCAGGTCGCGCGCCTTGCGCGCGGCGATCCGGGCGCTGGCCGCGTCGATGGACTTGCGGGCGATCTGCTTGCCCTCCTGCGGGTTCTTCTCCAGCCACTCACTCAGGCGCTCGTTGAGGATCGTCTGCACGAAGGTGCGCGCCTCGGTGTTGCCGAGCTTGGTCTTGGTCTGGCCCTCGAACTGAGGCTCCGACAGCTTGATCGACACGATCGCGGTCAGGCCCTCGCGGATGTCCTCACCGGTGAGGTTGGCGTCCTTCTCCTTGAGCAGGCCCCACTGCCGGCCGAACTTGTTGATCAGCGAGGTGAGCGAGGACCGGAAGCCCTCCTCGTGGGTGCCTCCCTCGTGGGTGTTGATCGTGTTCGCGAACGTGTACACCGACTCGGCGAAGGTCTGGTTCCACTGCATCGCGATCTCGACCGCCATGTGGCGCTCGGTGTCCTCGGACTCGAACGACAGGATCGTCGGGTGGGAGGCCTGCTTGGTCGCGTTGAGGTGCGCGACGTAGTCGACGATGCCGCCGGAGTACATGTACTCCACCGACGGGGCGCCGGTCTCGGCGTCGTGGTGGGACTCTCGCTCGTCGGTGAGGGAGAGGGTCAGGCCCTTGTTGAGGAAGGCCATCTCCTCGAACCGCCGGCGCAGGGTCTCGAAGTCGTAGTCGGTGGTCTCGAAGATGGTGTCGTCGGCCCAGAAGGTGACGGTGGTGCCGGTGGCGTCCGTGCTCTCGCCGCGCTCGAGCGGGGCCTCGGGAACGCCGCCCCCGATGTAGCTCTGCCGCCAGACGTAGCCGTCGCGCTGGATCTCGACCGAGAGGCGACTGGAGAGCGCGTTCACCACCGAGACGCCGACGCCGTGCAGACCGCCGGAGACGGCGTACCCGCCGCCGCCGAACTTGCCGCCGGCGTGCAGCACGGTCAGGACGACCTCGACGGCCGGCTTCTTCTCCACCGGGTGCATGTCGACCGGAATGCCGCGGCCGTTGTCGACCACCCGGACCCCGCCGCCGTTCAGGATCGTGATGTCGACCCGGTCGCAGAAGCCCGCCAGGGCTTCGTCCACAGCGTTGTCCACAACCTCGTACACAAGGTGGTGAAGGCCGCGTTCTCCGGTGGACCCGATGTACATGCCCGGCCGCTTGCGGACAGCCTCAAGACCCTCGAGGACCTGAATCGCGCTGGCGTCGTAGGACCGCAGCTCAGTGTTGTTGTTCGGCTGCGCCGTCGACGCGGCTGCGGGGGCCTGCTCGGGGATGGGGTCGGAGATGGTGCCGGTCGCCGTACTGTTGCTGTCGACCACGAAAGCGCCGTTCCCTCCGTCGAGCGCGCCCGGCCCTAAGGAACGGGCGGCCGCGCGTAATGCGTCCAGTCTACCGGGATTCGAGGACACTCCCGCGCCGCCACGGCCCCAGATCGCGTCACAGCCGCGCCGAGACCCCTCTTACGTGTCCCCCCACACAGATCACGGTTTACGTCCTAGGATGGACGGAGCGAAAACGTACGCCTTATACCCAAGATTCTGTCCACAGCTGTGGAAAAACCTCGGGACAGCGCTGTGACCATGACCCTCAGTAACGACCCGGCTACCCCGCGAGGGCGCGGCGGCTACCCGTAGGTGTCACGCGGACCGCGGCCGTCCTGGACCCGGAGCCGGCCCTTGCGCCAGGAGGGTCCGGACGGCGCTCTGACCTCGATCCGGAGAACGGTGCCGTGCCCCAGTTCGGTGTTGAGCTTGCGCACGATGTCGGGCGCGAGCAGCCGGAGCTGGGTGGCCCAGGCTGTGGATGACGCCTGCACGGCGAGCACGCCCTCCTCGAACGAGAGCGGTTCGGCGTGGGCGGCGATGTCGGCCCCGACGATGTCCGCCCAGCGGTCCATCGCGTCCCCGACCGCCGCCGGGATCTCCCAGCCGCGCTCGGTGATCAGGTTCTGCAGCGCCGCCCCGAAGAGCTGCGGGTCGCGCGCATCCCGGTCGCCGCGCTCCGGGCGCGGCGAGCGGGTGGCCCCGGGCTTGCGCACGCGCTCCCGGGCCGACGCGCGCGCCTCGGCGAGCGCCGATCGTGCCAGGTCGATGCCGGTGTTGGGCTCCTCCGCGGCGGGGCCGTCCGGGGTGCGGCTGTCCGGGGTGGGGAGCTCAGCAGACACGGCGCACCTCCCCCGCCATCACGTCGTAGCGCGCCCCGGCCAGCTCCTCGGGCACGTCGGCCGGGACCGCCGCGGTGATCAGCACCTGCTCGGCGGCGCCGACCAGGCGAGCCAAGCGGCTGCGACGCTCGGCGTCCAGCTCGGCGAAGACGTCGTCGAGGATCAGCACCGGGTCCATCCCGGGGGCGCCGTTCTCGCGCAGCAGTTCATAAGCAGCCAGCCGGAGTCGCGAGCGCGTAGGACCAGGACTCCCCGTGGCTGGCGTACCCGCGGGCCGGCAGCGGACCCAGCTGTAGGACCAGGTCGTCGCGGTGCGGGCCGACCAGGGAAATCCCGCGGTCCAGTTCCTGGGAGCGGGCCGCGCTGATCGCCTCCAGCAGCTGGGCGGAGAGCAGCTCGCGGTCCGGCACCAGCTCGACCTCGGGGCCGAGCGAACTCTTGTAGTGCATCCGCGCGGCCGCGCCGCCGGAGGAGACCTCGTCGTAGGCCTTCTCCACCAGCGGCGCCAGGGCCGTGACCAGGCGCAACCGGGCCGCGAGCAGCTCGGCGCCGGCGGTGGCCAGGTGCGAATCCCAGACCTCGAGCGTGCGCAGGTCGCCCTTGCCGGACCGCACCGTCGCGCCGGCGGTCTTGAGCAGGGCGTTGCGCTGCTTGAGCACCCGGTCGTAGTCGGCGCGCACGCCGGCCAGCCGCGGCGCCTGCACGGTGAGCAGCTCGTCGAGGAAGTGCCGGCGCTCGGAGGGGTCGCCCTTGACGATCGCCAGGTCCTCCGGGGCGAACAACACGGTCCGGAGCATGCCGAGGACCTCGCGGGCCCGCGGGACGTCGGCCCGGTTCAGCCGGGCCCGGTTGGCCTTGCCCGGGATGATCTCGAGCTCGACGAGGGCCTTGCGGTCCTCGCGGACGAGCCCGGCCCGGATCGTCGCGCGGTCAGCGCCGAGCCGGACCAGCGGGGCGTCCCCGCCGGCCCGGTGACTGCCGAGCGTCGCGACGTAGCCGACCGCCTCGACCAGGTTGGTCTTGCCCTGCCCATTCGGGCCGACGAACGCGCAGCACCCCGGCCCCAGCTCGACCTCGACCTCGACGTAGGAGCGAAAGTCCGTCAGCGCAAGGGATTCGAGGTACACCCCGCCATTCTCCGCCCACCCGGGCGGGTGGACGAGAGCGGCGCGGTGTGTCGGGCCTGGTTCGCCGTCTGGCCGCCGCAGATCAGGTCGTGGGCGGCGGGGTGACGTCGGCGCCCGGGGCGTCCGCGCCCTTCTCGACCATGCCGGCGGCGGCGGTCACGGCGTGGCCGCCGAACTGGTTGCGCAGCGCGGCGATCACCTTCATCGCGGGGGAGTCATCCTGCCGCGAGCCGAAGCGCGCGTACAGCGCGGCGGTGATCACCGGCAGCGGAACGGCGTGATCGATCGCGGCCTCGACCGTCCAGCGGCCCTCGCCGGAGTCCTGCGCGTAGCCGCGCAGTTCGGAGAGGTCGTCGTCCTCGTCGAGCGCACGGTCGAGCAGGTCGAGCAGCCAGGACTGGATGACCGTGCCCTTGCGCCAGGACCTGACCACCGCGGGGACGTCGGTGACGACGTCGGAGGCCGCCATCAGCTCGTAGCCCTCGGCGAAGGCCTGCATCAGGCCGTACTCGATGCCGTTGTGCACCATCTTCGAAAAGTGGCCGGCCCCGACCGCGCCGGCGTGGACGAAGCCGAACTCACCTTCGGGCTTGAGCGCCTCGAAGATCGGCATCAGCCGCGCGACGTCGGGATCGGCGCCGCCGACCATCAACGCGTAGCCGTTGGTCTTGCCCCACACTCCGCCGGAGACGCCGACGTCGACGAAGCCGATGCCGCGGTCGTGCAGGTGGTTGGCGTGCTTGATGTCGTCGGTCCAGCGCGAGTTGCCGCCGTCGATGATCACGTCGCCGGGGGAGAGGAGTTCGGCGAGCTGGTGCACGGTCGAGGTGGTCGGGCTCCCGTGCGGAACCATCACCCATACCGCGCGCGGGGCGGCCAGGGCCGCCGACCAGGCCCTTGAGGTCACCGACGTCGGAGATCTCCGGGTTGTTGTCGAATCCCACGACCTCGTGCCCGGCGGCGCGCAGCCGCTCGGACATGTTGCCGCCCATGCGGCCGAGCCCGACCATTCCGATCTGCATGTCGTTCCCCTACCCGACTCAGCCGGACAGGCGCACCGGCATGAGCAGGTGACGGTACTCGGTGGTGTCCCCGCCGCCCTCGGCGGTCGACCCGGTGATGACGGCCGGCTTGGTCGAGGTCGTGAACGCCAGGCGGACGTGCGAGGTGTCCAGGGCGTTCAGGCCGTCGAGCAGGTAGGTCGGGTTGAACGCGATCGCGATGTCGTCGCCGTCGAGCTTGGCCTCGAGCGCCTCCGAGGCCGAGGCCTCGTCGCCGGAGCCGGCCTCGAGGAGCAGCTCGCCCTGGGAGAACGACAACCGGACCGGGGTGTTGCGCTCGGCCACGAGCGAGACGCGGCGCACGGCCTCCAGGAACGGGGCGGTCTCGACGTTGGCGTAGGTCAGCGACTCCGACGGCAGCAGCGAGCGGTACTTGGGGAAATCGCCCTCGAGCAGGCGGGAGGTGGTGCGGCGGCCACTGCTGGCCAGGCCGACCAGGCCCTCGCCGGCCGATCCGGCGGACAGCGCGAGCTCGACCTCGCCGGTCATCGACTTGGCCGTGTCGGCCAGCGTCTTGGCCGGGACCAGGGCGAACGCGCTCGATCCGGGCTGTTCCGGCTTCCAGGTGAACTCCCGGACGGCGAGCCGGTACCGGTCGGTGGCGGCCAGCGTCACCATGTCGCCGTCGATCTCGATCCGGATCCCGGTCAGGATCGGCAACGTGTCGTCCCGGCCGGCCGCGACCGCGACCTGGGCGACGGCGTGGGCGAACACGTCCGCAGGCACCGTGCCGGAGCGGGTCGGCATGTCCGGCAGCGTCGGGTAGTCCTCGACCGGCAGGGTCAGCAGGCTGAACCGGGTGCTGCCGCAGACCAGGTTGACCTTGGTGCCGTCGATGCTGATGTCCACCGGCTTGGCCGGTAGGGACTTGCAGATGTCGGCGAGCAGACGACCGGAGACGAGCGCGCGGCCCTCGGCGGCGATGTCGGCCGAGACCTCGGCCCGCGCGGAGACCTCGTAGTCGAACCCGGACAGCGCCAGGCCGTTCTCATCGGCAGTGAGCAGGAGGCCGGCCAGCACCGCGACCGGCGGGCGGACCGGAAGGCTTCGCGCGGTCCACGCCACTGCCTCGGCCAGAACGTCACGTTCGACCCGGAACTTCACCGTTTACCGCCTCCACATCAGGAACCGAAACGGTTCCCGGGTACGTCCTAGCGGGCAAGTCTGACAGGCGAGGAAGTGCACAGATGCTCCCGGTTCCAGACTTGTTGTGTCCATTCTCTTCAAGAGGGATAAGTAGTCCTTCTTCATAGGAGCGGTGGATTCTGTGGATTTCGGCGTTCACCGAGGTCGGACGGGGTGCGCTCTCCACGGGCCCTGTGGGTGAACTGGGGTCGGCCGGTGCATGGACTGGGCCGCGACCGCCGTCCGGGTCGAGTCGTTCGTCCACCCACATCCGAATTGCACAGATCCGTCCCCCGTCGTCCGGCGCGTCGTCCCCCGGTTGTGCACCGGCGGGCTCCTCGAGGTGTCCGGCGCGCGTCCAGGAACGCGCCAACTGCTGAATCAGGCTCAAACCTCAAAGTTTGTTCTCTTATCTAATTCTCAGCATCCACAGGGTTGTACACAGCTGTGGGTTCGTGGGAGAGGCAAGCCTCATCCGCAACAGGGAGTGAACAGCGAGTGATCAGGCGTCAGCTGTTGCGCGTCTGCTGCTTGATCCGGTTGGTCAGTTCGGTGACCTGGCTGTACACGGAGCGACGCTCGGCCATCAACTGACGGATCTTCCGTTCGGCGTGCATGACGGTGGTGTGGTCCCGCCCGCCGAAGGCCTGGCCGATCTTGGGCAGCGACATCTCGGTCAGCTCGCGGCACAGGTACATCGCGATCTGGCGGGCCGTCACCAGCACCCGGGAGCGGGACTGCCCGCACAGGTCGTCGAGGGAGATCCCGAAGTACTGCGCGGTCTGGGCCATGATCGTCGCGAGCGAGATCTCCGGGCCGGTGTGATCCGGGATCAGATCCTTGAGCACGATCTCGGCCAGCGACAGGTCGACGACCTGCTTGTTCAGGCTGGCGAAGGCGGTCACCCGGATCAGGGCGCCCTCCAGCTCGCGGATGTTCGCCGAGATCTTGGTGGCGATGTACTCCAGCACCTCGGGCGGGGCATCGAGCCCCTCCTGCGCAGCTTTCTTGCGCAGGATCGCGATACGGGTCTCCAGCTCCGGCGGCTGGACGTCGGTGATCAGGCCCCATTCGAACCGGTTGCGCAGGCGGTCTTCCAGCGTGACCAGCTGCTTCGGGGGCCGGTCGGAGGTGATGACGATCTGCTTGGAGGAGTTATGGAGCGTGTTGAAGGTGTGGAAGAACTCCTCCTGCGTCTGCTCCTTGTTCTCCAGGAACTGGATGTCGTCGATGAGCAGCACGTCGACGTTGCGGTAGCGGGCCCGGAAACTTTCTGCCTTACCGTCACGGATCGCGTTGATGAAGTCGTTGGTGAACTCTTCCGAGCTGACATAACGCACCCTCAGACCGCGGAACAGGCCCGAGGTGTAGTGCCCGACGGCGTGCAGCAGGTGGGTCTTGCCCAGGCCGGAGTCGCCGTAGATGAACAACGGGTTGTAGGCCTTCGCCGGCGCCTCGGCCGCGGCGACCGCGGCGGCGTGCGCGAACCGGTTGCTCGATCCCGTGACGAACCGTTCGAAAACGTACTTGGGATTCAGCCGGGCGTCGGTGTCGGTGTTGATCTCGGCCAGCCGGACCGGATCTGTGGGGTCGTCACTGGCGACCCGGTCGAGCTCGACGTCGTCGGTGTCCCAGTCGTCGTCGTCGGCGAGGTCCGGGAGGGAGTCGGGGTCGGCGTTGCCCTCGTCGACGGTGACCGCGATCCGGACCTCCTGCCCGCACTCGCGGCCGAGGGCCGCGGCGAGCTGGTCACGCATGCGGGTCTCGATGATGTCCCGGGCGAACTCGGTCGGCGCGGCGAGCACCGCGGTGCCCTCCACCAGCGCAATCGGCCTGGTCAGACGCAGGAAGGCCCGGTGGTTCTGGGGCAGATCAGCCAGGGTGGGGTCCAGCAGGGCGCGGTTCCAGAGCTGGGTGAGGTTCGGATCGTGGTCCGTCACGTCGGCGCCCTTCAGCGGTCGTTTTGATCCCTATCGGTGGGGGGATCTGCTGGATTATGTCGGTTCGCGCAAGGGCTGCCGAGGCCTCGTCCACACCCCAATCCACACCCTGGGGATGACCGTGGGTAGGGGCCGCGCCGCGTCCCGGGCGCGTCGGAATCCCGCTGGTTTGACCGCCCCGAGGAGGGGTGCGTACCGTAAGCCGGTCGACTAGCCAGGAGTGACCCGTGAGCAAGCGCACCTTCCAGCCGAACAACCGCCGTCGCGCGAAGACGCACGGTTTCCGGCTGCGCATGCGGACCCGTGCGGGCCGGGCGATCCTGACCGCGCGCCGAGCCAAGGGCCGCGCGCGCCTTTCAGCCTGAAGCCAGGCCATGCTCCCCGCCGGGAACCGGCTGCGCCGCGCCCCGGACTTCGCTGCCGCTGTCCGTGGCGGCCGTCGATCCGGACGGAACTCGCTCGTCCTGCACCTGCGGACCGAAGCTGCCCCCGCGACCGGTGAAACCGCTGGTCAGAGCCCCGCGCGGATAGGGCTGGTGGTCGGCAAATCGGTCGGGCCCGCGGTGGTGCGCAACCAGGTCAAGCGCCGGCTGCGCGCCGTGCTCCGGTCCCGCCTGGACGGTCTCCCGGCCGGATCGGTGCTCGTAGTGCGAGCGCTTCCGCCGGCGGCGGCCGCCCGTTCGGGCGCGCTCGCGGCCGACATCGATGCCGGACTGGCCCGGTTGCTGCCCCACGCCGCACCGGCAGGCACCCCATGAGGTACCTGTTCATGGGCCTGATCCGGCTGTGGCAGTGGACGGTCAGCGCCTGGCTGGGGCCGGTCTGCCGGTTCTACCCGTCGTGCTCGCACTACGGCTACGAGGCGTTCCGGGTTCACGGGACGCTGCGCGGCGGCTGGCTGACCGCGCGCCGGGTGGTGCGGTGCAACCCCTGGAACGCCGGCGGAGTCGACTTCGTGCCCGAGCGCCGTCCCCGGCGGATTCACCTGCTCCGGCGGGACGGTAGATTTCGCAGTTCAGACCCGCAGGGAGCCACCCGGTGAAGATCTTCGAACCGCTCTACGACGCTGTTTCGTGGATCATTCTCACGTTCCATACGTGGTTCGACGCGCTGGGGATGACTCCGAGCTGGTCCTGGTGCCTGGCCATCGTGTTCCTCGTCGTGCTCATCCGGATCCTGCTGATCCCGCTGTTCGTGAAGCAGATCAAGTCGATGCGGGCGATGCAGCAGCTGCAGCCGGAGATCAAGAAGATCCAGGTGCGGTACAAGGGCGACCGGGAACGGACGTCCCAGGAGCTGATGAAGCTCTACAAGGAGCACAACACCAACCCGCTGGCCAGCTGCTTCCCGATCCTGGCGCAGGCGCCGATCTTCTTCGCGCTCTACCAGGTGCTGAACAAGGTCTCCAAGGAGCAGGCGATCGGCGTGCTCGACCTCGAGGACGTGCGGAGCGCCAAGGACGCGGCGTTCTTCGGGGCGGGCCTGGACGACAAGTTCATCGGCGCCGACTCGTTCACCGTCCAGTTCGTGACGATCCTGATGATCCTGGCGATGAGCGGGTCGCAGTTCTGGACCCAGCGCCAGCTCATGACGAAGAACATGCCGGCCACGGCGATGGAGTCATCACCCTTTCTGAAGCAGCAGAAAGTGATGATGTACCTGTTCCCGATCATGTTCGCGGTGTTCGGGGTCAACTTCCCGGTCGGTGTCCTGCTCTACTGGCTGGTCTCGAACTTCTGGTCGATGGGCCAGCAGATGTACGTCATCAGGCGGATGCCGGCGGTGGGCAGTACCGCCCACGAGGCGATGCTCAAGCGCCAGGAGAAGAAGCGCGGGCCTGCTCCCGAACCGCCTCCCACCAGCAAAGACACCGGTTCTGACGGTCCGTCAGGGCCACCCGGCGGCGCCCGCAAGCGTGGCCCGCAACCCGGCGGGAAGCCGGGCGGCGGAGCGGCCAACGGAGCCGCTCCCGGAGCCCGACAGCAACCGCAGCGCCAGCCCAAGAGCAAGCGCGCGGGTTCGAAGAAGCGTTAGCACCACCGGGCCGACCTCGGCCGCCCGCACGGGCGCCGGCCGGCCCATCGATGAGAAGGAGATCCACGCGGTGAGCCAGTCGTCCGCAGAGACCACCGTCGACGACCTCGAGCCCGATGAGGGCGCCGAGGCCGTCGAGCTCGAAGAGGGCACCGACGAGAGCGCCGACGAGGGCGTGGAGGAGAGCGAGGGCGGCCGTCGCCGCGGTCCTCGTAAGCCGTCCAAGGCCCGCCTGGCCGAGCTCGAGCAGGAGGGCGAGATTGCGGCGGACTACCTCGAGGGTCTGCTCGACATCGCCGACCTTGATGGCGACATCGACATGGACGTCGAGGGGGACCGGGCCGCGGTCTCGATCGTCGGCGCCGACCTCAAGCAGCTGATCGGCAAGGACGGCCAGGTGCTGGAGGCGGTGCAGGAGCTGACCCGGCTCGCGGTGCTGCGGGTTACCGGCGAGCGCAGCCGGCTGATGCTCGACATCGGTGGCTTCCGTGCCGCCCGGCGGGAGGAGCTGACCGTGCTCGGCCAGAAGACCGCCGAAGAGGTCAAGGCCACGGGCCAGTCGGTGAAGCTGGCCCCGATGACCCCGTTCGAGCGCAAGATCGTGCACGACGCGATTGCCGATGCCGGCCTGCGCAGCGAGTCCGAGGGCGAGGAGCCCAGCCGGCGCGTGGTCGTTCATCCGGCGTGACCCCATGAGTCCCGCGCTGTGAGCGCTGCGCCGCCGGGCCAGCTCGCGCCCCCGCCCTCGGAGCAGGCGCGCGAGCTCTTCGGCGAGCGGCTGTCCCTGGCCGTGGCGTACGCGGAGCTGCTGGCCGGCGACGGTGTTCAGCGCGGACTGATCGGCCCGCGGGAGGTGCCCCGCCTCTGGGACCGGCACCTGCTCAACTGCGCCTGGGTTGCTGCGGAGCTCGCGCCGGGGGACCGCGTCGCCGACGTCGGGTCGGGTGCGGGCCTGCCGGGACTGGTGGTCGCGATCCTGCGGCCCGACGTCAGCATCACCCTGATCGAGCCCATGCTCCGCCGGACCACCTTCCTCACCGAGGTGGTCGACACTCTCGGGCTGAGCACCGTCACGGTGCGCCGCGACCGGGCCGAGGATGTCGGCGATCTGGCCCGCTCCTTCGACGTGGTGCTGGCCCGGGCGGTAGCACCGTTCGAGAAGCTGGCCGGCTGGACCGTTCCCCTGCTCCGCCCCGGCGGCCGGCTGCTGGCGCTGAAGGGCTCGTCCGCTCCCGAGGAACTCGCTGCCGCTGGCCCTGCCTTGGCTGCGCTCGGGATCACCGACGCCGCGGTCCGCACCCTGGGCCCCCCTGACGAACCCACCACCGTGATCGAGGCGAGGAGTGTCGCCCTCGCTCGTTTCACGTGAAACACCCGCGCTGAACGAAGCAGTAAGAAAGGACACGGGTATGCAGCCGCACGACCCGGTCTACGGTTCGCCCGACGAGGCGGCCCGCGATCCTCTCGATCACGACCCGCCCATTGCCGCTGAAGCACGCACGGCGGCAGCCATTCGGGGCGGCTCCCTGCCGCGCATGCCCAAGCCCATCCGGCGCCGGGTGATGGTGGTCGCAAACCAGAAGGGCGGCGTCGGCAAGACCACGACCACGGTCAACGTGGCCGCCGCGCTGTCGATGCACGGCCTCAGCGTCCTGGTGATCGACCTGGACCCCCAGGGCAACGCCTCGACCGCGCTCGGGGTCCCGCACCACGCGGGGGTGCCGTCCAGCTACGAGTTGCTGGTCGAGGGCACAGGCATCAAGGAGTGCGTGCAGGAGGTCGAGGGCCATCCGGGGCTGCTCTGCGTGCCGGCCACGATCGACCTGGCCGGCGCGGAGCTCGAACTCGTGCCGATGGTCGCCCGCGAGTCCCGCCTCCACAAGGCGATCGAGGCCTACACCGAGGACGTCGACTACGTCCTCATCGACTGCCCGCCCTCGTTGGGGCTGTTGACCCTGAACGCGCTCGTGGCCAGTCGGGAGGTGCTGATCCCGATCCAGTGCGAGTACTACGCGCTGGAGGGTCTGGGGCAGTTGCTCCGGAACGTGGATCTGGTCAAGGCCCACCTGAACCCGGATCTGGCGGTGTCCACGATCCTGCTCACGATGTACGACTCGCGGACCCGCCTCGCCCAGCAGGTGGCGGAGGAGGTTCGCTCGCACTTCGGCGACACGGTGCTCAAGACCGCGGTCCCGCGATCGGTTCGGATCTCCGAGGCGCCGAGCTACGGACAGACCGTCATCGCCTACGATCCGGGCTCAGCCGGCGCTTTGTCCTACCTGGAGGCTGCGCGCGAGATCGCTGCCGCCGGCGCGGCCTGACCGTGTTTCACGTGAAACTGCACCGCTCGCCGCTGGAGGACGCACGCCGTGACTGACCGCCGCAGGGGCCTGGGCCGTGGCCTGGGCGCCCTCATCCCCACCAGCGCACCATCGACCCCGATCGAGGAAGCCGAGCCGGACGCCCCCACCGCGCCGGTGCCCACGGTGGTGGCGGCTGCGCCCGCAGCCGTGGCCGAATCGGTCCCGGACGAGCCCGCTCTGGACGAGCCCGTGGTGCTCCAGGCGGCAGCGGTCGCGCCGGCAGGAGGCTGGAACGCCGACGAGGACGGCCTGGTCGCCGGGGCGTACTTCGCGGAGATTCCGGTCGGGTCCATCACGCCCAACCCGCTGCAGCCGCGCCACGTCTTCGAGGAGGAGGCCCTCGCCGAGCTGGTCCACTCCATCAAGGAGGTCGGGCTCCTCCAGCCGATCGTGGTCCGGCCGCTCGGGGACGAGAAGTACGAGCTCATCATGGGGGAGCGCCGCTGGCGGGCCTCCCAGCTGGCCGGCTTCGAGGCGATCCCGGCGATCGTGCGCGAGACCGAGGACGAGTCGATGCTCGTCGACGCGCTCCTGGAGAACCTGCACCGGGCGGCGCTGAACCCGTTGGAAGAGGCGGCCGCCTACGACCAGCTGCTCAAGGACTTCGACTGCACCCAGGAACAGCTCGCAGCCAAGATCGGGCGTTCGCGTCCCCAGATCTCCAACACGATCCGCCTGCTCAAGCTGCCGGCCGGTGTGCAGCGCCGGGTGGCGGCCGGCGTGCTGTCGGCCGGGCACGCCCGCGCCCTGCTGGCGCTGGAGGATCCGGCCGCCCAGGAGCACCTGGCGGGGCGGATCGTTGCTGAGGGGCTCTCAGTAAGGACCGTGGAGGAGCTGGTCGCGGTCGGCGACAACCTGCCCAAGCCCGGCCGCAAGGTGCGCGCCGGTCGGCGGACCGCGCCGGCACTGGACGACCTGGCCGCGTCCCTGGGTGACCAGTGGGACACCCGGGTCAAGGTTCAGCTCGGCCAGAACAAGGGCCGGATCGTCGTGGAGTTCGCCTCCGTGGAGGACCTCGAGCGTCTTGTCAGCCTGATGTCGCCGGGTACCATGCTGGGGTCTGTTCGCGGAGAGTGAGTGATCGGTGACGCGCCGTCTCGTCAACATCACCCTCGACAACCTCGACGAGCTGCCCGTCCGTTGCCGAAGCTGCGTCTACTGGGAACTCGACCCGGTCGCGGCCGACCGCGCGGTGAAGGCAGGCGATCCCGGCCTCGAAAAGGAGGCCTGGGTCTCGGCGACGCTGCTCGAGTGGGGCTCGTGCGGAAAACTCGTCCAGGTGGACGGAGTCACCGCCGGCTACGTCATGTTCTCGCCACCGATCTACGTGCCCCGGTCGGTGGCCTTCCCGACCAGCCCGGTCAGTGGCGACGCGGTCCTGCTGACCACCGGGCACGTGCTGCCGGAGTTCTCCGGTCAGGGCCTGGGCCGGATGCTCATCCAGGGCGTCGCCAAGGACATGGTCCGGCGCGGGGTGAAGGCGATCGAGGCTTACGGCGACGCCAGGTGGGACGGGCCGGGGTGTCTCGTGCCGGCCGACTACCTGCTCGCTGTCGGCTTCAAGACGGTCCGCCCGCACCATCGCTTCCCCCGGCTCCGGCTCGAGGTCAAGAGCACCCTGAGCTGGCGCGAGGACGTCGAGGTCGCGCTCGAGCGGTTGCTGGGATCAATGACTCCAGAACCGGCATTTCGCCCGGTCTGACCGGCTATCTGACGGTACGTCACGAACCTCTGACGCAACGTCAGTACCCCTGTGCCACAAGGGTTTCAGTGCAGCCCGTCGAGGCGGAGCGCACCGGTGGGCGCGTCGTCGTCCGGGGGCAGATACAGCCGCTGGACGGCCACCAGGATGGCCTCGGCGACCACGTCGCGGAACGAGGGGTCGGACAGCCGGGCAGCGTCCTTCGGGTTGGTCAGGTACCCCAGATCCAGCCGGACGGCGGGCATCTTGGTCCGGCGCAGCAGGTCCCAGGTCTTGCCGTGCGAGCCGCAGTTGAGCAGGTCGGTGCGGGCCACGATCTCGCGCAGGACCAGCTCGGCGAACCGCGCGCCCATCGCACTCGACTGGCCGAACCGGTCGGTGCCGAAGTAGTAGGTCGCGACGCCGTTCGCCTGGGGGTTGGCGTGCGAGTCCACGTGCAGGGAGATGAGCAGGTCGGCCCGCGTCTCGTTGGCGAAGGTCGACCGGGACTCGTCGTCGACGCCGCTGCGGCGCGAGTGCCGCCCGCTGATGCCCCGGGTCAGGTACGCCTGTACACCGAGGGCGGTGAGCCGGCCCTCGACGCGGGCGGCCAGGTCCTCGACGATGCCCGCCTCGGTGAGGCCGTTGGCCACGTTGCCGTGGTCCAGCCCGCCGTGGCCGGGGTCGATGACGACGATCTTGCCGCCGAGCCGCGGTCCGGAGCGGGCCAGGGCCTCCGCCTCGCGCAGGTTCTGGTGGTGCCCCCCGGTCACGGTCCGCGTGAGCCGGTCCAGGGCGCGGAACGTGTCCGGTCCGCAGGTGCCGTCCGGGTTCACGCCGAGGCTGCGCTGCAGCTCCCGCAGGGCATGAGCGGTCTCCGGGCCGAAGATCCCGTCCACCCGGCCGCAGTTGAAGCCCATGTCGAGCAGGCGGCGCTGCAGGGCGGCGACGTCGTCCCCGCGGAGCAGGCGGCTGACCTGGTGGGAGAGGACCCGGTCTCCGAGGCGGTAGCGGGCCTCCTCCAGAGCCTCCGACGTCTCGCGGCCGACCAGGCCGTCGACGTTGAGCCCGCGTTGCTGCTGGAAGTGCCGCACCGCCTGGTCGCAGGCCTCGTCGAAGACGGCCTCTTCCGGGTCCGGCATGGCCTCACCCGAATCGGGGAGCAGGTGCAGGATCACGAGCTTGCGCCGGATCTCCGCCACGGTCGGTCCGGTGTCACCGAGCCGGTGCACGGGGTGGCGCCGCGGGGTGTCGATGGCGCTCGCCTCCTCCGCAGTGCACTCGGCGGCGGGCAGCCGCACAATCCGGACCAGCGTCCGAGCCTAACGAGGATTGCCGGGTCGGGTCAGGCGAACGCCCCGGGCGCGTCGGTCCCGGGGCGTTGCGGCCACGTTGGTCGTGGCCCTGCTCACATCGTCAGGCGCTGGCCTCGACGTACGCCGAGAGCTCCTTGAGGATCATCGGCTTCGGACGTGCTCCGATGATCTGCTTCACGACCTCGCCGCCGAAGTACACGTTCATCGTCGGGATCGAGACGACGCCGTACTTGGCCGCGGTCTTAGGGTTCTCGTCCACGTTGAGCTTGACGATCCGGATCTTGCCGGCGTGCTCGGCGGCGATCTCCTCGAGGATCGGCGCAACCTGGCGGCACGGTCCGCACCAGGGGGCCCAGAAGTCGACGAGCACGGGTACGTCAGACCCCAGCACGTCAGTGGCAAAGGTGTCGTCGGTAACGGCTTCGATCGATCCCATCGGGGGTTCTCTCCTCAGATCAACGTGCAGGAAGGGTTATCAGGCGCCGGTGAGGCCGCCGGTCTGGCCGGCGTTCCCCTCGAGGGCCGCCAGGAAGCGTTCGGCGTCCAGCGCCGCGGCACAGCCGGTGCCGGCCGCGGTCACCGCCTGGCGGTAGATGTGGTCGACGACGTCGCCGCAGGCGAACACGCCGGACAGGTTGGTTCTGGTGGTCGGGTGGGAGACCAGCACGTAGCCCTCGTCGTCCAGGTCGACCTGGCCCTGAAAGAGCTCCGAGCGGGGTTCGTGGCCGATCGCGACGAACAGGCCGGTGATCTCACACTTGGACTCCTCGCCGGTCTTGGTGTTCCGCACGACGATCCCGGACAGCTTGCTCTCGCCGAGGATGTCGATCGGCTCGTGCTCGAGCAGGAAGGTGATCTTCGGGTTGTCCAGCGCGCGCTGCTGCATGATCTTGCTGGCCCGCAGCTCGCTGCGCCGGTGGATGATCGTCACCGACTTCGCGAAGCGTGCGAGGAAGGTGGCCTCCTCCATCGCCGAGTCCCCGCCGCCGACCACCGCGATGTCCTGGTCGCGGAAGAAGAACCCGTCACAGGTGGCACACCACGAGACCCCGTGCCCGGAGAGCCGCTTCTCGTTGTCGAGGCCGAGCTCCTTGTACTTCGAGCCGGTCGCGATGATCACGGTCTTCGCCAGGAACTCCCCGGAGCCGGTCGAGACCTTCTTGATCTCGCCGCTCAGGTCGACCGCGACCACGTCGTCGGTGACCAGCTCGGAGCCGAACCGCTCGGCCTGCGCCCGCATCGCGGTCATCAGGTCGGGGCCCTGCACGCCGTCGGCGAAACCGGGGAAGTTCTCGACCTCGGTGGTGTTCATCAGCGCGCCGCCCATGGTGACGGCGCCCTCGAACACCAGCGGCTTGAGGTCCGCGCGGGCGGCGTAGACAGCAGCGGTGTAGCCGGCCGGCCCGGAGCCGATCACGATCACGTTCCGCACGTCAGTCACGTCATGCCCTTCGGAGTTCGGTCGATGCGTTCAACCGATCCTAGGGGCGGGGGATTCCCTGCCTCCGGTGGCGAAGCCGGTGGCGCGGGTCACTGCTCCGTGGAGGCGGAGGCGCTGTTCGTGGCGGTTCCACTGACGACCGGGCTGACGACCGGGTTGGTCGACGGCGGGGTGGTCGGAGCCGGCGTGGGCTCCGCCTCCTTGGCCGGCAGGTCGACCCGCTGCTCCCACTGGACGCTGGCCTTGGTGGCCGGAGCCTCCTTGGTGCAGTCGCCGTAGACCACGTAGCCGGCAGCCTGCTTGGCGTTCTCCGGGCTGCGGGTGACCACGATGGTCGCGGGCTGGTTCTTCCAGGTCCCGGCGTCGCCGGCGAGCACGTCGGTCAGGCCGAGCTGGTTCGCGCAGCGCTTGACCTTCGCCGCGACCTCGGCCGGAGCCGGGCCACGGGCCGGAACGGCGGAGTCGTCGGAGCGCAGGGCGCCGGTCGAGACCCGGTTCTGGTCGGTCGGCGACGGGCTGGGCGGTCTCGTCGGTGGAGGACTCGCTGAAGGCCGGCTGGACGTCGCCGGAGGCGCGCAGCAGGTCCTGGATCTTCACCGCGAAGTTGTCCGGGCTGTAGGCGTCGCCCGAGTTGGTCACGTACGGCGTCGAACCGGCGGCGGGGCGCCGGTGTGACGTCGGGCGTCGGGGTCGGCTTCGGGGTCGGCTCCGGGGTGGCGGCTGGAGTCGGCGTCGACCGGCCGGGGTCGCGCTGGCGGCTTGGTCTCCTCCGCGCGGAACGTGGCCAGCGACTTCGGCTTGCCGGTGCTCACGTCGTAGGTGCGGACCTCGGTGTCGCCGTCCTTCTTGGGCACGACGACGACGCCGTCGGGGAAGACGCACTCTTGCCGCTCTTGAGGAACACGGTGCCGGTGCGCTTGTCGAGGATCGAGCCGTCCTTGACCTTCTTGCGCGTTCTTGCCGGTCGGCGCTTCTCCTGGGCCTGACAGCGCGGCGTAGGCGACCGAGCGGAACTGCGTCGTGATGGTCGGGGTCGGCTGCGGGCCGGCCGACGGCGCGCCGGGTCGCCGGAGTCGCTGGTGTCGAGGGCCTGCATGCCGAGCGCGACGCCACCGATCAGCAGGACCAGGCTGGCGGCGACGGAGGTGACGCGGGCGGCGGGGGTGAAGCGGCGGCGGGAGGCGAGGTCGATGACCGTCGCGCCCTCACCGACAGTGGTCGTCCGAGTGCTCCGCGGAGTCACGGGCTCGGCGGCAGCCAGGTCGGCGAGAGCGGCGTCGATCCGGGCGGCGTAGTGGTCGGGCATCGGCCCGGGGTCGTCCGCGGCCAGGATCTGGCCCACGGAAACGAGAAGGTCCGCCTCGGCCTGGCAGTCGGCACAGGAGGCGAGTTGCTCGGCTACCGAGGTGGCGTCGGCGTCACCGAGGAGACCCTCGGCGTAATCCGCCAGGATCTCTATCGAAAGATGCTCGTGGGTATTCATGTCCGCCGGTCCGCTCCTTCCGCCGGCCCGGACTGGCCTGGCGGTCCCCCCGTGCTTTTTGCCGAGCCCCGGTGCAGAGGCACGACCTTGCCCTTGACCTCAGCTTCGACGCCGCCGGGAGCGTTCTGGTTCCCTCCCTGGACACCTTGTCCGCCAGGTGGGTCACCGCCCTGGCGCAGATGGGCGAGAAGGGGTACAAGCCGGGCACGACCACGGGCACAGCGGCTCTTCACGGTGCCGGTCGGGACCCCGAGGATCCTCCCGGCCTCGTCCACCGGGTAGCCCTGCAGGTCGACCAGGACCAGGGCGGCCCGCTGGTCCGGGGGCAGCGTGGCCAGCGCGGCGGCGATGTCCATGGACAGGTCGGAGTCGTTGGTCGGGTCGTCGGCGATCGCGACGTCCCGCCCGCCCTTGTCCTCGTCGGTCTCCTGGTCCGGCAGGGGGACGGTCTTGCGGATGCTCTTGCGCCGGGCCCGGTCCAGGCAGGCGTTGACCACGATCCGGTGCAGCCAGGTGGTGATCGCGGAGTCCCCGCGGAAGCCTTCGGCCGCCCGGTAGGCGGAGACGAGCGCGTCCTGGACGGCGTCGGCGGCCTCTTCCGGGTCCCCGAGGGTCCGCAACGCGACCGCCCACATGCGGTCCCGGTGGCGGCGAACGATCTCGCCGAAGGCGTTGGGATCGCCCTCGCGGTGTCGCTCCAGGAGGATCCGGTCAGGGACCTCGGTCAGGTCTTGCACGAGCCCGGGGCCCTCCTGCCGATGTCAGCGCCGCTGTCATTAAACGCACGTGGGCCCTAACGGTACTCAACGAATCGCCGCTGGTAGGGACATCGCGCACGCCCGTGGGCCGCGAGCTGAACGGAGTCGTACCGGTGAGTTCCCGGGGAGCGGTCAGCCGCTGACGGTGACTTCGGAGATCCCGCCCCGGTAGGTGGGCCCGGAGCCGGGTGGGAGGGCGGTGATCCAGATCAGGACGAACCGGGTTTTCGCGTCGACGGTGAAGCGCACGGTCTCCTCCCGGCCGGCCCCGGCGACGGTGGCCGCGACCGGGTAGGCCGTGAGCGCCTGGGGAGCCTGGGTGGCGGTGTCGGCCGCGGTCCGGATCTCGATGTTGGCGCCCGCGTCCGGCAGCCGGAGCTTGACCTGGCGCACGGTTTCCGGGCCGCCCAGGTCGAGCACGAGGCCCACACCGGGCTTGAGGCCACCGAATTGCACTGAGTTGTAGGCGACGGTCCGCCAGGTGGTGCCGGGCCGGCCGTCGATGGCGAGGCGGACCTGGTTGGGGTTCTCCGAGTTGTTGCCCGGGGCCGGGTCGAAGTCGTTGGCCGAGACCACCTTGAGCGCGACCAGCGGCGCGACGTTCGCCGGTGCCTCCGACTGACCGCCCAGGCTCTCCGGGGCCAGGGCCCGCGCCAGCTGCCAGAGCAGCAGCACCAGGCCGATCACCAGCATGCCGATGACCGCGACCTGGGCCCCCCGGGTGGCCGCCGACGGTTTCCACCCGTCCGGAGTAGGCATCGGGGAGAGGATCCCGGTGACCACCGCCGACATCGTTCCGCTCGTGTCGGCCGAGGGACCGCTGCCCGGAGGCCGGGGCCGGGGCAACTGGTGCAGCGCGCTGACCAGGTCCTCGGGCGTGCGCAGAGGGGTGCCGGTCCGCGGGCTCGGGTTCAGCAGGCGGTCGACGATGGCGTCCATGGCGTCCGGGACGCCGGCGCGGACCTGGCGCGGGGTGCAGATCGCGCCGTGCTCGAACGGGGCCGCCGCCAGGCCGAAGGCCTCACCTTCGGGCCACCGGGCGGTCAGGGCCGCGTAGAGCACCCGGCCCAGGCCGCGGGCGTCCGAGCGGGCCGGATCGCCGGCCGTGGTGGAGTGCAGCGCAGCTTCGACGCACAGCCCGAGGATCTTCGCCCGGCCGCCGGGCATGAGCAGGACGGTGTCGGCCTGCAGGCGCAGGTGGGACAGGCCCGCCTCGTGGGCGACGGCCAGCGCCTCGGCGGCGTCGGTGATCACAGCCTGGGCGACCGCCGGGTCCAGCGGTCCGTTCTCGGCGCAGCACCGTGGACAGGGTGCGGGCCTCGGGCAGCGACTCGAAGACCACGTAGGAGTGGGCCTCGCGGTGCACGGCGTCGAGCACCCGCAGGAAGCGGGCGTCGTCGACGGTCGAGGCGGCCTGGGCCGCCGTCACCACCGACTCGGCCAGTTCCGAGCTCGGGTCGAGGATGTGGATGCCGACCGGGCGGGCGAGCTTCTCGTCCCAGGCGTGCCAGGTGGAGTAGCCGTCCGACTTCTCGATGCACTCGGTGAGCCGGTAGCGGTCGGCGAGGCGGTGTCCCACCTCCGGGGTGGCTGAAACCACCTGACCGTCCTCCTGACCGGGCGTGCCATGGTCGGCAGCGGCCGTCAGTCCCCCGAGCAGGTCCACGAACAGCCCCTTGCAGCCATGCTAGGCGTTTGCGCGCATCGCCCGGCGGGGAACGGCGATCAGCCGCGCCGGAGTACCGGCCCCAGGAGCTGGGTGACCTCCGGGATCCGCATCCGGGTGGTGATCACCAGGTAGGAGACCAACATCGCGGCGCCGCCGCCGATCACGGTGACCGCGGCCTCGGTCGTGCCGGTGCCCCAGATCCGGTAGGCGATCTCGGCGATGAGGACCGCCGGGGCCGCGGCCAGGATCGCGGCGGTCGCCAACCGCTCGTAGGTCCGGAGCACGCCGCTGTCCAGGGGGCCGAGGTAGCGGCGGAGCTTGCGCGCGGAGATGGCGACGCCGACGGCGTAGGAAGCGGCGTAGCTGAGCGCGAGGCCGACGGAGACCCAGCGGGCCGGCAGGAAGGCGACGCAGGCCAGGGCGCCGAGGATGTTCGTCGCCGCGATCCAGACGTTGATGGTCACCGGGGTCCGGGTGTCGGAGAAGGCGTAGAACCCGCGCAGCAGCTGGTGGTGGACGGAGAACGGCACCAGGGCGATCGCGAAGCCGGCCAGCACGTAGCCGATGTACTCGGCGTTGGCGACCGAGGTGTTGCCGTGCCCGAAGCCGAGCACGGCCATGCTCGGGCCGAGGACGCCGAAGGCCACCGCGGCCGGGATCAGCGCGGCGCCGGTGAGCTTGAGCCCGCCGCCCAGGTCCTCGCGGACGTCGTCGAACCGGGAGTCGGTGACCGCCCGGGCCATCCGGGGCAGCAGCGCCGTCACCACCGAGACCGTGATCACGGCATGCGGCAGCAGCATGATCAGGTAGGCCTTGGTGTACGGGGTGAACCCGCGCCCGGGGTAACCCTCGGCGGCGGCGGTCTCCTCGATCCCGGTCGCGATCTGCACCACGACCAGGTAGGCGATCTGGTTGATCAGGACGAAGAGCAGGGTCCAGGTCGCCAGCCGGTAGGCCTGGCCGAGCCCGGTGCCGCGCAGGTCGAAGCGGGGGCGGAAGCGGTAGCCGGAGGCCCGCAGGAACGGGATCAGGGCGAGGGCCTGGACGATCACTCCGGCCGTGGTGCCGATGCCGAGCAGCCGGATCTCGCCGTCGCTGATCGTCTCGGTGCTGGGGTGCTCGCCGGAGGTCACGACGAGGAACATCACGCCGGTGGCGATGACCACCAGGTTGTTCAGGATCGGGGCGAACATCATCGGCCCGAACCGGCCCCGGGCGTTCAGGACCTGACCCAGCATCACGTGCAGGCCGTAGAAGAAGATCTGCGGCAGGAAGAAGCGGGCGAAGGTGACCGCGACGTCGAAGTTCGCCTCGGAGCCCTCGCCGTGGGTGAAGGCGTAGGCGTAGGCCGAGATCACCAGCGGAGCGGCGAGCACCGCCACGACCGTGATGACCAGCAGGACAAGACCGATCGCGGTCAGCAGCCGGTCGGCGAAGGCCTTGCCGCCGTCCGGGTCCTCCCGCATCGCCTTGACCAGCTGCGGCACGAAGACGGCGTTGAGCACGCCGCCGGCCAGCAGGATGTAGACGATGTTGGGGACCGTGTTGGCGACGTTGTAGGTGACCGAGAACGCGGTCGTTCCGATCGCCCAGGTCAGCACCAGGTCCCGGCCGAAGCCGGTGATCCGGGACATCACGGTGCCGATCGCCATCACCGCGCTCGCGCGCGTGACGTTCGGCTCGGCGGCTTCTCCGGTCATGCGGTGGCCTTGATCGTGCTGCCCCTAGGTCGTGCCACTGTGATGGCGCTGTCCTCGCCTCAGGTCCCGGCGTTGCGGATCCGGCGGACGTTTCTCAAGATCGCTGTCCCGAACAGGACGCTACCGGCGGCGATCAGCACGATCAGGCCGACCTTGCCGAAGCTCGTCACGTTGACCCGCAGCTGGGTGGTCTCGCCGAACGGTTCGCCGGTCGCGTCGAGCAGCTGCACGTCGACCTGGGTGATGCCGTTGGAGGCGGCCTCGGCCGGGACCTTCACGGTGGTCTTGCGCCCGGCCCCGATGGTGAGCAGCGCCGGGTTCTCCACCTTCAGCCGGCTGTCGACCCGTGGCCGCAGCACCGGCTGCACGCGGATCGCCTGCCCGAGTTCGTTGGACACGGTCAGCGGGATCGTGCCGCGGGTGCTGGACAGCGTCACCAGGTCCCGGCCGATCACCCGGACCTGATCGATGTCGTCACCGATCTGCGAACCGACCTGCAGCGCGTAGTCGCGGCCCTCGGCCCGGTTGCCCCGCCAGGCTGTGGAGACCGTGCCGAACAGCGCGCCGGTGTAGTTGGTCTCCAGGGTGCCCGGCCGGGCGAAGAGCCGGATCAGACCGTCCGCGGCATCGCGCCGCCGCCTTCATCCGGGCCAACTGGGCCGAGGCCAGCTCGGCGTCCGCCGCGGACTGAGGGTAGGTCAGATTCGCACCGGCGTACTCGGCCGGAACGCGGGTCAGGCTCAGGGCGTTCAGCGAGACCGTCCGGACCCAGGGCGTGCGGTCGACGGAGTCGAGCAGCCCGCCCGCCCAGCCCACCGGCGGGGCCCAGCGGCGCGGCGGCGCGACCAGCACGGTCCGGGCGGCGTTCGGGCGCTCGAGCGTGATCAGGGCGGTCTCGGCGAGGAAGCGCTGGGAGACCAGGGCGGCCGCGCCCGGGCAGTGTGAGGTCACCGGTGAGGGCATCGGTCAGCGCCTGGTCGGCGACCAGGACCTCGAGCGGGGCACCGACGGCGTCGACCCGGGCCCGGCCGGTCGGGGTGTAGGTGAGCTCCTTCGTGAGCAGGAGCGCGGCACTGGAGAGCACCACGGTCTTGGCGCCGGCCCGGCGCAGCGCGCCGAGGGTCTCGGTGTCGGCCAGACCGTCCACGGGCCAGGCGACGGTGGTGTCGGACTCCTGCCCGAGCCGCGCGATCGTCGTGTTCTTGGACAGCGCGACCGCGCGCAGCAGTTCGTCCGGGTCCCCGTGGTGGGTCAGCGCCGCGACGTCGGGATCGGCGTAGGGCAGGGCCGCGACCGGGCGCTGCGCCAACTGGCCGCGCAGGTCGGCCAGCCAGCGCGCCGCGTCGGGGTTGCCGTCCTGGGACGAGGTGCCGCGCCCGTCCTGCCGCTCGTGGTCCTGCCCCATCGCCCCCGCGGCGTCCAGCAGCTCCGGGTCCACCATCCAGGTCACCGGCACCCGGCCCGGCGCGGCCGCCAGGTCGGCGAGGCGCCCGCCCGCGGCGAACTCGGCCGCGGACGTTTCCGGCAGGAACGCCCCGCGCGCGTCCCGGGCCGGGACCCCGGCCAGCGGCCAGAGCCAGGTCAGCTTGGTCGGCTGGTACTGCTTCTGTCCGGCAGATACGGCAGGAAGGTGGTCAGGGTGGCGAGCCGGGCCGGGGTCTCGTCGCCGACCTGGCCGGTGGCCGTCACCTGCAGCACGTACACCCCGTTGCCGGACAGGCGGAGCGATTCGACCGGCACCGACACCTGCCAGTTCGTCACCTTCCCCGAGGTGAGGAGACCGGGCAGCCGGGTCTCACCCGGTACGCGTCGGAATCGCGCGGTCCTGATCGGCTCCCTCGGCGATCGCGGCCAGGTCGCCGCGGCTGGTCAGCGGGGCGGTACTGACCTGGAGCCCGATCTGCACGGCCCGGAACGGATCGCCGCCCGGGTTGACCAGAGCGCCCCGCAGCGGTGATCCGGCCGTCGGGGCGGGGGGCGGCCGGGCTGACGGAGTTCAGCTCCAGGCGGGCGAACTGAAACGGCTCCTCCGCGGTCGGCAGCGGTGGGCGCCGCCGCGGCCAGGGCCGGGGCCAGGGCACCGGCCAGCAGGCAGAGCGCGGTCACCACGGCGGGGGCGCGTCGCCGCCGCTGATCGGCGGGTCCCCCCGCGCTCACGGAGCTTGCTCGGCCGTGGTCGCCAACTGCTCGGGCAGCTTGGCCATCAGCTTGCGCTCGGTGTCGTAGGCGAGCCGCTCCGACAACTCCTCCAGCGGGACCCAGGCCACCTCGTCCACCTCGACGTCGGCGTCGGACAACTCGCCGGACTCGGCCTCGAGGAGGAAGTGGTGCACGGTCTTGTGGATCCGGGCGCCACCGGCGACGAACCAGAAGTCGATCACACCCAGCTTGGACAGCACGTGGCCGCGGATGCCGGTCTCCTCCTCGACCTCACGGATAGCGGCGTCCTCCGCGGTCTCGCCCGCCTCCAGGTGTCCCTTCGGCAGCGACCAGAGCAGCCGGCCACGCCGGTCGAGGCGACCGATCAGAGCCGCCTGCGGGACCGGCCCGGCGCGGTCCACGACCAGGCCGCCGGCGGAGACCTCCGACACGGTCCGTAGCCGTTTGGACGGCGACGGCGACGAAGGCGGCATCCCTCGATGCTAGTCCGGGGACTGTGCCGGGGACGGGGCGTTGCGCTGGCTGCGCGACGTGTTCCGCGCTCGGCGCCGTGGGTCCGGTCAGGCGACCGAGACCGCGAACAGCCAGTCGAGGTTCTTGCGGGGGAACCTGGCGACGCCCTCGTCCAGGACGGTGGTGGAGCAGTCGTCGTCCACGTCGATCTTGGTCCAGCGCACCCGGTCGCCCTTGCTGGCGTAGGTGACTGTGACGCGCTCGCCCTTGCTGGATGTGAACGTCTCCTTGTGGCCCTTGGTCACAGCCACCGAGTTGCGAACCTGCGGCCAGTTCTCCTTGACCTTGGCGCGGATGGCGTCCTGGTCGGCGGCGCTCCCGGTGCCGTACTGGGCGCTCAGCGTCGAGGACTTCGTGATCTGGACGGTGTGCCTGCCCGGCTTGGTGAAGGTGATCTTGGCGCCCGGAACCGCAAGGAAGACGCGCTGGTGCTTGGTGATCGCGAACTTCACGCCGTCCTGGCAGGCGGCGGAGGCCGGGCCGGCGACGGCGATCGGGAGGGCAATCCCGGAGGCGACCAGGGCGGCGGCGACGAGGGCGGCGGACGGGGCGGCCAGAGACATCGGGTGCGCTCCTCACGTGGGGTGATGCACAGCCTAGGCTGGCCCCCCGTGTCCGGAACCCCGTCGCCAGAATCCTTCGAGCCCTCACCCGGCGCCCTCTCGGCGGCGCAACGGCGTGCGGTCGCGGAGCTGCTCCGGGCCGCTCCGGTGGCCGTCGAGCTGGCCGAGCGGTTCGTGGCGGCCGGGGAGCAACTGGCGCTGGTGGGCGGATCGGTCCGGGACGCCCTGCTGGGCGGGCTCGGCGCGGACCTGGACTTCACCACCTCGGCCCGCCCGGAGCGGACCGCCGAGTTGCTGCGCGGCTGGGCCGAGGCGATCTGGGACGTCGGGGCCGCGTTCGGCACCATCGGCGCCCGCCGCGGTGAGTTCAGCCTGGAGATCACCACCTACCGGACCGACGCCTACGACCGGGAGTCCCGCAAGCCCGAGGTCCGGTACGGGTCGAGCCTCGACGAGGACCTGGTGCGCCGGGACTTCACGGTCAACGCGATGGCGGTGGAGCTGCCCGCCATCAAGTTCGTGGATCCCCACGGCGGGCTCTCCGACCTGGCCGCCGGCGTGCTGCGCACCCCGCGCAGCCCGGAGGAGTCGTTCTCCGACGACCCGCTGCGGATGATGCGGGCCGCCCGGTTCGCCGCGAAGCTCGGGCTCGCCATCGACCCGGCGGTGCACGCGGCGATGCTGGCGATGGCCGACCGCATCGAGATCGTGTCCGCGGAGCGAGTGCGCGACGAGCTGGTCAAACTGGTCTGTGCCCCGTACCCCCGGCGGGGCCTCGAGGTGCTGGTCGAGACGGGGCTGGCCGAGCGGGTGCTGCCCGAGGTGCCCAAGATGCGGCTGGAGATCGATGAGCACCACCGACACAAGGACGTCTACGAGCACACCCTGACCGTCCTCGAGCAGGCCATGGCGCTGGAGGAGGACGGCCCGGACTTCACGCTGCGCTTCGCCGCGCTCATGCACGATGTCGGCAAGCCGAAGACGCGTCGCAACGAGCCGGGCGGGCGGGTCAGCTTCCACCACCACGAGATGGTCGGGAAGAAGATGACGGAGGCCCGCATGAAGGCCTTGCGCTTCGACAAGGCCACCACCGAGGACGTCGCGCGGCTGGTCGAGCTGCACCTGCGCTTCCACGGCTACGGGACCGGGGAGTGGACCGATTCGGCGGTCCGCCGCTACGTCCGCGACGCCGGGGACCTGCTGCCGCGCCTGCACAAGCTGACCCGGGCCGACTGCACCACCCGCAACAAGCGCAAGGCCGCGGCGCTCGCGAGGTCCTACGACTCCCTCGAGGAGCGCATCGCCGTGCTCGGGGAGCAGGAGGAACTGGCCGCGATCCGGCCGGCACTCGACGGCAACGAGATCATGACCGAGCTCGGCCTGCCGCCCGGACCGCTTGTTGGCGAGGCGTACAAAGTTCTGCTCGAACTGCGCATGGACCGGGGGCCGATGACGCCCGAGGAGGCCCGCGCGGAATTGCACGCCTGGTGGTCAGCGCGGCAATCCGGTGACACAGGCATAACTGGCCGGTAACGCAAAGAAGCGGACATTCCGCTCGAATTTCCGAGCACAGGTGTGAATCGCATTCCGAACCGGTAACGGGCACTGCCCCTGCGTCGGTTCAGCAGCCTACGGTGCGGTCACTGGCCGATTGACCTCGGCAGATGTAGAACGTTGCGACAAAGGCGCACGGCCTGACAGAGGAGCTAACGGATGAGAAGGCACAAGCGCGGATTTCAGGTCGTAGCTGTGGCGGTGGCCGCCGTATTGCTGACCGCGGGCTGCGGCGGCGGCGATGACGAGGACAACAACGCCGGCGACACCCCGGGCACCAGCTCCGGCGAGGCCGAGGGCTCGATCGCGGTCCGCGGCTGCAAGCCGCAGAACCCGCTGATCCCGACCAACACGAACGAGACCTGCGGCGGCAACGTTCTCGACGCCGTGACGGCCAAGCTCATCCGCTACAACCCGGACGACGGCAGCCCGGAGAACGACATCGCGGAATCGATCACCACCAAGGACGCGATCACCTACACGATCAAGATCAAGCAGGGCGTCAAGTTCCACGACGGCACCGAGGTGAAGGCGAAGAACTTCGTCGACGCCTGGAACTTCGGCGCCTACGGCCCGAACGCCCAGCTGTCCTCCTACTTCTTCGAGGTCATCAAGGGCTACAAGGAGACCTCGGCGGAGAAGTCGAAGGTCAAGGAGATGTCCGGCCTGAAGGTGGTCGACGACTACACCTTCACGGTCAAGATGGACACGAAGAACTCGACGTTCCCGGTCCGGCTGGGCTACACCGCCTTCGCGCCGCTGCCGGACTCGTTCTTCGCCGACGACGGTGCGGCCTACGGCAAGCTGCCGATCGGCGCCGGCCCGTACAAGATGATCGAGGGCGACCCGAACCGGCAGTTCGTGCTCGAGGCGGTCCCGGGCTACGACCGGCCGGGCAAGGCCGTGGTGAAGACCGTGACCTTCAAGATCTTCCAGGACGCGACCGCGGCCTACAACGAGGTCGTCGCCAACCAGCTCGACATGACGGACGAGTTCCCGACCGCGGCGCTGACCGACGCGGTCTACAAGGACGAGCTCGGCGGGCGCTTCGTGGAGCGCGTCGTCGGTGTCTTCCAGGCGATCAACTTCCCGTCGCCGAAGGCGGACAAGTCCTACGACAACGTCAAGCTCCGCCAGGCGATCTCGATGGCGATCAACCGCCAGCAGGTCATCGACGTCGCCTTCGCCGGCACCCGCGAGCCCGCCACCGGCTGGGTCTCTCCGGTGGTCGACGGCTACAAGCCCGGGGCGTGCGACCCGTACTGCACGTTCGACCCGGAAGAGGCCAAGAAGCTCTACAAGGAGGCCGGCGGCCACGACGGTCCGATCCGGATCGGCTACAACGGCGACGCGGACCACAAGCCGTGGGTCGAGGCCATCTGCAACAGCATCAAGAACACGCTCGGGGTGGAGTGCCTGGCCAGCCCGACGGTGGACTTCGCCACCTTCCGCACGGCGATCACCGCCCGGGAGCAGAAGGGCATGTTCCGGACCGGCTGGCAGATGGACTACCCGTCGATCGAGAACTTCCTCGCCCCGCTCTACGGCACGGGCGCCGGCTCGAACGACGGCGACTACAGCAACAAGGCCTTCGACGCCAAGCTGCGCGAGGCCGCGGCCCTCACCGACGTGGAAGAGGCCAATGCCGCCTACCAGGCGGCGGAGCTGATGCTGGCGAAGGACATGCCGTCCATCCCGCTCTGGTACAGCAAGGCAGTTCATCGGCTTCTCCAACAAGATCGCGTCGATGAAGCAGACCGTGTTCGGGACGTACGACCTCAGTCTCGATCGTGCTCAAGTGACCGACCGCGCCTGATCGACCGTCACGCCACCGGCCCACCACCTGACCGAAGGCGGTGGGCCGGTCGCGTAGCGGGCTGACGCTCCGAGCCGGTTCAATGGGTCGCCCGATCCCAGAGACAGGACTTGCACCATGGGTCGCTACACGGCGCGCCGCCTGTTGCAGATGATCCCGGTCGTCCTCGGCGCGACCTTCATCGTCTACGCGCTGGTGTACGCGCTGCCGGGTGATCCGCTCGCCGGCAAGTGCGGGCAGCGCCCGTGCCCCGAGTCCTACATCGCGAAGTACACGGAGAAGTTCAACCTCGACGACCCGCTGCCGGTGCAGTACTTCAAGTACCTCGGCAATCTCCTGCAGGGCGACTTCGGCGAAGCCGTCAACGGGGAGAAGGTGCTCGACCAGATCGAGCGGACCTACCCGACGACGCTGAAACTCGCGCTGGTGGCGATCCTGTTCGAGATCGTCATCGGGGTCGGGGCCGGGATCATCTCCGGCATCCGGCGCAAGGGGATCTTCGACTCCTCGGTGCTCGCCGTGACCCTCGTCCTGATCGCGGTTCCGGTGTTCGTCACCGGCACCAGTCTTCAGTGGTTCCTGGGGGTGAAGGCGGGCTGGTTCCCGGTGACCGCCACGCGACGGGACGTGGGGACAATTGATCATGCCCGGGTTCGTGCTGGCCGGGCTCTCCCTCGCCTACGCCGCTCGGATCACCCGAACCAGCCTGGCCGAGAGTGATGCGGGCGGACTACGTCCGCACCGCCAAGGCCAAGGGCCTGCCCAAGCACCGGGTGATCGGCGTGCACGCCCTGCGCAACTCGATGATCCCGGTGGTCACCTTCGTCGGCGCCGACTTCGGCACCCTGCTCGGCGGCGCGATCATCACCGAGGGCATCTTCAACATCGACGGCGTCGGCGGGCTGATCTACCGCAGCATCGGGCTGCGGAGGGGGCGACGGTCACCGGCGTGGTCACCGTGCTGATCCTGATCTTCCTGCTGGTGAACCTGATCGTCGACCTGCTGTACGCCGTCCTCGACCCGAGGATCCGTTATGAGTGACCCGCAGGCCATGATGGGCGGCATCGGCGGGCCGGACCCCCACGGCGGCGTGCCGCAGGTGATCCCGGCGCCGCCCGGAACGGCAACGGAAAGCAAGCCGCGTTCCCTCGGCCGCGACGCCCTGGACGACCTGCGCAAGAATCCGGTCGTCATCGTCTCGGCGGTGCTCATCTTGCATCCTCGTCGCTGATGGCGGCCTTCCCGGGCCTGTTCACCGGCGAGGACCCGAAGGAATGCCTGCTGGAGCGGAGCCGCCAGAAGCCCTCGGGGGATGCCTGGTTCGGCTACGACCTGCAGGGCTGCGACATCTACGCCCGCACGATCCACGGCGCCCGGGCCTCGATCGTGGTCGGCACCCTGGCCGCTCTCATCGTGACGATCGTCGGCCTCACGTTCGGCATGCTGGCCGGCTTCTACGGCGGCTGGATCGACACGATCCTGTCCCGGGTCACCGACATCTTCTTCGGCATCCCGTTCCTGCTCGGCGCCATCATCGTGCTGACCTCGTTCCCCTCCGGCGACTCGCGGAGCTTCTGGCTCCCCGTCAGCAAGGTGGTGATCGCCCTGGCGGTGCTCGGCTGGACGAACATCGCCCGCATCATGCGGGCGCAGGTCCTGCAGGTGAAGGAGGCGGACTACGTGACACGCCGCCCGCGCGCTCGGTGCGTCCACCTCGCGGATCCTGCGCGTGCACGTCCTGCCGAACGCGATCCAGCCGGTGATCGTCTACGCGACGATCCTGCTCGGCGCCTTCATCGGCGACCGAGGCGGCGCTGTCCTACCTCGGCATCGGCCTGCAGCCGCCGGCGGTGTCCTGGGGCATCGACATCAGCGACGCCCAGAAGTACATCCGGACCTCGCCGCACATGCTGCTCTTCCCCGAGCCTGTTCCTGTCCGTGACCGTGCTCGCCTTCATCATGCTGGGCGACGCGGTGCGCGACGCCCTCGACCCGAAGCAGCGATGAGCGTGGAGATGTCAGTGCCCAACACCGATGCCGAGCCGGTCCCGGCGTTCGATCTGGACGTCGGGGCCGGCGAACCGCTGCTCGAGGTCGACGACCTGCACGTCGAGTTCCGCACCCGCGAGGGCATCGCCCGCGCCGTCAACGGGGTGAGCTACAGCGTCAAGCCGGGCGAGACGCTGGCCGTGCTCGGGGAGTCCGGGTCCGGCAAGAGCGTCACCGCCCAGGCGATCATGGGCATCCTCGACACCCCGCCCGGCTACATCACCAAGGGCGAGGTGCGCTTCTGCGGCCAGGACATCCTTGGCGCTGCCCGAGGAGGACCGGCGCAAGCTGCGCGGCGCCTCGATGGCGATGATCTTCCAGGACGCGCTGAGCGCGTTGAACCCGGTGTTCACCGTCGGCTGGCAGATCGGCGAGATGTTCCGGGTGCACCAGGGGATGTCGCGCAAGGAAGCGAAGCTGAAGGCGATCGAGCTGCTCGACCGGGTCCGCATCCCCTCGGCCAAGGACCGGGTCAGGGACTACCCGCACCAGTTCTCCGGCGGCATGCGCCAGCGCGTGATGATCGCGATGGCGATCGCCCTCAACCCGCGGCTGCTGATCGCCGACGAGCCGACCACCGCGCTGGACGTGACCGTGCAGGCGCAGGTGATGGACCTGCTCGCCGAGCTGCAGCGCGAGTCCGGGATGGGGATGATCCTGATCACCCACGACCTCGGCGTCGTCGCCGACGTCGCCGACATCTGCGCGGTGATGTACGCCGGGCGGATCGTGGAGCACGCCGACGTCAACGAGCTCTACGCCAACCCGGCGCATCCGTACACGCAGGGCGCTGCTCGGCTCCATTCCGCGCCTCGACCTCAAGGGCCAGGAGGTGGCGGTGATCAAGGGCCTGCCGCCGACCCTGACCAACCTGCCGACCGGCTGCGCGTTCCACCCGCGGTGCGCGTACATGCGCGACCGCTGCAAGGTCGAGGAACCGCCGCTGTACGCCGTCGACCGAGCATCGGGACAGCGCCTGCCACTTCTGGGAGGAGGTGCTCAGTGGCCCCGTCAACTGATGTCGTGCTCGAGGTCCGGGACCTGGTCAAGCACTTCCCGCTGACGCAGGGCATCGTCATCCGCCGCTCGATCGGTGCCGTCCAGGCCGTCGACGGCGTGAGCTTCGACCTGCACCGCGGCGAGACCCTCGGCCTGGTCGGCGAGTCCGGCTGCGGCAAGTCGACCGTGGCCAAGCTGCTGATGGGCCTGGAGAAGCCGACGTCGGGACAGGCCTTCTACGGCGGCGATGACATCTTCACCCTCCAGGGTCAGGCTCAGCGTCGGCTTCGCAGCGCAGATCCAGCTCGTGATGCAGGACCCGTACTCCTCGCTGAACCCGCGGATGACGGTGGCCGACATCGTCGGCGAGCCGTTCGAGATCCACCCCGACGTCGCCCCGAAGGGCGACCGGCGGGCCAAGGTCCAGGACCTGCTCGACGTGGTCGGGCTCAACCCCGAGCACATCAACCGCTACCCGCACCAGTTCTCCGGCGGCCAGCGCCAGCGCATCGGCATCGCCCGGGCGCTCGCGCTGCGCCCGGAGATCATCATCTGCGACGAGCCGGTCTCCGCCCTCGACGTCTCCATCCAGGCCCAGGTGATGAACCTGCTGGAGCAAGCTGCAGGACGAGTTCGGCCTGTCCTACATCTTCATCGCGCACGACCTGTCGGTGGTCCGGCACCTCTCGGACCGGGTCGCGGTGATGTACCTCGGGCGGATCGTCGAGATCGGCACCGACATCGATATCTACGACCACCCGACCCACCCGTACACCCAGGCGCTGCTGTCGGCGGTGCCGGTGCCGGACCCGACCATGCGCGGCCTGCGTCAGGTGATCCGCTTGCAGGGCGACGTGCCCAGCCCGGCCAACCCGCCGTCGGGCTGCCGGTTCCGGACCCGGTGCTGGAAGGCGCAGGAGATCTGCGCCGAGCAGTCGCCCGCGCTGGAGATCCGCGCAGCCGACGCACCCCAGTGCCTGTCACTTCGCCGAGGAACGCGACGTCGTCCACGCCGTGGAGGAACCCGGGACGTGAGTCAGGACGGCTGTGGCTGCGCGGGGGACGGCGCGGTGACGGTCTGCGGCTTGAGCGCGCAGCGCAGGAACAACACGGCGGTCAGGGCGTAGCCGAGGCTGACGGCGGAGAGCAGCGCGTAGGACTTGCCCGACTCCGGCATCACCAGCGAGGCGACCGCGGCCGCCGCGACGAACGCGGAGTTGAACAGCATGTCGTAGAGCGCGAAGACCCGGCCGCGGAAGGCGTCGTCCACCGACTCCTGCACGATCGTGTCCACGCACAGCTTCACCGACTGCGCGGCGGTGCCGAGCAGGAAGGCGCCGAGCACCAGCGGCGGCGGCTCGTAGGGTGCGGCGAGGGCGAACCCGAACACGGCGGCGGCGGAGAGCGCGCACACGATCCAGGCCGGCTTGCCGATCCGCTGGGTGATCACCGGAGTGATCATCGCGGCGACGAAGAAGCCCGCACCGGCGGCGCCGAAGACCAGCCCGAGGCCGCGCATCGCGGAGTCGGTGCCGTGCGCCGGGTCGTTGAAGTAGTTCCGGTAGAGCAGCAGGGTCGCGATCGTGCCGGTGCCGTAACAGAAGCGCTGGGCGGCCATCACGCCCAGGCTGTTGCGCGCCATTGGCCGGGCCCACACGTGCCGGCCGCCGGCGACGAGGCCGGCCGCGACGTCGTGCACCGCCTGGCGCGCCGACATCGCCGGGATCTCGCTGTGCGGACCGAGCAGGTCGCGCTGCAGGCGACGGGCCAGCACGGCCGAGCACAGGTACCCGCACGCCGCGGCCAGGATCAGGGCGGCGTCGGTGCCGTGCCCGCCACGCATGCCCTGGTGCAGGGCGAGACCGAGGCCACCGCCGGCCAGCGAGGCCATCGTCCCCGAGGTCGCGGAGACCGAGTTGGCCATGATCAGTTCGTCGCGCCGGACCACGTGCGGCAGCGAGGCGCCGAGCGCGGTCAGGTAGAAGCGGTTGATCGAGACCGCGACCAGCGCGGTGAGGAACAGCGGGGCGCCGGTCGTGCCGCTCCAGGCCAGCAACGCGACGATCCCGACCAGGACCGCACGCACGAGGTTGGCGTAGACCAGGACCTGCCGGCGGCGCCAGCGGTCGAGGAAGACGCCGGCGAACGGGCCGACGAAGGTGTAGGGCAGCAGCAGCGTGGCCAGCGCGGCCGCGGCGGCGCCGGCGTCGGCCTGGCGCTCCGGGGAGAAGAAGACGTACGAGGCCAGGGCCATCTGGAACATGCCGTCGGAGGCCTGGCCGGCCAGGCGGGTGAAGTACAGCTTCCGGAAGTCCCGGTGCTGTACCACCGAACGGAAGTCCGACGGGAACGACACATTTTCAAGGCTAGGTTCGGGCTACGTCTTCCGTGGCCGCTTCGCTTTTCCCAGAGGCTGCCATGGGAGTTTCGTTCCCTTCGTCCTGACCGGTCGTCCCGCCAGAACGCGGACTGCCAGTACAGGAAGGCCGTCAGCAGGTAAGCCACGCTCACCCCGATGAGGAGCGGATAGGACTTCCCGGAGTCGGGCATGGTGAGCGCACCCAGCCCGGCGGCGGCCACGAAGGCCAGGTTGAACACCGTGTCGTAGACGGCGAAGACCCGGCCGCGATAGGCGTCGGTGATGGACTCCTGGACGATCGTGTCCACGCAGATCTTCACGGTCTGCGTGGTGACACCGAGGACGAAGGAGCCCGCGATCACCAGCGGTGGGGTGTAGGGGATCCCGAACGCGAGGCCGAGAATGCCGGCCCCGACCAGTGCCCACACGATCAACTTCGGCTTGCCGATCCGGTTGCTCACCGGCGGCGTCAGCAGGGCGGCCAGGAAATAGCCCAGCGCCCCGGCGCCGAAGACCACGCCGAGCTCGGCCATCGCCTCGTCGCCGTCACCGGACGGGTCGTTGAAGTGGTTGCGGTAGAGCAGGATCGCGGCCAGCGCGGCCAGCGCGTAACAGAACCGCAGCGCGGTGGTGGCGGCCAGGGCGTTGCGCGCCGGCGCCTTGTTCCAGATGTGCCGGCTGCCGTCGACCAGACCGGCGGCCACGTGCTTGACCGCCTCGCGCACCGCGGGCGCGGCGTCGGCCAGGTCCGGGCCCAGCAGGTCGCGCTGCATCCGGGTGGCCAGCGCCGCCGAGCTCAGATACGCGGCGGCGGCGACCAGCATGGTGATGGGGTCGCCGTGCGCACCGCCGAGCGCGCCGGCGCCCAGGCCGATCCCGCCGCCGAGCAGCGCCGCGATGGAGCCGCCGGTGACGCTGATCGAGTTGGCCATGATCAGTTCGTCCCGCTCCACCACATGCGGGAGCGACGCCGAGAGCGCCGCCAGGTAGAAGCGGTTGACCGAGAGCGCGACCAGCGCACCGGTGTAGAACAGCGGCCCGGTGATGTCCTGCCAGGCGATCAGGGCGACCAGCCCGACGATCAGCGCGCGGGCGATGGAAGCGCCGACCAGGACCTGGCGCCGGCGCCAGCGGTCCAGCAGCACCCCGGCGAACGGGCCGACCACCGTGTACGGCAGCAGCAGCACCGCGAAGGTGGCCGCCGCCGAGGACGCGGTGCCCGCCCGCTCCGGGGAGAAGAAGACGTAGGAGGCGAGCGCCACCTGGAACATGCCGTCGGCGGCCTGGGAGGCCAGCCGGGTCGCGAAGAGCTTCCGGAAGTCGCCGTGACGCAGCACGGTGCGCAGGTCGGCGACGGAAGACACCCGTCGAGGTTACGTTGCGATCTGACGCGCACCAGACCCCTTGACTGAATCCCGCACGAACACGTGGATCTTGCACATTCCGGGCATGGAGCGGGCGTTGTCGCCCCGCACAACGCGACGAGGCCGTCCCCGGTCGGGGACGGCCTCGTCGGAACGGTTCGACTGGGGGCTTAGCGCTCGACCTGGCCCTTGATGAAGGCCTCGACGGCGCGGTGGCACTCGTCGTCCGCGTACTGCTCGGGCGGGGACTTCATGAAGTAGCTCGACGCGGAGAGCAGCGGGCCGCCGATGCCGCGGTCCTTGGCGATCTTCGCCGCGCGGACCGCGTCGATGATGACGCCGGCGGAGTTCGGGGAGTCCCACACCTCGAGCTTGTACTCCAGGTTCAGCGGGGTGTCACCGAAGCTGCGGCCCTCGAGGCGGACGTAGGCCCACTTGCGGTCGTCGAGCCACGGCACGTGGTCCGACGGGCCGATGTGCACCTCGTCGGCGCGCATCTCGTGCGGGATCTGCGAGGTGACCGACTGGGTCTTGGAGATCTTCTTCGACTTCAGGCGCTTGCGCTCGAGCATGTTCTTGAAGTCCATGTTGCCGCCGAAGTTGAGCTGGTACGTGCGCAGCAGCTCAACGCCGCGGTCCTCGAACAGCTTGGCCATGACGCGGTGCGTGATGGTCGCGCCGACCTGGGACTTGATGTCGTCGCCGACGATCGGGACGCCGGCGTCGGTGAACTTCTGCGCCCACACCGGGTCGGAGGCGATGAACACCGGCAGCGCGTTGACGAAGGCGACCTTCGCGTCGAGGCAGCACTGCGCGTAGAACTTGTCGGCGATCTCCGAGCCGACGGGCAGGTAGGAGACCAGCACGTCGACGCGGGCGTCCTTGAGCGCCTGGACGACGTCCACCACCGCCTCGTCGGACTCGTCGACCATCTCGAGGTAGTACTCGCCGAGACCGTCGTGCGTCGGGCCGCGCTGGACGGTGACGCCGGTGGGCGGCACGTCCGCGAACTTGATGGTGTTGTTCTCCGACGCACCGATCGCCTCGGAGAGGTCGCGGCCGACCTTCTTGGCGTCCACGTCGAACGCGGCCACGAACTCCACGTCCCCCACGTGGTAGTCGCCGAAGACGACGTGCATCAGGCCGGGGACCCGCTGGCTCGGGTCGGCGTCCTTGTAGAACTCGACGCCCTGAACCAGGGACGAGGCGCAGTTACCGACGCCAACGATTGCTACACGAACCGAACCCATGTCTGGGTACTCCCTTACTTCGGAATCTCTGAGGTGGTGCGGGTGGGGGTGGGCATGGCCGGACGAGGTGCGGCGCGCTCGGTGTCGATCAGCTCGGTGAGCCAACGCACCTCCCGCTCGACCGACTCCAGGCCGTGGCGCTGGAGTTCGAGCGTGTAGTTGTCCACGCGTTCGCGGGTTCTGGTGGCCGCGGCGCGGAATCCGTCCATGCGCTCCTCGAGGCGGCCTCGTCGGCCCTCCAGGATGCGCAGGCGGACGGCGGCGTCGGTCCGGGAGAAGAAGGCGAAGCGGACGCCGAAGTTGTCGTCCTCCCACTCCTCCGGCCCGGAAGCCGCCATCAGTTCGGAGAAGTGGTCCTTGCCGTCCGCGGTGAGCGCGTAGACGATCTTGGCGCGCTTGCCGCCGCGAGCGGCCCCGCCCGGCTCGTCCGAGGCCTCCTCGGCGATCCAGCCGGCCCCGACCATGCTCTTGAGGCACGGGTAGAGCGAGCCGTAGGAGATCGCGCGGAAGGTCCCGAGCAGGGTGTTCAGCCGCTTGCGCAGCTCGTATCCGTGCATCGGGGACTCGTGGAGGAGGCCCAGAACCGCGAGCTCAAGTACTCCGGTGCGCCTGGCCACAGTTCCACCTCCTCGCCGGTCGGATGTCCGATTTCGATAGATCGAGCGGATGTATCGACTCGATATAACGAACGCGAGAGGGACCCTACGACGCCAGGTGGCCGATAAGCAAACTTCGAGGGTCTCCGGCGTGTCCGCCCGCGGCGTCCTAGCGGGTCCGGTCATCACGAGGCGGTCTCGGACCCCGTTGGACCAAGGTCCCCGGCGTACATTGCTGGCCATGTGGTCCCAGCGCCTCCACGTCGACTACGCGCTCCAGCGGCGCGCGACGCTGCACGCGCTGCACTCCGGCGGGACGCTGACCCTGACCGACGTCTGCGACGCCGACACCTACCTGCTCCAGGCCGCCAAGTTCCACGGCGAACGGACCGAGGTACTGTGCCCGGTCTGCCGGAAGGAGTCGCTCACTCACGTCACCTACGTGTTCGGGGACGAACTGGGGCAATACTCCGGACGGATCAAGGCGACGAGCGAACTGGAGCCCATGGCGCGAGAATTCGGCGAGTTCCGGGTGTACGTCGTGGAGGTCTGTCGCGGCTGCGCCTGGAATCATCTGAGTTCGTCGTTCGTCCTCGGCGACGGTGTACCGCGTTCCCGCGGTAACCGCCGGCGCCGGGCCGCGGAGGAGTAGGGGAAGTGGCACCGAAGAACCCGTTCCGCCGGCGAGACGAAGAAGAACCGGCTGGTCCACTGTCCGCCGAGGACAAGTGGTTCCGACCCGACCCGGCACCGCCCGTCCAGGGCGCCGGCAAAGCGAGGCCGAAGCCGCGCAGCACCGCGCCGGCCGCCGACGACACCGGCCCGCAGAAGCCGGTGACGGCCGACGCGCCCACCGAGTCCTTCACCCCGCCGGCGAACTGGCTGGACGCCAAGGGGGAGAAGAGCGAGCCGAAGGTCGCAGCCAAGTCCGGCGCGACCGCGGCGGCGGGCGCCGGCGCCGGCAAGGCGCCGGTGAAGGGCGCCGGCAAGCGCGGTGCCGGCAAGGGTGGGGCCTCCGGCGGCGCCACCGGCGGCGGCAGCGGGCGTGGCCCCGGACGCGGCAAGGCTGCGGCCGCCGGCGCCGGCAGTGGTCCGCCGAAGAAGAAGAAGTCGAAGAAGAAGCGCCGGCTCCAGCGGGCGCTGTGGGCGATGCTCTCGATCGGCGTGATCGGCTTCTTCATGATGGTCATCGCGTACTCGCGGATCGACATCCCCGAGCCCAACGAGGTCTCGCAGCAGCAGACCTCGCGGGTCTTCTTCGCCGACAACAACGTCGAGATCGGCCGCTTCGGCGACATCAACCGCACGATCGTCGGCCTGGACAAGATGCCGCAGCCGCTGCGCGACGCGGTGCTCGCGGCGGAGAACCGCAGCTTCTACTCCGACAACGGCGTCTCGCCCAGGGGCATGGCCCGCGCCTTCTGGAACAACCTGCGCGGCGGCAACACCCAGGGCGGTTCGACGATCACGCAGCAGTACGTCAAGAACACCTACCTGTCCTCCGAGCGCTCGATCCAGCGCAAGCTCAAGGAGGCGCTGCTCTCGATCAAGATCGACCGGGAGAAGTCCAAGGACCAGATCCTCGAGGACTACCTGAACACGATCTATCTCGGCCGCGGCGCCTACGGCGTGCAGGCCGCGGCGAAGGCGTACTGGAACAAGGACGTCCAGAACATCACGCCGGCCGAGGGCATCGCGCTGGCCGCGATCATCCAGCGCCCGAGCGCGTACGAGCCGACCGAGGAGGACGGGAAGGCCCGGCTGATGGAGCGGTGGGAGCTACGTCGCCAACTCCATGGTGGAGACCGGGGCGTTGACCCCGGAGGTCCGGGCGACGCTGAAGTTCCCGAAGTTCCCCAAGCAGGCCAAGGCGACGAGCCGTTACGGCGGGCAGAAGGGTTACATCCTCACCGCGATCCGCAAGGAACTGCAGGACCGCGGGCTGACCGCCGACGACATCGAGAACAAGGGCTACCGGATCATCACCACCATCGATGAGGCGTCCCAGACGGCCGCCCTCGACGCGGTGGCCAAGGAATTCCCGAAGACCCTGAACAAGGGCCTGCGCACCGGCCTCGTCGCGGTCGAGCCCAAGACCGGCCGCGTCCTCGCGATGTACGGCGGCCCGGACTTCCTCGCCAAGGCCAAGTACTCCCAGGTGAACACCGCGACCTACCCGATCCAGGCCGGCTCGACGATAAAGGTGTTCACCACCGCCGCGCTGCTGGAGGAGGGCTACTCGCTGAACAGCACCTTCCAGGGCAATTCGCCCCTGCGGTTGCCCGGATCCAAGCCGGTCAACAACGAGTTCAACCGCAGCTACGGCACGGTGACCCTGCGGAAGGCCCTCGAGCAGTCCATCAACACCGCCTTCGTGCAGGCGACCTACAAGATCGGGTCGCAGAAGGTGCGCCAGGCGATGGTGCGGGCGGGCATCCCGAACGACACCCCGGGTCTGAACAACAACGCGCTGATCACCCTGGGTATCGCCTCCACCCCGGCCATGGACGTGGCGGGGGCGATCGCGACGCTCTGCGGCGGCGGGATCGCGGCCGAGCCGCACCTGGTCGACCGGGTGCTCCTGCCCAACGGCGGCGAGGTGCGGGATCCGCAAGCCGGTCGTCAGCCCGGAGCCGGTCTTCGACCCCGAGGTCGTCGCGGACACCCTCGAGGCGATGCAGGACGTGGTGAAGTTCGGCACCGGCACCCGGGCCAAGGCACTGAACCGCCCGGCGGCCGGCAAGACCGGTACCCACGAGGAACTGACCGCGTGGTTCTCGGGCTGCACGCCGCAGTTGGCTGCCTCGGTCGTCTACTTCAAGGGCGACGGCACCAAGAGTCTGGACGGCACGGCCGGGATGTCCACCTTCTTCGGCGGCACCTATCCGGCGCAGACCTGGACCACGTTCATGAAGGGCGCGCTGAAGGGCAAACCGGTCGATGCAGTTCCCGGAGCCCAAGAGCACGGACGCGACGCCCACGAAGAGCGACGACCCCTACGACGTCGGCGGCGACGTCGGCGGCGTCGACCCGGGTCCGGGCCTCCCGAACGGGCCGGGACCGGTGTTCCCGACCTTCGACCCGGGCCCGACCGCGGTGCCCACGCCGACGCCGAAGCCGGTCGAGACTCCGTCAACCCAGCCGACGTCGACTGGACCACCCGCCACCCCGTTCGCCCACATCGACGTCGAACCCGGGCAGCAACCCGGACAACGGCAACCCGGGCGGTGGCGGTAACCCGGACGAAGACCATTAGCTCCGGCCGGGTCGCGCCCTCGCACGACGACCCGGTGATCCGGTCGGGCAGCGAGGTCCTCGGCGGCCCGACCGGTCGGCGCATGGCGCCCTATGCAGGGTGGTGGACGCCGCTGCGGGTGGTGCTCGCGCTGGCCACCGTCGTGATGGCGTTCGGAGTGATGGAGCGTCGGGACTGCCGGGAGGGCGCCTGGTCTCGCGACGACGGGCAGCAGTTCGCGCATGCCTGCTACTCCGACATCCCGCACATGTACCGGGAGCGCGGCTTCGTCGAGGGCGCGATCCCCTACATCGACGAGGGGGACTGGCAGCCGCTGGAGTACCCGGTGCTCTCCGGCGCCGTGATGTGGGTGACGGCGGAGTTCACCTCGCTGATCAAGTCCGGCACCGCGGACGCGCGCGCGGTCCGCTACTACGACGTGAACGCCCTGTTGCTCGCGTTGGCCGGACTGGCGATGGTGGCCGCGACCATGCGCCTCGCCGGGCGACGACGACCCTGGGACGCCGCGCTGGTCGCGGCGTCCCCGGTCCTCGCGCTGCACGGCACCATCAACTGGGACCTGATCGCGGTCGCGCTCTCGATGGTCGCGCTGCTGGCGTGGTCGCGGGGCCGGTCCGCCTGGTGCGGGGTGCTGCTCGGACTGGGGGTCGCGGCGAAGCTCTATCCGGTCGTCCTGCTGCTGCCCCTCGTTCTGCTGTGCGCCCGTGCCCGGCGATGGCGCCCGGTGCTGCTGACGACGTTCATGTGCGGGCTGACCTGGCTCGCGGTGAACGCGCCGGTGATGCTCGCCGCCCCCGAGGGGTGGCGGGCCTTCTACGAGTTCAACGCCGATCGCGGCGCGGACTTCGGGTCGGTCTGGTACGTCCTGGACCAGAAGGGTCACGGGGTCGGATCGCTCGACGTGGTCAGCACCGCGCTGATGCTGGCCGGCTTCGCGGGCATCGCGGTGCTCGCGCTGCTCGCGCCACGGACGCCGCGGCTGATGCAGCTGGCCTTCCTCACCGTCGCGGTGTTCCTGATCTTCAACAAGGTCTGGTCCCCGCAGTACGCCCTCTGGCTGCTGCCGCTCGCGGCACTGGCCCGGCCGCGCTGGCGCGACGTCGGGATCTGGCAGGCCGGCGAGGTGATCTACTTCTTCGCGGTCTGGTACTACCTGCTCGGTGGCTTCGACCGGGGGCTGCCGATGGATGCGTACGCGGTGGCGACCGGGGTGAGGCTGGTCTGCCTGCTGTGGCTGGTGGCGGTGGTCATCCGCGACATCCTGCGCCCGGCCTACGACCCGGTCCGGGCCGACGGAATCGACGACGACCCGGCGGCCGGCCCGGCCGCGACGGCGGGTACAGGCCACCGACGCCGGGTCGAGGCCTTCGCGTGAGCCACGACGAACCGGTCGAGCTCGTCGACGCGCCACCCGTCCGGCGCCGGCGGCCGGCGGCGCGGCTGCCGATCATCGACGCGATCGCCCTGCGGTACTGGCTGCTGAGCCGGATCGGCATCTTCACCCTCGTCAGCGCCGGCGCCTGGCTCTTCGGCGAGGACGAGGACGACCGGACTCCGGTGAGCTACCTCGACCGCTGGCACCAGTGGGACACCGACCACTACGTGACCATCGCGAAGTGGGGCTACGACGGCGCCCCCGACGTCGGTCAGCTTGCGCCAGCTCGAGGCGTTCTTCCCGGGCTACCCGTTGATGCTCAAGGCACTGCACTGGATCAGCGGCATCGACTACGTCGTCGTCGGGCTGGGCATCTCCCTCGTCGCGAGCGCGGTCGCGATCGTGGCGCTGGCCCGCATCGCCGCGCTCGAGGCCGCGTCCCGGGGTGGCGCCGGAGGCGATGGCCGAGCGCACGGTCCTGCTCTACGTCCTCGCGCCTTCGGCCATCTTCCTCGCCGCCGCCTACACCGAGGCGCCGTTCCTCGCGTTCGCGTTCCCCGCGTGGTTGTGCGCCCGGAAGGGCCGCTGGGCCGCGGCGGGGATCCTCTGCGCGTTCGCCTGCGGCATCCGCATCACCGGGGTTTTCGTCGCCGTCGCGCTGATCGTCGAGTTCCTCACCGCCACCGACGGCCGGCGGCGTTGGCGTTCGGCACCGTGGCTGGTCGTCCCGTTCCTGCCCGTCGTCGCGTACATGACCTACCTCAAGGACCGGACCGGGGACTGGAATGCCTGGCAGCACGCGCAGGAGGAGGGCTGGAACCGCGAGTTCACCTGGCCCTGGGAGTCACTGACGAACACCTGGGACGCGGCCTACCACGAGAAGCAGAACACGGTGTTCGCGTGGATGTTCGGCGCCGAGATCCTCGCGGTCGCCATCGGCCTCCTGCTGACCGTGTGGCTGCTGCGCAAGCACCGCTGGGCCGAGGCGGTCTACATCGGGCTGCAGCTGTGGGCGTTCACCACGTCGTACTGGTTCTTCTCGGTGCCCCGCTCGACCCTGACCTGGTGGCCGCTGTGGATCGCGATCGCCGCCTGGAGCCTGCGCCGGCCGGTGGTGCTGCAGGGCTACCTGGCGGTGTTCGCGCCGTTCGCGGTGGCCTTCGTCCTGCTGTTCAGTAACGGCCGTTGGGCCGGATGAGGCACGTTCGGTGCATGGCCGGTCACGCCACGTAGATCGCGGACCAGGGAGTCTGTTGTGCGTTGGCTGTGAAGGACCTGCCCGCGTCGGATCCGGGACCCGAGGGCCCCTCCCGACTGCCATGCTTCCGCCCGTGGAGCACGCGGAGTACGTCGCCGGGACCTCGGAGGAGATCGTCCGGTTCGCCGGCCTGGTCGCCAACGCGGACCTCGACGCCCCGGTGCCGAGCTGCCCGGACTGGGACCTGGGCAAGCTGACCACCCACGCCGGGTCGGTGCACCGCTGGGTCACCCGGGTCATCGACACCCGGGCCACCGCCCGGCTCTCCCCCCGCGAGGTCGAGCTCGGCCTGCCTGCCCAGCGCACCGGCCTGCCGGCCTGGCTGGCCGCCGGCGCGTCACCGCTGCGGGCCGCGATCGCGATCGACCCGGCCACCCCGGTCTGGACCTCGGCGGCCGGCGGCACCGTGGGCTGGTGGGCCCGGCGGATGCTGCACGAGACGACCGTGCACCGGATCGACGCCGAGCTCGCGCTCGGGCTGGAGCCGGAGGTGGCGCCTCGGGTGGCCCGCGACGGCGTCGAGGAGTTCCTGGCGAATCTGCCGGCCTTCGCCGGCGACAACATCAAGGGCCTGCCGGCCGGCGACACCCTGCATCTGCACGCCACCGATGCGCCCGGCGAGTGGACCATCCGGATCACCGATGACGGTTTCACCTGGGACTCCGAGCACGGCAAGGCCGCGGTCGCCCTGCGTGGCAAGCTCACCGACCTGCTGCTGCTGATGTACGGCCGGCGCCGCCCCCTCGACACCGACCGGTTCCAGACCTTCGGCGACCTCGGCGTCGCCGAGCGCTGGGCCGCCGCCACCGCGCTCTGACCGGTTCGCGTCCCTGACGCTCGGGTAGCTCACCCGCATGACTGCGCCGAAGAGGGACCTGATCGAGCCCGAGGGCGTGAACGCCGGCTCGGCGGACTCCGCCACCGAAGGCGCACCTCCGCGGGGTGACGTGCGATCGGGCGGGCACGCGGAGCGGGCCGAGGATCAGGACGAGGACACGGAGGCGGACGAGATCGTCGATGCGCCGTTCCAGCCCCGGGACCCGGACGCGCCGTCCCTGGAACTGAGCATCGAGGAAGGCGCCCACGGAGGTACCTGAGGACGCCTCGCGTCCCGGCCCCCGAGCGGATCCTGATACCGTTCCTCCTCTGATCGGCGCGGGTTCGCGCCGGCCAGGACCGGGGCTGTAGCGCAGTTGGTAGCGCACTTCCATGGCATGGAAGGGGTCAGGGGTTCGAATCCCCTCAGCTCCACCCGTCTGACCACACGAAACGCCTCCTGCTCATGTAGCAGGAGGCGTTTTTCGTGGGCCGATGTAGCAGTAGATGTAGCAACGGGTCCGGTCAGCGGCTGAGGCCGGGAGACGGCGGCGGACGGCGGGGCGGCTGCCGAAGCGCCTCGCTGACCCTGTCCAACGCGGTCCGGTGGGCCACGTCGCCGGACGGGGCGACTGAGGTGGTCGCCCTTCATGTGCGCGCGGCGGGGTGCGTGACCGACGAGTAACCGGCGCCGGCAAGGGTCCTGGCAATCGCTGATGCGGCGCGTCGCCGCTGAGCGGTACTTCCGGATCGCTCGGGTGGTCCGTCAGTCGCCGAGCCAGGTGATGCGGACAACCTCGACCCAGCGGGCGCGCTCGAGGATCAGGTAGATCACGTCACCCACGTCGCCGGGACCGAAGGCCCAATGGCGCATCGGGCCGTCAGGGTTGTCGTCGCTGTAAGGGGGCCCATTCCAGGGCGCGATCCGCAGGACGTCGAAGACCTCTCCGAGCGCTGGGAGGACGTTCGTCGGCAGGGCAGCGATTGTGGCGGTGACCTCTGGGGCCACGCCGAAGTCGTACAACCGCCTGTCTCAGTCGCTGGGAGCGGAGTCGCGCAGCCGAGCGGCGATCAAAGCGCGGACCTGGTCGCCGCTGATGGAGTCGGGATCAGGAGTGCCGCGCTCCAGGATGCGCGCCGCGTCGTCCTGCAGCCGGAGGTACCAACCGGGTTCCGCGGCCTCGGCGGCGACCGTGTGTCGCCACTTGTGCAGGAGGTCCTGAACCCCCTGGAGATCCTGGGTCCCCTTCGCCCTATCGAGAACGATCTCCCACTCGCGGTCGAAAATCGTGGCGAGGTCGGGGGCGAGCTGGCTCCGGATCGCCGCGGGCTGCGGCAAGCCGCCGACCGGGGGCGAAGAGATCGGATCAGCGCTCATGACCGCCAGCCTAGACACACCCCACGACAGAACGCTCTCCCCAGATTCCATCTTCCTCAACGACCTTCATAACCCCAGCACTCTTCTGGCACCTTCGGCGGCCGCATCAATCGGTCCAGCTCGGCCGGCCGGAGAGATTGCTCATCCAGCGGCCGCGACGGCGTTTCCGATGCCACCAGGCGGCCTTGACCGGTCCAGCGGCGGGGCCGCGACGTCTGCTCTTGTGGCTTGGTCGACAGAAGTCAGTCGGGCCGGCGGATCGGGACCCCACGATGACCATGAATGTGGCGACGCGCGGTAGCTGTCTTGCGCATTGCCTCTAGCTCGCCCTCGCGGCGCCAGGGTGGACGCGAGCGCAACATGAAGTCGTCGGCATCCATCCAGAACACGTGCCCGGGTTCGGTCAGGGCGATGTCGTACCCAGGCTGGCTCTTGGCCATCGGCTGCAACTTCTCCGGCTTCGGCAACCCGAGTCGCACGCTCGCGGCTTGAACTTCCTTGCGACTCCCCAGCGCCACGACGATGACGAGGTCGGTTAGTGACGAGGGATCGCGCCCGTACCAGCACCACGCCTTGTGGGGCTTTCCGCTGCCGTCGATGCGGTCGGTCACGGCTCCAGGATGCCGCACGTGGCCCGCCAAGCTCTAAGAGAGCAGAAGAGTGCTGGGGTTGTGGCGGTGCTGGGTGAACGCGCTCGTTAGCGCTGTCGGATGAGGAGCCTCTCGACCGAAGGTGGTCGGCAAGTTGGCCTATGCGGTCTGTCAGGCTGGTGTCATGGCGGGGGGACACGAGGAGCCGGCCTGGGGAGAACATCGGCGACCCGGCTCGTCCGGCCGCGGGTGGGTTCGCCTGGAACGGTTCCTTCGGTGGTGGACGAGGCCCCGGCAGGCCATGGGGATCGCGGTCATCGCGGCGAGTGTCGCCGTGGTGGTTCCCTTCAACATCGCCGACGACAAGCGCCTGGTTGCCGACCTGAAGGACCACGGCGTGGTGGCCGCGGCTGTCGTCGTGGAGGTGGACACCGCTGCCCGAAGCGGTCGGCTGGCCACGCGGGTGCAGTTCACCGCACACGGACGCCCGCGCACGGAGACATTGCAGATCAACGACTCCGTCCCGCCCTATCCGGTTGGATCTGCGGTGCAGGTGGTCTACGACCCGGCCAATCCCAGTCGCATCCTGGCAAGCAGCCAACTGGACAAAAGTTTCGAGTGGCTCGGCTGGATCGTCTTCGCGTGCCTTTTCGGGATCATGCTCGGCGCACTGGTTGCCTGGTGGCGACTGCGGCTTCAGCGCCGCTCCTGACCCAGGGCCGTTAGGCCGGAGCTCAGCGAGAATCGCTGACCATTTCTTCTGCAGCGCGGTGTAGCGAAATCTGTAGCAACCGTCCTGGAAATGGGCCGACGTCGACGGACGAGCACGGCCCTGACCACGCACAACGCGCCCGCTGCCAAAGCCGTCGGACCGTGATGGCATGGAAGGGGTCAGGGGTTCGAATCCCCTCAGCTCCACCGGACTGAATGGCGCGAACGCCTTCCGCGGACGTCGCAGGGGGCGTCCTATGTGGCCCATGCAGTACGCCCGCTATGCCGGGTAGGCGACAGATGCGCCCAAAGGTGACTACCGCGTGCTCGCGGCCAGGAATAGCGTCGACCCAGCCGGTGACCGCCGCGCAGCCGAGTGCGAGGCACCGGCCACCCCGTCGCTCCAAGGCGCCGCTATGCAACCCGCGCAGACGGGGGCTAGTCCGGCACAGCGTTGTGCCGGTTGGCGAGGAGGCTGACATGCACATTCGGATGACGACCATTCGCGGGGACGCGAGCAAGCTGCAAGCGGCCGTCGACCTGGCCGAAAGCAAGGGGCGGGCTGCGATCGAGGCGACGCCCGGAAACAAGGGGTTCGCGACCCTGACCAGTTCCGACGGCACTCTGATCGGGGCCTCTCTCTGGGAGAGCGCGGAAGCGGCAGCTGCGTCCCAAGGGGCGCTGTCGGCGCTGAGGGAGGAGATCGCCGGCGTCGTCGACGGGAGCGTCACGTCCGAGACCTACGAAGTGGCGGTGTCGCGTCGGCTGAGCATGCCGCCGCCCGGCGCGGTCGTGCGGGTGCTGCGCATCGAATTCGACCCCGCGGCGCTCGAGGGCGCACTCGCGTCCTACAAGGAAGACACCCTGCCGCGAATCCTGGAATCGGAGGGACTCTGCAGCGTGCTCCTCGTCGTCGACCGTGCGGCCGGGCGGGCCGTGGGGATCAGCGCGTGGGAGGACAAGACGGCGGTGGAGAAGGCCCAGCACCAGCTGGACCAACTGCGCGCCGATGTCGCCCAGTCGACCGGTGCGCGCTTCGCCCCCGCCGAGTACTACGCGATGGTCCGCACCACCGCCCAGCTCGACTGAGAGCACTCCGATCGGCCCGGCGCGCCTCTCCCACGCTGCGCCGGACCGGTCGGTGGGGCCCGAGCCGTGCGGAGCGCCTACCGCCCGGCGTTGCACCGCTCATGCCACCGGTCGCGGGTGATGGCGTATTCGACCTCCCCGTGTTCGACCCCCTCGATCGGGTGGGCGTGGTCGAGGTGGAAGGTCCGGACGTACTCCATCCCGACGGCCGCCATCGTTGCGCGGGAGGCGGTGTTGACGGCCATGGTCTCGGCGAAGATCCGGTGCAGCCCGAGGTCGGTGAAGCCGTGACGGATCAACTCGCGCGAGCCCTCACTGGCCAGGCCCTGGCGCCAGTACCGGCGCAGTAGTCGGTAGCCGAGTTCGCCCTGCCCTTTGACCGGACCCTGGTCGGGACGATGCGGCGGTTCGAGGGTCCAGCGCCCGACGAACTGCCCGTCGACGAATCCCGCCCAGACCCCCAGGCCGGGAACGCGATCGGCGAGAGCCAGCAGCGCCTGGTGCGAGTCCCAGATCTGCGCGCGGGAGAGCGGGCGGGCATCGAGGTACCGCATCACTTCCGGGTCGGCATAGAGCGCGAGCCCGTCCTCGAAGTGCTCGTCGGCCAGGGGGACGAGCCGCACCCGAGAGCAGTGCAGGATTGCTTGTGTCACGCCTCAATAGTGTGGCCGCGGTGAAAGCTGGAGGTGGGGACGTGGCAGTCGAGGGGGACGTCAGGGCACGCGGCTGGGTCGGCGAGGTGCTCGAGGTCGAACTGCACTCGCCGAGCATGATCCGCGTCGAACTCGGCGGTCCCGGCCTGGCCGACTTCACCTCGCTCGGTGTGCCCGACGAGGCCTGCGTCTTCGAGTTCCCGGTGCCTGACCCCGTCGCCGGCCTGCGGCCGAACCCCGGTCGCTGGTACTCCCTGCACGAGGTGGAACCCGACTACCTCGCGATCGGCGTCGTCATCCACCCCGGCGGGCTGGGTTCGGACTGGGCGGAGAAGGCCGCGGTCGGGGACACGCTGCGGATCACGCAGCACAACAGCTGGTTCCGCCGGCCGGACGACGCCGCTTGGCAGCTCCTGCTCGGCGACATCACCGCGTTGCCGGCCTTCGCCCGGATCATCACCGAGGACGCCGAGAAGCTGCCGACGCGCGCGATCGTCGAGATCCCCGACCCCGGTGACGAGCTCGACGAATGGGAGCACGCCGCCGACATCAGGTGGGTGCACAACCCCGGGCTGATGACCACGCACAGCGTCCTGGTGGACCTCGCGCGCGAACTTCAATTCCCCGACGGACCCGGGTATGTCTACGTCGCCGGTGAGGCCTCGGTGACCCGCGCTGTCCGCAAGCTGCTGCGAACCCAGCACAAGCTGCCGGCCGAGCAGTCCGGAGGCATCGGCTACTGGCGGCGTAAGTCCGCTCCCTGACCCCTACGCTCGGGGGATGTCGAAGCAGAACGATCTGGTGGCCGGGGTCGGCGCGTGGGTGCTCGAGACCAGCCACCGGACGCTGCTGTGCGTCACCGGCGGGCGCTTCCCCAAGCGCCTCGGTGGCATGGAGACGCTCGAGCTGCACACCATCGGGCGCACCTCCGGCCGGCGCCGCTCGACCCTGCTGACCGCGCCGATCTCCGACGAGCGGCGGGTCATCGTCGTCGCGTCCAAGGGCGGTCACGACGAACACCCCGACTGGTACAAGAACCTGGCCGCGAACCCCGAGGTCGAGATCACCCGGGACGGTGAGACCCGCAAGATGCGCGCCCGGACCGCATCGGCGGAGGAGAAGGCCGAACTCTGGCCGCAGATCGTGAAGGTCTACTCCGGCTACGCCGGCTACCAGAAGCGCAGCGAGCGGGACATCCCCGTGGTGATCTGCGAGCCCGTCGACTGACCGGCTTCGTCAGGAGTCCGGGAGCAACCTCGACAGCCAGTACAGCGGAGCCTCGGCCGACTCGCCGGTGAGGTGCTCGCCGCTGGCGTGCAGGACGCCGATCCAGGACAGCGCGCGGCCGAGCTTCGCGCTGTGGGCAGCGAGTTCGACCTCGCGCACCAACGCGGCGTGCGGGGCCAGGTCGGCGAACTCGGCGAGGTAGGCATCGCGGACGCGCAGCACTTCGGCGGAATCCGGAGCCAGGCCTTCGCCGTCCTCGTTGGTGAGCCAACCGAGTACCACCATCAGGCTGGCGAAGGGGTGCCCGATCACGGCGTCGCCCCAGTCGTAGGTGCGGGCCGCTGTGATGTCACCGGCCGGGCAGAGCAGGTTCCACGGGTGCAGGTCGTTGTGGTCCAGGCTCGGCGGGACGGCGGAGCCGGCCAGTTCGTCCGCCCACTGACGCACCGTCAGCTCAAGGTCGCGCAGCCGTTGCAGTGCGGCGGCCTCCTCGGGATCCCCGCGATGAGCGACGTAGTCCGCGATGTCGGCGAGGCAGTCCGCGTAGCGCTCGGGCATCGACGCCGGGCGTAGGTCGGTCAGACCGATCGTGAGCAGGTCGTCGGCACGCGGGGCGAGACGACGTTGCATGCGCGCGTAGCCGGGCAGCGCCCCGGCCAGGGCGTCGATCAGGGCCGGGCCCTTTGCGAGCTCGCCGAGAGGGGTGCCGCCGTCCGGCAGCAGCAGCCAACGCCGGTCCGCATCGATGGCCAAGGGGTGCAGCACCTGGTCCGGTGCCGCCGCGAGCAAGATCGGGTACAGCACGACCTCGAACGCAGTGCCGGGTCCGGGGGCCTTCAACCACACCGGACCACCCGAGGTCGGGATCCGCAGCACGGTGGCCCAGGAACGCAGATGTGGTTGCTCGGCCTCGCCGGTGCGCTCCAGGCCGTGCTCGGCCAGGCGGTCGTCGGCCCAGGCGACGGCCCCGGTCCGCCAGGCTTCGGTAGACCAGGTGGCGAGATTGCTCACTGCGTCTCCGGCAGATAGCGGGTGTAGCGGTCTTCCCCGGTCCGCACGTACAGCTCCGGGGCGCAGGGCAGGTCGGGCTGCGCGGCCAGCTCCGCGGCTGGGCGCATCGCGGCGTGCACGGTGGCCTTGTGCCAGACCGGCGGGTACTTGAAGGCCGGCCGCAGGGGATGCTCGGCGTCGTCGTTGGCTTCCTCCGCGGTCAGGTCGGTGACCGAGGAGTAGAAGTCGTGCCCGCACCAGGTAATCCGGTCGCCGATCCCCATCCCGGGGAACGAGCCGTAGGTGACCCGGAACCACCCTGACCAGCCGATCAGCCCGAGTAGCACCGCGGCCAGCAGCCCGGCGAGCAGGCGCACCAGCAGGCGGGCGCGCCGGCGGGGGCGGCTGTCGGGGAGAATCACCGGGCCAGTCTGGACGATTCCGCGGATTCGGTCGACGGCGTTAGGCGCTGCGGTGGCGGGTCGGGCCCCGCCTGGGGATCTGACTTTAAGTCAGTAATGAACCGAACGGTCCAGGGGAATGCGGGACCTTAGTCCCATTCAGCCGACGCGCCCTGTCGCCGATCTTCGCCTCGTTGCTGCCACTCGGGGCGGCTCTGCACCGAAACCGATCCCACGGGGAGAGACATTTTCATGCGTTCCAACTTCACCGGTTCCCGCGCCCGCCGCGCGGCGCTCGTCATCGCGCCGCTGTCCGTACTGGCCGTGGGCGTTCCGGCGCTCGCGCTGGCCACCCCGGCCAGCGCCGGCACCACCTTCACCGGCTGCCTGAGCTCCTCGGGCGAGCTCACCCACGTCAAGGTGGGCAATAACCCAGCCGGCGGCTCCTGCCACCCCAACTTCTGGTCCTACTACGGCACCGAGGTCTCCTGGAACTCCCAGGGGGTCAAGGGTGACGCGGGCACCAACGGTTCGAACGGCACCGACGGCGAGAACGGCACCAACGGCACCGATGGCAAGAGCGCCTTCGAGCTCTCCGGCTTCGACGGCACCCTGGAGGACTGGCTGGCCTCCCTGAAGGGCACCAACGGGACCAGCGGCACGAACGGCGAGGACGGCACGAACGGCAAGGACGGCGCCAACGGCACCGACGGGAAGAACGGCACCGACGGGAAGGACGGCAAGGACGGCGTCAACGGCGTCTCCGGCTATCTGGTCAAGCGGTCCAACCAGGACATCGCCCGGAACAGCACTGAGATCTTCACGGTGAACTGCCCGACCGGCAAGGTGCCGCTCGGCGGCGGTCTGTTCGGAGCCAACGGCGTTACGGTCGTCGGCGAGGGCGTCACCGCCGATGGCAAGGGCTGGCGGATGAAGACCGTGAACTCGACCGGCGCCAAGAAGGCCGTCGAGATCACCGTCACCTGCGCCACGGTCGCCGACGTCTCGGTGGCCAAGCGCTGAACGTTCTGAACATGTACTGACACACCATCACGGCGGGCCGGGACCTCAGGGTCCCGGCCCGCCCTGCGCGTCCGGCGTCCCCCCGCGACGCTCGCATCGGAACCCCTTGCGGCGCTACCGGTCGCGCCAGGCTGCGACCAGCGTCGCGTTCTCAGCCGCGGTGCTGCCGTAGAAGCAGATCTCGTCCGCCCCGGCGGCTTTGTACTCCGTCATCTTTGCGACGCACTCGGCCACCGAGCCGGCGAGCGAGGTCGAATACATCCATTCGTCCGGCACGAGTTTTGCGACCTCCATCAACTGGTCGCGGTGGAAGTGGTGGTCCACCCGGTCCGGGTCGTGGGCGAACATCGGGTGCTCGCGGACCGGGTCGGCCAGCTTCGGGTCCCAGCCGTTGATCCGCTCGTACGCCTCAGCCAGACCAGGCTGTCCGAGATACGTGACCATCCGCGCGTGCATGTACGCCCGCGCCCGCTCGTCATCCAGTTCGGGGGCGCTGATCATGGGCACCACGATGCGCATCGAGGCGGGGTCGCGCCCGAGGCGCTCGCACTCCGCCCGGATCCGCGTCGCCGTGGTGTGCACGGACTCCGCGGTCATGAACGGCTGCAGGTACACCCCGTCGAAGCCCGCGGCCACGGCGACCTTGCTCGCCTTCGGCCCGCCCAGGTTGACCGAGTAGATCTGCGGGGGCGGGCCCGGGTAGACGTCGGCCATGTGCAGCCCGCGGAAGGTGCCGACCGGGCCGTCGTAGTCGACGTCCTCGCCGCGCCAGATCTGCCGGAGCAGGTCGGGGTAATCGGCGAGCGCGGCGAAGGAGATCTCGGTCATGTTCGCGTTGGCGATGTAGGCGCTCATGCTCCGGCCCAGGCCGAGGGTGAACCGCGGGCCGAACGCCGAGTGCATCGTCGAGCCGAGGGCCGCGGTCAGCAGCAGGTTGCGCGAGCCCGGGAACAGCGCCGCGGTACCCAGCTTGAGCCGCGTCGTGCGCGCGGCCATCCCGCCGAGCAGGACGCCGGCCTCCTTGAGGTCGTAGCGCTCGGACAGCCACAGCCGGGAGATGCCGAGCCGCTCCGCCTCGACCGCGTCCGGAACCACGTCGGCCGAACTGCGCAGCCGTCCGCCGCGCACGTAGAGGCTCAGGTCCTCCACTTCGGGAGCGAGGTCGGTCTCCACGGCCAGTTCGCTCGTCGCACTCATCAGGTCGCCACCGCGCTCGTCGGGCCGGTCACGGACACCGTGGCCGGCAGGGTGATCCGGGCCAGGCGTTCCAGCTCGGAGCGACGCTTCTCGATGAGGGCGCCGGAGTCGTGGGGCGGGGCGAGCAGTTCGTCCCAGGTCAGGTGGGCGACGTCGGCGGCGTCCTTGACCGCGCCGGCCACGACGAGGCGGTCGGCCCGTTCCCGGACGAGTCCGGCCAGGGCCTGCGCCAGCGCCCGTACCACCCGCTCGGCGCGCATCCGCGCCCTGGAATGCCCGCCGTCGTCACGCAGCGACTGCGCACTGGCCGCGAACGGGGAGCTCCCGTCGGGCAACGCGGTGAGCAGGTGCGCCAGGTCGCCGAGTTCGTCACCTTCAAGAGAGGCGCCGATCGCCGCGATCGCCCAGAACCAGGCGAGGTCGTCGAGCAGAAGCCCGAGCATCGCGTCCAGCCGGACCTCGGACAGGGACGTCGGATCGGCGGCCCGCTCCAACGTCTCCGCGGCCCAGCCGGCGATGCGCTCGACCTCGCGCCCGTACTTGGCTCCGACCACCCGGCGGCGCCCGCCGGAATGCTCCACGGCGTAAGCAACGTCGTCATTGACGTAGATGCGGTGCGCGACGCTCGCCGCGCCGTTGCCGCCCAGCACGAGTCGCAGCTCGGGAGGACCGCCGAAGGCGTCGAGCATCCCGGTCGAGGCCGCGCGCAGTACGTGCAGGTGGGTGCTCAGGGTCAGCGCCGGCAGTGGGGCCGGGCCGCCGAAGGCCCGTACGGTCGGGTACTTCAGCGGGATCTCGGAGTCCAGCTCGCCGCTGGGGTGGCCGAGGTCGGGCCGCCCGGCGACGCCGTCGGTGACCACCTCGCCCGGGCGATGGGTCGGGAAGCGCAGTCGCCACGGCACCTCGACCCGCTTCTTGGCCACCGCCGTGATGCCGGTGACCGCACGCCGCAGGTCGACCACGCCGTCCGCGGTGGACCAGGCGCACTCGAAGCCCCACTCCTCGCGCAGCCGGGTGGTGTCCATCCGCGGCAGGTAGGAGATGCCCGCCGCCTCGCCCGGGGTGATGTCCGCGAGGTCGTGCTTCCAGGCGAACTCGATCGCCTTCAGTGCGCGCGACGCGGAGGTCTCGATGTACTTCTTGCCGAGGACCTCGGCGATGGTGCGCAACGGCAGGAAGTCCGCCGGTGCGACGTTGACCGGCCCGGGCGGCCCGGACTCGCAGGCGGTGGCGAAGAAGCGCCCGATGTCGTCCTGGTGGACCAGCTGGTAGCGGATGTCGACGTTTCTTGATCCCGATGATCGCGGGCGCGGCGAAAATGTCGAGCAACAGGTTGTCGATGTTGCGCCCCACCGTGACTCCGGTGCGCGCGAGCACCGCTTCGACGCCGGAGTCGAGGATGACCCGCTCGGCGGCGACCTTGTCGGTGCCGTAGACGTAGTCCGCGGCCGGGCGCTGCTCGTGGGCCTCGGTAAACAGTGGCGGGTTGTCCGGGTTGGCGCCGTAGCTCATCGCCGAGGAGGCGAACACCAGCCGCCGGGCGCCGGTGCGCTTCATCGCCTCGCAGACGTTCGCGGTCCCGCCGACGCTGATCTGCCGGGACGCCTCGCGGTCCTTCATCGGGGTGACGACGAATGCCAGATGGCAGACCACCTCGCAGCCGTCCATCGCCCGGGTCAGCGCTTCCAGGTCCTGCACGTCCGCAGCGGCGAAGGTCGCCCCGTGCGGTAGCGCCTTCGGTGGCTTGCGCGCGACCGCGACCACCTCGTGGCCGTTGCGGATCAGCCGCTCCACGACACTGCGCCCGTAGACGCCGGTGGCGCCGGTGACCAGGACCTTCATGCGTTCTCCCCCTGCCGTTCCAAAATCTCCAGACTTCCCGCGTCCCCGTCGAGGCGAACCAGGTCGCCGGTACGGACCCGGCGGCTGCCGTCCACCGTGCAGGTCAGGCACGGGATGCCCAGCTCACGGGCAATGATCGCGGCGTGGCTCATGGTGCCGCCCATGTCGACGGCCACCCCGCCGGCGAGGTGGAACAGCGACGTCCAGCCCGGGTCGGTGGAGCGGCAGACGAGGATCTCCCCGGGCTCGAGGTCCTCGGTCGCCGGGTCGATCACGACCCGGGCGCGGGCGGTGACGGTGCCGCCGCCGACACCCTCGCCGGTGATGGGCTTGTCGCTCGCCCCGGCATCGGCGGTGGCCAGCGGGATCCGCTGCGGCGTCCCGGTCCACTTCTCGGCCAGGTCGGTGGTCAGGTAGTCCGCGCGGATCGCGGCCCGTTCGGCGGCGAGGCCACGCAGGTCGTCGGGGAGGCGGGGGGCGGTGAGCTCGTCGTAGGTCAGGCCGAACACGTCCTCGGGGTCGTCGAGCCGCCCGGCCGCGGCGAGTTCGCGCCCGATCACGCGGGCGGCGAGGCGGGCCCCGTCCAGGCACTGGGTGTAGTTGGCCTTCCCGATCTCGCGCAGCGGGATCAGCGTGCGGGCGATCCGCAGGACGAGCTTGGCCCCGGGCGCCTTCAGCCGGCCGACGGCGGCGAGCAGTTCGGCCTCGGCGGCTTCGCGGATCTCGATCTGCCGCGCCTCGGCGACCGAGGGGTGCTGGTCCGGGCCGAGGCCGGCGAACCGGCGCAGCTGGGAGTCCAGCGGCGCGGTGTCCTCGCGCCAGACCCGGCTCGCCATCTGACCCTCGTCCGGGCCGTGGAAGCCGTGCCGGAGCAGGAACGTCGCGCGGTCGAGCCGCTCGTGGGCGAGGTCCCACAGGTCGGTGACCAGGGCGGTCTCGGTCATCCCGGCGTAGCCGGTGACCAGGCGGTGCTGCAGCCCGGGGCGATCGGCGCCCTGCCACCAGCAGCACGACCTGGTCGTAGAGCGCCTGGGACAGCATCGAGGACAGCACGCCGAGGGAGAACGCGCGGGTGTAGCGGCGCCGGGCGTCGGCCAGCAGCGCGGTCGCGTCGGGCAGCGAGGTCGGCGGGGAAAGCACCGCGCCGCGCCACCACTCCACGATCTCCGCGCGCAGCGCGAGTGAGTCCCTCTTGAGCCGGGTCGCGGTGCGCGGCATCCGGACCGCGATCGCCGGCACCCGGGACAGCGTCGAATGGTTGACCGCGTCCGGGCGGACCACCCCGAACAGCTGCGCCTCCACCGCGTTGGCCGAGGTGCCGGGCATCCGGTCGCCGATGGTGCGCATCGCCTCGATGTTGGCCACGGTCCGGCCGTAGAAGGCGACCATGAACCGGTCCTCGGCGCGGTCGTTGAGCCGGACCTCGTCCGGGCTGAGCACGCCCATCGCGGCGAAAGCCTGCCGGGCCGCGAGCTCGATGGCGTCGTCGATGAACGACCAGTTCAGCGCGGTCGAGACGCCGGGGATCGCCTCGGAGACGTTGCCCGGAGACCAGAGCACGTCGGGATCGGTGGCCACCCAGTGCAGCGGGTTCGCCATCCCAGTCCTGTTGGCGGCACTGTTCATGCTTCTTCCACCCATCCGCGGATTCCGGTGATCAGCAGATCCAGCCCGGAGGTGAACTCGGCGTCGAAGTCGCGGGTGGCCAGGCGTCCGGCCAGCCCGATGACGTGGCTGAACTGTTCGCCCGGAAGCGCGCTGATGCCGGGGAGGGCTTCCCGCACGGCACCCCGGCCGGCCTTGCCGACCAGCCCGATCTCCCGCTGGCACGCCCCGACGGTGAACGAGGTCAGCGCGCTGAACGCGCTGATCGTCTGGGCCTCGTCGAGCCCGGCCTCGCGCAGCGTGCCGAACACGATCTCGGCCCCGCAGTAGGCCGAGACGCCCGTCGACGCGGTGGGCGGCCACGATCGGGACCAGCTCCGGGTGGGCGAGGAACGCGCGGCGCACGGCGTGGAAGACCGCGGCGATCCGGTAGGCCCAGTCCCCGTCGGTGGGCGCGGGCAGGGCGACGTCGGCGAGCAGCCGGTCGGCCAGGGCGCCGAGCAGGTCGTCCTTGGTGGGGACGTAGCCGTAGAGCGTCATCGCGCCGACGCCGCAGGCCCGCGCGAGCTTGCGCATGCTCAGGCCCTCGAAGCCCTCGGCGGCGACCAGTTCCTCGGCGGCGTCGACGATCGACTCAAGCGTGAGCCGCTCGGAAGCCCGCGCCGCTTCCGGCATCGTCATCACCCGCCTGCCGTACGCGTACCGTACGCGTACGGAGCGACGGTAGCGGTGGTCCGTGCGCAGGTCAACGGCCCGGAGGCCGGGTGGGCGAGTCGGACCCAAATCACCCGAATGTCGGATCCGGGTCCGGACGATCGGCTCATCAAGCGGACAGGGCCGCGACCCGACTATCTAGAACGATGGCGTGGCTCTACGCGGCGACCGACGGTCGCCGGCTGCGCGTGGGGGAGTACTCGCATGATCCGCATCGCCCGCCCGAAGGCCCGCACGCTGGCCATGGTCGCCCTGCCTGTCGTCGCCGTCGCGATCACCGTGCCGACCGTCGCGATCGCGGTGGGCGAGTCGGCCACACCGTGTTCAGGGGCTGCCTCTACAACGGCGGAGATCTACCGCGTCACGACCGGCGCGGTCACCGCGCGACCGACTGCGACCGACGTGTTCTGACCCAGGACGGCGACGCGCGATCAGCTGGAACCAGCAGGGCGTGCAGGGTGCTCCAGGGCGCGGCCGGTACCGCGGGTGCGGCCGGTACCGCGGGCGCCGCGGGTGCCGCGGGCAAGAGCGCGTACCAGGTCGCGGTCGACAACGGCTTCACCGGCACCGTCACCGAGTGGCTGGCCTCGCTCAAGGGCACGGCCGGCGCGGCGGGCACCGTCGCGCCGGGCAGCGTGGTCGGCTACCGGATGGTCGCGACCAAGGGCAAGGCTGCGGCCCGCACCGCGGCGACCTACACCGTCATGTGCAAGGACGGTCGCTACGCGCTCGGCGGTGGCATGAACAGCACGTCGGACCTGATCCTCAACGGCTCCGGCCCGACCGCGGACGCCAAGGGCTGGACGGTGCGCGCGACCAACGTCGGCGCCAAGTCCCGCACGGTGAAGGTCTACGTGACCTGCGCCTTCTCCACGCCCTGACCCTCTGCGCCCACCCCGGGCGCCTTACTTCGAAGGCACCGCACGCGAAGCGCCGGTTCCGACGTGCGGATGTGCGCTTTCGCGAGGCAAAGGCCGACGCTCAGACCTCGACGATCTCGTCGAAGGTCGTCGTGGTCATGCGGGTCTCGACGTCGAGGTAGTCCCCGACGGCGGGCGGTTCGACGTCGCTGGGGAGCCAGAGCAGGGAGACCTGCATGTGCGGGGGCTCGGCGAACCAGCGCTGTTTGCCCGCCCAGCTGAACGGGCTCAGGGTGCGGTTGAAGGTGGCCAGGGTGCCCTCGCCGGCCACCTTGATCCGCGTGGTCAGCCCGGCGACGGGCTTCGGCGCGGCCAGGCCGACGCCGTGGGCCGTCCCGCCGGCGACCACCAGGAGGTGCCCGTCGCGCGGTGCCTTGCGCTGCCGGTAGCCGTACCGGTCGCCGCGGGAGAGCTGCTCGACGTCCAGCACCCGGGCCTTGGGGGCGAGCGCGCCGCGGTCGCCCAGCCAGAGCTTGGTGCCGACCCGCGGCCGGAACGCTCGTGTTCGGGAACTGCGTGGACAGCCCGATCACCTCGGGCCCGGACAGGTGGCTCACGTAGAGGGTGCTGATCGGCAGGCCGGCCGCGCCGAGCCAGCCGACCCAGGTCGCGACCTCGGCGATCGGGTGCGCCCCGCGCGGTCGGTTCATCGGCAGGTGCAGGGCGAAGCCCTCGAGGTGGACGTCGGACAGCGCCTCGCCCAGCCCGGCCAGCTGGTCCTGGCTGATGCCGTGCCGGCGCAGCGAGGTCCGGCACTCGACGATGACCCGCTTGCCGGGCAGGTCGGCCGCGGCCTCGGCGGTGGCGACGGTGTGCACGACCCGGCCGAACAGCCCGATCGGGAGGCCCTCGGTGGGGTCACCGGGCAGGTGCGGGGTGAGCACGACGACCTTGGAGAACGCCTCGGCCTGCTCCGGCAGGGCCGCGGGCCTCTGCGAAGGTGCCGACAGCGAGGGTGTCCGCGCCCAGTTTCAGGGCCTCGTCGACGCACCGGTCCATGCCCAGGCCGTAGCCGTTGCCCTTGGCCACCGGGACCAGGCCCGGGGCGTCGGCGTTGACCTTGGCCAGGTGGGCGTCCCAGCGGGCGCGGTCGATCTCCAGGCGCAGCATCAGCGTTTGGCCAGGTAGAGCTGGAAGGCCTTGAACAGCAGCCCGTTGATCGGCAGGTCCCACTCGCCCAGGTACTCCACGGCCTCGCCGCCGGTCCCGAGCTTGAACTGGATCAGCCCGAAGTGCGGGTCGGCCGGGTCGAGGGTGTCGGTGATGCCGCGCAGGTCGTAGACGGTGGCCCCGGCGGCGTGCGCCTCGGTGATCATCCGCCACTGGATCGCGTTCGACGGCTGCAGGTCGCGCTTGTGGCTGGCCGAGGCGCCGTAGGAGTACCAGGCGTGCCCACCGACGCGGATCCAGATGGTCGAGGCCAGCAGCTCGCCCTCGTGCTTGGCCAGGAACAGCCGGAAGCGGTCGGGGTCCTCCCCGGCCAGGGCGCGCATCATGGTCTGGAAGTAACTGAGCGGACGCGGGGTGAAGTGGTCGCGTTCGGCGGTGTGCGTGTACAGCGCGTGGAAGTCCGCCAGGTCGGCCTCGGTGCCGACGGTGACCTCGACCCCGGCCTTGTCCGCCTTCTTGATGTTGCGCCGCCACTGCTGATTGAACCCGGCGAGCAGGTCCTCCAGGGATCGCCCGCCCAGCGGAACCTGGAAGACGTACTGCGGCTGCCCGGCCGCGAACCCGGCGCGCGGCCGACGGCGGGATCCAGCCCGCGGCGCGCATCAGCTCGGCCACCTTCTGGGCGGCCGGGTCGACGGCGTCCGGCGTCAGGGCCGCCAGCTTGGTGGCCTGCCCGTCCTTGACCGCGGTCTTGATCGTCTCCGAACTCCAGCGCCGGGTGACCACCAGCGGGCCCATCCGGACGCCGAAGGCGCCCTTGGCCTTGAGGTGGGCGACCATCGGGTCGAGCAGCGCCTTGAGCGAGGCGGCGTCGTGAACGTTCTCCCAGGCCAGGACCGGGCCTTCGGGCAGGTAGGCCAGGTAGCGCTTGAGCTTGGGGATCTGCCGGTAGAGCACGAGCCCGGCGCCGACGATCTTGCCGTCGGAATCGCACCATCCGATGGACTCGCTGCGCCATTCCTTCTTCACCTGCCCCCAGGAGGGGACCTGCAGGAAGCTCGCGGAACCGCGGGAGGCGACGAAGGCGAGATGCTCGTCGGCCGTGATCGTCCGGACCGTCAACGACATGGGGATGGATCTCCTGCGGGCAACCGCGGTGTGTCGCGGGCGGATAACAAGATCGACGCGTCCACGGTATCGACCACCGGCGTAACACGTCCCGGATACGATTCAGGTAACTGACCGCGACCGACATGAGATGGCTTCGGGGTGCACATCAGGTCCTCCAGGGCGGTCGCGCGGCCGTCCATGCGTGCGATCAGCCCCTTCCTGGTTGTCGGGTTGCTGTTCATCGCGACCCGAACGGCCCTGTTGCTGTTCACGGTGCGTGAGCGCGAGTGGATCATGCCCTCGGTCACCGCCGACGTCCGCGACATCTACAGCCGCTGGTACGACGTGCTCTCCACCGGGTCCTTCCCCGAACACGACGTGATGTGGCAGTACCCGCCGGCCGCGGCCCTGGTCATGCTGGCCCCGGGCCTGCTGCCTCTGTCCTACGCGGTGGGCTTCTACTGGATCTCCTTCGCGGTCGACTGCCTCACCTTCGTGGTCCTGCTGGTGGCCGCCCGCCGCCGGATGGCCGAGGACGAAGCCACGATCGCGGCCGGCCACTACAGCGCTCCGACCGGACGCTGGGCGTGGGCCCGCACCCAGCCCTGGGCGGCCTGGGTGTGGATGCTCGGCGTCGCCATCGGCGGCCCGATCGCCTACGGCCGCTACGACCTCATCGTCACCGCAGTCGCGGTCTGCGGCCTGGTCCTGCTGGTGCGCGCGGACAGCCGCCCGGACCTCAACCTGGCCGGGGCACGCCACCGGATCTGGGGCGGCGGCGGGCTGCTCGCCTTCGGGGCGATGCTCAAGATCTGGCCGGCTCTGCTGCTCCTGTGCGTCGGCCCCGGCCGGCGCTGGAAGGAGGCCTGGGCCGCCGCGGTCGTGACCGGCTCGGTGATCCTGCTCGGCTTCTGGGCGACCATGCCGAACGCCCTGTCGTTCCTGGACGCGCAGGGCGGGCGCGGCGTCGAGGTCGAATCCATCGCTGCCCTGCCGTTTCATGTCGCCTCCCACCACGGGTGGGACGGCTACGTCGGGCTGAACTACGGCTCGATGGAGTACCTCGGCCCGCACGTGGACCTGGTCGCCAAGATCTGCCTGGTGGCCAGCGCGCTCGCGTTCGGCTGGCTGGTGTTCTGGCGGCTGACCGCGCGGACCTGGCACGCGTCGACGACCGCCGACGCGGCGCTGGTCGGGGTGCTGCTGTTCGTGGTGACCAGCCGGGTGATCAGCCCGCAGTACATGGTGTGGATGGTCGGCCTCAGCGCGGTCTGCGCGCTGAACTTCGGCCCGCGCGGCACCTCGGTGATGCGCCTGCCGGTGGGGCTGATCCTGATCGCGACGGCGCTGACCTGCCTGGAGTACCCGTACTACTTCGACGAGCTGCTCAACGCCGAGCGCGGTGCGGTGCTGCTGGTGACCGTCCGCAACGTGCTGCTGGTCGGCGCCGCGGTGATCGGCGCGAGCCGGCTCTGGCGCACCACCCGGGCGCCGTCCAGCGAGGGACTGGCCGGCGAGCTGCGGGTGCTGGTGGCTCAGGCCGGCAGCCGCTCCCGCAGCCAGGAGATGTCCGCGCCCTGACCCTGCGCGTCGCCCGGGGTCTCGCAGACCACCGGGGCGCCGGCGCCGGCGATGACGGCGACGAGCTCGTCGGGGTCGATGTTGCCCTGCCCGAAGTTCTCGTGCCGGTCGCGGCCGGAGTCGAACTCGTCCTTGCTGTCGTTGGCGTGCACCAGGTCGATGCGGCCGGTGATGGCCTTGACCCGGTCCACCACGGTCGAGAGCTCCTCCCCGCCCGCGTGCGCGTGGCAGGTGTCGAGGCAGAACCCGGCGCCGAACTCCCCGACCGCGTCCCAGAGCCGGGCCAGCGCGTCGAGGCGGCGGGCCATCGCGTTGTCCCCGCCGGCGGTGTTCTCGATGAGCACCGGCAGGCGCATCTCCATGCGCTCGAAGGTCTTGCGCCAGTTGGCGATCCCGATGCTCGGGTCCTCCTTGGCCAGCACGTGCCCGCCGTGCACGATCAGGCCCCGCGCCCCGATCGAGGCCGCCGCGTCGATCTGCTGCTGCAGGATCTTGCGGCTGGGCATCCGGATCCGGTTGTTCGAGCTGGCGACGTTGACCAGGTACGGGGCGTGGACGTACAGCGCGAGCCCGGTCTCCTCGACCGCCTGTTTCAGGGCCGGGGCTCCGCCCTCGAAGGCGATGGTCGGCGGCTTCCAGTCCTGGGGGTCGCCGAGGAAGATCTGCACGACCTCCGCCTTGCGGGCGAGGGCCTCGGCGATGGGGTCGGTCTGGTCGACGTGGGCACCGATCTTGAGCATGCGCCGAGCCTATGCGCGCCCGCCGACAGCGCTCGTCGTTCCCAGCCTGTGGACGGATTCTCCGGTTGTCGGAGGGCCCGGCTAGTCTTACCTCCGGTCGCCAGGCCCCTCCGGGTCCGGCGACCACGCGATAGCCCTCCTGTCACGGAGAGACCGTGACCGCCTGAGTCCAGAGGAGGCGTACCAGCTATGCGTAAGTACGAATTGATGGTCATCCTCGACCCCGACCTCGACGAGCGGACCATCGCTCCCTCCCTCGACCAGTTCCTCACGGTCGTGCGCAGCGGGGGCGGCACCGTCGACAAGGTCGACCTGTGGGGCAAGCGGCGCCTGCAGTACGAGATCAAGAAGAAGATGGACGGCTTCTACGCCGTCATCGAGCTGGCCGCGGAGCCCGCGACGGTCAAGGAGCTCGACCGGCAGCTGAACCTCAACGAGGCCGTGCTGCGCACCAAGGTCATCCGACCGGACATGCGCTAGGCGCTCACCGCCCGAAACTGCACCACCGCACCAACCCCACCCTCCCGATACGGAGATCGGAACGAGCCATGGCAGGCGACACCGTCATCACGTTGGTCGGCAACCTCGTCGACGACCCGGAGCTGCGCTTCACCCCCAGCGGCGCCGCGGTCGCCAACTTCCGGATCGCGTCCACACCCCGGACGTTCGACAAGCAGACGAACGAGTGGAAGGACGGCGAGGGGCTCTTCCTGACCTGCACTGTCTGGCGACAGGCGGCGGAGAACGTCGCCGAGTCGCTGACCAAGGGCATGAAGGTCATCGTGCAGGGCCGGCTCAAGCAGCGGTCCTACGAGACCCGTGAGGGCGAGAAGCGCACCGTGTACGAGGTCGACGTCGACGAGGTCGGCCCGAGCCTCACGTTCGCCACCGCGAAGGTCAACCGCACTCCGCGTGGGGGCGGCGGCGGTGGTGGCGGCAGCTACGGCGGCGGTGGCGGGGGCGGCGGCGGTGGCCGCGGTCAGTCCGACGACCCGTGGGCCAGCGCGGCTCCGGCCGGCGCCGGCGCCGACCGCGGGAACTGGGGTGGCGGCAACAACAGCGGCGGCAGCTCAGACGAGCCGCCCTTCTAAGAGTCCATTGCGTCCGACGGAACCTGGCCTATGGGCCACCTCCGGTCGGACGTTCCGAACATCGACCATTCCCGCTCCGGCGGGGCTCCAAGGAGGAGCACCACGATGGCGAAGCCACCACTGCGTAAGCCGAAGAAGAAAGTCTGCATGTTCTGCAAGGAGAAGGTCAGCTACGTCGACTACAAGGACACCTCCCTGCTGCGCCGCTTCATCTCCGACCGCGGCAAGATCCGCGCCCGTCGGGTGACCGGCAACTGCACCCAGCACCAGCGCGACATCGCCACCGCGGTGAAGAACAGCCGCGAGATGGCGCTGCTGCCGTACACGAGCACGGCTCGCTAGGGGGATTGAGATGAAGCTGATCCTCACCCAGGAGGTCTCGGGGCTCGGCGCCCCGGGCGACATCGTCGAGGTCAAGGACGGCTACGGCCGTAACTTCCTCGTCCCGCGCGGGCTGGCCCTGCGCTGGACCCGCGGCGGCGAGAAGCAGGTCACCTCGATCCGGCGGGCCCGTGAGAGCCGCGAGATCGCCGACCTGGACCAGGCCAAGGCGGCCGGGGCCAAGCTGGAGAACCTCAAGGTCACCCTCAAGGCCCGCGCCGGGGACTCCGGGCGGCTGTTCGGCGCCGTGACCGCGTCCGAGATCGTCGCGGCCGTGGCGGCCGCCGGCGGCCCGGCCGTGGACAAGCGCCGGGTCGAGATTCCCAACCCGATCAAGACCACCGGCGCCCACAGCGCCACGGTCCGGCTGCACCCCGAGGTCTCCGCCACCGTCGCGGTCACCGTCGTCGGAGCCTGACCTTCCGCGATCGCGAACGAGCAGGCCCGCGCCCCCCATCCGGGGACGCGGGCCTCGTCGCATCCGGGCCCGAAACCTGTCGCTACGTCAGATCTGCTCACATAGTGGACACCCGGACGGGGTGTCCGGCGTGTCGATCTCAGATTTCATTCACCCGCCGTTTTTCTCACGTCCACATCCGTGAAGAACGCATTCGCGCAGGTCAGCGGCGGTGGCGGACCGGGGCGCGGATTTCCGTCCACAGCTGTGTCCCCAGGGTGTGGACGAGGAGATCCCAGGTGATCACGACTTATCCACCTGAGGTGGACAAAGGGTGTGAACGACTCCGCTTGGCGGCTTCTGTGGGCGGGCTTAGGTTCGCGCACTGTCGACCCAGTGGGGCCCGTGCCGGGTCCGGTGCCGCGGGGATCGACGGGGAGTTCGAAGTGTCAGCGGGGCCCGGTACCAAGATCACTGGGCCCCGCTGACCGAGCGGGAATGGGGGAAGGCCGCCGATGAGCGTTGCAGAACTTCCGCCTCCACCACACGCGGAGTTCGACCGCACGCCGCCCCAGGATCTGGCCGCGGAGCAGTGCGTGCTCGGCGGCATGATGCTGAGCAAGGACGCCATCGCCGACGTCATCGAGGCGCTGCGCTCCGACGACTTCTACAAGCCGGCCCACCAGCTGGTCTACGACGCCATCCTCGACCTGTACGGGCGGGGCGAGCCGGCCGACGCGATCACCGTCTCGGCCGAGCTGACCAAGCGCGGGGAGATCGCCCGGGCCGGCGGGGCGCCGTACCTGCACACGCTGCTGTCCTCGGTGCCGACCGCGGCCAACGCCGGCTACTACGCCCAGATCGTGGCCGAGCGCGCCATCCTGCGCCGCCTGGTCGAGGCCGGCACCCGCATCACGCAGATGGGTTACACCGGCGACGGCGAGGTCGACTCGATCGTCGACTCCGCCCAGGCCGAGATCTACGCCGTCACCGAGCGCCGCTCCAGCGAGGACTATCAGCCGCTCTCCGCGATCATGGAGGGCACGCTCGACGAGATCGAGTCGATCGGCAACCGCGGCGGCCAGATGATCGGCGTGCCCACCGGGTTCGTCGAGCTGGACCAGCTGACCAACGGCCTGCACCCAGGCCAGATGATCATCGTCGCCGCGCGTCCGGCGATCGGTAAGGCGCTGGCGCTGGACACGCCCCTGCCGACGCCCACCGGCTGGACCACGATGGGTGAGGTCCAGGTCGGCGACGAGCTGCTCGACGCCGACGGCCGGCCCACCCGGGTGGTCGCCGCCACCGAGGTTCTGCACGCCCGCCCCTGCTACGCGGTCAAGTTCTCCGACGGCACCACGATCGTCGCCGATGCCGCCCACCAGTGGCTGACCGACCAGCGCACCGGGACCCCGGGGCCTCGACGCGGTGTCAGTCAGCGGCCAGGGACCGCGGTCCGGACCACCGCCGAGCTCGCCGCCACGGTCCGGGCGGCCGGCGACGGCCGGCCGAACCACGTGCGTCGCCAACACCCGCCCCCTGGACCTGCCGGCGCGAGCCTTCCCGGTCCCCCCGTACGTGGTCGGTGTCCGGCTGGGAGTCCGCCACGTCGCGATGGACACCGCCGTCGCCGCCGAGGTCAGCCGCCCGCCGCTGGTGCGCGCGACGCCGATCGCCGGTGGAGGCACCGCGCTCGCCACCGCCCCGGCGCGGGTCGAGACGATCCAGGCCGGGCGCATCCCCGCCGAACTGCTCCGCGCCTCGGTGGCGCAACGGCGCGCACTGCTCTCGGGCTTGCTCGACGCCAACGGCACGGTCATGCCCAACGGCGCGGTGCACTTCAGCACCCGGCGGTCAGGGCTGGCCGAGGACGTCGCGGATCTGGTGATCGGTCTCGGCTACTCCGCCACCACGACGGAGCGGCGCATCGACGGGCGGCGCGGTCCGCAGACCGAGTACACCGTCACCTTCCGCCCGACCGAAGAGGCCCGGGCGGATGAGCAGGGCCGGGGCTCGCGCACGCGGGTCCTGCACCACCGCTGGTGGGCCCGCGACCTGGCGCGCCCGGCCACCCGGGTGATCACCTCGGTTGAGCGCGTCGCCTCGGTGCCGGTCCGCTGCGTTCAGGTCGACAACGCCGACCACCTCTACCTCGCCGGGCGCAGCATGATCCCGACCCACAACTCGACGCTGTCCCTGGACTTCCTGAGGTCGGCGGCCATCAAGCACAACCAGACCGCCGTGGTCTTCTCCCTCGAAATGGGCCGCAACGAGATCACCATGCGCCTGCTCTCGGCCGAGGCGCAGGTGGCGCTGCACAAGATCCGCTCCGGCACGCTGACCGACGAGGACTGGACCCGCCTGGCCCGCCGCATGGGTGAGGTCTCCAACGCGCCGCTGTTCATCGACGACTCCCCGAACATGACGATGATGGAGATCCGGGCCAAGGCCCGCCGGCTCAAGCAGCGCCACGACCTGCGCCTGGTCGTCATCGACTACATGCAGCTCATGAGCTCGGGCAAGAAGGTCGAGTCCCGCCAGCAGGAGGTCTCGGAGTTCTCCCGGTCGCTGAAGCTGATGGCCAAGGAGCTCGAGGTCCCGGTCATCGCGATCTCGCAGCTCAACCGTGGTCCGGAGCAGCGCAACGACAAGAAGCCGATGCTCTCGGACCTTCGTGAGTCGGGCTGCCTGCCCGCGTCGACCCGGGTGCTGCGGGCCGACACCGGCGCCGAGACCACGATGGGCGAGCTCTACGCCTCCGGGGTACGCGACGTCCCGGTCTGGGCGCTGGACGATTCGCTGCGCTACGTGCGCCGTCACCTGACGCACGTGTTCTCCACCGGCACCAAGCCGGTCTTCAAGATGCGGTTGGCGTCCGGTAAGACGATCCGCGCGACGGCTAACCACCCGTTCCTCACCTACGCCGGGTGGACTCCCCTCGGCGACCTGGTGCCCGGGTCTCGCGTAGCGGTGCCTCGACACGTGCCGGCCCCCGAGCAAGAGGCGACCTGGGCCGACGAGCAGGTCATCATGCTGGCGCACCTCATCGGCGACGGGTCCCTCGTCCGTCGTCAGCCAATCCGGTACGCCAGCATCGACGAGGCGAACCTGACGGCGGTCACCGAGGCTGCCAAGCACTTCGGCATCACCGCGATCCGCGACGATTACCCGGCCGCGCGCTGCATCTCGCTGCGGCTTCCGGCCCCGTGCCGGCTGACCCACGGCAACCGGAACCCGATCGCGGCCTGGCTCGACGGCATGGGGCTGTTCGGGCTCCGCTCGCACGAGAAGTTCGTGCCCGAGGAGGTCTTCCGGCTGCCCAAGCGACAGATCCGGCTGTTCCTGCACCACCTCTGGGCAACCGACGGCTGCATCACGATGCACAAGGACGGCCGCGGTGGCCGGGTCTTCTACGCCTCGACCAGCAAGCGCTTGGTCGACGACGTCAGCCGCCTGCTGCTGCGCTTCGGGCTTTCCACTCGCCTGCGCACGACGGTCCCGAAGAGCGGCCATCGGGCGCAGTACTCCCTCGACATCTCCGGCGCGGAGGACCAGAAGGTCTTCCTGTCCCGGATCGGGGTGCAGGGCACCCGGGGTGCCAAGGCAGAGGTCCTGCTGCACGCACTGGCGACCACGAAGGCCAACACCAACGTCGACACTGTGCCGCGCGAGGTGTGGGGGAAGGTCCGCACCCTGCTCGCCGAGCGCGGCATGACCCACCGGGAGTTTGCCGCGGCGGTGGGAAGCCAGGTCTGCGGGTCGGCAATGTGGAAGCCCGCCCCGAGCCGCGAACGCCTCGGCTGGGTCGCCGCGGTGCTGGAATCCGAGGAACTCGCGCTGGAGGCCACCAATGACGTCTTCTGGGACGCCGTGGTCGCCATAGAGCCCGACGGGGTCGAGGAGGTCTTCGACGCCACCGTGCTCGGGACCCACAACTTCATCGCCGACGGGGTGGCCGTCCACAACTCCCTGGAGCAGGACGCCGACATCGTGATCCTGCTTCACCGCGAGGACTTCTACGAGAAGGAGTCCCCGCGCGCCGGCGAGGCCGATCTGATCGTGGCCAAGCACCGCAACGGGCCGACCCACACCGTGACAGTCGCTTTCCAGGGCCACTACTCGAGATTCGTGGATATGCAACAGATGTAATACCTATGCAGCTGTCGGCGGCCGATAGCCGTCGCCGTCGACCGAACGCCCGCGTCGCGGCTGAGCGGCAGCTAAATATCCGTAGCGGTCTCGGATTTCGCGTCGCGGGCGATTTCGCCCGATTCGTCCGGGTCCGCACGCGTCTGACCCTGACGATTGCGTCAGATCTGGGTGGGCGTGTCGGGGTGTGTTGGCTTCCGTTCAGGGAACCAACCCTTGGTTTAGTTTCTTTGCCCGGTTATGGTCTTGGCGAGGCGTGTCACTGAGGTGGCACGGCTGGGGACGGGGGGTAACGGCCTCGCCGTCCGCAAAATCGGACCGATTGCAAAGGCTGGGCCACATGAGTTCGGGATATGGATCGCTCCCGCGCCCCCGGTACAGCCGCGCCAAGCGGGCGGCGATCGTAGCGGCGTGCGCATCAGTGCTGACCGGGACCGCGATGGCGCTGCCGGCGGCGACGTTCGCCGGCGACTCCCCGCCGATCGTGGGCGTCGACCTGGCCGGCACCGAGGTGGACGTCCCCGATCTGGGCGTCCCGCTGCCGAACGCTGAGTTGAGCACCGACCAGCTACCGGTGGCTCCCCTGACCGCACCTCTCGATGTGTCGGTCCAGGTCGACACCATGCCGGAGGTGGCGGACACCGAGCCGACCAAGACCGAGCCGACGACGAACGAACCGGTCTCCGACGTGCCCTCCGACGACGCTCCAAGTTGGGGCGAGCCGAGCAACAAGAACGACCCCAGCAGGACCGAGCCGATCACCGACGCACCGATCTCCGACGTCCCGGCGGACAGCGCGCGCACCAGCAGCGGCCGTTCGACGCCGGCCCAGGCGGTGGCGGCGCCGGCGCCCGGCAGCCGGCTGGTCACGGCGAGCCCGACGGTGAACCGCGAAGCCGCCACCGGTGTGCTCGAAGCCAGGACCCAGCGCCAGATCGAGCGGGCCGCGGCAATCCGCGCCGCCCAGGTGCTCGGCACCGAGAAGTCGGCCCCGGCGTTGACCTCGACCGAGGACGGCCTCGGCCTGCGGGCACCGCTGACCGACCTGGGGTCCCGCGCCGGCGTGGACACGCTCAACCTGGCCTCGCGCAACGGGCCGAGCTCCTCGGCGGGTGACTGGAACCTGCTGCCCGAGGTGCTTTACGCAGTGATTCCGCTGTTGCTCGCCGCCGCGGCCGTGGTCGCGCACGGCCGGCGCAACGCGCGACTGACGGCAGTCAGCGTGGGCGTCGTCCAGCGGCGGAAGCACGCCGTGACCAAGTAACCGAAGACGACTGCGCGTCCCCTGCGCAGCCCCTCCGCATCGGCGGCGGCCCATTCCCCGGGTCGTCGCCGTTTGCTGTCGGTCGGGCGACGGTCAAGTCGGACAAGAAAGACGAAAGTGGCTCATATCAGCTCACCGAACCGACAAGGCTGCCTGCCGTGGACCGACCTCGGGGCTGGAAATGGGGCGTGAGCGCCGCCTTGGCGGTCGCTCTCGCCGGTGCGGCCACACAAGGGGCCCGGGCCGACGGCGCAGGTACGGCGGAGCGGCGTGACATCGACTGTCGGGTCGAGAAGTGCGTCGCAATCACCTTCGACGACGGCCCGGGTCTCTACACCGACCAACTGCTCAAGTACCTCGATGACGCCGGCGCCCGTGCGACCTTCTTCGTCCTCGGTGACGTGTCCGCCGCCCGCCCGACCTCGCTGCGCAAGATCGCCGCGGCCGGCCACGAGATCGGCACCCACACCTGGGACCACCGGGCGCTGCCGTCGCTGACCGATGCGCAGGTCCGCTCCGAACTGACGCGCTCCGCCGACGTCATCCAGAAGATCACCGGCACCCGGCCCGAGCTGATGCGCCCGCCGTACGGGTCGCTGAGCTCCCGGGTGATCGGGCTGCTCGGCGCCCGGGAGTGGCCGATCATCCTGTGGGACGTCGACCCCGAGGACTGGAAGTACAAGAATGCCGGCACTGTCTACAAGCGCGTGCTGACTCTGACCGCGCCCGGCTCGATCGTGCTGCTGCACGACATCCACGCCACCACCGTCGCGGCGGTGCCGCGCATCCTGGCCGCGCTGGCCGACCGCGGGTACACCTTCGTCACCGTCTCCGAGCTCTACAACCGGCCGCTGACCGACGGCGGTGTCTACGACGACCGCACCGACGCCTACGTGGGCACGCCGAAGCCGGCCGCGAAGAAGACGGACTAGAAGCGGAAGCCGCCCGGACGCGCGTTGCGGTCGGCGATGAGACCGGCCAGCGTCGAGATCGCGATCTCGGCCGGGGTTCGGGAGCCGATGTTCAGACCGATCGGGCGGTGCACGCGGTCAATCTGCCGCCGCGGCACCCCGAGCGCGTGGAGCAGCTCGCGGTGCGGACCGGGATGGCGCGGGTTGCCCATCACCCCGACCCAGCGGGTGGTCCCGGCCAGGGCGTCGCGCAGCACCACGCCGAGTTCGTCGCGGTGGTGGTCGGTCACCACCACGTCGCAACCCTCGTCCAGGCCGGCTTCGACCACCGAGGTGACCAGGTCCGGCGCCCAGGCCCGCGCGTCCTCGGCCCGGGCCGGGTCCGGTTCGACGAGGACGGCGCGAAACCCGCAGGCCGCCCCGAACTCCAGCAGGTGGCGGGCGGTCTCACCGGCGAAGACGACGACCAGGGTCTTGGCCGGCGCCTCGGCCGTCGAGGAGGCGCCGTGCGCGACGTCGCAGTTGGCGTCGGTGGCGAGACCGGCGGGGAGCGAGGCGGCCGCGCCGGCGCTGACGTAGACCCCGGACCCGCGCCGGGCCACCGCCAGGCCCTCGCGCTGGAGCTCGGCCAGCGCCTGGCGGACCGTCATCCGGGCCACCTTGTAGCGCGCCATCAGGTCGTTCTCGCCGGGCAGGGCCCCGCCGGGGGTGTACTCACCGCGGGCGATGCCGGTGCGCAGATCGTCGGCGATCCGCCGGTACTTCAGCGGCTTGGGCTCATCACGGGCAGCCATCGGGGCCACCTCCAGGGTGAGCTCCAGCACCGTCCGAGTCGGCAGCGGACGAGTGTGGGGCACACGGTATGAGAACTGGCATGGCCCGGAAAGCCGCCCATACCCCTCCTTAATGACTCTTGACACTCAGACCGGTCGACTTTCTAATCTCTCTAGAGAACTCAGGGCGGAACGAGTACAGAGGGAGGAAGTTCGTGAGCCGGACGTCGCAGCGCGTTGACTCAGCGCTCTCTCTCGAGCAGGTCTCGATCGAGCCGCTGCAGGACGTCGCGTCGCCCGTCCGCGACGTCCCGCGCGCCGCCCCGGCCCGGGTCCGTCGCCGTCGGGTCAGCCCGAAGTACTGGGTGTTCCGGATCCGCATCGGCTGGCGCCGCCGTCGCCTCAACGGCGACGCGGCCCTGCTGGTGCTCTGCTTCCTGCTCTTCGCCGCCACGATCGCCGTCGGCGTCAGCCTGGTGGTCCAGGCCGCGTAACCCGGCAAGATGGCCCGATGCTGCACTCCAGCGCCGGGCGCAAGGGCTACTACGGCGTCGAGTCGCCCGTCATTCCTGCGGTGCAGGCCTTCATCGCGCTGATCATGATCCAGGGCGGCCTGACCAAGAAGGACGACGGCGACGGCCAGGGCTGGTGGCTGGTCATCTTCGGCACGATCCTGCTCGGCGTCGTGCTGGCCTACCTGCAGGCCAGCCGCCGCGGCCGGTTCCGCGCCTGGTCCCGTGAGCTCGGCGCGCTCGACCTGCGCGGGGACGAGGTGATGCTCGACATGGGGTGCGGCCGCGGCGCCGTGACCACGTTGGCCGCGGCCCGGGTGCCGAACGGCCTCGTGGTCGGGACCGACATCTGGGCCAAGTCGGGGTGGCTCTCCGGCAACCGGCGCGGCTCGGACGACGGAATCGCGCGCAACAACGCCCAGGCCGAAGGGGTCGCGGACCAGGTGAAGTTCGTCCAGGGCGACCTCGACGACCTGGCCTCCGACGGCAACCACTTCGACGTCGTCGTCTCCGGCGGCGGCATCGGCCGCCTCGGATCCGCCGAGGCGCGGATGACCGCGATCGACGAGGCGGTCCGCGTGACCAAGCCCGGCGGCAAGCTGGTGATCGCCGACGTGCGCAACACCGGGCGCTACGCCAACCGCTTGGAGGAACTCGGCTGCGAGGACGTGCGCGCGCGCTCGGCCGGCCCGGAGTGCTGGTACGGCGGGCCGTGGCTCCCGCTGATCTTCGTCACGGCCCGCAAGCCCGCCGCTTAACCCACAACGTCCGAAGAGGCGTGAGCTATAACGCTCGCTTCTTCGGACGCTACGGATTTACAGCTTGGCGAGGAGGTTCTCGCAGGAGGACGCGTTCACGCCGGGGCCGGGCTCGACCTCGAGCTTGGTGATGAGGCCGTCCTCGATGACGGCCGCGTAGCGCTGCGAGCGGGTGCCCAGGCCGTAGCCGGAACCGTCGAAGGCCAGGCCCATCGCGTCGGCGAAGGCGCCGTTGCCGTCGGCGAGCATCTCGATCTTGCCCTTGGCGCCCTGGACATCGGCCCAGGCGTCGAGGGTCCAGGCGTCGTTGACGGCGATGCAGACGACCTTGTCGACACCCTTGCCCGCGAGCGCGTCCGCGCCCTGCACGAAGCCGGGCAGGTGCTGCTTGCTGCAGCCGGGGGTGAAGGCGCCGGGGACGGCGAAGAGCACGATCTTCCCGCTGCCGAGAAGCTCGGCGGTGCTGGCCGAGGCCGGCATACCGTCCTCGCCGAGGACCTTGACCTCGACGTCCGGAACCTTGTCGCCAACCGCAATCGCCATGCCGTCACTCCCGCGCTGGTGGCCCGCCACTCGGGCGCATCGCTCCCGACGCTACCCAACGGTCTCGAACAGCGCGTCAGCCCAGGTCGCCGAGCTTGGCCGCAACCCGGCGCACGTCGCGCAGCCGTCGCTCGAAGGTGGTGCCGAGCACGAGCAGCACCAGGCCGGCGCCGCCGATGCTCACCCAGCGCGGCGCGGCCGCCGCGTACGGGCCGAGCAGGATGACCGCGTCGAGGGCGAGGACCGCGCCGCCGAGCACCAGCGGCGCCTGCAGCCGGTAGCGAACCCCGGCCAGCAGCACGACCAGGGCGATGCCGCCGAGCAGGAGCGGCCGGGCCAGGTCGTCGTTGCCGAGGGTCACGGCCAGGCTGGGCAGCAGCCCGGCGGTCAGCCCGGCCCCGTAGGCCTGCCAGGACGAGAGCTCCCCGCTCGCGTCGGTCGACGCGTTGCGGCGCCGGGCGAACCACCCGACCACGAGCAGTGCGACGGCCGGCCCCACGGTGTAGGCCTCGGGCTGCTCGACGTCGGCGTGGGCCAGGCGCACCCAGCTGCTCAGGGTCAGCAGCACACCGCCCAGCCAGCCGACCGGGTGCCGGTCCTTGCGCAGCGCGAGCAGGGCGGCGGCGCCGCCGCCGGCGAGCAGCGCGTTCGAGGTCCAGATCGCGTCGTCGGTGACGGTCAGGAACGCGACCGCCGCCCCGCCGAGCGCGGTCAGCTCGAGCACCCGGCGCTCCATTTCCTCGCCAATCAGCCCGGCGCCAACCGCCAGGAACCCGGCCACGATCACCGCGACCGTGCCGGCGACCGGCCGGGACTGGTCGGCGATGCGGGTCAGCACCCCGGCCTGCGCGATGACGGCCAGCGCCGCGACCGGGGTGGCGACCAGGCCGCGCAGGTCCCGAGCACCGAAGGCGCGGACCGCACCGGCGGCGACGAGAACGCCGAGCAACGCGAGCGGGGTCGCGGTGCGCGCCGCGAGGGACCAGACCAGTCCGATTCCCGCGGCGACCGTGCCCGCGCCGGCCAGGCAGATGGCGACCAGGGCGTGGTGGCGGGACAGCGCGGCCCAGACCAGCAGGGCGCACCCGGTCGCGACCAGGCCGAGCACCGCCACCAGGTATGGCGCCTCGGTGGCCACCGGGAGCACGACGGCGGTCATCGTGGCCAGCGCACCGGCGGCAACGCCGGCAACCCCGCCGGCCGTCCCGGCCCGCAACCGGATCCCGATCAGCACCGCGGCCGCAGTCAGCAGGCCGAGGGCGAGGGCGACCGTGCCCTCGTGCGGCCAGGTCGTGCCGAGCAGCTCGCGGGCGTCGGAGTCCAGCGGCTGCGACCACGGGTCCTCGAGCCAGTGGAAGGGACCGGTCAGGGCGCGCGTCACCGGCTCGGCGACGTCGAGCAGCGCGGCCACCCCACCGAGACCGACCACGACGAGCGGCCCGTCGCGCCACTGGCGGGGCAGGCGGGCGAACGCGGTCAGCAGGACCGCGGCGGCGAGCAGCAGCGCGACCCCGCCCGCGGTCGCCGAGTCGTGCGCCCACTCGCGGTGCATCGGCGCGTGCGCCGCACCGAGCACCGCCGCGGCGGCCACGGCCGTGGTGACCTCGGGGGCCCCTGCGGTTCCCCGGTGCTGCCACGCCAGCGCGAGCGCGCTGACCGCGACCAGGCCGAGCAGGCACGCGCCCGCGAGGACGCCGACCCGCGGACCGGTCGGGTCGTCGCCGTAGGCGAGCACCGCGGCGTTGATCGCGCTGCCCACGTAGGCCAGTCCGCCGCCAACCATCAGGAGCAGGCGGGCCGAGGTCGGCCGCACCCAGCGGACGGCCGCGAGCACGACGGTGCCCTGCGCCAGCAGGGCGTCGGTGGCCGCCGCGGAGTCGAGCCGGTCGGCGAGGACGGGCAGCGGCAGTTGGACGGCGACCGCCGCGACGATGCGCAGCATCCGCAGGGGCACGACCTGGTGGGCGGCGAACGCGAGCACGGCGAGGACGCCGAGCACGGTCGCCCAGTAGGCGTCCGCCTTCGACCCGCCGGCGCCGGCCAGGTCGTTCTCGCGGATCCCGTAGGCGTCGAGCAGCAGGAGTGCCGTCGTCAGCGTGGCCAGGGCCTCGGCGGTGCCGGGGAGCTCGCGCCGGTGCGCGAACCGGGTGCCGAAGGCAGAGGCGAAAGTCAGGGTGGCGAGGATCGCGGTGCGGCCGCCGATCCCCACCCGGCCCCAGGCCACGACCGTGAAGATCACCGCCGCGACGGCGAGGAGCAGCACACCCAGCGACAGCAGAAGGTGCTGAATCTGACGCGACGTCACCTTCTCGCGGGGCTGCGGTTCGAGCGGCGGCGTGGACCAGAGACGCTCCGGGCTCGGCAGGAGACTCGGCATGGACTCGGCGGTTCCGGCCCACCCGGCCCCGCCCCCGCCCGCAGTCCCGACGACGGCCGGAGCGGCATAGGCAGGCGTGCGCAGTGCCTTGATCACCGTCTGCCGCTCGCGCAGGAGGTCGGCGGTCTGCAGCGAGAGCTGCCAGAGCCGGTCGACGAGGGGCCCGCGCAACGGCAGCGCGCACTCCGGGCAGCTCGCCGGCGAGGCGGGCAGCCCGGATTCGCAGTCCGGGCAGCGGGTCGGGTCGGTCAGGGTCGCAATGTCCACGCCATGATCGTGGGCCCGCGCGGGAGCACCGCACGAGGGCAACAGGCCGAGAAAACGGCCGCGCAGCAGCGAATTGGCCGTTCGGCCGATGCGGTTCTAGGTACGCCTACTCAGAGGGGGTGAGTAGGCGTCAGGACCGCCGCACGGTCCGGGCCAGCGATCCCGCCTGGGCCCCGTACCCGCCGCCGAACAACGCGGCGTGCACGACGACGGGATGCAGCTGGTGCAGCGCGACCCGGTCCCGCCAGCCGTCGGCGAGCGGGGCGGCCTCGTCGTAGGCGGCCAGGATGCGCTCCAGCAGCGGGCAGCCGAAGAGCGCGAGCATCGCCAGGTCGGTCTCCCGGTGCCCGCCGTGCACGGCCGGGTCGATCAGGTACGCCGGGCCGGCGGCGGACCAGTGCACGTTGCCGGCCCACAGGTCGCCGTGGAGCAGGGCCGGCGGTTCGGGGGGCCCGGCCACCGACGGCAGCACCGCGAGCACCTGCTCGACCGCGGCGGCGTCGCCGGATGCGATACGGCCCCGGTCGACCGCGTGCCGCAGCGCCGCCCCGACCCGCTGCTCGGCGTAGAGCTCGGGCCAGGTCGCGGCCGGCCGGTTGGGCAACCGCAGCGAACCCAGATATCCATCGCCGGTGCCGCCGAAGTGCTCGGCACCGGCGGCGTGTGTGACCGCCAATGCTCGCCCGAACTCCTCGGCGGCTGCCGGGGTCGGCCGGCCGGGGTCCACCCACTCGAGCACCAGCGCGTCATCGGTCACCTCGAGCACCTCGGGGACGGGCGCGCCCCTGGCGGCGCCCAAGCGGCGCAGACCCTCGGCCTCGGTGTGGAAGAAGTCGGCCGGTGCTCCGGGCCGGGTCTTGGCGAACACGGTGCGCCCGTCAGCCAGCGTCAGCCGCGTCGCCTGGCAGATGTCCCCGCCCCCTACCCGCGCGGCGTTGACCACGGCCGCCCCGACGGCAACCACTAGGCGTGACACGCTTTGTGGTTGTTTGGCGCTCATGTGCGGCCGAGCGCGGTGGCGAGTTCGGCGACCAGGCCATCGCAGGCCCGCTCCACCTGCTCCAGCACAAGCTGGAATCCGTCGTCACCGCCGAAGTACGGGTCGGGCACCTCGGCGTCGTCGGGCGCGGTCGGGTCGAAGGAACGCAGCAGCCGCACGGCCTCGCGGCGCTCGCGGTCCGGGGCCAGCGCGCGCAGGTTGCGCAGATTCTCGCCGTCCATCGCGATCACGAGGTCGTAGTCGTCGAAGCAGTCGCGTACGAACTTTCGCGCGCTGTGGCTGTCGTCGTAGCCGGCGGCGACGAGGGACGCTCGCGCCCGCGGGTCCGCGCCGTCGCCGATGTGCCAGCCGCCGGTGCCGGCGCTCTCGACGACCACCTCGTCGGCAAGGCCGGCCTTCGGCCAGCTTGTGCCGCAGCACCGCCGCCGCCACCGGCGAACGGCAGATGTTGCCCAGGCACACCATGCACACGCGGTAGGTCACCGCTCCATCGTGGCCCACGGGAATCCGGCGAGGAGTGTCAGCCCTGGCGGGTGCATGTCACCCCTCCTGCAGGGTGACATACGCCGCCACGGGACGACGTCCCACGGATCCTGGGCGGGTAGGGTCGCAACCACATACGCGGGAGCTCGGGCCACCGGGCTGAGAGGGCAGCTGACGCGCTGCCGACCGCCTGAACCTGACCGGGTAATTCCGGCGTAGGGAGCTCGTCATGTCCATGACCATGGAACCGTCCATCACCGCCACGGCCACCGAGAGCGCCGAGGTCGAGGAGGCCCCCAAGGCCTTCCGCAAGGTGTACCTGCAGGGTTCGCGTCCTGACCTGCAGGTGCCGATGCGCGAGGTGTCGCTGACCAACGGCGACTCGATCGTTCTCTACGACACGTCGGGCCCGTACACGGACACGTCCGTGACGACCGACATCACCCGCGGCCTCGACCCGGTGCGCGCGGCCTGGATCCGCGAGCGCGACGACGTCGTGGAGTACGACGGCCGCCCGATCCATGCCGTCGACGACGGGTACAAGGACGACCTGCGCCGCCAGGTCGGCCTGCGCAACCTCGACGCCGTCTTCGCCGGCCAGGGCGAGCGCAAGCCGCTGCGCGCCAAGGACAAGCCCGTCACGCAGCTCTACTACGCGCGGCAGGGCCTGATCACCCCGGAGATGGAGTACGTCGCGATTCGCGAGGGCTGCACGCCCGAGCATGTGCGCGACGAGATCGCCCGGGGCCGCGCGATCCTGCCCGCCAACGTCAACCACCCGGAGAGCGAGCCGATGATCATCGGCCGCAACTTCCTGGTGAAGATCAACGCCAACATCGGCAACTCCGCGGTCGCCTCCTCGATCGAGGAGGAGGTCGACAAGATGACGTGGGCCACCCGCTGGGGCGGCGACACCGTCATGGACCTCTCAACGGGGCGCAACATCCACACCACCCGCGAGTGGATCATCCGTAACTCGCCCGTGCCGATCGGCACCGTTCCGCTCTACCAGGCGCTGGAGAAGGTCGACGGCAAGGCCGCCGAGCTGACCTGGGAGATCTACCGGGACACCCTCGTCGAGCAGTGCGAGCAGGGCGTCGACTACTTCACCGTGCACGCCGGCGTCCGCCTCGCCTACGTGCCGCTGACGGCCAAGCGCAAGACGGGCATCGTCTCCCGCGGCGGCTCGATCATGGCCGCGTGGTGTCTGGCGCACCACAAGGAGTCGTTCCTCTACACGCACTTCGAGGAGATCTGCGAGCTGCTGGCGCAGTACGACGTCTCGTTCTCCCTCGGAGACGGCCTGCGCCCCGGCTGCACCGCCGACGCCAACGACGCCGCGCAGTTCGCGGAGCTGCAGACCCTCGGCGAGCTCACCGACATCGCCTGGCGGCACGACGTCCAGGTCATGATCGAGGGCCCGGGTCACGTCGCGATGAACAAGATCAAGGAGAACATGGACCTCCAGCTGGAGGTCTGCAAAGAGGCGCCGTTCTATACCCTCGGCCCGCTGGTCACCGACATCGCGCCGGGCTACGACCACATCACCTCCGCGATCGGTGCGGCGATGATCGGCTGGTTCGGCACCGCGATGCTCTGTTACGTCACGCCGAAGGAGCACCTCGGCCTGCCGAACCGCGACGACGTGAAGACCGGCGTGATCACCTACAAGATCGCGGCGCACGCGGCCGATCTGGCCAAGGGTCACCCGGGCGCGAGCGCCTGGGACGACGCCCTTTCGGAAGCGCGCTTCGACTTCCGCTGGGAGGACCAGTTCAACCTGTCCCTGGACCCGGTCACCGCGCGCAGCTTCCACGACGAGACGCTGCCGGCGACGCCGGCCAAGACCGCGCACTTCTGCTCGATGTGCGGACCGCACTTCTGCTCGATGCGGATCACGCAGGACGTGCGCAAGTACGCCGAGGAACACGGCCTGAACGACGACACCGCGATCGAGGCCGGGATGGCCGAGATGTCCGCGCAGTTCCGCGCGCGGGGCGACAAGGTCTACCTGCCGATCATCGACCTGCCCAAGGACTGAGCCCGGACACGACGAAGGGCCCCGCCGCGGCGGGGCCCTTCATACGCCTTCATTGATCAGTCGACGCTACTGGCCGGTGAGCTTCTTTGCGGCGTCCTTGACGCTCTCGCCGGCCTTCTTCAGGTTGGCTTCGGCTTGGTCGCCCTTGCCCTCGGCCTCGGTGTCCTTGTCGCCACCCATGCGGCCGACGGCCTCCTTGGCCTTGCCGGCAGCGTCGTCGACGGCGTTGCTGATCTTGTCGGTGGCACCCATGCGTGGGCTCCCTCCACTACGCGCCGGGCGGGTTCTCGGCGCACGGGGGAACTGCCCGAACCCGGCCGGTTCAGTCGGCCCACAACGTGAACTTCAGTCGATGGTCTTGCCCACCAGCGTCAACGGCCAGCTGACGAGGGTGATCACCAGCGCGCCGAACAGCGCGGAGCTGAAGTCCTCCACATGGAAGGGCACGTCGAGCGCGTCCGAGATCGCGCTGGTCAACAGCAACATCAGGGCGTTGATCACGAAGATGAACAAGCCCAGCGTCACGATGATGAAGGGGAGTCCGATCAGCGTTGCGATCGGCTTCACGATGGCGTTCACCGTGGCGAAGATTGCCGCGACGATGAGCAACGTCACCGCCCTGTCGCCCCACGAGCCCCGCCCGTCGTCGCTGCCCTTGTTCAGCTCGATACCGCCCACGACGGCCGCGGCCACCCACAGCGCCGCGGCGTTGATGCCCAGGCGGATCGCAAGATCCTTCATGTCGGCATCGTGCCACGTGGGCGGGGCCACACCCGGGAAGCGGGTTTGGGCCGCGGGTGGGCCGGGGCATCTCACAGGCATGCGGGTACCGAGGCAATGGTCGGGTTTTCTGGCGGTGGGGGGCGTCCTCATAGCCGGAACGCTGCTGGTTGCCGGCCTGGACCGCGACGCCGCCAGCCAGTCGCTGGCCGGCACGTGCACGGACGGCGACGTGCAGCCCACCTCCTGCGCGGACCCGGGAGCGGTCTACCAGGTGCTCACCACCGTGGCGAGCGGCAAGGCCGGCTGCCCGGACGGCGACTACTTCGAGGAGCGGACCGGCGCGGGCACGCTCTGCCTGGGTTACAACGTCGCTGCCGGTGACTGCGTCCAGGACGATCCGCACGGCCCGACCCTGATCCGCTGCACCACCGAAACGCGCACACCGACGATCCGGGTGCTCAAGGTGGTCGAGGACCGGGCGACGTCGAAGGCATGCCGGCCGCTCCAGGGCGGCGCGGTGAAGGCCCTGACCTACACCGTCCCGGCCAAGACGCTGTGCATCGTCCACCAGCCGCTCACCACCGCCGGCTGAGCGGCCACCGGCTGAGCTCCCGGGATTGAGCGCGCTGGGCCGGTAGCTTCGCCTGCATGACGGGGCCACGGCTACGGCAGGCGATCGCGGACATCCCGGGCTACAAGCCGGGGCGGATGCCCCCGGGCGGGGCGGCGTTCAAGCTGTCCTCGAACGAGAACCCCTACCCGCCGCTGCCGGCGGTGCTGGAGGTGCTGGCCACCGCCGCCGGCGAGGTCAACCGCTACCCCGACCTCGCCGCCACCGCGCTGGTCAGCGCCCTGTCCGAACGGTTCGGCGTCCCGGTCGAGGACATCGCCACCGGTACCGGGTCGGTCGGGGTGGCCCAGCAACTGCTGCAGGCGACCACCGGCCCGGGCGACGAGGTCCTGTTCGCCTGGCGCTCCTTCGAGGCCTATCCGATCTTGGTGCAGATCGTCGGCGGCACCCCGGTTCGGGTCCCGCTCACCCCGGACGCGCGCCACGACCTGCCCGCGATGGCGGCCGCGGTCACCGAGCGGACCAGGCTGATCTTTCTCTGCAGCCCGAACAACCCCACCGGGCCGGCAATCCGCCGCGCCGAGTTGGACGCGTTCCTCGACGCCGTCCCGAGCGAGGTCCTGGTGGTCCTGGACGAGGCCTACCGCGAGTTCGTCACCGATCCCGAGGTCCCGGACGGCCTGGAGCTGTACCGGGCCCGGCCCAACGTGGCCGTGCTCCGGACCTTTTCCAAGGCCTACGGGCTCGCCGGGCTGCGCGTGGGCTACGCCGTCGCGCCTGGACCGGTGGCCGCGGCGGCCCGAGCGTGCGCCGTCCCGTTCGGGGTGTCGAGCCTGGCCCAGGTCGCCGCCGTGGCCTCTCTGGATGCAGAAGATCAACTCAAGGCCCGGGTCGCCGACCTGGTCGCCGAACGGGCGCGGGTGGTGGCAAAACTGAGCGAAAATGGGTAGAAACCGCCCGATACCCAGGCAAATTTCGTTTGGCTGCCGCTCGGCGAGGGCAGCATGCGCTTCACAACGGACTGCGAGGCGGCCGGCGTGATGGTTCGTCCCTTCCACCCCGAGGGCGTCCGGATCACCGTCGCCACTGCCGAGATTGACGACCGCTTCCTCGCGGTCGCCAGCCGCCCTCGGTGAGACGCGTGAGGCCGTTGCTCCAAAAGGGTTACACGGTGCAATCGAGCCCATCCGCTGCACGCCTGAACACGCCGGGCATTAGGCCGAATTGATCACGGAGCGAAATTAGTTGGCCACAACACGGCGTGACGATGAACACGTCTCACATCACGCAGCGCAGCCGATTCCGGACAAGCGTGCAGGTGAGCGGCTTGCTCCGGGAACTTCCCGTGATCGGGCTATGTCACGTTGTGTCACAGGCATTTCTCAGCGGACCGTTTCGACCGTTTCGACCCGGGCGTTGTCCATCAGCAACTGGTAGAAACAGGCGGCACGACACGGGGCTTCAGGACGTCGGCTTTCTTGGCGACGCCGCGACTTTGATGAGGTTGAGATGCGAGTTCGTTCTGTTGTTGGACCCACCGGGCGGCATCGCTCCGGTACGTCCTCAATGATGCCGACCATGCGTCGGCTCACGCTGGCCTGCGCTGCGGGCGCCGGGATCGTCGTCCTGCAGGCCGCCGGCGTGGCCACGACCGCCCAAGCCTCCACCGCCCCCGCCGGGGCGGCCGCCAAGGACTTGACTGCACGTTCCGGCATGGCGATCACGTTCACGGGTGGCGCGCCCGTGGCACCGCCGGCCGAGGAGCAGAGCAACTCGGTCGTCACTCCCTTCACCCCGGTGAAGAAGGAGAGCCTGATCGACGACCTCGAGCTCGACCTCTCCCCGCTCCTGGGCGAGGGTGAAGAGGACGACGAGGACGGTCTGCTCGGCGCGCTGCTCGACATCGCCGAGCCCGGCGAGGGCAACCCCGAGGGCGACGGCAGCATCCTGAGCCTGCTCGGTGAGGCCACCGAGGCGGCGTGGGCTCCGGCGGCGACGGCGGTCTGATCGACATCGTCGACGGCGGCCACACCCAGGGCGCCGAGTCCGGCGGCGACTCCAACCCGGTCGCGGTCGGCGGCAACGACCAGAGCGGCGAGGACCCGGATGACGGGCCCGGCAACGACTCCGTCACCCCGAGCGTCAACACCGCGGGCGTCGACGTGCTCGGCCTGATCATGCTGGGCGACGGCACCAACGACTCCCCGATCCAGATCGGCGAGAACGGCGCCGACGGCGAGGGTTCGGTCATCTCCATCGGCAACGGTGGCAACGGCCCGCGGGCGGCGCCCCCGCCATCAACACCGCGGGCGACGACCCCGGCGCGCTGATCAACCTCGGCAACGGCGGCGACCAGGGCATCCTGTCCAACGCCGGCGGCGACGGCTCGATCCTCAACATCGGCGAAGGCGCTGACGGCGGGGCCGACGACGACGCCAACGGCGGCAACGGCGGCGTGCTCTCGGTCCTCAACGTCGTCACGTTGGACGAGAAGGACGGCCGGCTGATCAAGCTGCTCGACAAGGCCGACCCCAACGACCCGCCGGCGACGACAGCGTCACCGCTGCCTCCCTGGGCGACGGCCAGGTCAACGCCGACGACGGTGGCCTGCTCGGCACCGGCCTCCTCGCGGACGGCCTGATCGCCATCGCCAACGGCGAGGACGGCGCCACCATCAATTCGGACACCCCCGGCGGCGGCGGCGACGGTTCGCTGCTCAACGTCGGCAACGGCGGCGACGGCGGGCTCGTCGGCCCGGGCATCGGCGGCGACGGTGGCCTGATCGCACTCCTCAACGGCCCGCTGCGCCAGCCCGCCGGGCTCGATCAAGACCACGGGCGGCGACGGCAACATCCTGTCGATCCTCGACTTCGAGCAGGACAACCCGGAGAACGCCGGCGGCGACGGCACCCTCGTGACCGTGCTGACCGGCACCAGCCAGGACGTCGTGTCCGAGCTGCTCGACGCTGTCGGCGAGGTCGTGGAAGAGGTCGTGGACGGCGTCGGGCTGCTGCTCGAGGACATCGCCAACGTCGACCTCGGCGAGGAGCTCGGCTACACCGTCGACACCCTGCTCACCGAGCTGGGCGAGGCCCTCGACCTGGGCAGCGTCAGCACCTCGGCCCCGACTGCTGAAGAGCCCCCGGACTCGAACGGCGGCGAGGGCGGCGTGGCCACCCTGCTGCAGCTCGGCCCGGCCGGCGGCAAGGGCACGGGTTCCGGCGGCGACGGCGGCCTGGCCAACGTCCTGAACCTGGAGCCCGAGGCGCAGAAGAGCCCCGGCTCCGGCGGTGACGGCGGCATCCTGAACGTGCTCAACAGCATCGGCGACCGTCCGCCGCCCGCGTGGACCGGCGCGAGCATCAAGACCTCGGGCCAGAACCCGGGCGACGACATCGTCCCGGCTGCTCCGGACGACAACGACCCGCAGGGCGGCAGCGGCGGTAACGGCGCGGTCGGCAACGTCGGCAACGGCGGCGACGCCGAGGGCACCTCGACCGCCAACGGCGGCAGCGGCACCCTGGTCGGCGCGGCCAACGGTGGCGACGACAAGGGCGCCTCCAGCGGCAACGGCGGCAACGGCACCGGCGTCGAAGCCGGCGCCGGTGGCGACGACAAGGGCGCCGAGACGGGCAACGCCGGCAACGGCGGGGTCGTCGAGGCCTCCAACGCCGGGTCCTCGGACCGCGGTGACAACCACGGTGGCAACGGCAACGTCGTGGGCGCCGGCAACGGCGGCAACGGCGCCGGGTGCGGGCTCCGACGGCAGCCCGGACCCGGCACCGGCTCGAGCAACGGCGTCAACGGCGCCACGGGCGGCCCTGCTCAACGCCGGCAACGGCGGGCGTGCCAACGGCGGCACCGGCAACGGTGGCGCGGGCACCCTGGTCGACGCCGGCCTCGGTGGCAACTCCGGCGGCGGCGACGGCAGCGACGGCACCGGCGCGATCGCCAACCTGGGCAACGGCGGCAACGGCGCCGGCAGCGGCACCGGCGACGACGGCGCCAGTGACACTGCGCGCGACGGCCTGATCAACATCGCCAACGGTGGCGACGCCACCTCCGACGGTGAGGGCTCCGGCGGCGACGGTTCGGTCGTCGAGGCCGCCACCGGCGGCGCCGGCGAGAACCACTCCGGCGGCGACTCGGACGCCCCCGACACCGACGGCGCCAGCGTAGCCCGGCCGACGGTGGCCTGCTGGCCCTGGCCAACGGCGGTAACTCCGCCGGCGACGGCGACGGCGGTTCCGCCGCGGCGGTCGGTGCGGCCAACGGCGGCAAGGGCAAGAACGAAGAGGGCGACAACACGACGACCGAGGCGGCGGCGACGACCCCGAGGGCGATGACGACCTTGAGGGTGGTCAGGGTGCGCTGATCTCGGTCTTCAACGGCGCCGACAACGGCAAGGACCACCTGATCGAGGTCGGCAACGGCAGCGAGTCGCTGGTCGACGTCGCCAACGGTGGCCCGGGTGCCGGTACTCCGGCGGGCGCGAACGACGCTCCCGGTGTGCACGTCGGCAACGGTGGACCCGGTGGCAACGCCGGCAGCCAGGGCGACGCTGACGACGAGAGTGACGAGGGCACCTACCGCGACGCCGAACTGGTCGAGGCGTTCAACGCGGCCGACGCCGACAACGCCGGCGACCGCAAGGGCGACATCCCGCTGATCTCCGCCGCGAACGGTGGCGACGGCGCCGGGTCCAACGACCCGGACGACGCGGACAACGGGCGCAGCCCGGGTGCCCTCGACGTAGGCAACGGTGGCAACTCCGGCGGTTCCGGCGGTCCGGCCGACTCCTCCATCCCGCCGATCGCCTCGGTGGCCAACGCCGGTAACGGTGGCGGCACCAACGGCAACGGCGGCGACTCCAACGTCGTGCGTGGCGGCGAGGGTGGCGACGGCGACGCCGGCGCCGGTGGCGGCGGTGGCGACGGCGGTTCCGTGGCTGTGGTCGGCGGCGGTAACGGTGGCGACGGTGGCGCGGGCAACCCGACCGGTCAAGGCGGCGGCGACGTCACCGTGGTCGGCCTCTACAACGGTGGCCCCGGCGGCAACGGCAACGGTGGCAACGGTGGCAAGGGTGGCTCCACCGCCATCACCAACATCGTCAACGGTGGCAACGGTGGCCAGGGTCCCGGCGACCGTGATGGCGGCGACGGTGGCGACGGCAACGGCCTGGTCGCCCTCGGCAACGGTGGAGACGGCACCCCCGGCTCCGACCTCGACGGCGGCGACGGCGGCGGCATCAACATCGGCAACGGTGGCGACGTCGTCGAGGTCCGCGTCACGGGCACCCCGCCTGCGGCCGGTGGCGTCGAGATCGAGGAAGAGCTGCCGGAGACCGGTGCCGATGGTGGCAGCGCTGCTGCTGCGGCCGGCCTCGGTGCGGCCCTCATCCTCGGTGGTGCGGCGCTGCGTCGTCGCTTCGCCGACGAGGACTGACCCCGCCTAGATCCACACAGTTCGGACATCGCGACTCCCCCGTCGGCCCTGCCGGCGGGGGAGTTGCACGTCCGGGCACGCATCGCCGGGGTGTACTGGATACCGTTGATCTTCCGTGAGGTCTGACCTCAACAGGAGTGCCCGTGACCCAGGTTCACGACGAGCCCGAACTCGTCCAGTTGCTGACGCCTGAAGGGGAGCTCGTCGAGCATCCCGACTACAGCGTCAGCTTCACCGACGAGGAGCTGCGCGGCCTCTACCGCGACCTCGCGCTGGTGCGTCGCGTGGACGCCGAGGCGACTGCCCTGCAGCGTCAGGGCGAGCTGGGTATCTGGGCCTCCCTGCTGGGCCAGGAGGCCGCTCAGATCGGCTCCGGGCGGGCCATGGGCCCCAACGACCACGTCTTCCCGACCTACCGCGAGCACGGCGTCGCCTGGTGCCGCGGCGTGGACCCCCTGAACCTGCTCGGGCTGTTCCGCGGGGTCGACATGGGCGGCTGGGACCCGGAGGAGCACCACTTCCACCTTTACACGATCGTCATCGGCGCGCAGACCCTGCACGCGGTCGGCTACGCGATGGGTCTGCAGAAGGACGGCATGGTCGGCGACGGCGGTCCGGAACGCACCGGGGCGGCGGTGGCCTACTTCGGTGACGGGGCCACCAGCCAGGGCGACGTCAACGAGGCCTTCATCTGGGCCTCGGTGTTCCAGGCGCCGGTGGTCTTCTTCTGCCAGAACAACCAGTGGGCGATCTCCGAGCCTCTGGAGCGCCAGACCCGCGTCCCGCTCTACCAGCGCGCCAGCGGCTTCGGCTTCCCGGGCGTCCGGGTGGACGGCAACGACGTCCTCGCCACCTACGCGGTCACGCAGGCGGCGCTGGCGCGCGCCCGGGAGGGCAGCGGGCCGACGTTCATCGAGGCCTACACCTACCGGATGGGCGCCCACACGACCTCCGACGATCCGACCCGTTACCGGATCGCGGCCGAGGTGGAGGCCTGGAAGCTCAAGGACCCGATCGAGCGGCTGCGGTCTTACCTGATCCGCACCGGCAAGGCCGACCAGGACTGGTTCGAGGCACTGGAGGAGGAGTCCAACCAGTTGGCCAAGCACATCCGCTCCGGCTGCCTGGACCTGGTCGACCCGAGCCCGCTGACGATGTTCGACCACGTCTACGTCGACCCGCACAAGCCGCTGGCGAACCAGCGCGAGCAGTTCGCGGCCTACCTGGCCTCCTTCGAAGGCGTGGAGGAGCACTGATGAGCGCTGAAACGGTTGCTCAGCCCGCGCTGGTCTCGCAGACCACGACGCTCGCCAAGGGCATCACGATGGGCCTGCGCGCGGCGATGGAGCGCGACCCCAAGGTCGTGCTGATGGGCGAGGACATCGGCAAGCTCGGCGGCGTCTTCCGCGTCACCGACGGGCTGCAGAAGGACTTCGGCGAGGACCGGGTCATCGACACCCCGCTATCCGAAGCCGGCATCCTCGGCACCGCGATCGGGATGGCCCTGCGTGGCTACCGCCCGGTCTGCGAGATCCAGTTCGACGGGTTCGTCTTCCCGGCCTTCGACCAGATCGTCTGCCAGCTGGCCAAGATGCACGCGCGGTCGAAGGGCCACTCCCGGCTGCCGATCGTGGTCCGCATCCCGTTCGGTGGCGGCATCGGCGCGGTCGAGCACCACTCCGAGTCCCCGGAGGCGTACTTCGCCCACACCGCCGGACTGCGCGTGGTCGCCTGCTCGAACCCGGTGGACGCCTACTGGATGATCCAGCAGGCGATCGCCACCGACGATCCGGTGATCTTCTTCGAGCCCAAGCGGCGCTACTGGGAGAAGGCCGAGCTCGACGCCTCGGCCGGCCCGCCGCCGGAGGGCCTCGACCAGGCGCGCGTGGTGCGTGAGGGCGCGGACATCACCCTGGCGGCCTACGGGCCGATGGTGAAGGTCTGCATGGACGCGGCCTCCGCGGCGTCCGAGGACGGCACCAGCATCGAGGTGCTCGACCTGCGCTCGCTCTCGCCCCTCGACATGGACACGGTCACCGCGTCGGTGCGGCGCACCAACCGGCTCGTGGTCGTGCACGAGGCGCCGGTGACGCTCGGCATGGGCGCGGAGATCGCCGCCCAGGTCACCGAGTCCTGCTTCCACCACCTCGAGGCGCCGGTGCTGCGCGTGGGTGGGTTCGACACCCCGTACCCGCCGTCCCGCATCGAGGAGGAATACCTGCCCGACCTGGACCGGGTGCTCGACGCCGTGGACCGTTCGCTCGCGTACTGACTCGCTCGACAAAGGGGATCGCACTGTGGCGCGTCGCCAGTTCAAGCTGCCGGACGTCGGCGAAGGCCTGACCGAGGGCGAGATCCTCCAGTGGTTCGTTCAGGTCGGTGACCACGTGACGACCAATCAGACGCTGGTCGAGATCGAGACCGCCAAGGCCGCCGTCGAATTGCCCAGCCCCTACGAGGGCGAGGTCGTCGAACTGCTCGCCGCGGTGGGCGACGTCATCGACGTCGGTGCGCCGATCATCACCATCGAGACCGAGCCCGGCGGGGCGCCGTCGGTACCCGCGCCGGCCGCCCCTGCCGAACCGCAGGCCAAGCCGGCGCAGGCCGGGGTCGCCGAAGCCATGGGCGGCGCCGCCGGGGTCTCCGTCGAGGAGCCGGCGATCGAGGCCGGTCTCATCGGCGGGGATGCGCCCGGCGGGCGCACCGCCGTCCTGGTCGGCTACGGGCCGCGGAACACCGCCGCGAAGCGTCGACCCCGCCGCGCCGTGCACGAGTCCGGCCACCGCCCGATGCCCGCACCGGACCCGGCCTCCGAGGTCCTGGGCGGCCCGCTGGGCACCGAGGGCGTGAAGCCGACCCGGTACGCCGGCATCGAGTTCGGGCGCCTTATCGAGGCCCGCGAGTCCGCACACGGCGGCGAGTCCGTCCCGGCGCGCACCATCTCGGTCCGGGAGCAGGGCGACGCCGGCCGGGTCACCGTGCTCGCCAAGCCACCGGTGCGCAAGCTGGCCAAGGACATGGGTGTCGACCTGCGCACGGTGAACCCGACCGGTCCCGGCGGCACGATCACGCGCGCCGACGTCGCAGCCGCCGCCGGTCCCGCGGCGGTGTCGCTGGCCGGGGAGTCGCGCTCGTCCACCGCCCGCGAAGAGCGCATCCCCGTCAAGGGCGTGCGCAGGATGACCGCGCAGGCGATGGTCGCCAGCGCGTTCTCCGCACCGCACGTGACGGAGTTCCTGACGGTGGACGCGACCCGGACGATGGACTTCGTCGAGCAGCTCAAGCGGCACCCGTCGATGCAGGGGCTGAAGGTCTCCCCGCTGCTCGTGGTCGCCAAGGCGGTGTGCCTCGCGGCGCGGAACACCCCGGAGTGCAACGCCACGTGGGACGAGTCGGCGCAGGAGATCGTGCTCAAGCGCTACGTGAACCTCGGCATCGCCGCGGCCACCCCGCGCGGGCTGCTGGTGCCGAACCTCAAGGACGCGGACTCGATGTCCTGGCCGGAGATGGCGACGGCCCTGAACCAGCTCTCGGCCACCGCCCGCGAGGGCCGGACCCAGCCCTCCGACATGGCCGGCGGGACGATCACGATCACCAACGTGGGCGTCTTCGGCGTCGACACCGGGACGCCGATCATCAACCCCGGGGAGTCGTCGATCCTCGCCTTCGGCGCCATCAAGGCGATGCCCTGGGTGGTGGACGGTCAGATCGTGCCGCGCCAGATCTGCACCCTCGCGCTGTCCTTCGACCACCGCATCGTCGACGGCGCCGCGGGCTCCCGCTTCCTCGTCGACGTCGGCCGCGTGCTCGAGGACCCGATCACGGCCCTGATCCTCTAGCCGATCTCGGGGCGGCGTCCCGCCCTATCGACACCGCGAATAGGGCCCACACGCGGCCCCAGGATGCGCCGGGGGTGACACCCCGCGGGCAGGATGGGGGCATGAGGATCTGCCTGGTCCAGCTCGAGGTCACGTTGCGGGAGCCGCTCTCCGAGCGCGTGGCGCAGGCGTGCGAGCTGATCCGCGGGTGCGCGGGAGCGGACCTCGTGGTGCTGCCCGAGCTGTGGGCGCAAGGCGCGTGGGCGTACCAGGAGTGGGAGCAGACGGCCGAGCCGCTGGACGGGCCGACGGTGACGGCGCTGTCGCAGGCGGCCAAGGATGCCGGGGTTCTACTGCACGGCGGCAGTGTCGTGGAGCGCGACGGCGATCGCCTGTTCAACACCTCGGTGCTGATCGGGACGCAAGGCGAGCCGCGCGCGATCTACCGCAAGATCCACCGCTTCGGCTTCGCCGAGGGCGAGGCGAGTTTGATGACGGCGGGCGACGCCTTCCTCACCCTCACCGGCGGGCCGCTGACGATGGGGATCGCGACTTGTTACGACCTGCGCTTCCCCGAACTGTTCCGCAAGCTCACCGAGTCCGGCGCGCAGATGTTCGTGATCGCCTCGTCGTGGCCGCAGCGGCGCGTGGAGCACTGGCGGCTGCTGAACCGGGCGCGAGCGGTGGAGAACCTCGCCTACGTGGTGGCCGCGGACGCGTGCGGCGAGCACGCCGGCGTCATGCAGGCTGGGCACTCGGTGGTGATCGACCCGTGGGGCGAGGTCGTCGCCGAGGCCGGCACCGAGCCCACCGTGCTCGACGTCGTCATCGACCCGGCGAAGGTCGAGCAGGTACGCGCCGACTTCCCCGCGTTGCGGGACCGACGCATCTAGGGGCGCGATCCCGCCCTTTCGACGTCAATGAAAAGGCGAAACGCCGCCCCAGGATGCGGACGGCGCTTCGGGTGCCTTGCGGTGGTCAGGTGGTGGTCGGCTCGCCGAAGCGGCGGGCCAGGTGCGCGCGGACGAGACGCTTGGCCTCGTCGAGCACGACCTTGTCGCCGGCCGGATCGCGTTCGAACGCGTAGCGGGTCAGCACGTCGGCGATCTTCACCGCGATGACCATGTCGAGCTCGAGATCGACGTCCTCCGCAACGTCGACCGTCGGGCGGATCAGCTTGACGAAGCGCTCGGCCACGACACTGTCGTTGTCCCGCACCGGGTCGAGCAGGTGCAGGTCCGCGACGTCGCCGAAGCGGATCGTCTGGAAGCCCGGGATGTCGTGGTGCATCGCGACGTACTCATCGAGCACGGCAGCGGTGAGGTCCCACCACGTCGGGTTGTCGGACCCGCCCGCCAGGTCGGTGAGGCGCTCGGTGAAGCGCTCCAGGTTGCGCAATGCAACGGCGCGCACCACGGCCTGCTTGTCCGGGAAGAACTGGTACAGCGAGCCGATCGAGACGTCCGCACGCTCGGCGATGAGCGTCGTCGTCAGCGCGTCGTACCCGACCTCGGCGACCAACTGCTGGGCCGCGTCGAGCATCCGCTGCACGCGCTCCACACTGCGGCGCTGCATGGGTGCACGGCGCAGTGGCTGCAGCGGTGCTGCGGTGCCGCTCTCGTATTGCTGGAGGGTCATGGACCTCGTCCTCGCCTGTCGGGGAAACCGCCGGCGGTAGCGGTGCCGTCCAAGATCTTCAACTTGAAAGGCCGAAGATTACTCCTGCCTTGGTAGCGGCACGCTACTCGGTCTTCGCCGGTTTGAGCGTCGACCAAGATCATCTTCTCCGTCTTGCGCTGGGAAAACGAGACCGCCACGCCCGGTAGATGCACCTCCGATAACTGGTGTTCTCCCCGGAAGGATGGACCCGGCATCTCCGGATGCGGGACGGACCTGACGCTGCATCGGAAAACAGGAGAGCACCATGGGGCTGGTGGTGGCGCTCGTGTTGCTTGGCGTCACACTCGCCGCTGCGATTGCGCGACCTTTCGGGTTCACCGAGGCCGTCGTCGCCGTCCCCGCCGCCGTGTTGTGCGTCGCGGGCCCCCTGTCGATCGACACCGCACGGGACGAGATCGAGGCGCTCGCCCCGACTCTCGGCTTCCTGGCGGCGGTGCTTGTTCTTGGCCGACTTTGCGCGAAGGAGGGACTCTCCGCTGGGCGGGGGCCGTGCTCTCCCGCGCCGCGGGCTCCAGCCCGCGCTCGCTGCTCGGCTGGGTGCTGGTGGTCGGCACCGCGATCACGACGGTCCTCAGCCTGGATGCCACCGTCGTGCTCTTCACCCCGGTCGTGGTCGCTGCCGCGGTCCGGGTCGGGGTCTCGGCTCGCCCGCACCTGCACGCGACTGCGCACCTGGCCAACTCGGCGTCGCTGCTGCTCCCGGTCTCCAACCTGACTAACCTGCTGGCGGACGAGGCGACCGGACTCTCGTTCGCGCGGTTCGCGGCGTTGATGGTGCTGCCCCTGCTCGTCGTGCTGATCGTCGAGTACGTGGGCACCCGGCTGTGCTTCGCGGGAGACCTGTCGAGACCGGGCCGTCCGACCGGGCCGGTTCCGGTGGAGCCGACGCCGTGGTTCGCTCTCGCGGTGCTAGCCGCGACGCTGGCGGGGCTGGTCGCCAGTTCGCCCCTGGACACCGAACCCGGGTGGGTGGCGGCGGCCGGAGCGCTGGTGCTGGGCGCTCCGCGGATCGTCCGTCGGAAAGTGCCGGCCATGGACCTGGTGCGGTGGTGCGAGCCAGGCTCCCTGCTCTTCGTCGCCGGCCTGGCGGTCGTCGTCCGGACCGCAACCGACGAGGGCCTCGGCGACGCGGTCGACGGTCTGGTCGACCAGCCGGACACCCTCGCCGGACTTCTGATGATCGCCATGGTGGGCGCGCTCGCCGCCAAACCTCCTGAACAACCTGCCGGCGACGCTGCTGCTGGTCCCGATCGTCGTCGCCGCGAGTCCGGAGGCCGGGGCCGGTCCGGCGCTGGCGCTGCTGCTCGGCGTGAACATCGGCCCGAACCTGACCTACGTCGGATCGCTGGCCTCAATGCTCTGGCTCAAGGTGGCCCGCCGCGAGGGGGAGAACCCGCGGCTGGCCACGTTCACTGTGCACGGGCTGGTGACAGTGCCGTTCGCTCTTGTAGGCGCCACCGTCGCCCTGTGGGCCGGCTTGGAGCTCATCGGCGCTTAAGTTGATACGGGTGAGGCGAGCGGCTGCCGATCCGCTTCGCCTCACCCGTATCGGGGCCGGTCGCTGGTGCCGGTGTTGCGACCAGGCCGGTGGCGAACAGGAAACCCCCACCAGGTGCCCTGTAAGCCCGGAATCGTGCGAGGGACCGCAGCGACGATCAGCGGCGGTCCCCCCACGATTACCCGGGCAAAGGCACTCGTACACCTCACCCGGCAGGGAAATCCCTGCAAGCGTTCTAGAAGGCGTCCTCCGGGACGTCCATGAGCGCGTTGTCCACCGTGCCGGCGATGATCCGCTGGGCGGTCAGCGTGGGCAGGACCTGCGCGGCGAAGAACTTGGCCGCGGCGACCTTGCCCTCGTAGAAGTTGCGGTCACGGGCCGAGACGTCGCCGGCCAGCGCCGTGAGCGCTACCTCGGCGCCGCGGAGCAGGAGCCAGCCGATGACCAGGTCACCGGTGGCCATCAGCAGCCGGGTGGTGTTCTGGCCGACTTTGTACATCTCGGTGACCTCGCCCATGGCGCCCGTCAGCGACTCGACCATCGTCCCGACGATGCCCTGGACGTCCTCCAGCGCACGGGCCAGCAGTGCCCGCTCGATGTCCAGCGGGCCCTCGGCGGTCGCGAACGCCTCGATCTCGGCGGCCAGGCCGGTCAGGGCCTGACCCGAGTCGCGGACGATCTTGCGGAAGAAGAAGTCCATGCCCTGGATCGCCGTGGTGCCCTCGTAGAGGGTGTCGATCTTGGCGTCGCGGATGTACTGCTCGAGCGGGTACTCCTGCAGGTAGCCGGAGCCACCGAAGATCTGCAGCGCGTCGGAGAGCAGCGCGTAGGAGCGCTCGGAGCCGACGCCCTTCACGATCGGGAGCAGCAGGTCGTTGAGGCGCTCGGCGTCGGAGTCCCGCTCCTCGCCCAGGGCCTCGGCGGCGTGGAGGCCGTCCTGGATGCTCGCGGTGTAGAGCACCAGTGCGCGCATGCCCTCGGCGTACGCCTTCTGCATCATCAGCGAGCGGCGGACCTCGGGGTGATTGATGATCGTCACCTTGGGGGCGGCCTTGTCGGTGAACCGGGTCAGGTCCGCGCCCTGCACGCGCTCCTTGGCGTAGTCGCGCGCGTTGAGGTAGCCGGTGGACAGCGTGGCGATCGCCTTCGTGCCGACCATCATCCGGGCGTTCTCGATGATCTGGAACATTTGCGCAATGCCGTCGTGCACGTCGCCGAGCAGGGTGCCGACGGCGGGGATCGAGTCACCGAAGGTGAGCTCGCAGGTCGTCGAGGCCTTCAGGCCCATCTTGTGCTCGACGTTGGTCACGAAGGCGCCGTTGCGCTCACCGATGTTGCCGTCGGCGTCGACGAGGAACTTCGGGATGATGAACAGCGAGAGGCCCTTGGTGCCGATGCCGGCGCCCTCGGGGCGGGCCAGCACGAAGTGCACGATGTTGTCGGCCATGTCGTGCTCGGCCGAGGTGATGAAGCGCTTCACGCCGGTGATGTGCCAGCTGCCGTCCGCCTGCGCCGTGGCCTTGGTGCGGCCGGCGCCCACATCGGAGCCCGCGTCCGGCTCGGTGAGGCACATCGTGGCGCCCCAGCGCTTGTCGACCATGTACTGGGCGAGCGTCTTCTGGGCGTCGGTGCCGTTCTTGTAGAGCATGCTCGCGAAGCCGGGGCCGGCCGCGAACATGTGCACGGCCGGGTTGGCGCCGAGCACCATCTCCTGCACCGCCCAGCGCAGCGAGGCGGGCGCGCGCGTGCCGTCGAGCTCGACGGGGATGTCGAGGCGCCACATCTCGGAGTTCATGTAGGCGTTCATCGACTTCTTGAACGCCTCCGGCATGACCACCGAGTTGGTCTTCGGGTCGAAGACCGGCGGGTTGCGGTCGGAGTCGATCAGCGATGGGGCGAGGTCCTCCTCCGCCAGGCGCTCGATCTCGTCGAGGATCGAACGCGCGGAGTCGAGGTCCATCTCCTCGTAGGCGCCGTGGCCGAGAATCTTGTCGCGGCCGAGGACCTCGAACAGGTTGAACTCGATGTCGCGGCGGTTGCTCTTGTAGTGGCTCATCGCGTCCCCCTGTGGACGGTGGGTCCGGATCTGGTGTGCGAAGCTCAGCAGAGCAGCGAACTACTCTCACCTACTGACGAGTAACCTACCATACTCGCCGGTAACATCAAGCCAGCTCGGCTGTGTTCCCAGCAAGGAGATACGCCCGATGGCGGCACGCAGGAAGAAGATCATCCTGGAGCACACCCGCACCGGGGATGGCCCGCCGCTGGTGCTACTCCACGGCGTGGGTGGGCGCCGGGAGATGTGGGACCCGATCGTGCCTCTGCTGGCTCCGCACCGCGAGATCATCACCATCGATCTGCCGGGCTTCGGCGCGACCCGACTGGCCGAGGGACAGGACCTCAAGGCCTCCGGGATCGCCGAGACGGTCGCCGACTTCTGCGCCCAGATCGGGCTGGACCGCCCGCATTACGGCGGCAACTCCCTCGGTGGGTGGGTGTCCCTGGAGATCGCCAAGGCCGGCCGGGCCGCCTCGGTCACCGGGATCGCGCCGGCCGGGCTGTGGCGGCGCCGGGTGCCCCGCTACACCAAGTGGCAGGTGATGGGGATCCACGACATCCCCGCGGTCCTCGGCCCGCTGATGCCCCCGCTGATGCGGGTCACGCCGTTGCGGGTGGCGCTGACCGCCAACGTGATGGGCAGGCCCTGGAAGACACCGCGCACGGTGATCCTGGCCGACACCAGCGCGATGCTCGCCTCGGAGGCCTTCAAGCTCACGCTGGCCTCGGCGTCCGGGCAGCGCTTCTGCGACGGCCACCACATCGACGTGCCGATCACCATCGCGTTCGGCACCCGCGACGTCATCCTCGGCCCTGGCTGTCGCCACCGCGGCGAGCTGCCGGCCCACACCCGCTGGCTCTCGCCGCGCGGGTGGGGCCACATGCCGATGTACGACGATCGCAAGGGCGTCGCGGCCGTCCTGCTCGACGGTTCGTCGGTCTCGGCGCTGGCTGCCTAACTGCTGGGTGCGACGTCGAGCACGACGTCGAAGGCCCACAGCTCGGCGCCGGAGGCGGCCATCGGCCCGCCCTGCTGACGCTCGGCGTTGTGGGCCGCGGCGCCCATGCCGTCGCGCCACTTCTCGAAGTGGGCCTTGGACTCCCAGCGGGTGAACACGAAGTACTTGTCGGTGCCCTCGTTGGGACGCAGCAGCTGGAAGCCGCGGAAGCCCTCGGAGCCCTCCACCATTCCGGCGCGGGCGCTGAAGCGCTCCTCCAGGTGGGCACCCATCCCTTCGGGGATGGACAGCACGTTGATCGCCACGTAGTCGCTCATGGGCGTCAGCTTAGGGGCCTAACTGATGGGCACCTTGAGCCCGTGGCATGCTGCATTGGTCCGGATTTCGCCCCATCCGGAGTACAGAACTGATCAGAAGGAAGAACGCCCCCATGACCAAGCAGCGGGATCCGGTCGACGAGGTCGTCAACTGCGACATCCACGAGGCCTATTCGGTGCGATTCCACGCGCTCGAGGACATCGACTGGAAGCAGGCGCACCCGGACGCGGACGCTGCCCTGGCCGCACTGGTCGGCACCGGGGAGACCGAGGTCATCCAGCTGGTCAAGTTCGAGCCCCGCAGTTCCTTCTCCGACCAGGTCACCTACGCCGGCGTCTTCGGCGACGGCAGCGTGCACGGCGCGGTGACCATCTCCCAGCAGCCGCAGGGCGAGGGCTGGGCCGCGACCCATGTCGTGGTCTGCACCCTCGAAGAGCTTCCCGAGGAGGAGCCCGAGGAGGAAGGCGACGAGTTCAACTACCGCGAGGACGACGACCTCTTCGAGGACTAGAGCCTCGCGCAGATCAGGCGGCGGCCGGGGACCGGTCGCCGAGCCGGAACGCCTCGGTGAAGGCTTCCAGCAGTGCGACCGGGTCGTCGGCCGTCCCGCCGAGCCGGACCAGCCCGTCCTCGACGGCCTCGCGCGCCCCCACCTCGCCCGCGAACAGCGCCCGCGTCTCGGGCCCGCCGGAGATGATCAGATCCGCCCCCGCCAGCGGGCCGGCCCCGGCCCGCAGTTCGCCGTCGTCGACCCGGGCGTGGAAGACCACCGGGCCGAGATCGAACTGACAGAGTTCAATTTGGAAGGCTGCGTGCAGACCGGCCGCGCCCGCCGGGCGGAACATGGCCCGCAGCGCGATCACCATCGCGTCCGAGGTGAGGACCTCACCGGGACGGGGCTCGCCGAGGCGGGCGGCGCCCCAGGTGCCGAGCCGGAGCACGACCTCTTCTAATTCCTGGCCGTATTCGGTGAGCTCGTAGACGACGCCGGACTCCGGGCGGGGCAGGACGCGGCGCCGGACCACGCCCGCCTCCTCCAGCTCGCGCAGCCGGGTGCTCAGGACGTTGGAGGGAATCTTCGGCAGCCCGCGGCGCAGATCGGTGAAGCGCTTCGGCGCGACCAGCAGGTCCCGCACTAGCAACAGCGCCCACCGTTCGCCGACCAGGTCCAGTGCGCGGGCCAGGCCGCAGAACTGTCCGTAGCTTCGTTCCGCCATGGTTCGAATGCTAAGCAGAAGTTCACTTGACAATCAATGGTTGCAAATAACAACCTTAGATCGTGCCCAGCGTCGGAACTCCTCGGACCGCCCACTCGTCTCGTGGTGCGTCCGAGGCAGCGGCGAGGGGAGCAGCGATGGCGGATGTACTGGTGCCGGCGGGAACGATCGATCTGCCGGGGGCCATGGCGGAGATCGCGCTCGCTGGGAAGCCCGGCTTCGTCTCGGCCGACTTGGCTGACTGGGACCGCTTCAGCCCGATCGACGGGCTCGAGGTCCCGGAGGCGCCGTACCGGTTGACCGGGGTGGAACGTGGGGACGAGTACCTCAACTGGTCGCCGGACGAGGCACTGCCGGAGATCGCGAAGCGAGGGCGCACTCCGTTGACCATCGTCGAGGGCATCGCGCTGGTGACCGCACAGCCCGACCTGCTCGAACCCAACAAGTGCTTCATGCTGCTCGGCTCGCGCTGCGGGGACCGCCGGGTTCCCGCGCTGTGGATCAGCGGCGGTACCGGCAAGGATGGCCGTGAGCGCAAGGGCGCGGCCAAGCTGGGCTGGTGCTGGGCCGGAAACCGTCACACCTGGCTCGGACACGCGTCCGCTGCCACCCGCGTCGCCTAGAACCCGGGAGACCCGTCATGACCGCGACCGTCGCTCGCACCGCCACCTCCCCGGCCGACGGTGGGATGGCCGAGTTCGAGCAGCACCGCGTCGGGCTGACCGGCTACTGCTACCGGATGCTCGGATCGAGCTTCGAGGCCGAGGACGCGGTCCAGGAGGCGATGCTGCGCGCGTGGAAGGCCCAGGACTCCTTCGAGGGCCGGTCCTCGCTCAAGTCGTGGCTGTACCGCATCGCCACCAACGTCTGCTTCGACATGCTGACGGCACGTCAGAAGCGGGCGCGGCCGATGGATCTCGGCCCCTGCTCGGAGGCGCTGGGCACGCTGGCCGCGCCGACGGCGGAGACGGTCTGGGTGGAGCCGTCGGTGGATGCCCGCACGTTGCCGGGCGTCGTCGACCCGGCCGAGGCCGCGATGGCCAAGGAGTCCGTGCGCCTGGCGTTCGTCGCCGCGCTGCAGAAGCTGCCGCCGCGCCAGCGCGCCGTCCTGCTGCTGCGCGAGGTGCTGCGCTGGTCCGCCGCCGAGGTGGCCGAGCTGCTGGGGACGTCGGTGGCGTCGGTGAACAGTGCGCTGCAGCGGGCGCGGGCGACGATGGACGACTCCCCGGTCACGGAGGCCGAGACGCTGGAGCCGACCGACGCCGCCCAGCGCGAACTGCTGGAGCGCTACCTCGACATGTTCACCCGCTACGACATCGACGGGCTCGTGAAGCTGCTCCACGAGGACGCGACCATGTGCATGCCGCCGTATCCGATGTGGCTCAGCGGTCCGGCGCAGGTGCACGCCTGGATGACCGGCCCCGGCTCGCAGTGCGAGGGTTCGCGGGTCGTCCCGGTCAACGCCAACGGGATGCCGGCGTTCGCGCAGTGGCGTCAGACCGAGGACAAGACCTCCTACTACCCGTGGGCGATCCACGTCGTCGAGGTCCGGGACGGGCGCATCGTCGGCCTGAACTTCTTCCTCGACGCCGGGCGGCTCTTCCCGCTCTACGGGCTGCCCGAGCACCCCGACGACCTGGTCGCGTCCGCCTGAGCGATGAGTTCGGCCCGTCCGGCCGGTCGTAACAGGCATGGGGACACCACCCACGGTCGTCGACCGCGCCACCTGGCTGGCCGCGCGGCGGGCCCTCCTTGAGCTGGAGAAGGAGGAGACCCGCTGGCGGGACCGGATCAACCGGGCTCGCCGGGCGCTGCCCGCGGTCCGGGTCGAGCAGCCCTACGAGTTCTCCGGCCCGGACGGCGTGCGGACGCTGGCCGAGCTGTTCGACGGCCGCCGCCAGCTGATCGTCCTGCACCTGATGTTCGGCCCCGGCTGGGGGCGTTCCTGTGCCGGCTGCGCGTTCCACGCCGACGCCATCGGCAACCTCACGCACCTGCACGCCCGGGACACGACCCTGGTCGCGGTCTCGCGGGCGCCCTACCCCGAGCTGGCGGCGTTCGCCGCCCGGATGGGGTGGACCTTCCCCTGGTACTCCGCGGCCGGCAGCACCTTCAACTACGACTTCGGCGTCTCGCTCGACGAGCGGATCGCGCCCGTGCTCTGGAACTACCGCAGCGCCGAGGAGCTGCGCCGGGCCGGGCTCGGTTCGCTGGCGCAGGCCGAGGAGCTCAACGGTGTCTCGGTCTTCCTGCGGGCCGGCGCGACAGACCCCCAGGAAGAGCAGGTCCTGCACACCTACTCCACCTACGGCCGCGGGGTGGAACTGCTGCTCGGCACCTACATGTGGCTCGACCTCACGCCCTGCGGCCGCGGCGAGGGCTGGGACGGCATGCCCGATCTCGGCGGCGGTGTGGACTGGGTCCGGCTGCACGACGAGTACGGGACAGAGTGGCGGCCCGTCATGCGAACATATGTTCGATGGGCAGGGTCAAGAGCGCTGACCGCCGCGAGGCGTCGATCCTGCACGCCGATCTGGACTCCTTCTACGCCTCGGTCGAGCAGCGCGACGACCCGGCGTTGCGGGGCAAGCCCGTGCTGGTCGGCGGCGGGGTCGTGCTGGCGGCCAGTTACGAGGCCAAGGCCTACGGGGTGCAGGGCGCGATGGGCGGGGCGATGGCCCGCCGGCTGTGCCCGCACGCGGTCGTCGTCCCGCCTCGCTTCGAGGCCTACACCGAGGCCAGCAAGGCGGTCTTCGCGATCTTCGACGACGTCTCCCCGTTGGTGGAGGGGATCTCCATCGACGAGGCATTCCTCGACGTCGGCGGACTGCGCCGGCTCTCCGGAACGCCCGCCGAGATCGGGATGCGGCTGCGCATCCGCATCGCTGACGAGGTCGGGCTGCCGATCAGCGTCGGCATCGCCCGGACCAAGTTCCTGGCGAAGGTGGCCAGCCGCCAGGCCAAGCCGGACGGGCTGCTCCTGGTGCCCGCCGAGACCGAGCTGGCGTTCCTGCATCCGCTGCCGGTCGGCGCGCTGTGGGGAGTCGGCCCGGTCACCACCGGCAAGCTCGCCGAGCGGGGCATTCACACCGTCGGCGAGGTCGCGACGCTTGGCCCCGGACGTTCTGACCTCGATGCTCGGGCCGGCCGCCGGCCGTCAACTGTTCGCGCTCTCGCACAACCACGACCCGCGCCCGATCGTGGTCGGACGGCGGCGCAAGTCGATCGGCTCGCAGTCCGCCTTCGGCCGTGGCCGGCGCACTCCGGCAGAGGTCGACGCGCTGGTGATCGCGATCGTGGACCGGGTGATGCGCCGGGTGCGGGCCGCACATCGGGTCGGGCGCACCGTCGTGCTCCGGCTGCGCTTCGACGACTTCACCTCGGTGACCCGCTCGCACACCCTCGCGGCGCCCACCGACGACACCGCCGCGGTGCTGGCCGCGATCCAGGCGCTCCTGGCGACGGCGGAGCCGCTCGTCGCCGAGCGCGGTCTCACCCTGGTCGGCGTCTCGGTCTCCGACCTCGACGACGCCCAGGCCGTGCAGCTGGCGCTGCCGTTCCCGCGGCCGGGCACCGAGACCCCGATGGCCGCCGGGATCGCCGACCTGGACGCTCACCCTGGACGCCGTGCGGGAGCGGTTCGGCACCAAGGCGATCGACCGGGCCGTGCTGCTCGGCCGGCACACCGGCTTCGAGGTACCCAAGCTGCCGGACTGACGGCCCGTCAGGCCTCCGCGTGCGTCCCGCCGAGCTGGACCACGACCACGCCGAGGATGATCAGCGCGATCCCGCCGACCGTCACCGCGCTCAGGCCGTCGTCGAAGATCATCTTGCCGAGCACCGCGACGGTGGCCACGCCGATGCCGGACCAGACCCCGTAGGCGACGCCGAGCGACATCCCGCGCTCCAGCGACTGGGACAGACACCAGAACGAGGCGATGTAGCCGACCACCACCACCGCGGTGAAGCCGGCCTTGGAGAAGCCCTCCGATGCCCGCAGGCACATCGTCGCGGTCACTTCGGTGGCGATCGCCCCTGCGAGGAACAGCCAGGAGGTCATGCCGGTCACCTTAGGCTGCCTGGCGCGGTCATCGACGAGAGCGAACGGGAGGCGCCGTGCATGTCGGACAGTCCTATCGGCTGACGGACTTCGTCCGCTGGTCCCGGCGCAGCGCGCTCTACATGCTCGCCGTGAGTCTCCTGGCGCTCGCCGCCTACACGCTGCCGCCGGACGACGGCCTCTCGATCCCGTGGTCGATCGTCGTCGTGCTCGGCACCACCGTGGCGCTGGTGACCGGCTTCAAGAATTCCCAGGTGCTGCAGCGCAGCTCCGACGCGCTGCAGGCGTTCGCCTCCATCGCCGCGATCAGCCGGATGCTGGCCAGCCTCAGCTGTGACTTCTTCGAGCGCGACACCGCGCGACGGGTGATCCGCCGGCACCTCGCCTGGCTGACGGCGCTGCGCTTCTCGTTGCGCCGCCCCATGCCCTGGGAGCAGATGAGCCGACCGGCCAACCGGGAGTTCCGCCTGCGCCGGTACCACATCCAGGAGGACTCGGCCTCGTTGCAGCAGGAGCTCGAACGCCTCCTGGGAAGCGACGCAGCACTGGTCGTGGGCCGCCCGCAGCCGGCGCTGGAGCTGCTTCACCACCAGGCCGCGGAGATCAATGCACTCCTCAAGCGGGAGGCGATCCCCACCCAGGTCTTCAGCGAACTCCAGAAGCTGCTGCGCGACTGCCACGACCAGCAGGCGCGGTGTGATCGCATCAAGAACACGCCCTATCCGCGCCAGTACGCGATCGTCAGCACGATGTTCGTCGCGATCTTCTGCACGCTGCTGCCCTTCGGCGCCGTCCCGGTCTTCGCCGAAGTGAGCGACGGCGGGTGGGTCGACACCACGATGACCTGCCTGAGCGTGCCGTTCAGCGTCCTGGTCGGCTGGGTGTACTTCTCGCTCGACCAGGTCGGTGAGGCCACCTCGAACCCCTTCGAGGGCAACGCCAACGACGTGCCGATCTCACAGATCTGCCGTGACCTGGAGATCGAGATGCGGACGCGGCTGGGCGAGACCGATCTGCCGGCGGCCCTCGAGCCGGTGCACGGGATCGCGACGTAAAGGCCGTCCGCCTGACTCAGGCTCGCCGCGCCAGGTAGATCGAGTCCATCGGGTCGTCGGGGACATCGTGCACCGCGTCGACGGTGAAGCCCGCGTCGGCCAGCATCTGTCGGGCGAGCTGCTCGCCCCACACGGTGCCGAGCCCGGCACCGCCGAGCGCGAGGGACACGGTCATGCAGTGCAGGGTGCTGATCCCGTAGAGCAGCGGTGCGAACGGGTTCCCGATGTTGTCCTCAAGCGCGCTGTTGGCCTTGATGTCCATCATCACGAACTGCCCACCGGGCACGAGCGCGTCGTGGATGGCGCGCAGCACGCCGGCCGGATCCTTCTGGTCGTGGATGGAGTCGAAGGCGAAGACGACGTCGAAGGAAGCTTCGGGCAGGGCGGCCACGTCGCGGACCTCGAAGGTCGCGTTGGCCAGGCCCATCTCGGCCGCCTCCTTGCGGCCGGCCTCGACCGCGTCGACCGCGAAGTCGAAGCCGTGAAAGGTCGAGGCCGGGAACGTCGCCGCCATCAGGTTGATGGCGTGCCCCGTCCCGCACCCCACGTCGGCGACCCGCACGCCGGCGCTCGAGCCGACCGGGCAGGGTCGGATCGAGCGGAAGCATGTCGTCGATCAGGTGACCGTCCATCAGGCCGCGCGACATGCCGTCCATCACCTCGGTGAACTCCGGACGGAAGGCCTCGTAGGGCACGCCGCCGCCCTCGCGAAACGCCTTCGCCACGCCGCCGACGTGCTGGGCCGCGAGGCTGGTGACCCGCGCCAGCGGCGACATGTCGGTCGCGCTTCCGCCGGTGAGACAGGCAGCGTGCTCGGCGGGCAGGGAGTAGGTGCCGGTGCTTGCGTCGTAGTCGACGATCGACGCGGTCACCAGGGCGCCGAGGCACTCGCGCAGATAGCGCTCCTGCAGCCCGGATCGTTCGGCCAACGCGGCGCTGGTGCCTGGCCCCTCCGCCAGGGAGGCGAACAGGCCGGTGCGGCCGGCGAGGTCGATCATGAGGACCGTGATGCTGTCGCTGAGCATTCCGAACACGCGGCCGCCGAACTCCTCGGCGCGCGCTTCGTCAAAGGTGTCGGTGGGTGCGGTCATTGCGGACTCCTTCGTCGGCAACCGTCGTGGCCGACGCTAGACCCGCTCCGGGGCACCCCGGAAGGCTCAGAACCTTTCAGACCGCTTTCATCGCCGCCAGTACCGCGGCGGCGAGGGCGGTATCGCCCTCCAGGCTGGTGGCCAGGGTCTTGTCGCTGCGCCCGGTCAGCCAGCTGACCGCCTCCAGGGAATCCCCGCTGATGGAGGCGCCGGCGCCGGATCCCCCGAGCTCGATGGCGACCCGGTCGGTACCGGCCGGCTGCAGCTGAAAGCGTTTGGTGCTGATGCCGGTCAGCACCACGTCGACCGGAGCGGTCAGCACGGCGGCCAGGTCGGCGCCGCTCCACTGCGGGATGACCTCGATCAGCCAGTCCAGCGCGGGGCCGAGCCGGGCGTCGTCGATGATCGGCGCCATCGACTTCACCGGTCCGCGCGGGGCGAGCAGGTCGGCGTGCAGGTGGCACAGGTGGTCGAAGCAGAGCGCGTTGGCGAACCAGTGCAGCTCGTACTCTCCGACGTCGCCGAGCACCGCGGTGCCGCCGCGGTACTCCGGTGCCTGCAGCGCGGTCACCGCCGCCAGTGCCTCGTCCTTCTGCTCGGTGTAGGACGCCAGCACGTCGGCGGGGTCCATGTCGGAGCCGGCGTCGACCATCACGTTGTTGATCGCCTCGAGGCTGACCTCGGCAGTGACACCGTCGAGCGCGTTGGCCGGGTCGATGACGACGGTGAAGGTGGCGGCCAGGTGGTTGATCAGATCCTTCACGGTCCAGCCGGCGCACCCGGACTCGGCCGCCCAGTCCTCCTCGGTGAGGTTGCCCAGCACGGCGAGGGTGTCGTCGATCAGCAGCGTGAGGCCGGTGACTCCGGCGTCGGTCATGGCGGGCTCCAGGCAGTCGTCGTGAGCGGGCGCGTGCGGAAGCGTTGCACCTCGGGTCCGCGACAGGCAATGTGGCGGCGTGAGCTGGCGATTAGTCGCGCAGGCGTGTCGCGTTCGCGGGAGGGGCAGGATGCGGCCATGACGTGGAGCGACCAGCCGTCGAGCAACCGCCGTCGTGGGGCAACCAGCCGTCGTGGGGACCGCCGTCATGGGGACCACCGCCGTCGTGGGGACCTCCGCCGCCGGGCGGTTATCTGCCGCCGTTGCCGCCGGAGCTGAAGCCCAAGACCGGCCGACCATCGCCATCGCGGCGGTCAGCGTCGCGCGGTGGTCGTGATCGGCTTCGGCAGCCTGATCGCCTTCTTCGTGGTGACGACCGACGCGTCCCGGGCCAAGGCCGGCGACTGCTCGACTTCATCGTCGAGGAGGCTCCGAGGGGGGGCTGGTCGGGCAGGCCTACGCCCAGAAGATCGGGTGCGACGACGATGCCGCGGCCTACCAGGTCGGCGTCCGGCTGGACAATCCCAACGCCGCCTGTCCCTCGGACGTGTACGCCTATTACTTCCAGGAGGGCGGGCCGTTCGGGAAGTTCAAGCTCTGCCTGATACCGAACGTCGACGAGGGTGACTGCTTCGTCGAGTCGCAGACCAAGAGCGACCGCTTCGCCTGCACCCAGGGCAAGCGCACCGACGCGATCAAGGTCCTGCGGGTGGTCGACGGGTCGGCCGACGAGGAGGAGTGCGCCGACATCGACGGGCGGGACGTCTACGCCCTGACCTATCCGACTCCGCCGACGACGATCTGCTTCTCCCCGTTCGGTCCCAGCACCGCCACCGGACCGGGCCGGATCACCTGATCCCGTCGAGGCGGTCGGTGTCCTGATGGTCAGTCAGAACTCAGGGCGACCCCGCTGGACAGGCTGGCGCCGCCGTCGACGGTGATCAGCGTTCCGGTGATCCACCGGCCGCCGGGTCCGGCCAGCAGGTTGGCCACGGCCACGATGTCCGCGGCCTGCGCCGAGGCGGCCGAGCGGCACCCGGTCAACGAGCGCGTTGCGGGAGGCCTCGTCCGGGATCATCGGCGCCATCATCCGCGTCTCGAAGGGCCCGGGCAGGATCGCGTTGACGGTGATCCGCTCGGCCGCGAGCCGGGCGGCGAGGTGGCGCGTCAGTTGGTTCACGGCCGCTTTCGACGCCGGGTAGGCGAAGTTGTCCCACCGGGGGACCTGGACCGCGTCGATCGAGCCGATGTTGATCACCCGCGCGGGATCGGCGTCGGAGGCGGCGGCGCGCAGCTGTGGCAGCAGCGTCTGGGTCAGCCCGAACATCGCGGTGACGTTCAGCCGGAGCAGCTTGTCGAACGCGGACGCGGGGTACTCGCCCAGCGGCGCGCCCCAGGTGGCCCCCGCGTTGTTGACGAGGACGTGGAGCGGCCCCGGCCCGATCGCGTCGGCCAGCGCCGCCCAGCTCTCCTCCTGGGAGACGTTGGCCGGCACCGGGGTGCAGGATCCCACCGTCGAGATCTCCTTGGCTGCGGCCTCGCAGGCCTCCGCCTTGCGGGAGCAGATGAACACCTCGGCCCCGGCCGCGGCCAGCCCGCGGGCGATCATGAAGCCGATGCCGCCCGAGCCGCCCGTGACCAGGGCCCGACGGCCCGTGAGTTCCCCGCTCATCGATGCCTCCGTCTGAGAGGTGCAGGACCCACCCTGGCTGACCGGACTACCTGGGGTCGCAGCGGGCAGACCGGAAGGACGAAGTTTCCTTCCGTCTGGAGGTCGGACATGGCTCCGACGAACAGCTTGAGCACCTATCTGCAGGACCACCTCGCCGGCGCGGCCGTCGGATCGGAGATCGCGCAACGGATCGCCGACGAGTACCGCAAGCCACCGCTCGGCACGTTCCTGGCCGATCTGGCCCGCGACATCGAGATGGACAAGGCCACCCTCGAAGCGGATCATGGCCGACCTCGAGATCTCCCAGGACAGGCTCAAGCAGGCCGTGGGCTGGGTCGGGGAGAAGGTCAGCCGGCTCAAGCTCAGCGAAGCCGTCACCGGGGATCCCGCGCTCAAGCAGCTGATGGAGTTCGAGATCCTCTCGATGGGGATCGAGGGCAAGGCGCTGCTCTGGCGTTCGCTGGAACAGGTCGCCGACGCCTACCCGGCGCTGGCCAAGGTCGACTTCGCCGAGCTGCAGAAGCGGGCCCAGGCTGCAGCGGGAAGGTCTGGAGGAGCACCGCCTGGCAGCCGCCCAGGGTGCGCTGACCGGCGCCTGACGCACTCCTCGGGCGTCCGCCGTTCGGCTGAGACAAATCGGACAAACGCCGCAGGTCAGGCGGTATCAGCGTCCGCAGTGGTGCATAAAGCGGCCACGGTGGGTTAACCTTGTGTTCATGTTGGGTTTCCGGTCCGTTCGCCGCCTGCGGGCTTCGCAGCGCGCTGAGGCCGCGGCGCTCACGCCGCAGGCCGACGAGGTCGTCGAGACTCCGCTGGTGCCCTGCAACAAGCTGCGGGCGCACTGGGTCAAGGGTCAGGACGGCAAGCTCGAACTCCGCTGGGAGCTCGACGGCGCCGAGGCCCACTCGCACGCTGCGTAAGCTCCGGGCTGCTGATCAGCCCGGTGGGTAGAGCGCCGGCAGCATCGCCATCAGCCGGGGAAACACCGGGGTGAAGCGTCCCTGCCCCCAGGGCACCCCCGGGTCGTTGGCGAAGGCCTGCATCAGTACGCCCGCGATCAGGGTCGAGGTGAGGAACACCGCCTCGTCGGAGTCGGCCTCGGGACCGAGTTCGCCGCGGCGAACTGCTTCGGTGAACGCCCGGCGCTGCAGCCCGACCATCTCCGCGCTGGGGGCCATCGCCGCCTCCGACGCCTCGAAGCTCGGCACGAGCCGCCAGAACAGCAACTGCGTGAGCGCGGGGTTCTGGACCGCCCAGCGACCGCTCGCCTCCAGGCCTTTGGTGATCGCGTCCAGCCCGGGGTTCGCCTCTTCCATTGCCGTGCGCATCACCTCCAGGTGGACGCGATGCCCCCGCGCGAACAGCGCGTCGTAGAGGGCCAGCACCGACGGGAAGTATTTGTAGAGCGACGGCGGCTGCACCCCGAGCCGGCGGGCCACCTCGGACACGTTCAGCCCGTTGACGCCCTCCTCATTCATCACCGCCTCGGCGATGTCGAGGATCTCCTCCACGGTCTCCAGGCGCCGGCGCGCACGGCGGTCCTGCTGAGCGGGGGCCTCGGTCATGCACAGACTCTAGCTAAAGAATCTCTTGACAGCTATAGCTATGGGTCATAGCTTTTCGCCATCCCCAGGTCGGACGGAAGGAGCAGGGCCATGGCACCCAAGAATCAGCGCTGGTGGTTGACCACGGACAGCGTGAGCGTCGAGGTGGCGGCATCCGCCGAGCAGGTCTACGACCTGATCTCCGACATGCCCCGCATGGGCGAGTGGAGCCCGGAGTGCCACGGCGTCGAGTGGACCGGCGACGCGACCGGCCCGACCGCCGGCGCCACCTTCATCGGGCGCAACCACACCGGGCCTGGTGGGCGCATCAAGTGGTCCCGGCGCGGCCGCGTGCTGACCGCCGACCGCGGGCGCGAGTTCGCTTTCGCCACCGAGGAGGGCGGCAAGGAGGGCGTGATCTGGCGCTACCTGCTTGAGCCGGATGGTTCGGGCACTCGGGTGACCGAGTCCTACACCGTCACCAAGATCCCGGTCTGGGCCCGGATCATGGACGTCCCGACGAACCGCCACCGGGACCTCATCAAGGGCATGACGTCCACCCTGGGCAAGCTCAAGCTCGCTGCCGAGAAGGTTGCCGCGACGTCGTAGTGCTACGGCTGGGGCAGCACCGCAATGCCGGCGGCTACGGCGATCTCGCGGTAGGCCTTCGCGAGGTCGGGGAGTTGGGAGTGCGCGTTCAGCCCGCTCGGGTTGGGGGCCACCCACAGCTGCGCGCCGCCGAGGTCCTCCTCCTGGCGACCGGCGGCGGCCTTGGGCCGGGCGAAGGCGGCGCGGTAGGCGGTGACGCCGAGGACCGCGACCACCGTCGGCCGGATCCGGCGGATGCGGCGGACCAGCGCTTTCCCTCCGGCCACGAGCTGATCCGGCGTCAGTTCGTCGGCCCGGGCGGTCGCAACCGGCACGACGTTCGTGATGCCGATGCCGCGGTCCTGAAGGTGCGCCAGGTCCTCCGGGCGGTAGCCGGCCGCGGCGTCGATGAGCCGGTCGGTGATCCCGGCCCGGTACAGGGCCGGGTAGAAGCGGTTGCCGCGCTTGGCGAAGTGCGCCTGCACCGCCGCGGTCCACAGCCCCGGGTTGATCCCGACGAAGAGGAGCTTGACCTCCGGGCCGAGCAGGTCCGGCAAGGTCGCGCCGCGGAAGGCGTCGAGCTCCGCCCGGGTCAGCTTCACCGGTAGATCTTCTCCGCTCCCGGCGTGACGCCGGTCACGGGAAGGCGCGGTTTACCCTGCGGGCATGAGCTCACCGGCCGACGTCGTCATCTGCGAGCCCCTGCGCACCCCGGTCGGGGGCTTCGGAGGCGGTCTCAAGGACCTGCCGCCGCACGAGTTGGCGAGCATCGTGATCAAGGCGCTGATCGAGCGCACCGGGATCCCGCCGGAGCGGGTCGACGACGTGCTTCTCGGCAACTGCTACCCGACCATGGACGCCCCGGCGATCGGCCGGGTCGCGGCTCTGGACGCCGGGCTGCCGGTGACCGCGACGGGGCTGCAGATCGACCGCCGCTGCGGCTCGGGCCTGCAGGCCGTGATCTACGCGGCGCTGCAGGTTCGCGACGGTGCCTCCGAGATCGTGCTTGCCGGCGGCGCGGAGTCGATGTCGAACGCGGCGTTCTACTCGACCTCGATGCGCTGGGGCGCCAAGGGAGCCGGCGGGGTGATGCTGCACGACGCCCTCGCTCGCGGACGGGTCACCGCCGGCGGCAAAAACTACCCGGTGCCCGGCGGCATGCTGGAGACGGCGGAGAACCTGCGCCGCGAGTACGCGATCCCGCGCGCCGAGCAGGACGAGTTCTCCGTCGAGAGCCACCGCCGGGCCGCCGCGGCGCGCGAGGCGGGGATCTTCGCCGAGGAGATCGTTCCGGTGACCATCCCGGGCCGGAAGGGCGACACCGTCGTCGACTCCGACGAGCACATCCGGCCCGATTCCTCCGTGGAGTCGCTGGCCAAGCTCAAGGCGGTCCTCGGCCGGGACGACCCGGATGCCACCGTGACGGCGGGCAACGCGTCGGGGCAGAACGACGGCGCCTCGATCTGCGCCGTGATGACCCGGGCGACCGCCGACTCCCTCGGCCTGCGTCCGTTCGTCCGCCTCGTCTCCTGGGCCGTCGGCGGAGTGCCGCCGAAGACCATGGGCATCGGGCCGGTGCCGGCCACCGCGAAGGCACTGGCGGCGGCGGAACTCAAGCTCTCCGACATTGACCTGATCGAGCTCAACGAGGCGTTCGCCGCTCAGGTGCTGGCGTGCACGCGGGAATGGGGCTTCACCCCGGAGGATTTCGCGCGGATGAACGTGCACGGCTCCGGGATCTCGATGGGCCACCCGGTCGGGGCTACCGGCGGGCGGATCCTGGCCACCCTGGCCCGGGAGATGCAGCGCCGGGAGGCCCGCTACGGCCTGGAGACGATGTGCATCGGCGGTGGCCAGGGGCTGGCGGCGATCTTCGCGCGCGCCTGATTTGACCGGGTCCAAAGCTGACCCGCAATCAGCTTTGGTCAGCCGTCCTAATGCGCACCTCCCGAACCCGGCGCGCGCTCGCGGCGTTCGCCGTCGCCGCCCTGCTCTGCCCGCTCGCTGCCTGCGCGGACGACGACGACCCCATCGTCCCGTCGTCCACCGCGCAGGAGGAGCCGACGGCCTCGGCCTCGCCCTCGGCGGACAGCTTCCTCGTCACCATCGAGCAGTCCGCCGGGAACGTGACAATCCCGTCCGCGCCCAGTCGCGTTGTCGCTCTCGACTTCCCCAGCGCCGACGCCGCGATCGCCCTCGGCGTGATCCCGGTGGGCATGTCGGAGGTGACCTACGTCGACGGCGGAGTCCAGGAATGGACGAAGGACGCCATCGGGTCCGCCGCGGTGCCCACATTGTTCAACTCCGACGCCGAGTTCCCCTTCGAGACTCTCGCCGAACTCGATCCGGACGTCCTGCTCGCCACCAACACCTACCCGCTGGTCGAGGAGAGCTGGGAGATGCTGAACGCCATCGCGCCCGTGGTCGCCCATGACGAGGGCCCCGGTTCTGACGACTGGCAGGACGGCTTCAGCAAGATCGCGCTGGCGCTGGGCAAGACGGCGGACGGCGACCGGCTGATCGCTGAGTCGCAGGACGCCCTGGCGGACGTCCGCAGCGACCACCCGGAGTTCGAGGACAAGACGGCGAGCTTCTTCAACTACGTCGCCGGCGACGGGCTGTACGTGATCAGCAGCAATTCGGACGTGTCGATGCGTTTCCTGCAGGAGCTGGGCTTTGCGGGCGCACCGGAGGACGTGCTCGAGCTGGGCGAAGCCGACGGAGCGCAGTACGACGGCACCAGCTCCAGCTCGGAGCCGGATCCGCTCAACGATCTCGAGGAATCCAGCCTGTTCACCCGGGTGCCGGCGGTGTCCCGTGGCTCGTTCCTCAGTGTCGGTATCGGGCCGGCCACCGCGTTGGCGTTCCCCTCGGTCCTCAGCGTGCAGTGGGCCTTCCGTGAGCTGATCGACGATCTGGCCGACGCGGTCAAAGCCGATGAGCAGGACGAGAGTTCTTCGGCTAGCAGTTAGGATAGCCTTCCCTAACTGTTGGTGAAGGAGTACTGATGGCACGCCGTCGGATTCTGCGATCGTCCTCGGTTGTAGCGGTGGTCGTCGCCTCGCTCGTGATCGGTCTCGCCGCGTGTGGCGACGACGATGACGACGCCGCCTCCGCGTCCGCCTCGGAGCCAGGGCCGGCCGCGTCCGAGACTCCGAGTTCCGCCCCGGCGTTCCCGGTCTCGATCGAGCACCAGTGGGGCACGGCCACGGTCGAGAAGGAGCCGACCCGCGTCGTGGCGCTCGGCTACCAGGACCAGGACTCGATCCTCGCCCTCGGCGTGAAGCCGATCGCGGTGCGCTACTGGTTCGGCCCCGAGGACGACCAGATCTGGCCGTGGGCGGAGGAGGCGGCCGGCAGCGACGGCAAGGACGTCGAGATCCTCACGATGAATGACGGCATCGAGTTCGAGAAGGTCGCCGCGCTGAACCCGGACCTCATCGTCGGCGTCTACTCCGACCTGGACCAGACGAGCTACGACCAGCTGTCCAAGATTGCGCCGACGATCGGCCATCCCAAGGGCGACATCGACTACGGCACCCCCTGGGACGCCCAGCTGGAGATCACCGGTAAGGCGCTGGGGAAGAGCGAACTGGCTGAAGAGCTCATCGACGAGGTCAACGCGAAGTTCGACGAGATCAAGAACGCTCACCCGGAGTGGGGTGGCAAGGAGTCGGTGGTCGCCACCTTCGGCGCGAACGACGCGCTGGCCACCTTCTCCGCGGACGACCCGCGTTCCCGCTTCTTCCAGCGCCTCGGTTTCGTCACCCCCCAAGAGATCGACGACCTGGCCGACCAGTTCTACATCGAGCTGAGCAAGGAGAAGGCGAGCCTGCTCGACCGGGACCTGCTGGTCTGGGACCAGGTGTCCTACCTTGAAGGCGGGCAGGAGACGATCGAGGACGATCCGATCTTCAGCCAGCTGGACGCCATGAAGGAAGGCCGGGTCGTCTGGACCGTGGGCGACATCGAGTTCGCCTACGCCTTCAACTCGGTGCTCAGCCTGCCCTACGTGCTCGACCGGATCGAGGCGCTCATCGAGGCCGCGCTCGACGACCACACGGAGTCCGACACATCGGGCTCCGGCTCCGGCTCCGCCTCCGAGGCCGAGTCCGAGGAGGAGGCGTCCCCGAGCGCCTCTCCTACCAGCTGACGAACCATCAGGAGTTGTCGTCGTGAAGCCGCCCGCTGGAATCAACCGCCGCACGTTCGTGACCGGGTCCGCCGCGCTGGTCCTGCTGGCGGCGTGTTCGGACGACGATGACGATGCGGGCACTGCGTCCGTCGGCGACTCGGAGCCCACCGAGGAGCCCTCGGCGAGCGCGACGCCGGCGGACGGTCCGTGGCGCTACACCGACGATCTGGACCAGGTCATCGAGCTGGACAAGCGGCCGACGCGGATCGTCGCCTACAGCGCTGCGGCGGCGGTGCTCTGGGACCTCGGTATCGAGGTCGTGGGAACCCTAGGCCCGCTGAAGGACGCCGATGGCAAGGCGGTGGGGACGGCGGGCAACATCGACGTCTCCAAGGTGGCCGACACCGGCGCCGAGGAGACCGACCTGGAGAAGCTGGCGGCGCTGAACCCGGACATCATCGTGCTGCAGCGAAACGCGGACGAGATCGACTCGTACCCGCTGGCCGAGGGCCAGGTGGAGCAGGCGCGCAAGATCGCGCCCTTCGTCGCGGTGTGGGCCTACGGCACTGATGCGGACACGGTCGTCTCCTCCTTCGAGCGCCTGGCCGAGGCCCTCGGTGCCTCCCAGGACACTGATGAGCTGAAGCGGGAGCGGACGCGCCTGGCGGATGCGCAGACCAAGCTCAAGGACACCCTGGCCGAGAAGGACGGGCTCAAGGTCATGTTCGTGGCCGGCGGGACGGACCAGCTCTACGTGGCGAAGTCCGGGGACTACCCGGACCTGAAGACCTTTGTCGAGCTCGGGATGGACATCGTCGACCCGGGTGGCAGTGACCCGTACTACGCGGAGCTGAGCTGGGAGGAAGCGAACAAGTTCCCGGCGGACGTCATCCTCGCCGACAACCGGGAAGGGTCCGTGCAGCCCGACCAGATGGCGGAGGACCAGCCGACCTGGCGCAGCCTGGCGGCGGTGGAGGCGGAGCAGGTCGGTGAGTGGAACGGAGAGACGGTGTTCAGCCCCCGCGGCTTCGCCGACTCGATCGAGAGCCTGACCGCGGTGCTGGCCGCCGCCGATGCTGCAGTGGTGAGCTAGCGAGCCGTGTTCTGGGAGCCTGGGGCGACGCCTGTGTAGGGAGCCGCCATGTCGCTCGTCGAGCCGGACCTCTCGCTGGTCGTCGTAGCGGCACTTCTGGTGGTCTTCGCTGCGCTGGCAGCGCGGGTCGCCCTGCGCGGCGTCGAAACCGCGGTCCTCACCGCATGCGCCCGGGCGGCGGTCCAGCTGACCGTCGTCGCGCTGGTGATCGCGGCCGTGCTGGACTCCGACGGGCTCTCGCTGCTGTTCGTGGCCGGGATGCTCGTGGCCGCCGCGCTGACGTGTGCGCAGCGGATCGCCGGGTGGCGCTCGGCGCACTGGGCAGGTCTGGCAATCGCCGCCGGCGCGGTTCCGGTCCTGGTCCTGGTGCTCGCTTCCGGCGCCGTGCCGTTCTCCGGGCCGGCGATCGTCGCGGTCTCCGGCATCGTGATCGGTGGCGCGATGACCACCAGCGGTCAGGCCGGGCGGCGCGCGCTCGACGAGCTGCGAACCCGCGCCGGGGAGTTCGAGGCCGCGCTGGCGCTCGGCCTGGACTGCCGCGCGGCCGGGCTGGAGATCGCCCGCCCTTCGGCCGTTCAGGCGCTGTTCCCGCCGCTGGACCAGACCCGCACCGTCGGGCTGGTGACCTTGCCGGGGGCGTTCATCGGTGTGCTGCTCGGCGGGGGCAGCGCCGGTGAGGCGGCGTCAGCTCAGGTGCTGATCCTGTTCGGGCTGATGGCCGCCGAGGTGGTCGCGGTTGCGGTCGCCCTCGAACTGGTGGTGCGCGGGCGGTTCCCCGTGCCGGTCAGCTCAGCGAGCGCAGGAACGGCAGCAAGGCTGCGTTCACCGGCTCGGGGTGGGTCAGGTTGGCCGCGTGCGCGGCCCCCTCGATGACCACCACGCCGTCGCTGCCCGGCAGCGCGGCGCTCATCGCCTCCGCCTTGTCCATCTCGATCGCCGTGTCGTTGTCGCCGTGGATGACCAGGGCGGGACAGGTGATCTCGCCGAGGCGGTCCAGGATGCTATCCCGCGTCAGCAGGCATACCCCGGCCTCCTTCACGAGCTCGTGCCGGCCGGACTGCCACCTCGGGATCCAGCGCGCGTTCTCGGCCTGGTCGTCGATGATGATCCCCGCCACGATGTTGGCCAGCTCGTCGCCCGGCCCCACGGTGACCCAGGCCTCGATCATGTCGCCGTAGAGCTCGGCCTTCTCCGGGTGCTCGGCCCCGGCCTGGGTGTCGATGAGCACCAGGGCGCGCACGCGATCCGGCGCGAGCAGCGCGGCCCGCAGCGACAGGAAGCCACCCTGGGACATCCCGGCGAACACCGCCCGGTCGATGCCGAGGTGGTCGCACAGGGCCAGAGCATCACCCGCGCTGTCCCAGTAGGTGAACGGCTTCTCGTCGAACTCGGTAGCGCCGAAGCCCCGCCCGTCCCACGCGATGACCCGAAATTCTGGCGCGAGCGCGGCCACCTGCGGGTCGAACATCGAGTGGTCCATCAGGAACCCGTGGGAGAAGATCACGGCCGGGCCGTCGCCCCCGCTGTCGGTGTAAAAGACCCGCTGTCCGTTGATCTCCGCGAACGCCATCGCGTGCCTCCTCGCTGGGGTGTCCGCACGCTACTCGCGGCTGCAGGAGCACCGTCATCTGCACCGTCACTTCGTCCCCCTCGCCGATCCCGAGCGGCTTGCGCACCGCCACCTTGAGCGGAAGCAGGTAGCCGTCGTCCCTGGGGAACAGCGAGGTCTCGAAGGCGACGTCGCCGATCTGCGCCTCGACCGGGATCACGCCCCAGCCGTACGTCGCCATCTTGCGCACGTCGTGGATCTCGTCGGCCGGACCGTCGGGGATCCGCACGAAGTAGAACGGGGACGGTCCGCGCCACTCGAGGACGGTGCCGGTGAACTCCAGATCCATCCGGCCATTCTGGTTGCTCGACCCGGCCCGTCACCCACACGGCTCAATCGTTGTCGGCGCTTCACCGGCGCGACCTAGTGTCCGCGGCGTCGAGAAGGCCCGCGGCGCCGCCGTGGGCGCCCTGGTGAGAAGGGGGAACCATGCTTCGTTCCGGTGTCATCGGAACCGCGCGCAAGCGCGTGTCCGCACTGGCTGTCGCGACCGTCCTGGCCGTGATGATGGCTCTGTTCCTGCACAGTCCGAGCGGCCCGAGCCGGGCGGCTCCGACCGACCTCGCCGGGATGATGGGCCTGGTCGCTCAGGAGTCGGCCGCGGCGAACGACGGCCCGAGTGACTTCTTCCTCAAGATCGACGGCATACCCGGGGAATCGCGGGCCAAGGGACACGAGAACCAGATCGAGATCCACTCCTTCAGCTGGGGCGCCACCAACAGTGGATCTGCGGCGAGGACCGGCGGCGCCGCTGCGGGGAAGGTGACCTTCTCGGACTTCTCGTTCGCCAAGCTCCTGGACAAGTCCTCGCCGCTTCTCCTGCAGGCTGTCGCCACCGGCAAGCGCGTCCCGACCGTCACCTTGTTCGCGGTGCGCGCCGGCGAGGGGAGCCAGGAGTACATGAAGATCACGCTGTCCGATGTCCTGATCAGCTCGTACCAGAACTCCGGGGCGAGCGGGGGCGGCGGCCCCCAGGACAGCTTCAGCGTGAACTTCGCGAAGATCTCCTTCGACTACAAGCCGCAGAAGCCCGACGGCAGCCTCGACACCGCCGTGCACGGGGGCTGGGACCTGAAGGCGAACAAGGCGGCCTGACTAGGCGCGCATGTACGCGCCGCCTGAGACGTTGATCGTCTCGCCGGTGATCGAACGGCCGGTGTCCGCGGCCAGGAAGAGCACCGCGTTGGCGATGTCCTCGGGGGTGATGGTGACCTCGAGCGCCATGTTTTGTTGGAGGCGCTCGAGGTCCTCGGCCGGGATCATCCGCGCCAGAAACGGATTCGGCACCAGGCCCGGGGCCACGCCGTTGACCCGAACGCCGGACTGACCCACCTGCGCGGCCGCCGCCCGGGTCAGCCCGACCACGCCGGCCTTCGCCGTCTGGTAGACGACGTTGTTCGGGATGACGTCGGTCCAGGCCTCGATCGAGGCGATGTTGATGATCGCCCCGGAACCTCGCTCGATCATCTGCGGGAGCACCGCGCGCATCAGCAGGAAGTGCCCGGTCAGGCAGATGTCCATCACCCGGTGCCAGGACTCGGTGGAGGTCTCCCACAGCGCCGCGGGCTCGGAGGTCCCGGCGTTGTTGACCAGGATGTCGATGCGCCCGCGGTCGGCGAGAATTTCCTCGACCAGGGCCGCGATGGCGGCCTCGTCGCGGACGTCGAGCGAACGTCCGATCACGTTGCGCCCGGTCTCCTCCGCGATCGCCTCGGCGGCCTTGGCGGTCCGGCCGGCGTCGAGGTCGGTGAGCACGACGTCCGCCCCGGCCAGGGCGAGGACCCGGGCCGTTGCCTTACCGATGCCGGCCCCGGCAGCCGCGGTGACCAGGGCGACCTGGCCGTCGAGCGCTCCTGCAGTCATCCCGGGCTCCTCTAGCAATATTGCGACGATGTGTCGCAGAATAGGGGAGGAGTTCTCGCGACGTAAAGGAGCGCAGCGGCGATGACAGGACTGGTCGACGGCAAGGTGGCAGTCGTCACGGGGGCGGCGAGTGGCATCGGACGCGCAGCGGCGCTGGCGCTGGCCCGCGAGGGCGCGAGGGCGGTCATCGTGGCCGACGTCCGCAAGGACCCGCGTGAGGGTGGCACGCCGACCCAGGACGCTGTCGCCGAGGGCGGGTCGTGCGAGGGCCGCTTCGTCCAGTGCGACGTCTCGCGCCCGGCCGACCTGGCGGCGGCGGTCGCCGCGGCCGATGAGTTCGGCGGCATCGACATCATGGTGAACAACGCCGGCATCGTGATCCCCGGTGACTTCCTCGAGGTCACCGAGGAGGCCTACGACCGGCAGATGAACATCAACGCCAAGGGTGCCTTCTTCGGCACCCAGGCCGCCGGGAAGCGGATGGCCGAGAAGGGCGCCGGCGTCATCATCAACCTGTCCTCCATCCTCGGTATCGCAGGCAGCGCAGGGGTCGCGGCGTACAGCTCCTCCAAGGGCGCCATCAAGCTGATGACCTACTCCGCCGCGCAGGCCCTGGCGCCGAAGGGCATCCGCGTCTGCGCGATCCACCCCGGCGTCATCCTCACCGAGTTGGTGACCGGCGACTTCGGGCTGCCGGCGGAGGCGGCCGCGCAGGTGTTCCCGATTCCGATGGGCCGGGCGGCCGGACCGGACGAGATCGGTGACGCCATCGTGCTGCTCTGCAGCGACCACGCCCGCTACATGACCGGCAGCTCGCTGCTGGTCGACGGCGGGCTGCTCAACACCACCTGACCACCACTAGGCGTGTCACGCCTAGTGGTTGTTTTGCCCGCAGGGATCGCTGTGCTCGGCCAGCCAGCTGAGGATTCGCGGCACGGTGTGCTTCGCCGCGGTGCGCCCGGTGGTGAGGCTGGCGTGCCCGGCGGAGAGCACGAGGACCTCGGGTTTGGTGCCGGTGAGCAGGTCGGCCAGCGGTGCCGTCGCGCCTTCCGGCACGAGTTCGTCGCGGTCGCCGGTGACGATCAGCACCGGCAGTTCGATGTCGGACAGGTGCACGGCCCGGCCGTTCAGGCGCAGCGAATCGCTCACGAAGCCGTTGTCCCGCATCCACTGGTGGGCGATCTGCACGAACGCGGCACCGGGCAGCGGGGCGTGCTGCTCGAAGCACCGGTTGAGGGCCTGATACCCCCTCAGATAGTCCTCGTTCCAGAGGTTCTGCACGAGGTTCGCGTACTTGACCACCGGCGCGGTCGGCTTCATCACCGAGAAGAAGGCGGCGATCAGGGAGGCCGGCACATTGCCGTCCTGATCGAGCACGGTGGCGGGGTCGAGCCGGCCCTCGCAGACCGCGTCCACCATCGAACCGAGGTGCCGGAAGTCGATGGGGGTCGCGATCACCACCAGGTTGCGGGCCGGCAAGGCCGGGTTGGCCGCCAGGGCGTGCAGCGACATCGTGCCGCCCATGCAGTACCCGATGATGCTGACGTCGTCCGCGCCTGTCTCCTGGCACGCGGCGCGCAGCGCCCGGGGGAAGTAGCGCGCCAGGTACGTCTCGAGGGTGTTCGCCGAATCGTCGGCGTCGGGGATGCCCCAGTCCAGGACGAAGGTGTCGAAGCCGGCGTTCAGCATGCGCGTGACGAAGCTGTTGCCCTCGTGCAGGTCGAAGATGTACGAGCGCCCGACCAGGCCGCCGAGAACGATGACCGGCGGCCCCAGCCGCGGTTCCGGCCCGATCCCGTGCCCGCTGTAGTGCCGCAGTTCGGCCTTGCCCTCGCTCCACACGACGCGGCTCGGGGTCGGCCCGATCGGGGCGAACTGCGTGCCGGCGGCGTAGCGCACGCCGTTGCGGACCCGGGCTGCGGTGCGCCCGAACTCGCGGGCGATCTGCGGCAGCGGTCCGGTGCTACCGCTCATGACCAAGGGGAGTGCCGGGAGGAGTCTCTTCCAGCTTCCGCGACAACTCGCGCAGCTCCTCGTGCGTGCTGGCGAGCTGACGGCGCAACTGCGCGACGTCGCCGCGGGTGGGCATGTTGAGCGCATGGAGCACGGCGCGAGCGGGGCGTTCGGCCAGCCGCTGCGCCGAGCCCTGCAGCCGGAAGCCGCGCAGTAGCAGATCGGTGGCTCCGCGGGTGCCCAGAACGCCCTCGAGGCGGCGGCCGATCACCGCGTCCACCCGGAGGACCAAGCGCTGCAGATCGAGGCCGCCGTTGCTCATCAGAAGCCCGAGCCTGCCAGGCCGTCAGATTCCAGACCAGCGTCATCTAGAAACGTGGCGACCACGGAACTGACCTCGTCCGGCCGTTCCAGGAACAGGTGATGGCCGGCGCCGCGCACCAGGTGCAGCTCGGCGTTCGGGATCAGCGCCGCGATGGCCTTGGCGTTGATCGGGCGGGCCAGCGGGTCGTCGTCACCGTTGACGACCAGCGTGGGCTGGCGGATCAGGCGCAGCATCGGCATCGTCGACCAGGTGGTGCAGCTGAGCAGTTGGTAGAGGTAACCGCGGGTGTCCGGCGATTCGGTGGTGCGCAGCTCGCCGGCCCGGCGGGCGAGATCGGCGTCGGTCCGCAGGGCGCCCCCCAGCAGCTGGGGAGCGAGTGCGGCGTAATGCTCGGGATCGCGCAGGCGCTTCATGGACAGCAGCCCCTTGAACGCGACCGGGTGCGACGGGACGCTGCCCCAGCCGGTGTTGGTGGACAGCAGCACCACCCGGCGGATCCGCTTCGGTGACGTCCAGGCGAGTTGTTGTGCGACGACCCCGCCGAGGGAGTAGCCGAGGACGTCCACCTCGGGCAACTCGAGGGCGTCGAGCAGCCGGGTGATCATCCGCGCGACGCCGACGACGCTCTGCGGCAACGTCGGGGTCGGGGAGTTCCCGGCGCCCGGGGCGTCGAAGGCGATGGTGCAGGTCCCGGCCAGGTGCTGGCGCAGCGGATCCCACATGCGGATCACGCCGCCGAGGCCGTTGACGAGCAACAGCGGGGTTCCGCCGGGCGCCGGCCTGCCCTCGACCGATACGTGAAGCTCGTACCGTCCGGCTCGGACGGTGTGTTCCCCGGTGGCGATCACGACGCGACCTCTCCGAGGAACTCCAGCAGGGCATGGTCGAACTCCAGCGGCCGCTCGAGCATCGGGTAGTGGCCGCAGTCCAGCGCGACCAGCCGCCCGTTCGGTAGCCGCTCCTGCAACCAGGCCGCTCCGTCGATCGGGGACACGGGGTCGTGGGTGCCCATGATCTGCAGCACCGGAAGCTTCAGCGCCGAGGTGTCCGCGACCTGGTCGGTGTGCAGGTAGGTCGGGTAGCAGGCGATCGCCGCCCAGGACGGCATCTGCAACTGCATGCGCAGCAGCCAGCCGAGCACGTCGGGATCCGGTTCCTCCCGGAACGCCGAGGCGATCGTGCGGCGCCGGGTCTCGACCCGCTTGGTCCGCTCGGCCCGCACCAGGCGTCGCTCCAGGTCCTCGCCGTCACCGCCGAACGGAAATTCCTCGCTGCGGCTTGCGCGCACGGCGTTGGAGCCGACGAACACGGCCTGGGCCAGGCGCTGCGGGGCGGTGACGGCGACGCGCATCGCCATCTGGCCGCCGAACGACCAGCCGACCAGCGTGACCTCGTTCAGATCAAGATGGTCCAGCACCGCGACGATGTCGGCGGCGAGGCGGTCCATGCCGTACCCCTCGAGCGGCTTCGAGGACCGACCGGTGCCGCGCACGTCGAGAGCGACCACCCGGTGGCCGGCCTGCGTGAGCGGATGGACCTGGCCCTGCCAGGACTCGGAGTTCAGGCCGAACCCGGCGACGAGAACGACCGGGCGACCGGTCCCACCCGGGAGTTGATGGTCGTGGAGGTGGATGCTGACGCCGGGCTCCACCTCGACGGTCGCGGTCGCCATTGCCGGGCGGCTCAGTTGGCCGGCACCCCGGCCGGCTCCTTCGCCGGGACCAGGACGAAGTCGTCGAGGTCGACCTCGTGGGTCATCTGCAGGAAATCCACGTTGGTCCACGGCATCGGGATCACGATCCGCCCGGCCGCGTTGCGGTAGTAGGTGGTCATCCCGGCGTGCGCCCAGATCGAACGCTCCAGCGCCGGGGACAGCCGCGCGTCGTAGGCGTCGTGCACGTCCTGACGGACCTCGACGCTGCTGACCTCTCCGGTCTCCAACAACGCCAGCAGCTGCATCACGTAGCGGATCTGCATCTCGATCGTGAGGGTCGCGCTCCCGCCGTGGGCGGCGAAGGTGTTCGGGCCGAGCAGCAGGAAGAAGTTCGGGAAGTCGGGGACCGTCGTGCCCAGGTAGGCGCGGGCATCGTCCTCGCCCCAGGTCTCGCGGAGGGTCGCGCCGGAACGACCGCGGACCTCCATCGGGCCGAGCACCTTCACGGCCTGGAATCCGGTGGCCAGCACGAGCACGTCGCAGGGGTGCTCGACGCCGTCGGAGTCCACGACGCCGTGCGGTCGGATCTCGGCGACCCGGTCGGTCAGCAGCGTGACGTCGTCGCGGCACATGGTGCGGAACCAGCCGTTGTCGATCAGCGGTCGCTTCGCATAGGGCGGGTAGGTCGGCAGGCACTTGTCGAGCAGGTCCTGGCGCTCACCGAGCTCGCTGCGGATGTAGTCGGTGAGGTACTCACGGTGCTTGTCACTGGTCCGGTTGACCGAGCGCTCCGGGTGGGGCCAGTCCGGGTCGACCTGCAGGGCCGGGTAGAGCCGGTCCCCGAAGTTCCACACCAGGCGCAGGCGGTACCAGCCCATGTAGAACGGGACGTGCTCCATCAGCGTCTTGGTGGCGTCGGTGGTGTCCTGCATGTAGTTGGCGTTGGGCAGACCCCACTGCGGAGAACGCTGAAAGACCGTCACATGGGCGACCTCGTCGACGATCTTGGGCACCAGCTGCATCGAGCTGGCCCCGGTGCCGATCACCACGACCCGCTTGCCGGTCAGGTCCACCGAGTTGTCCCAGCGCGCGGTGTGCATGCAGGGGCCCTCGAAGGTGTCGAGGCCGGGGATGTCCGGGTAGGCGGGCCGGTTGAGGATGCCGACACCGGTGATGACCGCGTTGGCGCTGAGCATCCGCCGCCCGCCGCCGCTGTCGCGGACCGTGACCTGCCAGAGCTGCGCCACGTCGTCCCAGACCATCGCCTCGACGGCGGAGTCGAACTGGATGTGCGGGCGCAGGCCGTTGTCGTCGGCCAGTTGTTCGAGGTAGTCGTGCAGCTCGTCGCGCTTGGCGAAGTACCGCGCCCAGGTCGGCTTCTGGGCGAAGGAGAAGGAGTAGAGGTGGCTCGGGGTGTCCACGCCGCAGCCGGGGTAGGTGTTCTCCAGCCAGGTGCCGCCGACGCCGCTGTTCTTGTCCAGGATCGTGAACGCCATCCCGGCCTTCTTCAGCTTGACCGCCGCGCAGAGGCCGGACAGGCCGGCGCCCAGGATGAGCACCTCGATCCGCTGGGAAACCTTGGTCGGATCGGCGGGGAGATCGCGGTCCGCGATGCCCAGCTCGGCGGCCAACAGCGCGCCGAATCCTTCCTGGAAGCGCTGCGTCCCGCCGAGGGAGAGGTTGAGCCACTCCTCCAACTGCTCCGGGCTCGGAGCCGGGGCAGCGTCAAGGCGGCCGTCGTGCCAGGCGCGCAGCACGGGAAACGCCTCGTCGCGCGCAGCCTGCTGCAGCTCCTCGGAGAGTCCGCCCGTGTCGTGGTCCTCCACGCCGAGCGCGCTGCTCGGGCGAAACCGCCCAGTGAGCCAGGTCACGTCCCCGGTGAGCTGCGTCAGGGCGGCCAGCAGCGTGGGGAGATTCGCCCCCTGCAGCGCAGCACGCAGCTCGTCGTCGGAGATCTGAGTGCGCATCAGCTCCGCCCCTGAGCGGAGATGCACGGCGCCCTCTTTTTGACTCTGCACGTCTCAATAATCGGTACGGCGTCGTATTCCGTCAAGTGGAGGGGCCGGTCTCCGGCGGCCCGTTGACGCGGCGCCGACCGGCAAAATAATATTGAGACATTGTGAATCAAAATGCCGTCCGCAGGGTGGTGTGACGCCATGGTGCTGGCCGCCGTCTGCACGGAGCTGAACCAGCCCCTCCAGGTGCGGGAGCTGGAGCTGGCGGCGCCCCGGGCGGGCGAGGTCCTGGTTCGCATCGTCGCCTCGGGGATCTGCGCCTCCGACATCTCGGTGCAGAAGGGCTCGCTGCCCAGTCCGCTTCCGCTGGTCCTCGGCCACGAGGGCGCCGGCGTGGTGGAGGCGGTCGGCCCCGGGGTCGAGACCCTCGCGGTCGGTGACCACGTCGCGGTCTGCGCGATGCCGCAGTGCGGGCAGTGCTACCGCTGCACCCGTGGACAGCCCGGCCTGTGCGAGATGGGCGACCCGGTCCTGATGACCGCAGCGCTGATGGACGGAACTCAGCGCTTCAGCTACCCCGACGGCGCGCCGGTCGGTCAGATGGTGGCGGCCGGCACCTTCGCCGAGCGGGTCGTCGTCCCCGCCATCTCGACGGTCCGGATCGACTCCGACATGCCGTTCGCGGCCGCCTCCCTCCTGGGCTGCGCGGTCCTCACCGGCGCGGGGGCGGCCATGAACACCGCCGCGATCAGGCCCGGCGACACCGTGGTCGTCCTCGGCTGCGGCAGCGTCGGGCTGATGGCGATCCAGGGTGCCCGGCTGTGCGGGGCGGGCCGGATCGTCGCCGTCGATCTGCTCCCGGCCAAGCTCGACATCGCCACCAAGGTCGGGGCCACCGACGTTCTCGCGGCCGGGGAGACGGACGTGCTCGCCGCGGTCAAGGAGCTGACCGCCGGTCGCGGCGCCGACGTCGCGCTGGAGTGCGCCGGCGCGCAGGTGACCGTCGATCAGGCGATCCGGATGGTGGGCAAGGGCGGCGAGGTCGTCTTCGTCGGCGCCGGAACCAAGGACGTGCGGATCAACGTTCCGCAGTTTTACGGCCTGTCCGGGCCCGCGAAGACCTTCAAGGGCTGCCTGTACGGCTCCGCCGACACTCATCGGGACGTCCCGCGTCTGGTCGGGCACTACCTGGCCGGGGAGCTCCAGCTGGATGTGCTGGTGACCCGGACCTTCGGGCTGGACGCGATCAACGAAGGGCTGGCCGCGGTGTCCGCGGGCGAGGTCATCTCCGCAGTGGTGCAGTTCGACAGTGGTATCGAGCGGGAGGCTCAACGATGAGCAGTGCTCTGAAAGCCGGCGACCTCTGCGAGGCCTTCGCCGCCACGGTGGCAGACCGGCCCGATCAGGAGGCCATGCGTTCCTCCGACGGGGCCATCTCCCTGACGTGGACCCAGGTCGACGCCGTCGTGCGTCGGGCCGCCGGCGGGCTGGCCGCGCTCGGCGTGGGCGTGGGCGGCACCACCTGCATGATGCTGAGCAACCGGTACGAGGCCGCGGTCGTCGACCTGGCCACGCTGCACCTGGGTGCGGTGCCGGTGTCGCTGTACAACAGCACGGCGACCTCGCAGCTGTCCTACCTGCTGGACGACGCCCGGTGCGACGTGCTGGTCACCGAGACCGCCTTCGCCGAGAAGGCCCGCGCCGGGATCGCCGGCTCGCAGCGCAAGCCGAAGCTCGTCGTAATCGACGGCGGCGGTGGCGACGAGCCGAACTGGGCCGAGCTCACCTCGACGGGGATCCCGCTGGCCCCCGGGACGAGGCCGACGCTGAGCCCGGAGGACGTCCTCACCGTCGTCTACACCTCCGGCACCACGGGCGTGCCCAAGGGCGCGGAGCTCACGCACTACAACATCCTCGAGCAGATCCGCGGCCTGCACTCCCTGGGCCGGCTGCCGATGGGCGGCCGATCGCTGTCCTACCTGCCGTTCGCGCACATGGGCGATCGGCTCTGCGCGTACTACATGCCGATCGTGTCCGGCTCCTCGATCACCTACCACCTGGTGCCCAAGACCGCGGCGCTGCTGCTGCCGGACCTGCAGCCGACGCTCTACATGGCCGTCCCGCGGATCTGGAACTACGTCATGGGCCTGGCGGTGGCGGCGATCGAGGCCTCCCCGCAGCGGGCGGAGCTGGAGAAGGCGCTCGAGCTGGGCATGCGCCTGCACGACGACCGGCTGGCCGGCAAGGAGGTCGACGTCTCGTTGCGCGAGGAATGGCTCAGCTACGACAAGGCCCTCTCCGGCCTGCGCCGCCAGCTCGGCCTGGACGCGGGTGAGCTGCTCTTCACGGGCGCAGCCCCGCTGCCGCCGGACACCCTGCGCTACTTCGCCGCGATCGGCGTGGACCTGTGCGAGTGCTACGGGCAGAGCGAGACCGCCGGCATCATCCTGTGCAACCCGGCCGGCGCCGCCCGCCCCGTCACCAACGGCGTGCCGATGCCCGGTGTCGAGGCGAAGCTCGCCGACGACGGCGAGCTGCTGCTCAAGGGTCCGATGGTGATGAAGGGCTACCGCGGCAAGCCCGATCTGACGGCGGACGCCTTCGACGCCGACGGGTGGCTGAAGACCGGTGACATCTTCGTCCAGGACGAGGCAGGCTATTACCGGATCGTCGACCGCAAGAAGGAAATCCTGGTCAGCTCGACCGGGAAGAACGTCTCTCCCGTCCTTGTCGAGAACACGCTCGCCGCGTCGAGCCCGCTGATCGCGCCGGCCGTCTGCATCGGCGACGCCCAGGCCTACGTCACCGCGCTGATCGCGCTCGAACCCGAGGGCACGGCGGCGCTGACCGGCGAGAGCGACCCGGCGAAGAACGCCGCCAACCCGCTGGTGCGGGACAAGCTCCGGGAGGCGATCCGGGCCGCGAACGAGAATCTGAACGCGGCCGAGCAGGTTCGGCGATTCCTCATCGTGGAGAGCACCTGGCTGCCCGGCACCGATGAGCTGACCCCGACGATGAAGTTGCGGCGCAAACCGATCGCGGAGAAATACGCCAAGGAGATCGAGCTTCTCTACGGGCCGCCGTCGGAGCGGGTCGTCGAGGTCCGCTGAACTCTGGGCCGCTACCTTGGAACGGTGAGGTGAGCGAACGGTGGAGGTGAGCACGGTGAACGATGCCGACCTCGACACCGACGCGCCCCGCCGGGGTCGCGGGCGCCCGCGCCGCAGCATCGACCGCGAACAGGTCGCCGACGTCGTCGAGGAACTGTTCGAGGAGGGCGGCTACGACGCCGTCTCCATCGAGGAGACCGCCAAGCGCCTGACCGTCTCGCGCGCGACGCTCTACCGGACTGTGCCGTCCAAGGAGCACCTGCTCGCGATCCTGTTCGAGCGGATGACCACCGAGCTCTACGACGAGGCAGTGGCCATTGCCGACGACCCGGACCTCTCGCCGCGGGACAAGGTCGACCGCCTGATCCGGGCGCAGATCGACGCGGCGTTCCGCCAGCGCAACTATCTGCTGGTCTTCTTCGGCGGCGGCTCGCTGCCGGCCGAGGACTTCGAGCACTGGAAGGAATGGCGCCGCAAGTACGAGGGCCTGTGGCTGCGCGTGGTGGAGGAAGCGATCAAGACCGGGGACCTGCCCGACGACGACCCCCGTCTGATCACCCGTCTGATCACCGGCATGACGACCTGGGTGGCGCGCTGGGCGCGGCCGAACGGCCCGCATGACTCGGCCCACATCGCGGACGTCGCCCTGCGTCTTGTCCTGACCGAACCCAGGCGTTAGATTACTGAGACAGTCAAGCTCAAAAACAATCAGCCAACGGGTTCCCGCGAACGAGCGAAGCGAGAGAGCAAATATGAGGAGCGAGCCGCGAAGCGGCTTTGCGAGCGAAGCGAGCCCAAGTCGATGAGCGATGTGTTGACCCTGCACGTCGAGGACCACGTCGCCGAGATCACCCTGACGCGGCCGGAGTTGTTCAACCGCTTCGACGACGCCCTGCACGTCGAGATGACCGAGGTCCTGGACTCGCTGCGTCGGGACCAGCAGGTCCGCGCCATCGTGCTCGCCTCGACCGGCAAGGTGTTCTCGGCCGGCGGCGACTTCGAGCTGATGCGTGCCGCCCAGGCCGACGTGCAGACCCGCCTGCGCGTGGTCGACGACGGGCGGCGCCTGCTCGACGCGCTGATCTCGCTGCCGCAGCCGGTCGTGGTGGCGCTGCACGGCGCCGCCATCGGGCTCGGCGCGACCGTGGTGCTCACGGCGGACGCGATCGTGGCCGCGCGCAGCGCCACCATCTCCGACCCGCACGTCGCGCTCGGGCTCGTGGCCGGGGACGGCGGGTGCCTGGTCTGGCCGCAAGCGGTCGGCATGCTCCGGGCGCGACGTCACCTGCTCACCGGCGACCCGATCGACGCCGAGACCGCGGCGGCGATGGGGCTGGTCACCGATCTGGTCGACACCCCGGACGAGGTCCTGCCGGCCGCGCGTGCGCTGGCCGCCAGGATCGCTGCGCTGCCTCCGCTGGCGGTGCAGGGCACGAAGCGCGCCCTCAACCGCGTCACCCAGCTGCGCGCGGGCGAGGTGGTCGACCTGTCGCTGGCGCACGAGGAGACCACGCTGGCCTCCCGTGATCTGCTGGAGGCGATCGACTCCTTCACCGAGCGCCGCCCCGGAACCTATTCAGGGAACTGACCGAGCACAGGCAACTGACCACCCGTCACCGGAGGATCCACGTGCCCATCGCAGATCTCAACGGCAACAAGGTCTACTACGAGGTCACGGGCGACGGCCCGGAGACCATCGTGCTCTCCCACGGCGCGTTCCTGGACCACACGATGTGGGAGCCGGTGGTCGACGCGCTCTCCGGTGAGTACCGCTGCATCACCTGGGACGAGCGCGGCCACGGCATGACCGAGTGCAACGGCCCGTTCGACTACTACGACCTCGCGAACGACGCGCTCGGCCTGCTCGAGCTCGCCGGCGCCGACAGCGCGGTGTTCGTCGGGATGTCCCAGGGCGGGTGGCTGAGCCAGCGCGTGGCCCTCACCGCACCGGAGAAGGTGCGCGGGCTGGTCCTGGTCGGGACCTCCCTGCCGCTGATGAGCGACGAGGAGGTGTCCGGCTTCACCCAGCTCTCCCAGGGCTGGCTGGGCATGGGCCCGGTCGGCCCGATCGCCGACGCCGTCTACGGGATCCAGTTCGCCGGCAGCGACTACGACGGCTCCGCCTACCGCGATCGCTGGATCGGCAAGCCACCGTCGGCGTGGGCCGAGATGTGGCAGACGATCCTGACCAAGCGCGACGACATCACCGGCCGGGTCGGGGAGATCACCTGCCCCGTCGCCGTCATTCACGGCACGGCCGACGTGGCCTTCTCGATCGACTCCGCCCAGGCGATGGCCGCGGCGTTCCCGAACAGCCGCGGCATCACGGTGATCGAGGGCGGCCCGCACGCCACCCCGTTGACCCACACCGACCAGGTGGTCGACGCGCTGCGCGGCTTCATGAAGAGCCTGTAGTCGTTTGAAGAGGACCGTCTTCGACGACCGGCACGAGGCCTACCGCAAGCAGGTCCGGACCTTCCTGACCGATGAGGTCGTGCCGGAGTACGCCGAGTGGGAGAAGGCCGGCGCCCCGCCCTGGAGCTTCTGGTCGCGGGCGGGCGCCGCCGGCATCCTCGGTGTCGGCATCCCGATCGAGTACGGCGGCAACCCCGACACCACGTTCCTGCACAGTGCGGTGTTCGCCGAGGAGGCGCAGGCGCTCGGGCTCGCGATCAGCGGCGTGCGCGTCCAGGTCGACATCTGCGCGCCGTACTTCCTCTCGTACTGCTCTCCGGAGCAGAAGCAGCGCTGGTTGCCGCGGATCGCCTCCGGCGACGCGCTCACCGCGATCGCGATGTCCGAGCCCGGGGCCGGGTCGGACATGAAGTCGATGGTGACCTGGGCCCGCCGCGACGGCGATCGCTACATCGTCAACGGCGCCAAGACCTTCATCTCCAACGGGATGAACGCGAACCTGATCGTGCTGGCCTGCAAGACCGACCGGGAGGCGGGGCGCAAGGGCATCAGCCTGCTCGTCGTGGAGACGGCATCTTTCGGGGTCGTCGGGGGCGGAGCCCCCGACTGTCCGGGTTCAGCCGCGGTAAGCGGCTGGAGAAGATGGGCCAGAAGGCGCAGGACCTGGCCGAGCTGTTCTTCGACGACGTCGAGGTCCCGGTGGCCAACCGCCTCGGCGAGGAGAACAACGGCTTCGCCTACCTCACCGCGAATCTCGCGCAGGAGCGGCTCTCGATCGCGGTGAACTCGCAGGCCGCCGCCGTGGCCGCGCTGGGGGCCACCATCGAAGCGGTCGCGGGAACGTCGCCCGGCCAGCACGTGAAGTTCGAGCTGGCGTCGTGCCACACCGAGGTCGCCGCCGGCCAGGCGCTGGTCGACCAGGCCCTGGCGGCTCACGAGAGCGGCGAGCTGTCCGCGGCGGATGCCTCGATGGTGAAGCTGTACGCCACCGAGTTGCAGGGCCGCGTCGTCGACCGCTGCGTGCAGGTGCTCGGCGAGAAGGGCATCCGCAAGGACTCGCGCGTGGGCCGCGCCTACGCCGACGCCAGGGTCGCCCGCATCTTCGGCGGGTCCAGCGAGATCATGAAGGTCATCGTCAGTCAATCGCTCGGCCTCTGATCTTCAGAGTCGAGACTCGGTCAGGACCGGGACAAAGGAGAAGTTCATGCTCGGCTCAGATGCAGTGATCGTCGACGCCGTCCGCTCGCCGATGGCGAGGGGCAAGGCGCCGAAGGACGGCAAACCCGGGGGAGCGCTCTCCGGCGTGCACCCGGTCGAGCTGCTCGGCCAGACCGTGAAGGCGCTGCTCGAGCGCAACCCCGCGCTCGACCCCGGCGACGTCGAGGACTTCATCGTCGGCTGCGTCAGCCAGGTCGGCGAGCAGGCCGGCTGCCCGGTCGCTGGGCGTGGCTCGCGGCGGGCCTGCCCGAGCACGTGCCGTCCACGACGGTCGACCGCCGGTGCGGGTCGAGCCAGCAGGCCGCGGACTTCGCCGCGCAGGGCGTGATCGCCGGCGCCTACGACATCGTGGTCGCCGGTGGCGTCGAGTCGATGAGCCGGGTGCCGATGGGCTCCGCGCGGATGGGCGCGGACATCTACGGCCCGTCGGCCGACAGCGCGCTACGCCCCGGGCCTGGTGCCGCAGGGCATCTCCGCCGAGCTCGTCGCCGCGCGCTGGAAGCTCAACCGCGAGACGATCGACGTGTTCTCCGCGCGCTCGCACCAGCGCGCGGCCGAGGCTGCGCCGACGCGGCGGCTTCGACAACGAGATCGTCGCGATCACGACCCCCGACGGGGTCGTTCGACAGCGACGAGACGATCCGGCCGACCACCACCGTCGAGGGTCTCGCCGGGCTGAAGCCGGCGTTCCAGAACGACGCGATGGCCGAGCGCTTCCCCGAGATCACCTGGTCGGTCACCGCCGGCAACTCCTCGCAGATCACCGACGGCGCGGCCTGTCTGCTGATCATGAGCGCCGAGAAGGCCGCCGCGCTCGGGCTGCGCCCGCGGGCGCGTTTCCACGCCTTCGCGGTGGCCTCCGACGACCCGATCACGATGCTCACCGGCCCGATCCCGGCGACCGAGAAGGTGCTGAAGCGCAGCGGTCTGAGCATCGATGAGATCGACCACTACGAGGTCAACGAGGCCTTCGCCTCGGTGCCGCTGGCCTGGGCCGAGCATTTCGGCGCCGACCAGGCGAAGCTCAACCCGCGCGGCGGCGCGATCGCGCTCGGCCATCCGCTCGGCGCCTCCGGGGCCCGGCTGATGACGACGATGCTCAACTCCCTCGAGGCGACCGGCGGGCGCTTCGGCCTGCAGACCATGTGCGAGGCCGGCGGCATGGCCAACGCGACGATCATCGAAAGGCTCTGAGCGCTATGGAGATCGCAGGAACTCCGCCGTCGTCACCGGCGGCGCGTCCGGCCTCGGACTGGCCAGCGCCCGTGCGCTGGCCAAGGCCGGCGCCAAGGTGACGATCATCGACCTGCCGAGCTCGGCCGGCGCCGAGGTCGCGGCCGAGATCGGGCGGTACCTTCGTCGCCGCCGACGTCACCGACACCGAGCAGGTCGAGGCCGCGCTCGACGCGGCCGAGGCCGCGGGCACGCTGCGCGCCGTGGTGCACTGCGCCGGGCATCGGCGGCCCCGTGCGGGTGGTCGAGAAGGACGGCAGCCCGGGCTCGCTGGAGAGCTACACGCGCACGGTCACCGTCAACCTGATCGGCACCTTCAACGTGCTGCGCCTGGCCGCCGCGCGGATGGCGCGCACCGAGTCGGTCGACGGTGAACGCGGGGTTTGCGTCCTCACCGCGTCGGTCGCCGCGTTCGAGGGCCAGATCGGCCAGATCCCGTACGCCTCGTCCAAGGCCGGCATCGTCGGCATGACGATCGTCGCCGCCCGCGACCTCGCCACCAAGCAGATCCGCGTCTGCACCATCGCGCCCGGCCTGTTCGACACCCCGCTGCTCGCGCGGCTACCCGAGGAGGTCAAGGAATCCCTCGGCAAGTCGGTGCCGCACCCGAGCCGGCTCGGCACCCCCGAGGAGTTCGCCAAGCTCGCGCTGCACATCGTGGAGAACCCGATGCTCAACGGCGAGACGATCCGCCTCGACGGCGCGATCCGGATGGCCCCCCGATGACGGTGCGATTCGAGGTCTCCGACGGCGTCGCGCTGCTCACGCTCGACCGGCCGGAGCGGCGCAACGCGATCGACCTGCCGACCGCGGAGGCGCTCAGCGCGGCGCTCGACGAGATGGACGACCGCGACGACGTCGTGGTCGGGGTCATCACCGGCAACGGGCCGGTGTTCTCCGCCGGCATGGACCTCAAGGCGATCGCCGCCGGCGGGCCACGGCCGATCGTGCCGGGACGCGGGGCCTTCGGCATCGTGGAGAACCCGCCGGCCAAGCCGCTGATCGCGGCGGTCGAGGGCGCGGCGCTGGCCGGCGGCTTCGAGATCGCGCTGGCCTGCGACCTGATCGTCGCGGCCGAGAACGCCACCTTCGGCCTGCCCGAGGTCAAGCGCGGCCTGGCCGCGGCCGCCGGCGGTGCGGTCCGGCTCCCGCAACGGGTGCCGTATTCGCAGGCGATGCGGATGATCCTGACCGGCGAACCGATCACCGCGCAGCGGGCTTTCGAGCTGGGCCTCGTCGTCGAGCTCACACCGCCCGGCGGCGCGCTGGCCGCCGCCCGGGAGCTGGCCGCGAAGATCGCGGTCAACGCCCCGCTCGCGGTGCGGACCTCCAAGCAGGTCGTCAATCTCGTGCAGGGCAAGTCGTTGGAGGAGGCCTTCGAGGCCCAGCGGCCGCTGATGCAGATGATCCGCGAGTCCGCCGACGCGCTCGAGGGCGCGAAGGCGTTCGCCGAGAAGCGCGAACCGAACTGGACGGGGAAGTGACGATCCGTCAGCGCAGGGTCTACGACTCCGACCACGAAGCCCTGCGGGCCAGCGTCGCCCGGTATCTGGACAGCGAGCCGGCGGACTTCCTCGCCGGCGCGGCCGAGCACGGCTTCATCGGTCTGGGCGCGGCGGACGTCGAGGACCCGCGCTTCGCCGCGGTGGTGCTGGAGGCGGCGATGGCCGCCGGACGCCCGGACCTGGCTTTGGCACTCGCCGTGCACGACGGCTTCGCGATGCCAATGCTGGACGACCGGGAACCCACGCTGGCCTCCGTGGTCGACGGCGCTGACCTCGCCTTCGACGGCACGGCCCTACGGGGTCACGGCGAGACGGTGATCAACGGTTTGGCCGCTGACGCGCTGGTGGTCATCGCGCGAACTGACGGCAGGTCAGAAGCTACCTTCGTCGTGGAGGGCTCCGCTTCCGGACTGCGTCGTACCCCCGCGGACGTCGTGCTCGGCCTCGACGGCCTGGACCTCGCCGACCTCGAGTTCGACGGAGTGGCCGCCGAGCGGCTCGACGTCGACCTCGATAGCGCCCGCGCCGGCTACCAGCTTGCGCTCGCCGTCGTTGCGATGGCCGGCGCCCGTACCGCCCTGAACACGACCGTCGCCTACGTCCGTGAACGCAAGGCCTTCGGCACCCCGATCGCCTCGTTCGGCAACACCCGGCACGTTCTCGGTGCCCTCGGGGCGCGGATCGCCGCCACCGAGTCCTTCGTGGACGCGGGCCTTGAGCGGGCGTCAGATCTCACGGCGGCCGAGGCGGCGGCCCTCAAGCTCTGCGCCACCGAGACCCTCGGCGAGGCCGTCGACACCGGCGTGCAGCTGCACGGCGGGTACGGCTACATGTGGGAGTACCCCATCGCACGGGCTTACGCCGCCGCCCGCTTCCTGCGCGTACATGGCGGCGCCGGCGAGCACCTCGACAGTGTGCTCGCGGACGCCGTCGGCCTGTAGGTGTGGATAAACCGCAAGAGGGGGTGTCACCCCTAGATGAGGTTTTTCCACAGCGATCAGCGGACTGCGGGTAGGACCTTCTCGGCGAAGAGCTCGAGCTGGCGCTTCTGCACGTCCAGCGGGACGGTGCCCTGCTGGAAGAACTGCCAGACCATCCAGTCGAGCTGACCCTCCTCCTCGCCAGGGCCGGCGTGGCAGGAGTTGAGCTCCTCCATCTGGCGGCGGACGTCGTCGGTGGTGCCGCAGAGGATCTGGCGGACCTCGATGAGCCGGGTGGCCAGGGCCGCCTCGTCTTTGAACGAGACCGGGGAGTTCGGGTCGTCCTCGGCGGTGCGGAACATCTCGGCGAAGCCGAACTTGTTGAAGTAGTTGTGCCACTCGTAGGCCGCGGTGTTCACGGCCATCTTGAACGCCTCTTCGCGGGTCTCGCCGATGCAGACCGAGCGGGTCGCGCCGAAGCCCTCGCCGAGCTTGAGGTCGCGGCCCTGCTCCTTGGCCGCCGCGCGGTAGGCCATCGCGTGCTCGCGGAACAGCCTGCGGCCGGCCCTCGGTGGCGATGCAGGTGAAGCCGCGCTTGGCCGCCGCGAGCATGCTGGCGGGGGAGACCGTGTACGGCACCCAGATCGGCGGGTACGGACGCTGGTACGGCGGCGGGGTCACGCCGATCTTGCGGACCACGCCCTCGGCGTCGACCTCGTCCTCGGAGCCGAAGTCCCGGGTCCAGCCGATGCCGCCGAAGCCCTGAATGCCCTCGTCGTAGGGGAACGGCACCTGGTAGTGCTTGCCGTCGTGGTCCCACGAGTCCTGGGTCCAGGCCTTGAGGATGATGTCGACGTTCTCGTTGTAGATCTCGCGGTTGCGCACGTCGGAGTCGGCGTCGACGAGCGAGGTCGAGCCGCCCTGGGACAGGATCTGGATCCAGCGCTTCTGGTAGCCGCGGGCGAAGGTGGCGCCGACGCGGCCCTTGGTCAGCTGGTCGAGCAGCGCGATGCGTCTCCGCGATCCGGATCGGATCGCCGGCCGTCGGCACGATCGACATCGGGTAGAAGTGGATGTTCTTGGTGCGCACCGCGAGGTCGGCGTAGAGCGTGATCGGGTCGGGCATCACCTCACCGCCCTCGGAGTGCAGGTGGTGCTCCGTGGTGGAGAAGGCGTCGTAGCCCAGTTCGTCGGCGAGCACGGCGATCGCCCGGACCTCGTCGAGCATCATCTGGTAGCGCTCGGTGTTGCGGCCGATGGGCCGCAGGGCCTTCCGCTCCTTCAGCGTCGCCGGGATCGTCGGCATCGCGAACACGCTGACCTTCATGGCACCCCATCCATTTTTGAGCCGGGTCGTCGCACAAACATAAACCTGGTCGCGGCGCTGCGTCTACGCCTGTCCGGAAAGCCTTGCGGACCGCGTGGACGAGCGGAACCCTTGACCCACCTCTCGGCTGGTTAATAAATTGAGACTCCTCGGTCCAATATTCGTGCTGCGCCCTCGAAAGGGACACCGATGTCCGCTGACGCCCAAGCTGCTCCCGAAGGCCTCACCCCGCTCAATCCAGAGGTCCAGCGTTGCCCGTACGACTGGTACGAGGCGATGCACACCTCCGGCGAGGGCGCCTTCGACGCGGGCCCGCTCGGCTGGGTCGTCGCCGGGCACGCGGAGATCACCGAGATCACCTTCAACACCACCGGGTTCTCCTCGGAGTTCTACGGCCCGCAGGGTCCGCAGCTCGCCGGCGTCAGCCCCGAGCCGTGGTCGCCGGAGGTCCAGGAGTTCTGGGAGACGATCCCCAAGCTGAAGAACGCGCTGTTCTCCTGCGACCCGCCGACCCAGACCCGCCAGAAGGCCATCGCCAACAAGTCGATGAACATCGCCCGGGTCCGCAAGATGGAGCCGACGATCCGCGCGGAGGCCAACGCGCTCATCGACAAGATCATCGACTCCGGTCGCTGCAACTTCTTCACCGCCTACGCCGAGCCCCTGCCGGTGATCATGATCGCCACGATGCTCGGCATGGACGGCGACCGCGACGTGTTCAAGCACTGGAGCGACGACATCGCCGACGGCTACCTGACGCCGATGGACAACCCCCGGCGGCTGGAGGTCCTGCGTTCGGCCAAGGCGTTCATCGAGGACCTGCTCCCGCGCATCGAGGCGCGGCGGGCCAACCCGACCGACGACCTGCTCTCGGCCCTCGTCAACTCCACGATCGACGAGGAGGACGAGGCGAAGTTCGGCGAGATGGCGGGCCCGCGGCACCTGACCGACGGCGAGCTCCTGTGCGCCGTCTCCCAGCTGCTCCCGGCCGGAAATCACACCACGACCAACCTGATCGCGAACCTGCTGATCGAGCTCATCGAGCACCCCGACGTGATGGCCGAACTGCGGGCCAACCCGGAGTTGATCCCGACCGCGATCGACGAGTCGCTGCGCAAGGACTCCCCGCTGCGGGCCACCTACCGCGTCTGCACCCAGGACGCCGAGGTCGGCGGGACGAAGATCCCAGCCGGCTCCCTGGTGCCGATGATGTGGGGCGGCGCCGGGCACGACCCGGCGGTCTTCGAGGACCCGCAGAAGTTCGACATCCACCGCCCGAACGTCAAGAAGCACCTCTCGTGGGGCTACGGGCCGCACGTCTGCGTCGGCATGCCGCTGGCCCGCGCCGTCTCCCGCATCTCCTTCGAGGTGTTGCTGGAGCGCCTGGACAACATCCGCTACGCCGAGGGCTTCACCCCGACTCGTGCGGCCCAGTTCCCCTTCTCCGCCTACGAGGGCCTCGAGATCGCGTTCGACAAGAAATAGCCCGGCCGCAACGTCCGACCAAACGAGGCCCGTAGGGCGGGTTCACGTGGTCGGACGTTGGCCGGTGGTGCTCAGGCCCAGAACGCGTCGTGCGCCGCGATGTCGGCGAAGAAGTCCTGGATCTCCGCGACCTTGCCGTCGGAGATCGTGAACAGCAGCGCCTCCTGCATCGACAGGGAACGCCCGTCGGGCCGCGTCCCGGTCGAGCGGTGGATGGCGATGACGCGGTCGCCGCCGTCGGAGACCACGTCCTGCAGATCGACCTTGATCGAGCCTGCCGTTCGCTCGGCGAGCTGGCCGTACAGGCCCAGGACGTTGTTCACGCCCTTGTGTGGGCCGGACAGCGGCGACGAGCCAGGAACGATGTGCACGCAGTCCGGCGACATCATGGCCGAGAGGGCCTCGGCATCACCGGCGCTGAAGGCGGCGTATCCCTTGCGGACCAGGTCGAGATTGGCTTGCGCACTCATGAGACCTCCCGTGGACGCCTGGGCGCCCGGGGCGGAACGCCCGGTCGGAGCCTAGGCCTGTGGCACCGTGGCGTCCACGGCCCCGCGGACCTCGGCCTCTTCCCGGTCGCAGCTGGGCCGAGTAGCAACGTGTGGGGCGATTCCGGCGACGGGATCGCGCCTACTGCTTTCAACGTTGCCCAGCGGCGACTGTCCACAGCATCGGGCTCGGCTGGATTCTGTCCACTGGCTGAGGCCTTACCCCGTCGCGGAGCGGCCGATCGCACCACGCCGCGCGCCATGGATCTGGAAACGGCGCTGCACTTCTGTGGCGGTGCGGCTCGTCACGGGTCGTGGCACCTACGTCCTCTCCGGCACCCCGCCGGTATTTGCAACCGCCGCGCGTCTCGGCGGCGTCCTCTCCCACAGCAGCGCGGCGCTGCTGCACGGGTTCGCTCTGTGGAATCCGGATCCGACGATCCATGTCACCGTCGGGTCCGGGAGTCGTGACGCGGAGCCCGGCGTCCGTCTCCACCGCGCGCGGCTGCCGCGCGCCGACGTCGACCCTTCTCGGCCCCTGACCACCCCGTTGCGGACGGTGCTCGACTGCGCGCGGACCATGCCGCTGGTCGACGCGGTCGTGATCCTGGACTCCGCGCTCCACCGCGGCAAGGTCAAACTTGAGGACCTGCAGGCAGCGGCCGACGCCGCCCGCGGCCAGGGCGCGGGAGCCCTACGGCGAGCGGTCCGCCTGGTCGATCCCCGCGCCGCCTCGCCGCTGGAGTCCGTCCTCCGCCTCGGCCTCGGGATCCTCAACTGCGTCATCCAGAGCCAGGTGCACATCGAGGACGTCGGCGACGTGGACTTCGTTCTCGACGGCTGGCTCGCCATTGAGGGCGACGGATTCGAGTTCCACAGTGACCGGCACGCGTACCGGGACGACCGGAGTCGCGGTAACGGCCTCGTGCTCCGTCGCCATGTGCTGCTCCGCTTCACGTACGAGGACGTGCGCTACGGCATGGAGGAAGTGCTGGAGTTGGTCGCCCAGGTGCTCGCTGCCGGACCGCCTGCGGGTCAGGCGGCCGGCACCGCCTGGTGCTCGGAGGCTTCCTGCTTGATGGCCTTGATGAGCATCACGGAGTTGACGGTCCAGAAGGCGAAGAACGTGAGGATGGTCAGCCACCAGCCGAGCAGGCCGTCCCAGGCGAAGATGCCGTCCTTGAAGTAGGTGCACAGGACGCCGGGCATCAGCAGCAGTGCGAACCAGCCGTTGGCGTAGCCGACCCAGCGCGGGAAGACGGTGTCGTTGTCCGCGCCGAGGATGGCGATGGCGATCGAGGTCATCTGCACCACGGGCAGCGACAGCGCCAGGATGAAGAAGAACCAGCCGACGTCGGAGAGCAGCAGGACGAGCTCGGGGTCGCGCTCGGGCCGGTACGCGGCGGCGGACCAGAGCATGCACGGGATCACGATGATGATCGCGACCATCGCGCCGGCGAGCATCTGGGACCGGGCCATGATCGCGGGCCGGCCCTCCTGGCGCGACAGCTGATAGGCGAGCGCCGACACCCACGGGACGAGCAACGCGCCGCCGAGCATGGTCAGGACGATCCCGGTGCGGAGCAGCTGGGTGTTGTCCCGGTAGAAGTCCGCGACCTCCTGGGCGTTGTCGCTCGGCGGTGTCGGCGGGATGTAGCCGGCGAACAGGCCGAACCCGACGCCGAGCACCACCATGAACAGGATGCCGCTCCATGCGCCGATCAGCTGGTTCCGGATGTTCATGTCCGGCCTCTCGCGATGTCGGAGGGTGGCTCTCTTGTAATATTGCGACTCCGCGTCGCAGAATATGGGACCAGATCCGCCGACGTAAAGATCGAACGGAGCGGGAAGCCCCATGACCAGGGACGCGCTGAGTCTGTACCACACCGAATCCGCGAAGGGTCAGTACTGGAGCACGGCCAACGTCGGTGAGGCCATGCCCGGTGTCGTGACGCCGTTCGGTTGGTCGGTCTGGGGCCCCGCGATCGACGTCGGCATGAAGGACGCCTTCCGTCGCACGGGTGCCCTCGAGCCGGAGCGCGTCGTCTTCACGGGTGAGGCGGACTCCAGCGCCGTCACGGTGTTCCACGGCCGCGGTGCGCTCAGCGTCAACTTCCTCTGCGAGATGGGCGACCGGCTGCCCGGTACGAGCGCCGACGCCATCGCCAAGCAGTTGCTCGGCGAGGTGCCGGCCGGGATCCAGATCCCGCACACGCGCAAGCGGCTGCCCGCGGTCGCGGTGATGATGCCGAAGGCCTTCGCCGGCATCCGCAAGGAGGCGCTGCGGGACACCGCGCACACCCAGAAGTGGTGGCAGGAGCACATCCGCGCCATGGACTCCCGCGACATGGAGGCCACCAAGCGCGCGCTCGACGACGCCCGCAAGAAGCAGATCGAGATGACCATGGTCCAGGCCCGGGCCGTGTTCGTCGGCGTCCAGTCGGTCTACGACCAGCTGCTCGCGCTGATCGCGAAGTCCGGGATTACCGAAGAGCAGGCCAACGCCCTGATGGCCGGGCAGGGCTCGCACGCCGAGACCGAGATCATCGCGGACCTCTGGGACCTCGGGCGGGACAAGATGACGCTCGAGGCATTCCTCGACAAGCACGGCTACCACGGCCTCGCCGAGGGCCAGCTGATCGCGAGGATGTGGCGCGAGGACCCGGAGCCGGTGCTGCGGCTGGCCAAGCAGTACGCGGCGCGACCGGACAGCGAGCACCCCCACCTGATGGCCGAGAAGCGCACCCGCGAGCGGGAGGCCGCCGAGAAGGCGCTGCTGGCCAAGACCTCACTGCTCAAGCGGCCGATCGCCAAGCAGATTCTCAAGCTGTCGGTGGCGCGGATCCCGTTGCGCGGCGTGGCCAAGGAAGCTCTGATCCGCTGTCTGGACGTCAGCCGGGCCGCGGCCCGGCGGATGGGTGCGCTGCTCGTCGAGCAGGGGGTCATCGACGAGGTCGACGACGTCTTCTACTTCACCGCCGACGAGCTGATCGACGGGCTGCCGGCCAACCCCAAAGCGGTCGCGGCCGAGCGCAAGGCGATGCGCGAGGACTTCCTGCGCACCGACCTTCCGCGGACCTGGGACGGGACGCCGGAGCGGGCGCCGCTCAGTGAGCGGCCGGCCGACGACGCACCCCACGTCGAAGCGCCCACCGGCATCGCGGTGACCGGGATCGGCGCCAGCGGCGGCGTGGTCGAGGGGACGGCGCGGGTGGTGTTCGACCCGACCGAGGTCGATGTGGAGCCCGGCGACATCATCGTCGCGCCCGACGACCGACCCGAGCTGGGCGGCGGTGCTGTTCCTGGCCGAGGCCCTGGTCGTCGACATCGGTGGGCCGCTCAGCCACGCCGCGGTGGTGGCGCGGGAGTGCGGCATCCCCTGCGTGATCGGTACCGATGACGGAACGAGTGTTCTGCGGAGCGGGGACCAGATCCGGGTGGACGGTAACAAGGGCACCGTCGAGATCCTGAGTCGCGCTCAAGCATCGGTTTGATAACGAAATCTGACGCACCGTCAGCACTGATCGGTAGTTGAGCCCTTGACCATCGCGACACCGCAAACTTATATTGAGACTGTAAGGCCGAATAATCGCTGAGGCTCGCCTCAGCAGGTGTCGCGCAAGCACATTGAAGGTTCAGCCGGGGCCCGGAGCCCGCGCTGGGCCTCAGGTGGCACCTGACTCCGCGTCACTCACCGAAGGGTCGACCGTCGGTGAGCTCCCCCCGGGCCCCCGGCCCCCCGTTCGAGGACAGGCTCCTAGATGTCAACGACGACACGATCAAGGCGGCTGTTGAACACAGCCGCTGCGACCTTCACCGCGCTGGCGCTGGTCGCCGGCTGCGGTGGTAGTGATGTCACGGAGGCCGGTCCCGGCGCGGACAGCGCCGTGACCGACACCACCGACACCGGCACGACCGACACCGGTACCGGCACCGACACCGGGGTCCAGGTGCCCGGCACGGACACCGGCACCGGGACCGGTACCGGCACCGGAACAGGCACCGGAACGGGGACCGGGACCGGGACGGGCACCGGCACCGACACCGGAAAGGGGACCGGGACAGGCACCGGCACCGGGACGGGGACCGGCACCGGCGCCAAGCCCGGCAAGGGCGGCGGAGCCGCTTCGTCGAGCGCCACCTCGGCGGTTGAGGCCATGGTCACCAACTCCGCAATCTTCGGCGGCAAGACGCCATGCAAGCCGGCCACGCTGTCCGAGATTCCGATCGGCAACGTCAGCACGCTCTCCGGCGTGCTCGGCGAACTCTTCGCGCCGGTCACCCCCGCGCTGAACACCTTCGTCGCCTCGCAGAACGCGTGCGGCGGCCTCAACGGGCACAAGATCAAGTTCTACCAAGCGGACGACCAGGGCGACCCGGCGACCGCGGCCTCGAAGGCGCAGGAACTGATCCAGGGCAAGAAGGTGCTCGCCTTCGTCGGCAACATCCAGGTGCTGACGATCGACGGTGCGGCGCCCGTCTACAAGCGCTTCAACATTCCGGTCATCGGCAACGACATCTCCCAGAACACCTGGTGGACGAACCCGATCTTCTTCCCGCAGGGCTCGAACCACCTGTCGATCAGCTACGGCTACCTCTACGGCCTGGTGAACTACCACAAGCGAAGGACATCGGGAACATCTGGTGCATCGAGGTGCCCCGCAACTGCGAACAGATCAACCGGGCCATGATCGAGATGGCCCCGCAGGTGGGCGCCAACTTCAAGAAGCAGATCCAGGTGTCCATCACCGCGCCGTCCTACGTCCAGCAGTGTCTGGAGTTCAAGAACGCGGGCGTCACGGGTCTTTCCCTGAGCATCGACGCGGCGTCGATGGTCCGCCTGGCGCGGTCCTGCCAGCAGGTCGGGTACACCCCGAAGCTGACGGCCTATCCGCTGGCGGTCGGTAACGAGGGACAGTTCCAGGCCGGCAACAACAAGTGGCTGGCCGGCTCCTACGTGCCGATGAACGTCTTCCCGTGGATGGGTAACAGCACACCGGCGGAGAAGTACTGGCAGGCCTCGGTCAAGAAGTACAACCCGGGCTTCACCTCGGGTGGTGCGGCCGCGCTCGGCTGGGCGGCCGGCGCGTTGCTGGTGGCGGCATCCTCGGAGCTCTCGGCGACCAACCCGACGACCCAGCAGTTCTTCGACGTGCTGTGGAAGTTCCAGGGCCAGAAGTTCACCGAACTCGGTGGCCTGAGCGGTCCGAAGTGGTTCGCGAAGGACAAGTATCCGCGGGTTCCGTACTGCCTCTTCGCCGCAGTCGCCAACGAGAACAACAACGGGTGGAAGGACATCGTGTCGAAGCCCTTCTGCACGGACATCATCGCCCCGAGTGACTCGATGAACCAGAAGGACAAGGTCGCCTAGCGACCCTCTGAACCGCCGGTGCCCCAGACCCTTCCGGTCTGGGGCACCTGCGTTCAACTCCGGTGCTCAGCTGCGGATGTAGCGGTCCTCGATGTCCTCGGACCAGGCAGTTTCGTCCTCGCCGGTGCTGCTCGCTTCCACGGTGTCGATGGTGGCCGGGTCCGAGACGCAGACCGTGACCCCGGTGTCGAAGTCGGCGCACGCCGACGAGCCGAGCTCCTGGATGCTTCCGGTCGAGGTCTCCCCGTCGCGGACGAGGAGGAGGGAATCACCGCAGCGCCGGAGCACGGTGCCGTCCGCGGTCCGCAGTGCCCAGTCCGCCGTTCCGGACGTACAGCGGGCGAAGGCCGGAATCGCGGCGCTGGTGGGCGTGCCCGCGCGCGGCTTGCAGGGCTCCGTGCCGTCGACGATCAGGGCCCACGTCTGCGGGCCGACCTGACCGTCGTTCGCGGTGATACAGGGGTAAGCCTTGGTCTTGGCGATCACGGCCGCCGCGGTCTCCGCGTCGAAGAGCCCGTCGGCGGTGATGTCGAGCGCCTGCTGCACACGCTTGACGTCCTCGCGGCAGTCCAGCGCCATCGCGCGCTTGAGGTACGGATGCCTCGCTGATCCGTCCGGAGGTCCGTCGAACGGCAGGCAGGCCGCCGTCGGTGCCGTGGCGGTCGCCGACGGCGTGGGCGTGGCGATCGCTTCCGGTTCGTCATCGTCGCTGCAGGCCCCGAGGACGAGGCAACCGACAACACCGGCCACGGTGAGTAAGCGTGTCTTCACAGGGCCATCTTCGCTCACAACGCGGGGAGGGCCTCGATCTGCGGCGGTCGGATGGTGCGCGCGGCGGGCAGGAGCGCGATGGCCTCCAGCTCGCGCACGATGATGGCGGGCGTGACCGGCAGGGGGCGGGCGAACATCGCCAGGAGCTCGTCGACCGACCGCCCCAAGGTGAACTCCGCTGCGGCCTGAGCCCGCTCAGCGGGCGTCGGCGGGCCGAGGGCGATGGCCCGGCGGAGCCCCTGAGCCAGCGCCTCGGCGTTGTCCGGTGCCACGAGCGTGAGCGGCGCCGCAGTCGGTCTCGGGCAGGCCGCCGTCGTCGGAGGCGACCACGCGGCAGCCGGCGTGCTGCGCCTCGATCGACACGATGCCGAAGGTCTCGTGCCAGTACTGGCTGTTGGACGGCATCACCACGATGTCGTGCTCGGCCATCAGCGTCGGCCATCGCCGCCGGGGTCTTCCGGGCCGGCACGAGCCGGAATCCCGGATGCGTTCGCAGGAGGCCGCTGATGATGTGGCCCTGCGGCTTGTCGTCCCCGGCCGTCGTCACCGTGAAGGTGAGTTCGGTGTCGTCGGCGATCAGGTCGCTGTGCAGCATCGCCAACAGCGTGTAGATGCCCTTCTCCGGGTCAGCCGACCGGCGTACAGCACCCGGGTCGCACCGGAGGTCGCCGGCGCGCGGAGCTGCGGTGCCGAAGCACGGCTCGGCGAACGGGTACACCACCCGGATCGTGTCGACGTCGACGTCGAGGAACTCGGCCCAGAGGCCGGCGCCGAACCGGCTGGTGGCGATCAGGGCGCGGTCCTGGGTCTGCGCGATCACGCGTCCGCGGTCGCGGGCACCGCAGCGGCGGTGGGACGTGCAGGAACTGGTAGGCGGTCGCGTTCGAGCGCAACGACCGGGAAGTCGGTGACGAACACGACGGTGCCGTCGAGCGCATCGAGCTCGTCCACGCCCGCGAGCGCGCGGAACGGGACGCCGGGGAAGTCGTCGCGGCCGTCGGCGGTGCCGAGCCCGATGGTGACCACCTGCGCCGCTGATCGCCGCGACGGTTCAGTTCTCGGACGTGGCCGATCGTGTAGTTCTCGGAGCCGCCAGTGCCGGCCGGCAGCGGAAGGCCAAGTTCCCAGACGAAGAGAGATCACTGCGGAAGATCAGCGTGCGAGGTCATCTCGCCACCCGCCCCCTGATTGCTGCTGACGGCGGGATCCCTGTCTTCGCGGTGGTCCAAGCGAAGACCGGCCCTGCGGCTGCAGTCGTACCGCGAGGGTACCCCGGTTTTGCCGGACGGGTCCCGCTAGCGCCGGTAGGTCCGGACCTCCCACGGCGCGAGCAGCGCGGACTCGCGGACGTTCTCGGGATAGTTCCCCAGCACGACCCGATCGAGCTCGAGCTCGATGCCCTCGAGCGAGACGGCTGTGTCGGACAGGTTCGCGTAGACCTCCAGGCACGCCCCGCCGAGACAGCGCCGGAAGGCGTAGACGGAGTCGGGGCCCGGCGATGAGCTCGAAGTCGCCGTCGGTGACGACCGGCTCGGTGTGCCGCAGGGCGATCAGGCGCCGGTAGTAGTGGTAGACCGAGCCCGGGTCGCCCCGCTGGGCCGCGGCGTTGAGCCAGACGTGATTGGGGTTCACCGAGATCCACGGCGTCGCCGGTGCTGAAACCGGAACCCGGCTCGCCGGTCCACTGCATCGGGGTCCGCGCGTTGTCCCGGCTCTTCTGCCGCACGGTGGCCAGGACGGTCGCGGGATCCAGGCCGAAGGTGGTCGTCGCGTTCTCGAAGTAGTTGAGGGACTCGATGTCGCGGAAGTCGTCGATGTCGTCGAAGGGCACGTTGGTCATGCCCAGCTCCTCGCCCTGGTAGACGTAGGGCGTGCCGCGGTGCAGGTGCAGCACCGTCGCCAGAGCGGTGGCCGACTCGTACCAGTACGTCGTGTCGTTCCCGAAGCGGGACACCACGCGCGGCTGGTCGTGGTTGCTCCAGTACAGGCTGTTCCAGCCGCTGCCCCCGAGCGCCCACTGCCAGCGGGCCAAGGTGGCACGCAGGTCCCGGACCGTGACCGCGCGCGGGGTCCACTTGTCCCCGTCCTGGTCCAGCGAGACGTGCTCGAACTGGAAGACCATGTTGAGCTGACCGTGCTCGCGATCGGTGAACTCACGCGCCTGTGCCGGGGTCACTCCCGGCATCTCACCCACCGTCAGATAGCTGCCCGACGCGCGAATCGAAGACACGTCGCTTCATCTCGGCGAGGTAGGCGTGGATCTGCGGGCCGTAGGAGAAGTGCGGCATCCCGTCGCCGTAGCCGCTCCGGGTGAGCGGTGCCGTCGGGCAGGGCCGGATCCTTGGAGATGAAGTTGATGACGTCCATCCGGAAGCCGTCGATGCCGCGGTCGAGCCACCAGCCCATCATGGTGTAGATCGCCTCGCGGACCTCTGCGTTGTCCCAGTTGAGGTCCGGCTGGCTGACGGCGAAGAGGTGCAGGTAGTACTGGCCGCGCTCCGGCGACCATTCCCACGCCGGCCCGGAGAAGGCCGAGCCCCAGTTGTTGGGTTCCGACCCCGGTTCACCGGGAACGGTCCCTGGGCCGGGCGTCACGCCAGAAGTACCAGTCCGCCTTCGGGTTGTCCTTACCGCGACGCGATTCGCGTGAACCAGGGATGTTCAGTCGAGGTGTGGTTGACGACGAGGTCCATGATCAGCTTCATCCCGCGCTCGTGGACCGCGAGGACCAGCGCGTCGAGGTCGGCCAGCGTGCCGAACATCGGATCGACGTCCTGGTAGTCGCTGATGTCGTAGCCGTTGTCGTCCTGCGGTGAGCGGTAGATCGGCGACAGCCAGATGACGTCGACGCCGAGACCCGGCGATGTGATCGAGATGGGCGAGGACGCCGGGCAGGTCACCGATGCCGTCGCCGTCGGAGTCGGCGAAGCTGCGGGGGTAGACCTGGTAGACGACCGCCGACTTCCACCACGCCTCATTGCCCCCGGCGCGCATCGTCGAACGGTACCCCGGTATCGGCTACCCGGTGACCGCAAGCTGCGGCAGAGTCAGATTCCGGCCGGAGTCGCGGTCGAAGACGTGAGCGTCGGCGAGGTCGAACCAGACCGTCAGCGTGGCTCCCTTGGCCGCCTTGGACGCCGCCGCCAGTCGCGTCGTGAGCTGGGCGTCAGCTCCGGCCACCTCCGCGGCACCGCTGTCGAGAGCCAGCTCGTCGAGTTCGGCCGAGCTGGCCTGGGCGCCGGGCACAGGGAAATACGCGTACTTGTCCGAGCCAGTCGACTCCACGACCTCGACGGTCCCGTAGAACGTGACGCCGTTGCCGCGCTCGGCCGGGTCGACCAGCTCGACGTCCTCGAAGTCCTCGGGCCGGATGCCCAGGATCACCTCTCGCGGGGTGCCCGGCGCGTTCTCCAGGGCCGCGCGCATCCGGGCCGGCAGCGGGAAGCTTCCCAGCGGGGTGTGCAGCGAGCTGTCCGCGACCTCGGCCGGTACGAAGTTCATCGACGGTGAGCCGATGAAGCCGGCCACGAACAGATTCTCCGGGTGGTCGTACAGGTACTGCGGCGCACCCACCTGCTGCACCACGCCGCCGCGCATCACCACGACCCGGTCGCCGAGAGTCATCGCCTCGGTCTGGTCGTGCGTGACGTAGACGGTGGTGGTGCCCAGGCGCTGCTGCAGCCGGGAGACCTCGGTGCGCATCTGCACCCGCAGTTTGGCGTCCAGGTTGGACAGCGGCTCGTCGAGCAGGAACGCCTTGGGGTCGCGCACGATCGCGCGGCCCATCGCCACCCGCTGCCGCTGTCCGCCGGACAGGTGTGACGGGCTTGCGATCGAGGTGCTCGGTCAGGTCGAGGATCTCCGCGGCCTGCGTCACCTTGGCGGCGATGGCGGCCTTGTCGAGCTTGGCCATCTTGAGCGGAAACTCCATGTTCTGACGTACCGTCATGTGCGGGTACAGCGCGTAGGACTGGAACACCATGGCGATGTCGCGGTCTCCGGGCGAGCGCTCGTTCATCCGTTCGCCGCCGATCCGCAGCTCGCCGCTCGTGATCTCCTCCAGCCCGGCGATCATGTTCAGGGTCGTGGACTTCCCGCACCCGGACGGACCGACCAGGATGACGAACTCGCCGTCGGCGATCTCCAGGTTCACCTCGGAGACGGCCACCGAGCCGTCGGCGTACCGCTTGGTCACGCCGTCGAGAACGATCTCAGCCATGGTCAGCCCTTCACGGCGCCGGAGGTCAGCCCGGACACGATGCGTCGTTGGAACAGCAGCACGAACACGATGATCGGGATGGTGATCACGACCGCGGCGGCGGCGATCGATCCGGTCGGCTCCTCGAACTGCGAGCTGCCGGTGAAGTTGGCGATGGCGGCCGGCGCGGTGCGCGAGGAGTCGGTGGCGGTCAGCGAGATGGCGAACAGGAACTCGTTCCAGCAGAAGATGAACACCAGGATCGCGGTGGTCACCATCCCCGGAGCGCCGAGCGGGGCGATGACCCGCGTGAAGGCCTGCCACGGGCTCGCGCCGTCCATCCGGGCGGCCTTCTCCAGCTCCCACGGAATCTCCCGGAAGAACGCGGAGAGGGTGTAGATCGCCAGCGGCAACGAGAAGGTGATGTACGGCAGGATCAGCCCCGGCCAGGTGTCGAAGAGGTTGAGCTGACGTTCGATCTCGAACATCGGACTGACCAGGGACACCTGCGGGAACATCGCGATCATCAGCGCCAGCCCGATCAGGACCTTCTTGCCGGGGAAGTCCAGGCGGGCGATCGCATAGGCGGCCATCGTGCCGAACACCACCGCGAACAGCGTGGCGATCAGCGCGATCCCGATCGAGTTGGTCAGGGCCCGGGTGAACTCGGAGGTGTCGAAGATCGCCCGGTAGTTGTCCAGCGTCCACTCGCGAGGGATGAAGTTGCCGTCGGTGACCGACGCGGCCGGTTTGAAGGACAGACTCGCGATCCAGAGCACCGGGATGGTGGCGTAGAGGATCGCGAACAGGTTCAGCGTGGACCACCCGAACTTGCGCGAGGCGGTGGTGTCGGACGCGTTCATCGTCCGGGTCGGGGTCAGGGTGGCCATCAGCGCCTCGCCTCGGAGTCCGCGCCGGGCGCGGAGGCGCCGAAGCCGCGCACGAAGACGAAGGCGATCGCCGCGACGCACAGGAAGATCAGCACGCTGATCGCCGAACCGATGCCGAGGTTGAAGGCCTTGAACAGGTTGTCGTAGCCCAGGATCGAGACCGAGCCGGTGTCGTTGTTGCCCTTGGTCAGCACGTAGATGTTGTCGAAGATGCGGAACGCGTCCAGGGTGCGGAACAGCAGGGCCACCAGGAGGGCGGGCTTCATCACCGGAAGGATGATCTTCGTCAATCGCTGCCACGCGCCGGCGCCGTCGACCTGCGCCGCCCGCACCAGGTCGTCGGGCACCAGCGCCAGACCGGCGAGCAGCAGCAGCGCCATGAACGGGGTGGTCTTCCACACCTCGGCGATGACGACGATGCCGAGCGAGGGGATCTGCTCGGTGAGGGGGGCGTTGCCCTCGGGCAACAGGTTCGCCAGGTAGCCGGTGCCCGGGGTCCAGGCGTAGTACCAGCTGAACGCGCCCGCGACCGTGACGATGCCGTAGGGAATCAGCAGCACGGTGCGCACGGTGTTCCTGGCGACGATCGTGCGGTGCATGAGCAGCGCGAGCGCCATCCCCAGCACCAGCTCGATCGCGACCGAGATGACCGTCAGCGCGACGGTCACCGCGAGGGCGGTCCACCAGTAACGATCCGTCAGAACCGCCGTGTAGTTGTCCAAGCCGACGAACTGGCGATCGTCCGGGAAGCGCAGGTCGTAGCGCTGCATCGAGAGCCACACCGCGTACCCGATGGGGTAGGCGGTGACCGCCAGCATCACCAGCACGGCCGGTGCGCAGAGCAGCGCGGCGAGCCGGCGCTGTGCCCGCTTCTCGTCCGAGACGCGCGGGGCGTGGTGGTGCGGGGGTGGGGGGGCCGTCAGCACGGAGGTCATGGCACGAGCCCCTTGGAGTTGACCGCGTCGCGGACGGCGGCGGTGAGCTTGGCGACGTCGGCGGCGGGATCGATGCCGCCCGGCGGGCTCAGGTCCGCGGACAGCACGATCGAGATCGACTGGTACGCCGGGGACGCCGGGCGCACGGCGGCCGAGTCCAGCGAGGCCTTGATCGCCTCCCAGGCCGGGTACTCGGCCTTGAACTTCGCGTCGCCGTAGAGGTCCTCGAGCGTCGGCGGCACACCGGCCTCGACGGCGTTGCGGAGCTGGTTGTCCCGGTTGCGCAGGCACTGCAGCGCCTCGAAGGACTCGGCCGGATGCTTGCTGGTGGTCGGCACCGCGAGGTTGAACCCGCCCAGGGTGACCGTGGCCGGCTTGTCCGCATCCACCGCGGGATAGGGCGCCCAGGCAAACTCGTCGGCGACCTTGCGGCCGGTGTCGGTGGACGTCGGATTGCCGTTGTCGTCGAGAAAGGCGCCGCCGCCGTTCTCGGCGAGCCCGGGCAGGACGAACGGGTAGTTGACCTGGAACGCGGCCTTGCCGGACTCCATCGCCAACCGCGCGGTGCCCTCGTCGCGTTGGGACAGCGAGGGGTCCGCGCCCTTCGCCGAGCCGACCCTCGCCATGATGTCCAGCGCCTTGCGGGCCGCGTCGCCCTGGTCGAGGGTGACCGTCTCGCCGTCGTCGCCGACGATCGTGCCGCCCGCGCTGGTCAGCAGCGAGTTGAACCAGACCGTGATGCCTTCGTACTGCTGGGCCTGCGTCTCGATCCAGCTCGGTTTGCGCGCCTCGGCGAGGGCGTCGGCGATGGTGATCAGCTCGTCCCACGTCTTCGGGGGTTGGCCCTGCGGCATCAGGTCCTTGCGATACCAGAGCAACTGGGTGTTGGTGTTCAGCGGGGCGGCGTAGAGCCGGTCCTCCCAGGTGGCCGTCTTGAGGGGGCCTTCGAGTGTGCCCGCACGCACGTTGTCGGCCACGTCGGCCGGCAGCGGTTCGACCCAACCGGCCTCGGCGAACTCCGCGGTCCAGGTGACGTCCAGCCCGACGATGTCCAGCGCGCTGTCGCCACCGACGATTCGGCGGGCCAGCTGCAGCCGTTGGTCGTCAGCCTGGCGCGGGAGCATGTGGTGCTTGATCTCGTAGCGTCCACCGGCCGCGGTGGTGCAGTCGGCCGCGGCCGCCGCGTACTGCTCGGCCGCGTCGGCGGCGGTGTAGAAGTTAAGCGTCAGTCCGTCGGAGTCCTCACCGCAGCCGGTGACCAGCCCGGTCGTCAGGACCAGAGCGCTCCACGCGGCTACCGTGCGCTGCCTCACCCGATGCGTACCTCCGGGTGGGGCACCTACCCCGGACATGAGGGATCGACACGTCGCGCTCTGTCGCGTAGGACAAAGGTTCTACGCAAACAGGACGCCCGTCAGAAATTGCGTAGAATTAGCGGGTAAATCCCTCAGGCTCCACGCTTTCCCCTTGCAACCGCGGAGGTACGTTTTGCACCGGAAGTCCCCGATCATCTGTGCGTTCCTGCTTGCGGGCGCTCTCTGCGCTCCGGTCTTCACGGCCGAATCGGCGAGCGCTGCGCCCTGCCCGCCGCCCGGAACGATCCCGGAGGCGCCGGCGCCTCTCGACGTGCCGGTCGACATCATCCTCAGCACCGTGTACCTCTACGCGCACTGCTAGGACGCGAGAACCAGGACGGTAAATCGTCGGCCGGGCGCGCTTGCGTCCGGCCGACGCCTTAATGGCCTTAGTAAACGGGTGACGAATCGGAGTACCGTCGTAGGAGATCCACAGCTCGAGCGCGATGAAGGAGATGACGATGCTCGAACTGTCGACCGTTGATCTCGGCGACCTCGTGACTGCACTCGACGACCACAGCGACCACGGCCATTGGTTGCTCGACGCCGAGACCGGTGAGGTCTGGTTTCGGCCGCACGATCTGGACGACATGCCGGAGCTCGATCCAGAGCTTCGTTCAGATGTCCGTGCGATCGACGCGCTCCCCCCCGCAGTCGGTTACCGCGACATGGAGGATTTCGTCGCCGGCGTCACCGATCGACGCGTCGGGGACCTACTGAGCCGCGCGATCGCCGGGCGAGGCGCATTCCGGCGGTTCAAGGACACACTGTTCGAGTTCCCCGAGCTACGACAGATCTGGTTCACCTTCCGCGACACCCGGATGCAACGGCGCGCGATTGAGTTCCTTGTCGACGAGGGTCTGATCAGTGACGCGGAGGCAGGCGCGGCCTTGGCGGATCTTCCCGATCCACCGCTTCTCGGGGCGACGCAAGCCGCGGATCCACGCCGGGTCGCCGAGGCGGTCGCGGTTGACCTGCGGCAGCTTTACGGGGCTCGCCTCCGCGACGTCGTGCTGTACGGATCGCAGGCTCGCGCTGATGCGCATCCAGAATCCGACCTCGACCTCGCCGTGATCCTTGAGACCTTCGCGTCGCCTTGGGACGAGCTCCGCCAGATGGACGAGATTCTCTGGCGGCACACGCTGGAGTCCGGAATTACGGTCTCCGTCACGCCGGTGCTCGCCGCCGATTGGGACCACGCTGGGCGGCCCATGCTGAAGACAGCACGTGCCGAAGGAATCGTCGTCGCGTGACCGAACCGGACGCACTCGCCCGGGCCCGCCAGGAGCTGGGCGCGGCTGCCCTGCTCGCCGACAACGGCTTCGCCGCCCAGGCCGTCTCCCGCGCGTACTTTGCGGCGTTCTACGCGGCGGAGGCAGCACTCTCGCACCTGGGCGAGGCCCGGTCGAAGCACAGCGGTGTCGTGTCCGCGTTCGGGCAACTGCTGGTTCGGGAGCACGGCGTCGATGAGTTGGCCGGCCGGTTGCTCCGATCGCTCTTCGAGCGGCGCAGCCACGCCGACGCGGAGGACGTGCCGATCGACGAGGCCCGCGCCGCCGTCGCCGACGCGATCACGGTGGTGGACACGATCGAGCGTTGGCTGGGCGACAGCTGAACGACCCCGCTGAGCTCTAGCGTTTGCCCAGATCAATCCGATGCATTGCCTAACTTGAGATCGAAATCCTGCGGGCGCCCCCGGCCCGGCGTATCCCCGGACGCCGCTCCGCGTCTCGTACGAAAGGCTGGAGTTCGCTCCGGGGGTGAACGTCGGCCCCGGGCGAACATCCAGAAGCGCAACGCCCGACTGTCACGGTTGCCTTCGTCGTAGGCGATATCGACCACGGCTGGGCGAGTGGCGGCGGGCATCGGAGCGCACTGCCCCCGTCTGGAGGAGTGCACGAGCTGCGCCCGCACGTTCGGCGCTCGTCACGAGGCCTTTCCCGCGTTCTACGTGGTGGGCCCAGTCGTCCCAGACCCCGCTGGCGGAGATGGCTTCCGCAGCCGCTCTTACCGAGATGCCGAAAGCGCGCGCCACGATGTACATGCTCTCGACCAACGAGAACCCGCGTTCTCGCAGATCAGCGAAGGTCGCTGGGGTCGCGCCCTCGGCCGACCCCCCGATCGCCGCCACCATCTCATCGTGTTCGCGCTGCTCATGCATCTGCCCACGTTACGGACGCGGTGCCAGTCCCTGTCCCGCCGCCCCTTGCTGATCGGGCACGCGATGGGCACGGGCGAGGTCTTCGGCGACGACTTAATAGTCGTCGCGGTGATCGACCGCCTCGTCCACCACGCCGAGGTCATCGCCCGGAACGAAGTTACAGGCGCAACCCGCGCAAGAACCCAGACTTCGGCCGCGCGCCAGGTCGGGACGGGTCCTGACCTAGCCTTTCGCGAGGAGCGGGTGACGAGAATCGAACTCGCACTGTCAGCTTGGGAAGCTGATGTTCTACCATTGAACTACACCCGCGCTGATCGCCCCCGTGGAGCGGTCAGGCCCCGAAGTCTAGCGGCTCAGCCGCTCTCGGCAATCCGCTTCATGGCCGCCAGAGTTTCCGAGATCCCGCGGTGCGCGAGCTCGGTCCGAGCCGCGATCTGCGCCTCGGCGTTCTCGCCGTAGCGGTCCTGGAACAGGGCGATCCCGTTGGGCAGGAACTCCCAGGCCTCGGTCAGCTCGGTCCCGCCGGGCACCTTCGTCATCGAGTACATCCAGCGCACCAGCTCGTCCCCGACCAGCCAGCCGAACTCCCGGCCGCGCTCGGCCGCGATCACCGTGCAGCGGGTCTCCCAGGTCCGGTCCGGCAGTACGTTGCGGCCGGTGAACACGTCGCCCACGGCGCCGCCGGCGCCCTCGTCCCACCAGCACTCCCGGCAGACCGGGCTCCACTCGCCGGTCCGGGTGACGTCGGCGACCAGGTCGTAGACGGCCTCCGGGGAGGCGGCGATGAGGATCGATTCGCTGTGGGTGAGGTCGTTCATGGGAAAAGCCTCTTACGCTCGTCGGATGCGGATCGCAGCGGGTGCCTTCGTCCTCATCGGGGCGTTGATCGCCGGGTGCGGGCCGGTGACCGAGGTTGCGGGCCCTTCCGCTCCGGTGGCGCCGTCGATCACCGCCGACGAGTCGGCCGACCCGGTCGTCCGCAAGCTGACGAAGGCCGAGTGGGCGCGGATGGTCGAGGTCGGGATGGCCGGCCCGAACTGCCCGGTGAAGCGCAAGAATCTGCGCCGCCTCGAGATCAACCACGTCAACTTCGACGGCGAGGTCAAGCGGGGCGCCATCGTCGTGCGCGGGGACGTCGTCGAGTCCGTGACGCGGATCTTCACCAAGCTGTTCGAGAAGCGGTTCCCGATCCACCGGATGACGCCGGTCGAGGCGCTTCAACGGCAGCGACTACCGCAGCATGGACGCGAACAACACCTCGGCCTACAACTGCCGCCGCCCGAGCGAGGCCAACTCCCCGTCGATGAAGTCACCGCACGCGAACGGGCGGGCGATCGACATCAACCCGATCCAGAACCCGTGGCTCAATCCGCGTACCCACGTGTGGGAGCCGTCCGCGAAGTACCGCAAGCGCACCGAGGGCCCGGGCAAGATCCTCAAGAACGGCCTGGTCTGGCGACTGTTCATCCGCGAGGGCTGGATCTGGCAGGACATCGCGACCCCGGACTACCAGCACTTCGACACCGGCTATCCGTCGCGGCCGCTGAAGAAGGCGTTAGGCACCGACGGTCGCGGCGAACATCGCGACCAGCGCGGCCTCGACGTCCTGGCGGGTCCGGGCCGGGTCCGGAGATTCCTCGATGAGCAAGTGCCGCCTTCGATGCACGCGCTGAGCACCATCCGGGCCAGCACGCCGATCGGCGCGACGAGGGTCAGCTCTTCCGCCTCCGCGCGGGCGAAGTGCCGCTCGAGCATGCCGAGGGAGTACTCCTGCTCGAACGCCCGCCAGTCGTCCCAGCCCAGGACGCGGGGCCCGTCCTGGACCAGCATCTGGAGAAGTTCCGGGCGCCGGCATGCGTCCAGGAACGCCTGCAGCCCCGCGATGGTGGAGGACAGGAAGTCCGGGCCGCCGCCGAGGATCGCCTCGATTTCGACGGTGAGCTCGGTCTCGATCTCCTCCAGCACGGCCCGGAACAGGTCCCGCTTGTCCTTGAAGTGGTGATAGAGCGCGCCCCGGGTCAGGCCGGCCGCAGTGACCAGCCGCTCCTGGGAGACGGCGTCGTAGCCCGGGTCGGTGAAGAGTTCACGCGCGGTCGCCAGCAGAACGGCGCGGGTCCGCGTCGAACGAGCCTGACTCGGCGGTGGCATGTTGCCCAGCAAAGCGCACCACCACCTCGGCCAGACGCTGGGGTTGGTCCTCGGCGATGAAGGTGTAGCTGTCGGCGATCTCGACGACCTCGGCGCGCGGCAACACCGAGGCGAGGCGGTACGCGTCGGCGACCGGGAAGATCCGATCGTCGGTCGCCCAGGCCATGAGCACGGGCTTGTCGAACTCGGGCAGCCTCTCCGCCGTCTCCAGCAGCGCCTTGCCGCGCATGCCGCGCAGGAACCGGGCGAGGTCGCGCCGGACCGCGGAGCTGCGCCGGCTCGGGCCGAGGTAGCTCTCGACGATGTCGTCCGCGAACGTGCCCTTGCTGACCCAGCGGAAGGTGATCGGCAGCCGGTGCGTCCAGCGCATCCGGAGCGTCTGCGCCATCACCCACATCGACCCCGGCACCCGGGCCAGCCACGGCAGGTAGGCGAACAGCCGCGGGGGAAACCGCTCGAAGGCGTCGCAGGAGGTCAGCACGACCCGCCCGATGCGCTCCGGATGACGGGTCATCAGAAACTGCGTGAGCGCCCCGCCGCTGTCGTTGGCCACGATCGTCACGTCGGTCAGGTTGAGGTGCTCAAGGAACTCGGCGATGAGATCCGCGAGCCCGGTCGGGCTCAGGTCCGCGTCGGGGACGGGGATCTGGTGCGCGCCGAGCGGCCAGTCCGGGCTGATGCACCGGAAGCCGGCGGCCGCGACGTCGGGAACGACCTTGCGCCACAGGTCGGCGTTGACCAGCAACCCGTGGACGAACAGCACGGGCGGGCCTTGGCCGCGCTCGGCATAGAGAACCGTGCCGGTCGAGAGCTGTGCCTCCCGCCACTGACCAAGAGCCTTCAACCGAGCCATGGGATCACCTCATTCATGCAGTGTGTATGGTTCTACATTCATACCGCATGTATGATTTGCTGACAAGCGTTTTTCCGCAGGTCAGGCCACGAGTCGCCGTTAGCGCGCGTGGCCGGCGAAGAACGTCCAGATCAGGCGGCTGGCGTCGAAATCGCGACTGGTCCTGCCGATCGTCGCCTCGGGCAGGTACTGCTTGCCGCCGGGCCAGGTGTGCCCGCCGCCGTGCACGGAGTACAGCTGCACCGCCGCGCCGGCCTTGCACTTGTTGGCCACCAGGAGCCGGGTCGAGGTGCCGTCGTCGACCAGGTTGGGCACCGGCCGGCTCGTCGGTCGCTTGCACTGCGCGCGTTCGCGCCAGAACAGGGCCGAGGCCTTCGCGGACAGGAGCTGGGCCCTCCCGAACCGGCCGCCCTTGTAGGGGACCAAGGGGTCGTTGACGCCCATGATCATGAGCACGGACAACGGCCGGGACGGCTTGCAGCGCTTGGCCGAGGTCTTGGGGAAGACGGCGCCCACCGTGGCGATCGCCGCGAACTGTTTGGCCATCACGCAGCCGAGCCGCTGGGCGAAGAAGCCGCCGTTGGACATGCCGAGCGCGTACACCCGCTGCCGGTCGACCGGATACGTCGTGACGAGGTAGTCCAGCAGCGTGCGGACGAAGCGCACGTCGCGTACCCCGTCCCGGTTGGACGGGGTGTCCTTGCGCCCGTCGTTCCAGCTGCGCTGGTACCCGTCCGGGTAGACGGCGATGAAGCCCTTCTCGTTGGCGACCTCGTTGAAGTGGGACAGGCTCTGCTGCGCGTCCCCGTTGCCGAGCAGGCCGTGGAAGGACAGCACCAGCGGCACCTTGCGGGCGTCCGGCATCGGGTTCGGCCGGTGGATCCGCGCGGTACGGACGCGCCCGTCCACGGTCAGCGAGATCGTCTGGTCCTTGGTGACCCGTTCAGGTGCGGCGGGCGCGGGGGTGGCGACCGTCAACGTGGCAACGCAGGCGAGCGCGGTTCCCGCTGCCGTCGTTCGGGCCGCCTGGTGCCAGTTCAGGTGCATGGCACCAGGCTGCCAGTCGGATCAGTCCGAGAGCGTGAGGCGCCCCAGCACGGCGTCGTCGCCGGTGGTCTTGTCGTTGGCCTCGTTGGTGTAGCCGGCGAGGTAGACCGTCTTGCCGTTGGGACTCAGCGCGACACCGAACCACACGTCGCCCACGCTGCCGAGATCGGTGAGGATCATGCCGTTGTTGCCGTAGCCCTCCTCGCGCTGCCCGTCCTCGGAGAGCACGACCACCATGGCCTGCTGGTTGGTGGCGTCCACCTTGGCGCTGCCGACGTAGAGGATCCGGTCGTCGGGGAGGACGACGAGGTTGCGTCCGCGGTCGTCCTCGCCGATGTTGTCGACCTTGGTCAGGCCGTTGGTGCCGAAGGTCGTGTCGAGGTCGCCGCCGGAGGTGAACCGGTACGCGATCAGGTCGAGCTTGTCGTCCTCGGCGTCCTTGCCGTAGCCGGTGAGCACGTATTTGTCGCCCTGCACGCCGAACTGGTACGACTCCGCGACCGCGCCGAGGATTTTGTGTTCCGCGACGCCGCCCTCGCCGAAGGTCTCGTCGAGCTCGCCGTCGAGCGAGGTCCGGATGAGGGCCGGCTGAACGACCTCGGTGTCGCCGTCCTTCACGTCGGAGTAGCCGGTGGCGATGATCTGGTCGCCGACCACCTGGACGTGGCGGGCGCTGTCGCCGGACTCGCGCTCGATCTTGAGGACGCCGTCGTCGGCGAAGCCCTCGTCGAGCTCGCCCTCGTCGGTCACCGCGAGCAGGGCCCAGTCGTTGTCCTCACGGTCGGACCCGGCAGTGGTCACCCCGAAGATGACGAATCCGCCGTCGGGCAGCGCGGCGGAGCCGTACCCCTGGTCGGCGCCGACCCAGGCCGCCTCGCCCTCTTCCTGCACCTCGTGGCCGGTCCCCAGGTCGAAGCGCGCGACGCCGTCGGTCCCGAAGTCGGCGTCCGGCTTGCCCGCGCTGTCGAACTTGGCCGCGACGACGTCCGTGTCCTTGGCCGCCTCGCCCTCGGCATCGCCGTCGTGCTCGGCGGTGCCGACGATCACGACGCTGCCGTCGGACAGGAACACGAGGCTGCGGGCCTGTTCGAGCTGGCTCGTGGTCTCCGGCTTCGTGTTCTCGGTGGCGTTGAGGCTGGCGACGCCGTCCTCGCCGAACGCGGTGTCCGGCTTCCCGTCGGTGGAGAAGCGGGTGACCGCGAGCCTCTGATCGATACCTTCGCTGGTCAGCCCCCAGGCGTAGAGCTTGCCGTCCTTGCCGACCGCGATCCCGCTGAACCGGTCCTTCTGGCCTGCGACCAGGGCCGCCTTGACGACGCCTGCGGTGCCGAAGGCGGAGTCCAGGACGGTGCCGGTCGGGGTGGGTTCGGCGCTCGGCGTGGCGTCCGCGCCGGACGGGGTCGAGCCGGTCGCGACGTCATCGTCGTCGTCGCTGCAACCGGTAAGGGCAAGGGAGCCGATAATCAGGGCGCTGATCAGGGCACGCTTCACGGAGGGCCTCCTAACTAAGGTTTGCCTCACCTTAGAGGTGGCTGGGGGTGCCGGTCGCACCGGTCACGATCACGAGTCGGGGAACTCCTCCGCGAGCAGGTCCATCAGCAACCCGTCGTGCCAGGTGCCGTCCAGTCCGCGCTCGGACTTGCGGGTGATGCCGACCGGCCGGAACCCGACCTTGGCGTAGCAGGCGATCGCGGCCGCGTTGTCCGCGGCCGGGTCGATGGTCAGGCGGTGATGGCCGCGGTCGTGGATCAGGTACCGGGCCAGGGTGCGCACCGCGTCGGTGCCGACGCCCATGCCGTGCAGCGCCGCGGAGACATAGATGTCCACTGAGGCGTGCCGGTAGTCCGGCTCGGTCTCCTCCGCCCACTGGATCCAGCCGGCCACGGCGCCGTCGACCTCGATCACGTACGGCGTGGAGTCCGGCTCGGCGCGGTCCACCCCGATCTCGGCGAGCATTCCGGTGCGGTCGGCGGGGCCGCGCCAATGCCGGCGCACGTCCGCCTGCAGCCGGATCTCGGCAAGGGCCGGTACGTCGGCATCGGTCACCGGGCGCAGCCGCACGACGCGGCCGTGCAGTTCCGGCGGAGACACCGTGTGGGGGTCGGTCAGCGGTCGATGACCGGCGCGAAATGCTCCATGCCGGTCGGGCCGGTGAGGTACTCCTTGATCGCCCCGACGAACTCGGCGAAGGCCGGGGTCTCCCGCCACGCGTTGTGGTGGTCGACGCTGTCCCAGGTCACGGTCAGCAGGAAGACGTTGGGCCGCTCGATGCCGCGCCCGACCTTGAGCGAGCGGCATCCCCCGGGGCCGAGCACCAGATCGCCGGCCTTGGTGAGCACGTCCTCGAACTCGTCGGCCTTGTCCTCGGCGACCTGCAGTTCGGCCTTCTCGGTGACAGCCATCAGGGGTGCCTCTCGGTGCGCGGGTTCTCCGTCGGGTCAGCGTCGGGGTCGGCGGTGACGTCCGGGTCCGGCGTGACGGCGCCGTCCGAGCCGGCGCCCGGGTCGGAGCCGAGGGGCTCATCGGGGCCAGCGGCGGGTTCAGTGGCGGGCTCCTCCGCCACGGCAGCGGCGCCGTTGGTTGACGGTGTACCTGACGGGCCGTCAGCCGCGACGCTGGTCTTGACCGGCCGGGTCGCCTGCACCAGCAACTGCGCGACGTCGATGACCTGCACGCCCTCCGCGGCAGCGTCACCGGCGCCCTGCTTGCCCGCCACCGAGTCGGAAATCATGGTCTTGCAGAACGGGCAGCCGGTGACGATCGTGTCCGGGTTCAGCGACAGCGCCTCTTCGGTGCGGTTGTCGTTGATCCGCTGGCCGATCGTCTCCTCCATCCACATCCGCGCACCGCCGGCGCCGCAGCAGAAGGACCGCTCCTTGGAGCGCTCCATCTCCTTGTACTCCAGCTTGGCCACGGCGGAGATGAGCTCGCGCGGCGGGGAGTACACCTTGTTGTGCCGGCCCAGGAAGCACGGGTCGTGGTAGGTCGCCGAACCCTCGACGGCATTCACCGGCTTGAGCTTGCCGCTGGCGACCAGTTCGTTGAGCAGCTGCGTGTGGTGCACGACCTCGTAGTTGCCGCCGAGTTCCGGGTACTCCCGGCCGACGGTGTTGAAGCAGTGCGGGCAGGTCGCGACGATCTTGGTCGCCTTGGCCTCGTTGAGGGTCTCGACGTTCTGCATGGCGAGCATCTGGAAGACGAACTCGTTGCCCATGCGGCGGGCCGGGTCGCCGGTGCAGGTCTCGCCCTGGCCGAGGATCGCGAACTCCACGCCGGCGATGTGCAGCAGCTCCGCGACGGCCTTGGTCGTCTTCTGCGCCTTGTCGTCCAGCGATCCGGCGCAGCCGACCCAGAACAGGTACTCGACCTCGGAGAGGTCTTCGACGTCCTCACCGAGCACCTTGACGGGGAAGCCGAGGTCCTTGGTCCACTCGGTCCGCATCCGGGACGGCATGCCCCAGGGGTTGCCGGCCTTCTCCAGGTTCTTGAGCATCCCGCCGGCCTCGGAGGGGAAGTTCGACTCGATCATCGTCTGGTAGCGGCGCATGTCGACGATGTGGTCGATGTGCTCGATGTCGACCGGGCACTGCTCGACGCACGCGCCGCAGTTGGTGCACGACCACAGCACGTCGGGGTCGATGACCCCGTTCTCCTCGGCCGTGCCGACCAGCGGGCGGGCGGCCTCGTCCTTCACCGACTGGGGCAGGTTCTCGCGCTCCTCCTCGGTGGCCAGCAGCCACGGCGCCTTGGCGAAGGCGTGGTCGCGCAGCTCCAGGATGACCATCTTCGGGGAGAGCGGCTTGCCGGTGTTCCAGGCCGGGCACTGCGACTGGCAGCGCCCGCACTCGGTGCAGGTGGCGAAGTCGAGGAAGCCCTTCCAGGTGAAGTCCTCGATCTTGGACCGGCCGAAGATGTCGGTATCGGGGTCGGCCTCCTCGAAGTCCAGGGTCTTCCCGCCCGACTGCATCGGCAGCAGCGGGCCGAGGCCGTCGGGCTTGCGCGCGAAGGTGATGTTCAGCGGCGCGATGAAGATGTGCATGTGCTTGGAGTAGACGACGATCACGAGGAAGACGAGCATCACGCCGATGTGGCCCCACAGGCCCACCGTCTCGACCCACTCGAGCGTGTGGTGGTCGGAGATCTCCTCGAACGGTTGCCCGACCGCCTTGGAGGCGTACGCGCCGTTCTCGTACGGCAGATTCCCCGCGGCGAAGGCGGCACCGCGGAAGAAGAACATTGTCCAGATGACGTTGACGATCATGAACAGGATCAGCCAGGCGCCACCGGTGTGCGAGCCCTTGAAGCGGGACTGGCGGTCCTTGCGGGCCGGTGAGTCCTTCCACCGGATCGCCGCGAAGGTCGCAAGGCCGGCCAGCGCAAGCAGCGCGATGGTGTCCTGGGCGAAGCCCAGCACCTCCCACTTGCCGACCAGCGGAATGTGGAAGTTCTCGTCGAACAGCGCACCGTAGGCCTCGACGTAGACCGTGCCCAGGATGATGAAGGCCCAGAAGACGAAGGCGTGGGCGACCCCGGGGATCGACCACTTGAGGAGCTTGCGTTGCAGGAAGACCTCGACGACCTGACGCTTGAGGGCAGCGCCCAGTTTCGGCCGCTCCACGTTCTTCAGGCGGTCCGGGTTCGGCTGGCCGGTCATCGCCAGCTTGTAGAGCCACAGGCCGCGCCGGGCGGCGATCGGCAGGACCGCGAAGGTCATGGCCAGCCCGACGATCCAGCGGGTGGTCATCATCTGGGTGCTCCCGGGGCGGTGGGCAGAGCGAACGCAGAGGTTAAACGGAGGTGACGTTACCCCCCGTCAGCGCTCGTTCCTGCGCTGAGCCTTGCCTCACCTGCGCCGACTCGCCGCAGACGTGATCAGCGCAACTCCGCCAGGGCCCGTTTCGCGACCGCGGTGAACTGCCCGACCGGGATCCGGCCCGGGGCGCCGGGCACGTTCAGCTCGAGGGTGGTGACCAGTCGCCCGTCGCGCCCCACCGCGAACAGATGGGCGCCGTGCTTGGTGCCGAACGGCCCTGCACTCTTGAGGGAGTAGAAGACGCCGACCACGGTCAGGCCGTCGGCCACCCCGGGGTAGGTGCCCAGGGTGCGGATCTGGGCTCCCCGCCCGTAGGACTGCTTCACGCAGGTGCGTACGCCGGCCAGCCAGGCGTCGATCAGGCCGTTGGCCTGCTTGGCCGAGGCGGTGCGCGTGACGTGCTGTTCTCCGGTGCCTGCGGGGGCGGTCGAACGGCGGAAGGCGGAGGCGTCCGCCGGAAGGTTTCCGGCGGCGCAGGAGGTGGCCGGGTCCTGGCGGCCGAGCTCGGTGACGGCGGCCTGCCAGGTGCCGGCGCCGGGCGCGGCCACCTGCCAGTGCCCGGCACCGATCACGTGGGTGCCGGGGACCGGGTTGATCCGGGCCGCGGCGACCTCGTCGGCCTTGAGCGCGTAACTCCCGGCCAGCCCGAGGGCGGCGGTGAGCACCGCGACCACGCCGAGCCGGTACCGGGTCGGCAGCACGAAGTGCCCGTCGATGCCGAGCCAGGATCGCCACGTCCGCACCCGGACCACAGCCGGCTTGGGCGGCAGCTCCCGGCGGACGATGCGCAGCGTGCGCAGGGCAGGGATGTCCAGGCGCCACGGGAGGTCGTAGCCGAACTCGGGCCCGGGGGCCGTGGGCAGGGTCGCCGCGCGGTCGTCCTCCGCGGTGGAGCGCGGGGCGACTTGCGTGTCGGCCATCCTTCGACCTCTCTGCGGGAACCGAACCGAGCCTCGGCAAGGGCTTCCAGGTGCGGGTTCGCAGCACCGTACCCGCCATATCGGGCCGAGGCACGCCCGGGTTACGGAGCCCAGACCCGCTCCTGACGTACCGCTGGGGTGTGGAATGGGGCTTGTGCGGATGGCAGCGGTGATCGAGCTCGGGACGGGGCCGTTGCGCGCTGCCGACGTCGTCGCCGTGGCACGGGACGGCGCCCCGGTCGGGCTGGGTGCCGACGCCCTGGCCGCGATCACCGAGGCCCGGGCACCGGGTGGATGCGCTGGCCGCCTCTCCGGTCCCCGCCTACGGCATCTCCACCGGCTTCGGTGCGCTGGCCACGCGGGCCATCCCGCCGGAGCGGCGGGCCGACCTGCAGCGCTCCCTGATCCGCTCGCACGCCGCCGGCAGCGGGCCGGAGGTGGAGCGCGAGGTTGTCCGGGCGCTGATGCTGCTGCGGCTGCGGACGCTGGCCACCGGCCGGACCGGGATCGCCCCGGCGACCGCTCACGCGCTGGCCGGGCTGCTCAACGCGGGCCTGACCCCGGTCGTCCCGGAGTACGGCAGCCTCGGCTGCTCCGGGGACCTGGCCCCGCTGGCCGCGGTCGCGCTGGCGCTGATGGGGGAGGGCTCGGTTCGCGACGCCGGCGGCGCGCTGGTGGCCGCGGCGGACGCCCTGGCCGCGGCCGGGATCGCGCCGGTGGTCCTGGCGGAGAAGGAAGGCCTCGCGCTGATCAACGGCACCGACGGCATGCTCGGGATGCTGGTGCTCGCCTGCCACGACCTGGACGTCCTGGTCCGGCACGCCGACCTCGCCGCCGCCATGAGCGTGGAGGCGCTGCTCGGCACGGACCGCGTCTTCGCCGCCGACCTGCAGGAGCTGCGCCCGCACCCCGGCCAGGCCGAGGCCGCGGCCAACCTGCGCGCGCTGCTGGCGGGCTCGCCGATCGTCGCCTCGCACGCCGGCCCGGAGGACACCCGGGTCCAGGACGCCTACTCCCTGCGCTGTGCCCCGCAGGTGGCCGGCGCGGTCCGGGACACCCTCGCGCACGCGGTTGCTGTCGCGGACCGGGAGCTGGCGGCCGCCATCGACAACCCGGTGGTGCTGGCCGACGGACGGGTGGAGTCCAACGGCAACTTCCACGGCGCCCCGGTCGGCTACGTGCTCGACTTCCTGGCGATCGCGGCGGCCGACCTGGCCTCGATCTCCGAGCGGCGCGTCGACCGTCTGCTCGACGCGCACCGCTCGCACGGGCTGCCGGCGTTCCTGGCCCACGACCCCGGGGTGGACTCGGGGTACATGATCGCCCAGTACACCGCGGCCGGGATCGTCTCGGAGCTCAAGCGGCTGGCCGTCCCGGCCAGCGTGGACTCGATCCCGTCCTCGGCGATGCAGGAGGACCACGTGTCGATGGGCTGGGCCGCGGCGCGCAAGCTGCGCCGCTCGGTCGACGGGCTGCGCCGCGTCCTGGCGATCGAGATCCTGGCCGCCGCCCGCGGGCTGGACCTGCGTGCGCCGCTGACCCCGGCGGCCGGCACCGGTGCCGCGCTGGCTGCCCTCCGGGAGCGCGTCCCCGGTCCCGGTCCGGACCGGCACCTGGCCCCGGACATCGAGGAAGCCGTCGAGGCCGTCCGCACCGGCGAGCTCCTTGCCGCCGCCGAGTCCGCCGTTGGGACCACTGCGATGACCTGCACCTTGTGGATAAACCTCAAGAAGGGGTGTCACCCCCTTTTGGGGGTTATCCACAGGGGACGAGAACTGAGGGGGCGTCATGGGTGAGGTGAGGGCGACCCGCGGCAGCGAGCGGACGGCGAAGACCTGGACCACCGAGGCGGCGTCGCGGATGCTCGACAACAACCTCGACCCGGACGTCGCCGAGCACCCCGAGGAACTCGTCGTCTACGGCGGCACCGGCAAGGCGGCGCGGGACTGGCGCAGCTACCGGGCGATCAAGGCCTCACTCGAGGATCTGGCCGTCGACGAGACGCTGCTGGTGCAGTCCGGCCGGCCGGTCGGGATCCTGCGCACCCACGAATGGGCGCCGCGGGTGCTGATCGCCAACTCCAACCTGGTCCCGGACTGGGCCAACTGGGACGAGTTCCGCCGCCTGGAGGCGGCGGGGCTGACCATGTACGGCCAGATGACCGCCGGCTCCTGGATCTACATCGGCACCCAGGGGATCCTGCAGGGCACGTACGAGACCTTCGCCGCGGTCGCGGAGAAGCGCTTCGGCGGGACGCTGGCCGGCACCGTCACCCTGACCGCCGGGCTCGGAGGGATGGGTGGCGCGCAGCCGCTCGCGATCACCATGAACGGCGGGGTCGCGCTCGTCGTGGAGTGCGACCCGACCCGGATCGAGCGCCGGGTCGCCCAGGGCTACCTCGACGTCGCCGCCGAGAACCTCGACGACGCGATCTGGAAGGCGGAGGACGCCCGGGCCAAGCGTCAGGCGCTCTCGATCGGAGTCCTCGGCAACGCCGCCGAGGTGCTGCCGTCGCTCATCGCCCGCGGCGCGACCGTCGACGTCGTCACCGACCAGACCTCGGCCCACGACCCGCTCGCCTACCTGCCGCGCGGCGTCGAGTTCTCCGACTGGCCCGCGCTCCGCGCCGACGACCCGCACGGCTGCATCCGCCGGGCCCGGGAGTCGATGGCCCGCCACGTCGAGGCGATGGTGACCTTCCAGGACAGCGGGGCCGAGGTCTTCGACTACGGCAACTCGATCCGGGTCGAGGCCAAGACCGGCGGCTACACCCGGGCCTTCGACTTCCCCGGCTTCGTGCCGGCCTACATCCGGCCGCTGTTCTGCGCCGGCAAGGGACCGTTCCGCTGGGTGGCGCTCTCCGGCGATCCCCGCGACATCGCCGCCACCGACGAGGCGATGCTCACGATGTTCAAGGACAACGACACCGTCACGCGCTGGCTGCGCCAGGCGAAGGCGAAGGTGAAATTCCAGGGACTGCCCGCGCGCATCTGCTGGCTGGGCGCCGGCGAGCGTGACAAGGCCGGGCTCGAGTTCAACCGGATGGTCACGACGGGGAAGGTGAAGGCGCCGATCGTGATCGGCCGCGACCACCTCGACTGCGGGTCGGTGGCCTCTCCCTACCGGGAGACCGAGGGCATGGCCGACGGGTCGGACGCGATCGCGGACTGGCCGCTGCTGAACGCGATGGTCAACGTCGCCTCCGGCGCGAGCTGGGTCTCGATCCACCACGGCGGCGGGGTCGGGATCGGCCGGTCCATCCACGCCGGGCAGGTCAGCGTCGCCGACGGCACGAAGCTGGCGGCGGAGAAGCTGGCCCGCGTGCTGACCAACGACCCGGCGACGGGTGTACTGCGCCATGTCGATGCGGGGTACGACGCGGCGGACGAGACGGCGCTCGCCCAGGGCCTGCCGATCCCGATGCAGGCCCCCGACCCCGGGCCGTAACTCCGGCGGGCCCCGCGCGCTTACAACACCCCAGGTCACGACGGGGTTAGTTTGGATCGACGACCCCTATCGGAGTGGAGTTCTCCGGTGATCGAGTTCGATGCGGTGACCAAGGTGTACCCCGGCGGAACAGTCGCCGTGGAGAACCTGAGTCTCATCGCGCCCACCGGGCGGATCACCGTCGTCGTCGGCCCGTCCGGATGCGGGAAGACGACCCTGCTGCGGATGGTCAACCGGCTCGTCGACCCGTCCGCCGGGCGGGTGCTCATCGACGGCGCCGCGAACACCCTGCTGCGCCGCTCCCAGCTGCGCCGCTCGATCGGCTACGTGATCGCCGCCGGCGGGCTGTTCCCGCACCGCACCGTGGTGGAGAACATCGAGACCGTCCCGGTGCTGATCGGCACCCGGCACCGGCAGGCCCGCGAGCTCGCACACGCGCTCCTGGAGCGGGTCGGCCTGTCGGCCTCCTTCGCGGACAAGTACCCCGGCCAGCTCTCGACCGGGCAGCAACTGCGCGTCTCGCTGGCCCGCGCGCTGGCCGCGGACCCGCCGGTCCTGCTGATGGACGAGCCGTTCTCCACCCTCGACCCGGTCGTCCGGGGTGACCTGCAGGACGACCTGCTCGACCTGCAGCAGGCCGCCCCGAAGACGGTTCTGTTCGTCACCCACGACATCGACGAGGCGATCAAGCTCGGCGACCAGATCGCGGTGATGGACACCGGCGGCCGTCTGGTGCAGATCGCGACCCCGGAGACCCTGCTGGTCCACCCGGGCACCGACTTCGTCGCCGACTTCCTCGGCCGTGACCGCGGTATCCGCAAGCTGGCGTTCCTGCCGGCCAGCGATCTCCCGTTGCACCCGGCTGCGACCGTGCAGGCCGGCGCGACCGGGGACCGGGCCAAGGCCATCTCGACCCAGCACAACCAGCCCTGGCTGCTCGTGCTCGACCCGGAGCGGCACCCGCGCGGCTGGGTGGACACCTCCAAGCTCGGCCCTGCGGACGTCGTCTCCGGGCAGGCGGTGTATCCCCTCGGCGGCACCTTCTACCCGGACGAGAGCGTGCTGGCGGTGCTCGACGCGGCGGTGCTGTCCCCGCCGGGGCTCGCGGTCTGCATCGACGACGACGGCCTGGTGCAGGGCGTGGTCAGCCACACCGACGTGGCCCGTTACCTGAGCACGCGGGGTCCGTCCACCCTGCCGCAGCGCCTCGGCGGCCCGGTGGTCACGTCAGCCGCGCCCGTGCGCGCACCGGCACCGGCCGCGGAGCGGCCCGCCCCGGCCGCGGCGGCGCCGGTTCAGGCGCCGGCTCCTCCACCCCCGGCGCCAGCGCCGCCGGCTCCCGTGCCGGTCCGCAAGCCCGACCCGGTGGCTGCCCCCGCCCCGCCGCCCCGGGTCGAGCCGCCCAAGCCGGTCGTTGCGCCCGTCCCGGAACCCAAGAAGCAGAAGGACGTCCCCCCGGCAGAGACCACCAAGCCGCTGCCGGCCGCCAAGGCGGCGCCGGAACCGGTCAAGGAGTCCCCGACCGTCGAGGTCCTGCGCACGCCGCCGGCCGCCGCCCACCCGGTCGCGCCGCCTCCCGGCGACGCGCCCCGACCGGCAACGCCGCCGACCCCCCAACCCGTCGCGCGGGCCGCGCCCGCGCCGCAGCCGATCCCCGAGCGCCGCCCGGTTCCGCCGCCCACGCCGGTCGCCCAGCCGGCACCCACCCCCGCGGTCGTCAGCCCGCCGCCGAGTTCGCAGGTCTCGACCCCGCAGGTGGCTCACGCAGCAGCCTGACCCGGCTCCGCAACCGACGCAGCCACCAGTGGCCCGGCCGCCGGTGGCCCCGCCGCCCTCCGCTGCGCCGCCCGCTCCTGCGCCGGCCTCCGCCACCCCCGGGCCTGCGGGTCCGGCGCACGCCGCTCCTCCGGTGTCGGCGGCCGCCGCCGCGGCAGCCGCGGCAGCCAAGAGCAAGTCGAGCGATGACGACGACCTGGACAGCGGTCGCTGGGAGTGGGACGCCGCGGCCGGGCACTGGGTCCGGGTCTCGGATTCGGACTCATGAACTGGGCCTGGGACAACCGGAGCTACCTGGGCGATCTGCTCGGCGACCACGCGGTGCTCTCCCTCATCCCGCTCGCGATCGGCCTGCTGCTCGCGCTGCCACTCGGTGTTCTGGTGGCCCGCTCGCCGCGTTCCCGGTTCACCGTCCTCGGGCTGTGTGCGTTTCTCCAGGCGATCCCGGCGCTCACCTTCTTCGTCGTGTTCCCGGCCCTGCTCGACACCAAGCTGAACGACCGCATCAACGTGGTCGTCGGGTTGACCCTGCTCGTGATGGCGCTGATGACGCGGACCATCGGTGACGCGGTCATGGCGGTGCCCGGGCCGGTCCGGCTGTCCGCGGACTCGATGGGGATGACCGGGTTCGCGCGGACCATCCGGGTGGACCTGCCGGTGGCGCTGCCGGCGATCATCGCCGGCCTGCGCACCGCCGCGGTCACCTGCATCACGCTGGCGACCGCCTCCGCCGTGGTCGGGGTGCGCGGGCTCGGCACGCTGTTCACCGAGGGCTACGAGACCGGCTTCGAGACCGAGGTGCTGGTCGGCGTCGCCCTGGTCGGGCTCGTCGCGCTCGGCGCCGACGTGCTGCTCGTCCGCAGCGCCAAGCTGTTCGCCCCGTGGTCGAGGCTGGTGCCCATCCGATGAATCTGATGTGGGACTACCTCACCAACGGCGACAACTGGAACGGCAGCGGCGGGATCGCCGACCGGGCCATGGAACACGTCGTGCTCTGCCTGGGGGCGCTGCTCATCGCCGGGCTCATCGCGCTGCCGGTCGGCACCATGGTGGGCCACGGCCGCCGCGGCGACGACCTGCCGATCGCGCTCGGCACGCTGGGCCGGTTGATGGCCCCGCTCGGCGTGTTCTGCTACTTCGCGCTGAAGATCGACACCGGCTCCGACGCCGTCCTGTTCGCGCTGGTGCTGCTCGGCATTCCGCCGATGATGACGGCCGCGTACACCGGCGTCCGCCTGGTCGATCAGGCCGCGGTCGACTCCGCCCGCGCGGCCGGCATGCTGCCCAGTCAGATCCTGCGCCAGGTCGAGGTGCCGATGGCGCTACCGGACCTGATCGGCGGCATCCGCAAGTCCTCCCGGCAGATCGTGGCGATGGCCGCGGTCGGCGCCTTCGTCGGCGCCGGCGGCCTGGGCCGGCTGATCATCGACGGGCAATCGGACGAGTTCCGCGACTACGGGATGGTCGCCACCGGCGGTGTGCTGATCGCGATCCTCGCGGTGATCCTGGACGGCCTGATCGTCATGGTCGGGTTCCGGTTCACCTCGCCGGGGCTGAGCCGCCGCGCGCCGGTCCGCCCCCGGCCGGTCCCGGCGTCGGCGCCGGTCGCCACCTACCCGACGATGCCGACTCTGCCGGGTGCCCCGCCCCCGCCACTGAACAACTGACGCGCCCGCGTGGACCTGACGTTCGACGGGATGTGGGCCGAGCTCGCGGGCGTCGGCCGGGACCCGGATTCCGGCGGCTACCGCCGGTTCGTCTGGGCCCGCGCTGAACAGACCTGCCGGGAGTGGTTCGCCGGGCAGGCGGCCGCCCGCGGGATGGGGCTCGAACGCGACCGCAACGGCAACCTGTGGGCGTGGCTCGGTGACGGATTGCCGGGCACCGCCGTGGTCACCGGCTCGCACCTGGACTCGGTCCCGGACGGGGGCGCCTTCGACGGCCCGCTCGGCATCGTCAGTGCCTTCGCCGCGCTCGATCTGATGCAAGCCCGAGGCTGGGAGCCGCGCCGGCCGTTCGCCATCGCCGCGTTCAGCGAGGAGGAGGGGGCCCGGTTCGGGGTGCCGTGCGCGGGCTCGCGGCTGGCCGCCGGCGAACTCGATCCCGACCGCGCGCGCGGGCTGCGCGATCAGGACGGCACGACGCTCGCGGAGGCGATGCGGGCCCAGGGCGCCGACCCCGACGCGCTCGGCGCGGACCCGGAGCGGCTGGCCGGGATCGGCGCCTACGTCGAGCTGCACGTCGAGCAGGGCCGGCATCTGGCCGACACGCCGTTCGCGGTCGCGGTCGGCGACCGGATCTGGCCCCACGGCCGCTGGCGCCTCACCTTCGACGGTGCGGCGGACCACGCCGGAACCACGGATCTAACGGATCGTCAGGATCCCATGCTCGCCTTCGCTTCGACGGTCCTGCACGTCCGGCAGGCGGCGACCACGCTGGGCGCGCGGGCCACGGTGGGCAAGGTGCTGGTCGCGCCGAACGGGACGAACGCGATCCCGTCCCGGGTCAGCGCGTGGCTCGACGCCCGGGCCGCAGACGAGACCACGGTCCGCGCCCTCGTCGCCGCCGTGGCCCAGCACGCGCGGCGCCGCGCCGAGTCCGACGGGGTCGGCGTGGCGCTGACGGAGGAGTCCTTCTCGCCCGACGTCGTCTTCACCCCCGGGCTGGCGATCCGCCTGGCCGGTCTGCTCGGCGGCGCCCCGTTGCTCCCGACCGGCGCCGGTCACGACGCCGGCATCCTCGCCGCGGCCGGAGTGCCGAGCGCGATGCTCTACGTCCGCAATCCCACGGGCGTCTCGCACTCGCCGGCCGAGCACGCGGAAACCGCCGACTGCCACGCGGGCGTCGAAGCGCTGGCCGCGGTTCTGACCAACCTCGACCGCGCGCCATGACGTACTGGTGCGAGCATGCCGTGCTGTCCGACGGGGTGACGGCCGGTGTGCTGGTCGACGTGGACGGGGAGCGCTTCGGTTCCGTCACCTCCACCGCGGCCCCGCCGCCCGGGACGACGGTGTTGCACGGGCTGACCGTGCCGGGGCTGGCCAACGCCCACTCGCATGCTTTCCACCGCGCGCTGCGCGGGCGCACCCACGACGCCGGCGGGGACTTCTGGTCCTGGCGCGAGGCGATGTACGCCGTCGCCGATCGTCTGGACCCGGACTCCTACCTCGCGCTGGCCCGGGCCACCTTCGCCGAGATGGCCCTGGCCGGCATCACCTGTGTCGGGGAGTTCCACTACCTGCACCACGGCCCCGGCGGCAGCGCGTACACCGACCCGAACGCCATGGGCCATGCGGTCGCCCAAGCGGCTCGCGAGGCCGGAATCCGGATCACGCTCCTCGACACCTGCTACCTGGCCGGTGGGTTCGGGGCGGAACTGACGCAGCCTCAGCGGCGCTTCTCCGACGGCGACGTGGGGGGCTGGCTCGGCCGCGTCTCCCGGTTCGACCCGGGCCCGGGGGCCAAGCTCGGCGCCGCCGTGCACTCGGTGCGGGCGGTCCCGGCGCGGGACATCGAGATGGTCGCGGAGTGGGCGGCCCGGGGTGCGGTGCTGCACGCGCACGTCTCCGAGCAGCCGGCCGAGAACGAGGCCTGCCTGGCCGCGCACGGCCGCACCCCGACCGCGCTGCTGCACCAGGCCGGGGCGCTGGCCAGCAACTTCACCGCCGTCCACGGCACGCACCTGACCGCCGCCGACATCGAGCTGTACGGGCTGAACCGCGCGACGGTCTGCTTCTGCCCGACCACCGAACGGGACCTCGCCGACGGGGTGGGCCCGGCCGCGGCGTTGCGGGCCGCCGGTGCCGCCCTCTCGCTGGGTAGCGACAGTCACGCCGTCATCGACCTGTTCGAGGAGGCCCGCGGGGTGGAACTCGACGAGCGGCTCATCACCGGGCGCCGCGGCGGGCACTCCGCGACGGACCTGCTGACGGCGGCCACCGAAGCCGGTCACACCTGCCTCGGCTGGCGCGACGCCGGCCGGATCGAGGTGGGCGCGTTCGCCGACCTGGTCACGATCTCGCTGGACACCCCGCGCACCGCCGGCTGCCCGCCCACCGCCGCCACCGCGGTGTTCGCCGCGAGCGCGGCCGACGTCACCCACGTCCTCGCCTCCGGCCGGGTCGTCGTCGCCGGCGGGGTGCATCAGCTGATCCCCGACGTGCCCGCCGCCCTGGCCGCGGCGATCGGGACGGTCACGTGACGTCGGTGCTGATCGAGGACATCGCGGTGCTCTGCACCAACGATCCGGGCGCCGGTCCGGGGCTGCTCGGGGAGGTCCGCGGTGCGGCGCTCGTGGTCGAGCATGGCAAGGTCGCGTGGACGGGGCCGGCGCTCGCAGCTCCGCCGTGCGACGCCAGGGTCAGCGCCGGGGGCGGCGCGGTGCTGCCGGGGTTCGTCGACTCGCACACTCACCTGCTCTTCGCCGGCGACCGGCTGGCCGACTTCACCGGCCGGATGTCGGGCCGGGCCTACTCCCCGGACGGCATCGGCTCCACCGTCGCGGCCACCCGGGCCGCCCCGGACGAGGTGCTCACCGCCAACGTGGCGCGCCTGCTCGGGGAGTTGCGGGCCGGGGGCGTCACCACCGTCGAGGTGAAGTCGGGGTACGGACTCACCGTCGCCGACGAGGCCCGCGCGTTGGCCATCGCCCGCCAGTTCACCGACGAGACCACGTTCCTCGGCGCGCACGTCGTACCCGGCGAGTACGCCGACGACCGCGCGGCCTACCTCGCGCTGGTCACCGGGCCGATGCTCGCCGCCGCCGCGCCGCACGCGAAGTGGATCGACGTGTTCTGCGACCGCGGCGCGTTCGACGAGGCCGAGGCCCGGGCCGTCTGCGCCGCGGGCATGGCGGCGGGACTGACGCCCCGGCTGCACGGGAACCAGCTCGAGCCCGGGCCCGGGGTGCGGCTCGCGGTCGAACTCGGGGCCGCTTCCGTTGACCACTGCACCCACCTGACCGGCGCCGACGTCGACGCCCTCGCGGGTTCGGCCACCGTCGCGACGCTGCTCCCCGGCGCGGAGTTCAGCACCCGCTCGGCCTATCCCGACGCGCGCCGATTGCTCGACGCCGGCATCGAGGTCGCCCTCGCCACGGACTGCAATCCGGGCACCTCGTACACGACCTCGATGTCGCTGTGCATCGCCCTGGCGGTGCGCGAGATGGGGATGAGCCCGACCGAGGCGGTGCACGCGGCCACCGCCGGCGGGGCGCGAGCCCTGCGCCGCGACGACATCGGGGTGCTGCGCCCGGGGGCACGCGCAGATCTCGTGGTGCTGGCCGCCCCGGATCCGGGATACCTGGCCTACCGGCCCGGGGTGCCGCTGGTCGCCGGAGTGTGGAAGGACGGCCGCCAGATCTGAGGCGGGGTCATCAGCTGCTCAGGCGCGGGACGGTGCCCGGCGCGGAGCGACGGTGCCGACGGCCCAGCGCGTCAGCGGGATGAGCAGCGGGGCCGCGCTCAGCAGCATGCCGAGGGCGAGCAGCAGCGCCACCACCCGGGTCCGGAACGCGGGGCGGCCGTTGTCGGCGCGCAGCGTGCGCAGCATGACCGCAGGGTACCTGCCGGATCGGCGCTGCCAAGGGCAAACATTCGTGCAGGTCAGAGCTCTGGTCATGGGTATTCACGGACGGGGCAATGCCCCTGGATATCCAAGTTCGGTATGGAAGGATCCCGGAGTTCGGGGGATTTCCGCACTCATTCCCGGAGAGGGCACGAGGAGAGGCATGCGCGCTGGTCCGGTGATGGCCCTCGCGGCCGTCGTCGCCGCCGCGGGCATCGGCGTGCACGGCGCCCAGGCCGACCCTGCCGTCCCGGCCGCAGCGGCACCCGGGGCGTCCGCCGCATCGTGGGAAGCCCAGGCCCTGCTGCAGGACCTGACCGACGCTCCGCTGCGCATCATCCGGGACACCCGCGGCCTCGCGCACCTGCTGGGCACCGAGGCCGGCCACCCACTGCCGCTGCCCGCCGGCGTCTCCCCGCTGGCCGATGTCGAGACCCAGTCCCGCGCCCACCTGACCCGCGCCGCCGCCCTCTTCGGCCTGTCGGACCCGGCGCGCGAGCTGCGGCTGGAGGCCGAGCCCGACGGCCTCGCGGGCACCTTCGGTACCGACAAGCTGGCCCGCTTCCAGCAGCTGCGCGACGGGCTGCCGGTGCTCGGCGGCGAACTCGTCGTGGTGCTGGACGCCCTCGGCGCCCTGAAGTCGGTTACCGGTGAGCTCTCGCCGGCCGGCAACGACCCGCAGCCGAGCGTCACCGCCGAGCAGGCCCGCGCCACCGCACTGCAGGCCGTCGTCCGCGACCACCCGGACGCGCACGCGCCGGCGATCCGGGCCGCGCAACCCGAACTGTGGCACCTCGACCCGGTGCTGATCGGCGTCCCGGCCACGCGGCACATGGCGAGCGGCCCGGTCTGGCGCACCGAGGTCAGCAACGCCGGCGAGGTCCGCGACCTCGTGCTGGTCGACGCCCGCACCGGCGCGATCCCGCTCAAGCTCAACCTGATCGCCGACGCCAACCGCGTGGTCTGCGACCGCAACAACGTGGCGGACAAGTCCGACCTCGGCCAGGATTGCAAGAGTGGCTACGCCCGCGCGGAGGGTCAGGGCCCGGTCGGTGCCCCGATCGATGTCGACCAGGCCTTCGAGTTCGCCGGCGAGACCATCGAGTTCTTCCAGAACACCCTCGGCGTCGACCTGACCGCCCTGCTCGGGGTCGACACCGGTGAGGGCGTCAAGCGGCTGCGCTCGACGGTGCGGTTCTGCCCGGGGAACAACCCGTGCTCGCTGGCGAACGGCAATCTGTTCAGCAACGCCTTCTGGAACGGCCGCGGGATGTTCTACGGTGAGGGCTGGGCCAAAGCCGACGACATCGTCGCCCACGAGATCGCGCACGGGGTCACCGAGAAGACCGCGCGGCTGCTGTACCTGTACCAGTCCGGGGCGATCAACGAGTCGATCTCCGACGTGTTCGGCGAGCTGGTCGACCTCGGCAACGGGGTCGACGTCGGCGGCGGCGCGCCCCAGGACCCCTGGGTCGTCGGCGAGGACGCCGCGCTCGACCTCGACCAGCTGCCGGTCCGCAACATGGCCAACCCGCCTGGGACGCTGCTCCCGGTCGGCGGCCAGCCGGACCGGATGACGGCATCGAACTACGACGCCGACCTGTTCTTCGTCGACAACGGCGGCGTGCACAACAACAGCGGCGTCAACAACAAGGCCGCGTACCTGATCGCGGCCGGTGGCACCTTCAACAACCATGCCGTCAGCGGGATCGGGCAGGCGAAGACCGCGGTCCTCTACTACCGCGTCCTGCGGATGCTCAGTTCGGGTGCCGACTACGCCGACCTCGGCCTGGTGCTGCGCCAGGCCTGCTCGAACCTGGTCGGGCAGGCCGGCTTCACCGCGGCCGACTGCACCCAGGTCGACAACGCCGTGGCCGCCACCGAGATGAGCGCACAGCCGCCCGGCAAGTCCGGCGCCCCCGAGGCCTCGGTCTGCCCTTCCGGCACCAGGCAGGTCAACCTGCTCACCGACGGCTTCGAGAAGTTCAACAACAAGACCTGGGGCCTCGGCGACCAGTGGACTGTGATCGGCGACTACGCCAAGACCGGCATCTACAGCATCTACGGCGTCGAGCCCGACCGTGACCTGTCCAGCCCGGCGACGCTGAAGAAGAAGGTCACCTTGCCGCGCGGGGTCGGGGCCTTCCTGCGCTTCGCCCACCAGTACCGCCTCGACCACGGCCTGCTGGAGACTGGCGTGGTCGACCGGTACTACGACGGCGCCGTCCTGGAGTACCGGATCGGCACCGGAGCGTGGACCAACGCCTCCGACAAAAAGTGGGAGAACGGTCCCAACCGCAACATCCAGCCCGACCCCGGCGGCCGGTACAAGGCGTTCGGCGGCGACAGCAAGGGCTACGGCTCCAGCCGGCTGGACCTCGGCTTCCTGGCCGGCAAGGCAGCGCAGTTCCGCTGGCGGATCGTCGGCGACCGGGCCGTGGCCTTCGACGGCTGGACCGTCGACGACGTCAGCTTTTACGCCTGCGGCGGGGCCAAGCCCAGCGACGTGCGCGCGTTGAAGGTCAGCGGCAAGGGCTCCAAGGCCACCGTGAAGTGGTCCCCGCCGGTGTACGTCCCCGCCGGCGGCCTGACCGGGTACTCGGTGACCGCCAAGGGCGGCGGCAAGACGCTGACGAAGAAGGTCAGCGCGAAGGGCAAGTCGGTGACGTTCACCGGCCTGAAGTCCGGGCCCTACACCTTCACGGTGACCCCGAAGGCCAAGGGCGGCAACGGCCCCAAGGCCTCTGTGAAGCGCAAGTAGCGCCTGCTCCTCCCGCGAGCAACCGTTAGGCGTGACACGCCTAACGGTTGCTGAGGATGTCCGGCGCGCGGGAATGTCCTGGTCAGGCCCTGAGTTGAGCCAATCAGACTCAAGTAATTTGACGATGCGAGCATCGCCTCTTAACCTGAGTTCCATCAGCTCAATGTCTTGTGGAGGATCCCATGGCTCGTGCGGTCGGCATCGACCTCGGTACGACGAACTCGGTCGTCGCGGTTCTGGAGGGCGGGGAGCCCACCGTCATCGCCAACGCGGAAGGCGCCCGGACGACCCCGTCGGTCGTCGCGTTCGCCCGCAACGGCGAGGTACTCGTCGGTGAGGTCGCCAAGCGGCAGGCCGTCACCAACATCGACCGGACCATCCGCTCCGTGAAGCGCGAGATGGGCACCGACTGGAAGCAAGCGATCGACGGCAAGGACTTCAACCCGCAGCAGATCTCCGCCTTCGTGCTGCAGAAGCTCAAGCGTGACGCGGAGGCCTACCTCGGCGAGACGGTCACCGACGCGGTCATCACCGTGCCGGCGTACTTCTCCGACTCCGAGCGCCAGGCCACCAAGGAGGCCGGCGAGATCGCCGGGCTCAACGTGCTCCGGATCATCAACGAGCCGACCTCGGCCGCGCTGGCCTACCGGCTCGACAAGGACGAGTCCGAGCACATGATTCTCGTCTTCGACCTCGGTGGCGGCACCTTCGACGTCTCGCTGCTGGAGATCGACGAGGGCCTGGTCGAGGTCAAGGCCACCAGCGGTGACAACCGCCTCGGCGGTGACGACTGGGACCAGCGCATCATCGACCACCTGGTGCAGAAGTTCCGCGCCGCGAACGGCATCGACCTGACCAAGGACAAGATGGCGATGCAGCGCGTCCGCGAGGCTGCGGAGAAGGCGAAGATCGAGCTCTCCTCGACCCAGCAGACCTCGATCAACCTGCCCTACATCACCCAGGACGCCGAGAAGAACGCGTTGTTCCTGGACGAGACGCTGACCCGCGCCGAGTTCCAGAAGCTCACCGCGGACCTGCTCGACCGGTGCCGCAACCCGTTCAAGAAGGTCATCGCCGACGCCGGCATCAAGGTCTCCGACATCGACCACGTCGTGCTCGTCGGTGGCTCCACCCGGATGCCTGCGGTCACCGAGCTGGTCAAGGAGCTCACCGGCGGCAAGGACCCGCACAAGGGCGTCAACCCGGACGAGGTCGTCGCGATCGGTGCGGCCCTGCAGGCCGGCGTGCTCAAGGGCGAGGTCAAGGACGTCCTGCTCCTCGACGTGACCCCGCTCTCGCTGGGCATCGAGACCAAGGGCGGGATCCTGGACAAGCTCATCGAGCGCAACACGACGATCCCGACCAAGCGCTCGCGGGTGTACACCACCGCCGAGGACAACCAGCCGTCCGTGCTCATCCAGGTCTACCAGGGCGAGCGGGAGATGGCCCGGGACAACAAGTCCCTCGGCAACTTCGAGCTCACCGGCCTGCCGCCGGCGCCGCGCAACGTGCCCCAGATCGAGGTCACCTTCGACATCGACGCCAACGGCATCGTGCACGTCAACGCCAAGGACCTGGGCACCGGCAAGGAGCAGTCGATGACCGTCACCGGCGGTTCCGCGCTGCCGCGCGAGGACATCGACAAGATGGTCCGCGACGCCGAGCAGTACGCCGAGGACGACCGCAAGCGCCGCGAGGCCGTGGAGAACCGCAACCAGGCCGAGGCGCTGGTCTATCAGACCGAGAAGTTCCTCGCCGACAACGCGGACAAGTTCGCCGAGGGCGACGGCGCGGCCAACAAGGCCGGTGTCGAGGCCGCCATCGACGAGCTGAAGAAGGCGCTGGAAGGCAACGACGACGAGGCCGTCAAGGCCGCGACCAAGAAGGTCGCCGACGCCAGTCAGCAACTCGGGGCCGCGATGTACGCGGGTGCGCAGCCGACCGCCGAGGGCGGCGCTGCGGGCCCGGGCGACGGTGGCTCCGCTGAGGACGACGACGTCGTCGAGGCCGAGATCGTCGACGAGGACCCGAAGCCGTGAGCGAGCGCAGCGAGCGAACAAATATGCAGAGCAGCTCAGCGAATGCCGCAGCCGAGCGCAGCGAGGCCGCGATATGAGCTCGGAGAACCCGGAGTTCCCGCAGGGGGAGCCGGTGATCCGCGACAAGCGGCGCATCGACCCGACCACCGGCGCCGTGCGTCCTGACGTCCTGTCAGGTATCACGGACGACGTGCCGGGCGCGGCCGGACCGACGATGACGCCGCCGATGACGGTCGGCGGCCCCAACGACGGGGCGGCCGAGGCCGAACTCGCGGAGCGCACCGCGGACCTGCAACGGGTACAGGCGGAGTACGCCAACTACCGCAAGCGGGTCGAGCGGGACCGGGAGTCGGTCAGGCAACTCGCCGAGATCGGTGTGCTGTCCGGGCTCCTGCCGGTCCTCGACGACATCGGCCGAGCCCGCGAGCACGGCGAGCTGGTCGGCGGCTTCAAGGTCGTCGCCGAGTCGCTGGAGGCCACGCTGAACAAGCTGGGCCTGCAGGCCTTCGGCGCCGACGGAGATCCGTTCGACCCGAACGTTCACGAGGCGCTCATGCACGAGTACTCGGCCGAGGTCACCGAGCCGACCTGCGTCGCGGTGCTGCAGCCCGGCTACCGGGTGGGCGAGCGCGTGGTGCGGCCGGCCCGGGTGCGGGTGGCCGAACCGGAGCCGGCGCCGAACCAGGAGAACTGACGAACACTCAGATGACAGTGAAGGGAGGGGCGGCGTAGTGACTCGTGAGTATCTGGACAAGGACCTCTACGCCGTCCTGGGCCTGAAGAAGGGCGCGTCGCAGGCCGACGTGAAGAAGGCCTACCGCAAACTGGCCAAGGAACTGCACCCGGACCAGAACAAGAACAACCCTGAGGCCGAGGCGAAGTTCAAGGGCGTCTCCGAGGCCTACTCGGTGCTCGGTGACGAGGCCAAGCGCAAGGAGTACGACGAGGGCCGTGAGCTGTTCGGCAACGGCGGCTTCCGTCCCGGCCAGCGCGGTGGAGCCCCCGGCGGCTTCGAGTTCAACTTCGGTGGCGCCGACGGTGGCCTCGGCGACATCCTCGGCGGGATCTTCAACCGCCGCGGGCAGCCGCAGGCCCGCCGCGGCGCCGACGTCGAGACGGCGGTGACCGTCGACTTCCTGCAGGCCGTCGAGGGCGTGACCGTCCCGCTGCGGCTGACCAGTGAGCGGGCGTGCCCGGCGTGCGCCGGCACCGGCGCGAAGGCCGGCACCACGCCGCGGGTCTGCCCGGCCTGCGAAGGCGTCGGGCACACCAGCCGCAACCTCGGCGGGTTCGCGATGTCCGAGCCGTGCCAGGCCTGCCGCGGTCGCGGGATGGTCGTCGACGACCCGTGCCCGACCTGCCACGGCAGCGGGCGCGGCCAGAGCGCGAAGACCGTGAACACGCGCATCCCGGCCGGCGTCAACGACGGACAGCGCATCAAGCTCAAGGGCAAGGGGGCGCCGGGCGAACGCGGCGGTCCGGCCGGTGACCTGTTCATCACGGTGCACGTGCGCCCGCACCCGATCTTCGGGCGCAAGGGCGACAACCTCACGCTCACGCTGCCGGTGACCTTCCCGGAAGCCGTGCTCGGCGCCGAGGTGAAGGTGCCGAACCTCAGCGGGGCACCGGTCACGCTGCGCATCGCCCCCGGCACCGCGAACGGGCGGACGATGCGTGTGCGCGGCCGCGGTGTCCCGCGCAAGGACGGCACCCGCGGCGACCTGCTCGTCACCGTCTCGGTGGCGGTGCCGGCGAACCTGAACTCCGACGCCCGCAAGGCGATGGAGGCCTACGCCAAGGCGACCGCGGGCGACGACCCGCGCGCCGGCCTGATGTCCGGTACCGGTCACAGCGCGGATCGATCGGGTGAGGAGGAGTCATGACCAGCCCCCGCGACGAGACGTGGGAGGTCGGCGTCTACGTCATCTCCGTGGCCGCCGAGCTGTCCGGCATGCACCCGCAGACCCTGCGTCAGTACGACCGGCTCGGGCTCGTCTCGCCGGGCCGCACCTCCGGGCGTGGCCGGCGCTACTCCGCCCGGGACATCGCCCGGTTGCGTGAGGTGGCCCGCCTCTCCCAGGAGGAGGGGGTCAACCTCGCCGGCGTCAAGCGCATCCTCGACCTGGAGAACGACAACGACGCGCTGCGCGAGCGGATCGCCGACCTGGAGGCCGACGTGGCCTACCTCGCGGCGGCCCTGCGCGAGAAGAACTCCGAGTCGACCTCACCGGCCTACCGCCGGATCAACCTGCCCGCGGTCTACCAGCCGCCGCCCACCAACGCGGTCGTGGTCTGGCAGCGCCAGACCCGCCGCCCCGGTCCCACCCCCTGAAAGCACACGTTGCGTCCGAAGAGACGTGAGCTATAGCGCTCGCTTCTTCGGACGTTGCGAGGTAGTCCGTCACAAGGGAGATCCCACTTCATGGACGCCAACAAGCTCACGACCCGCAGCCAGGAGGCGTTCTCGGCCTCCGTCCAGCACGCGGCGACGGCCGGCCACAGCCAGGTCGACGCGGTGCACCTGCTGCTCGCCCTGCTCGCCCAGCCCGACGGCACCGCCCGTCCGTTGCTGGCCGCCGTCGGTGTCGACCCGGCCACCGTGACCGCCGATGCCGAGGCGCTGCTGGCCAAGCTCCCCGTGGCCAGCGGCTCCACCGTGGCCTCGCCCGCGATGTCGCGTGCGGCCTACGCGGCGCTGCAGGCCGCGGAGGACCGCGCCACCGAGATGGGCGACGACTACATCTCGACCGAGCACCTGCTGGTCGGTCTGGCCACCGGGCCGTCCGAGGTCGCTGAACTGCTGACGCAACGTCAGGTCACTCCTCAGAAGCTGCTCGACGCGTTCTCCGACGTGCGCGGCAGCGCCCGGGTCACCACCCAGGACCCGGAGTCGACCTACCAAGCGCTGGAGAAGTACGGCGTCGACCTGACCGCCCTCGCCCGCGAGGGGAAGCTCGACCCGGTGATCGGCCGCGACGCCGAGATCCGCCGGGTGGTGCAGGTGCTCTCCCGCCGGACCAAGAACAACCCGGTGCTGATCGGTGAGCCCGGCGTCGGCAAGACCGCGGTCGTCGAGGGGCTGGCCCGGCGCATCGTCGAGGGCGACGTGCCCGAGTCGCTGCGCAACAAGCGGCTGATCTCACTCGACCTGGCCGCGATGGTGGCCGGCGCGAAGTACCGCGGCGAGTTCGAGGAGCGGCTCAAGGCCGTCCTGCAGGAGATCAAGGACTCCGACGGGCAGGTCGTCACCTTCATCGACGAGCTGCACACCATGGTCGGCGCCGGTGCCTCCGAGGGCTCGATGGACGCCGGCAACATGCTCAAGCCGATGCTGGCCCGCGGCGAGCTGCGCCTGGTCGGCGCGACCACGCTGGACGAGTACCGCGAGCGGATCGAGAAGGACCCCGCGCTGGAGCGCCGCTTCCAGCAGGTGCTGGTCGGCGAGCCGAGCGTTGAAGACACCATCGCGATCCTGCGCGGTCTGAAGGAGCGCTACGAGGCCCACCACAAGGTCGCGATCGCCGACTCCGCGCTGGTGGCCGCCGCCGCGCTCTCCGATCGCTACATCACCGGCCGCTTCCTGCCGGACAAGGCCATCGACCTGGTCGACGAGGCCGCGTCCCGGCTGCGGATGGAGATCGACTCCTCCCCGGTCGAGATCGACGAGCTGCGCCGCGCGGTCGACCGGATGAAGATGGAGGAGATGGCGCTGGCCCGCGAGGCCGACGCCGCCTCGGCCGAGCGCCTGGAGAAGTTGCGTAAGGATCTGGCGGACCGTCAGGAACAGCTGGATGCACTGAACTCCCGCTGGGAGCAGGAGAAGTCCGGTTTGAACCGCGTCGGTGAGCTGAAGAAGCGACTCGATGAGTGCCGCAGCCAGGCCGAGCGGATGCAGCGCGAGGGCGACCTGGAGGGCGCCTCGCGGCTGCTCTACGCCGAGATCCCTGCGCTGGAGCAGCAGATCACCGAGGCGAGTGCCGCCGAACCCGACCGCGGCGAGGTCATGGTGGCCGACGAGGTCGGCGCCGACGACATCGCCGGCGTGGTCGCGGCCTGGACCGGCATCCCCGTCGGGCGGCTGATGGAGGGCGAGTCGGCCAAGCTGCTGCGGATGGAGGACGAGCTCGGCAAGCGCCTGGTCGGTCAACTCGACGCGGTCCGCGCCGTCTCCGACGCGGTGCGCCGCACCCGGGCCGGCATCGCCGATCCCGACCGGCCCACGGGCAGCTTCCTGTTCCTTGGCCCGACCGGTGTCGGCAAGACCGAACTGGCCAAGTCGCTCGCCGACTTCCTCTTCGACGACGAGCACGCGCTGGTCCGCATCGACATGAGCGAGTACGGCGAGAAGCACTCCGTCGCCCGCCTGCTCGGTGCCCCGCCCGGCTACGTCGGCTACGAGGAGGGTGGCCAACTCACGGAAGCCGTGCGCCGACGCCCGTACACGGTGGTGCTGCTCGACGAGGTCGAGAAAGCTCACCCCGAGGTGTTCGACGTCCTGCTGCAGGTGCTCGACGACGGGCGCCTGACCGACGGTCAGGGTCGCACGGTGGATTTCCGCAACGCGATCCTCGTCCTCACCAGCAATCTGGGGTCACAGTTCCTCGTCGATCCGACCATGGACGACGAGGCCCGCCACGACGCCGTGATGGCAGCGGTTCGCACGAGCTTCAAGCCCGAGTTCGTGAACCGGCTCGACGACATCGTGGTCTTCCGTGCCCTCTCCACCGAGGACCTGACCCACATCGTCGACATCCAGGTGGCCCGCCTCGCCAAGCGTCTCGCCGAGCGGCGGATCGGGCTCGTGGTCGGCCCGGCCGCCGCCGAGTGGCTGGCCATGAGCGGCTACGACCCGGTCTACGGTGCCCGCCCGCTGCGCCGGCTGATCCAGACCGCGATCGGCGATCAGCTGGCCCGCAAGGTGCTGGCCGGCGAGGTGAAGGACGGCGACACCGTCGAGGTCGACCTCTCCGACGGCAAGGACACCCTGGAGCTGGCCGTCACCCGCCCGTAGGGAGCCTTACGTCAGCGAAAGCGTGGGTTATAGCCCTCACTTTCGCTGAGGCTACGAAGTGCTCTTCGTCGGGACCGCGGCGACAAGAGTGTCGGCCACCAGCAGGAAGCGCTCGAGGTCTTTGCGAGCGGTCTTCGCGTCGCTGGCGAGGATCTTGATCAGCAGGCCGTCGAAGAGGCAGAACACGGCGCTGGTCAGCTCGGCGATCTCTCTGCGGTCGTGCGCGCCGCCGCTCGCCCGTTCGAGCGCCTTCGCGCACTGGGCGCGGAACTCGCGGTAGAAGCGGCGTCCGAGGTCGCCGGCGGACGGAGTCCGCAGGGCCCAGAAGAAGAGCTCGAACTGGGCCATCCCGAGTTCCGGTTCGGCGGCGTACCACTCGAACATGCCACTCATCAGGCGACGGACGCCCTCCCGCAGGCCGCAGCCGTCGGGGACGAGCTGGGCGATCCGTTCGCCGCCCTGCTCGACCCAGCGCGCATAAACGCCGGCGAGCAGCTCCTCCTTGTTGCGAAACACGTAGTGCAGGGAGGCGAGCGGTGCCCCGGCCTCCGCGGCGACGCTGCGCGTGGTCGCTTTGGCGATCCCGTCCCGCGTGATGACCCGGCCGGCCGCGTCCAGGATCTGACGGCTGCGCTCGTCGGCGGGCATGTGCGGCATCCGTTCCAGGCTACTGGCCACGCGGCCAGCCTCTTGGCACCACTCCGGTCATCTGACATGGTCATCTGACCAGATCATATGACCATATTGCCCGGGAGACCCCGTGAACGCTCGGATCCAGCTGTGGTGCCTGTGGTGCGGTCCGGCCGCAATCGCGCTGTTCGTCGGCGGGCTGTTGGTCGTCGCGGGCCTGGTTCCGCCCCCGTCACCGGGCGACAGCGCACTGGAGATCCAGGCGCTATACGCCGGTGACACCAACGCCATCCGGGCCGGCCTGGCGATGTCGATGCTCGGCGCTTCGCTGACCGCACCGTTCGTGGTGGTCATCACCTGCCAGCTGCTGCGCATCGAGGGCCGCATCGCGCCGCTCGCCTACCTGCAGCTCGGGACCGGGATGCTCGGCGTGCTGATCATCGCCTTCCCGATGATGCTCATGGAGGCGGCGGCCTTCCGGCCCGATCGGGACGCCGAGCTGATCCAGGCGCTCAACGACGTCGCGTGGATCCTGCTCATCGGGACTCTTGGGCCGATCATGCTCCAGGCCGGCGCGATCGCTCTCGCGGCCTTCCGGGACGAGACCGGCCAGGTACTGCCGCGCTGGGTCGGCTACTTCAACCTGCTGTTCGCGCTGGCCTTCCCGCCGGGGCTGATCCTGTTCTTCGTGAAGTCCGGCCCGTTCGCGTGGAACGGCCTGCTCGCGTTCTGGTACCCGCTGAGTCTGTTCGCCGTCTGGTTCGGCGTGATGTTCGTCGTCCTGCGCCGGGCGATCGCGACGCAGGCAGCCGACGGCGACGAAGCCGCGCGTCGCGTCCTGGCTGTCGGCTAGGGCGCGGGAGGAGGCGTCGGCTCGCCGAACGCCGGGGGGCCGCCCTCGCCAGGGTTCGTGCCGACACCCGTGCAGTCCCAGGTGACGGTGAACGTGGTGGTGGACTCGGGCACGACGCGGGCGCCGGCCAGGTATTCGCCCTTGTAGAGCGCCCGGCTCTCCGGAGCGACGGCGATGTCGGTGAGCTTGGAGTCGCGGTTGTTCTCGCAGTGCCCCAGCACCGTGACCGCGTACTTGCCCTTGGGCAGCGCGAAGCTCTTGCACTTGCCCGCGGCGAGGTTGCGCTTCTCCTTGTGCAGCTCGTCGCGGTCGACGAAGACGTCCGTGAGCGCGCCTTCGCTGCACACCCGGAGCTCGCCCGGGGGCTTCACCGCCGTCGCCGCCTGTGCGGCCGCCGGCCCGCTGAGCACGCCGCCGGCCGCCAACACGAGAACCAGAGCGCGTCTCATGCCTCGAGACTACCCGCGCCTTAAAGCGCTACGTCCGACCAAGTGAGGCTTATTAGGCACCTTCTGTCGGACGCAACGGGAAGTTCAGTGGGCGTGCTCGTTGACCCACTCGCGCCAGATCGAGTCCCATTCGGCCGCGTCACAGGGGCGGAGCTCGGCGTCGGCGAGGACGCGGACCTTCATGCCGTTCGCGCGGCGCGCGAAGACGTCGGAGTCCGGGATCAGGGCGTCGAGGTGGTCGGCCAGTGGCTCGACCTCGGGAGCGGTGACCGGGCCGGGCTCGGGCTCGCCGCTCCACTTGTCCCAGGCGCACTCGGTCAGCGCGTGCACGACCTGGCGGTGCAGCGCGGAGCGGATCGCCTCGGGCAGCTCGTCACCATGCTCGGCGCGGGCCTTGCGGGCGTACCGCACGGTCTTGGCCTCGGCCCCGCACTGCAGCGTGCAGTAGGGGGTCGGGCGGTTGCGGGCCTCGAAGTGCCCGCCGCAGTTGGCGCACTCGTAGGTCTCGGGGCGCAGCAGGGACAGGTGCGCCCCACCACCCGCGGTCTCGCCGGCCGGGGACATCTCGGGCATTCCCGGAACGGCCGACACGATCGACGGTTGTCCCGGCGCCACCACAGCAGTTCTCCGAGTCATGATCCGAGTATGGGCGTGTCCTGCGGAGACACTCTTTTCCTTGACCAGAACTGACCAGAACCAAGGTCTTCCTCTGGTGTCCAAAGCGGGATACGACACACTTTTACCTGTGACCCGGACCCGGGCAGGTTGAGCCGAATGGTCGACCGGCATCGCCCCCTGCCCCCGCTCACCGAGGAGATCCGGGACGCCGCGCGGCGGCGCCCCGGCGGGTGGGTCTATGCCGTGGACCCCGGATTCGACGGCGAGGGCTCCGTTCCCCGGCGCGGGATCATCGGCGCCTGGCGGGTCGACGGGCTGGGCCGGCTGACCGGGGAGTTTCGGCACAACCCTGACTACGTGCCCTCGGCGGGCGCACTGCGCCTCCCGCCCCCGACCGATCCGCTCGACGAGGTTCTGCAGCAGGCCGCTTACCGCCTGGTCGACGACGACGACGTCGTGGCGGCCGCGCTGGACGCCGAGCTGCTGCTCCCGCAGGGTCACGCGCCCGGGCTGCTCAGCGTGCCGGACGACCGGGGCGGCTGGGTGATCCACGCCTACAGCTGCCGCGAACAGGCCGAGATGGCCGAGCACGACCCGAACTTCACCAACCCCACCGCCGAGGCGGTCGGCTGGCAGCGCCGGACCGGGCGCGACCTGGCGGGCGCCTGGCCGGCCGGTCACGACCTGGAGATCAACCCGGGCAGCGCCGCCTCGATCCGGATCACCGGCAAGCAGTTGCGGGCGGCACTTGAAGCCGACCCGCCACAGGCCTAGCGCCTACTGGTGGACGAAGACGTCCCCGGAGCGGTTGCGGTCCCCGGGCACCAGGTTGGTCGAGTCGGAGGTGAACGCCACCCGGGTGCCGTCCGCGCTGATGGCCGGCTGCACGCTCATGCCGTTGCCCTGCCGGTCGTCGCTGGTCACGCTGACGCGGGAGGTCTGACGAGCAGTCAGATCGCGCAGAAAAACCTCGCTCCCCGGGGTCAGCTCCCCCGGCACCAGTGCGGAGGCGAAGGACGCGAACGCCACCTTGGTGCCGTCCCCGCTGATCGAGGCCTCGTAGCTCTCCGCGCTGCCCTGGGCCCCGCTGGTGCTGACGCTGACCAGTTCGGTGTGGCCGGTGGCGACGTCGTGCACGTACACGTCGGAGACGAAATTCTCATCGCCGGAGTTGAAGCGGTTGAAGATGAACTGCGGCAGGCTCTGTGTGCCCGGCATCAGTGAGGCCAGCGTCGAGGCGTTCGAGGTGAAGGCGACCACCCGGCCGTCGTCGGAGAGCGAGGGCGCCCCGCTGTCGTCGTTGGCCTCCCCGCCGAGGGAGTTCACGGAAACCCGGTGGGTGATCCGGGCCCGGCGGTCGCGGACGAACACGTCATCGGCGAGGTTGGTGTCGCCGGGCACCAGGTTGCTGGCCGCCGAGGCGAACGCGACCACCTGCCCGTCGCGGGAGAGCGCGATGTCCCCGCTGCCGCCGTTGGCCTCGCCGCCGGCGGCCGACCGGGTGACCCAGTCGAGCACCGTGCCGGCGCGGTCGACCAGGTAGATGTCGGTGACTTTGCCCGGTTGCCCGGTGCGCAGGTTGGAGGCCGCGGACTCGAAGGCGATGACCTGGCCGTCCCCGCTGATCGTGGCGAACCCGCTGCCTGCGTCGGCCTCCTTGCCGTCCAGGCCGCGGCTGACCCGGGTGGTGGTGCCGTCGGTGAGGTCCCGCACGAACACGTCGCCCTCGCGGTTCAGGTCGTGCGGGACCAGGTTCGTGGCGAAGGAGTCGAACACCACGTAGCGGCCGTCGTCACTGATCGAGGGGTTGTAGCTGTCCAGGTTGGCCTGCTTGCCGTGGCCACTCACGCTGACGCGCGTCGTGGTCCCGGCCCGGGTGTCGCGGACGAAGATGTCGCGGTGGTGGTTGGTGTCCCCGGGCACGAGGTTGGACGCCTCGGAGGCGAAGGCCACGTAGCGGCCGTCGCGGGAGGACGAGGGGTGAAGCTGGCGTCGTTCGGCTCGCCGCGGCCGCCCTGATCGCTCACGCGCAGGGTCTGGTGGTCCGGATCGGCGGCGATCGCCGTGGGCGCCGCGGCCAGAACCCACCAGAGCGCACCGGCCAGGACGGCCACGGGCGTCGCGCGGACCCTCATGCGATTTGAGGCTACGTGGCGTCGAGCAGGCGCGCGACCACCTCGCGGGGGTCATCCCCCGCCGAGTGACACGCCTAACGGTTGTTGAATGCGGCGCGGAGGCGGTCCAGGGCCCCGTCGAGGACCTCCGGGCGCTTGCAGAACGCCCAGCGCACCAGGGAGCGGCCGGCGTCGGGGTTGTCGTAGAACACCGAGAGCGGGATGGCGACCACGCCCGCCTTGTGGGGCAGCTCGCGGCAGAACTCGACGCCGTCGGCGTAGCCGAGCGGGCCCACGTCGGTGGTGACGAAGTAGGTGCCCTCGGCCCCGGACACCCCGAAGCCGAGGTCCCGCAGTCCGGCGCTGAGCTGGTCGCGGCGGTCGCGAAGGCTGTCGCGGAACGCCGAGAAGTACGAGTCCGGCAGGGCGAGGGCCTGGGCCACCGCGGGCTGGAAGGGCGCGCCGGAGACGTAGCTCAGGAACTGCTTGGCCGTCCGCACGGCGGCGACGAGGTCGGCCGGCCCGCAGGCCCAGCCGATCTTCCAGCCGGTGAAGGAGAACGTCTTGCCGGCCGAGGAGATGCGCACCGTGCGCTCGCGCATCCCGGGGAGCAAGGAGATCGGGATGTGCTCGCCGTCGAAGACCAGGTGCTCGTAGACCTCGTCGGAGATCACCAGCAGGTCGTGCTCGACGGCCACCTCGGCGACCACCGTCAGCTCGGCGCGCGAGAGCACCCGCCCGGTCGGGTTGTGCGGGGTGTTGAGCAGGATCGCCTTCGTCCGCCGGGTGACCGCGGCCCGCAGCTCGTCGGGGTCGAGCGCGAAGTCCGGCGCCCTCATCGTGACCGCCCGGCGCACCCCGCCGGCCATCGCGATCGTGGCGGCGTAGGAGTCGTACCAGGGCTCGAAGGCGATGACCTCGTCGCCGGGGTTGACCAGGCCGAGCACCGCGGCCGCGATCGCCTCGGTCGCGCCGGTCGTCACCAGGATCTCGGACTCGGGGTCGTAGTCGAGGCCCCAGAACCGGCGCCCGTGCTCGGCGATCGCGGTGCGCAGCGCGGGTATGCCCGGCCCCGGCGGGTATTGGTTAGCCGTGCCCGAGCGCAGCGCCTCGACCACCGCCTCGACGATCTCGGACGGCCCGTCGGTGTCCGGAAAGCCCTGGCCGAGGTTGAGCGAGCCGGTGGCGACCGCGAGGGCCGACATCTCGGCGAAGATCGTGGTGCCCAGACCGTCCAGCCGACTCGCCATACGCTGCTTGCCCATGGCGGGCAGAGTAAGGGCCGCCCGGATAGGGTCGCGAACGTGCCAACCGCGCTGATCACCGGCCCGACCTCGGGCATCGGCAACGCGTTCGCGCGTCGCCTGGCCGCGGACGGCTGGAACCTGGTGCTGGTCGCCCGGCAGTCCGCCCGCCTGGAGCAGGTGGCGCAGGAACTGCGCGCCGGCCACGGCGTCGAGGTCGAGGCGCTCGGCGCCGACCTGTCCTCGGACCGCGCGCGGGCCCAGGTCGTAAAGAGGATCGCCGACGACGAGCCGCCGGTGGACCTGCTGATCAACAACGCCGGCTTCGCCAGCCCGGACGGCGTCCTGTTCAGCGACTACTCGCACGAGGACGCCGCGCTCGAGGTGATGGTGCGCGCCGTCCTGCAGCTCTCGCACGCCGCGCTGCAGACGATGGCCGCGCGCGGGCACGGCGGCATCATCAACGTGTCCTCGGTGGCGGGCTTCGTGCCGCGCGGCACCTACAGCGCGGCCAAGGCCTACGTCACCAACTTCACCGAGTCCCTGGCCGAGGAGGCCCGCGGCACCGGTGTGCGCGTGGTCGTGACCTGCCCGGGCTTCACCCGCACCGAGTTCCACGCCCGCAGCGGGATCGACACCGATCCCATCCCGGACTTCCTGTGGCTCAGCGCCGACAAGGTCGTCGACGATGCGCTGGAGGCGCTGCGCCGCGGCCGCGTGGTCACCGTGCCCGGCCTGCAGTGGAAGGTGATCGTGGCCGCGGCCAAGCACCTGCCGATACGCAGCATCACCCGCGCGACCCGCAAGCTCGGGCGCACCGCCCGAGACGAGATTGGCACCCGGACGGAGCACACCCGATGACTGACAAGCCCGAGATCGACTTCCCCGGCGGCGAGCCGCCGGCCGATCTCGTCATCAACGACATCACGGTCGGCGAGGGCGCCGAGGCCAAGCCCGGCGCCAAGGTCACCGTGCACTACGTCGGGGTCGCGTTCTCCACCGGCGAGGAGTTCGACGCCAGCTGGAACCGCGGCAGCCCTTTCCAGTTCCAGCTCGGGGCCGGTCAGGTCATCGCCGGCTGGGACGCCGGCGTGGCGGGGATGAAGGTCGGCGGTCGCCGCCAGCTGGTGATCCCGCCGCACATGGGCTACGGGCAGCGGGGCGCGGGCAACGCGATCAAGCCGGGCGAGACGCTGATCTTCGTGGTGGACCTGCTCGGGACCTGACGGTCAGTCAGAACGCGCGCCGTACCCCGGGCAGCGTCCGGCCGACCACGGTGAGCAGCGCCGAGGCCAGCAGGGTCAGGATCAGGACGCCGAACCCGGTAGCGAGCATGCCCACCAGATCGGTCGGGAAAGGCCAACGGTCGCGCAGCTGCGTCAGCACGGCCGGGTGCACGAGGTACACGCCGAAGCTCAGGGTCGACAGCCGCATCACCGTGCGGGAGCTCGTCAGCCCGGGCCCTCGTTTCGGTACCGCGCGAAGCAGCACCATCGCGCCGAACGCGGTGAGCATCACCGACGGCGAGAGCGGCAGGAGCACGTACTCGACGTAGACCGGGCCCATGGTCACCGCCAGCACCCAGCCGCCCACGGTGGTCAGCGTCACGCCGACGGCCAGCGCCGCCCAGCCGGCCCGGACGACCTGCGGCGTCAGCGGGAGCCGGCAGACCAACAGACCACCGACGAAGTACCCGACATAGGGCAGGAACTCGGACGCGGCGTTCCCCTGGTCGGTCTCGAACAGCACGACCGCGGTCTGGTCGATGGCGCCGAGTGTGAGCAGTACCCCGGTGAAGGCGATCAGCATCCGGGCCGAGGCATGCAGCACGATCAGGCGCAGGAACGGCGTCAGCGCGTACAGGCCGGCGAGGACGAACAGGAAGTACAGGTGGTAGTAGACGCCGCCCTCGAGGACCTCGCGGACGGCCTGCTCGCCACCCAGGCGCTCGTCGGTGGTGAACTCCCGCAGCGCCAGATAGAACGCGCACCACACGATCAGGGGGATGCCGATCCGGCTCCACCGCCGGCGATAGAACTCCAGCGCCGGTCGCCCGGCGTGCGGCGCGAGCAACAGAGCACCACTGATCGCGATGAACAGGGGCACGCAGAACCGGGTCAGGGCGCTGAGCGCCATGGCGGCGAGCCAGGCCGGAGAGGTGTGGTCGGCCAGGTCGAACCGGACGGCCGGAGCGAACACGTGCGCGGCCACCACCGCGACCATCCCCGCGATCCGCGCGAAATGCATCCACTCCGTGCCGGTGCGGCGCACCTCGCCTGATGCCGGGACCGGCACCGGCGGGGCCAGAACGGTCCCCGACATGACCGCTCCGATACCCACCGTCGCGCTTGTTACCGCGGGTTGTGACGCGTGGCACAGCGGCCCGGGGAAGCAGCGAGGCAGCCCTACCGTTCAGTAACAAACGGTTCCGGCGCGGAGGTCTGACATGACGGCAGGTTCGTCCGAGCAAGGGGCGCGCGAGCGCACGTACTCCTGGGCCGACCCGCAGGTCTACATCGACGCCGCCCAGGGCCGCTCCGGCCTGGAGCTCTTCCAGCACCTCCTGGAGACGAACACCCCGCCGCCGCCGATCTCCCAGACCCTCGGGTTCCGCCTGGTCGAGGTCGACAAGGGCCTCGCGGTTTTCGCGATCGAGCCGGCCGAGCACCTCTACAACCCGATCGGCTCCGTTCACGGCGGGGTCTACGCGACCCTGCTCGACTCCGCCGCGGGCTGCGCGGTGCACACCACGCTGGCCGCGGGCGTGAACTACACCTCGCTGGACCTGTCGGTGAAGTTCCTACGCAGCATGACCCCCGACGGCGGGGAGGTCCGCGCGATCGGCACCGTCATCCACTCCGGCCGCCGGACCGCGCTGGCCGAGGCAAAGATGGTCGACTCCAAGGGCCGGCTGCTCGCGACCGCGACCAGCAGCTGCCTCATCCTCAATCCGTAGAGGTGGCTGAACCCGTAGCGCGGTGGGCGCGGCGCTCACGGGCGATGTGCACCACGATCGGCAGGACCGACAGTGCCACGACACCCAGCAGGATGATCTCCACGTGCTCGCGCACGAAGTCGACCTCGCCGAGCTGGTGGCCGAGCACCGTCACGCCGACGGCCCAGAGCAGACCGCCGATGGCGCTGTAGATCCCGAAAGTGCGGCGGTCCATCTTGGCCGTGCCGGCCATGAAGGTGATCAGCGTGCGGACGATCGGGACAAATCGGGCCAGCACGATGGCCCGAGCACCGTGCTTGTCGAAGAACGCGGCGGTCTTCACCACGTACTCCTGCTTGAAGATGCGGGAGTTCGGCCGCTCGAACACCGCCGGCCCGGCGCGTCGGCCGATCTCGTAGCCGACGATGTTGCCGGCCATCGCCGCGATCCAGAGCGCGACGCAGGCCAGCCAGAGCGGCACGTCCAGGGTGCCTTCGTTGATGAGCAGCCCGGCAATGAACAACAGGCTGTCACCGGGGAAGATCAGTCCGATCAGCAGACCGCATTCGGCGAAGATGATGAGCAACATTCCGGCGAAGCCGAAGTTGTCGATGAGCTGCTCGGGGTCGAGCCACGAGGGGCCGAGTGCCAGAGTCGTCGCCTCGTTCGTCACCCGGCGAGATTAGCGGCCCTGGCTTTACGCCGGCCGGCGATCCACCGGCCGGTGCCGATCAGGATCATCAGCGCCGCCGACGTCAGACCGATCGTGATCGCTGTGGCCCGCAGCCAGGAGATCTCGTAGGAGTAGTAGCCGAGCAGGACCAGCCCGGCGCCCCAGCTCACCGCCCCGATGATGTTCGCCGCGAGGAAGTGCCGGTAGGGCATCCGTGCGATCCCGGCGATCACCGGCGTCGCGGTCCGCAGCCACGGGAACCAGCGGGCCACGACGACCGCCACCGTGCCCCAGCGCTCGTAGAACGCCTCGGCCCGCTCGATGTGCCGGACCATGGTCGGCTTGCGCTCCAGGTACGGCCGCCCCCAGCGCCGGCCGGTGTAGAACCCCACGCCGTCCCCGGCCACCGCGGCCAGCGTCACCCCGATTGCGAGCGGCCAGAGCGCGACGTCGGAGTAGGGCGACGCGGCCAGCAGCCCGGCCCCGAACAGCAGCGAGTCGCCCGGGAGGAAGAAGCCGACCAGGATCCCGGACTCGATGAACACGAAGCTGATGACCAGCAGGTAGACCAGCCCGGTGCCAAAGCCGTCCAGGTCGAGCGTGAGCTCGATTCCTGACGTCTCAACCACATCGGCAGCCTACGCCGACGCGTGGTGACAGCCCGTCAGATCACCCGGGCAGCGTCGGGGGAACCTCGGTCGAGACGTCCGAGTCGGTCTCGTCCGAGGCGGCACTTTTCGGCGGCGTCTGGTACTTCAGCGAGTTCAGGAAGTCGTCCCGTACCTGCTTCGTCGCCTTCGTGGGCTTGACGTTCGGGACGTAGATCAGGCCGATCAGGATCTTGGAGTCGACCAGGATGTAGCGGATCTTGACCTCGGCCTCGCGGTCGGACTTGAGCGACCCGACGATCGTGCCCTCGATCGCCGGCTGTCCGCGGTACTTGAAGGTCCGGGACGAGGTGAGCCGTCCGTCGGTCTGGTTCGCGGCGCTGGTCAGGGCCGCGCGCAGGCTGGGGGAGGGGTTACCGGCGTAGGACACCCGGCTGACGGAGAAGTTGGCGTCCTCCGTGCGCAGGATGTAGACGTCCGTCGTGAGCGCCAGCCCGCGCTTCGCCTTCTCCTTGGAGTGCTTGGGTTGGCCGGGGAAGGTGACCGAGTAGCCCTTGCCGCCGACCGTGACCGAGGTCGCTTCCGGTTCCACCTCCGGGGTGACGGTCGGCAGCGGGGCCGCCTCCTCGCCGTCATCGCAGCCGGCAAGCGCGCCGAGAGTGAGGGCACCGGCGAGCAGGCCACGGACGAGCAGGGATGCGGTCATGACCAGTAGTGAACCCTAGGGATCAAGCGCTGAAGGTCAGCGACTCGACGTAGGTCTTCCAGGCCAGGTTCGGGGCGACGTTGCCGCGGTACAGGTAGAGCAGCCCGTACATGACCCGGTCCACCACGACGTACCGGGCGAAGATGGTGACCTCCTGGCCCTTGTCCTTGACCCCGGAGATCGTGCCCTCGATGCAGGGCATCTTCTTGTACTTGAACGTGCGCGAGGTCGCGAGCTTGCCGCCGGCCTGGTCGGCCGCCGAGTCGATCGCTTCCTTGAGCAGGGGCAGCGTCCCGATCTTCGGGTAGTGGCCGCGGGTGACGGTGTAGATCTCCGCACCGGCCTCGTAGCGGTAGATGTCGAAGGTGATCTTCGACCCGGACGGCCCATTCGCCTGGGACTCCTCCGGCGAGCCGGGCAGCAGGATCGTGAAGCCGTTGCCGCGGACCACGGTTCCGCCCGGGACGGCAGGAGTTGTGGCGGCGGGGCTGGCGGACGCGGCAGGCTCGTCGTCGTCCGACGACGAGGCCTCCGGCGTGGGCTCCGGGGTCGCCCCGATGGGGCGGTCGGTGTTGGCCGACGGGATGGGGTTCTCCTCCTCGCCGCACCCGGTCAGCGTTCCGGCGGCGAGAGCCGTCGTCAGCATGGCGACGAGCGCGGCACGGGCGAGGACGGTCATGAGGCCAGTCAACCGCGCGAACGAGCGTTCCGCGCCTGAAGTCGCCATACGCTCACCCCGTGTCGGACGACAACGGCAACTCTGAGGGCACGGCGGAGGACCAGCTCGAGGTCGGCGTCGGTCCGCATCCCGATCCGTGGCCGGACGATCCCCGCCTCGACCCGGACCTGCTCGCGGGCGGTGACCGCCGCAACGTGCTCGACCGCTACCGGTACTGGCGGCGCGAGGCCGTGGTGGCCGACCTGGACACCCGCCGGCACGAGTTCCACGTGGCGATCGAGAACTGGCAGCACGACTTCAACATCGGCTCGGTGGTGCGCACCGCGAACGCCTTCCTCGCCGCGGAGGTGCACATCGTCGGGCTCCGCCGGTGGAACCGGCGCGGCGCCATGGTCACCGACCGGTATCAGCACGTGCGCCACCACGAGGGGGTCGAGGCGCTCGCCGCCTGGGCGGCCGGGGCCGGGCTGCCTCTGATCGGGGTCGACAACCTGCCCGGCGCGGTACCGCTGGAGACGTACGACCTGCCCCGGGCCTGCGTCCTCCTCTTCGGCCAGGAGGGCCCCGGCCTGTCGGCGGCTGCGCACGCGCACTGCACCGCGGTGCTCTCGATCGCCCAGTTCGGCTCCACCCGCTCGATCAACGCGGGCGCCGCGGCGGCGATCGCGATGCACGCCTGGGTGCGCCAGCACGCCATAGGAATGTGACCAGCGGGCAGGAGACAGGTTTATGAGTGAGCGCGTGGTGGTGATCGGCGCGGACGCCGCCGGCATGAGCGCGGCATCGCTGGCCAAGCGTCTGGGCAAGGACGCCTTGGAAGTGATCGCCTTCGACCGCGGCGAGTACACCTCCTACTCCGCGTGTGGCATCCCGTACTGGATCGCGGGTGACGTGAACTCCGCCGACGACTTGGTCGTCCGGACTCCCGAGGAGCACCGGTGCAACGGCATCGACGTCCGGCTCGGCTCCGAGATCACGGCGATAGACCCCGCCGCGGGGACCGTCGAGGTCCGTGACCGCGACGGGACGCACTCCGTCGGCTGGGACCACCTCGTGATCGCCACCGGCGCGGAGCCGCTGCGACCCGACCTGCCCGGCATCGACGCGGCCGGCGTCTTCGTCGTCCAGCACATCCCGGACGGCGCCGCAGTGCTCGCCGCGGTCGCTGCCGGAGCGAAACGCGCGGTCGTGGTCGGGGCCGGCTACATCGGGATAGAGATGGCGGAGGCGATGGTCCGCCGCGGCCTCGAGGTCGTCGTGGTCGACCGTGGCCCGCAGCCGATGGGCACCCTCGACCCGGACATGGGCGCCCACGTGCACACGGCGATGGAGGGCCTGGGCATCGACGTCCGCTGCGAGGTGAAGGTCCTCGGTCTGGAGACCGACGCGAGCGGCCACGTCACCGGCGTCGCCACCGACGACGGAACGTTCCCGGCCGACCTCGTCGTCCTCGGCCTCGGGATGAAACCCGGCGTCGGCCTGGCTCGCGACGCCGGCCTCGCGATCGGCGACGCCGGCGGAATCCGAACGGACGACCGCCAGCGGGTGGTCGATGCGGAACGGATCTGGGCCGGCGGCGACTGCGTCGAGGTCCACCACCGGCTCACGGGGAAGTTCGTGTCCATCGCGCTCGGCACCCACGCGAACCGGCAGGGCCGGGTGATCGGGGCGAACCTGGGCGGGCAGGACGCGCGGTTCGCGGGCGTGATCGGCACCGCCGTCAGCAAGGTCTGCGCACTCGAGATCGGGCGCACCGGGCTGGGGGAGCAGGCCGCCGCGGACGCCGGATTGGACGCGGTGGCGGCCACGATCGAGTCCACGACCCAGGCCGGCTACATGCCCGAGGCGGGCCCCATCCGCGTGAAGCTGATCACCGAGCGCAGCACCGGCCGCGTCCTGGGCGGGCAGATCGTCGGGCGCAACGAAGGTGCGGCCAAACGCATCGACGTGGTCGCCATGGCGATCTGGAGTGGGATGTCCGCCTCCGAACTGGCGGACGTCGACCTGTCCTACGCCCCGCCGTTCTCACCCCTGTGGGATCCGGTCACCGTCGCGGCCCGTGCCGCCGCATCCAAGGCCACGGAACGCTCGCAGTAGCCTGCCCTTACCGCCGAAGGAGATCTGGAGAGTCATGAGCAGCCAGCGCGAGGCCATGCAGGAGAAGATCGTCAACGGCGAGGGCTTCATCGCCGCCCTGGACCAGTCCGGCGGGAGCACGCCGAAGGCGCTGGGCGACTACGGCATCGCCGCGGATCGCTATTCGAACGACGCCGAGATGTTCGACCTAATGCACGCGATGCGCACCCGGATCATCAAGTCACCGGCCTTCACCGGCGACAAGGTGCTGGCCGCGATCCTGTTCGAGATGACGATGGACCGGCAGATCGACGGTCGCGAGACCCCCGAGTACCTGTGGAACGAGCGCGGCGTCGTGCCCTTCCTCAAGGTCGACAAGGGCCTGGAGGAGACCGCGCACGGCGTCCAGATGATGAAGCCGATCCCCGGTCTGGACGACCTGCTGGCCCGCGCCGTCGCCAAGGGCGTCTACGGCACCAAGATGCGTTCGGTGATCCACGAGGCCGACCCCGCCGGCATCGCCGCGATCGTGGACCAGCAGTTCGAGATCGGCGCCCAGATCGCCGCGCACGGCCTGGTGCCGATCCTCGAGCCCGAGGTCTCCATCAAGAGCCCGACCAAGAATGAGGCCGAGGTGCTGCTGCGGGAGGCGATCCAGAAGCAGGCCGCCCAGCTGCCGGCGGAGACGCCGATCATGCTCAAGCTGACGATTCCGACGCAGCCCAACTACTACGCGCCGCTGGTCGCGGAGCCGCACGTGCAGCGGGTCGTCGCCCTGTCCGGCGGGTACTCCCGGGACGAGGCGTGTGCCCTGCTCGCCCAGAACCCCGGCGTGATCGCCAGCTTCTCCCGGGCCTTGGTCGAGGGCGTCTCCGACGGCCAATCGGACGAAGAGTTCGATGCCACCCTGGCTGCCTCGATCGGCGCAATCTACTCAGCTTCGCTCTGAATCAGCCCCTAACCTTTCTCCCCTGAGGGGGCAGGTTCCGGGGGGTTTGGGATGTGGCGTCATTTCCGGGCGCCGATGTGCGGGTTGCTGATGGCCGCCGGCGTGGCCGTCATCCCGACGTCGGCCGGGGCAGCGGGGCTGCCGCAGGAGTGCACGAGTAGCGGGCTCGAAGTGCTGTGCGTGTTCGCCAAGCCCAGCGCCAAACCGGTGGCCTTCGTCGTCCCGGAGGGCGTCTCCTCGATCGACGCGGCCCTGCAGGGCGGCGCCGGCGGTGACGGACCGCCCGACACCAGCTTCGGTGGCCGCGGCGGAACCGCCCGCGGTGTCCTGTTCGTCCATCCCGGCGACACCCTGGACCTGCGGGTCGGCGGCCGGGGCGGGAACGCCGCCTGGATCGGTGGCCGGCCGGCCGCGGGTGGCATCAACGGCGGCGGCAAGGCCGGCGACACCGGCGCGGGTGGTGGCGGCGGCCGCACCGAGATCCACGCCAGGTCGGGCAGCGTCAGTGCCGACCCCCTGACGACGAACCCGTTGATGGCCGCCGGCGGTGGCGGCGGCGCCGGCGCCGGCCCGGACCGGCGGAGCAACGGCGGCAACGGCGGCGGGACGCTCGGCGCCCCGGGCCTCGCGACGGCGGCCGGCCAGGCCGGTCAGGCCGGCAGTGAGAGCACTGGCGGAGACGGCGGCGGCCGCGGCTACGCCGGGACCCGCGGGTTCGGCGGCACCGGGGTCGGTCCCGGTGGCGGCGCCGGCTACTTCGGCGGCGGCGGCGGCGACCAGGCCACCCGCGGGCTCGGCGCGGAGATCGCGGGCGGCGGGGGCGGCGGGAGCGGCTTCGGTGTGCCCGGCACGGTGTTCGGGCTCGCCCCGGGGGCGGCCGACGGCATCATCTATCTGCGCTTCAAGCCGCTGCTGCTCGGTGTCGACGTCTCGCGGGTCTGCGAGCCTGACGGGCCGGTCCCGGCGGGCTGGCTGCTCAAGGAGGGCACCGACGGAGCGGACGTGCTCGTCGGGTCGGGGGTCAACGAGCTGTTCCGCGGCCGGCTCGGGAACGACCGGATCTCCGGCCGGGGCGGCGACGACATCCTCTGCGGCGACAACGGCTCGGATCTGCTGCGCGGAGGGCCGGGCAACGACCTGCTGCTGGGCGGCCGTGGCAAGGACCGGCTCGACGGCGGCGGCGGCGACGACCGCGGGATCGATCTGGACGCGGCCACGCGGTGGACCGCCGTCGAATCGCGGGACTGAGCTCCGCGGCACCTGACGTTCGGTCAATTCCCGGCCGCGTGGAACACGGTTCTACAATCGTAGGTTGAAGGGCCGTTCACGACTTCGTGAACCAGGCTCGGAATACTGGTTAACCGTTCGCGCGACTGAAACTATGTCCGCTGCGACGTGAGTGACGCGAGGGACACCTCCCGCGGACGCGCGGGAGGATCCCGGAATGGACGGCGAGATGGCTGGCGAGAGCACGGCTGCCGAGACCAAGGCGGCCAGCTCGGCGGGCAAGCTCGCCCGGTTCCCGTGCGGGCCCAAGACCAAGTACGTCGTGGTCCTGTTCTGGGTCATCGCGGTGGTCTGCATGGCCCCGCTCGCCGGCAAGCTGGGTGACGTCCAGGAGAACGAGGCCGTCAACTGGCTGCCCGGCAGCGCGGAGTCCACCCAGGTCTACGAGGCGATGGAGAGTTTCTCCAACCCGAACGAGGCCCCGGCGGTAGTCGTCTACGAACGGCGCGAGGGTCTGACCGACGCCGACCGCGACCGGGCGAAGGCCGATGCCGTCAAGTTCGCCGACATCGAGGGCGTCGACGCCCCGGTCGAGGGCCCGTTCGAGTCCGAGGACGGCAAGGCCCTGCAGATGGTCGTGCCCTTCGACATGGGCGAGAAGGGCAACGGCTGGGAGAAGCTGCCGGACTTCGTCGACGAGATCAAGGCGTTCGACGTCAAGAACGACGGGATGCTCGTCTACGTCACCGGCCCGGCCGGCTTCAACGGCGACTTCGCCGAAGCGTTCGAGGGCACCGAGGGCGCGCTGCTGGCTGCGGCGCTCTCGGTTGTCATCCTGATCCTGTTGCTCACCTACCGCAGCCCGGTCCTGTGGCTGTTGCCGGTGATCTCGGCGATCTTCGCCCTGATCGTCGCCATGGGCATCATCTATCTGTTCGCCGATGGCGACGTGCTCACGGTCACCGCGCAGGCGCAGGTGATCCTCTCGATCCTCGTCTTCGGGGCCGGCACGGACTACGCGCTGCTCCTTGTCGCCCGGTACAAGGAAGAACTCCGTCGTCACGAGGACCGGCACGAGGCGATGGCCTTTGCCCTGCACCGGGCCGGCCCGGCGGTCTTCGCCAGCGGCATCACCGTGCTGCTCGGCATGTTGTGCCTGTCCTTCGCCGACATGAACTCAACCTCCAGCCTGGGCCCGGTGCTGGCGATCAGCATCGGCGTCGGCCTGCTGGTGATGATGACCCTGCTCCCGGCCCTGCTCGTCATCGGTAGCCGTTGGCTGTTCTGGCCGATCCACCCCAACTTCGGGACCCCCGACCCGTCCGAGAAGGGCATCTGGGCGAAGGTGGCGGCCGGGATCACCCCGCGCCCACGCATGATCTGGGTCGGGACCACGCTGGTCCTGGGTGCGCTGACGCTGGGCTGGACCCAGATCGACACCGATGGCCTCGCCTACGAGGACAGCTTCACCACCACCCAGGACTCGATCGTCGGCCAGAAGGCGCTGGAGGCGCACTTCCCCTCCGGCACCGGTGACCCGGTGGTCGTGATGAGCGACGCCGCGCACGGCGACTCGGTCGCCGAGGCCCTGGGCCGGGTGAGCGGCATCGTGCCCGACTCGGTGGTCAGGAGCCCCGACCAGGGCGGGCTGTCCTACATGGAGGCCACGCTCGTCGACAAGACGGACAGTGACGCGGCCAAGGACACCATCCACCGGGTGCGCGATGCCGTGCACGACGTGCCCGGCGCCGATGTCCGGGTCGGCGGCAGCACCGCGGTCGCGCTGGACACCCAGGAGGCGTCGTCCCGGGACAACAAGGTGGTCATCCCGATCACCCTGATCGTGGTCCTCCTGATCTTGATGGTGCTGCTGCGGGCCTTGGTGGCGCCGCTGCTGCTGCTCGCCACCGTGATCCTGTCCTTCGCCGCGGCGTTCGGGCTGAGCGCGATCGTGTTCACGCACCTGCTCAACTACGAGGGCACCGACGCCAGCCTGCCGCTGTTCTCGTTCGTGTTCCTGGTGGCACTGGGCATCGACTACAACATCTTCCTGATGACGCGCGTCCAGGAGGAGGCGAAACAATTCGGGACCCGACGGGGCGCGATCATCGGCCTGACCGCCACCGGCGCCGTGATCACCTCGGCCGGCCTGGTGCTGGCCGGCACCTTCTCGGTGATGACCACCGTGCCGATGATCTTCCTGACCGAGATGGGTTTCCTGGTCGCGGTCGGCGTCCTGATCGACACCTTCATCGTCCGTTCGATCCTGGTCACCGCACTCGCCCTGGACTTCGACCGGCACATCTGGTGGCCCAGCCCGCTGAGCAAGGCCGACTTCATTCCCGGCCAGGGCCGCGGCACCCACGAGGCGATCGAGGCTCCGGTGCCGGCGCTGGTCGGGGTGACCGCCGCCGCGAACGCCGAGATGGCGCACACGCCGGCGCCCGCGGCGACCTCCGAGGTCTCGGTGCCGAAGCCCGCGTCCTCGTCCGAGTCGATGACCCCGTCCACGCCGGTGACCTCGCCCCCGCCGGTGACCGAGCTCGCGAAGGCGAAGCGGTCCTCGCCGTGGAAGAAGACGTCCGAGCCGGTTCCGCCGATCGCGCCCTCGGATACGCCGGAGGCCACGGCCGCGCCGGCCGTACCGACGGTGGCCCCGCCGGTGCTTCCGGGCGTCGTTCCCAGCGCGTCACCCCCGGTGCCCGCACCGACCTCGGGGCGCAACGGCACAATGGGGCGCGTGACACACGAGAACCTGCTCGCGGGCCCGCCCGCGACGTTGCTGCCCGAGTTGGACGAAGCCCGCGGCCTGATGGACACCGGGACCGACGCCACCGAGGTGGCGGCGCGCTTCCCGGACTACTCCCGAGCCTGGGCGACCTTGGCGGACGCGGCGTTCACGCGCGGATCGGTGGTCGAGTCCTACGCGTACGCACGCACCGGCTACCACCGGGGCCTGGATGCGCTGCGCCGCAACGGCTGGCGCGGGCACGGCCCGGTGCCGTGGGACCACGAGCCCAACCAGGGCTTCCTGCGGTCCCTGCACGCGCTCGGCCGCGCGGCCGCCGCGATCGGCGAGGAGGCGGAGGCGCAGCGCTGCTTCTCCTTCCTGTCCGAGAGCAGCCCCGCGGCCGCAGAGGCACTGGCCGCTCCCCGGAGCTAGTGCTCCCAGCGCTTCGCATAGCCTGAGGCGCCGGTTTTCGAGTTCCACCCTGTTGTGAGAGGCGTGAGCCCATGCCCGTCATCGTGCTCGTCGGCGCCCAGTGGGGCGACGAGGGCAAGGGCAAGGCCACCGACCTGCTCGGGGCGGCCGGCGCCGACCCCGTCGACTACGTCGTGCGCTACCAGGGCGGCAACAACGCCGGGCACACCGTGGTCATCGGCGACCAGCACTACGCCCTGCACCTGCTGCCCTCGGGGATCCTGTCCCCGGGCTGCACGCCGGTGATCGCCAACGGCGTCGTCATCGACCCCGGCGTCCTGCTGCACGAGATCAAGGGCCTGCAGGAGCGCAACGTCGACACCTCGAAGCTGCTGATCTCCGGCAACGCGCACCTGATCACGCCGTACCACACCACGCTCGACAAGACCCGCGAGCGCTTCCTCGGCAAGAACAAGATCGGCACCACCGGCCGGGGCATCGGCCCGTCCTACGCGGACAAGCTCAACCGCATCGGGGTGCGGGTCCAGGACCTGTTCGACGAGAAGATCCTGCGGCAGAAGATCGACGCGGCGCTGATCGACAAGAACCACCTGCTGTCGAAGGTCTACAACCGGCGCGCGATCACGGTCGACGAGGTGGTCGAGGAGTTCCTGCCCTTCGCCGACGCGCTGCGCCCGCACGTCGCCGACACCTCGCTGGTGCTGAACCGCGCACTGGACGAGGGCAAGCTCGTCTGTCTGGAGGGCTCCCAGGGCACCTTGCTCGACGTCGACCACGGCACCTATCCCTTCGTCACCTCCTCCAACCCGACCTCGGGCGGGGCCTGCACCGGCTCCGGGATCGGGCCGACCCGGATCGACCGGGTGTGCGGGATCCTCAAGGCCTACACGACCCGCGTCGGCTCCGGTCCGTTCCCGACCGAGCTGCACGACGCCGACGGGGAGTTCCTGCGCCGCGTCGGGCACGAGGTCGGCGTCACGACCGGCCGGGCCCGCCGCTGCGGCTGGTTCGACGCGGTGATCGCGCGGTACGCGACGCGGGTCAACGGCCTGACGGACTTCTTCCTCACCAAGCTCGACGTGCTCACCGGCCTGGAGCAGATCCCGGTGTGCGTGGCCTACGACATCGACGGGGTCCGGCACGACGAGATGCCGATGAGCCAGACCGACTTCTTCCACGCCGTCCCGGTGTACGAGCAGCTGCCGGGCTGGACCGAGGACATCACCGGCGCCCGCTCGCTGGCCGACCTGCCGAAGCAGGCGCAGGCCTACGTCGCGGCGCTGGAGGAGATGTCGGGTTCCCCGATCTCCGCGATCGGCGTCGGCCCGGGCCGCGAGGAGACCATCGAGATCCGCTCCCTGGTCCGCTGAACCACCTCGCAACTTGGGGCGTCGATGCGCCCCATCGGCGGCCGGGAAGGGGCGGAAACCCGCCCCAAGATGGTGGATAGGGTCGTCGGCGTGAAGGTATTGGTCATCGGCGGCGGTGGCCGCGAGCACGCGCTGTGCCTGGCTCTGTCCGCCGATCCGGGGGTTCACGAGCTGCACTGCGCGCCGGGCAACGCCGGCATCGCCGAACTCGCCGCGCTGCACCCGGTGAACGCCACCGATCCGGACGCAGTTGCGGACCTGGCCGACTCCCTGGACGCCGATCTGGTCGTGGTCGGGCCGGAGGGCCCGCTGGTGGCCGGGGCCGCGGACGCGGTGCGACTGCGCGGGATCGCCTGCTTCGGGCCGTCGGCGGCTGCCGCGGTGCTGGAGGGGTCCAAAGCCTTCGCGAAGGAGGTCATGGCCTACGCCGAGGTGCCGACCGCGATGGCCCGCGTCTGTGACGACCTCGAGGAGGTGGCGGCCGCGCTCGACGCCTTCGGCCCGCCGTACGTGGTCAAGGACGACGGTCTCGCCGCCGGCAAGGGTGTCGTGGTCACCGAGGACCGGGAGGCCGCGCTCGCGCACGCCAAGGCCTGTTCGGGCCGCGTGGTGATCGAGGAGTTCTTGGACGGTCCCGAGGTCTCGGTGTTCGCCCTGACGGATGGTCAGACGGTGCGGGCCCTGCTGCCCGCGCAGGACTTCAAGCGTGTCGGCGACGGCGACGCCGGACCCAACACCGGCGGGATGGGCGCGTACTGCCCGCTGCCGTGGGCGCCGGCCGATCTGCTCGAGCAGGTGACGACGCGGGTGCTGGAGCCGACCATCGCGGAGATGCGCCGCCGGGGCACCCCGTTCGCCGGGCTGCTCTACGCCGGCCTGGCGATGACCTCCCGCGGGATGCGCGTGGTCGAGTTCAACGCCCGGTTCGGTGACCCCGAGACCCAGGTCGTGCTCGCCCTGCTGCGCAATCCGCTCGGTGCCCTGCTGGAGGCCGCCGCGATCGGCGAACTCGACAAGGCCGAGCCGCTGAACTGGCGCGAGGGCTCCGCGGTGACCGTCGTGGTGGCGGCGAACAACTACCCCGGCCCCCCGCGCACCGGCGACCCGATCGGTGGTCTCGACGAGGCCAACGCCGTCGAGGGTGTGAACGTGATCCACGCCGGGACCAGGCTCGACGACTCCGGTGCCGTGGTCAGCGCGGGCGGGCGCGTGCTGTGCGTGACTGCGACCGGCGCGGACCTGGCCGAGGCGCGGTCGCGGGTCTACACCGGCGTCGCCGCGATCGATCTCGACGGCTCGCACCACCGCACCGACATCGCGCTGGCTGCGCAGCGCGGTGAGATCACCGTGCCCGGCTGAACCCGGGGACCTGCCTGACGCCTACAGGAGGAACCATGCATCTGGTCGACGTCTACCGTGCCAGCCGCACCCGTCTGATCGGGCAGGCCGCGAATCTGACGGAGGCTCAGCAGAACGTCCAGGTGCCGGCGACGCCGCTGTGGACCGTCGCCGACGTCTACCGGCATCTGGTGGGCGTGTCCTCCGACGTCCTCACCGGCCGGCTGGAGGGACGGGGGACGCCGGAGTGGACGGCTGTGCAGGTCTCGAGTCGAGCCGACCGCGGGCTGGCCGAGATCTGCGCGGAGTGGGAGGCGCTCGCCCCCAAATTCGAGCAGCTGATCCACGACTCCGGCTTCGAACTGGCCCGGCCCTGCTTCGACGTCTGGACCCATGAGCAGGACATCGCCGGCGCCCTCAGTGGCCAGGGGGATCGCGACGACCCGGCGGTTCCGACCATCGTGGCCAGCCTGCTCGCCCTGCTCCGCCAGAACTGGGCGGGCGACCCCTCCCGGCCTCCGATCGAGTTCGTCGTCGACGGCGACGCGCACCGCTTCGGGGAGGGGGAGCCCGAGTTCACGCTGACCAGCAGCGGGTACGAGTTCGCCCGGATGATCATCAGCCGGCGCAGCAAGGAGCAGATGCTCGCGGCGAACTGGACCGGGGACGACCCGGCTCGGGTGTTCCCCCTGCTCTGCATCTTCCCGCTGCCGGAAGACGGCCTGTCCGACTGACCTTCCCCGGTAGGGAAGGATGGGCGGGTGATCGAGCGGTACACCCTGCCCGAGATGGGCCGCGTCTGGAGCGAGGCGCACAAGTACGAGCTGTGGTGCCACGTGGAGACGCTGGTGCTGGAGGCGCACGCCGCGGCGGGCGTGGTCCCGGCCGACTGCGTCGAACCGGTGCGCAACGCAGCGCCGCCGACGCCCGAGGCCGTCAAGGAGATCGAGGACGTCACCCAGCACGACGTCATCGCGTTCCTGTCCGCGTGGGCGAACAACACCACCCCGCGTGAGGCCGCCGCCTACGTGCACTTCGGGATGACCTCGTCGGACCTGCTCGACACGGCGCTGGGCCTGCAGCTCACCGAGGCCACGGACATCCTGCTGGCCAAGGCGGACACCCTGGTCGCCACGTTGCGGGACCACGCGCTGGCCCACAAGGGCACCCTGCGGGTGGGACGCACCCACGGCATCCACGGCGAGCCCGACGTCTGGGGTCACCGCGTCGCCGACTTCGCCTTCGGTATGGCCCGCTCGCGGGACCGGCTGCGCGCCGCCCGCGGGGCCGTCGCCGTGATGGCGATCTCCGGGGCCGTCGGCACGTACTCCAACATCGACCCGGCGGTGGAGACCCACGTCGCCGCCGCGCTGGGCCTGCGCCCGGCGGACGTCTCGACCCAGGTGGTGCTGCGCGACGGCATCTCCGAGTGGGTCTCGGCGCTGGCGATCCTGGCCACCGTCTGCGAGGCGATCGCCCTCGAGGTGCGGCACGGCCAGCGCACCGAGGTCCGGGAGACCTGGGAGCCCTTCGGCAAGGGCCAGAAGGGCTCCTCGGCCATGCCGCACAAGAAGAACCCGATCATGAGCGAGCGGATCTGCGGCATGGCCCGGATCGTGCGCGCACAGATCGTGCCGGTGATGGAGGGCATCCCGCTCTGGCACGAGCGCGACATCTCGCACTCCTCGGTCGAGCGCATCTCTCTGCCGGACGCGGCGGCCGCGACCGACTACCTGCTGCACCTGACCAACCGGCTGATGTCCGGCCTCGTTGTGGACGCCGACCGGATGCGGGCGAACCTCGACCTCACCGGCGGGCTGATCTACACCTCGACGGTGCTGCTGGAGATCGTCGAGACGGGAGCCTCCCGCGAGGACGCCTACGCCCTGGTGCAGGGTGCGGCGATGCAGACCTGGCAGGAGAACATCCCGTTCCGGGAGACGCTGCGCACCCGGGCTGCCGAGGCCGGGATCGCCCTGGACGAGGCACGCCTGGACGAGGTCTGCCGCCCGGAGCGCTTCGTCACCCGCCTGGCGCCCATGTTCGAGCGCCTCGAGAAGCTGACCTAACAACCACTAGGCGTGACACGCCTAGTGGCTGTTTTGTTCACAGGGGTCAGCCGAAGGACAGGCCGGGCAGGCCGAGCAGGCCGCCGCCCGGGGTGATGTTCAGCTTGGTGATCCCGAGGTTCAGCGAGTGCGTCTCGGGCTCCTCCGGTTTGGGTGCCGGCTTGACCGGGTCGGTCTTGACGTCGGAGACCGCGGACTGGGTCATGACGACGACCGCGCGCGGGGAGGGCCTGGGCGACGCCTTCGGCGTGCTGCGGCCGGTGGAGCCGTTGCCCGAGTCCGGCCCGATGTCGTCGACGGGGCTGGTCGGGGCGACCGGGATCGCGGTGAACGTCGACTGGGTGGCCTGCTTCTTCGGTGCCGCGTCCTCGTCGGCGAAGGCCATGGTGCCGAGCAGGCCGGCGGTGATCAGGGCGATCGCGGAGATCGCCACCGCGACCGGGCGGGCGGCGTCGCGCATCAGGCCGGCGAAGCGGCCCTGACGGGCGTGCCCCGACTCGCGGCCGAGGTAGGCGGCCGCGGCCGGGCCGAGCACGACGGTCGCCACCAGTAGCGCGAGGTCGGACTCGACCGCGAGCACCGTCGGAGCGACCGCGGCGCACAGCTCGCACTCGTCGATGTGCGCGGTGACCTTGGCCGTGTCGGGCTCGGAGAGAGTGTTGCGGGCGAAGCCGTTGAGCCGGTTGGTGGTCCAGCGGCACTCCGGGGTGCTGATGGCCGCGCGGTGGTCCAGCAGCTGGGCTGCGCGCAGGGTGTCCCGGGCGGCGAAGCTCAGCTCGGCGACGCCGGTGGCCTCCAGGCCGAGAAGCTTGCCCGTCTCCAGCAGCGGCTCACTCTCGACCTCGGTGTGCCAGAGCGCGACCTGCGCGTCCTCGGACAGCGAGCCGAAGGCCCTGGCGGTGGTCTCCAGGCAGGCCGCCGGAACGGTGCTCGCCGCGGTCTCGGCGGCCCGGGTGCGGCGCGCACGGCGCGATCCGGTGTTCTGGCGGTGCAGGACGGTCAGCAGGTGGGGCCGGAACGCGGTGGCGGGCCCGGTGCCGGCACGCAGTTCGGTGCGCACGGCGGCGATGGCGGCGTCGACCAGTTCCTCGGCGGAGCCGTTCATGGTGCGCCGGGCCAGCTTCACGGCGGCGTCGCGGTGCCGGTCGGCGAGGGAGTCGAACGCGTCGACGTCCCCGCGGCGGGCCGCGGTGATCAATGCGGTGTCAGTGGGCACCCGAGTGCCCTGGCCACCGTTCTTGGACGTGTTCATCCCCCACCCGCCCAGTTGGCGAGCTCCCCCCGGAGCCCGTTCCGTGAATCACCGCACCCCAGTCGCAGAGCTTGGTGATGACTGAGAGTAGGCACGCCCCGCGCGCCTCGTCCGGTGATTCGAGCAACTCTTACGTCTGCTCAGACGCTTAGGCCAGGCCTGGTGGCCGGTATGTCCGATCACGGCCGATTCGTTGTCCGTCTAATGGCCGAAGGGGCCTCGACAACCGGTCGATGCGCAGAACGGCCGGACTCCGGCAAGTGGCCCGAAACGCCTGGTCAGCTAGGACTTCTGCGCGAAGGACCAGGCGTCGGCGGCCATCTCGGCGATGTCCCGCGTGGGCGACCAGCCCAGCAGCGTGCGGGCGCGGGTGTTGGAGGCGATCAGGGTGGGCGGGTCACCGGGACGGCGCGGGTGGTCCGCGGCCGGGACCGGGTGCCCGGTGACGGACCGGACTGCATCCAAAACCTCACGCACAGTGAACCCCTCACCACTGCCCAGGTTGCAGATGTCATGCCGGCCGGGCCTGATCCGGCTCAGCGCGCGCACGTGGGCGTCCGCGAGGTCGGTGACGTGGATGTAGTCGCGCACGCAGGTGCCGTCCCGGGTCGGGTAGTCCGAGCCGAACAGCTTCGCCTCCGCGCTCTCCCCGGTCGCCACCTTGAGCAGGTTCGGGATCAGGTGGGTCTCGGGGTCGTGCCGCTCGCCCAGGTGCCCGTGTGCGCCGGCCACGTTGAAGTAGCGCAGGCTGAACGCGCCGAGCCCGTGCGCCGCGCACTCGGCCGCGATGGCCATGTCGATGGTCAGCTTGGTCATGCCGTACGGGTTCGTCGGCCGGGGCGGGGTGTCCTCGGTGATCGGCATCGTGGCCGGTTCCCCGTAGGTCGCGGCGGTGGAGGAGAAGACCAGCCGGCGCACCCCGTGCGTGCGCATCGCGTCGAGGAGGGCCAGCGAGCCGACGACGTTGTTCTCCCAGTACAGCTCCGGGCGGGTCACCGACTCCCCGACCAGCGACTTGGCGGCGAAGTGCAGGACCGCCTCGTAGGACGGGTCGAGGACGTCCGCCGCGTCGTGCACCCGGGCCTGGACGAACCCCGCGCCGCGCGGGATGGCGTCCTCGTGCCCGGTGGAGAGGTCGTCGAGGACGGTCACCTCGTGGCCCGCCTCGAGAAGCAGGGCGGTGACGACGCTGCCGATGTAACCGGCGCCACCGGTGACCAGCAGCTTCAGGCGCTCCTGGCATCCTCGACTTCGGTGGGCGGGTAGCCTGCAGGCATCCTTTCCGCACTGAGTTTTGAGGAGCCTTTGTGCCCCGGGTAGTCGTCGACGTCATGCCGAAGCCCGAGATCCTCGACCCGCAGGGCCAGGCGATCCAGAAAGCCTTGGGACGCATGGGATTCGGGGCGGTCTCCGGGGTCCGGCAGGGCAAGCGCTTCGAGGTCGAGGTGGACGGCGAACTCGACGCCGACGCCATGGCCAAGGTCGAGCAGATGGCGGAGACGCTGCTCGCGAACACCGTCATCGAGGAGTTCACGGTCCGGGTCGAGGCCCAGTGAGTGAGCGCAGCGAGCTCACCCATATGGGGAGTAGCACTGCGCGCAGCGCTCGAGTCGGTGTCGTCACCTTCCCCGGCTCGCTGGACGACGGGGACGCGGCGCGCGCGGTGCGTATCGCCGGCGGCGAGCCGGTCCGGCTCTGGCACCGCGACGCCGATCTGCAGGGCGTGGACGCGGTCGTGCTGCCCGGCGGGTTCTCCTACGGGGACTACCTGCGCTGCGGAGCGATCGCCCGGTTCTCCCCGGTGATGGAGTCGATCATCGCCGGCGCCGGTCGGGGCCTGCCCGTGCTCGGCATCTGCAACGGTTTCCAGGTGCTCTGCGAGGCGCACCTGCTCCCGGGCGCGCTGATCCGCAACGACCACCGACACTTCATCTGCCGCGATCAGTGGCTGCGGGTGGAGAACGTCGAGACGCCGTGGACCCAGGATCTGAGGATGGGTCAGGAAATCCTCGTCCCGGTGAAGAACGGCGAGGGCGGGTACGTCGCCGACCCGGAGACGCTGGAGTGGCTGGAGACCCTGGGCCGCATCGTCTTCCGCTACATCCGGGGCAACCCGAACGGCTCGCGGGACGACATCGCCGGCATCCGCAACGAGGCCGGCAACGTGGTCGGCATGATGCCGCACCCCGAGCACGCGATCGAGGACCTGACCGGCCCGAGCGTCGACGGTCTGGTGCTGTTCACCTCCGTGCTGAACAGTCTGCTCGCCGGCACGATGGCCGGGAGCGCCTGATGGCCGACTCCGTCAAGACCGCCGAGACCACGCCGGAGCTCGAGCAGCCCTGGGCCGACCTCGGCCTCAAGGGTGACGAGTACGCGCGCATCCGCGAGATCCTCGGCCGCCGGCCCACGAGTTGCGAGCTCGCCATGTACTCGGTGATGTGGAGCGAGCACTGCTCCTACAAGTCCTCCAAGGTGCACCTGCGCCAGTTCGGGGAGAAGGCGCCCGACACCGACATCCTCATGGTCGGGATGGGCGAGAACGCGGGCGTCGTCGACATCGGCGACGGCTACGCGGTCACCTTCAAGGTCGAGTCGCACAACCACCCGAGCTACGTCGAGCCCTACCAGGGTGCGGCGACCGGCATCGGCGGCATCGTGCGCGACATCCTCACCATGGGCGCGCGCCCGGTCGCGGTGATGGACCCGCTGCGTTTCGGTCCGCTCGACGCGGAGGACACCCGCCGCGTGCTGCCCGGGATCGTCGCCGGCATCGGTGGCTACGGGAACTGCCTCGGCCTGCCGAACATCGGCGGCGAGGTGGTCTTCGACCCGAGCTACCTCGGCAACCCGCTGGTGAACGCTCTCTGCGTCGGCGTGATGCGGCACGAGGACATCAAGCTGGCCAAGGCCTCCGGCCCGGGCAACCAGGTCATCCTGTTCGGCGCCCGCACCGGCGGCGACGGCATCGGCGGGGTCTCGGTTCTCGCGAGCGAGACCTTCGCAGAAGACACCGGGAGTGGCTCAGGCCCGTCCAAGCGTCCGAGCGTGCAGGTCGGCGACCCGTTCGCCGAGAAGGTCCTCATCGAGTGCTGCCTGGAGATCTTCGCCGCCGACCTCGTCGTCGGCATTCAGGACCTCGGCGGCGCCGGGCTCTCCTGCGCGACCACGGAGCTGTCCTCGGCCGGCGCCGGCGGCATGCACGTCGTGCTCGACCGCGTCCCGCTGCGCGACTCCACGCTCGCTCCTGAGGAGATCCTCATGAGCGAGTCGCAGGAGCGGATGTGCGCGATCGTCGAACCGCGCCATGTCGACGCGTTCATGGCGCTGTGCGCGAAGTGGGACGTCGAGGCCGTCTCGATCGGTGAGGTCAACGACTCCGGCCGGCTCACCGTGGAGTGGCGCGGCGAGATCGTCGTCGACGTGCCGCCGCGCACCGTCGCCCACGAGGGCCCGGTCTACGAGCGCCCGTACGAGCGCCCCGCCGGCCAGGACGCCCTGCAAGCTGACAGAGCGTCAGGTCTCACCCGGCCAGCCTCGCCGGCCGAGCTGCGCGCCACGATTCTGCGGATGGCAGGGTCACCCAACCTCTGCGACAAGACCTGGATCACCTCGCAGTACGACCGCTACGTGCTCGGCAACACTGTGCTGGCGATGCCGGACGACGCCGGCATCGTGCGGATCGACGAGGAGTCCGGCCTCGGGGTCGCGATCTCCACCGACTGCAACGGGCGCTTCACCCGGCTCGACCCGTACGCCGGGGCGCAGCTCGCGCTGGCCGAGGCGTACCGCAACGTCGCCGCCAAGGGCGCCCGACCGCTGGCCGTGACGGACTGCCTGAACTTCGGTTCGCCGGAGGATCCGGGCGTGATGTGGCAGTTCGCCGAGGCGGTGCGCGGGCTGGCCGACGGCTGCGCCGACCTCGAGGTCCCGGTCACCGGTGGCAACGTCTCCTTCTACAACCAGACCGGCGAGACCGCGATCCTGCCGACCCCGGTGGTGGGTGTGCTCGGCGTGATCGGCGACGTACGCGCCCGGGTGCCGATGGGTTTCGGCGGCGGCGGCGCGACCGACGGCGACGTCATCCTGCTGCTGGGCGAGACCCGCGAGGAGCTCGACGGCTCGGAGTGGGCGCACGTCGTGCACGGTCACCTCGGCGGCACCCCGCCGATGGTCGACCTGGAGTCCGAGCGTTCGCTGGCTTCGGTGCTCGTCGAGGGCGCGGAGCAGGGCGTGTACTCCTCCGCACACGACCTGTCCGAAGGTGGGCTGGCCCAGGCCCTGGTCGAGTGCTGCCTTCGCGGCGGCAGTGGCGCGCGCATCGAGCTGCCGGCCGGGCTCGACGCCTTCATGGCGTTGTTCTCGGAGTCGGCAGCCCGCGCGATCGTGACCGTGGCCGCCCCCAACCGGTACGCAGTCGAGGCGTTCGCCGAGATGCATGGCGTCCCGTTCCTCGAGATCGGCACCGTCGGCGGCTCCGTGCTGCGGATCAACGCGGACATCGAGATCCCGCTGGCCGAACTGGCCCAGGCGCACACGGCGACCCTCCCGGCGGCGATGGAGTAGTGCCGCCACGCCGCCGGATCGATCCGGCCGCGGGCCGGGCCGCCGTCGCGGCCTGGGACGCCGACCCTGACGTCGCGTCCCGCGACGTCGTGGCGACCGCGGTCCGGCACACCCTCGCCGAGCTAGCCGAGCGCTATCCCGGCCATGCCGTCGAGGTCCGGGTCCCGCCGGTGGGTGCGGTGCAGTGCCTCGAAGGCATCAAGCACCGGCGCGGGACGCCACCGAACGTCGTCGAGACCGACCCGGCGACCTGGCTCGCGCTGATCACCGCGCCGCACCACGTGGGCCGAGGCGGTGGACTCCGGAGCGGTCAGCGCGAGCGGCGACCGGGCCGACATCTCCGACCTGCTCTAGCGCTAACTAATAGGGGTGTCACCCCATATTCCGGCGCTACTTGTTGGGCAGCGAGCAGTCGAGGGCGAAGGTCACCTTGGTGACCTTGTTCGGGATCACGTGCGTGAAGAGCACCTCGGGCGCGCGGTAGCTGTACTCGCCGCGCCTGACCGTCGCCCCGTTGAGCGAGCAGTTGTCCGGCACCGCGTAGCCCTGGATCCCGACGTAGTACTGGCCGGGCTTCACGTCCCAGGCCCGGCACCGGTTGGTCAGCGTCGCGGTGCGCAGCTCGGGCCCGTCGGCGAACACGCTGAGCGGCCCGCCGCCGGTGACGCAGAGCTTGATCCGGCCCCGCTCCTCGGCCGCTCCCGCAGGTGCCGCGCTGAGCAGGGACGAGGCGATGAGGGCGCCGCAGGCCGCGGCGAGCAGGGACCGGCGCATCTCCGCAGGTTGACCGCCGTCGCGGTGGGCAGTCAACCCGGTACACCCGGTAGCCGCGTGGGCTCCGTTGGGCGCTCCGTGACAGGCTCCGCGGCATGCACCAGGAGTTCCGTCACGCCGCCGCGGAGGCCGGCTTGCGGCACGGTGAGGTCCGCTACGGCAAGCACTCCGACCAGGTCGCCGACGTGCTCGAGCCCGGAGGGCGCAGGACTGCCGCTGGTGGTCGTCATCCACGGCGGCTTCTGGCGCCACATCTACGACCGCGGCCACACCGCCCCGCAGTGCGCGGCGCTCGCCCGTCGAGGGCTACGCCGTGGCGGCCATCGAGTACCGCCGGGTCGGGGGCGGCGGCGGGTGGCCGACCACGTTCACCGACGTCGCGGACGGCCTGGACGCGCTGCCCGGCCTGCTCGGCGAGGCCGTCGACCCGCGGCGGGTGATCCTGATGGGGCACTCCGCCGGCGGGCACCTCGCACTGTGGGCCGCGAGCCGGCACCGCCTCCCGCCCGGCGCCCCCGGGCACCGCGCGGACCCGCCGCCGCTGCTCGGAGTCGTCAGCCTGGCCGGGGTCGCGAACCTGGGCTGGGCGGTGGCCGCGGGCATCGGCGACGGCGCCGCGGAGGCGTTCGTCGGGGTCCCTCCGGAGCAGGACCCCGAGGGTCGGTACGCGCAGGCGCGATCCGGCCCGGCTGCTGCCGACCGGGATCCGCGCGATCTGCCTGCACGGCGGGCTCGACGAGCACGTCCCGGTCGACTGCGCCGCCGCCTACGTGGCGGCGGCCCTGGAGGCCGGGGACCCGGCGGAGCTGCGGGTGCTCGACTGGGAGGAGCACTTCTCGCTCGTCACGCCCGGATCCGCGGCCTGGCCGGCCGTTCTGCGCGCCGCCGCCGACCTGCTCGCGTGACCGCCGCGCCTACCTCGGGGTGAAGTAGAAGACCACCGTCACGTTGTCGTCGGAACCGAGGGTGAAGTCGGCCCGGTCGGTCTTCTTGAGGTTGGTCTTGCCCGACGGCGTCTTCACGACGATGCGCTTGGCCTGGCGCTCCGCGTCCGCCCACGTGCCGCTGGGCGCGGGCGCGTCGGCGACGGTCACGCACTTGTTGTTCGCCACCGAGTAGGTGTTCTTCTGGTCGCCACCCTCGTGGATGAAGCCGACCTCGATGGACACCGGCGCGGACTTGCCGGGAGCCTTCGCGCACACCGTCACGCTGCCGGGCGCATCGACCCCGAACGGTGCGGCCGCGGACGGGATGGCGACCAGGGCGGAGCCACTCACCAGTCCGGCGATCAGCAACGACGAGGTGGCGATCCGCATGCGTCCTCCGGGCAGGTGTCGATCCGTTCGGACAACCTAAGCCGGAAGCGACCTTGATCAGAAGTGCGCTTCGGGGTTGTGCGGTCCCGGCAGGCTCGTTCTCCCGCGAGCGCTCAACGTTCTAGAACGTGCGGTCCTCGACGACGTCGAGGTCGACGAAGGTGGGCGGTCCGTCCACCAGGGCGCCCATCTTCTCTGCCAGCGCCTGGGTCTCCGGCAGCTCGGAGTTGCGCATCGCGTCCTCGTGGGAGTCGAAGAAGACCAGCGTGAGGTAGCGGTTCGGGTCGTTGCGGTCCCGGCAGACGATCGAGCGCCGGTAGGTGCCCCTCCCGGCGGTGTCCTTGATGTACTGCTCGTCCAGCGCGACTGATTTCCTCAGGCTTCGTGGTGCGGCTGTCGATGATCTGGATGAAGGCCATGACTGGGTCCCTTCGGATCGAGGTGTGACCGTCAGCCAACTCCCTGCAACGGCGGCGCGGAAGGCTTTCGCGCCTTACCGGGAGGTGACGGCCCGGCGTCCGGCGCAGTCCTCGCGGCCACGTAGAATGAGGCACGTGCTTCGAGGCGACGGCAAGCTCTCGCACGACCTGGATCCCTACGAAAAAGGCCCGCAGGACGCCTGCGGAGTCTTCGGCGTGTGGGCCGACGGCGAAGAGGTGGCGAAGCTCACCTACTTCGGCCTCTACGCCCTGCAGCACCGCGGCCAGGAATCGGCCGGCATCGCGGTCAGCAACGGGCGCAACGTCGTGGTCTACAAGGACATGGGGCTGGTGCCCCAGGTCTTCGACGAGTCCACGCTGAACTCTCTGGTCGGGCACCTGGCCATCGGCCACACCCGCTACTCGACGACCGGCTCGTCGAACTGGGAGAACGCCCAGCCGACGTTCCGCTCGACCCCGACCGGGTCGGCTGCGGTCGCCCACAACGGCAACCTCACCAATACGGGTGACCTCGCCGAACTGGTCGCCAACCAGTGCAACCTGGACCGGGAGCGGGTGCGCCGCCAGGGCGGTCAGGCCGCCTCGACCGACACCGACCTGGTCACCGAACTGCTGGCCTCGCACCCGAGCCGGTCGCTCGAGGCCGCGGCGATGGATCTGCTCCCGCAGCTCAAGGGCGCGTTCTCGTTCGTGTTCATGGACGAGTCCACGCTCTACGCCGCGCGCGACCCGCAGGGCATCCGCCCGCTGGTGCTCGGCCGCCTCGAGCGCGGCTGGGTGGTCGCCTCGGAGAGCGCCGCGCTGGACATCGTCGGTGCCGCCCGCGTGCGCGAGGTCGAGCCCGGTGAGCTGATCGCGATCGACGAGGCGGGCCTGCGCAGCCAGCGTTTCGCCGAGGCCGACCCCAAGGGCTGCGTGTTCGAGTACGTCTACCTGGCGCGGCCGGACACGGAGATCGCCGGCCGCAACGTCAACGCCGCCCGGCTCGAGATGGGCCGCCAGTTGGCCCGCGAGGCCCCGGTCGAGGCCGACCTGGTGATCGCGACCCCGGAGTCCGGCACGCCCGCGGCGATCGGCTTCGCGCAGGAGAGCGGCATCCCGTTCGGGCAGGGCCTGGTGAAGAACGCCTACGTCGGGCGCACCTTCATCCAGCCGTCGCAGACGATCCGCCAGCTCGGTATCCGGCTCAAGCTGAACCCGCTGCGCGAGGTCATCGAGGGCAAGCGCCTCGTCGTGGTCGACGACTCGATCGTGCGGGGCAACACCCAGCGCGCCCTGGTCCGGATGCTGCGTGAGGCCGGCGCCCGCGAGGTGCACATCCGCATCTCCTCGCCGCCGGTGAAGTGGCCCTGCTTCTACGGCATCGACTTCGCCACCCGCGCCGAGCTGGTCGCCAACGGCCTGTCGGTGGACGAGATCTGCGCCTCCGTCGGCGCGGACTCCCTCGCCTACATCTCTCTCGACGGTCTCTACGCGGCGACGACCATTCCGCAGGAGAAGCTCTGCTCGGCCTGCTTCACCGGGCAGTACCCGGTCGAGCTGCCCGACCCGGAGTTCCTCGGCAAGCACGTGCTGGAGGGCGGCCCCGTCATCCAGACGCCGACGCACACCATCACGACGATCACGAACCCGTGAGTCCGGACCTGTGAGCGACGCAAGCGGCGCCACCTACGCCGCCGCCGGCGTCGACATCGAGGCCGGGGACAAGGCCGTCGAGCTGATGAAGGCCTCGGTCGCCCGGGCCGGTCGTCCCGAGGTGTTCGGCGGCCTCGGCGGCTTCGCCGGGCTGTTCCGCGCGGACGCCCTGAAGACCATGACCGCCCCGCTGCTGGCCACCGCCACCGACGGGGTGGGCACCAAGGTCGCGGTCGCCCAGCGCATGGACGTGCACGACACCGTCGGCATCGACCTGGTCGCGATGGTGATGGACGACCTGGTCGTCTGCGGCGCCGAGCCGCTGTTCATGACCGACTACATCGCCTGCGGCAAGGTGGTCCCGGAGCGGATCGCGGCGATCGTCGCCGGCATCGCCGAGGGCTGCCGCCGGGCCGGCTGCGCGCTGGTCGGCGGCGAGACGGCCGAGCACCCCGGGCTGCTCGGCGAGCACGAGTACGACATCGCCGGCGCCGGCACCGGGGTGGTCGACGAGCCCGACCTGATCGGCGCCCAGCGGGTGCGGGCCGGCGACGTCGTGATCGCGATGGCCTCCTCGGGCCTGCACTCCAACGGCTACTCCCTGGCCCGGCACGTCTTCTTCGCCACCGCGGGCTGGGACGTGCACAAGCAGGTCCCCGAGCTCGGGCGCACGCTCGGCGAGGAACTGCTCGAGCCGACCCGGATCTACTCCCTGGACTGCCTCGACCTGCTGCGCGGGTCCGACGCCGGGCCGAAGCTGGACGTGCACGCGCTGTGCCACGTCACCGGCGGCGGGCTGGCCGCGAACCTGGAGCGGGTGCTGCCCGAGAACGTCGACGCCGCTCTGGAGCGGTCCACCTGGACGCCGGGCGCGGTGTTCTCGCTCCTCGCCGAGCTAGGCGGCGTGGCCCAGTTGGAACTCGAACGCACCCTGAACATGGGCGTCGGGATGGTCGCCGTGGTGGCGCCGGAGGCGGCCGACGACGTGCTGGCCCGCCTGGACGCTCGCGGGCTGCCGTCCTGGGTGCTCGGGGAGATCACGCCCGGCACGGGCCGGGCGGCGCTGCAGGGGACTCACCCTTAGGGCTTGTCGTCCTCGTCGTCGCCCTCGACGTAGCGGGCATACGGGTCGTCCTCGTCGTCCTCGACCTCGTCGGTCTTATCGGCGGACCCATTGGTCTCACCGGAGACGAGTTCGGCTCGCAAGCGTTCGAGGTCCGTCCCGCCGCTGCTGTACTTCAGCTCGCGGGCGACCTTCGTCTGCTTGGCCTTCGCTCGGCCGCGCCCCATGGCTCGACCCCCTTTGTGCTGGGGCAGTGCCCCGTGCGGCGCGTCAACTGAAGGCCACTTTACCCGGTCTCCGGCCGCCGTGACACGCGCCCCGGTCAGGTCCCGGTCACAGGCCGGGCAGCAGGATTCCGCGCAGGCGCCCGACCGAGGCCATCCGCGCCTCCGCCAGCCGGTCGGCGGCCACGGCCGGGGGCACGCCCTCGGCCTCGGCCAGCGCGAACACCCGCTTGGTGGTCTCGTAGATGCCACTCGCGCGCGCCTTGGCCCGCTCGAAGCTGAAACCCTCCAGCTCGTCCGCGACCTGGATGACTCCGCCCGCGTTGACCAGGTAGTCCGGGGCGTAGAGCACCCCGCGGTCCTGCAGGACCTTCTCGACGCCGGGGTGGGCCAGCTGGTTGTTCGCCCCGCCGCAGACGATCCGGGCGCTCAGCGCGGGCACGGTGTCGTCGTCCAGGGCGCCTCCGAGGGCGCACGGGGCGTAGATGTCCAGCTCGGACCGGATCAGGACCCCGGTGTCCGCCACCACCCGGACGTCGGGGTGGGCCGCCTGCACGACCGCCAGGGCGTGCCCCGACACGTCGGTGACCAGGATGTCCGCGCCCTCGGCCGCCAAGTGCTCGACCAGGTGCCGCCCGACCTTGCCGACGCCGGCGACGCCGACCCGCCGCCCGGCCAGGGACGGGTCGCCCCAGGCGTGCTCCGCCGAGGCCCGCATGCCCTGGTAGACGCCCCAGGCGGTCAGGATCGAGGAGTCCCCCGCCCCGCCGTGCTCGGGGGAGCGCCCGGTGGCGAACCGGCACTCCCGCGCCACCAGGTCCATGTCCGGTGGAAAGGTGCCCACGTCACAGGCGGTGACGTAGCGGCCACCCAGGGATTGCACGAACCGGCCGTAGGCCCGCAGCAGCGCCTCGGACTTGTCCCGGGTGGGGTCGCCGATGATCACCGCCTTGCCGCCGCCGTGGTCCAGGCCGACCAGCGCGTTCTTGTACGCCATCGCCCGGGACAGCTTCAGCACGTCCGCCAGGGCGGCCTCGGTGCTCGCGTAGGGGTAGAACCGCGTGCCGCCGAGCGCCGGGCCCAGCGCGGTGGAGTAGATCGCGATGATCGCGGCCAGGCCGCTGTGCGGGTCCTGGCAGAACACGACCTGCTCGTGGTGGGCGTCAGGGGCTCCGAGGTCACCGAACAACCCGGCGTTCTTCGTGGGTACTGGCGCGGCCTCGGTCACGGGGCGAAACCCCTTCCTATCAACTGCCTTTGCGCCGTTCAGGGTACGGCCGGAGCGGTGAATCGCAGGAGCTGTGAGCCCCCTGAAAGCTGCCCGATTTCGCCCCGGTTGAGCGTGCGCGGGCGCACTTGTCTCCACCACTTGGCGCAAAACAATTTATTGACCATTCATTGGTCGGTGGCACCCACTCCGGCCATGCTTGTTGACCTGCGACATACCAAAGGTAATCTCTGATCAGGCACAACAGCGTGCAGGCCGGGTCCTACCGGATGGGGCTGCCGAAGACGTGCTGGATCGGAAACGCATCGTCCGTTCGGTTGATCTGCCCGGTGGCCGGTTGGCTTGTCCAAAATGATCCGGGAGGACCATTACGGACATCCGGCCCCTAGGGCACCATCGTTATACGAGACGGCACCAAGGCCGCTCGACTAGGAGGAGCCCGCCATGAACGCACGTACCCCGGAGACCGAGGCCCTGCTCACGCCAGCTGAGGTGGCCACCATGTTCCGCGTTGACCCCAAGACGGTCACGCGTTGGGCCAAGGCCGGCAAGCTCACCTCGATCCGCACGCTCGGCGGGCACCGTCGCTACCGCGAGTCTGAGGTTCGTCAGCTCCTGCAGGGGACCATCCCCCAGCAGTCCAGCCGCCTCGAGAACTGAGCTAACACCTGCGCCGCGGCGTCGGCCTCCGGTCCCTCCCCGGAATCCCATACGCCGCAGACCAGCGGAACCGCCCATCGGCGGTTACCAGGTCGGAAACAGAATTCAGCCGAACGGCCGAAGCCCCGGAACCCGTCCGAGTGGACGTGGTTACCGGGGCTTCGCCGTTGAGGAATTCACGGTCGAAACGCGCGGACAACCGAAGTTCCCCGGCATTGGGCTGCCGGGGTGAACTGCGGGGGTGAACTTCTAGCTCTCGCCCGTGCCGGGCTTGCAAGCCGTCTGCGGCGTGCCGGGCGGCGGCTCGGCCTTGTCGTTCAGCTTGTCGAACTTCACGCCCATCACGAAGTCGACCTCGGACGGCCCCCGGCCGGGGCGGTCCTCCTTGACGACCACCATGCCGGGCTGCCACGAGCGCAGCGCCTCCACGTTGTGCTCCGCGGCCGTCCCGCTGTAGCGGAGCTCGCCGGTGCCGCGGATCTTCCGGCGCAGCGGGTCGTTGGCAATCTCGCCGACCGTGAAGTTGCGGTCCCGCAACTGCTGGGCAACGCTCTGGCCGAGACCGATGATCTGGGTGCTGTTGTAGACGTGCACCGCCGTCGGGTCCGGGGTCAGGGCGACGTAGTCGTCGCGTTCGCACTCGGTGCTGAAGTCGTCCTCGGACTTCACGCCGAATTGCCAGGCGATAAGGCCCAGGGTGACGCAGCCCGCCAGGACGAGGGCGACGTTGCGGGCCCGCCTGCGGGTGTTGACCGGCCGGAAGCGCGGAAGCGTGCTGCTCCCCGGCGGTCGGAACACGTTCACGGCACTCTCCCGGCTGGCGTCTTCGAAAAGATCATCGAGCGATAGCGCTCAGGCTAGGCGAAGGGCCGCCACTGCGGCGCTCAGTCATGAAATCGAGATCACCCGAACGGATGCGCCCGCGCAGGTGAAACGCCTGACGGGGGCTCATGAGAGCTCAGTCGTCGCCGAGTTCGAGGATGCGCGCGTGCACCACGGTGCGCTGGCGCAGGGCCGCGCGGACGGCCCGGTGCAGCCCGTCCTCGAGGTAGAGCTCGCCGCGCCAGTCGACGACGTGGGCGAACAGATCGCCGTAGAACGTGGAGTCCTCGGAGAGCAGTGTGGCCAGGTCGAGCTGGCTCTTCGTCGTGATCAGCTGATCAAGGCGCACGGCGCGCGGCGGGACCACCGACCAGGCCCGCTGAGAAGTCTCGTGCTCGGGGTATGGCCGACCCTCGCCCACGCGCTTGAAAATCACGGTTCCCGACCCTATACGCGGGCGTCGTCCACTTCATCGGAGGCGAAGGTCGCGGCGGCCTCGGTACAGATTTCTTTCAGGCCGGGGATGACGGTCGTGCCGTCGATACGGGCCAGTGCCGCCCGGGCGATCTCGGCGAGGGTGTCGACCTGCTCCTCGGTCAGCGCGTCGAGGAAGAGCCGGCGGACCGCAGCGACGTGAGCCGGGGCGGCGGCCTCGATGGCGGCCCGGCCGGCGGCGGTCACGCCGACCAGCTGGCCGCGGCCGTCCTCGGCACACTCGGTGCGCTCGATCAGTCCGCGCTTCTCCATCCGGGCCAGCTGGTGCGACAGCCGGCTCTTCTCCCATTGGAGGGCGTCGGCGAGGGAGAAGGCCCGGGTCTTGCCGGCGCAGGTGTCGGTGAGCGCGACCAGGACCGAGAAATCGGCCATCGACAGGTCGGACTCGGCGGCCATCTCGCGGGCCAGCTGGGCGTTCAGCCGGGTCCACATCGCGATCATCGCCCGCCAGGCCAGCTGCTCGCGGTCACTGAGCCAGAGGCCGGCCTCAAGGGCGGCCTGTTCGGAGGTGGGCGGCGTCACGGAATCATTCTTGCACGGATGTAGTTGACACGTCATCGACTTACTCCTACAGTAGTTGATGTATCAACCACTACGGACCGCAGGAGCTTCCCATGACCGCCACCGTCTCGACCACCAACTCGAACCTGACCGGCAGCTACACCCTCGACACCACGCACTCGCGGCTCGGCTTCGTGGCCCGCCACGCGATGGTGACCAAGGTCCGCGGGTCGTTCACCGACTTCGCCGGCACCGCGGTCCTGGACGCCGGGGACCCGAGCCGCTCGCACGCCGAGGTGACCATCCAGGTCGCCAGCGTCGACACCGGCAACGGCCAGCGCGACGAGCACCTGCGCACCAATGACTTCTTCGACGCCGAGACCTACCCGGAGATCCGGTTCGTCTCGACCAAGGCCGAGGCCCTCGGCGAGGACAACTACCGGCTGACCGGCGACCTGACCATCAAGGGCATCACCAAGTCCGTCGCCGTGGACTTCGAGTTCACCGGCCTGGCCGCGGACCCGTGGGGCAACACGCGCGCCGGCTTCGAGGGCAAGGCCGTCATCAACCGCAAGGACTGGGGCGTCAACTTCAACGCCGCGCTCGAGGCCGGCGGCGTGCTCGTGAGCGAGAAGATCACGCTCGAGTTCGACATCTCCGCCATCCGCAGCTAGTCACCCCAAGCCCAAGCGAGAGGATCGTCCGATGGCCACCCTGCAGACGTCGGTCGACATCCGTCGCGCCGCGGATCGCGCGGCGACGGACATCGGCTGGCTGGACTCCAAGCACTCGTTCTCGTTCGGCCCGCACTGGGACCCGAAGAACGTCCACCACGGCCTGCTGCTGGTGAACAACGACGACATCGTCACGGCCGGGACCGGGTTCGACACCCACCCGCACCGGGACATGGAGATCGTCACCTGGGTGCTGAACGGCTCCCTGGTGCACCAGGACTCCACCGGGCACTCCGGGGTGATCTACCCGGGGCTCGCCCAGCGGATGAGCGCCGGAGCGGGGATCCTGCACTCGGAGAAGAACGACTCCTGGCGTCTCGGCGGGGAGAAGCACTCCGACCCGGTGCACTTCGTGCAGATGTGGGTCGTGCCCGACGAGAACGGCATCACCCCGGGCTACGAGCAGCTGGAGATCGACGGCGAGCTTCTCGCCGGCGGACTGGTCCCGGTGGCCTCCGGGATGCCCCAGCACGACGACGCCGCGGCGATCCGGATCCACAACAAGTACGCGGCATTGCACGCGGCGCGGCTCGCGCCGGGGCAGAGCGTGACGCTGCCGGAGGCCCCGTTCCTGCACCTGTTCGTGCCCCGCGGCTCGGTGGAGCTGGAGGGCGCCGGGGTGCTGGGCGCCGGAGACGCGGTGCGCTTCACCGCCACCGGCGGCCAGCGCGTCACCGCCGGGTCCGAGCCGGCCGAGGTCCTGGTCTGGGAGATGCACGCCTCGCTCGCGAGCTGACTCCCGCTTCTTCCTTCCTTCTGACTGATCGTCACTCCTGGGGGACACCCATGTCCGCAACACCTGTCATCGCCGACCCGATTGCGCTGCCCGATCGCACGGCGAACAGCGTCGCGCGGCTGCACCCGCTGCTCGCCGGGCGCTGGAGCCCACGCGGTTTTGACGCCGGCTACGAACTCAGCGACTCCGAGCTGACCGCGTTGCTGGAGGCCGCCCGCTGGGCGCCGTCGGCGGCGAACGCCCAGCCCTGGCGGTTCCTGGTCGGACGCCGCGGGGACGCCACTTTCGACGCGATCGTCGAGCTGCTGATGCCGGGCAACCAGCCCTGGGCGCCGCGCGCCTCGGTGCTGATCGTCGCGATCGCCGACACCACCCAGGAGCACACCGCGCCGTGGGCGGTCTACGACACCGGGCAGGCGGTCGCGCATCTGTCCGTCCAGGCCACCGAGCTCGGGCTCGCGGTGCACCAGATGGGCGGCTTCGACGCCGCCGGCGTGGTGGAGCGGTTCGGGCTCGCGCCCGAGCTGAAGCCGATCTCCGCAGTGGCGGTCGGCCGGCTCGACCCGGACGCCGACCTGCCCGAGCCCTACTTCGAGCGCGAGCGGGCGCCGCGCGAGCGTCGCCCGATCAGCGAGCTGCTCATCGCGAGCTAGTAGACGGCGCCTTGTCCGGCGCGTCCGTTCCGTGGGAGACCGCGGCGGGCGCGCCGGATCGCATGAGTAGCCCGACCACCACAGCTCCGCCGAGGAGGATCCCGCAGGCCCACCAGAAGGCCACCACGTAGGAGTGGGCGGCGGCGTCCGCCAACAGCTCCGGGGTCGGGGTGCGGCCGCCGAGCCGGTCGGAGGCCGCGTTGCCCGCGATCGTGCTGAGCAAGGCGATCCCGACCGAGCCGCCGACCTGCTGCATGGTGTTCACGAGCGCCGAGGCGACGCCGGCGTCTCGGGGGTTCACGCCGGAGACGGCGCCCTGGATCGCGGGGGAGAAGATCAGGCCGAGCCCGATGCCCATCACGAGGAAGCCGGGCAGGACCTCGCTCGCGTAGTCGCCGCGGGCGTCGATAGTCGTCCAGTCGCTCATGGCGAGCGCGCAGATCAGCATGCCCAGGGTGATCAGCACCCGCGCCCCGATCCGCGGCAGCAGCACCAGGTTGGTGAGCTGGGAGAAGAACACGATCATCGCGACCATCGGCAGGAACGCGCAGCCGGTGCGGATCGCGGAGAACCCCATCACCGTCTGCAGGTAGTAGGTCAGGAACAGGAAGACCGCGAACATCCCGGCGCCGGTCACGAGCATCGCCACGAAGGAGCCGGCGCGGTTGCGGTCGGAGACGATCGAGGGCGGCAGCAGCGGTTGGCCGCCGCGCCGGTTCAGGGTGCGCTGCCAGGCGACGAAGCTGACCAGCAGGGTCGCGGCGGCGAGCAGGCTGAAGACGGTCACGCCGTCGGACCAGCCGTCGGTCTCGGCGCGGGCCAGGCCGTAGACGAGGGCGAACAGCCCGCCCGAGGCGGTGAGGGTGCCGAGCAGGTCGAGCTTGGGTCGCTGGCCCCGAGGGATCTTGGGCAGCAGCGCGGCGGCGCCGAGGAAGGCCACGGCGGCGAAGACGATGTTCACGTAGAGCGCCCACCGCCAGGAGGCGTACGTGGTGAGGCTGCCGCCGAGGATGAGCCCGACCGCGCCACCGGTGCCGGCCAGCGCGCCGAAGATGGCGAAGGCCTTGGCCCGTTCCTTCGGGTCGGTGAAGGTCGTGGTGAGCAGGCTCAGCGCGGCCGGGGCCAGCAGCGCGGCGAACACGCCCTGGGCGGCGCGGGCCGAGACCAGCGTTGCAAAGTTCTGCGCGGCCCCGCCGACCGCGGACGCGGCGGCGAAGCCGACCAGGCCGAGCAGGAAGGCGGCCCGCCGCCCGATCAGGTCGGAGATCCGGCCGCCGAGCAGCAGCAGGCTGCCGAAAGCGAGGGCGTAGGCGGTGACGATCCACTGCCGGTCCGAGTCGGAGATGTCCAGCGCCCGCTGCGCGGACGGGAGGGCGACGTTCATGATCGTCGCGTCCAGCACGACCATCAGCTGGGCGACTCCCAGCACCGCCATCACGAGCCACTTCCGCGCCGGCGGCGGTGGCGCCGGCGGCCGGACAGGCTCGGTCGGCGGCCGCGGGGTGGGGATGGCCATCTGCCCATCGTCCCCGACGACCGCCGACAATCCCGCCTACGACGTGAGTGTTTTTCGTTAGATGATCTTGGTCAGTGCGCCAGGGCCGGAGCGTCATCGGCCGGCTCCGGCAGGGTGCCGGACTTGAGCAGCAGCCCGACCAGGAGCGCGCCGACCGCGAAGATCGCCGACGCCCACCAGAAGGCCGTCACGTAGGACTCGACCATGGCCGCCTCGGCGGTGGCCCCGTCGCCGAGGTGGGAGGTGAACGAGTCCGCGGCCATGGTCCCGAGCAGCGCGACCCCGACCGACCCGCCGACCTGCTGCATGGTGTTCACCATCGCCGAGGCGACACCGGCGTCGCGGGCCTCGACCCCGCTCACCGCGGCCTGCATGGCCGGGGCGAAGACCAGGCCGATACCCATGCCCAGCACGATCAGGCCGGGCAGCACCTGGGTGGCATACGCGCCGCCCACGGTGATGACCGTGAAGTCGCTCATGCCGAGGGCGGAGACGGCCAGGCCGAGGGTGACCAGCACCCGGGCCCCGACCCGGCGCAGCAGCACCAGGTTGGCGACCTGCGCGGTGACGACCAGGGCCGCGACCATCGGCAGGAACGCGACGCCGGTGCGGATCGCCGAGTAGCCCTGGATCGCCTGCAGGTAGTAGGTGAGGAAGAGGAACACCGCGAACATCCCGGCACCGGTGAAGAGCACGGCCAGGTAGGAGCCGCTGCGGGTACGGTCCAGCAGCACCCGGGGCGGGAGCAGCGGGTTGGCGACCCGGGTCTGCAGCACGGCGAAGGCGGCGAGCAGGACCACCGAGGCGGCCAGGAAGCCGACGGTGACGGCGTTGCCCCACCCGTCGGTCTCCGCGTGGGAGAACCCGTAGACCAGGGAGAACAGGCCGGCCGAGATCGCGAGCGTGCCCTTGAGGTCGAGGCTGACCTTGCCGGTGCGGGCCATCTTCGGCAGCAGGGCGGCGGCGCCGGCGAAGGCGACCGCGGCGAACACGACGTTGACGTAGAGCGCCCAACGCCACGAGGCGTAGGTGGTCAGCGCGCCGCCGAGCAGCAGGCCGATCGCGCCGCCGGTGCCGGCCAGCGCGCCGAAGATGGCGAACGCCTTGGCCCGCTCCTTGGGGTCGCGGAAGGTGGTGGTGAGCAGGCTCAGGGCGGCCGGGGCGAGCAGCGCACCGAAGACACCCTGCAGGGCTCGGGCGGTCACCAGGGTCTCGAAGTTGCTCGCAGCCCCGCCGAGCGCGGAGGCGCCGGCGAAGCCGGTCAGACCCACCAGGAAGGTGGTCCGTCGCCCGAGCAGGTCCGAGAGCCGGCCGCCGAGCGGGAGCAGGCTGCCGAAGGCCAAGGCGTAGGCCGTGACCACCCACTGACGGTCGGCGTCGGAGAAGCCGAGCGAGGTCTGCGCCGACGGGAGCGCGACGTTCATGATCGTCGCGTCGAGGATGACCATCAGCTGGGCGACGCCGAGCACGGCGAGGACGAACCAGCGCATGGCGTGGGCTCGCGCCGCGGCATCGGCCTGACGTCGCCGGCGCTTTGGCCGCCGGGAGCGGGAGGGTGAGAACTGACATCGGGCCTTCTTCCGTTCCGTTCCGAGCTAAGTGGAGGCGTGGTCTCCAAGTGGAGGGTGTGCCTCCGCTTCGCGTGAGACGTTAGCACGGAACCGGAGGTTCCACCTCCGTTTATTTGATAGCCTCGTCACATGACCACCGAGGAAAAGCCGCTGCGGTCCGACGCCGCCCGCAACCGGGAGCGGATCCTGGCCGCGGCCGCCGAGGTGTTCGCCACCCGCGGGCTGGAGGCGACCCTCGACGACATCGCCGCGCACGCCGGCCTCGGCGTCGGCACGGTCTACCGGCGATTCCCGAACCGGGACGCCCTGGTCGACGCGCTGTTCGAGGAGCGCCTGGGCGAGGTGGCTGCCCTCGCCCGCAGCGTGCTGGACGAGCCCGACTCCTGGGTCGCGCTGCGCCGCCTGCTCGAGACCATCGGCGGCGTGGTCGCTGCTGATCAGGGCCTGTTCGAGGTGCTGGTCACCCGGCCGGGTGGGGCCGGGCGGGCCGCGGTCCGGGAGCGGATGCTGCCGATCGTCACCGCCGTGTTCACCCGCGCCCAGGCGGACGGGCACCTGCGGGCCGACGCCGCCCCCACCGATTTCCCGATGATGCTGCGCATGCTCGCGGGCATCGCCGAGGCCACCCGCGAGGTGCGGCCGGACGTGTGGCGACGGTACCTGGAACTGCTGCTGGACGGGCTGCGCGCAGATCGCGCCGGCGAGGCGCGCTTCTCCGTGGCGCCGATCGAGCCGCTGGAGATGGACCGGGTCAACGACCTCGCCAAGGGTTGCCGCTGAGGGTCCCGGCGCGCAGCACTCGCCCGGGTGGGCCAGGATGGAAGCTGACCCTGGGGAGGCGCGCCACATGCCAGAGCAGCCGTACGAGCTGACGTCGGGACCGGACGGCTGGACCGCCCACGTGCGGGTGCGCGGGCACGCGGTGCTGCAGATGCCGCTGCTGAATCGCGGGACCGCGTTCTCCGACGCCGAGCGTCGCGACCTCGGCCTGGTCGGTCTGCTGCCACAGCGCACGATCGACATCAGCACCCAGGTGCGCCGGGTCTACGCGCAGTACGTGCGTCAGCCCACCCCGCTGGACAAGCACGTGTTCCTCACGAACCTGCGCGACCGCAACGAGGTGCTGTTCCACCGGGTGCTCGCCGACCACCTGGAGGAGATGCTGCCGATCGTCTACACCCCGACGATCGGGACCGCGATCGAGCGGTTCAGCCACGAGTTCCGCCGCCCGCGGGGGCTCTACCTGTCGGTGGACCACATCGACGAGGTGCCGGCGGCCTTCGCGAACCTCAACCTCGATCCGGACGACGTCGACCTGATCGTGGCCACCGACGGCGAGGGGATTCTCGGCATCGGGGACTGGGGCGTCGGCGGCGCTCAGATCGCGGTCGGCAAGCTCGCGGTCTACACCGCCGCGGCCGGGATCCACCCGGCCCGCGTTGTGCCCGTCATGCTCGACGTCGGCACCGACAACCTGGAACTGCTCAACGACGAGCTCTACCTGGGCAACCGGCACGCCCGGGTGCGCGGCGAGCGCTACGACGCGCTGCTGGACGCCTTCGTCGAAGCCGCGGGCCGAGTACTTCCCGCACGCGATGCTGCACTGGGAGGACCTCGGTGCCTCGAACGCGCGGCGGGTGCTGCGCAAGTACCAGGACAAGTGCTGCACCTTCAACGACGACATGCAGGGCACCGCGGCCGTCGTCCTCGCCGCCGCCCTGGCCGCGTTGAAGGTCTCCGGCACCAGGATGCGCGACCACACCGTGGTGATCCACGGCGCGGGCACGGCCGGCATCGGGATCGCGGACATGATGCGCGACCTGATGATGGCCGAGGGCCTCTCCCCGGACGAGGCGACCGCGCGGTTCTACGCGATCGGCAGCAAGGGCCTGATCAGTGACGACCAGGCCGCCCTGATCCGCGACTTCCAGGTGCCCTACGCGCGCCCGGCTTCGGAAGTCACCGGGTGGGCGCCCGAGGGCACGGTGGCCAAGCTGGCCGACGTCGTGCGCGAGGTGCACCCGACGATGCTGATCGGCACCTCGGCCCAGCCGGCCTCCTTCACCGAGTCCCTGGTGCGCGAGATGGCCGCACACTGCGAGCGGCCGGTCATCATGCCGCTGTCCAACCCGACCTCGAAGTGCGAGGCGCTGCCCTCGGACCTGTTGGCCTGGACCGACGGCCGTGCGCTGATCGCCACCGGCAGTCCCTTCGCCCCGGTCGAGCACGGCGGCCAGACCTACACGATTGCCCAGGCCAACAACGCCCTGGTCTTCCCCGGGCTCGGCCTGGGCCAGGCCGTGGCGCGGGCGAGCCGCATCACCGAAGGCATGCTGGTCGCGGCCGCGGATGCCGTTGCCAAGGTCGCCGTCGGCACCGGTCCCGGTGCACCGTTGCTGCCGCCCGTCGAGAGCCTGCGCAAGGTCTCCGCCGCCGTGGCGATCGCCGTCGCGCAGGCGGCCGAGAAGGAAGGCTTGGCCCAGGCCGACACCTCCGACCTCGTCCAGCAGGTGCACCAAGCCATGTGGCGCCCGGCCTACCCGGCGATCGTCCCCATCTGAAGCCCGCAACTCGCAACTTGGGGCGCCGCGCCGCCCTATCCAGGCCCGCGATAGGGCGGATCGACGCCCCAGGATGCAGCTAGTCGGCCTCGGCGACGGGGGCGGCGAACTGGGCGTTGTACAGGCGGGCGTAGGGGCCGGCGGCGGCGATCAGCGAGTCGTGGTTGCCGGTCTCGACGATCTGGCCGTCCTGCATGACGAGGATGACGTCGGCGTCGCGGATCGTGGACAGGCGGTGGGCGATCACGAAGCAGGTGCGGCCCTGCGACAGCGTTGAGGTGCCGCGCTGGATCAGCAACTCGGTGCGGGTGTCGACGAAGCTGGTGGCTTCGTCCAGCACGAGGATCGGCGGGTCGGCGAGGAACGCGCGGGCGATCGTCACCAGCTGACGTTCACCGGCCGACAGGTCAGCGCCGTCGGCGTCGAGGACCGTGTCGTAGCCGTCGGGCAGGGTCCGCACGAGGTGGTCGACGTGGGTCGCCTGAGCTGCGGCCACGACCTCCTCACGGCCCACATCAGTGCGCCCATAGGCGATGTTGTCCGCCACGCTGCCGCCGAAGAGCCAGGTGTCCTGCAGCACCATGCCGATGTCGGAGCGGACCTGCGGGCGCGGCATTGACGCGATGTCCATGCCGTCGATCGTGATCCGCCCGGAGTCCAGGTCGTAGAAGCGCAGCAGCAGGTTGACCAGGGTGGTCTTGCCCGCGCCGGTCGGCCCGACGATCGCCACGGTCGCGCCGGCCGGCACCGAGAGCGAGAGGTCCTCGATCAGGGGCCGTTCCTCGACGTAGCGGAAGTGCACGTGGTCGAACTCGACGGCGCCCCGGATGCGGCCCTCGCGCGCTACCGGAGCGGGCTCGGCGCTCTGCTCGTCGGCGTCCAGCAGATCGAAGACGCGCTCCGCGGAGGCGATGCCGGACTGCAGCAGGTTCGCCATCGACGCGGCCTGCGTGACGGGCATCGAGAACTGGCGCGTGTACTGGATGAAGGCCTGCACCTCGCCGAGGGTGAGCGACCCGCTGGCCACGCGCAGACCGCCGAGGACCGCGACGATGACGTAGGTGAGGTTGCCGACCAGTTGCATCGCCGGGGAGATGAACCCGGAGATGACCTGCGCCTTGAACGACGAGCGGTAGAGCTCGTCGTTGTGCTCGGCGAAGATCTGCGCCGACTCCGGGCCGCGGCCGAACGCGCGGACCAGCGCGTGGCCGGTGTACATCTCCTCGACGTGCGCGTTGAGACGCCCGGTCGTCGACCACTGCTTGATGAACTCCGGCTGCGAACGCTTGCCGATTGCCTTGGTGACGCGGATCGAGAGCGGCACGCTGATCAGCACGACGAGCGCCAGCAGCGGCGAGATCCAGAACATCATCGACAGCACGCCGACGATGGTGATCAGCGAGGTGAGCAGCTGGCTCAGCGACTGCTGCAGAGTCTGGGCGATGTTGTCGATGTCGTTGGTGGCGCGGGAGAGGATCTCCCCGCGCGGGTGGGTGTCGAAGTAGCGCAGCGGCAGCCGCTCCAGCTTCGCCTGGGTCTGCTGCCGCAGCCGGAACACCAACCGCTGCACGGCGGTCGCCGCGAGGCGGCCCTGCACGAGGGAGAACAACGCGCCGATGGCGTAGGCGCCGAGCGCGAGCAGGAGCACGTGGCCGAGCTTGGTGAAGTCCACGCCCTCGCCGGGTGTCGCGTCGACGTGGCGGACCAGGTCGGCCAGTTCCCCGCGCCCGGATTGCTCCAGCTGCGCGATGACCTGATCGTTCGTCAGATCCGCGGGCAGGTCCTTGGTGACCACGCCGCCCACGATCACGTCGGTGGCCTTGCCGAGCAGGTAGGGCCCGAGGACGCTGAGCGTCACCGAGAGCACGCCGCACAGGACGGCGATCGCGACCAGCACCCGTTCCGGGCGCAGCATCCGCAGCAGCCGCTTGCTCGACGCGACGAAGTGCATCGACTTCTCGACCGGCATCGCGAGCAGCGCGGCGGCCTGGGTGGGGCCCGGCTGGCGGCCCTCGGGCGGAGCGGGACCGCGGGCGGGGGCCGTCACCGCGCGGCCTCCTCAGCGCTGAGCTGGGAGAGCACGATCTCGGTGTAGCAGGAGCAGCCGGCCATCAACTCGTCGTGCGTTCCGGTGCCGACAACCGCGCCGCCGTCGAGCACGACGATCCGGTCGGCGTTGCGGATGGTGCCGACCCGCTGGGCGACGATCAGCACGGTGGCGCCCGCGGTCCACGGCACCAGCGCGGCCCGTAGCGCGGCGTCGGTCGCGTTGTCGAGGGCGGAGAACGCGTCGTCGAAGACGTAGAGGTCGGGCCGGGCGATCAGCGCGCGGGCGATCGCCAGGCGCTGACGCTGACCACCGGAGACATTGGACCCGCCCTGGGCGATCGGGGCCGCCAGCCCGTCCGGCATCGCGCGCACGAAGTCCGCCGCCTGTGCGGTCTCCAGCGCGGCCCACATCTCGTCCTCGGTGGCACCCGGCCGGCCGAAGGCGAGGTTGGTCGCGACCGTCCCGGAGAACAGGAACGGGCGCTGCGGGACGAAGCCGACGGCGCGGGCGAGCGCGGCCGGGTCGAGTTCGCGCACGTTCACCCCGCCGACCAGCACTTCGCCGACGCTCGGGTCGACCAGCCGCGGAATCAGCGTGCAGAGCGTCGACTTGCCGGACCCGGTGCCGCCGACGATCGCGGTGACACCGCCGCGGACCGCGGTCAGGTCGACCCCGTGCAGCACCGCCTGCTCGGCGCCGGGGAAGCGGAAGTCCACGCCGCGCAGTTCGAGCGCGCCGGGCGTCGGCATCGTCGTCACGCCGTCGGCCGGCACGATGACGGTCGCCTCGGTGGACAGCACCTCGGTGATGCGTTCCGCGCAGACCTCGGCGCGCGGCATCTGGGAGAGGGTGAAGGTCGCCATCATGACGGCGAACAGGATCTGCATCAGGTAGGACAGGAACGCGGTCAGCGCCCCGAGCTGCATCCCGCCGTCGTTGATCCGGTGCCCGCCGAACCACAGCACCGACACGCTCGCGGCGTTCACCACGAACAGCACGATCGGGAACATCATCGCCAGCAACCTGCCGGTGCCCAGGGACACCTCGCGCAGGTCGGCGTTGGCGCGGGTGAAGCGGTCGGCCTCGTGCTCGTCGCGGACGAACGCGCGGATCACGCGCACACCGGTGATCTGCTCGCGCAGGATCCGGTTGACCGAGTCGATGCCGCCCTGCATCTCCCGGAACAGCGGGCGCATCGCGCGGATCAGGATCGTGACGGCCAGGACCAGCAGCGGCAGCACGACCAGCAGGACGGAGGACAGCGGGACGTCCTGGTGCAGCGCGAGGGCGATGCCGCCGATCGCCGACACCGGCGCGGGCACGGCCATGGTGAAGCCGAGCAGCAGGAACGCCTGCACCTGCCCGGCGTCGTTCGTCGTGCGGGTGATCAGCGACGGGGCACCGAAGCGGGCGATCTCCTCACCGGAGAAGGTCTGCACCCGGCCGAACACCCCGGCCCGCAGATCGCGTCCGACCGCCATCGCGACCTTGGCCCCGACGTACACCGCCGCGATCGCCGCGACGACCTGGAGCGCGGTGAAGGCGAGCATCATCGCGCCGACCCGCATGATGTGCCCGCTGTCGCCGCGGACGATCCCGTTGTCGATCAGGTCCGCGTTCAGGGTCGGCAGGTACAGGGCGGCGAGGGTGGACCCGAACTGCAGGACCACGACCGCCCAGAGGAGGCGTCGATAGGGCCGCAGGTGTTCGCGGAGCAGGGGGATCAGCAAGCCCGCCCCCCGCGGATCGTCCTGGGCACCCGAGCAGTCTGCACGGCGGCACTGAGATCTGCCCACCCGGTTTCGATCGAAGCCGGTGCCTTGAAAATCTAACAGCAAGCGTTAGATTTTCATGGTAGTTTGCTGTGGTGATTCCGAGACCTCACGAGGTGGCCGCGCTTCAGGCGGCACTGCGCCGATCCCCGGTGGTCCTGTTGACCGGGCCTCGGCAGGCCGGCAAATCGACCCTCGCCCGCAGCGTCGTCGACGCTCCCCCCACGAACGTGTTCGACCTGGAGGACCCCCGAGATCTGGCTCGGCTGGGGGAACCGACGCTGAGCCTTCCCGGGCTGACCGGAACCGTGATCATCGACGAGGCACAGCGCCGCCAGGACCTGTTCCCGATCCTGCGGGTGCTCGCCGATGCCGACGACCGGCCGGGCCGGTTCCTGGTCTTGGGGAGCGCCTCGCCCGACCTGGTCGGCCTGGCCTCTGAATCGCTGGCCGGCCGAGTAGCACTGGTCGAGATCGCGGGGTTCCGGGTGTCCGACATCGGGTCGGACCGGGCCGACGACGTGTGGGTGCGAGGCGGGTTGCCCAGGTCCTATCTGGCCGACGGGGATGAGAACTCGGCCGCCTGGCGCGACGACTACATCAGCACGTTCCTCGAGCGCGACCTGGCCAATCTCGGCGTCCGGATCCCGGCCACGACGATGCGCAGGTTCTGGACGATGCTTGCGCACTTTCATGCCCAGACCTGGAACGGTGCCGAGTTGGCCCGGGCCATCGGGGTGTCAGAGCCGACGGTGCGGCGGTACCTCGATGCGCTCACCGACGCGCTGGTGGTCCGCCAGCTACAACCGTGGTTCGCGAACATCTCCAAGCGGCAGGTCCGTTCGCCCAAGGTGTACGTCCGGGACAGCGGGCTGCTGCATCGGCTCCTGGGCGTTGCCGACGCCGAAGCCCTCCTCGGGCACCCCAAGGTGGGTGCCAGCTGGGAAGGGTTCGTGCTGGAGCAACTCCTGGCCATGGAGCTGCGGGACCCATGGTTCTGGTCGACGCACGGTGGCGCCGAACTCGACCTGCTTGTGGAGGTGAGCGGCACCCGCGTCGGGGTCGAGATCAAGCGCACCGATCAGCCGCGGCTGACGACCTCCATGCGTCGCGCACAGGAGGACTTGGAGCTCGACCGGCTTGTCGTGATCCACGCCGGGGACGCCCGGTTCGACCTCGCCGCAGGTGTCGAGGCAATCGGGGCCAGGCAGGTGTTCGAGCTGGGCTCAGAGGCTCTGGTCGGAGCCGCCTGACAGTCAGTCAGGCGATCGACGGCGGCTCGGCCGCTGCGGCCAGCAGGGGCTCTCCGTCGAACTCCATCACCGTGTAGGGCAGGTTCTTCTCCGGGTCGATCGCGTCCGCGGTGAGCAGCGCGATCGCCGCGACGTGGCCGGCGCCGGGAGCCAGGTCCGCGAGCTGGACGTCCTTGAGTTCCGGACCGCCGGTCCAGGCCAGCAGCTCGGGCTCGGCGTTCGCCGCGCTCACGACCAGGTCGGCGAGCGGGACGGACAGCCCGTCGCCGGTGGCCTTGAGCAGGGCTTCCTTACGGGCCCAGGTGCGGGTGACCGCGTGCGGCCACTCCGCGCTCGGGCGCTCGGACAGTGCCGCCGATTCGGCCGGGGCCAGGGCGGCCACCCGGGTGGCCTCGTCCGCCTCGCTCATCATCACCACGTCCAGCCCGACCGGAACCCGTGCCACCGCGACGCCGACCCGGGCGCCGGCGTAGGCGTAGGAGAAGGTGAACGGCGGGTCGGTGTCCCACAGCGCAGGCTTGCCGTGGCCGACGGCTCCGCAGAGCTTGCAGGTCGCCCGGATCGCCACGTCGTCGACGTAACTGGACTGGTAGCTGGCCAGCACGATCCGGGTCAGGGCGTGGGCGGAGACGAACCGGTCCCGGTCGGCGGCCCGGCGCAGCGCGGAGTGCCGGGTGGACTCGATCGGGTCCAGGAAGGCGAGCAGCTCGGAGGAGCGAGGCCGGGCGTGCGCCCAATACACGTGGACCTCGTCGGCGGGCAGCCGCAGCGTCTCCGGGAAGGTCACGGACCGAGCCTAGGGCTTCCGGAACTGACGTCCCGTCAGGGAGCCCTGTCGAGGGCGAACATTTCGCTGACGGTCACGAACTCGTAGCCCAGCTTGCGGGCTCCGGCCAGGATGCCGGGGATGGCCGCCATGCCGACCTTGCGCTTGGCCAGCCCGGCGTCGTGGGCCAGCACCACCGTGCCGGGCCGCAGGTGATCCAGCACGTAGCGGGCGTTGCCGGCGGCGTCGAACTCGTCCTCGAGCAGGCGCATGTCCCAGAGCACGATCTTCTGCCCGGTCTGCGCGGCGTACTGCAGGAGCTGGCCGTTGATCCGGCCGAACGGCGGGCGGATCACCGCGGTCGGGGAGCCAGTGAGGTCGGCGACCAGCTCGTCGGTGCGCTCGAGCTCCCGCTTGCACGCGTTGTACTCGTGCAGGCTCAGGTCGGCGTGGCTCCAGGTGTGGTTGGCCACCTCGTGCCCGTCGCCCCGCTGGCGGCGCACCAGGTCCCGGAACTGCTCGGCGTTGCGGCCGACGACGGCGAAGGTGGCCCGGGCCTTGGCCTCCTTGAGGGCATCGAGCAGGCGCCCGGTGTGCTCCGCGCTCGGCCCGTCGTCGAAGGTCAGCGCCATCACCTTGCGGTCGGTCTTCGCGCGCCAGAGCACGTCGAGGCTGGTCGCACTGGACAGCGTCGCGACGGTCGCGCCGTCGCCGCGGCGGCGGGCGCTCGCGATGTCGTTGTAGCGTTCCGCGCCGACCGCGGTGCCGGCGATCGCGCCCGCGCCGAGCGTGCCGGCGACGCCGGCGCCGGCCATGCGCAGGAACGAGCGCCGCGACGAGGAGACCGCGGGCTCGCCGGAATCCTCGGACGCCTCGGCAGGGGTGTCCATGATCGAACATGGTGAGGCAGCGCAGCGGGTCAGGGAACCGGAATCGGCCAATCGCCGGGACGCTATCGGGCGGAAAGACGCACCGTCAGAAAGTCCTCCACAGAACGCGCAATTGCCGCGTTCGACACGTCCCCGCCGGCGAACAGGTGGTGGTAGAGCAGCGGTCCGGCGAGCGAGCCGATGGCCTCGTCGAGGTCGAGGTCGGCCGGGAGCTCACCGCGCGCCATCGCGTCGGTGAGGATCTGGCGCACGGTCGCCGTACCGTGCTCGACGATCGACTGCTTCACGGGCAGGAGCTCGGGCTCCCAGAAACACCGGTCGGTCAACGCCACGATGACCTTGTCGAAGCCGCCCTCGACGAACTCCCGCCGGAAGGCCTCCAGCTCGGCGCAGAGGTCGCGGCGCAGGTCCCCGGTCGGGGTCGTGCTCACCCGGTCGACCTCGGCGGTACAGATGTCCTGCAGCAGCGAGACCCGGTCTGGCCAGTGCCGGTAGACGGTGGCCCGGCCGATGCCGGCGACCTCGGCGACACGGCTCTGGCTCAGGGCGTCCCAGCCCTCGTTCAGCAGGATCTCCCGCCCGGCCCAGAGCGCGCGCTGCCGGGTGCGCTCGACGCGCGGGGACACGTATGGCGCGGCCCGGTCCGCCGCCGTCGTGATTGTCCTCACCGGTGACAGCGCCCCCTCGGATTGGGATACTTCGTCTCATTCTAATGAGATCCCACGTCTCATTCTCCAAGGGCGGTTCAGGTGAAGACAGCAAACCCGCCACAGCACGCGCGCCCGCGAGTGCCGAGGTCGGCGCCGGGGGGCGTGGATGGCGGGACGCCGCGTAGCCCGATGGCCGGTCTTTTCGTGCTCTGCGGCGCCCTGGCGTTGGTCATGGGATCGATGACGTCGCTGACCGTGGTGTTGCCGGACATCGGCCGGGCGACGGGGGCGAGTCAGAGCGAGCTGACCTGGATCATCGACGCCTACACGGTCGTCTTCGCCGTCCTGCTGTTGCCGTGTGGAGCCCTCGGGGACCGTTACGGGCGCCGGCGCATGCTGGTCTGCGGGCTGCTGATCTTCGCGGTGGCGTGTGCGCTGGGACCGGCCGGCGACAACTCGTTCGTCCTGACGATCTCGCGCGGTCTGGCCGGCCTCGGTGCCGCGCTGGTCATGCCGGCCACGCTGTCGCTGATCACGACCACCTTGCCCGGAGCCGCGCAGGCCCGTGCGGTCGGCCTCTGGGTCTCCACCGCCACCGTGGGCGGCGCTCTGGGCATCGTTTTCGCCGGACTGGTTGTGGAGTTCGCCGACTGGCGAGCCATCCTCTACGTCTCGGCCGGGGCCGCCGTGCTGATGGCCGTCGCCGGCACTCTGGTCGAGGAATCCACGGACCCGGAGAAGCCTCGTTTCGACATCGCGGGCGCCGTGACCAGCGCGGCGGCCATCGGGCTGGTCGTGATCGGAATCCTCGAGGCGCCCGCGCACGGCTGGGGTTCGGTCTTTGTCTGGACGTGCATCTCGATCGGAGTGATCTGCGCGCTCGGGTTCGCTCGGCTCGAGCTTCGTCGCGCGCATCCCCTGCTCGACATCCGCATCTTCCGCTCGCCGTTGGTGCTGGCGGGCAGCCTCGCCCTGCTCGCGCTGTTCGTGGTGATCTTCGGGTTCTTCTACCTCAGCGTGCAGTACCTGCAACTGATCGAGGGCCGGTCGGCACTGAACGCCGGGTTGATGCTCCTGCCGGTGGCAATCACGATGGTCCCGCTCTCGCCGATGGCCCCCGCGCTCGTCGCGCGGTTCGGACTGCGGGTGGTGATGGCCTGGGGTCTGCTGCCGATGGTCGCGGCGTTCGCTCTCCTGTCGCGGATGGACGACGGTGAGACGGAAGTGTTCTTCGCCGCGATGCTCCTGATCGGAGTCACACTCGGGCTCTGCATCACCCCCTCGACGGTGGCGATCCTGCGCAGCGTCCCGCCGGCCAAGCAGGGCGTGGCCAGCGCGGTGAACGACGCGGTCCGGGAAGTGGGTGCCGCACTCGGCATTGCCATCGTCGGGTCGTTGCTCGCGACCGGCTACAACCGTGAGCTCGGACCGGCCGTCGAGGCGCTGCCCGAGCCGGCCCGCGGCGCGGCGGAGGCCTCGCTGGCCGGGGCGATGCAGGTAGGTGCCCAGCTGGGCCCGACGGCTGCGCCCGCGGTGGCCGAAGCACAGGCGGCGTTCCTGTCGGGCATGCACGGAGCGTTCTTGGCCTGCGCGATCTTCACCGTTGTCGTCGCGGTCGCGGTCTCGTTCGCCGCGCCCGGGCGAGACCGGACGTTCAGTGAAGGGACCTCAGCCTCGCCCTCGTAGCGACTGCTTCGCGATGATGACCTGCTGGATCTGACTCGTGCCCTCGTAGATGCGGAACAGTCGCGCGTCGCGGTAGAAGCGCTCGACGGCGATGCCACGCATGTAGCCGGAGCCACCGTGCACCTGGACTGCGCGGTCGGCGATCCGGCCGACGGCCTCGGACGCGAAGTACTTCGCGCACGACGGCCCCAAGCGCACATCGGTGCCGGTGTCGAAGTCACGGGCGACGTCGAAGACGAGGCTGCGGGCTGCGCGATAGTCGGTGACGGAATCGGCGATCAGGCCCTGGATGAGCTGGTAGTCGCCGATGAGCTGCCCGCCCTGCCGGCGGGTGGCTGCGTAGTTCACGGTCTCGTCGACGAGCCGTTCGGACATGCCGACGCAGACAGCGGCGATGTGGATCCGGCCATGGGCCAGGCACTGCATCGCCGTGAGGTAACCGCGGTGCAGCCCGGCATCGCCACCGATGAGGTTGGCGTGCGGGACGCGCACGTCGTCGAGGTAGACGTCGGCGGTCCAGGCGCCGAACTGGCCCATCTTGTGGTCCTTGGGGCCGACGGTCAGCCCGGCGCAGTCCCGCGGGACGAGGAACGTCGAGATCCCGCGGGCGGGCTGGGCGTCGGAGTCCGTGCGGGCGTACACCATGAACACGTCCGCCGACGGCGCGTTGGTGATGAACCGCTTCGACCCGTTGATCACCCAGTCGTCACCGTCGCGGCGTGCCGACGTCGTCAGGCTCGACGGGTCGGAACCCGCCTCGGCCTCGGTGAGCGCGAACGACGCGACCGCGTCGCCGCTGGCGAGCTTCGGCAGCCACTCGGCCTGCTGATCCGGCGTGCCGCCCGCCATCAGGGTGTGCCCGGCGATGCCGTTGTTGGTGCCGAACAGCGAGCGCAGCGCCGGGGCCGTGTACCCGAGTTCCATTACCAGCCGGGCCTCGTCGTACATCGACAGGCCGAGCCCGCCGTGCTCCTCGGGCAGCGCGAAGCCGTAGAGGCCGAGCTCCTTGACCGCCTTGCGCAGGTGCGCCGGAATGTCGTCGGTCTCGTCGATCTCGGTCTCCAAGGGCACGACGTCGTCGCGTATGAAGGAGCGGACGGTGGCGAGAATCTCGGCGACGGATTCCTCGTCGAGCACGGTGGTTCCTTCCTGGGCGGTCTGCTCTGCACGGAGCTCAGCCAGGAAAGCACGGCGGTGGTGGGCTCGCCCAGGGTGGATCAGCTTGCTGTTGTCCCCGGCGGACGGAAGGCTGCACGGATGGACGGCGCCCCAGCAGACACCTTCACGGCGATCGAGTACGCGGTCGCGGACCGCGTCGGTCGCATCACGTTGGCGCGGCCCGAGGCGGGCAACGCGCTGAGCATGCGGCTGCGGCTGGACCTGGTGCGGGCGCTGCGGCTGGCGGAGTCCGACCCCGACGTCACGGTCGTCGTCATCGACGCGCAGGGCGACGCCTTCTGCGCCGGCTACGACCTGAAGGAGCCCTACGGCTCGAAGGCGGAGCGGGCCGAGCGCGGCAACTGGGTGAGCGACCCCGCGCTCGCCGGCTGGACCGACCAGTTCGCGCGCAGCTGTCTGCAGGACTGGATGACGGCCTGGGATCTGCTCAAGCCGGTCGTCGCGATCGTGCAGGGCTACTGCCTCGCCGGCGGCACCGAGCTGATGTCCTTCGCCGACATCGTGTTCGCTGCCGACGACGCGCGGATCGGCTACCCGCCCATGCGGGCGATGTCGACGCCGGACGTACCGATCATGCCGTGGAAGATGACGATGGCCCGGGCCAAGTACCTCCAGCTGACCGGCAACTCGATCACCGGGCGAGACGGCCGCCCAGTGGGGTTGGGTGGCGAAGAGCTTCCCCGCCGCGGAACTGCAGGAGCGGGCCTGGGCCGAGATCCGGGCGCTGTCGCACATCGACGCCGGGCTGCTGGCCGCGAACAAGCAGCAGGTCAACCAGGCCTACGAGACGATGGGCATGCGCACCCACCTCGCGCAGGCGTGGGCCTGGCACTACCTGTCCGGGACCGTCGCGGCCGAACGGCGGCGCCTTCTTCAACCACGTGAAGGAGGACGGGCTCAAGGCCGCCCTGCAGTGGATGAACGGGCCGTTCAAGGACGAGGGACTGCTGTAGCGCTCATGATTTCTGCGCCTTTCGACTTCGGCCCCGGCGTCTCCGAAGCCCTCGCCGAGCTCGAGAAGATCGCGGCCGAGTTCCCGCTGACCGACCCGCCCGGCGCCCGGATGTTCGCCAGGTCCCGCAACCGGCTCGCCGGTCCGGCGCCGGAGCTGCACGAGGTCCGCAACGTGACGATCACCCGTCGCCTCGGCGGCATCGGTCTGCGCGTGTATCGGCCCGCCCCGGGGCGGCTGCCGGTCGTGCTGTTCATCCACGGCGGGTGGTTCTACTACGGCGACCTCGAATCCCACGACGCGCTGTGCCGTTCCCTGGCCGAGGCCGCCGGCTGCGTCGTCGTCGCCATGCACTACCGGCGCGGACCGGAGCACCCGTGCCCCGCGGCGCCCGACGACTGCCTTGAGGTTGCGCAGTGGATCGCCGCGCACGCCGACGACCTCGACGTCGACGCCCGGACCCTGGCGCTGGTCGGCGACGGTGCCGGCGGAGCGCTGGCGGCGATCACGGCACGCCGGGCCCGCGACGCCGGCGGCCCGGCCATCTGCCACCAGGCCCTGCTCTATCCGGTGATCAGCCGGAACCAGGACAGCGCGTCCTGGCGTGAGCTGGCCGGGGCACCGGTCGTCAATGCGGAGCAGGTCCGCGTCGCCTGGTCCTGGTACGTCCCGCCGGGCTGCGAAGCCGCGCCGGCCGACATCGCGCCCGAGGGCTGCGACGACCTCTCCGGGCTCCCGCCGGCGCTGGTCCTCACCGCCGAGTACGACCCCCTGCGCGACGAGGGTGAGGCCTACGCCGCGGCTCTGCAACGTGCCGGCGTTGCCGCGGTGGTGCACCGCTACCCCGGAATGGTCCACGGTTTCGCCGGGCTGGCCGGGGTGATTCCCGCCGGGCGCGATGCGATCGAGAAGATCGCAGCCTCGCTCCGCGCGGCCTTCGCCGCGGCGACGACATGAGCGGCTGGACCACCCGGCCCGAGGCGGCCGGCGACATCGCCGCGGTCCGGGAGATCAACGTCGCGGCGTTCGACCGGCCCGACGAGGCCGACCTCGTCGAAGCGCTGCGGGCCGATCCGGCCTGGATCGACGGACTCTCGATGCTCGCCGTCACCCCGGACGGGACGCCAGTTGCCCACGCACTCCTGACGCGGTGTCACATCGGCGACGTGCCGGCTCTGTGTCTTGGCCCCTGCGCAGTGCTTCCGGCCCACCAGCGCACCGGCGCCGGAGCCGCGGCGATCCGGGCCGGCCTCGCCGCAGCCCGCGAGAGGGGAGAGCAGTTCGTCGTCGTGCTCGGGCACCCGGACTACTACCCCAGGCTCGGTTTCGCCCAGGCCTCGACCGCCGGCATCCGGCTCAGCATCGAGGTACCCGACGAGGCGCTGATGGCGCTGAGTCTGGGCGCTGCGCCGCTCCCCGCCGGCCTCGTCCGCTATGCCGCTCCGTTCGGAATCTGACCGCCGTGAATTGACACCGGACGGCCCCGCCGCGAATATTGAGATTCGTCGTATCTTTATCGAAGGAGCGGGCGTGGCCAAGTCCTGGCGGTTCACCTCCGAGCAGGAGGACTTCGCCGAGGCCGTACGGGCCTTCTGCCGACGTGAGGTCGGCACGAAGGAGCAGCGCGACGCCTACACCGAGGGCGGGCTGGAGTCGCACAGCCCGGAGCTGTATCGCAAGCTCGCGGCGACCGGGTACATCGGTGTCTCGCTGCCCGAGGAGTACGGCGGCAGCGGCGGCGGGCTCATCGAGCAGTTCCTCCTCTTCGAGGAACTCTGGTACGGCATGGCCCCGGTGCACGGCACCGGAACCACCCACACGTGCGCCGGCATCTACAAGCGCTTCGGCTCGGAGACGCAGAAGAAGCGCGTGATCAGCGCGATGTCCGGCGGCACGCTCTACTCGATCAGCATCTCCGAGCCGGGCGCCGGCTCCGATCTGTCCGGCATCGCCTGCAAGGCTGAGAAGGTCGACGGCGGCTACCGCATCAACGGGCAGAAGACCTGGTGCTCCGACGCCCACTTCGCGGACTGGATCCTCGTCGACCGTCCGCACCGACCGCGAGGACAACCCGCGCAAGGGCCTGTCGATGCTCAAGGTTCCGGCCGACGCCGCCGGCGTCGAGGTCCGCCCGATCTCCACCATGGGCGGCAAGAGAGGTCAACGACATCTTCTTCACCGACGTCTTCGTGCCCGACGACGCGATCGTCGGTGAACGCGGTGCCGCCTGGGGCCAACTGATGGCCGGCCTCAACGGCGAGCGTCTGGTGTGCGCCGCGCAGGGCATCGGGATGGCGCAGCGGACCTTTGACGATCTGCTCGCCTACGTCACCGTGCGCTCGCAGTTCGGCCAGACCATCGGGACGTTCCAGGCCGTCCGGCACCGGATCGCCACGATGGCCCTCGAGCTCGAGGCGGCCCGCAGCCTGGCCTACGACATCGTCTACCAGGCCCACCACGGCCTGGGCGACCCACAGGACCTGGTGCGCCTGACCTCGATGGCCAAGGTGAAGGTCACCGAGACCGCGAAGATGCTGGCGCTCGAAGGCGTGCAGCTGATGGGCGGCTACGGGTACGCCACCGAGTACGAGATGGAACGCCACCTGCGCGACGCGATCTCCCCGACCATCTACGCCGGCACGAATGAGATCCAGCGCGAGATCATCTCCTCCACCTACGGCCTGCGCTGACGGTCCGTCAGCACAGGCCGCGTGGGTCGGTCAGCCGATTGCCCGCTCGGACAGCTCCCAGAGCCGCCGCGCGTTGTCGGGGTCGAGCGCGTAGTCCGCGACTCCGTTCGGCGATCCGCCGCCGGAGTTCAGGATCCCCTGGTTGCAGTCCTCGAAGTACCGGCCGCCGATCCCCTCCAGCAGCGGCGAGGTCGCGACGAGAACGGACGTGGCCGCCCCCTGCTCCACCGACTTGAGGGTGAGGGTCGGGTCGTTCTTGAAACCGTCTATGACGTCCGCGCTCAGGTGCCGCGTCAGGTTGGTGAGGATCCCGCCGGGGTGCACGGCGTTGGCGTGGATGCCCGTCGCCGGCCCACCGGTTGGTGGCCTCGACGGCGAACAGGATGTTGGCGGTCTTGGACTGGCCGTAGGCCAGCCACGGGTCGTACTCGCGGCGCTCGAAGTTGATGTCGTCGAAGACCACCGGCGAGCGCTGGTGCCCGCGCGAGCGACAGCGAGACGATCCGCGCGCCCCCGGCTGCCGCGAGCGCCGGGCGCAGGGCCGTCGTGAGCGCGAAGTGCCCGAGGTGGTTGGTGGCGAACTGCTGCTCCCAGCCGGCCGGGGTGCGCCCGAGCGGCGTGGCCATGATCCCGGCGTTGTTCACCAGCAGGTGCAGCGGCGTGTGTCCCCACAGGGCGGCGAAGGCGCGCACGGAGGCGAGGTGGGCGAGTTCGAGCTCCGCAACGCGGACGCGATGCGCGCCGGTCGCCCGGTTGATCTCGGCGGCGACCTTCTCGCCGGCACTGGTGTTGCGCACGGCGAGCGTGACCTCGGCGCCCGCGAGCGCGAGTACCCGCGCGGTCTCGATGCCGATGCCCGAGGACGCGCCGGTGACGACGGCGCGCTTGCCGGCCAGGTCAATGCCCTCGGCAACCTCGGTCGCGGTCGAGGTGGCCGTGAAGGGCGTGGTGATGCGGTCTGTGGTCAGCATGTGGCAGTTCCCCTAAACTGAATCGGAGAGTTCTCCGGTACGGATACCACTCTAAACGGAGAACTCTCCGCTTTCCATTCCCGGAGGAGCACGTGACCGAGCGCACGGCGCCGGAACGAGCGCGAGCGGACGATGCGCGCCGACGCCGTCCGCAATCGGGAACGCCTGCTCGAGGTTGCGCTGCGCGTCCTGTCCGAGAACGGCGACGCTCCCCTCGACGCGATCGCGAAGGCGGCCGGCGTCGGCAGCGGGACGCTCTACCGGCACTTCCCGAGCCGCGAGGCGCTGATCGAGGCCGTCTACCAGAACGAGCTCACGCAGCTGTGCGAGTCCGCGGACGAGCTGCTCGCGACCAAGGACGCCCGGGCGGCCCTGCGCACCTGGCTGCACGGATTTCTGGACTACGCGACGACCAAGCGGGGACTCGCCGATGCGTTGCGAGCGGTGATCGCGACCGGGGCCAACCCGTTCGAGCACAGCCGGGCCCGGATCCTGGCGGCGCTCGGCGCCCTGCTCTCGGCCGGAGTGGAGGCCGCCGTCGTCCGGCCTGAGGTCGAGCCGTTCGACGTCCTCACGACCGTCAGCGGCTTCGCCCTCGCGTCCTCGGACCCGGCGCAGCACGAACGCCTGCTCGACCTGCTGATCGCGGGACTCGCGCCGGCCGCCTAGCGCTGGTTGGGGTTGTCCTCAGCGGAAGGCACCGACGAACTGCGGCGTGACTCCGGGGAACACCGTCGCCACCTGACTGGTCGTCAGGCTGGCGCGCGCAGGCGCTCGCCAAAACCGCCGTGCTGAAGAAGACCGACCTGAAGGGATTCGAGGCAGAGAGGCAAACGACGGATCCCTCGGACGCAGAAGGCGACGCCTCGCTGTACGAGTGCGTGGGCGCCAAGATCCCCACCTACCTCGCGGAGAATCCCGGGTTCGCTTTCACTAAGAGCGACCTGGAGATCGGCTGCTGGGCCTCCCAGTTCCGTACCGCCTTCGAGGCCGAGGGCATCGCCATCGACAAGGCCTCGGTCAAGCTCGTGAAGGTCGAGGTCGCCGGAGCTGACAGTGCCCTCGCTTACGAGTACGACATTGCCGGATCTCTCGCCGGATCCCCGGTCGGGCTGCGCGGTTTTGCCGTCAACGCGCTCGTCGGGCAGACCGAGCTCTCGGGTCAGCTCGGTCAGCTTCGACGGCGCTGCCCAAGCTCGGCCCGGCAGTGAAACTGGCCGGGATCGACGCCGGTCGCGTCGGCGACGTCTGACCGCATCGCGGGAGGTCTGAGGTTACGCCAGATCTCGAATCCGCCGTACGATCGGTGGCGGGCGAGGAGGTCCGATGCGGTGTCGTGCGGTCCTGACGACCGGGGTCGTAGCGGTCTCGCTGGTGGCGACGGCCCTTCCGGCCGAGGCCATCACCAAGATGGAGGCGCGGACACTGGCGAAGGCCGGCGCGCTGACCGCGAGAGGACCTGCCGGGCTTCAGCGCCGAACGCGACACCGTTGATCCCGGGGACGCCGCGGACGACGCCGCGTTCTACGCCTGCCTCGGGGTCAAGGAGCCGACCTACCTCGCCAAGAACGAAGGGTTCGAGTTCCGTAAGGGCGACGCCACGGCGCTCTACTCCACCGCCTACGTCGTGTCGACGGTGAAGAAGGCGAAGTCCGACATGGAGGTGCAGGCGACCGAGAAGGCCGTCGAGTGCACGAAGCAGACGGCGACCGCGATCTGGACGCGGCAGGGGTATGAGATCCAGTCGCTCTCGCTGACGCCGGTGGTGGTCAAGCTCAGCGACGCCGACGCGACCTACGGCCAGCGCTACGACGTGCGGGCGACTCTGCGCGGAATCGCGGCTCGGTTCCGAATCTTGGACGTGGTCGTGCTCGTCGGGCAGACCGAGCTCAGGATCCTGGCTGCGGATCTCGCCGGCCGCGCCCCCAAGCTCGGCAAGTCCCTGAGGCTTGCCGCGATGGTGGCCGAACGGGTGCGGGCGCTCTGAAGCTGCGTCAGGTCCTTGTGAGGATCCACTCGTCGAGGTTGGGCGCCGCCAACATGTCCCGGTGCACCTGCGGGTGGAACGGCCACAGCGCGGGCAGGCCGTCCTTGCCGAGGTACCAGCTCTCGCACCCACTCACCCAGATGGTGTCCGGGAAGGCGCGGCGCATCTCCTCCTGGAACTGCTCGGTCGCGGCCTCGTTCGGGGTGGCGGAGTCGAACTCGCCGGCCCGCCACTGCTCGACCCACTGCAGCAGGTAGTCCACCTGCGTTTCGGTGATCATGAACAGCGACTGGTTCCCGATCGGGGAGTGCGGGCCGAGCAGAAGGAACAGGTTGGGGAACCCCGGCAACGCGACTGTGCGATAGCCGCGCGGCTCGTCGCTCCACACCTTGGACAGTCGCAGGCCGTCGGGGCCGATCAGCTCCACCGGTTGCAGGTAGCTGTGGGCGTGGAAGCCGGTCGCGAGCACGATGACGTCGACCTCGTGCAGCCGGCCGTCGGTGGTGCGGATGCCGTTCTCGGTGATGCGATCGATAGCCGGTGTCCACGAGTTCGGCGTCGCCGTCGTTGAAGCGCTTGTAGAACTTCGAGGCGAAGATCATCCGCTTGCAGGAGGGCTTGTCCTTCGGGTGCAACCGCTTGCGCAGGCGAGCGGTCGCGCACGCGGCGCAGGTGCAGGTGGCACGCGGTCCTGACCATCACGCGCTGCCAGCCGGGACGGATGACCGCGGTGCCGAAGACGTCTTCCACCAGCCGCTGGTACAGCCGGTAGCTGAAGCCGCTCCAACGTCGGTTCAGGCCCGGGAACGACGTCAGCAGGAGGCGGCTGACCCGGCTGTAGCGGGGGTTCGGCGTCGGATACACCCACTGCGGGGTGCGTGCGAAGAGCTTGTACTCGGCGCACCGCGGCGAGAGCGCGACGGTGATCTGCGTCGCGGTCGAGCCCGACCCGATGACCGCAACCCGGCGCCCGTCCAAGGGCACCGAGTGGTCCCAGCGGGCCGAGTGGAACATCGCACCGGCGGAAGTCCTCCATCCCGGGGATCTCGGCCACGCGCGGGTGGTGCAGGACGCCCGCTGCGGAGACGAGGAAGTCGAAGCTCTCCTCGGTGCCGTCCTTGGCGCGCACGCGCCAGCGGCCCTCCACCCACTCGGCCTCGTCGACCTCGGTGCTGAACCGGATGTGTCGCTCGAGGTCGAGGTCGCGCGCCACGCGCCGCAGGTACTCCTGGATCTCGGGGCCGGGGGAGAAGACGTGGGTCCAGTGCGGATTGGGCGCGAAGCTGTAGCTGTAGTAGCGGGACGGGACATCGCAGGCAAGCCCGGGGTAGGTGTTCTCGCGCCAGGTGCCGCCGACCCGGTCGGACTTCTCGTAGATGACGATGTCGTCCATCCCGGCGGCCCGTAGCTTCGCGGCGACGCACAGCCCGGACATCCCCGCTCCGATGATCGCGACCCGCGGATCCCGTCGGTTGCTCACGCGCGCTCCTCCGAACTTACGGGTCGATTGTCCCGCAAGTTACAGGACGACCGTCTTGTAAGCTAGAGGTGTGCCGACGCAGGTGGAACGCAGTTCCGCGACCCGGGAGAAGGTCATCGCGGCGACCATCGCCTGCCTGGTCGAGCGCGGGTACCACGGCGTGACGATCGCCGCGGTCGCCGAACGCGCGGGCGTCTCGCGCGGCGCGGTCAGCCATCAGTACCCGGACAAGGCGCGCCTGGTGGTCGAGGTGGTGGAGGAGATCGGGCGTCGCCGCCTGGACGAGGTGCTCGGTCTGTTGCCCTCATCGCCGCCCGGACGCCGGCGGATCGAGGTCGGCCTGGACGGCCTGTGGGCAGGGTTCAAGGACCCGATCTACGCCGCCGCCCTCGAGGTCTACGTCGGTGCCCGGACCGACCCGGACCTACAGCCCCGCGTGCTGCAGCTGGAGTACGACCTGGACGAGGCGATCCGTTCGGTCATCCGGACGATGACCGGTCCGGTGCGCAGCTCCCGTCGGCTGGAGATCCGGGCCGACGTCCTGCTCAACTCGATGCGTGGACTGGCCCTGATGTACGCCACGGGCGCGGATCCCGGGCCGCTGGAGCGTGCGTGGGCGCAGGTCCGCGTCGACGCCCGGGACAGCCTGGCCGACCTCGGGGCCGGCTGAGCCGTCGAGGCAGCGCTACCGGTGCCGCTACCGGTGCCGCTACCGGTGCCGCTGACGGTGCCGATTCGAGGGAAGGGCCGCCGTGCGGACCGGACCGGCACAGGTCGGCGAGTGCCAGGGCGGCGCGTAGTTCCAGCGGCCGTGCGGTCACGGGTCGGCCCAGCAGCTCCTCGGCCTGCCGTACCCGGTAGGCGACGGTGTTCTTGTGGACGTGCAGGCGCCGGGCGGTGCGATCGTGGTTGCCGTTCTCCTCCAGCAGGGTCCGCACCGTCTCGGCGAGCCGAAGCGCCTTCTCGTCCTCGGCGAAGAGGGCCCCGAGTTCCTGGGCGACGAACGCCTGGCACTGGGCGCGATCGGCGGAGGCGAACGCCTGGAAGGCGACCGCCGCGTAGCGCGTCACTGATCCCGGCGGTCGGCGTTCGAGGCGGGCAACGCGTTGGGCCTGCAGGGCCTGCAGATGGGTGCTGCGGAATCCGGGCAGGCCGGCCGCGGGGTCTCCGAGCGCCACGCGGACACCACGTGATGGTCCCTGCAGCCGGACGTTCTCCAGTGCCGGCGGTGCCCCCTTCGTACTGATCCACGCCGCGACCGAGAGCGGACCGCGAGGCTGGATCAGGACGTGAGCGGTGCCGAGAGCACGGGCGATGTCGCGGATTGCGGCGCTCAGCGCGGCCGACGTCGCCCGACCGTCCTGATCGTCCGCCCAGGCGATCGCAGCTACGTGGGTGCGATGCAGTTCGTGCCCGAGCATTCGGGAGGTGAAGTCGCGATCCATCGCGGGCTACCGGACCTCGGCCGCGGTCTTCGCCGGCCCAGGGGCGGACCGCGCGGTGTGGTGCGCGAGGTCGGCGTCGCGCAGGACGCCCTGAATCTCGGCGTTGGTCTCGGTGCGGCGATCGAGCAACGGGTTCAGCACTCCGCGCAGTATCGAGTAGATGCTCCAGCGCTTCGGCGCGATGATCCGCGGCGCGCGCTCCTCGATGCCGGCGACGATGACCTCGCCGGCGACCGAGGGTGCCAACTGCTTGCGCAGGAACCCGGGGAAGGTCGCCTTGAAGCGCTGGGCGACCGAGCCGGCGAAGCCCTCCTGGACCATCACGGTGTCGATGAAGCCGAAGTAGGCGACGCTCGCCGACGCGCCGTGCTGGGCGAGCTCGCCGCGCAGGGCGCGGCCGAACTGCTCGACGGCGGCCTTGGACATCGCGTACGGCGCCAGCAGGACCCCGTTCACGAACGCGTACACCGAGGCGACGACCACGACGTGCCCGCCGTTGGCGATGACGTGCGGCAGGGCCGCGTGCACGGTGCGGTAGACGCCGAGCACGTTGACCTCGAGGACCCGCTCGAACTCTGCGACGGGCATCGCCCGCACCGTCGCCGGGGTGGGCGCGACGCCGGCGTTGGCCACGACGATGTCGAGACGGCCGAAGAACTGGATGGTCTCGGCCACCGCGGCCTGCATGGCCGCGCGCGTCGGTGACGTCGGCGCCGATGCCGAGCGCGCCGTCACCGATCCGTCGGGCCGCGGCCGTGGTCGCGTCGGGGTCGAGGTCGATGAGCACGACCTTGGCGCCCTGATCGTGGAGCTTGCGTGCGGTCTCGAAGCCGATGCCGCGGGCGGCGCCGGTGACCAGCGCGACCTTGTTCGTGACGTCGTACGTGCGTGCGGAGGGGGTGCTCATCTCAGGCGGCCTGCCGTTCTGGAGTGGTCTGGGTGGCGGCGACGGCCTCGAACTGGAGGATGCCGTCGTCGATCGGGTCCTCGCGCAGGGCGGTGCAGTTGTGCTGGTAGTTCATGACGAGCTCCCACGGGTCGCCGGCGCCCTGACGGGGCATCAGGTCCCGGCCGCGGCTGATGTAGCCGGAGCGCAGCCCGTCCACGACCCGGCCGTCTCGACTGCGCAGTCTGCGCCGTCGCGGGGTGTCGCGACGGCCTGGCCGTGGGCGTCCATGTGGGCGAGCAGGCGGCACAGGTACTCGCCGGCGAGGTCGGCCTTGAGCGTCCAGGAGGCGTTGATGTAGCCGAAGACCCAGAGCAGGTTGGGGACGTCTTGGACGAGCACGCCCTTGTAGGCCATCTTCTGGTTCAGTTCGCGGGCCTCGCCGTCGACGGTGAGGGTCATCCCGCCGAGCATCTGCATGCGCAGGCCGGTGGCGGTGACCACGATGTCGGCCTCGAGTTCCTCGCCGGACTTGAGCTGCAGGCCGGTCTCGGTGAAGGTCGCGATCTCGTCGGTGACGATCGAGGCGCGGCCGGCCTTGAGCTCCTTGAACAGGTCGCCGTTCGGCACGGCGCACAGCCGCTCGTCCCAGGGCATGTAGCTTCGGCGTGAAGTGCTTCATGTCGACGTTCGGGCCGATCTGACGCTTGACCTGCCACAGCAGCATCCGACGCGCCTGGCGGGGCCAGCGCCGGCAGGCCTTGTAGATCCAGCGCGCCGAGACGATGTTCCGCTTGCGCGCGGACCGGTACACCCAGGTCCGGGGCAGGAACTTGCGCAGGATCTCGGAGAGCTTGTCGTAGTCGGGCAGGGTCAGCACGTAGGCCGGGGAACGCTGCAGCATCGTCACGTGCTCCGCCTCGCCGGTCATGGCCGGGACCAGCGTCACGGCGGTGGCGCCGCTGCCGACCACCACGACCTTCTTGCCGGTGTGGTCCAGGTCGGCCGGCCAGTGCTGCGGGTGCACGATCCGGCCCTCGAACTGCTCGGTGCCGGGGAAGTCCGGCAGGTAGCCGGCGTCGTAGTTGTAGTAGCCGGTCGCGCTGACCAGGAAGTCGGCGGTGTAGGTGCGGGACTCACCGCTCGCCTCGGCCAGCGCCGTCAGGGTCCAGCGCTGCGCTTGGCTCGACCAGTCCGCGGCCACGATCTTGAGCCCGTAGTGGATCTTGTCCTCGATGCCGAACTCGGCGGCGGTGTCGGCGATGTACTGGCGGATCGAGGGCCCGTCGGCGAGGACCTTCAGGTCATCCCACGGCCGGAAGCTGTAGCCCAGAGTGAGCATGTCCGAGTCCGAGCGCACGCCCGGGTAGTTGAACAGGTCCCAGGTGCCGCCGAGGCGCTCGCGCCGCTCCAGGACCGCGAGGGTCTTGGTGGGGAACTTGGCCGCGACCTGGCAGGCCGTGCCGATGCCGGACAGGCCGGCGCCGATGATCAGAACGTCGAAGTGCTCGGGTGCTCGCCTGAGTCTGCATCAGGTTCCCTCGCGCTTTCGTGTGGTCGGTGCCGGCTGGAGGACGTGCATCCAGAGTGCGGGCGCAGGGGCTTCCCGGTATTGACCGAACGCGACATACTTTTGTCACTTCACGACATGGGCGGAGACACCGGGAGAGGGAGCGGTGGGCAGCCTGCTGCGGGCCACGAACCTGTGGGGTTACAACGACCTCGTCCGTGACCTGGGCGGCGATCCCCACGAGCTCCGGACGCGCTTCCACATCCCGTCCGGGGTGGAACACCAGGAGGACACGTTCGTCTCCGTCGAGAGTTTCGTCCGGTTGATCGAGACGACCGCGGACGAGTTCGCCTGTCCCGACCTCGGGCTCCGTCTGTCCCGCTGGCAGGGGTTGGACATCCTCGGCCCGGTCGCGGTCATCGCGCGGAACGCGCTGACCGTCCTGGACGGACTCGAGGCGATCGGGCGGTACCTCTATGTGCACTCGCCGGCGCTGAAGCTCGCCGTTGCGCGGCGCCGCGGCGTCCCGGAGCTCAGGTTCACCTACACCATCACCGAGTCGCTGCCGCTGCCCACACCGCAGGGTTTCGAACTGAGCCTGGCCAACCTCGCCCGCATGCTCACGTTCCTGGGCGGGTCCGACGCGCGCCCGAGCGCGGTCGCCTTTCTCCACGAACAGCTCAGCCCTACTGCGGTCTACCGCGATGCCCTCGGCTGCCCGGTGAGTTTCGGACAGGCGTGGTGCGGGTTCGACCTGGCCGTCACTCTGGGCGAGCGGCGCATCGACAGCGCCGATCCGGAAACCCGACGCATCGCGACGAAGTACCTGGAAGCGCAGTACCTGCCCAGTGACGCCCCGCTGTCCGACCGGGTCGCCGAGCTCGCCCGCCGCCTGCTGCCCACCGGCCAGTGCGGCGCCGACGCGATCGCCGACCAACTCGGCCTGCACCCCCGCACGCTCCAGCGGCACCTGGTGGCGGAAGGCGTGACGTGCCACGACGTCATCGAGCAGGTCCGCCGTGACCAGGCCGCGAAGTATCTCGCCGAGCCCAGGTTCGCGCTCGGCCAGATCGCCGGCCTGCTGGGCTACACCGAGCAGAGCACGCTCAACCGTTCCTGTCGCCGCTGGTTCGGGATGACACCCAAGCAGGTCCGCGCGGCGCCGCTCCCTTAGGCGGCCCCATTCACCTTCGACGCCCGACTGCGCCGAGTCCCGGGCGTTCGCGCCGAGGCCGCGTGAGAAGACCTACTCGCCCTGGGGCAGCTCGCCGGTAAAGGCCAACTCGCCGGCGACCTCCCGAAGCTTGCGATTGAGATTCATGGACGCCACGCGCAGGACCTCGAACGCCTGCTCGGCGGTGAGGCCGTTGCGTTCCATGAGAATGCCTTTGGCTTGCCCGATGACATCGCGAGCCTGAACGGCGTGCTCCAGTTGCTCGAGCTCGGTGCTCGCGGTTGCGGACACGACGAGCAGGGCGGCGAGGTGAGCGGCGAGCACGATCGCGACGTGCGCCGACTCCACGTCGAAGGCGCCCGGGACGCGCCCGTAATGGTTCATCGAGCCGAGTGCATCAGGGACTGGTGGACGATCCGGAACCGGTACCGACAGCACGCTCCGCATGTCAGCGGCCATGGCTGCGGCGGTGAATGCCGGCCACCGGGTCTCCGCCTCCAGATCGTCGCTGAGCACCGTTTCGCCGGTTCCGATGGATTGAAGACAGGGACCGTGCCCGCTTGCGTACTGCGCCTCGTCCAGCCCGGTGGCCGTCGCGTCACTGGCCACGACGGTCCGTGTGACAGCGCCGTCACGGAGGGACAGGCTCACCGACGCCGCGCCCGAAACCAGGCGCCGAGCTTGCGCGACTGTCTGCGCATACGCCTCTTCCGGTCGCGCCGTGGAACTCAGGGCCTGCGAGATCGTCACGAACGCCTCGACCAGGGGCCGGGACACGACCAGGCCGGCTCGGACGCGGTCCGCCTCAGTACGCTCCGCGCCAGCCGCGGCGCGAGCGGCGCCGGCCTCCGATCGATCGGCGGCCGCAACGGCGTGCGCAGGGTCGTCCGTGCCGGCGGCCGTGACCAGCCGCAGCTCTCGGTCGTCGGCCCGGCCCTGCCGTTCGTCGGCGGCCGCTTCCCGAACGTCAGCCCGCGCCTGACGGTCATCGCCGAGAAATTCGCGGCGTTCCCCCGGCCAGTCACCCGGCGCGGCGCCAGAAAAATCCGGCCCGTCCGCGCCGGCGAGCCAGTGGGCGATCTGGTCGCGGTGCGGTTGCGATGCGGCAGCGCGCTCGCGCGTAAGGGTGTGCTCGTGAGCATCGGCGTCGCGGCCCCGGTCCTCGGCGAGTCGATCGCGGTCATCGGCCAGACGGTCCCGCTCATCGGCGAGCGCGTCGCGCTCGTCGGCCAGTCGTTCGCGTTCACCAGCCATCTGTTGGCCGTCGTCGGCGCCACTCTCTGCATTCGGGGCCACAAGTAGTCCTCAGCAGCAGTCGTGAACCTTCCGAATGCGGTCCACGACTCTGCGGCAGCTGCGCACGTGCTCAGTACCGAACTCATGCGCGAGCGTAGGTGAAAACAGGGTGACTCGCACTCGGGCTACGACAACGGCGCCGGCGGAGCACAATTTATCGGGAAGACTTCGGTGAGCCCGGTGATCCGGAGGATCTTCAGGATCCGCTCCTGAGTGCACACCAGCTGGAGCGAACCGTCCTTGCGCCGGGCTTCGCTCAAGGCGCGGATGAAGACCCCGAGGCCGGAGGAGTCCAAGAACTCCACGGCTTCCAGGTCCAGCACCAGGTGGTGGTGCCCGGCCCGGATAAGTTCCAGAAGCTGCGCGCGCAGCACGGGTGCGGAGTGGGTGTCGACCTCTCCGCGGATAGCAACCACGGTGTGCCCGGGCAAGGGGGAGACGCTCAGGTTCAGGTCGGTGACGCTCATCGCCGGATCTTTTCGGTGCGGACATCGGACTGTCCCGGTCCCCGCGTCGAGTCGGCGGCGGGCGCCACCTCCACGACGCTGTCCTGACCGCCGTGTTCGTTAGGTGCGTAGTCATCCGCGCTGTCGTCGTTGAACCACTGCCCGTCCTCGGCGAGATAACGGAACCGGTAACGGCCTGGATCCAGGGTCACGGTGGCGAAGTAGGCGCCGTTGTCCCGAGCCATCGGGGTTGCGCCTGGGTTCCAGTCGTTGAAGTCGCCCACCAGCGCCACTCCCTGGCCGTCCAGACCGGAGTGTTTGAGGGTGAAAGTCACGGTGGTCGCAGGTGCGTCCGGCTTGCGGCTGCTGTTGATCATGCGGGTCTCCCGGCGCAGGCCAGGCTCAGCCGGGAATTGACCGTTCTGGCGATGTAAGTCTCTCCACACAGCACATGGGCTAACCCTTTTTGCCGCGTCGTCCCGAAACCGAGACGGAGCGACGAACGCCGGGTCCCCCTGGTTCGAGGGCCCGGCGTTCGTGCAGCTCAGCTGGCGGAGGATACGAGATTTGAACTCGTGAGGGGTTGCCCCCAACACGCTTTCCAAGCGTGCGCCCTAGGCCACTAGGCGAATCCTCCCTGGAGCGTCGCCCATCGTAGTGCAGCTAGAATCGACCCCGGCTCCCCGCGTGGTGCCATCTCACCGAACTCCCCCAGGGCCGGAAGGCAGCAAGGGTAAGTGGGCTCTGGTAGGTGCGCGGGGAGTCCTTTTCGTTGAGGACGAACCGCCCGCGCCGGCCGGTTCTGACCGGTCTTGGTCGACCAGGGCAGCCCGGAGACGTTCCAGGGTGAGGGTCATGCCCTCGTGCAGATCCGTCCGCCGGTCCTTGCGGCCGCAGATCCGCTCGATGAGGAACCACATGGGCCGCTTCACCGGCTCGACCACCTCGTAGGACTCGGTGACTCGCGTGCCCGTGCCGTCGGGTTCGAAGGCGTAGCGCCAGATCATCGTGCCGCCCAACGGCTCAGACCGGGAGAAGGCAAACTCGCGTCCGGGCTCGGCGGCGATCACCACCGGCTTGTTGCTCCAGGCCGGCCCGCGGGCCACGCGGTTCCGGGCCTTGAACCGCGCGCCGACGGCTGGGCCAGTGGCGCCGCCGATCCAGCGGCACTGCAGCACTTCGGGGCTGAACTCCGGTGTGCGCGTGACGTCCGCGACCAGGTCGTACACGGCGGTGGGCGTGGCGTCGATGTGGGTCGAGACCTCATCGCGGTCCAGGTGTTGCATCACTGCCTCCCTTGCCTGCGGTACCGGTGGAAGAACATGTCCAGCGCCTCCTCCATCAGCGCCGTGAAGCGTCCTGATTCGTAGGGCACCCCCGGTTCGTTGGCGGCCTGCTGGGTGAACAGGCCGGCGATCACGACCGTGAACAACCCGATCGCCTCGTCGCTCGTGGCCCGGCGCGAGAGCTGCCCGCTGCGCGCGGCAGCCGCGAACTGGGCCCGCACCCGCTCGTGCCGGTCCTTGCTGGCCGCAAAGGTCTCCGCGGACGGCTCGAAGCCGGGGATCGGGCGCCAGTACTGCAGCGCGGCGAGCCCGGGGTTCTCCACGCTCCAGCGGACGATCGAACGCGCCATGGCAGACAGCCACTCCACCCCCGGTTCGCAGCCGGCGGTGGCGTCTTCGATGGCCGCGTTCTGGGCGTGCAGGCCCCGGGCGAAGAGCGCGTCGTAGACGGCGTGCAACGAGGGGAAGTAGTTGTAGAAGGACGGGCCCCGCATCCCCATCCGCCGGGCGAGCTCGACCACGGTCAGCGCGCCGACGCCGTCGTCGGCGACGATTTGCTCGGCCAGGCCGAGGGCCTCCGCGATCGTCGACTCGCGCCGGGCGCGGCGACGGTCGCTGGACGGCGCGATGCGAGAAATACTAGAGTCAGTAGTAATGACTACAGTATGTAGGACAACTCCGCTTCCGCGTCAAGTCTTTAGGGCACCCGGTCGTCGAGATCCGGAAGCATGACGACGCTCTCCTGCTCGTTCGGATCCGTCCGCGCGCCGACGAACACCGCCGGAGACGCGCCGCGGTTCACCGCGACGTGGGGGACGCCGGCCGGGACGTAGAGGTAGTCGCCGGCGTGCGCGATCTCGCGGTTCTCCAAGTTCGCGCCTGTGCACAGCTCGACCTCGTCGCCGCTGATCAGATGGAAGGCGGACTCGTGGTTCTCGTGGACGTGCGCCTTCGTCCGGCCGCCCGGCGGGATGGTCACCGAGCCGAGCCACAGTGCGTGGGCGCCGACGCTCTCGGCGCTGATCCCGGGGGTGTAATCCGGGCCCTGCTTGCCCTGGTAGGTCTGGCCGGCTCGCACCACGAGTCCGGGGGTGTTCCCTGTGGTGTCCATCGCAACAACGTAGTGAAAACGGTGACGCTCCAGAAGCCCCGTCAGATGCTGCTCAGCAGGGCGTTGATCGTCTGGGTCTCCTCCTGCTGGTGGAACGCGATCCGGGCGGCCAGGGAGCGGACGGCGGGGACGGCGGCATGCTCTCCGGCGTCGGTGAGCATGTGCATCCCGCCGACGTGGTGGCGCAGCATGAGCTCCAGGAACATCCGGTCCAGCGCCGTGCCCTTCACGGTGCGCAACGCGTTCAGCTCGTCCGTGGTCGCCATGCCGGGCATCACCGTCGCGTTCTCCTCGTGGTGCTGATGCCCGGGCGCCATCCAGGTCATCGGCGGCCCAGCGGGCAGCACCGGGGCCTGCCAGAGCGCGAGGTAGCCGCGCAGCGCGCCGATGTCGAGCAGCTGGTCGTCGACGATGCCGTTGGCGAGGGCGGCGACCTTCGGATCCTTGGTCCGGTCGCGGACCAGCTGCGCCATCACCACGGCCTGCTCGTGGTGGACGATCATGTCCTGGCTGAAGCCGATGTCGACCGGACTCGGGGCGGCCGCGGCGGCCGAGGTGGCGTCGTCACCGCCGGACTCCATCGCAACCCCGAGGCCGACCCCGAGCATCAGGACGAGGAGACCGCCACCGACCGCGACGGCGGGATTGGCCGTCATGGCGTCCGGTAGGCCTTATTGGTGAAGCGCAGCGTCATGAACCCGTTGTCCTGACAGCTCACCCAGAGCTGGTCCGTGCCGACGAAGCGCGGCGGGGAGCTGCAGTAGTCGGCGGTGAGGTTCGCCGGCTGGCCGTTCCATCCCGGTGCGATTCCGAAGCCGGTGTCGCGGAAGTTGGAGCCGGCCGAGCCCATCATGATCAGGCTAGCGGCGTGCTCGGACCCGGGCAGCTGGTCGTTCTTGCCGGTCTGGGCGGGCGGGTTGAAGTAGGCGATCTCGCGCGGGCTCAGCGGGTCGGTGATGTCGAAGACCCGCACGCCGGACTGGAAGAAGCCGCAGGCGAGCGCGGTCGGGTCGGTCTTGCGGTCGACGCCGCAGTAGTGCGAGTCGTAGCCGAAGATGCCGTTGCCGGCGGTGTCGGCGGCGACGGCTTCGGCGTTCTCCGGCCGGTTCACCTCGAGCTGGATCTGGCGCACGATCGTCGGCTTCATCTCGTCGCTGATGTCGATGATGTGCATGTCCTCGCCGGCGAACTCGTCGACGGCGATCAGGTACGGCTTGCCGTCCCAGGTGACCGGAATGGTGTGCTGGCCGACCGTTGCCGGGCCGCCCCAGAACACGCTGCCGAGCTGGTTGACCACCGGCGCGGGCTTGCGGGCCTGGATCTCACTGACGTCGAGGATCACGACGCCGGCGCCGAAGGCGGTGGTCAGGTAGAGCCGGTTGCCGTCCGGGCTGAGTTCGAAGCCGTGGTTGGCCAGGCCGATCGCGGTGACGCCGGCGATGCTCGGGTTGGTCGGGTCGCTGACGTCGATTGCGGTCAGGGCGCCGCCCGCAAGTCCGGAGGACCAGTAGGTCTTGCCGTCCGGGGACCACTGGCCTTCGTGGTTCAGCGTGGTGGCGGGCAGCGTGAACTCCGTCCCGCCGACGTCGTTGAGCAGCTTCGGGTGTGCGCAGTCCTGGGAGATGTCGTAGACGTCGAAGGCGAGTCCGCTCAGGGCCGGACCGACCGAGACCCCGGCCAGCAGGCCACGGGCCTCGTTGACCTTGAGGCTCTCCCACGTGCTGGTGAGCATCGCTGGGCTGGTCAGGTTCGCGGTCAGCTTCGGGTTGCGCGGGTCGCTGGCGTCGATGACCTGGGTGCCCTCGGACTTCTTGCGGCCGAGGCCGGAGAAGGAGGTCGCGTTGTAGGCGCAGTGCTTGTACTGCGGGTTCACCCAGGTGGTGCCCTCGCCCTGGTACTGCCCGAGCAGTTCCAGGTTGCAGGTGTAGCCCTCCTGGCTGCGGCCGGACTGCCGGTCGGCAAGCGGGACCTGTCCCTGCAGGCCGTTCTCCGGGGAGGACCCCGGTCCGCAATTGGCGCGGGGGACATCGCTCTCGAAGGCGGCGGTACCGGCGACGGCCGGAGAACCGGCCACGACCGCGAGCGGGCTCAGCGCGAGCGCGCAGGCGAGAGGGACAGCGAGGCGAAGGCGCACGTCGTCTCCGGGGTTCGGGGGCGAGACGGTCAGTAATCGACAACCATAAGGTTTCTCAGGAACGGTACGTCCCCTATGCCGCAAATGCCATCCCCCGAGGGGGCTGCCCCGAAGGGTCACACCGCGCCCTGCCGATCGTCCGTCCCGGGTCGTAGGGTCACTGCGTGTCCCTCGCGCTGTACCGCCGCTACCGGCCGGAGACGTTCGCCGAGGTCATCGGGCAGGAGCACGTCACCGAGCCGCTGCAGCAGGCGATCCGCAACGGCCGGGTGAATCACGCCTACCTGTTCAGCGGGCCGCGCGGCTGCGGCAAGACCACCAGCGCGCGCATCCTGGCCCGGGCGCTCAACTGCGAGCAGGGCCCGACGCCGACGCCCTGCGGCACCTGCCGGTCCTGTCTCGACCTGGCCCGCGGCGGGGGCGGCGGGCTGGACGTCATCGAGATCGACGCGGCGTCGCACGGTGGCGTCGACGACGCCCGCGACCTGCGCGACCGCGCGGCCTTCGCCCCGGCGTCGTCGCGCTACAAGATCTACATCGTCGACGAAGCGCACATGGTGACCACGGCCGGCTTCAACGCCCTGCTCAAGGTCGTCGAGGAACCGCCGGAGCACCTGAAGTTCATCTTCGCCACCACCGAGCCGGAGAAGGTCATCCCGACCATCCGCTCGCGCACCCACCACTACCCGTTCCGGCTGGTGCCGCCGACCGTGCTCCGGGAGTACCTGGCGACGCTGTGCGAGAAGGAGAAGGTGCCGGTCGAGCCGGCCGTCCTGCCGCTGGTGGTCCGGGCCGGTGCCGGCTCGGTCCGCGACAGCCTCTCCGTGCTCGACCAGCTGATGGGCGGGGCCGGTCCCGACGGCCTGACCCTGGCCCGCGCGACCGCGCTGCTCGGCTACACCGACGCCACCCTGCTCGACGACGTCATCGACGCCTTCGCCGCGCACGACGGGGCCGCGGTGTTCACCCTGATCGACCGGGTGATCGAGGGCGGGCACGACCCGCGCCGCTTCGTCGCCGACCTGCTCGACCGGCTGCGCGACCTGGTGATCCTGGCCGCGGTCCCGGAGGCGGCCGGCACCGGCCTGATCGATGCCCCGGCCGAGGCGGTGGAGCGGATGGCCACACAGGCCACGCGCTTCGGCCAGGCCGAGATCTCCCGCGCCGCCGATCTGGTCAACACCGGCCTGACCGAGATGCGCGGCGCCACCGCGCCGCGGCTGCAGCTGGAGCTGATCTGCGCCCGGGTGCTGCTGCCGGGCGCCGGCACAGCGTCTGGTTTTTCTGGCGACCGGGATCTGCACGCCCGGCTGGACCGGATCGAGCGCCGGCTGGCCGGGGACGCGGCCGTCCCCGTCGCCCCGGCCCCGCGTCCGGTCGCGGTGCCCGCCCCGATTCCCGAGACCGCCCCGCCCGTACCGCGTGCCGTCGAGCCGCCGGAGCCTGCGCCCGAGCCCGCCGCGCTGCGGGTCGTGCGCGATGACGAGCGGCAGGGCGCGCCGGAACCCCCGGCCCGCGAGCCCGCGGCCCGTGAGAGTGCCCCCGAGCCGGCGCCCGAGCCGGTGGCTCCCGTCGCGTCCGGGGCGACCGACATTGTGACGGTCCGTCGGATGTGGCCGGAGATCCTCGAGGTCGTCAAGAAGAAGCGCCGCGTGACCTGGATGATCCTGCTCGACAAGGTGCAGGTGGCCTCCGTCGAGGGCGACACGATCGCGCTCGCCTTCTCCGACGAGGGCACTCGCAAGGGCTTCCAGAACTCGGCCCACGACGCCCTCCTGCGGGAGGCGATCGCCGAGGTGCTGCGCGCGGACTTCCGTCTCGACGCGGTGCACGACCCATCAAGGAGCACTCCGCGTCCGGCCGCCGGACCTGTGCACGCCGTGCCGCCGCCTGAGCCTTCCGGCCCGCACGAGTCGGGGTCACCTTCGGCCGGGGCACCGAGCGCACCCGAGCGGCCGAAGCCGGCCGCCGAGCCGCCGCCCCCGCCGCTTCCGTCGGTGGACCGGCACGACGCCGAGGACCACGCCGCACCTGACGACGCGGCGGCCCCGGACGACGGCATGTCCGGCCGGGACCTGCTGATGAAGGAGTTCGGCGCCAGCGTGCTGTCAGAGGTCGAGCACGACTGAACAACCACAAAGCGTGACACGCCTAGTGGTGGTTGGAGCAGTTAGAGGCGGGTGACCGCCGGGTCGAGGGCCTGCAGCAGAGCGGTGTCGCCGGTCGTGGTGTCGAGCCGGTCGTGGGCCAGCACGCTGTGCAGCGCGCGCAGGGTCGTCGCGGCGGACAGGCCCCAGGTGTTCAGGTAGGAGTACTGCCACCACCACAGCGCCTCGGCCTCGCGGCCGGCCTTGTAGTGCTGGAGCCCGTGCAGCAGCGAGGCGGCGACCTCGGTCAGGTCGTCGGACATCCGGCAGATCATCAGCTCGGGCCGGGGCTCGTACGGGTCGAAGACCTCGGCGTACTCGTCGATCGGCTCGAGCAGGTCGGCCAGCGCGGTGCGCAGTTCGTCCAGATCAGGGTCCGCGCCGGCATCCGGCTCGAACTGCTCCTCCAGCACCACGTCCGACATCGTGCCGAGCCGGCCACCGGCCAGCAGCAGCTGTGCAGTTGCCAGGTGCAGCATGGGCACGGCGGCCTCGGGGCTGCCGGCACGTGCGAGCTCGCGCAGCGCGATCAGGAAGCTCTCCACCTGATCGGCGATCTGCGTGGCGAAGTTCGCCGGGTCCTCGGTCACTGCGTCACCTTTCGGGTCACTGCACGAACAAACTCAGACATCGAGCAGACGCCGTCCTTCGAATGCCCGGCCGAGGGTGACCTCGTCCGCGTACTCCAGGTCACCGCCCACCGGCAGTCCACTAGCCGGGCGGGTCACTTTCAAGTCCAGGGGCTTGATGAGGCGAGCGAGATAGGTCGCAGTGGCCTCGCCCTCCAGGTTCGGGTCGGTGGCCAGGATGATCTCGGTCACCGCACCGTCGGCGAGACGGGCCATCAGTTCGCGCACCCGCAGGTCGTCCGGGCCGACGCCCTCGATCGGGCTGATCGCCCCGCCGAGCACGTGGTAGCGGCCGCGGAACTCCCGGGTGCGTTCGATGGCGACCACGTCCTTGGCCTCCTCGACCACGCAGATCACCGAGGGGTCGCGGCGCGGGTCGCGGCAGATCCGGCACGCCACGTCCTCGGTGACGTTGCCGCACACCTCGCAGAACCGGATCTTCTCCTTGACCTCGGCGATCGCGTGCACCAGCTTGCGCACCTCGGCGGGCTCCGCGGAGAGCAGGTGGAAGGCGATCCGCTGCGCGCTCTTGGGCCCGACGCCGGGCAACCGCCCGAGCTCGTCGATCAGGTCCTGGACGATGCCCTCGTACAAGAAAGGTCCCTAGTGCGCGCCGGGCGGCAGGCCACCCGGCCCGCCGCTCGCGCCGAGCCCGAAGGCACTCGCATCCAGTCCCATGCCTTCGACCATGCCACCCATACCGCCCATCGCGGCGGCGAACGGGCCCATTGCCTGGGCCTGCATGTCCTGGGCCGCGCGGTTGGCGTCCCGGACCGCGGCCAGCACCAGATCGGCCAGGGTCTCGGTGTCGGCGGGGTCGACCACGGACGGGTCGATCTCCAGCCCGACCAGCTCCAGGCTCCCGGTCACGGTGGCCCGCACGACGCCGCCGCCGGCGCTTCCGGTGACGTGGGTCGCGGCCAGCTTGGCCTGCACGTCCGCAATCTGCTGCTGCATCTGCATCGCCTGCGCGAGCAGCGCCCCCATGTCGGGCATTCCGCCGGTGGTCACGGCCGCTCCCCGGGGTTCACGGCGTCCGGCGGACGCCTCCTGCGGCGAGCCTATGTCCTGCCTCTGACGCCCCTCGCGCGGCCGGACCCGAAGCCTTCCGGTTCAGCAGGAACCGCTGTCCGGCGGCCAGATCGTCGACGTTGAGCAGGTCCACCCCGGCGTCCAGCTCGGCCCGCCAGACGTTCTCGCGCACGGCCACGGTGCGGTCGGGGGTGTCGTAGAAGCGGATCCGGCGACCCTGCTCGTGGGCCACCTGCACCAGGGACCGCAGCTTGTCCGCCTCGCCGGCCGGCATCGCGCCGGTGCCGTTCCAGCGGAAGACCGCCCCCCAGTCCTCGCTGATCAGCGGGATCAGGCCGGCGTCGGCCGGTTCCGCTGCGGCGAGATCCTCGATGCGGCCGTCCAGTGCGGTGTACCGCTCGGTCTCCGCGGCGACGAGGTCCGGCGCCCGGTTGCCGGACACGACCACGGTCACCGCGCCCGGCTCGACCCCGTCCGGGGTGAAGCGGGTCAGCATGTCCTTGTAGGTGGCGAGGGTGCCCTCCAGTGCGCGCCAGGTCTCGCGCGCCTCGGACTTGACGTCGACCAGCAGGGTCAGGGCCGGACCGCCCTTGGAGAAGACCCGGCCGCCGTTGCGCTCGACCCAATCCGCCAGCGGGTCCAGGTACAGCGAGCGCAGCGTCGCCCCGCCTGCCCTCGCCTGGAACACGTTGTGCCCGACGAGCAGGCGGCCGCGGATGAGGACCACGTCCACCTCGATGGAGGTGTACCCCCGGCTCAGGGCGTCCGCGAGGGGGCGGCGTTGCTCGTAGTCGTTGTGGGAGTGACCGTGCGTGAGCGGAACGGCCTTGGTGGCAGCGAATCCCCCGAACGGCCTAACGGGCGGCGTCGCCGCCTGCGCGGTCTCCACGGTCCCGGCCGCGGCCACCAGAGCAACGGCCATGACGAAGCCACCCACGGCGCGGTTGCGCGCGTGGTGAGGTCTGCGATGCCGCCCCCGGGCCACGTTGTGCACGGTAAGCAGGTTCGGCGGCCGGCGAGGCGGCCTTAACTGATCTGTGCCGTGACGACGGGGAAAACCCTTGCCGGACCCCCCTTCCGCCGCACACCGGCCGTCACGCTGCGTGCGGGGGCCTAAACTGATCCGGGCAGTTTGAGCGAGGGGGTTGGTCAGCCGTGGGTCTCGTCGTGCAGAAGTACGGCGGCTCGTCCGTCGCCGACGCCGAGTCCGTCAAGCGGGTCGCCGAGCGCATCGTGGCGACCAGCAGGCGGGCAACGACGTCGTCGTCGTCGTCTCCGCGATGGGCGACACCACCGACGAGCTGATCGACCTGGCCAAGCAGGTCAGCCCGCTGCCGCCGGGCCGCGAGCTGGACATGCTGCTCACCGCCGGCGAGCGGATCTCGATGGCGCTGCTCGCCATGGCGATCGCCAACCTGGGGTACGAGGCGCGCTCGTTCACCGGCAGCCAGGCCGGGGTGATCACCGACTCCGTGCACGGCAAGGCCCGGATCATCGACGTCACCCCGGGCCGGATCCGCAGCGCGCTCGACGAGGGCGCGATCGCGATCGTCGCCGGCTTCCAGGGCGTCTCGCAGGACACCAAGGACATCACCACGCTCGGCCGCGGCGGCTCGGACACCACCGCGGTGGCGCTGGCCGCGGCGCTGCACGCCGACGTCTGCGAGATCTACACCGACGTGGACGGCGTCTTCACCGCCGACCCGCGCATCGTGCCCACCGCCCGCCGGCTGCCCGTCATCACCTACGAGGAGATGCTGGAGCTGGCCGCCAGCGGCGCGAAGGTGCTGCACCTGCGCTGCGTGGAGTACGCCCGGCGGTTCAATCTGCCGATCCACGTCCGGTCCTCGTTCAGCCACCGGACCGGCACCTGGGTGAGTCCGACTACACCGGAATCGACCTGGAGGGGAACGCCGTGGAGCAAGCGATCATCACCGGCGTCGCGCACGACCGCAGCGAGGCCAAGGTCACGGTCGTCGGGGTGCCCGACAAGCCCGGCCAGGCGGCCGCGATCTTCGCCGCCGTCGCCGGCGCCGAGATCAACATCGACATGATCGTGCAGAACGTCTCCGCCGCGGGCGACCGGCCGCACCGACATCTCGTTCACCGTGCCCCGGACCGACGGCGCCGACCGCGATGAACGCGCTGGAGAAGATCCAGGACGAGATCGGCTTCGAGGGCCTGCTCTACGACGACCAGGTCGGCAAGGTCTCGCTGATCGGCGCCGGCATGCGCTCGCACCCGGGCGTCTCGGCCACGTTCTTCGGCTGCCTCGCCGAGGCCGGCGTCAACATCGAGATGATCTCGACCTCGGAGATCCGGATCTCGGTGGTCGTGCCGCGACGACGACGTGGACACGGCCGTCCGGGCCGTGCACACCGCGTTCGAGCTGGACGCCGCGACGGCGAAGGCGCCGTCGTCTACGGAGGGACCGGACGATGACCCGGCAAGCCCACCCTGGCCGTCGTCGGCGCCACCGGCGCCGTCGGCACCGTCATGCTCGACCTGCTCTCCACCCGCGAGGACGTCTGGGGCGAGATCCGCCTGGTCGCCTCGGCCCGCTCGGCCGGCAAGCAAGCTCGTGGTGCGCGGGCAGGAGGTCGAGGTCATCGCGCTCTCGCCGGAGTGCTTCGACGGCGTCGACGTCGCGATGTTCGACGTGCCCGACGAGGTCTCCGCGGAGTGGGCGCCGATCGCCGTCGCCCGCGGCGCGGTCGTGGTCGACAACTCCGGCGCGTTCCGGATGGACGCCGACGTGCCGCTGGTGGTGCCCGAGGTCAACCCGGCCGCCGCCCGGCGCCGGCCCGGGGCATCATCGCCAACCCCAACTGCACGACGCTGTCGATGATCGTCGCGATGGCGCCGCTGCACGCGGAGTACGGCCTGCGGGAGCTCGTCGTCGCCTCCTACCAGGCGGCCTCCGGCGCCGGGCAGCCCGGCATCGACACCCTGCACGACCAGCTCGCCAAGGTCGCCGGCTCGGACGACCCTCGGCACCCAGCCCGGCGACGTGCGCCGCGCGATCGGCGAGCTTCGGGCCCTTCCCGGCGCCGCTCGCGCTCAACGTCGTGCCGTGGGCCGGCTCGCTCAAGGACGACGGCTGGTCCTCCGAGGAGCTCAAGGTCCGCAACGAGTCCCGCAAGATCCTCGGCCTGCCCGACCTGAAGGTCTCCGCGACCTGCGTGCGGGTGCCGGTGGTCACCACCCACTCGCTCGCCGTGCACGCCATCTTCGAGCGCGAGGTCACCGTCGCCCGCGCCCAGGCGATGCTGCGCGACGCCCCCGGCGTGGTCCTGGTCGACGACCCGGCCAACGGCGAGTTCCCGACCCCGGTCGACGTCGTCGGCACCGACCCGACCTGGGTCGGCCGGATCCGCCGGGCGCTGGACGACCCGCGCGCGCTCGACCTCTTCCTCTGCGGCGACAACCTGCGCAAGGGCGCGGCCCTGAACACCGCCCAGATCGCCGAGCTGCTGGCCGAGGAACTCTCCGCCGGCTGACCGCGCGGCGCTCCCAAGTGCGCCGATAGTGGAGTTAGCAACCGCTGGGGAGCCCGAAACCGGTGCCCAACTCCACTATCGGCGGAGTTAAAGACCGAAGCCCCGGCAGGGGGGCCGGGGCTTTCGGTGTTGTGCGAGCGACCGCGAGCGGAGGGGTGAACCGCGTCGTTTGCTCTCGCACTCCGGGGCGTTCAGGGGGGTGAGCGCCTCGGGGTCTTCAGGGGTGGTGTCAGGTGTCCGATCTGTCTTGCGTGGTGTCTGGTGCGAGGGGTGGGGCCGGGGCCCGACGGCCAGTGTCGGGACCCCGGTTTCCCGTGTTCCCGGTACTGCAGGTCCGGAAGGGAGACCGGCGCCATTCTCGGATTGGGGGAGGGTGGAGAACCCGATCCTGGTGCCGTCATCCGCTCCGACCGACCTTGCCGGTGTGCTGCGGTGGTGACAGCAGAAGTTTCGGTAGCGGACCGGTTCGGCTTGAGGGTCCGGCCCAAGTTTTTTCTGTGAGCGCGTTTTCGCAGGTCAGACGGTAGGTAGGGTCCGGCGCCGATGAGCCCGGAGCCGCCATTTAGCGTTGCGGGCATGACGCGCGCCTCCACCGGTTTCCTCATGCTGGAGGCGCTGCTCATCGGAGGCTGGGCCGGGCTGGCCGCGATCCGGCGGCGGGTGCTGAATCGGGGGCAGGTGCTCGCCCTGATGGCCCTGCAACTGATGCTCCTCGTGCAGGCGGCCGCGTCCTTGATCTCGCTCGCGGCCGGGCACGAGGCGACCGAGCCGGGCACCCACGTGGTCTACGCGCTCGGTTCGCTGCTGCTGCTGCCGCTGCTGGTCGGGCTGCCGGTCCGGCTCGGCTTCCCGCCCGAGCCGGGCGCGCCCGGTTCGGACCCGGAGTTCATCGGCGGCATCGAGATCTCCCCGCCGGGCTCCGACGGAGATGGCCGGTCGGCGGATCGGTTCCGGGCCGTCGTGGCCGCCCTGGCCTGCATCTCGCTGATCGTGATGCTGCAGCGGATGTGGATCACCTGGCGGACCGGGGCAGCCGCGTGACCGCGCCACGGGGCGCTGCCGCCAAGGGAACGGGCGCCCTCACCGTCATCGTCGGGCTCTACACCGTCCTCGCGCTGGCCGCGGCCGGTCGCGCGAGCGTCCAGCTCGCCGACGACCCCGGCCACGCGCCGTTCGCCTACGGCCTGACCGCGGTCGCCGCGGTGGTCTACATCGCCGGCGCGGTGCTGATCCGCCGCAGCTCCCCCCGGGCCCGAGCCGCCGCCCGGCTGGTGTGCCTCGGGGAGCTCGTCGGCGTGCTGATCGTCGGCACATTGAGTCTGATCGAACGGGACTGGTTCCCGGATTCCTCGGTCTGGTCCGTCTACGGTGCGGGCTACGCATTCGTTCCGTTGTTCCTTCCGCCGGCCGCGCTGTGGTGGCTCGGGCGGGCAAGTACCGACCGGCCCGCCCCGGCCGTGGGAGGCACCACATGAAGCGCCGGCTAGCGGTTGCGGCCGCGATCGTCGTGCTCGCGTCAGGCTGCTCGGGCGACGACGACCCGGACACCCCCGCCGGCGTCGAGCCGGCCCCGACCGCGACCTCCGACGGCTTGCGCACCGAGTCCTTCGGGGACGTCGAGCTCTCGGTGCCCGCGAGCTGGGGCCATCAGACCGGCGATGTCGCCGCCGCCCTGTGGTGCATCTCCGACGCCGCGATCTCCCCACCGGTCGTGATCCGCCCCGGCATCCCGGTCGAGTCCACCTGCCCCGGCGCGGAGGACGACGACGACCCCGACCCGTCAACCCTGGTGGAGAAGGCCGGCGTCTTCGTCTCGATGATCTTCATCGCCAACGACCCGGACGCCGAGGAGGGCACCGAGGGCGACCGCGAGACGGTGAAGGAGGGCGCCGTCCTGATCCGGGTGCAGGCGCCGGAGGAACAGCGGCAGCAGATCCTCGCGACGCTGCACGAGATCAGCACCGACGCCAACGGCTGCCCGGTCACCGATCCGATCGCCGCCGATCCGGCCCGCCGTCCCGACGGCGCGTTCTCGGTGCTCGAGCTCAAGGGCATCAAGTCGGTCGCGGCCTGCCGCTACGCGGTCCCCGGCGGCCGGTTCGCCTCGCCGCCCGAGGAGGACGACGAGGAGGAGCTCGGCGAGGAGGGACTCGGCGGCGAGCCCTCTGCGGAGGACCCCGAGGACGTGCCGGTGGAGGGCGAGGAGGAACTGCTCGGCGAGGACTCCGAGGACCCGCTGGTCGAGCCGACGATCGAGCCGGGAGCGAACCTGCGCCCGACGATCGCGCCGCTGCTGCCGAAGGGGACCCCGGCCTCGGCGCCGACGCTGCTGTCCTCCCTGCTGCTCAGCGGCGACGCAGCGCGCGAGGCGGTGCGCGGCATCGCGCAGTCCAAGGTCGGGACCGGCCCGGACTCCGAGGGCGGTTGCGAGGGCAACGACGCGAAGTCCGTGCGCGGCACCGAGGAGATCGTCCTGCGGGTCACCACGACGACCGGGGAGTCGCAGATCTACCTGCGCTACGGCGGCTGCCACAACGGCTTCGACGACGGGTTCACCGAGCGCACCCTGACCCGCGTCGCGGTGGCCCCGTTCGTGTCCGGGTCCAACCTGGTCCCGGTCTACGGGCAGGAACTGCTGCGCATCCTCGACGACCCGAACGCCCCGGCCACCTCCGGTGACGCCGAGGAGGACGGCGGCGGAACGGCGCCTCCGGAGGACGTGAGCGAGGAGATGGAATCCGCCTCGCCGGACCCGGACTCCTGATCAGTTGAGCTGCTTCACCAGCGGTCGGGCAGGGCGAGCGGGGTGATGTCGAGAACCTCGCGCAGCTCGGCGCCGCCGGGGCAGTAGTCGATCTCCTCGCCGTCGAGGGACAGCGTCGCGTACCAGAGGACGCCGCGTCCGAGATCGTCGATCGGCTTGACCGGGAACACCGTGGTCATGCCCTCGGCGGTGATCCGCACCGGGTCGGTCACCGGGCGGACCTCGCCGTCGATCGTCATGCCGTGCGCGATGTCCCCGTTCTTGCGGATGTCCGCGGTGAGCTCGACCGCGTGCTTGCCGTCGGCGGAGACGAAGCCGACGACCCAGGAGACCGGCTCACCCTCCGGGGTCTCGGTCTCGTCGAAGACCACCCGGACGTTCTTGCCGTCGCGGGCCAGGCGGACGGTGAACAGGTCCAGCGTCGGGTCCGCGCTGTCGCCGCGGCCGTCGGTGCAGCTGACGCCGACCGGGGCCGCGGTGGCGCTCGGATCCGGGGTCGCCGCGACGGGTTCGTCGTCGTCGCCGCCGGAGCAGCCGGCCACGAGCAGCGCGGCCGCAGCCACCATCGCCGCGCCGCGTCCCCGCACCTGGTCCCCCTCCGGACGACACCCGTCGACGAGATGTCATCGCTCGCGACGACCCTATGGCTACTGTCTGGCGAGCAGATGTGAGGAGCCTGGCGATGCTGGCATGGGCCGCGATCACCGTCGGCACGGTGTTCGCACTCGCGGGTCTGGCCGGCCTGCTCGTCGGCGTCGCCACACCGGGCTTCGGCGCCCGCGTCGAGCCGCGCCTGGACGGAGCCGGTCACCTGCTGCTGGGGGCCTGCCTGCTCGTCACCGGCAGTCGCGACGCGGCCGACTCCGAGAGCCTGGGCGTGGGGTTGCTCGGCTGCGCGCTCGGCGTCGCCGGCATCGTGGTGCTGATCCTCACCCACCGCCGCGCGAGCGCCGCGGTCGCCCGCAAGTCCCGCACGCTCTACGGCAGAACTCCGCGGGACGACGTCCCGTAGGGGCGCATGTCACCCCGCAGGCGGGGTGACATGCACCCACCAGGGATGACACCTCGCGCGGTCAGCCGCTGAGCTGGTCGCGCAGCACCCGCTTGAGCAGCTTGCCGGAGGCGTTGCGCGGCAGGTCGTCGAGGAAGTGCACGGCCTTGGGCACCTTGTACTTGGCCAGGTTCGCCTTCACGTGGGCGATCAGCTCGGCCTCGGTGACGGTGGCGTCCGGCCCCCGGACGACCACCGCGGTGATGGCCTCGATCCACTTCTCGTCCGGCGTGCCGATGACGGCGACCTGCGCGACGCCGGGGTAGCTGTACAGGCAGTCCTCGACCTCGCGCGAAGCGACCAGCACGCCGCCGGTGTTGATCACGTCCTTGATCCGGTCGACGACGGTGATGTAGCCCTCGGAGTCGATGCGCACCAGGTCCCCGGAGTGGAACCAGCCGCCCTCGAAGGCCTCCGCGGTCTCCTCCGGCTTCTCCCAGTAGCCCAGGCAGAGCTGGGGCGAGCGGTAGACGACCTCGCCGGTGCCGCCGGGCTCGACGTCGTTGCCGTTGGCGTCGATCACCCGCATGTCGACGAAGAGCACCGGCCGGCCGCAGGACTCGGGTCGCTCGGCGTGCTCCTCGGGACGCAGCACGGTGGCCAGCGGCCCGATCTCGGTCTGGCCGAACGCGTTGTACCAGCCGAGCTCGGGCAGCGCCTGCGCGATCCGCTCGCGCACCGGGCCGGGCATGACCGAGGCGCCGTAGTAGGCCTTCTGAAGGCTCGTCAGATCGCGGGCGCCGAAGTCCGGGTGCTGCGAGAGCGGCACCCACACCGTCGGGGCCAGGAACAGCGAGGTGACGTGCTTCGACTCCACGAGCTCGAGCACCGTGGCGATGTCCGGGGTCTCGAGCAGATAGGAGCGGGCACCGACTGCGAGCGCCGGAAGCATGAACACGTGCATCTGTGCCGTGTGGTAGAGCGGCATCGCCTGGACCATCACGTCGTCGCGTCTGACGTCGAGGTTCGCGATGACCGAGGCGTAGTGGTACAGGTATGCGCGGTGGGTCATCATCGCGCCCTTGGGTCGCGAGGTGGTGCCAGAGGTGTAGAGGATCTGCGCGAGATCGGTGTCGGTGACGTCGACCTCGATCGAGGGGACGTCGCCGGCGCGGACCACGTCGAGCAGGCAGCCGTCGCCGTCGCGCAGCAGCAGGTGGTCCGGGCAGTTCGCGATCTTGCCGAGGTTCGGCGCGAGCTTGGGATCGGCCAGCACGAGGGCCGCGCCGGACTGCTCGATCAGGTACGCCAGCTCATCGCCGGTGAGCGCGTAGTTGATCGGCACATGCACGAGCCCGGCGCGGCAGCAGGCCAGGAACGCGATCAGGTAGGCGTCGGAGTTCTGCCCGTAGGCGGCGACCCGATCGCCCTTGGCCAGGCCGCGGGCGAGCAGCGCGCCGGCCGCCCGGCTGACCGCCTCGTCGAGCTCGCGCAGGGTCCAGGTCCGGTCGCCGAACTCCAGCGCGAAGCGGTTCGGGTCGCGGTGGGCGCTGCGCGTCAGCACGCCGTCGATCGTGTTGGACCGGGGGTCGCCTGTGCCTGCCACGGAGCCTCCTCGTAGACGTCCCGGCAATCTTGCACGGATCCCTGGCGGCCACGAGAGGAGGATGGAGCCATGGTCGGCACGCTCGAGGTGATGGATCAGGGACGCGCCCTCGTCTTCGGTCCCGAGGACCTGGCGCGCTACCACGGGCCAGGCTCGCCCGCCGGGGTCGCGCTGGCATTCAAGGTGCTCGAACGCGCTCTCCCGTTGCTGGGACCGGGTGTCCCGGAACGCCGGGAGATCTGGGTGACGACGGCGTTCCGCGGGCCGGGCGCCCGTGACGGGTTCGAGCAGGTGACCCGCGCGGTGACTGAGGGCCGGTACGTCATCGACGCCTCCTTGGAGCGCCCGGACCGGGGCTGGGTGCTCGAGCAGTTCGTCTTCCGGATCGGCTACCGCAGCGCGGCGCACACGCTGGTACTGCGGCCCGGCTTCGTCGACGAGGAGTTCGTGGGCCTGGCCCGCGCCGACCGCTCACCCGCCGACGAACGTCGGTTCACCGCGCTGAAGGCCGCCACCGCCGCCGCGATGCTGGCCCGCCCCGCCGCCGACGTCGTCGAGCTCGCGGCGTCAGTTCGGGCCGGCTGAGCCCCGCGCGGCCCGGATCGCCGGGCGCAGCACCGGGGCGATCTGAGGGCTGTAGGCGAAGGGCACGTTGGGCTGGCGCAGGAACGGCGTGATCGCCTCGGCGGTCAGGGTGCGCATCTGCACGCCGTCGTCGAAGCCTTGGTCGGCGCAACCGGCGTACCGGATCACGACCTCCCCGGCCAGGCCGTCACCGCGCAGCGCCTGCAACACGATCGCCTCCTTGCCGAAGCCGTCGGAGCACGAGTCCGGCCCGTCCGTCCGGCCGGCCCTCGGCGCGGTCGCGATCCCGGTCAGGGCGGCGCGGGCGGTGGCACCGCTGAGCCGGAGCGAGGAGTACAGGCTGACCGTTGGTCCGGCATCGGCCTCGGGGTCCAGCGGGGTGTACCGGCACGCCCGGACCGCGTGGACGTCCCTCAGGGTCGCGACGCCCACCGGCGCCGGGCGCCAGGACGGGTCCTCGGCGATCGGGTGGTGCACCGGGCAGCCGTTGTGGTCCGCGACCGGGATCCGGTGAACCGTGGCGGCGATCTTCTCCCGCAGCGCGGGCCTGGCCTGGATCACGACCTGGGTGACGGCGTCCGGGATCACCACCCGGCGGTCGCCCTCCTCGATAACGATCTCGCTGGTCGGCAGGAGCGCGACGAAGGTCCCGCCGTTCGCGACCAGCGCCCCGGGATCGACCTGGGGCAGGGGGCCCCGGCAGCCGGAGAGGTCGATCCTCACGCCGGGCCGCCCGACCCCGGGCCTGGGCGCGGCGGCGAAGTTGCACTGCTGATCGACGCGGCGCGCGCTCGTGTAGCCCCAACTCCCGGGCACGCCCACCTCGACGTCGCGGTAGGACTCCCAGCGCCAGCCGTCCGGCAGGGCGGGGACCGGGGCCACCGTGGGAAGGGGCGCCGGGGTTGGTTCGGCGTCGGCGTCGTCGCCCGAGCACGCGGAGAGCGCAACGGCCACGAGCACGCCGGTCAGCAGGGCGGGCAGGCGCATGCGCGCAGTCTCCCGTACCCATGTCGGGACAAATCGGTTATCCGATCGCGACCTCGGAACGGTCGTTCGGTCGCTGATACTCGGTGCTATCGCTTCCGCGGGAGCGTGTCGTCCACTCCGGGCGCTTCCGCGGAAGCGTATTTCTACGCCTGGCGGTCCGACGGCCGGCGCTGATCAGCCGGGCGGCAGGCCAGGACGGCCACCGCGCCGAGCAGCGACGCCGCGGCTGTGAGCAGCACGGCGATGTTCCAGCCGTCCATGACCGCGCCAGGGCCGGTGCCCTGGTCGGCCACGATGGTGGCCACGATCGAGACCCCGATCGAGGAGCCGATGTAGCGGGCGGTGTTGTTCGCCCCGCTGCCCAGCGAGCCGCGGCCGTGCGGCACGGCGGCGACCGCCTCCCGGCCCATCGCGGAGTTTGCGATCCCGCTGCCGATGCCGGTCACTGCCATTCCGGCCACCAGCAGCCAGGGGTTGGTCCCCGGGTCGACGCCGTAGAGCGAGAGCAGGCCGACGGCCGTCAGGGCCAGCCCGCCGGCCAGATGTGCCCGGCCCGAGAACTGGGCGAAGTGGCGCGGCACGAACAGGGCGGTGAGGACACTCGCGGCCGCCCAGGTGCCCATCAACGCGCCGCCCACGATCGGCTCGTCGCCCATGCCGCGCTGCGACATCGTCGACAGGTAGGACAGCGCAGAGATGACCCCGAGCCCGGTGCCCACCGCGGCGAAGGTGACCGCGTTGAAGCGCGGGCTGCGGAACAGCGTCATGTCCAGCATCGGGGCCTTCTTGCGGATCTCGACGCCGACGAAGAGCGCCAGCAGGACCAGGCCGCCGCCGATCAGGCCCAGCGTCGGCGCATCGCCCCATCCCGTGCGGCCCCGCACCAGGCCGCCGATCAGGGCGCCGACGCCGGCGCCCAGCAGCGTCATGCCGAGCAGATCGATCGGTTTGTGCTCGTCGGCCTTGGACTCGACCAGGTAGACCCACGCGGCGATCGCCAGCACGACGGCCAGCGCGCCGCTGAGCGCGAAGGCGGAATGCCAGCCCAGCGTCGGTTCCAGGACAGACCCGATAAGCGGCCCGGCCCCGATTCCGGCGCCCAGCGCCGCGCCCCAGATGCCGGTGGCGCGGCCGCGCTGCGGTCCTTCCGGGAAGGCGTGCGCGATCAGCCCGAGGCTGCAGGCCATGATGGCGGCGCCGCCGACGCCCTGCGCGAGCGCGCCGCCCAGATAGACCCCGGGGTTCGGCGCCAGCGCGCACACCGTGCTGGCGATCGCGAGCAGGATCGCCCCGCCGATCAGGACCCGCTTGCGCCCGTAGTCGTCGCCGAGGGCGCCGGCCGAGATCAGCGTGGTGGCGAACCCGAGGCTGACCGCCGCGAGCAGCCAGGTCTGGGTGCCGATCCCGGCGTCCAGCCCGGCCGCGATCGAGGGCATGATCCCGAGCGGGCAGGTGTAGACGACGAGGGCGATGAAGGTGCCGGCGGCGGCGATGGCCAGGGTCCGGCGCTGTTCGGCCTCCTGGGGCAGTGGCCGACGTGGACCGCGCTGCGTCCTGCGTCAACGCAGGCTCCAGCGTCGCGGTCACGTCGGTCGAACCACCCATCGCAGGCAGACCATTCCCGACCGGGCGGTCGGTCATGCATTCCAGGATGACCCGGGAGCGTCAGCAACGTGCCCGACTTTGCTCTGGATCACATCCGGATTGGTTCAGTAAGCACCAGCCCGGTTGCAGCTCACATGCAGCGGAGCTTCAGGTCAGTCGCAGATGGGATCGCGGTCGGCACCGGGCCGGCCGAGCCGGGACACCAGGGTGTAGATGCCGGGCTCGGGGACCACGATCGTCGTCCACTCGCCGCGTTCGATCACGCAGCCGACCGCCTCGCCGGCCCCGGTCTGCGTCAGGGTGAGCAGCGGGGACCAGCGGATCTGCAGCTCCACCGGGCCGGCCTTCGGGGCCTGGAACGTGATGTCGCTGGCGGCGATCTCGAGCAGCGTCGCGCCCGTGAGAAGTGGCCGGTTCTTCTCGACCTGGAACAGCTGCCACGACTCGTCGGCCCAGACCGGGTTCAGGTACGGCAGGCCGCTGCGGATCAGGTCCGCCTCAGCCTTGGCCGCGTAGTCCAAAGAACCCTCGGTGGGCAGGGCCACCCAGCGCACCGCGAGCTCGGAGAGAAACAGGCGGTAGTTGGTCGCGCTCAGCGTGCCGTCGTAGAAGAACGGGTTGGCGTCCCGGTCGGCCTGGCGGTCCCAGCCCCGGGCGATCGGCACGGTCGGGGCGACGTAGGCCGCGGACCAGTGCGAGGCGGGATCGACGATCTCGACCCGTTGACCCAGCGCCGCCGGCCCGTCGGCGGCCGAGCGCCGCTCCAGCTCCTCGACGAGGGAGGCGTAGTAGCTCCGGCTGGCCTGCGGGCTGGCCGCCTGGGCGAGTTGGAGGCTGAGGTCGGTGACCGGCCAGGTCAGCGCTCCGAGGCTGAGGACGGCGATCCCGGTCCGTCGCAGGGCGAGCTTCGGCAAGCCGGGCAATACCGCCGTGGCGACGACTGCCGGGCCGGCACTGAGCCACACCAGCCGCATCATGTTGGTGCCTACCGCGGTGGGCACGAGGGCGAACGCGACGATCGCGACGGCGAAGACCGCGGCGCCGACCCGCATCTCCCGCGTCGGGCACACCAGCGCGACCCCACCGCACGCGAGCAGGGCCAGTGCGACGTGCCACCAGGGGAACGACATGGTCCCGGAGTTGACGAACACGACCGCCAGCACGCCGGCCACGCCGACCAGGACACCGGCGATTACGACGGCGGGGCGGCGCCGGGAGGCATCGACGATCGCCACGGTCACGGCGATGAGACCGAGCCAGAGTCCGGCCAGCGGGCTGAACAGGCAGGCGGCGAATGCGGCCGCGATGGCGCCCCAGGTCTGACGGCGCCTCAGGCACACCAGCGCGAGGACGGCGGCCGCGAAGCCGAGAGCGAAGGTGACCCGGCCGGTGAGCACGTTGAGCATGACGCCGATGCTGAAGATCGCCGCGGCGGCGCGGGGCCGGCGGGTGCCCTCGAACAGGATCGGGGCCGCGGCGCAGGCGACCAGCCCGGACAGCGCGGCGGACAGCCCGACGCCGACGTGGGCCATCACCCACGGACTGCCGACGGAGTAGCTCGGCAGGGTCAGGCCACCGAACCAGCCGGTCCACCACAGGTAGGCGCCGTCCTTGGCTGCCTCGGCCCGGGCAGTCTGCGCGGCCAGGTCGGGAACGTTGGGGGGATCGAGCAGGTACAGCCCGAACACGACGGCGCAGGCCATCACGAACCCCACGCGCCACAACGGTTCGTCCCGACGGCTGCGAGCGGTCTCCGCTACGTGCGTCGCCACTGCAGTACCCGTCCTGTCGCCCACTCGGCCCGCTTCTAGGTCAACCCTGACTAGGTCGGGCCAGCGCTCTTGGAGTTCCAGCTACCCTACGCGGTGCGGTTCCAAAGACCGGCGCGATGCGGGTTGCCAGCAGGTGAATGTGTGACTGACGACAGCGAGCTGGCCCGGGCCGGCGCCGTGCTGGTCCTCCATGACCACTGGGACTCCGCGCGCGGCTACACGTATCCGCACCGCAAGACCTATCCCCACCAGTGGTTGTGGGACTCCTGCTTCGCCTCGATCGCCTGGGCCGCCGTCGGCGAGCCGGACCGCGGTGTGCGCGAACTCACAAACGCGATGTCCTCGCAGTTCGCCAGTGGGTTCGTTCCGCACATGCGTTACGCGTTTCCGAACGACGAGCGGGGGCCCCGCCCGGACTGCTCCTCGTTCACTCAGCCGCCGATCTTCGCTCACGCCGCGCGGGTGCTCTCCTCCCACCAGAGCCTCGATGCGGACCTGCTTGCCCGGGTCGGACGCGGCCTCGAGTGGCTCTGGGCCGCACGCCGGACGGCGGACGGGCTGATCTTCCTGGTGCACCCGTGGGAGTCCGGCGCCGACGACTCACCACGCTGGGACAGCTGGGCGGCGACGTTCCTGCATGCCAACGACTGGAACCGGCTTCGCTGGCGGCGCTGGCGCTGGTCCCGGCTGGACCGGCACCTGGTCACGCAGGCGGAGTTCGACGCCGAGGGCGCGGCGATCGGTTCGGCGTCCTTCGTCGCGGCGCCGGCGGCGTTCAACGCGATCACCGCCCACGCGGCCGCGGAGTACGCAGCCGCGAGCGGCGACCAGCTGTGGACGGACCGCTCCGCCGAGCTCGCCGCACTGATGGACAGTCAGATGTGGAACGAGGAGACCGGACTCTGGTCCGACGTCGCGGTCGTCGGCGGCGGGGACAGCGTGCACGTGCCGACCCTGGACGGGGTGCTCGGCGCGCTCGTCACCACCGACGCCGCGAAGGCGGCGCGGGCCCTGGACCAGCTCGCCGACCCGCAGCGTTTCGCCGCGCCCTACGGGTTGAACTTCGTGGCCCGCAACGCGCGCAGCTACAACGCCGACCAGTACTGGCGGGGCAGTGCCTGGATGCAGATGAACTATCTGGCCCGCCTGGCCGCCCTGCGCTGGGAGCGCGATGACCTCGTCGCCGCGATCCGCGAGATGTCGATCCGCGGTGCGCTGAAAGGCAAGTACGCGGAGCACTGGAACCCGCAGAACGGGAAGGGCCACGGCGCGATCCCGCTGACCTGGTCCGCCGTCGTCGCCGCGATGTGATCAGGCGTCAGCAGTTGCGCGGCTTCGGGTCCTTGCCCTGGCCGGTGGAACAGACGTCCTTCTTCGGCCCGCCGAACAGCGCGTCGACGCCCTTGTTGCCGTAGAGCTTGTCGTTGCTCGGTCCGCCGGCCAGGGTGTCGTTGCCGCGGTCACCGACCAGCACGTCGCGGCCGTCGCCGCCGGAGAGCGTGTCCCGGCCGTCCCCGCCGCAGAGGATGTCGTCGCCGCGGCCACCACTGATCGTGTCGTTGCCGGGGCCGCCGTAGAAGATCTCGTTCGCCCTGGTGCCCTTCAGCTTGTCGTTGCCGCGGGTCCCGAAGACGGTGAAGTAACCGGGCGGAATCCCCGCCCCCGGCGCGCAGGCCTTCGCCGTCGCCGGGGTCGGTGCGATCGCTCCGCAGACCAGGTTGTGGTCGAGGGAGTCCTGGACCCACTGCACGAGCACGGCCGGGGCGCCGGTGAAACTGGTGGCGCACTTCGCCGGCGCCGTGGTGGCGTTCCTGGCCCCGGGAACCCACACCGGTGCGGACTCCATCGGGTGGACCGGGGTGAAGTACGTCGACCACGCGGCCCGGTAGTCCGCCGCCGTGGCCTGGGTGTACCCGCCGGTGATCGCGGGCCAGTGGGAGCTCGCCGCGTAGAGCCCGACCTGGGCCACGCCACTCGCGCGCAGGTAGTCGAACATCCCCTGCAGCACCGCGGTGTTGGCGACGCCGTTGCCGTCCCAGCTGTTGGCGGTCTCCACGTCGAGCCACCAGGTGGTGTCCTTGGCGACCGCGGCGGTCGCGGCGACCTGCAGCGCCGACGCCGCCGCCCTGCGGCCGTAGATGTACGCGCAGCCGGGGTCCGAGGTGGAGGCGGTGTTCACGCACGTCGCGCCGCCCTCGGACGTCGGCGTCTTCGGCCAGTACGCGCTGACGGCGCCGGGGTTGCTGGTGTTGAGGTAGACCATCGCCGGATACGGCAGCGCGGTCGCCCAGGCGTACTGCTCGGCCAGGCACTTGTTGGCCGAGAACGGCTTGCCGCCGTTGACCCCGACGACGCCGAACGCGCCCACCGGCAGCGCCTTGCCGCACTGCGGGTAGGACACGTCGTGCCCGATCGATCCGGCCGGCGCGAAGCGCGGGGCAGCCGTCGCCGGCGCCTCGGCCCACGCTGCGGACCCCAGTGCCATCGCAAGTACGACGGCAGCGCGCAATGACCTCATCGCTGCCTCCCCCCTGCGCGGCACCCCTCCATTGAGGGCCTACGCACCGCAAACCTCAAGGGTTCCCGTTTCCGCTCAGGTCATGCCGATGAGTTCCCGCGCGGGCCTCGGTCTACAGGGGCAACGACAGAAACTCACAGGCAGGAGCACGGCAATGGCACTCGACACGGCTTTTGAGACGGCACGTCGCCCGTTGACCAGCCCCACGTTCCTGCAGCGCCGCGCGCAGGCCGAGGAGGTCGGCCGCGACGCCATCCTGGTGCTGGCCCGGATCGGGCTCGCCGTCCTCATGTTCTGGCACGTCAAGCTCGTCTGGGACTACACCGGCGGCGTCGCCGGCCTGGTGCAGGGCTTCGACGCGATGGGCATCCCGTTCCCCGAGCTCACCGCGCGCTTCAACATCGCCCTGGAATCGGTGGGGGCCCTCGCGCTGATCCTCGGCTTCGGCGTCCGCACCATCGGCCTGCTGATGGCGGCCAACATGGCCGGCGCCTGGTACTACGTGCACACCAGTGGCCTGTACTCGATGGATCACAACGGCCCCGAGATCGCGATCGCGATCGGTCTGCTCAGTTTGATGTTCGTGGTCACCGGTCCGGGCCGGGTCGCCGTCGACCACCTGCGGAAGGTTCGCCGATCCTGAACGCGTCCTGACGTGCTCGTGACGCAATCCCCGCCCGGCCCCGCCCATACTGGGCGGGGTCGGGTTCGTCTGTGGTGAGCGGAGTGGGTGAGGAAGCGTCATGGGCCACTGGTCGGTCATGTCCAGCCTGGACCACATGGAAGGGCGCAGCTACCTGGTGCCGCTCCCGCTCGACGAGGCGATCACCGCCGTCGGGTACGCGCTGGCGTCACCGGGCCGGGTGCTCTGTGAGGTGACCCCGGACGGCCGCTACGTCACCCGGACCGTCAAGCACACGCCGGGCTGGGCCTTCGCGCTCCCGTTCCTGATCCCGTTCGTGCGCCGGACCAAGCTTGCCGAACTCCTCTTCGTCCCGGTCGACGGCGGCACCGCCGTCACCGTCCACGGCGACATCGACACCGCGGCCGCGATGCGCCTGCGCGACGATGACCACGCTGATGCCGGTGTCCGTGCCCGCGTCTCAGTGAATGGCCTGACCGAGTGGCTGCGCGGCCTGATCGGCCGCCGTTCGCCGTCCGGCCCGGTGGGGATGAAGGGCCAGCCCGAGTTCCAGTGCTGGAAGTGCCGCGTAGTTCTGCCCAAGCCCGGGGTCACCTGCCCGGGTTGCGGTGAGCCGCCGCCGACCGGATCCTGACGCCGGCTCAGAACTCCTGGAAGATCATCAGGACCCCGATCCCGATGATCAGGGTGAGGGCGACGTTCTTCGTCCGCCAGGCGACGAGGGCGGCGATCAGGCCGGCGACTAGCCGCCACTGGGTCAGGTCGAACTCGCCGTGCGGCCGGACCAGCGCCGGGATCACCAGGGCGGCCAGCGCGGCCGGCGGGATCTGCCGCAGGATGCGCTCCGCCCACGGCGGGACCTCGCGCAGCTTGTGGGCCAGGGCGAGGAACGAAGCCCGCATCGTGAACGTGCCGATGCCGGCGAGCACGATTGCCGTCCAGGTCGGGTTCACGCGAGGTCCTCAAGCGGCTGGGGCGGACCGGCGGGCCCCCGTCGGTCCAGAGCGAGCTCGGCCAGCGTCCCGCCGACGATCCCCGCGGTCGCGCCGCACACGATGGCCAGCGACCCCGCCCCGGCTCCGTAGGCGGCCACCGTGACCGCTCCACCCGTCACGGCGGCCACCGCGGCCGGCCAGGAGGTGATGACCGGGATCAGCAGCACGAGGAAGACCAGCGGCACGGCGAAGTCCAGCGGCAGTTCCTCCGGCAACGTCGACCCCAGCAGCGCGCCGGCCAGGGTGGAGAGCTGCCAGGCCGACCAGAGCAGCAATCCCCCGCCGATGAAGAACCAGGCCCGGCCCTTCGGGTCGTCCTTGCCCTGTCGCCAGCGCGTCACGCAGATCGCGTAGTTCTGGTCGACCATCACGTAGGACGCCAGCAGCCGCCGGCGCAGCGGTTCGTGGGCGAGGTAGGGCGCGAGCGAGGCCGAGTACAGCAGCATCCGCAGATTGATGGTCCAGGCCACGACCGCGGCGAGCAGGGCCGAGCCGTCCCGGGACAGCACGTCGATCGCGGCCAGCTGCGAGGCACCGGCGAACAGGATGATGGAGAACCCGAGCGCGTCCCAGGTCGACATCCCGACCGCGGCCGGGGTGGTGCCCGCGACCAGCCCGAACGGGACCACGCCGATCAGCATCGGCGCCATGGCAGCGGCACCGGCCCGCATCTCCGTCTTCACGAGATTCGGGCCGCCACCCAGGCACCGTACGTGAGGGCCCGACGACGTTCATCTGAGATATGGCCTGAGAAATGGCCTGAGCTTAGGGTCGAGGCGACGGCAGGTCCCCGCGACGGAGGTATACCCGGATGCGCTACCAGCTCGGCTCCGACGAGATCCCGCAGGCCTGGTTCAACGTGGCCCCGCACCTGCCCGAGCCGCTGGCTCCGCCGCTGCACCCTGGCACCGGCGATCCGGTCGGGCCCGACGACCTGGCGCCGCTGTTCCCGATGGCGCTGATCGGCCAGGAGATGTCGCCCGAGCCGTGGATCGACATCCCCGGCGAGGTGCTCGACGTCCTCGCGCTCTGGCGGCCCACCCCGCTGGTGCGCGCCACCCGCCTGGAGAAGGTGCTCGGCACCCCGGCGCGGATCTACTACAAGGACGAGTCGGTCTCGCCGGCCGGTTCGCACAAGCCGAACACCGCGGTGCCGCAGGTCTTCTACAACCAGGCCGAGGGCATCAGCCGGATCGCGACCGAGACCGGCGCCGGCCAGTGGGGCAGCGCGGTCTCCTTCGCGACCCAGCTGTTCGGCCTGGAGTGCCAGGTCTACATGGTGCGCCGCCTCGTTCCGGCAGAAGCCGTACCGCCGCGTCATGATGGAGACCTGGGGCGGGGAGGTCGTCGCCTCCCCGTCGAGCCTGACCGAGTTCGGGCGACGGCTCCTCAAGGAGAACCCCGACCACACCGGCTCGCTCGGCGTCGCGATCTCCGAGGCGGTCGAGGACGCGGTCAGCCGCGCCGACACCCACTACGCGCTGGGCTCGGTGCTCAACCACGTGCTGCTGCACCAGACCGTCATCGGGCTGGAGGCCAAGCGCCAGCTCGCCGAGGCGGGCGAGGGCCTGCCCAACGTCGTCATCGGCTCCTGCGGCGGCGGCTCCAACCTGGGCGGCATCGCGCTGCCGTTCGTGCCCGACCGCGCCGAGGGCGTGCGCCTGGTCGCGGTCGAGCCGTCGTCCTGCCCGACCCTGACTGAGGGCCGCTACGAGTACGACTTCGGCGACGTGGCCGGTATGACGCCGAAGATGCTGATGCACACCCTCGGCCACGACTTCATCCCGCCGCCGATCCACGCCGGGGGCCTGCGCTACCACGGCGATTCCCCGATCATCTGCAACCTGGTCAAGAACGGCTGGATGGAGGCCGTTGCGTACCCGCAGGGGACCGTCTTCGAGGCCGCCGTCCAGTTCGCCCGGACGCAGGGCTCGATCCCCGCACCGGAGACCGCGCACGCGATCCGCGCCGTCATCGACGAGGCGCTGGCCGCCAAGGAGTCGGGCGAGGAGAAGGTGATCCTGTTCAGCTACTCCGGCCACGGGCTGCTCGACCTCGCCGCCTACGACGACTACCTGCACGGCCGCCTGATCGACGGCTGAGGGGCGGCCGTGTACAGCTGGCTGATCAAGCGCAAGATCCGCGCGGCCTAGCGGTCGCTCTCCGATCAGAAGTTCGACGCGATTCCCATGGCGACGAATCTCAGCTTCACCTACATCGGTGAACACGCGCTCGCAACTGAACTCCATTCGGCCGATGACCTGCGTGCCTGGCTGCGCCGGCTCTTCGAGCGGTTTCCCGGGCTGCGCTTCGAGGTCGAAGACGTCGTCGTGGACGGGCCGCCGTGGTCGCTCCACACTGCCACGCGCTATCGAGCGGTGCAGGACGGTCGGACGCTGTACTGCGGCGCGCAGTTCACCCGAGTCAAGTGGGGCCGGCTGGCCGAGGAGTTCATCATTCCCGATACCCAGGCTATCGCCCGGATCGCGCCGGCCGAGAAGGCGTGACGGCGGGTCAGGACGTTGACGGCTTGCGTCGTGCCGCGCGCTTCGCGAAGGCGTCGAGCGCGTCGAGCACCTCATGTGACTGCCACATGCGGTTGCGGGCAAAGCCGGTGAACTCAGTGAGGACTCCCGCTTCGACGAGCGGCGCGATAGGGCGCATCACGTTCGCCGAGTTCATGTCCAGTTCTCGCGCGACGGTCGCAGCGTCGATGACGGGCTGGCGCAGCAGGAGGTCTGCCAGTCGCCATGCAGCCGCGTCGCGACGGGCAACGATGTGGTCGGTCCATCCTTCGCGGATCGCACTCAGATCACGAACCAGACGCCGACCGTTGTCGATCGCCGCGAAGGCTGCGTGCGCCAGCGCCGAGACGATGGGTGCCGGGTTGCCTGCGCGATAGGTGGTGAGGGCGTCGAAGTAGCCCGCGGTGTTCATCAAGAGGCCGGCCGAGACAGGCACGGTGACATGACGGGTCAACCCATGTCCGCGCAACATCGCGTGAATCAATGCGCGACCGGTGCGGCCGTTGCCGTCCGTGAACGGGTGGATGGTCTCGAACTGCGCGTGGGCAATGGCGACCTGTGTCATCAGGGGCAGGTCGGTCCGGCGTGCGAACGCGATGAGGTCTTCGACGAGCGCCGGGACATGCGCATGGTGAGGCGGTACGAACTCGGCCGCGTGCGGACTGAAGGAGTCGCCTCCCACCCATACCTGCTCGGTGCGCCACCGCCCGGCAGAGTCCGGGTCGGTGTCGGCGAGCAGCGAGGCGTGCATGGCCAGGATCGCTTCAGCGTTGACGGAATCCGCGAGCCGAAGTGCGGCCCGCATAGCTCGCACGTTCCCGACGATCTCCGAGGCGTTGCGCTTCTCGCGGCTGCCCATCTCGGCGAGCAGGATCGACTTGGCTCCGGACGTCAGATTCTCAATCCGCGACGACGACGTCGACTCCGAGCGCAGGAGTACGACCGAGAACGGGGCCAGGTCCCGGCCGACCTCCGAGTCGAACCGCGCGATCGCGGCGGTGGCATCGGAGATCAGCGCATCGAGCCCTGACGCCACGTTCGGCGTCCGTGTGGCGATCGACGGAACAACGGCGGCGCGGTAGGGACGCCGGGCGCGCTGCTGGAGTGGTCTGGACACGAGGTCGGGCGAGATGGTCGACGTCCACAGGTGCTCTTCGAAGCCGAGCGCGGGCCACGAATCGAGTCGGGCACGATCTGACGGCACCGTAGAACCATACCATCACTTAGGTGCTAAGTGATGGTATGGAAATTCTGTGCCATCACTTAGAAGCGGACTGAGATCCGGAGCGGACCGTCTTCTTGGCCGCTCTGACGGCGGGCAGCGCCCGGTCGAGCAACCGGCGGGCGTCGGCCAGGTCGCCGGTGGCCAGCAGCCGGACGACGATGCCGTCGACGCTGACGAGCAGGTGGTCGAGCAGCGCCTCGAGCTCCGCCTTCGAGGTGCCGGGCACTGCGGCCTGACGGAGCGTCGCGCGCCAGCTGTCGGCCCAGCGCCGGTAGATCTCCGCGGCGAGAGTCGGGGCGGAGCGGCGGGCCCACATCAGGAGTTCGTACTGCGCTGCGGCCAGGTTGAGGTCGGACTCGATGGCGGCGAAGGTGGCGTCGGCGAGCGCGCGGGCCGCGGCCTGGATGCCGATCCCGGCCCCGACCTCGATCGTGAACACCGAGTCCATCCAGTGCTCGTACACCGCGGCGAACAGCGCCTGCTTGTCCTCGAAGGCGTAGTGGATCAGCCCGAGGGGGACGCCGGCCTCCTCGGCGATCGCGCGGGTCGTGGCCGCATCGAGGCCATCGCGCACGATCACGGTCGCGGCGGCCGTGACGATCCGGCGCTTGCGCTCCTCGCCCGTCATCCGCGCCATCGCTACCTCTTGTCCCGCAGAGCTGAACGCCCTTAGGTTTTGGTCACCTGTCCTGATCATATGACCAAATCTGGGAGCGAGCGTGTCGGCACCGGAGAACGCGCCACCGCTCGCGGGGCGCCGGGAGTGGCTCGCGCTCATCGTCCTGGTGATCCCTGCCCTCATCGTCGGCATCGACATGACGGTGCTTCACCTGGCCGTGCCGCAGCTGTCCGAGGATCTGGAGCCGAGCAGTTCTGAGCTGCTCTGGATCGTCGACTCCTACGGGTTCATGGTCGCCGGCTTCCTCATCACGATGGGCACGATCGGCGACCGGATGGGCCGGCGGCGATTGTGGATGATCGGCACCGCGGCGTTCTGCGCCCTGTCGGTGGTGGCCTTCATGGTCGAGACCGCCGCGTCGCTGATCCTGGTGCGGGCCCTGCTCGGCATCGCGGGGGCGGCGCTGTCCCCGTCGACCGTCGCTCTCATTCGCACGCTGTTCGCCGACGAGAAGCAACGCCTGGTCGCGATCTCGGTCTGGGCCGTCGCCTGGTTCGGCGGCATGGCCCTCGGGCCGGTCGTCGGTGGCGCGGTCATCGAGTGGCTCGACTGGCAATGGGTGTTCCTGATCGCCATCCCGTTCATGGTCCCGGCTCTGGTCCTCGGACCCCTGCTGCTGCCGGAGGCGAAGGACGAGGAGGCCGGCCGGATCGACCTGGTGAGCGTCGCGCTCTCCATCGCCGGGGTGATCAGCGTGATCTGGGGCCTCAAGCACATCGCCGAGGACGGCGTCGACGGCCAGGCCATCGGCACGATCATCTTCGGCCTGGTCTTCATCGCGCTGTTCATCCGGCGCCAGACCCACCTGCAGGACCCGCTGCTCGACCTCGCGCTGCTGAAGAACCCGCGAGTCACCGCTGCCCTGAGCACTCAGACGATCATCGTGCTCGCGCTCGGCGGTACGCAGTTCTTCATCGGCCAGCACCTGCAGTTGGTGATGGGGTACTCGGCGCTGGAGACCGGCGCCTGGCTGCTGATCCCGACGCTGGCGGGCATCGTCGCGACGATGCTCGGTCCCGAGCTCGCGAAGTCGATCCACCCCGCGTATCTGATCGGCGGCGGGTGCGCCGTGGCGGCGCTGGGGATGTCGCTGCTGATGAGCGTGTGGAGCGACCAACTGTCGGTGGTGCTGATCGGCTACGGCCTGCTCTGGGTCGGTTCCGGGCCGATGTTCGCGCTCTGCGCGGACCTCATCGTCGGCTCGGCGCCGGAGGAGCGGGCCGGCGGCGCCGGCGCGCTGTCCGAGACCGGGAACGAGTTCGGCTTCGCTCTCGGCATCGGCCTGGTCGGGACCGCGGGCATCGCGCTCTACCGCCGCCAGATCGAGATGCCCGCCGGTATGAGTGAGGACCAGGAGGAGGCGGCCCGGGACAACCTCGGCAGCGCGATCCACACCGCCGAGGAGCTGCCCGCAGACGTCGGCGCCCAGCTGATCGAGAGCGGACAGCAGGCCTTCACCGACGGACTCGCGCTGTCCGCCGGCCTCGGCGCCGCGCTCTGTCTGGTCGGCGCCGTGCTGGGGACGATCCTGCTCCGCTCGGTGGATCTGACCGGGTACTCGGGCAAGGACCCACGCCAGAACCGGCGGAACCGGAGCTGGAGGCACTCGTCCCGCAGGATCAGGTCTCGTAGAGGGTCCGCCAGATGATCGCGGTCAGGCTCTCGTGAAGCCGGGTCAGACGGGCCCGGCTCGCGTCCTGGGTGAGCTGGACGATGCCGCGCTCGACCATCCAGGTCAGCCAGCCGGCGGTCTCGTCCGGGTGCAGGTCGGCGCGGACGGAGCCGGCCTTCTGGCCGGCGCGGATGTGCTGGGCCAGACCGCGCTGGGCCAGGGCGTAGACCTCGCCGAAGTGGTCGCGGGCCCGCTTGTCGTAGGTCGAGACCTCGAGGACCGCGGAGAGCAGCCGGGTGTGCGGGAGGTAGGCCATGAAGGTGGCGTGGATGGCGCCGGCGACGTCCTCCCGGGAGGCGCCCGGGGGAGCTCCCAGATGTTCTGGGCCTCGGTGATGATCTCGCTCATCGCGCGGTCGCCGAGGGCGACGATCAGGTCGACCTTGTCGTCGAAGTAGCGGTAGAAGGTCGAGCGCGACATCTCGCCGGCGTCGATGATCGCCTCGACGGACAGGTCGAGGTAGCTGTCCTGCTCCTTGAGCAGGCCCTCGACCACGCCCAGCATCCGGTCCACGACCTTGTCGTGGCGGCGCGCGCGGCGCTGCTCGAGGACGACGGGATCCACGCGACGCGGTTCCGTGTCGGCGCTCGCCATGGTGGGCCAGGCTACGTCACATCGGCCGTCAATTGACACTGCCAGTTCGAAATGGAACATTGAGTCTGATTTTGTAGTCGACGTTCATTTTCGAGGTCCTGATGATCGCCGCGATTCCGCAGCACCCGCACGACGAGATGCCGTTCGGCCCGGAGATCGCGTTCACGATCTTTCTCGGCATCCCGGTGGCGATCCTGCTCGCCTACGGCATCCGCCACGTGATCAAGCACCGGCAGCCGCTGCTGCTGGTCTGCCTGCTCGGCGGACTGATCGCGTGCATCTGGGAGCCGATCGTCGACACGATGGGCCTCTGCTACATCAAGTTCGGGGCGGCGACGCACACGTACACGTTGATGGACCGCGAGATGCCGCTGTTCATCCCGTTCGTCTACACCTGGTACGTCGGCGGGCTCGCCTACATCGCCTACCGCCTGTACTCCGCCGGCATCACGAAGCGGGGGATGTTCGCGCTCTACCTCACCGACGTCTTCGTCAACATCTTCCTGGAGAGCCCGGGCGTCCTGATGGGCGCCTACAAGTACTACGGCCCGCAGCCGCTGGACTTCTGGGGCCTGCCGCTGTGGTGGGTCCTGATGAACCCGCTGATGCCGATGCTCGCCGGCGCGATCATCTACAAGCTCAAGCCGCACCTGACCGGCTGGCGCATCCTCGCCGTCGCGCCGCTGATCCCGATGGCCGACGGTGTCGTGAACGCGGGCACCGGCTGGCCGATGTGGATCAGTCTCAACCAGGACGGCATCTCGCTGTTCTGGACCCACGTCGCCGCCGCGACGACCTTCGCCCTCGCGCTCTACGTGGTCTGGATGCTGGCCCTGCTGGTCGCCCGTCCCGACGAGGAGGTCCGCCAGATCTCCCGGGGCCAGTTGCTCAAGGAGGCCATGGAGGGCAGCGAGCCGGAGGACAACAAGTCCAGCGCACGTACCCCTGAGCCCGTCGGTGCGATGTCCTGACGCAGCGTCAGCCGGCTCGCCGCCGTACGTGATCTGCGAGGACAGCCCCGGCAAGGAGGCCGCCACCGACGACCGCGCCGACACCGGCCCCGCGCCGCAACCGGTGCCGGCGGCGGGCCGCACGCACGTCGCCGGGACGCGCGGGGAGTTCCGTGGGTGGTGCCGAGCGCGTGGGTTCTCGCCGGCTCCTCGGCCTCGGCGCCAGCGCATGGGGGAGTCGGAGCGTTCCACGGCCAGGCAGCGCGCCGCAATCACCTCCGGGTCCTCCTGCGGATCGTACGGATCGACCCAGTTCCAGCCGGCGACCACCCGGTCGGGCGTCACGTCGATGAGGACGAAGCCCCGATTCGTCACGTCGACGAAGCGCACGTGTTCCAGCCGCCGCACCGCGGCGTCGAGCAGGCGCCAGACGATCGGCCACCGGGTCCGGCCCAGCGGCGCGGAGGACACCGACGGGGTCACCACCTCCACCGCCACCGGGGTCCCGGTCGAGTCGCAGGGGCCCTCGAACGCCCAGGAGGAGTGCACGTCCCCGGAGAGCAGGATCGTGCGTCCGCCACCGGACTCCCGTCGGCGGAGCGCCGCCGCCAGACGGTCGCGATCGGCGCGGTAGCCGTCCCACTGGTCGTCGCGCAGGATCTGCTCCGTCGTAGGCCTCGTAGTCGTGCGGCAGCAGTCGTGCGAAGAACCGGGCCAGCGGCGGTCGCAGCACGATCTCGTTGACCACGACGCCGTTGGCGACCAGGGACCACGGCCTGGATACGTCCTCGATCCGCTCCAGGGCCCAGGTGCGCTGATCCGAGCCCAGGATGCTTCGCTCGGCCGCGTCGATCGGCAACGCGCCCGGCATCCCGGCCTGCTCGTCGCGACCGTGCAGCCGGCTGTCCAGCAGGATCAGCTCGGCCAGGTCCCCGATGACGAGGCTGCGCCACGTCGCCATGACGTCGCCGGGATCGCGCCGCCGGGAAGGCAACCACTCCGACCGTGCCGTCATGGCCGCCCTTGCACGCGCCGCCCACGGGCCGTCCTCGGCTTCGTCGTGCGCCTTCGCGCCGCCGCGCCAGGCGTTGTCGGCCAGGTCGTGGTCGTCGACGATCGTCGCCCACGGGTGGCGTCGGTGCAGGGCCTGGCAGTCCGGATCGCGTCGGATCTGCGCGATCCGGGTCCGGTAGTCCGCGAGGCTCCGCGGTGGGTGCGGCGGCTCGTGCGCGCGCCGCGTCGAGTGGCCGTCGCTGTCGTAGACGTAGTCGCCCAGGTGCACCACCAGGTCGACCTCGCGCAGGGCCAGCGCCCGGTAGACGGTCAGCGGGGCGACCGAGTAGTTGGCGCAGGAGACCAGGCCGAGCGTCAGTTGCCGCGCGCCCGCACCGGGCAGCGTCCGGGTCCGCCCCACCGGGGACTGCTCGCCGCCGGCGCGTGAAGCGATACCAGTAGGTCGTTCCCGGCGCGAGGCCCGTGGCGTCCACCGTGAGCGTTCCGTCCCGGTCGGGTCGGTGTCGGCGTCACCCGCCGCGACCACCTCGCGCAGCGTCCGGGTCGAGGGCGACGACCCACCGCACCGGCGCTGATCGGCTCAGCCGGGTCCAGAGCAGGACCGCATCGGAGGTGGGGTCGAAGGACGCGACCCTGTGAGTGAAGACCGCATCCATGGCCGGGGTCCTGCCCCGGGCCGGCGAGCCCAAGCCGCTCCCGGGTCAGGAGAGTCTCCACGACAGGGGCCCTCTCCCATGTGGGAAAGGGCCTCTGACCTGCAATTTCCACTCGGTCGGGGTGGCGGGATTTGAACCCACGACCTCTTCGTCCCGAACGAAGCGCGCTACCAAGCTGCGCTACACCCCGAGTTAGTGCCACGCGAGTGTATCCGGACCCGGGCGATGCCCCGAATCGGGTTTCGCCGGTCGATCGGCCACACACGGGCAGAGTTGAAACGGGAGTGACGAGTTCGGGCGCCGGATCGCCACTCTGGTTTCCACTCTGCCCGTCCGGTGGCCGACCGCAGCTAGCGTGCTGGTGTGCCGAGCCCGCGGGTTCTCGTGGAGGCCTTCAACGACGCCATCACCCGGCAGGATCTGGACGCGTTGGTCGCCCTGATGAGCGAGGACTACTCGTTCACCGACACCGGAGGCGGCACGGTCCGCGGCCGGGACGCCTGTCGCGAGGCCTGGGGCGGCGTTCTTCGTCGCCTTCCCGGACTACCGCAACGAGTTCAGCGCGCTGCACGAGCGGGGCGACGAGGTGGTGGCCGAAGGACGTTCGCACTGCAGCGTGCCCGCGCTCGACGGACCGGCGCTGTGGAGCGCCTCGGTCCGCGTCGGCCGGGTCACGGCCTGGCGGGTGTACGAGGACACCGCGGAGAACCGCGCTGTGCTCGGCCTCTAGACCGCGTCGGTGGCGACCAGGGTCAGCAGCGTCGCCTCGGGGCGGCAGCAGATCCGCACCGGGAAGAACGGCGAGGTGCCCAGGCCGGCGGAGACGTGCAGCCAGGGGGCGGACGGGTCGCGCCAGGACGGGTAGCGGGACAGGCCGCGGGCGCGGGAGCGGTCCAGGTCGCAGTTGGTGACCAGGGCGCCGACGCGGGGCAGGCGCAGCTGGCCGCCGTGGGTGTGGCCGGCGATCAGGAGCTGGTGGCCGTCGGCGGTCATGGCGTCCAGCACCCGGCGGTAGGGCGCGTGCACGACGCCCGACCGAGAGGTCCACGGCGGGGTCGGCCGGGCCGGCCACCGTGCGCGTAGCGGTCGCGGTTCACGTGCGGGTCGTCCACGCCGACGACGTCGATCACCCGGCCGTCCAGCTTGAGCCGGGTGCGGGCGTTGCCCAGGTACTCCCAGCCGGAGTCGGACAGGGCGTCGTGCAGGTCGCTGGTGCGGCAGGTCGATCGGGCGGGGTATCGGCCGGGAGTTGCGCTCCCACAGGTAGCGCGCCGGGTTCTTCAGCGTGGGGGAGTAGTAGTCGTTCGAGCCGAACACGAACAGGCCCGGGCGCTCCAGCAGCGGGCCGAGGGCGTCCAGCACGTGCGGCACCGATTCGGGGTGGGCCAGGTTGTCCCCGGTGTCGATGACCAGGTCCGGCTCGAGCGCAGCGAGCGAGCGCACCCAGGCGCGCTTGCGCGACTGGTCCGGCGTCATGTGCAGGTCGGAGACCTGCAGGACGCGCAGCGGCCGCTGTCCGGCCGGCAGCACCGGCACGACGACCCGGCGCAGCGTGAAGGCCCGCACCTCGTACCCCGCGCCGTAGGCGAGGACGCCCGCGCCGAGGACAGCCAGGCCCGCCAGCGCGGCCGGCACCGGGTGCCGGGACGCGGCGGCCGTCAGGCCGGAAGGGGACACCCCACCATGGTGCCCCAAAACGCCGAAGGCGCCACCCGGAGCGGGTGACGCCTTCGAACGTGCGATCAGGCCGCCGGATCAGGCCGGGTCGGTTGCGGTGTCTTCCGGCTTCGCCGTGGCCGCGTCGTTCGGCCGGTTGGCGTTCGTCTTGTTGTCGTTCTTCGCTTGTTGTCGTTCTTCGGCTTGTTGGTGCTGGCCGGGCGCGGGTCGCCGGCCTTCGGGGTGTTCAGGTCGCCCGACTTGTAGGTCATCTTGCCGGGGCCGACCGGCGCCGGCGCCCTTGGTGCCGCGCAGCCACTTGTTCGACGGCGGGTGGAAGTTCATGGCCGGCTCGCCCTTGAGCGCGCCGTTCATCATGTCCCGCCAGATCGGGCCGGGGACCCGGCTACCGGAGACGACCGGCCAGTAGCGGCCGCCGATGGTGATGTTGTCCATCGTGTAGTTGTAGTCGTCCGGGTTGCCGACCCACACCGAGGTCGCCAGCTGCGCGGTGATGCCGGTGTACCAGACCGCGATCGCGTTGTTGGTCGTCCCGGTCTTGCCGCCGGCTGCCCGCGGCTCGGTCTTGGGCGGCGGGTTGAAGAAGCGGTCCGGGTGGATGTCGTAGTTGTCGCAGTTGTTGTCCTTCGGCGGCGCGCAGGTGTAGTCGCCGAGCGACATCGCGTAGCCGTACCCGCCGGGCTCCATGACCGAGCGGAGCAGGTCGACGCCGACGTCGGCGACCTCCTGCTTGATGGTCTGGGTGCAGTTGGCCGACGGCACCGGCACGGCCTTGCCGTCGCGGCCGGCGATGGACTCGATCGCGATCGGGTTGCAGCGCAGGCCGCGGGCGGCGATGGTCGCGTAGGCGTTGGCCACCGTCAGCGGCGAGACCTCGTTGATGCCCAGGGTGTAGGGCAGGAACTCGAACTGCGGCTGGCCGTCGGCGCGGTGGATGCCGGCCGCCTCTGCCATCCGGACCGTGTCGCACAGACCGACGAGCGACTCGAGCTGCGCGTAGTAGGTGTTGACCGAGCGGCGCAGCGCCTCGCGCTGGGTGATCGAGCCGAAGGTGCCGTTGGTGTCCTCGTCGGTGAAGTTCTTCGGGTGCCAGCCGTCGGCCGGGACCCGCTTGCCGTCGCAGCGGCGCTGGTTCGGGAAGCCGCCGCGGCTGAACGGGGAGATCAGGCGGTACTCGGCGCCGTAGCCCTCGGCGATGGCCGCGAGCGAGGTGAAGATCTTGTGGGTCGAGCCGTTCTGGAAACCGCGCGAGCCGCCGTAGGTGTAGTCGGTCGCGTAGTTGATGACCGTCCTGCCCTTGCCGGTGCCGTACTCACGGCTGATCGACATCGCGCGGATCTTGCCGGTGCCCGGCTCGACCGAGGCGAGCGCGGAGGCCACCTTGTCGGTCGGGTCGGTCCACTTCTTCATCGCGGCGTCGGCGGAGTTCTGCGCCTTCATGTTGATCGTGGTGCGGATCGTCAGGCCACCGCGGGAGAGCACGTCGCTGCGGTCGCGCTCGGTCGCGCCGAAGATCGGGTCGTTGAGGAAGACGCGGGTGATGTAGTCGCAGAAGAACGGCACCGAGGAGCGGGTGCAGCCGTTGAAGGTCGGCGACGTGCGCAGGCCCAGGTCCTCGACCTTGGCCTTGGCCATCTGCTCGGTGGTGATGTAGCCGACGTCGCGCATACGCGTCAGCACCACGTCGCGGCGGTCGCGGGCGGCGTCCGGGTACTGGGTCGCGTCGTAGCGGCCCGGGCTCTGCACCGCGCCGGCCAGCATGGCGGCCTCGGTCAGGGTCAGGTTGTTCGAGCTCTTGGAGAAGTAGCGCCGCGAGGCGGCCTCGATGCCGTAGGCGCCGGATCCGTAGTAGGAGATGTTGAGGTAGTTCTCCAGGATCTGGTCCTTGGTCATGCGCTTCTCGATCTCCAGGGCGTACTTCAGCTCCTGGACCTTGCGCTTGATCGTGGGGGCGCGCGCCGCGGCGATCTTGTCGGGGTCGCCGTCGGAGAGCTGGATCAGCAGGTTCTTGACGTACTGCTGGGTCAGCGTCGAACCACCCTGGCGGCCACCGCCGTCGGAGTTGTTCAGCAGCGCGCGCAGCGTGCCCTTGGGGTCGACGCCGCCGTGCTCGTAGAAGCGGGAGTCCTCGATCGCCAGGATCGCCTTGATCATGATCGGCGAGACCTTGGCCAGGGGGACGGCCACGCGGTTCTCGTCGAAGAAGGTCGCGATGCGGGTGCCGTCGTCGGCGAGCACGACCGAGGCCTGCGCCGGCGGCCGGGTCTCGATGTCGGAGGGCAGCTCCTGGAAGTCCTCGGCGAAATGCTTGGCGGCCACGGCCCCGGTGCCGACCAACGGCAGCATGATGCCGGCGACCAGCGCACCGGCCAGCACGCAAACGCCCAGGAAGCCGGCGATGTACGCCGACTTCGCCTCTTCCTTCGGCGGGCCCCACGTGCCCAGTGCCGGAGTGATGACTACGGGCGTTTCGGACTTACCCTTACGCCGCCCCCACGGTGACTTCATGCGCGCAAGCGTACGGCGAAGCGGATCTCTATCCAGCTACTTGATGTAACCGTTAGCTGTGACTACGCGCCCTGACCACTCGGTCGCGTAACAGCTCCGCCACGGGTGAGTCTGCGCCTCTTGGGAAAGCAATGACATTCACGCGTGGCGAAATCGGACATATCCCCTAAAACCGGACCTGGTAGGACCTCAAATCGAGGGGAACCAGGGGTGGGCAGGGCGCGTCCAAGCCCCCACGAACGACTCGTGCTTACTGGCCCCTCCGGACTACTCGACGTTGGTCACAACGGGGTCTGTTGTGTACGGACCGTGATTTGAGACGGTCACGTTCGGCGTAACACGACCGGGGCCCGTCCGGTCGATACGCCAGGGGGAAGGACGTGGTTTTGATGTGGGACAACGAGTGGGCGCAGCGCGCCCAGTGCCGTAAGTCGGCTCCGGACGAGCTGTTTGTGCAGGGTGCGGCGCAGAATCGCGCCAAGGCCGTCTGCATGGGCTGCCCGGTTCGCACCGAGTGCCTTGCCGATGCCCTCGACAACCGCGTCGAGTTCGGCGTCTGGGGCGGAATGACTGAGCGTGAGCGGCGCGCGCTGCTGCGCCGCCGGCCGAACGTGACCTCCTGGCGGGGTCTGCTCGAGACCGCGCGCGACGAGGCGCTCTCCGGGCGCCCGGTGTCGCTGCCCGAGGCGATCTGAGCAACCAGCTCTCGAACGGCTTTATCCGAAAGCGCACATCTGCACGCAATTTCCCCGAGAAAAGGGTGCAGAAGTGCGCTTTCGCCGTTTAAACGGAAAAGGCTAGATCGGCGCCGATTGTTCGTAGGGCCGCGAGGTCGTGCACATCGCCCGGAAGGGCCTGCACCTCGCCGATGGCGACCCCGGGGTGGGCGCCGGTGAAGCGGCCGGTGAGGCGCCGTTCCCGGGCGATCAAATTCATCCGATCGGCGTGCAGGCGCAGCAGTCCGGCGGCCACTTCCTGGCCGGCATCGGAGCTGGAGTCCTCCGCCAGGTCCTCCGCCGCGGCCAGCGATCGGGACGCGGTCAGCGTGTCTGCGGTCGGAGCGGTGCACCCGGTTGAGCACCAGTCCGGCCAGCGGCATCCGTTCGGCGGAGAGCCGCTCGACGAAGTACGAGGCCTCCCGCAGCGCGTCCGACTCCGGAGCCGCCACGACCAGGAACCGGGTCTCGGGGTTCTTCAGCAGCTTGTAGGTGGCGTCGGCCCGTTCGCGGAACCCGCCGAACATCGTGTCCAGGGCGGCGATGAACGCCGAGACGTCCTTGAGCAGCTGCGCGCCGAGCACCTTGGTCACCACGTTGGTGACGATGTTGAACCCGGCGCTGACCACCTTGAACATGCCGCGGCCGCCGGCCTTGGCCGGCGCGGCCAGGATCCGGATCACCCGGCCGTCGAGGAAGGACCCGAGCCGCTTGGGGGCGTCGAGGAAGTCCAGCGCGGACCGGCTCGGCGGGGTGTCGACGACGATCAGGTCCCACTCGTCGCCGCGGCGCAGCTGGCCCAGCTTCTCCATCGCCATGTACTCCTGCGTCCCGGCCATGGAGGAGGACAGCGATTGGTAGAAGGGGTTGTCGAGGATCTGCTGGGCGCGGACCGGGTCCGCGTGGTCGAGGACGATCTCGTCGAACGTCCTCTTCATGTCGAGCATCATCGCTTCGAGCGATCCGCCGGCCGAGGTGTCGACGCCGTCCACCACGCGCGGGACGTTGTCCAGTTCGGTCAGGCCCATCGACTGCGCCAGGCGGCGGGCCGGGTCGATGGTGAGCACGACGACGTCCCGGCCGCGCTCCGCGGCGCGCACGGCCAGGGCCGCCGCGGTCGTGGTCTTGCCGACGCCGCCGGAGCCGCAGCAGACCAGGATCCGCACCTCGCGGTCGTCCAGCAGGGCGTCGAGGTCGAGAATCGGCGCGGTCATCGCGGCTTCTCCGGTGTCGGCTCTGTCGCCCGCCGCACGCCCTGCTCGCGCAGCAGCGTGCCCAGCGAGTACAGGGCTCCGAGGTCGATGCCCTCGACCAGGGCCGGCAGTTCCAGCACCGGGCGGCCGGTGGCCACCAGGTCGGCACGCTCGACGGTCTCCAACTCGACCCTCTCGGCGTGCTCGGCCGCCTCGGAGAGCAGTCCGTCCAGCAGGGGGTCCTCGGCCGCGACGCCGACCTTGCGCAGCGCGGCCCCGATCGCGGATCGGTCCAGCGTCCCGGCCCGGGCCGCCGCCAGCGCATCGGCCGACAGCGCCGGGGTGCGGACCATGTTGACCAGGACGGCGCCGACGGGCAGCCCCACCGCGGTGAGCTCCGCGATGCCGTCGAGGGTCTCCTGCACCGGCATCTCCTCCAGCACCGTCACGAAGTGCACGGCGGTGCGGGAGGAGCTCAGCAGGCGCATGATCGACTCGGCTTGGTTGTGCACGGGGCCGCCCTTGGCCAGCCCGGCGACCTCGGTGTTGATGTTGAGGAACTGCGCGATCCGGCCGGTGGGCGGGGCGTCCATCACGACCGCGTCGTACTCCGGTCGGCCGCCGCGGCGAGGGCCGACCGCCTCGTAGGCCTTGCCGGTGAGCAGGACGTCGCGCAGCCCGGGCGCGATCGTGGTCACGAAGTCGATGAAGCCCAGCCGGCGCAGGCCCCGGCCGGCGCGACCCAGGTGGTAGAACATCTCGAGGTATTCGAGGAGCGCTTCTTCCGGGTCGATCGGCAGCGCGTAGACCTCGCCGCCGTTGGGGGCGACCGCGATCCGCTTCTCCGCGTACGGCAGCGGCGGGCAGTCGAAGAGCTGGGCCAGACCGCCGCGGCCCTCGACCTCGACCAGCAGGGTCCGGCCACCTTCGGCGGCCAGCGCCATCGCCAGCGCGGCCGCGACCGTGGTCTTGCCCGGTGCCGCCCTTGCCGGTGACGACGTGAAGCTCCACCCCTGCCCACGGCGAGGACGGAGCGGAGGCCTTGGACACGCCCGCAGCGTAACCAGGGGACTGGACCGGCCTAGGCTGCGCCCATGCAGAAATGGGAGTACCTGACCGCGCCGCTGCTCGTGCACAACACCAAGATGATCTTGGACAACTTCGGCTCCGACGGCTGGGAGCTGGTCCAGGTGGTGCCGGGCATGAACGCCGAGAACCTGGTGGCGTACTTCAAGCGGCCCGTGTCGTGAGCTCGCGGGAGGACCGCCTGCGCGAACTGGGCCTGCACCTGCCCGAGGTGGTCAAGCCGCTGGCGGCCTACGTTCCCGCGGTGCGCACGGGCAACCTGATCTTCGTCTCCGGTCAGGTGCCGATGGTGGACGGCAAGCTTCCGCTGACCGGCAAGGTCGGCGCGGAGGTGACCGCCGAGCAGGCCCACGGGCTGGCCCAGCGGGCCGCCCTGAACTGCATCGCGGCCGCCGCGGCCGAGGCCGGTGGGATCGACCGGATCGTGCGGGTGGTCAAGGTGACCGGCTTCGTCGCCTGCACCCCGGATTTTCACGCACACCCCGGCGTGGTCAACGGGGCCAGCGACCTGATCGGGCAGGTCTTCGGCGAGGCCGGCGCGCACGCCCGCGCCGCGGTCGGGGTGACGGCGCTGCCGCTGGACGCCCCGGTCGAGATCGAGATGATCGTCGAGGTCGGGCCCGACTGAAAGCGGACCGTTTAGGCGGTTTCGTCCCTGGTCGGTGTGGTCGGAATTGTCCCGATCCTCTCCCCCGAACGGCGGAACCCCGCAGTCCTGGACCAACGGGCGGAACCGGGTCCCGGCGGGTCGCGTCCTACCCTCTGTGTCATTGACGGCGGATCAAGGACGACGGGGCATGCCGCGGATCGCGCGGCTGTTCCGTACCCCGGTGATCCCCGAGCAGGAGGCGCCGGTCGCGGCCCGGGTGGCCAGTGACGAGTTCACCCCGGTCGACCTCGACGAGGCGATCCGCTTCCTCTACCTGTTTCACGCGGAGAACCCGGACGCCGGCTCGCTGCCGGACCGCATCTCCCAGGTCGCCCGCGACATCCACGCCACCGGCACCTATGTGCACACCGCCTCCGAGCTCGCGTTCGGCGCGCGGGTGGCCTGGCGCAACAGCAGCCGTTGCATCGGGCGGCTGTACTGGAAGAGCCTGGTGGTGCGGGACTGCCGCGAGCTCACCGACCCGTACGACGTGATGGCCGAATGCGTGGAGCACCTGCGGCACGCCACCAACGACGGCAAGATCCGCCCGACGATCACGATCTTCGCCCCGCCCGCTCCGGGCCGGCGCGGGGTCCGGATCCGCAACGACCAGATGGTCCGCTACGCCGGGTACCGCGCCGTCGACGGTTCGGTGATCGGTGACCCGTCGCAGGTCGACTTCACCCGCGCGGTGGAGCGCTTCGGCTGGCTCGGCGAGGGCAGCGCGTTCGATGTCCTGCCCCTGGTGATCGACGGCCCGACCGGTCCGCCCCACGTCTTCGAGATCCCGCGCGACGCGATCCTGGAGGTGCCGATCGAGCACCCCCAGCACGCCTGGTTCGCCGAGCTCGGCCTGCGCTGGCACGCAGTGCCGGCCATCGCCAACATGGACCTGCACATCGGCGGCATCACCTACACCGCCGCGCCGTTCAACGGCTGGTACATGGGCACCGAGATCGGCTCGCGCAACTTCGGCGACTCGACCCGCTACGACCTGCTGCCCGGCGTGGCCCGCCGCCTCGGCCTGGACACCTCGACCGAGCGGACGCTGTGGAAGGACCGCGCGCTGCTCGAGCTCAACGTCGCGGTGCTGCACAGCTTCACGATGGCCGGCGTCACGATCACCGACCACCACACCGAGTCCGAGCGCTTCATGCTCCACCACGAGCGCGAGGAGAAGGCCGGACGCTCGGTGCCCGGTGACTGGTCCTGGCTGGTGCCGCCGATGTCCAGTTCGGTGACCCCGGTCTTCCACCGCTACTACGACACCACCGAACAGACCCCGGCCTTCACCCCGCGTGGCGAGGGCTGCCCGGTCGCCACCGCCGCCGCCCAGGCGGCCGTCGCGGTCTGCCCCATCACCGGCCGCCGCGCCACCGACGCCTGATTCCGCGGGACGTCGTCCCGTAGGGGTGCTTGTCACCCCGCACACGGGGTGACAAGCACCCACCAGGGCTGACACATCGCCGCCGGCATCCGCGCATAACATCGCGGGATGGCGTTCGTCCCCGAGTCGCTGCGTGGTTTCTTCGCGACGCGCAAGCTCCCCGAGTACCGGGTCGGGCAGGTCAACGACGTCAAGGAGGGCCGGCGCGAGGAAGCCGCGGCCCGGCACGCCGCGACCGTGATCCTGCTGCGCGACACCGCGAACGGCCCCGAGGTCTACGTGCTGCGCCGTCAGGCGACGATGGCCTTCGCCTCGGGCCAGTACGTGTTTCCCGGGGGGTCGGTCGACCCGCGTGACGAGACGATCGACGTCGAGTGGGTGGGGCCCGGGCCGGAGTACTGGGCCAAGACCTTCTCCGCGTCCGAGCCGCTGGCGATCGCGCTGGTGTGCGCGGCGATCCGGGAGACCTTCGAGGAATCCGGCGTCCTGCTCGCCGGGCCGGATGCGGACACCGTCGTCGCGGACACCTCGGGCCCGGACTGGGAGGCCGACCGGGTCGCGCTGATCGAGCGCGAGCTGTCCTTCGCCGAGTTCCTCTCCCGGCGCGGCCTGGTGCTTCGCGCCGACCTCGTCGTGCCGTGGGCGCACTGGATCACCCCGGCGTTCGAGCCGAAGCGCTTCGACACCCGCTTCCTGGTCGCGGCGCTCCCGGAGGGCCAGGTCACCCGCGAGTTCGGCGAGGAGGCCGACCAGGTCGAGTGGGTGCGTCCGGACGCGGCGATCGCCCGCTTCCGCGCCGGGGAGATGGCGATCATGCCGCCGACCCTGATCAGCCTGGCCGAGATGGAGGCCTACCCGACGGTCGCCGACGCCATGACCGCCAGCGCCGAGCGCGAGGTCATGCCGATCGAGCCGCATGTGGTGGCGCGCGAGGAGGGCCTGTTCCTCGTCCTCCCCGGCGACCCGGACTACCGACCGCCGGCCTACCGCGGATGAACGCCTGGACCGGCGGTCTGGTCAGCGCGCGCGCCCGCTGCGTGCTGGCGCCGAACGCGAGCCCGATGACGCTGGAGGGCACCAACACCTGGGTGCTCTCCGAGCCGGGTTCGACCCGCAGCGTGGTCGTCGACCCCGGCCCGCTGGACGCCGACCACCTGGACGCGGTGCTGGCCGCCGCGACCGAGGACGGCCGCTCGGTGGCGATGGTGCTCGCCACCCACCGTCACCACGACCACGTCGAGGGGGCGCAGGCGTTCGCGGTGATGGCCGACGCCCCGGTGCGCGCCGCCGACCCGGCGTTCCAGATCGGCCCCGGCGTCACCTCGCTCGCCGAGGGCGACGAGATCAACGTCGACGGGCTGGAGATCCAGGTCCTGCACACCCCGGGGCACACCTCGGACTGCATGACGTTCCTGCTGCCGGCCGAGCGGGCCATCCTCACCGGCGACATGGTGCTCGGCCGCGGCCCGACCGTGGTGATCCCGCCGGACGGCGTGCTCACCGACTACCTGGCCTCCCTGGAGCGCTTTGCCGCCATGGCGGGTGAGACCGTCGATGCGGTCTACCCCGGCCACGGCCCGGTGCTGCCGGACGCGGTCGCGGCGATCGACTACTACCTGACGCACCGTCGGCAACGTCTCGAGCAGGTGCGCGCGGCCGTCGCGGCCGGTGACCTGACGCCTCGTCAGGTGGTGGAGCGGGTGTACGTCGACGTGGACAAGGCGCTGTGGCCGGCCGCCGAGTGGTCGGTCAAGGCGCAGCTGATCCACCTCGGCGTCCCCGTCGAGGATCCCGACGCGGTCCCGCCCAACCCCTACACCTGAGGTTTATGCACAGGGTCAGCGGGCGCGGCGGGCCAGGCGCTCGAGGTCGAGCAGGACGACGGCGCGGGCCTCGAGGCGGATCCAGCCGCGGCCGGCGAAGTCGGCGAGGGCCTTGTTCACGGTCTCGCGGGAGGCGCCGACCAGCTGGGCCAGCTCCTCCTGGGTGAGGTCGTGGCCGACGTGCACGCCGTCCTCGGACTCGACGCCGAAGCGGCTGGACAGGTCGAGCAGCGCCTTGGCCACGCGGCCGGGCACGTCGGAGAACACCAGGTCGCCGATGACCTCGTTGGTGCGGCGCAGCCGGCTGGAGATCTGCTTGAGCAGGGACAGCGCGACCTCGGGCCGCCCGCTCACCCAGGTGGTGAGGTCGGCGTGGCCGAGCGCGAAGATCTGGGTGTCGGTGACCGCGGTGGCGGTGGCGGTGCGGGGGCCGGGGTCGAACAGCGAGAGCTCGCCGAACATCTCGCCCGGGCCGAGGATGGCCAGCAGGTTCTCGCGGCCGTCGGTGGAGGTGCGGCCGAGCTTGACCTTGCCCTCGGCGACGACGTAGAGCTTGTCGCCCGCGTCGCCCTCACGGAAAAGCACCTGGCCGCGGCCAAGGTTGACCTCGGCCATCGAGCGCTTCAGCGCCTCGGACGCCTCGTCGTCGAGGGCCGAGAACAGCGGAGCTTTCCTGATCACGTCGTCCACGGCGCTCCTCCTCTTCCGTGCGGAAGCGTAGTGCCCCGGCCGCGCTGAGGATCTGTCAGGACCCGCCCGTACGCTGACCGCGTGCCGCGATCGTTCGCGGGCGAGTCGCCCCTCGCCCTGACCCGCCGGGCCCGGCGGATCTCCCGCGTGCTCGCCGACACCTACCCCGATGCCCACTGCGAGCTCGACTTTCACACTCCGCTCGAGCTGCTGGTGGCCACGATCCTGTCCGCGCAGACCACCGACGTGCGGGTCAACCTGGTCACCCCGGTGCTGTTCGGCAAGTACCGCACGGCCGCGGATTACGCCGGGGCCGACCGGGCCGAGATGGAGACCATCGTCGCCTCCACCGGGTTCTTCCGGGCCAAGACCAACTCGGTGATGGGGATGGCCCAGGCGCTGTGCGAGCGCTACGGCGGCGAGGTGCCGAACCGGCTCGAAGACCTGGTGACGCTGCCCGGCGTCGGGCGCAAGACCGCGAACGTCGTGCTGGGCAACGCTTTCGGCATCCCGGGCATCACCGTCGACACCCACTTCGGCCGGCTGTCCCGCCGTTTCGGCTGGACCACCGAGGAGGACCCGGTCAAGGTTGAGCACGCGGTCGGAGCGCTGATTCCGAAGAAGGAGTGGACCGACCTCTCGCAGCGCATGATCTGGCACGGCCGGCGGATCTGCCACGCGAAGAAGCCGGCCTGCGGTGCCTGCCCGCTCGCGACTCTCTGCCCCGCCTACGGTGAAGGCGTGACCGACCCGCAGAAGGCGGCGGCCCTGGTGAAGACCTCGGGCCCTCGCTGATGCGCCCCCTGGTGGTCCTGGCCGCGCTGGCCCTGCTGCTGGCCGGCTGCGGCGGGGACGACGACGACGACGTCTCGAGCGGGATGTCGAGCGGGATGCCCACCGCCATGGCGACCAGCATGGGCGGCATGAGCCCCATGGGCACCGACACCGCCGAGCTTTCCCAGGCCGAGGCGAAGGGCTCGCTGATGGCCTCACCGACGCCGGGGATGACCGCGCCGCCGCTGATGGGCATGGGCGCGAACGGGCCGGTGCTGCCCTGCGCGGGCCTGGACGCCGCTGTGCCGGGGGCCACCGAGGTCGGCGACGGCCGCGCGCTGCCGGGCCTGGAACTGGACTGCCTGGGCGGTGGTGAGGCCGTCACCTTGCGTGACCTGCGCGGGCCGATGGTGCTCAACGTCTGGGCGAGCTGGTGCCTGCCCTGCCGCGCCGAGTTGCCCTACCTGACCGCGGCCCACGACGCCCTGGGCGAGCGGGTCCGCTTCCTCGGGATCGCGCTGTCGCGACTCCGACGGCCCGGCCAAGGAATGGCTCTCGTTCCACGGCGTGGGCTGGCCGTCGCTGGCCGACCGCAAAGCCTCCATCCGGGGCCCGCTACGGGTTCCGGGTCCGCCCGTCACCCTCTTCGTCAACTCCGAGGGATGATCGTCGGGGTCCACTATGGTGCGTTCACGAGCGCGCGCCAGGTTCAGGACGCGATCGCGGAGCACCTCCAGGTCACCTGAGGTTGCAGGGTCCGAAGGGGACGTGGGGTGAACAGGGTCGAGCTTCCCGGCTGGCTGGCCCCCCTGGTCGACCTCGCCGGGACGATCCAACCGGCCGACCTCATGCCCCTGGTGCCGCCGCAGGCCCAGGGTGAGGGCACGGGCGAGACGCGCGGTGCCGCGGTGCTGCTGCTGTTCTGGCAGGACCGTGCTGGCGACGGTGCCGAGGGGGACCGCCGGCGACACCCGTGTCCTGCTGATCCAGCGTGCGGCCGAGATGCGTTCCCACGCGGGCCAGCCGGCCTTTCCCGGCGGGGCCATCGACGACACCGACACCGACGCCGCGGCGGCCGCCGTGCGCGAGGCGGTCGAGGAGACCGGGCTGGACCCGGCCGGCGTCGAGGTCTTCGCGACCCTGCCCGACCTGGACGTGCCGGTCAGCGGCTTCACCGTCACCCCGGTCCTGGCCTGGTGGCGCGAGCCCAGCCCCGTCGCTCCGGCCGACCTGAACGAGGTGGCCTCGGTGCACCTGGTCCGGGTCGCCGACCTGGCCGACCCGGCCAACCGCCTCACCGTGCGGCACTGGTCCGGCCGGATGTCCCCGGCGTTCGACGTCGACGGGATCCGGGTCTGGGGCTTCACCGCGTTCGTGCTGGACCGGGTGCTCTCGCTCGCCGGCTGGGAGCTGCCCTGGGATCGTGACCGGGTCGAGGACATGCTTCCGTGAGCGTCATCGACGTCGTCCTGGTCATCGCCTGCGTCTCGTTCGCGGCGGCGGGCTACCGGCAGGGCTTCATCATCGGCCTGGCCGCGTTCCTGGGCTTCCTGGCCGGCGGCATCCTCGGGGTGTTCATGGCCCCCGAGATCGTCAAGGTTCTCGACGACGAACTCGGCCAGGCGATCTTCGCCGTCGGCATCGTGCTGACGATGGCGACGGTGGGTCAGTTGCTCGGCGCCGCCGGCGGCGCCTCGCTGCGCAGCCAGGTCACCTGGCAGCCGGCGCACTCCATCGACGCCGGGGCCGGCGCGCTGCTCGGTGTGGTCTCGCTGCTGGTCGTCTCCTGGTTCGTCGGCTCCGCGCTGGCCAGCGCGCCGGTCTCCGACCTGTCGGAGAAGGTGAAGGAGTCCGAGGTCCTCGGCTTCGTCGACAACTACATGCCGGACAGCGCCGACCGGCTCTACGCCTCGCTCGCGCGGGTGCTGGACAAGAACGGCATCACCCAGGTCTTCGGGCCCTTCGACAACGAGAAGATCATCCCGGTCGAGGAGCCCGACTCCGGGCCGCTGGCCGCCCCGGAGATCCGCGCGGTCAAGCGCAGCATCGTCAAGGTCGAGGGCGCCGCGCAGTCCTGCCGCAAGGCTCTTGAGGGCACCGGTTTCGTGTACGCACCCGAGCGCGTGATGACCAACGCGCACGTCGTCGCCGGGGTCACCGAGCCGACGATCTCGGTAGGCGGCACCGAGGAGCGCCTGCCCGGCCGCGTAGTGCTCTTCGACGAGGACCGCGACGTCGCGATCATCTACGTGCCCGGCCTGAACGCTCCCGCTCTGGACTTCGACAGCACCGGCAGCCGGCGGGACTCCGCGGTCGTGGCCGGCTTCCCGCTCAACGGCCCGTACCACCTGGAGAAGGCCCGGATCCGCGAGGAGATCAACGCGCGCGGCCCGGACATCTACAACTCCGGGGTGGTCGAGCGGAACGTGTTCTCGATCTTCGCCAGGATCGAACCCGGCAACTCCGGCGGGCCGCTGCTGTCCCCCACGGGCAAGGTCTACGGCCTGATCTTCGCCAAGTCCGTCCAGGACTCCCAGACCGGCTACGCCCTCACCGCGGCCGAGATCGCCGAGGACGCCCGCAAGGGCGCAGGCAGCACCGAGCGGGTCAACACCCGCGACTGCGTCTGAGCGGCCCCTCACAGGCCGTTTGCGGCCGTTTCAGGCTCCGGTCAGGGCGCGGTGGCCAACCAGCCCAGCAGGGCCGCGCTGACCGCCTCCGGGGCCTCCTCCTGCGGGAAGTGGCCCACCTCGGGCACCACCGACCAGGAGTAGGGCCCGGCCACGTAACGGCCGGAGCCGGCGGCGGTGCTCGGGCGGACCACCGGGTCCCGGGCGCCGTGCAGGTGCAGGACAGGGCGCGGGATCGGCGCGCGCATCCGCCGGGCGTAGCGCAGCCCGTCCGGGCGGGCCAGCGAGCGCATCGCCCACCGGTGGTACTCCAGCGCGGAGTGCGCCACCGCCTTGATCTGGATCGCCCGCCGGTACACCGCCTCGGTGTCCGGGTCCGGCCAGTTCGGGGTGGCCGACCACTCGCGCAGCAGGTCGCCGACCGCGGCCCCGTCGTCGGCCACCAGCTGGCGCTCCGGGATCCACGGGCGCTGGTAGCCGAGTGCGTAGGACGAGGCGGACAGCTGCCGGCGGTCGGCCACCGCGGCGCGCATCCGGCGCGGGTGTGCGGCCGAGACCACGGCGAGGCGGGTCACCACCTTGGGCTCGAACACGGCGCTGGTCCAGGCCAGCACCCCGCCCCAGCCGTGCCCGACGATTGTCGCCTCGGCCTCACCGAGGGACTGCACAACGCCGGCCACGTCGCCGGTCAGGGTGATCGGGTCGTAGCCGCGCGGGGTCTTATCGCTGGCGCCGTAGCCGCGCAGATCCATCGCCACCGCGCGGTAGCCGGCTCCGGCCAGCGCGACCAGCTGGTGGCGCCAGGTCCACCAGAACGTCGGGAATCCGTGCAGCAGCAGCACCAACGGTCCTTCGCCCGCCTCGGCGACGTGGAACCGCGCGCCGTTGGCGGCGATCTGACGGTGCGTCCAGGGCCCGTCTGCCAGTACGACGTCGCCGTCGTCAGACACTCACGCGCTCGCGGACTGCTTCTTGCCGCGCGTCTTCAGCGTCTTCACGGTGTCCTTGATGGTCACCTGGGTGCGCTTGGGCGGCCCCATCTTCTTCAGCGACGAGATGCCGACCGCGGCCAGGATCCCGGCGAAGAGCAAATACGCGCCGGCGACGATCAGGAAGCAGGCCCACAGGTCCAGCGAGGTCTGGTCCAGGCCGTGGACAGCGCCGAAGGACAGGAAGATGAAGCCGAAGAACGCGAACAGCCCGGCGCCGCCGAACATGCCGCCGCCGACGGCGGCCTTCTTCGCCTCGGCCGCCAGCTCGGTCTTGGCCAGCTCGATCTCGCTGCGGATCAGGATCGACGCGTTCTGGGTGGCGGCCGCGACCAGGTCGCCCAGGGACGGCTCGGACGTCGTGGCCGTGGGCGTGCTGCCGTTGCGTTGGTCGGCCATGACTCCTCCTCGGTGATCAGCGCACAGTCTGCCCGCTCCCCGTCCCCCCAAGCCCGGCGCCCCGCCGTTAAAGGGCACGGCCCCCGTCCGAGGACGGGGGCCGTGCGTTGCTTGGTGGTGCTGAATTACATCTTGCTCGCGGCGTACTTCACAGCCTCGCGGATGCGGGGGTACGAACCACAGCGGCACACGTTGCGCAGGGTGTCGAGGTCGGCCTCAGAAATCTTGCGGCCGGACTTCTTCACGCGGTTGATGAGCGCCGTGGCGGCCATGATCTGGCCGGGCTGGCAGTAACCGCACTGTGCGACGTCGTACTTGATCCACGCTTCCTGCACGGGGTGCAGTTCGGCGTTGACCGTCTTGGCAAGGCCCTCAATCGTGGTGACCCGGTCGGACGACTTGATGTCGCTGACGGGGACGGAGCACGGGTTGAAGTGCTTGCCGTTGAGGTGCGAGGTGCAGGCCTGACAAACGCGGATGCCACAGCCGTACTTCGGGCCGGTCACACCGAGGACGTCACGCAGAACCCAGAGCATGCGGACGTTGTTTTCGATGTCAACGCTGACCTTCTTACCGTTCAGGACGAACGAGTGCGTAGGCACAAGAAACTCCTTTCTAAGTAGTCAGGTCAGCGCGCGAAGCGACGGCCGTTGATGGGCGACTGCGGGATCGGTGGGATCCGGGACTTCACGACGTACCCGAGCGGGTCGCGGAAGTTGACCGGGTTCTCCGTGGGGAGGGATCCCTTGGCACGGCCCCATGCGATGGACGCAGCGGCCTGTGCAGCGGCGACACCGGTCTCGCCGGCGCCACCACCGATCTCGCGGTTGTCCGGCATGACGATGCATTCGAAGACGAACGGGACGTTCCACTGCCGGGTGTACCGGTAGTTGTCCCACGAGCCCTCGAGCGGCAAGCCGTCCTCGATGTGGCACGACGCAGTAAGAGCCTGCGCGATGCCGTCCATGCAACCACCCATCATGTTCGCCTGGATGTTGCGCGGGTTGATCGCCTTGCCGATGTCGACAGCCATGATCGCCTTGGTGATACGCGGGCCGGTGAAGGCCTCACGGATCTTGCGGTTGACCATCGCCGGGCGAGAGTCGATCTCCATCATGCAAGCAACCTTGCACTGGTACTCCTGGTGGAGAGCAATCGCCTGCGCGGTGCCCTCGGGCATCGTGCGGCCCCAGTCGCCCTTGTCGGCGGCGGCGTCGAGAACTGCACGCCAGCCGTCGTCCTTGGCGAAGGCACGCCGGAACTCGTAGTCGTCCATACCGAAGGCGTCAGCCATCTTGGAGACGTGGAGCTCGCGGGCGCAGCCCGTGTCGGGGGAGTACACGTTGCGGACCGCGGAGGTCGGCAGCGTGTCGTAGGCGAAGATCTCGTTCAGGTAGACAGCGGTCGAGCCGAAGTTGTACGGCACGGCCGTGACCATCTGGTAGAAGCCCATGGACACCGAGAGGTTGCCCATCTCCTTGTTGCCGGAGAAGCCAAGACGCGGGTCCTGGGCAGTCGCCGAACCGGAGATGATCTCACCGAGGCCGTGGGTCCAGTCACAGGCAGACGAAGCGCTGCTCATGACGAAGCTGGTCACGCTGTTGCCCTGCTTGGTGGCGCGAACCTTGTTGACCATCATCGGGTGCATACGCCCGTGGCGGGCGTCGTCCGTCCGGTGGTACATCAGGCGAACCGGCTTGCCGAATGCCTTCGAAGCCTCGACGGCCTCGTAAGCGGCGTCCGAGAACAGGTGACGGCCGAACGAACCACCCGCGGTCGTGCAGTGGACGATGACCTTGTCCTCGGGGATGTCCAGCAGCAGCGCGATGCGCTGCAGCGTGACGATCGGCATGTTGTGGGCGCCCCACACCTCGGCCGTGTCGCCACGGACGTCGGCCACGGCGCAGTTCGTCTCCAGCGGAGAGCCACTGCGGTAGTGGTAGACGTAGGACTCCTCGATGACCTCGTCGGTCGGAGACGCCGGTGCCATCGGGAGCAGGCAGGACGTGACCTTCGCGGTGAGGCTGTCGTTGTTCTCGCTGTCAACCGTGCCGGCGCCCCAGGAGACGCGGAGGGCGCGGATGGCGTCGACGCACTGACCGAACGTACGAGCACGCACGGCAACGCCGCGGGTGATGGCCGCGACGTCGGTGACGCCGGGCATCGCCTTGACCTGCTCGAGGTTCTCGACGGACTGCACGGTGCCGTTCAGTGTCGGCGGACGGCAGACCATGGTCGGCATGGCGTTCGCGATCTTGAGGTCCATCGCGAATTCCTTGGTGCCGGTGACCATCTGGTGCGCGTCAACGCGCCCGACGCTCTGGCCCAGGTACTTGCCGGGCTTGCTCTTCAGCTTGACGTCGAGGGGCTTGGTGACCTTCGACGCGGCCAGGGTGGCGAGCGAGCCGTACGTGGCGCGCTGACCGTCCGGGCCGAACACGGCGCCGTCACGGGTCTTGACGGAAGAGACCGGAACGTTCCACTTCTCGGCCGCTGCGGTGGAGAGGGCGGTGCGGGCCGTAGCCGACATCACCTTCATGGCGTTCCACAGCGAGAAGTGAGAGGTCGAACCACCGGTCAGCTGGTTCCAGACCAGCTCGGGACGGGCGTCCGCGAGGTAGACATCGACGTCCTCCAGCGGCATGTCCATCTCGTCCGCAATGACCTGCGCGAACGAGGTGGTGACGCCCTGGCCGGCTTCCTGGCGGGGAAGACCGAAGCGCACCTTGCCCGAGGGGTCGAACTCAAGGGCGAGGTGGTGGTTCGTCGGAGCGCACGAGTCCCGGTACAGGTCCAGGAAGTCGTAGTGGTCCGAGAAGGTCGTGTTGCTCGGAAGGGGCGACGCTGCAGCGTTCGCAGCGCTGGGGGCGGCGGTCTCCCAGGCGACATCAGCAGTGACGGCCAGCGTGGTGCCGGCCAGGACGTACCCGACGAACTGACGACGAGTGGTGCCAGTCGGCGTCTCGACGGTCGACTCTGCCAAAGCTGCGGAGTCAGGGCTGGGTGTTGGTGACATGAACCGTTCCCTTCACGCCGGCTCGGGGGAGACCGGCATCAGGCTCGTCGCGGTTTACGGGGAGGAACTCTCCACCGGGCGACGAGGTGGATAGGAGCGTGCAGCCCTCCGGGCGAAGGGCGTTTACGGAGAGGTATCGCTCCGGACGTGTCCGGTGTAACAGGGGTTGAACCCGGACATGGAACTCCCGGAGTCGTACGTCTCCAACCCGGACGGTTTCTCAGGAACCTTCGCCCTGCAATGTCGGACATTCCTGGCATCGACGAGCGGTAGCTTTTTGCGCCGAACGGGGGATGTGACGCTGCTCATTTGTACGTACGAACAAAAGATCTTGGCGGCGACCGCAAAACGGTGGTACCCAGGCGCTATTTCCTACGATTTGCGGGTTCCGGTGGTGGAAATCACGCCGAAATGCCGGGGTGACCCGGGCCTCAACCTCGCGACTGCGAGACCCAGATCACTTTCTCGACGTCGAGCCATATTTTCGTGGTTCCTGAGAAACGTACGGCCGTTCGGGGGGCCTCCGCCGACCATTCGTCGCCGGAAGGGGCCGTCCGGCGGGCCCGGAAGGCCGTTGGGCGCAGGTATCGCGCACGCGACCGTTTGGCCGACCGGACAACGGTCAATCCAGCTCAGCAGCAACCTATGGTGTCGCGCGTCCCCGATGACTACGCCCCTGCACAAAGGGAGCCCACGTGGCCGATCTCGATGAACCCCAGGGCCGCCGAGCCCAACTCGACGATGTTCACCAGGAGATCTACAACTCGCCCGAGTTCGCCGACCTGCGGCGACGCTTCCGGCGCCTGGTGTTCCCCCTGGTCGCCGCCTTCATGGCCTGGTACCTGCTCTACGTGGTGACCGCGACCTACGCCCAGGACTTCATGGCTGAGGAACTCGTCGGCCGGATCAACGTGGGTCTGGTCTTCGGTCTGCTGCAGTTCGCGTCCACGTTCGGCATCGCCTACTACTACTCGAAGCGGGCGGAGACGGAGATCGACCCACTCTCCAAGCGACTGCTGGAGCGGTACAACACTCCGGGGGGTGCGCTGTGACCGGCACCGAGGTCCTCACCCTGTGCATGTTCGGCGCCGTCGTCATCCTGACGCTGTACATCACCCTGCGGGCGTCGAAGCAGAACGTCACCGCCGGTGACTTCTACTCCGGCGGCCGCGGCTTCAGCGGCTTCCAGAACGGACTGGCGATCTCCGGGGACTACATGTCCGCCGCCAGCTTCCTCGGCATCTCCGGCCTGATCGCCCTCAACGGCTACGACGGCTTCCTCTACTCGATCGGCTTCCTGGTGGCCTGGCTCGTCGCCCTGCTGCTGGTCGCCGAGCTGATGCGCAACACCGGCCGCTACACGATGGCGGACGTGCTGTCCTACCGGATGAAGCAACGTCCGGTCCGGACGGCCGCGGCCACCTCGACCGTCGTGGTCTCGATCTTCTACCTGCTCGCGCAGATGGCCGGCGCCGGCAAGCTCGTCGCCCTGCTGATCGGCGCCGAGAGCGACACCGCGAAGAACCTGACGATCGCGGCGGTCGGCGCCCTGATGATCATCTACGTCACCGTCGGCGGCATGCGCGGGACGACGTACGTGCAGATCGTCAAGGCCGTGTTGCTCGTCTCCGGCACGCTCGTGGTGGTCTTCCTGACGCTCCTGGAGTTCAAGTTCAACGTTTCCCGGATGCTCGGGGACGCGGCGGAGGCGAGCGGCCGGGAGGTCGAAGAGTTCCTCGGTCCAGGTGCGAAGTACGGACTGACCGGCACCACCCAGATCGACTTCATCTCCCTTGCGCTGGCTCTGGTGCTCGGCACCGCCGGCCTGCCGCACATCCTGATCCGCTTCTACACCGTGCCGACGGCCCGGGACGCCCGTATCTCGGTCAACTGGGCGATCGCGATCATCGGTGGCTTCTACCTGTGCACGCTCGTGCTCGGCTTCGGCGGGGCGGCCCTGCTCGGCCCGGACACGATCAAGGCAGCGGACGCCGGAGGCAACCTCACCTCGCCGCTGCTCGCCGAGGAAGTCGGCGGCGGTGACGGAACCGTCGGCGGGGCGATCCTGCTCGCGTTCATCTCCGCGGTCGCGTTCGCGACGATCCTGGCGGTCGTCGCAGGCCTGACGTTGGCGTCCTCGTCCTCGTTCTCCCACGACTTCTACGCCAACGTGGTCAAGAAGGGCGACGTGCTCCGAGCAGGAGGAGGTCAAGGTCGCGCGGATCGCCGCGTTCGTGATCGGCGCCATCGCGATCGTGCTCAGTTTGTTCGCCCAGGATCTGAACATCGCGTTCCTGGTCGCGCTGGCGTTCGCGATTGCGGCGTCGGCGAACCTGCCCGCGATCCTGTTCAACCTGTACTGGCCGCGGTTCAACACCCGGGGCGCGGTGTGGTCGATCTACGGCGGGCTGACCACCTGCCTCGGGCTGATCATCTTCTCGCCGAACGTCTCCGGCTCGGCCACGGCGCTGTTCGAGAACAACGACTGGTCGTACTTCCCGCTGGCCAACCCGGGCATCATCTCGATCCCGGCCGGTTTCCTGTTCGGCATCATCGGCACCCTCACCTCGAAGGAGCCGGAGACGCAGAAGGCGTACGAGAACTTCGAGGTGCGGGCGCTCACCGGCGCCGGTGCCGAGAAGGCAACCGAGCACTGAGGACTGGTTCACCACGCGCGTGGTGCGCACGACAACGCCAGTCAGAACGTCGAGGCCTACCCGGTGCCCCAATGGAGGGGCACCGGGAGGCGATCCGGTTCTGCCCTTGAACAGCCCACGGAGGACCTGACGTGAGTTCCGACGCCCTCTCCAACCTCTCCCACGAGGACCGTCGCTTCGACCCGCCGGCCGAGTTCGCGGCGGCCGCCAACGCCCAGGCGGACCTGTACGACCACGCCGCGAAGGATCGGCTCGCCTTCTGGGCCGAGCAGGCCGAGGCGTTGTCCTGGGCGGAGAGATGGACCGAGGTCCTCGACTGGTCGGAACGGCCCTTCGCGAAGTGGTTCATCGGGGGCAAGCTCAACGTCGCGTACAACTGCGTGGACCGGCACGTCGAGGCCGGCCACGGCAGCCAGGTCGCCTTCCACTGGGAGGGCGAGCCCGGGGACACCCGCACCATCACCTACGGCGATCTGCAGCGCGAGGTCTCCAAGGCCGCCAACGCGCTCATCGCACTCGGCGTGCAGACCGGGGACCGCGTCTGCATCTACATGCCGATGATCCCGGAGACCGCGGTCGCGATGCTCGCGTGTGCGCGCATCGGCGCCCCGCACTCGGTCGTGTTCGGCGGCTTCTCGGCCGACGCGCTGGCCTCCCGCGTCCAGGACGCCGACGCCCGCGTGATCATCACCGCCGACGGCGGCTACCGCCGCGGCGCGGCCGCCGCGCTCAAGCCCGCGGTCGACGAGGCCGTGAGCAAGTGCCCGGACGTGCGCAACGTCCTGGTGGTCCGGCGCACCGGCCAGGACGTCGAGTGGAACTCCGAGGGCCGGGACGTCTGGTGGCACGACGTCGTCGACTCGGCCTCGGACGAGCACACCCCGGAGGCCTTCGACTCCGAGCACCCGCTCTACCTGCTCTACACCTCGGGCACCACCGGCAAGCCGAAGGGCATCCTGCACACCACTGGTGGCTACCTGACCCAGTGCGCGTACACGCACAAGAACGTCTTCGACATCAAGCCCGACAGCGACGTCTACTGGTGCACCGCCGACGTCGGCTGGGTCACCGGGCACTCCTACATCGTCTACGGGCCGCTGGCGAACCGGGCCACCTCGGTGATGTACGAGGGGACCCCGGACACCCCGCACCAGGGCCGCTGGTGGGAGATCGCGCAGAAGTACAAGGTGTCGATCTTCTACACCGCCCCGACCGCGATCCGGACCTTCATGAAGTGGGGCGAGGAGGTCCCGAACAAGTTCGACCTGTCGAAGATCCGCCTGCTCGGGTCCGTCGGCGAGAACATCAACCCCGAGGCCTGGATGTGGTACCGCCGGGTGATCGGTGGCGACCAGGCCCCGATCGTCGACACCTGGTGGCAGACCGAGACCGGCGCGATCATGATCAGCCCGCTGCCGGGGGTCACCTCGACCAAGCCGGGTTCGGCGATGCGGCCGCTGCCGGGCATCGGCGCCGACGTGGTCGACGACAACGCCCAGTCGGTGGAGAACGGGCACGGCGGCTACATGGTGCTCACCGAGCCGTGGCCGGCGATGCTGCGCGGCATCTGGGGCGACCCGGAGCGCTTCAAGGAGACGTACTGGTCCCGCTGGGAGGGTCTCTACTTCGCCGGTGACGGGGCGAAGAAGGACGAGGACGGCGACATGTGGCTGCTCGGCCGCGTGGACGACGTCATGAACATCTCCGGCCACCGGATCTCCACCACGGAGGTCGAGTCGGCGCTGGTCTCGCACCCGAAGGTCGCGGAGGCCGCCGTCGTCGGGGCCACGGACGCGACCACCGGCCAGGCGATCTGCGCCTTCGTCATCCTGCGCGGGAGCGCGGGCGACGGCGGGGCGGACGTGGTGGCCGAACTGCGGGCGCACGTGGCCAAGGAGATCGGCGCGATCGCCAAGCCCCGGCAGATCATGGTCGTCGCCGAACTGCCCAAGACGCGCTCCGGCAAGATCATGCGCCGCCTGCTGCGCGACGTCGCGGAGAACCGGGAGATCGGCGATGCGACCACGCTGGCCGACTCCGCCGTGATGGACCTGATCGCGGCCAAGCTGCCCAGCGCGGCGAGCGAGGACTGAGCTGACCATGGAGGACACGATGCGGGGGCGGGACGTGGCGCCCCCGCACGCCTCCGCCTCGGCCACCGACGCGGGCCATCCGATCCTCGGGCTGATCCGCTCGATCGCGGCCGAGCGCCCGGAGATGCTGGGCGGACCGATCGCCACCCTGCGCCGGCTGGACTCGGCCGGGCGCTCGGACTACATCCGCTCGTTGCGGGCCTTCTTCGACCACGCCGGTGACGTGCCGAAGGCGGCCGAGGCGCTGCTCCTGCACCCGAACACGTTGCGGTACCGGTTGCGCCGGATGCAGGAGCTGACCGGCCTGGACCTCAAGGACCCGACCGACCGCCTGGTCGCGGAACTGCAACTGCACATTCTTGAGCACGCCGATGCCCCGGTGCCCCTGCCGCCGGGTCCGGATCCTGCGCCGGGGTAGCTTGCGCGCATGTCTCCGCGATCAAGCCTGCTTGCCCCCGAGATCTTCGACTACGTCGCCGCGCACGCCCCGGCACCGGACGACGTACTGCGTGACCTGGCCGCGGACACCGCGGCGATGGGCGGCGTCTCCAGCATGCAGATCGCGCCCGACCAGGGCGCGTTCATGGCCCTGCTGGCGCGGGTCGTCGGGGTCCGCTTCGCGGTCGAGGTCGGCACCTTCACCGGGTACTCCTCGATCTGCCTCGCCCGTGCCCTGGCCCCGGGCGGACGGTTGCTGTGCTGCGATGTGAGCGAGGAGTACACCGCGATCGCGCGCAAGTACTGGGAGCGCGCGGGCGTGGCCGACCGGATCGACCTGCGGATCGCGCCGGCCCTGGAGACGTTGTCCGCGTTGCCGGCCGATGCGGCCATCGACCTCGCGTTCGTCGACGCGGACAAGACCGGCTACCTGGGCTACTGGGAGCAGATCGTGCCGCGGCTGCGTCCCGGCGGAGTGATCCTGGTGGACAACACTCTGTGGTCGGGCAAGGTCGTCGATGCCTCGGTGACCGACGGCGACACCATCGCCCTGCGCGAGTTCAACGACCGGGTCAGCTCCGACGACCGGGTCGAGTCGGTGCTGCTGCCGCTCGCGGACGGCCTCACCCTCGCCCGCAAGCTCTGAGGGTCATCGGTCCGAGGGCCGCCTACCGGGTGAAGTCCCCGCTGTCCTGGGCGAGGCCCTCCGGCACGTGCAGCCGGACCATGATGCGGTGGATGTTCGGCGGGATGTGACGGGGCGTCAGCAGTGACACCACGATCATCACGGTGAACGCTGCCGGGACTGTGATCGCGGCCGGCTGGGCCAGCAGCGCCCCGGTCCAGCCGTGGTACGGGCCACCGAGGATCGTGGCGAGCACGGCGGCCGTGGCGGACCCCCCGCCCACGATCATGCCGGCGGCGGCGCCCACCGTGGTCAGCCGTCGCCACCAGACCCCGAGCACGAGCAGGGGGCAGAACGTCGAGGCCGCGACCGCGAAGGCGAGGCTCACCGCGTCCCCGACCGCGATGCCGCCGGCGCCGAGGGCGAACAGGAACGGGATCAGGGCGGCCGGAACCGCGGCCAGCTGGAAGGTGCGCACCGCGCCGCTGCGGAACACGTCCTGGGACAGCACTGCCGCGGCCGACATGGTCAGCCCGGCGGCGGTGGACAGGAAGGCGGCGAACGCGCCCGCGGTGACCAGGGCGGAGATCAGGTCGCCGCCCACACCGCCGATCATCCGCGACGGCAGCTCGAGCACGACCGAGTCGACCCGTCCGGTCATCAGCAGGTCGGGGGCGTAGATCCGCCCGAGCGCACCGAAGAGTGTCGGGCCCAGATAGAACAGCCCGAGCAGTCCGAGCACCGCGAGCGTCGTGCGCCTGGCCGCGCCGCCATCGGGGTTGGTGTAGAAGCGCACCAGGATGTGGGGCAGGCCCATGGTGCCGAGCATCGTGGCGATGATCAGCGAGTACGTCGTGTAGAGCCCGTGCTCCCGGCCCCCGGACAACGGCTGCGACCAGGCCTCGTCGGTGGTGGCGGGCAGGTCCTCCTCGACCGGCACCACGGAACCGGGCGCGAAGTCCAGCCGGGTGCCCTCTTCGACGGTGTGCAACCCCGGCGGAAGCGGCGCGATGCCGCCGGAGTAGGTGCGTCCGTCCACCACGCCGGTCACGCGCGGCACCACCGGTTCGCTCACCCGGATCCGCAGGTCCTCGGGGGCGGTGACGCTGGTCGCCTCGGCGAAGCGGGGTAGCGCGTCGCGGGTCAACGACGGGGAGCTGTCGGAGTTCCAGGCCAGGAAGAGGAACGCGGCGGGCAGCAGGATCGCCGTCACCTTGAGCCAGTACTGGAAGGCCTGCACGAAGGTGATCGAGCGCATCCCGCCGGCGGCGACGGTGGTCACCACGACGATCGCCACGATGAGTTCGCCGGTCCACAGCGGAGCGCCGGTGACCGTACGCAGGGTCAGGCCCGCGCCCTGGAACTGCGGCATCAGGTAGAGCCAGCAGATCACCACCACGAGCACGCTGGACAGCGCGCGCAGGCGGGTTGAGTTCAGCCGGAGCTCGGTGAAGTCCGGCAGCGTGTAGGCACCGGATCGCCGCAGTGGCGCGGCGACCAGCACCAGCATGATCAGGTAGCCGCCGGTGAAGCCGACCGGCAGCCAGAGCAGGTCCGCGCCGAAGGCCAGGATCAGCCCGGCGACGCCGAGGAAGGACGCGGCCGAGAGATACTCCCCGCCGATCGCGGAGGCGTTCCACAGGGGTGAGACGGTGCGCGAGGCAACGTAGAAGTCCGAGGTGGTGCGCGAGATCCGCAGGCCGAACGCGCCGATGATGACGGTGAGCGCGACGACGAGCGAGATGGCCGCGATGCCGTAACCCTCGCTCACCGGGTCTCACTCACCGGTGCTCACTCACCCGTGCTGCTCCGGCGCTCGACCAAGGCCGCGAACCGCGTCTCGTTGCGTTCCGCGGCGCGCACGTAGGCCCAGCCGCCGAACACGAGGGCGGGGTAGGCGAGCACGCCGAGCACGAGCCAGGGAACACCCAGACCGAACACGCGGTCGCTGCGGATCTCCGGCCACAGGTCGAACAGCAGCGGCAGGCCCGCGACCACGATCAGCACGGTCAGGCAGACCGTCAGCGCCAGCCCCAGCTGCGTGCGCATCAGCGAGCGCAGGTACACCTCGCCGACCGTGGTCTGCTCGTCGAGGTCGAGCACACCGCGCTGCGCGGGGCCGGTGGCCCGGGCGCGAGGACTGGTGACGACGACCCGCTTGGAGCGGTCGACCTCGTTCATTCGCGTTCGCTGGTGGACGGACTACCGGCGGCCGTCGGCCGCGACCGCCGGACCAGAACCTCGCGCAGGTCGCGGGTGTGCCGCCGGCTCACGGTCAGCTCCTCGGTCCCGAGCACGACGCTGGAGCGGCCGGTGGCGAGCCGGACCTCGGTCACATGGGCGAGCGAGACCAGGTAGCTGCGGTGGATGCGGATGAAGCCGGCGTCGCGCCACCGCTCCTCGAGCGTCGCCATCGGTACCCGCACCAGGTGGGTGGCGTCCGCCGTGTGCAGGCGGGCGTAGTCCCCGTGGGACTCGACGTAGCGCACCTCGCTGCGCGAGATGAACCGGGTGACCCCGCCGAGCTCGACCGGGATGGTCTCGTCGTCCGGTGGCGCGGCCGTCACCGGTGCGGGCGCCGGCGGGGCGTTGACCGCGTTGACCCGTGCGACCAGCCGCCGCACCGCCTCGGCCAGCCGCTCCGGGCGGGCCGGCTTGAGGACGTAGTCCACGGCCTTGAGCTCGAAGGCGTCGACCGCGTGCGAGTCGAACGCGGTGACGAACACGATCGGGGGCGGGTTGCGGAACTGGGCGAGCACGGTGGCCAGTTCCACACCCGAGAGGCCCGGCATCCGGATGTCCATGAAGATGCCGTCGATGGTGTGCAGGCCGAGCTGACGCAGGGCCTCGGCCCCGCTGTCGGCGGACAGCACGGTGCCGATGTGCTCGTCCTGGCGCAGTAGATAGACCAGCTCGGACAGCGCCGGGGCCTCGTCGTCGACGGCCAGCACGGTCAGCTTCTTGTCGCCGTTTCCTGCCGGTGTCGTCATGCGTGCACCCCGGGCTGGAACTTCGGCACCTGAAAGCTGACCTTGGTGCCGGCGCCCGGGGCGGTGGCCACGGTCAGGCCGTAGGCGTCCCCGAAGATCGTGCGCAGGCGCTCGTCGACGTTACCCAGCCCGACGTGATCGGAGCCCGGTTCGCCGGACAGCGCCTCGCGCACCCGCTCCGGCGCCATCCCCACCCCGTCGTCCTCGACGCTGATCAGACAGTGCGCGCCCGCGTCTTCGGCGAGGATCGTCACTGTGCCCTGTCCATCCTTTGTCTCCAAGCCGTGCCGCACGGCGTTCTCCACCAGGGGCTGCAGGCAGAGGAACGGCATGGAGACCGGAAGTACCTCGGGGGCGACCCGCAGCGTCACGTTGAGTCTCTCGCCGAACCGTGCCCGCTCGAGCAGCAGGTAACCGTTGATGGCGCGAAGCTCGTCGGCCAGTGTGGTGAAGTCGCCGGACCGGCGGAAGGTGTAGCGCGTGAAGTCGGCGAATTCCAGCAGCAGTTCGCGGGCCCGGTCCGGGTCGGTGCGCACGAACGAGGCGATCGCGTTCAGCGAGTTGTAAATGAAGTGCGGCGAAATCTGCGCGCGCAGCGCCCGCACCTCTGCCTCGGCCACCCGGGTCCGGGTGGCGTCGAGCTCGGCCAGCTCGAGCTGGCCGGACACCCAGCTGCCGACCTCGTCAACCGCGCGGATCAGGCCCGCGGAGCTGGAATCGACGTAGGCCGCGAGCGTGCCGATCACCGTGGTGCCCGAGACCAGCGGGGTGACCACGACCTCGCGGATCTGCTCGCCGTTCAGGGAGGTCGCCTCGAGCACCTGGCTGCGTCCGGTGTCCATCGCGGTCTGGGCATGGCTGACGGCCTGCTCACCGAGGGCCGCCTGGCCGTCGCCGTCCCAGGCGAGCAGGCGCTGGCCGTCGGTGATGGCCACCGCGCGGCTGCCCAGCAGCGTGCGCAGCGGCTTGATGGCGCGGGAGGTGCCGGCCTGGGTCAGGCCGCCGCGCAGGGCGGGAGCGGCCAGCGAGGCCAGGTGCAGGGTCTCGAAGCTTGCCTGGTCGGCACTGGTGCCGAGGTCGGGTCGCCACGGGTTGAACCGGCGCAGGACGAGGACCGCTATCGCCACGGCCGCTGCGGCGATCGCGAGCGTCAGAGCACCCGTCAGGTCGCCCACAGGGCCGAATCTAGATGGCGGACACCGCGGAGTCAGCTTTCTCCCACCTGCGGCCCACCCAAAGGTGGCAAATCCGTCTGCCGCGCTTGCCCGCTAGCGTGACCGCCCGTGTCCGCCTCCGATCCATTCGCAGTAGTGGCCGCCCTGCCGGGCGTCGCCGAGGCGGGCCTGCGGGCCCGGGCCGCGGTCGACCGGCTCACCGGACTGCCGGCGCTCCGGCTGCGCGCGCACGACGTGGTCGCCGTGACCGCGTTGCGCGGAGCTCGTGCCTCGGCCGCGTTGTCCGGGGTGGACGTGGAGGAGGAGGCGCTGCGCACGGGCTCGGCCTTCGACGACCCGACGACAGGCGCGACGGCCCGGGGTGCGGTGCGGCTGTCCACCGAGATCGGTCTGGTCGCCCCGGTGTGGGCGAAGGCACCGCTGCAGGCCCTGGCCCGGCTGCACGTGGTGGCGGCCGCGGAGGCGAATGCGGCGGACTCCTCGCTGGGCCGGCCGGCCACGCCGGCGGCCGCGGAGCGGCTGGACCTGCTGGCCGACACGCTGACCGCGCCGACGGCTGCGCCGGCGGTCGTGGTGGCCGCACTGGTGCATGCCGAGGTGCTCGCGACGGAGGCGTTCGGGGTGTGGTCGGGGCTGGTCGCACGGGCTGCTGCGCGGTGTGTGCTGATGCAGCGTGGCCTGGACCGCGGTGGCGTGGTCGCGCCCGAGGTCGGCCACGTCCAGCTTGGTCTGACGGAGTATCAGATCGCGCTGGCCGGGTACGCGTCAGGGACGCCGGAGGGGGTCGCGGACTGGGTGCGGCACTGCGCCCGCGCGCTCGAGCTCGGAGCGGGCGACGCGCTCAAGGTGTGCGTGGCCCTCCGGTGATTTCACACAGTTCGGTGAGCCAGTCAGTGATCTGACGCAACGTCAGGGGTTTTGACAGGCGAACGGCGCCCCTTCTGGAGGGGCGCCGCCGCGAAGGTTGCGTCAACCCTGGCTAACCAAGCGTGCACTTATCAAAATCGCCGGACCAGGACCAGCCTGTCACGACGGCCCGTACATGGGCAGATAGTCCGCGTGGGTACCCGAGTGGCGCTGCGATCCAGCTGGCTCGAAACCGTCGCGCGACCGGCGTCCGGTCCAACTGTCTCGAGATCAGGTCTACTCCGATCCGCGGCTTCGCGGAAGGGGTGTCGGGGGTTAATTCCGGAGCCCGTCGGCGCGTCGAGGGTGAACCTCCGGAGGCGTCCGAAATGAGCCGTGGAGCTACTCGGAAGTACGCCGTCGTGACTGTCCGGTCGGTCAGGAACGACGGGCGATCCAGAGCACGGCGGCGGCCGCGGCCGCGCCGGCCGCGACCGCGGTGGCGGCCACCACCGAACGGCTCGGACGCGGGATCGTGGGCATGCGCGAACGCATCGAGACCGGCTTGCTGAACACCAGCACGGGCCAGCCGCGGGCCGCGGCCTCTTTGCGCAAAGCGCGGTCCGGATTGACCGCGTGCGGGTGTCCGACCGCCTCGAGCATGGGCACATCGGTGCCCGAGTCGCTGTAGGCGTAGGAGCGGTCGAGGTCGATGTTCTCCGTCTCGGCAAGGTCGCGCATCGCGGCCGCCTTGTTCTCGGCGTAGGCGTAGAACTCGATCTCGCCCGTGTACAGACCGTTCTCGTCGGTGGCCATCCGGGTGGCGATGACGCGGTCCGCGCCGAGCAGCTCACCGATCGGTGTCACGATCTCCGCGCCCGACGTGCTGACGATGATCACGTCGCGGCCCGCCAGGTGGTGCTCCTCGATCAGGTCCGCCGCCTCGTCGTAGATCAGCGGGTCGATGAGCTCGTGCAGCGTCTCGCTGATGATCTCCCGCACCTGCGTGATGTCCCACCCGACGCAGAGCTCGGAGAGGTACTTGCGCATCCGTTCCATCTGGTCGGCGTCCGCGCCGCCGGCCAGGTAGACGAACTGTGCGTAGGCGCTGCGTAGCACCGCGCGACGGTTGATCAGGCCGCCGCGATAGAACGGCTTGGAGAAGGTGAGCGCGCTCGACTTCGCGATGACGGTTTTGTCGAGATCGAAGAACGCCGCGGCGCGGACCGGTCCCCGCCACGGACGGATCGCGGGTTCGGGCACGCGATCGACAATAGAGCGCACGGTGAAGTTTTTACGGACTCGCGCCCGACGCCTGTTTACGAGACACCTCCGCCGGGTACACCATGTGAGGTGCCGGTCGAAATGACCGTGCCTATCCCGGTTCGGCTCCTCCCCCCCGAGTCGGACTGTGGTGACGGCCCCCGCTCTCCCCCCCGGCGGGGGCCGTCCTTTTTAAACCGTTAGCTCCCGATCTTTTCCACAGATCGGGAGCTAACGGTTTTTCATCCACAGCCTCGGCGCCCGACCGCCCGGCAGTGGGTTCGGCGGCCCACCCTCTGGTGCATCGCACCGACCTGGGAGGGGCCCGTTGTCCGCATTCCACTCACCGCCCGATCCGCCGCCAGACCCACCGGCCGATCCGGCGAGGCCGCTGATCCTCACCGCGGATCCGCTCCTGCTCGAGGAGTTGCTGCGGCTGGCGGTGGCCGCCGGCGCGGAGCCCGAGGTGGCGGCCGACCCCGGAGCCGTGCGCCGGTCCTGGCGGGCGGCGCCGCTGGTCCTGGTGGGCAGCGACTGCGCGGCCGCGGTGGCGCGCCGCGCGCTGCCCCGCCGGGCGGCGACGATCCTGGTCGGCCGGGACCCGGACGACGGGGCGGTGTGGCAGCAGGCGCTGGGCATCGGCGCCGAGCAGGTCGCGATCCTCCCCGACTGCGCGGGCTGGCTCACGGAGCGGCTCGCCGACGCCGCCGAGGGCCCGCGCGCCGCCGGGCGGACGGTGTGCGTGGTCGGTGGCCGGGGTGGGGCCGGGGCCAGCACCCTGGCGACGGCACTGGCCGTGACCGCGGCGAACCGCGGCATCGTGACCACGCTGATCGACGGCGATCCGCTCGGGGGCGGGCTGGACTTCCTGCTCGGCGAGGAGCACGCCGAGGGGTTCCGCTGGCCGGACCTGGCCGAGGTCCACGGGCGGGTTCACGCGGCCGCGCTGCGGCGGGCGCTGCCCTCGTTCGGGCCGCTCAGCCTGCTGTCCTGGGACCGGAGCAAGGTGCTGCGGGTGCCGCCGGAGGCGATGCACGTCGCACTGGCGGCGGGGCGCCGGGGGAGCGACCTGGTGGTCGTGGACCTGCCGCGCCAGCACCCGGACCTGACCTCGGAGCCGGCGCTGGCCGCCGGCGGGCCGGTGCTGGTGGTGGTCCCGGCCGACGTCCGCTCCGTCGCGGCCGCCGCCCGGGTGGTGGCCGCGCTGGAGGAGCACGCCACCGACCTGCGGGTCGTCGTGCGGGGACCGTCACCGGCCGAGCTCTCGCCGCAGATGATCGCGGCGAGCCTGGGGCTGCCGCTGGTCGGCTCACTGCGCCCGGAGCCCCGGCGCGCGAGTCGGCAGGAGCGGGGCGAGCCGCCGGCGGTCCAGCACCGCAGCCCGCTGGCCGCGCTGTGCGGCCGGTTCCTGGACTCCCTGGCCCGGGAGGTGGCCGCGTGACCGCGCCGGACGTCCCGCGGCTGGGCCGGTCGCGGCCGGTCGGTGCCCTGGAGCCGCTGCTCGCCGAGCCGGGGGTGACCGACGTCCTGGTCAACGGACCCGGGGAGGTCTGGGTGGACCGGGGGGACGGGCTGGTCCGGGCCGCGGTCGACCTCGGGGACGAGGCAGCCGTCCGCCGGCTCGCCCAGCGCCTGGTCGGGGCCGCCGGCCGCAGGCTCGATGACAACGTGCCGTTCGCGGATGCCGTGCTGCCGGACGGCACCCGGCTGCACGCGGTGCTCGCGCCGATCGCGGTGCGGGGGACCGCGCTCTCCCTGCGGGTGCCGCGCCGGGCCCGTTTCAGCCTGGCCGACCTGGTCGGAGCCGGGACCGTCCCGGCAGACGGTGCACCGTGGCTGCAGGCCCTCGTCGAGGCCCGGCTGGCCCTGTTGGTCTCCGGCGGCGCCGGCACCGGGAAGACGACGCTGCTGGCGACGTTGCTCGGGCTGGTCGCCCCGGACGAGCGGATCGTGCTTGTCGAGGACACCCGCGAGCTGGATCCGGAGCACCCGCACGTCGTCCGGCTGGAGGCGCGCCCGCCCAACGTCGAGGGAGCCGGGGCCGTGCCGGTGCGGGAGCTGGTCCGGCAGGCGCTGCGGATGCGCCCGGACCGGCTGGTGGTCGGGGAGGTCCGCGGCGGCGAGGTCATCGACCTGCTGGCGGCGCTCAACACCGGGCACCGCGGCGGCGGGGGGACCGTGCACGCCAATGAGGCGGCCGCGGTGCCGGCCCGGCTGGAGGCGCTGGCCGCCGCGGCCGGGATGGGCCGCGACGCGCTGCACGCCCAGTTGGCCGCCGGCATCGACGCCGTGGTGCACCTCGATCGCGAGGGCGGGACCCGGCGGGTGACGGGTATCGCGGTGCCGCGGCGCGGCTCGGACGGAATCGTCCGCCTGGTCCGCGCGGTCCGGTTCCGCGCCGGGCGGGTTCTCGTGGGTCCGGCCTACGAGCAGCTCGGGTCGTTGCTGGAGGCGCGGTCGGTGGCCGTGCCGGAGCCGAGATGAGCCTGCTGGCGGCCCTGGCCGCCGCGGTGGCGGTCGGGCTGCTCCGGCCCGGGGCGGGGCGCGGCCTGGACCGGCTCGGGCCGGCACCGGCCGGCTCGACGCGGCTTCCCCGGCTGCCGCACCGGCGGCCGGGCGCGCGGCGCCGGTCCGAGGCGGAGCGGACCCGGGTGGTGGAGTTCGCCTCCGCGCTGGCCGCGGAGGTGCGCGCGGGCCGGCCCGCCCGGGCGGCGGTGGTCGCTGCCCTGGACGGCCAGCCCGCCGGGCCCTGGGGCGAGAGGGTGCGGGCGGCCGCGGCCGGGGACGGGGACGTCGGGTCGGCGCTGGCGGCGGGGGCGGAAGAGCCGGGGGCCGGCGACCTGCGCGACGTCGCCGCCTGCTGGCAGGTCGCCGAGGTGACGGGTGCGGGCCTGGGCGGCGCGCTGGAGGAGGTGGCCGCGGCCGCGGGGGAACGGTCGGCGCACCAGGCCCGGGTGCGCGCCCAGCTGGCCGGCGTCCGCACGACCGGATGGCTGCTGGCGGCGCTGCCCCTGGTCGGCATGGGCCTGGCCGCGTCCGCCGGCGCCCGGCCCTGGCGGGTGCTGCTGGGGACCCCGTCGGGGTTCGCGCTGCTTGTGCTCGGGCTCGGCCTGGACGCGGCCGGGGTGCTCTGGCTCCACCGCATGGCCCGCCGCGTCGAGGTGCTGGCATGAACCGGCGGCAGCGCCTGCGGGACGTGGCCGAGGCGGCGGCGCTCGCGGATCTGCTCGCGGCCTGCCTGGCCGCGGGGTGCGCGCCGGTGGACGCGGTCGAGGCGGTGGCCCGGGCCCGGCCCGGGCCGGTCGCGGACCACCTCGCCGGGGCCGCGGCCCGGGTGCGGGCCGGCGCCGATCCGGGCCGGGCCTGGCGGGAGCTGGAGGTCAGGCCGGAACTGGCCGCGCTCGGCCGGACGCTGGCCAGGGCGGTGGAGTCCGGGACCGCGGTCGCCGCTGCCGTCGCCGGTCAGGCCCGGCGGCAGCGGCTGGCCCGGCGGGTGGCGGCCGACGCTGCGATCGCCCGGCTGACGGTGCTCGCCGCCGTGCCGCTCGGGCTGTGCTTCCTGCCGGCCTTCGTCTGCCTCGGCGTCGTGCCGGTGGTGCTCGACCTCGGGGCCGGACTTCTGACTCGCTGACGCAGCGTCAGCGATCGACCGATCGAATCGACAGGGGGAACGGGATGAAGTGGCTACCGAAGGTGCCGCAGGACGACCGCGGCATGAGCACGGTCGAGTACGCGATCGGGACGCTGGCCGCGGGGGCGTTCGCGATGGTGCTGATGAAGATCCTGACCGGGGACGCCGTGGCGTCGCGGATGAGTCAGCTCATCACCGATGCGCTCTCCACGTCGTTCTGAGCCGGCCCAGAAAGAAGGGGTCAGGGGTGAGCACGGCGCGGTGACCGTCGAGCTCGCCCTGGCGATGCCGGTCCTGTTCGGCGTTCTCGGGCTCGCACTGTGGGCCGTCTCCGCCGGGGGGCTGGCGATGGACTGCACCGACGCCGCGAGGGCCGGGGCCCGGGCCGCGGCCCGCGGGGACTCCGACGCCGCGGTGCGGGCGCTGGTGGAGCGGACCGGACCGCCCGGGGCCCGGCTGTCTCTGGAACGGCGGGGCGGGCTGGTCACCGTGACGGTCCGCGCCCGCACCACGGCGCCCGGCCCGTTCCCGGTGCCCGCTCTCACGGTCGGCGGGTCCGCGGTCGCCGAGGTGGAGCGGTGACGCGCGCGAGGAACGACCGGGGCGCCGGGGCGGTCCTCGTCCTGGTCGCGGTGACGGTGATCGGCTTCGCCGGGTTGCTCGGAGTCACCGTCACCCGTGCACTGACGATTCGTCACGAGGTCGCTGCGGCCGCGGATCTGGCCGCCCTGGCTGCGGCTGTGGATAAACCGCAGGTAGGGGTGACACCCCTGGATGCGGTTTATCCACAGTGCGGGGCGGCCGAGCGGGTGGCGGCGGCCAACGCGGTCGAGGTGGTCAGGTGCGTGGCGGAGGGCGGGACGGTGCGGGTCGAGGTCGTCCGGCACGTGCGGTGGCTGGGGGTCGCGACGGCCGTGCGGTCCACAGCCCGGGCAGGCGAGGGGTGTCGGGAAGGTCCGGAAGGCCCGGATCCGGAGCAATGAGCCCTTCGGAACCGGCGCCTCCGCGGCTGCGTCCAACCGGTGCACTTCTCAGACGCCGACCGCATCACAACGGGGGATCATGTCCACGCCGCTGCGCACCTTCACCGCTCAGCTCGACGGCGCCACCGCCGACGTCACCGTCTACGTGGACCGCCTCGAGTGGGTCCGCGGGGCCGGCGCGGCGGTCGTCGCGGTCACCGCGATGGGCAGCGTCCTGCGCAAGCGCAGCGGGCTGACCGGCGCCACGGTCAGCGTCCTCGCCGAGGGCACTGCCTTCGACTTCCGGGTCGCCCGCGCCGAGGCGACGGCGATCGCCGACCTCCTGCGCTCGCTGGCGCAGGGCACCCACCCGGCTCAGCGGCCGGCGCCGCTGATCCCGCCGTTCCCGGCGGTCGTCACGCCCGGCGGCGCGATGATCCCGACCCAGTCCACCGGGGCCGGCGTCCCGGCCGAGGGTCACCTCAACCGGTAGCCGCGAACTCCGGCGTCGCGTCCTCGGCACAGTCGGGGACGTCGTCGGGGACTGATTCGGCGAGGACCCGGTCGAGCAGTCGGACGGCGCCTGCCTTGTCCAAGGGGTTGTTGCCGTTGCCGCACTTGGGCGACTGCACGCACGACGGGCAGCCGGCGGCGCACTCGCAGGACGCGATCGCGTCCCGCGTGGCGCGCAGCCACTGCTCGGCCGCGGCGAAGCCACGCTCGGCGAAGCCGGCTCCGCCAGGGTGCCCGTCGTAGACGAAGACGGTGGTCAGCATCGTGTCGGGGTGCAGGGCGGTCGACACCCCGCCGATGTCCCAGCGGTCGCAGGTGGCGAAGAGCGGGAGCAGGCCGATCGCGGCGTGCTCGGCGGCGTGCGCGGCGCCGGGCAGGTCAGCGATCTCGACCCCGGCCTCGGCCACGGCATCGGGCGTGATGGTCCACCAGACCGCGCGGGTGCGCAGGTGACGGGGCGGCAGGTCCAGCTGCGTCTCGTCGATGACCTCGCCGCTGACCAGGCGCTTGCGCAGGTAGGACACCACCTGGTTGGTGACCTCGACAGTGCCGAAGTGGACTCGGACCGCGCCCCAACGGCGGCTGCGTCCCTCGTCGACGATCGCGATGTCGGTGATCTCGCGGGCCGAGGTGGAGTAGTCGGTCTCGGCCGGCTCGACGAGGGCCACCGACTCCTCCAGATCGAGGGAGCGGACCAGGAACTGCCGCCCCTGGTGCAGGTACACCGCGCCCTCGTGGGCCTGGGTGTGGGACGAGCCGGCGTCGACGGTGCCGAGCAGGCGGCCGGTTTCGGCCTCGCACATCCGCACCGGCGCACCGCCGGACCCGCGGATGTCGGCCAGGGCGGAGGCGGGCTCGCGCCGGGTCCAGAACCAGCCGGCCGGGCGCCGGCGCAGCAGGCCGCGTTCGGTCAGGGCCGGCAGGACGAGCTCCGCGGTCGGGCCGAACAGATCCAGGTCGGCCTCGGTCAGCGGGAACTCCGACGCGGCGGCGCACAGGTGCGGCGCGAGGACGTAGGGGTTGTCCGGGTCCAGGACCGTGGCCTCGACCGGGCGCCCGAACAGGGCCTCCGGGTGGTGCACCAGGTAGGTGTCCAGCGGGTCGTCGCGGGCGACCAGCACCGCGAGGGCACCCTGCCCGGCGCGCCCGGCCCGACCGGCCTGCTGCCACATCGAGGCCCGGGTGCCCGGGAAGCCGGCCAGCACCACCGCGTCCAGGCCGGCCACGTCGATGCCGAGTTCGAGCGCGTTCGTGGCCGCCAGCCCGCGGACCAGCCCGGCCCGCAGCCGCGTCTCCAGCGCCCGCCGCTCCTCGGGCAGGTAGCCGCCCCGGTAGGAGGCGACCTTGCCGGCCAGCGCCGGGTCGACCTCGGCGAGCGCGTCCCGGGCCAGCAGGGCGACAACCTCGGCGCCGCGGCGCGAGCGCACGAACGCGACCGTCTGGGCGTCGTTCAGCACGAGGTCGGTGAGCAGGTCGGCCGTCTCGGCCAGCGCGGTCCGGCGGACCGGGGCCCCGCCCTCGCCGGTGCGGTCGGTGAGCGGCGGCTCCCAGAGCACGAACGCGGCCTCACCGCGGGGTGAGGCGTCCTCGGTCACCTCGACCACCGGGAGCCCGGTCAGCCGGCTCGCGGACCCGGCCGGGTCGGAGACGGTGGCCGAGGTCAGCACGAACACCGGGTCCGAGCCGTAGCGGGCGCAGACCCGGCGCAGGCGCCGCAGCACCTGGGCCACGTGCGACCCGAAGACCCCGCGGTAGGTGTGGCACTCGTCGATCACGACGACCGAGAGCGTGCGCAGGTACCGGGCCCAGCGGGCGTGGGACGGCAGCAGGCTGCGGTGCAGCATGTCGGGGTTGGTCAGCAGGTAGTTGGCGTGGCTGCGGATCCAGTCCCGCTCCGGGTACGGGGTGTCGCCGTCGTAGCACGCCGGGCGCACGCCGTCCTGGGCCAACCCGAGCCGGCCGATCGCTGCGAGCTGGTCGGCGGCCAGGGCCTTGGTCGGGGACAGGTAGAGGACGCCGGGGCACGCCGTCGCCGGGGCGCCGGCGCCGGAGAGCACCGCGGTCAGCGCGGGGAGCAGATAGGCCAGCGACTTGCCGGACGCCGTCCCGGTGGACAGCACCACCGAGCGCCCGGCGCGGGCGTGCTCGGCGGCGGCCACCTGGTGCGCCCAGGGCCGTTCGATGCCGATCGCGGTCAGCCGCTCCTGCAGCAGTGGGGGCAGCCAGCCCGGCCAGTCCACCTGGCGCTGGGAGCGGGCCGGGGCCCGGTGCACGTGGGTGATCCGCTCCCGGCGACCGGGCCCGAGCAGTAGCCCGGCGAGCAGTTGGTCCGCGCGTCCACTCACGTGAGGCAGTGTCGCAAACACCTCCGACGGGTAGGGGGAGGCCAATCGCTGGTTGAATGGCCGGGTCCGACCCGGCCCGTAGGAGGATCTCGTGGACCTGTCCCTGACCACCCGTGACGAGGGTGACCGGACGGTTGTCGCCGTCGGTGGCGAGATCGACGTCTACACCGCGCCGAAGCTGCGCGAGCAGCTGGTCGACCTGGTCAACGCCGGCCGCTACCACCTGGTGGTGGACATGGAGGGCGTGGAGTTCCTCGACTCCACCGGCCTCGGCGTGCTGGTCGGCGGGCTCAAGCGGGTGCGCGCCCACGACGGCTCCCTGCGGCTGGTCTGCACCCAGGAGCGGATCCTCAAGATTTTCCGGATCACCGGTCTGACTAAGGTCTTCCCGATCCACGACACGGTCTCCGAGGCACTCACCGCCGTCGGCTGACGTGGCGGACTTTCCCCCGACCCTTCCTCGACAGACCGGGGCAACATCCCTCGTGCCCACCGTCCACCTGCGGTTCAGTGCGCTGCCCGCGCACGTCCGCACGGCCCGCCTGGTCGCCGCGACCGTGGCCCGCAGGTCCGGCGTGGACGACGACCTGCTCGACGAGGTCCGGCTCGCGGTCGGGGAGGCCTGCTCCCGCGCCGTCGGCCAGCACGCCCGCTCCGGCCTGAGCGAGCCGGTCTCCATGCGACTGCACACCGAACCCGGCCGTTTCTGCGTCGAGGTGGCCGACGTGGTGCCGATCGGGGTCGCGCTCCCGCGCATCACCTCCGCGGCCGACCTGCTCGAGGCCGACCCGGACGACATGGACGAGTCCCTCGGCCTGGCGCTGATCTCCGGCCTGGTGGACGACGTCCAGGTCGTCCCGGGCACGGACGGGACCGTGGTCCGGATGACCTGGCCCGCGACCGAGATCTGAACCCTCGGCGCGCCCCGGGGGCGGAGTGCGACTGAGCCCTGCGGCCTGCGTAGACTCCCCGGCGTTTGATCCGGCGGACGTCCCTTTTGTCCGCCGCCCCCATTTTCGCGTATGCCGGGCCTTGATCCGCCCGGCGCCGTTCCGGGGCAGCCGAGGCCCCACCGTGTAGGAGGACTTGATGTCAGGGATCTACCTCGCCGCAGAAGGCGGCGAGACGGTCTCCCTGTCGGGCTCGAACACGACGATTGTTCTCGTGGTCGCGCTCGTCGCCTTAATGGCGCTGGGAGTAGCCGGCTACCTGGTCAAAGAGGTCCTGAGGGCCGACCAGGGCACCGAGAAGATGCAGGAGATCTCCGGCGCGGTCCAGGAGGGTGCCGCCGCGTATCTGGCGCGGCAGTTCAAGACCCTGTCCGTGTTCGCGGCGCTGGCGTTCTTCATCCTCTTCGCGCTCCCCGCCGAGACCACGAACGAACGGATCGGGCGCTCCCTCTTCTTCCTGGTGGGCGCGGTGTTCTCCGCGATCACCGGCTACGTGGGCATGTGGCTGGCCGTCCGCGCGAACGTCCGCGTCGCGGCCGCGGCCCGGGTCGGCAAGGCCGGCGAGCTGCCGGCCACCCGGATCGCGTTCCGCACCGGCGGTGTGGCCGGCATGTTCACCGTCGGCCTCGGTCTGTTCGGTGCCGCGGCCGTGGTGCTGATCTACGAGGAGGAGGCCCCCAAGGTTCTGGAGGGCTTCGGCTTCGGCGCCGCCCTGCTGGCGATGTTCATGCGTGTCGGCGGCGGCATCTTCACCAAGGCCGCGGACGTCGGCGCCGACCTGGTCGGCAAGGTCGAGCAGGGCATCCCCGAGGACGACCCCCGCAACGCCGCCACCATCGCCGACAACGTCGGTGACAACGTCGGTGACTGCGCCGGTATGGCCGCGGACCTCTTCGAGTCCTACGCGGTGACCCTGGTCGCCGCCCTGATCCTCGGTGTCGCCGCCTTCGGCGACGACGGCCTGGTCTTCCCGCTGATCGTGCCGATGATCGGTGTGGTCACCGCGGTGATCGGCATCTTCGCGGTGGCCCCGCGCCCCGGCGACCGCAACGGCATGGCCGCGATCAACCGGGGCTTCTTCATCTCCGCGGTTGCCTCGGCGATCTTCTGCTCGGTCGCCGCGTTCATGTTCCTGCCCGACTCCTACGAGGGTCTGTCCCAGTCCTCGCAGTTGCTCGACGAAACGGGAGCCGCGGTCGTCGACGGCGACCCGCGGATGTTCGCCGTCGTCGCGGTCCTCATCGGCATCGTGCTCGCGGCCGCGATCCAGCAGCTGACCGGCTACTTCACCGAGACCAACCGCCGTCCGGTCATGGACATCGGCAAGACCTCGCTGACCGGTCCGGCGACCGTCATCCTGGCCGGCATCTCGGTCGGCCTGGAGTCCGCGGTGTACTCCGCGGCGCTGATCGGCCTGGCCGTCTACGCGGCCTACATGCTCGGCTCGGGCGTTCTGATCCTGGCCCTGTTCGCGGTGGCGCTGGCCGGTACCGGTCTGCTCACCACGGTCGGCGTCATCGTCGCCATGGACACCTTCGGCCCGGTCTCGGACAACGCGCAGGGCATCGCGGAGATGTCCGGCGACGTGCACGGCGAGGGCGCTGAGGTGCTCACCTCGCTCGACGCGGTCGGCAACACCACGAAGGCCATCACCAAGGGCATCGCGATCGCGACCGCGGTGCTCGCGGCGACAGCGTTGTTCGGGTCGTACTACAACGAAGTCATCAAGGCCGTCGAAGAGACGGGTGTGGACCCCTCAGAACTCGGGTTGCGCACCCAGCAGGCGCTGGCCACGTTCGACATCATCAACCCGAACATCCTGGTCGGCCTGATCCTCGGCGCCGCGGCGGTGTTCCTCTTCTCCGGTCTGGCGATCAACGCGGTCGCCCGCGCGGCCGGCGCCATCGTGTTCGAGGTCCGGCGCCAGTTCCGCGAGCACCCCGGGATCATGGCGGGCACGGAGAAGCCGGAGTACGGCAAGGTCGTCGACATCTGCACCCGCGACTCGCTGCGGGAACTGTCGACACCCGGCATCCTCGCGATCATGGCGCCGATCGCCGTCGGCTTCGGCCTCGGCACGGCCCCGCTGGCCGGCTTCCTGGCCGGGGCCATCGGCGCCGGTGTCCTCATGGCGGTGTTCCTGTCCAACTCCGGTGGTGCCTGGGACAACGCCAAGAAGCTGGTCGAGGAGGGCAACCACGGCGGCAAGGGCTCGCCGGCCCACGAGGCGACGATCATCGGTGACACCGTCGGTGACCCGTTCAAGGACACCGCCGGCCCGGCCATCAACCCGCTGATCAAGGTGATGAACCTGGTCTCGCTGCTGATTGCTCCGGCGGTGGTCAAGCTCTCCATCGGCGAGGACGAGAGCGACGTGCTGCGGGGCACGATCGCGGGCGTCGCGCTCCTGATCATCATCGGCGCCGTGATCAACTCCAAGCGCAAGAGCATCGCGGTGAGCGAGGAAAGCACCGGCGCGTCCACCACGGCCGAGGTTGCTGGCTGACCTGCAGTTACGTGCGAATCGGACCCGCCGTCCCCACCCGGGGCGGCGGGTCCGCCGCGTGTGCGGTGGCGAGGGGCGGGGAGAACGCGAGCTATCGTGTCGACTCGGCGCCTCCCGTCGGGGTGGGACGAGCCATCAGCAGTACGGGCGAGCGGACAATCGGGGAGCAGCTAGGTGGCGGCTGAGAAGAAGGCGCGTAACGGCGCCGGATCCGGGCGTGCCCTGGTCATCGTCGAGTCGCCCACCAAGGCGAAGAAGATCGCCGGCTACCTGGGCAGCTCCTACATCGTCGAGTCCTCCTACGGGCACATCCGCGACCTGCCGAACGGCGCCGCCGAGGTCCCGGCCAAGTACAAGGGCGAGTCCTGGGCCCGCCTGGGCGTCGACGTGGACCACGGTTTCGAGCCGCTCTACGTGGTCGCCGCGGAGAAGAAGGCCCAGGTCAAGAAGCTGAAGGACGCCATGGAGGGCGCCAACGCGCTCTATCTGGCGACAGACGAGGACCGCGAGGGCGAGGCCATCGCCTGGCACCTTCGCGAGCTGCTCGCGCCCACGGTTCCGGTGCACCGCATGGTGTTCCACGAGATCACCGAGCGGGCGATCCGCGAGGCCGTCGAGAACCCCCGGACGCTGGACCAGGGCCTGGTCGACGCGCAGGAGACCCGGCGCATCCTGGACCGGCTCTACGGCTACGAGGTCTCGCCGGTCCTGTGGAAGAAGATCATGCCCCGGCTCTCCGCGGGCCGGGTGCAGTCCGTGGCCACCCGGCTGGTGGTCGAGCGCGAGCGGGAGCGGATGGCCTTCCGCGCCGCCGCGTACTGGGACCTCGACGCGACCTTCGACACCGGGCGCGCACCGAACGCGGACGAGCCGACGACGGTGGTCGCACGGCTGGTCGGAGTCGACGGCAAGCGGGTGGCGACCGGGCGCGACTTCTCCTCGGTCGGTGAGCTCACGGGTGCCGACGTGCTGCACCTGGACGAGGCCGCCGCCGGTGCGCTGTCCTCCCGGCTGTCCTCGAGCACGTTCACCGTGCGCAAGGTCGAGCGCAAGCCCTACACCCGCAAGCCCTACGCGCCGTTCCGCACGACCACGCTGCAGCAGGAGGCCTCGCGCAAGCTCGGCTTCGGGGCCAAGCGCACCATGCAGGTCGCGCAGAAGCTGTACGAGAACGGCTACATCACCTACATGCGTACGGACTCCACGACGCTGTCCGAGACCGCGATCGGTGCGGCCCGCGCGCAGGCCCGTCAGCTCTACGGCGCCGACTACGTGCCGGACGCCCCGCGCGTGTATGAGTCCAAGCAGAAGACCGCCCAGGAGGCGCACGAGGCGATCCGCCCCGCGGGCGAGGAGTTCCAGACCCCGGCGCAGACCGGCCTGTCCGGCGATGAGTTCCGGCTCTACGAGCTGATCTGGATGCGGACCGTCGCCTCGCAGATGAAGGACGCCACCGGGCAGTCGGTGTCGGTGCGCATCGGTGGCCGGTCCAGCTCCGGTGAGGACGCCGAGTTCGGCGCCTCGGGCAAGACCATCACCTTCCCCGGCTTCCTCAAGGCCTACGTCGAGGGCGCGGACGACCCGGACGCCGAGCTGGACGACCGCGAGAAGCGGCTGCCGGTGCTCACCGAGGAGGACGCCCTCTCGGTGCTCGGGATGACCGTGGAGGGCCACGAGACCCGCCCGCCCGCGCGCTACACCGAGGCCTCCCTCGTGGCCGAGCTCGAGAAGCGCGACATCGGCCGGCCGTCGACCTACGCCTCGATCATCGGCACCATCCTCGACCGCGGGTACGTGTTCAAGAAGGGCACCGCCCTGGTGCCGGCCTGGCTGGCCTTCTCCGTCGTCGGCCTGCTGGAGAAGCACTTCCCGCACCTGGTCGACTACGACTTCACCGCCCGCATGGAGGACGTCCTCGACGACATCGCCAACGGCGAGGCCGAGATGGTCGAGTGGCTGTCCAAGTTCTACTTCGGCCCGCCGGAGGGCACCCCCGCGGTAACGTCGAATGGTGACGGTCCGTCAGGTCCGACGATCCTCACCGGGCTCAAGCAGCTGGTCTCCGACCACGTCGGCGAGATCGACGCCCGCGAGGTCAACTCGATCCCGATCGGCGAGGGCATCTTCGTGCGGGTCGGGCGTTACGGCCCGTACGTCGAGCGCGAGAAGGACGGCGAGGTCGAGCGCGGCAACATCCCCGACGAGATGCCACCGGACGAGCTGACGATCGCGAAGGCCGAGGAGCTGTTCTCGGCGCCCTCGGACGACCGCGTGCTCGGCGTGCACCCGGAGACCGGCCTGCAGGTGCTGGCCAAGAACGGGCGCTTCGGCCCCTACGTCACCGAGGTGCTCCCGGAGGGCTCGAAGGACAAGCCGCGTACCGCGTCGCTGTTCAAGTCGATGGTGCTCGACGAGGTGACGCTGGATCAGGCGCTCGACCTGCTCACCCTGCCGCGCACCCTCGGCGAGGTCGACGGCGAGCCGGTGGTGGCCTCCAACGGCCGCTACGGCCCGTACGTGAAGAAGGGCAACGAGACCCGCTCGCTGCAGACCGAGGACCAGCTGCTCACCGTCACCCTCGACGAGGCGATGGCCCTGATCGCGCAGCCCAAGGCTCGGGGCCGGGCGGCCGCCGCCCCGCCGCTGAAGGAGCTGGGAGCCGACGCGGTCTCCGGCAAGCCGATGGTGGTCAAGGAGGGCCGCTTCGGTCCCTACGTCACCGACGGCGAGACCAACGCCAGCCTGCGCAAGGGCGACGAGATCGACACCCTGACTGACGAACGGGCCATGGAACTCCTCGCCGACCGCCGCGCCCGCGGCCCGGCCAAGAAGGCCACCCGCAAGGCCCCGGCCAAGAAGGCGGGGGCCAAGAAGACCGCGGCCAAGAAGACGGCCGCGAAGAAGGCTCCGGCCAAGAAGGCCACCGCCAAGGCCGCCGCCAAGCCGTAGCCCGCGCCGCCTGATCCCCCGAAAGTGCAGCAGACGACTCCCTTTTTGCTTTCGCGAGTGCTCTGCTGCGCTTTCGGGAGTGTGGAGGCGGTGCTGTGATGCGCTTTCGGGGATAGTCGGGAGGCGCCAATAGGGTGGGCGCGTGTCCGACCAGCCGCTCAATTCTCCACCGGTGGCGCGGGACACAGACATGCGAGCGGTGCTGCGGATCGCCCCGTTCCGGCGGCTGTGGCTGGCGCTCTCGCTCTCCAGCCTGGGCGACTGGCTCGGCCTGCTCGCGATCACCGCGATGGCGGCCGAGCTCACCACCGACAGTTCGGCGGACCAGAACTACGCCGTCGCCGGCGTCTTCATCCTGCGGTTGATCCCGGCCGTCCTGCTCGGCCCGATCGCGGGTGTGGTCGCGGACCGGCTGGACCGCAAGGTCACGATGGTGGTCTGCGACCTCGGGCGGGCATCGCTGTTCGTCTCGATCCCGCTGGTCGGGTCGCTGTGGTGGCTGCTGGTCGCGACGTTCCTGATCGAGGCGCTGAGCCTGTTCTGGATCCCGGCCAAGGAGGCCACGGTCCCGAACCTGGTGCCGCGGGAGCGCCTCGAAGCGGCCAACCAGCTCAGCCTGGTCACCACCTACGGCTCCGCGCCGGTCGCCGCCGGGCTGTTCACCATCCTGTCGCTTATCACCGGTGCCCTCGGCGCGCGGTTCGAGTTCTTCGTCACCCACCCCGCCTCGCTGGCGCTGTTGCTGAACGCGACGACCTTCCTGGTCGCGGCCGGCACCGTGGCGACCCTGGCGATCCCCAAGGACCACCTGGAGCGGGCCCGCGCCGAGAGTCCGTGGCGCACCCTGGTCGACGGCTGGAAGTTCGTGGCCGGCACCCCCGTGGTGCGCGGACTGCTGATCGGGATGCTCGGCGCGTTCGCGGCCGGCGGCACCGTGGTCGGCCTGGCCCCGACCTTCGTGCGCGGGCTCGGGGCCGGCAACCCGGGCTACGGCACGTTGTTCGGCGCCGTCTTCGTCGGACTCGCGCTCGGCATGCTGGTGGGCCCGCGGCTGTTGGCCGGGCTGAGCCGGCGCCGCCTGTTCGCGATGTCGATCACCGCGGCCGGGCTGTTGCTGATGCTGATCGCGGTGATTCCCGAACTGGCCGTCGTGGTGCTGGTCGTGGTGATGCTGGGGCTGGCCTCCGGCGTCGCCTGGGTCACCGGCTACACCCTGATCGGGCTCGAGGTGGCCGACGAGCTCCGCGGGCGGACCTTCGCGTTCGTCCAGACGATGTTGCGCCTCACCCTGGTCGCTGTGCTCGCCGCCTCACCGGCCCTGGCGGGCGCGGTCGGCAGCATCGACTTCCACCCGACCGACGACGTCACGCTCACCTACAGCGGGGCGGCCGTGGTGTTCCTCGGCGCCGGCGCGGTCGCCGCGATGGTCGGGCTCTTCTCCTACCGGCACATGGACGACCGCAAGGGCATCTCGCTGACCCGGGACGTGATCGCGGCGCTGCGCCAGGAGACGCCGCTGGCCGCGCCGATCAAGACCGGGTACTTCATCGCGTTCGAGGGCGGCGACGGCGCCGGCAAGTCCACCCAGGTGCAGCGGCTGGCGGACTGGCTGACCGAGCGTGGCCACGAGGTCGTGATCACCCGCGAGCCCGGCGCGACCGCGATCGGCCGCCGGCTGCGCCAGATGCTGCTCGACGTGCACGACCTCGGGCTGTCCGCCCGCGCCGAGGCGCTGATGTACGCCGCCGACCGGGCCCAGCACGTCGAGGACGTCATCCGCCCGGCCCTGGAGCGCGGGGCGGTGGTGATCACCGACCGGTTCATCGACTCCTCGATCGCCTACCAGGCCGCGGGACGGGCGCTCTCGCCGTCGGACATCGACCGGCTCTCCCGGTTCGCCACGCGCGGCCTGGTGCCCGCGCTGACGATCGTGCTCGACGTCTCGCCCGAGGTCGCGGCGGAGCGCCGCCTCCTGCCGCCGGACCGGATGGAGTCCGAGTCGCTGGAGTTCCACCACCGGGTCCGGCAGGGCTTCCTGGACCGCGCGGCCCGCCGCCCGCGGCGCTACTTCGTGATGGACGGGACCAAGCCACCGACCGAGATCACCGCCGCCGTGATCAAGCGCGTCGGCGAGCTACTGCCCGCCCCTGGCGCAACCGAGCCGGCACCGACCAAGCCGATGCCTGTCGCCCCCGATGCCCCGGAGGACCCGCAGTGGCCCTGAGTGGAGTCTGGGCCGACGTCGTCGGCCAGCAGAGCGCGGTCGCCGCGCTCGCCGCGGCCGTGGCCGGCGAACCCGGCGCGATGAGTCACGCCTGGCTGATCACCGGCCCGCCCGGCTCGGGGCGCTCGGTGGCCGCCCGCGCGTTCGCCGCTGCGCTGCAGTGTGCGCAGGGCGGATGTGGCGAGTGCCCGCAGTGCCACACCGTGCTCGGCGGAACCCACGCCGACGTCGAGGTGCTCTCCACCGAACTGCTCAGCATCGGGGTCAAGGAGACCCGGGACCTGGTACGTCGCGCGGCCCTGTCCCCGTCCGGGGGACGCTGGCAGGTGATCGTGGCCGAGGACGCGGACCGGCTCACCGACCAGGCCGCCAACGCGCTGCTCAAGGCGATCGAGGAGCCGCCGCCGCGCACGGTCTGGATCCTGTGCGCGCCCGCGACCGAGGACGTGCTCCCGACGATTCGGTCCCGGTGCCGCTCGCTGCACCTGGTCACCCCGAGCGCGACGGCGGTGGCCCAGGTGCTGGTCCGCCGCGACGGGACCCCGCAGGACGTCGCCCGGGTCGCGGCGCTGGCCTCGCAGGGTCACATCGGGCGGGCCCGCCGCCTCGCCAGGGACGCCGATGCCCGATCCCGGCGGGCGGACGTGCTCGCGCTGCCGCGCAATGTCGGCAGCGTCGGGTCCTGCCTCCGGGCCGCGGAGCGCCTGATCGAGGCCGTCAAGGCCGACGTGGCCGCGGCGTCCGAGATCTCCGACGCAGCCGAGCGGGACGCGCTCAAGGCCGCGCTCGGGATCGGGACCGGGGCCAAGCAGCCGCCGGGCGCCGCGGCCGCGCTGAAGGAACTGGAGAAGCGGCAGAAGGGGCGCGCCACCCGGTCCCAGCGTGACGGGCTGGACCGGGCGCTGGTGGACCTGGTCGCGTTCTACCGCGACGTGCTGGCCGTGCAGATCGGGTCTGACGTGGACCTGGTGAACGCGGCCGAGGAGAGCGCGGTGCGGGAGGTCGCCGCGTCGTCAACGCCGGAGACCACGCTGCGCCGGATCGAGGCGGTGCTGGCCTGCCGGACCGCGCTGGAGACCAACGCCGCGCCGCTGCTGGCGGTCGAGGCGATGACCCTCGCTCTGCGCTGATCATGGAGATGACGCGGCGGTGAGCCGGGGCCACAGCGCACTCGCATAGGGTCGCGATCATGACGTTCCGGCGGGGTCCCCGCACCCGTGTGGCCGCCGCCCTCGCCTGCACTCTCGCCTTCGCCCTGATCGCGTCCGGCTGCGGCGGCGACGACGACGAGCCGCTGCCGTCGGCGAGCTCCGCGCCCGCCGCCGAGTTCCTCCGCGGGCGCGTCGCCCAGCGTCGTCGCGCGCGATCCTCGGCGCCGCCGAGCCCCGCGCCCGCGGTCATCGACCCGGCGACGCTCACGGCCTTCACCGGGCAGAAGCCCGACTGGACCAGCTGCGGCGGCGACTTCCAGTGCGCGCAGGTCAAGGTGCCGATCGACTACGCCAAGCCGAAGGGCCCGTCGCTCAACCTCGCTGTCACCCGGCTGCGGACCACCGGCGGCAGCCGCGTCGGCTCGCTGCTGATCAACCCGGGCGGGCCCGGCGCGTCCGGGGTGAACTACCTGCAGCAGGCCTACACCTCGATCACCGAACCGGTACGGGCCGCCTACGACCTGGTCAGCTTCGACCCACGCGGGACCGGGAACAGCAAACCCATCGATTGTGTGACGGACAGTCAGCTGGATGACTTCCTCTCCGCGGACGTCACCATGGACAGTCGCAGCGACATCGACACCTGGGACAAGCTCGCCCGCAGGTTCGCGGCCGCCTGCGACCAGCGCACCGGGCCGCTGCTCGGCGAGGTGGACACCGACAACGTCGCCCGCGACCTCGACGTGCTGCGCGCGGTGCTCGGCGACGAGAATTTGCACTATCTCGGCTTCTCCTACGGAACGTTCATCGGTGCCCGCTACGCCGAGCTGTTCCCGGACAAGGTCGGTCGGATGGTGCTCGACGGCGCGATCGACCCCGGGCTGAGCCTGGTGGACCTCGGACTCGCTCAGGCGCAGGGCTTCCAGACCGCGTGGGCGGCCTTCGTCGCTGCGTGCCTGAAGGAGAAGGACTGCCAGCTCGGGGACAACAAGGGCGAGATCGACGCCCGGCTGCGCTCGATGCTGAACGCCGCCGACAAGAACCCGCTGCGCTCCCGGTCCGGGCGCGAGCTGAGCGAGGCGATGGCCACCCTCGGCGTGGTCTCGGCGCTCTACAGCGCCTCGCGTTGGGAGTTCCTGCGCGCCTCGCTGTTCGCGGCCTACAACGGCGACGGCACCGGCCTGCTCTACCTGGCCGATGCCTATCTGCAGCGCGGCGACGACGGCGGTTTCCCGGACAACTCCAACGAGGCCATCTACGCGGTCAACTGCCTGGACCGGCCCTACGCCGGGACGCCGGCGGACATCGAGGCGGACCTGCCCCGGTTCCGGGAGGCGTCCCCGCTGTTCGGCGAGTTCATCGCCTGGAGCAACCTGCCCTGCACCTACTGGCCGGCCCAGCCCGAGCACGGGCCGGGCCCGGTCACCGCGCCCGGCGCGGCCCCGATCGTGGTCATCGGCACCACCCGGGATCCGGCCACGCCCTACGCCTGGGCCCAGGCCCTGGCCGGGCAGCTGGAGTCCGGGATCTTCGTCTCCCACGACGGCGACGGCCACACCGTGTACGGCGACGGCAACCGTTGCGTCGACCGATTGGTCGAGGACTACCTGATCAACGGGGAATCACCCCGTGACGGCGTCGAGTGCGACTGACCTGCACATCTGACGCTCTGTAACTGACTGTTCGGCAGATTCCTGCCTGTTTCATTGCCGCTGGTTCACTCGCACTCTGTGGTGTGAATCGTGACCGTCTGCGAGGGTTTAGCCGAAACCAGATGATTTTTCCTGTTTTGCGGTGCTGGAGGACCCATGAAGACGCTTTCCCGTACCACCGCGGTGTTGGGCGCTGCCGGAATGGTGGCCACCGGCCTGGTGGTCACTGCGGCACCGGCGAACGCCGACCATGTGTTCGTGATCAGAGTCAACGAGGTTCAGACCGACTTCGACGACGACTTCAGCGGCATGCCGGAGGAGGGCGACTCGTTCTCCTGGACCGCCAACCTGCGCCAGGACGGCGACCGGGTCGGCAAGGACCGCGGCACGTGCACCTTCAAGCGGCTCATCGGTGACGACGACGACCCGGACGAGGCTGTCCTGCGCTGCGTCGTCCGCTACCAGTTCTTCGATACCGGCACGATCCGCGCTGCGGGCAAGGTCCGGCTGGACTGGGACGACATCGAGGACTCGGACTTCACCGCGAAGCTCCCGGTCCGCAGCGGTACCGGTGACTTCGACGACGCCGAGGGCACCGTGACCAACCGGCAGGTCTCCGACGAGAGGGCGCGCCTGACCTTCCGTCTGACCGGCGTGGACCACTAGCAACTAAAACGCAGCCACGAAGCGGCGGCCACCCTGGGGGGTGGCCGCCGCTGCCGTTTCGTGCGTGCGGTGCTGACGAACCCTCAGGCCGGGATGGTCTCCCGCTCGGGCTGTCCCAGCACTGGCGCCGGCGCGGCAGGCGCGGGCGGGTCGAGCAGGACCTTGCCCATCAGGTAGGCCGAGCCGGCCGCGATCGCGACGCCGGAGAGTGCGGCCAGGTCACGCCAGGCACCGTGAATGTCCATGTTGATGGTGGCGTAGGTCGGCCAGCCGGCCCACAGCTGCCAGGCCGAGAAGCAGCACGGCACCAGGGCGATCGCGGTCAGCGAACCCCGGAAGACGCCCCACTTGCCGATCGCGATGCAGAGCAGGAACCCGGCCAGCATCTCGCCGTAGTTCACCGGCACCCACCACAGCGGGAAGTCGGTACCGATCCGCCACGGCTGCTCGCCGTAGTAGTCGTAGGCGCTGGTGATGATGAAGCCCTCGAGGACGATGTTCATCACCGCCTGGCCGACGACCGCGTAGGCGAAGATCGTCCAGCTGCGCGAGGCGAACGCCTTGTAGAAGACGTAGCAGGCGACGCCGCCGAAGCCGGTGTAGACGAACATCGCCCAGTACGGGTAGTGCACCGGCTGCGCCATGTCCGGGAACTGCGTCCAGGCGATGTGGTTGCCCTCGTGGAAGCGCAGCTTGCCCAGGGCGTCCCAGATCGGCTCGTTGAGGTTGCACAGCACGCTGCCGACGAGGCAGAGCGTGAGAATCGGCGAGCGCTTCCAGATCAGCTCGACCAGCGCCCAGAGCACGAACGCCCCGGCCAGGATCGCCGAGACCGTGAAGAACGCGTCGGCGCGGTCGGAGGAGATCGTCGGGATCTGGGTGATGTCCCGTTCGGCGGTTATTGCTGCAGCGATCACGGCCACTTTCCTTCGAAGTAGGGACCCGGAACCCCGGCTTCTGCGTAGTCGCCCTTGGGGTCGTAGACCTTCGTGTTCTCGTAGATCCAGGGTGCGAGGGTGTCCCCGCTGTCGGTGAGGCGGAACGAGGCCCACACCGCGTTGTAGGGCACGTAGGCGACCGCGGTGACGACGATGGCGACGCCGAGCTGCTTGAGCGGGCGGGTGTCGCGGTGGTAGCTCAGCCAGAGCAGCACGGCCGTCGCCGCCGTGAGGACCGACAGCGACAGCGGGTCGTGCCAGGAGTACTGCCAGGGGGTCCCGCCCCGAACGGCCGCCCAACCCGGGATCTGGGTGTAGGTCCAGTACTCGATGCGGCACATGAAGAGGTTGACCAGGACCCAGTTGATCGGGACCGCGATCGCGAACGTGATGCCGAAGACCCGCCACAGCGGGTGGCTCGGTGTCGTTCCCTTCGCCGCGGCGCGTCGGCGGAGCAGGGTCACGACGGCGAGCGCCGGGAAGATGAACAGGTACGGGTAGGCGACCTTGTTGATGATCGGTTCTGTGGTCGGTGAGACGTCGAAGAACGCCCAGTCGGTCGGGTAGTGCAGGAGCTCGGGGTTCATCGCCGCGGAGCTGGTCCAGTTCGCGAACGAGTCGGTGAATGCGCCCATCACGAACAGGCCGCCGAGCACGGGCAGGGCGGGGTGCAGGCGGGCGTTCCTGCGTGACCAGAGAACGAAGTACGCCAGGAACGAACAGGTGGCGATCAGCGTCGCGATCTGGACCGTGGTGATCCAGTGGTCGTAGCCCCACAGCTGCGGGTATGACTCGACCGGCCGGTCGGCGAGGATGCGGCCCTCGGGTCCCTTTTTCGCCGTCAGCAGGACGATCAGGACGAGGGTCGCGGCGCCGGCCAGGCCGGCGATCGCGAGCGGGGACACCGGGCGACGGGTTTTGTTGCGAGCGTCGTCCGGGCGTACCTCGTCGGTGAGGAGGGCCACGAGATGAGGGTCCCCAACACTGACGAAGTTGTCAAGATGTCAGTAATTGTGGACTTGACCTTCGTGCGGGCATGATGAGCGCCATGGACGAGGGCTACGACCCGCAGGTCGTCATCGACAACAGCAACTCCGGCGTCAGCATGGCGATCATCCTGATCCTCATGGCGGTCGCCGGCATCGGTGGCTACATGCAGTACGTCGGGGCCATCAAGACCGGGCGCCGCGACAAGATGTACTGCATCCCGCTGGCGACCAACCTCTGGAACTTCGCCCACGACACCACGTTCGTCGCGTCCTACTCGTCCTGGTACGACGACAAGAACGAGCTCTGGATCCTCAAGCTGTTCTGGTTCGGGCTGATCGCGTTCTCGCTGATGGAACTCGTCGTGATCTCGCACATCATCCTGTACGCGCGCGAGGACCTCTGGGGCGCGGGCTGCAGCATCGCCCGCGCGATCTTCATGTACTCGAGCCTGCAGTTGTTCGTGTACGGGATCTTCTGGTGGTTCCAGTCGATCACCGACGACCCGCTCGAGTACTACGGCCTGACCACCACGGTGATCATGGCGTCGGCGTTCAACATCTCGATGATGCGGGCGCGTGGCACCCGACAGGGAATGAGCGAGTTCATCCTGTGGGGTTATCTGACGCTCTCGTGCGGCTTCTGGCCCTGGATGATGGTCTCCGACCCGGACCACTTCACGCACCCGATCTACTGGCTGATGGCGATCGGGAACATCGCGATCGACATCGCGTCGATCAAGTACTTCCGGAGCCTGCCGGAGTACGTGCCACCGGACACGGCGGAGCGCGCGGCTCCGAAGGCGCCGGTCTCCGCGGGCTAGCTGCCGCCCAGCCGCTTGCGTGCGAACAACAGCGCGGCGATCAGGCCGACGAGCACCATGCCGGCACCGACCTTGTGCTCGGCCACGCTCTGGCGCACTTCCAACTCCTTGGACATCGAGGGTCCTCCCCTGGGTCTGATTCGGTGCTGATCTGATGGTGGGTCAGCGGACGTCGCGTACCCAGCCGCCGGCGTCGTAGCCGTCGAGGGTGAAGCAGACCTCGCAGAACTGCTGTCCGAACTGCGTGATGCCGATGCTGCGGTAGACGGTGTGGGCGCGCTTGGCCCGGGCCATCGCTGCCGCCGCCACCGGTTGCGCCTCGATGAAGGAGTAGCGGCGCGGATCCTCCACCTGCTCGTCGGAGAACGCGATCATCCCGAGCCGGGTGAGGTTGGCCAGGTACTGCTGGTTGCGGTCGGGGTAGGTGGACCCGGCCATCTCGGCGACCAGGTTGATCCCGCCGGCGATCAGCTCCGACCCGACCCCGAGCGGGGTCTTGGTCCGGACGTCGAGCGACCGGCTGCGGGCCGGCCAGGGCCATGAAGCGCAGGATGCGGGCCTCGTCCGGCACGAGCTCGTTCAGCATCCGGGAGAACGCGGGGTGCTCGTTGTGCGGGCGCGCACCGGGGTCGCCGATCCGGCGCAGCAGGTCGTCGCCCTGCTCACGCAGGTCGCGCAGGCTCGCGCTGGTCCGTGCGCGTGCGGGCATGGGGTAGGTCGGGGTGACGAGCCCCGGTGCGCCGAGCTTGTCCAGGCGCAGGAAGCGCCACATCGTCGAACGGGCGGTCTCCAGCCGGGCGTCCACGATCTCGGTGATCGGCTCGCCGGCGTTGATGTCGCGGACCAGGTCGGCGGCGTTCTTGACCGTGGTCGCGGTCGCCCAGGTCGCGATGTGCAGCCCGGCGGTGGCGCCGAACCTGGCCAGCCCGACGGCGCCGCTGTACTGGCGCACGTCGAGCTGGCGAACGTCGAGCTTGGGCACCTCGAACCTGGGCGGGGCGAAAGAGTTCTTGCGCGGGTCGAAGCGCTCCGGGAGCGAGAAGGCCATCGTTGTCACGCTCCGAAGATGCCGAAGTGGGCAAGTCCGACGAAGAAGCCGAGGAAGCCGCCGTGGACGTAGAGCAGCCAGGCGTCCTGCTCCACGGCTGAGTACAGCATCTCCATGAACTCCTCGGGCGGGAGCTCCCGGAGCTTCTCGGTGCAGAACTGGTCGATCTTCTCCGCCTGCCGCTCGGTGAAGGCGACGTCGTCAAGCAAGCGGGGCGCGAGGCCCATCGCGGCACCGGTGGTACCGAGGCGGATCGCGTCGAACTCGCGCGCGCCGACCGCGGCCTTCACCAGCGTGCGGGACGGGCCGACGATCTTGTCCAGCTCGGGCAGCATCACCGCCTCGATGATCACCCGGGTCTTGTCCGAGCGGGGGCCCTTCACCAGCTCGGTGATGATGTTGGGCATCGTGATGACCTCGTGCGCGAGGGAGTAGCCGAAGCTCGCGGCCGCCTCGTGCTGGCGCTTGGCGAACTTGGCCTGCTTCCACAGGTACTTGTAGCGGGGCTGCGGTTCCCCGGGTTCGAAGACCATCTTGATCGCGACGATGTTGACGATCACGCCGATGACGGCGGCGCCGCCGACCACCCAGATCCAGTGCGGGACCGCGGAGATGACCGGCAGGTCGGTCCCCCAGTGCAGGAACAGAGCGAGGGCGAGGCCGAGCGGGAGCCCGAGCCAGAAGCCGATCGCGGTCATGAACCGCAGTTCCTTGGCCCCGAGGTTGTAGATGATGTCGCGCAGGATCTCCGGCTTCTCGCGCAGCCGGCCGACGACCATCAGCTTGATGTCGATGAGGTCGTCGATGTTCTCCTCGATCGCGCGCATCGCGGTGTGCGCGATGTCCGGGAGGCGCTGCAGCACGCGCTGGTAGACGATCTCCTGCAGTTGCGGCGGCAGTTGCGCCCACAGTTCTGGATGCTCGCGCTCCATCAACTCGTCGAGCATCGAGCGGAGCTCCGGCTCGGCCACGAGCACGAGCTGGTCGGCGATGGCGTCCGGGTCGAGTTCGGTGAGGAAGTCCCGGATGCTGCCGAGGCGCGCCAACCCCTTGTCCACGCAGATGCTGGCCATCCGTTCGGCGCGGGCCGGGATGAAGCCCTGGAAGCCGAGGATGCCGCCGGGGGCGAAGATCGGCAGGACCTGGAGGCGGCGGGGCAGGAACGGGAAGAGCGTCTTCACTCCGGGGCAGTGAAAGCCGCGGAAGCGGATCGGCGCGAACAGCATGATGACGCCGGTCCAGTTGGTGATCAGCCCCGCGAACGCGCTGAAGATCGGGATGCTGACGACGTCGATGACGAACTGGGACTGGCCCGTCATCTCCTCGAAGTCGAACAGCCCCCCGGATGAGGCGACGATCTGGGACAAGACCGCCTCCTCACCCGCTCTTCACGGCGCACGCCCCGTCACGTGACGGCCCATCGTGGTGCGGCTGACGTGGGGTTGTCCATCATGAGACGGCACGTAACTGCACATCGGATCGCACCCCGGTGGGCACCACCCAGGCGGTGAGGCGCCACCGCACGACGCCGTCGACGAGGTCGATCGGCGCCCAGCCGAAGGCGCGGGAGTCCTCCGAGGCGTCGGGGTCTTCGCCGAGCAGGAAGAGCATCCCGGCCGGCACGGTCTGGGGCTCGACCGCGAGGCCGGCCCGCACCGTCCGGTCGGCAGCAGTTCGGGAGGGTCGCGAACCAGCCTCGTTCCCACGCCGGGTTGTCGACCACCAGCCAGGGTCCCGTGCCCGCGGGCTGGACCTCGACCCGCATCCCGTCGATGCGGACCCCGTCGCCGGGCAGGGCGATCACGCGCTTGACCACGGTGGGGCCGCGCTCGGTGAAGCGCGTGACGACGACGTCGAACCGGTCCGGGGTCTCCCCGCCGCTGAACGGCTCGAGCAGGACGCGTTCGCCGTCGTCCAGCGTGGGCGCCATGCTCACGCCTTCGACCTCCACGGCCAGCACGGTGAGGGTCGCGGCCAGGGTGGCGACCAGCAGGGCGAGCACGCCGGCCGTGACGGCCAGGGTGCGTCGGGACAGCCGGATCGCGCGCACGACCTGCCCCTCGAGTGCTCTGACCCCTATGGTCGCCAGGTGTCCGATTGTGCCGTGGAACCTGCCCCCGCAGTGATCCGCGGCGGCACCCGGTGGCGCCGCACGGCGCTGGTCCTGGCCCCGGCGCTCGTGGCGATGGTCGTGCTCGTGGTGGCGACCGTGCGGGGTCCGATCCCGCTCAATCTCGTGGTGTCCGGGCAGGACCTCAAGCTCACCTCGAACGGTGGCGTGGTCGAACTGCCGAACGGCATCACGCTCTACCCGTCGACGATCCGGATGAAGAACGGCGGCGATACCCGGGGGGTGGTGATCGCCGGGCTGCCCAAGGCAGTCCTCACCAAGGGCCTGTGCCTCTCGCTGGTGGTCAAGTTCCCCGTGGTCGGGGAGTACACGATCCGCCTGCACACCTCGGGGGAGACAACGGCCAAGGAGATGCGCCTGGATCAGGCCAGCCTGGTCACCGAGTCCACGACGCTCTCGGCCTTTCACGACGGGGACGTTCTGCTGCCGATCGAGATCGGCAAGGACGCCCGGCAGATGGCCGGCGCCGAGGACGCCCCGGCGGGCCGGTTCGGCATCGAGGCGCCGGGTGAGGGCTCGATCAGGGCGCTGCAGGCCAGCGCCCAGGGCGCGATCATCTCCGGCACCGTGAAGCTGGACGGCATCAGCGTGAAGATGCATCCGGGCAGCGGTGTGGAGAACGGGGAGTGCTACTGATGCTCTCCAGCGCGCGCGGGAGGTTCCGGGAGTTCCGCTGGACCAGGCCGTTCTGGGCTGCGGTGTTGATCCTGATCGCGGCCGGCGAGCAGGCGGTCCTCCCGGTCGGGCCCACCGACGCCCTGATCAAGGCCGGGTCGAGCGCGTTCCTGGGCCTGATCTGCTCGGTCGTTCTCGCGGTCATGGCCCTGGTGATCCTGTTCCTGCCGTCGCAGCGGGTGGTCGCCGGGCTGATCACCGTGGTGGTCGCGCTGGTCTCCTTCCCGTTGTCGAACCTCGGCGGGTTCGTGATCGGGATGTTGTTGGGCATCCTCGGCGGGTCGATGGCCGTGGGCTGGGTGCCGGACAAGAGCTTGGTCACGAAGCGCGGGATGCGGGAGAGTGCGCAGCATGAAGCTGCGTGAGCAGGCCCAGGCCTGGCACTCGGCGATGCTGGAGCAGGCCGAGGGCAGCACCCAACGGGGCACCCGCTGGGGCATCAGTGCCGGCGCGCTCGGGCCGTCGATCGCCACCGTCGCGGTGCTCGGGTTCGCCATCACCCAGGGCGCGCTGGCCGCGAGCTTCAACGTCTCCGACCAGAAGTTCTTCCTCAACGTGAAAGAGCTCAACGGCACCGGACTGGGCGCGGTACTCGCGGCGGAGAACCTCAAGGGCGGGGACGGGAAGAAGGACCAGACCGGTGTCCTGCACGCCGCGCTCGCCTCGGCCGAGCTGAACGGACTGTGCATCGTGGTGCACCAGTCGATGCTCGGCGTGAAGTACTCGATCACCGTCGGGTCCGGCGGCACGCAGGCCGCGACCGGGAACAACCTGTTCTTCGACATCACCGACCTGACCTCCTCGCCGGCGACGCTCAAGGGCGCGGTGCTGGGGGTCTCGGCCGACGAGATCGCGGTCAACGACACCTCGCTGGGCGGGCAGCCGGGCGGATTCGGCCTCGACGTCACCCGCGGCACGGTGAACCTGCGCGACGTGGTCGCCTCGGCCTATCAGGCCCAGGTCGCCGGGGCGCTGACGCTGCCGAACCTCGGCATCAACGTGAAGCTCGGCGAGGCGAAGGGTTGCTGATGAACCGTCAGACCCGCTCGGCGCTGCGCCGCACCTTCCGTGCGTTCCGGCGCACCCGGCCCTTCTGGGGCGGGCTCTGGCTGCTGATCGGCGGCTGGCTGGTGCTGCGCCTGTCGATGGTGTCCGCGCACATCGTGGTGGCCGGCGGGATGACCGGGGCCGGGGGCTGGCTGACCGGCGGCGGCATGATCCTGTGCGGGCTGGCGGCCTGGTTCGCGCCCAGCCAGCGCTATGTGGTCGGGATCGTCGGGGTGCTGCTGGCGATCTCCTCGCTGGTGGTGTCCAACCTCGGCGGGCTGTTCATCGGCATGGTCTGCGGCGTGCTTGGCGGATCGATGACGCTGGCCTGGGGTCCGAAGAAGCCGGCGGCGTCCGAAGTCGGCGGCCGAGTCCGTCCCGGCATGATCCGGCGCCTGCTGTTCGCGCTGTTCGCGGCGCTGCTCGCGGTGACGACGGCGGTCGGGCCGTCCCGGCTGGCCTCGGCGGTCGGGCTGGCGCCGGCGGCCGGTGAGCCGGGGTTCCTGCCCGAGCCGCTGCCGGTCCGGGTGACGGCGCCGACGCTGCGGATCAAAATGATCACCTCGGTCCTGGAGAACCAGCGGATCCCGCTGGCCGGCGGCGGCCAGTCGCCACGGGGCACGGTGCTGCTGGAGTTCAGCGGAATCGAGTTGGACCAGGTGCGCATCGCGCAGGACACCGGGGCGTTCGCGATGGCGATCACCAACGCCGGGTCCGGCGACAGCGCCGCGCAGATCGGCGGCACCGGGCAGACCGTGCAGCTGTGGGGGGTGCTCAGGCACCTGGAGGTCTGCCTGGACACGCTGCCCGGCCAGGAGGCCTGCCCGGACGTCACCAACGCGATCGGCGCGCTGAGCCTGCTGGTGCGCAACGGCGGAAAGCTGCCGGACGTGCTGCGCGGCAAGAACCTCGACATCGAGGTCTACGCGCTGCGGGTGACCGGGCCCGGCGGGGCCACCTCGCTGAGCCTGCCCCAGGGCCGATTGGCGGTGGAGGGCCGGTGACGCTCCTGGCGCGAGACCGCTGCGGAAGTGACGGAGGCTCAGGTCGAGTACGGAACCCGCTGGCGCGTCGTCGCGCTGGTGCTCGCGCCCTGCCTGGCCGCGCTGATCGCGCTGGGGTCGGCGATGGCCTCCGGTGCGCTGGCGCTGTCGTTCACCGCGCAGTCCGGGACGCTCGGGCTGGCCACCGCGGGGCTGGAGGGCGACGGGTTCGGCATCGCGGTGGTCACCGTGCCGATCCGCAACGCCGACGGCTCCGACGGCACGGCGCAGGCGGCCCGGATCGGCGTGGCCGACGGGCGGATCAACGGGCTCTGCATCGCCAAGCCGGTGGACATCCTGGGCAAGGCGTTCACGCTGCTGATCAGTGGCGGCGACGAGAGCTCCTCGACGTACGAGATCCGCGCCGACGGCCTCGTGCTGGACCTGACCGAGGCCCGGGGCGTGATCACGGCCCAGGGTGATCTGGCCGTGAACAAGAACGCCGCCGACGTCCGGCTCGGCAACTCCCCGATCTCCCTCGGCGGCTCCGCGGACCGCTTCGGCCTGCAGGCCGACGGCGCCCGGCTGGTGAACGTCGTCGCCACCGTCCGCTCGATCTCGATCCCGAACCTGCTCAAGGTGCCGAACTTCCAGATCCGCGTAGTCGGAGGGACCCAGGCCTGCCCGGTGCCCTAAACTCGCTGCGGCGGGGAGCTCGCTCCCCGACGCCGCCTTAGCTCAGTCGGCCAGAGCAGCTCACTCGTAATGAGCAGGTCATCGGTTCGATTCCGATAGGCGGCTCCGACAAAACCCCAGCTCAGGCCCGGTCACCGGGCTCTGACGCTGGGGTTCTGTGTTGCCAGGGGCCAGGGTCACTCCGCGGTGAGCGTTCGCGCTGGTTCGCTGCGCCGAGCCGCGGGACTCCTCGGTTGGGCCGACTTCGGCGACTGGCATCCCGGGCTCGTCGATCGAGCGACTGACGAGACCGAAGGCAGGTACGGGTTCGTGTACGGCGACTTCCGCCGCGTCCACCGCAAGGGCCTGAGCAACATCTGGATGCCACCCGAGCCTGACGCGACCGGCCCACCGTCAGCGCGGCAGGAGGCTGATCATCAGCAGCGTCCAGACGACGTGGGTGATGCAGGAGGCGAGCACACCCGCCGGTCAGGCGGCGCTGCAGGGCGAACACGGCGCCCATGATGACGCCGGCCACGACGAGGATGAGGATTCCCGAGCAGGCGATGACGGCGACGTAGAGGACGGTGCTGGCGATCTCGGGGCGGTGCCGCTGTCGAGAGCGGACCAGGCGGCGCCGCGGAAGAACAGTTCCTCCCCGACGCCGTTGACGACCGCGACGAGCGCGGCGAGCACGGCGACGCGGCCGCTGGCGTGCCCGATGATCCCGTCCACCTGGTCGGCCAGGTACGCGTTGGTGCTCACGATCAGCTCGCCGATGACGAAGACCCCGAAGATCAGGGCGGCGAGGACGGCCGGGCCGATCGAGGTCGTGGCGACCGCGCAGGCGGCCGAGCGGAACCGGTCCGGACAGCAGCGCCCCGAGCAGCCAGGTGGCGGCCAGGGCAGAGGTGAGCAGGAAGAACCGGGGCCCGGTGCCGTGCTCGTTCAGGGCGAACGCCGTGAGCACGGCGCCGAGCACGGTGGTCCCGGCGACCAGGCGACGCGTCGCCGGCGATCGCCGGCGTCCTCCGGCGGCCGGGGCCCGACGAACGGGGTCGCGCCCAACACCTCGCGGACACGTGCTGCGGTCGTCATGCGGGCTGAGGTTGCGGGTCGGCGTCGCGTCTGCTCGGCCTCGCGCTCGTCGAGCGCCCGCCGGGCGGCCTCGGCGAAGGTGAGCAACTGGCGTGGCAGCAGGCGGGTGATGGCGTCGTCGTGCACCACGACCTCGTTGCCCATCGACTCCACCAGCGACGCGCCGACGTCGGGGTCGACGTCGGTCACGAAGCGCAGTCCCTTCCCGGAGAGCCAGGGCGTCAGGAACGGCACCGTGAACAGCGGGCGGGGGTGACGGCCCATCACGTGCGCGGCCTGCTTGAGCATCTCGCGGTAGGTGAGCACCTCGGGGCCGCCGATCTCGTACGTCACCCCGGCTGTCGCCGGTTCCTCGATCACGGCGGCGAGGTAGGCGACCACGTCCTCGACCGCGATCGGCTGGCTGCGGGTCGACACCCACCCCGGCGCGATGAGCACCGGCAGGTTGTCGCACCAGCTGGCGGGTGATCTCCCAGCTGATGCTGCCGTGCCCGACGATGATGCCGGCCCGCAGGACGGTGACCGGAATCCCGGACGCGCCGAGAAGGCCTTCCACCTCGCGGCGGCTGCGCAGGTGCTCCGAGAGCTGCGCCATGTTGTCGTCACCCAGGCCGCCGAGGTAGACGATGCGGGAGATGCCCGCATCCTTGGCCGCGAGCGCGGTCGCCCACGCGGCCTCGGCGTCGCGGCGTTCGAACTCGTCCTCGCCAAGGCTGTGCACGAGATAGATCAGGACGTCCGCGTGCGCGAACGGCGCAGCGAGTGAGTCCGCGTCGGCGACGTCGCCCGTCGACATGCCGCAGCGACCCCCAGCCCGGGACGTCGTCCGCGCGCCCGGGTTCGGCGTGGCGGGAGAGCGCTCGCACGTCGTGACCGGCGGCGCGCAGCACGGGAATGAGCCGGTCGCCGATGAAGCCCGAGCCGCCCGCCACCACGATGTCCATGCGCGGGAGCTACCAAGGAGTAGGCCGTCCAACCCAGCCTCGGCCTGTCGGGGTTGTCACATGCCTGGGCGCGGTAGGAGCGCGCGGGTGCGGAAGGTGCTGGACATGACCACCTTCTCCGTCACCGTGGACAGCGTCGCCGACGTCGCTGCCGACCGGCACGAGGTCTGGGTGCGCCTGGCCGACCCGGACACGCTCGTCCGCCTCACCCCGTTGCTCACGCGCATCGAGGCTGACGGGGACAGCTGGACCTGGCATCTCGTCGAGATGAAGGGGCTGGGCACCGGGGTGACGCCGGTCTTCACCGAGCAGATGGACTTCGAGCCCGAGTCCTCGATCGTGTTCACGCACCGGCCGGCGCCCGGAGCGCGCGAGCGGGTCGGGGCGGAAGGCCGCTACGACCTGGCGGACTCCCCGACCGGGGTGCACCTGGCGATCTCGCTCACCATCACCGCCGACCTGCCGCTGCCGAAAGCCGCCGGGCCCGCCGTGCGCTCCGTGATGCGGCGGACCATGACGATGATGGGCGAGAGGTTCGCGGCCAACCTGCTCGCCGATCTGCCGCCCCGCACCCCGGCGCGGGACGACGCTGCGCATGCGGTGGACTAGACGTCCTCGAGCTTGAACCCCAGCTTCATGCCCACCTGATAGTGGTTGAGCTGGCCTTCGCGAACGTAGCCGCGGATCTCGGTCACCTCGAACCAGTCGATGTTGCGCACCGTCTGGTTGGCCCGGGCGATCCCGGTGCGGATGGCGTCCTCGATGCTCTCCTGCGAAGTGCCGACCAGTTCGGTGACGCGGTAGACGTGTTCGGACATGGCGTGCTCCCTCGGTTCGGCGTCACGTCGTGACGGCGTTGCTGGGCGCTTTACCCGGTCGAGTAGTCCCGACACCCGCGCCGATCGGCTGAGAATGGCACAACCGTCTCAGGCAGTCGGCTTCTCGACGGACCATGTCGACAGGTCGAGTAGGGAGTTCTCCTCGCCGGAGCCGTTCGGCTCGTAGACGGCGTGGTCATGATCGTTGGACCAGCGATTGTCCTCGCCGAGATAGCGGAAGGCGTAGCGTTCACCGGCGCGCACGGTGGCGGTGGCTTCAAGCGATCCGTCCGGCATGAGCGCGAAGGGGGTGACGCCCGGGTGCCACCCGTTGAAGTCGCCGACCACGGAGATGGCTCGTGTGCTGTCGAGCGTGATGGGCTCACTGAGGGCGAAGGTCACCTGGACCTCGTCGGGCGCGGGGCCTGGTTCGGTACGGATCATGCGGTCCTCGTCTCCGTACGAGGCCACGGGGCTGACCCGCCCGGGGACTGCCCGTCGACCGAACCGGCAAACGGTGGGGCGTGTGGCTCGCGCGGCGAGCCTGGGTGCCTCAGGGGAGCCGGATCGGCTGCCGGGTCAGCGCGATGGCGTCGCGTATGAGGTCGGGCCAGTCGCCGCTCGCGCCCCGATGCTCGCGCTGCCACCGCGCTCCGGTGCCGCGCGTCAGGACGGCGTCGCAGAGCCTGCGGACCACCGGGAGGTCGCCGGTCTCGGTCAGCGCACCGGCGACATGGGCCAGCAGCAGGTCCACGACCCGGCGGGCGGGCACCGGACGCCAGGACCGCCGGTCCAGCAGATCACCGTCGAGGCCCCATCGGGCCGCGGTCCAGTGCGCGATCCGCAGCAATTCCAGGCGCACGGGATCCGGATCGATTCCTGCGCGCCATTCCCCCGCTGCGGTCTGGACGAGCCCGCGGGCCAAAGCCGCGATCAGCACCGCGTCTTCGGCGCGCAGGCACACGTCGGCGACCCGGATCTCCACGGTGGGGAATTTCGCGGAGAGGCGGGCGTCGAAGTAGACCATCGCCCGGTCCAGAAGGGCATCGGTGGCGACGAGCGCGTCCACGGCGCGCTCGTAGCCATCGACCGAACCGAAGATCTCGGTCGGGCCGGCGGAGGGGAAACGACCCCAGGCCTCGTGCCGGTAGCTGGCGAAACCGGTGTCTTCTTCCTGCCAGAACGGTGAGTTGGCCGACACCGCCAGCAGGACCGGCAGCCACGGCCGGATCCGGTCCAGCACTGCTACGCCCTCGGCCGGGCCGTCGATCTCCACGTGCACGTGGGTGCCGCAGGTGAGTTGCTCCCGCGCCGGTAACCCCAAGCGGTCCACGAGGCGCTGGTAGCGCGTCTCGGAGCTGGGCGTCGCCCGGACGTGTGCCGGGTACGTGCCGAGCGCGGCCAGGGCCACCCCGCGCTCGTTCGCCGCCTCGATCGCGGTGGCGCGTTGGGCCGTCAGATCCGCAGCCAGGTCCGCCAGTGCCCCGCGTGGTGACGAAGCGATCTCCACCTGCTGCCGTTGGAGCTCGCCCTCGACCGCTTCCGGGTCGCCCGCCATGGCGATGACGTCGTCCGCGAGGGCCCGCGGCGCCCCGGTCTGCGGATCGACGATCAGCAGTTCTTCCTCGACGCCGACTGTGCGCACTGGGTCCCGTCCGCTGAGCGGGAATTACGTCACGTTTGTGTTGGTTAATCCAGTACACACACCTTGCTGCGCGTCCTGACGCTCGTGGACTGGTCAGGTCTCCCCTCAATTCCCCGATTCACGGGGCCATCTGGAGATGCCATGCCTGCACGCAAACCGCCTTCCGCTCCGCGCCGCCGTCGGGCGGGCGCTCTACTGCTCGCGGTGACCGCCGGCCTGCCGGGCCCGCCGCCAGCGCGACGACGCGACCGGCCCGAGCTCGCCGCTCGTCGCCGCGCCCGGCAGCCCGGACATGGCCACCCTCGCGGACGACCTCCCCTACACGCTGTCCCCGCAGCTGGCCACGATGCTCGGCGTCCCGGCGGACACCGTGCTCGACGCCGTGTCGGCGCAGCGAATGACCAAGGCTGCCTCGCCGCTGCCCGCGGGTGCGACACGCCGCCGGTCGGCACCACGCTGCTGTGGCCGGCGCTGGACGCCCGGGAGACGGCCGGTCCGCTGGGCATCTACCTCAAGCCGTACACGCTGCGCGCGGTCGGCAAGAAGGTCGAGGTCTGGGTGGCTTCCGGATCTGACCTGGTCTCCGCCGGGACCGCCTTCCCCTACGGCGACGCGCGCAACGCGGTGCCCGCACAGCACCGAGATCACCGACGCGCAGGCCCAGTCCCTGGTGACGGAGTTCGACGAGCGGATCTACCCGAAGGAGACCGCGGCCTTCAGCACGCCGCCGGATCGCGCCGGCACCGCCACGCTCCCCGGGATCAATGTGCCCGGCCTGAACTTCTCCGGCGCCGGCGACCACACCGTGACGCTCGTCGACAACGTGCGGGACGAGAACTTCTCCGACTTCCCGGCGAACCCGACCTACATCGCGGGCTTCTACACCCCGATCTTCGACCAGATCACCAATCGCAACGTCATGACCATCGACGCCTTCGACTGGCTGCACCGCACCGGGGTGAACCCGAAGGACGAGCCGACCGACGACCTGGTCACCTCGCGACCCGCGCGGCCGCGGTCGTACGAGGGCGTGTTCGCCCACGAGTGGCAGCACCTGCTGCAGAACTACCAGGACCCCAACGAGACCACCTGGGTGAATGAGGGTCTGTCAGATTTCGCGATCTCCCTCGTCGGCTACGGCGACACCGCCGTACCGTGGAGCAGAAGGGCGCCGAGGGCCACATCCTGTGCTTCCAGGGCTACGGCGAGGTCAAGGGCCCGTCCAACCCCAACCCGCGTCAAGTGCGGCGGGCCGCAGAACTCCCTGACCGCGTGGGAGGACGAGGGCGCCGGCTCCGAGGTGCTCGCCGACTACGGCAACGCCTGGTCCTTCTTCCAGTACCTCTACGACCGGTACGGGACCGACTTCATCAGTGCGGTGCACCGCGACGGGACCACCCAGGGCCTGGCCAGCGTGCAGAAGCAACTGGACGCTTTCGCCCCGGGCACCAAGGTCACCGACGTCGTGCACGACTACCAGCTGATGAACCTGGTCGACCGCTACGTCGACGTCAGAGGCGGCAAGGTCGCCGGGATCGCCCGGGACCGGGTCACCACCGCGAGCCTGAACGCCGCGATCAACCTCGCCAGCCCGAACGCGTTCAGCAAGACGGGGTGGCCCCGAATGGCGCCGACTACGTCGTGCTGCGCAATCAGGGCGACGATGCCGCGCTGCGCTCGCTGAACTTCAGCGGGACCGGGGAGAACTGGCACGTGAGTCTGGTCGGCATCGACTCCGGCGGCCACCGCGTCCTGGTGCGCTCGATGGACAACGCGTCCACCGTTGCCCTGACCCAGCGGGACCTCAGGGGCTTCGCCGGCTACGACACGATCGTCGCCGTGATCAGCCACGACGACCCGACCGAGGCGGACGCGGCGGGTGCGCAGTACGCGCCCTACTCACTGACGACCAACGGCGGCACCGCCCACGGCGGCTGACGACCCCGACGCCGAACGACGACGACTCCGCTCTTGCCGATCGGCAGGGGCGGAGTCGTTCGTTCTCAGGCGTCCGTGGGACGGGATTCGTGGCCGGGCCGGCCGTGCGTGCGGCGCTCTTCCTTCATCTCGGCCTCGTACACGTGGCGACGGCCTGCCATCAGCTCGTCGCGCACGCGGGCCTCGGCGGCGACCACGGCGGAGTAGTAGGTGTCGTCGAACTCGTCCATGACTTGGAAGGTCCACCGGCCCGGAAGCACGTTGCGCCCGACCACCTCGGTGGCGACGAATTCGGCGAGCTTGTCGTGGCCCGCCTTGCGGAGCAGCTCGGCGGCGTCCTCGAACAGGAAGTCGGCGCGTCCGATGAGCTGGTGAGCCTCGTACAGAGCGCCACGGACCCGGTGGATGTACTCCAGGCCCTCGCTGAGCTTGCCCGTCGCCTCCACCGTGACGTCATCGACGCCGGACGGTCGACGGTGCTCCTGATCGTCGTCGGACTCGGTCATGTCGCCGGTCAGATCGCTTCCGCGTCGGCGTGCCACTTGTGGTGCGCCATCGGTGACTCACTCCCCTCGCGCCACCGGTGGTGGCTCGATCCGAAACTTCCCGCGGACATAACAGGCAAACGGGGACAGGGACGGCGGGCGGGCTCGAGTCCGCGCTTGGACCAAGCCCGTTGGGGCAGACGCTACGAACTACCCCCGGGTGTCAGCGCGGACGCCTCCGTCTACGACCGTTGGAGGCACCATGCCCGTCTTCCTGATCGTCGTCCTGGCGCTGTCCCTCATCGTGGTCGTCGGCATGGTCGTGCGCCGGTCGCGGACCCTGAAGTCCCCACCCAATCCCCGCCGCAAGCTGGTGAAGGACGACTCGCCCCGGATGCCGACGGGAGACCTGCCTCCCCGCGAGAGCCACCGGCGCCGCTGAATGTCCGTACGGGTCGTCGTCCTTGTCGGGGCCTCCAGCGGGATCGGCCGTGCCGTCGCGCGTGAACTCTCCGCGACCGGCGCACGGATCGTGTTGTGCTCGCGTGGAAAATCCGCACTGGAGGCAACCGCTGTCGAGTGCCTGGCGGCCGGCGCCGATTCGGCCGTCACGGTCCCCGTGGACGTCCGCGACGGCGATGCCGTCGCCCGGTTGATCGCAGACGTGGTCAACGACCACGGACGGATCGATGCGGTGGTCCACGCGGCGGGTGTGGTGGCGTACGGGGCGTTCACCGATGTCCCGCCCGACGTCTTCGACGCGGTGCTGAACACCAACGTCCATGGCGCCGCGAATGTGGCCCGCGCTGTGCTCCCGCTCTTTCGGCGTCAACGGCACGGCTCACTGATCCTGGTCGGGTCGGTGCTCGGCGACATCGCGGTGCCGGGGATGACGCCGTACGTGGTCAGCAAGCACGCTGTGAAGAGCCTGGGTCGGCAACTCGCGCTGGAGCATCGCGACCTGCCGGACGTCCACATCGGCGTGGTCTCTCCGGGCGGAGTCGACACCCCGATCTACCGGCAGGCCGCGAACTATCAGGGCCGCCCCGGACGACCGCCCGCACCGGTGGACAGTCCCGAGAAAGTGGCCCGCGCGATCGTGCGACTGCTGGACCGGCCGCGGGACCGCGTGAGCGTCGGTGTCGCCAATCCCCTGATGCGCTTCGGTTTTCACGCGCTTCCGCGCGTCTTCGACGCGATCGTCGGCCCGATCTTCCGTCTGGTGGCGAGCAAGCCTGGCACCCAGGCGCCCACTCCGGGGAACGTGCTGGACCCGCGGGAGGACCGCGAGGCCGTCCACGGCGGGGAGGGCCAGGGCCTACGTGACTTCATCGCCCGCGCACGGGGGCGTTGAGGACTCTCCCCGGCCGCAGCGGGCAGAAGAACGGCATGAAGCGTGGAGACAAGGTCAGCTGGTCCAGCCACGGTCACCGCGTGCTCGGCAAGGTGATCGGCAAGGTCACCGGGCGTAGGAAGGTTGCGGGCCGTCAGGTGGTGGCATCGGACGACGAGCCGCAGTACCACGTACGCAGCGACAGGACCGGGCGCGATGCGGTCCACAAGCCCAGCGCTCTACGGAAGCGATCGTGAGCGCGGCGACGGAAGCGCCGACACGAACAGCGGTGCCCTTCCCGGTGACGCCGGACGGTCGCTACTTCGTCGTCCGGGGCCGATTGTGGCGGTGCAGCAATCCCGCGTTGAGCGAGGACGAGCGTGACCGGATCACCCGGGAGCTGATGGCGGCCCGGAGCGCGAAGGGGGCGGCGATGCGGGCCGGTGACGACGCCGCCCGCGAGCGAGCACGGGCCGCGGTGGACGCCGCCAAGCGCGCGCTCGGCGAACGGGGCCCGGTGTGGTGGCACGACGGCGCCCGGGACTACAACCGCTACCTCGCGGTCAATACGCCGTACGCGGGCTGGTTCCTCGCCCTGCCTGACGTGTGACCTTCGCCGCACGACGCATGTGCGCGCACGTAAGGGGCAGTTCTCCCTGCCGCGAGACAGCGTCGTACGCGTGCAGCGGCCAGGAGAATCCGCCCGCTCCCTGACCCACCTTCAGATTGAGGATCGCCGTGAACCTGCTCACCCTGCCGCGAAAGATCGTCGCCGCCGAGTACCGCCTGATACGTCTCCCGTTCGATGCCCTCCTGCAGCGCGGCAATGCCGCTTCGGCATCCGGTGACAAGGTCAGGGACTCGGCCGCCTCCTTGGAGGACGAGGCGGCTGAGCGCGCGACCGAGGCCAAGGCGGCCCTGGCCCGTTCACGGCGCGAAGCGCTGAAGCGCCGCAGCGCCGCGCAGTCCGAGGCGACCGCCGCCCAGGCCGTCATCGAGCAGCGCCGGACCGCCCGGAAGGCCACCGCGCAGCGGAAGGCGGCCGAGCAGGCCGAGGCGGCCGAGGCCGAGGTCCGCCGCGTCGCGCGAGCCAAGCGTGCCGCCGCGCAGAAGAAGGCGAAGGCGGCCGCGACGACGGCCAAGAAGCGGACCGCGAGGCGAGGACCGCGTCGCCAAGGTCACCGCCGCCAAGGCGGCCAAGCGCTCGACGCGCTGACGTGCGCAAGCTCTCGAGTCGAGATCCGCCCTCTGGGTGGCGGCGCCGGATGCCTGGCCATGATCGCGTTCTCAGTGGTCGCGTCCGTGCTGCTCACAGTCCTGCTGAACGTGTTCCGCTGACGCTCCTGCAGGGACTCAAACCTCCCGCGTCAAACTCGGCGTGAAATGTGCCTCACAGGCACGCACACACCCCCGTGGGGTAGGTGTGACGCATGACGCGACGTGGCTTGGTGCTCGGGAGCAGCGGCGTGGTCGGCCTGGCGTGGATGATCGGGACGCTGTCCGCGCTGGAGGAAGAAGGCGACTGGGACGCCCGGGACGCCGATCTGATGGTGGGCACGTCGGGAGGGGCGCTCCTCGCCACCCTGTTGCGGGCCGGCGTCTCCGTCCCTGAGCTGTGCGAGGCGAATCTCGCCGAACTCGCCGAAGTGCTGCCCGAGCAGTCGGTGGAGGACATTCCCGGACAGGTCGCCGCCCGGCTGCAGGCGGTGCCGGCGCGCCCGAAGCTCCCGTGGCCGGGCATCGGCTCGGTGCGTCTCGGCGCCCGCTGTGTGCTGCACCCATTCCGTACTCCGCCCCTGACGACGCTGGCCGCGTTCCTCCCCCGTGGGCGTGGTCGCCTCGACGACGTCGAGACCTTCCTGCGCGAACTCGACGACGGCCCTGTCCGCCCCGACACCCTCGTCGTGGCCATGAATCACTTCAACGGCGAACGCGTGGCCTTCGGAACGGAGGCCGGACCCCAGTGCGAGCAGGCGCGCGCCGTGGTCGCCTCGATGGCGCTGCCGGGCTGGTTCGCGCCGGTGCGGATCGGGCGGAACCGGTATGTCGATGGCGGCCTGTGCTCGCCCAGCAATGCCGACCTCGCGGTCGACGTCGATGAGGTCGTGGTCCTCGCGCCGCTGGCCGGGGTCGGGTTGACGCGCCCGCGCTCCCCGCTCGCGCTGCTGGACTGGGGATATCGGGTCGCTGCCGCACGCACGGTGAATCGTGAGGCAGAGACCCTGCGCGCCGACGGGGCCGAGGTCCGTGTGTTCGCGCCCGACGCGGAGGCTCTCGCCGTGCTCGGCCGCAACATGATGAACGGTGCCGTCCGCTGCGCGGCCCTGCGCATCGGTCACGACCACCCGACCGAGCTGACCGCCGCCTGAGCCGATGGACGACGTCGGCTACAAGGGCTTCCGGGACCGGGCGGCTCACGACCGCGCGCACGAGCTGCTCAGCCTGCCGTCCTGGCACCCGGACGCGCCGACGCCGGCCACGCGGTACACGTTGCGGGCGGCGCTGCGTAGGTGCCTGAGCACTCCCGGCTACTGCGACTATTCCCCGGACCGCGATCCGCCCGCGTAGAGGTCGGCGACCGCCTTGGCGTGCGTAGTAGACGTCGCCGGACAGGATCAGGTCGTCATCGGAGAACCGGTACATCTCGACGATCGGCATCCGGATCGTCTCCCCGGTCACGCGGGACCTGATGGCCGAGGCGGAGTGGCGGGTCGATCTGCTGCTGCAGGACCTCGCGATCTCCCGGAGATGTTGAGCCGTCAGCTGGATGCCCAGCCCCGCGCCGACGCGCCCTGGCCGTCCCGCGCCACCCGGGAGCTCCCGGAGAACCTGCACCGCTGACGGTATGTCAGATCGGTGGGAGGAATGCGGGTGTGCGGGCCGTCTGTCCGCCGTCGACCGGAATGGTGACGCCGGTGAGGAAGCTCGCGCCCGGCGAGAGCAGGAAGCAGATCACCTCGGCGACCTCCTGCGCTTCACCCCAGCGCCCGAGCGGGATCGTGCGGCGCAGTTCGTCGTAGCGCGCCGCGCTGCGCTCGCGCAGCGGGTCCGTCATCGGGGTGTGGATGGGGCCCGGGCAGACGGTGTTGACCCGGATCCCGTCGCGGGCCAGGTCGATCGCGGCGCACCGCGCGAGGTTGATCGCGCCGGCTTTCGCGGTGCCGTAGGCGAGGTGGTTCGGTTCGCCGCCCAGACCGGAGACCGAGGACGTGACCACGACTGAGCCGCCACCCGCTCGGCGCAGCGCGGGCACGGCCGCCTGGATGCCGGTGGCGAGAGCGACGGTGTTCACCTCGAGCAGCCGGCGCAGGACATCGATCCCGACGATGTCGACCGGGCCGGACCCGGTGATGCCGGCGTTGAGGACGAGCCCGGTGAGCGGGCCGAAGCGCTTCTCCGCCTCGGCGACCGCGCGGTTCATCACGTCCGCGTCGCCGGCGTCGCCCTCGACGCCGAAGACGTGTGGATGTCCGGCGTAGTCCGAGGCGGCCAGGTCGACGGCGACCACCGATCCGCCGCGCGCCACCGCCAGGTCCAGGGTGGCTCGGCCGATCCCGGAGGCGGCGCCGGTGATCAGCACCACGGGACCTCGCTCACCCATCGTCGGCCACTCGTGTCAGGCGGGGTCGAAGAAGAGGTCGAGCCGCCGCATCCCGCGCAGGATGTAGCTCGGTACCCGCTCCACCGGCGGGGCCTCCGGGTCGCGACGCAGGTTGGTTGTCCGGGTCAGCAGGGCGGTCAGGGCGATCCGGCTCTCGGCGCGGGTCAGCGCGCTGCCCAGGCAGAAGTGCGGCCCCTGCCCGAAGGCGAGGTGGGCACCGGTGCTCTCGCGGTCGAGGTCGACCGTGTCCGGTTCGGCGAACTGCTCCGGATCGCGGTTGCCGGAGCCGTAGCAGAGCAGCAGGTGCGAGCCGGCCGGGACGGCGACGCCGCCGACCTCGGTGTCGACCAGTGCGGTGCGGTACAGGCCGGCGATGGGGGACTCGACCCGCAGGGATTCCTCGATCAGCTTCGGCAACTGGGTCAGGTCGGCCCGGCAGCGCGTCATCAGGTGGGGCTGCTCGAGCAGCATCAGGACGGTGGCGGTGATGTGGGTCGTCGTCGTCTCGTTCCCGGCGACGAGGAACTGGGCGAGCATCGTGAGCAGCTCGTCCTGGCTGAGGGACTCGCCGTCGACCGAGGCATGGACCAGGTCGGAGATCAGATCGTTCTGCGGGTTCCGCCGCCGGTCGGCGATCGTGTCGGTGAAGTAGCTCGCGAACTCGGACTGGCACCGGATCTGAGCCAGGACCTGGTCCCGGCTCAGGTCGTCGTTGCCGATGCTCGCGGCCAGCGCGTCGGACCAGCGTTTGAACGTCGGCAGATCCCCGTCCGAGACACCGAGCGCGCCGGCGATCACCGCGATCGGCAGGGGCGCGGCGAGGTCGGAGACCAGCTCCATCCGCCCGGTGTCGATGACCGCGTCGATCAGGCGGGTGCAGATGGCCTCGACGGTCTCCTCGATCTGGCGCACGCGGCCCGGGGTGAAGGCCTTGTTGACCAGCTTGCGCTGAGCGGTGTGCCGCGGGGGGTCGCAGCGGAAGAGCACGGGCACCCGGTCCCGGAAGGCGCCGGCCGCGAGCGCGGTGCGCAGTTCCTCGGATTCGGCGGCGAGGGCCTCGAGCGCTTCGTGGCGGCGCTGGCCGTGCGGGCCGGTGGCCACGCGCGAGGAGAACACCGCCGGGTTGCGGGCCACGGCGCAGATGTCCTCGTAACGCGTGACGAGCCAGACGCCGGCGGTTTCGACGTAGTGGACCGGGGACTTCTCTCGCAGCCGGGCGAACATCGGGAAGGGGTCGACGATTGCCTGCGCCTCGGCCGCCAGATAACGCTCGGCGGCGCCTTCGAAGTCGGCGTCTGAAGGCATGTCAGACATGAAGGGAAGGGTGGCGGCAAACTAGACCCGATGTCAAGAAAGCACGGACAGTCGAATCGGGAATCTCCCGCAGTTACTTGTCATGGCACAGAGTTATTGGGTCTTGTCCGGGGCCGACCCGCGGAGTATGGTCCGGTCAACGGCGTAGCTGGTGTCACTCTCCAGTAAGTACCTCCAGCGAGTACGTCGAGCGAGCCCCCTGACACCTCCCGTTTCGGAGTGGCGTTGAGACTGCGGATCATCGGCATCGCCGCCGTGCCGATCCTGATCGGTGCGGCGCCGCTGCTCCGCGCCACCGACGCGCAGGCGGCGCTCAGCTTCACCGCCACCGCGGCCGCTGACGTGGTCCACGTGACCTACGTGGTCAAGGACGCCCCCGTTTCTGAGACGATCTTCGACGGCGGCAGCCCGAGCGCCCGCGCGCTGCTCGACGCGATCGGGAACAGCACCGCCGTCGCCGCCGCGAGCAACCCCGGCGACCAGATCACCGCCACGCCCAGTACCGCGCGCGGCCTCGCCCCGCAGCTGTCCGCGCTGCCGGACTACCCCTACTTCGCGGTGTCCCGGGCACCGGCCACCCCGTCGGCCTCGCAGGAGGTCGGGCCCTATGTGCTCAAGGCCGACAGCGACGCGAACCGCAGCGTGGCCAGCGCCGGCGGCGACACCGTGCACGAGTCCGGCGTCGTCCTCGCCCACGCGTCCTCGCTCGCCGAGACCAGCACCGACGGCCGCACCGTCACCTCCCGGGCGACGACCCTCGCCTCCGGCATCTCGGTGGCCGCCGTGGAGATCGCTGCGGTGAAGTCGGTCGCCGCGATGGTCGCGGACGGCAACGATCCCCAGCAGATCTCCGAGCTGGTCGTCACCGGGCTCTCGGTCGCCGGGGTTCCGCTCTCCTTCGGCCCGCAGGGCGTGAGCCTCGCCGGGCAGTCGACCCCGCTGCCGGCGGAGAGTCCGGTCGCCCAGGCGCTCAAGGACCAGGGCATCGCCATCCGCTACCTCGAGCCGGTCGTCACGAAGGACTCGGTGCTCACCGCCGGCATCGAGATCACCTCGCGCTACCAGCCGCCGGAGGGGTCGCCGTTCGGCCTGAGCACCCAGAGCCTGACGCTCGGGCGCAGCTACGTCTCGCTCACCAGCGCCGGCAGCCCGGACACCGCCGTGACGACCGACGCCGGCGCGGTTCCGTCAGCAGACGCAGCCGGCGCCCCGGGCGCCGGGGTACTTCCGACGACCGACGCCGCGGCCCTGCCCGGCGCGGTTCCGGGGCTCGGCACGCCGACCGGCGCCACCGTCCCGGCGGTGCAGGTCGGACCGGCGGCCCTGGCGGCACCGGCGGCGGACCTCTCGCTCGATCTCTTCCCGCCCTTCCTGGTGGCCGGTCTCGGCGTGCTGCTGCTGGGCCAGCTCCTTCGCATCCGAGGAGTTCGACAGTCGTGAAGCGCATGGACGCACTGCGAGCCCACTGGGACCGGGCCCTGGCGCTGGGACTGACGGTCGTGGGTGTGGTCCTGCTGGTGGTCGGCTACTACCGGATCAGCGACACCCCGTACCCGGCCGAGCAGTTGCCGTTGCTGATGTCGGCCGGTGTCGGTTCGCTGTTCCTGCTCGGCATCGGCGCCACCTTGTGGCTCTCGGCCGACCTGCGCGACGAGTGGCACAAGCTCGACGAGCTCACGCCGACCTCCGAGCAATGAGTTCGACGACGGCGGGCGCCACCCGGCCGTGGACGCCCGGGGCGTTGCGTCTCACCCTGGCCGCCAACGTGCTGGCGGCGGTCCTGCTGTTCATCGCCTGGTACGGAGCGGCCGGCGAGTCCACCCTCAAGGATGGGGCGGCCTGGGCCAACCTGTCGGCCCTGGGGCTGGTGGTCGCGGCCTTCGGCAACACCCGCCTTCTGCTGGTCGCGCGCCACCGGATCGGGCTGCGCCAGCGCGCTTTGCGGCGCTCCCGCCGCCAGGAGCGCGTGGAGCCGGCGGAGACCGACCACCGCCGGGTCGCCCTGCCGGGGGCGCGGCTCTACCACCGGCCGCCCTGCCGGCTGGTGGCCGGCAAGCCGGCCGAGCCGCTGCCGGTCCGTGAGCTGCCCGCGCTCGAGCCGTGCGGGTGGTGCCGACCGTGAACGAGTACACCCCCTTCATCGTCTCCGGCATCGTCGCCGGGTCCCTGCTCGGGCTCGCGGCGGTCGGCCTGGTGCTCTCGTTCCGGACCAGTGGGCTGTTCAACTTCGCGCACGGCGCGATTGCCGCGGCCGGCGCCTACGCCTTCTACGAGCTCACCGAGATCCGGGGCTGGTCCTGGCCGTTCGCCGCGTTGTTCGTGCTCGGGGTGGTCGCCCCCGCGATGGGGCTGGTGCTGGAGCGGATGGCGGCCGGCCTGCACGGTGTGCGCGCGGTGTACCGGATCGTGGCCACGGTCGGCCTGCTGCTGATCGTGCAGGGCCTGGCCGCGGTGCACTACGGGCCGGCGACGATCCCGCTCGAGCCGTTCCTGCCGCAGGACACCGTCAAGATCGGCGGCACCTTCGTCTCCTACGAGCAGATGATCGGCTTCGGCATCGCGGTCGCCGGTGTCCTGTTGCTGCTCGCCCTGTTCCGCTACACCAGAACCGGGCTGCGGATGCGCGCCGTCGTCGACAACCCCCAGCTGCTCTCCTACGAGGGCGACAACCCGACGGCGGTCCGGCGCGGAGCCTGGATCATCAGCTCGGTCTTCGCCTGCGCGACCGGTCTGCTGCTGGCACCGAGCCTCGGCCTCGACACCGTCGTCCTGGCGCTGTTGGTGGTCCAGGCCTTCGGTGCAGCCGCGGTGGGCCGGTTCGGCTCGATCGGCGCCACCTTCATCGGCGGCATCGCGATCGGAGTGGCCACCACCCTGAGCGCCAAGGTCATCGGCGAGCAGTTGCCCAACTCGCCGTTCTGGGCCGGCATCCCGGACGTCGCGCCGTTCATCGTGCTCTTCGCGCTGCTGATCGTGACGCCGGCCCGCAAGTTCTTCGACGTGCCCAGCAGCAACCGCACCTCCACCGGGCGGATGGTGACGCCGCGCCTGCACTGGGAGGCCGTCACCGCGCTCGCGGTCGCGGCGCTGCTGGTGCCGGTCTTCGTCGACACCGCCCTGTCGGTCTGGACGACGGCGGCGACCCTGGTCGTGGTCTTCCTCGGCCTCGGGCTGATGGTCTGGACCTCGGGCCAGGTCTCCCTCGCGCACGCGGCGTTCGCCGCCATCGGCGCCGCGGCGATGAGCCACTTCCTGGGGTCCGGCCTGCCGTGGGGGATGGCCCTGCTGTTCGCGGGGCTGGTCGCGGTCCCCGTGGCCGTGGCCGTCGCGCTGCCCACCCTGCGGCTGTCCGGGCTGTACCTGGCGCTGGCGACCTTCGCCTTCGCCGTCCTGCTGCAGCAGCTGGTCTACCCGACCGAGGCGATGTTCGGCGGTGGCTTCCGCGCCGTCGCGCGACCGGAGGCCTCGCTGCTCGGGCTCGACCTCGCCGGCGACAGGGGCTACTACTACCTCTGCGTCGGCTTCGCCGCGCTCGCCGCCGCCATCGTGTTCGGCATCCAGCGCGCGCGCCTCGGCCGGCTGCTGCAGGCCAACGCAGAATCCGCCGACGCGGTGGCGGCCAACGGCGGCGACACCACGACGATCCGCACCGCGGTGTTCTGCATCGCCGGGTTCCTCGCCGCCATCGGCGGTGCCCTCGCCTCCGGGGTCACCCTGCAGGCCTCCAGCCGCGGCTACGGCTACACCGTCGGCCTGACCTGGGTGGCTGTGCTCGCCCTGTTCGGCTCGCGCGCGACGGTGATCCGCGCCGCGGCCGCGGCCTACGCCCTCGCCGTCATGCCGACCCAGATCGAGATGGACCCGGGCTGGTACACCGCGATCTTCGGGGCGGCGGCCATCGCCGCGAGTCTGCTCTCGGACCGGCAGTACGACCTGAACCGCGGCTGGGACCGCGGGCGGGTCACCTCGCGGCTGAGGCACCGCTCGTTCCTGCCGGCGCGAGCGGTCGGGAGCCGGGCATGAGCGAGCGCTCCGGCGAGCGGGTGCTCGCGACGCACGGGCTCACCGTCCAGTTCGGCGGGACGCGCGCGGTGGACTCCTTCGATCTCGAGCTGCGCGCGGGCGAGATCGTTGGCCTGATCGGGCCGAACGGCGCCGGCAAGACCACCACGCTGAACGCCTGCGCGGGCACGGTGCGCCCGGCCGCCGGTCGGGTGGAACTGCTCGGGTCCGACGTCAGCACCTGGTCGCCCGCGCACCGGGCGCGGTTCGGCCTGGGGCGGACCTTCCAGCGTTTCGCGCTGTGCGACTCGCTCTCGGTGGCGGAGAACGTCGGCCTCGCGGCCGAGGCACGCCAGGCCGGCGGCCGGCCCTGGAAGTGTTTCCTCGCCCCGCGCGGCGGCCGCGCCGCGCAGGGCGCCCGGGTGGCCGGGGCTCTCGAGGTGTGCGGCATCTCCGACCTCGCCGGCCGGCGGGTCGGGTCGCTCTCCACCGGGCAGCGGCGCCTCGTCGAACTCGCCCGGGCCGCCTGCGGGCAGTCCCCGGTGCTGCTGCTCGACGAACCGTCCTCCGGCCTGGACCCCGCAGAGACCGACACCTTCGCGCGGATCGTGCGCGGCATCGTCGCCGACACCGGGGCCTCGGTCCTGGTGGTCGAGCACGACATGACGCTGGTGCGGGAGATCTGCGCGTACCTCTACGTCCTCGACTTCGGCGTGCACCTGTGCGACGGACCGACCGAGGCCGTTCTCCGCGACGACCGGGTCCGGCAGGCCTACCTCGGCACGATCGAGGAGCCCGCCCATGCTTGAGCTGCGCCGCGTTCACGCCGGCTACACCGGTGCACCGGTGCTGCACGACATCGACCTGGTGGTGCCGGACGGCGCCACCGTGGCCCTGCTCGGCCCGAACGGCGCCGGGAAGACGACGCTGCTGCGGGTCGCGGCGGGCACGCTGCGGCCGATGCGCGGCTCGGTACTGGTGGACGGCGCGGATCTGACAGGTCGTCAGCCACATGACCTGGTGCGCCACGGCGTGTGCACCATCCCGGAGGGCAGGGCCGTTTTTCCCGGACTCACCGTGCGGGAGAACCTCACCCTGTTCGCCGGCGGCAGCGCGGACCACCTGGATCTGGCGGCAACGGCCTTCCCCACCCTCGGCCGGCGGATGAACCAACGCGCCGGGTCGATGAGTGGCGGCGAGCAGCAGATGGTGGCGCTCGCCCGCGCGTACCTGCAGTCCCCGCGGCTGATCCTGCTCGACGAGGTCTCGATGGGTCTCGCGCCGGTCGTCGTCGACGAGGTCTTCGCGTTCCTCGCCACCCTGCGCGAGCGCGGCGCCTCACTGCTCCTGGTCGAGCAGTACGTCGGCAAGGCGCTCGCCCTCGCCGACTACGTCGTCCTGCTCGCGCGCGGGCGGATCAGCTTCGTCGGCGAGCCGTTCGAGCTCGACGAGGAGCGGATCTACCAGTCCTACGCGGGCCTGGAGCCCGCCGCAGCGTCCAGCCCCGTCTCAACGCAGGGAGTACCGCGATGAACCGCCTGACCCGCCGGAGCACCGCCATCGTGTGCGGCCTCGTGCTGCTCAGCGGCTGCGCGAGCCGGCTCGACCGGGCCGAGATCGTCGCGGCCCAGCAGGGCGCCGCGTCCACGGCCGGCCTCGAGGCTTCGACCGGTGCCGACCCGAACGCCGCGAGCGCGACGGTCCCGGGCGCGGTCGACAGCGGTGCCGTCGACACCGGCGTTCCTGCCGCGGTTGCGGGGGCGCCGAGCGCGACCGGCGGGGCCGCACCGGCCACCCCGGGGGCGACCGGCACCGGGACGGGGGGCAGCAAGACCAAGCCGGGAGCCACCGGCCCCGCCGGCCAGTCCGGCAGCCCGGCGGTGGCCAACCACGCGCCGATCACCGTCGGTTTCGTCGGCAGCATCACCGGCCTGTACGGCACCTCCTTCCGCCCGCTGCTCACCGCGGTCCAGGCGAACATCACCGATCTGAACGCCAAGGGCGGCATCAACGGCCACCCGATCAAGCTGATCGTCGCCGACGACGGCGGCGACCCGGCGAACTATCTGGCCCAGCTGCGGCGCATGGTCGAGCAGGACAAGGTGATCGCCTTCGTCGGCAACACCCACGCCGCCTCGCTCTCGCAGGCCGCCGTCGACTACGTCGAGGGCAAGAACATTCCGATCCTCGACGGTGACGACTCGCACCTGCTCGCGCCGACCAGCACGATGATCTTCGGCTTCGGCGCCTCCGGCATCGCCCTGAACGGCACCGAGTTCGCGGCCGCGCGCGACCTGCTCGGCACCGGCAAGAAGGTCGGCTTCATCTCCTGCCAGGAGGTGCAGCAGTGCAGCGACTACGCCACCACCTTCCCCGACTTCTCCTCGAAGGCCGGCTTCACGCCGGTGTTCGCCGGGAGGGCCTCGCTGACCGCACCGGACTTCACCGCCAACTGCCTGCAGGCCCGCAACGCCGGGGCGGAGGTGCTGTTCCTGCGCATCGACATCAACTCGGTGAAGCGGATCGCCCGGGACTGTTCGCGGCAGGGTTTCAAACCCGCCTACGTCACCGCGCCGGTGCTGACCGACCCCAGCTCCCCGAGCAACCCGGCGATGGACCGGCTGATCATCCCGAGCCAGCAGTTCCCGTTCACCAACAACTCTCTGCCGGAGGAGCAGCGGTTCCGTTCGGTGCTGCTGCGCACCATCGGCCTCGACCAGATCTTCGCGGCGCACGCCCAAGGCTGGAACGTCGCCAACATCTTCGCCAAGGCGGCACAGTCCATCGCGCCCGATGCCACCCCCTCGACCGCGCTGCTGCTCAAGGGGCTGTACTCGTTCAAGAAGGAGACCCTGGGCGGGATGAGCCAGCCGCTGACCTACGTGGAGGGCAAGCCGCCCGCGCACGTGAACAACATGTGCGCGTTCCCGATGCAGATCCTCGGCGGGAAGTGGACCGCCCCGAAGGGCAACAAGGCCAGCTGTCTGTAGCTCCCTCAGGAAGGAAGCACGTGACCGTCAAGAACACCGCCTGGTACCTGCAGTCGCGGCCCACGGGCGAGGTCGACGCGAGCAACTTCGACATCCGTACCGAGGAGGTGCCCGACCCGGGTCCCGGCCAGGTGCTGGTCCGCAACATCTATCTGATGATCCCGGCCTCGATGCGGATCTGGATGGACGAGGAGGACTGCTACCTGCCCGCCGTGCCGATCGGCGGACTGATGCGTGGGGTCACCCTGGGTGTCGTGGCGGCCTCCGAGGATCCCCGACTGCCGGTCGGCACCTACGTCAACGGCCTGTGCGGTTGGCAGGAGTACGCGATCGCCGCCGGTCGAGGAGCTCATGCCGCTGGCTCCGCACCCGGACATCCGGTTGACCGCCTACCGGTCCGTGCTGGACTTCCAGGGCCTGACCGCCTACTGCGGCCTGACCGAGATCGGCCGTCCGGTCGCGGGCGAGACCCTCGTGGTCACGGCCGCGGCCGGCAGCGTCGGCTCGCTGGTCTGCCAGATCGGCAAGAAGCTCGGCCTGCGGGTGATCGGCATCGCCGGCGGGCCGGAGAAGTGCGCGTTCCTGCGCGAGACCTGCGGGGTCGACGGCGCGATCGACTACAAGAACTCCGACGTCGGGGCCCGCCTCGACGAGCTGTGCCCGGACGGGATCGACGTGGTGTTCGAGAACGTCGGCGGCCCGGTCCTGGACCTGCTGCTCGACCGGATCAACCTCTACGCACGGATCGCCCTGTGCGGGCTGGTCTCCACCTACTTCGGTGGCGAGCAGACGGCCGGCCGCTCACTGATGCAGCTGGTGAATCAGCGCGGCACCATGCAGGGCTTCATCGCCTTCGACTTCATCCCGAAGTATGCGGAGACGATGGCGATCCTCACGCCGTGGGTGCTGGACGGCAGCCTGGTGCACCACGAGGAGGTCCTCGAGGGGTTGGAGAGTGCCCCGGTGGCGATGAACCGGCTCTCCCGCGGGGAGAACAAGGGCCTGCAACTCGTCCGGATCGGACCGGAGCGTGAAGGAGCCTGATGGCCGACCCGAGGACAATCCTGGTCACCGGCGCGAGCGGGGTGTTCGGGCGCGAGATCACCGAGCACCTGATCCGGCGCGGGCACAAGGTGATCGGGCTGTCCCGGCGACCGCCGGCCAGCCCCTGCGCCGGGGCCGAGTACCGGTCCGCGGACATTCGCGACCTCGACGCGGTCACGGCTGCGGCCGCGGGTTGCGACGTCGTCGCGCACTGCGCCTGGGCGCTCGAGGCGCTGTTCGGCGACCCGGCTGAGCGCGAGATCAACGTGGGCGGCACCCAGAACGTGCTGACCGCGATGGAACGGAACGGGATCCGCCGGCTGGTGTTTGCCGGCTCCACCACCGCGTACGGCCCCAAACCCGACGACCGCAGCCGCCTGCTGGAGTCCACGCCGCTCGCCCCGCACCCCGAGGCCACCTACGCGGTGCACAAGGCCGAGGTGGAGGAGCTGCTCGCCGCCGCCGACGTCGATGCCATCAGCATCCGCTCGCCGATCGTCCTCGGCCGCCGGATCGACAACCGCGTACGGAACCTGATGGCCGGGCCGGTCCTCACCGTGGTCAAGGGTGAGGAGAGCCTCTGGCAGGTCGTGCACGCGGATGACGTCGGACGGTTCTTCGCCCTCGCCTGCGAGCGTGGTCCCGCCGGGCCGGTCAACCTGGCCGCGGACCAGATCCTGACGGTGGATCAGGTCGGGCGCGCCTTCGGGAAGCGCGTGGTGCGGATGCGCCGCGACCTGCTCGAGAAGTCCATCGCCACGATGTACAAGCGCAAGCTCATGCCGGTGAACGTGGGTGATTTCCACTTCGTGCTCCACCAGCCGCTACTGGACACCACGCGCCAGCGCGAGGAGTTCGGGTTCGAGTGCGCCTGGTCCGGCCTGGACACGCTCGAGGACACCCGCCTGGCCCTGACCGGCCTGATGGGCGTCGGCGACAAGGTCGTCGACCTGCCGTGGCGCACGCCGTTCCGCCCCGGCCGGGTCCCGGTCGACACCCCGGCCCTCGACGGGGCACCGCTGGAGCTGGGCAGCAAGCCCGATCAGGTGGGCGAGTTCGACAGCCCGGTCGACCGCCGCTTCGGCACCTTCGTCGCCACCAACTTCTCCGAGGCGCTGCCCGGTCCGGCCACCCCGCTCTCGCTGACGGCGGTGGCGCCCGCGTTCGCGCAGGCGGGCGTCGCCGCGGTCAAGTTCATCGGCATGACCGGGGTCGCCCGCACCGAGGCGCACGCCCGGATGTTCAGCATCCAGGGTCACCGGGTCTACATGAACGTCGCGACCGGAGCGGCGATCGGGGAACTCTCGCCGGGCTGGGACGCGGAGTCCTTCGCCGCCCAGTACCTCGGTCGCCACGTCGAGGAACTGCCGCCCCTGGACTTCGCCGACCTGCCGATGGACAAGGTCTCCACGCTGCGGGGGAAGGCCAGGGCCGGGGCCGCGATGGGCGGTCGCCTCGGCGGCGTGCTGGCCGGCTACCGCAAGGACATCGACGAGATGCTCCGTCAGGTCGACCGCCTCGAGCGGCTCGTCGGCGACCCCGCGAACCTGTCCGACGCGGCGCTGGAGTCGATGTTCTCCCTCGGCTACGACCTGCAGTGCCACGGCTGGCAGCTGGCCGCCTACGGCGCGATCCTGGCCGGCGCCGGGACGAACACCGCCGAGCAACTGGCCAGGAGCAAGGGTGTCGTCACCTCGGTGGGGGAAGGCCTGACCAGTGCGGAGGGCCTCGGCGGCGTGCGGCGGCTGGCCGGGCTGGCCGCGGCCGACCCCAAGGTGCTGGCGGTGCTGAACTCCGGCGGCACCGGGCTGCTGGCCCAGCTGGATAACGTCTCGCCGCGCTTCGCCCATGCGGTGAAGGACGCGCTCAAGACCTTCGGCCACCGCGGGCCGGCCGAGTGCGAACTCGCCTCGTCGGTCTTCGCCGACGAGCCGGATCTGGTGCTGCGCACGGTCGGCAAGGCGGTGGCCGGTCTGGGCCGGCCCGGGGCGTCCGCTCCCACGGCGGCCGCAGCCGTGCCGCGGCGGGCCCGGCCGGCGATCGCCCTCGCGCAGTGGGCCACCGGCGAACGCGAACGGGACCGGGACGCCCTGGTGCGGGTCATCGGCGTCATGCGGGTGATCGCCCGCGAGCAGAGCCGCCGCCTGGTCGCGGCGGGTGTGCTGGCCGAGTCAGGAGACGTGTTCTACCTGACCTACGACGAGCTGTTCGCGCCCGGCCCGGATGCCCGCGCGGTGGTGGCGCGCCGCCGGGCGGAACGGGAGCGGCTGGCCGCGGTCCGGATGCCGATCGCGTTCGTCGCCCCCTGGGAGCCCGAGCCCGACGCTCCCGCTCTCGCGGTCGGCGACCGGCTCTCCGGCGTGGCCGCGGCGGGTGGGAAGGCCCGCGGGCGGGTCCGGGTGGTGACACCGGAGACGGCCCACCTGCTCGAACCGGGCGAGGTCTTCGTCACCCAGGTCACCGACGTCGGCTACACGCCCCTGTTCGGCCACGCGGCCGCGGTCGTCACCGACATCGGCGGCACGCTGTCCCACGCCGCCGTCGTCGCGCGGGAGTTCGGCATCCCCGCGGTGTGTGACACCGCGGACGCGACGGCGCGCCTGCTGGACGGCATGGAGGTCGAGGTCGACGGCACGACCGGTAGCGTCGTCGTTCTCTCGATCCCCTGATCCGGCAGGATGTGACGGTGGCCAGGTCGACTACGGCGGCGCGTTCGGCACAGCCTGCGCGCCGGCCCAATCGGCGCGACCATGTCGTCCGGTCCGCGGTCACCGTGTTCGCCCGGGAGGGCTTTCAGGGCACCAGCATCCAGGACGTCGCGGCCGAAGCCGACGTGGTCACCACCGCGGTGTACTACCACTTCTCCAGCAAGGACGAGCTCTACGAGGCGGCGCTGGACTCGGTCTTCCGCCAGCTGGACGCCGTCGTCGAGGAGGCGCGCCCGGCCGGCGGCGAGCTGAGCTTCCATCGCGTGATCGGCGCGGTGTGGGACTGGGTGGAGAACAACCCGGAGCCGGCGAAGCTGCTCTACCACCAGCTGCCCGGCGCCACCGCGAACTCGTTGCAGATCCGGCAGGACTTCGAACGCCGCCACATCGAGCGCATGGTCGACTACCTGGACCTGCCGTCCGCACCGAGCAACCGGCGCGACGCCGCGCTGCGCTGGACCACGACCTCGCTCATCATGCGGAGCCTGTTCGCGCTCGGCACGAACATGCACTCGTTGCGGCTCGGGGACGGGCCCCTTGCCGGGCACTCCACCGCCGCGCTGCGCAAGGCCTACGAGGACGTCTCGTTGCGCATGATGGAAGCCGCGGAGGAGCGGGCCTGACCCACCAAGGCCTGACATGCCCTGTGGGTCAGCTCGGCGTGATGATGCCCTCGGCGAGCGCCTCGACCTCCTGACGGAACCGCGTCTCGCTCAGGCCCTTGCGGGCCCGGTCCAGCGTCAGCATCGACCCGACCGCGGCCTCGGTCAGCGACAGCAGCGCCACCGCAAGGACGGAGGCCTCCGCCGCCTTGACCGACGGTCGCGCAGCCTTCACCGCGGAGCGGAGCTGCTCGACGGCGTGGATGCGGTCGTGGCGCAGCACGCCCTCGACCGCGGAGGACAGGCCGGAGGCGGAGAGCACGTAGGCGCGCGCGCCGGGGGAGGATTTCGCCCACGTCATGATCTCGGCGGCGATGCACCCGACCGACTCGCCGGCCTTGACCCGCGCGACGCCGGCGTCGATCGCCCCCCGGTAGGTCTGGCTTACCTCCTGGAAGCCTTCGAGCAGGATCGCGTCGCGGGAGGCGTAGTGGTAGTAGATCGCCGCCGGCGTCATCTTCGCCGCGGCCGCGATGTCGGCGATGGTGACCGCGTCCGCCTGGCTCTCGGCGATCAGTTCCAGCGCCGTGCTGACGATGGCGCTGCGGCGGGAGGGCCGGTGCGCCGGTCGACGGGTCGGGGTGGTCACCGGACCACTGTACTTACTTGACACTGTGTCTTGCGTCAGCGGTGACCCGGTGGGATGCTGTCATTACTAGATACAGTCTCAAGTAACTCACCTGAGGAGTGCCCGTGGGCGAGAAGCGGCTGCTGGTCGGCGACTTCGGTTTCCAGAACGTCGCAGGGCTCTACGAGCCCGACCTGTCGACGATCATGCCCGAGCAGGTGATCAACGGGACGACGCTGCAGTCGCAGTACGTGTACGGCGGCCTGACCACGGCGTCCGGCGCCCGGGTGATCCTCGAGCGCAAGTTCATCGGCCCGATGTCCGGCGGCGCCTACATCCTGACCAACAAGGGCAGCGACTGCATGGAGCTCGCGCCGGAGGCCGCGCGCAGCGCCAAGGGCGAGATGGTCCGGGACTTCGAGCCGATGCGGCGGCACTGGGTGTCGAAGGGCATGCTCCACGACTCCACCGAACTGCCCATCGACCTCACGATCACCGACGACCACCTGAACTGGTCCGAGGGCGATGCGTTCGAGATCTCCGGCGCCTGCTCGGCGCACGGCGTCCAGTTCTTCGCCCCGGCGCGCACCGAGCCGCTCGGGTACATCAGCCAGGCCTACTGGGTCACCGGCACCGTGCTCGGCGAGCCGGTGGAGGGTCCGATCTTCTTCGACCACCTCTACTTCCAGCACGGCGCGGAATGGAAGGAGTACCGCTGGTACACCGACCTGCAGATCGCCTGGAACGTCTTTGCGAACAAGTTCTCCGACGGCACGATCGAGTTCGGCCACATCGTGCGCGGGCGCCAGGGCTGGAGCGCCGGCGTGGTGGTCGAGGGCGACCGCGCGACCGCGGTCTGCACCGACGTCCGCGGTGACTTCACCCTGGACGCCGAGGACTACGTCGCGACCGGTGCCTACGACCTCGGCCCGGCCGGCACCTGGAACTTCACCGGCGACCCCACGCAGCAGATGGGCGGGTTCAACAAGGCCCGCTGGGGCGGTTACCGGGCCCAGGGTGGTCTGACGCGGCGTCAGGGTGACGACCGCGAGCTGGTCAACGGGTGGACCTGGCTGGAGTGCTTCGCCGACCGGATCCGCTCGGAGGAGCTCGTCGCGGGGTGAATGGGCCCCCGCCGTACGTCGATCTCGACCCGGCGATGCTCCGTGACGGCAGCGAGGTCACCCGGCTGGTGTTCGTCCGGCACGCCCAGCCGGAGTCCACCCCGGAGGGCGTCCTTCCGCAGGGCTGGCTGGATGCCGACCTGACGGAGCTCGGGCGCAGGCAGGCGGCGCTCGTGGCCGACCATCTGGCCGGGGAGAAGTTCGCGGCCGTGGCGAGCAGCGACATGCGCCGCGCGGTCCAGACGGCGGCGGCGATCGCGGTCCCGCACCAGCTCGAGCTCACGGTCCGGATGGGCCTGTCCGAGATCGACGTCTACGCCGACACTCCGGCCGACGTCTGGCCGGCCGAGCACCTGGGCGCCGCGGCCTGGGCCGCCGCGCATGAGCGCTTCGCTCGCGAGCCCCGCTGGGACGTGTTCCCGCTCGGCGAGACCGGGGCCGGGATCCGTGCGCGCGTGACCGCCGCGGTCGACGAGTTGATCGCCGAACACCTTGGCGGGACCGTCGCGGTGGTGTGCCACGGCGGCGCGATCAATGCCTACCTCGCGCAGTTCCTCGGGATCGGGATCGACATGTTCTTCCTGCCGGCGCACGCGTCGGTTTCCGTCGTCCTGGCTGCGGCCGACGGCCGGAGGGTCGTCGAATCCTTGAACGAGCGGCACCACCTGGGGGCCGACGGCATGGTCACCTACTGACTGCCCCCTACTGACTGTCCGTCACTCTGCGGCGCCGAGCTCGTCGTGGGCGATCTGCTTCCACTGGCGGAGGTAGGCGGCCCGGCGGCGGCCGGAGTGGTCGAAGACCTGGGTCAGGGCGACGCCCTGCATGCTCGTCACCAGCAGGTCGTACACGGCGTGGAATCGCGGGTGGTCGCTGTAGGGGCCGAACAACTCGGCAAGTCCGGCCCGGAAGCGCTTGGAGATCTCGCGTTCGGCCGCTTCCAGGTACTCCTGCAGTTCCAGGTGGGTCCGGGCCGCAACCAGGAGCTCTGTGGAGGCGAGGAAGAGTGGGCCCTGATGGTGGTCCCACAATGCCTCGACGGCGGCGTCGAGGCGGTGCTGTCGACCCGCCCCGCGTTCCGCCTGCGCCAGAAGGTCGGCGAAGCGGGCCGCGGCAAGATGGCGCACGGCGGCGACCAGAAGTTCGTCGCGCGAGGGGAACTGGTGCAGCAGGCTGCCCCGTGAAATCCCCGCCCGCTTCTGGACCGCCAATGTGGTCGTCCCGGAGTAACCCACCTCCACGAGGCACTCGACGGCGGCCTCGAGGATCAGCTGCCGGGTTCGCAGGCCCTGGGGCCTGGTGGGTCGCGCCACGGCGGTTTCGGTCACGACCCCCAATCTAGTGGTCAGCTTGACTAATACTACTGGTCAGAGTTGACTAGTAGAATGTCACAGACCCGAGCGCTCCCTTCGCCGGCCGCCGTCACCCCGGCCGGCCTGGAGGAACTGGTGCGCGACTTCTGCCCGCTGTACGTGTACATCGGGCTGGGCATCGAGAGCATCGAGGAGACCCTCGTGTGCTCGATCCCGCTGAACCACGCGAACTCCAACCACCTGGGCGGCGTCCACGCTGCCGTGCAGTGGGCCCTGGCCGAGGCAGTCGGCGGGCTCGCCTACTTCGCCCACCCTGAGCTCGGGCCGTGCTGGATCGTGGTCCGGGATCTGCAGATCAACTTCCACAAGGTGGCCCGCACCGGCCTGCGCGCCGAGGGAGTCTTCGACGCCGCGGCGGTGGCCGCCACGGCCGCCCAGTTGGCGGCGACCGGCCGGGCCGACTACGAGGTCGAGATCACCCTGCGCGACACCGGCGGCGAGGTCGTGACGACCGGCGTCGGCCGGTACCGCCTGCACCGGGAAACCCCCGTCAGCATCTGAGAGCGGAGCACCGCATGCCTTCGATCTGCGACACCTTGCGCTCCACCGCGGCGCGCTGCCCGGACAGAGAGGCGCTGGTCTTCGGTGACCGCCGCCGGTCCTACCGCCAACTGGCCGAGGAGGTCGAGCACGCAGCCGCCGCCCTGGCCGCGGCCGGGACGCGGCCGGGCGACCGGGTTCTGCTCATGGCGCCGAACAGCGACGCGTTCGTGATCGCCGCTTACGCGGCGCTGCGCGCCGGCGCGATTCTGGTGCCCGCCAATCCGCGGAACGCGCCCCCGGAGCTCGCGCATCTGATCGAGGACTCCGGCGCCACCACCGTGCTCGGCGCACCGGAGTTCGCCGACGTGGTGACGGCCGCGATCGAGGGCACGGGCCGACGTCCGACCGTGTTCGCCCTCGGTCCCGGCGGGCCGATCCGCAACCTCTTCGACGAACCTGAGCGGGTACCGCTCACCCACCGGCCCCTTGAGTCGGACGATTCCCTCCTGCTCTACACGTCCGGCACCACCGGCAAGCCGAAGGGCGCGTTGTTCGACCACCACCGGACGATGTGGGTCGCGGCGAACATGGCCGGCACCGTGGGGATGCGGGAGGCCGAGCGGATCCTGCACGTCGCGCCGCTCTACCACGCGGCCCAGCTCTGCGCGATGCTGTGGCCCGGCACCATGTTGGGTGCCACCCACGTCGTGCTGCCGGCGTTCGAACCGGCCGTCGTGGCGGACGCGCTCGAGGCGGAGCGGATCACCGTCTTCTTCGGTGTGCCCACGATGTACCAGTTCCTCCTGCGCCTGCCCGACTTCGCTGACCGCGACCTCAGCGCGTTGCGGATCGGGCTGTTCGGCGCCGCCCCGATGCCGGCGTCCGCCGTCTCCGCCCTCGTGCAGGCGATGCCGCGCGCGGACCTCTACCAGCTGTGCGGCCAGACCGAGGCCGGGCCGGGCGGGATCTACGCCGGGCCCGCCGATGTCGCCGCCCGCCCCGACGCCAGTGGCCGCTACGCCATTCCGAACACCGAGGCTCGGGTGGTGACCGAGGAGGGCGCCGACGTCGAACCCGGGCAGGTGGGCGAACTCCTCCTGCGCGGCGAGACCGTCATGAAGGGCTACTGGAACCAGCCCGCCGCCACCGCCGAGACGATCCGGGACGGGTGGCTGCACACCGGTGACCTCGCCCGCCTCGACGCCGACGGCTACATCACCCTGGTCGACCGGCTGAAGGATCTGGTCATCACCGGCGGGCGCAACGTCTACTCCGTCGAGGTGGAGAACGCCCTGGCCGGCCACCCGGACATTGCCGACGTGGCGGTGATCGGTGTTCCGCACTCCGAGTACGGCGAGAGCATCCTGGCCGTCATTCAGCCCGCCACCGATCGCGAGCCGACCCTGGAGGAGGTCCGGTCCTGGTGCGACGGCCGGATCTCCAGCTACAAGGTCCCGCACCACGTGGTCGTGCATCCCATCCCGCGCAACCCGTCCGGGAAGATTCAGAAGCACCTGCTCCGGACCGCGGTCGAGAACTTGACGGCGGTGCCGTCATGAGCGCCCGCACTCGTTGGTCCACTGTTCTCGTTGCGGGTGGCACCGCCGTGATGCTGCTGGCCGGCTGCGGTGGCTCCCCGATCGAGGAGGCCGCCACCCCAACCGGTGCGGAGTCCGTCGCCGCGTCCGACACCACGGGCGCGGTCGCCGTCAGTGCGGGACCAGGTGCGGCGCAGCCGCGGGTTGCCACGGGCACCACCCCTGCCAGCCCGGAGACAGCGACCGGTGCCACCGGCCCCAAGGGGACCGGGACGACCGGCGGGAGTGGCGCCGCCGCGAGCCCGAGCAAGCCGACGGGCGGCAAGGCGGCTGTCGGCACGGTGTCCGCCGTCGAAGGCCTCGTCGCCAGCCATCCGATCTTCGGGGGAACCGGGGCGTGCAAGCCCGCGACGCTCTCCGAGATCCCGATCGGCAACGTCAGCACGCTCTCCGGCGTCATCGGCGAGACCGTGGCGCCGGTGCGGTCGGCCCTGGAGATCTTCGTGGCGTCGCAGAACGCGTGCGGAGGCCTGAACGGGCACAAGATCAAGCTGTACATCGAGGACGACCAGGGCGATCCTTCGACCGCATCCTCCAAGGTCCAGGGTCTGATCCAGAGCAAGAAGGTGCTGGCGCTCGTCGGCAACATCCAGGTCCTCACGATCGACGCTGTGATCCCGGTCGTGAAGCGGTTCGGGATCCCCTTGATCGGCGGCGATCTGGCCAGCAACACCTGGTTCACCAACCCGTTGCTGTTCCCCCAGGGCACTGCACCGGCGGCGGTCGCGTACGGCTACCTCCAGGGTGCCACCCGGTACTTCAAGAAGACGAACGTCGGCGACATGTGGTGCCTGGAGATCCCGCGCGGATGCGAGCAGAACGACCGCGCCTTCAAGGAACTCGCGCCGCAGTTCGGCGCCACGGTGAAGAAGTCGATCCAGGCCTCCATCACCTCGCCCTCCTACGTCCAGCAGTGCCTGGACTTCAAGAGCTCTGGTGTCGAGGCTTTGGCGCTGCTCGTCGACGCACCCACGATGGTCCGCCTCGCGCGCTCCTGCGAGCAGGTCGGGTACTTCCCCAACATCATGCCGACTCCGCTCGGTGTCGGGAATCAGAAGCAGTTCCTCAACGGGAACAAGTGGCTCGGCAACGCCTACATGCCGCTGAACTACTTCCCGTGGTTCGCGAGTGAGACTCCCGCGCAAAAGTACTGGCAGGCGGCGGCGCGGAAGTACAACCCCGGCGCCGACATGGGCACCATGTCCAGCGCCGGCTGGACGGCCGGGGCGCTGCTGGTTGCTGCCGCCGCAGAGCTGAGCCCGACCGCCCCCACCTCGGCCGATCTGCTGAAGGGGCTGTACACCTTCAAGGGGCAGAAGTGGACCGGGCTCGGCGGCCTCAGCGGGCCGCGAACCTTTACCGAGGGCAGCATTCCCAGGGTCCCCTACTGCCTGTTCTCGGCCATCTCCAACGCATCGAACACCGGGTGGCAGAGTGCCGTCGCCACGCCGCAGTGCACCGACACGCTCGCTCCTTCGGACCCGCAGAACACCGGGTGATCGGTCACCGGATCAGCGAGTGCACCGCGGCAAGGACGCGGTCGGTTGAGGGTGCGTTCGACAGCGCTTGGGAGAACGGGACCGGGGTGAACTTCGCGCCCACACGGAGTACCGGACCGAGCAGGTCGCCGAAGAGGTGCTCGTGGAGCTGCATCCCGATCTCCGCGCCGGGGCCCATGAACTGGGTGGCCTCGTGGACGACGACCGCGCGGCGGGTCTTGGCCACGGATGCGAAGACGGTGTCGAGGTCGAGCGGCATCAGGGTGCGCAGGTCGATCACCTCGGCGCTGATGCCGTCGGCGGCCAGCGTCTCGGCCGTCGCGCTCACCAAACCCACCATCGGACCGTAGGTGATCAAGGTGATGTCGGTGCCCTGGCGCAACACGTTCGCGGTCCCCAGCGGGATGCGCAGGTCATCGACCGGCACCGCGGCCTTGCTGCTGTAGGCCAGGTTGAGGTGCTCGATGAACAGGCACGGGTCGTCGTCGAAGATGCACGACGTCAGCAAGCCCTTGGCATCCACGGGGTTCGACGGCATCACGACCTTGATGCCGGGCGTGTGCATGAACCATGCCTCCAGCGACTGCGCGTGCTGCGCACCGAAGCGGCTGCCGCCGACCGTGGTGCGCACGGTGATCGGCGCCGGCGTCGCGCCCCCGGACATGTAACGCAGCTTCGTCGCGTGGTTGACGATCTGGTCCATCGCGACGGTGATGAAGTCGAAGAACATGATCTCTGCGACCGGGCGGTAGCCGGCCAGGGACAGGCCGATCGCGGTGCCGACGATGGCCTGCTCGGAGATCGGGGTGGCGCGCACCCGGTGGGTGCCGTACTTGCTGGACAGTCCCTTGGTGACTTTGAAGACGCCGCCGATCGGGTCGGCGATGTCCTCGCCGAGCAGAATGACCTTCTCGTCGGCGGCCAGCGCGCAGTCCAGCGCGGACTGCATGGCCACCGCGGCCGTCATCTCCTCGACCTGGACCGTAGCGAGGATCACCGTGTCTCCCAGGTGACGAGGTCGGTGGCGAACACGTCGGTGTACAGCTCGGCCGGCGAGGGCAGGGGACTTGCCTGGGCGAAGGCGAACGCCTCGGCCACGACCGCGGCGGCGCGGTGCTCGATCTCGGTCACCTCGTGTTCCAGCAGGTGCAGGTAGTTCACGAGCCAGTCGCGGAACACCGGGGCCGGGTCCCGTTCCATGGCGGTAGCCAGGTCGTCGGCGGGCACGTAGCTGAAGTCGGCGGTTCCGGTGTGCCCGGTGAGCCGGTACGTCATCGCTTCGACGAACACCGGGCCGTCGCCGGCCCGGATCGCGTCGACGGCGTCACGCAGGCAGCGCAGGGTGGCGAAAACGTCGAAGCCGTCGACCCGGTGCGCCGCCATGCCGTAGGCGGAGGCGCGGTGCTTGAGGTCGGTGGAGCCGGCGTACTCGGCGATGGGGGTGTGCTCGCCCCACTGGTTGTTCTGGCAGAGGAACAGGATCGGCAGCTTCCAGAGCACGGCCAGGTTCATGGCCTCGTGCGTGGCGCCGATGGAGGTGGCACCGTCGCCGAAGGTGACCGCGACGACCCGATCGGAGCCGTCGAGCTGCGCACCCAGCCCGAGGCCGACCGCGATGGGCAAACCGGATCCGACGATGCCGGTGGTCGTCATGAAGCCGGTCGGGGTGTGGTGCAGGTGCATCGCCCCGCCCTTGCCCTGGGAGACACCGTCGGCGCGGCCGTAGAGCTCGGCGATGATCGAGGGCAGCGGCGTCCCCTTGGCGAGAGCGTCTCCGAGGTTGCGGTAGGTCGACACCAGCTGGTCGTCCGGGCGCAGGACCTCACCGAGGGCCGCGCAGACCGCCTCGAGGCCCCGCACCGGGTAGAACGCGGCCTGCAGCCGGCCGGCCTTCGCCTCCTCGCGCGCGGTGTCGTCGGCGAGCTTGGTGACGAGCATGAGCTCGTACATCCGCGCGAGCTCCGGGCGGTCCAGCTGCAAGGTGGTCATGTCGGAAAGCATGGAGGTTCTCACGTCTCCAGCGCAGCGACGATCGTCCGAGAGGGTTCCTCGGGTTCGAGCTCGATCGACCAGGCCTCGCCGGTCTGATCTCCCGTCACCAACTCCAGGATCGGTGCCGCCACCTGCTCCGGGGTGAGCAGCGGACCGGCCACCCGCTTCACCAGCCAGTCGGCGACGCCGTCGCGGCCGCTCGTCTCGAGCAGCGGCGTGCGCACCATGCCGGGCAGCACGATGTTGACGCGGAGCCCGCTCGTGCCCGCCGCCGCCGAGCGGGTGAAGTGCAGCAGGCCGGCCTTGGTGAACGCGTAGGCGGGGTCCGGGGGCAGTACGCGGACACCGGCGGCCGAGCCGACGTTGACCACGACGCGATCGCCGGGCAGTGGGTAGCGGGCCGCCAAGGTGGTCGCGGTGATCGCCCCGCCGCCGTTGACGGCGAGCACGCGCTGCATCCGGGTCAGGTCGCTGCCGGGCCACGCGTCGCCGCCGGACATGATCCCGGCGGCGTTCACCACGCAGGCCAGGTCGCGGTCCGCGTCGGCCAGCATGCCGAAGAGTGTTTCCAGCGAGCCGGGGTCCGAGACGTCGAGCTCGACGGCCTGGTGGCCGTCTCCGTCGAGGGCGGCGGCGGCCTCCTTGGCTGCGGTGCCGTTGACGTCGACCACGACGACAGTCATGCCCACCCGGGCCAGTGCCTCGGCCGTGGCCCGCCCGATCCCGCTCGCTCCGCCGGTCACGACGGCGGTCCGCCCCGCTACGTCCACGCTGCCCTCCCGCTGGTCCCGCTAGCTGTAGTCACTATCCAGTAACTAGCCTGGTGGGGCAAGACTTACTTGAGGCGGTGTCTTGTTATAACGGCGTCCCGCCGCCTACCATCGGGTGCTATGCGACGCCTTGCGCACCCGCTCACCGGCGCCGTCTACGAATGGGCGGACGACGGGATCGGGCCGGTCCAGGTGACCGACCGTCAGGGGGTGACCGGCCGCTTCGACCAGGACGGGGCGCGGATCGCGGGGGAGCTGGTCAGCGTCGACCCGGAGATGTGCCGGTGGATCGCCAGCGGTGGTCCCGAGCCGGGTGGCGCCGCGGCGCGCAGCCGTCGCTTCGAGGCGCCGTCATGACGGTGCCGTCATGACGCTGCACGACCAGCGTCGCCCAGCGCGGGGACTCAACTACCAGGAGCTCCTCGACGCGGACTCCCGCGCGGTCCCCGAGACGATGCGCTGGAACGTCCCCGCCGATCTCGGGCTGGCCGACGTCCCGATCTCCCGCTACCTCTCCCGCGCCGCGCACGAGCTCGAGAAGGAGCACCTGTGGTCGCGGGTCTGGCAGATCGCGTGCCGGGAGGAGCACCTGGCCGAGGTCGGCGACACCTTCGTGTACGAGATCGCGGATCGCTCGTTCCTGGTCGTGCGGCACGCGCCGGGACCCGACGGATTGCGGGCGTACCCGAACGCGTGCCTGCACCGCGGCCGGGCGCTGCGCGATGCCCCCGGCCGGGTCGAGGAACTGCAGTGCAGCTTCCACGGGTTCTGCTGGTCGCTGCGCGGTGAGCTCACCCGCATCCCGAGCGAATGGGACTTCCCGCATGTGCGCGCCGAGAGCTTCGAGCTGCCGCGGGTCCAGGTGGGCACCTGGGGCGGGTTCGTGTTCCTGAACCCGGATCCGGCGGCCGGGCCGCTGCCGGAGTTCCTCGGCGTGCTGCCCGAACTGTTCGCACGCTGGCCGCTGGAGAGCCGTTACGTGCGCGCGCACGTGACCAAGGTGGTGAACGCCAACTGGAAGCTGGTCCAGGAGGCGTTCATGGAGAGCTATCACGTCGTGACCACCCACCCGCAGCTGTTGCCGGGGTTCGGTGATGCGAACAGCCAGTACGACGTCTTCGGCAACGTGAGCCGGACGATCTCCCCGCGCGGCGTCGCCAGTCCGCTGATCGGATGGGCGCCGACCGAGCAGCAGCAGCTGGACTCGGCGCTGGACGTGCGCCTCGATGACCCCCCGGTGCTGGTGGTGCCGGACGGCGGCTCGGCGCGGCAGGTGCTGGCCGAGGCGGCGCGGACGGCGCTGCGGCCGGCCCTCGGCGACGGCGCGGAGGAGTTGTGCGACGCCGAACTGGTCGATAGCTACTTCATCAACGTCTTCCCGAACGTGCATCCGTGGGGCGCGTACAACCAGATCTTCTACCGGTTCCGGCCGAACGGTGACGACCACCGCTCGGCGTTGATGGAGGTCATGCTGCTGGCGCCGTTCCGTGGTGACCGCCCGCCGCCGGCCACCGAGATCCGGCTCGGGCCCGAGGAGCACTGGCGGGACGCGGTCGAGGCCCTCGGCTCCCTGGCCCGGGTGTTCGATCAGGACGAGTTCAACCTCGAGGCCGTGCAGCGTGGTCTGCTCAGCACCGCACGCACCTCGGTGACGCTGTCGGCGTATCAGGAGAGCCGGATCCGGCACTTCCACCATCTGTACGAGCAGTGGGTGCCCGGCGCGTGATCGACGCCGACCGCGCCGAGCTGATCGCCGACCTGCGCGCCGCCGTGCGGGACGTGTGCGCCGACCTCGGCGGGACCGCGGTCGTGCGCGGCCTCGCCCCCGGTGTTGCTTGGGATGCCAAGGCGTGGTCGGTGCTGAGCGAACAGGTCGGCATTGCCGCGCTTGGGCTGCCGGAGAAGGCCGGTGGGGTCGGGGGAGTGCCGGAGATAGCGGCGGTCGCCGAGGAACTGGGCGCACACCTGCTCCCGGTGCCGTTCCTCACCAGCACGGTGATGGCGGGTCAGGTCCTGGCCGGCTGCGGTGCCGCGGCGGAACCGGTGCTCGAGGTGATCGCGACCGGGCGCGAAACCGCGGTGTTCGCCGATGCGGTGTTCGGCGAGGCGGCCGCAGGGGTCGCGCCGGCCGTGCCCGACGGTGCCGGAGCGCGGTGGCTGGTCGCCCGGACCGGCGCGACCGTCGCCCTCATCGACCTCCGTCAGGACGGCGTCGCGATCGAGCCCGTCGAGTCCCTCGACCTGTCGCGGCCGTCGGCTCGCATCCGCATCGGCGACGTCGCCACGACGCACCTGGAGCCCCAACCACAGGAGATGTCATCCGCAATGGTTGTTGTGCGGGTGGCGGTGGCCGCGGAGCAACTCGGCGGGGCGCAGGCCTGTCTGGACCGGACGGTGGCCTACGTCAAGGAACGTCGCCAGTTCGGCCGCGCCGTCGGCAGCTTTCAGGCGGTCAAACACGCACTGGCGGACATGCTGGTCCAGGTGGAGATGGCCCGCTCCGCCGTGGGCCGCGCCGTCGAGGCTCACGCCAACCCGGACGCCGACCCGGTTGTGCTCGCCGAAGCCGCGCTGGTGGCGCAGATCTGGTGCTCGGACGCCTACCGCTTCGTCAGCGCCGAGGCGGTGCAGCTCCACGGCGGCATCGGCTTCACCTGGGAACACGATGCGCACCTGTACTTCCGCCGCGCCCGCGCCGACGCCGCGCTGCTCGGCGCCGTGGCCGCCGCCCGCGAGGAACTCGCCACCCTCCTGGCCTGGTAGCCCCCGGGAAGCGGAGGGTGGGGAGAGTCAGCCTTTGACCAGGTCGGAGAAGGGCAGGTCCTTGTCGACGCGGGGCTCGGCGGGGAGGCCGAGGACACGCTCCGCGATGACGTTGCGCTGGATCTGGTCGGTGCCGCCGGCCAGGCGGTAGCCGGGAGCGCCGAGCAGGTGCTCGGTCCAGGCAAAGGTCCCGTCGCCGTGGTCCGCCATGAGCTGACGCCCCAACAGATCGGCCGCCAGCTCGCCGGTGCGCACCAGGAGGTCAGAAGCCACCAGCTTGCCGACCGACCCCGCCGGACCGGGGGAGACCCCGGCAGCGGCGGCGCGGGCGACCCGCTGGGAGGTGTGGGTCTTGAGCACGCTGCGGACGTAGAGGTCGGCGAGCTGCTGGCGCACCACCGGGTCGCCGTTGACGCCCTGGGCGCGGGCCAGGGCGAGCACGTCGTCGAAGGTTCCGCCCTTGCGACGGGTGCCCGCACCGGAGGCCTGTCGTTCGAAAGCCAGGGTCGCGGTGGCGACAGCCCAGCCCTGGCCCACCTCGCCGACCCGGTACTCGTCCGGCAGCCGGACCGCATCGAGGAACACCTCGTTGAAGCTGGTGCCGCCGCTCATCTGCCGGATCGGCCGGATGGTGACCCCGGGCAGGTCGAGCGGCAGCAGGAAAGCCGTGATGCCGGCGTGCTTCGGGACGCCCGGATCCGTGCGCGCGAGCAGTAGGCCGAGTTCGGCGTGCCGCGCCCCGGAGGACCAGACCTTCTGCCCGTCGAGCACCCAGTCGGCGTCGTCATCGGAACGAACGGCCTTGCACGCCACCGCCGCGAGGTCGGACCCCGCGCCCGGCTCGCTGAACAGCTGGCAAGCGAGCAGGTCGGTGCGCAGCAGTGGCGTGACGAACCGTTCCCGCAGGGTGGCCGAGCCGTACAGCGCGACCGCGGGCGCGACCAGCCCGGTCGTGACGCTGATCAGCTCGGTGGACGGCGGGACCGCGAACTCCGCCTCCAGCTGGGCGAACACGGCGGCGAAGGAGGCCGGCAGCCCCGCCCCGCCGTGCTCGACCGGCAGCGTGAGAGCGCCGTACCCGGCGTCGAACCGGGCGCGCCGGTAGGCGCGGATCGCGTCCAGCAGCGTCCGTTCCTGATTGTCCGTCAGGTTCCGGAACACCGCCAGGTCCGGCTGTGGATAAACCCCATCTAGGGGTGACACCCCTTCTTCGGGTTTGTCCACAGGAAGGGGGCCGACGGCGGAGTGCAGCCAGGTGCGGACAGCCTCGGACCACGCGGCGAGGTCAGGGATCACGGGCGGTCGCCCGCCATCAACACGGTGCACGCGGAGACGCCGGGGGCGCCGTAGACGTGGGTGAAGCCCACGCGGGGGTTCCCGGGGACGACCGCACCGGCCGCGCGGCCCTGCAGTTGCCGGACGACCTCGTGGACCTGGCGCAGGCCGGAGGCGCCGATCGGTTCGCCGTTGGCCAGGCAGCCGCCGTCGGTGTTCACCGGCAGCCGGCCGTCCGCGGCCGTGGCACCGTCGGCCAGAAGGTGGGTCTGCTCGCCGTCGGCGCACAGCCCGGTCTCCGCGAGGTGGATGAGTTCGGAGCCGCAGTCGGTGTCCTGGACCTGGGCCACCTGCACGTCCGCGGCGCTGATGCCGGCCTGCCGCAGCGCGTCCTGCGCGGCCGCGGCCGACGGGCTCCCGGAACGTTGCGGGGCCAGCCAGGGGGAGAAGACCTCGAACGAACCGGGTCCGCGGGTGCGCACCGCGATGCCAGCCAATCGCACCGGCACCTCGCACAGGTCGAACGCCCGGGCGCCGCGGGCCAGGATCAGCGCCACCGCGCCCTCGTCGGGCTGGCAGAACATCAGGTTGGTCAACGGGTCGGAGACCATCGGCGCGGCCAGCACCTCGCGGACGGTGAGCTCGCGGCGCCGCCAGGCGTTCGGATTCGCGGCCCCGTTCCGGCTCGCGCGCACCGCCACCTGAGCCAGCGTCAGGTCCGGGAGTCCGTGTTCATGCAGGTAGCGCCGGGTGCGCATCGCGAAGTACTGCGTGGTCACCATCAGCCCGGTGCTGCCGTACCAGTCCCCGAGCCCGTAGGCGGCGGGGTCGGAGGCGAAGGCGCCGCGCGGGTGGGCGTCGAAGCCGATCACCGCCGCGACCTCGCCCTGGCCGGCCTGCAGCGCGTTCGCCGCTGTGGACAGCGCAACCCCGCCGGTCGCGCAACCGTTGCGGACCGCGGTGAACGCGACGCCGGTGAGGCCGAGACGGGCGACGAGAGAGTCGGGCTTGCCCGTATTGGAACCGCCGACCGCGATCTCGATCTTGTCCCATCCGAGGCCGGCGTCGGCCAGGGCTGCGCGGGTGGCGGCCACCGCCATGTCCGCGCCGGTTACGCCCCCGTGCCGGCCGAAGGGGTGGATGCCGGCCCCGACGACGTAGACGTCTTCTGCGTTCATGGAGCGTGCGTTCATGGGAGTGCGGTCATGACACGAAGGCGTAGGTGAAGCGGTCGCCACCGGCAGGGGCGCGAACGAGATGGACCTCGTCGCCGATCGCGGGCTCCTCGTCACCGAGGAGCGACTCGACCAGCACCTCACCGAGATCGACGTAGCCGACCGCGTACGGCACGAACCCATCGGCCGGCGCGACATAGGGCGGCCTGGGCTCGAAGCGTTGGACCGTCCACGTCCAGATGCGACCCGACGTCGGCAGCACGATCGGCGTGGGATCCGAGGCGGCGCAATGTGCGCACTGACGCGCCACCGGGAACTGCACGGTGGCACAGGCGGCGCAGCGGCTGCCGGCCAGCGCCAACGGGTCGAGGCAGGCGAAGAGCTCGGGGGCCACGGGGTGGCTCACTGGTGCTCCCGGGTCGCGTCGACGGCTGCCGGAGATCGCCGGCCAGAACTGGACTCGATGAACAGTAACACCTCGGAAGCCGGCCGGTGCCGACTTTCTTGACGGCAAATCCACTTTGGCGTCGGCGCCCTCTGGCGGCGGAACATGCACGGATGTATGGTCCGCCATACACCCATGTATGGAACCTCGCTGACGCGCAGAGGGATGCCCATGTCAACGCAGACGCCGACCCGCGACGGCTCACGCCATCCGTTCGATTACCACCATCGGCCAGGGATGCCGCTCCGACCGGCTCCGCCGCGGGTCCGCCCGTCGACCGAGTGGACCGCGCTCCGCCGTCGGCTGCTCTCGCCGTGGATCGACGTCCAGCCGATGCCCGTCATGACCGCCCAGCTGCAACTGCTGGGCGATCACTTCTGGGAGGGCGACCGGCTGATGGACCCGGTCGTGGAGATGTTCGAGCGCGTCGAATCCGGCGCCGGGCGTGCGATGTTCACCCGCGCCCTGGATCACGGCATCGATGCGGTCGAGGATGCCCCGCCCGAGATGATCGCCCTGTTCGCCCAGGTGGACCGGGTCCCGGACTGGTTCGACGCCGACAGCTTCGAGCGTGGCCGGATCGCCCTGGTCAATGGCACGCTCTTCGGCAAGTTCGCAGCGTTCACGGTGAACAACGTGATCACGGCGCTCGGGGAGGCCGTCTCGGCGGCGACCGGGTCCAGCGGGCGACTGGTGCGGGACCCGCTGCGCCGGCAGTTCGAAACCTCAGACTTCTTCACGCGGGTCTCCAAGCCGGACACTGCTGATCGCTTCTCCGCGGGCTTCAAGAACCTGCTCCTGGTCCGTCTGATGCACACTCAGGCGCGCCGGGGTATGCGGATGTCCTGGGGGCCGGAGGGGTACGGCCACCACGGCAGCCCGATCTCGAACACGGACATGGCCTTCGGCATCCCGATGTTCGGGATCATGCAGCCGATGTACGACGCCAGGCTCGGTGCGCGTTTGCAGCCACGGACGTTCGACGACATCAACATGTTCTGGGGCTACCTGGCGTACGTGATGGGGATCGCCGAAGAGATCATCCCCAGGTCCGCTCAGGACGCGATCCGTCAGATGGACTACATGTTCGCCACGCTGGGACCAGGGACCCAGTGGTCGGAGGAGCTGGCCGACGCGCTGCTGCGCTACCCGCTTGAAGTCATGGTCGCCGCCGTCGAGAGCCCGCTCCTTCGCTGGCTCACGCGTTCGATCGGCGTGCCCCTGCTCTGCGGGTACACCCAGTACATCTGCGGCAAGCCCTTGGCGCCCGCGATGATGAAGTCGCTCGCCTCAGCCGGACGGCTCGACCGGCTGCAGCACGTGGCGGCCGGGGTCGCCCACGTGAGCGTCCGGGCCTCCTCGCTCGCCGGTCGCCGGCCCGGGGCGCAGGCCAGGGCGCGCGCACGGGCTTCTGACGGTGATCCGTTCCAGAATCTGATGAGCGGGCTGATCGCGCGGGCGTCGGCCAAGGCCGACAAGGCCGGATGGACCTTCACCAGTCACGACCAGAGCACCGCCAGCAACTTCGACCGTCTGGTCGCGCGATGAGATCCGCCGACGGCAGCCGCGTGACCCCGCTCGACTATGTGGAACTGGGTATGCGTCTGCTCGAAGAGCGCGGCTACGAAGCCGTCACGGCCGCGGGGCTCTGCGATGCGCTCGGGGTAAGTCGAGGGTCGTTCTACCACCACTTCGGAAACTTCGGAGACTTCGTCGACGCACTGCTCGCGCACTGGGAGTCCGAGTACACCGACCGCATGGCCTTCCTGGCCGGTGAACCGGAGGACACGGAGACCCGTGCGCGCACGCGAATCCGGCTGGCGGTCGGACTGCCCCACGCCGCCGAAGCTGCGCTGCGCAACTGGGCCGTCGTCAACCCCGCGGTCGCGGCCGGAGTGCGGCGGGTGGACGAGCACCGACAGGCGGCGATGACGGAGTCGCTCCGCGCCGACGGGTTGCCGAAGCAGAAGGCCGAGCTGCTCGCGTCGATGGCCTTCTCGATCCTGGTCGGCATGCAGCAGCGTCAGCGGGTCGTCGACACCGATGCGCTCAACGAGATGTTCGTTCTGTTCCAGCACATGGCGCGCTCGCTGTGACGGGGAAGCGGCACGCCCGCAGTTTGGTCGTCGCTGCGGTGTGTCTGGGTCTGGGTGCCTCCGGTTGCGCGTCACGCCTACCCAGGTCGGAGATCATCGCGGCTCAAGGGACGGGGACGGGCGTGGACGTCGGCGCCACCGGGCCTGCCGCCACTCCGCTCGATCCGTCCGTGACCGCGGATACGAGCGGGCTGGGCGCCGCGGCCCCGGCGGAGCTCGCCACCTCCGCCCCAGCGTCCCGCAACGGGGCGGACCCGGCCAAGACCGACGGCGGGCCAACCGGGCGACCGGGCAACGCCGGCGCCCAGGTCCCCGGTGCCGCGGTACCCGCGAATGGTCTGCCGATCAAGATCGGGTCGGTCGGCAGTATCAGCGGCCTCTTCGGGGGGTGCTCAAGCCCATCCTCGACGGCATTCAGATCAAGATCGCCGCCCTCAACCGGGATGGCGGCATCAACGGCCACCCGATCGAGTTGGTCGTCGCCGACGACAACGGGGACCCGGCGGTCCATCTCTCGCGGCTCCGCCAGTTGTTCGAGAAGGAAAAGGTGATCGGGTTCGTCAACATGCCGGCGGCGACGCTGTCCAAGGCTTCTCTGGACTATCTGGAGTCCAAGTCCGTGCCGTACATCGACACCGACGGCAGTAACACCCTGGCGGGCTCCAGCCCGATGAGTTTCACGATGGGATCGTCCGCGGCCGCTCTCAACGGTGCCGAGTTCAGCGCTGTTTCCACGCTGACCGGCCCCGGTCCCAAGGTCGGCTACATCGTCTGCCTCGAGGTCCAGCAATGCGCGGACTACGCCGACAGCTTCGCCGCTTTCGCGAAGCGCGCGGGTCTCACCCCTGTCTACGGCGCCAAGGCGACACTCACCTCGCCCGATTTCACGCAGAACTGTCTGCAGGCGCGCAGCGCCGGTGCGGAGTTCATCTTCATCCGCGCCGACCCCAACTCGATCAAGCGGATCGCCCGGGACTGCTCGCGCCAGGGCTATCTGCCGCGTTACGTGTTCGCCGGGGGAACCACTGACGCCACGTTCCCGGGCACGCCCGGCCTCCAGGGCGCGATCATCCCGAGCCAGGTCTTTCCCTTCACGGCGACGGATTCCCCGGAGGCGAAGCGCTTCCAGGCCGAGATGATCAAAACGCGGACGGTGGACCAGATCATCGCCGGGAACGCGCTGGGCTGGGTCGCGGCGGGTGTCCTGGCCAAGGCTCTGGGACAGATCGGGCCGGCGGACACCCCGGCGACGCCAGGCCTGCTCAAAGGCCTGTGGATGTTCAAGAACGAGCGCCTGGGCGGTTCCAGTCTTCCGCTGACGTACGCGCAGGGCTCGCTGCCCGACCATGCCACCCGCTCGTGCTCGTTCCCGATGACGATCACCGACGGCCGGTGGGTCGCCCCGAAGGGCAACGCGTTCTCCTGCCTGCCGGCGTGAGGAGGCCCGCTCGCCAGGCCTATAACTGGTCTCGGTGACAAGAAACACTTGCGCGCCATCGGCCCGTCTACTTACTTTAGAGCGATACCACTTAGCTCTTCAGCCACGGCGCCGGAGGTCGGATGTACCTGGCCGGGATCGGCACCCGGGCGGAGGACGACCCGGACGGGCTCGCCATCCGCGATCGCGCCGGAGTCCTGACCTGGGCCCAGGTGGCCGACCAGGTGCGCGGCGCGGCCGCTTCGATGCTGGCGCTCGGGCCCGGGGTACGGGTCGGCGTCACCGGGGACAACGCCGCCGCCACCTTGATCACCCACGTCGCCGGCCTGCTCGCCGGGGTCGGCACCGTGGCCCTGCACCGGCAGGGCACCGCCAAGGAACTCGCGCAGGAACTCGGCGACACCGGGTGCGCTGCCGCGGTCACGGCCAGGGCAGGAGAATCCGCTGTCCGCGAGGCGGCCGCCACCGCGGCGTGTCCACCGTCGTCGCGCACCCTGGCCCGGACTGGGCCGCCTGGACCGGCAAGCCGACCCCGAACCTCGACCTGGCCGGCCGTCCGGCGCGTCCGCTGCTCGTCTTCACCTCCGGGACGACGGGCCGGGCCGGTGCCACCGAGGTGATCTGGACCCGGGGCGCACCGCCACCCGATGCCCGCGGGTACGCCGAGACCGCCGCCGCCGAGTCCACGTTCCCGGCCGGTCCGCACCTGATCGTCGGCCCCCTGCAGCACACCGGGCCGCTGACCAGCCTGCGCCATCTGCTCTCCGGGCAACCGGTCGTCGTTCTCGACCGCTTCGATGCCGAGGAGGTGCTGCGGCTCATCCAGGACGCGCGGGTCACCTCGACAGTCATGGTGCCGACGCACTTCACCCGTTTGCTCGCGCTCGACGAGCAGGTGCGGGCCGGCTACGACGTCAGCAGCCTGCGGATGGTCGCGCACACCGGCTCGGCCTGCCCGGAGCGGGTCAAGCGCGCGATGATCGCCTGGTGGGGCCCGGTGCTCACCGAGGCCTACGGCGGCTCGGAGCTCGGCACGGTCGCCCGGATCGACAGCGAGGAGTGGCTGGCGAACCCGGGCTCGGTCGGACGTGCGGTCCCGCCCCTGGTCATCGAGGCCTATGACGAGGCCGGCCGCGTACAGCCACGCGGCACCACCGGCGTCCTCGGCATCACCCTCCCCCCGGGCCGGACGGTGCGCTTCGTCGGTGACGAGACCAAGAGCGCACGCGCCTACCTGGCACCGGGGATCGCGACCCTCGGCGACGTCGGCCACGTCGACGCCGACGGGTTCGTCTTCATCACCGACCGGGTCTCGGACATGGTCGTCTCCGGCGGGGTGAACCTCTACCCGGCCGAATGCGAGCAGGTGCTCATCCGGCACCCGGACGTGGCCGAGGTGGCGGTGATCGGTATCTCCGACGCCGACCTCGGCGAGGCCTTGCTGGCCCTCGTCGTCCCGGCCACCGAGACACTCGACACAGCGGCGCTCGACACCGTGTCATTGACCGGGAAGCTGGATGCGTTCTGCCGCACCGAACTCGCGGGCTACAAGTGCCCGCGCTCCTACAGATTCGTGCCCGACCTCATCCGCAACGAGATGGGCAAGCTCGACAAGCGCGCGATGCGCGACCTCTATCGGACAGTGGGGCCCACATGAGCAACGACCAGCGCTTCGGCGACTTCACCTTCGCGCCGGTGGTCGGCACGTACACGCCGAGGTTCGCGGCGCTGATGCCGGAGACCTCCATCGCCGGCCTCTCGCTGCAGTCGCAGTACCTCTACGGCGGATTCCAGAGCGAGTCCGGGGCCGTCTACGTGCTCGAGCGCAAGTTCATCGGGCCGATGACCGGGGGCTGCTACATCCTGCACAACGCGGGCGGGCGGATGGAGCTGCACGAAGGCTCGCACCGCAGCGCCAAGGGCGAGATGGTGCGCACCATCGAGCCCGACAGCCGGCGCTGGGTCGCCAAGGGCATGCTCTCCGGTCCGCACGAGGAGCCGATCAATCTGCTCATCACCGACGACGAGATGGCGTGGGACGAGGGCGAGCTGATCTCGCTGCGCGGCACCAGGCCCACCCTCGGTGGTCAGTTCCTGTCCCAGATGCGCGACGAGCCCCTCGCCTACGCCAGCCAGCCCTACTGGCTGACCGGGACGATCCTCGGCGAGCGCGTCGAGGGGCCGATCTTCTTCGACCAGGTCTACTTCCGCCACGGCAGTGAGTGGAAGGAGTACCCCTACTACACCGATGTCCAGGTGGTCTGGAACATCTTCGCGAACAAGTACGCCGACGGCACGGTCGAGTTCGGCAACATCACCAAGGGCCGGCAACGCTGGGGCGCGGGCATCGTGATCGAGGGCAATACCCCGATCGCCGAGGCCTCCTGTGTCGGCGCCGCGTTCGACGTCGACGCCGACGGCTACGTCACCGGGGCCAGCTACGACCTCGGCGCGGCCGGGGTCTGGGACTTCACCGGAGATCCGGCCCAGCAGCTGAGCGGCTTCAACAAGGCGCGCTGGGGCGGTTACCGCGCCCAGGGCGGGATGACCCGGCGCCGGGGCGACGACCGCGAGATCGTCGCCGGCTGGACCTGGGTCGAGGCGTTCTCCGACCGCATGAAGGAGGAGGAACTGGTGCGCTGACAGACTGCGGCGCATGAAGCTGGACAAGGTTGAGATCCGGATCCCGCTCGGCGGCGCCGCGGCGCTGGCCCGCGACGTCGAGGCCGCCGGGTACCAGGGACTCTGGGTCGGCGAGACCGACCGGGACCCGTTTCTGCCGCTCGCTCTCGCCGCGGAGCACAGCGAACGTCTCGAGCTCGGGACCTCGATCGCCGTGGCCTTCGCGCGGACGCCGATGACGGTGGCCAACATCGGCTGGGACCTGCAGGACCACGCCGCGGGGCGGTTCCGCCTCGGCCTCGGCTCCCAGATCCAGACCCACATCGAGAAGCGGTTCTCGATGCCGTGGTCGCAACCGGCCGCCCGCATGAGCGAGTTCATCGCCGCGCTGCGCGCAATCTGGGACTGCTGGCAGAACGGCACCAAGCTCGACTTCCGTGGCGACTTCTACCAGCACACGCTCATGACCCCGTTCTTCAACCCGGGTCCGTGCGAGTACGGACCACCGCCGGTCTTCCTGGCTGCGGTGGGGGAGCTCATGGTCGAGGTCGCCGGCGAGATGGCGGACGGGTTGTTCGTGCACGGGTTCTGCACCGAGCGCTACCTGCGCGAGTGGGTGCTGCCGACACTGGCTCGTGGGCAGGAACGCCGGACCGCCACGCGTCCCTACGAGATCGCCTACCCGGCGTTCGTCGTCATGGGCGAGACCGAGGCCGAGCTGGCCACCGCCGCGACGGCGGTCAAGAAGCAGATCGCGTTCTATGCCTCCACCCCCGCCTACCGGAAAGTGCTCGAACTCCACGGCTGGGGCGAAGTGCAGACCGAGCTGAACCGGTTGTCCAAGCAGGGCGAGTGGGACGCCATGGGTGAGGTTCTCGACGACGACGTCCTGCACGCCTTCGCCGCCGTCGGATCCGCGTCCGAGGTGGCCGAGGCGCTGCAGAAACGCTTCGGCGACGTCATCGACCGCCTCAGCCTGTACATGCCCTACGACGCAGATCCGGCCCAGGTGGCCGAGCTGACCGGCGCGCTCACGACCTAGGGCGGGCGCGGTCGAGCACGTTCTGGGCAGCCAGCTCGCGCGACACCACACGCGCAGCGACGTCGCTGAGCTTCTCGTTGTGGTCGCGGGCGTAGTGGCGCAGCGCGGCGAAGGACTGCGTCATGTCGAGGTGCCCGCGTTCGGCGAGCACCCCCTTGGCCTGCTCCAGCACGACCCGGCTGTGCAGGGCCGTCTGCAGGTGCTCATTGATCTCGGTGGAGTCGGACAGTGCCTTCTCGGCGACCAGAGCGACACTCGCGACGTGGGCGAGAGCCTGCGCCAGGTCGAGGTCGTCCTCGCCCAGGCCCCCCACCTCGGTGCTGAACAGCCCCAGGGCGCCCAGCACGCTGTCCCGCAGCCGCATCGGGACGGCGTGCACCGAGGCGAAGCCCGCCGCGGTCGCCGCGGGGACGAAGGCAGGCCAGCGGGCGGCCTCCTCGCGGAGGTCGGGCACCAGGACCGGGGAACCGTCGCGGAAGCAGTCCAGGCAGGGACCCTCCTCGCGCTGGAGCTGGAACGTCTCGAGGTCGCGGGTCGTCTCCGACGACGCGGCCATCACGTGCAGCACGCCGCGTCCGTCGGCCAGGAGCAGCCCGGCCGAGGCGACGTCGAGCACGTGGGCGCATCCGGTGGTCAGCCTGGTGAACAGCTCAACCGGGTCGTAGCCCTCGGCCAGGCTGTTGGCGATCGACACGAAGACGGCGGTGACCGACCGCTCCCGGTCGGCGCTCATGACGGGTCCTCAGATGGTGCGCCGGGGTCGTGCCAGGCGCTGTCTGCCTCGAGCACCAGTTCGCGGCGCACGATGGCCCAGGCCGCCTCGCTGGCCGTCATCCCGTACGCGGAGGCGTGGGCACGCAGGCGCACCAGGGCCTCCGCGGGACCGACCTCGAGGCGGGCGATGATCATTCCGGTCGCCTGGTAGACCTCGACCCGCTCCAGCGAGGCCAGCTGTGACCACGGATCACCGCCGGAGATCCCCGCCCAGTCCACGTCTGCGGTCATCAGGTCCAGCAGCGGCAGGGCGGCGAGGTCGGCAGCCAGCAGGCCTCCCACCAGATTCGTCCCGTCAAGCGGGCGCGGTTCGGTGCGGAACAGGTCGAGGACGCCGACCACCGTCGTGCTGACCTTCACCGGCAGGGCGTAGACCGCGTGCACCCCCTCGCCCAGTACGGCGCCTCCGTAGCCCGGCCAGCGGTCCTCGCCGGCCGCTCCGAGATCCGGCACATGGATCGCGCGGGCGTCCCTGACCGAGTCCAGACACGGGCCCTCGCCGTAGGTGAACTGGTACTCGTCCAGGCGGCGGCTGAGCGCGCTGCTCGACCCGAACGTGCCCTGGGTGGCGCCCGCGGTCACCAGCGAGATGGCGGCACCGTCGACCTCCAGCAGGTCCACGCAGGCCTCGCACAACCGGTCCGCGACGGCCAAGCCCGGCTCGACGTCCCGCACTGCCGCAGCGAACTCATCCCTCAGGTGCTCGTGGGAGAACACGACGCCCCTTCTTCCCGGGTCGATCCGGTGTCAGCGTCGGGGACCACCGAAGCGGGCGCGGGCGAGTCTACCGGTGGTGCCAGCGGAGGAGTTCGCATCGGGTGAGGTCCAAAAGATGCTGGTGCGCGCTCCGCTCGATCGTTTCGAAATGGGTGGCGCATCGCCAGAGCTGGACGTACACGTTCTCCGTGACCTGCTCCGCCTGGCCGGGGCCGCTCACGGCGCGGCGCAGGCAACCGAGGATCACCGGCACGGTCCTGTCCAGCAGCGTCCCGAAGGCAGCTCGGTCGCCCCGCCCGGCGGCGCACAGCAGCCTGTCGGCGCGGGCCGGATCCAGGTGGCGGCCGAGTTGCTCGACGATGGGGTCCGACGCCCGCTCGCTCAGGGCGTGCCGGTGCCAGTTCGGTTGGCGCATGAGGCAGCCTCGTTCCCCGAGGATGGCGTAAGGCGTTACACCGGGGTCCGGGGTGCGCGGCTTGGCTCGTGATGACATGGGGTGCCTGAGCACTGCCCGGACTTGGTCGGAACGAAACGGGCTATTCGTCAGCGACGAGCGCCAGACCTGTGGCCGCGCCGGCCCTCAGGACACGATGATTCGACCTTTCACGTACTGGTGAACGTCGCAGAGATAGGCCAACGTCCCGGCCTCGGTGGGCGTGAAGGTGAACGACTTCCCCTGGGGCAGGTTCCCGGAGTCGACACCGCCGGGTTCCGTGAGCGTGAGGGCAGCGCTGTCCTCGTTGGTGACGGTGACGGTCTGACCCACGCTCGGCCTCGGCGCCAGGGGGCGGCCCGGTGGGGGTGTCGGCCTACTCGCCGACGCCCCCGCCGCAGCCACCCAGAGCCACGGCGAGGGCGACGAGGAGGACGAATCGTTCAAGCCGATCCGTCCCCGTCGCGGCCGCGGTTACGCGTCGAGACCGGGCTGGGCGCCCAGCGAGGTCTCGGTCTTGCCGAGCTTTACGAAGGTGTCCGGGATCGGGTAGTCACCGAGGATGAAGCTCAGGATTGCCGCGTGCTGGCGCTCGACCGGGCCGATGGTGGCCACCGCGGACAGGGCCTCCGGGGTGGTCAGCGTGCCCATCTGCTTCACGTAGGTCGCCCCGGCGGTGTTCTCCAGGGTGAGCGCGAGCATCGCCAGCTTCGGCACCGAGTCGACCTTGCCGAACATCTCGGTGACCGGGCCGGCCAGCGTCGGGTTCGGCTCGGTGTAGGCGGTGCCGCCCGCGCCGGTGAGGGCGGCGTTGAAGGCGTCGGCGTGGTCCTGGTGCTGTTTCATGGCGTGCGAGGCGAACTCGGCCACAGCGGCCGGCACCGACTTGCCGAACTTGCCCTTCGGGGCGGCGTCCAGCGCGGCGCCGTAGGCGAAGACGGCCAGGTTCTCCAGGCTCGCGTTCGCCCGCAGTGCCGAAGCGTCCGCGCCGCCGCCCGACGCGCTGCTGGTCCCGCCGTCCGAACCGGGCGCCGGGGTGGTGGCGGGTGCGTCCGCGGCCTCGTCGTCGTCCGAGCCGCACGCGGCCAGGAAGGCGGTGCCCAGGACCAGGCCGCTGCCGCTGAGCACGAAGCGGCGTCGGCTCCGCGCGAGCTCCGCGCGGCGCAGCTTGGCCTCGGCGCGACGGGTGCTGCGCATCGTGGAGCCGTACTCGGAGAGTTCGGCGTACATCGCCGGGAACGTCTCGTTGTGCATGTCGTTCATGTCAGCGGTCATGGCCCGCAGCTGGGCCTCGCTGATCTGCATTTCGTCCTTGCTCATTAGACCGCACCCTCTTCCACCGGGCTGGCGAGCTCGGTCTTCTTGAACGTCTCGGGGATGCCCACCGAGCCGGCCGCGGCCGGAAGCTTCGCCGCGTTGGTGGCGCCGCCGGTGGCCTTGACGGTGATCAGCTCCAAGGCGTCGCCCTTGAGCAGCGCCTGCACGGCGTAGAGCGTCGCGAGGTGCTGGGATTCCACGCCGGCGACGGTGCCGAACAGCAGTCGCACCTGAGGGTCGGTCACATCCTGGATGTTCTGGACGTAGGTCGAGGTGGCGACGTCCTCGAGGGTGATCGCGAGCGCGACCACGTCGGCCGGGCCACCTTTCTTGAGCGCGGGGATCGCGTCCATCACGACCGGGGTGTACTTGGGGTTGGTCTTGTCCTGCGCCTTGCCGCCGAGCTGCTTCGCCCGGGCGTTGAACGCCTTGCCGTGCTCTTCGTGTTGTTCCATCGTCATGGTCGCGAAAGCGCCCAAGGTCTTGATGGCCGCACTGTCACCCTTGAGGTACGGCAGGGTGAGGGCGGTCTTGTAGGTGAGCACCGCGAGGTTCTCCAGCGACGCCGCGGTCTGCAGCGCCATGATGTCGGCGTCCTCGGCGGCGGCGGCCCGGGAGGCCGTCATGCCGACGAGTCCGGCGGCGCCCATCGCGCCGAGACCCAGCATCAGGCGGCGGCGGTTGAGCTCCGCGGTCTCCCGCTTCGCCTCGATGTACTCCTTGGTGGCGCGACGCTCACGGCCGGCCTCGACGATGGAGTCCAACGGCTCCCTCATGCCACGCATCGCGTCGACCTGAAGGTCCTGCGACTCCTCCATCAATAGGCGGAATTCGCCTATATCAAGCTTGTCCATGCGACTTCTCCTGACTGGCTGGATGCCGACACCCGCGCGTTCTGGAGGTGACAGCACTCGGTTTGCCGGGTCACACGCCCGCAGCGCGCTCCCGTGCACGTCAGGAGGGGTTCGCCGCGGCCGGGTCTGCGGATTGCCTCCAGATCCCGGCCGAAGCCCTCCATTAATTCTGATGGACATTCAGACTGTGGATCGGGTCACGCCCGGTGTGGCGGGCCCCAGCGCCGGGTACGCTGGACGCAGGTGATTCGAAACCTGCTCGGCAGCTGAGCCCGACAGCCCGGCTTGCCCCAGACCTCGGTGGCTCGTTCAAGCGAGCGCTCGTGCAGCGCCGAAAGAACACCACACCGCATTCGCTGACGAAGTACCGAGGTTGCTGCAGATGACTGATGCCGTTCTGGACGCGCCCACCCGGACGGGGAGCGATTTCGCCCCGCTGCTGGAGAAGGTGCGCGCACTCGGCCTGCTGAGGCTGCGCCGGCGGCGCTACGTGGTCATGATCGCCTTCGATCTGCTCGCGCTGGCCGGGGTCTGGGCGATCATCCAGGTCGTCGGGAACACCTGGTGGTCGCTGTTCCTGGCCCTGCCGTTGGCGATCTTCACGGTGCGGATGATCTTCGTGGCGCACGACGTCGGGCACCGCCAGGTCGCGCGCACCGGACGGGCGAACAAGGTCGCCGGGTACCTGGTCGGAGACGTCATCCTCGGGCTGAGCGCCCGCTGGTGGATCGACAAGCACTCCCGGCACCACGCAAACCCCAATCTGGTCGGCAAGGACCCCGACGTCGGGGTCGGCGCGCTGTGCTGGACCACCGACCAGGCCATGGGCCGCGGCCGGGTGCTGACCTGGCTGGGCCGGCACCAGGGCCGGCTGTTTTTCCCGCTGCTCATGCTGGAAGCCCTCAACCTGCACATCGGCAGTGCCCGCCTGGCCCGCAGCGGCCGCGAACTCGCGATGCTCACCGTGCATGTGGCCGGCTATCTGGGCCTGCTGCTGTGGGCGATGGGCCCGGGCAAGGCGGCCGTCTTCATCCTGGTCCACCAGGCCCTGATCGGCCTGCATCTGGGCTGCGCGTTCGCCCCCGGCCACAAGGGCATGGTCATGCCGCCCGAGGGCTCGAAGTGGGACTTCCTGCGTAAGCAGGTCCTCACCACGCGCAACGTCAGGGGCGGCCCGGCCACGGACTGGTTCCTGGGCGGGCTGAACTACCAGATCGAGCACCACCTGTTCCCCGGCATGCCGCGGCCGAACCTGCGGCACACCCAGCCTCTGGTCAAAGCACACTGCGCCGACCTGGGCCTGCCGTACGCGGAGGAGCCCCTGCGGAGCTCCTTCGGGATCACCATCCGCCACCTGCAGGCGGTCGGCCGCCCCGTCGGCTGACGGGCACTCGGAACGGGCCGCCTGAAGTCCTTTGGTGAGGCGGCGGCGCCAACTTGGGCTCCGCCTGTCATACTGGTCGCACGCGGTCCCTCCTGGGACCGTCGGGCTTGACGATCTGCGTGCGCCTTTCTGGGCCCGCCGACTCGCCCGGAAGCACCACCAGCTGGGGAAGCGAATAGGCCACGCGGCGAATTCGCGGACCAGGCTGTCCAGTTGTGTCTGGGCGTGACGGCCCGGGCCCAGGGAGGCGTGAGTGGCCCGACCCCGGCAGGCTTCTTCGGGAGCTCGTCGTACCGCACCGCGCCCGGATCGGGGCGGCGGCCGCAACGGTGGCCGTCCCCGTTCCCGCCAGGGCGACGGCATCCTGCCCGTGCTCGCCCGCGCCGTCCGTGAGGTCGAAGCCGCCGTCGAACGTGGCCGGGTGGTGCCCTCGACCCGCACGAAGTTCCAGGCCATCGCCCTGCTGGCCCGCCAGGAGCGGTCCCGGGTCCGCGCCGACACGACCGCCGGGGACGCTCAGAAGACCGAGCTGCTCAAGCGCCTGGACGGGATCGCGATGATCCTGGCCCAGACCGCGGCCCGCGAATCCTCCCTGCTGGCCCTGCTGGCCGAGGACGCCGTCGTCCCCGAGTCGACCCGCTCCCTGACCCGCCAGATGCTCCTCGACGCGGGGCTGGAAGCCCCGCCGGAGGAGAAGCCCCCGCCGGCGCCCACGGTCACCTCGCCCGCCGCCGAGCGCCGGGTGGTCCCGCAGTCGGTCGTCCAGCGCCAGCTGGCCAACCCGTTCCTCGCTCCCGACTTCTCCGCCGCTCCGGCCCCGAAGCCGGTCGTTCGCCAGCTGGCCAGCTGGGAGCTCCTCGGCCCACTGTTCCGCTCCTTCGAGGAAGCCACCGGCGGCGACGCGGCCTGCATGGAGCTGCCCGAGCCCGGCAACCTGCGCGTGTTCAGCGGCCGGGAACTCATGCACCACCAGGCCTCGATGATCGCCGCCGCTGCGGCCGGGCACCGCACCTTCCTGCTCGCCGACGAGCCCGGCCTGGGCAAGACCGCGCAGGCGCTGCTGGCCGCCGAGGCGGCTAACGCGTTTCCTCTCCTCGCGGTCGTCCCGAACGTCGTCAAGACGAACTGGGCGCGCGAGGTCGGAATCTGGACGCCGCATCGCAAGTCCACCGTCATCCACGGAGACGGCGAGACGATCGACGGCTTCGCCGACGTCGTCGTCGTCAACTACGAGGTGCTCGACCGCCACGTCGGCTGGATCGGCGACTTCGGCTTCCGCGCGATGGTCGTCGACGAGGCGCACTTCATCAAGAACAAGAGCTCGCAGCGCTCGCAGCACGTGCTCGAGCTCGCCGACCGGATCCGGGCCCGCTCCGTGCGGCCGTTGCTGATGGCGCTGACCGGGACGCCACTGATCAACGACATCGAGGACTTCCAGGCGATCTGGGAGTTCCTCGGCTGGATCGACGCCAAGAAACCCCGCAAGGACCTGATGCACGCCCTCGAGGAGACCGGGCTGACCCCGATCGACCGCGAGTTCTACCCGGCCGCCCGCAAGTGCGTGATCGACCTCGGCATCGTGCGCCGGCGCAAGGTCGACGTAGCCGCGGACATCCCCTCCCGTCGCATCGCTGACCTGCCCGTCGAGCTCGAGGACAAGATCGGCAAGTCGATCCGGCAGGCCGAGCAGCGCCTGGCCAAGCGCATGGTGTCCCGCTACGAGGCCGCCCTGGAGGCGCGTACCTCGAAGCACAAGGTGGACGGCATCGACCACGACCTGGTCCGCACCATCGCCACCCGGGAACGCAAGGAGGCGACGACCAGCAAGACCGAGGGCAACGTCTTCGGCATGATGCGCAAGATCGGCTCGGCCAAGGCCGTCCTCGCCGCCGACTACGCCGCCCAACTCGCGCGCAGCGCCGGCAAGGTCGTCTTCTTCGCCAAGCACATCGACGTCATGGACGCGGCCGAGGAGACCTTCACCAGGGCCGGAATCCGGTACTCCTCGATACGCGGCGACCAGACCTCCAGCGCGCGCACCAAGCAGGTGGACGCGTTCACCAACGACCCCGATGTGCACATCGCGGTGTGCTCCCTGACCGCCGCCGGCGTGGGGATCAACCTGCAGGTGGCCTCGAACATCGTGCTCGCCGAGCTGTCCTGGACCGACGCCGAGCAGACCCAGGCGATCGACCGCTGCCACCGCATCGGGCAGACCGAACCGGTCATCGCCTGGCGCATCATCGCCGCGCAGACCCTGGACGCCCGGATCGCCGAACTGATCGACAGCAAGGCCGGTCTGGCCGCCCGGGCGCTCGACGGCTCGGACGAGGAGGTCTCGTCCTCGGTCGACGTGCAGCTCGAGGCGCTGGTCGCGTTGCTGACCGACGCGTTGGCGGACCGCGCTTAGGTCCCGCGGATCGCCGTCAGGAGCGCCCGGACACCGCGGGCGGTCTGGTCGGCGAACAACCGGCCGCCCGGATCGTTGGCTGTCTGTTCGGCGGCGAGGCCACTGAGCAGGCTGCGCATGAGGGCGAGGTCGGCGTTGCCGCTGATGCCGGCCGCGGCCATGCGCTGGACGAGCTCGCCGAGCGCGGTCAAGGCGATCCGGTGGCTCTCGGCGCTCGGTTCGAAGCCGGGGATCGTCCGCTGGAACATCAGGTGGTAGCGGGCGGGGTGGCCCACGCAGTAGTCGACGTACGCCACGGCCACGTCCACCACCGCCTCGACGGTGTCGGCCGCATCAGGCAGGTCGTCGAAGACGAGCCGGAGGTCGGCGAAACCGTCGGCGAACAGGGCGTCGAGCAGGACCTGCTTGGTCGGGAAGTAGTACGTCAGCGACTGCTGGCGCAGCCCCACCGAACGCGCCACCTCGCGGACGCTCACGGCCGCGACGCCCTCGCGCTCCATCAGCGCCCAGGCGGCGTCGAGGATCTCGCGGATCACCACCGTCCGCCGCTCAAGTATCCGTACCTTCTCTGTCATTGACAGAGAAGTCTGTCAGTGACAGTCTTCGCGGTCAAGGCCAGCATCGGAGGGTCGCCATGACGAAGAGCGTCGCCATCATCGGAGCCGGGATCTCCGGACTCGCTCACGCCGATGTTCTGACCCGGTGCGGGTTCTCGGTAGTGCTCTTCGACCGCGCCGAGCGGCTCGGTGGCGTCTGGGCGTGCTCCTATCCTGAGGTCCGGCTGCAGAACACGTGGGCGGGCTATCACCTCAGCAGCTTTCCCTGGCCCTTCCAGCCGGACCAGCACCCGACGAGCGCGCAGATCTGCCGCTACCTCGAGGCGCTCGTGGCGGCCCGGGGGTTCGACGTCCGGCTCCGGCACGAGGTCGTCGCCGCGCCCGAGGCCCCGTCGGGCGGATGGGATGTCCGGGTGCGCCGACGCACGGAGGACGGCGGGCCGAGGAGTTCGTCGAGCACGTCGACCATCTCGTCGTGTCGATCGGCCAGTACACCGAGGGCAAGCACCGCCTCGCTCTCGACGGCGAGGCCGACGTTCGCCGGGCCGATGTCTGACCGAGCGTGAGCTCGGCGATCTCTCGCGGTTCGACGGCGCGCGCGTGGTCGTCGTGGGCTTCGGCAAGAGCGCCCTGGACATGGCCACGCTCGCCGCTCCGCGCGCCGCCGCCGTCCACCACGTCTTCCGGACGCCCGCGCTGGACGATCCCGCTCAAGATCTCCGGCGTGCACTACACGCGGCTGCTGTTCAGCCGGTTCGGCACGGTGATGATGCCCGAGCTGGGCGCACCCCACGGCCGCGGAGCGGTTCCTGCACCGGCGGCGCCGGATCGTGCGCGCGTTCTGGTCGGGATTGCAGTCGGTCGATCGCGCGGATCTGCCCGCCGGGAGGGACGCGGGCACGGGGCCGACGGAACGGCGCGTCTCGCGGCCGTTCTGCCCGATCACCCGTTTCGTCCCGGACCTGCGCTCGGCCGCCGCGCTCGCACCGACCGGCTACTACCGCCACGTCGCGTCCGGCGCGATCGCGCCGCACCGGGCCGAGGTCGAAGGTCTGATCGAAGGACGGCGTGCTCCTGTCGACGGGCGAGGCGCTCGACGCTGACGTCGTGGTGCTCTCGGTGGGTTCGTACTCGCCGACCTTCCCGTTCCTCGAGGACGCGCTGCGCACGCTGCTCGAGGACGAGCGACGACGGCCCGCAGCTCTACCGGCACGTCGTGCACCCGCGCATCCCCGACGCTGGGCTTCGCCGGCTTCAACCACGGGTTCATGCACGTGCCGTCCGCCGAGATCGGCGCGCTCTGGCTCGCTGCGCTCTGGCGCGGCGAACTGCAGCTCCCGCCGGCCGAGCAGATGGAGCGCGACGTCGCACACGTGCGCGCCTGGAAGCGGGAACACATCCACTACGAGCCGTCCCGTGCGTGCGCCGTCAGCACGCGCTTTCAGCAGTACCTCGACATCCTGCTCGCCGACCTCGGGGTCACCCCGTATCGCAAGTTGCCCAACGTGTTCGCCGAGGTTTTCGCCGCCTACCGCCCCGCCGACTACGCCGAGGTCGTCGACACTTTCCTCGCCGACCCACCGCGGAGCCCGCGCGTCCCCGTCGACCTGCCGACCTGATGGCAGGCTGTGGCCATGCCCGAACGTAAGGCGCACGACGCGGTCTCCGTCGACATCGAGGCGAGCCCTGACGAGGTCTACGGCCTGGTCTCCGACATCACGCGGATGGGGGAGTGGAGCCCGGAGTGCATCCGGTGCTCGTGGGCCAAGGGCGCCACCGGCCCCGCCGTCGGCGCACGGTTCAAGGCCAGGAACAAGGGCGGCCGCGGGCCGGCCTGGTCCAACACCCCGACCGTGATCGCGGCCGAGCCCGGCCGCGAGTTCGCCTTCAAGCGCAGCGGACCCGGCGTCGGTTCCTACACCTGGCGCTACACCCTCGAACCGATTCCGGCCGGGACCCGGCTGACCGAGTCCTTCGACGCCGAGCGTCCGCTCGGTCGGGCGATGACCTGGCTCACCATGAAGTGGACCGGGAGCGCGGACCGCGACGCCGACCTGCACGAGGGCATGGTCACGACGCTGAACCGGATCAAGGCCGCAGCAGAGCGGACCTGACCCGGTTCAGCCGGGCGTGATTCAGGTCCGGCGTCGTGCCCGGCCGGCCGCACCGATGGTCAGGCCACCCGCGGCCGCCACCGCCACGCCCAGACCGATCAGCAGCGCCTGGTCGGTGCCGCCGACGCCGCCACCGGCGTCCGCGCCGCCGGTCGGGGTGTGCGTGACCTGACCGCCGTCGGCCATGGCCTCGTCGTCGTCCATGGCCCCCATGTCGTGGCCGGCCATCGGGGGAAGCGGGACCTTGGTGATGGTCTCGGCGCCCACACACGAACCCGCCTTGTTCCAGGGCTCCAAGGTGCCGGCCGGGTTGGTCTGCCACAGCCACGCGTGCATGTCATAGTGCCGCGGCATGCCCGGCTCGTGGCCTTCCATCGGCCCGTCGAACGCCCGGCCGAGCAGGGACGGCTTGTCCTCGTCGGTGCTCAGGTCCTGGTCGGCGTCCGGCTGGAACCACTCGACGGCGACGAGCTTGCGCCCGCCGTCACCGTCCGGCTGGTAGACGAGGATCGCCGGCGTCGCCTCGGCGATTGCGCCCATCAGCTTGGGGTTCACGTAGTGGAAGCCCATGGTGCCGGCGTCGGAGGTGACGCAGCTGTCCGTCGGCATGAAGCCTGCGGCCACGGCGACGTCGGGGTCCTGGTACTTGTCGTGGGCCGCCTTGATGGCGGCCAGCGCCTTCTCGACGTCGGCCGACTCACCGGCCTGGGCCGGGGCGGCTACCCCGAGCAGGCCTATGACCACAGCGGCGGGGGCGAGATGTCGCAGGACAGATGCTGCGGTCATGGCGACCGACTCCTTAGTGCGCTGGGCGTAGGTGCGCTGGGCGGCAAGGGACCCGGCGTGGACGGCAGGATCCGCGTCAGGGGTCGGCCGCCAGTGTTTCGGTAGCAACAGCGCGTGAGATCGACGATCGGAAAATATCTGAGTAAATCTCGACATAGTGGATCTTGGTCCTCGCTTACTCTGGGCGATATGCGCCGGTCGAAGGTCAGTTCGGTGGTCGCCGGCGCCCTCGCCGCCCTGGTGGTCGCCGTTGTCGCCGCCCCGGGGCCGGCCGACGCCGAGGACGCGTTCGCGCCCGGTTCCGCGGGAATCGGGGACCCCTACTTCCCGCTCGACGGCAACGGCGGCTACGACGTCGCCAACTACGACCTGGCGGTGCGCTACGACCCGATCCCCGGCGTGCTCGGCGGGGTCGCGACGATCACCGCGAAGGCCAGCCAGAACCTCTCGCGCTTCAACCTCGACCTGGTCGGCCTCACCGTGCGCGAGGTCAGCGTCGACGGGGCCGCCGCGGCGTTCACCCGCACCGGGCAGGAACTGGCGATCACCCCGGCCGCCGGCGTCGGCAAGGGCAAGAACTTCACGACGGTGGTCCGCTACGACGGCATCCCGGACCCGCTGCTGTCCGGGACGGGGGCCCGGGGTTACTTCCGGACGCTGACCGGGGCGGTGTTCGCCGGACAGCCTCACGTCGCCACCACCTGGTTCCCGGTCAACGACCACCCGCTCGACCGCGCGACCTACACCGTCGCGATCGACGTGCCGGCCGGGCTGACCGGCGTCAGCAACGGCGTCCTGGCCGACCAGCGCAGCGCCGGCAACCGGACGGTGTGGACCTGGCGCGCGGCCGACCCGATGGCCTCCTACCTGGTGACGCTGGCGGTCGGTGACCTCGAGCTGACGGCGTATGCCAAGGACGGCGTGCGCTACTGGGACGCGGTCGACCGGCTCAACGGCCCCGGCTTCGCGCGGGCGGCGCTGGACGAGCAGCCCAAGGTGCTTTCCGTGCTGTCCTCGATGTTCGGGCCGTACCCGTTCGATGTCGGAGGCGCGATCGTGCACGCGGCGTCGGCGCAGTTCGCGCTCGAGACCCAGACCCGCCCGGTGTACTCGCCACGGTTCTTCATCGAAGGTGGCGCCGGCGTCTCGGTGATCGTGCACGAGCTGGCCCACCAGTGGTTCGGCGACAACGTGCGCCTCGCGGGCTGGCGCCACATCTGGGCCAACGAGGGGTTCGCCACCTACGCCCAGTGGCTGTTCAGCGAGCGCACCGGCGAGAAGAGTGCCGACGCGATGTTCGCCGAGGCCTGGGCCGCGTACGCGGACGACCCGGAGTTCTGGGCCGTTCGCATCGGTGACCCCGGGCCGGAGAACCTGTTCAACGGCGCGGTCTACGTTCGCGGCGCGATGACGCTGCACCAGCTGCGCCGGCTGGTGGGCGACGAGCTGTTCTTCAAGGTCGCCCGCACCTGGGCGACCAGCCGGGCCGGCACCGCGGTGACCGTCCCGGAGTTCATCGCCCACGCGGAGAAGGTGACCAAGCGCGACCTCGGCGAATTCTTCGAGGTCTGGCTGTTCACCGGCAAGCGTCCCGCCCTGCCCAGTTAGGGCACCCCGGATTGTCCGGGGTGGCAAAAGCCTCCGTCAGACGTTGACCGGCTGCCCAATGACCGGGCCTGACCTGCGCTGACAGCATCCGGAAGCATGACCAGCGCGCTGAGTACGGAGGCCGGCACCGCGATCCTCACCCAGGTCGTTCTGGGTGGCCTGGTGGACCCGTTCCCGCTCTACGACGAGCTGCGGGAGCTGGACGAGGGCGTGCACTGGTGCGCGGAACTGCAGGGCTGGGTGGCCACGCGGATGGCGGACATCCGGGCGATCGGCGAGGACGCCGGCACCTACTCCAACGAGATGGGCGCGAGCTCGGGGGCGACCGCGCACGACCCGTCCGATCCGGTGCAGCGCCGCTACGCCGAGGTCGCGAACGACTTCCTGATCTACCTAGACCCGCCGAAGCACACCCAGGTCCGGGCGGTCTTCCGGCACGCGTTCACCCCGCGGGCGCTGGCCAGGTACCAGACGACGATGGAGCGGATCGCGGACGACCTGCTCGCCGGCTACAGCTCCGGCGACGAGGTCGACTTCATGGACAAGCTGGCCGCCAAGGTCCCGATCGAGGTGATCGCCACCATCCTGGGGCTGCCCCGGTCGGACTTCGCCCTGTTCGCGGAATGGACCGACGCGGTCGCGCTGGCGATCGACCCCGGCGTCCAGGGTGAGCCCCGCACCGCCGCCATCTACAAGACCGTGGAGTTCCTCGACTACCTCACCGGCGTCGCCGACGACCGGCGTAAGACGCCGCAGGACGACCTGATCTCGCTCATCGTGAACACGCCGGTCGAGGGGGACGAGCCGCTGGAGGCGGTGGTCGCCGTGGCCCAGGCCATGTTGCTGCTGGCGGCCGGCAACGACACCACCACCAATCTGCTGGGCAACGCGATCACGATCCTGCTGGACCGGCCGGAGCTGCAGCAGCGCCTGGTCGCCGACCCCGCGCTGATCCCGCAGGCCGTCGAGGAAGTGCTCCGGTTCGACCCGCCGTTCCACTTCGACTACCGGAAGGCGACCCGGGACCACGTGCTGGGCGGCCGCGAGATCAAGGCGCAGACGCCGATCTTCCTGCTCCTGGCGGCGGCCAACCGGGACCCCCGCGTCTTCCCGGACCCCACCGCGTTCGACATCGACCGGGAGAACAAGCGACACGTCTCCTTCAGCCACGGCATCCACCGCTGCGTCGGCGCCCCGCTCGCGCGGATGGAAGGCGTCGTCGGCCTGAGGAAGATTCTCGGCCGCTTCCCCCACCTCACCCACGGCTCGACCCCGCCGCAGCCGAAGGTCACCAACTTCGTCACCCGCGGCTGGGACAAGCGGCCGGTCACCCTCCTGGACACCAGGGACCCATCGTGAGGAACACAGCATGATGAAGAAGGCCATCACCCTGGTGCTCGCCGCCGCCGTGCTGGCGACGCCGGCCGGCTGCGGAAGTCGCGCGTCCGACCAGGAGATCGTCGAGGCGCTGCGCGGCCCGGCCGCGGTCACCGGGACGACCGGGGGAACACAGGCAGCGCCGGGCGACCTCACGTCGGCCGGTGGCGCTGTCGTCGATCCGTCCGTCGGTGGGGGTGCACCGGCGGACGGGTCGCCGGCGGCCGCCGCACCGTCCGGCGGCGGGTCCGTGGCGGCCGCACCGGACTCCGGGGACAAGACGAAACCCGTCGCGCACGGAACGAAGCCTGCGACGGCGTCGAACGCATCGATCCCGACGGTGGCCAACAAGTCGGTGGTCACCTTCGGCCAGCTGGGTTCCTTCTCCGGAGTCCTGGGCGCGGTGACCGCGGGTGCGCCGAAGTCGGTGGCCGCGTGGGTGGCGAACCAGAACGACCACGGCGGGCTGAACGGTCACCCGATCCGGGTGATCGTGGCCGACGACCAGGGTGATCCTGCGACCGCGCTGACCCTCGCCAAGCGCCTGGTCGAGAGTGACAAGGTCCTGGCCTTCGTCGGCGACGTGCACTTCTTCGGCTTCGAGCAGGTCGAGGCGTACATGCGCGCCAAGAACGTCCCGATGATCGGCGGGGAGGGCGCCACCGAGGCCAGGTTCACCTCCCCGGTCAACTTCCCGGTCTCGGCACCGGGCGCGGTCCAGATCGTCAAGGGCCTGAAGATGTACGTCGAGCGGGGCGCCACGAAGATGGGGATGCTCTACTGCCTCGAGATCAGTGCCCTCTGCTCCTATCTCAACGACGAGGTGAAAAAGTCCGAGGTCGGCAAGTACGTCGTCCAGAGCTATCAGGTCTCCCTCGTCGCCCCCAGCTACACCAGCCAGTGCCTGCGGATGAAGCAGGGCGGTCTGGAAGTCATCTACATGCTGATGGACACCGCCGGCGCGGCCCGGCTGGTGAAGGACTGCGCGAACCAGGGCTTCAGGCCGAAGCTGCTGCTGCTCGGGCTGGACGCGACCAAGGAGATGCCGTCCATCCCGGTGCTGGCCGACGCGCTGATGCCGGGCGCCACGGTGTCGACCGGGGCCCGTGACCTGGAATCGGTGAACCAGTTCCACAAGGTGATCGCGACCTACGCGCCGTCGGTCGGGGAGAGCGGTTTCGGGACGCAGGCCTACGCCGGCGCGATGATGCTGGGTCACGTGGGTCAGAACCTGTCCGACAACCCGACCTCGGCCGAGTTGCTGGCCGCTCTCTACAAGGTGCGCAAGGAGACGCTGGGCGGCTTCATCGTCCCCGTCAGCTACAGCAAGACCGGGACCACCGCGGCGCCGTGTGTCTTCATCTGGGGCGTCGCGAACGGCAAGTTCACCGCGCCCGAAGGCAGCAAGCCGCTGTGCTGACGGGAAGCTGAGCCTCAAGTGCTGGAGTGACGATGCGAACTGATCTGCTCGGGTGGCTGCGGCTGCAGTGGGACCGCGCCGGGGCGTGGGCCTGTGTCCTGGCCGGCGCGATCACCCTGTTCGTGGGCTGGCTCGGGGTCAGCGACACCGCGTTCACGGCCAAGCAGTTGCCCTACATCGCGGGCTGCGGACTCGGCGGGCTGTTCCTGCTCGGCACCGGCGCGATGCTGTGGTTGTCCGCGGACCTGCGTGACGAGTGGCGCAAGCTCAACCACATCGAGACCGCCATCAAGGACTGCACGGCGGCGCTCGAGCGAACGTCATGACACCGGGAATGACGCAGACGCCCTGGACCCGCGCCAACGTGCTGAAGGTGGTCCTCCTGGCCGCCGTGGGCGCGGTGCTGTGGGCCGTCGGCTGGTACCGGGTGGCGGAGCGGCCGGCCCTCGATGACCAGATCTCGCCGCTGAATCTGGCGATCCTCGGCTGGCTGGTGATCGCGGTGGGCTATGCGTCCTGGTTCACCGCCGGCCGGCGCGCGGTCGGCGCCCGCCGGCGCGCGCTGCTGACCTTCGCGGCCGACCTGCAGGAGCGGGTCAGCGTCCGCGCCGTGCCGACAACCGACGCCGACGTGTTCGTCGGCGCCGAGCGGTACTTCCACCGGCCCCAGTGCGCAATGGTCACCGACCGCTCGTGGGCGCCGCATCCGCCGGCCGAGCACGAGCGGGCCGGACGCGTTCCGTGCGGTCTGTGCGTGCCATGAACGACCTGACGCCGTTCATCGTCGCCGGCATCGCCGACGGAGCGATCTATGCCTTCGCCGCTCTCGGGCTGGTGCTGACGTTCAAGACCTCGGGCATCTTCAACTTCGCCATCGGGGCGCAGGCCGCCGCCTCCGCCTACGTCTTCTACTCGTTCCGGATCGACGCGGGACTGCCCTGGCCGGTTGCGTTCGGGCTCTCGCTGCTGCTCGTCGGTCTGCTCGGATCCCTGGTGCTGGAACGCATCGCGTTCTGGCTCGAAGAGGCGCCGGCGGTTATGAAGGTCGTCGCCACCATCGGGCTGGTCGTGCTGCTGCAGTCGGTGCTCACCGGCGCGTACGGGACCGTGACCCTGCAGTTCCCGCCGTATTTGTCGCAGGAGCAGATCGAGATCGCCGGCACCCAGGTGCTGATGAGCCAGATCATCGTCGTCGCCCTCGCTCTCTTCGCGACGATCGGGCTCACGCTGTTCTTCAAGCGCAACCGGATCGGGCTGGCCATGCAAGCCCTGGTCGACGACCCCGAACTGCTCGCCTCGCAGGGCACCAGCCCCATCACCGTGCGCCGCTACGCCTGGGCGATCGGGTCCTGCTTCTGCTCCATCTCCGGGATGCTGATCGCCCCTGTGCTCGGCATCGACGTCAACCAGATGCTGCTTCTCTACATCACCGCGTTCGGCGCCGCGGCTCTCGGAGCCTTCGACAACCTGGCTGTCACGTTCGTCGCCGCGATCGGGATCGGCATCGCCACCAACGTGATCGGCAACGAACTCGCCGGCAGCAGCAACGTGTGGGTCACGGGCCTCTACACCCAGGTGCCGTTCGTGGCGCTCGTCGCGGCCCTGCTGTTCGTCCCGCGGGCCCGGCTGATCGAGCGCGGCACCAAGCGGGTGCGCAAGCTGGCGCCGGTTCGCCAGTTCCCCCTGCCGGTCAGCACCGGCCTCGCGGTCGCCACGGCGGCACTGTTCCTGATCCTGCCCGCGATCGTCCCCGGCCCCGACCTGAACCAGTTCACCGTGGGCGTCGGGTTCGCGATCGTCCTGCTTTCGCTCGGGCTGCTGCTGTGGTCCTCCGGGCAGATCTCGCTGTGCCAGATGGCGTTCGCGGCGATCGGCGCCTCCACGTTCGCGCACCTGCAGCAGGGCGGTTTCCCCTGGCTGGTCTGCCTGCTGCTGGCCGGCCTGGCCGCGGTGCCGGCCGGCGCGATCGTGGCGATCCCGTCGTTCCGGCTGTCCGGGGTCTACCTCGCCGTCGCGACCTTCGGGTTCGGGCTGCTCGCGCAGAACCTGCTCTACACCTCCGGCCTGATGTTCGGCCTGGACAACTCCGAGGTCATCGCGCGACCGGACCTGCCCGGGCTCGAGACCCGGAGCGACGAGGGCTACTACTACCTCGTCGTGGCCATCGCCGGTCTGCTCGCGGGCCTGGTGCTGCTCGTGCGGCGCAGCCGACTCGGCCGCATCCTGCGGGCGCTGGCCGACTCGCCGGCCGCTCTGAACGCGCACGCGGTTCGGACCAGGGTGACGCGGATATCGGTGTTCTGCCTCTCCGCGTTCATCGCCGCGATCGGCGGCGCCCTCATCGGTGGCGCGACCTTCGGCGCCGGTGGCGACCCCAGCGGTTCGTTCGGCTACTTCAACTCGCTCGCGCTCATCGCCGTCCTGGCGTTCTGCGGGCGCCGGCCGATCCTCGGCCCGATCATCGCGGCCTACCTGTTCGCGGTGGCCAAGATCTATCCGCCCATGGACACCGGGTTCTTCACCGACTACCGCGGCGCCATGTTCGGCGGCATGGCGCTGGCGGTCGCGATCGCGCCCGGCATCCGCCTGCCCGTCCTGCGGGAGCGGGGCGCCGAACGTGGCCTCGACTCCCCGGTTCAGGGGCGAGCGCAGGAGCGTCGCGTTCCGTCGCCGGAACCGGAATCGCGCGAGTTGGTGGGTGCGTCGCGATGACCGCTGCGGCTGCGATGCCCTCCCTGCAGATCGACGACGTCACGGTGCGCTTCGGTGGCCTGACTGCCGTGTCGGGCCTGTCCTGCCGCGCCGAGGCAGGGACGATCACGGCCCTGATCGGGCCGAACGGCGCAGGGAAGACCACGACGTTCAACGCGTGCACCGGCGTGGTGAAGGCCGCCTCGGGACGGGTGACGCTGGGTCAGAAACACCTGGAGCGGCTCTCGACCCCGGCCCGGGCGGCTGCGGGGTTGGGACGCACGTTCCAGCGCATGGAGCTCTTCGACTCCATGTCCGTGGCGGAGAACGTGGCTATGGGCCCGGAGGGCGTGCTGTCCTCCCGCCGGGTGTGGGGTCAATTCTTCGCCTCAGCCTCGGAACGTCGCGAGATCGCCACCCGCACCCGCGAGGCGCTGCACCGCTGCGGACTGGAGGCGGTGACGACCCGGCGGGTGCGCGACCTGTCCACCGGACAGCGTCGCCTGGTCGAGCTGGCCCGGGCGATCGCCAGTCCGTTCGCCTTCCTGCTGCTCGACGAGCCGTCCTCGGGCCTGGACGTGCACGAGACCGAGGAGTTCGGCCGGGTGATCTCCGGTCACGTCGCCGACACCGGGATCGGTGTGCTGCTGGTCGAACACGACATGTCCCTGGTCGCGGACGTGTGCACGCAGATCTACGTTCTCGACTTCGGCCGGCTGATCTGGTCCGGCCCGACCGCGGAGGCGATGACCTCCGAGACGGTGCGCGCGGCCTACCTCGGGGGCGAGGTGCCTGTAGATGCTTGAGCTGAGGAACGTCTCGGCCGGCTACGACACCGGCCTGGTGCTGCGCGACGTCTCGCTGAAGGTGCCGCCGTCCTCGGTCGTCGCGTTGCTGGGGGCGAACGGTGCCGGCAAGACGACGCTGCTGCGGGTGGCCTCGGGCCTGGTGCGCCCGACCGCCGGCCAGGTGCTGCTCGAGGGCAAGGACCTGACCGGGCAGCGGCCGGAGAAGCTGGCCAAGCGCGGCCTGTGCCACGTGCCGGAGGGCCGCGGGATCTTCCCCTCGATGACGGTGGCGGAGAACATCCGGTTGCAGGCCACCGCCGGCACGGATCGGCGCCGGGCGCTGGCCAAGGCCGTGCAGGCCTTTCCGCGCCTGGGTGAGCGCCTCGAGCAACGCGCCGGGACGATGTCCGGCGGCGAGCAGCAGATGCTCGCCCTCGCGCGCGCCTACATGTGCGACCCGACGATCGTCCTGCTCGACGAGGTCTCGATGGGTCTCGCGCCGAAGATCGTCGACGAGATCTTCGGCTACCTGCGGCAGCTGGCGAGCACCGGCATCTCGCTGCTCGTCGTCGAGCAGTACGTGTCCCGGGCCCTCGAGCTCGCGGACTACGTCTACATCCTCGACCGGGGTCGGCTGACCTACGTCGGCGAGCCGTCCGAGATCAGCGAAGAGACGGTCGCGCACTCGTACCTGGGAGGTCTTGCATCATGACCGCACGCCACACCCTCACCCGGGGCCTGAGCCTCGTCGCGGCCGCTGCTCTCGTCGTCGGCATCGGTGGCCTCGCCGGTACGAACAGCGCGTCCGCCGGCACCTACGTCTACGACCTGAGCGCCGAAGCCGTCGCGCTGCAGACCACCTTCACCGATCCGAACGTACCGCTCGGTCTGCCGTTCTCGATCGGCTCCTACGGCGCCGGCGCGCGGCTCAACAGCAACGGCGAGAGCCAGGCCGATGCCGGAGCGCCGTACTCCCCGCTGGTGTCCTCCTTCCCCAGCACCGGCAACGGGCTGGTGCAGAGCGCTTCCGGCGTCGGCCTGCCGGTCGTCCCCACCTTCCCCGGTTACGTCAGCGCCCAGGATCCGGTGCTGCCGAGCAACAAGCAGAACGCGGGCGCCTACGAGCTCATCGCGACCGCCCTGCCCAAGCAGGCCACCGGCAAGGCCAGCCTCGGTGGCCAGGCGGCCACGTCGGAACAGAACAACGCCTTCGCCGTCGCCAACAGCATCGCCACCGACGACGGCATCTTCACCGAGGGCGCGGCCGGCGCACACGCGCTGACCCTCGACGGCATCCTCGACCTGGCCAACGTCTCCTCCTACGCGAGCCTGACCCAGCAGGCCGGCGGCGACGTCGTGCCGGTCACCACGACCAACCTCGGCACGGTCACCTTCGCCGGCCTTGCCTCCGGGCTCACCCAGGACGGCCTGACGGCCTTCGGTTCGGCCCCGGCGCCGCTCAACGTCGATGGCCTGGCCGCGCTCAACGAGGTGCTCAAGCCGGCCGGCATCACCTTCTCCTACCTGCCCGCGGAGTACCGGTACTCCGACGGCTCCACCAGCACCGGTCCTACCGTCGATGCGAAGAAGCGGGTCGCCGGCCTGACGTCCGGGGCGCTGCGCATCTTCTTCGCCACCACCTCCGACCGCGGCACCACCACCGAGACGATCACGCTCGGCCAGATCTCGCTGTCGGCGACCGGCAACCAACTCGGCGACGCGGGGACCGGAGTGGGTGCTGCCGGGACTGACACGGTCGCCTCCGGTGGGACGGACCTGCCGAGCACCGGCCTCGGGACAGACCTTGCCGGAGCGCCGGGGATCGCGCCGGGGACGGTGCCGACCGGGTCCCTGCCCGCGCAGAGCTTCGTACCCGCCGCCGCGGCCGGCACTGTGCTCGGTGAGGGCACGACCTCGTTCGAGAGCTTCTACCTGTTCGTCCTTCTCGCCGGTGCGGTCGCTCTGATCGGCGGCCAGGTGGTCCGGGTGGTCGCGGTCCGGCGGTCGGCCTGATGGCCGGGGGCGAACTGACGGTTTTTCAGCTCACCGCGGTCGCCTCCGACTCCGTGCTCGCCCGCGTCGTCGTGCTGATAACCGCCCGCGGCGGTCGGGTGCACGAACTCCGCTGGGACACCGGCCCGAGCGGCTTCGCCCGCCTCGACGCTCTGGTCGAGACCCGGCCGGGCCGGGCTGGTCACCTCGCCGCCGTGCTCTCACGCGTCGTCGAGGTGACGAGGGTCGAGATCGACGCCGGCTACGGAGCCAGCCAGACGCGAACCGCGGCAGCGTCCTTGGCGCTGACGGTGTCGCTGAGCGAGGCCGCCAGATCGGCGATAGTCACGGTCGCGAGCGACTGACGCCAGGCCGCCTCCGCGCCGGCCATGACCTCAGCGATCCCGCAAGGGCGGACGCAGTCCTTCTTCCTCATTCCGAACGGGCCGTTCTGACGGATCTCGGTGCAGCGGAAGGCCGGTTCGTCCCCGTCGACGGCGAGCACGACGTCGAGCACGGAGATGTGCTTCGGGGCTCGGCTCAGCGTGTAGCCGCCGATCCGGCCCTCGGTCGAGGACACCAGGCCCGCGCGGGAGAGCGCCTGCAGGCTCTTCGCCAGGTAGGTGGGCGAGACGCCGTGGAACTCCGCGAGGCGCTGGGCCGGCACCGGGCCGTCGGCCTGGCTGAGAACCACGCAGCAGTGGATCGCCCATTCGACGCCCGTGGCCAGTTTCACACCGTCAGCGTATCGCGGATTCGTGATATCCGTGATTAGCTAGGAACACAGACACCGAGTATCCGAGTTTGACTCCGAGGAGCAGCCATGAAGATCGCCGTCGCAGGGTCCACCGGCCTGATCGGCAGCCAGGTCGTCGCGCTGGCGAAGGCCGGCGGGAACGAGATCATCGAGCTGGCGCCCAGTCTCGGGTTCGACCTGCTGAAGCCGGACGGGATCGCCGCCGCGCTCGCCGGCGCCGACGCGGTCGTCAACGTGACCCAGAGCCCGACGCTGGAGGAGCAGGAGGCGACCGCCTTCTTCGTCACCGTCGCCGAGAACCTGGGCGGGGCCGCCGCCGAGGCCGGAGTGCCCCGCACCGTGGTGCTCTCGATCGTCGGCGTCGACCGGATGACGGACTACGGCTACTACGTCGCCAAGCTGGCCCAGGAAGAGGCGACCCGCGCGAGTGCCCCGGGGGCGCTGATCGTCCGGGCGACGCAGTTCCACGAGTTCGCCGGTCAGATGCTCGGCTGGAACCGCGAGGGAGACGTCACCCGCATCATCGACGTTCCGACCCAGCCGGTCGCGACCGCCGAGATCGCCAACCTGCTCGTCGAGGCCGCCACCGGGCGGCAGAACGGTGACGTCGACCTGGCCGGGCCGAAGCCGGAGCGGCTGGTCGATCTGGTGCAGCGGCTGGTCGATCGTACCGGCGAACCGGTCAAGGTGGAGGCGATCGAAGCCCCGGCCAGCATGGCCGGCGGGGACATGCTTCCTGGCCCCGGCGCGCTGCTGCGTGGCCCGGACTGGCAGACCTGGATCGACGCGCAGTAGCGCACTGGGCACGCATGAAGACACCCACCTGGAAGGTGGGTGTCTTTTGCCCACAGCTTCAAGTCACGAATTGGCGGACTCTTGCCCGAGCTGCGGGGTGGTGCGGCGGGCTCCTTATCCCAAGTACGTTGTACCCCGGCCGGAGGTCGGCGAGCCCCGCCTACACCTATGAATCGCCTTAGATTTCGCCGTGAGCCAGAACACACGGCGAGCGTCAGGCAACTTTCACGCCGATCCACAGGCGGTACCGGGCGAGCGCGCCGGACAGCACGATGAGCTCGGGATCGGCAAGTCGCGCGAGCACGTCCCGGACCTACCGTGCCACGCGTTCCCACGCGCGGTGGGTCGCGAGCAGCGTGGCGAGTTCCTGCACCGCGGCGGCGGCGTCCGGCACCTCGACCACACCCGGGTTACCCGCGGCGCCGAGTGCCGCCAGCACCTCGGAGCCGGCCCCGGTCGCCGCGATCGCCTTCGCGTGGCGATAGGTCTCCTCCAGCAAAAGCGTGATGCGCGGATCGACTGCGGGGGCGCTGCCCGCGCCGGCCTTGGCGTCCAGACCGGGCAGAGCGTCCGGCGCCGGCGGCACCGCGTCGGCGATCACCACGGCGTCGAACTCGACGGACCGCGCGTTCGCGTACGTGCGCTGCACGTCAAGCGTGACCTTGCCGTCGGTGAGCTTCCCGCCGGCGGGGGCGACCAACAGGGGCACCATGCCCGCCGCCAACGCTGCATCCCGGGCGGCGCTGACGGCGGACAGGTCAGGGGTAGGCCCGACGACGAGCCCGACGACGCGCCCGTCGACGGGCCATTCGGCGCCGAGCTGGGACAGTGCGGGACTGGGCTCGACGTCGGAGAGTTCAACGCTCGGCTTCGGCGGTTCCAGGCCGAGCCCCTCGGCGACCTTCGCGCAGAGATCCTCGTCGATGTTGGCGAGCGTGGTGAGCGCACGCTCCCGGATCGCGGTCTCGTAGCACTTGCTGAGCTCGAAGGTGTAGGCCGCGACGATGTGATCCTGCTCGACAGGGGTCATGCTCAACCAGAACAGCCGGGGCTGGCTGTAGTGGTCCTCGAAGGACGCCGGCTTCTCCCGCACCAGGTTCGACGCCGGGATCGCGCGGGCGACCTCGATCAGCGCATTGACGTCGCCGCCCGCGGTGAATGGGCAGCCGCCATCCATCGAGTTCGGCTTGTACGGCGCGATGCCGCCATGCACGGCGTCCTGGTGGAAGCCGTCGCGGTGCATCGAGTTGACCGGCACGTGCGGCCGGTTGATCGGGATCTGGGCGAAGTTCGGGCCACCGAGCCGCGAGAGCTGGGTGTCGAAGTAGGAGAAGTTGCGGGCCGTCAGCAGCGGGTCGTCGGTGACGTCGATGCCGGGCACCAGGTGCGAGGTGCAGAACGCGACCTGCTCGACCTCCGCGAAGAAGTTCGTCGGGTTTCCGTTGAGCGTCATGGTCCCGATCACCTGCACCGGCGCGAGCTCCTCCGGCACCATCTTGGTCGGGTCGAGCAGGTCGATCCCGGCGAAGGTCTGCTCGGCGTTGTCCTCGAAGACCTGGATGCCGAGGTCCCACTGCGGGAAAGCACCGGCCTCGATGGCGTCGTAGAGGTCGCGGCGGTGGAAGTCGGGGTCGAAGCCGCAGAGCATCTGCGCCTCCTCCCAGACCAGGGAGTGCACGCCGGCCTTCGGCTTCCAGTGCCACTTGATCAAGGACGTCGAGCCGTCGGCGGTGACCAGGCGGAAGGTGTGGACGCCGAAGCCCTCCATCGTCCGGTAGGAGCGCGGGATGCCGCGGTCGGACATGTTCCACAGCGTGTGGTGGGTGGCCTCGGTGTGCAGGGAGACGAAGTCCCAGAAGGTGTCGTGCGCGCTCTGCGCCTGCGGGATCTCGCGGTCCGGGTGCGGCTTGGCCGCGTGCACGATGTCGGGGAACTTGATCCCGTCCTGGATGAAGAACACCGGGATGTTGTTGCCGACGAGGTCGAAGTTCCCGTCCTCGGTGTAGAACTTCGTCGCGAAGCCGCGGGTGTCGCGGACGGTGTCGGCCGAGCCGCGGGAGCCGAGCACGGTGGAGAAGCGGACGAAGACCGGGGTCTCGGCGCCCTCGGCCAGGAAGGCCGCGCAGGTCAGGTCCGCGGCCGCGCCGTTGGCGACGAAGGTGCCGTGCGCCGCGGCGCCGCGGGCGTGCACCACGCGCTCCGGGATGCGCTCGTGGTCGAAGTGCATGACCTTCTCGCGCAGGTGGTTGTCGTTCAGCACCGTCGGCCCGCGCGGGCCGGCGCGCAGCGAGTGGTCGGTCTCGCGGATCCGCACCCCCTGAGCGGTGGTCAGATAGCTGCCCTGCTGGGAGTCCCAGGTTGGCGGGAGCTCCGCGTCGTTGCCGGTGGCGGAGACCGGCAGCGGTGCGCGCTGGTCGGGCTTGGGTGCGGGCGGGGTGCGGGGTTCGGTCGGTTCGGCGAATGCGGGTGCCTCGCTGCCGGGGACTCCCGGCGCGGACGGAGGGGTGGTGGCGTCGGGCATGAGGACCTCCTGAAGTCAACCTCGGACTACCCCGCTCATGCGCGGGCACGCGGGGTCAGCGAGGCTTGCGCTTGGCCTTCTCCGCCGCGGCGAGCTCGGCCAGGCGGTCGGCCTCGGCGCGCTTGGCGGCGGCTGAGCCGGCGTCCTTCGCAGCTTCCGTGAGCTGCTTGGCGGGCGCGGCGGCACGCGCCGCGGCATGATCGTCGATATCGGCGAGCTTGGCCTTGGCAGCAGCGTGGCCGTTGGCCCGACCGGCCTGCGCCTGGCGGCGGGCCGCAGTCTCGGCGGCTGCAGCCTTGGTGGCGGCGTCGTGCTCAGCGGCAACTTTGCGCGCGACCCGGTCGGCCTCGATGGCCTGGGCCGTTACCCGTGCCTCCGCCGCGGCCGTCTTGCGGTGCTCCTCGGCCTCCCGTCGCTCCCGCTCCAGGAAGGCGTCGGCGTCCTCGGCGCGACGCTCTGCCTTGTCCTGCAGATCGCGGGCCAAGGCGCCGGCCTGTGCCTTGCGGGCCAGCACGGTGCCGCGCCGGTGCAGCTCAGGGTCGGCCAGCAGCGTGCCGGCGGCCATGTCGAGCTTGCCCACCGCCCGCTCGAAGCTCAGCAGTAGCGCGGAGTCCGAGCCCAGCCGGGGCGCCAGCATGCCCCGGTGCACGGCGGTGAGCGGGAGCCGGAGCAGGAAGTACTCGGTGGCCACGAGAGCGCGCGGGGCCTTCAACAACACGTTCATCGGTGCTCCAGTTCGGCGGTCGGGTGTGGAGGTGGTCACGGGGCCTGGGCGTCCAGGCGTTCAGCGGCCTTCCGTGCTCGTTCCGCAGCGTCGGCGGTCGCGTCGGCCTCGATCGTGCGCTGGGCGTACTCGCGCTCGGCGGCGGCCTGGGCGTTGTCCGCGACGATCTCCTCGCGCATCTCCTCGACCTGGACGCGGCGCCGGTCGGCGTCCGCGTCGTGGTCGGCACGGGCCTGCTCACGCTCCTTGTCGGTCTGCGCCTGCGCGCGCACGTCGGCGACGACTTTGGCCGCTTCGGCGTCGCGGCGGGCGTCCTGCTGTTGGGTGCGCAGGAGGACGGCGGCCTTCTGCGCGTCCGTTTCCTGGGCGATCTCGCCCAGTTCGTCGGCGGCCGCCTCGCGCTCAGCCCGGGCGAGCGCTTCGTCCGCGGCGGCTTCCTTCCTGCGCTCGGCCTCGGCCTGGTTCAGCCGGCCCTCGGCGACCAGTGAGTCGTTGCCGATGACGGCCCCGACCATCTCCTTGGCCTTGCCGGCGATGTTCTTGGCCAGACCGGCGCGTGCTTCTCCTGCGATCTCTTCACTCATCGGGCGGATCTGCCCCGCCGGGGCCAGCGCACGCCGCGGATCCAGTGCGCTGAGAAACACACGCAGGACGGTCCTCCGGCCCTCCGTGGGCCGATTGGGCGGACAGGCTCGGGGCAGGTCCGCGCCATGGATACCCAGCCCGGCCTACCCTTTCCGCTCGGTGCGACACCCGGACCTGGCGGCACGAACTTCGCCGTCGCCTCCGAGATCGCCGACGCCGTCGAGGTCTGCCTGTTCGACGCCGGCGGTGCTGAGGTGCGGGTGGAACTGCCTGAGCGAACTGCGGACGTCTTCCACGGCCTGCTGCCCGACGTCGGGCCTGGGCAGCGCTACGGCCTGCGGGTCCACGGCCCCTGGGATCCCGGCAACGGCCTGCGTTGCAACCCGGCCAAACTCCTGCTCGACCCGCACGCCACCGCGGTCGACGGTGACGTGGTCTGGGGCGAGGAGGTCTTCGGACACACTTTTGCCGACCCGTCTGCGCGCAACGACGCCGACTCCGCTGCCGCCATGCCGAAGTGCGTTGTCACCGGCCGTGACTTCGACTGGGGCGACGACGCGCGGCCACGCACCTCCCTGGCCGAGTCCGTCATCTACGAGACCCACGTCAAGGGCATCTCGATGCGGCACCCAGACGTCCCGAAGGAGATCGCCGGCACGTACGCCGGGTTGGCTCACCCGGCGATCACCGGCTACCTCACCGACCTCGGAGTGACCGCCGTCGAGCTGCTACCGGTGCATCATTTCGTTCAGGACAGCCACCTGCTCGAGAAGGGCCTGCGGAACTACTGGGGTTACAACAGCATCGGCTTCCTCGCCCCGCACGGGGATTACAGCTCGGCCGGCACCACCGGCGGGCAGGTGTCCGAGTTCAAGGAGATGGTGAAGGCGCTGCATGCCGCCGGCCTCGAAGTGATTCTCGACGTCGTCTACAACCACACGGCCGAGGGCAACCACCTCGGGCCGACCCTGTCGCTCAAGGGCATCGACAATCCCGCGTACTACCGGCTGGTCGAAGGCGACGGCGAGCACTACTTCGACACCACCGGCACCGGCAACAGCATGAACGTCGGCCATCCGATCCCGCTGCGGCTGATCATGGATTCGTTGCGCTACTGGGTCACCGAGATGCACGTCGACGGCTTCCGGTTCGACCTCGCGACCGCGCTCACCCGCCAGGACGGGGAGCAGGATCCGCACTCCGCCTTCCTCGAACCTCGTGCACCAGGACCCGGTGCTCGCGCCGGTGAAGATGATCGCCGAACCGTGGGACACCGCGGGGTATCAGGTCGGTGGCTTCCCGGCCCGCTGGGCGGAGTGGAACGGCAAGTACCGCGACTCGGTGCGCGACTTCTGGCGCGGTGGCGAGGGCGAGCTGGGCGAGTTCGGGCTGCGCCTCACCGGCAGCGGTGACATCTACTCCAGCGACCGGCGCGCCCCGACGGCGAGCGTCAACTTCGTCACCGCCCACGACGGGTTCACTCTCGCCGACCTCACCTCGTACAACGAGAAGCACAACGAGGCCAACGGCGAGGACAACAACGACGGCGAGTCCAACAACGGGTCCTGGAACTGCGGGGCCGAGGGACCTACCGACGACGCGACGATCAGCGAGCTGCGCGAGCGGATGCGGCGCAACCTGCTCGGCACCCTGCTGCTGTCCGCGGGCGTTCCGATGATTCTGGGCGGCGACGAGATCGGGCGCACCCAGGGCGGCAACAACAACGCGTACTGCCAGGACAGCGAACTGTCCTGGTACGACTGGGACAACGTTGACGAGAACCTGCTGGCGTTCACGAAGACCGCGATCGCGCTGCGCCGCGAACACGAGGCGCTGCGACCGCGCGAGTACCTGCGCGGGCCTGGTGGCGAGCCGGCGCAGATGGTCCTCTACCGGCCGGACGGTGAGCAGATGCAGGCCGAGGACTGGCAGAACCCGTCCGCGAAGACTCTCGCGGTCGCACTCGACGGGCGCCAGATCGCCGACGTCGAGGGTGAGACCAGCCGGGACCGTCTGCTGCTGCTGATCAACGCCCACCACGAACCGGTCGAATTCACCGTCCCGACCGGGCGCGGGCCCTGGCGGGTTGTGCTCACCACCGACGAGCCAGATCCGATCGAAGCGTTGTCGAGCGGCGAGCTTGTCACGGTGCGGGATCGGTCAATGCTTCTGCTGCACAGCAGCTGAGCAGCTACCCAGCGTTCATATGCCCAGGTCAGCGCGCTAAACCAGCGCGCTGAGTCGGCGGCATCACACGCACCTTCGGGTTGGGGCGCGGCCCTGGGTGGGATCAACCGTCCATGACTGACGTGCTTGCAGCGCCCGCCACCACCGTGACTACCCGCGGCGTGACCGCCGACTCCTCCGATACCGACCTGTTTCACGCACTCGCCGCGGCCACCGACGCGAACGAGCGGGACCAGATCCAGGAGCACATCGTCCGGCGCTACAGCGGACTGGTGAAGTGGATCGCGAGCCGGTACGCCGGCCGCGCGGTCGAGACCGACGAGCTGCAGGCGGTCGGCTACTACGGGTTGATGCTGGCCATCCACCGCTTCGACCCGGACCGTGGCTTCGACTTCGCCGGGTTCGCCAAGCCGACCGTGCAGGGTGAAATCCGTCGCTACTTCCGCGACAAGCGCCGCTGGATCCGCCTGCCGCGCCGCCTGCAGGAGACCAAGGCGGTGCTGCGCGGCGCCAGCGACACCCTGACCCACGAGCTCGGCCGCGCCCCGACCGTCAACGAGCTGGCCGAAGAACTGGCTGTCAGCCCGGAGCTGGTGCTGGAGGCGATGACCGCTGACGACACGTTCGCGCCGGTTTCCCTGGACGCCCCGGCCGGCCTGGACGAGGACGGGACGTACACGGTTGCCGACTCGCTGGGCTTCGAGGACACCCGCTTCGCGCTGTTCGAGGACTGCGCGACGGTCGGGCCGCTGATCGCCGCCCTGCCGGAGCGCGACCGCCGCATCCTGCACCTGCGCTTCGTCGAGGAGAAGACCCAGTCCGAGATCGGTCAGGAGATCGGGATCTCGCAGATGCACGTGTCACGGCTCATCTCCCGGATCCTGGTGCAGCTGCGCACCGGGATGGTTGCCGACTGACTCGGACCATTGACACGGACTGACGTCGGCAGCGGGGGGTAGGGACTTAGTTATGCCCAGGGTCAACGCACCGGTGCTCGGTTCATGATAGCGACTGCCCCGGCCCGCCTTGAGTTGGCGCACAACGCCACCTCCGTGAGCCGCGCACGATCCTTTGTGCGGCGGCTGTGTACCGAGACGGGGCTGCCCGGGGAACTCTGCGAGACCGCGGCGCTGCTGACGAGCGAGATGGTGACCAATTCGCTCCTGCACGGCCGCAGCGATGCCCGCCTCGCCGTCACGGTGGACGAAACCGGGGTGCTGGTGGAGGTCGGCGACGACGATGTGCGCCGACCACGTCGGCTCCGCAACGAGACCGACGCGCTTGTCGGTCGCGGGATCAGAATCGTCGATCACCTGGCGACCGAGTGGGGGACCTACCCGACCCCGTCCGGGAAGGTCGTATGGTTCCGGCTCGATCGGCGCAGTGTGAGCACGACTTTGCCCAGGGCCTGACGCCGGTCGATCGCGAGCAACCCGTCGACCGCTTGCTCGAGGGGGAGCACCGTGAGCGGCAACGGCCGGATCGTGCCGGCGGCGTAGAGCGGTTCGAGTTCGGCCCACTGTTCCTGCAGGTAGCCCGGGCGCGGCATCCACCACGGCCCCCAGCCCGCGCCCATCACGTCGATGTTGTTCAGCAGCAGGCGATTGACCTTCACGGTCGGGATCTCGCCGCCGGTGAAGCCGACGACCATCACCCGGCCACCGGGGCGCAAGGAGCGCAGGCTGTCGGTGAAGCGGTCGCCGCCGACGGGGTCGACGATGAGGTCCACACCGCCGCCGGTCAGCGCGGCGACCTGCTTGGCCCAGCCGTCGACCAGCACGACCTCACTCGCCCCGGCCTCGCGCGCGACGGCGGCCTTGGCCTCGTCGCTGACCACCGCGATGGTGCGGGCGGCGCCGAGCGCAGGCGCCAGGCGCAGGACAGAGACCCCGATGCCGCCGGCCGCGCCGTGGGTGAGCACGGTCTCGCCGGGCGCCATCCGGGCCCGGGTCCGCAGCACGAAATGCACCGTCAGATCGTTGAAGAGCAGTCCGGCCGCCTGCTCCATCGACACCGCGTCGGGCAGCCGGAAGGCCTGCGCGGCCGGCACGCAGGCCACATCGGCCAGACCGCGGTTGAAGCACAGCCCGGCCACCCGGTCACCGGCGGCGAAGCCGCTGTCCGGCGGCGCCGAGCGGACCGTGCCGGCCACCTCGGTGCCGAGGGTGAACGGCAGCTCGGGCATGTACTGGTAGAGCCCGCGGGTCTGCAGCACGTCCGGGAAGGCGAGCCCGGCGGCGTGCACGTCGACGAGGATCTCGTCCGCAGCCGGCGTCGGCTCCGGGAGGTCGACGAGCTCGACCGCCTCCGGTCCATCCAGCTTCGTGACCTGTACCGCGCGCATGGGCTCCCCGATCTCGACGGCGGAGCCCTATCTTTACGGCTCCGCGTGCGAGCGGACGGTCTCGGGGTAGGTGACGTCGATCGTCCGGGGTCCAGGCGCCTGCAGGGCGGTGGCGGCCATCGCGAGGGAGAAGAAGAAGACCCCGGACAGGATGACCATCCGATGCAGACCGTCGGCAACGGAGAGTGCGAGCGCAGCGCGTCGAGCGAGCATTGGGCACCGTCCCAGGAAGATGCCGGGGGTCTACCCCCATCCAGGCGCGCAATGCATCTCGGGTCAGCGCGAGTCGCCGAACGCGTCGAACTTGATCCGCGTCAGCGACACCCCGCTGATCAACAACCGGTCGATCGAGGAGCGCACCATCGGGGCGGACCCGGAGATGAACACGTCGTGGGTCCGCCAGTCGCCGTGGCGCAGGGCGACGTCGACGACGAGGCCCTGCTCGCCCGGGTACCTGAAGTCGTCCGAGATCGCGGGCACGACGGTGAGCCACTCGTACTGCCGGGAGAGCCCGTTGAGGGCGGACAGGTCGTAGAGGTCCTCGGTCTGCCGGGCGCCGACGAACAGGTGGACGCGGCGGAACCAGTTCCAGCGGGCCATGTCCTCGACGATCGCCTTCATCGGCGCCAGGCCGGTGCCACCCGCGATGCAGACCAGGTCGCGGTCGGAGGTGCGATCCGCGGTCATGGTGCCGGTCGGGTGCCCGAGCCGGACGACGTCGCCCGGCCGCGCCTTGCGGGTCAGGGCGGTGCTGACCCAGCCCGCGTCGATCTTGCGGATGTGCAGCTCGATGATGTTGTCCCGGTTGGGCGCGGTCGCCATCGAGTACGAGCGCCACACCCGCGGCCACCACGGCGTCTCGACCGAGCAGTACTGGCCGGCCTCGTAGGGGAAGGGCTGGTCGGGGCGCAGCCGCAGCACGGCGATGTCGGCGGCCCGCTCCTCGTGCTCGACGACCTCGGCCAGCCACCAGTCCGGGGTGTCCAGGGCGGCCCGGCGCGCGGCCTCGATCATCGCGGTGGCGATACGGGCGTAGGCCTCGACCCAGGCCGCCTGGACCTCCGGCGTCCACGCCGGCCCGGCGTAGCGGGCGATGGCGGCCAGCAGCGAACGGCCGAGCGCCTCGTAGTGGGTGGACTTCACGCCGAACTTGCGGTGGTCGCGGCCGAGGCCGTGCAGGAACGCGTCGAGGAACTCGGGCTGGTCGGCGCCCTGCACGATCCGCACCAGCGCGCCGAAGAGGCGGTCCCGCTGCAGATCCATGGCCGGCGGGAACAGCTCGCGCAGCTCGGGAGCCTCCATGAACAGCCGCGCGTAGAAGTACGCTGCGACGCGGTCCGCCTCGGGCTCGACCACCGCGAAACTGTTCTTGATCAGGTCTTCGGTCATCCCTCACCCGCAGTTGGAGCGACCATTCGTTTCTCCAATGATAATTGGAGAAACTCGGGGTGGTGTCGAAGGAGTGCAATGGTGACTGACCGGCGCAATGCCGTTCTGTCCGCTTTGCGCGACTTGGGCCGCCCTGCGTCCGCCGAAGATGTCGCCGCGGAGCTGGACCTCCACCCGAACACCGTGCGCTTCCACCTGCGCCGACTGGTCGAGGCGGGCGTGGCCGAGCAGGCCGTCGAGCCGCGTTCCGGTCCCGGCCGGCCCCGGCAGCTCTTCGCTCCCGTCGCCGATCGCGACGCCCGGAACTACCTGCTGCTGGCCCGGATGCTGGCCCGGGCCACGGCTGACTCCGGCGACGCTGTACTGGCGGAGCGGACCGGCAACGCCTGGGGTCAGCAGTTGCTGGGTGAGCTGAAGGGCGTCCGCCGCAGCAAGCGACCGGAGCGGGTCGCCGCCCACCTCACGACCGTGCTGGACTCGATCGGCTTCGCCCCGCAGATCAGCCGCGACGGTGACGGCCTGCACGTCGACCTGCGGCACTGCCCGTTCCTGGAGATCGCCCGCGAGCAGCCCGGCCTGGTCTGCGGCATGCACCAGGCGCTGATCCAGGGCGTGCTCAACGGCCTGGACTCCGGGATGCAGGTGGAGGACCTCCAGCCGTTCGTCGCCCCGAACCTGTGCACCGCCCGGGTGCGCTAGGCAGGGTTCGTCAGGCACCGTCGAGCTTGCGGACCAGGGTCTTGGGCGCGACCAGGCGGTACGAGGTCTCGATCAGTTCGGCGATCTCCTCCCACTCCGCGCCGGAACCGGATCGGAGAGCTCCAGGGCGACCCAGCCGCTGCGGCCCAGGCCGTAGCCGGCCGGCTCGCTCCCTCCCGGTCGCCACCAGCGCGGCGGCCTCCTCGCCGGGCAGCTTCACGGTCAGATGGGTGGCGCCGGATCACAGAAGACGAAGTTCTTGTTGCGCACCCGGAAGGTCGGTGGTCGCCCCAGGCCTCGATATTGACCCGCTGTGCCTCCGGGAGGGCCAACGCGACGGCCTCCAGGCGGGCCATGTTGCTCAGCTTCTTCGCCATGCACGCAAGAATCCCACCTGTGATCGATCCTGTGGCACCGGCCGAGGTCGACGCCGCGTGGCTCACCGCGGTCCTGCGCTCGAGCGGGGTTCTCGCCGACGGCATCGACGTGGTCCAAGCCGACGGGCAGGCGATCGGCCACGGCCTGCTCTGCGAGAGCGTCCGGTTCGAGCTCGCCTACAGCCGGCCCACTGATGCGCCCCGCTCCGTCGTCGGCAAGTTCTCGGCCCAGCACCCCGGCCTGCGGGCCGGGGCCATCGCCGAGGAGGTCTACCAGCGCGAGTTCGCGTTCTACCGGGAGCTGTCGAAGGGGCTGGACGTCCCGACCGCGCGGTGCCTGGCGCTCGTCGGCGACCCTGAGGTCGAGTTCGTCCTCGTGCTGGAGGACCTCGTCGCGACCGACTCCGTCGACCAGATGACCGGATGCTCGCTCAAGCAGGCGGAGGCGGTGATCGACGCGGCCGTGGGGCTGCACGCGCCGCGCTGGGGCGACATTGCGGTGGAGACGGCGGACTGGAACGTGCGGGACCGCTGGCTCCCGCGCATCGCCGACGGCTACCTCAAGTCTTTCGAGCTGTACCGGCGCGAGTTCGGGCCGAGTGCGGACGAGGCCGCGATCGGGGAACGGCTCGCGCCCGTGCTGGGGGAGTGGTTCGCCGGTCAGCCCCGGCCGTGGACGGTCGCCCATGGCGATTTCCGGCTCGACAACATGCTCTTCGGCATCCGCGGCGGCACCGAGCCGGTCGGGATCCTGGACTGGCAGACCATGCTGCCCTCGTCGGGAACCGCGGACATCGCGTACTTCATCGGCAGCAGCTTCGAGCCGGACCTGCGGCGCACCCACGAGGAGCATCTCCTGCGCCGCTACCACGCGGGTCTGGCCGCCGCCGGCGTGCGCGACTACCCGTACGAGCAGTGCCTGCGGGACTACCGCTACAACTGCTTCCTCGGTTACATGATGCCGACGTACAGCGCCGCACTGGTCAAACGCACGGCGCGCGGCGACGCGATGTTCGCCACCTGGGTCGGCCGCGTCACCGCGCAGATCCACGATCTGGACTGCCTCGCCCTGCTGCCCTCCGAGATCTGACGGGACCTCACATGCTGATCCCTCACGACGACTACCCGGTCCACCAGACCTCGGAACCCCTGGCGCACGCCGGCCTGGGCCATCCGGACCAGTACGACCGGTTCTGGTTCAACGGGTACACCGAGGACTTCTTCTTCGCCGTCGCCCTGGGCCTGTACCCCAACCGCGGCGTGATCGACGCCGCGTTCAGCGTCGTGCACGCCGACGTGCAGCGCTCGGTCTTCGCCTCCGGGCGGATCCCGCTCGACCGCACCGCCACTGCGGTCGGCCCGATCCGGGTCGAGATCGTGGAGCCGCTGCGGATCAACCGGATCGTCGTCGACGCCCCCGAGCAAGGGCTGCGCGCGGACCTGACCTGCACGGCGCGGACGCCCGCGCACGAGGAGGCGCGCAGCCTGCGCAACGCCGGGACCCGGCGGTCGTGGGACATGACCCGCGGTACGCAGATGGTTCGGTGGACCGGCACGCTCACCAGCGGGGCGAACACCGTCGACCTTCCGGCCGCACGGTGCTCGGCACGAAGGACCGCTCCTGGGGAGTGCGCCCGCTGGGTGTCCCGCCGCTGCGGGCGCCCGAGTCCGAGGCGCCCCAGCTGTTCTTTCTGTGGGCTCCGCTGCACTTCGAGGACGTCGCCCTGCACTACACCGTCTCCGAGGACGCGGCAGGCGAACCCTGGTCCTACACCGCGGCCCTGCTCCCGGTGATCGGGGCGCAGGACCCGGTGTTCGGCCCTGACCTCGGCATCGAGCATCTGACCGGAGTGCAGCACGCCATCACGTGGGAGCCAGGGCTCCGACGGTCGCGGAGCGCCACGCTGCGGATGCCGGACCCGCACCCCGAGGTGGAGCTGGAGCCGGGACTCATGTTCCGCATGAAGGGCGTGGGGTACGGCCACCGGGACTGGGCCCACGGGACCTGGAAGGACGAACTCGTCGTCGGCGGCGAGGAGGCCCCGTGTGCCGACCTCGACGTACTCAAGGGTGACTGCGTCCACCTGCAGCAGGTCGTCCGTGCGACGTGGGGCGACCGCGTCGGGATCGGGGTCCTGGAGCAGGCGGTGTTCGGTCCCTACGCCCCGGGCGGTTTCGGCTCCCGGGGGGCCAGCAGCCTGTAGGCGGCGGCACCCCTTCGCCTCAGCAAACGTGAAAGTGAGCTGCGGGATTCACCCGTATGGACGCGGTTCATTGAGCCGGATCGGTCGTAGCGTGACCACGACGACGCTTGACGTCGTGCGTGTTGCTCCGGCCCCGGCAGCGCGATCGATAGCCGATCAGCGCCCGGAGATCCCATGCCGAATCGAGATGTCATTTCCGTGGGGTGGGACGCCCGCACCCTGGACGGTGCCACGCAGTTGACGGTTGCCCTGGCGGTCCGGCCGAGCGGTGGCGACGTCGTGCGGGCCGTCGCGACGGTGTGCGGCGAGATCGATATCGCGACCGTGACGCCTCTGCATTCGGCCGCTCTCGAGGTCGTCGCAGCCGCACACCCGCGGGTGGGTCAGGTAACCGTCCTGGTGCTGGATCTGGAAGGAGTCACGTTCCTGGGCTGTCGCGCCCTGCACTTCCTCCAGCACATCTGCGCGCAAGGCGACGAGCGAGGGTGGACGGTCGAGTTGATGGCACCGCGTGCCGCCGGCCCCTACCGCGTCCTCTGTCTCGCATCGAGCCATGGATGGTTGCCGCCCGGTTTGGTGCCGGCACCGCATCCCACCGACGCCGTGACGGCCAGGCGGCCGGTCGCTCACCTCCCTCGCTGGTTGTCCCGGCGCACGCGATCCGCTGCCTGATCCACGGCCACCTGCTGATCGTGGGTCAGATGCTTGACCGCCTCGCGGAGGGTCACGCCGGACGCCCAGGCTGCCCGCGGCAGCAGCCAGCCGTACACCAGGTCCGGACGAATGCGGGACGTGTCGCGCAGCACCCAGCCGATCGCTTTGCGGATGAAGAACTCGCGCTCCTCCAGCTTCGCGTCGGCGTAGCGGGCGAACCGGTCGAAGTCACCGTCCCCGCGCCGCAGCGGCACCAGCAGCGCGAGCATGGCCGACCGGCGCAGCCAGAAGTCTGGGTCGATGGCCCACCGGTCGAGGGTGCTCTATCAGCGGCAGGTCGGCCGGACCCAGGACGCGCAGGTTGTACGTCAGCAGTTCGACCGCAGCCAGGTTTGCCTCGAACAGGGGGCTACCCCAGAGTTCCTGGACAACCTCCGCCAGAACGTGCTCGCGATTGCTCTTCAGGTAGCGGCGCTCGTGCTCCGCGCGGATCGGGTCACCCGCGGCGCGCAGCGCCGCATCGAAGTCGGCTACGAGGTCCTTACTCACCCAGCGCCGTCAGGTGGTTGGCGCGGCGGGTGGCCAGCGTTGCCCGTCGCTCTTGCGGCGAGACGACGGGCGTTCCGGCCGGCAGTGCCGCTCCCAGCCCGCTCAGCGGCACGACGGTGAACGTCGGGGCCGCGGTGTCACCGGGCGTGCGGTAGTTGCGGAGCAGGACGATGCCCTCGCGCCGGCCGCGCGTGTCCAGCCAGTTGGGTACGCCCGGGTCGGTGGCCGAGAGCGTCAAGCGGATCCGGCCGTCGGCGTCGCGCGCGGCGCTGACCATGTTCAGGTCGGTCTGGTGGTTCACGAAGTCCAGGGATTTCGACCAGACGTCGGCGAGCTGGAACGACCAGTAGGCCGAGTCCGGAGGCTCCCATTCGATGATCGCGGCCTCGTCGGGGTCGAGCTCCCAGGCCGCCATGCCGTAGGTCGCGGACGGGCTGCCGCCGACCCGGTCGGCCATCTCCTGCCCGGTGATGTAACCGAAGCGGTTCTTCCCGCCGGCCGCCTTCAGGTACATCTCGTAGAGCCCGACCGTCCAGTCCCGCACGATCGCGCGCAGCAGGTCAGCGGCGCGGTGCAACCGCTCCGCGGTGGCGTCGGCATCGGTCTCCGGTGGGGGCGCCGGGCCGTCGCCCTGAGGCTCGAGGCGCAACTCGCCGGGATCGTCGGTGACGGTGCCGAGGATCCGGCGCACGAAGACCGAGTTCAGATCTGACGCCTCGTCAAGCGGGATGCCCTCCTTCGGCGCTGAGGACAACGTCGAACCGGCCGTCGGCGTCCGCGAGCTCGGTCAGATCGCAGTTGCCGAGCTCGCGGAAGTCCGGGTGGCCCATGACGTGGCTGCGGGTCTGGATCAGCAGCAGACGGGTCTGGCCCACGTGGCCGTGCAGGCGGTAGGACCGCCGGCCGTCGAGCAGCAGCACGCCGTAGCGGAAGTCCGGGCAGTTCTGGCCCAGGCAGAACACGGTGGAGTTCCAGCTGGTCGAGCCGTGGACCCGCAGGTCGTCGAGGCGCGGCGCGATCGCGTGGGTGTAGGCCATCGCGCGGGCCTCGGCCAGCCCGACGTAGGCCTGCGCCCGGTCCTCCGGGTTGTCCCGGAACCGCGCGGTCGCCTCGATCATCGCCCGGGTCTCGGCGCCCGCCGCTTCCCAGTCGTCGAAGGCCGTCGCCAGTGGTGCCTCGTCACCGGTCGAGACGATCGCCCAGGCGCTCGCCGTAGAACGCGAACCGTTCCGCGAGCTGGTCGCGCTCGAGGCCGAAGTGCGAGAGCTCGTAGGAGAACTTGCCGTAGCGGTCCGAGGCGTTGCCCGGATCGGCGAGCCAGGCCTCGATCCGGGCCGGCAGGTCCTCGCCGAACGGGATGTCGTAGCGGTCGTAGATCGCCCGCACCGTCTCGACCGGACGCTGCACCAGGTCGTCGAAGGCGACGTGGCAGAGGAAGTCCTCGTCGTCGAACAGCGGACTGGCCAGCCCGCGGCGCAGCCCGTCCTCGGTGTAGTCCAGCCAGTCCGAGGCGACCACCGCCCGCTCCTCGGGGTCGTCGATCACGCGCACGATCGCGCCGAGCTCCAGATTCGAGGCGAGCTGGGCGACGATGTCGCGGTGCGGCCAGATCATCACCGCATCCGGGTAGGTCGCCTTCACCTCGTCTGCGTAATAGCCGTGCGAGACGCCCTTGAGCGCCCACCGCGCCTTGGGTGCGCCCCACTGCAGGTGCTGCAGGAAGTTGCGGTGGAACTCGTAGTACGGGGTGAAGTCGACGGCGGTCAGCCAGCGGCTGTAGCCGGGGACGTGATGGAACGCGGCGAAGTAGAGGCTGGAGAAGGTCAGCTGCAGGAAGTCGTCGCACTCGGCGGTCGCCTGCCCGAGCGCGTCCCAGTACGGGTGCGCCTTCAGGAATCCGGGCCACCCGTCGAGGATCTGCGCGATGACGGCGTCGCCCTGCTTCTGCCGGTCGGCGACGTCGCCGGTGCCGGGCGGAGGCGACGGGAACCAGCGTTCCCACAGCCGGACGGTCCGGTTGTTGGGGTCCTCGCCGAGCAGGCAGTGCAGCAACGTCGTGCCGGAGCGCGGCATCCCGCACACCACCAACGGCCGCTCGATGCGTTCGGCCGCGATCTCCGGATTCGCGGCGCGATCGGCCAGCAGCATCTGGTGGGTGGCGACCGTTCCGATCAACTGCTGCTCGACCATCGGGCGCATCTCGGGGGACAGGTCGGCTTCGTCGTTGAACGCGCGCAGGATCTCGGCGAACCCGACCCGGGCGGCCTCGGTCAGCTCGGTGGACCCGGTCATGGCGGCGGCGCCGGCGAGGATCGTCTCGGCGTTGAGCGGCTCACTCATGCTTTTGAGCCTAGCCGTCGCAAAAAGCTAGAGCCAGTGCCGACGTCGGATGCTGGGGCAGAGGGTCAGTTGAGCGTGGGGTCAGCCGGTGGCGCGGGGATGGACGCTTCCGCGGAAGCGTGTCGGGGCTCTTGGGTGAGTACGGCGATGGCGTAGTCGAGGTCGAGTCGGTCGCCGTTCCAGTTCGGCGTCGCGGTGCTCGGGGTGATGGTGACGGAGTGGATCTTCGGCAGTGCGTCGGCGCGTCCGCTTCGAGCTGACGGTGCTTCGGGGATCGGCAGGCCGTCGGGCCGGTGGAAGGCGAATCCGCCCCTGCGGTCGGTGTCGACGCGGTAGCCGCCTTCGTGGACGCATCGGTGGTGTCGTCGGCAGAGCAGGATCAGATTCCACAGGACGGTGGGACCACCGCGGGACCAGTAGATGACGTGGTGGGCGTCGACGAAAAGCTTCTCGGTGCAGCCCGGGAAGCGGCAACCTTGATCGCGCAGGACCAGGGCGCGGCGCATCGCCGCGGACACCACCCGGGTCCGACGTCCGACGTCCATCCACGTCCCCCGGCGCCGCCCGCTGCGGTTCTTTTCGTGGTGGGCGACGATCACCGCCCCGGAGTCGCAGCAGAGCCGGTCCACGGTCTCGGGATGCAGCTCGGGTCCGTCCTCGATCCGGGCCGGGGAGCGCCGGGCCGCGTCCCGGTCGAGCAGAGCGCCGAGGTCGGTGTGGATGTTGACCTGATGCCGGGCGCCGCCGGGCGCCGGTGCCGGCCCCGAGGCCAGGGTTGTCTCGGCGAGGGCGACCATCGCGTCGGCGTACTCCTGCCGGTGGTTGCGCTTGGGGGAGGGGCCTTCCTCGGGCTCCGGCGCTTCCGCGGAAGCGTTTTCTTCGGGCTGCAGTGCCTGGTGGGCGGCTTCGAGGGCGGCAATGACGACGGCGCCTTCTTCCGGGCTGAAGCGGCCGCGCAGGATCAGTGATCCGTCCTCGGCCCAGGACCACGAGACCGAGCGGGCTTCGTGCCGGGCGTTGACGTCGTCGAGCGAACCCGGCTTTGCGCAGCCCGGCCACCAGTTGATCGAGCTGGGCACCGGTGCTGGCGAGCGCGATCGGGACGAGGTCGACCTCGGAGGTGGGGGTCGCGACCCGGGTCAGAGCGCGAACTTTCGAGTACGACAGGCGTCCGGCGGCGAGCTCCGCGCGGGTCAGGGGCAGCTCGACCAAGGTCCGGGCGACCCGGACGTGCTCGCGGGCGGCGACGATGCCGATCCCGCATCTCCAGCTCAGCCACTGCGCGCAGGACTTCACCCCCCACTCGGCCCAGCCTCCGCGCCGGTCGAACTCCTCGACCAGCGCCAACCAGGCCCCGGTCGCGGCCGCGAGATGGCCGGCGCCCTCGGCGATCCGCTCGCCCAACAGTTCCGACTCGACCGTCTCCGGATGCCGGACCACCGACGTCGGACTTTCCGCCACACACGTCACGACTGACCGCCACCGTTGCTCGAACTGGTGTTCGAAGTCTAACGGTGAGCTCCCACAGAAAACGCTTCCGCGGAAGCGTTTCTGACGGCCCGCGACCTAGAGCCAGCGCTCCAGGCGATCAAGGGCGGTCCTGATCTCCTCGGGTGACCCGGCGAAGGACATCCGCACGAACAGGTGTCCCTCCGCGGTGTCGAAGTCGATGCCCGGGGTGATGGCCACGCCGGTGTCGTTCAGCAGCCGATGGCAGAACGCCATCGCGTCGTCGGTGAGGTGGCGGACGTCGGCATAGACGTAGAACGCGCCGTCGGCCGGGGCGAGCTTGTCGATACCGAGCTTGGGCAGGCCCTCGAGCAGGAGGCCGCGGTTGACCGCGTAGCGCGCGACGTTCGCGTCGCACTCGGCGTACGAGGTGTCGGTCAGTGCGGCGATCGCCGCCTGCTGCGACAGGGCCGGTGGGCAGATCGTGAAGTTGCCCGTCAGCACGTCCACCGCGCGCCGCAGGCGCTCCGGCACGAGCATCCACCCGATTCGCCAGCCGGTCATGCAGAAGTACTTGGAGAACGAGTTGAACACCACCGCTTCGCGGCTGGTCTCCCATGCGCTGCGAGCTGACGGTGCATCACCGTAGGTGATGCCGTGGTAGATCTCGTCGCTGATCAGCTGGACGCCGTTGGCCTCGCACCACGTCGCGAGGGCGGCAAGCTCTTCGGGCAGCAGCATCGTGCCGGTCGGGTTGGCCGGGGAGGCGACCACGAGCCCCTTCACCGGTGGGTCGAGGGCCTCCAGCATCTCGACAGACGGCTGGAACCGGTCGGCGGGGCCGGTCGGCAGTTCGACGACCTCACACCCCAGCGCGGTCAGCACGTTGCGATAGCAGGGATAGCCGGGCCGGGCTATCGCCACCCGGTCGGCGGGCTCGAAGGCGGCGAGGAACGCCAGCAGGAACCCGCCGCTGGAGCCGGTCGTGACGATGACGTCGTCAGCGCTCACGTGGAGGCCGTGCCAGCGCTCGTGGTGCGCCGCGATCGCCGCACGCAGTTCGGGGATGCCGGGCGCGACGGTGTATCCGAGCACCCCGTCCAACGCAGCGGCCGCCGCGCGCCGAACCGCGGCCGGCGCCCCCGTGGAGGGCTGCCCGGCGACCATGTTGATCAGGTCGCCGTGCTGGGCCTGCCGACGGCCGGCCGCCGCCCACAGATCCATGACGTGGAAGGGCGGGACGTTGGCGCGGGTCGCGACCTGCAGGCGGCTGGACACGCCCAGAACTTAGCCCGGAACGCGGGTGTCCCGGATGACGTGGCGGATCAGGTAGAACGACAGCGTCATGATCCAGGAGAAGAAGTAGATCATCGGGATGCCGAGACCGATGATGCCGTTCCAGGCGAACGGGCCGGTCTTGAAGAAGATGATGCAGCCGGTCGGGACCAGGGCCGCCGCGGTGGCGAAGCAGAGCCAGCCGGCCCAGCGCGGGAAGACGACCGGGTCGCGGGTGTCGCGCAGGATCGACCACCCCTGCGCGATCAGCAGCAGGCTGAAGATCGGGTACGGCATGACGAAGCAGAACCAGGCGATGTCGTAGAGGGTCTGCGTGACGTACGGCGGCAGGTCGCCCGCCCGGAACGCCATGATCCCGAAGAACATCGGGCTGAGCGCGAGGATCGCCGCGCACCCGCCGCCGCACACCAGTTGCACGTAGGTCAGTGCCGGGTGCTTGCCGTCCGCGTGCCGCAGCTCGAGCGCGACCCCGACCACGAAGGTGGCGAAGAGCCCGAAGCCGATGATCATGAAGATGACCCCGAGCCGGATCCCGGTCTTGTGCGAGGCGATGTCGGCGGTGATCTGCTCGGCCGAGTCGTTGGGGCTCGGGAACGGCAGCCACTGCGCGAACACCACGAACCCGATCGCGAACAGCACCGTGCAGGCGATGCCGCTCCAGGCGCAGGCCAGTCGAGCGAGCCGGTTGGTGTCCGACTCAGTGGCCGATGCTGTGGCAACTGCCGGTGCTTCGATGTCGAGGGCCATGGCCCGAACTCCGATCTATACAACCTGTATGACTTATACGATATGTATAGATCGGGTAGCGTGTCCAGGGTGAAACGACGACCGAACGAGAGCGTTCAGGCGGCCACGGGCCGGCGCCGCCGGGAGGCCTCCGCGGCCGAGATCCTCGCTGCGACCCGCCGCCTGCTCTCGGCCGGCGACCCGATGGCCCAGCTGTCCGTGGAGCGCATTCTGGCCGAGGCCGGGGTGTCGCGGGCGACCTTCTACGCCTGCTTCCCGGACAAGCGCGCCGTGGTTGCCGCCCTCGCGCAGGAGTCGCTGGCCTGGCGCGAGCAGGTCTCCGGCGAAGCGCTGGCCGACCCGAAACTGACCAGAGATCGACTCGACGACCTGATGCGCGCAATCGTCGGGCACTGGCGCGAGAACCGCCCGGTGCTGGCGGCGATCATCGAACTCGCCGAGCACGACCCGGCCATGCGGGACGCCTGGCGCGGGGCGGTGGGCGAGATCGCCGCCCAGACCGCCGGCCACCTGAGAGCTCGCTGGCAGCACAGTCCTGATGCACCGTCAGACCCGGATGGGGTCGCGGCCGCGCTGACCTGGATGTTCGAGCGCTGCGCCCACCAGCTCGCGGTGGACGACGACAGTGCCGAGACCGTCGCGCTCGCCCTGTCCGAGATCCTGTGGCGCACCGTGACCTACCGAGTCCCCCGTTCGGCGTAACGGCCGCGGGGTAGCCGCTCCGGTAGCGTCGTGACCTCAGCAGGGGCCGGGAGGTAGTCGGGCGTGGACACGGCGCAGCCGTCGCTGCAGCACGTCGAGGGCCCGGACGCCGCTGCGCGGTGCCGTGCGTATCTCGCGCGGGAACTGCACGCCCTCGACGACGAGGTGGTGGCCAACGCCCAGCTCGTCCTCACCGAACTGGTGACCAACGCCCAACTGCACGGCGAGCCGCCGCTGCTGTTCGGGGTGACCGCGCTGGGTGACGGGGCCGCCCGCGTCGAGGTGTCCGATGCGGGGCGGAACCGGCTCGTGCTGCCCGCCCACAGCGTCGACGCGATGACCGGGCGGGGACTGACCGTGGTCGCCGCACTCGCCGAGTCCTGGGGCGTGGATCCGATCGCCGGTGGCGGCAAGGTCGTCTGGGCCGTGCTGCGACCAGGAAGCAGCGAGCAGGTCGAAGCGCCCGACGTCGACCTCGACGCCTTCCTGGCGGCCTGGGGGTGCGAGCCCGGCGAGCCGGAGTTCACGGTGCGACTCGGCGCTGTCCCGACCGGCCTGCTGCTGGCGGCCAAGCGCCACATCGACAACGTGGTGCGCGAACTCACCCTGGCCGCCGGGGCGGCGGCCTCGCCGCCGCCGGCCGAACTGGCCGGTCTCATCGACGCGGTCACCGGCGACTTCGCGCAGGCCCGCACCGGGCTCAAGGAACAGGCCGCCGCGGCGGCCGCGCGCGGCGCGCGGCACACCGATCTCGCACTCCAGCTGCCGGTGTCCTGCGTCGAGGCGGGCGAGCGCTATCTGGCCGCCCTCGACGAGGTGGACCGCTATGCGCGCACGGCGCGCATCCTCACCCTGGAGGCCCCGCCGCTGCACCAGTTGTTCCGCCGCTGGTACGTCACCGCTCTGGTCGAGCAACTGCGCGCGTGGGCGGCCGGCCGCGTCCCGGACGAGCCGACCCCGTTCGTCGAGGTGCTGGCCTGCGAGGTCGATGAACTGTCCGCCCTGCGGGAAACGGCATTCCGCCTGGACCTGCTGCAGCGGATGAACGCGGCCGTGACCGAGGCGCACACCGCCGAGGGGCTGGCCCGCACCGTGATCGCTGCCGCAGTGCGCGAGCTTGGGGCGGTGACGGCCCGCGTCTACGTGAACACCGGCGACCGCCTCACCGCGGTCGGCCAGAGTGTGGCCCCCGAGGCCGGGATTGCGGCCTACGACGAGGTGGCTCTCGACGCTGACATCCCGTCGGCAATCGTGTTCCGCACCGGCCGCCCGATCGTGGTGCGCAGCCTCGGGCAGCTGGGCGACCGGTTCCCGGAACTGAACGGCATCTTCGACAGTGAGCGGGCGCTGCACGTCGTTCCCCTCCAGGTCGGACCCCGTCGGCTCGGAGTTCTCGGCCTGGCGTTCCCGCCGACCAGCCGGTACGACGAGGCGGCGCAGACCCGCTACGTGCGTGCGCTGGCCGACGTCCTCGCCCAGGGCCTCGTGCGCATCGAGACCGAGACCCGGCTGCATCACCTGGAGGGCCGGCAGGAGGACTCGTGGTTCGCCGAGCTCGCCCTGCCGCTCGCGCCCCCGGACCTGCCGGCCGTCCCGGGGCTCGAGGTGAGCTCGGTGTTCGAGCCGTTCGCCGGAGAGAGCGGACTGGCCGGCGACTTCTACGACCTGTTCGGAATCGGTCAGGGCCGGTGGCTGCTGGCGATCGGTGACGTCGTCGGGAAGGGCGCAGCAGCGGCGGCGGTGACGGGCCTGCTCCGCTACACGTTGTGGGGTGCCGCCCGGTCCGCGCCCGATCCCGTGGCGATGGCGCACGCGCTCAACTCCGCACTGGTGGGTCAGGGCGCGGACCGCTCCGCCACCCTCGTCCTCGCGGTGCTGACCCCCGGCGAGGACGGGCTGGCGGTTGACGCGGTCTGGGCGGGCCACCCGCCGGCGGTGCTGGTGCGGGACGGCCTCGCGCACCTGGTCCACGGGGACGGGCTGCCGGTGGGGATGTTCGCCGAGGTCACCTTCGAGCTGGTCCGGTTCACGCTGGGTTTCGGGGAGACGCTCCTGCTCTACACCGACGGCCTGCTCGAACGCCAGGACGCGCTGCTGGAGGAGCGCGTGCTCACCGAGCTGCTCCTCGAGCACGCCGATCTGGGCGTGCGTGACCTCCTGGTCGCGGTGACGACCGAGATCGCCGCCCGGTACCCCGCCCGCGATGACGTCGCCGCGGTCGCCCTCCGGCCGTCGACGTCTGGACGCGTCAGCTCGGTTTGAGCGACACCACGCACCACACGCACTTTCCGCCCGGCGTCGGGCGAACGCCCCACCGCTCGGCAAGGTGAGCGACCAGGAGCAGTCCCCGGCCGTGTTCGTGCTCGAGTCCGGACCGGAGCCGCCGGGGCAACACGGTCGCCTCGTCGCTGACCTCGATCATCACGGCGTCACGCGTGTACCGCAGCCGCAGGTCGACCTCCCCCTGACCGTGCGTCAGTGCGTTGGTGACGAGCTCGTCGGCCAGCAGGGTGGTGTCTCCCGCCGCTGAGCCGGCGATGCCCCAGGTCGCCAACGTGGCGGCGACGAAGCTGCGCACCGCCGCCACCGACCGCAGATCGGCGGGCACGGGGAGCATCGCGCTCGGGATCGGGGGTCCGTCATACGCGACCCGGGCGAGCAGGATCGCGATGTCGTCGTCCGGGCCGTCGGGCAACATCATCGCCACCAGCTCCGGGGCCGCGGCGTCGAGGTCGGCGGGCAGGTCGGACAGGCAACGGGCGAGCATTGTCACTCCCGCATCGATGTCGCGGGTGCGCTGCTCGACAAGTCCGTCGGTGTAGAGGACCAAGGTGTCGCCCGGCTGCAGGGTCACCGTCTCGCCGGTCAGCGCGACCGGTCCGCTGCCCAGCGGCGGCCCGGCCCGGCCGGAGAGCTGCCGCACCGGCCGGCCGGGCGCGGCCAGCAGCGGCGGCAGGTGCCCGGCATTGGCGTAGGACAACGTGCGCTCCAGCGGGTCGAACACCGCGTAGACGCAGGTGACGATCTGGTCCTGGCCGAGCTCGCGGACCGCGCCGTCGCACAGCTCGAGGATGTCAGCCGGCGGTAGATCGAGGCGGGCGTAGGCGCGAATCGCCGAGCGGAGCTGCCCCATCACAGCGGCGGCGCGCACCCCGCGGCCCATCACGTCACCGACCACCAGGGCGGTGCGGCCTGCTCCGAGTTCGATGACGTCGTACCAGTCACCGCCGACCTGGGTGCCCTCGACGCCGGCGCGGTAGAAAGCGGCGACGTTGAGGTGGTCCGGGTCGAAGTCGAGCCCGGGCAGGAGGCTGGCTTGCAACTCCTCGGCAATGCGGTACTCGCGTTGCGAGGCTTCACGGGCGGCTGCGTCGGCGGCTGCCTGGTCCGCGGCCTGCCGCCGGTCCCCGACATCCTGAATGGACCCGCGCACCGTGACCGGCTTGCCCGCCGCGTTGCGCACGACCTCGCCGACGACCTCCATGAGCACCGCGCCGCCGTCGGCCGTGCGGAACGGGACCTCGTAGTTGATCGGGGCGCCGTTCACCCCGGCACCGAGCGCGTCGGCGACATACTGGCGGTCGGCCGGGAAGAGGAGGGTGTCCAGCGCGTTGGTCAGGTCCATCGCACGCACCTGCTCCTCGGACATCTTGAGCAGGCGGGCGAACTCCGGTGAGGTCTTGATGCTGCCGTTGGCCAGGTCGATCTCCCACGACGCGACGCGGGCGAGACGTTGCGCCTGATCGAGCAGCTCCCGCCCCTCCTCCAGCTGGAGGCGAGCCTGGGTTGCCCGCTTCAACTCCAGGTTTGCCCGCACCCGGGCCAGCAGGTCCCGGGCCGAGAAGGGTTTGGTGAGGTAGTCATCGGCGCCGGCCGCCAGGCCATCGGCGACGCCGTCCTCACCGGCCCGTGCCGAGATCATGATCACCGGCACGTCCGCGGTCTGCGGGGAGTTGCGCAACTGCTGGACCAGGCCGAAGCCGTCCAGCTGAGGCATCATCACATCCGTGAGCACCAGGTCCGGTGGCTGCACGGCGGCGCGCGTGAGCGCGTCCACCCCGTCCACGGCGAGCTCGACCTGGTAGCTGCCCCCGAGCAGCGAGGCCAGGTAGGTGCGCATGTCTGCGTTGTCGTCGACGACGAGGATCCGGGCGCGTGAACCGGCGCGCGGGACGGCGCCGTTGGCCGGGGCCTCGGCCGGGCCTACGTCACCCACCCACCGCGCAGCTTCGTCGACGAACCGGCGGATCTCGCGCGCGGTCGCGGGTTCGGCGGCGGGAGCCGCCCCGTCCTGCGACGGACCGCCGGCCGGGACCGGAACCTGCACGGTGAAGGAACTGCCGACCCCGGGCGTGCTCTCCACCGCCACCGAGCCACCGAGCAGGTCCACCAGTTCAGCGACGAGCGCCAGCCCGATACCGGAGCCCTCGTGCGAGCGGGACCGGGCGCCCTCGATGCGGGAGAACCGCTCGAACAGCTTGGTCTGGTCCTCCGGGGCGATGCCGATTCCCGTATCCTGCACGGAGAGCTCGGCGACGTGCTCGCCGTCCCCCAGTGAACTGTCCTCCGGAGACGGGAGTCGCAGCGTCACCGAGACCCCGCCGGTGAACGTGAACTTGATGGCGTTCGAGAGCAGGTTGAGCACGATCTTGGCCCACATGGCCCGGTCCATCGGCACCAGGGGAGCGCTCGGCGGGACGTCGACCAGGAGGGTCAGGCCGGCGCTCAGCGCGACGGAGTCGAACATCCGCACCAGGTCGGCGGTGTAGCTCGGCAGGTCCGTCGGCTCGATGCTCGGCGTCACTCGGCCGGCTTCGAGCCGTGAGAAGTCCAGCAGCGTGTTCACCAGGCCGAGCAGGCGCTCGGCATTGCGCAGCGCGAGCTTGACGCGCTCGCGATGGGGGGCCGGCAACGGGGCGGCGGGGTCGGCCAGCGCGTCTTCCAAGGGGCCGAGCATCAAGGTCAGCGGGGTGCGTAGTTCATGGCTCACGTTGGTGAAGAACGCGGTCTTCGCGCGGTCGAGTTCGGCGAGCTCCTCGGCCCGCTGCCGTTGCTGCGCGAACACCGAACCGGCGCTCATCGCGCCGCTGATCTGTCGGGCCACCACATGCAGGAACCCGCGGTATCCGTCGTCGAACGGACGGTGCGGGGTAAGGCCGACCGCCAGCCACCCCTGCGGGGGGCTGCCGGCCGGGTGTGCCAACGGGAGGATCTTCATCTTGGTGGGCGGGGAGGGCGGACCGCCCGGCGTGAGGTCGCCGAACCCGGCGGGTAGGTCGATGACGCTCGGCGCCGCGAGAGGGAAATCCCAGTCCGAGGCCGGCGGGAGCGAGAGACCGACCAGACCGGCCACCTCACCGGCCGGACCGCCCTTCCCGCTGTCGCCAACTAGAGCGGTGTACAGCGCGGCGAAGGGGAAGTCCCGCCGGTTCCGCGCGAGCGTCTCGCACACCGCGGCCTGGATCTCGGTGCGCTCCAGCAGGCCGGCCGTCGCGGCGCCGAGGTCGCGCAGGGTGGCCATGCGCCGGGTGGCGATCACCCGCTCGGTGTCCTCGCTCACCACGCAGAGCATCCCGGCGACGACTCCGTCGTCGTCGGACAGCGGGCTGTAGGAGAACGTGTGGTACGTCTCCTCGGGGTAGCCCGAACGCTCCAGGTAGAGCAGCAGCGCCTCGTCCCAGGTCGCCTCGCCGGTGCGGATCACGCCTTCGATGCGCGGTCCGATCTCGGGCCAGATCTCCGCCCACACCTCAAAGGCGGGTTTGCCGAGCGCCCACGGGTACTTCGAACCCAAGGTGTCCCGGCGGTAGGCGTCGTTGCAGAAGAACGTCAGCTCCGGGCCCCAGGCCATCCACATCGAGAACCGGGAGCCGAGCATCGTGCGCACTGCCGTCTGCAGGCTCTGCGGCCAGTTGGCAGGCGGCCCCAGCGGGGTGCGGGACCAGTCGACGGCGGCCAGGTCACGACTCAGCGTGCCCCCGGCGAGCAGCGCCGCGACGAAGTCTCTGGACAGCACGTGTTCTCCGGATGCTGTTGTCCCGGCACGGGGCTCGACCGAGACATCGAGTCTTGCTCAGCGTTTCCCGCGCCCGCAAGACCCGCCCGTCACCTCGGCGGGGAAACGCTATAGAGTCGATTGAGTTTGGTCCGCGAACGGAGGAGATCCAGATGAGCCTGCGCATCGGCGACACCGCACCGGACTTCGAGGTGGAGAGCACCGAGGGAACGATCAAGTTCCACGAGTGGATCGGTGACTCGTGGGCGGTGCTGTTCTCACACCCCAAGGACTTCACCCCGGTCTGCACGACCGAGCTCGGGTACATGGCGAGCATCAAGCCCGAGTTCGACAAGCGGAACACGAAGATCATCGGGCTGTCGGTGGACTCGACCGACGACCACGCCGGTTGGGCGAAGGACATCGAGGAGACCCAGGGCACTGCGCCGAACTACCCGCTGATCGGCGACAAGGACTTCGTCGTCGCCAAGGCCTACGGGATGCTCCCGGCCGAGACCTCGGGCGTCGCCGGCGAGCGCACCGCGATGGACAACATGACCGTCCGCAACGTCTTCGTGGTCGGGCCGGACAAGAAGATCAAGCTGATCCTCATCTATCCGATGACGACCGGGCGCAACTTCGACGAGGTGCTCCGGGTCATCGACTCCCTACAGCTGACGGCCAAGCACAAGGTCGCGACGCCGGCGCAGTGGAAGCCGGGCGAGGACGTGATCATCGCCGGCTCGGTCAACAACGACCAGGCGAAGGAGCTCTTCGGCACCTGGAAGGAGCCGAAGCCCTACATCCGGATCGTGCCGCAGCCCAATTAGCTCTGCCTGGCTGACTCAGCGCGAGCGAGCCAAACCCTCGTCGTGGGGACGCGGGTCGAGGTCGTCATCCTCCTCGATCCGCTCCTCGCCCCGCCGCTTGAAAAAGGCGAAGCCGGGGACGCCGAGGATGGCCTGCCTGACGTCATCCATGACGTGCAGCAGCTCGTTGAGGTCCGGGCCGACCCTGTCGAGGGTGCCGAGGATCGGCATCACGTCCTCGCGCAGTGAGGTGGTGAGCGCGGGTAGCTCGTCGACCAGCCTGATGGCGGCCTCGACCTCCGCCGGCGAGAGCCGCTCCGCGAACGTCTCCAGCAGTGGCAGCACCTTCTGCAGGCCGGGCTCGATCTGAGCCAGCAGGCCGCGTGCGTCCCCGGTGAGCTCGTCGGCCCCGCCGAGGATCACGTGCGTCCGCGCGACGGCGGCCTCGCTGCCGCCGAGCACCCGGTTGGTCCGTGCCACCGTCGCCTCGGTGGAGTCGAGCAGGTGCTCCGCGCGCTCGACGAGGTGCACCACCCGTCCGGGCAGACCGACGGCCGTGCGGATCACCTGCACGGGGCCGTCGAGAAGGATCACACCTGCGGACTGCCCGGGGCGAGAGGCCAGAAACCAGCCGGGGGAGTGGCAGACTGCGCCCGACCTGCTCTTCTGCTTCAGAGGCCCCATGGTCTATGACCCCGTGCAACTGCTCGCCGTCATCGACGGCGACAAGTGGTGGATCCTCGGCGGCTTCGGCATCGCGATGGTCTTCCAGTGGTGGTGGCTGCTCGAGTGCATTCGCGTGGCCAGGCGTGATCGCGTGTACTCGATGCCGTTGTTCTGCACCTTCTTCTGGTTCGCCCACGACACCAGTTGCGTCGCGCGCTTCCACGACTGGTTCGTCACTTACGACCACTGGTATCTCAAGTGCTTCTGGTTCGGGCTGCTGACGGCCGCCGTGCTGGAACTGGTCTTCTTCGCCCAGGTGATCAAGTACGGCCGCGAGGAGTTGCTGCCGGGGGTGAGCGCACGGGCCTTCGTGGCCGGCCTGGTGGTGATCCAGGTGTTCGCCTCGGTTGGCTGGGAGTGGATCAAGTCGGCGCTGGAGGACCCGCTGTATCAGTTGTCCACCCCGTTGACGATCGTCGCCTACCCCGTGTTCGGGTTCGCGCTGGCGGTACGCCGACGTTCGACCGTCGGCCAGAACCTGACCATGTGGCTCACCTTCGTCTGCATGGCTGCGCTCTGGTTCGCCACCACCGCCATCTGGTTCGGCGACCCGTGGCGGACGTGGCAGCACCTGGCGATCGGCGTCCTCAGCGTCGGCGGTGGCCTGGGTATGGCTTATCTCGTCCGGCAGGGGTCGAGGCGTCCCTCAGGGCTTGCGCAGGCTGACGCCGTACAGGACGAAAGCGGCCACGTGGCTCAGCAGCTGTTCTTCACTCGCCGGCTCGCCGCTGGTAGGGAACAGGTCTGAGTCGAAGATCGCCAGTCCGATCACCATGCTGAAGATGATCTGGATCGTCAGGTCGACGTGGGTGCTGGAGTAGCCGCGGCCCTCGAGCTCGCGCACGATGATCGGCCGCAGGTCGGCGAGCGTGTCGCGGAAGCTCTCCATGACTCCGGTGTGGAGTTGGTCGGCCGGCCGGTCCTCGCCGACCACCAGGGCCCGGACCACGCTGCGGTGCTCGCGCAGGCCGCGGTACATCGTGGCTACGAACTCCCGCATCAGGAGCTCATCCGGCCAGGGTGAGTCGATCTGTGCCTGCCAGGTGGGGATCCACTCACTGAGCAGGCCGAGGAACGGCTGAGCCATCGCCTCGCGGAACAGGTCGGCCTTGGTCGGGAAGTGCCGGTAGAGCACCGAGCGCTTGACCCCGGCCCGCTCCGCGATCTCGGTCTGCGTCGCGTCCGCATAGCCCTGCTCGCAGAACACTTCCTCCGCGGCGACGACGATCAACCGGCGCAACTCATCCGGGCGGCGCCGTGTGGCCTTCTCGACCTCGGTGCCCGGTCGGCGCAGTGCGTCGCTCATCAGCGGGACCATACCGGCGGCCTGCCTCCCGAGTTTTGTCAAGAAGTCGACCATAAGCTACGCACTGTCCCTTGACACCACAAGGGACACCTCGTAGCTTCCGTGCCGTGGTCATGAATCCGAGGTCTGGGCGGCGACGGCGCAACGGTGCCGCTCTGGTGGCGGGCGCGGCCGCACTCGCGGTGCTGGTGACCGGGTGCGGGGGCACCCGGGTCAGCGACGAAGCAATCGAGCGCGCGGCCGGCGTCGGCCTGACCGGGGTCCCCGCCCCGGCAGCGGCATCGGCCGGTGCCGCCACCGCCGCAGCTCCCGCCGCAGCCCCGTTGGCGGGCGGCGCCACCGACACCGCTGTTGCCGCGGCGCCGGCCGCGGCGGGCGCCACCGGTCAGGCCGCCAAGGTGACGAAACCGGACCCGGCGGCTGCGGCTGCGCAGAAGGCCGGGACCCCCGCGACCGGCGGAGCCTCGGCGACCAGACAGCTGGCAACGCCCACGAAGTCCCTGGTCCGCCTCGGCTCGGTCGGAACGTTCTCCGGTCCGGTCGGAGCCGTCGTCAAGGACACGACCACCGGCCTGCGCGTGTGGGCTCAGTGGGTCAACAGCCATGGTGGCCTGAACGGACACCCCGTCGAGGTGCTCGTCGGCGACGACGGCGGCGACCCCGGCCGCTACAACTATCTCCTCAAGCAGTTCGTCGAGCTCAAGGGCGTCATCGCCTTCCTCTACAACACCCTCGGCTTCGCGCCGGCCGGGAACAACAAGTACCTGGACTCGGTGAAGATCTTCAGCTTCGGCAGTGAGGGCGGCACCGAGGTCGCGTACACCAACCCCTACGTCCTGACGGCCACCCCGACGGGACGGACGAACGCGGATTCGATGCTGCTCGCGCTCGGCAAGGCGATGAATTCGACGGGCTCCACCAAGCTCGCGGGCTTCGCCTGCAGTGACTTCGCTCTGTGCGACAACTTCGATTCGAGTTGGAGCAAGGCCGACGTCCTGAAGAAGGCGGGATTTGAATCTGTCACGCGGGGGCGCCCGTCGATGACCCAGCCCGACTACACCGCCCAGTGCCTGGCCGCCAAGCAGGCCGGGGCTGAGGTGCTGATCTTCGGTATGGATACCTCCGCCATTCGGCGCTTCGCCGGCGACTGCGCCCGGCAGGGCTTCCGGCCTAAGCTCTCGACGGCCGACCTGCTGGCCCTGCCGACGCTGCCCTCGGATCCGAACGTTGACGGCATGGTGATCGGGACGAAGATGGCGCCGTTCACCGACACCCGGGTCGCCGGGATCAAGGAATGCTACGAGGCCTTCGCCCAGTTCGCTCCCGGTTCTGAGGTCAGCGGCAGTCACGTCAACGGCTGGATCATCGGGGAGTACTTCGCCGCTGCGGCGGCCAACCTGCCGGACAATCCGACGCCCAAGGACGTGGAGGACGGCGTCTACTCGATCAAGAACAACAACCTGAAGGGCATGACGTACCCGATCACCATGACCCGGGGTCAGCCGCAGGCGCGCCAGCTCTGCTACGGCGCGGTCGTGATCAAGGACCGCAAGTACTCGACCCTGCCCGGCCCGTCGCTGTACTGCGAGAAGAACGCCAAACCGCTCGCCAATGCGGACGACTACTGAACTCCGACGTCACGTCTTCGTGTAAGTGATCTTCTTCATCACCGGCTTGCCGTCGGCGACGACCGGAGCGTCGGTGGCGCCGGCGGTCTCGCCGAACTCGTAGGTGCCGAGCGTGCCGTCGTCCTTGTGCAGCATCGGCCAGTAGACGCCGGACTTCAGCGCCTTGTCACCCTTGACCTTGACGTTCTTCGACTCGCCCTCCTCGATCTCGACGAACCCGACGACGGTGCCCGGGGCACCCTTGTTGTCGGCGTGCAGCGCGATCCAGCCACCGGAGCCCTCGATCGTCACCTTCTTGATGGTCACCGAGGTGCCGTCGCCGGTCTGATTCGCCGCGTTGAGGGTGCCGGTCACGGTGACGGCCGGCGCGGGGGTCGGCTCGGCACTGGAGGTGTCGTCGTCGTCGCCGCAGGCCGCGGTCATGAGGAGCAGGGCGGTGGTTGCGCCGAGCGCGCGAAGAGGGTTCATGTGGCGATCCTGCGTTGCGCCTCGGAGTGGGACCAGCCCGGCAGGCCGTTCGTGCTCGATCCGCGACCGAACTGGGACCTTGCTAGCCGAGGTCCAGGTCGGACGGCAGATCCGGCGCCCTCGACCCGTCGAGCATCCGCGGGCCGGGGATGCCGGCGAAGGCGTAGTCCACCGGCTTGCGGCCTGGCTGCAGCACCGTCACCTGGGCGGTTGACCGCCCGCTGACCAGATCGGCGATGGCGGCGGCGATCTCGTCGGTGGTCAGCAGGGGGAAGGCCGCGGCGGCGAGCTGCGCCTTGGCGGCGCCCAGCAGCGGGGTCTCGACGAAGCCGGGGCAGACGGCGTGGATGCGGACGCCCTGGGCGGCCAGCTCGACCGCGCTGCTGCGGACCAGGCCGATCACCGCGTGCTTGGTCATCGCGTAGACCGGGTCGGCCGGTACGCCCATCAGCCCCGCCAGCGACGCGGTGACGGTGACGACGCCAGGGCGGGCGAGGCGGGGCAGCATCGTGCGCAACCCGTAGACCACGCCGTCCACGTTGACCCGCATGAGCCGGTGGTAGCGCTCGAGATCGAGGCCGGCGAGATCGGTGCCGCCTCCGGCGATGCCGGCGTTGAGTACCAGGGCCCCGAGTTCGACGCCGCCGGCGTCCAGTGCGCTGCCCAGGCGTTCCCACGATTCCACCGAGGTCACATCGAGCGCCTGTGCGGTGATTCCGAGGTCGGCCGCCACCTGCGGAGCGTTCGGGTCGAAGTCGGCGATCACGACGTCGAAGCCCTCGTCGCGCAGCCGGGCGGCGGTGGTCAGGCCGATGCCGGAGGCGCCGCCGGTGATCAGGGCAGTCCGTTGGGTTCCCACTGCCTCACATTCTCACGGCATGCTGATGGCCACGGCATCCGCTCGGGGAGGCACCATGGCCGAAGTGGTACTGGTCCGGCACGGGGAGACCGAGTGGAGTCGACGTGGGCAGCACACCGGGTCCACCGACATCCCGCTGACCGCTCGCGGTGAGCAGCAGGCGCGAGCGCTCGGAGCGGTCCTCGCCGGAGAGCAGTTCACGCTGGTCCTGGCCAGTCCGCGCGTCCGCGCCCGGCGCACCGCCGAGCTGGCCGGTCTGGCTGACGTGGAGCTCTGTGACGATCTCGTCGAGTGGGACTACGGCGCCTACGAGGGCCGGACCACTGTGGAGATCAGCCGCGAGCTGGGGCGGCCGTGGACCGTGTTCAACGACGGGGTGATTCCGGGAGCAGCGACGCCGGGGGAGACCGTCGAGCAGGTCGGCGCCCGCGCCGATCGCGTGCTCAGCCGTGCCCGGGCGGTGGTGGCGGCCGGCGGGACGGTTGCACTCGTGGGGCACGGCCACCAGTTGCGCATCCTCGGGGCTCGGTGGCTGGGCCTGCCCCCGGGCGGCGGGGCGCTCCTGCGGCTCGATGCCGGGTCCCTCAGCCGACTCGGAACCGAACACGACCGAGCGGTGATCACGTTGTGGAACGCCCGGTCGACATCGGTGTAGACCCGCCTGGTGGGCCTGGCACCAGAATGGCGGCGTGTCCCCGATCCTGGCCGACTTCCGGCGCGAGCTCGTCCCCACCACGGCCGTGCCGATCAACGTCCGGGTGGCCGGATCCGGGCCGGGGCTGCTCCTGCTCCACGGCTATCCGCAGACGGGCGCGATGTGGCACAAGATCGCCCCCGATCTGACCGCGGACCACACCGTGGTCGTCGCCGACCTCCGCGGCTACGGGGCCAGCGGCAAGCCGTCGGGGCAGCCGGGTGGGGAGCTGTACTCGAAGCGCGTGATGGCGCAGGACATGGTCGAGGTGATGGAAGCCCTCGGCTTCTCCACCTTCACCGTGGTCGGGCACGACCGAGGTGCGCGGGTCGCGCACCGGATGACCCGGGACCACCCGGAGCGCATCGAGAAGGTGGCCGTCCTGGACATCATCCCGACGCTGCAGGTGTTCCGTTCCGCCGACGAGACGATGGCGCGGGTCTACTACCACTGGTTCATGCTCAGCCAGCCCTACGACCTGCCCGAGCGCCTGGTCGGCGCGGACCCGGCGTTCTTCCTGCACTGGTGCCTGCGCCGCTGGAGCACCGACTTCGCCGCTTTCAGCGAGGCCGCGCTGGAGGAGTACGTCGCAGCGTTCTCCGACCCGGCCACCGTGCACGCCACCTGCGAGGACTACCGCGCCGGCGCGGGCATCGACCTCGAACACGACGAAGCAGACCTCGACCGGAAGATCACCTGCCCGCTGCTGGTGCTGTGGGGCGAGCGCGGCTTCGTGGGCAAGGCCTATGACGTACTCGGCGAGTGGCGTAAGTGCGCGGAGAACGTGAGCGGCGAAGCGCTGCCGAGCGCCCACTTCCTGCCCGAGGAGGCGCCGGAGGAGACGCTCGCGGCGCTTCGCCGGTTCCTGAAGAGCTGAGCCGCCTGCCGTACGAGTACGCGATCGTCGACGTCTTCACCGACCGTTCCTTCGGTGGCAACCAGCTCGCGGTCGTGTTCGACGCGCAGGGGCTGAGCGCCGAGCAGATGCAGGCGATCGCACGGGAGTTCAACTTCGCCGAGACGACGTTCGTGCTCCCGCCGGACGAGCCCGAGGCGACCGCGCGACTGCGGATCTTCACCCCCGGCGCCGAGCTGCCCTTCGCCGGGCACACGACCGTGGGCAGCGGCGCGGTGCTGGCTGCAGAGCTGCGCCTCGCGGCGGTCCTCCTCCGTCCGCTCACCCAACCGGATCCGGAGGCTGTTGCCGCGGCCCTGAGCCTGCCGACCGACGCGGTTCTGGAGGCCTGGTACGCCGGGGTCGGGATGCCGTGCGGGTTCGCCCGCCTGGCCTCGGATGCGGACGTCGACGGGGCGGCGCTCGATCCGGCGGCCTGGGCGGTGGCGTTCGCCGACGGCGAGACCCCGATCCTGCACTTCTTCGCCGGCGAGCTGGTCGACGGCACTGATCTCTATGCCCGCATGTTCGCCCCCGGCCTCGGGGTTCCCGAGGACCCGGCAACCGGCGGTGCGGTCGCTGCCCTGGTCGCCTGCCTCGCCGAGCGCGACCGGCGACCGGACGCGGAAGTACGTCTGACGGTCCGTCAGGGTTTCCGGATGGGCCGGCCGAGCTACCTGCGGGCGACCGCACGCACGACCGGTGGCCGGCTGGAGCACGTCACCGTGGGCGGGGGCGTGGCCCTGTTCGCTACCGGGACCATCGGCGAATCGGCGCTCGGCTAGCGCGCCTTGCCCTTCGGCATGGCCACCGTGCCCGCCTTCATCGCAGCCCGCTTGAGCTTTGAGGCCAGGGCATCCGGTCGCGCACCGAGCGGCGCGCGATCGGCTCGGTTGAGCGTGAGGACGTCGCCCTCGGCGATCCGGCCGGGGCGCGGCACGTTGCCGTAGACGCCGAGGCAACGGTTGGCATGCGCGCTGATCGTCTGGACCACCGCGCGGTCCTCCGGGAGGTCCCCCTGCTGCCGGGTCGGCATCGAGCAGCGGATCGTCGGGAACAGCAGCTCGAGATCCGCGCCCGGGGTGTGCAGGCGGCCGCCGCACCAGTCCCATTCGGGGAATTCCGCGGTGTCCGGCGTCTCGATCAGGACGCCCGGGCGGAACCGACGCACGTCGAAGGTCGAGTCCGGGGCCAGCTTCGCCATGCTGCGCAGGCTCTGCTCGCTCAGTAGATGGAGCGGGTACGCATCGGAGTAGGTGCCGACCGGGGTGGCGTAGCGGGTGAGCTCGGCGAGCTTGCTGACCGGGAACATCGACATGTCCGGGAGCGGCTCGTCCGGCCCGAGCCCCATGATCGTGCGGATGTCGGTCTTGGTCATCAGCGGCCCGCGGTAGTCCTTCTTCGCCTTCAGCGGGGGCAGCGGTCGCAGCTCGACCTCGCGGTCCAGGTACGACGAGAGGGCGTCGTGCACCTTGGGGTCCGAGCTGGAGATCTCGGTGCCGTCCGGGAAACCGATGATCACCTCCGGCGCGTTGCCGGGCCCGGCGTCGGGCGGTGGCGGCGCGGCGTAGCGCGCGGTGCAGCGCAGCAGGGTGGGCAGCCGCTTCGCGCCGGTGGTGGCCCCGAGTTTCAGGTCCCGGACCGCCCAGGTCCGGTCGGCGTGCATGCCGAGCTCACCGAGTTCGACCGCCGGCAGACGTTCCCCGGCCATCGACTTCACCGGGAAGCGCCAGATCTGGGTGATGCGCCCGACCTCCGTCATGGCGGTCAGCTTAGGTGCGCGCGCACGCGGGAGCCGGTCGCGTCGATCCAGCCCTTGGTCTCCGCGTACTTGATGACGCCGTCGAAACCGGCCACCCACTCCGGATCGGCGGCCAGGGGGCTGAGCGCACGCAGGGCGTCGATGTCGAGCCAGACGTGATCGCCGTCCATCAGGCCTAAGCTGCCGAGCAGGGCGGCCGCCTGGGTGGCGCCGCATTCGCGGAGCTCCACGCTCAGGCCGCGCAGGTTCTCCGCGTCGTCCATCCGTACCTGGCCGGACTCGCCATCCACCACGATGATCATCTTCCGGAGCCTATTCGAGGAGTTGTGGATGTCGCGTCATCACGTCGCCTCCCTCGACGAGCTGGCACCGGGGTCGCTCCGCCGGGTCGAGGCCGATGGCGTCCCGGTGTGCCTGGTGCGCCTGAAGGACGGCGACATCTACGCCATCGGCGACGAGTGCAGCCACGAGGACATCGAGCTCTCCGACGGCGAGTTGGACGGCTTCGATGTGGAGTGCCCGGCGCACGGGTCCTGCTTCGACGTTCGCACCGGCGTGCCGGACACCCTGCCCGCGACCGCCCCGGTTCCCACCTATCCCGTGCACGTCGACGCGGGTGAGGTCTACATCGACATCGACGGCTGAGTGACGGGGAGCCTGATGGGCAGCAAATGGTCTGAGAGCGACGTGCCCGACCAGCAGGGCCGGGTCGCGGTCGTGACCGGTGCGAACACCGGACTGGGTTTCGATACCGCCCGGGTGCTGGCGCAGCGCGGCGCGACGGTGGTGCTTGCCGTCCGGAACCTGGACAAGGGAAAGCAGGCCGCCGACCGGATCACCGCCGTGGCTCCCGGTGCGGACGTGGCCGTGCAGGAACTCGACCTGGCGTCGTTGGCGTCGGTGCGCTCGGCGGCCGCCGACCTGGCGGCGGCGTACCCGCGCATCGATCTCCTGATCAACAACGCCGGCGTCATGTACACGCCGTACCAGCAGACGGCCGACGGCTTCGAGATGCAGTTCGGCACCAACCACCTCGGCCACTTCGCGCTCACCGGGCTGCTCCTGCCGCAGCTGCTGGCGGCGCCGGGCTCCCGGGTGGTGACCGTCAGCAGCATGGGGCACCGGATCCGGGCGAAGATCCACTTCGACGACCTGCAGTTCGAGCGCTCCTACGACCGGGTGAAGGCCTACGGCCAGTCGAAGCTCGCCAACCTGATGTTCACGTACGAGCTCAACCGTCGCCTCGCCGCGGCGAACGCGGGAACTGTTGCGCTCGCGGCCCATCCCGGAGGGTCCGACACCGAGCTGGGCCGTAACTCGCCCCGGCTGATGCAGTTGGCCATGAAGCCGGCCGCGAAGATCTTCGCTCAGTCCGCCGCACGAGGTGCCCTGCCCTCACTGCGTGCTGCGACCGATCAGGGCGCAACCGGCGGCCAGTACTACGGCCCCGACGGAATCGGCGAGGTCAAGGGCCACCCGAGGGTCGTCAACTCCAGCGCCCAGTCCAAGGACGAGTCGCTCCAGAAGCACCTGTGGTCGGTGTCGGAGGAACTCACCGGGGTCACATACCCGGTGTGACCCTGACGCTACGTCAGCTGGTTTCCTCGGTCTTCTTGACCTCCGACGGGCGCCAGCTGGTGGCCAGCAGGAAGGCCGCTCCGCCGACGCCGCCGACCAAGGCGATCAGTCCGCCGGTGCGACCGAGGAGGCCGGCGCTGGACGGGTCGTCGTAGTCGACGATGCCGATCGCGTCGTCCAGCGAGTAGCCGCCGGGGCCGAGGATCGCCACGGCGAGGGCGGCGACGCCCATCACCAGCACGTACTCGTAGCCGTCACGGAAGATGAAGAACCCGTTGGGGCGGTGCGCGGCCCAGCCGGCCACGCACATCGTGGCGATCACGGCGGCACACGCGAACGGGGTCAGGCAGCCGACGATCAGCCCGGCGCCGGCGGCGAGTTCGCCGTACCCGCTCATCAGGGCATGGACCTTGGCGGGGCGGAAGCCGAGCGAGGCGAACCAGCGCGCCGTGCCCTCGACGCCGCCCTTGCCCCACAGGTGGTTCTTGCCGTGCATGATCATCACGGCGCCGAGCGTGACCCGGACGAGAAGCATCGCGAGGTCGAACGCGCCCTCGGTCACGGCTTCACCTCCGCGGCCTTGACCAGCGCCTTGCAGAGGTCGCCGACCGCCTTGGACAGGGCTGCCTTGAGCACCAGCCCGGTGCCGGGCAGCTTCGGGCGCATGGACGACGCCCAGCGGATGTCCGTGCCGCCGTCGGCACGGGCGGTGAGCCACACATCGGCGCGGTGGTCCTTGATCGGGATCACCGAGCGGATGGAGTACGCGTGATGACTCGGCGCCTGCTCCTCGACGATGACCTCGCGGATCGTCACGCCCGGAGCGACCTTGACCAGTCGCACCGGCGGCTCGGCCCCGGACTCGAAGGTCACAGACGCCGTCGAGGTGCGTCGGATCTCGTACGTGACGGGTTCGCCCATCCGGGAAGCCTATTGAGCGGGCGTGCTGCTCGGTACGCGTGGGGAGTAGCTCTCCAGCAGGTGCCGCAGGCCCCGTCGGAACTGCTGCCCGCCGGTGGAGCGGTGCAGGTGCGGGGCCAGCCGGACCAGTAGCGGGTACTCGGCGGCGACCACGTCGTCCTCGAAGCGGGTGTCGCGCGCGTGGGTCTCCCGGCGGGCGAGCTCGTAGAGCGAGGCCCCGATCGTGTAGCTGGCCAGAGCGATGAATGCCTCGACAGCCTGGGCGTCGGAGAAGCCGGCGGCGACCAGGACGGCGAAGGCCGGCTCACCGCGCCGCAGCGCGACCGGGCCGGACAGCGGCCGCGCCACCATCACGTGGGCGACGGCCGGGTGTTCGAGAAACAACTCGTGGAACGCCGTGAAGAACCGGGTCATCTCCCGCTGCCAGGGTGCGCCGGGGCGCAGTTCGGGCAGCGAGGCCATCGCCTGGTCGGCCATCAGGTCGAGCAGCGCGTCCTTGTTGGCGACGTGCTCGTAGAGCGACATCGGCGTGCAGGACAGCTCGGCGGCGACCCGCCGCATGGACACCGCTGCGAGTCCGTCCGTGTCGGCGATCTGCAGGGCGGCGTCGACAATCGCCTCCGAACTGAGGGGGTCGAGCGTCTTGGCGCGTGTAGCCATACGGTGTACGGTACTCGACCATACGGTGTATGGCTAGGAGGAGCGAACGTGGCGGATGCACAGGGCGAGATCAGCAAGCAGGTCGTGCTCGACATGTACGCCGCCGGGATGAGCGGCGACGTGGCGGGGATGCTCAAGCAGATGGCCGACGACGTGTTCGTTCTCCACGAGCCGTCGTTCCTGCCTTATGGGGGCGCGTACCGCGGCCACGCGGGCATGCTCGCCGCGTTTCAGCAGATCGGCGCCCTGCTCGACGTCGCGGCGATCGAGATCGACCGGGTCGTCGCCGAGGGCGAACGGGTCTTCGTCGTCCTGCGCACCACGCTCGCCGGCTCCGGCGAGGAGGTGCTGCTCGCCGAGGAGAACCTGGTGCGCGACGGGCAGATCGTCGAGATGCGGGTGTACTTCCACGAGGCGCGCTCGCTGGTGAGGGTATGACGATCCAGCTGGACGCCGCCGAGGTGCCGATCGCAGAGCGGCCGGACACCGAGGGCTGGTCGGAGAACTACTGCAACCAGGCCTACTCGCCCGGCAACCGCGTCGGCTTCTGGACCCACCTGAGCCGGCTGGCCGGGCCCGAGGACCTCTGGCGCGACGTGCTCATCGCGTACCTCCCGGACGACCGGTTCCTCGTCGCCAAGGGCTACGGCAACAGTGCCACCGCTGAAGGCCCCGGCTCCGGCATGTTCTCGATGCGCTGCGAAGAGCCCTGGCGGCGCTGGACGATGCGCTTTCGTGGTGCCGTGCGCGACGTGACCGGTGCCGAGCTGCGGGCCGGCGCGGTGACCGATCAGCACCACCACGTCGCGAGCCTCGACCTGAGCTGGGAAGCGATGTCCCCGGTGTGGGACCTCGGGGCGCGGATGTCCGGCCAGACCTGGGCACGCGCGCACTACGAGCAGGCCTGCCGGGTGACGGGTGCGCTGCTCCTCGGCGACGAGCGCTGGGAGATCGACGGCACCGGGATCCGGGACCACAGCCGCGGCCCGCGGGTGTTCGGCACCGTGCGCGAGCACTGGTGGCTGAACGGGCAGTTCCCCAGTGGCCGCTCCTTCGCGGTCCTGCAGGTGCTCAACCACGGCGACGATGTGACGCCCCTGAGCCACGGGTACGTCAGCGACGGCAAGACGCTGGAGCAGGCGGAGGTCGTCGACGTCGAGGTTGTCGCGGCGGACGCCCACGGCGCGCCGCTGCGCACCCGGTTGCGGCTGCGGGCCGAGACCGGCGAGCACGAGATCACCGGGCGGATCCTGCAGTCGATGCCGTTCGGGATGGGGTCGCCCAACGAGCTCGTACTGGGCCGCGCCGTCTCGGCGGCAACCCCGCTGACCCTGCGCGAGTGCCAGACCGAGTACACCTGGGACGGCGAGACCGCCTACGGCCTGACCGAGAGGTCCTGGACCCCCGAGTGAACTCACCCCTGCACATCCCCGCGACCGGGGCCGTCGCGTGGACGCGAGGCAACCTCGGCGAGGCGCTGCCCGGGCTGTGCACACCACTGAGCTGGACCTTCTTCGGGCCGGCCACCGAGGACGGCATCCGCGGCGGCTTTCATCTGATCGGGGCGCTGTCCCGGGCCGAGGTGCCGACCCCGGCGGAGGTCGGGCAGCGCTTCGTCACCCCGATCCACGGCTGGCCCGCGGCCAATATCGACATGATGGCGCGGATGGCCGAGCGCATGCCCGGCGTCGATCCCGCACAGATGGAGAAGGAACTCTTCGGCGAGGTCCGCGACATCCCGCGGTACCCGACGAAGCGGCGCTACCCGGTGATCGCGGCCAAGATGCCGATCGCGGTCGCCACCTGTCTTCGCCAGGTGCGAGCTAGCCGGGCCGCGGCGGAGGACTGGTGGCGCTCTGCCCGCACCGCGTCCCTGACCGAGGACGACGCCCAGCGCGTGCTGCGCGAGGCGCGGCCGCACTTCGTACAGAACATGCTGCTGCACACGGTGATCAGCATGCTGGCCTCGGGCGTGTACGAGAAGGTCGACCTGCTGGCTCGCTCGGCGGGGCCGTCCCATTCCGCGCCCCAGCTGGTCACCGGGTACGGCACCGTCGAGGAGACCCGGGTCGCCGCCGACCTGTGGGCGCTCTCCCGCGGCGAGCTGGACCTGGACATCGTGCTGGACCGGCACGGCTGGCACGGCATCAACAACGGGCAAATGCATGTGACGGTCTGGCGCGAGGAGCCCGAGCACGTGCGCGCCTTGGCCGACCGCTTCGGCGAACTCCCCGATGAGCAGAGTCCGGCACGGCTGGGGGAGCGGCAACGCGCCGCGCGCGAGCAGGCCGAGACGGCGCTGATGACCTCGCTCTCCCGGGCCCAGCGCCTGCAGGCGCGCCCGCTCCTGACGCTGGCTCAGAAGTTCGTCGCGCATCGGGAGGTGGGCAAGGCCGGCTACCTGATCGCGGTGGACGGAGCTCGACTGGCCGCCCGCACGCTGGGGGAGATCTGGGCCAAGGACGGTCACCTGGCCGACCCGGATGACGTTTTCTTCCTCACCCTCGACGAGGTTCAGGCCGGACCGCGGGACGGCTGGCCCGAGCTGGTGGCCCAGCGCCGCGAACTCGACCGGACGTACCGGCAGCAGACCCTGCCGATGGCCTGGGTCGGCGTGCCCGAGCCGCTCACCGAGGCGCCCGTCGACCCCGGCACCGAGCTCACCGGCCTCGGCGTGAGCCCAGGCATCGTCGAGGGCCTCGCACGGGTGGTCACCGATCCGCACGAGGACGGCCTGCGGCCCGGCGAGATCCTCGTGTGCGCCACCACCGATCCGAGTTGGGTCTCACTCTTCCTCGCCGCTTCCGCCGTGGTCATCGACATCGGCGGGCAGCTCAGCCACGGCGCGATCGTCGCCCGCGAGCTTGGCATCCCGTGCGTGGTGAACACCCGCGACGGCAGCCGCCGGATCCGCACCGGCGACGCGTTGCGTATCGACGGCAGCACCGGCGAAGTCAGCATCCTCGTTCCCCTGGAGACGTCATGAAAATCGACCTCACCGGCAAGACCGCGCTCGTCACCGGGGCCAGCAAGGGGATCGGCGCCGCCGTGGCGCGGACGTTGGCCGGGTGCGGTGCCTCAGTCATCGGCGTCGCACGCGGCAAGGAGGGGCTCGACGCTGTCGTGGCCGAGATCGGCGGCAGGGCGTCCGCCATCTCGTGCGACCTCACCGATCGCGCCGCCGTGGTGGACCTCGCCGCCCAGGTCGGCGACGTCGACATCCTCATCAACAACGCCGGCGGCGGCGACCAGTACCTGCACATCACTCAGGCCGACGACGACTACTGGGACCGCACGTTCGCGGTCGACTTCTTCGCCCCGCTGATCCTGACCCGCGAGCTCGGTCGCGGCATGGCGGCCCGCGGGACCGGGTCGATCGTCAACATGAGCTCGATCGCCGGCCAGGTCGCGATGCCGATGTTCGGTGCGTACAACTGCGCGAAGGCCGCGCTCGAGGCGCTGACCCGCACCACCGCCCTCGATCTCGGCCCGACCGGGGTGCGCTGCAACGCGATCGCGCCCGGCGTGATCCTCACCGAACAATCCGCGCAGGTGCTGCCGGAGGCCGCACGCCAGTTCTTCGCCGGCCAGGCGTCGATGAACCGCCTGGGCACCGTCGAAGAAGTTGCCGGAGTTACGGCGTTCCTGTGCTCGGACGCTGCCGCGTACATCAACGGCCAGACCATCACCGTCGACGGCGGCACGGTGTCGGGCAATGCGATGCTGGCGCAGGCTCTGGCCGCGATGCAGGGCGCCTGAGAGGCCATAACCGCAGGTCAGAGAACTGTCAGTGGCCTACCGTAGGTTCAGATCGTGGCCGGGGTGGGGATCGCGGAGCGGTGTGTTGCGGAGCTCGGAATTGCGCCGAGCGCCGTCGATCTGGCCTGCCTGACCGGTGATGAAGCGGTCTCGGTGATGCGGCTGGCGCAGCGGCAGAAGAACACTGCCGACGCGGTGCACCTGGCCGCGGTCGCGGAGGTCGGGGCCTGTGCTCCGGATTCCGGCGAGACCGTGGCGCGGATGGCCGCCCCCGATCGCTGGGCCGCCGATGAGATCCGTGCGGGGCTGGCGATCTCCTCGATGTCGGCGAACGACCTGCTCGACTTCGCCTGGACCGTCGTGCGCAGGCTGCCGAAGCTGCACACGGCGATGGGACGCGGCGATCTCGACGTCGACCGTGCGCGGACCATCGCCCGCTGGACCAAGGACATGTCCGACGAGCACGCCCAGACCGTGGTCGATGACGTGCTGGATCGGTGCTCGATCGACGCCGCCAACCCGTACACGTCGGAGCGGCTGTCGGCCCGGTGCAAGGAACTCGGGATCGCGCTGGACCCGGACTGGGCGCTGCGGGTCTTCGCCGAGGCGCTGAAGGCGCGGCGGGTGATCGGGTGGCGCAACGAGGACGGCACCTCAGATCTGGCCGCGCAGCGTCAGCACCCCGAACGCGTCGCTGCCGCAATCGCCAGAGTCAAGGCGTTGGCAGCCAAGGCCCGGGCCAACGGTGATGACCGCCCGCTGGACCACATCCGCTCCGAGTTGTGTATGAGCATGCTTGATGGCACCTATGCCGGCATGAATGACGCCCAGATCCTCGAAGCGCTCGCTCCGACCCGCGCCGGGACTGACGGTGCTCCCGCGCCGGAGTCTTCTCCCGACCCGGAATCTTCTCCCGAGCCTTCACCGGAGCCCGAGGTCGCGCCCGACCCGAACCCGTCGCATGTCGGGGTGCAACTGACGGCCAAGCTGTCCACCATGCTCGGGCTGGACCGCCACCCCGCTGACCTCGCCGGGTGGGGGCCCACCCACGCCGAGCACGCCCGCGAACTGGCCGAGCAACTCTCCGCCGGTCAGTGGCGCTACGCCGTCCTCGACGCCGAAGGGCAGCCGATCCGCTCCGGGTTGACCCCGGCCCGACCCAAGGGCTGGGCCCGGCGCGACGCCACCGATGCCGGCGTGGTCGACCTGCTGGTCCCGGCCGAGCTACTGCACCAGCTCACCGAGGGCTCACTTGCAGGACGGCAACCTCGCCGACCCGGCCACGATCGTGGCCTGGCTGCCGGTCATCGAGGACATCGCGCGCCGCGCCGATGGCTCGAGCGGCAGTGCGCTCGAGCCCGAGCCGTCGGGTGGGTCTGACCCGCGCCGACGCTTCCCCGGAAAGGCTTTACGTCGCGACATCGAGTTGCGCATCCGCACGTGCATCGGTACCGGTTGCCGCCGACCGGCCCGGAGCGCGGAGATGGACCACACTCTCGATCACGGCCTCGGTGGCCTGACGGTGCTGGAGAACCTCGGCCCGGCCTGCGATCACGACCACGACCTCAAGACCAAGGGCGGCTGGCGCCTCAAACGCCTCAACGAGACCACCTTCCGGTGGACCTCCCGCCTCGGCCGGATCTACGACGTGCCGATCGCCCCTCTCATCGAGGCCCTGCCCTCGCCCGGACCGAAACCGGTCCCCGCCGGACCCGACAGCCCCGACCAGATAGCGCCGGACCGCGACCTCTGGTTCGGCGGCAACGACCCGACCCCGGACCCACCGCCACCACCCGAACGACCAACACCCAGCCCCTCTCCCGACGAGCCGCCCTTCTGAGGCTCCCGGGGTGATGAGGCTCGACTATCGAGCGGCGATGCCGGTCAGACCCGCGCGGCGTTGGCCTGGATAACGAACTCCTCGAGACCCGCCTGCATCGGCTCGACCATTTGGCGCACGGCCTGGATCAGCTCCGGCGGCGCCTTGGCCGGCGTGCCCACGCCGAACAGGGGCTGGGGATCGTACTGGAAGGCCAGCTCCAGCGCGGCCGCCGTGTCCGGACCGACCACATGGTTGATCAGGGCGTAGGAGAAATCGATCGCCGAGGTGCAGCCGCCACCGGTCATCCGGCTGCGGTCGGTCACCACCCGGTCCTCGGCACAGACCTCGACGCCGGGGTAGCGGCGCAGCAGGTCGGCGTAAGCCCAGTGGGTGGTGGCCCGGTACCCGTCGAGCAGCCCCGCCTGGGCCAGGATCAGTGAGCCGTCGCAGACCGAGGTCACCATCTCGGCGGCCTCACCGAGTTTGCGGAGCGCCGCGATCACCGTCTCGTCCGCCATCTCGGTGAGCGGGTTCATCCCGCCGCCGATGAGGAGGATGTCCGGCTGGGGTACCGACTCCAGGTCGTAGTCGGCGATCAGCTTCATGCCGGTGTCGCTCTGGAGCGGCTCGGTAGTGCGGGCGAAGGTGTAGACGTTCAGTTCCGGTACGAGTCCGAGAATCTGATGCGGCACCAGGACGTCGAGCATGAACATGTTCGGCCACAGATAGATGGCGACGTTCTTGCGTCTCGGTGGGAGCGGTCATGCTCGTCAACCTAGGACCGGGCGGAGACCCTGGGGAAGATCGCGCTACCTACTCGGCCAGTTGTGAAACGTCTGTGGCTACACGTTGAGCGGAGAGCCGCCCAGCAGCTCGATGACCTTCGAGATCTGCCCGTCCCAGTGCACGGCGTACTCGGGCTCAGCCGACGCGGCCATGTTGAAGAAGCTGACCTCGTTGATGCCGGCGTCGATCATCTCCTGCACGCGCTGCGCGACCCGCTCCGGACCGCCCCAGACCAGGGCGAAGTCGGTGACCTCGTCGGGGATCTTGGCGGTCATCTCCTCCGCCACCTCTTTGGTCACGATGTTGACGTTCACGTCGCGGGCCCAGTTGAAGTTCGGGCCGAGCGGGTGCTCGTAGCCCCACTTGTCCCAGGTCTTGGCGGAGTCGATGGAGGCCGCCGCGATCGCGATCCAGCCCGGGTTCGGGTGTCGCGCCAGTTTCCAGGCGGTGGCGTCGTCCTCCGCGAGCACGGTGACCACCTGGGCGTTGAACCGCAAGGTCGATGGGTCGCGCCCGATGTCCGCAGCGCGCTGCTTGATGTTGTCGATCAACGCCTTCATCGCGACGTTGTCGTTGCCGGAGCCGCCGGGCAGGTAGGTCAGCCAGCCGTTGCCGACGGTCGCGGCCAGGCGCTGGATCCGGTCGCCGGCGCCGACGAAGAGCAGCTCGGGCGCACCCGCCGAGTGCAGCGGGATCGGGAACACCGCCTGGGTCAGCGGCCAGAACTCGGACTCGCGGTCGACCGGCTCACCCTTGCTGTCCCACAGCGCCTGCCAGATGTGCACGGCCTCTTCGAGCCGGGTGAACGGCTTGGTCCGCTGCTCGCCGTAGGGGCCGAACTGCTTCTCCTCGCCGGCCCCGATCGCGAACGTCATCCGCCCGTTGGACATGTGCTGCAGCGTCATCATCTCCTGCGCCATCACCGCGGGGGAGCGGCGCAGCGGGTCGATGACCGCGAGCAGGATCTCCATCTCGGAGGTGAGTACCGCGGCCGCCGCGCACATCTCCATCGACCCGAAGAAGGTGTCGGAGAAGAAGCTCGTGGGCGCCCCCGGGTCCGAAGCCGACACCGGATTCTTGAGCATCCCGCGTGGGTTGGTGCTGGTGAGCTGGTCCGGGAAGTCGATGAACTTCCAGCCGAGTCGCTCCGCCCGCGGGATCGACTCCAGAGCCTTGTCCATCGGCGGGAACATCGATCCGATCAGTCCGAATTTCACCATGCTGGGAACGTAAATCAATTTGGAAGTCACTGTCAATAAGGGTGTGACAGTCAGTTCCGTTAGAGTGCGCGCGTGACCAGTCCAGTCGCCGAGGCGCGTCCCGGCACCCGTGAGCGCCGCCGCGACCGCACCCGCCGTGACCTGGCCCAGGCCGCGGTGCGGCTGTTCGAGGAGCGCGGCTTCGACGGCACCACCGTCGAGGACATCGCCGACGCGGCCGACGTCTCGGTCAGCACGTTCTTCCGGTTGTTCCCGCGCAAGGAGGACGTGATCTTCTACGACCTCCCGGAGCGACTCGAAGCGGTGCGCGCGGACTTCGCGTCGGCCGACCACCCGACGGCCTGGGAGACGGTCCGCAACGCCTTCGTCAACAACGCCCGGACCTGGGACGACGAGGAGCAGGCCTTCGGCCTCGCCCGCGCGCGGCTGTTCCATCGGGAGCGGGCGCTGCAGTCCCGGTACCTGGAGATCTGTGCCGAGTGGGAGGACGCCGTCGCCGGCATCGTTGCCACCGAGCGCGGCACGGACCCTCAGGCCGACCTCTACGCGCGGCTCGTCGCGTCGAGCACGGTCTCGGCGTTCCGGGCCGCGTTCATCGCCCGGGTCAACGGCGGCGGCACCGAGATCGCCGCGTTGCTCGCGCAGGCCTTCGAGATGCTGGAGCAGGGACTCCCGATCACGACCACCAAGGGGAAGCGGAAGCGATGAGCGAGTTGGACCTCACGGTCGTCGACGAACTGCTGAGCACCACCCGCAGCATCCGCAAGAAGCTCGACCTGGAACGCCCGGTCGACCCCGCGGTGATCGACGAGTGCATCGAGCTCTCGCTGCAGGCGCCGACCGGCGGCAACTCCCAGGGCTGGCGCTGGATCGTCGTCACCGACCCCGACTTGCGCGCCGGGCTGGCCGACATCTACGCGCGCGCGGCGCGAGGACTACTTGCAGCAGCGCGCCGCCGCGCTCGAGGGACAGCGGTGACGCGCAGAACGCCAAGGTCTACGACAGCGCGGCCTACCTCGTCGACGTGCTGCACCGGGTGCCGGTCCACGTGATCCCGTGCATCCGCGGCCGGCTGACCGACGACAGCGCGTTCGTGCACGCCTCGATCTACGGCTCGATCCTGCCGGCGGTGTGGAGCTTCATGCTCGCCGCGCGGGCACGCAACCTCGGCACCGTCTACACGACGCTGCACCTGAAGCTCGAGGCCGAGGCCGCCGAGCTGCTCGGGATCCCGGAGAGCTACATGCAGGTCGGGCTGATCCCGCTCGCGCACACCGACCCTGCGGTGTTCAAGCCCGTGAGCCGCCAGCCGCTCGAGACGGTGCGCTTTCATGACCGGTGGCCAGCTGGGACCTGACGGTCGCCCGCACCCAGGCGGTGAACCGCTCGATCGACCACCCGCGCTCGATCACCAGGTTCTGGAACGTCCCGAGCGAGAGCAGCCCCCAGAGGATGTCGGCGAACGTGCGCCACCTTCAGGTGCGGCGGCAGGGCGCCGTCGCGCTTGAGCCAGCGGGCCAGCCGCACGTAGTCCTGGTAGCGCTCGTCCTCGCGCGGCCGGAGCGTCGCGTCCACCTCGTCGTGGTGGCGCCGCGCGACCACCAGCGCCTCGTGGATCCGCCACACCTTCGACGCGACCTCGGCGTCGACGGCGATGGCCGCGTCCAGGGCGTCGAGGGCGGACGCTGCGGTCCAGATCGGGTACCGGTCCAGGGCGGGGACGACGTCGGTCTCGAACACGCGCAGGTGCAGCGCGGTGAGCAGGTCGGCCTTCGAGGCGAAGTGCAGGTAGATCGCCTGACGGGAGACGCCGGCCTTCTTCGCCACCGCCTCCAGGCCCGCGCCGAAGTAACCCTGCTCCTCGAACAGCGTGCGCGCCGCGTCCAGGATCGCGGTCCGGGTCTCCGGTCGGCCTGTGCTTGACACGCTGTAAAGCTTATCCTACTTTACAGGCTGTCAAGCGTTCGCGGTTGAGAGGATGTTCCGATGACTCGCCACCTGATCGTCACGTGGGACGGAGCGGGAAACCAGCTGCCCACCCTCGGCATCGCGCGAGCCCTCGTCGAGGCCGGCCACGACGTCCGCCTGCTCGGGCACGACACGATCCGCGAGCGCTCCGGCGACGCCGGTGCGCGCTTCGTCGCGCTCTCGCAGCCGGAGGGCTGGGACGAGATGGAGGATCCCGCCGACGGCGAGGCCGAGATCGCGCTGATGCTGGACACGCTGTGCCTCAGTGACGTCATCGCGGCCGAGGTCGCGCAGGAACTCGAGCGGGAACCGGCCGACGTCGTGCTGGTCGACTGCCTGCTGTTCTCGGCGATTGAACGTCGCCCAGGCGTCCGGGCTGCCGACCGCTGCGCTGTTCCACACGCCCTACACGATCTTCCGCGGCGGCGAGCTCGTCGAGATGTTCGCGCCGGGCCTCGACGCGGCTCAACGCTCCATCGCGTCGGCCTCGGCCTTGCGCCCGTCGAGTCCTACCCGGAACTGCACGACAGCTGCGACCTCGTGCTCGCGGCAGTCCCCGGCGAGTTCGAGCCGGGCGTCGAGGACGCGGCGAACGTGCTGCGCATCGGTCCCGTGCTCGACGGCCCGCCACTGGTGCTGCACCCGGACCAGACCACCGTCGAGCTGGGTGACGGATCGGCGCCGCTGGTGCTGGTCAGCCTGAGCACCAGCGAGCAGGGCCAGGCTCCGCTGCTGCAGCGGATCGTGGACGCCGTCGCCACGCTGCCGGTCCGCGCCGTCGTCACCACCGGGCCCTCGCTCGACCCGGCGACCGTGCGGGCCGGGGCGAACACCCAGGTGGTGTCGTTCGTCCCGCACGCCGAGCTGCTGCCGTCCTGCTCGCTGGTCATCACCCACGCCGGTCTCGGCACGGCGCTCACCGCGCTCGCGGGCGGCGTTCCGATGGTCTGTATACCGATGGGCCGCGACCAGTTCTTCAATGCCGAGATGGTGCAGGTGCTCGGCGCCGGACGCATGCTGATGCCGGACGCCGACCCGGCGAACATCGCGCAAGCCACCCTCGACGTGCTGAACGACGCGTCCTTCGGGGTCGCGGCCAAGCGGATGGCCGGCACGATCGCCGACTGCAGCGGTGCGGCCGGCGCCGTGGCCGCACTGGAGGGCCTGGCTACCGGGCGCTGATCCCCCGGCCGATACGGTGCCGGTCCATGAGTGTCTCCCTGCAGATCGACGGCACCGTCGCGATCATCACCCTCGACGACGCGGCCACCCGCAACGCGCTCACCCACGAGAGCGCGGGGCGTTCCTGGACGCGGTCGCCTCGGTCCAGGCCAATCCCGACGTCGCGGCGCTGGTGCTGCGCGGCGCCAACGGCGCGTTCTGCTCGGGCGCCGCGCGGCCGCTGCTCGCCGCGGCCCGGGAGAACCCGTCCGACCCCGAGGTGCTGGCCGCGCTGGGCAAGGTCTACCAGTGCTTCGTCGCGGTCGGGTACCCTCGATGTCCCGGTGGTCGCCTGCATGCGCGGCGCGGCCGTCGGCGCCGGGGTGAACCTCGCGCTCGCTGCGGACGTGCGGATCGTCTCGACGACGACCAAGCTGCTCTCCGGCTTCCTCAAGATCGGCCTGCACCCCGGCGGCGGGCACTTCCTGCTGCTGGACCGCATCACCGGGCCACAGACCTCGGTCGCGATGACCTTGCTCGGGGAAGAGGTGGTCGGGCAGAAGCTGGTCGACCTCGGCCTGGCCTGGGAGGCGCTGCCGGACGAGGAGGTCGACGACCGCGGCCTCGAGCTCGCCAAGCGGTGCACCGATCCGGAACTGGTCCGCGCCGCGATGGGCACCTTCCGCGCGCAGGCGTCCTCGCGTCAGCTGCCGTGGGCGACCGCGCTGAAGGCCGAGCAGGCTGTGCAGCTGTGGTCTATGGGACGCGCGAAGAGCTGAGCGCCACCGTGCCGTCGGACTCCAGGTTGCCGACCTCGGACTGGGTCAGCCCGAGCAGTTCCGACAGGACTTCCTCGGTGTGCTCACCGAGGCAGCGGGGCCCGGCGCACCGGCTGGCGCGGGATGCCGGAGAAGTCCAGCGGGGTGCCGGGCATCAGGTAGCTGCCGACGCCGGGGTGCTCGGTGACCGACCACATCGGGTTGGCCTCGGAGCAGCGGGGGTCGTACTCGACCAGTTGGGTGAACGACTGGTACGGACCCCACGAGACGCCGGTACCGGTGAACAGCTCCCGCAGGGTGGCCAGGTCGCGGGCTGCGAACCACGGCCGCAGGATCGCCGCGATCATGTCGCGACCTGCGTACCGCCCGGACTCGGAGTCGAGGTCCAGTCCGGTCGCGGCGCCGATCTGGTCGAAGGCATCGCCGAGGCCGGTGACCTTGCGGAGCGCGGTCCACTGCCGGCTGGTCAGCGCGACGATCATCACCCGGCGGCCGTCGCCGGTGGCGAAGTCGTGCCCGAAGGCGCCGTAGAGGTAGTTGCCGTCCTTGGTCTGGTCGTGCCCGCCGAGTTGCGCCTCGGCGACCCGGCCGAGGTGTCCGACCATCGCGAAGGCGACGTCGGAGAGCGCGAGCCCGACGAGCTGCCCTTCGCCGGTCCGCGCCCGGTAGCCGGTCCGCGGCGAGCAGCCCGGTGGCGGTGAGCCCGCCCATCACCGCGTCCCAGGTCGGCATCAGGGAGTTGGCCGGCTCGGCGAGGTTGCGCGGACCGGACGCCAGCGGGAAGCCGGTCGCCGGGTTCACGGTGTAGTCGACCTCGCTGGTGCCGTCCCGGTTGCCGGTCAGCGCGACCATGACGAGGTCGCTCGCGCCGCTCGCGCAGGCGGTCGTAGGACAGCCAGCCGCGGGCCGGGAAGTTGGTGATCAGGTTGCCGGCGACCTCGATCATCGCGGTCACGAGTTCGCGGCCGGCGTCGGTGCGCAGGTTGACGCTCACCGAGCGCTTGCCCTTGTTCAGGCCGGCCCAGAACAGGCTCTCGCCGTTCTGCGCGAGCGGCCAGCGCTGGTGGTCCAGGCCGCCGCCGATGTCGTCGAAGCGGATCACGTCCGCGCCGAGCTGGGCCAGCGTCATGCCGCCGAGCGGCGCGGCGACGAAGGCCGAGCCCTCGATCACCTGAAGGCCCGTCAGAATTCCCGTGCTCACGGCATCAACCCCACAGCCGACCAGTCCAGGACATCGCGCGGAGCTTCATCGCCCGGCGAGAGCGCCGACGTCTTCGCCCGGAAGTGGACGAGGCCGCCGTCGGCGCAGCGGTTCGAGCTTCTCGATCGTGACCACCGTGCGGAGCAGGTCGCCCTCGAAGGTCGGCCCGGTGTGGTCGCAGGAGTGCCAGGCCAGCACGGTGGCCAGGTCGGGCAGCAGCCGGGTGACGTGCCCGGCCGCGATCGCGATGACGTGCCCGCCGTAGACGAGGCGACGGCCGTGCGCGCCGGCGGTGGCGTCGGTGTGCGTCATCGCGGTGTTCAGCGTCAGCCGCGCGAGCTCCGGGGCGCTGGTCACGGTCTCGCCCGCGACGATCCGGTGCGCGCCCGGCCGCAGCGCGGCGAACAGCGGCCCGAGCGGCGCCTCCCGCAGCGGCGCCAGGTCCCAGTCCTTGGGCACCAGGGCGTGGACGTCCACCGGGCGCCCGACTGCGGCCAGGTCGTCGGCGTGCTGTCGGGGGGTCGGCTGATCTCGACGGCAACAGCGGGCACCGCCAGAAGTCCAGCACCGGGTTGCCCGTCTCGTCGGTGGTCGTGCACCGCAGCGCGACGACGCCGCGGCCGCGCGACGCGCTCTTGAGCGCGACCACCTCGGTGCGGGTGCGCAGCGTGGTGCCGACGGCGACCGGCCGGGCGGCGAGCCCGCGGTAGAACAGGTTGCCCAGGACCCGCCCGCTCGGGGCGGTGGACTGCCCGATCGCGACGTCGCACACCAGCGACGGGTGCGCGAGCACGCCGGGCGTCCCGGTCACCGCCTCGAACAGCGGAGCGTCCAGGGCGAGCCGCAACCGGTCGCCGACGATCGCCTGGTGCAGCGCAGCGTGACCCGGCGTCAGCGTGAGCCCGGGTGCGCCGAACACGTCACCGACGGCGAGGTCGTCGAAGTACGGCGGCCCGACCTCGGCAACCACTGCGGATGTCATCCCCAGTGGTTGCTCGGACGATTGTGGTTCTCGCGCGGCGGGAGCGCCGCGATCCGACGGGCGCGGCGGGCCATCGCCTCGTCCACCATCGCGCCGTCGACCCGGGCCGCAGCCGACCCGGTCGCGGCCGCCTCCTCCAGCGCAGCGACGACCGAGGCGGCCCAGCGCAGTTCGTCCGGCCCGGCGGCGAAGCCGTCGTTGATCGGCCCGACCTGCTCCGGGTGGATCGCCCACTTGCCGTCGAAGCCGGCCTCGCGCGCCGACCGCACCGCCGCGCGGAGGCCGGCTGCGTCGCCCAGCCCGAAGAACGGACCGTCGATCGCGTCGACGCCCGGCGGCGTGCGCCGCGGCCAGGATCAGCTCCTGCGCGACGAGCCAGCGGTCGGGTCGGCCGAGCCGCGGCGGCCGAGGCCGGCGGCCAGGTCGGCGTAGCCCAGGATCAGCGCGTCGACGCCCTCGGCCGCCGCGATCTGCGCGGAGGCCAGCAGCCCGGCCGGGGTCTCGATCAGCGCCTGCACCCCGATCCCGGGCAGCGCGGAACGCACGGCGGCGATCGCCGATGCGGTCTCCGCCTTCGGCAGCACGACCGAGAAGCCGGGCCGGCCCAGGGTGGACAACGCGACCAGGTCGGCCGCGGCGTGCCGGGTGTCGAGGGCGTTGATCCGCACGGTCACCGGACGTGTTGCCCACTCGGGCGAGAGCAGCGTGGCGACCACCTGGTCGCGCGCAGTGTCCTTGGCGTCAGGCGCGACCGCGTCCTCCAGATCGAACACGATTTCGTCGGCCGGGGAGTCTGCCGCCTTGGCGTGCATCCGCACCGCGTGCCCGGGCACGACCAGGCACGAGCGCCGGATCCGCAGACTCACGATTCCTCCAACCTGTCTGGACAGTATGTCCGAAGCGCCGAAGATCGCCAAACTAGGACCCATGACGACTGTCGATCTCGATCAGAACATTGCCATCGTCCGCGAGTACTTCGCGGCGCTCAATGACCATGACCTCGACCGCGCGGTGAAGTGCTGGGTCCCGGCTGGTGGCGTGGAGGCGGTACCCGGCGCGCGCAACCTACCGGTACCGGAGGGAATCCACGGATTCTTCGGTCCGCTGTTCGAGGCCATGGGCACGTTCACCCTCGAGGTGGTCGAGACCACGGCGCAGGACAACCGGGTCGTCGTCCACTGGCGCGCCACCGCGGCCTTCACCGGTCCCGGCCGCTTCGACGGCTTCCGTCCGACCGGAGCCAGCGGGGTGGTGAGTGGGCTGGACCAGTTGACCGTCCGGGACGGCCTGATCGTGCGCAACGACGCCTACTTCGACACCATGGAACTGGGCCGCGCCATCGGCCTGATGCCGCCGGTCGGCAGCAAGGCCGACAAGGGCATGAAGAGCATGGTCAACCTGCAGACCAAGCTGAAGGGCCTGCGCAAGAAGCGCTGACGTCCGAAGTAGCGAGCGCTATTGCTCACTCTTCTTCGGACGTTGGCTCCTAAGCGTGTGACTCGCGCGCGAGGCTCGGGTCCTTCTGATCCGCCGTCGGGCGCCCCAGGGCGTGCTTGCGGTACCAGCGCTTGCCGTGCGCGTTCTGGTAGGTCCAGAGGGCCGCGGTGACCATGCCGCGGCGGTGCATCCAGAACCGGTCCGGGATCTCCTCACTCGGCGCGACCCGCCCCGGCGTCACGTCCGCGACGACGATCCCCGGACCCTCACTCGCCGCGCGGTGCGCGAGCACCGTGCCGCGGGCGTCGCAGATCATCGCGTGGCCCTGGAACCAGCCGCGGTACGGCACCGGCATCAGCGGCATGCGGCATTCCAACGTCCCGCAGTGCGAGGAGTGGACGACCGGGGCACCGACGGCACGGGCGATCGCCGGTGCGACTTTCTCCGCGTTGCGTGCGTTGGCCTTCTCCAGCCGGCCGAAGTACGCCTTCGGCGGCCATGGCGGGTAGCTCCACCAGGCCGAGCCGCCGACGATCAGATCGACCTTGCCGCGCAGCCGGCGTGCGGTCTGGGTGCGCATGAACTCCCAGCACACCGCGGCTCCCGCGGTCACCTCGCCGGCCTCGATGACGCCGTCGTCGGTCCCGCCCACGTAGTAGCAGTTCTCCCACATGGTCGGCAGGTCCTTGTCGTGCCGGCCGATCACCTGACCGTCCGGGCCGACGAGGAAGAAGGCGTTGCGGTTGTTGCCGTCGGTGTCGCGGCAGACGAACGAACCGCCGACGGTCGCGTGGTGCCGGGTGGCCAGGCGCTGCAGCAACCCCATTGCCGGCCCGTCCGGCGGCAACGCCGCATCGGCGAGCGAGTCGACGAACCCCATGCCGGTCGAGAAGAACTCCGGCAGGACGATCCACTCGGCGCCGGCCGCCCCGGCCTCGTCGCCGAGTGCTTCACAGCGGTGCAGGTTTTCCGCAACGTCGCCGACGACCGACTCCAGCTGAACCGCTGCGACCTTCATGAACCAGCATCCTTCTTGACCACCCGAAGCACAGCAACCTTCCGGACGTCGGACTGCCCAGAACTGCCCGGATCGGTGGGATACGGCTCCACCGCCCGCAGCTGGATCACGAACTTGCCGACGCGCTTCTCGCTCTCCCCCGCGTTGTCCGGCGTGGTGAGCTCGAAGGACTGCGGACCGCTGAGGCTTTGGACCTTGATCGCGACAGTGGCCTCGCCCGCCTGGATGCAGGTCACGTTGGTGGGACATCGGGAGTCACCGACGAGGCGGGTGAAGGTCACGACCAGAGCGGTGCCCTGAACTTCGGCGGTCTGGCCTTCGTCGAGCCGGAAGTCCCTGCCCAGCGGCACTCGGGCGGCACTGGTGGGCGTCGCGGCGGACGTGCGGATGGCCGACGGGCTCGGGTGCGACGCACGAGACGGCTTCGGTCTCGGCGTCGTTGGTGGTGGTGGTGGTGGAAGCGCTGGTCGCGCCCGTCGCGGACGGAGTTGGGCCGGCGGGGTCCGGGTCCGCGTTGTCGGACCCGGAGTCGCCGCACCCCGCCAGCACGGCAACAGCCAGCAGGGTCGCGCCACACATCTGCGCGACCCTGCTTCGCAGGGGCATCAGCCCAGCGAGCGTGCGAAGCCTGCGATGTCCCGCACGGTGGCGGCCTGGATGTCCGGGATCGCGGCGCTGAAGGCGACGTCGGCTGCGTGGCAGGTGCCGGCCACGATGCGCGACGAGGACGGGACGCCGAGGGTGGCCAGCCGCCGGCCGAGGGCCAGGCCCTGGTCGCGCAGCGGGTCGAGCTCGTTCACCGAGATGACGGTGGGCGGGAACGCGCCGAGTTCGGCGTCCGAGGCGTTGTGCGGCCAGCAGGTCGCGTCGGTCGCGTTCTTGCCCTCGGGGTCGTAGACCTCGGCCAGCAGGGTGAGCATTTGGCCGAGGATGAAGTAGCCGTCGTTCTCCCGCGCCGAGGTGGGCAGGTTGTCGATGTCGCGCGGGTCCTGCGCGTAGGGGCACTGCGCGTAGACGCCGGCGATCTCGTTGATCCAGCCTTCGCGGATCGCACGGATGGTGGTGGCGAGCGCCAGGTTTCCGCCGCCGGACTCACCGGAGATGACGATGTGCGAACCGCCGAGCCGGTCGAGGTTCGCGGCCGCCCACCGGGTGGCGTCGGCGCAGTCGTCCGGCGCCGCGGGGAACGGGTGGCTGCCCAGGAGGCCTCCGCCGTTGCGGAACTCCACGCCGACGACCACCAGGCCGGCGGCCGCGAGCAGGTCGCGCCAGTGGACGTAGGCGCCGTTGGTCGCGCCGAGCAGGACCATCCCGCCGCCGTGGGTGTGGAGGATGACCGGGAGCGGACCCGAGGCTCCGGCCGGCTTGTGCACGTAGAGCGTGATCTCGTGACCGGCGGTTCCCGGAATCGTGATCGTCTCGTGGTCGACGCCGTTGACCGGCGCGGCGCCGGCCTGGCACGCGTCGAACAGGCCGGAGAAGCCCTCTTCTGCGGCGCTGATGAAGCCCAGCAAATCCTCGCGCGGCGACGCCGTGGACAACGGCGCCTCCTGGGAATTCTGGTCGAGGCCGAACGCCGTCAGCGCAGCCAGAAGCCGGGGGTCGGTGCGCGGGTCGGTGCCGAGGTTTTTGTTGGGGTCGCCGAGGCGCCCGGGTGCGATGTCAGTCATGCGGTCGAACCTAAGCCCGGGGGACCGGACCGGAACAGACGTAGAAACCCCGATTCCGCCGCCCGCGCGAGAAGTGGATCGTCAGCAGCGATCTCCGGCTCGTCGGGACCCGCACGCGTTCCCTACTGTCCCGAGAGCAGGGTCCGCGCAGAACTTCGCCGAGGAGGCAGGGCATGGCCAGCTACGACGTGCTGGTGATCGGGGGCGGGTTCACCGGAATCCACCAGTTGCTCAGGTTGCGGCAGGCCGGGATCTCGGCCCGTCTCCTCGAAGCCGGCGGCGGGGTGGGCGGCACCTGGTACTGGAACCGCTACCCGGAGGCACGGTCGGACTCGGAGATCTACACCTACGGCTACCTGTTCGACCCGGAGCTCTGGGTCACCTGGCAGTGGAGTGAGCACTTCGGCTCCCAGCCCGAGATCGAGCGCTACTTCCACCACGTCGTGGAGCACTACGGCCTGGCCGACGGGATCGAGTGCAACGCGCGGGTCGCCGGGGCCCGCTTCGACGAGGCGGCCAACCGGTGGCAGGTCACCACGACCGACGGCCGGGAGTACTCGGCCTGGGTCGTCGTCACGGCGGTGGGGATCCTGTCCGCTCCCTACGAACCGCCCTTCCCGAACCGGGAGTCTTACCGCGGCGGAATCCACCACACCGGGCTCTGGCCGACCGAGCCGGTGGACTTCACCGGCAAGCGCGTCGCCGTCATCGGAACCGGTGCCAGCGGGGTCCAGATCATCCCGCCGATCGCTCGCGTCGCCGCCTCCCTGACGGTGTACCAGCGGACGGCCAACTGGGTGGCGCCGCTGAACAACGGGCCGATCACCGAGGAGGAGCAGACCTGGATCAAGGGCGGTCGCACGGAGCTGCATGCGATGTGCGAGCGGACCTTCGGTGGTTTCATGCATCCGGACCCGACCAAGGCGACCTTCGACGACTCGGCGGAGGAACGGCGCGCGCACTACGACACCGTCTGGGAGAGCCGCGGCCTCACCAAGCTGTTCAGCAACTACACCGATCTGGTCTTCGACCAGGCGGCCAACGCCGAGTTCTGCTCCTACATCGCCGGCCGCATCCGGCAGATCGTTCACGACCCCACGACGGCGGAGATGCTGATCCCGAAGGATCACGGGTACGGGATGAAGCGACCGCCGATGGGCACCGGCTACTTCGAGACGTTCAACCTGCCGCACGTCGACCTGATCGACCTGCGAGCCACCCCGATCACCACCTTCACCGAGACCGGACTGGTCACCGCCGCCGGCGAGCGCGAGTTCGACGTGATCGTGATGGCCACCGGCTTCGACGCCGTCACCGGCGCACTGACCCGGATGGACATCCGCGGCACGGAAGGCACCTCGCTCGGCCAGGTGTGGGCGGACGGCCCGCTGACCTACCTGGGTTTGCAGGTACCGGGTTTCCCCAACCTGCTCCTGGCCGGGGGTCCGCACGGGACCTACGGCAACGTACCGCGCTCGACCGGGGACCAGGTCGAGTTCATCACCGGGCTGATCACGCACATGCGCGAGCGGGGGCTCCAGCGGGTCGAACCCGCGGACGAGGCCGTGAAGGCCTGGACCGACGCGGTCTACGAGGGCGCCGCCCCGGTGCTCACCGCCGAGTCCGCCTGGTACATCGGGTCCAACATCCCGGGCAAGGCCCGCAAGTTCCTGCTCTACATCGGCGGGCTGGTCGAGTACCGCAACCGGACCGCTGCCGTCGAGGCGAACGACTACGAAGGGTTCGTGCTCTCCGCCTGATGGATCGTCAGGAACGAAGCGTCTCGCCGGGTGAGCGGCCGAAGCGCGCCCGGTAGGTGGCGGCGAAGCGGCCGTAGTGCGCGAAGCCCCACCGCTGCGCGATCTCGGTCGCGGTGGCCGCCTCGGGCGTCGAGGCGACGAGGTCCCCGTGCGCGCGGCGGAGGCGGACCTCGCGGACGTAGGCCATGGGCGGCATCCCCACGTGCCGACGGAAGCCGGCCTCGAGTGCACGCACGCTGAGGTAGGAGATCCGGGCCAGATCGGCCACGGTGACGATGTCCTGCGGCCGCTCCTCGACCGCGTCGATCGCGTCCCGGATCGCGCGCGGTCCCTGGAACCCGCCGGGGGTGGCGAGTTCGTCGGTGTAGGTGTGCCGCTGTCCCAGCAACAGGGCCACCATCGCGAGGGAGTCCATCCGCCGGCGCAGCTGCGTGCCCACGACTTCGGAGCCCTGGCCGAACTCGGCCTCGTCGCGGATCAGTTCGACGACCCGGCGCAGCGAGCCGGCGCGCGAGCGCCGGTCGACCTGGAGTTCGAAGGCGAAGTCGATGGCGCGCGGCACCTGGTGCCCGAGCATCACGGCGAGTTCGTCCTCGAGTGCACGCCGGTCGAACTGCGCGGTCAGTACGGCGCACCCGGCGCCGTCGTAGTCGACCTCGACCTCGCGGCCGACGGTGCTGACGATCCCGGTCGAACCGGTGATCCCGACCCGTCCGTCCCGCACGGTGCCGGCGATCACCCGCCCGGCCATCGGGAGCGCGACCACGTAGGCCGCGAGAGGGCGGGTCCGGACGCGGGCGTGGGACAGGTCCAGGTTCGCCACCCGGACCGCGCCGGTCTCCACCGAGGACAGCTGCATCCGGAACGCCTGGTGCCCGGTGGACCGCAGGCTCAGTTCGGAGTACTCCGAACTGAGCGCGCGCGTCGCCTCGGACAGGTCCGAAGTGTCGAGCGCGTGAGCCACCTTCGGAGCCTACGTCCGGGAAACGGACCCGGCCAGGCGCGCGTGGGTGTCGAATAGGGCCCATGCGGCTGGTCTGGATCGGTGCACTGCTGATGGCGGTCGCCACCGGTGCGCTGGTGTTCCTCGGGCGGGCCGAGTCCGACGACAGCATTGCGGTCGGGAACTGCCTGGACGTGCTGGAGGGCCTCGCGCCGGCGGACACCCTGGGCTACCCGCCCGCAGCCAAGATCGGGTGCGGGGACAGGAAGGCCGCGTACAAGGTGGCGCTGCTGCTGCCGGGCGCCGCCGACTGCCCCTCGCCGATCTACATCCTGCGCCGGGAGAACGCGGCCGCGGGCCTGGTCACCTACTGCATGACCTACAACGTCGGCGAGGGAGAGTGCTTCGCCCAGGCGCCGACCGAGGCCGGCGTCTACAACTGCGAGCTCGGACCGCGTCCCGGCGGGATCAAGATCCTGCGCCTGGTCGAAGGGGTCGCCAACGCCTCGAAGTGCGAGGACATCGACGAGCCCGGGGTGTTGCCCGCGCTGATCCCGGAGCCGCCGAAGACATTCTGCTACCAGCAGTACGACACCGGAGGCGACGCCCCGATCCGCAGCGCCTGATGTCGGGGCCTAGTTTCGGGGCATGGTCTTCTTCCAGATCACCGTCGACTGCGACGACCCGCCCCGGCTCGCGCGCTTCTGGGCCCATGCCCTGGGCTACACCCCGAGCCCGCCAGCCGAGCCGGACACCCCCTGGTACCGGCACTACCGCGAGCGGCTGGGCGGTGCGGAGGCGTACGAGAACCGGCTTTTCGACCCCGAAGGCCGGCAACCGCCGATTTGGTTCCAACAAGTGCCCGAGGGCAAGGCCGGCAAGAACCGGGTGCACCTCGACGTGTACCCGACCGGCCGGGACAACGCGTTGGCGCAGGCGCAGCGGGTCGAGATCGTGAACGCGCGGGTCGACGACCTCGTGGCGCTGGGCGCCACGGTGGTGCGCCGCGACCGGGACGACGACCCGGACGATCCGTACTACTACGTCGTCATGCAGGACCCCGAGGACAACGAGTTCTGCGTCAGCTGACTCAGACCTCCAGGACGGTGACCGTTCCGGTGGTGCCGTCGACCTCGAGCAGCGCGCCGTCCGGGATGCGAACCGTGGCATCAATTGCCGACACGACGCAAGGGATCCCGAGCTCGCGGCTGACGATCGCGGCGTGCGAGAACGGGGCACCGACGTTGACCACGACCGCGGAGGCGCCGACGAACAGCGGGGTCCAGGACGGGTCGGTGATCGGGGCGACCAGGATGTCGTCCGGCTCGAAGTGGTCGGCGTTGTCGGGGTTGAGCACGATGCGGGCCCGGCCGCGGGCGACGCCCGGGCAGCCGGAGACGCCGGTGAGGACCTCGCCGACGGTCAGACGCTCGGCGGTGTGCGCGTCCCGGCGCTCCCAGGCGGTGTAGTCGGCGGCCTGACCGGCGACCACGAACGGCGGGATGTAGTCGAACAGGTCGAGGTAGACCCGCTCCCGCTCGGCCAGGGTGTCGGCGAACGAGGCCGGGTTGGCGACGTAGGCGGGCAGTTCGTCGGCGAAGAGCATGAAGATCTGTTTGGCGTCGGGCAGAGTGCCGGCTGCGACCCCGCGCCGGCCGAGCTCGATCGCGGCCAGGCGGAGTTCGTGGATCAGCATCGCGGCCGAGGTGCGCTGCCGCTCGCGGGCGCGCACCCAGTGCGCGCCGGCGTGCAGCGCGGCCTCGAACTGGGGGAGGGCGTCTCTGCCTTCAGGACTGCCGGCGAGCGCCTCGCGGATCCCGGCGGTGGCGGCCTCGCGCTCGGCCGCCCGCAGTGCGCCCTTGGCCTCGGGAGCTTCGGAGTCGGCGACCAGGCGCACGCGCTCGATCATCGACAGCGCGAGCTCGGGATCACTGCCCCAGGTCTCGGCCCGGATCTCCCACTCGCTCTGGCCGCGGAAGTCCCACTCGTCGAGGAAGGTGTCGAGTTCGACCCGGAAGGCCTTGCCGTCGGCGGAGTCGATCGACTGCAGCCGGTCCATCAGCCCGGCGGTGCCGGCGTCGAAGGCCGCGGTCAGTTCGGCGCTGGCGCGGATCTTGCGGCTCAGGGCCCACATGCCCTTGGACGCACCGGCGGAGTCGACGTCGCCGATGCCGGCAACCAGGGTGAGCGAGAGCTCCGGCTTGCCGATCGCGGCACACACCTGCGCGACCGCGCCGAGCCCGACGCCGGCGGCGAGGCTGGCCACGATGTGATTGCAGAAGAAGTGCCGCAGATCGTCGTTGAACGAGGTGATCCGCGCGGCCAGGTCGTCGTCGGACAGCGTGGACAGGTCCGGGCGGTTGCGGCGGATGTCGAGGATGCGCGCGCGGTCGGCGTCGAAGGGGGCGAGGTCGGTGGCGCCGAGCACCTCGCCGACCAGCCAGGCGCCGGCCTTCTCGGAGGCGGCCGGGTTCTCGTCGAAGTCGCGCTTCTCCGACTCGTAGGACGGGATGCCCGGCATGTCGCCGAAGTACTGCAGGTCGACCGCCTCCGGGGTGAACCCGGGCACGCGCACGCCGAAGAGCCGCATCAGCGACATGTTGATGTAGATGTAGCTGCCGAACATCGAGATCGGGTTGTGCGGCACCGCGGAGTCGTAGAGGTCGTGGTCCCACGCCCCGGTCGCCACGTACGCGTCGCGCCAGCCCACCTCGAGGTTGGAGAAGAAGCCGGTCGAGGCGTTCAGCGGCGTGATCGGGTCGGGGAAGATCTCGCCCACGTTGGCCCGCGAGGTCAGCGGGAACACGGTCGACGCGGGGTCGTTCAGCGGCCAGGCGTGCACGGGTCCTCCAGGACTACTTCTTCTTCGGGGGGCTTTCGCGGGGACCGGGGGCAGCGCTCGGTGCCACACGTCGCCGACGACGCGGGCGATGCGCTGGATCTCTTCATCGCGGGGGGTCCGGTCCGGCAGCCCGATCTGGACGTAGGCGACCTGTTCGACCATGGCGCCGAGCACCGCCGCCAGTTGCGGGAAGTCGCCGTCGCCGATCCGGCCGTCGGCGTACAGCCGCTCCAGCCAGCCCTGGGTACGGGCGACGAAGCCGCTGCGCAGGTGCAGCCACATCTCGTCGAAGCCGTCGCTGCGCACGGCCGCGGCCTCGCGCATCACGCGGAGGATGTGCCGGTGCCGGCTGTAGGTGCGCAGGTAGAGCACGGTGTCGGCGGCGAGGGCGTCGGCGTCGGTGTGGTCCTGCAGGTTCGAGCGAGCTTCGAGCAGTGCCTCGAGGCCGGGACGCAGGGCCTCGAGGAAGATCTCGCGCTTGGACTCGAAGTGCCGGTAGAAGTTCCCCTGGGAGACCCCGGCGCGGCTGACGATGTCGGCGATGCGGGTGCGCTCGTAGCCGTACTCCGCGAAGCAGCCGGTGGCCGCCTCGACGAGCTGGGCCCGGGTGCGCCGCCCGCGGGCGTTGCCGACCTTGGGCGCCGATGTCTCGCCGAGAGCGCCGGTGAGCGCGAGCACCTCGGACTCCATGGCACCTCCTCCGCGGGACCAGAATGCGACTACCGAGTCACACCATACGGAACCGGCCCCGGCCTGGGAAGCCCCGAATTTGCCGACAGACTCGGGTCTTGCCTGGTGAGGCGCAATGTGATTCGCTCGTCGCAAACAAGGGAGACGCGTGGCCGAGATCAAGGTCGTGAGCCCGGTCGACGGTGCCGTTGTTGCGACGGTCACCGAGACCTCACCCGAGCGAGGTCCGTGCCTTCGTGGCCGCGGCGCGAGCCGCCGCCCCCGCGTGGGCCGCCCGTCCGGTCGATGACCGCGCGGCCGTGCTGGAGCGCTGGGCGGACCTGCGTGGAGGGCGCCGGCGACGAGATCGCCGCGGCCATCTCGCGCGAGATGGGGATGCCGCTCCCGCTCGCGCGGGCCACGCAGGTCGACCTCGTCGCCTCGGTGCTGCGGAGCACCGCCGGCACCGCCCGGGACTTCGCCTGGACGCAGCAGCACGAGGGCTTCACGGTGCACCACGTCGCGGCGGGGGTCGTCGCGGCGATCACGCCGTGGAACTTCCCCGTCTACCAGTGCGCGACCAAGCTGGCGCCGGCCCTGGCCGCCGGCTGCGCGGTCGTCCTCAAGCCGAGTGAGCTGGCGCCCACCGGGCCGACCCGCTTCGTGGAACTGGGGATCGCGGCCGGCGTGCCGGCCGACGTGATCGGCCTCGTGCACGGTCGTGGCCCGACGACCGGTGAGGCGCTGGTGACCGCCGACGGCATCGACGTGGTGTCCTTCACCGGATCGGTCGGCGTCGGCGCGAAGGTCGGAGCACTGGCCGCGGCGAAGATCCGCCGGGCCGCCCTGGAGCTCGGCGGGAAGTCGGCGAGCGTCGTGCTCGACGACACCGACCTCGACGAGGTCGTTCCGCGCGCGGTGAAGGCGGCCTTCATCAACACCGGCCAGGCCTGCAACGCGCCCACCCGGCTGCTCTACCCCCGGGCCGCGCAGGAGCAGGTCGAGGCGATCGCGGCCTCCGTGGTCGCCGCGCTGCGCATCGGCGACCCGACCGAGCCGGACACCGACCTCGGGCCCCTGGTCAGCACCACCCAGCACGAGCGGGTGTCCGGCTTCGTGGAGCGCGCGCTCGCCGCCGGCGCCCGCAAGGTCGCCGGGGCGGAAGGACTGCGTGCGCCCTACTTCGGTCCGGTCGTGCTCGCCGACGTGGCGCGTGACGCCGAGATCGCGCGCGAGGAGGTGTTCGGCCCGGTCCTCGTGCTCCTGCCCTACGACGACGACGCGGACGCGATCGCCCTCGCCAACGACACGCGCTACGGACTGTCGGCCGAGGTCTGGGGGACGGACCCGGCGCGGATCGCGGCGATGGCGGCCGGGCTGAGGGCGGGTCAGATCAAGGTCAACGGGGTCCGCACCCGGACCCGGCCGGGCGCCCCGTTCGGCGGCTTCGGCCGGTCGGGCGTCGGGCGTGAGCTCGGCGAGTGGGGCCTGCTGGAGTTCCTCGAGGTCAAGGCGGTGCTGGCGTGAGCAGGTATCTCGTCACCGGGGCGGGTTCGGGCATCGGCCAGGCACTCGCCGCTCAACTCGTCGCCGAGGGCCACACCGTCGTCGGGGTCGACCGCGACGTGACCGGCGTCCCGGCCGGGTGCGAACCGGTGCGCCTCGATCTCACCGACAACGCCGGCATCGATGCACTCGCGTCCGGCCTGGGCACCGTGGACGGGCTGGCCAACGTCGCCGGCGTCCCCGGAACCGCGCCGCCCGAGGTCGTGCTCCGCGTGAACTACCTCGGCGCGCGGCGGCTGACCGACGCGCTCACCGCACGCATGTTCGCCGGCTCCGCCGTCGTGCACGTGTCCTCGTTGGCCGGCCCGCCGGCCCGGGCGTGGACGACGACACCGCCTGGTCGTTGCTCGACGCGGCGGACGAGGACGTGCTGAAGTTCGCGGCCGGTCAGGGGCTCGACGGCTCGGCGGCCTACGACCTGTCCAAGAAGCTGCTGGTGTTGCACGCCAAGGCGCGCTCCGCGGCCCTGCTCGAGGCCGGGGTGCGGATGAACACCGTGAGCCCCGGTCCGACCGAGACGCCGATCATCGGCGACTTCCGGACCTCGATGGGTCCCAGCGTCGACGGCGCGGCGGAGATCGTCGGCCGGCTCGGGCGGCCCGAGGAGGTCGCCGCGGCGGTCGCGTTCCTGCTCTCGCCGGCCGGCGTCCTGGGTGAACGGCGTCGACCTCGAGCTCGACGGCGGGCTGCTGGCCGCCCGCGCCGTGGCGGCGCGCATCCGCTGACCCGACGTCACGCGGATAAGGGGTGACACCCCTTATCCGAATTTTGGCGACCACGCAGTCACATCGACGTCCGCGGAAGCGAGCCCCCGATCCGACCAGCCTGCCCGTGATCTTTGCTGATTCGCCCCTTGTGGTAGCGAGACTGCCGACGTAGTTTGTGACAGCACCGTCACAAAGGAGGTTTCGTGAAGCTGCTCGTCGGTCTGGCCGCAGTGACCGGGTTCGCCGTCTTCGGCGTGGCCCCGCTCGCCGCGGCCGACACCACGCTCGGGGTGAGCTACGACGGCACAGCCGTCGCCTACGGCAACCTCGTCACCGCCACGAACCCCTCGGTCCCGCTCGGTCTGAGCCTGGAGCAGTCGGCCCCCGAGTCCCGGGTCCGGCTGACCTCGCTCGGGGAGTCCTCCGCGCTGGCGGCCGGTCCCTACCTCGGCGACTCCGCCACCGGCATCGCGTTCAGCCAGGCCGGCGGCAAGGGCCTCGGCGGCCTGGACTTCCCGCTGATCGCCGTGACCTCGGCCGGCGACCAGCCGAAGGACGTCACGGCGCCCGGCGTCGACCTGCACGCCGAGAGCGGGTTGAACCTCGCCGCCTCGCGGGCGGCGCTCGGCAGCGGGACCAACCGCGCCGCGACCGCCGCCCGCGTCGAGCGGGTGCAGGGCGGTACGCAGGCCGTGGCCGAGTCCCTCGTCGACGCGGTCGTCCTCTTCGACAAGCTCCTCGTCTCCGGGCTGCGCTCCTCGGCCGAGACGTTGGCCGACGACAGTGGCACCCGCACCCGGTCCGGCTCCCTGAGCATCGGGCGCATCACCGCGCGGGGGGTCACGCTCACCGTCCCCGCAGACGCCCCGCTCGGCGCCGGGCAGCAGATCACCGGTCCCGACCTCGGGTTCGTCGACGGCCAGTTCTTCCTGGAGGTGCCCGGCGCCCCGAGGAGCTCAGTACCGGTCGACGCCGCCGCCGTGGCCGACGCCTTCTCCGCGGCCGGCATCACCATGACCTTCGCCAAGGCCGTGGAGACCGAGACCGGGATCATCTCCCCGTCGCTGACGCTGTCCGGGGTGCTGCCGGCGCCGCCGGAGAACCCCCAGATCAACGGCGAGACGCCCGTCAGTGTCACCCTCGGCCGGACCGTCGCCTCGGTCACCGTGCGCGGCACCAGCGTGGCCGCCGGCCCGGCACCGACCGTCGGCACGCCCACCACCGTCCCCTCGGTCGACGCGGCCGGCTTGCCGAGCCTCGTTCCTGACGCCGCCTCAGGTGCGGCGGTGCCGACCGTGGACCTCGGGGTCTCCCCGGCCGCCGGCGACAGTGCCGCGCTCGCCAGCTCTGTCTACTCCCATCCCGACCTGGCGCCGGTCTACCTGGCCGTCGGGCTCGCCGCAGCCCTCGCGATCGGCGCGGCATTCGTCGTTCGGCTCGTGGGCGTATCGAAAGTGAGGGCATGACGTGGGGATCCTGACCTGGCTGCGGGTGCAGTGGGACCGGGCGGCCGCAGGGGTGGCCTTCGTCGTGGGCCTCGTCGCCCTCGGCCTCGGCTGGCTCGGCATCAGCGACAGCCTCTACGTCGTCGAGCAGCTGCCGTACCTGATCTCCGGCGGGCTGGTCGGGCTGTTCCTGCTCGGCCTCGGTGCCGTGCTGTGGATCTCCGCCGACCTGCGTGACGAGTGGCGCGAGCTGCGCAGTCTGCGCGAGCTGCATGCGGAGCGGCTGCCGCTGATCACCGAGCGGGTCGATGCCGAGCTGGCGCGCGAGCGGGCGACGGTCAGGTCATGACTCTCGCCCCCGACTACCGGGCGCCGTACCTCGGCCCGCAGGGCGCGTGGACCCGCGGCAACGCCGCAGTGGCCGCGTTGCTCGCCGCGGCCTCCCTCGGCGGGATCGCGACAGCCTGGGTCGGCGCCAGCGGGAAGACCCACCTGGACGACGAGATCCCGTGGCTGGCGTTCGGGGTCGTGGCGTTCGCGGTCGGCGGGATCGCCGCCGCCGTCTGGCTGGGACGCGGACTGCGGAGCATCCGCACCGAGCGGGTCGCGCTGCGCCGCCGGCTGATCGCGATGGACATCGGCCGCAGCCGCGCGTGCCGAGACGGACAACGTCTGGGTGATGGCGGCCGGAATGACCCGGGTGCACCGCCCGGACTGTGAGTACGTGCGCGGCAAGACCGTCGCATGAGGTGGCGCCCGACGCCGCCGCCGAGTGCCTGGTGTGCACGGAGGGGGAGCGATGAACGACCTGCTGCCCTACGTCATCTTCGGTGTCACCGCGGGTGCCATCTACGGCCTGTCGGCGATGGGCCTGGTGCTCACCTACAAGACCTCGGGCCTGTTCAACTTCGGCCACGGCGCCGTTTCCGCCGCCGCCGCCTTCGTCTTCTACAGCCTGCACGTCGAGAAGGGCGTGCCCTGGCCGCTCGCGGTCCTCATCGCCGCCGGCATCTTCGGCCCGATCGCCGGCCTGCTCCTGGAGCGGATGGCCGCGGTCCTGGCCGACGTCCCGGTCACGTACAAGATCGCCGGCACCGTCGGCCTGCTGGTCGGCCTGCGCGGTCTGATCGAGCTGATCTACGGCCCGGAGGCCAAGACCCTCGAGCCGTTCCTGCCGCAGGGCACCGCGTTCACCGTGGACGGTGTCCGCGTCACGGTGGAGAACCTCATCACCGTCGGCGTCGGCGTCGTCGCCGCGATCGTGCTCTACGTGCTGTTCCGCGTCTCCCGGCTCGGCGTCGCGATGCGCGGGGCGGTAGACGACTCCATGCTGCTCGACATGACCGGCCTCGACCCGGCGGCGGTGCGGCGGATCAGCTGGATGATCGGCGGAGTCTTCGCCTCGATCTCCGGCGTGCTCTTCGCCAGCGCGCAGGGCCAGCTCGACGTCGATGTGCTCTCCCTGTTGGTCGTGCAGGCCTTCGGCGCCGCCGCGATCGGGCGGTTCGCCAGCCTGCCGCTGGCGTTCGTCGGTGGCATCGCGATCGGCGTCGTGCAGAAGCTCGTCAGCCAGCAGGTCGTGGACTACCCGCAGCTGACCGGGCTCGACCTCAACGTGCCCTTCCTCGCGCTGTTCGCGATCCTGCTCTTCACCCCGCGCGGCAAGCTCGTCGAGGTCGGGCGCTCGGTGAAGGCGCGTGCCGTGCCGCCGAGCCGCTTCAGCGCCCGCCAGCGTCTCGCCGGCTACGGCATCGCGCTCGCGGTGCTCCTCGCGGTGCCGTCGCTGGTCGGTACGAAGCAGCCGGTGTGGAACCTGGCGATGGCGCAGGTGCTCCTCTTCCTCTCCCTCGGCCTGCTGGTCCGGGTCTCCGGGCAGATCTCGCTGTGCCAGGTCGGTTTCGCCGCCGTGGGCGCCGCGGCGTTCGGCCACATGCTCGGCCGCGGCATGCCGTGGCTGCTCGCGCTGCTCGTCGCCGGCCTGATCACGATCCCGGTCGGCGCGTTCGTCGCCATCCCGGCGATCCGGCTCTCGGGGCTGTACCTGGCGCTGGCGACCTTCGGCTTCGGGGTGTTCCTCGCGCAGTTCTTCTACACGAAGGACTACATGTTCGGCTTCGGGCAGAAGCTGCAGACCGCCCGGCCGGCCGGGTTCGAGTCCGAGGAGAGCTACTACTACGTGCTGCTCGCCGTCGCGGTTGCCGGCTCGCTGGTGGTCGCGGTGGTCGAGCGCAGCCGGCTCGGACGGTTGCTGCGGGCGCTGTCGGACTCCCCGACCGCGCTGGTCACGCTCGGCCTCTCGACGACCGTGTCGCTGGTGCTCGTGTTCTGCCTGTCGGCGGCGATGGCCGGGATGAGCGGGGCGATGTACGCCGGGCTGTTCGGCTCGGTCGGCGGCTTCGCGTTCCCGTTCACCGCGTCGCTGATCGCGCTGGCGGTGCTCACGATCTCCGGGCGGGCGACCATCCCCGCCGCGTTCCTCGCGCCCGTTCTGCTCTACGTCGTCCCCGCCTACCTGGAGGGCGAGCGCACCGGCTCGGCGATCCAGGCCGCGTTCGGCTTCAGCGCGATCGTCGCCGCGGCTGCCTCACAGGGCGGGCTGGACCGGTGGTTCGGCGCTCGCGCGGTCAAGCACACCGAGCGGCTGCGGGGTCCGTCCGGGCTCGCGGGCAACCTGCCGGGCAAGCCGCGGCGCGCCCGGGCCGTGGAGGTCTCGGCGTGAGCACCGGACTGGAAGTTCGCGATCTGACGATCCGTTACGGCGGGCACACCGCGGTCGACACGGTGGCGCTTGACGCTCCGCTGGGCCGGATCACCGGCCTGCTCGGCCCCAACGGCGCCGGCAAGACCTCGACATTCAATGCCTGCACGGGGCTGCTCACCCCGGCCGAGGGGCAGCTCTCGCTGTTCGGTCAGGACGTCACCAAGGTCGGCCCCGCCGAACGGGCACGCCGGGGCCTGGGCCGCACGTTCCAACGGATGGAACTCTTCGACTCACTCACCGTCCGGGACAACGTCGCGCTGGGGCGCGAGGTCGGCATGGCCGGCCGCAACCCGCTGCGCCACCTGGTCGGCCGCCGCCACGACCGGTCCACGGTCGCGCAGCGCACGGACCAGGCCCTCGGATTGTGCGGCATCACGGCGTTGGCCGAACGTCGCCCCCAGGACCTGTCGACGGGTCAGCGCCGCCTGGTCGAACTCGCCCGCGTCACCTCCGGCGAGTTCCGGATGCTGCTCCTCGACGAGCCCAGCAGCGGGCTGGACCACACCGAGACCGCGCGCTTCGGTGAGGTTCTGCGCTCGCTCGTGACCGAGCGCGGCGTGGGACTGCTGATCGTCGAGCACGACATGTCGCTGGTCATGTCGATCTGCGACTACCTCTACGTCCTCGACTTCGGGAAGCCGATCTTCGACGGCACCCCCGAGCAGGTGCAGGCCAGCCCGATCGTGCGCGCCGCCTATCTCGGGGACGTCTCGGTCGAGACCGCGATCGAGGGGGAGGAGGCGACATGTTCCGCCTGAACGGCGTCCGCGCCGGCTACGGCGCCACCACCGTGCTGCGCGATGTCGACCTGACGGTGCCGCCGCACAGCGTGGTCGCACTCCTCGGCGCCAACGGTGCCGGCAAGACCACGCTGCTGCGGGCCGCGTCCGGCGTCATCGGCCTGTCCTCCGGCCGCCGGACCTTCGACGGTGAGGACCTCACCACCGCGAGCCCGCACCAGCTCGCCCGGCGCGGCATCTGCCACGTCCCGGAAGGTCGCGGTGTCTTCGGAAGCCTGACGGTCCGGGAGAACATCCGGCTGCAGGCCACCAAGGGCACCGAGGACGAGGCCTTCGACCGCGCGGTCTCGGCGTTCCCCCGCCTCGGCGAACGGATGGGGCAGCTCGCCCGCACGATGTCCGGCGGCGAGCAGCAGATGCTGGCCCTCGCCCGGGCGTACGTGCAGCGGCCGCGCGTCGTGCTGCTCGACGAGGTGTCCATGGGCCTCGCGCCGCGCGTCGTCGACGAGATCTTCGACTTCCTCCGCCGGCTGGCCGCCGAGGGGGCGAGCCTGCTCATCGTCGAGCAGTACGTCACCCGCGCCCTCGAGGTCGCCGACCACGTCTACCTGCTCCACAAGGGCCAGGTCTCCTTCGCCGGCGAGCCCTCCGAGCTCGACGGCGAAGACCTCTTCACCAGATATGTCGGCGGCACCGTCGGCAGCTCGATCTAACGCACCTTCCCGTAGTCACCCGTAGGAGCGACATGCGTAAGCACCGTCAGCACCGCTATGCCCTGCTCGGTCTCGTCCTGGCCGGGACGATGGCCGTCTCGGCCTGCGGCAGCCGGCAGAGCGTCGAGGCGATCGCCGCCGCCAACGGGCCCGGCGGCGCCACCGTCACCGCCGTCGACGGCTCTGGTCGGGGGCGCGGCCCCGGCGGCCGGCGCCCCCGCCGCCGCTGCCGTGACGCCGGGTCAGGACGTGGCCGCCGGCCCCGCTCCCGCGGCCGCGGCGGCGGGCCCGGCGAGCGCCGCTCCGGCAACCGCGACGAAGACCGGCACCAAGGCGCAGGCACAGCCCGCGACCGCGGCCGAGGCGCCCAAGACGGCCGGCTGCACGCAGGCGCTGGCTCCGATCACCATCGGCCAGGTCGGCGGGTTCACCGGCATCGTCAGCAACACTCTCGCCGGGTCGAAGTACGGCCTCGCAGTGTGGGTCGCGGCGATGAACGCCCGCGGCGGCATCGCCTGCCACCCGATCCGCCTGGTCCAGGCCGACGACGCCTCCGACCCGTCGAAGTCCAGCGCGGCCGTGCGCGACCTGGTGCAGAACAAGGGCGCGGTCGCACTCGTCGGAAGCTCCGTCCCGATCTCCATCAAGGGCTTCCGGGCCGCGGTCGAGGCGCTCAAGGTGCCGGCCGTCGGCGGCGACTCGCTGAACTTCGACTGGAACCAGAGCCCCTACCTGTTCCCGCAGGGCACGACGTTCGGCGCGACGATCATCGGTGCGGTCAAGCAGAACGTCGAGGCGGGCAAGAAGAAGATCGGCCTGGTCTACTGCGTCGAGGCGAACAACTGCACCGACGCCTACCAGGTGCTCAAGCAAGGCGGTGCGCAGAAGGCCGGCGCACAGGTCGTCTACGAGACCCAGATGTCCATCACCGGTACCGACTTCAGCGCGCAGTGCCGCTCGGCGCAGAACGCCGGCGCCGATCAGTTGCTGCTCGCGATGGATGGATCGGCAATCCAGCGCTTCATGCGCTCCTGCGCCGCGCTGAACTACTTCCCGGCGGTGGCCACCTCGGCCATTGCGACCGGGTCCGTGGTGAGCAACGACGCCAACGCGCAGAAGGCGACGGTCTCGGTAGCGCACATCGTCTTCCCGTGGATGCGGGCCGACAACGCCGCCCAGCAGGCCTACGCGGCCGCAATGAAGGCCTACGCCCCTGACGCCCCGTCCGATGGCGCGACCTCGCAGGCCTGGGTGGCCGGCGAGATGTTCCGGGTCGCGATCGAGAGCCTCGGCGCGAAGGCGTCCCAGCCGATCACCACCGCGCTGGTCCTCAAGGGTTTGGGCAACCTGACGAAGGAGACGTTCGGTGGACTGACGACACCGGTCACCTTTACCCCGGGCCAGCAGAACGCGCCCGAGAACAGCTGCTACTACCCGGTGCTGCTGGACGCCAAGGGCTGGAACGCCCCGAGCAGCCGACCGGTCTGCTTCAGCTAGCGGCGCTCTATCCCGGTGTGCAGAAGGCGTGACACGCTTTCTGCACACCACTCAGCCCGTGCCGACATCCCCCGACACCGAGGACTGACCTGTGCGTCCCGACCAGATCGACCTCATGGATCTCGACCCGTTCGTGCGGGCCGAGGACGGCGCACTGTTCCGTGCGCTGCGCGATGAGGACCCCTGCCACTGGAACGACGAGCCGGATGGCGGGGAGGGGTTCTGGTCGCTCACCCGCTACGCCGACATCAAGGAGGCGGGCTCGGACTGGGAGACCTTTTCCAGCGCGCAGGGCACCCAGATCCAGAGCCGCCGGGCCGAAGGTCATGGCAAGCCGTCCATCCACAACATGGACGCACCGCGCCACCGGGAGATGCGAGAGCTCGTCTCCGCCGAGTTCACCCGGGCGCGGATGCTCCGGCTGGAGCCCCGTATCCGTGAGCTGGTCAGCTCGCATCTCGACGAGCTGGTCGCCGCCGGGGAGGCCGATCTGGTCTCGCACGCGACCGCGCGCATCCCGATCCTCGTGCTCGGCGCGTTGCTCGGGGTCGCGCCGGAGGACACCACGCAGCTGATCGCGTGGACGAATGTGATCTCGGGTCAGACCGACCCGGAGTACGTCGCGGACCCGTCGGTGATGGCACGCACCCGGATCGAGATCTTCGATTACTTCCACGAGCTCACCGCCAAGCGCCGGGCCGAACCCAGGGACGACCTGATCAGCCTGCTCGCGACCGCCGACATCGACGGCGTCCCGCTGGACCAGGAGGAGCTCGACGCCTACTACCTGGTGATGCTGGTGGCCGGTAACGAGACCACCCGCAACCTGATGACCGGCACCGTGCTGCTGATGCACGAGAACCCCGGCGAGTGGGCGCGGCTGAAGGCCGGCCAGGTCAAGCCGCGGGTGGCGGTCGAGGAACTGATCCGGATGATCTCCCCGATCGTCTGCATGCGCCGCACCACGACCCGCGACGTCGAACTGCACGGCAAGGCGATCAAGGCCGGGCAGAAGGTCGTCCTCTGGTTCACCTCGGCCAACCGCGACGAGCGTGTGTTCGACAACCCGGACCAGCTCATCCTGGACCGCAGCCCGAACAAGCACCTCGGCTTCGGCTGGGGCCCGCACTTCTGCCTCGGCTCCCACCTGGCCAAGCTCGAGGGCGAGATCCTGCTCGAGGAGCTGATCAAGCGCGACGTGACACTCGACGTCACCGGCCCGCCGGAGCGGCTGCGGTCGAACTTCTTCCGGGGCATCAAGAAGCTCCCGGTGGCGGTGCGCTAGTGCTCACCGGCGCCGACGAGTGGTTCGTCCACCAGACCCCGGAGCCGGTCGCGGTGGCGGGCACCGACCGCAACTTCTACGACCGGGCCTACCTCGGCGCGTTCACCGCTGACGGCATGGCGGTCACCGTCGCGTTCGGGTACTACCCGAACATCGGCGTCGCCGACGCCCACCTCTCGGTGGTGCTCGACGGCAAGCAGCACTGCCTGCACGTCTCGCAGACCCTGGGTTCGCGCACCGGCATGGCGATCGGACCGGTGCGCATCGAGGTGCTCGAGCCGCTGAACGAGGTCCGGGTCATCGTCGAGGACGACGAGCTCTCCTGCGATCTCACCTTCACGGGGCGTCACTTCCCGATCGAGGAGCCGCGCTTCATCCACCGGCACGGCACCCGGGCCTTCATGGACTACACGCGGCTGTCGCAGGCCTGCGACGCCAGCGGCACGGTCAGCGTCGCCGGCCGGGACGCACCGGCTCGACGCCGTCGACGGGCTGCGCGACCGGTCCTGGGGCATCCGGCCCATCGGGCTCAAGGACCCGCAGCCTCAACAGCCGCCCGTCGACCCCCAGTTCTTCTGGCTCTGGACCCCGGTGCACCTGCCCGGGCGCACGCTCTTCTGGCACACGAAGTCCGACGAGCACGGGCGGTCCTGGAACAGCAGCCTCGTCCTGTGCCCCCACGGCTCCGGCCCGGAGAAGCACGTCCACGGCACCGGGTCGATGGAGCTCGAGCTCGAGGCCGGCACCCGGTGGGTGCGCGCGGCGACGCTGACCGCGCTCACCGAGGAGGGCGAGCAGCTGCGGCTGCGTTACCGCCCCCGCGCGCACCTGGAGATGCAGGGCATCGGCTACCGGCACCCGGAGTGGACGCACGGCCTCCCGCACGGCGAGTACCGCCTCGCGCGCGAGGTCCTCGACCTGTCCGCCCCCGACCCCTCGCTGCTGCACCGCTGGCACCGCCAGCTGCTGTGCGAGGTCGAGCGTCGACGGTGTTTCAGGCGGGATCGAGCCCGCCCGCGGCCTGCTCGAGCACCTGATCATCGGCCGCTACCACCCCCTGGGCCTCTGACCCCGGCGCTCCGGCGCTCATCAATGAGCGCACGGTCCTCTCTAATGCCTGGGCGACCAGATTTCGGCTGCGCAGGCCGCCGATTTTGGTCGTCCGCGTAGTAGAGAGCTGCCGGCTCGGGCCTACTCAGCCCCGAACGACGATGCGGCCCGTCACGGTAACCGGGGGCGCGTCGTGGAACTC
>CAVRLI010000006.1:0-24977 GCA_963722375.1 uncultured Actinomycetota bacterium
TTCGTGCGTAACAAGAGAGCCTCGGGGCGGCTGCAGGACCTAGCGGATGTCGCCCGATTGCTGGGCGAGGAGTAGAGGGGCCGTCAGGCCAGGGCCTCCCAGCCGACGAGGTCGTCGGTTGACCGGCTGATGATGGCGAGCAAGCCAAGACGGTTGGCGCGAACGACCGGGTCCTCGGCCATCACCATCACGGCGTCGAAGAACGCGTTGATCGGAGCGACGAGCGCAGCGCCGGAAACCGCGAAGTGCGGAAGATCTGACGCCTGATCACCGAGTTCGGCGCTCACCTTGGCAACGGCCTCCGCCAGGGCGTGCTCGGCGGGGTCGATGAAGCGGCTGGCGTCGTATTCGGGCGTGGTACCTGGCGGCACCAGACGGCGGATCCGGAGCACGGCCTCGACGAGGGCGGCGAAGTTGCCGTCGGCGACCAGCGTCGGCAGCGCGGCCAGGGTCGCGTCCGCACGCGCCGGGGACGCGGCCAGCGGGAGCACCGCCTGTACGAGCTTGTGCGGGTGGCCGGCGTCGAGCAGGGCCTGCTCGTAGCGGCCGGTGGTGAACTCGGCGGCCTTGTCCATCCGGCCCTCCGGCACCTCGACCGGCTGCTTCGCTCCGGCGATCGCCAGCCCGGCCGGGATGGTGATCGCGGCCAGCCTCGGGTGGGCGCGCAGGATCGCGAGCGCGCCCAGGGCGGCGCGGCGCAGGCCGAACGGGTCGGAGGAACCCTTGGGCTCGGCACCGGTCGCGAACAGGCCGGCGAGCAGGTCAAGGCGGTCGGCCAGGGCGAGCAGCGCCCCGGGCACGCTCGCCGGGAGGGACGCACCGGCCGAGCGCGGCATCTCCATCTCGTGCAGCGCGGTGGCGACCTCCTGGGTCTCGCCGGCGCGCACCGCGTACTCGCGGGCCATGATCCCGGCGAGCTTGGAGAGCTCGACGACCATCTCGGTGGCCAGGTCGAACTTGGCGAGCTCACCGGCCCGGCGCAGGGTGGTGGCTTCCTCGACGGAGAGGTCGACGAGGTTGCCGAGCTCGAGCGCGAGCGCGGCGATCCGCTTGGCCCGGTCGTCCATCGAGCCGAGCTTGTCGGCGAAGGTCAGCTTGTCGAGCCTTGAGCGGAACTCCGCGGGGGCGACCTGCAGGTCCGCGCGCCAGAAGAACGCGGCGTCCTCGTAGCGGGCGCGCAGCACGGCCTCGTTGCCCTGGCGGACCAGGTCCTTGTCGCACTCGCCGTTCGCGACCGCGACGAAGTGGTTGCGCAATGCGCCGGCCGTTCCATCCGGATTGGGGTCGCGCACCGGGAGGTAGCGCTGGTGCTTGCGCATGACGGTGACCAGGATGTCCGGCGGCAGCTCCAGGTAGCGCTCCTCGAAGGAGCCGAGCAGCGGGTTCGGCGTCTCGACCAGGTTGGTGACCTCGTCGACGACGTCACTCTCGCCCTTGATGTCGACCACGGCGCCGACGGACGCGGCCAGTTCCTGAGCCCCCGTCACAATCTGCGCGCGCCGGGTCGCGGTGTCGAGCACGATGTCGTTGCCCGCCAGCACCAGCGGGTACTCCGCGGCGGAGTTCACGGCCACGATGGGGGCGTCGGCGTTGCGGTGCACCCAGGTCTCGCGGCCGCTGGCCATGTTGGAGACCTGGAACGGCACGACAGCCTCGCCCAGCAGCGCGAGGATCCAGCGGATCGGCCGGGTGAAGGAGAGGCCCGGCGCGTTCCAGCGCATGTTCTTCTCCGAGCGCAGCCCCGTCACGATGCCCGGCAGCAGTTCGGCGAGCACCTCGATCGCGGCCCGGCCGGTCACCTCGGTGCTCACGCCGACGTACTCGACGCCGTCGATGGTCACCCGCTCGAGCGCGGACTCCTCGACGCCCTGCCCGCGCGCGAAGCCCTGCGCGGCCTTGGTGAGGTTGCCCTCCGCGTCGTAGGCCGCGCTCACCTTCGGGCCCTTCACGGTCTTGCGCGAGTCCTCCTCGCGGGCGGCGACGTCGGCCACGGTCGCGACCACGCGGCGCGGGGTGGCATCGACGGCGATCGCGCCGTGGGTCAGGCCGGTGCCGGCCAGTGCAGACGTCAAGGCCTCGCGCACCGCGTCGACCGTGTTGCCGCACTCGTGGGGCGGCATCTCCTCGACGCCGATCTCGAAGACCAGCGGCGCCGGCCCGGTCGGGACGTTGCCGGTCTCAGCCAGGGGCGGCGGCGTGGATTCGGTCGGTCGGCCCAGCGGGTGCCCGAGCTCGGCCCGCTTCTCGATCCAGAGTTCGGCGACCTCGCGGGCGAGCCGCTGCATGGTCCGGAAGGCGGCGGCGCGGTCGGTGGTGGACACCGCGCCACGGGCGTCCATGACGTTGAAGGCGTGCGAGCACTTGAGCACGTAGATCTGGGCGGGCACCGGCAGCTTCGCCTCGACCATGCGCTTGGCCTCGGCCGAGTAGAGGTCGAACAGCGCGCGGTTGGTCGCGACGTCGGCATCGTCGAGGTAGTAGCGGCTCATCTCGTACTCGGCCTGCCCGAAGGCCTCGCCGTAGGAGATGCCCGGCGCGTAGGCGATCTCCTTGAAGTGGGCGGCACCCTGGATCGCCATGAGGATGCGTTCCATGCCGTAGGTCAGCTCGACGCAGACCGGGTCCAGGGTCTGGCCGCCGACCGCCTGGAAGTAGGTGAACTGGGTGATCTCCATGCCGTTGAGCCAGACCTCCCAGCCCAGCCCCCAGGCGCCGATGGCCGGCTGCGCCCAGTTGTCCTCGACGAAGCGGATGTCGTGGGCGCGGGTGTTGATGCCGAGCGCCGCGAGGCTGCCCAGGTAGAGCTGCTGCGGGTCGCCGGGCTCCGGCTTGAGGATCACCTGGTACTGGGTGTGGCACTGGATCCGGTTCGGGTTCTCGCCGTAGCGGGCGTCGTCCGGGCGCACCGAGGGCTCGACGTAGGCGACCTTCCACGGCTCGGGGCCGAGGACACGCAGCATCGTCGCGGGGTTCGCGGTACCGGCACCGACCTCGGTGTTCATCGGCTGCACGATCATCGCACCGCGCTCGGTCCAGTAGCTGGTCAGCGCCAGCAGCGCGTCCTGCATCGTCAACATCGGCGGAGTTCCCGTCCCCTGGGCGTCCTCGCCCGTCATCGGCGTGCCGACACCGGCACAGGTGCCGAGTCTAGTGACGCCCAACCCGTTCGCCCCGGCGTGCTTGGCCGGACGGGGTGGACCCAATAGCGTCAGGTTCCGCCGCCGAAAGGCCACTTCTACTTAGGGGTCCTCCATGCCCGGAAAAGTCGTCTCGTCCGGATCTCGTCGCAAAGCCTTGGCTACGGCCGCGGCCGCCGCCCTGATCGCCGTCGGGTTCGCCGTGCCCAACGCGCACGCCGCGGCGTCCGCGACGCTGAGCTTGACCTTCCCTGAGGAGGTGGTGGTCGGGGACACGGTGGTCGCGCAGATCAAAGTCACGAACACCGGCGACAAGGACCTGAACCTCTCGACGCTCCGGGCTGTCTTCGCCTGTGAGACGAAGCCGACGGCCTCGCTGTGCACCAACGCCGAGGAGCGCACAGTGTTCGAGTTCCGCAAGGCGGACACCTTGAACTCGGACTGCGCGGAGGCCACCTTCGCCGCGGCCCCGGCGAGGAACCGGGTCGTGCTCAAGCCGGAGAGCCGGCTCGGGGTCCCCGTGACCCTGCTGGTGCTGAAGCCGAAGCAGGTCTGCACCGTCGACCTGACGCTGGCGGTTCTGGCGGTCCCCGCGAAGGACGCTGATCCGGAAGCGGGCATCCAGACCAAGGCCGGCGCCGTGGGCATCCTGGAACGCCAGGGCCTCACCCCGCTCACACCGGCCGACCTCAACGAGATCGTGACCGTCGAGCGGCAGGCACCGCAGGGAGAAGAGGTCGAGGAGGAGGAGCCGGTCGAGGAGGAGGAGCCGGTCGAGGAGGCGCCGGCCGTGACCTGCCAGGGCATCAAGGCCACGATCGTGGGCACCGAGGCCGGCGACATCCTGAAGGGCACCGCGGGCCGGGACGTCATCGCCGGGCTCGGCGGCAACGACATCATCGACGGCGGCGGCGGCAAGGACCTGATCTGCGGCGGCGCGGGCCCGGACACCCTGCGCGGCGGCCCGGGCAGCGACAAGCTCTTCGGCGCCGGCGGGAGCGACAAGATCAACGGCGGCGACGGCGCGGACGACCTGGACGGCGGCGGCGGAAACGACAAGCTCAACGGGGCCAAGGGCCCGGATGACCTCTTCGGTGGTGGCGGCAACGACGAGTTGCTCGGCGGGGCCGGCAACGACCGCATCTCCGGTGGTGGCGGGACTGACCGGGCCGACGGCGGGCCCGGCAACGACAGCTTCAGGACCACCGAACGCACCAAGAACTGACTGTGCCGACCGGCGCCGCGGCAGGCACTGCCGCGGCGCCGCGCGCACATCTGCGCGCAATACCTGCGCTTCTGCGGCACGAATGGCAGGCTCACGACCAAATGGGGGAATTTCCCCCCGACCGGAGGGCCGCTCGTGTCCGTTAAGTTTTTTTCGCGCATCGGCGTCGTGCTCGCGACCATGGCCGCCAGCGCGGTGGTCGCAACGCCGAGCGCATGGGCAGCACCGACTCTCGAGCTGACTCCGAGCTCAGGCCCCTTCACCACCGGGGACGTCATCTCGGCCGTCGCCGAGGTCGAGACCAGCGTCGGCAACCGGGTGACGACTCCCGCGAGCATCACGATGCGCCTGTTCAATCACGAAGACTGCTCCGGCACACCGTTCGCCGCGGACATTTCGCACAGCGTCGGCTCGACCGGAGGGGGGCCGTACACCTTCACCTTCGGGAAGGCCGGCGACCCCAGCATGGGACCCGACGCGGGCATCTACACCTGGCAGGCGACACTCAAGCAAACGGGGAAATCGGACACCGTCGTGTGCTCCTCGGAGGTGACCGTCAACAAGGCGACCCCGAAGCTGGCGGTGTCCACGACCAACGCCGCGCAGGGTGGCTCGATCCAGGCCACCGGCACGCTGTCGGGCCGCGTCCGGCCGCAGCCGCAGCCGGGACCGATGGCGATCCAATTCAACGTGTTCGGCCCGTCGGACTCGAACTGCACCGGCGACCCGGTCGCCCAGACGACGCACAAGGTCTACAACAACGCGGACGGCAACACCTACAAGTCCGACCCGCTCGTCGCGCCGGCGGCCGGAACGTACCGATGGAAGGTCATCTACACCGGCGACGGGAACAACAACGGCGTGACGGTCAACTGCGGGGTGGTCTCCTCGGTGGTGACCAACGGCAGCAACCCGCCTCCGCCCTCCAAGCAGCCGGCATGTCAGGGCGCCCCGGCGACCATCGTCGGCACCGGCAAGGGCGAGACCATCCTCGGCACCTCCGGCAGCGATGTGATCGTGGCCAAGGGCGGCAAGGACGTCGTGAACGGCAAGGGCGGCAATGACCTGATCTGCGGCGGCGGCGGGAACGACATCCTGCGCGGCGGTGGCGGCAACGACGTCATCCACGGCAACGACGGCAAGGACGACGTGCAGGGCGGCGCGGGCAACGACCAGCTCTACGGCGACGCCGGCAGCGACCGGATCGTCGGCGGCCCGGGCAACGACAAGCTCCGCGGCGGCGGCGGGAACGACGGCATGGACGGTGGCAAGGGCACCGATACCGGCAACGGCGGCGCCGGCACCGACGTCGCGCGCAGCATCGAGCGCAACGGCTGACCCGGTTGTCCGAATCGCGCTGATTCACCCCGGCGGACCGGGCCCTCGGGCCCGGTCTGTCCCATTTGGACCAACGCGCTGGGATTTGTCACGCTCAGTTCTATTGTGACTTATGTGTTCAGTGTGACTAATGATTTCTGAGTGACACGAGCGGCTTAATCCACCTCCGCCCGACCCCTCCGGGCGGACGCGCGGGCGATGCGCCGCGACCCTCAGGTCGCGGCGCATCGCCATGTTGTGTCCCGATCTGGCTGTTGCTGACGTGACTGATGGGGTTCGAACTTAGTTTTGTTATTGATGTTGTTATTGAGGAATGTGAGGGAGATATCGAATGGAGTAGACCCGTTGGCACTGGTGTTTCATTGATGAATTCATGATGGGGCCTTTACTGAATGCGCCCCATGTGGCCTTTGGGACTGACCGGAGAGCTCCTCCGGATTCGTGCCGGCTGCTGCGAGCGCTCCCTGTTGCTTGGAGACCTCATGCACAAGACCAGCACCAGTGCGCCGCACAGCAAGCAGCGCCGCACCGCCGCCGCCAAGGCGGCCTTCGCCACGATCAGCCTGGGCGCCGCGACCGTCGCGTACGTCGGGCTTCCGACCGCAAGCGCTGCCCCGCTGCCCGGGCCCGAATGCAGCGCCGCCGGCCAGTTGGTCACCTGCACCTACGGAGCGAACAACAACTTCGCGGTCCCGGACGGCGCCAACATCACCCCCCTCACGGTCCTCGTCCAGGGGGCGTGCGGCACCGCTGCCAACGGAAACGCCGGCGGCCGCGGCGCCATCGTCCAAGGCACGATCGCGGTGACTGACGCTGCCACCTTCGCCGTGAAAATTCCGGACGCCAACGCGCTCGGCGGCGCACCGAACGGCGCGGCCGGGGCCGGCGGAGCTGCTTCCACCCTAGAGCGAATGGACGGACCCGTGGCCTTCGCCGTCGGTGGCGGCGGCGGTGGGGCGGGTAGCGGCGCGGGCGCGGTCGGTGGCAACGGGGGCACGCCGGTACCCGGAGCGAACGGCGGGCCGAACAACACCGGCGGGGCAGGCGGCGCGGCCAACGTCGGCACGACAGCGGGCCAGGACGGCCAGGGCGCCGGCGGTGGCGGCGGCGGTGGCGGCTCGGTCGGCCTCGGCATCAACGGCGGTGGCGGTGGCCGCGGTGGCCCCGCGGGCACCGGCGGCGGTGGCGGTGCCAGCACCAGCTTCAATGTCGACAATGCGTCGTTCGCCCTGGCCCAGGCCTGCGAGCCGGGCAAGATCGTTATCAAGTACACGGACACGCAGCTCGCCCCGAACAACAACCCGCCGGCCGGAAACGACACCTGCGAAGGCCTGACGGTCACCCACCCGGGCGGCAGTGGCAACGACACTATCAACGGCAGCGGCGGCGATGACGTCATCACCGGCGGCAGCGGGAACGACATCATCAACGGCAACGGCGGAAACGACATCATCTGCGCCGGGTCCGGCAACGACACCATCAACGGTGGCGGCGGAACCGGACAGGTCTTCGGCAACAGTGGCAACGACACCCTCAACCAGGGTGGCGGCACCTACACGTTCGACGGCGGCTCCGGCAACGACGTCGCCAACGCCTAAGCGATCACCGTAAGAGCGGCTCCCCCCAGCAGGCGGCCTAGCTAGCTAGGACACCATCCGCCTGTGCCGCGAGACGAGCGCCGCGACCCGCCCCCGGGTTGCGGCGCTTCGTCGCTCGAGGCGCCCGTTAAGCGATGCGTCCGGCCGATCCCCTCCTGAGGGGGCAGTCGGCCGGACGCAACGAGCGGGGTCAGTCGTCCGAGGCGTCCTCGGACCGCAAGGTCGAGCCGACGTGGGCCCGGCACCGCCGTGCCCAGCGGCCGGCCTCGGCGAGCAGCGCACCCAGCGCACGCTGCGCGCCGAGGGCATCGGCCGCCCGGCATTCGAACGGGAGTCGCACGTCGCGGTGCCCGGAGGCCCGCTCGATCCGCAGCACGACCCCGTACCTGTCCATGGCCAGCGGCAGCACCCGGGTTGCCGCCAGCAGTGCGCTCGGTTCGACCAAGCGGGTGAGCAGCTCGACCGCCTCCGGATGGCAGTGGTCGAGGTGCATCAGCAGGTCCGCCTCCTGGATGGCCAGCGGGTCCCGCTCAGCCATGGCCAGGTCGACGGACTCCACCGTGACGACCCCACCGCGCTCGGCAAGATCGACTCGGGTGATCTCCATGACGAGCTCCGGCGTTCCGTAGCACTCGTCGTGGTGGTTTAGGCTTAGCCAGCCGTGCGCGGTCAAACGTGCACGCACCCGGTCACGGGCAGCCACTGCGGCAACGTCCGTGATCTCGATGCAGGCCTCAACGTCGCCCCCGGCGGCCGCGAGAACCCGCGTCACCACGCTTGAACTTGCAGGCGCCCAGAGGAGAACTCTTCCGACGGCGTCGAGGGAGTGCAGCCCGACGAGCTCTTCACGAGCCTCGTCGGTGGTCACCGTCAGGGAATCGGCGGCGGCGAGTAGGGTCGCAACCCGCTCGGCGCTGGTGGGCCAAGACGGGCCGCCGCTGCACTGCTTGGTTTGCGTCACGACAGGCTCCATTAGGTTAGGCTCACCTAAGTTATCTCAGTCGGAGTGGTTTTGTGAACTCGTCTCGTCCGAAGGCCAAGCGTTCGCGGGCGCTCGGTATCCCGCTCACGCCGAAGTGCGTCAAGTACTTCGAGGCACGCCCCTACCCGCCGGGCGTCCACGGCCGCGGCCGTAAGCAGAACTCGGACTACAAGGTCCGTCTGCTGGAGAAGCAGCGCCTGCGCGCGCAGTACGACATCTCCGAGACCCAGCTCCGCCGCGCCTTCGAGCACGCGCACTCGCACACCGGCAAGACCGGTGAGGTGCTGGTGACCGACCTGGAGACCCGGCTGGACGCTCTCGTGATGCGCTCCGGGCTGGCCCGCACCATCTACCAGGCCCGCCAGATGGTCACCCACCAGCACATGGAGGTGAACGGCGCCCGCGTGGACCGTCCGTCCTACCGCGTGCAGGTCGGCGACGTCGTGGCCGTGGCCGACCGCAGCCGCAACAAGAAGAACTTCCAGGTGGCGGCGGCCGGGGCCAACGCCCCGGAGATGATCCCGCCGTACCTGCAGGTGAACCACGGCGACCTGAAGTTCCGCCTCGAGCGGCCCCCGGTCCGCTCCGAGGTCCCGATCATCTGCGACGAGCAACTCGTCGTCGAGTACTACTCGCGCTAAGCACCCCGTTCCATCGCGACTCTGGTCGCGCGGCAGGGCTATCCCGCTCCATCGGTGGCCCCGGCGCGCGGCCAGAGTCGTTGCGTTTCAGGCGCCAGGGCCAGCCCTCCGAACCAGATGGCGGGCCGGCCTGGGCGCGTTTGCCCTGCGCGGGCGGCGTCTGTAATGCGTAGGCGGTCGTTGTAGGTCGCTTCAGGGCACTCCCCAGCGACCGTTTCCGCATTACAGCGGGCGGACGCCCGTCGTCCACAGGGCGCCAAACCGACATCCACAGCCTGGACGAGGGTGGCCCGGCCAGTGGCATCGTCCTGCCGCATGCGCATCATCAAGGAGGGCACCGGGTCCTTCACGACGGCCCAAGCGGCGACTTGGGGTTTCACGCCGGCCGAGATGCGCTGGGCGATCAGTAGCGGACGGTGGATCCGCCTACGCCACGGCGTTTACGTCACCGCCGACGATCGCCGGCACGCGACGTCACACCCGACCACGTTGCACGCCCAGGACGTCCGAGCGCTTCAGCTCGCGATGACCCAGCGGCGAATCGTCGCCGCCGACACATCTGCCACCCGGATCCTCGGCATCGACCTCCGCAATGCGTTCTCGCCCGAGATCGTCGTACTGACCGACAATGACGTATCGAGCACCCATCGGGACGGGTACTTCCTACGCGTCGCCGCGCTTCCCGACGATCAGGTGTGGCAGCGGCACGGGGTCGAGGTGACCTCGCCAGCGCGGACAGTTCTCGACATCGCGGCCAACCACGGATTCGACGACGGAGTCGTGGCGGCGGAATCCGCGTACCGGCAGCGTCTGCTCACGCCGGCGATGTTCGGTCAGCTGATCGACGCGACGGGCCAGCGGCCGGGGATTCGCACGGCGCGGGAGGTCCTCGCCTTCGCGGACCCGCGGACCGAGTCGGTCCTGGAGTCGGTGTCGCGTTTGTCGATGCGAGTGCTCCCCATCCGCATGCCCTTGTCTCAGGCCGTCGTCGTCGAGGACTTCCCTCGTATCCGGGTGGACTTCTTCTGGCCGTGGATCCGGCTCGTCGGCGAGGGCGACGGCATGGCGAAGTACGAGATGAACGGGCGCAAGCCCATGACGGCACTGCGCGAGGAACGAGAGCGGGAGCAACGAATCCGGGACGCCGGCTGCGACATCGTGCGATGGGATTGGCGCACGGCGAATAGTCCGCGTCTGCTCGAAGCGCGTCTGCTGCCGGCGATGGAAAGGGCCGAGGCTCGTCTACGAGGCCGTGCTAGCTGAACCTCCGTCGACTCCGATGCGTAGAACGTCGCTGACAAGGACCGCGTAACCCTCCATCGCAACAGTTCACGCATTACAGGCGACCTCCCGCTCACGTCATAGGCTCGGATCCGTGACGACGATGCGGATCTCCGACGTGCTGCGCGGGGATGCCGCGCTGGGTTCGAGCGTGACGGTGCAGGGGTGGGTGCGCACCCGCCGGGACTCCAAGGCGGGGATGTCGTTCCTCGCCGTCCACGACGGGTCCTGCTTCGCGACGCTGCAGGCGGTGGCCAAGCCCGACCTCGTCGCCAACTACGAGGCCGAGGTCTTGCACCTGACGGCCGGCTGCTCGGTGGTCGTGACGGGCGAGGTCGTCGAGTCCAAGGGCAAGGGGCAGACGGTCGAGCTGCAGGCCGCGAGCATCGAGGTGCTCGGCTGGGTCGAGGACCCCGAGAACTACCCGGCAGCGGCGAAGCAGCACACCTTCGAGTACCTGCGCGAGATCGCGCACCTACGGGCGCGGACCAACACCTTCGGCGCCGTCACGCGGGTGCGGCACTGCCTCGCGATGGCGGTGCACCGCTTCTTCGACGAGCGTGGCTTCAGCTGGATCCACACCCCGATCATCACCGCCAACGACGCCGAGGGTGCCGGCGCGATGTTCCGGGTCTCCACCCTGGACCTGGCCAACCTGCCTCGCACGCCCGAGGGCAAGGTCGACTTCGCCGAGGACTTCTTCGGCCGCGAGGCGCACCTGACGGTCTCGGGGCAGCTGAACGTCGAGACCTACTGCATGGCGATGTCGAAGGTGTACACGTTCGGGCCCACGTTCCGGGCGGAGAACTCCAACACCGCCCGGCACCTGGCCGAGTTCTGGATGGTCGAGCCGGAGATCGCCTTCGCCGACCTGGCCGCGGATGCCGACCTCGCCGAGGATTTCCTCAAGTACCTGTTCCGGGCGGTGCTCGACGAGCGCGGCGACGACCTCGCGTTCTTCGCCGAGCGCATCGACCCGGACTGCGTGAAGCGGCTGGAGGCCTTCGTCGAGTCCAGCTTCGAGCGGATGGACTACACCGACGCGATCGCGGCCCTGGAGAAGTCCGGCAAGAGCTTCGAGTTCCCGCACGTCTGGGGAGCGGACCTGCAGTCCGAGCACGAGCGGTACCTGACCGAGGAACTCGTCGGGCGTCCGGTGGTCGTCATGAACTACCCGCGCGAGATCAAGGCCTTCTACATGCGCTGCAACGACGACGGGCGCACCGTCGCGGCGATGGACGTGCTCGCCCCTGGCATCGGGGAGATCATCGGCGGCTCGCAGCGCGAGGAGCGTCTCGACGTCCTCGACGCCCGCCTGGACGAGATGGGGCTGAACAAGGACGACTACTGGTGGTACCGGGACCTGCGCCGCTACGGCACGGTCCCGCACGCCGGGTTCGGGCTCGGCTTCGAACGGACCATCGTCTACGCGACGGGGATGGCGAACATCCGCGACGTCATCCCGTTCCCGCGCACGCCACGCAACGCGGACTTCTGAGGCCGCTTCGCGGTCAGCGCACCGACTGGTGGTGGTCCAGGTCGATCGGAGCCACCCGGGCGATCAGCGGCTGCGGAACCCGCCGCGGCAGCGGAGGCCCCACCTGTCACCGGCGCGTCCTGCCAGTGCTTGATGTCGGTCCAGCGCCACAGCACGCGGCACATCACCACGGTGCCCCACACCGGGACCAGGACCAGCAGGAAGCCGGCGCCGCGGTAGCCGGCGCGCTGCGCGAGCAGACCGAACACGAGAACCCAGGCCGCGATGCCCGCGAGCATCACGATCGGCAGGATCAGGTCGAGGCTGTCGTTGAGAGCGGCCTCGTAAGCCGCGTCACTCGGGTAGTCCCATGGCTGGATGACGAACGCCAGCACCAGCCCGATCAGGAAGCCGAGGACCTGCATGGCGGCGAATTGCGTGAACAGGTAGAGCACCATCAGCGCAGCGCGCTTGCCCTGCGAGCGGGCAGGCGTCGGCCAGTAGTCCTCGACGGATGCGCTGCGCTGGCCGGGGATCGGCTGCGACGGCACCCAGGAACACCAGCCCTGCGGCGGCTGCGGCCACGACGGGTCCGGCTGCCATCCGGCGGGCGGGGCCCAGCCGGCAGGCGGGATCGGCCAGCCCGGCGGTACCCGGAAGCTCCAGCCGTGCGCGGTCCCGTGCATGTGCCCTCCCCGTCAGGTCCGCGCGGATGTCGCGGCTTCCTGGGTTGGACGCGGGCGGACCGGGGGCCGAGACGAAAGGCCCGATTTGCCCCGTCTGTTCGGTGAGGCCTCTTGCCCGGTCCTCTCGCCGCCACAGAAGCTGCAATTTGTGACCTACAGCCGATTTGGGCGGCCCGAAATTCGGACACGTGTTGCGAATTGCAGCTTCTGCGTCGGTCGGATGACTACCCGGGTCAGAGGCGGGCGGGCTCGTTCTCGTCGACCCACTCCAGCAAGTCGCCGGGTTGGCACTCCAGGACCCGGCACATCGCCTCCAGGGTGGAAAAGCGCACCGCCTTGGCCCGGCCGTTCTTGAGCACCGCCACGTTCGCCGGCGTGAGCCCGACGAGCTCGGCGAACTCCCCGACGCTCATCTTGCGCTTGGCCAGTTCGACGTCGATGCGCACCACGATCGGCATCTCAGATCACCGACTCGAGGTCGGTGCGCAGCGCGGTGGCCTGCCGCAGCAGGGCGCGCATCACGATCATGAGCAGACCGACCACCGTGACACCCAAGGTCAGCAGGAACAGCACCATCGGGCCGCCCGGATCGTCGGCGTGGAAGGCGACCCACACGTCAAGAGCGACGAGCGTGGTCCACGCGACGCCGATCGCCCACACGATGGCGTCCACCCAGGCGAAGGACTCCGGGCTGAAGATGCGGTCGTGTTCGACCCGGCCGAGCAGTTTCCAGATCGCGACGACAACCACCTGGACGCAGACCACCAGGAGGACCGTGGCCGCCGTCAGCGGCCAGCGCCACTCAGCCTGCTCGGGGTGCTCCTCGGCCATGTACCGGAACTGGCCGGGCAGCGAGAGGGTCTCGAAGACCACGAGGAGCCCGAACAGCACGACGAGAAAGATCCGTAGGCCGAGCATCGCCCGGTGTTCCGTCATCATGCATCGAGGGTCGCTCGGTATCTATCGAAAGTCAATCGATACCGGCTGACTCTCCGCTCACGGGTCCGTGATGTCCGAAATGACGTACCGCTTCACGTCGGCGTCGAGGATCTGGGCTGTCCGGTCCTGGTCCGGCCCGGAGCCGCGGAACGCCAGCAGGTCGGGCTCGTTGTCCCAGCGCTCGTAGACATTGATCCGGCCCGGGTCGACGGTGTCGGCGGTGACGGCGAAGTCCAGGCAGCCGCGGTGCGCGCGGGCGGCTTCGACCACGGCGACGCAGTCGCGCACGTAGGCGTCCCGCTCGGCGGCGGCGACCGTCAGCGTCCCGGCAATGATGAGCATCACTCCTCCTCGATCCCCGGAACTCCTGCCCGCGGCGGCTAGTTCAAGGCCCGTGACCAGCGAACACGTTCCGGAGACCCCGAAGACACCTCGACCGACCCGCGAGGTACCGCGCGCTCTGGTGCAGGCTGAGCGCGCGATCGAGGTCACCCTGCTCGCCAGCCGCTGGCTGCTGCTCCCGCTCTACATCATCCTGATGGCCGTCCTCGCGATCTTCGCCGTGAACGCCGTCCAGGAACTCTGGCACCTGATCAAGGACGCCGGCGACACCACCGAGGCCGAGCTGATCCTCTCCGCGCTCTCGCTGATCGACCTGGCCCTGGTGGCCAGCCTCATCGTGATGGTGGCGCTGTCGGGTTACGAGACCTTCGTCTCCCGCTTCGACACCACGGGTGCGATGGAGCAGCCGGAGTGGCTGGGCAAGCTCGACCTCGGCACGGTCAAGCTCAAGCTGGCCGCGTCCATCGTCGCGATCTCCGGTATCCACCTGCTCAAGCAGTACATGGCGACCGAGCCGCTGCCCAACGAGCGGCTGCTGACCCTGTCGGCGGTGCACCTGGCCTTCGTCGGCTCCGCCCTGCTGCTGGCCTGGGTGGACCGGATGTCCAACATCCGGCACTGAGCTACAGCTCGTCCGCTGTCGGGATCGGGCCGCCGCCCTCGGGGATGTGCCGCCCGGAGTCGCGCCACTTCACCGCCGCGGGGAAACCGTGCTCGGCGGCGAAGGCCTGGAACCACCGGCCCTCCGGCGAGTGGCGCGTGATTCCGTCGAACAGCGTCGCGAGCAGTTGAGTGCCGGCCAGGCCCATGTTGTCGTAGGCCTGATTGATCATCAGTTTCTGCATCGCCAGCTGATTGGTCGGGACGCCGGCGATCCGGTCGGCCAGCGCCTCGACGTGGGCGTCGAGACTCGGCGGCCGGCACCGCCTCGAGCACCAGACCCCAGGCGGCGGCCTGCGTGCCGTCGATCGTGTCTCCGGTGAACAGCATCCGCTTGGCGCGTTCGGCACCGAGCCGGTAGACCCACATCGCGGTGGTGGGGCAGCCCCAGACCCGCGAGGGCATGTAGCCGATGCGGGCGTCGTCGGCCATGACGACGAGGTCGCAGGACAGCGCGATGTCGCTGCCACCGGCGACCGCGTAGCCGTGCACCTTGGCGATCGTCGGCTTCAGCGAGCGGAACAGGCTGAAGAAGTTGTCGGTGTTGCGCTTCATGAACCGCAGGTCGGTGATCGGGTCCCAGACCGTGTCCTGGGTGCCGACGCCCTGCTCGGCGTACTCGGTCAGGTCGTAGCCGGCACAGAAGGCACGGCCGGCGCCGGCGACCACGATCACGTGCACCGCAGGATCGTCGTTGGCCCGCTCGACCGCGGCGGCGATCTCGCCCGGCATCGCGGCGTCGATCGCGTTCAGCTTGTCCGGGCGGTTGAGCGTCAGGTAGGCGACGCGTCCACGGGTCTCGTACGCGGTCGACTGCAGTGCCTCAGGCAAAGCCGTATGCCTCCGGGGTGGTCCACTCCGGGTTGGCCGCCTCCCAGGCTTCCCAGGCCGCGACGTCCGGGTCGTTCGACTGCCACATCATCCAGCCGAACTGGAACAGCTTGCGGTCACCACTCGGTTTGACGATGTCGGCGTTGGCGGTGCAGGTCCAGATCCCCTCCTGCAGGCCGCGGCACTCGTCGTAGACCAGGTAGTCGCCGAAGCCGGGCATGCCGGCGTTCGCGACCGGATAGCCGCCGAAGTGCGAGCCGCTGACCGCGCGCCAGTCCATGACGATCGCCTCGCGGCCGTCGGCGACGCTCGCCCCGCGGATCACGTGACCGAGCACGGTCTGCGCGTGCCCGTGCGGGAACCACTGCTCGCCGGCGTAGCTCGCGAACTGCTCGGCGCCGGGCGCCTCGGAGAAGTCGGGGAAAAAGCGGTTGGTGATCTCCCCGCCCGCGTTGGTCGGGGTGAACAGGCGCTTGCCGGCCCAGATGTGCTGGGCCACGAAGTCCTGGCCGTGGCGCGCCCACTCCCCGTCCGGACAGGACGCCTGCGCGGGCATCGGCATGGGCGTCTCGGGAAAGCCGAAGAAGTACTGGCCCATCGCGACCCAACCGGCGTTGAGATCGCTGCACACCGGCCCGCCGTACATCAGGGTGTCGGCGCCCATCATCGGGCCGCCCTCACCGAGGTAGGCGAACAGCTGGCGCTTGAGCCCATCCGGCGCGAGCATCTGCGCCTTCTCACTGCGGCGCCAGTTGCCGTTCCAGCCCGAGCACGCCTCACCGAGTTCGGCGTTGGTGCGGAACGCCGCCTTGGGGTTGGCCCTGTTCCACTCGTCGGCGAGCTTCTCGACGCTCGCGCCGGCCGGCCGCACCGCCTTCTCCTGGCCCGGGTTGGGCACCAACAGGCAGTTGTCCTTGGCGTTGGCGACACCGTCGCGGTCGAAGTCCGCACCGGCGTACGCGCCCTTGGCGGCGGCGCCGGGAACGGCGTCGAGAGCTGCGGCTGTTCGTCGGCGCAGCCCCAGGGCGGGCACTCCTCCGGGGCGGCGACGGCCGTCCCGGTGCCGAGCAGGGCGGTGACGGTCAGTGCGGTGAGGAGGGTCCGCATGGGGAACTCCTAACTGATCAGCGCTCCCCCGAGCGCGCCAGAAATGCATCGTCCGTGCCGAGGTAGGAGCTGATGACGTCGGGGTGCGCGAGCACCTCGGCGGGCGTGCCCTCGGCGATCACGCGTCCGGTCTCGAGCGCGACGAGGGAGTCGCACAGGTTCGACATCAGCGCCATGTCGTGCTCGACCACGACCATCGCGCAGCCCAGGTCGGACTGCACCCGGCGCAGGACCGGCACGAGCGCCTCGGCCTCGCGCTGGGCGACGCCGGCGGACGGCTCGTCGAGCAGGACGACGTCGGGGCGCTGCGCGAGCACGCAGGCCAGCTCGACGATGCGCCGGGTGCCGGTGGACAGCTCGCCGTTGAGGTGGTCGCGGTAGCGGGTCAGGCCGAGGGTCTCGAGCAGTTCCTCGACCCGGACCTGGACGGCGTCGTGCACGTCGAAGGCGGCCGGCAGCCAGAGCGCCACCGCGAGCGGGTCACGGCTGGCCAGGTGCCGGTCGAGGGCGACCGCGATGGTCTCCGACACCGACAGGCCCGGGTAGAGCCGCGCGTCCTGGAAGGACCGGCCCAGCCCGCCGAGCGCGCGCTGGTACGGCGGAGCCGCGGTGATGTCGTGCCCGCCGAGCGTGGACGGTGCCCGCCGTCGGCGGCGAGGAAGCCGGAGAGCAGGTCGAAGATCGTCGTCTTGCCGGCGCCGTTGTGCCCGATCAGGCCGACGATCTTGCCCTTCGGCACGACCAGGTCCACGCCGTCGACCACGGTGATGCCGCCGAAGCGCTTGGTGAGCCCCCGCGCCTCCAGCGCCGGCGTCGCATCCCTCCGTAGCGTCCGAAGAAGAGTGAGCTGATAGCGCTCGGTTCTTCGGACGTTGCGGAGGTGGTGGCGGTCGCGGCGGCGGCGCCGAGGAAGACGGCGCGCAGGATGTCGGGGCGGTCGAGGAGCTCGGCGGTCGGGCCCGAGAAGCGGACCCGGCCCTTCTCCAGGAACACCGCGCGCTCGGCGAGCAGCAGGGCGACGTTCACCGACTGCTCGACGACGACGACGGTGACGCCGTCGGCGTTGATGTCGCGGACCACCTCGACGAGTTCGCCGACGACGGTCGGGGCCAGACCGAGGGAGAGCTCGTCGATGCAGAGCACCTTGGGCTTGACGGCCATCGCCATGGCCATCGAGAGCATCTGCTGCTCGCCGCCGGACAGGTCGCCGGCGCGGGTGTCGATGCGGGCGGCCAGCGGCGGGAACAGCTCGAGCGCGCGACGGCGGGCCTCGCGGACCGCGTCGCCGTCACGGCGGACCAGCCAGGTGGACAGGCGCAGGTTCTCCGACACCGTCAGCGTCGGGAAGATGCCGCGGCCGCCGGGCATCATCGCCAGGCCGCGGGCCGCGATCTTCTCCGGCGCGAGCTTGTCGATCCGGGTGCCCTCGAACGAGGTGGTGCCGTGGGTCGGCGGCAGCAGCCCGCACAGCGCCTTGAGCACCGTGGACTTGCCGGCGCCGTTGGTGCCGAGCAGCGCGACGACCTCGCCGCGCTGCACGTCGAGGTCGACACCGAAGAGCACCTGGTTCGGCACCGTAGGACGCCTCGATGCCGCGGCACCCGAGGGCCACGTCCCCGGCGACGGTGCGTCGGCCCCGGAACGCGCATGCGCCCGTTCGGCAGCGGCCTCCTCCTCGGCGGCCTCGGCCTCGGCGATCGGCGAGGGCCTTGGCCGCGGCCGGATCGGTCTCGACGTCGACGACGGGCACCGGGGCCTCGGTCGCCCTGCTGAAGGCGTCGTCGTGGTCCCACTCGATGCCGTGCCGCTTGGCCGCCCACTTCGCGTACCGGTCGCGGAGGGTGGTGCCGGCCTGGGCCATGCCGCCGGGCAGCAGGAGCAGCACGACGAGGACGCCGACACCGGTGGCGACCAGCTGCAGCTGCGGCACCCAGTAGATGAGCAGGTGCAGCGCGACGGTCGCGGCCAGCGCGCCGCCGATCGAGGCGACCCCGCCGATGACGACGGTGGTGAAGGCCAGCAGCGAGAGCGAGGTGTTGTAGGTGCGCAGGCCGACCGCACCGAGCGCGGTGGCGTGCACGGCGCCGGCCATGCCCGGCCAGCACGCCGCAGATGACGAAGGCGGTCGAGCTTGGAGCGGGTGCCGTCGACGCCGGCCGCGGCGGCCGCGCGCGGGTTGTCCCGCGTCGCGACCATGGTCCGCCGGGTCCGGCCGCGGTTCAGGTTGAGCGCGACGACGACGGAGAACAGCACCAGCGCGAGGCCGACGAGGTAGAGCGTGCGGTCCTCGCGCATGTCCCAGCGCTGGAACAGCACCGGGCGGTCGAAGGCGCCGGGCACCAGCCACGGGAAGTTGGTCGGGTTGAAGAAGAACTGGTCGACCGCGACCGCGAAGGTCAGCGTCGTCACCGCGAGCAGCTGCCCGGAGACCCGCAGGGCCGGGATCGCGACGAGCAGCGCGACGGCGGCGCCGGCCGCGCCGCCGGCGATCATCGCGACGAAGAAGTCGACGTTCCACTTCGCCATCAGGTCACCGGCGACCACACCGCCGGTGCCGAGGATGGCGATCTGACCCAGGCTCACGGTCCCGGCCCAGCCGGTCAGCACGACGAGGGAGACCGCGACGACGGCGTAGCAGGACGCGACGGTGGCGATGTTCAGCTGGCTCGGCGTGCCCTGCCAGGCGAGCCACAGCAGGGCACCGATGCACCCCAGCCCGAGCAGCAGCCGCGCGACCTTGACCTCGGGCAGCCCGCGCACGGCGCTGGGCAGTGCCCGCACCGATCCGGTGGTCAGCCAGGTGCCTTCCGCCGCCGCGGCCTCGGCCCGGCCCTTGTCCGGCCGGCGCAGCAGCAGCGCGACGCAGAGCACGGCGAGCAGCACCACGGAGGTGATCGACTGCTTGTCGGAGTTCCAGCGCACCAGCTGGTCGAGGATGCCGAGCGCGACGCCGGCGACGAACGCCCGCGGCAGCGAGGACAGCCCGGCGACCACCGCCGCGGCCAGCGCGGGCAGCATGACCTGCGGGCCGGAGGAGGCGATCGAGAGGTTCAGGCCCTCGGACGGCGAGCGCAGCGTGACGGTCAGCGCGGCCAGGCCGCCGGCGATCGTCCACACCAGCAGCGAGAGCCGGTGCGCCGGGATGCCGAGCAGGCGCGCGCGGTCGCCGTTCTCGGCGATGCCGCGGATCGCGATGCCGGCGTCGGTGCGCAGCAGGAACCAGGTCAGCGCGACGAGGATGAACGGGACGACGAACGACCAGGGCGAAGTCGTTGCCGGAGATCAGCAGCGGGTCGACGTCCCAGGTGTAGTCCGAGAGCGGCGTGGAGAACGATCCGACCAGGACCGGGCCGTTCATCAGTGAGGGCGTGGCCGCCTGCCCGGCCGCGAACAGCTGCGCGAGGCCGATGGTGGCGACGGTGACGACGAGGCGCGGTGACCGGTCGAGGCGACGCATCACGACGCGCTCGACGAGCGCACCGCTCAGGAGGCCGACCGCGATGCCGGGGATGATCGCGATCGGCCAGGGCACGCCCTGGCCCAGGTGCAGCCCGATCGCGACCGAGGCGCCGAAGCCGCCGATGCCGGCCAGGGCGAAGTTGACGACGCGGTGGCTGCGGTAGGTCAGCACCAGGCCGACGGCGAGCAGCCCGGTACCGGTGCCGAGGAGCGCGCCGAGGATGACGCACGCCGAGCGGGATCTTGTCGGGGGCGATCTGCGACGCGATCAGCAGCGCCACGACCACGCCGGCACCGATGGCCACCTGTCCCTGCGGCAACTTGGCCAGCAGTCCCGACGGGCCTGACGTGGCGTCAGACCTATGGGTGCTCACGACTCACGCACCGTCGCGGGATCCCTCGCCAGCGCACCGAGCTGCGCGGCCGCACCGGCACCCTTCGGCCACTTGCCCGGCTTGTAGCGCTTGTTGTCCGAGACGTAGGCACCCTTGGCGCCGTTGTAGGTGGAGATCGCCTCGGGGTCCCACCAGATCTCGCGGGCGTCCCGGTACGGCGAGTAGGTGTCCTTCGGGTAGGCCCAGGTGCCGGCCGGGCCGGCGCCACCCGGGTAGGCCCGCATGCCGGCCGCGAAGGTCTTCGGCGACAGGTTCGGGCCGGCCATCTGCAGGCCCGTGGCCAGTTGGTAGAAGAAGTAGTAGAAGATGTCGGCCCCGAAGATCGGCTCGCTGTCGGGGTCGACCGACTTGATCGCGGCGTAGGCGTAGCTCGCCTGCTGCGGCTGTTCCTCGCCCAGCATCGACAGCCCGAACGCGTGCTGCCACTGCGAGGAGTCGTAGAGCTGGCCGAGGACGGAGGAGTCCATCAGCGCGACGCCGGTGACGATGTACTCGGGGTAGTAGTTCTGCTGGGAGAACCGCGAGGTGAGCAGCAGCGGCAGCAGCGGGTCGCAGGCCAGCACGATGGTGGTGATGCCGTCGGCCTTCATCTTGGCCGCGATGTTGTTGGCCTGGTCCGAGAGCGTCGCGAGGTCGAGGGTGTAGTTGTACCGGGTGGCCTTGTTGCCGGCCGCCTCGATCACCTTCTCCCCGGCGTTGGCGCACTGCTGGTACTCGGGGTTGTCCGGCGTGATCAGGCCGACCTTGCGCGGCTTGCCCTTGATGCCGGCACCGGCGTGGTCCGCGGGGTAGCCGAAGACGCGCTTGTTCATGTACTCGGCGATCGTCTCGGACAGGGAGGTGCAGTCCGGGAAGGGGCTCCACGCGTACGGCTGCGCGCTCCGCGAACCACTCGCGCGACATGTACAGCGCGCCGATCGAGAGCACGCCCTGGCGGGCGAGAGCGTCGGCGTAGGGCTGGGTGAACGCACTGACGTCGGCGAAGACGTTGAGCTCCTTGGCCGCCTTGATGGCGTCCGCGTTCGCGGCCTCCTGGCCGGCGCCGACGATCTCGTTGAAGACCGAGCCCTTGCCCTGCCACTCCACCAGTTCGATCTTGCGGCCGTAGAGCTGGAAGTTGCGCTCGAAGTAGGTGACCAGGTTCTGGATCGTGCGCCGGAAGTCCTGCTCCGTCGCCTGCGGGATGGAGTTGGCCTTGTCGCCGGCCAGGTCACCGATCGTGGACTGGAAGTCCTTGATGTTCTCGACCGGGATGCGGAAGCCGATCCGGATCTTGTCCTTGGTGACGCCGCGGTAGGTGGCGCCGCCGTTGTCCTTGCCGGGCGGCCAGGCGATGCACGGCGGGGAGTACGGGTCGCCGGGAACCTGCACCTTGCGGTCCGCGCACACGCCGGCGGCGGCCGAGGCGGGCTTGCCGGAGCCGGTGCCCTGGGGGTTGACCGTGCCGGGCGTACCCGGCCCGCCCGGGACGAGCGGGGCACCGGGGTTGGCGAGGCCGGCGCCACCGAGGTCGGTCGGGTCGGTGCCGACGGTCCCGGTGTCGCTGCCGGCGACGACGTTCTCCTCGCGCGCGATGGTCGGGACCAGCGTCACGATCAGCACGAAGGCGATGGCGAGGGCGAGCAGGGGTCCGTAGCCGCCGAGGAGGCGGCGCGGCGCGGCCCCGAGGGTGCGGGCCGGGCGGTGAAGTTTCATTCCGGCGGTCCTCCGGGTCGGCGGTGACCCGCAGCGGGCGGGCAGTTCGGGTGTGTGGCCTGACGGGGCGTCAGGACCGTCTGGCGCGCAGTCGGTCGGCGGCGGCGATCAGGACGACGAGGGCGAGGATGAGCCCGGCCGCGAGGCCACCGCGACTCGTGGCACAACCGCCGCCGTCCTCGTGCGTGGAGCGGCAACCGAGCGACACCGGGAGGAGCTGGCCCGAGGTCGGGGTCAACGTGGCCGGGGCGACCGGGAGGACACCCGGCGCGAGCGGACCGGTGCCGGGTGCGGCGCCGAGGTCAGGCGGCAGGACGCCCGGCAGCGGCACGCCACCGGGAAGCAGCGGGGTGTAGGCGAACGGGTTGGCGTAGGTGGCGGACTCGGTGCCCGCGCGGGCGCCGCCGAGGTCGAAGTCGATGCCGCCGTTGTCGCCGAGCGCGAGCAGCGCGAGGTCGGCGATCAGGTAGCCGAAGCCGAGCCCCTTGGCGAACCCGCAGTCCGGGCTGGCCTGCAGGGGCTTGACCAGGTCCAGCAACTGCGTGCGCAGCGGCTGAATTGCTTCCAGGGCCGGGCCGATCACCTTGCGCATCTCCGGGGTGGTCGACACCGTCAGGCGCAGCGGGCTGACCGCGATGCCGGTCGGGGTCCTGGTCACCACGGGCGCGTTCAAAGAGAGCCCGGTCGGTGCCAACGCGGTGTTGGCGGCGTCGAGTGCGGTCTTGAGCTCCTCGGCGCCGGAGGCGGGGAAGTACTGCCCGTTGATCCGCATGGAGCCGAGGGTGAAGCCGGCAGCGGAGTCGTTCTCCGCGCCGGTGCGGTGCGACGCGGCCCAGCGCAGGCCTTCCAGCACGACCGCGCCGTCGGCGAGGGACAGGCTGCCCATGCTGCTGCTGGCGCTGGCCGCGCGCTGGGTGTTGGGGACGAGCTTGGCGGCCGAGGTCGACGCGCCGCCGGTCGCCGTCATGATGCCCTGCAGGTTGATGCGCGAGCCCTCGACGACGGCGTCGGCCTTGCTGTTCGGCGCGGCCGAGCCGTACTGGGTCCCGAGCTCGATCGGGGTACCAGCTCCGGCCGAGGCGGTGCGCGCCTCCGCCGGTCCGCCACCGGAGGACACTGCGACGCCCGTCGGCATCGAGCCCTCGGGGAACAGCGCGCCCGGCGCGACGTCACACGCGATCGGTGCCTTGGACAGGGTGCCGAGCAGGCCGGCATCGACGCTCTCGGCCTCGGCGTTGCCCTGGTTCCCGGCGTAGCGGGTGCGGGTCACCCCGAAGCCGACGCCGACCCCGAGGCCGGACGAGCGGATCGTCACCCGGGCGATGCTCGCGGAGGACGAACCGGTGCCGGGGATGAAGGTCTCCTGCGCTGCGACCGGGGCCGCCAAGGCGGCGGACAGCGGAAGCACAGCGGCACCGGCCAGCGCGACGGCGGTGACCAGGACGGGGACCGAGGGCGACAGGCGCATCAGGACTCCACCACCGTCTCCAGCGTCGGCTCCACGGCGGTCTCCACGGTTGGAGCTGCCGCTGGCTTGATCAGAGCACCCATCATGATGGTTGTCAGCTCAACCGGGTACTTTCCGGTCATATGGGCCAGCAAAGACTCCAGTACGGCGAGCATGTTGGCCTCGGGCGCCAGTGACGTTGCGAAACCCTGCAGATACAGCATGTTGCGGCTGAACAGGGCCAGTTCCTTGGGCGTCTTGAAACCGATCTTCATCAGCGACGTAATCATCGCCTTCATCTGACGCGTGATCAGCGTCAGGTCGAGCTGGCTGAAGGACGCGTCGGTGAACTCGGTGACCAGGTTCTGGTACTTGTCGAGCTCGGCGACGGCCGCCTCGATGTCGGCACCGTCGGGCAGCGCGCCCATCTCGACCGCCGCCATCACCTGACCGCGCGAGTCCTGCTGCATCGACGCGATCAGCATCCGCACCAACAGCGCGCGCTCGCGGGCGTCGATGCGGCCGCAGACGCCGTAGTCGACGAGAGAGATGGTCCCGGACTCGGTGATCAGCACGTTGCCCGAGTGCAGGTCGCCGTGGAAGACGCCGTAGATCAAGGCGTGCTCAAGGACGCCGGCGGCCGCGAGCTGCAGCAGCTTGTCGCCGTCGATCGCGTCGCCGTACTTCTCGCGCGCGCGGTGTAGGGGACGCCGTCGACGCGCTCCATGACCAGCACGTCGGAGGTGACCAGCCCTGGGATCGGCCGCGGCACCCGGACGAAACCCGTGCCCGCGCCTCACCGGCGGCGGCGACGTGGATCATGTTCAGCGCCTCGAGCCGGAAGTCCAGCTCGATGAGGTTGATCTCGGCGGCCAGCGGCAGGATCTCGCCGGCGTTGCTCATCCGCGCGGACTTGCTGAGGCTGGTGGTGGCGGCGGCGAGGACGGCCATGACGCGGAAGTCGGCCCCGAAGCGGCGCCGCAGCCCTGGGCGCTGCACCTTGACGACGACCTCGGTGCCGTCGAGCAGCACCGCGTCGTGGACCTGCGCGATGCTGGCCGCCGCGCGCGGCTCGGGGTCGAAGGAGGCGAAGACCGCATCCAGCGGCTTGCCCAGGGTGGCCTCCACCGCGCGGGCGGCCTCGCCCGGCGGCATGGCGGGCACCTCGTCCCGGCACCAGGCGAAGGCGGCGACCCACTCGTCGGGCAGGACGCCCGCGCGGTCGCGATGCCCTGTCCGACCTTGACGTAGGCCGGCCCGCCGGCGCGCACGAGCCGCCGCGCCCGCCGGACCGCGGCGAGGGCCGGCCGAACTTTCGCTCGCGGTGCTCCCTTTGGGCCCCCCTTCGGCGAACGAACGAGCCGACCTCCCCGAAGACGCCGAGCAGGGTGAACCAGCAGAAGCGGACGAGGGTGCGCAGGATGGAGAACGCCGTCTGCGGCGTGAAGTGCGGCTCGGACAGCGACGCGGCCTGCTCGCGGAGGCGCGGGATGGTGCGGTCGTAGTGCCGGCGCAGGCCTGCCATCTCCTCGACAAGGCCGGCCGCGGATCCACTGGGAATCCGCGGCCAGGACGTCCAGGTCGCAGCGGGCGGCGGCCGCCTGGGTTGAGCTTCATGCGTCCCGCCCTTCTCCGCCAACCGCCGGACGTTCGATGCTGTCCATCACGGCCTTTCCGGCATCGACCATCGCCGGGACCGCCGCCAGAACAGCCAAGATGTCGATCTTCACCACGCCC
>CAVRLI010000007.1:0-50010 GCA_963722375.1 uncultured Actinomycetota bacterium
CGGGACGTCGGTGCCTTCCTCGATGGCTTCGCTGAACCCCTCCGGCGTCTCGTCCACCAGGCCGCAGTCGGCGAGCAGGTACAGCGGGAGCGGTTCGGTCACCGCGACCGCGACGCCGTTGTGCTTCTCGCGGATCGCGTCCTGACGGTCCCTCAGGTCGCACAGTTCGTTCTGGAACGCCCCGGCCGGGAGGTGAAGACGGCGCTGTCGGCCGGGCGCAGCGCCGACAAGGCGCCGGCGATCCGGTAGCGAGGGCGTTCATCGCCTTCAGGTCGTACCAGACGTGCTCGTTGGCTTCCTCGCCGTGGTCGTGCGGCGTCGGACTGCTGGCCACCGCGGCTTCGCCCTCGTCCTCGTGGTGGGCCTCGGTGACCGCGGTCAGCACGGTGCGTTCGCCGCCGGCCGCGTCCCGGGCGCGGGTGAGAATTCGTCGTAGTGGCCGCCGTTGCTGATCACGAGGTGCCGCGTCCTTCACCGCCAGCTGGTCGCGGGCGGTCGCCTCGTAGCTGTGCGGGTCAGCCCCGCTGTCGGAGGACGCGAGGGCCTGGACGTCAACCGGTCGCCGCCGATCGTGCGCACGATGTCGGCGTAGACGTCGGTGAGGCGACCACCTGGAATCGGCCGGAGGCGCCGGGCCGGAGGTCTGGGTTCCCGGTGGCGGTGCCTCGGCAGGCGTCGGAGTCGTCGTCGACCCCCGCATCCGCCGAGCACGAGCACTCCGGCCATCGCGGTCAATGACGAACCAATGCACCCGACACACCCCTGGGGCTAACGCGAAATGGGAACCGTTATCAATAAGGTCAGCGTATGTCCTCCCCTCGGCGCGCGCAATTCACCGGCGACGCGCCCTAGCGCCTCCCGGGGCGCCGCGCAAACCGGGAGAAACTCGAACGGTGGTCGATCAGGTTACGGGGGCGGCTCGAAGGGTGGCCGGCGCCGGGGTGCGAGGCGGCGCTGGACGGCGGCACCGTCGCACTGTTCGTGCTCGCCTTCGCCGGCACCGCGCTGGCCCGCGGCGAGGTCATGGATTTGCTCGACCGGCCGGCGATCAGCACCTGGGCGACGGTCTTCGTCTCGGTCGTCACCCAGGCGATGCCGTTCCTCGTGCTCGGGGTTCTGCTGAGCGCGTCGATCACGACGTTCGTCCCGCCGTCGCTGATGCGCCGCGCATTGCCGAACGGTCCGGCGGCCGCCGTTCCCGTCGCGGGCATGGCCGGCGCGGTGCTGCCCGGCTGTGAGTGTGCGTCAGTGCCGGTGGCGGCGAGCCTGATCCGGCGTGGCATCCCGCCGGCCGCGGCGCTGGCCTTCCTGCTCTCCGCGCCGGCGATCAATCCGGTGGTGATGGTGCCACCGCGGTTGCGTTCCCCGGCAATGCCGGAGATGGTCGTCGCGCGGTTTGTCGCCTCCTTGCTGACGGCCGTTGTCGTGGGCTGGCTGTGGCTGCGATTCGGTCGAGACGTCCTGGATGCGACCGGCGCCGCGGCCGGAACCGGCGCACGGGGCGTCCCGGGGCAGGTGTTCCGCACCAGCGTCGCCCACGACCTCACCCACGCCGGGGGTTTCCTGGTGGTCGGCGGGCTGACCGCGGCGACGCTGAACGTCGCGGTGCCGCAGTCGGCGCTGGACTACCCTCGGCGGTGACCTGCTGGTCGCCGTCCTGGTGCTGGCTGTGCTCGCCGTTCCCCTCGCGGTCTGCTCGGAGGCCGACGCGTTCGTCGCGGCCTCGCTGACGGCGTTCCCGCTCACCGCGCGGCTGGCGTTCCTGGTCGTCGGCCCGGCGGTCGACGTCAAGCTGATCGCGCTGCAGGCCGGCACCTTCGGCCGACGGTTCACGCTGTGGTTCGCGCCGGTGACCTTCGCCGTCGCCGTCGGGGCCAGCCTGCTGTCGGGACGGTGCTGCTGTGAAGCGCGCCTCCATGAGCCGGACCTACCAGGCAGTGCTGATGTCATGGTCGGTGCCGCGCTGGGTTCCATCGCCGTGGACGGCCGGTACCTGAACTACCTGAAACCGGCGATGCACATCCCGCTGCTGCTTGACGCGCTCGTCTTTCTCGGGATCGGCATCGCGGAGCTCGTCGCGCTGCGTCGATCAGCCGGCCCGCTGTGGTATGGAGACCCCTTGCGGGAGAGACGAGCACGCACGCACGCCCCCCGGTCGGGGTGGCTGCTGGTGCTGCCGGTGCTCGCGATCGGGTTCGTCGCGCCGCCCGCGCTGGGGTCGTGGGCTGCCGAACGCGACTCCGGGACCGTCGCGCGAGCCGGCATCCAGCGACTTCGCCGCGCTCCCACCGGCGACCCGGTCCCGTTGGCCCTCGGCGAGTACGGCGTGCGCGCAGTCTGGGACGACGGCCGACCTTGACCGGCCGCACGGTCGAGATGATCGGGTTCGTGAGCCCGCGCAAGGCCGGGGGATGGTTCCTGACCCGGATGTCGCTGTCCTGCTGCGCGGCGGACGCGCTGGCCACCAAGGTCGAGATCCGCGGCGCCGACGCTCCGCCCACCGACAGTTGGGTGCGGGTGGTCGGCCGCTACCAGGCCAGCGGTGGGGCCGACCCCTCGAGGGCCGTGCCCGCGCTGGAGGCCGTCCAGGTCGAGCCGGCCGAAAAGCCGCAGAACCCCTACGAGTGATGACCCACGGCCACGGTCACGGCCGCGGGGCCGCGGAGGCGGCACCGCCCGCGCCGCCGGGGGCCGGCCGGGTGCTCGCCCTGATCCTGGTCCCAGCCGCGCTGGCTGCGCTGATCGCCATGCTCGTGATGTGGCCGGGCGAGCAGACCGCGCACAACAGTCAGGGGCTGGACCGGGATCTGGCGCGGGGGACGGTCACCGCCGTCCAGCCCGGCGACTGCGGCACCGGCCCCACCGCCTGCCCGCAGGCGGACGTGCGGATCACCGCCGGCCCGGGCGAGGGGCAGACCGTCTCGGTCCCGGCGCCGGCCGGAATCGGCGCCCCGACGCTGTCCACCGGGAACAAGGTGGTCATGGTCTACGGCCCGGACGCACCGCCCGGGTCGCAGTATCAGGTCATCGACTTCCAGCGCGGTCGCCCGCTCCTGCTGCTCGGGTTGTTGTTCGTGGTCGTGGTGCTCGCGGCCGGCCGGCTGCGGGGACTGGCCGCGCTCGGCGGGCTGGTGGTCAGCTTCGCGGTGCTCGTGCTGTTCGTGCTGCCGGCGATCCTCGACGGCTCGTCGCCGCTGCTGGTCGCGGTGGTCGGGTCCGCGGTGATCATGTTCGCCGTGCTCTACCTGACCCACGGGGTGAATGTCTGGACCTCGGTCGCGGTGCTCGGCACGCTCGGAGCGCTGCTGCTCACCGGACTGCTCGGGCTGGTGTTCACCAATGCCGCCCACTTCACCGGGCTGGCCGGCGAGGACGCCGGCGTGATCAGCGCCTCCTACCCGGACGTGGACGTGCGCGGCCTGCTGCTGGCCGGGATCATCATCGGCTCGCTCGGGGTGCTCGACGACGTGACGGTCACTCAGGCCGTGACGGTCGCCGAGTTGCACCGGGCCGACCCGTCGATGCCACGCACGGCGCTGTTCGCCGCCGCGAACCGCGTGGGCCGCGCGCACATCGCCTCGACGGTCAACACCCTGGTGCTGGCCTACGCCGGGGCCGCGCTGCCGCTGCTGCTGCTGTTCACCGGGGGCGGCCGGTCGACGGGGGACCTGCTCACCAGCGAGGTGGTCGCGACCGAGGTGGTGCGCACGGCGGTCGGCAGCATCGGGATCCTCGCCGCGGTGCCGCTGACGACATGGCTGGCTGTGGCCGTACTGCCCAGCCGCGGCGGGTCCGTCCTGCTCCCGATCCGCGGCAGACGGCGTAAATGAGGAACGACAGCGTCGTCACGTAGGGGCTGATCGGGACCTCGCTGCCGAGCGCGAGCAGGATCCCGCCGCCCATCGACGACCGTCGCGAAGGCCGACCGAGAGCAGCGTGATCATCCGGGCGGACGCGCTGACCTGCATCGCGGCCGCGGCCGGGGTGCAGAGCAGGGCGAGCACCAGCAGGGCGCCGATGATCTGGATCGCGGCGGCGATGGTCAGCCCGAGCAGCAGCATGAACACGATCGAGAGCAGCCGCACGTTGATCCCGCGGGCGACCGCGACGTCGGGTCGACGCTGGCGAAGGTCAGCGGCCGCCAGATCACCGCCATCACCGCGGCGACCACGCCGCAGATGCACAGCAGCGCGCCCATCTTGGGGTCGTCGACGGCGATGATCTGGCCGGTCAGCAGCCCGAACTTGTTGGCCGCGCGACCCTCGTAGAGCGCGAGGAAGAGCACGCCCGAGCCCGAGCCCGAACGGCATCAGGACCCCGACGAGGGAGTTGCGGTCGCGGGCCCGGGTGCCGAGCGCGCCGAGCAGCAGGGCGGCGATCAGCGACCCGGCGATCGAGCCCAGCACCACGCTGGTGCCCAGCAGCAGCGCGCCCGCGGCGCCGGCGAAGGACAGCTCGCTGATGCCGTGCACGGCGAACGGCAGGTCCCGGGTCATGACGAACGGGGAGAGCAGCCCGGCGACGAGGGCGACCGCGATGCCCGGCGATCAGGGAGTTGCGGGCCAGCTCGAGCAGGGAGCCGTAGTCGTCGAAGTTGATGACGCGCGACCAGTCGGCATCGCGACGACCATCTGCGCACCGCTCCAACCGATAATGGGAACCGTTGTCAACAACGGCTACCACCGGCGCTAGCGTTTGATTGACCCTTGAACCTTGTGGAACTACGTTCTACAAAGGTGCGAGCCCCGCCCGTCCGATGAGTTCGTCCGGGCGGAGCCGTCTGCAAGAACGTCGGGCGAGGACGGACGGGTCGGTGAGGGTGCGATGCAGCGGGAGGTCAACCGCTGGGCCACGCTGACCGTGCTGTGCCTGGCCGTCTTCTGCGTGATGGTCGCGACGATGATCGTCAACATCCTGCTGCCGACGCTGACGCGCGAGCTGGACGCCTCCACCCAGGACCTGCTCTGGATCGTCGACGCGTTCAACCTGGTCTTCGCCGCGTTCGTGCTCGCGGCCGGGTCGCTCTCGGACCGGTTCGGCCGCAAGGGCGCACTGATGACCGGCCTGGCGATCTACATCGTGGCCTCGACGTTGTCCGCGTTCGCGCCCAACGCGGAGGTGGCTGATCGCTCTGGCGCGCCGTCGCCGGCCTCGGCGCCGCGGTCGTCTTCCCGACCACGCTGTCGATCATCTCCAACGTCTTTCCCGACCGGAAGGAGCGCGCGAAGGCGATCGGCATCTGGGGCGCAGCCACCGGCGCCTCGGTGGCGGTCGGCCCGATCATCGGGGGGGCCATGGTCGAGGGCACCTACTGGGGCGCGGCGTTCCTGTTCTGCGCCGGCGTCGCCGTCGTTGACGCTGGTCCTGGCGATCTACTACGTCCCGACCAGCCGGGATCCCTCCGTACCCGCGACTGGACTACGTCGGCCTGGTGCTGTCCACGGCGATGCTCGGCACGCTGGTCTACGCGATCATCCAGGCCCCGGAGCGGGGCTGGGGCTCCTCGGCCACGCCTCGGCGACTTCGGCGCCGCGGTCTGCCTGCTGATCGGGTTCGCGCTCTGGGAGAGCCACGTCGCGCAGCCGATGCTCGACGTCCGCCTGTTCACCAACCTGCGCTTCACCGCGGCCTCGGGTGCCGTCACGTTCTCGTTCTTCGCCTTGTTCGGCTTCGTCTTCCTGATCAGCCAGTACGCGCAGTTCGTGCTCGGCTGGGGTGTGCTCGAGGCGGGCCTGCGGCAGATCCCGGTCGCGATCGCGGTGGCCGGTGGATCGTTGCTCGGCACCCCGCTCGCGGTCCGCTTCGGAACCAAACTGGTGGTCTGCACCGGCGCGCTGTTCCTGGTCGGCGGGTTCTACTGGGTCTCCACCTGCGACGAGAACACGCAGCTACCTGCCGATCGTCGGCCAGATGGTGACGATCGGCCTCGGCATGGGCTTGACCAGCGCGCCGGCGACCGAAGCGATCATGGGTGTGGTCCCGGCGGCGAAGGCGGGCATCGGATCCGCGGTCAACGACGCCACCCGCGAGCTCGGCGGCACCCTCGGCGTCGCGGTGATCGGCAGCGTCTCGCTCTCGGTCTACCGCGAGAGTCTGGCCGAGGACATCACCAACCCCGCGATGCTCGAACCGGCCCGCGACTCGGTCGGGGCCGCCATGGCGGTGTCCGCGCAGACCGGCGATCCGAGCATCGTCGGCTTCGCCCAGCAGGCCTTCATCGACGCCCTGCAGATGGGCTGCTTCGTGGCCGTGGGGGTCTCGCTGCTCGGCTTCGTGCTCGCCCTGATCTATCTGCCCAACCACCCCGTCGCGCACGACGTGGAGTCCCCAACGCTTCCGGTCGTGCCACGCCGCCGATGTCCACGTCTGCGAGGAGTGCGGCGCCCTCATCGCCCCTGTACCGCTGCTGCAAACCACCCTCTCGCTGACGTAAGGGTGGGGTGGAGGGAGCGGGGTCAGACCTGGCGCTCGCGGCCTTCCCAGTACGGCTTCCGCAGCTCGGTCTTGAGGACCTTCTGCGCGCCGTTGCGGGGAAGTGCGTCGATGACGTCGACGGAGGTCGGAGCCTTGAAGTGGGCGAGGCGCTCGCGGGTGTAGGCGATGACCTCGTCCGGGTCGACGGTGGCACCCGGCTTCGCGACGACGACGGCCTTCACGGCCTCGCCCCACTTCTCGTGGGGGACGCCGATGACGGCGACCTCGAGCAGGTCCGGGTGTTCGGAGAGGACGCGCTCCACCTCGGGGCAGTACACGTTCTCGCCGCCGGTGATGATCATGTCCTTGACGCGGTCGGAGATGAACAGGAAGCCCTCGTCGTCCAGGTGACCTACGTCGCCGGTGCGGAGCCAGCCATCAGCGGTGATGGTGTCCGCGGTCGCCTCGGGCTTGTTCAGGTAGCCCGTCATGACGGTTCCGCCGCGGATCCACACCTCGCCCGGGGTCCCGGCCGGTACCGGCTCCAGGGTCGAGGGGTCGACGACCTGGATCTCGCTGCCCGACATCGCGACTCCGGCCGCGGCGAGTCGCTCCGGGTGCTCCGGGTCGCGGTGGGCCGCGTCGTTCAGGGCGACGACGGCGCCGGAGAGTTCGGTCATGCCGTACACCTGGAGCCACTTGGCCTGCGGCCACGCCTCGAGCGACGCGCGCATGATCGGAGCCGGCATCGGGGCGGCGCCGTAGGAGAGCAGCTTCAGGTTCGACAGCGCCTTCACGCCGGCCTCGCCGGCCTGGAGCAGAGCCGCGAACAGCGCGGGGACGAAGAACGCGTGCGTCGCGCCGGCGAGGCCCGGGAACAGGTGCTCCGGCGTCGCTTCGCGCGTGAGGGTGATGGGCGTCCCGACGTGGATGCAGCCGAGGCCGGGGCAGGTGCCGCCGACGTGGAACAGCGGCATGGCGAGCAGGTAGCGGTCCTCGTGGGTGGCCCCGAACTCCGGCGCCAGGGCCTCGGAGTGCGCGATGAGGTTGGCGTGGGACAACATCGCGCCCTTGGGAAACCCGGTGGTGCCGGAGGTGTAGAGGATCAACATGGTGTCGTCGGACTCGGCGCCGGCCAGCGGCGCCGGGGTCGCGGCCGCGATCAAGGCGTCGAGCTGGTCGGCGTAGCCCTCGCCGGACCCGACCACCACGACCTCGCGGACGGAGGGCAGCGAGTCCCGCACCGACTCGAGCACCTTCGCGAACTCGGCGCCGACGAACACGACCTCCGCGCCGGAGTCGTTGAGGACGTAGGCGACCTCCTCGGCCGACAGGCGCCAGTTCGCGATCGCGTGCGCCGCCCCGATCGCGCCGGCGGCCAGGGTCAGGTCCAGGCACGAGGGGTGGTTCTTGTCGTAGGTGGCGACGACCTTGCCCCGGGTGATGCCGAGCCCGGCCAGGGCACCCGCGAGCCGCTCCAGGTGGTCGTTCCACTCCCGCCAGGTCCGCTCCTGCCCCTGATACCGCAGGGCGGGCTGTTCAGCCATTTCCGTCGCCCAGTACGCAAGGCGGTCCGAGATCAATCGCGGAGCGGGAGCAGAACTCATCGGGCGGTCCTCACCGGGGGACGGGACTGGCAGAGCGTCAGAAGTGCCCATCGTGCTGGGCCGTATCCGTTACGGCAACGGAGCAGGGCCTGGTTTCGTCCCCGATTCCGGCGATGGGCACGCACGGGCCAGGCGTGGCAGGGTCGGGCCATGGACCTGGTCAACAACCGGAAGATCCTGCTGCGCGAGCACCCGAGCGGCGAGCCGGACGACTCGTGCTTCGAAACCGTCACCGATCGCGTTCCCCATGTCGCACCGGGTCAGGCCGTGGTGCGGGTGCGCTACCTGTCGGTGGACCCGGCGCAGCGGATCTGGATGAACCCCGGCGGCGCCTACGGCTACGAGGCCCGGCCCGGCCTGCCGATGCTCAGCCTCGGCGTCGGCCAGGTGGTGGACTCCCGCAACCCGCGCTTCCCGCTCGGTGCCTGGGTGGGCGGGAAGCTGTGCTGGCAGCAGTACGCCGTGGTCGACGACGCCGCAGGCGCCTGGATGCTGCCGGCCGGCGTCGACCCGGTCCTCTCGCTCGGCGTGCTGGGCATGAACGGGCAGACCGCGTACTGGGGCTTGTTCGACATCGGGAAGCCGCAGCCGGGGGAGACCGTGCTGATTTCGGCGGCGGCCGGGGCGACCGGTTCCCTGGTGGGGCAGCTGGCCAAGATCGCCGGGTGTCGGGTGGTGGGCCTGGCCGGCACCGAGGCCAAGCGCGCTTGGCTCCTCGAGCTGGGCTTCGACGCGGCGCTGGACTACCGCTCGCCGGATCTGCGCAAGCTGCTCGACGAGGCCTGCCCGGACGGGGTGCATGTCTTCTTCGACAACACCGGCGGGCCGGTGCTCGACCTCGCGCTGACCCGGCTGGCCCAGGGCGGCCGGGTCGTGCTGTGCGGGGCGATCGCCAGCTACAACGACAACGGCAAGCCGGTCGGGCCCGCGGCCTACCGGATGCTGATCCGCCAGCGAGGAGTGATGGCGGGCTTCATCGTGCTCGACTACGCCGACCGCTACGCCGAGGCGCTGACGAAGCTGGCCGGCTGGGTCGCCGACGGCCGGCTGAACACCGCGAGGACGTTGTCCATGGTTTGGACAACGCCCCCGAGGCGTTACGGCGGGTCTTGCGCGGAGACAACGACGGCAAGATGGTCGTTGCGCTCTGACGTAGCGTCAGAGCGTCACCGGTGTGCGGAGTGCTTCTTCTTGTCGCGCTTCGGCGCGATGGCCTCGGCCACGCCGATCAACAGGAAGGCAGCCACCACAGCGCAGATGAAGCCGAGCATGTCCAGCTCCATGATGTCGCCGGTGCCGATCGCGGCGGCGATCGAACCTCCGATGACCGAGCCCACCAGGCCGAGGCCGAGGGTGGCGAGGAGTCCCAGGTTCTGCTTACCGGGCTTGATGAGGCGGGCGAGCAGGCCGATGATCAGGCCGGCAACGATGAATCCGATCACGTCGAACCTCCGCAGAACCGGCCGCGTCGGGCCGCTGCCGGGAGTGTTCCCGGCGCAGGTTCATCGCACTCGTCCCGGCGCAGAGATACGCGTCACGCGACGTAGCAGATCCGCCCCACGGTGTCGCCGTCGCCGAGACGCTGCAGCGCGTGCGGTACCTGCTCCAGGGTGATCCGTTCGCTGATCAGGGGCCGGATCGAGCCGTCGGCGACGAGCTTCTCCAGCTCGGCGTGACAGGAGAACAGGGCGGAGGGGTCCTTTTCCCGGTAGTACCCCCAGTGCAAGCCGATGATGGAGTAGTTCTTGATCAGCGCGTGGTTCAGCGCCGGGGTCGGGATCGTGCCGCCGGCGAATCCGATCACCAGGATCCGGCCCTCGAAGGCGATGCACTTCGTCGAACCGGTGTAGGCGTCGCCGCCGACTGGGTCGTACACGACGTCGACACCGCGGCCGTCGGTGAACTCCTTGACCACCGTGACGAAGTTCTCGGTGTGGCGGTCGATCACCAGGTCGGCGCCGAGGTCACGGGCGTACGCCGCCTTGGCCGGCCCGCCGACCACGCCGATCACGGTGGCGCCGGCCGCCTTGCCGAGCTGGATCGCCGCGCTGCCGACACCGCCGGCGGCGGCGTGCACGAGCAGCGTCTCACCGGGGCGGAGGCTGGTCCGCTTGTGCAGCGCGAACCAACCGGTCTGGTAGGCGATCATGAACGCCGAGGCCTCGGCGTCGTTCAGCGTGGGCGGTGCGGGAAACACGAGGTCACCGGGGCAGCACCGCGTACTCGCCGAACCCGCCGTGCCGGCGCAGCGGCATCCCCATCACGCGGTCGCCGATCCCGACGCCGGTGACGTCCGCACCCACCGCGGTCACCTCGCCGCACAGTTCGACGCCGGGCGTGAAGGGCAGCTCGGGCCGCTCCTGGTACTGCCCGCGGCACATGAGGACGTCGGGGAAGTTCGCCGCCGTCGCCAGCGTGCGCACGACGACCTGGGTGGGGTCGGGAGCGGGGACGTCGAGGTCCGCGAGCCGGAGGACGTCACGGGGCTCGCCGAGTTCGGTGACCTGCCAGGCGCGCATGGGGGCAGTCTCGCACCGATGCGGCGCTGGTCCTGAAGGCGGCCGAACGTGGCGTACACCCGGCACGTCTGGGCTCTGGGCGCTCGCCGATCTGCCTTCTCCTCGGCCGCCCTCAGGTGATGAGGTAATACCCGGGTGGCCCCGGCCGGAAACGATGGGAAAGTGCTGGGCATGGACTGGGAACCCGATCCCGAAGCCCTGAGGGGCCGCATCGCGGTCGTCGCCGGTGCGACCCGGGGAGCCGGCCGCGGCATCGCCGCCGCGCTCGGTGAGGCCGGGGCCACCGTGATCTGCACGGGGCGCAGCAGCCGGACCAAGACCCTGCGCTCGGACTACGACCGCCCGGAGACGATCGAGGAGACCGCCGAGCTGGTCGATTCCGCTCGGCGGGACCGGTGTCGCGATGCCGGTCGACCACCTGGACAGCACCCAGGTCGGCGCGCTCGCGCAGCGGCTGCGCTCGGAGTACGGCCACATCGACGTGCTGGTCAACGACATCTGGGGCGCCGAGCTGCTCAAGGGCGGTCCGGCTCAGTGGAACACCCCGATCTGGGAGCACGATCTCGACGCCGGTCTGCGCATCCTGCGCCTCGCGATCGACACCCACCTGATCACCTCGCACCATCTGCTGCCGCTGCTGATCACCCGGCCCGGCGGCCTGCTGGTCGAGATCACCGACGGCACCACGGCCTACAACGCCGCGCAGTACCGCATCTCGGTCTTCTACGACCTGGCCAAGGTGGCCGTGAACCGGCTCGCGTTCTCGCAGGGTCACGAGCTCGCGCAGCACGGGGCGACCGCGCTGGCGATCACGCCGGGCTGGCTGCGCTCCGAGCTCATGCTCGAGGCGTTCCGGCATCACCGAGGAGACCTGGCGCGAGGCCGTCGGCCGGACCGCCCCGCCCGGCTTCGCCGCGCTCGGAGAGCCCGCGTTTCGTCGGCCGCGCGGTGGCCGCGATCGCCGCCGACGCCGACCGGGCGCGCTGGAACCAGGCCTCGGTCGACTCCGGGCGCCTGGCCAAGGAGTACGGCTTTCACGATCTGGACGGCACGCAGCCCGACATCTGGCCGGTGATTGAGACCTCGGCCTGAGCAGGTTTCGCCCACGCGTGGCACCGGGTAGCTGCGACCCCGAAGTCAGCGTCATCCAAGGAGGTCAGGGCTGTGTCTTGCACGATGAGCCCCCGCCATGTGGTCCTTCCTTCGGATGCCACTGCCCCCCGCGTCGCTCGCGAATTTCTGGCCCAGGCCTGCTGCGGCAGCCACGAGGGTGCCGTGGTCGAGGAGGCGCAGCTTCTGGTTTCCGAGCTGGTGACCAACGCTGTCCGCTACGGCGCCCCGCCGATCGAGTTGCAGGTGCGCTGCGCCGGCGACAACTCCCTGCAGGTCCGGGTCCGCGATTCCGAGCCTGGTTCTCCGGAGCCGCGCACTCCCGACCCTGACGCCGAGGGTGGCCGAGGCCTGCTTCTCGTGGATCTGGTCAGTGATGCATGGGGGCACGAGTTCGACGCCGACGGCAAGACCGTCTGGTTCGCGCTGAAGGTCTGATCCACAACCGTCACCGACCCGAAGGACTGCTTTCATGACCCGCTCCGTGTTGGCTTTCCCCGTCCGCGTGGTCCGAGTGGGCGGCAAGGTGGCCAAGAGGCTGGCCTTCCCGGTGCTCGCCGTCGGCCTCATCCGCAAGGTGGTCCAGCGGCCGGCTTCATCACCGGCTGCGCGCGTCACCCCCGACCCCGGGCCCGTGGCTGCGCCCACACCGAAGCCGCCGGCAGCGAAGCGCTCCGACGCCGCGCCGCCCGAGCCTGAGCCGGTCATCGACCCCGTGCCGTTGGCGGAGCCGGCGGTCGATCTCGACGTGGACGTGACGCTGCCCTCCGAGCTGCCGATCCGCAGTTACGACGCCTTGGCCGCCGCGGACGCCGAGCGGGCCATCCGCGAACTCGTCGATGCCGACGAGGTACGCGCGGTGCTGCACTTCGAGGAGGAGAATGCCAAGCGCGCCGACGTGCTCACTGCCGCGCGCGAGCATCTCGCGGTGCTGGCCGGCGCGCCCAGCGCAACCGCCTGACAGGACCCGGCGGCGTGCTGAAGATGGGGGAGTTGGAGAACGACGACGGCGCACACCTGGCCGCTGTCGCGGGTGCGGACTTTCTGCATCAGGCCTACTGCTCGGCACAGCAGGTGCCCGGGGCCCTCGAGCGGGCCGGGCAAGGGGACGCATGACCGACTCCTTCGGCCTCGAGCACCGCTACACGGATGCCGCTGGCACCGAACGGGAGATCTCACCGGACGTCATCGAGGTCCTGCGGACGCGGATCGGTACCCCGCCGGCGGACCGGCCCGCACCACCCCTGGTTCGCCGGCCCGGCGCGGAGGTCCCGGCCGGCACGATCGAGCTCGAGGACGGCGCCACGATCGAGACCGGCGGCGTCCTGCCGCCGGACCTGCCCTTCGGGTACCACCGCCTGCAGGCGCGGAACGGTGCCGCTCATCGCCTGATCGTCGGTCCCGGCCGGGCCCATCTACCCCGGGGACTGCGCGAGTGGGGGTGGGCGGTTCAGCTCTACGCCGCGCGCTCCCGCCGCAGTTGGGGCATGGGCGACTTCCGTGACCTCTCGCGCCTGACGCGCTGGTCCGCGGAACTCGGCGCGGGCTACGTGCTGGTCAATCCGCTCAATGCGGTGGCCCCGACGCTGCCGCAGCAGCCCAGCCCCTATTACCCGGCCAGCCGTCGCTTCCGCAGTCCCCTCTACCTCGCCGTCGAAGAGGTCCCCGGCGCGGAGCACGTACCCGAGGTGGCTCGCGCCGCCGCCGCCGGCCAGGCCCTCAACGTCCGTCGCGAGATCGATCGCGACCTGGTGTGGCGGCTCAAGCTGGCCGCGCTGGAAGCGCTCTGGGAGCTGCACCGGGACCACGGGACCGACGACTTCGACGCATGGCAGGAGCAGCGCGGGCAGGCGCTCCGCGAGTTCGCGACCTGGTGCGCGCTGGCCGAGAAACACGGCGCCGGCTGGTACTCCTGGCCCGAAGAGTTCCGCCACCCCGCCGGTCTCGCCGTCGCCCGCTTCGCCGAGGAGCACGCGGACCGCGTCCGCTTCCACGCCTGGCTGCAGTATCTGACGCAGCGTCAACTCGACGGGGCCAACAACGGCCTGCGGGTGATTCAGGACCTGCCGATCGGCGTCGATCCCCAGGGGGCGGATGCCTGGGCGTGGCAGGAGCTCCTGGCGCCTGACGTTTCCGTGGGTGCGCCGCCCGACCAGTTCAACGCCCGGGGACAGGACTGGGGCTTGCCGCCCTTCGTGCCCTGGCGCCTCGTGGACGCCGGCTACGAGCCGTTCGTGCAGACCGTCCGCGCGTCGATGGCCGCCGGCGGCGGCCTGCGGGTGGACCACGTGATGGGGTTGTTCCGGCTCTGGTGGATCCCCGGGGGGTCCGAACCGTCGGCGGGCGGGTACGTCCGCTACCCGGCCGAGGACCTGCTCGACATCCTGGCGCTGGAGAGCGTCCGAGCCGGCGCGCTGGTGGTCGGTGAGGACCTCGGCACCGTCGAGCCCGGGGTGCGGGAAGCCATGGCGCAGCGCGACGTCCTGTCCTACCGGCTGCTGTGGTTCGAACAGGATCACCCCGCCCGGTGGCCGCGCACCGCGATGGCCGCCGTCACCACGCACGACCTGCCGACGGTGGCGGGCCTGTGGTCGGGCAGTGACCTGGACACCCAGCACAAGCTCGAGCTCGAGCCCAACGTCGAAGGCACCCAGGAGATGCGGGACCGGCTGGCGCGCGACGGCGACCTCGCGGAGGACGCCACCGACGCCGACGCGGTGCACGCCGCCTACGCGCTCCTCGCCCAGAGCCCGTCCGTGCTGCTCACCGCAAGTCTGGACGACGCCGTGGCCGAGCCGGAGCGACCCAACATGCCCGGCGCGGACGGCCGGCGGGCGAACTGGTGTCTCGCGCTGCCGGTTCCGCTGGAGGACGTGGAGCGCAGCGGTCTCGCGCAGCAGATGGCGGCGCTCCTGACGGTGGCCGCCGCGGATGAGTAGACCCGCGGCGGGCAGCACTTCGGGGTGCAGACGTTCCTGCCCTACCCCGACCTGCGTGCCAGCAGCGTCGTGCTCGACGACCGGCGGTTGGGCAAGCAGCGCGTCGAGACCTTCCAGATCCTTCGCGCCCTGACGTTCGAGACCTACGCCTGGCGCAATCACCCCGCGGTGCGGATGTGGCGGGGCTTCGTGCCCGGGCTGGTGCGCTACGGCCGGGAGAACTGCCGCGAGTGGATGCGCCGCGGGTACGCCGACACCCTCGCCGACAAGTTCCTCGAGTGGAGCGACGGCATCGAACCGGACGACCCGCCGTTGCCTCCGTGGTTCGGGTGGGAACCGCTGCACCGCTCGCACCGGTACGCACTGGTGGGCAAGGAACCGGAGTGGTACGCGGAGCGTTTTCCTCTCGAGGCGGCGCAGCTCAAGGACGGGCACGGGACCGAGGGATACGTGTGGCCCCCCGACGTGTTCCCCACCTGGCCGGTGCGCGGAGATGGGCTCGCGCTGCCGGATGCGGTGCGTGTTCTCGGGCTGGCCGGAGCCCGGCCCGCCCAGGCAGGCGCGGTCGAGGCCGCCGCCGGCGGCCGGGACGTGCTCCTGGTGATGCGGCCCGGTTCCGGGGGGTCCACGGCGGGACTGCTGGCCGGCCTGGCGACCAAGGGCCTCACTTGGTGGCTCTCGCCGCCTCTGCTGCCCCGCTCGGGCCCGGTGCCTGCGGTGGTGGGTCCGCCACCGCGCGAGGTCCCGGCCGGCGAACCCGCGCCCCTGACCGCGCGGGCGCCCGGACCGGCGGACCTGCTGGCCATGCGCGCCGAGGCGGCGCCGCCCGGGTTCGGCTTCACGCCGGCGGACCGCATCGAAGCCGACGGTCCGTCAGAAATCGATGACCCGGTGGGGCTCATCGTGGTGGACGGCGCCGATCGGATCGATCCCGACCGGCCCGCCGCAGTCGCCGCGGTGCGCCGCGCTCTCGGCGATCCGCCGCTGCTCCTCGTGGTCGCCCGCGCGGATCCGGCCGCACGCGAGACGCTCGCCGCTGCTTACGCCCTGCGCGACCCGGTGCACCTCGGCGGGGGCTGGGATCCCGGCAGCGTGCTGGACGTCCGGCTGGTCCCGCACGCTCGGGCTCGCGGTGGCGCGGTGGCCGAGCTCGTGGCCGCTCACCGGCCGGCGCTGGTCGTGTGTCCCACCCGGGACGCGGCCGCGCGGCGGGCGCACCGGCTGACGGCTGCCGGGCTGCCGGCCGCGGTGTGGGCGCCGCCACCGATGCGTGCCGCCCGGGCCGCGGCCGCGCTGGGGGCCTGGCGCTCGCGGCGACTCGCCGCTCTCGTGGTCGCGGTCGAAGCGTTGCCGCCGGCGACCCGGGCCCGGTTACCCCTGCTGGTGTCGGAGGACCCGCCGTCGGCGGAGAGCTGGCGTCAGCAGGTCGAGGCGGCCGGGGCGGAGCGGTCCGTCGCGGTGCTGAGCCCCGCGGGCCCGGTGGACTTGCGTGAGCTCGCGCAGGTCCCCGGCTGCGTGCGGGCCGCGCTGTTGGACCGCTTCGGTGAGCCGGTCACCGTTCCCTGCGGGCGTTGCACGGGATGTGACCCCGACGCCGCGTGACTGACGGCGCGTCAGATACGCGTCACATCGTCTCCGGCAACATTGCCCGTTCCGTCCCGCGCTGCCACTCGACCAGCAGGGCGGTGGCGTCATCCTGCAGCGCGCCGGCCTGGTACTCCAGCACCGCGTGCCGCAGCCGCCGCAGGGTCTCCGGGGTCGGCAGTCCCGCCGCCGACTGCCGCTCCAGGAACCGGGCCAGCCGCTCGGTGGTGAAGAACTCCCCCTCCGCGGTCCGCGCCTCGGTCAGGCCGTCGGTGTAGAGCAGCACCCGGTCGCCGGGCTGGAGTTGCTCCGAGCCGACCTGCGGCGGGTCGTCCGTCAGCTGCCAGCCCAGGGGCGTGCTGGCGGGTAGGTCCAGGGTCTTGACCAGGCGCCCCTCTCGAAGCAGCAGCGGGGGCGGATGACCGGCGCTGAGCCAGCTCAGCACGCCGCTGGACAGGTCCAGCCGGGCGAGCAGGGCCGTGACGTACCGATCTCCGCCGTACTCCGCCGCGACGGCCGCGTCCACCGTCGCGTAGATGCCGGCCAGGTCCAGCGTCCGGCGCCGGGCGTTGCGGTAGGCGGACACGGCCACCGCCGCCGCGACCGCCGCGCCGAGCCCGTGACCCATGGCGTCGAACACGGCGAAGTGGGCGGCGGACCCGTTGACCGCGTAGTCGAAGCTGTCGCCGCCGACGTCGTAGGCGGGCTCCACCACGCCGGCCAGCACCAGGCCGTCGGTGGCGAAGACCAGAGGTGGCAGCAACTTCCACTGCAGTTCGGCGGCCACCGACATCGGCTTTCGTCGCCGCACCTTCTCGAACAGGTCCCCGTAGAGGCCCTTGGCGAGGACCAGCTGCGCGGCGAGGTGGGCATAGCGTTCACAGGCGGCGAGCACGGCAGGCTCCACGCCGTCCGGCTTACCGGGCACCACGAGTTCGAGCACCCCGAGCCGCTCCGTCCCGTCGAGCAGCGGCAGCCAGAGGCGGCGGCGGTCCGGGACGTCGGCCTCGACGTCCTGGACGTTCAGCTGGGAGAAGGCGCGACCGCCCAGCGTGCCCTCGATACGGAGCACCGAGCGGTCGATCGTGTGCGGGCCGGGCACCGGGACCAGGTCGGTCTGCTCGTAGTCCACCAGGTAGACCACCAGGGATTCCACGCCGATGGCTGCGGCGTTCTCGGCCAGGACCCGGGCGACGTCGTCGGCCTTGGAGAGGTGGGTGTCCGCCAGCAGGCCGTTGAACATGCGCGCCACCTCGACGGTGGCCGCTCCTTCGTTGAACCGATCCGCCTCACTCACGATCGCCTCCCGTCGACCCCCTACCCCGGCGCGGTCCGGACAGCTCTAGCGTCAAGGGATGTCCGACGAGAAGCTGGTCGAGATCGCCGCCGAGTTGTACGGCCTGCCCGCCGCCGAGTTCACCGCCGCTCGCAACGCGGCGGCCAAGGCGGCGAAGGCCGCCAAGGAACGCGATCTGGCCGCGGCCATCACCGCCCTCCCGCGGCCGTCCACGTCCGCCTGGGTGGTCAACCAGCTCGTCCGCCACCAGCCGGGCGAGGTCGACGCGCTGCTCGAGCTCGGCGAGGACATGCGCGCGGCCGAGCATGCCCGCGACGCGGACCGGATCCGGTCCCTGAGCCGTGAACGCAACCTGCGGGTGCCGGCGCTGACCAAGGCGGCCCGCGCGCTGTCCGAGGAGCTGGGGCAGCCCGTCAGCGAGGCCGTCGCGCAGGAGGTCGAGAGCACGTTGACCGCGGCACTGGCCACCGAGGACTTCGCCACCGCGGTCCGCAGCGGGCAGCTGACCAAGGCGCTGGTCTGGGCCGGTTTCGGCGAGATGCCGGCGCTGGCCACCCTGGTCGCGGTGCCGGCGCCGAAGGCGAAGGCCGGCCGGAAGTCCGCAGACGACCTTGCGGCAGAGCAGGACGCGGCCCGGGAGGCGGAACGGCGCGAGGCCGAGGAGCGGGAGCGCGAGCTCGCCGAGGCCAAAGCGGCGGCGGACGAGGCGGAGCAGCGCGTCGAGGACCTGAGCGCGACTGTGGAGGACCTGGTCCAGCAGCTGGACTGGACGAAGCGCCAGCTGGCCGAGGCGAAGAAGGCGGCCAAGGCGGCGGCGGGCCTGGTGCGCGAGCTCTCCTAGCCTCGGTACTCCGCGATCAGCAGGGCCAAGTCGTCGCCCAGTCGCGAGCGGCCCGCCTTCTGGCGGAGCGAGGTCAGGACGGCGTCCAGGACCCCGACGTGGTCGCGGCCCAGCACGGGGCGCAGCAACTCGATGAAGTCCACGAACTTACGGTCCGCGTCCCGGGTTTCGATCGCGCCGTCCGTGTAGAGCAGCAGGCGGTTGCCCACCGCGAGTGTGCCCGTCTCCTCCGTCGGGGTCGCGCCCAGTCCGAGCGGGAGTGCGAATTCGGAGCCGACCTCAGTGATCTGATCCTCTGTCAGCAAAAGCGCGGGCGGGTGTCCGCACGAAGCCACCGAGAACGTGCCGTCGTCGTAAATCTCCGCCAGCAGCGCGGTGACGAAGTCCTCCTCGCCCAGATACGGCCGGAGCCGACGGTCGAGCGCAGCGGCGACCGCGGGCAGGTCGGCCATGTCTGCGGCCACGGCCCGGAACTCGCCGAGCACGATCGTGGCCATCCTGACCGCGGTCAGCCCTTTGCCGCGGACGTCGCCGATCAGCAGGCGTACCGAGCCCGGCCGCGCCACGACCTCGTAGAGGTCGCCTCCGACCTGAGCCTCGGCGGCGGCGCCGACGTAGCGGGCGGCCAGGGCTACGGGGCCGATCAGCGCGGGCGGCGGGGCGAGGATCGCGCGCTGCGCGGCGTCGGCCACCCGGCGGACGTCGGCCAGCTCACCGGTCTTCTCCCGGTAGGCGGCGGCCGAGCGCAGGGCGGCCTCCACCCGGCGCGCGATGTCCTGCGCGAACGGGACGTCCGCGGCCGTGTACTTACGTGCGGGATCGGCGTAGACCAGCGTCAGGACGCCGGTCAGTTCCTCCCGGGACGCCAGCGGGACGACGAGCGCGCTCTGGGCGCCCAGTCCGTGCAGCAGCGCGGCGTGCTCCGGCTCGACCGCCGCCGCCGCGATCATGTCCGCCGTCACCGGGTTGAGCAGCTCGGGTGCTCCGGTGCGCAGCACGCGGCCGGCCCCGACGTCGGTGTTCGGGCGGACCGGGAACCGCCGCACGATGTCCTGCGCCAGCAGGTTGCGCTCCGGGTCGGCGTGCGCGATCGCGACCAGGCGCAGCGCTCCGTCGTCCATCACCTGGACCGAGCACCAGTCGGCGAACCGCGGGACCATCAGGCCCGGCACCGCGTCCAGGGTCGCCTGGTAATCCAGCGTCCCGGACAACACGATGGAGGCGTCGGCGATGAACGCGAGCCGCTCGTTGGCGGCGGCCAGCTTCGCGTTGGCCTCGGCCACCCGCTCGGTGCTGATCGCGCGCTCGAGGGCCTGGGCCACCGTGTCGGCCAACGTAGTGACGATGTCGGTCCGGCTCTGCTCGTCCATCCCGACGATCGGGAAGGTCAGGCTGAGGACGCCGATGCACTCGGCGCCGACGATCAAGGGCGCGCTGTGCAGGGCCACGTCGCCGGGGAAGCTCGCCGCCGCGTCCGGGAAGCGGCCGGCCAGGGCGGCCCGTCCGCGCACGGCGAGCGGTTTGCGTGAGCGCACAACCTCGGCGGCCGGCCGGTCCGCAGTAACCGGCATCGGTTCCTCACCGCCCACCCAGAGTTCGTGCCCCTCCGGAGCCACCTGGTGCAGGGCGTCACTCTGGAGCAGATAGACCCGCGCGGAGAGGGCGTCCAGGTGCCGGGCGGCGCCCCGCGCGAGCGCGCCGGCGATGTCCGGGACGGTGCGGGCCTGGCTCAACTCGCCCGTGATCTGTTGGAGCCGGCTCAACCGGTTCGCGTCGTCCCGCATCGACGACAACCGGGTGACCTCGGCGGCCAGCGCCTGCGGGAAGCTCGGCACCACCGGCAGCGAGGCCCCGTCGGCCAGCGCGCGTAGACGGTCGACCAGACCCCGGACGTACCACTGCCGGAACACCCGGTGGGCGGGCGGGGACTCCAGGGTCAGCAGCGCCGCGGACCTGGCGTAGGCGTCGACCTGGTCCAGCGCGGCGAGGTAGCGCTCCCCGGCGGCCGCCGCGGAGACCGGCAGGGTGAGGACCAGTTCGGTCTCCAGGTCGCCGCGTTGCTCGGCGGCGACCGCCTGGCGCTTGATCTCGGTGCGGGCGACCGCGAAGTCCCGGGCCATGGTCTCGATCAGGGTCGCGAGCTCCGGTGGCGGCGGGTCCGGGCCCCCGGCCCCGGACATGACGAGGTGGAACTCTCGGAGCACGTTGTCCACGTGCCCCTTGGCCGCCAGCAACAGGTCGGTGGGTACCGAGCCCAGGCGCACGGTGAACAGTGGCTCGTCCCCGCCGACGGGGCCGGGATGCTCGACGTGGGAGAGGTCGACCTCGGCCGGGCCGGCGACCCCGGACCAATGGGACCCGGTGCTCACCTCGGCCCACACGGTCTTGCGCCCCCCGGCGGCCGGCTCAACTCCCCAGCCCGCGGTGGACGCGGTGACCAGCGCGAGCCCGCGGCCGGTCATCGAGTGCGGATTGAGCGGCGGCGCGATCGGCAGCTCACGTCCGCCGTCCTCCACCTCCAGGCGCGCGCCGGCGTCGGTGCGGGAGATGCGCACGACGATCGGCGCCTCGGCGTGGAGCACGGCGTTGGTCACCAGCTCGGTGACCACGAGTTCGGCGGTGCTCACGGTGTCCGCCGGCGCGCCGGCGAGGGCTTCCGCCACGTACCGCCGGGCCCGCGTGGCAGCGTCCGGCGTGGCGTCGAGGACGAGCTCGGGCGTCGCCCGCACTTGACCTCCTCGGCAGCGACCGGTCGGACCCGGCCATTCTGCCCCCGTGGGGCTGCCGGCAGGTCGGTTTGCCCCGCCGAACAGGGCCCCCGGCCGTCTCAGAGCCCGGTTTCGCCGGCCCGGGTCCGGACCACGTCGGCAGCGACGTCGGTCAGCTTGCGGTTCGTCGTGTTGGAGAGCGTGCGGAGGTACTCGAACGCCGCGTCCTCGTCGACCTCCAGGCGCACCATCACCATGCCCTTGGCCTGCTCGATCACGGCCCGCGTACGCATCGCGGCCCGCAGGCCGTCCAGTTCGGCCTCAAGCTCGTGGAGTCGTTCGTCGGGATCGATGGCAGCCTCCGTCCCGGACCGCTACCCGCCGGCGGCGGCGGAATGCCGTCCCGCCCTCCGGCGTTGTCCGCGCTATGCCCGACGAGACCCGAACCCAGGAGCCGATCCGCGTCCTGGTGATCACCGCCCACCCGGACGACGTGGACTACGGCGCCGGCGGGACCATCGCAGGCTGGACCGCAGCCGGCATCGAGGTCGCGTACTGCATCGTCACCGACGGGGACGCCGGGGGCAGCGACGCCTCGATCACCCGCGCGGAGATGGGCCAGCTCCGGCGGGAGGAACAGCGCAAGGCGGCGGCCGTGCTGGGCGTCAGCGAGGTCGAATTCCTCGGCTACCCGGACGGGCGCGTGACCGCGAGCCTGGAGCTGCGGCGTGACCTCAGTCGGGTGATCCGCCGGTTCCGGCCGACCCGGGTCGTCACCCAGTCGCCGATCCGCGACCTGCGCAGCATGTACGCCAGCCACCCCGACCACACCGCCGCCGGCGAGGCGGCCATGTGCGCGGTCTACCCGGACGCTCGCAACGAGTTCGCCCACCCCGAACTTCTGCGCGACGAGGGTCTCGCCCCGCACACCGTCGCCGAGACCTGGGTGATGGCTCCGATGGGCGACGGCGATCGCCATGTCGACATCACCGAGAGCGTGGACCGCAAGGTCGCGGCCCTGCTTGCGCATGTCTCGCAGACCGCTCAGATGGACGACCTCGAGACCCTGATCCGCGGCTGGGGCGCCCGCCAGGCGAAGGCCGGCGGGCTGCCGGAGGGCCGCTTCGCCGAGTCCTTCGTAGCGCTCGACACCCGCTGACCCCTCGAAGGGGTCAGCGGGTGTCCGCGATCGCGTCTGGTTTCTAACTCTTCGGCGCGTCGACCTCGCCGCGCCAGGCGCCGGTCTCGCGACCGCGCTTCTCGAGGAAGTCCCGGAAGTTCTCCAGGTCGTTGCCGACCTGCGCGTCGACGATGCCGGTGGCCACGCCGAGTTTCTCCAGCAGGCTGCCGTTCTCGATGTCCATCTGCACGGTGACGCGCGTCTTCTCCGCCTCGAGGCGGTGGAAGGTGACCACCCCGGCCTGTTCGGTGTCGCCGTGCGTGGTGGTCCACGCGATGCGCTCGTCCGGGATCTGTTCGGTGATCTTCGTCTCGAAGTCCCGTTCCGCGCCGAGCACCTTCGTCTTCCACACGCTGGTGGTGTCGTCGACCTGCGTGACCGACTCGACGGCTTGCATGAACTTGGGGAACTCCTCGAGCTGAGTCCACTGGTTGTACGCCGTCGAAACCGGGACGGCGACATCAACAGTCTGAATAACGGTCATATCGTCCCCTCCGTTCCAGCGCATCCCGAATGGATGCGCCGTTCTTGAGGGGGCTACCCGTCACGTCCCGGGAAACTCCCGCCACCCGGCGGGACTACGGCCGGCTGTCGGTGAGGATCCGGTCGGCCAGGGTCGTCGCCGTCGCGGGGTCACCGACGCCGGCCGCGGCGAGCAGCCTGTGGGTCTCGGTGCGGTCCAGGCCCTCGAGGTGGCGCAGGGCGTACGCGGCGCGGGCGGCCGGCAGCAGCCAGGCCAGTTCGGGCTCGACGGTCGGGGTGGGCCGCGGCCGGCCCGCGGACCGGGTGGCCAGCAGGGCCCGGCGCCGGCCGGTGGCCAGCGTGCGACGGACGACCCGCTCGCGCAGGACCGGGTAGGTCGCGCCGGCCAGACCCTGACGATCGACCACCTCGCCGGAGCTGAACGCGCGGTCGACCGCGTCGTGGGCGATCAGGGTCCGCCCGCGCCGGCCCAGGCTCGGGCTGAGGATCGTGTACGCGAGCTTCTGCAGGCGGGCGCGGGCGTCGGCCTGAGGAATGTTCAGGGCAGTTTCGGCGGGGTCTCCGGACACGAGAACGACGTCCGTTCTTCCGGGTGCTGGCGGGTTACCGCGTGGGCGGATCGCGGTGGGCTCACTGTGTCAGCGATCGCTGTGCCGGGTCATCGGCCGCCAGGACCAAGACGTGACAAAAGCTTGTGATCATGTGACGAATCGGGCGCGGAGCGTCACTGATCTGGAGTAAATCCAAGATCGCCTGACGGGCCGTCACTTACTGGCGGTGCCACCGGGCTTCTGATCCGGCGGCGTGTCCTTACCGATCAGTCGTGACTTGAGCGTCTCCAGCCGTTCCTTGTTCTTGGGATCGGCCATCTGCTCGCGGACCTTCTCCTGGGCCTTGGCCAGGCGCTCCTTGTTCTCCGGCTTCGCCAGCTGCTTGCGGACCTCGTCGTTGGCGCGCTTGATCGCCCTGCGCCCCTGGGGGGACGCGAGGATCCTCGCGGCGCGGAAGAGCGGTGAAGGCACAGGTCCAGCTTAACCGGAATCAGGGCCGGGGGTCGCGACGGAGGGGGTGCTCCGGCGGGACCTCGACCAACACGATCCGCATCCCGTCCGGGTCGGCGATCCAGCACTCGATCAGCCCCCACATCTCCTGCACCGGCTCGCGCAGCATCGTCACGCCGGCCGCGGAGAGGCGGTCCCACTGCTTCTGGACGTTGCGGACCTGGATCCACAGCGCGACCTCTTCGCCGGGCCCCCGCTCGGACTGCCCGGACAGCTCCAGCAGGCCGTGGCCCAGGTGGAAGACCACGCCGGGGTGGTCGGCCGGCCCGAACTCCCGGTAGACGGCCAGCCCGAGGGTCTCCTCGTAGAAGTGCCGGGAGCGGGCGTGGTCGGTCGGGTGCAGCAACATCCGGCTGCTGATGACGTCCATGCCGGGATTCTTCCGGGTGGCCGATCAACGCCGAAGCCCGCCCGGCCGCAGTGGCCGGACGGGGCTCCGGTGACGAGGCGTCAGACGCCGAGCAGCTTCTTCTCGCTCGGGCGCAGGTAGACGTACCAGGTGACCGCGAAGCACACCGCGTAGAAGATCAGGAAGGACAGGTACGCGGCGTCGCCGTTCCCGTTGCGCAGGAACGACTCGCGGAAGGCGATGTTCACCAGCACGCCGCCGAAGGCGCCGACCGCGCCGGCGATGCCGATGAGGGCACCGGACATCCGCCGGGCGTGCTTGTCCGCGACCGCCGATTCCTGACCCGCCGCGACGGCGATCTGCGCCTTGGCCCGGAAGATCATCGGGATCATCTTGTAGGTCGACCCGTTGCCGATGCCCGAGGTGATGAACAGGCCGACGAAGCCGATCAGGAACATCGTCAGCGACTCCTGCATCGAGGCGACCCAGACGAGGGCGGCGAACGAAGCCATCCCGACGAAGTTCCAGAAGGTCACCAGGGCGCCCCCGATCTTGTCGGCGAGCATGCCCCCGAACGGCCGCGCGATGGAGCCGATCAGCGCGCCGATGAAGGTGATCTCGGCGGCGTCGCGCGCCGTCGGGAAGTCCTCCGGGAACTGCGTGAGCAGCACCTGACCGAAGGCGAAGCCGAAGCCGATGAACGAGCCGAAGGTGCCGATGTAGAGGAATGACATGATCCAGGTCTGGGAGTCCTTGCAGACCTCCCGCATCGCGCCCTTCTCGTTCGCCGCGTGCGTGATGTTGTCCATGTAGAGCGCGGACAGCAGCGCGGCGATCACGATGAACGGGATGTAGATACCGACCACCATCTTCGGGTGGTTGACGCCCGCGGTGGCCAGGATGATCAAGCCGACGATCTGGATGGTGGCGACGCCGAGGTTGCCGCCGGCGGCGTTCAGGCCGAGCGCGCGGCCCTTGAGGCGGGCCGGGTAGAAGACGTTGATGTTCGCCATCGAGGAGGCGAAGTTTCCGCCGCCGACGCCGGCGATGCCGGCCAGGATCAGCAGCGTCGAGTACTCGATGCCCGGCTCGAGCAGGAACACCGTCGCGATCGTCGGCACCAGCAGCACGGAGGCCGACACGATCGTCCAGTTCCGGCCGCCGAACTTCGCGACTGCGAACGTGTAGGGCAGGCGCAGGAACGACCCGCAGGCCGCGGCGACCGAGACGATCGTGAACTTCTCCGCCGGGGTCAGCCCGTAGGCCGGCCCGAGGAAGAGCACCAGCGTCGACCACATGGTCCAGACGGAGAACCCGATGTGCTCGGAGAAGATGGAGAAGATCAGGTTCCGGCGGGCGATGCTCTTGCCCTTGGTCTCCCAGAACTCGACGTCCTCGGGGCGCCAGTCATCGATCCAGTGCGGGCGCGCAGTGGTGGTCTCCGGGGCGGTTCCGGGGGACTCCGCGGCAATCGTCATTGGGGCTCCTGTACGTGCGAGGTGACCCCTGCAGAGTCCGGCACCCTTGTTGCCGGTCTGTGTGTGCTGTGTTAACCGAAACGCACGCGATCCCGCACCCGGCTCACCGGGCGCCGTGAGGACGGCTCAGTGGCCGTGACCTGCGTCACCTTCGTCGACCAGGCGCTTGCGGGACGCCTCGATCTCCTTCTCCGCCGCGATCCGGTCCACCCAGCTCGCGCCCTCGACGGACTTGCCGGGCTCGAGGTCCTTGTAGACCTCGAAGAAGTGCTGGATCTCGAGGCGGTCGAACTCCGGCAGGTGGTGGATGTCACGCACGTGCTCCACGCGCGGGTCGTTGGCCGGCACGCAGAGCACCTTGTCGTCCCCGCCCTTCTCGTCCGTCATCCGGAACATGCCGATCGCGCGGCAGAGGATCAGGCACCCCGGGAAGGTGGGCTCGTCGACCAGGACGAGCGCGTCCAGCGGGTCGCCGTCCGCGCCGAGGGTGTTCTCCACGAAGCCGTAGTCGGCCGGGTAGCGGGTCGAGGTGAACAGCATCCGGTCCAGCCGGATCCGGCCGGTGACGTGGTCGACCTCGTACTTGTTCCGGTGACCCTTCGGGATCTCGATGGTGACGTCGAACTGAAGTGGGCTACTCATCGCGGCGCTGCTTCCATCGGGGTCCGGACCGGGCCCCTCGATAATCTCTCAGGGCATACAGGGGCTGGGAGGCCAGGTGGGGGTTAAGGGGCATCACCGGTTGCGGTACCGCTCGCTCGCGGCCGCCGCCGTCCTCGCGTTGGCCCCGACGGCGGCCGGCGCCGCGGTGGACACACCGGGCCCGACGACGCTGCAGGGCGTCCCCCAGGTCCTGGCCCCGGTCGACCCCGCGAGCGGCACCGGCCCGACCGCGGCCGGGCTGAGCGCCGCGCTGGCCGAGCTGCTCAAGCCGGCCGTCGTCGGCAACGTCCGCGGCATCGCCGTCGTCGACGTCGCGACCGGAACCCTGCTGTACGAGGCGGACGGCACCCGCCCGATCACGCCCGCCTCGACCACCAAGGTGCTGACCGCCGCTGCCGTGCTGGCCACCGCCGGACCGGACGCGGTGCTGCACACGCGGGTGCACCGCGTCATCGAGCCCGGCTCGGTCGTCCCCACGGGGACGGCTGATCCCGATGCCGAGCCGTCGGTCGTCGGGACCCCCGGCCAGGGGAGTCCCGCGCCGCAGCCGCCGGCCCGGATCGTGCTCGTCGGCGGCGGCGACCCCCTGCTCTCCTCGCTGCCGACCGGGAGCTCGAAGCTCCCCAGCTATCCGCGCCGGGCCAGCCTGGACGACCTGGCCGGCCAGACCGTGCGGGACCTGACCGACGCCGGGGTGACCCGCGTCCGGCTGGGCTACGACTCCGGCGTGTTCAGCGGCCCGGCCGCGTCCCCGGCCTGGGAACGGGGCTACACCGGCGACGTGGTCGGGCCCGTCTTCGGCCTCTCGGCCGACCAGGGCCGGCTCGGCCCGCTGGACGGCGGGCGCCTGGACGATCCGGCGCTACGCACGGCGCAACTGTTCGCGGCCGAGCTCGAGCGCCGTGGCCTGGACGTGCTGGGCGGGCCTACGGCCGGGACCGTTCCGGCCGGATCCGAGACGATCGCCGACGTCGCCTCCGCGCCGATGTCCGCGCTGGTCGAGTACATGCTGGTGCAGTCCGACAACGACGTGGCCGAGGCCCTGCTCCGCCAGGTCGCGATCGCCCGCGGCAAGCCGGGCAGCTTCGTCGACGGCGCCGCGACGGCGCTGGCCGAGCTGGCCGCGCTCGGCATCGACGTCGCCGGGGTGACCCTGCACGACGGCAGTGGCCTGTCCCGCGACAACCGGATCCCGCCGCAGGTGATCGCCCGCACGCTCGCGGTCGCCGCGGCCGGGCCGAACACGGCGTTGCGGCCGCTGATCGCCGGGCTCTCGATCGCCGGGGTCAACGGGACGCTCTCGCAGCGCTTCACCACCAGCTCCTCGCTGCCGGCCCGTGGCGTGCTGCGCGGCAAGAGCGGCTACCTGACCGGCGTGGTCTCGCTCAGCGGCGTGATCGTCGACGCCTCCGGCCGGATGATCGCCTTCGACGTCGCCGCCGACGCCGTCCGTCCCGGCACCGGCATCGCGGTGCGCACCAACTGGGACCGCGTCGCGGGCGTCCTGGCCCGCTGCGGCTGCACCTAGATCGAGCGGCCCGTACCGTTGCGGGCATGAGCAGCGGCGGCGCGATGATCGACTGGAGCGTGGCCAGGGCCACCGGGCGGCGGCTGATGCCGGCGCCGCCGCGGCGGACCGAGATCGAGATCGCGCAGGTGGTCGAGCAGTTGCGGACCCTTGCGCTGGACTCCCGGGCCTACGTCCGTGACTTCACCGGAATGGTCCCGGCCGGCGCGGAGCCGCCGGTGCTGGTGGTGGACCGCCACCGCTGGCTCGAGGTGAACCTCGATTCCTTCGGCGAGCTGATCACCCCGCTGCTGGAGCGGATGGCCGAGGAGCGCACCGGGGCCACCGGTGCGGTGATGAACGGGGTCGGCTCCCGGGTCACCGGGGCCGAGCTCGGCGCCCTGCTCGCCTTCGTCGGCTCCCGGGTGCTGGGCCAGTACGAGCCTTTCCTGCCCGCGGCCACGGCCAAGGAAGGGCAGCGCGGCAGTCTGATGCTGGTCGCGCCCAACATCGTCGCTGTCGAGCGTGAGCTCCACGTCGACCCGACCGACTTCCGGCTCTGGGTCTGCCTGCACGAGGAGACCCACCGCACCCAGTTCACCGCCGTGCCGTGGCTGGCTGACCACGTCCGCTCCGAGATCGGGGAGTTCCTGGCCGCCACCGACGTCGACCCGGCCGCGCTGCTGCGGCAGATGGGCCGGGCCCTGCAGGGCCTCGGCGGCGTAGCGCGTGGGGAAGGCTCGGTCATCGAGCTGGTGGCCACCCCCGGCCAGCGGGTCGCCCTGGACCGGATCACCGCGGTGATGAGCCTGCTGGAGGGCCACGCCGACTACGTGATGGATGGCGTCGGGCCCGAGGTGATCCCGTCGGTCTCGGACATCCGGGCCGCCTTCCAGCACCGACGGCAGTCCGCCACCGGGCTGGAGGCGCTGATGCGGCGCCTGCTCGGGCTGGAGGCCAAGCTCAAGCAGTACGCGGACGGGGTGAAGTTCGTCGACGCCGTCGTGGCCGGGGTGGGGATGGCCGGGTTCAACAAGGTCTGGGAGTCCCCGGCGACCCTGCCCAGCCTGATCGAGCTGCACGACCCCGCCGCCTGGATCGCGCGCGTCCACCCGGCGCCCGCCCCCGGCACCTAAGTCCCCCGAAAGCGCAGCATGTCCCTCGCCCACACTCCCGAAAGCGCAGCAGAGCACGCGCGAAAGCAATATCCGCGTGCAGTACTGCACTTTCGGGGGAGCTGGGGCGCCGCCTGATGGGGCCGCACCCGGCGGTCGCGGAGGTCCGTACCGCGGTGCGGGCCGGTCTGGCCGACCTGACGGCCGGCGACACCGGTCCTCGTCGCCTGTAGTGGAGGCGCCGATTCGCTGGCGCTGGCCGCGGCGACCGCCTTCGTAGCCCCGCGCCTCGGGTTGCGGGCCGGCGCGGTCTCCGTCGACCACGGGCTGCAGGACGGCTCCGCGGAGCGCGCGGCGCAGGTCGTCGCTCTCCTCGGCGGCTGGGGCCTGGACCCGGCCGAGGCCGTCAGCGTCGAGGTCGGCGCCGGCGGCGGCCCGGAGGCGGCGGCGCGGGATGCCCGCTACGCCGCGCTCGACGCGAGGGCGGACAAGTACGACGCTGCCGCGGTGCTGCTCGGCCACAGCCGCGACGACCAGGCCGAGACGGTGCTGCTCGGGCTGGCCCGCGGCTCCGGGGCCCGCTCACTGGCCGGGATGGCCCCGGTCGCCGGCCGCTACCGGCGCCCCCTGCTGGAGCTGGAGCGCAGCCGCCTGGCCGAGGCGTGTGCGGCGGAGGGGCTGGTGCCGTGGGCGGACCCGCACAACACCGATCCCGCCTACGCCCGGGTCCGCGTCCGCCACGAGGCCCTCCCTGCGCTGGAGAGGACGCTCGGACCCGGGGTGGCCGCGGCGCTGGCCCGCACGGCCGCCCTGCTGCGCGCGGACGCCGACGCCCTGGACGCCCTCGCCGCCGCCACTGACTGCACCACCCCCGGGAAGGACGCCCTGGACTGCGCGAAGCTCGCGGAACAGCCCCAGGCCATCCGCACCCGGATCCTGCGTTCGGCCGCGATCGCGGCCGGCTGCCCGGCGGGCGCGCTGAGCGCCGGCCACGTCGATTCCGTGGACGCGCTGGTCACCGCCTGGCACGGCCAGCAGGGGGTAGATCTGCCCGGGCGGGTCCATGCCCGCCGGACGTGTGGGATTCTTTCGTTTGTCGCTGCGCCCGAATGACGCCCTGCCCGGAGGCAAGTCAGTTATGGACGAGGCCGACCTCGGGTCAGACCTGGACCGGATTCTGATCACGTCCGAGGAGATCCAGGCCAAGCTGGCCGAGATCGCCAAGGCAGATCGACGCGGACTACCAGGGCCAGGACCTGCTGCTGGTGGGGGTGCTCAAGGGCGCCGTGATGGTGATGGCCGATCTGGCCCGCGCCCTCTCGCACCCGGTCGAGATGGACTGGATGGCCGTGTCCTCCTACGGCTCCGGGACCAAGTCCTCCGGGGTGGTCCGCATCCTCAAGGACCTGGACATCGACCTGAGCGGCAAGCACGTCCTGGTGGTCGAGGACATCGTCGACTCCGGGCTCACCCTGTCCTGGCTGCTGCGCAACCTGTCGATGCGGCAACCGGCGAGCCTGGAGGTGTTCACCCTGCTCCGCAAGCCGGAGGCCATCCAGGTGGACGTCCCCGTCCGATATGTCGGGTTCGACATCCCGAACGAGTTCGTCGTCGGCTACGGGCTGGACTACCGCCAGCGCTACCGGAACCTGCCGTTCGTCGGCACGCTGGCCCGCCACGTCTACGAGTAGGCCCTCTGACCTGCTCGAAAGCGCGAGCACGCAACAGGCGTGGCTGGTGAGCAGGTATCGTCGTCGCGATGGACGTCAAGCGGTATCTGCGCGGCCCGGTGGTCTGGATCATCGTGGCCGTTCTGGCCGTCATCCTGCTCAGTCGCATCTTCGACGCCGCCAGCGGCTACAAGAAGGTGGACACGGCCACCGCGATCGAGGCCATCACCACCGACCAGGTGCAGAAGGCCAAGCTGGTCGGCGGCTCTTCGCCGCGCATCGAGCTTGAGCTCAAGGGCGACGTCAAGAACAAGAAGATCCAGGCGGCCTACCTCGAGCGCCAGGGCGCCGAGATCGCCAACCTCCTGCAGGAGAAGAGCGCCGCGGGCAAGATCGAGGAGAAGTACGACATCTCCAACCCGAAGACCAACATCTTCGTCTCGCTGCTCTTCACGTTGCTGCCGTTCATCCTGATCGTCGTCATCTTCCTGTTCCTGATGAACCAGATGCAGGGCGGCGGCTCCCGGGTCATGCAGTTCGGGAAGTCCAAGGCGAAATTGATCTCCAAGGACACCCCGAAGACGACGTTCGCCGACGTCGCCGGGGCCGGCGAGGCGGTGCAGGAACTCGTCGAGATCAAGGAGTTCCTCGAGGCCCCCGGCAAGTTCCAGGCGATGGGCGCCAAGATCCCCAAGGGCGTGCTGCTCTACGGTCCGCCCGGCACCGGCAAGACCCTGCTCGCCCGCGCCGTCGCCGGTGAGGCGGGTGTGCCCTTCTACTCCATCTCCGGCTCGGACTTCGTCGAGATGTTCGTCGGCGTCGGCGCCTCCCGGGTGCGCGACCTGTTCGAGCAGGCCAAGGCCAACGCCCCCGCGATCGTGTTCGTCGACGAGATCGACGCCGTCGGCCGGCACCGCGGCGCGGGCCTCGGCGGTGGCCACGACGAGCGCGAGCAGACCCTCAACCAGCTCCTCGTCGAGATGGACGGCTTCGACGTCAAGGGCGGCGTCATCCTGATCGCGGCCACCAACCGGCCGGACATCCTCGACCCGGCGCTGCTGCGCCCGGGTCGCTTCGACCGTCAGATCGCCGTCGAGCGGCCCGACCTGCTACGGCCGCCACGAGATCCTCAAGGTGCACGCCCGCGGCAAGCCGATGGAGCCCGACATCGACCTGCTCTCGATCGCCCGCCGCACGCCCGGCTTCACCGGCGCCGACCTGGCGAACGTGCTCAACGAGGCCGCGCTGCTGACCGCCCGCAGCGACGGCAAGCTCATCGACTACAAGTCCCTCGACGAGGCCATCGACCGCGTCGTGGCCGGCCCGCAGAAGTCCTCTCGTCTGATGAACGAGAAGGAGAAGAAGATCACCGCCTACCACGAGGGCGGGCACGCCCTGGTGGCCGCGGCGCTGCCGAACACCGACCCGGTGCACAAGATCACGATCCTGAGCCGCGGCCGCGCGCTCGGCTACACGATGGTGCTGCCGGACGAGGACAAGTACTCCACGACCCGCGCCGAGATGCTCGACCAGCTCGCCTACATGTTGGGCGGGCGCGCGGCGGAGGAGCTGATCTTCCACGACCCGACCACCGGCGCGGCCAACGACATCGAGAAGGCCACCGGCCTGGCCCGCGCGATGGTCACCCAGTACGGCATGACCGAGCGCCTCGGTGCGATCAAGCTGGGCCAGGAACAGGGCGAGGTGTTCCTCGGCCGCGACATGGGCCACCAGCGCGACTACTCCGAGGAGATCGCGGCGATCGTCGACGCCGAGATCAAGAAGCTCATCGAGACCGCGCACAACGAGGCCTTCCAGATCCTCGCCGACAACCGCGACATCCTCGACCAGCTCGTGGTCGCGCTGTTGGAGAAGGAGACGCTGAACAAGGCCGAGATCGCCGAGATCTTCACCCATCTCAACCGCCGCCCGCAGCGTCCGGCCTGGACCGGCTCCGATTCGCGCGTCCCGTCCAACCGTGCCCCGGTGATGACGCCCAAGGAGATCGCGCTCGCCAACGGGGTCAGCACCGAGGAGGCGGCCACGCCGCCGTCGGTCCCCGAGGACAACCGCCCGGCCTACGAGCCGGACGCGAACCCGGGCCGCCCCGGCCGTCCGCTCTGGGACCCCCCGAGCGCCTGATCCACCCTGCGCTTCCGCTCCCGCGGTGCCGAACTGCGCCGATAGTGGAGCTACGAACCTGTTTTCGGCGCCCCACCGGTTCCTAACTCCACTATCGGTGGAGTTGGCGCCGCCGTCGCCGTTCGCCCGCACCCAGCGCTGTCAGGCGGCGCGGCGCCAGCCGCGTCGGCGGAGCACCCGCGCGACTTCCGCCACCAGCTGTTCGGGCCGTTGGTAGAGCATTGCCGCAGTCACCTTGATCAGGTGCCAGTCGTGGTCGGCGTAGCGATTGTCGCGGCCGATGTCGCTCTGCCATTGCCGCGGGTCGTCGCGGTGGTGGGCGCCCTCGTACTCCAAGGCGAGGCGGACGAGGTAGCCGAGGTCGGGCTTGGCCCACTGGTACCCGTCGTCCTCACACATCGGCTCGTTGACGTAGTCCGGCGGAAAGCCCGCCTGGGTGAGCAACAGCCGCAGTCGGCTCTCCGGTGCGGAGTCGGAGCGCGGATTCAGCAGCGGGTAGGCCAAGCGGGCGAGCCGGATCCCGCGACGCTTCGTCCCACGCTCGAGCGCCAGGTCGAACGTCTCGCGTGCCGACGGGAGCCGCAGCAGGCCGTCGCCGACCTCGACGAGTCCGGGCAGGTCGAGCCGGGCGGCGAGGTCGACGAACGTCCGGCCCGGCGACGTCACCGGAAGCCCCGCCACCTGCCAGACCGGTCCGAGCTCCAGGACTCGGTGCGGGCTCACGCCCTCGATCCGCGGTTCGATGGGCGAGACCAGGCTCACGTGCAGTTGGCTGTCGGCTGCGATCGGCGCCCCGTAGAGCTTGGCCGCGGTGTGATGGCTGAAGACCACCCCGTCGGCCAGGACCAGCCCCATGGCTGCGCATCGCGTGCGCAGGTCCAGCGGCGTATCCGTCGGCACCTTGACACCACGCGCGACCGACTGGAATCGACGGTTCTGCAGCTGGCGTGCCGTCAGACCCGCCGATCGCGCGTCCTGCGACAGGAACGGTTTGCTCGGTGAGAAATCCATGTCGCGAATCTGCCTCGCCGAATTCCGCCGTCGCCGGCCTCGGCCCGCATCTGTGGACAGTTCCGGCGGGCCGCGCACCTTGTGGACAACTGCGCCGATAGTGGAGTTAGGCACCGGCCTCGGCCCCCAAACAGGTTCCCAACTCCACTATCGGCGGAGGTGGAAACCCCGGACCGTACGCTGACGGGCATGGTCCAGCCGATCTCGCTCTCCGAGGACGACGGGGGCGCTCGACGTCCCTTCGACGCCAAGCGCGCCGAGGACGCCGTCCGCGAGTTGCTGATCGCGATCGGCGAGAACCCCGAGCGCGACGGACTGCGGGACACCCCGGCGCGCGTCGCGCGCGCCTACGGCGAGATGTTCGGCGGGCTGTGGCAACGGCCCGAGGACGTGCTCACCACGACCTTCGACCTCGGCCACGACGAGATGATCCTGGTCCGCGACATCGAGATGTTCAGCTGCTGCGAGCATCACCTGGTGCCGTTCCACGGCGTCGCGCACATCGGCTACATCCCGGCTGAGGGGGGCCGCATCACCGGCCTGTCGAAGCTGGCCCGCCTGGTCGACGTCTACGCCAAGCGCCCGCAGGTGCAGGAGCGGCTGACCACCCAGGTCGCGGATTCCCTGATGCGCATCCTGGAACCCCAGGGGGCGATCGTGGTGATCGAGGCCGAGCACCTCTGCATGACGATGCGCGGAGTCCGCAAGCCGGGCTCGCGCACGATCACCTCCGCGGTGCGGGGAAGCCTGCTCAACGCCACGACGAGGGCCGAGGCGATGAGCCTGATCCTGGAGACCGGCGGCCCGCGCCGATGAATCCTTGGTGACGCGCTGGGCCGTGCCGGGCCTGCCGGTGCGCGACCGCGCCCTGGTGATGGGCGTGGTCAACGTGACCCCCGATTCGTTCTCCGACGGCGGAACCTGCTTCGACGTCGAGGACGCCGTCGCGCGCGGCCGGGAGCTGATGCGCACCGGCGCCGACCTGGTCGACGTCGGCGGGGAGTCCACCCGCCCCGGCGCGGTCCGGGTGGATGCCGACGAGGAGCTGCGCCGGGTCGTCCCCGTGGTCGCCAAACTCGCCGCCGACGGCATCCCGGTCTCGGTGGACACCACCCGCGCGGAGGTGGCCGCGCAGGCACTGGCGGCGGGTGCCGTGCTCGTCAACGACGTCAGCGGCGGGCTGGGCGACCCGGAGATGGTCGGGCTGGTCGCCGCCGCGGGCGTACCGTACGTGCTCATGCACTGGCGGGGGCCGAGCGTCGACATGCAGTCCCGCGCCGTTTACGACGACGTCGTGACCGACGTCGGCCGGGAACTCGGCCGCCCGCCTCGATGAGGTCGTCGCGGCCGGCGTGGACCCCGAGCTGGTGATCCTCGACCCGGGTCTCGGTTTCGCGAAGACCGCCGAACACAACTGGGCGGTGCTGGCCCGGCTGTCCGAACTGCACGCCCTCGGCCGCCCGATCCTGCTCGCCGCCTCCCGCAAGGCTTTCCTGGGCCGGCTGCTGCCTGACGCCGACGGCAATCCGCGCCCGGTGGGGGAGCGGGAGGCCGCCACCACCGCGGTCTCGGCCCTGGCCGCCGCGAACGGCGCCTACTGCGTGCGGGTGCACGAGGCCGCCGGGACCGCGGACGCGGTCCGGGTCGCCGCCGCCTGGACCAGGGCAGCCCGATGAGCATCGAGGCGGACAAGGTCCGGCTGATCGAGCTGAACGAGGACTTCTACGGCGCGTTCGAGTCCGGTGACCTGGACGCGATGGACGCGATCTGGGTGAACGAGGACCTGGCCGAATCCGTCACCTGCGTGCACCCGGGCTGGCCCGCGTTGCGCGGCCGGGACGAGGTGATGCGCTCCTGGGCGATGATCATGGCGAACACCACCTACATCCAGTTCGTGCTCACCGACGTCGAGGTCGAGGTCGGGACGGACTTCGCGGTCCTGACCTGCGTGGAGAACATCCTCACGGCGGATGAGGACGACGACGACGATGACTCGGCCTTCGCCGGCGCGAAGGGCGTGGCCACCAACGTGTTCCGCCGGACCCCGGCGGGCTGGCGCCTCTGGGTGCGCCACGGCTCGCCGGTGATCTCCAACACGTCCGACGAGGATGACGAGTAACAACTCCGCGACGCAAAGTAGCTGAGGGATTACTAAGGCTCTGGCCACAGAGTGGCGCCCCTTGTGTGGACGGGTAGGTTGCAGCTATCCGCTCTCCCGCCGAGTGTGAAGAGGAATTCCGATATGCAGCAGCTCGACCGTGTCGCCCTCCGGGGTCTTCGCGGATTCGGGCGGCACGGAGTTCTTCCCTCGGAACGGGCGAACGGGCAGCCGTTCCTGGTCGACGTGGACCTCGGGCTCGACACCCGCCGCGCCGCCAAGAGCGACGACCTGACGGACACCGTGGACTACGCCGGTCTCGCCGACCGGGTCGTGGCTCTGGTCGAGGGGGAGCCCGTCAACCTGATCGAGACCCTGGCCGAGCGCATTGCTGCGATGTGCTTGGACAACGAAGGAGTCGAGCAGGTGCAGATCACCGTGCACAAACCCGAAGCGCCGGTCACCGTCGCGTTCGAGGACGTATCCGTGACGATCATGCGGAGCCGCTCATGAGTGACACCTCCCCCGGCATCGACGACACCCTCACCGGCCAGCTGCGGCCGATCCGCCGGGCCGTGCTCTCGCTCGGCTCCAACGCCGGTGACCGTGAGACGAATCTTCAGAACGCCATCGACGCCATCCTCGACGCCCCGGGGATCTGGGGGCTGAGCGTGTCCCCGGTGTACGAGAGCGAGCCGGAGAAGCCGGAGGACGGCGGGAAGTTCTACAACGCGATCCTGCTGGTCGACACTGAGATGTCCGGGGCCACGCTGCTGGAGCGCTGCCACGCCGTGGAGGAGGCCTTCGGGCGCCCGCGCGTCGGTCAGGACCGCACCGGCCCGCGCCGCCTCGACGTCGACGTGGTGGCCCTGGCCGACCGCGTCCTGGAGGACCCGGCCATCACGCTGCCGCACCCGCGCGCGCACACCCGAGCCTTCGTGCTGGTGCCGTGGCGCGACGTCGAGCCTGACGCCGAGCTGGTCACCCGCGGCAAGGTCGCAGACCTGCTCACCGACCTGGACGCCTCCTCGGTGCACCGGGTCGACGTCGTGCTGGAACTGCCGGCCTGACGCCGCAGGCCCTATGAAGCCGACGCGGTTGCCCGTGCTGGTCGCGATCGCGGCCCTGGCGGGATCGGTCGGCTGGTCGGCCGGCCTGCTCATCGACGGCTCCGGCAGTAGCCTGCCCAAGGTTCCGGCGGCGGCCTCCGCCGTTCTCGGCCTGCTGGCAGCCGTCCTGGTCGGGCTGGCGCTGACCACCCGGTCACGGCTGGGCGCCCTGCGCGAGCGGCGCCCGAACGCGCAGCCGCTGAACGCGCTCGCGACCGCGCGGTACGTCGTCCTGGCCCGGGCCAGCTCTCCGGTGGGCGCGGCCGTGGCCGGGGCCTACGGGGGCTACACGGTCTTCCTGGCCGGCGACCTGAACGAGCCGGGACGCTCCGACCTCGCCTCGACCGCCCTGAGCGCGGCGGTGGCCGCGCTCGCCGTGGTGGTCGCCGCGCTGTTCCTGGAGTTCGTCTGCCGGGTGCCCGGCGACGGCCCGACGGACCGCCCCGGGCTGCCCGGGCCGCGGGCCGACCACGCGGGATAGCCCCCAAAGGACCCCGCAGGGGAACGGAACTGTGCGAAAACGTTAGTGAACAGTGTGCGTGAACGATAGTCCCAGGTGTGCGTGAACGATAGTCTCGCGCAATGGAGTACTGGCCGCGTCTGATTGACCCGCTCCTGGCCGGGCTGATGTCCGGCGTACCGGCGATCCTCGTCGTTGGGCCGCGGGCGTGCGGGAAGACGACGACGGCGCGGCGCTTGATCAACGACGAGCTGCGGCTGGACCAGCCGGCTGCTGCACAACTCGTCCGGGCGGATCCTGACGCTGCGCTCGCGGTACGAGGCCGCCCCCTTCTCATCGACGAATGGCAGCTGGTGCCTGAGGTGCTCGGGGCCATCAAGCGTGCGGTCGACGATCATGACGGCGCCGGGCGGTTCCTAATCACGGGCTCCGCCCAGACCGATCTGAGTGCCGCGGGCTGGCCGCTGACGGGGCGCGCCGTGCGGATCCCCATGTGGGGATTGTGTGAGCGGGAGCTGGTCGGAGACGCGGCCGCGCCATCGATCCTCCAGCGGATAGCGGATGAGGGCCCGGCGGCGCTGCGGCCCGTCGCCGCACCGCCCGATCTCCGTGGCTACGTCGAAAGCGCGCTGCGGGGAGGTCTGCCCGAGGTCGCGCTCGGCTCCGAGTCGGAGTGGCGCGGCCGCCGGCTGGCGAGCTATGTGGACGAGGTGGTCGCTCGCGACGGGGCACTTGCCGACGGCTCTCCGGACCCGGTCCGGCTACGCCGATACCTGGAGGCATGGGCGGCGAGTTCGGCGTGCGTCGTCGACCACCAGACGTTGTATGCAGCCGCGGGCATCAATCGCGCGACGGCCGTGGGATACGACCGTTTGCTCGGAACATTGATGGTTGTCGATGAACTGCCGGCGTGGACATCCAACCGGTTGGAGCGGCTCACCAGTCGCCCGAAGCGCCACCTGGTCGAGCCGGCACTGCTGGGTCCGCTGTTGGGTCTGCGTGCGGACGGCGCCCTTCGCGACCCGGTGATGTTGGGTCGCCTGATCGAGAGCTTCGTGCTGGCTCAGCTGCGGCCGGAGCGCGCCCTCCTGCAATATCCGCCGCGCATCCATCACCTCCGTGACCAGAACGGGCGCCACGAGGTGGACCTGCTCGTGGAGTATCCCGACGGTCGCTGCGTCGCCATCGAGGTCAAGGCCGGCGCCACCGCGGATCGCAGGGACGCCCGCCACCTGTTGTGGTTGCGCGAGAGCCTGGGCGAGAGATTCCACCTCGGCCTGGTGCTGCACACCGGGCCCTACACCTTTGAGCTGGACGAGCGGATCGTGGCCGCCCCCGTTGCCTCGATCTGGTCATGAGGCTGCGCGAGACGCCCCTTTCGTCCCACTAATCGCGACACGCCTCCCGCATCTCGGCGTGCCTCAGTGGAAACTGTCGCCACAGGAGTTACTTTCGCGTCATGACACGTGGTCGCCATCGCCAGCAGCTGCCTACCGTCAAGACCGTCTCCGGCGTCACCGTCGGGACCGTCGCGACCGCGGGCCTCGCCCTTGCCGTCGTCACCGGTGACACCCAGGTCCTGCGACTAGCCGTCGTCGCGTCTTGGCTGATCGCCCTGGGCCTGGTCGCGTACTCGGTCCGCCGCGGGCGCCGGTTCAACCGCGAACTGGCGCTGCAGGAGTCGATGCGCCGGCGCGACGAGTCGCTGTTCACCCAGCAGATGACCGAGCTCAGCGCCAGCATCAAGGGCCTGCAGGTGCAGATGGCCACGATGCACGCGGAGTCCGCCGAACTGCGGTCCGAGATCGCCCAGTTGCGCGTCGAGAAGGCCGAGGCGGACGAGATCGTCCGGCAGGCCCGCGCCGAGCGCGCGAAGGCCCAGCTCGCCGAGCGGGAAGCCTCCGACCAGCGCCTGCTCACCGCGGCCGCGTTCGAGGCCGCCGCGGCGGTGCTGCAGAGCTTCGGCAACGACGAGGCGGACTCGGACTCCAGCGACTGGATCGACGCCTGGGTGGCCAGCCTGCGCACCTCGGGCGAACTCGACCTCACGATGCACGACGAGACCATCGAGATCGAGCTCGAGGACGAGATCGTGGTCGGCGTGGTCGACGAGATGCCGATCGCCAAGTCCGCGTAGAGAGAGACCAACCCGCCTCAACAGACCAACCTGCGAGAGGGACCCGGCCCGGTGGGGGCCGGGTCCTTCGCTGTGTGTGAGGTCGCGACGAATTCTCGGCTTCCCGAGCGCGGACCGGAAACCGGGGTGCCCGGCCCCGCCTGTTAGGCCATGTGGGTTCAGTTGGCCCAGTCTGAAGGCTTGGTGGGCACCGGAATAGCGCCGCGGAAGCCCCGGAGCAGGCGATATCCGGGCACAGGCCCGCAAGGGTGGGGATTCACCCACTCGGTCCTGACCTGACGGTCACGCTGCGTGGTTTGTTCCTAGCGATTCGGACAAACCAGCAGGTCAACGTCGGGGGCTCTCAGGTGACTTTCCAGGATTACGTCCGGGTACTCCGCGAACGCTGGTTGCTCGTGGTCTTCGGCCTGATCCTGGGCGTCGCCGGGCGCGGGCGCGCACGCGTTCCTGGCGACGCCGCAGTACGCGACGAGCGCGACGTTCTTCATCTCCACGCCCGACCTCGGCGAGGACGTCTCCCAGGCCTACCAGGGCAGCCTGCTCTCCGAGCAGAAGATCAAGTCCTACACCGCAGCTCGCGACCGACCGCCGGCATGCGCGAGCAGGTCGTCCGAGCAGCTCGGCAGCCCGGTCGCGCGCCGGCACGCATCTCGGCCTCGGCCCGCCCGGACACCGTGCTGCTGACGATCACCGTCACCGACCCGTCGCCGCAGCGCGCCCAGCGCATCGCCGAGCTCGCCTCGGCCAGCAGTTCGTCGACGCTCGTCGCCGAGGTGGAGAAGCCGGTCGACGGACGGCACGCCGGCCGTGGCGGCCAAGCATCGTCCAGGCCCCGCCGCTGCCGACTAGCCCGGTCTCGCCCAAGCCGGTCCGCGACATCGCGCTCGGCACGATGCTCGGCCTGATGCTCGGCGTCGGCATGGCGGTCGCGCGCCACACCCTGGACCGGTCGGTGAAGTCCACCGAGGTGCTCGCTCGAGCTCGCCCAGGCGCCGGTGCTCGGCGCCACCGTCTTCGACAGCACGGTGAAGACCAGCCCGCTGGTGGTGGTCGACAACCCGCAGTCGCCGCTGGCCGAGTCCTTCCGTCAGCTGCGCACGAACCTGCAGTACGTCGACCTGGACAACGCCGCAGAAGCTGATCGTGGTCACCAGCGCGCTGCCCGAACGAGGGCAAGACCACGACCAGCTGCAACCTGGCGATCGCGCTGGCCCAGGGCGGCGCCCGGGTCGCGCTCGTCGAGGCGGACCTGCGCCGGCCGCGAGGCCGGCGCACCTACCTCGGCCTGGACAACGCCGTCGGCCTGACCAGCGTGCTGACCGGCCAGGTCTACCTCTGACGACGCGATGCAGCCCTGGGGCGACGGCCTGTTCGACTTCCTCGGCAGCGGCCCGCTGCCGCCGAACCCGAGCGAGCTGCTGGCGTCGCGCCAGATGCGCGAGCTGCTCGACGAGCTCGCCAGCCGCTACGACGTCGTGCTCTTCGACGCCCCGCCGACCCTGCCGGTCGCCGACGCCGCCGTGCTCGCCGCGCAGTGCTCACGGCGCGTTGTTCGTCGCCCGGCACGGCAAGGTGACGCTGGACCAGGTCGCGGCCGCCGCCGAGACCCTGCACCGGGTGTCGGCCAACGTCATCGGCACCGTCCTGACGATGGCGCCGCGCTCCGGCCGGCGTTCCGGCTACGCCTACCAGTACAGCTACAACTCCCGGCCCGACTTCGTGCAGGGCGTGCCGTTGCCGGCCGAGCCCCCGCCGCCGCCAGCGCGGCGACGCGGCGCGCGCCCACCCCGAGGTGACCGGTCCCGCCGGTTCGGCGCGACCGGCCCCGATTGGGTCCCGTTGCTGCCCGAGGCCCGCAACGGGCGCGCGCCGCTCAGGACGGGGCGGCCAACGGCGTCGGCGCGAACCACCGCGCCGCCGCTGTAAGGCCACGCCACCCATGTCGCTCCTGACCAGGAGTCAGCGATGAAGCCGTACGGCGAGTTCGGGTCTGGACCCGACAGCCTGTCGGCGTCCTCGACGCAGGTCATCCCCGGCATGCGCACTCAGCCGGGCCGGCACGCCAAGTCCAGCCCGCGTACCAAGCCCGAATTTGCGGGCCCGGCCCGGACAGTTCCCCGATCCCGCCCCGCGCCCTGGGCCGCGTCACCCGGACGAGCCGATCGAGGTCGTCTCGGAGCCGCGGGCGCACGCCAGGACCGCGGCGCCAGCAGCGGTGGAAGGCGCACTACACCCTCACCAGCGTCCTGATCGACCTCCTCGCCGCGGTCGCGGCCATCGGCTTCGCGATCCTGGCCCGGTTCGACGGCAACGCCCCCGCCGGGTACCTCGACCGGATCGCTGGCGCTGGCGATCGTGTGGATGGGCCTGGTCGCGATGAGCCGCGCCTACGAGCACCGGTTCATCGGGATCGGCGCGGAGGAGACCAGCCGCGTGCTGCGCGCCGGCGTCGCCCTGATGGCCGTGGTCGCGCTTCGCCTCGTTCGCGACCAAGACGGACTATGGCGCGCGGCTATGTGGTCATCGCGATCCCGAGCCTGGTCGTGCTCAGCCTGCTCGGCCGGTGTGCGCAGCGCTCGTGGCTGTACCGGGAGCGGCGCCACGGCCGGTGCGTCCAGCGCACGGTGATCGTCGGCATCGACCGCGAGCGTGCGCACGGACCACGTCGAGCGGCTGCGCAAGGACCCCTCCCACGGGATGAAGGTGGTGGCGGCCTGCGTGTCGGACCCGAACGGCCCGACCTTCCTCGGCCGAGTTCCGGTCGCCGGCGGTCTCGACGACATCGTCGAGGTGGTCCGAGGCAACGCACGCCGACCTGGTCACCGTGCTGCCCACGGCCCTGTTCTCCGGGCACCGACTGCGCCGCCTGGCCTGGGACCTGGAGCCGTCCGGCGCCGATCTGGTGGTCTGCTCCGGGCTGACCGAGGTCACCGGCGGCCGGATCACGATCCGACCCGCTTCGCACTCGCCCGATGCTGCAGGTCGAGCGGCCCCGCCTGTCCGGCCCGGCCCGGCTGCTCAAGGGCCTGTTCGACCGGCAGCGCGGCCGTCCTCGGGCTGGTCCTGATCTCGCCGGTGATGGTCGCGATCGCGGCGCGGATCTGGGCTCACGACCGGCGCAACCCGTTCTTCCGGCAGATCCGGGTCGGCCGGCACGGCCGCGAGTTCGGCATGTGGAAGTTCCGCACGATGGTGGTCGAACGCCGAGGCGCTCAAGGTCGAGCTCGGCGCAGCGCAACGATCCGACGGCCCGCTGTTCAAGATGACCGCCGATCCGCGCATCACCCCGATCGGGCGGAGGCTGCGCCGCTACTCGCTCGACGAGCTGCCGCAGCTGTTCAACGTGATGCGTGGGTCAGATGTCGCTGGTCGGACCGCGCCCGCCGCTGGCCGACGAGGTCGACGCGCTACGGCGAGCGACATGCGCCGCCGGCTGCTGGTCAAGCCCGGCATGACCGGGCTGTGGCAGGTCAGCGGGACGGTCGGACCTGTCCTGGGACGAGTCGGAACTGCTCGACCTGCGCTACGTCGAGAACTGGTCGCTGGGGCACGACTTCACGATCCTCTGGCGCACCCTGCGGGCGGTGGTCACGGGTCCGGCGCGTACTAGTTCGGCTGTTTCACGCACAAGCAACGACGGGGGAGAGTTCGATGGCGCGGTCAGCGCTGATCACCGGAATCACCGGTCAGGACGGTTCGTACCTGGCCGAACTCCTGCTGGAGAAGGGCTACGAGGTGCACGGCCTCATCCGCCGCGCCTCCACCTTCAACACCGGCCGGCTCGACGACATCTACCAGGACCCGCACGAGTCGCACCGCCAGCTCTTCCTGCACTACGGCGACCTGTCCGAGGGCAGCGGCGCTGGTCAACCTGCTGCGCGAGATCCAGCCGGACGAGGTCTACAACCTCGGCGCCCAGAGCCACGTCCGGGTCAGCTTCGACATGCCGGAGTACACCGGCGACATCACCGGCCTGGGCACGATCCGCCTGCTGGAGGCGATCCGCGCCAGCGGGATCGACACCCGCTTCTACCAGGCCTCGAGCTCCGAGCTGTACGGCGTCGACCCCGCCGCCGCAGAACGAGGACACGCCGTTCCACCCGCGCTCGCCCGTACGCGCGTCGCGAAGCTCTACAGCTACTGGGCCTGCGTGAACTACCGCGAGGCCTACGACATGTTCGCCGTCAACGGAATCCTGTTCAACCACGAGAGCCCGCGCCGCGGCGAGACCTTCGTGACCCGCAAGATCACCCGCGCGGTCGCACGCATCGCCGCCGGGCTGCAGGACAAGCTGTACCTGGGCAACCTCGACGCCATACGCGACTGGGGCTACGCGCCAGGAGTACGTCGAAGGCATGTGGCGAATGCTGCAGGCGGACAAGCCTGACGACTTCGTGCTCGCCACCGGCGCTGGGGCCACCGTGCAGCGGTTCGCCGACGTGGCCTTCGCGGCGGCCGGCCTGGACTCGGCGGATCACATCGAGATCGACCCGAAGTACTACCGACCGTCCGAGGTCGACTACCTGCTCGGCGACCCCTCGAAGGCCCGCGACACTCTCGGCTGGGTTGCGCGGACCCGTTGGGACGACCTGGCCCGGATCATGGTCAACGCCGACATCGGCCTGCTCGACGACCAACTCAGCGGGCGCGTCGCGCGCCTGGACGGCTCGGCGGGCCGGATCGCGGTCGGAGCGCCGGCATGAGCCGAGCCTAAGCGGCGTGCGACGACCAGGCGCGGCGTGACGGTCTTCACCGAGGACAGGTTCGGCCGGGACGCGACCGGACGCCCCGCCGCCATCGACGGAGGGAGAGGGTCGACCGCCTGGGCGAGCTATGTGGCAGACGGCCGGCCGGTCACGGTCGCCGCCGGACGACGCGGGGAAGCGGGTACCGCGCACACGCCTCTGGAGGGTGTCGAGGTCGTGGCGCTGCCGTACTACGTCGGCGTCATCGGGTTGCTCCGTTCCGCCCCCGCGCTCGTCGTGGCGGTGTTCGCCGCGGTCCGCCGGTCCGAGTACGTCGTGCTTCGAGTGCCCGGAGCTGTGACCTCGGTCGCCGCGATCGCGTGTCGGGTCTTGCGCCGGTCGTACGCGGTGGACGTGGTCGGCGACGCGGTTGACGCGGTTGACGGGGGTGCGTTAGGGCGGTCGGTCGCGTGTTGTCACCCCTCGTGGGGCGCCACATCCGGTGGGTCGTCGGCCACGCCGGCGCCGCTCGCTACGTCACCACGCGCGCCCTGCAGGCGCGCTACCCAGCCGCCGCCGGTGCACCGACTGTCGGGGTGTCCGACGTCCGGATCGACGAGGTTGCCGATGACGGCTCTCGCGAATGGAGTGGCCCGCACTTCCGGCTGGTGACGGTCGGAACGATGGAGGCGAGCTACAAGGGCCAGGACGACGTCATCCGTGCGCTGGCCCATCTGCGCGCGGCTGGTGTCGACGCGAGCGTCGACCTCGTGGGCGGAGGGCGGCTGGCAGGAGGGCAACCGCGCACTCGCACGCGATCTCGGTGTAGCCGACCACGTCCGCTTTCTCGGGACGGTTAGCGATCGGGTGGCGTTGACGCGGATTCTCGATGAATCGCACGTGTTCGTTTTGGCCTCTCGGCAGGAGGGCCTCCCACGTGCACTGGTGGAGGCGATGGCGCGGGGCCTGCCGGCGGTCGCCACGCGCGTGGGCGGGGTTCCAGAGCTGCTCCGCCCCTCTTGCCTGGTCGCTCCAGACGATCCGGCCGCGCTCGCCGAGACCATTCGGGAACTGCTCGGTGAGCCGATGGTGGCAGGCGGAGTCCGCGCGCAATCTAAGCACGGCGCGGGAGTACCACCGCGACGTGCTCGTCGCACGATTCGGGGACTGGATGGCTCGCATTCCCGCTGCGCGGTCGGCGCGGGAGGCACTGCCCGCAGGCTAGCCCTGGCGGTCCGGACGATGGGCGAAAGCTCTGATGGCAGGACCTGTGCGAAGCGCTGCCAGGGAGCGACTCAAGCTCGGCCTGCGCGGCGTGCTGGGGCGCCGGAACCTCGACCTGGTGCGGGACCCGTTCCCGGGACGGGTCGCACGCGCGCTGGCAGGCCATAGAGATCGACACCGTCATCGACGTCGGTGCGAACATCGGCCAGTACGGTTCGGCGCTGCGGGTGGGCGACTATCGCGGCCGGATCATCTCCTGCGAGCCGCTACCGCCGGCAGTTCGCCCACCTCCGGTCGCGGGCCCGGCGCGACCCGAGCTGGCAGGTGGTCAACCGGGCGATGGGCGCGGAGCGTGGAACCGTCGTGCTTCACGTCGCGGCGAACTCCTACTCCTCCTCCATCCTGCCGCATGACGCCGGCTCACCTGGCCGCGGCCCCGGCTCGGGCACCGTGGACGCGGTCGAGGTTCCCGTCTCGACGATCGCCGATCTCGTCCGCGACTACGGCCTCGCGCCCGAGCGCACGATGCTCAAGGTCGACACGCAGGGCTACGAGAGCCAGGTCCTCGACGGTGCCGGCGACGCTGCTTCCACGGTTGGGCGCGGTTCAGCTCGAGCTCAGCTTCGTCACCTTGTACGACGGTCAGGAACTCGCGGTGACGTTGTTCCGGCGGATGGATCGGGCCGGGTTCGGCCTGTACGCCTGGGATTCCTCCGTTCAGTGATCCGCACACCGGGCGGTTGCTCCAGGCCGACGTCGTTTTCGCTTCTCGGGACGCGATGTACCGAGCCGAGCGCCGCTCGGATGCCGCAACCGCCGACCTTGGCGCCCTGGCCGTGGTGGCCGGCCGATGAACCGGGAGATCCGCGTGCCGGGGCCCCGGATGTCGGCGCGGCCCCCGCGGCTGGGTTATCCGGAGCTGGGTGCAGGCGGATTCAGCCATGTCGACGGCACCGTGCAGTTCTATGCCCGCATCAACGCACTGATCGCTCCCGCACCACACCGTCGTCGACCTCGGTGCCGGCCGCGGAGTCGTTCCTGGAGGACCCGGTCGAGTACCGGCGCGAGTTGCGCCGGTTGCAGGGCAAGGTGCGACGCGTCATCGGGCTGGACGTCGACCCTGCGGTGCTGGCCAACCCAGCTCTCGACGAGGCTCACGTGCTGGAACGGGGCAGCCCGTTTCCGGTTGCCGACCAATCAGTGGACCTGCTTGTCTCGGACTTCACTTTCGAGCACATCGACGCGCCCGAAGACGTTGCGTCGGAGATAGGCCGGGTCCTCCGTCCCGGCGGCTGGCTCTGCGCCCGGACGCCGAATAAGTGGGGGTACATCGGGGTCGGCGCACGGGTCGTACCCAACCGTTTGCACAACGCGGCTCTGCGGTACCTGCAGCCATCCAAGCAGGAACGCGACACGTTTCCGACCCGCTACCGGATGAACTCTGCGGCCGATCTGCGGCGGCTGTTCCCCGAAGCCAACTACGACCATTACACCTACGCCGCCGACAGTGAACCGGCGTACGCGGGCTCGTCGCCGACCGCCTGGCGCCTCGCGGACGGAATCCTGCACCGGGCGCCACGCCGGTACCGCTCGATGCTGTACGTCTTTCTTCGATGCATCGGGACGGCACCGGCGGCTACCAGGAACCTCCGATGAGGCGCGCTCGGAGCTTCGAGCCCGAGCGTGAACTCGACCCCGAGATGTTCGCGTTTTTATGTGGTCCGGCCGCAGCCGTGCTCAGCCAGGAATCGACAGCCGCGTCGGTTCGCGTCCTGCTCACGACCAATCGCCGAAGGATCGTCACACGTACCGCCGACGCGCGCCGCGGGCGGGGCACCTCGGGGTGGGTGGGGTGCTGACCGCAACGGTTGGGGACACGCACTGTGTGAGATCGGGCCGGCACCCCGATCCTGAACGCGACGCCGTCAATGCGATCGGGCGCCTCGCGTGGTATTGCGGTTGCCTTACCATGCCAGCGCTTGCCTTGCGGATCTCGGCCGTGACCCTGAGTGACCTGTGCTTCGGAGCAGCTGCGTTCGCGGCATCCTTGTCGATGGCCCGTCACCGCCCAGATCGCCCACGTGCACTATGGACGATCGCCGCGGCCATGGCCGTCGTCGCGGCAGCGTTGGCCCATCCGGTGGTCGGGCAGGAGGAGGAGAGCCTTGCCGTCGCATTCCGCCTTGTACTGATCTGGACGGTCTGGCGTTGGGTGGGTGTCTCGCTGCTGGGCCGAACCGAGCATGTCGTGCGGTCGCTGGTTTGGTTCCTGGTTGGGTCGGCGATCAGCGCCCTCGTGGCGACGTGCCAGGTCGGCCTTGGTATTGCCGTCCTCGGGTCGACGGCCGTCGGCGTCGACGCCCGAGCGGCCGGGCTGACGGAGCATGTCAATCAGCAGGGCGGGCAGTCGGCCGTGGCCTTCGGCGTGGCCATGGCGCTACTAGCCCACTATGGGGCGCGGACGGCGCTCGTACTATTCGCGGCGGCGGTCGCCGTCGGCCTCGTTCTCTCGGGCAGCGTGACGGGAATGATCGCCGCTGCTGCGGCGACCCTGTATCTGTTCGCTCGTATGGAGGGCATCGGCCGACGCATCAAAGTAGGGGCGACCCTGGTTGTGGGGGCGTACCTGGCTCTATGGGTCCAGCAGCAGTGGGGAGGTGCGAATCCGTGGGAGCGTTACGACAGCGCCACTGGGAGCGGCGGCGGGACTAACACGCTTCGAGCGGCGACTCGAGGACCATGCGCTACGCCCTTCACAGCATCGCGAATGACCCCTGGAACGGAGTCGGCCTCGACACGGTGTCTGGCGGGACCCTGGGTGGGCCCACTTTGACCCACAACTTCGTGCTGCTCTTCTGGTACCAAGGTGGGATCGTTCTTGGTCGCGGCGCTGGTTCTCGCGCTCGCCGGTGTCGGCATGGCGACCCGTGTTCTCTACCAATCCGGTAGCCCCCGGTGCGTCACGGGCGCTGGGAGCTGGTTTCGTCGCTGCGCTGGTTTTCGCCATGACGTCGCCGACCATGTTTGATCGGTACTTCTGGTTCACCGCCGTGCTCGCATTCCCGCTCGTGGCCGCCACGGGTAAAGATCGCTTCGCGTCGTCCCGTGAGGTGGGATCGTGACGACGCTGCAATCCCTACCCCCTCGGGTGCGGCTGGGCCTCCCGAGAATCCGGGCTGCTACTCAGGGCTTGGCGCAGCACCGCCTGCCGCGCTCGGCAAGGCGCGCTGCGGATCAGACTGCGGCCGCGGGCACGTGGCCAGTCTCTGATCCGGTTGGGTTCCGCCTACGGTGGTTGGTGGGTTCCGAAGGAGATCGCGGTTCCGGGAACTATCGCTTACTGCGGCGGGGCCGGCGAGGACATTAGCTTCGACCTCGCCCTATTCGCGCGCGGTTGTACGGTTCGGGTTTTCGACCCGACCCCGCGGGCGATCGAGCACGTGAAGACCCGGGACCCGCAGTCCGACCGGTTCACCTTCGTTCCGGTTGGGTGGTGGTCGATCGACGACTATCTCAAGTTTTACGCGCCTAAGGATGTCCATCATGTTTCGCACTCGGTCGTGAACCTGCAGGGCACGCAGGAGTACTTCGCCGCGCGCGTCCGGCCGGTGCGTGCCCTGATGAACGATCTCGGCGACGATCATGTCGACCTGATCAAGATGGACATCGAGGGTGCCCAACGGGAAGTGCTCGGGTCGTTGCTCCGCGATGGACCGGTGCCGGACGTGCTGTGCGTGGAGTTCGACCAGCCCTGCTCGGTCCGGTCCATCGTGCGGATCACTCGTCAGCTGAAGCGTCATGGGCTGGTGCCGCTCAAGATCGAAGGTTGGAACGTCACCTACCAGCGGCCCTGAGCATTCGACCGGGAGAGAGGACAGGACATGCGAGCTTCAGACGCCATCGCCGACATTTACAATGACATGTACGAGCACGGGGTGGAGCGTAACTGGCGCGATGCGGGTGCGGTGAGCAAGGCCGACACATCGATCTCCCGCTTGGAAGCGGGTCGGGCTCTCGCCGGGCGCGCACGTTGTCGAGCTTGGCTGTGGGGAGGGAGCCCTGGCGGCCGAACTCGTCCGCCGGTCGTTCGTCCGGTCCTATCGCGGATTCGACCTCTCCGAATCCGGAATCGCGGAGGCCCGTGGGCGCGGGATTCCCGGGGCCGAGTTCGCCCTCACCGACGGCGGGCGGATCCCATTGGAGGATGGGTGCGCGGATCTCGTCGTGCTCTGCCACGTCGTCGAGCATCTGGAGCACCCCCGCGTTCTTCTCTACGAGGCCAGGCGGCTAGCCAGACACGTGCTGGTGGAGGTTCCTCTCGAGTTGAACTCCCGGACCCCGCGCGACTACCAAGTCGACGCGCTCGGGCGACATTAACAAATACACCGCCCGGTCGATCCGGCACCTGGTCCAGAGCTGCGGCTTCGAGGTCCTGACGCAGTTCACCACCAACCCCGAGCACGCGCTGTTCGGGGGTCGGTCCTGGCGGCAGCACGTGTCTTGGCACGTCAAGACTCTGGCCCTGCGTGCGGCGCCGCGACCGGCGCGCAGTTGCTTCACTTACCACGAGACGTTGTTGCTTCGGGCTTGATCGCTCCGACCGGCGGCGGACTGTCGGC
>CAVRLI010000008.1:0-126900 GCA_963722375.1 uncultured Actinomycetota bacterium
AGCAGGTCGCAGAGCACGAGCTCCTGGGCCCGGTGATCGGAGCGCAGGAGCCGGTTGGCGTGCATGTGGGCGTAGCTGGCCAGCAGGGACTCGTCCGCAGCCCCGCGGCGGCGCAGTTCGGAGACGATCGGGACCAGCTCGACGGCTGCGCTCCTCGAGCAGCGCGAGTCCCGGCACCGCTGTTTCCTCGGCCGCCGGGGCGAGCAGACGCTCCAGCGCGGTCCGCTCGACCCGATAGCGATCGCCGAGGGCCTTCGCGGCGGCCCGTCGACCCGGAACTCGCGGGCGAACCGTGCCGCCGCGCCTGTGCCCACGGAGCTTCTCGGCCAGGGCGAGACCGAAGTCGGTCAGCAACCGGTCGAACTGGCGAGCGCCAGTCGCCAGCGGGCGTCGAGATCGGTGTCCCCGAGAGCTTCTTCACGAGGCCCAGGACGGCGTCGCTGTCGTGGCGGAAGAGCTGCTCGGAGAGCTCGACGCCGGCATCGCCGCCGTATCGCGTGAGCTCGCGGTCGTAGGTGTCCAGCTGCAGTCGCCAGATCGTGCCGTCGGCGACGCGCGGCTCGGCGATGTCGTGGAGCAGTCCGACGAGTCGGGGCGCGTCCCCGTGCAGCCGTACCCGCAGGTGCCAGTCCGGGTCGCTGTACCGGAGGAAGAACCACGAATTGGCCATCCCTCGCGCAGGGTCTTCTCGACCAACGTCGGACGACGTCGAGGAGGAACGCGGTCGGCGAGGTGGTGCCGGTGTAGAGCTTCGCGTAGAACCAGGCGGAGCCCGGCGGGGAAACGGCGGCGCAGCACGGATGGCTCGACGGATCGCCGCGGCACGGGGGGCCGGGCGTCCGTCGTCCGCACGAACGGCATCACCAGCTCATGGGTGAAGCCGCCCTCGGGCCCGGTGACGCACAGCTCGTCCGGCGTCGGCAGCACCTCCACGAACGTCACTGCAGCCCGGCCTCGTAACCGGCTCCGCAACGCGGCGCCGGCGAGCGGGTCCGCGAGGTCGACCAGAGCTCGTGGTCGCCGTCGGCGAGCGCCACGATCTGCGGTACCAGTCCGGGCAGGTCGACCCAGTCGCCGCCGCGCAGCGTCCAGCGGGCGCGGCCAGCACGAGCCGGCCGCGGGTCACCCGCGGAAGGGTCTGCGTGCTGGCGAGTGCGCCCCAGCGCCACCGAGACGCTCGCAGCACGCTGGCTCTGGAGCTGAACGAGGAACCGGTAGGTCCTAGGCCGCGCCCGGCCACGTTGTGCGCGCTGGTGGAGTCGCGGCAGCACCTCCCGACCGAGGTGCGCTCAACGCAGGACGACGCGGACGCCGACCACCGAGACGTGCAGGTCGGTGATCGGGAGTTGCCGGTCGGCCGGGGCACCGGACCGTCCGAGGAACGGGATCTCGTGATCGCGCAACACCGGCCGGCACAACACGTTGCCGTTACGGCCCTCGGGGAGGTGGACGATCTCGGCGAAGACGGCCTCGGGACGGTTCGCCGCCTCCCGGGTGAAGCTGATCACGAACGCGCTGGTGCAACTCGTCGTCCGCGTGGCAGAACCGGCCGAGCAGGCGCGCTCCCGGAGGCCCCGAGGCGCCGTGGACGATCAACCGGAACTCGCCGGCATCGACGGCGTCCTGCGACCGCGCGGCCAACGTCGCGAACACCTCCAGCGCGTCAGGGAGCGGGAGCGGGTCGGGTTCGGCGAGCGCGTCGAGGTCGTCCGAGGTCAGTTCAAGGACGCCGCCTCCCAGGCGCCGGCACCGGTCGAGCAGGTACGCGTCGCGCCGGGTCCAGGCGCCCGGTTCCGCCGGTGCTGCCGGGAAAGGCAAGCCCGCGAGCAGAGGTGACACCCCGTCAGCGTTCGCGGCGCTGCCGAAGCCGAGGCCGGACTCCTCGTCGAGCGCCTCCACCAGCGGCACCTCGCCGTCGCCGTACCGGTCGAGGAAGTCGTCGGCGAATCGGGAGAGGGCGGACTCCCTGCTTCGGGGCATCAGCCGGTGCAGGAGGACAACAGCCTCCGCGCACGCGTCGGCCACCGCGGGCCCGAGCGAAAGGCCGGGTGCCGGCTTCGTCATGTCGACCTGCAGCCGGTTCTCCGGCTGGGCGGTGGCCGGCAGCGAGGTCACCAGCTCGTCGACCGCGGCGTAGTCCTCGGCCGTGGCGCCCGGTCCGGCCGCGTCGAGCTTAGTGAGGGCGGTGCGGACGGCTTCGAGCGCGAGCACGATCGGCTCGGCACCGGCCACGTCCCGCAACCGCTCGACCAGCGAGTCGAGCGGCTCCGGGCCGGTCACCTGCACGCCCAGATCCGACACCAGCAGTTGGGCCTCGATCAGCTCGTCGACGAACGTCGCGGCGCCGGCCTCGGACACGCCGAAGAGCGGGGCAAGGGCAAACTCGCGACTTCGGCGACGGTTGCGCCTCCGTCGGCCCGCCGGAGCGCGGCTCCGACCGCCGCGCTGTCGTCGACGGCCACGAGCCGGTAGCTGCGCACCCCGAGCTTGAGTCGACCCTCGGCGAGACGCCACCGACCCGCCGAGCGGTACAGGCTGGTGTTCGGCGACCACCGGAGGCCCCGGCGGACGGCGGGGTCGGCCTCCAGCGCCGCCACGACCGCGGAGAGGAAGTCGTTGTCAAGACGGGTCCGGCGCCGGTACCCGGCGCGAGCCGGTAGCCGCAGGACGGTCCGCGGCCCGAGTTCGCCGACGCTGCACCCTGCGAACAAGCCGAACGGTGTGCTGCGGGTCGCGGCCCGCGAGAGGTAGGCCGCCAGCTTCGGGACCGCGCGCTGCACCCGGATCGCGTCGCCCGAGCGGACCGCTGCGGCCAGGCTCGGCGAGGCCAGGCCGAGGGCGTCCGCCACGGCCGGCTCGGACACCGCGTCGAGCACGGCCCCGGCGGGGTCCTCCGCGCCGGACCACGCCCCCCAGGCCGTGGCCGGCAGCAGCGGCGTCCGGAGCACGAAGGGTCCCCCGACGGGGCCAGCTCGCCGGGTGCGGGATGCCAATCGGTCATGACCCGTATCTTCCCGACTTTGCCGCGTCAGCGGTCTAGCGATTCGCCAGGCCGGATCGAGCGCGTTCCGGGCCGGATGTAGCGCGGTAGGGGGTGAGACCCGCTTCTTCCGGACCGACCAAGGAGGAGACCCTGATGAACATGACCGCCGCGAACGCAACGGCGACCGCGACGACCGGCTCCGAGCTGACCCGGGGGACGCTGCGCGCCTGACGAGCGCCGAACTTCGGCTCGTCGCCGGCGGCCGTCGCCACCCCAGAGCAGCAACGCCCCGGTGAGGACGCCGACAACGTCCACATCCGCTGATCCGACCGACCGCACGCGACCCGAGGGAGACGAACTGGAATGGACACCATCACTACCACCGCTCGCGAACGGACCTTCGACCTCGACCAAGGAGACACTGCGCGCCTGCTCACCCTGGATCAGCTGCGTCCGTCAGCCGGGGCGGCCTGGTGACCCGCCCGGAGTGCTGACCAGGAGTCGGGTTGGCATAATTCAGCGACGGGATGACGCGAGCCGGCCCCCCGAACGCGCCGATCGTGCCGCCGCGCGCCGCTACGTCCTCGACCTCAGCGACTTCCTCGCCGCCTCTTCGGGAGGATCGCGGCGTCGACGGGGTCGATTCTGAACCGGCGCCGCGCAGCGCTTCGTGACCGTGGACGCGGTCGAGGTGCTCATCCGCAACTGGTCGCCATCGACGAAGATCTCGGCGGCGTGCTCTCCTCCACATCAACCGGCCGGCCTGGGCCGACCTCTTCGTGGTCGTGCCGGCGACGGCGAACATCCTCGCCAAGGCCGCTACGGCATCGCCGATGACCTGCTCTCTACGACGATCCTTGCCGCGGAGCCGCCTCTTCTTCGTCCCGTCGATGAACGTCGGGATGTGGCGACGACCGGCCGTGCAGCGGAACGTGGCGACGCTCGAAGCAGATGGCCACCACGTACTGCGCGCTCCGCGCCTCCGGACGGCCCTTCGAGGTCGCGACCGGCGAGTGGGTCGAGACGGAACTGATGCCCACGCCGGTCGACCTGCTCGACGCGATCGCCGACCGGCTGCCGGCGGCGGCCGGCGTCCAGGGCCCGCCTAGGGCGGCGGCTGGGCGAGGACGGCCGGACCGAGAGCAGCAGCGCCCGGTCCCAGCCGGGTCGAGCCCGGTGACCGCCAGCAGCGCGAGCAGCACACCGGCGCGTCCCTTGAGGAAGCCCGGCCCGCGCAGCGCCGGCGTCAGGTCGACAGTGCGCGCGAGCGAGTCGCGCCGCGGCGGCGAGCCGGGGATCGTCGGTCTGCTGCCACATCCGGTTGCACACCTGCAGCAGGCCGGCCGCGCCGTGGCAGAGCCCGGCGTCGCGGATCCCGCTCTCGTCGTCGCCACGATCGGCGGCCCGCACGCACGATGTCGGTCGCCGCGGCTCGCCAGTCCTCTCGCCCGAGGGCGCGACCGGCGTTGCCGACCACGGCGGCGACCCCGATGCCGCCGTAACACCAGGTGTCGCGTGACGGTCGACCACGCGTGCCCGGCCCGGTCCACGGCGGGAAGCGCCCGTCGTCGTGGCGCCGGGCAAGCACCCAGGTGACGGCGCCGTCGAGTAGGTCAGCCGCGATGTCGTCCCCGGGGCGCGCCGTGAGCGCGGCGGCCAGCAACCCCACGACGCCGGGCACGCCATGGGCGACCCCCAGATTGAAATAGCCCGTCGGGGCCTCGGCCCGCTGATGCTCGGGCAGCTGCTCCGGTGGCGTGTGCCAGGTCAGCCCGTGGGGTGCCTCGACGGCGAGGGTGGCGAGCCGCCCGATGACCGCGTCGAGCAGTGCGCCCGCCGCCGCGCGAGGCAAGCGCTCAGTGGCGTAGAACCCGATGCCTGCGAGCCCCTCGATCAGGTCGTAGCACTCCTCCGACCCGCCGCGGGAGACGAAGTCGAGGAGGGCGGCGTCGACGGCGTCGCAGGGGTCCTCGCCAGGACCGCACGTCCCGTCGGCGACGTGCATGAACGTCCACGCCGTCCCGGTCAGACCCTCGAACAACCCGGCGCCGTTTGGCGACGCGACCGCGTCGGCGAGCGCCTCGGCCGCCATCGTCTCGGCACTACCGGGTTCGATCCTCCCGGACCGTTCCAAGGCAGCCCGCGCGAGCGCCAATCCCGCCGTCCCCCAGGCCAGCGAGCTCTCCGTCGGGCCCTCCCGGATCAGTGCAGCGTCCGCCTCGGCGATCGCCAGCTCGACCCGCACCCGATCCGGCTCCAGCGGCAGCGGCCGCCACTGGTCGCTCATGGTCAGGCCTCCGTTCGGAAGCGAAAGTGCTAGGCCGGTTCTGGCGGCGTGGCCGGATCTGGCGCAGATCCGGGGTGAGACCGACGCGAGGAGATCCGATGATGAGCATCACCGCCGATCCGAGCCACGGCAACCGCAACGAACCCGCTGGTCGGCAGCGCGGGTTCTCCCGGCTCGGCCGGATCGGGTTCCTGCTGGCCGCCCTGGCGCCGGCAATCCTGTGGGCCGAGCCCGCCGCGGCCCGCATCGCCGTCAACCACAACGAGTCTGTGGGCCGGGACCAGCGAGCATGACCGCGGTCATGGTGGCCTGGGCGGTGACGCTGGTCGAGACTGCCCGCTTCCGGCTGCTCACCGCCGAGGGCGAGTCGGCCCGCCGAAGCGGTCAGTGGGGCAAGGCGGTGGAGGCGCACCTGCGCGCCGTGGCGCTGGCCGAGACCGCGTTCGCGGACTCGCTCGAGGCCGCCGTCGCCGCCCAGAACCTGGCCATGACCTTCGTTACACCGGCCGGTTCGCCGACGCCGAGGCCCGTACCGCCGTGCGCTCGCCATTGCGGAGGACAGCCGGCGACGCCGGTCTGGTGGCCACGATCTGTCACAACCTCGGCGGCCTGGCCCACGCGCGCGGTGACGCCGTCGCCGGTATCCCGTGGGCCCGCCGGTCGGTGGCGGTCCGCGAAGAGCTCGACGAGCCGCTGGCATTGGCCGCCGACCGCGGCGCCCTGGCCGGCCTGCTCATCGACGCAGGTGAGCTCGACGAGGCGGTCGACCTGCTCGACGGCGCCCGGAGGTGTTGCGGCTCACCTCGGTGCGGACGATTACGAGGCGGCCGTGATCGACGGCAACCTCGCCACCATCGCCCTTAGGCGCAACGACCTCCCCACCGCCGAACGACGCGCGCGTGCCGCGTCGGCAAGCAACGGCGGTTCGGCCCGGCCCATCCCGAGCTGGCCGTCACTCTGACCACGCTGGGCACCGTTCGGCGCCGACGCGGCGACGCCGTCGGCGCCGTCGAACTCCACCGACGGGCGCTCGAGGTGCTGACGCCCGCGGTCGAGCCGGAGCATCCCCTCCTGCAGACCATCGAGGAGAACCTGGCCGTCGCGCTGGAGGTGTAGTTCCCGTCGGTGGTCAGGCGCGGATCGGCGCGCGGGTCAGGGTCTGCAGGCCGGTGAGGATCCGCTCGGCCTCCTCGACGACCGAGCGCACGATCTCGGCCGCGGGAAGAATCTCGGTGACCATGCCGACCGACTGCCCGGCGAGGGCGGCGTACTGGTGACCACCCCCGGCGAGCACGGCGGCGAGCAGCTCCGGGCCCAGCCTCGACGCGTTCGCCGCCAGCTCCTCCCCGCGCCCCGCCCACTCGGCCAGGAAGGCCGTCGGCAGCGTCCGCACCGCCGCGGGGTAGGAGGGCCGGTTGTACGGCGGCAGGAGTACGTCGACCAGTTCGTCATGGCCGGCGTCGCCGGAGGAGGCCGCGACCAGCATCTGCTTCCACGCGATGTCGATGCCCATCTCGGGGGTGGCCAGGAACCGCGTCCCCATCGACACCCCCTGGGCGCCGAGGGCCAGCGCGGCCGCCAGCCCCCGGCCGTCGGCAATGCCACCGGCGGCGGCGACGGGAATGTCACCCGCGACGTCGACCACCTGGGGCACCAGGGCCATCGTGGATACGAAACCGCTGTGTCCGCCGGCCTCGCTGCCCTGGGCGATGATGACGTCCACGCCACGTTCGACCGCGGTGCTGGCCTGTTCGACGTCCATCACCTGCTGAATCCACAGGATACCGGCGTCATGAGCGCGGGCGACCAGGTCGCCCGGGTCGGCAAGGTGGAAGGAGATGGCCGCCGGTCGCGCCTGAATGGTCGCGTCGAAAGCCGCCTGGTCGAACGGCCGGGTGACGTGGTTGACGGCGAACGGGCGGTCCGTGCGCGCGCGCAGCCGCCGCCACTGTTCACCCAACTCCCCGATCGGCCGCACGGCGGTACCGAGGCTTCCCAACCCACCAGCGGCGCAGACCGCCGCGGCGAGATCCACCGAATCCCACGGCCCGAACGGGGCGCAGATGACGGGCACGTCGATGCCGAGGACATCACAAAGTCGAGTTCGCATGCGTTCACCATCGTGGCCGACCCGCGGGTGCGGATCGGGCGAGCGCCCCATATTCGCCGGACCGGTCACTCGGCTGCCAACAACCCGCGGGCGACCGCGTACAGCGCCGCTCCGGCCCGCGTGCTCACGCCGATCTTCGCGTAGGCGTTCTCCAGGTGACGGCTGACCGTCTTCGCAGAGATACGCAGCGCTGTCGCGACCTCCTGCCGGGAGGAACCGCGGCAGGCCAGCCGCAGAACGTCGACCTCCCGGTCGGTCAACCCGTCCGGCCAGCGGGCCGGCAGACGCGGTGCCACCTGGCCGGCGGCGCCGATCACAGCGGCCACGGCCCGCCCATCCAGCCGACCGCACTTGGCTTCCACAGCGAGCGCATCAGCGGCCTGCGGAGGGGACAGCGCCGCCCGGTGCGGACGGTCCTGCGTCATGGCCTGCAGACCATCGGCTGCGGCGAGTACCTGCGTGAGCAGGTGCGGTGTCGGCGTGCCGCGGTGATAGCCGGCACCGTCCAGCCGCTCGTGATGGCCGCCGGCGAGCTCCGCCAGCGGCCGCAACGCCGGGGTTCGGTTCAGCACCCGCTCGGTCAGATACGGATGCAGTCGGATCCGCTCCCAGTCATCGGCGCTGAGCCGGCCACCCTTGCCCCACACCGCGGCGCTGATGCCCACGCTTCCCAGGTCGTGCAGCAGCCCAGCGCGGTGGACCCGGGAGGTGTCGAGCTCCGGCAGGCCCAACTCAAGCGCCGCCCCGCGCGCCAGGTCGGCCACCGCCCGGGAGTGACCGAGTGCCTGCGGCAGCTTCACATCGGCGAAGTCCGCGAACACCAACAACAGTTCATTCAGCACGGCCGGATCGACCGGCGGGTCGGTTTGCCCTTCGAACACCGCCGCAGCCGGGTTCTCCTCCGGTCGATCCAGGATCCCTCCTGCCGCGGCGAGGAAAGCATCGACCACTGCGGGGTCGTAGGCGCGGCCCCGTCGTGACCGTGCCACCTCGGTTGCCCTCTCGATCCCGCCGAGGCGGTGGAACAGCTCGACGTCGCGCGCCAGCACGGCGATCCGCGCACTGATCGGCACCTGCTCCGCCGGCACCCGCGCGGGATACCCCAGCCCGTCCCACCGCTCGAATCCGTGCCGCAGCCCGGACACCACACCAGGACCCAGGCCGAGCCGCTCGGCCAGCATCACGGCCGCCTCGCAATGCGCGACGGCGGCCGCGGTCCGCGCCTCCTCCACGCCCGACAGACCTAGCGCGCGGTCGTGCTCGGCCGCATCCGCCATCACCCAGGGAGCCACGGCAACGGCGAGCGCGATCTCATCGCCGGCGAAGCGGGCTATCTCATGGGCGTCGGCGGTGCACCCGATGAACCGCAGCAACGCAACCTGGTGGACCTCACCGACTTCCCGCTCGGCCAGCCCCATCCCGCGGGCGATCTCCACCGCGATCAAGCACGTACGGGCCGCATGACCAGGCGGCTGCCCCATCCCGAGATCGGTCGCAAGCGACAGCGCCACCAGCAGTTCCGACAGGCGCACCGCTCCACGCGGATCAGTGTCCACCCGCCAAGCATGCCCTCCCGCGCTTGCCGGGGCACGCCTGTTCCCACCGGGTTCCACCATGAGATGCAGGTGGCGAGTGACGAGAAGCAACCCACGTGACGGCAGCGGGTGTCGTCTGCCCGAGCAGATGCGCCCAGCACGCCGGCTCCGGGCGCAGGTCCGCTACCTGCCACCCCACCGCCACCACCTCCGCCCCCGGTGTCGGCGATCTCTGCCCCGCAGGGTGGTTAAGGGACCCTCGCCCCATTTCGCTGATGATGTTCGGTTTCAAATAGATGCCGCCGCTGCGGCGGCGCGCCCCAGAACGGCATCGAGCATCGGTTCGGTGAGTCTCCCGGTGAAGGTGTTCTGCTGACTGGGGTGGAACGAGCCGACCACGAGCAGGTCACCGCCCGGGCCTGCCATCGGCACCTCGACGGCGTGGCCGAACGCCGGCTTCGGACGCGGGACCGCCACGCCGTTGACCGCCAGGGTCGCCAGTGCGGCCCCCCAGCCGAAAGAGCCAAGGCAAACGACGGCCCGCAGGTGCGGCAGCACCATCGCGACCTCCCGGTCCAGCCAAGGACGGCAGGTGTCGCGCTCCTCAATGGTCGGCTTGTTCAGCGGCGGGGCGCACCGGACCGCGGCCACCATCCGGGCGTTGATCAGGCGCTGGCCGTCGCCGGCGTGGGTCGAGGTCGGCAGCGCGGCCAGCCCGACCCGGTGCAAGGAGGCGAAGAGCCAGTCCCCGCTGCGGTCGCCGGTGAAGACGCGTCCGGTCCGGTTGCCGCCGTGCGCCGCCGGGGCCAGACCGACGATCAGCACCCGCGGCTCGTCGTCTCCCCACCCGGCGATGGGCCGGCCCCAGTAGGTCTCGTCGGCGAAGGACTTGCGCCGCTCCAGCGCCACCTGCTCGCGCCACTCCACCAACCGGGGGCAGGCGCGGCACACCGACTGACGGGCCGTCAGTTCGTCGAGGTCGGGCGAGTTCGCCGCGAGTTCGACAACGCGCGCCGGGTCCGGGGCCACCGGAGTGTCCGCGGTCGCCGGGTCGCCCGGCCACCCGGTGCCCGGGGCGACGAACGGCTGCCGCTCCCCGGTCACCGGAACCTCCTTGCGTCAGCGAAAGTGGTCGCTGTAGCGACCGATTTCGCTGGCGTAAGGGGCTTAGGGCTTCTTCTTCTCGTCACGCGCCCGGCGCGCGGCGCCGCGGCCACCGATCCAGAGCCCGCCGACTCCGATCGCAATGCAGACGACCCAGACCAGAGCGTCCATGCGCACCACCTCTCAGGTCGGATAGTTCCAGGCGCCGGTCGGAGGTGGACCCGGGGGTCGACGTCGCCCGCCCGGCCAGCGTGCGGGCTCCGGTGCTCCGCGTCAACGCACGGCGCCTCAACTGTCGACGGCGATCGAGGCCGCGATGCCGTCGAGGATGTCGTGCTCAGAGGCGACCAGGTCGACGTCGCCGAGGCGGTGCACGATCCGGTCGACGACCAGGGCGCCGGCGCCGATCACGTCGACCCGGCCGGGGTGCATGACGCCGATCGCGGCACGCTCCTCGCGGGTGGCGGCGAGCATCCGGGCGGCGATCTCGTGCACGGTGGCGGCCGGGATCCGGGTGCCGTGGATCGCCACCGGGTCGTAGGTCTCGAGCCCGAGCGCGATGGCGGCGATCGTGGTCACGGTGCCGGCCACCCCGATCAGGGTCTGCGCCTCCTTGAGCGGGACCACCTCGGCGGCGAGGTCGATCGCGGCGTCGATGTCCTCGGTGGCGGCGGCGATCTCGGCCGAGGTCGGCGGATCGCCGTGCAGGCGCCGCTCGCGCATCCGCACGCAACCCACGTCGACGGAGCGGGAGGCCGCGACGGTGCCGTCGCCGAGCACGAACTCCGTCGACCCACCGCCGACGTCGACGACCAGGTAGGGCCGCGCCAAACCGGAGTCCATGCCGCCGGTCGCGCCGGCGAAGGAGAGCGCGGCCTCCTGCTCGCCGGTGATGACGTCGGGCTCGACCCCGAGGATTTCGGCGATTCCGGCCCGGAACTCGGCCGCGTTCTCGGCGTCCCGGGTCGCGCTGGTGGCGACGAACCGGATCCGGTCCGCCCCGGCCTCCCTGATCGCCTCGGCGTAGGTCCGGGCCGCGGCGAAGGTCCGCTCCAGCGCTTCCGGCGCCAGCCGCCCCGTCGCGTCCACGCCCTGCCCGAGCCGGACCACGAGCATCCGGCGGTCGACGTCCACCAGCCCGTCGGGCGTCACCTCGGCGATCAGCAGCCGGATCGAGTTCGTCCCGCAGTCGATCCCCGCCACCCGCATCGATTACCCCCACAACGTCCGAAGAAGCGAGCGCTATAGCTCACCCTTCTTCGGACGCTACGCGATGGGCGGGGCGGCGACGCAGGGGCCGCGGGACCACCACGCGCCCAGGGTCGCGAGCACCTCGTCGCCGAAGGGGTTCACGCCGGGGCCGGCGGCCAGGGCGTGGCCGGCGAGCACGTGCAGGCACTTCACCCGGGTCGGCATTCCGCCGGCGGAGGTGCCCTCGATCTCCGGGACCTCGGCGATCTCGGCCCGGCGCTTGAGGTAGTCGGTGTGCGCGGCGGCGTACGCGGCGGCCAGCTCCTCGTCGGACTCCAGCCGCGAGGTCATCTCACGCATCAGCCCGGAGGCCTCCAGCGTCCCGATGGCGGAGGTCGCGGTCGGGCAGGTCAGATAGAACGTGGTCGGGAACGGGGTGCCGTCCTCGAGGCGGGGCCGGGTGCGCACCACGTCGGGCAGCCCGCACGGGCAGCGGTGCGCGACGTTGACGGCGCCCCGCGGCGGGCGGCCGAGCTGGGCCTCGACCGCCGCGGCGTCCTCCGGCGTGAGGCCCACGGCTCAGTCCTGCCCGGTGGGCAGTTCCTCGACCGGCTTCGCGGCCTCGTCGAGCGAGTCGAGCATCCTGTCCCACCACGCACCGTCGGCGCTGGCCGCCGCGGCCTTCTCCTGCTCGATGTGCATCGGGTCGGTGACCCGGTAGCTCAGCTCGCCGGGCATCACGAAGTGCAGACGGCGACGGGCCTCGCGCTCGATCGAGTACGGCTCGTGGGCGGCCGCGACCTGCTTCTCCAGCTCGGCGACCCGCTGGGTGTCGCTGGCCACCTGGGAGCGCAGCTCGGAGATGTTCTGCCGCTGGGCGACGTAGCGCTGGGCCGGGATGGCCACCGTCATCGCGACCACGAACAGGACCGCGGCGAAGACCGCGGCCCGGCGGGTGAAGTAGCTGCGCGGCCCGCTGCCAGGTGGCTTGACCGGCGCCGGCCCGGCCTGGGCCGGGATCCGCCCGCGGGCCCCCCGCACCGCCGGACGCGGCGCCCCACGCCCGGCGACCGGGCGGGCCCGGTCACGGGCGGCAGGGCGCCCGGGGGCGCGACGGGGGACCTTCACTGCAGCAGCTTCTCAGCCCTGGTACCGCGGGAAGGCGGACCGACCCGCGTACCGCGCGGCGTCGTCGAGCAACTGCTCGATGCGCAGCAGCTGGTTGTACTTGGCCACCCGCTCGGACCGGGCCGGGGCGCCGGTCTTGATCTGGCCGCAGTCGGTCGCCACCGCGAGGTCGGCGATCGTGGTGTCCTCGGTCTCGCCGGAGCGGTGGCTCATCATGCAGCGGTAGCCACTGCGGTGCGCGAGGTTGACCGCGTCCATGGTCTCGGTCAGCGTGCCGATCTGATTGACCTTCACCAGCAGCGCGTTGGCGGTGCCCTCGGCGATGCCGCGGGCCAGGCGCTCGGGGTTGGTGACGAACAGGTCGTCGCCGACGAGCTGGACCTTGGCGCCGAGGAGCTCGGTCAGCGCGTGCCAGCCGGCCCAGTCCTCCTCGTTCATCGGGTCCTCGATGGAGACCAGCGGGTAGTTCGCGACCAGGTCGGCGTAGTACTCGGCCATCTGCTCGGCGCTGCGCTTCTGGCCCTCGAAGTTGTAGACGCCGTCGGAGTGGAACTCGGTCGCGGCCACGTCGAGGGCGAGCACGACGTCGTCGCCGAGGGTGAACCCGGCGCTGCCGATCGCGGTGGCGATCAGGTCCAGGGCGGCGCGGTTGCTGGGCAGGTCCGGGGCGAAGCCGCCCTCGTCGCCGAGGCCGGTGGCCAGGCCCTGCTGCTTCAGCACCGACTTGAGCGCGTGGTAGACCTCGGCGCCCCAGCGCAGCGCCTCGGAGAAGGTCTCCGCCCCGATCGGGGCGATCATGAACTCCTGGATGTCGACGCTGGTGTCGGCGTGGGCGCCGCCGTTGAGGATGTTCATCATCGGGACGGGGAGCACGTGCGCGCTCGGGCCGCCGACGTAGCGGAACAGCGGCAGGTTGGCGCTGTCGGCGGCGGCGCGGGCGACCGCGAGGCTGACGCCGAGCAGGGCGTTCGCGCCGAGCCGCGACTTGTCCGGGGTGCCGTCGAGGTCGATCAGCGACCTGGTCGATCAGGCGCTGCTCGCTGGCGTCGTAGCCCAGCAGCGCGTCCTGGATCTCCTCCTCGACCGCGGCGACGGCCTTCAGCACGCCCTTGCCGTTGTAGCGCTCGTCGCCGTCGCGGAGCTCGACCGCCTCGAAGGCGCCGGTCGAGGCGCCGGAGGGGACAGCGGCGCGGCCCACCTTGCCGTCGTCGAGGACGACCTCGACCTCGACGGTCGGGTTGCCCCGCGAGTCCAGGATCTCGATCGCGGCGATCTCGTCGATGGTGGCCAACGTGCTCTCCATTCAGTGCGGCGGGAAAACAGTACCCAGGCCGCTCCGCCACGCTGAGGAGCCGCTCCGGCGCCGGGGGCGCCGGGCAATGCGTCAGACGGCCAGTGTGAACCGAAGTGCCCCGGATGTCCCAATCGTTAACCCCGGACCGGTCGGTCAGGTGAGAGCGAACGCGGCAAGGAAGGCGGCGTAGGCCGCGGGCGGCGTCGCGACGCCGGAGCTCGAGGTCAGGTACTGGAGCTGGAACAGGCTGCCCTTCGCCGAGATCACGCGCGAGAAGACAGTGGCCCGGTCGGAGTTCTTGGAGGCGTCGGGGATCCGGAAGTCGATGGCCGGGAAGCCACCGAAGGTCGACTCCTTGAGGTCCTGAACGGTGCCGGAGACCGCCTGGGCACCTCCCTGGGCCGCGCCCCTCAGGTCGACGGGCCGCCCGCCCGGATCCGTGACCGAGACCGAGTACGCGTCGCCGCCGCCCTCGCAGATCCAGAAGGTGACCACGACCGGCTTGCCGCCGGCGACCGGCGCGCTCTGAGATTCCTGCTTCGGCGTGCACGGGAGCTGCGCGGTGAAGCCGGGCCCGGAGAAGCTGCGGAACTCCGCGTCGCTGAGCTTGGTCTCCTCCGAGTCGAGGAGCGCGGCCACGCCGACCCAGCCGACGATCGCGGCGAGAACCGCGGCCAGGATCAGCGCGAGGCGGCGGCGCGAGAGATCCATCTACAGACCCAGCAGCGTGCGCAGGTGCCGCGGCGGCGGGGATCCGTGGGCGAGCACGCGGTCGTGCAGTTCGCGCTCCGACAGGCCCGGGCGGGCGGCCCGGACGTCGGCGACCAGCTCGCGCACCCCGAGGTAGCCGACGAAGTAGGTGGACAGCTGGGTCGAGGTGAGCAGCGCCCGGCGCCACTTGCCGTGCGCCTCGCCCTCCTCCTGGTGGCCGCGCCCGACCATCAGCGCCATCGCCTCGTCCTGGGTCATGCCGCGGGTGTGCACCCGCACGTCGAGGATCGTGTTGATGGTCATCCGCAGCTGCATCTTGAGCTGCTGCATCCGCAGGGCGTCGCCGCCGAAACCGTGACGGGCCATCAGTTCCTCGGTGTACACCGCCCAGCCCTCGACGAACGGGCCGCTCCAGAACGCCGGCGCGCACCCGGGTGTCGGCGACGCAGCGCCGGTCGTGCGCGAGTTGCAGCACGTGCCCCGGCATTGCCTCGTGGACCGTGAGGTCCTTGAGCATGTGGCAGTTGTACTCGCGGAAGAAGGACGCGACCCGCTCGTCGGGCCAGTCGGACGGCGTCGGGGAGATCGCGTAGAAGGTCGGCAGGTCCGCCGTCTCCAGCGGGCCGGGCGGATCGCAGTACGCGACCGCGACCCCGCGGTGGATCTCCGGCATCACGATGATCTCGACCGGGTCGTCGTGGATGGTCACCAGGTCGTGCTCGCGCACGAACGCGGTCGTCTCGACCAGGGTCTGCTCCGCGAGCCCGACGATGGTGTCGTTGGTCGGCACCTCGGCGGCGAGGGCGTCCAGCACCGCGCGGACCTGGCCGGGACCGGGCCGCCCGCCGTCGACGCGGGCGGCGACCTCGGCGATCTCCTCGCTGACCCGCTCCAGCTCGGACTCCGCCCGGGCCAGCAGCGTGTCCGGGTCGTCGTCGGTGTCCAGGGTCAGGGCGAGCCGGCGGGCGAACAGCTCCGGGCCGAGCCGCGGGTCACCGGTGGCGTGCGGGAGCCGCTCGGAGAGCCAGTCGAGGTGGTCGGTCAGCGCGTCGACGGCTGCGGCCGCGGCCGGTTCGATCAGCGCCCGCACGCCGGGGTCGTCGGCCTCGGCCACGGTCCGCTCGAGCTCGCTGGCGATCAGGGTGCGGGTTCCGGTGAACTGCCCGAGCGCGGTCTCGACGTGGACCGCGGGCATTGCGCCCAGGTCGACGCGGGCCTGCGCCAGCGTGGCCGGGACCCCGGCGAGGCGGCCGGCGGCGGAGCGGACCCGCTCGGCCGCGGGGGCGAAGTCGCGGGCGAGCAGCAGGTGGATCGCGGTGCCCGGGTTGGCCTCAAGCGGGTTCCAGGCGTGCTGGCGCAGCTCGGTCGAGCTCGAACACGGAGCGCCGGAGATTGTGGGCGAGGATCTCGCGGTCGACCTGCTCCGCGGGTCCGGCGGCCGGCGGCAGCGCGTCCAACTGCGCGAGGCGGGCCCGGCGGGTGGCGAGCTCGGCTGCCCGCGCGTCGGGGCCGCTCGCGGGCAGCCGGTCGTCGAAGCGGTGGTCGCCGAGCGAGGTCGCGGTGACCGGGTCGAGGGCGAGGTGCTCGTCGAGGATCTCCGCCGCCAGCGCGACGAACTCCGGCGTCGTGGTCATCACGCGCCCTCCGCGGTTCGGACCTGGTCGGCATAGCGGCGGCACGCCGCCCGCAGCTCGGCCTCGGCATCGAGACCTCGCGCCCGCGCCGCCACCACCAGAGCGAAGAGAGCGTCGCCGATGTCGGCACCGGCCGGCAGGTCTGCGGCGGGGACAGCCACCTCGACGGGAGCTTTAGCCGCCCGGGACAGCAACTTGTCGGCCAGGGCGAGCGCCGGCTGCGCCAGCGGCACTCCATCCATCGCCGAGGACCGGCCCTTCTCGGCGGCCTTGAGGACTTCCCAGTTCGCTTCGACCTCGGCCACCGTGGCGGCCGTGCTGTCAGCGAACACGTGCGGGTGGCGGTGGATCAGCTTGGCGGCGATGCCGGCTGCGACGTCGTCGATGTCGAACGGGTCGTCGGGGTGCTCGGTGGCGATCCGGGAGTGGAACATCACCTGGAGCAGCAGGTCACCGAGCTCCTCGCGCAGATGTGCGCGGTCACCGGACTCGACCGCCTCGACGGTCTCGTAGGTCTCCTCGATCAGGTACTTCAGCAGCGACTCGTGGGTCTGCTCGGCGTCCCACGGGCAGCCGCCGGGAGAGCGGAGCCGGTCCATCACCGCGACCAGTTCCAGCAACGCCGCGCCGGGGCCCTCCGGCGCCGTCACTTCTTCGGGGGCCGCAGGAAGTCGAACTGGGTCGGCTCGATCTGACCGCTGGCCGAGTCGAAGGTGCCGTAGCGCGGGTTGATCCGGATCTTCATCGCCTGCGCGGTGGAGGCCAGGAACTTGCCGTACTCCTGGTCCAGTTGTTCCTGCGAAGCGCCGGGGAACCTGGCCTCGATCGCGTCGCTGATCTTCTGCTCGACGGCGAAGCGCCGGAACAGCTCGTCGAGGTTGTCCAGATTGACGTTGGACTCGGTGGCCAGGCCCCCGAGCTCGGCGTCGGTGCGCTTGTCGGCGGCGCGGATCGCGTCGACGTCCGCCTGCGTGATCACCAGGCCCAGGTTCTTCGCGGCCTGTTCGAAGACCAGGTCGAGCACCCGGCGCAGGACCTCGGCCCGGGCGGCGTCGGTACCCGGCTCGGCCGGCAGGCCGGCCGCCGCGCGCTGCTCGCGGACCCCGGCGAGGGTGTTCTGGACCTCGGTGACGGTGATGCGGTGGTCCTCCACGACCGCGGCGGCACCGAGGGTGTTCGGCTCGCACGCCGAGAGGCCGGAGCCGACGACGGCGGCGCCGACAAGCGCAACCGCTCCCCTGGACAGCGAGCGCTTCACGCTGGTTCTCCCTGCTTGCTGGCGGGCTTCACGTCGGACAGGACCACCTCGACGACCTGGCGTGCCCAGTCCAGCAGCTCCAGGCCGATGATCGGCGTACCTCCGACCCGGGCGGTGCTCGGGCGCGGCACCAGGATCGTATTCACCGTGGGCTTGACCAGCGACTTCGGGTAGAGCCGCTGCAGGCGCAGCTGCTGGGACTCGCGCAGGGTGACCGGACCGAAGCGGACGTGCGGCCCGGCCACCGTGACCTCCTCGATCCCGGCGGCGCGCACCTGGGAGCGGAAGCGCGCGACCGCGAGCAGGTTCTCCACCTCGTCCGGCACCGGGCCGTAGCGGTCGGAGAGTTCCTCGCGGACCGCGTGAATGTCCGCCTCCGGGTCGCGCCCGGAGATCGAGCCGATGTCGGCGATGCGCCGGTAGGCCTCCAGGCGCAGCCGCTCCCCCGGCACGTAGTCGTGCGGGATGTGGGCGTCGATCGGCAGCTCGACCCGGACCTCGGCGGGCGGCGGCTCCTTGCCGGACCCCAGCGCCTTGTACTCCGCGACCGCCTCGCCGACCATCCGCACGTAGAGGTCGAAGCCGACGCCCTCGATGTGGCCGGACTGCTCGCCGCCGAGCAGGTTGCCGGCGCCGCGGATCTCCAGGTCCTTCATGGCCACGTACATGCCCGCGCCGAGTTCGGTGTGCTGCGCGATGGTCGCCAGCCGCTCGTGCGCGGTCTCGGTCAGCGGCTTCTCCGGCGGGTAGAGGAAGTAGGAGTAGCCACGTTCGCGGGAGCGGCCGACCCGACCGCGCAGCTGGTGCAGCTGGGCCAGGCCGAGGACGTCGGCGCGCTCCACGATCAGGGTGTTGGCGTTCGAGATGTCCAGGCCGGTCTCGACGATCGTGGTGCAGACCAGGACGTCGGAGCGCTTCTCCCAGAAGTCGACGATGACCTGCTCGAGGGTGTGCTCGTTCATCTGCCCGTGCGCGGTGGCGATCCGGGCCTCGGGGACGAGTTCGGACAGGCGCTTGGCGGCGCGCTCGATGGACTCGACCCGGTTGTGCACGTAGAAGACCTGACCCTCCCTCAGAAGTTCGCGGCGGATCGCGGCCTGGATCTGCTTGTCCGCATACGGCCCGACGAAGGTCAGCACCGGGTGCCGTTCCTCCGGCGGGGTCTGGATCGTCGACATCTCCCGGATCCCGGTGATCGACATCTCCAGCGTGCGCGGGATCGGCGTCGCCGACATGGTGAGCACGTCGACGTGGGTGCGCAGGTGCTTGAGCTGCTCCTTGTGCTCGACGCCGAAGCGCTGCTCCTCGTCGACGATGATCAGGCCCAGGTTCTTGAAGTGCGTGGTCTGCGAGAGCAGCCGGTGGGTGCCGATGACGACGTCGACGCTGCCGTCCGCGAGCCCCTCGACGACCGCCGTGGTCTCGGCCGGGGTGTTGAACCGGGACAGGTTGCGGACCTTCACCGGGAACGGCGCGTACCGGTCGGAGAACGTCGCGAAGTGCTGCTGCGCGAGCAGCGTGGTCGGCACCAGCACCGCGACCTGCATGCCGTCCTGCACCGCCTTGAACGCCGCGCGCACCGCGATCTCGGTCTTGCCGTAGCCGACGTCGCCGCAGATCACCCGGTCCATCGGGTACGGCTTCTCCATGTCGGCCTTGACCTCGTCGATGGCCCCGAGCTGGTCCGGGGTCTCGACGTAGGGGAAGGCGTCCTCCAGTTCGCGCTGCCACGGGGTGTCCGGGGCGAAGGCGTGCCCGGGCGCGGAGGTGCGCGCGGCGTAGAGCCGGATCAGTTCGCCCGCGATCTCCTTGACCGCCTTGCGGGCGCGGCCCTTGGCCTTCTGCCAGTCCGCGCCGCCGAGGCGGTGCAGCGCCGGGTGACTCGCCGCCGACGTAGCGGGTGACCGCCTCCAGCGCGTCGGACGGGACGTAGAGCCGGTCGCCGGGCTGGCCGCGCTTGGAGGCGGCGTACTCGATGACGAGGTACTCGCGGGTCGCGCCCTGCACGGTGCGCTGGACCATCTCGACGTACTTGCCGACCCCGTGCTGGGAGTGCACGACGAAGTCGCCCGGCCGCAGCTGCAGCGGGTCGACGAGGTTGCGCCGCTTGCTGGGCATCCGCCCGCGCAGGTCCTTCGTCGAGACCCCGGTCCGGCTGGTCAGGTCGAACTCGGTGAGCACCGCGAGCTTGCGCCCGGCGTCCACGAACCCGGTCGCGAGCTCGGCGCAGGTGACCAGGACCATCCCCGGCTCGGGCGGCCCGGCGATCTCGTCCACCAGCCGCACCGGCAGTGACTCGCCCGCCAGCACCTCGACCGTCCGCTGGGCCGTGCCGTGCCCGGCGGCGACCAGCGTCACCGCCCAGCCGTCGGCGAGCCAGCCCTTCATATCGGCGAGCGCACGGTCCATCTCGCCGCGGTAGGCCTCCGGGGCGCGCGCGCCCATCGTTGCGTCCGAATCAGCGTGAGTAATAGCGCTCGCTTCGTCGGACGTTGCGGAGTCGGTAGAGGCGAAGGGGGCGACGGTCCACCAGGGCAGGCCGAGGGAGCGGGCATGGTCGCGGACCTCGGCCAGGTCCTGCAGGGCGGCCGCGCCGAGGTCGATCGGGGCCTGCCCGCCGACCGCGGCACCCGACCACGAGGCCTCCAGGAACTCCTGGCTGGTGCGCACCAGGTCGTGGGCGCGGGCGCGGATGCGTTCCGGGTCGCACGCAACGATGAGGGTGGTGCGCGGCACCTGGTCGACGAGCAGTTCCATGTGATCGACCAGGACCGGGGAGAGGGCCTCCATGCCCTCGACGGCGATGCCCTCCGCGATCCGGCCGATGATGTCCTCGAGCTCCGGGTGATTGGCGCGCAGCAGCGCGGCGCGGGCCCGGACCTCCTTGGTGAGGAGCAGCTCGCGGCAGGGCGGCGCCCACAGCGACTCGCGGGTCTCGGGCTTGTCGTCGCGGCCGTCGATGCTGCGCTGGTCGGCGATCTTGAACGGGCGGATCTCCTCGACGGTGTCGCCCCAGAACTCCACCCGCAGGGGGTGCTCCTCGGTGGGCGGGAAGACGTCGACCAGCCCGCCGCGGACGGCGAACTCCCCGCGCCGCTCGACCAGGTCGACCCGGGCGTAGGCGGCGGCCGCGAGCCCGTCGACGACGGCGTCGAGCTCGACCTCGTCGCCCACCCGCAGGCTCACCGGCTCCAGCTCGCCGAGCCCGGGCACCATCGGCTGCACCAGGCTGCGGACCGGGCAGATCACCACGTCCAGCGGCCCGGCCGCGACGTCGCCCTCGATCGGGCGGGTGATGCGGCGCAGCACCGCGAGCCGGCGCCCGACGGTGTCCGCGCGCGGGGACATCCGCTCGTGCGGCAGCGTCTCCCACGACGGGAACACCGCGACCCGCTCCGGCGGCAGCAGCGAGCCGAGCGCGGCCTGCAGGTCCTCGGCCTCGCGCCCGGTGGCCACGACGGCGAGCACGGGACGCCCGCTCCGGGCCAGGGCGGCGATCGCGAACGGGCGCGACCCGGGCGGCCCGATCAGGTCGAGCGCCGGCAGGTCACCGGCCTGGGCGCGGGCCAGCGCGTCGGCCAGCACCGGGTCGGTGGCGACGACGTCGAGCAGGCCGGAGAGCGGCACGAGAGCTCCTGAAAGGGGCGAGCGGACAACGCGAACACCCCGAATCCGCAAACGGATCGGGGTCGCGACCAGCTTACGTGCCCCCGCCGACACCCACCCTGGGGCGCGTTTGCGCCCCTTCGCGGGCGTGCATAGGGCACGCACCCGCCCCAAGATGCGGGTGTGTCGGCGCTGAGGTGCTACGCGCCCATGGTGGCGTCGGAGACCGGGTCCGGGACCGCGACCGGGACGGCGCCGGGCTCGGGCATCCCGCGGCCGGTGCGCAGCAGCGTGCGCCACTGGGCCGCGCTGTAGTTGGCCGGCTCGGTGGTGTCCATGAACTCGCGCATCACCGCTAGGAAGCTCGCGGAGTCGGTGTGGTGCGGGAAGTGCCCGGCGTTCGGGAAGATCTCCAGTCGGCTGCCCGGCATCGCCTCGTGGACCAGGTGGGCCTGGTCCACCGGGATGATCGCGTCGCGCGCGCCCCAGATCAGCAGCGTCGGCATGCCCTCGGCGAGGTAGCAGCGGTCGAGCATCGTGATGACCTGCCCGCGCCGGTCGACGGCCGAGCGCAGCGTGCGCAGGAACGCGCTCCGGGCGGGCGTATCCGGCAGGGCGTCGAAGACGCGGACGAGGTCCTCGGCGTCACGCCCGAGGTCGGTGTCCAGCTTGTTGAGCGCCTTGAGCCAGACCGACCCCATCGCCTTGACGCCCGGCACCCGCAGCAGCGGCAGCAGCGTCTCGACGCCGGGGGTGGCGACGACGTGGAACAACGGGTGCGTCTTCGGCCCGACCCCGCCGGTGCAGACCAGCGCCATCCGCTCGCACCGCTCCGGGAACTGGTAGGCGAACTGCATCGCGATGCCACCGCCGAGCGAGTGGCCGACGACGGTGACGCGGTCGATGTCGAGCACGCTGATCAGGTCCCGCATGCCGCACGCGAACGCCGCGATCGAGTAGTCCGCCCGCGGGCCGGTCCGAGCGGCCGTGCCCGAGGAAGTCCGGCGCGATCACGGTGTAGTGCTGCGCCAGTTCCTCGATCACCGGCAGCCAGGTGTCGGAGCTGTCGCCGATGCCGTGCAGCAGGAGCAGGGCGGGACCGCTGCCGGCGGTGCGGAACGCCCGGCGGTACCCGTGCACCGTCGTGTACTGGATGCGCAGCGGGTCGTCCGGGGACTCCGCCGTGACGGCCAGTCGGCGTCGCAGGGGCAGTCTCGGAAGAGCGGAGGGGGGCATGCAGAACAGCGTTCCAGTGGCGGCCGCTGTGCCAAGAACCCCGCGGTAAACGGCGTGTAACCGTTTTCCTGCCTCAGCGGGGGGTGCAGTTGAGCGAGTCCACCGGCACGTCGAGCACCTGGCTGACGACCTCGGCGGCCATCGCCTCCCAGCGGGCGTACGCCCACGGGAACGCGGAGACCTGCACGTCCTGGGCGACGACGGTGAGCGGCAGCCGGCGCCACGCCGATCCGACGTCCTCGAGCATCTCGGTGTAGAACTTGCGCGCCGAGTACTGCGGGTTGGTGACCTGCGCGTAGCTGCCCCAGCCCGCGGACGGGCGCTGCTGGAACAGGCCGGCCGAGTCCAGGTGACCGCCGGACATGTTCTTCAGGTACGACTCCTGCAGCGCGGTCGCGATCGCGATGACCGCGGCCCGGGGCGCCAGGTTCATCCGCTGCGAGACGTCGATGATGATCCGCGCGTTCCGGAGCATCTCCGAGGTCATCTCCTCGTCGCGCATCGCGCTCGGGATGTAGCCGCAGGCCCGGTGCAGGGCCGCCAGCCGGGCGGCGGCGGCCAGCGCGAGCCGCTCGTCGCGCAGGGCCTTCGCCCGGGCCCGGGCCTGCTCGGCCGCCTGGGTGTTGATCGCCGGACGGGCCTCCCCGCGGGTGGCGCGGTCGGGGACGGTCACGCGCTCGACGGTGCTCGCCGACCCGGCGCCGGCGACGGACTCCATCGCCACCCCGCCGTTGCCGTTGGTCAGGGCGACGCCGCCCGCGGTCGTCACGGCGAGCGCGGCCACGCCGGCCATGGCCGGGACGGCCAGCGGCACCCGGCGCTTCGGCGCGGCGCGGTGCCGCCGGGGCCGCCCCGGGCGCGGCGGGTGGCTCCAGCTTGGGGTGCGCGTCCGCCCTGTTGGGGGCCTCCGAAGGGGCGGAAACCCGCCCCATGTTGGGAGCTGCGGGCGCCGGGATGGCCGGGGCGCGGTGCCGGCCGCCGGCGGGGGCCTCGACCAGGGCCGGGGCGTCGACGGGGCGCGCCGCGGCGCGGCGGCGGCCGGTCGGGGCCGGGGCGGACGTCGCAACGGACGTCGAAGCGAGCGCGTCAGCGCCCGGGTCCGGGAGCACAGGCTCCACAGACTCCAGTTCGGCGCCGCCGAGGGGGCGGGCATGACGGCCCATGTTTGTTTGTACGGGCGGTCCCAACCTGGCCCTCCCATCGCGAGTGCCAGGTTGGGAGAAGGCTTGTTCAAGCCGCCCCGACACGTCCTGAAATTTCGCCGTCGGACATGTCGCGTGACAGGTCCACGGACGTCGCCGTTGACGCCAACCCGACCCGGCGTACCCACCTGCGCGCCGGTGGAAACCCAGCGTCAGGAGTTGAACGCGTTCTGCGTTCGCTCCAGGCCCTCGCGGACGAGCATCTCGGTGGCGTCGGCGCAGCGGTCGATCTCGAGATCGAGGTCCTTACGTTCCGCAGCCGAGAAGTCACGCAGCAGGAATGCCGCCGGGTCCATCCGGCCCGGCGGGCGTCCGACCCCGAAGCGGAGCCGGTAGTAGTCCCCGGTGCCCAGCGAGCGGCGCAAAGACTTCAGACCGTTGTGGCCGTTGTCCCCACCGCCGAACTTGGCCCGCAGCGCGGCGAAGGGCAGGTCCAGCTCGTCGTGGATCACGGCCAGCCGCTCCAGCGGGATGTCGTAGTACTTGAGCAGCCCGGAGACCGGCCCGCCCGACTCGTTCATGTACGAGCGCGGCCGGGCCAGGACGACCGGCGGGCCACCCGGCCCGCCGAGACGGGTCTCCGCGACCTCGGACCGCGTCTTGTGGCCCTTGAACGAGGCACCGGCCCGCTCGGCCAGCACGTCGACGACGAGGAACCCGACGTTGTGCCGGTTGGCCATGTACTCCGGCCCGGGGTTGCCCAGGCCGACGACGAGCCAGCGGTCCTCCGACATCGCTCGAGTGTCCCGTGGCCCGGTGCTGACCGCGAACGGTTACTCGGCGGCCTCGGCGGCGGGTGCCGGGGCGTCCTCGGCCGGGGTCTCGGGCTCGTCGCGCTCGATACCGGCGTCGGCCTCGGCCTCGGCCAGCTCGGCCTCCAGCGCCTCGGCGCTCTGGACGGCGACGATGTTGACGACCAGGTGGTCGGGCTCGGTCACCAGCTCGACGCCGGCGGGCAGCGCGACGTCCTTGGCCAGGATCTGCGAACCGATCGGGCGTCCGGTGATGTCGATCTCGAAGAAGGACGGGATGTGCGTGGCCTCGCACTGGACCTCGAGCGCGTTCATCTCGCTGTTCACGAGCGCGTCCGGAACGGCGTCACCGATGACGTGGATGGCGACGTCGACCTTGACCTTCTCGCCGCGGCGCACGACCAGCAGATCGACGTGGTCGATGCTGCCCTTGATCGGGTCGCGCTGGATGTCCTTCGGGATCGCCAGCTCGTCCTTGCCCCCGAGCTCGAGCGTCAGCAGGGCGTTCTTCACCTTCAGCGCCAGCATCAGGTCGTGGCCGGGCAGCGTGATGTGCCGGGGCTCGTTGCCGTGCCCGTAGAGGACGGCCGGCACCTTGTGGTCACGGCGGACCCGGCGCGCGGCACCCTTGCCGAACTCGGTGCGGTTCTCGGCGACGATGCGTACCTCGGCCACGGTGGAACTCCTCTTCGTGCTTCAACTCAAGCTGGGGCGATGCGAACTGGGGTGGTGGCTGCTCGACGTGGGCGCGGCAAGCGCTGGCCCACGGAGGACCGGTACTCGCCGTCGATCACGGACGCATGATCGCGTCCCTCGCCGGGCAACCCCGGAAGACTACCCGACGTACGCCGGGCACTACTCCCGGGATATCACCCGGGGAGATCAGCCCTGGCCGTCGAAGAGGCTGGTGACGGACCCGTCGTCGAAGACCTCGCGGATCGCGCGGGCGATCAGCGGCGCGATCGAGAGCACCGTCAGCTTGTCGAAGCGGCGCTCCTCCTCGACGGGGAGGGTGTTGGTGACGACGACCTCGGAGATGCGCGAGTTCTTCAGGCGGTCCACCGCGGGGCCGGAGAGGATCGGGTGGGTCGCGGCGACGATGACGTCGGCCGCGCCGTTCTCGAACAGCGCGTCGGCGGCCTGGGTGATGGTGCCGGCGGTGTCGATCATGTCGTCGACCAGGACGCAGGTGCGGCCCTCGACGTCACCGACGACCTCGTGCACCTTGACCTGGTTGGGCACGTTCGGGTCGCGCCGCTTGTGCACGATCGCCAGCGGGCAGCCGAGGCGGTCGGTCCACATGTCGGCGACCCGCACCCGGCCGGCGTCCGGGGAGACGACGGTGAGCTTGGAGCGGTCGACCCGGTTGCCGACGTAGCGCGTGAGCAGGGGCAGCGCGAAGAGGTGGTCGACGGGGCCGTTGAAGAAGCCCTGGATCTGCGCGGTGTGCAGGTCGACCGAGATCAGCCGGTCGGCGCCGGCGGTGGCGAACAGGTCGGCGATGAGGCGGGCCGAGATCGGCTCGCGGCCGGCGTGCTTCTTGTCCTGGCGGGAGTAGCCGTAGAACGGCATCACCACGGTGATCCGCTTGGCCGAGGCGCGCTTGAGCGCGTCGACCATGATCAGCTGCTCCATGATCGCCTGGTTGATCGGCGTCGCGTGGCTCTGCACCACGAAGGTGTCGGCACCGCGCACCGACTCCTGGAACCGGACGTAGATCTCGCCGTTGGCGAAGTCCAGGGCGGTGGTCGGGGTCAGCTCGATCCCGATCTCGGAGGCGATCTCCTCGGCGAGTTCGGGGTAGGCGCGGCCGCCCATCACGAGCAGTTTTCGCTCGCCGGTGGTCGTGATACCCGTCATGGGACTGATCCTCCGGGGCCGGGAGATGAGGCGCTAGGGAGCAGTCTCGTCCATCGGCTGTTCATCTTGCGAATCGGCCTGCGCGGCGGCCGCCGCCTTGGCCGATTTCGAGTCCGGCCGCTTGCGCGTGACCCAGCCCTCGACGTTCCGCTGCGTCCCACGCGCCACAGCCATCGCGCCGGGCGGAACGTCCTTGGTGATCACGGAACCGGCCGCCACGTAGGCCCCGTCGTGCACCGTCACCGGTGCGACGAGCATGGTGTCGCAGCCCACGAAGGCATGGTTCCCGACCGTGGTCCGGCTCTTGGTCTGCCCGTCGTAGTTGACGAAGATCGTGGCCGCGCCGATGTTGGTGCCGTCCCCGATGTCGCCGTCGCCGACGTAGGACAGGTGCGGGATCTTCGAGCCCAGCCCGAGGTTGGAGTTCTTGACCTCGACGAAGGCGCCGACCTTGGACTTGGCCGCCAGCTTCGTGCCCGGGCGCAGGAACGAAAACGGGCCGACCGCGACCTCGGGGCCGATCTGCACGTCGGTGGCGTGGGTGGCCAGCACCTTCGCGTTCTCCCCGACCTCGGTGTCGGTCAGGGTGGTGTTCGGCCCGACCACCGCGCCACTCGCGATGCGCGTGCGCCCGTGCAGTTGGGTGTTGGGCGCGATCGTGACGTCGTTCTCCAGCGTCACGCCGACGTCGATCCAGGTGCTGGCCGGGTCGATGACCGTGACGCCGGCGCGCATCCAGTGCTCGAGGACGCGGTTGTTCAGCAGCCGCCGCAGCGCCGCCAGTTGGACCCGGTCGTTGATGCCGTGGATCTCGTTGTAGTCCTCGGCCGGCATCGCGCCGACGCGGTGCCCGTCGCCGCGCAGGATCTCCAGGGTGTCGGTGAGGTACTCCTCGCCCTGGCTGTTGTCGGTCTTCAGCCGGCTCAGCGCTCCCCGCAGCAGCGCCCCGTCGAAGGCGTAGATGCCGGAGTTGATCTCGGCGATCGCGCGCTGGTCCTCGGTCGCGTCGCGGTGCTCGACGATCGCGGTGACGGCGCCGGAGGCGTCGCGAACCATCCGGCCGTAGCCGAACGGGTCGGGCAGGATCGCGGTCAGCACGGTGGCGGCGTTGCCCTCGCCGTGGTGGCGGTCCAGCAGCGCCTGCAGGGTCTCGGCGCGCAGCAGCGGGACGTCGCCGCACACCACGAGCACGGTGCCGGTCACGTCGGGCGCGGCCTCGGACAGCGCGATCCGCACCGCGTGCCCGGTGCCGTTGCGCGGCTCCTGCACGACCGGGACGGCGTCGGGGTCGACCTCGGCCAGGTGCGCGGTGACCAGTTCGCGGCCGGAGCCGACCACGACGACGACCTGGTCCGGGTCGGTGCCGCGGGACGCGGCCAGGGCGTGCCCGACCAGCGAACGGCCGCCGAGGGTGTGCATCACCTTCGGGGTCGACGACTTCATCCGGGTGCCCTCGCCGGCGGCGAGCACGATGACGGCGGCGGGCTTCACACGTCCTCCTGCGGCAGGGGCAGTAGCGCTTTTCGGGGGGTCGTCGGGGGGCGGTCGCCCCCCCGACTGAACAGCTCCCGGGGGAGGATTCGAACCCCCATAAATTGGACCAAAACCAATTGTCCTGCCCTTAGACGACCCGGGATCGGTCAGACAAAGACGTTACTTGCTCTGGGGCGCGTCCGGCGTGCGCCGGGGGCGGGCGGACTTGAGCGGCATCCGGTCGACCGTGTGCAGCGTCGGCTTGGCCTCCAGATGGGCCAGACCGTTCCAGGCCAGGTTCACCAGGTGGGCGGCCACCTCGGTCCGCTTGGGCTTGCGGACGTCGAGCCACCACTGACCGGTCAGGGCCACCATGCCGACCAGCATCTGGGCGTACATCGGGGCCAGCTTGGTGTCGAAGCCGCGGGCTTTGAACTGGGCCACCATGATGTGCTCGACCTGGCTGGCGACGTCCGAGATCAGGCTGGCGAAGCCGCCGGTGGAGGCCGCGACCGGGGAGTCGCGGACCAGGATCCGGAACCCGTCGGTGTTGGTCTCGATGTACTCCAGCAGCGCGAGGGCGGCCTGCTCGGCCAGCTGGCGCGGGTTGCGGCTGGTCAGCGAGGCCGTCATCCGCTCCAGCAGCACCTCGATCTCACGGTCGACGACGACCGCGTAGAGGCCTTCCTTGCCGCCGAAGTGCTCGTAGACCACCGGCTTGGAGACACCGGCCTTGGCCGCGATCTCCTCGACCGAGGTGCCCTCGAAGCCCTTCTCGGCGAACAGGCGGCGGCCGACGTCGACGAGTTGGAGACGTCGCTCCTTGCCGGTCATCCGGGCGCGGGTACCCGGGCGTCCGTTCGGCTCCGGGGCGTCGGCCATCCGGCCATTCTGCCCCTACGCGTGATCTAGGCCGCTCGGCGCGCGTCCAGGCGCTTGGGCTCCGGCCAGCGGACGTGGCTGGCCCAGCCGAACTTCTCGAAGATCCAGATCAGCCGGGCGCTGGTGTCGATCTGGCCCCGCAGCACGCCGTGCCGGGCACTGGTGGGGTCGGCGTGGTGCAGGTTGTGCCAGGACTCCCCGAAGCTCAGGATCGCCAGCCACCACACGTTGCCGGACTTGTCGCGGGACTTGAACGGGCGGTTGCCCGCGACGTGGCAGATCGAGTTGATCGACCAGGTGACGTGGTGCAGCAGCGCGATGCGGACCAGGGTCGCCCAGAAGAACGCGGACAGCGCGCCCTGCCAGGACATGGACCACAGGCCGCCGATCAGCGGCGGCAGCAGGGTCGAGACCGCGACCCAGGTCGGGAAGTGCCGGGAGATCCTGACGATGTCCTTGTCGGCCAGCAGGTCCGGCGCGTACTGCCGCTGCGGGGTCTGCTCCTCGTCGAAGAGCCAGCCGAGGTGGGCGTGGTACAGCCCCTTGGTGAGCCCGCCGACGCTGTCTCCGTAGGCCCACGGCGAGTGCGGGTCGCCCTCCTGGTCGGAGTACTTGTGGTGCTTGCGGTGGTCGGCGACCCAGCGGATCAGCGGACCCTCGACGGCGAGGCTGCCCATGATGCCGAGCGCGATGCGCAGCGGGCGCTTGGCCCGGAACGAGCCGTGGGTGAAGTAGCGGTGGAAGCCGACCGTGATGCCGAAGCCGGTCAGCAGGTAGAAGAACAGCGCGATGACGACGTCGCGCCAGTGCAGGCCCCAGCCCCAGGTGACCGGGACGATCGCGGCGACGGCGATCAGCGGGATGACGATGAACAGCCCGAGGACGGCCTGCTCCAGCCACCCCTTCTGCTCCCCGCCCATCGTGCCCTTGATCCCGGGCTCGGGGCTCGGGAGGAGTTGCGTACTCGCCATCGGCAGGGGGCTCGTTTCCTCGGGAGGCAAATTCAGTTGAGGGACCTACGTGTCCGTAGGTTACGGTTTCGGCTCTTCCCCGTGCGACCGGATGTGATGCTTCCCATCCGAACGGAGGATGAACGGTGCCCTCGCGCGCCCCTCTGGCCCCCTCCGTCCGCCCCGCCGTCAGGCCGGCGCCGCCACCGCGAAGATCCGCCGGAACGGGAAGGTCGTCACCCCGTCCTGACCGACCGGATAGGCGGCCCGGAGGGCGGCGCCGTACTCGGCGAGGAACGCCGCCTTCGCCGCCGGGTCCGCCTCCAGGGCCTTCAGCACCGGACGCAACGCCGTGCCGGAGGTCCAGGCCAGGACCGGGTCCTCGCCCGTCAGCCGGTGCAGGTAGGTCGTCTCCCACACGTCCGGACGGGCGCCGGCCGCGGCCAGCGCGTCGGCGTACCGGGCCGGGGTGTGGACGTGTTCCTGCCGGTTCGCGATGTGGCCGAGGCGCGTCGCGCCAGGCCGCGGGCGCCGCAGAACTCGCGGATCAGGACGTGATGCGGAGCGTCGAAGTTCGCCGGCACCTGGAAGGCGAGCCGCCCGTTCGGGGCTCAGGGCCGCCAGCCAGCCGGGGCAGCAGGTCCAGGTGGCCCGGCAGCCACTGCAGCATCGCGTTGGAGAACCAGACGTCGACCGGGCCCTCGGGCTGCCAGGCCGCGGCGTCCACGACTGCGTACGTGATCCCGTCGTCGCTCGGCCCGCGCGGCCTCGATCATCTCGGCCGAGGAGTCGGTGCCCAGCACGTCCGCCTCGGGCCAGCGGGCGGCCAGCAGCCGGGTCGAGGTGCCGGTGCCGCAGCCGAGGTCGACCACCCGCCGCGGATCGGTCACGTCGACCGCGGCCAGCAGGTCGCGAGCCGGCCGGGTGCGCTCGTCGGCGTAGGTCAGGTAGGTCTGCGGGTCCCACATCGTCTCGACAACATTCGCGCGGGCAAGTGTCTTGATGTCAAGAGATTATCGAGACTATATTCGGGTTCATGCAGGACGAGGTGGACCGGCTTGTCGCCGCTTGGCGGCGGGAGCGGCCCGATCTGGACACCCGGCCGCTGGAGGTCCTCAGCCGGGTGACCCGGCTTGCCCGCCACCTGGACCGGGCCCGGCGCAGCGCGTTCGCCGAGCACGACCTGGAGGCCTGGGAGTTCGACGTGCTGTCCGCGCTGCGCCGCTCCGGCGAGCCGTACCAGCTCTCCCCCGGCGCGCTGCTGAACCAGACGCTCGTGACCTCGGGAACGATGACCAACCGCATCGACCGGCTGACCACCAAGGAACTGGTCCGCCGCGAGCCGGACCCGGCCGACCGTCGCGGCGTCCTCGTCGTCCTCACCCCGCGCGGGCTCGCCGTCGTCGACGACACCCTCACCGATCTGCTCGCCCACGAGCAGAAGCTGCTGGCCGGTCTGACGGACCGTCAGCGCGACGCCCTCGCCGACCTCCTCCGCGACCTCGTCTCCCCCTTCGACAACCCGGAGTAATCCGGGGCGACTCCCCCGTAAGGGATGACATGCCCTAGGGGGTCCCACGGTCAGCCCTCGGTGGCTTCGGCGGCGTGCAGCCACTGCTCTTCGAGGGTGGCGCGTTCGGCGGCGAGCTCGCGCAGGGCGCCGTCGAGTTCGGCGACCTTGCTGTAGTCGCTGGCGTGGGTGGCCAGCTGGTCGTGCAGCGAAGCCTCAGCGGCGGTGATCTTCTCCAGCCGGCGCTCGATGCGGGTGAGTTCCTTCTTGGCGGCCCGGGCGTCCGCGGCGGAGGCGGCGGTCTTCGCGGCCGGCGCGGCTTTCGCGGGTGAGGCCGGGCCGGCGGTGGCGGTGGCGGCGGCTCGCAGGGCGATGTACTCGTCGACGCCGCCGGGGAGCATGCGCAGCCGGCCGTCGCCGAGCAGCGCCTGCACCGTGTCGGTGGTGCGCTCGAGGAAGTAGCGGTCGTGGCTGACGACGAGCAGCGTGCCGGGCCAGCCGTCGAGCAGGTCCTCGAGCTGGGTGAGGGTCTCGATGTCGAGGTCGTTGGTCGGCTCGTCGAGGAAGAGCACGTTGGGTTCGGCCATCAGCAGCCGGAGCAGCTGCAGGCGGCGGCGCTCGCCGCCGGACAGGTCGCCGACCGGTGCCCACTGCCGGTTGCCGGTGAAGCCGAAGCGCTCGAGCATCGAGGAGGCGGTGTGCTCCTTCTTGCCGAGCGTGACGAACTTGGCGATCCGCTCGACCGACTCCAGCACCCGCTCGACCGGGTCGAGTTCGGCCACCTCCTGCGAGAGGTGCGCGGGCTTGACGGTGACGCCGACCTTGACCGAACCGGCCGCCGGCTTCAGCTGCCCGAGCAGCAACCGCACCAGCGAGGTCTTGCCGCTGCCGTTGATGCCGACCAGGCCGACCCGCTCGCCCGGCCCGAGGTTCCAGGTCGTGCGCTCGAGGAGGTCGCGGGTGCCCACGCGCAGGGTCACGTCGTGCAGCTCGTACGCGGTGCGGCCGAGTCGCGCGGTCGCGAAGCGGACCAGCTCCTGCGGATCGCGCGCCGGCGGCTCGCGCTCGATGAGGGCGTTGGCGGCGTCGATGCGGAACTTGGGCTTGGTGGTCCGGGCGGGCGGGCCACGGCGCAGCCAGGCCAGTTCCTTGCGGGCGAGGTTGGCCGCCCGCTCCTCGGTGGCGGCGGCGACCCGTGCCCGCTCGGCCTTGGCCAGCACGTAGGCGGCGTAGCCACCCTCGTAGGCGTTCACCTTCCCGTCGGCGACCTCCCAGGTGCGGGTGCAGACGGCGTCGAGGAACCAGCGGTCGTGGGTGACGACGAGCAGTGCCTGCGGCGAGGCGGCGAGGTGCCCGGCCAGCCAGGAGATGCCTTCGACGTCGAGATGGTTGGTGGGCTCGTCGAGCACCAGCAGGTCGGGCGCCGCGACCAGTTCGCGGGCCAGCGCAATGCGGCGGCGCTCGCCTCCGGAGCACGGCCCGACGACGGTGTCGAGGCCGGCGGAGAACCCCGGCAGCGAGAGCCCGCCGAACAGCCCGGTCAGGACCGAGCGGACCTTGGCGTCGCCGGCCCACTCGTGATCGGGCCGATCGCCGATCACGATCTGACGGATCGTCATCTGCGCGTCGAGGTCGTCCGCCTGGGCGAGCATGCCCACCCGCAGCCCGCCGGCGTGGGTGACCCGGCCGGTGTCCGGCGCCTCGCGCGCGGAGAGCACCCGCAGCAACGTCGACTTGCCGGCCCCGTTGCGGCCGACCACGCCGATCCGCTCCCCGGCGGCGAGCCCGAGCGAGACGGAGTCGAGCAGCAGCGTCGGGCCGTAGCTTTTCGAGACCGCTTCGAGGTTGACGAGATTGCTCATCCCCGCCCCCTGCTGCTCCGAAAGCGCAGCCAGTCCCTTGGCTGCACTCCCGAAAGTGCAGCAGAGCACCCGCGAATGCAAAGTCCAGGTGCCAGAGTGCACTTTCGGGGAGATCGAGGCCGTGCGCTCACGGGCGCAAAATCTTCGCGCCCGGCACCGGGCCGGTGGCCCTCTTCACGTCGCGGCACAGGCCCATCGCGGTCAGGCCGACGGCGACGTCGAGGCCGGCCTCGGGCGAGCGCACCAGGAACGCCACCGTCGGGCCGCTGCCGGACACGATCGCGCCGAGCGCCCCGAGTTCGACCGCCGCGTCCAGGGTCTGCGCGAGCGCCGGGCGCAGCGATACCGCCGCCGCCTGCAGGTCGTTGGACAACGCGGCACCGAGGGCCTTGGCGTCACCGGAGCGCAGCGCGGTCATCAGTGCCTCGTCGGCGGCAGGGGTCGGGCACCGCTTTGCCGGACGCGTCGCGCAGCCGATCGCACTCGGCGTAGACCGCCGGCGTGGACAGCCCCTCGGCGGCGACGGCGAACACCCAGTGGAACTCCCCGCGCCCCAGCACCGGCGAGAGCATGGTGCCGCGGCCGGTACCGATCGCGGTGCCGCCGAGCAGGGCGAACGGGACGTCGGAGCCGAGGCCGGCCGCGAGTTCCTCCAGCTCCGCCCGCGGCACGCTCGGTCCCCCACAACGCGTCGCACGCGACCAGCGCGGCAGCCGCGTCGGCGCTGCCGCCGGCCATGCCGGCCGCGACCGGGATCCGCTTCACGAGCCGCAGGTGCACGCCGTCCTCGACGCCCGTGTGCTCGGCCAGCGCCAGCGCGGCCCGGGCGGCGAGATTGTCGCCGTCGGTCGGAACCCCGGGGTCGGGGGCCTCCAGCGACACGGTGATCCGGTCGGCGGGCTCGGCGATGACGTCGTCGTAGAGCGAGACGGCGTGGAAGACGGTGGCGAGGTCGTGGAAACCGTCGGCGCCGACGGGGCCGACCGAGAGCTGGAGATTGACCTTCGCGGGCGCACGCACGATCACCGCCACGAACGCCCTCCCCTCGATGCAGACTCCGGACCTACCCCCGGTCGCCCAACCTAGTGCGCCGGACTCAGTGCGCCGCTATCGCCGCTTGGCGGCCGCGATGCGGGCGAAGTCGGCGACGTCGAGGGCTTCGCCGCGCGCGGTCGGGTCGACCCCGGCCGCGGTCAGCGCGGCGACCGCCGCGTCGGGGGACCCGGCCCAGCCGGCCAGCGCGGCGCGCAGCATCTTGCGCCGTTGCGCGAACGCGGCGTCGATGACGGCGAACGTTTCTGCCGCGGTCCGCACCGGCGGGCGGCTCCCGGCGGCGCAGCAGCACCAGCCCGGACTCGACCCGCGGCGCCGGCCAGAACACCGCCGCCCCGACCGAACCGGCCCGGCTGACCTCGGCGTACCAGCGCGCCTTCACCGACGGCACGCCGTAGACCCGGCTGCCCGGCGGCGCCGCGAGCCGCTCGGCGACTTCGGCCTGCACCATCACCAGCGCGCGGGCGATGGTGGGGAAGGTCGCCAGCGCGTGCAGCAGCACCGGGACCGCGACGTTGTAGGGCAGGTTGGCCACCAGCGCGGTCGGGGCCGCCGGCAGGTCCGTGGCGGCGAGGCGCAGCGCGTCCGCGCCGACCACGTCGAGGCGGCCCGCCAGCGCCGGCGCGTACTCGGCGACCGTGCCCGGCAGGGCGGCGGCCAGCCGCGGGTCGATCTCGACGGCGAGCACCCGGGCCACCGCCGGGCAGCAGCGCCAGGGTGAGCGAGCCCAGGCCGGGCCCGACCTCGAGCACGACGTCCTCGGCCCCGACCTCCGCGACGCGCACGATGCGCCGCACGGTGTTCGGGTCGATGACGAAGTTCTGGCCGAGCGCCTTGGTCGGACTCACGCCGTGCTCGGCGGCGAGCGCGCGGATCTGCGCGGGGCCCAGCAGCCCGTCGCTCACGCTCCCCGCCCTCCGCGTTCGTGCTGGCATACGTTGACCCCATGCCGGCCGATGCTCCGACCATTCTCGCGACCAGCGGCGGCATCCGGATGGGACGCCGCACCCGTCTCGAGTTCAACGCACTCACCGACTATGCCGTCGACCTCGCCGGGGTGACCGGCCGGGCACCGCGGATCTGCTTCGTGGGCACCGCCGGCGGCGACGACCGCACGATGCTGCACCACCTCTACGAGGCGGCCCAGGTGGCCGGGCTCTCGCCCTCGCACCTGTCGCTGTTCCCGATGCCGAACGTCCCGGACATCACGGCGCACCTGCTCGCCCAGGACGTGATCTGGGTCGGCGGCGGCAGCGTGGCCGGCCTGCTGGCGATGTGGCGCATGCACGGCGTCGACGTCGCGATGCGGGCCGCGTGGGAGGCCGGCGTCGTGCTCACCGGGGTCTCGGCCGGCTCCATCTGCTGGCACGTCGGCGGGACGACCGACTCCTACGGACCCGACCTGCGCGCGGTGACCGACGGGCTCGCGCTGGTGCCGTTCTCCAACGGCGTGCACTACGACTCCGAGGACCAGCGCCGCCCGCTGTTCCACCGGCTGATCGCCGAGGGCACGTTGCCGGGCGGGTACGCGACCGCGGACGGGGCCGGCGTGCTCTACCGCGGCACCGAGTTCGTCGAGGCGGTCGCCGAACGCGACGACGCGGCCGCCTACTCCGTCATCGCGGAGGGCGGCCGCGCCGTGGAAACGCGACTGGACGTGCGGCGGCTCTAGGTGAACAGGCGCCGACCGCAGACGGGCCACGGCGATGCGCCGCGGTCCTTGTAGAGGATCTGCGCGCGGTAGGTCTGCTCAGCCGCCGGGGCGTTGGAGGGGATGCCCTTGCCGCCGACGGACTGCCACGTGCGCAGGTTGAACTGGTAGAGCCCGTAGTACGGACCGGCCGGGTTCACCGCGCGCGGGTTGCCGCCGGACTCGCACTCGGCGAGCGCCGCCCAGTTGAGGTTCTCCACGCCGGTACGCGCGTACTGCGAGGCCTTGGTGCCGACCCGGATCACCTGGGTGACCGGCTCCTTGAGCACGTTCGTGGCGACGGTCTCGCGCTTGGCGACCTTGCCGTCCTTGCGGACCAGGTCGAGCGTCATCTCCTTGACGCCCTTCACGCCCTTCTTCACGACCTTCGTCTCACCGAAGAACATCGTGCGGTCCTTGATCTCGCGGACCTCGAAGGGAATCTCGGTCTTCACCGTGATTCGGCGGGCCTCGACGCGGACGACACGGATGGTGGCGTCGTCCTTGGGTGCGGCCTCCAGCTTGGGCCCGACCTCGTCGAGCGCGCCGAGCGAGATGCCGGCCTCGAGCAGCACCTGGCGGACGCTGGTCGCGACCGTCGAGAGCTCGCGGGTCTTGCCGTCCGCGATGACGGTGACGTCGCGCGGGGTGAGCACGCGCAGTTGCAGTCCCTCGCGGCCGATCGTGGCCGAGCGGGACGCCGACACGTACATGTTGTCGTCGCGCAGACCGAGCTCGCCGAGCGCTTCGTTGACGCTGGTCGCGGTCACCCACACCCGGCGGGTGGTGCCGTCGACGTCGAGGTCGAGCGGACGGCCGAAGCGGATGGCGATGCGCTGGCCCTCGGCAACGGGGCGGTCCAGCGGGGGTACCACCGAGTCGTGCTCGGTGACCTTGATGCCTTCACGCTCGAGAACTCCGGCAACGGTCCCCGCGAAGGTGTGCACCTTCTGCGTCTTACCGTCGACGGTCAGTTCGATGGTCTTGTCAAAGCTGACGAAGGCCGTCACGCCCACGACCATCGCGGCCACGATCGCCGCGTGGATGGCCCATTGCCGGCGCCGCCGTCCCTTGCTCGGGCCGGACGTCGGAGTCTGCGGGTGGGCAGACATCGGATCAGCTGTATGCACGGTGCTCCAGACCTCGAACTCCCCGGGCACGGTGGCCTCGGGGGGTGTCGGCCCCTTCGGTCACGGGGCGCATCGTTGCGCCGTGTCCGAGGTGGGCGGGCCGAAGCCGTCCCGAGCCAGAGATCCGATCCCAGCTACTAAGCCCGGGACGATATGCACCAACACAGACCCCTGACAAACCGCTGTGAAGGCCTTTGCAGCGGCTCAGGCGCGGCAAAGCCGCGCGGATTGCGAGAGGACATGGGGTCGACGTTACGAGTGGGTCACGGGGCCAACCGAGCCCGACTGAACACATAACCCCAGGACTTTGCCCGTACTTGCCCCTTGAAACCGACCTAATCCGAGTCCGATTCGCGCCTTTTCCTGACGATCCGACCTGGGGAAATGCCTGCGAGATACATCACGCGGCCGAAGGCGGCCGGAAGGGCTTGAGCAGGGCTTCAGAAGGGCCCGAACATGCGCTCCGTGGTGGTCGCCAGGGCCGCACCCAGCGCGTTCGGGTCCTCGCCGCGGACCTCGGCCATCGCACGCACCGTGAGCGGGATCAGATAGGGCGCATTAGGGCGGCCGCGGAACGGCAGCGGAGTGAGGAACGGGGCGTCGGTCTCGACCATCAACAGGTCCTGCGGCGCAATCGCGAGCGCATCGCGCAGATGCTGGTTCGCCTTGTACGTGACATTGCCCGCGAACGACATCACGTAGCCGCGTTCCGCGCAGATGCGCGCCATCTCTTCATCACCCGAATAGCAGTGGAAGACGACGCGCTCGGGCGGCCCTTCGGATTCGAGAACTGAAAGCACGTCAGAATGCGCGTCGCGGTCGTGGATGACCAAGGTCTTGCCGTGGCGCTTCGCGATCTCGATGTGCCGGCGGAAGGACTCCTCCTGCCGGGCCCAGGCGTCGGGGCCCTCGGTGCGGAAGTGATCGAGGCCGGTCTCCCCGATCCCGCGGACCGCCGGATCGGCGGCCAGGACGTCGATCTCGGCCAGCGCCTGGTCAAGATCGGCGGTGCGCGGCGCCTCGTTGGGATGGATCGCCACCGTCGCCCACACCGCCACGTGTTCCGCGGCGACCTTGGCCGCCCAGTGCGAGGACGGGACGTCGATGCCGATCTGGATCAGCGTCGGCACCCCGACCGCCTGGGCGGCCTCGACCGCGGCGCCCACCTCGGAGTCCTGCAGGTCCAGGTGGGTGTGGGAGTCCGGGACCGCGACCTCGAGCGGCTCCGGGGCCGGGGGCGCGACGTCTTTGTGCTCCTTGCCGTCCCGGCGGTCGCGGACCGCCATCAGGCTTCGGCCTCCAGGCGGGCGAGCTCCTCTTCGACGATGGAGGGGTCGAGCTTGGTGAAGATCGGCGTCGGGGTGGCCAGCTTGGTCCCGGCCGCGATCGGGCGGGACTCCCACACCGCGGCGGCGCTCTTGTAGTCGCCCTGCAGCACCGAGTAGTCGTCGTTGCCCTCCTCGGAGACCTGGTCGATGCGCGGGCTGCCCGACCATTCACCTGTGTTGCCGAGCAGCTCGTGCACCTTCTGGGAGCTGTGCGGCAGGAACGGGGTCAGCAGCGCCTTGCAGTCGTCGACCAGCTGCAGCGCGGTGTGCAGGATCGTGGCCTGGCGCGCCCGGTCGTCCTCGCCCTTGAGCTTCCACGGCGCGGTGTCCGAGAGGTACTTGTTGGCCGCCGCGACGACGGTCATCGCCTCGGTGATCGCCGCCTTCTGCCGGGCCCGGTTGAGCAGGTCTCCGACCGGGGCAAAGGCGGCCTTGGACGCGGCCAGCACCTCGCGGTCGACGTCGAGCAGCTCGCCCTGGGCCGGGATCTCGCCGAAGTTCTTCGCCGCCATCGAGACCGAGCGGTTCACCAGGTTGCCCCAGCCGGCGACCAGCTCGTCGTTGTTGCGGCGCAGGAACTCGTCCCAGGTGAAGTTGGTGTCGGAAGTCTCGGGTCCGGCCGTCGCGAGGTAGTAGCGCAGCGCGTCGGCGTCGTAGCGGGCCAGGAAGTCCTTGACGAAGATGACCACCGAGCGCGAGGAGGAGAACTTCTTGCCCTCCATCGTCAGGTACTCGCTGGAGACGACCTCGCTGGGCAGGTTCGGCGCCCCGAGCTCGCCCGGGCTCCCGCCGCGGTTGCCCTTGCCGAGTAGCCGAGCAGCAGCGCCGGCCAGATGACGGAGTGGAAGACGACGTTGTCCTTGCCCATGAAGTAGTAGGACTCGGCGTCGGGGTTGTGCCACCACGCCTTCCACGCGTCCGGGTCGCCGGAGCGCCGGGCCCACTCGACGCTCGCGGAGAGGTAGCCGATGACCGCGTCGAACCAGACGTAGAGGCGCTTGTCGTTGCGGTCGCGCCAGCCGTCGAGCGGAACCGGCACGCCCCAGTCGATGTCGCGGGTGATGGCGCGCGGACGCAGGTCGTCGACCAGGTTCAGGGAGAACTTGAGGACGTTGGGCCGCCAGTCCCCGCCCTTGGACTGCAGCCAGGACCCGAGCGCCTCGGCGAACGCGGGCAGGTCGAGGAAGTAGTGCTCCTCCTCGACGAACCGCGGGGTCTCGCCGTTGATCTTGCTGACCGGGTTGATCAGGTCGGCCGGGTCGAGCTGGTTGCCGCAGTTGTCGCACTGGTCGCCGCGGGCGCCGTCGTAGCCGCAGATCGGGCAGGTGCCCTCGATGTAGCGGTCCGGCAGCGTGCGCCCGGTGCTCGGGGAGACGGCGCCCATCATCGTCTTGGGGATCACGTACCCGTTGCGGTGCAGGCCGAGGAAGATCTCCTGCGCGATCGCGTAGTGGTTGCGCGTGCTGGTGCGCGTGAAGAGGTCGTAGGTCAGGCCCAGTCCGCGCAGGTCCTCGGTGATGACCTTGTTGTAGCGGTCGGCCAGGCCCTTGGGGCTCAGGCCCTCCTTGTCGGCCGCGACCAGGATCGGCGTCCCGTGCTCGTCGGTCCCGCTCACCATCAGGACGTTGTTGCCGGCCATCCGCTGGTAGCGGCTGAAGACGTCCGAGGGGACGCCGAACCCGGCGACGTGCCCGATGTGGCGCGGACCGCTGGCGTAGGGCCACGCGACCGCGGTGAGGATGTGACGGGGGGAAGCCATGTGACGATCCTATTTGCGCGCGGCAACCCAGATTTCAGGTGCGCTTCGCGGCGACGCCCTCCGCCTCGCCGCCATCTTGGGGCGCGTCCCCGCCCTGTCCCGCCCAGTAATAGGGCGCATCGACGCCCCAAGATGGGAGAGGGGAGGTCAAGGGGCCGGGCGCTTCGCGGCGACGACGGCGTCGAAGACGGTCCGCTTGGCGGTGCCGGTCGAGATTGCGACGGCGGCGATGGCTTCCTTGCGGGTCTCCCCCGCGACCTCCCTGGCCGCGACCAGGGCGGCGAGCTCGGCCGGGCCCATCGCGAACGGAGCCGGGGGCGGGGCGCCGTCCACCACGACGGTGATCTCGCCGCGCACGCCCTCGGCGGCCCAGGCCGCGAGCTCGGCCAGGCCGCCGCGGCGCACCTCTTCATAGGTCTTGGTCAGCTCCCGACACACCGCGGCCCGTCGGTCGGCGCCAAAGGCCTCGGCCATCGCGGCCAGGGATTCGGCCAGTCGGTGCGGAGCTTCGAAGAAGACGCAGGTCCGCGACTCGGCCGCGAGCTCGGCCAGGCGGGCCCGGCGCTCCCCGGCCTTGCGCGGCAGGAAGCCCTCGAAGCAGAACCGGTCCACCGGCAGCCCGGAGACCGCGAGCGCCGCGAGCACCGCGGACGGCCCCGGCACCACCGTCACCCGGATTCCCGCCTCGACCGCGGCGGCCACCAGCCGGTAGCCCGGGTCCGAGACCGACGGCATCCCGGCGTCGGTCACCAGCAGGACCCGGGCGCCCCCGAGCAGCGCGTCGAGCAGCTCCGGCGTGCGCCCGGCCTCGTTGCCCTCGAAGTAGGAGAGGACCCGCCCCGGCACCTCGACCCCGAGGCCGGATGCGAGCCGGCGGAACCGTCGGGTGTCCTCGGCCGCCACCACGTCGGCCTTCGCGAGCTCGGCCGCCAGCCGGGGCGCCGCGTCGGCGTAGTCCCCGATCGGCGTCCCCGCGAGCACGAGCACGCCCGCCGAGTCCGCCATGTCGCCCATCCTTGCCGCCCCGGCGCCGCCGCCCCACCCCGGAGCAGCGTCGCCCCGCTCATTCATGAGCGCGGCTTCGAATTCGGGGCCCCGGAGGCCGCAGAACCGTCGCCCCGGTCATGGGAGACAGCGTCGCCCCGCTCATTCATGAGCGGGGCGACGGTTTCGGGGGCTCGGGGGCGGCGAAATCGACGCTCAGGTCATGGAAGTGCGCGGGGCGGCGCGGGGTGCGGGCGGGCCAAGCGCGCCTCCCTACGATCACTCGCGTGAGCAGCGAGGGGGCGCCGACGCGCGTGCGTGGGCACCTCGGGCCGATGCCGACCGGCCTGTGGCCCTGGCTGGGGCCGCTGCTGGTCACCGTGTTCGGCGGCTTCCTGCGGTTCTGGCACCTGGGCCGGCCCAACGCGGTCGTCTTCGACGAGACGTACTACGTCAAGGACTCCTGGTCGATCCTCAACCACGGCTACGAGCGGGCCTACGCGCGCCAGGCCGACGCGAAGCTGGTCAACGGCTCCACCGACATCCTGAGCGAACGCGCGACGTTCATCGTGCACCCGCCGGTCGGCAAGTGGGTGATCGCGCTCGGGGAGAAGGTCGCCGGGCTGGACTCGTTCGGCTGGCGGCTCGGGGTCGCGATCATCGGCACCGCGACGGTCTTCCTGATCGCCCGGGTCGGGATCCGGCTGACCCGCTCGATCCTGCTCGGCTGCCTGGCCGGCTTCCTGTTCGCGATCGACGGGCTCGCGGTGGTGATGAGCCGCACCGCGCTGCTGGACGGGACGCTGGCCTTCTTCCTGCTCGCCGGGTTCGCCTGCCTGCTCGTCGACCGGGACCGCGTCCTCGACACGGCCCAACGCATGGTCGATCAGGGCCGCTACGGGGCCCGGCTGCACCTCGGGATGGCGTCCGTGGCGGATCGCGGCCGGGCTGTGCTTCGGGCTGGCCGTCGGCACCAAGTGGAGCGCTCTGCCCTTCATCGCGCTCTTCGGGGTGATGGCCGTGCTGTGGGACGCCAGCGCCCGCCGCGCCGTCGGAGAGCCCAAGCCGGTGCGCTCGATGCTGCGCCGCGACGCCTTCCCCGCCTTCGGGTCCCTCGTCGGCCTGGCCGGCGTGGTGTACGTGATCAGCTGGTCGGGCTGGCTGTTCACCGACGGCGGCTGGTCGCGGCAATGGGCCAGCGACCGCGGCACCGCGTTCCCCTTCATCCCGACGCGCACTGCGCTCGCTGTGGCACTACCACGGGGAGATGAAGTACTTCCACACGAATCTGACGGAGGATCACCCCTACGAGTCCAGCCCCTACGGCTGGACCGTCCTGGCCCGCCCGGTGGCCTACTGGTCCGAGGACGACGACCTGGGCGAGCACGGCTGCGAGGTGAAGCGGTGCGTGCGCGAGGTGCTCGGCATCGGGACGCCGGCGATCTGGTGGGCCGCCACCGCGGCGCTGGTCTGGCTGATCTGGCGCTGGGCCGGCGCCCGGGACTGGCGGGCCGGGGCGCTGCTCGCCGGGGTCGCGGCCGGCTGGCTGCCGTGGTTCCGCTACGAGGACCGCCCGATGTTCTACTTCTACGCCATCTCGTTCCTGCCGTACCTGATCCTCGGCCTGACGATGGCGCTCGGCACGATGGTCGGGCCCGGATTGCGAGCGGACGCGACGAAGAAGGCACGCCGGCGGCGCCAGATCGGGAGCTGGGCGGTGGGGGCCTTCGTCCTGCTGGCCGTCATCAACTTCTTCTACATCTATCCGCTGCTGACCGGGGACTCGCTGCCCCGCGGAGCCTGGCTGGACCGGATGTGGTTCCGCACCTGGATCTAAGGTTCGCACCGTGGACCTCTCCAGCCTGACCGGCCCGCTGCGCCAGTTCGGCGCCACGGTGTCGAACGCGGCGGAGGTGATCCGCTACGGCGGACTGCTCACCGGTGAGCTGCCGAGCGAGTTCGTGATCGTGGCCCGGCGGCCGATGTTCCGGCTGCGGCGCTACTTCCCCTACACCGGCCCCGACGGGCACGGCGCGCCGGCCGGGCCCCCGGTGCTGCTGATCCCGCCGCTGATGATGGCCGCCGAGGTCTACGACGTCTCGCCCACGACCAGCGCGGTCCGGTTCCTCCGCGACGCGGGCCTGGACCCCTGGGTCGTCGACTTCGGCGCCCCCGAGCGCGAGGAGGGCGGGCTCAAGCGCACCGTTGTCGACCACGTCATCGCGGTCAACGACGCCGTCGACATCGTCCGCTCCACCACCGGTCGCGACGTGCACCTGTCCGGCTACTCCCAGGGCGGCATGTTCGCCTACCAGGTCGCGGCCTACCGGCGCAGCGAGGGCATCGCCAGCCTGATCACCTTCGGCTCCCCCGTGGACTCCCGGGCCACCCGGGTCTTCGGCGTGGTCGCCGAGGACGTGGTCACCGAGATCGCCGGCCTGCTCGCCGACCACGTCCTCGTCCACGTGAGCCTCCCGGCGTGGGCCGCCCGGCTCGGCTTCCGGATGCTCGACCCGGTGAAGTCCACCCGCGGCCGCATCCAGTTCCTGCTGCAACTGCACGACCGCGAGGCCCTGCTGCCGCGCGAGGGCCAGCGTCAGTTCCTCGACAACACCGGCTACGTCGCCTACCCGGGCCCGGCCATCGCCGAACTGGTCAAGCAGTTCCTCGCCCACAACCGGATGCTGCAGGGCGGGCTTCGTGGTCGGCGACGTGATGTCGACGCTGGCCGACATCAGCTGCCCGGTGCTGTCCTTCGTCGGGACGCTGGACTCGATCGCCCCGCCGCCCTCGGTCCGCGCGATCGCCCGCGCGGCGCCCCGGGCCGAGACCTTCGAGGCCGAGGTGGCCACCGGGCACTTCGGCATGGTCGTCGGCTCCGGCGCGATCCGGAACACCTGGCCCCGGGTCGCGTCCTGGGTGACCTGGCGCGAGGAGGGAGGCGAGCGGCCGGACGGAATCGCCGTCCTCGACGTCGACGCGGAGTACGAGCCCCGCCCCAGCACCGCACCGCTGCACGCCGGGGTGGACGTGGCCGGGTACGCGGTCGCGGTCGCCCGCTCCGGGCTGGGCGCCGCCGCCGGTGGGCTGCGCGCGCTGGCCGACCCTGGCCGGCGAGGCGCAGCAGGCGCTGCCCCGCCTGGCCCGTCTCGAGCGCACCAGCGGACCGGCGCGGGTCTCGATGGGCGGTCTGCTGGAGGAGCGCACCCGCAACACCCCCGACGACTTCTTCTTCGTCTTCGACGACCGCGGGCACACCTACGCCGACGCCGGCGTCCGGGTCGACAACGTCGTCCGCGGCCTGCTCTCGATCGGGGTCCGCCCCGGCGAGCACGTCGGGGTGCTGATGAACACCCGGCCCAGCGCGCTGACGGCGATCACCGCCCTGAACCGGATCGGTGCGGTCGCCGTGATGCTGCGCCCGGACGGGGCGACCGCCCGCGAGGCCGAACTCGGTGACGTGCGGCGGATCATCGCCGACCCCGAGCACGCGACGGCCGCCCGCGACGCCCGCCGGGTCTCGGTCTACGTGCTCGGCGGCGGCCCCGGACCGCGCCGGCTGGGCCCGGGCATCACCGACCTGGAGCGGATCACCCCGGCCCTGGTGCAGGTCCCGGACTGGTACGTGCCCAACCCGGGCAAGGCCTCGAACCTGGCCTTCCTGCTCTTCACCGGCGAGGGCGAGACCACCCGCTGCCTGCCGGTCACCAACGGGCAGTGGGCCCGCTCGGCCTACGGCACCGCGACGGCCGCGCGGCTCTCGGCGGCCGACACCGTCTACAGCGTCACGCCCCTGCACCACGCGGCCGGTCTGCTGACCAGCGTCGGCGGGGCACTGGCCGGCGGCTCCCGGCTCGCGCTGACCACCTCCTACGACCCGGTCACGTTCTGGGCCGAGGTGCGCCGCTACGGCGTCACCGTCGTCTCCTACACCTGGACGCTGCTGGGCGACCTGATCGAGGCCGACCGCGCCCCGGGCGAGCGGCACCACCCGGTCCGGCTGTTCGTCGGGTCCGGCATGCCGGCCTGGCTCTGGCAGCGCGCCCTGGACCGGTTCCCGAGCGCGGCGGTGCTGGAGTTCTTCGTCTCCAGCTCCGAGGACGTGGTGCTGGCCAACATCTCCGGCCGCAAGGTCGGGGCCAAGGGCCGCCCGATCCCGGCCAGCGCCGAGGTCGCCGTGGCCGCGTGCGACCTGGCCACCGGCGAGGTCCGCCGGGACTACGACGGGCTCGGCCGGGCCTGCGGCACCGACGAGGTCGGCCTGCTGATCGCCCGCACCTCGAGCCGCGACGCCCGGCGCGCTGCGCGGCGTGCTCGAGGCCGAGGACGCCTGGGCCTCCACCGGGCATGTCTTCCGCCGCGACGCCGACGGCGACCACTGGCTGGTCGGCGGCGGTCGCGGACCTGGTGCATACGGCCGGAGGGGTGGTCCCGCCCGGCCCGGCCGAGGACGCCCTGGGCGAGCTGGACGCGATCGAGCTGGTCGCTGCCTACGGCGTCCGGTCGGACACGGACAGTGACACCGGGTCCCCCTCCAAGACCGCCGAGGAACTGCACGCCGCGATCGCGCTGCGGCCCGGCCGGACTCTGGACGCCGCCGCGGTCACCAAGGCGCTGTCCGGGCTGTCGGCGCTGCAGCAACCCGCCGTGGTGCGGGTGCTCCCGCAGATTCCGGTGACCACCTGGTGGCGGCCGCTGCGGGCCGCCCTCCGCAGCGACGCCGAGGCAGATGCCCTGGTCACCTGGGTGCGCTCGAACGACGGCACCTACTCCAGACCGGGCCGGTCCCGCCGGCTGCGCCGCCCCGGCTGAGCCCACCACCCGGCCGCCGTTTCAACACGGTGGCGACGGTCAGTGTTACTTCGTACGCTGCGTCCGGGACGGAAAGTGACCCGCAGCGCCCCGGCCGCCGGATCAAATGACGGTTTCCGACTGGTTGTGTCTCGAAATTCGCCAGTGGGATCTGCGCCACATTCCGTTACAGTTAACTATTACGTAACGGGCTATATCCCCCCAGGTCACGGCCTCGCCGGTGCCTGGGTTTCCTGGGCTCTGCTGCAGGTGGAGCCCCGGACCGAGGGACGGAGGGACTGTGGCTGACGCCGCTCGACAGTCCCTGATGCCCGGTCCGTGCTTCCTCGCTCACCAGGTTCGGCCGCGAGCTGCGTGGCCATGGTGATCCTGTTCAGCATCTACAAGTTCGGCCGCGTCGTGCACACCTCCGACGTGGACCTGGCCTACGACAACGCCCAGCGGGTCTGGGACCTGGAGCGGTGGGCCCGGCTGCCCAACGAACTGGACGCGCAGCAGGCGATGCTGCCGATGCAGGGCCTCGTCGAGTTCTTCGAACAGCTACTACGCGTTCGTGCACCTGCCGGCGACGGCGGCGTTCCTGATCTGGATGTACATCCGGCGCCCCGTGCTCTACCCGCCGGTGCGCCGCGCGATCATCGCGATGACGGCGATCGCGCTGCTGGGGCACATCCTGTTCCCCCTCGCGCCGCCGCGGATGCTCACCCAGTACGGGTTCGTCGACACGGCCGCGGTCTACGGACCCAACATCTACAACGGGGACCCGGACGCGCAGTCGCTGATCAACCAGTACGCCGCGATGCCGAGCCTGCACGTCGGCTGGGCCATGCTGGTCGCGGTCGGCCTGATCGCCGCCTTCCACTCCAAGTGGCGCTGGCTCTGGCTACTGCACCCGACCATCACGTCGATGGCCGTGGTCGGCACCGCCAACCACTACTGGATCGACGGGATCATCGCCTGCCTGGTGCTGGCGCTCGTGGTGTACCTGTTCGGGAACGCGTCGCCGCTGCGCTGGGAGCGGCTGAACCCGATCCGACTGGTCCGCCGTGGCCGTCCGAACGCGGCCCCGGACTACTACGGGATCGTCCCGGACACCCTGCCCGAGGGCAGCATTCCCGAGCACGACACTCAAGGGATCGCGCCGGTGGAGCGCACGGAGGAGTGCGTCACCGGCGCGCGTGTCGCCCCCGGGCCTCCCACTCCTTGAGCGCGTTGCGCCCCTCGCCGTAGCGGGCGCCACCTGCGGCCAGGTCCATCTCGACCCGGTCGGGCTCGATCTCGTCCCCGGCCTGGGCGGCCGCCCAGGCGATGTAGCGCACCCACTCCAGGCTGGAGCCTCGGCTGGCCGGGCTGGAGACCTCGGCGTCGCGCGGCAGCCGCCGAACGATCAGCTCGTCGAGCATCAGCGGCTGCACGCCGCCGGCACCGCGGCGGTAGCCGGCGAAGTAGAGCAAGCCGGGTGCAGGTGTCGGAGTCCAGCTCGGGCAGGCGCGCCGTCGTCCGCAACGCCAGGTAGGCGCCGCGCAGGTCGCTCATGCGCGGACGGTCGGCCTGCAGGCCCTGCAGCGCGAACCCGAGCAGCGCGCCGGCGGGGTCCCCGGCCAGGGCGCGGACGGCCCGGCGGCGGCCGCCGGCCGCCTCTCCGTAGCTCCACATCAGGGTCGCGGCCAGCAGCTGACGCGGGGTGGACCGGCCGCCGCGCCAGCGCTCGGTGACGTCGAAGACGTCCTGCCGCCAGACGTGACCGTTCTTCGGGAACCCGACCGGCCAGGCGTCGTCGGGGAGCGCTGCGCGCCACTTGAGCACCGGCACCGGCACCGGCCGGTCCTCGCCGGGAAGCGCCCGGGACCGGTCCAGCCCGTCCCGCGCGCGCTTGCCCTGACTCATGACGATGTGCCCAGGTTCATGCAACGCACGGTAAAGGGACATTCAACGCATCGCGACGGCGATGCTCCGATCGGATCGGCTCATCCGGTGGCGCACAACAGGTGTTCCTGGCCACATCCTGTGCTAGCGTCCGGGCCAGGTTGAAGGCGAAGCAGTTCCCCGTACGTTCTCGAAACGCCCACGGAGACACACACTCCGGAGGGCGTTTTCCTCTTTCGGGGTCGCGACGCCGGGGACCTCAGGCCTCGATGTGAGGTCCGTCAGATCGTGCGACGCACGGCATTTAAAGGAGCACATCCAGCATGACCCAGGGCACCGTGAAGTGGTTCAACGCCGAAAAGGGCTTCGGTTTCATCGCTCAGGACGACGGCGGCGCGGACGTCTTCGTCCACTACAGCGCCATCCAGACGACGGGCTACCGCACGCTGGAGGACAACCAGCGCGTGGAGTTCGAGATCACCCAGGGCGCGAAGGGCCCGCAGGCCGAGAACGTTCGCGCGATCTGACCTGCACGCCAGAACATGAGAAAGGGCCGTCACCCGCTGGGTGACGGCCCTTTCTGCTCTCGCTAGACCGCGACGCTCGCCCGCGGCACCTGGGCGCCGTCGGGTTCCGGCGTGCCGAACGGCTTGGGCAGGAACTTGCTCGCGCCGTTGATGGCCAGCGCGCACAAGCCCATGGTCAGGAACGTCGCGAACCACACGATGCCGGTGTTGAAGTCGCCCGGGTCCAGGTGCAGCGCGATGATGATCGGCGCCCCGATGCCGAAGTTGGCGCCGAACATGGTGATCGGGAACGCCGCGATCAGCGCGCTCAGGCCCCACGGGGTGCTGACCCGGCGCCAGATCTGCACCGCGAGCACGGTGAACAGCACCGTCTGGGTGCCCTCCAGCACGCCGATGACGGCCGGGTAGTTCCAGAGCCGGAACTCGTACGGGCCGTAGTAGGTGTAGACGTTGGTGCCGGTGCCGATCATCTCGAAGATGCAGGACGTCGCGATCTCCGCGCCCCAGATCAGGAACAGGCCCTTCCGGGAGAGCTTGCCGTCGTACATCCGCTTGCCGGCGTAGAGGGCGACCGCGGCGTAGAGGATCACGTACCCGCTGTGCGACCAGTTCGGCTGCACGACGCCGAAGGCCGAGAAGTGCGAGTACATCGCCCCCGGCTCGCCGTTGTGGACGTCGTAGAACCACAGGTCGAAAGCCACGTCGTAGAGCGGCTCGGCGAACGCGCCGATGCCGGCCGCGAGGATCGCCCAGACGTAGAACGGGGTGCGGTGCGCCCGGCCCAACTGGATGGCGATCACGAGCATCACCAGGACGATCGCCCAGCTGGCCCAGGTGAAGACGTGCTGCCAGGCCATGTCGAGCTCGCGCGACATGACCTCCTCGTCCATGCGGCCCATGGCACTCCTCCGGGGAAGTTAGTGGCTGTTAACATCGGGGGCTGCGAGCAATCTACCGGCCGTCGACGGAGCCGGAGAAGGTAGGCGACTACTCCCCCTGTGGCAGGCGCGGTTCAGCCGGCGCCGATGGCTGCCGCGAGGTAGGCGCGCGCCTGTGCCCAGGTCGGCACCTCGGTGGTGTCGGTGACGATGGGCTCGACGGGGACGACCTCGCGCGCGGTGATGATCCGCGGAAACGGCCGCCGCAGGAGTGCGGCGTCCTCGGCATCTCCCGGCGCGAGATGGACGAACCGCTGCGCGTCCGCGCTGGTAAAGGAGAGCTCGTCCAGATCGTGGATCGAGCCGGTGACGTCACAGTGCCACAGCGGATTCGCCGTCGCCTCTAACTCGGGAGTCCCCAGCAACCGACCCTGACCTCCGCCGGCCACCAACCAGCACTTGTCCCGGTCGTGCATCCAGACCAGCAGGCCCACCCGCGTCCGCGGGCGCCGACGGAGCCGGCCGGCCGGACCGAGCACCAGCGCCATGGTGAGCCCCCGGCCGCGCTCGATGTCGACCAGGCCGACCGTCAGAACCGGCGAGGGACGCGCCGTCGCCGACTGCTCCAGCAGGCGGTACACCCCCGCCACCGGCGGGTTCCCGCTCTCGAAGCCGCCTGGCATCACCCGAGCTTGTCACGCGAGGCAACGCCACCCGAAACCCGTCGGCTGACGATCAAGGTTGATACGGATGATTTGCCGCGCCGGGCGCGTACCGCCGCACGCGTTTCAACGTTGATCGTCCGCCTACGCGGACCTCAGTCCGTCGACCAGACGACGTGGTGGTGCTCACCGAGCGGGCCGAACCACAGGCCGTTCTCGTCGAGGGCGTTGAAGACGGTCATCGCGCGGAAGCCGAAGGTGAGTCCCAGTTCCGGGGAGCCGTTGCCGAGATCGGTCGGGTCGTCGCTGGACCAGAACAGGAGCTGGACGCCCGTCACCGGCCGGCCGTGCAGGTCGGTCAGGTCCGGGGGAACGTCGTGGCGCCACCTCAGCTTCGGGCGGCGCGATCCGGCCCACCGGATCGGGCGGGTGAGATCGACTCGTGTCCCAGGTGATCGAGAGCTCGTCGAGCTTCTGGTGATTGACCTCAAGCCGGACGCCGTCGAAGTCGAGCACGACGGGTCCGCCCGCCCACCAGACGTCCCGCTTGACGTCCCACATCAGGGACGTCCGGACCAGGCGGCGGCCGAGCAGGTCCGCCAGCCGGCCGGCGTGCGCAGTCACCAGCGCGTCGAGGTCGTTCGTCCAGATCGGGGCGTAGCCCGGGATACCGAAGTCGAAGGTCTCCGGCGGTCGGCGCCGGGAACGCCCGATCACGGCAGGGCCCACGCCGCGCCGCCGAACCTGACCACGCCACTCCCCTTTCCCGCCCGTCCGTCCGTTGCAACGGTCGCAGAAGTGGCGATCTTGAGCGGTCAATCCCGTTCCTCCGCCTGCGAGGCCCCGCACCTCCGAGGGGATGTCATCCCCTCGGGCAGGGCCCCGCTGGCCACGGTGCACACCGCGGCCGCGCCGCTCTTGTCTCCCTGGCCGAAGCCCCGGACCCTCCGCGCGCCCTAGCGTCAGCGCAAGTCAGCAGATTCGAGGTTGCCGATGCGGCCCGCCCCGTTCGAGTACCTGGAGCCCAGGTCCGTCGATGAGGCCTGCGCGCTGCTGGCCACGCACGCGGCGAGCGTGGCGATCCTGGCCGGCGGGCAGAGCCTGGTCGCTCAGCTGAACGCCCGCGAGGTCCGCCCGGCGGTGGTCCTCGGCATCCGCGCGCTGAGCGAGCTGGGCGAGGCGAGCCGGGACGGCGACACGCTCCGGATCGGGGCCGGGGTCACCCAGCGGGGGTGGCAGCGGCACGACCTGGCTGGACAGGCGCCGCTGGTGCTGGCCGCCCTGGACCACGTCGGGCACGTGCCCACCCGCAATCGCGGCACCCTCGGCGGCAGCATCGCCTTCGCCCACCCGGCTGCGGAACTGCCGACGGCCCTGCTCGCGCTCGGCGGCGCGGTCCGGCTGCGGTCGGCCGCGGGCGAGCGCACGGTGCCGGCCGACGAACTCTTCCTCGGACCCTGCCGCTCGGCCCTGCGGGCGGACGAACTGCTGACGGCCGTCGAGGTCCCGGTGACGGCCGCGGGGTGGCACTGGGCCTTCGAGCAACGCGACTACCGCCGCCACGGCAAGGTGTCGGTGGCAGCCGGCGCGACAGCGGACGGCAGCGCGGTGACGGTGGCGCTCGGCGGGGTCGGCGCAACGCCGCTGCGGCTGGCGGTCACCGGGGACACCAAGATCGCCGACGCCGTCGATGCCGCGCAGGACCTGCTCACCCCGACCGTCGACCACCTCGCGAGCACGGCCTATCGCCGCCAGCTGCTGGCGGTCGCGCTCACTGCCGCGCTGACCCGCGTGCTCGCCCCGGCCGCCGGGGCCGCAGCATGGGCAACCGGGTCGTGGAGCTCACCGTCAACGGCGAACGCGTCCAGGCCGTCGTCGAACCCCGCACGAACCTCGCCGACGTGCTGCGCGACCGGGTCGGCCTGACGGGTACTCACACCGCCTGCCACCAGGGCTGGTGCGGGACCTGCACGGTGCTGATCGACGGGGAGTCGGCCCGGTCCTGCCTGACCCTCGCGGTGCAGGCCGCCGGCGTCGAGGTCACTACGGTCGAGGGCCTGGAGAGCGCCGACGGCACGCTCTCGGTGCTGCAGGAAGCGTTCATCGAGCACTTCGCGTTCCAGTGCGGCTTCTGCACCCCGGGCTTCGTCGTGCTGGGCACGGAAATCCTCGACGAGGCCCGAGCCGGCGCCTCGTTCACCCGCGACGAACTCGCCGCACCGGCTCTCGGCGAACATCTGCCGCTGCACCGGGTACGTCGGCATCCTCAATGCGGTCGAGGCCGCTCTCGCCGCGCAGAAGGGCGGCCGGTCATGACCACCGTCCAGGAGCCGTACGTCGGCACCCGGGTGCGCTCTCGCAACGGGGCGCGCTTCGTCCGCGGTGCCGGGCGCTACTCGACGACGTGCACCTGCCGCGCGAGCTCACCCTCGCGGTGCTGCGCAGCCCGCACGCGCACGCGCGGATCGTCTCGATCGACACCAGCCGAGCGCTGGCCCTCGACGGCGTCTCCGCGGTCGCGACCGGAGCCGAACTCTTCGACGCGATCGGACCGCAGAGCTATCTGTGGGATCTGCCCGGCCAGAAGGTCGGGAACGGCCGGCCGCTCGCCATCGACAAGGTCCGCCACGTCGGTGAACCCGTCGTCGCCGTCGTCGCCCGCGACCAGTACGTCGCCGAGGACGCCCTCGAGCTGATCGACGTCGTCTACGAGGCGCTGGCCGCCGGTGAACACCTTCGACGAGGCGCTGGCCGATGACGCGGTGCTCCTGCACGAGGAGTGGGGCGACAACGTCCAGGTGCGCTCCGCCTGGCCGGTCGCGATACCCGGACTGCCGGAGCCGCCGGACGCGGACGCAGCCCTCGCGGACGCAGCGCTGGTGATCAGCGAGACCTTCGAGGTCGGCCGGATGACCGCCACCTCGATGGAGACCCGCGGCGTCGTCTGCGACTACGACCCGGCCGGGCCGAGCCTGACGATCTGGACCTCGACGCAGTCGCCGCACCAGATCCGCCAGGGCGTGGCCTCGATGCTGTCGGTCTGCCGGAGAACCGGATCCGGGTGATCGCCCCGGATGTCGGCGGCGCGTTCGGCATGAAAGCCGTGATGTACCCGGAGGAGGCGCTGGTCCCGTACTTCGCGCTGCAGCTGCGTCGCCCGGTGCGCTTCATCGAGCAGCGCGACGAGTCCTTCGTCGCCTCGACGCCGTCGCGCGCGCAGCGGATGCACCTGGAGCTCGGCTTCGACACCGACGGGCGGATCGTCGGCCTGCGCTCGCGCTACCTGATCGACCTCGGCAGCGCGCCGTCGACCTGTGGCGCCGGCACCGGATGGGCGACCGGGGCGCTGCTGTGCGGTCCGTACGCGGTGCCGGCGATCGACATCGCGGCCACCGCGGTGGTGACCAACAAGTCCCCGCTCGGGGCGTTCCGCGGCTTCGGCCAGCCCGAGGCCAACTTCCCGATGGAGCGCCTGCTCGACATCGCGGCGCGCAAGCTCGAGCTCGACCCGGCCGAGTTGCGCCGGCGCAACTTCATCCCGGCCGACGCGTTCCCGTACACCAACGCGGCCGGGCAGTTCATCGACAGCGGCAACTACCACCAGATGCTCGACCTCGCGCTGGACCGGCCGGCCTACCGGGAGGCCCTCGCCGAGCGGGACGCCGCCCGCGCCGAGGGCCGGCACGTCGGCCTCGGGCTGGCGTTCTTCAACGAGTGCACGAACTTCGGGCCGTCCGGGGTCTTCCCGCTGATCGGGATCACGCAGGGCGGCTGGGACGCCACCACGATCGTCGTCGAGCCCGACGGGCGGATCCGGGTGACGCTGGGTCAGACGCCGATGGGACAGGGCGTCGAGACCGCGATGGCGCAGATGGCGGCCGACGCGTTCGGGGTCTGCGCTCGGCCGACGTCAGCGTGCACTTCGGCGACACCGACTCCTCGCACTACACCGGCTACGCCAGCGGGGCCAGCCGCGCGGCCGGGATCGGCGGCTCGTCGCTGCTGGTCGCGGCCGGGCAGGCGAAGGAGAAGCTGCGCGCGATCGCGGCCCACCTGCTGGAGGCCGCCGGTCGGCGACGTCGACCTGGTCCCCGGCGGCTTCGGGGTGCCGAACAGCGGGACGGCGCCGGTCTCGCTGGCCCGGATCGCGCAGGCCGCCTACCAGGGCGGCAACCTGCCCGAGGGCATGGCGCCCGGCCTGGAGTTCCTCGGCACGTTCGACCCGATGGCGCTGGCCTTCTCCTACGGAGTGGCGATCGCGCTGGTCGAACTCGACGCCGGGACCGGGCAGGTCACGCGTGCGCCGGCTGATCGTCGGACACGACTGCGGCAACCAGCTCAACCCCGCGATCGTGGAGAACCAGGTCATCGGCGGCACCGTGCAGGGCCTGAGCACCGCACTGCTGGAGGACCTGCGCTACGACGACGACGGGCAGCCACTGTCCACGTCGCTGCGGGACTACCCGCTGCCGCTGGCCACCGACATCCCCGAGTTCGACCTGTTCCACACCGTGACCCCGACGCCGTTCGCGCTGAACGGAGCCAAGGGCGTCGGCGAGAGCGGAACCATCGCGGCCCCCGCGGCGATCGTCAACGCGATCCAGGACGCCCTGCCTGCAGGTGCTCCAGAAATCACTGCCATTCCGGTCCGCCCCGAGCGGATCCTCGACGCGCTCGCTGGACCTTTGCCCCGCAGTACCTGAGGAGCTGACATGACCGAGAAAACGTCCCGGATCGGCCTGCTGGTGGGAAGCACGACCCCGCCGGAGGACATCGCGCGCATCGCCCGTGAGGTGGAGCAGAGCGGATTCGGTCAGCTCTGGATCCCGGAGGACTACTTCTTCCTCGGCGGCATCGCGGCGGCCGGCATCGCTCTGAGCGCGACCGAACGGATCCCGGTCGGCCTGTCGGTCGTCTCCTCGATGGTCCGCCACCCGGCCCTGCTGGCGATGGAGATCGCGACGCTCTCGCGGGCGTTCCCGGGTCGGTTCCTGCCGGGCATCGGACACGGCGTCCCGGCCTGGACGGCGCAGATGGGGCTGACCATCTCCTCGCCGATGACCGCGCTGCGGGAGAACCTGGTCCACGTCGCCGCACTGCTGGCCGGGGAGAAGGTCAACCACTCCGGTGGCGTCCACGACTTCAACGAGGTGGTGCTGACCCACCCGGCCACCGAGACCGTCCCGATCTACACCGGCGTGCTCGGCGACAAGGGGATCGGGCTCACCGGCGAACTGGCCGAAGGCCTGGTCGTCAGCGCGCTGGCGCCGGTCGAGTACGTCGCCGCCACCCGGGCCAAGCTCGACGCGGCGGCCACCGCGGCCGGCCGGCCGCGGCCCGAACTGGTCACCCTGGTCGCGGTCAACCTGACCGCGGACGAGAGCAAGGCCCAGCTGGTCCGCGACCAGATCAAGCCGGTGCTCGCCTTCTACATCGCGGCCACCGGCCCCGGCCCGCTGTTCGGTGCGATCGCCGGCGCGAACGAGCAGGTCGCCGACATGATCGCGCGCGGCGGGTTCGAGACCGTGATGGCCGAGATGCCCGACGAGTGGATCGACACGTTCGCGATCGCCGGCGGCCCGGACGTTGCGCGCGGCCGGATCCGGGACTATCTCGACGCCGGCAGCGACAAGGTCGTGGTCGCCACCGTGGTGCCCGAGGGCGGGGACGAATCCCTGGCCGCCGTCCGCGGGCTGCTCGCAGACTTTCCGGCCTGACGCACCTTCAGAACTAGGAGATCCCCGATGACTGACGTCGCCAAGGACACCACCGCCATTCTCGAGGTGCACGACGGGTGGTGCCGGTCGAATCTCGGCCTGGTCGCCGAGTCGATGCTGCCCTTCTTCCCGGAGGGCGAGGGCTACCTGCAGTTCAACCTCAACGGGTTCACCTACAACGGGGTGGCCGACAAGGCCCGGCTCTGGCGGAACCTGAAGGCGATCGGCGTCGACATCGTGCGCCTGGAGGAGCCCGTCCCGCCGACCGTGCAGGTCTTCGGCGACGTCGCCCTGCTCACCTCCGAGGCCGAGGTCGAGCTGATCCTGCCGACGGCGACCGGCGTGCTGGAGAACGCCGGGACCACCAAGTTCCGCAACACCGAGTTCTACCGGCGCGACGACGGCCGCGGCGGCGCGGACTGGCGGATCTGGCACATGCACGTCAGCCCGGCCGCGCCCGAGGGCAGCCTGAAGTACGGGACGGAATAGTCGTGGCGACCTCGTCCACCGTGCCGGGCCCGGTGGGCCCGATCGCGGTCGACGTCTACCGCGGGCCCGCCACCGACGGTGCGATCGTGCTGGTGCACCCGATCAACACCGCGGCCTCGGTCTGGGCGCCGGTCGCCGAGCGGCTCGACCGCCCGGTGGTCGCGTTCGACCTGCGTGGTCACGGCCGGTCCCCGCTCGTGGGCCCGTACGCGATCGAGGGCGGCTGGCTCGAGGACCTGATGGCGGTGCTGGAGGGGCTCGGGCTGGAGTCCGCGCACCTGGCCGGAGGTTCGCTCGGCGGCACCATCGCCCTGGCTGCCGCGGCGAAGCATCCGGACCGCGTCCGCAGCGTCACCTGCTTCGGCAGCACCCTCGGCGTCGGGGTGCCGGCCGAGGCCATCGAGGCGATGGTGGCCGACCTGGAAGCCAAGGGCACCGTCCCCTACTTCGCGGAACTCGGGCCCATGGTGGTCGGCGCGGCCTACCGGTCCGATCCGGCAGTGCTGGGCGCCCTGGCCACCGCGGTCGGCACCCGCGACACCGCCGTCATCGCCGGCATCCTGCGCGGGGCGTTCAGCGCCGACATCCGCCACCTCGCCGGCGACGTCAAGGCCCCGGTGCTGGCCACGGCCGGCACCGAGGACCCCACCTGCCCGCCCGCGATGGCCGAGGAGATCGCCACCGTGTGCGGCGGCACGATGCTCGAACTGCCCGGCGTCGGGCATCTGCCGATGGTGGAGCAGCCGGACCGTGTGGTCGAGCTGATCAAGCAGAACGTGGCGGTCGCGGAATGACGTACTCGATCGTCGCCCGCGACCCCGAGACCGGGCAGCTCGCGGTGGCCGGGCAGTCGCACTTCTTCGGCGTCGGCCGCCTCGTCAACTGGGGCGAGGCCGGTGTCGGCGTGGCGGCGACGCAGGCCTTCGTCAACGTCGACCACGGCCCGCACGCGATCGAGCTGATGCGCGACGGCGAGGACCCGCAGACCGCACTCGACAAGCTCCTCGGGGCCGACGAGCTCAGCGCGTACCGGCAGGTCGGGGCAGTCGACGCCGCCGGCCGCGCCGCCTCGTTCACCGGCGCCAAATGCGCCCCGCACGTCTCGCACGCGCTCGCCGACGGGGTCGCGACGCAGGGCAACATGCTCGCCTCGCCGAAGGTCTGCCCCGACATGCTCGAGGCGTTCCTCTCGACGCCCGGCGAGCTGGCGGACCGGGTGCTCGCCGCGATGGTGGCGGCCGAGGCCGCCGGCGGCGACGTGCGCGGCTCGCAGTCCGCCGTGCTGAAGGTCTATTCCGGGACCCGGTCCGCGACGCCCTGGAACCAGGTCCTGATCGATCTACGGGTCGACGACCACGCGGACCCGATCGGCGAACTGGCCCGGCTGCTCCCCCGGCACCGCGCCTTTGACCTGGTCGGCGGCGTCATCTTCGCCCAAGGCCTGACGATCGGGCCCTACGAGAATGTCTCGCCTGAACTCCTGGCCGAGAAACTGACGGGTCTTCAGGCCGCGGCCGAGCTGCTCGGCGCGGACAACCGCGAGCCCGACTTCTGGCGCGCCGTTCTCCTCGCCCGCAGCGGGCAGACCGAGGCGGCCAAGGACCTGTTCGCGGACCTGTTCGCCTACCGCCCCGGATTGCGGGAGTTCCTCGCCGGCATCGCGCCGCTGGGCTTCCTCTCCGACGTCGAGACCTACGTCGGGTGAGTACCGACCCGCGTGACGCCGTCGACACCCGACGCTGCGTCGATCTCGCCATGGCGATGATCCAGTGCGACACCCGCAACCCACCCGGGAACGAATCGCGGATCATCCCGCTGCTGCGTGACGTCATGCGCGGGCTGGGCGCCACCGTGGAGGTCTTCGAGCCGGAGCCGGGCCGCCCGTCGCTGCTCGCGAAGTACGGACCGTGCGACCGGTCGCGGCCGGTGCTGCTGGTCAACGGGCACATCGACGTCGTCCCGGTGGACGAGAGCGAGTGGTCCGTGCCGCCGTTCGCCGGCGTGGTGCGCGGCGGCAACCTGATGGGCCGCGGCGCCTGCGACATGAAGGGCGGCATCGCCGCGGCCATCGAGGGCCTGCGGGCCTGCCTGGACGCGCGGGCCGAGCTGGACACCGACATCGCGTTCCATCTCGTCGCGGACGAGGAAACGGGGGGCCGGTGCGGAACCGCCGCGTTGCTCGCGGCGGACCTGATCGCCGCCGACGCCGCGGTGGTTCCCGAGCCGAGCGAGCTCGGGGTCTGCATCGCCGAACGCGGCGTGCTCTTCGCGCGGATCGAGGTGTTCGGCCGGGCCGGGCACGGCAGCGATCCCGCCTCCGCGCGTTCGGCGGTGGCCGACGCTGCGCTGGTCACCTCGGCCCTGCACCTGGCCGACTTCGGCGACCCGCCGCATCCGCTGCTCGGCCGGCCGACCTGCAACGTCGGGGTGATCCACGGCGGGACCGCCCCCAACATCGTGGCGGGGTCCTGCGTGCTCGAGGTCGACCGGCGGGTGCTGCCCGGACAGACCCGGGACCAGGCCGTCGCGTCGCTGCGGGCCGTCATCGACGAGCTCGGCGGGATCGCCTACGAGATCAGCGTCCTGGGCTTCGCCGAGGCCTCCGAGCTGGCGGGCGACGACCCGTTCGTCGGCTACATGCGGGAGGTGTGCGGCGGACCCGACGGGCCGGCGCAGGTGCGCGGGCTCTTCCTCGGCACCGATGCGCGGTTCCTGCGCAACCAGCTGAGCATCCCGACGGTGATCTACGGGCCGGGGTCGATGAAGGTCGCCCACGCGGCCGACGAGTTCGTGCCGATCGCCGAGCTGACGGCGGCCGCTCAGTCCTTCGCGAGGTTGTTCAGCACCTTCGCCCGCTACCCGAGCCTCACGGGTGCAGCCCGGCGCTGAAGAGCCTCACAACGTCCGCGGAACTGGTCGCCATAGCGACCACTTTCGCGGACGTAACGCAGCGATCAGGGCGCGGGGAAGAGCCGCGTGTGCAGCTCGACGAGGAAGCGCTGCGCGGGGTCGGAGAGGTCGACCTCGCAGAGTTCGGAGATGCGGTGCAGCCGGTAGCGCAACGTGTTGCGGTGGATCTGCAGCCGCTTCGCCGCTTCGCTGACATCGCAGCCGGCGTCGAAGTACGCGCGCAGCGTGTGCAGGTAGTCGGTGTCGCGGGCGGTGCCGGTGCGCAGGACGTCGAGGACGCCGTCGAGCAGGCCGGGGGTGCCCTTCACGATCTCCCCGAGCTCGGCCAGCACGGTGTCCGGCCGGACCTCGGAGAGCGGGACGGTCCGCGTGCGCCCCTGCGCGACCAGTCGGTCCACGGCGCGGTCGAGCGAGCGGCGGACGACGGCGAGCTCGGTGCCGTCGGGCACGGGATCGCTGACGCACGCGGCCAGTTCGACGCTGAGCAGCGCCTCGGCCCGTCCGCGCATCCGCTCGGCCAGGGCGACGGCGTCGGTCTCGCCCCAGTGCGGGGTGAGCAGATAGACGCGGCCGTCGAGCACGGCCGCGGTCGAGCCCCGGCGCAGCAACCGCGCGTAGGCGGCGAGCTGCCGGTCGTCCTCGTAGGTGGCGGGGTGCGCGGTGCTGCTCTCGCGCGGGGCCGAGCCGATCGCGGTCAGGCACCAGGAGCCGTCGTGCGGGAGCTGCTTGGCCAGCGAGGCCAGGGACCCCGTCCCGCGCAGGACGCCGCGCAGCAGGTCCGCGGCGAGCAGGTCCTCGTCGACGCCCTGGGCGGGCAGGCTGAAGAAGGCGGCGGCCGCGGCGGCGACGTCGGCGAGCAGGTCGAGGTCGGCCTCCCAGTGCGGTGCACCGCCGGCGGCCAGGCAGATGTAGCCGACGACCGCGTCCCGCACGACGACCGGTGCGATGGCCCGCGGCGCGGCACCGGGGATGTCGATGCGCAGCGGAATCCGGCCGCTGCGCAACCGGGCCCAGGCGCCGGAGTTCTCCAGGTAGGCGCGGGCGTCCGACGGGGTCCGGCGGGCCAGGATCGCGGCCGTGCGCAACTGGTCGACGGGGTGGCCGAGGTTCGGCGAACGCGAGCGGGCGGAACTCGGGGTCGGTGATCGAGACCGGTCCCTCTGAGCAGGAACGCCGCGGCCTCGGCCAGTTCGTAGAGGTCGAGGACGGCTGGGCGCCCGACCGCGCGGGCCAGTCGCTCGGCGGGCGCGAGCGCGTGGGCGAGCACGACGACGTCGTCCCAGGCCACCTCGGGGGCCGCTACGAGCACGGTGACGCCGAGCCGGTCGGCCCGCCGGCGCAGCTCGGCCGGGTCCCGCGGTGCCTTGACCACCACCGCGGCGGCGCCGGCGTCGGCGGCGGCCGTGAGCACCTGATCGGCGAGTTCGGCGGTCAGTTCCGGCACCGGCACGAGGACGACGTCCCCCCGCGCGACCGCGCCGGGCACGGCCGGGTCCCAGATCGTGACGCCGCGGACCTCGCGGTCGAGCCCGGCGGGCGCGGCGACGACGTCGAAGCACCCGCGCCCGAGCAACCGCCCGATGCCCAGCCCGGAGGCGACGCGCGGCTCGTCCGCGGATCGATCGTCCAGAGCAGTCATAACCGCCTCCACGGGTCGCCTCGCCCGAGGCTAGGGACGTCGACAAGTCAGGTCAGTGGACACATTGCCCATTGAGATGCCCATGAGTGGGCAGAGTGCCCACCCGTAGATCGCCTTGTGGATAAACCGCGAGGAGGGGGTGACACCCCCTTTATGCGGTTTATCCACAGGTCAGGTCAGGCGGGGTGGTCGTCCCAGTCGACGCCGACGACGCGGGTGGCCAGGTGGAGCACGAGGCGGTCGTCGGGGTCGTCGAGGTCGATCGGCAGGAGCTTGCGGATCCGCTCGATGCGCTGCATGACCGTGTTGCGGTGGACCCGCAGCGAGGCCGCGGTGTCGGTGGCCGAGGACTCGCGGTCCAGGTAGCGGCGCAGCGTGCGGATCAGCTCGCCGGAGGGGTCGGCCTCGGTCAGGGGCGCGAGCAGTTCCTCGGCCTGCGCCCGCAGCGGCGCCGCCGCGTACCAGCCCATGAGCAGGCGCTTGGCGCTCATCGAGCCGGTGTGCTCGACGACGCCGGTGCCCTCCTCGGTGAGCGCGAGCAGGCAGGCCTGCCGCGCCTCGGCCAGGGACTGCGCGATCCCGGCGGTCCCGGCGTGGGCACCGCCGACGCCGGCACAGAGGGAGAGCCCGGGATGGTCGGCCTCGACGGCGCGCAGCGCACTCTGCACGGCGGCGAGCAGCGGACCGGTGTCGAGGGCATCGGACTCCGTCTCGGCGGTGGTCCAGAACGCCAGGCCCTCCGGACGCTCGACCAGCGTCGAGCCGACACGGTGGTGCGCGAGCTCCTCCTCGAGCTCGCGGACCAGCTCGCCCTGCGGGGGCATCGTCGCGGCGTGCGAGACCGCGATCTGGACCGCGGTGTGCCAGCCGGCCAGGCGCCAGCCCAGCGCGGTCGCGCGTTCCACCGCACGGGCGGACGGCGCCTCGGCCTGGTCCAGGATCGCGGCGAGCAGGACCGAGCGCTGGCGGCCCTCGCGTTCGGTGCGCACCGCGTCGGAGGCGAGGTGCACCGCGAAGGACAGGGCGGCGATCGCCATCGACTGGCGGATCGGGCCGATCAGCGCCCGGGTCGCGGTGTTGAGCCGGGCGATCAGCCAGTAGCCGGCATGGGCCGCGACGTCGCGCTGCACGGGATGGAGCAGGGCGACGTCGGCGTCGCCGAGTGGGAACGTGGCGGCCGTCGCCCGGGGACCGCCGAGGTGAGCCTGGATCTCCTGACGCTGCGTCAGTTCGAACGCGTCGGCGTCCCCGGCCACGTAGCGCGACTCGGCGTCCACCAGGGCGACGGCTCCACCGATGGCCTGGGCCAGCACCCGGGTCAGCTGCTCCGGACTCGAGGGCGGGGTCTGGAAGCGGTCGGCCGTGGTGCCCAGGATGCGCAGGCCGGCGATCTCGGGGGCGCGCACGTAGGGGTCGAACATCGCGGCGAGCGCGGCCGGGGAGACGCCGTCGGCCACGATCAACGGGACGGCCAGCTTGTCCGCGAGCCGCCGCGTCACCAGCGGCACCGGCCGCCGGGACCGCTCGGCGATGATGCCGGACAGCCCGGCGCTGTGCCCGAGGCGCAGCACCAGATCGGCGGCCAGATCCTCCACCGCCAGGTGCTCGGGCCCGAACACGGCGATGCTGCCGGGCGCGAGGTCTGCGACCGCCGCCGCCGAGACCGTCGGGACGACCATCCGCACCGGGCGGTCCAGGCCGGACTCGCCACCGAGCACCTCGTGCGCCAGCAGCCCCATGCCGAGGAGCTGACGCACCGTCACCAGGCCCTCGCTCATCCGGTCGTCACCGTCCGTGCACTGAGGACCGGACCGACGGCGCGGACGCGCATCGCGATGCAGGACGCCGGCACGTAGGTCATCAGCGTCTCGTGCACCGCCCCCACGCGCAGGCGGCGCGGGTCGGCACCGGCCCGCACGGCGGACTGCTCCGCGAGCTGGCGCGCCTCGGCGATCACCTCGGTGCGGGTGCGCTCACCGAGCCAGAAGATCCGGTCGGTCGAGCCGGCCGCCTCGCCCACCGCTGCTCCGATCGCGGCGGCGTAGTCGGCGTCGGCCGGTCGCAGCACCCGGTCGGGGAGCACGTAATCGGGGAGCCGGGCGGCCCCGCGGACCAGCACCACCGGCGCGTCCAGGCCGGCCACCGCGCGCTCGAGCATGTCGCTCCGCGATTCCGGCGGCACGGCGGTGACCCGCAGCTCGCGCAGGTTCGTGCGGATGCCGAGCACCTCGACCAGGCGGCCCGACTCCTGGGGCCAGCCGTCGACAGAGGAACTGACGCGGAGCCCGCGCCCGTCGTCGTCGACGACGACGACGGTCGACTCCCCCGCCAGGTGCACGCCACCGGTGCGGGCACTGCTGTGCAGCGCACCCGCCGTGCGGAACGGCCGCCGGGCCGCGGACTGGGCCGGGAACACCGTCCCGTCGCCGCGCAGCAGGTACAGCTCGTCCGGCATGCCGCGCGCCGCCATGACCGCGAACACCTCGTCGAGCGCGCGGTGCGCGGCGGGTGAGAGGGTCGCATCGAGCACGGCGGCGTTCTCCCGCTCCAGCAGCCCGAGCCCGCCCTCGTCGCCACCGGTGACGACGGGGATGTCGGGCCCGAGCACATCGCCGAGAATGCGGGCTGCGCGCTCCTCGTGCGCGCGATTGGCCTGGGCGTTGATCGCCGTGACGGCCACCGCCCGCGCGACCCCGCGGCACCGCTGCGCGAAGGCCTCCACGGCGCCGGCGTCGAGCGCCGCCGCCTCCCGCCCGTCGTAGTCGTGCCCACCGGCGACCATCGAGACCGGGCCGCGGACGACAGCCGTCAGATCGGCCGGCCACCGCGTGAACGGCGGGACGGAGTTGCCGGCCGGCGCCCCGATCCGCAGCACGCCGACGAGGGCGCACGCCTTCGGCCGGTAGAGCGGACGGGTCAACGACGTGGCCAGGACGACGCGGTCGATCGCCGCCGGCTCGACCGCGTCGCCGAGGGCGTCGAACAAGGCCGCGACCCGGTGCGCCAGACCGCCCTCGCCCGGGACCGCGCAGCGGGCCAGCACCTCGTCCTCAGCGTCGAGCACGACGCCGGCGTCCAGCGCGCCGCCCACGGCCAGTCCCACCCTCACGTCGCGGCCCGCACGCAATCGAGGTCGATGCCGAACGCGCGCGGGTCCGACGCGGGCGTGTCCTTCTGCGGTGTGCCACCGCGGGTCGACGGGGCTGGCGATCACATGCACGTGCTGCCCCACGACGACATCGACCGAGCGCTCGATGCCCCCGGTGTCGATGTCGATGAGGTTGATCAGATCGGGGACGGTGACGAGCGGGACGCCGTCCTCGGTCGCCACCAGGTTCTCGCCCTGGAAGTCGATCCGCATCGAGCGGTCGCCATCGGCCAGGCTGAGCGTGCCCTTGGCGAAACCCTCGTCGAGGTACTGGACCACCTCGAGCACGACGCCGCTGAAGACGATCCGGCCACCGCACACGTCGAGAAACGCCCGATAGTTCTCCGCCGCACCGGGCCGGACCGCGCGCAGGGCGGCGCCCAACTCGGCGCAACGCGTGAGCGCCTTCTTCGAGCCGATCAGGGCGCACTGGCGCACGTCGAGCAGGTAGGCGCTGCACATCGCGACCAGGCCCATGCTGGGCAGGCAGCTGCGGAACAGCGAGCTGGCCATGTCGTCGTCGGCCGCGGAGACCACGGCCAGGGAGCCGACCGCGTCGACCAGGATGACCGGGGAGATCGGGACGCCGGCGAGCGCGAACAGCGTCATCTCGAGCTTGGGGAACGTGCGGCGCATGCCGTCCACGTCGAGGCACGGCAGGCCGAGCTGAGCCGCCACGATGAGCGGCATCAGGGCGTTGACCGGCCCCAGCTGCATCGGCAGGACGCCGACGCACGGCCGGCCGGCGTGGGACTCCAGCGCCGCCCGCAGGCTGGGGGCCTCCCGGTCACCGTGGACCTTCTCGATCACGGTGTGCGGCGCGCCCGCCGTCAGCGGGGCCAGCACCAGGCCGTCCGGGTCGAGTTCCTCGGCGTCGACGAGCGGCACCGGCCCGTACCTGCTCGAGGGCCGCGTGGAGCATCTGCCCGGGCAGGTAGGGATCACCACCCCCGCCGCTGCCATGGAACATCGCCCCGACCAGGAGGTCGTCGACGTCCGCCGGGCCGAAGAGCCGCACGCCCACAGCCTCGCAGACCCCCGGAGTACGCGCTCTGACCGAGGGTGCTCATCCTGGAGACATGAGCCTCGAGAAGAGCCCGCAGGAGATCGTGCGGGCGAAGATCAAGGCCGGCAAGGTGAAGAAGAAGTGCTGCAGGTCGAAGTCGCTGTGCAAGAAGTGCCCGATCCGCGCACTGAAGAGGGCACGGAAGAAGGTGGCCGCGTAGCGCCGTCAGGACGCGTGGTCGTACTCAGCCCAGAGCCGCCGTGGGCGACCCCGGCTCCGCGGACTGCGCCGCCACGGGCGACAGCTGGGTGATGTTGTGCAGTTCAGCGTCAGCCAGAGAGTGGTCGGGGAGCGTGAGACTGAACCAGATCGACTTACCGCCGTCGCGGGCCTCGATCCCCCAGTCGTCGGGCCCGATCGGACGGTGCAGCACCGGTTCACGGTCGCTCACCGCGAAGGTCACCTCCGTGCCGGCGCAGACAATCAGACGCACGTCGGATCTCGCGTGCCGGACCGCGTTCGCGACCAGCTCGCTCACCCCGAGTTCGGCATCGCCGACGAGCCGCTCCAGATCCCACCGCAGCAACGTGTCGCGCACGAAGTGCCGGCCGATCGTCACCGACGCCAGCTCGCAGCTCAGCACGAGCTCGCACCTCCGGCTCCCTGCGTTCCCTCTCATCTGGCCATTCCGTCCTCGACCGCCAGCCGTCGCGGCAGTGCAGCTCGTGGCCGCGGGCCGCGGCCTCGACCGATCCGAACTGCGGCAGCAGCTCGGTCAGGCCACAGATCTCGATCACGCGCCGGATCACGTGATGGGTGTAGACGAGGCGGACCCAGCCCCGGCGCTCGGCCGCCTCGATGTGGCGTGATCGTGGGCTGACGCGTGCACCTGCTGAGCTGAGCCCGGTCAGGTCTGCACGAGGGTGGGCCACCCACCCGAACCTGGTTCGGCCAACGCGGCCCGTACTGCCGCGCGCCAGTCACCGGCCGGCGCGAATCCGAGCACGGATGCTGCGCGCTCGTCCGGGCAGTGCCAGTCCCGGGCGAGGTGCACGGTGGAACGGGTGAGGAACGGGGCCGGGCCCGGCGTGATCGGGTCGGTCAGTTCACAGATCCTCGCGAGTACGTCGGCCGCGCCGTAGGGGACGCTGAATCGAGGCGGCCGCACCCCAAGCTCGCTCGCGACCAGACCGATGACCTCGCGTGCGGTGGGGAACTCGGGGCCGCAGATCGCAAAGGCATCGAAGTTCTCCGCCAGGTCGGCGCTCGCGGCGCACGCGAACGAGGCCCCCAGATCCCCGCCGGTGATCAGGGGGAAGCGCGCCTTGCCGCCGGCCAGCCAGGGCACGACGCGAGTGCGCAGCCGTGGCGCGAGGGCCGGGATCAGCCCGATGCGGTTGCCCGGCCCGACGAAGTGCCCGAGGCGCAGACTCACCATTTGCGTGGTCGCACTTGCCTGGGCCCGCATCTGCCGTTCTAGGTCGATGAGCAGATCCAGGTGGGGCCAGAACGCCGCCGAGCGGGGTTCTCGATCCCGGTCCGCGATCGTCCGGGTCGGCCCCGGCGCCCCGGCCGCGACGGTGCTCGCGAGCACGAACCGGTGCACGCCCGCCGCTCGGCACTGCCCCAGCAGGTCGATCGCCGGTAGGTGGAAGCGCTCCCGTTCGCAGTCCCGGTGCCCCCAGAACGCCGCCCAGGTGCCGGCGTGGCAGACGACGTCGATTCCGTCCACGACATCGCGTCGGTAGACCGAATCGGTGAGGTCGCCGACGCGGACCTCACCGGTGAACGAGGAGGGCAGGCGGGTCGGCGTCCGGCAGGCTGCGATCACCGTAAGCCCCGCGGCCTTGCCCAGCGCATCGAGGACGTGCCCGCCGAGGAACCCGGTGGCCCCAGTGACCAGAACTTGCGTCATCGATTCCCCAAGAGCTGAGAGGCCAGTGCGGGTCGCTCGAGTAAGGCGAAGCTCGGACCTCATGCCTGCCGTAGTACTTCGTCGACGGACCAGCCGTCGGCGGCGTTGTCGCCGTATTGCGCGGCGAGCAGGACCCCGGCGGGGGAGATCAAGAAGTCGGCAGGCTGTCCGAGGTGATCCTCGGACGGGTTGAGGGCTCCCCGTAGCGAAGCGCCGCGGACCAGTCCGCGCATCCCGGTCAGGGCCACGCGCGGATGCAGGACGGTGCGCAGGCCGCGTCCGACACCGAACTTCGTGTAGAGCACGCGATCGGGGTCGGCCAGCACGTCGTAGGGCAGGTCGGAGCGGTAGAGGCGCAACTCCTCGGCCCCGGAGTGGAAAACGACGACCTCGCGAATACCGGCCGCGGCCAGTTCTTCGTGGCGCGTCGTGAACTCGCGGAGGTGTACCGAACAGATGGGGCAGCCGGCGAAACGGCGGAACTGCAGGTGAACCAGACGTTCGGGATCGGGAATCGGCACTTGTCGACCTTCGATGGACACGAGGTCCAGGGCGTCGATCGATGTGCCCGGCATGAGGGTGGTGGTGGCCATGTCGTCGCTGCACCTTTGTGAGTGGAATGACTCCGATGGGCGCCGATTATGGAGTAGAGTCACTCCCATGGCAACCGGAGACGCTTCGTCGGCCGGCACCGAAGCGCCCCTGCGTCGAGGGCGACCGCCGAGCTTCGATCGCGCCGTCGCCCTCGACTGTCTGCTGGGGCTGTTCCGGCGACAGGGTTACGACGCGGCGACACAGGAGGCGATGCTCGACGCGTCCGGTCTGTCTTCGTCGAGCCTGTACCGCGCCTTCGGCACCAAGCAGGAGATTTTTCTGGCGGCGCTGGCTCGCTATCTGGAGATGACCGACGCCATCCTCTGTCCGCTGGAGACCGGCCGGGAAGGCCGGACCGATCTGGAAGGATTTCTCGACAGGGTGCAGGCGCAACTCGCCCCCGAAGACGCGCCGGGCGGCTGTCTGGTGGTCACCACATTGTGCGATCGGATCAACGACGACCCCGCCGTCGCGCAATTGACGCAGCGTCATCTGCATCGAATGGAGACGGCCATCCAGCGGGCGGTGGCTCGGGCACGTCGACGGGGCGAGGTGCTGCCCCTCAGGGCTGACGACCTCGCCTCGGCGATCCTCGCGGGCGTGCTCGGGGCCACGGCGCGCGCGGCCGCAGACCCAGAAGGTGCCGTGCGCATGCTCGGTGGGGTGCGGGCGCTGGTGCGCGAGATCGGCTGACAAGCGGCGAGGCGGAGACTGCCCACAACTGGCCCACAGGTGATCTCGATCAGAAGGTGTCGGCGAGCGCCTTGATGGGCATCTTGAGCTCGGTCAGCAGCGCCAGGTCCTCCTTGGGGTCGCGCCCCAGGGTCGTGAGGTAGTTGCCGACGATGACGGCGTTGATGCCGCCGAGCAGCCCGTCGCGGGTGCCGAGGTCGCCCAGGGTTATCTCCCGGCCGCCGGCGTAGCGCAGGATCGTGCGCGGCATCGCGAGCCGGAAGGCCGCGATCGTGCGCAGGGCGTCCGGGGCCGAGAGCGGCTCCTGGTCACCGAAGGGCGTTCCGGGTCGCGGGTTGAGGAAGTTCAGCGGGACCTCGTCGGGCGCCAGGCTCGCCAGCTGGGCGGCGAACTCGGCGCGCTGCTCCAGGGTCTCGCCCATGCCGACGATGCCGCCGCAGCAGACCTCCATGCCGGCGGTGCGCACCATCGAGAGGGTCTGGAAGCGCTCCTCCCAGGTGTGGGTGGTGACCACGTTGGGGAAGTAGGAGCGGGCGGTCTCGAGGTTGTGGTTGTAGCGGTGCACGCCCATCGCGGCGAGTTCGTCGACCTGATCCTGCGTCAGCATTCCCAGGGACGCGGCGACCTGGATGTCGACGGCTTCCTTGATCGCCTTGACGCCGTCGCGCATCTGCGCCATCAGCCGGGCGTCCGGGCCGCGGACCGCCGCGACGATGCAGAACTCCGTCGCCCCGGTCGCCGCGGTGGCCTTGGCCGCCTCGACCAGGGCCGGGATGTCCAGCCACACCGAGCGCACCGGGGAGGTGAACTGGCCGGACTGGGAGCAGAAGTGGCAGTCCTCCGGGCAGCCGCCGGTCTTGAGCGAGACGATGCCCTCGACCTCGACCTCCGGGCCGCACCAGGTCATCCGCACCTCATGGGCCAGGGCGAGCAGATCGTCCAGGTGCTCGTCCGGCAGGTTCAGCACGGCCAGCACCTGCCCCTCGTCCAGGCCGACGCCGCGCTCGAGGACCTGCTCGCGGGCCGCCGCCAGGACCTCAGCGGGAGTTGACACGAGCGAGCGGCCAGGAGGTGGCACTGCGAGCGTGGTCATCGGCGTTCCGTCCGTGCTTGCCGATAAGGAGACGAATGTGCCTGTGCGGCGGTGACGCACGCGAGGTCGATGATCTCGTCGACGGTGGCGCCGCGGGACAGGTCGTTCATGGGATGGGCCAGTCCTTGCAGGATCGGGCCGACGGCGTTGGAGCCGCCGAGTCGGGCCAGGAGCTTGTACCCGATGTTGGCGGCGTCAAGATTCGGGAAGACGAGGACGTCCGCATTGCCGGCGACCGGGCTACCGGCGGCTTTGACGTGGGCGAGTTCCGGGACGATCGCGGCGTCCAGCTGTAGCTCGCCGTCGATTGTGAGGTCGGGGCGCCGCGCGCGAACGAGTGCGGTTGCGCGGGCGACCTTGTCGGCCAGTTGGTGGGAGGCGCTGCCGTGCGTGGAGAAGCTCAGCATGGCTACGCGGGGCTCCACCGCAAGCAGTGATCGTGCCGTCTCGGATGCGGACACGGCGATGTCGGCCAGTTGTTCTGCCGTGGGGTTCGGAACGACGGCGCAATCAGCGAAGACGAACTCGCGACGGACCGGTGGACAGTGCAGCAGCATGCTGCTCGAGACGGTGGAACAGTCCGGGGCGGTTCCGATTCCCCGCAGGGCAGCGCGCACGGTCGTCGCTGTGGTGGCCACTGCGCCGGCAATGGCCCCGTCGACGAGTCCGGCGCGGACCATCAGCGCTGCGATGAGCAGCGGGTCCGCCAATTCGGTGCGGGCCTGCTCGCGTGAGGCTCCGCGTTCGGCACGCCGTTCGATGTACTCGTCGCCGAGACGGTTCTGCATTTCGGCCAGGAGGCTGTTGCTGAGGAGGACGGGGCCGCCGAGGCGTTCGTCGCGGAAGCGCGACGCTGCCTCGCGCACGCGCAGGTCGTAGGCCTCACAGAACAGGATCCGTGCGAACCGCACCTGGGCTGCCGCGTGCAGGCGCGCGGAGAGCGGATTCATCAACGCGCCACCACCAGGCCGTTCGCATGTGTGGTGGAGCTGGGCGCTGGGCGGCCGGGACCGGGTCCACCGGCGAAGGCTTGCGCCACCTGCATCCAGGACACCGCCGCGGCACCGACGACCGTCAGCCCCGTCTCGTCGCGGTGGCGGCGTTGCGTGACCACGAGGCAGAACTCCAGCGCGTCGCCGCGCACCCGATCGTTCGAGTCCTCGGGACCCCACGTCCATTCGGTGTCGTCCGGCGCGACAAGCTCAACGCGGATCGGCGCCTCAGGTACCGGGAGCCCTCGCACGGCAAAGCTGTAGGCCCGCGCGCCGACACCCAGGTGCGCGATGTGGCGCAGTCGAGTCGTCGGAGCGCGCAATACGCCGAGTGCGTCCGCGATGTCCTGACCGTGCGCCCAGGTTTCCATGAGGCGCGCCGTGACGGACGAGGCCAGGCTCATCGACGGCCCGTACCACGGCACCCGCTCGGCGGGGTCGCGTTCCTGCGCGCGGTCGATCAGTTCCCGGCGGGCGTGACGAAACCACGCGTGCAGGTCCGGAACGGTAAGTGCGCGATGCTCGCACACCAGACGATCGGGGAAGTCCAGGCCGGAGGCGACCGTCGCCGCAGCCTCGGCCGCGAAGCCCTCCGGGTCGGTGAACGACCTGACGACGGCCTCGTCGAAATGCGCAAGGTGCGCGACCTGATCGCGGATCGACCACCCCTCGGCTGGGGTCGGGCATTCCCACGCCTCGGGAGTCGGTGAGCCGAGCATCTGCTCGATCCCCGCCGTCTCCTCGGCGAGGTCCGCCGTGAGCGCAGACATGCTTACCGGCATCGCGCCGCCCCCACCAGTACTGCAGTGACACCAAAGGCGCGGTTCGGGCTCACTCCGCCGTCACCAGGACTGCTGCCGGGACGGTGACCGGCATGGAGAGCAGGTACTGGGAGAAGGTCTTGCCCTGGGCGTCGAAGCGCAGCGAGGCCGCGCCGCCGCCGCCGAGGCTCTCGTGCAGCAGGAAGTTCAGCGCGAGCAGGTTCGGCAGCTCAAAGCGGTCGACCTCGCCGTTGCAGATGCCCTTGAACTGCGCCTTGACCACCTCGGCGGTGAGGTTGGCCTTGATCCAGTGGTAGATCTCCGGGCTGCGGGCGCGGATGCCGACGTTGCCGGTGTCGCCCTTGTCCCCGGAACGCCCGATGCACAGGCGCATCAGCGGCACCGTCACCGACTCCGACCCTGATCCCGACGCGGGGAGCTCGGCGGCGTCATCGGCCGGGGTGGGCTTACCCAGCGGGGCCGGGGCGACGCGCACGTCGGTGTAGGCCGCCGCGGCCGCGGAGACCTCCTCGGTGTTCCCGCCGACGGTGACGTTGGCCTTGACCAGGTCCCGGGAGATCAGGGCCGGCCAGTGCGCGACGACCTCCGCGGTCCGGGGCCGGCCCTGGTCGGCCGGCACGGTCATGCCCGGCAGCGCCTGCAGCATGCAGCCGACCACCATCGGGGCGAAATTGGTCTCGATCTTGCTGCGGTCGTGATCGCGCACGCCGAACTGGATCAGGACCTCACTCGGCTCCTCGGCGGCGAGTGAGGGGTGGGTGGAGTCCCAGCCGATGAAGGAGGTGTTGGACTCCTCGTAGAGATCCGCTCCCCCGGCGGTCGACCAGAAGACCTCGGCGACCTTGTTCGCCTTGCGCAGCGTGTCCGGACCCGAGAGCAGCAGGCGCCCGACCGAGCGGTAACCGTCGGAGTAGGACACCGCGACCTTGAGCAGCTCCGGCGGCGCCTCGCCGATGATCCCGGAGACCCGGACCCGGTCCGGGCCTTCCTGGGTCAACTCGATCGAGTCGAAGCGGGCGATGCAGTCCGGGGACAGGTAGGCCGGACCCCCCATCTCATACAGCAGCTGCTCGGAAACGGTGTGCACCGAGACCAACCCACCCGTGCCCGGGTGCTTGGTGACCACGAACGTGCCGTCCGCGGACGCCTCGACCAGCGGGTAGCCCATGTTGCGGTGATCCGGGACCAGGTGCCAGTCGGTGAAGTTCCCCCCGGTGCACTGGCAACCACACTCGATGATGTGCCCGGCCACCACCCCGGCCGCGAGTGAGTCCCAGTCATCGCTGGCCCACCCGAAGTGATGGATCATCGGCGCCAGCGCCACCGAGGTGTCGGTGACCCGCCCGGCGATGATCACGTTCGCGCCCTGCTCCAACGCCCGCACGATCGCCGGCGCCCCGATGTACACATTCGCCGACTGCACCTGCGCCCGCACATCCGCCAGCGGACGCCCGGTCTCCATCGAGGCCAGCACCTGACCCCCGGCCAGCAGCGCATCCAGGTCGTCATAAAGGTCATCCCCGGCCACCACACCCAGCTTGACCTTGTCCGCGACCCCCAGCTCGGTGGCCAGCGCCACCAGCGCCGCACCACACGCGTGCGGGTTCACCCCACCGGCATTCGCGATGATCGTGACCCCGCGCTCCATGCACGGCACCAGCACATCCCGCATCTGGGTGATGAAATCCCCCGCGTACCCCAGCTCAGGCTTGCGCGCCTTCTGCTTCTGCAGGATCGCCATCGTGACCTCGGCCAGATAATCCATGACCAGGTAATCGATCGGCCCGCCCTCAACCTGGCGCCGCGCCGCCGTGGGGTCATCACCCCAGAACCCACCACAGTTCGCGATGACGATCTTCTGCATGGCGCTGTCGGTCACCCTCAACTCGCATTCTGGGGATCGCTGGGCGCCACTATGTCGGTGCAGACGGCCTTCGACAGCGCCGGCTTCCAACCGTCGTTCTTGTCGTTCGAGATGGCGCCGAAGAGGCAGTACGGGATCCGCGGGTTGCCGTTCTGGTTGAAGGTCAGCGGCGCAGTGAGGCCACCGAGCGTCGTGGACGGCTGGCCCTTGAAGGTCCAGAGCGTCTCGAACAGCTGCTCCTTCGTCGGATTGTCCGCCGACAGCCCGGCGCTCGCGGCGACGAGCAACGCTCCGGCGGTCCAAGCCGAGGACGAGGCGCCGCCGAGCGACTGGCCTGGGATGTAGCGGGCGCGCATCTGCTGCCAGTACTTCTCCGCCGGGGTGGTGTTGCCCATCCACGGGAAGACGTTCAGCGGCACGTAGGTGTTGTTGAGCAGGTCGAGGCCGAGGAACTGGTTCTGGTTGCCCAGGCCGAGCGGGTGCGCGATCCACTTGGGGTGGTACCCGACGCTGTTGCAGCTGCGGGCGATGCGGCCCATGGAGGCGGCGTCCATCGACAGCGCGACTGCCTCGATGTTCCGGCTCTTGAAGTCCAGACACTGCTGGACATACGACGGGTTGGTGATCGACATCTGCGTCGAGGCCGCGGCGGTGACGCCGACCTTCGGCGCCAGCTCGAGCCAGGCCCGGTTCAGTTGCTCACACGCACGCGGGACCTCCAGGCACCACATGTGACCTTCTTTGGTCGCCTTGAAGTAGTTCTTCGCGGCGGCCGCGAAGCCGTAGGACACCGCCTGGGGTGGTGAACCCTGGGGGAACAGCAGCGGGTTGGTGTACCAGGTGTTGCTGACGATGTCGCCGCCGATGACGGGGATCCCGGCCTTCTTGATGGACGGCAGCGCACCGTCGATCGTGAGGCTCTGGATGTTGCCGACGAACGCGATGATGTTCTTGCTGGCGAGTTCCTGGATCTTCGACGCCGCGGTCGACGGGTCGCCCTGGTCGTCCTCCATGAACATGTTGATCTTGTGTCCGTTGAGTCCGCCGCAGGCGTTCTGGGATGCGACGAACGCCTGCAGCGCGAACTTGCCCGGCTCGTGCAGTTCACCGAGGACGCCGGACAGGGTGCTCACGTTGCCGACGTTGACGACGCTGAGGGTGGCCGGCTTGCACGCGCCCGTTCCCCCGAAGATCGGGTAGCGCGCAATGGCCGCCTCGAGCCCGCCCGCGGCCGCTGTGCCGGCCCCGGCCTTCGTGGCCTTGCCCTTGTCAGTGGCCGCAGCAGCACCCTGGCCCGGCTTGCTCTGATTACCCGTGCCGCCCGCGGGGCCGTCCGCCCCGGTGGACGTGTCCGGCGCTACCGCAGCGGCACCCCCGGAATCCATCGCAGCCGGGACCGCGTCCGTGGCCGCGCCGTCCGCCGGCTGCTCGTTGACCACGGCTCCGCCCGGGGCGGCCGCGGAATCCTCAACCGCGGAGCCGCCGCAGGCACTCAGGGTCAGGGCCGCGGCCACAATCGGCCCGAGGGCGCGGGCGAGGCGTGGGCGACGCGATATCGCTGTCATGTCGGTCTCTCTCCGGGTGTCGAAGGTGGAACGGGGGCTGAGCAGGTCACTCATCGGCCGGTCCACCGGGGCGTGCGACCGTCCCGGAAGGCCGCGGGGCCTTCCTGCGCGTCGGCGCTGAGGTAGACGGGTTCCCAGAGCCGCTCCGCGGCGTCAAAGGCGTCGGCCATCGGCAGCTCGGCGCACAGCCGGACCGTCGCCTTCGCAGCGAGAACCGATAGCGGCGCGTTGGCGCCGATCCGTTCACCCAGCGTCTGGGCCGCTGAGACCAGGTCGTCGGCCGGGACGACCTTGTTGACGAGCCCGACCTCATAGGCGCGGGCGGCATCGATCGGGTCACCGGTCACCAGGATCTCCATCGCGATCCGCGGCGGGATCAGCCAGGACAGCGGGGCGGCCCACGGTGATCCGCGGCCCACCTTCGCCTCGGAGACGGCAAATCGGGCGCCCTCCGAGGCGACCACGAGGTCGCAGGTCTGCGCCAGCAGAAAGCCCCCGCCGTACGCGATGCCGTTGACCGCCGCGATCGTCGGTTTGGTCACCTCGATGTTGCGGCCTAGCTGCGGAACGAAGTCCACGGGCGGGACCTCAAGGGCGACGTCAGCCATCTCCTTGAGGTCGCCGCCCGCACAGAAGGCCTTGTGCCCCGCTCCGGTGAGCACAAGAACCTTCGCTTCGGCATCGGCATTGAACCGATGCAGCCCTTCGAACAGCCCCTCGCGGACAGCCTTGTTCAGGGCATTACGCGCCTCGGGCCGGTTGATGGTGAGCCACGCGACGCCACTGCGCACCTCATAGGTGACGACGTCTTCGGTCGTGCCGCTCATGTCGCGTCCTCCGCGATCACGGCGATCAGGTCGCCGACCTCGACGGTCTGACCCACCGTCACCAGGAGCTCCGCGACGACGCCCGCCGCCGGGGACCGGATGGGGTGCTCCATCTTCATCGCCTCGAAGACCGCGACGATGCCACCCTCGGCCACCTGGTCTCCGGGCTCGGCGACCACCCGGACGACGGTGCCCGGCATCGACGCGAACAGGGAGCCGGGTGCCGCCTTCAGCGTCGGTTCCGGCAGCCGCTCGACGTGGCGAAGCACAGTCGAACCGAGGGCGCTGTCGCACCAGGTCTCGTGCTCCCCGCGATGGACGAGGACGGTCCGGCGGATCCCGTCGACCTCCAGGCCGACCCGGTCCGGGGTCGCCTCCACCAGCCGGGCCGGGCCGAGCTTGACCCCGTCCACGATCAGGGTGAGCGCGTCGCGGCCCACGTCGTACTCGACGACCAGCTCGCCGTCCCCGTGGCCGTAGCGCACGGCAGCCAGCGCGCTCGGGGCGTTGCGCCACCCGGCGGCCACCCGCGGCTGGACGACCGCGCGTTCCCGTCTTCCGGCCCGTCCCGCCAGGGCCGCGGCCGCGGCGTGCAGGTGCACCACCGACTCGGTCGGAACCGCCGCGAGGACAGCGGGCGGATGCCGGTCGAGGTAGCCGGTGTCGGTGCCGCCGGCACGGAACTCCGGCTCGCGCAGGATTCCCACCAGCAGGTCCCGGTTGGTGGTGACGCCGTGGATCTGCGCCTCGGTCAGCGCTCGCGCGAGCAGTCGGGCGGCGCCGTCCCGGGTGGGAGCGTGCGCGATCACCTTGGCCAGCATCGGGTCGTAGCGGGTGCCGATCACCGAGCCGCTCGCCACCCCGGTGTCGACGCGGATCCCGGGCAGCGCCGGGATCTCGAAGCGGTGGAGCACGCCACTGCCGGGCGCGTAGTTGTTCGCCGGGTCCTCGGCGTAGAGCCGGACCTCGATGGCGTGGCCGGTGATGGTGGCGTCGACGACCTCGGTCGGAAGCGCCCCGCCGTCGGCGAGGTGCAGTTGCAGCGCCACCAGGTCGAGGCCGGTGATTTCCTCGGTGACCGGGTGCTCGACCTGGAGCCGGGTGTTGACCTCGAGGAAGTAGAACGCACCGGCGGCGTCCATCACGAACTCGACGGTGCCGGCTCCGACGTAGCCGATGGCGCGGCCGGCCTCCACGGCAGCGGCTCCGAGCTGGGCGCGAAGAGCCTCGGCGACGAACGGCGACGGGGCTTCCTCGACGATCTTCTGGAACCGGCGTTGCACCGAGCACTCACGCTCGAAGAGGTGGATCACGTCGCCGTGGCTGTCGCCGAAGATCTGCACCTCGATGTGCCGCGGGTTCTCGACGAACCGCTCGAGGAAGATCGTGCCGTTGCCGAATGCCGACTCCGCCTCCCGCCGGGCCGAGCTCACGGCGCCGGTGACCTCCGCGGCGGAGCGCACGATCCGCATCCCGCGACCACCGCCGCCGAAGGCGGCCTTCACCAGCAGCGGGTAGCCGACGCCGTTGGCCAGGGCCCGCAGTTCCTCGTCACCCGCCACCGAGTCGTCCACGACGGTCCCGGGCAGGATCGGGACCCCGGCCTCGCCCATCAGTGCCTTGGCTGCGATTTTCGAGCCCATGGCCTCGATGGCCGTGACCGGAGGGCCGACGAACACGATCCCGGCGTCGGCGCATTGCCGGGCGAACTCGGCGTTCTCCGACAGGAAGCCGTAGCCGGGGTGGATGGCGTCGGCACCGGTGGCCAGCGCGGCTGCGATGACGAGGTCGCCGCGCAGGTAGGTCTCGGCCGGGGCCGCGCCGGGCAGCCGGACCGCCTCGTCGGCGAGGCGGACGAACTCCGCATCGGCGTCGGGGTCGGAGAAGACGGCGACCGTGGCGACGTCCAGCGTCCGTGCGGTCCGCATGATCCGCGCGGCGATCTCGCCGCGGTTCGCGATCAGGAGCTTCTGCATCGTTCTCACATCCGGAAGACGCCGAAGCCGCGGGCGCCTTCGATCACGTTGGAGTGGACGGCGGACAGTGCGATCCCGAGCACGGTGCGGGTGTCGCGCGGATCGATGAGGCCGTCGTCGTACAGTCGGCCGGTCATGAAGAAGGCGTGGGACTCGGCCTCGATCTGGCGCTCGACCGCCTGCCGCTGCAGTTCGTCGGCCTCGGCGTCGAAGGGGCGGCCGGATCGCTCGGCCGAGTCCTTCGCGACGATCGAGAGCACCCCGGCGAGCTGGGCCGCCCCCATCACCGCGGACCGGGCGCCGACCCAGGAGAACAGCAGGCGCGGGCCGTAGGCGCGGCCCGACATCCCGTAGTTCCCGGCCCCGAAGGACGCGGCGAGATTGACGGTGATGTGCGGGACCTGACTATTCGTCACCGAGTTGATCATCTTGGAGCCGTCCTTGATGATCCCGCCCTGTTCGTAGCTCTTGCCGACCATGTAGCCGGTGGTGTTCTGCAGGAAGATCAAGGGTGTGTCGGTCTGGTTCGCGAGCTGGATGAACTCACTCGCCTTCTTGGCCTCCTCGCTGAACAGGACGCCGCGGACGTTGGCGAGGACGCCGACCGGGTAGCCGTGGATCGATGCCCACCCGGTGGCGAGGCTGGTCCCCCACAGCGGCTTGTACTCCATGAAGCGGGAGCCGTCGACGACGCGGGCGATGACCTCGCGCGGGTCGAAGGGGACCTTGATGTCGGAGGGCGCGATGCCGAGGAGCTCGTCCGGGTCGTAGAGCGGCTCGTCGACCACCGCGCTCGGTGCCGGCCCGAGCTTGCGCCAGTTCAGCTGCTCGACGATGAGGCGGCCGAGGCGCAGGCAGTCGTACTCGTCGACGGCGAAGTGGTCGCACAGCCCGGAGACCCGCGCGTGCATGGCGGCGCCGCCCAGCTCCTCGTCGTCCGCGACCTCGCCGGTGGCCATCTTCACCAGCGGCGGACCGCCGAGGAACACCTTGGCCTGCTGATCGACGAGGACGGCGTAGTCGCACATGCCGGGGACGTAGGCGCCGCCGGCGGTGGAGTTGCCGAAGACCAGCGCGATCGTCGGAATGCGCATCGCGGAGAGCTCGGTGAGGTCGTGGAAGATCTGGCCGGCCGGGATGAACAGATCCACCTGGGTGGGCAGGTCCGCGCCGCCGGACTCGACGAGGTTGATGACGGGGAGCCGGTTGAGGCGGGCGATCTCTAGTGCCCGCAGGGTCTTCTTCAGGGAGTAGGGGTTCATCGCCCCGCCTTTGACCGTCGGGTCGTGGGCGATCACCACGCACTCGACGCCCGACACGACGCCGATCCCGGTGACGACCGAGGCGCCGACGTTGAACTGCGTCCCCCAGGCGGCGAGCGTGGAGAGTTCGAGGAACGCGGTGTCCGGATCGAGGAGCAGTTCGATCCGCTCGCGGGCCAGCAGGCGGCCGCGCTGCCGGTGCCGCTCCTGGTAGCGCGCGCCGCCACCGGCGACCGCCAGGTCGATCTGCTCGCGCAGCGCCGCGAGGTTCTCCTCCGACGTCTTGCGATTGTGCAGATAGGCGTCGTCGTTGGTGACGAGTGTGGAGCGCAGAACGGCGGTCATCAGTAGGACCGCTGCAGGCCCAGGCTGTGCTGGGCGACGTAGTTGAGGATCATCTCGCGGCTGACCGGGGCGATCCGCAGCAGCCGCGCCACGCCCCAGTACGGCAGCAGGCCGTACTCGGTCGACAGGCCGTTGCCGCCGTGGGTCTGGATGGCCGAGTCGACGGCGTTGAAGGCAGCCTCGGCCGCGGCGTACTTGGCCATGTTGGCCGCCTCGCCGGCGTCGAGCTCCTGATCGTGCAGCCACGCGGCCTTGTAGGTCATCAGGGCGGCTAGGTCGGACTCGATCTTGGCCTTGGCGAGCGGGTGGGCGATGCCCTGGTGGGCGGCGATCGGCACGTCCCACACGACGCGGTTGCGCGCGTACTCGCAGGCCTGGGCCAGAACGTGCCGGGCGATCCCGAGGCACACGGCGGCACCGGTGATCCGCTCCGGGTTCAGACCGTGGAAGACCTGCGCGAAACCGCGGCCCACCTCGCCGACCACGTTTGAGGCCGGCACGCGCACGTCGTCGAAGTAGAGCGTGAACTGCTTTTCCGGCAGCTTGGCCGACACCGGCAACGGGGTCGCGGTCAGGCCCGGAGCGTCCGTCGGGACCAGCAGCAGGGTCAGCTCCGCCCGGCCGGTGGCGGCGTCGCGTCCGGTCGTGGTCACCAGCAGGACGGCGTCCGCCTCGTCGATGCCGGAGATGTAGTACTTGCTGCCGTTGATGACGAACTCGTCGCCGTCGGCGCGCGCCGTGGTCGACAGGCGGTGGGTGTTGGAACCCGCGTCGGGCTCGGTGATGGCGAACACGACCTTGCTGCGCCCGTCCGCCATCCGCGGCAGCCACTCGGCTCGCTGCTCCGCCGAACCGAACCGCGTGATCATCTCCCCGGAGATCGCGGAGGAGACGAGCAGGAGCAACAGCGGAACCCCGGCCGCCGCCGTCTCCTCGCAGACGATCGCGAGCTCGACCATCCCGGCGCCACCGCCGCCGTACTCCTCGGGCAGGTTCACCCCGAGGAAGCCCGCATCGCCCAGCGCGTGCCAGAGGTCGGTGCACGGCGTCCCAGCCTCGGCGTTCGCCACGAAGTAGTCCGGACCGAATTTGGCGGTGATCGCCCGCACGGCGTCACGCAGAGCGCGGTGCTCGTCGGGTTCCTGGAAGTCCACGGAGGGTTCTGCTCCCGTCGCGATGCCGGCGGTTTCCTCGATCGCCGAGTTAGTGCATCATGATTCACTAAGGTCGAAAGCGCAAGACACAAGCCGGTGACAGCGGCGCGTGGCGCGCCGAACGGCACACGACATGCTGGGAGGGAGCGCCCTTGTCGACAACGGAGGACACCGTGGCGATGCGCCAGCAGCGCCCCAGGCGACGCGACCCCGACCGCAAAGATCGGATCCTGGAGGCCTCGGCCGAACTGATCGCGAGCCGCGGCTACACCGCGGTATCCCTGGCCGAGATCGGTGCCGCCGCCGGCATCGTCGGGTCCGGCATCTACCGGCACTTCCCCAGCAAGGCAGCCGTCCTGGCTGCCCTGCTGGCCAAGGTCATGGACAGCCTGGAGGCCGCGGCCGCCGACATCGCGGCGACCTACGACGACGACCGCGAAGCCCTAACGGCGCTGGTCAGGCACCATGTCCGGGTCACGGTCATCGATCAGCCGCTGATGGGGGTCTATCACAGCGAGTCCCACAACCTGGCCGAGGACGACCTGCGCCGACTGCGCCGGATGCAGCGCCACTACGTCGAGGAATGGGTGGGAGTGGTCGCGCCCCTGCGGCCGGATCTCGCCGACGCCGAAGTCCGGCTCACCGTGCACGCCGCGATCGGCGCCATCCAGTCGATCCTTTTCCACAACAGCGGCCTCGCCAGGGAACGCCTGGTCGAAATGCTCGACGCGATGGCCCACGCCTGCCTCGGCGTGCCGGCCGCCGAAGGAGTCACCGCGTGGCCCCTGGATGCCTCCGGCGCACATTTGAGTGAATCCAAAATCACTTAACTCTTGCTTTTGAGCGCCGCTCAGCCTGATGCTGTCGTGCGTGACGGACTTCGACGTGAGCACCCTGCGCGGGCGACGCGCGATCAATCGCTGGGAACGCACCTCGGTCGGCGACATCTTCGAACGGCTCACCTGGAGCTACCCCGACCAGGTGGCGCTCATCGCTTACCCGGGGGCCTGCGCTGACGAGCAGTTCAGCCGGGTGACGTACCAGGAGGCCGATGAGGTCACCAACGCCGTGGCGAACGCCCTCCTGGGTCGCGGCCTGGATCCCGGCGCTCGCGTCCTGCTGTACTGCGAGAACTCGGTCGAGGCGGTCCTGGCCAAGGTCGGGATCGCCAAGGCCGGCATGGTCGCGATGCCGGTCAACCCCTCCCTCGCCCCCGACGTGCTCGCGCATCTGATCGAGAAGGCGCAGCCGGGCGCCGCCATCGTCGACGGCGAACTGTGGCCGCGGGCCGAGGCGGTCCTGACCGCGGCGGAACTGCCGGTCGCCGCGACCATCCGCATCGGCGGCGAGGGGCCGGCCGGGAGCCCGTCGTTCACCGAGTTCGTGGCCTCCGCCGTCACGGACGAACCGGACGTCGAGATCCACGGCGACGACATCTGGCAACTGCTCTACACCTCGGGCACCACGGCCATGCCCAAGGGCGTGATGCTCTCGCACAGCGCGAGCCACTTCGCCGCCTTCAACTTCGCGCTCTCGCTCACCCGCGGCATCCGCCTCGAGTGCGACCTGCGCGTCGGGGTGTTCCTGCCGATCGTCTACCACGTCGGCGACCAGATCTTCCTGCTCTCGGCGTTCCTCTCCGGCGGCAGCATCGTCATCGGCCGCCGCCCGGTCGCCGCGGACGTGGTCGACGCCGTCGAGCGGGAACAGGTCACCGCGCTGTGGGCCGGCTCGCCGCAACTGGTGGCGGGCATCGTCGACGAGCTCGACCGGGCGCCGCGTGACCTGAGCGCCCTGAGCGTCCTCGTCTACGGCTGGGGCGCGATCCCGCCGGCCACCCACTCGCGGCTCCAGGACCACGCGCGTGGCGACCTCGTCATGCTCGGCATCTTCGGCCAGACCGAGTCGATCGCCTGTCATCGCTTCTGGCCCGCGAAGTGGCCCGACACTTACGAACGGACGGCGCCGGCACTGAACTACGTCGGCGTCCCCAGTCCACTGCTCGCCGGCGATGTGGTGGACGCCGACGGCAAGTCGCTGCTCGACCAGCCGGGCGTCCCCGGCGAGGCGGTCTACCGCAGCCCCGTCGTCACCGCCGGGTACTACCTCGACGAGGCCGCCACCCGCGAGGCCTTCCGCGGTGGCTGGTTCCACTCCGGCGACACCTGCACCGTCGACAACGACGGATTGCGCATCATGGTCGACCGGTCCAAGGACATCGTGAAGTCCGGCGGCGAGAACGTGTCCAGCATCCGCGTCGAAGCCGTGCTGAACGGCCACCCCGGCGTGGCCCGGTCAGCCGTGATCGGCCTGCCCCACGACCGGTGGGGCGAGGCCGTGACCGCAGTCGTGATCCCCGTCGCCGGAGCATCCCCGTCGGAGGCCGAACTCCTCGAACACTGCCGCGCCCAGCTCGCCGGCTACGAGTCACCCAAGGCCATCGTGTTCGCCGATGCTCTGCCCGAGACCGTCGGCGGCAAAGTCCTCAAGTACAAGCTCCGTCAGGAGTACGGCGCGCTCTTCACATCAGCCTGAGGTCCGCGTTCCACCGGACCGCCGCCTCCTGGCCGTCCGTCGATCCTCCTCACCCGCGGAGCCGTCATTCGCGAAGCGCCTGGGAGTTCGAGGTCGTCGACCTGGAGGTCGAGGACCCCCGCCCCGGGGAGGTGGTGCCGCTGGTGCGCGTCCGGGATGCAGAACCTGTGCAACCTCGGCGCCGGCGTGCTGGCCGGGTCCTGCTGGGACGACCCCACGAGCTTCCGCCTCTCCCTGGCCGAGGACGGCCGACCGGTCGGGCAGATGGCGGGCGTCTCCACGTTCCTCGAGACCACAACCGTCGCCGAGGCGTCGTGCGTGAAGATCCCCGACGACATCCCACTGGAGGTCGCCTGCCTGGTCGGGTGCGGCGTGGGGACGGGGTGGGGGTCCGCCGTCAATTCCGGGGGCGTCCAACCAGGTCGCACGACCATCGTGATGGCCATCGGTGCAGCGGACGGGCGAAATCCCGTCAACGTCACGGGCCATCAATGACTCCACCTCCCGCCGGAGATCAGTCGCCGTTGGCTCAACGAGCGCAACACGTATCGACCGGAGATCTGGTGGAACGCAGCGGAGCGGCACGCCAGCGCACCTGTTCGACATCCCAGAGGTCCACGGCGGATCCGCCTCGGTAGGCGACTCGCTTGGCGTCCGGGTCCACCGCAAATCTGCTGCCGAGATGCTGCCCAACGATCAAAAGGCCAGTTCGGAATCTTCCGAAACTGGCCTCTGACCTGCGGTGATGGGGTGGAGCTGAGGGGATTTGAACCCCTGGCCCCCTCGATGCGAACGAGGTGCGCTACCGGACTGCGCCACAGCCCCCGACGTGCCCCGGAAGGTTATCACCGGTCACGGGGGCCCCGGAGTTCGCATCTTGGGGCGCGCCGTGGCCCTATCGAGGGTCGCGATAGGGCGGAACGACGCCCCAAGGTGCGAGGTGGTGGTGCGCGGTGGCGGTGCGGCGCGGAAGCGGGCGCTACTCGCCGACGGCGCGCTGGTGCGGGATCTCGACGTCCTCGATGAGCGCGAGCTGCTCGGCCGCCGCCTTCTCGGCCATCTCGGCCTCGATCTGGGCGATGAGCTCGTCGGTGAGGACCGGGAACTCCTGCGTCGGCTCGTCGTCGGCGTCGACGTCGGTCCAGGCGCGACCGGCGGAGATGTCGATACGGCGGGCGACCGGAGGCGCCTTGGGTGCGGTGACGTACGTGGGCAGTGGCACGGGACGTGGCTCCCATCCATCGGCGATGTCGGCAACCGGGCCGGGGGTCGGGGTGTCGACCTCCACCGAGGGCCACGGGTTCCAGGTCAGATCTGCGTCGGCTGGCTTGCTGCGGGTGCCGCGCTGCGCCGGGATCCGTGCCGACGCGGGCGGGGCGACCGGCATGTACTCGCGGGTCACGCGGGTCTTCTTGGCCCGCACCCGCACCTCGTAGAGGTAGGCGAAGAACAGGCCGGCCGGGATGGCCGCCGGCCACATCGGCATCAGGGCGAGGAGGTAGGCGGTCAGCAGCGGGACGAAGGACACGACGAGGGTGCCGAGCACGCGACGGCGGCGGCGCGCGGTGGCGGCGCTGACGCGGCGGCGGACGACCGTCTCGACGGGGCGGCCGGGCAGCGTCACCGTCGGCGCCGGCGCGCCGGCGGTCTGCGGCCGCAGCATCGAGTACGTCATAGGCTCGCTCTTGCCGCGTCGTCGCAACAAGGTGCCCTCCGTGACGCCCGAACTCGTGTCGGCGGGAGTGGTCTTCAGACACCGCGTCAGAAGAAACACAGCCCAGGCGCCGAGGACTGCCGCGTAGAGAAGGCCACTTCCGCTCATGAACCCTCAAGTTAGGGGTGAGAGTGCCTCGGAGCGGGGAGGCAAGCGGCGTGTCGCGCGGGACTGATGTGACTAGAGGGTTCAAAAGCTGAGGGGACGTCCGAAAAGACGAGCGCTATCACTCACGCTGCTTCGGACGTCAGGTCGACGCGAGGCCGCGGCTTGCCCGCCAGCGGGCCATCAGCCCGCCGGGGATCTCCTCGGTCGTGATGACGTACACGAGGTGGTCGCGCCAGTCGCCGTCGATGTGCAGGTAGGCGGGGCGCAGCCCCTCCTCGCGGAAGCCCAGCTTCTCCACCACGCGCCGGCTGTTGGTGTTCTCCGGCCGGATGCAGATCTCGATGCGGTGCATGCCCATGGTCAGCAGGCAGTGGTCGGTGGCCAGCGCGACGGCGGTCGGCATGACGCCGCGCCCGGCGTGGTTCTTGTCGATCCAGTAGCCGATGTGCGCCCCGCACAGCGAGCCCCACGTGATGCCGGCGACCGTGAGTTGGCCGATGAAGGCGCCGGAGTAGGTGAGCGCGAACGGCATGGTCCGCCCGGCCCGCGCCTCGGCCCGCAGCCGGCGGACCATGTTGGCGAAGCTCATCTCGGGGGTCTCGTCCGCGGGCCGGCTGGCCTCCCACGGCTTGAGCCAGGCCTGGTTCTCCCGGCGCAGGTCGTGCCAGGGCTGCCCGTCCCGCATCCGGAGCGGACGCAGCGCGACGGGGCCGTCGGAGAGGCGCACCGGCCAGTGCTTGTTCAGTGGTCGCCACCCCCGATCTGCTCGACGGCGTGCACGAGGATCGGGTTCAGCACCGCGATCCCGTCCTTGCACCCACCCGGCGAGCCGGGCAGGTTGACGATCAGTGTCCTCCCGGCGACCCCCGCGAGGCCACGGCTCAGCGCCGAGGCGGGCACCTTGTCCTGCGAGTGCCGCCGGATGGCGTCGGCGATGCCCGGCACTTCGCGCTCGATCACCCGCCGGGTGACCTCCGGGGTGTGGTCGCCCGGAGTCAGGCCGGTGCCGCCGGTGGTGAGGATGACGTCGTAGCCGGCGGCGACCCCGGCGGTCAGCGCCTCCCACACCGGCTCCCCGTCCGGCACGACCTGCGGGCCGTCGGTCTCGAAGCCGAGCTCGACCAGCCCGGCGTGCAGGATCGGGCCGCCGCGGTCGGAGTAGACCCCGGCCGCGGCCCGGTTCGAGCAGGTGATGACGAGCGCCCTCATGAGTCCGCGCGCTTGTAGGTGCCGGACTTGCCGCCGGTCTTCTCCTCGATCCGGATGTCGGTGATGACGGCGCCCTTGTCGACGGCCTTGACCATGTCGACGACGGTCAGCCCGGCGACCGCGACACAGGTCAGGGCCTCCATCTCCACCCCGGTCCGGTCGGCGGTGCGCACGGTGGCGCTGATCTCTACCGAGGTGTCGGTGACGGACAGGTCGACGGTGACGCCGTGGATGGCCAGCGGGTGGCAGAGCGGCACCAGGTCGGGCGTCTTCTTCGCGGCCTGGATGCCGGCGATGCGCGCGACCGCGAGGGCGTCGCCTTTCGGCACGCCCTCCCCGCGCAGCAGTCCGATCACGGTTTCCGAGACCAGGACCCGTCCGGTGGCGGTGGCCTGACGGACCGTCACATCCTTGCCCGAGACGTCGACCATCCGGGCCTCGCCCTTGGCGTCGACGTGGGTCAGAACTTGCTTGTCAGAAGGCACAGCACTCATTGGCCCGCTCCGAACCGCATGATGTCCACCTGTTCGCCGGCCTTGACCTCGGTGACGTCCTCCGGAATGACGATGAAGCAGTTCGACTGGGCCAGCCCGGCGAGCAGGTGCGAACCCGGCCCGCCGACCGGGCGCACCTCGGGCAGGCCGTAGGCGCCGGACGGCACCACGAAGCCGCGGGCGAACTGGGTCTTGCCGCCCGGAGAGGTCATGTCGAGCGAGATCGTCGCCTGCGTGACCGCGCGGCGCTCCGGGGTGAGCCCGCGCAGGCGCCGGATCGCCGGGCGCACGAACACCTCGAAGGACACGTAGGAACTGACCGGGTTGCCCGGCAGGGTGAAGATCGGCGTCCCGCTGGTGAAGTCCCCGCCGATGAACCCGAAGCCCTGCGGCTTGCCGGGGTTCATCTTGATGCCGCCGAACTCGACGGTGCCGAGCTGGGAGAGCACGCCCTTCACCACGTCGTAGGCGCCGGCGCTGACCCCGCCGGAGGTGACGATCAGGTCGGCGCGGGTGGTCTGCTCCTCGATGGTCTCGAGCACGGCCTGCTCGTCGTCGTGCACCATCCCGACCCGGTACGCGACCGCGCCGGCCTCGCGCGCGGCGGCGGCGAGCATGTAGCTGTTGGACTCGTAGATCTGACCCGGCCCCAGCGGCATCCCGGCCTCGACCAGCTCGCTGCCGGTGGAGATGACGACGACGCGCGGCTTGGGGTGGACGTCGACCCGCGCGATGCCGATCGCGGCGAGCATCCCGATCTGCGCGGAGCCCAGCTCGGTGCCGGCCGGGAGCAGCAGCTGACCGTTCGTCACGTCGCTGCCGCGCAGCCGGATGTACTGGCCCTCGGCGGCCTCGGCCTCGATCTTCACGCGGGTGGTGCCACGGTCGGTCTGCTCGACCGCGATGACCGCCTCGGCCCCCTCCGGCATCGGGGCGCCGGTCATGATCCGCGCGCAGGTGCCGGGCTTGACCACGCGCTGGGAGACCGCGCCGGCGGCGATGTCGTCGATGACGTCGAGCTCGGCCGGGAACTCCGGCGACGCTCCGGTGACGTCGGCGATGCGGACGGCGTAGCCGTCCATCGAGGAGTTGTCCCAGGGCGGCAGGTCCAGCGGCGCGACGACGTCCTTCGCGAGCAGGCAGCCCTGCGCCTCCTGCAGCTGGACGTCGAACCCGGGCATCGGCGCGAGCTGGCCCAGGATCCAGGTGAGCTGTTCCTCGACGGACCTCATGCGTCCACGTCCCTTAAATCAAACTCTGCCTTTGCGACGAACTCGGCCAGCCAGGCCCTGAAGTCCGGCCCGATGTCGTCCCGCTCGCAGGCCAGCCGCACGATCGTGCGCAGGTAGTCCTGCCGGTCGCCGGTGTCGTACCGGCGGCCGCGGAAGATCACCGCGTGCACCGGGCCGCCGCCGTCGCCGACCGCGAGCGAGCGCAACGCGTCGGTCAGCTGGATCTCCCCGCCGCGACCGGGCGGGGTGCGGCGCAGCACGTCGAAGACCGCGGGCTCGATGACGTAGCGCCCGATGATCGCCAGGTTGGACGGCGCTTCCTCGCGCGGCGGCTTCTCGATCAGGTCCGTCACGCGGACCAGGTCGGGGTCGTCGGTCGGGGCGACCGCGGCGCAGCCGTAGAGGTGGATCTGCTCCGGCGGGACCTCCATCAGCGCGATGACGCTGCCGCCGAAGCGGGCCTGGGCGGCGATCATCGGTTCCAGCAGCGGGTCGCGGGGGTCGATCAGGTCGTCGCCGAGCAGCACCGCGAACGGTTCGTCGCCGACGTGGTCGGCCGCGCAGAGCACCGCGTGCCCGAGGCCGCGGGGCTCGCCCTGGCGGACGTAGTGCATGGTCGCCAGGTCGTTGGAGGCCTGGACCTTCGCGAGCGTGGCGGTGTCCCCCTTCTCCGCGAGCTTGGTCTCCAGCTCGTAGTTGCGGTCGAAGTGGTCCTCCAGCGCGCGCTTGCTGCGCCCGGTGATCATCAGGACGTCGCTCAGGCCGGCCGCGACGGCCTCCTCCACGACGTACTCGATGGCCGGTTTGTCGACGACCGGGAGCATCTCCTTCGGCGTCGCCTTGGTGGCGGGCAGGAACCGCGTCCCGAGGCCGGCGGCCGGGATGACGGCCTTGTTCATTCCGGCGGGCGTGGGAGGCGAAGGCATACCCGCAGGCTATCCAGTGGATCGGAAATGACGCGGGCACCGCTCATGCGGAAGGATCAAGGATGGTGAGAGGGGCAGCCGGCGACATCGACAGCGTCAAGGCAGCCCTGCGCGCCGAGGTCCTGCGCCGCCCGCCGCAGCGCTCAGCCCGGACGAGCTGACCGCCGCCGCCGAGGCCATCCGCGATCGCGCCCTGGAGACCCTCGCCCCCGCGCCCACCGTCGCCCTCTACGCCTCGACCGGGTCCGAGCCGGGCACCCACCCCCTTCTGGAGGCGTTGCGCGCGGGCGGCACCCGGGTGCTCCTCCCGGTGCTGCTGCCCGACAACGACCTGGACTGGGCCGTCTACCGCGGTCCGGACTTCCTGGTCCCGGGCCGCGCGGGACGCTCGAACCGGCCGGGCCGCGCCTGGGCCCGGAGGCGTTCGGCGAGGCGCTGCTGGCGTTCGTGCCGGGCCTGGCCGCGGACCGGGACGGGCACCGCCTCGGCCGCGGCGGCGGCTCCTACGACCGGGTGCTGCGCCGCGCGCACCCGGCCGCGCTGATCGCGGTGGTGCTGTACCCGGACGAGATCGTCGACACAGTTCCGGTCCGCGGGCACGACGCCGAGGTGCACGCCGTTCTCGACCCCGCAGGGGTTGGAGCCGGTCGGGGAGACCGCAGGACGCGGTCGACGGACGAGGAGGCGTGGTGATCCTCGGCGCGGGGAGCGGCGGAGAGGGCGCGCTCACCCTCGACGAACTCAACGAAGCCCTGCTGCTCGGCTCGGTGGTGCTGCTGGTCGCGGTGGTGGCGGTGCGCATCGCCAGCCGCACCGCACTGCCCAGCCTGCTGCTCTACCTCGGCCTGGGCGTCGTGCTCGGCCAGGACGTCATCGGCATCGAGTTCGACGACAGCGAGCTGACCCGCACCCTCGGCTACGCCGCACTCGTGATCATCCTGGCCGAGGGTGGCCTGACCACGAACTGGGCGACGATCCGCCCGTCGGTGCCGGCCGCGGCCATGCTGGCCACGGTCGGGGTCGGGGTCTCGGTGCTGATCACCGGGGCAGCGGCGCACTACCTGCTCGACCTGTCCTGGCAGGTCTCGTTCCTGCTGGCCGCGATCGTCTCCTCCACCGACGCCGCGGCCGTGTTCTCCGTGCTGCGGCTGCTGCCCGTGCGACCGCGCCTGGTCGGCATTCTCGAGGCCGAGTCCGGGTTCAACGACGCGCCGATCGTCATCCTCGCCGTCGCCCTGTCGACGACGGAGGCGTTCGGCGCGCAGGACCTCGGCGAGCTGATGCTGCTGCTGGTCTACGAGCTCGCGTTCGGCCTGGCGATCGGGCTGGCCGTCGGCTACCTGGGCGCGAACGGCCTGCGCCGCATCGCGCTGCCGTCCTCGGGTCTGTACCCGATCGCGGTGCTGGCGCTGGCCCTGCTCGCCTACAGCGGGGCGGCGTTCCTGCACGCCAGCGGCTTCCTCGCGGTCTACGTCGCGGCGCTGGTGCTGGGGAACTCGCGCCTGCCGCACCGGCCGGCCACGCGCAGCTTCGTCGAGGGGCTGGCCTGGCTGGCCCAGATCGGCCTGTTCGTCCTGCTCGGCCTGCTCGTCACCCCGTCCGAGCTCGGCTCGGACGTGATGCCGGCGATCGCCGTCGGGTTCGTGCTGCTGTTCATCGGGCGCCCGGCCGCGGTCTTCGCCTCGACGGTGTGGTTCCGGGTGTCGTGGCCCGAGCAGGCCTTCCTGTCCTGGGCCGGCCTGCGCGGGGCGGTGCCGATCGTCATTGCCACCATCCCCGTGGTGGAGGGGGTGCCGGACAACGAGCGGATCTTCAACATCGTCTTCATCGTGGCGGTGCTCTACACCCTGCTGCAGGGCCCCACCCTGCCCCTGTTCGCGCGCCGGATGAAGGTGATCTCCGAGGCCGAACCGCGGGACCTGGACCTGGAGGCCGCGCCCCTGGAGCGGCTCGGCGCCGACGTGCTGCAGGTCCGGGTGCCGCCGGAGTCCCGCATGCACGGCGTCGAGGTCTTCGAGCTGCGCCTCCCCCAGGGCGCGAGCGTCTCCCTGATCGTCCGGGACGGGAAATCGCTGGTCCCGGGCGGGACGACCCGGATCCAGCGCGGGGACGAGCTCCTCGTCGTGGTGCCCTCGGCGACCCGGCGGGCCACCGAGGCGCGGCTGCGCTCGGTCAGCGAGCACGGCCGCCTGGCCGGCTGGAAGGACCGCTGACCCCGAGAGGAATGTCTCCTGGCGAGCGGGTGTTTTCGTACCGTACGATTAGCAGTCTTAAGGGGCGAGTGCCAGCAGGAGGTCGTTAGGTGCCGACGTACCAGTACGCGTGCACGGAGTGCGAGCACGGCTTCGAGGCTGTGCAGAAGTTCTCCGACAACGCGCTGACCGAGTGCCCGCAGTGCACCGGCAAGCTCCGCAAGGTGTTCTCCGCGGTGGGCGTGGTCTTCAAGGGGTCCGGGTTCTACCGGACCGACTCCCGGGGCACCGAGAAGAAGGCCTCGACCTCGTCGTCCTCGGGTGAGTCGTCCTCGAGCAGCTCCCTCCGTCCTCTGGTGACTCGTCCGCCAGCAGCTCGTCCTCCTCCCCGCCAAGAGCGGCGGCGAGTCCGCCGCCTGAGCCCAACAGCCACTAGGCGTGTCACGCCTTCTGGTTGTTATCCACAGGCACGCCGGGACGAGCTCCGGACGCGGCTAATGTCCTCGCCCATGAGCGACGAGCACACTGCCGACATCGGCGTCATCGGCGGGTCCGGGCTGTACGAGTTCCTCGACGACGCCGTCACGGTCGAGGTCCCCACCCCGTACGGCCCGCCGAGCGACCCGCTGGTGATCGGGGAGATCGCGGGCCGCCGGGTGGCGTTCCTGCCCCGGCACGGGGCGGACCACCGCTGGCCGCCGCACCTGATTCCGTACCGCGCGAACCTGTGGGCGCTGCGCTCGGTCGGGGTGCGCCAGGTGCTCGCGCCCTCGGCGGTCGGCTCGCTGACCCACGACCTCCCGATCGGGACGCTGGTCGTGCCGGACCAGGTCGTCGACCGCACCTCCGGCCGGGACCGCACGTACTACGACGGGCCGCCGGCCGGGGTCGTGCACGTCGCCTTCGCCGACCCGTACTGCCCGGCCGGGCGCGCGGTCGCCCTGAAGGCGACGGCGGCCGCGGGCTGGCCGGCGGTCGACGGCGGGACGCTGGTGATCATCGACGGGCCGCGGTTCTCCTCCCGCGCGGAGTCGCAGTGGTACGCCGCGGCGGGCGCCCGGATCATCGGGATGACCGGGTCGCCGGAGGCGGCGCTGGCCCGCGAACTCGCCCTCTGCTACACCCCGCTGGCGATGGTCACCGACCTCGACGCCGGCATCGAGACCGGCGAGGGCGTGACGATGGCCGAGGTGTTCCGGGTGTTCAAGGAGAACGTCGGGCGGCTGCGCACCGTGCTGATGGACGTCGTCGCGGCGATGCCGACCGTCCCGGGACTGCCCGTGCCCGGGGACGCTGGACGGGCTCAAGACCGGCATCGAGCTGCCATGAGATTCGACAACCGAGCGCCCCGGAGCACTGCCGAGGCGCGGATGCTGCTCGCCCGCTACCGCGGCGTGATCGGTGGAACGGCCGCGGGGATCGCGGTGCTGGCGGCGCTGCCGGTGCTGGCTCCCGGGGCACCGGCCACGGTCCCGGTGCTGACCGCGGCGCGCGACGTGCGCTGGGGCGCAACGCTGACGGGCTGACGACCTGGCCGTGATGCAGGTGCCGGCCGCGTCGGTGCCCGACGGGGCACTGACCTTCGCCTCCGAGGCCCGCGGCCGCCTGCTCACCTCGCCGGTGCGCCGGGGTGAGCCGATCACCGACCTGCGCCTGGTCGGGCCGTCGCTGCTGACGCGAGCCGGGGCTGGTGGCGGTCGGGGTGCGGATCGCCGACCCCGGACTCGCCGCGCTGGTGCGGCCGGGCTCGGTGGTGGACGTGCTCGCCGCCGCGCTCGATGACGGGTTCGACCGTCCGGTCGGCTTCGCCTCCGCCGAGGTGATCGCCAGCGCGCGTGCGGGTGCTGGCGGTGCCGGGTGGGCGGCGCTCCGGCCTGGACGGCGCGCTGGTCCTGGTCGCCGCGACCGAGGCCCAGGCGGCCCGGCTGGCCGCGGCGGCCGCAGGAAGTCGGCTCTCGATCGCGGTTCTCCCGCAGGACACGGGGCATGAACAGCCGGGCGATAGCGTGAGCGCGCCCTGACGGGCCGACAGATCTGGCGGCCCGCGTCTCTCTAGACCCCGGGAGCAGCTGTGATCAAGGGATTCAAAGACTTCCTGATGCGCGGCAACGTCATCGACCTGGCCATCGCCGTCGTCATCGGCACTGCGTTCACCGCGCTGATCGCGGCCTTCACCGAATCGTTCATCAAGCCGATCATCAACGTGGTGATGGGCGGTGGGCTGACCGGCGGCACCGTCGAACTCGACGACGAGAACCGGCTGCTGTTCGGCACCTTCCTCAACGCCGCGATCACGTTCCTGATCACCGCGGCGGTCGTCTACTTCGTCTTCGTGGTCCCGATGAAGACGCTCGCCGAGCGCCGCAAGCGCGGCGAGGCGCCGGCGCCGTCGGTGGTGCCGGACGACGTGGCGCTGCTGCGGGAGATCCGGGACCTGCTCGCGCAGCGCACGCCGGGCTCGCCGCCCACGTCGAACATCTGACCTAGGCGGTAGCGGGAGCCTGACCCTCGGCGGCAGTGGCGTCGGCCGGCGAGGGCCGCTCGTTGACGCGTGTGCGCTGGGTCAGGTGCCGGGACTCGACGTCGGCCAGGAAGAAGATCAGGGCCAGCATCAGGAACGGCATCACCACGGCGAAGGCGACGCTCATGACGCCACGGCCGGGATGTCCACGCCGCGGCCGGCGTGGACACCGGCGAGGGCCTTGCCGCGGATCGCGGCGTCGATGTCGAGGTAGCAGGGCAGCGACGCGCACAGGCCGGTGATCTCCAGCAGGCGGCGCACGATCGGCGACGGGCCCGCCATCCGCATCCAGGTCCCCACCGCGGTCGAGCGACGGCCGAGGTTGGCCATCGTGCGCAGGCAGGCCAGGTCGCAGAAGGTGACCTCGGAGCAGTCGATCACGATCCCGGTCGGGCGTGCGCGCAGCACATCGAGGAGCTGGGTGTGCAGGGTTGCTGCGCGGCTGAGGTCGTAATCCCCGGACAGCGCAACCACGACCACTCCACCAGCGCGGCGAACCGCGAGGTTGGCGTCCATGGCTCCTCTTTCATCGGCGGGATGGGAGCAAGACGAGACTCAGTGTGTGGCGACACGCCGGGACTGGTTGGGCCTTTCTCACGGCCTTGCACAGCGCTTTGCACGTCGGGACGCAGCCGGGAACGAATGCGGACGAACCCGGCATTGACGGTCGCTGCTTGCTACCGGCCGAACGCGGTCGGTGGCTCCGACGCTCAGCTAGCTCTCAGCTTCAACAGTGGTCGTCACCCGCACCAACCCGGGCTCGGCCGGAACCGATCCGAACCCGAACCGAACGGGCGGATCGACCTTTGCCAAGCCACCGAGGTCGACTCCGTCGAGCCACGCGACCGCCGCCCGGATCGGGCGCAGGTCCTGGGCGCCGTACCACTCCCGGCGCCCGTTGCCCGCGCTGCCGACGGTCCGCACGCCCGGCAGGATCCGCCGGGCCGGCGGTCGATCGCGGAGATCCAGAACGGGCGCCGGGCCAGCGGAGGCGGCACGCTCCTGAGCAGGACGCCGAGCGGCTGGCGCCGGCCGAGCTCGAAGGCGACGTGCAGCGGGCCGGCGTCGACCGCCCACTCGTGCCGGTGCGCGGTCACGCCGATCCGGGCGATCTCGACGGCGTCGAAGGTGTAGGTGGCGGCGATGAAGTCCGCGATCTCCTGCCGGGGCGCGACCAGGCGCCGGTGCCCGGCGGCGTCCTCGATCATGACGTCGGTGAAGGCGCCGAACGGGCTGCGCCGCCACCGGCCGATCACGATGCGGGTTCCGGAACGCTGTGCCCAGGCCCGCGATCCAGCCGTCGAAGACCCAGCGCTTCTGACGGCCCATCAATCTCCCGCCTACCTACGGTCCGCCCGAACTGGTCGCTACAGCAGCCACTTCGGCGGACGTTACGGGAAGGATGGGGCCATGACCGCAACCCAGCAGCACCTGGACTTCCTGGCCGCGAACCACCAGGGCGTGCTCGTCACGCTCAAACGGGACGGGCGCCCGCAGCTCTCGAACATCGCCTACGCGTTCGAGGCGGGCCGCGTCCGCATCTCCGTGACCGCCGACCGGGCGAAGACGCGCAACGCCGCCCGCGACCCGCGGGTGTCGATGCACGTCACGTCCAAGGACTTCTGGTCCTTCGTCGTGGTCGAGGGGGACGCCGAGCTCATGCCGGTGACGACCGACCCGCACGACGCCACGGCCGACGCGCTCGTCGAGTACTACCGCGCCGTGTCCGGCGAGCACCCGGACTGGGACGAATACCGCGCGGCGATGATCTCCGAGCGCCGTCAGATCCTCTCGTTCACGGTCGGCCACGCCTACGGACAGCTCCCCCGCTGAGGCGGTGAACGTTTTCGGCTCCTCCCGCGTCTGTGTCCTGACGCCGGAGCACACCGGCGCCGCCTGCCGCCGCTCCGAGGAGTTCCAGATGTCCGTTTCGTTCCGCCGTGCGTCGTTCGGTGCGGCCGCCGCGCTCGTGCTGTCGATGACCGCCGCCGGCGTCGTGATGGCCGGCAGCTCCGGCTCCGTGGCCGCCACCGGCGACCCCGCGTCGCGCACGATCTCGGTCTCCGGGCTCGGCCAGGCCAGCGGGACCCCGGACGTGGTGCGCCTCGAGCTGGGCGTGCAGCGCACCGGCGACAACGTCAACGCGCGCTCTGGACGCCGCCAACGCCGACATCAAGCGGATCAAGGAGGTGCTGGCCCGGCACGGGGTGAAGGACGCCGACATCCAGACCTCGCAGCTCTCGATCAACCAGCACTACGGTCCGGTGCAGCCGTACGAGGGCAGGGCCTACGAGGGCAAGGCCGTCGCGCCGCCCGCGATGGTGATGCCGATGTCCGAGCCCGCGATCGCGCCGGACGCTCCGGTCGCCACGGGTGGTGGCTCGGCGGGCTCCGCTGACTCCGACGACCCGGTCACCGCCGTGGAGCCGATGCCGGCCACCGACCTGCCGCTCAAGGAGGACCCCGCGGTCCTCGGCACCCGGGAGGGCATGAGCTCGGTCCCGCCGATGGCCCGCTCCTACATGCCGATGCCCGACGGGCCGAACGGGTTCGACGTCTTCTCCTCGCTGAGCATCAAGCTGCGCAACCTCGACGACGCCGGCAAGACGATCTCCGACGCGGCCGCGGCCGGCGGCGACGCGACCCGGATCAACGGCATCTCCTTCGAGTTCGAGGACAGCGCGAGCCTGCTGGAGGACGCCCGCGAGGACGCCTTCGCCGACGCCAAGTCCAAGGCCGAGCAGTACGCCGACCTGGCCGGCGGCAGCCTCGGTCGCGTGGTCTCGATCAGCGAGAACAACTCCGGCGGCGGCGGTTACCCCTACCCGATGGCCGAGCGCGACGCGGCCGCCGGCAGCGCGGTGCCGCTGTACGCGGGCAGCCAGCAGGTCAGCGTGACCTCGACCGTGGTGTGGGAACTGAACTGACCTTTCGCTCCACCCGGCCCCGGCACTCCTTACAGTGCCGGGGCCGATCTGCGTCCGGCGAGCTACCGTCGAGGTCATGGGGACGGGACCACTGGCCGATCTGCGGGCCAACGTCGGGGCGAGCATCTTCGCGCGGGTCGCGGGCGCCGAGGGTCCCGCACGACGCGAGCGGATTCTCGGCACGCCCGGGCCGCGCTGGTTCGCCGAGGGCAGCCCGATCCGGCAGGTGCACGGCGATGCCGCCATGTTCGTCGGCGGACTGCGCGCCCTGTTGCTGCAGTCGCTCCATCCGCTCGCGATGGCCGGCGTCGCCGGGCACTCCGGGTACAAGGGCGACCCGTGGGGACGGCTGCAGCGCACCAGCACCTTTCTGGCCACCACGACGTTCGGCACCGCGGACGACGCGCAGGCCGCGGTCGACCAGGTGCGCTCGATCCACGCCCGCGTGCGCGGAACTGCGCCGGACGGGCGGCCGTACTCGCGCCGACGACCCGCACCTGTTGCAGTGGGTGCACGTGGCCGAGATCGACAGCTTCCTGCGCGCGCACCAGCGCTTCGGCTTCCGCGCGTTGGACGCTGACGAAGCCGACGACTACGTCGCCGACACCGCGCACATCGCACGCGCTCTCGGGGTGCCGGATCCGCCGGTGACGGTGGCGGAGCTGGACGCGTGCCTGGATTCCTACCGCGCGGAGTTGTGCGGCACGGCCGAGGCCCGCGCCGCCGCGCGCTTCCTGGTCTTCACCCCGCCGCTGCCGGTGTTGGTAAGGCTTCCCTACGGCGGTGCTGTCCGCGAATGCGGTGGCGTTGCTGCCCGGCTGGGCGCGCCGAGCGCTCTGGCTGCCGCGCGTGCCGGTCGCCGATGCCACCGCCGTGCCGCTCGGCGGCCATGCGCTGGTGCGCGGAATCCGCTGGGCGATGCGCTGATCTGCCCGGCGTGTCCGATTCGTCCCGTGACCGTGGACACTCCGCGGGCCGCGTTTCCGGGCCTCCGTCCTCGGGAAGTTTCCGGCTATGGGATTTCTACTGTGGATCGTCGCGGTGCTGCTGGTCGTCGGCGGCGTCATCAATCTGATACAGGGCCAGATTCTGTTCGGCGTGCTTCTCATCGTCGTCGGCCTGGCTGTGGGCCCGGGCGGCTACTCGATTTTCAACTCACGAAGCGCTCGCGCTTGACCGTGTAAGCAAAAGCCCGTCACTTTCGGCTGGCCCCGGTACTCCCGCCCGAGTACCGGGGCCTCTTACTGCGCCGGGGCGCGTCGTGAGTTGTCGGCTGCCTACTTGAAGGCGTCCTGAACCTTCTCGCCGGCCTGCTTCATGTTGGCCTTGACCTCGTCGCCCTTGCCCTCGGCCTGCATGCTGTCATCGCCGCTGGCCCCGCCGATCTTGTCCTTGGCCTGGCCGGCCATCTCTTCGGCCTTGTTCTTCATGTCGTCCATGCCACCCATAGGGGACCTCCCGATCGGGTCGATTGACGTGCTTACGGCTAAAGACTGCCCCTGCCCGAGGCGGCCGAACCTGTGACTTCGCATCTGGAGCCCGAAGACTCACAAGATTGGCCGCCGCCCAAACTCCAGGTCTGCCGGCTCAAGAGCGCTTGACCGGGCGGACTCGGTATCCAGTCGCTGCTCTTGAATCGGCGCGTGCCGGCCGGGAGGCGCCAACAGGCGCAGGCGACGCGTAGCGCGCTGATCGGTGCGGCATGGGAATCTGTTCGCGGCGCAGGGCTTTCAGGCAACCGGCATCGAGGAGATCGTTGTTCGAGCCGGCGTCACCCGCGGCGCGCTCTATCACCATTTCGAGGACAAGAAGGACGGAGGCACTGCCCGCGGCAGGGTCCGCTTCGGCGACTGGATGTCGTCGTAGTCGTAGGCCAGCAGCTGGAAGCCTTCGTAGGCCATGAAGACCGCCGCCGCGCCAAGCAGGACCGTGCCGACGCTGGCCTCCAGGCCGGGCGGGTTGAGCGCCGGTCCGTCGAAGCGCCACAGGCCGATGCCGCTGAGTCCCACCAGCACAGCCACCTTCGCCCAGACCGTGATCTCCTCGACGCGTTGACTGTCCGCCACGTTGCGCAGGTTGAGGGCGACGAAGGCGGCGACGATCCCGACTCCGAACACCCGTGACCAAACTCCCGAGGTGGCGCCGAGCACGTGGCTCAGGTAATGACCGAAGGTGAAGGCGTATACCGACATCGTGAGCACGTATCCGCCGATGAGGATCCAGCTCAGGTTGCCGGCCGCGGATGTGCGGCCGAGGTGGTTGAGGTAACCGTAGGAGCCGCCACCCTGGTCCCACTCGGTCGCGAGCGCGACGTAGGTGAGTGAAGCCAGTAGCGCCACGCATCCGGCGAGCAGGAACGAGGCCCAGGCCCAGGGCCCGGCCAGCGCGACCACCACGCCCAGCACGGAGAAGATGCCGCCACCGACCATGCCGCCGACGGCCATGGTGAAGGTTCCGTTCCACGTCAGTCCCCGTTTGAACCGCTCTCCGGGTGATTCTGCGGCGTCGCCATAACACGACGCTTCCCCCAGCACGTCGGTTCAAGGCCGCCGACCGTGCCCGTCGCTGAGAATCAGTTGTTCCGGTACTCCCCGCGGGAGGAGCGGACGGCGAGGACGACGAGATCGATGGCCGCCGTCAGCGCGATCAGGGCGCACACGACCCCCACCGTGACGGCGCCGGTGGATGCACCGCTCCTGCCGTCCGGGGCGTCGAGAAACGCCCACGCCATCAACGAGAAACCGATCAACGCCGCCGCGGCGAGCATCCCGCGCAACCACACCACGGTCCGGGCGTTGCTCGGCTCCGTGCCGCGTCTGACGCGAGAGCCGGTACGCGGTGCAGTCACACATGGTCGTTGCCCGAATTTCGGCGTTCAAAGCGTCGAAACGGTGATCGCCGATCTCGGCGACCCGGGCAGTGGCGCTTGCAAGGGCTCGGTTGTGACAACTTGATGGTTCACCTGGCGGTGCCGGCTGACTCTCCGCCAGTTCCCAGCGTGGACGGACGCCCTGGGGTAGTTACTCGGCCGGACACGAACGTTCCGTCCGGAATCCCCCACGTGCTCAAGCGGCCCGCTGGGCTATCAGAGAGGTTTGACGATGGAGGAATCGCAACAACCCGTGGTGCTGGTCGGCATCGCCGACGACGAGTCCGACGCACCTGTGCTCGCACAAGCCCTCGATCTCACCGCCCGGTTGCACGGGACCATGCTCGTCACGCACGTGGCAGACCCTCCGCTGCCGGTTGACGCGGCCCTGCCCGCGTCGGGAATGGCCGGCGCCGCCGTGGTGCTGGTCGACCCCCGGCAGGCACAGCAGGCGGAACAGACACGTCGGCAGGAGGAGGAAGCCCGGATCCGCCAGATGCATGACGAGGTCGCGGCCGAACTGGGTCTGGCCGACGTGGCGTGGTCCTACCGGTCGGTGTCCGGGGATCCTGGTCACGCGCTGATCGACCTCGCCGGGCAGGTCAACGCCTACTGCGTTGTCGTCGGATCCCGCGGTGAGGGCGTGCGCGCCACACTCGCCCGGCTCGTACGGCCCTCGGTTTCCCACACCGTGATAGGCGAGCGGGAAGTACCCGTTCTGGTCGTCCCACACGGCGTGACTCCGGTCGCCACGGACGCGGTCTGACGGATCCGACGAGGTACGACCGACGCAGCCGGCTCCGCGCACCCGTCCAACGATCCGGGATCGCCGTCCGCAAACTCTGATGGACATTCAGACACCGAACCTGTCATCTGCTTCTTGAACGCTGAAGCGCGAAGGGGAGCGCCTGGCGGCGACCTCCCACACCTGGGCGCAGGTTCGGCAGATGCTGCACACCCATCTGCCGACGCGCTCGGCCATGGCGAGGCGAGCGGACATGAATCGGTCCGCTCCGCCCCGTCCCACGGAGATGAGACGCCGATGAGCCGGAGCGATGACAGGACCTTCCCGTCGGAGTGGCTGCCCCGCCCCGGAGGACGAATACGTCCACGAACCCCGAGGGGACGAGTCCTTCCCTGGAAGGACACCTTCTTCGTCGTCGCCTTCGTCATCGCGCACGACCCGAAGACGAACGCCTGCGTGAACATGCACCTGAACGTCAGCGCCAACCGCCTGCCGGACACCCGGTGCGCGGTCGGCGTCTCGCAGGGCAAGCGCAGCGTTTCCCAGGTCTTCCGCGAGAACGGGAACAACAGCACGAAGTCGGTCGGGAACAGCCAGGCGCGCCCCGAGATCGCCATGGCCCGCACCGAGGTTTGCCCCGATGGTCGGATCTCGGCCTGGCGCGGCACCTCGACCCGCGGCCGTTCCTGGGCTGAACTCCCACCGATGCCCGGCCCGCGGAGCGCGCCTCCGTCGGGCCTCGTCAGCATGGGCTGCACCCTGCCGGGCACGGATCTCTCATGACTTCCGCTGTGCTGATGCCCTCGTTGTCTCAGGTACTTGAGCTCGTGGCGGAGCCACCGACGGATGAGGGCTTCCAGTTCGAAATCTTCGGGCAGCGTATTCGCTTGCTGTTCGTCAGACGTGAGAACGGGGTGAAGCTGTTTCTGACGGCGGTGACGGTGATCCTGCTGATCGTGTTGCGGTGGATCGCTCAACGGGTGGCCGGGCTGCTGCAGCGGCGGGTGGAGAGCGAGAGCCTGCGGTTCTGGACCCGCCAGGCGATCAATCTCGCCTTTGCGTTGCTCCTGTTGCTCGCGTTGCTGTCGCTCTGGTTTGACGACCCCACCCGCCTGGCCACGGGGATCGGGCTAGTGACAGCCGGGCTCGCTTTCGCGTTGCAGAAGGTGATCACCGCGATCGCCGGATACTTCGTGATCCTGCGCGGTGACACGTTCAGCGTGGGGGACCGCATCACGATGGGCGGCGTACGGGGCGACGTCATCAAGCTGGGATTCATCAAGACGACCATCATGGAGATGGGCCAGCCGCCGGCGGTGCAGCATGCCGACCCGGCTCAATGGGTGAAGGGGCGGCAGTACACCGGACGCGTGGTGACGGTGACCAACGACAAGGTCTTCGACGAGGCGATCTACAACTACACGCGCGACTTCCCCTACCTGTGGGAGGAGATGACTCTCCCCATCGCCTACCGCGACGACCGCCAACGCGCCGAGCAGATCCTGCTCGACGCGGCGCGGCGGTACACGGTGGCCGTCGAGGACCTGCCGGTCGACGCGCTCGACGCGATGCGGCGGAAGTACTTCGTCCGGGATGTCGACCTCGAACCGCATGTGTACTGGCGGATCACCGACAACTGGCTGGAGCTCACGGTGCGGTTCCTGGTCGGGGTCTACGGTGTCCGGGGGCTCAAGGACCAGATGACGCGCGAGGTCCTTGCCGCGCTCGACGAGGCCGGCATCGAGATCGCCTCGGCCACTTACGAGATCACCCGTCTGCCGCCGCTGGCACTCCCCTGACCGCGGTCCCCGGTCGGCTTCGGTGAGCTGCACGTCGTCGGTGAACGGCGTCATCAGAGCCCGCGGCCACAGCCGACGGGACAGGACGACGTTGATGGCAGACCGCCGGGTCTACACCGCTCATGCCACAGTCGGGACGTTCAAAGGCTTTCGAGACGGTGACCGCCGATTTTGGCGATCACGGAAGCGGCGTCGACCGTTCATAGCGCGTCCGGCCCCGGGTAGGGAACAGACCACCCGGTACTGCGGAAGGAGAGAACATGGCGGACCTCATCAACCACACATCCACCCCACAGGTGTCGATCGGCACCTTCGACGACTACCGCGACGCCGAACGCGCGGTCGACCACCTCTCGGACCGGAAGTTTCCCGTCGAGAACCTGACCATCGTCGGCCGGGATCTCCAGATGGTCGAACGGGTGGTCGGCCGCCTGAACTGGGGCCGGGCCGCCCTCGCCGGGCTAGGCACCGGCGCCTGGTTCGGTCTGCTGGTGGGTCTGCTGTTCGCGATCTTCGCGGAGACTGCGAGTGGTGGCGCCACCATGTTGGTCGGCGGTCTGATCTGGGGCGCGGCCTTCGGCGCGATCTTCGGTGCGGTGGCCTACGGACTCACCGGGGGACGCCGCGACTTCGTATCCCGCAGCGGAGTCGTGCCGACCCGGTACGAATTGCTGGTCAGTGCGGAGCATGCCCCGCTCGCCCAGGAACATTTGACGGTCGCTCGCTGACGAACGCGCCGCGTTCAGGCGCTTTCATGCCGCTCGGTCGATAACGCTCGCTGCTGGCTACGCCGCGATTTGAGCTCACTCTCCGGAAGTTCCCAGCGTGAACGCGAACCAGGGGGTAGTTCTCTGGGTGCCAGCTCATCTGGGAGACCCATACCAGCCAGAGTTTTCGGGAGTGTTAGGAGAAGTCCCATGTACACCCGTGGACGCACCGGAATGCAGCACCAGCCCGTGCAGGTGGCGGCCGGCCTGGTGGCCGCGACCTTCGTTCTCGTCGGAATCGCTGGATTCATACCCGGCATCACGACCAACGCCGACGACCTGGCGTGGGCCGGTCCCGACCACGACGGCCCCATGCCCGAGCTTCTCGGCATCTTCCATGTCTCCGTGTTGCACAACCTGGTCCACCTCGCGTTCGGGGTGGGTCTGCTGATGGCGCGCACGGCCCGCGGCGCGCAGACCTTCCTCATCGTCGGCGGCCTCATCTATGCCGCGGTGCTCGTCTACGGCGTCGCGATCGACCGGACCAGCGACGCGAACTTCATTCCGGTGGACAACGCCGACAACTGGCTGCACGCCGGCCTGGCGGTCGCGATGATCGGCCTCGGCCTGCTGCTGGCGCCGCGGCGTTCGGGGCAACCGGCCACGGCCGGCCAACCCGGCAGTTCCGCCGTACGTTGACTGTTCAGCCCGGGGAACGGCAGGTGGGCGTCGCGCCTTCGGGAGGTGACCGATGGCTCGTCCGTGCGTCCGTTGTCCTGTAGTCGCGGTGCTCGTGCTCACGCTCGTTGTCGGTGCCGGGGCCTGCGACTCGGAGGGCGGCGGCGCCGACATCGGCGCCCGCTCCGGGGCGCAGGGCCCTGACACGGTCGCGGCTGCCGGCTTCGATGAGATCCCCCGCATCGCGGCGGAGATCGAGCCGTCGGTGGTGACGGTGGTGGTCGGCAGCAGTGGCATCGGCAGCGGCGTGGTCTACCGGGAGGGCGGCTACGTCGTCACGAATGCGCATGTGGTCCGCAGCGCCGAACGTGTGCAGGTGGAACTCGCCGACGGCACTCGCACGCCCGCCGAGGTGCTCGCAACCGACGAGATCACCGATATCGCGGTGCTACGCACCGAGCGCCGCGACCTGCCGCCAGCGAGGTTCCAGACCCGCCAGCCCGCCGTCGGTGAGCTCGTGCTCGCCGTGGGTAGTCCGCTGGGCTTCCAGAACAGCGTGACCGCCGGCATCGTCTCCGGACTCGGCCGCGAAATTCCCGGTGCCGCCACGGCCGGAGCGCGGTCGCTGGTCGACCTCATCCAGACCGATGCCGCCATCTCCCCGGGCAACTCCGGTGGCGCACTGGTGAACGGTCGTGGGGAGGTCGTCGGGATCAACGAGGCCTACATTCCTCCGAGCGTCGGAGCGGTCGCGTTGGGATTCGCCATTCCCGCGGCCACCGCGACGGCGGTGGCGGATCAGCTCATCGAGGACGGCACCGCCACCCATCCCTACCTCGGCGTGGCCATCGGCAGTCTCACCCCCCAGGTGGACCGGGCCTTCGGGATGGGGGCCGACGCGGGCGCCATCATCCTCGGCGTCGAGAACGGCGGTCCGGCAGGCCGGGCCGGATTGCAGCGAGGCGACGTCATCGTCCGGCTGGGGGATGAGCAGATCCGCTCAGCCGAAGAGTTCCTCGGGGCGCTGCGTGGAACCCGGCCTGGCCAGACGGTCCCGGTAGAAATCCGACGGGACGGGACGACCCGCACCGTCGACATCACGATCGGCACGCTCCCGCCGCAGCGGTGAGCCTGGTTTGGTGAATGTCTGCGTCACGGACCAAGGGCCACTGCCGCGGTCACCGCTGATTCAGAACCCGCTCGGCTCCGCGCACGCCCGTCAGCAGCGCCGGGTCGATGGGTTGCCCGCCGCGCAGGACGCTGACGCTGCCGGCGGTTTCCATCACGACCGCCGCAACTTCGGACGTGCGGGAGATTCCTGCCTTCCGTAGCTGAGACATGAGTTCGTCGCGGCTCATTCGTACGTGCCGCAGGTTGTCGGCCAGGACCTCTTCTCCCACCATCAACAGGATCGGCTGGTTGTCGACGAGCCCGAGCAGAGCGCCACGCCGGCGCAACGTCGCAATCAGGTACTGCAGGCCGAAGAGCAGAGCGAGGCCGAGCGCACCGGCCGCCAGTGGAACCGAGCCCAGCAGCGTCGAGGACAGCGTCGACCCGACGGCAACCGTGGCCGCGAAGTCGAAGCTCGACATGCTCGCCAAGGAGCGCACCCCCGCGATGCGGCTGAGCGCGATGACGGCGAAGTAGGCTCCGGCTCCCGCCAGGAGGACGACGCCCAAGGTGCCCCAACTCGCCGAGAAGTCGTCGATGTCCACGACCCGTCCCTCCGTCCGCGTTGTGCGTTCACTACCCGGTCCGTCGGCGATATCCCGGAAGGCCGGATTCTCACCGAGCGACCTCCAGCGACGTCGTGCCACCAGCGAGCCTGCCTCCAGCACCGATTGACTTTTGAGTTGACCTCAACTTAACTGCTGCTGTGATTGCTCCGACCGGCGCACGCGGGGAAGCCGCTCGGGACAAGCTTCTGCGCGCCGCGGCCCAGGAATTGGGCGAGACCGGCGAGCTGGAGGTGGCCGCGGTCTCGAAACGGGCCGGCGTGAGCGCCGGTCTGCCCTACCGGTACTTCGGGACCCGGAGCGGGTTGCTCATCGCAGTGCTGGACGACTTCTACCGACGTCTCGGCGAAGCCGCCGCATTGCGAACCTACGACGCCCCGACGTGGGCGGAGCGGGAGCAGCGGCGAATCCGCGACTGGGTGAGCGCGGTGTACGCCGATCCCTTGGCGCCCCTCGTACTGGGCGGGCTGGTCGGGGATGCCGAGGTCGCCGCCGCCAACGCGCGACGACTGCACGAACTCATCGAACTCGGCGCCCGCAACATCGCCCGGGCGCAGCGGGCCGGGGAGATCCCGGCCAAACGTGATCCGGAATTTCTGGCCGCCGCGACCCTCGGCGGCACCAACGCCATTCTCTCCATCGCGCTGACCAGGTCCCCCCGCCCGCCCGCCAAGAAGGTCGTCGCCGAGCTCTGGGCCGTCGTCAGCGGAGCAGTGGGCCTGTCGCCCACGCGACCCGATCGAGCATGAAGGGAGCATTCATGGACTTGACATCACCCGCCGGTCCTCCGCGGCGGATCGCCACGCTGGAGGACCTCTGCCTCGACCTGGCCCGAACTCACCGCATCACGCCCGGCGCCGGAACCACCGTGGACGCGGCGGTGGCCGACGCCGACCTCGACACGCTCGCGCGCGACGGTTATGTGCTGCTCGACGGCCTGCTCACGGCGGAGCAGTGCGAGCAGATCCGCGCGGCCTCGGGCCCCCTGCTCGACCGGACCGGTCGCAACACCTTCGAAGGCGAACGCACCCAGCGCGTGTACAGCGTGCTGACCAAGACCCGCGCCTGCGACCACCTGGTCGATCACCCGAGAGTCCTCGCCCTGCTGGACCGGCTCTTCCTGCCGAACTATCTGCTGTCTCAGCTCCAGGTCATCAACATCCAGCCGGGCGAGTCAGCGCAGATCCTGCATTACGACGACGCGTTCTACCCCGTATCCCGCCCGCGTCCTGCACTGGGCGCCGCAACGGTCTGGTCCATCGACCCTTTCACCGCCGAGAACGGCGCCACCGTCGTCCTGCCCGGCAGTCACCGCTGGGACGAGGGCCGCCGGCCTGCCGCGGGAGACCGACGCGTGCCTGTGGTGATGCCTCCCGGGTCGTGTGTGTTCTTCGTCGGCACCCTGTGGCACGGGGCGGGGGCCAACTCGTCCGATCAGGCGCGCCTCGCCGTCACCGCGCAGTACTGCGAGCCGTGGCTGCGCCCGCAGGAGGCCTTCACTCTTTCCACCGATCCGGACACCGTTCGCGCGGTATCGGAGGACATCCGCCGCATGCTCGGCTACAGCATCCATCCCCCCTTCGTCGGCATGGTGAACGGGATGCATCCGGCCCGCCTGCTCGACCCCTAGGCGCCCCACCAATCTGACGGCGCATCATGTGCCCGGCTTGGCGACAGAGAACTGGCCGCTGCCAAAGATGAGGCAGGCCATCCGGCGACAGTGGCCATCGGCCCCGGACCGGCGTAGCGTAGTGCCGCATCCGCCATCGGGCGCCAGAGAGGCCGTCGTCATGCCAGCGGAATCGTCGGACCCGATCCAGGGAAATGTCGTTTCTTCACGCACCAGCGAAGCACGGGCACAAGGCCCTGAGCCGGGCCTCCCAGGCCGCCTCAAGCAGTCGATCCTCGAGGAACGATCGGGCGCGTTCTGGGTCGGTACGACCTTCGGCGCCGTGCTGGCCATTGCCACCACCTTGCTGATCGTCCAGAACAGTGAATCAGCGGACCTGGACTGGCTCGGGTTCAACTTCACTGCACCGTTGTGGCTTCTCCTCTTCCTCTCGGCACTGTCAGGAGCGATCCTGTCTCGGCTGATCCCTCCGATCTGGCGGCGCGCTCGCTCGCGCAGCGCTGCCCAAGCCAACAAGCGGAGTCAGCTCAAGGCTCACTGAAACGTCGAACCAGACCGGTCCAGGACGTCGGCCTCATCGCTTGCCAGGTTCTGGCGCCTCGCTAAATGTACGTACATACGTTTACGATTCCTGCCCTGTCCGAGACCAACCGGCAGGCCGAGCAACACCCCGCGGGTGACGCGTTGTCGGTGCGGGTCATCGAGACACCGTCTCTCGGCGACCGCACCTACGTGGTCCACGACGGTGAGGTCGCATTCGTCGTCGATCCGCAGCGCGACATCGACAGGGTGCTCAGCGTTCTGCAGGCCGACGACGTCAGGCTGACCCACATCCTGGAGACCCACATCCACAACGACTACGTGACCGGTGGGCTCGCGCTGGCCCGCGCGACGGGGGCGGCCTACCTCGTCAACGCAGAGGACGAGGTTGGCTTCGCCCGCACGCCCATCCGCGACGGCGACGTCGTCGAGGTCGGATCCCGAATGAGGCTCCGCGCCATTGCCACCCCGGGACACACCTTCACCCACCTCTCCTGCGCCCTCTCCCTTTTTCCCGAGGGCGGGAGCGACGACCGTGGCGACGAATCGCCCCCCGGTCCGTACGCCGTGTTCACCGGCGGGTCTCTGCTCTACGGCGCGACCGGTCGCCCGGACCTGCTCGGAGATGACACACCGAAGCGCTGGCACGTCGACAACACGCGTCCGCACACAAACTCGCAGAGCACCTCCCGGACGACGCCGAGGTCTACCCGACGCATGGGTTCGGATCGTTCTGCGCGGCCACCCAGTCCGACGTCACGTCGTCCACGATCGGGGCCGAGAGGCGATCGAACCCGGCACTGACCCAGGACGAGCAGACGTACGTCCGCGAGTTGCTCGACGGCCTGGGCGCGTGGCCGGCCTACTACGTCCACATGGCGCCGGTGAACGCCGCGGGCCCACACGCTCCGGACCTGTCCCCCGTACAGAACGCCGATGCGCGGGAACTGCGCCGACGCATCGAGGACGGGGAATGGGTGGTCGACCTGCGCAACCGGACCGCGTTCGCGGCCGGGCACGCGCCCGGCACCTTCAACTTCGGGATCGACGGCGCATTCGTCACGTACCTGGGATGGCTCATCGAGTGGAACACGCCCGTCACCCTCCTCGGGGAGACGCCTGAGCAGGTCGCGCGAGCTCAGCGTGAGCTGGTCCGGATCGGGATCGACCGGCCCGCCGCGCAGGCGACCGGTCAGCCCACGGCGTGGGCCGCGGGTGCCCTTGCCGACTTTTCGACCGGCCCGTTCGCCGACCTTGCCCAGGCGCGCCATCACAGACCGGTCGTGGTGCTCGACGTGCGCCCCGCCGAGGAGTACGCACGGGCGGCCATCGAAGGTGCCGTGAACATCCCCATCCATGAACTGCCTCACCGGATCGACGACGTTCCGCCGGGCGAGGTCTAGGTGCATTGCGCGAGCGGCTACCGCGCCTCGATCGCCGCATCGTTCCTCGACGCCGCCGGCCGCACGCTGGTCGCTGTCGACGACTCGTTCGAAAACGCCGAGAAGGTCGGGCTGCACCTGGTCAGCTCGCGCTGAAGCCGAGTGTGTCCAACGCGGGTGAATGGCACGACCAGCCACGAGCGCTGCCAGAATGCGAGCCCGACGCATGACAGGATTGAGCGTCCCCGCCCTCGTAGCTCAGGGGATAGAGCACCGCTCTCCTAAAGCGGGTGTCGGCAGTTCGAATCTGCCCGGGGGCACCGCAAAAGACCAGCTCAGAGGCGGTTTCGTCTCGCCCGCGCTTCGCCGGCAACCGCCCTGGGGAACACCCGGGGAACATGCCGTCAAGGCACCGGTGCGAAGTGCTGCCACGGCCCCACGAGCACGCCCCATCTCGGTGCGACGACGGCACACCTCTGCTCAATCTCGGCTGAGCTGTACCGCCGTTCTTGTTGCATGCTCGCTCGCAGACTGGCGACGACGCGGGCATGACCGACTAGGACAGCCGACCAGCTATGGAACGGACCAGCCACGGGACGCCTTGGTCCGTCGCTATCCGCCAGGCGGCCGGTCGCAGCGGAGAGCGCGAGGGGTCGGCGGTCATGGGTCGGCGGCTCCCGTGAACGGAACGGCTCGACCCTCAGTCGCAGGCTAGTAGACAGCCTCCACGCACCCGGCCAATATCGCCACCATGAGCCGGAGCCTGACACCGACGTTTGCAGCCCTACTGGCCGGCGCGTTCGTGCTAGCCGCTTGCGGTGGCGGGACCGACAGCGCGTCGTCGGGCAGCGGTCTCCCCGTTGCGACGCAGAACACGGCTACCCCGTCCGCGACCCCCACGCCCAGCGAGCCGAGCGACCCGTACGCCGCCTTCGACTGCGGCAAGAAGGACAAGAAGGGTTGGGTTCAGCTCTGCAATGACGGGTGGGTCATCGACCTCAAGATGGAGGAGAACTATTTCGGATACGCCAAGGCGCAGGGACTCGCAGGGTGGACGTACACCGGTAAAGACAGCGCGTCGGTGACTGTGATCTTGAGTCGTAACGGCGCCGACTGGGCGCAGATGCGCGGGTTCGTGTCGCACTTCAACGGCAACCCGCAGTTCTTCAACCTGACCAGTGTCGACAAGATCGACTCCGGGAAGTACCAGATGCGGCTAGAGGTCGTTTCGTACTGATCTCGACGTAAGCGGCCATGACACCCTCACTACGGTTCGCGACCCTTCGACTGCGAGGCTAGTGGACACCTGCCCGCGCACCCCACCAAGATCCAGAGCATGAGACGAGGTTGTAGGACCCGCCGTGGAGCAGGATCTGGAGCGGTTGACGGCCCAGTTCGGAGGGGCTCTGGGTGCACATCTGGCCGTAGACCTTGTGGTCGGGCCCCCCGGGGTTGGAGACCGCGAACCAGTGGTCGCGACATTGTGCGCCGCTGGCTGACGGAGCATCAGCGAGGGGATCCGGAGTGGCACCTGCGGGCGCAGCGAGCGAGGCGGCGCACACCGCGGCGACGAAGCCGGACGCCGCGCGACGAATGATGGTCGTCTTCATCATCGTCAGATGCTGCGGTCCCAGAGTTCAGCAGCGCGGGAGATGGCCGTGCGGATGCGCCCGTAGGTCCCGCACCGGCAGACGTTCTCGATCGCGTCGATGTCGGCGTTCGTGGGGCGCCGGGTTCGCTCCAGAAGCGCGACGGTCGCCGAGAATCTGCCCCGGCTGGCAGTAGCCGCACTGCGGGACGGTCCTTATCGAGCCAGGCCTGCTGGACCGGGTGGAGGGCTTCGCCTTTGGCGAGCCCCTCGATCGTCGTGATCTCGCGGCTTGTCGCGCGGGAGACCGGGAACGAGCAGGAGTCCTGACGGCGTCCCGGCGGTTGACCAGCACGGTGCACGCCTTGCAGACGTTGATGCCGCAGCCGTACTTCGGCCCGGTGATGCCGAGCCGGTCCCGCAGGACCCACAGCAGCGGTTCGTCCGGAGACGCCTCGACGGCGACGCGCTTCCCGTTGACCAGCAGGTTGTAGCGAGGCACGACGGCTCCTAGGAGAAGGCGCGGAGGGGTGGCGAAGGAAGGACACCGGGCGGGAACGCCGTGAAGTCGACGTCGAAGGAGAGCGGGAAGCTGCGCGGCTTCCGGCCCGTGGCGCGCGCCCAGGCGTTGGCGATGGCAGCCGACGCCGAGGCGATCCCGACCTCACCCACGCCCCCGAGATCGCCGGACGGCGGCAGGATGAGGTGGACAGTGACGTCCTTCGGGAAGTCGCGCATCCGCAGCCAGTGGTAGTGGGAGTAGCTGCCCTCCAACGGGAGCCCGTCCACCATGTGCAGACCGGCCGTGAGGGTCGTCGAGATCGCCTCGGCGATGCAGCCGTGCATCTGCGCCTCGATGCCACTCGGGTTAACCGGGAGCCCGACGTCGGCCACCATTGTCATGCGCGTGACGCGCGGTTTGCGGCCGCGCGCGTCGATCTCCGCGATGCAGGCGGTGAACGACTTGCTCTCCTTGTGATAGCCGATGCCCTGCCCGCGGCCGGACCCCATCCGCCGGCCCCATTTGCCGAGCTCGGCCACCTTGGCGAGGACGGCGGCCCCGGCGGCGTTCTTCGCGTGATCGATACGGAACTGCACGGGGTCCTGGCCGATGGCAAGCGCGAGTTCGTTGACGACGATCTCTTCACTCACCCGCGTGGTCGGGCAGTGCACGCCGCGATACGCAGCCGTCGGCATGCCGTTGCCGAGCTCGGTCAGCGTGCGGTCGTATGCGAAGTCGTACGGCGAGGAGACCATCATGGTGAACAGCGTCTGGCTGTAGAACTTCTTGCCCTCCGTCGTCTTCGCGTCCGGCGGCAGGTTCGTCGCCATGTGGGTGAGGATCTCGCCCAGACCGGGTGACGTCGAGCGCCACCCCCGAAGCCCGGTGGTCGAGCTGGATGTCCTGCCTTTCCGTCAGCGTGGCACGGACGCGATGCACCACGGCCGGACGAGTCCGGCCGTGCCGCATGTCGTCGGCCCGGTGCCACATCAACCGGACCGGTTCACCAATCGCCTTCGAGACGTGCGCCGCCTCGATCGCCCCGTCGAAGAACCCGCGCCGGCCGAACCCGCCGCCGGGCGAGACCACGTGCACGTCCACCGCCCGCTCGGGCAGACCGAGGAGCACCGCGAGTTCCTGCTTGACGACGACGGGAGCCTGGAGCCGCCCCGGGTACCTCGGCCCGGTCGGACCGCACGTCGGCGACCGCGCACTCGGTCTCCATCGGCGCGTGACACAACGGCGCCCAGCCGAAGGTCGCATCGACCGATCGCCCCGGCGACGCGGCCGGCAGCTCCGGCATCTGCTCGACGAGAGCCGCCCGGATGGAGTCGTTGTTCTCCCCCGCGATCGGCCCCGGGCCCCAGGTCACCTTCAGCGCGTTCACGCCACGCCGGCACTGCTCGACCGTGTCGGCGACGACCGCGACGCCGGTGGGGATCGGCACCACCGCACGGACGCCGGGCATCGCCGCAACGGCCTCGGCGTTGAGCACCTGCTGAACGGTCCCCAACATCGTCGGAGGCCGGCGCACGAGCGCGGGCCGGGCCGTCCCGGCGAGGACGTCCACGGCGGACTTCTTGCGCCCGGTGACGATGTCGCGGGCGTCGATTCGGCGGGTGGGCCGGCCGATCACCGTGAACGCCTCCGGCGACTTCGGGCGCGCGACCAGACCGTACAGGTCGACGGCGGCCGCGGCGGCGGAGAGCGCGCCGTAGTCCGCCCGCCGGCCCGCGCCGACCACGGCGCCGTCCTCCGTACGCAAGCTGTCTTGCGGGACACCCCACTCAGTCGCGGCGGCCGCAACCAGACGCAGGCGCGCAGTCGCCGCCATGTAGCGGACCGGCTCGTAGAAGGTGCGCAGCGTCGCCGACCCCGCGGTGATCTGCGCGAACACCAGCTCGGGCCGGGCGTCGGCGATCGAGAGCCGCACGCGGTCCAGCGGAAGGTCGAGCTCTTCGGCGATCAGCATCGACACCGACGTCGTGATGCCCTGACCGAGCTCGGTCTTCGGCAGGTCCATCCGCGCGATGCCGTCGGAGCCCACCTCCAGCAGGATCAGCGGCATCGTGGGAGCCGCGGACCCGACGAGCGCGTCGCCGATGTCGAAGACGTCCTCGACCGATGTGCGGTAACGGAGCGCTGCGGCCGGGGGCGCCGTGGCGACATCGCCGACCAGCCGGGCGGCGAGGGTCAGGACCGGCGCTCCGACCAGATAGGTCAGCAGGGTCCGCCGTTGGATTCCGCGTGACGGTTCGTCAGGAACTGCGCACATCAGATCCTCCGGTGTGGGAGCGGGAAGTCACGGTGTGGACGGCGCCGGTGCGGGCGCAGGGAGGGCGGAGCCGGCGCGCCGAGCTCCGGGTCGCGGGACGGTGAGGCTCGCGGCGGCGCCGACCGCCGCGACGAGGGCGAAGAATCCGAATGCCTGGTGGAACGTCGCGCCGTTCGAGAGCAACCAACCCCCCACGGTCGGTCCGCACACGGCACCGAGCCGGCCTACGCCGCTGGTGATACCGAGCGCTGTCGCGCGGACGGCCGCGGGATAGTGACCCGCCACGTACCCGAACAGCACCATCTGCGTCCCGATGGTGCCTACGCCGGCGAGCAGGGTGGCCACGCGCATGACGTCCGGTGACGGCGTCTGCGCCATGGCGTAGATCGCGGTGGCCGCGACCCCGAAGAAGGCGGTCGCAACCCAGCGGCTGCCGAACCGGTCCGCGAGCGCGGCACCCGTCAACCCGCCGATCACCGCGCCGACGTTGAGGAGCACCTGGAACGTCAGCGCGGACCCCAGGCTGTACCCGGCTTGCTTCATCAGCGTCGGCAGCCAGGTGTTCAGGCCGAAGACGAGGAGGAGCCCGGCGAAGTTCGCGGCGCTGAGCAGGCCCAGGGCCGGCAGCGCGCGGGGCTGAAACAGCGCGCGTTGGGCCGCGCCGGTGCTCAGCCCCGCCTCACCGGCCGGACGCGGCAGGTCGGGAATGAACTTCCAGGCCAACGGCAGCGCCGTCACCAACGCGAGCCCGCCGAAGGCCCACAACGGCCGGAAGCCGTGGTCGGCCAGCCACAGCTTCGACGCGACGGCCGCCACGATGCCGCCGACCGGCAGGCCGATCAGCATCAGCGCCAGCACCTGGTTCCGGCGTCCCGCCGGGGCGATGGCGGTGACCAGCGCGACCGCCGCCGGCGCGACGCCCCCGAAGCCGAGGCCGGCGACGAACCGCGTCCATGCCAGGACGGTCGGGTCGGGCGCCAGCGCCACGAAGATCATCGCCGTCGAGTACAGGGCCAGACAGCCCAGGAACACCCGCCGGTGCCCGATGCGGTCGGTCAGGGGGCCGGCGGCGACCGCCCCGACGAACATGCCCATCATCGCGTAGCTGCCGATGTGGCCGACTTCGGAAGGGCTGAGGTCCCAGGGCTCGTGAGCGAGCAGGGCCGGCGCCGTCGAGCCGTAGATGATCAGGTCGTAGCCGTCGAACACGACAGCCAGGAAGCACGTCGCGATGATGCTGGCCCGTGCTCGCGGAGAGAGGTCGGCGGCTGCGGTTGTCATTCTCGCTCCTCAGCGGTCAAGGTGGCGGCGACGCTGCGCAGGGCCTTCTTGTCGAGCTTGCCGACCGGGGTGCGCGGAAGGTCCTCGACCAGTTCGATCCGCTCGGGCCACTTGAACTTCGCGACTCCGCGGTCCTGCAGGTACGCGCGTACGGCTGCGAGATCCGGTGCCGCTCCCGGCGTCGGCACGACGAACGCGCAGGCGCGCTCACCCAGGCGCGGGTCGGGCATCGCCACGACCGCGACCGCGGCCACACCGGGCGAACCGGCGAGGACCACCTCGATCTCGTCGACGCTGATCTTCTCGCCGCCGCGGTCGATGACGTCCTTGATCCGGCCCTCGATCGAGTAGCAGCGCATGCTGTCCTCAAAGCGGACCATGCCGAGGTCGCCGGTGCGGTAGAAGCCGCCCTCGGTGAACGCCCGCGCGTTGTGGTCCACGGTCTCGGCCGGGTCTGGACGCGCGTCGTAGTAGCCGCGGATCGTGTAGGGCCCGCGGACACACACCTCGCCGATCTCGCCGTCGCCGACCGGCCTCTCGGTCCCGGGCTCGAAGAATCGCGATCTCGTCTAGCGAGCTCATCGGCACACCCACGGAGTGGAGGCGCACGGCCGACGGGGCGTCCAACGGCGTCATGGCGTAGAAGCCCTCGGCCATGCCGTAGAGCTGCCCGGCCCAGACTCCGCCGCGCTCGAAGGTCTCGACCATGCCCTCCGGCGGCTTGGCGCCGGCGATGACGACGCGGCGCAGGCTGGGAACACCGGCCACCATCGCGGCGGCCCATCCCGCCATCGCCGTCCCCAGCAGGATGTCGGTGACACCTTCGGCGGCCAAGGCGTCGAGCACGACGGTCGGGTCCGGCGGCAACAGCACGGTCGCCCCGCCGACGCTGTGCGCCGCGTGCAGGGCGCAGGTGATGCCGGCGTTGTGGATCAGCGGCAGCACGTGCGCGACACGGACCGAGGAGTCCCAGCCGAGGGTGCGCGCGTAGGTGAGGCCATTGTACCAGTACTCGTGGTGCAACCGCGGAATCAGTTTGGGCGTGCCGGTGGTTCCGCCGGAGAGCTGCAGCACCGCGACGTCGGTGGGGTCGAGACCGCTCTGGATCTCGGCCACGCGTTTGCGCGCGAGCGCGGCGTCGCCGTCGGCGGCCAGGTCCTCGATGCGGACACCCGATGCACCAGGAGCGGCGCCGACCGTGAGCTGGACGCGCAGCGTGGGGACCGCGGTGGCCATCTGCGCCGCGAAGTCGTGCATGTCGAAATGCGTCAGGGCCTCGACGAGATGGGCGGCCGCACCCGAGCGCGCTCCGATCGCCTCGATCTCATGGTGGCGGTGAGCCGCCAACGTGCAGACCGGCACCAGCCCCGCTTTGAGCACGCCGTACCAAGCGAGGGCCGCGCCGAGCCGGTTGGTGACCTGGAACAGGACCCGCTCCCCCGGCTCCAGGCCGAGATCGGCGAGACCCGCCGCGATCCGGTCGGTGGCAACCGCGAGTTCGGCGTAGGTGACACGGCCGTCGGGCGCCACGACCGCGTCGCGGTCCGGGTGCGCCTCCGCCACCCGCGTCCACTGCTCGATCAGCGTCTCGTCCGGCCACACGCCGCTCTGGCGATAGCGCTCGACGAACTCCGGCGGGTGCGGCACCACGATGGCGTTCATATCGGCTCCTGGGGCGAGGATTCGTGGGGACGCGGCGGCGGTTAACACAGCGGACCTCAACAGAACCGCACGAGGTCGACACGACCGGCCAGCAGAGCGCCCACCGCGTCGGCACGCAGCGCCGCCGGCAGGTCGATCCCGACCCGGGCACCGGTTTCCCGGCGGATGCGCTCGCCCAGGTCGGCGCGGACGAGCGCGACGGGGCGCGAGTCGTCGCGAGCAGGCAGCCACACCACGGACTCGCCGGCCGCGACCAGCCGCCGGGCCTGGTCCACGACGGCGCTGCCGTCGGGTCCCCAGACCTGTGCGGCATCCCTCACCTCGGCGGAGCACACGGCAGTGAACGAGCGGCACTCCGCGTCCTCGACGACCCGGCCGGACCGCAGTCCGAGCGGCGCGTCCAGGACCGCGGCCGCGGTGCCGTCCGGGCCGGCGGTCCGGGCGCCGTCGTCGCCGCGGTAGGCCCCCACGGCGGCCGCGACCACCTCGGGGTGCGCGCGCCCGATGTCATCGACCGTCAGATTGCCAGCCCGGGTGAGGAACGACGTCATCAGCCGCGCGGGCTCCAGATCGAGCCGGCGAGGGAAGGACTTCCACCAGGCGTGGCTGCGTGCGGCCAACGACTGGAAGCGCTCGACCCGGGGGCGGCGGTTCGTCTCGTAGGCGGTAAGGGCGTCGGCGATCTCTGGGAACTCGCGCACCGCGCCCGCCAGGGCGATCGCGTCCTCCAGCGCGAGCTTGGTGCCCGAGCCGATCGAGTAGTGCGCGGTGTGGGCCGCATCGCCGAGCAGCACGACGTTGTCGTGCGTCCACCGCGCACAGCGCACGGTCGCGAACCGCTGCCACCGGGTGCGGTTGCCGAGCAGACGATGCCCCGGCAGGAGGTCGCCGAAGACGTCGCTGAGGAGGGCGAGGCTGCGTTCGTCGGAGCTCCCGGCCTCGGCCGGTTCCGGCACCTCGTCGAGGCCCGCGGCCCGCCACGTCCGCTCATCGGTCTCGACCAGGAAGGTGCTGCGACCCGGCGCGTAGGGATAGGCGTGCACGACGAACACGCCCGCATCGGTGAACGCCGGAGCGAACGTCGCGCAGTCGAAGGCGAAGTCGGTGCCGGCCCACAGGTAGAGCGCGTCGTCCAGGTCGACGGTGGCGCCGAACTCCGCGACCAGCTTCTCCCGCGTGCCGCTGCGGACGCCGTCCGCCGCGATGATCAGGTCCGCGTCGAGGTCGGGCGTCTCCACGTGCCCGATGGACAGTTCGACGCCGGCGGCGCACGCGTGCTCCCGGAGGATCTGCAGCAGCTCCGCGCGCCCGATCGCGAGGTTGCCCCGTCCTTGCAGGCGCGTGCCCCGCCCGACGCGCATCTCCATGCCGTCCGTGACGTGGCCCGCGGCGCGGATGGCCGACGCCGTCGCCGGATCCGCGGCGGAAAGGCTCCGGAGCGTGTCGGGGGTGAGACCGACGCCGAAGCCGAAGGTGTCCCCGTCGTCGTTGTGCTCGTGAACGGTCACGGACCAGTCCGGGCACGCGAGCCGGATCAGGCGGGCGGCGTACAGGCCGCCGGGCCCACCACCGATCACGGCCACCGTACGAGCACCCATGCGCTGTCCCTCCGGGTTGACGTGCTTCTGACGTTAGCGTAGAAAATTCTAAGCAGATGTCAATACGGAGGTTGCCCGTGCAGACCCGACGCATCGGACTCGTCGTCCCGAGCTCGAACACGACCGTGGAGAGCGAGCTCCCCGCGCTGCTCTCGCGGCACCCCGACGTGCGGTTCACGTTCCACGGGAGCCGCATGCGGATGCGCGAGGTCTCGCCGGCCGAGCTGGCCGCGATGAACGCGCAGCGCGAGCGCTGCATCGACGAACTCGCGGACGCCGGGCCGGACGCGATCCTCTACGCCTGCCTGGTCGCGCTGATGGCCGGCGGTCCCGGCGAGCACGACCGCGTGGAGGCGGCGGTGGCGGACCAGCTGACCGCGCGCACCTCGCCCGCCGCGGTGCGCACGAGCGCAGGCGCGTTGATCGAGGCGCTCGACGCCCTGAACGCCCGGCGGGTCGCCCTGGTGATGCCCTACCGGACTTCGCTCGCGCAGCAGGTCGTCGACTATCTGTCCGCGGCGCGCACCGACGGCGGCGGCGGGGTTCACGTGGTCGACTGGCGCAACCTCGGCGTCGGGGACAACCGCGCGGTGGGCTGCATACCGGGCCGGGACATCCTCGACGCGGCGCGCAGTCTCGACCTTCGCGACGCGGACGCCCTAGTCCTGTCCTGCTGCGTCCAGATGCCCTCGCTCGACCTGATCGCCGACGCGGAGGCGGAGTTCGGCCTGCCCGTCCTGTCCGCGGCGACCGCGGGGGCCTTCAGTCTGTTGCGCGCGCTGGACCTCGACCCCGTCCTGCCCGGCGCCGGCCGCCTGCTCGGTGGCCGCGCGCCGGTGCCCGCCTGAGCACCGAGGAGATTCGCATGAGCCAATTGAGTCATCTGGTCCGCGGCGTCGACCACGTCGCGTTCCCCACCTTCGACCCGGTGGGCACGGTGCGGTTCTACCGCGACGTGCTCGGTTTCCCCGTGGTGCACTCGATCTGCGCCGCCGGGTGGGGGCCGGAGGACCACCCGGACTTCCTCCACTTCTTCTTCGATATCGGCAACGACGACCGGATCGCGTTCTTCTACTACTTCGGTCTCGACCGCGCGGTGGCGGAGGGCCTCGGCACACCCGAGGGTCCGGCGCTGCCAAAGGGCGACGCTTACGCGCGATTCTCCGCGGACGTGCCCGACTTCTTCGTCCGCTCCCGGCATCTCGCCATCCACGTCGATTCGGAGGAGGCGCTGCTGGAGTACCGGCGCCGGCTCGACGCGAGCGACTGGCCGGTGGAACTGCAGCTCAAGCACGAGACGATCGAGTCGATCTACACCCACGATCCGAACGGCTACATGTTCGAGATCACCCGCGCGCTGCGGCCGGTGATCCCGCAGGAGGACCTCGACGCCAACCTCACAATCGACGCGTTGCTCGACGTGGTGACCGCGGGCGAGCCGACGTTCGCGGCGCTGATCGCCCGCAAAGCGGAGCTGATCGTCGAGCGCGCACCGTCCTGGCAGCCCGCCGAGGTCGGAGGCCCGGCGTGATCACCCTCTATCTGCTCGACGTTCCGGAGAACGCGGACTTCGTGCGGCTGGCGGAGAAAGCGGACACCGTCACGGTTCGCACGGTGGGCCCGTACTTCGCGCTCGAGTCCGACGTACCGATCGTGGTGGACCGGCGGGCCACCGGCATGCGCCACGCGGTCTGGTACTCGTGCATCGCGGGGACGGACGGGTGCTCCATCACGCAGTGGGACAAGGACGCGCTCCGGGCGGAGGCCCGATGAACGCCTCGAGCGCGGTACGGGGTCTCGGTGCCGGTCGCTTCCTCCCGGCGGCGGAGTTGCCCGCCGCCACCACGACGAAGATCCAACACCTGACGACGGCCGATGGTGCCACCGTCGACGGGGTCCTGCACACCGTTCCCGGCGCCACGACGGTCGTCTGCCTGGCGCACCCGCGGCAGGACGTTCACCACCACCCCTTGGTCGGTCAGCTGCTCGCGCGGGGGGCCGCGGTCTGGACGCAGGGCACCCGCTCGCCGAACAACGACCTCGCGTTGGTCCACGAACAGGCGCTGTTGGACGTGGCCGCCGGTCTGACGTTCCTACGCGACGCGGGGTTCACATCGATTATGACGCTGGGTCACTCCGGTGGCGGAACGCTCTACGCCTACTACCACGAGCAGGCGGCCATGCCGGCCGATCATCGGCTGGCCCGGACGCCGGCCGGGCGTCCGACGGGCTTCGCGAACGCGGTGCTGCCGGTGCCCGACGGTGCGATCTTCCTGGCCCCCCATCCGGGGCAGGGGGTGCTGCTGTCCCGCCTGATCGACCCGTCGGTGGTCGACGAGACCGATCCTCTCGCCGCCGACCCCGCGCTCGACCCCTACGCACCCGCGAACGGGTTCGCCACGCCGCCGCAGTCCGCGACCTACGCCCCCGAGTTCGTCGACCGCTACCGCGCCGCACAACTCGAGCGGATCGCGCGCATCGACGCCCTCGCCCTCGAGCTGATGGCCGAGGCGAACGCCGCCCGGGAGGCGCACGACCGGACGGGCGCGGTCGAGGACCGTCGCCGTGTCCTGGCGCCGCGGATCCTCACCGTGTACCGAAGCGACGCGGACCTGCGCTCGGTCGACCCCAGCCTGGACCCGAACGACCGACCCTACGGCTCCCTATTCGGCCGCCGGCCCGACCTGACCAACTACGGCCTGGTCGGCTTCGGCCGGCTGTCAACGCCCGAGGCCTGGCTGTCGACCTGGTCGATCAACCACTCCCAGGCCAACTTCCTGCGCGCGGCACCGGGCGTGCGCGCCCCCACGCTGCTGATCGGCCTGACCGGGGATTCGGCCTGCTTCCCCGCCGATCTCGCCGCGATGGGGAAGGCCCTGGGCGCGGACGATCTCACGTCGACGACCGTGGCGGGCACGCACTTCGGCGGTCCAATCGCGAAGGGCGAGCCGACGGGGGCCGCGTTGGCCGCCGCCGAGATCGGCGCGTGGCTCGAGCGCCGGTTCGGATTGGCGTGAAGGCAGCGGCCGGTGGGGCGGCACCTATCCTGGGCGCTGTGGCCCGCCCGAAGAGTTCCGCCTCGACGCGCAAGGCCGGGCTGAAGGCGCAGGGCGGTCCTCGCGATGACGGCACCAAGCCGGCGAACGGGCAGACCACCCGGCGGGGGCTCATCGAGAACGAGATCTACGAACACGCCACGCGCCTGTTCGCCGAGCGCGGATTCGCCGGCACCACCCTGCAGGACATCGCCGACGCCCTCGGGGTCACACGCCCCGCGCTCTATTACTACTTCAAGAGCAAGGACGAGATCCTCGCCAAGCTCGTCCACGAGATCACCGAGACCTCCGCGGCTGATCTGCACGAGATCGCGCAACAAGCGCCCGCCTCACCGACCGCCAAACTGCGCGCGGTCGCCTACAGCACGGCGAGCCGCATCGCCACCCACGCGGATCGCTTCAGGTTGCTGGTGAAGTCCGAGGCCGAGTTGCCTGAGGAGATCGGGCGCGCCCACCATGAGGCCCGCCGTGCGGTCCTGGCCGTCTTCACCGACGTGGTCGAAGACGGAATCCGCAGCGGTGAGTTTCGGCCGATCGATGCACGTACCGCCGCCCTGGGCATCCTCGGCACCTGCAACTGGGTCGCGTGGTGGTACCGGCCCGGCGACGACGTCGACGCAGTGGCCACCACTCTCGCTGACATGGCAGTCGCGAGCGTCGCCCGGGCCGACCACCGCCGCCTAGAGGCAGAAGGACCGGCTGGAGTGCTAGCCCTTCTCCGGGAAGACATCGCGCACCTCGAGCGGCTACTCGAACCCGGCTGACCACGCTCTTCGGGCGAGCACCGACAATTCCATGGGGCGATTCACGCCGCCCTGGCGGGAGTGCTGCGACCTGCTCGCCACCAACCTGGGGCTTGAGTCTGAGTACTCGCCGCGGAGACCCGATTCAAGAGCTCCGGGGCGCGCTCGATCCATGTGCGGGCTGCCTCCCGGACTTCATGGCGAACGCTGGCGAGCGTTGGCCAGCGCGGGCCAGTACATTCCGTCCGGCCGAGCGACCTTCGCTGAGTTGGTCATGGGCAGTCATCGCGCGGAAGCCCTAGTCTTCCCACATGACTCTGCCGAGCGCATATTTGACCTCCTTCAAGAACGCTGAGGGGATCTTGCGGGCGATTCAGGCGGCGCAGGCTCCGCCCCGCTTCACGCAGCGATTCTTGGAAGGCCTCGGGTTCGCGAACACGAACGATCGGGCGATCATCAACGTGTTGAAGGCCTTGGGTTTCTTGGACGAATCGGGCGTCCCCCAGGGTCGATACCACCGGTACCTCGATCAGACGCAGTCTGCCCTTGTCCTAGCAGAAGGCCTCCGGGAGGCGTACGAGGATTTGTTTCGAGTCAATCGGAACGCCCACACGATGAGCCCCGCCGAGGTCAAGAACAAGATGAAGACCCTCTCGGAAGGGGCCTTCACGGACCGCGTCCTGACGCAGATGGCAGGGACATTCACCACCTTGGGTAAGGCCGCCGACTTCGCGTCCACGCCGCCGGGCGAGCCGCCGAAGCGTAGCAACGAGGACTCGCCCGTAGAGCAGTCGAACGCCTCGGATGTCCGCGACCGAGAAGTTGTCGACTCCTCCGCGATTCCACCGTTCGCGAACCTGGCGTACAACATCAACATTCAACTCCCAGAGTCGCGCGACCCGGCGGTCTACAACGCGATCTTCAAGGCCCTGCGCGAGCACTTCCGGTGAGCGCACCTCCCGGCGACCCCCTGTACGACTTTGTGTACCGCGCGATCCTCACCGAAGAAGCGCTCGATGCTGCCGGTCGCCCTCGCCGAGCCACGGGTACACCCGACTCGACGGAGGTTACCGAGGCGTTCGAGCTTCGAGCTGTTCGATGAAGACCTGCTGGCTCAGGCGCAGCTCATGTCGACGGTCTATACCGCCATCGCCACGTTCGAGATGTCCGTCCGGAGGTTCGTCAAGAAGGTCCTGATGGACACCTACGGCGAGGACTGGTGGGAGAAGGGTGTCTCAGAGAAGATCCGAAAGTTCGTGGATGGCCGACGTACGGACGAGGAGAAGGTTAAGTGGCACGGAGTTCGCGGCGACGACCTCCTCAGCTACTCGGAGTTGGGCCACTTGCCACAAATCATGCAGCAGAACTGGCAGCTCTTCGAGGCGTACGTGCCGAGAGTCGACTGGGCCACGTCGCTATTCGCGACGCTGGAGCGATCGCGGAACGTCATCATGCACAGCGGATCGCTCGCGTTGCCCGACGTCGAACGGATCGGAATGAACATTCGCGACTGGAACAAGCAGGTGGCGCTGTAGCCAGTAGAGCTCGCATTCATGACTCACTTAAATCCCGGCGACATGACCTCTGATCGCCATCTCGCTGCGGGACCCAGTGAGGCACCGACCGGTTGGCCACGCGCTAGCAGCACTGAACTACCGCGCGGGGACACCACATTGCCCGTGGCCTCTACCGCGCACTTTGGTTGCAGTCCCAGCCTCTACAACCTCTACAGACGGCTTGATCCGCTGCAGTTCATGCCACGTTTCATGCCTGCACCGCGCTCCTAAAGCGGGTGTCGGCAGTTCGATTCTGCCCGGGGGCACCACTCACAGATGGAACAGTCGTTCCATATGTGAGTGGTGTGTGCCAGACTCGTCTCGTGGACTTCATCCGACCGGTGCAGTCGGTGATCCCCGGCGCACAGGGGCGCATCTTGTCCGTGCTGGCGGAGACCTCGGCAGAACTCAACCTGCGCACCCTCGCTCGGCTCTCCGGCGTCAGTCTCGCTCACGCCTCCCGCGTAATGCCCGCGCTCGTCGAGCTCGGCGTAGTTGAGCGTCGCGAGGCTCCACCCTCGGCGCTGTTTCGATTCGTCCCGGAGAACGTCGCCTCCCGCGCCATCACCGCGTTGACGCGGACGCGCCAGACAGTCCTCGACGGAAATGGGACAGGGCGCTGCCCGCATCGATCCGCCACCGGTGAGCGTCGTCGTCTTCGGCTCCTTCGCCCGAGGGGAAGCCGACAGCGAGAGTGACATCGACGTCGTCGTGGTCCGAGGCCGCGGCGTCGACGAGGACGACCCGGCCTGGCGCGAGACTCTGGATCGGTGGCGGGAGTACGTCAGCCGAGTCGCGGGCAACAACGTCGAACTCCTGGAGATCAGCGAAGAGGCCGTCTCATCCCTGCTCCGAACCCGCAAGCCGCTGTGGGGCGATGTCCAACGCGACGGAGTCGTTGTGTTCGGTTCGCCGCTCACAGTCCCGAAGGGGCGGCGCAGTGCCTAAACCGATGCGCACACGCGCCGTTAGCGCAGCACAGGTACGGGCCTACCTCAGCAAAGCCGAAGAGTACCTCGCGGCTGCGTCCAGCGAGTTGGAGGCGGGTCGAGCCATCGCCGCGACGAGCCTGGCGATCCACGCCGCCATCAACGCCGCTGATTCGGTGACTGGAATGCGCATGGGACGTCGCGCCGCCGGACAGGACCACACCCAGGTCCTCGCATTGTTGAAGGAAGCCGGCAAGGACGGCGCGGAGGTCGAACGCAACCTTGGCCGACTCCTGCGGCTCAAGACCAAGACCGAGTACGAACCCGACATCCCCGCCTCGGAGGCAACCCGCGCTGTCGAGCGAGCCACCCGATGCGTCGCCGTGGCCAAACGTCTGCACGCCGAAGCCGCGCCTGAGTGACGATCGAGGATCTCGAAGCGTGCAGGATTGTCCAGTGAGCACGGCGGCGAAGTTCCGCAAATTACTCGCCGCGTGGCATGACTCGTGGCATGAACTGCAGCGGATCGCGGCGTTCGTAGAGGCTGTGGAGACTCGAACTGCAACTAGACGCGCCTGCAGAGGCCACGGTCAACGTGGTGCACCGTCCTCCTAAAGCGGCTGCGGCAGTTCGAGTCTGCCCGGGGGCACCAAAGTCACTTGGAGTCATCGAGAGAGGACGTTCACAGGTTACGCAAGTGACCAATGTGACTCGCGCTCCCGCCGCGTAAAAGCGGTGCTCTTCGTCTTGCGTTCCTTGATTTGGGGCCGGCACGAGCGTCGTTGGCGGTCGGTGAGCAACTCAACCATGTCGCGGTCGACGATAACCACGAGCCTGGAAGAGGCCAATCCGGCATCGTTGTCTCGTGCGGTACTTCACCTCGGACACTCACTACGGGCACGAGAACATCATCCGGTTCTGCGGGCGCCCGTACTCCGACGTGCACGAGATGAACGCTGACCTCGTCCGCCGGGCCGTCGGTGCGGCGGGTGCTACCGACGAGCTGTGGCATCTCGGGGACGTCGGACTGGGCCGCCTCGATGACAGCCTTCCGCACCTGGCCGAGATCGCCGGCGACGTGACTCTGGTCGCCGGGAACCACGACCGCTGCCATCCCTCTAACGGGGCCCGCAGCGAGCGCTTCGTCGAGGTGTACCGCGAGCGGTGCCGGCCGCGCGAGCTGATCCTGACCAACACCCAACTGGTGCTCGTCAACGGCGAACGGGTGCAGGTTTCCCACTTCCCCTATGCCGAGACGGACCCGGAACAAAGAAGCACCGGCGAACTCGATCCGCGCACCGACAAGTTCGCGCCCTGGCGGCCGAGCGACGACGGGTCCTGGCTGCTCTGTGGCCATGTGCACGAGAAGTGGCGCCAGCGCGGGCGGATGATCAATGTCGGCGTGGATGCGTGGGGTGGGACGCCCGTTTCGGAGTCCGTCATCTGCTCGCTGATGGCGGCCGGACCGCGAGACCTTCCGCCACTGGCGTGGCGATGACGGTCGGCTGGGTGAGGCCTGGACCGGTCGCGTGGCATGCAACGTGGCATGAACTTTCTGCCATTACCGTACTGTTTATGGTACGGTTCTGCCGTGACCTACCGGCGGCGGCTTCGTGAGCTGGCCTTCGACACGCATGGCGTGGTGACGACCGGCGATGCCGCACGTATCGGCGTGCCCGCCGTGGAGGTCCGCAAGCTGGCCGCGCGCGGGGCGTTGACCCAGGTCGGACGGGGCGTCTATCGCATGCTGGAAGCTCCCTCCGGGCGCCTGAGTGAGTTCGCGGAGGCAGTCGCTCTGGCCGGCCCCGGAGCGGTCCTGGCGGACGAATCCGTTCTGGCAGCACTCGACCTGACGCACATCAACCTCCGGCGCATCCGCATCGCTAGCCCGCGGCGCGTTCGCGTGAGTCTTCCCCCGACCGTTGAACTGATACATCGTCAGATAGCGGTCGAAGACCAGGACGACATCGAAGGCATCCCGGCCATGACCGTGGTCGCGGCCATCCGCGGCGCCCGCGGACGCGTCATGACCGAACGTCTCCTCGAAGCGACACGCACCGCCGCGGCGAGAGGCCTGCTGAGCCCGGGCGACGAAGCGGCCTTGCTCGACGAACTGGACGAACGATGAACGGCACGCCAGCTCGTGATCCCGGCAGCGTCAACGAGCTGCGCCGCCGGATCAACGCGGCCGCCACGGCCCGCTCCTCGACCGTCAAGCGACTGCAATCCCTGATCGCCAACGTGACGCTCGCGCAAATGCTCCCGCCGGCGGCAGTCAAAGGCGGCACCGGCCTCAAGCTGCGTCTCGGTGATGCCATGACCCGCCAGACTCCCGACCTCGATGCCGCCTTTCGAGGCGACCGCACCGCATTCCTCACCGAACTCGCCGCGAACCTGCGCGAAGGATGGGGCCCCTTCACCGGGACCGCCATTGAAGGACGCCCACGCCCACCGGCTGGCGTACCGCCCGCCTACGTGATGCAGCCCTACACCGTGAAGCTGCTCTTCCACGGCCGGCCCTTCGGCACCGTCGCTGTGGAACTCGGCTACGACGAACTCGAAGCCACCACCAGCGAGCCGATCGAACGAGCACTCGCACCTGAAGTTGTGGGGCTCTTCAGTGAACTGGGGATCGGAACACCGGAGCCGATCCCAGTCCTGCCCCTGCACCACCAGATCGCCCAGAAGCTGCACGCCTGCACCGAGCCCGGAAACGAACGCGCCCACGACCTGGTCGACCTGCAACTCATGGCCCCGCTCGCCGACGACAAGCTCACCGGCGCCACCACCCGCCGCCTGTTCACCTTTCGCCGCCAACATCCCTGGCCAGCACTCGTGACCCCCAGGCCCACGTGGACATCGCTCTACACCGACGCCGCCGAAGCACTCGACGTCCTGGCCGACCTTGATGCGGCCGTGGACTGGACCAACCAGTACATCGCCCGCATCAACGATGCCTGATCCCGCCGGCCGACCCGAAGTTCACCAACCGCGCTCTGGCGTGGCATGAAACGTGGCATGAACTGCAGCGGATAACGCCGTCCGTAGAGGCTGTAGAGGCTCGGACTGCAACCAGAGTGAGCGGTAGAGGCCACGGGCAACGTGGTGCACCGTCCTCCTAAAGCGGGTGTCGGCAGTTCGAATCTGCCCGGGGGCACCACCTCTGACCTGCACGTTTGTTGGTGCGTCCGAACTACAGGCGGCTGCAGAGGTCTCGTGTGGCATGAAACGTGGCATGGAAAAAGTGGTGCTCTTCGTCGACTACAACCTCACCAGTCGCCGCTGCCCTCTCCGTTCCCGAGGCAGTGGTCGGCGGTCAGCCCCAGAAGATGCAGGTCGGGTCCCGCTCGATCTCGTTGAGCAGGACCTGCACGTTCTTGCTGGCGCCTATCCGGTCATAGAGATGAAACCGCTCGTGGCGATCGAGCCAATACAACGACCACAGCCCCGTCTTCTTGGTGAAGCGCAGACGTGCAACGGGGTTCCGCTCCCAATCACCCTTGCCATCCCAAGGCGGACGGCACTCCACGATCGTGACGTGCCGGACGTCGACGTCGGCCTCGACCCGCATCTGATCGAGCAGATCCTCTGGAACTCGGCCTGCGCACCATTTGTGGACACGCGCGAGGTCGACCTCCGGTAGGCCGCGCGGGGCCGTAGTCGCTCTGATCTGTCCGCCAGTTCCGGCCGGCCCGACGCGGAAGCGACTGCGCTGCGTTTCGAGCAAGACCTCAACCGCGGCCCGGAGTTCTACGAGGTCGTTGGTAACTGTGCTGGAGACGATCGCGTGCGACGTGTCGAAGTAGCGATGCGCGAGCTGGTCCCGCATCCCGGCGATCCGGCGCCATGGAATGGCCGGTTGTAGAGCCAGCAACTCTCGGTCGATGTCTTTGACGGCTTCACCGACCTCCATCAGCCGGGCGCGGACGGCGTCGAAGACCAGGCCGTCCTCGAGACTGCCGCGCGCCACGTGCCGACCGATGGCCTCGATCGCGGCAACGATGTCGAGCAGACGGTCCTCATCGCTACGACTCACAAGGCCACCAAGTCAGGTTCGACCCGCGAACGAACACGCGCCTTCAGCGTTCCTTGCGGGACGACGTCCACCCGGACCCGCAACAGCTCCTCGAGTTCCTCTGCGAAGCGAGCGATCGCGAACAGGCCCGCACCCTCCGGCGGGCGGACCATCAAGTCAAGGTCGGAATCCGGCCCGTCCTGCCCGCGCGCGACGCTGCCGAACACCTGCAGGTTCGACATGCCGTGCTTCGCGGCCAGTGCCAACACCGCCGCGCGGCGCCGGCGCAGCCGACGGCCGACAGGGCCCACGAAGGCAGGCGCAGCGGTGGCGAGCGGAGCCCCCACCCCCACCTCCAACGAAAGGCCGGTCGCCTCCACCAACGCAGACAACGTCGACAGCGCCGGCTCTCTGGCATCACTCTCGTACGCCGCGATCACGCTCTGGCTTACCCCAGCTCGCCGCGCGAGTTCGCGCTGCGTCAAACCAGCAGAGGACCGGGCTTGCCGAAGAAGCTCCCCCG
>CAVRLI010000009.1:0-279757 GCA_963722375.1 uncultured Actinomycetota bacterium
CTGTTGACGTGTTGGCCGGATCGGGCCACGGGGTAAAGCTGACCGGGCAGAGCAGGATCACGCGCTCGACCAGGTTCGGATACAGCGCGGCCAGCGTGAGCGCGGACCGGGCGCCGAGGGAGAGGCCCACCGCGGTCAGCCGCGAAACCCCCTGCTGAGCAGCACAGTGCGGCCAACCGGGGGATGAACTCCGGAACCGATGGTCCGGCGGCCAGTTCGGTCGCTCCGTAGCCGGGCCGGGACGGGATGAGCGCCATCCGTCCCGCTTCGGTGTAGATCTCCTCGCCGAGCCGGCAGCGCGCGGACATGTGCCCACCGTGGAGGATCACCGCCGCCCCGCCCGCACCCCCTGCGACCGGCGGCACCAGGCGATACTCCAGGCGCGCGCCGGAGATGCTGGCCACGCTGGTCGACGGCTGAGGCGTCGCGGGCGTTACCCGGTTCCGGCTTCAGGCCGCGGCGGTGGCACGAAAAATTTTACCAACTTTAAATTTTTTATTTACTTTTGCTTTTTTTATTACAACGACAATGGTCGTTCCTATAAGTCCATACTTCATTTTTAAGATTTTTAAACATTTTACTTGCTTTACACCGGTGTTATCTATAACTTTTAAATATGTTGGTACAGAAATCAATTTTATAAACAAACATAGCTTTTCAGGGATTTCAACGATTTTAAATAAAGTATTCGAACTTTCCATTTAAAGAAGACGTTGTGATTGTGTTAATTTTTTCGTTTGTTTTTTTAAATTATCTATTCTTTTTATAAACGTTTTTCTTTTTATTTTATGTCTATATACAAGTGCTGTGGGTAAATGTACTTTTAATTGACATAACGATAAAACATGTGCTAAAGCACGATATGTTTCTTTGTTTGTTTTATATGTTCGAACTTCACAAATTAATTGATAAGGTCGAATCTTATCAAAGTATGTATCGATAGATCCTTTTCCTTTACCCATTCGTACACCTAAAGATTTTTTTGTTTTTTGATAATGTGGAAAAGGATAAAACCAAATTCTTCCTTTCTTTTTTATTTGTTGTTTTAACTTTTTTTGTAATGCATTTAATTGATAAGGATAAAAAATTCCTGATTGAGTCGAAATAATGCCCATTTTTCCTTTTTTTAATTTAATACGTCTTATACCATTAGTAAAAGAAATTCGACCTTTATATATTTTCTTAAATTTTGTTTTTTTTGGTCGAAACATCTTATCCAAGAAAAAACTCCATTAATATAATTACATACAAGTAATGTAAATACATACGCTTGTATTAATTGCACTGCTGATTCAAGCACAAGAATTAAAACTCGTAATATTATAATTGCAAATCCAAAGAAGAAATTATATGGAGCTGAAAACACTGAAAAATATTTAAATCCTAATGACGTTATCATGACGATAAGAACATGTCCGGTCCGGCCATAATATTTACAAATAATCGGACCTCGGCGGAGCGATCGCGTGCCGCGATCATCGCGTCCTCGAGCGCGTGCGCCATCTCGACGGCGCTCGGGTAACGCTCGGCCGGGCGCTTCGCCATCGCGCGACGCACGACGCCTTCGAGCTCGATCGGGATCGCGCGATCCGGAGCGACGTCGTCGAATGCCGGGAACGGAAACTCGCGGTGCTTGCGCATCATCGCGAACGCCTGCTCCGCGTGGAACGGCTTGGTATCGGCGAGGAGCTCGAACAGCATGACGCCCGCCGAGTAGACGTCGCTGCGCGCGTCGATCGCGCCGCCGTCGGTCTGCTCGGGGGACATGTAGCTCGGCGTTCCGATGACGATGCTCTGATCGGTGATCGACGCGTCCGCCAGCTTCGCGAGCGAGGCCGAAGTCCGCGACCTTCGCGTGCTCGCCGGCAGATCCGCGCGCAGCAGGATGTTCTCCGGCTTGAGGTCGCGGTGGATCACGCCGTGCGCGTGCGCGTGGGCGAGCCCCGCGAGGATCTGGCGTCCGAAGCCGAGTGCCCGCGCGGAACGGTGATCGGACCTTCGTCCACGATGTCGCGCAGCGTGCCTCCGGGGACGTACTCCATGACGACGAACGGCCCGCCGAGATCGACCCCGTAGTCGATCACCGGCACGCAGTTCGGATGATTGAGGCGACTCGCCGCGCGCGCTTCGTCGACGAACCGCCGGTGCATGTCGGGATGGTCCGCGGCCTCGCGCGTGAGGAACTTGATCGCCACGGCCCGCCCGAGGCCGACGCGTTCGCCGAGATAGACGACGCCCATCGCGCCGCTCGCGATCCGCGACCGGATGCGATAGCGCCCCTGCACGATGCGATCGATGCGATCGTCCATGGTGAACTGTGACCGCTCGCGCGCCGGTCGGTCGCGTCGCCGGCGACGGGGTCGTCGACCGACCGACCATCACACGGGCGTTCCTGGTCCGCGACCACGACGGCTACCGGTGCATGCCCGGTGGCCTCACGTTGACCGACGATCGGGGCGAGGCCCTCACCTTCGCGGCGTACCGCACGAGCAAGGACACGTGGGTCACGGGAGCGGCGGAGCGACGTCCGCGACCATCACGGTCTTGACCGGCGAAGAACGCGACGTCGCGTCGCTGGCGCCGATCGACCTGCGCAGTTCGATCACGAGCCGCGCAGCGGAGTCGATGTACTGGATCGGCCGCAACCTCGAACGCTCGCACGCCGTGATCCGGCTGATCCGCGCCGTCGGGCTGCTCAACGAGACACGGCACGATCTCCGGGACCTGAACGACGAGACCTGGTCCGCGACGGTGGATCGGCTCGTGAACACGGTCGCCGGCTTCGGCTGGACTCCGCCACCGGCGCCCTCGGCGTCACCGTCCACGACCGAGGCTTCATCGACCGCGGCCCTGACCGATCGGAGTCGAGGGCGCCGAGCCTCGCGACCTCACTGCACTTCCTGCTCCAGCACACGACGTCGGTGCGTGAACTGCTCCTCCGCCGACTCGTGGCGGCTGCTCAGTCGACCAGGTCCGCCGGCCCGTCGCTGCGGAGCAGGTCGATGACGTCCCGGCCCGGGGGCCGCCAGCCACCACCCTGGGTGCCGAACAGCTGACGGCTCTCCTCGACCAGCCGCTCGCAGGCGCTGTCGATGAACGCGAACATGCGCGCCGTCGACAACGCGAGCACGCGGTGCCGCAACTCCGGATCGGTGACCCGCGCCTCGACCTCGGCCGCCCAGAGCTGCCAGAGCTGCCCGTGCCCGACGCGGTACCCGTGCAGCACCCGGGTGACGTCGCCCCCGTCCTCGGCGGTCTGGCGGAGCAGCGCGACCGTGCCGATGATCGGCTCGATCAGGTCGGCCTCGATGCCGAAGGCGAGCATCGCGAGGATCCCGCCGACGTTCTGCTCGACCGCGACCCGCACCACCTCGATCTGCTCGGGGGTGTGCTGGGGGGCGAGCCGCGGCTCCTTCTCCAGGATGCGCAGCAGCACTAGCTCCGAGAGCGCGGTCGCCTGCGGCAGCACCTCGATCGCGACCTTGCGAAGGCACTCGGCGACCTGCTCGTCCTCCACAGGACGAAGGCTACGGGTCAGGAGCGGACGAGGTAGATCCCGCAGATGATCGCCGGCACGAGCAGGCACCAGCCGTGGAAGGCCCAGCGCAGCTGGGGCGGCGCGGTACGCAGCTCCATGAAGTGTTCGCCGATCATCGCGACTTTCATGAACGCGGTGATGATCACGGCGATCGCGGCGAACTTGGTGGCGGTGTGCCCGTCGCCGAGGTACCAGGAGATCAGCGTCGCGACCATCAGCAGGAACCAGACGACGGTCACCGGCCGGCCGGCGTGCTTGATGTTCCGGTCGACGATCGCCAGGTCCTGCTCGAGCTGTTCGGCGTTGTTCACGGCGGTCACACCCTCATCAGGTAGATCAGCGGGAAGAGGACCACCCAGAGCAGGTCGACCAGGTGCCAGTAGGCGCCGAAGACCTCGGCCCAGCGCAGGTCCTTCGCGGTGTGGACCGGCCGACGGGAGATTCGCCAGACGATCGCCATGCCGAGCAGCGCGAGGACGAGGTGGATCAGGTGGGCGATGGTGAAGATGAAGTAGTAGCCGTAGAACAGGTTCGTTCCGACGTTGTGTCCGTCGTCGATCACCCACGCGTACTCGATGAACTTGTTGACCACGAACACGAATCCGGTCAGCCAGCACAGCCCGAAGTAGCATCGACGCCTGGCCCGAGCCGGTGCGCATCGCGCGGATGCCGCGCACGACGAGCAACGACCCGCACAGCAGGAGCAGGGTGTTGATCGCGCCGAACTCCCGTGTGCAGCGTCCGCCGCGACTCCTCGAACATCTCGGGGTCGTCCATGCGCGCGCTGACGAACGTGATGAAGATCAGCCCGAAGGCCAGCATGTCGCCGAACAGGAAGACCCAGATCCCGACCTCGCCCGGGAACGCGCCCGCGCATCGGCTTGCGTTCCCGCTCCGCGGCGACCCGGATCGCCTCGCCCCGGGCCGTGCCCTGGAAGGGATCGTCGAAGAGCCCGCCGAACGGGTCCTGGGTCATCTGACTCACCTGGGGCGCTCCGTTGGTCGGTCGGTGGGGTGGCTGATCTCGAACGGACATGGGAGCAGCGCCCACGTCACACGTGGACGCTGCCCCGCGAGCGACGGATCAGTGCATCAGGACGTCCTGGGTGTGCACGAACCCCTTCTGGACGTTCTTGTAGCTGGCGTAGGCGAAGTACACGACCCACGCCCCGAAGATGATGAACACCCAGTAGAGCGCGAGGATGCCGTTCCAGCCCATCGCCCCGTCGAAGAAGAACCAGGCGCCGGAGCCGAGCATGTAGGACGTGCCGGACAGCAGCGACAGGTAGCCGGACCACCGCGGGAAGACCGGGGAGTCGGTCTTGTCGAGCAGGATCGCGGCGGCCAGGGCCCAGTTCCAGAAGGTGAACGGCATCCAGGTGCCGAGCAGGATCATCCACCCGAAGTCGTGGAACATCTGCACGTCGTGCGCATAGGCCAGGTACTCCTGCGAGCCCGGCACGAGATCGCAGGGGTTCTTGTCGCTGGCATCCGCCGGCCCGGAAGGCGGCCGCGGCCCAGGCCGCGCCCATGATGACGATCTGCGCGGTGCCGCAGGCCATGCAGGTGATCTGCACGTAGGTCCAGACCGGGAACGCGCCCTCCTTGCGACGCGTCTGCACGGCCATGACCACGCCGTACCAGCACATCACCGAGTAGGCGCAGGTCATGAAGACCAGGCCGACCTTGAGCTGGGTGTTGTTGTCGGAGTACCACTCCAGCACTTCGGTGGCGCTGGCGCCGGGCAGCTTCTGCGGCGGCCAGTACCCGGACAGGACGATCGCGCCGAGCACGAACAGGACGATCATCCCCGGGCCCCAGAAGGCACAGATGAGCTGACCGATCCGGTTCATGCTCTGCGCTTCCTTCTGCGCAGGGGTCAGATCGTTCGTAGCTCTGCGACGGAGCCATGTGTTCGACGCTCGTCGACGACGACGGCTCGAAATCCTTGACGGTCACGACAGTGCCCTCCTGGTGGCGTGATGGCGCCACCAGTGTTTCGCCGAACAGTCGTTAGTTCGACGCGCCAAGGGAGGATTTCTCCCCCCCATAGGTAGGAGGAGGAGTACACCTAGCCGGCCGGCCCTAACCGGCCGCAATGTCCTGTTGATGCACCAGGCCTCGCTGCGTGTTCCTGTAGCTCTGGTAGCTGAAGTACAGGACCCAGAAACCGAAGGTTATGAACGGGATGTACATGGCGATCAGGCCGTTCCAGCCCATCGCTCCCTCGAAGAAGAAGTAGATGCCGTTGCCGGGGATGAAGCTGACGCCGACGAAGATGCTCATGTAGCCGGACCAGCGCGGGGAACGCCGGGGTCTCGGTCTTGTCCAGCAGGATCGAGGCGCCGAGGGCGCAGCACCAGAAGGTGAACGGCATCCAGGTGCCGAGCAGGATCATCCATCCGAGGTCGTGCATCATCTGCACGTCGTGGGCGTAGGCCAGGCGCTCGACGGAATCCGTGATCACACAGGGGTTCTTGTCCGAACAGCCGTCGGCGCGGAAGGCCGCGGCCGCCCAGATCGCGCCCATCAGCACGATCATCGCGGTCCCGCAGGCCATGCAGGTCAGCTGGATATAGGTCCAGACCGGGAACGCGCCCTCCTTGCGCCGGGTCTGCACCGCCATACCGACGCCGAAGACGCACATGAACGAGTAGGCGATCGTCATGAAGATCAGCCCGAGCTTCAGCGAGGTGTTGTGGTCCTGGTACCAGGTCAGGACCTCCAACGGGCCCGCGCCCGGCAGCTTGTCCGGCGGCCAGTACCCCGAGAGCCAGACCGCACCGATGCCGAAGCAGACGATCATCGTGGGCCCGCAGACCGCGACGATGATCTGGCCCCACCGGTTCATGCTCTGGGCTTCGCGCTGGGCGGAGTTGAGGTCGCGGTAGGTCTGCGCCGGCGCGAGGTTCTCGATGCCGCCTGACGCTCCTGATGTGGAGCTGGGGGCGGACTCGGATTCCTTGATGCTCACGTGAAGTCCTCCGGGTGGCGTTCCGCGGACCCGTGACCAGCTGCCCCGGTCTCGGGTGTCGCGTGCGCCACAGTCTTCCGAGCCCGCGAGCTTGGATCGCCCCACCGAAGGTGGGATTTATATCCCTCGTTAGTGGGGGGTGTCGTACCTCTTACGGACACCCGTGGCCGCGGGGTTCGCAGCCGCTACGGACGCCGCCAGTGCTCCATGGGCAGTCCGGCCACCGGGGATCGCAACACCTGCACCGACGAGTTGCCCAGCCCGCCCAGGTAGAGCGTCCGCAGGTCCGGTCCGCCGAAGGCGACGCTGGACAGGTTCGACACCCGCGATCCGCGGCTCTGCGCGATCTGATCGAAGGTCAGACCACCCTGGGCATACGCCGCCACCGCCTCGAGCCCGCTGGGCGCGATGTCCTCCAGGAGGACGGTCCAGGTCAGATCCGGTGCCACCCGGATCAGGCGGTTGGTGATGACGCTGGTGACCCACAACCCGCCCTCGGCGTCGAAGGCCAGGCCGTCCGGGAAGGTGTCCGGCGGGAAGTCGATCGGCACCGGTCCGGACAGCGCGCCGTCCGGCGCCAGGTCGTACCGGGTGGTCCGGCAGGCGAAGGTCTCGTTGACGAACAGGTGCTTGCCGTCGGGCGAGACCCGCAGCTCGTTCGTCCAGTTCAGCCCCTCGGCCGCCACCGTGATCGCGCCGTCCGCCGCCAGCAGGATCTGCCCGCTCTTCTCCTCGGCGGTGTAGTGCTGATGGTTGCGTGTCCTGGCACTGATGGTGATCCAGGCCCGGTCGCCGTCCACCTGCACGAAGTTGGCGTGCGGCACCCGGCCCCCGTCGAGCTCCGTCGCGAAGGGGCGGGCCTCACCGCTCCGACCGACCCGCCAGACCCCGCCGCCCTTGCCCAGGTTGGCGAACAGGAAGTCGCCCTCGGCCGTGAGCGCGATGCCGTTCGGCCGGAAGCCCCGCCCGATCAGGTCTGTCTCGAGCGCGGGGCCGGTCGTCCCGTCGGGCGCGATGCGCGCGATGCCGAGCGTCCAGTCGCAGGTGTACAGGGATCCGTCCGGCGCGGCCAGCACGCACTCCGGCCGGTTCAGGCCGCTCCCGACCTGCTCGAGGTCCTCGAGCCGGAACGGCTCGATCTGAGTGAGCGTCACAAGCTGCTACAAGGCCAGGTAACCGCCGTCGACGGGGATCGTGACCCCCGTGACGTAGGACGACATGTCGGAGGCGAGGAACACGGCGGGACCCGCGATCTCGTGGGTCTCGCCCAGCCGACCCAGCGGCACCCGCTCGAGGTACTTCTCATGGCCTGCGCCGTCGGCGACCAGGCCGCTGAACATCCGGCCCGGGGCCAGCCCGTTGGCCCGGCCACCCGTCGGCCCGAGGGTGCGGGCGAAGTACTGGACCAGCGAACGGATGCCCGCCTTGGTGGCGCCGTAGGCGGCGCTGGACCGCGGCGCCGAGAACCCGGCGATCGAGGACAGGAAGATCATGCTCGCCCCGGGGTGCTTCATCGCATCCAGCAGGGCCACGGACATGTCCCACTGCCCGGTGAGGTTGATGCTGACGATCTCGTCCCACTTCTGCATCTGGTCGGGATCGCCCGGCCGGCTGCGGGGCGAGATGCCGGCGTTGTTGACCAGCACGTCGACCGTGCCGTGCGCCTCGCCGACCCGCGCACCGAAAGCCATGACGGCGTCGCGGTCACCGATGTCCAAGGTCTCGGCGGCGGCTGAACCACCCGCTTTCACGATCTGCGCGGCCATTGTCGAGGCCGCCTCGGCGTGCCGGTCGACGACCAGGACGTGCGCCCCTTCGGCGGCCAGGGCGGCCGAGATGGCCGAGCCCAACCCGCCGCCGCCGCCGGTCACCACGGCGGTCTTGCCGGAGAGCTTTCCCGAAGGCAGAGGCATCACGACATCACGTAGCCCTTGTAGTCGTTCTCGCGCACGTCGTCGCAGTAGGCCCGGAACCTGGGGTTGCCACCGACGAACAGCAGCACCTCGCGTTTGTCGCGGCCCTCGAGGTTCTGGTTGACCCCGGTGAACCAGGAGTTGGTCTGCCCCAGCAGCAGCTTGCTCTGCAGCTTCTCCGCGTAGGCCGTGAAAGCCTCGGCCGCGGCGAGCTCGGGTTCGATGCGCTCGACCCCGTTCTTCTTCGCGTGAATCATCATGTCGCTGATCCAGTCGATGGCTGTGGCCGAGCAGCGCGGGATGTTGCAGAAGGTGGCGCCGCTCTGCGGCCCGACGAGGGTGAAGAAGTTGGGGAACCCGGGGGTCTGCATCCCCATGTAGGTCCTGATGCCCTGATCCCACTCGTCCTTGAGCGCGATGCCCCCCACGCCGCGGATGTCGATGTGGTTCCAGGATCCCTTGATCGCGTCGAAGCCGGTCGCGTAGAGGATGACGTCGAGCTCGTGCAGGCCTTCCGGGGTCTCGATCCCCTCCGGGGTGATGCGCGTGATCGACGTCGAGTGCAGGTCGACGGCGGTGACGTTCTCCTGGTTGTAGACCTCGTAGTAGTTGGTCTCGAGCGGGACCCGCTTCATCCCGAACCCGTGGTCCTTCGGGATCAGGATGTCGGCGACCCGGGGATCCTTGACCCGTTCCCGGATCTTGTCCGCCACGAACTCCGACACGTACTTGTTCGCGTCGGGGTCCGAGAGGATGTCCTGGTACGCCCCGAGCCACAGCGAGAAGCCCGGCCCCTGATAGAGCTCCTCCAGCTTGGCGTCGCGCTCCTCCTTCGGAACGTCGAACAGGTTCTGCGGGAGAAACTCGTGCCGGTACCCGGCGAGCGTGTTGTCGCACGCCTCGATGAACTCGCGGTAATTGGCCTTGATCGAGTCCATGCGCTCCTGCGTCATGGGCCCGTTGCCGAGCGGGGTGCACCAGCTGGGATCGCGCACGAACACCGTCAGGTGCCCGGCGACCTTGGCCATCTCCTGGATCAACTGCACGCCGGTCGATCCGACGCCGATCACGGCGATGCGCTTGCCGTCGAAGTCCATCTCGGCGGGACCCAGTCCGTTGGGGTCGCGCGGCCAGGCGGCCGTGTGGATGCTCTCGCCCTTGAAGGTGTTGATGCCGGGGATCTTCGGCATCTGGGGCCAGGACAGCGGCCCGAGTGCGGAGAAGACGAAGCGCGCCGTCACCGGGGCGCGGTGCGGCTGAACGAAGCCCAGCGTCCAGAGGTTGTTCTCGTCGTCCCAGACTGCGCGCTCGACCTTGGCGTTGAAGATGAAGTCCTTGCGGATGTCCATGATCTCGGCCGCGCGGTGGATGTACGCCAGGACATCGGGCTGGGCGGCGAAGCGCTCCGGCCAGTTCCACTCCTGCATGAGCTCTTCGTTGAAGAAGTAGCCGTAGATCTCGCTCTCGGAGTCGGTACGGCAACCCGGGTAGCGGTTGTGGTGCCAGACGCCGCCGATGTCGTCGGAGCCCTCGACACCCAGGACGCGGTAGCCCATCTCGCGCAGCCGATAGGCCTGGTACAGGCCGCTCAGGCCCGCGCCGATCACGACGGCGTCGAAGTCCGGCTCTCTCGTCATCTCAACTTCCCTTTCATCGGCTCGCCCGCGACCAGCGAAGTCTAACGAACGAACGTTTGTCTAACGGTACACCGACAGGTCACCACGGCCAACCCCTGGCCGCGCTACAGACGCCCGTTGAGCGGGCTCGAACTCCGGGCGCCGAGGTACAGGGCGATCGCCTGCGACCGGTTCAGCACGCCGAGCTTCGCGAGGATGTTCTTCACGTGCGACTTCACCGTGCCGACGGTGATCGCCAGCCGCTCGGCGATCTCGTTGTTGCGAGCGCCGGCGACGATCAGCTCCAGTACCTCCAGCTCGCGGGCGGTGAACTGCCCCAACCGGGTGCTCAGGCCCTGCCGCACCACGACCCGGTCGTCGGCGCCGGACGAGGCTTCGTGGACCAGGGTCAGCTCGGCCTCGGTCAGCTCGTCCATCGCCTGTGTGAGCCCGGCGACCGTCGTGCGGACCTGCTCGGTGCGCGCGTGCAACTGCTCGAGCAGGGTCGTCCGCTCGTACAGGTGACCGAAGCCCTCGGCGAAGTTCCAGAGGATGTCGCGGTCGGCCTCGTCACAGGTCCGCCCGTCGGGGCCGTGGTCGGCATGGAAGAACCCGACGACCTGCCCGCCGGGCATGATCGGCGCCGCGACGTAGGAGCGGACGCCGGCCGCGTGGACCATCTGCGCGATGCCGGGCACGTTCGTGTCTAACACCAGCGCCGGCCGGCGCTCGTGCAGCAGGCGGGTCTCCAGCGTGAGGTCGTCCAGCGGGATCGCCCTGTCGATCCACTCCTTGACCCAGCCCTCGCCGAGCATCGACGCGTTGCCCTTCCACGGCCGCCACATGCCGGCCTCCACGCGGGCGAGCATCGTCCGCTTGAAGCCGAGCGAGCGGATCAGCTCGTCGCACACGCCGTCGATCAGGCCGGCCGTCGTGGTGATCTCGCGCAGTCGCGCCAGCCCGCGTTCACAGTCGGCGAGCTGCCGCGCGCGCCGGACCATGGTGCGTTCCGACACGACGTCCGCGAGGCGTCCGGCCTCGGCCAACAAGGAGGCGACGGCGGCACGGCGTTCCGGGTCCAGACCGTCCTCGCGCAGGGCCGCCAGGGCGGCCGACCCGAGCTCCCCCAGCGCACGGGCCGGATCCAGGCCGTGCAGGTGGAAGTCCCGGCCGCCGAAGGTCTCGGCAGCGTGATCGGCCAGGCCGGAGAGCGCCCGCTCGATCTCCAGGCCGGCGGATCGCCAGCCGGCCCCGGCGGTCGGCGGCGGGAACGCGGTCACGGCCCCTCCCGCATACGCAGGTGGAGATACCGCGACACCGCGTCCGCGCGAGAAGAGGCCCGCAGCTTCCGCGAGATCGACCGGACGTGGGACTTCACGGTCTCCTCGGCGATGACAAGCTGGTCGGCGATCTGCCGGTTGCGGGCGCCCTGCACCATCAGGTCGACGACCTGCCGCTCGCGAACGGTCAGCAGCTGATCCACGGGTGAGATCGCGATCTTCCGCAGTCCCGCGGCCATGCGCACCACGGCGACGGACTCGCGATCACGGCGGATCAGCACGGTCTCGGCGTCGTTGAGACCGGACAGCTCGCGTTCCGTCGCACCGAAGGCGTCGTGGACCCGGGCGCGCTGACGCTCGAGCCGCTCAAGGAGTGCGGTCCGCTCGAAGACCAGGCCGAACCCCTCGGCAAAACTGGCGATGTTGTCCCGGTCGAGGGTGGTCAGTTCGCGGCCGTCTTCGACGCAGTCGGCGTGGAGGAACCCGATGACCCGCTGGTTGGCCACGATCGGGGCCGCCACGAAGGCCGGGCTCTCCGACACGGCCATCAGGTTGTCGCGGTGCCGGCCATCGGGGGCGTGCACGAGAACGGGCACGCGGCGGCGCACGAGCTCGGTCTCCAGCACGCCGGCACCGAGCGGGATCCAGTTGCCGGTGACGTAGTCGGAGATCCGGCGCGCCAGCAGCGGATCGTGGTCCGGCCGGATCCAGACGGCCTCGGCCCGCCACGAGGAACCGCGTACGCCCGAGACGAGCGTGCGGTCGAAGTCGCAGCAGCGGGCGAGCTCCTCGGCGGCCTGCGGGACCAACTGCGCGGTGGTCGGCAGCGCACGCAGCCGGGCGAGGCCTTCGTGGATGCGCTCCAGGGCTGCGAAGCGGATCGCCATCACGTGGGTGCGCAGTTGCTCCTGAAGCGCCGTCAGCTCGAGCAGGGCCTCACCGAGCTCGACCGTGCCCGCCGGTTCCGTGTCGGTCACCTCGACGAGGGCCGACCGGACGTCGGCCGCCAGCGCAGCAAGTTCGTCGGCCAGCGCATTGGGCCCGCGCAGATCGGGACCCGGCGCGCCCGCCAACAGCGCCCCGGCACGGCTGCGGACGCCGACGAGCCGCTCGAGACTGCCGTCGCGTGCGGTCCGGGTCTTCACTGCCACTGGGCCTCCCCAGGACGGGCCGCCAGATCTCGGACGAACGCTTGTTCGGTAGACGGTGCCACCTGTGCGCGGGGCCGTCAAGCGGGCGCGGGAAGCCTTGACACCCGTTTCCGAACAAACGTATGTTCAGGACATCTGCGGACCTAGTGAGCGGAGCGCATTTCCATGACCGGACGGCTCGACGGCAAGGTCTCGATCATCACCGGCGCGGGTTCCGGCATCGGTGCCGCGACCGCCCGCCGGTTCCACGCCGAAGGCGCCAAGGTCGTCCTCGCCGACATCTCCGGCGATCAGGAGGCGATCGCCAAGGAACTCGGCGACGGCGCCCTGTCCGTGCATGTCGACGTCTCGCAGGGCGACAGCGTCGCGGCCATGGTCCAGGCCACGGTCGACACCTTCGGCCGCCTCGACGTGCTGTTCAACAACGCCGGCATCGACGGCGACTTCTTCCCGGTCGGCGAACTGCCCGAGGAGTCCTGGGACAAGGTCCAGAACATCAACCTGCGCGGGGTCTACCTCGGCATGCGCCATGGCATCCCGGCCATGCTCGCCTCCGGCGGCGGCTCGATCATCAGCACCGCCTCGATGGCCGCCACCGTCGCCTTCCCGACCATGGCGAGCTACTGCGCGGCCAAGGGCGGCGTCGTCATGCTGACCAAGACCGCGGCCGCCGAGTACGCCGCCCAGGGCATCCGGGTCAACTCGATCTCCCCCGGCACGATCCAGACCGCGATCACCGTGCACCTGCCCCAGGACATGATCAAGGCGATCATCGAGCGCAACCCGGTCGGCCGCATCGCCGACGCCGCCGAGGTCGCGAGCCTCGCGGTGTTCCTCGCCAGCGACGAGTCCGCCTTCATCACCGGCGCGGACTACCTGATCGACGGCGGCTACACCCTGCTCTGAGCGCCCCTGCTCCGACCTGTCCCGTCCCTTCGCAACACGGCCTCGTCCGGCCAGAGGAGGAACCACCGCAATGGGATTCAAGGCCCAGGAAACCGAGTTCAACGCGCCGTCCCAGGCCGATATCGACGAGTCGATCGCCAAGTACGGCCGCGACATCTACAACGACTTCGACCTCGACGCCCCGGTGTTCAACACCCACCACGTCGAGATCATCGACGACCTGGTTGAGCGCTGCCCGGTAGCGCACAGCAAGGTCGGCGAGGGCTACTACCTCGTCGCGCAGAACAAGCTCGTCCGTGAGGTCGGCCAGAACTGGCGCACCTACTCCGCGGCCAAGGGCTACATGCCCAACCGCCCTGAGGGGCTTCCCTACCTCTACCCCGAAGAGTCGGACCCGCCGCTGCACACCGCGTGGCGGCAGGCCCTCAACCCCTTCATGGGCCCGGCGGCCATCAAGGAGTACGAGGAGACGATCCGCGCCGACGCGAACGCGCTGATCGACCGCTTCATCGACAAGGGCGAGTGCGAGTTCGTCTCCGAGTTCGCCGCGCTGCTGCCGGGCTGGGCGTTCTTCAAGAACGTGCTCGGCGTTCCGATCGACGACCTGGACCGCCTGGTCGACGGCGTCGAGGACGGCACCTTCAACCCGGACGGCGAGGTCCGCGCGGCCAAGTTCGGCTACGTCTTCTCCTACCTCGGCGAGTACCTGGAGAAGCGCTCGAAGGAGCCGCCCCGCGGCGACATGGTCGACATGATCGCGGCCGGCGTCACCTACGAGGACGGCACCGAGTCCACCTGGGCCGACCGCGTTTCCGTCCTGGTCGACATGACCTTCGGCGGCATCGCCACCACGACCTACGTGATGGCCTCGGGCATCCACTGGCTGGCCGAGAATCCCGACGCCCGCAAGGTCCTGCTCTCGGACCCGGACACCTACATGCCGCGGGCCATCGAGGAGTTCGCGCGCGTCTTCGCTCCCGTCGTCGCCCTCGGGCGGACCTGCACCAAGGACGTCGAGATCGGCGGCCGCGAGCTCAAGCAGGGCGACTTCATCATGATGTTGTACGCGGGTGCCTCCCGTGACCCGCGCGTGGTCGAGGACCCGAAGAAGATCGACATCACCCGCGAGACCGTGCTGCACTCCGCCTTCGGCGTCGGCATCCACCGCTGCATCGGGTCGAACCTGGCCCGGCTCGAGCTGCGCGCCACGTTCGACGAATTCCTCAAGCGGATCCCGGAGTACAAGGTGAAGGCCGGCGGCGAGCCGACCTACGTCTCGGGCTTCCTGCGCTCGATGCGGTCCTGCACGTTCGAGTGGTGATGACGATGAAGGCCTACATCGAGATCGGCGTCGACGGCGGCCAGCAGGGCTGCACCGGTCACGGCCGCTGCGCGGTCATGGCCGGCGACGTCTACGAACTGGACGACGACGGCTACAACCTGCACCGCGGCGGCTTCGTCGAGGTCCCGCCGGGCCTCGAGGAGTCAGCCCGCTACGGAGCCAAGGTGTGCCCGGAACGGGTCATCACCATCGAGGAATAGACCTCACAGACAGCTGAGCCCCGGCCCGAGGCCGGGGTTCAGCCGTTTGTGGTGGCGTCTGCGGCTCTGGTGGCGCGGTGCAGGGTGACGATGCCCCCGGAGAGGTTCCGCCAGCCGACGCGGTCCCAGCCGGCCTTGCCGATGATCGCGGCGAGCTCGCGCTGGTCCGGCCAGGCGCGGATCGACTCGGCGAGGTAGACGTAGGCGTCCGGGTTGGTGGCGACCCGGTTCGCGATCGCGGGCAGCGCTCGCATCAGGTACTCGGTGTAGACGGTGCGGAACGGCGCCCAGGTGGGGTGGCTGAACTCGCAGATCACCAGGCGGCCGCCGGGCCGGGTCACGCGCAGCATCTCGGCCAGCGCGAGCCCGGGGTCCGCCACGTTGCGCAGGCCGAAGGAGATCGTCACCGCGTCGAACGCGGAGTCCGCGAAGGGCAGCCGCATCGCGTCGCCCGCGGTGAAGCCGAGCTGGGGCAGGCGCGCCTTGCCGACCTTCAGCATGCCCAGGGAGAAGTCGCACGGCACCGCGAAGGCGCCGGCCCTGGTGAACGGCAGGGTGGAGGTGCCGGTGCCGGCGGCGAGGTCGAGCACCGTGTCGCCGGGGCGGGCGTCGACGGCACGGGTGACCGCCTGCCGCCAGCGGCGGTCCTGGCCCATGCTCAGCAGGTCGTTGGTGATGTCGTAGCGCCGGGCGACGCCGTCGAACATCGCCGCCACCTCGGACGGCTTCTTGTCCAGCGCTGCCCTACTCATGACACCTGCTCACGGCCGCATCCTTTCAATGACGAAGGCGACACTCGCAGGGCGGCCCTGGCGACAGAGCGTCAGGTGACCCACAAGTACCCTTGGGGCCCGTGATCAGGGATCGAGCAGAAGGGGGGCGGGTCCGTTGACCACCGCCACCTCGCTCGAGCCGCTGGTGGTCCGGACCGTCGAGCTCTCCGCCTCCGACGCCCGCGCCACGGCCGCCCTGGTCGACCTGCTCCCCCCGGTTTCCCCGCTCGCCTGGGTCCGGGACAGCGAGGGCCTCATCGGTTGGGGCGAAGCGGCCCGCGTGGTGGTCTCCGGCCCCGACCGCTTCGAGCAGGCCGTCCGCTGGTGGCGGGACCTGCACCTGGGGGCGGTGGTCTCCGACGAGGTCGGCGTCCCCGGCACCGGCCCGGTGGTCTTCGGGTCCTTCGCCTTCGCCGACGGTCCCACCTCATCGGTCCTGGTGCTCCCCCGTGTCGTGCTCGGCCGCCGCGACGGCCGCACCTGGCTGACCGTGGTCGGGCCGGGCGACCCCGAGCCGGACCGCCCGGTCCCGGCGGCCCGCGGCCCGGAGCACGTGCAGGTCACCGACGGCGCGCTCAGCCCGGAGGCGTGGCGCGAGGCGGTGGCGATCGCCGTTCGGCGGATCCGTGCCGGCGAGCTGTCCAAGGTCGTGCTCGCCCGGGACCTGCTCGCCCGCGCGGACGCCCCGGTCGACATCCGGCACCTGGTCCGTGGGCTGGCCCAGCGCTACCCCGCCTGCTTCGCCTTCTCCGTCGACGGCCTGGTCGGGGCCACCCCCGAGCTGCTCGTGCAGCGCGAGGGCGAGCACGTGGTCTCGCGGGTGCTCGCGGGCACGGCCTGGGAGTCCGACGGGCCGGACGCCGGGGCGCGCCTGATGGCCTCGGCCAAGGACCGGGAGGAGCACGATTACGCGGTGCGCTCGGCCTTCGACGCGATCGCCCCGTACTGCACGGAACTGACGGCGCCTCAGCGACCGACGGTGATGGAGCTCGCGAACGTCGTGCACCTGGCCACCGAGGTCACCGGGACGCTGCGCAGCCGGGCCAGTCTCAACGGGACGGCGACCGACGCGCTCAGCCTCGCCGGCCTGCTCCACCCGACCGCCGCCGTGTGCGGCACTCCCACCAAGCGGGCCGGCCGTGTGATCGGCGACCTCGAGGGCATGGATCGCGGGCGCTACGCCGGACCGGTCGGCTGGATGGACGCGCGCGGCGACGGCGAGTGGGGCATCGCGTTGCGCTGCGCCGAGGTGGACGGCGCGCACCTGCGCCTGTTCGCCGGCTGCGGCATCGTGTCCGGGTCCGACCCCGAGTCGGAGTTCGCCGAGGCGCAGGCGAAGTTCCTCGCCGTGCGCGAGGTGCTGGAGGCCTGACGCGTGTCCCCGACCGCCGGGCCTCCCCCGCGCCGCCGTCCCCGGGCGCACACCGGGGATCAGGCGATCGAGAAGGCCGTCTTCGCCGCCACCGAGAAGTTGCTGGCGACCACGCCGCTGCACGAGATCTCGGTTGCGCAGATCATCGCCGAGGCCGAGCTGTCGCGGGCGAGCTTCTACCACTACTTCTCGTCCAAGCACGACGTCGTCACGGCGCTGATGACGTCGGTCTTCGAGGACATGTTCGCCTCCACCCACGGTGAGCTCGAAGCCGAGTGGACCGACCCGGCCGCCGCCCTGCGCGCCAGCCTGCGACCAGCGATGGAGCTGTGGTTCGAGCACCGCGCGGTGATCTCCGCGGTGCTGGAGAACCAGCATGCGGTGCCGGACCTGGCGAAGGTCTGGTCGGCGGTCTCCGCGCCGTTCCGCGCGACGCTGACCACGCAGATCGAACAGCAGCGCGCCGCCGGCCGCGCCCCCGACGGACTGCCGGCCGAGGTCATCGCGTCGATGATGATCTCGGGGGCGGAGCGGATCTTCTACGTCGGCTCCACCGGAACCGACCCGCGGTTGCGCACGGCGTCGCAACGTCTGGACGCAACCGTGGCGATCTGCATGGCCGCCATCTACGGCGACCCCCGGGGACCGGTGGTGTCGGCGTGAACAAGGACGACGGGGCCCCCGTCGGGGCCAGCGCCGGCGCGTTCCGGCAGGAGATCCTCGATGTGCTCGGGCGGTTGCTCCGGGAATCCACACTCGACGACCTGCGGATCGCGCAGATCCTCAAGGCGGCGAAGGTCTCGCGCGGGACGTTCTACTTCTACTACGCCAGCAAGGAGGATGCCTTCGCCGCGCTGCTCGACCAGGTCTACGCGCGGGCGGTGCCGGCGTTCGAGGCGCTGTTCGCCGATCCGGCCAGGGCGCGGACGCCTGCGTTGCGCGAGGGCATCGCGGAGTGGCTGAACTTCGGTGACGGCGACGCCGCGGTCTTCCGGACCGCGATCGAGGAGTGGCCCCGGCACGCCGGCATCCGCGAGATCCACCTCGGCGCGCAGCGCCGGCTCTCGGGCGCGGTCACCAGGCTGCTCGAGGACGAGCGCCGCGGCGTGACTGCCTCGTTGGGGGTACCCGCCGCGACGCTGGGCAGTGCGCTGGTGTGGACGCTCGAGCGGGCCTGGTACGAGGCCGGCACGGACGCGGACTCCCCGCACAGCCTGACCGACGTCAATGCCGCGCTGGCCGCGACCATTGAGTCCGCGATCTACGGCGTCTGAAAGACTCTGCGGGTGACTTCACCTGCTGCGGGTGGCCCGCTTCGCGTCGCCGTCATCGGAGCCGGCCCGGCCGGCATCTACGTCGCCGATTCGCTCACCAAGAAGGAGCCGGGCACCGAGGTCGACGTCTTCGACCGGCTGCCCGCGCCGTTCGGGCTGCTGCGCTACGGCGTCGCCCCGGACCACCTGAAGATGAAGAACCTGGCCGGCACGCTGCAGAAGGTCATCGAGAACCCGACGGTGCGGTTCTTCGGCAACGTCGAACTCGGCCGCGACATCAACACCACCGAACTGCTGGCCGACTACCACGCGGTGGTCTACACCGTCGGCGCCTCCACCGACCGCCCGATGGGCATCCCCGGGGAACACCTGCCCGGCAGCATCGCGGCCACCGACTTCGTGGCCTGGTACTGCGGCCACCCGGACACCGACGCTCCCCCGGTCGCACTGGACAGCCCGCACGCCGCGGTGATCGGTCTCGGCAATGTGGCCCTCGACGTGGCCCGGGTGCTGATCCGCGACCCCGAGGAGATGGCCCCGACCGACGTTCCCGATTCCGTGCTCGACGCTCTGCGCGCGTCGCAGATCACCGACGTGCACATCGTCGGGCGCCGCGGTCCGGAGCACGTCAAGTTCACGCTCAAGGAACTGCGCGAGATGGGCGAACTGAACGGCGTCGACGTGATCGTCGACGCGGCGCACTTCGCCAACGTGCCCGACGAGCTCGAGAAGAACCTCACCAAGATGGTCGAGGAGATGCGCTCGTGGTCGACCCGCGAGTCGACCGGCGCCCCGCGCCGCCTGCACCTGCACTTCTTCGCCCCACCGCAGGAGGTGCTCGGCACCGACCGGGTTGAGGGGCTGCGCATCAAGAAGGGCGACGGCACCGAGGACCTGCCGGTCGGGCTGGTGTTCCGCTCGATCGGGTACCTCGGTGTACCGGTGCCCGGCGTGCCGTTCGACGCGGACAACAAGATCGTGCCGACGGCGGAGCACCGCGTGCTCGGTGGTCAGGTCGAGATCGGGGAGTACGCCGCGGGCTGGGTCAAGCGCGGAGCCACCGGCGTGATCGGCACGAACCGCTCCGACGCCGACCACACCGTCGAGGTGCTTCTCGGTGACCGCGAGCAGTTGCTCGCCCGCGAGGTCACCCCGGGCAGCGCGGCGGAACTGGTGCGGTCCCGGGTGGAGCAGCTCGTCACCCTGGACCATTGGAACACCCTCGACGCCGCCGAGATCGCCCTGGGCGAGAAGCGCGGCTCCGGTGCCCGGGTGAAGGTCCACACCTGGGCGGGCATGCTCGAAGCGGCCGGCCACACCATCAACTGACGCCCCCTCACTGTGGATAACCCTCGATTGGGGGTGTCACCCCCTATCGAGGGTTATCCACAGGACGCATCGTTGCCGGCTACGCAGCCTCAGCGAAGGCGGCGAGCAACCGACGGATGAAACCGGCGGGGTCTGTCGTCAGCTCCTCCCACGTCGTCCGGACCACTGTCCATCCCGCCGTTCGCAGCCTGGCTTCTCGTTCGTGCTGACGCCGGAGTGCCTCCTCAGGATCGCCGCACCACGGATCGGTGTACTTGATGTATCCGTCGACTTCGAGCACCACTCGGAACTTACGAAAGAACAGGTCGACGCGGCCGATGAGGCCCCGTCCGTCGTAGAGCTCGACCTGGAGTTCCGGCGTTGGGATCTCCACATGCTGTGCGCACGTGTACCGGGCCAAGGACTCCGCGGCGGACTCCGCTCGCCCGTCGGCGAAGGCGATTGCATCGAGCGCTTGCTGGCCGTTGGACCAACTGGAGCAGAAGCGGCCCACGCGCTCGAGATCGCAATGCTCGACGCCCAGGTGCAGCGCGCCGTCCGCCGCGATCACCGCGTCGACGGGTCTCCCGTCACGCATGAGGTCGACGGCCGTTCGGGCCATCGAGGTGATGGGCACGCCCTGGTTCAGGACGAGGTGCTCCGGCGGCGAAGTGGCCGGTCGGACATTCACACCGTTGCGATAAGTGCGTCGACACCGGTCGGAGCTGATGAGGTCGACGCGCCAGGGCCCTTCTCCGCGGCGGATCCGTGCGATCTCAGCCTCGATGGCTTTCGCTTCTGGAGACAGGCGCCTGCGATCCTCCCGATTCAACGCCTCGACCAGTGCGGCGTCGGGCTGGAAAGGAAGGTCCAGGAGAAAGGCGGCGCTGCGAAGACCGCCGACATACCGATAGGGCGTCACACGCGGTTGCCAACCGCGGATGAGCAGCGCACCTGCGAGGACGATGCGATGTCGGCCTCGGTCGTCCTCCGACTCCCATTGCTCACGCGTGGTGAATATTCCTTGTCGGAGCTCGCGCAGCACCCCCGATCGCACCAACGCTCGCCGAATTGTGTAGGTGAGGTCCAACGCGTCAGCTTGGGCCGCAGTGAAGACGTTCGCCTGAGTGGACATGAGATGCAGGAGTTCTGGCGTCATGCGCCGCAGCGTCAGCCAAATAGCGCGCCGTCCTCGCGCTCACCCGAGATCTGTGGATGAACGGTGGACCGGAGCGCCTTGTGGATAACCCTCGATTGGGGGTGACACCCCCTATCGAGAGTTGTCCACACGCGGTCAGGCGCGGCGGTTGAGCCAGCGGCGGCGTTGCAGGGCGCTGACGGCGCCCCAGGGCCAGGGCTGCAACTGCAGCCGCTTTCCGGTGAGGGCCGCGTGCAGCTCAGCCGCGTCGACCACGGCGCCCTGCTGCCACACGGGGGCGCGGTCCAGGTCGGCGGCGGCGAGGAAGTCGCGGATCATCGGCGGTGCGACGCTGGTGTCGTCCAGCGGCATCAGGTGACCCTCGCCGGGGATCACGTGCAGCCGGGCGTTGGGCAGCAGGTGGGCCAGGATCTTGGCGTTCGCGACCGGGGTCAGCGGGTCGTCGTCACCGGCCAGGACGAGCACCGGGTGGCGGATGCGGCCGAGCAGCGGCAGCCCGGACCACGTCGCGAGGGAGGCCACCTGCCGGCTGTAGCCGGTCAGGCTCGGGCGGTGCAGCATCCGCACCGGCAGGTGGTCGGAGACCCACGCCTTGTCGTTGCGCGCCCGGCCGCCGACCAGGGAACCCACCGAGCGCTGGTACAGCCGGTCGGAGAGGAAACGCACGGGAGTGCTGACGTTGAGCATGGACAGCGCCGGGCCGTAGACCGCACCGATCCCCGGCGAGGTTCCGACCAGCACCGCGCGGCGGACCCGGGCCGGGAAGTCGGCGAGCAGCTGCTGCAGCACGATCCCGCCCATCGAGTAGCCGACCGCATCGGCCTGCCCGACCTCGAGATGATCGAGCACCTGGGCGGACAGCTCGGCGAGAGCGCGCACCGAGGTGAGGCCGAGCGGTGTCGACGAGCGGCCGGCTCCCGGGGCGTCGAAGGAGATCACCCGGGAGCCGGCCAGGGTGCGCTCCATCAGCCCCCACATCCGGGTGTGGGCGCCGATGCCGTTGATGAGCAGGACGGACGGGTCGTCGGATCGGCCCTCGCCGACGTCGCGGACGAGGATCCGTTCCCGGCCGAAACGGATCCACTGCTCCGTCGCGGCCCCGAGGTCAGGGTCGGTCATTCGGTCGCCTGGTCGAGCCCGGCGGCGAGCATGTGCGCGTAGGTCTCCTCGACGAGATGGGACAGGATCACCAGGTCGCGCAACTGCCCGGTCTCCGGGTCGCGCAGGTGGTCGCGCAGCAGCGCCTCGGCCTGGAATCCGATGCCCTGGAACATCGCGATCGCGCCCGGCTGGTCGGCGGACACCGCCGCGGTCACCTTGGTGAAGTCCCGGCGGAGCGCGCCGATCAGCATGGCCTGGGCCAGCTTGCGGCCGTGCCCGCGCCGGCGCGCGTGGCCGGCGACGACCAGCACCAGGTCGGCGACGTGGCTGCTCCACTCGGTCTGCGGCACCAGCGCGGCGAAGGCGGCGATCTTGCCGTCGTCGACGATGCACATCGGGCTGCGCCGCGGATCCCCCACCCAGCGCGCCACCACCGAGGGGTCGGTGAGGTCGTCCCAGAAGAAGGTCTTCTCCTCCGCGCTGAGTTCGAAGAAGAACTCCAGCACCGCGTCCGCGTCGTCCGCGGTCAGTTCAACCAGCGTCATGGCGGGTCGACTCCTCACTTCTTGTCGCTGTTCGATGCGATCCAGTCCAGGACAGGGGGCATGACGCCCTTGACGGCCTTGCGGCCGCTGAACAGGCTGGCGTGGCCGGCGTCGACCTTCATCAGTTCGACGCTGGTGCCGGTGAGCACGTCGACGATCGGCGTGGTCGAGACCTCGGTGGTGATGTCGTCGCGGGTCGCGATGACGGCGAGCACCGGAGCGGTGACCCGGGCGCAACGGCGCCGGGCGCCCACCCAGGTGCAGGGTGTCGTTGACGAAGCCGTTGCCGGCCAGCCACTGCGGCACGACCTGCTTGAACAGCGCGCCGGGCAACGGGATGTGCTCATGGAGCCAGCGCCCGATCGCCTGGTGACCCTCCATGTAGTCGTCGTTCCAGAGGTTCTGCCAGAGGTTCGCGTAGTTCACCAGGTCACCGGTCGGCTTGCGGGACTTGAAGCTCTCCCGGACCACCGAGCCGGGCAGGTTGCCGGTGTGGTCGAGCACGTCATCCGGGTCGATGTCCCCGTTGCGCAGCGCATCGATCAGCGGCCCGAGGTAGCGGAACTCGATCGGCGTCGCCATCGTGACCAGCGAGCGCACCGGCAGTTCGGGCTGGGCGGCGAGCGCGTGCAGGGCCATGGCCCCGCCCATGCAGTAGGTCATCAGGTTGACCTCGTCGGCGCCGCTGGTGGCCATCGCCGCCTTCAGCGCGCGCGGGAGGTAGCCCTGCAGGTAGGTCTCGAGCGTGTTGGCCGAGTCCTGCTCGTCGGGCACGCCCCAGTCCAGGACGTACGCGTCGAAGCCGGCGTCCATCTGCAGCTGGACGATGCTGTTGCCCTTCCACAGGTCGAACACGTACGACCGGCCGACCAGCCCGAGGAAGCTCACCAGCGGCGTGGCGTACCGGGGCGGACCCTCACGGCGGTACCGGCGCAGCTGCACGTTGCCCTCGGCCCACACCACGTCGCTGGCGGTCGGGGCGGGCGGGGCGAACTCGCCGCCGGTCGCGTACTTGATCCCGTTGCGCAACCGCAGCGCGTTGCGCTCGAGGTCCTTGCGGACACCGTCCAGGCCGGGCAGGCCGGGCAGGGAAGGCCGGGGAAGGCTAGGTGCCATCGGGTGGCCGGTGCGAGAGGGCGCGAACCTCCGCGGTCAGCACCGCGAGCTGGCGGTTGAGCCGGTTGACGTCGCTGCGGGTCGGGATGTTGAGCGCGTGCAGGACACTGCCCAGCTTGCTGTCGACCGCGCCGCGCACGCCGCGGTGCACCGCCCGCGGGCCGTTCACCCAGAACGAGACCGCCTTGCCGTAGCGCGGGGAGGCGACGGCGTCCTCCAGCGGCGCACCCACAGTCCGCTCGACCTTGTCGAAGACGGCTCTCAGGGACGGGGGACGCACCGACGGCAGTCCCATGTCAGTTCCCGGCTTCGACCCGGTCGCTGATGCTCTCGAACCACCAGGTGATCGGGCGCGGTCCCATCGCATCGCTGATCGGCATGGCCGGGGTGTTGGCCGTCTCCAGCAGCAGCTTCTCGGCCTGTTCGCGCTTGTCCGCGTCCACCTCGTAGATGGCCAGGTACGGCGCAGCCGGATGCCGGGAGAGCTTGCTCGGCGCGAACTTGTACCGCTGTGCGGCGGCGAAGCCGGCGGCGGAGAGCACGTCGGCGAGGTGGTCGTTGGTGTACCAGTCGTTGTACTCGTCCTCGCGTCCCTCGACGGGACTGGTGAGGACGACCAGGAGTGCGGTTGCCACAGAGAGTCTCGTTTCGTTAGAGGACGGTCCGGCCACCGTCGACGACCAGGGTCTCGCCGGTGATGTAGGAGGCGGCGGGGCTCGCGAGGAACACGACCGCCGAGGCGAGCTCGGTTGGGTCCCCCGCGCGGCCGAGCGGGATGGACGGGGCCTGACGCTCCATCAGCTCGTGGAAGAAGTGCCCGGTCATCTCGGTCTGGAAGATGCCGGGCGCGATCGCGTTGACGCGGATGTTCTTGCGCGAGCCCCATTGCTGGGCGAGGTCCTTGGTCATGCCGAGCAGCCCGGCCTTGCTGGCCATGTAGGAGGCCTGCGGCATGCCGACCGACCAGAACGCCATGATCGAGGAGATGTTGATGATCGAGCCGCCCTCGGTCATCGCCGCGGCGGCGGCCTGGGCCATCAGGAAGCTGCCGCGGACGTTGACCCGCAGGATCTCGTCGAAGCTCTCGGGGGTCTCCTTCGACGCCGCGATCGCCCGGCCGATCCCGGCGTTGTTCACCAGGATGTCCACCCGGCCGAACTCGGCGAGGGTCTCGGAGACCAGCCGGCGGCAGTCGTCCGGCTCGGCGATGTCGGTGGCCACGCAGTGGGCGCGGCGACCGGCGGCCTCCACCAGGACCTGGGTCTCCTTGAGGCCCTCCACCCGCCGGGCTCCGAGCCCGACGTCGGCACCGGCCTCGGCCAGCGCCTGGGCGATCGAGACCCCCAGGCCGGCGGACGCGCCCGTCACGATCGCGACTTTGCCGTCGAGCCGGAAGCGGTCCATCACCGTCATGGGTCAAAAGTACCTTACGAACGTTTGTTTTTCTAGCGTGAGCAAGCCGATGTGACCCAGGAAACGCAACGACACGGGGACCCCCCGTGAGGGTCCCCGTGTCGTGTGACGGGCGCGTCGGCGGGGCGCGCCCGGGTAAAAGTCAGCCGCCGAGCAGCCCGCCGCCGAGCAGCTCGTCCTCAGCGTCCTCGCCGTTCTGCTCGTCGTTGTCGAGGTTCTGGTCGAAGTCGACGCTGTCGTCGTCATCACCGTCGTCGCCGAGGGTGGTCAGGGCGGTGTCGTCGTCATCGTCGTCGTCGCCGCCGAGCAGCCCGCCGAGCAGCCCGCCCAGCAGGCCGTCGTTGTCGTCGTCATCGTCGCCGCAGTTCCCGAGGTCCAGGCCGAGCACCTCGACATCGTTGAGAATCGCGAGCAGGTGCAGGCCCTCGATGTTCAGCAGCTCCGCGCCGTCGGAGTCGGCATCCTCGTCGTCGCACACGACCTCGACGTCGTTGCCGTCGTCGTCCGCGCCGTCGTTGTCGCCGAGGAGGCCGCCGAGCAGGCCGCCGAGCAGGCCGTCGTCGTCGTCATCGTCGTCACCCAGGCCGACGTCGTCGTCATCGTCGTCCCCGCCGAGCAGGGCGCCGAGCAGACCGCCGAGGCCGTCGTCGTCATCAGCCACCACCACGGGCGCGGCCGGGTTCGCCGTCGGCGTCGCCAGCGCGAAGCCGGCCGACCCCAGAACCAGGGCCGAGCCCACGCCGAGCGCGACAGCGGTGCGCTTGATCATCCGCATAGTGAGGCCTCCGTGACGCTACGAGATCAACTGGGCTCAATCCCATCGGGAACCGGGCCAACGTCGGTTTATCCGGACGTGAGGAAATGCCCAGGTTTGGGAGATTTGTCGTAATACGGCTGGGGCGAAAGTGTCAGGAGATGCAGTTTCAGCCGATGATGGCTACCAGGCCGGCATCGCCGTCCACCCGGACCATCTGACCGTCCGCGATCCGCCGGCTCCCGTCCTCAGTCCCGCACACACAGGGCAGGCCGAGCTCGCGGGCCACGATCGGGCCGTGACTGAGCATGCCGCCCTGGTCGGTGACCACCGCGGCCGCGACCATGAACAGGGAGATCCAGCCCGGGTCGGTGTTCTCGCAGACCAGGATGTCGCCGTCGTCGAACTCGGCGGTCCCCGGATCCCGGACCACCCGGGCGCGGCCGGTGACAACCCCGCTGCTCGCGGCCAGGCCCTTGACCAGGGTGCCCACGGGCGACCCGCCGGCGGTCGGCGCCTCGACCTTGGTCGGCTCCGGCAGCCCGGCCCAGGCCTGCGGCAGCCGCAGGTCCTGACGTTCGGCGAACAGGGCACGCCGGGTCGCGACCAGCTCGGCCACCGACAGGCCGCCGGGCAGGTCGGTCAACCCGTCGACGAGCTCGCCGTGGCTGAGGTGGAACACGTCCTCGGGGTCGGTCAGCACGCCGCGCTCGACCAGCAGCGCGCCGAGCCGGCGGCAGGCGGCCTTGGTGACGTCGAAGGTGAGCAGGTAGCCGGCCTTGCCCTGCTCGCGCAGGGCCAGGAAGCGGCCGGTCAGCTTGACCAGCAGCCGGACCTGAACGCCGGTCAGCCGCGAGCTGCCGGACAGCTCGGCGGCCGCCTCGTCGCGCATCCGGGCCTGGGCCGCCGTGCGGTTGTGCGGGGCGCGCGGGTCGTCGGGACCGATCGCGCGGTAGTCCGCGAGCCGCGTCAGCACCGGCGAGGGGTCCTCGCGCCAGGAGACGCCGGAGATCTGACCCTCGTTCGGCCCGTGGTAGCCGTGCCGGTCGAGGAAGGTCGGCAGGTCGAGCCGCTCGTGGGCGAGCTCCCACAGGTCGAGGGCGACCTCGTTCTCGTCCGAGCCGACGCCGGAGAGCAGCTGCGCCTCCAGGCCCGGCCGGTCGGCCTTGGCGACCAGCTCGGTGAGCCGGTCCGCGAGGCCGGAGCTGACGAAGGCGACGATGAGGTGCTCGAGCATGAAGCGGCCGAAGCGGTGCTTGGCCGCCCCGATCAGTTCCAGGCAACCGGCCTCGTCGAGCTCGGGCACCCGGGCCAGGGAGGCCAGGCGCCAGGCGCGCAGGTCGGCGAACATCGCGTCGTGCCGCTTGGGCAGGGTGACGATCGCGCGCGGCGCCTTGGCCAGGATCGCCGGGTAACGGCGCATCGTGTTGTCGTCGACCGTCTCCGGGCGCACGTAGCCGAACAGCTGCTGCTCAATCGCGGTGGCCGAGGTTCCCGGCAGGAGCCCGGCCACCCGGCGGAACTGGTCGATGTTCGCCGCCGCGCGGCCGGCGAAGGCGTTCCAGAACTGGTCCTCGACCCGCGGCGAGACGGCCAGGTCCTCCGCGGTGAAGACGCCGAGGGTCGCGAACATCCGGCGCATCGCGATCTCCATCGGCTCGTGCACGAAGGAGAACGTGAACGTGGTGAAGACGCCAGGGAAGGCGTCCGCGACGTTGCCGGTGGTCCAGCAGACCTCCGGATCGCAGCGGGTGTTGTCGAGGGTGTCGACCCGGCCCTCGGATCCACCCACGAACGACGCGGCGGACCAGCGACTGTGCTGTGATCGACGAACCGGCTCAGGCAAAGACGTAGATCCCCATCAGTGCGAGAAACAGCACGACGCAGTAGGCCTCGAAGACCGCACGCAACGCGATCGGTGCGCCCTTGAGTTCCATGAAGTGCAGGCCGACGAGACGGACCTTGATCGCGGCGATGCCCACCACGATCACCGCAGCCAGCGTCTTGTTGTCGATCAGGTGCTCGCCGCCGAGCATGAACGAGAGCACGGTGAACACGACCAGGGCGGCCCACACGATCGCGGAACCCTTGGTCGTGGAACTCTCCATCAATGTCTTCATCGATTACCGCACCAGGTAGAGCGTCGCGAACAACATGATCCAGAGCAGGTCGACCAGGTGCCAGAAGCTCGCGATGCCTTCCAGCGACGCCATCCGGTGGGTGCCGGTGGAGGTGGGCTTGGAGATCTTCGTCGCGGCCAGCAGGGCACCCATGCCGATCACCACGTGGCCGAGATGGATGCCGGTGAACATGAAGTAGTAGGTGTAGAAGTCGTTCACCGAGGCGGTGTGGCCGTCCTGCACCAGCGAGGTGTACTCGACGGCCTTCACGCCGGCGAACATCAGCCCGCACGCGATCGCGGCGAGGAAGAACCGCGGAGCCTTGGGGTTGCGCTCACGGGCGAGGTGCATCCCGATCACGACGAACAACGAACTCGTCAGCAGGATGATCGTGTTGACCACGCCCCACTCGAGGTGCAGCGTCTCCTGCGAGCTGACGAACTCCTCGGTGTGCCGGCCGCGCAGCACCATGATGGTGCCGAAGAAGATCCCGAACACGACCATGTCGCCGAGCAGGAACACCCACAGGCCAGGTTCACCCGGCACGTGCCCCTGCCGGGCTGGGCCCTTTGGTGGGGCCTCGACCTCCGCGGTCATGCGGGAACTCCCATCTCGACGGCCTGGACCGCCTGCTGCGCCTCGCGGTTGACCGCGCGGAGCGTGGCCCAGAAGAGCACCAGGATCCAGGTGAAGAACATAACCGCGGCAAGCCAGAACGCGAACAGGCCGTCCCAGGCCACGATCCCGGTCTTGAAGTAGGTGAGCAGCGCGCCGGGCAGGAAGCCGATCGCGACCCAGACGTTCAGATAGGCGACCCAGCGCGGGAAGACCGGATCAGGGTTGCGATCGGAGAGGATCGCGACCGCGATGACGATCGCCTGACAGGTGACCGTGCCCAGGTTCCAGACGAACAGGAACCAGCCCAGGTCGTTGAGCATCTGGGTGACGTTCTCGTCCTGCCCGGGCCGGAAGGCCGCCACCGCGAAGACAATGGGCGGCAGGGTGAACACCCAGACCGCGATGCCGCCCGCCAGCAGCTGGGCCAGGGCGAGTCCGTCGAAGCGGTCGTGGATGCGGCGCATCTGCAGGGTCAGCACCGCGAAGAACGGGATCATGACCGCCCCGCCGAGCATCATCAGCAGGGTGCCGGTGCGGATCCGCCCGGTGTTGTCGGCGAAGAACGCCGAGATCTCGGCGGCATTGTCGTCGGGCGAGGGCGGCGGGATGAAGCCGGCGATCAGGATGCCGGTGCCGTAGACGACGCAGAACGCGACGCCGCACCAGGCCATCGCCCGCTGAACGGGCGCCGAGGGCCCAGTCTTCGTGTGCACCGTCATGCGGGCAGCATGTCCGGAATCTGGGCCTCGGCCTCGGCGCTCCCCGGGGCGAACTGTGCCTTGATGGCCCGCAGACAGGCGTAGGACATGACCAGGTAGAAGCTGCCGAAGAACACCGCCGCCATCCAGAAGGTCAGCAGGCCGTTCCAGGCGAACAGCCCGTCGTAGAAGAACGGCAGGGCGGTGGCCGGCAGGAAGGCGATCGCCGTCCACAACATGAAGTAGGCGATCCAGCGCGGGAAGACGGGGGTCGCACGCCGGTCGGCGAAGATCACCGTCGCGATGCACAGCGCCATGACGAACGCCGGCGGCCAGTTGATGATGAACGGCACCCAGACGAAGTCGTTCAGCGCCTGCAGAAGTTCGGGGTCCCGGTTCTCCGGGCGGTAGGCGATGCCGATGAAGAGAATGACCGGGAACAACGCGGCCACCGTGCCGACCGCGCCGGCCACGAGATTCAGGAAGGTCAGCGGCGTCCAACGCCCCTCGATCCGGGCCATCTGGGCGCTGACGATCGCCGCGAACGGCATCAGGAAGACGCAGGCGATCATCATGATGACCATGCCCGCCCGGATCCGGTCCTGGTCCTGGATGTAGCGGTCGGCGATCTGCTGCGGGGTGTCGTCGGGCTCCACCGGCGGGAAGAAGCCGCTGATCAGGAAGCCCGCGAAGAAGACCACGACGAACGCGACGCCGCTCCACGCCATGACGGTCTGAACCTGCTTGGTCATCGTCGATCTCCTCGAGAAGCGATGCGTCCGGCCAACTGTGGCCTACAGGCCACAGTCAGCCGGACGCAAGGTGTGCCGGCGCAGCGTCAGGTCGCTGCCGTGCCTGGGTTGAGGTTGCGCGCCATCTGCGGCTCGCGCTCTTCCTGACCCTTGGTGGACGCCGCGGGGGCCTTCGGCTTGGTGATGCCCTTGATGTAGGCCTCACGCTGCTTCGGGAGCATGAACCGCGACTTGAACAGACCCCAGAAGGTCCACTCCAGCTCGGAGTCGTTGTCGCACACCATCTGCGCGAGAACCCAGACCCAGGCGGTCGCAATGATCAGCGTGCCGGACCCGATGATCCACTGGACGGCGGTCGGCAGGTCGGTGTTGATCGCGAGGAAGACCGGGAAGCCGGTGCCCATCTCGACGGCGGTGGTGACGATGATGCCGAGCGGGATGACCAGCAGACGGTGCTTCGCGTTGTCCTTCACCAGCGGCCACAGGTAGTGCAGCGCGACCGAGATCGAGATGATCGCCGCCGCGTTCGTGAACGACCAGTAGAAGGGGAACTTGTAGAACTCGAAGGGCTGCTTGCCGTAGTACTCGTAGACGCCCATGATCACGCCCGGGTGCTCCATGAGCGCATCCGAGGCGCCGCAGGCGGCGAAGAGCATGAAGAAATTCTTCACGCTGATCCCGCGCTGGATGATCAGGTAGCCCCAGTACGCCTCCAGGCCCATGAAGAGCGCGTAACAGGGTGGAATCAGGATCGGCACCGGGATGCCGAAGTTCGTGAACGCCGGGCCGTGCAGGTTCTCCGACCAGCGCAGGTGCCCGACCAGGTCGAGCATCGGCTCACCGAGCGAGGTGCCGAGGCCGGCGCCGAGCATGAGGATCGGCAGGTAGTCCTTGTGCAGGAACGCGCGCTTGAGCGCCCACGGCAGGGCGATGCCGACGACCAGCAGGCCGGCCCAGAACAGGAAGAACCAGGCGTCGAAGTCCGACGCAACGATGCCCGACGGGTGCGGCAGCAGCTCGCCGTAGCCCGGGGCCGGGTTGTGCGGGTCGATCTCGAATCTCATCGAGGTTCTCCATGGTCGGCGCAGCGGTGAGCCGCGCTCATCTATACAGAGCGACTAGACAGTGTGTTCAGTCTGCGCGATACGGACGATTCGGTCAAGCATTTCAACCGGCCTTTCACCCGGCGAGCAGGTAACTCGGCAGGTCGGCGTAGCTGGTGCCGACGAGCCCGAGCCAGTTGAAGGCCAGGTGGTAGACGATCACGATCGTCACGCAGCAGAACCCGATCACCGCGAAGGTGCGGACGAACGGCTGCATGCCGGGGCGCCAGCGCTCGAAGCCGCGCTCGACCGGCGAGAGCCCGTCCGGGTCCTCCATCGCCCTCATCCGCATCCAGGTGAACAGGGCGCCCAACGTCGCGACCAGGAACGACTCGTAGAGCGGGAACTGGTGCACCGAGCCGTCCCAGATGGTCAGCGGCCCGTAGGTCTGGGCGTAGGCGTACCCGTGGGTGGCCCGGATCGCGATGTTCTCGACCACGAAGTCGAACGCGAACTCGCCCAGCCAGACCAGGCTGAACAGCGTCGTGTTGGACATGTTCGGGTAGCGCGCGCGCAGCGGCACCGCGTACCGGCAGGCGACGATCGCGACGCCGGCGCAGAAGTACACGTACATCGGCGGGCCCCAGAGGATGGACTCCGCGTAGCGCGACGAGGCTTCCTCGTTGTGGAACGGCATGAAGGACGACCACACGCCCATGTCGACGTTGTTGCCGTTCCACGCGAACAGGTAGCTGTGGATGTTGAGGAACGCGTCGGCCCCCAGCGCGCACAGGCCACCGATGACGAACTTGCCGTCCAGGCTGAGCCGGTGGTTCTTCCGCCACGGCTTGATCACGCAGTACCAGAGGAACCAGACCAGCACGAGCGCGGAAAGGACCTCGAAGCAGCGCAGCGCGACCATCCGGCCGTCGCTCATCTCGTCCGGGCCGATGATCGGCGCCGGGGAGAACTGCTCGTCGGAGAGCACCCAGCGGACCACGGCCTGCCCGGCGAGCACGCACCAGAACAGGCCGGCGAGCGCCCACACGGTCGCGCCGCCGCGCTGACCCTTCGGGGCCGGGGTGAGCCGGCCACCGAGGTCGCTGCCCGCGTCGGCGGTCAGGCCGAGCCGGGGCAGCTTCGGCTCGGGCTCGGCCGGGGTCGGACGCGTTTCCGAGATGGTCATGGGCAACCGCCAACTGGTCAGACAGACGCTGTGTCCAGACTAACCGTCCAGTGGCGACCGCGCTAGAGCTAAGTTGCCGGCTGCCCCGCCCGGAACCAGCAGGCCACGGCCTCCGAGCGGTTGGTCACCCCGAGCTTGCGCAGGACCCGGAACACATGCTTCTTCGCGGTGCCGTCCGCGATCATCAGGCGCTCCGCGATCGCGGCATTGGTGAAGCCGGCGGCAAGCAGTCCCAGCACCTCGAACTCGCGGGCCGTGAGCGTGGTGGGCAGCGTGGACGGCAGCGAACTCTGCGGTCCGCCGTTGGTGACCTCGGCCGCGTCGTCGTTCCCCCGGCCGCCTCCGAGGTCGGCGGTGAGGCGCTGCAGGCGCTGCCGCGCCGCCCCCAGTTCGTTGTGCAGGGCGTCGAGCTCGGTCAGCGCGCTGGTGATGCGATCGACGAACTCCGGCTGCAGCTCGGCCTGGGCGGCGGTCACGGGCTCCCCTGGGGTCTCATCACTGCTGGGCTGGATCGAGTTCACCCCAGGATTCGTAGCCGACCCTTGACCAGCTTGCCCGTCGGTGTGCGCGGCAGCGTCTCGACGAAGGTGACCGTGCGCGGAGCCTTGTAGTGGGCGATCCGGGACCGGACGAAGGCGATGATCTCCTCGGCCAGTTTCTCCGTTCCCTGGACGCCGGCCGGCGGCTGGACGAACGCGGCGACCGACTCCCCCATCTCCGCGTCCGGCACGCCGATCACCGCGACGTCGTGCACCGCGGGGTGCAGCGCGAGGGCGTTCTCCACCTCCTGCGGGTAGATGTTCACTCCGCCGGAGATGATCATGAACGCCTTGCGGTCGGTCAGGAACAGGTAGCCGTCGTCGTCGACGTAGCCGAGGTCGCCGACTGTCCCCCAGGTCGGGTGCGCAGGGTGCTGCGCGGACCTCGTCCGCTCGTCGTCGTTGTGGTAGCTGAACGGCAGGCCCCCCTTCCCCGAGAATTCGGCGCGCTCGAAGTACACAGTGCCGATCTCACCCGGCGGTAGTTCGGCGCCGTCCTCGTCGCAGATGTGGAGCACGCCGAGTACCGGGCGGCCCACCGAGCCGGGCCTGGCCAGCGCCTCGGCGGGGTCGATGATCGTGACCCCCAGCGATTCGGTGGAGCCGTAGTACTCCCAGACGATCGGGCCCCACTCGGCGATGATCGCCTGCTTCACCTCCACCGGGCACGGCGCGGCCGCGTGCACCGCGGCCCGCAGGCTGGAGACGTCGTAACGCGCACGGACGGCCGGATCCAGCTTCAGGATCCGGATCAGCATGGTCGGCACGAACTGAGCATGCGTCACTTTGTGATCGGCGATCGCCCGCAGCGCACCCTCGGCATCGAAGCGCTCCATCATGACCACGGTGCCGCCGTAGGCGTGCACGGAGTGGCACCACTTCACCGGGGCCGAGTGGTAGATCGGCGCCGGGGACAGGTAGACGGTGTCGGCGTCGATCCCGTACACGTCGTGGTTCAGCTGGACCAGCGGGTCGCCGGCCTCGTGGACTTGGCGGTGCGACAGCGGGGGGCGGACCCCCTTGGGCCGTCCCGTCGTTCCCGAGCTGTAGAGCATCATCGACCCGCGCGGCTGGTCGGGCAGGGGATCGACCGGCGCCCCGGCGAGTGCGACCGCGTAGTCGTCGTAACCCGGGACCGTTCCGCCGTAGGCCAGTGCCACGCTCACGTCGGCCGCGTCACGCACCGCCGTCGCGAGTTCGGCCTTCCCGGCCGATACCACCAGCGCCTTCACCCCGGCGTCGCGCAGGATGTAGTGCGCCTCCTCCGGCGCGAGGTGATGATTGACCGCGGTGAAGTACAGCCCGGACCGCAGCGCCGCCCAGTAGACCTCGAAGGCCTCCAGCCGGTTGTCGGTGACCAGGCCGATCACGTCACCGCGGCGAAGGCCGGCCGCGCGCAGCACGTGGGCCAGCCGCAGGGACGCCTCGTCGAGCTGACGGTACGTCAGGACCTGGCCGCTGCCCGCCATGACGGCGGCCGCCTTGTCCGGTGTGGACGCGGCGTGGATCCCGGGATACACCCGGTGAGATTACCCAGCCTCGATGCGGCCGCGGCGCGCGACCACGGTGACACTTGCGACCCCGGCGCCCAGCACGAGCACGGCCAGGCCGGCCGCCCACGGCAGGCCGCCGTCATCCGGGCCGAGCAGGCCGAAAGACTCGATCGGCACCCAGTTGAACGGGCTGGCGAGCTCGTTGCCCTGGCCTGCGGCCCGTAACGGGACCTGGGTCGAACGCGGCGCTGATGCGGAATCCACCTGCGACGAGGGCTGTGCCGGGCGGTTGGCTGCGGACTGCGCTGCGGCGGCCTGCGCCGCGCGGGCCCGCCCGGCCTCCGTCACCGTCACGCCGCCGACGGGCTCGGCCAAGCCCAGGTCGCCGGGAAGCGCCGACTCGTCCGGCAGCGCCGGGCTCTCGGTGCGGGTGCGGACGCTGGCGGCGTCCAGACGGAGCAGGTTCTGCCCGGAGGCGTCCTCCACCGCCACCCCGCTCACCGGGAGGACGGACAGCAGCGCGGCCAGTGGCCCGCCGGTGCCCGTGAGCTCGACCGGAGCAGGGCCGAGCTGCGCGCCGACCTGCCACTGCGCGTTGCTCTCCGCGCCGCAGGCGGCCTGCGCGGGGGCCGCTCCGAGCACGATCGAGGCACTCGCGGCGAGTACCGCGCCCGCGCTCAAGGCTCGGCGGCGTGCGTGCATACGCCAATTTCACCACCGAACGACCGTTTTGTGGTAGCTCCCGCCCCGTTTGAGCGTGCCGGCGGTGTTCTAATGCCCGGATGCTGCGCCGCCGCCAGTTCCTCGCGCAGTTCGGCGTGCTCGGAGCCGCCGTCCTGCTTCGCCCCGCGGCGGTGGCCGCGGTGCCCCTGGCCCCCGCTCCCGTCGGGGCTCCGTCGGCCGGTCCGGCCGACGCGCTGCACGCCCTCTCCCTCGACACCTACCGCGGCCTGGCCGCGTGGGTGGTGCCCGGGCCGGACGCCTGGTCCCGGGCGCAGGGCGAGACCAGCCCGACCCCGGGCGGGGTCGAGGCGGGCGCGGGAGAGTTCCTGCTCTACGGCCTCGACCGGTACGTGCCGGCCTCGGACGAGATGCTGCGCCCGGTGGCGCAGGCGCTGCTGACCGGCACGAGCGCCACCGCACCGGGCCCGTTGCCGCCGGTGCCGCTGGAGGCGCTCGGCGCGATGGACGACGCCCTGCAGGAATTGTTCGCCTCCGACCGCACGGTCCCGATCACCCTGCTGGTGGCGATGCTGCTGAACTCCCTGGCCGTCCAGGTGAACCCGGCAGCGGTGGCCGGGCCGTTCCCTGCCTCGCCGTACGCCAACCTCTCGCACGTGGAGAAGACCGAGGCGTTCCGGCGCCTCGAGGAGGACAGCCCCGCGATCGCCGCCCAGCTCGACGGCGACCTGTCCGAGCCGATGCGCGCGGCGTTCTCTGGCGTGCTCGGACTGCTCGGGGCGTCGCTGCCGAACTTCACCGCCTTCGCGGTCTACAGCGAGTTCCACGCCTTCGATTACGCGACGCGCACCGCCACGGTCCGCCCGATCGGCTGGGACCTGTCGAACTTCACGCCCGGGCGGCGCACCCCGCGCGACGGTTGGGCGGAGTTCAAGGGCTACCACCGGGGGCTGCGGTGAGAGACGTCATCATCGTCGGCGCGGGCGCCGGAGGACCCGTCGTGGCCACGGAGCTCGCGGCGCACGGGCTCGACGTGCTCCTGCTCGAGGGCGGGCCGCGCCACGCCAAGCCCGAGCAGGAGTGGACCAACTACGAGAACGACGCCAACAACCTGATCGACGGCTACTTCCGGGTCGGGCCGAGCGACCGGTACGCCAAGCCCCCGTGGTTCCGTGAGCTCCCGCAGCCCTCGTTCCTCTGGCAGGTGGCCGGGGTCGGCGGCACCACGCTGCACTACTACGCGAACTCCCTGCGCGCGATGCCCGGCGCCTTCCAGGGATACACCGGCGCGGACCGCGCGGCCTACGACACCGCGCACCCGTTCCCGTTCCGCTACCGGGACTTCCTGCCGTACTACGAGTGGGTCGAGGAGACCCTGCCGGTGGCACCGGCGGCCATGGGCACCAAGGAGGAGGTCATCTTCCGCGGGGCCCAGAAGCTCGGGCTGCCGCTGAACCGGGGGCGCACCATCACCCGCGAGTCCTACCGCCCGCAGCCGAACGCGATCCTGCAGCCGCAGGGCACCGCCGGGCGGACGAACGACAGCCGGCGCCTGCTCTATCCGGAGGCGAAGGGCTGCACCATGTGCGGCTATTGCTTCCAGGGCTGCGTCCAGCCCCGCCGCGCCCCGCGCAACCTCAAGGCGAAGCGCTCGACGGACAACTCCTACATCCCGATGGCGATCACCGCCGATGCCTGGGCCGACGGCGGGCGCGCGGTGGAACTGCGGGCGGACGCCTACGTGACGCAGGTTCACTTCGAGTCCCGGGGCGCGGAGACGGTGGCGACCGGTGTCACCTGGCGCGACACCCGCACCGGCGAGCACCACCGGGAGGACGCGAAAGTCGTCGTGCTGGCCGGCGGTTGCGTCGAGACCCCGCGGCTGTGGCTGAACTCCGGCCTGCCCAACCCGAACGACTGGGTCGGGCGCGGGTTCACCGACCACGCCTTCGACTGGCTGGTCGGCGTGTGCGACTTCTACACCGGCTCGTCCAAGGGAACCGGGTCCAGCGCGCGGGTCGACTATCCGGGCCGCGGGTGCCTCGAGCACGTCGGCCTGCCACCGGCGCTGCAGGCCTTCGCGACGACCTTCAGCGATTCCGGCACCCGAGGTGGCTACACCAACGGCCGCGGCGTGACCGGCGCGTGGGACGGGCCGTCCGGGCGCCCGATCGGCAACGAGCTCAAGGAGATCCTCTCCGACGTCGACCGGCTGCTGAACTTCGTCACCCTGGTCGACGACGACGTCGAGCCGGGCAACCGCACCACGCTGTCCGCGATGGCGGCCGACGAACACGGGGCGGCACCGAAGGTGGTTCTCGGCAAGCGCAAGCGCAGTGCGCGCACGTTGGCCAACCGCGAGTTCATGGCCAACCGGGCCGCGGAGGTGCTGCGCGCCGCAGGCGCCACCAAGGTGATCCGGCTGGACTGGCCGCCCTTGATCCTGCACGTGCAGTCCTCGATGCGAATGGGACACGACGCCGCCGACTCGGTGCTCGACCCGAGCGGGGAGGCCCGGTTCGTCAGGCGGCTGTTCGTCGCCGACAACTCCGCACTGCCCAACGCGATCGGCGGCCCCAACCCGACCCTGACCACGCAGGCACTGGCCACCCGGACCGCGGAGCAGATCTTCCACCGCTACTTCGACGGCGACCCCTACGTGCGGACCGGCAGCCCCACCGTCTCCACCGACCGCCGGATCACGAAGCGCCTGATCGAGCTCGGCCTCGACTGAACGCGAGCAGCACCGCCCCCGCGGGTCCACTGCCGTAGTCAGCGCCGGCGACTGCGTTCCACGAACCGCACGAAGTCCCGGGTCAGGGCGGTCTCGATCTTGCGGGAGGCCATGCGCTCGATCCGCGGCGCGTAGGTACGGATCAAGGTTCCGCTGATCTCGGCGTGCATCCGCGTCCGCGCGCCGTCGGCCCGGAAGCGCACGCCGCCGGCGAACTCGCTCAGGCTCGGTGACTCGACCAGGCCGAAGGTCAGGGCGTGCGCCTCCGGGTCGGCCACCACGTCGACGATCGCGCTCTTCTCCACCCCGAGGATCTCGATCTCGATCGAGACCCGCATCGGCTGATCGCCGACGAAGGGGACGAGCACCTGGACGCGCTCGAGGTCGCGGGCCCACTCCGTCCAGCGGGAGGCATCTGCGGCCACGTCGAGGCAGGCAGCCGGGGAGGCCTTGATGTCGGCCTCGCACACGCACTCGATCGGCACCTGTGCCCCTTTCAGAATCGGCACAACGTAACGGAGGCCACAGTTGACAGAGACTTACGCGGTGTGTAAATTTCTCGATTACGCACCGCGTAACCAGCCGACATCTCAGACGCAAAGGGGATCCGACATGGCCCGCCGGAAGAACACCATCACCCGCTTCATCGAGGACATCGTCGATGACACCAAGGACTTCGTGGACGACCTGATCGACCGCGCGAAGGACGCCGAAGAGGACCTGCGCGACGCTGTGAAGAACGTCGTCGACGACGAGGACGACGACGCGGAGAAGACCTCGTCGAAGTCCTCGAAGACTGCCTCGACCGCGGACCTCAAGGCCCTCACCGCCGCCGTCGCCGAACTCACCGCGACCGTCAACGCGCTGGCCGAGACCCAGGGCACCACCACCCGCCGCACGACCAAGGCCGCCTGACCCTCCTCGGCGACCATTCGCAGGGCTACACACAGCCCTCGCGCCGTCGACGACCGGGACGCGTCGACGTCGCACTGGGCCGGTGGGGTGCGGGCCTGAACCACCCGCACCCCACCGGCCACGCTCCTAATCGGGCACTGAGTTCCCGGAAGGAGTCCGACGTGAGCGCGGACTGGCTCGACGACGAGGGCACGCGCGACGTACTCGACGAAGCCGCGGTGATGTTTCTCGCGGTCACCGGCCGCCGCGGCCCGCACGTCACCCCGATCGCGTTCGACCGCGACGGTGACGACCTCTGGGCCCTGATGCCGCGGGACTCCTCGAAGGCCCGCGCGATCCGCCGCGACAATCGCGTGGGCGTACTGGTCCGCCACCGCGGCCGCACGGTGATCGCCGGCGGCACCGCCGACCTGGTGGACCCGCTGACCGGGCGGGGTCTCGGCACGCTGCTGCGGCCCGACCTTCCGCTGACCGCGTTTAGCTACCTGGCCCGCAACCGGCGGCGCGTGGTGGGCACGGTTCTGGACGACCCGTCGCCGGGCCTGCCGCTGTCGCGCACGGGTGTGCGCATCACGCTGGACCGGGTGGCGCGGGTGGGCCGCACCGAGGTGGCGGGCTGGGGGAGCTGGCCCGCGCCGTCCACACTTCTCACCGGCACACTCGAGCCGTCGCCGCCGAACCTCGCCGGCGTCCCGGAGCACCTGCACGCGCTGTTGACCGCACCGGGGGCCGGAGCCGTACTGGGCTGGCACACCTGCGCCGGCCCGGTCGCCCTGCCCGCGACCTGGGACCCGGCCGGGTCGATCACCCTGCCTGCTGCCGCGCTCACGCTGACCGGCGCACTGTCCACCGGGCCGGCCTGCCTCACCGTGGAGCGGTCGAGGCAGCGGATCAGCAGCGTCCGGGGGCTTCTGCTCGCGGGGACCGGCCGCGCTCGGGTGGAGGGAGACGAGGCCACCGTCAGCCTGGAAGCGCAGCGGGTGACCTGGTGGTCCGGCGAGGAGTCCGGCACCGTGACCCGCCCCGTTTCGTCAACGGCTTGAGCGGGCACTACGCAGCGTGTAATTTGCGGTCTAAATAGACACGCCGTTCACCGCTCAGTGGGAGGGGTCCCGTGGCCGCATCCAGCCGCCGGAAGCGCCCGAACAGCATCACCACGCTGCTCGGCGACGTCCTCGACGACGCGAAGGACCTGACCGACGACCTCGTCGACCGGGCCAAGGACGCGGAGGGCGACGCCCGCAGGGTCGCCCGCCGGGTCGTGGATTCCCGCGGCCGTTCACTGGACACCGACGCCAAGGCGAGCAAGGACGACGAGGTCGACAGCCTCAAGTCCGCGATCGATGACCTCACCGCCAAGGTGAATCGGCTCGCCAGCCTCCAGGCCGAGGGCAAGAGCGCCACGTGAGCTCGCCCGAACCGGTTCACGACACGGCGCGCATCATCAAGCGCTACGCCAACCGGAAGCTCTACGACACCGGCAGCGGTGAGCTGACCTCGATGCGCAAGGTCGAGGAATTGGTGCGCACCGGCGTCGAGGTCCGCGTGGTCGACCACGACACCGGCACCGACATGACCGGTGAGGTGCTGGCCGGCATTCTCGCCAGCTCGTTCGTCGACCGGCCCACGGACAGCGACATCCCGTTGCTCACCGCGCTCATCCGGGACCCGGGTGAACTGCTCGAGGTGCTGCTGCGCGACGAACAGCGCGCCGACGAGCTGCGCGCAATGGGTGACCGGGTGCGCCTGCTCTCGACGACCATCGATGCGCTGCTCTCGCAGATGGAGCCGGAGCCCCCGAAGAAGAAGGCCACCTCGGCCGCCCGCAAGAAAGGAGCGTGAGGTGCAGACCGACTTCAAGCGCAACGCCCGTGTCCTCGCCCCGGTGCAGTTGGTCTGGGACGAGATGAGCGACCTGCACGCGATCCTGAGCAAGTCCATCCAGTTCCTCACTTACGACCTGGCCGCGGACGGCACGTCCGCCCGCTTCAAGGCGAACCTGACCTGGGGCCCGTTGAAGTACCCGATCGAGGGCACCGCAGCCGTCAACGACTCGGCACCGCGGGAGCACACCCACTACGTCGTGGCCATTCCGCAGATCGGGCTCAGGTACGCCGCCACGATCAAACTCAGCCCGGGTGGCGCGGCCGAGACCGCCCTGGACTACAGCGGCGATCTGGAGATCGACCACCGGTTGGCCGGCCGGATGCGCGGGCTGTTCAACGAACTGATCGAGGAGCACATCCACGGGCTGACCACCCGGGTGAAGACCCGGGCCGAGCAACGGCGCCTGGCCGACGAGCGGCTGCTCAAATGATGGGCCCCGTCGCGCTGGTCACCAGCGGCGGCTCCGGACTCGGGGTCGAGATCGTGCGTGAGCTGCACAAGACCGGTGCCCGGGTGGCCATCGGCGACCGGCCGCGGATCGGCCCGCCCCGCACCGTTCCCAGCGAGGCCCTGAGCGTCCACGAAGGCTTCCTCGGCGTGGCCGCGGACTGCGAGCGCGTGGTGGAGGAGGTCGTCGCCCAACACGGGCGACTCGATCATCTGGTCTGCATGGCCACCCGCCGGGGCTTCGGTTTCGACATGTCGGTGGAGCGGAGCATCGCCGAGGACTGGGACCGCACGATTGCGTCCTACCTGTCCGGGCCCCACTACCTCCTCGTCGCTGCCCTTCGACACATGCTCGCGCAGGGCTCCGGGCGCATTGTGATGGTGGTGTCCTCGGAGGGCGGCCCTGGCACCACCGGCCAGGCCGCGGTCGGTGTGGCCGCGAGCGGCCTGGTGACGCTGGTCCAACGCACCGCCCGCGAGGTGGCCGGACGCGGCGTGACGGTGAACGCGGTCCAGATCGGCCTGGTGGCCAGTCCCTGGATCCGGGACGAGATGCCGCCGGACATGGTCACCCAGCTCGGCGAGGCGGTCCCGGCCGGCCGGCTGGCCGACCCGAGCGAGGTCGCCCGCACGATCGGGTTCCTCTGCGCCCCCGAGGCCGGCTACATCACCGGCCAGGTGCTCTCGGTGGACGGCGGCTTCAGCACCTAGAAATGGCTCAGGGCCCGCCGCTGGATCGCGACGGGCCCTGAATCAGCGGGCGGGCGGGGTCCTACTTGGAGGACTTCTGCAGCTCGGCGACCTTGGCCTGGAGCTCCTTCAGCGTGGCCTGCAGAGCGGCGACGTCGGCCGGCGGGGTGTCGTCGTCCTCGTCGTCGTCCACGACGTTCTTGGCGGCGTCACGGACGTCGTCCTCCACGTCCTTGGCGCGGTCGACCAGGTCGTCGACCAGGTCCTTGGTGTCGTCGATGATGTCCTCGAGGAACCGGGTCAGGGTGTTCTTCCGGCGGGCCATCAGGCGGCAGACCGGTTGGGTCTTGGCGCGAGCTCGTTGACCTTCTTGGTCAGCTCGGCGATGGCCTTGTTCAGTTGGGCGAGTTCGTTGTCCTTGGCCACGGGAGCCTCGTCCTCGTCGTCCACCAGGTTCTTGGCGGCGTCGCGCACGTCCTCCTCGACGTCCTTGGCGCGGTCGACCAGGTCGTCCACGAAGTCCTTGGTGCTGTCGACGATGTCCTCGACGAACTTGGTGAGGGTGTTCTTGCGGCGGGCCATTTCGATCTCCTTGGGGGTGTGGGGGTTTTACGCGATGCGTTATTTTTACACGGCGCGTAAACCCCCGCAAGAGGGCAGCCCCCGACGGCGGTGTGATCTGAGTTACGCAGTGCGTAAGCGCGTCAGAGGCTGCGGTTCCGGCGCTCGAGCAGGTAAGCCGCGGCTCCGGCCGCCAGCGCCGCCCGCCGCCAGGCCTTCGCGCGCGCGTCGGCCCGGTCCTCGTGCCGCGAGCGCAGGCTCATGTCCTCGCCCATGCGGAAGGTGGTGTCGCGGTTGGCCATGTCGGCCATGATCGAGCGGACCTGGCCCGGGCCTTGGACGGCCATCAGGTAGCTCTGCGCCGCCATCCGCGCCATCGCTTCCTTGCCCAGCGCCTCGCGGGCCAGCTCCTGCGCCATGGTCTTGAACTCGTCCTCGAACACGTCAGTGATCGACAGGTCCGGCGCGAGGTAGCGGATCGAGCCCTCCACGTTGGCGAAGGACTTGCCGAGGATCGCGATCGTCGGCGAGGTGGCGATGCCGCGCTTGCTGGAGAACTTGAGGATGGAGGTCAGCTGGACGCCGAAGTTGAAGCGCTCCAGCGACTGGCCGGCGATGCCGGGCACGAAGCGGCCCATGTCGTTGACGAAGCCGGCTACGTCGGCCCGCTTGGTCGCCCGGCCCATCTCGATCCACGTCCGCGCCAGCGTCGTGCCGTCCCCCATGCCCATCGAGAGCAGCACCACGATCAGCGACATCGCGAGGTTGGCGTCGATCTTGCCGACCATGCCCCAGTCGATGATCGTAGCTTCGCCGTCCGGCGAGATGAACACGTTGCCGGGGTGCGGATCGGCGTGGAACTGCCGGTCGACGAAGAAACCCCAGAACTGGAACGTCAGCAGGTCGCGGCCGATCGCCTCTCGCTGGGCGTCGGTGAAGGCCGACTTGTCGACGTCCCGGATGGACTTGCCCTGCGCCAGGCCCTGCACCAGCACGCGCGGAGTGGCGAAAAGGACCTCGGGGATCGCGAGGGTCTCGAAGTCCTCTACCCGGTCACGGAAGGCGTCCATGTTCTCGCCCTCGAGCGTGAAGTCCAGCTCCGGGCGCATCGAGGTGAAGATGACGTCGAGCATGGCCTCGAGGTCGAGGACGTCGTTGAGGTCCGGCATCCGCTTCGCCAGCTGGCGTACCACCTTGGCCAGCAGGGTCATGTCCTCGAGCATCGACTGGCGAACACCGGGGCGCTGGATCTTCACCACGGCGTCCTTGCCCGACTTCAGCTGCACCCGGTACACCTGGGCCAGGGAGGCGCACCCGATCGGGGTCGTGTCGATGTCGCGGAAGTACCGCTTCCAGTCGCCGCCGAGCTCGTCCTCCAGCACCGGCTCGAACTCGGTGAACGGGGAGACCGACACCTTCGCGTGCAGGTTCTCGAACTCGTCCATCAGGTACTCGGGGCAGATGTCCGGACGGGTGGAGAGCATCTGCCCGACCTTGATGTAGAGCGGGCCGAGGTCCTCGAACGCCTGACGCACCGCACGGGCCCGCTGCGCCTGCCGGTCCGATCCGAGGTCGTCCGAGCGGCGCCCGGGTCGCACGCCGATCGCACGCCGGGCCTCCCCGCCGAGCAGGCCGACCAGCGTGGCGGCGACCAGCCTGGCCCGCTCGCTGCTCACGCTGATCCCCCGTCAGGTGCGGGCAGCTCGTTCCCGGCCCAGTCGGCCGAGCGGTCGCGGTGCCGCGGCCGCCTCGGGCGGTCGTCGCGCCGGTCGTCCCAGTCATTCGCGTTGATGCGGTCGGAGGCGGACTTGGCCAGCCCGATTAGGTCGGCGAAGTTGCCCAGGCCACCCAGGCCGGGCATCGGCAGACCACCGTGTCCGGAGAGCGGATCCAGGGCGCCGCCGCCCATCAGCCGGCGGAGCACCTCCATCGTGCAGTCGCGCCCGGTCTCCTCGGTCTCGGCCTCGAAGTTTTCCCCGCCGACCAGCAGGTCGCGCAATTCCTCCACCGATATGCGGCGGCGCTGCTCGACGTCGAACATCGAGCCGTCCGAACGGCAGACGATCTTGCGCACCGGTCGGCGCCGCGTCGTAGTCCGTCCTACCACGGCGCACAGACTATCCGTCAGCGGCCCTGGAACTGAGCCCTGCGCTTCTCGATGAAAGCGCTCCGGCCTTCCTGGTAATCGAAACTGCCCCCGTGGATCTGCTGGCGGTCAGCCTCGACGGCCAGTTGTGACGCCAGGTCAGGCTGGCTGGTCTCGTTGAGAGTCTGTCTTGATGTTCGCGATGGCCATCGTGGGGCCGACCGCGAGACGCTGCGCCAACGCCATCCCTTCGGCGTACACGGTCGTCGTCCGGCACGACCCGGTTGACCAGGCCCCACTCCAGCGCCTTCGCGGCGGGGAGCCGTTCTCCGAGCATCGCGATCTCGGCGGCGCGGGCCATTCCTGCTCGTTCGGCGAGGAAGCGCAGCGCACCCGCGTCGGGCATCACGGCGATGTTCACGAACGCGAAGAGCAGATACGAGGACTCCCCCGCGACCAGCAAGTCGCACGGAAAGCGCCAGGGACGCGCCAAGGCCGGCTGCCGCACCTTGAATCGCCCCGACGACCGGCTTCGGCATCTCCCGCACCGCGAGCACGCACGGGTTGTAGATGTCACGCAGCCAGGACGAGAGGTCCAGGTCGCCATTCGGCAGCACGTCGCGTTCCCGCTTGACGTCCGCCCCCGCGGAGAACGCCCGGCCCGCCCCGGTCAGCAGCACGGCCCGCGCGGACGGGTCGGCCGAGACCGCGTTCAACGCGTCGAGCAGCTCCAGCCCCATCTCCGGGGTCCACGCGTTCAGCGACTCCGGCCGGTCCAGCTCGAGGTGCGCGACGCCGCCGTCCTTCACCGACCGGATGTACTGGTAGCTCACGCCTTCGCCTTCCTTGCCCGGCTCTTGCGGGCCTCCCGTGCGTCCACGTCCACTCCGGCCAGGAACACCCGAATGGCCCGCTCCATGAGCTCCGCGCCCACCGGACTGGCGTCACTGGCCGCGCTGAACGCGGGGTAGAGCTCGCGCTGACCGCCGCGCGGCGCACTGGCCCGGCCACTCACCTCGTGCTGGGCGTCGCCGAAGGCCATGCCGAACACGAGCTTCTCCATGCCGCGCATCACCGCCCACTGGTCCTCGATCGGGACACCGGCCTCGGCCAGCAACTGGGCGCCGCGTTCGTGCGAGGGCATGACGACCGTGTTGGGGAAATAGGTGAACACCAGGCCCGCCGCGCGCGGGTGACGCATGATCAGGCGGTAGGTCTCCAGGCACAGCTCGACGAACCACTCCTGCCATTCGCCCTCGGCGGGGTACGGCGGGACCGGGCCCTGCGTGAGCAGCGTGCGCGCGGCCTCTTCCAGCACGTCGTCGCGGCCCTGGAAGTAGTAATAGAGCGACGGCGTCTGCACACCCAGCTGCCGGGCCAGCTTGCCCAGGGAGAAGGTCTCGTAGCCCTCTTTGTCGATGAGCTCGAGCGTGGTCTTGATGGCCAGCTCACGCGAGATCATCGGCGACGAGGGTCTGGCCACCGGGTCACTTTACGGCGGCGCGCACGAACCGCGCGATCTCGGCCAGGGACCGGCCGGCTTCCGGCACCACCGGGCCGAAGGACTGGAAGACGTGCAACTGGTCCGGCCAGACCGAGAGCGTGCAGGGCACCCCCGCGGCGGCCAGGGCGTCGGCCATCTGCTCGGAGTCGCAGTAGACGACCTCTGAGGAGCTGACGACCAACAGGGTCGGCGGCAGCCCGGTCAGGTCGGCACGCAGCGGCGAGACCTTGCCGTCGGCGGGGTCGGCGCCGCCCAGGACGACGCGCATCATCCACTCGAGCGCGGCCAGCGCGCCGGTGCGGTCCGCCGCATGGTTGGCGTGCGCCTTCTTGGTCTCGGTCGACATGTCGTAGACCCCGGAGATCCCGACCAGCGCGGCCGGCATGGGCAGTCCTTCGTCGCGCACCCGCAGCGCGGTGGCGAGGGTGAGGTGACCGCCCGCGGAGTCGCCCATGACGACGATCCGTTCCGGTTTCACGCCCTGCTCCAGCAGCCAGCGGTAGCCGCCGACGCAGTCGCCGATCTCCTCGGTGAACGTCACCGCCGGCACCATTCGGTAGTCCAGCGCGAGGACGGGAAGCCGGGCCGCGCGGGAGATCTTCGAGATCATCCGCCGGTGCGAGCCGAGGTTGCCGAACAACCAGCCGCCGCCGTGCAGGTAGAGGATGACGCGGTCGCGGGAGTCGGGGCGCCCGCCCGGGACACCCGGTCCGTGCACCCACTCGGCGCCGATGCTCCCGATCCGCAACGGCTCGACCCGGCTGCCGCGCACGGCGGGGACCCGCGCGGTCAGCTTGTCGAACTTGGCCAGCCCGGCGGAGATCTGCGGGCTCAGTCCGTCGCCGCTCAGCTTGGCCAGGTACCGCGGGGTGGCCTTGTTCATCGCCGCGGTGACCGCCCGGGAGCGGAGGCTCGCCTTCGTCCGCCGCTGATCTGAGGCTGCGTCATCCGCGCAGCAGCGGCTTGCCGGAGCCGGGGTACAGATCGAGCACTTCGCTGAACCCGTCGACGAGACACTCCAGGAACAGCGCCGGCTCGGTGATCGCCGCCGGGTCGAAGCCGACCCCGACGCTGGCGACATCGCCGGAGGTGACGAAGGTGATCAGCGCGGCGGCGCCGGACCGGCCGTAGCCGAAGAAGCGCAGCACCTCCGCGCCCGCCAGGTAGTGGCCGGGGCCGATGCCCGGCACGTTGCTGGCCATCAGCTGCAGGCTCACGGTCAGCGGACCGACCGCGCTCGCGAGCAGCGGCGCAGGCATCCGGGCCAGCGCGGGCGAGACCACGCCGAGCACGTCGATCGCCGGTTCGTTGCGCGCGCCCTGGGTCAGCTCCCTGATGAGGGCCATCCGCCTGACGGGGTCGGGTTCCGCCATCGGGCCGGCGATGCGGGCGGCGGCAATCTTGTTGCCGCCCTCCGGGTCGCCGGGCTTGCGCGTCGAGATCGGGAAGCCCATCGGGATGCTCTCGACGACGGGGGCGCCCATCGCCTCGTGGTAGCGGCGGTAACCGCCGAGGAGCGCGGCGAGGTAGGCGTCGTTCACCGAGGCGCCGACGGCCTTGGCCGCGGCGCGGAAGTCCCCGAACGGGACATCGATCAGCGAGAGCCGCATGCTCATGCTGCGACCGGCCAGCAGCGGTGAACCCTTGCCGATCGGTGGAGCGACGACGCGCTTGAGGGACGCCCCGTAGCGGGCGGCGCCCCGCACCCCGGCCAGCGGATTGACCGATGCCTTGAGCACCGCCGAACCGAGCTTGCGCCCCACGGCCGGGACGCTGCTCGCGTCGTCGCGGACCTGCCGCCACAACGCATCGACCTCGTTGAGCTCCGGCGCCGGCTCCGGAGCCGGAGCCGCCTTGTCCGGCGTCGGTTCCCGGGTCGCCGAGTGCAGCCGGCGCAACAGCTGCATGACGGCGTGCCCGTCGGCCATCGCGTGGTGCATCTTCAGCGCGTAGATCGCCCGGCCGTCCGGCAGCCCGGAGTACAGCACGATCTCCCAGAGCGGGCGGCTGCGGTCCAGCGGTGTCATGAAGAACTGGCCGAGCGCCTCGAACAGCTCCGGCCAGCCGCCGCCCTCGGGCAGGCGCTGGCGGCGCACGTGGAACGCCAGGTCGAAGTGCGGGTCCACGGTCCAGCGCGGTGTGCCCAGGCCGAGCGCGGGCTCGACGACCTTGAGCCGGAACTGCGGCGCCATCCGCACCGCCCACTCGTGCGCGGCCAGGAACCGGTCCCAGTCGGGGACGACGTCAAGCTCCTCGCAGGACAGCGTCGGCACCCGCAGCATCGGGTCGGCGTCGAGCCGCCACATCACCGACTCGAACGGGTTCATACCCTCCGCGCCGGCCCAGACCGGATCGACGCTCAATTGGCCGCCAGCGTCTCCGTGCCGGCGGTCAGGCTCTCCGCCGCCGCGACGACGTCGGCCGACCGGGCGACGGCTTCGAGCCGGACCGGGATGCCGTTGAGCACCGAGGTGCCCGAGAGCTTCTCCACCCGCGAGGACAGGAAGTTCGAGGTCGACCCGCCGGCCGCGTTCGCCCGCTGCCACCCGCCGGCGTGACCCCAGCCGTGGGGCAGCGCCACGGTGCCGCGGATCATCTCCGGGTTCAGCGTCACCTGGACCTCGATCGCGCCGCCCTCGGAACTGAGGTTGGCCACGTCGTCCTCGGCCAGGCCGAGCACGGCCGCGTCGTCGGGATTGAGGTGCAGGTGGTGGCGGCGCTTGTCCGGCATCAGCCGCGGCGAGTTGTGCATCCAGGAGTTGTGCGAGTTCATCTCGCGCAGCCCGATCATGCGCAGCGGGAACTCCGCGTTCTCGGCGGCCGAACCCTCGAGGCGCTCCAACTCGGCGAGGAAGCGCGGGTCGGCCATCGCGATCTTCTTGTCCTTGGTCTTGATGACCTTGCCCACCGGCGAGATCGGCAACTCCTCGTGGAACACCACCCCGCGCGGCGCCTTCTTCGCGTACTTCTTCCACGACCAGCCCGACCGGCGCAGGCCGAACAGGTCACCGCCCTTGCCGGTGCGGATCAGCAGGTCCGCCATCTGGTGCGGCTTGATCGCCAGACCCCGCTTGGCCATGAAGCGCTCGATGCCGAACATGTGCGCGCCGCCGAGACCCATCCGCTTGCAGATCTCGTTGAGGACCTCCCACTCCTCGCGGGCCTGTCCCATCGGCTCGATCACCTTCTCGGTGATGCGGAAGCTCGGCCGCATGTAGCGGTTGGCGAACTGGATCGGCGCGTCCTCGCGCTCGTACATCGTGGTCGCGGGCAGCAGGTAGTGCGCGTACTTGTTGGTCTCGTTCATGTAGAGGTCCATCGCCGCGAAGATCTCCAGCGACTCCAGAGCCTCGGCCAGCTGCCGTCCCTGCGGGCCGGTGACGACCGGATTGGACCCGATCATCATCATGCCGCGGATCCGGCCCTCGCCCGGCGTGCTGATCTCCGTCGGCAGTGCCGAGGAGGGCAGGAAGCCGTAGGCGTCGGGCAGGTTGTCCACCCGGGTGTGCACCTTGCCGAACGAGGCGAAGTTCAGCTTCTCGGCCAGGTAGGCGGTCTCCACCGGCGACCAGGCCCAGACCCAGCCGCCCTCGCGCTGGAAGTTGCCGGTGACGATGTTGACGAAGTCCTGCAGGACGTTGGTCAGCGTGCCGAACTCCTGCGTGCAGGTGCCGGTGCGCCCGTAGACGACGGCGGCCGTTGCGCCTGCCCGATCGCGCGGGCGATCTCGCGCACGGTGTCCGCCGCGATCCCGGTGCGCTCCTCGGTCGCCTCCGGCGGGAAGCGCTTGACGATCTCACGCCAGGTGGCGAAGCCGGTGGTCCAGCGCTCCACGAACTCCTTGTCGTACATGCCCTCGCCGAGGATCACGTGCAGCAGCGAGAGCAGGAAGTGCGCGTCCTGCCCGGCCCGGATCGGGACGTGCTCGAAGACCTTGGCGGTCTGGGTCTCGCGCGGGTCGACGACGAACACCCGGCCGCCGCGCTCGACCACGCCGCTCATGTGCTCACGGATGCGCGGGTCGTGGACGAAGCTCAGCTTGGACACCCACGGGTTCGCGCCGATCATGAGCAGCACGTCGGTGCGCGGGATGTCCGGGATCGGCATGTGCGCGCAGTGCCCGTAGAGCATCTTGAACGCCGCGACGCGGGAGGCCCCGTCCTCGGAGTTGATGCCGTAGAACCACGGAGTGCCGAGCGCGCAGGCGAAGTTCTTGCCCCAGAACGCCGCGGCGTAGCTGAAGTAGGGCGGGTTGCCCTCGTGCACCGCCAGGGACTTCTTGCCCTGGGTGTCGCGCAGCTTCTTGAACCGGGCGGCGATGTCGTCCAGCGCCTCGTCCCAGGTGCACGGCTCGAACTCGCCGGGGCCGCCGACCCGCTTCATCGGCGTCAGCAGCCGGTCCGGGTCGTTGACGACCTGCTCCATCGCGACGCCCTTGGTGCAGAAGAACCCCTTGCTGTGGGGGTCCTCCTTGTCGGCACGCAGCTTGACGAGCTTGCCGTCCTCGACGGTGGCGATCAGGCCGCACATCGGTTCGCAGATGCGGCAGTAGGTGGACTTCTCGACGGTGGTCATGGTGCAGCCTCCCGGGCGGTGGGCGGACGACGGACTCCTGGGCATCCTCGCCGGAAACTTGCCTAATGGCTATAGATAAAGCGCAACAATTTCGTTCGCCGCGGGCCATGACGCTGACACTCGACGGAGAGCAGCAGGTGTTAACGCGAGCCTAGAACAATCGGTCGAAGATTCGAGCGATTGTTCTAGGGCCTCGAAATGAATGGTCCAAGGCGCATGGTTTTCCACAGCATCGGCAGCGCCGCGTTTGTCCACAACCTCGGCCAGCGCTCACACGGGCTCGCCGAAGCTCTGCCAACGTGCCGCCATGGATGCAGCTGAGTTGTTGCGTGCCGCACGCCGGCACTCCGGCCTTCTCCCAGAGCGAAGTAGCTCGGCGGGCAGGCGTGCACCACACGATGATCTCGGCGTATGAACGCGGACGGCGTACACCAGGCATAGCGACGTTCGAGCGGCTGTTACAGCCGCCGGGGGCGAACTCACCGTCGAGCTGGTGCCGGCAGGCTCCAGCGTGGACGATCGGATCACGCTTGCTCTCGCTCAGTCCACCGAAGCCAGGATCGGCCGGTTCGCCGAGTCGCCTCCATCACACTGATCGGCCTGCTTGCCGAAGTTCGCGTGCGCGGTAGACGGATTGGCGGCCGCTGCGCTGCACGGGGTTCCGGTCGACGTCGAACGGATCAAGCTGCTGCTGGCCGACGAGTCCGGCGCGCCTGAGGCGGCGGCGACTGCGCTGTTGAGGCACAGGGAGTGATGGTGTGGGAGGAACAGCTCCAACGGTTCACGCAGGATGCCCGCCGAGCGCCGATCTCGCGATGCGTGCAGCCAACCCCAGCCGTTTGGTGGTTCCCGCTGTGGGATGAGCCGGTCGAGATCGCGCTCTGCTCGCCCGAGCGCCTGGACGGCGCGCAGCTTGTTTCCTTTCGAGGCACCCAAGTGGCCGTTGTCGGACTCTGGGATCTTCAGGTGAAGGATCCGGGCTTGGCCGACCTGATCGAACGAACCCGTGCCCGGATGATCAGTTGATGGCGTCGTAGTCGTCGGGGCCGGACATCGGCTTCCCACCCTTGGCGCAACGCAGGCCCGGGCCGGGCGCGGCGACGAACTTGCCGCCCTTGATGATCGTCGTCCCGAAGCACAACTGGCGGTCGATGACCTTCCCGCGCGTGATGGTGATCGGGTAGGTCATGCCCTTCATGTCGTTGTTCTTGATCGCGTAGATGCCGTCGGCCAGGTCGGCGTAGGTCGGGTTGTCCGGCAGGTTCTTGGCGGCCTGGGCGAAGAACTCACCGACGAGCCAGCCGTAGGCGTAACCGCCGGTCACCGTCTGGCCGGCCGCGAACTTCGCGAAGGCGGCGTGCGCCTCTTTCATCCCCGGTACGTCGGCACTCGGGAACGGCACCATCTTGCCGCCGACGACCAGGCCGTCGACGTTCGGATCGGTCAGCAGGTCCTTGGTGATGACCAGGTCGGCGGAGGACAACACGGGCTTGTAGTTCTGCCGAGCGCAGTCGCCGGCGAAGCGCCGGATGGAGGCACCGTCGAGGGCGACGATGATCGCCGTGGCCCCGCCCTGCTTGGCGCCAGGCACTGCGCGGTGTAGTCCGGCTGGACCAGCGAGGGCCGACCGCGCGCGACGAGTTCGAAGCGTTGCGCAGCACCTCCGGATCGGTCCAGCGCTTGTCGATCCGAGATGAAGCGCCCGTCGCCGCCGACGTCGCCGACGAGATCGGGTGCCCGTTCGACGCCGAGGTCGGCCTAGATGCTGCCCGGTGTCTTCAGCGCGCCTACCGCGGAGACGAGCGGAGCGAGTTCTTGATCAAGGACTTGACGGGTCGGCGCGGAGCAATCGGCCTTGGCTGAGTTCGGCGAACTCAGCCGCGCGACCGCGGCGTGCTCGCCGCGGGCACACCCGGGTGACGCAGGCCGCACGATCAGGCCGGCCGTCTCGATCCTGCGCTGCGTTCCCACTTCGCCGGCTCCTTGCCGCTGACCTCGACGCTGGGCACGAGCAACCGCATCTCCATCCGGCACCGGCCCGGCTCGCTCGGGTGCGGGCGGAAGGTGAGCAGTTCGTAGTGATCGTCGGGCTGCCGCAGCAGGGTGCTGTTCGGCAGCAGGAAGTGACCATCCGTCACGTGGGGGCCGAGGTCGTCGTCGCCGGGGTCGGCGTCGAGGTACTTGTCGATCGACTTGCGGGCGAGGTCATCCGCGCGTGCCGGCCGAAGTCCTCGACGGTCTGCACGTTGGTGTGCACGTGCTTCGCCGCGCTGTTCGGGTGCGCGTACTGGATGTGGTAGTTGTCGATGAACGCGTCCTGCATGATCTTCCAGTTCACCGGCTCGTCGAAGCCCTCGGCGCGGAAGGTCACCAGCTTGTCGAGGCCGTAGCTCGCGAGCTCGGCATCCATCTCCGGTCCGAGCCAGTCGGCGACGTCGATCGGCGCACCGACGCGGTCGACCATCCAGATCAGGCCGTGCCGCTCCTCGACCGGAAGCTCGATCAACCCGTACTGGGACTTGTCGAAATCTCCGAAGCTCTCGGCGCGGGTCACCGTGCGCAACGCACCGTCGGGGTCGTAGGACCAGCGGTGATAGGCGCAGGAGAACAAGCGGCACCGGCCGCTCTCGCGTTCCTCGATCATCGCGCCGCGATGCCGGCAGGCGTTGACGAAGCCCTTGACCGACCCGTCCTCCTGCCGGATCACCACGACGCGGTTGCGCGGCATCTGACGCGTGATGAAGTCGTGCGGCTCCGGGAGTTCGCCGCTGGACGCGACGACCGAGGGCACGCGCCCGAAGATCAGCTCGCGCTCGCGGCGGGCGATCTCCGGGTCGTGAAACTCTGTCGGGCCGAACGGCAGGACATCGTCGATCTCGTCGGTCGTGCCGTTGCGCAGGTGGTCCAGGGTCTCGACGGATCCGCTCCTGGCGGCCCGCGCCCAGGGTGGTCACGAGATACCCGCCGTGGGCCAGATAGCTCTCGCGGACGCGCGTTGAGACCATCCGCTCATTCGTCGATGAGAACGGTCGCTGCGGCAGGGCGCTCGTCCATTCCCTGCTACGAGCAAAGTCCTGCCCGCAAGGGACGGTAGTTCAGCAGGCCTGCAGTCGGACACCGGCGACTCGAGACGCTGACGTTCGAAGAACAGGAACCCAGAACCAATCGTGGCGATGCGGCAAATGCGTCATACGCGCTTCGGCCGGGCCGAGGTGCCGGAGGTGTAGTAGATCTGCGTGATGTCGTCCGGGCCGGCGTCCGGGCGTGCGACCGGATCGGTCCGCTGCGCCCGTAGCCCGGTGAACTCGCCCAGGCCGTGCAGGGCGGCACCTGCCGCACCGCCGTCGAGTGCCTCCGCCATCCGCTCGGCGTGTTCGGCGTCGGCGAGCACGTACCGCGGCTCGGCGTCCTCGACGAGGTACCGCAGTTCGTCCGGGGTGAAGCGGTTGTTGAAAGGCACAACGATGCCGCCACAGCTTGAGCGCGCCGATGGCGGCGATCACCCACTCCAGGCTGTTGCCGCCGATGATGGCGACGCGATCACCCGGGCGCAGCCCCTGCGCGAGGTGCCAGTGCGCGGCGGCGTCGGTCCAGGAGTCCAGCGTCGCGTAGTCGACCCGGTCGGTGCCGTCGAAGACGATCGCGAGCCGGTCCGGGGCCTGCCGGGCCCAGTAGGTGATGCCGTCCGTGCAGAGCTCGGTCACGCCCGCCGCCCCATCATGACTGCCGCCCCGGTGTGAACAGGACGGGCAGTTCGACGACGCCGCGGACCTGCCCGGCGTTGAAGACGCTGGTCCGATCCGGGTCGATGCGGTAGTCCGGGATCCGCCGGTGCAGCTCCTCCAGCGCGATGCGGATCTCGACGCGGGCCAGGTGCGAACCGAGGCAGCGGTGCGGACCGGCGCCGAAGGACAGGTGACGGTTCGGCTCGCGGGTGACGCGGACGACGTCCGGCTGGTCGAACTCCGAGCCGTCGCGGTTGGCCGCCGACAGGACGACCAGGACGCGGTCGCCCTCCTGGATGGGGATCCCCGCCAGCGCGGTGTCCTTCATGGCCCGGCGGCCGGCCGAGACCGCGCCCTCGATCCGCAGCATCTCCTCGACGGCGGAGGGGATCAGCGACGGGTCGTCGACGAGCTTCTGTCGCTCCTCGGGGTGCTCCGATAGGTGCATCATCGACCAGCCCAAGGTGCCCTGAACGGTGTGCAGGCCGGCGATGCAGAGCAGGAAGAACATGTTGGAGAGCTCTTCGGGCGGTCAAGCGCACGCTCGTCGGCGCCTGTGCCGATCGTCTGGTGGACGATCTGCGAGGTGATGTCCTCGGCGTCGGGCCCGCGCTGCGAGCCGGTCGGCGACGACCTTCCCGTAGTACATGAACATGTCCATGCCGGCCTGCATCCGCGCGGCGTGGCGATTCCTCCTCGGTTCCGCCGGGGACGCCGTGCAGCGTGACGTCGGTGGCGTGGGTGAAGAAGTCCGCGTCCTCCAGCGGCCAGTCCATCAGCGCGAGGAACACCCGGGCGGGGAGCTCGTGGGCGAACTCAGAGACGAACTCGGCCGACCCGCGGGCGGCGAAGCCGTCGATCAGCTCGTTCACGATGCTGCGGATGCTCGGCTCCAGCGCCGCCATCCGCTTGGGGTTGAACAGCGGCTGCAGCGCGTGCCGGTAGGCGGTGTGCTCCGGCGGATCCAGTTCGAGCGGCAGGAACTTCCCGGCGCCGTGCGGCACGAGGTTGTTCGGGTAGCTGGAGTAGGTGGCGGGGTCACGCATGACCTCGTGCACCTCCTCGTACCCGAGCACGACCCAGTGCCCGCCGTACTTGCTGGAGTGCATGACGGGCGAGACGGTCGCCATCTTCGGCCAGGATCTCCTGGACGCGGTCGACCGGCTGGGCGATCGACTCGTCGAAGATGTCGAAGTCGGTGCGCAGGTGCTCGGGGACGGTCTCGTGGGCGGTGGGCATCTGCAGCTGCTCCGTGTGCAGGAACAGGTCGGGCTGGTCCTCGGGGAACGGAATGGCGACGCGGCCGAGCGTGCCGCCGTCGGTCGAGACGATGATCTGCCCGGACAGGTAGGCGGCGTCGTCGGAGGCGAGGAAGAGCGCCACGTTGGCGTTGTCGCGCAGGGTCGGCGGGCGGTCGAGCTTGAGCGGGATCGGCGTGACGCGCTTGTCCCACGGGCCCATGACCTGCTCGTAGGACTGGCCGACGACCGGCGCCCCGCGCTCCATCAGGAAGTTGGGCGACATGCCGTGGGTCGGGGCGATACCGAGGACGCGGATGCCCCACTTGCCGAGGTCGAGCGAGAGGCCCGCGGACCAGGCCGTTCACGCCGGACTTCGTCGCCATGTACGGCGAGATGCTGTGGTACGCCGCGAATGACGCCGCCGAGGACGTCATGAGAATGACCCCGCCACCGTTGTCCCGCAGGGGCTTGACGGCATGCTTGGCGCACAGGAAAGGGCCGGTCAGGTTGACCCCGATGACCTCGTCCCAGGCCTCCATCGGGAAGTCCTCGAACGCGAGTTCCTCCCCGCCCATCACGGTGGGGACCCCGCCGCGGGAGACGATGCCGGCGTTGGCCCACATGATGTCGAGCTTTCCGAAGCGTTCCAGCGCGGTCGCGACGGTGCGCGCGACGTCGGCCTCGACGGTGGTGTCGGCCTCGACCGCCACCGCCGGGCGGTCGAGGTCCTCGAGGAGCTTCACCGTGGCTTCGGCGCGGTCGCCGAGGACGTCCATCGCGACGACATTTGCGCCCTCTGCGGCGAACAGCTGGGCCGCTTCCCGGCCCAGGCCCGAGCCCGCCCCGGTGATGATCGCGACCTTGCCTTCGAGCCTGCCCATGGTGACCTCCGCAGCGTTTGTCTAATACCATTAGATATAACAAACGCTCGCGGTACACAAGGCTCCGGCGGCTGTGGATCAGGCTTGCGGGATCAGACTTCCGGAACTTGGAGAACTCCTCGCTGCACGAAGTCCGCGATGGTGTCCTTCTCCATGCCCAGAAGCTCGGAGCAGATGTCGACCGTGTGCTCCCCCGGCAGCGGCGCGGGCCGCAGCGGCGGGTCCGGGATCGTCGAGAACTGCGCAATGTGCGCGTTGGTCGGGACCGGCTCGGACAGGTGCGGGTGGGACATGGTGCGGAACGAGCCGCGGGCCTGAAGCTGAGGGTCCGTCAGCTGTTCGGGCAGCCGCATCATGGGGCCGGCCGGGACGCCGACCGCCTGGAGCGCCGCCGTCACCTCCATCGGAGTCCGCTGCGAGGTCCAGGCGCTGAGATCCTGCCCCCCGGTCGCCTCGACCAGCCGGGTCCGCTCGGCGTCGTCGCGCACGTCGATCACGCACCACTCGTCGTCTCCGGCGCACGGGAGGACAGCAGGCCCCTGCCAACCGTCAGGCGTGTCACGCTTAGCGGTTGACGAGCCGGTTCCCAGCGACTCCTGGGCGAGCAGCGGCCCCAGGTGCATCACCGCGACATCGGCCTGCGCCAGTTCCAGCGAACATCCCTGGCCGGTGCGCGCGCGGTCGATCACGGCGGCCAGCACAGCGACCGCCCCGATGTGGGCCGCGATGTGATCCGGGTAGACGGTCGATCCGTCGCAGTGCTGCCAGAGGGTGGTGACGCCGCAGGCACCGCGCACGAGAGGCCCGTAGCCCAGGCTGTCGCTCCACGGACCGCGCGAGCCGAACGCACTGCTTTCGGAGACGATGATCCGCGGGTTGATCTCCGCGAGTTTCGCGCGGGACAGCCCCAGGGAGTCGAGCGTGCCCGGCTTGAAGTTGCCGGTCACGACGTCGGCGCTGCGCACCAGGTCGCGCACGATCTCGCGGCCCTCCTCGCTGCGCAGATCCAGGCCGAGGCCGCGCTTGTTCCGAGCCGCCCCACGCGAACGAGGCGTTCATCGCGGAGTTCTTGCGGGTCTGGCGGAGCCCGTCCGGGAACGCCGAGTTCTCGATCTTGATGACGTCGGCGCCTTGGTCGGCGAACAGCCGGGTGAGCTCCGCGCCGAAGACGATGACCCCGAGATCCAGCACCCGCAGCCCGGCGAGCGGGCCGGCCCCAACCACTGCGGATGACATCTCCAATGGTTGGGCGTCCCGGGCGGGGAAGGGCTCGGCGTCGTGCTCCCCGATGCGGGGGGCGCGGTGGCGCAGCCCGGCGCGCTCGCCGTCGATCGAGAGGTACCCGTCCGGCACCCGGGCAGTGAGGCCGTCGAGGATCTCGGCGTCGACCAGGGCGCCTGAGGCGGCGAAGTGATCGGCGGTCAGAACCTCGCGCGGGCTGAGCACGGCGGCGATCGGGATGCCGCGACGCGTGCCCTCGGCCACGAGATCTCCGCGGGAGGAGAACAGGAAGTGCGCGGCGATCAGCGGGTGCAGCCGGTCCGAGGCCCCGAAGCGGACGGCGATGTGGTCGTACTTCGGGTCGGCGAACTCCTCCGGCTGCCCCAGCCAGTCGAACATCGCGCGCCACTGCCGCGGGGCGAGCAGCGCGATGCGGACGTGTCCGTCGGCGCACGGGAACACCGGGTAGAACGTGGGCAGCGTCCGGGCGGTCGCGGGGGAAGGACTCCTTGCGTCCGGCCGCCGCGGAACCCTGGGTCCCGAAGCCGGGGTCGAAGCCGTGCACCACCGCCTCGAAGGCGGAGAGGTCGACGAGTTCACCCTCGCCGGTTCGAAGCCGCTTCGCGTACGCGACCAGTGCGGCCCAGGCGGCGTGCACGGCCGCGGTCTGCGCGACGATACCGGCCGGCGGGAGCAGCGGCGGGCGGCCGGGAAGTCCCGAGCGGGACAGCACCCCGCCCATGGCCGCCAGCACGGCGTCCGTCGCGACGTAGTCCGCGTACGGCCCGGTGCGGCCGAAGTCGGTGATCGAGACGACGACCAGCGTGGGGTGCGCAGCCAGCACTGCCTCCGGCGTGATGCCGGTCGAGGTGGCGAGCGCGCGCGGCAGCGACTCCAGCACGATGTCGGCCTCACCGGCCAGCGCGAGCAGCCGATCCATGTCGGCGGGGTCGGCCGGGTCGAACACGACCCCGCGCTTGTTGGCATTGCGCAGCCCGAACGTGATCGGGTCGGCACGCCCGATGGTGCCGCCGGGTGGCTCGACGAGCACGACGTCGGCGCCCAGGTCGGCGAGGTAGCGGCCGCATCCCTCCGCCGCACCGTGGGTCAGGTCGAGTACGCGCAGGCCGCGCAGCGGAAGGCTCATGCCGTAGCCGCGCTCAGCCGGAACACCGGGAGCATCTCCCCCGTGTTCTCCCCAACACCCGATTGCACGAAGTCCACGCTCACCCGAGCGTCCACCGACAGCGCGGCGGCATCGACGTCGATCAGACGGACCATCAGCCAAGGCCCCTCGTCGAGTTCGACGACGGCACTGACGTACGGCACGGCGTCCTTCAACACGGGGATCGGCGCCTGTCGCACCACGACCCAGCTGATCAGGGATCCGAGGCCCGACACGACCGTGGGCTCGAGGTCCACCGATCCGCAGGACAGGCACGTGCGCGCCTCGGGAGTCAGCACGGTGTCGCAACTCGAACACTTCTGCACGAGCAGCTCACCGCGCGCGGCGGCGTCGAAGAAGTCCGCACTGCCCGCGTCGCGAGCAACCGCCGGGAACGAGGTCACGCCGCCACCCCCGTTCGGGCGTGCGGACTGAGGACCAGCGTCGAGTGGTGCTCGAGGATCCCGCCGTTGCCGCTGACCATGACGATGTCGTTGCGCGGCGCCTGCCGGGCCCCGCCCTCGCCGCGGGCCTGGATGACGGCCTCGGACAACGGCGTCATGCCCCACATGTAGTAAGCCGACAACTGGCCGCCGCCGGTGTTCAGCGCGAGCTTCCCGCCCGGCCCGAGCCGGCCGTGTTCGACGAAGGACCCGCCTTCGCCCTTCGGGCAGAAGCCGTAGTCCTCCAGGGTGACCAGGACCGTGTAGGTGTAGCAGTCGTAGAGCTCGGCGATGTCGACGTCGTCGACGCCGATGCCGGCCATCCGCAGTGCCGCGGGGCCCGAGCGCGCGGCCGGGGTGACCAGGCCCCAGTCCGAGCCGGCGTGCATGCGCCGTACCTCGTGCGCCTGGCCCCAGCCCCACACGTGGACCGGAGGCTTGGCGAGGTCGCGCGCTCGGTCGCCGGCGGTGACGATGACCGCGATGGCCCCGTTGCTGACGAGACAACAGTCGAGCAGGTGCAGCGGTTCGGCGATCCAGCGCGAGGCCTGGTGGTCGTCCAACGTCATCGGCTCGCGCATCGCGGCCAGCGGGTTGTTCGCGGCCCACGCCCGCTGCGCGACCGCGATCTCGCCGAGCTGGTCGGACGTGGTGCCGTAGCGCTCCATGTGCCGGCGGGCGCACATCGCGTAGAGGATGTTCGGGTTGACGGCGCCCCCGGCCAGCGACCAGCCGGACATCCCGCTGATCTCACGGCCCGAGTGCCGCGGCGATCCCCAGGAAGATCCGCTGCTCTCCTTCGGCTTCAGGGGAGCGTCGGCGAAGACGCACGCGACCGCGGTGGCGGCGCCTTCGGCGATCGCGCGCGCGGCCTGCGCGACCATGATGCCCGCGCTCGCGCCGTAGGCGTTCACCGTGGCCAGCACTCCGAGCGGGCCGGTGGACAGCACGTTGGCGAGCTGCAGCCCGACGTCCTGCTTGGTGCCGGAGCTGATCAGCAGACCGTCGACAGCCGAGAGCGGGAGACCGGCGTCGGCGGCCGCCAGCCGGACCGCGTCCGCCGCCAGGTTGGTGGCTGACCGGCCGTACACCTTGCCCAGCTCGGTGATCCCGAGACCGGCGATCGCGGCGGAGGTCATACCTATAGGTTATAGATAAGGTGTCGCCCGATCAACCCACGGAGAGCTCGACCGGGACGCCGTTGAACACGGCGGTGCCGGAGAACCTCTCCACCACGCGGTGGTCGGTCAGGGAGTTGGCGCTGACGCCGCCGGCCTTCCGCGCGACGTCCATCGCCACGTCGGGCAGGTCGTGGCCCCAGCCGTGCGGCAGGCTGACCACGCCCTCGCGCAGGCCGTCGATCGGTTCGGCCGGCACCCGGACCTCACCTACCGCCGAGCGCACGCAGACCTCGTCGCCGGCGGCGATGCCGAGCCGCAGCGCGTCCGCCTTCGACAGCTGCAGCGTGCACGTGTTGGAGCCGCCGACCAGGTCGGGCAGGTTGTGCATCCAGCTGTTGTTGCAGCGCAGCGCCCGCCGCCCGATCAGTACGAACTCCGGCCAGTCGTCGTCGAGTTCGGCGGCCAGCACCGCGACCTCCGCGGCGTACTCCGGCGGACACAACCGGACCCGGCCGTCGGTGTGCACGACGACCTCGCCCAGCCGCGGCTCCATCGCCCCGCAGTCGATGCCTTCCTGGTGGTCCAGCAACGTCTGCAACGTGATGCCGTCGGGGGTCGCACCGAAGCCGTCGCCAAACGGGCCGAGCCGCACGAGTACGTCGAGATGCCGCTCGAGCGGGTTCCGCCCGGTCACCATGGGGAGGAGTTCGGCCAGGTCCCTCCCGTGCACGGGCGAGCCGGGCAGCGCGACCATCTTGGCCAGCACCCCCTCGACGAGCTTGGTGCCGATCGCGGCGACCGCCTCGGGTGAGTCGTCGCCGGCGCAGATCGCGGTCAGCCGGGCGAGGATGTCGGCCTCCGAGAGCTGACCCCGCGCCAGGTCCACCAACGGTGGGGTGTACCGGACGACCGCCCGCACCGAGAACCCGGCGAGCAGCCAGTCGAAGTGCCCGCTCTGCATCACCCGCGGCGGCGGGAGGATCACGTCGGCGTGCCGGGTGGTCTCGTTCAGGTACGGGTCGACGCAGACCAGGAACTCGAGGGAGTCCAGGGCCGGGGCGAGCCGGTCCCCGTTCGGCACCGAGCTCACCGGGTTGCCGGCCACCGTGATCAGCGCCCGGATCTGGCCGGGACCGGGTTCACTGATCTCGTCGGCGAGGGTGGCGACCGGAAACTCGCCGAGCGCCTCCGGCAGCCCGCGCACCCGGCTGTGCCAGCGCCCCGTGCGCAGCGGCTTCTCCGGCAGGTACGCGCCCCGGGTCGGGTTGCGGCCGAACATCGCGCCACCGGCTTTGTCGAGGTTCCCGGTGAGCGCGTTCAGCACGACGATCAGCCACTGGGTCAGCGTGCCGTGCCGGGTCGTGCAGGTGCCGATCCGGCCGTAGACCGCCGCGGCCGGTGCGTCGGCGAGCTCGCGGGCCACAGCACGGATGTCCGCCGGGTCCAGCCCGGTCGCGCCGGCGACGCGCTCGGGGGTGAAGGGCGCGGCCAGGGCGAGTACCTCGTCGACGCCGTCGAAGCGGGCCGCGTGCGGACCGGCGCCGAGCCGGTCGGTGGCGCTGAGTTCCTGCAGCAGCGCGAGCAGGAACAAGGAGTCCGTACCCGGCCGGATCGCCAGGTGCCGGTCCGCCCGGCGTGCGGTCTCGGTCCGCTTCGGGTCGACCACCACCAGCCGACCACCGCGGTTACGCAACTCGCGAACGCGGCGCGGGAAGTCCGGTGCGGTGAACAGGCTGCCGTTGGACACCATCGGGTTGGCGCCGAGCATCAGCAGGTAGTCGGTGCGGTCGATGTCCGGCACGGCGATCGACATCGGGCCGCCGAAGACCGCGCAGGCGGCGACGTGCGCCGGCATCTGGTCGGCGGTGCTCGCGGTGTACTGCTGCTTCGTCCCCATCGCCGCGACCAGCCCGCGCAGGTAGGGCACGGCAGCGAAGTTGTGCGCGGTCGGATTGCCCCGGTACAGCGCGAAGGACTCCCGGCCGTGGGTCTCGCGCACCCGGTCGAGCCCGGCGCGGACGGCCGCGAAGGCCTCCTCCCAGCTGACCTCCATGAAGCCGTCCGGGGTCCGCAGCAGAGGCGCCGTGAGCCGATCCGGGTCGGCGTCGAGCGCGCCGAGGTTGACGCCCTTCGGGCAGATGAAGCCCTGGCTGAACAGGTCGTCCTGGGCGCCCCGGACGGACACCACCTGCGGGCCGTCGAGGGTGACCTCGAGCCCGCAGGTGGCCTCGCAGAGCGGGCAGATTCGGTGGCCCGTCGTCAACGTCACGCCAGGGCCTCCGTCTGCCGGTCGTCTACCGCTAGCTCAACTTACCCTTCCGCCAGGTACCGGGCGTAGGTCTCGCAGATGGTGCGGAACCCGATCGCGCCCTGCTCCCAGGTCAGCGTCGGACGCCACGTTGTTGGCGGCGATGAAGAACGTCTCGACCGGTGTCGGCGGGCGAGATCCCGCTGTCCACGAACGACTCGGAGACGCTGCGGACGAAGGGCTCGTAGTTGTTCGACTCGGCGACCGCAAGGCCGCCGGCGACGATCGCCTTCGCGAGGGCTTCGTGAGCGGTGTACAGGTTGTTCTGCTGGATCAGCGCGATCGCCTTCTTGGTGTCGCCCTGGACGAACGCGTTGGCGAGTGCGTCGAGCACCTTGTCGCCGGTGTCCTTGGCCGCCACGTCGCACGGCTCCTGGGTCGCCTTGGCGTCGTTGGCCGATTGGGCGAACTCGCGCAGGCTCCGGTCGCCCGGCTGGATGAACGGCCCGAACGTGTCGGCGGCGGTGTTCAGGCCGCCCGCGAAGGCGTCGATGAATGCGTTGGAGTAGTCGTTGTAGACCGCGAACGCCTCGAAGTCGTCCCGGGCGTCCTGGAAGCCCTGCGGCACCGAGTCGCTGAACCCTTCGACCGCGGTCGCGCCCTCGGCGATGAACTGGTTCTGGTAGGTCGCGAACGGGTCGGGCAGTGGAGTGCCGAGCACCGCGAGCGAGGCGCCGAAGAGCACACCGGGTCCGGCCGAGGAGCCGGTCTGGAACGCGTCGAGGAAGTAGGAGAACCCCGCGGCGCGGGCCGGACCGCAGGCGTTCTCCGCCGACGGACGGGAGCGACCGGTCGGAGCCGAGGTCGCCAGTCGGGGCCGGCTCGGGATCACGCCCACGATCGCCGGGGCACCCTCCGGCAGCCACGCCTCCGAGGAGGGCTCCCCCGCCGGCGTCGCCGGCTTGCGCAGCGCGGCGCGGGTGGCCGCACCCTGCTCGACGGAGGCCGGCTGGACCGAACCCGACGCGCCAGGCAGCAGGCCACCGCAACGCAGCGCCTCGCCCGGGAACTTGGCGTACTTGCCGCCCTGGATGACCACGACGCCGTAGCAGAGCTGCCGCTTCATCGGCTGGCCCTTGGTCATGGTGATCGGGAACGTCATGCCCTGCAGGTTGTTGTTCTTGATCTTGTAGACGCCGTCCTCGACGTCCTGCCTTGGTGATGGCACCGTCGGGGAAGTTCGCGCCGGCGGCGGCGAAGAACTGGCCGAGGATCCAGCCGTTGGTGTTGCCACCCGTGACCGGCGCGCCCGGCGAGTACTGCGCGAAGGCCTTGGTCACCTCGGCGATACCCGGCACCGACGTGTCGGTCCACGGCGCCATCTTGGCTGGCGACGATCAGCCCGTCCACGTTCGGGTCGGCCGGCAGGCTGGACAGCGCGAGCAGGTCCGCGGTGCCGAAGATCGGCTTGTAGTTCTGCCGGGCGCAGTCACCGGCGAAGCGGCGCAGGCTCGCGGTGTCGAGGGCGAGCATGACCACCTCGGCGCCACCGTTCTTGGCCGCCAGGCACTGGGCGGTGTAGTCCGGCTGGGTCAGCGACGGGCGACCGCGGGCAACGACCGCGTCGAAGCCGACGGCCTTGGCGGCCTCCGGGTCACCCCAGCGCTTGTCGAAGTTGTCGCACAGACCGAAGTCACTGCAGGCGAACTCGGCGAACTTCTTCTTCCCGAGCGGACGAGCCACGTCACCGAGCGCCTTGAGGATCGAGTCGGCGTTGACCAGGCCGGTCGGAGTCGCGGTGAGGACGTAGGGGTTGGTGTACGCGGTCTCCAGGCCACCCTCGGTGCCGAAGGTGAAGATCTTCTGCGAGTCCAGGTACTTGTTGTTGCCGTTCGGTGAGAAGCCGAGCGTGCCGTAGAGGAAGGCGACCACGCCGTCCTTCTCGACGAACTGGCGCTGGATGGAGATGTAGCGCGCCGGGTCGCCACCGTCGTCACCGACGAGGACCTCGACCGGGTGGCCGTTCACGCCGCCGTGGGTGTTCGTCCACTGCTGCCAGACCCGGATGCCGTTGATGGTGTCCTTGACCAGCGCGCCGACGGGGCCGGAGAAGGTGCCGACGGCGCCCAGCTTGATCAGCGGCTTGGTCGCCGGACCGGCGGCGGCGGGCGCCGTACCAGCACCTGGCTTGGTCGCCGTGCTCGCGGGCTGGTTCTTGCCGGTGGTGGCCGCCGGGCCCGTGCCGGTCGTGGTGCCGGGTGCGGTGCCGGTGGTGGTGCCGGGCGCGGTGACCGCGCCGGGGTTCGCGGCGGCCACGGCGCCGGTGTCGGTCGCGACCGCACCGGTGTCGGTGGGCAGGGCGCCGGTGGCAAGGTCTCCCTGCGGGACGGCGACGGTCTGCCCGATGCCGGCGGCTTTCTCGATGGCTTCGTCGCTCTCGCGGGTGCCCCCGCACCCGGTCACGAGCACGGCGAAGGCGGCGGCCCCGGCGATGAGGGCAGTCTTGGACCGCATGCTTCGGCCGCGGTGAGAGTGGCTGAACACGGGCAGGCTCCTAGACATGGGTGGAGGCTCCTTGCTGCACGGACTGGGCGCCGGTGCCGGCGTAGGCGTTGAAGATCTCGTCCTCGCCGAACTCGTCGGAACGCCCGGAGAGCCGGATCGTTCCGCGGGCGATCACGACCACGGAGTCGGAGAGCGCCAGGGCACGGTGGACGAACTGTTCGACCACGATCAGGGCCACGCCGGTCTCTTTCAGCGTGGTGAGGAAGGTCGAAGATCTCGTCGACGAGGTTGGGCGCCAGGCCCATCGAGACCTCGTCGAGCAGGACGACCTTCGGGTTCTGGATGTAGGACCGGGCGACCGCGAGCATCTGCTGCTCGCCGCCGCTCATGGTCCCGGCGGTCTGGGTCAGGCGCTGACCGAGACGCGGGAACGCGCCGGCGGCCTTCGCGATCGCCTCTGAGGCACCGCCGCGCGGGGCCTGCAGGATCAGGTTCTCCTTCACCGTCAGGGACGGGAAGATTCCGCGCGGGTCGGGAATGTGGCACAGCCCGGCCTTGACGCGGTCGTGCGTGGACTTGCGGGTGACGTCCTGACCGTCGATCAGAACCTGACCGGCGGTCGCCTTGAGCAGACCCGAGCAGGTCTTGAGGAAGGTCGTCTTGCCGGCGCCGTTCGGGCCCAGCACGGCCAGCGACCCACCCGCGGGCAGAGTGAGCGAGAGGTTGCGGACGACGGTCTTCTCGCCGTAGCCGGAGGTGACGCCCGCGCAGCTCCAGAATCGGACGGGCGATGGGAGTGCTCATGCTGAAACCTCGATTCCCAGGTCTTCGGTGCCGAGGTAGGCCTTGCGGACCAGATCCGAGGTCAGCACGTCGTTCGGCAGGCCCTCGAAGAGCAACTGGCCGAAGTCCAGGACGTAGGCGTAGTCGCACAGCCCGCTGATCACCGTCATGTCGTGCTCGACGATGAGGATCCCGATGCCGAGTTCGGCCACCACGCCCTTGAGCAGCGCGGTGAACTGATCGCTCTCGGTCGCGTCCAGACCGGAGGACGGCTCGTCGAGCAGCAGGAGCCGGAAGTCACCGGCGAGGGCACGGGCCAGTTCGACCAGGCGGCGCTGACCGGTGGACAGCCGCCCGGCGCGGGCCTTGGCGACATCGGTGATGCCGCACTGGGCCATCGCCTTCTCGGTGGCTTCGGCGATCGCGGCCCGCTCGCCGCGACGCGGGATCAGCTGAGTGATCGGTGAGACGCCGGCCAGGCGGGCCTCGCGACCCAGCGCCACGTTCTCCGCGACGGTGAGGCTGTCGTAGAGCTCGATGCGCTGGAACGTCCGACCGATCCCGAACTTGGCCCGGGCCGAGGCCGGGGCGCCGGACAGGTCGTGACCGTCGAAGGTGATCTTTCCCTCGGACGGGGAGTTGGCGCCCGAGCACGCGTTGAACGTCGTGGTCTTACCGGCGCCGTTCGGACCGATCAGACCGGTCACCGAACCGATCGGGGCGGACATCGTCAGGTGGTTGACCGCGGTCACGCCGCCGAAGCGCACGACCAGGTTCTCGATGTGCAGACCGGCCTGCTCCGCCCGCCCAGTAGTTGTCGGAGTCATCGGTCTCCTCCAGTCAGGACAAGCGCTTTGTCCTGAGCCTCGACCTGGTCCTTACGGCTCGCGCTGGCGCGACGCCAGCCGGGGTCGGCAGGCCGCTTCGGGATCGGGCCCTTGGTGCCGACCCGCGAGGAGTTCGCCAGGTTGTCCTTGAACCAGGTGACCGGGTCGAAGCCGCTCGCGGTGATGAGCGAGGCCAGGATCGCCAGGACCCCGAAGCCGATCGCCTGGTAGTCCGCGTCGAGATCGGAGAGGTAGGACGGCAGCACGACCAGCGCCAGGGCGGCGAGGATCGAGGACCGGACCAGGTTCATCCCGGTGATCGCGATGACCGCGACCCAGAGCAGGGACTGCAGCGAACCCAGACCACCTGGGCCGGCGGCGCCGTTGCCGACCGCGATGACGCCACCGGCGATACCCGCGAAGAACGCGGAGATCGCGAACAGCAGCATCAGCGTCGTCGTGGTGCCGGTGCCGTAGGTGGACAGCGCGAGCGGGGAGTCCGCGAGCGCCTTGAGCAGACGCCCGAGCCGGCTGCGCTGCAGGATCATGACCAGGACGATGACGACGGCGAGAATGGCAGCCGCGACGTAGAAGTACTCCTTGTCACTGGCCACCCCCATCCCGGGGATGTTCGGGCGTGGCGCGTCGCGGGTGCCGCCCTGCGGGAACATGAAGCCCTTGCGGTAGATCAGGTTCTCCATGAGCAGGCCGAAGGCGAAGGTGGCCAGCGCCAGGTAGATGCCCGCCAGGCGGACCGCCGGCAGCGCCACGATGAGGCCGAGCGGCACCGTGATCAGGCCCGCGCCGAGCAGGGCGAGGAACCAGGGCAGGTTCGCCTCGGTGGAGAGCCGGCTGAACGCGACCGCGCCGACCGCGACGAACGCGGCGTGGCACAGCGAGACCTGCGCGGACATCTTCACCAGCAGGGAGAGCGAGAGGAACATGATCGCCAGGCCGCACGCGCTGGTGTAGACCGCGAGACGGGCATCCACCAGGTTCGGCAGGAAGATGATCACGGCACCGAGCGCGATACCGAAACCGGCGCGGATCGGCAGCGGCAGCGGGGCGAAGTGCTCCGGCTGCTGACGCCGGACCGGAGCCGCCGTGGGCAGTCCGCGCTTGCCGACCAGCAGCAGTACCCCGAAGAGCGCGAAGAACGGCACCGAGGACGGCAGGCCCGCGAGCGAGGTGTGCTCGGACTCCAGCTTCTGCCCGATCGCGGCGACGACGCCGATGATCAGGCCGCCGACGAACGTCCACGGCAGGCTGCGGAACCGTCCGATGGCCGCGGCGCCGAAGGCCTGCACGACCAGGTAGGTGAGCCGGATCGGGTCGAGCCCGACGATCGGCGCGAGAAGGATGCCGGACAGGACCGCGACGCTGCCGCCGATCATCCAGGCCAAGCGGCGCACTGCGGCGCCGTCCAGGCCGGTCAGTTCCATCAGGTCGGAGTCGTCGACCACGCCGCGCATCGCGATACCGATGCGGGTGCGCGACAGGAGCAGACCCAGACCGACCGCCACCGTGACGCCGACCAGCACGATGATCAGCTGGTTGTAGCCGACGTTGACCGAGACCTCGAAGGTCTCCGTCGGCAGGAAGCTGTCGATGGTGATCGTCTCGGCGCCGTACCGCTTCGAGGTGATGCCCTGGATGATCAGCAGCAGACCGACGGTGGCCACCACGATGACCGACGGCGCGGCTTTGGACAGGCGCCTGGCCACCCGTTCGAGGACGAACCCGAACAGCACGCCCACGATCAGGATCGAGATCACGGCGGCGAGCACCCAGGGGACGTCGTTCTTCACCCAGAGCTCGTAGAACAGGTACGCACCGGCGGTGGCGAGCGCGCCGTGCGCGAAGTTGAACACGCCGCTGGTGCGGTAGGTCAGCACGAGGCCGACACCGGCGAGGCCGTAGACGGCGCCGGCGGTGATGCCGACGACGATGAACGGGAGCCAGATGTCCATCAGTCGCTCCTCACCGAGGGTCTCGGCGCGCAGCGCCTTCATCCGGCGGCCGATCTTGGTGCGGAACACGTAGAGGTAGAACCCGCAGCCGGCGAGCACCACGAGGGCGCCGAGGATGGCCAGGTTCAGCCCGGTCTGCTGGTCGTCGAAGGCGGGCTGGCCACTCACGGACACCCAGCCGAGGACGACGAGCAGCACCCCGAGCGCGCCCGGGATGGCCGCGGCGATCAGGCTCGGCGGATCGCCCGGACGACGACGGCGAGTGACCGTTGAACTCGACATCAGTGCGTACGGGTCAGCTCGGTGCGGGCTTCGAGCTCACGCACGCGCTGCGCCAGCGCGGCGATCTCCGCCCGGTCGCCGGAGGAACGTCCGGCGGCCTCGAGGCGGTCCAGGGTGCGCCACTCGTCGTTCATGTCCGCCGACAGCCAGAGCGTGGCGCCGATGATCACCAGCACGAGGCCGCCGATGCCGTAGGAGACGACATAGGGCACCTGCTTGGCGATGTACGCGGTGTCGGAGACCCCGGCCCAGCCGAGGATGACGAGCACGACGCCGGCGATGATCGCCGCGACGGCCAGCGCTCGGTCCCACTGCAGACGGCACCAGTTCACGAATTCCATGTCAGGACCTCAACTCCGGGGGCGGACGGCTTACCTGGTCGGGGGACGATCAGACGAACCGGCGCGCGCCGACGGCGGCGAGCAGCAGGATCGGGACGATCGCGGCGAGGATCGGGTAGAACGAGATCTCGGTCAGGTTGGGCTGCAGGGCCGCGGAGGCGTTGGCGATGTTGACCGTCGGCACCGGTGCCGCACCGGGCGCCGTCCCGAGTGCACTGCCCGGGGCGACCACACCGGGCAGAGCGGCGGCGTCGACGCCCGTGGCCGGAAGCGCCACCGCGGGCGCGACCGCGGCGTCGACCCCGGTGGCCGGCGTGCCGGTCCCGGCGCCGGCGGTGAAGCCGGCCGCGTCGGCCTGGGCGAACGTGCGCCCGACGATGTAGCTGACGACGCCCTTGGCGCTGCCGACGTTCGGGATCGCGCGTTCCATGCTGATCTCCAGGCCGGAGGACAGCACCGAGTCCGCAGTCTCGACCGCGGGCAGGAACTTCACGGTCACCCCGGCCTCGGTGATGGCCTGGCTCGACCTGGCGGGCCGGGTCGAGCGGGGCACCCGACGGCCCGGCGACCAGGCCCTTGTCGGTGACCCCGATGACCAGATCGCCGAGGTGGATCGCGGAGGCCTCGAACGAGGAGGTCTTGGTGACCTTGCCGCCCGGGGCGACCGAGACCACGGCCCGGGAGAACGAGCCGTTGAGCTGGAAGGCACCTACCGCCAGCCGGGTGCGGGCCTCGCCGAGGGAGGTCACCGTGCCGCCGAGGAACTCCACCGTGGCGTTGGAGAAGGAGCCGAACTCCTCGCCGTTCGTCGTCGTCGCGCCCGCCTCGGTCTGCGCCTCGGAACGGTCCGAGCCCGACTCGGCGTGCATCAGGTAACCGGGCTGACGAACCGTCACCTCAGGGTTGGACGGGTTCTGGCTCGAGACGTAGAAGGGGTAGGACGGCACCGACTTGCCGGAGAGGGTGGAGATCAGGCCCGGGAAGGCGACCCCGGTCGCGCCCGGGTAGGGCAGCGAGGAGAACGCGGTGCTCTCCCCCAGGCTGTCCAGGCCGGCCTGGGCGGTCGGGCCGCCGCCGTCGATGAAGTCCTCGACGATCAGGTAGTCCTTGACCGCGATCGTCGCCCGGATGCCGTCCGCGGCGGCCTGGCCCCTGAAGGTGCCACTGCCGAAGTCCGCCTGGGTGCTGCCGGGAGCCAGCGGGTCGTCGGCCGCGAACGCGGTCCCGACGCCGAGCGTGCCGGCCACGGGGGTGAGCACGGTGACCGCGGCGGTCGCGGCGACCCGGCGGCGGCTGGCCTCGAACTTCGACCGCTTGTGCCTGGCACTCATGAGCGTCCCTTCCGGACTTGCAGAACCCTGACCTGTCGATATGCAGCACAAAGAGGGGACTGTGGCCCCCGTCACACTTAACGGACTTTGGGGTGATTCGTTACAACGTCGCGGTACTCCTCGCGGATCGCGACCTTGGCGAGCTTGCCGTTGGGCAGTTTGGGCAGCGGCTCCGCGCGGAGCACGACGTAGCGCGGCACCTTGTAACTGGACAACTCCGCATTGCAACGCTCGATCACGGCCTCGACGGTGACCGAGGCGTCGGCGACCAGGATCGCGGCCGGCGTCTCGCCGAACTTCTCGTCGGGAGCGCGGATCACCGCCACCTCGGACACGCCCGGGATCGCGGCGATGACCTGCTCGATCTCGACCGGCGAGACGTTGATGCCGCCGGTGATGATCAGGTCCTTGACCCGGTCGACGAACTTGAGCCGGCCGTCCGCGGAGGTGGTGCCGAGGTCGCCGCTGCGGATCCAGCCGTCCCGGATGGCCTCGGCGGTGGTCTCCGCGTCGTTCCAGTAGCCGGGCGTCATGCCCGGGCCGCGCAGGATGATCTCGCCGTTCTCGCCCGGGTCGACGTCGGTGCCGTCGGGGCGGACGACGCGGAACTCGGTGAACACCGAGCCGGTGCCGCAGGTGTCGGGGTGCGCCTCGGCGTCCTTGACCAGGGTGGCGGTCGCGACGCCGCCGGCCTCGGTCATGCCGTAGATCTGACGCAGTTTCACGCCCTTCGCGCCCCAGGCCTCCAGCAGCGGGACCGGCACCGGGGCGCCGCCGGTGAAGGCGGAGGTGAGCGAGCTCAGGTCGGCGTCCGCGAAGTTCGGGGCCGAGGCGATCGCGCCGAAGATCAGCGGCACGCCGAACAGGGCGCCGATGCGGTGCTTCTCGATGAGCTCCACTGCGCGCGCCGGGTCGAGGGACTTCTCGACGACGAGGGTCGTGCCGAGGATCGCGGAGAGCGACAGCCCCCAGACCAGTCCGGGCGTGAACGCGAGCGGGAGCACCAGCAGGGTGCGCCCGCCCGGGCGCATGCCCTCCTCGGTGAGGCTGGCCTCGAACGCGATCGACAGCAGCTGGCGGTTGGTGCAGATGACGCCCTTGGACAGGCCCGTGGTCCCGCTGGTGAAGATGACCATGCACGGGGCGTCGGGATCGACGTCGACCACGAAGTCGCTGGTGTCCCCGTCGCGCAGGTCGGTCACCACGTCGAGCCCGAGCGGTCTCGACGTTGGCGCCCATCGCGACGACCTCTTTGAGCACCGGCTCGAAGGCGGGCTCGTGCAACACCAGGGAAGCGCCGGCGGCGGAGAGGATCTTGTGCAGTTCGGGGCCGACGAGCCGGGGGTTGAGCGGCACCACGACGGCGCCGGCCTTGAGCACGCCGAGGGCGGCTGCCGCCCACTCCGGCGAGTTGCCGCCCAGGACCCCCACGCGGTCGCCGGGCTGGACCCCGCGCGCGACCAGGTCCGCGCCGACGCGGGAGCTCCAGTCCTGCATCGCCCGGAAGGAGAGGGTGTCGCCGGCGAGGATCAGGGCCGCGTCATCGCCGCGGGTGCGAGCCCACCAGCGCAGGGCGGAGGTCAGGGTGGCGGCCATCAGAAGTCCACCACGCCGCGGATGTTGGTGCCGGCGTGCATGTCCGCGTAGCCGGTGTTGATCTCCTCCAGCGAGTAGCGCTTGGTGGCCAGCTCGTCGAGCAGCAGGTTGCCGGACTGATAGAGGTTGAGGAAGTACGGGATCGCGGCGGCGGGCGACATCATCCCGAACAGCGCGCCCTGGATCCGCTTCTGGAACATGGCGAGCTCGAAGAGGTTGACCGGGATCTCGCTGGAGTCGATGTTCGCCATCGCGGTGAGCACGACCGTGCCGGCCTTGCGGATGGAGGCGAAGGCCTGCCCGACGTGGTCGCCCTCGGCGATGCCGACGGTGACGATGGCCGAGTCGGCGCCCTGGCCGTAGGTCAGCGACTGCGCGAGGTCGGTCGCCTGGGTCATGGTTTCGCACGCGTCGGTGGCGCCGAGCTTGAGTGCGCTCTCGCGCTTGAAGGCGACGGTGTCGACGGCAATGATCCGCGACGCTCCGGCGTGCTTGGCGCCCTGCACCGCGTTCATGCCGATGCCGCCGCAGCCCATCACGATGACGACCTCGCCGGGGCGGACCTGCGCCGCGTTGACCGCCGAGCCCCAGCCGGTCGGGACACCGCAGCCGACGAGCGCCGCGGTCTGCAGCGGAACGTCCTTCGTCGATCTTGATGGCGCCCCACTCGGGGAGCACCGAGTACTCGGAGAAGGTGGAGACCAGCGAGGTCTGCGCGACGTCCTGACCCTTGTGGTGCATCCGGAAGGTGCCGTCGAGCTGGGTGCCCATCATCATGAAGGCGCCGTTGTCGCAGAGGTTCTGCATGCCGGTCGCGCACCAGCGGCAGCTGCCGCAGCTCGGGATGAAGGCCGCGACGACGTGGTCGCCGACCTGCAGGTTGCGCACGCCGGGACCGACCGCCTCGACGATGCCCGCGCCCTCGTGGCCGCCGCAGAGCGGCAGGTGCGCCATCGGGACATCGCCCTTGGCGATGTGGTCGTCGGAGTGGCACAGGCCCGCGGTGACGTAGCGGACGAGCACCTCGTGCTCGCGGGGCTCATCGACCTCGAGCTCGACGATTTCCCAATCGCCCGGAGCCTCGAAGAGGACTGCTGCCCTCGACGTGATCGTCACCTGGTGACCCTTCCGCCTTGGCTGTGACTCGACCGGACGGGTGAGGATTGCCGGTTCGGCGCCACAGCAACGCCGGTGAAACCTACAGCCTTTAGCCTAAGGCGCTTTGTGAGCTTCGTCAACACCTGGACATACTGTCCGGACTTCACGTCCAGAATGTACATCTAGCGAGCGGACACTTACAAGACCTCGACGGCCGGGGCTCTGACCTGCCGACATGTGCGGAACCGTTTCGTCGCTGGCGTGAATTACTGACACGCAGATGTTGATTGTTATTGTTTACCACTAGACCATTTCTGAGACCAGCCCTCGTCCTACACTTCCGGCCATGGGGGAAGGCGCGGTCACCGCACGGAAACGCGGGCCGAAGTCGGCACTTGGCAGCGACCCCCGCAAGCGGATACACGATGCCGCCCTCGCCTGCTTCGAGTCCCGTGGCATCAAGGCGACGAGCATGGACGACGTCGCCGGCGCGCTCGGGGTGTCCCGGCCGACCGTCTACTACTACTTCGCCAGCAAGGACGACCTGATCCTCGAGGTCGTCGCCCGGCAGGTGCAGCAGATCCTGGACACCACCAAGCGGCGCCTGCGGGGCAAGGGCCTGGACCGGATCGGCCAGGCGGCCTACGTGACCGTGGCCGAGTCCCGGGCCAACCCCTACGTGCGGCTGCTCGTGGACGCGGAGTTCTCGGAACTGACGCCGCTGTTCCTGGAGTCCGAGCGCGTGCTGGGTCTGCTGCGCGAGTTCTGGGCCCCGCTGCTTACCGACGCCCAGCAGCATCACGGCCTGCGCACCGACAAGTCGGTCGACGAGTTGATCCAGTGGATCATGTTCAACCAGTTCGCGATGGTGGCCAGCGGCGCCGGCTTCGGCCTTGACGACGCCGGCATCCGAGACTGGATGTTCGCCTACGTCGTCCCGTCGCTGCGGGGCTGAGCGCGTCCTCGCCGGCATCTGACGCCCTCTCGACTCTGTGTCCCGAGGGCCTGTCGGCATGTCTTCACAAACCGCGTCCCGACCCGTTATGGTCACGGAGTCTAATTCAGACACCGAGTCCAAATCAAGGAGTCGAGATGAACCCACCCGCCGGTGCCCCCGTCGAGATGGTGGTGGACCCCGCCTGGCAGTGGGCGTTCGGTTCGCTGCACTTCGCGCTCGCCGCGCTCACGATCTACCTCGCGGCCCGCGGCCCGCTGCGTGAGCGGAACTGGGCGGAGCTCCGCTTCCGGATGCTGGTCCTGTTCGGCGGCGCGCTCGGTGCGCTCTTCTTCGAAGGCGCGATCGATCGTGGCGGCCAGCTCTGGTACGCGGACATCGGCGCCTGGCACCTGACCACGCTCTACGGCGTGGCCGTCCCGCTCTGGGTGATGCCGGTGTATCTGTGGTTCCTCGGCGGCGGTGCGCTGTTCATCATCCAGAAGATCCGCGGGGGCGCGCGGCCCAAGGACTTCATCCTGATCTTCGCCTACATCACGGTGGCCGACTTCGCGCTGGAGATCCCGCTGATCAAGATGGCCGGGCTCTACCAGTACTGGGGTGACACCCAGCCGTTCTTCCACGAGACCTGGTTCCCGCTGCCGCTGTGGTACGTCTCGACCAACCGCTGGTTCGACCTGCTGCCGGCGATGATCATCCTCATTCTGATGAGCACCCGGATCCGGCACATCGAGTGGACGATCCCGGTCGTCATGGTGGCCAGCTGCTACGTCACCTACGGCTCCGTCACGTTCCCGGTCATCGCCGCGCTGCAGAACGGGTGGAGCGAGACCGCCACCTGGATCGCCGGCGGCCTCACGATCGTCCTCGGACTCGGCGCCACGTACCTCGGCGCGCACCTGGCGCCACGGCTGCGGCACACCATGGACTGGTACGGGAAGGAAGAACCGGTCTCCCTAGGCGCCGCGCTCAAGGAGCCGACGCCCGATCTGGCGGCGAGCAGCGCATGAGCACGCCGACGGCCGACGTCATCGTGATCGGGGCCGGACACAACGGTCTGGTCGCGGCCAACTACCTGGCCGACGCCGGTCGTCGGGTCCTGGTGGTCGAGGCGAACGAGCGGATCGGAGGCTTCACCGCCTCGCAGTACGCGATCCCCGGAGCCCCCGACCACCTGACCCACCCCTACTCGTTCGATCCGTTCTTCTGGGACTCCTTTCCGCCGGCCAAGGAACTGCACCTGGAACAGCACGGGCTGCGGCGGGTTCGCGTCGACCCAGGTCTGGTGTACCTCGACGCCGAGGACGCCTCGATCGGATTCTGGGAGGACCCGCGCGCCACCGCCGCGGAGATCGAGCGGTTCTCGCGGGCGGACGGGGCCGCGTATCTGGAGTTCGCGCGACTGCTGCGCGCGTTCAGTGACATCGCGCTGGCGTACTTCGTCACCAATCCGGTGCGCCTCGATCTACGTCCGCTCAGCCGCACGTTGCGGCACGCGGTCCGGCATCGACGCCATCTGCGCGACATCGCGGCCCTGGCGACCGGATCCGCGGCCGAGGCGATCGCCGAACGCTTCACCCACCCCGTGGTCCGCAACGCCCTGCACGCCGCAGCCGGGTCGACCATCCCCAACTCCGCGGACGGCAGCGGGGCCGGGTTCCTCTGGCTGGCGAACCAGCACCGGCACTCCCATCAGCACCCCATCGGCGGGGTCCAGGCGCTGCCCGATGCCCTCGCCCGGCGCCTGGCCACGACGGGCGGGGCCGTCGAGGTGAACGCCCGCGTCGAGCAGATCCTGATTCGCGGCGGCCGTGCCGTCGGGGTGCGATTGACGGACGGGCGAGAGATGGAGGCGAGAGAGGCGGTCGTTGCCGGGTGCGACCCGAAGACGGCGCTCGGCAAGCTGCTGCCGGACGGTGCACTGCCGGCTCACCTGATTCCGCGGGTGGACGCCATCGCCGTCCGCAACGGCGGCTACGGCCAGGCCAAGGTCGACCTCGCGTTCTCCGGTCGGCTGTCGCTGGAGCGGTACTCCAAGCGGAGGGGCGACGGCCTGGATCTGCGTCGCCCCATGCACGTCCTCGCCACCGAGCACGGCATCGAGCGCGCCTTCGCCCGCTCGGCGGCCGGCCTGCTCCCCCACCCGGACGACTTCACGATGTGGAACGTCATCCCCACCGGTGTCGACCCGTCGCAGGCACCCGCCGGGCAGGACAACTTCTACTGCTATCTCGCGGTCGCGCCGCAGGAGGTCGAAGGCGGCTGGGATCACCCCGACGCGTCGGGGGTGACGAACCGTCAGCAGCTCGGGAACGCCGCCGTCGCCAAACTGGCCCGCTTCTACGACGGCGTCGAGACCCTCGAGATCGGACGCCGCGTGCTGACCAACGAGGACTTCGAACGACTGGTCGGCGCCAGCGGCGGCAGCATCACCCACGTCGACATGACCCTGAGCCGGGGCGGACCGCGACGACCGGCCCGCGGTCTGGCCGGGTATCGCACGCCGGTGGACGGCCTGTTCCTCGGTGGGTCCGGCTCACACCCCAGCGGCGGGATCACCGGTGCGCCCGGGTTCATGGCCGCGCGCGAAGTCCTCCGCACGGCCGGCAAGCGATGACCACCATGACCGCCCGCAAGCCAGGGCCGCTCGTGTTCTGGTCCGCATTCGGGGCGGTCACCATCGCGATGGCGCTCTACTGCTGGACGCGGTGGCTGCTCTCCGGGGACTTCACGCGTCCGGCGACCGGGACCGACCACTACGACTACCTCTGGTACCTGCGCACCTTCGAGGCCGTCGCCTCGGGGGCGGGCCTGGTCATGCTCTGGTTCTGGGTCGTCCGGCCGTGGCGGCGCGAGCGACGCGTTCCGATCGACGGCAAGATCCTGCTCGGGATGATGTTCGCCTACGTCGTCGATCCCACCCTCAACGTCTTCACCAACGCGTTCGCGATGAACGCGCACTCGGTGAGCTTCGGCTCCTGGGGCGGCTACCTGCCGCTCGGCTGGGGGCCGGACGAGGCCCGGTTCGCCGAGGGCTTGCTGTGGGCGCCGCAGCTCTACATGTACTTCGGGCTGTTCGCCGCGATGCTGGGCTGCTGGATGCTGCGCCTGCTGCGGCGACGGTTCCCGGCCTGGAGCGAGGCGACCGTCTTCGCTGTCGTCTTCGTGATCTTCATGCCGTTGGACTGCGTCGCCGAGATCGTCGTCCTGGTGCTCCCGCAGTTGTACGTGTTCCCCGGCGTCCCGGCGGACTTCAGCCTGTTCGCCGGTGAGATCTACCAGTTCCCGCTCTACCAGTCGCTGTTCGCGGCGGTGTTCGCGATCATGGTCACCTGGTTGCGGGACTCGGTCGACTCGGACGGCCGGTCGGCGGTCGAGCGCGGTGTCGACCGGCTTCCGATCGCGGAGTGGCGCCGGCACGCGATGTCGTTCTGCGCGGTGACCGGATTCTGCGCGGCCTCGGCCCTGGGCTACTTCCTGCCGTACGGCTACGCCTCGATGAGCGCGGACACCTACGTCGAGCTCCCGTCCTATCTGGCCCCGGCGGCCTACTGTGGCGTCGAGGGCAAGCCCACGTGTCCGTCCGAGTATCTGGACCGACTGGAGAACGGCGCTCCCGGCGAATGAGCAAGCGCAAGCCCGAGCCCTCGGTGCAGGCCCTGTCCGGGGCGCGACGCCGGGAAGCAACGCAGGCCGCGATCGTGGACGGCATGCGCCGCCTGCTCCTCGGCGGCGAGGCCTACTCCGCGCTCTCCACCGAGCAGATCGTGAAGGCGGCCGGCGTCTCCCGGGCCACGTTCTACCTCCACTTCTCCGACAAGAAGCAGGTCATGGTCCTGCTGGCCCACGAGATCGTGGAGCAGCGCTTCGTGATCGGTGCCGAGCCCCTGGCCGACCCCCACATCGGGCGCGAAGCGCTCACCGCCGTCGTCACCGAGATGGTCGATCGGTGGATGGCCGACGCACGACTCCTCGACGCCGTCGTTCAGCTGTCCGAGGACGACCCGGCCATGCGCGAGGTGTGGGTCGACGCGGTGCACGAGGTCGGCGCGATGGGCGCGAAGCTCATGCGAGCGCGGTGGGGCGACGATCCCTCCGCGTACGGCGACCCGGAGACCTGGGCCAGGTCTTGGCCTGGATGTTCGAGCGCTCCGCCCACCAGCTGACTCGCGACCCGTCACGTCGCGACGAGGTGATCCAAGCCGTGACCGAGGTGGTCTGGCGGGTGTTCGAGTACCGCCCGGCGACCAAGCGGCGGCGCTGAGCAACGCCCCGGGAGCCTCAGATCAGAAGGGCGGCTCGTCGGGAGTGGGGCTCGATGCTGGTCGATCCGGCCGTGCCGGTGGTGGCGCGGGGCCGCCCAGCCAGGGGTCGCGGTCGGGATCGGGTTGGTCAGGGATGTCCGGACCGGCCGGAATCGGTTTCGGTCCGGGCGACGGCAGGGCCTCGATCAGAGGGGCGATCGGCACGTCATAGGTACGGCCGAGCCGTGAGGTCCACCGGAAGGTGGTCTCGTTGAGGCGTTTGAGGCTCCAGCCGCCCTTGGTCTTGAGGTCGTGGTCGTGCTCGCACGCCGGGCCGAGGTTCTCCAGCACGGTCAGACCGCCGAGGCCGTGATCGAAGGTGTGGTCCATGTCGGCGGTTCTGGCTGGTCGGCGGCAGCCGGTGCCAATGCAGGTGCGGATCCGCAGTTCGACCTCGCGGCGCAGCGCCTTGCCGGGGAAACGTCGGCGGGGGTCAGACCCACCCGACGGCTCGGGCTCGAGCGCACTGCCGCTCGAGCCATCGGCGCGGCGGGCGATGTCCTCGATGACCGGGAGCCAGGCCACGATCGTGGCCGGGTCGGCGAGGTTGCCGTCGGCAAGTGAGCCCTCGGTGAGTTGGTGCAACAGCTCGGCCGGGACCAGCAGATCGACCACGCCGGCATCGGTGGCGTCGCGCCGGGCCCAGCCCTTGGGCCGGGCCGGGGTCAGGCCGGAACGGATCGGTTGTCCGTTCGCGTCGAGGACGGCGTAACGCCACTGACCGGCGGAGAGTTGCTCGGCCAGTTCGCGGGCATGCTCGGCGTGAGTGGGTCCCCACCCCGCAAGGTCCGCGGGGTGGCGGTCCAGACCGAGCAGGGTGGACAGCTTCGCGCGTCAGCTGCACTCCCTCATGCGACGGCGCCGACGCCGGCTCTGGAGTTGGCGATGTTGGCCTCGGGTCGCGGCCAGGGCGGCCAGGATCTGGGCGTCGTCCATGCCGGCGTAAGTGCCGTCGAGGGAGCTCATGCACAGCTCGGAGCGGATGTGGTCCAGCGGGCGGTCATCGCCGTTGGCCCGGGCCTTGGCTGCCAACGCCTTGACCGGGCGATCGCGGCAGCGACCCGCTCAGGGTGCTGACGCTGCGCGGCCAGATCTGATGTGCCGTCTTCGTTGCGCCACCCGATCACCCGCCGCGCCTTGAGCGCTTCGGCGAAGACCCGCAGCGCCCAGTCCGGGTCCAGCGCGATCCCGAGTTCCTTGCACCGGGCCGACAGCCGCTCGCGACGTGTACGGGTTGGCGGCGTCGATCGAGCACCGATCCAGCGACGTCGTCGACCACGGTCTGGGCGTGCTCGTCGGACATGTCCTTGGTCCAGCGGGCGATGGTCCGCGCACGGTCGACGTCGAGATCGCCGCGCTCCCATCGCCGTGTGCAGTTTGGGCAGCCTGCGCACGACGGTCCAGGCGAAGTCGAGCAGGTCGTTCGCCGACATCGAGGAGATCGCCAGCCCGGCGCGGATCTCATCGGCGGCCCAGCGATCGGGGGCGGCCATCCGCGCCACGGTCTCGCCGGAATCCGGAGCACAGGCCCCGACCTCCGCGACCGCGGCCAGGTGCACCGCGTCGGCGGCGTTCTTCTGCCGCTGCGCCAGCCGCATCACCGAGACCGCTTCATCACCGGTCAGGCAGGCCAGATCGACGGCGCTCGGCGCAATTCCGAGCTCCGCAACACACCGCTCCGCGATCCCCACCCCGGCCATACGACGAACCTAGCCGCCACCACTGACAACGCGCTGACCTGTACGAACGCCCTTCGCCACCTGCCGATCGCCAGGACGGACATTCTGACGTGCCGTCATGTCCTAGGTTTCGGGCTGAAGGGTCGGGTGGGCGAAGAGGCCCACCGTCAGGACCGGTGAGTCCTCGGACCCGTCGGCCCGCATCGCCCAGATGTGGCGGGGCTGCCCGTTCGGGCCCGTCCTGGTGTAGACGATCAGCGCTCCGTCGGCGGCCCAGCGCGGCTGGGTCGCGCGGGCGCCGCCGGCGCCGTACGCGGTGATGGCGCGCATGCCGGCCCCGTCTTCGTCCATCACGTAGAGCTCGGACGGTCCTCTTTCTGACGTCAGCAACGGATGGGTGGAGAACAGGATCGAGCCGTCGGGCGCGCACTCCGGATCGCCGGCGTTCGGATCCCACTCGGTCGCTGCTCTTCGGCCCCGCCGGCCACGTCGACCACGAACACCGCGGTTTCGATCTCGGAGCCGGCTCCCGGACGCTCGCGCCAGAACACCAGGCGATCGCCGCCCGGCGACCAGCGCGGGAAGTGGTCCTGGCCGGTGGTGCGGGGGTGGTTGATCACCTCGCGCACCGACTCGGTGGCGACGTCGATCACGCTGATCCCGAACTCGTTCGGGCCGTCCTCGGTGATCCCCCCGCCGCCGGTGGCGATGGCCAGGGACTTTCCGTCCGGCGACCAGGCCGGCTCCCAATGCTGAATGCACTCGAGCGGCACGCCCGCCGCGATCAGTTCGAGGTCGGTCCCGTCCGCGTTGCCGATGTAGACCTGATCGGGGTTTTCCTCCGGCGTCAGTTGGTCGATGGCCAAACGCGTGCCGTCCGGGGAGAAGTCCGGGTGGGCCTTGCGGCCCGGCAGGTCGGCACCGATCGCATGGTCGTCACTGCCGTCGACGCGGACCAGGCGGACCTCGTCGTACTCCGAGTCACCCCCTTGGTATGCCAGCCACCCGCCGGCACCGGCGAGGACCGACCCGGCCGACGAGGGCGTCGATGACGGCGTCGAGGATTCGCTCTGGATCGCCTCGGCCGCTAGAGCACGTCGGCGGAGCCGAAGAGGACGGCGCCGACCTGCGGTGCCATCGGGCCGCCGAGGAGGAGGGAGACCTTCGCGTCCGGCACCGGGTTCGGGGAGTCGCCGCGGATCTGACGGGCCGCCTCGAGGACGACGCCGATGCCGTGCACGAAGCCGTCGGCAAGGTTGCCGCCGGCGGTGTTCATCGGGAGACGTCCCGTTCCCACGGTGAGGTTCTCCAGCGTCATCACCTCACCCGCCGCGGGACCGGGCGGCACGAGGCCGACGTCGATCAGCGCGGCCACCGCGGGGCCGGTGAAGTTCTCGTAGACCTGGGTGACGTCGACGTCCTCGACCGTCACACCCGACTCGCGCCACAGTCGCTCCACCATCGACGGCGCGAGGCCGTTCGAGGTGTACGGCTCCTGGTTCTCGGTGAGCTCGCCCCAGCCCTGCACGAAGCCCTGCACCCCGCCGAGGAGGTAGGCCGGCCTGCCGCGGGTGTCCTTCGCGCGGTCCGCGGCCATCAGCAGGATCGCCCCGGCGCCGTCGTTCTCGCGCGAGCAGTCGTTGAGGCGCAGCGGTTCGGAGATCAGCCGGGAGGCGCGGTAGGCCTCGGCGTCCAGGGGCTGTCCGTAGGCGACGGCCCGCGGGTTGTTCTGCGCGTGGTGATATCCGGCCAGCGCGAGGGCCTCCAGCGTCGAGGCCGGGACCTTGTCGATCTCGAGCATGCGCTGCGTGCGCATGGCGCAGACCTGAACCGGCGTCAGAATCCCGTGCGCGGAGTACTGGGTGTCGAAATGACCCTTGGCGTAGGGCATCCGGCCTTCCTCGGCCTGGTTCATCCCGCGGTAGACCGCGACGCAGGTCGCCTGGCCGGTCGCGATCGCGGCCGCGGCCTGCAGGATCGCCGGCACCTGTCCACCGCCGCCCCCGCCCCAGGCGAGGGAGGACCAGCGCATCTCGTGCACCCCGAGGGCGGTCGCCATGTGGGTGCCCTCGGTGGGGTCGTCGCCCCAGGAGGCGAAGCCGTCGATCTCGCGGACGTCGATGCCGGCATCGGCCGCGGCCGCGATCAGCGCCTCGGCGACCAGGCCCCGCGTGCTGCGCGGCGCCGTGTTGCGCTTGTAGTACGACGTCTGCCCGACACCGACGACGGCGGCGGCTCCACGGATGCTCATGCGGCCGACCAGCGGATCAGCGGCCAGCTGTCGGCGTCCGGGGCCGGCTCGAACTCGCCCCTGACCCGCGAGCCGATCACCGGGTCGTCGGCGCCGGTGTAGAGACCGATCACGCGGGTGTTGCCCGCCTGCGGGAGTTCGACGAGCACGGTCGTGTACGGCACTTCGGCGCTCGGGTGGAACGCCCGGTGCGTCCGCGTCCAGGCGTAGATGACACCGTCGGGCTCGACGGCCTCCCAGCCGGGATCGAACGCGTGGCAGGACGGGCACAGGGGCTGCGCGATCCAGATCCAGCGCCCGCACGCACCACAGCGCTGGATCCGCAGCTCACCCTCGCGCAGGCCCTCCCAGTGACCGGCGTCGTGGCCGGTGGGCGAAGGGCCTTCGAGACCGAAGCGCTGCAGCGTCGTCATCAGGAGCGTGCCACTACTCGAAGTCCACCCGGGTCATCGCGACGATGACGTACTGGAAGGCGGCCATGTTCTTGAGCAGCTGCGACATCTTGCCGCGGACCCGCAACTGACCCCGGGTCAGCGCAACGGTCGGGTTGATCTCCTTCCTGAAGATCCCGCCCCACACGTCGGAGGACCCGCTGATCACGAAGTCCGCGGCCTCAGCGTCGGCCGGCGTCGCGTCGCGGACGTCGGTGACCTTCCCGTCCTCAAATTTGGCGTGGAACGAGCCCTCGAGCGGCGCCTCGAAGTTGTAGACCATCGAGTAGTTGAGGTTCTTGCCCTTCTCCGCCCACTCCGGGTCGTTGTTCAACTGGTCGGCCATGGCCTCGTAGAAGCTGACGGTGCCTAGCTTGACGGTCATCTCGAACTCCGTTTTCAGGGTGAGGGGGCCTAGAGCGATTGGTTGAGCAGGAGCGGCAGCTTCTCCACGCCGCGGACCTGGCTGAGGTGCTTCTTGTAGGGCGCATCGGGGTTGAGCCGGTAGTCCGGGTAGCGCTTGTGCCATTCCTCGAACGCGATGGTCAGCTCGATCCGCGCGAGGTGCGAGCCGAGGCAGCGGTGCCGCCCACCGCCGAAGGCGACGTGCGGGTTCGGTTCGCGGGCGAAGTCGATCTCGTCGGGCCGGTCGAACTTCTCCGGGTCGCGGTTCGCCGCCGCCAGTGGGATCAGCACCCGGTCGCCGGTCCGGAGCTGAACACCGCCGACGACGACGTCCTCCTTGACCACGCGCGCGCCGGCGACGGCCGACTCGTAGCGCAGCATCTCCTCGACGGCGGCCGGGATGATCTCCGGGCGCTCGACGAGCTCCTTGCGCTTGGCCGGGTCCTGGGCGAAGTGGATCCAGCTGTGGGCGAGCTGGCCCTGCACCGTGTGCAGGCCGCCGATCATCATCAGGAACAGGATGTTGAGCATCTCGAACTGGGTCAGGTCGCGGTCGCCGAACTTGCTGTTCACCAGCACGTCGGTGATGTCGTCGACGTCGGGGTTCACCTCGCGCGGGCCGTCGTTCTCCCGCTCCTCGAAGCGCTCGTCGATCATCTCGGCGAAGTACGCGTAGACCTCGAGGGCCGCCTCCATGCGGAACGCGGTGTTGTCCTCCTCGGTCGCCCCGGGCAGGCCGAGCACGATGCGGTCGGTCCAGTCGTTCAGCCGCTCGGCGTCATCCATCGACCAGCCCATGAGCTTGAGGAACACCCGGGTCGGGAGTTCCTTGGCGAAGGCGGCGACGAAGTCGATCTCAGTCTGGTCCCCGATGGCGTCGAGGAGCTCGAGGACGAGCTCGCGGACCTGCGGCTCAAGCTTGCGCATGCGGGTCGGCGAGAACAACGGCGTCATGATCTGGCGGTAGGTGGTGTGGTCCGGCGGGTCGATCTCCAGCGGGATCATCGGCCCGTCCTGGCCGATCGTCGGCGGGATGTTCACGCACTCACTGGAGAAGACCTCCGGGTTGCGCATGATCTCGGAGATGTCCTCGTAGCGCGTGGTCACCCAGTGCCCGCCCCACTTGGTGGAGTGCGCGACGGGGCACTTGGAGCGCAGCGCGGCGTAGTCGTCGAAGAGGGTTTCCACGCCCGCGGGATCGTGGATGTCGAAGTCGGTCTGGAGCTCCGGGGACTCCGCGGTCTTCACGTTCTCCGTCATGAGGCTTCCTCCACGATCACGGCCTGCTCGGGACAGTTTCGCGCTGCTTGCCGAACCGCGTCATGGCTGGTCCGGTCCAGGCTCGGGTACCAGCACGACGCCGTAGCCGTCGTCGTCGGAGTCGAACACCTCGGGCGCGAAGACGTAGCAGCGGCCGTGCCCGGCGCACCGGTTGCGATCGATGGCGACCTTCATTCCCACTCACCGCCCACCGCGGAGTACGGCCGGGCGTCCAGGTTGGTGTCCAGCGCGGTGTAGAGGCTCTTGGTCTTGGTGTAGGCGTAGAGCCCGTCCGTACCCAGCTCGCTGCCGACGCCGCTCTGCTTCTTGCCGGCGAAGGGCGTGCGGCGGACGTCGGCCTGGGCGACGTCGTTGATCCAGCACAGCCCGGACTGGATCCGGCCGGCGACCTGACGGGCGCGGCCGAGGTCGGTGCCCCAGACCGAAGCGGCCAGGCCGTAGTCGCTGTCGTTGGCGATCCGGATCGCGTCCTCGACGTCGGAGTAGCGGAGCACCGAGAGCACCGGGCCGAAGATCTCCTCGCTGGCCGCGGCGTTGCCGTTGTCCAGGTCGACCAGCACGGTCGGGTTCACGTAGTGCCCGCCCTCCGGCAGACCCTCGGGGCGCTCGTTGCCGACGAGCACCCGGGCGCCCTGCTCGACGGCGGTCGCGATGTACTTCTCGACCTTCTCGCGCTGGCGGGCGCTGATCACCGGGCCGACGTCGGTGAGGTGGTCGTCGGCCGGGCCGAGGACGAGTTCGCCGGCCCGCGCCGCGAGGACCTCGCAGAACTTCGTCGTAGCGCGCGTCCGGCACCAGCATGCGCGTGGTCGCGACGCAGGCCTGCCCGGACTGCATCATCGAGCTGAACAGGGTGCCGCGGACCGCGAGTTCGGCGTCCGCGTCGGGAAGCACGATGCCCGGGGACTTGCCGCCGAGCTCGAGCATGACCTCCTTGGCGGTGCCGGCGGCCGCCGCCATGACGGCCTTGCCGACGGCAGTGCTGCCGGTGAAGGTCACCAGGTCCACGTCGCGGTGCGCGACCAGCGCCTCGCCGGCCGCCCGGTCGCCGTGCACGATGTTGAGCACCCCGGGCGGCAGCCCGACCTCGAGGCACGCCTCGGCGAGGGCGTTCAGGCCGAACGGCGTGAGAGGCGACGGCTTGAGAACGACGGTGTTGCCCGCCAGCATCGCCGGCGCCGCCTTCCAGACCGCGAGGAAGAGCGGGAAGTTGTAGGCGGTGAAGCCGGCGACGACACCGACCGGCTCGCGGTGGCAGCTCCCACTGACCCAGGCCGGGCGTGGTCTGGATCGGGAACGAGACCGGCGCGGCGAGCAGGGGCGCCATGTCGGCGAAGTCGCGCAGGTGCGCGAGCGGCGCACCGGCCTGCAGCATGGGGGCCAGGCGCGCGGTGCAGCCGGTGTCGGCGACAAGGCCGTCGGCGAGGCTGTCGAAACGGGCCTCCAGAGCCTGGGCCAGCGCGCGCAGGACTTCCGCCCGGTCGGCCGGCGAGAGCCGAGACCACGAGCCTTCGGAAAAGGCCCGCCGGGCGGCCGTGACCGCCACGTCGACATCGGCGGCGGTGGAGTCCGGCAGCGTGCCGATGACCTCACCGGTCGAGGGGTTGTCGACGTCGAGGCGCGGTCCGGCGCTGTCGCGCCAGGCGCCGTCGACAAAGTTCAGATAGTCCATGGTCCGCAGCGTCCTTCACGTAGAACTGCGTAAACCTTATCACTGTAGGTTATTGTGTCCAAGCCCTCCGACCTGGGAAAACGAGGTCGCGGACTCCAGGAAACCTTCAATCAGTAAGGCATACTCACGCCATGCCACGCCCGTCCACACCCCTGCTGACGCGCGAGTCCGTGATCGCCGCGGCGCTGCGGATCATCGACGCCGAAGGGCTCCCGGCCTGCAGCACGCCGCGCCTGGCCCGGGAGTTCGGGGTGCGGGCGCCCTCGCTCTACCACCACTTCGCCGACCGGGCCGACATCATGGCCGAGGTCGCCCGCCTGGTGGTCCGCGAGACCCCGTTCCCCAAGGAGCGCGACCCGGCCCGCTGGATGGACTGGTTCGTGGAGCAGGCGGTGAACTTTCGCCGGACGATCCTGCGGCACCCGAACGTGGCGCCGATCCTGCTGGAGTTCCTCCCGCGGGACTCACTCTCGGTGCTCTACGACAACGCTGCCCGGCTGCTCACCGAGGCCGGCGTCCCGGTCGAGGTGCACGCCCTGATCCTGGACGGGCTGGAGACGCTGACGGTCGGGGCTGCGCTGATCACCGCGACCAAGACGCCCGGAGAAACGGGACATCCCGTTCGCCGCACTAGACCGCTCGACCGACGCGGCCCTTGCCGCGGCGGTCGATTCCAACCCGTGGCCGACGACGGAGAAGCTCTTCGCCCAGGTCGTGCGGTCAATGTTGCAGGGCGCCCTGGACAACGCGGCCAGCAGACGCTGACCGGACCGACGTCGTTCCGCGAGGGTTACCCGGTACGACGCACCAGGGTGCAGCTCCGGCGCCGCCGCTCGCCCGAGCGCCGACCCGCGACGGAGCGAGCACCGGAACCCGGCAGCAGAGCGTTGTCCTGACCCGGCAGCTGCGCGCCGGGGACGACGCCGTTCGGTCGAGCGTGAGCGGCACGGCGAGCGAGGCTCGAGCGTCCGCGTCCGGCGAAGGGCGGCAACCGCGGCGGGACGTCGGGACGGGTTCAACGTCTGCGTGGACACGAACGGGCCGTGGCTGTGTCCGCGAAGAGCTGCCGGCCCGGCGGGAGATCCGCAGGAACGGACGTCCCTGCGGATCGTCGATCTCCAGCCTCGTCGCGGGTCGGGTTCGCCACCAGCACCTGTTCGGAGACCGACGTCCGCACTTGGAGGATCACCTCGGCGGGCAGCGCCGGCGTCGACCGAGTCCAGCACCGTCACCAGCGAGGGATCGCCGCCGTGGGCAACTACCGGAGCGGCGGGAAGGACGAACCCGGCCAGCACCGTGAGCGCTACGGCGGAGGACCTGCCGCCGCGGATTCGGCGGCGTGAGGCTTCGTATTCGCGTCGACGTCGCACGGCTCGCAGCCTCTCACGGGGCGTGCGGGACCTTGATCCGCCAGAGGTAGCACACATCGGTGTGCTCGTGGACGAACCCGTCGCGTCGGGCCGCGAGGACAGCCGGTTCGTCGTCGGCGTCGACGTAGAGCACGTCGGTGCCCCGCATCAGCTTCCACCGGCTGGCCGTGACCTCGGCGCCGAGCCGGCGGGCCATCCGCTCGGCCGCCGGATGACTGCCGCGGGCCCAGCCGGTGATGCTGACCGCCCCGGTCCCGGCCCAGCCGTCACCCTCGCGTTCGGAGAGCAACTCGAGCATCAGGGTTGCGATACCGAGGGACCGGTAGTCCCGGCGGACCAGGAGCTGGGCGACCGCGCCGCCGGCCCGGTCCACATCCAGGCGCAGGAACCCGACCACGGGGCTGTCCGGCGAACCGTGCATGCCGGGGTTGAGCCGGGCCACGGCCTGGAAGACCTCGTGGTTGCCGTCGCTGCCGGCGGCGAGCTCGACCGTGGAGAACCCGGCCTCTTCGTCGTAGGACGGCGGCCTCGGCGATCAACGCCTCGAGCTCGGCGCGTTCCTCGGCACCGAGCTCGTCGCGGAAACCGACCGTGATCACGTCACGGGCGCGCCGGCGGCCGGAGCGGCGACCCCGACCGAGGTCGCCGGAAGCGGCGGGCTGACGTCGTGGTCGGCCGCGGCGAGCAGGCGGCGGGTCTCCCGGTGGAACACCTGGTTGGCGACCTCGTTACGGCCGAGCACCATCGAACCGGCGTCGCGGCTGGCCATCCCGGTCTGCGACGCGCGCAGCAGCGGGAAGTCCTCCTGGTGCAGCACCGCGAGCAGGATCTCCCAGTTCTTGTCCCAGACCTTGTTCCAGCGCTCCTCGGTCATCCCGGAGCGCTCCTGCGGCGTCACCATCAGCCGCATCTCCATCCACGACCGGTCGGGATGCGCCGGATCGGGCCGGAAGGTCAGCAGCTGGTAGTGGTCGGGCTGCTTGAGCAGGGTGTGGCACGGCCCGAGGAACTGAGTCTCCGTCACGTAAGGAACCAGGCTCTCGCCCTCAGGCGGGTCGGCCTCGATCCACTTGTCGATCGTCTTGCGCGGGGTGATGAACCGGCAGTGCCGGCCGAAGTCCTCGAAGGCCATCAGGTTGGTGTGGATGTGCTTGGCCGCGGTGTTCGGGTGCGCGTAGGCGATGTGGTAGCCGTCGAGGAAGGCGTCCTGCATGACCTTCCAGTTCACCGGCTCGTCGAAGCCCTCACTGCGCGCGCAGAACAGGTCGGCGATGCCGTAGCCGGCCAGGATCGAGTCCATGTCCGGGCCGAGCCAGCCGGCGACGTCGATGCTCGCGTCGGCGGAGTCGATGACCCAGACGAAACCGTGCCGCTCCTCGGTGGGCAGTTCGACCAGGCCGTACTCCGCCTTGTCGACCTCACCGAAGGTGCTCTGCCGGGTGATCGTGCGCAGGGTGCCGTCGATGTTGTAGGACCAGCGGTGGTACGGGCAGGAGAACAGCCGCGCGCGCCCGCACCCGCTGTAGCTCTCCTCCTCCAGCAGCGCGCCGCGGTGCCGGCAGAGGTTGACGAAGGTCTTGACGCTGCCGTCGGGCTGGCGGGCCACGATGACCTTGTTGCGCGGGAGCTGCATGGTCACGAAGTCGTACGGCTGCGGGATCTCCGAACCGTGGCAGGCGATCGTCGGCACCCGCCCGAAGATCAGGTCGCGCTCGCGCTCGGCCAGGCCTGCGTCCGTGTGCTCGGCCGCGACAAAGCTGGTGGGTGCGTCGACCTGGTCAGTCGTGTTGTTCCGCAGGTGCTCCAGGGCACGACGAATCCGGCGTTCGCGATCGGTGGAGACCTCGTCCATGGCCACTAATCTAGAGGCTTAAGGTTACGCGGTCAACAAGGTCTACCGGCGCAGCGCGACCATCCGGTCGATGACGGTTTCGGCCTCGGTGACGATCCGGGTGACGACCTCGTCGACCGTGGGCACGTCGAAGATCAGTCCCTGGGTCTGACCGGCGCACCACACGCCGGCTTCCAGGTCACCGGTCGCCAGGACGATCGCGCCCTGGTCGCCCGAGGCGCAGGTGCGCGACGTCCTCGAACGTGCCGCCTTCGTTCAGGATGCGGATGATCTCGTCGGTGACGCCGTTCTTGGCGTAGCGCCCGGTGTTGCGCAACTGACGGAAGATCAGGTTCGTGCTGCGTTCGTCGTTGGCGACGATCTGGTTCTTGACGTTCTGGTGGATCGGCGCCTCGACGGTGCACATGAAGCGGGTGCCCATGGAGATGCCCGAAGCGCCGAGGGAGAGTGCCGCGGCCAGGCCGCGGCCGTCGGCGAACCCGCCGGAGGCGATGAACGGGATGCCGATCTTGTCGGCCAGCGCCGGGATCACCACCAGGCCCGGGGTGTCGTCCTCGCCCGGGTGACCGGCCGCCTCGAAGCCGTCGATGCTGACCGCGTCGACGCCGATCCGCTCGGCCTTGAGCGAGTGCCGGACGCTGGTGCACTTGTGCAGGACCTTGGCCCCGCCGCCCTGGAAGATCGGCAGGTAGGGCTCGGGGTTCTGCCCGGCGGTCTCGACCGCGGTCACCCCGCTCTCCACCGTCGCGCGCATGTACTCCTCCCACGGCGGCGGGTTGCGCGAGGGCAGGATCGTGAAGTTCACCCCGAACGGGGAGTCCGTCAGGTCGCGGATCTTCGCGATGTCCTTGACCAGGTCCTCGGGCGTCGGAGAGTTGTGCGCCGGTATGAAGCCGAGCGCGCCCGCGTTCGCGACCGCGGCGATGAGCTCAGGCGTGCCGACGCGGGTCATGCCCCCGCACACGATGGGGTGGCGCACCCCGAACAGCTCGGTGAATCGGGTGCTCAGGGTCACGAGGCGCTCCTGGTGGGATGTCAGGTTCCGGCGCCACATTCTGGCAGGAGGCCGATTCAGACCCCGACGGCGCCGAAGGCATCGAGTTCGTCGATGGCCGTGGCGGTGCGGCGCACCATGGCCAGCGAGGTAGCCACCGGCTGCATCTTGGGCTGGTAAAAGGCGCGTCCGATCGTGAACGCCCACGCGGTGTAGGGCCAGAACGCGTGCTGCCGATAGGTGAGCAACGCCTCGGAAAAGGTGAGCCGCGGCCCGCCGGCCCCAGCGAGGGCGTCCAGGTAGGCGTTCAGCAGATCGTCCTGCCAGGCCTTGCGGTCGTCCGGCTCGCAGCCGGTGTTGATCAGGTAGGCGACGTCGAAGGCCCAGCTGCCCTGCAGCAGTCCCTGCCAGTCGCACAGGCCCATCGCCCCGGCCGCGGTCCGGTAGGTCTGCCCTGCGTGGCAGTCGCCGTGGAGCAGGGTGCGAGCGCAGTTGCGTGCTGAGCTCCATCGAACGCGCGGTCGCGTCGTGCAGCCGGTCGGCCTGCCCGAGCAAGGCCGGCGGCATCACCTCGCGGGAGCGCTCCATCCCCACCGCGGTGCGCTTTCTGAAGTTGAGAAAGGCGTCGGTGTTGACCGCGTACTGCTTCGGCGTCTTCAGCGGCGCGATCGCCGGGTCCTCCCAGAGCGGTCCGTGCAACCGCCCGAGGTTCTGGACCAGGTCGATGATCTCGGCCTTGGTGAAGCCGGTGGTCGGGGTCAGGAACGTGGCGCCCTTGGTGGCGGCGATGTCCTCCAGCACGGTGATCGAGCGCCAGGAGCGATCGTCGACAGCGGCCCAGTAGCCCTGCGGCGCTTCGATGTCGACGCGCTGCCGCAGGCCCATGAAGAACTGCGTCTCCCCGCCGATCACGTCGGCGCCGCCGAGCAGCATGCGCTGCTTGAAGCCCGCGGTCGCCTTGGTGAAGATCGCGGTCGGCAGCTCGGCAGCCGTTCCGGCCTCGTTGTAGGCGACGTGCAGGCCGACCCGCTCCGAAGTACCGCGGCTCCCGCCCGTCCGGGTGAACGAGGTGACCTGCGCACCCGGGGTGTCCCGGCAGAGCACGGCCGTGAGCCACGTCGTGGTCACGTGCGCGCCGGAGACCGGCACATCGCTCCGGGTCGCCGGTACCTGTCGGCGGACCTTCTCCAGCACGCTGAGCGTGCCGACGACGGCAGCTCGAAGCGCCAGCTTTGCTTTGGGATTCACGCGGTGAAACCTACTGGGCGGGGGTCTGCGTCGCCTTGGTGCCCGTGTAACTGTCCGAGGTCTCGACGCCCTCCCAGAAGCGCGCCTCCTCGACGGCGGCCGCACCCTTGGCCTTGCGGTCCTCGCGCTTGAAGACCTTGAGCATGGTGCGCGCCGCGTTCTGACCGGGCATGCCGCTGATGCCGGCGACCGGGTGCGTGCCCGACCCGGTGAGGAACAGGCCCGGGATCGGGGTGGAGTACCCGGCGAAGCCGACGGCGGGCTTGTTCGGCCCGAACCGGGTGATGACCGGGTCGGTGTGGTAGACCGACCCGTCCATCGCGAAGAAGCGCTCCTCGATGTCCGGGAGCATCCGCACGCGGCTGAAGACCTGCAGCTCCTCGATGCCCTCGTAGTAGTGGTCGCTCTGGCTGATGATCGTGTCCGCCGCCTGCTTCTTGGCGGCCTCCCAGCCGATGGCCGGGTCGTTCGGGGTCAGGCCGGACCAGAACCAGATCGAGTCGCAGCCGGGCGGCGCGAAGTGCGCGTTGGACGGCAGCGCGGTGGCGACCTGCATCAGGCCGGGGATGTGCTGCAGGCATCTCTCCGCGCTTGCAGGCGATCTGCGCGGCCTTGACCTGCTCGTAGTCGTGGTAGCCGTTCGCGGGCAGGCGCGGGTCGAGGTCGTCCTTGCGCTTCGCCTTGATCTTGTCCATCCGAATCTGACCCTTGGTCAGAACGTCGAGCTTCATGTCCGCGAAACCGCGCGACCGGGTCGGGATGTTGGCGACCCGGTTGGCCAGGTGCGGCGGCAGCGTGCCGGCGGGGAGCATGTCGCGCAGGACCCGCTTGGGGCTGAAGGCGGTGAGCACGCCGCGGCGGGCGTAGATCTCCTCCCCGTTCTTCAGGCGCACGCCCGACGACACGGCCGTTGCGCATGACCATCTGCTCGGCCTCGGCGTTGCAGCGGATGCTGCCGCCGTGGTCGTGGATGCAGGTCGATCAGCGCCCGCGGCAGCTGTCCGGTGCCGCCCTCGAACATCGCCACGCCGTACTTGGTGATGATGCCCGAGGTAGATCAGCGACCAGCCGGAGAAGTCCGAGTCGTACGCCATGAACGGCAGGCCGATCAGTACGCAGGCCTTGAGCGGATCGGACTCGAAGTTCTCGTCGAGGACCTCGATCTCGGTAGCCCGCATCCAGCGGCCGACGGCGAGCAGCTCGGAGCGGTGCTTGAGGGACCGCTTGGCCGTCTCCAGGATCGCCTTCGGGTCCGGGCGGACCGGGCTGGTCTGCATCATCGGGATGCCGATGTCGACCGCGGCATGGATCACGCTGTAGAGGTCCTTGAGTGCGGCCGCGTCCTTCTTGGAGAAGTACGCCAGCTCGTCCGCGGTCTTCTGCGCGTCCCGCCAGAGCCCGAGCGAGGTGTGGTCGTAGTTGAGCTGCAGGTGCACCGGGTCGATGACCCGCATCTTCAGCCCGTACTTCTCCTCCAGCTGCAGGTCCTTCATGATCGTCGTCGTCCGGAACAGCGACGGCTGGATCGAGGCGTCGTTGACCTTGTAGCCGGGGCACTCCTCGACCTCGGTGGTGGAGGTCATGCCGCCCGGGGTCTGGTAGGCCTCCAGCACCTGGACCTTCAGGCCGGCCTTGGCGAGGTAGGCCGCGGAGATCAGCCCGTTGTGGCCGGACCCGACCACGATGACGTCGACGCTGCGGTTCTGATTGGTCATGGACAGAATGTACCAAGTGTCTGGACAGAGTGTCCAGGTACAGCTCTGGCTGCAGCGGGCGAGATATTCGACTGAAGGCGAACGTCACAAATCGGCGATGTTGCACATTCCCGGCACCACCCGGATAGTTCCTGAGAAATCCCCCAACGTGGCTCGCCAACCCACATGCCCGACGGGCGCCCGGTTCGCCAGAACCCGGGCGCCCGTCGTTCCACCGTAGAAAGCGACCGTTGCGATCACCGAGATGTACACGAAGGATCGGCCAATGCGCTCTCGAACCCTGACGGCCGGCCTGATCGCCGGCGTCCTCACCGCCGGCCTGCTGAGCACCCCGGCAAGCGCTGAGGACGCCATCCCGGTCGTCGAGCTGCCGATCAGCTTCGCGGTGAAGAACACGAACCGCTCCGCGGTCCCCTGCGTGAGCGACGGCAAGGACTACACCGTCAACGGGGTCATCGTGGGCCCCAAGGACCAGATGTCCGGCGGAGCGGCCGCCACGCTGTGGCTGCACGCGGTCACCTGGACCTCTGACTACTTCAACCTCGACATCGCCGGCCACAACTTCGCGCGTGCGCTGGCCGAGCAGGGCCACGTCTCGATCGCGGTCGACCGCCTCGGCTACGGCGCGAGCGGCAAGCCCGAGGGCCGGGCGACCTGCTTCGGCTCGGAGGCCGACGTGGCCCATCAGATGGTCGAGGCACTCAAGACCGGCAACTACACCGTTCAGGGCGGCAAGGCCGGGTCCTACCAGAAGGTCTACCTCGGCGGTTCCTCGGTCGGCGGGCTGATCGCGAACATCACGGCTTACTCGTTCCGCAACGTCGACGGCGTGATCAACCACGGGTTCGGCGATTTCGCCGCCAGCCCGTACGCCGCGCAGGAGGTCTTCGACGCGTACTCGCGGTGTTCCGCCGGCGGCGATCCCGGTGTCTCACCGGCTTACGCCACCTTCGCCAAGAGCACGCGCGACACGTTCTACTTCACCGACGCGACGCCGGAGGTCCGTGCGGCGGTGCCGGCCTCAAGCCCCGACCCGTGCGGCCAGATCGAGTCGGTGATGACCGGGATCGGTGCCGACGTCGCTCTCCTGGCCGGGATCAATGTTCCGGTCATGCTGGTCTTCGGGCTGGACGACCCCGTCTTCCCGCCGCCGGCCATGGACATCCAGTCGAACCGCTACCTCGGCAGCCCTGAGGTGACCACGTCGACCATTCCCAACGCGTCGCACTTCCCGGTCCTCGGGGAGTACTTCAGCCTGCTCGTCAACGCCACCCACGCGTGGTTGCACGGCGGCGGCTACGGCGACACCGGCTGACGCCAGCCAGGGGGTCAGCCCTTCGGCAGGCCCAGCACGCGTTCGGCCACGATCGAGCGCTGGATCTGGTCGGTGCCACCGGCAATGCCGAGCGCAGGCGCGGCCAGCATGGAGTACGCCCACACCCCGGCGCCGGCGTCCTCCCCGGACCAGGCAGCCGCACCCGCACCGCCGAGGTCGAAGGCGGCCTGGGTGGTGAAGCGGGCCAGGTGCGCGGCACCCATCTTGGACAGCGACGCGAACGGGCCCGGGTCCTGACCCGGCTTCAGACTCGCCGCGACCTTGTGGCCGAGCAGTTGCAGACCACGCTCGAGGACGAACACCTCGGCGAGCTTCGCGCGCGCGGTGGTGTCCTCGCCGAGACCGCGGTCGTTGATCAGATCGCGCAGCATCGCGAAGTTCACCGGCGGGCTCATCGAGAGCGGATCGCGCCCGATCTGCACCCGCTCGTTCATCAGCATCACCAGCGCCGCGGTCCAGCCGCCGTTCAATTCGCCGACGACGGCGTCGGCCGGCACCCTGACCTCGTCGAGGAAGACCTCGTTGAACTCGGCGTCGCCGGTCATCTGGCGGAGCGGGCGCGGCGTGATGCCGGCGGCCTTCATGTCCAGCACGAACATCGTGATGCCCTTGTGTTTGGGCGCCTCCGGATCGGTGCGGGCGAGCACGAGGCCGTAGTCGGCGTGGTGGGCGTAGGTGGTCCAGACCTTCTGGCCGGTGAGCACCCACTCGTCACCGTCGCGGACCGCCTTGGTCCGCAGCGCCGCGACGTCGGAGCCGGCGCCGGGCTCGCTGAAGAGCTGGCACCAGATCTGCTCGCCGCGCAGCAGCGGGCCGATGTAAGCGCGCTTCTGCTCCTCACTGCCGAGGGTGAGCAGTACCGGCACGCACATGCCGGTGCCGATGCCGCAGACGTCCTCGAAGGTGTGCTTGCCGCGGGCCGCCAGCGCCACCGCGGTGTCGTGCGCGATCGAGAGTCCCAGACCGCCGTACTCGGCGGGGACGGTGACGCCGGCCAGCCCGGCCTCGGCCAGCGCAGCCCGATAGGCGCGGGCCTCGGCGACGTGCTGTGCCTCGTCGGGGGCACGGCCACGGCTGTGGGCGTGGGTGGCGAAGAACTCGCGTGCTTTTTCCGCGAAGGCGGCGACCTCGGAGCTCCGCTCCGGCGCCGGCTCGGCGATGCCCTTACCGGCGATCAGCAGCTCGGCGAGCGAGTCCTTGACCGTGGCGGTCGACCCGGTGAGCACCGCGTTGGCCCGCGCCCGGCGGAAGAACAGGTGAGCGTCGTGCTCCCAGGTGAACCCGATGCCGGCGAGAACCTGCACCGCGCCCTGGGTGGCCTGGGTCGCCGCTTCGGCGCACGCCACCGCGGCGGCGTTCAGCGCGGTCCGACCGGGCGCCTTGATCTCGCCGCGGCACAGCTCGACGGCGGAGGTCAGCAGGGCCCGGGCCACCTCGGTGGCGAAGAACATCTCCGCGCACAGGTGCTTGACGGCCTGGAAGGTGCCGATCTTGACGCCGAACTGCTCGCGGGTCTTGGCGTACTCGACCGCGGTCGCCACACACCAGTCGGCGATGCCGAGGTTCTCCGCGGCCAGCAGCAGCCGGGCGACCTGACGCGCCGAGCGCAGCGCCCCGGAGCCGTCCTCGCTCAGTTGCCGCGCGGGGGCGGAGGCGAGTGAGATGCGGGCCTGCGGGCGCCCGAGGTCGAGGGTGTGCAGCGGGGTCCTGGTCAGACCGGTGGCGCCCGCGTCGACCGCGAACAAACCGACCCGGTCGCTCGTGAGCGCCAGAACCAGCAATACGTCGGCGGCCGCCGCGTCCACCGCGTCGACCGAGCCGGACAGTGCCCAGCCGTCCGCGCTCGGAGTGGCGGTCACCGTCAGCGGTGAGCCGTCGAGCGGGGCCGCGAGCACCGCCGCCGTCTCCCCCGCCGCGACCGCGGCCAGCACGTCGGTGTCGCCGACAGCGGTGAGGACGGAGGTGGCCAGCGTGGTGGACAGGAACGGCACGGCCGCGCAGGCCCGGCCGATCTGCTCGGCAACGGCGGCGAGCGCGCCGAGGTCCGACCCGGCGCCCCCGAGGTCCTCGGAGACCGCGAGGCCCGCGACGCCGAGCTGGGTCGCCAGTTGCTTCCAGGCCACGTCGTGCCGGACGTCGGTCGGCGCCGCGGCCGCCTTCAGATCCTCACGCGACGCGGTGCGCTCCAGGAGCCTGCTCACCTCGGCGGCGAGGGCAACCTCGTCCTCGGTCGGCCAACCGGTCATCGTCGACGCCTTTCGGTCAGAGCCGCTCGAGGATGGTGACGTTGGCGACGCCGCCGCCCTCACACATCGTCTGCAGGCCGTAGCGGCCGCCGGTGCGCTCCAGTTCGTGGAGCAGCGTGGTCATGATCCGGGCGCCGCTGGCCCCGACCGGGTGACCGATCGCAATCGCGCCGCCGTTGGGGTTGAGCTTGGCCGGGTCCACCCCGAGCTCCTTCTGCCAGGCCATGGGCACGGAGGCGAAGGCCTCGTTGCACTCGAAGACGTCGATGTCGTCGACGGTCAGCCCGGTGCGCTCCAGGGCGCGCTTGGTGGCGGGGATCGGCGCGGTCAGCATGATGACCGGGTCGGCGCCCATCACCGACATGTGGTGCACGCGGGCGCGGGGCTTGAGACCGTGCGCCTTGACCGCGGCCTCGGAGGCGACCAGCAGCGCGGCCGCACCGTCGGAGATCTGGCTGGAGACGCCGGCGGTCAGCTTGCCGCCGGGGGCGAGCTCCTTGAGCCCGGCGAGCTTCTCCAGGCTGGTGTCGGCGCGCGGTCCCTCGTCGGCGGTGATGGTGCCGTAGGCGAGGATCTCCCGGTCGAAGTGGCCGTTCTTGTGCGCCTGCAGCGCGCGCTCGTGGCTCTGCAGCGCGAACTGCTCCATCTCCTCGCGGGTGATCCCCCACTTCTCGGCGATGGCCTCCGCGCCGGCGAACTGGCTCGGCAGCTCGGTCCCGTAGCGCGCGGCCCAGCCCTCGCTGCCGGTCCACGGGTCGGTGCGGCCGAGCCCGTAGTGCTCGCCGGCCAGGAACGCGCACAGGATCGTGTACTGGGTCATGTTCTGGATGCCGCCGGCGATGACGAGGTCGTTCGTCCCGCTCATCACGGCCTGCGCGGCGAAGTGCACGGCCTGCTGGGAGGAGCCGCACTGCCGGTCGATCGTCACCCCGGGCACGGCCTCGGGCAGGCCCGCGGCGAGCAGCGCGGTCCGACCGATGTTGCCGGCCTGGGAGCCGAGATTGTCCAGGCACCCGATGATCACGTCGTCGATGGCGTTCGGGTCGACGCCGGTGCGCTCCACGACCGCCTTGATGACGTGCGCGCCCATGTCCGCGGGGTGCACCTCGGAGAAGCCGCCCTTGCGCCGCCCGACCGGGGTCCGGATGGCATCGACGATGTAGGCCTCGGGCACGGCAGGGCTCCTCAGATGTCTGTGGCGGAACAGCCACTAGGCGTGACACGCTTTGTGGCTGTTTCTCGGACGGTCCGTCCGGACACAGTCTACGACGTCGGACAACCCGTCCAGACAGAGAGTGGAAACGTCACGTCCGTTCGGTCACAATGCCGCCATGCCCTCGATCACCCGCAAGGCACAGAGCAGCCGGGCCCAGCGCCGGGACGACATCCGCACCAAGCTGCTGGCCGCCGTCGAGCAGATGCTCGCCGAGGGCGAAAGCTTCACCGAGCTCTCCGTGGAGCGCCTGGTCGCCCAGGCCGGCGTCGCCCGCTCGACCTTCTACGTGTACTTCGAGGACAAGGGCGAGCTGCTGCGCGCCTGGCTCGAGGACATCACCGAGGGCCTCGACGACTCGGCGCGGGACTGGTGGGGGCTGGACGCCAACGCCGACCGCGACGATCTGCGCAAGGCGCTCGAGAAGATCGTGATGACCTACCGCCCGCACACGAACCTGATGGCTGCGGCCTTCGACGCCGCCGCCTACGACCCGGCGGTCCGTGAGGCGGCGATGTCACTCATGACCCACAACGCGGCCGGCCTGCGCAAGCACATCAAGAACGGTCAGCGGGACGGCTTCGTCGATCCTTCGCTGCCGGCGGCGGAGGTCGCCCAGTGGCTGACCTGGATGGCGGAGCGCGGCCTGCACCAGCTTGTCCGCGGAGCCTCGGACCAGACGGTCGACGTGCTCATCGAGGCGTACACCGCCATTGTCTGGAACACGCTCTACGCGCCACTCAAGGCCTGACTCATTCGGGCGCGCGGAGGCGGGACAGGATCGCCGTGGTCATCTCGGCTTCCAGACGCTTCTGGCTGGGCCGCTTGGTTTCCCTCGGAAAGATCAGGTCGTCCAGCAGAGCCATGCCGAGAACCATGGCGGCGGCGCTCGCCCTTGTTGCCGGGCCGACGGGGCCGAAGCCGGGTAGTTCGGTGAGTTCGCCGATGCCGAGGATTTTCTGGAGTTCGCCCGCGAGCTGATCGAGGAGGTCGTCTTCTTCGGGGGCGTTGCCTTCGAGGCGGTGGCTGATTGCCGCGATCAGGATCGGGCGGTATTCGCGGGCCAGCTTCGAAAGGTGCTCGACGAAGCGTTCAACACGGTGCTCCGCAGACTCGGCGGGGTTGCGGCGGCCCTCGAGGTACTCGTTCACGACCTCGCCGAAGGGGCTGACGAAGGCGGCGGTGAACAGGCCGGCCTTGTCGGAGAACTGGTTGAAGATCACCGTCTCTGAGACCTCGGCGCGGGCGGCGATGGCCTTGGTCGTCGCGCCGCCGAAGCCCTTGGTCAGGAACTCGTCGCGGGCCGCGCGCAGCAGCAGTTCGCGCACGTCCGCCGACGCCCGCCGGGCTCGCTTCTTCGTCTCGGTCATTGACTAGTGACACTACACAAGGCACGATGTGGTGCAGCACTACATAACGGAGGGCGGCACCGTGGCACTGGCGAACCGGATCGACGCCGACCGGGCCGGGCCTGCGCTGCAGCGGTGGCTCAGGCATCGCCTGGATGGGGCCGTCGTCGTCTCCGACGTGTCGGTACCCAGCTCGAACGGTCTCTCCTGCGAGACGGTGCTGTTCACCACGCAGCAAGGCCGATTCGTTGCCCGCGTCGCACCGGCGGACGGGAGCGGCCTGTTCCCGACCTACTGGTTGGAGGACGAGGCGCGGATCATGCGGGCGCTCGCCGGGAACACCGCGGTGCCGGCGCCGCGGGTCGTGGGCGTCGAACTCGACCCCGGGCGTCCTGGGTGGGCGGTTCCTCGTCATGGAGCGCATCGACGGACGGGTTCCGTCCGACGATCCCCCGTACTCCCTGGCGGGCTGGGTGCTCGAGCTGTCGGCCGACGAGCAGCGGCGTCTGGTGGAGAACGCGGTCGCGACGATCGTCGCCGTCTCGCAGGTGGACTGGTCCGGACTGGACCTCCGGCTCAGCCGCGTCGGGGTCGCCGAGCAGGTCGCGTACCTCGAGCACCTCTACACCTCGGGACATCGCGGCCTGGCTCACCCCACCATCGAGGACGGGCTCGAGTACCTGCGCGCGAACCTGCCCACCGGAGAACCGCTCGCGCTGTGCTGGGGCGACGCCCGGATCGGCAACATGATCTTCGCCGGAGACTGCACCGTCGTCGGGAGCGCTGGACTGGGAGCTCGCCTCGATCGGCAGCCGCGAGCTCGACATCGCCTACTTCCTCTACGCGCTGCGGCTGTGGTCCGAGGGCTACGGCGCCCCCAGCCCACCGGGCTTCCCCGACCGCGCCGCGATTCTCGGCCGGTTCGAGGAGCTGTCCGGGCACGCGGCGACGCACCTGGACTACTACGAGCGGTACGCCGCGGTGTTCGGCGCGATCGCCGTGCTCCGCGCCGGGCACCTGATGACCGACGCCGGCATCCTGCCGCCCGACTCGACGATGTGGCTCACCAATCCGGCGAGTGTGATGCTCGCCGGCTACCTGGACGTCGAGGTTCCCACCGGGGCGGTCACCGGCTGGGCTGGCCATCGCGAGAAGGCAGAGCACTGATGGTCCATCACATCCTTGCTCCGCAAAGCGATCTGATCGGCCTGGACCCGACCGAGCACGCCGGCCGGTACACCCCGCACACCACCCACACGCACTATTTCGGCTTCCAGATCCCCGAGGCGGAGATCGGCTGCTACAGCTACATCCGCTACCAGCCCTACTTTCCCCTGATGCAGGGCAGCGTCCAGATCTTCCAGGGCCTGGACAACACCGCGGTGCTCGACATGGCGCACCTGGACTACTCGATGACGCTGCCCTGGCCCGAGGTCGACGGGCCGGTGATCAGCACCAGCCGCGGGTACCGCATCGAGTTCACCGAGCTCGGGCGCAAGGCGCGCATCACCTACCGCAGCGCGGACGGGCGGGCCGCCTTCGAGCTCGAGCAGACCGCGCTCAGCCCGCTGGTCGGGCGAGCCGCCGTGATCCCGGGCGAGGACGTGCTCAATCCCGGAGCAACCGCGATGGCGCCCGGCGGCAGCGAGCAGTTCATGCACTGCGTCGGCGAACTCACCCTGCACGGACACACGTACGCGATCGACTGCAACACGATCCGGGACCGGTCCTGGAACCAGGACCGCAACGAGGACCGCCGCGGCCGCTTCGACCTGCCGATCTCCTGGACTCCCGTCTACCTCGACGACGGGCGCTACTTCAACCAGGTCGGCTTCGAGGCCGGGGGCACCCCCTCAGAAGAGCGCCCCGGCGCACTGTTCTCCTTCCTGGGCAAGGGCGACGAGCTCCAGGACCTGGTCCGCGTCGAGCGTCGCGTCACCGAGTCACATCCGACGCTGTACTTTCCCCTCGCCCAGGAGATCGAGGCCGAGGCCGCGGACTCCACTGTGTTCCGGATGAGCGGGCGCGCGATCGCCGCGTCCCCGATCGTGGCCTGGCCGCACGCGTTCGCCTACGACAGCGTCTACCGCTGGGAGACCGGCGACGGGGCGGTGGGTTTCGGACCGTGCCAGGGCATTTGGTTCGAGGCCCACCAGCACGCGATGAAGGCTCGTCGCTCCCCATGAGCAGGCGCGCCGCCGCGATCCTGCTGGCCGTCGTCCTCCCGCTCAGCGGGTGCGGGACGCGGATGTCGAAGGACGCCATCGAAGCCGCCGACGGTTCGGCGATCAGCCGGGCGGCACCATCTGCCCCCGCACTTGAAGCTGACAGCTTCAACGAAACAGGCACAGCGGGTCAGGGTGCGACCGGCACCGCGGGAGTCGCGGCCGATGCCGCGGCGGCCACCGCGCCACCTGTCAGCCCCGACCGAGCGGCGTTGAAGATGGCAGCTTCAACGACGCGAGCTCCCGACTGTTCCCACCGGGCCGAACGCCCCGTGCGCGCCGTCGCTGGCTCCGGTCGTGCTCGGCCAGACCGCGCCCAGCTCCGGGATCATCGGGGCCTCGAACTTCAACATGCGCACCGGCCTGGCGCTGTGGCTGCGGGACGTCAACGCTCGCGGTGGCATCGCGTGCCATCCGGTCCAGCTCTACCAGATGGACGACGCCGCCGATCCGGCCCGCGTGACCTCCAACCTGAACGAGCTGGTGAACAACAAGAAGGCGATAGCCATCGTCGGCGCCGGCGTCCCGACCACGTTCGCCGCGGCCAAGCGCTTCGCCGAGCAGAACAAGGTGCCCTTCGTCGGCGGTGACCTGATCGAGGCGCCGTGGTTCTCCAGCCCCTGGTTCTTCCCCCAGGGCGGCGGGCCGCTGGCGGCCTACGCAGGGGCGATGAAGGAGGCGGCGAAGAGCGCGGGCACCACGAAGATCGGTCTCATCTACTGCGTGGAGGCCGCCATCTGCGGCCAGATCAACTCCAATTTCGAGGCGATGGCCAAGGCCTCGGGTCTGCAGGTCGTGCTGCGCAAGGTCTCCTCGATCACCTCGCCGGACTACACCGCCGAGTGCCAGGCCCTGAAATCCGCGGGCGCCGAGTCCGTTTTCGTCGCGCTGGAGGGCTCGGGGAACGCCCGCTTCGCCCGGTCCTGCCTGGCGCTCGGCTACCGGCCCGCGGTGGCGACCTCGGCCCTGGCCGTGACCGCCGAGGCCGCGCTCGACCCCAACGTCCGCAAGCTGGGGGCGTTCCTCGGCGCCGGGAACACCCCGTTCCTGGCGACCGACAGCGTGGGCACCACCGCGTTCCGGGCGGCCTACGACCGGTTCGCGCCCGGCTCCTCGATCGACCAGAACACGATCAGTCAGTACACCTCCGGCCGCCTGTTCGAGACGGCGATCGCGAAGGTGTTCGAACGCGCCCGGCACGGCCCGATCACCCGGGATCTGCTGCTGGAGGGCCTGTGGCAGGTCAAGAAGGAGACCCTGGGAGGGCTGGCCCCGCCGATCACTTTCCACCGCGCCGCACCCCCCGCCGCGAACGACTGCTACGCGTTGTTGAGCCTCACTGACTCGGGGTACACGGCGCCCAAAGGCGGCTCTTTTGAGTGCCTGCGCGGCCTCCCGAGAGGCTTCTGAACCCGGGGCAGGTGAACGCCGGGCGTATATTTCGGCCCATGCCAGTCGACGTCGACGCGGTCGTCTCCGAGATCGCGCGGGTCATCGACACGAATCTGCCGGAACTGACGACCGAGCTGACGGACTATTTCGTCGAGGTCATTCCTCAGTTCCAGCACGACGAGACCGTGCGTCAGCTGATGGTCGCGAGCACCTCCTCCAACCTGGAGGCGATCGTCGACGTCCTGGCGCACAAGATCCCGGTGGACAGCATCACGGTGCCGCCGGCCGCGGCCGAGTACGCCCGCCGGTTCGCCCAGCACGAGCTGTCCCTCGAGGCCTTGCTCCGGGCCTATCGACTGGGCCAGCACCGGCTCACCGAGTGGGCGCTGGCGTTGCTCATGGAGATGGATGACCTCGATACCGGCCGGGCGCTCGCCGCCGTCGCCGAGATCACGCAGCGGGTGAACCGCTACATCGATCAGGTGAGCGCGGGGCTGATCGACATCTACGAGGCAGAGCTGCGGCGCTGGAACAGTCGCACCGGCGCGGCCCGCACGGCCCAGCTGCGCACGATCCTGGAGAACGAGAACCTCACCGACAGCTCGGCCGAGCACCTGCTCGGCACTCCGCTCTCGGGCCGGCACCAGGCCGCGATCGTGTGGGTCGCGCCGGAGACGCCCGACCCGGACGCCGCCCTGCAGGCCGCGAACCGGCTGCTCACCGAGGCCTCGGGCCGCAACCCGCTGACCATGCTGGCCGACGACCACACCATGTGGGCCTGGCTCAGCGGACCGAGCGAGCCACTCCTGGACCGCGCTCTGCTCCGGGAGCGCCTGCTCGCCCACCCCGGTCTGAGCATCGCCCTGGGCTCACCGGGCGCCCGGCTCAGCGGCTTCCGAGGCACATTGCGCGAGGCCCAGCGAGCCCGCAAGGTGACCGAGACGATGAACGGGCACGATCAGCTCGTCGGGTTCGACGAGGTCGCGATCGCGGCACTTCTGACGGACCATCCCGACGACCTGCGGAACTGGACCGAGCGCGTGCTCGGCGGTCTCGCCGGCACCGACGACTCGACCGCGCGCCTGCGCGCGACCGTGCGCTGCTTCCTCGAGGCGAACGGCAGCTTCACCGAGGCGGCAGCTCGGCTGCACCTGCACAAGAACACGGTCAGCTACCGGATCCGCAAAGCCGAGGAGGCCCGGGGGCGCCCCCTGGGCGAGGACCGCCTCGACCTGGAGGTCGCGCTGCTGGCGTCCGACCTGCTGTGGCGCCGGGTCAACGCGAACGCGCCACCCGCCCCCGCACAATCGAAATCCCGCAGCGTCCGCTCGGTTTAGCGACGCTACGGGATTCGACGAAGCGAACTGCTAGACGTGGTCCCGGCTACTACCGGCGCCGACGCTGCTGTTCTCCGGGCGATGCGCGGGCGCCGGGTTGCGCACCTCGAGCTCGAGGGTGGCGCTTTCCAGGAACGCCCGCAGCTCGGCGAGCGCGGCTTCCTTCCACTCCTCCAGCGACTCGGTCACGGCTGCGGCCCGCCGGCTCTGCTCCTGCATCTGCTGCTGGATCATCACCAGGGCGCCGAGGCTGATCAGCGCCAGGCCGAGCAGGCCGCCGGAGGCCAGGTACGGCATCTGGAGCACGATGTCGTCATTGCGGCGCACGCCGAGGAACCCGAGCAGCACGCACACCAGGCCGCCCGCAACCAGGCCGCCGGCCAGTGCCTTGAGTCGGAGATCTCTCACGCGGTCGTTCATCGGTGCTCCTCTACGCGATGGGGCGCTTGCGAATGATGGTGACCAGGCCGGCGACGCCCAGGGCCGCAGCCAAGAGCAGGTACCGGTAGGCGTCCTGGAACTGGCCGGGGGCCAGGCTTTCCTTGGTGAGCGTGAAACCGACCGGAGCCGCGGCGGCCGGGGCCCCCGCACTGAGACCGACGGTGGGGAGGGTGCCGACCGTCGACGGCAGCGCGCCGAGGTCGGTGGTGCCGGCGAGGTCCGTTCCGGTGGCGCCAGGGACGGCGCTGGTGTCGGTCCCGATCGGCGTCAGCTCCGGACCACCCCCGAGCGAGCCCTGGGCCCGCGAGGTCACCTTGGCGACGACCTTGCCGTACTCGAACGTCTCGTCCGAGCCGATGTCACTCGGCTTCTCGATGTCGGACTCAGGCAGCTGGTAGCGGAAGGTGAAGGCCGACCCGTAGAGCTCGGCCTCACCGTCGCTCACCTTGACGGTCTCGGTCGAGGCGATGAACGTCAGACCCTGGGCGGCCAGGCCTTCCACGCCCTTGTTGAACGCTTGGACGCTGGAGGCCGGCAGCGGGACCTGGTCCGAGATCCGCAGGCCGTTCTTGTCGAGCGTCACCGGGACACCGGCCAGTGAGGCGCCGGAGGTGTGCACCTGCAGCAAGGTGACGGGCTTCTGGCCCGGCGCGATGCTGATGGTGGCGATGCTGTCGATGTTGGCGATCCGAAGACCGGTCGGGCCACCGATCAGGAGGTTCTGAATCGAGCTGATCGCCTTGGTGAGGACGGTCCCGTCCGGCAGCACCGCGCTCTCGCTGCGGGAGACGCCGCCGCCGGCGGTGTACACCGGGGTCGTGATGCTCTGACCGGAGGCGCTGGCGATGGCGTTCGGGCTGTCGCTGGCGCGCGCGTTCAGGTCGGCGTTGCGGACCTCGCTGCCGACGCTCGCGCCGCCGCCGTTGCCGCCGGACAGCGAGTTCTCGCGGGGGGCGGTCTCCGAGGGCGGGTCCTGAGCGGTGACGACCGTCGGGAATTGCGGTGATGGTCCCGGGCGGCGCCGAGGTCACGACGAACGCGTCACCGAGCGGGCCGAGCGTGAACCCGGCGGCCAGTGCCTGGGACTTACCGATCTGGACGGAGCTCTGGGACAGCAGATACCCGCCGGGCGTCTCGACCGGAACCCGGCTGACCACGCTGGCCGGGGTCGCCTGGCTGGAGGCGAAGAACACCGCCAGGTTGTCCGGCGCCGCGGCCTGGGCCGTGGAGTCCCAGAGAATGGCCACGCCGGCTGTGAGCAGCAGAGCCGTGGTGCTCGCGGCGGTCTGCACGCCGCGCTTCCGCAGCAGATCTCTCTTGTTGCTCATAGGTGGTAGGCCTCCTCGACCGCGCCGATCCGAATGGCAGCCGCCGGTGTTCCGCTGAACGCCACGTGCCCCTTCTTCAACACGTACACCCGGTCCGATACCTCCATGGCCCGGTGCACGAACTGCTCGATGAGCAGGATGGACAGTCCTTCCTTGTTCAGCTCCAGGAGCCGGGCAAGGATCTCGTCGACCACGAGAGGGGACAGACCGAGGCTGAGCTCGTCGATGAGCAGCAGCTTCGGGTCACTCATGAGCGCCCGGGCGATCGCGAGCATCTGCTGCTCGCCGCCGGACATCGAGCCGGCGAGCTGAGCACGACGCTCGGCGAGCCGGGGGAACAGGGCATAGGCGTCCGCGAGCCGGGAGTCGACCAGCTTCGAACGGCGCCGCACGGCCCAGGCGCCGAGGCGCAGGTTGTCCGTCACGCTCATCTCGGGGAAGACGCGCCGTCCCTCGGGAACGTGGGCGAGCCCGGCCTGCACGGCCACGGCCGGGCCGCGGCCGTCGATGCGGGTGCCGTTGACGCTGACCGTGCCGGCCTGCGGGCGCACCAGGCCGGTGATGCCGCGCAGGGACGAGGTCTTGCCGGCGCCGTTCGGGCCGAGCAGGGCGACGATCTCGCCCGGGTTGATCTGCAGCGTCAGACGGCGGACCGCCAGGACGTTGCCGTAGCCGACGTCGAGCGCGCGGGTGGCGAGGATCGGCTTGGCCGCTCCGGTGACGGCGGCGACAGCAGAGCTGACCGGATCGGTCATCGTCATACGCCGGCCTCCTGGACTGTGCTCCCGAAGTACGCTGCCCGAACCTCGGCGTTGGCCCGGATGTCGGCCGGGGTGCCCTGGGCGAGCAGCTTGCCGAAGTTCAGAACGTAAATGCGGTCGCAGATCGACAGGATCATCGCCACGTCGTGCTCGATGATAAGCACGGACATCTCACGCTCGCGGCTGATTCGGGCAAGTAATGCCCCGAAATAGGCCGATTCGGTGCTGTCCATTCCGGCGCCCGGCTCGTCGACCAGCAGCACGGTCGGCTCGAGCACGATCGCCCGGGCCACCTCCACCATTCGCTGGGTGCCGAACGGCAGGTCCCCGACGGGGGCGCCGAGCACCTCGGTGAGCCCGCACTGGGCGGCGATGGCGTGGACGTCGTTGCGCACCTTGCGCTCGGACTTCCCCGCGAGGCCCAGCGCCCCGCGCAGCGCGCCGGCGCCGTAGTGGCGGTGCCCGCCGAGGAGCAGGTTCTCCTCGACCGAGAGGTGCTTGAACAGCTGAGCCTGCTGGAAGGTGCGCGCCATCCCCATCCGGGCACGCTCGGCCGCCGGCAGGTTGGTGATCGTCTTGCCGTCGAGCGTGATCTCACCCGACGTCAGTTTCTGAGCACCGGTCAGGCAGTTGAAGCACGTCGTCTTGCCGGCGCCGTTGGGCCCGATGAGGCCGACGATCTCGCCGGGGCGCACCTCGAGGTCGACGTTGTCGTTCGCGACCAGGCCGGCGTACCGCTTGGTCACGCCGGTGGCGACCAGGTGCCCGCTCACGCGCGCACCCCGGGGACGAGCCGGACCCGGACCACGCTGCCCACCGGGGGCGGCGAGTCACCGACCGTCGCGTGCACGGTGGGCGGTGAGTGGTCGTGCTCCTCGTGCGGGACGAACGAGCCGTAGCGCACCGGCTCGCCGCGCACCGCGTCGGCGATGGCCTTGCGGGCCGCCTTGAGGGCACCGGTGACGCCGTCGAACCCGGACAGCAGCGTCAGCAGCAACGCGATGGCGGTCATGAGGAACAGGCGGACGTCGAAGAGGTTGACCAGCGGCTGGCCCACGGCGAGGAAGGCCCCGCCGACGAGTGCGCCGAGCAGCGCCTCGGCGCCGCCGAGCACCGGCATCGCCAGGTAGAACAGCGACTGCAGCACGCTGAACTGCTCCGGAGCGGGGGTGGCCTGGAACAACATCCCGTAGAACAGTCCGGCGATCGAGGCCAGCGCGGCCGAGGCGGCGAACAGGCCGATCTTGTACGGCGCGATCTTGATCGCCATCGCGGCGGCTGCCTGCTCGGAGTCGCGGATGGCGAACAGCACGCGGCCGACGTCGGTGCGCCGGGTGTTGTAGGCCAGCACCAGCGCGATCGCGAGCACGACCAGGATCGCGTAGTAGAGCCCCTTGTCGGAGGTGGTGCTGATCCCGACCAGGTCCTCGCGCGGCACCGAGTCGGCCGCGATCCCGCGGACCTCGGAGCGGGTGAAGAAGTAGGTCTGGCACGCGGCCCCGAAGGCGAGGGTGGCGATCGTGAAGTAGACGCCGCGCAGCCGCAGGGACGGGATGCCGAGGATGAGGCTGACGGCCGCGCCGATCAGCCCGATCAGGACGACGGTGAGGACGAGGGGTACGTCGTTGTTCAGCAGCTTCGCGCCGAAGTAGCAGCCGGTCCCGACGAAGGCCGCGTGGCCGAGGGAGATCTGGCCGGTCCAGCCGACCAGGATCACCAACGAGAGACCGATCAGCGCGTAGATCGCCGACAGGCTGCCGTAGAAGTGCGCAACCTCGGGGGTCAGCAGCGGCCAGACCACCAGGCCGACCGCGATGACGAAGACGGTGCCGATCTCAAGTTTCTTCCCGCTCATCAGCGGACCGCCGGTCAGCCGCACGCCGCGATCCGCGGCATTCTTCACGCTCTGCACGCCCCTGGCCATCAGAACTCCGACACAACGTCGAGGGTCGGCTTGTTCGACCGCACCAGCAGGACGCCCAGCAGGGCGATGAAGACCAGCAACTGACCGATGCCCGCAACCGGTTGGTACCCCTGGCCGAAGCTGAAGATCAGTCCGACCGCTACCCCGCCGCCACCGGCCAGCGGGAGGCTGTTGAAGCCGCCCAGGGCCGCCGCGACGAGGCTGGAGATCAGCACGAACGTCAAGCTGATCTGGTCGAGGCTGTTGAGGTGGATGTACATCAGGCCGGCGAGGGCGGCGCTCGCGCCGCCGATGGCCCAGGTCAGCGTGACGATCGAGCGGACCGGGAGCCCGACGATCCGGGCCGCACCCGGATCCTGGGCGATCGCGGTGATGCCCACGCCGACCCAGGTCTTCGCGAGCATCCAGTACAGCCCGCCGGCCAGGACGATGACGAGACCCGCCGTGGCGATCTGATGGACGGTCACACCCGTGTTGCCGATGCGCACGAGGGTGTCCGGGAAGACCGAGGCGATGACCGGGTTGTCCGGCCCCCACAGCTGGACCGTGAGCTCGGTCAGCAGCAGCAGCACGCCGGTGGTGGCGGTCAGGGTCGCGAGCGCGCCGCGGGTCTGCACGGGCCGCACGACGAACTTCTCGACCCCGGCCCCGAGCGCTGCGCCGACGAGGATCGCCCCCGCCGTGGCGACGGCGACCGGGAGACCGAGGTCACCCATCAGCGTGTAGTGGAAGACGAACGCGGCGAAGACGCCGATCGCACCCTGCGCGAGGTTGATCACCCGGCTGACCCGGTAGATCACGACCACGCCGAGAGCGACCAGAGCGAAGATCGCTCCGTTGGCCAGTCCCGTGATGAGGTATCCGAAGAACCGCTCCATGGATCAGAAGGTCCGAGCGGGAGCAATGCGGGCGCGCCCACGGTCGGCCACGATCTCGGGTTGCACGCTCTGCGAGATGCTCGACTTCGCGGTCGCCGGCGAGAACCGCTTGGACTCGATCTGCCAGTTCAGGTTGTCGTCGGCCTTGAGGATGATGCCGCTCGGCACCGCGTTCTTCAGGTTCGAGAAGTCGAGCTTGAGACCGAGGCCGATGTCGAAGGCCTTCATCGTCCTGAGCTGCTTGAGGAAGTCGGTCCGGGTGACCTTCGGGCCCATCGCCTTCAGCGCCGCGACGATGGCGGCGGAGCCGGCGTAGGCGGCCTGCTCATAGAAGTGGTGGAAGGTGTTCGGGTAGTAGAACTCGGTGATCTTCTTGTACTCCCGCAGGCCGGGTGAGTCCGAGCCGTAGAAGTCGAACATCGTCAGGCCGTACATGCCCTTGCCGTACGCGCCGGCGGCCTTGGGCACGTCGTCCGCGGCGACGAAGCCGCCGAAGAAGACCGGGTGCCAGCCGGTGCGCTGCGCGGCCTGGATGAACTTGACCGTGTTCACCGGGTCGTTGCAGAACAGGACGGCATCGACGCCCGCGTTCTTCAGGGACGCGACCTGGCTGTCGAGGCTGGTCTCGACGTCGGAGTTGAGCGCGACCGCAGGCACGGTGGCGCCGAGCGACTCGGCGGTGGTCTTGAGCCTGCCGGTGCAGGACGGGCCCGCGCCGTTGCGCAGCTGCGAGACACCGATCTTCTTCACCTTGAGCACGCCCACCGCGTGGGAGGCGATGAGCGCGCCGACCGAACCACCGGGGATCTGCGTCGGGTACATCCACGGGCTGGTGAACTCCTGGTCGTACAGACCCGAGGAGCCGACCCACGGCAGCTTGTTGTCCTCCAGGGTCTTCTGAACGATGTCGAGGTTGAAGTCCAGGGACGGGCCCATCATGAAGACCTTGTCCTGCGAGGCCAGCTTGGACAGGCAGCCGGTCGTGCCGTCCGCGGTGCCGGCGGTGTCGCAGGGCGAGTACACGATCTTGCGGCCGCAGATGCCGCCCTGGCTGTTGATGTAGTTGAAGTAGGCGGTCGCCGCGTTCTGCGAGACCTGGCTGTACTTGTCCAGGAAGCCGCCGTTGAAGAACGTGGCGCCGATCTTGATCGACGTCTCGGTGACGCCGGTGTCGGTGGCCCCGCCGTTGCCGCCGGCCGGCGCGGCCGCGCCGCACGCGACGACACCGCCGGCCGGCTTGGTGGCCGTGGCCGCGTTCGGGTCGGCGGCCGCCACCGGCTTGTCCTTGGTGCCGGCGGCCGGGGTGGCTGCGCCGGGCGCAACCGCGCCCGGGACGACCGCAGCATTGGGGTCAGCGGCGCCGGGCACCGTGGAGTCGACCGCCGGAGCGGCACCGAGGTCGGGGCCGCCGGCGGCCGCCGCGGCCGGGCCGGCCGCGCGCTGGGCCGCTACCGACTCCTTGACCTCCTGGGAGGCGCCGCAGGCAGACAGCAGCGCACCGGTCGCCAGCAGGGCGACCAACCGGACCGAAGTGACCGAACGAGTCGAGGACACGCGCAACTCCGAAGACTTGTTGTGCTGAGGGACCAAAGACGTGGTGTCAAAGGTACGAATTGGACGTGATTGGGGTCACTGTGTGGGGGACACAACGTCCGGAGCCGAGTTTGGGCTCATCGGACCAGCAGTGCGGACGCCGGGGGTCGGCGGACCATATCGGTTGCGCAATCGTGACGAAAGCAGACAACGAAACGCGCGCACGTCACTGCAGAGCGTGATAATTCGGCGCGATGCCGCACGCAGGGTGATCCGCGTCACGGAAGGTGGTTGTCTGTGTCCGTGTCCGGTGGCACCGACCTCGCCGCGGCGGCTCAGATCTCCGCGGCCGTCCGGCGCGTCTCCGCGTCCCGCGACGAGATCACGGCCGGCCTGCTGACGATGCTCTCGGCCGAGATCGCGCCGCTCCAGCACGACGACCCGATGCGCGTCCTGCTCGCGGCCTCCACCGACGAGAGCGTGGCCGCCGCGCTGTACGTCCTGGAGCAGGGCGTGGACCCGCGCCTGCTCGGCGCACCACCGGCCGCCCTCGCCTACGTCCGCCGGCTCGCCCAGCGCGGGATCCCCGTCTCCGCGGTACTGCGGGCCTACCGTCTGGGCCACTCCGCGTTCATCGAGGTCGTCCTCTCCGAACTCGCCGCCGACCCGGACGCCGGGCGGGCGGACACCGCAGCCGCCGGCGTGCACATGCTGCGCGTCTCCACGGCCTACGTGGATTCGGTCTCGGAACTGCTCGTGGCCGCCTACGAGGAAGAGCGCGCGGCGTGGGCGCAGCACCACTCGATCGTGCGCGTGGCGCGCATCAACGCCCTGCTCGACGGCGGGCCGGTGGACCTCCCCGGCACAGAGGCGGCGCTGGGCTACCGGCTCGGGCAGACCCACCTGGCCGCGCTGGTGTGGGTCGACCAGCCCGCCCTCGAGCCCGGCGCGGAACTGCGGCTGCTCGAGCGGGCCTGCGCGGCCGCCGCCGCCGTGCACGGTGGCCAGCACCTCTTCCTGCCGGCCGACGAGGCGAGCGCCTCGGTGTGGATCAGCGTGCCGAGCGACCTGGAGGACCTGGACGACATCGCCAAGGCACTGACCGGCAGTACCGGCGGCGCGGCCGGCGGGGAGCACGATCCGGCGCCCCGGGTCGCGCTGGGGCGCCCCGAGTTCGGTCCGGCCGGCTTCCGCGACAGCCACCGCCAGGCGAGCCAGGCCCAGGTCGTCGCGCTGGCGGCCGGGGCCGCCGCCGCGCCGGTCACCTCCTTCTCCGACGTGGGGGCGATCGCGCTGCTGTGCGCAGACCTGCCGGCCACCCGGGTCTGGGTCGCGGACACCCTCGGCGCCCTCGCCGACGACGAGGAGGACGCCGAACGCCTGCGCGAGACCGTCCGCGTCTTCCTCAATCTCGGCTCCAGCCACACCGCCGCGGCCAAGCTGCTCAACCTGCACAAGAACTCGGTGCAGTACCGGATCGCGAAGGCCGAGGCCCTGCGCGGGCGCCCCTTCCGCTCGGACCGGGCCGACATCGAATTGGCACTGCGCGCCTGCCGGGTCCTCGGGCCCGCCGTGCTGAGGGCAGCACTGTGACGCCCGTCTCTGGTTCGACGGCCCATGCCGTCCCGTCCCGAACTTCCTAACGTCGTGCCCCAAGGACTTCAGCCGGCTGCGGAAAGTGAGGACGGGATGACCACCACCACCTGGTTCGAGGACGAGGACCTCGGGTCCAACGCCAGCGGCAACCCGGACCGCCCCTACAGCGACATCAACATCTCCACCAAGGCGTTCTGGTACACCACGATGGACGAACGGGAGAAGACCTTCGCGGTCCTGCGCAAGGAGCAGCCGATCACCTGGCAGCCGCCGTTCGAGGACGGGCTGATCGACGAGCCGGAGGACTACGGCTACTGGGCGGTCACCACCCACCGCCACCTGGTCGAGGTGACCCGCCGGCCGGAGGACTTCCTGTCCAGCCCGAGCATCCTGCTGGAGAACCTGCCGGTCATGGTCATCGATGCCGCGCAGTCGATCATCGCGATGGACCCGCCGCGGCACTCCGGTCTGCGCAAGCTCCTCGCCTCCGCGTTCACCCCGAAGCAGATGCGCCGGATCGAGGACCAGATCAACGCCAACGCGGCGATGGTCGTCGACAGCCTGATCCAGAAGGCCAAGGAGTCCCCGGACGGCTGGGTCGACTTCGTCTCCGAGTGCGCCAGCGTGCTGCCGATGCACAACATCAACGACATGATGGGGATCCCGGACGGCCAGCGACAGGAGGCCGCCGAGTGGATGATGAAGACCACCTCGTGGGGCGACCCCGAGTACGCGGGTCCGACCAAGGACGACGCGATCTCGATGCTCTTCGACGGCGTGGTTTACATGCACGATCTGGCCGGCGAGCTGATCGCGGACCGCCGCGCCAACCCCGGCCCGGACCTGTTCAGCTCCCTGGTGCAGGCGGAGGTGGACGGCGAGCGGCTCACCGACCACGAGATCGGCTCGTTCTTCGTCCTGCTCACGATCGCGGGCAACGACACCACGCGGCAGTCGATCGCCCATGGCCTGCGGGCGCTCACCCTCCACCGCGACCAGCGGGAGTGGCTGATGGCGGACATGCCGAACCGGATGGCCACCGCGGTCGAGGAGATCGTGCGCTGGGTGACTCCGATCATGACCTTCCGCCGGACGGCATCCCGGGATTGCGAGCTCGACGGGGTGCAGATCACCAAGGGCGACAAGGTCGTGCTCATGTACTCCTCGGCCAACCGGGACGAGTGGGCCATCGAGCGCCCCCACGAGCTGGACCTCTCCCGGCACCCCAACCCGCACGTCGGATTCGGCGGCGGCGGCATCCACCACTGCCTGGGCAACCAGCTGGCCCGCTTCCAGGTCCGCGCGCTGTTCACCGAGCTGCTGACCCGCTGCCCGGACATCGTCGCCGGAGAACCCGAGCTCACGCCGAGCAACTTCTTCAACATCGCCAAGCGCATGCCCTGCCGGCCGTTCCCCGCTTGAAACTTACCCACAGTAAGTTAGGATGCTCGCATGACCGCCAACGACCACGTCGACGTCCTGATCATCGGCGCCGGGCTGTCCGGCATCGGCGCCGCCGCCCGGCTGCACCGCGAGCACCCCGGCCTCACGTTCGAGGTTCTGGAGGCCCGGGCCGCCATCGGCGGCACATGGGACCTCTTCCAGTACCCCGGGATCCGCTCCGACACGGACGCCTTCACCATGGGCTTCTCGTTCAAACCGTGGAAGGGCAAGGAGTCGATCACCTCCGGGGACTCGCTGCGGACCTACATCCGCGACCTGGCCCGCGAGTCCGGCGTCGAGTCCCGCATCCGGTTCAACACCAAGGCGCTCGGCGCGTCCTGGTCGTCGGAGCAGGCGCGCTGGACGGTCCGGGCTTCAGCCCACGGACAGCCGGTCGAGCTCACCGCGAACTTCGTCTACCTGTGCACCGGCTACTACGACTACGACAAGGGCCACACCCCGCACTTCCCCGGCCAGGAGGACTTCGCGGGCACCCTCGTCCACCCGCAGTTCTGGCCGAAGGACCTGGACTACGCCGGCAAGCGCGTCGTGGTGATCGGCAGTGGCGCCACCGCGATCACGCTGGTGCCGTCGATGGCCCCGACCGCCGGGCACGTGACGATGCTGCAGCGGACCCCGACCTGGGTGCTCTCACTGCCCGCGGTCGACCAGCTCGCCGTCGGCCTGCAGAAGGTGCTGCCGGCCGGGGCCGCGCACCGGGTCGTGCGGGCCAAGAACGTGCTGACGATCCAGGCCATGTACGCCCTCTCGCGCCGACGCCCGGACACGTTCAAGAAAATCTGCCGCAAGACCGCGCTGCACTTCCTCAAGGACGAGGCCTACGTCGACGAGCACTTCACGCCGGACTACGAGCCGTGGGACCAGCGCCTGTGCCTGGTGCCGGACGGCGACCTGTTCAAGGCGATCCGCGGCGGGTCGGTCGACGTGGTCACCGACCACATCGAGAAGTTCGAGGCGGGCGGCATCCGGCTGAAGTCCGGCAAGTTCCTTGAGGCGGACGTCATCGTCTCGGCGACCGGTCTGACACTGAAGCCGCTGGGTGGGCTCGCCCTCGAGGTCGACGGAAAGACCGTGGACATCGCCGACACGCTGGCCTACCGGGCGTGGATGCTTTCCGGTGTGCCGAACTTCGGCTTCTGCTTCGGCTACTCCAACAACTCCTGGACGCTGCGCGCCGACCTGTCGGCCCGCTACCTCACCCGGCTGCTCGGGCACATGGCCGAGCACGGCTACACCGCCGCCGTGCCGACGCCGCCGGCCGGGATGGCCCGCAAGCCGTTCCTCGACCTGACCTCGGGCTACGTCCAGCGCGGCATCGGGCAGTTCCCGAAGTCCGGCACGTCCGGGCCTTGGCTGGTGACCCAGAACTACCTGGGCGACGTGCTGGCCGCGCGGCGGGCCGACATCGCGGAGGACATCGTGTTCACCGCGCGGGCACGCACGCCCGCCGGGGTGGGCTAACCGGCGAGCTTGCCGACGTTCTCGATGGAGCTTGCCATCTGCTCGGCGGTCACGCGCGGGAAGAAGCCCTTGAAGCGCTCGTCCGGGCAGGCGCTCCAGTCGCAGAAGTGCTCGATGTCGGTGCCGCCGCTCGCGTTCGGGCTGAGCGCCCAGGTGTAGACGTGGCCGCCGGGCTGGATCCCGCCGAGCAGGTGGTCCATCGAGCCGGGCGGCTCGATCGCCGGGGCCCACGTGATCCGGCGGTCCTGCTCGAACTCGGTGACGGTGCTCTTCATCTTGTAGTCACCGAAGGGGTCCTGGGTCATGTCCAGGACGAAGGACTGGCCCGTGCCGGTGACCGGCCCACCGTCGACCAGCCCCTGCAGGTGACCGGCTCCGTCGACGTCGCTGTGCCGACTGGGGTCAGCCAGCACGGCGAAAACGGCCGCGGGGGACGCGGACACGGATCCGTTGACGGTGAGGCGCTCGGCCATGCGTGCTCCAAAGATCGCGGGGGACGTAGAGGGCATCCTCCCCATGCAGGGCCCGGCGGTGTCAACGCTTGTTGATCGGACCAGCTCGCCGGGCCGGGCGGACACCGGCCCGCAGGCCCTCTTCGAGCATGGTGATCGCGCGCTCGACGCGCGTGGTGAAGGTGTCGGAGTCCTGGCCGTGCGCGTGGACGCAGGCCCGCAGCGAACTGACGATCGCCCCGCCCACCACGTAGCAGTGCAGGTCCGGCCGCCTCAGACCGCCGGCTCGCGCGAAGGCCGCGGCGATGATCTCCTCCCACTTCAGCAGGTTGGTGGCCATCGGGCCCTGCAGGGCGGGATCGGAGAGCCAGAGACCGAACTGGACGGCGAAGAAGTCCGGGTCTGCCTCGGTGAACTGCTCGACGGCGGCGACCACCGCAGCGCGGACCGGCGGCCAGGGGTCGTCCCCGCGCTTGATGCCGGTGCAGTCGGCGCGGAACTCCTCGGTCGCCTCGGGGACCCCGATGAAGACGGCGTCCTCCTTGGTCGCGAAATACCGGAAGAAGCTGCTCGGGTGGTAATCGGCCGCCGCCGCGATCTCCGCGACGGTGGTGGCCTCGAAGCCCTTTTCGGTCATCAGCGTGACCGCGCCGTGGGCGAGGTCCCGCCTGACCCGGGAGCGACGCAGCTCGACCTTCGACTGACCCGGCACCCGAACGAATCTACGTCATCGCAATGTTGCGAGTGACTCTTGCTTTTGAGAGTTACTCCTTTTTAGGCTTCGACCATGGACCGGACCCTCGAGCTCGACATCGCCACCCGGCTGCTCGACCTGATCGCGAACCCCGACATGTCCGTCGGGGAAGACGTGATGGAACTCCCCGCGAGCGTCTACACCGATCCCGACCGGTTCGCCCGCGAGCAGGAGCGCCTCTTCGGTGGGCTACCGCTGCTGGCCGGCCTCTCCGCCGAGCTGCCCGCCGCCGGGGACTGGAAGTTGTTCGAGCCGCCGGGCACCTCGATCCTGCTGGTCCGGGGAGATGACGCGGTGGTCCGCGGGTTCCGCAACGCGTGCCGGCACCGCGGCGCGCCCGTGGTCGACGAGCCGCGCGGCAACAACCGGAGTTTCACCTGCCCCTACCACTCGTGGACCTACGGCCGGAAGGGCGACCTGGTCGGTGTGCCGCAGTCCGAGACGTTCCCGGGGTTGTGCCGGCCGGAGCGTGGACTGAGCGCGGTGTCCGTCGAGGAACGGGCGGGCCTGCTCTGGGTTCTGCCGACCTCGCACGGCGAACCGTTCGACCTGGACGCCCACCTCGGCCCGCTCGACGCCGAGCTGGCGCACTGGAACCTCGGTTCGTTCCACCGCTTCGGCGAGCGCGTGCACCGGACCCCGGCGAACTGGAAGCTCGCGGTCGACACCTTCACCGAGGGCTACCACATCCCGAATCTGCACCAGAACACGATCGGGTCCTTCGCGGCCGGCGGGCTGAACCTGGTCACCAGCTTCGGCCGGCACCACCGGCAGGCGGTCGCGATGAAGTGCCTGACCGATGCGACGGAAGGTCCGCAGGAGCAGTGGACCGCCTTCGACGACGGCGGGATCGGCTTCGTCTACCTGATCTTCCCCAACTCGATCCTGCTGTTCTTCGGGGACCACGCCGAGGTCTTCCAGGTCTTCCCCGACGGCATCGACAAGGCGGTCACGCTGCAGACGCTGTTCGCCTACGCACCGATCGAGACCGAGGACCAGCGGATGATCCTGGAGATGTCGCTGGACTTCTTCTACGAGATCATCGCCCAGCAGGACTACACGATGGCGGCCGGCGTGCAGCGCATGCTGGCCAGCGGGGCCAACGATTCCTTCCTGCTCGGCAGGTGCGAGGCGATCACCCAGGCCATGCACATCGACTACGAGTCGTTCGTCGGCGCCTGACGGTTTGAGTCGCGGTCGCGCCAGCGTTCGTCGGAGGGGTCGAGCAGTTCGCGGATCCGGTCCTCGCTCGCCCAGGCCAGGGCCTCGAGCGTGAGCGCGTCCAGGTAGCCGACGCGCTCGTTGGTCAGGTCCTCGATCCGCAGCCGCGGGCCGTTGCCGCGGCGGTCGATCGAGAGGTGCACGGCGGCGAACTCGTTCTCGACGACGCCCAGCGGCTCGAGCTCCGGCTCGTCCATCGCCCATCAGATCAGGAACGAGAGCGTGTAGAGCGGCTGGTCGCGGTCGACGAGCAGGACCTTCTTCCAGGCCAGCTTGAGTCTCGCCGTCGACGCGGCGCAGCCGGTACTCGACGCGGCCGGCCCAGAACGTGGTGCCGCGCTCGCGCGACTCCACCGCGAGCAGCGAGGCGACACACCTCGGTGTCGCCGTTCTCGTGCAGTCCGAGCACCTCGACATTGGTGATCTGGTGCACGACGTTGGACTTCGGGGTCTGGGAGTGCCGCTTGCCGGACTTCAGCTGCCGGATCCGGGTGCCGATCCGGGAGCGGTTGTCGAAGAGCACCGAGACCTGGGTGGTCGGGTCCTCGGCGGACTCACCGCCGGCCGGGACCCAGTAGATGGCGTCGTCGGTCCACAGCGCCTCCCACCCGTCGTAGTCGTGGGTGTCGGCGAGACGGGCCTCGCGGTAGAGGAACTGCTCGGCCTCTTGCTGCGTGATGGTCTCGCTGTCGACCGGCTCGCTGTTGATGGGCACTGTTGCCACCGCGGTCATGCCTGCTCCATGAGCTTCTTGTAGTGCTTCCAGATCGCGCGGATCGGGACCTCGTCGGTGTTGTAGCCGATCAGGTGGCCCGTTCTCGTCGGTCCGCTCCCGGTTGGCGCCGCGGTTGACGCACGAGCCACTCCGGGTTGCGGGCCTGCACGCCGCGCTGGTTGCGCTCGTACATCTCGGAGTCGTCGGCGAGCAGGAAGCCGGCCGGGCCGACCGAGCCGATGGTCTGCTGCAGCAGCCGCCGGTTCATCTCCTCGCCGTCCTCGAACTGGATGGCCGTCACGTGCTGGACGGTCTCGTCGACCGCGAGCGGCTGGATGACGAAGATCTGGATCTCGGCGATGAACAGGTTGGGGAAGATCATGACGTGCGGCGAGCCCTCGATGAGGATCTCGTCGGCCTTCTCGCCGTGCAGCGGCGCGCATCTTCGCGACGTAGTTCGGCACCTTGTCCTCGGTGGTGCCGAACCAGCCCATCCGCTTGCCGAGGCGGCGGAACTCCGGGCGCAGGTCGTTCTCGCTGTGCCCGTCGCCGAGGTCGCGGCTGACCGCGTCGGCGTTGTCGCTGTAGAGCGCGCCGATGCCGCTGTCGGCGACGACGAAGATCGAGGCGTGCACGAACTGCGGGTGGTAGCCGTCGGTCTCGTTCTCCGGCAGCATCTTCCAGTTGGCCTTGGCCTTGTGCTTGAGCCAGCCGGCGGTCAGCTTGATCTTGCCGCTCGGGGAGAGCCGGACCAGCCGGTCGATCTCGCCGGCCGCGGCGCCGAGGTGCTCCGTGCAGGGTCGGGCCCTCGGTGGCGAAGCTGCCGAAGACGAAGCCCTGGTAGGACGCGACCCGCGGCACCTTGCCCAGCCCGAGCTGGGCCTTGTCCGCGACGCCCTCGTAGCCCTTCTTGTACGGGAAGCCGAGCAGCGTCGCCGTCGTTGGCGTAGGTCCAGCCGTGGTACTGGCAGCGGAACGCCGTCGAGTTGCCCTTCGGTGCGTCGCAGACCAGGTTCGCCGCGGTGCGCGCAGCGGTTCTGCAGCAGGTGGATCTCGCCGTCCTTGGCCCGGCTCATGATCACCGACTGCGGGCCGAACGGCTTGACCACGTAGTCGTTGGGCTCGGGCACCTCGGACTCGTGCCCGACGTAGACCCAGGTCGTGTAGAAGATCTTCGCCATCTCCTCGGCGAAGATCTCCGGGTCGGTGTAGAGCGAGCCGTGCACCCGGTCGGGCTGGATCAGCCGGTCGTACCTGCTGCCGACGACTTCGTTGACAAATGTCATGAGAGCTCCTTGCCGACCACGGACACGAACGAGACACAACTGCCCGGACGGCCGCCCAGGTTGTGGGTGAGACCGAGCTTGCGGATCGTCGAGCTGACGCTCGCCGCGCCTCGCCGCGGAACTGCAGCCAGCACTCGAAGAGCATCCGCAGCCCGCTGGCGCCGACCGGGTGGCCGAAGGACTTCAGCCCGCCGTCGGGGTTGACCGGAGAGGCGCCCGCCGAGGTCGAAGTCCCCGCCGAGGACGTCCTTCCAGGCGCGAGCCGCGCGGGGAGAACCCGAGGTCCTCCATCAGGACGATCTCGGTCGGGGTGAAGCAGTCGTGCACCTCGGCCAGGTCGAGGTCGGTCGCCGGCGATGCCGGCCTGGGCGTAGGCGTCCGTCGAGCTGACGACGACCTCGGGGAAGGTGGTGTAGTCGTAGCCCGGGTCGGAGGCGCCGCTGCCCGGCCCGGCCACGAGCGACAGGCCCTTCACGTACATCGGGTTGTCGGTGTAGCGGTGGGCGTCCTCGGCGCGCACGATCAACGCGGCCGCGGCCCCGTCGGAGACGCCGGAGCAGTCGAAGACGCCGAGCCGGCCGGCCACCAGCGGCGAGCCGGAGATCTTCTCCTTGGCCACCGGCTTGCGGAACTGGGCCCGCGGGTTCTTCGCGCCGTTCTGGTGGTTCTTCCACGCGACGTGGGTCATCGCGTCGCGGAACGCGGCCGGGTCCACGCCGTACTTGCGGCAGTAGGCCGGGTCGAGCAGGGAGAACGCGGCCGGCGCGGTCAGCGTCAGGTCGCGGCGAGGTGCCGTCGTTGGCGAACCGCGGACGGACCAGCCCGGAGAACCCGGAGTCCTTGAGCTTCTCCACCCCGACCGCCATCACGATGTCGTAGGCGCCGCTGGCCACGGCGTAGCAGGCGTTGCGGAAGGCCTCCGAGCCGGTCGCGCAGAAGTTCTCCACCCGGGTGACCGGCTTGTACTCCAGCGCCAGCGGCTTGGCGAGGATCATCCCGGACAGGCCGGAGGCCATCGTGCCGAGCCAGTAGGCGTCGACGTCCGCGGGCGTCAGGCCCTTCGTCGAGGCGTAGCACTCGGTGGTGGCGTCGATGAGCATGTCGTCGACGCTGCGGTCCCAGTGCTCACCGAAGGCGGTGCAGCCCATCCCGACGATCGCGACCTGGTCGCGGATGCCCTTACTCGCCATCGGTCGCCGCCTCCTTCACGGATCCGCGGCCTTCCAGAAGTAGTTGTGCACGCCGCCGGAGGTGTAGAGCCGGCGGAAGGTCAGCTGCACCCGCGAGCCGACCTCGACGTCCTCCGGCTCGGCGTCGGCCAGCTCGAGCAGGGTGCGCCCGCCGCCGTCGAAGTCCACGACCACGTCGATCACCGGCGGGCTCGGCGAGTAGCGCCAGGCGGTCCACGGTGAAGGTGACGACGGTGCCGGTCGCGTCGGCCAGGCTCGACCGGGGTCATCTGGTCGGCGACCCGGCAGGAGACGCAGACCCGCGAGGGCGGCAGGTGCAGGAAGCCGCACTTGTCGCAGCGGCTGCCGACGAAGGCGAACTTCCAGTCCAGGGCGCGGGCACTGGGCGGGCCGGCCGGGCGCTCCGGGTCCGGGCGGCGCGGGCCCTCGCGCTCGAGCAGGCCGCGCCAGGTCAGGTAGGTGCCGTAGCCGACCTCGCGGCCGGCCGCCAGTTGCGTGCGGAGCGGGCTCGTCGCGGGGCGCGGGCGGCGGCGATCCGGTCGGTGACCCGCCAGACCGTGGCGTCGGCGCCGTCGACGGCGCTGATCGTCAGGATCGTCTGGCCGGGCTCGGCGCGGTCCAGGGCGTCGGCCAGGCGCAGGCCGAGGTCGGCGGCGCCGGCCTGACCCAGCGTCAGGTCCGCGCCGCTGTTCTCGTGGGCCGCCCGGGTGGCCGCGGCGGTACGGGTGTGCGGGCAGGAGACGACGACGTGGTCGGCGCTCGACAGGCCGGCCGCGGCCAGCGCCTGCGACGTGGCCGCCGCGATCAGCGGGGTGTACATCTCCTGGCCGAAGCGCTCCTCCCAGACCTTGGCGGAGTGCTCGCCCGGGAGCGCGCCAGCGGTCGAGGAACTCCCCGGTCACCGAGGCGGTCGCGACCGGGACCGCGAGGGCCTCGTCCTCCGGGCCGAACAGGAACGCGGCGGCGCCGTCGGCGTTCTCGCGTTCCTCGGCCGAGCCGGGCGTCCCGACCCGCACGTCGGCCAGCAGCGCCAGCCCGCCGGGCTGGGCGGCCGCGGCGCGCAGCGCGCCCTGCGCCGAGCGGGCCGAGCCGGCGAGGTCGACCGCGAAGCCCTCGGTGCCGAGGCCCAGGGCGGCGTGGATGGCGGAGGCGTTGGTCTTCTCCGCGTAGGCGGGTGAGGTGGTGGCGAACCAGAGGGACTCCGCACCCGACGACCCGGTGCGGCCGCGCAGCGCGGCCCGGGCGGCCTCGACGGCCATCGTCGTGGAGTCCTCGTCGAACGAGGCGACCACGCGCGTGCCCTTGCCGCGCCCGGCGCCCAGCGTCGCGGCGACGTCAGCCAGCGCAAGGCGGTGCGCGGGCAGGTACGCGGCGTAGGCCACGATCCCCTGCGGCATGCAGGACCTCCGGGTGGGCGGTTGCCGTCGGTCACACTGCTCGGACAGTGTGTCCAGACTACCACTCCGCAGAGGGCCCGCCAAGCGGAACGCCGCCCGGCGGCCCCCACCCCGCCCTCCACGCCTTCGCTGGCCGTATGCCTGCCTCACTGGCCAGGTCCGGCCAGTGGAGGCAGGCGCTCGGCCTGTGAGGTGAGCGGCTCAGCCAGTGAAGTGGGCCCAGTCAGTGCGTGGGCGCGGGGGCTCAGCGATAGACGCCGATCTGCTTCATCAGGCCCAGCAGGTCGTAGGTGGCGTAGAGGTAGCAGGCGCGGTCGCCGCGGAAGTCGAACACCTCCAGGCCGGAGAAGTCGAAGGCCTGCCCGGTGCCGTCGATGCCGGGCGGGTCCAGCCGGCCGGAGAACGTGCCGGTCCCGCGCCAGCTGAAGGCGGCCCGGGCCAGGTCGTCGCGGAACATCGGCGGGGCGGTGACCTCCCACTGCAGGTCCGGGTAGGCGCCGAGCACGTAGCCGATGTAGTCGGCCGCGGCCTGCTGGCCCTGGACCTTCCAGCCGGTGTGCCGCGTCGTCGGGCTGTCCAGCACGAAGTCCTCGGTGAGGATCTCGAAGCACAGCTCCGGCTTGTTCTGGTTCCACGCGGCGATCCAGCCGTTGGCGTACCAGTCGACGGCGAAGTCGCGGTCCAGCGGCGTGCTGTCGGTCATGTTGACTCCCTGCCAGTTTTGAATCTAGATTCAAAACTAGCTCCAACGGAGGTGGCATGCAAAGCCCTGAGGGCAACAGCCCCGAAGAGCTGGTCCGGCGGCTCTACGACGCGCTCGCCGCAGGGCCACACCGGCACGATCGGCGCGCTCCTGCACCCGGAGTTCCGCGGCGTCATCGCCGACGGGATGCCCGCCGGCGCCGGAGCGCACGACGGCCCCACGGCCATGTGGGACGACGGCTGGGCGCAGATCGGCCGGGCTTTCGCGGCCGGGCCGAAGCCGACCGAGATGACGATGCTGGTCGACGGGCGCCTGCTGGTCAGCGGGCGGTACCACGGGCACGGGCGACGCGGCGGCGGACCGCTCGACGCGGCCTACACCCACGTCTTCAGCTTCCGCGACAACCGGATCTCGGGCATCGAGCAGGTCAGCGACACCGCGCGGTGGCGGGATGCGGGCTCCCCCTTCCGGACGATGACCCTCGAGGTCGCCGACGGCGTCGCCACCGTCACGCTGAACCGGCCCGAGACCGGCAACGCGTTCGACGTCGCGATGACCGACGACATCCTCGAGCTCAGCACCCGGCTCTCCCGCGACCCGGATGTGCGCTGCGTGCTGCTGCGGGCCAAGGGCGCGTTCACCGTCGGCGGCGACATGCGGTTCCTCGGACCGCAGGAAGCGGCCGAGCGCGCCGCGACCCTGCACCGGATGATCGGCGACTACCACGTCGCGCTGGAACGGCTCGCGTCGTTGGACGCTCCGCTGGTCGCCGCGGTCAGCGGTTCCGCCGGCGGCGGCGGGCTCGGGCTGGTCTGCGCGGCCGACGTCGCGATCGCCGCCGACGACGCCGCCTTCGCCCTCGGCTACGCCGCGCTCGGCATGACCTCCGACGGCGCGCAACTCCTGGTACCTGCCGCGGCTGATCGGCCTGCGCCGCGCGCAGCAGATGTTCCTGCTCAACAAGCGGCTCACCGCCGCCGAGGCGCTGGAGTGGGGTCTGGTCACCGAGGTCGTCCCCGCCGGCCGACGTCGACGCCCGCGCCGCCGAGGTCGCCGCCCGGATCGCCGCCGGACCGACCCGGGCGTTCGCCGCCATGCGCCGGCTGCTGCGCGACAGCTACGACAACTCGCTTGCGCGACCAGCTCGCCGCCGAGCTGCGCGAGGTCGACGAGATCGCCCGCACCGAGGACCTGAGCGAGGGCATGAGCGCCTTCGCCGCCCGCCGCCGCCCGGAGCTTCCGCGGCCAATAGCGCCAACGTCCGAAGCAGCGTGAGTTATAGCGCTCACTTCTTCGGACGTCAAGAGAGAGGGAGCACGCCCGATGGACAGCTCACTGATCGTCGACAGCCCGGAGCGCGCGCTGCTGCGCCAGGTCCGTCGGCCAGCTGGTCGGCGGGTACGGGCACGCCTACTGGGCCGAGTGTGCCGCCCGGCGCGCCGAGACCACCGAGCTCTGGAAGGACCTCGGCACCGCGGGGTTCCTCGGCGTGCACCTCTCCGCCGAGTACGGCGGGGGCGGCGGCACGATGACCGACCTCGCGGTGATCATCGAGGAGACGGCCACCCAGGGCTGTCCGCTGCTGATGAGCGTCATCTCCCCCGCCATCTGCGGCACGATCCTCGACAAGCACGGCAGCCACGAGATGAAGTCGCGCTGGCTGCCCGGCATCGCCGACGGCTCGCTGAAGATGGCGTTCGCCATCACCGAGCCGGACGCCGGCTCGAACAGTCACATGGTCACCACCACCGCCCGTCCCGACGGCGACGGCTGGCGGATCACCGGCACCAAGTACTGGACCTCCGGGATCGACAAGGTGAACGCCGTGCTCGTGGTCGTGCGGCAGCCGGAGCCGGGCCCGAACGGCAAGCACCCGCTCTCGCTGTTCGTCGTCCCGACCGACGCACCCGGGGTGAGCTGGACGCCGATCCCCTCCGCGGTCTACGAGCCCGAGGGGCAGTTCATGCTGTTCTTCGACGACGTCGCGGTCGGGCCGGAGGCGCTGATCGGCGAGGAGGGCCAGGGCCTGCGGCAGGTGTTCGCCGGACTGAACCCGGAGCGGATCACCGCGTCCTGCATCAGCAACGGCATCGCGCGCTACGCCCTGAACAAGGCGGTGCGCTACGCCAGCGAGCGGCAGGTCTGGAACGACGCCGATCGGCGCGCACCAGGGCGTCTCCCATCCGCTGGCCGAGGCCTACATCGGCACCCAGGTGGCGCGGCTGACCGCCTATCGGGCGGCCGAGCTCTACGACCTCGGGCTGGAGGCGGGCGAGGCCAGCAACATCGCGAAGTTCGTCGCCGCGGACTCCTCGCTGCGGACCCTCGACCAGGCCATGCAGACCCACGGCGGCAACGGGATGTCCCTGGAGTACGGCCTGGCCGACCTGTGGTTCATCGCGCGGATGCTCAAGACCGCGCCGGTCAGCCGGGAGATGGTGCTGAACTTCGTGGCCCAGCACAGCATGAAGCTGCCGGCGTCCTACTGATGGCGACCCCTGACCCGCACGCTCTCCAAGAGCGAGGCGACCCGGGAGCGGATCCTGGACGCCACCGCCGAGGTGCTCAACGCCAAGGGCTACGCCGGCACGCGGCTGTCCGACATCGCGGAGCTCGCCGGCGTGCAGGCCACCGCGATCTACTACTACTTCGGCTCCCGCGACGAGGTGATCGCCGAGACGGTGCAGGTCGGCCTGCGCGCGGTGCTCGCCCACGTCGGCGAGGTCCTGGCCGCGCTGCCGCCGGGCACGGCGCCGCTTGACCGCATCTCCGCGGCGGTCGGTGCGCATCTCGAGGTCACGCTCCGGGACTCGAAGTACACCGCCGCCGCCATCCGGCACGCCTCGACGCTGCCGCCGGCGATCCGCGAGCAGCAGCTCGTCGACCAGCGCAAGTACGGCGCCCTCTGGCGCACCCTGATCGCCGACGCCGCGAAGGTCGGCCAGATCAACCCCGCGCTGGACGCCCCGGCGGCGCGGATGCTCGTCATGGGTGCCCTGAACTGGGCGCCCGAATGGTGGAACCCCTCGCGCGGGTCGCTGGCCCGCACCATCGCGACGGCCCAGCTGATGGTCCGTCAGGGTCTGAGCGCATCTTCGGAGGAATCGTGAGTGACTACGACGTTCTGGTGATCGGCGCCGGCGCCGGCGGGCTGTTCGCCGCCGCCCGTCTGGCCAAGGCCGGCCGGCGCGTGCTGGTCGTCGAGGCTCTGGACAAGGTCGGCGGGCGCGCCTCGACCACCGAGGTCGACGGCTTCAAGGTCAACGACGGCGCGATCGTCATCGAGGTCGGCGGGATCACCGAGGAGACCTGCAAGGAGGTCGGGGCGCGCTTCGACATCCGCGAGCCGTCGCCGCCGATCCTCTACCGGGTCGGCAAGAAGGACGTCGACGTCACCGGCGGCGGCTGGGGCCTGCTGCTGTCGAAGATGTCGCGGTCGGGGGCGAAGATCCTCGGCGGCATCGGCGCGGCCCGCTCCGACGACGGGCTGCCCGAGCACGAGCAGACCCTTGAGCAGTGGCTGAACAAGTACACGAAGAACGAATCCGTGCACGGCATCTTCCGCAACATGTGCGCCTCGATCTTCGCGGTCGGCTCGGACGAGCTGCCGGCCCGGGTGTTCCTCACCTACTTCACCCGCAAGAGCGCCTTCAAGCGCTTCGGCTACCACCCCGAGGGCACGATCGGTCTCTGGCGGGCGCTCGCCGACGCGATCGTCGCGAACGGCGGCGAGGTCCGGCTGTCCACCTCGGTGGAGAGCCTGCGATGATCGGAGCCGGACTCGGCGCACCGCGGTGCTCGGCGACGGCAGCACCGTCACCGCGCGGGTGGTGCTCAGCAACGTCGGGCCCGTCCGGCACGGTGCGTCTGGTCGGCGAGGAGCACTTCGACGCCGACTACCTGCTCGCGGTCAAGCGGGCCGACCGCCCGAGCGCGATGATCACCGTCAACTTCGCGAGCCAGGAGCGGCTGCTGGAGCAGCCCGGCATGCTCGGCTTCGCCAAGTCCCGGCGCCTGGCCTACATGGCCAACTTCACCGACCTGTGCCCGGAGATGGCCCCGCCCGGCTGGAACCTCTACGTCGCCACCGCGGTGCCGCGGCCGGCGGTCGGGGACTTCGACAACGACGCCGAGACTCGCGTTGCTGCTGGGAGGACATCCGCGACCACATCCCGGACTTCGACTCCCGGGCCCGCGTGCTCTCCACCGTCATCACCCGCGACGCCTGGCCGCCGCAGCGCGCCGTCGCCGGGTTCGACCTGACGCCCGAGACTCCGCTGCCGAACCTGTGGAACCTCGGCGACGGGGTGAAGGAGTACGCCAACGGCGGCACGACCGCGTGCGCCGAGACCTCCAAGCTCGTCGTCGAGCGGGTGCTGGAGAGGTTGGGATCATGACGGCCGTTGCTGACGCCCCGGTGGTTCCCACCACGGTGGCGCGATCGCTGCGGATGAGCAGTGCGACCACGGTGGCCTGCGCCTGGATCACCGCCGCCACCCTCGGCCTGACCGCGATCGCGTTCTTCCTGGTGACCGGCTACGTCCCGCCGCCGCACGCGGACGCCTCGGCCACCGAGATCGCGAGCTTCTACGCGGACAACACCGACCGCCTCCGCGCCGGTCTTCTGTTGCTCTTCATCTCGTGGGCGGGGTGGGGAACGTTGGTGGCTGCGCTCGGTCGCCCAGATGGGCCGGATCGAGGGCGGCCGCCCGGTGCTCACGAACATCGTGATGCTGTCCGGTTGCGCCGGGCTGGATGTTCCTGCTGCTGCCGACGATCTTTCTGGCCATCGCGGCCTACCGCCCGGAGCGCTCCCCCGAGCTGACGCAGACCCTGCACGACCTCGGATGGATCTGCGCGTTCTTCCCGTTCCTGCCGTTCGCGATGATGGGCATCGCCCTGGCGGTGGCGACCTTCCAGGACCCCAGCCCGCGGCCGGTGTTCCCGCGCTGGTCGGCCTACGCCAACATCTGGGCCACGATTCTGTTCCTGCCCGCCGGGGCGCTGCTGTTCTTCAAGGACGGGATCTTCGCCTACCACGGGCTGCTCGTGTTCTGGGTTCCGTTCTTCATCTTCGGGGCGTGGATCCTCATGCTCGCCTGGGTCGTCCGTCAGGCCGCGATCGAGGAAATGCGAGCGATCCTGAGATGCAGCTGGGTTACCTGATCCGAGCCACCGCCGACCCGGCCGCGTTCGCCGCCGCCGCCGACGAACTCGCCGATCTGGAGTCGGCCGGGCTCGGCATGGCGCTGGTGCCGGAGTTCTACGGCGTCGACGCGGTCAGCCAGCTCGGCTACCTCGCCGCCAAGACCTCGACGGTGCAGCTGGCTTCGGGCATCCTCGCCATCTACAGCCGGACGCCGGGTCTGACCGCGATGACCGCGGCCGGCCTCGACCTGGTCTCGAACGGACGCTTCGTCCTGGGCCTCGGCGCCTCGGGCCCGATGGTGATCGAGGGCTTCCACGGGGTGCCGTTCAACGCGCCACTCGGCCGGACCCGCGAGATCGTCGAGATCTGCCGGAAGGTCTGGGCGAAGGAGAAGGTTCAGCACGCCGGCAAGCACTACACGGTGCCCGCTGCAGGGAAGTCCGCGCACGTTCGCGGACAACCCGGTGCGCGACCGGATCCCGGTGATGCTGGCCTCGATCGGCGAGAAGAACATCGCCCTCGCCGCCGAGATCGCCGAGTACTGGCTGCCGATCCACTTCGACGCCGACCGCGCGCACCGCGCCTTCGGCGCCGCCCTCGCGGCCGGAACGGCCAAACGCGACCCGTCGCTCGGACCGCTGCAGGTGGTCGCCGAGGTCGGGGTCTGCGTCAGCGACGATCCGGGACGCGATCGCGGCCGCGGAGAAGGAGGCCCGGGCCAAGCTCGCGCTCTACGTCGGCGGCATGGGCCCACGGGACAACAACTTCTACAACGAACTGGCGATCCGCTACGGCTACGAGGCCGAGGCCAAGGCGATCCAGGACGCGTTCCTCGGCGGCGACAAGAGGGCCGCCGCCGCCGCGGTTCCGGACGAGTTCGTCGAAGGCGTCACCGCGATCGGCTCCGCCGGCAAGGTGAAGGAGCGCATCGCCGCCTTCGCCGAAGCCGGCGTCACCACGATGGTCGTCACCCCCATGGGCCGCCCCCTGGAGCCCGGCGGTCTACCCAGGCTGATCGAGCGGCTCGCCGCTCTCACTTAGAGCGTGGCGAAACAACCAAAAAGCGTGACACGCCTAGTGGTTGCTTCTAGGCGCCGATGCCCATGCCGCCGGAGACGCCGAGGGTCTCGCCGGTGATGTAGGCGGCCTCCTCGGAGCAGAGGAAGGCGACCGCGTTGGCGACCTCGGACGGCTCGCCGAGGCGACCCAGCGGGGTCAGCTTCTTCATCGCGGCGATCATCTCGTCGCCCTTGGGGTGGGCGCGCACCTGGTCGAGCAGCGGGGTGTCGATCGGGCCCGGGCAGGATCGTGTTGGACGTGATGGCGAAGCGCGCGTTCTCCAGCGCGATCGACTTCGAGAAGACGATGACGCCGCCCTTCGTCGCGGCATAGACCGCGTTGCCCTTGGAGCCGATCCGGCCGGCCTCGGACGCGACGTGCACCAGACGGCCGTACTTGCGCTCCTGCATCCCCTTCAGCACCGCGTGGGTGCAGGCGAAGACGCCCTCGAGGTTCACCGAGACCAGGCGTCGCCAGTACTCCGGGGTCGCGTCGGTGAACCAGCAGTGGTCGTCGAAGCCGGCGTTGTTGACGAGGATGTCGGCGCCCAGCGGGCGAGAGCGCGGCCTCGACCGCGTCCGGGTCGGCGACGTCGACGACGAGCGGCGTGCCGCCGATCTCGGCGGCGACCTTCTCGGCCGGTTCGGCGTCGCGGTCGAGGACGTAGACGGAAGCCCCGCCGGCGGCGAGGGCACGGCAGATCGCCTCGCCGATGCCACGCCCGCCGCCGGTCACGATGGCGGTGCGCCCACTGAAGTCCGGCATCGGGCTACTTTCCCTTGAACTCGGGCGTGCGCTTCTCGATCACCGCGGCCAGCGCCTCGCGCGCGTCCTCGGTGCCGGACAGCGCGGAGACGGTCCGGGACTCGTCCGGGAACGCCTCCTCGATCGAGCGGCCGACGCCGTCCCACATCAGCCGCTTGGCCGCGCCCATCGCGAGCGGCGCACCGGCGGCCAGCGTGCGGGCCAGCCCGAACGCCTCCTCCAGCACGACCTCGTCGTCGACCACGCGGTTGACCAGACCCAGCGCGAGGGCCTCGTCGGCAGTGAGCGTCGGGTTGAGCAGCACGATCTCCATCGCCTTGCGGAAGCCGACGATCCGCTGCAGGGCGACCGTCGAGCCGGCGTCCGGCGCCATCCCGGCCCGCGTCGCGCCGGACATGAACTTCGCGCGGCGCCCGGCCACGACCAGGTCGCCCGCGCACACCAGACCGAGCCCGCCACCACCGGCGGCGTAGCCCTGCACCGCGACCACGACCGGTTGCTGCAGCCGGATCAGCGAACCCGCGACCATCCCGAGCCAGGTGGTGGCCTCGCGCAGGTAGTCCGGCAGCCCCTCGCCCTTGGACGCGAAGTCCTTCACGTCGCCGCCGGCGCAGAAGTGCCGGCCCTCGCCGGAGAGCACGACGACCCGCATCGCGGACTCGCCGTGGCAGCGCATGACGGCCTCGAACAAGGCACGAAGGAACTCGTTGCTCATCGCGTTCGACGCGTCCGGCCGGTTCAGCCGCAGGTGCCCGATGCCGCCGTCGTGGAGGTCGAGCAGCACGTCGCCGTCGGCGATCAGGGCCTTGGGCTCGGTCAAGAAGAGCCGTCCTTCCGGTTCGTGAACGCATCGGTAGCGGCCTGGCCCGCGTCGCCCAGGATGTGGTCGATGACGGCCTCGGCCTCCAGATCGAGGCCGTGCTCCAGCGGCATCTCCAGGCCGGCCCGCATCAGCCGCTTGGACACCGTGCGCGCCTCACGCGAGCCGCGGGTCAGGCGCTTGATCAGCGAGTCCAGCTCCGCGTCGAGCGCGTCGTCCGGGGCAACGGCGTAGACCAGGCCCCACTCGAGCGCCTGACGAGCCGTCAGGGAGTCGCCGGTCAGCACGAGCCCCGACGCCCGCGAGAGCCCGACCAGGCGCGGGAGCAGCTGCGTCCCGCCACCGCCGGGGATCTGGCCGAACCGGGCGTGGATGTCGGAGAGCACCGCGGACTCCGCGGCGAGCACGATGTCGCAGGACTGCAGCAGTTCGAACCCGCCGGCGACGGCGTGGCCCTCGACCACTGCGACCACCGGCACCTCGGCCGCCGCGATCGCGGCCCGCGCGTCACGGAACGCCGAGAACATCGTCGCCAGGTCGTCCCGGCCCTTGGCGCGCAGCGCGTCGAGCTGCGCCACGTCGCCCCCGGCACAGAACGTGCCGCCGGCGCCGCGGATGACGATGACGTCGACCTCGGTCTCCAGCTCCCGCACGGCGGTGGCGAGCCCGTGGCTGAGCTCGACGGTGATCGCGTTCTTGGCCTCCGGCCGGTTCAGCGTGATCCGGCCGACCCGTCCGTCCGCGGCGAAAAGGACCTCGTCGCGGGCGAGGAGCTCACGCGACGTACCGGACGATCGCCTCGAGCACGGCCGCCGGTTTGGTCCCGCCCTTGATCTCGATGGTCGAGATCATGACCGCCTGGGCGCCGCCGTCGAAGGTGGTCACCTCGCCGATCTTCATCGACATCCGGACCTCGGAGTTCACCGGAACCGGCGAGGGGAACCGGACCTTGTTGAAGCCGTAGTTCAGCCCCATGGAGATGTTGCGGACCTCGTAGACCTGGAGCATCAGGGCCGGGTAGAGCGACAGGGTGAGCAGCCCGTGCGCGATGGTCTGGCCGAAGGGGCCGGTCGCGGCCCGCTCCGGGTCGACGTGGATCCACTGGTGGTCGCCGGTGGCCTCGGCGAACTGGTCGATCCGCTTCTGATCGACCAGCACCCAGTCCGAGGTGCCGAGGTCGGATCCGGAGGCAGCGATGAACTCGTCGAGGTTGGAGAAGACACGCACGGGACGCTCACTTTCACTGAGTCAGAGGTTGAGCTTGTACGGCAGCCGCTTGGTTGCGCACATGAAGTTACCCACCAGGTACTCCGGCTCGCCCACCTCGAAGTTCGGCGCGCGGGTGAGGATCTCCTTCCACAGGTGCCGCAGCTGGGTCTTGGCCAGCATGCTGCCCATGCAGAAGTGCGGTCCGCCGCCGCCGAAGCCGACGTGCGGGTTCGGGTTGCGCGTCACGTCGAAGGTCCACGGGTCGGCGAAGACGGCCTCGTCCCGGTTGCCGGACTCGTAGAACATCCCGATCCAGTCGCCCGCGGAGATCTGGAGGCCGTTCAGCTCGGTGTCCCGGGTCGCGGTCCGCCGGAAGGTCATGACGGGGGTCGCCCAGCGCACCATCTCCTCCGCCGCGGTCCCGGCGTGGGCGTCGAAGTCCTCGACCAGCAACTTGCGCGCCTCGGGAAAGTCGGTGAGCGCCTTCGCGGTCTGCGAGGTGGTGTTGCGGGTGGTGTCGTTGCCGGCGACGGCGAGCAGACAGAAGTAGCCGGCGATCTCGTCGTCGGTGATCTTCACGCCGTCGACCTCGGCCTGGACCAGGCTGGTCATCAGGTCGTCCTTCGGGTTCTCCCGGCGGTCGGCACTCAGCGTGGTGGCGACCCGCAGCAGCGAGAGCAGGGAGTCCATGAGGAGCTCCTCGGGCGCGCGCCCCGCGCGGACCTCTTCGTCGGCCCAGGACGACCATGCCCTCGACGCCGGTGACCGTCTCGGCGTGGAACTCCTCCGGGACGCCCATCATGTCGAAGATCGTCTCCATCGGCAGACGCATCGAGACCTGGTGGACGAAGTCGCCCTCGGGCTTGGTGAGCAGGTCGTCGACGATGCGGACGGCGCGCGCGTGGATCTGCTCCTCGATGATCTTCACCCGGCGCGGTGTGAAGGCGGTGGAGACCAGCTTGCGCAGCTGGGTGTGCCGCGGGGCGTCCATCGCCAGGAACGAGCTGACCGTCTCGAGGATCTCGGTCGGGACCTCCTCGAGCGTGATGCCGCTGCCGGAGCAGAAGTCCTCGGGCCGGGTGGAGACCTCTTTGATCAACGCGTTGGAGGTGACCGCCCAGAAGCCCTCCTGCTGCTCCTCGGGCTCCATCATCGAGCCCTCCGCCGGCGGGTGCCAGCTCAGCGGCCGCTCGCGCCGCAGGACGGAGAGCTCCTCGTCGCGACCACGCGGGTCCTTCGACCAGAACGCGAGCGGGGAGAGCGAGACCGGGTCGTAGTCGGGCTTGGGGTGGCCCATCGGGCGTCCTTCCGCAGCGGGGCGACGATCAACTACAAATAGTCTGGACACATTGTCCGAGATCGAGCCCACCTGGGTCAACTCCACGTTTCTAGAACGAACTTTCAGTATTGAATCGACGTTCCAGAAATGACTAGACTGCGTGTATGACCGCCGGAATCCAACGTGCGTGCCTCTGGAGCGGACCGATCTTCGTCGCGGTCTTCTTCGGCGGCATCCTCGCGGCCGGGTGGCTGCCCCCGCCCGCGGCCAACATGTCCGCGACCGAGATCGCCGACATGTACAACTCGAACGTCGACGGGATCCGCACCGGCGCCCTGCTGATCGGGATGGCCGGCTTCTTCCAGGGTGTCTGGGCGGCCCTGATGAGCCGTCAGCTCCGGCGCATCGAGGGCGACCGGCCCCTGTTCACCTACATGCAGCTCGCCGCGGGTGGCGTCGGGATCCTCGTCGTCGTCCTCCCCTCGTTCGCGTTCGCGGCCGCCGCCTACGACCCGGGACGCGATCCGGAGATCACCGCGGCGTTCCACCAGTTCGGCTTCCTCTGCCTGGTCGGCGTGGGCTTCCCGGCGATCCTTCAGTGCGTCTCGGTCGGTATGGCCACGCTCAGCGACAAGCGCGAGAACCCGGTCTTCCCGCGCTGGTTCGGCTACGCCAACCTGTGGATCGCCTTCGCCTTCGCGCCCGGCCCGTTCATCCTCTACTTCCACACCGGCGCGTTCGCCTGGAACGGCTTCGCGACCTTCTGGATCCCGGCCAACGTGTTCGGCGCCTGGTTCGCGCTGTGGTTCTTCATGCTCCGCCGGGCGATCGAGAACGAGGCGGCCGAGGACGCGATGGCCGAACTGGCCGACGTCGAGGTCGAGGTGCAGCGCGGATGACCCTCACCGAGACGCCCCGCGACGCCCGCAGCAACAAGCCCGCTGCGTTCCCCGGCGAGCCCGGCCTGTGGCTGTTCCTGTTCGCGGACATGATGCTGTTCGCCGCGCTGTTCGGCATCGTCGTCTACCTCCGCGACGACCAGCCCGCGATCTTCGCCGAGTCCCAGGCCTCGCTGAGCCAGACCCTCGGGCTGGTCAACACCCTGCTGCTGCTGACCGGCTCACTCTTCGTCGCCCTCGGCGTCACCGCCACGCGCACCGGCGCCGGCCGCGCGGACCACCTGTTCGCCGGGGGCATCGCCTGCGGCGCGGCGTTCCTGGGCGTCAAGGTCATCGAGTGGGGCCGCAGCATCTCCGACGGCCACACCGTCTCCACCAACGACTTCTTCGGCGCCTACTACATGCTCACCGGCATCCACCTGGCCCACGTGACGATCGGGATCGGCGTGCTGGTCGCGATGTACCGCAACGTCCGCAGTCCGAACGTGCGCAAGAACCTCGTGGAGGGCGGCGCCTGCTACTGGCACCTCGTCGACCTGCTCTGGGTCGTCCTGTTCCCCCTCGTCTACCTCATGCCGGCGGGCTGATCGATGGCGCTGCAGAACTCCACTCCCGTTGTCGGCCGGTGCCGCGGTGCGGTCCCCGGCCGGGCTGTCCTGGCTGATCCTGGTCGCCGCCACGCTCGTCTCGTGGTGGGTCGGCACCGACCACGGACTCGACGACAAGACCGCGGCCTGTGCGCTGCTGCTGGTCGTGGCGCTGGGCAAGGTCTATCTGATCGGCATGCACTTCATGGAGCTGCGGCACGCAGATCCCCTGCTGCGGCTCGCGTTCCAGGCCTACTGCGGCATCGTGTGCGTCGGCCTGGTCGGGATGCTGGTCGTTCTTTAGAACCCGGACGGCAGTCCGGTGAGACAGGTCTTCGCGCTGCCGATCGGCGCTTGATAGCCGTTGTCGGTGATCGTCAACGTGTAGTAGCAGTCGACGCGGCTCGGCGGCCCGTCGCGGGTGAAGGTGAGACCTGGCGCGAGTCCGTCGAGGGTCTCGTTGCGAATCCTCGACAACCCCTCCAGGATGAGCGCCGTCGTGACCGGACCAGCGCGGGCCTGGTCCGCGACCTTTCCGAGCGCAGCCTCGAGCAGCTTCCCGGAGGCCCAGGCGTTCATCGAGTTCTGATCGACCGATGACCCTTGGGCGTGGGCCACATAAGCCTGCTGGAACTCGCGGGCGCCCGCAGTGTCGTTCGCGCGGAACGGAGCGGTCGCGGTGCCGAGGAACACACCCTGCGCTTGGAGGTACTGGTCCTCCGAGGCCGGTCCGCTGACGGCGAGAGCGGCCGCGGCCACCGGGTGGTTGTACCCGAGCGCGCGGCAGGATCGGGCCATTCGGCCGGCACCTGAACCGTCGAGACCGTAGAAGACCACCTGGGCCCCGGCAGCCTTCATCGCCTGACATTCCGCCGTGTAGTCCGTGGCGGTGATCGAGGCGACCTTGCGCAGGACGACCTCCACCCCGGCCGCCTTGGCCATCGCGTCGAAGTTCGCGTTGATCGTCCCGCAGATCGAGGCCTCAACGCAGTAGACCAGCCCGACCTTCGTCGCTCTCACCGAGTCGGCGGCGGCCTTGACCGCACCGGCGTACTCGGCCAGCGAGCTTCCGCCCTGCGGGAACAACCAGGGACTGGCGAACCACGCCGGCTCGGTCAGGTCACCCCCGATGAAAGGGATCTTGTTCTGCTCGGCGAACTTCTTGGCGGCCGGCAGGGTCGTCGGAATTCCGATACCGACGATGGCGACGGCCTTCTTGTTCTTCACCAGGTCGTTGAGATTGGAGACCACACGGGCGGGGTCGGCCCCGTCGTCCAGTTGGTACATCCGCACCGGGTGGCACTGCACCCCGCCCCGGGCGTTGACGGCTCGGACCCACAGAGCGAGGCCGGACCGCAGGTTCGCATGGGTGGCGCCGATGATTCCGGAGGAAGGCGCGGTCTGCCCGAGGACGATCGGGTCGAGGGTTCGCGTACAGGCGACCGGAGCCGCGGCGGGCCCCGCGCTCCCCGAGGCCGCCGGCCTAGCCGTCCCGCCCTTCTCCAAGGAGGCGCCGGGTTGCTCGGCCGGCGTCGCGTCAAGAGCAGCCGGGGCACCGACCGAGGCGGTCCCCAGCACCGGGACCGCCGAGGGCACGAGCGCGCCGGGTTCCTGCCGCGGCGTGCCGGGCGAGGCGGTGACAGAGCCGCCGAACCCGTCCGCGGCCTCGATGCGCTCCTCCGAGATCCGCGTACCGCAGCCCGCCAGCATCAGGGCCGTCAGGGCCGTGATGACCAGCGTCCGGCGCGCAGGCATACCCATCACTCGTCCGGGACGCCGAAGAAGTCCTGGTACGGCTTCAGAAGTTCGCGCGCCCGGGCCACGACCGCGGGCGACCCGGCGTTGAAGCGGTGCGAGGGTCGATTGTCCCGCGGGTTGTCGGCCATGTACTGGGTCATGGCTTTGCGCCCGTCCTCGGTGAGCTCGATCCCGAAGTGCTCGTACATCGCCTCCACCGTGCCGACCACGTCCGACACCAGGTCTTTGAAGAGCAGGTTGTAGATCTGCTTCTCCGGAATCGCCCCGCTGGTGATCTGCTCGATCACGGCGCCGAACCGGTAGGCGGAGATAGCCGGGTCGGTCATGTACTCCAGCGAGACCCCACGGAACGGATGATCACTGCGGCTCCACTGGATGGTGCCGATGATGCTCACGAGCGAAGCCAGCGCGCGGGTCGGGTCGCGGTGCGGCCAGACGAACTTGGCGTCCGGGTACTCCTTGAGCAGCGCCGGCATGCGGTCGAGGTGCATCGGATCCTTGAGTACCCAGCGTTTGCGCGGGTTGCGCCACTGCAGGAGTTTGAGGACCTTCTTGTGCCAGGCGAAGGCGGGACCTGTGTCCTGGGCGAAGATGTACTGGTCGTAGCTGGGCACCTGACCGAAGGTGTCCAGCCACGTCGGCGCCATGAAGTTGATCGCCATCATGGCGCTGTCCTCGAACGGCACGTCGCCGGCGAGTTCGTGCATGCTCGGGAAGGTCGGGGTGACCCGGTTCCACTGGTCGACCAGCGCGTTCGCCTTCGCGATCCGTGGGTCGGTGCGGTAGGTCGCGGTAGCTGGCGGCGGGCAGGGGAACATCATCTCCCAGTGCATGAGCGCACCGTTGTCCGGATGAGACGCCAGAACGTTCTGCAGCAGTGAGGTCCCCGACCGGCCCTGCCCGACGATGATGATCGGCTCGAAGATCTCTTCCTCCGCGATCTCCGGGTGCCGCCTGTACGTGTCTTCGATGCGGAGCTTGGCCTCGAGCAGGATCAGGACGTCGGAGCGGGTCCGCAGACGGCCCATCAGATTGAGCGCCGCTTCCTCCTCGAGCGCCTTGATGTAGATGGAGAACGGCTCGCGCCAGTCGTCGGGACCGAAGTCGGAGAGCCCGGTGTTGCGCACGGCGGCCTCGATCAGCGAGCGCTCGTCCAGCGGCACGATGCCGCTGATGTCCATGCACGCGCCCTCGTCGTTGATCCGCTGAACCCACTCCGGACGCGGGGGAGGTTGCCAGCTCGAGCCGGAGGTCCTGCTCTCCGTCCGCCATCAGACTGCGTGACGCCGTTGGAACGATGCGTACCGGTCGGCGAGCTGGGATTCGCGCTCCTCCGCGGTGACCCACCTGGTCCCGTCGGGCAGCACCGATTTCAGCTCGGCCAGTTTGACCAGTTCCCCGTGCGCCGTCGGCTCGCCGCGAGCCCACGGCTTCTCGTCGTCCTCGACCGAGGTCGGCAGCAGCTGCCAGCGCTGCATGAACAGGGACTCGTGCAGGCCGAGGGTGTCCACCCAGTTGTGCACGCCCGGGTCCTGGATCGAGAACACGTAGGTGTGGCTGCCGTCCGGGTTAGCCACCGACTGGGTGTCGTTAAGGCAACTGGTGCGGCTCCAGAAGTCCCCGCTCATCAGCCACCAGTCGTAGAAGGTGAGGACCCAGTAGTCCGACCCCCCTGATCCGAGGGTGAGCACGTAAGCCTCGTCGTCGGCGAGGGAGAGCCGGCCACGAAGCAGTTTCTGGGTCTGCATGCCGCCGACCGCGGAACTGTTGGTGATCTCGGACAGCGAGTTGGGCGCCAGAAACCCGACCATCTGCTTGAACCAGAAGTTCTGCGGGACGTCGTCGATGATGAACCGCTTCGCCAGGTGGGTGAGCTCCTCACGGCTGCGCGGCGGTGCGGTCGGCGGGTCAAGGCGTTCGATGCGGTAGGCGTTCGGGATCTGGTCCCAGTGCTGTCGACCGTCGCGGATGAACAGGTACTTGGTGTCGATCGTGGTCTGCAGGTGGTTGGTCCGTCCCGCGATCGGTGAGGGGTCGATGGTGACCTGGAACGTGCCGTCCTCCGCGATCGGTACCCCCCGCCAGTCCAGCCAGGCCACGTTCAGGGACTGCGACAGGTTCGCGGTGAGGAACATCGGACAGTCCCCGACCGGGTTCTCCGAGATCTTGCCGTACAACACAAAACGGGAGTGCCCGTCGATCGGAACGAAGCTGTAGTGGTTGTCCGGGTTCTCCCCCGTACCCAGGCCGCGGCAACCCGGCACGTCCATCCCGAGCCACTGGTGGGGCGGGCCGTAGCCGTGCCCAAGCACCTTCGGATAGTTGGCGTCAGAGTTCAGAGCGTTGATGACGTAGTGGTACGTCCACTCGTCCATCTTCGCGTCGATGCCCTCCAGCGCCTCGGCCGGGATGGCGTCCCAACCGGCAAGGATCTTGTACCGCATCAGGGCGTTCGCCCGGGCCTCGACGATCACCGGGTCCTTCACCACCTCCAGCGCCAACGCCTCCAGATCCCGTTGGTCCGCGGTAGCGGTGGGATTGGTCTTGGAGAGGAAGAACGAACCGTCGTCGAAGAGATCGGAAGCCATGCACGCCACAGTAGGCAGTCACTGCCAGACGGTCAATCACTGCCATTCTGTGTATCCTCAGGCCATGGAGGCGGTGCCCACCCTGCTCGAACGCCGCAAGCAGGAAACGACGCGGGACATCGTGGCCACCGCCATCGAGCTCATCGACCGAGACGGCTTCGAGAACACCACCGTCGAGACGATCGCCGCCGCCGCCGGCTGCTCGCCCCGGACGGTGTACCGCTACTTCGGGACGAAGGAAGATCTGATCTTCCATGACCTCCCGGACGTGATCGCCGGCCTCGGCACCGCGCTGCAGGCTCGACTGGAGTCCGGGCAGGCCGAATGGCCCGCGCTCACCGACGCCCTCGTCGAGTTCATCGGACGCTTCGACGTCAGCAACCCCCGGGCCGCGGTATCCCGGATGGAGTTGTGGCTGCGCGAGCCCTTGCTGAAGGCCCGTTACCTGCAGTACGTCGACCAGGCGGAACAGATGGTGCTCGACGTCCTGTGCCGGCACCGGCGCACGAAGGCGAGGGCCGACGATCTCGCCCAACTGATGTCCGTGTCCGCGATCGGGGCCTACCGGATCACGATGGCCACACACCGGGCCACCCGCGGCAGCGGAAAACTCGCCGTGCATCTACGCCAGTGCCTGGACACCTTGGCCCAAGGTTTCGAGCGCGCCGGCTAGGGGTTCTGGCGGCCGGCCAGGCCGAAGACCACCAGGTCGGTCATTTCGCGGGCGATCGTCTCGCCCGACGGCGGGCGGGTGACGCCGCTGAAGAACCAGTCGTCGAACACGGCCATCGACATCACCATGCCGAAGGTGGCCCGCACGGCCACGGTCGGGTTCGCGCCCAGACCTCGGCCCGCCATCTCCCGGCGGGTGAAACGCTCCAGACGCTCGAGCGGACGGGCGAAGGCGTCGGAGAGCGGGCCGCCCTCCGGGTCGTGCTCGGCGTCGAAGGAGTTCGCCGCGATCAGGGCCACGACCAGGTCGCGGTGCTGACGCATCAGGTCGTGCAGCGCGTGGATCCAGGCTCCGGTGAGGTCTTCGGTCGACATGCTGTTCGAGACGTAGGTGGACTCCCACGAGTCCACGAACTCGTCGATCAGCTCGCGGAACGGCTCGACGACCGCGGCCTGGAACAGTCCGACCTTGTTGCCGAAGTGGCGGAAGATCAGGGCCTCGTTGACCCCGGCGTCGGTCGCGATCTCCCGGGTGCTGGCGCCCGCGTAGCCCTTCGCCGCGAACAGCCGGCGGGCGCTGTCGAGCAGCAGCCCGCGCACGACCGCCGACGGACGGCGGACCTGCCGCCGTGGTGGCTCCTCTGTCGCAAGCTCCATAGCTCCCATTGTGTGTCAGAAGCCCTTCGGAAGGCCCTTGAAACACTCGAACTTGGAGCCCTTCGGGGCGGTGTAGCCCTCGGTCGTCAGATTGAGCAGGGCGTAGCAGTCGTTCTGCGTCGGCGGCGCCTGCTTGTTGAACGAGATGCTCGGGGCGAGGCCGTCGAGCTTCTCGTTCTTGATCATCCAGAGGCCCTCGAAGAGCAGCTCGCGGGTGATCGGGCCACTGCGCGCCTTCTCGAAGACGTTGGCGATCGCCTTCTCGAACAGCTTGCCCGAGGTGAACTGGCTGATCGTGTTCTGGTCGAGCGAGGAACCCGGCGCGAAGCGGTCGTAGGCCGCCTGGAACGCCTTGCCGCCCGCGGTGTCGTTGGCCTGGTAGGGCGCGTTGCCGGTGCCGAGGAAGACGCCCAGCTTGCGGAAGTTGGGGTCGAGCGCGGCTTCGGCACTCACCGACAGCGCCGAGGTCGCCGACGGCGGCGCGTAGCCGAGCGAGAGGCAGGACCGGGCGAACCGCGCGTCGCCGGAGCCTTCCAGCGCCACGAACACGGCCTCTGCGCCGGCGGCCTTGAGGGCCTGGCACTCGGCGGTGTAGTCCGGCGAGGTGATCGAGGAGACCTTGCGGAGCACGACTTCGAGGCCGGAGACCTTGGCCATCGCCTCGAAGTTCTCGTTGATCGTTCCGCAGATCGCGGCCTCGACGCAGTAGATCAGGCCAACCTTCTTGGTGCCCGCCTTCAGCGCCGCTTCCTTGGTCGCACCGGCGTAGGCCGCGAGCGGGCCGCCACCCTGCGGGAAGAAGTACTCGCTGGAGAACCAGGGCGCCTCGATCATGTCGCCGCCGACGAAGGGCACCTTGTTCTGCTCGGCGAAACGCTTGGCGGCCGCGAACGTGGTCGGGACGCCGGCGCCGACGATCGCGATCGCCTTCTTGTTGTTGACCATGTCGTTCAGGTTCGAGGTGACGCGGGCCGGGTCAGCGGCGTCGTCCATCTGGTAGAGCTGCACCGGGTGGCACTGCACGCCACCGGCCGCGTTGACGGCCCGCGCCCACAGCGCCAGGCCCGCGCGCATGTTGAACGTCGAGGCGCCGATGATGCCGGAGCTCGGTGAGGTCTGCCCGAGGATGACCGGGGCGAGCGAGGCCTTGCAGGGGGCGTTCGGGCCGGTGGCCACGGTTGCGCCGGTGGCACCGGCGGCGGCGCCGGGCTTGGTTGCGGTGGCGGCGGTCCCGGACGCAGTGCCACCGGTCGCGCCGGCCGGCGCCGTGCCCGTCGTCGTGGTGCCGGGGGCGGGCGCGCCGGGCACAGCCCCGACGACGCCGGTGTCGGTGGTGCCGGGCGCGATCACGCCGGTGTCGGCACCGAGAGCCGCGGAATCGCCGTTGGCCGCCTGCGAGGAGATCGCGGAGCCGTCGGCCGCGGCGATCTTCTCCTCAGACATCCGGGTGCCGCAGCCACTCAGCGGAACGACGAGCGCCAGCAGTCCGGCGATCGCGGCCATCTGACCGCGCGTCACGTGGCGCCGGCGGGAGGTGGGGGTCATCGTGATGCTCCAACGGGTTCGCGGTCGGAGGCAGCCGCGGGGCTCCCGACCTTCTTCTCCAGGTAGTCCTCGACCCGGACCGAAGCCGGGCCGACGCGACGGGACGAGAACCGGGCTGCCGTCGACGCGTAGAAGCGGTCGAAGGCACCCTGCGATCCGATGGCGGCGAAGATCGCCGCAAGACCGAAGAACATCTGGAGGCACTGGTAGAAGTCCTCGTTGGTGATGTAGTTCGGTACGACGTAGAGCAGGATCGGCGCGACGATCGCGGCGACGACGGTGCGCCGTCCGGAGATCGCGAGCACGGCGAGCACGATCAGCGACTGGATGAAGAAGTAGCTCTCCGCGCTGACCGCGCCGAACATCGAGGCGTACAGCGCGCCGCTGATCCCGGCCAGGAAGCCGGCGATGCAGAACACGAGGGTCCGGGAGATGTTGACCGAGAGCCCGAGGGTGGACAGCGCGACCGGAGCGTCGGCCATCCCGCGCAGCAGCCGGCCGAGGCGGGACCGTTCGATCCAGAGCACCAGCCCGATCGCGGCGACCGCGATGGCCAGGAGCAGGTAGTAGTAGTGGCTCTCGCTGGTGTCCATGTCCCAGAAGCCCGGGCGTTCGGTGTCGACGCTGCCGAAGCCGAACATGTAGTCCTTGGCGTAGAAGAACTGGTTGAGCACGATGCCGAACCCGAAGGTCGCCAGGCCCAGGTAGAGCCCGGAGAGCCGGATCGCCGGGACGGCGATGACGAGCGAGACCGGGATGCAGATCAGGCCGGCGATCAGCAGCGCCAGCAGCCACGGCATGTCCCGGCCGAGCATGTGGGCGAAGGTCGAGGCCCCGATCGCGGCGAAGCCGATCTGGCCCGAGGGAGATCTGCCCGGAGACCCGCACCAGCAGGTGCAGCGACAGGAACAGCGCGACCTGGGTCAGCGCGACGTTCCAGGCGATCTGGTGGGTGCCGGAGAAGGCCGGGACACTCAGGGCCGCCGCGAACGCCAGGCCCATCACGATCCGCCGGTCCCGCAGGGAGAGCTTGCTCGCTTTGGCCGCGCGCGGCTTGACCGCCCGGCCGACCTCGACCAGGTGCTTGCGCGGGATCACCAGCAGCCCGACGAACAGCACGATGAACGGGACCGTCAGGTCCAGGCCGGCGAGCTGCTCGGTCTGGGTCGAGAGGTCCTTGGAGACCAGCTTCTGCGCCAGGGCCACGATCACGCCGCCGACGAAGCACATCGGCAGGTTGCGGAACAGCGCGATGGTGGCCGCGCCGAAGGCCTGCACGATCAGGATCGAGAGCACGTTGACGTCGACCTGCTGCTGCGTGGAGGCGAACAGGATGCCGGAGGCGGAGGCGAAGATCGAGCCGATCACCCACGCCGTGCGGCGCACCCGGGTCGGGGACTCACCGGTCATGTCGAGCAGTTGCGGGTCATCGACCACGCCGCGGATCGCGGTGCCGAGGCGGGTGTAGCGGAAGAACACGAACAGCGCGATCGCGGCCGCGGCCCCGATGCCGACCGTGATGCACGAGTCGACCGTGACGCCGACGCCCTCGACGCTGAAGGCCTCGTCCTGGGGGAAGAAGTAGTCGAAGCGGCGGCCCTGGCCGCTGTAGCGCAGCACGATCAGGGCCTGGATGAACACCAGCAGCCCGACGGTGCCGACGATCTTGTACGCCGTCGACACCGGCGCGAGCCCGGCGGCCAGGCGTTCCATGATCAGCCCGACGAGCGGGCCGATCACGAACACGACCAGGAACGCGGCCACCGGCCACGGAACGCCGTGCTCCTGGCGCAGGTCGAAGAACGCGTAGGCCGAGAGCGCACAGACCGCGCCGTGGCCGAAGTTGAACACGCCCGAGGTCTTGTAGGTCAGCACCAGACCCATGGCGCAGATGCCGTAGATGGAACCGGTGACGACACCGAAGATCAGATACGGGAGGTACTCGCTCACGACCGGCACACCCCACAGGAGCCGAGGTCGCGGGCGGCCGCGTCGGCGGCACTGATCGTCGCCGACGGCCTTGCCGCGGGCGATCGGGCACTCGCTGCGGTGCACGATCGTCATGCCCGGCCCGACCACCAGCGTGCTGACGCTCTCCTCGGCGACAACCTCGTCGCCTGCATGCAACTGCAACCGGCCGCGCTTGGTGACGGTGACCGTCCAGCCCATCACGTCGGCCAGGTCGAACATGAGCTGGCGCTGACCGAGCCGGACCGACCGCATCGCGACGGTGACCAGGTACACCCCGCCGCACCCCGCGATCGCGGCACCGAAGGCAGAGACCACGGCCCAGACCTCCTGCTCGCGCAGGCGGACCTCGCCACTGACCCCGAACCAGCCCCACACCCCGACCGCGAGGCCGATGGTCACCAGCACCAGGGCGCGACTGAGGTCGCTGCGACGCCACGGCTTGGCCTCGTACAGGTACCGCCGACGGCGCCGTGGGCTGGACGGTCCCGAGGTCTCGGTCCGCCCGTCCGCCTGGTCGTCGGCCGACTCAGGTCGACCGTCTCGCTCGACACGGTCGTCTCAACTGCGGGCATGGGAACCCGACGCGCGCTCGGCGTGACGCTCACTCAGCTCGCGATCGAGCAACGTCCCCACCCGGCGCAGTTCGCGCCACTCATCACGCAGGTCGGCGGTGATCCACATGACCGCCGCGATGCCCAGCAGGAAGATCCCGGTGAAGCCGGCCGAGACGATGTAGGGCATCTGCTCGGCGACGTGCTCGGTCCCGCTGGTGCCGATCCAGCCGATCAGCAGCGAGACCGCGCCGCCGATGGCGCAGGCAACGGCGATCGCCCGGTCCCACTGGGACCGGAGCAGGTTCAGGAACTCCATCGCGCGGACACTCCCTTGGCACCGAGAACCGCCGCGGCCAGGAGCCCGAGGACGGTCAGACCGATCAGGGCCAGATAGATGGCCGAGAAGTCACTGGACAGGAACGCGGGCAGCCCGGCGGCCACCAGCGAGGCGCCACCTGAGGAACCGTCACCAGCCTGGGGCGCGAAGTTCACCGTCGGAACGCCGCCGGTGGTGGCGGGCAGCGCGCCGAAGCCGGCGAGGTCAGCGGCGGGGACAGCCCCACCGCCCGGAAGCGCACCGGCCGGGGCCGAACCGTCGGTGCTGACGCCACCGATCCCGAAGCCGCCGTCCGGACCGCCGGCGGTCTCGGGCGCGCGGGTCACCGCGGCGCGGGTGTCACCGAGGATGAAGGTGGCCGGGGTCTCGCCTTGGTAGAAGGGGTTCTCCGGCGGGGCAGCGAAGGTGTACTGCACCGAGAAGACACCGCCGAGGATGCCGTCCTTGGTCTCCTGCGGCGAGGTGTAGCGCAACGTCACGCCCTGGGCCTTGAACGCCTCGACCACCGAGTCGGCCGGGACGGCGTACTTCTGGGTATCCGTCCCGTCAGCTGAGCCGAACGGCTGCTGGACCACGAAGAAGCCGTTGATGAAGCCGATCTTCGGCTCGACCAGCGTCGCGCCACCATTCGGCACCGGGAACGCCGGCGCCGGGATCGGCTCCGGCGCCGGGACACCGGGGACCGGGAACGGGAACGGAATCGGGTAGGAGCTCGGTGACTCCTCCGGCAGGCGCAGCACGAGGCCGGGGACCGAGATCTCATCGATCGAGAAGTACGAGGTCCGGGTGAGCGTGCCGTTCGCATCCGCCGTCACCGAGACCTGCGAGTCCAGACCCTTCAGGCTCACCAGCGGGCCGAGGACCGTCAGCGGGGCGGAGGCGATCGAACTCGCGGTCACATTGCCGTCCGCGGTCTCGTCGACCTCGGAGTGCGAAACGCCGCCGGCACCGGCCGAGCCGAAGATCGCATCCGCCACCGTCGAGGTCGCGCGGCTGACCGCACTGAGCTCGATGCCGGGGTAGTTCGCCTTCGCCGGGGCGCCACCGAAGGTCGAGGACGCGGTGAGCGGATAGGGCGGCACCGGGAATCCGAAGAGGCCGGACACCACACCCGGTGCGGTCGCCACGTAGTCGCCGAAGTACGGGAACGAGGCGTTGGCGTCGCCCTTGTCCAGCGAGCTCTGCACCACGTCGGTCTGCGGGCCACCACCCTCGGGGCGGACGCCACCCGGGATGGTCGAGTTCGAGAAGTAGCCGTCGACGACGACCGAGCGGGCACTTGCCTGGTAGTAGGAATCGACGTCCGCTCCCGCGGACGGACTCCACACCAGCGAGGTGGTTCCGAACACGGCCGCAGCGGCCAGTCCGGACCCGAGCCACGGAACCGTGCCCGCCAGCCCTCTCTTGCGCGGCATTGCCGCCTCCCTACCGCTGAATTCAGCGACTGGATCATCTGTCTGGACTACATGTAGCTAGCAGGTACTATACAGATCACGCGTGTGGGTTCAATCACAAATGGGACACAATGGTCAGTGCGTCTAGACACAGTGTTCAGACCTACGGTCCACTTGTCTAGTCCCTGTAGGTTTTGGAGGCTGGAATGGCCGATCAGAGCGCCGTCGACGGTCTCGCGGTCCGCGAGGTCTCGGTCCGCTACGGCGGTCACCTGGCCGTGGACAAGATCAGCCTGGACGCCCCGAAGGGCCGGATCACCGGCCTGATCGGCCCGAACGGCGCGGGCAAGACGACCACCTTCAACGCCTGCTCCGGGCTGCTGCGCCCGACGTCGGGGACGGTGCACCTCTTCGGGGAGGACGTCACCTCCTCGACCCCGCACCACCGGGCCCAGAAGGGCCTCGGGCGCACCTTCCAGCGGATGGAACTCTTCGACTCCCTGACCGTGCGCGACAACGTCTCCCTCGGCCGCGAGGCCGGGCTCGCGGGTTCGAAGCCGTGGCGGCACATCCTCGGCCGGCGCTCGGACGCCGGCACGGTGGCCGAGGCCGTCGAAGAGGCGATCGCCGCCTGCGGGATCACCGAACTGATCGACCGCCGTCCGGCCGACCTGTCCACCGGGCAGCGCCGCCTGGTCGAACTGGCCCGCTGCATGGCCGGCGGCTTCGCGATCATGCTGCTCGACGAACCGTCCTCCGGACTGGACAAGCCCGAGACCAAGCGGTTCGGGGAGATCCTGCGCTCCTTGGTCGCCGAGCGCGGTATCGGGATCCTGATCGTCGAGCACGACATGTCCCTGGTCATGTCCACGTGTGACTACATCCACGTCCTGGACTTCGGTAAGCCCATCTTCGAGGGCACCGCCCGCGAGGTCGGCACCTCGACCTGGTCCGCGCGGCCTACCTGGGCAGCGAGGCGGTCGAGGAAGCCCTCGACGAGAACTTCGACGCGACCGCGTTGCAGGGGCCTGACCATGTTCGAGCTCAAGGGCATCCACGCCGGGTACGCCGGCACCACCGTGCTGCGCGGGGTCGACCTGGTCGTCCCCGAAGGTTCGGTCGTCGCGCTGCTGGGCGCCAACGGCGCCGGCAAGACCACCCTGCTGCGGCTCGCCTCCGGGCTGATCCACGCCACCGCGGGCCAGCTGATCCTCGACGGCGAGGACGTCACCCGCAAGGCTCCGCACCAGCTGGTCAAGCGCGGTATCTGCCACGTGCCCGAGGGCCGCGGCATCTTCCCGAACCTGACCGTGCGGGAGAACCTCGTGCTGCAGTCCCCCGCCGGCAAGGAGAAGGAATCCATCGAGAAGGCCTGCGCGGCCTTCCCGCGTCTCGGCGAACGCCTCGGCCAGGCCTGCGGCACCATGTCCGGCGGCGAGCAGCAGATGGTCGCCCTCGCCCGCACCTACGTCCAGAACCCCAAGGTCGCCCTCCTCGACGAGGTCTCCATGGGCCTGGCCCCGAAGATCGTCGACGAGATCTTCGAGTTCCTCGCCCTGCTCCGCGACCAGGGTTCCTCACTCCTGCTCGTCGAGCAGTACGTCACCCGCGCCCTCGACGTCGCCGACTACGTCTACCTGCTCAACAAGGGCGAGGTCGCCTTCGTCGGCCAACCCTCCGAGCTCGACGGCGACGACGTCTTCGCCGAATACGTCGGCGCCGACGTCGGACACTGACCGGCGATTCATCTCACGCTGGTAGGCGTGGTCGAACCACATCTCCTGGTAGGTGTTGTCGCACTCGCGGCCGTCGTCGGAGACCCAGTGCGAGGTGCCGACCCGGATCGCGGCGTTCGGCCAGGCGACCGCGTTGCACATCGCGGTGGTTGTGCCCTCGAAGCCGTACCGGCGGCCGTCGGCCAGCTCCACGTCGACCCGTTGGCGCTGCGCGCTGTGGAGCACGGGGTGGTAGGCGTGCACCGTGCGGGTCACCGACGCCACCTCGACGTTCTCACCGTCGACGATCATCCAGGAGAAGTAGTCCGGCCGCACCGACGGATCCACCTCGTAGACCCCCACCCAGTTGGGTCCGGTCTTCTCCGGCACGAAGCCGGCCGAGTTGAAGATCAGGTCGGCCCCGAAGTACATCGGCGTCCAGCCCACCGGCGGCAGCACCGGCAGTTTCGCCCGGCGCTGCATCGACTCGGTCCGGACCTGGCCCCAGGAGCGGTCGCGCGGGTTGACGCAGTCGACGTCATACCGGTTGCCGTGCAGCACCAGCGTCCCCGTCATGTGCATCATTTGCTCGGTGCCACCGGGTGACATCGCCGGGTCCTTCTCGACGTCCTCGCCCGGGATGATGTGCCCACGCGCGAACAGCGGCGTGAGCGCCTCGCCGGTGACGTCGAACCAGGTCCCGCCGTCCGGGCTGGTGTACGTCAGCCGAACCACCCGGCCGAGTTCGACGAACTCGATCCGCAGACCGTTCTCGGTCGTCAGTGAGTTTTCGTCGATCGTCGGCCAGGCCTGGGTCATGCCGTAGTCCATGTACGCCATGTCGAGCGGGTCGTGGTTCGCGTCGCCCTGGAAGATCAGGACGCCGCCCTGGTTGCAGCCGAAGGCCGGCCGGTTGAGGGAGTAGATGTAGGCGCCGATGCGCGCCTCCGGGATGTGGATGCCGTGGTAGTGCGTGGACAGCATCGCCGGATCCCAGGTCTCCCCCGGCTTCGGGCGCGGCACCCACAGGTCGGACTCGGGCGGGTGCGTGGGGTGGTCGCTCATGAGGTGGCTCCAAGTGCCGGCTGGCCGTTGAGTTCACGGAGTCGGTTGACGGTGGCGGCGGAGACGTCGACGGCCTCGCCTGCTTCCCCGAACTGGCCGCTGCCGAGCAGCGGTGAGTAGTCGACGAGGTTGATCCAGGTCGCGCCGGCCTCGATGTAGGGCTGGATCTGCGTGGCAACCTCGTCGGGGGTGCCGCAGGCCCGAGCGCCCCGCACCACCTCGGTGGGCACCTTGTCGATGACAGCGAGGGCGTCGGCGCGCGACCAGTCCGGGGAGATCAGGTCGCGGGCGTAGTTGTAGTCCGGGCGGATCGGGTGCTCGGTGCCGGCCCAGCTGCGGTAGTACTCGGCGTCGGTGATCAGCGCGGCCGCGTCCCACTTCGCGATGGGATGGTTGACCAACTGGTCGACGCTCTCGTCATTCGTGCCGATCAGCGCGAACGCGGTCACGTAGAAGTCGATCGACTCCGGATCGCGCCCCACCTTCTCGGCGCACTGCTTCACGTACGCGACGTCCTCGGCGTAGCGCTCCGGGGTGGACCCGAAGGGCTGCATCGTGATCCAGCCATCGGCGTGCTCCCCCGCGATCGTGCGCGCCCGGCCGCCGCCGGCCACGAAGACCTTCGGTATCTGGCCGCCGTAGGGAGCCAGCGTCATCGTCGCGTTCTGCAGCGACCAGATCGGTCCCTCGTAGTTGACCGGCACATCGGAGGCCATCAGTAGTTTGGTGAGCTTGACCGATTCCTCGAGATGGGTGAACGGCTTCGGCCGCGGGATGCCGTAGGGACTGAAGTGCCGCATCTCCCCCGTGCCGAGGCCCAGGAAGAACCGGCCCTGCGAGAAGTGAGAGAGCGTCAGGGCCAGCTGAGCCAGGTGGGCCGGACCTCGCCGGAACACGTCGCAGACCGTCACGCCGAGACCCAGCGTCGAGGTGTGGGTCGCGGCATCGGTGGCCAGCGGCCACGGCTCCATGTAGGCGTCGACGTCGACCACGGCGGCCGCGGGAATGAGGTCCGGGGTCCAGATGGAGCGCGGAATGGTCAGCGACATCTGGTCGGCCCAGATCATGAAGTCGTACCCGGCCGCCTCGTACGCCTGTGCGGCGCCACGGTTCATCGCGACGTCGGAGAAACCGCCGGCCATCCCGTACTTCACGTTGCGCATGACCGATCCCCCTACGGCGCCTTGATGAGGCGGCAGATCTCGGCCGAGGCCTCGATCGTCTGCTGCGGATCGACCGGCATCAGCAACGGCGCCAGGTCGGCGATCAGGTTGAGATTGGCGCCCGCTTGCACGAACGGCTTGATCTCGGCGGCGATGTCCGCCGGGGTGCCGTGGAAGAAGGTCTTACGGACCATCTCCGGCGTCACGCGGCTGATGACGTCCTGGATCTGCTCGTAAGGAGTGCTGTTGGGCTTCATGTGCAGGGCGTAGTGCCAGTCCAGCGGCATCACCGGTTCGATGCCCTCGGGCTCCCAGTCCGCCATGTTGATCCGGCCACCGGTCGCGGCGTACCACTTGAGCAGGGGGTTGTCGACGTACTGCTCGAACTCGTCCTTGTTCTTGAGAATGAACGTGATGTGGTGCAACGCGAAGGTGAAGTCGTCCGCATTGCGACCGAGTCCGGTCAATCGCTGTTTCCAGTCCGCGATGGCAGCGCCGTACTTCGCGGGGTCGGCGTAGACGAAGGGCGCACCCGTACCCATCCCGTCGGCGTGGGCGAGTGCCATCTCGATCAGTTTGGGGCCGCCACCCATAGCGACGACCTCGGGGCGATTCTGCTGGCCTCCAGCACCGATCCAGGCGTCCTTCAGCGTCCAGATTTCACCCTCGAAGTTCACCGGCTCCTTCGCGTCCCAGAGCAGCCGCAGGATCTGCAGCGCCTCGTTGAGTCGCTTGAGCCCGACTGAGCGTTTACGGCCGAAGGGCGTGACGTGGCGGACCTCGCCGGCGCCGAGGCTAAGCGTCGCCTTGCCCGGGGTGGCGGTCGCGAGTGTGGACATGGTCTGGGCCAGCTCGGGTGGCTCGCGACGGATTGCGTCGGTGCAGGCCGCGAAGCCCATGCGCTCCAGCCCCGACAGCGCGAACGCGATCGTGATGAACGGGTCGGACACCGAGTCCATGTCCGGCAACATCGCTGCCATCGGAGAGTTTTCCGGCGTCCACAACGCATGGGGCCACCAGCTCTGCAACTGGTCCCAGACCACGACCTGGTCGATCTGACCCGTCGCCTCCAGCGCCTGGGCGTAGGGCATCCCCATCTTCGGGCCGAGATAGCGGGAGCCCCACAGGCCGATCCCGGTTCGCACAGCGCTCATCAGTTGGTCCTCTCATCGTCAAGGTCGATGACCAGTTGCTCGCGCAGCCGGTCCAGGTCGTCAGCCGCCAGGCCGTGATCGAACAGGTAGCCGGCCGCGCCACCGTGGCGCTCCCGCACGCCGGCGAGGACCTCGGCCATCAGCTCCGGCGGAGAGCCGAGACCGATCGCGGCGGTGTCCTCCGGGAGCCCGGCCCGGCGCGAGCGAACCATCGCGACGGCGTGATAGCTGTCCGGCATCCGGCGCTCGGTCTCGACGTAGTCGTCGATCACGTCAGCGTCCGCGACCCCGAGCGCGGACTGAAGCAGTCCGGCCAATACCCCGGTGCGGTCCTTGCCGGAGGAGCAGAAGAAGACTGCGGGGAGCGGTTCGTTCACGAGCAGGCGGACCACCTCGGCCAGCGCGTGACCCCGCGACTCGACCAGCCAGCGGGTGAATCCCTCCAGGGTGTGCGGCGCCCCCGGGTCGGCGGCGATGATCTCCAGCTCGTGCAGCCGCGCGGCGCCGGCGGTCGCGGGTTCTGCGTGCTTCTCCCCCGGTTCGCGCAGGTCGATCGCCGTGCGCAGGCCGAGGGCGGCGGCCGCCTCCGCGTCGAGACCGACGACCGCGTTGGACCGCAGCAGTAGCCCGGTGCGCAGCCGTCCACCGGGCACCTCGTGCCCGCCGAGGTCCCGGTAGTTGAACAGTTCCGCGGGGAGCACAGCTCAGATACCCAGCCGGCGGCTGATCTCGACCAGCCCGAGTGACTCCTCACCGTTCCAGGTCCACTTGGTGACGACCTCGCGGCAGATCCACATCTGCTCGTCGATCATCCGGTGCGGGGCCCGGCCGTAGTTCAGCTGCGAGGGGTTCATGCAGGTCCAGTAGTAGCCGTAGTCGAGGTTCTCGCCGTGGATGATGTGCTCCTTGCCGTCGGCGGCCTTGAGCACGAAGTCGTAGGTCTTGTCGTCGAAGTCCTCGCGGCCGGGACCCCAGTAAGGGCCGTCGACGTACTCGCACTCGACGAGGTCGCCGTCGATGACCACGTAGGGCGCGGCCCATTTGAGGCGGGCGCCCTCATCCATCGCGAGGCAGCCGAAGATGTTGCCCGAATCGAACACTCCCCAGTGCCAGACGTGGCCGGTGAACTTGGAGTAGTCCCGCGGCCCGACGCTGTGGTCGCGGTAGCCGACGCCGTTCAGCGGAATCCGCTCTTCCCCGATCTGCATCCAGCCCCAGTACCGGCCGGCCTGCTCGTAACGGACGTCGAAGCCGGAGGCCAGTGCGCCGTTGTTCTTGGCTTCGTGCATCGGCACGCAGCCTTCCCAGCGGATGTCGAACGTGAACTTCACCGGAAGCTGGTCGACCGCGAGGAAGTTGTTCCTGTTGGTGTGCGCGTCGGTTTCGAAGCAAGCGCCGTCGAACGTGATGCGCCAACTCTTGAGAGGCTCGAGGCACTCCATGTGCAGGGTGCCGTCGCTGATCACGTTCGCGGCTTCGGCGTTGCCGAAGGTCACCGACAGGTACTGCCGCCCGTCGGGCATGGCGACGGCGAAGTCACCGCGCCAGACGTCCGGGCGCGCCGGCGACCAGCCCGAGGTGGTGGTAGAAGAACATCCCGGTGCCGTTGTCGGTTCCGGAGAACAGCAGGTTCTCGCTCCAGCCCGGGATGTCGTAGCGCGGCGGGCTGTGGTGCAGGTCGCGCACCGGGTCGATGCCGTACGGGTTCTCGCGGGTGATCAGTGCCATCGTCGTCCTTCTGTGGGACTAGGTGAGACCCGCGGCCTGCGGGGAGTCGATCGGCTTTTCCTTGGACAGGAACGCGACAGTGGCGCCCCCGAGCCTGGCGTTGGTGTTGGCCGGCAGCAGCTTGTTCTGGACGGCGAGGACCTTCGTGACAGGTCCGATCCCCGCGGTCATCCGACCGGCCTGCACCGCGGCGTACGCGGTCTGCGCGCACTGGTCGACGGTGGCCAGCAGGAAGCCGAAGCGTGACCAGGCCTGCCCGTGCGGGGTGTCGTTGACGATGCCGGTGTCCTTCACCGGCGGCGGGAACGAGACCGACACCGAGATCCCCGCCGGCGCGAACTCCCCGTGCAGGCTGCGGGTCAGGATGGTCATGTGGTGCTTGCACGGGCCGTAGAGCGCGTTGAACGGGGTGGCCGGCATCAAAGCGGCGGCGGAGGCGACGTTCATGATCTGGCCGAAGCCGCGCCGGATCATGCCGGGCAGCAGGCGGTGGCTGAGCTCGGCCGGGGCGATGGCCATCACCCGCTGGTAGGCCTCGTGCTCGTCCCAGGTGTAGGACAGGTAGTGCCCGTCCATCGTGTAGCCGGCGTTGTTGACCAGGACGTCGACCTCGAGGCCGAGCTGGTCGAGCGCGGCGACGAGTTCACGGGGGGCCATCGGGTCGGCCAGGTCGGCCGTCATCACGGCGACGCTGACGCCGTGGCGGGCCTCGATCTCAATCGCGGCCTGTTCCAGCAGCTCCTTGCGGCGGGCGACCAGGACCAGGTCGTGGCGGTGCTCGGCGAGCAGCTCGGCGAAGGCGCGGCCGATGCCGGCCGAGGCGCCGGTGACCAGGGCCCGCAGCGGTCGCCCGGCGAGGATCCGCGCCCGGCCCTCCTCCCGCTTGCGCAGATGCTTGTTCTGACGTGTCATCAGTTTGTCTCCGCTCGGACCAGGATCTCGACGCGGCCGTTGGTGCCGTCGACCCGGACCCGGTCGCCGGTGCGCAGCTCGCGGGTGCCGGTGCGGGTGTTGATGACGCAGGGCAGGCCGAGTTCGCGGGCCACGATCGCGCCGTGGCTCATCGGGCTGCCGACGTCGATGACCAGAGCGCTTGGCGGCCAGGAACAGCGAGGCCCAGGACGGGTCGGTGGTCTCGCAGACCAGGACCTCGCCGTCGTCGAAATCGTCCAGCACCGGGTCATGGACAATCCGCACGATGCCCTCGGCAACGCCGGGACTGCCGGAGATCGCCACCAGCTCCGGGGCCCCGGTGGCGGCAGCCCGGGCATCCACACGGGTCACCGCGGGCACACCCTCCCAGGTCTGCGGCAGGTCGACGAGGAGGTACTCCTCGCGCTTGGCCCGGCGGAAGGCCACCGTCTCGGAGTAGTTGGTCCGACCGTCGTCGGCGACCAGTTCGTCGATGGTCAGGTAGGCGACGTCGTCGACCTCGCCGAGTCGGCCGTCCTTGACCAGGAACTCCGCGATCCGCCGGGAGGACGCGCGGCCGACGTCGATGGAGTGCAGCAGGGTCGCCTTGCCGGTCTCGCGCAGTGGCCAGAACTTGTCCGAGAGCGAGAGCAGGAACTTCGCGGCCGGCCGCTTGAGGCGCGGCAGCGCAGCCATCAGCTCCGCACTTGCCGATGCGCGCTGGGCAGCGACCGCTGGGCCGAGCAGGTGGGGGGCCCGGTCCTCGGGCATGCCCCGGTAGGTCTCGAGTACCGAACTCGAGCGCGGCCGGGTTCTCCCGCCACACCGTCGCCGAGACCGCGGCCTCGCCCGGGCCGTGGAAGCCGTACTGCCCGAGAAAGTCCTCGACGCTGACCCGGCCCCGCGAGACCTCCCAGAGCACCTCGAGCATGTCGGTCTCCTCGAGCGAACCGCCGCCGCGGGAGAGCTCGAGCAGCAGGTCCGGCCGGCCGGCGCTCTCGACCAGGACGCGGACCTGGTCGAGGACACCTTGGGTGATGAAGGTGCCCAGCGTGTGCGGGCGCATAACGCGGGTCATGTTGTCCTGGGCGCCTTGTAGCCGGAGCCGGGCCTTGTAGAGGTCGTCCGAGCCGACCTGGGCGATCGAGCGGCGCCACCAGTCCTGGCTGCGGTCGAACTCGCGCTGCATCCAGCCCGCGACCCTGGCCGCTGCGCGCGGCGCCTTCAGCCCGACGATCGGGTAACGCCACGGGGCACCCTGCTTGGGGATGCCCGGACGCACGTTGGCGAACAACTGAAGTTCCACTGCGTCGCCGGAGGTGCCCGGCGTCTTGTCGGCGCAGGCACGGATCAGGTCGATGTTCGCGCAAAATCGGCCGTAGATGACCGAGCAGATCCGCTCGTCGATGTCGTCCGAGAAGCGAACCTTGGACTCCGGGAGAACACCGAGCTCGGCGAAAGCCCCGAGGGTGCCGACGCTGACCGGACGCAGCCAGAAGCTGCCGGCGAGCGGGGTGACGATGCCGGGCAGGTTCTCCTCGGCGTTGATCGTCGTCCAGTAGGTCTTGGTTCCACCGGGCTGATGCAGCGGATCGGTGATCGTCATGGGGTGCCCTCCGCCTGGCGAGCCAGGCCGTCGATGATCAGGCGCAGGCCGACCGCGAACTCGGCCTCGCTGCCCCGGGACAGCAGGTGTGGGGCGACGGCCGCGACGTTCGGCAAATGCTCCGGGTCGACCCCGCGGATGTGCTTCGAGTAGTCCTCGTGGCCGTCGGTGGTCTGGTGGAGACGGAACATCGCCGAGCCGAAGGTGTAGGCGATCAGGGTGCTCATCCCGGCGACCGCGTGCTCGCCGTCGAGCCCGCCGCTGCGAAGCATGCCGAGGGCGGCGTCTGCCGAGCGCAGGGCTCCGGGGCCCGACACCGGGCGGGCTGCGTCCGCGTAGAGCACGGCCGGATGCGCGAGGAGCAGGGCGCGCAAGTTGGTGAACAGCTGCTCGAGCTGCTCGGTCCAGGCGCCACCAGAAGGGACCGTCAGTTCGGCGATGGCCCGCTCGGTGATCCGCTCGATCAGTTCGTCCTTGGTGCGGACGTGGCCGTACAGGGTCATGACACCGAGGCCGAGTTCGCTCGCCAGGCGGCGCATGCTCAGCGCCTCGAGTCCCTCGGCGTCGGCAATGCGCAGCGCCGTCTCCTCGACGTCGTCGATCGTCACCGAGCCGCGGGCCACCCGGGCCGATTTCGTCTGCTGCATGGTGGTGCGGACGCTACCGTACGTTGTACGGTACGGCAATCCACTGGCCGGCGAAGGGGCGCGCATGCCCGGAGATCGACTGGTCGTGCTCGGCGCGACCGGGGCGACAGGCAAGCGCGTCCTGCGCCTGGCCGCGAAGGCCGGCCTGCGACCGGTCGCAGTCGGACGACGCCCCGACGCGCTGGCCGCCGTCACCGCCGGACTGGACGCCGAGGTTCGGGTCGCCGGCCTGGACCCGGGCGAGCTCGATGCCGTGCTGGCCGACGCCGCGGTCGTGGTCGGGGCGGTCGGGCCCGCCACGCACTACGGGCCGGTGATGCTGGCCGCCACGCTGCGGGCGGGCGCGCACTGGATCGACTTCTCCGGCGAGCCGCGCTGGGGGCAGCGGGTGGCGGACCACTTCGGAGAGCAGGCCGCCGAGGGCAAGGTGTGCCTGCTGCCCTCCCTCGGGCTCGGCGTCGCCGCCGATCTCGCCGCGATGCGGGCGGCGACCGAAGTCGGAGTGGTACGCCGGGTGACGGTGGCCTACCGGATCGCCGGAATGACGCCATCGGTGGCCACCGCCCGCTCGACGGTCGAGATCGTCGCCGGCGGAGCTCCCCTGGCCTCTGGGCGTGGCGTCGAATTCGTCGCCCCCGGCAGGTCCGATGCTCCGCTGCGCGGGGTCCGCTTTCCGCTCCCCGATGCCGTATTGATGCATACCGTCTGGCCGGCCGCGCAGATCCAGTCCGTGATGCAGGTCCCGGCGGCGCCGGTAGCGGGGATCGTGATGACCGGTCTGGGGGCCGCCCTGAGCCGACCTCGGGTACTCCAGGCGGCCCGGCGCGGACTCACCCGCTGGGCCGACCGCCCGAGTGACCACAGTCGCGGCGGCGGAGGGCGCGCGACCGCGACCGTTCTCGTCGAGGGCACGGCCGGCCACTGCACCGTCGTCGGATCAGTCACTGACGTCTACGACGTCACCGCCCGCAGCGGCCTTCTGGCCGCCGGCGCCCTGCTCGACGGCGCCGGCGCAGTCACATTGAGAAGCGCAGGCCTGCGCACCTGGACCTCCGTCGTCGGTTCCGACGACGCCGCGGCCGCCGAGGTCGGCGTCCGCCTCTCCCCTGTCCGCACACATCTTCAGGAGCCCCTGTGCCGCGATCGCTGATGCTTGCCTTCACCAGCCCGGTGTCCGAAGCCACCGAGGAGGACTACAACCGCTGGTACGACACGAAGCACCTGCACGACGTGGTGGGCATCAAGGGCGTCGTCGCCGCGACCCGCTATCAGCTCGCTCAGGGGATCGAGACTCTGCCCGGCGTCGGTGGCCCGCCCCAGAAGTACCTCGCGATCTACGAGCTCGAGGCGCAGACCGTCGAAGAACTCGACGCGTTCTGCGGCAACCTGCGCGCCGCGCTGGCGAGCGGGCAGGCCGACATCGATCCGTCCCTCGACATGGCGGACCTCGGTGCGTCCCTCGCGCTGCCCGTCGGAGAACGGCTGCTCAGCCCGAACGCCCCGGGTGACGCCTGATGTCGACCGCGGCCGCCGCCGCGCCCCGGCGCCCGCTGGCGGACGCGCCGCCGGCAACGGTGACCAACCTGCGCATCCTGGTCTGGAGCGGGCCGGTCTGCGTGCTGATGGTGTTCTTCGGCCTGTTCGTGATGGCTGGATTCTTCCCACCGCCCTCGCCTGAGAAGACCGGCGCCGAGGTCGCCGAGCTCTGGCAGGACAACCAGCGACTGAAGCAGGCCGGCATGATCCTCTGCTTCATCGGCGGCACCCTCTACGCGACGTTCACGCTCGCGATCGGCTTCCTTCTCCGCAAGTGCACCGATGACGTGATCATGCCGATCACGCAGACCGTGCTCGGCGTGTTCGGAACGGTGTACTTCAGCTTCAACTTCCTGATCCTCGCCGTCGCCGGATTCCGCCCCGGCCTCTCCGACGACCCGACCCAGACTCTGCACGACCTGGGCTTCATCATGACGTTCAGCCCGGCCGCGCCGTTCTTCCTTCAGTACTTCGCGATCGCGCTGATCATCCTGCAGATCCCGGACGTCAAGCCGCTGGTACCGCGCTGGGTCGCCTACTTCAACATGTGGGTCGCCATCGGGCTGATCCCGCCGAGCTTCATCCCGCTCTTCGACTCGGGCCCGCTGGCCTGGGACGGGCTGCTGGGCTTCTACATCCCCGTCGTCGTGTTCGGCGCGTGGTTCGCGGTCATGGTGCCGACCTTGCTCCGCCTGCTACCGCGCTCCAAGGTGACGTAGCGCCCGCTCCGCGGCGAGCGCGCCGCACATGCCGTGCGCACCCGGACCGGGCGGGACCGCGGCCGAGCACAGGTACATGCCGGGTACCCCGGTGTCGTAGGGGTGCGCGGTCAGGCGCGGGCCGAGGAGCAGCTGCGCCGTGCTCTTCGCGCCGGTGACAATGTCGCCGCCGACGAAGTTGGGGTTGTACTGCGCCATCTCGGTGGTGGAACGCACCGCGGTGCCGATAATCCGCTCCCGGAAGCCCGGGGCGAAGCGTTCGATCTGGGCGGTGATCGCCTCTGTCGCGTCCCCGGTGTAGCCGGCCGGGACGTGCGCGTAGGTCCAGAGCGGGTGGATGTCGCCAACTGAGCGGGACGGGTCGGCCAGGTACTGCTGGGCGACCAGGACGAAGGGGCGCTCCGGCATCTTGCCGCGGTGCACGGTCTTCTCGTTGGCGGCGATCTCGGCGAACGGGCCGCCCAGGTGCACGGTGCCGGCCCGGCGGATCGCCTCGTTGGCCCACGGCACCCCGCCGTCGACGGCGTAGTCGACCTTGAACGAGCCGGGGCCGTGCTTGAAGCGCCGGTAGGAGCGGGCGATCCGGGACGGCAACCGGTCGCCGAGGATGTCGGCCAGCGCGCCCGGCGCCACGTCGAACATCACCACGTCGGCGGCTCCGAGGTCGGTCACCGAACGGACGTGGGTGTTCAGCTCGATCCGGCCGCCGTGTTCGGTGACCACCGTGGCCAGGGCGTCCGTGATGGTCCGGGAACCGCCGGCCGCCACCGCCCAGCCGTGTTTGTGACCCGCCGTCAGAATGCCCAGGCCGATCGCGGAGGTGAAGGGGCGGTTCAGCGGCCGGAATGCGTGCGCCGCCACGCCGCCCCAGAGCGCCCGGGCCGTCTCGGTACCGAACCCCTTGGCCAGCACGGCGGCCGGCAGCACCGTCGGGATGCCGAACCGGGCCAGCCGGACCGGGTGGGAGGGGAAGCGGATCAGCGGTTGCAGGATGTCCTCGGACAGGGCGTCGTAGCCCGCCGAGGTGCGCTCGAACAGAGCCCGCCAACGCCGGCCGTCCGCGCCCAGCCCCTCGGCGGTCACGGCCACCGACCGGTACAGGAGCGCAGCGGCGCCGCCATCAAGGGGATGGGCGCAGTCGATCTCCGGCCAGGCCCAGCTCAGCCCGCGCTTCTCCAGCTCGAGCTCACGCAGGACGGTGGAGCCGACCGCGATCGGATGTACCGCCGAGCACTGGTCGTGCAGCAGGCCGGGCACGATCGCCTCGCAGGTGCGGGTGCCACCGCCGATCTCGGCGGTGGCCTCCAGCACGGTGACCTCGACCCCGGCCTTGGCCAGGACCGCGGCGGCGGCGAGCCCGTTCGGGCCCGCCCCCACCACGACGGCGGTACTCAAGTGGTGCTGCTCAAGCAGGCTGTCCCGCCGGCTGATCGGCCGCGGCGGCCTTGGCCGCCTGCACCCGCAGCGATTCCGGAACCGTGTAGTTCCCGGGGCGGACGTAGCCCTCGCGCGTCCAGGTGACGTTGAGGTTGATCGGACCGTTGGGCAGCCAGGGCTGCTCGTCGACCGCCTCCGCGACGTTCCAGGTGCCTCGCTCCAGGACACCGCCGCCGGCACTGCCGAGCAGGCCGACGTCGATCACCTTGTAGGTCTGCGTCGGCTTGTGGATCGGCTGGGACTCGACCCAGACCACGATGAACTCGCCCGGCTCGAACTGGCACCGCTTCTGGATCGCGGCGAGCAGGCGCTCGTCGTGGAAGTGGCCGTCGCCGAAGTTGAACCCGACGATCGAGTTGCAGGCGAACTCGGCCTCGCGGACGGTCGCCTTGTCGAGGTCGGGCACGTGGTGCATGAGCAGCGAGTACAGACCGCGGGCCTGGCTGTGCATGGTGCGCCAGCCGATGGTCTGCTGCATGGTGATCTCGGCGATCGCGTCCGGGTAGCCCATGCCGGTGGTCAGCTGGTCGATCTGGTTGAGGTGCGGTCGCGGGGTCAGCTTGTTGAGCTTGGCCTCCACCTCGCGGGACTTGAACGCCCACTGCGCCGACGCCCAGTTGCCGGCGTACTGCCGCATCGACGGCAGGAAGGAGACCAGGTCCGGGCGGAGGTTGCCGAGGATCGGGAAGGTCAGGCCCATCACCAGGACCAGGAGCAGCAGCCCACCGTTGATGTCGCCGACCCCGAAGCCGTCCTGGGCCGGGAATCCGGCGAACAGGAACACCGTCGCGTAGGCGAACAGAATGTTCCACTCCAGGGGCACGGCCAGCGGGAACGCCGAGACGATGAAGATGTGGAAGATCACCATGCCCACGACCGTGGCGATGGTGAGCTCGCGGTTGGTCGAGAACAGCAGGATCAACGGCAGCGCGAGCTCCACGAAGGTGCCGCCGCCGTGGGCCAGGAAGTGCGAGATCTTGCCGGGCCGGAGGTCGGTCGGGAAGTCCTTGTACATCATCCGCTTGATCTTCTTCGACGGCAGCGCCGGGGAGTTGGACATCATCGGCGCGACGACGCAGCCGAAGTGGTGACCGAACTTGGAGATGCCGGCGCCGATCCAGATGATGACGATCGCGATCTTGACCGCGACGATCATGTCGACGAAGTCGAACAGCGCGAAGAAGAAGATCCAGGGCGCGTACTGCTCGGTCCGCGCGGCCAGGAAGACGACGGTGTCGCGCAGGCCGATCAGGCCGAGGAGGACCAACGGCACGATCAGCAGCACCGGGCTCACCAGGCCGTCGTCCTCGGGTGAGCAGATCGCGACCAGCATGGCGGCGATGAACGCCAGGTAGAGCCCGACGTCGACGATCGTCCGTGAGTCACCGGCGGTGAAGGGCACCCGCTTCCAGGGCCGCACCCGCAGCGTGCCGACCTTTGCCCAGAACCGGACGCCGGCGGTCATCGGCTTGAACGTGCCGGAGAGCGGGCCCCACGAGCCGGCCACCCCGAGAGCCTCGAGCAGCATCGTCCACAGCACGAGCTTCTGGAAGACGATCGGCTGGTCCCACCACTGGTCGACCTCCCAGGGCGCCATCCCGATGTCCGAGGTCCACACCGCCAGGCACACACCCACGGTGACGTAGAAGAACAGCAGCTTGAAGATGTAAATGGTGTGCACCATCTTCGGCGTCCCGAAGCCGTACTCGCACCAGTGCAACGCCAGCGTCTTCGTGCGCTCCATGAGCGGCTTGTCGAGGAAGGTCTCTGGGTCGACCGGCGGGAAATCAGGCGTCTTGAATCCCATGCTTCGCACTCCCGGGACGAACGTGAATCAAGTGGATATTGGGTCGGACCCACGCTAGGACAGCCTGTGACGAGCGCCACTAGGCGCGGCCCACGAACTAGGCGCCAGTTCTTGTGACTCCGGCACAGTCCCCGCGCGTCAGGCGCGCGGGACCTGAGAATTACCGCAGGGCGGCCGTGACGGCCTTCTGGAGCCGCCGGTGCAACTCGGCGGTGGCGTCCCGGTCGGTGCGGACCCGGACGACCCGCAGCCCGGGGCCGGGGGTCAGCGCCGTGGTCAGCTCGGCCGCGGTGGTGGCCGTGGTCGCCGGGACCCCGGCGGCGGCCGCGTCCGCGACCAGGTCCAGGGAGTGCGGGGTGCCGAAGACCCGCTCGAAGCCGGCCACCCCGGCCTGCGGGAGCATCGAGAAGATCCCGCCGCCGTCGTTGTCGACCACGACCAGGGTCAGGTCCGGGCGCGGCTCGTCGGGGCCGAGCACCAGGCCGTTGCGGTCGTAGAGATAGGTCAGGTCGCCCATCAGGGCGTAGGCGTCCCCGCCGTCGCCCAGCTGATGGTGCAGCGCCGCCCCGATGGCCGTGGAGACCACCCCGTCGATGCCGTTGACGCCGCGGTTGCCGAGGACACGGATGTCCGAGCGCGCCGGCAGGCACAGGTCGAGGTCACGCACCGCCCGGCTCGGCCCGGTGACCAGCAGGCTGCCCGGGGCGAGGGCCCGGCCGAGCGCGCGGGCGACCGCCGGCTCGGTCAGTGCGCCGTCGGCTTCGTCGAGCAGGCTGTCGATCGCCGCGCCCGCGGCCTCCGAGGCCTCCTGGAAGCGGCGCAGCCACGCGCCCCCCACCCGGCCGGCTCCGATCCGCGGGGCGCCGGTGAGCACCAGGTCCGCGGTGCGGGTCGGGTCGGCCCACTCCGCGCGGGCGTCCACCACGACGTGGCGGGCGGCGCTGCGCAGCCAGGCCTGCACGGAGCGGGAGAGCCCCGGCCGCCCGAACGTCACCACGAGGTCCGGTGCCTCGACGGCGAAGTCCGGGTCGGCGAGTAGCAACGGGTACCCGGTGACGGCGTGCGACCCGATCCGGGAATTGCTGGTCGGCTCGGCGAGCAAGGGCCAGCCGTAGGCCTCGGCGAGCTCGACCGGCGCCCACTGCTGCGGCCATCCGTCGCCCACGACGACGGCACCGCGCTCGGGGACCTCGCCCAGCAGGGACTCCAGGGCGGCGACCGGTGGCGTCGGGGCACGCCGGACCTCGACCCAGGGCCGGCGGTCCGCGCGGCCCTCCAGCGATTCCGGCCAGTCCAGGTCCCCGCTGGCAACGAGTGGCTCACGCAACGGGACGTTCAGGTGCACCGGACCGTCGTGGGCCGCCGCGACTGCGCGGCCGGCGAGCGAGCGCCAGTAGGCGTGCTGGCCGGCGATGGCCTCCGGGACGCCGACCTCGTGAAACAGCCGCACCGAGCGGCCGTAGAGCCCGAGCTGGTCGATGGTCTGGCTCGCACCCGTGCCCCGCAGTTCCGGCGGTCGGTCGGCGGTGAGCACGAGCAGGCCGACGCCGGAGGCGTCCGCCTCGACCACCGCCGGGTGCAGAGCCGCCGCCGCCGTCCCGGACGTGCACACCACCGGCACGACCCCGCCGCCGGCCCGGGCCAGGCCCAGGGCGAGAAAGCCGGCCGAGCGTTCGTCCACGCGGACGTGCAGGCGGATCCGGTCCTCGGCGTGCAGCGCGAGAGCGAGCGGTCCCGAGCGCGACCCGGGCGCGACCACGGCCTCTTCCACGCCGCAGCGCACGAGTTCGTCGACGAGGACGCGCGCGAACGCCGTCGCCGGGTTCACTGCGCCGCTCTCATCGGGCTGCCTCCACGTCCCTGATTCTGGCCTGCCACTGATCCCGGGTGTGCGCGCCCGCCGTCACCGCCGCCAGCAGCGCGGGGTCGGGTTCCGGGCGCCGCACCGTCAGATACCCGTCGGCCGGCAGGAACGAGTCGGCGACGACGTCGCTCTCCAGCAGCGCCACGGTGGCCAGCCCACAGGCGTAGGGGAGTTCGGGCAGGGCGGCGGCGAGGGCGACCCCGGCGGCGATGCCGATCGAGGTCTCCAGGGCGGAGGAGACCACCGCGGGCAGGCCGATGCGCTCCACGATCTCCAGCGCGGCCCGCACCCCGCCCAGCGGGGCCACCTTGATCACCGCGATGTCCGCGGCGTCCTGACTGGCCACCAGGAAGGGGTCGCTCGCCCGGCGGATGGACTCGTCGGCGGCGATCGGGACGTCGACCTTGCGGCGGACCGCGGCCAGCTGGGACACCGTCTCGCAGGGCTGCTCGACGTACTCCAGCTCGAAGCGGTGCAGCAGGACGATCGCGGTGACCGCCTCGTCGGTGCCCCAGCCACCGTTGGCATCCACGCGGAGCTTGCCCGCCGGGCCGAGCGCATCGCGCACCGCTTCGACCCGCTCCAGATCGTCGGCCAGGCTCTGGCCCCGTTCGGCGACCTTGACCTTCGCGGTCCGGCAGCCCGAGGCCTGGACGAGGTCGTAGGCCTGCTGCGGCCCCACCGCGGGGACGGTGACGTTCACCGGGATGCGGTCCCGGACCGGCGGCGGCCACCCGTCGAACGCGGCCTCACGGGCGGCCCGCAGCCAGGGGATGCACTCGGTCGGGTCGTACTCGGCGAACGGCGCGAACTCGCCCCATCCGGCCGGACCGCGCAGCAATGCACCCTCGCGGACCTCGATGCCACGGAACCGGGTGCGCATCGCGATCGAGTACACGCAGACGTCCGAACTACCGTGAGTGATAGCGCTCGTTCCTTCGGACGTCGGCGGCATTACGCCCCCGCAAGAAGCTCGTAGGAGCGCAGCCGGGCCTCATGGCTCCAAACGTTGGTGACCACCATGACCTCGTCGGCACCGGACGCCTTTGCCCGGCGCTCGAGTCTCCTCGCGCACCGTCCCGGGTCCGCCGACCACCGTCAGCTTGCGGCGGCGTTCGATCGAGGCGCGCTCACCCGCGGTGAAGCGGTACGCGTCGGCCTCCTCCGGGCTGGGCAGCGGCAGGAACTCCCCGTGCTCGATCCGCAACCACGCCAGTTCCATCGTGCTCGCGAGTCGCTGCGCCTCTTCATCGGTCTCGGCGCACACGACGGCGACGCCGAGGATCGCCCGCGGCTCCTCGAAGCCCCGTCCGGGTTGGAAGGAGTCGCGGTAGGCGGCCAGCACCGGGGCGGGGTCGGTCGAGGAGAAGTGCGAGGCGAACGCGTAGCCCATCCCGGCCCGGCCGGCGCTGCTCGCGCTCGCGCCGGAGGAACCGAGGATGTACATCGGCGGCGGCTCGACGTCGGGCGGCATCACCTTGAGCGTGTGGAAGGGATGGCCGGGCTCGTAGAGCCCGCGCGAGAGCGACATCAGTTCGGCCATCAACGCCGAGAACGCGTTGCCGTCGAAGGCCCGTAACGCCTGACTCGCGATCGGCTCGGAACCCGGGGCCCGGCCGATGCCGAGGTCGATCCGGCCCGGATGCAGGGCGACCAGGGTGTGGAACGCCTCCGCGATCCGCAAGGGCACGTGGTTGGGCAGCATGATCCCGCCGGAGCCGACCCGGATCCGTTCGGTGTGTGCCGCGACGTGGGCGATCAGCACCTCCGGCGAACTGCTCGCGACGCTGGGCAGGCTGTGGTGCTCGGCGAACCAGTACCGGAGGTAGCCGAGCCGCTCGGCGAGCTGTGCGAGGTCGGTGACCCGGCGCACCGACTCCGCGGCGGAGGTGCCACTGACCACGGGAGCGAGGTCGAGGACGGACAGCGGCAGGCTCATGGCTGTTCGTCCTGGAGCGCGTCGACGTCGGCGAGGTCCTGCGCGCGGCCGGCGGCGAGCTTGTTGGCGATGAAGTCACCCTCACTGATGAAAGGAACGGACAGGCCGCCGATCTCGATCTCCACCCGTCGCGGCCAGCACTCGGCGAAGTCGACGCCGTCGATCGCCCCGATCACGTCGATCTGCAGCGGTGCCCGGCCGAACTGGACGACGACGGCGGGATCGAGGAGGTCGTTCGCCGTCAGGCCACTGTTGCCAAATCCGAAGTCGGCCAGGGCGTCGACCATGCGGTTCACGTTGTCGCGGTCGGTCCACAACCAGACGTCGAAGTCCTTGGTGGCACGGGGATGGCCGTGTGCGGCCAGAGCCCAGCCTCCGACGACGAGGAAGCGGACCTCACGTGCGACGCAGCACTCGATGAACTCGAAGAAGTCTTGGTCGAGAACCAGCTTGCCCGTCGGCTCCATCACCGGCCCACCCGAAGCACTCCGCTCGTAGCTCCGTCACCTGCGCGAGACGCTCCGTTGCCGGACGCGAGCGCCAGTAGCGCAGATCGTCGCGATCGCGGTCGTGCAACCGCTTGAACGTGACTACCTTCTCGATCGAGCTCACGCGGTGAGTCTAGGCCGAGGCCTCAGCAGTGCTCCCTGGCACGACTCAGTACGGTGGCGCGATGGTCTCGGAGATCTTTGACGCGAGCGCGTGGAAGCAGGTCGACGGCTTCGATTTCGTCGACATCACCTACCACCGCGCGCTGGACACCGGCGCGGTACGGATCGCGTTCAACCGGCCCGAGGTGCGCAACGCGTTCCGGCCGGGGACCGTCGACGAGCTGTACCGGGCGCTGGATCACGCCCGGATGTCCTCGGACGTCGGCTGCGTGCTGCTCACCGGCAACGGGCCGGCCCCCAAGGACGGGGTCTGGGCGTTCTGCTCCGGCGGCGACCAGCGCATCCGCGGCCGCACCGGCTACCAGTACGCCTCCGGCGAGACCGCGGACACCGTCGACCCCGCGCAGGCCGGCCGGCTGCACATCCTCGAGGTGCAGCGGCTGATCCGGTTCATGCCGAAGATCGTGATCGCGGTGATCCCGGGCTGGGCGGCCGGCGGCGGACACTCGCTCTACGTCGTCTCCGACCTCGCGATCGCCTCCCGCGAGCACGCGCGGTTCAAGCAGACCGACGCGGCCGTCGGCTCCTTCGACGGTGGCTACGGCTCGGCCTACCTGGCGCGGCAGGTCGGGCAGAAGTTCGCCCGCGAGATCTTCTTCCTCGGCGAGGAGTACTCGGCCGAGGACGCCTACCGGATGGGCGCGGTCAACCGGGTGGTGCCGCACGCCGAACTCGAGGCCGAGGCGCTGCGGTGGGCGAAGATCATCAACAGCAAGAGCCCGACCGCGCAGCGGATGCTGAAGTACTCGTTCAACCTGATCGACGACGGCCTGGTCGGCCAGCAGATCTTCGCCGGCGAAACCACACGCCTGGCCTACATGACCGACGAAGCCGTCGAGGGCCGCGACGCCTTCCTGGAGAAGCGCGACCCGGACTGGTCCCCCTATCCCTGGTATTTCTAGGAGCCGCCATGAGTGAGAACACCGCCCTTGTCGAGCGGTTCTTCGCCGCGGTCCTCGGTGGTGACGTCGAGACACTGAAGGAGGTCGTCAGCCCGGACTGCGTCGTGCACGAGCCGGCCGAGCTTCCCTACGGCGGTGAGTACAAGGGCGTCGAAGGACTGCTGGCGATGTTCGGCGCGATCGGCCGGGACTACGAGTTCGCGGTCAACGGCGCGGCCACGATGGACGCCGGCGAGGGCAAGGTCGCGGTGCGCATCGACGCGACGTTCACCTCCCGCCAGTCCGGTCGCACGACCGCCTTTCCGATCGCCGAGCTCTACACGCTCGCCGGCGGGCAGATCGTCGACATCGACGTCTTCTACAAGGAGCCGGGCGCGATCGGCACCCTGCACCAGGCCGCCTGAACGGGAGCCTTCCCCAGGCAACCCAACGTTGTTAGGTTCAGGGGTATGCCTGAGTACTACGTCACGGATGTCGTAGCCCACCACGCCCTCCGCCGGCCGGATGCGCCCTGCCTGGAGGACCTGGCCACCGGCGAAGCCCTGACCTGGCGGGGCTTCGAGGGCCGGGTCGCGGCGGTGGCGGGGGTGCTCGGTGACGACTTCGGGATCGGGCACGGCGACCGCGTCGCCGTGCTGTCCTTGAACTCGTCCTGGATGCTCGCGCTGCAGTTTGCCTGTATGCGGCTGGGCGCGATCTTCGTCCCGCTGAACTTCCGGCTGGCCCAACCGGAGCTGGAGTTCTTCTGCACCGACTCCGAGCCGAAGGTGCTCTTCCACGACGCGATGTGGGCCGAGATGGCCCACAAGGTTGCGGCGGGCGCCGGGCTGGCGAAGGTGTCGTCGTGGGGTGTCGCCGACGCGGCGCACGACCTGCCGACGCGGGCGGAGCAGGCGACCCCGCGGGCGGCCCGGGCGCTGGCGCGCTACGCCGACACCGTCTCGCTGCTCTACACCTCCGGCACCACGGGACGCCCCAAGGGCGCCCGCTGCACGCACCTGACGATGCACTACAACGCGCTCAACTCCTTCGAGCCGTACGGGCTGACGCCGAACTGCCGGTACCTCGCGGTGCTGCCGTTCTTCCACGCTGCCGGGCTGAACAGCATCACCCACCCGCTGCTGTCGTTGGGCGGATCGCTGCTGATCTCCCCCGGCTTCGACCCCGGGCAGGTGGTGGACCTGCTCGCCGATTCCTCGCGGGGGATCACGCAGTTCTCGGGGGCGCCGGTGATGTACCAGGTGATGGCCACCGTGCCCGGGTTCGACGGTGCCGACTTCTCCCACCTGAGGCACGGTCAGGTCGGCGGCGGCTTCCTCAACTACGAGGTCACCAAGGCCTTCCACGACCGCGGTATCGCCCTCTCCCCCGGCTACGGCTCGACCGAGATGGGCCCGATCGTGTCCGTGGTCCGCCCGGTCGACGCGCTGCGCAAGTTCGGCTCGTGCGGCGCCCCGGTGCAGTACACCCACGTCCGGGTGGTCGGCGAGGACGAGCAGGACGTCGCGACCGGTGAAACCGGGGAGGTGTGGGCCCACGGGCCGGCGATCACACCTGGGTACTGGCGGCGGGAGACCGACGAGGACTCGGCCTTCGCCGGCGAGTGGTTCCGCACCGGCGACGCGGTGGTCCAGGACGACGAGGGGTTCCTGACGATCGTCGACCGCTACAAGGACATGTACAAGTCCGGCGGGGAGTGCGTGTTCCCCGCCGAGGTCGAGCGGATCCTGCACGAGCACCCGGACATCGCCGACGCCGCCGTGATCCCGATCGCGGACGAACGCTGGGGCGAGGTCGGCCGGGCCCTCCTCGTGGTGCGCGAGGGCGCCGCGCTCGACGCCGACGCGATCGCCACGCATTGCCGCGATCGCCTCGCCGGCTACAAGGTCCCGGCCGAGTTTCTCGTCATCGAGCCGTTCGCCCGCAACGTCACCGGCAAGATCCCGAAGGCGGAGCTCAAGGCGAAGTACGGCTGACCGCCGGCCCACTTCACAGGCCAGGCCGATCACTTCACTGGTTCAGATGTCGCTTCACCGGCCAGGTCCAGGCAGTGAAGCATCAGTTCAGGCAGTGAAGTGGCCGGAAGGCTGGGTCAGGCACCCCAGCCGAAGACGTCGTCAATGGCGACGTGACCCCAGATCTTGACCTCGGGCGGCGTGGTCACACCGACGGCGGCCATGAACGGCATGATGTCGGCTCCGGCGGCGTCGAAGAACGCCTGGAAGCTCTCGGCGTCCGGCCACTCGTCGACGGCCATGATCTCGCCCTCGCCGCGGAACCAGCGGTGGGCGATGAGCCCCTTGCTCTTGGCGACGTCGTTGATCCGGACGATCGCTTCGGCGTGCTCGGCGGCCGCCTTCTCGAACGCGGCCGGGTCCGCCTGCACCTTGAGGGTCACGTACACCGACATCGACGGCTCCTCTCGCGGGATCAGTTCCCCGACCCTATGGAGTCCGCAGGCGCGGAGTCGACGACGCCGCCAAGAGTTCATCCGCCTGGGTGACGATCCGCTCGATGACCTCGGCGACCGTGGGAAGGTCGTGGATCGCGGCGGAGACCTGGCCGGCGACGAGGATGCCGTTCTCGACGTCACCCTCGCGCTGGGAGACGCGGATCTGCTCCTCCTCCCAGACGATGAACTCCTCCGGCGTCATGGTCGGGCGGAGCGCCTCCATCTGGGCCTGGGCGGCGTTGCGCAGGCCGCGGATCGGGGCGTAGACGCCGGGGAAGACCACGTCGTCCCACTCCGGGGCGTCGACGATGCGCTGCTTGTAGTTCTCGTGCCACTCGTGATCGCGGGTCGCGATGAAGCGGGTGCCCATCGCCACCGCGGCGCCGCCCATGGCCAGCGCGGCGGCGAGGCCGCGGCCGTCGCAGATCCCGCCGGCCACGATCACCGGGATGTCCAGCGCCGCGATCACCTGCGGCGCCAGCACCATCGTGTGCACGCCCTGGGCGTGGGTGTGCCCGCCCATCTCGTAGCCCGCCGCGATCACCACGTCCACACCGCTCTTCGCGGCTTTGAGGGCGTGGGTCAGCGAGCCGACCTTGTGCATGTGCACCAGTCCGGCTTCGCGGATGCCGTTGCCGAGTTCGCCGGCGAAGCCCGCCGAGGTGACCAGCCAGGTCAGCTGCTCGCCGGCCTTGCCGCCGTCGCGTTTGATCCGGATCGCCTCGTCGATGCAGAGCCGGCTGACCGGGAGCAGTTCGCCGTTGGCGAGCCGGCCGACCGGCACGTTCACCCCGAACGGCTTGTCGGTGCTGGCCGCGACCTTCTCCGCGACCGCGCGCAGGTTCTCGCGCAGGTAGCTCTCGGAGGTGTTGACGATGCTCGGGCTGCTCAGGGTGCCGAGGCCGCCGGCCTGGGACACCGCGGCGGCCAGCGCGGTGCAGGGCTGCGGGCCCATCCCGTCCTGCATGACGGGGAACTGAGCACCCGTCATCTCCCGCAGCCGGTTCCACATGACGGTCATCTGCCGCTCTCGTCCCGGCCGACGGCGGCCGTCTTGGGGTGTGGCATCGGGTGCCGCAGTTCCGGGGCCTCGTCCGGGGAGTGCTCGCGTACCCACGCCACGGCCTGGGCGTAGACGTCGAGCAGGCGGTCCTCGGCCGAGTAGTCGAACCGGCCCGGGTAGAGCGGGTAGTCCTCCGTGGTGACCGGGTTGGCCTTGAGCCACTCGACGGCCTGGACCAGTCGCCTCGGCCGCCGGCACCACCTGGCGGTAGCCGAGTTCACGCTTCGCCTTGCTGTTGTCCACGGTGATGTGCGGCCGCGCGGTGGGGGGCAGCAGCTCGACCAGGGCGGAGGGCACGAGGTCGGCGGGGACGCCGACGAACTCCAGTTCGCCGCCCATGATCGACGCGATCATCTCGGCCCACTGCCGGACGGTGAACTGGTCGTCGTCGGCGGCGTTGTAGGCCTGCCCGTTCGCGACGTCGGGATTGTCCACCACCTTGAGCACGACCTCGGCGGCATTGCGCGCCGCGCAGCGGCTGATGATCCAGAGCCCGTTGTCGGGCAGGATCATCCGGCTCCGGCCATCGAGCATCCGACGGATGACCGACCACTCCCACGGCACCAGGTTGCGCGGGCCGTAGATCGCCGGGTAGCGCACCACGCTGCCGCGGTACGCACCGGCGGCGGCCCGGTCCAGCACCGCCTGCTCGGCACCGCGGATCAGCTTCGCGAACTTCGGGACGTGCTCCGCCTCGTCGGCCAGCGGGTCCGTCCTCGCGGGCCCACAGCGCCATGCCGTAGGGCTTCACGGCGTCCGGTTCCAGGCAGCCGCGGTAGGCCGGCACGGCCCCGATGCTCACCAACTGGCCGCACCGGTCGGCGAACACCTCGGCGATGGTGGCGACCCGGCCGTACATGGCGAGCACGACGTCGAACTCGCGGCCGGCGATCGCCTCGGTGAGGGTCTCGGCGAAGTGCGGGTCGGCGTGGATGTGCTCGACGTCCGGCAGCTCCGGCGGCTCGTGCACGCCGCGGTGCAGCACGGTCACCTCGTGGCCGCGCTCGAGCAGCCCGGTGACCACCGGCACCCCGCTGGAGCCACTGCCGCCGATGACGAGGGTCTTCACTTGATGCTCGCTCCACCGTCGACGGGCAGCGCGACACCGTGGATGTACCGGGCCTCGTCCGAGACCAGGAACGCCAGGGCGTTGCTGACGTCGATGGCCTCGATCCAGGGGATCGGCAGGACGTGCATCGAGGCCGACGGGACGGCGAAGTCCTCGCGCTGCGGGTCCGGGTGGTCGGGCAGGAAGACGCGGTAGGTCGGTTCGTTCATGATCATCTCGGTGTCGACCTGGCTGGGCAGGATCGCGTTGACCCGGATGCCCATCGGCCCCAGCTCGAGCGCGATCGTCTTCATGAGCCCGACCACGCCGTGCTTGGCCGCGACGTAGTGGCCGATCCCGGGCTGCCCCTTGGTCCCGGCGAGCGAGCTGATCAGCACGATGGAGCCGCCGTTGCCGGCGCCGATCAGGTGCGGGATCGCGGCGCGGGTGGTGCGCCAGACGCCGCCGAGGTTGATCTCGACCATGTCCGACCACTGCTCGTCGGTGAGCATGAACGAGGCGCCGATCGAGAGGATCCCGGCGTTGGCGACCACGATGTCCAGGCGCCCGTCGAGTGCGGCCACGCCTTCGTTCACGGCGGTGGTCAGAGCCGCGCCGTCGCGGACGTCGGCGACCTTGGCGACGATGCGTCGGTCGAGCGCCTCGACGAGCTTGACGGTCTGCTCAAGGTCGGCCGGGGTCGACATCGGGTAAGGCACGGTGTCGACCTGGGCGGCGATGTCGATCGCGATAATGTCCGCGCCCTCTTCGGCCAACCGGACCGCGTGACTGCGGCCCTGGCCGCGGGCGGCACCGGTGATCAGAGCGACCTTGCCGTCCAGCTTTCCTGGCACACGAACTCCTTCGTTTGCGAAGTATCAGCGTTTGTCGAAGAGCAACGGGACGCGGTCGGGATAGTTCGCAATGCCCGGCGCCCAGTGCAGCTCGTTGGGGTCGACGTCGAGGCGCAGGTTGGTGGTCCGGGCGAGCAGTTCCTCCATCGCGATCGCTATCTGCACCCGCGCGAGGTGCATGCCGATGCAGCGGTGGATGCCCAGCCCGAAGCCTGCGGTCCCGGCCCGCGGGGGGTCGAACTGCAGCTGGTCGGCGTTGGGGAACTTGGCGTCGTCGCGGTTGGCCGAGTCGAAGCGGACGAGCAGACGTTCGCCCTTCTTGATCGGACACCCGTTGATCTCGGTGTCCTTCATCGCGGTGCGCCCGAAGGTGCCGACAGGAGAGGCGTGCCGGATGAACTCGTCCATGTCGTTGCGCACCCAGCGTGGGTTGCGAACGCGTTCCTCGAGCTCGGGCTTCTGCGCGATGTGCATGCAGATCGTGCCGATCGCCGACCGCGACGTGTCGAGCCCGCCGAGGAAGATGACCGCGATCGCGCCCATCGCCTCGTCCTCGGACAGTGGCGCACCGTTGAGCTCGCCGGTGACGAGCGCCTTGAGGACGCCATCTTCCTCCGGTGGATTGTCGATCGCGGCGGCGAGGTACTCGGCGGAGAGCACGGCGAGGTCGAAGAACGCCTCCTCGGTGGCCTCTTCGGCGACTCGGATCACGACGCGCTTGGCCCGTTCCATCGCCGTCAGGTCATGCTCGTCGAAGACCATCCGGGCGAGGATCCGGGCCACGTACGGACCGGCGTAGTCACTGAGGATCTCGACCTTGCCGTTGTCCAGGAACGAGTCGATGAGTCCGGCCGCGCAGTCCCGCATGAACGGCTCGTACCTGAGCGCGAACTGCCGGGTGAAGACGGGATTGAGCAGCCGGCGGAACTCGGTGTGCTCGGGCGGGTCATGGTCGAGCGGGCCGAGCCGGATCGGCGCCGGTGTCGGCGAACCGCCGACCGAGGAGAAGGTCTCGGGATCCTCGAGCACCCGTCGCACGTCGTCGTACCGGGTGATCATCGTCATCGGGCCGGTCGAGGGCGGGTTCAGGTGAACGACCGGGCAGTGCTCACGGGAGTAGGCGAACGCGTCGTACTTCCACGACGTGTGGTCGGGGTCGAACGGGTCGTAGCCCGCGAGCAGGCCGGCGGGATCGCGGACGGGGTCCTCGGCCATCAGACGCGGCTCCCTTCGTGCAACGGGACCGTACGCCGGAGTTCCTCGACCGCCAGCCGCGCCGACTCCACGCACCCGCTCTGCCCGGCGCCGGCCCAGGCCCGCGCTCCGTCGCCGACGTTCCAGAGGTTCGCGACCGGCGTCGACTGCGGCTCGTCCTTGCCCGGGACAGCGCGCTGCGCCGGCCACTCCTGCCCGCTGCAGACCTCGACCGAGATCTCGCGAGCGGTGTCGAAGCCGGGGAAGTGCTCGCGCAGGTCGGCGCGCAGCAACGCGAGTTCGGCCTCGAGGTCGAACTCCCCGGTGGCCGGGCTCGGCGAGCACGCTCCGAGATAGAGATGCCAACCCGGCGGCGCCATCTCCGGGCACGGCCCGGTGAGCTCGGCCGCGTACGCCAGCCGGCGCGTGGTGGAGAAGAAGAACAGGCCGTCGATGGGACCGAGCCGGCGTTGGCTGGCGAAGTTGACGGTGATCAGCGCGCCCGTCTTCGACCATCCGCGCAAGCGGTCGAGCTCGCCCGCCGGCAGCACGCCGGGCGCGCACATCTCGGCGGTCGCCAGCGGACCGGCGTTGCTGACCACGGCCCGGACCCGCGACCTCGACGGTCTCGTCGCCGTGCCGGATGCGCGCAGTGTCGATCCGGCCGTCCGCGCCGGCCAGCAGCTCCTGGACCTCGCTGTGTAGCCAGAGCGTCCCGCCGCGCGAGACGAAGTCCGCGGCCACGACGCGCCACGGCCCGATGGCGCCTTCGGGATGCACGGCGTAGGGCGACATCCCGCCGGGCTTGGTCAGGTAGTCCCAGAACAGGACGAGTTCCACGTCCGCCGGCTCAGCGGCGTAGAGCGCCGAGGTCAGGTTGCGGGCCAGGCTCCGCAGCGCCGGCTTCGCCTTGCGCTTGTCGAGCCAGTCGGCCAGCGTCGGCCCCGGCGCGGGGCGCCGGCCGGTGCGGCGGGAGAACGCCCCGACGGCGGAGAGCAGCCGCTGCGCGACGATCCCGGTGGGGCCACTCATCAACGGCACGTCGCGCTTGCCCAGCCGCAGGACCACCGGACGCTTCGGCGTGCGCAGGCCGGGGTCGATGCCGAGGTCGGCGAACAGCCGCCCGTTCTCGCCGCCGGTCTCGGTGACGAGCGCGCCGGTGTTGATCCGGAAGCCGTCGACCTCGGTCGTGGAGGCGCGTCCGCCGACGCGGTCGCAGCGCTCGACGAGCAGCGTGCGGTATCCCGCCGCCTGCAGCCGGCCGGCCGCGGCCATCCCGCCGGCGCCGGCCCCGATCACCAGTGCGTCGAAGCTCTCGGTCATCTGACTTCCCGTCAGTTCGTGTCAGACCTTGTCGAACAGGAGGGGCACCGCATGCGGACAGTTCGCGATCCCGGGTGCCCAGGTGACCTCTTCGGCCGGAACCGCGAGTCGGAGATTGGTGATCCGCGAGAGCAGTTCCTCCATCGCGACCGCCATCTGCACCCGGGCCAGGTGCATCCCGATGCACCGGTGGACGCCGAGGCCGAAGCCCGCGGTCCCGGTGCGCGGCGGGTCGAACTGCAACTCGTCCGCCTTTCCGAACTTGGCCTCGTCGCGGTTCGCCGAGTCGAAGCGCAGCAGCAGGTGCTCGCCCTTCTTCACCGGGCAGCCGCCGACCTCGGTGTCCTGGGTCGCGATCCGGCCGAGCGAGGCCACCGGGGAGATCAGCCGGACGAACTCGTCCATGTCGTTGCGGATCCACTTGGGGTCGCGGACCCGGGCCTCGAGCTCGGGCTGCTGCGCCATCAGCAGGCAGATCCCGGCGATCGCCGACCGGGAGGTGTCGAGCCCGCCGAGGAAGGTGGAGGCGATCGCCCCCATCGCCTGCTCCTCGGTCATCGGCTTGCCGTCGAGGAACTCCCCGGTGACCAGCGCGCGCAGCATGCCCTCGCGCTCCGGCGGGTTGTCGATCGCCTCGGCCAGGTACTCCGCCGACAGCACGGCGAGGTCGAAGAAGCCCTCGTCGTCGGGACTCTCGGCGACCCGGATGACGACCTGCTTGGCCCGTTCCATCGCGGCCGGGTCGCTCTCGTCGAAGACCATGCGGGCGAGGATGCGGGCCACGAACGGGGAGGCGAACTCGGAGAGCATGTCGACCTCGCCGCGGTCGATCCAGGCGTCGATGAGTTCGCGGGCGCACTCGCGCATGAAGGGCTCGAACTGCAGCGAGAACTGGCGGGTGAACACCGGATTCAGCAGTCGCCGGAACGCGGTGTGCTCGGGGGCGTCGGCGTCGAGGGCACCGAGACGGATCGGGGCCGGGATCGGTGGGGCGCCGGCGGAGGAGAAGGTCTGCGGGTCCTCGAGGATCTGCCGGACGTCGGCGTATCGGGTGACGATCGTGCGCGGGCCGGTCGAGGGCGGGCTGCCGTGAATGATCGGGCAGTGCTCGCGGGCCCAGGCGAACCCTTCGTACTTCCACTCCTCGTGCGCGGAGTCGAACATGTCGAACGTCGGGACAAGGGTGGCCCAGTCGCGGTCGGTGTGCGGGGAGGTCATGCCGGCCCCTGCAGCGCCGGATCCAGCTTCAGCGGCCGGGCCGCCTCGACCATGATGATCTCCCACTCGATGCGGGGGTGGTCCTCCCACTCGCGGCGCGCCTTGATGCGGGCCCGGTCGGGGAAGCCGTGGTGGATGCCCTGCGGATCGTGGCTGACCAGCCCCGGCACCAGCGGACGGCCGAGCGAGTTGCCGCCGTGGATCAACGCGATCTCGTCGTAGTCGGCGTTGCGGTGGTACCAGGGGATGCGCTCGACGCCGGCCACGCCTTCGAACGGGCGCGGAAGCAGATTGATGATGTTGATGCCCTCGGCCACCAGGAACACGTGCATCGACGGTGGCAGGTGCAGGCTGTCGGACATGATCACGTTCCAGTCGCGGATGTTGAACGCGAAGGGGAAGTAGTCGCCCTTCCAACCCTCGACATCGCACGGGTGGTGGTCGACGAAGATCGCCGAGTACTCGTTGTCGTACTTGACCTGGATCTCGTACTCGGATCTGTTCGGAGGCGACCGGCGCCGGCTCGGGTACCCGGATGACGTCGGGGTCGAACGGCGCGTGCCGGCCGAGGCCGACGTAGGTCGGGGCACGCATCTCCCCCACGGATTCGATGCCGAACAGGTAGGTCTCGCCGGGGTCGACGACGAAGCGGTGGGTGATCGCCTTGGGGATGACGACGTAGTCGCCCGGCGAGTACGCGATCGGGCCGAACTCCGTCTCCACCGTGCCCGGAGCCGCGGTGCACGAACCAGCACTCGTCGCCGTCGACGTTGCGGCGGAAGAACGGCATCGGCTCGGACCGGCGGGACAGCCAGATGGTGACGTCGGCGTTGTAGTGCATCCGCTGCGCGGACCCGCGCGCGTCGGTGAGGTCGGAGGGCTTGAGGTCGGACAGCAACGCGTGAGTGGAGCGGAAACGGCCCTCGGTGCGGAACACCGTCGGGTCGTTGCGTCCGGTAGAGCACGGCCTCGCGGCCGTCGAACCCACCACGGGTCAGTTCGTCGTCCTTGAGGGGCGAGCCGTCCGGCGCCGGACCGGGCAGATCCCGGTGCGCCTGCCTGCTCGTCCGGCCCTTGCTGAACTGGATGAGCGACCTCATGAGGGCGACCGTAACACCGCGAGCACGAAAACCAAACCATGCTTGGTAAGCTGCTTCCCGTGGACCCTCGGCCCCTGACCGGCATCCGTGTACTGGACCTGTCGGCGCTCGGCCCCGGCCCGTTCTGCTCGATGCTGCTGGCCGACTTCGGTGCCGACGTGCTGACCGTCGAGCGGCCGGGCCAACTCCCCTTCGACCCGGCCAAGTACCTGTCGCGCGGGAAGCGTTCGGCCATCGTCGATCTGCGCAATCCACGCGGTCCCGAGGTGATCGCCCGGCTGGCCGAGCAGGCCGACGTCCTGCTGGAGAGCAACCGCCCCGGCACCCTCGAGCGTCGCGGCCTCGGCCCGGACGTGCTCTGCGAACGCAACCCGCGGCTGATCTACGCCCGCCTCACCGGCTGGGGCCAGGACGGCCCCTACGCCGACCGGGCCGGACACGACATCAACTACATCGCGATCGCCGGCTCGCTCGGCGTCGTCGGCAGCGAGGAGCCGGTGCCGCCACTGGCGATGGTCGGCGACCTCGCGGGTGGCTCACTGGTGACGGCCTTCGGCATCGTCGCCGCCCTGTTCGAGCGGACCGTCACGGGGCGCGGGCAGGTCATCGACTCCGCGATCGCCGACGGGGCCGCGCTGCTGAACAGCACCTGGCTGGCCGAGGTCAACGCCGGCATCTGGGCCGGCCGCGGGCGTCACCTGCTCTCCGGCGCCTCCCCCTTCTACGGCGTCTATTCCTGCGCCGACGGCGGCTACTTCGCGGTGGGCGCCATCGAGGACAAGTTCTACGCCGCGTTCCTCGCCGCGCTCGGCCTCGACGACGTCGACCGCTCGACCCAGATGGACCCGCTGACGTGGCCTGCCCTGAAGGCCCGGGTGGGCGAGGTCATCGCCACCAAGCCCCGCGAGCACTGGGTGACGGCCTTCGAGGGCATCGACGGGTGCGGCACCCCGGTCCTCGAACTGGAGGAACTGGCCGACGACCCGCACCTGAAGGCGCGCGGCACCGTCGTGCGCGAGGACGGGCGCCTGCACGCCGCTCCCGCCCCGCGCCTGTCCCGCACTCCCGCCCGTGTCGGCCCCGACGCCGTCCGCGGCGCCGACACCCGCGCCGCCCTTCTGGGGGCCGGCTATACGGACGCCGAGATCGCCGAACTCGTGGCCGAAGGCACGGTCGGCACCGGGCAGCGTGAGCGTCGAAGCCCGTGAGGACGCGAGGCCCGGGGGTGAAGGTGGCCGGCATCGCGATGTAGCCGTTGATCAGCGGGATCGTCGGGTAGTGCACGACGGCCGCGACGTCGACCTCGTAGTCGGGCATCCGGCGCAGCACCTCCTCCAGCAGCAGGCGCATCTCGGCCGGGGCGAGGAAGGCCCCGAGGCAGCGGTGCAGGCCGTAGCCGAAGGCCAGGTGCTTGGAGGCGTTCTCCCGGTCGAGGCGGACCTCCTCGGGCGAGTCGAAGACAGTCCTCGTCGTAGTTCACCGACCCCAGCGCCAGCAGGATGCGATCTCCCGGCTCCAGCGCAGTCCCGCTGAGTTCGACGGGGGCCATCACCGTGCGCGCGACGCCCGGGTCCGGGGGTGAAGTAGCGCAGCATCTCGTCGACGGCGTTGGGGATCAGCGAAGGGTCCGCGGCCAGCGCAGCGCGCTCGTCGGGATGTTCACCGAGGTAGCCGAACATGCCGGCGATCAGGGCGGTCGAGGTGTCGATGCCGCCGTTGAGCAGCATGAAGATCTGGTTGACGACCTCGTCCTCGGACAGCGGCGAACCGTTGACCTCCGCGGTGAGCAGACGGTCGACGACGTCCTCGCGCTGCCCGGCGGTCGCGCGCCGGTCAGCGACGATCGACTGGATGTCCCCGACCAGCGCCATCACGGCGCGGGCCGAGCCCTTCTCCCGGTAGGCGGCCTTGTGCAAGGCGGTCGCGTAGGTCTCCCACTTGTCCAGCGGCAACCCGAAGTAGTCCAGCGAGATCATCGCCGGGATCGGGTTGGCCAGGTCGTCGACGAAGTCCAGTCGTCCGCCTTCGATCACGCGGTCGACGGCCCAGCTGATGATCTCGGCCATCCGCGGCTCGAACGCGGTGATCGCCTTGGAGGTGAACAGGTTGGCGATCGGCCGCCGGTAGGCCTGCGACACGGGCGGGTCGGTCTCCATCATCCCCATCTGCACGGGGTTGATCGGGATCGTGACGCCACCGGTCACCGTGCCACCGACCTGCAGGTCGCGGCCGCAGGCGAAGGTCTCCGGGTCCTGCATCACGCGCTTGACGTCGTCGTAGCGGGTGATGACGTGGAAGCCGCCGTGGGCGTCCGTGTGCGGCACCGGACAGGATCCGCGCAGGCCCCGGTAGATCTCGCGCCAGTTCTCGGCGAAGTCCTCGGTGTGGTGGTCGAACTGCTCCATGAGAACCAACGCCCCTACTCCGCACTGGTCATGTCGATGAGGGCGATGGCGTTCTCCGGGCAGCAGTGCCGCGCCTCGCGCAGGTCGGCGGCGTCGGCCGCGGCGATCTCCGCCACCAGAACCTTGCCCAGGCCGGTCTCGTCGACGTCGAAGTAGTCGGGGGCGATCAGCACGCAGCGCCCGTGCCCCTGGCACCGGCTCGCGTCGATCTGCACCCGCATCATTGGCACTTCCTTCAGAACGCCCCGACCACTAACCTAACGTTGTTTGGTGGAACCATCAACCGCCCGGCGAAGGGATGACCGTGCCTGTCTTCGAGTCCGCCGAGGAGGCCGAGAAGGTCTACCTGGCCTTCTTCGAGCACATCACCCAGCACCCCGAGCTGCGGCCGAAGTTCGTCGAGGCAGGCTCGTCGTTCCGCGCCAACTACACCGACCCCGACTCCGCGGTCAGCATCGACGCCGGGGTGGACCCGCCCACCGTGCTCGTCGGAGACGCCGCACGGGCCGCCCAGGTGGACGTCCAGCTGTTCATGACCGCCGATGACGGCCACCAGTTCTGGATGGGCGATCTGAACATCCCGATGGCGATGGCCCGGCGCAAGGTGCAAGATCGAGGGCTCGGTGGGGACGTTGCTCAAGCTCCTGCCGGCGATGCAGCCGGCGTTCGGCATGTACAAGGACTTCCTGGTCCAACTGGGCATGGCCGACAAGCTGGCTGACTGACAGGCTCGGGAGATGGACGTCGCCGCTCACGACTGGGTCGCCTACCACGCCGCCCACCGCCCGGACGCCCCCGCGCTGCGTCGCTCCGAGGACGGCAGCACCACCACCTGGGGTGAACTCGACGACCGGGTGGCCCGCGCTGCCGGGGTCCTGCGAGAGCTCGGCGTGGAGGCCGGTGACCGGATCGCGCTGATCGCCGAGAACGACCCCCGGGTCTTCGAGATCCAGTTCGCCGCGATGCGGCTGGGCGCGCTGTTCGTCCCGCTGAACTGGCGGCTGACCGTGCATGAGCTGACCGAGATCTGCCTCGACGCCGACCCTGCGGTCCTGGTGCACGACGACGTCTGGGCCGAGACCGCCACCCAGGTCGCGGACAAGGCGGAGGTTCCGCGGCGACTGACCTGGAAGGTCGAGACCGACGACGGTGAGTACGAAGCCGCGCTGAGCACGGCCACGCCGCTCGGCCCGCGGACGGGCGCGACGCACGCTGACCCGACCCACATCCTCTACACCTCGGGCACCACCGGCCGGCCCAAGGGCGCGCTCTGCACGCACGGCACGTTGATCTGGCAGGCGCTGAACACCGCGCACACCACCGGCTACAGCGCGCCCGGTTGCCACCACCTGAACCAGATGCCGCTGTTCCACGCCGGCGGGCTGAACGTGATGGCCAACCCGATCCTGTACTTCGGCGGCACTGGTCACCACGATGCGCCGCTTCGACCCGGCCGCGGTGCTCGCCGCTTTCGCCGACACGCACCCCGCCGGTCACCCACTTCGCCGCGATTCCCCTGATGTACCAGGCGATCCAGGCCGTGCCGGGCTTCGGCGACGCCGACCTGTCGCACCTGCGCCACCTCATCGTCGCCGGCGCGATCGGCACCCCCGAACTGTTCCAGGCGTGGAAGGCGCGCGGGCTCCCGCTGCAGCCTCAGTACGGCGGCACCGAGATGGGCCCGATGGCTTTCGCGCTCGATCACGAGGCCGAGCACCAGGACAAGGCCGAGGCCGGCTCGGCCGGCATGGCCGCGCTGCACACCGAGATCCGGCTGGTCGACCCGGCCGGCAACGACGTCGCCGCGGGCGAGGTCGGGGAGATCTGGCTGCGCGGGCCGAGCGTCACCGTCGGGTACTGGTGCAAGCCGCGCCATGACTTCTTCACCGACGACTGGTTCCGCACCGGTGACGCGGCTCGGCGCGACGCCGACGGCTGCTACTACCTGGCCGGCCGCACCAAGGAGATGTACAAGTCCGGCGGTGAGAACGTGTATCCCGCCGAGGTGGAGAACGTGCTCTCCCTGCACCCGGCGGTCGCCGATCTCGCCGTGGTCGGCGTCTCCGACGAGCAGTGGGGCGAGGTCGGCATGGCCGTCGTCGTCGCCGCCCCCGGCGCGGAGCTGACGCTGGAGGACCTCGTCGCCTTCGCCGGCGACAAGCTGGCCCGGTTCAAGCTGCCCAAGCGACTGGCGATCGTGCCCGAGCTGCCCCGCAACGTCACCGGCAAGGTGAACCGGGACGCGCTGCGCGAGCAGTACGCGTGATCACGGAGACGATCGCCGACGGCGTCGCCGAACTCGTCATCGACGCGCCGCCGGTGAACGCGCTGGGCCTCAAGGACATCGCTGCCCTCGCCGGGCACCTGCGCTCCTACGCCGATGACGAGCGTGTGCACGTCGTGGTGCTGCGCGGCGCCGGCCGCGGCTTCTGCGGCGGCGGCGACGTCAAGGAGGTCCAGAGCCTGCCCGGTTTCGAGGGCATCCTCGGCCAGACCCGGGGCTCGATGGAGCTGACCGCGGCAATCGCCGAGTGCGCGGTCCCGGTGATCGGCGCGGTGCACGGGTACTGCGTCGGGCTCGGCGTACTGGTCGCGGGCGTGTGCGACGTGCTGCTCGCCGCACCGGGCACTCCGTTCGTGCTCGCCGAGGCGGACAACGGCGCGGCCAGCGGCATCATCCAGGCGATCGGGCTGATGCCCGAGAAGCGGCTCCGGGCCGCCCTGTTCACCGCCGAACCGGTCACGGCCGAGGAGCTGCACCACTTCGGCAGCGTGCTGCGCCTGGTACCGGCCGAGGAGCTGCCCGCCGCGGCCCACCGGCTGGCCGTCACCATCGCGGGCAAGAACCCCGCGGTCCTGCGGGCGCTGAAGGCGGCGACGGACGACAGCATCGGGCGCGACATCCGCGGTGTGTACCGCGGCGGAGCTCGCGTACACACTGGACCTGAACCTCCGGGGTGAGGCCCAGGGGCTGCGCGACGACTTCGTCAGCGGCCGCCGTGGCAGCTACCTGGAACCGCCTGACGCAGTGCCCAACCAAAAAGATGTGGACCAGCCATGACCTTCGCCCCGGGCCCGGACGCCGACGACCTCCGCAAGGTGGTGCGGGACCTGATGGCGAAGCGGTGCGCCGAGTCCGACGTCCGCCGGCTGATGGACGACCCGGCCGGGTGGGACCCGGCGCTGTGGGCCCAGCTGGCCGGCGAACTCGGGCTGCACGGCCTGGCCGTCCCCGAACAACTCGGCGGCAGCGGCGCGACGCCGGTCGAGCTCGGCGTCGTCTTCGAGGAGCTCGGCGCCGCGCTCTACGGCGGGCCGTTCCTCGCCTCGGTCGGCCTCGCGGCCTCGGCCCTGCTCGAGCTCGGTGGCGCCGACGCCGAGGCGCTCGTGCCCGGCATCGTCGACGGCAGTGCCGTGGCCACCCTTGCGTGGTCCGGCGCCCAGCCCGCCGAGTCCACCCTCACCGCCGCGGACACCGGCGGCTGGCGGGTCTCCGGCACGGCCGAGACCGTGCTCGACGGGGCGACAGCTTCGCTGGTGCTGGTCGCGGCGACGATCCCCTCCGGTCCGGCGCTGTTCGCGGTCGCCGCCGACGCGCCCGGCCTGACCCGTCGGCCGCTCACCGCCCTCGACTCCACCCGCCGGCTGGCCGAGCTGCGTTTCGACGCCGTGCCGGCCCGTCTGCTGGGCACCGGCGCCGGGCCGTTGCAGCGGGCCTGGCAGCTCGGACTTCTCTACCTCGCCGCCGAGCAGCTCGGCGGCGCAGCGCGGATGCTCGAGATCACCGTCGAGTACGCACGCACCCGCATCCAGTTCGGCCGCGCGATCGGCTCGTTCTCGGTGATCAAGCACCGCTGCGCGGACCTGCTGGTCGAGGTCGAGGCCGCGCGCTCGGTCGTCTGGCACGGGCTGTGGAGCGCCGCGAACGACCCGGCCGCGCTGCCGGCCGCCGCGGCACTGGCCCGGGCCGTCGCCTCGGACGCCTACCGCTCCGTCACCACGGCGAGCGTGCAGATCCAGGGCGGCATCGGCTTCACCTGGGAACACCCGACGCACCTCTACCTCAAGCGCGCCAAGAGCAGCCAGCTGCTGTTCGGTGCCCCGTCGAGGCACCGCGCGGAGCTGGCCGCCCTGGTCGGCGTGACCGGTCCGGCCACGGTGCCGCTGCCGGCCGAGACACCGGCCGAGGACCGCGGGCCCGAGGTGGCCGCACTGGACGCGGCGATCACCGAGTTCCTCGCCGCGCACCCGGTGCCGGACCCCACCGACACCCTGGCCGACCGCGCGTTCCGGGAGGCCCGCTTCGACGCCGGGCTGGCCAAGGTCGCGTTCCCCGTCGGCCTCGGCGGGCGCGGGCTCGATCCGTCGCTGCAGCCGTTCGCCGAGGGCCGCTTCCTCGCCGCCGGCGCGGCCGACCACTCGCTGCGCAACGTCATCGGCCTGGGCATGGCGATGGCGACGATCCTCGCCCACGGCACCGAGGAGCAGAAGCAGCGCTACCTGCGCCCGTGCTTCTCCGGCGAGGAGATCTACTGCCAGCTGTTCTCCGAGCCCGGCGCGGGCAGTGACCTGGCCGCGCTGGCCACCCGGGCCGTCCCCGACTCCAAGGACGGCACCGACGGCTACCGGGTCAACGGACAGAAGGTGTGGACCTCGCTCGCGCACACCGCGCGCCGCGGCATCCTCGTCACCCGCACGGACCCGGACGTGCCCAAGCACGCCGGCCTGACCTACTTCGTGCTCGACATGCAGTCCCCCGGCGTCGAGGTCCGCCCCCTGCGCCAGCTCACCGGCGAGGACGAGTTCAACGAGGTCTACCTCACCGACGTGCACGTCCCGGACGACTGCCTGCTCGGCGGCCGTCGGCAACGGCTGGAAGGTCGCGATGACCACGCTGGCCAACGAGCGGGTGGCGCTGGGCCGCAAGTTCGTCCGCCGCGGCGAGGGTTCGATCGCCCGGGCGGTGGAGACCTTCCAGGCCGCGGCCGCGGCGGGCCGCACCGACGCCGTCCTCCTGGAACGGCTGATGCAGCTGTGGACCCAGGCCGAGTCGGCGCGCCTGACCAGCCTGCGGGCTTCCTCCGAGGGTGGGAGTGCCCCGGGGCCGGAGGGCTCGATCGCCAAGCTGCAGATGTCCGAGCTCAACAAGGCCGTCTACGAACTGTGCGTCGAGCTGCTCGGCCCCGACGGCCTGCTGATCGACACCTACGAGCGCTTCGCGCCGACCGGCACCGCGCTGGACGGGGTCAAGGACGTGCGCAAGTCGTGGCTGCGCTCGCTGGCCAACTCGATCGAGGGCGGCACCTCGGAGGTGCAGCGCACGATCCTCGGCGAGCGCGTGCTCGGCCTGCCCGGCGAGCCGCGGGTGGACAAGGACATCCCGTGGAAGGACGTGCGGCGCTCGTGACGGTGATCGAGGTCATCGCCGCCGGCGACGTCGTCACGATCCGGCTCAACCGGCCGGAGAAGCGCAACGCGATCACGACCGCGATGTACGCACAGCTGGCCGACGAACTCGCCAAGACCGAGGGCGCGGCCGTCGTCGTTCTGACCGGCGCCGGCGGAGCGTTCACCGCGGGCAACGACGTCAAGGACATGCTCGCCAACCCGGTCCGCGGCGAGGACTCCCCGCCAGGCCGGTTCCTGCAGGCACTCGTCGGTCTGCGCTCCGTGCTCGTCGCTGCGGTCGACGGTCCGGCGCTCGGGATCGGCACGACCGTCCTGCTGCACTGCGATCTGGTCTACGCGACCTCGCGCAGCATCTTCGGCTTTCCGTTCGTCGATCTCGGTCTCGTGCCCGAGGCGGCCTCCACCCTGCTTCTCCCGCGCCTGACGGGTCATCAGAAAGCGGCAGAGTGGATGCTGCTCGGCGAACGCTTCCCGGCCGCCGAGGCGCAACGCCACGGCCTCGTGACGGCCGTCGCGGAAACGCCCGAGGAACTCGATGCCCTGGTGGCCGAGCGAACGGCAGCCCTGGCGGCCAAGCCTCGGGCCGCGCTGCTCGCGGCCCGGGCCCTGCTGCACGACCAGACCGCCCTCACGGTTCCGGCGCGCCTGGAGCTCGACCGCGACGTGTTCCTGGGTCTGCTCGCCAATAGCATCGCGGCACCGCAGAGGAGCTAGGGGGAAGAGTGGCACGTCCGAAGGTTCCGCTGATCTCCAAGCGCGCGGCGCTGGAGGCCGCGCTGGACATCATCGACACCGAGGGCATCGACGCACTCAGCATCCGCCGGCTGGCCGAACGTCTCGGCGTCAACGGCGCCTCGCTCTACCACCACTTCCAGAACAAGGAAGAGATCGTCGTCGGCGCCGCGAAGCTGGCACTGGAGGAAGTGCGCGTCCCCCAGGGCCACGAGGAGCCGTGGGAGGTCTGGCTGCTGCGCAACGCGCGCCGGCTGCGCGCGGCCTTCCGCGACCACCCGGACCTGGTGCCGGTCATGCTGCGCCGCGAGCCGCTGGGCATCGGCACCTCGCAGCTGGAGGCGACCTTCGCGATGCTCGTGGAGGAGGGCGTCCCGATCGGGGCGATCGCGCCGATGATGGAGGCGCTCGAGCTCTACGCGATCGGCAGCGCCCTGCACGAGTCGGCCGCCGAGGGCACCAAGCCGGACCCCAAGCGGGCGCCGCACATGGCGCAGGCCGAGGCCCAGCGCGCCCTGACCGCCGACGAGATCTTCGACCTGGTCTGCGAGCAGATCGTCGCGGCCACCGTGAAGGTGGCGCGCGAGAAGGAGCAGTCCCCCGCCCCGAAACGCAAGCGGGCCCGCACCGCCTGAACAACCACTAGGCGTGTCACGCTTTTTGGTTGTTGTCCACAGCGTCGACATAACCAAACAGCATTTGGTATGGTCCCGCCATGGCCGGTGCGCAGGTTCCCCGCGTGAAGTACCGGCGCACGCCGTTCCTGGTCGTGACGCAGGAACAGGCGGTCCGCAAGGACGTCTACGGCTCGGTCGGGGACCACGTCGCGCGGCAGGCACAACTGCTCCGCGGCGAGGCGGACTCCGACACCGTCATCATCTGCATGCACCCGATCGGCTCTCCCGCGTACCTGCCGCTGTTCCCCGAGTTGGCCCGCACCGGGCTGCACGTGATCGGCTCGACGAGCCGGTACACCGTCGGCGATGCGGCGCTGCAGATGGAGAACGTGCTGCTCGACATCGCGGCCTGCGTGCGCGACGCCCGCGAGCGGCTCGGCTACCGCAAGGTCGTCCTGGCCGGCTGGAGCGGCGGCGGCTCGCCGATGATGGGCTACCAGGCCGAGGCGGAGAAGCCCACCATCACGCGCACCGGCGCGGGTGAACCGACACTGCTGGCCGACACCGCACTGCCGGCCGCCGACGCCGTCATGCTGCTGGCCGCGCCGCGCAGCCGGCACCGCCTGCTCACCGACTTCCTGGACGCCTCGATCACCGACGAGGCGGACCCCGACCGGAACCGTGCGCGCGAGTTCGACCTCTACGACCCGGCGAACGCCAACCAGCCGCCGTACTCGGCGGACTTCCTCGCCGCCTACCGAGCGCGGCAACGGGAGCGCAGCGCCCGCATCACCACCTACGCCCACGACAAGCTGACCGCGTTGCAGGCCGCCGGCCGTCCGCACGACGAGCACGCGTTCGTCGTGCACGGCACGATGGCCGACCCGCGCTGGCTGGACCCGACCGTGGAACCGAACGGGCGTCAGCCGCGCTGGAGCTACCTCGGCGATCCCGCGGTGGCCAACACCAGCCCCGGCGCGATGATGCGCTTCACCACCACCCGCAGCTGGCTCTCGCAGTGGTCGCTGGAGACCGCGCAGGTGGACGCCGCCGACGCCGCCCCCCGGGTCAGCGTCCCCGTCTTCGTGCTCATCAACGGCCGCGACGACGCGGTGCCGGTGAGCCACCCGCACCAGGTCTTCGACGCGATCGGGCACGAGGACAAGGAACTCGTCGAGCTGCCCGGGGCCAATCACTACTTCAGCGGCGAGGGCCAGGCCTCGCACCTCGGCACCGCCGCCGACCTGGTGCACGCCTGGCTGACGCAGCATCACTTGGGAGGCGCCGCGTGAACGTCGGTCTGATGTCCCTGGGCGACCAGGTTCACGACCCGGTGACCGGCACCCGGCAGAGCGCCGCGGAGCGGCACCGCGCGATCGTCGAGGCCGCGGCCGTGGCCGACGAGGTCGGCTTCGGCGGGGTGTACATCGGCGAGCACCACGGCCTGGAGTACACGACTTCCGCACCACCGGTGATCCTGGCCGCGATCGGGGAGCGGACCCGGCGTCTCACGCTGTCCACCGCGGTGACGCTGGCCGCGAACCTCGACCCGGTCCGGGTCGCCGAGGACTACGCCACCGTCGACGTCCTCTCCGGCGGGCGCTGCGAGATCGTCGTCGGGCGTGGCAACTTCTTCGTCTCCACCTACGACCTGTTCGGCAAGGACATCGAGGACTCGCACGAACTGTTCGGCGAGAACGTCGAGTTGCTGGTCGAGCTGTGCAGCGGCAAGACGGTGAACTGGCCCGGCTCGCGGCACCGCGCGCCGATCGTCGACTTCACCGTGCAGCCGCCGCCGGTCGGCCCGATGCCGATCTGGATCGGCGGCGGCGCCTCTCCGGCCAGCCTCGAACTCGCCGCCCGCCTCGGCCTCGACCTGATGCTGCCCAGCGCGTTCGGCAACCCGGCGATGTTCGTCCCGATCGTCGAGCAGTACCGGGAGCGGTACGCCTCCTACGGGCACTCGCGCACCCCGCGGATCGGCGCCTGCTGGCACGTCAACGTCGCCGAGACCTCGCAGGCCGCGCGCGCCCGCTGGGAGCCGCGCTACCGCGCCTACTTCGAGCTGATGGCCGAGATCATCCCGCGGGTGAACCCGGACCCGCCGCCGTTCATCAAGAAGCCGTTCAACTTCGAGCTCCTCACCACCAAGGGCCCGGCCCTGGTCGGCAGCCCGGCCGAGGTCACCGAGCGACTGGCGACGAGCGCGGAGATGCTGCACGCCGACACCAATCTGCTCTACCTCGACATGGGCGGGCAGCCGCGCGACGAGTTCCTCGAGATGGTGGAGCTGATCGGCGAGGAAGTGCTCCCCCGCCTGCCGTGACGGCTCGTCAGGATTACTGGTGAATGCCGTTGCGGCCCTTCGGTCCGAGAGGACGTCCTTGCCGGGTCCACCGCGCAGCGTGTCGTTGCCCAGTGCCGCCGTCCAGGTTGTCCTCGCCGGCGCCACCGTTGAGGTCGTCGTTGCCCGAACCACCGCTGCGAGCGTGTCCCGACCATTCCCACCGACGAGCGTGTCCGGGTTGCGCCCCGCCGACCAGGTGATCCCGCCGGCACTACCGATCAGCTTGTCCCTGCCCGGGCCGCCGCAGAGGAGGTCGTCGCCGCCTCGCCCGTCGATCTTGTCGTTGCCTCCGAGCCCGAGAATCTGGTCCGGGCCGGCGGTGCCCTTCAGCACGTCGTTGCCGCGGTACCGAACACAACACGTGAACCCCGGCCGGATCGCGCAGTTCAATTCCTGGATGCCCGCCGCCAGTCCGGGGCGAGGTCATCACGCGGGTCGTCTGCGTCCTTGCTCAGGTCGGTCGCGGCCGCCCCGGCTGTGGCGCCTGCCAGGCGAACACGTCCGAGTCGCCGCCGCGGTCGCTGGCGAACAGAAGCTTCTTGCCGTCGGCGGAGAAGGAGGGCCGGGTATCCGCGGCGGCGTTGTTCGTGAGGTTCTGCGGATCACCCGTGCCGTTGACGTTCCGGACGAAGACGTCGGGCTTGCCGCCGTTACCCGGGGCGACGTAGGCGAGCTTCTTCCCGTCCGGGGAGAAGCTGCGGGGTGTTCTCGTCGGCCGCTCCGCTGTTGGAGACGTTCCGGGCTGCGGTCCCGTCGGCGTTGGCGAGGAAGACACCTCGCGGTTGCCGGTGCGATCGGAAACGAACGCGATCGTGGAGCTCAGCGACGACCAGGCCGGATCGGTCTCGTCGTCGGTCGGGGTGTTGGTCAGGTTGGTGATCCGGCCGCCGTGGTGGCCGGTGACGTAGATGTCGCCGTCGGATCCACTGGAGGAGGGCGCGCCCGGAACAGCACGCGGAATCCGTCCGGCGCGAAGGCCGGAACTGCGAGACCCACACCGACTCGCCGAACATGGCGAGTGGCTGCGGCGGCTGCGACCCGTCGGCCCGCCCGTGGTACAGAGCCGCCGCTCCGAGCGAAGACGACGAAGTCGCCGAAGGGCGACATGGCGGCGTCGCGCTCGTCGACCTCCGGGGTCTTGGTCAGGTTGAGCTTCCCGCTGCCGTCCGCCTTCATCACCCACACATCGCCGAAGCCGTTGACGACGCGGCTGAAGACGACGATCTTGCCGTTCTTCCCGGGACCTGCGCGGGCGCCGGGGACGCGAGCGCGCCTAGCCCGGCGACCGCGAGCACCGCCGCGACCACGACGCGACCGATGCGACCTCGTGCCGCCATGCTTTCCTTCCCGGTTCGTCCGATGCATTCAAGTGCCCTCCGCGCGAAGAGCCACTCCCGCGCCCTACGGTGGCCGCGATGAGCACCCACGACCTGGTTCCGGTGCCGGTCCCGGCCGGCACCGCGGACATCCCCGGCCTCGCGGCGGCGATGGACGGCAGCGGGCCGGCGCTGCTGCTGGTGCCGCCGGGGCCGGAGGGCGCCCGGATGGTCGGCGCGCTCGGGCCTGTGGCCGCGCGCCGGGGTTCCGACGGGGACTGCCGTCGTGGTCGCCACCTCCGGGTCGACCGGCACCCCGAAAGGCGTGCGGATCTCGGCCAGGGCGCTGCGGCACTCCGCCCGCGCCACCCACGACTTCCTCGGCGGCCCCGGCCAGTGGCTGCTCGCGATGTCGGCGGCGCGGATCGCCGGCCTGCAGGTGGTGCTGCGCTCGCGCGCGGCCGGCATCGAGCCCGTGGTGCTGGACACCTCGGCCGGCTTCCGGCCCGACGCCTTCGCCGCGGCGGTGGCCGCGATGACCGGCGAGCGCCGCTACGTCTCCCTGGTGCCGACCCAGCTGATCCGTCTGCTCGACGCCGGCGTCGACCTGACCGGCCTGGACACGATCCTGCTCGGCGGCGGGCCGATCCCGGCCGGCCTGGTCGACCGTGCCGCGGCGGTCGGCGCCCACGTCGTGCGCACCTACGGCATGACCGAGACCTGCGGCGGCTGCGTCTACGACGGCGTCCCGCTGGAGAAGGTCGGGCTGCGCATCACCGACGACGGCCTGGTCGCGATCACGGGCCCGGTGCTCGCCCGCGGTTACCTCGGCGGGCCGGACTTCGGCGGCGAGTTCGTCAGCTCCGACCTGGGCCGGCTCGATGACGACGGCGTGCTCACCGTCCTGGGCCGCGCCGACGACGTCATCCTCTCCGGCGGGGTCAACGTGCCGGCCCAGAGCGTGGAGCAGGTGATCGCCGGGCACCCCGCGATCGCCGAGGTGGTCGTGGTCGGCCGGGCCGACCCGGAGTGGGGCGAGGCGGTCGTGGCCGTGGTGATCCCGGCGGCCGGGATGCCGTGCAACGTGGACCTCGGGGAACTGCGCGAGCTGGTCGCCGAACGCCTGGGCACGCGCGTGGGCGCCCCGCGACCTCGTCGCCGTCGAGGCGTTTCCGTCACTGCCCTCCGGCAAGGTGGACCGCGACGCCCTGCGCACCCTGGTGCGGGAGCGTCCGGAAGGAGAGCAGCCATGAAGGCAGCGATCAACTTCATCACCATCGCCGTCGAGGACCTGGACCGCTCGCTCGCGTTCTACCGCGACGGCCTCGGTTGGAAGACCGAGGGCATCGTCGGCAGCGAGTTCCGCGACGAGGAGAAGGGGACCGACTACAGCATCGTGATGATCGACGTCGGCGGCGGCCTGATGCTCGCGCTGTGGGAGCGGAAGAACCTCGCGCTGGACGCCAACGTCGAGCCCGGCACCCCGGGCGGGGCCGCCCACAGCTTCGGCATCCCGGCCGGGTCCGAGGCCGAGGTCGACGCGATGCTGGCCGAGGCCGAGGCGGCCGGGGCCCGGATCACCGCGGCGGCGAAGATGCACCCCTTCGGCGTCTACTCCGGCTACTTCGCCGACCCCGACGGCCACCTGTGGGAGGTGGCCTGGAACCCGGCCCGCACCGGGCTGACTGCCGGAGAATCCTGCCGTGGCAACTCCCGGGCAGTGGCTGGCGGGCGCGCGGCCCCGGACCCTGCCGGCGGCGGTCGTGCCGGTCGCCGTCGGCACCGGCGTCGCGGTCGAGGCCGGCGACGCGGTCTGGTGGAAGGCGCTGCTCGCGCTGATCGTCAGCCTGGCCATGCAGGTCGGCGTCAACTACGCCAACGACTACTCCGACGGCATCCGCGGCACCGACGACGTCCGGGTCGGGCCGCTGCGCCTGGTCGGGTCGAAGGTGGCTGCGCCGGAGCAGGTGAAGCTCGCGGCGTTCACCGCTCTCGGCGTGGGCGGCGCGGCCGGACTGGTCCTGGCCGCCACCACCTCGTGGTGGCTGCTCGCGGTCGGGGTCGCGGCGATGGCCGCGGCCTGGGGCTACACCGGCGGCGCGAACCCCTACGGCTACAAGGCCCTCGGCGAGCTGTCGGTGTTCGTGTTCTTCGGCGTGGTCGCGGTGGTGGGCACTGCGTACGCCCAGACCGAGGAGGTCACCGGCCTCGCGGTCGCCGCGTCGATCCCGGTCGGGATGCTGGCCTGCGCGCTGCTGGTGGTGAACAACCTGCGCGACGCCCCGGTCGACGCCGGCGTCGGCAAGAAGACCCTGGCCGTGGTGCTGGGCGACGCGCGGACCCGCTGGCTCTACACCGTCCTGCTGTTCGGGCCCGCTGCTCTTCGCCCTCGGACTGGCCGTCGCGCACCCCTGGACCGTCGATCGCCGTCCTCGCCCTGCCGGTGGCCGCGCCCGCGGTCCGGGCCGTACGCAGCGGCGCGGCCGGCCCGGCGTTGATCGCCGTGCTCGGCCGCACCGGGATGACCCAACTCGCCTACGGCGGGCTGCTCACCCTCGCGCTCTGTCTGCCTGCCTGACTACTCGTCGCCGGCCGGCGGGTCCGGCGTGGCGACCGGGGTCGGCTCAGGCGTGGGCACCGGGGTCGGCGTCGGCGTGGGCACCGGGGTCGGCGCCGGCGTCGGCTTCGGAGTCGGGGCCGGCTTGTCGCCGCCCGGGCTGCAGGCCGTGTCCTTCGGCGGGCACTTCGGCGGGTCGGGCTTCGGCGTGGGCTGAGGCGCGGCCGGGCGTCGGCCGCGGCGTGGCCTTCGGGGTCGGGTCCGGCTTCGGGACCGGCTTGACGCTCGGCTCGGGCCTGTCGATCGGCTCGGGCTCCGGCGTGGGCTCGACGGTCGGCTCCGGGGTCGGCGGCAGGTCGACGCCCGCCACCTCGGGCTCGGGGCTCGGGCTCTCCGACCCGAGCTCGATCGAGCCGTTCTCCTCGGACGCGGGCTGGACCTCGACGTAGCCCGGGGGCTGGCCGCCCTCCGCGGCGTCGCCGTTGTGGGCCGACGGCGCGGTCAGCGCGCTCACCACGGCCCAGGTCGGGACGGTGACGATCATCAGGAGGCCGGCGAGCAGCAGCGCGGTCTTGCGCCGGGACGCGGCGCGGTACGCGGCGACCTTCTCCTCGGCCCGCCGCTTACGCTCGGCGGCGGCCGTGTTGAGGCGCCCCATCTCGCGTCGCTGCTGGAACTGGCGCAGCGTGCCGCCCATGGCCTGGAGCCACAGCTCGAACTCGGATCGAATCCGAGATGTCCTTTTTCCACCATTCATCGCGTCGTCCCCCTCCACCCCAACTTCCACCGTAGGCCGATCACGGCGCCGGGTGGCGAGTTTTGCTGAACATGGGTGAACGAGTCTCAGGCGTCACTCTGGTTTCAAAGTGCCCTTTTCGGGGAACTGGCGCGCCGCGCTCGGCGGCGTCGAGAGCGGCATCCTCGGCCGCCGCGCCCGAGTCCAGGCGCTCGCCCAGACGCTGCACCCGCCCGGCCACGGCCTGCGCCATCCGCTCCCGCGAGCCGGCCAGCAGGAAGTAGCTGAGCACCCCGGAGATCAGGGTGGCCAGAAGCAGCACGAGCAGGAACGACACCCCGCGCAGCAGGGCCGCACACAGCACCAGCGTGGCCCCGAACAGGGCCAGGCGCTGCAGCGAATAGGTGGCGGCGGGGGACATCTTCACGGCGCAAGTCAAACATGGGTACGGCAGGCCCTCTCCTTGGGCCGTCCGGACGCAGACAAACCGCCGCGCGGTTACGCTGGGGCGAGATCGTTTTTCGAGGGAGAGGCTCCTTGCGCGTGCCCATCACGCTCATCGTGCTGACGGTCATCATCGTCGTCTGGGCACTGGTTGAGGTCATTCAGGCCAACTCCGCCCAGATCCGGCGGCTGCCCAAGTGGGCCTGGGCGATCCTGGTCGTGTTCCCGCTGCCGCCGCTGGGCGCGATCGCGTGGTTCTTCCTCGGCCGGCCCAAGAAGGACGGCAGCGCTCCGCCGCCGGTCTCGGGCGGCGGGCTGAACCTGCCGAACCTGCCGCGCCGGACCAGGTACGTCGCGCGCCCCGCGCCCGACGACGACCCCGACTTCCTGCGCCGCCTGAACGACGAGGCCGAGAAGCAGAAGAAGCTGCGCAAGTTCGAGGACGACCTGAAGAACGAGGACAAGGGCCCCCGCGACTGGCGGATCAGGTCCCGGCGTAGCTAGGAGTGCAGGCCGGTGACGACCAGGTTGATCACGAAGTAGTTGAACAGGAAGCAGCCGAAGCCGGTGAGGGCGACGGCGGCCGCGCGGCGGCCCTTCCAGCCCGCGGTCGCGCGGGCGTGCAGGTAGGCCGCGTAGACCACCCAGGTGATGAAGGCCCAGGTCTCCTTGGGGTCCCAGCCCCAGTACCGGCCCCAGGCGTTCTCGGCCCAGATCGCGCCGGCGATCACCGCGAAGGTCCACAGCGGGAAGACGAACGCGTGCACCCGGTAGGCCAGTCGGTCCATCGCGTCCGCGGCCGGCAGGCGGGACAGCGCGCCCGAGCCGGTGCGCTCGGCGCGCTCCTTGACCAGGTAGAGGATGCTCAGCGCCGCCCCGACGGTGAAGATGCCGGCCGAGGTCACGGCGGCGATCACGTGGATGACGAGCCAGTAGGACTGGAGCGCCGGCTGCAGCTGCTGGGCGTCGGTGTAGAGGACGGTGACGGCGAGCCCGAGGGTCAGCAGGACCGGGGTGACGACGAAGACGCCGAGCCAGCGGATGTCGTACTTGCGGGTCAGCACGAGGAACGCGCCCATCGCGGCCAGCGCGGACATCGAGGAGAACTCGTACATGTTCCCCCACGGCACCCGCTCGACGGCGAAGCCGCGGGCGGCCATCCCGCCCAGGTGCAGCAGGAAGCCCAGGGCGGCCAGCGAGAGCCCGATCCGGCCGAAGCGCTCGGCCTTCTCGCGGGCGGGTGCGGCCGGAACCGTCTCGGTGACCTCGGGGCCACCGGCCCCGACCAGCGCCCTGGTCTCCACGGTCTCAGCCGCCTGGGCGGCGAAGCGCCGGGAGGAGAACGCCCACTCGGCGGCCAGCGCGAGCATCGCCAGCGCGTAGACCAGGATCGACGCGTAGACCAGCCGGTCGCTGACGTCCGCGAGGTTCTCGTGGACCACGCCTACTCCTTGGGGGCGGCCGCGGTGGCGGCGCTCGGATCGCTCGAACTACTCGAACTGAGGGCTTCGACCACGGCGTCGACGTCGGCCGCCAGGTCCGGTCCCTCGGAACGGGCCAGCGCGGCGACCTCGACCACGGTACGGCCTGCCTCATCGCGCCTCGCACGCACCCAGACCCGACGCGGACGGACGAACAGCGAGGCCAGCAGTCCGGCCAGCGCGAGCGCCCCGCCGAACAGGGCCGGCTTGCGGCCCGGATCCTCGGCGATCTGGAACACGACCCACTCGCGGTAGCCGTCGAAGGTCAGGCTGCCCAGGCCGCCGGGCAGCGTCATCGTGGCGCCGACCACCAGCGACTCGGTGACCGGCGGCGCGTCCGTGGCCGGCCGACCGCTTCACCTGGGTCATCTCCGTGGTGTCCAGCCGGTAGACCGACTGCGGAACGCCCTCGTCCAGCCCGAGGTCGCCGGTCCAGGCGTTCAGCACGAGGCGGGGGTTGCGCGGCTCCGGGAAGGTGGAGAACGGCCCGAGCTCCAGGTCGAAGGCCGCGGTCGGCAGGAAGAACCCCTGGAAGCCCAGCTGGCTGGGGGCGGCGTCGGGCACCTTCACCACGCCGCGCGAGGTGAGGCCGACCGGGTCCACCGGCAGGAACGGGATCGCGCCGGAGAAGACGACCTGGCCCTTACCGTCCCGCACCGTGACCACCGGGGCGTAGCCGTGCGGGCCGAGGAAGACCTTGGACCCGCCGAGGTTCAGCGGGTGGTTGACCTTGATCTCCTCCGGCGTCGTGGCCGCCCCCGGCTCGTCGCGGATGCTGACCAGCGCCGCGAAGTCGCGGGCCGCACCGGTCTGGTCGCCGGTCTCCTCGTAGCGGGCGCGGAACTCGTCGAGGGTGAGGGTGAACGGCGGCAGGTCGTCGACGTCGAAGCGCGCTCCGGTGCGCAGGTTGTCGTACTGGGTGACGGTGTTGGCGAAGCCCTCGCCCTCGACCACCAGCGCGCTGCCGCGCATCCCGTACAGGTGCCCGAGGGCGATGCCGACCAGCACGACCACCAGCGAGAGGTGGAAGACGAGGTTGCCGGTGTCGCGCAGGTAGCCGCGCTCGGCAGATACAGAGCCGGCGCCGTCGCCGGGGTAGGGCTGGACCCGGAACCGGCGCTTGCGCAGGGCCGCCGTCGCGGTGGCCAGCGCGGCGTCCGGCTCGGCGTCGACGTGAACGGCGCGGTGCTCGGGCAGCCGCTCCAGGTTGCGGGGGGTGGCCGGCGGCCGGGCCCGGACCGCCCGCAGGTACACCCGGGTCCGCGGCACCAGGCAGCCGATGAGCGAGACCATCAGCAGGATGTAGATCGCGGAGAACCAGGGCGAGGAGAAGACCTCGAACAGCGAGGCCTTGTCGTACCACTTGGCCAGTTCGGGATGCCGGTTGCGGAAGTCCACGACCGCGACCGGGTCCACACCCCGCTGTGGGATCAGCGAGCCGGGGATCGCGCCGAGAGCGAGCAGGAACAACAGGATCAGCGCGGTGCGCATCGAGGTGAGCTGACGCCAGGCCCAGCGCGCCATCCCGACCACGCCGATCGGCGGTGGGATCGGCGCGGCGTCGACGCTGGAGTCGGTCACCGTCATCGGCCGACCCGAATCTGAGTAAGCATCAGATCGACGGCTCGAACTTGGAGGTCCAGATCCGCAGCTCGATCGAGAGCTCGGTCCAGGCCCCGGTCACCAGCAGCACCCCGAGGGTGCAGAGCATCGCGCCGCCCGCGTAGGTGACGACCTGGTAGTGGCCGCGCACCCAGTCCATCGCCCCGAGTACCCGGCGCAGCCCGAGCGCGACGCCGATGAACGGCAAGCCCAGCCCGAGGCAGTAGGCGAAGGTCAGCAGCGCGCCCCGGCCGGCACTGGACTCGGTGTAGGACAGCGAGAGCACCGCACCGAGCGTCGGGCCGATGCACGGCGACCAGCCGATCCCGAACAGCACCCCGAGCACGGGCGCGGCCAGCAGGCCCGGCGACGGTGCGTGCCGCAGGAACCGGTACTCGCGTTGCAGCCAGGGCAGGAAGCGGGCGGCCCCGAGGAACGCGAGCCCGAACAGGATCGTCACCACGCCCAGGACCCGGTTGATGTCCTTCTCGTGCTCGGCCAGGTGCGAGCCGAGGTTGTTGAAGAGGGCGCCGTAGGAGACGAACACGGCGGTGAAGCCGAGCACGAACAGCGACGTGCCGAGCAGCACCCGGCCGCGCTTGGCCTCGGCCAGGTCGGTGCCGGTCAGCCCGGTGACGTAGGCCAGGTAGCCCGGCACCAGCGGCAGTACGCAGGGGGAGGCGAACGCGACCAGCCCGGCCAGCAGCGCCACCGGGATGGCCAGCACCAGGGAACCGTCGGTGACCGTCTCGGAGAAGGATTCGCCGGACGATGCGAGCCAGACCTCGCCAATCACGATGTAGCGGCCGGCATCAGGCACCCGCGGTGAAGCCCTTGCGGGCCTTCACCGGCACCAGGTCGGCAGCCGGTTCGCGGTAGCTCAGCCCGCGGATCTTCTCGCCCTCGTAACGGATCGAGGTGATGCTGGCCAGCCCGCACTGCCGCTTGCGCGGGTCGTGCCAGAGGTGGTTGCCCTCGATCTTCTGACGCATCGTCCAGATCGGCAGCTGGTGGCTGACGCAGATGATCTCGTGGCCCGGGCGCGAGGTCCCGCGCGCCCGCGGCGGCGGCGAGCATCCGTGTCGCGATCGCCTCGTAGGGCTCGCCCCAGGACGGCCGGAACGGGTTCCAGAGCTTGGGCCAGTGCTCGGGCCGCCTCAGCGAGCCGTCGCCGACGCCGAAGGTCTTGCCCTCGAAGTAGTTCTGCGTCTCGATCAGCCGCTCGTCGATGTGGACCGGCAGGTCGAAGGCGGCGGCGATCGGGGCCATCGTCTCCTGGGCCCGCTCCAGCGGCGAGGACACCAGCGCGGCGATGTCGTGCCCGGCGAAGGACTCGGCGACGCGCTCGGCCATCTTCACGCCGAGCTCGGAGAGGTGGAAGTCGGGCAGCCGCCCGTAGAGCACGCCGTCGGGGTTGTGCACCTCGCCGTGGCGGACGACGTGGACGATCGTGTGGACGGTCATCGCGCGGCCCCCGCGGCGGCCCGGGCCGCGTGCGGCAGCGCGTCGAGAACGCGGCCGATCGCCTCGTCGTCGTGCGCGGCCGAGAGGAACCACGCCTCGAACGCCGACGGCGGCAGGTACACGCCGCGGTCGAGCATCGCGTGGAAGAAGGCCCGGTAGGCGCCGAGGTCCTGGGTGCGCGCGTCGTCGTAGGTGCGCACGGGCTGATCGGTGAAGAAGACCGAGAACATCGTCCCGGCGAACTGCACCCGGTGCGGGACACCCGCCGCGGACAGCGCCTCGGCCGCCGCGCCCGCCACCACCTCGCCGGCCTTGGCCAGGTGGTCGTAGACCTCAGGAGTGCAGCCGCGCAGCGTCGCCAGCCCGGCGGCGACCGCGACGGGATTCCCGCTCAGCGTGCCCGCCTGGTAGACCGGCCCGGCCGGGGCGAGGTGGCCCATCACGTCCGCGCGGCCACCGAAGGCCGCGGCCGGGAAGCCGCCCCCCATCACCTTGCCGAAGGTGAACAGGTCGGCGTCGACACCTTCGATGCCCCACCAGCCGGTGGGACCGGCCCGGAAGCCGGTCATCACCTCGTCGGAGATCAGCAGGGCGCCATTCGCCTGGCAGAGCCGGGCCAGGCCCGCGGTGAACCCGGCGTCGGGCGGGACCACGCCCATGTTCCCGGGCGCGGCCTCGGTGATGATCGCGGCGATCTGGCCCTCGTTGGCGGCGAAGGCGGCGGCCACCGCGTCGAGGTCGTTGTAGGGCAGCACGACGGTGTCGCCGGTCTGGGCGCCGGTCACGCCCGGGGTGTCCGGCAGGGCGAAGGTCGCCAGCCCGGATCCCGCCGCAGCCAGCAGCGCGTCGACGTGACCGTGGTAGCAGCCGGCGAACTTGATCACCTTGGCGCGGCCGGTGAAGCCGCGGGCCAGCCGCACCGCCGACATGGTCGCCTCGGTGCCCGAGGACACCAGGCGGATCTGCTCGACCGGGCCGATCCGGCCCACGATCTCCTCCGCCAGCGCCACCTCGCCCTCGGTGGGGGCTCCGAAGGAGGTCCCGGTCGCGGCCGCGGCCTGCACGGCGGCGAGCACGTCGGGGTGGGCGTGGCCGAGGATCAGCGGGCCCCAGGAGCAGATCAGGTCGACGTAGGTCCGCCCGTCCGCGTCGATCAGGTACGGCCCGCGCCCGGCGGCCATGAACCGCGGGGTCCCGCCGACCGCACCGAAGGCGCGTACCGGGGAGTTCACCCCGCCCGGGATGACCGCCTTGGCCCGCGCGAACAACGCCTCCGACGCGGGCGCGTCGGAGGGGTTCGGCTCGGCAGCGGTCACCGGGCCATGCTCCCAGACCCGACTTGGAGCGCTGCCGCCCCTGGGGTCCGGAGGGGGCCTCGGGCTGTGTAGCGCTACCGGGACGTCAGCAGACGGCCGGCGCGCCGTTCGAGCCGGGTGAGCCCGAGCTCACGGGCGGTAACCAAGGCCTGGCCGAGGAGCTCGCGCGCCTGCGGGTTGTCACCGGGTTCGCCGCGACTCAAAAGCATGGCGGCTCGCTCCACCCGGGTGCGGGCAAGGAAGTGCGGCGCCCCGATGCGTTCATGGATGACCAGGGCCTCACGGAACCGTTGGTCCGCTTCGTCGTAGTGGCCGAGGATGGTGGCCAGCTGCCCGAGATGGTGCGCCACCGACGGCGTTGGGGACACGACGAACGGGACCGCCTGTGCTGCGTAGGGGCGGAGGGCAGCCTCGATGCGTTCGGCGTGCTGGGCGTCTCCGACATGCGCCGCCACCGAAGCCCATTCGGTCATGGCCACCAGCCAGTAGATGTCCAGGCGAGGCGGGTCGCCGGCGGCGCGGTCCAGGGCGGCCCGGGCCTCGTCGTCCCGACCGAGCTGGCAGGCCAGCACGGCCATCAGCGCCTCGTTCCATGGGTGCTGGACCGTGCCCAGTTCCGCTGCGAGCCGTTCCACCATTTCCTGGTCCACCCGCTCCTGGTGAACCCGGAGAGCCCAGAGCACCACGACCAGCACCCAGGTGGCATCCGCCTGGCCGGCGGACTGGCCGAGTCGGTGACTCTCGATCAGGAGTTGCTCCGCATCGGCGAACCGGGCGGCGAGGACGGCCCGGGCTGCGCGGATGTACTGCACGCGCCACCGGAGCGCGGGCTGGCCCAGCCCGGCGGACAACCGGTCGGCGATCGCGAGAGAACTATCGGCCTCGGAGATGTCGCCGGCCTCGATCGCCGCCCGCGCCCGGAGAAGGTGGGCTTCGGCCTTCAGCGCTGGGTCGGTGACGCGCTCCACGAGGGCGACCAGTTCGGTGGTGTTCCGTTGCCGCTCGGCGAGCAGATCAGGCAGACAGGTGGGGAAGTACCTAGTGAGCAACACCCGGGCGAGCGTCTCGTCGTCGTCGAGACCGCGGGCGAGTTCCAGAGCCTCATTGCTGAGCGCCAGGCATCGGTGCGAATCCCAGGTGAACGTCAACTCCACGCCCAGGGTGGCGAGAAGACGAGCCCGGGCCGTCCGGTCGCGGTCAGCCACGGCGGTGACGGCGGCCTCCAGGACGCTCACCTTCTCCCCGTCGACCCGACCGAGGCCCGTCGGCAGCAGTCCGCGGGTGTTCAGGAGCGCCGCCCGGACCAACGCGTCGACGTCGCCGTGGCGTCGCGCCAACTCCGCCGCCAGGAGCAAGGTCTCGCGGTGCTTCGCATCGCCGGCCCGGTGCTGGGCCTCTCCGAGCGCCAACACCAGGGGAAGCTGCCGAGTGGTGGCCGACGAATCGTCGGCCAGGGAGAGCAGGTCGAGCGCCTGCTGGTAGTACCCGGCGGCCTCGTCGTGCGCGAACTGGGACACGGCCCGATCGCCCGCCCGAGCGGCGTACTCGACCGCCCGGGAGATCTCGGCGGCAGGCGCTCCGGCCCGCGACCAGTGGTAGGCGAGGGCAGGAAGGTGGTCATCGAGCTGACCGCTGTGGAGGGCTTCCAGAACTTCCGCCACCTTGCGGTGCAGGGTCACCCGGCGGGCGGCGGACAACTCCTCGTAGAGCGCGGTCCGCACCAGCGCATGGGAGAAGCGGCTGCGAACCACCGGGCCTGGGACTTCCACGACCAGCCGGGCGGTCACCGCTTCCTCCAGGGCGGCCAGCACCGTCTCGTCCGGTAGTTGAGCCACCGCGCGGATGACGGCTGGTTCGAACTCGGCGCCGACCACCGAGGCAATCGCCATCACCCGGTTGGCGTCGTCAGAAAGACGGGCGATGCGCCGTCCCACGACCGCTCTCACCCCGGCAGGAATCGCCAGCTCGCCGAGGTCTCCTGTCACCCTCCACCGGCCGTCCTGCTGGCTGATGGCGCCGGCTTCGGTCAGGGATCGGAGCACCTCCACCACGAAGAAGGCGTTGCCCTCCGTCTCGCGCCACACCGCGTGGGCCAGCGCTAGGCCCCCCTCGTCGAGGCCGTGGTCCGCCGCCTGTTCCATGAGCGCGATGACGCCCGGCACGTCCAGGCCGGTGAGCAGGATCCGCTCGGCGTCGTCGAGTCGGGGAACGTCGGCCAGGAGTTCAAGCAACGGGTGACGACGGCCGAGATCGGTGTCGCGATAGGTAGCCACGATCAACAGCCGTAGCGGCTCGGCGGAGCGCAGAACGTGGCGGAGCAGCAGCAGGGTGGGTTTGGCGGCCCAGTGCAGGTCGTCGATCACCAGCAGGACGGTCTGCTCCGCCGAGATGCTTCCGAGCCAGGCCGCCACGGCGTCGAACAGGCGATACCGCTCGGTCTCAGGATCCGAACGTAGGGGCTCGGGCAACCCGGGGGCGAGTTGGGCAACCTCCGGGACGAGTCGGGGCAGCTCACCGGCATGACAGCCCAGTCCGGCCGCCGAGGCGAAGGTGACGTAATGGCGGAGAGCCTCGACGAAGGGCTGGTAAGGGACACCGAGATCCTCATCGCAACGACCACCGAGCACGAGGGCGCCGTCGCCATGCAGCTCCTGGGCGAGCGCGGTAGCCAGTCGGGTCTTCCCAACCCCCGGCTCGCCGCCGATCAGGACCAGGCGCCGGTGCCCGCCGCCCGCTTCCTTCCACCGTTGGCGCAGGCGCGTCAGTTCCTCCTCTCGGCCCACGAAGATCCGTCCCACTCCCATCACCACCGACGGAAGCGGCACGACCACCGCCGCCTCGGCGGCGGGCTCCCAGGCCACCTCCCAGGCGGAGACCGGCCCCGGCAGACCCTTGAGATCCAGCGCTTCCACCGGAAGCAGGCGTTGACCACCGCCCGCGCCCGCGAGTGCCCGCACGACATCGCTCGCGAGGATCTGGCCGCCAGCGGCGGCGGCGCACAACCGGGCGGCCTCGATGACCGGAGTGCCGAAACAGTCAGCGTCCTCGAAAGAAACATCCCCGGCGCTGATCCCGATCCGCACGTTCAACGGCACACTGCTCGGCCCCGACCGGCGGTAGAGGTCGAGAGCCTGTTGGATAGCCACCCCGGCGGCCAACGCGTCGGACGCTCCCGCGAAGGTTGCCATCATCCCGTCGCCGAGGTTCTTGACGAGCTGGCCCCGCTTGGCCTCGACCGCGCCTGCGATCAGCCGGTCGTGCGTGCGGCGAAGGTCCTCGGCCGCGTCCTCACCCAGCCGCACCCGGAGCTCCGTCGATGCCACCAGGTCGGTGAACAGCACGATGGCGGTTGACCGGATCCCTCCGGCGCCGCCGTCCTCGGCCATTGCCCGATCGTATGTGCGGCATCACACAGGTGCCATCAGCGCGCGAACCGCTAGAAGGCCTGCCGCAGACCCTTCGCGCCGGCCTTGGTGAACCCGGCCACCGGGGCGTTGGACCTGTCGCCCGGCACGCCCAGGTGGAAGATCACGACCTTGTTGCCGTCACGGCCGATCGCGTACAGGTGCGAGGTCTTGACGAAGCCCTTCGGCGGGACGGTGAAGACGCCGACGACGGTCATGCCGTCCGCGACCCGCGTGGTGCCGTAGCGCTTCCAGCTCGCCTTGCGGTGACCGTCCCGGTACTGCGGGATGTCGGCGTTCAGCCAGGTCTGGAAGCAGCTCTGCACCTGGGCGCGCACCTCGTTCACCAGAGCCTGCGCCTCGGTGTCCGAGCCGGTGACGGTGATGAACTCCTCGGCGGCGACGTTGGTCTTGCCGCGGTAGGTCTTGTAGCGGGTCTCGGCCGCCGGCAGCACGTCCTCGAGGCAGAACTTCGGGTTGCGCGGCGTGCCCGTGTAGATCTTGCTGGCCTTCCACGTCCCGTAGCGGTTGCCCTGCGGCAGCTGGGACGCCTTCAGGAACGAAGGGGCGAGCGAGACGCCCGTGCCGATCTCGCCCGGGCCGTTGTCGGACGCGGCCGGAGCGGCGACGGCGGTCGCGGAGGCGGGAACACCGAGTCCGGCCACGAGCCCGCCGAACGCGGTCCCGGCGGCCGTGATCGCGAGCGCGGCGGTCGCGAGGCGGCTACGCAGTCGCAGCGTCGTCATCGGCTTCTCACTCCTACGGTCGGTCGTCGGGCGAATGGGGGGTCAGACGATCGTGCGGTGGTACCGGTTGCCCGTGTGCGCCGTTCGGGGAGACCCGCTCGGCAAAATCGCCACACCGTGATCACCGTGCCACGTTCCGTCGATCACCCATAACGGAACGTACCGGGACAGACCCGCACACCACCGGGCATCAACGGCAGGACCTTTACCCGGCGTCAGGGCCGGTCATCCGGAGGAGGCGGCTGTGTCTGCGGGTGATCCGCCGGGATGCATCGCAAGGCGGAGGAGGAGCCGACCCCGCGTTTGGATCGGCGACGACGACAACGCCGCGAGGCGCCCGGCGGGCGCCCGCAGGCGGCTCACTACGGTGGCCGGGTGCGTACTTTGATCGGACTGGTCTCCGTGCTCTGCGGGTCCTTTCTGGCGATCATCGGGCTGCTGGGGGCCATGGGATCCGCCCTCACGCTGAAGCTGCTCCCCGGCCGGGGCGTCGAGGACATCGCCACCCTGCCCGCACGCTCGGCCAGGTCGGCCGGCTCGAAGTACGGCCCGGCGCGGGTCGTGGTGCGCGGCACCGTCGCACCCGGGCCCGGCGGGACGTACCGCGCTCCCCTGTCCGATCAGGAGTGCGTCTGGTACCTCGCCACCCAGACCGTGGCGAGCGGGGGCCGGCGGGCCACCGTCGACCGGTTCGCTCCGCTGCCGTTCAGCCTCAGCGACGCCGAAGGGCACCAGGTGCTGATCGGGCCGAACTGCCCGGCGCTGGAGCAGATCGCACCCTCCTTCCGGGAGTCCCGGCCCGACCCGCACCCCTGGTTCGACGAGGCGCCCGACCTGACCGGTGACGGTTCTCCGACCATCGAGGTCTTCGAGTTCCTGCTCACCGAGGGCGCCGACCTGCTCGCCGCCGGCGATCTGGGCATGAACCCGCAGGGCGACCCCGTCCTGGGCGGAGACGTGACGCTCTCGGCCGGCGGCGACGACGCCGCGGCCGGGGACCCGGCCGGGCGCCGCCTTCCCCGCAACCTCGGGATTGCCTTCGCCGGGCTGGCGCTGATCGTGCTCGGCGCGGTGACGCTGTCCTACGTCGACGAGGACGACTTCGACAAGGACGTGCCGCCGGGCTTCTCCACCCCCCAGTGACGCGAGACCAGGGATGAACCAGCTCGCGCGGCGCGCCTGCGTCCCGCTGCTCGCGCTCACCGTCGGCACCGTGCTGGCCGACTCCGCGATCGTCACCCTGGCGCTGCCGGAGATCCTGCGTGAGCTCGACGGCACGGTCTCCGAGGTCGCCTGGGTGCTGATCGCGTTCAATCTGGTGCTCGCGGTGGCGGCCGTGCCGGCCGCCTGGGTGCTCGCGCACCGCAATCCCGCCCCGTTCACCGCGCTCGGGATCGCCGTCTTCGCGCTGGCCTCGGCGGCCTGTGCGTGGGCGAGCAGCATGGAGGTGCTGATCGGGGCCCGCTCGGTGCAGGCGCTCGGCGGCGCGTTCGCGCTCGTCGGCTGCCTGGAGCTGCTGGTCGCCGCGACCGACGAGGTGCGCGGGGTGGCCCGCTGGACCGCCGCCGGGGTGCTCGGCACCGCGACCGGCCCGGTGGCCGGCGGCCTGCTCACCGAGGCGATCTCCTGGCAGTCGATCTTCATCGTGCAGGTACCGATCGCGGTCCTGGCGGTGCCGGCCGCGCTGGCCGTCGCGGCGCCGCGCGCGCCGTCCCCGACGCGCGAGCGGCCCGCGGTGGCGCCCAACGTCGCGCTGGTGCTGCTGTCGGCGGCGCTGACCGCGGCCCTGTTCCTCGTCGTGCTGCTGCTGGTCGAGGGCTGGCGGCGCTCCCCCGCGGTCGCCGCCCTGACGGTGTCGGTCGTGCCGATCGCCGCCTTCGTCGCGCCGCCGCTGGCCCGCTTCGTCCGCGGCGGGCCGCGCTCGGAGACCGCCGCCGGCTGCGTCCTCATCGGGGGCGGGCTGGCCGCCCTCGCGTGGCCGCCGTCGGCCCACCTGGCCTGGACCATCGCGCCGCAGGCGCTGATCGGCCTCGGCCTGGGGCTGACGATCGACTCACTCACCTACGCCGCCCTGCGCGACCGCTTCCCCCGAGCGCTACACGGCGGCTGGACCATCGGCGCCCGGCACGCCGGGGTGGTCCTCGGCCTGGTCATCCTGACGCCGGTGTTCACCGCCGATCTGCGCGACGCCCAGGGGCCGGCCACCGAGGCGATCACCAGCCTGGTCCTGGACGCGCGGCTGCTGCCGGACGACAAGATCGCGCTCGCGAGCGGGCTCGGCGAGGAGTTGGCCGCCGAAGAGCGGCCGGGTGCCCGACCTGCACCCGGCCTTCGAACGCCTGCGGCTGACCGACGCGGAACGCGTCGAGGCGGACCGGCTCGAGGCCGCGCTGAACTCCCAGCTCGAGCGCTCGGCGACCCGGGCCTTCCGCGACTCGTTCCTGATCGCCTCCGGCCTCGCCCTCGCCGCCCTGCTCGCGCTGATCCCCTTCCCCATCTTGGGGCGCCGTTCCGCCCCATCGGGGCCCGGGATAGGGCCCGACACGCGCCCCAAGATGCGAGACGGAGCGGGGCCGTGAACACGCGCGCCCTGCTGCTCCCCGGGCTGTCGCTCGCCCTGGTCGCGGGGGTCCTCGGGGTCCAGACCGCCAACGGGGGCGGGGACTTCGTGCCGGTGCGGTCCGCGGACCCGTGCGTCCCCCGGGTGGTGACGGCCGCCTCCACCACGGCGATCGACGCGCTCGGCGAGGTGCTGGTGCTCTACGGCCTGGACGGCGCGGCCTGCCGGTTGGGTCTGAGCCGCGAGACGTTCGTGCTCGACCTCGCCCTGTCCAGCGACTTCGCCGACCCGGAGATCGACGCGATGCGCGGCGGCCTGCTCGACGCCGTCGAACGGATGAAGAACGAGAACCTGCTCCCGCCGGCCTCCGAACTCGCCGACGAGGCCCTCGCCGAGGCCGACCTGAACTCTCTCGTCAAGCGGCTGATCCAGGCGCTTCCGGACAGCGCGATCAACTCCGTCGTCAAGACCGACGACGTGCTCCGCCGCGCGGTCAACGACCTCGACCTGCGCAAGCTTCTCGCCGAGCTGGAGAACCCGAACGAGCTGGAGCGGATGATCAGCGCCGCGATCACCGAGGCGGTCAAGGACTCCCTGCGCGGCCGCCTGCGCGACCTCGTCCCGGACTTCATCCCCGGCTTCTGATCCGCCGGGACGTCATCCCTGGCGGGCGCATGTCAGCCCGCAGGAGGGGTGACATGCACCCCTGCGGGACGTCGTCCCGGGGAGGGACGCGAAAGCGCCCCGGGGTTTGGGGGTCCCGGGGCGCTGATTCGCGGTACTTCGCTTGCTGCAGAGCGATCTGGCGGAGGGTCAGAACGCCTTCTGCAGCGCCTTCTTGGCCGTGGTGGTGAACGCCGCGATCGGGGCGTCCGCCTTTTGGCCCATGTCGCCGAACGTGGTCACGACCACGGCCTTGCCGTCGCGGCCGACACCGAAGAGCTGGAAGTTGTACTCCGAGCCCTCGCGGCGCGGTGTAGACGGCGTCCAGGGTCAGTCCGTCCGCGGTGTTGTAGCGGGCGACGCGGTCGATGTCGGTGACGTCGTCGAGCTTGTCGTCGCAGTTCGCGATCGCGCTGCGCAGCTTGGCGACCAGAGCCTTCGCCTCGGTCTTGTTCTTGGCGACGGTGATGATCTCGCGGACCTCGGCGGTCATGTCGGACCTGAACGTCACGTGGTTCGACTTGCCGGCCGGCAGGATCCCCGCGATGCAGGTGTACATCGGCTTGGGCAGCCCGGCCTTCTTGGCCTGCGCCGTCCACGGCGTGTACTGCGAGGCCTGCGGCAGGTCGGCCTTCTTGATGAAGGTGCCGGTGCCACCGGCGGTGGCCGCGGTGACGGCGAGGCCGGTCAGAGCGACACCGGCAACAGCGGCGCCGACCAGGGCGCGGGTACGGGACTTCTTCGAGATGGTCATGGCCTGTCTTTCCCCTTGAGTCGTCGGCGGACCTTGCTGTCCGTCGGCGGCCCTCCCCGGGCCCGCACAGACAAGACGCCACACCATGCGCCGGGGTTTACGTCGTAAGCCAGAAATTTTTGGGCCGTCCGGGTGACGGGCCGCCGAACGCAGGCTCAGCGCAGGCGGCGCGCGGCCTCGACGGCCCAGTAGGTGAGGACGATGTCCGCACCGGCCCGCCGGATCGAACCCAGGGTCTCGTCGATGACCCGCTCCCGGTCCAGGTAGCCGGCCGCGGCCGCCGCCTCGACCATCGCGTACTCCCCGGACACCTGGTAGGCCGCGACCGGGACGTCGACCGCGTCGCGCACCTGGCGCACCACGTCGAGGTAGCCCAGCGCCGGCTTCACCATCACGATGTCCGCGCCCTCGGCGATGTCCAGCGCGACCTCGCGCAGCGCCTCGCGCGCGTTCGAGCGGGTCCTGCTGGTAACTCTTGCGGTCCCCGACCAGGGAGGACTGCACGGCCTCGCGGAACGGGCCCGTAGAAGGCCGAGGCGTACTTGCGCGGCGTAGGCCAGCAGGACGGTGTCGTGAAAGCCCTCCGCGTCCAGCGCGCGGCGGATGTGCCCGATCTGCCCGTCCATCATTCCGGACGGCCCGAGCACGTGGGCGCCGGCGCGGGCCTGAGCCAGCGCCCCGGCGGCGTAGCGCTCGAGCGTCGCGTCGTTGTCCACCGAGCCGTCCGCGGCGAGCACCCCGCAGTGGCCGTGGTCGGTGAACTCGTCCAGGCACAGGTCGGCCATCAGCACGGTGGCGTCGCCGACCTCGGAGGTCAGCTCGCGCAGCGCCACGTTGAGGATGCCGTCCGGGTCGTCCAGACCGGTGGCGGTGGCGTCCTTGGCCAGCGGGACCCCGAACAGCATCAGCCCGCCGACGCCCGCCTCGACCGCGTCCACCGCGGCCTTGCGCAGCGAGTCCAGTGAGTGCTGGACCACGCCGGGCATGCTCGAGATCGGCACCGGTTCGGTGGCGCCCTCGCGCACGAACATCGGCAGGATCAGCTGCCGCGGCGCCACCGTCGTCTCGGCGACCAGCCGCCGGATGGCAGCCGTGCGGCGCAGCCGCCGAGGCCGGACCGCGAAGTCCGCCACGTCGACCACCTCCTGCGTGTGTCCAACTGCGCCGATAGTGGAGTTACGCACCGTTCCGGAGCCGGAAACAGGTGCTGACTCCACTATCGGCGCAGTTGGGCGCGCGGCCCGGCCCCTACCGACGCCGTCGCGCCGAGGAGCGCTTCTCGGACGGGCGCAGCACGGACTCGCCGTTCTCGGCAGCCGCGCCACGACGGGCCGCACCGAAGTCGGCGAGCGCGTCGGCCAGCTCCCGCGCGGACGGGGTCGGGGCCAGCACGTCGACCCGCAGCCCGTGCTCGGTCGGCCTCGGCCGCGGTGGCCGGGCCGATGCACGCGATGATCGTCGAGGCGTGCGGCTTGCCCGCGATCCCGACCAGGTTGCGCACGGTCGAGGACGAGGTGAAGACCACCGCGTCGAAGCCGCCGCCCTTGATCGCCTCGCGCACCGGGGCGGGCGGCGGGGCCGCGCGCACGGTGCGGTAGGCGGTGACGTCGTCGACCTCCCAGCCCAGGTTCACCAGGCCGGCGACCAGGGTCTCGGTGGCGATGTCCGCGCGCGGGAGGAAGACCCGGTTGATCGGGTCGAAGACCTCGTCGTAGGGCGGCCAGTCCTCGAGCAGCCCGCGGGCCGACTGCTCGCCGGAGGGCACCAGGTCGGCGCGGATTCCCCAGGCGGCGAGGTCGCCGGCGGTCTGCTCGCCGACCGCGGCCACCTTGATGCCGGAGAACGCGCGGGCGTCCAGGCCGTACTCCTCGAACTTCTCCCGCACCGCCTTGACGGCGTTGCGCGAGGTGAACGCGACCCACTCGTAGCGGCCGGTGACCAGGCCCTTGATGGCCCGCTCCATCTGCTGCGGGGTGCGCGGCGGCTCGACGGAGATGGTCGGCACCTCCTCGGGCACCGCGCCGTAGGAACGCAGCCGCGCGGACAGCGCGCCCGACTGCTCCTTGGTGCGCGGCACCAGGACCCGCCAGCCGAACAGCGGCCGGGTCTCGAACCACGACAACGTCTCGCGCAGGTCGACGACCTCGCCGACCACGGTGACCGCGCTCTCCGGCAGCGTCCCCGACGGCAGCGCGGCGGCGATGTCGAGGAGCGTGCCGGCCACGGTGCGCTGCTCGGTGGTGGTGCCGGCCCAGGTCGTGATGACCGGGGTGGCCGGGTCCAGGCCCGCCTCGATCAGCTTGGCGACCGCGCCCGCCACCAGCGAACGCTCGGTGGTGCCGGACAGCACCAGGGTGGCGTCCTTGCTGGCCACCGACGCCCAGTCGATCTTGGTGTCGGAGGCGTCGACGACGCGGACCTCGCGCACGCTCCGGCTGGTCAGCGGGACGCCGGCGAAGGCCGGGACCGCGGTCACCGGCGAGACGCCGGGCACCAGCTGGAACTGCAGGCCGGCCTTGACGCAGGCGGCCGCTTCCTCGGCGACGTGCCCGGTCATCGAGCCGTCGCCGTCGACCAGGCGGACCACCCGCTTGCCGGTCTTGGCGGCGTGGGTGACGGCCTTGGCGCGCGCGGCCGGCGCCAGCGGGGCGCCTTCGGCGTCGAACGCGCCGTCCACGACGCTCACCCCGGCCGGGCAGTGGGCGAGCAGCTGCTCGCGGCCGGCCTCGGAGAGCACCACGACCTCGGCGTCGCGCATCAGTTCCAGAGCACGGACGGTCAGCAACCCGGGGTCCCCCGGGCCGATGCCGACGAAGCCGACGGAGCCGGTCACGCGGCGTACCGGCTCTGCCGCCCGGGCCGCCTGGGTCTTCGGCGCGGCCTTGGCGGCCACACTCTTCGGCCCTGCGCCCTTGGGGGACGTCACTGCGCCGGCTGCCTTGGCCGCCGGCTTGGCCGAGGCCGTCGCGGCGCCGGTCGAGGTCGTCTTGCGCGTCGGACTCATGCCGACTCCTCCCGCATCAACACGTCAGCCCCATCGGCGAGCATTTCGGCCGCGAGTTTGCGGCCGAGCATCTCCGCCTCGACGAGGGGGCCAGTGGTGGACTGCCGCACCGCGTCAGTCCCATCGATTGCGAGCACCGTCGCCCGCAAATAGAGCTCGTCTTCCTCACCCGTCTCCGGATCACCCTCGATCGCTTCACCGAGCGCCCCGACGGGCGCCGAGCAACCGGCTTCGAGCGTGGCGAGCAAGCTTCGTTCCGCGGCGACGACGGCACGGGTCCAGGGGTCGTCGAGGCCACGCAGCGCGGCGAACACGTCAGCTGCCGCGGAGTCTGTGTCGGGGTCGCGGCACTCCACCGCGAGCGCCCCCTGCCCGGGTGCGGGCAGCATCTGGATCGGGTCCAGGGTTTCGGTGATCTCATCGGCACGGCCGAGCCGGACCAGGCCGGCGCGGGCCAGGATCACGCCGTCGAGTTCGCCATCGGCGACCTTGCGCAGCCGGGTGTCGACGTTGCCGCGGATCTCGACGATCTCCAGGCCGAGCCCGAGCGCATGCAACTGGGCGGCGCGACGGGGCGAGCCGGTGCCGACCCGAGATCCGGTCGGCAGTTCGCCGAGCACGAGGCCGTCGCGGGCCACCAGGGCATCGCGCGGATCCCCGCGTTGCGGGATCGCGGCGATCGCGAGCCCGGAGGCGTCAGCGGTCGGCAGGTCCTTGAGCGAGTGCACCGCGAAGTCGATCTCCCCGGCGAGCAGCGCCTCGCGCAGCGCGCTGACGAAGACCCCGACGCCGCCCATGGAGGCGAGCGGTTCGGTGGAGACGTCGCCGGCGGTGGTGATCGTGACCAGCTCGACCTGACGACCCGTCAGCTCGGTGACCTTGGCCGCGATCTCCGAGGACTGGGCCATGGCCAGCGCGCTGCCACGGGTGCCGAGACGGAGAGGTCATCGTCTCCCCCTCGTGCCGCAGGTCGCCCATCACGTCGTCGGTCAGGTCGGCGCGGATGACCGCCTCGACGGCGTTGCGGTCGAGGTTGAACAGCTCGCGCAGCGCGGTGGCGTAGGTCTCGCCGTCCGGACCGCTGGCCAGTTCCTTCACGCGGACGGTCGGGCCGTGCATGAGCTTGTCGACGACCCGCTTGACCGACTTGGCGATCTCGTCGCGCTGCTTCTGGTCCAGGCCGGGCAGCTTGCCCTCCAGGCGCAGCATCTCGGCGCTGACCACGTCGTCGGCCATCGTGCGCAGCGCGACCACGGTGGGCGCGATCTGGTTCGCGCGCTGGCCGGCCGCGAAGGCGGCGACCTCACCGGCCACGATCCGGCGGACGGCCTCGACCTCGACCGGCACCCCGCCGTCGGGGTCGGCGTCGGCGAGGGACTCCAGGTCGACCAGGGTGACACCGGGCAGCGCCGCGGCGGCCGGGTCGATGTCGCGGGGCAGGGCCAGGTCGAGCAGGAACTGCGGGCGGCCCCCGCGGGCGGTGGCCGCGAGCGCGAGCGTCGGCTCGTCGAGCACCAGTTCGGTGGCGCCGGTGCAGGAGATGACCAGGTCGGCCTCGGCGAGCGCGACCGGCACCGCCTCCATCTTGATCCCGCGGGCAACCTGACCCGAGGTGGAGAGCCCGGCGGCGAGGCGCTGGGCTCGGGTGTAGGTGCGGTTGGCGATGACGAGTTCGGCCAGGTTCTCCTGCGCCAGCACGGTCGCGGCCAGCGCGCTCATCGAACCGGCGCCGACTACCAGGGCACGCTTGCCGGCCAGCCCGCCGAGCTCGGCCGCGGCGCGCTCCAGGCCGACGCCGACCAGTGAACGGCCGGCGCGGTCGATGCCGGTCTCGGTGCGGGCCCGCTTGCCCACGCGCAGCGCCGCGCTGGACGAGCTCGTTGAGCACCCGGCCGGCGCCGCCGTGCTCCTGCGCCACGGCGAGCGCGGCCCGGACCTGGCCGAGGATCTGGCTCTCGCCGACGACCATCGAGTCCAGTCCGCAGGCCACCGTGAACAGGTGCTGCACGGCCCGGTCCTCGTAGTGCACGTACAGGTGCGGGCGCAGCTGCTCCAGCCCGATCCCGGTGTGCCGGCACAGCAGTTCGGAGACGTCGGCCAGGCCGCCGTGGAACTTCTCGACGACGGCGTAGATCTCCACCCGGTTGCAGGTGGAGAGCACCGCGACCTCGGTGAGGTGCTCGGAGGCGGCGGCGTCGGAGAGCAGCTTGTTCAGGCCGTCGCCGGACAGCGCCGCCCGCTCCAGCAGGCTGACCGGAGCCGGTGCGGTGCGACAGACCGATGACGAGGATGTTCATCGCGGCACCGTCCCACCGGCCAGGCCGGCGCAGCGCCTCCACCGCACCCGCGGAGCCCGAGCGGCGGCGCCGGCTCGCGGCCGGCCGCGGCTCGGCGTCGCGCAGCGACTTGCGCTGGGCGTGGAAGGCCAGGATCTGCAGCTCGACCGACAGGTCGACCTTGCGCACGTCCACCCCGTCCGGCACCGAGAGCACCACCGGGGCGAAGTTGAGGATGCTGGTCACGCCGGCCGCCACCAGGCGGTCGCAGACCTCCTGGGCGGCGGCGCCGGGGGTGGCGATGACGCCGATGGTCACCCCGCGCGCGGCGATGATCGACTCCAGCTCGTCCAGCGGGTTGACCACGACGCCGGCCAGGGTCTCGCCGACCCGGGCCGGGTCGGCGTCGATCAGGGCCACGATGCGGAAGCCGCGGGAGGAGAAGCCGCCGTAGTTCGCGAGCGCGTGCCCGAGCGAACCGACCCCGACGATCACGCAGGCCCAGTCCTGGGTCAGGCCGAGCTCGCGGGAGATCTGGTAGACGAGGTAGGCGACGTCGTAGCCGACCCCGCGGGTGCCGTACGAGCCCAGGTAGGACAGGTCCTTGCGCAGCTTGGCCGAGTTGACGCCCGGCGGCCGCGGCCAGTTCCTCGGAGGACACCGTCGCGGTGCCGCGCTCGGAGTAGGCCAGCAGGGCGCGCAGGTAGATCGGCAGCCGGGCCACGGTGGCGTCCGGGATCCCGTCGCGGCTGCGGGCCGCGCGTGGAGATCGTGCAGCGCTCATGGCTCTCCAGGGCGACGGAGGGAGGCGCTAACCGGGGGGCGGTGCGGTCGCCAGGCTAAGTGCTTGTGAACGCGCGAACAAAGTTGAGAGGACCGGTCGTCTCACGATGTGAGACGTTGGACTTGGGCCTATCTCATCGGGTAAGGGCGGCACGCAGGCGGTCGGCGTCGACCCGCCAGAAGGTGTGCTGTATGCCGTCGACGAGCGTCACCGGGATCTGCTCCCAGTACTGCGCGTACAGCTCGGGGTCGGAGTTGATGTCGACCTCGGTCCACCCGACGCCCAGTTCGGCGCAGACCTGCTCGATGACGATCTTCGCGTCGTCGCACAGGTGGCAGCCCGGCTTGCCGTAGACGGTCACGCGCGGCTCGCTCATTTCCCTGATCCTGGATTGCTGTCCCGCAGCAGGCCGCGCGCGATCTTGCCCGCCACCGACCGGGGCAGCTCGCTGACCACCTCGATCTGTTGCGGCACCTTGAACCGGGCGAGGCGGGAGGCGCAGAACTCCCGGACCGCCTCGGGGTTCAGTTCGGCCCCGGCGGCGGCGACCAGGAGGGCCCTCATCACCTGACGTGACGGCACGGCCTGCCCGGTCCGCTCGTCCGGCACCGCGACCACGGCCGCCTCGGCCACCCCGGGCAGGGCGAGCAGGACCTCCTCGACCTCGCGGGGGTAGACGGTGAACCCGTCGACGACGACCACGTCGTGGCGGGTGCTGACCATGAACAGGTCCCCGTCCTGATCCTGGATCGCGACGTCGCCGGTGGCGAACCAGCCCTCGGCGTCCGGGGCGTCGCGCCCGTCCGGCCAGTAGCCGGAGAACAGGTTCCGGCCGCGGACCCACAGCTCACCCGGGTCGCCGGCGTCGGCCTCCGAGCCGTCCAGGTCGACCACGCGGACCTCGATCCCGGGCAGCGGCCGGCCCACCCATCCCTCTCTGGCCGACCCCTCCTTGGCCCGCATCGAGGCGGTCACGACCGGCGCGGCCTCGGTCAGCCCGTAGCCCTGCCAGACCTTGCGGCCGGTGGCCTCCCGGAACGCGGCCGCCTCGCTCGGGCGCAGCGGGGCCGAGCCGCTGACCAGCACCCGGACCGCGGCCAGCGCCTCCCGCACGCCCGGCCGTGCGGCCCACGCGGCGTACATCTCGGGGGTGCCGGCGACGCTGGTGACGCCGGCGGCGGCGACCAGATCGAGCACCGCCGCCGGGTCGGGGTCGGTGGCGAGCACCGTGGTGGCGCCCGGCGTGCAGGGCCTGGCCCAGGACGGCGTTGAGCCCGAAGACGTGGAACATCGGCAGGGCCAGCAGCACGACGTCACCCGGCCCGACCGGGGCCGGGTCCAGCGCGGCCATCTGGTCCAGGTTGGCCAGCAGCGCGCGGTGGGAGAGCATCGCCCGCTTCGGCCTCCCCCCGGTGCCCGCGGTCTGCAGCAGCGCCGCCGTGGACTCCCCGCCCGGTACCGGGCCGGACTCGGGCGGGCCCTGGCGCTCGAGCACCCTCCGGCCGGCGGCGACCAGCTCGGCGACAGCCGCCGCGTCGGTGACGTGCAGCCGGGCGCCGGTGTCGGCCAGGGCCGCGGTCAGGTCCGCGGCGGGCGCCGCCGGGTCCAGCGGCGCCACCACCAGGCCGGCCCGCAGGGCGCCGAGATAGAGCTGCACGAATCCCGGGCTGTTCGGCAGCGACATGGCCACCCGGTCACCGAAGCGCAGGTCACGGGCCCGCAGGCCGGCGGCGACGGCGTCGACGGCGTCGTTCAGCGCCGACCAGCTCAGCCCCTGCCCGGCATCGACCAGGGCCAGGCCCTCGGGGTCCCGCGCCGCGGCGGCAGAGACCAGACCGGCCAGGTTGGCCGGCCCCAGCTCGGCAGTGGCGCTCCCCACGCCTGCGGAGTCTGGCACAGCCCCTCCGCAGCGAAAGTGCAGCACTAGGCTTTCGATCATGTCGGCCGAGGCAGACACCGGGGGCGGTGCGGCGGCCTTTTTCGACGTCGACAACACGATCGTGCGGGGCGCGTCGATCTTTCATCTCGCGCGCGGTTTGTATGCCCGCCGTTTCTTCAGCACGCGCGACATCGCGCGCATGGGGCTCATGCAGCTCAAATTCGTCGTGGCCGGTTCAGAAGATCTGGACGACATGGATTCGGCGAAAACCATGGCGCTGTCATTCATCGACGGCCACTCGGTCTCGGAATTGGTTCAGGTCGGCGAGGAGATATTCGACGAATTGATCGCCAAGCGGATCTGGCCGGGCACCCGCGCATTGACCCAGATGCATCTCTACGCCGGCCAACAGGTCTGGCTGGTGACCGCCACTCCGGTCGAACTCGCGACCACGATCGCGGCCCGGCTCGGTCTGACCGGGGCCCTGGGGACGGTGGCCGAGGTGCGGGACGGCGTGTTCACCGGGCGCCTGGTCGGCGAGCCCCTGCACGGGCTGGCGAAAGCGCGCGCTGTCGAGGAACTGGCCGAGCGCGAAGGGCTCGACCTGAGCCGGTGCTCGGCCTACAGCGACTCCGCCAACGACATCCCGCTGCTGTCGCTCGTCGGGCACCCCTGCGCGGTGAACCCGGACGCCCGGTTGCGGGCCCACGCCAAGGCGCAGGGGTGGCGGATCCGCGATTACCGAACCGGGAGAAAAGCGGCCAAAATCGGACTTCCCACCGCCGCTGGGGCCGGCGCGATGGCCGGCGGAATCGCCGCCGCGGTCTCGCTGCACCGCCGTCGGCTGAGCAGTCAGGCCTGATCGCCGAACGCTCACTGCCGCCGAGGCAATTTGTCCGATCCGATGAATGTTGTGCGATCCGACATTCGGTAGCGGAACGCATTCCCCAAACTCCGGACCGTTCACCTGTTCGGCGGTGTTGAGACCGCTGTGGGTGGGAAGGTCAAGGTTCGTCCACAACACCTTTCGTGCCTCAGTTTCCGTGTCTACGATTGCCCACACCTTCGGTACCACCCCTCCCGTCCGCCGCCGCCCGGGGAGCCGATGTCCCGTCCGCCGTTCATGAACGCGTCAGGCCTCGCACGCCTGCGCGACGCCCTCATGTCGCCGCCCGCCCTGGCGGTCGCCGGGGGGTCATTCGGCGGTGCGCTCCCGGCCCCGGCGGGCCGGCATGCGCGCAGGCCCGCGGCCGAGTCCTCGTCCCGGGTCATGCTGAGCATGGCGGCCGGCGCCGCCGCCTCCTCCGCGGGCACCTTCGGGGTGCCCGCCCCGGCCGGACCCGTCGAACTCGAGGACCCCGAGGTCCGGCGCGTCACCGCGCTGGTGGACCGGGCCAAGACCGGCGACACCGAGGCGTTTGCGCAGCTCTACGACCGCTACGTGGACACCATCCACAAGTACGTCTACTACCGGGTGGGCTCCCGCCAGCTCGCTGAGGACCTGACCAGCGAGACCTTCCTGCGCGCGCTGCGCAAGGTCGAGACCTTCACCTGGCAGGGCCGGGACTTCGGGGCGTGGCTGGTCACGATCGCGCGGAACCTGGTCGCCGACCACTTCAAGTCCAGCCGGTTCCGCCTGGAGGTCACCACGGCGGAGATGGTCGACACCGACGACCACCTCGAGGACAGCCCCGAGGGCGAGGTCATGGCGGCCTTCACCAACACGGCGCTGCTGGAGGCCGTGCAGCGCCTGAACGCCCAGCAGCAGGAATGCCTGGTGCTGAGATTTCTTCAGGGACTCTCGGTGGCCGAGACCGCACGGATCATGGGCAAGAACGAGGGCGCCATCAAGACGCTGCAGTACCGGGCGATCCGGGCACTCGCCGCGCTCCTCCCGGAGGACGTCCGATGAGTGCCCTGTCCAGCGCCCGGACCCGGGAGAGCTCGCGGACGCATTCACGGGGATCTTGTGAATGCGTAACTTCCTTCGGTCGCGGTCGTTATCCGGTAGGACAACCCAACACTGCTGACGAGGATGGCCGGGGGTGGGTTCGGTGACCGTAATGCCGCGTGAGCGGCAGCGAGTGCGCCAGTTCGCCCTCGCGCTGGAGGGTGGAGTCACGCGGCGACGCGTCCGTGGCCCCGTTGGCGCAGCTGGCGGACTCCCTGCACGGCACCGGCACCGCGCTGCGCGAAGCGGCGCCCACCGACGCGTTCAAGTCCGGCCTCCGGAACCGCCTGCTCGCCGTGGGTGCGGTCGCGACCACCCCGGCCGGCGGCCTCCCCAGCCCCGCTCCGTGGCGCCGCCGCCTGGTCGCCGCGAGCGCCGTGCTGGCGATCACCACCGGCAGCGGCGCGAGCCTGGCCATCGCCAGCGGCGACGCGCTGCCCGGCGACCGGCTCTACGAGGTCAAGCTGGCCATCGAGAACATGCGCCTGGCGCTGGCCCCGAACGACGTGGCCAAGGCCGAGCGGTACCTGACGATCGCCTCCACCCGGCTCTCCGAGATCACCGAGATGCTGGCGAGCAACCCGAACGCCGCCGCCGACCCCGCCCTGGTGCAGGAATTGCGCGAGACGATGGTCGCGATGTCCGAGGCCGTGGCCGCCGGCAGCAGCCTGTTCTTCGAGGTGTTCGAGCGCACCGGCGACGTCACCGTGCTCGCCTCGCTGGAGCAGTTCCTGGCCGAGCGGTCGGAGAGCCTGAACGCGGTCCGCGACCTGATGCCGGTCCAGCTGATGCTCAACCAGGTCTCGCTGATGGTCGAGCTGGAGGGCCTCGCCGCCCGCGTGGCCTACGCCACCGGCCGGACCGCGGACATGGCCCGCGCGGGCATGCTGAAGGACCGGGCCAACCGCAACAGCGAGCGCACCGTGCTCGCGTCCTCGGCCGCCGCGGTCGCCCAGGCCCTCGAGGCCATGCGGGCCGCTGCCGAGGCCGCCCAGCAGCAGGCCGCCGAGGCCGCCGCCGCTCCGGCCCAGCCGGCCGAGGAGCAGCAGGAACCGACCGCCGAGCGCGTCCAGCGCGACGTCGAGGGCTACGTCCAGGTCAACGTCGCCAACAGCGACGGCACCGTGGACCACGTCTCGGTCACCTCGATGCCGAACACCGACAACGAGCGCGAGTTCAACACCGGCTCCCTCAAGGGCAGCCCGGCCAAGGACGCCGGCAAGGCCGGCGAGCAGCTGCTCTGGGCCCTTCCGGTCCCGACGAACGACGTCGGCGCCTCGGTCCCCGGCACCCTGAGCGCGAGCTTCAACCCGACCGCCGACAACTCCGCCCACCTCGCCGCCGAGTAGGCACCGCGGCACTCCGCGGGCGGGTTGCCTGTCGTCCGCTCTTTCGTGAGCGAATTTTGGATTACTGCGGACGAACAGCGTCTTTTCGCGTTTACCCAGGAGCGCGGAGACTGCGTGAGCGTGGCGCCGACGCCCCGGCACCACCCTCCACGGTCCCGAGAAGAGATCGCCATGACGCGCTTCCGTAGCCCTGCCTTGCTCACCTCCGCCGCCGCCTTCGCCCTGGCGCTGGCCGGCCCCGCGGCAGCAGCTGACCTGGCGGATGTCGAGAGCGCCACGAAGGGTGGAAAGACCGTCATCGCGGTCTTCGCGACCTACGGGGATGAGTTCTTCATCCCGAAGGGCGGCGAGCCCGGCGAGTGGCCCGAGGACGAGGACTTCCTCCCTAGCCTCGGCGACGGTGTCTCCTGGGAGGACGAACTGTCCCAGGACGGAACCGACGTCGGCACGCAAAAGGGTCTGTGCACCGTGACCAAGGTGGCCGGAACCAAGATCACCAACAGCTGTACCGCCACCCTGACCTTCAGCACCGGGACGCTCAAGCTCGCCGCCGAGCTGATCTGGGACACCTCCGAGGAGGAGGGCGAGGACGAGGGCGACACCGTCCGGATCGTCGGTGGGACCGGCGCCTTCGCCGGCGCGAGCGGCACCGCCTTCATCAAGACGATCGGCGACGACGGCGAGTCCATCACCGCCACCTTCAGCACGCAGGATGGCCAGGTCTCCCAGGTCCCGGTCGGCGGCGCGGCCGCCGGCGGACTGCAGCCGGGCGGCAACGGTGCCGACCTCGCCCTGATCGGCCTCGGTGCGACGGCCGCCCTCGGCGGTGCAGCCCTGCTGGCGCGAGGCCGCCGCGGACACTCGCTCAGGTGAAGACCGAGCGCCTCTGCATGAGCAGCCGGTACAGCGTCTGCTGAATGACCTCGCGAACCTGGTCGGCGAGGTCGAAGACGAGCGCCGGGTCGTCGGCGGCGTTCTCGGGGTAGTGGTCGGTCGGGATCGGGCGGCCGAACTCGATGAACCACTTCGACGGCAACGGCACCAGCCCGAGCGGCCCCAGCCACGGGAACGTCGGCGTCAGGGGGACGTAGGGGACCCCCAGGACGCGCGCGAGGGTCCGGGAGTTGCCGAGTACCGGGTAGGTCTCCTCGGCGCCCACGATGGCCGTGGGGATGATCGGGGCTCCGGTCTTGAGCGCTGCCGCCACGAAGCCGCCGCGGCCGAAGCGCTGGAGCTTGTAACGCTCGCTGAACGGCTTGCCGATGCCCTTGTAGCCCTCGGGCCAGACGCCGACCAGCTCGCCGGAGTTGAGCATGCGCTCGGCGTCCGGGCCGCAGGCCAGGGTGGCACCCGCCTTGCGGGCGTACTCCCCGACGAAGGGCAGGCCGAAGACCAGGTCCGCCCCGAGCGGGCGCAGCCGGCGCTGCTCCGGGTGGTGCTCGCGCAGCGCGAGCATGGTCATGATCGCGTCCAGCGGGATCGTGCCGGAGTGGTTGCCGACGACCAGGCCGGACCCGGTGGGGATGTTCTCCAGGCCGCGGGTCTCGACCCGGAACCAGGTGTTGTACAGCGGCCGGAACGGGGCGAGCAGCACGTTGTCGGCCAGGTCCGGGTCGCAGCCGAACTCGTCGACCTCGTACTCGCCGCTGATCCGGCGGCGCAGGAAGGCCAGGGCGCCGGCCGCCTTGCGGTCCAGCACGCGGCCGCGGGCGCCGATCGCCTCGCGGACAGCGTCGGTCAGGCCGTTCTCCGGCGCGCCCGGCAGCGTCGGCCGCGGCCCTTGGCGCGGTCGTCGGGGTTGAACGGAATCACCCGGGCGTCACTCATCAGTGCCTCCCACCCTCGTGAGCCGGCCGAGGCGGGACCCGGTCGGGGCGCCGGCCAGGAACTCCTCGAACGCCTCCGCGGTGGAGTAGACCGGGGTGTAGCCGAACTCGGACTTCAGCTTCGTGGTGTCCACGGCCCGGCCGTGGGTGAGCAGCGTGATCAGTTCGGGCGAGAGGTTCAGCCCGCCGGCCCGGCGCAGGAACTGGCCGGCGAACTGGGCGGCGAACCCGGCCACCGGAAGCGTGGTCTTGCCGGCCCGCCGCGCGGCCTGGGAGAGCAGCAGGATGCCGTCACCGGCCACGTTGTAGGTGCCGCGGTGCTGCTCGGTGGCGGCCCGGCGGAGCACCGCGAGGGCGTCGACCGGGTGCACGAACTGCAGCCGCGCGTCGTAGCCGAGGATCGTCGGCACCACCGGCAGGTCGAACAGGCCCGTCACCGGGGAGTCGATGCCGGCGCCGAGGATGTTGGCGAAGCGCAGGACGGTGGTGTCCACATCGCTGCGGCGGCGGACGAATCCACGCACGTAGGCCTCGACCTCGGCGGCGTCCTTGGCGAAGCCGGAGCGCGGCGCGACCTTGGGCTGGGTGCCCTCGGTGAACATCGCCGGGTCACCCTGCGAGGCGCCGTAGACGGCTGTCGAAGACTTGACCACCAGGCGACGCAGACTGGGGGCCTTCTGGCACGCCGCGAGCAGCTGCATGGTGCCGATGACGTTCAATTCCTTCATCGCCGCCCGGCCGCCGGCCCCCGGCGGGCCCTGAGGTCACCGACAGATGCACCACCGTGTCGACCTCCGCGGCCCCGATCACCTTGGCGATGATCGGGTTGCGGATGTCGGCCCGGACGAACTCGGCGCGGCCCAGGTCCGCGCGCGGCGCCAGGACGTCGACGCCGATCACGCGGTCCACGTCGGGGGCGTCGTTGAGCTCCCGGACCAGGGCGCTGCCGAGATGACGGGCGACGCCCGTCACCAGTACGACTCGCCCCATGCCGGCCCCCGCCCGTCCCAGTAGTTAGCGCCGAGTGGCTCGCTACTTCTTGTTGCGGCGCTGCACCCGCGTCCGCTTCAGCAGCTTGCGGTGCTTCTTCTTCGCCATGCGCTTGCGGCGCTTCTTGATGACAGAACCCACTGGAAGACCTTCGCTCACCCGATCGGCGCGCGGCCGGGTGGGCGCGCGTTACTGCTGCAGCCTACCTGCGCCCGAACGGCGCAATACCGGTCGGTCTCTGCCCCCGATGGCGCCCCGAGACGACGAACGCCGGGCCCGCAGCAGCGGACCCGGCGTACGAGGCGTGTAGGAGTTGCTCAGCCGGTGTCGGCGTCGAAGAACGACTGGCGCAGGTACGTCTGCACAGCGTTCTCGGGGACGCGGAAGGACCGGCCGACCCGCACAGCGGGAAGCTCGCCGTTGTGCACGAGCCGGTACACCGTCATCTTCGACACCCTCATCTTGGTGGCAACTTCTGCCACCGTGAGGAACGAGACGTCGGAGAGCGGCTGCTCGTTCGAAGCCATGGGCGCACCGGACCTTTCAAGCCCGCGTCGCGCACCAGAGGGGCTCCGGCGAACGACTGTGGGGATGCTGCGTTTCGTTAAGTAGACACTAGTGGCGGGTGGTACGGGTGGGGAAGGGGCCGCATTGTGCCCGATCTTGATCTACCTGCGGAAACGCGCGGCACCTGAGGGGATTTTGGCCGTTTCGGAGGGAAAGTTCACCCGTCCGGGTGGTCAGTTCTTTGCCCGAACGGACCATCAGATTTCTGCTCGGTCGAGCAGATAGGCCGTCATCGGACCGTAGAGATGCGGTTGGACGTTGTCGTCGAGCGGGATCGCGACCGCGATCTTGCCCTCCTCGGCGCCGAGGAAGAGCGCCGGGTCGTTGCAGTCGGCGAAGCCCACGACGGTGGCGCCGGCCAGTCCGGCCGCGCCGGCCCATCCGTGGTCGGCGACGACGAGATCGGGCGGCGCCTCACCCGCTCGGCGCAGCGCCGCCAACATCTCGCGCATCGGATAGGCCGAATGGGTGTGGCAGAGCTCGCCGCGGTTGGACACCATCGCGACGTCGGCGACGTAGCGGATCTCCCGGATCTCCTCGCGGTTGCGCCGCCACTCCTCGTACTCCCACCCCTGCGCCGGGGCGAGCAGGGTGCAGCCCGCCGCGCGCAGCCGGGCCGCCACCGCGAGGTGCACCGGCAGGAGGCCGGCCGGATGGCCGGTCGCGACGATCACCCGCGCCCGCGTCCGGGCGGCCTTGGTGAGGATCTCGGCGGCGGCGTCGAGCCCGTCGAGGGTGAGGCTCGGGATCGATGGTGTCGTCGCCGTGGACGTGGTCCGGGTCGGGCGAGACCCCGCACCGGCGGGCCATCACCTCGAGCACCTCGTCGAAGCCCCAGGCCGGATCCAGGTCCAGCCCGAACCCGGCGTAGTCGTCGCCGGTGACCACCCGGTGGAAGTTGCGCAGGTTGTTCTCGCGCGAGGTCGCGACGTCACCGGCGATGCGGGCCTGGACCAGCTGCTCCCGCAGCTCGTCGCGGGTCGGAACGCTCACGCGGTCAGCCCGTGGCTCGGGAAGACGGCGGCGCGGGTGGCCAGCACGGTGGCGTCCAGCGGGTCGTCCGGGTCCCCGCCGTCCCAGGGCGTGAACGCGGCCGCTCCTCCGTCGAGCACGCCGCCGTCCGTCATACGCTGCGGCGGGGTGCCGCCGAGGCTGCGGACGTGCGCCTGCCAGCCCGGGGCGGTCTCGGCCTCCGGGTCGATCGGGACGCCGCAGGCCTCGGCGAGCAGGTGCGACCAGGCCCGCGGCACGACGCCGACCAGGTCGTAGCCGCCGCCGCCGGTGACCAGCCACCGCCCGCCGGCGACCTCGTGGGCGAGCTGGTGCAGGCGGGCGTAGGAGGTGCGCTGACCGTCGACGGTGAGCGCCAGGTGGGCCAGCGGGTCGTTCACGTGGCTGTCGCAGCCGTGCTGGGTCACCAGCACCTCGGGGGCGAAGGCGCGCAGCAGGGGCGGGACCACCGCGTCGAAGGCGCGCAGCCAGCGGGCGTCGTCGGTGGCCGGGGGCAGGGCGACGTTCACGGCCCGGCCCTCGGCGCCGCGCCCGCCGATCTCGTCGGCGAAGCCGGTGCCGGGGAACAGGTACTGGCCGGACTCGTGCAGCGAGATCGTCAGCACCCGCGGGTCGTCCCAGAACAGCGCCTGCGTGCCGTCGCCGTGGTGGACGTCGACGTCGACGTAGGCGACCCGCGTGGCCCCGAGTTCGAGCAGACGCGCGATCCCGAGGGCGACGTCGTTGAAGACGCAGAACCCGCTCGCCGTGCCGGCCATCGCGTGGTGCAGGCCGCCGGCGATGTTCACCGCGTGCAGCACCTCGCCGGACCAGACCGCCTCGGCGGCCGCCACCGACTGGCCCACCACCAGGGCCGAGGCGTCGTACATGCCGGCGAAGGTCGGGACGTCGCCGGTGCCCAGCCCGCGGTAGAGGTCGACCTCGTCGGGGTCCTCGCCGGCGCGGCGGACCGCGGCCAGGTACTCGGCCTGGTGGAGCAGGCGGAGCACCTTCTCGTCGGCCGGCGGGGCGGCGACGGTGCGCACGTGCGGGTGCTCGAAGACGCCGAACTCGCGGGCCAGGCGCATGGTCAGATCGACCCGGATCGGGGCCAGCGGGTGACCACGCCCGAAGTCGTAGCCGATCAGTCGCGGGTCCCACATCACCTGGACCGGACCGGTGCACGACACGTCCGTCACGCTACCCGGCGGTGGTGTGGAGCGATCAGCCCGCGCTGGCTGCGGGCGGCACGACCCGGGCGAGGGAGCCGATCGGGGCGACCGCGTGCGGACCGGTCCGGCAGCCCCAGATCGGCAGGTCCCCGCGCTCCGGGAGCAGGGCCCGGCTGTGCTCCGGGCACTCCGGCCAGGCCGTCCAGTGCTGGGACATCAGCAGGTCCTGCACGGTGGTCGCCACCTCGAGCAGCGCCTGGTGCGCGCCGAAGGCGAGCATCCGGCCGCCGTCGTGCTCGGAGTACTGCCCGTCGCAGCTGATCCGGACGACGAAGCCGTTGATCTCCGGGGCTGATGGTCACCGACCGGTCGGTGAGGGTGGCGCGCAGGTCGGCGTAGACGGCGAGGACGGCGTTCTTGGCCAGTTCGAACTGGTGGGTGACGGCGGCGGACCACAGGGCCTCACCGCTGAGCGCGCCGGCGGTCGTGTACAGCTCGGTGAACCAGGCGCGCGCGGTCTCGTCGTAGGCGACCTGCGACCCGAAGTCGGGAAGCACGGTGCCCGAGAGCCAGGCCTCGACCTCCGCGTCCATGCCGTCAGGTTAGGTCGCGCACCACCGAAATGTGACTGGTGTGCCCAGATCCGCACCGGACTGGTACGGAGGGTGAGCACCCCGATCCGGATAGCGTGGCGAATGTGGTGATTCCGGGCGTCCTCGGCGGCTACGACGACCCGGTGGCCCGGCGTCGCCTGCGGCGGATGAAGCTGGCCGCGACCGGGCTGCTGGCGTTCGCGGCCGCCCTGTTCCTGCTCTCCTTCGCGCTCCCGGACAACACCGCGACCGGCTACCTGCGCGCCGCGGCCGAGGCCGGGATGGTCGGCGGGCTGGCCGACTGGTTCGCCGTCACCGCCCTGTTCCGGCACCCGCTGCGGCTGCCGATCCCGCACACCGCGTTGATCCCGAAGAAGAAGGACGACATCGCCACCAAGCTCGGCGAGTTCGTCTCCGGCAACTTCCTGACCCCGGACCTGGTGGTCGAACGGGTGCGGGGCGCGGACCCGGTGCGCAGGGTCGGCGAGCGCCTGCTCGACCCGACCACCGCCGACGCGGTGGGCCGCGAACTGTCCCGGGCGATCGCCGCGGTGGTCGCGACGCTCGACGACGAACTGGTCTCCTCGATGCTCCTCGAGCACGTGCGACGCGACCTGGACCGGCGCTCGTACGCCCGCGAGGTCGGCCAGCTGCTCGCCACCGCGGTGGCCAACCGCGCGCAGGACCCCATCGTCGAGCTGAGTCTGCCCCGGCTGCGCGCGCAGCTGGCCGCGAACCGCGACACCGTGCACCGCGAGCTGTCGCTGTTCCTGGACGGTCTCGGTTTCGCGGCGCGGGTGTGGTCCACCGACCGCCGGGTGGACAAGATCATCGACCGGATGCTCTCGCTGCTCGAGGAGATGGAGCAGGTCGGGCGGCTGCACCCCGTCCGCCTTCAGCTCGACGAGATCCTCGAGCGGTTCGCCGACGGGCTGGCCAACGACCCGTCAGCCTCCAGCGGCATCGACGAGGTGCTGCGCGACATCGCCGCCAACCCGGCCGTGGAGTCCTGGCTGCGCGCCGTGGTCGAGCGCTACCTCGGCTCGGTCCGCGAGTTGCTGGACAACCCGACGGTCAGCCTGGAGCAGCAGCTCGGCCGGTTCGTCTCCGACCTCGGCCGCCGGATGGTCACCGACGTGGAGTTCGCCGCGAAGATCGACCGCGGCCTCGAGCAGGCCGTGCGCTACGCGGTGACCAACTACGCCGACCAGGTCGTGGCGTTGATCCGCGACCAGGTGGGCCGCTGGGACGCCACCGAGGCCTCGGAGAAGATCGAGACCGCGGTCGGGCGCGACCTGCAGTTCATCCGCATCAACGGCACGGTGGTCGGCGCGCTGGCCGGCGTCGCGATCTACACCGTCGCCGTCGCCGCGGGCCACGGCTGACCCACCGCCCACGTCCTCACTTCACTGGCCGCCCCGCCCACTTCACTGGCCGCCCCGGCCACTTCACTGGCCGGACCCCTGCCTCACCGGCCCGGCCCGACGCCTGTGAAGCGTCATCTCAGCCAGTGAGGTGGAGGTGAGGATGGGGCGGTGGCTCAGTCGGTGCGGGGCCACCCCTGCTTGAGGCCTCCTCTTCACTGGCCGCCCCGGCCACTTCACTGCCTGAGACCCCGCCTCACTGGCCCGACCCAGCCAGTGAGGCATACATACGGCCAGTGAAGTGGCGGGTGGCGGGGGCAGCGGCGGCTAGTCGGTGCGGAGGGCGACGACGGGGTCGAGGCGGGCGGCGCGGCGGGCGGGGGCGACGCCGAAGAAGACGCCGACGCCGGCCGAGACCGCGAAGGCCATCGCCGGGGACCACCAGGTGATGACGGCGGGGACCGGGGAGAACGCGTCGATCAGCAGCGAGCCGCCGACGCCGATCGCGATCCCGATCAGGCCGCCCACCGCGGTGAGCATCACGGCCTCGATGAGGAACTGCAGCAGCACGTCGCGCTGTCGGGCGCCCAGGGCCTTGCGCAGGCCGATCTCGCGCGTTCGTTCGCGGACGCTGACCAGCATGATGTTCGAGACCCCGACGCCGCCGACGAGCAGCGAGATCGCGGCGATCGCCGCCAGCACCAGGGTGAGCAGGCCGAGGATCTTGCCGATCGTCCCCAGGATCTGAGACTGCGTCACGGCGGAGAACTCCTCGCCGGGATAGCGGTCGATCAGCGCCTGTTCCAGCTTCGGGCGCAGCTCCTCGACCCGGTCCGAGGTCGGGGCCTTCACCACCAGGGCGTCCACCCGGTCGACGCCGAGCAGGCGCTGCGCGGTGGTGATCGGGACGTGCACCTCGGCGTCACGGCTCACCCCGAAGGCCGAGCCGCGCTCCTCGTACACCCCGATGACGCGGAACCGCACGCCGGCCAGCGTGAGCTGCCGGCCGATCGGATCGACGTCGCCGAACAGGTTGTCGGCGGCCTGCGAGCCGAGCACCGCGACCCGGCGGCGGGTGTCGACGTCGGTGGAGGTGATCTGCTGCCCGCGGGCCAGCGGGCGGTCGAAGACGGTCGCGTAGGTCTCGTTGATCCCCGTCATCGTGGTGAATTCCTCGCGGGTGCCCACCCGCGCGATCTCCCCGGACTGCACGGTGGCGGTCACCGCGTCCGGGTTGCCGACCACGCGGGCCAGGGCGTCCGCGTCGGAGAGCTGGAGCCGGCTCACCGTCGGCGCGGCCCCGAGCTCGAACTTGCCGGGCACGACGATGACCAGGTTCGAGCCGAGACCCTCGACCTGGCTGGTGACCTCCTGCTTGGCGCCGCCGCCGATGCCGACCAGCAGCACGACCGCGGCCACGCCGATGATCACCCCGAGCATGGTGAGCAGGCTGCGCAGCCGGTTGGCGCGCAGCGCCTCCAGCGCGACGCGGAAGCCCTCGAGGACGGTCATGCCGCCGCCGGCCCGGTGTTCTGCCCGCTCGGGAGTGCCGAGTCGAAGGCGATCAGGCCGTCCCGGATCTGGATCTGCCGCGAGGCGTGTGCCGCGATGTCCGGCTCGTGGGTGACCAGCACGATGGCGACGCCGGCGTCCGCGTTGAGCGCGCCGAGGAGCTTCATGACCTCCTCGCCGTTGTGCGTGTCGAGGTTGCCGGTGGGCTCGTCGGCGAAGACGACCTTCGGGTCGCCGACCAGGGCCCGGGCGATGGCGACCCGCTGCTGCTCACCACCGGAGAGCTGGTTCGGCCGGTGGTCCAGGCGGTGCGCGAGCCCGACCTTCTCCAGAGCCTGCACGGCGAGCTTGCGGCGGGCGGACTTGCGCATGCCGCGGTAGAGCAGCGGCATCGCGACGTTGTCCACCGCGGAGGTACGGGCCAGCAGCGCGAAGGACTGGAAGACGAAGCCGATGGTGGCGTTGCGCAACTCGGCCAGGTCGCCGTCGCCGAGGGTGTTGACGTCCTTGCCGTCGATGCGCACGATGCCGGCGGTCGGCCGGTCCAGCGCCCCGAGGACGTGCATCAGCGTGGACTTGCCCGACCCGGACGGCCCGGTGATCGCGACGTAGTCACCGGCGGCGACGCTCAGCGAGACGCCGCGCAGCGCGCCGACATCGGAGTCGCCCAGCCGGTAGGTCCGCTCCAGCCCGATCGCTTCAATCATGCCTGACTGCCCGTCAGACCTTGTCGCCGTCGCGGACCTCGTCGGCACCGCGCACGACCACGCTGTCACCGACCTCGAGCCCGCGCAGGATCTGAACGTACTCCTGGCCCTCGGCGCCGAGGGCGACCTCGCGCCGGACCGCCTTGCCGTTCTCGACCAGCCACACCGTGTCCGCGGCACCGTCGCGCACGATCGCCGACGCGGGCACCGACATCGTGTCGGGGGCCTCGGCGACCTTGAGACTCACCACGGCGCTCATGCCGGGCCGGGGCTTGGGCGCGTCCGAACCGTCGGCGAGCTTGCCGGGCTGCAGCGAGAGCGTCACCGCGTAGCCGACGCCGCCGCGGGCCGAGGTGGTCGGCGCCAGGTCGATGTACTTCACCTCGGCCGGGTACACGGCGCCGGGGACTGCGTCGAGTTCGATCTCGGCCGGGATGCCCTCGGTCACGGTGAGGATGTCGGTCTCGTCGACCTCGGCGCGCAGCGTCAGTTCCGAGGCGTCGATGACGGTGGCGAGCAGTCCGCCGGCCTCCACGGGTCCGCCGACGCTGATCGCCCCGCCGGTCGGGGAACCGGCCGAGGAACCGGCACCGGCGCCGAGCAACGCAGAGGCCTCAGGAGGCAGGGAGCCGAGCAGCGCACTCGGGTCGACGCCGCCGTTGCCCGCTCCGGTACCGAGGCTGACCACACCGTCCGCCGGGGCGCGGATGGTCAGCGCCTCGACGGTGCGCCGCGCGGCCGCGACCGCGGCCTGCGTCTGGAGCCGGCCCGCGGCGGAGATCGAGGACAACGCCTCGGCGAGGCTGCCCAGGCCGGCGGTGAAGTTGTCGATGGCGGCCTGGGCCTGCGCCTGGGCGGCAGTGAACGAGGCGCGCATGCTCGCGGTCTGGGCCAACGCGGCGTCTCGGGCCGGGCCCTCGGGCAGGGTCCGGGCCAGCGCGTCCGCATCGTCGAAGGCCTTCTCGGCGGCCTGCGCCGCCTCGCCGTCGGCCAGGTCCTCGCCGCTGGTGGGGATGTCGATCTCGGCGTCGCCCACTTCCTCGGCCGCGGCAAGGGCAGCCGCGAGGACGTCCTCGGCCGCCGGCGAGGCCAGCGTGAGCAGGATGTCGCCCTTCTTCACCATGTCGCCGGACTCCACGGCCAGGGTGTCGACGGTGGCCGCGGCCGGGGCCCGCAGCGAGCACCTGGGTGCGGGCCACCACGGCGCCCGCCGCTTCGACGACCTCGGCGACCGAGCGCTTCTCGACCAGGCCGAGTTCGATCGAGTCGTCATCGCCCCCGCACGCGGAGAGCCCGGTCAGGCAGAGGCCCGCGGCCAGCACAACGGCCGCGCTCGTCCGTCCCCGCGCGGACCAAGATCGCATGCGTTCCATGCTAGGTAGCCGTTCGCGACGGTTCAGCGAAACAAACAAACCCCGGGTCGGCTTAAGCCGGGCATAACCGGCACTTCTGACATTACGTCAGTTCGACGTCGCCCTGGGCATCCGGGTTGTGCTCCTCGTGGTGGGGCGGGTCGCCGTGGGCGCTGTGCCTGACCTCGTGTCGGTCCTCGGCGAAGACGTGGGTCTCCCACGCGGCCACGACGGCTACCGCTGCGGTGAGGATCCCCAGACTGAGCATGGCAGGCACCTGCGGCCCGATGGCGAACATCGGCAGCAACGCCACCGAGAGACCGAGGCGGAACCCCTTCACGCGCCGGGTGCAGCGGTAGTAGAACGCCGACTGCCCGAGCAGATAGACGATGACCCCGGCCAGGAGCGCGAACAGTCCCGCGCCCTTGAGCGGGTCGCCGAGGTCGTGGTGCTCGGTGTCCGCGACGTACTCCAGCACCTTCTTCATCCCGAGGGCGAGGAGCACGACGCCCGCCACGATCGGCAGGTGGCAGTAGCTGTACGCGTCGCGGCCCATCCGCGCGCGGTCGGCTTCATCGGCATCGGCCAGCGCCCGCTCGGCGATCAGCGCACTGGTGTCGAAGTACAGCCACCACAGCCCGGACGTCAGCGCGAGGCCGAGCAGGCTGGCGCTGACGATCGCGCCGGAGAACGGCCGGTCGGAGACGCCGACGCCGATCGCGACGATCGACTCCCCCAGCGCCACGATGACGATCAACCCGTGCCGTTCGGCGAAGTGGCGCGCCGCCGGGAGCCGCCAGCCCTCGGCGCCGCCGAGCGCGTTGCCCAGGTAGTCGGCGGCCAGGACAGCAACCCACAGCCAGGTCCGGGTGTCCCCGCTTGCGGCGGCGGCGGCGACCAGCAGTCCGGTGGCCGTCAGTTGCGACATCGCGAAGCGGAGGAGTTGACGGCGCAGGCCCGCGTCGCCGGCGGCGAGGCACCACATGGTGAGCAGGTGGATGCCGCGCAGCACGAAGTACGCAACGGCGATCGCGTACGGCGCGGAGATGCCGCCGGCCGCGTCGTCGAAGGCTTCCGGGATCGCGAGCGCGATGACGAACATCGCGCCCATCGCGGTCAGCATCGCGAGCCGCGGCGCACCCTCGTCGGCCTTGACCACGTTGCCGAGCCAGGAGTAGGCGACCCAGCACCACCACAGCAGGCCAATCATGAGCATGCCCTGCGTCAGACGCTCGGCGCCGGGGTCCTTCGCCATGAACGCGGTGACCTGGGTGAGGGCGAAGACGAAGACCAGGTCGAAGAACAGCTCGAGCGTGGTGGCGGAGGACTCCGGGTGCAGCGCCTCGAAGCGCAGGCGCCGGGCGGGCGCCTTGGTCTGGCTCATCCGTGCCCCGAGGCCAGCTCTCGTGATCGGTCGCGCGCCGCTTCGAGGGCGGCGATCATCGCCGCGCGCACGCCGTGGTCCTCCATCTTGCGGATGGCGGCGATCGTGGTGCCGGCCGGCGACATCACCGCCTCGCGCAGCTTGACCGGGTGCTCGCCGGACTCCTTGAGCATCCGGGCCGAACCGATCGCGGTCTGCACGATCAGCTTGTGGGCCACCTCGCGCGGAAGCCCGAGCAGGATGCCGGCGTCGGTCATCGCCTCGACGAGGTAGAAGAAGTACGCCGGGCCGGACCCGGACAGCGCGGTGACGGCGTCGAGTTGCGACTCCGGCACCCGGATCACCTCGCCGACCGGGGTGAGCAGGCCCTCCGTCAGCTTCATGTGCTCGGCGGTCGCGTGCGCGCCGGCCGAGATCGCGCTCATCGCCTCGTCGACGAAGACGGCGGTGTTGGACATGACGCGGACCACCGGGACCTCGGCACTGAAGTGCCGCTCGAGGAACGCGGCCGGGATGCCGGCGGCCACCGAGATCACCAGCTGGTCGGCGCGCACCACGTCGCCGATCTCGGCGAGCAGCACGCCCATGTCCTGCGGCTTGACGGCGAGCACGATCACGTCGGCGGTCTTCACCGCCTCGATGGCGTCCGGGGTGGCCACCCCGTAGCGGTCGCGCAGCTCGGCCGCGCGCTCGTCGTGGCGTTCGGTGACGACGACGTCGGCCGCCGTCCGGCCGGCGCGCAGCATGCCCGCGAGCAGCGCCTCGCCCATCTTGCCGCCGCCGAGCAGGGCAACCCGCTGGCCCATCTGCATCAACCCTTTCGGCTCACGATGTCGTGAGAAGTGCCCGCGCGAAGAACACGACGTTGGCGGGACGTTCCGCGAGCCTACGCATCAGGTAGCCGTACCACTCCTCGCCGAAGGGCACGTAGACCCGGACGGTCTCCCCGGCGGCCGCCAGTCTGCGCTGCTCGTCCGGGCGCACACCGTAGAGCATCTGGTACTCGAAGTCGCCCGGGTTACGCCCGGCGCGGGCGGCCAGGTCGGCCGCGATGGCCAGCATCCGCGGGTCGTGCGAGGCGACCATCGGGTAGCCCTGACCGGCCATCAGGACCTTCAGGCAGCGCACGTAGGACAGGTCGACGTCGTGCGGCTCCTGGTGGGCGACCGAGGCCGGCTCGCGGTACGCGCCCTTGCACAGCCGGACCCGCGATCCGGCGTAGGCGAGGTCCCGGCAGTCGGACTCGGTGCGGCGCAGGTAGGCCTGCAGCACGGCGCCGACCCAGGGGAAGTCCGCGCGCAGGTCGCGCAGGACCGACAACGTGGCGTCGGTGGTGGTGTGGTCCTCCATGTCCAGGGTCACCGTCGTGCCGCTCGCCGCAGCACGTCGCGCAGACCTTGGCCGCGTTCTCGTACGCGATCCGGTTGCCGTCCGGCCCGAGGGCCTGGCCCAGCGACGACAGCTTGAGCGAGACCTCCGCGCCGCCGGTCAGGCCGGCGTCGGCCAGAGCTCCCAGTGCGCTGATGCAGACGTCCCGCATGTGTTCCGCCTGGCGCCGGTCGGCGGTGTCCTCGCCGAGATGGTCCAGCGAAACCCGCAGGCCGCCTGCGATCAGGGTGCGCGCCACCCCCAGCGCCGAGTCCAGGCTGTAGCCGGCGACGAAGCGCCGGACCACCTCGCGCGTGCCCGGCGCGTGGGTGATCAGGTCGCGGACCCGGTCCGAGCGGGAGGCGGCGAGGAGTGCGGAGCGCAGCACGGCTCCATCGTGCCCGTTCCAGGCTCCGTAGTGCCGCTCCGACCTGCGATTACTCCGGAAACCCCGAAGGATCATGAAACAAATTCGTACCATTTCGCCCTCTGTTGCCTGCAGTACTCGCCGGCCGCAGAGAACAGCAGAGAACAGTGCCGGCCCTCCGCCGCCCGCGGTCCGAACACACGTAGGGAGCTGACATGCGCTTACGGCGCGTAACCGCCGTGATCGGCGGTGCCGTGATGCCTCTGATCGCCGGGCTGTTCGCCGTGGCGACGGCCGCGCCGGAGGAGGCGAGCTTCGGGGGGGCACCGACCCGCTTCAAGTCGGCGCTGCAGCAGGCCGCCTACACCTGCCCGCACCTGCCGGCCGGGTTGCAGGCCGCGCTGATCGACGTCGAGAGCGGCTGGGACGCCACCAAGGTCGGGGACTACGGCACCAAGGGCCTGGCGCAGCTCTCCTCCCGGATGTGGACCGCCTGGGGCGAGGACGCGGACGGCGACGGCACCTCCAGCCCGCTGGACTCCGCGGACGCGATCGACGCCCAGGCCCGGATGCTCTGCTACTACTACCGCACCGCCGTGGAGTCGAACGAGCGCGGCGACCGGCTCTCCCTCGCCCTCGCCGCCTACCGGTTGGGCTGGAACCGGGTCGCGGACGTCGGCCTGGCCCAGCTGCCGGTGACCCGGGAGTACATCGCCGAGATCAAGGCGCTCGCCCCCGCCTATGCGAAGGGCCTCGGCGTCACCAACTCCTCGCGCTCGCTCTACTCCCCCCTGCCGAACCCGCGCGCCGCGGCGAGCGCGGTCCGGTGGGCGCGCGCCATGGCCGGCGACTACGGCTGGTACAACCTCTGCCTGAACTTCACCGCGCAGGCCTACGGCTGGGACCACTCCGGGACGCGCTACGCCATCGACCACTGGCTGTTCACGCCGAACTCGATGCGCCACCACCGTCAGCGCAACGCTCCGGCGGGCGCCCTGATGTTCTGGGACACCGGCCTGCGGGCCGGCCACGTGGCGATCTCCCTCGGGGACGGCTACGTCGCCAGCAACGACATCATCACGCCGGGCAAGATCAGCATCGTCCCGGCGTGGACGATCGACGAGAAGTGGAACGCCCGCTACCTCGGCTGGACGCCGCCGTACTTCCCGGATGGTGAATAGACCAGGCACACCCGGGGGGTGACGGCGGGCCGCGTCGGAGTCGACGTACGCCATCCTGAAGTTGTTGTTGTTAGCGGTGCCGGACAGCACCCCGAGAATCGCCGCCAGCAGCGCCGGCACGACCTCCGGTCCCACCTACGCGAAATCACAGTCTTCTTCAGCATTGCGCCGTCCAGCCCTTGAGTGCGTGTCGTCGAAGCGCTCGGTGGTTCCGGCACTCGACCTCTCGGAGGCAACCGCGTGCTGCGTGGTCGGGACCCGCAGAAGTCTGCACAGAACGCTGGGACGTCAGGAAGCCTTCGCTATGGGTAGCGGCAGTCATCGGCCACGCTCTACGCCAGGGCGAGCACTCGCGCCGTCCGCGGGCCGACCGGAGTCGGGTACTCGACGACCTGGCCCGGACGGGCGCCGATCAGCGCGCGGCCGAGCGCTGAGTCGACAGCGATGACCGGCAGGTCGGTTTCGGGCAGCGCGGCAACCAAGGACCAGTCGGGGCCATCGCCCCGGTCCAGCAGCACACAGCAGTCCAGGCAGACGAGGTCGTGGGGGCGCGGGTCGTGGACGGTCCCGAGATAGTCGTGGATGGCGGCTATCTGGTAGTCGGAGATCGCGAGCGCCCGCTCCACGGCCACGACGTCGGTTCCGTCGTCGTCCGCCTCGAGGCTCGCCAACAGCAACGCAGGCCGGTCGACGGCGCGTAGCCGCAGGTACTCGTCCTCGAAGTGTTCGCGCACCTGGATCCGCAGCTGCCGGCTCACCGCGCCGGGGGCAATCTCGACGGTCGTGACAGTCATGTCGACGCCTCCTGGGCATGCCCTGCTCCCGGCCCGTGCCGGCAGACCCAGCACACTCCGGTCCGCGTGCGCTTACCAGGGACTTAAGTCACCGCTCGGGGAGACGAGGGCCTGTCCGCCCGATCTTGCCGGCCCCCACTCGGCGCCGACGTGGACGAGCGCGTCGCACAGCGCGGCGAGTTCGGCGCCCTCCACGGGCCCGAGCGTCCCGGTCTTCCGGGTCCACGGGACGGGTTCCTTCGGACACGGCGCCAGGTCGGCTCCTGCCGTTTGTCGGCGGCGGCACTCCCCACCTTGAGCCGTGCGGGCTACGGTGAAGCCAGGAGGCGGGTGGCCACGTGGGTGATCGGGAGACGTTCCTCGTGGTCCCGGAGCAGTCGGCGCTCCTGGTGGAGGCGCGCAGCAGCGCCGGCCCGATCACCTTCGGATCCATGACGCTGGACGGATGTGCCGAGTTCGCGATGTCCGGCGACGACCTGGACTCCGCGGTGCCGATCTCGGCGCGCCTGGAGATCCCCGTGGTCGCGCTCGTCTCCGGCAAATCGCTCTACGACGCGGAGCTACGGCGGCGCCTCGACGCGCGGCGCTTCCCCCTCATCGCGGTCGAGCTGCACGCCGCGAGGTCCCGGGGAGGCGGGCGGTTCGTGGCGGAGGGAGACCTCACCATCCGCGGCGCCACCCGTAGGCTGACCGGAACTGTCGGCCTCGCCCTGCAGGACGCGGACACCCTGCTCGCGTCGGGGAGTGAGCTCGTGGACATCCGCGACTTCGACATCGATCTGCCGTCGGTCCTGATGCTCAAGATCTATCCCGATGTCAGCGTGCAGTTCCGGCTCACGGCGACGCGGGTTCAGCCCGAGCCCGTCCAGGAGGCATAACTGTGGGGATCCTTTTCGCCTTCGTCGCGGGCTGGGCGACGTGCGCCCGTGGCGGCCAGACCACGGACGAGGTCGTCGAAGCGCTGAAGGCCATTCGCGACTCGCAGGAGGTCGCCGACCTGCTGGCCGCCCTGCGTCAGCACGCCGGTTTCTCTTTGAAGTCCCTGGCCGAATCGTTGCTCGACTCCGGGGACGGCCCACCCACATCGGCGACCGACCTGCTGGCCCGGGTCCGCGCCCTGGTTCAGCCCGTCGCCTGAGGTCAGGTCGCCGCCTGCTCGACGGCGGCGAGCAGGTCCTGCGCGGTGAACGGCTTGACCAGGTAGGCGCTCGCCCCCTCCTCCGGGGCGCGGCGCAGCTCGACGGGACCGACGTGAGCGGAGAACAGGACCACGCGCGTGCGCTCCAACCGTCCCTGCGCGCGCAGTTCCGCCAGCAGACCCCACCCGTCCATCCCGGGCAGTTGGAGGTCCAGCAGAACCACATCCGGCGGTTCCGCCACGATCAGCGCCAGTGCCTCCTCAGCGCTACCCGCCTCGCGCACCAGGTGACCGGATAGTCGGAGCAGGATGCGGGCGAGCAACCTGATGTCCGCCGAGTCGTCGACGACCAGAACGTCACTCATCGGCGGTCGGGCCTGCCGGCAGCTCGAACCGGAAGCTGGCACCGGACTCAGGGGCGTCCTCGACCCAGACGTGACCGCCGTGCAGCTCCACGTACTGCCGGACGATCGCCAGCCCGACTCCGGTCCCGGGCGTGCCGGCAGTCCGGTCGGGGACCTGGAAGAACCGTTCGAAGATTCGCGTGCGGTACTTCTCCGGCACCCCGGGTCCGCGGTCCAGCACGGACACCGTGACGCCGCGCCGACCCTGCTCGGCCGAGATGGTGATCGCTGACGATGCCTCGCTGTACTTCGCCGCGTTGCCCATCAGATTGACCAGGATGCGTTCGAGCGCATCCGGGTCGGCCCACACCAGCAGGGCCTCGTCCACCTCCGCCACCACGGGCCGGCCGGTCAGGGCCGACTCCAACTGGTGCGCGCAGGCCCGGATGCTGTCCGCGAGGAGCACGGGCCGCGGCTTGATCGCCACCCCGCCGGCCTCGAGCCGCGAGTAGTCCAGCAGGCGTTCGACCATCTGATGCATGGCGCGCCCGTTGCGCTCGATCGGTTCCAGGAGGTCCGCGTATTCGGTGGCGATCTCTCCCAGCAGCGCGGCGAAGCCGAGGATGGCGGTGAGGGGCGTGCGCAACTCGTGCGACACCGTGGCCAGGAACTGTTCCCGGACCGCGTCGACCCGGCGCAGCTCCTCGATCGCGGCCCGTTCGCGCTGCAGGGAGGCGCGCGCAGCGGCTTCGGCGTCGTGTCGCTGCGTCACGTCCTGGCAGACACCACTGGCGCCTATGACCCGGTCCTCGAGGTCGCGGGTCGGCTCCACCGCGAGGAAGACCCAGGCGACCGAGCCGTCGGCGCGGACCAGGCGATGGTCGAGCTCGACCGCCCGGGACCCGCTCAGGACCTGCAGGAAGGCGTCCTCGACCGCCCCGCGGTCGTCCGGGTGCACCAGGGCCAGGTGCGCGGACAGGGACGGCTCGAAGTCCAGCGGGTCCGCCCCGAAGATCGCGTACATGCCGTGCGACCACTGGACCGTCGCGGCGCCCGTTCCGACGACGAAGCTCCCGGCAGCGGCCAGCGCCTCACTGCGGCGCATGCGCTGCTCGTTCTCGGCGAGGGTCTGCTGGGCCAGCAGCTGCTCCGTCAGATCGCGCGCGCCGACCCAGGACCCGCCGGGGGCGCCGTCCGCCGCCTGCACGGGCGTGACGGTCACCGCCACGTGGACGACCTGGGCGTCGGGACGGTGCAGATCCAGTCGCACTCCCTCGGAACGGGTGCCGTCGCGCGCGTCCGCGAGCACCGCGGCCCAGCGCACGAGGTCCTCACCCGCCAGGAACTCGGACAGGCGGGACCCCTTGATCGCGTCGTCGGGCCGCCCGAACATCCGCCGGGCGGGGCGGTTCCACATGGTGAAGCGACCGGCCGCGTCCACGTGGAGCACAGCTTCCGCCGAGGAGTCGACGAGCGCGGCGAGATCGTCGTTCGCCGGGCCCGCACCCCGGGCTAGGGGCATTCCGTACGGCGAACCAGCCTCACCATCTGCCCAGTCTGCTGCCGCCGTGCCGTGCCCTGTCAACGGCTGAAGGACCTCGATCGTTCGGCGGGACCTTCGACTCTGTCTCCGGGCAGGTCGCGGGGCTGCAATCAGGTCATGAGGGGCGATCACAGGCGCAGGCGCCGCTCCGGGCGAGCCGGACGCGACCCTCACCCACCCGGGCTGGCTGGCCCTGCTCGAGGACGTCGACGCCCTGAGCAGGCGCCCACGCCCGAGGCCTCGGCGGAACTCCCGACTCCCCTGGAGGGCTGAGGGGGGCAAGTACCGCGGGTTCTGACCAATCGTCAGGTCAGGTCGGCCTCGGCGTCAGCGTTCGGCGGGCGCCGCGAGGTGCAGCCGGGTGAAGGCCAGCGCCTCGGCCAGGTCGGCCTCGCGCTCGCGCCGGTTCGAGCAGCGGCGGGTGTTCACCTCCAGCACCACCGAGCCGGTGAAGCCGCGTCGGGCCAGCGTCTCCAGCACCTCCGCGCAGGGCTGGGTGCCGCGGCCGGGGATGAGGTGCTCGTCCTTGTTGGAGCCCGAGCCGTCGGCCATGTGCAGGTGGCGCAGCCGGTCCCCGAGCGCGTCGATCATCGCCAGCGGGTCGGAGTGCGAGGTCGCGGTGTGCGAGAGGTCGAGCGTCACCTGCGGGTAGTCCCGGTCGACGATGTCCCAGTCCGGCGCATAGGCCTGCACCTCGCGACCGCGGGCCCGCCACGGGTACATGTTCTCCACCGCGAAGGCGATGTCGGTCTCCTCCATCAGGTGCGCCAGCCCGGCCTCGAACGCCTTGGCGTAGTCCCGCTGCCAGCGGAACGGCGGGTGCACCACGACCACCTCGGCGCCGAGCAGTTCGGCGACCTCCCGGGCTCGGTCCAGTTTCACCCAGGGCTCGGTCCCCCAGACCCGCTGCGTGATCAGCAGGCAGGGGGCGTGGATCGCGATGATCGGCATCTGGTGGTACTCGGACAGGTGCCGCAGCGCATCGGCGTCCTGGCTGACGGGGTCGACGCCGACCATCACCTCGATGCCGTCGAAGCCCAGGTTGGCCGCCAGCTCGAAGGCCGCGCCCGTTGACTCCGGGTACGTCGAGGACGTGGACAGGCAGACCTTGGCGTCCGGCACCTGCACACCCCGGACGGGGGGAACGGCGGGCTCCCCAGCGGTCATGCACCCACCCTAGGACGCCGGGTGCGACGCGGACGTGTACGTCGGATTGCGTAGTCCAGGAGCCGCTGCTGGGCGGACGCGGGTGAGGGCGAAGATCGCGACCCTCGAGCCATGACGAATTCCGCAGTGAGCGTGGCCGGACTCACCAAGAACTACGGCGGCGGTGCATCCAGAAAAGCCGTCGTCGACCGGCTGTCCTTCGAGATCCCCCGCGGCGTCGTGGCGGGCTTCGTCGGCCCGAACGGCGCCGGCAAGACCACCACGATGGCGATGCTGCTCGGGCTGGTCCGCCCCAGCGGCGGCACCGGGACCGTGCTCGGCGCCCCGCTGGCGCAACCGCGGGGCTACATGGACCGGGTCGGCGCGACCATCGAAGGCCCGGCGCTCTGGCCGGGCCTGACCGGCGCGCAGAACCTGCGCGCGCTCGCCGCCCTCGGCGGGCACGACGCCGCGGACGTGCCGTGGCTGCTCGAGCTCGTCGGGCTGAGCGGGCGCGGCGACGACCGGTACCGCGGGTACTCGCTCGGGATGAAGCAGCGGCTCTCCATCGCCGCGTCCCTGCTCGGCGACCCCGAGCTGCTGATCCTGGACGAGCCGTCGAACGGGCTCGACCCGGTCGGCATGCGGGACATGCGCGAGCTGATCACCCGGATCGCCGACGGCGGGCGGACCGTGTTCGTGTCCTCGCACCTGCTCGGCGATCTGGAGCAGGTCTGCGACTGGCTGCTGGTGATCGACCGCGGCGAGCTGCTCTACCAGGGCCCGGCGGCCGGCTTCCTCGCCACCGCGGTGCCGCAGGTGCACGCGGCCCCGGAGCACGCCTCCGACCTCGCCCGCCTGGTCGAACTGGCCAAGCGCGGCGGCGAGGAGGTGGTGACCACGGGCGACGGCGTGCTGATCCCGGTACCGCGCGGCGGGGTCGACGCGGCCCGCGAGGTCGCGGTCGCGGTGAACCGAGCCGCGATCGGCGAGGGCATCGTGCTCGCCGAACTCGGTGTGCGCCGGCCCGACCTGGAGACCCACTACCTGAACCGCGTGTTGCACAGCCAGACCGAGGGAGTCAGCTCATGACCCGCGCCCTGCGCTTCGAACTGATCAAGCTGTGGCAGCGCCGCACCGTCCTGATCGCGCTCGCCGTCACCGTCGTGTTCTCCGTCGGGTCGGCCGCGCTGCTGCTGTCCTCGGCGGAGCCGGCCCGGGAGGGCTACGGCGGTGGGCCGGGCCTGACGGTCGAGGAACTCGCAGCCGCCGGCGGCGGCACCCAGGTGTTCGCGACCTCGCTGGCCTTCGCCGGGTTCTTCGTGCTGGTCAGCTTCACCGCGGCGATGGCCGGTGAGTTCTCCCGCGGCAACATCCGCACGATGGTGCTGCGCCAGCCGGCCCGGTTGCGGCTGCTCGCGGGCAAGCTCGCGGCGCTGCTGTGCTCGGCGGCGGTGCTGCTGGCGATCGCCGAGGTACTCGGGTGGACCACCGCCCGCGTGCTGGCGGGCGGCCAGGGCGTCGACGCCTCGCGCTGGACGAGCGCGGACGCGCTCGGGGCCGCCGTCGCGGACTACGGCACGGTGCTGATCTGGGTCACCGGCTACGCGCTGCTCGGCACCGCGCTGGCCTTCGTGGTGCGATCGGTCCCGGTCGCACTGGCGATCGGCATCGCCTGGGCCGGGCCGTTCGAGCACATCCTGGCCGACGCCTGGAGCGGGGCCAACTCGGTGTTCCCCGGCCTGCTGCTCGAGGCATGGGTGGCCGGTGGCCGCGACGACGTCTCGGCCGGCCAGGCGCTTGCGACCAGCGCGGTCTACGCGGCCCTCGCGGCCACGGTCGCCGCGGTCTCGTTCACCCGCCGGGACGTGGCGTGACGAGCGCATCGTCCGCGCTGGCGGCCTACTGTCGGGGCGTGCGCGAGCGACCGAACCGGCCGGACCTCTGGCAGGTGCTGCGCGGGCTGCTGCTGCTCGTCTTCACGATGGTCGGCACCGCGGGCGCGGCGCACGGCGACGACGACGCCCTCCGCGACATGGACGTGCTCGGTTACGTGCTCGCGTTCTGCGCCTCGGCGCCGTTCATCACCGCGACGATGCTTCCGGTGCCGTCGCTGGCGGTGAGCGCCGTCGCGGTCTCCGCGTACCTGGGCATCGGGTACTCCTTCGGTCCGGTGCTGATCGGGCTCGGACTGGTGACCATCGTCGCGGCGGCGGCGACGCCCTGGGATCGCCAGGTCCGGGTGATCGTGCCGATCGGCGCGGTCCTGACCACCGGCCTGGCGATCCGGTTCGGACGCGACCCGGGCGAGTCCGCGTGGGTCGGTCTGCTCGCGGCCGCTCCCTGGCTCGGGGCACCGTGGGCGATCGGCGCGCTGATCCGGATGCGCTCCGAAGGCCGGGTGCGGACCCGGCGCGAGGAGGCCGCGCGGGCCGCCGACGCTGAGCGCCTGCGCATCGCGGCCGAGGTGCACGACGTCGCCGGGCACGGTCTGGCCGTCATCGCCATGCAGGCCGGCGTCGCGCTGCACGTGCTCGACCGCAAGCCGGAGCAGGCCCGGATCGCTCTGGAGGAGATCCGGGCCGCGAGCACCGAGGCGCTCGACGGGTTGCGCGCCACCCTCGAATCTCTCCGCACCCCGGGCGCCGACGCCCCGCTGACCCCCGGTCTGCCGGGGATCGACGACATCCCCGCCCTGGTCGAGCGGATCCGCCGGTCCGGGGTGTCGGTGGACCTGCGCACCACCGGGCAGGCTGTCGGCGTGAGCTCCGACCTCGGCCACGCCGCGTACCGCATCGTCCAGGAGTCCCTGACCAACGTGCTGCGCCACGCGAACGCCACCGCGATCACCGTGCGCACAGCCTGGGAGCCCGGGCAGCTGACGCTGTCCGTGCGCGACGACGGTGCCGCGCGCCGCCACCCCGTCCGGAACGGCGGGCGGCGGGATCAGCGGGATGCGGCAGCGCGCGGAGTCCGTGGGCGGCACCGTGACGGCCGGCCCGGTCGCCGACGGGGGATTCGACGTGGTCGCCACCCTCCCCCTTGCGGAGCAACCGCGGTGATCAGGGTCGCGATCGCCGACGACCAGGCGCTGGTGCGCATGGGCCTGCGCGTCCTGCTCGACGACGCCGACGACATCGAGCTGGTCGCCGAGGCCGAGGACGGCACCGAGGCGCTCGCGATGATCCGGCGGACGAAGCCGGACGTCGCCCTGCTGGACATCCGGATGCCCGGCAAGGACGGGCTGGCGGTGCTGGCCGAGGTGAGTGCCGACCCCGCTCTGGCCGGTACCCGGGTCGTCATGCTCACGACGTTCTCCCTGGACGAGTACGTGTTCACCGCGCTGCAGTCCGGCGCCAGCGGGTTCCTCGTCAAGGACTCCGACCCGGCCGAACTGCTGCAGGCGATCCGGGTGGTCGCCGACGGCGGTTCGCTGCTCTCCCCCGCGGTGACCCGGCGCGTCATCGAGGAGTTCGGCGTCCGCCGCACCGGCGCCGGGGTACCGCATCCGCACCTGCATCTGCTCACCGAGCGCGAGAAGGAGATCGCCGGCTGGGTCGCGACCGGCGCCTCCAACGACGAGATCGCCGACGCGCTGGTGCTCAGCCCCGCGACGGTGCGCACCCACGTCGGCCGCGCGATGGTCAAGCTGGGCGCGCGCGACCGCGCTCAGCTCGTCGTGTTCGCCATGCAGTCCGGTCTGACGACCTGACGGTCCGTCAGGACTTGCCGCGCGCCTTCGATTTGGACTTGGACTTGCTCTTCGCCGACTTGGTGACCGGCTTGCTCGGCTTCTTCACGCCCGGCTTCTCGGACTTCTTCGCGCGTGGCCGCGGCACGATCGGCGCCACCTCCGCCTGCGGCTCGGGCTGCGCCGTGTCGGTGTAGGGGTTCTTGGTGATCTGCAGCAGGAAGGGCCGGAGGCCGGGTGCTGCGCGATCGGGGCCGCCTCGGCCTTCCGGGCCCGGCACAGTTCGGCGAGGACCTCGTAGGCAGGTGCGCCCATCAGTTCGATGAGTTCGGGCGCGGAATGTTCGAAGACCATCTCCGGGGAGGTGTGCGCCTCCGTGGCCGAGGTGCAGTACCAGTGCAGGTCGTGGCCGCCCGGGCCCCAACCGCGGCGGTCGTACTCGGTGATCGTGACCTCGAGATAGCGGGTGTCGTCGACCCGGTCGACCCAGCGGTAGGCGCGCCGGATCGGCAGCTGCCAGCACACCTCGGGCTTGGTCTCGAGCGGGTTCTGCCCGTTGCTCAGCGCCAGGCCGTGCAGGGCGCACCCGGCGCCGCCGGTGAAGCCGGGCCGGTTCAGCAGGACGCACGCACCCTTGTGCACCAGGGTCTGCGGGTCGCCGTCCGGGCCCTTGCCGATGATGCCCTTCTTCAGCCCCACCTTGCGGAACTGCCAGGTCTCGTCGGTGAGCTGGTCGACGTACTTCTGGACCCGCTTCTGATCCTTCTTGTCCGCGAAGTGCGCGCCCATCGAGCAGCAGCCGTCGGAGCCGCGCCCCTCCTGGATGCCCTGACAGCCGTTGCCGAAGATGCACCGGTAGTTCGAGGTGAGCCACGTCAGGTCGCAGCGGAAGATCTGGTTGGCGTTGGCGGGGTCGGGGAACTCGGCCCACGCGCGCGGGAAGTCGAGAGGCACCTCAGGCATCGGGCCAGGGTAGAGCGTGCAGATGAACGGCGTGCGCATTGGCGCGATAGCGTCGCTTCCATGCGCCTGGGGGTCCTCGACGTCGGCTCCAACACCGTTCACCTGTTGGTCATGGACGCACACTCCGGCGCCCGTCCCTGGGCCGCGCATTCGCACAAGACCGAGCTGCGTCTGGTCGACCACCTGGACGAGCGTGGCGCGCTCTCCGACGACGGCGTCAGAGCCCTGGTCGAGGCTGTCCAGCTGTCGGTGACGGTGGCCTCCGACGCCGGCGTGGAACAGGTGATGGCTTTTGCCACATCGGCCATCCGGGAGTCCGCCAACGGCGACGACGTCCTGGCCGAGGTGCACCGCCGGACCGGGGTCACCCTGGAGGTGCTCGACGGCGGCGACGAGGCCCGGCTGACCTTTCTCGCGGTCCGGCGCTGGTTCGGCTGGTCGGCCGGCCGCCTGCTGCTGTTCGACATCGGCGGCGGCTCGCTGGAACTGGCCACCGGCATCGACTCCGAGCCGGACGCCGCCACCTCGCTCCCGCTCGGCGCCGCCCGCCTGACCCGCGACTTCTTCACCGGCGATCCGCCGCCGGAGCGCGAGCTCAACGCGCTGCGCAAGGCGGTGCGCGCCGAGATCGCCCGGGCCTGCGGGCCGATGCTGCGCTTCGGACCGCCGGATCTCGCGGTGGCGACCTCGAAGACCTTCAAGCAGCTGGCCCGGATGGCCGGCGCCGCCCCGTCGACCGAGGGCCTGTACGCGCGGCGGACGCTCGCGCACGCCGACGTCGTCCACTGGATGCACCAGATGGCGACGATGACCACGGCCGAGCGCGCCGAACTGCCCGGCGTCTCGCCGGGCCGGGCCGGGCAGATGCTGGCCGGCGCAATCGTCGCCGACGCCGCGATGGACCTGTTCTCGGTGGAAAGGCTGGAGATCTGCCCGTGGGCCCTGCGTGAAGGTCTGATCCTGCGCTGGTTCGACCACCTGGTGGACTCCGCGGTCGGCGTCGCCGACGCCGCCGACCTCGAAGACCCTCGGCTGACTTCAGTAGCGACCGGAACCAGAGGTTGACCGCAGCTTCGAGCTCCAGGCGGTCGCCGATCTCGGCCAGCGCACGCTGGACGGTTTCGACGGGGAACTCGATGCGCAGCACGGCGGCCAGGTCCTCGGAGTTCTCGAACTGCCAGCGCACGTCGAGCTGCCTGCGCGAGAAGCCCTCGCGGGCCCAGAACCGCTCGTAGGCGCCGACGTCGCGCGGAACCTTGTCGACGACGAGTCCGTCGGTGAACCAGCGACCCAGTTCGGAGCGGGTCGAGTCGTGGTCGAGGACGACCGCGAGGCCACCGCGGCGCACGACCCGGGCCAGTTCGTTCAGCCCGGGTTCACAACCCGGGCCGAAGAAGTACGCCCAGCGCGCGTGCGCGACGTCCACCGAGGCAGTGGGCAGCGGCAGCTCCTGCGCGACGCCCTGACGGATCGTCACATTGCTCAGGTGCCGGACCCGGTGCATCGCCGCCGCGGCCAGCGACGCCCGCGGTTCGACCCCGGTCACGCGTTCGGCGTGCTCGGCCAGGCGGGGCAGGTGGAACCCGTTCCCGCAGCCGACGTCGAGGACGTGGCCCCAGGTCGAGTCCGCACCGAGCAGGCCGGCCCGCGAGTCCGCGACCAGCTCCGCGATCGCGGTCTCGATGACCCGGTCCGGGTCGACCGCCCGGTTCTCGATCTCGTAGATCTCCGGGAAGTCCCAGATGTTCGGGCTGGGGACGGCGCCGTCCAGGTGCGACCCCGTCATTGGGTTCACTCGCTGCGCTCGCTCACGTCCAGCTCAAGCCCGTCAGGCGTTCGTAGACCTCGACGTACCGGGCCCGCGTGGCCGCGACCACGTCCTCGGGCACGGCGGGCGCCGGCGGCTTCTTGTCCCACCCGGTGCCTGCGGCCCAGTCCCGCACGAACTGCTTGTCCAGGCTCGGCTGGGCCTGACCCGGCGACCAGGTGTCGGCCGGCCAGAACCGCGAGGAGTCCGGGGTCAGCAGTTCATCGCCCAGGGTGAGCTTGCCGTGCTCGTCGAGGCCGACCTCGATCTTCGTGTCAGCGATGATGATCCCCCGCTCGGCGGCCAGCGCCGCGCCGCGGGTGTAGATCTCCAGCGTCACCTCGACGAGTTCGTCGGCGAGGTTCGGGCCGACCTCGGCGCGCACCTGCTCCAACGTCATCGGCTCGTCGTGGTCGCCCACCGCGGCCTTGGTGGTGGGGGTGAAGATCGGCTCCGGCAGCCGCGATCCCTCGACCAGCCCCTCCGGCAGCGGCACCCCGCTGACCGCACCGGTCGCGTTGTACTGCGACGTGCCCGACCCGGCCAGGTAGCCACGGGCCACGCACTCCACCGGCACCATCCGCAGCCGCTTGCAGCGGATCGCCCTCCCGGCCCACTCGGCCGGCACGTCGGTCGCCGAGATCACGTGGTCGGGGACGATCCCGGCCAGCTGCGAGAACCACCACAGCGAGAGCTGGGTCAGGATGGCGCCCTTGTCCGGGATCGGCGTCGGCAGCACGACGTCGTAGACCGAGATCCGGTCCGAGGCGACCAGGATCAGGTCGTCGGTCGCGGGGTCGAGATAGACGTCGCGCACCTTGCCGCTATGCAGTAGCTCCACGCCCGCATCCTGCCGCACCCGCCGCCGCCGCCCCGCTCATGCATGAGCGGGGCATCGAAAACGGGGCCGATCGTCCTGGAAAATCGACGCTCCGCTCATGCATGAGCGGAGCGCGCCCGCCCGCCCGCGCGCCCGCGCGCCCGCGCGCCCGCCCGCCGAACGCGCACACCTGCACCGGGACACGCCGTAGATGGCGTGCAGCTGAGCACACTCGAGACGGCGCTCCGGACCAGGTTCCGCGAGTGCGCGCACTTGCACCTTCGCGGCGGCGTGTCGAGGTGCAGCTGTGCGCTTTCGGCGGGGTGAGGGTGGCGGGGCAGGCGTGGCTCCGCGCGCCTGCGGGGAGCTGTCGGTCATACGAACTAATGTTCGAACCATGGCGAAGGTGGCGACGGCGTTCAAGTGCACCGAGTGCGGCTGGCAGACGGCCAAGTGGGTCGGGCGCTGCGGCGAGTGCCAGGCCTGGAGCACGCTCAAGGAGTGCGCCGCCTCGCTCGGCACGACCCGGCGGACCGGCGGACGCATCGTCCCGCGATCGATCCCGGTGCCGATCGGCGAGGTCAGCGCGGACGACGCCGCCTCCACCCCCAGCGGGGTCGGTGAGCTCGACCGGGTGCTCGGCGGCGGCCTGGTGGCCGGCGCGGTGGTCTTGCTGGCCGGCGAGCCCGGCGTGGGTAAGTCGACGTTGCTGCTCGAGGTCGCGGCCAAGTTCGCCCACACCGGCGCGAAGGTCCTCTACGTCACCGGCGAGGAGTCGGCGGCCCAGGTGCGGCTTCGCGCCGACCGGGTCGGCGCGCTCGAGCCCACGCTGTGGCTGGCTGCCGAGACCGACCTGGGCGCGGTCGCCGAGCACGTCGCCGAGCTGAACCCCGCGCTGCTGATCGTGGACTCGGTACAGACCATGTCCAGCCCTGACGCCGACGGCAGCGCCGGCGGCGTCACCCAGGTCCGCGAGGTCGCCGCCGGGCTGACTCGCCTCGCCAAGGACCGCGGCATGACCACCGTGCTGGTCGGGCACGTCACCAAGGACGGGTCGATCGCCGGACCCCGGGTGCTCGAGCACCTCGTCGACGTCGTGCTGCATTTCGAGGGCGAGCGCACCGGACGGCTGCGCATGGTGCGCGGGGTGAAGAACCGCTACGGGCCCTCCGACGAAGTCGGCTGCTTCGGTCTGAAGGACGACGGCATCGAGGAACTGCCCGACCCGAGCGGCCTGTTCCTCTCCCGCACCGCGGCCGGCATTCCCGGCCAGTGCGTCACCGTCACCGTCGAGGGCCGGCGCCCGCTGGTCGCCGAGGTCCAGGCCCTCGTCGGCGCCGCCGTCGGCAACAGCCCGCGCCGCACCACCTCGGGGCTGGATTCCTCCCGGGTGGCCCTCGCCGTGGCGGTGCTCGAACGCCGCGGGCGGATCCGCCTCGGGGACAGCGATGTGTTCACAGCAACCGTCGGCGGCGTGCGGATCACGGATCCGGCCGCGGACCTCGCGGTATGTCTCGCGGTTGCCAGCGCGGCCACCGACGAGGCGATCCCCGGCGACCTGATCGCCCTCGGTGAGGTCGGGCTGACCGGGGAGATCCGCCCGGTCACCGGCGTCGCGCGCCGCCTGGCCGAGGCCCAACGGTTGGGTTTCCGACGGGCCATCACTCCGCCGGGCAACGCGGATGCGGCTCCGCGCGGCATGACCGTCATCGAGTGCTCGACCCTCGCGCTGGCCTGGGCCGCCGCCACCGCTCCCGAGCCGGCCGTGCCGCTGCGCTCCCTGCGCGGGGTATAGCCGGGGAGCAACACGGCAAAAAGCGTGTGACGATCCGGTCGCAGAGTGTTGTCGGATCTTACTAACGCGCAGGTGACCGCGTTTACACTCGCTGGGACGGTGCAGCGCGCCTGACGCCGACGCCACAGCCCAGGTGGGGGAACGTGACCACGATCGAGCGTCCCGATAGCTCGGGAGCCGAACACGCGGCACTGCTGCGTGCGACGCTGGCTGCGGTCGCGCCCGGAACCCAACTGCGCGAAGGCCTCGAGCGGATCCTGCGCGGGCACACCGGCGCCCTGATCGTGCTCGGCCACGACAAGACCGTCGAGTCGATGTGCACCGGCGGCTTCACCCTCGACGTCGAGTTCTCCGCGACCCGGCTGCGTGAGCTGGCGAAGATGGACGGCGCGATCGTGCTCGACCGCGACGGCACCAAGATCCTCCGGGCCGCGGTACACCTGATGCCGGACTCCTCGATCCCCACGGAGGAATCCGGCACCCGGCACCGGACCGCGGACCGGGTCTCGCGCCAGGTCGACCTGCCGGTGATCTCGGTCAGCCAGTCGATGAACCTGATCGCGCTCTACATCGAGGGCCAGCGTCATGTCCTCGAGGAGTCGCGTTCGATCCTCGACCGCGCCAACCAGGCCCTGCAAACCCTCGAGCGCTACAAGCTGCGCCTCGACGAGGTCTCCGGCACCTTGTCCGCGCTGGAGATCGAGGACCTGGTCACCATCCGCGATGTCGCCGCGGTGGCTCAGCGCCTCGAGATGGTGCTCCGTATCGCCCGCGAGATCGAGGGCTATGTGGTCGAACTCGGCACCGACGGCCGGCTGCTCGCTCTGCAACTGGACGAGCTGATCGCCGGTGTGGAGCCGGATCGCGAGCAGGTCGGGCGGGACTACCTGCCGCCGCCGACCGGTAAGAATCCGTACACCATCCGGGACGCGCTGGCCGCCCTGGACACCCTGACTGCCACGGACCTGCTCGATCTGGCCACGGTGGCCAAGGCCCTGGGACACGCCGGCAGCGTGGAAGCCCTCGACGGCGCCGTGAGCCCGCGCGGGTTCCGCCTGCTGGCCAAGGTGCCTCGCCTGCCCGCGGCGGTCATCGACCGGCTGGTGGAGCATTTCGGCGGACTGCAGAAGCTTCTGGCCGCGAGCATCGACGACCTGCAGGCCGTCGAGGGCGTCGGGGAATCACGGGCCCGGTCCGTGCGCGAGGGGCTGTCCCGCCTCGCCGAATCGTCGATCCTGGAGCGCTACGTCTGACGATCCGTCAGAGACGTTACTTGATCTGGAAGACCGCGCGACGGTCCGCCTTGACCCCGCCCGCGGATCCCTCGACCCGGTAGTACCCCGGCTTGGCCGTGTCCAGGCCCTTCGGGCAACCCGGCTGGGAGCGGACCTTGCCCCACACCGCACGGGCCCACATGGTCTGACCCGGCTTGAGCAGGCGGACGTCGCTGATGCCCTTGCCCTGGCAGTCGTCTGAGGACCAGATCCGGTCGTTGCCCGAGATGATCGTGAACGAGAGTGCCCGCGAGCCGAGGTCGGCCAGGCACGCGACCGGGCCGGAGTTCTTGACGCCGAGGTACAGCTTCGGCTTCTCACCCTTGCCGTAGACCTGCTGGTCGGCCTTGAGCTTCACCGTCAGCACGGACTTGGCGCACGACAGCGGGCCGGCGGCCTCACTGTCGGACGTGGGCTTCGGGGCCGAGGTGGCTACCGACGTGGCCGGCGTCTTGGTCGGCTTCGTGGTCGGGCCGCCCGTCGGTGCCACCGCGACGTCGGCGTCCTCGCACAGCGGCTCGCCCGCCTCGTCGGTCATGGTCGGGTCCATCCCCGGCAGGCCGCACGGGGGGGCCGGGGTACCCCCGGGCTCGTACGGGTCGGCCGGGTCGTCTCCGATCCCCGGGTCGCTGAACCCGGACGGATCCGCGGACGGATCCGCCGTCGGGGTCGCCGTCGCACTCGGCGTCGGGGTGTACGTCGAAACCAGCGGCACTTCCTCGCGCTGCACCACCGAACCGGACAGATCAGGCCCATCCCCGCCGCAGGCCCTCACCATCAGCAGCATCACAACCGCGAAGGCGGAGAAGATGACCGCTCGCCGGCGCCAGTACACCGCCGAGGAGCGCCCGCCTGCCGGGTCGAGAATGGTGTTCATGAGTGCTTGTCACGGTAGGCCGAACGCGATGCCGGGCCGTGGCGACTCGCCGGTGCCGGAGGTTCTGAGCTGGTACTCACAGCATGCGCGCGACCTGCCCTGGCGGGCGCCCGGCGCCGGGGGCTGGGCCGTGCTGGTCAGCGAGGTGATGCTGCAGCAGACCCCGGTGGCCCGCGTGCTCCCGGTCTACGAGACCTGGCTGGCCCGGTGGCCGACCCCGGCCGCGCTGGCCGCGGACCCTCCCGGCGAGGCGGTGCTCGCCTGGGGCCGGCTGGGTTATCCGCGGCGGGCGCTGCGGCTGCACGCGGCCGCGGTGGCGATCACCGCGCGGCACGGGGGCGAGGTGCCCGCCGAGTACGCCGAGCTCCGCGCCCTCCCCGGGGTCGGCGACTACACCGCGGCCGCGGTCGCCTCGTTCGCCTACGGCCGCCGGCACGTCGTGCTCGACACCAACGTGCGGCGGGTCCTGGCCCGCATCATCGACGGGCGGGAACTGGCGCCGGTCTCGATCACCGCGGCCGAGCGGGCATCGGCCGAGGCGCTGCTGCCCGACGACCCGGCCACAGCGGCCCGCTGGGCCGTGGCCTCGATGGAACTCGGAGCGCTGGTGTGCACCGCCCGCGCCCCGCGGTGCGAGCGCTGCCCGGTCACCGAGGTGTGTGCCTGGCACGCCGCCGGCCGGCCTGCTGACGCCGGTCCGCCGCGCAAGGCGCAGACCTACGCCGGCACCGACCGCCAGGTCCGCGGCCGGCTGCTCGCCGCGCTGCGCGACGCCGCTCCGGACCCGGTGCCGGCGGCCACGCTCGCCGCCTGCTGGGACCGCGCCGAGCAGCGCGAGCGGGCCCTTAACGGGCTCGTCGCCGACGGCCTCATCGAGGCCGCCGGCGACGAGTATTTCCGTCTACCGGGCGGTGCTACTCCGTAGAGCCGAGGTCCGACCCGAGCTCCACCGGCGGGGCGTCGGGGACGACGACCTCCGGCTTCTGCTCGCCGCGGAAGGTGAACTTGGCCTGATCGCCCTCGCCCTCCACGTCGACCACGACGATCTGGCCGGGGCGCAGCTCGGAGTAGAGGATCTTCTCCGACAGTGCGTCCTCGACGTCGCGCTGGATCGCGCGACGCAGCGGCCGGGCGCCGAGGACCGGGTCGAAGCCGCGCTTGGCGAGCAGGTCCTTCGCCGCGGGCGTGACCTCGATGGCCATGTCCTTGTCCTTGAGTCGCTCGTCCAGCTTGTGGACCATGAGGTCGACGATCTGGATGATCTCGGTCTCGAGCAGCTGGTGGAACACGACGATGTCGTCGACGCGGTTGAGGAACTCGGGCCGGAAGTGCTGCTTGAGCTCGTCCTGGACCTTGAGCTTCATCCGCTCGTAGCCGGTCTGGACGTTGCCGTCGGCCGCGAAGCCGAGGTTGATGCCCTTGGAGATGTCCCGGGTGCCGAGGTTCGTCGTCATGATGATGACGGTGTTCTTGAAGTCCACGACCCGGCCCTGGGCGTCGGTCAGGCGACCTTCCTCCAGGATCTGCAGCAGCGAGTTGAAGATGTCCGGGTGCGCCTTCTCGATCTCGTCGAAGAGGACCACCGAGAACGGCTTGCGCCGCACCTTCTCGGTGAGCTGGCCGCCCTCCTCGTACCCGACGTAACCGGGAGGGGAGCCGAACAGCCGCGAGACCGTGTGCTTCTCGGCGAACTCGCTCATGTCGAGCGAGATCAGGGAGTCCTCGTCGCCGAACAGGAACTCGGCCAGCGTCTTCGACAGCTCGGTCTTACCGACACCGGACGGGCCGGCGAAGATGAACGAGCCACCGGGACGCTTGGGGTCCTTCAGACCGGCCCGGGTACGCCGGATCGCCTGCGAAAGGGCCTTGATCGCTTCCTTCTGACCGATGACGCGCTTGTGCAGCTCGTCCTCCATGCGGAGCAGTCGGGTCGACTCCTCCTCGGTCAGCTTGAAGACCGGGATGCCGGTCGCGGTCGCGAGGACCTCGGCGATCAGGTCCTCGTCGACCTCGGCGACGATGTCCATGTCGCCGGCCTTCCACTCCTTCTCGCGCTGCGACTTCTCACCGAGCAGTTGCTTCTCGGTGTCGCGGAGAGCGGCGGCCTTCTCGAAGTCCTGCGCGTCGATCGCGGACTCCTTGTCCCGGCGGACGCCGGCGATCTTCTCGTCGAACTCGCGCAGGTCCGGCGGCGCGGTCATGCGACGGATGCGCATGCGCGAGCCGGCCTCGTCGATGAGGTCGATCGCCTTGTCCGGCAGGAACCGGTCGGAGATGTAGCGGTCGGCGAGGGTCGCCGCCGCAACGAGCGCGGCGTCCGTGATGGAGACCCGGTGGTGTGCCTCGTAGCGGTCGCGCAGGCCCTTGAGGATCTCGATGGTGTGGGCCAGCGAGGGCTCCGCGACCTGGATCGGCTGGAAGCGACGCTCGAGCGCGGCGTCCTTCTCCAGGTGCTTGCGGTACTCGTCGAGGGTGGTGGCACCGATGGTCTGCAGCTCACCACGGGCCAGCATCGGCTTCAGGATCGAGGCCGCGTCGATGGCGCCCTCCGCGGCACCCGCACCGACGAGGGTGTGCAGCTCGTCGATGAACAGGATGATGTCGCCGCGGGTGCGGATCTCCTTGAGGACCTTCTTCAGGCGCTCCTCGAAGTCACCGCGGTACCGGGAACCGGCGACCAGGGCGCCGAGGTCGAGGGTGTAGAGCTGCTTGTCCTTCAGGGTCTCCGGGACCTCGCCACGGACGATCTTCTGGGCCAGGCCCTCGACGACGGCGGTCTTGCCGACGCCGGGCTCGCCGATCAGCACCGGGTTGTTCTTGGTGCGCCGCGAGAGCACCTGCATGACGCGCTCGATTTCCTTCTCGCGCCCGATCACCGGGTCGAGCTTTCCTTCGCGCGCGGCCTGCGTGAGGTTGCGGCCGAACTGGTCCAGCACGAGCGAGGTGGACGGGGTGCCCTCCTGCGGGCCGCCGGCGGCCGCGGGCTCCTTGCCCTGGTAGCCGCTCAGCAGCTGGATGACCTGCTGGCGGACCCGGTTGAGGTCGGCGCCGAGCTTGACCAGCACCTGGGCGGCGACGCCCTCGCCCTCGCGGATCAGCCCGAGCAGGATGTGCTCGGTGCCGATGTAGTTGTGGCCCAGCTGCAGCGCCTCGCGGAGCGAGAGCTCCAGGACCTTCTTGGCGCGCGGGGTGAAGGGGATGTGCCCGGACGGGGCCTGCTGGCCCTGGCCGATGATCTCCTCGACCTGCTGGCGGACGGCTTCCAGCGAGATGCCCAGGCTCTCCAGAGCCTTGGCGGCGACACCTTCGCCCTCGTGGATCAGGCCGAGCAGGATGTGCTCGGTCCCGATGTAGTTGTGGTTGAGCATCCTGGCTTCTTCCTGGGCCAGGACGACCACCCGACGGGCTCTGTCGGTAAATCTCTCGAACATGTTCTGCGCTCCCCTACGGCCTTAACGTGCGAGGGCCTAACGCCGTCCTCGGCCACTCTAGTCCCGGGCCGCTGCTCACGTCGGGCGAGGAGTACAGCCGTTACACGCCCGCAGCGAACAAGGCCCCACACCTGTAGATCGGTGTGGGGCCTCGGCGTCTGTACTGGTGTCCTATTTGTGCACCTTCTCGTACTGCTCGACGATCGAAGCGGGAATACGTCCGCGTTCGCTCACGTCCAGCCCGGTGGTACGCGCCCATTCCCGGATCTCGGAGGTACGGGCGTTCCCGGTCCGGGTGCCCTTTGCCTTCCCACGGCTGGCCCGGCCGCCCACCCGGCGGGCGGATCCGACATACGCGGCCATGGCGTCGCGCAACTTAGCGGCGTTCTTCACAGAGAGGTCGATCTCGTAGGCCACGCCGTCGAGGGAGAAGGAGACCGTCTCGGCCGCCTCGCCGCCCTCCAGATCGTCCTCAAGAATGACGAGCGTCTTTTGCGCCATATCGGGTATTCCCCTGTCTCAAAGCGGCGGGCCTGTGCTGATCGGGGAAAAGCAAAGCAGGAATTGCGCTGATTCGCAATCTATAACGTCAGCAACATCCGCGAGTTCCCCAGCGTGTTCGGCTTCACGCGTTCCAGATCGAGGAACTCGGCAACACCCTCGTCGTAGGACTGCAGAATCTGCGTGAACACGTCGTGGTCAATGGGAACGCCGTCGATCTGGCGGAATCCGTGCCGGGAGAAGAAGTCGACCTCGAACGTCAGGCAGAAGACCCGGCGCACGCCGAGTTCCCGGGCCACCTCGATCAGGCGCCCCAGCAGGAGATGCCCGACACCGGTCCCGCGTTCGTCCGGACTGACCGCCAGGGTGCGGACCTCGGCGAGGTCCTCCCACATCACGTGCAGAGCACCGCAGCCGACGATGCGCTTGTCCGTGTCACCGGCGTCCCGCTCGGCGATCCAGAATTCCTGGACGTCCTCATACAGCTGGACCGTGGGCTTGGAGAGCAGGATCTTGTCGTCGGCGTAGACGTCGATGAAGGTCTGGATCGTCCGCACGTCAGCCGTCCGCGCCCGCCGGATCGCGATGCTCATTCGGGACGCACGAAGGGGAACAGCACGCTCTGCCGGATGCTCGCCCCGGTCATCATCATGAGCAGCCGGTCGACGCCCATCCCCATCCCGCCGGTGGGCGGCATGGCGTACTCCAGCGCGCGCAGGAAATCCTCGTCGAGCTGCATCGCCTCGGCGTCGCCGCCGGCGGCCAGCAGCGACTGGGCGGTGAAGCGGGCCCGTTGCTCCACCGGGTCGATCAACTCCGAATAGGCGGTGCCGATCTCGGTGCCGAATGCCACCAGGTCCCAGCGTTCGGCCAATCGCGGATCCTCGCGGTGCGCACGGGTCAGCGGGGACACCTCGGTCGGGAAATCCCGGTAGAAGGTGGGCAGAACGGTCCGGTCCTCAAGCAGGTGCTCATACATCTCGAGAATGACCTGACCACGGTTCCAGGCCGGATCGAACGGAACGTCGGCCTTCTGGCACAACGTGAGAAGGTCGGCCACCGGTGTATCCGCGGTGATCTCGGTTCCGAGCGCCTCGGACAAACCGTCGTTGACCGTGACGGTGCGCCATTCGGCGCCGATGTCGAATTCCTCCTCGCCGCGCCGGATCACCGTGCCGCCGACGGCATCGTTCGCAGCGTTCAGGATCAGACGCCGGGTCAGCTCCGCCATCGAGTTGTAGTCGCCGTAGGCCTCGTAGGCCTCCAGCATCGTGAACTCCGGATTGTGCGTGGCATCCACGCCTTCATTCCGGAAGTTCCGGTTGATCTCGAATACCTTCTCCACCCCGCCGACGGCCAGCCGCTTCAGATACAGCTCGGGCGCGATTCGCAGATAGATATCGGCGTCGTAGGCGTTGATGTGCGTGACGAAGGGGCGCGCATTCGCGCCACCGTGAATGGCCTGCAGCATCGGGGTCTCGACCTCGAGATATCCCGCGTCGGCCAAGGTGTTCCGCAGCGAGCGCACCATGTCGCTGCGCATGCCCAGCATCCGCCGGGCCTCGGGATTCACGATCAGATCGACATACCGCTGACGGACCAATGACTCCGGGTCGGACAACCCCTTGTGCTTGTCCGGAAGGGGGCGCAGGCACTTCGCGGTCAGCGTCCAGGAATCGGCGAGGACCGACAGTTCGCCGCGACGGGAGGTGATGACCTCCCCGCGGATCCCGACGTGGTCGCCGAGGTCGATGTCAGACTTCCAGGCCGCCAGCGACTCCTCGCCCAGTTTGTCCAGGGAGAGCATCACCTGGATGTCGCCGGTGCCGTCCCGCAGCGTCGCGAAGCAGAGCTTGCCGCCGACCCGGGACAGCAGCACCCGGCCGGCGACGCCCACGGTCTCCCCGGTGAAGGTGTCCGGCTCCAGCCCGGTGTGACGATCCGCCAACTCTCCCGCGGTCGCGGTGCGGTCGAAGGTCACCGGGTACGGGTCGACCCCGGCCGCGCGCAGCCGGTCCAGCTTCTCCCGCCGGACCCGCATCTGCTCCGGCAGTTCCTCGTCAGTCACCCGCAGAGGTTACTTCCCGCGGGATGCCCCTCTGGTGTCGTCCCTGGCGGGCGCCTGTCATCCCGCAGGAGGGGTGACAAGCACCCGCTCGGGCCGACACGTCACCGTCACACGTCGTCCCGCGGGGTTAGGGCGCGGTGTTGCGCTCGAAGATGAGGCGCAGCCCGACCAGGGTGAGCCAGGGCTCGTGGACGTCGATGGTGGAGGCCTCGGCGAGCACGATCGGGGCCAGGCCGCCGGTGGCGACGACGGTGACGGCGTCGGGGTCGTCGGAGAGCTCGGCGGCCATCCGCTCGACGATGCCGTCGATCTGGCCGGCGAAGCCGTAGAGGATGCCGGACTGCATGGCCTCCACGGTGGACTTGCCGATCACCGAGCGCGGGCGCGCCAGTTCGACCTTGCGAAGCTGGGCGCCGCGGGAGCCGAGGGCCTCGACGGAGATCTCGATACCGGGCGCGATCGCGCCACCGATGTACTCCCCGCGCACACTGACCGCGTCGAAGGTGGTCGCGGTGCCGAGGTCGACGACGATGCACGGCCCGCCGTAGAGGTGAGCCGCGGCGAGGGAGTTCACCACCCGGTCGGCGCCGACCTCCTTGGGGTTGTCCATCAGCACCGGCACCCCGGTGCGCACTCCGGGCTCGACGACCACGGTCTGCACGTCCGGGTAGTACCGGCGGAACATCTCGCGCATCTCGTGCAGCACCGACGGCACGGTGGAGCACATCGAGATACCGTCGACCAGCGGCCCGTCACCGGAGCCTTCGGGGCGCACGAAGCGTTCCAGCAGCGAGTGCACCGTGACGGCGAGCTCGTCGGCGGTGCGCCGGGCGTCGGTGGCGATGCGCCAGTGCTCGACGATCTCCTTGTCGTCGAACAGCCCCAGCACGGTGTGGGTGTTCCCGACGTCGATGGTGAGCAGCATCAGCCGGTCTCCTCACGAAGGTCCAGAGCGATGTCCAGGATCGGCGCCGAGTGGGTGAGTGCGCCGACCGAGACGTAGTCCACGCCGGTAGCGGCCACCGCCGCCGCATCGGCGAAGGTCAGCCCGCCGCTGGCCTCCAGCCGTGCCCGCCCGGCGGTCAGTTCCACCGCGGCCCGCATCTGATCCGGCGTGAAGTTGTCGAGCAGGATCAGGTCCGCCCCCGCCTCGACCACCGCGGTGAGCTGTGCCAGCGAGTCGACCTCGACCTCGACGGGCAGCTCCGGATACCGCGAGCGCACGGCAGCGAACGCCTCGACCACGCCCCCGGCCGCGATCACGTGGTTGTCCTTGACCAGCGCTTCGTCCCACAGCGCCATCCGGTGATTCACCCCGCCGCCCGCGCGCACCGCGTACTTCTCCAGCGCGCGCAGCCCGGGCGTGGTCTTGCGGGTGTCGCGGACCCGGGCCCCGGTGCCGGCCAGCGCATCGGCCCAGGCCCGGGTGGCGGTCGCGATGCCGGAGAGGTGGCACAGGAAGTTCAGCGCGGTGCGCTCGGCGACCAGCAGGTCGCGGGTCCGTCCGGACACCGACATCAGCACGTCACCGCGGCGCACACGCTCGCCGTCCTTGGCGAGCACGTCCACGGTCGCGGCACCGCGGGTGACCGCCTCGAAGACGCCGCGGGCCACCGCCAGTCCGGCTACCACGCCGTCGGCGCGGGCCACGATGTCGGCGACGCTGCGCTGCTCGGCCGGAACGGTGGACGTGCTGGTGACGTCCGCGCGACCGGGCGGAAGGTCCTCGGCGAGGGCACGCGCAACCGAATCGAGAACCTCGTCCGCGGACAGGCCGGCTTCGCCGAGCTCGGCCAGCAGCACCGCCGAGGGGACACCGGGATGGCCGGCGGTGTGCACCATCGAGACGCCCTCGTCGGTGAGCCGGCAGTCGAGGTGGCCGAGCCACTCGGCGTCGTCGCGGTTCGGGTAGTCCTCGCGCCAGTGCGAGCCGCGGGTCTCGGCGCGCGCGCCCGCGGCAGCGACCAGCACGCGTGCCACCGTCAGCAGATTGGTGGTCTCCCAGGACTCCACGCCCGGCTCGCCCGGCTGGTTGCGGCCGAGGAAGATCAGCGCGCTCTCGGTGTCGCGCAGACCGCGGGAGTTGCGCAGCACGCCGGCGCCGGCACTCATCAGTTGCTGAATCTGCAGGCGCGCGCTGCCGGCGATGACGCCGGCCTCGCGAAGGTCCGGGGCGGGGACGCGGCGCGGCGGCAGGCCGTCACGGAAGGTCCGCGCAAGGTCGTCGGCGATCCGCTCGGCGAAGACCAGTCCCTCCAGCAGGGAGTTCGACGCGAGGCGGTTGGCGCCGTGGACTCCGGAGCAGGCGGCCTCTCCGCAGGCGTAGAGGCCGGGCAGTGAGGAGCGGCCGGCCAGGTCGGTGCGCACGCCGCCGGAGGCGTAGTGGCAGGCCGGCACGACCGGAATCAGGTCGGTGACCGGGTTGATGCCGTGCTCGCGGCACTTGGCGAGGATCGTCGGGAACCGCCCCTCCCAGACCGCGGCGCCGAGTGCCCGGGCGTCGAGCCAGACGTGCGGGACGCCGGTGGAGTGCATCCGCCGCAGGATCGCCTTGGCCACGACGCTGCGCGGGGCGAGGTCGCCGAGTTCGTGCTCACCGGCCATGAACGGGCGGCCGGTGGAGTCGACGAGCACCGCGCCCTCGCCGCGCACCGCCTCGGAGATCAGCGGTTGCTGACCCGCCGACTCGGCACCGAGCCAGAGCACGGTGGGGTGGAACTGGACGAACTCCAGGTCGCGGACCACCGCGCCGGCCCGCAACGCCATCGCGGTGCCGTCGCCGGTGGAGACGACGGGGTTGGTGGTGGCCTCGTAGACCTGACCGAGGCCGCCGGTGGCCAGCACCACGACGGAGGCGTGCACGGCACCGACGCCGTCGCGCTGCCCCTCGCCCATCACGTGCAGCGTCAGCCCGGCCACGCCTCCGTCGGCGGCGAGCAGCAGGTCCAGGGCGAGCGCGTGCTCGATGACCTCGATGCGGGTGTCCGCGCGGACGGCGTCGACGAGGGAGCGCTGGATCTCCGCGCCGGTGGCGTCGCCGCCGGCATGGGCGATCCGGTCCCGGCGGTGCCCGCCCTCGCGGCCGAGCGCGAGTTCACCGTCGAGGCCGAGGTCGAACACGGCGCCACCCGCGATCAGCCGGCGCACCGCGGCCGGACCCTCGGTGACGAGCAGCCGGACCGCGTCCGGGTCGCAGAGGCCGTCCCCGGCGAGCAGCGTGTCCCGCTCGTGCTCGGCCGGGCTGTCCTCCGGGCCGAGCGCGGCGGCGATGCCGCCCTGCGCCCACTGGGTGGACCCGGCGGCCAGGACGTCCTTGGTGATGACCAGGACCCGGCCGCCGCCGTCGGAGAGCAGCGCGGCCGCACGCAGCGCAATGGTCAGCCCGGCGACGCCGGAGCCGACGACGACGACGTCGGCCTCCTGAACCCATCCGGGCTCAGGTGCAGCGAGCCGCCTCGGCAACCCGCTCATCAAGATGGACGGCCCGGACTATCGGACGCGCACGGCGGCGTCGCGTGACGGTTCATCACAACCGGCTGCAGGACGTCGCCGCGGACGTCGCCGCGGTCGTCGCCGTCACCGGGCACCGGGGCGGCGGGGTCGCCGTCGATGTGCACGATCTGGTTGCGGCCGTCGACGTGCACCACCTTGGGCTTGAGCTCGCGGGCCTCGCGGTCGCTGACGCCCATGTAGCTGATGATGATCACCAGGTCGCCGGGCTGGACGAGGCGGGCCGCGGCGCCGTTGATGCCGATGATGCCGGTGCCACGCGGGCCCGGGATCACATAGGTCTCCAGGCGCGCGCCGTTGTCGATGTCGACGATGGCGACCTGCTCGCCGGCGAGCAGATCGGCGGCGTCGAGGAGGTCCTCGTCGATGGTGATCGAGCCGACGTAGTGCAGGTCGGCCTGGGTCACCGTCGCGCGGTGGATCTTGGACTTGAGCATGGTGCGGAACACGGTGGCGAGTCCCTTCAGTTCCGGGCGGGGATACCGAGGTGCACGGGCAGGTTGTCGATGAGCCGCGTGGTTCCGGCTTTCGCAGCTACCAGCAGGCGGGTCTCGCCGTGCTCTGGTGCGGGGCCAAGATCGGGGTCGCGCAGCGCAACGTAATCCACGACCAGGCCGGGCTCCGCAGCCAGGGTGGCCTTCGCGGCCTGCGAGCACCGCCTCGGCACCCAGCGGACCGGCGGTGGCCCCGGCCCGCAGCGCCCGCGAAATGGCCAGGGCACCCGCGCGCTCGACGTCGGTGAGGTAGCGGTTGCGGCTGGAACGGGCCAGCCCGTCGTCCTCGCGGACGGTGGGCACCGGGGCGATCCGGATGTCGAGGTCGAGGTCGGTGACCATCTGCCGGATCAGCGTGAGCTGCTGGTAGTCCTTCTCGCCGAAGTAGGCGATCTGAGGTCCCGTCAGGTTCAGCAGCTTGAGCACGACGGTGAGCACGCCGTCGAAGTGCCCGGGACGGACGGCGCCCTCCAGGTCATCGCCGAGCGGGCCGGCGGTGACGATGGTGGCCGGGCGTCCGTGCGGGTACATCTCCGCCTCGCCCGGGTGGAAGAGCACGTCCACCCCGGCCGCGGCGCAGATCGGCCAGATCGGAGTCGAAGGTGCGCGGGTACTTGTCCAGATCCTCGTTCGCGCCGAACTGCAGCGGGTTCACGAAGATCGTCGCGACCACGCTCGCGCACTCCCGCCGGGCGGTGCGCATGAGTTCGGCGTGCCCGTCGTGCAGGGCACCCATCGTCATCACCACCCCGCGCGGGCCGGGCAGGACCGCCAGGGCGGCCTCGAGCTCAGCGCGGGTGCGGGCGACCACGGGGGTGCGCACAGGGACATCGATCGCCGGCGCGGCGGGGCGTGCGGCGTCGAGCAGGGCGGTATTGGTCATTGCCGTCGTTCCAGTCCTCGTCGGGTACCGGACGTGCAGTGGCAGCCACGAGTGTAAACGCCGTTGTGCACGGTCCGTAATCCCGGGTTTGCGTGACGCTCGCCTCAGGACCTCAGGGTTCGAACGGATGGCGGTGTCCCAGCACAGCCAGTAACGAGGCAGCGGCGTCCGGGGTGAGCAGGCCAGCGACCAGGGCCCGGTCCGCCGTGAGGCGGGCCATCGCCACGTACGCCGCGGCGGCCTCCGGGGAGACGGCGGCGATCTGCTCGATGTGCACGGCCACGGTGCCGGCGTCGCCGCGGGCCACCGGGCCGGTCAGGGCCAGGTCTCCGGAGCGCAGCGCGTTGTCCAGGGCGGCGCCGAGCAGGGGGCCGAGCAACCGCGACGGGTTCTCCACCCCGGCCTTGGCGAGCAGCGCTCCGGACTGCGCGACCAGGGTGACCAGGTGGTTCGCGCCGTTGGCCAGCGCCGCGTGGTAGAGCGCGCGCTGGTCCTCCTCCACCCACTGCGGGTCCGAGCCCATCTCCACAACCAGGGCCTCCGCCACCGGGCGCAGCGGCTCCGGCGCGGTGACACCGAAGCAGCAGCCGGCGAGGCGGGCCAGGTCCACCCGGGTGCCGGTGAAGGTCATCACCGGGTGCAGCGCGAGCGGGAGCGCACCGGTGCGGGTCAGCGGCTCCAGCACGTCCGCCCCGTACCGGCCCGAGGTGTGCGCGACCAGGGTCCCGGCCGGCACTGCCCGCGCCGCGGCCAGGCCGGAGATCAGCGGCACGAGCGCGTCGTCGGGCACCGCGACCAGCAGCAGGTCGCCCTTGGCGGCCACGTCGAAGGGGTCGGTGAGGTCGATCCCGTCGAGCAGGTCCAGCGCCCGCTCCTTGCTCCGGGCGCTGACGCCGGACGCGGCGACCACCCGGTGCCCGGCCTGCTGCAGCGCTGCGCCGAGCACCGCGCCGACGCGACCGGCGCCGATCACGCCGACCTTCAGGCGGGCCGGGCGTCCGGACCGCCCGGGTCGCCCGGGCTCACTCATCCGCGCATCGTGTCAGGCAGCCGTCGCGAGCGCGAACGTGCGAGGGCCCCGGCCGTGCGGCCGGGACCCTGCGCGAGGCGCCATCGGGCGTTACACCGGCCTGATCAGGCGCGGTTCAGGATGTACGAGAAGTACGCACCCGGTCCGAATCCGCCGCCGTCGGGGATGTGGAACCAGTAGCGTGCGCCGGCCGGGATCGGACCGTCGTGACCGCGGTCGCCCGCGAGCGGTGGTCAGCGAGCACGGATCGCCGCGACCGCAAGGTCGCGCACCTGTCCGAGCCGCTGCGTGCTGAACGGGCCGTCTGTGTCGACGACCATCGACCCAGTCCGGCGGGCCCCGTTGCCGGGCGGCGTCGCGGGCGACCGGCGTCGAGGCTGAAGTTCGTGATCGTCATCGCGAACGGCGCGACGGCGAACCCTCCGAAGTTGCTCCTCGGTGATGGTGGGCGGCAGCAGGTCGCCGTCGAGGTTGCCCGCCGGGTAGAAGCGCCACCCGAAGCCCGAGTCGTTGTCGGCGCCCGGAAGCTCGCCGGTCGAGACGCCACTGACCGGGAACGACGCCGGACCCATCGGACCGGTCTGGCCGGGCGGGCCCTGGAAGCCGCGCGGACCCCGCTTGCCGCGCTTGCCACGGGGGCCGCGCTCGCCGGCATCGGCTCCGTCGCCGCTCCTCACGGTGTCGATCGTGGCGTTGGTCGGTGCCTGCGGCGAGGCCAGGTTGGCACTCGCTACCTGCACTCCGGCGACGCCGATCACGGCCGCCGAGCCGCACACGGCCGCGACTCGCAACACACTCTTCATAGCCATGGTTCAGGTCCTCCCCCAGGGAACCACTGCCAGCTGACTGCTGGGCAATGGCGTTCAACTGCAGGCGAAAGCTATGGAGCCCACCGTGGTGAAGCAAACGTGAGTACGACGTCAGTTGAACGCGCTTTTCGGTACGGATCGGGCGCTATCGACCACGACCCGATCGCCACGCAGGCGCAGCACGCAACGTTCTGCGATCGCCCGGTTGCCGAGGATTCACCCCAAGGCAGTAACGGGATCAGCCATCCGCTGACCAGGTGTCAGGACCCGTCCAGCTCGGCGATCCGCATGATCATCAGCGTGCCGCCGAAGATCTTCAGACCCTTGGTCTGGATCGAGATGACGTCACCCTCGTTGAGCTTGATGAGGATGTCCCGGCCGGCGAACGACGTCTCCGCCTCGGCGTCGGTGTCCGACCCGTTCACCTCGGCCAGCTTCGACCCGGCCCGGCGGTTGATCTGCACCGAGCCGTTGTTGAAGCCGAGCGCGAGACCCAGGTCGAGCTGGTAGGAGATCCGGTAGACGCCGGCCTTGAGCGCGGTGAACTCCGAGTCGGTCTCGTCGACGGCCCAGTCGAGCAGCGGACCCGCGGCGGGCAGCCGGAGGCGGCCGTTGACCAGCGCCGCCAGCTTGCCCGTGGTGTACCGGTAGAGGTACCCCCCGAGCGCCGGCCCGGGCGGCCCCTGCGGTCCCTGCGGACCGGCCGGGCCCTGCGGTCCGACGCTGCCGCCGATCAGGCTCGGCTGCGCCTGTTCCTGCGGCTGCGCCGATGTCGAGCTGGTGGTGGCAGCGGCCGGCGCGGGGCTGCTCTGCGTTCCGCCGAGCTTGAGCGCGAGCAGCTTCTGCCCCTTCGCGCACTGCTTCTTGTTCACCCCGGGGGTGAAGTAGGACAGGGCGGCGCCGCCGTCCTTGGTGTCGGCTGCCTTCTTGCTGTAGCAGAGCTTGACGACCTGCCCGGCCGCGCCGGAGGAGTCGGGAACTGCGGCGACCCCGGCACCGGTGAGCAGGATCGTCCCGGCGGTCGCCGCAGCGATCATCCCGACGCGCGGACCCGTGATGTTCAGATGCATGACTCATCCCCCCTGACCCGGCATCAGACGCCGGATGGGGCCGAACCTGACAGAAGGCTGGGAGTCGGCTCAACACGGTCTCACCCGGTCGGTGGAGACGAAGGTGACGGATCGGCTGATCCACCCCAGACGGGGAATGGTGCTTGCGTCAGCGGGATCGGTCCCCCAGCGACCGCTTTCGCTGACGCTACGAGGAAGACATCCACCGCTCGGGGCCCGCACCACGGCGCCCGGCCCGCGCGCGGGCGGCCTGGGTCTCGGTGAGTTCGCGGGCCTCCGGGACCAGCCGGTGCGCCACCTCGACCACGACCGGGCCGGGGGTGGTGTCCAGCCGGAGTGTGGCCAGGCCGTTGCGGCGCTGCCAGGGGCCCTGGGTCAGCCGGACCGACTGGGTCTTGCCGTGCGGCACCACGTCGAGCTGGCGGCGAAGCAGGCCCTTGGTCGCGACGAACACGTGCTCGTCGGCGCCCCAGGCCAGCCCGCGCCACCAGATCGGCCGGGCCCGCGCCGCCTCGCGGGGCGCGGGGTGGAGCGGGACCGCGCCGGGGTCGACCCCCGGCAGGATGCGCCCGATCACCCCCAGCGCCGTGGTCCGCGGCGCGACCGGGAGCAGCACCGAGGTCTGCTTCTGCGCCGCGTCGTTGCCGCCCGCGTAGCCGGCCACGTTGATGTGCACCCGGACCCAGTCCTTGCGCCGCCAGAAGTAGGGCTGCACGATCCTCAGCGCCTGTACCCGCCCCGGCGGGACCGTCTGGCTACGCCGGGAGAGCAGACCGTGGCGCAGCCGCAGGCCGTCCGGGGACTCGGCGAGGGTGAAGTCGAACGCGCCCTCCACCTCGCGCCAGGCCAGCGTCCCGAAGGCGAACAGCACCGGGATCACCGGCACGAGGAACTCGGGCTCGCGCAGCACGATCGCGATTCCCAGCAGTGCGCCGATGCCCACCGCGACGATCGGCACCCAGACGGTGAGCACGAGCGAAGTCAGGACGGCCGAGACCGGCACCCGCACCAGCACGTCCTCGGGTGCCTCCGGGGCGTCGGGACTGACCCCGGCCGCGCGGGCGAGCAACTCGGCGCGCAGGGCGGCGGCCTTGTCCTCGGCCAGGTAGGCCAGCCGCCCCTCCGCAGCACCACCGCCGGCCACCTCGAGGCGGAGTTCGGCCAGACCCAGGATGCGGGCCACCAGCGGCTGCACGACGTCGATCGCCTGCAGCCGGCTCAGGCGGATGTGCCGGCTGCGCCGGAACAACATCCCGGAGTCCACACGAAGGTCGTCGCCCTCGATGACGTAGCGGGTGAACCACCACGACCACAGGCCGAAGAGCAGGCCGGCGGTGGTCACTGCGAGCAGGATCAGGCCGAGCTGGAGCAGGTCGACGTCGCGGACGGCCTCCTGGCCGATGACGACGGTGGCGGCGACCATCGCCGCCCAGCCCCGGGCGAACGGGGTCAGCGGATGCAGCCGCGCGGCGAGCTGCACCTCCTCCGCCGCCGCCTGCTCCGCCGGGGCGCTGTCAAAGGTCGGATCGGTCACAGCCCGGCCGACCGGGCCTCGCCGAGCCGCGCCAGGGTGTCGCGGAGGCGGTGCGCCTCGTCCGGCGGAAGCCCCGGGATCCGGGCGTCGGAGGCCGCGGCGGCGGTGTGCAGCTGGACGGTGGCGAGGTTGAAGCGGCGCTCCAGCGGCCCCGCGGAGACATCGACGAACTGCATCCGCCCGTAGGGCACGACCACCATCCGCCGGAACAGCCAGCCGCGGACCACCAGCAGGTCCTCATCCCGCTCGGCGTAGCCCCAGGCCTGGTAGTTCCGGCCGATCAGCCGCCAGCCCAGCGCCCCGAGGGCCAGCAGCACGGTGGCGGAGATGCCCGCCGTGACCGCGGCCGGCCCGGCGTCACCGACGATCGCCATGAGCAGCGACGAGCCGAGCGTGAGCACGGCGATCAGACCGAGCACTCCGCCGAGCACCGCCCGGCGCAGCGTGCGCAACCGCGGAGAGACGGGGGTCCACCGGTCCTCGAGCGCGAACGGGTCCATGCGCCGAGGCTAGGCAATTTCTTAGCCGCACGGCCGCGTCGCGTGATACTGGAGTGACTGGAGGGGGAGAATCGGGAACGGAGGCCTCTTCACGTAGGAACCAGGCCTCTTGATCCAACGTCCGATCGGGGACCACGGTGCAGACCTGAGCCATTCGGGTCTCCGCGCGGCCCGGCGGACGGGGTCACCGCACGGACATGGTTTGAAACGGGGGCATCGCGTGGTGCAGGCCAGCGCCCACTCGGCCCGGGTTCCCGGGCCCGGCCAGCGCACCGCGGGCTCGGCCGACATGGGGCCGTCCCGCGGCTCCGGCACGACCTTTTCCGGTTCCCACGCCGCCCCCGCGCTCTGCGCCGACGCCGCGGCCGACCCGTCCGGTCCCCTGCTCGGGGTGATCGTCGGACGCGGTGGCACCGGGAAGACCGCGATGCTCGATGCCCTGGCCGAGATCTACACCGCCGCCGGCGCCACGGTGCACCGCGACCCGGCCGACTGGCCCCCGCCCGCTGATGCCGTCCTGCTCATCGACGACGCGCGCGCCCTGCCCGAGACCGTCCTGGCCGACCTGCGCCGGATGGTCGAGTCCGGCCGCCAGCGCATTGTCGTGGCCACCCGGCCGGGCCCGGACCTGGCCCAGGTCGACGCCCTGGCCGCCGCCCTGGGCCGGCACCGCGCGCCGATCGTGCTCGGCCGGCTCTCCCGCCCCGAGGTCGCCGCCCGCGTGGAGGGGCTGTGCAGCGGATCGGGCAGTGCCGCGCTGGCCGCCTTCGTCTACGACCAGACCGCGGGCACCCCGAGGCTGGTCGACGCCCTCGCCAGCGCGCTGTGCAGTGCCGGACTCGTCCCGGACGGCCCCGGTCACGCGGGCTGGACGCCGCCGAAGATCCCCACCAGCGTGCTGGAACTGCTGCGCCTGGACCTGAGCAGCCTCGGTCCGGAGCCGCTGAGCCTGCTGCTCGCGCTCGCCGTCGGTGCCGACCTGAATCCGCAGGTGCTCGCGGACGTGCTGGGTTCGGCACCGGCCGCTGTCGAGCACGCTGCCGAGGTCGCCCGGGCCAGCGGCCTGCTGACCGAGGCCGGTGCACTGCTGCCGCTGGCTCGGCACGCCCTGCTCAGCCTCGCCCCGCCGATGCGGGTGCAGGCCATGCGGACCGCCTGGGTCGGCGCCGTGAGCCGGCGCGGTGGATCCATGCTCGAACACGCCCGCGCCCTCGCCGGGGCGGGCATGACCGGCGCCGAGGTGGCGGCCGTACTGTCCGCCGGCGCCGACGAGGCCCCGACCTCGGCCGAAGCCGTCAAGCTCTACGCCGCCGCCGTGCAGGCCGGGACGCCGATCGCCGCGGTGGCCGCAAAGCTGGGCCGGGCCAGTGCCCTGGTCGGCGACCTGAACACCGCGCTGCGCCTGGCCGACGTCGCGATCTCCGACGCCACCGCCCCGGACCGTGACGTGGCGATCAGCGTCGCCGCGACCGTGCTGGCCACCCGCGGCATGCTCTCCCGCACCGCGCAGCTGTACCGCTGGTGGGCGAACACGACCGGTGAGCCGCCCGTCCTCGCCGTCCCGGCGCTGCTCGGCACCGGCGATCTCGCCGGCGCCCGCGCCGCGCTCGAGCACGGCCTGCTCCCCGCTCCGACCCTGTCCGACGGCGTCGAGACGCTGCTGGCCGAGGGCGTGATGGAGAGCGTCACCGGCACGCCGAGCCTCGCCCTGTCCCTGCTCGCCCGGGCCGCGATGCTGCTGGAGCCCTCGGCCGAGCGCACCCTGATGCCCGAGACGCCGGCCGCCCTGGCCGCGATCGTCGCGCTGAACTGCGGCGAGTTCGACGTCGCCGAATCAGTCCTGACCCGCGCCGTCGCGGTCCGCCTGGGCGGCGAGCCGGCGATGTCGCGCTACCGGATGCTCCAGGCCTGGACCGCGATGCAGCGCGGCGACCTGGACACCGCCCGCGCCCTGGTGGCGAGCACCGGACCCGGCGGTGGCGCCCTGGAGCCCCGCGAAGAACTCACCGCGGCCGCCATCGAGGTCGGGCTGGCCAGGCGCGAGGGCGATCTCGGCGCGCTCAGCGTCGCCTGGCAGCGCGCCCGGCAGGCGATCGTGCGCCACCCCGTCGACCTGTTCGTGCTGCACGCGGTCGGCGAGCTCGCGGTGGCCGCGGCCCGGCTGCACGAGGAGAGCTGGATCGCCCCGCACCTGACCGAGGCCTGGACCCTGCTCGAGCGGCTCGGCCAACCTGCGCTGTGGGCGGCGCCGATGCATTGGTACGCCGTGCAGGCGGCCAGCCTCGCCGACCGTCCGGCCGATGCCGAAGGCCACATCGCGATCCTCGAGTCCGCTGCCCCCGGCTATCCGCAGGCCGCGGTCCTGGCCGCGGCCGCGCGCTGCTGGATGCGCGTGATGGCCGGTCAGGTCGACGCCCGAGAGGTTGAGGCGGCCGCCCGGCGGCTGCACTCCATCGGTCACGCGTGGGACGCCTCGCGCCTGGCCGGCCAGGCCGCCGTGCGCACGGGCGACCGTGCGGTGATGGCCTCACTGATGAGCGTGGCCCGTTCCCTGCGCCCGGCCGCCGCCGGTGGCGCCGCCGGACTGGCCGAGTCGCTGGTCGACACCGGCTCCCTGACCTCCGAAGTCGCGCCGTCGGTGCCGACGGCCCGGCCGGCCGAGTCGAGCCCGTTCAGCTCGACGACGCTGTCCGAGCGCGAGCGCGAGGTGGCCGCACTGCTGGTCACCGGGCTGACCTACAAGGAGATCGGCGAGCGGCTGTTCATCTCGGCCAAGACCGTCGAGCACCACGTCGCCCGGATGCGCCAGCGCCTCGGCGCCGCCAGCCGCGGCGAGCTGTTCTCCCAGCTGCGCGCCGCCCTCGGCGACGAGGCCTGACGCTCCGTCAGATGGCACCTGCGCCTCGCCAGGTGCGCAACTGCGCGCCAGGTGCGCAACTGCGCCGATAGTGGAGTTGGCAACCTGTTTCCGGCCGCGGACAGGTTGATAACTCCACTATCGGCGCAGTTGGGCGCTCAGGGTTGCTACGCCAGCGAGGAAAGAATGCCTTCGCAGGTGCGGACGATGACGCGGGCCGCGTCGGCCACCGGGCGGGCTGAGGCGGGGTTCTCGGCCCGGCGCCGCCAGCGGGTCATCGCGTCGGTGGCGGACTCACGGATCTCCGCCGCGGTGGCGGTCGGGGCCAGCCCGAGCCGGACGAACTGCGCCTGACCGGTACCGCCGAGCAGCCGCTCGGCCTCGGCCCGCTGCTCACTCGGCAGCGCGACGGCGCCGGTGCGCAGGGATCCGAGCAGGGCCAGTTCGACGAACTCGTGCGCGCCGGAGAAGATCCGCTCCACCTGCGCGAGCAGCAGGTCGGACTCGGCCAGCGGGGTGGAGCGCAGGATCGAGTCCAGCGCCATCAGGGCGGAGCGGGCCTTGAGCAGGTCGCCGCGCTCGGTGAACAGCGCGGTCAGCGCCTCGCGCAGCTCCTCGAGCCCGGAGCGGCGCACCAGTTCCCCGGCCAGCGCGGTGGAATCGGTGATGCCCTGCCGGATCAACGGCAACGCGGTCCGCACCCCGAACAGGCCGAACCGGGTCATCAGGGCGGCGCGGACCGCCGCGGACGGCAGCTCCGGCGCGCCCTCGGGCAGCTCGCGGCCGAACCGGTCGGCGGAGAGCAGCATCGCGTCGACGTACTCGCGGTCCGCGGCCGCGATCGCGGCGAGGGCATTGAACTCCGACTGGCGCATCGTGCGCCCGGTCTCGGCGAGCAGGCCGGCGACGGGTACGACCGTCTGGCACAGCGAGCGCACCTTCTCGTCCGCGCGCAGCCGGGAGGCGATCGCCCGGGCGGACTGCAGCGCGTCCACCCGGCCGGCACCGATCTCGTCCGCGCGGGAGAGCACGGCGACGGTGTTCACCGGTGAGGAGCCGATGGCCGCGTGGGCGTGGAAGGCCTCCAGGAAGCCCACGTCGTCGGCGTGCACGTGGCGCATCAGGTAGACGATCGCGTCGGCCGCGCCCTGCTCCTCGTCCGGGGTGAGGAAGTCCTCGGTGCGGGCCGAGACCTCCGCCGAGGCCGAGGCGATACCGGGGGTGTCGATGAGCGTCATCGTGGCCAGGTCGCTGGAGGGCCAGTCGACGGTGAGCCGGTCGATGTCCTCCGGGGCGGCCCCGCCGAGACCCAGCTCGAGCTTGCCGCTCTGCCGGATGATCGGCAGGTCGTAGGCGTCGCCGTCCTTGCGGCGCAGCACGATCCGCGGCGCGGCGGCGTTGCGGTACCAGGTGACGACGCGGGTGCACTCCCCCGCGTCGGTCGGCGCGATGATCTCGCCCACCAGCGCATTGAGCAGCGTGGACTTGCCGGCCTTGACCTTGCCCGCGATCGCGATCCGCACCGGGGAGTCGAGCCGGTCCAGGTGCGCCTCGATCCGTTCCGCCGCCTCCGGGTGGTCCGCGTAGACCTCGGCGGCCTGCTGCAGCACCATGCGGACCTGGGCGCAGATGTCGGTCGCGACCGGACGGCTCAGCGGGGACCGCGCGGCCGGGACCGGCACGTCGCGGACGACCGCCGGCGCCGGGGTCTCGGCGGCCGAGTCCTCCTCGTCCTGGGCGTGCTCCGCCGCGTCCTCCTGGTACTCCTCCGAGTATTCGTCCGATTCCTTGCCGGCCTTCTTCTTCTTGGAGCGGAAAATCATGAGGCGGCGCCCGCCTGTGCCGGGACCGCGACCAGGGCCCGGGCCAGTTGCTGCAGATTGGCCACCCCGGCCAGCTCGCGCTTGAGCTCACCGATGCGGGCCTCACGGTCGGCGCTGTTGGTGCGGGCGCCGGCCTCGGCCGTCTTGCAGCGAGTCCTGCAGCGAGGTCTCCAGCTCGGTGGCGACCTCGGTGAAGTGGTCACGCAGCTGGCGCTGGACCCGGCGGAGCATGTCGCGGGAGTCCTTGCCGATGTGGAAGACGACATCGTCGGTGTAGCGGCGCACGGTGTTCTTGGCCTCCGCCTGTCGGCGCTGCAGCAGGCGCTTCTTCTCGTCTCGCAAGGTGCGCCCACCGAGCAGCAGACCGGCCCCGATCGAGAACGGGTTCAGCAGTGCCATCCCCGCGAACGTGGAGAACATGCCGAACATCAGGGTTCCGATGTACCCGCCGCGGACCGCGATCAGCGCCTGCTCGCCGATCCCGGGGTCGTCCTCGTTGGTGAGATACATCGGGCGGACCGCCTGCATCGAGCTACCGGCCCCGGCGTCGAGGTCGGGCAGCGAGAGCTGGCCGTCCTCGGCGAAGTGCTCGGCCACCTGGATCGCGAGGAAGCGGGCCCGCTCGTTGGCCCAGACGAAGTTGGCCGACGTCGCGGCGGCAACCTGCTCCTCCACCCAGGGCCCGAACTCGACCCACACCACGGCCGGGTCGCCGAGGACGTCGATCTCCTCCTCGGCGTTGCGCTGGATGTCGCGCATCCGGTCCCGCAGGTCGTAGTCGATGTCGGCGGCGAGGTCGGCGACACCGTCCGCGAGCGTCTGCTGCCAGCGCGCACCCCGTTCGCGCAGCGCGGTCATCCGTTCCTTGGCCGCCCGCAGGTCCGAGACCGTGGACTCCACCGTCTCCGGGTGCTCCTGCACCCCGAGCTCGGACTGCAGCCCGCGGGAGAGCTGCTCGCTGACGCCGGCGACGGTGTTCGCGACCGCGCGGCGCACCAGCAGCTCGGCCTGACCGACGGTGTTGGTCAGCATGGTGGCCAGGACCGGGAAGCCCGACTCGACGTTGAGCTCGTTGTCGTTGCGGTCCAGGGCGTGCCAGCGCAGGATCGAGGAGACGGGAATCAGCTGGGCGGTGATGCCGGCCTTGGTCAGGTGTCCCTGGTTGAGCTCGTAGATGCGCCGCCACTCGGGGTAGAGGTCGATCTTGGTCAGGATGCAGGCGATGTTCGGGCACAGCTTGACGGCGTGCTTGAGGAACTCCAGCTCCGCACCGGTGTACTCCTGCGCGGCGTCGGAGACCAGCAGGACCGCGTCCGCGCCGGGCAGCGCGGCCAGGGTCGCGGTCGCGCGGACCGACCCCAGGCCGCCGACGCCGGGGGTGTCGACCAGTTCCAGGCCGGATTCCAGCAGCGGGGTCGGCAGCCCGACCTCGACGTGGCTGAGCCCCTCCCGGTTGGCCGGATTGCCCATCTCGGAGACGTAGCGGGCGAGGTCCTCCAGGCTGGCCTCGGTGCGCTCGACCCGGATCGGACGTCGACTCGTCGTCGGGATCGGCGTTCGGGTCCTCCTTGACCAGGGTCACCACGGGCTTCTCGGAGTAGTAGACGGCGGTCGGCACCGAGGTGGCGATGTCGTCGTCCACGGGGCAGACCCGGGCCCGCACCAGGGCGTTGACCAGCTGGCTCTTGCCCTGCTTGAACTCCCCGATCACCAAAACCCGGACCCGGTCGTCGTTCAGCCGGTCCTTGGTCTTGCGCAGCCGGCTGGCCAGGTCGACGCGGCCGCGGGCGGTGACCATGCGCAGCGCTTCGTCGACTGTCTGGATCACCGCTTCGGGTGCCGGCACGTGCCTCTCCTGACCCCTGGTCCCCGTGACCGCCAACGAACGTCGGCCCCGTCCCGGTTGTCACCGGGACGGGGCCGATCCTCTCACCTCGACGGTCGCGTGTCGGGGGATCTGGCGCGACACGGCCGACTCGCGGTCCGGCGAGGTGTTCCCCTCCGAGAGGCAGAGCCCGTTGCCGGGCTCACACTGTGGGGCGGTCGTTCCTAGAGCAGGTGGTGGAGCAGGTCGTCCACGCTGTCGTTCACGCTGCCGTTGAGCACGTCCTGCAGGACCGGGCTGTCGGTGAAGTTCAGGCTGTTGTCGATCGTGTCGTTGACCAGGTCGGAGAGCACGTGCACGTCGCCGGTGTCCACGACGTCGACAAGGGTGATGAAGCTGCTGTTGTCGTCGCCGGTGATGCCCTGGCCGATGTCGGTCAGCTGGCTGTCGCGGATCTGGTCCTCGCCGGCGGCGTCGTCACCGGTGACGATGTTGTCGGCCTCGGAGTCGCTGTCGGTGGAGTTGTCGTCGGTGTTGTCGGTCGAGCTGTCGACCGGGTTGTTCTCCTCGGTGACGGTGTTGCCGTCGCCGTTGACCTCCGGCCCGTCCTGGGTCGGGGAGACGCTCGAGGACGGCGCCTCGATCGTGTAGTTGTTCGTGACGTACGTGATCTCCTGCGGGTTGTTGCTCGCGCCGGCGATCTGTGGGAAGTCCACGCCGCCGACCTCACGGACGGACGGCTCGCTGAACGAGCGGACGTCGGAGCCGCAGATGCTGGTGAAGCCGGCCGTCGCCATCGCGGCCTGAGGGCTGTCGTTGAACGCCTCGCGAGCGGAACCGTCACGCATGAGGTCGACGATCCAGTCGAGCAGTGCGGTAGCCATTATTGTGACCCTTCGTCAGATTCGGTCTCTGTGGTTCGTGGTGCCGACCCCCCGTCGGGCCGCTTGCCGAGAAACCTAGGTAGAAGGACGAACCGGGCGGATCGGGGAAAAGCCCCACATCAAGATCACCTGCTTGGGGGATCAGGACCTTCGTTCCGCGGTCCGGCTGGGGGAACGGGTCGCAGTTCCCCGGACGTCGCGGGTGCGCCGGATCTCCAGCCCACACGAACGTCGGCCCCGTCCCGGTTGTCACCGGGACGGGGCCGTTCCTCTCACCTCGACGGTCGCGTGTCGGGGATCTGGCGCGACACGGCCGACGTTGCGGTCCGGCGAGGTGTTCCCCTCCGAGAGGCAGAGCCCGTTGCCGGACTCACACTGGAAGCAGCGTTCTTGGAGCAGGTCGTTCTTGGAGCAGGTCGTTCTCAGAGCAGGTGGTGGAGCAGGTCGTCCACGCTGTCGTTCAGGCTCTCGTTGAGCACGTCCTGCAGGACCGGGCTGTCGGTGAAGTTCAGGCTGTTGTCGAGGGTGTCGTTGACCAGGTCGGAGAGCACGTGCACGTCGCCGGTGTCCACGACGTCGACAAGGGTGATGAAGCTGCTGTTGTCGTCGCCGGTGATGCCCTGGCCGATGTCGGTCAGCTGGCTGTCGCGGATCTGGTCCTCGCCGGCGGCGTCGTCACCGGTGACGATGTTGTCGGCCTCGGAGTCGCTGTCGGTGGAGTTGTCGTCGGAGTTGTCGGTCGAGCTGTCGACCGGGTTGTTCTCCTCGGTGACGGTGTTGCCGTCGCCGTTGACCTCCGGCCCGTCCTGGGTCGGGGAGACGCTCGAGGTCGGCGCCTCGATCGTGTAGTTGTTCACGATGTACTGGATCTCCTGCGGGTTGTTGTTCGCGCCGGCGGCCCGCGGGAAGTCCACGCCACCCACCTCGCGGATCGACGGCTCGTCGATCAGGAACGGGCGCACGTCGGCACCGCAGACGTTGGTGAAGCCGGCCGTCGCCATGGCCGCCTGCGGGCTGTCGTTGAATGCCTCGCGAGCGGAGCCGTCACGCATGAGGTCGATGATCCAGTCGAGCAGGGAGGTAGCCATTGTCGTGACCCTTCATCAGATTCGGTCTTCAGTTCGTGATGCCGACCCCCCGTCGGGCCGCTTGCCGAGAAACCTAGGTAGGAAGACGAATCGGGCGGATCGGGGAAAAGCCCCACATCAAGATCACTCGGTTGGGGGATCGGGATCTCGGTCCGGCGGCCCGATTGGGGGAAATGGATCAAGGAACGAAGGTGTGTCGCGTGGGACAGAAGAGCAAAAAGTGGTAACAACCGTCACTTCTGATCACTCCAGTCACACTGGTTCAAGCTGAGGCAAACGGCCTCCGACCTGCGGGAACGACCCCTCCGAGGGCCCGCGGCGACGCACTTCCTGCGCTCGCGGTCAAACGATCTTGCCCCCGCCAAGGGCGACCCCACCCCCTGACGTCGGGTCATATGAGGCCCGTTGAGAACACGACCAAGGGGGCTGGCGCGCCATGGGTTACCGACTGGGTGTCGATCTGGGCACTACGTTCACCGCCGCGGTGGTCCACCGCCCCGGCGCTGCACCGACCGTCGTCTCCCTCGGGGAGCGGGCGGCCACCATGCCGTCCGTGCTCTTCCTCGGCGCTGACGGCACCGTCCTGGTGGGCGAGCCCGCCGAGCGTCGCGCGGTCACCGATCCGGACCGCGTGGTCCGCCGGTTCAAGCGGCGCATCGGCGACGAGACGCCGCTGCTGGTCGGCGTCGCCGGCGACGGGCTCACCGCCCACGCGATCGCCGCGAAGATGATCGCGATGGTCGCCGACCGCGTGGCCGAGCAGGAAGGCGGGGCACCGGACGCGATCGCGCTCACGGTCCCGGCCGGCTGGGCCGCACACAAGAAAGAACTGCTGGCCGGTGCGCTGGTCCGCGAGGGCCTGCTCGACGTGACGCTGGTCAGCGAGCCTGCCGCAGCCGCCCTGGCCTACGCCGGCACCGGCCGCCTCGGCGCCGGCAGCACGGTGGCGGTCTACGACTTCGGCGGCGGCACCTTTGACGCCGCCCTGCTGCGGGCGGAGACCCACGGGGGCTTCACCGCCATCGGCAGCCCGTGCGGTCTGCCGAACCTGGGCGGCATCGACTTCGACGACGCGGTCCTGGCCTACGTTCTCGGCACCGCGGGCCCGCAGACTCCGGGAGTCGAGCACGACGACCCGCTGCACGTGACCGCGATGGCGCGGCTGCGCCGGGAGTGCGTGGATGCCAAGGAGGCGCTGTCCGCCGACACCACAGCGACTGTGCCGGTGCTACTCGGCTCGGCGCAGACCTCGGTGCGGCTGACCCGCGGCGAGTTCGAGGCGATGATCGCCGGCGCCGTCGAGGAGACCTGCATCTCCCTGGAGGCGGCCCTGGTCTCGGCGGGCCTGACCCGCAACAACCTGGACCGCATCCTGCTCACCGGCGGATCCTCGCGGATCCCGCTGGTGTCCCAGCTGCTGTCCGCCCGCTACCCGGGCGTGACGCTGGAGCGGGACATCGACCCGAAGCTGGCGGTCGCGACCGGTGGCGTCCTGGCCCTCGAGCTCGCGTCCGAGCCGGCGACGGACGAGGCGCTGACTGCGGTCTTTGCGAGCGCGGCGGTCACCGGAGCCGTCCCGGTGGTCGTGGCCGCCGGGGTCGCCAAGCCGGCGCGCCCGACCCTGGAACTGGAGGGCTTCGCCGGCAACCGCGAGCCCGGAGCGGTGCCGGTCGTCGCCCAGCGACGCAAGGCGCCCACCGTGCTCATGGCGGCCGCGAGCGTGATCATGCTCGGCGGGTTCGCGTTCAACCAGTTCAGCGGACTGGAACTCGGCAACGCGCTGCCCGGGGTGCAGGAGGCCCGCGCCGGCACCGAGCAGGGTGACGCGTCCGAGCTCGAAGTCGAGGCGGCCAAGGGCGCCAAGGCCGACGCGAAGGACACCAAGGCCGAGGAAGCGGGGACGACGGACACCTCGGAGTCCGCCGCCTCGGACACCACGGACAGCTCCGCAGCGACCGCGGGTGGGAGCACGGAGGGGAGCGCCGACACGCGGTCTGCGGAGTCGTCCGGGTCCGAGCGATCATCTGACGCTGCAACAGCTGACAAGGCGTCAGCCAAGAGCGCCGAGGCCAAGACCGGCACCAAGGACCAGGCCTCCGCGGAGCGCAAGGCGGCGAAGTCGGAGAAGGCCAAGAAGGCGCAAACGAGCGACTCGGCCGCCGCCGCGCAACCGGCGGCCGGCGAGGCAGCTCCGGCGGCACCGGCGGCTGCGGCACCGGCCGAGGTCGAGGACACCTCGACGGACTCCGGTTCGGTCGAGTTCGCCGACGCCGGCGCGACCGAGGGGCCGCCCGCCCCCTGACTCCGGACCCCGTGCCGGAACGAAACGAAGGGCCCCACCGTCGTGACGGTGAGGCCCTTCGTCTATTGCCGGTGTGGTGCGGATACTGCAGATCCTGCGGTTACCCGGTGAATCAGATGCCGCCGAGACCGCCGGTCAGGCCTCCGAGCAGGCCGCCGACCGGGTCCTCGCCACCAGCGCCGCCGGTCAGACCATCAAGGATCCCGGTGACCGGAGCCAGCGGGTCCTCTCCACCAGCGCCACCGGTGAGGCCGTCCAGCAGACCGGTAACCGGAGCCAGCGGGTCACCAGCGCCACCAGCGCCGCCGGTCAGCCCGTCCAGCAGGCCCGTAACCGGAGCCAGCGGGTCACCAGCGCCACCAGCGCCGCCCGTGATCCCGTCCAGAATCCCGGTAACCGGAGCCAGCGGGTCGCCAGCGCCACCGGTACCACCGGTCACGCCGTCCAACAGGTCGGTCACGATCGCCAGCGGGTCACCAGCGCCACCCGTGCCACCGGTCACGCCGTCCAACAGGTCGGTCACGATCGCCAGCGGGTCACCAGCGCCACCCGTGCCACCGGTCACGCCGTCCAACAGGTCGGTCACGATCGCCAGCGGGTCACCAGCGCCACCCGTGCCACCAGTCACGCCGGAGAGCAGGTCGGTCACGATCGCCAGCGGGTCACCAGCGCCACCGGTACCACCCTCGAGGATGTCCAGCAGGCTGAGCACACCCTCATCGCCGAGCAGGTCCCCAAGGGGCAGACCGTCGAGGATGTCGCCACCCGGCAGGCCGGCGAGCGTGGTGGACAGGCTGGCTACCAGGCCGTCACCGGCCCCGGTGATGCCACCGAGTTCGCCGAGCGCGGACTCGGCGGCGCCGAGGATGCCACCGTTGGGCCCGGTCACTAGGCCGACCAGCCCCGGAATGCCGAGGAGCTGGTTCACAAAGCCCAGCGAGGAGTTCGAGCCGAGCACCCCGATGTCGAGGGCACCCTTGAGCGCAGGGTTGAGCGTGCCCAGCAGCGTGGTGACGTGACCCAGCTCAGCGGTCGTGTTGGTGACCGCGTGCAGAGCGGAGGCGAGCGGGATGGACTCGGCGAGCTCGGTCCCGACGACGCCGCTCGCGGCGTTGCGAACCGCGTTGAGCGCGGTGTTGGCCAGAGCCAGCGTGCCCGAGGTGCCGTTGCCGAACACCGTGCCGGCCAGACCGTTCACCGTGGTCAACGGCAGCTTGGTCAGGTCGTCCACCGAGTTGAGCACGCTGTCCGGGGCGGTCAGGATGTCGGTGACCGGCTCGAGCGCGTCGCCGAGGTCGACCGGCAACGGCAGCGGGGTGTTCTCGACGAGCCCGACGGCGAGGCTGGGCACGAAGCTGACCAGGCCGAGGGCGCTGGTGGTGTCCAGCGTGCTCGAGAGCATGTTGGTCAGGCTCGCGGTCGGCAGCTGGCCACCTGCAGTCAGGAGGGAGCTGACGGCCGTGCCGACCGGACCACCGGTGATGATCGGCAGGTTGGTCGGGTTCAGCGCGGCGGTCACGCCGTTGACCGCGGTGCCCAGCTGGGTGAGCGGGACGAGCGGGTTGGTGGCGCTGGTGATACCGCTTGCCAGGGTGCCAACGGAGACCAGGGCACCGCTCGCCGGGGTGGCAGGAGTGAAGATCCCACCCGTGGTCGCGGGCTTGTAGACGGCGTCGAGCACGGTGCCGACACGAGCGCCGGCCAGCAGCTCACCGGTGACGGCGAGCGTGGTCGCGAGGGCAGGAACGCCGCCGGCGGTGCCCTCGAGGTCCAGTCCGTCGACGATGCCCGTGACCGGAGCCAGAATGTCCTCAGGAAAAGCCATGTGAAGCCTCCAATAACGGCGGGGAAGGGGTCCCGCGGGTGTCTTCTCTAATGTCGATCAGGTCGTTCCTTGCGGACCGAATCGCCCCGTATCCCAGAGCAGACGAGGTCTTTCTTTGCGCGGCGCAGCGGCGTAGTGGTGGGGCCGTAGGCGCCTAGGACCGAAGTTAGAGAGGCTGCAGCATGATCAATCGGGGCCAGC
>CAVRLI010000010.1:0-293026 GCA_963722375.1 uncultured Actinomycetota bacterium
CGTTCGCGAGGACTTCCGCGCGGAGATTGCTGCCTTCATCGCCGGCATCAACCGCGACGTCCCGCCGGCGGAACGCATCATCGCCTTCGAGGTCCTGGCCGATGAGTGGCTTCCGGACTCCGATGTCCTCACCCCGACCGCGAAGTTGAAGCGCAGGGCCGTCAGAGAGCGCTACGCCGACGTCATCGACCGCCTTTACGCATGAACGTCCAAGCTGTCCTGCCCTCTCCCGGCCTTCGCGCCGGCCCGAGCCTGGAGGCTCCGAGCGTGAGCGAGTCCCTGTCCATCGAGTACGTCGGCAACGTCGCCCACCTGACGCTGACCAGACCTGAGGTCTTCAATCGCGTCGACCGCGAGGTCCACGACGACTTGATGGCCGCGCTCGAGACTGTTCGGCGGCGCACGGACATCCGGGCCATGGTCTTTGCCTCCACCGGAAAGGTTTTCTCGGCCGGCGGCGACTTCGACTTCATGCTCGAACTCCACGACGATGTCCAGCTCCGCCTCGCGGCTCTGGACGAAGGACGGCGCCTGCTGACCGCGCTGATCGACCTGCCCATCCCCATCGTCACGGCCCTCCACGGCGACGCGATCGGACTGGGAGCCACCCTCGTCCTGGCGACGGACGCGGTCGTCGCAGCGCGGACCGCCGGTCTGTCCGACCCGCACGTCGCCGTCGGGCTGGTGGCAGGGGACGGCGGCTGCGTGCTGTGGCCCTTGGTCGCCGGCCTGCTCCGGGCGAAGCGTCACCTGCTGACCGGCGACCGGCTGACCGCCGAAGACGCATTCAGCATGGGCTTGGTCACCGATCTGGTCGACACCCCCGCCGATGTGCTCCCGGCCGCGCACGCGCTTGCGGCCCGCATCGCCGCTCTCCCTCCGCTGGCCGTGCAGGGCACGAAGCAGGCGCTCAACCGCATGCTGCAGCAGCGGGCCGGTGAGGTTCTTGAGCTGTCCCTGGCGCTGGAAGGAACGTCCATGGCTTCCGACGACCTGGTGGAGGCGATCGCCGCCCTCCGGGAGAAGCGGCCGCCGACGTACTCAGGACGGTAATTCCGCACGGTCCCGAACCAAATCGAGGAGTTCGCATGTCGACAACGACACGATCGAGGCGGCTGTTGAACACAGCCGCTGCGACCTTCACCGCACTGGCGCTGGTCGCCGGTTGCGGCGGATCTGACGTCACTGATCCGAACGCACAGGGCGCGGACAGTGCGGTGACCGACACGACGGACACCGGCACCACCGACACCGGCACGGTGCCTGGCGTGGACACGGGCACGGCGCCCGGACCGACCCCGGCACCGTCGCGGGGCCCGGCGGTGGCATCCGCACCGCTGCTCCTGGGGCGGGCACCGGTACCGCTGCCCCGGGCACCGTCACCGATCCCGGCAAGGGCGACAAGCCCGGCAAGGGCGGCGGTCCCGCCGCGACCACGGCCACGTCTGCGGTGGAGGCCATGGTCGCCAACAGCGCGATCTTCGGTGGCAAGACGCCGTGCAAGCCGGCGACTCTCTCCGAGATCCCGATCGGCAACATCAGCACCCTGTCCGGTGTGCTGGGTGAATTGTTCGCGCCGGTGACCCCCGCGCTGAACACCTTCGTCGCCTCGCAGAACGCGTGCGGCGGCCTGAACGGGCACAAGATCAAGTTCTACCAAGCCGACGACCAGGGCGACCCGGCCACGGCTGCCTCGAAGGCGCAGGAACTCATCCAGGGCAAGAAGGTGCTGGCCTTCGTCGGCAACATCCAGGTGCTGACCATCGACGGTGCGGCGCCGGTCTACAAGAAGTTCAACATCCCGGTCATCGGCAACGACATCTCCCAGAACACGTGGTGGACGACGCCGAACTTCTTCCCGCAGGGCTCGAACCACCTGGCGATCAGTTACGGCTACCTGTACGGCCTGACGAAGTATCACGGGGTCAAGGACGTCGGGGAACATCTGGTGCATCGAGGTGCCGCGCAACTGTGAGCAGATCAACCGGGCGATGATCGAGATGGCGCCCGGCATCGGCGCCAATTTCAAGAAGCAGATCCAGGTATCGATCACGGCGCCGTCGTACGTCCAGCAATGTCTGGAGTTCAAGAACTCCGGCGTCACCGGGCTCTCGATGAGCATCGACGCCGCCTCGATGGTGCGGTTGGCGCGCTCCTGCCAGCAGGTCGGGTACGCCCCGAAACTCACGGCCTACCCCCTCGCGGTCGGCAACGAGGGCCAGTTCCAGGCCGGCAACAACAAGTGGCTGGCCGGCTCCTACGTGCCGATGAACGTCTTCCCGTGGATGGGCAACACCACCCCGGCGGAGAAGTACTGGCAGGCCTCGGTCAAGAAGTACAACCCGGGCTTCACCTCGGGTGGCGCGGCCGCGCTCGGCTGGGCGGCCGGGGCCCTGCTCGTCGCGGCATCGGCCAACCTGTCGCCGACGGCACCGACCACGCAGCAGTTCTTCGACACGTTGTGGCAGTTCCAGGGCCAGAAGTTCACCGAGCTCGGTGGGCTGAGTGGTCCGAAGTGGTTCGCCAAGGACAAGTACCCGCGGGTGCCGTACTGCCTCTTCGGTGCGGCAGCCAACGAGAACAACAACGGCTGGAAGGACGTGACGTCCAAAGCACTGTGCACGGACGTGATCGCCCCGAGCGACGCGATGAACCAGAAGGACAAGGTCGCCTGATGGACGTCGGAATGTTCGTGATGCCCGCCCACCCCAAGGGCGTGGACCCCTACACCGCGACCCAGTGGGACCTGCAGATGGTCAGGTGGGGCGACGAGCTGGGGTTCACCGAGGCCTGGTTCGGCGAGCACTTCTGCGCGCCGTGGGAGATCAGCCCGGCCCCGGACTTGATCATCGCCCAGTTGCTGCGCGAGACCACCCGCATCAAGCTGGCCACCGGAGCGCACCTGCTCCCGTTCCATCACCCGGCGGAGCTCGCGCACCGGATCGCCTACCTGGACCATCTCTCGCAGGGCCGGCTCATGTTCGGTATCGGGTCCTCCGGGATACCCAGCGACTGGAAGCTCTTCAACGTCGACGGCTTCGCCGGCCAGAACCGCGAGATGACGGCCGAGGCGCTGGAGATCATCCTCAAGCTCTGGACCGAAGAGGGTCCGTGGACATACGAGGGCAAGTACTGGACCGTGAACAAGCCCGAGATCATGTTCGGTGAGCTCGGGTTCCACATGTTGCCGTTCCAGAAGCCGCATCCCCCGATCGGCGTCGCCGGTCTGAGCTCCCCGTCACCCACCCTGGAAATGGCCGGCGAACGCGGGTTCATCCCCATGAGCCTGAACCTCGGCGTCGGTTACGTGAAGGCGCACTGGGAGTCGGTCGTCATCGGCGCCGAGCGTGCCGGGCGCCCGACCCCCGACCGTCGGACCTGGCGGCTGGCCAAGGAGGTCTTTGTCGCCGACACCGATGAGGACGCCTACGACCTCGCCGTGAACGGGCCCATGGGGTTCTACTCCAAGTCGTACGTGCTCCCGCTGTTCCGCCAGTTCCAGTTCCTGCACTTCTTCAAGCACGACCAGTCCGTGTCCGACGATGCGGTCACCCACGAGTACCTCGCGACGCACAACTGGCTCGTGGGCTCCCCGGAGACGGTCGCCAGAAAATTGGAGGACCTGTTCAACGCCGTGGGCGGATTCGGCACGCTCCTGGTGCTGGGTTACGACTACAGCGAGGACCCGGAGGCGTGGCGTCACTCGATGGACCTGCTCATCAATGACGTGCTCCCGCGAGTCGCCCATCTCAAGCTCGACGTGGCCGCCGTCCCTGCCTGACTGTGCGTCAGAGCCCGAACAGAATCGAGGCCAGAACCCCCATGTCATCAACGACTCGATCGAGGCGGCTGCTCAACGGAGCCGCTGCGACCATCACTGCAGTGGCCCTGGTGGCCGGATGCGGCGGATCAGCGGTCACTGGTCCGGACGCTGCGGGCGCGGACACCGCCCAGACCGAAACCTCCACCACCTCCACCGACGCCGTCCCGATCGACGCCGGCATGTCCGGCACGGAGACGGGTACGGCGACGGTGCCCGGTGCGACGGACACCGGCGCTGCCGGAACCGGGACGACCGGCACGGCCAAGACCGGTACGGGCTCGACCGGGAACGGCACCGCGGGCCAGGGCGCCAAGGGTGGCAAGACTGGGACTGACACGACTGACAGCGCCACCGGCGCGTCAGCCGTCGAGAGGATGGTTGCCAACTCGGCGATCTTCGGCGGGAAGGTGGCGTGCAAGCCGGCGACGCTCTCCGAGGTCAACATCGGCAACGTCTCCACGTTGTCCGGCGTGCTGGGTGAACTATTCGGACCGGTGACGCCGGCACTGGAGACCTTCGTCGCTTCGCAGAACGCGTGTGGGGGACTGAACGGCCACAAGATCAGGTTCTTCCAGGCCGACGACCAGGGCGATCCGTCGACCGCCGGGTCGAAGGTCCAGGACATGATCCTGAAGAACAAAGTCCTCGCGTTCGTCGGCAACATCCAGGTACTGACGGTCGACGGCGCGCTGCCCGTGTACAAGAAGTACGGCGTCCCGGTCATCGGCAGCGACATCTCGCACACCACATGGTGGACGAACCCGATCTTCTTCCCCCAGGCTTCCAACCAGATGTCGGTCGCTACGGCGAGATGTACGGCCTGATCAAGTACCACAAGGTCGACGGACGTCGGAAACATCTGGTGTCTGGAAGTGCCCCGCAACTGCGAGCAGGTCAACCGGGCGGCCATGGAGATAGCTCCACTTCTCGGCGGCAAGTTTCTGAAGCACATCCAGGTATCGATCACCGCGCCGTCTTATGTACAGCAGTGCCTGGAGTTCAAGAACGCCGGCGTGCAAGGACTTTCACTCAACATCGACGCCGCTTCCATGAACCGCCTGGCCCGGTCCTGCCAGCAGGTCGGCTACCAGCCGAAGCTGTCGGCGTATCCGCTCGCGGTGGGCAACGAGAAGCAGTTCCTCCAAGGCAACAAGTGGCTCGGCAACACCTACGTCCCGATGAACACGTTCCCCTGGATGGGCAACACCACCTCGGTGGAGAAGTACTGGCAGGCCTCGGTCAAGAAGTACAACCCCGGCTTCGACTCAGGTGGTGCGGCGAGCCTCGGGTGGGCTGCGGGGGCACTGCTGGTGGCCGCGTCCTCGGAACTGTCGGCCCAGAACCCCACCACCCAGCAGTTCTTCGACGTGCTCTGGCAGTTCAAAGGGCAGAAGTGGACTGAGCTCGGCGGCCTCAGCGGGCCCAAGTGGTTCGCGAAGGACAAGTATCCGCGGGTCCCCGTACTGCCTGGGTTACGCCGTCTCCAACGCCGACAACACGGGCTGGTCGGAAGTTTCGTCCAAGCTGGAATGCACAGACATCATCGCGCCGAGTGACGCGATGAACCTCAAGGACAAGGTGGCGTGACCGCAAGGCCTTCTTCTCGGCATTAATTGTATTGGCCAATACAGAATCGTGCGTTACAGTAACGCCGAAGACGAAACTGGGGAGGCTGGAGCTATGACCGTGCGCCCGACCGGGCACGAACTCGATGCGCCTCCGTGGAGTCGTGTGGAGGGCACGCTGCTCTCCACTGCCCGCGCCGTCCGCCGCGTCTACGACACGGCTCTGGGGGAGACTCGACCTGAACTTCTCCGAGGCCAGTGTCCTCGCCCACCTCGGCGACGGCGGTCCGCTCACCCAGACGGAACTGGCGCGGCGCAGCGGCACCGGTCGCGCCCGCATGGGCGCCTGGGTCGACAGCCTGGTCGCCAAGGGCGTGGTGGTCCGCAACGCGGACCCGCAGGATCGCCGGGTCTGGAACGTGGCGCTCACGAGCGCCGGCCGGGAGCTGTGGCAGGAGACGGTCCGGGTGGACACCTCGGTCCGGCGGGCCCTGCGGGCCGGTACGACGTCGGAGGATCGCAGCCGCCTCGACGCGCTGCTGCAGGCTCATCAACAGCAACGCGGACACCCTCCTGGAGACGCTGACATGAGTAGTGCAGCGACCCGGGTGGCGATCGTCTCCGGAGCGGCGCAAGGGATCGGTGCCGCGATCGCGACCCGGTTGGCGCAGGACGGGATGGCGGTCGGTGTTCTCGACCTGGACGTCGCCCAGTGCGCGGACACGGTGCGCGCGATCACCGACGCGGGCGGATCGGCGGTCGCGCTCGGCGCGGACGTCAGCGACGAGGAGTCGGTCCGAGCCGCCGTCGCGACGCTGACCCAGGAGTGCGGAGCGCCGACGGTCGTCGTCAACAACGCGGGCATCACCCGGGACAACCTGTTTCCACAAGATGCCCGCTGACGAGTGGGACGCGGTCATCCGCGTGCACCTGCGCGGCGCTTTCGTCCTGACCCAGGCGGTGCAGGCCCACATGGTGCAGGCGGGGTGGGGCCGGGTCGTGAACATGTCCAGCGCGTCCGCTCTCGGGAACCGCGGACAGGCCAACTACGCCGCGGCCAAGGCCGGTTTGCAGGGCCTCACGCGCACGCTGTCCTTGGAGCTGGGGCGATTCGGTGTGACGGTCAACGCGATCGCGCCCGGATTCATCGCCACCAGGATGACGGAGGCGACGGCGACCCGGTTGGGCATCGAGCTTCGAGGACTTCCAGGCCACCGCGGCCGCGCAGATTCCGGTCGGCCGGGTGGGAGTGCCGGAGGACGTCGCCCACACGGTGTCGTTCCTGGCGAGCGAGGGCGCCGGCTTCGTCTCCGGGCAGACCATCTACGTCGCCGGCGGACCGCGCGGATGACCTGCTCGAAGGATAAATGACGATGCGTAAGGTCATGCTGGTCGACGCGGTGCGATCGCCCCTCGCCAAGCGGCGGGGCGGTCTCGCCGGCACGCACGCCTCTTACGTCCTGGGGGAGGTGCTCGTCTCGCTGCTCGCCCGGAACAGCATGACGGGCGCCGAGGTGGACGAGGTCATCGGCGGGTGCGTCGAGCCAGGCCGGCATGCAGACGGCGAACGTCACCCGGTGGGCCTGGTTGTCGGCCGGCCTGCCCGAGACGGTCGGCGCGACCACCGTCGACGCGCAGTGCGGATCGTCCGAGCAGGCCCTGTCGCTCGGTCGAGCTCTGATCGCGTCCGGTCAGGCTGACGTCGTGGTCGCCTGCGGCGTCGAGATGATGAGTCGGGTCCCGATGGGGTCGCCCGTTCCGGCGGACGGATCCCTGGGGTCACCGCCCACGCAGGCCTTCCGGGACCGGTTCGAGTACACGAGCCAGTTCGACAGCGCGGACCGGATCGCACGTCAGTGGGGACTCTCCCGTGAGGACTGCGACGCGTTCGCCGTGCTCTCCCAGCAGCGGGCGGCCGCCGCCTGCGCCGGCGGCTTCTTCGACGCGCAGATCGTGCCTGTTCGCGCCGTGCCCTATCCCGAGACCGACGCGGCGGCCGGGATCGCTCCGGTGGTCTCCGCGGACGAGGGGCCACGGCCCACGTCGGCGCAGTCGCTGGCCGGCTCTGGAGCCCATCCTGGCCGGCGGCATTCACCACGCGGGGAACTCCTCGCAGATGACGGACGCCGCGGCGGCTGTTCTGCTGATGTCGGCGGATCGGGCGGCGCGAGTCGGACCTGTCGCCGATGGCCGAGGTGCTGGACACCTGCCTGGTCGGGTCCGATCCCGTCCTGAAGCTGACCGGGCCCATCGCCGCGACCGGCCGTCTCCTCGACCGGACGGGCCTGTCGATGTCCGACGTCGACCTGGTGGAGATCAACGAGGCCTTCGCCTCGGTCGTCCTGGCCTGGATGAGCGAGTGGAAGGCCGACGAGTCGATCGTCAACCCCAACGGTGGCGCCATTGCACTGGGTCACCCACTGGGCGCGACAGGCGCCACGCTGCTGACCAAGGCCGCCCACGAACTGGTCCGCACCGACCGGACGCACGCGCTGGTGACGATCTGCTGCGGCGGTGGCATGGCCACCGGCGCCGTTCTGCGCCGCGCGACCTGATTTCACGCCGAAGCCCCAACCTCCCTCGCGTCATCCCGGCATCACCACACCTCACGATGGAGTCCCGATGAGCCAGAGCACGGCGTTAGTGGACCAGGACGCGCGCTTCCCGGTCATCACCGAGAGCGGCCTCGACGCGCTCCGGAAGTTGATCGGCGTCAAGATCACCGACAGCGTCGAGCCCTGGTGCTACGAGGTGACCCGGGACAACATCCGGCACTACGCGCACGGGATCGGCGACGACAACCCGCTGTGGTGCGATCCGGAGTACGCCGCGCAGACCGCGCACGGCACCGTGCTCGCCCCGCCGTCGTTCCTGTTCGCTCTGAACCGAATCTACTCGGGCTACGTCGGCGGCCTGCCCGGCGTCCACGCGATGTGGGCCGGCGCCTCCACCACCTGGCACCAGCCGATGCGGCGCGGTGACGAGGTCCGCACCGAGGCCTACCTCAAGGACCTCGTCGAGCACCAGACCCGGTTCGCGGGCCGGGCCATCCAGCAGATCTACCACGTCGACTTCTTCGTGGGCGACACGCTCGTGGCCGAGGGCGACTCGTGGTGCTTCCGCACCGAACGGGACCAGGCCCGCGAGCGCGGCAAGTACACCGAGGCGCGCGAGGTCGAGCCGCGCTACACCCCGGAGCAGCTGCAGGAGGTCTGGGACGCCTACGAGGCGGAGGCGCCGCGCGGCGCCGACGACGCTCTACGTCGAGGACGTGACGGTCGGTCAGACCATCCCCTCGCTGGTCAAGGGGCCGATGACCATCACCGGCTTCATCGGCTACGCCCAGGGCTGGGGCGGTCTGTACATCCGCGCGAACCGGCTCGCGTACAAGCTGCGCCGCCGGCACCCGGCCGCCGGGATCGCCGACCGGTTCGGGATCCCGGACGTGCCCGAGCGCGTGCACTGGGACGACGACCTGGCGCGCACCGTCGGGACGCCGCGCTCCTACGACTACGGCCCCGAGCGCGCCTCCTGGCTGACCCACCAGCTCACCGACTGGATCGGCGACGACGGATTCCTCGTGCAGCACTCCTCGCAGATCCGGCGGCACAACCCGACCGGGGACGTCATCACGATCACCGGCAAGGTGACCGAGGTGGACGCCGGGCACGGGTCTGGTCACGGTGGAGCAGTCCGCGGTCCAGCAGGACGGCGAGCTGTCGGCCCAGGGCACCGCGACCGTGCGGTTCCCCAAGCGGAACCCGTAGTGGTTTCCGGTCTCCGGCATCGGCTCCCCGACTGGGGAACCGAGGTCGTCGTCGAGGGCGAGGGTGCCGCGGCCTTCCGCAGGTACCGGCGTCGCCCGGAGTCGCTGGCGCACCTGCTCGGCGACTTGGGCCGGTGGGCCGACCGTGTCGCGCTGGTGGCCGGGGACCGGCGCATCACGTATGCCGAACATCTTGAGGACATCGACACGGTGGCCCAGGAGCTGACCCGGCGAGGCATCGGTCCGGGCGACCGGGTCATGGTCCTCGCCGCGAACTCGCCGGAGTGGGTGACGGCGTTCTGGGCCGTGGCTCGGGTCGGTGGGGTCGTCGTGCTCGGCAACGCCTGGTGGAGCGCCTCGGACATCACGCACGCCGTCGCATCGGTCGGGCCGGCGCTCGTGGTCGCTGATGAGCGTCGCCTGGCGTTGCTGGCCCCCGATGTGCAGGTGCTGTCGGTCGATCGGGTCGGCGCGCTGATGGCGCAGCCGCCGAGTGGTCCTGCCGTCGAGGAGCGGGTTCCGGCGGATGACGCCGACGCGATGGTCATCTTCACCTCGGGGACCGAGGGCAAGGCGAAGGGCGTGCGCCTGAGCCATCGTGCGGTGGTCTCCAACGTGCAGAACCTGCTGGTCCGCACCCGGCGGCTGCCCAGCGAGCTCCCGGCGGGCCACGAGGGCACGGTCAGCCTGCTGTGCCTACCGCTCTTCCACGTCGGCGGCATCCAGACCCTGATCGCGGGCCAGCTCTCGGGCGGACGGATGCTCTTCCTGGAGGGCCGGTTCGATCCCGAAGAGGTGCTGGGCCTGATCCAACGCGAACGGGTCCGCTTCTTCGGTGGCGTGCCCACCATGATCAGCCGCGTCCTCGACTGCCCGGCCCTCGGCGTCCTACGACACCTCCAGCATCGTCTCGATCGCGATGGGGGGATCGATGGTGGTGCCCGAACTCGCGGAGCGGATCAAACGCGGCTTTCCCGGCGGCGCGGAAGAGCGTCACCAACATCTACGGGCAGACCGAGGGCGGAGGTGCGCTGACCGCGGCCGGCGGGACCGACCTGCTCGACCGTCCGGGCTGCGTGGGCAAGCCGTTGCCGTTGACCGAGATGCGTATCCTCACGCCCGATCGCTGACGGCGTCGGCGAGATCCTGGTCCACAGCCCGACGCTCATGACGGATTTCGTCGACGGATCGCCGACGCCCGGTCGACGCCGAAGGTTGGCTGCACACCGGCGACCTCGGCCGCTTCGACGACGACGGCTACCTCTACATCGTCGGCCGGTCCCGGGAGATCATCATCCGCGGGGGCGAGAACATCGCCCCCGGCAACGTGGAGAACCGCCTGCTCGCGCATCCGGCCGTCCTGGACGTTGCCGTGGTGGCCCTGCCACACCCCGACCTCGGGGAAGAGGTCGGCGCGGCTGTGGTGCTCCGGCCCGGCGTCGTTGTCGGCGCCGAGGAGCTGGCGGCCTTCGCCGCAGAAGAACTGGCGCGTTTCGAGATCCCCTCCCGCTGGTGGATCGGGATCGACGCGCTCCCCCTCAACGCGGCGCAGAAGGTCTCCAAGCGGGACATCGTCGCCACCTGGACAGACACCTCACCGACCGTTTCCCGACCGTTCCACAGACCGAGAAGTAGGCAGACATGGGCATGCTCGAAGGCAAGGTCGCGCTCGTCACCGGAGCCGGCCGCGGCATCGGCCGCGGGGAGGCCCTGGCGCTCGCGGCGCAGGGCGCCAAGGTCGTCGTCAACGACTTCGGCGGGACCTGGAACGGCGAGGGAAGTGACGACCGGCCGGCCGCGGAGGTCGTCGAGGAGATCCGCGCCGCCGGCGGCGAGGCGGAGGCGAACTTCGCGAGCGTCACCGACCCGGCCGGGGCGGAGGCGATGGTCGCCCAGGCCGTCGACACCTACGGACGCCTGGACATCCTGGTCAACAACGCCGGCATCCTGCGCGACGGCATGGTGTTCAGCATCGAGCCGGACGAGTGGTTCTCGGTCGTCCAGATGCACCTGATGGGCCACTTCCTGCCCACCCGCGCCGCCTCGAAGTACTGGCGCGAACAGGGCAAGGCGGGAGACGTCTCGCAGCGCACGATCGTCAACACCACGAGCGAGTCCGGCCTGTTCGGCAACGCCGCCCAGTCCAACTACGACGCCGCCAAGATGGGGATCGTCGGCTTCACCATCGCGGTCGCCCGCGAGACCGCCAAGTACGGCGTCACCGTGAACGCGATCGCCCCGCGGGCCCGTACCCGGCTCACGATGGGCACCTTCGAGGGCGGCGGCCGCGAGAAGGAGTTCGCCGTTGCGGAGGACAAGTTCGACGCGATGGACCCGGACAACATCGCGCCCTTCGTGGTGTACCTGTGCACGGACGCCGCGAAGGACGTGACCGCCCAGACGTTCATCGTCTGCGGCGGCGCAGTCGCGCACGTGAAGATGCCGCAGGTCAGCGACATCCTGTTCAAGGAAGGCAAGTGGACGGTCGATGAGCTGATCGACCGCAGCGAGGAGCTGTTCAAGAACCTCGGCCGAGACGTCTACGAGGGTCCACGCGGGTACGCGAGACTGCCGAAGCAGTGACGGTCCGTCAGGACGTCGCCGCCGGGGTCGCGACGCTCACCCTGGATCGCCCGGAGACGATGAACGCCTTCGACTCCACGATGATCGAGGAGTTCCTCGCGGCGCTGGACCGCGTCGACACCGACGACGACATCCGCGCCGTGGTCGTCACCGGCGCCGGCCGGGGCTTCTGCTCCGGAGCCGATCTCTCGCGCGGGGCGCAGTCCTTCGTCCGGCCGGACGCCGAGCTCACGGCCGGGACCGCCGCGCGACCGGGCCGGCGTCATCGCGCTGCGGCTGCTGCGCCTGACCAAGCCGATCATCGGCGCGGTGAACGGTCCGGCGATCGGGCTGGGCGCGAGCCTCACCCTGCCGATGGACGTGCGCCTCGCCGCGGACACGGCGAAGTTCGGCTTCGTGTTCACGCGCCGCGGCATCACCCCCGACGGCGCGTCGAGCTGGTTCCTTCCCCAGCTGGTGGGGATCAGCACCGCGGCGTCCTGGATGCTCACCGGCCGGGTCGTCGGAGCGGACGAGGCGCACCGGGCCGGGCTCGTGACGGCCCTCCACCCAGCTGAGGACCTCCTCGCGGCCGCTCAGCAGATCGCGCGGGAGATCGCGGAGAACTGCTCCCCCGTGGCGGTGGCCATCACCCGGCAACTGCTCTGGCGGATGCTCGGCGACCACGGCCCCGAAGAGGCGCACCGGCTCGAATCGGACGCGATCGCCTGGTGCGCGGCCAACGCCGACGCCAGGGAGGGCGTCAGCGCCTTCACCGAGCGACGCCCGCCCACGTTTCCTCTGACCGTTTCGAAGGACCTGCCGCGATTCGTCGCCGACGCCGATTGGAATCCCACGCGATGCCCCTGAACCCCGACGCGGTAGGCGTCACCACGGAGCCGTTCACCACGAAGTGGACGGCGAAGGAAACCATGCTCTACGCCCTGGGCGTGGGGTGCGGGACCGCCGACCTGCAGTTCACCACCGAGAACACGCGCGGGGTGGACCTGCAGGTGCTGCCGACCATGCCGGTCGTGCTGGCCCGGACCGACATCCTTCTGAAGGCCGGCGAACTGGACTGGACCAAGATCGTCCACGCCCAGCAGTCGGTCGTGCTCCACCGCCCGCTCCCGGCGAAGGGCACGGCGAGCAACGTGGCCCGGATCTCCGGCATCTACGACAAGGGCACGGCAGCGATCCTCGCGACCGAGACCGACGGCGTCGATGCCGAGACCGGCGATCGGCTGTGGACGACCCGGATGTCGCTGTTCCTCAAGGGCGCCGGCGGCTGGGGCGGGGACAGCGGACCGTCCAGCCGGATCGAGTTCCCGGAGACCAAGCCGGACGACTCCCTCAGTCTGCAGACCGCCGAGAACCAGGCCCTGATCTACCGACTCTCCGGGGACCGCAACCCGCTGCACGCCGACCCGTCCTACGCCAAGGCCGGCGGATTCGACCGGCCGATCCTGCACGGGCTGTGCACCTACGGCTTCGCCGGCCGCGCGCTGCTCGCGCTGCTCGCCGAGGGCGACCCGACCCGGATCAAGGCGATCTCCGCGCGGTTCGCCGCGCCGGTGCTGCCCGGCGACCTGCTGACCACCGACGTCTGGAAGCACGACGACAAGACGGCCCTGTTCCTGGTTCGCGCCGGCGGGACACCGTGGTGCTCTCCGACGGCCTCTGCGAGTTGACGTGATGACCAGTCAGATTCCCGTCGTCGACTATCTGGTGCTCGAACCGGCCCCGCACCTTCGAGGCGCACGAGTGCCGGGAGTGCCAGGCGCTGTACTTCGACCACCGCGACGCGTGCGGGCAGTGCGGGCTCACCGAGTTCGGCACCCGGGACCTGGCCACCACCGGCCAGGTCCGCGCCTTCACGATCGTGCGTCGGGCCTCGCCCAAGGTGAAGGCGCCCTACATCTCCGTGATCGTCGACCTCGACGGCGGCGGCGTGGTCAAGGCGAACCTGCTCGACCCCGAGCCCGACCCCGATTCGATCACGCCCCGGTTGCCGGTGGCCCTCACCACGTTCGTCGTCGGGACCGACGACGACGGGACCGAAGCCGTCGCCTTCGGATTCTCACGAGCAGGAGCGAACTGATGGCCAGCGAGGACATCTGGATCGTCGGCACCTCGATGACCAAGATCGGCCGCTACCCCGAGAACGACGTGGTCGGCCTCGGGAGCCAGGTCGCCCTGGAAGCCTTCGCCGATGCCTCGATGACGATCGCCGACATGCAGGTCCTCGCGGTCGGCAACGCCTACGAGGCCAACTCCGGCATCGCCCAGCGGATCCAGAAGCAGATCGGCCAGACCGGCATCCCGGCCTACAACGTCTTCAACGCCTGCGCCACCGGAGCGACGGCCGTACGGAACGTGATCCTGGCGATCAAGGCCGGCGAGGCGGACGCGGGGCTGGCGATCGGTACCGAGCAGATGGGCAAGATGGGCCTGCTCGGCGGTGCCGCCAAGGCCAAGGGGAGCGCAAGGTCTACACCCCCAAGGGCCGCTACGGCAGCGTCCTGTCCGTGGAGGGCGTGCTGGGGACCGGCCTGATGCCGGGAGTCTTCGCGCAGGCGGGCATGGAGTACGCCTTCGAGCACGGCGTGACCCGGGAGCAGTTCGCGAAGGTGGCCGTCAAGAACCACCAGCACTCGGCGCTGAACCCGTTCGCGCAGTACCGCACGGTGTTCTCGCTCGGAGGAGGTTCTTGCCGCCGAGGAGATCTCCTACCCGAACACGTTGCCGATGTGTTGCCCGACCGGTGACGGTGCGGCCTCGGTGATCCTGGTGTCCGACCGCAAGCTCGCCACCCTCGATCCCGACGTCCGGCGCCGCGCGGTGAAGATCTCGGCCTCGATCCTGACCTCCGACCCGTGGACCGAGTCCGACCAGGTGCAGCCCGACGTCAACACCCTCACCCGCCTGGCCGCCGCCCAGGCCTACGAGGCCGCCGGCGTCGGCCCGGAGGACCTGGACCTGGTGGAGTTGCACGACTGCTTCGCGACCGCCGAGCTGCTGCACTACGACAACCTCAGCCTGTGCAAGCCGGGGGAGGCCGGGTACTTCATCGACTCCGGGGCTCCCGGCCGCGACGGATCGATTCCGGTGAACGTCTCCGGCGGACTGCTGTCCAAGGGCCACCCGATCGGGGCCACCGGCATCGCGAACCTCTACGAGGTCGCCACCCACCTGCGGGGCGAGGCCGGGGACCGGCAGATCAACGGCGCGAAGGTCGGGCTCACCCACGTCATCGGGCTCGGTTCGGCATGCGCGATCCACATCCTGGAGAAGGCCGCGGTCTGATCATGAAGCGCACGATCTTCACCCAGGAGCATGAGGACTTCCGTGCCGTCGTGCGCGACTTCCTGCAGCGGGAAGTCGTGCCCGATTTCCCGGCCTGGTTGGAAGAGGCGCTGGTCCCGCGCGACTTCTTCCGCAGCCTCGCCAAGCTCGGCGTCATGGGCATGAACATCGGTGAGGAGTACGGCGGCAGCGGCGACGCGGGATACCTCTACAGCGTCGTCCTGCACGAGGAGACCGCACGGGCCCTGGTCCACCTGGGCCCGCTGCGGTGCCACCTCGACGTGGTCATGCCGTACTTCCTCTCGCTGGCCAACGCCGAGCAGCGCGACCGCTGGTTCCCCCGGATGGCGCAGGGCGACCTGTTCACCGCCATCGCCATGACCGAGCCCGGCACCGGGTCCGACCTGGCCGGAATCCGCACCTCGGCGACGCGGGACGGCGAGGACTTCATCCTCAACGGCGCCAAGACGTTCATCACCGGCGGCATCCACGCCGATGCGGTGATCGTCGTGGCCCGCACCTCCACCGACCCCGACGACCGTCGTGCTGGTCTCTCCCTGCTGGTAGTCGAGGACGGCATGCCCGGCTTCGTGAAGGGCCGCAATCTGCACAAGATCGGCCTGGCCGTCCAGGACACCGCCGAGCTGTCCTTCACCGACGTCCGGGTGCCGGTCGCCAACCTGCTCGGCGAGGAAGGCAAGGCGTTCTCCTACCTCGGACGCAATCTCGCCGGCGAGCGGCTGGGGATCGCGCTCGGCGCGGTCAGCGCGGCCCAGGCTGCGCTGGATGTGACCGTCGCCTACGTCAAAGAGCGGGACGTCTTCGGCAAGCGCTTGAGCTCGTTCCAGAACACCAAGTTCGAACTCGCCGCCGTGGCCACCGACATCGAGGCCGGGCAGGCGCTCTTCGACAAGGCGGCGGTCGAGCACGAGCACGGCGAGCTCAGCCCCGTCGACGCCGCCAAGGTCAAGCTGTTCTGCACCGAGCTCCAATCGCGCGTGATGGACCGGTGCCTGCAGCTCTTCGGCGGCTACGGCTACATCCTCGAGTACCCGATCGCTCGCATGTACGCGGACGCCCGGGTAACCCGCATCTACGGCGGGACCAGCGAGGTCCTCAAGACGATCATCAGCAAGTCCCTGGGGCTCTGAGTCGCGGCCTGCACGCGGTTCGGACCGCGCCGCCGAGTGCCACGCGTGTCAATGAATCTGTCAATGGACTGCTGTCGGTTCGAGGGGTTTGGGGCGACCGGAGCGGGTCGAACCGCTAGGTAGCCTGCAGAGGTATCTGGCAGAGGTCCGCGGGCCCCTTTTAATCCGCGGGTTCGGGGTTCGATCCCCCGACGGCCCTTTCACCGGGGCGATCCGTCGCGGGCGGGGGCGGTCCGCTCCCCTGCAGTGGTGACGGCGGTGTCCGGGTCCTGGCCCGTTTCCGCGATGTGCTCGACGCCGCGGTCGCCGGTGAGCATCGGGTAGGCCAGCCCGGCGATCGCGGCACCGACCAGCGGTGCGAGCCAGAACAGCCACAGCTGCGACAGCGCCCAATCGCCGACGAAGATCGCCTGCCCGGTAGAACGTGCTGGGTTCACCGACGTGTTGGTGACCGGAATGCTCACCAGGTGGATCAGCGTCAGCGCCAAACCGATCGCAAGCGGGCCGAAGTCCTTGGGCGCCCGCCGGTCGGTCACACCGAGGATGACGAGGACAAATCCGGCGGTGAGCGTGATCTCGATGACCAGTGCGGCGGTCAGGCTATACCCGCCAGGGGAGTGCGCGCCGTAGCCGTTCGCGGCGAAACCTTCGTCGGCGGAAAATCCGTCCTTGCCGCTGGCAACGGCGAAGAGCACCGCGGCCGCTGCGATCGCGCCGATGACCTGCGTGGTCACATAGGGGAATGCGTCGCGGGGGTCGATCCGCCGGCTCAGCAGCAGACCGAAGGTGACGGCCGGGTTGAAATGGCCGCCGCTGATATGCCCGAAGGCGTAGGCCATGGTCAGGACCGCCAGCCCGAACGCTAGTGACACGCCGAGCAGGCCAATGCCGCCCTCGGGGAAGTTCGCCGCCAGTACCGCGCTGCCGCAGCCGCCAAGCACCAACCAGAAGGTTCCGATGAATTCTGCCGCCAAGCGGTGGACCAAGGTCATCTGGTCACGTCCTCGCAGAGAAAAACGGCAAATGTTGCCGGGAGCAAGCTACCCGCACGGCCCGGGAAAGGGCATCTCTCGGGAGCGGGTAGCGGGAATCGAACCCGCACTGTCAGCTTGGGAACATGCTGAGCCGCCTCATGGACATCCTGATCGACGGGCTGCTCGCCAAGTACGTCTCCGGTCGTCGGGCACAGACGCCGAAACGATCCGCAGCGAGTACCTGATCGCCAGCCATCGATCGTCGAGCGCAGTGTTATGCCGGCCTGGCATTCCCCGATCCGCGTCGCTCGTGAATGGCGCGGCGCCGCGAGCGCTACGGGAGCAACGTGAAGGCAGAGACGTGGTCCGGCCGGACGACAGTGAAGTGGCGTCGGTCCAGCGTCGCGAAGTCGGTGATGTTCAGGCGTTCCGCGATTGCGACTGCTGAGGCGTCGGCCGCACTGAGTCGGAGGTCCTCGTAGATGTCCAGCAACGCGACCATGCGATCGAGGTCGGCAGGGATCGAGAGTGATGTCGCCGTTGCGGATCGAACTGTGAACGCAGCCTCGGCGTGCGACCTACCGTCGCGGCCGATCATGTAGCTCTCCTCGGCCACCACCAGGGGCGAGATGAGCAGTGGCCTGGTGGCGAGGCGCAACCCGGTCAGCAAGTTGACACAGTTGCGACGATCGTCGTCGTCGGTGTCAGCCGCGGCGACGAGTGGGCCGGTGTCGACGAGAATCGCTCGGAGCGACCGAAACCCTCCGCGAGGATCTCGTCCACACGCCGCGGTCGTGGCGACCGCGGTGACAATTCCGAACTAGACCGGCGGTCACTGTCCTTCGGGAACCGGCTCGAGGCGCCGACGGAATTCAGCCAACACCGCCGGCACCTGGTCCTCGGGAAGCTCCTGGACCAGGCGCGCCAGCTAGTCGCGCGTTGGGCTCAAGCCATCGAGTGGAGGCACAGCCACTGCTAGTGAACCGAGGTCACGCCGTGCTGCCTGTCAATGGATCTGTCAATGAACCAGCGCGGTCTCTGGTGCCTGGGGCGCCCTACTGGGGGAGATCACAGCAGGCCGGCAGCCTAGAGAGGCTCTAGCCCGTATCCGACGGGCCCCTTTTAGCCCGCGGGTTCGGGGTTCGATCCCCCAACGGCCCACCCACTGACCCTCTCCGTTGCGTCCGGCCCGCGCCGATCGCCCACACTGCGCCGTGCGCGAGTAGAAGATGCACGCCGCTTAGGGTGACGCGGTGAGCAATGAGGGCACCGCCCGAGAGTTCGTCACCGACGTCCACGTTCGCTGGCGCGACCTCGACGTTCTCGGCCACGTCTATCAGGGTCGCTATCAGGAGTGGCTCGACGAGGCCCGGGCCGACGTGTTCGCCGAGGTCGCCGGTCCGCTGGGGTACCCCTTCGTGCTCGTGAACATCAGCCTGAACTTCCGGCACGAGGTTGTGAAGGCGGATGGTGCCGTGCGGATCCGTTCGCAGGTGCGCTCGGTCGGAAGCAAGAGCGTGACGCTGGCGCACTCCTTCGACACCCCCGCCGGTACGCACATCGCCGACGGTGAATCGACTCTCGTCGCGTGGGACCGCGAAGCGCGGTGCTCCCGCCCGATCTCCGACCAGGAGCGGCGGCTCCTCGGGGTGGACCTCCCGCCGCACGTCGGCCCCCCGGACCTGAAAACATGACCCGGTGAACCCCGACCCCGACGCCGGCCCCGCGCCGAGCGACTTCATCCGCGACCTGATCCGCCGTGACCTGGCGAGCGGGAAGTACGGCAATCGGGTGCAGACGCGCTTCCCGCCGGAGCCCAACGGCTACCTCCACGTCGGACACGCTAAGAGCATCTGCCTGAACTTCGGCCTCGCCGAAGAGTTCGGCGGGGTCTGCAACCTGCGCTTCGACGACACCAACCCCGAGGCGGAGGACCACGAGTTCGTCGAGGCGATTCTCGCCGACGTCGCCTGGCTCGGGTTCACGCCGGCCAACGTCTTCTACGCCTCGGACTACTTCGCTCAGCTCTACGACTGGGCCGAAGTGCTGGTCGGCAAGGGTCTGGCTTACGTCGACGACCAGGACGGCGACACCATCCGCGCACAGCGCGGCGGCTTTGGCAAACCCGGCATCGAGTCGCCCCACCGCAACCGCGACGTTGAGGAGAACCTCGCTCTACTCCGCGGCATGCGCGACGGGGAGTTCTCCGACGGCTCACGCGTCCTCCGCGCGAAGATCGACATGCAGTCGAGCGTCATGTCCCTGCGCGACCCGGTGCTCTACCGGATCCGCCGCGTCCCGCACGTCCGCACCGGGACCGACTGGATGATCTACCCCACCTACGACTGGGCCCACGGACAGTCGGACGCGATCGAGGGCGTGACCCACTCGCTCTGCACGCTCGAGTTCACCGACCACCGGCCGCTCTACGACTGGTGCCTCGACCACCTGGACCTGCCGCGGGAGCGGCCCGAGCAGACCGAGTTCGCCCGGCTGGGGCTGACCCACACCGTCATGTCCAAGCGTCACCTGCGCGCCCTCGTCGAGGACGGCACGGTCGACGGCTGGGATGACGCCCGGATGCCCACCCTGCAGGGCATGCGGCGCAGGGGATATCCGGCCGCGGCGATACGGGAGTTCGTGACGACGCTCGGGGTTTCGAAGACCAACGGCACGACCGAGATCGAGTTCCTCGAGTCGTTCGTCCGGACCCACCACAACGCGCACGCGCTGCGCCGGATGACCGTGCTCGAACCGCTGAAGCTCGTCATCACCAACTGGCCGGAGGGTCAGGTCGAGCACGTCGATCTGGTCGAGAACCCGGAGGACCCGGCGGCCGGCGTGCGCAGCGTGCCGTTCAGCGGCGAACTGTGGATCGAGCAGGACGACTTCAAGCTCGAGCCCCCGCCGAAGTACTTCCGGCTCGCGCCGGGCCGGGAGGTCCGACTGCGGGGCGGCTATTTCGTCACCGCCACCGACGTGGTCACCGATTCCGGCGGCAACGTCACCGAGGTGCGCTGCACGTACGACCCGGGAACTCGCGGAGGGGCTGCGCCCGACGGCCGGAAGGTCAAGGCCACGATGCACTGGGTGAGCGCTGCGCACGCCGTCGACGTCACCGTGCACTTGTACGAGAGGTTGTTTGCCGACCCCCGGCCCGGCAGTGAGGGCACCGAACCGACGGTGAACCCAGCCTCGCGCCGCACGATCGTGGGCGCGAAGGCCGAGCCGGTGCTGGCCGACACCAAGCCCGGCGAGGTCGTGCAGTTCGAGCGGCTGGGCTACTTCGCCGCGGACCCGGACACTCCCGGCACCTTCCACCGCACCGTGGGTCTCAAGGACGAATGGGCCAACATCCAGAAGCGCAACGGCTGATTTCCTTCCTGTCATCCGCGGCGCTGCACGACATTCGCGTCGTGGTGTTCGTCTCATTTAGGCTCCTGCACGCCTTTGTGGCCCCGGGGCCGGGCAGCCCCGGAGCCAAGGGGCGAGGCGTTGCGAGCTTCGTCCGGATACGCCCGGTGGTCCCCAACTCGGAGGTGCTACATGCCCACCAAGTCCAGCGCTGGCCGTCACCGTAGGTCCAGCCCCACTTGTGCAGTCGCGGCGCGCACAGCGGTGTCCGCCGGCGCTGCCGTAGCGGCGGTCCTGGTCGCCGGCGGCGGCGCGACGGCCGCAACGACGAGCGCCGGCTCAACGGAAAAGTACGCCGTCACCGCGCAGGCACCGACCGCGGAACCGCCGTGCACGGGCACGCCTGCGGACGCCATCCTCGGTCCGCTTTCCGGTGCCGACTGCAACAGCAACCCGACGGACCCCGGGGGCAACCCCGGTGGCGGCGGCCCTGACAACGGCGACGGCGCTGACGGTCCCATTCCCGGTGATGGTGCGCCGGACGAGCCTGGCGCTGGTCCTCCGGGCGCTCCCCCGTACGCTCCCCCGCCTGGCTCTCCCGAGCCTGGCACCCCGCCGCCCGGCGACCCCGTGGACCGACCGAGCGCCCCGCCTGGGGGGAACCCCGGCGACGGCACGGGCGACGACACCCCCGGTGGGGGCGGCAACCCGCCTGTTGTTGCCTAGCGCCACCAGAACCACACACACAGAGGCGGCATCCCGTGACCGGGATGCCGCCTCTGCCGTGCGCCGGGCAGAGGCCGTCCGCCACGACCGCAGTGAGATGACCTGGCGTCACCCAGGCATCGGTGCGGTCCACCCGCGGTGGATCGCGAGCAGACGCCAGATGATGGCGACCGCGGCTGCAGGTCCGGCGATGACGGCGTTCTCCAAGCCGGCCTCGTGGCCAATGACTGCGATCACCGATCCCGCGAGCGCGGGGGTCGCATAGAGCTCGCCCTTGCGCAGGATCGCCGGGACGTCACGGACCAGGACATCGCGCAGCACGCCGCCGCCGACCGCGGTGATCATGCCGAGGATCGCCGCCGGCATCGGTCCCAGACCGTACTCGGCGGCCTTCAACGCTCCGGCGACGCAGAACAGCCCGAGCCCGCCCGCGTCGATCTGATTGATCAGCCGCTCCAGGCGGCCCAGTGCCGGATGGAAGAAGAACGTGAGCACGCCGGCGACGATCGGCACGGTCAGGTAGCGCCAGTCCTCGAGCCCCGGCGGAGGGACGTCACCGATGAGGACGTCACGCATCAGCCCCCCGCCGAGAGCGGTGATGCCGGCCAGCGCGAGCACGCCGACCACGTCGAGTTCCTTGCGCACCGCGACGAGCCCGCCGGCGACGGCGAAGACGAAGATGCCGAGCAGGTCGAGGGTGAGGAGCACCCGGAAAGTGTCTCCAACAGCAGAAACGCCGTTCGGGGCGCCTGGGCGGCGCCCCGAACGGCGTTTCTAGGAAGGACTAACGCACCGTCACGAAGCCGTCGATGTCGACGTAGCCGGAGCCGTCGTAAACCTTGATCATCAGCGTGTGGCTGCCGGTCGTGAGGGCCTTGCTGCTGAACAGGATCCGCTTGTTGGCCACGCTGGAGCTGTAGAGGTCCACGATGCCCTGCAGGACGCCGTCGAGGTGCACCTGGGCCCGGCCGCTCGAACCGCCGGAGGCGGCGCTCGCGCTGACCGTGGACCACTTGCCGGACAGGGTCGCGGCCGTCTGCTGGGCGAGGGCTGGCGTGACCTGCGGGCCCTGGGCGTAACCGCCGACCGCGCCGCGGGCGTCGGTCGCCCGCGCCTGGAAGCGGACGGGCGCGAAGCCGACGTTGACCGTCGCCGAGGTCGCGGTGGAGGCGGGCAGGGTGACCGTCGCCCACGTGGTTCCTCCGTCGGTCGACTGCTGCAGCGCGTAGCTGCTGATCGCGTCACCGTTGGCGTCGGTGGCCGCCCAGCTGACCGTCATCGGGACGGTGGTGCCGATCGTGTTCGAGTTGCTCTTCCCGGCGACGACAGCGGCCGGCGCAGTGGCGACCGGCGCCACGTTCGCTTCCGGCGCAGGCGTCGGGGTCGGGGTCGGATTCGGGACGCTGCCGTCCAGCACGCTGAACAGAAGCTTGTCCGGCGAGCCGGTGCCGAGGTTGGACAGCGCGTCGCCCGCGTTGCTGACCAGGACATCGCGAACCGCGGCCGGGCTGGCCGTCGGGTTGGCCTGCAGGTAGGCCGCCATCACGCCGGCCACGTGGGGCGAGGCCATCGACGTACCGGAGATCGTGGCCTTGGCGGTGTCGTCGGTCCACCAGTTGGAGACGATGTCCTGACCCGGAGCGAAGATGTCCAGGCATGTGCCGTAGTTGGAGAAGCTGGCGCGCAGGTCGCTCTGGCTGCTGGCGCCGACGGTGACCGCCGCGGGCACGCGGGCGGGGGAGGAGTTGCAGGCGTTGGTGCTCGAGTTGCCCGCCGCGACCGCGAAGCTGACCCCGGCGTTAATGGAGTTCGTCACCGCGTCGTCGACGAAGGACGAGATCGGGCCGCCGAGGCTCATGTTGGCCACCGAAGGGCCGCCCACCGACTGCACGCGGCCGGTCACCAGTCCACGCCGGCGATGACGCCCGCGTTGCTGCCACTTCCGCCGCATCCGAGGACCCGGACCGGCACGAGGGTGACCTGCTTGGCCACGCCGTAGACGGCGCCACCGACGGTTCCGGCCACGTGGGTGCCGTGCCCGTTGCAGTCCTCGCTGCCCCAGCCGTCCCCGATCGCGTCGAACCCGGGGGCGACCCGCCCGCCGAAGTCGCCGTGGGTGGACCGGATGCCGGTGTCGATGACGTAGGCCGTGACGCCGGCACCGGTGGCGGAGTAGGTGTACCTCAGGTCGGTGGGGAGGCTGTTCGGCTCGACCGCGAGCACGTGCGGATTCGCACGGAGTCGCGCGACCTCGGCCTCGGTCAGCGTCGCCGCGAAGCCCTGGAAGACCTTCGAGTACTCGTAGTGAACCTTCGCGCCGCGCTTCTTCGAGGCGTCGCGCTCATCCCGCGCTTGTTTGGCCGTGGTCTTCGCGTCGAAGCGAACGATCCACTGGTCCTGGATCTGCTTCGGGGCTTCGGGGCTTCGGCCGAGACTGCCGGGGCAGCGGCCTGCCCTGGCGCGGCCGGTGGCAACGACCGGCAGATGGCCCTGGACCTGTTCGACGCCTTCGGCTCCACGGAGAAGACGCTGCACGCCAATTTGGGCGGGCACTCCGGCTTCCCGGAGTTCGAGGGGGCGGACGCAAGCCGCTCCTTGGCCCGACACCTGAGGGAGGCGACAGCGGTAGCGTCGCTTCACATGAGAGCTGTCGTCTGCCAGAACTCCGAACTACGCGTCGAAGATGTCCCCGAGCCGCGACCGGCCAAGGGCCACCTCGTGCTCGACGTCGTCCGCGCCGGGATCTGCGGGTCGGACCTCCATGCGCGTTTCCACGCCGACACCGTCGCCGACGCGGCGGCCGCGATCGGTTTCACCAACATGATGCGCGTGACCCAAAAGGTCGTGATGGGGCACGAATTCAGTGGCCGGGTCCGCGAGGTCGGACCGGGCACCAAGCGCCGGCTCTCCGAGGGCGACGTCGTCGTGTCGCTGCCGATTGTGCGGATGGGCGGCCGCCCGGAGTTCCTCGGCCTCTCCGAGGCGGCTCCCGGGGCGTACGCCGAGCGCGTGCTCGTCGATGAGGTGCTCACCTTCGCGGTGCCGAACGGGTTGGCCCCCGAGAAGGCAGCCCTGACCGAACCGTTGGCGGTCGCGTATCACGCCGTACGCCGGAGCAAGATCGGCAAGGGCGAGACCGCCGTGGTCGTGGGCTGCGGCCCGATCGGGCTCGCGGTCATCCTGATGTTGCAGGCCAGGGGTGTGCGGCACATCATCGCCAGCGACTACTCCGCCAAGCGGCGAGACCTGGCCACGCGTTGCGGTGCCCACGTCGTCGTCGATCCCGGCGCCGATTCGCCCTGGACGAGCTTCGAGGACAGCAAGAAGTACTTCACCGATGCGGGCAAACTCCTGCACTTCGCGGTCGGCTCGATCGAGAAGCTGCGCACGGTGCCGTTGCTGCCCTGGAGCAAGGTGCTGCGGGCGGCCGAGGCGGCCGGCAAGACTCCCCGCGGACCGGTCGTGTTCGAGTGCGTGGGTGTGCCGGGCATCATCGACCACATCGTCCAGTCGGCGCCGCTGTACTCCCGCGTGGTCGTGGTCGGGGTTTGCATGGAACGCGACGCGATCGTTCCCGTCGTGGCCCTCACCAAGGAGATCGGCCTGCAGTTCGTCTTCGCCTACGACCCCGGCGAGTTCTACGACACCCTGCAGCTGCTGGCTGAGGGCAAGGTCGACCCGAGCCCGCTCATCACCAGCACGGTCGGCCTCGATGGCGTTCCCGACGCGTTCGACGTCCTCGGCAAGGCGGAAGAACAAGCGAAGATCCTGGTCGCCCCATGAAGCTGCGACGTGGCATCGCGGCCATGGCGGCAGTAGCCCTGCTCGCCGCGGGCTGCGGCTCCTCGGACGACGGCGAGGACACCGTCTCCTCGGGGACCTCGGTGGTGGACGTGCCGGGCGCGAGCCGCGTGGCACCGGCAGACGGAGCTCCGGTGGGCAAGACCGTCGCGGGGATGAACGAGTTCGCGTCCGCGCTCTACAAGGTCGCCGCGAAGCCGGACGAGAACGTCGTCTTCTCGCCGCTGAGCATCGCGTTCGCGTTCGCGATGGTACGGGCGGGCGCAAAGGGTGAGACCGCCCAGCAGCTCGACGAGGCCTTCGGGTTCCCGGCCGGACTCGACGCCGCGTTCAACGCCCTGACCAATGGCCTGGCCACCGCCAGCGCGCCGCCGGCCGCGCCGGCGCCAACTGGCGAGGTGGACCAGGACCCGCCGCCCGCGCCGCCGATCCTCACGCTGGCCAACGCGCTGTTCCTCCAGAACGGCTACCCGCTCGCCGACGGATTCCTGCGCACCCTCACCGAGCAGTACGGCAGCCAGGTGCGCACCGTCGACTTCGGCGACCAGTTGGCCGCCCTGAACGCGGTGAACGGCTGGGCGAACCAGTACACGGCCGGACGGATCCCGAAGATCCTCGAGCAGATCGTTTCCGGCACCCGCGCGGTCATCGCCAATGCCGTCTACCTCAAGGCCGACTGGACCCGCCCGTTCGACAAGGCCGGCGACCGGGATTTCGCCGTCGCCGGGAAGCAGGTCCCGGTCCCGATGATGGACCGCGAGGACCGTCTCGGGTACGTCAAGGGCGCGGGCTGGCAGTCCGTCGAGGTCCCCTACTTCGGCGACACCCTCGCGATGCGGGTGATCGTGCCCGACGGCGACAAGACCCCCGCCGACCTGCTCACCCCGGCGGTGCTCGATGCCGCGGCCAAGACCGCGCCGACCGGGCTCGAGCTGACGATGCCGCTGTGGGACTTCGGGACGACGTTGAACCTGCGCGAGTTGATGCCCAAGGTCGGCGTCGAGGACCTGTTCGTCGAGGGCACCGCCGACCTGACCGGGATGACCGAGGCCGAGCGGTTGTTCGTCAATCAGGCCGTGCACAAGGCCAACATCACCGTCGACGAACTCGGCACCGTGGCCTCCGCGGTGACGGCACTCGGCGTCGGCGTCACCTCGGCACGCCAGCCACCGCCGGTGTCCATCACCGTCGACCGACCCTTCGTGTTCCAGATCTTCGACGTGAAGACCGGCGCCACGCTGTTCATCGGCCACGTCGCGGATCCGCGGGCGACGTGAGCGCGCGCTTCGCCGAACTCGACTACCGCGAGACGCCGATGGGCGTGATCAGCCTGCGACGGCGGCGTGATCCGCGCTCCGGCGTCGATGTCTTCGAGGTCAAGCTCGACGACGACTTCCTGATGTCGAGTCTGTACACGGTGGCCGAGATCGCCGTCGCCAACCTCGCGCTGGCCCGTCTGCCCGGCACGGACCTGGACGTCCTGGTCGGCGGGCTCGGTCTCGGCTTCACCGCTCTCGCTGTGCTCGACGATCCGCGGGTGCGCTCGCTGGTCGTGATCGAGGCGCTCGGCGAGGTGATCGAGTGGCACGAGCGTGGGCTGATCCCGGCCGGTGAACGGCTGGCAGCGGACCCGCGCTGCTCCCTGGTGCAGGGCGACTTCTTCGCGCTGGCCGCCGGTGCGGGCCTGGATCCGCGCGACCCGGTGCGCCGGTTCGACGCCGTCGTCGTCGACATCGACCACTCGCCGGTGCATCACCTGCATTCGAGCCACGCGTCGTTCTACACCGAGCCGGGGCTGCGTGCGCTGGCGGCTCACCTGCGGCCGGGCGGCTGCTTCTCCCTGTGGTCGAACGACCCGCCGGCCGCGAAGTTCACCGCGTTGCTGGACACCGTCTTCCCCGGTGCGGAGGGCGTGCTGGTCACCTTCCCGAACCCGCTGCAGGATCGGGAAGCGACCAACTCGGTGTATGTCGGCGCCCGGGCGCCGTAGGGCGCAGCCCGCTACTGCGGCGTCAGCACGCAGAACTCATTGCCGTCCGGATCGGCCAGCACGACCCACTCGACGTCGCCCTGCCCGATGTCGACGTGCTTCGCGCCGAGACCGAGGAGCCGGTCAACCTCGGCCTGAAGGTCCTCGCCGGGCGGTGGCGCGAGATCGAGGTGCAGGCGGTTCTTGCCGAGCTTCGGCGCGACCGGCGGTCCGCCCCAGGTGAACTTCGGGCCGCCGTGCGGGGAGCGGATCGCGGTCTCGGAGTCCTGGTCCCAGATCAGCGGCCAGCCCAGCGCCTTGCTCCAGAAGTACCCGACCTCCTGCGACCCGTCACAGGAGAGCGCTCCGATGAACCCGCACTCGGCGAGGAAGTTGTTGCCGGCCTCGATGACGCAGAACTCGTTGCCCTCAGGGTCGGCGAGGACGACGTGGTCCTCGTCCGGGCCCTGCCCGATGTCGAGGTGCCGCGCGCCGAGGTCGAGCGCGCGGGCAACCGTCTCCTGCTGCGGGGCGAGATTGCTGGTCAGGTCGAAGTGGACCTGGTTCGGTCCGACCTTGGCTTCGTCCGTGTGGAGAAACGCGAGCTGGAACCCGGTGTCATCGTTCGGGTCGAGCACATATACCCCGTCGGCGTCCTCCGTCGGCTGGCCCCACTGCAGGACGCCACCCCAGAACCGCGCGAGGTGGAACGGGTCATTGGCGTCGAAGCAGAGAGCGACCAGGCGGGAGGTCATGAAACTCCGATCTGCACGAGGGCCGTGCTCGCTGGGTGTTCCCAGGATCAGGGCTGATCATGCCTGCAGCGGGGTAGGTGCCCGCCCACGCGAGGTAGTGGGAAGAGGTTGCGGATCGGCGCAGGCTGTTGGCGGTGGCGCTCGCGCTGGCCACGGTCCTCGCCCGCGTCACCACCTCGGATCGGCCGGCCGAGGCGACGACCTCGCGCACCGTCGCTGCCCTGGTTGCCGCGAGACCCTGGACGAGAAGCTCGCGATGCTGCACGGCGGCGAGGACCCGGCCTACCTGGGCCAGTCCGGTTACGTCGCCGGTGTCCCGCGCCTGGGCATCCCCGAGCTGCGCCTGGTCGACGGCGCGCCGATGTCGCTGTGGTCTTTGCCTACGACGACCAGAGCGAGGGCATCGACCGTGCGACGCTGAATCTGCCGGACCGTCAGAACCGTTTGATCCGCGCGGTCGCGAAGGCGAACCCGCGCACCGTCGTCGTGCTGAGCACCGGCTGACGCAGACCTTCCCGGCCGACGAGAGAAGGACGCGCGACGCCGAATGCGTCCAGGTCGGCGACCGCTGGCACGACGCGCACCGCGAGCGCCCGTTGCGCCCGTTCGGCTTCGGCCTGACCTACACGACCTTCGCCTATGACGACCTGCAGGTGCGTCGGAGCTGTACGCCGGGGCGTCCTCCGCGGATCTGTCGCTACGGGCGAGGTTCTAGTTGGTACCGCGGTCCGTTCCCGATCCGCTGAGCACGGTGTCGATCCGGGCGGCGGTTTCCAGGTCCGCCGGCAGCAGAGCGCCGGGGCCGTTGCCGAGGATGATCGTGAATTCGTCGTCCACGATCTGGACCTCGAGCCGGGACGGATCGCCGGCGACGTTGCGGACGCCTTCTTCCAGGGCGTCGCGGCTGTCCCGCGGCACGGGGACGGCGCGCTTGAGCACAACGCCGGCGCGCTCCCAGCCGGGCAGGGCCGCCAGACCCTGGTCGACCTGGTCATCGCGCAGTTCGGTGGGCTCGTCGCTGCCGGGAAGCGGGTTGCCGTGCTGGTCACGAACGGGGTGCTCGGGCATGGGGGGTCTCCTCTCGCTCAGGCTCTCGACTACCCGTCGGGGTGCCGGGTAGTCCGCTGCGGTGACTGACGCCACCTCCCGCCTCGGCCTGCCCGCAGGAACCCGGGCCGCCCTGTTCGACCTCGACGGGGTGCTGACCAGGACCGCCGTCCTGCACGCCGAGGCCTGGACGCGGATGTTCGACGAGTTTCTGGCGGTGGCCGCCCCGGAGCAACCCGGCTTCAGCAAGCGGGACTACCAGGACTTCGTCGACGGGAAGCCCCGGCTGGACGGCACGCGCGACTTCCTCGCCTCGCGCCACGTGGTGCTCACCCCGGGCGAGGAGGAAGATCCGCCGGACGCCCGCACCCTGTGGGGGCTGAGCACCCGCAAGAACGACCTGGTGCAGGAGCTGATCCGCGAGCGGGGGGTCGAGGTGTACCCGGGTTCGGTGTCCTACCTGCGGGAGGCTCGTGCCGCCGGTCTGCACACCGTGGTGGTCACCTCCAGCGCGAACGCGGTCCAGGTGCTCGACGCGGCCGGTCTGGCGGACATGTTCGACGCCCGGGTGGACGGCGTCGTCGCCCGTGACCGCGACCTCAAGGGCAAGCCCGCCCCGGACACGTTCCTGGCCGGCGCCGGCGAGGTCGGGGTCTCCCCGGAGGAGGCGGCGGTGTTCGAGGACGCCCTGGCCGGGGTGGAGGCCGGACGGGCCGGCGGGTTCGCGATCGTCATCGGCGTCGACCGGGTCGGTCAGGCCGCCGAACTGCGCGCACACGGGGCCGACGTCGTGGTCAGCGACTTGAGCGAGCTGCTCGGATGATCCGTCAAGACGCCTACCCGGTCGACCCGTGGTGCCTGCGCGAAACCCGGCTCGACCTCGATCTGCTGGGGGCCTCCGAGTCGTTGTTCGCGCTCTCCAACGGTCATGTCGGCCTGCGCGGCAACCTCGACGAGGGTGAGCCGCACGGCCTGCCCGGCACCTACCTGAACTCTGTGCACGAGCTCCGGCCGCTGCCCTACGCCGAGGCCGGCTACGGCTACCCGGAGGCCGGGCAGTCCGTCGTCGACGTGCCCAACGGCAAGCTGATCCGCGTCCTGGTCGACGACGAACCCTTCGATATCCGCTACGGCGACCTGCACTCGCACACCCGGACCCTGGACCTGCGGACCGGTGTGTTGATCCGCGAGGCGGAGTGGTGCGCCCCCAGCGGTGCCGCGATCCGATTGCGCAGCGACCGCCTGGTCTCCCTGACCCAGCGGGCGATCGCGGCGATCCGGCTCACCGTCGAGCCCCTGGACCGGACCGTGCAACTGGTGCTGCAGTCCGAGCTGGTCGCCAACGAACAGCTTCCGCCACCCTCCGAGGACCCGCGCGCGGCCGCGGATCTGGAAGCGCCCTTCCTGCCCGAGGACCTGCTGCGCTCGGAGCTCGCGGTCACCCTGGTGCACAGCACCAAGCGCAGCGGCCTGCGCGTCGGCAGTGGCATCGACCACGAGATCACCGGCCCGGACGACCTGAGCACCAAGGTCGAGGCGTTCCCCGACTTGGCCCGGGTCACCGTCACCGCGCAGGTCGAGCCGGGTGAGTCCGTGTGCCTGACGAAGTACCTGGCCTACGGCTGGTCGTCCCGGCGCACCGTGCCGGCCGTACGCGACCAGGTCGCCGCCGCACTCGCTGCGGCCCGCCACCACGGCTGGGATGCGTTGCGCGAGCAGCAGGAGGCGGCGCTGGCCGAGTTCTGGGCCGGGGCCGACGTGCAGGTCGAGGGTGACGAGGAACTGCAGCAGGCGGTCCGGTTCGCGCTGTTCCAGGTCCTGCAGGCTTCGGCCCGCGCCGAGCGCCGCCCGATCGCGGCCAAGGGGCTCACCGGCACCGGTTACGACGGCCATACGTTCTGGGACGCCGAGGTCTTCGTGCTGCCCGTGCTCACCTACACCGCGCCGCAGGCGGCCGCCGACGCGCTGCGCTGGCGGCTGGACACCCTGCCGCTCGCCCAGGAACGGGCCCAGGTGCTCGGCATGCGCGGCGCTGCTTTTCCCTGGCGGACCATCACCGGCGCGGAGTGCTCGGCCTACTGGCCGGCCGGCACGGCGGCCTTCCACATCAACTCCGCCATCGCGATGGCGGCGGCGCGGCAGGCCTGGGCGACCGGCGACGAGCAGTTCGACCGTGAGATCGCCCTGCCGCTGCTGGTGGAGACCGCGCGGCTGTGGGTCAGCCTGGGTCACCACGACCCCGACGGCGACTTCCGCATCGACGGCGTCACCGGGCCGGACGAGTACAGCGCGGTCGCGGACAACAACGTCTACACAAATCTGACGGCCCGCCAGAATCTGCGGGCCGCCGTCCGCGCGTGCGAGCGGTGGCAGGACGGGGCCGCGGAGCTCAATGTCCGGGACGACGAGCTCGCCGCCTGGAGCTCCGCCGCCGACCTGATGACCGTGCCCTTCGACGACCAGCTCGGCGTGCACCCCCAGGCCGAGGCGTTCACGCGGCACGCCGAGTTCGACTTCGATGCCCTCGGCCCGGACGCCTACCCGCTCCTGCTCTCCGTGCCGTACGTCCAGCTCTACCGCACCCAGGTGCTCAAGCAGGCCGACCTCGTGCTGGCCATGCACCTGTGCGGGAACGAGTTCACCCCGGAGCAGAAGCGGCGCAACTTCGAGTACTACGAACGGCGCACCGTGCGCGACTCCTCGCTGTCCGCCGCGACCCAGGCGGTGCTGGCGGCCGAGACCGGGCATCTCGACCTCGCCCTGGACTACACCGCCGAGATCGGCCCTCATCGACCTGCGGGACCTGGCCGCGAACACCGGCAACGGGCTGCACCTGGCCGCGCTGGCCGGCACCTGGACCGCGCTGGTCGCCGGCTTCGGGGGACTGCGCGACCACGACCAGCACCTGTGCTTCGCCCCGCAGTTGCCCCGCGGGCTGACCGGCCTGCGCTTCGCCTTGCTGTACCGGGGTGCGCGGCTGCGCGTCGAGATCACCGACGGCGAGGCCACGTACACCCTGGAGTCGGGCGAGGCGCCGGTCACGCTGGCGCACCACGGCGAGCAATTCACCCTGGAGCCCAAGACCTCGGCCACGAAGGCGCTTCCCCAGCGCGTGCAACTGCCGCCGCCGGAGCAGCCGCCGGGCCGGGCGCCGACCCGCCGGGTGGGCGGCGGCCGCACCGCAGTGCCCGGTCACCGAACCCGAGGCCCGTTGAACCGTCATGGCCGCGCGCTTCGGGGGTAGCGAAAACTCATGACGACTTTCGGATACTTCCTCTCCGGTGAAGAGCTCAGCCCGCGCGAGATGGTGGACGGCGGGCCAGGCGGCGGCGGAAGCCGGGCTTCACGCATGCGTGGCTCTCCGACCACTACCACCCGTGGCAGGAGAGCCAGGGCGAGAGCCCGTTCGTCTGGTCCGTCCTCGGGGCGCTGGCCGCGACCACCGAGCTGCAGCTGACCACCGCGGTCACCTGCCCGACGTTCCGGATCCACCCGGCGATGATGGCCCAGGCCGCGGCGACCACGGCCGTTCTCGCCCCGGGCCGGTTCCGTTTCGGCGTCGGCTCGCGGCGAGGCGCTCAACGAGCACATCCTCGGCGAGAACTGGCCGCCGGTGTCGATCCGTCTGGAGCGCCTCGAAGAGGCCATCGAGGTGATGCGCAAGCTGTGGACCGGCGACGACGGTCACCCACCAGGGCACGTACTACACGGTGCACAACGCGCGCATCTTCAGCCTGCCCGAGCGACGAGATCCCGGTGCTCATCTCCGGGTTCGGCCCGGAGGCCACCGACCTCGCCGCGCGCATCGGCGACGGCTGGATGTCGGTCTCGCCCGGACGCCGACGGGACTCCAGCAGTTCAAGGCGCAAGAACGACGGGGTCACCCAGGCCGGCGTGAAGATCTGCTGGGCCCCGACCGAGGACGAGGCCAAGGAGACCGCCTTCAAGCTGTGGAGCCACTCCGGCCTCGGCGGCCAGAGCTCGCAGGACGTGCCGATGTGGCACATCTTCGAGGCGATCGGCGAGGCGAACACGCCCGACAAGCTCGCGGAGAAGGTGGCCTGCGGCCCGGACCCGGAGAACGCCGCCGCGAACATCCGCAAGTACATCGACGCCGGCTTCGACGAGATCTACATCGCCCAGATGGGCAAGGAGCAGGACGGCGCGCATCCGCTTCCTGCGCCGACGAAGTTCTGCCCTTGCTGCGCGAGGGCTGATGTGACGTAGTTCGCGATTCGCCCCCGCCGCCGGGGGCAGGTCGTAGGGGAAGGCGAACCACCACCGCCCGAGGAGCTGCACATGTCGAATGACGCCATCGTCCTGCTGCGCGAGGACCACCAGGAGCGTCAAGCGCCTGTTCACCGAGTTCGAGAACGCCGGTGAGAACGCCACGCGCGACGAAGCAGCAGCTTGCGGACAAGATCATCGCGCTGCTGACCGTCCACACCTACCTCGAGAACGAGTGCGTGTACCCGCGCGTGCGCGAGTGCGTGCCGGACATCGAGGACGACATCCTTGAGTCCTACGAGGAGCACCACGTGGCGGACGTGCTCTGCATCGAGCTCGACATGATGTCGCCCGAGAACGAGCGCTTCGTGCCGAAGATGATGGTGCTGGCCGAGAACGTCCGCCACCACATCAAGGAGGAAGAGGAGGTCTGGTTCCCGAAGGTCCGCGAGGCCCTCGGTCGCAAGGCCCTTCAGGAGATCGGTCAGGAGATGCTCACCATGCGCCCGACCGCTCCGCGTCGGCCCTCGCAGCCCAGCGCGCTGAAGAAGGTCGTCGACGCGATCCTCAGTTGAGGCGTACGAGCTGACGCAGCGTCAGACCACGCGAAGGATCGCGGTCTGCCCCATCTGGTCGTGACTGTTGATGTGGCAGAAGTACCGGATCAGTGTCCCCGGGGCCTCGGTGACCTTGTAGGTCACCGAGGTCTCGCCGTTTCGGGCCTCGGCCATGCCGATGTGCCGGCCGTCCGCCGTGCCGTCTTCGATCATCACCTCGTGCCCGGGGCACATCTCGAAGGCGTCGCAGAAGGTGTCGCGGTACGTCCAGACCACGGTGGCGCCCGTCGGCACGTCGATGATCGCTGCGGGATTGTCGGTGCCCGGCACCGCGCCGCCGCTCGGGTTGCGCACGTAGCCCTGATCGGTCGGCAGGCAGGGCGCCGCGGCGCAGTAGCGGAAGTTCGACATGACGAGTTCGACCGTGGCGTCGCGGCGGAAGCCGGGGCCGCGGGGACGAGGAAGCTCAGGGCGGCCGCCCCGACGAGAACAGGCTTCACGAGCGCCTCCTGGCTTCGAGCACTTTGGTGGGGAGGACAAGACTAGGCGCTCCGCTGAGGGCGAACGGCCTTGACTCTGTAACGCTGTAATTATGTAATCAAGCAATGGACGAGATCACCGCATGGCTGACCGGGCGGCTGCCGGAGGACTGGTTTCACGCCGCCCCCACCGTGAGCGTCGACCGCGAGGAGATCCTCGTGATCGGCACGATTCCCGCCCCCGAGGTCGACGGGGGGGACGCCGCTCGCCGCGAGGCCGAGGCCGGCCGCATCAAGCGCTTCCGCGAGGACACCCGCTCCGCGCGGATGCGGATCGCCGACGAGGCGGAGCACCGCTACGGCCGCAAGGTCGCCTGGGGCGCGACCTGCGGCGAGACCACGCAGGTCTTCACCAGCCTGTCGGTGCCGGTGATGACGCGGCTGCGCCAGCCCGAGCGCCAGGTGCTCGACACCCTGGTCGCGGCCGGCATCGCCCGTTCCCGCTCGGACGCGCTGGCCTGGTCGGTGCGCCTGGTGGGCAAGCACAACGCCGAGTGGATCGCTGATCTGCAGAACGCGCTCGACGCCGTCCGCGAGGCCCGCGCCAACGGCCCGGCCGCCTGACCGGGCGCCGGTCAGTCGAACTTCGGCGCCCGCTTCGCGATGAACGCCGCGCGGCCCTCGGCGCCGTCCGGCGACCCGGCGCACGCGGCGATGAAGCGGCCCTCCAGCTCGATCTGCGACTCGATGCCGTTCGCGTAGGTGCTCAGCAGCAGCTGCTTGACCGCGGACTGCGCAGCCCTCGAGCCGGCAGCGAGGGCGGTCGCCGCCTCCAGCGCGGCGTCGGCCAGCTGGTCGTCCGGCACCACGCGGGTGACCAGGCCCCACTCGAGCGCCTCGGCCGCGCTGATCACACGGTTGGTCAGCATCAGCTCCTGGGCCCGGCGCAGCCCGACCAGGCGCGGCAGCGTGTAGGTGAGTGAGCCGTCCGGGCTGAGTCCGGCCTTGGTGTAGGCGCAGGTGAACTTCGCCGATCTCCGCGGCGAGAACGAGCTCACCGCCGATCGGCCAGGCTGAACCCGGCCCCGGCGGCCACGCCGTTGACGGCCACCACGACCGGGGCGTCCATCCGGGCGAACGCCGTGTTGGCCCGGTGCACCGTGTCGGCCAGCTCCTTGACGAACAGGCCGGGGTCGGCGGCGTGCTCCTCCATCTCCTTCAGGTCGCCGCCGGCGCAGAAGAACTTGCCGGTGGCGGTCAGCAGGACGGCGCGCACCTCGGGGTCGCGGTCGCAGATCCGGGAGGCGGTCGGCGAGCTCGCGGGTCATCTGCAGATTGAGGCCGTGGGCCGCCTCCGGCCGGTTCAGGGTGATCCGCTCGACGCGGCCGATCCGCTCGACGATCAGGGTCTCGTACTGCGCCATGGGGGCCTCCCGGGAGTCGGGCTCATCCTGGCAGCAGGCTGGCGCGTGGGCAGATCAGGGCATTGCGCAGATCCCGGTCCAAACCGGCCGGGGATCCAATACGGTGTGCGCCCATGGTGATCATGGTCGAGCTCAACGAGGAGAACCTGTCCCAGGCCGCCGAGGAACTGGGCACGTCCACCAACGAGGAGACCGTGAACGCCGCCCTGGCCCTGGTGGCCGGCCGGCGGGCCCGGATCGAGGCCATGTTCGACGATCCCTTCGCACTCGGCACCGGGCCGGACATCCAGTGACGAGTACGTGATGCGAGGCAGTCGACTGTGAGCATGGCGGGACGGCTCTACCTGGTCGACACCTCGGCGCTGGCCCAGGCCCACCTCGCGCAGGTGCGGTACACGATGCAGACCCTGATCACCGACCGGGTCGCGGCCACCTGCGTCACGGTCGACCTCGCCGCCGGGTACTCCGGGCGCACCGTCGCCGACCTGTCCTCGATCGAGGCCCGCCGTCGCGACCGCTACCTCAACCTGCGAACTGAACGAGGACATCGCCGACCGGGCGCGCGAGGTGCAGGTCCTGCTCTCCGAGAAGACGCAGCACCGCACCGTCGGCATCCTCGACCTGCTCACCGCCGCCGTCGCCGAGCACCACGACGCCGCGCTGATCCACTACCACCCGGCCTTCGAGCTGATCTCCTCGATCACCGGCCAGCCGCAGCTGTGGGTGGCCACGCGGGGCAGCCTCGAGGCCGAGGACGAAGGCCAACGCCTCCCTGCGACTCCGCGCCGACTCCAACGGCGTCGCCGCGAGAGCCCGCCCGCTCCGGCCCGCAGGTGCCGCACCCGATGGACGACCCGATCAGTCAGCGGTCCGAGTCCTGACCGCCGCCCGGCAGCCCGCCCGCTGCATCTGCGACATTTGGGATCGGTGCTGCCGCGCTGAAGCGGCCGGCGAAAGGGTGCGTGACGGATGACGGACAGCCTGGCGGCGACTCCCCGGCTGGAGAAGGACGGCACCGTCGCGGTGATGTCCCTCGGCGCCGGGGAGAACCGGTTCAACCTCGACTCGATCCGCGCGGTCGACGCGCTGCTGACCGAGGTCGAGGGCGCCGACTTACACCGCGCTGGTCACCACGGCCGAGGGCAAGATCTGGTCCAACGGCTTCGACACCCCGTGGATCGCGGCCAACCGCGATCTCGCCCCGGAGACGATCCTGGCCGGGGAGCGGCTGCTGGCCCGGATGCTCACCTTCCCGGTCCCGACCGTGGCCGCCCTGCAGGGGCACTGCTTCGCCGCCGGGATGATCTACGCGCTCGCCCACGACCTGCGCGTGATGCGCGCCGACCGCGGCTTCCTCTGCCTGCCGGAGGTCACCTTCGGCGCGGTCTTCACCCCGGGCATGACCGACCTGCTGACCTCCCGGATGAGCCCGTCGGTCGCGCACCGCGCGATGGTGCTCGGCCACCGCTTCGGTGGCGCCGAGGCGCTCGCCACCGGCGCTGGTCGACGACGCGGTCGCCGAGGACGAGGTGCTCGGGCGCGCGGTCGCGCTGGCCGGCGCCTACTCCGGGCACGGCCGCGACGCCGTGGTCGCGCTCAAGCGCCAGCTCTACGCCCGGGCGCTGGGCACCCTCGGGCAGCCGACCCCGCCCGGACTGCTGCAAGCCCTGTTCGACCTCGAGGCCGGCCGGTCCTGACCAGGTTGATCGAGCAGCAATGAGTCAGATCCCGCTCCCGCCCGTCGAGGTACGCCGGCGCAACCTCGTCATCGTCGGCGTGACCGCCGCGCTGGTCTACGCCGCGGACCTGATCACCAAGATCCTCGCGGTCGCCAAGCTGGAGGACGGGACCTCGGTCGAGATCGTCGGCGACCTGTTCCAGCTCGACTTCACCCGCAACGCCGGCGCCGCGTTCGGCATCGGCGTCGGCATGACGGTCGTGTTCAGCCTGCTGTCGCTGGTCGTCATCGCCGTGGTCCTGCGCACCGCGAACCGGCTCGGCAGCACCTGGTGGGCCCTGGTGTTCGGCCTCGTCCTCGGCGGCGCGCTCGGGAACCTGACGGACCGGATCTTCCGCTCGCCGGGCTTCATGCGCGGGCACGTCGTCGACTTCCTGCACCTGAAGAATTGGCCGGTCTTCAACCTGGCCGACACCGCGTTCTGCATCGCCGGCGGGATCGTCTTCCTGCTGGTGTTACGGAACATCCCCCTCGAGGGCAGGAGACAGCTCATGACGACGATTCCTGCTCGACCGCTCGGCACCACCGGCCTGCAGGTCGGCGCCGTCGGACTCGGCTGCATGAGCATGTCCTGGGCGTACGACCCGGCGATGAAGGACGACGAGACCTCGATCGCTGCGATCCGCACCGCGCTCGAGACCGGGCGTGACGCTGATCGACACCGCCCCCGCCTACGGCCCGTTCCACAACGAGGAACTGGTCGGCCGTGCCATCAACGGCCGCCGCGCGGAGACCGTGCTCGCCACCAAGGTCGGGCTGATCGTCGACCCGAAGAGCTTCGAGTTCCTCAAGGACGGCAAGCCCGAGTCCGTGAGGGCCTCCGCCGAGGACTCCCTCAAGCGCCTCGGCGTCGAGCACATCGACCTGTTCCAGCTGCACCGCGTCGACCCCGAGGTCCCGATCGAGGAGACCTGGGGCGCGATGGCCGAGCTGGTCTCCCGCGGCCTGGTCGGTCACCTCGGCCTGTCCGAGGTCACGGTCGAGGAGTGCGCCCGCGCCGCCGCCATTCACCCGGTCGCCTCGGTGCAGTCGGAGTTCTCGCTGTGGACCCGCGACCGCCTCGCCGACGTCATCCCGTGGTGCGAGGCCAACGGCGCGAGCTTCATCCCGTTCGCCCCGCTGGGCCGCGGCTACCTCACCGGTTCGCTCGACCAGGGCACCGAGTTCGAGGCCAAGGACTTCCGCTCCCGCAACCCGCGCTTCACCCCGGAGGCACGGGCGGCCAACCAGGTCATCGTCGACGAGATCCGCGCCGTGGCCGAGGGATTGGACGCCACCGCGGCGCAGGTCGCGATCGCCTGGACGCTGACGGTGTCCCCGGCGATCGTGCCCATCCCGGGCACCCGGCGCCCGGCCCGGGTCCGCGAGAACGCGGGCGCGGCGACGCTGGTTCTGACCGACACCGACCGCAAGCGCCTGGACGAGTCTGCCGGCCCCGGTGGGGGACCGCTACTGACGCGTGGCCGTCGCTCGCGGGCGGGTAGGTGGAAGTCCTGCCAAGTCCCGTTTCGCCGGAGGTGTCCCGTGGAGATGTTCGTCGTCCTGTTGGTGCTCATGCTGTTGGTGGCGTTGGGGGCCGCCTACGGCGTCCATCATCGCCGCCAGCGCGCCGGGGGGATCCTCGGAGTCGGACCGCGCCGAACGGACCGGACCGGATGAGCGCGCAACTGCGCGCCGGGGACCTGCCGGGCCGGCCGGTGGTCACCCTCGCCGGGGAACGCCTCGCCGAGATCAAGGACGTGGTCTTCAACCGCGGCCTCCGGCGACCTGATCGGCTTCACCCTCAACGACCCCGGCTTCTTCGCCAAGACCCGCGACGACGGGCTGCCGATCGAGAACGTGCACGGCATCGGCGACGCCGCCGTGACGGTTGCCGGACCGCATGTCCTGGTCGAGGCCGCTCAGATCGTGACCGCCGCGGAACGCCGCGGCAACGATGTGCTCGCGGACCGCGTACTCACCGAACAGGGCACGGACCTCGGCGAGGTCATCGATGTCCTGCTCGACACCTCCCAGCGGCCGCCGCGCGTGGTCGGGTACGAGATGAAGGGCGAGGACGGGCACACCGTCACCGTTCCGCTCAAGGACGCCGTCGCCGTCTCCGGCGAGCGGCTCGTCGTTCCGGAGACCCCGGGGAGTCACGATGCGCATCAGTGAGGCTCGACGCCGCCCCGTGGTCGCCACGGACAATGCCGAGACCATCGGTCACGTCGACGGATTCCTCATCGAGGCCGAGGCGGCCCGGATCACCGGGATGCGGATCGACGGCGACGACTCCGCCACGGTGCTGCCGTGGGATCGCATGACCGCCTTCGGCGTGGATGCGATCACGGTGGCCAGCGCTGAGGCGCTGCGGGCGCCCGCCGACGCCGGGGAGACCCGTCGGTGCGACCCCGAGCTCGACCCGATCGGCAAGCCCGCCATCGAGGAGACCGGGGACACCCTGGGCACCGTCACCGACGTCGAGTTCGACGCCGACACCGGCGCCGTGCGGTCGGTGCTCACCGACGTCTACGACATTCCCGCCGACAAGCTTCTCGGCCTCGGCGCCTACGCGATGGTCTTCTCCGACCTGCACCGCTGACAACTCCACGCGATAGGTGCACGCAAAACGGCCGCCCCGTGGGGCGGCCGTTTCGGGGTAGGGATCAGGCGGCTGCGGGCTCCAGGTCCTCAGCGGTCTTGCCCGGCCAGGTGCCGGTGACCTTCTCGACGCCCTGGGCGCCGCCACGCTTCACCGCGGCCTTGACCACGGAGTAGACCACGCCCTGCAGGGCGGCGCCGGCGAGCACGAGCGCCCAGCCGGCCTCCTTCTGGTCGGGGTCCGGCGGGACGTCGTTGTCGTCGCCCACCTTGGTCCAGACCGTCGTGACCAACTTCCCGGCGATCGAGCCGGCCAGGATGCCGAGCACGATCGTGAGCGGCTTGTAGAGCAGCTTCATGACTATCGGCTCCCTAGTGCTTGCGGCGGTTGTGGATGACGGCCGCGCCCACGCCGAGCAGGGCGGCGCCGGCCGCGGCCTGCACCGGGCGGCGCTGGGCGATCGGCTTCACCTTCTCGCCGACATCGACGGCGGTGTGCTTGACCGTCGCGCCCGCGCCGGAGATCTGCGAGCCCACGACGACCGCCTTCTCCGCGGCCGCCGTCTTCACGTCGGCGACCTTGTCGTGGGCGCGGCCCTTGACGTCGAGGCGGTGGGAGAGCTCGTCGACGGTGGCGCCGAGCTCCTCACGCGTCGCCTCGATCTCCGCCTCGAGCTCCTCCATGGTCTGCGGGCTTCGGAGGATTGCTCAGAGGTGGTCATCGGTGCGCGTTCTCCTTCACCGTCTCGATGTCGGTCTTCACGCCGGCGATGGCCTGCTCGGGCGCCGGCGGGACCGCCTGGGCGACCTGCTTCTTGCCGGTCATCGCGAGCACGACCGCGACGGCGAACAGGATGCCGGCGACGATCAGCGCCGCGGCCCAGACGTCCATCGCCATGGCCAGCCCGCCGATCCCGGCCGCGACCAGTGCGCCGACGCCGTAGAGCGCCACCACCCCGGCGCCGCCGAACATGCCGACCCCGAGGCCGGCGTGCTTGCCCTTTTCCTGCAGCTCCTTGGTGGCCAGCCGGATCTCGTCCTTGACCAGCCTGGAGGTTTGCTCCGACAGGGACGAGACCAGCTCGCCCATAGACATTTCGGCCGGGTCGGGCCGGCGCTGGGTGCTCATCTGCGTCATGGATCACGCCTACCCCTCGAATCGGACCACACGCCTGGAGTCCTGGCTGCCTAGAGTGATCACTCCCACGACTTCGGACGGAAGGCAGCCCGTGTCCGCCAACACCGAGCACGCCACCGGGGCCTCGATCGCCGCTCTCCTGGTCGACCGGGTCGCCAAAACCCCGGACACGACCGCGTTCAGCTTCCGCAGCGGCGACGGCTGGGCCTCGCTGACCTGGAAGCAGGCCGAGGACCGGGTCCGCGCGATCGCCGCGGGCCTGATCGGGCTGGGGGCCGAGGCCGAGACGCGGGTCGCCATCCTGTCCAGCACGCGGGTGGAGTGGATCCTCGCCGACCTGGCCATCCTCGCTGCAGGCGGCGCCACGACCACGATCTACCCCTCGAACACCCCGGACGAGTGCGCGTTCGTCATCTCCGACTCCGACACCCGGATCGTGATCGCGGAGAACGAGGCGCAGGTCGACAAGCTCCGCAAGGTCCGCGACCAGATCCCCTCGGTGCGCGCGGTCGTGGTCATCGACGGCTCCGGCGACGGGGACTGGGTGCGCAGCCTCGCCGACGTCGAGGCGGCCGGCGGCGCGAGTCCGGACGCCGAGCCCGCGGCCTACCAGGCGCGCGTGGCCGGCATCGCCGGCGACCGCCTGGCCACGCTGATGTACACCTCGGGCACCACCGGCCGGCCCAAGGGCGTGGAGCTCACCCACGACAACTGGGTCTACGTCGCCGAGGCGGCGATGGCCGTGGCCATCATCCGCTCCGACGACCTGCACTTCCTTTGGCTGCCGATGTCGCACTCGTTCGGCAAGGCGCTCGCCGTGATGATGGTCGCGGCCGGCACCCCGCTCGGCGATCGACGGCAGTGTGGACCGGATCGCGGCCAATCTCGCCGAACTGCGCCCGACGGTGGTGGCCGCCGCTCCTCGCGTGTTCGAGAAGATCCACAACACGATCGTGGCCACCGTGCGCCGCGAGGGCGGGGTCAAGGCGCAGCTGTTCGGTTGGGCGCGTGGAGTCGGCCTGTCCGCGACGAAGGCCCGCCAGGCCGGCAGGTCACCGTCGATTCTGACGCAGGCTCAGCTCCAGGTTGCCGACCGGCTGGTGCTCTCGAAGATCCGTGGCCGCTTCGGCGGCCGGATCCGCTACTTCATCTCCGGCTCCGCGCCGCTCTCGGCCGAGATCGCCGAGTTCTTCGACGCCGCCGGCATGACGATCCTTGAGGGTTACGGGCTCACCGAGTCCTCGGCCGCGAGTTTCGTGAACCGGCCGGGCGCCCCGCGCTTCGGCACCGTCGGCCCGCCCCTGCCGGGAACCGAGGTGAAGATCGCCGAGGACGGCGAGGTGCTCTTCCGGGGCCGCGGCATCATGCGTGGCTACCACGGGCTCCCCGAGGAGACCGCGGCCACGCTGCTCGACGGCGGCTGGCTGGCCACCGGTGACATCGGCGAGATCGACGACGAAGGCCGGCTCCGGATCACGGACCGGAAGAAGGAGCTCATCAAGACTTCCGGTGGCAAGTACGTCGCGCCGTCGCCGATCGAGAGCCAGATCAAGTCGACCTGTCCCTACGTCGGCAACGTCGTCGTGCACGGCGACACCCGCAACTTCTGCGTCGCGCTCGTCACCCTCGACCCCGACGTCACCAAGCCGTGGGCGGAGGCCAACGGCCTGGGCAGCGAGCCGTCCGCCTGGGCGAGCAACGAGACCGTGCGCGCCGAGGTTCGTAAGGCCATCGACGAGGTGAACTCGACGCTGCCGAGCTACTCCACCATCAAGGACTTCGCGATCATCCCGGTGGAGTTCAGCGTCGAGGGCGGCGAGCTCACGGCGAGCATGAAGGTGCGCCGCAAGCATGTCGAGAAGCAGTTCGCCGACGTGCTCGACAGCTTCTACGCCGGGGCCGTCGAGAAGATGTGACCCCTAAGGCATGACATGCCTTGGAGCACTACTTGTCGACGGCGGTCGTCGAGTCCGCGGGCACCGGTACGTTCGGGTCGCCGGAGGACGCGGGCACGGCCATGCCAACGGTCATGGCGATCGCGGCCAGGCCGGTGATCCAGCCGAGGATTCGCACGCTGAGCGGACGGCGCTTGATCGTGTACAGGTCCTCTTCCGACACGCGCGGCGCGGGGGCCGAGCGACGCGGCGGAGCGTCGACGCGGCGCAGGAAGCGGCGCTCGCCGGCGTTGCGGCTGATGGCCTGGAGGGCCCAGAGCGGGGCGAGCACGCCCCACCAGCCGTGGCGGCGGTTGTCGCGCTGGACGCGGGCGACGGCGTCCAAGCCGCAGTCGCGGCAGACCAGCGCGGAGACGGTGGCCTTGCGGGTGCGGATGCCCGCCCCACGGGCCGAGTGCAGGGTGATACGGACGGCCGGCGTGCGGCCGCACTCGCTGCAGCCCCGGGCGCGGCGGACGAACAGTGCGCCGTCGATGTGCGCCTGCTCGATCGCGTACCAGGCCAGGTCCAGCTCGTGTCGGGCGAAGATCGCCTGGGCGTGGGCCTGCTCGGGGGAACGGGCGGGCGCCTCGGCGTCGACCTCGGCGACGCCGTCCCCGACGACCGCGAGATCGGTGAGCAGCATCGACCAGGTCGAGTAGGCCGCGCGGGCCTCCTCCAGCGTCGCGTTCTCGCTGATTCCGAGCGTGGCGTAAGCACGCGTCAGCTCAGTCGCCTGATCCATCTATGCGCCCCCGAATAGCACCAACTGTCCCGTTCCCCGTCAGACGTTTCTACGGGCTTGCAGGATCCCGCGTTCGGGCATCAACGACATGCGGGCCGAACGGATGATTTTTCCTTCATCCCCGCGGTGGAGCCTCATGCCGATTGCCGGACAGACCGGACATTCCGGAGGGCGTCGGACCACGCGACCAGATCGTCGAGCATCGCGTGCAGCGCCTGCTCCTGAAATTCGCGCGGCCGGAACTTGAAGTTCTCGTCGAAGTCCTGCCCGAACTGGAACATCACCTGGGCGCGGATGTCGGCCATTTTGAGCTCCCCGACGATCTGGCGCAGGTGCTCGACCGCCCGGACGCCGCCGGCGCTGCCGTAGCTCACGAAGCCGACGGCCTTGTCGTTCCACTCGGCGAACAGGTAATCCAGGGCGTTCTTCAGTGCGCCTGAGGTCGAGTGGTTGTACTCCGGAGTCACGAGGACGAAGCCGTCGTAGGAGTCGATCGCCTTGGCCCAGCGCCGAGTGTGCTCGTGCTTCGGCGGCTCACCCATTGCGGGCGGCAGCGGCTCGTCGAGCAGGGGCAGGTTCGCCTCCGCGACGTCCACCAGCTCGAAGGTCGCGTCGTTTCGCTGCTGGGCGACCTGGTCGACCCACCTGCCGATCGCTTCCCCGTGCCGTCCCGGCCGGGTCGAGCCGATGATGATGGCGATCCTGGTCATCGGTGTGCTCCCTCCGTCGCGTACGGAGGGGCTACCCGGTCAGCGCGGGCGAATCCCTCAGGCGGTCAGAGCGCGGATCCGGCCGCCGATCTCGGCCGCGAGCGGGTCGACGTCGGCGAGCGTGGAGCTGCCGGTGATCCCGAGGTTGGCCAGCAGGCCGGGGATCGAGGACGGGTCGAACCCGGTCTGGCTGGCGAGGCGCTCGATGTCGCCGCTCAGGCGGATCCGCCCGGAGAGGAAGGCCCCGATCGCCGCGTTCGGCTTCTGGGTGACCAGCAGGTCGTAGGCGGTGTTGTAGTCCACCGTCACGGTCAGGTCGGGGTCGGGCAGCGCGCCGACGTCCAGCGCGAGGGTGGGGCCGCCGGTGTCCGCGTGCGCATGCACCACCCCATCGGCGGCCACGGTGTCCGGCGCGCCCGTGATCAGCAGGTTCACCTTGAGCGGCGGCACTGGGACATCCGGAAGCTGCGCCGCATACTCGTCCCGGACGGCCTTCACCGAGGTGATCCACTCCGGCGAAAGGAACTCGTGGCCCATTTCTCCTCCGAGACGGCGGCGAGGGACAGCAGGTCCGGCGAGGAGGCTGTCCGCTACGACAAGTCGGATTACGCGCTCGGCCGTCCAGACCGGCACCTGCAGCATAAGTCCAGCTAGCTGCCATTGTGTCCGGAAGATCTGGAGCGGTAGGGCTGTAAACCTACTCATCATCGGGTTATTGTGCAGGTAGGTCGGCGCCACGTCCACTGGACCCGCCTAAGAACTGGTGAACCACGAGCGAGCGGAGGGTCACGGTGGCACCGACGAATCCGACGCAAAGCCCCGATCCGGCCGCCCCACCGCGGCGCCGGCCGGGCCGCCCGGTCGGGTCCACCGCCGGCCGCTCGGTCCGTCGCGAGGAGTACCTGGACGGGATCATCGAGGCGATCCGCCGGATCGGCCCCGAAGCCACGCTGGCCGAGCTCGCCGCCGGCGCCGGGATGAGCAAGCCGGTCCTCTACGACCACTTCACCGACCGCCTCGGCCTGACCGCTGCCGTCGTCGGCAAGCTCACCGTCACCGTGGCCGCCGACGCGATGCTCGCGGCGCTGTCCGGCGGGGAGCCGGAAGAGCTGCTGGCCAAGGTCTTCGACGTCTTCGTCGCGTTCGTCGAGAGCGAGCCGCAGATCTACGGCTGGGTGATCCGCGCCGCCGGGGACCTGCCCGCCGGGGGCCTGTCCGAGCTGCCTATGGCCACTGAGGCCGGTACGCAGCTGTCCAAGCTGATCGGGTCGGTGCTGCGCTCGGCCGGCGTCGACTCCGGCGGCGCCGAGCCTTGGGCCTTCGGCACGGTCGGCTTCGTGCTCGCGGCCACCGACTGGTGGCTCAACCGCCGCTCGATGAGCCGGCAGGACTTCGTGGACTACCTGGCCAAGTTCGTCTGGGGCGGGCTGTCCTCGGCGGGCGTGGTGAAGATCGACATCCTGACTGTCCTCGCGGCGGTCCCGGCGATGGTGGATGCGGGGCGCGCAGTGATGGACAGCATCGAACGTCCGGCGGTCGGCGGAGAAGGGCGGGACGCGTGAAGCTCGACGCAGGCGGCCCGCCGCCGCTGCCGGACCTGGACGTCCTGGCCGCGGATTCGGAATGGATCCGCGGCCGGGACGGCCTCGTCGGTGAGCTGCCCGTCCTGCGCCGCCATTACGACGCGACGATCCCGCGCATCCGGGCGCAGGCGGCGTCCCTGTCCAAGGCGCGCTTCACCCCGACCACGGCGTATTTCATCGTCGTCACCTTGGTGCGGTTCTGCTGGTTCGCCCTCCTCGGCGCTGTCGGGGCGGTCGCTGCGTTCGTTCGCCGGCGGGGAGCGAGAGCGGGCGAGCACCGGGCGGCCATCGGCCGGGGTGCGCCGGGCGCAGCAACTCGTGCACGCCGGCGGCCCGGCCTACGTGAAGGTCGGTCAGGGCATCGCAACCGCGCAGGGCCTGCTGCCCGACGAGTGGGTCGCCGCGTTCGCGTGGTGCCGGGACGAGGTACCCGGCATGCCTCCGGGCGAGGCTGCCCGCGCGGTCGAGGCCAGCCTGGGTAAGCCGCTGGATGCGGTCTTCGCGTCCTTCGACCCCGAGCCGCGCGCCGCCGCGAGCATCGCGCAGGTGCACGACGCGGTGCTGCTCGACGGCACCGAGGTCGTCGTCAAGGTGCAGCGCCCAGGCCTGCGTCGCCGCTTCGGGGCCGACTTCCGCGTCATGGCCGTCCTCGCCGCCGCCACCACCAGAATCAGCAAGTCCGCGCGGATGAGCAACGCCGGCGAGATCCTGCCGCTGGCGGCCGAGATCAACCTCATCGAGTTGGACTTCCGGCTCGAGGCGCTGAACATGATCCACGTCGCCGCCGCCGGTGAGGCTGCGGGCACGGGTTTCGTCCGGGTGCCGCGCCCGATCCCCGGGCTGGTCACCTCCGACGTGCTGGTCATGGAACGCGTCGACGGCGTCCCCTACACCGCTGCGCGCGAGAAGTACGGCGACGCGATCGACGGCGACAAGCTGCTGCAGCTCGCGGCCGCCGGCGTCCTTGAGCACGCCTTGATCTACGGCGTCTTCCACGGCGACCTGCACTCGGGCAACGTGCTGATCACCGAGTCCGGGACCATTTCTCTCGTCGACTACGGCGTCTGCGGCCGCATCGACGCCCGCGAGCGCGCGCTGTTGGTGCGGATGCTGATCGCGTCCATGCAGCAGGACTCGCGCGGTCAGGTGATGGCGGCGGTCGAGATGGGCGCGCTGCCCGACGGTGCCGACATCGAGGCGGCCGTCGCCGAGCTCGACAAGTACCAGAACCTGGTCACCGAGTTCACCGACGCGTCCTTCAGCCAGCTCGACCTGACGCTGATCACGCGTCAGATGAAGGCGATGATTACGTCGCTGATGAAGATCGGTTTCAAGACGCCCAAGGAACTGGCCCTGTTCAGCCGCAACATGCTGTATCTGCAGGGTTTCGCAACGTCACTGGCGCCCGAGGCCAACATGCTCGCCGTACTGGAGTCTTTGCTGGCCCATATGACCGGAAAGTATCCGGTTGAGCTGACAACCATCATGATGGGTGCTCTGATCAAGCCAGCGGCAGCTCCAACCGTGGAGACCGCCGTGGAGCCGACGCTGGAGACGGTGGTGGAGTCCTGATGCGCCTGTCGCCCTCGGTCCCCGTCCTGGTCACCGCCGTCGCGCTGTCCGGTGCCGCTGTGCTTCCGCTGTCCGCCGCCTTGGCGGCCCCGGTCGCAGCGCAGGAGACCTTCGTCCCCGGCACCGGTTCGTCCGCCGCGAGCATCGCCCGGGTGACGATCCGCTCGTCCGGCCTCGGGGTCGGCGTCGGCTTCGGGGTCAGACCCGCACCCGCTACGCCGGGCAACCAGGGCAACGCCGAGGCCGAGAGCGTCGACATGCCGGCCTGCTCGGCACGCTGTCCAAGGCACCGATCGCGTGTGACGTCGCGCCGGGCGCGCTGTTCCCCGAGGGCTCGATGCCGACGGGCGTCGCGGTGTCCTCCGGTGGCGGACCGGCGGAGGCGCGCACCGCCTCGGCCGGAGCCGGTACCCCGATCGAGCTCGGCACCCAGTACGGCTCGGCCGCGCCGAACAGCAAGGCCGACGCCGTCGTCGAGGGCTCGCGCATCAACCTGCAGGGCATCATGACGGCGACCGGCGGCACGTCGACCTCGGCCGCCAAGCTCGTCCCCGAACACCCAGCGCGCGGCCAGCGCCAGCAGCAGCATGGGCAGCCTGTCCCTCGCCGACGGCGCGGTCGTGCTGGAAGGCCTGCGCTGGACCGCGTCGCACCGCACCGGCGCGGAGAACGACTCCGCTGCCGGCTTCACCGTCGGCTCGATGCGGATCAACGGGCAGTACTACCCGGCCTCCGGCGCCGAGGAGCTCAAGACCGCACTCGACGCCGCCAACACCGCGTTGGCACCGACCGGGCTCTCTTTGAACGCGCCCGTGGTGACCAGGACCCCGACCGGCATCGCGGTCAGCCCGCTGCGCCTGACGGTGTCGACCACCCCGGAGATGCGCAAGGTGATCGGCCCGGCCCTGGAAGCGATTCAGCCGCTGCGCACGCAGTTGCTGGACCTGGTCAAGCCGCTGCAGGCCAGCCCGGACTGCGGGTTCGCCAAGGGGCTCGGCTTCGGCTACCTGATCGCCGACCTCGCGCTGCTCGCGCTCGGCGACAACGGCGGCATCGACTTCGACCTCGGCGGCGCCCGCGCGGGCACCGAGTCCGCCACCTACGCCAACCCGTTCGCCTACACCCCGCTGCTTCCCGGTGGCGTGCCGCTGCCGGGCGTCCTGCCGCCGGACCTCGGCGCCGCACCCGGCACCGGTCCGCTCGCGCCGGGTGTCCTCCCGGTCGCCCCGACCAACTTGACCCCGACCTCGGACCAGCTCCTCCCGGTGTCGCTCGGTTGCCGCTCCACGCACGAGGACGGCGGCGGTTGTGCCACGAGTCACCGCGGTGGCCTCGCGGCCGGGCTCATCCTCGCCCTCGTCGTCCTGATCGCCGCCGCCGACCGACTGCGCGCCAGACGGTCCTGACGCCCCCTCAGGCCGCACACCCGAACTGCCCGCCCGTTGCGGGTCACCGCCGACCCGGAGGACCGCCGGAATGAAACTTCACCGCCCGGCCCGCACCCTCGGGGCCGCGCCGCGCCGCCTCCTCGGCGGCTACGGACCCCTGCTCGCCCTCGCCATCGCCTTCGTGCTGATCGTGACCCTGGTCCCGACCATCGCGCGCGAGGAGAACGTCGTCGCCGGCAGCGACACGGGGACCGTCGGCACCGACCCGACCGACCTCGGTGGCGCCGGCCTCGCCAACCCCGGTGCCCCGCTCGTCCCGGGCGGGCCCGGGTACGCCCGGCACGGTCAACCCCCAGGGCACCGGCTCCGGCAAGCCCGCCTCGGCCGCCGCCGGCGTGTGCGCGGACCGCAAGGCGCAGGTTCCCGGCGACCCGTACTCCCCGCCGTGCATCGCCTGGCCGCCCGGCAAGGACAACGGCGGCACCACCTATCGCGGCGTCACCAAGGACAAGATCCGGATCGGCTTCCGTATCCCGGTCGAGAACATCAAGGACTTCCAGTCCACGATCGGCGACCTGGCCGGCGACAAGGCCAACTCCATCCCGCAGGCGACGGAGCAGGACTTCCGGCGCACGATCCAGAACCTGGTCACCTACTTCGAGCGCAACTTCCAGCTCTACGGCCGCAAGATCGAGCTGGTGGAGTGGCAGGGCAAGGGTTCGGTCTTCAATGAGATCGTCGGCGCCGGCCAGGAGGCGGCGAACGCGGACGCCATCAAGGCGGCCAAGGAGCTCAACGTCTTTGCCGACGTCAGTGCGTTCACCCAGCCCTACGCCGACGCTCTCGCCCGTCAGGGCGTGCTCTCGATCGGCGCGCTGTACATGTCGCGAGAGTGGTTCGCGGAGCGCGCAGCCGTACGCGTGGAGCCCCTTCCCGGACTGCACCTCCCTGTCCGAGACGATCGCCGAGTACATGAACAAGCGCGTCTTCGGCTACCCCGCGGACCACGCCGGTGCCGGCATCAAGGGCAAGGCGCGCAAGGTCGGCCTGATCACGCCGGACAACCCCGAGTACCAGCAGTGCGCCAACGCCGGGGAGAAGGTGATCGAGGCGGCCGGCAACAAGGCCACCCGGTACAACTACACCCTCGACCTCGCGACGCTCTCGGACCAGGCCAACAACATCGCGGCCAAGATGAAGGCCGACGGCATCACCACCATCGTGCTCGCCTGTGACCCGCTGCTGCCGCTGCTGCTCACCTCGCGGTTCTCCCAGCAGAACTACTACCCGGAGTACATCGTCACCGGCGTCGCGCTGATGGACTCCTCCGTCCTCGGCCAGCTCTACGACTCCTCGCAGTGGCAGCACGCGTTCGGGCTGTCGATGCTGGGCGAGGAACAGCCGCAGCAGGCGAGCTACGCCTACGCCGCGATCAAGTCGGTCGACCCCGACAGCGAGCCGATCTTCGGGGCCGACATCTTCTACTACTTCTTCTACCAACTGGCCACGGGCCTGCAGATGGCCGGCCCGAACCTGTCGCCGAAGACCTTCGCGGCCGGGAATGCGGGCCTATCCGGGTGGCGCCGGCCCGGCCGGCACCTGGGCCTACCCGAAGGACACCTACTCGCCGTACCGGGACGCCCGCGAGATCTGGTGGGACCCCGAGGCGATCTCGACGTACAACGGCGCCAAGGGTGCCTACGTCTCGGACAACAAGCGCTACAAGCCGGGCAAGTGGCCGAAGGGTGCCGGTGCGGCCGCGCAGCTCGGTGCGCTGGCGAGGGATCCCGCGACGGTGCGTGAGTCGTGAGCACCCATAGGTCTGACGCCACGTCAGGCCCGTCGGGACTGCTGGCAAGTTGCCGCAGGGACAGGTGGCCATCGGTGCCGGCGTGGTCGTGGCGCTGCTGATCGCGTCGCAGATCGCCCCCGACAAGGTCCCGCTCGGGGTGCTCATCCTCGGCGCGCTCCTCGGCACCGGTACCGGGCTGCTCGCCGTCGGTCTGGTGCTGACCTACCGCAGCCACCGCGTCGTCAACTTCGCCCTGGCCGGCATCGGTGGCTTCGGTGCCTCGGTCGCGATCGGGCTGCACCTGGGTCAGGGCGTGCCCTGGCCGATCGCGATCATCCCCGGTATCGCGGTCGGCCTGTCTGAGCGGTGCGCTCGTCGAGCGCGTCGTCATGCGTCGTCTCGACCGGTCACCGCGCCTCGTCGTCACCGTCGCCACCATCGGCCTCGCGCAGTTGTTCGCGGCCGGGCAGGCGGCGACGCCCTCACTGATGAACGGCCCGGTCCTGGTCGGATCGTTCTCCAGGACGCCGCTCTCGGACTACACCTGGGACGTCGACCCGCTGCTGATCTCCGGCAACGACTTCGCCCTGGTGTTCGTCGTGCCGTTCGTCCTCGTCGCGCTGACCTGGTTCCTGCTGCGCACCGACGCCGGCATCGCGATCCGCGGCATCGCCGAGAACGGCGACCGGGCTCGCCTGCTCGGCATCCCGGCGCACCGGCTCTCGCTGCTGGTCTGGACCATCGCCGGTGGCCTGGCCGCGCTGACCGTCACGCTGCGCGCGCCGTCCGAGGGCCTGAACCTCTCGATCGCCTCCTCCGGCCCGCAGGTGATGCTGCCCGCGCTGGCCGCGGCGGTCGTAGCCGGGCTGTCGTCGCTGCCGCGGGCGTTCGTCGCCGGTGTCGCGCTGGGCATCCTCGACCAGCTGGTGCGCTGGAACAGCGACAAGCAGTCGGTCACCTCGGTGGTCCTGCTCGCCGTGCTGTGCGTCGCGCTGCTGGTCCGTCGCCCGGACAAGGGCCGGGCCGAAGCCGCCGCGGCGGAGGGCACCTGGCTGACCACCGGCTCCGTTCGCGAGCACTGCCCAGCCGCGGTCCGGGCGCTGCCCGAGCTGAAGGCCGCCCGGCTGCTGCTCGGCCTGGCCTGCATCGGGGGCCTGCTGTGGCTGGCCTGGAAGGGCATCGCCGAGCCAGCTGAACATCGCGACCGTCGCGTCCTGCTACGCCGTCGTCGCGGTCTCCCTCGTCGTGCTGACCGGCTGGGCCGGAACCGTGAGCCTGGGTCAGATCGCCATCCTCGGCACCGGCGGCGTGGTCGCCGGTGACCTGATGGCCAAGTGGAACGTCGACTTCTTCGTCGCGATGATCGCCGGCGGCGCGGCCGGGCGCCGCGATCGCGCTGCTGGTCGCGATTCCCGGCCCTGCGGGTCGTGGCCAACTGCTCGCGGTGACGACGCTGACCTTCGCGGTCGCGGTCGACAACTTCTTCTTCAACCCGACCAACTTCCCCTGGCTGGTGCCCGGCGCGTTCGACCGCCCGGTGCTGTTCCAGCGTTGGGACATGCGCGAGGACCGCACGCTCTACCTGGTCGGTCTCGCGCTGGTGCTGTTCTCCGTCGTCGTCGCGCGCAACCTCGCCCGCGGCCGGCACCCGGCGTACGACGATCGCGACCCGGGACAACCCGCGCGCGGCCGCCGCGGCCGGCGTCGACGGGGTGCGCTCCAAGCTGACCGCGTTCGTGATCTGCGGTGTGCTGCGCCGGGATGGCCGGCGCGGTGCACGCCACCGCGCTCGGCGCGGTCGGCCTGCGCACCTACAACGTCTCGCTCTCGCTGCTTGCCTTCACCACCGTCGTGATCGGCGGCGGTCGCCTCGATCGGCGGCGCGCTGGCTGCGACCGTCGCGCTGCACCTGCTCATCTACTGGGTGCCGCAGCTGCAGCTGGTCGCCACCGGCGTCGGCGTCCTGCTCGTGCTGCTCCTGCTGCCCGGCGGGATGGCCCAGGCGGGGACGGGCATCCGTGACCGCTACGCGCAGTGGGCGGCCAAACGGCACGGCATCGAGTGGGATCACGACGACGCCTTCAGCAGGGCGACCGAGGCCCCGGTGCCCGCCGTCGACGTCGAGACCGATCCGGCCGCAGCGAAGGCCCTCGCCATCGCCGAGGCCGAGGCCGCCGAGGAAGAGGCCGCTGCCGAGCGGGCGCACGCGCGTTCCGGGGCCGACGCCACCGTTGGCGGGGACGTTGCCCTCGGGTGCCGTGGCATCGAGGCCTCCTACGGTGCGAATCAGGTGCTCTTCGGTGTCGACCTCGACGTGAAGCGCGGCGACGTGCTGGCACTGCTCGGCACCAACGGCGCCGGCAAGTCCACGCTGTTCAAGGCGATCGTGCGGCCTGCTCCCCGACCGGCGGCACCACCTCTTCGAGGGCCGCGACATCACCGGGATGCCCACCGAGCAGATCGCGGCCCTCGGGCTGTCGATGATGCCGGGCGGCCAGGGCATCTTCCCGACCCTGACCGTCGCCGAGAACATGCGCATGGCCACGTGGATGCTGCGGCGCGACGGCGACGCCCGGTGCGCACGCCGACGAGATGCTCGCGATGTTCCCGGTGCTGGCCGAGCGCTGGGACCAGCCGCCGGCGACCTGTCCGGCGGCGAGCAGCAGCAGCTCTCGATCGCCATGGCCTTCGTCACCGAGCCCAAGGTCGTCCTGGTCGACGAGCTGTCGCTCGGTCTGGCCCCGACGGTCGTCGGGATGCTGGTCGACAAGGTGCGCGAGCTCCACGACCAGGGCACCACCGTCGTCGTCGTCGAGCAGTCGGTGAACGTCGCCCTGCTGATGTGCGAGCGGGCGGTGTTCCTGGAGAAGGGCCAGGTCCGGTTCCGGGGCCCGACCGCCGGTCTCCTCGACCGGCCCGACATCCTCCGGTCGGTGTTCATCGGCGACGAGGCCGCGCTGCCGACGCCGAGGCGACGGTCGACGACGGCGAGCGGCCCGACCCGGGGAGCGCGCGGCGCTCGAGTGCCGGGGGCTCACCAAGCGCTTCGGCGGCATCACGGCCGTCGACGACGTCGACCTGACGGTGCCGCCGGGTGCGATCGTCGGCCTGATCGGCCACAACGGCGCCGGCAAGACGACGCTGTTCGACCTGCTCACCGGGTTCCTCGACGGCGACGGTGGGGTGGTGCGCCTGGGCGGCGCGACATCACCGACCTCCCGCCCCACCGGCGGGCCGTGCTCGGGGCTCGGACGGTCGTTCCAGGAGGCGCTGCTGTACCCGTCGCTCAGCGTCGTCGACTGCGTGAAGGTCGCCCTCGAGCGCCACCTGGCCAACCGTGACCCGGTGGCCGCCGCTCTCCACCTGCCGGCCTCGACCGCGTCGGAGCGCACCGCCACGATCCGCGCCGACGAGCTCGTCGAGCTGCTCGGCCTCACGCCGTTCCGCGACCGGGCGACGGGCGAGCTGTCCACCGGCACCCGGCGCATCGTCGAGCTGGCCGTGCCTGCTGGCCCAGGACCCGGCCGTCGTCCTGCTCGACGAGCCGACCGCCGGGGTGGCCCAGGCCGAGACCGAGGCGCTGGCCCCGATGCTCCGTCGGGTCCAGGCCGAGACCGGCTGCTCGATGGTGGTGATCGAGCACGACATGGGCCTGCTCGAGGACTGTGCGACAGCTTCGTCGCCCTCGAGCAGGGCCGGGTCATCGCCCGGGCACGCCGACCGAGGTGCTGGCCGACCCGGCGGTCGTGGCCTCGCTACCTCGGCACCGACGATGCGTTTCTGGCGCGCTCGGGGGAGCGCTAACCGAAAGGTCCCCTATGAAGCGGACCCTGCTCACCGCACTGACCGTCACCGCCCTGCTCGGCACCGGGACGGCCGTCGCTGCCCCGGAGGAGTGCCCGCCCTGGGGCTGCGCCGACGAACAGCCGCAGCTCTCGACGCCGTTCCCGGCGCCCGCCGCGAAGGGCGCGTACACCGGTGCGAGGACTTCGACCGCGAGCGCGGCCTCGCCAACGCCAAGGACAACTGCCTGCTCGTGCCCAACCCGGGCCAGGAGAAGGCGGTGCGGCCGGCCGGCGCGAGCGTCGAGAAACTGGCCGACGAGTGGAACAGGGCCAACCCCAAGGCGGCGTTCCGCACCAACGCCGAACTCGGTGAGGCGTGCTGCGGGCTGGAACGGCAACTGGCGCCGCAGTGAGAAGGCGCAGATGCTCGCGCCGGATGGGCTCAAGCGCCAGCGTTCGCCTACCTCGGCGAGGGCGGCCCGATGATGGGCGCCGACACCCTGATGTACGGCGGGCCGGTGTGCAGCGAGCTCAACGCCGGCTGGGTCGCGATGGGCCAGTACTTCTTCGGCTTCCCCGAGACGCCATGCCGATGCCCGCGGAGGCGTCCTGCCCCCGGACGGGGAGTGGGCGCGGCACGGCCAGGACTTCGTGGCCCAGCACATCTGGGCCGGCAAGCGCCTGTTCACCCCGACCAACGCGGGCGGGGAGATCGCCAACCGCTTCTTCCCGGGCTTCTCCGAGGCGCCCGGCGCCGAGCAGTTCGCGAGCTACGCCGGCGAGCAGTCGTTCCCGCACGGGCACGCCCAGACCGTGCTCGGTCACGTGATTCGCGGGGCGAGCGTCGCCGACGGCCGCGAGGCGATCGTCATGGACTGGCGCGCGGTCACCGGCTCGCACTTCGGCGGCTATCCGGTCGCCAACACCGGCATGCCCGGCTTCGGCGACTACCTCGTCTACGACGAGTGCCGCGGCTTGCAGGAGGGGATCTGGACCTGCACCGCCAACGCCGACATCGTCAAGCCGAGTGGTGACCGCAAGCTGTTCCAGTTCGGCTGGATGATGTGGCAGTCGAACGATCCGGACGTCGCGGCCTGGGAAGCCTGGGAGGCGGCCAATCCGGAGTGGACCACGCCGGAGGCGTACGGCTTTGCCTGACTCGCTGCAGTCGATCACGTACGCCACCCGTGGGCGGATGGCTCACCTCACCCTCAACCGCCCGGACATGCTCAACGCGATCGACGACGCGATGCCGGTCGAGATCGCCGCGGCGGTCGAGCGCGCCAACGCCGACCCGAATGTTCACGTCATCGTGGTCGCGGCGCCGGCCGCGCCTTCTGCGCCGGCTACGACCTGAAAGTGTACGCCGAGGCGGGGCGTCGGCGCGCAGGCCACGGTCTGGGACCCGATGAAGGACCTGCGCTGGATGAAGCGCAACACCGACAACTTCTTCAGCCTCTTCCGCTCGCTCCGCCCGACGATCGGCAAGGTGCACGGCTTCGCGGTCGCCGGTGGCAGCGACATCGCGCTGTGCGCCGATCTCGTCGTCATGGCGGAGGACGCCCGCATCGGCTACATGCCCGCGCGGGTCTGGGGATGCCCCACGACCGCGATGTGGGTCTATCGGCTCGGGCCCGAACGGCCAAGCGGATGCTGTTCACCGGCGACACAATCGACGGCACGCAGGCCGCTGCCAGGGGCCTGGTCCTCAAGGCAGTGCCCGCCGCCGATCTCGACGCGCACGTCGAGGCCCTCGCCGCGCGCATCGCCGGGGTGCCCGTCAACCAGCTCGCCATGCAGAAACTGATGGTCAATCAGGCCTTCGACAACATGGGCCTGGGCGCCACGCAGATGTTCGCCACGCTGTTCGACGGCATCGCCCGCCACTCGCCGGAAGGCCGGTGGTTCCAGGCCTTCGCCGCCGAGCACGGCTTCCGCGCGGCGGTGAAGTAGCGCGACTCCGGGCGGCACATCCCCGAGGGCGGCGGCCCCATCCCGACGGCGGACGAGCTGTAGCTCAGTGCCGGGGTTGGACATCCGGTCCACCCAGGCCAGCAGCAGGGCGGAGCCGACGAAGGCCAGGTGTACCGCCGACAGGGTCAGCAGGCGCTCGTTGGGCAGCGGCTCGGTCGCCATGTACTGCTTGAGCAGGCGTGGATGATGTGGAGATCGCGACGATGGACGCGGCCAGCTTGAGCTTGACCGTGCCGAGGTCGAGCTTGCCCAGCCACTCCGGCTGCTCCATCGCACCCGTGGTGTCGAAGCGGGAGACGAAGGTCTCGTAACCCGACAGCGCCACCATCACGATCAGGCTGGCCACCAGGGCGAGGTCGTAGCGAGAGCGCGGACAGGATCAGCTCGGCCTCGGTGATGGTCGCCCGCGTCCTTGATCAGGTGCCAGAGCTCCTGGACGGCGTTCACGGCGAAGATCAGCGAGGACGGCCATCAGGATGATGTAGAGCGGGAGCAGCAGCCAGCGGCTGGCGAGCAGGGTGACCTCGATCGCGCGTTCAGCCTGCACCAGGGCGCGCGGTACCTCGCGGGTCGGTGAGGCAGGTCTTCGGGGTCTCCGGAACGTGTTCGCTGGTCACGGGCCTTGAACTAGTCGCCGCGGGCAGGAGTTCCGGCGATCGAGGAGGAGTGATGCTCGTCATCGCCGGGTGCTCACCGTCGCCGCCGCCGAGCGGGACGCCTACGTACGCGATTGCGTCGCTGTGGTCGAGGCCGCCCGCGCGCACCGCGGCTGTCTGGACTTCGCCGTCACCGCCGACACCGTCGACCCGGGCCGGATCAATGTCTACGAGCGCTGGGACGACGAAGGCCGACCTGCTGGCGTTCCGCGGCTCCGGGCCGGACCAGGACCAGACGGCCCAGATCCTCGACGCCAACGTGAAGCGGTACGTCATTTCGGACATCACGGACCCATAGGTGAGAGTCGGCGAGTATCGATTGACTTTCGATAGATACCGAGCGACCCTCGATGCATGCTGACCGAACACCGGGCGATGCTCGGCCTCCGGGTGTTCCTCGTGGCGCTGTTCGGGATCCTCGTCGTGCTGGAGACGTTGTCGATACCCGGCTCGTACGCGTACATGGCGCAGCAGAACCCGGAGGAGGCCTACCTGAGGTGGCCCTCGACGATCGTCTCGGTGTTCTGGGTCGTGTGCGTGCAGGTCGTGATCGTTGCCACGTGGAAGCTGCTCACGCTGGTGCGCAAGGATCTGATCTTCACCGAGGCCGCGATGAGGTGGGTCGACGTGATGGTCTGGGCGATCGCGGCCGCGTGGGTCGTGCTGGTCGGCGGGTGTTCATCTGGGTCGGCTTCAACGCCGACGACCCTGGCGTGCTGGTGTTGTTCTTCCTGTTCACGTCGGCGGTCTCGGTGGTCGGGCTCGTGATGGTCGTGATGCGGGCGCTGCTGCAGCGGGCCACGACGTTGCGCGCCGACATGGAAGCGGTGATCTGATGGCCATCGTCGTGCGCATCGACGTCGAGCTGGCCAAGCGCAAGATGAGCGTCGGCGAGTTCGCGGAGAAGGTCGGGCTCACGCCCGCCAACGTCGCGGTGCTGAAGAACGGCCGGGCCAAGGCCGTGCGGTTCAGCACGCTGGAGGCCATGTGCCGGGTGCTGGAGTGCCAGCCCGGCGACCTCCTGGAGTTCGTCGACGAGGAGGAGTCCGCCCGCCTCTGACCCGCCCGCCTCTGACCCAAGGGGGATGTCATCCCTCTCGACATGGGGAACCCGGACGAACCGGACATTTCGCGGTCGAGAGGGATGACGTCCAGGCATCAGCGGGCGGCGTCATCCGGGCCGACGCAGAAGCTGCAATTTGCAACTCGCGTCCGAATTTCGGGCCGCCCAAATCGGACGTAGGTCACAAACTGCAGCTTCCGCGTCGGTGACGCCCCTACCGGCGCCACTCATCCGAACAGACGGGGCCAAATCGGGCCTTTCGTCCCGGCCCCGGCGCAGCCTTCGCGCGTCCAACCGTGGACGCTGAGGACATCTTTCCCGCCGCGGACCTGACGGGGGAACACATGCACGGGACCGCGCACGGTTGGAGCTTCCGGGTACCGCCGGGCTGGCCGATCCGCCCTGCCGGCTGGGCGCCGCCCGCCGGGTGGCAGCCGGACCCGTCGTGGCCGCAGCCGCCGCAGGGCTGGGTGTTCTGGGTCCCGTCGCAGCCGATCCCTGGCCAGCGCCGCACGACCGTCGAGGAGTATGGCCGACGCCGGCCCGCTCGCAGGGAAAGCGCGCCGCGCTGATGGCGCTCTATCTGTTCACGCAGTTCGCCGCCATGCAGGTCCTCGGCTTTCTGACCGGGCTCGTGCTGGCGTTCGTCATCCAGCCGTGGGACTACCCGAGTGACGCGGCGTACGAGGCCGCTCTCAACGACAAGCTCGACCTGATCCTGCCGATCGTGATGCTCGCGGGCATCGCGGCCTGGGTTCTGGTGTTCGGTCTGCTCGCCCAGCGCGCCGGCTACCGCGGCGCCGGCTTCTTGCTGGTCCTGGTCCCGGTGTGGGGAACCGTGGTGATGTGCCGCGTGCTGTGGCGCTGGACCGACATCAAGCACTGGCAGGCGCCGGCTGCAGGTGGGGCCTCCGCTGCCACGGCGGGTTCCGCAGCCGCTGATCGCCCGGGTGGCTCCGATCGACCTGGACCAGCACCAGCCGGTGCGCTGACCGCGACGCGGCCTGCGGAACTCCGCGTTGTTCGGCGTCCGCGGGAACGGGATCACGTCGCGGACGTTCTCCATCCCCGTCGCGTACATGATCGTCCGCTCGAAGCCCAGGCCGAACCCGGCGTGCGGGACCGTGCCGTAGCGCCGCAGGTCGCGGTACCACCAGTAGTCGTCCTTGTTCAGGTGCATCTCGTCCAGGCGCCGGTCGAGCACGTCGAGGCGCTCCTCGCGCTGGGCTGCCGCCGATGATCTCGCCGATGCCGGGGGCCAGCACGTCCATCGCGGCGACGGTCTTGCCGTCGTCGTTCAGGCGCATGTAGAACGCCTTGATGTCCTTCGGGTAGTTCATCACGACGACCGGCCGGCCGACGTGCTCCTCGGTCAGGTAGCGCTCGTGCTCGGACTGCAGGTCGATGCCCCACTTCACGGGGAACTCGAACTTCTTGCCCGACTTCTCCAGGATCGGCGATCGCGTCGGTGTAGGTCGATGCGCTCGAAGCTGGAGTCGACGAACTTCTCCAGCCGCGTCGACGCACTCCTTGTCGATGCGCTCGGCGAAGAACTTCATGTCGTCCGGCCGCTCGTCCAGCACGGCGCTGAAGATGTACTTCAGGAACGCCTCGGCCAGGTCGGCGTCGGCCGCCAGGTCGGCGAAGGCGATCTCCGGCTCGATCATCCAGAACTCGGCCAGGTGCCGCGGCGTGTCGATTGCTCCGCCCGGAACGTCGGGCCGAACGTGTAGACCTTGCGACATGCGCCATGCAGTACGTCTCGACGTTCGAGCTGGCCCGAGACCGTCAGGCTCGTCGGCTTGCCGAAGAAGTCCTGGCGAAATCGACCTGCCCGTCGGCGTCGCGCGGCAGGTTCGCGAGGTCGAGCGTGCTGACGCGGAACATCGCGCCGGCGCCCTCGGCGTCGCTGGTCGTGATGATCGGCGTGTGGATCCAGAAGAAGCCCGTGCTCGTGGAAGAACCGGTGGATCGCCATCGCCAGCGTGTGCCGCACGCGCGTGACCGCGCCGAACGTGTTCGTCCGCGGCCGCAGGTGCGCGACCTCGCGCAGGTACTCGAACGTGTGCTGCTTCGGCGAGACCGGATAGGTGTCCGGGTCGTCGACCCAGCCGACGCACCTGCGACGCCGTCGCCTGGATCTCGAACGCCTGCCCCTTCCCCTGCGACTTGACGAGCTTGCCCGTCACGACGACCGAGCAGCCGGCCGTCAGGTGCAGGACCTCGGTCGGCGTAGTTCGGCAGCGTGTTGGCCGCGACGACCTGGATCGAGTCGAAGCAGGACCCGTCGTTGACGGCGACGAACGAGAACCCGCCCTTGGAGTCGCGGCGGGTGCGGACCCAGCCCTTGACCGTCACGCTCGAACCCAGCGCGGCGTCCCCCGCGCGCAGTACGTCGGAGATCCGCATCGTCGTCACGCGCCGACCCTACGACCGCCCGCGGCACCAACGCAACTTGGGGCGGCGATTGGCCCTATCGCGGTGCTTGATAGGTCCAACCGCCGCCCAAGTGAACGGGCGGGTGGTGCGTCAGCGCGAGTCATACTCGACGACGAGTTGCTCGTCGCAGATGATCGGGACCTCGGAGCGGACCAGGGGGCCGCTGAAGGCGGAACTTCAGGTCGCCGTGGTTCACCTGCAGGTACGGCGGGATCATCTCCGGGGCGTTGGCCCCGGCCGCCGCCACCTGGAAGTTCTTCTTGTTGCGGCTGCGGTCGGCCACGGCCACGACGTCGCCGACCTGCACGCGGTAGGACGGACGGTCCACGCGGGCGCCGTTCACCTCCATGTGCTGGTGGGTGACCATCTGGCGGGCCTGGTAGATGGTGCGGGCCAGCCCGGAGCGCATCACGAGAGCGTCCAGCCGGGTCTCCAGGTCGGTCACCAGCACCTCACCGGTCTTGCCGGTGTGCGAGTGCGCGTGCTCGAAGGCGCGGCGGAGCTGGGTCTCGGAGATGTCGTACTGCGCGCGCAGGCGCTGCTTCTCCAGCAGACGGACCTTGTAGTCCGAGTTCTGCTTCGGCCGCGGCCGTGGACGCCCGGCGGGTAGGGGCGTGCCTCGAAGTACTTGACGCACTTCGGCGTGAGCGGGATACCGAGCGCCCGCGAACGCTTGGCCTTCGGACGAGACGAGTTCACAAAACCACTCCGACTGAGATAACTTAGGTGAGCCTAACCTAATGGAGCCTGTCGTGACGCAAACCAAGCAGTGCAGCGGCGGCCCGTCTTGGCCCACCAGCGCCGAGCGGGTTGCGACCCTACTCGCCGCCGCCGATTCCCTGACGGTGACCACCGACGAGGCTCGTGAAGAGCTCGTCGGGCTGCACTCCCTCGACGCCGTCGGAAGAGTTCTCCTCTGGGCGCCTGCAAGTTCAAGCGTGGTGACGCGGGTTCTCGCGGCCGCCGGGGGCGACGTTGAGGCCTGCATCGAGATCACGGACGTTGCCGCAGTGGCTGCCCGTGACCGGGTGCGTGCACGTTTGACCGCGCACGGCTGGCTAAGCCTAAACCACCACGACGAGTGCTACGGAACGCCGGAGCTCGTCATGGAGATCACCCGAGTCGATCTTGCCGAGCGCGGTGGGGTCGTCACGGTGGAGTCCGTCGACCTGGCCATGGCTGAGCGGGACCCGCTGGCCATCCAGGAGGCGGACCTGCTGATGCACCTCGACCACTGCCATCCGGAGGCGGTCGAGCTGCTCACCCGCTTGGTCGAACCGAGCGCACTGCTGGCGGCAACCCGGGTGCTGCCGCTGGCCATGGACAGGTACGGGGTCGTGCTGCGGATCGAGCGGGCCTCCGGGCACCGCGACGTGCGACTCCCGTTCGAATGCCGGGCGGCCGATGCCCTCGGCGCGCAGCGTGCGCTGGGTGCGCTGCTCGCCGAGGCCGGCCGCTGGGCACGGCGGTGCCGGGCCCACGTCGGCTCGACCTTGCGGTCCGAGGACGCCTCGGACGACTGACCCCGCTCGTTGCGTCCGGCCGACTGCCCCCTCAGGAGGGGATCGGCCGGACGCATCGCTTAACGGGCGCCTCGAGCGACGAAGCGCCGCAACCCGGGGGCGGGTCGCGGCGCTCGTCTCGCGGCACAGGCGGATGGTGTCCTAGCTAGCTAGGCCGCCTGCTGGGGGGAGCCGCTCTTACGGTGATCGCTTAGGCGTTGGCGACGTCGTTGCCGGAGCCGCCGTCGAACGTGTAGGTGCCGCCACCCTGGTTGAGGGTGTCGTTGCCACTGTTGCCGAAGACCTGTCCGGTTCCGCCGCCACCGTTGATGGTGTCGTTGCCGGACCCGGCGCAGATGATGTCGTTTCCGCCGTTGCCGTTGATGATGTCGTTCCCGCTGCCGCCGGTGATGACGTCATCGCCGCCGCTGCCGTTGATAGTGTCGTTGCCACTGCCGCCCGGGTGGGTGACCGTCAGGCCTTCGCAGGTGTCGTTTCCGGCCGGCGGGTTGTTGTTCGGGGCGAGCTGCGTGTCCGTGTACTTGATAACGATCTTGCCCGGCTCGCAGGCCTGGGCCAGGGCGAACGACGCATTGTCGACATTGAAGCTGGTGCTGGCACCGCCACCGCCGCCGGTGCCCGCGGGGCCACCGCGGCCACCGCCACCGCCGTTGATGCCGAGGCCGACCGAGCCGCCACCGCCGCCGCCACCGCCGGCGCCCTGGCCGTCCTGGCCCGCTGTCGTGCCGACGTTGGCCGCGCCGCCTGCCCCGCCGGTGTTGTTCGGCCCGCCGTTCGCTCCGGGTACCGGCGTGCCCCCGTTGCCACCGACCGCGCCCGCGCCGCTACCCGCCCCACCGCCGCCGCCACCGACGGCGAAGGCCACGGGTCCGTCCATTCGCTCTAGGGTGGAAGCAGCTCCGCCGGCCCCGGCCGCGCCGTTCGGTGCGCCGCCGAGCGCGTTGGCGTCCGGAATTTTCACGGCGAAGGTGGCAGCGTCAGTCACCGCGATCGTGCCTTGGACGATGGCGCCGCGGCCGCCGGCGTTTCCGTTGGCAGCGGTGCCGCACGCCCCCTGGACGAGGACCGTGAGGGGGGTGATGTTGGCGCCGTCCGGGACCGCGAAGTTGTTGTTCGCTCCGTAGGTGCAGGTGACCAACTGGCCGGCGGCGCTGCATTCGGGCCCGGGCAGCGGGGCAGCGCTTGCGGTCGGAAGCCCGACGTACGCGACGGTCGCGGCGCCCAGGCTGATCGTGGCGAAGGCCGCCTTGGCGGCGGCGGTGCGGCGCTGCTTGCTGTGCGGCGCACTGGTGCTGGTCTTGTGCATGAGGTCTCCAAGCAACAGGGAGCGCTCGCAGCAGCCGGCACGAATCCGGAGGAGCTCTCCGGTCAGTCCCAAAGGCCACATGGGGCGCATTCAGTAAAGGCCCCATCATGAATTCATCAATGAAACACCAGTGCCAACGGGTCTACTCCATTCGATATCTCCCTCACATTCCTCAATAACAACATCAATAACAAAACTAAGTTCGAACCCCATCAGTCACGTCAGCAACAGCCAGATCGGGACACAACATGGCGATGCGCCGCGACCTGAGGGTCGCGGCGCATCGCCCGCGCGTCCGCCCGGAGGGGTCGGGCGGAGGTGGATTAAGCCGCTCGTGTCACTCAGAAATCATTAGTCACACTGAACACATAAGTCACAATAGAACTGAGCGTGACAAATCCCAGCGCGTTGGTCCAAATGGGACAGACCGGGCCCGAGGGCCCGGTCCGCCGGGGTGAATCAGCGCGATTCGGACAACCGGGTCAGCCGTTGCGCTCGATGCTGCGCGCGACGTCGGTGCCGGCGCCGCCGTTGCCGGTATCGGTGCCCTTGCCACCGTCCATGCCGTCGTTCCCGCCGCCGCCGCGGAGCTTGTCGTTGCCCGGGCCGCCGACGATCCGGTCGCTGCCGGCGTCGCCGTAGAGCTGGTCGTTGCCCGCGCCGCCCTGCACGTCGTCCTTGCCGTCGTTGCCGTGGATGACGTCGTTGCCGCCACCGCCGCGCAGGATGTCGTTCCCGCCGCCGCCGCAGATCAGGTCATTGCCGCCCTTGCCGTTCACGACGTCCTTGCCGCCCTTGGCCACGATCACATCGCTGCCGGAGGTGCCGAGGATGGTCTCGCCCTTGCCGGTGCCGACGATGGTCGCCGGGGCGCCCTGACATGCCGGCTGCTTGGAGGGCGGAGGCGGGTTGCTGCCGTTGGTCACCACCGAGGAGACCACCCCGCAGTTGACCGTCACGCCGTTGTTGTTCCCGTCGCCGGTGTAGATGACCTTCCATCGGTACGTTCCGGCCGCCGGCGCGACGAGCGGGTCGGACTTGTAGGTGTTGCCGTCCGCGTTGTTGTAGACCTTGTGCGTCGTCTGGGCGACCGGGTCGCCGGTGCAGTTCGAGTCCGACGGGCCGAACACGTTGAATTGGATCGCCATCGGTCCCGGCTGCGGCTGCGGCCGGACGCGGCCCGACAGCGTGCCGGTGGCCTGGATCGAGCCACCCTGCGCGGCGTTGGTCGTGGACACCGCCAGCTTCGGGGTCGCCTTGTTGACGGTCACCTCCGAGGAGCACACGACGGTGTCCGATTTCCCGTTTGCTTGAGTGTCGCCTGCCAGGTGTAGATGCCCGCGTCGGGTCCCGATGCTGGGGTCGCCGGCCTTCCCGAAGGTGAAGGTGTACGGCCCCCCTCCGGTCGAGCCGACGCTGTGCGAAATGTCCGCGGCGAACGGTGTGCCGGAGCAGTCTTCGTGATTGAACAGGCGCATCGTGATGCTCGCGGGAGTCGTCACCCGGTTGCCGACGCTGGTCTCGACCTCGGCGACGGCCGAGATGACGTCCCCGGTGGTGAAGGGGCCTGAGCTCGGAGTCACGCTCGAGAGTCGGTGCTGCCCATGCGCTCGGCGTTGCGACCACCGCGCTGGCGGCCATGGTCGCGAGCACGACGCCGATGCGCGAAAAAAACTTAACGGACACGAGCGGCCCTCCGGTCGGGGGGAAATTCCCCCATTTGGTCGTGAGCCTGCCATTCGTGCCGCAGAAGCGCAGGTATTGCGCGCAGATGTGCGCGCGGCGCCGCGGCAGTGCCTGCCGCGGCGCCGGTCGGCACAGTCAGTTCTTGGTGCGTTCGGTGGTCGTGAAGCTGTCGTTGCCGGGCCCGCCGTCGGCCCGGTCGGTACCGCCGCCACCGGAGATGACGGTCGTTGCCGGCCCCGCCGAGCAGCTCGTCGTTGCCGCCACCACCGAAGAGGTCGTCCGGGCCCTTGGCGCCGTTGAGCTTGTCGTTTCCGCCGCCGCCGTCCAGGTCGTCCGCGCCGTCGCCGCCGTTGAGACTTGTCGCTCCCGCCGCCGCCGAAGAGCTTGTCGCTGCCCGGGCCGCCGCGCAGGGTGTCCGGGCCCGCGCCGCCGCAGATCAGGTCCTTGCCGCCGCCGCCGTCGATGATGTCGTTGCCGCCGAGCCCGGCGATGACGTCCCGGCCCGCGGTGCCCTTGAGGATGTCGCCGGCCTCGGTGCCCACGATCGTGGCCTTGATGCCCTGGCAGGTCACGGCCGGCGCCTCCTCGACCGGCTCCTCCTCCTCGACCGGCTCCTCCTGCTCGGCCTCTTCTCGCCTGCGGTGCCGGCCGCTCGACGGTCACGATCTCGTTGAGGTCGGCCGGTGCGAGACGCGGGGTGAGGCCCTGGCGTTCCAGGACGCCCACGGCGCCCGCCTTGGTCTGGATCCCCGCTTCCGCGATCAGCGTCCTTCGCCGGGACCGCCAGAACCGCCAGCGTCAGGTCGACGGTGCAGACCTGCTTCGGCTTCAGCACCAGCAGGGTCACCGGGGACCCCGAGCTCGCTCTCCGGCTTGAGCACGACCCGGTTCCTCGCCGGGGCCGCGGCGAAGGTGGCCTTCCGCAGTCCGAGTTCAAGGTGTCGGCCTTGCGGAACTCGAACACCGTGCGCTCCTCGGCGTTGGTGCACAGCGAGGCCGTCGGCTTCGTCTCGCAGGCGAAGACAGCCCGGAGCGTCGAGAGGTTCAGGTCCTTGTCGCCGGTGTTCGTCACCTTGATCTGCGCGACCACCGTGTCCCCGACCACCACCTCCGTCGGGAAGGTCAAGCTCGAGCGTCGCGGCCGCCGCGGCGTGCGCGCTGGGCACGGCGAACCCGACGGCGATCAGGGCGGCGGCCGCGGCCGTACGCCAGGGCTTTGCGACGAGATCCGGACGAGACGACTTTTCCGGGCATGGAGGACCCCCGAGTGGAAGTGGCCTTTCGGCGGCGGAACCTGACGCTATTGTGGTCCACCCCGGCTCCGGCCAAGCGACGCCGGGGTCGAACGGGGTGGGCGTCACTAGACTCGGCACCTGTGCCGGTGTCGGCACGCCGATGACGGGCGAGGACGCCCCAGGGGACGGGAACGCCGCCGATGTTGACGATGCAGGACGCGCTGCTGGCGCTGACCAGCTACTGGACCGAGCGCGGCGCGATGATCGTGCAGCCGATGAACACCGAGGTCGGCGCCGGTACCGCGAACCCCGCGACGATGCTGCGTGTGCTCGGCCCCGAGCCGTGGAAGGTCGCCTACGTCGAGCCCTCGGTGCGCCCGGACGACGCCCGCTACGGCGAGAACCCGAACCGGATCCAGTGCCACACCCAGTACCAGGTGATCCTCAAGCCGGAGCCCGGCGACCCGCAGCAGCTCTACCTGGGCAGCCTCGAGGCGCTCGGCATCGACACCCGCGCCCACGACATCCGCTTCGTCGAGGACAACTGGGCGCAGCCGGCCATCGGCGCCTGGGGGCTGGGCTGGGAGGTCTGGCTCAACGGCATGGAGATCACCCAGTTCACCTACTTCCAGGCGGTCGGCGGCCAGACCCTGGACCCGGTCTGCGTCGAGCTGACCTACGGCATGGAACGCATCCTCATGGCGATCCAGGGTGCCGCCCACTTCAAGGAGATCGCCTACGCGCCGGGCATCTCCTACGGCGAGGCCTTCGGGCAGGCCGAGTACGAGATGAGCCGCTACTACCTCGACGACGCCGACGTCGCGACCAACCGCGCGCTGTTCGACCTCTACTCGGCCGAGGCCAAGCGCATGGTCGAGGCGAAGCTGCCGGTGCCCGCCCAGATCTACGTGCTCAAGTGCTCGCACGCCTTCAACGTCATGGACGCCCGTGGCGCGGTGTCCACCACCGACCGCGCCGCCGCCTTCCGGACCATGCAGCGGCTCGCCCGCGAGGTCGCCGAACTCTGGATCGAGAAGCGGGCCGAGCTCGGGCACCCGCTGGGCCTGACCGACCGAATCCACGCCGCCGCCGCTGGCTGAGACCGGCAACGTCCCGACCGGGCCGGCGCCGCTGGTCTTCGAGATCGGCGTCGAGGAGATGCCGCCGCACGAGTGCGGCAACACCGTCGACGCGGTGCGCGAGGCCTTGACGTCCGCACTGGCCGGCACCGGCCTGACCCACGGCGCGATCACCGTCGATGCCACCCCGCGCCGCGTGGTCGCGACCGTGGCCGACGTCGCCGCCCGCGAGGAGGACTCGCGCAAGACGGTGAAGGGTCCGAAGGTCAGCGCGGCCTACGACGCGGAGGGCAACCTCACCAAGGCCGCGCAGGGCTTCGCGCGCGGGCAGGGAGTCGAGGAGTCCGCGCTCGAGCGGGTGACCATCGACGGCGTCGAGTACGTCGGCGTGAGCACCGAGGTGACGCGGCCGGGCCGCGATCGAGGTGCTCGCCGAACTGCTGCCGGGCATCGTGACGGGGCTGCGCTCGGAGAAGAACATGCGCTGGAACGCGCCGGGCCTCTCCTTCACCCGGCCGATCCGCTGGATCCTCGCGCTGCTGGGCGAGGCTGTCGTGCCGTTCCAGGTCTCCAACATGGCCAGCGGCCGCGAGACCTGGGTACACCGCAACGCCGACGCCCCCGTCGTGGCCGTGAACTCCGCCGCGGAGTACCCGCTGGTGCTGGCGGGCAACGACATCGTGCTCGACACCGCGGCCCGGCGCGGGCAGATTGTGACGGGGGCTCAGGAACTGGCCGCGTCCGTCGGCGCCGTGGTCGACATCAAGGGCGAGAGTGACGTCGTCGACGAGGTCACCAACCTGGTCGAGACGCCGAACCCGCTGCTCGGCTCCTTCGAGGAGCGCTACCTGGAGCTGCCGCCGGACATCCTGGTCACCGTCATGCGCAAGCACCAGCGCTACCTCCCGGTGCGCGACCCCAATCCGGATGGAACGGCCGGCGCATTGCGCAACCACTTCGTCGCGGTCGCGAACGGCGAGTGCGACAAGGACCTGGTCCGCCAGGGCAACGAGGCCGTGCTGCGCGCCCGCTACGAGGACGCCGCGTTCTTCTGGCGCGCGGACCTGCAGGTCGCGCCCGCGGAGTTCCGCTCAAGGCTCGACAAGCTGACCTTCGCCGACAAGCTCGGCTCGATGGACGACCGGGCCAAGCGGATCGCCGCGCTCGCGCTCGAGCTCGGCAACCTCGTCGACCTCTCCGTCGAGGAAGCCACCACCCTGCGCCGGGCCGGTGAGCTCGCCAAGTTCGACCTGGCCACCGAGATGGTCGTCGAGCTCTCCAAGCTCGCCGGGATCATGGCCCGCGAGTACGCGGTGCGCGCCGGCGAGACCCAGGAGGTCGCCACCGCGCTGCACGAGATGGAGATGCCGCGCTCGGCCGGTGCGTCCCTCCCGGCGAGCGTGCCCGGGGCGCTGCTCGCCCTGGCCGACCGCCTTGACCTGCTCGCCGGCCTGTTCGCGACCGGTGCCGAGCCCAAGGGTTCCTCCGACCCGTTCGGCTTGCGCCGCGCCGCCCTGGGCGCGCTCGCGATCCTGCGCGCCCACCCGCGGCTGGCCGCGATCACCATCCCGGCCGGGCTGGCGATCGCCGGCGCGAAGCAGCCGGTCGAGGTGCCGGAGGGCCGGATGGACAAGGCCGCCGAGTTCACCACCGGCCGCTACGAGCAGGCCCTGCTCGACGCCGGCCACCCGCACAAGCTCGTACAGGCCGTGCTCCCGCTGGCCGCGTCCCCGGCGCGTGCGGACGCGACCCTGGCCGCGCTGCCGACGCTGGTCGCCGACGGCAACTTCGCCGCCCTCGTCGAGGCCGTGCTGCGGATCCGCCGTCTGGTGCCGGCCAGGTACCACGCCCGAATACGACGCCAGCCGCTTCATCGACCCCGCCGAGCACGCCCTGGCGGAGGCCGTTGCCAAGGTGAGCGCCGAACTCGGTGATCAGGCGTCAGATCTTCCGCACTTCGCGGCTGTCCGGCGCTGCGCTGGTCGCTCCGATCAACGCGTTCTTCGACGCCGTGATGGTGATGGCCGAGGACCCGGCGTTCGCGCCAACCGTCTTGGCTTGCTCGCCGTCATCAGCCGGTCACCGACGACCTCGTCGGCTGGGAGGCCCTGGCCTGACGGCCCCTCTACTCCTCGCCCAGCAATCGGGCGACATCCGCTAGGTCCTGCAGCCGCCCCGAGGCTCTCTTGTTACGCACGAAGTCCTCCTTACCGATGAAGGGGATCTTCATCGAGCCGACGGTCATCTCGACTCGGTTCGGCCAGCAGTCGCCGAACTCGACCCCACTGATCGACGCAAGCACGTCGATTCGGCGCGGTTCGCGGCCCATCGTGATGACTGCGCCGGGGTCGAGCACGTCGTCAGGTGTCAAGCCACTCGACGCGTAGCCGAACTCCGAGACAGCATCGACGACCCGCTGCGCGTTCCCGCGATCCAGCCAGATCCAGACGTCGAAGTCCTTGGTGTACCGGGGGAATCCATGCGCGCCGAGCGCATACCCACCGACGACAAGGAATCGGACCTCATGCGCGATGCAACACGCGACAAAGTCCCGGAAGTCTCGGCTCAGCCTCATAGTCCCGCCCGTGGTGATCCATGCGGAGTTCCTCGATGAAGTCGATTCGCTCGGCGATCGGACGCGTCAGCCAGTACTCCAGGGCGCTGGTGTCCGGGTCGTGCAACCGTCGGATCGTGATGACCTTCTCGATCGGACTCATGCGCCGAGTGTAGAGCTCAGGACGGACATCGCCCGTAGTGCGGACCCGGCTCTGTTCCGGACGGCGCCGGTCGGGAAGGATCACCGGTGACGTCCCCGACTCGCTGAGGAGTTCCGCACATGCCGCACGAGGTCCGCGCAGTCGTCGCCCTGGCCAAGGGGCAGCCGGTGTCCGTCGAGACGATCCTGGTTCCCGATCCCGGCCCGGGTGAGGCGTTGGTCAAGGTGGAGGCGTGCGGGGTCTGCCACACCGACCTGCACTACCGCGAGGGCGGCATCAACGACGACTTCCCGTTCCTGCTCGGCCACGAGGCTGCGGGCACGGTCGAGGCGGTCGGCGATGGCGTGGTCGGCCTCGAGGCCGGGGACTACGTGATCCTGAACTGGCGCGCGGTCTGCGGCCAGTGCCGCTCGTGCCGGCGCGGTCGCCCCTGGTACTGCTTCGCCACCTTCAATGCCACGCAGAAGATGACCCTCGCCGACGGCACGCCGCTGAGCCCGGCGCTGGGGATCGGCGCCTTCGCGGAGAAGACCCTGGTCGCGGCCGGGCAGTGCACCAAGGTCAACCGGGCGGCGCCCGCCGCGGCGGCCGGCCTTCTCGGGTGCGGGGTGATGGCCGGCCTCGGGGCCGCGGTGAACACCGGCAACGTGGGGCGCGGGGATTCCGTCGCGGTGATCGGTTGCGGCGGTGTCGGCAACGCCGCGATCGCCGGCGCGCGGCTGGCCGGAGCGCGCACGATCGTCGCCGTCGACATCGACGACCGCAAGCTGGACATGGCCGTCAAGCTCGGCGCCACCCACACCGTGAATTCGAAGAACACCGACGCGGTGGAGGGCATCCGCGCGGCCACCGAGGGCAACGGTGCGGACGTCGTCATCGAGGCGGTCGGGCGGCCGGAGACCTACAAGCAGGCCTTCTTCGGGCGCGACCTGGCCGGCACCGTCGTGCTGGTCGGCGTGCCGACCCCGGACATGGTGCTCGAGCTGCCGATGATCGAGGTCTTCGGCCGCGGCGGGCAGCTGAAGTCCTCCTGGTACGGCGACTGCCTGCCCAGCCGCGACTTCCCGATGCTCATCGACCTGTACCTGCAGAAGCGCCTCGACCTGGACGCGTTCGTGTCCGAGACGATCAGCCTCGACGACGTGGAGAAGGCCTTCGAGCGGATGCACCACGGCGACGTCCTGCGATCCGTGGTCGTGTTCTGATGGCGGCCAGGATCGAGCGGCTCGTCACCTCCGGCCAGTTCACCCTGGACGGCGGCACCTGGGACGTCGACAACAACGTGTGGCTGATCGGCGACGAGCGTGAGGCCGTGGTGATCGACGCCGCCCACGACGCCGCCGCGATCGAGGAGGCGGTCGCCGGCCGCCGCCTGGTCGCCATCGTGTGCACGCACGCGCACAACGACCACGTGAACGCGGCGGCCGAACTGGCCGAGAACACCGGCGCCCCGATCCTGCTGCACCCGGACGACGACGTGCTCTGGCGGATGGTCTACGCCAACCGGCGCCCGGACAAGGCGCTGCACGGCGGGGACGTCATCACCGTCGCCGACACCGTGCTCGAGGTGATGCACACCCCGGGCCACGCGCCGGGTGCGGTGTGCCTGTACGCCCCCGAACTCGGTGCGCTGTTCTCCGGCGACACCCTGTTCCAGGGCGGTCCTGGCGCGACCGGCCGCTCCTACAGCAGCTTCGAGACCATCATCGACTCGATCCGCGACCAGTTGCTCGTGCTGCCGCCGGACATCACGGTGCACACCGGTCACGGCGAAGGCACGACGATCGGCGGCGAGGCCAAGCACCTGGACGAGTGGATCGCCCGCGGGCACTGACGGACCGTCAGGGTTCTGGGGTCGGAGTGGGGTCGGGCGGCGGAGTCGGCGTCGGGGCCGGGGTCGGCGTGGGTGTCGGCTGGCGGGGTCGGCAGGACGATCAGCGGCGTCGGGGTCGGCTTGGGCGTCGGGGTCGGCGCCGGAGTGGCGAGCGGGTTCGGTGTCGGCGCGGGGCCGATCGGCGTCGCACTCGGCGGGACGGTCACGGTGGCGACCGGTGTCGGCGACGGCGACGGCGTGGGGGTGTCCGCGACGAAGGGGACCTGCGTTCCCGGGGCATCATCGCTTTCCTGGGTCAGCGCCCAGCCGGCCGCGCCGGCACCGAGAAGCAGGAGCACGCCGAGCGCGATCAGCGCCGGACGCGCTCCGCCGCCGCGGGGAGCGCCGTGGGTCGCCATGGTCGCGGTGGTGCCTCCCGCCGCCGACGTGTAGACCGGCGTTGGCTGCGTGCCGCGCGGGGGCATCGGCACCGGGCCGGGCAGCCGCCGGGTGCCGGTCGCCCCGCCGAGCCGCTCCGCCACCTCGGCGGCGCTGGCGGGGCGGTGCTCCGGCGCCTTGGCCAGCAACTGCATGACCAGGTCGTCCAGATCCGGCGGCACGTCCGGGCGCCGGTCCGAGGGCCGGGGCGGGGCGTCGTTGAGGTGCCGGCCGAGGATCTCCACCGGGGAGTCGTCGTCGAACGGGGGGCGGCCGCTGAGCAGCGTCATCAGCAGGCAGCCGAAGCCGTACAGGTCCGAGCGCATGTCGGCCCGGCCCCCGACCGCCTGTTCCGGGGCCAGGTACGCCGCGCTGCCGATGATCGCGCCGTGCTCGGTCAGGGTGTGATCCGCCACCGAACCGAGCGCGATGCCGAAGTCGACGAGCCGGCACGATCCGGAGGAGTCGATGACCAGGTTCGCCGGCTTGATGTCGCGGTGGACCACGCCTGCCTCGTGCACGGCGTGCAGCGCCGAGGCGGCCTGGGAGCCGTACTGGCGGACGGCCTCGATCGACAGCGGCCCGGCGGTCTTGAGCAACTCGGCCAGCGAGGGCCCCGGCAGCAGTTCCATGACCAGGTACGGGCGGTCGTTGTCGACGCCGTAGTCGTAGACGATCACCACGCCGGGGTGCCGGATCGAGGCGAGCGTGCGGGCCTCCCGGGAGAAGCGCTCCACGGTGGCGCCGTCCGTGGTCTGGCGCAGCACCTTGACGGCGCAGTGCCGGTTCAGGCGCTCGTCGAAGGCGCGCCAGACCTCGCCCATCCCGCCTCGGCCGAGCGTGTCGACGAAGCGGTAGCGGTTGGCGATGTGGCTCGGCGGGCTGGACACGGGTCGCATTCTCGCAACCCCGGGCCTTCGGACCCGCACACCGGCGCGATCTTGCTGCGGATCTCCTGGTATCAGTTGCAGAAGTGATAAAACAAGGTCAGAGTGATTGGAGTGACTAGGCCGGGAGCCCCCGGCAGCCCCTCCGGAGGTCCCGCATGCGCCCCACCCCGACCCGCGTGGCACCCGTCGCCCTGCTGACCGCGGTGGCGCTCGTCGGTTCCACCTCCCCGGCCATGGCCAGGGCCAAGCGGGTCGCGGACGCCGAGGCGCCGACGATCACCGCCATCACCGTCAACCCGTCCCCGGTCGTGCTCGGCACCAAAGCGGCCGGCCGGACCGCGTTCGCCGTGGCCGTGCGCGCGACCGACACCGGTGGCGGCGTGGACCGGGTGACCGTGGGGCTCTACGACCCGGCGGAGAACAGCGGCCGCGCCTTCCGGCTCTCGCGCACCTCGGGCAGCGCCGCGGACGGGCTGTGGACCGGCACCCTGGTGCTGACCAACCGGCCCAGCGTGGCGCCTGGTCGCTGCGTGCCTTCGCCACCGACCGGGCGAGCAACACCACCAACCCGGACAAGGTCTACACGAACTTCCGGGTGACGCTGCCGACCCGGATGCGCGCGTTCGCGATCACGTCCGACCCCGCCACCGGGGCCGTCAACGCCTCGGCGCTGCTGGAGCGGTTCCGTCCCGGCACCAGGGCAGCCTGGCTGCCCTTCGACGGCCGCACCGTCACCCTGGAGTTCCAGCCGAACGGGGCCAACGCCTTCATCGCGGTCGCCACGGGCAAGACCGCGGCCGACGGCTCGGTGCGTTTCGACCGGGTGGTCGCCAACCAGTCCGGAGTCTGGCGGGCGAGCTTCGCGGGCAACACCGGCTACGCCGCCGACGTCTCCGGCTCCCGCGCGGTCACCGTGACCGCGCCGGCGACGGACTCGGCGGCACCGGTCTCGACCCAGTCGGCGGCCGCCCCCGAGGCGGATCCCAGCAATTACCAATCCACCGGGAACTCGGAGCCTCCTCCCGCCGACTAGTCGGGCAGGAGCGGCCGTAGGGCCGCCTCCTCCACCCGTGGTCGGTCGTCGATGTCGCCGCCGGTCACTGCACAGCCCACGCGGGCCGCCGACGACTCGGCCTCCGCGTCCGGCGTGCAGCACCCGCCGGACCACGACGCCCGGAGCTTCGCCATGGCCATCGACGCGCCCAGTGCTTCACCGGGGCCCGCAGCACCCGCGCAGACCGCGCGCCAGAAGTCGCTCTACCGCGCCGTGTGGCGCTGGCACTTCTACGCCGGCCTGTTCGCGATTCCGGTCATCGTGCTGCTCTCGGTCACCGGGATCATCTACCTGTTCAAGCCGCAACTGAACGACCTCATGTACGGCGACGCGATGACCGTGAAGCCTGCCGCCCAGGCCAAGCCCTACGAGGAGCAGAAGCAGGCGGTCCTGCGTGGCTTTCCGGGCGCCTCCGTCGACGCCCTGCACACCCCGGACCAGGTGGACAAGGCGACCCAGTTCGAGATCACCAAGGCCGACGGCAGTTCTCTCGCGGTCTGGGTCGATCCGTACACCGCTGAGATCACCGGCTCCAAGGGGCCGAACAACATCCTGCAGATCTCCAAGGAGCTGCACGGGACGCTGGTCACGGGGGACTTCCTGACCGGCAAGTTCGCCGACTACGGCGACGCGTTCATCGAGATCATCGCCGGCTGGACGATCGTCATGCTGGTCACCGGCCTGTACCTCTGGTACCCGCGCGGCAAACGCAAGAGCTTCCGGGCGGCGTTCACGATCCGGCGCCAGCGCGAACGCAACAAACGGGTCTTCTGGCGTGACCTGCACGCCGTCACCGGGGTGATGTTCGCGTTCTTCATCTTCGCCTTCATGATCACCGGCCTGGTCTGGACCGGCGTGTGGGGCGCCAAGTTCAACTCGGCGGTCGCCGACATGGGCCACCCGGTCGAGTACGGCTACTACGCCGAGGCCGAGGCGCCGTCGGTGATGCGCGACGAACTGCCCAACGGGCAGTCACCGTGGCTGTTCGGCAACCTGCCGGTCACCACGCCCTCGCAGCGCCCGGTCACCGGCCCCGACCTGATCGGCACCGCGGCCAACGACGGCGGCCGGTTGTCCTGGGCGCCCGGCACGCCGGCGCCGATGGACGCCGTCATCCGCAACGCCCAGCAGGAGCTCGGGCGCGGCAGTCTCTACGTGTTCCCGCCCGCCGCGGACGATCCGGAGGCGAGCTGGTTCGCCGGCAAGTGGTACGACACCGACGGCAAGACCAATCGCAGCCCCACCGACCTCGGCGGCACCTACCTGGACCAGTACAGCGGCCAGGTCATCAAGACCGTCGCCTTCGGTGACGCGACCACGTCCGCACAGGCCGTCGAGTGGGGCATCGCCCTGCACGAGGGCCGGGCCTGGGGCATCTGGAGCCAGCTGATTGCGCTGGCCGGCACCCTCTCGCTGCTGGTCTCGGTGGCCTCATCGCTGGTGATGTGGCGCAAGCGGCGACCGAAGGGCGTCGGCTCACCGCGCAAGGAACCGGACCGCCGCATCGGCTTCGGGATCCTGGCGGTGATCGCCGGCCTCGGCATCCTGTTCCCGCTGCTCGGACTGTCGATGGTCTTCATCCTCACGCTCGAGTACTTCGTCCTGCGCCGGGTCAAGCCGGTGGCGCGGGCATTCGGTCTCATCGAGCCGGAGGCGAGTGATCAGCGCGTGGGTGCCGGAGTCGGCCCCGCGACCACCGATGCGGACGGGGGAATCTGATGCACAATCACGGAGGTGAGGCGGGCGGGAGCGAGGCCTGGCTGAATCTGCTCCCGTTGTGGCTCCAGCTCACCTGGGTCGGACTGCTGGCGCTGTGCACGGCCTGGGCTGTGATCGGGGCGATGCTGGTGCGCGGGCCGCTGCAGGTGGCGACCGGACTGCACGTGCTGTTCTGCGTCGGGATGATCGACATGTTCGCGCCCTGGGCCGGCCAGCCGGCCCGGACCGAGTTCTGGAAAGCCACGTTCGTGGTGGCCTCGGTGGTGGCGATCGCCGGCACCGTGCGTGCGTACCGGCGCCGCCACCAGGCCCGGACCGGGGTCGGGGCCTGGCTGCTGATCAGCGCGGACTGCCTGGCGATGGCCTACATGTTCCAGCTCGTCGACGGTGGGATATCGCCGCTGACCTACGCCCTGATCACGGGTTTCGTGCTGCTCTCGCTCGGCTGGGCCAACGGGGTGTTCGACACCGCGCACGCCCCGATGTGCCGGTCGATCCCCTCGCTGCCCGGACCTCTCACCACGCCGCGGGTGGCGCGGGCGATGCAGGCGTCCATGGCCGCGTCCATGGCCTACATGTTCGTCTTGATGGACCCGCGCAGCGGGGAGTTCTTCGGCCAGGCCTTCACCGTCGGGATCACGGCGGAGACCTACTGGGCGCTCGCCTTCCTCGCGCTCGGTGCCCGGATGGTGTTCGACCCGCGGCTGGTCCGTCAGCTGATGGGTGGCTTCACCTTGGTCATGCGTCGCAGGTCGAACGCGGGAGGTTTCTGATGGCGGTCGCCGGGCTGTTCAGCAATGCCAAGGACCGCCGCACCCTGAGCGCCGGTCAGACCGTGTTCGTGGCGGGCGATGCCGGCAACCACATGTACGGCGTCGTCAGCGGTGAGATCCAGCTCTTCGACGGCGACCGCGTGGTCACCACGGTGCGGCCGGGCGAAGTCTTCGGTGAGCTGGCGCTCCTCGACAACGCTCCGCGGTCCCTGGACGCGGTCGCCAGTGCCGAGACGGTCGTCGCGGCCATCGACCGGGCGCTGTTCCTCTACCTGATCAGCGAGACGCCGACCTTTGCCCTGGATGTGATGCAGTCCCTCGCCGACCGGGTGCGCGCGCTCACCTGACGCTGAGAGGAAAGCTCAGCTGCGCGAGCGGCGCGAGCCGTACCGGGCCGACCAGGCGCCCTGCACGGCGTTGGCGATGTCGATCCGGCAGGCCTCCTGCACCCGCGGGGAGTCCAGCTCCTTGGTCACGAACCGCAGGACGTAGCGGTGCACCTCTTCGTCCATGCCGGCCAGGGTGCGCAGCAGGTTGGCCCGTAGCCCGTCCGCGGCGAGGGTCACCTTGATGTCTTGCGGCGCGGGCGGGGAGATTTCGAAGACCAGCGCCAGCGGCAGCGCGGCCCGGGCGGTGACGTCGAGCCCGACCAGCACGCTGCCGTGGAAGCGGTTGTCCTGCCCCGCCATCTCGATCACCAGGTCGATGTCGGCCGGGATGGAGAGCCGGAAGCGCAGCGGCTCGCGACCGCGCCGGCGCGCGGTGACCTTGCCGAGCTCGCCGGTGACGGTGAGCCGGGCGATCTTGCCCGGTCCCACCGGGACCGGCCCGATCCCGAACTGCTCGTCGCCGAGTGCCGCGTTGACCGCGGACGCCACGCGTTCGGAGGTCACCAGCACGTCGAAGAACCGGGCGCCGAAGGAGGCGTAGTCGGTGCGCTCCAGCTCAGGCGGACCAAACTCCGAAGGTTCAGCTGCCGAGAACTCGGTCTGCTCTTCTTGCGCCGCGGTCACCTGTGGAGCTTAGGACTTCCCGGTGAACGAGCACGTAGTCGCTCGGGCGGAAGCGGCGGGTCAGCCGGCGGAACCGGAAGGTGAGGTCCGGCCACAGCACGGTGTTGCGGCCCTCGGCGTCGAGGTACCAGCTCGCGCAGCCCGAGTTCCACACCGTGCGGGAGCTGCGCTCGGCCAGTCGTGCGTTGTACGTGGCCTCCACCTCGGGGCGCACCTCGAGCTCGACGATGCCGTGGCGCTCGGTGTGCTCGAGGGCGCCGGTCACGAACGCGATCTGGCTCTCGATCATGTAGACCGCCGAGGTGTGCCCGATGCCGGTGTTCGGCCCGAGCAGCAGGAACATGTTGGGGAAGCCGGGCACCGAGGTACCCAGGTGCGCGCGCATACCGGAGTCGGCCCAGGCCTTCTCCAGGCTGACCCCGTCGCGCCCGCGGATCCGGGAGAACCCCGGGTTGTCGGTGACCCGGAATCCGGTGCCGAGGATGAGGGTGTCGAACCGGTGCAGCTTGCCGTCGGCGGTGCGTATCCCGTCGGCCTCGACGCGTTCGATGCCGTCGGTCACGACGGCCACGTTGGGCTGCGCGAGCGCGGGGTAGTAGTCGTTGGAGATCAGGATGCGCTTGCAGCCGATCGAGTAACGGGGCGTCAGCTTCTCGCGCAGCGCAGGATCCGGCGACCGCCCGGCGCAGGTGCTAACGACCGATCCGCTCGATCGGTGCGAGCAGCTCGGGGGTTGTGAACGAAGCCGGCGGCCCGGCTCTCCAGCAGCGTGTAGACCCCGGCGCGGGCGAGCCGGTGCACGCCCGGCACGTTGCGGTAGACCCAGCGCTCGACTCCGAGGATCCCGCGGTCGGTGCGCGGCATCGACCCAGGGCGGCGTGCGTTGGAACAGCGTCACGGCGCCGGCCTTGCGCTGGACCTGGGGGACGAACTGGATCGCCGAGGCGCCGGTCCCGATCACGCCGACCTGACGATCCGTCAGGTCATGGTCGTGGTTCCAGCGGGCGGAGTGGAACACGGCGCCGGCGAAGTCCTCGAGGCCTGGGATGTTCGGCAGCGCCGGCTCGACCAGGGCGCCGGTGCCCATCACGAGGAAGTTCGCGGTGAGTACGCCGCGCGCGGTCGTGATCCGCCAGAGCTTGTCGTCGCCGTCCCAGGCGGCGTCGAGCAGCTCGGCCTGAAAGCGGATGTGCGGCAGCACGCCGGCCTCCCGGGCGCAGGTGCGCAGGTACTCCAGGATCTCCGGCTGCGTCGAGTAGGCGCGGGTCCAGTCCGGGTTGAGCCGGAAGGAGAACGAGTAGAGCCGGGAGGGGACGTCGCAGGCCGCGCCCGGGTAGGTGTTGTCGCGCCAGGTGCCACCGACGTCGCCGGCTCGCTCCAGCACGACGAAGTCCCGGCGACCCGCGCGGGCCAGGCGGATCGCGGTGCCGAGCCCGGAGAAGCCGGTGCCGACGATGGCCACCCGAGCGTGTCGGGGAAGGCTCTGCTCTGGCATACGGACTCCCTACCTCCAGTAACTTACTATAAGTAAGTTATCACCGGTAAGGTTTGTGGGGTCAAGGGTTTCGGGAGGAAATCACGGTGAGCATCACCAGCCAGGGCACCTCCGGCCTGGGCGCGGCGGCCCCGCGCCGGCGAATGCCGCGCGCCGAACGCGAGGCACTGATGCTGGACGTCGCGGAGCAGATCTTCGGCGAGCTGGGCTACCAGGCGTCGTCGATGGACGAGATCGCCGCCCGCGCCGGGGTCTCCAAGCCGATGCTCTACCACTACTACGGCTCGAAGGAGCGGCTGTTCCTCGCGTGCCTGCGCCGGGCGCGGGACGGCATGCGCGGGGCGATCCTGGCCGGGGTCGGAGCCGGGACGCGGCCCGACGAGCAGCTCTATCTGGCCCTGGTCGGCTGGTTCCGCTTCATCGACGAGCACCCGGCCCTGTGGACGATGATCGTCGACGAGGGGCTGCTGGAGTTCGGGGCGGGCTCGGAGGAGATCGAGTCGATCCGGGGCGAGCACACCGAGCTGATCGCGGCGCTGATCCTCTCGCACAGTCCGCCCGGGCACGTCGAGGACATGATCGAGGTGGAGCTGATCGCGGCCGCCGTCAGCGGCGCCGCCGAGCGGATCACCCGCTGGCGCTCCCGGCACCCCGACCTCACCCCGGAGCGGACCGCGCGGCATCTCATGCAGCTGTTGTGGATCGGCATGGCCGGGATGGCCCAGGGCGCTGTCTGGGAACCGTGACCTGGACGAGATCATGTGGCGGGAACTCGCAACCGCCCGCTGACGACCGGTAGGAAGGCGCCCGTCCCCGTGGGCGTCGCCCAGCCACGGAAGGACCCCGCCGCCCATGAACCGCCCCGCGCACCGGACCGCCGCCGCCGCCCTCGCCGCCAGCCTCGTGCTGCTCGTCGCCGGCTGCGGCGACGACGAGACGACACCGCCGCCCAGCCGACGCCGACCCCGGCGGCGAGCGTCGAGGCCAGCCCGAGCGAGGCGGAGTCCCCCTCGCCCAGTGCCGAGTGCCAGTGCGAGCGCGGACGCCGAGGACGGCCAGACCATCGAGATCAACCTGGTCAAGGGCAAGCCCACCGAGAAGGTGGGCCCCACGGTGACGGTGGCCGAGGGTGACAAGCTGACCCTGGTCATCACCTCGGACGAGGATCAGGAGATTCACGTCCACGGCCTGGACATCTACATCGAGGTCCCGGCCGGTGAGACCGTCACCAAGACCCTGACCATCGATCTGGCCGCCGGCTCCTACGAGGTCGAGGTGCACGAGACCGAGATCCTGCTGTTCAACCTGAAGGTCAAGTAGCCGGCGGTGGCGAAGCGATGAGCGCCGGGCCCGTAGCCGGCGGGTCCGACCTGCTGCTGGCCCACGGGGTCGGCTCCCGGCAGGACCTGCCGCTCTCGTTCGGGTACGTGCTGACGGGCGCGGTTCTGGCGCTGGCGGTCTCGTTCGGGGTGCTCGCGCTGCGCTGGCGCAGCTCGAAGCTGACGGGTGCGGCGTCGGGCCGGACCCTCGCGGGATCGCTGGGGGAGTTCGTCGACTCCGCCGAGCTGCGCTGGACGTTGCGCGTCCTCGGACTTGCGGTGAGCGGTTTCTTCCTGTGGTCGATCATCGCCGGCCCCGACCTCGCCAAGAATCCCGGGCCGTACTTCCTCTACGTCCTTTTCTGGGTCGGTCTGGTGCCGGCTTCGCTGCTGTTCGGGCCGGTCTGGCGCGCCCTGAATCCGCTGCGGACGCTGCACCTGCTGGTCTGCATGGTGCTGCGTCTGGACCCCGACGACCCGCCGTACCGGCTGCCGGCCTGGGTCGGTTACTGGCCGGCCGCCGCGGGGTTGGCGTCGTTCGTCTGGCTCGAGCTGTGCGCGAACAACCGGGACTCCACCGGGACGCTCACGACGTACGTCTCGCTGTACGCGGGCGCCAACCTCCTCGGTGCCATGGCCTTCGGCCAGCAGTGGTTCGCGAAGTGCGACGGCTTCGAGGTGTTCTCCGCGCTCATCGGCCGCCTGTCCGTCCTCGGCCGTCGCGCCGACGGTGCCGTGGTGCTGCGCAACCCGCTGAACAACCTCGACGCGACGCCGGCGGCGCCCGGCCTGGTGGCGGTGGTGGGCGTGATGCTGGGGTCCACCGCCTTCGACTCCTTCACGTCGACGACATGGTGGTACGACCGCACCTACTCCTCGGACCTGTCGCCCCAGACGCTGGCGAGCATCGCGCTGGCGGTCTCCATCGGTGCGGTGACGGCGGCGTTCTGCGTCGCGGCCTGGCTGGCCGGACTGCTCGCCGGTCGCGGCGCGGCCGGCACCGCGACCGCCTTCGCCCACTCGCTGGTCCCGATCGCGGTCGGGTACCTGATCGCGCACTACTTCTCGCTGCTCGTCTTCGCCGGGCAGCAGGCGATCATCTACGCCTCCGACCCGATGGTGGACGGCTCGAACATCTTCGGGACCGCGGACTGGACGGTGAACTACACCGTGATCTCGGTCGGGCAGATCGCCACGGTGCAGATGGTGTCGATCGTGACCGGACACGTGCTCGGGGTGTTCTCGGCGCACGACCGGTCGGTGCGGCTGTTCCCGACGAGGTCGGCCGTCATCGGGCAGCTCCCGATGATGGTGCTGATGATCGCGTACACGATCGGTGGGCTCTCGCTGCTGTTCAGCGAGTAACAACCACAAGGCGTGTCACGCTTTGTGGTTGTTCAGCGGCGGCGCAGTCGGCGGGTCTTCGCCGGAACCTCGGTGGCCACCGGGGCATCGGCCTTCATCGCGACCACCAGGTCTTCGCGGGCCCGGGCCACGCGGGAGCGGATGGTGCCGATCGGGACGCCGCAGGCCTGCGCGGCCTCCTCGTAGGACAGGCCGTTGATCTGGGTGAGGACGAAGGCCGCGCGCTTGTCCGCGTCGAGCTGGGCGACGAGCGCCTGCAGCGTCACCTCGCCGGCCGGGTCGGGCGTGGCCGGGGCGATCCGGTCGGCGGCGGTGACGTCGAGGTCCAGGCTGGCCGCCACCGCGGGGGTGCGGCCCTGCTTGCGGAAGTGGTCGACGACGGCCCGGCGGGCGATCGAGAGCAGCCAGACCCGGGCCGGCACGTCGCCGCGGAAGGTGCGCAGCCCGCGGAGCGCGCGCAGGAACGTCTCCTGGGTCAGATCGTCGGCGTACTCGCGGTCCGCGAGGTAGGCCACGTAGCGCCAGACGTCCGCCTGCGTGGCGCGCACGAATGCCGTGGTGGCGTCCGCGTCGCCGCGCCCCGCCGCAAGGGCGTAGGCGGTGATCTCGTCGTCGCGCATGGGTTGGGGGCCCTCCTGGTTCTGGATCCCGACCCTATTCGGCTTGTGTAAGCGTTCGGTTTCCGGAGTGCTGCGATTTGTATCTGAAGTTAGTTAGTAGACATTGTTCCAGATGCCGGGCTCCCGGCGAAACTTTCTCGTCACCTGCCGGAACTTGACCCCGGTCCGGGCCGACATCTTCGGTATGGAATGCGAGCGCTGGCGCGACGCCCTCTCGGCCCGGCTCGATGGGGAGCCGCTCGGAGTGGACGAGGCGCTGCTCGATGCCCATCTCGCGACGTGCCCGGCGTGCTGCGACCACGCCGTTGCGCTCGCGGGTCTGCACCGGAGCCTGCGCCTGCGATCCGCGGACCAGGTTCCAGACCTCACCGAGACGATCCTGACCGCCGCAGCCGACGACCGCCGTCGGTCGCGGGTGAACCCGACGCTCGTGCTGCGCTGGGTCCTGGTCGTGATCGCGGCGCTGGAGATCGGTCTGGCCTCGCCGGACCTGCTCGGGCGCTGGCACACCGGCAGCGAGCTCGGTACCTGGAGCATCGCGGTCGGGGTCGGGTTCCTGTCCGTGGCCATGAAGCCCGCGCGGGCCGCCGCGCTGGTTCCGATGCTGGGGATCGCGGGTGTGCTGACCGCCCTCGTGACCACCCGTCACTTGATGGACGGGGCGGCCCGGCTCTCGGACGAATGGCCGCACGGGCTCGTGCTGGCCGGGGTGGTGGTGCTCGTGGCGATCTCCCGTCTCGAGCGCGTCGACCACCCCGGCCCGCGGTCGGCCGACACCGTGGGCGTGGACGGCCGGCCGGCCCGGGCCCGGCGAGCGGCGTGAGACGCCCCCCTCAGGGGGCGGGCGGCAGGCGGAATCCACGCCTGGCCGCCCTGTTGCTTTTTCTGATCGGGTGGAGCTTCGCCGGATTCCTCGGTGCCGCGCCGGCCTCCGCACATGCCGAACTGGTCTCCTCCAGCCCCACCTCCGGCGCCGCGCTGGACAGCGCGCCGGGTGAGCTGACGCTGACCTTCTCCGAGTCGGTGACCCAGGTTCCAGGCGCGATGAAGCTGCTCGCCGCCGACGGCACGCAGGCCGCACTCGGTCGCAGCACGGTCCAGGGGAACACCCTGCGGGTGCCGATCCCCGGCCCGCTGGCGGAGGCGGGCTATGTCTTCGTCTACCGCGTCATCTCCGGGGACTCGCACCCGGTCGCCGGCGCCATCACCTTCACCCTCGGCGAGGCCGCGACGGCGGCGTCGCCCGCGACCGTCGCCGACGCGGTCGGCGAGGGGAGCGACTCGCTGGTCTCCGCGCTGGCCGGGCTCAACCGCTGGACCGGCTACGCCGGGGTCATCCTGCTCATCGGCGTGCCGGTCTTCGTCGTGCTGTGCCGCCGGGACGGCGCGGGGGATCCCCTGCTGCGCGGGCTCACGGCCGGCGGCGGCGCGCTGGTTGTCGTGACCGCGCTCGCGAGCCTGCCGTTGCAGGGGGCGCGCAGCAGCGGCAGCGGACTGGCCGGTGGCTTCGACGAGATCGACACCGTGCTGGACACCACCTACGGCGAGGCCGCACTGGCGCGGGTCGCGCTCGTGGCCGGGCTGCTGGTCGCGCTGGCGATCGCGCTGCGGTTCGCGCCGGCACTGGCTCTGGCGGCCGCCGCCGGGGTCGCGGTCCTCGTCACCTTCGCCCGCTCCGGTCACCCCGCGGTGGGGGAGCACCCGTGGCTCACCATGGGCGTCGACGCCGTGCACTTCGGTGCGGTCGCGGTCTGGATCGGCGGCCTGGTCGTGCTCGCCGTCCGGCTGCTGCCCCGTCCACCCGCGGACGGCCGCGCGGTGCTCGCCCGCTGGTCCCCGGTGGCGATGTCCGCCGTGGCGGCGCTGGTGGTCACCGGAAGCATCCAGGCCTGGCGGGAACTGCGCTCGGTCGGAGCGTTCTTCGACACCGAGTACGGCCGGTGGATCGTCGCCAAGATCGTCGGCCTCGCGGTGCTCATCGCCCTCGGCGAGTTCGGCCGACGCCGGATCCGCGCGATGGCGGCCGAACCGCGGCCCCTGGTCAGCGCCTCCCTGGGTGCCGCGCTCGCGGACCGGCCGGACGACGAGGTCCGGGTCCTGCGCCGCTCGGTCGGGCTCGAGCTGGCTCTGGCCGCGGCGGTGCTCGCCGCGTCCTCGGCGCTCGTCGTCACCACCCCGGGGGGCGGGCACTCCGAGCACGGGGCCGACCACTTCGAGAATCACGCGGCAGGCCACTCCGGCAACGGACTCCGAATCCTCGGAGACGGCGGGGCCGGTGTCCGCCTCGGTCGCATTGCCGAACGACGTCCGGGTCGAGGTCGTGGCCGACCCCGCCCGGGCGGGCTCCGCCGTCCTCACGCTCATCATCCGGTCGCTGTCCGGCGACCTCGTCGATCCCCCGGAGGTCGGTCTCACCGCCGCCCTGCCCGAAGCCGGGATCTCCCCGATCACCCTCACGCCCGTCCGGGCGGAGGCCGGCCGGTTCACGGTCGACGCCGCGCCGATGCTGCTGGCCGGCACCTGGAAGGTCACCGTGACCGTCCGCACCACCGAGACCGACGCCGGCGTCGGCACGGTGGAGATCCTGCTGGCCCCCGCCTGATAAGCGCACCACCGTCAACGATGGAGAGAACGATGCGACGCACCCTCACCACGGCCGCCCTGGCCCTGGCCGCGCTCGGCCTGGCGGCCCTCCCGGCCTCGGCCCACGTCACCGTCAACCCGAACACGGCCACGCAGGGTGGGTTCGCCACGCTGACCTTCAAGGTGCCGACCGAACGGGACGACGCGAGCACCAACAAGCTCGAGGTCGAGTTCCCGGCCGACCAGCCGGTAGCCAGCGTGTCCTACCAGCCGAAGCCGGGCTGGGACATCGAGGTCACCAAGGCCGACCTCACCACGCCGATCGAGGTGCACGGCGAGGAGGTCACAGAGCGGGTCGCGAAGGTGACCTGGACCGCCGAGGAGGAGGACGCGCAGATCGGTCCGGGCGAGTTCGACACCTTCCCGATCAGCGTCGGCCCGCTGCCCAAGGCCGACCAGATGGTCTTCAAGGCGCTGCAGACCTACACCGGCGGCGAGATCGTGCGCTGGATCGAGGAGGCCGCCGAGGGTGCGCGAGGAGCCCGAGAAGCCGGCTCCGGTGCTCAAACTGACGCCGGAGGGTGCGTCCGCCGCCCCGGCGGCAGCCGCCGGTGACACCAAGACGGCCGACGAGGCCAAGGCCGCCGCCGACGAGGCCAAGACCATCGCGCTGGAGGCCAGGACCGTGGCCGGCGAGGAGTCCGACGGTCCGTCCAACGGCCAGGTCAACGCTGCGATCGGCCTGGGCATCGCCGGCATCGTGCTCGCGCTCATCGCCGGCGGCATCGGCGGGATGGCGTTGGGGCGCCGCAACGCCGGCGGCGAATCCGTGCCGCCGGCCTTCTGAGTCGTCGTTCGGCGTTAACCCGCGCTGCGCCGGTTGGTCGCGCAGCGCGGGAAGCGTGTGGCGGGTTCGCTGCGACCACCCCGAAGCCCTCGGAGCCACTGCATGCCCACGCCCGACCACACGTCCGAAGACGCCTCGCTCAACCCGAGCACCGAGCAGCGGTTCCAGGACATCGTTACCTCGCGCTTCGGCCGCCGAACCCTGGTGGCCGGCGGGCTCGCCACCGCCGCCGGATTCCTCGCCGCGGGCACGTCGCGGGCCGGTCTGCTCGACGACCTGGGCATCGATCTGGACATCAAGCTGGGTATAGCCCGGCCCGCCCAAACCGCTGTTGCAGTTCACGGCGATCGCCCCGAGCCAGGAGGACGCGGTCCGCGTCCCGGCCGGCTACACGGCCACGCCAATCCTCCCGTGGGGCACGCCGATCGTCGCGCCGTACCCCGAGTTCGTCCCCGGGGGCAACACCGCGGCCGACCAGGAACGGCAGATGGGGACGGACCACGACGGGATGCACTTCTTCCCGCTCGGGCTCGGCCGGATGGCCAGCAAGCACGGCCTGCTGGTGCTGAACCACGAGGCGGTCGAGGAGAAGTACCTGCAGACCGGATCGGCCACCGGTGTTCTTCCCGCAGACGCAAACTGGACGCTGGAGATGGTCCGCAAGTCCCAGGCTGCGCACGGTGTCGCGATCGTGGAGGTCTTCTTCGAGAACGGCCAGTGGAAGGTCGTGCGCGGCAAGTTCAACCGGCGCATCACCGCGAACACCCCGATGGCCTTTACCGGCCCGGCCCGCGGCCATCGTCTGCTCAAGACCGCGGCGGATCCTCAGGGCACCCTTGTGCTGGGAACCTTCAACAACTGTGCGCAGGGCGCCACCCCGTGGGGCACCTACCTGACCTGCGAGGAAAACTTCAATGGCTACTTCCGGATCGACGGCACCGGCTTCGACGCCGAGACCGCCGGTCTGACCGCCCGCTACGGCGTCGGCGGGGACCGCAACAAATGGGCCCTGCAGGACCCGCGCTTCCGGGTCACGCTGGCTGACCCGCACGAGCCGAACCGGTTCGGCTGGGTCGTGGAGATCGACCCGATGAAGCCGAACTCGCGCCCTCGCAAGCGCACTGCGCTGGGCCGGCTCAAGCACGAGAATGCGTGCGCGGTCACCGCGAAGGGCGGCGAGGTGGTCGTGTACATGGGCGACGACCAGGTCAACGAGTGCCTCTACAAGTTCGTCGGCCGGCGGTCGTGGAAGAGCGAGGTCGCGATGCGGCGCAGCCCGCTCGACGACGGAACGCTCTACGTCGCGAAGTTCAACGACGACGGTACTGGGCAGTGGCTCCCGCTGATCCAGGGCCAGGGCCCGTTGACCGCCGCCAACGGCTTCGCTGACCAGGGCGACGTGCTGATCAAGACCCGACTTGCGGCGACCGCAGTGGGCGCCACCCCGATGGACCGGCCCGAGTGGGTCACCGTCAACCCGCGGACGTCCCGGGTGTACGTCACGTGCACCAACAACACCTCGAAGACCGCGGCCAACGCCGCCAACCCCCGCGTACCGAACCCGTTCGGACACATCATTTGTTGGGAGGAGGACCGCAAGGACCACGCAGCGCTGAAGTTCGTCTGGAATCTTCTGGCGGTGGCCGGGACAGGCAGCGGTGACGGCTCGACCATCGATCCCGCCGATGCCTTCGGTTCTCCCGATGGACTGTGGTCCGACGACGACGGTCGGCTCTGGATCCAGACCGACGGCTCGCAGCCGATCCCGTGCAACAACCAGATGCTGGCCGCCGATCTGGCAACGCGTCCGCAGGCGTCCCCGGGCAGCAGTGATGCCGTGCCGGAGATCCGCCGGTTCCTCACCGGCCCCATGGGCTGCGAGATCACCGGCGTCATCACCACGCCGGATGGAACGACCATGTTCATCAACGTCCAGCACCCGGGCGAGGGATCGAACCTGTCGACCTGGCCCAACCTCGGCGGTATCACCACACCGCGCTCGGCCACCGTCGTCATCACCAAGAACGACGGCGGAGTCATCGGAACCTGACGATCCACAGTTCAGGCGAGGGCGGGGATGCGCACCTTGAACACCGCGCCCTCGCCGGGGCTGGACTGCACGGTGACGTCGCCGCCGTGCGCGGCGACCAGGGCGGCGACGATGGACAGCCCGAGGCCGGTGCCGCCGGTGCGCCGGTCGCGCGAGGAGTCGGTGCGGTAGAAGCGCTCGAAGACCCGGTCGCTCTCCTCCGCGGACAGCCCGGGGCCGGAGTCGGCCACCTCGAGCACGGCCCAGTGCCGGCCGTCGCTCACCTCCGCGCCGACCCCGACCCGCACCGGCGTGCCGCGCGGGGTGTGCGTGCAGGCGTTGCCCACCAGGTTGTCCGCGATCTGGCGCAGCCGGGCCTCGTCGCCGATGACGCCGGGCGGGTCGTCGCGGCCGAGCACCCCGACCTCGATCAGGCGCTCCGGGTCGGCGGCCCGGGCCGCGTGCACCGCGTCGGTCGCCACCGTCACCAGGTCCACCGGGACCCGCTCCAACGGCCGTTGCTGGTCCAGGCGGGCCAGCAGCAACAGGTCCTCGACCAGCAGCCCCATCCGGGTCGCCTCGTCCTCGATCCGGCGGATCAGCGAGGGCACCTGCTCCGGCGTGGCCGCACCCTGGCGGTAGAGCTCGGCGAAGCCGCGGATGGAGGTCAGCGGGGTGCGCAACTCGTGGCTCGCGTCGGTGACGAACCGGCGCATCCGTTCCTCGGAGGTGCGGGCCTCGGCGGCGGAGCCCTCGCGCTCCCGCACCGCCGACTCGATCTGAGTGAGCATCACGTTGACCGCGGCGGAGAGCTGCCCGACCTCGGTGCGCCGGGGGTGGGACGGCACGCGGCGGGACAGGTCACCGGCCGCGATCGCCTGCGCGGTCGCCTCCACCTCGCGCAGCGGGCGCAGGCTGGTCCGCACGATCCCGTAGGCCACCAGGGCGACGAGCGTCAGGACGCTCAGCCCGACCGCGATCAGGATGCGGGTCAGCCGGGACACGGTGATGTCGACCTCGTTGAGGCTGACCGCCACCAGCAGGCTGCCCTGCCCGTCTGGCAACGGCGTCAGCAATGCCCGCCACCCGGGCTGGTCGCCTCCGAGAGCCTCCACGTTGAACGGATCGCCGGCCCTGGCCTGCGCCTCGGCGAGGGTGACCGGCACGAGCTGCGGGGCGGCGCCCGGGGCCTCGAACTGCGCGTTCTCCCGGCGCAGTTCCCTACCGGAGGGATCCCGCGTCATGAGGAAGTAGGGGTTCGGCAGGCGGGGCAGCACCAGCGCGGAGGTGGACGGCGAGCCCGGCGGCGTCACCGGCTGGCTCATGTAGGGCATGGCTGTGTTCGTGTAGAGCTCGAGGCGGTTGTCGAGCCGATCGACCAGATAGTTGCGCAGCACGGCCGTCGCCGTGGCGCCGGTGATGCCTACGGCGAGCGTGGTGAGCACCAGCAGCGCGGCCATGAGCTTGACCCGGAGTGGGGTCCGCGCCGACAAACCGCGCAGCCGGGCCCTAGGGCTCACGAGGGCGGCAGGCGCAACACGTAGCCGACCCCCCGCAGCGTGTGCAGCAGCCGGGGCTCCACGGTGTCGATCTTGCGCCGCAGGTACGACACGTAGGACTCCACGATGTTGACTTCGCCGTTGAAGTCGTAGTTCCAGACGTGGTCGAGGATCTGGGCCTTGGACAGCACCCGGCGCGGGTTGGTCATGAAGTAGCGCAGCAGCTTGAACTCGGTGGGGGACAGCATGACGCTCTGCCCGGCCCGCCACACCTCGTGGGTCTCGGTGTCGAGTTCGAGGTCGGCGAAGACCAGGCGCGGGGGCGCCGCCGGCTCCGGCCGGGCGGTCCGGCGCAGCACCGCCTTGATCCGGGCGATCACCTCGTCGAGGCTGAACGGCTTGGTGACGTAGTCGTCACCGCCGAGCGTCAGCCCGGAGATCCGGTCCTCGGTGGCGTCCCGGGCGGTCAGGAACAGGACCGGGACCGTCGAGCCGGACGCCCGCAGCTTCTTGACCACGCCGAACCCGGAGATGTCCGGCATCATCACGTCGAGCACCAGCAGGTCGGGGGCGAAGCTGCCGACCTGCTCCAGGGCCTCCTGGCCGTTGCTCGCGGTGGCCACCTCGAAGCCGGCGTAGCGCAGCGAGGTGCTGAGCAGTTCGACGATGTTCTCCTCGTCGTCCACCACCAGCAGGCGCTGCGTACCGAGCTCCTCGGCGTCACTCATCGACTTGGGCTCGCTTCGCTCGCAAAGCCGCTTCGCGGCTCACTGTGCACATCTGTTCGCTCGCTGCGCTCGCTCACCGCGCCTCCCAAGATCCATCTTGGGCCCAATCTCACGCGTGCAAACTGGGCGTTTGCTGGGAAGTACCCGGGGATGCTGTCCCGCAGGCCAAATCATTAGGCGTGTTGCTTAGGTAACCTCAGGTTTCATGCATGACGTTCTCGGTGACATCCGGCAGTGGTACGCCGCCGGCGAGCCGTTTGCCCTGGCCACGGTCGTGAACATCTCCAAGAGCGCGCCCCGCCAGCCGGGCGCCGCGATGGCGATCTCGACCGGCGGCGAGGCCGTGGGCAGCGTGTCGGGCGGGTGTGTCGAGGGCGCGGTCTACGAGCTCGGCCAGGAGGTCCTGGGCTCGGGGGCGCCGGTCTTCCAGACCTACGGCTACTCCGACGACGACGCGTTCGCGGTCGGCCTGACCTGCGGCGGCATCATCGACATGTACGTCGAGCGGGTCTCGCCCGCCGAGTACCCCGAGTTCCCCGAGGTCGTCGACGCCATCGATGCCGGCCGCCCGATCGCGGTGGCCACCGTCGTGTCCGGCCCGGGGCAGGTCGGCGCCCGCATGATCATCTGGCCGGACCGGCACAGCGGCTCGCTGGGCTCGGAGCGCCTCGACGCCGCCGTCGCCGACGACGGCCGCGGGCAGCTCTCCCAGGGCCACTCCGGTCTGCTGCGCTACGGCCCCGACGGCGAACGGCTGGGGTACGAGCAGGCCGTGTTCGTGCAGTCCTTCGCCCCGGCCCCGCGGATGCTGGTCTTCGGCGCGATCGACTTCGCCGCCGCCGTCACCCGGTCCGGGAAGTTCCTCGGCTACGAGGTGACGGTCTGCGACGCCCGCCCGGTCTTCGCCACCGCGAAGCGCTTCAAGGAGGCCGACGAGGTCGTCGTGGAGTGGCCGCACCGCTACCTCGAGGCCCAGCTCGAGGCCGGCAAGGTCGACGAGCGCACGGTGATCTGCGTGCTCACCCACGACCCCAAGTTCGACGTCCCGGTGCTCAAGCTCGCGCTGACCACCAACGCCGCTTACATCGGAGCGATGGGCTCACGCCGCACCCACTACGACCGCCTCGAGCGGTTGCGGGAAGAGGGCGTGACCGAGGAGCAGATCGCCAGGCTCTACTCGCCCATCGGGTTGGACATCGGCGCCCGGACTCCGGAGGAGACCGCGATCTCCATCGCCGCCGAGATCATCAGCAAGCGCTGGGGCGGCTCCAACCGCGAACTGCGCCAGACCGAAGGCGCCATCCACCACGAGACGGTCGGCGCGGACGCCGTCTAGCTTCTGACGGAACGTCAGCGACGCAGGCCGGGCATGACGTTGACCGCGTCCCAGGTCATCGCCGTGGCGACGAGCTGACCGCTGCGCGGGCCGTAGAGATCCTCGGCCGCCTTCAGTGTCGCGGCCCGAGCGCCGAAATAGTCGGTCGCGCTGGTGAAGTACAGCGTCAGCGCGCGGTACCAGATCGCCGCCGCGGCCTCTCGGGTGATGCCGTCGAGGTGCTCCCCGTTGCAGGTCGGGCTGCGGTACTCGACGCCGTTGATCGTCTTGGCCTTGCTGCCTTCGGCGAGCAGGTAGAAGAAGTGGTTGCCGATGCCGGCCGCGTCGTGGACGCCGAGGTTCTGCACCCGCTCGGACCAGCAGTCCGGCGAGGACTTGTCCAGGCTGGGCCGGTACATGTAGCGGATCGCCGCGGGCGTGTTCTTGCGCTGGGTCATCTCGCCGACCAGGTAATCGCCCACGTCGGAGGAGTTCTTCGCGTAGAACTCGATCATCGTGCCGAAGATGTCGCTGGTCGCCTCGTTGAGGCCGCCGGATTCGCCGCTGTTCATCAGGGCCGCGGTGCGTGAGGTCAGGCCGTGGCTGATCTCGTGCCCGGAGATGTCGAGGGAGACCAGCGGTCCGAGCTCGTCGCCGTCGCCGTCGCCGAAGGTCATGCAGCGGCAGGTGTCGTTCCAGAAGGCGTTGGCGTAGTTGGTCCCGTAGTGCACGCGGCTGTAGACCCCGACGCCGTCGTTGGCGATGCCGCGGCGCTTGTGCACCTGGGCGAAGTAGTCCCACGTCGTCGCGGCGCCGTACTGGGCGTCCACGGCGGTGGTCTGGCGGTCCAGGGCGCTGCCGTTGCCCCAGTCGTTGTCGGCGTCGGTGAACAGCTCGCCCGGCGCGGTCGAGGTGCACAGCGGGATCAGGATCGGCAGGCAGTCGTCGGTGCGGTTCTCGACGTCGCCGACGTAGTTGCCGCCCCGGGTGAGATCGCGCAGTTCGAAGTTCTCGGCGCCGGCCGCGGTGCTCAGCGGGACGGTACCCGAGTACAACGACTCGCCCTCGCCGTCGACGGTCTCGATCTCCTCGTCGACGAAGCGGACCTTGCCGGTGACCGCGTCGACGTAGGTGTGCCGCTGCGAGGGGGTGCCGTCGGGCTGGGTACCGACGCTGAACACGTCCCAGGCCAGGGCCGGCGCCCGCTCACCGGCGCCGACGGCGTCGATGACCAGGCCGGGCGCGGGCAGCGCAAGGACGCCGGTGAGGGAGCGGGCCGCGGCGAGCGCGGTCGTGGTGGCGGTGGCCGCGTCGACCACCGGGCGCAGGTCGAGGGCGAGCGGCTCGCGGAAGGTCGCGCTCGCGCCGTCCCAGGCGCCGGTCGCGGTGCGGTGCACGACCAGGTCGCCGCCGAGCACCGGCAGGCCGGCGAAGGTGCGTGACATCCGGACGTGGCTGGCCCCGTCGGGCTCGTTGACCACGTCGCTGACGATCACGCCGAGCTGCGCGCCCAGATCCTGGGCGCCGCCCTGGCCGAAACCAAGACCGCCGCCGTGCGCACGAAGCGCATCGACGGCGGCGGTGATGGTGTCCTGACGCAGTTGTTCGGCTGGGCTCAGCCTCGTCGCGCCCACTGCGGACTGGGATCCGAGCCCGGACCCGATCGTCGTGGCGATCAGCGCAACCAGCGCGCCCGCGGATGCGGTGCGGAACCGGCTCCTTGTCACAGAAGTCATCTCAGCCCCCCGGCCTGGATTGCGCTCATCCTGGACCCATTGTGGCTGCTCCGTGACACGTTTCGGTTAAATTCGCCCCGCTGGGATGAAACGGGTTCATTTCGCTCTACCCACGAATCAGGCCGCTGCACCGGGTCGCGCGGCACGCATCCCGGTCAGTGTCGGCAGGTGCAGCGCCAGCGCGCGGTAGACGGCCGGGTTCACGGTCATGCCGCAGTGGCTGCCGTCGACCTCGACGTGCTGCGCGGCCGGGTCGGCGGCGGCCTTCCAGTCGATGATGCCGTCGGTCCTGGAGTAGACGGACACGAACGGGATGCCGGTCGGGAACGGCCCGGCCAGCTCCGCGCGGGAGTCGGCGGCGCACTCGCCGTGGACGCAGTCCGCGTTCATCAGCTTGCGCAGGCCGGCCCGGTTCAGGGCGCTGAGCAGCGCGACGTCGGCGAGCAGGAGCCGGTGGCTGGCGGTCGGCGCCAGCAGCGGGCTGCCGAGAGCGACCACGCTCTGGACCAGGTCCGGGCGGCGCATCGCGATCGTCTTCGCGTAGATCCCGCCAAGGCTGTGCCCGACCAGCGTGACCGGGCGGCCCTCGTGCAGGGCGGCGACCTCGACGCGGCGGGTCAGGCGCTCCAGGGTCGAGCGGGAGCACTCCACGTTCAGGCGGACCTGGGAGCGCAGGGGCGCGTAGCCGGCGCGACGCAGCCAGCGCGAGAGCAGACCCATCGAGTAGTCGCCGCTCATGAACCCCGGCAGCAGCATCACGGGGCGGTGCTCGCCGTGCGGGGTGGCCGGGTCGGCCCAGATCGGGTCGCGAAGCAGGGTGCGGCCCTCGGCGACGGTCCGGCGCTCGTCCAGCAGGGCCCGGGTACCGCGCGGGCCGGCAAATCCTTCAGGGCACAGCAGCGCGCCAAATCCGGTCGGAATGCGGTTCACAAACTTCATCGCGGGCTCCTGCGGGCGGGCAGTGAAGCGATGGTGTTGCTGGACCCTGGTGTGACGCGGGAGACGTTTAACACGTTCCCGTAACTTGGAGGCTAAGTCACCGACCGTGACTCGTAAGCGCAGACGCGAGCATTGTTCGGGCAAACTTCTGGGGACCGAGTGAACAGCGGGGAGGGTGTCCGATGACGGCGGTCACGGTGCGTGTCAACGGGATCGAGCTCTGTTACGAAGAGTTCGGCCGGCCCGACGCCCCGCCGGTCCTGCTGATCATGGGTCTGGGCGGCCCGATGTTCTGGTGGGAGGACGACTTCTGCCAGGACCTGGCCGACCGCGGCTTTCGTGTTGTCCGCTACGACAACCGCGACGTCGGCCGCTCCCAGGCCGGCAGCGGCCCGGCCCGCCTGGTCCCGGCCTACCTGCGGCGCGCGACCCCCGAGTACTCGCTGGAGGACATGGCCGCCGACGCCGCCGGCCTGCTGCGGCACCTGGGCATCGACCGCGCGCACGTGGTCGGGGTCTCGATGGGCGGGATGATCGCCCAGCTGCTGGCGATCCGGTACCCGGAGCTGGTCCGTTCCCTGGTCTCGATGATGTCCACCACGGGCTCGCGGAAGGTGGGCCGGATCTCGGCCAAGGTGCTGGTCCGCATGTTCCGGAAGATCCCGGACGACGAGGACGGCTACGTCCGGCGGAACATCGAGGGCTTCCAGCGGATCGGCTCGCCCCGCTACTTCCAGACCAATCTCGAGCGGCAGCAGGCCCGTGCGCGCCGCACCTACGCCTACGGCCTGAACCCCGCCGGGACCATGCGGCAACTGGCGGCGATCGTGCACGCGCCGGACCGCACGGCCGAGCTGGCCAAGATCCGGGTCCCCACGACGGTGGTGCACGGGACCGCGGACCCGCTGGTCCACGTGTCCGGCGGCAAGGCGACCGCCCGGGCCATCCCGGGCGCGGAACTGGTGCTCATCCCGGGGATGGGCCACGACATGCCCCGCGAGCTGTGGCCGGTGCTCCTGGACGCGATCGAGCGGACCGCGAACCGCGCCTGATATGTCCGGTTTTCGGCGGGCTTGATGCCCAGTCAGATTGCAGCCCCGTCGGGCCCGTTGCCCTGAATGGCTTGTTCGTGATCACCAGCGCCAGTCCCAGGGGTATCGTCGATACGTGCTGGATCCGCGCCTGATCAAGGAAAGCTTCGAGGCTGTCGAGCCCGTCGCCGACAAGGTGGCCGGGTACTTCTACGCGCGCTTGTTCATCGAGAACCCCGGCGTGCGCGAGATGTTCCCGCCCTACATGGACGTCCAGCGTGACCGCCTGCTCGGCGCGATCATCCGCATCGTCCAGGGCATCGACCGGCCCGAGTTCCTGACCAACTTCCTCGAGCAGCTCGGCCGCGACCACCGCAAGTTCGGTGCGAAGCCGGCCCACTACGAGGCCGTCGGCCGCGCCCTGATCGCCGCCCTGAAGCGCTATGCGGGCGAGGCCTGGACCCCCGAGGTCGAGGCCGCGTGGGTGTCCGCCTACAGCATCGCCGCCGAGGCGATGATCGAGGCGTCCCGCCGGGCCGCACTCGACACCCCGGACTGGTGGCTGGCCGAGATCGTCGCGCACGAGCCGCGCAACAGCGACACCGCCGTGATGTGGGTCAAGCCGGACCAGCACTACCCCTACGAGGCCGGCCAGTACGTCTCGGTCGAGACGCCGTGGTGGCCGCGGGTGTGGCGCTCGTACTCGATGGCGAACGCGCCCCGCAAGGACAACCTCGTCGAGCTGCACGTCCACGGCGTCGACGCCGGCTGGGTCAGCCAGGCGCTGGTGAACAAGGCCCGGGTCGGCGATGTGATCCGGCTCGGCCACTCCACCGGCACGATGGTCGCCGACCGCACCTCGACCCGCGATCTGGTCTGCATCGCGGGCGGCACCGGCCTCGCGCCGATGAAGTCGATCATCGAGGACATGGCCCGGTGGAACTGGTACCGCCGGGTGCACGTGTTCTTCGGCGCCCGCCGGCCCGAGGGGCTCTACGACCTGCCGGCCATGGAGGAGCTCTCGCGCCAGCACAGCTGGCTGTCCGTGGTGCCCGCGTGCTCGCACGACGACCGGTACGACGGCGAGCAGGGCCTGATCGCCGACATCGCGCTCAAGCACGGTGAGTGGACCGACCACGACATCTTCGTGGCCGGCTCCCCGAACATGGTCCGCGGCACCATCGACCGCCTGCTCGGCAAGGGCCTGTCGGTGTCCCGCATCAAGTTCGACACCTTCGGCGACATCCGCTACTGACGCCCCGCGCAACCACTTCGGATGACATCCGACGTGGTTAGGGCGGGTCAGGCCGCGATCTCGTAGCCGGCCTCGTCGATCGCGGCGCGGACCGCGGCGTCGTCGACGTCGGTGCCGATGACCGTGACCGTCTTGGTCTCCAGATCGATGGCCACCGACTCCACGCCGGGGACGGGCGGTCACCTCGGCGGTGATCGACGTTCACGCAGTCTGGCAGCTCATGCCGGGCACCGAGTAGCTCAGGTTCATCGATGTTCTCCTCGCGGGTGGGGGGCGCTTACGAGCGCACCAGGCGGGCGATGGCCTCCGAGGCCTCCTGGACCTTGGCCTCCATGTCGCCCTGCTCGACGGCGCGGCCGACGCAGTGGCCGAGGTGTTCGTCGAGCAGGCCGAGGGCGACCGACTGCAGCGCCTTGGTGACGGCGGAGACCTGGGTCAGCACGTCGATGCAGTAGGCGTCCTCGGAGACCATGCGCTGGAGGCCGCGGACCTGGCCCTCGATGCGGCGCAGTCGCTTGAGGTAGGCGTCCTTGTCCGCGGTGTACCCGCGGGGAACGGCCCCAGTGGTCGTGTCCATGCCGGCCACTGATACCTCCCGGGGGTATCTACTGCAGCGGCCGGTCGCCGCTGCCCTCTCCGGGAGTAGTCGTTGCAGCCGCCGCGGGAGTTCCCGTTAACACAGTTCCGGCGCGACCCCGAAGGGTCGCGCCGGAGACCGGAGTAGCAGGTGCGGTTCTACAGGCTTTGCTCAGTAGCTGACGTTGTCGCCGGTCCAGGTGATCGAGGCGAACCGGCCGCCGAAGTTCTCACCGATCGTGCCCGAGCGGGAGGCCAGACCGAAGTTGCCGGCTGCCGCAGGAGCGGTGATGGTCATCCGGCCGCTGTCCTGGTCCGGGTAGACCTGCGGGGAGAGGATCTGCAGGCCCGCCGGGCCGAGCGCCGCGCCCTGCTGGGAGAACGCCGCCGACTGGGTGTTGAACTGGTCGACGAACTCACTCGCCGGAACCTGGGAGCCGAAGAACTCGACGCCGTCGTTGGCGAACGCGCTCTTGCCTGCGTCGGAGTCGAAGAAGGAGAGGCGGTAGGTGACCACCGGCTCGGTGTTCGGGGCGTGCGTGACCTGCATCAGCGAGGTGATGGTGTCGAACGCGCCGTTGATGCCGGTGATGTAGGCGCGGCCGGTGGAGGTGTAGATGCCGGTCGCGGTGTCGACCGCGGACTCCACCGTGCTGCCGGCGATCCGCGCGCCGGAGGCGTTGATCGTGTCGCCGGTGCCTGACCCGCCGAAGAAGTCGGCGTTGCACTTCGACGTCCACAGCGGGCCGTTGCCGTTCGCCGGGAACTTCGGCGCCCGGTCCGAGCTGGCCGCGTCACCCTCGGAGGCGCCCGTGGGGCGGTACTCCCGGTGGATGGTCGGGTTGTCGTACGGGCTCGCGTCGGTGGAGGTCTGGCCCTCACCGATCGGGGCCGCGCCGCCCTTGAGCACGCCTTCCTCGAGGATGTCGTCCAGCCAGTAGCCGGCGCCGTCCGCGATGCAGCGGGGCGACTCCTCCTGGATGTCCTTGATGAGGGCGACCCGGGCGTACCCCAGGTTCTGGGGGAGGTTCCGGGGAATGTTGGCGTACCACTCGATGGCGCCGGAGCGCATCGACTCGTTGTAGCCGACGTTGTTGATGTCGAACTTGGGCTTCTTCTCGGATTCGGCGGCGCCGGCCGGCGTGACGAGCACGCCGGCAGTCAGGGTGAGGGCCGCCGCTACCGCAACGCCGGGGATGACGCTGCTGCGAAGGGACTTGGGCACTGGGGAACTCCTGCGGGGTGTGATCCGTGCGGGGGATGTAGGACCTAATCGCACTATCGGCCTGAATTGCCGGGACGTTTCACACCGTAGCGGCTAGGCCATTTTCGTAACCGCACGGTGACTTTGCGTGAGCACAGGGCTGGGGACACAACCCCGCTCTACTGACATCAACGTTCAGAACGGACGGACGTCACGCCTCGCAGGCTGTGGATTGTCTAAGAGAGCGGCCCCGCCCCGGACCGCCCGTAACCGCTCCGCCGGGGGTGCGTAGCATTCCCGCGCAAGGCTCTCGATCCCGCCGCGACCGGAGACCCTCCCGTGAAGTTTCGCGTCACCCCCCGGTCGAACGCCTTCTACGACATGTTCGCCGCATCCGCGGCCAACCTGGTGGTCGGCGTCAAGATCCTCACCGAGCTGCTGGGCTCCACCCCGCCCGAGCGTGCCGCCATCGGTGAACGGATGAAGGTCGCCGAGCACGCCAGCGACGAGATCACCCACGCGATCATGAACGAGGTCAACTCCTCGTTCATCACCCCGTTCGACCGCGAGGACATCTACCGCCTGGCCTCGAGCCTCGACGACGTGATGGACGCGATCGAGGCGGCCGTCGACCTGGTCGTGCTCTACAACATCCTGGAGCTGCCCGGCCGGGCTGGCCGATCAGGTCGAGGTCCTGCAGCGCGCGGCCGAGGTCACGGCCGACGCGATGCCCCGGCTGCGGGCCATGCGCAACCTGCGCGAGTACTGGATCGAGATCAACCGGCTGGAGAACGCCGGCGACGCAGATCTACCGCCGGCTGCTGGCCAAGCTCTACAGCGGTGAGTTCGACGCACTGACCGTGCTCAAGCTCAAGGAGGTCGTCGACCAGCTGGAGGCCGCGGCGGACGCGTTCGAGAACGTCGCCAACACGGTCGAGAGCATCGCGGTCAAGGAGTCCTGACCCGGTGGAAGACGCCACCACGGTTTTCGTCGTTCTGTTCGCCCTCGGGTTCGGCTACACCAACGGCTTCCACGATTCCGCGAACGCGATCGCGACCTCGATCTCGACCCGGGCGCTGACGCCGCGCGTCGCGCTGCTGCTGGCGGCGGTCATGAACTTCATCGGCGCCTTCCTCGGCACCCAGGTCGCGAGCACCGTCGGCAAGGGCATCATCGAGACCCCGGAGGGTCAGCACGGGCTCGTCGTGGTGATGGGCGCGCTGGTCGGGGCCATCACCTGGAACCTGCTCACGTGGTACTTCGGGCTGCCCAGTTCGTCCTCGCACGCCCTGTTCGGCGGTCTGATCGGGGCTGCCATGGCCGGCGGCATCACCGTGAAGTGGGAAGGCATCCGGGAGAAGATCCTGATCCCGATGGTGGTCTCGCCGGTGGTGGGCTTCTTCGCCTCGTTCGCGCTCATGGTCGGGATCCTCTGGCTGTTCCGCAGCCACCGGCCGGGCCCGCTCAACCGCGGGTTCCGGATCGCGCAGACGGTCTCGGCCACCGCGATGGCGCTCGGGCCACGGCATCCAGGACGTGCAGAAGACGATGGGTGTCATCTTCCTGGCGCTGCTCACCACGAACCATGTGGGCAAGGACGACGGCATCCCGTGGTGGGTGGTGGTGTCCTCGGCCGCCGCGATCTCCGCTCGGCACCTACGCCGGCGGATGGCGCATCATGCGCACCCTGGGCCGGCGCATCATCGACCTCGACCCGCCGCGCGGCTTCGCCTCGGAGACGGTGGCCGCGAGCGTGCTGTACACGACCGCGTACGTGTACGCGGCGCCGATCTCCACCACCCACACCATCACCTCGGCCGTGATGGGCGCCGGGGCGACCAAGCGGATCAACGCGGTGCGCTGGGGCGTCGCCGGCAACATCGTGATGGCCTGGATCTTCACCATTCCGGCCGCCGGCTGTGTGGCCGCGTGCGTCCTACTGGATCCTGGAACCGATCTTCGGCTGACGCCGCCAGGCAGATCAGCCGAAGCGGCCGCTGATGTAGTCCTCGGTCGCCTTGACGCTCGGGGTCGAGAAGATCTTCTGCGTCGCGCCCATCTCGATCAGCTTGCCCGGCTTGCCGGTCCCGGCGATGTTGAAGAACGCGCACCGGTCGCTGACCCGGGCCGCCTGCTGCATGTTGTGGGTGACGATCACGATCGTGTAGTTCGCCTTGAGCTCACTGATCAGGTCCTCGATCGCCAGGGTGGAGATCGGGTCGAGCGCGGAGCAGGGCTCGTCCATCAGCAGCACGTCGGGCTGGACCGCGATCGCCCGGGCGATGCACAGGCGCTGCTGCTGGCCACCGGACAGGCCGGCGCCCGGCTTGTCGAGCCGGTCCTTGACCTCGTTCCAGAGGTTCGAGCCCTTCAGCGAGCGCTCGACCAGTTCGTCGAGGGTCGCCTTGCGCAGACGCTGGCCGTTGAGCTTGAGGCCGGCCGCGACGTTCTCGTAGATCGACATGGTCGGGAACGGGTTCGGCTTCTGGAACACCATGCCGACCGAACGCCGGACCCCGACCGGGTCGACGTTGGAGGCGTAGAGGTCCTGCCCGTCGATCACGACTTTGCCGTCGACGCGGGCGCCCGGGATCACCTCGTGCATCCGGTTCAGCGAGCGCAGCAAGGTGGACTTGCCGCACCCGGACGGGCCGATGAAGGCGGTCACCGAGCGCGCCTCGATGTTCATCGAGACGTCCTCGACGGCGAGGAAATCCTTGTAGTAGATGTTCAGGTTGTCGACGTCGATGCGCTTGGCCATGGTGGGGTTCCTTCCCTGCCTCAGTGGCCGGTCTTCGGGGCGAACAGGCGGGCGATGAGCCGGCCGAGGAGGTTGAGGGCCATCACGATCATGATCAGGATCAGGGCGGCGGTCCACGCCCGGTCGAAGCCCGGGGGCTCGAGGCCGTTGCGTGCGATGCCTGGGGTCTGGTTCTGGGTGTAGGCGAACACCGGCAGCGTCGCCATCCGCTCGGAGAACGGGTTGAAGTTGGTCCCGGTGGTGATGCCGAGGGTGATCAGCAACGGTGCCGTCTCGCCGATGATCCGGGCGATGGCCAAGGTGATCGAGGCGACGATGCCACCCAGCGCGGTCGGGATCACGACCTTGGTGATGGTCCGCCAGGTCGGGACGCCGAGCGCGAGCGAAGCCTCGCGCAGTTCGTTCGGGACGATCTTGAGCATCTCGACGGTGGCCCGCACCAGGACCGGCACCATCAGCACGCTGAGGGCGACCGCGCCGACGATGCCCATCCGGACGCCGGGGCCGCTGATGTGGACGAACAACGCGTAGGCGAACAGGCCGGCAACGATCGAGGGGATGCCGGCCATCACGTCGACGAAGAACGTCAGCCACTTCGACAGGCGGTTGTTCTTGCCGTACTCGACGAGGTAGATGGCGCAGAGCAGGCCGATCGGGATGGAGATCAGGCAGGCGATCGCGGTGACGATGAGCGTGCCGGTGATCGCGTGGTATCCACCGCCGCCGGGCCCGACGACCCCGCGCATCGACTCGGAGAAGAAGTCCCAGTCGAAGCGGCCGGTTCCGCGGTCGACCACCGTCCAGGTCACCGAGACCAGCGGGATCATCGCGATCAGGAACGCCGAGGTGACGATCGCGGTGACGAGGCGGTCCAAGGCATAACGCTTGCCCTCGACGGACCGCGACCACAGGTAGATGAACGCGGCCGAGACGATCAGCACGACCGGCAGCACGACCCCGGGGGAGATCCCGGACGGCAGCGCGATCGCGCCGCCGAACGCGAAGCCCAGCGGCACTGCCCAACCGGCCCACTTCGGCAGCCGTTCCGAGGTGATGGGAACCGAGGGCACATCGGGAAGCGGTGCTACGGCCGTGACCGCTCCGATGGGGACGATCGGGTCGCCCGGGTAGTCCGGCATCGCGGCGTTCGGCGGCGGAGGCCAGTCGGGACGGCGTCGGTCGGCAGGTGCGGCGGGTCGTCATCAGTCGGCCCCGGAGAACTCGCGGCGCCGGTTGATGATCGCCCGGGCCACCATGTTGACGGCCAGCGTGATCGCGAACAGCACCAGGCCGCTGGCGACCAGCGCGTTGACCTTGACGCCGCTGGACTCCGGGAAGTCGAGGGCGATGTTCGCCGCGATCGTGCCGGAGTTCTGACTGCTGATCAGATCGAAGCTGACTACGTCGGCGGTGGAAAGCACGATGGCCACGGCCATCGTCTCGCCGAGTGCGCGTCCGAGGCCGAGCATCGCGCCGCTGATCACGCCTGAGCGGCCGAAGGGCAGCACCGTCATCCGGATCATTTCCCAGCGGGTGGCCCCGAGCGCGAGGGCGGCCTCCTGGTGCAGCCGCGGCGTCTGCTTGAAGACCTCGCGGGAGACCGCCGTGATCACCGGCAGGATCATCACCGCGAGCACGATGCCGACGACCAGCATGGTGCGGCCGGTGGCGGACGGCGGGCCGTCGAAGAACGGGATGAACCCGAGGTTGCCCTCCAGCCACTTGGAGAGCGCGACCGAGTGCGGAGCGAGGACGAAGATGCCCCAGAGGCCGTAGACGATGCTCGGTACCGCGGCCAGCAGGTCGATCGCCAGCCCGAGCACTCCGGCCAACCGCGGCGGGGCGTAGTGCGTGATGTAGAGCGCGATGGCCACCGCCATCGGCGCGGCGATGATCAGCGCGATCGTCGCCCCGAGCACCGTCCCGAACGCGAGCGGGGCGATGTACTTGACGAGGTTCTCCGAGTTCGGCAGCTCGGAGTTCTCGGCGGTGATCGCCGGCCAGGCCTCGATGAACAGGAAGAGAGCGACGCCGGCCAGGACGACCAGGATCGCGATTCCGGCGCCGAGTGAGGCGCCGAAGAAGATGCGGTCGCCCGGCCGTACGACAGCCTTGGCGGGTTTCTCGGGGACCGGGGGTGCCGGGGGAACCGGCACCCCCACGTCGACGCTCATACCGACCGCCGCTCAGGCCTTGAGCGAGATCTTGTCGATGGCGGCCTGGAACAGGTCGCGCTCCTCCGCGGTCAGTGGGGCAGACCCGGCGTTCTCCTGCGCGATCTTCTGGCCCTCCTCGCTGACGATGAAGGTCAGGAACGCCTTGACCAGGTCCACGTCGCCCTGCGACGAGTACTGGGTGCAGGCCAGGCTGTAGGTCACCAGCACGACCGGGTAGGTCCCGGCTTCCTCGGTCTTCCGGTTGAGCTCGTAGGCGTAGCTGCCGTCTCCCTGGCCGGAGAGCCGCTCCGACTCGGCGAGGATCTTCGCCGCGGCCTCGGCCGAGGGCTCGACGAACGCCGAGCCGACGCCGACCTTGACGATGCCCAGGTCGCCGGCCTGGCTGGCGTCGGCGTACCCGATGCCGCCCTCGGCCGATTTGATCGCGGCGACGACACCCGAGGTGCCCTGGGCGGCCTCGCCGCCGGGGGCCGTCCAGTCACCGCTGGCTTCGTGGGACCAGTCGTCCGGCGCCGCGCCCTCGAGGTACTCGGTGAAGTTCTCGGTGGTCCCGGACTTGTCCGAACGGTGCACCGTGGTGATCTCGGTGTCCGGCAGGTCGACCCCGGAGTTGTCGGCGGCGATCGCGTCGTCGTCCCAGGAGGTGATCTTCCCGTCGAAGATCTGGGCGATGGTGGCCGGCTTCAACTGCAGGGAGGTGATTCCCGGGAGGTTGAAGGCGATAGCGATCGGCGAGACGTAGAGCGGGACCTGGACGATGTCGCCGCAGACGGCCTTGGCCTTGGTCGTCTCGTCTTCATCCAGCGCGGCGTCGGTGCCGGCGAACTTGACCGCGCCGGCAGCGAACTGCTCCCGGCCGGCGCCGGAGCCGGTGGGCTCGTAGTTGATCGTGGCGTCCGGGTACTTCTCGTTGAACGCGGCGATCCAGGCCTCCATCGCCGAGCCCTGGGCGGAGGACCCGACCCCCGACAGAGTGCCACTGAGCTTGTCCCCGCTGTCCGAGGAGTCGGGGTTCGAGGATTCCGAGGTCGACGGGCTGCTGTCGCCCGAGTCGGCGATCGGGTCGTCGCTGTCGTCGGCACAGGCGGAGAGCCCGACGCACAGGACGGTGGCGACCAGGGCAGCCGCCATCCGGCGCGGCCGAAGGGTGGTCGTCCGAGGGGTCATCAAGAGCCTCTGGTTTCGTTCGTGTCCGCACGGCAGCGGACGGGCGGCAGGACGACAGCAGCCGGGCGGGCCCTGTCGCTGCCAACGGAACGCGGCCGGGGTGAACGCCAGATGAACCTCAGGTGCCGTGGCGGGAGGGCGCTCCGTTAACGATTAGTCGCTACGCGGGCTGTTGATCTGCGACGTTCGTCACGACCCGCGCTCAGCCGCTCGTGGGCGGCCGCGAAAGGACGCATCTCCGGCCACGTGTCCTCGAAGATCGCCCGGGCCGCCAGCACGGCCTCCCGCTGGACGCCGTGCAGCAGTCCGAGGCCCAGGGCCGCCGGGGCCGGGCAGTCCGGATGCCTCGCGAGCTCGATCGCGGCGGCCGCGGCGATCGCGGCGTCCTGGTGCTCGCCGAGGCAGCGCGTGATGTCCGCCAGCCTCAGCGCCAGGTCCGCCGACGGTTCGCCGAACACCGGCACGCAGGCGTCCGCGGCGTAGCGCGCCCGCTTGGCCAGGATGCGGGCGTCGTGCCAGTCGTCGTCGGCGTCGGCGTGCACCGCGGTGCCGGGCGCGGCCAGGTGCAGGTGCCGGGCCCGCTTGGCCAGCTTGCGGTAGGCCGCGGCGACCAGGGGCGGCAGGGCGTCCCGGCAGCTGCGGTCGGCCTCGGCGGTGGTGTGCGGGTCGTCGGCGGCGATCTGCATCGCCGTGATCAGGGCCGCGGTGCCCTCGGCGTCCAGCGCGGACACGGCCCCGTCCCGGGCGGCGGCCAGGTCGGCGCGCAGGACGGCCTGCAGGTAGGCCAGCGTCTCGGCGCGGGGCGCGCCCGGAGGCAGCACCTCGACGTCGCGCTCGAGCCGCTGCAGCGTGACCTCGCGGTCCCGGGCCGCGCCCAGGCCGCGGGCGAGCGTGCCCAGCTCCTGGCTCAGCGTCCGGGCCCAGACCGGGTCGAGCAGCGGGCGGAAGGTGTTCAGGTCGCTGCGCAGCCGGCGGGCGGCGATCCGCAGCTTGCGCACCGAGCCGGGGGTGCCCTCGCGCACGCCGGTCTCGTGCCGGGTCAGCTTCGCGACGTTGCGGCCCAGGCTGGCCCGGATCGCCTCTCGGGCCGGGTCGTCGGGGCCGACCGGTCCCGAGCCGCGGGACTCCGGCTGCTCCGGTTCCTCCGGCAGCGGCGGCACTATCCGCACAATCACGGGTCTGGGCTCGATCAATCGTCTCGTTTCGCTCTGCCGTCAGTCCGTGTCCGCGCGACGCCGCGCCTTGAGCTTGATCAGGTGCTCCTGCAGGTCGATCAGGTCGCTGCCGTCGCTGTGACGGTGGTGCCGGGTCCACGTGCCGTTGTGGTCGAGCCGCCAGGCCGAGGTGGTCGGGGCGAAGGCGATGTCCATCAGTTCGGTCAGTTCGCGGACGTGGTCCGGGCTGCTGATCCGGACCAGCGCCTCGACCCGGCGGTCGAGGTTACGGTGCATCAGATCCGCGCTGCCGATCCAGACCTCGGGCTCGCCGCTGTTGGCGAACCAGAAGATCCGCGAGTGCTCGAGGAACCGGCCCAGGATGCTGCGCACCTGGATCGTCTCGGACATGCCGGGGACGCCGGGGCGCAGCGCGCAGATGCCGCGGGTCCAGATGTCCACCGGGACGCCCGCGTTGGAGGCGCGGTAGAGCGCTTCGATGGTGGCCTCGTCGACCAGGGAGTTGACCTTGAACCGGATCTGCGCCGGCCGGCCGGAGAGGTGGTTCTCGATCTCGGCCTCGATCCGGGAGACGATCCCGGACCGCACCGAGTGCGGGGCGACCAGCAGGCGCCGGAACGAGGTGCCGCGGGCGTAGCCGGAGAGCTGGTTGAACAGGTTCGCGACGTCCTCGGCGACCACCGGGTCCGCGGTGAGCAGCCCGACGTCCTCGTACGTGCGCGCGGTCTTGGGGTTGTAGTTGCCGGTGCCGATGTGGCAGTACCGGCGCAGCCGGTCGCCCTCCTCGCGGACCACCAGGGCCAGCTTGCAGTGCGTCTTCAGGCCCACCTGGCCGTAGACCACGTGGCAGCCGGCCTGCTCCAGCTTGCGCGCCCAGGTGATGTTGGCCTGCTCGTCGAAGCGGGCCTTGAGCTCGACCAGGCAGACGACCTGCTTGCCGGCCTCGGCCGCGTCGATCAGGGCGTCGACGATCGGGGAGTCACCGCTCGTCCGGTAGAGCGTCTGCTTGATGGCGAGCACGTGCGGGTCCGCGGCGGCCTGCTCGATGAAGGCCTGCACGCTGGTGGAGAACGAGTCGTACGGGTGGTGCAGCAGCACGTCCCGGGCGCGGACCGCGGCGAAGACGTCGGCCGCCTTGGCGCTCTCGACCGCGGCCAGGTGCGGGTGCGTGGTCGGCACGAACGTCGGGAAGTGCAGGTCCGGGTCGCGGGATGTCGGCGATGGCGTGCAGGCCGGACAGGTCCAGCGGGCCGGGCGAGGCGGTGACCTCGGACTGGCTGACCCCGAGCTCGCGCACCAGCAGGTCGAGGGCGTCCTCGTCGATGCTGGCGTCGACCTCGAGCCGCACGGGCGGGCCGAACCGACGGCGCATCAGTTCCCGCTCGATGGCCTGCAGCAGGTTCTCGGCGTCGTCCTCCTCGACCTCGAAGTCCTCGTTGCGGGTCACCCGGAAGGCGTGGTGGGCCTCGATGATCATGCCCGGGAACAGTTCCTGCAGGTGCGCGGCGATGAGGTCCTCGAGCGGCACGAAGCGGGTGTCCGAGGCCGCGATGAACCGGGGCAGCAGGGGCGGCACCTTCACGCGGGCGAAGTTCTCCCGGTCGGTGGCCGGGTTGCGCACGACGACGGCCAGGTTCAGCGACAGGCCGGAGATGTAGGGGAACGGGTGCGCCGGGTCGACGGCGAGCGGGGTCAGGACCGGGAAGACCTTCTCCCGGAACAGGCCGTGCAGCTGGTTCTGCTCCTCGTCCGAGAGGTCGTCCCAGCGCAGGATCTGGATGTTCTCCTTGCTCAGGCGGACCAGCAGGTCCCGGCGGAAGCAGCTGGAGGCGCGCTGGGCGAGTTCGTTGGCCCTGGCCCAGACCTGCTCCAGGATCTCCAGCGGCGCATGCCCGGAGGCACTCGTGACGGCGACGCCGGCCGCGATCCGGCGCTTGAGGCCGGCGACGCGGACCATGAAGAACTCGTCCAGGTTCGAGGCGAAGATCGCCAGGAAGCGGACCCGCTCCAGCAGGGGCAGGGTGCGGTCCTCCGCAAGCTCCAGCACCCGGGAGTTGAACTCCAGCCAGCTGGACTCACGGTCCAGAAAGGCGCCGTTCGGCAGGTCGAGGTTCTCCAGGGGCGGGGGCACGCTGCGCAGCCCTGTGGCGGGCTCCCCGGGTTGCGTTCGCACGGTCATAGCGTCGCAGGGTGCCAACACCGGATGAACGGAAGGTGGCCGGCCGGGTGAACGTTACCCAAGGTCAGGGCTCGCTCCGGGGTCGCTCAGCTCGTTGATCAAGACCGGGCCGCGTACATCACGCTCACGGCCTCGGTCTCGAAGCCCAGCCGCCGGTACACCGCCACGGCTGACGCATTGTCAGCGTCGACATAGAGCAGCACGGTCGGGAGGCCGAGCCCGGCCAGGTGGCGCAGCCCGATCCGGGACAGCGAGCGGCCCAGCCCGCCGCCGTGCTCGGCCGGGTCGACGCCGAGCACGTAGATCTCCCCGGCCGCGGGCTCCTCCTCGGTGGCCGGGTGCACCTTCGTCCAGTGGAACCCGACCAGCCGCCCCTGCCGCGGGGAATCAACCAAAAGGCGTGTCACGCTTTCTGGTCGTTCGGCGAGGAAGAAGCCGGCCGGGTCGAACCAGGGCGAGCCGATCCGGGCTTCCAGGTCCTCGCGCGTCAGATGGCCCTGCTCGCCGTGACCGGCGAAGGCGGCCGCGTTCAGCGTGAGCCAGGCGTCCTCGTCCTGCCCGACGACGAAGGTCCGCACGGTCACGCCGTCGGGCAGCGGCACCGGGCCGGGCGGGTCGTCGGCGGGCTCCAGCGGCAGCGGGCGCCGCATCCGCCACAGCTCGCGGACCGGCACCAGGCCGCTGCCGGCGGCCAGCGCCGCCGCGGCGGGGTGTGCGCCGTGCGACCAGATCCGCAGGTCGCGGGGGCTCCGCAGCCAGCAACGCCTCGAGCAGGGCGCGCCCGTGCCCGGCCCGCGCGTGCGTCGGGGTGGACCCCGAGCTCCGCGGTGCCGGCAGCGTCGCGCCGGCCGTAGCCGACCACCCGGCCGGCCGTCGTCCCGCCGGATCGCGTGCGTGACCGCCGGGGAGGTCAGCGTCAGCCGGGTCTGCCTCGGTGAACGGCTCCCGGCCGTCGACCTTGGCCGCGACCGCCGCGAGCTCGCCGATCGCGCGCGGGTGGCGGCGTCCGGCGGCCCGAGGTCTCGTGCTCGTGGCGCCTGGCATGGTCCGGACCTTAGGCCGGACCGCCGCCGCCGCGCTGCTCGGGCGGGGCGACGAGGCGCCGTTGCCCTGTCCTCGTCGTCGGCGGCGTCCAGCTCGACGTCAGCCGGGATGTCCCCGCCCCGCCCGGACGGGGAGTTCGGCACCACGAACCGGTAGCCGACGTTGCGCACGGTGCCGATCAGCGACTCGTGCTCGCTGCCGAGCTTGGCGCGCAGCCGGCGGACGTGGACGTCGACGGTGCGGGTGCCGCCGAAGTAGTCGTAGCCCCAGACCTCCTGCAGCAGCTGGGCGCGGGTGAAGACCCGGCCCGGGTGCTGGGCGAGGAACTTGAGCAGCTCGAACTCCTTGAAGGTGAGGTCGAGGAAGCGGCTGCGGACCTTCGCCGTGTAGGTGGCCTCGTCGATGACCAGGTCGCCGCTGCGGATCTCGTCCGGCCCGTCGTCGGCGGCGGCGGCGGCCAGACGGCCGATCGCCAGGCGGAGGCGGGCCTCGACCTCGGCCGGGCCGGCGGTGTTGAGCACGACGTCGTCCACGCCCCAGTCCGCGGTGACGGCGGCCAGCCCGCCCTCGGTGGCGACGAGCAGGAGGGGGCAGTCGATCCCGGTGGTCCGGATCAGGCGGCACAGGCCACGCACGTGCGGCAGGTCGCGGCGGCCGTCGATCAGCACGGCGTCGACCGGCGGGGTGTCCAGCAGGGCGCTCACCTCGGCCGGCGCGACCCGGACGTTGTGCAGCAGCAGGCCGAGGGCGGGCAGCACCTCGGCAGAGGGCTGCATGGAGTTCGAGAGCAGCAGCAGGGTGCTCACCGGTGGGTGGCCTCCTCCTGGGCGATGGCGCGTTACGCCCGTATGACCGAGTTCAAGAATCCCACATCCGTGGGGCGCCATTGCCGCGGGAAGAATCCAGGGAAACATGCTCCGTGTTTCGTCGGTGTGAACAGTGCTTTCAGGCCGCTCCCGATTGGCCGGTATCTACACAAACCGGCTCCGGCAGGCAGGATGGACGGATGGCGCAGGGGACGATCCACTACTGGGCTTCCGCTAAGGCGGCGGCCGGCACCGACAGCGAGCCGTACGACGCGGAGACGCTGGCCGAGGCGCTCGACGCCGCTCGCGCCGCCCACGGGCCCGATTTCGCCCGGGTGATCAGCGTCTGCTCCTTCGTGGTGGATGAAGACCCCGTGGGAACCCGCGACCACGCCGAGGTGAAGCTGCCGGAAGGCGGGGTCGTCGAGGTGCTTCCCCCGTTTGCCGGAGGCTGATTTCCGGCCGGTCTGGAAGGATCGGCAGGTGATCGGCCCGCTGCTGGCCATCGTCGTCGCCGCGGTGGGCGTCGGCGCGTCCCTGCTCGGCCAGACCCCGCTCGCGGTGGCCGTGGGACTGGCGCAGATCCTTCTGGTCGTCGGCTGGTTCTCAGTCCTGGACGTGCCCGGCCGTGAGGTCGGGGGGCTGCTGGCCATCGGCGCCGGCATCGCCGCCGATATCGCGATGGTGGAGCGCGGCTCGGACATCTCGCTCGGCCCGTTGGCCGGGGTACTCGGCCCGGCGCTCGTGCTCGCCCTGGTCCATCAGTTCTCCCGCACGGACAAGAAGGGCCGGGTGACGGCGTCGCTGACCGCGACCATGACCGCGATCACGCTGTCCGTCGTCGCCGCCGCCCTGATCGCGGAGCGGGCGGCCACGCACGGCGAGACGGTCACCGTGGTGGCGATCGCCGCCGCCGGCGCCGCCTCCGCGGCGGTGGCAGCCCCGCATCCCGGCCGCGTTCGCGGACCTCGTCGCGCTGCTTACGGGCCTGGCCGCGGGTGGCGTCGCCGGGGCGATCGCGGGCGACATGGACGCGGGCTACGTCGTCGGCATCGCCATGGGCGCGACCGTGCTCGCGATCCTGGGCCGCCGGGCGGCAACCTTCGTCGCCTACGACGTCGCCGCCGAGGCGGCCCGGGCCGCGGCGGCAGGCGCGCCCGCGCCGACCGGACGGGCCGCATCGCGGCAGGCACGGCGGCAGGCGTCCCGGCAGGCCCGGCGCTCCGGGGAGGCCGTGCTGGTGATGGCGTCCGCGATGCCGGTCGTGTTGGCGGCGCCCGCTGCGTACGTGCTGGGGCGCCTGCTGGTTGGGTAGTCCGGTGCGAAGAGGCCGGTTCTGGGTGATCGCCGCGATCGTCGTCGTGGCGCTGCTGCTCGTCGTCGACCGCGTCGGGCAGATGGTGGTCGAGGGGCTTGTCAAGGACCAGATCCAGAAGAACCTGGCCACTCCGGACAAGCCCTCGGTGGACATGGGCGGCTTCCCGTTCCTGCCCCAGCTGATCGGCCAGAAGTTCGACGACATCGAGGTCGACATCCGCGACGCCGACGCGGGCCAGATCCGGGTCGAGCGGGTCAGCGCCGTGCTCGCGGGCGTGAAGCGTGAGGGTGCCGGCGCGCAGGTGGACTCGCTCAGCGGGACCGGGCGGATCAGCTACGCCGCCGCCACCGAGGCGGCGGGCGGATACACCGTCTCCTACGGCGGCAAGAACCTGGTGAAGATCAGCGGCCAGGTGCGCTTCGCCGGGCAGTCCCGTACCGCCTCAGCGTCGGGCAAGCCGCGGATCGACGGCAACGAGTTGGTGATCCGGCCGGAGAAGGTGACCGTCGACGGGACCACCGCGCCGGTCTCCGGCCTTATCCCGAACATCCGGTACCCGCTGCGGGAGATCCCGAAGGGCATGACGATCAAGATCAACCCGACCGAGGCCGGCATCGAGTTCAGCTTCGACGGTGAGAACCTGATGCTGTCCAGCCGAGACATCACCGCCGCGTGGGGACTCTGGTCCGTCTCACCAGATGAGACCGTCTACGCACGTCCGAGAAGCGGTACGTAGCATTGCGGTCGTGTCCCAGCCTGCAGTTCTGACCAAGCGGCGCGCGGTCGACCTGTGTCGCGTGGCCACCTGCTTGTGTCGCTGCGTCTGATCGCCGACACCTCCACGCCTGCTTCGGCGCGCTGTCTCCTGCCGCGCCCCCGCGCTGTCCCTGGTCGGACGCGCCTCCCTGATCTGCATCTCTGGAAGGACATTTCGCATGAGCCGCACTGACTCCCTCGTCGACGCCGACTGGGTGGAAGCGCACCTGGACGACCCGAACGTCGTCCTCGTCGAGGTCGACGAGGACACCCAGGCCTACGAGAAGGGTCACCTGCGGGGCGCGGTCCGGATCGACTGGAAGGCCGACCTGCAGGACCCGGTCCGCCGCGACTTCGTGAACAAGGCGCAGTTCGAGGCGCTGCTGTCCGATCGCGGCATCGGTAACGAGCACACCGTCGTCCTCTACGGCGGCAACAACAACTGGTTCGCCTCCTACGCGTACTGGTACTTCAAGCTCTACGGCCACGGCGACGTGAAGCTGCTGGACGGCGGGCGCAAGAAGTGGGAGCTGGACTCCCGCGAGCTGGTCACCGAGGTGCCCACCGCGGCCGGCCACCTCGTACGTGGCGCAGGAGCAGGACCGCTCGATCCGGGCCTTCCGGCAGGAGGTCGAGGACGCGATCGGCTCGCTGAACCTCATCGACGTCCGCTCGCCCGACGAGTACGCCGGCCGCATCCTGGCTCCGGCCCACCTGCCGCAGGAGCAGTCGCAGCGCCCGGGCCACATCCCGACCGCGGTGAACGTGCCGTGGTCCAAGGCCGCGAACGACGACGGAACCTTCAAGTCCGACGACGAGCTGCGCGCTCTCTACGGCGACGCCGGGGTCGACTTCGGCAAGGACACCATCGCCTACTGCCGCATCGGCGAGCGCTCGGCGCACACCTGGTTCGTCCTGCACGAGATCCTCGGGCAGCCCAGCGTGCGCAACTACGACGGCTCCTGGACGGAGTACGGCGCCCTGGTGGGCGTCCCGATCTCGCTCGGGGACGAGCCGGGTGGCCCCGAGGGCGGTGTCGCCTGATGTGCGGCGCGGTTGCGGGCGGCCCCGCCCTGCCGGCCAACGTCGACGTCGGCAAGGAGGCGATCATCCAGGGCATCGTCACCCGCGACGGTCTGCCTGTGCCCAACGCCTACGTCCGCCTGCTCGATCGGAGTGGTGAGTTCACCGCCGAGGTCCCGACCTCCGCGACCGGCCAGTTCCGCTTCTTCGCCGGCCCCGGTACCTGGACCCTGCGCACCCTCGCCCCCGGCGCTCAGGCCGACCGCTCCGTCGTCGCCGCCCTGGGCACCATCGCCGAGGTCGAGGTCGTCCTGCCCGCGTAGCCCGGTCCCCATTTCCCGCCGAAAGCGCACAGCTGCACCGCGACACGCCGCAAGGGGCGTGCAGCTGTGCGCTTTCGCGTTCGCCCCAGTGCCTCAGGGACGCCACCCGCGGCTCAGCAGGGCATCGCGAATCCGGCCGAGGGTGATAGCCAGCTGGGTGAAGAGATCCCGTGCCGTCACCTTGATGACGATCCAACCGTTCGCGGCAAGCAACTCGTCGCGGCGGATGTCCCGTTGCCACTGCTTCGGGTCCCGCTGGTGATGCTCGCCCTCGTACTCGATCGCGACCTTGAACTCGGGGTAGTGCAGGTCCGGCTCACAGAGCCACTCGCCGGCGGCGTCGTAGACAGCCTCGTTGACGAGCGGCTTACCCAGACCCTCCGTCACGATGTGAAACCGCAGCCGCGATTCCGTAGGCGACCTCGAATTCGGGTCGAGCAGCGGTAGTCCCAGCCGGGCGAGCCTGACGCCACGGCGTCCTCCTCCGCTGTTCACTGCTTCCTCAAGTCCGGCGACCCCGGCGGGGTCGAGACGCGATAGTGAGTCGCCGGCGATGACCAGCGAGATGAGGTCCAAGCGCGACGCCAGGTCGAGGTAGGTGCGGCCGGGTGTGGTCACCGGAAGCCCGCGGTGCCAGGCAACTTCGCCGATGGCCTGGATTCGATGTCCGATCACACCGCGCGTGCGGGGCTCGATCGGGCTCTCCGTGCAGACGTGGATCTGCGGTTCGTCGGGCACGGGGACGCCACGAAGCGCCGCGGCCGTGTAGTGGCTGAACACGGCATCGTCCGGCAACGCGGGCCGGAGGTCGGCGCACCGCGAATGCAGATCGTCGCGGCCGCTGTGGACGGGCGCGTACAGCAGCTTGGCGACCCGTCGAAACCGGCGGCGATCGCCGAGCTGGCGGCGGGTCACCCCGCTGGCCAGCCACACATTGCGGTGCTTCGCCCCGGGCGGTACCGGCTCCGGGGGCAGTTCGGGCGCGAGCTTCATGACGCGACCATGTCCGAGGGCTCGTCTTTGGTGGGCGCTCGCCGCCGAAGCTGTGGAGAGCGCAATGACGGCCTGTGGGTAACTCCGGTGTCTCCCCGAGTGCGCGCTCCTGCACGCCCCCAGCGGCGTGTTGCGGTGCAGCTGTGCGCTTTCGGCGGCCCGTCGCCTTCGGCGCGGGCTAGTAAACGAGGGCCTGGGCCTCGTCAGCGCAGGACTCCTGGACGAAGACGGCGGCGCCGGCGATGCGGATGCCCTCGATGACGTCGCCGGGTTCGATGGCGCGGCGCGCGGCGCACTGGGTGCACAGGGTGACGCGGCCCAGCTCGAGGACGGTCGCGAGCAGGTTCTCCAGCGGCTCGGAGTGCGGCAGGGAGAATTCCGCGGCCTTGCCGGGCAGGGCGAACCAGGCGCTCTCGCCGGTGAGCCAGAGCGAGACTTCGAAGCCGGACGCGGCGGCCACGGAGGCGACGGTGAAGGCCTGCGCGCACCGCTCGGGAGCGTCGGCGCCGGCGGTGACCTTGACGACCAGGGAGCGAGCCATGACGCCAAAGCTACCGAGCGACGCGCCGCCGTAGACTTCCGCGGGTGTTCGAGATTCCGCCCAACCTGCACGAGGCCAACATGGCGCTGGCGTTCCTGCTCGGCGCCTGGGAGGGCGAAGGCGTCGTCGAGTACCCGACGATCGAGCGCAAGCTGTTCCGGCAGCGGGTGGAGTTCTCGCAGAACGGCAAGCCGTTCGTGCACTACATCTCGCGGTCCTGGGAGATCGACCAGGCCGGCACCGTGCTCGGGCCGCTGAACATGGAGACCGGGTTCTGGCGGCCGCGGCCGATGGACAAGGCCGAGGATTCCGACGTCATCCCGCTCGAGGTGCTGCTCAGTCACCCGACGGGCTTCCTGGAGGCGATGCTCGGGGAGATCCGCGGGCCGCGGATCGAGATCGCCACCTCCGGGGTGCTCAAGATGGAGTCGGCCAAGGACTACCGCCGCGGGCACCGGCTCTACGGTCTGGTCAAGGGCGAGCTCATGTGGGTCTACGAGATGGAGGCGATGGGCGAGCCCCTGCAGCCGCACATCTCGGCCGCCCTGAAGCGCGCGGAGTGAGCCGGACGTGAGTGGCGACTGGCGCGCCATGCTGCGGGAGAAGGGCTACCGCCTCACCCCGCAGCGCGAGCTCGTCCTGGCCGCCGTCAACGAGCTCGAGCACGCCACCCCGGAGCAGGTCTGCGCCCGGGTGCAGGAGACCGCCAGCGGGATCAACATCTCCACCGTCTACCGGACGCTCGAGCTGCTCGAGGAACTCGGCCTGGTCCGGCATGCGCACCTCGGCCACGGGGCGCCCTCCTATCACCCGGCCGGGCACCACGCCCATCTGCACCTGGTCTGCCGGGACTGCGGGGCGGTCTCCCAGGTCGGGGCCGACGTCGCGGCCTCGCTGACCAAGAAGGTGCTGGCGACGGAGGGTTTCGAGGTCGACCTGGAGCACTTCGCGATCTACGGCCGCTGCCGCGACTGCGCGAAGCGCGCCGGTTCCTGACGCCAGATCAGATGAGTCTCGTCCTCCGCGCCCCCCAGCCCGGCGACTGGGGCTGGATCATCGCCCGCCACGGGGCGCTCTATGCCGCCGACTGCGGATGGGGTGCGGACTACGAGGCCTACGTCGCGCACCGGGTGGCCGAGCTCGCCGAGAACCTGGACCCGGCGTTCGAGGCGGTCTGGATCGCGGAGCTCGACGGGGCGGCTGTCGGTTCGATCGCCTGTGTCCGCAAGGACGAGCAGACGGCCCAGTTGCGTTTCCTGCTGGCCGAGCCCGCAGCGCGGGGCAAGGGCGTCGGGCTGGCCCTGGTCCGCACCTGCCTGCAGTTCGCGAAGGACCGCGGCTACCCGCGCATGATGCTGTGGACCTGCAGCGGCCTGGACGCCTCACGGGCCCTCTACGAGCGGCACGGCTTCATGCTGGAGTCCGAGCCGGGTCCGTTCCCGTTCGACGCCGGCCGCACCGAGCAGATCTGGTCGCGCGACCTCTGATCGGTCGGGTGCATACAGTGGAGCGCGTGCCTACCGATGTGCTGACCTCGCCGCTGCTCAACCGCCCCGGCGCGGTCGCCGGGGACGGGCCCGACGCCGGCGTCGCCGCGCACTACGGGGACCCGCACGGCGAGCAGCGCGCGCTCGCGGGCGGGCAGGCCGCGGTCGACCTCTCGCACCGCGGGGTGGTCCGGGTCGACGGCCCGGACCGGCTGAGCTGGCTGCACTCCCTGACCACCCAGCACCTCACCGACCTCGCGCCGCGGACTCCGGTGCAGTCCCTGGTGCTCAGCCCGCACGGGCACATCGAGCACGACCTGCACCTGGTGGACGACGGGCAGGCCGCCTGGATCACCGTCGAGCCCGGCACCGCGACGGATCTGGTCGCGTTCCTGGACAAGATGCGCTTCATGCTCCGCGTCGAGGTCGCCGACGTGACCGCCGACTGGGCCGCGGTGTGGGTCCCGGCCGGTGGCGCGGACGTCCCCGGCAAGGAGCACGCCTGGCACCACCCCCGTGCGGCGGAGGACCTGGGCGAGTACGCCGGTCGCGAGGTGCTGGTCCCGCGGGCCCGGCTGGCCGACGCGCTCGGCCCGGTGGCCGGGGTGTGGGCGCACGAGGCGCTGCGCATCGCCGCGCACGTGCCGCGCCACGGCATGGAGACCGACCACCGCACGATCCCGCACGAGCTCGGCCTGCTCGGCCCGGCGGTCCATCTGAACAAGGGCTGCTACCGCGGCCAGGAGACGGTCGCCCGGGTGCACAACCTCGGCCGCCCGCCGCGCCGCATGGTGTTCCTGCACCTGGACGGCAGCACCCTGGACCTGCCCGAGCACGGCGCCGAGATCACCCTGGACGGGCGGGCGGTCGGCTACGTCGGCAGCGCGGCGCGGCATTACGAGCTGGGCCCGATCGGCCTCGGGATCATCAAGCGGAACACCCCCCACGACGCGACCCTGCTGGCCGGCGGGGTCCCCGCTGCGGCCGAGGTCGTCGTCGAGGCCTGAATCACTGCCAACTGACGGAGCATCAGGTGCCTCGCCCCAAGATCGCCGCGGCCGCGCTTCCGCCCTGGTACCCGGCCGCCTTCGATCAGCTGACCGCGGGCCTGCAGGTCCCCACCGAGTTCCCGGCCGAGGTCGTCGCCGCCGCAGACACGATCGCCGCCTCCGGACCGGGTGCGGCAGCGGGGGAGCGGGCTGATCGCCGCGACGTCGAGCTGGTCACCCTCGACCCGGCCTCTTCGATGGACCTCGACCAGGCCTTCGCGATCGAAGCGAACAAGGGCGGGTTCCGGCTGTACTACGCCATCGCCGACGTCGCCGCGTTCGTCGACCCGGGCGGCCCGATCGACCTCGAGGCGAACCGCCGGGTCGAGACCCGCTACGCCCCCGACCGCCGGATCCCGCTGCACCCGCCGCAACTCTCCGAGGCGGCGGCCAGCCTGCTGCCCGAGCAGGACCGGCCGGCCGTGCTGTGGACCCTCGACCTCGACACCGCCGGTGAACTCCTCGAGGTCGACGTGGCCCGCGCGCTGGTCCGCTCCCGCGCCAAGCTCGGCTACGACGCGGTCCAGCGGGAGGTCGACGCCGGCGCCGCCGACGAGCGGATCGCGCGGCTGCGCACGCTCGGCGAGCTGCGCCTGGCGGCCGAACGCCGCCGCGGCGGCATCAGCCTGCCGCTGCCCGAGCAGGTCGTCGACGTCGACAACGGGGACGGCTGGCGGCTCACCTCGCGGCTGCAGACCCCGGTCGAGACCTGGAACGCGCAGCTCTCGTTGCTCACCGGGATGGCCGCGGCCACGCTGATGCTCGACGCCGGCGTCGGCCTGCTGCGCACCCTCCCGGCGCCGGAGGCCGAGTCGATCGAGGGGCTGCGCAGACGCGCGAAGGCCCTCGGCTTCATCTGGCCGGCGGAGCAGTCCTATCCGGAGTTCGTCCGCTCCATCGACCCGAACGCTCCGCGCGCCCCGGCCCTGCTCCGCGCGTGCACCACGTTGTTCCGCGGCGCCGGCTACCTCGCCTTCGACGGGGAGAAGCCCGCGGAAGCGGTGCACGCCGCGATCGCCGCCCCGTACGCCCACGTCACCGCACCGCTGCGTCGCCTCGCTGACCGCTACGCCGCCGAGGTGTGCCTGGCGGTCAAAGCAGGCACCGAGGTCCCGGACTGGGTCCGCAGCGCGCTGCCCGGCCTGCCCGAGCGGATGCAGGAGGGCGGACGCGCGGTGAACTCCTTCTCGGCCGAGGTGCTCAATCTCGTCGAGGCCGGCCTGCTCGCCGACCGGGTCGGTGAGATTTTCACCGGCACCGTCGTCGCCACCAACGGCGAGCGCACCCACGGGACGCTGCTGATCGCCGACCCCTACGTCGAGGCCAAGGTCGACGGCACCGGCCTTCCCCTCGGCGACCCGATCGAGGCCCGGCTGGCCGAAGCCGATCCGATGACCCGTCAGATCCGCTTCGAGGCCGTGGACAACAACCACAAAGCGTGACACGCCTAGTGGTTGGTTAGAGATCGAGCAGGACGGTGAAGGGGCCGTCGTTCAGGAGCTCGACGGACATGTGGGCGCCGAAGACGCCGGTCGCCACGGTGGCGCCGCGGGAGCGCAGGCCGGCCACCACGGCGTCGACCAGCGGCTCGGCCACGGCACCGGGGGCGGCGGCGATCCAGGTCGGGCGGCGGCCCTTGCGGGCGTCGCCGTAGAGCGTGAACTGGCTGACCACCACCAACGGGGCATCGAGGTCGGAGCAGGACTTCTCGTCCTCCAGGATGCGCAGCGTCCACAGCTTGTCGGCCAGCTTGTCCGCGAGGGCGGGGGTGTCGTCGTGAGTCACCCCGACCAGCGCGAGCAGCCCGGGGCCCTCGATCGCGCCCACGACAGAGCCGTCGACGGTCACACTCGCCCGGGCGACCCGCTGCACCACTGCACGCATCCTGCGATTCTCCTGGCCCGACGCGTGCCACGATCGACGGCATGGCCGCGGAGTTGCCCCCAGGCACGCTGATCACCGTCGCGCCCACGGGCGCGGAGCTCGCGAAGGCGGACCATCCGAACCTGCCGACCACCCTCGACGAGCTGGTCGCCACGGCCAGGGCCTGCGCCGAGGCCGGCGCCGGGATGATCCACGTCCACCTGCGCGACGAGGCGGACCGCTCCTGCCTCGACGTCGGGAAGCTCACCGAAGCGGTCGCGGCCATCCGGGCCGAGACCGACCTGCTGGTCCAGCTCTCCACCGGCGGCGGCGTGCAGGATTCGTTCGAGAGCCGGATGGCCGTGCTCGACGCCGCTCCGGACTCCTGCTCGCTGACCTGCGGCACCGTCAACTTCGGCGACGACGTCTTCGCCAACCCGTGGCCGTTCATCACCCTGCTCTACCAGCGGACGCAGGAGCGCGGCGTGGTCCCGGAGTTCGAGCTGTTCGACCTCGGCCACGTCGCGACGATGCAGCGCCTGCTGGACATCTACGGCCCGCCGGCCACCGGCCGCGTGCACGCCGACCTCGTGATGGGCGTGCCCGGCGGGATGCCGGGCGATGCCGCAACCCTGGTCGCCGTGGTCAAGGCACTCCCCGACGGCGCGACCTTCTCCGCGACCGGGATCGGGCGCTCCGCGCTGCCGGTGGCGTTCGCCGCGCTAGCAGCCGGCGGCCATCTGCGGGTAGGCCTGGAGGACACCGTCACCTACGCCAAAGGCCGCCCGGCGAAGGACAACGCGGAGCTCGTCCAACGGGCCGCCACCCTTGCTGACCTGGCACAACGTCCTCCCATCACCGGCACGGAAGCCCGTCGATTCCTGGGCCTGAAATCGGTCTGAGATCGGGATCACGCCCCGAGTGCTGCCTGAGTGCTTGCAATTGTTAGCACCTCGAGCAAGCATCTACCCATGGCAACGCTTCCCGGCGGCCTCGGGGAGTACCTGAGGGAGCAGCGCAAGAACAGCAAGCTGTCGATCCGACAGCTCGCAGCTGCTGCCGGAGTTTCCAACCCGTACCTCAGCCAGATCGAACGCGGGCTGCGCAAGCCGTCCGCAGAGATCCTGCAGCAGCTCGCCAAAGGGCTGCGGATCTCCGCGGAGCAGCTCTACATGCACGCCGGGATCCTCGACGAGCGGGACGACTCCAGCCAGGAGTTCGCGACGGTCGTCATGGCGGATCCCAAACTGTCCGAGCGGCAGAAGAGCGTGCTCATGGATGTCTACGACTCGTTCCGCAAAGAGAACGAGATGTCGGCCGGCACCGAAGCCGGCGCCGAAACGACCGACACACACTGAGAAGGAGCCAGTAATGGCCAGCACCGCCGAACTTCGCAAGACCTACACCGACTTCGCCAAGACCCTCACCGGCCCGAAGCCGTTCTACGCCGTCGCCGGCGTGGGCGACCTGGCTGTCGAGAAGGTCAAGAACCTCCGGCCGTCCGCCGAGGAGAAGAGCCTCAAGGACCGCGCCACCAACCTGCCGAAGCAGCTCACCGACAAGCTCACCGACCTCCCCAAGGAGGCCCGCAAGGTCGCCGACAAGCTGACCGACCGCGTCGACGAGCAGGTCAAGGCCGCCGACGAGCGCTACGAGAAGCTCGCCACCCGCGGCGAGACGATCGTGAAGCGCGTCCGCACCCAGAAGTCCACCAAGGACCTGGTCGAGCAGGCGAAGACCACGATCAGCAAGGCGCGCGGTGTCCGCGGCGCGGCCACCAGCGGCGCCAAGAACACCCGCACCGCCGCCAAGAGCACGGTCACTGCGGCCCGCAAGACCACCACCCGCGCGAAGACCGCTGCGACCGACGCCGGCACCAAGGTCGGCGACTGATCACAGCACTGAGCACCACCCGCTAGGACGCACCACTGCACCAGGAGCGAACCGGGCAACGGCCCGGCCGGACAAGCCGCTGCGGCACCTCCGGCCGGGCCGCTTCGTTTAGGCTGCCGGACGCGGGAGCGGACCCGCAGGAAAGGGCAGGGACGTGAACAACCCGATCATGGAGTTTCTGACCTACGCCCAGGTCCTGCTCCACCTGTTCGCCCTGCTGGACACCGCCATTCGCCCGGCGCGCGCTTTTCCCGCCGCCGACAAGCAGACCAAGAACCTGTGGCTGACCCTGCTCGGCCTGGCGGTCGCGACCGACGCCTTCTTCGCCACCGGCGGGCTCGGCATCTTCATGCTGGCCGGCACCGTGGCCTCGCTGGTCTACCTCGTCGACGTACGTCCGGCCGTGCGCGCCATCGGCCGCGGCGGTGGCGGCGGGGGCTGGAACAAGCGCCGCCCCTCCGGCCCGCGCGGCGGCTGGTAGCCGCTCAGCCCTCCGCGGGGGGCGCGACGGGCTCGGCCGGCGGCGTCTCGGTCGGCTGCTGAACGGGCTTCTCGACCGGCTTCTGGGCGAGGCGCTTCGCCGAACGGGAGCGGTAGACCACGACCCGGTCCCCGACCTGCGCCCGGCCGTACAGGGTGCGGATCGCGGAGTAGTCGCGGGTGTTCACGCAGCCGTGGGAGGCGCCGGAGTAGCCGCGGGAGGCGAAGTCGGGCGAGTAGTGCACCGCCTGCCCGCGGTCGAAGAACATCGCGAACGGCATCGAGGTGTCGTACAGCGTCGAGACGTGGTCGCGGCTCTTGCGGGTGATCTTGAAGACGCCTTCGCGGGTCGGGGTCTCGTCCGAACCGAACCGGGCGTCCAGGCGCATCTTGATCTCGCCGTCGACGATCCAGCGCACCGCGAGCGCCCGCTTGTCGATGCAGATCACGCGTGCGTTCAGACAGCTGGCCGGGAGCCGTCGCCCGTAGGGGCGGTTCTCACCGGCGGCCAGGTCGAGACGGTCCACCGTGCCGGTGCGCCGCTCGAGCTCGGTGAGCGTGGCCTGGTCTACGTACCCGGTCCGGGCGAACCCGGCCAGGCGCTGGAACGCCTTGACGTGCGCGATGGTCTCCTGCCCGTACAGGCCGGTGGTCGGGAGGTCCCGCACGCCGACCCGCTGCAGGCGGACCTGCAGCACGTTCACCGGGCGCCCGCGGTCTCCGGGCTCCATCACCGGCACGCCGCGGCCCGGCTTGGCCTGCGCCGGACCCTCCGCCGAGCTCACCTCGGTCGGGGCCGGCTGGTTCGGGTCGCTCGGCACCGGGGACGAGGCCGAGGCCGGGCTGGCCACGGCGAGCGCCCAGGTCAGAGCGATGGCGCTGAGCGCGACGGGCCGGCGGTGCATGCAGTGATCTCCGGGGTCCTCGGACATGACATCGGCCGCCCGCAAACACGGGCGGCCGATGCCGATTCTACGAGGACTTCTCCGCTTCTCCTACTGGGAGCTCGCTGAGCGTCCGCGGATGATCACCAGTAGTAGATGTAGACCCGCGTTCCGGTCGGGGTGTTGTTGAACAGGGTGCGGGCCCGGCTGTAGTCCCGGATGTTCACGCAGCCGTGCGAGGCCCCCGAGTAACCGCGGCGGGCGAAGTCCGAGGAGTAGTGGATCGCCTGGCCGCCGCTGAAGAACATCGAGTACGGCATCGCGCTGCCCCACAGGCTGGAGACGTGGTCGGCGTTCTTCCAGTACACCCGGAACATCCCGTTTCGGGTGGGCGTCCGGGACGCGCCGAAGCGGACGTCCATCCGGACGATGGTCTTGCCGTTGACCAGCAGACGCAGGACCCGGTCGGACTTGTCGATGCAGACGATCTTGCCCGTGTAGCAGGCGCGCGGCATCTTGGGCCGGGCTTCGGCCGGGCTGGCGGTGACGAGGCCGGCGCCGATCAAGGTGGTGCATGCCAAGCCCGCAACGGTCGCGCGGAATGACTTCGACGCCATGGGGGTGTGCTCCTCGGGAGGTTGTTCGGACAACCCGAGTGTTATTCACCGAATCGGACAGCTCGGCCGTTATTGCCAAATGCCCGGGACGGCTTTAAGGATCACTCAGTGCTTTGCCTGATCCTCTGGCGTGTCGCTGACCTGAGGATCGATCCAGGATCACCACGGCGCTCACCAGTGGATGTAGACCTTGGTGCCGACCGGCGAGTTGTTGAACAGGGCTCGGGTGGCGGAGTAGTCCCGGGTGTTGATGCACCCGTGGGAGGCGCCGGCGTAGCCGTTGCGCGCGAAGTCCGAGGAGTAGTGGATCGCCTGGCCGCCGCTGAAGAACAGCGAGAACGGCATTGCGCTGCCGTAAAGGCTTGAGACGTGGTTGGCGCTCTTCCAGTACACCCGGTACATGCCCTCGCGGGTGGGCAGTCCGCGGCTCACCGAACCGAACCGGGCGGACATGGCGACGACCGTCCGGCCGTTCACGACCAGCGCCAGCTGGCGGGTCGACTTGTTGACGCAGATGACGCGTCCGCTGTTGCAGGCCGACGGCCGGGCCGAGGCCTCGGACGGCATGGCGATGAAGGAAGCGCCGATCAGGGCGCCTGCTGCGAGCCCTACGCCGGCGGCGCGCTTGCGGTTGGAGGCCATTACCGACTCCTTGATGATCCAAAACCAGAGTGATGTTCGGGTCTTGTGACAGGCACGCTATGCGGGATGTGTGAATTGCACCAGATGTGTTGTTTCGTCCACACGCGGTACGACGATTTGCGATGCTGTTCGGTTGACCGGAATGCAGAAGGATCTCCCGCAGTTGTCCCGGCGGGTCCAGACCGTGATCGCGGAGGTGTACGAGTGCGCGTCCTGCCGGTCAGCGGTGTCATGCCGCGCCGCGTCGCCACCCTCTCGGTGCACACCTCGCCGCTCGATCAGCCCGGCACCGGCGACGCCGGCGGGATGAACGTCTACGTCGTCGAGGTGGCCAAACGGCTCGCCCAGGCCGGCGTCGAGGTCGAGGTCTTCACGCGCACGACCTCGTCCGACTTACCGCCCGTGGTCGAGCTGGCACCGGGTGTCACGGTCCGCCACGTGACCTCCGGTCCGTTCGAAGGCCTCGCGAAAGAGGACCTTCCGGCCCAGTTGTGTGCCTTCACGACCGGGGTGCTGCGGGCCGAGGCGACCCGCGACCCCGGCTACTACGACCTCGTCCATTCGCACTACTGGCTCTCCGGACAGGTCGGCTGGCTGGCCGCAGAACGGTGGGGTCTGCCCCTTGTGCACTCCATGCACACGATGGCGAAAGTGAAGAACGCCACACTCGCTCTGAACGACACTCCGGAGCCGGCGTCCCGGATCGTCGGCGAGACGCAGGTGGTGGAGGCCGCGGACCGACTGGTCGCCAACACCGCCGAAGAGGCCGAGCAGCTCGTCGACCTCTACGGCGCCGACCCCCACCGGGTCGACGTCGTCGCCCCGGGCGTGGACCTCGACGTGTTCCTGCCCGGGCGCCGCTCCGCGGCCCGCGTCGAACTCGGCATCGCCGACACCGACGACGTGATCCTGTTCGTGGGCCGCATCCAGCCGCTGAAGGGCCCGGACGTTCTGCTCGGTGCCGTGGCCAAGTTGGTCCAGGGTGATCTGGCCCGGCGCAACCGCACGGTCGTCGCCGTCGTCGGCGGACCCAGCGGCAGCGGCACGGCCGAGCCGGAGCAGCTGCAGAAGATGGCCGTCGAGCTCGGCATCAGCGACCTGGTGCGCTTCAGCCCGGCGTTGCCGCAGCGCGAGCTGGCCCGCTGGTACCAGGCCGCCGACGTCACCGTGGTGCCCTCGTACTCCGAGTCCTTCGGGCTGGTCGCGGTCGAGTCCCAGGCCTGCGGCACCCCCGTTGTGGCGGCGTCGGTGGGCGGCCTGCGCACCGCGGTCTCGGAGGGCGAGTCCGGCCTGCTCGTCGTCGGACACGACCCGGACGACTACGCGGCCGCCCTGCACCGCCTGATCACCGACCACGACCTGCGCCGCAAGCTCGGCGACGGCGCGATCGAGCACGCCGGCCGGTTCGGCTGGTCGGCCACCGCCGCCCGCCTCCTCGGCACCTACTCCCGGGCCATGACCGGCGGGGCCGCCGGCGGCCTGCGCGCCCAGGGATGACCGGCCAGAACGAGGTCTCGGCGCTGTTGCGCCGCGAGCTCGATGCCCTGGAACTGGACTGGACCGAGGCCAAGCCCGGCCTGTTCGTCGTCACCCTGCCGGGCACGAAGAAGCTGTCCACCACCTGCTCACTGGCCGTCGGGGCGCACAGCGTCACGGTCAATGCCTTCGTCGCGCGGCGCCCGGACGAGAACCACCAGGAGGTCTACCGCTGGCTCCTCGAGCGCAACGCCCGGATGTACGGCGTCGCCTTCATGGTCGACAAGCTCGGCGACATCTACCTGACGGGGCGTCTGAATCCGAAGGGCCTGGACGCCGCGGAGATCGACCGCATCCTCGGCGCCGTCCTGGAGTACGCCGACGGCAGCTTCAACCCGATCCTCGAGCGGGGTTTCGCCTCCTCGATCCGCAAGGAGCACGCCTGGCGCGTGTCCCGCGGCGAGTCGACCGCGAACCTCGACGCCTTCCGCCACCTGCTCGACGCCGCCGACCCGACCCCCGGGCCCTCGGCGGACTAGAGGCCGATCCGCGCCCGGGCCGGGATGAACCGCACCAGGGTGTTGTAGGTGTCCATCTCCTCGGAGCTGAGCTCGATGTGCTTCATGAGCTCGCCGTACTTCTCGGCGAATCCGGGATACGTCATCGGCGCCACCTGCGGTTCCAAGGACGCCGACCCGTGCAGGACGACCACGTCTGCTCCCGTCGGATCGGTCGTCTCCAGGTGGACGGTGACGCTCGGCCGAGCGGCGATGTTGCGCGCCTTGGCGCTGTGTGGCTGCACCCAGATCAACAGGGTGTCGCCGTCGGCGACGAACCAGACCGGGTTCGGCGCCGGCCTGCCGCTCGCGGTGACGACGGTCAGCCAGGCGATCTCGTAGGTTTCGACCCGATGCCGGGCCCAGTCGGGCAGCTCCATGCCTTCACCGTAACGGCCTCAGCCGGCGGCTTCCGTCAGCCGCCGCTCGGTCGCCAGGGCAGCCAGTTCGGCGCGCCGGCCGATCCCGAGCTTGGTGAAGATGTGGTGCAGGTGCACCTTCACCGTGCCGGTGCTGATGAACAGCTTCTCCGCGATCTGACGTTCGTCAGCCGTCGGCGGCGAGGGCGACGACGGCGCGCTCGGTCGGGGTCAGGGAGCCCCAGCCCATGCTGGGGCGCTTGCGTTCCCCCCGCGCGCGCGCCGCGTAGGCGGCCGCCTCGGCCAGGTCGAGCTCGGCCCCCTCCCTCTCGAACTCCATGAGCGACTCGCCCCCGACCACCGCGGCGATCGCGGCCAGGTCGGCCGCGACCACAGGGAGATCCACCGGGAGGCGTGGCGTGCCCGCCCGTTCCCGAGCCGCTCCGGCGGCCGAGAGTCAGGCGTGCACCTTCGGCCCAGCTCTCCGCGGCCACCGCCAGGCCGCCGAGGCACTCCAGCGCCTCCACCGGCCGCAAGGCGAAGGCCCTGCCGTCCAGCGAGGGCGAGGGCGCGGTGGTGCGAGTCCTCGGCGGCGCCGAGACGACCCTCGGCCCGGGCCACCCGGCCGTCGAGATTCGCCGCGGCGCTGAGCAAGCTGGGCGAATGCATGGCCTCGGCGACCGGGCCGCGACCTCGTGCGCCGCCCGTGCTGCCGCGACGTCCCCGCTCAGCAGCGCGGCCCGCCCGGCGACGCAGGTCCATCTCGGCCTCGATGAAGGCGAAGCCGAGACCGCGCAGGACTCCGCCGAGCCGGGCGAGCTCGGCCGCGGCCCGGGTCGTGGTCGCCGTGGGCGAGCGCGACCCGGGCCAGCCGGACCTGGACCCACTCGGTCCGGCCGAGGCAGGACCGGTCCTGCCAGACCCGGCTGCGGGCGATGACGGACTCCGCTCCCGGCGAAGTCACCGGCGTCGATATAGGTCTCGGCGAGCGGGATCGTCGCGTAGGTCTCCAGCAGCGGGTCACCGATGACCCAGGCCAGCTCGACCGCCGGCGTCAGCAACTCGATCGCGGTCTTGGGGTCGCCTTCGCGCTGCGCCTGCAGGCCGACGAGCATCCCGTGCCACGCGGTCCAGAACGGACTGCCGGTCCGCCGGGCGAGGCCGGCCAGGACGGAGAGATGGGGCGCGGCCATCTGGGGGTCGGACAGGCCCCAGATCGCGGCGAACGCGGCCCAGGCGTGAGTCCAGCCCGAGGTGAACTCGTCGCCGGCGGGGTCGGCGGCGGCGCGGGCCTGAGCCAGCACACCCCCGGCGACCACGGGCGCGAGGAAGGCCGTCGCCACGCCCTGCACGCACAGGGCGCGGCCGACGACGCCGGGCAGCCCGTTCGCGGCCCCGAGTTCGCTCGCGCGCACGGCATCCGGTTGGCCGTAACCGCTCGCGGCGTCCATACCGGCGAGCGACACCTCGGCCAACGCGCAGAGCACCTCAGAGCGCAGACCGGAGCCGTCATCGGGGGTCTGCGCCAGCACCCGGCGCAGGCAGCCCGCCGACTCCGAGTACCGCCCGTTCATGTGCCAGAACAGCGCGACGTCCGCGACCAGACGTTGGGCCGCCTCGGTGTCGCCGTCGGCGAGCGCACCGTCGATCGCGGCGACGATGTCGGGGCGCGCGGGGGCCAGCCGGTCCATCGTCAGCAGCTGCGGACCCGCCCGCAGCTCGGCGTGTGCACCGGCCACGAGCGTCGGCGTAGTAGGCGCGGTGGGCCAGGCGCACGGCGCCGGTCTCGTCGGCGTCGGCCAGCCGGTCGGCGGCGAAGTCCCGCACGGTCTGCAGCAGCCGGTACTGCTCGCCGTCGAAGACGACCAGGGAGCGGTCCACCAGGTCCGCCAGCAGCACGACCGCGTCCCACGGGGTCAGCGGATCACTGCCGGCGACGGCCTCCACCGCCTCGAGGGAGAACGAGCCCGCGAACACCGAGAGCCGACGCAGCAGAACACGCTCCGGCTCAGCCAGCAGGTCATGGCTCCAGGTCATCGAGGCGGCGAGGGTCTGGTGGTGTGGCAAGGCGCTGCGCGATCCCCCGACGAGCAGGTCGAGCCGCCGCGCGATGCCGTCGAGGATGCGCTCCGGGGACAGCGCCCGGGTGCGGGCCGCGGCCAGCTCGATCGCCAGGGGGAGCCCGTCCAGACGGGAACAGATCGCGGCGACGGTACTCGCGTTGGCCTCGTCGAGCGCGAAGCCGGGCCGGACCTCCCGGGCCCGCTCGACGAACAGCTGCACGGCCTCGGGGCCGGAGATTGCTGGCGATCTCCGCGTCCGGGTCGATGACCTCCAGCGGGTCGACCCGGAAGGCGACCTCGCCGGCGGCGCCCAGCGGCTCGCGGCTGGTCACGAGCAGGCCGAGTCGCGGGCACGGGCGACCAGCGTTGCCGCGAGTGCGGCGGCGTCGGCCAGGACGTGCTCGCAGTTGTCGAGCACCAGCAGGACGTCCCGGTCGGCGAGGTAGCGCGGTCAGACGTGTGAGCGGGTCCAGGCCGCGAGCGTCGAGGCCCAGGGCGGTGAGCACCTCGCTGACGAGCGAGGTTCCCGGTGAGCGGGGCGAACTCGACCCACCAGACGCCGTCGTCGAACCCGGTGGCCAGCTCGGCGGCGCGGAGCGCCAGCCGGGTCTTGCCGGCGCCGCCGGCGCCGACCAGCGTCACGAGCCGGTGCACGCGTCATCAGCTCCAGCGAGGTCAGCAGGGTGCGGATGCGGCCGACGAAAAGGTGGGCTGGCTCGGCAGGTTGCCGAGCCGGGTGTCCGCCGCCGCGAGCGACGGGGAACGCGGCCGGCAGGTCGGGGTGCGCGAGCTGGAGCACGTGCTCGGGCCGGCCCATGCCTTTGAGCCGGTGCAGGCCGAGCGGGAGCAACTCGGCGCCGGCCGGCAGGTCGTCGGCCACGAGCGCGGCGGTGGTGGCGGACACGACGACCTGGCGTCCGTGGGCCAGCGAGCGCAGCCGTGCACAGCGGATGATGCTCGGCCCGACGTAGTACATCTCGTCGCGCAGCCGCGCCTCGCCGGTGTGCAGGGCCATCCGGACATGCAGGTCGGCGCCGTTCGGGCCAAGACTCGGCGATCAGGGCGCGCTGGCGCCTGAAGGGCCGCGGCGACAGCGTCGGACGCGCGCGCGAACACCGCAACCATGCTGTCGCCCTCGCCCTGTTCGATGGGCCGGACTCCGTGGTGGGCGAACACGGCCGCATCAAGCAGGTCGTAGTGCCGGGCGACGGCGACGGCCATCGCGTCCGGCGCTGCCTCCCAGCGCGGGGTGGAGCCCTCGACGTCGGTGAGGAGGAACGTCACCGTCCCCGTCGGCGGCGGGCGAGGCGAGGGAGTCCGGCAGGGTCAGAGCGGGGGCGGCGGTCGGGGCGCCACTGGCGGCGGCCCAACGTCGCGCGGTGCTCGCGGAAGTCGGACAGGGTGGTCACCATCGGTTCGGTCATGGCGCCAGGCTGGTCCCGACGGCCCCGACGAACATCTGTCGAACGATGTATATGCCTGTACGCGCCGAGCCGCGCCATCGCGTGGCACGATCCGCCAGTGACCTACGCCCCCGAACCCGACGGCCGGCCCGACCCGGGCGAGGTGTGCTGGGGCTGGGTGCCCTTCGAGGATGACCCCGCCCGCGGCAAGGACCGGCCGGTGCTCGTCCTCCGCCGCGAGGGCGATGCCCTGGCGTGCCTCTACCTGACGAGCAAGGACCACGACCGGGACGCCGAGGACGAGGCTCGCCACGGCCGGCACTGGATGGACGTGGGCACCGGCGCCTGGGACCGCGAGGGCCGCCCGAGCGAGGTGCGCCTGGACCGGGTCCTCCGCCTGCGCGAATCCGAGGTGCGGCGCGAGGGATCCGCGCTGTCCCGGGACATCTTCGAGGCCGTCGTGACGGCGGCCTCGCGGCTCTGACTACTGTGCCCGCATGGCTGACGCGACCTACCGCCTCCTCCTGCTCCGGCACGGCGAATCCGAGTGGAACTCCAAGGGGCTGTTCACCGGCTGGGTGGACGTCGATCTCACCGCCAAGGGCGAGGACGAGGCGGCCCGTGGTGGCCGGTTGCTCGCCGAGTCCGGACTCCTGCCCGACGTCGTGCACACCTCGCTGCTGCGCCGGGCCATCCGCACCAGCGAACTCGCGCTGAACGCCGCCGACCGCCACTGGATCCCGGTCAAGCGGCACTGGCGGCTCAATGAGCGGCACTACGGCGCCCTGCAGGGCAAGGACAAGAAGGCGACGCTGGAGCAGTTCGGCGAGGAGCAGTTCATGCTCTGGCGCCGGTCCTACAACACTCCGCCGCCCCCCCTGGCCGACGACGACGAGTACTCCCAGGTCGGGGACGCCCGCTACGTCGATCTCGCCCCGGAGATCGTGCCCCGGACCGAGTGCCTGGCCGACGTCGTCGACCGCCTGCTGCCCTACTGGTACGACGCGATCGTGCCGGACCTGCGCGCCGGCCTAACGGTGGCGGTCGCCGCGCACGGCAACTCGCTGCGGGCGATGGTCAAGCACTTGGACGGGATGGACGAGTCCACCGTGGTGGGGCTCAACATTCCCACCGGGATCCCGTTGCTCTACGAGCTGGACGACCAACTGAAGCCCCTGCAACCGGGTGGGCGCTACCTCGACCCGGACGCCGCGGCCGCGGCGATCGACGCCGTGAAGAACCAGGGTCGCTGACGGCCCGTCAGGAAAGCAGCCGTCAGTCCTTTTCGGTGGTGTACGAGTTCGGCCCGTCACCCTGGCCGCTGTTGGGCCACTCGCCGGTGGCCAGGTACACCACCCGGTGCGCCACCGAGACCGCGTGGTCGGCGAACCGCTCGTAGAACCGGGCCAGCTGCGCCAGGTCGACCGCGGTCTGGATGCCGTGCGGCCAGTCCGGCGCCATCAGGGCCCGGAACATCTGCTCGTTGAGCCGGTCCATCTCGTCGTCGTTGGCCTCGAGCTCGAGCGCGGACTGGACGTTGCGGGAGGCGATCACGCTGCCGGCCTTGGTGACGATCCGCTGGGCGACGTGGCCCATCTCCATGATCGTCGCGACCATCTCCGGCGGCACCGCCGAGGACGGGTAGCGCATCCGGGCCACCTTGGCCACGTGGAGCGCCAGGTCGCCCATCCGCTCCAGGTCCGCGGTCATCCGCATGCTGGTGATGACGGTGCGCAGATCCGTTGCCACGACGGGTTGCTGACGGGCCAGCAGGTCGTAGGCCCGCTCCTCGAGCTCGTCGCGGCGCTTGTCGATCGACTTGTCCTGCGAGATCACGGTCTCGGCCAGATCCAGGTCGGCCTCGAGCAGGGCGGAGGTAGCCCGCGCCATGCCGAACCCCACCTGCTGCGTCATCTCGACCAGACCGTTGCGGATGGCGTCGAGCTCACCCTGAAAGGCGTCGCGCATGGCAGTCCCCTCCTCGATCGGCGCGGTCAGCGTAGCGACGCCAGAAAGCCTGTCCCACAGACTCATGTCCAGGCAGACCCTGCCCGCTGCAGCGTTAACGGGCGCGGTCGCGGGGGTGAATACTCGGCCCCACGCGCTCAGCGGCCAGTTCCGCAGGTGGGGGACGGGTCGCGGTGCGCCTACGATCTGAGTCATGACGAGCGCCTGCTCGCCCAGACGGGTTCCCGCGTGGACGTCTCGCTGATCGCCTTCGGCGCGCTGATCGGCCTGCTGGTCGGTCTCACCGCCGGGCTTGCCTACCGCTTCAGCGACCGGGCGATCCGTCCGCCGGTCCCGGAGCGGGACGCCGGCCTGCCCGAAGGCGTCGCCCAGGTCCTGGGCGTGCTGCGGTCGCTGGCGGTGGTGCTGGACGGCTCGGACCAAGTGATCAAGGCCAGTCCGGCCGCCTCCGCGTTCGGCATCGTCCGGGCCGAGCGTCTGGTGGTCGAGGAGCTGGCCGACCTGGTCGCGAACGTGCGCCGCGACGGCCGCATCCGCGGCGTCGAACTGGAACTCCCGCGCGGTCCGGTGGGCGGCGGCACCCTCGCGGTCAGTGCCCGGGTCGCCCCGCTGGGCATGAGCCACGTCCTGGTCCTCATCGAGGACCAGACCGACGCCCGCCGGGTGGACGCGATCCGGCGCGACTTCGTCGCCAACGTCAGCCACGAGCTCAAGACGCCGGTCGGTGCGCTGCGGCTGCTGGCCGAGGCGGTGCAGGACGCCTCCGACGACCCGGAGGCGGTCGTCCGGTTCGCCGGCCGCATGCAGCACGAGTCGATGCGGCTGTCCCACCTGGTGCAGGAGCTGATCGACCTGTCCCGGCTGGAGAGCCGGGACCCGCTCAAGGACGCGCAGCCGGTCGGCGTCGACGTCGTGGTGGACGCCGCGATCGACCGCACCCACGAACTGGCCACCGCCAAGGGGATCGAGATCACCGATCACGGCGAGAAAGGCCTCAAGATCTTCGGCAGCGAGGCCCAGCTGACCATGGCGCTGGGCAACCTGATCGAGAACGCCGTCAACTACAGCGCGGGCAAGACCCGGGTCGGCGTGACGGTGCGCAGAGAGCGGCGATCTTGCCGAGATCTCCGTGACCGACCAGGGCATCGGTATCCCGGGCGGCGAGCTGCAACGCATCTTCGAGCGGTTCTACCGGGTCGACCCGGCCCGCTCGCGGGTGACCGGCGGCACCGGCCTGGGCCTGTCCATCGTCAAGCACATCGCCCAGAACCACGGCGGCGACGTCCGGGTGTGGAGCGCGGAGGGTTCCGGCTCCACGTTCACCCTGCGTCTGCCGCTGCTGACGTCTGCCTCCGGCACCGGCCGGCGGCTACCGGATGAGGAGTACTCGTGACCCGCGTGCTCGTGGTCGAGGACGAGGAGTCGTTCTCCGACGCGCTGTCGTACATGCTCCGCAAGGAGGGCTTCGAGGTGGCCGTGGCCGGCCACCGGGCCCGACGCGCTGGAGGAGTTCGACCGCGGCGGGGCCGACCTGGTGCTGCTCGACCTGATGCTGCCCGGGCCTGCCCGGCACCGAGGTCTGCCGCGCGCTGCGGCTGAAGTCGAACGTGCCGGTGATCATGCTGACCGCCAAGGACAGCGAGATCGACAAGGTCGTCGGCCTGGAGATGGGCGCCGACGACTACGTGACCAAGCCGTTCTCCCACCGCGAGCTGCTGGCCCGGATCCGGGCGGTGCTGCGCCGGCACGGGGACATCGAGGAGGTCTCCAGCTCCGGCGCTCGCGGCCGGGCCGGTCCGGATGGACGTCGAGCGCCACGTGGTCACCGTCAACGGCGCCGTCGGTGTCGCTGCCGCTCAAGGAGTTCGAGCTGCTCGAGCTGCTGCTGCGCAACGCCGGCCGGGTGCTGACCCGGATGCAGCTGATCGACCGGATCTGGGGCGCGGACTACGTCGGCGACACCAAGACCCTCGACGTGCACGTGAAGCGGCTGCGCTCGAAGATCGAGCCGGACCCGGGCTCGCCCAAGCACCTCGTGACGGTCCGCGGCCTGGGGTACAAGTTCGAACCCTGATCTGGTCACAGTCCGGTGACGGTGGCGATCACGCGTGTCACTGCGACGTCGCATCTGACCTGCGGGAGTACGAGAGGTTCTCGGTTGTCAAGTACCCCAGAGGCCCCGGCGAAGGCTCTGACCTGCATAAACGTCAAAGGGCCCCTCTGAAACGCGTGGTATCCTTGGGGTGCCAAAGGAAGGGGAACTGACACCAATGGCGTTCAAGGTCGGCGAGACCGTGGTGTATCCACACCACGGCGCAGCGCTCATCGAGGCAATCGAAACCCGACAGATCAAGGGTGCGGATCGTATCTATCTGGTTCTCAAGGTTGCCCAGGGTGACCTGACTGTGCGCGTGCCCGCTGACAACGTCGACCTGGTCGGCGTCCGTGACGTGGTGGGCCAGGAAGGCTTGGACCGCGTGTTCGAGGTGCTTCGCGCCCCGCACACCGAGGAACCGACCAACTGGTCGCGTCGGTACAAGGCCAATCTCGAGAAGCTGGCCTCCGGCGACGTGATCAAGGTGGCCGAGGTCGTCCGCGACCTGTGGCGCCGCGAGCGCGACCGTGGCCTGTCCGCCGGCGAGAAGCGCATGCTCGCCAAGGCGCGGCAGATCCTGGTCAGCGAGCTGGCCCTGGCCGAGAACACGAACGAGGACAAGGCCGAGGCCATCCTCGACGAGGTGCTCGCTTCCTGAGCGCCGAAAGCCCCACGAGAGGCCGGTTCCCCACGGGGACCGGCCTTTCGCCTGTCCGGGGCCCATACGAGAGGCTGTCCGCCATGCGAATCGCTGCGGTCGTGCCGGCCGCCGGCCGGGGGGAGCGCCTCGGGCCGGGCACGCCGAAGGCGCTGCGGGAGCTCTCCGGGGTCCCGATCCTGGTGCACGCCGTGCGCGCGGTCGCCGCTTCCCGTGCGGTCGAGCTGGTCGTGGTGGCCGCCCCGCCGGACGGCGTCGCCCTGGTGGCCTCCCTGCTGGCCGACCACGACCTGGCGCGCCGAGGTCCTGGTCGTCGCGGGCGGGGCCAGCCGGCAGGACTCGGTCCGGCTCGCGGTCGCGCAGCCTGCCGCCGGACTTCGACGGGGTCCTGGTGCACGACGCCGCCCGCCCGCTGGTCCCGGTCGAACTGGTCGACGCGGTCGCCGCGGCGATCCGGGCCGGCGCCGGCGCGGTGATCCCGGCGCTGCCGGTGGCCGACACGGTCAAGGAGGTCGACGGCGGGCTCGTCGTCGGCACCCCGGACCGGTCACGGCTGGTCGCCGTCCAGACCCCGCAGGGCTTCGCCCGCGACGTGCTGGAGAAGGCGCACGCCGCCGCCGCCGGCGGGGACGCCACTGACGACGCGGGCCTCGTCGAGCGCCTCGGCATCCCGGTGCGCACCGTGCCGGGCAGCGAGGAGGCCTTCAAGGTCACCCGCCCCGTGGATCTGCTGCTCGCCGAGGCGATCCTGGCCCGCCGGCGCAAGGACCGGCACCGGTGAACTCCAACGCATGAGGACCGGGATTGGCGTGGACGTGCACGCCTTCGCCACCGAAGCGACGGACCGGCAGCTCTGGGTCGCGGGACTGTGCTGGCCGGGGGAGCCCGCGCTGGTCGGGCACTCCGACGCCGACGTCGCCGCGCACGCCTGCTGCGACGCGCTGTTCTCCGCCGCCGGGCTGGCCGACCTCGGCGCCCAGTTCGGGACGGCCGAGCCCGAGTGGGCCGGTGCCTCCGGAGCCACGCTGCTGGCCGAGGCGGCGCGTCGGGTCCGCGCTGCCGGCTTCGAGATCGGCAACGTCGCGGTGCAGGTGATCGGCAACCGGCCGCGGATCGGGCCCCGCCGCGAGGAGGCGGCCGCAGCGCTGTCCGCGGCCGCCGGTGCCCCGGTCTCGGTGTCCGCCACCACCACCGACGGGCTGGGTCTGACCGGCCGCGGCGAGGGCCTGGCGGCGATCGCAACCGCCCTCGTGTACCCGACCTGAGGCAGACCCAACCCCGCTGACCAGCGGAGATCTGCTCGCACCGGGGCTGTGAGGACTCGTGATGAGACCGGTGCGTTCGTTGTAACAATCCCGACGCAACCGGGAAACGCCACTGCGTTGCCATGGGGTCACCATCCAGATGTGACCCCGTGGAAGGAGCAGGCGATGGCCCCCGCACGCCGCTCTCTCGTGGTGCTCGGCCACGGCATGGTCGGCCACAAGTTCGTCACCGCCGCCCTCGACCGCGGCCTGACCGCCGAGTGGGACATCACCGTCCTCGGCGAGGAGTCGCGGCCGGCCTACGACCGGGTCGCGCTCTCGACGGTCTTCGCCGGCAGCAGCGCCGAGGACCTGTCCCTGCTGCCCGACGGGCACTACCCCGACCCCGCGGTGACCCTCGAGCTGCGCGCGCAGGTCACGGGCATCGACCGGGCCGGACGCAGCGTCACCCTGGCCGACGGCCGGGTCGTCCCCTACGACGTGCTCGTGCTGGCCACCGGCTCCTACCCCTTCGTGCCGCCGGTGCCCGGCCGCGAGGCGCGGAACTGCTTCGTCTACCGCACCATCGACGACCTCGACGCGATCCGCGCTCGCCGCCGCCGATGCCACCGCGGGCGCGGTGATCGGCGGCGGCCTGCTCGGCCTGGAGGCCGCGAACGCGCTGCTCAACCTGGGCCTGACCACGCACGTGGTGGAGATCGCCCCGCGCCTGATGCCGCTGCAGGTCGACGACGGCGGCGGCGACGATGCTCGTGCGTCACGTCGAGGCGCTCGGGGTGCACATGCACCTCGGCGCGAGCACCGAGGCGATCGTCGCCGACGAGCGCGGCAAGGTCGCGCAGCTTCGTCTGACGGACGCGCGAGCCGCTCGACATCGGGGTCCTGGTGTTCTCCGCCGGCATCCGCCCGCGCGACGAGCTGGCCCGCGCGTGCGGGCTGGAGATCGGCGAGCGCGGCGGCGTCGTCGTCGACGAGCACTGCCGCACCTCGGACGACGCGATCTACGCGATCGGTGAGGTCGCCTGCGCCGACGGCCGCGTCTACGGCCTGGTGGCCCCGGGCTACGCGATGGCCGAGACCGTGGCCGAGGCGATCGCCGGCGGGTCGCACGCACGTTCACCGGCGCCGACATGTCCACCAAGCTCAAGCTGCTCGGCGTCGACGTGGCCAGCTTCGGCGACGCCTTCGCCGACCACGCCGGGCGCGCTGGAGCTCACCTACGCCGACCCGATCACCAAGGTCTACAAGAAGCTCGTCGTCACCGCCGACGGCAAGCACCTGCTCGGCGGCGATGCTGGTCGGCGACGCCTCGGCGTATCTGACGCTGCGTTCGCTGGCCGGCACGGACATCGCGCTGCCGCCCAACCCGGAGGAGCTGATCCTGCCGGCGCGGTCCGGGGCGCCGGCCGGGATCGGACCGGCCGCGCTGCCGGACTCGGCGCACGATCTGCTCCTGCGAGAACGTCGACAAGGGCGCGATCGTGCACGCGGTCACCGACGGCGGCTGCACGACGGTGCCGGCGCTCAAGAGCGTGCACCAAGGCCGGCACCGGCTGCGGGTCCTGCGTGCCGCTGCTCAAGACGCTGCTCGAGCACGAGCTGACCAAGGCCGGCGTCACGCGTCAGCAAGGCGATCTGCGAGCACTTCGCCTACAGCCGCGCCGAGCTGTTCGACATCGTCAAGGTGACCGGGGCGACGAGCTTCTCCGACGTGCTCACCTCGCACGGCACCGGCCGCGGCTGCGACCTCTGCAAGCCGGCCGTCGCCTCGATCCTGGCCAGCCGGCACAACGGGCACGTCCTCGACGGCGAGCGCGCGTCGCTGCAGGACACCAACGACCACCTCCTGGCCAACATGCAGCGCAACGGCACCTACTCGGTGGTGCCGCGCATCCCCGGCGGCGAGATCACCGCCCGAGGGCCTGATCGTCGATCGGCGAGGTCGCCAAGGAGTTCGGGCTCTACACGAAGATCACCGGCGGCCAGCGCATCGACCTGTTCGGCGCCCGCGTCGAGCAGCTGCCGCTGATCTGGCAGCGGCTGGTCGACGCGCGGCTTCGAGTCCGGGCACGCCTACGGCAAGTCGCTGCGCACGGTGAAGTCCTGCGTCGGGACGACCTGGTGCCGCTTCGGCGTGCAGGACTCGGTCGGGATGGCCGATCGCGCTCGAGCTGCGCTACCGCGGGCTGCGCGCGCCGCACAAGCTGAAGTCCGGCGGTCTCGGGCTGCGCCCGCGAGTGCGCCGAGGCCCGCGGCAAGGACTTCGGGATCATCGCGACGGAGAAGGGCTGGAACCTCTACGTCGGCGGCAACGGCGGCTTGACGCCCAAGCACGCGATCGAGCTGCGCCCGCGACCTCGACGACGAGACGCTGATCCGCTACATCGACCGGTTCCTGATGTTCTACATCCGCACCGCCGACCGGCTGCAGCGCACCGCGCCCTGGCTCGAGGCCCTCGACGGCGGCATCGAGTACCTCAAGGAGGTGATCGTCGAGGACTCGCTCGGCATCTGCGCCGACCTCGAGGCCGACATGGCCAAGCACGTGGCCAGCTACGCCGACGAGTGGGCGGCGACCATCGACGACCCGGAGAAGCTCAAGCGCTTCGTCTCCTTCGTCAACGCCCCGGACACGCCCGACCCGACGATCACCTTCGTCGACGAGCGCGGCCAGATCCGTCCGACCCGCGCGGGCGAGAACGGGGAGCTGCGCATCGTCGCCGGCCCGACCCTGAAGGTAGGAGCGGTATGACCACGCCTGGATGCCCGTCCGCCGACGCTCGCCGACGTCACGACGTGGGTGGACGTGATCGCCGAGGCCGACCTGCCGACCGAGGTCGGCGTGCCCGCGCTGGTCGGGCAGGCGCCGGTGGCGGTGTTCCGCACGTACGACGGCGAGCTGCACGCGCTGTCGAACCTCGACCCGAAGAGCGGGGCCTCGGTGATGGCGCGCGGCATCGTGGGCAGCCGCGGGGACGTGCCCACCGTCGCCTCGCCGCTGTACAAGCAGGTCTTCGACCTGCGCACCGGACGGTGCCTGGACGACGAGTCGCTGGCGCTGGCCCGCTACGAGGCCCGGGTCAGCGACGGCGTGGTCCAGGTGCGGGCCACCGGATGACAGTCCTCGGCGACCCCGCCGTCGCACGGATCCGCCCGGCCTCATAGCGCAGCCGATGCCCGAACGGGGCGATGGTGCTCGACCGGGTTCACCGTCGGCGATCACGGCCTGCCGGCGGCGCGAGGAACTGGCCGGGCTGCTCGAGCGCCGCGGCGCGCGCGTGCTCTCCGCGCCGGCGCGTGCAGATCCGTCCGCTGGCCGACGACTCCGACCTGGTCGCGGCCACCCGCGCCTGCATCGCGGACCCGCCGGCGATCGTGGTCGCGACCACCGGCGTCGGCTTCCGCGGCTGGATGGAGGCGGCCGACGGCTGGGGCCTCGGGGACGCGCTGCGCACGGTGCTCGACAACGCCGACGTGCTCGCCCGCGGCCCGAAGGCGATGGGCGCGATCCGCGCGGCCGGGCTGCGCGAGACCTGGTCGCCGGTCTCGGAGTCGCTGCGCGAGGTGCTCGACCACCTGCGCGCCGGCGACATCCGCGGCGTGCGCATCGCGGTGCAGCTGCACGGCGACCCCGAGCCGGACCTGATCGAGGGCCTGCGCGCCGCCGGCGCCGTCGTGATCCCGGTGCCGATCTACCAGTGGCGCCCGCCGGACGACATCGCCCCGCTGGCCAAGCTGATCGACCTGGTCGCCACCCGCAACGTCGACGCCGTCGCCTTCACCAGCAAGCCCGCGGTGCAGGCGATGCTCGACCTCGCCGAGCAGGTGGGCCGCCGGGACGCGGTGCTCGCCGCCTTCCGCGGGGACGTGGTGCCGGCCTGCGTCGGGCAGCGTCACCGCGGAGCCGCTGGAGTCGATCGGCGTCAAGACGCTGCAGCCGGACCGCCCGCGCCTCGGCGCCCTGGTGCGGGTGATCGCCGAGGAGCTGCCCCGCCGCCGCCCGGACGGGCTGCTGGTCGGCGGGCACCGCCTGGAGATCCGCGGCCACGCCGTGCTGGTCGACCAGCGCATGGTGGACCTGCCCCCGGCGCCCGATGGCGGTGCTGCGCGCCCTCGCCGAACAACCCGGTCGCGTGATGTCGCGGGCGCAGCTGGTCCCGCGCCTGCCCAGCGGTGACGCGGCGTCAGAACATGCCGTCGAGATGGCGGTGACCCGCCTGCGCGCCGCCCTCGGCGACGGCCAGTGCGTGCAGACCGTCGTCAAGCGCGGCTACCGGCTGCGCGTCGAATGACCGCTCCGCTGACGCTGGTTGCGGTCGCCCACGGCGAGCCGCAATCCGGCGGCGCAGGCGAACATCCGCGCGCTGCTCGACGCCGTGCGCGCGGCGCGGCCGGCGCTGGACGTGCGCGAGGCGTACATCGAACTCGCGTCGCCGTTGCTGCCCGACGTGCTGGCTGACGTCGCCGGCGAGGTCGTGGTGGTGCCGCTGCTGCTCGGCAACGGCTACCACATCGCGCACGACGTCGCCGGGGTGACGAGGTTTCACCGCCCCGGCGCGGCGTCGCGCCGGCGCTCGGCCCGGACCCGCTGCTGGTCGACGCCCTCGCGGCCCGTCTGGCCGAGGCCGAAGCTGCCTGTGGAAAAACCTCGATTAGGGGTGTCACCCCTAATCGAGGTTTTTCCACGGGCCGGTCGTGCTGGGCCGCGGCCGGGTCGTCGGACCCCCGCTCACATGCCGACGTCGAGGCCACCGCGGCGTTGCTGGCCGAACGGCTGGGGCGCCCGGTCGTCGCGGCCTACAACTCCGCGACGATCGCCGTCCGTGCGCGACGCGGTCGCGACCGCGCGAGCCCTCGGCTATCCGTCGGTGGCCGTGGCCACCTATCTGCTCTCGCCCGGCCGCTTCGCGACCGAGGTGCAGGCCTGCGGAGCTGACGTGGTGTCAGCTCCGCTCGGCGTGCACCCGGCCTTGGTCGAGCTGGTCCTGCAGCGGTACGCCGCCGCTCGGCTCGGCGCCGAGCTCAGCCCATCGTCCGGGAGCCGTCGAGCGATTCGCGGATGATGTCGGCGTGGCCGGCGTGCTGCGCGGTCTCGGCGACGATGTGGGTCAGCACGCGGCGCGCGGTCCAGCGGGCGCCCGGCGGGAACCACGGCGCCTCGGGCAGCGGGTGCGAGGAGTTCAGGTCGACCTCGGCGAGCAGCGCGTCGGTGCGGGCGGCGACCTCGGCGTAGGTGGCCAGGACGCCCTCGAGGGTCTCGCCCTCCAGCAGCCGGAACGAGTTCTCGTGGTCGGCGTAGGACTCCTCGGTCATCTCCATGGCGGAGGGCCCTGCAGGATGAAGTCCACCCAGCCGCGCTCGCAGAACGTGACGTGCTTGACGAGGCCGCCGACCGTCAGCTCGCTGGCGGTCGTCCGGGTCGTGGCCTGCTCGTCGGTGAGGCCGTTCGCGGTCACCCGCAGGAAGAAGCGGTGCTTCGTGAGCACGTCGAGCAGGTCGGCGCGCTCGATCGCCGCGGGGTCGTCGGTGGCCTGAGCGCTGGTCGGGGTCATCGCCTTGTACTCCTCGATGGTGGTCATCTCGTTCGCCTCCGCGGTTTCGTTCCTGCTGGTGAGACCAACGCTACGGAGATTGCGGTCAGTTTCTGTCCGCAATTCTGAGACACTTTTGCGCATGGCGAACACGAGTTCCCGGACCCTGCGGCTGCTCTCCCTGCTCCAGGCCCACCGGCACTGGCCGGGCGGCGAGCTGGCCGACCGGCTCGGGGTCTCCGCGCGCACGCTGCGCCGCGACGTCGACCGGCTGCGCGAGCTCGGCTACGACGTCGACGCAACCCCCGGCGTCGACGGCGGCTACCAGTTGCGCGCCGGCACCGCGCTGCCACCACTGACGATCGACGACGAGGAGGCGGTCGCGCTGGCCGTCGGGATGCAGGCCGCGACCGAGGGCGCGATCCCGGGCCTGGAGGAGGCGTCGGTGCGCGCGCTGGGCAAGGTCGTGCAGGTGATGCCGCCCCGGCTGCGCCGCCGGGTCGACACGCTTGCGGGCGATGACGGTGCCGGCCAGCTGGGGCCAGCCCGCCGGCGGTCCGGTCGTGAACACCGAGACGCTGGTCGCGGTCGCGCAGGCCTGCCGCGACGGCGAGCGGCTGCGCTTCGACTACACCGCCCGCGAGCGCGCGAGCACCGCGCGGCACGTCGAACCGCACCGCCTCGTGCGCCTCGGTCGTCGGTGGTACCTGGCCGCCTGGGACCTCGATCGCACCGACTGGCGCAGCTTCCGCCTCGACCGGCTCCGCGAGCCACGCAGCACCGGCGCCCGCTTCGCGCCGCGAACCCCGCCGGGCGGCGACGCCGCCGAGTACGTGAAGTCCTCCATCGTGGGCCTGCGGGACCCGCACCAGGTCGTGATCGAGGTCCTCGCCCCGGCCGACGTCGTCCGGGCGCGGATCGGCCGCTGGGCCACCGTCACCGAGACCGGGGCCGAGAGCTGCCGGGTGGAGATGACGGCGGATCAGTTCGAGTGGCCGGCGATGGCCGTGGGAACCCTCGGGGCGGAGTTCAGCGTCGTCGAGCCGGCGGAGTTTCACGCCTACCTGCGCGACTGGTCACAGCGCTTCGCCCGCGCAACCGCCTGAGACTCACGAGGGAGCGATCGCCTCGGTGGGTGCCGCCGGCAGGCCGTCGACGTCGGTGTCGTCCACCGTTCCCGGCGGCACCTTCGCCAGCAGGTAGAGCGGCGCGGGCAGCACCAGCAGCACGGCCGAGACCGCGAAGCCGGCAACCAGCCCCTGCCCGCCGGCCAGGGCACCCAGGGCCGGCGCGGCCACCATGCCGCCGATCCGCGACGTCAGGCTGTTGACGCTGACCATCGTCGCCCGGTGCGCGGCCGTGGTGTGGCGGTGCACCAGCCCGTAGTGCGCGACGTTCGCGGTGCCGTGCACCAGGTAGAAGCCGAGGTACCCGAGCACCAGGCCGATCGGGCCGGCGATGACGACGGCCAGGGCCACACCCGGCGCCCTGGGCGACGCGGGTGACGATTGCCGCGCGCACCCACGACCCGGTGCACCGGGCGACCCAGGGCGCGGCGGCGGCGCCGAGTCCGCTGATCGACCAGGCCACCGCGGTCGTGACCGCGTAGGCCGCGACACCGTCTGTTGGCGTCGTCGACCAGGTCGACCATCCGCAGGCCGGACAGCAACTCCACCCCGGTCATGCCGGCACCCCAGAGCAGTTCCATCGCGGCCAGCGCGCAGAGCGCCCCGCTCACCCGCAGCAGCGTGAGCGCCTCGCGGATCGTGCGCCCGGAGTCCCGGGCGGACCGCAGCGCGGCGCGGGCGCCACCGAGCGCCGGACGGTTCTCATCGAGCAGGCGCCAGAGGATGACGATGTCGACCACGCGCAGCGCGATCGCCACGACCACGGGCAGCGCCAGCGGGGGCCAGGAGTCCGGGGTCGGGACGAGGGCGAGCACGCCACCCAGCAGGGCGCCGACCGCGATGGCACCGGAGATGACGGCGCTCTCGGCGGCCAGCCCGGACTCGATGTCGGCGTCGGGGTCGGCGGCCTGCGCGGCGTCGACGTACCAGGACTCCAGCGGCCCGGAGTCCAGCGCGCGGTAGACGCCCTCGATCGCCCAGGCCAGGACGAACAGCCAGGTCGCTTCGGCGAAGGAGACCAGCGACATGGAGGCGAGGCTCAGAAAGCCGGCGATGAGCAGGACCGGGCGGCGGCCGATGGTGTCGGCCAGGCCGCCGGTGGGCAGCTCCAGCAGCACCACCACGGCGCTGGACAGGCCCGAGAGCAGGCCGATCGTCGCCAGGGAGAGCCCGCGCTCCTGCAGGAGAACGGTGAGGACCGGGATCATCAGCCCGACCGGGAACCACCGGCTTGCGGACAGGATGAGGAAGCGGCGCCGGATGCGCCGCGCGTCGTCGAGGGACATGGCTCAGCCCCGCACGTCCGGGTGCACGTGCATGTTCACCACGACCGGGGCCAGGCCGCTGCCGTCCGCGGGCGGATTGTGGACATCGATCACCGGCTCGTCCCCCGCGCGCGCGGTCTCCCCGAGCGCGCGGTAGCGCAGCACGATCTCCTGGAGGTCCTCGATCATCGCCTTCGTCTGATCCACCGTCAGGTAGAGCCGGTAGTCGGAGAGGTCGGAGGTCGCCAGCCAGGCCTCGGGCCAGTCGTTGTGCACGTCCAGCCAGGCCTGGGTGCTCTCGGTGTTGGTCCGGAGGTGGTAATTGATCAGCCAGTCGGCCGCCGCCCGGTCGGCGGGGTCGTCGCGGAACTCCGAGCTCGTGAAGCTCGTGAAGGCGTGCACCGCGCGCCACCAACGGTCGCGGCCGTCGCCGACGTCACCGGCCTCCTCGACCATGCCGATCTCGGCGAGCTTGCGCAGGTGGTAGCTCGTGGTGCCGCTGTTGGTACCGAGCCGGGCCGCGAGCTGGGTCGCGGTCGCCGGGCCGTCACTGCGCAGCTTGCCGATGATCCGGTTGCGCAGGGGATGGGCCAGGGCGCGGATCGAGGTGGAGTCCAGGCGCTTCTGGCTCGGCTGCGGAACGGGCGGCTCGGTCATGGTCTCCACCGTAGATGGCAGAATAGTTCTGCACAATAGTTCTGCAGAAATCTTCTGCAATGTCCGACCGCCGATAGGCTGGGGCCCGTGACGCTGCGTTTGTACGACACCGCGACCCGTTCCACCAGGGATTTTGTGCCCGCCGAGCCCGGCCGGGCCTCGATCTACCTGTGTGGCGCGACGGTCCAGGCGCCCCCGCACATCGGGCACATCCGCTCCGGCGTGAACTTCGACATCCTGCGGCGCTGGCTGGAGCACACCGGCTCCACGGTCACCTTCGTCCGCAACGTCACCGACATCGACGACAAGATCCTGCGCAAGGGCGAGGAGCTCGGCGTCCCGTGGTGGCAGGTCGCACAGACGAACGAGAACGCCTTCGGCTGGGCCTACGACGTGCTCGGCTGCCTGCGCCCGACCGTCGAGCCGCGGGCCACCGGGCACGTGCCGGAGATGATCGTGCTGATGCGCACGCTGATCGAGCGCGGCGCGGCCTACGCCGCCGGCGGCGACGTCTACTTCTCCGTCGGGTCCTACGGCGACTACGGCGCGCTGTCCGGGCAGAAGCCGGACGCGATGCAGGCGGCCGGCGACACCGACGTCGAGACCCACAAGCGCGACGCGCGCGACTTCGCGCTGTGGAAGGCGGCCAAGCCCGGCGAGCCGTTCTGGGAGACCCCGTGGGGTCCGGGCCGGCCCGGCTGGCACCTGGAGTGCTCGGCGATGGCCGGCAAGTACCTCGGCGACCGCTTCGACATCCACGGCGGCGGCCTGGACCTGATCTTCCCGCACCACGAGAACGAGATCGCCCAGTCCAAGGCGGCCGGGCAGGACTTCGCCGCCTACTGGCTGCACAACGGCTGGGTGACGATGTCCGGGGAGAAGATGAGCAAGTCGCTCGGCAACTCCCTGCTGGTCGCCGAGGTCGTGAAGCGCGTCCGCCCGGTCGAGCTGCGCTACTTCCTCGCCGCGCCGCACTACCGCTCGATGGTCGAGTACTCCGAGGACTCGCTGATCGAGGCCGGCACCGCCTACCAGCGGATCGAGACTTTCGTGCGCAACGCCACCGACCTGGTCGGCGAGGTGACGCCGGGTCAGATTCCCGGCGGCGTTCGCGGACGCGATGGACGACGACCTCGGCACACCGCTGGCGCTGGCCGCCGTGCACACCGCGGTCCGCGAGGGCAACAAGCGCGCTGGACGGCCGGCGACAAGGACACCGTGGCCGCCCGGCTGGCCGAGGCCCGGGCGATGCTCGGCGTGCTCGGCCTCGACCCGGTGGCCTGGGCCGACGGGCAGCTCGGGCGGCGACCTGCACGGCGTCGTGGACGGCCTGGTCGCGCTCGCGCTGGAGCAGCGCGCGGCGGCCCGGGAACGCAAGGACTACGCGGCGGCGGACGCGATCCGCGACCGGCTGCGCGGCGACCGGCGTCGTCATCGAGGACACCCCGAACGGCCCGCGCTGGACCGTCGGCACCACGTCCGCACTCGGCACCGCGCAGGAGAGCTGATGGCAGGCAACAGCAGCCGCAAGGGCGCGATGCGCAACTCCCGGCAGCAAGAAGGGTGCCGTCGTCGGCAGCGGCGGGCAGAAGTCCCGCACGCTCACCCGCGGCAAGGGCCCGACCCCGAAGGCCACCGAGCGGACCGGGCACCCGGCCGCGCGCAAGGCCGCCGCGCAGGCCCGTCGCGCCGACGCCGCCCGCAAGGAGAACACCCCGCCCGGGCGTCCGGCCACCGGCCAGGCCCGCGGCGGGCGCCGTCCGGCGAAGGGACCGAAGGAGGCGCAAGAGCTCGTCGTCGGCCGCAACTCGGTGCTCGAGGCGCTCGAGGCCAAGATCCCCGGGACCGCGCTGTACGTCGCCGAGCGGATCGACTCCGACGACCGGGTCAAGGCCGTGCCTCAAGCTCGCCATTGGCGCTCGGATCCCGCTGCTGGAGATCAGCCGCGCCGAGCTCGACCGGATCACCGACCGGGCCCACCATCAGGGCGTCGCCCTGCAGGTGCCGCCGTACGAGTACGCGCACGCCGACGACCTGCTCGCGCGCGCCCGAGGCGCTGCCCCGCTGATCGTCGCGCTCGACGGTGTCACCGACCCGCGCAACCTCGGCGCGGTGCTGCGCTCGGCCGAGGCGTTCGGTGCGCACGGCGTGCTGGTGCCCGAGCGGCGTGCGGCCGGGATGACCGCCGGGGCGTGGAAGTCCGCCGCCGGTGCGGGTGCCCGGCTGCCGGTGGCCCGCGCGACCAACCTGACTCGCGCACTCGTGGCCTACCAGAAGGCCGGGCTGATGATCGTCACTCTCGACGGTGACGGCGACGTCGCGATCGGCGACCTCGAGGTCGCCACCGAGCCGCTGTGCCTGGTGATCGGCTCGGAGGGCAAGGGCGTCTCGCGCCTGGTGTCCGAGACCGCCGACGTGCGGGTGCGGATCCCGATGGCCGGGGCGACCGAGTCCCTCAACGCCGGCGTCGCGGCCGGGATCGCGCTCTACGAGATCAACCGTCGCCGTTCCTGAGAGAACCTACGACCTGCGGCTTCGCGCGCTCCAGCGGGGGGCAAAGGCTGGGTTCGTGAACTATTTCCCGAGCTCAGCGGGCATTTTCGGCGGAACCTCGTTCGGCCTACTCTGCGTTTACCGGTCAGTCCGGTGGAGCAAGGAGGACGTCATGCGAATCTCCGATGTGCTGAGGAACAAGGGCACCGAAGTCTTCACGGTGCAGCCCGACACGACCGTGCGCGACTTCCTCGCGGTGATGGTCGAGCGCCGGATCGGTGCGTGCGTGCTCTCCGCGGACGGCACCACCGTCGTCGGCATCGTGTCCGAGCGCGACATTGCGCGCGCCCTGCACGAGCGCGGCGCGGGCATCCTCACCGAGCCGGTCTCCGCGCTCGCCACCACCGATGTCCTCACCTCCACACCGGAGGAGAGCCTCGACGACCTGACGCGGATGATGACCGAGCGCCGCGTGCGCCACATCCCGGTGCTCGTCGACGGCCAGCTGGCCGGCCTGGTCAGCATCGGTGACGTGGTCAAGCACCGCATGGACGAGCTGGAGACCGAGCGTCAGGCGCTGGTGGATTACATCTCCTCCGCGGGCTGACAGGCAATCGCCTGCACGAGCAGGCGGTCGCGGTGTCCTTGTCGGTGCCGTTCCTTACGGTGTGGCCGTGGCGGCGTCCAGATCTGACAGATCGCAGTGAGCGTCCACGCGTTCGTCGACGAGTCGAAGGCGCGCGGATTCCTGCTGGTCGCGGCCGTAGTCCCTCCCGGTCCTTCGACTTGGCTCGTGCGGCCATGCGCCGCCTTTGTCTTCCGGGGCAGGCGAGGATCCACTTCACGAAGGAGGGCCAGAGGAGGCGGTCGGTCATCGTCGATCAGATCTGCGCGCTTCCTGTAGACCTGTGCGTGTTCGACGCGACCGCGCTTGTCGACGAGAAGGCCGCTCGTCGCGCTTGTCTCGTCGGTCTCGTTCAGACGCTCGGCGAGTTGGGTGGCCGGCGATTGGTGCTGGAACAGGACGAGTCCCTCGTGTCCGCCGACCAGGCGGTGCTGTACGCCGCAGTTCGCGAGCTGAACCTGGCCGAGTCTGTGACCTACGAGCACTTGCCGGCCAAGTCCGAACCGCTGCTCTGGATCGCAGACGCGGCGGCCTGGTGCTGGAGTCGCGGGGGAAACTGGCGCGACCGAATTGAGCCTCGAGTGCGAGCCGTCCATCGCTTCTAGAGAGCGCGAAGCCCGGCTCGGCCACCGTCCGGAGGCCTGCCGGGCTCACTTTCCAAGCAGCTATTGCCGCTGGCACTGCCAGTGTAGATCGCGACGGTGACAACGGCCAGCCCGCCGCGTCACGCGCTCATGGACTACATCTCCTCAGCCGGATGACATCTGGCGCTCGCCTGGCTTCTGCCTGATCAGGCTCCGGCTGCCCGGTAACCTTGGGCGTTCCCGCCGACGTGGCGCAATTGGTAGCGCACTCGACTTGTAATCGAAAGGTTCCCGGTTCAAGTCCGGGCGTCGGCTCGCCTCTGACCTGCGGAAACGCGCTCCGCGGCCAGCATCCGAAAAGGGCCGTGTCAATGAATCTGTCATTGCCACGGCCCTTTTTCCGCGCCGATTGCCCCAGCTGAATCGGCCTGTAGTGACTTCTGCGGCCTGCAGTGGCTGTAGCGACGCTGCACAGGTTCGCCATCGCATCAGGAATCGAGCGGTCCGTGCCTCATGAGTTGCACAGTGATCATGATCCCTGCGGCGTGTGGAGTGCACCTTCTCCGCCGCGTCGGCACATCAACGTCGACGGTGCTCTCGCCACCGCGTGGTCCGATGGGCGCGGATCTTCGGAAGCCCGTCGGCCTGTAGCGGCTGAGGTGGCGATGTGGGCGAGTGCGGTGCCAGTCGTCCTGGGCAAGCGGGTCTGCTGCACGAGTAGGTGACATCTGATCTGTGGAGACGAGGGTCTCCGCTGGAAGGATGTCGACCGTGCCCAGACCCCACCCCAAAGAGTTCCGTGAGGACGTCGTTCGGGTCGCCCGTAACCGGGAGCCCGGCCAGGACCTGCGACAGATCGCGAAGGACTTCGGCATCAGCGAGTCCTGCCTGCACAACTGGCTCAAGGCCGCCGACATCGCCGACGGCGTCAAGCCCGGGACGACGACGACGGAGAACGCCGAGCTGCGCGAGGCCCGCAAACGGATCCGGCTGCTCGAGCAGGAGAACGAGGTCCTGCGCCGGGCGGCGGCGTATCTGTCGCAGGCGAACCTGCCGGGAAAATGATCTACCCGCTCGTGCGTGAGCTCGCCGCCGACGGGATTCCCGTCACGGTGACGTGCCGGGTCCTCAAGCTCGCTCGCCAGCCCTACTACCGGTGGCTCGCCGCCCCGGTCACCGACCGGGAGCTGGCGCAGGCCTATCTGGCCAACGCGCTGTTCGACGCCCACCGGGATGACCCGGAGTTCGGGTACCGCTTCCTCGCCGACGAGGCCCGCGACGCCGGCCAGGCGGCGTGTGATCGCACGATGTGGCGGATCTGCTCGGACAACGGCTGGTTCAGCGTGTTCGGCAAGAAGCGCAACGGCAAGGCCGGCAAGCCCGGGCCGCCGGCGCACGATGATCTGGTGCGGTCGTCAGTTCGTCGCCGACCGACCCAACGAGCTGTGGCTCTCGGACATCACCGAGCACCGCACCGATGAGGGCAAGCTCTACCTGTGCGCGATCAAGGACGTCTTCTCCAACCGGATCGTCGGCTACTCGATCAGCGACCGGATGAAGTCCCGCATCGCCGTCGCGGCGCTGGACAGCGCGGTCGCCGCCGCGGCGCCGGCGCCCGGCTGCATCGTTCACTCGGACCGCGGATCGCAATTCCGCAGCCGGAAATTCGTGCGCGCGCTGGCCCGCCACGACATGGTCGGCTCGATGGGCCAGGTCGGATCGGCCGGCGACAACGCCGCCATGGAATCGTTCTTCAGCCTGCTGCAGAAGAACGTCCTGGACCGGCAGCGCTGGGCCACCCGCGAGGAGCTCCGGATCGCGATCGTGACCTGGATCGAACGGACCTACCACCGCCGTCGGCGACAGGACGCCCTCGGCCGATTGACCCCGATCGAGTACGAGCTCATCATGACCACACCCAGCCTTCAGGCCGCGTGACTCAACCTTGCACGCGACGCTCCGTCAGAAGCCGAGGGAGCCAGCGAGCCCACTGGCGGTCCTGGGGAAATGTGATCGTCCTGGAGACGAAGCGCGTGTCCCTCAGCGAAATCGCGTTCCACGTTGGTGTCTCGCTTCGCGTCCAGCCGTCAGCGATCGGTCACTCCTTGGACGGTTCACGTTTCGGTTGGTGCCGTCAGTCCGTCAAGGAGTCGGTCGAGCGCGGCGATGGATTGCTGGAGCGCGTCCTCGGGATGTGGAGCCTCAGCGATGAATAGCGAGACCGATTCAAGCGCGGCCAGCAGCATCAGGGCGACGGGGCTCACGGGCTGGCGGGGGATAGCTCCTTCGTTGATGGCTCGGGTCAGGGCTTCTTCGAAGAATCCGACGCCGTAGCGGCTGGACAGTTCCCGCCAGGTGGTCGAGCCGAGGGCAGCGGGGGCGTCGTTCAGGCCGATGCGTTGCATCTCCGGGCTGCGAGCGGCCTCTGCGAGGTGGGTGTGCAGCATCTGGCGGAACTGCACCCATGCGTCGGTCGCGGCCGCGAGCAGTAGTCGCTCGCGTTGAACCCACTCGGAGGCGAAGGCTTCGTACACGGCTCGGAAGAGGACGCTCTTGTCCTCGAAGTGGTGGTACAGCGCGCCGCGCGTGACGCCGGCCTTGGCCGTGATGTCGTCGATGCTCGTCGCCTGGTAGCCCTGCGTCGCGAACAGCTGGCGGGCGGCAGCCAGCAGCGCAGCCCGAGTCTCCTCGGCCTGTCTGCGCTGCGTGGTCCCGGCGGGCACGGTCCTCATGATGCCAGATGACCCCCGGAAATCGGCTGGGATATCCAGTTTCACATACTCCAAGTCTGGCGTAAAACTTCACACGGCGCAGGATCTGAGCCCGATGCCGGGTGCGATTGCTTGTTGACGCCGTACCAAAAGTATGTGGTACTAGATACCGAAAGTATGGCGTGCGCGAGCCCCGCCGTTCGATGGCGAGCGGCGGAACGACAGGAGGCTCAGGTGGTACGAGATGTATGCGTCGGCACCAAGGGTCAGGCGGTCAGGGCTGCAGGTTGCTGTTCAGATCCGGGGATCTCGCAGGCGGAAGGCGCGGAGTTGGTCCTGCGTCTGGTTGGCCGGCTGCAGATAACCGCAGTGAATGTGCACGCCATGCCTGCCGTGGATTCCCAGGGGCAACCGGTGCCCAGGTTCTTCGGCGATCGGTCGATGGCGCCCGGAACCACGACCGTGGTGGTCGAACTCGATGGCGTCGCGCACCTCGATGACGGGCCTGCGGTGCAGGGGCTCGATGGCGGCGAGTACCTCGACCCACTCCTGGTCCTGGCTGTCCTGCGTAGCCAAGCGTCCGGCCCCTTCGAACTTGGGAGAACGGTATGAACCGTCGAGCTCAGCTGGCCTGTGCGTGGTGCGGCCCGGCCTTGGGAGTGCTCTATTTCATCGGCGCGATCCTCATGGCTCGAGTGATGCCGCCGTGGATCTCCGCGGATGACAGCGCTCAACAAGTCGCCGACATGTATGTCGCGCACACCGACCGCATCCGTATCGGGATGGTCTTGATGATCATCAGCATGGCGCTGATCGGTCCGTGGGGGGTATCGATGGCCGCCCAGGTGCGCCGCCGCGAGGGTGCCTTCCCGATCTTGACCTACGTCCAGCTGACGAGCATCGGAGCCGGCGTCGCCGTCGTGCTCGCAACCTGCGTCATGTGGATGACCGCGGCCTTCCGGCCCGACACCATCGACCCGGAGATCACCCAGATGTGTCACACCGCCGGCTGGTTCCTCTTCCTCTGCACGTGGCCAACCTTCACGATCTGGAACATCGCGCTCGGGGCGGCCATCCTCATGGACCCGGACGAGGGCGCGGTCTACCCGCGCTGGTCGGGCTTCCTGTGCATCTGGGCTGGATTGCTCTATGCCCCTGGTGCGCTGCTCATCTTCTTCAAGCACGGGGCCATGTCGTGGACCGGTCTGATCGGTATGTGGACGCCGGCCGTCGCCTTCTTCGCCTGGCTGGCCGTCATGTGCGTGCTGACGCTGAGAAACATCAATCGCGGGCTGGTGTACGACCCCGAGCACCCGTCGACGGAGCAACGGACCGTGATTGCCGAACCGGCGTTGGAGCCGGCGTCAGCGGGCCACCGCCTCGGTCAGTCGGAACGGCCGTGAACGAACAGAGCGAGCGTATGGGCAACCGGCTCGAGCAGGTCGTGGCCATCATCACCGGAGCCGGGGGTGGAATCGGCAAGGCGACCGCGATTCGCTTCGCCCAAGAAGGGGCCCGGGTCGCGTTGACCGATTTGGACAAGGACGCACTGACCGACACCGAGCGCCAATGCCTGGACGCCGGTGGCGCCGCCGTCGCCGTGCCGGGCGACATCACCGACGCCTCGCTCCGGCGTGACCTGGTCGCGACAGCTTCCTACTCCTTCGAGGCCATCACCACAGTGGTCAACATCGCCGGCGTCGTCGGTGGCGGCGCGGTCGAAACCCAGACGGTGGAAACCTGGGCGCGCATCCATGAGGTCAACGTCATGGGTCAGTTCTTCCTCGTGCAAGCCGCCCTGTCCCACCTGCGCGTGGCCGCTAACGCCTCGATCATCAACCTGGCCTCGATTGCCAGTACCAATGCGTTTCCGAGCATGCCGGCGTACGCCGCAAGCAAGGGCGCGATCACCGCGATGACAAAGACCCTCGCCCTGGACCTCGGTGCCGCCGGCATCCGCGTCAACGCGGTATGCCCGGGCACCATCGAGACCGCGATGCCCAAAGCGTTTCTCCGTGACCTGCCCGAGCAGGACAGGGCCGCGGTTGAGTCGACCTTCTTCGCGCGACAGATCTTCAAGCGCTACGGCCAGCCGGAGGAGGTCGCCTCGGTGATCGCCTTCCTCGCCTCTGATGAGGCCTCCTTCATCACCGGGGCGGTGATCCCCGTCGATGGCGGCTGGGCGGCATCGTGAGCGTTGAGGCGATCTTCGCCGATCCCTTTCACGACAGTGGCCGCTCGAATGCGGCCACGCGGGCGTCGACGCGCAGGACCGGCGGGCACGTCCCCGGCGAGGCCGGCATTTGGGTGTTCATCTTCGGGGACCTGCTCGCCTTCAGCCTGATGTTTGGTGTGTTCCTCTACGCGCGCGCGCAGCAGGGATCAGTCTTCGATGCCTCGCGCGCCACCATGAGCCTGACCTTCGGTGCGCTGAACGCCCTGCTGTTGATCACGGGCTCGTTATGCGTCGTGATGGGCCTCCAGGCGTGCAAGGACGGCGCCGCTCGCAGGGCCCCGCGACTGTTCGTCCTCGCGATGGCCTGCGGGATCGCCTTTGTGATCAACAAGTATTTTGAGTGGAGCGATCACCTTGGACACGGCTACAAGCCCTCGACCAACGACTTTTACATGTACTACTACGTGTTCTCGGGAATCCACCTGCTCCACCTGTTGGTCGGACTCCTCGCCCTCGCGTTCATGCTCGCGGTGTCCCGCAAGCCGCACCTGGCAACGCGGGACATTCGGAACCTGGAGTCGTGCGCCAGCTTCTGGCACCTCATCGACCTGTTGTGGATTGTCCTCTTCGCGCTGCTCTACCTCGTCGGATAGGCACATGGAAACCAATCAATTGATCAAGGCACCCGTTGCCTTCGCCTGGGTCACGCTAGTCATCGCCACCTGCATCTCCTGGTGGCTCGGAGTCGGCCATGGCCCGCAGACGTTTGCAGCCGTAGCCGTCATCGCGGTCGCCTTCCTGAAGGTGTACCTGGTCGGTGCCCACTTCATGGACCTGCGCGCCGCCCCAGCGCTCCTGCGCACGGCCTTCAACGCGTGGATTCTGCTGACCTCAGGAGCTCTCATCGGCATCTACCTGATGGCGTAGCAGCGACTTGCCCAAGGCCCAGTCCCGCGCACAGCGCCACCGACAGCGGCGGCCCTTCCGATTGTGAGCCGGAAGGGGCCGCCGCGCACTCTTCTCTGCGGTGACCGTGACGGACATGTCTCCGCTGCCGAACACCGGCGGCGGTGTCGCGGAGAGCATTGCGCCTGCCTTCCCAAGCTGCCGCCCGCGGTCGGCGGAGCCGTTCGTTCGCACCGGCCCCTAGTTGGAGGGCAACTATCTCGTCCTGCGCGCTTGGCCGCGGCGGCGCTGATCGATGGCCAAGTGGTCCGGCTCGTCACGGCCCGCACGACCAGGCGCTGAATTCCGATGTCCGGCGCGCTCCTAACCCAGAGGCGCAGGTTAAACGTCCGGCCCCCGCTACTCCGTTTCTACAGGTCAGAGCCCTAATTGCCCCTCAGGCGGTCGGGGCTCTTGATCGTTTGTACGCAGCATGTACGCAAACTTTCGTGACACGCTGCGGCGGACTCGCTCGTAGGTCTCCAGGGGACGGCCCCCCTCCCGATCACAGGACGTCGACTTCGGGCTCGTTGCGCATCGGATGGTCAGCGCGATTGTGGGCTCCGGCGGGAAATTTCTTTCTGTGGTCGGGCCGCGGATCCGGGCCCGAGAGCGAAGGCTTCTCGTCAATGAACCTGTCAATGAACGAGCGCGAACTGCTGCGATTTCTGTCGACTGGAGTTGGGAATCACAGCAGGTCAGCGACTTGTAGAGGCTGTAGGAGGCGGTCCTCGCTCGCCTTGTAATCGAGCGGTTGCCGGTTCAAGTCCGGCCGTCGGCTCTCAAAGTGGCTGGTCAGCGGCTTGCGGGTATCTCGATCTCAAGGAATCGGGGCCGCCGATGTCACACGCTTCGGTCCGAACACGCGATCGAGAGTTGCAGTGGCGTTGTTCCGGGCGACGTCCTGGGAGGAGCCAAAGGATCAGGGCCAGTAGGCGCTGGGGCGGTCGGTGGCGGGGTTGGTGATCGTGAACCGTCGGGCACTAACGCTGAGCCCTCGGATGCGGACGATCCGCTGGCTCTTCGCTTTGTCGAGCGCGGCGATCGCCGGCCTGATGGCCGCACAAATTGCCCCGGTGGCGATCGCCAGGCCGTCAAGGCCGTCCGTCAGCTCCTATCCGATGTGATGCAGGCCCGAGCGTTGGATCGCCCGGCACTCGACTGGGTCGTTGAACTGGCGGAGGTTGTTGGTGAGCAAGGCGTGGTAGCCCGCCTTGGCCGCGTCCGGGAACAGGTTGACGTCCTTCTTCCCGCCCCACCCGATGCCATAGACATGGTCGACCTGGTGGCCACGCAGCAGGTGTTTCAGCAGCTCGGTGAGGGGTGCTGGCACATCATCATCGAGCAGCAGCTTCATGCCGCGCTGTGCGTGGGTTCGTGGTGGGCGACGAGTTGAGCGAACTCAGCGGCGCCCTGAACAGCCGCTGCAGCCACGCCTGGGTAGAGGTCCATGATTTCTGACGGAGGCATTCCGTCGGCGCGTAGACCTTCGACCACGTCGTAGGGGATGCGGGTGCCGGCGATGACCGGGTAACCGCCTCGAACTCCTGGGTCGACCTGCAGCCCTGCAGCCGGGTGACGGAGGTCGGGGACCTTCGCGCCTTGACGTGAAACGAACGCGCCGAAGACGTCTTCCATGACGACGGTGATCCCTGCTTGGCCCGGCCGTTCGACAACGTCGATGTACTCGCCGTCCTCGCTGATCCAGACGATCGATCGCCCGCTTGGTTCAGCCTTGAGGCTGTGCGCAGACAGGCGCGTGTCCGGGTGGTTCTCCTGCAGCCAACTGACCGCCTTGCGGATCTTCTGCAGCGACAACTCGTCGCGGAGTTGCCCGAACACGCGCAGGGCTACGACGTCGCGGTAGGAGTAGCTCACCCGTGGACGAGTGCCGTACTCAGGAACTAGGAGCGCGGGGCGCCCTTCGCGCTGGGTTCGCCAGTAGGAGAGCTGCCGAACGGTTGCGCCGGACAGTGCCGCCGCGACGGCTGCCGGGAACGCCACGATGCACCTCCGCCTGGCCTGCTCCGCAGACCCTCCACATCATCGCCGGAAGCGCTGACAGCCTACGGACCGACACGGCTACATCGGACGCCCGCCGCTCGGAAAGCTGCTTTCCGCGGTTTCCGTGAGACTGGGCTTTCCGTCTCAAAAGTGGCTGGTCAGCGGCTTGCGGCGTCCCGATCTGAAGGTCGATCGGGCTCGCCGATTTCACGCCGTCACGGACAGGACGTCCTGCGCCAGCCAGCGGTGGGCGACTCCTCCGGGAAGCGTGCTCACGCCCGCGGCGGCAAAGTGTGTGCTAAAACGTATTCCGGTGATACGATCTAGCACATGCAGTTGTGGGATCGGTTGGTCGAGCGCGCCGCCGAGCAGCACGGCTATGTCACGACCCGGGACGCCCGCGAGCTGGACATCGATCCGACCCAGCTGCGGCTAATGGCTGCGCGAGGCCGGCTTGAACGGGCAGGGCGGGGTGTCTATCGAGTGCCGATCCTGCCGCGGGGCGCGCACGACGATTTGGCGGCGGCCGTGGCCTGGACGCTCGGCCGGGGCGTGGTGTCCCACGAGTCGGCGCTGGTGCTCCACGAACTATCTGACGTCAATCCCTCGCGTATCCATCTTTCGGTTCCGCGGGACAACCATCCGCGGGCGGCCGGCGGGGCGCTCTACCGGATGCACCGCCGCGACCTGGTCGATGCGGACGTCACGCAGGTGGACGGGCTGCCGGTCACGACCGTCGCGCGGACCATCCGGGACTGCGGCGCGACCGGGACCGACCCGCATCAGCTGCGGCAAGCGATCGAGCGGGCCGAGCGCGCCGGTACCCTCCGTCGGGCAGTCGCAGCGCAACTGCGCGCCGAGCTCGGGGCAGCTGACGTCCGACCCCGGGAACGGAGGTCATCGTGAAGCAGTACGACTCCCCGCCGTCGAACCTGCGGTCGTTGCGCGATCGGCTCTTTCAGACCGCGAAGCGCGAAGGGCTGGTCTTCGGCCGTGTCCAGCAGCACGTGGCGATGCTCGTCGTCGCGCAGCTGGCGTCGCGTTCGACCGGCGACTCGGCTGAACCGCTGCTTCTGGTCAAAGGCGGATCGTCGTTGGAGTTGCGTCGCGGGGTGGCTGACTCCAGGACCTCCCGGGATCTCGACACCGTTGCCCGTCACGACATCGCCGAAGTCCACGAGTCGCTCGCCGAAGCCGGCGAGGTCGGATGGTCAGGCTTCACCGCCGTCTTCACTGCGCCCGAGGAGATTGATGTCCCGGGTCTGGCGATCAAGCCGCGACGGTTCGTCGCCAAGGTGAGCTACCACGGGCAAGGCTTCGCCTCGGTGCCGATCGAGGTGTCGACGGTCGAGGCCGGCAACGCCGACGCTTTCGACGCAGTCGGCTCCGACGCCCTCAGCCTGGTCGGAATCCCGGGCGCTGCCGCCGTGCCATGCATGACGATCCCGTGGCAGATCGCGCAGAAGCTGCACGCTTGCACCGCCACATTGACACCGCCGAAGTCCAACGACCGGGCGCACGACCTCGTCGACCTCCAGCTGCTCGAGGCGCTCCTCGCCGACGCCGATCTGGAACAGACCCGATCAGCCTGCGTAGCGGTTTTCCAGGCGCGCGCCGAGCATGCCTGGCCACCTGCGGTCCACGCGCACCCGCACTGGCCCGCCATCTACAACCGAGCTTGCGAAGGTCTCAGTCACCAAGACCTGGCCGGCACGGTCGAGGAGGCGGCAGAGCGAGTGAACGGATTCGTCCGCAGGATCGACGCAGCCATTGCTGAAGATTCCGACCCGAGCGCTAAAGACCCGTGATGCGCGGCGGGAACGCTGTCGAGCTCCGCTCCAACGTTTAGTTCCCGTCTATCGTCTGCCGCGCTTCCAGGTGGGCCGACGCGATCTGACTCCGGCGGCGGTGACCGGTCCTCTGGCAACATCAGGTCGGTGACGGATCCGAGTGAAATGTTCCGCAGCCTTCCGTTCCCGTTCCAACAGGATCGGTTTCCGGCGGCGCTGGGCGCTGTGATTCAGGACAGCGTTCTGCGGGGAGATGAACCTGCGCGCGGCGAGCACGGCCGCGACTGTCCTAGTGGCTGCCCGGCCCGTAGCGAGAGGCTGACTTGAACCCTGTGACCGTCACAGCCCGAGCGCCCGGCTACGGCATCCCGCCCGGCCGCAACACCGCCGGAACCGGGCGCGGCTATTCGCTGGCCGCCTTCGCCGAGACGTTCGTGGTGACCCGAGACGGCACGGTGAGCCGCCCGGCGGCGAGCCTCGGAATGACTTGGGTGGCACGCTCGGCACTGCGGACCGGGCCGGAGGCTCTGGGCTCCCGGCGCGAGCGGTTTCCCCTGAGCGGTGTCGGCAGGTCAGTGGCTGAGGTGCTGCGACCTTCTCCCGCGACAGTCGCGCGCGTTCAGCAGGCTGGCGCCATAGAGCTGGGTGGTGGGGTGAGCATGGCCAACATGTCCTCGGGATGGCCGAACCCGTCGACGATCCTGTGCCCGAGGTCTCGGTCGGTGCTCGCCCGGACCAATAGGTCGACGACGTGCGGCGGTGCCGGTTCGAGGAAGGCGTTGGTCAGGGTGGTGGGAGCCTCCGCCTGTGCCCACATCGCCGCCTCGGTCCGCTGGGCGAAGGCCTCGTCGTAAGGACCGCCCGCGGCGATCGCCGCGCCGAGGACGAAGGCGGCCCGCGAGGCGAGGTTGGCCCCTTGCCCCACGACTGGGTCGTTGAGCACCCAGGCGTCGCCAACGGCCATCACCACTCGTTCCTCGACGCGCGTCCACGCTTGTCGCACCACTGGCAGGATCCGACCGCGCAGCAAGTCCTCGGGGCGGTGGATCCGGAACGCCGGCTCGTCGACCCGGGCGGCTACGTGTGGGGCGTGCGTGCGCAGTGCGCGCAGGAACTCCGCAGAACAGGCCGCCGCGCCGTCGTTGTCGTCGCACAGCTGCTGCCAGGTCTCGCCGAGCGGGCCGTCAGGCACCGCTCCGATGGCGATCTGGCTGGTGACACCGTGGAAGGAGCGGAATCTGATATGGAATACCTCCGCCACTCCGGGAACGACGCTGAACTCCAGGTCGGTCTCGGCGGGGAGGTCGATGCCGTCGAACAGGCCGACCGCGAGCAGCCGCGGTGGCGTTTGGTGCGGAGACCGGGCGGGGTCGCGGACGAACATCCCGCCCCAGCCGTCGCGCCCGGCAGCCACCACCAACAGGTCATGACGGCCCGTTAGATTTGTGGCGTCTTCGGGCCCACAGGATTCGATCCGGAGCGTTCCCCCGCGGTCCAGGTAAGTCTCCAGCAGATGCGGCAAGTAGATCCGGAAGTCGGTGGTGTCAGCGGGTCCGCGCGGCACGCCCTCCACCACGATCTCCGATTGTGCGGCCACCCGAATACGTACTCGCCGGTTCGGTCGGGCGTCTGGATCCACGACGCCGAGAGCGCGTTCGCGCTCAACGGTGGGCGCCCACCGAGTGACGAAGTTCGGAATCGGCCCGTTCACCAACGTCGCGACTGGCTGCGGCGAGTACACGGTCGTCGCGACGCCGCGTTGCTGCAGGAACAGCGCCAGCTGCAGGCCGGAGATCCCAACGCCGGCAATACCCACGTTCATGCGACACCTCCCATATACTGCAAAATGCAGTAAACGACTATGGCGCTGACGGTTACCCAGCGCAAGGGGGACGGCGTGAAAAAACTGACCACCACGTCGCACGCGATCTTGTCGCTGCTGGCGATCCGGCCGTGGTCTGGTTACGAGCTCGCGAAGCAGATGCACCGCAGCGTGGGCATGTTCTGGCCGCGCGCCGAGCGGGGGGTGTATGACGAGCCGAGGAATCTTGTCGCTCACGGGCTGGCGACTGCGACCGACGAACTGGTGGGAGCGCGCCCGAGGACGGTGTACGAGATCACCGACCGGGGTCGGGCCGCGCTTCGCGAGTGGCTGGGCAGCAGCCCGATCGAGCCGCTGCAGCTTGAGTCAGAAGCGGTGCTGCGGGTCACGTTCGGTGAGAACGGAACGGGCGAACAGGCACTCGCAACGCTCCGGACGATGCGGGAGCAGTTGGCCGACCAAGCAGCCCTCATCGCGGGCATCTCTCGGCAGTACGTCGACGGGGAGGGCCCCTTCCCCCAGCGCGTCCACCTGATCTCGTTGGTGGGGCGGTTCCTGGCAATGCAACTCCAGGCTGCCGACGAGTGGGCCGCTTGGGCGGAAGATCAGGTGGGGCAGTGGGGGGACGTGACCGAGCCGCCGGAAGGCGACGCGGCGCGGGGCAGCATGTTGGAGGTGCTGGCCCTGGCCGACGCCGTTGCATCGGCCGCTGGCAGCCGGGACTCGTCCGCCTCCGGCTGAGTGCGGTTCCGCGTGACCGTCACCGTCCGCCGCCAGTCCGCAGATAGTCCGCAGGATCGCGAGAATCGGCGGGAATCGTCGGGAAACGTGGTGAGACGTTTCCGCAGGTCAGCGCCACAATCAGCCGCGTCGGCGCAGGTCAGTGCGACGTCGGCAACGTTTCGGTTCAACGTTTGAGGCGACGCACGGGTGGCCCGTTCAAGTGGCCGCTCGGCTCGGTCAGAGGTCGAGCAGCGACGGATCGTGCCAGAGGTCTTCGTGGTCGGGAGCGACAAGGAACCTCGACCCCGGTGGCCGATGTCACGTGGGTCGACCGTCATGCACGGATTCGCCTGGACACCAAAGGACCGCCTTGGACACGTCTGCGCAGCTCAGCGGCCCGAGGAGCGTCTTCAGCGGCCCTCCGCGGACGGCCGAGAACGGCGTGTACGACACTTGTAATCGAGCGGTTGCCGGCTCAAGTCCGGCCGTCGGCTCTTTGACCTGCGGAAACGCGGTCTACTAGCTGTTTTGCGACATCGATGACGTTGAGGATCTTGACATCATCATCGAGCGGTTCAGCCCACTCTTGTCGCCTGTGGGCACCTGCCGTCTCGACTGCGGCGGGCCCTAGCGATCCCATGAATCACAGGGATAGATTTATAGGAAGTCGGGTTGTCCTATAAATTGTGGGCGGGCATTGAAAGGATCCGACCAGTGCCGCGAACTGGGGGAGCCGTGCGGGTCGAACAGCTTCGAGGGTCGCCGATCGGGGAGCTACAGCCCGTTACGTTGCACGACGCACTGGCGGACAAGCCGGTGAACACGTTTGCGTTCGTGCCGACGCCTTTACCCGCGGACGTCACCTTGTCCAGCCGGACCCACAAGGCCGTCGCCGCCGCCCATCAGGCGATCGGGGAGTTGGAAGCCGGCGTCCGGCGCCTGCCCAACCCGAGCTTGCTTGTTCGTCCGGCGCTGAGGCGCGAGGCGCAGAGCACCTCAGCACTGGAGGGGACCTACGCCCCGATTGCTGAGGTGCTCGAGGCGGACTTCGTCGAGGACTCCCGCCGCAGCCCAGAGGTCCGTGAGGTCATGAACTACGTCCGCGCTGCCGAACGTGGTCTAGAGCTGATCGCCAAGAAGCCGATCTGCGTGACCGTCATCAACGAGCTGCAGGGGATCCTGGTCAAAGGCACCCGCGGTGATCTCTACGACGCAGGGCAGCTTCGCCAACGTCACGTTGCAATCGGCGACGAAGGGCGAGGTGTTGAGCACGCCCGTTTCGTGCCGCCTCCCCCCGGCGTGGTGTTGGTCGACGGGGTGAGTGCATGGGAGTCGTGGATCAACGCGGAGGACGATCTCTCGCTCGTGGTGAAGTGTGCGCTCGGGCACTACCAGTTCGAGACCCTGCATCCCTTCAGCGACGGGAACGGGCGCATCGGCCGGCTGATCGTGGTCCTGCAGTTGGTCCAGGAGAACGCGCTGAGTTTCCCGCTGCTGAACATCTCGCCCTGGTTCGAAGACCGCAAGGAGCAGTACAAGGTCCACCTGCTCAACGTCTCGCTCACCGGCCGGTACGACGACTGGATTCAGTTCTTCTGCCAGGCCGTGGACGCGCAGGCTCGGGACATGATCAAACGGACCGACGACCTGCTGACGATCCGTCAGTCGATCCTGGATCTGATCCGGAGGAACAAGGCGCGCGGGGTAATTCTCGACATCGCGGAGGACTTGATCGGATACCCGTACATCACGCCGAGCGAGGCGGCGGACCGGCACTCGGTGACCTACCCGCCGGCCAACAACGCCCTACGTAAGCTCGAGGAGCTCGGGGTGATCCGGGAGCTCACCGGCAGGACCTACGGCCGGATATTCGTGTGCCAGCCGGTCCTCGAGGTAGTTGCTCGCCGATGAGGTGAGGCCAATCGAGGGCTTGGGCGGATCTGGCCAGGAGGGAACAGGGAGCGCCCTATGGAGACGGCCCAAGCGATGTTGGGTGAGGTAAGAACCGCTGCCGATGGCTCTCGCCGGTACATGCCAGTTGAGATGCAGTTCGACTCTCGAGCCCTCATGCTGCAGCCAGTCGACGAAGCCATGGCGGAGCCGATGCGCAGTCAGGCTGAGGAGGCTCGGCAGAGGATCTGTGAGCACTTGCTACACGCCTTCGGGGTGGAGCAGGGGAACAGGAAGATCAACGACTTCGCGGCCCTCGGAGCGGCTCCCTGGTCCGTCATCGGTTCACACAATCCGTTCATCGACGACACGCGCAGAGCCTTCACTTTGGGGTCGTACCACAGCTCCCTTCTGGGAAGCGCAGGACTCGGCGAGCGGATTTTCAACGACCTACTACTCGATCTGCGAGGCGAGTTCGCAGCGCACCCGGCCACTTCGAAGATCGCGAACAAGGATTCGACAGACAACTGGGATCGCGTGATCGCAGCCCTGTTGGAGTGGGGGGTGCTCACCGTCCCTGTCGCCCAGCGTTACAAGCGACTGGGAGCGATTCGCAACCAAGTCGTTCACTACCGGCCGGACCTCTTGTCGACGATGCGAGCCTTGGCTCTAGAGGCAATCCAGATACTCACCGAGATCGTGAACCATGTCTTCTCGCCGATCGGTGGACCGCCGCGGTTCATCGCGGGCACCAGCGGAAGGGTGTTCCTGTCGAGCGATGCCGAGTCCGATCCGGTAGTCCGTAAGTACTTTCTCCCGGGCTGTGTGCTCGTCAGCCCCAGGTTCGAGTTCCGCGGGCAGAGCCTGACGAGCGTCTGGTTCCAAGCCGACTACGGGGTTGAGCACGGTGGGCCTGACCTATCCGACGACGACTTCGCGGCGCACTTCATGGCGGGCGGGAGTCCGCCGTGAGGGGACTCTCAGCACCTTCGCTTACGGAAATCGGCGTCCGAAGACGCCGGAAGTTCCGCCAGGTCGCACACTCAGCCTGCCAGGTCCGCCGTAGCAGTGGTCGGTAGCACCGCCTACCTTGATCCACGTGGGGGCCACCGCCGATCCGATCGAGGCCGAGATTGAGCTGGCCGCCGGACTCTGTCGCGACTTAATCAGCGAGTACGTGTCCTGGGGATGGAAGACGTCCGCGATCCATCAGGCGCTCTACAGCGACATTGCCGACTTCGCCAACTTCCGGATCGAAACAGCCGACACTTGCGTGCTTCTCGCAGAGAACAACCGAGTCGCCGATGCACTCGGCCTCAGTAGATCGTTGCTCGAGCACTACCTGCTGCTGATGCTGATGTGCCGTGGCACCCGCTACTTCCGAGTCGAGGACTTGTCGAACTCGAACCAGGACTTCGCGACGGCGCTTGCGCGGCGTCAGAAAGAGCGGGATCTCAAGTTCGCCGCCGGGGAGTCGGCCTACCTCTCCGTGTCCAAGTACCCCCGCGCTAGCCGGCACATCATGCACGTCTTCGAGGGTCTGTCGAGCACAGATGAGCCGGACCTTCGTGTCCCGGTCCACTACTTCGCGTTCCAGAACTTCCGCCCCGAAACGATGCGGCTGAAGGATGCGGACTACTTCACGTACTACCCGGATCCAACGGAGGTCGTCGCCGCTCGCAAGAAGCACCGGGCCGAGGCAATCGGTCAGTACCGGCACTACCTGTCGTACGACGCATTACTCCAATGCCTCGCGTTGAACGATCTCCTCGACATTGAGACAGAGAAGCGAGTCCAAGCGCACTACACGTTCCTGGGCCGTTTCGTGCACCCAACTCACGATGCCGCCAGAGACCTCGGGACGCTGCCGAACCACCACGGCAGCGGCACAGCACTGGGCCTCTCGCGCCCCTACGCCGGAGCCGCGCGGCTCCTCGCGCTGTGCTATGCCGGACACCTGTTGGCTGGAATCACCGACGAAGTGTGTGCGCTCATCGAGAACGCTCCGTCTCGGTTCATCGCCGCCGCGAACACCGCGCCCGTTCGACGCGCGGCCGAGGAGATCCGCTCCACCCTCGACTATTTCTGGTTCGTGTTCGGTGAGCCCGCGGCCTACGACCGCTTCAACTTCGCGTGCGCCCACCTAAAGCCAGCCGATCGCGAACGGATCGGCAGCTATCTCGCGGTGCCGGCCGCCGACGTTCCGTTCGACATGCACATCTACTCGCGCTTCTCCAACGCAATCAACGGCTGGAACAATCGGCTCTGGGGTTCATACGCGTCGCCGGTTTTCACTCGCCGCAGGTGAGTGAGCCGACTGCACCTCTACGTCACGTGCGTCCCGAGGCGGAGACCAGGGGCCGAGTGACCATCGATGAAACTGGGTTACCCGTCCGCTCGCACTCCGCGGGTTCGGGGTTCTGCCTCTGACGGCAGGTCGAAGCGTGGCCCCTCGCGTGACGTTAAGTCTGACGTTGAAATCGCGGCGGCCGTGGTGGTTCAAGTGGGTGTAGGGGGCGATTCTGACATTCGAGCACGCTCAAGAGGTCAGTTGCGGTGGTTGTCGTCCGCCTTGTAATCGAGCGGTTGCCGGTTCAAGTCCGGCCGTCGGCTCTCAAGGTGGCTGGCAGCGGCCTGCGGGTATCTCGATCTCAAGGAATCGAGGACGCCACTGTCAGTCCTTGAGGTCGGGCGCAGCGCCCCACGTGAACGAAGGTCAGCCAGGGGTGACAGCCTCGGCGCGGCACGGCCCCCTCAGCTCACGCGATGGTGTCGAGGAGGTCGCGACATGCTCGCTCGCAACGGCGGCAGACGTCCGCGCAGATGCGGCAGTGCTCGTGCATCTCGGCGTGTGCGGCACACTCGTCGCCGCATTTCTGACACGCGGCTGCGCATGCCTCCAAGATGGCGCGCGTCAGGAGTGCGTCGTAGCTGGTGCGACGGGAAAGCACACGTCCCGTCGTGGCACAGATATCGGCGCAGTCGAGGTCGGTCCGGATGCACGTCTTCAGCCCCTCCACCATGCTTTCGCTCAGACAAGCATCGGCGCACGCGGTGCAACACTGGGCGCAGTCGAAACAGGCGTCGATGCAAGCGCGCAGCTTGTCCAGGTCGGTGGTGCCCAAGTCTTCGGGGAAAGCCTGAAGCATGCTGCCGGCGACGGTTATGAGATGTCCTTCCACGTTGCGCAGCGCGAACCGCCGCGGGTTATTCGGTCAGGTCGAGGACGATCTTGATGTCCTCCGGATGGGGCTCGTACGCGGTACGCCACGTGCTCAGTGGCACTCGCCTGGTTACCAGGCCGGACAACCAGCTGGGATCTGCGGCAGCCAAGGCGTCGGCGGCCGCCGCGTAGTGGCGGAGGTTGGAGTTCACCGATCCGACGATCACGTCGTTCTCCAGCACGAGGCCACGATTCAGTGCGCCGAGATCGGCGGGAATCTCGCGGCCTCCCGCGGACACGCCGGTCAGGCAGGTGATCCCGTAATGGTCTGTGTTCGCCAAGACCGACCAGACGACGGAAGGAGCCCCAGTGGCTTCGATGACGACGTCCGGACGGAGCCGTGACGCCACTTCTCCGGGGTCGCCGGTGTGGTACGTAGCGCCCAGACGGTCCGTCAGATCAGGCTTTCTCCCCGATGTCACGCGGTCGAGTACATGGACCTCCAAACCGCGCTGGACGGCGAGCAGCGCGGCGAGGAGCCCGATGGGTCCGGCGCCGGTGATCAGCGCGGTCCGCGGTTCGAACCAGGATCGGGCGCCGATGCGCTCGATCTGCTCCCATGCCTTGGCAACGATCGAGGTCGGTTCGAGAAGCACCCCGGCGCCGGCCAGGCCCGGGTCGAGCTTGATCGCGAAGTCCGGCTCGACCGTCCAGACCTCCGAGGCGAAACCGTGCCGGCCGATGATGCCGCGTTCGGTGTAACGGCCGTTGCGGCACATGTCGAACTCCCCGTGCGCGCAGGCACCGCAGGGCTCCGGGTCCGGTCGGCGCACCACGCCAACCACGAGGTCGCCGGCAGCGAAGCCGCTACTCGGCGGCGCCGCCCGTACCCGACCGAGCGACTCGTGCCCGAGGACGAGTCGGTCCGATCCCGGTGGCGCGCTTCCGTGCTCCCCGGCCGCGATCTCCCGGTCTGTGCCACAGACGCCGACAGCAAGCCCCGCGACCAGCAGGTCCTCCGGCGTGGCCTCGGGTTCCGGAAGATCCACCAGTTCCAAGCTTCCGGGCCGACCCGGCCGGATCGTGACCGCCCGCATCAGCGTTCCGTCGGACGGCCGGCGCCGAGTGTCTCGCCGATCACCGGTGGCGACGCCGGGTCGAGATGACGGGCGGCGTTGACCAGCCCGATGTGGCTGAACGCCTGCGGGAAGTTCCCGACCATCCGGCCGGCGCCGGCGTCGTACTCCTCGGCCAGCAGGCCGACGTCGTTGGCGAGGGCGCACAGGCGCGTGAAAAGGTCCGCTGCCTCCGTCGTGCGGCCGATGCCTTGCAACGCATCCACGAGCCAGAAGGTGCAGATCAGGAAGGCCCCTTCGCCGCCGGGCAGGCCGTCGATCCCGCCGTCGGCGTCGGGTGAATAACGCAGCAGAAATCCGCCGTGATCGAGCTCGCGGCGCACCGCGTCCACCGTGCCGACGATCCGCGGGTCCGTCCACGGAAGAAACCCGACGCGGGGGAGCAGCAGCAGCGCCGCGTCGAGTCCGCGCGAGCCGTAGAACTGGGTGAAGGTGTTGCGGTCGGGGTCGAAGCCGCGCCGCAGGACCTCGCCGTGGATGCGCTGCCGCAGCGCCCGCCAACGCTCCACCGGACCGTCCAGGCCGTGGTTCTCCACCGCCTGCACGGCGCGGTCGAGGCCGGCCCAGGCCACGACCTTGGAGTGCACGAAGGGCCGGTCCTTGTCACGGACCTCCCACAGACCGGCGTCGTCGCGGTCCCAGTTCCCTTCCAGGAAGTCGAGCAGATGGCGCTGCAGGGCCCACGAGTCCTCATTGGTGGCGAGCCCGGCTTCGCGCGCGACGTGTAGACCCTCGAGAACCTCGCCCCAGACGTCGAGTTGGAATTGGCCGGCGGCGGCGTTGCCCACGCGAACCGGGCGGGAGTTTTCGTAACCCGTCAGCCAGTCGAGCTCGATCTCCGGGATGCGACGCGCACCGTCGACGGCGTACATGATCTGCAGGTCGGCCGGATCGCCGGCGACCGCCCGCAGCAACCACTCCCGCCACGCCCGGGCCTCCGCCATGAAGCCCGCACCGATCAGAGCCTGCAGCGTGAACGTCGCGTCCCGCAACCAGCAGTAACGGTAGTCCCAGTTGCGTACCCCACCCAGTTCCTCCGGCAGTGACGTCGTCGGGGCGGCGACGATGCCTCCGGTCGGCTCGTACGTCAGCGCCTTCAGCGTGAGCAGCGACCGGCGAACCAGGTCGGCCGAGCGACCGCTGTACCGGCACCCGGAGATCCAGTCCGACCAGAACGACTCGGTCGCCTGCAGCGCCCGCTCAGGGTGCACCGGGCTCGGCGGCGGTAGATGGGAGGGGTGCTGGGTCAGGACGAACGGCACCCGGTCCCCGGCGGCGACCTCGAACTCCGCGACGGTGGTGAGGTTCTCTCCGTGTGTCGCTACGGGCGTGTCGAGCCAGATGGAGTCGGGCCCGGCGATCGCGGCAGTGCGGCCGGTGATTCGGCGCACCCAGGGCACGCTGCGGCCGTAGTCGAACCGCAGTCGCAGCGTCATCCGCATCGGTACCCGCCCGCTGCGTCCTTCGACGATGCGGACGAGGTCGGGGTCGTCACCCCGGGGCGGCATGAAGTCGAGTACCCGCACGCTGCCCTGCGCGGTGTTCCAGTCCGTCTCCAGCACCAGGGTGTCGCCGCGGTACCGGCGGTCGGAGCACCGGTCGGCACCCGCGGGCGCGAGTTCCCAGGTGCCGGCACGTTCATCGTCGAGCAGGGCGGCGAAACAGGCAGGTGAGTCGAACCGGGGCAGGCACAGCCAGTCGATCGACCCGTTCGTCGCGACCAGGGCAGCGGTCTGCAGATCGCCAACGAGGGCGTAGTCCTCCAGCGGCTTACTCACAATGCGGGCTATGCCCTCACGGGCCCGGCTCTAACGGGATACCGCGGACGGACCGGGTAGTGGGGCACGGAGGGTGGATGGAGGACGGGTTAGGGACATCGACGACTTCTCGGCAGGTTGGGGCACGTTGGGCGTCGTGCTTCTGGCGGGAGCCGGAGCGTGCTTCGCCGTCGTCGCGCTCAGCCGGATCACCGGCGTGCGTTCGTTGGCGACGATGTCGAGTTTCGATTTCGCGGCCACGGTGGCCGTGGGGTCCACGTGGTCCTCGACGCTGCTCGGCTCAGTCCCGTTGGCCGCCGGCGCCGTGGGGCTCGCTCTTGCTGTTCGGCGTGCAGTATGTGAGCGCCACGCTGCGCCGACGCGGCGCGCTGCTCGGGATCGCCGACAACCAGCCGGTGCTGCTGATGGCGGGGGAGGAGATCCTGGAGGACAATCTGCGGCACCTTCGCCTGAGCCACGACGAACTGATGGCTCAACTCCGCAAGGCCGGGATCCTTCGAAGGTCGGAGGTGGCGGCGGTCGTCATGGAAACCGCCGGCAACGTCAGTGTTCTGCGCAGCGGGCAAGGAATGGATCCCGAGCTGCTGGCCGGTGTGCGCGGAGCAGAACGCATCCTGAGCCGCTGACGGGCACCTCTCCCGGTCGCCTGTGAAAGGAATCGTTGGTCAAGTCTTCGGATATGGGGCGTCGCGCAGAAGGCGCGCGAGATGCGCTGCGTTCGAGGCGAGCGCCTTCGTGGCCGCTCCCGTGGTCTCCGGCTTCGGACCGGCGTCGAGGTAGTCGGTCTTCTTCATCGCCTCTCCGACCCAGTAGGTACCGCCGGCGGCGGGGACGGTGAAGCCGACGTCGTTGAGCGCCTGCATCAACTCGGCGCAGCAGTGGTGTGCGCCGTCCTCGTTGCCGACGACAGCGGCGACCATGACCTTGTCGTACATGCTCGGGCGACCTTGCTCGTCGGTCTCGGACAGTTCAGCGTCCAGACGCTCCAAGGTCATCTTGGCCACGGAGGAGGGCTGACCCATCCAGATCGGCGTGGCGATCGCAAGGATGTCGGCGTCGAGCACCTTGCGCCGGATGGTCGGCCACCCGTCGCCGTCACCCTCGTCGGTGCTCACGCCGAACTTCACGTTCTGATCGGCGACGCGCACCAGCTCGCCATCGACATCGTGATCGGCCAGGGCGGAGAGGATCTCGCGGCCGAGCATTTCGGAGCTGGACTCGGAGTCGCCGGATTTCAGGGTGCAGCACAGGACCAGGGCGCGGAGGGTCGATGTCATGACCTATGACCTGCCCCGGGGAAGGTCGGGTACGCGCGTCACCGCGGGCGCGGTGGCGTTCGCGCGGCGCAACTCGGCCACTTCACGGCTTCAAGTCCGGCCGCCGGGCCCCACCTGAGATGAAAGCGCGGGTCCTCGGTCTGAACCGTCCGCCTTTATTCGGCTGCCTTGGCCATCAGAGCTGAGATGCGGCGGGCGAATCCCGGGGTGAGCCGGGACAGGCGGTAGAGCACGTGGGCCTCGGGCGTGATCGGGGCGACGGCTCGTTTGCGCCCGACGGCCTTGAGGATGTTCGCGGCGGCCTTGTCGGCGGTGTAGCCGCGCTTGGCGTACAGCGCAGACATCTTCGCCTGTCGCGCGTCGCAGTTCCCGCCGCGGAACTGGCTGGTCTGCGTGATCGGGGTGTTCACGACGCCGGGACACACCGCGGTGACCGTGATCCCATGCGGCCGCAGCTCCATCCCCAAGGCTTCGGAGAGTCCGAACACCGCGAACTTCGTCGTGCTGTACGCACCGAGACCGGGGCTCGCCAGCACGCCGGCGAGAGAGGAGATGTTGACGATGTGACCGCTGCCGCGCTCCGCCATCTCCGGACCGAACGCGGCCACGCCGTGCACCACGCCCATGAGGTTGACGCCGACGAGTCGCTCCCAGTCGGGGAGGGTCGTGTCGAGGATGCCCCCGATGACACCGATCCCGGCGTTGTTGATCAGGAGGTCGGGCAGTCCCAGTTCGGCGCGGACCTCCTTGGCGAAGCTCGTCACCTGGTCGGAGTCGGACACGTCGACGACCGACTCGACGACGGTGGCGCCCTTTGCACGGGCGAGCTGAGCGGTCTCCGCGAGGCCGGCCGGATCGCGGTCGCAGAGGCCGAGCCGGCGACCCGGCCCGGCGCTCTGCACGGCGAGGGAACGCCCAATTCCACTACCGGCGCCGGTGATCACGACGACTCGCGTGGTCGGGTCGAGCGGGTGTTGAGGGGATGTGGACATCGGGTCTCTCCTGGGTTTGAGTCCGGGACTCACTGCAGTGGGTCAGAGGACGCCGGCGGCTCCGCCGCCGACGTAGGGGACCGGTCCGAGGCCACGGGCTTCGGCGAGGGTGTCGGTCAGGTATCGGATGGTGGTCGCGTCGAGGATCGAGTGGAATTGGCCGTCCTCGGTGAAGTTGACGTTGCCGCCCTCGACGCGGATGAACGCGATGGTGTCCTCCGTGTTGTCGGCCGGACAGATGAAGGTGTGCACCGACCCCGAGGGTTCGTAGAGGTAGGACCCGGCGGTCTGCACCTGGTCGGGGTACTCGAGGTAGTGCCAGCGCCCGCTCAGGGTGTAGGCCTCGGCGATGCCCGTGTGGTAGTGCAACGGGACGACGGCGCCCGGCGCGAAACGGGCGAGCACGACCCACGCCCCGGCCTCCAGGTCGAGGCGTAGCGGGGTGAAGTGCACGCCCTCGCCGAGGGCGTCCTCGATCAACGGGATGTTCTCCACGTTGACGGTGAGCAGTTCACCCTGCGGCAGGGCGACCAGCGGAAGCACGGCACCAGCGGAGGTGGTGGCGGGGCCGGGGGAGACGGTCAGAGGCATGGGAAGTCCTTTCGAGAAATGGACGGAGGGGTCGGTGCCGACGGTGCTCGGCGGGTCGACCGGCTTGGTCAGCGCCAGTCGGCGACGTTGCGGCGGAGGAAGGGCAACACGAGATCGGCGACGTCGTCGGGACGTTCGAGCCACACCCAGTGCCCGGCGCCCTCGATCAGGTGGATCTGCGCGGCGGGGAACACCTCGGTCTGGCGGTGCGCCTGCTCGGTGGGGAGATAGACGTCGGCGGTACCCCAGATCACCTGGCACGGCGCATCGTGGGCGCGTAGCCCGTCGGTGAGCTCGGCCAGCGCGTCGACGTCGGTGGAGCGGTAGAGCCGCAGGATGGCCCGTTTGGTGCCGAGCGGGAAGGAACAGCCGCGTCAGGTGCTCCACCCAGCTCCGGCTGAGACCGGGATTGTCGTGGGCAAGCAGCATCCGAACGCCGGCCCGGCGGGCGCCCAGCTGGAACAGTTCGCCGAGCACCGGGATGCGCCAGATCCGGGCCAGCCGGTGCCAGCGGTAGTCCTGCAGCACTCCGGTGTTGATCAGGGTGAAGCTGGCGACCCGGTGGGGCTTGGCTGCCGCCGCCCACGTCAGGGCCCAGGGACCACCGAAGTCATGGGCGACCAGATGCACCCGCTCGATCCCGAGCTGGTCGAGCATGCCGCCGAGGTGGTGCGCATAGCCGGCCACGGTGTAGTCGATGTCCCGGCGCATCTCTGCGGCGGCGAAGCCCGGCATGTCCGGGGCGATCACCTGGGTGTGCGCAACCACGCCGTTCAGGAGTGAGTTCCAATCCGACCCTGACCCCGGGTTGCCGTGGACGAAGACCACCGCCTCGCTCGGATCGGCACCTTCCGGTGCTCCAATCAGGACGGGGGAGCGGGTCCCTTCGACGACGATCTGCCGAGTCGTCAGGGAAGTCATGGGTGCAGCTCGGTCCACTCGTCGGTGGCCACCAGGCCGGAGGTCGTCACGGCCGCGGCCCGGTGCTGTGAGATGGCCTGGTAACCCTCGTCCAGGACCATCTCGAGGAACTTGGCGCGGGACGGGTACCGAACGATCACGATCGCGTCCCACCAGGCGGTGTCCTCGTCGCCGATCAGCGTCTGGGCGGTGTTGCCCCCGTAGACCAGCGAGGCACCCACCCGCTCCAGGTGCGGCCCGACCTCCGCCGCGTAGCGCAGGTAGCTGTCCCGACCCCGCTCGCCGTCGAAGCGGAGCAGGTTGATCATGGTCACGGGCGACGCCTTCGTTTCCGCGGCGTCGACCAGGGCGGCGATCTGTTCCTCGGTCGGGTCGATGTGTTGCGTGGTGGTGGTCACGGAAACTCCTCGGCTTTGGGCGGTGGCGTTGCCCCGACGTTAGGTGTGGGACGACAACCCTCTCTCGGCGTCGGACGACAGAAATCACTCGCGCTTTGGCGTCCCACGCCAAGGCCCCGGGACCTCGGCGCCCCAGCCTGTGCACACCGCCTCGGACCGGATCGCTAGCCTGCGCAACGTGCCGCCCGTATGGGAGCCGTTGCAGGATCCAGACGTCGAGCGCGTCTGGCGCGCAGTGCTGCAACCGGCAGCGGCCGATCTCCGTGCGCAGGTCCACGACGTCGCCGTCCGCCTCGTGGCCGACATGCAGGGCTCGCTGCCCGACGTCCTGCCCGACGTCCAGACCGCCGCCGAGAACATCCTGAGCGCCGAGCAGACGCTGGAGTCGCTCGCCGGGATCATCGAGGTCGGCGCCGATCCCTCCCAGGTGAAGTTGCCGACTGCGACGGTCGCCTTCGCTGTGGCCGGAGTGCACCGTCAGGTTCGTTCTGCGGCCCTCGTCCGCTCGTACCGGATCGGCCACGAGTGGCTGTGGCAGTGGCTGTTCCAACGCGTCGTCGACCGTTGCCCGGAAACGGCCGACCTCGCCACCGCCGCCGCGTTGCTGTCCCGCTGGACCTTCGGCTACATCGACGCCGCGTCCACGCAGGCCGAGGCGGCCCTCGAGGTCGAGCGGGAGCGATGGATGCGCAGCGACCTGGCAGATCGGGCCGCCGCGATCGGCGGGATCGTCAGCGGGGAGGAGGTCAACGCGCAACGGGCCTCCACCCGGCTGCGGTACGAGCTGGGCCGCCACCACATCGGCGTGCTCGCCGCGACCGGGGTCGGCGTCGACTCCGACGACCCGCAGCGCATCCTCTCCCGCGCGCTCGCCGCGCTGGGCGCCGCAGTGGGCGCCGAGGGAACCCTGATCCACGCCACCGGCGTGACCACCTGCCAGGCCTGGATCAGCCGCGCCCGTGCCTTCACCGCGGAGGAACTGACCACCCTCGCGGCGACACTGATTCCGGACACCCGCATCGCGGTGGGGGAACCCGGTGGCGGACTGCCCGGCTTCCGCCGGTCACACCTGGAGGCGATCCAGGCGCAGCGCGTCGCTGCGCTCGTCGACCGAGCGGGAATCGTCCGATACCACGAGATATCCGTGGCGGCGTTGGCCAGTTCCGACCCCGAACATGCCCGCGCCTTCGTCGAACGGGTGCTGGGTCCCCTGGCCCAAGATGAGGACTCGATCCGGTTGGCTGCCGAGGCACTGGCGGTGTATCTCGACGAGAACCGCAGCCGCAACCGCGCCGCGGCCCGGCTCCACGTGCACCCGAACACGGTGGCCTATCGAGTGCAGAAGGCCGAGCAGATACTCGGGCACAGCGTGGACGCCGCGCCGCTTGACCTGCGGGTCGCGCTCGCCGTCCTTCCCGCGCTTACCGGAATGGGCACGGTCCGAGGGTAATCAACAGACGGCGGCACGGACCGTGCTCGCTCTCGCCCACGCTTCACGTTGGCGTTGACGCCGAGGCACTCTCTTGCAGTGCCGACGAAGGGTTCCGATAGTCGAGGTCGGCAACGTGTAAGCCTGCCATCGTGATTCAGGGCGGCTAGGTCTCGGTCCGTAAGGGCGAGACGGCTACGGGCCCTTCGGATGATGACGCAGGTGCAAGCATCCTGGCCTTCGGGTGCTACGTCGCCGCCCTGCTGGTGCGCCACCACTTCGGGGGCGACCTCGGCTGTGATCTGCTCGCGAACTCCAACTACGGCGAGCCGTCGTGGACCTGGCTGCCGCCCGGCACGTCCTGCACCTACGTCGTCGGCGAGGGCTCGTCGGTCACGGCCTTCACCACCGGACCCGCGTGGTGGGCTTACGTCGCCCCGGTGGTGCTGACCGGCTGGGCGCTGTCGTTGCGCCGGCGGCGGGCGTTCACACACTCGGTCTTCATCGAGGACGACCGTCAGCCGCACGTATAGACGCCTCAGCCGGCGCGGCGCGCACGCAGGATCAGGTCGTCGACGTGGTGGGCGGCGGACGCAGGCCCCGGCCGGCCGGGGCCGCTTCTCGTGGACCTCGATCTTCCACTCCGGAGCACTCGGCGAGTGCGGCGGCGAAGTCCTCCACCCGCACGTACGCGTCGGGATCCCAGGGCGAGCTGTGGCCGTGGCCGTGAGTTGCTGCGCGCATCGGCTCGAGGTCGTGGCTGACCACGAGCAGTGTGCCCCCGGGAGCGACGGCGTTCAGCAGGTTGTGGACGGCGCGGTTGTCGGGGGTGCGGGGGATCGAGGCGTAGTGGGCCGACACGAGGTCGAACGCGCCGGCCTCGAACGCATCGAGGGCGTTGGCGTCGACGTGCAGGCACGCGACGTGCGCACCGCGCCGGCCGGCCTCGGCGGTGATCCGGGCGAGAGCGCGCGCCGGAGATGTCGCTCGCGGTCACCTGCCAACCCTGCTCGGCCAGCCAGAGCGCGTCGCCGCCCTCGCCCGCGCCGACGTCGAGGACACGGCCGGGCGTGAGCGCGCCGGCCTCGACGACGAGTGAGCCGTTGGGGTTGCCGCTCCAGATCGGGTGCGCCGGAGTAGCGGTGATCCCAGTCGGCCTCGTCGGCCGAGGGCCGGGCCGCCGCGCGGAGGTCCTCGTCGGCGAGGCTGAAGCTGATCATCGCGCCGACCCGGCTGCCGTTGGCGGCGGCCTGCAGGACCTGCTGGCTCGGGTCGGTGACGTTGCCGGCCGCGTAGAGCCCGGGCACCGCCGTCTCTCCCAGTCGCGTCGGTCTCCACGAAGTCCCCGAGACCCGTCGGGTGCTCCGTGGTCTGAAGCCCGAGCGACGCGAAAGGCTCGACGCGCGCCCTGAACCGCGGGCCGATCGCGACGGCGTCGGCTCCGAGGAGTTCGCCCTCGGCCAGCTCGACGACCGTGCGCCCGGCCTCGGTGCGGACGCGGCGTCACGCGTCCCTGAACGACCTTGACCCCGGCGGCCTTCAGGGCGTCGAGCTGAGCGTCGTCGACCTCGACGTGGTCGTGGATCACGACGGTCAGGTCGGGGGTGAGTTGGCGGAACAACGCGGTCGGGTGCAGCCCCATCGGGTGGGTGACGATCTGCACGACGGCCTGGTCGCGAACCTCGTAGCCGTGGCAGAACGGGCAGTGGATGACCTCGTTGCCCCATCGCTCGCGCGAGGCCCTCGATGTCCGGCAGCTCGTCCACCAGACCCGTCGCGGCAAGCACTCGCCGCGCGACGACGGAATGACCGCCGGCGAGATCGACGCGGAAGTGGCCGACGTCGGTGCGCGTCACCCGGTCGACACGTCCGTGCAGGATCTCGCCGCCGTAGCTGCGGACCTCCTCGCGGCCGATGCTCGTCAGCTCCGCGGGCGAGGCACCCTCGCGGCTGAGGTAGCTGTGCATGTGCGCGGCCGGGGCGTTGCGTGGCTCGCCGGCGTCGATGACGATCACCGATCGACGTTGCCGCCCGAGTTGCAACGCAGCGGCAAGTCCGGCGGCCGAGCCGCCGACGACGGCGACGTCGCAGTAGCGCTCGATGGTGGTCGGGGTGTGTTCGCTCATGGCCTCGACGGTAGTCGGCGATTCCCGGATCTGCATGTAGCCTTGCACTATTCGCAAGGCAGGGGAGGCGCCGATGGGCGAGCAGTCCGACGTCGAGCGCGTGGTGCGGACGCGATTGCGCAGCCTTCGGACGACGTTGGGGTACTCGCTCGACGAGCTCGCGGCGAGGACGAACCTCAGCCCCTCCACGATCAGCCGGATCGAGACCGGCAAGCGGACGATCAGCCTCGACGTCCTGCTGCCGCTGGCGAAGGGGCTCCACGTCGGTCTGGACTCGCTGCTGGACGTGCGCGGCGAGGACGACGACGTGGTCATCCGCCCGACGCCGAGCAGTTCCGGCGGGCGCACCACCTGGATGTTGAGTCGAGGCACCGGCAGCACGGTCGCGGTCAAGATGCGACTCAAGCCCACCCGGGCGAAGGTGGAGCAGCGGGTTCACCCCGGCCGTGACTGGTTCGTCGTGCTCGAGGGTCGGGTCCGGCTGCTGCTCGGCGAACGCGAGGTCTTCGTCGAAGCCGGCGAGGCAGCCGAGTTCGACACCATGACGCCGCACGCGTTCGCGGCCGCCGGCGGGCCGGCGGAGCTCATCATGATCTTCGACCGCGACGGCCAGCACGCCCACATCCATCGCGAGCCGTGACCCGAACGCGAAGAGGAGTAGTCGTGGATGCGCCACCGGGGTTCATCCCCTACCGACGCTCCAGCCCGTACCTCGATCTCATCGGTCCGGTCTACGAATCCGCCGAGGGACCGTGGATCATCAGGCTCTGGCTGGAGGACAAGCACGCGAACGCGCGCGGGTTCGTCCACGCCGGCGTGATCGTCGCCCTGGCGGACACGCTCCTGGGGCACACGATCGGGCGCAGTGCGCCCGGCTCCCCGCCGCTGGTCACCGTCTCCCTGACGACGGACTTCACCGGATCGGCGCGGGTGGGGACCTGGCTGCAGGGCCGGGCCGAGGTCAAGCGGCACGGGCGGCGCGTCTCGTTCGCGACCGCGGACTTCCACGCCGATGACCGCCTGGTGATGACCGCCAGCGGCGTCTTCGCCCAGCCGGCCGGCCAGTCGTAGGTCCCGGGCGTGATCGTGCGCCCATAGGGACGCACATGCGGGCCACGGAAAGGCCGAGGGGGCAAGCTGGACCCTCGTGAGGAAGCATGCCGCCCCAGCGGGGGTCTCCCTGCGCGGGCTGGTGAAGTCCTTCCCGTCCGGGAAGGGCACGGTCCAGGCGGTCCGCGGCGTGGATCTGGACATCGCCCGCGGGGAGAGCGTCGCCCTGCTCGGGCCCAACGGCGCCGGCAAGTCGACGACGCTCGACATGCTGCTCGGGCTCGACCGCCCCGGACGCGCGGCACGGTCGAGCGTGTTCGGCCGCTCGCCGAGCGAGGCGGTCGCCGACGGCGGCATCGGCGCGATGCTGCAGACCGGCGCGGTGCTGCGGGATCTGACCGTCCGCGAGCTGCTCGCGATGATGGCCTCGCTGTACCCGGCCCCGCTGCCGGTCGCCGAGGTCCTGAGGCTGGCCGGCGATCACCGACATCGCCGGCCGCCGCGACCAACGAAGCTGTCCGGCGGGCAGACCCAGCGGGTGCGCTTCGCGGTCGCGCTGGTCTCCGAACCCCGACCTGCTCGTGCTCGACGAGCCGACGGTCGCGATGGACGTCGAGGCCCGGCGGGACTTCTGGGCGACGATGCGCAGCTTCGCGACCTCCGCGGCGGACCGTCGTCTTCGCGACGCACTACCTCGAGGAGGCCGACGCCTACGCCGACCGCATCGTGCTGATGGCGCGCGGGCGCGTCGTCGCCGACGGCCCGACGACCGAGATCAAGGCCCGCGTCGGGCGCCGCACGATCCGCGCGACGCTGCCGGGCGCGGACCGTCGACCCAGCTGGCGACGCTTCCCGGCGTCACGTCCGGCCGAGACGCACGGCGACACCGGATCACTGACGCTGCACCGACTCCGACGCGGCCATCCGCGCCCTGCTCGCGGCCCATCCCGAGGCGCGCGACATCGAGATCACCGGCGCCGGCCTGGAGGAGGCCTTCCTCGCCCTGACCGAGGACACCGGAGCAGGCGACCCGTCGTGAACACGACCTACCTGCGCTTCGAGCTGCTGCGCCTGTTCCGCAACAAGCGCTTCTTCGTCTTCTCGCTCGTCATGCCGCTCCTGCTGTACCTGACCATCGCCGGCCCCAACCGCGACGAGGTCGTGGACATCGGTTTCGGCGACATCGAGTTCCCGTTGTTCTACATGGTCTCCATGGCCGGGTACGGCGCGATGATCGCGGCGATGGGCGGCGGTGCCCGGGTCGCGATGGAACGCAGCGTGGGCTGGAACCGCCAGCTGCGGCTGACGCCGCTCTCGCCGGGGATGTACTTCGCGACCAAGGTGCTCACCGGCTACGTGATGGCGGTGCTCTGCATCCTGCTGATCTACGCCGCCGGGCTCTCCTTCGGGGTGCGGCTCAGCGCGGCCCACTGGGCCGAGACGACCGGGCTGATCCTGGTCGCGATCGTCCCGTTCGCCGCCGCGGGTCTGCTGATGGGCCATCTGATGACGGCCGACTCGGTCGGTCCGGTGCTCGGCGGGCGGGCGGCCTTCTTCGCCCTGCTCGGCGGCATCTGGTTCCCGTTGCCCGACCACGGCTTCATGTACGAGTTCGGCCAGCTGCTCCCGTCGTACTGGATCGGTCAGGCGGCGCGCATCTCCTACGGGGGCGCGGCGTGGCCCGCGAAGGCGTGGTTGGTGATCGCCGTCTGGACCGTGGCGCTCGCCTTCCTGACCGTGCGGGCCTACCGGCGTGACACTGCGCGTGCCTGAGCCCGCACCGTGTGAGGCCCAGACAGTTCGATCTGGACGATTCGTCGCTGCGCGACATGGTCGCCGGATGTGACGCATGCCACGGTCGAGTGGGCACATCCGATTTGTGTGCCTTTGGGCTACCCACGAGTCCCTGAGGAGTTCAGGTGCGGAGAGCGAAGAAGCACGGGCTGCTCGCCGTCCTACCTGTCGTGCTCAGCAGTGCGCTGATTCTGAGCGCCTGCGGCGGCGGCAGCGACGATGCAGACAACGCAGCACAGCAGAATCCGGGCGTGGTTGCCGAGACCGGCGTCGCCCCCGTCGACGCGGCCGCCGGTGCCGCAGCGACGGACACTGCCGCCGGCGCCACGGCGGGAGCCGAAGAAGCCGCCCCGGTCGACGGGGCTAAGAGCGCGCCGGTGGCCGGCCCAGCCGCCGCCAAGGCCGGCAAGGCGGGCAAGGCCTCGACCGACGCGAAGTCGGGCGCCGCCAAGGCCTCGCTGGGTGGCCTGACGAGCATCGACAACGCCCAGCAGGCCGCGGCGAACGCCAAGATCGCGGCCGAGAAGAACGGCGTGACCGAGCAGGGCGTGACGAAGGATCAGATCAAGCTCGGCACCATCTCGATGCACGGCGTCGCGCTCGGCAACCTGATCGTCACCCCGATCATCAACGGCATCAAGGCCACCTTCGCCTCGATCAACGACCGCGGCGGCGTCCTCGGCCGCCGGCTGTCGCTGACCGACTGCGACGACGGTCCCGGCGAGGTGTCCCGGTCCAAGGCCTGCATCAAGAAGCTGCAGGGGCAGGACAAGGTCTTCGCGCTGCTCGGCTACCTGAGCTGGGCGTCGGCCTCGGTGCACTCCGACCTGGCGCAGTACCGGCTGCCGGCCGTCGGCGTGTGGGCGTACTCGCAGACCGAGTGGCAGGACCCGTACATGTTCCCGACCCACATGTCGATGATCCACGAGGCGATGGCGGGCGCGCACTGGGTCAAGAACGTCGTCAAGCCGAAGACCTACGGCCTGATCTGCCTGACCAGCCCGGAGATGCAGATCTCCTGCGACGCCGTGGCCAAGGTCATGGACGCCTCCGGCAGCAAGCTGGTGAAGCGGATGGACGTCGGCATCGCCGAGACGTCGATGTCCGCGCAAGTGCTCTCCATGCGCGCGGCCAACCCGGACCACATCATCCACTACGTGATCAACCCCGCGACCATGGTGAAGTTCATGGTCGAAGCCGGCCAGCAGGGCTACTACCCACCGCAGGGCATCTCCGGTAACCACCTCGCCGGCGAGGTCCTCGGCCAGCTCTTCGGCAAGCACCCGGCCGGGCGTTACTGGACGAACACGACCTACAAGCTGTGGGGCGGGGAGTTCATGGCGACCATGAACAAGTACGCCCGCGGCAACAAGGGTCTGAACCACCACATCGTGCAGTCCAGCTACGTCGGTGCGCTGCTGTTCGAGCGGGCCGCCAAGGCGGTCGGCCCGAACCTGACGCGCGAGCGCCTGATGGCCCAGCTCGGCAACGGCGACACCTACGCCGCGGACGCTTCGCTGGACCAGAAGTTCTCCTACACCAAGTCCGAGCGAGGCGGGAACCAGGAGAGCCAGACCTGGAACGCCGAGTACGGCCAGGGCCGGGAGTTCATGTACAAGTACAGCAACCAGAACACGGCCGGAAACCCCGACGGAACGCCCAACGGCTGGGAGCCCGACCCCGACCAGTTCGTCATCTACACCAGCAAGTAGCGCCAAGGTTTCATCACCTCAGGGATGAAGGCCGGGATGGCCGCTCGGGACGGCGGCCACCCCGGTTTTCCTTGTCCGGCAAGCCCATCCCGTGGCGGAGCTACTCGCCGGTCTCGCCGTCGATGGACTCGCGGATCAGGTCGGCCTGGCCGTTGTGTCGGGCGTACTCCTCCACCATGTGCGTGAGCACCCAGCGCAGCGAGACCTGACCGCGTCCGCCCCATGCGGGGTGCACCCGGCCGAGCGCATCGGGCCGGCTGAGCTCGCGGGTGACGACGGCCCGGGACGCGTCCACCCGCGCGGCCCACAGCGCGCGCAACGCCTCGCCGCTCTGCTCGGCCGCGACGTGCCAGTCCCAGTCCGCGTCGGCCTTCCAGTCCACCGAGGCCCAGGGCTCGAGTGTCGGCTGCTCGGCGACGACCTCGCTGAACCAGTAGTCCTCGACGTAGGCGAGGTGGTGCAGCATCCCGCCGAGGGTAAGCGGCGAGGGCGCCAGCGTGGTGCGCAGCTGATCGTCCGTCAGGCCGCGACAGCGCCACTCCAGGGTCGCGCGCTGGAAATCCAGGAAGCCCTGCAAGGTGGCCGCCTCGTCGCCGGCCAGCGGGGGGTTGGGGCGGCCCTGCTCGTCGTACTCGGTCTCAGCCACGCTTTCCGTCGACCCTCCCGAACCATCGGTGGAGTTCCAGCGCCGTCCCGATCTCCATGCTCCGCACGGCAAGCGGTTCCGGCAGCAGCGCCTCGGCCCGTGCGATCCGGTTGAGCACGGTGTTGCGATGTGTGAACAGGACCTCTGCCGTCCGGGCGGCGCTGCAGGAGTTCCGGACGTAGACACGCACCGTCTCGCGCAGGTCCGGGTCGGCGGCCGCGAGCGGCCCGAGGGTGCGGGCGACGAACTCCCGCGCCGCCTGCTCGTCGCGGCCGGCCAGCGCGACCAGGGCCACCTCCGCGAAGGTCGCGACCTTCCCGACGCCGCTGCGCATCATCAGGCGCTGGGCCTCCACCGCTTCGTAGTGACTGCGGCGGAAGCCGTCGATCCCGTCGCCGGCCGAGCCGATCGCGCAGCGGATGTCGAACGCACTGGTGAAGGAGTCGGTGAGCTCTGCGGGATCGAGCTCGGTGCGGTCGCCGAGCCACACCCAGAGCGAGAACGAGCTCGCCGCGACCGTGAGCAGCTTCGATGCCTGCGCGCGCCGGCGCAGTTCCTCCGCGGCGCGACTCAACGCCGCGGGGTCGGGAGCGGCGGGATCGGTCCACAGCACTGCCCCCAGCTGGCGGCCGTACAGCTGGTATCCGAGCAGCTCGGAGGCTCGGGCCGCCTCGATCGGCGCGCCCTCGAGCACCAAGCTCACGGTCTCGAACCGCTGCGCGTGCGTGGCCCGGGTGAGCTCCTCCTGCTCGCGCTCGATGTGCGTCGACAACTGCTGGAGCGTCGCGTCGATCCACTGCGACAGCGAGGCGGACACGAGCTCGAGGCTGCGGGCCACCACCGCGGCGTCATCCGAAGCGGCGAAGGTCAGGCGCATCCAGTGCTGCCACACCAGGGCGCGGCCGGCGTGGTACGCGGCCCACATGTTGCGGGCCGCTCCCCGCCGGGTCGCGGCGCGTGCGACGCCGACGACCGACGGCGCCATCAAGGGCTGGACCGGGGTGGTCGGTGAGGTCCGGATGTGCGCGACCCAGTGCTGGGCGTTCTCGCGGGTCGAGGCCAGCGCCTCCTCGGCCAGGATCGGGTCGCTGCGCAGCGGTTCACCGAGTCCGGCGAGGACCGCCTCCTCCACCTCCGCCAGGACGCCGGACCCCGGATCCATCACTTGGTCGGCGACCACCCCGATGAGGGCGGTCACGGCGTCGTCCACCGGTCCAGTTTACGCTCAGTGGTTGTGCCGAACGCCCATTAACTCGCTCAATAGTGTGCGGAACGCCCTTGGCTACGCCGTAAAGCGGCGGGACCCTGGAGGCATGACGGAGACCAGTACGCGCAGCTGTGACGTGGACGTCCTGATCGTCGGCGCCGGAGTATCCGGGATCGGGGCGGCGACGCGCCTGGCCCGCGAGCTCCCGTCGAAGACCTTCGTGGTCGTCGATGCCCGGGAGAGCATCGGCGGCACCTGGGATCTGATGCGCTTTCCGGGCATCCGATCCGACTCGGACCTGATCACCTACGGCTACGAGTACAAGCCGTGGACGCACAAGCAGGCCATCGCACCGGGCCCGGCGATCCTCGACTACTTGCGCGAGGCGATCACCGAGCACGAGCTGGAGTCTCGCCTGCGCCTCGGGCGCCAGGTGCTCTCGGCGGACTGGTCGTCCGCCGACGGCCGCTGGACCGTGTCGATGCGCCGCACCGCGACCGGCGACGTCGAGACCCTGACCGCGCGCTGGCTGTTCAGCGCCACGGGGTACTACGACCACGCCGCCGGGTACCGCCCGACGTTCCCGGGCGAAGAAGAGTTCGCCGGTCGGATCGTGCATCCGCAGGAGTGGCCGGACGATCTCGACTACGCCGGCAAGCAGGTCGTGGTCATCGGCAGTGGCGCCACCGCGCTCACGATCGTGCCCGCCATGACCGATCAGGCGGCGCACGTGACGATGCTGCAGCGCTCGCCGTCGTACGTGCTGCCGATGCCCTCGAAGGATCTCGTCTTCTGCGCGTTGAAGCCGTTCGTGTCCACGCACCGCGCGTTCCGGATCGCGCGCCGGGCGAACATCGCGCGGCTGCGCACCATCATCGGGTTCTCGCGCAAGCACCCGGCCGGGGCCCGCCGGATCGTCCGCTGGCTCAACAGGGCGAGCCTGCCCAAAGGCTACGACGTCGACGCGCACTTCAAGCCGTCGTACAACCCGTGGGACGAGCGCATGTGCCTCGTGCCGGACGGCGACTTCTTCAAGACGATCAAGGCCGGCAAGGCCTCGGTGGTCACCGACCACATCGTGCGGTTCACCCGCGGGGGCATCGAGCTCGCGTCCGGCCAGGTGCTGCCCGCCGACGTCGTGGTGACGGCCACCGGCATGAACCTGCTGCCCTTCGGGCGGATCGACGCCTCGGTCGACGGCGTGCCGGTGAACTGGGCGGACACCGTGACTTTCCGGTCGATGATGCTCTCCGGTGTGCCGAACTTCGTCTACGCCTTCGGCTACACCAACAACAGCTGGACGTTGAAGGTCGACCTCGTCACCGAGCACTGGGGCCGGCTGCTGCGCCACATGGACGAGCGCGGGCTCGCCACCGTCGTCCCGCAGCTCGACGACCCGGACATGGCGCGGCGTCTGTTCATCGAGGATCTGACGTCGGGTTACATCCAGCGTGGCATCGCCGCGTTCCCCCGTCAGGGCGACTCCGGACCCTGGGCCGCGGAGATGAGCTACGAGACCGACATCGAGCGGCTCCGGGACGGCGCGGTGACCGACGACGCCCTGGTGTTCAGCTCGGTCGCGGCACCCGCGCGACCCGCCCCGGTGGCGGTGGTCTGACCGCCTCCGGGTGGAACGCCCAGGCCAGGGCCTCGATGCCATCGACGAGTCCGGGGCCGGCCTGCACCACGTAGTTCGCGGAGTCGATCGCCACCAGGGGCACGCCGGGTAGCTGTGCGGCGACCGCCGCGCTCTGCTCGAGCGCGGCGTCGAGCCCGAAGCCGCAGGGCGCGACCAGGACGAGGTCGGCCGCCGGCAGGTCGTCCCAGGCGGCAGCCACGCTGCGCCCGCCCTCGATCCCGCCGACCGGTTCGCCGCCCGCCCGGCGGACCAGTTCGGGTACCCAGTGCCCCGCGAGGTAGGGCGGGTCGGTCCATTCCAGGACCAGCACCCGGGGCCGCGGCCGGCCCAGGACGGCACGCCCGGCGGCGTCAACCCGGCGGCGCAGTGACCAGGCCAGCTCCTTGCCGGCCTCCGTCGCCCCCGCGGCGGTGGCAATGGTCTCGATGTCGAGGAAGACGTCGGAGAGGCAGTGCGGCTCGAGGGAGACCACGGCCGCGTCGGTCCCGATCGCGTGGCACGCGTCCTCCACGGTCCCGGCCGGCAGCGCACACACCCGGCAGAGGTCCTGCGTGAGGATCAGGTCCGGCTCGAGCGCGGCGAGCGCGGCGCGGTCCAGTTCGTACATCGAGAAGCCGGCGGCGGTTCGGTCGCGGACCCAGGCGTCGATCTGTGCGGGCGCGAGCCCGTCCGGGATCGCGGTGTCCACCACCACGGGCACCCGGTCGTGCAGCGAGCATTCGAACGTGACCGCGACCAGGTCGCCCTCGAGCCCGAGCGCCCGCACGATCTCGGTGGCGGCGGGGAGCAGGGACGCGATGCGCACCTGGCCGAGGCTAGACGGCCGGCGAACGCACTACATTATGATGACGCTACGCCGCGACTTCGTAGACTATTGGCGGTGCGGATCTGTTCTAGGCGTTCCCGGTAGTGGCGGGGGCAGGATGGGCAGGTCACCTCCGAGCGGCATTCCCGAGCGGCATTCCCGAGCAGAAGGAACGGACGACATGAGCGCACTCCTGGAGAGCTACGCGGCAGGTCGCTGGTACCGGGCCTCCGACTCCGGTGACCCGTTGCTCGACGCCGCCACCGGCGAGGAGGTCGCGCGGATCTCGGCCCGGGGCCTCGACCTGGCCGCGATGGCTGAGCACGCCCGCACCGTCGGCGCCCCGGCAATTCAGGCGCTGTCCTTCCACGAGCGGGCCGCGCTGCTCAAGCAGCTCGCCGGCGCGCTCAACGAGGACAAGGACGAGCTCTACGCCCTCTCCGCCCGGACCGGCGCGACCAAGCGCGACTCGATGGTCGACATCGACGGCGGCATCGGCACCGTGTTCGTCTACGCCAGCAAGGGCGCCAAACAGCTGCCTGAGGGCACCGTCATCGTCGACGGCGACGACGAGCCCGTCGGCAAGAACGGCGTCTTCGCCGGTCGGCACATCTACACCTCGCGCCCGGGCATCGCGGTGCAGATCAACGCTTTCAACTTCCCGACCTGGGGGATGCTGGAGAAGTTCGCCCCGGCCTTCCTCGCCGGGCTGCCGAGCATCGTCAAGCCGGCCAGCCAGACGGCCTACCTGACCGAGGCGGTGGTGCGGCGGATCATCGCCAGCGGGATCCTGCCCGAGGGCTCGCTGCAGCTGCTCTGCGGCAGCGCGGGCGGACTGCTCGACGTCCTCGACGAGCAGGACTCGGTCGGCTTCACCGGCTCCGCGCACACCGCGGGCGTGCTGCGGGCCAACCCGGCCGTGCAGAACCGCGGGGTACGCCTGCAGGTCGAGGCCGACTCGCTGAACTGCTCCGTGCTCGGGCCCGACGTCACCCGCGAGGACGCCGAGTTCGACCTGTTCGTCAAGGGCGTCGTCACCGAGATGACCGTCAAGGCCGGCCAGAAGTGCACCGCGATCCGCCGCTGCATCGTGCCCGCGCCGATGGCCGACGCCGTCGTCGAGGCGATCTCGGCCAAGCTCGCCGGCATCACCGTCGGCAACCCGGCGAACGAGAGCGTGCGGATGGGCGCGCTGGCCAGCCTCGGCCAGCGCGAGGAGGTCCGCAAGGCGATCGAGGCGCTGCGATCCTCGGCCGAGATCGTGTTCGGGAGCGCCGAGAAGGTCGACGTCGTCGACGCCGATGCCGAGCGCGGGGCGTTCCTCTCGCCCGTTCTGCTCAAGGCCCGTGCCGGTGCCGTCGAGCCGCACGACGTCGAGCCGTTCGGCCCGGTCAGCACCGTGCTGAGCTACGACTCGGTCGGGGACGCCATCGCCCTCGCCGCCCGCGGCAAGGGCAGCCTGGCCGGCTCCCTGGTCACCAAGGACGCCGCGGTGGCCCGCCAGATCGTGCGCGGCCTCGCGCCGTGGCACGGCCGGATCCTCGTGCTCGACGCCGTCGCCGCCCCGGACAACACCGGCCACGGCACCCCGCTCCCGACGCTGGTCCATGGCGGCCCCGGCCGCGCCGGCGGCGGCGAGGAGCTCGGCGGCATCCGGGGCGTCCTGCACCACATGCAGCGCTCCGCGATCCAGGGCTCGCCCGCGATGCTCGACGCGATCACCGCGCCGTGAGCGGACCCGCGCCGCGGCTGCGTCAGGTGGTGATCGACACCACCGACGCCCGCGCGGCCGCGGAGTTCTGGCGCCAGCTGCTCGGCCTGACCTACCGGCCCGGGCACGAAGTGCCACCGGCCGGCGAGGACGACGCCTGCCGGCCGGGACTGGCTCAACCTGCGCACCCGCGACGGCGAGCCGGCCCTGGCCTTCCAGCAGGTCGCTGCGCTGCCGCCCAGCACGTGGCCGGCAACCGAGGTTCCCCAGCAGCTGCACCTGGATCTCTCGGTGGCGACCCCGGAGGAACTGACCCAGGTCCGCGAGCGGGTCCTGGCCCTGGGCGGTCGCCTGTCCTGCGACCGCTTCGACGACCCCGAGGAGCCGCTCTACGTCTTCCTCGACCTCGACGGCCACCCCTTCTGCGTCTTCGTCGCCGACGACTGAGGCAGGGGTGCGGGAACAGGATCGGCCTTACCGGCATTGTTAGGCCCCGTGGCGAACACCTCGACGTCTGGCAGCTCGGCGGGCCGGGCCATGGTCGCCCAGATCGCCGCCCCGATCCGCCGATACCTGGACACCGAGTCCGGCAGCGCGGGCCTGCTGCTCGCCGCGACCCTCGTTGCGCTGTTCTGGGCGAACTCGCCCTGGCCGGACAGCTACGAGAACTTCTGGCACACCGAGCTCTCGGTCACGCTCGACACCCACACGCTCAACCTCGACCTCAAGCACTGGGTCAACGACGGGTTGATGGTGTTCTTCTTCTTCATCGTCGGTCTCGAGGTCAAGCGCGAGCTGGTGATGGGCGAGCTCACCGACCGGCGCCGAGCCTGGGTTCCGCTGGTCGCCGCCGTGCTCGGCCTGGCTGTCCCGGCGCTGGTCTACCTGGCGATCAACCCCAGCGGGGAGGCCGCCTCGGCCTGGGGCGTGGTCGTGTCCACGGACACCGCGTTCCTGCTCGGCGTGCTCGCCCTGGCCGGCCCGAAGTTCCCGGGGCAGTTGCGGCTGTTCCTGCTCACGCTGGCGGTCGCGGACGACGTCGGCGCGCTGAGCATCATCGCGCTGGCCTACACCGATCACCTCGACGCGCTCGCCCTGCTCGCGGCGGTGGCCGGCCTCGCCGCGATGTCCGGACTCAGGTACTTGGAGGTGTGGCGGGGGCCCGCGTACTTCGTGCTCGCCGTCGGGGTGTGGGTGGCGATGTACGAGTCCGGGGTGCACCCGACCCTGGCCGGCGTGGTGATCGCGCTGTTCACCCCGGCCTACCCGGCACGGCGCGACGAGGTCGAGGAGGCCGAGCGCCTCGCCCGCGCCTTTCGGCAGTCGCCGAATCCCGAGTACGCGCGCGCCGCGCGCCTCGGCATCGAGCGCACGGTCTCGCCCAACGAGCGGATGACGCAGCTCTACCACCCGTGGACCAGCTACGTGATCGTGCCGATCTTCGCGCTCGCCAACGCCGGAGTGCACCTCAGCGGCGACGTGATCAGCGACGCGGCGAGCTCGCCGGTCACCCTCGGCATCGTGCTTGCGCTGGTGGTCGGCAAACTCGTCGGCATCTGGGTCGGCGCCTACGCCGCGGTCCGGTTGCGACTCGGCGAACTCGCCCCGGGCCTGAGTCCGCTCACCCTCGCCGGCGGGGCCGCACTGTCCGGCATCGGCTTCACGATCTCGCTGTTCATCGTCGACCTGGCCCTCGACGATCCCCAGCTCGCCGACGAGGCCCGGATCGGCGTGCTGAGCGGCTCGGTGCTCGCGGCGCTGGTCGGCTGGGCGCTGTTCCGGATCGCCGACGCGCGCCAAGGTGACATGCCCACCCGGGCCACCCGGCTGTACCCGTCGGTCGACCCCGCGTACGACCACATCCGCGGCCCCATCGACGCCCCGCTGACCCTCGTCGAGTACGGCGACTTCGAGTGTCCGTTCTGCAGTACCGCCACCGGCGCCGTGCACGACCTGACCGACCGGCTCGGTGATCAGCTGCGCTACGTCTTCCGGCACATGCCGCTCGACGTGCACCCGCACTCCCCGCTCGCGGCCGAAGCCGCCGAGGCGGCGGGGGAGCAGGGCGCATTCTGGGAGATGCACGACCGGCTGTTCGCCCACCAGGACCAGCTCACCGTCAAGGAACTGATCGCCCACGCGCATGCAATCGGTCTGGACGTCGAGCGGTTCGCCCGCGAACTGGTCGAGAGCAAGCACGTGACGCGGGTGCAGAAGCACGCCGCGTCCGCCGAGGCCAGCGGGGTCCAGGGGACACCGACCTTCTTCGTCAACGGCGTGCGCCACGTCGGCCCCTTCGATGCCGAGACCCTGGCCCACCGCCTGCAGGAGACCGCCCCCGCACAGACCTGACGCAGCGTCACTCGCCCCCGGCTCCCCGAAAGCGCAGTACGCCACCCCGCCCTCACTCCCGAAAGCGCAGTACACCACCTGGATTTTGCTTTGGAGGGTGTCGTGCTGCGCTTTCGGGAGTTTTACCTGCCCGCGTCGGGCGTGTAGAGCTGGATCGATCCGATCGGCGCCATGCCGGCGCGCAGCAGTGCGCGCATGCTGGCGGCGTTCCCGGGGGCGCAGGCCGCCACGACGGTATGGCCGGCCGGGACGGCGGCCAGCGCTGCCCGCACGAGCGCGGTCCCGCCGCCGGCGCCGCGCCGGTTCAGGTCGAGCTCGAAGCTGAGTTCGGTAAGCCCAGCGATGCCGCGGGCGAGGACGACGACGGAGGAGTCGGTCAGGTCCGACCGGCCGAGGACGCGGACGTCGTCACGCAGTCGGGTGGCGAACCCGACCCGCGGATGTCCCGCCAGGTCGGGCCGGTCCACCAGAGTGCCGCCGGTGCCCCGCGCCTCCCAGGCGCCGGTGCCGGCCCCGACGAGGAGCCCGTCCAGGCTGTCGATCCACCCTCCGCGTGCGAGGGCGGAGATGAGTACCGGGTGGTGCGCGCCGCCGAACCCGTCGCCGCCGAGTGCGGCGAGTTCGCTGTCGCACACCCGCTCGTCGACCGCGAAGACCGCGTGGCCGGTGAACGCGACGACGGCCTCGACCCCGTTCCGCCACGGCGGTACCCGGGTCCACCCGCCGTCCGGGGCCGGGAACTTACCGCCGGCCGCGGCGCGGATCAGGTCGGCGAGAGGATGCGACACGCCGAGGACCCTAGTGGCCGGAATACCCCCTGGGAGTATCGGAGTTCCGGATTACCATGACGACACACATCCAAGACTCCGCACGCGCCGACCTCACCCGGCAGGCCATCGTGGCCACGCTGCACTGCCTCACCGGATGCGCGATCGGCGAGATCCTCGGCCTCGTCATCGGTACCGCGCTCGGGTGGTCCGACGGCTCGACGATCGCGCTGGCCGTCGGTCTCGCGTTCCTGTTCGGCTACGCCTTCACGATCGCCCCGGTGATGCGGGCCGGCCTGGCCTTCCGGGCGGCCCTCGCCGTCGCCCTCGCGGCCGACACGCTCTCGATCACCGTGATGGAGGTGGTCGACAACGCCGTCCTCCTGCTGGTGCCCGGAGCCATGGACGCAGGGTTGGCCTCGGTCCTGTTCTGGGCGTCGCTGGCCTTTGCCCTGTCGGTCGCCTTCGTCGTGACCCTGCCGGTGAACCGGGCGCTGATCAGTCGCGGGCGCGGTCACGCCGTCGTGCATCAGCACCATCACCACTGATCGCGCGGTCCAGGCCACCGGCGTCGAGCCAGGCCTCGGTGGCCCGGCGGCCGGCGTCCATCAGGTCGCCGGTGCGGCTGAAGTCGCGCGGACCGGTCGGCATCGCGCGCAGGTGCCCGGCTGACCAGGCGTCGGCCAGGTGCGGCAGGACGCGGACGCGCGGGTCGTGCAGCGCGTCGCGCACCGCGGCCCGGTTGGCCACGGTGCGGGCGACGGTGAACGAGCGCAGGACGACGTCGAGCACGCGGGCCGAGGCGCGTTCCACCGGCGCGGTGTACGGCCGCTCCGGGTGGATCGGCAGCCCGCATCCGCTGCGCGGGTCGGGGCCGGCCGCGCACAGAGCCCGGGCAGTCCGGTGACCGGGGCCAGGCCCGCGTCGAGCACGAGCACCACGTCGTCGGGACCGGCGGCGTCGAGGGCGGCCTGCACCGGCACCCCGCAGACCACGCCGCCGTCGACGTGCTGGTGGCCGTCAGCCAGTCGCACCGGCGAGAGGCAGTCCGGGCAGCGAGCAGCTCGCGATCAGGATGTCGGCCAGCGGGCCCTGCGTGTGGTGCACGGCCTCGCTGCAGTCCAGGCAGGTCGTGGTGACCGTCAACGGGACCGCGAGCTCGGAGAGGTCGTGCGCCTCCAGCGAGCGGTTCAGCAGCGCGCGCAGCGGACGCTGGTCCAGGAGGGCGTCGCCGCGGCGCAGTACGGCCGGAGCGCCGCGGAACCGGTCCAGCAGCGAGGGCGAGAGCACGGCGCGGGTGGCTTCGGCCTGCCAGAAGTGGATCAGTGCCTTCGCCCGCTCGGGCGAGGGGTTCGCGCCGAAGAACGCCGCGTTGAGCGCCCCGACGCTGCACCCCACCAGGCCGGCGGGAGCCACCCCGGCCTCGGCGAGGGTCTGCAGCGCGCCGGCCTGGTAGGCGCCGATGGCGCCACCACCGCCGAGCACGAAGACGTAACCCACCGTGCAGCTCCCATTCGCGGAATGAACCCGCGAGCACGTGCGGGTGAACACAAGTCTGCCTGGTCATGGACATCGGGGCCAGAGTCTTGACGAAAGCCGACGCTCGTACCTGCGCGTTCGCGTCGAGTTCACGGGACACCGGGTCTGCGGACGGCATCTGATTACCCGTCACGATCAATCCTGGAGCACGTGAGAATCGCAGTGGTAACCGAGTCGTTCCTGCCCCAGGTCAACGGCGTGACCAACAGTGTTCTCCGGGTGTGCGACCACCTCGACGCCCGTGGCCACGAGGTCATCGTCTACGCCCCCGGCGGCCCCGACTGTGACGAGGCGCCCGACCACTACGGGTCGGCGCAGATCGTCCGGGGCCCGTCCGTGGGCCTGCCGCGCTACCGCGACTTCCGTGTCGGCCTGCCCGCCCCTGCTCTGGGCCGCATGCTGCGCGACTGGCGCCCCGACGTCGTCCACCTCGCCTCCCCCGCCGCGGTCGGCGCGCACGCCGCCTTCCTGGCCCAGAAGATGCGCATCCCCGACCGTCGCGATCTACCAGACCGATCTGGCCGGGTTCGCCTCCCGGTACGGGCTCAGCTCGGCCGACGCGATGCTGTGGCGCTGGCTGCGCCGCATCCATGCGAGCGTCGGGCGCACGCTGGCGCCGAGCCGGCACGCGGTCGCCGAACTCGAGCGCCGCGGGGTGGAGCGGGTTGCCCGCTGGGCCCGCGGTGTGGACCTCGAGCGGTTCCGTCCGGACCGCCGCGACCACGACCTGCGCGAGCGGCTCGCCCCGCACGGCGATCTCATCGTCGGCTATGTCGGCCGGCTCGCGCACGAGAAGGAAGTCGAGTTGCTCACCGGCCTCGACCGAACCCCGGGCATCCGGTTGGTGATGGTCGGGGACGGCCCTCAACGGGCGTCCTTGCAGAGGAAGATGCCCCACGCCCAGTTCCTCGGTTTTCAGTCCGGTACCCGGCTGGCCGAGGTTTTCGCTTCTCTGGACGTGTTCGTGCACACCGGATCGCACGAGACGTTCTGCCAGGCCGCGCAGGAGGCGCTGGCCAGTGGGCTGCCGGTGGTCGCGCCGCGGGCGGGCGGCCTGCTGGACCTGGTCGACGAGGGCCGCAACGGCCTGCTCTTCACCCCGGGCGACGCCTCAGACCTTCATCTGAAGGTGCGTCAGCTCGCCGGCGACCGGCAGCGCGTGCACGAGTTCGCCGCGGCGGCGCGGCCGTCGGTCCAGGGTCGCACCTGGTCGGTGATCGGAGACGAACTGCTCGGACACTACGAGCAGGTCGCCGGCGGGAAGGTGGCAGCCTGATGGGCGCTCAGATCGTGCAGTGCGCAAACTTCGTCACGCCCCGCTCCGGCGGGTTGCGAACCGCGATGCGTCACCTCGCCGAGGGCTACGCCGCGGCCGGGCACCAGGTCGTGCAGATCGTGCCGGACCGCTACGACGGCACCGAGTACACGCACTGGGGCCGCATTGAGTACGTCCGCGCCCCCACCCTGCCCGGGTCCGGCTACCGCGTCATCACGGCGCCGGGCCGGGTGATCCACCTGCTGGAACGGATACGCCCGGACCGGGTCGAGGTGCACGACCGGTTCACCCTGCGCGGCCTCGGGCACTGGGCACGCTCGGAGGACATCGGCTCGCTCGTCATCAGTCACGAGCGGCTGGACCGCCTGGCCGGACGCTGGCTGCCCGCAGGCGCGGCGCTGCGCCGGTCGGTCGACGCGTCCAACCGGCGGCTGGCCGACGGTTTCGACACCGTGGTCTGCACCACCGACTGGGCCGCGGAGGAGTTCCGGCGCGTCGACGCCCGCAACCTGGTGCAGGTCCCGCTCGGAGTGGACCTGACGGGATTCCACCCGGCCAACTACGACGAGGACCTGCGTGCCCGGCTCACCCCCCGCGGGGAGGCGCTGTTGGTCACGGCGGTCCGGCTCTCCCCGGAGAAGGCCCCGATGCGGGTGGTCGACACCGTGGCCGAACTGGTGCGGCGCGGACGCCGGGTGAAGGCCGTGATCGCCGGCGACGGCCCACTGCGCGCCAAGCTGGAGAAGGCCGCCGCCGGGCTGCCCATCACCTTCCTCGGCTTCGTCACCGACCGCGCCGAACTCGGCCGGCTGCTGGCGACCGCGGACGTGGTCCTCGCCCCCGGCCCGATCGAGACCTTCGGCCTCGCCGCCCTGGAGGCGCTCGCCTCCGGCACCCCCGTGGTCGTGGACTCCGGCAGCGCGCTGCCCGAGGTGATCGGCTCAGCCGGCTTCGCGGTCCCGGGCGAGCCCGAGTCGTTCGCCGGCGCGGTCGAGACCCTGCTGGAGGTGTCGCGGGAAAGGGCCAGGAACGCCGCGAGGGACCGGGCCGAGTGCTTCCCCTGGTCGGCCACGATCGACGGCTTCCTGGCCGCGCACGGGCTGACGCAACAGCCGGTGCGCCACCGGGTGGGTGCCGGGTCATGACCGCCGCCGCGCCGGTCTTCGTCTCCCTCGGCGACAGCTTCGCCAGCGGGGAGGGCGTGGGTCTGCGCACGCTGCCGCACCGGACCTGGGCCGGTCTGGTGGCCGAGTCCGCGGGGGCCCGGTTCGTGGCCCTGGCCCGCGGCGGCGCCCCCGCCGGCGCCGTGATGCGGGACCAGGTGCCGATGGCGCTCGCGCTGGACCCGGACGTGGTCTGCGTCTGCGTCGGTCTCAACGACCTGTTCCGCTCCGGCGGCGCCGGCGGCGACACCAGCGCCGGCGTCGTCGGGCTCCTGCAGCGACTGCGCGACGCCGGGATCGTGGTCGCCGCCGGTCGGCTGCACGACCCGACCCGCCTCGTGCGCTTCCCGTCCCGCCTCGAGCGCGTGGTCCGCGCCCACGTGCAGCACATCAACGCCGCCCTCGACGAGCTCGCCGCCGACCCGGGTGTCGTGCTCGTCGACATGGCGGGGCTGGTGGACCGCCCGGAGTGCTGGGCGGTGGACCGGGTCCACCCCTCGGACTACGGGCACCGGGTCCTCGCCGCCGAGGCCGCCCGCCGTCTGGCCTTGCCGCACGTCAAGGTCGGACCGGCACCCCAGGCGCCGACCAGCGCGGCGTCCTGGCGCTGGTTCGCCCGGCACGGCGTGCCGTGGCTGGCCCAGCGACTCCCCGAGCTCGCCACCTCGGAGACGCTGCGGCGCCGGGTGGGTCAGGTGCGGGCGAAGAACGCCGTGTAGGTCGAGAACGCCTCGTCGACCTGACGCGGCGTCAGGCCGTACCGCTCGAGCGAGTAGTCCGACCGGCCGTGCCGGTACTGCGGGTTCTCCCGCTCCCAGCCGGCGATGGCTGCCAGCGTCTCGGCGCTCGGTTCGGCGCCGCGGCTGGCGAGAATGCGCCGGACCACGGCGCCGACGTCGGAGCAGATCTCGGCGTAGTCGACGTCGAGGATCTGCGCCGGGTCCAGGTTCTCGCGCTGCGCGAGGTTGCTGTCCCAGCTGTGCGCGCTGAGCAGCGCGTTGCGCCCGATCTGCTCCAGCTCGACATGGTCCGCGCCGTAGGCTTGTGGAAGATCTCCTGCATCTGCGCCGTCGACGGCACGACCTGGTGCGGGTCCCGATGGCAGTGCACGACGGTGGCCCGCGGGAAGGTCTTGAGGACGATGTCGAGCGCGTGCAGGTGGATCGGCGCCTTGAGCAGCCAGGGCCGGCCGCGACGGCCTCCGTCCTGCCACTGCAGGTACTGCAGCGCGCGCCGCAGGTCGGCGTACGCGGGTGCCTGATCCTGTTGCACGACCCAGTCGATGAACGAATAGCCGTGGCAGATCCAGGGCGTGCCCACGGTGCGGAAGCTCAACTGCAGCAGCAGGACCTCTTCCTCCGGCTGGTGCGCGTCCACCGGGTGCACGGCCATCATCTCCGGCAGCCGCTCCCGCAGCCCGGCCAGTTGCTGCTCGGTGATGGTGATCCGCGGGTCGGGGTCGGTCCCCGGCGGTCCCCACGGCGCGGGGAACAGCGCCTGCCAGAGCAGCAGCCGCTGGAATTCGGGATTGGTCGCGAGGGCGCGGTGCAGCTTGGTCGTCCCGGTGCGCGCCAGCCCGGTGATGATGATCGGGTCGTCGACGTCCTCTTCCTCGATCTGCGGGTGCGCCGTGATCGCGGACTGGATCGCCAGGCGCGTGCAGAGCAGACGGGTCATGTCCCCGACGAACGCGGCCCGCCAGGTGTCATCGAGGGTGCCGCCGGCGTTGACGGCCTCGACCAAGCGCTCGAACGGCTCGAGGAAGGCCGGGTCGCCGAAGTCGTCGAGCCCCAGCAGGTCGCGCGGACGCCGCCATCAACTCGGCGACGTCGACGCGCTGGCTCATCGCGGTCCCTGAGGATTGGCGTAACGGCCGTTGTGTGGTGCTTCCCCAAGCACATCACGCCCCGTCAGAACGGCGAACGGGAAACCGCCCATTCGGCGGGACGAGGGCCAGCAGCTCGCCAATCAGCCGCGACCCGGTCGCGGATCTCGTCCCGGATCGGCCGCACCGCCTCGATGCCCTGTCCGGCGGGATCGGCCAACGCCCAGTCCTCGTAGTGCTTGCCGGGGAAGACCGGGCAGGCGTCCCCGCAGCCCATCGTCACCACGACGTCGGAGGCCGCCGCCGCGTCCGGAGTAGCACCTTCGGCGTCTCGCGGTGATGTCGATGCCGACCTCGCGCATGGCCTCGACCGCCACCGGATTCACCGACGCGGCAGGGGCGGAACCGGCGGAGCGGACCTCGATGCGGCCGCGGCCCAGATGCGCCAGCCACCCGGCCGCCATCTGGGACCGGCCGGCGTTGTGCACGCAGACGAACAGGACGCTCGGGCGGTCAGACATCGACGCGGTCCTTCATGACGGTGGGGTAGAGGGCGACCAAGAGGGCCAGCCCGACGACCGCGCCGGCCAGCTGGGCGAGCAGGAAGCCCGGCACCGAGGCCGGCTCGATCCCGGCGAAGGTGTCGGTGAAGGCGCGTCCGATCGTCACCGCCGGGTTGGCGAACGAGGTCGAGGAGGTGAACCAGTACGCCGCCCCGATGTACGCGCCGACCGCGGGCGGGCACCAGGCCGCGCGACCGGACCGGTGCAGGGCGAAGATGACGAAGACCAGGCCGGCGGTGGCCACCACCTCGCCGAGCAGCAGGTGTCCGCTGTCACGTGTGGTGCTCGAGGTCTGGAACATCTCGACGTCGAACATGCCGTGCGCGAGCCACGTGCCACCCACTGCGCCGACGATCTGCACGCCGATGAACGCGCCCAGTTCGAGACTGCTCGGGCCGCTGCCGTCCTTGCGCCCCAGCGCCCAGGCCGCCAGCGTGACCACCGGGTTGAAGTGCGCCCCGCTGACCGGACCCAGCACCAGGATCAGCACCGTCAGGCCGAGCGCGGTGACGAGCTGACAGGCATCGAAACAGATCGCAAGCTTCCACCATTCCGAAAGAGAACGGAGCACTCACCATGAGCCGCGTGCAACTCGCCCTCCGCGTCGCCGACCTCGACGCCGCCGTCGACTTCTACGGCCGTCTTTTCCAGACCGAGCCGGCCAAGCGCCGCCCCGGCTACGCCAACTTCGCCGTCGCCGAACCGCCCCTGAAGCTGGTGCTGATCCAGGGCGAGCCGGGCCGCGACACCGTGCTCGACCACCTCGGCGTCGAGGTGGCGACCAGCGCGGAGGTGAGCTCCGCGTCCTCCCGGCTGGCCGCGGCCGGCCTGGTCACCGAGGACGAGAACGACACCGAGTGCTGCTACGCCCTGCAGGACAAGGTCTGGGTGCAGGCGCCCGGCAAGGAGCCGTGGGAGATCTACACCGTCAAGGCCGACGCCGACACCCTCAGCCCCGCCGGAGCGGAGACCTGCCGCCCGAGTGCTGCCGAGTGCTCGCGGTCCTACGCTGGGCCGGTGACCGAACTGGCCCAGCGAGGCGGGCGTGACGGCGCCATCCGCTGCGCGCGCTATGTGGACGGCAAGCAGGTCGAGGCGCTGCCGCTCGACGGCGCCCACGCAGACTGCGCCGGATCCGGCGGGTTCGTCTGGATCGAGTGCACCGAGCCGACCAGCGCGGACATCGCCGCGGTCGCCGAGGAGTTCGACGCTGCCCGAGCTCAAGGCCGTCGCTGACGCCGTGGCCGATCACCGCCGGCCCAAGGTCAAGGTCCGCGGCGACGTCCTGCCCGTGGTGCTCAGCCCGGTGCACTACGTGGACAGCGACGAGGTCGTCGAGGTCACCGAACTGGCGATGTTCCTCGGGCGCGGCTTCGTGATCACGGTCGGCCCGCGCGACATCGCCGCGCTGGACCAGGTGCGCCAGGAGTTCGCCCAGGGCAGCGAGCACCCGGAGTTCGGGGTCGTCGAGGTGCTCTACCGGGTGGCGGACCGGATCATGGACGGCTACCACGTCGCCATCGAGGACTTCTGGGCTCGACGTCGACACCATCGCCGAGCAGGTCTTCGACGGCGGCGACCAGGACCGGTCGGCGCGGATCTACCAGCTCAAGCGGGAGGTCGCCGAGTTCCGCCGGGCGGTCTCCGCGACGGGCCGGACCCTGGAGCAGATGACCGGCCTGCGACGGTTCTCACCGCAGGCGGTGCCGGACTTCGGCGGCTTGCGCGACCTGCAGCGCCGGGCCGCGGACAGCATCGAGTCGATCGACCGTCTGCTCTCCGACGTGCTGCAGGCCAACGTCGCCCAGATCCAGCTGCGGCAGAACGAGGACCAGCGCCGGATCTCGGCCTGGGCCGCGATCGCGTTGGTCCCCACGGCGGTGGCCGGCATCTACGGGATGAACTTCGACCACATGCCGGAGCTGACCTGGCAGTACGGCTACCCGATGGTGCTGGGCGGGATCCTGTTGATCTGCCTGCTCCTGTACGCCAACTTCCGGGCCCGGCACTGGCTGGGTCCGCCGCCGGGAGGTCAGACCGAAGCGGCGCGGGTGCGGCGGGCGCTGAAGATCCGCGCGAACAAGCTGCGGCGGGTCGGGCGGTTCGGCTCCGGGTCGTAGCCCGGCCACACCGGTGCCATGCGCGACTGCGGCGGCGGCGGACCCTCGAAAAGGTCGTTGTGCAAGTCCATGACGTTCCCCCCGAGCAACACGCGGCGGTGCGTGCCGATCTGGTTCCGACGGTAGGTCCGTGTCGGATGTCTTCGTGGGCGAATGCCCGGAGATCACCCGAACGACTGACCCTGACCACCTGATCGGCCGCACCGCCGCGGTGCTGAGGGGTCGCGGTCAGGCCGCGCGGGGAGCGGGCTCCCCGAAGAACCCGGCCACGTACTGCAGGCGACCGTCCTCGCCGACGAGGGCGACGTCGGTGCCGGCCACGGCGAGCGTGCCGTCGGGGCCGACCAGCTCCCAGGTGTACCGGGCCAGGTCGTGGTGGGCGTCGATCTCGCTGGTGCGCCGGAAGGTGTGACCGGGGAACTGGCCCTGCGCGGCGCCGGCGAGGGCGGCGATCTCGGCGTGCCCGGTGCCGCTGAACGGCGGGTCGACGAGCACGCCCTCGGGGGCCCAGACCTGCTCGATCAGCGCCGCGCGGGCGGCGGCGTCGGTCTCGCCGTAGGCCTGCAGCCAGGTGTCGACGGTGGCGGTCAGGTCGCGGGTGGTGGTCTCGGTCATCGGATCCTCCAGGTTGTGGTTCGGTGCGGACGTCTCAACCGTGCGGCCCGGATCCGGGGTTCTCAATTACGTCCTAGGTCATGCCCGGCCATGACCTGGGAGGTAATCGCGGGCATGACCGGCGCGGGCTAGCGTCGAGGTCGTGAGTGAACTGACCGTGGGCCCCCTGCTGCGCGACTGGCGCCAGCGCCGCCGGCTGAGCCAGATGGATCTGGCGCTGTCGGTCAACGTCTCGACGCGGCACCTGAGCTTCGTCGAGACCGGCCGCTCGCGGCCCAGCGCCGAACTCGTGCTCGCCCTGGCCGAGGGTCTGGAGATCCCGTTGCGCGAGCGCAACACCTTGCTGCTCGCCGCCGGGTACGCCCCGCGCTACCCCGTGCGGCCCCTGGAGGACGCAGCGATGGAACCGGCCCGCGAAGCAGTGCAACGGATGCTCGACGCCCACGATCCGTACCCCGGCGTCGTGGTGGACCGGGCCTGGAACATCGTGATGGCGAACAAGGCCGCGGGCGCGATCACCGCCGGCCTGCCGGACGAGCTGCTCGGCCCGCCGCCGAACGTCTACCGGCTCAGCCTGCACCCCGACGGCCTGGCGAAGCGGACGCTGAACTTCCCGGAGTGGGCCGAGCACCTGCTGCATCAGCTCAGCCGCAGCGTCACCCTGACCGGCGACCCGGGCCTGGCCGCGCTGGAGGCCGAGGTGCGCGCCTATCCCGGTGTCGCGGAAGCCGTCGCCTCGCTCTCGACGTCCCCGCTCGACCGGGTGCCACTGCTAGTCCCGTTCCGGATGGACCTCGGCAACGGGCAGGAGCTCTCCCTGTTCACGACGCTGACCACGTTCGGCACCCCCCGCGACGTCACGCTCGACGAACTCGCGGTCGAGCTGTTCTACCCGGCGGACGAGGAGTCCGCCCGGTTGTTGGGCGGCCGCGGCTCCACCGCCTCCACGCTCAACTGACGCCCTGTCAGGGTGCCTTCCGCGCGAGACCCGCAAATGAGCGACGCACCTTCGTCAGGCCAGCCCGCGCGCCTTGGGGGTCGCGCGGACCTGGTCCGGCTCGGCGGCGGACTCCTTGAGTTGCGCGAGCGTGCCGGCCTTCCGGAGCACCGCTTTGGCCACCTTCGCGTCCAGGCCGGGCAGCGACAGGTGCCCGTCCGCGCCTACCTGCGTGAGCAGGTTGGCATGGGCGGCGATCGCCCACACCCCGGGGTCGAGCACCGGGCTGCCGTCGTAGAGGAAGAAGACGAACGAGTCGGCCGCGTGGAGCCCGCGGGTCAGGCCCGCCAGGTCGATCGGGCGGTAGTGGACGACGCCGACCCGGAGCTCGGTCGGAGCGACCTGCTCGGAGTCGCCGATCTCCTCCATGACCTTCACGACGAGCTGCACGGTGCGGAAGTCAGCCTTGGGGTCGTCGTAGGCGACCTGGCCCACGTCGGTCTTCCGGTCCTCCCCATGGCGCGCCTCGGGAAGGTTCACGAAGCCGACGCCGGGCTCGACCCTGATCACGCTGCCGCGGACCACCAGATCAAGCGGCGGCCGCACGGTGCCATCGGGATCCCGGTACTTGAAGTTCGGCAGGAACTTCGTGATGTCGTCGGAGCTCTGCACGAACTCGATGGCCCGATGCTCGACATAGCCGGCGAGCTCGGCGACCAGCGCGATGTCGGCCGGGGACGGGGAGCCGGCGACGGTCTGCGCTGCGGGAGCGGCGGCCTCGTCGCCGGACTGCGCGATCGCCACCGACGTCGCTGCGGCAAGCGACCGCCACCCGCGACGGCAGCCGCCACCCACTGTCGCTTCACGAGAGGAGGACGTCGGGCCGCCCCGGAACGTTCAATCCAGGCGTCGTGGACGGGCAGAGTGGAAACTGGGGTGGCGATCTGGCGCTCCAGAACGCCACCTGCGTTTTCAACTCTTCCCCGCAGCGACGCGGCGGCTGCGGCGGCCTTGGCCTGGCAGCCTCACGCCTCAGTCCATCGAGCGGAAGACCGTCCCGGTGCGCGGCTTCGGCCAGAAGAACGTCGACTTCGGCGGCATCAGGCCGCGGGCGGCGGCGGTGGCGCGGATCTGCTCGACCGACACCGGGCGCAGCATGATCGCCGCCTGCGCGCGGCCGGACGTCACGGCGGTGACGGTGTGCGCGACGCCGTGCTGGTACTTCAGGTCGATGCCCAGGCCGTCGAGGGCCTCGGCCACCCGCACCGAGTCCAGCGGCTCGACCCCGTCCGGCCCGGCGCCGGTCACCGGGCGCAGCAGCCGCATCCCGTCCGCGGTGAGCAGCGCGAGGCAACCCTCGGCCACCAGTCGCGCCACGATGTCGGGCCCCGGCAGCGGCTCCAGTTCACCGACCTCGAAGTCGACGGCCAGCGCACCGGCCAGGTCGACCTCGGCCGGGAGGCCGGAGATCAGCCGGTGGATCGGTTGCACCGTCAGCTGCTCGTGGTCCAACTCGACGACGAGGAACAGGCTCGCGTTCGCGCCCGGTGCCGCGCCCTCTTCGCCCTGGTAGGTCAGACAGGTCGAGTACCGGTGATGCCCGTCGGCGATCACCAGCGGCGAGGAGTCGACGGCGTCGGTGACGGCCTTCAGCGCGGTGGGGGAGTCCAGGCGCCACAGCTCGTGGGTGACGCCGTCCGGGTCGTCCCAGCGGCCCAGCGGCTCGGCGGCGTCGAGGTCGATCAGACCGGTCAGCCCACTCGTCAGCGACAGTCCCCAGATCGCGGAGGTGTTCGCGTGCGTGGAGCGCAGCAGCTGCAGCCGGTCGCTGTGTGCCTTCGGGGTGGTGTGCTCGTGCGGCAGCACGTCGGCCCGTGCCTCGGCGTCGATGCCGAGTGCGCCCAGTACGCCGAGGGTCTGTCGCCGCGGTGCCGGCCTCGTCGGTGAACGACATCCGGTACGGGTACAGCGACGGGGTGTCGGAGGTGAGCACGCCCTCCGAACGCCACTGCGCCAGCAGTGCCGCGGCGCCGGAGTAGGCGTCCAGGCCGCTGGAGTCCTCGGGGTCGGTCGGCATGTCGATCAGGACGACGTTGTGCGGGTGCTGCGCGACGAGCTCGGCGCGCTCGTCGGCGTTGATGACGTCGTAGGGCGGGGAGCGTCACCGCCGCCAGATCGTCGGTGGCGTAGCGGATCCCGGCAAACGGCTCGAATCGCGGCATGCCCGCGATCTTTGCAGAGCAGGGCCTCGCGGAGCGGCCAGCCGCATCTTCACTGCCTGCCCCGTTCACCTCACGGCCTGAACACGTGCTTCACCGGCCGGGTCCAGCCGGGTCCAGCCAGTGAGGCATGCACTCAGCCAGCGAGGTCGGCAGGTTGGGCCCGAAAGCGCGAGCTCAGGCGAAGTGGAAGACCTCGGTGCCCGCGGGGGCGCCGTAGCGGTCGACGACCTTGTTCAGCTCGTCCTGCAGGTACATCGACGCCGACGCCGAGGCAGAGCCACATCAGCACGCCGGTGGCCGGGTCGCAGGTGGCCGGGATGCCGGCGGCGCGCTGCGCGTCCTCGATGCGCCGAGCCATCCGGTGCAGGGCGATGAACTGCGGGACGCCGATCGGCCAGCCGAGCCCGAAGGCCGTGGCGTCGACCTTGTACGACCCGGCGATGCGTTCGTCGAAGCGGGCCAACTCCCGGTTGGCGCGCAGGAACCACACCACCCAGTAGACGCCCAGCGTGAACAGGCCGAAGGCGTACACCCGGTACGGGTTACGGCGCTTGGGCGCCTGCCCGTAGGTCAGGGTTTCCCGGCTCAGCAGAACAGACGTGTCCGACGTCATCTCAATCCCCCCGGGCGCGACCGGCCTCCCCAGAACGGTCGCGTCCAGATCGAACGCTAAGGCTCGCGGCGCACCGGCCGCGGAAGATTGGTGACATTCGCATCCGCCACGCCGGGAGAAGTTCACAAACGCTCAGCCGGCCCTCAGGTCCAGAGGTCAGGCCGCCTGCACGCCCAGATGACGGCGCAATCCGCGCTCGCCCGCGCGCATCATCAGCGCGTGGTTCGCCCGGAACGCGGGCCGGGCGAAGGACAGGGTGCGCAGCAGCCGCCGGCGGACCTCGACCTCCTCGCCGAAGGTCAGCACCGTGCCGGTCCCGTCCGGGGTGGGTGTGAGCGTCCAGCGGCTGTGCCCCTCGAGGTCGCCGGTGAGGCGGGCCTCCAGCACGCCCTGCTCGGGGTCCTTGCGGGAGTGATGCGCCGTCATGAACAACGAGTACGGAAGTGAGGACCGGACCTCAAGTTCACAGGTTTCTTCGTCGATGGGTTTGGTGTTCCGGACCTGGGGCCACCACTGGGGGTATTCGTCCAGTTTTGCCAGGGTCTCGAACACCGTGGGTGTAGGTGCAGGAACCAGCCAGTCACTGCGGAACACGTAGAAGTGTCGGCTCACGTATCTAAGTGTGGCGACCGCTTCGAAATGGGACGGAACCGGACTGGATCGGTGTGCGTCTCACCTTTGCTGCGAGTCGGGGGTCGACACGCGGCGGACCCACGGGGTCCCTGGTGTCGCAGTGTCGTTGGAGGTCGTCGAGATGAGCCGGTGGTTCAACCGCATGCGTCCGTCGCACCGCGCCCAGGAGCCGGCCGCGGCCTCCGTCGCCCAGATCCGGATCCCGGCCCCGGCCGTCGGTGACCGCATGGCCTTCATCCCGGCCCAGCGCGACCGTCGCGCCCACTCCTCGTTCTGACCGGGGTCTGCAGCGGCCTGACGCGGCCTTCCTACGATGAGCCGGGTGCGCGCCGGCCGAGTCATCGCTCTCGTCTCCGCCCTCGCGCTGAGCTCCCTCGTCTCGCTGGTCGCCTGCGGCACCAAGGACGGGCCGGTCACGCCCGGTAGCGACGAAGGCTTCGTCTCCGGCAGCGGCTGCGGTCACGATCATCGCCGCCGAAGGACCGCGGCGAGCCGGTCGTGCTGTCCGGCACCAAGGTCGGCGGCGGCCCCATCGACCTCGCCTCCTACCGCGGCAAGGTCGTCCTGCTCAACGTCTGGGGTTCCTGGTGCGCGCCGTGCCGGCAGGAGGCTCCTTATCTCCAGGCGGCGTGGGACCAGACCCGCACGCTCGGCGACGTCCAGTTCATCGGCCTGAACACCCGCGACGACGCGGCCGGCGCCGCGGAGGCGTTCGAGCGCCGCTTCGGCATCACCTATCCGAGCCTGCGCGACAACGACGGCAGCCTGCAGCTGGTCTTCCGCTCGACGCTCCCGCCCAAGGCGATCCCGTCGACGATCGTGCTCGACCGGCAGGGCCGGGTGGCCGCGCGCATCATCGGCGAAGGTTCTCGAGGAACTTTTGTCGGCCTGGTTGACCAGATCCGTTCCGAGGCGTGACGGCGACCCGTCAAACAGCCATCCGAACGGCCGATGACAACCTCCGAAAAATTCGGGCATTCCGTCCTCGGAGGGTGACGCGGTGACTACGAAAAGTAGTGGTCGCGAACCCTAAAGTTACTTCGGAACGCACGGAACCGCAGGTCAGCGGCTTGCGTCTCACCGCGGACAACGAAGAAGTACCGCAGGGGTTCACGAACTGAAGCGGCTGGGGGGTTGCCCAGTTCGTGACCGGTACTTCGAATTACTTGAATCCAGGGGGATCCACCAATGTCCGGTCTGTCCATGCGCGCTCGCTTCACCACTGTCGCTGTCTCCGCCGCCATCGTCGCCCCGTTCGCCCTCATGGGTGGCTCGGCCGAGGCCGTTGAGGCTCCCATCGTCGGCAACGTCGGCACTCCGGTCGACGGCCTGCTCGGCGGCGTCCTCGGTGGCGCCGGCGGCGGCCTGCTCGGCGGCGCCAGCCCGCTCAGCACCGTCACGGGCGCTGCGTCCAACCCGCTCGCCGCGGCCGACATCGTCACCGGCACGCTCGGCGGCGTCCTCGGCAACGGCGCCCTGGACGGCGTCACCAGCCTCGCCGACCTGGAGGGTGTCCTCGGCACCGTCACCGGCCTGCTGGACGTCGACGGCCTGCTCAAGACCGTCACCGACCTGGTCGGCACCGTCATCAACACGCTGAACCTGGACAAGCTGCTGGCTCTGCCGGTCAAGCTGCTCAGCCCGGCCAAGCAGGAGGTCAAGGGCGAGTCCACGACCAAGACCACCAAGGCCAAGAAGGCCACGGAGACCGTCGAGGCCGGCGCGCTGCCCCACACCGGTGGCAACGCTGACCTGACCGCGATGCTGCTCTGCGCCGGCCTGGCCGTCGCCGGCACCGGTGTCACCCTGGTGACCCGTCGCCGCGGCAGCATCCTCGGCGCCGCCTGAACCCAGGCAGCCGAACTGGGCCCTCGGGCCTGAACCGAACGAACCGAACGCCCGTCACCGCGCATCGCGGTGGCGGGCGTTCGCCGTTGTGGGACGGGTGTGAAAAGCTGTCGAGGATTCACAGGCGGCGACTCGCCGGACGGAATGACACGGCTGTCATTCCGGCCCTACAGTGGCTGTGTCGCAAGGGAAAGTAGCGGCAGGAAGCACCTCGGACCCTTCGGAGGACACCTCGATGGAAGCCGCAGCCGCCGCGTCGGAACGCACCGCCCAGGTCGCCGCTGAGCTCGCGCTCGCGGAGCCCGGGACAGTCACGTTCGACGGACCGGCCGGCGCACTTCCGGAGCGGGACCGCGAGATCCTCGCCTTCGAGCGGCAGTGGTGGCGTTACGCCGGCGCCAAGGAGCAGGCCATCCGCGAGCTGTTCGGGATGTCGGCCAACCGCTACTACCAGATCCTCAACGCCCTGATCGACCACCCGGACGCGATGGCCTACGACCCGATGCTGGTCAAGCGCCTGCGCCGGCTGCGTTCGGCCCGCCAGCGTGCGCGCTCCGCGCGCCGCCTCGGTCTCGACGCCTGAGGCACGCTGTTCCGCCGAGCGGGCGCTGACGTGACGCGGGGAGCCGCGGCGGGGAGCCTCGCTGCTGAGCATCCTCGCGTCCTCCGCGTTGGCCGCGCTGGCCGTGATCGTGCTGGTCGGCGTGCTGATCCTGGCCTTCGGGGAGGACGGCGACGAGGGCGACCAGGCCGTGCAGGACGTTCCGGTCGCGACGGCGACGCCGCAGGCGACTCCGCAGCCCGAGGCCACCGCGACGCCCACCCCCACCCCCACGCCGAGCCCGACGCCGGACGTGGAGAAGGTTCCGGTCGTCGTGCTCAACCAGACCGGGATCAGCGGGCTGGCCGCGCAGTTCCAGGAGGAGCTGGAGGCGGGCGGCTGGACGGTGGCCGGCATCGACGACTTCGTCGGCAACGTGCCCGCCACCACCGTCTACTTCCCGCCGAACATGCAGGCGGTGGCCAGGGCGCTGATGGCGCAGTTCCCGCAGATCGGCCGGATCCGCCCGGCATTCAGCGGCATCTCGACCACCCAACTGACCGTCATCCTGGGTAAGGACTTCCCCACATCCTCGTGAGCTTGGCCCGCGCGTGACCGGACCGTTCCGCGCGAGGCGGTAGAACCGGGTCGTGCCTGCAGTACCCACGACGTGCCCGCTGTGCGAAGCGACGTGTGGGCTGCTGGTCACGATCGACGATGACGACGGCACGGTGGTCGACATCCGCGGCGACCGGGACGACGTGCTCTCCCAGGGCTTCATCTGCCCGAAGGGGGTCGCGATCAAGGGTCTGCACACCGATCCCGACCGGCTGCACACGCCGATGGTCCGGTGGGGCGGCCAGCTGCGCGAGGCCACCTGGGGCGAGGCCTTCGAGGAGATCGCCCTGCGTCTGCCCGTGCTGCGGGACCGCCACGGCCCGGACTGCATCGCGCTGTACTCCGGGGTCGCGGCCGACCATGCGCTCGGCCCGCTGCTCTACACCGAGGCGCTGGTGTCCGCGCTCGGCACCCGCAACGTCTTCTCCGCCGCGTCGCTGAACTCCCGGCCCCGCCACGTCGTCTCCGGCCTGCTCTACGGCAACCCGTTCACCACGCCCGTCCCGGACATCGAGCGCAGCGACTTCGTGGTGATGATCGGCGCCAACCCGGTCGTGTCCAACGGCAGCATGCTCACCGCGCCCGACCTGCGCTCCAAGCTGCGCGCCCTGCGCCGCCGCGGCGGGCGGATCGTCGTGGTCGACCCGCGGCGCACCGAGTCCGCCGACGGGGCCGACGAGCACCTGCGGGTGCGCCCGGGCACCGACGCACTGGTGCTGATCGCGATGCTGAACGTCCTGCTCACCGAGGGCCTGGTGGACCTGGGCGACCTGGCGCCCTTCGTCGACGGGGTGGACGGCGTCGCCGCGCTGGCCGACGGCATCACCCCGGAGCGGGTGGAGCGGCGCACCGAGGTCGACGCCGGCAGCATCCGGCGGATCACCCGTGAGTTCGCCCGTGCGGACGCCGGTGTCGTCTACGGGCGCATCGGTGCCTCGACGACCTCGTTCGCGACGGTGACCACCTGGCTGATCGACGTACTCAACGTCCTCACCGGCAACCTGGACCGGCCCGGCGGGGCGATGTTCCCCCAGCCCGGGCACGGCGGGATGCCGAACTCGCCGCGGATGGGGGTGCCGCCGGAGCCCTTCACGCTCGACGGCCCCCGCAGCCGGGTCAGCCGGCGGCCGATCATCTGCGGCGAGCTGCCCGCGGCCGCCCTGGCCGAGGAGATCGACACCCCCGGCTTCGGGCAGATCCGTGGGCTGATCACGATCGCCGGCAACCCCGCGCGGTCGGTGCCGAACTCCAAGCGGCTGTACGCGGCGCTGAACTCGCTCGACCTGATGATCAGCGTCGACACCTACCTGAACGAGACCTCGGCGCTGGCCGACGTCGTGCTGCCGGTGCCCTCGATCCTGGAGCGACCGCACTACGACCTGCTGCTCTACAACTACGCCTGCCGCAACGTGGCCAACTACTCCGCGCCGGTGCTGGACCTGCCGGTCGGGATGCACCCGGAATGGGAGACTCTCGCCCGGCTGACCCTGATCGCCGCCTCCGGATCCCCCGACGGCGTCGAGGACTTCGACGACCGGCTGGCCGCGGCGCTCGCCGTGCGCGAGGGCGTCCCGCTCGAGGAGATCCCGAAGGAGCTGCGCGGGCCCGAGCGCTTGCTCGACATCCTGCTGCAGGCGGGGGACTACGGGCTGACGCTTGAGCACCTGCAGCTGAGCCCGCACGGCCTGGAGCTCGGCGAGCTGGAGCCGCGCCTGCCTGAGGCCCTGCTCACCGCCGACCGGCGGATCCACCTCGCGCCGCCAGAATTTCTGACGGAGGGTCAGCGGGCGCGCGAGTTGCTCGACGCCCCCGCCGGAGAGGGCCTGTTGCTGGTTGGCCGGCGGCACCTGCGGTCCAAGAACTCCTGGCTGCACAACCTGTCGGCGATGGCCTCCGGCGCGCGCCGCTGCACGCTGCAGGTCAACGAGGAGGACGCCTACCGCCTCGGCCTGCGCAACGGCGGTCGGGCACTGGTGACCTCGGCCGCGGGCCGGATCGTGGCCAGCGTGGAGATCACCGACGAGGTGCTGCCCGGTGTGGTCTCGCTGCCGCACGGGTGGGGGCACGACGAGCCGCAGGCCCGGTTGCGCGTGGCGGCCGAGCGGCCCGGCGTCAACGTCAACCTGCTCACCGACGACGCCGACCTCGACCCGCTGACCGGCAACGCCGTCTTCAACGGGGTCCGGGTGACGGTCGTCGCGCACGCCGGCGACGCCCCGGACGAGGAGCAGCCGATGCCCGACCGCCGCCAGGGCTTCGAGCGCCGCCGCGCCCCCCGCGGCCCCGGCGGCATCGGCCCCGAGTCCTTCGGCCCGGCGTAAGACCTCCGCGGGATGACGTCCCGCAGGGGCGCCTGTCACCCCTCCTGCGGGCTGACAGGCGCCCGCCAGGGACGACGTCCCGCCAGATATCGGCGCTGGCAAATATAACTGGAGACGTATATAGTATCGGTGTGGAGGCATTCGACGTGCTGGGCGATCCGGTCCGGCGGCGCATTCTCGAACTGCTCGCCCAGCGGCGAACTGTCCGCGGGTGAAGTGGTCGAGGTGATCGCGGCCGAGTTCGGGCTCACCCAGCCCGCGGTGTCCCGGCAGTTGCGGATCCTGCGCGAGTCCGGGTTCGCCACGGTCCGGGCGGAGGGCACGCGGCGCCTCTACGCCCTCGAGCCCGCGGGACTGCGCGACGTCGAGGGCTGGCTGGGAACTCTGCACAGCCAGTGGGAGCAGCGCCTGGACGCGCTGGGCACCGAACTGGCCCGCGGTCGCCGGGCCCGCCGAATGACGAACCGTCAGGAGACCGTCATGAATGATCTGATCGCAGAACTGGACCGGGCCCACCGACGCGTGGAGCGCCTGGGCGAGCACGACGGTCCCGGCACCGGCGAGGACATCTACGACGTCGAGATCCGGCGCGAGTACGACGCCGAGCCCGCCGACGTCTGGGACGCCTGCACCAACCCGGAGCGGCTGGCGCGCTGGTTCTCCAAGGTCACCGGCGACCTCAAGCAGGGCGGCCGCTACTCCATCGACGGCAACGCCTCCGGCACGATCACCGAGTGCGACCCGCCCCGCCGCCTGGCGCTGGACTGGGAGTTCGGCGATCACGCGCTGAGCTGGGTGACGCTCGAACTCGCTCCGCTCGACGGCGACCGCTGCGAGCTGGTCCTGCGCCACCGCCAGCCGCGCACCGAGCACTGGGCGACCTACGGCCCCGGCGCGACCGGCGTCGGCTGGGAACTCACCGTGCTCGGGCTGGGCATGCACCTGGCCGGCGTCGAGAGCCCGCCGGCCGAGTTCGAGGCCAGCCCGCAGGCGCAGGACTTCGCCCGTCGCAGCGCCACCTTGTGGGGCGAGGCCCACGAGGCCGCCGGCGCCCCCGCGGCCGTCGCCACCAAGGCCGCCCAGGCCACCGCCGAAGCCTTCGCCCCTGCGGAAAAACCGCATAAGGGGTGACACGCCCCGCTTGCGGTTTATCCAGCAGTCAGGCGTCGAGGGCCCAGCGGACGGCCTCGACCCAGCCGAGACCGTTCATGCCCTGACACACCGTCACATTGTCCGGTGCACCGTCGGCGACGACGTGGGCGCCGTTGGCGGTCATGAAGAACCGGCGCACGTGCTGGGCCATCAGCAGGTCGGAGCGGGAGTCGCCGATGGCGATCGCCTGGTCCGGGGTCAGGCCGCGGCGGGCCAGGTCGGCGGCGACCCCGGTGCCCTTGGTGATGCCGTCGGCCATCAGGTGGTAGACGTGCAGGCGCTCGCCGTCGGCGGTCAGCCCGGCCTGCGGGGGCAGGCGACCGTTGTCGTGCAGCCGCAGCCACGGCATGCCCCGGTCGGTGAGCCACTTCTCGACCTCGTCGACGTCGACCAGGCCGCGCAGCATGAGGTCGGCCTCGTGGCCGATGTGCCACGGGTCGTAGAGCTCGAGGCGGTCGGCGAAGGCGGCGTGAGAGCTCCTCGGACGAGGCCGGACTCGATCAGCTCGTCGTAGAGGTTGCCGGTGATCTCGGCCGGCATCGCCCCGCGCAGGACCTCGTGCTCCATCCCGTACCGCCAGCCGATGACGGCGCCGAGTTCGCCGACGAAGCCCTCCGCGCCGAAGATGCGAGCCGCCTCGGCGAGCTGCAGGCCGGGTCCGGCCGGAGACCAGGACCAGCTCGATCCCCGCCGACAGCAGATCGACGAGCGCGGCCGCCGGCTCCAGGGTCGGTTCGAGCGTCGGCGGTGCGCATGAAGCAGCCGCGGGCACCGACCATCGTGCCGTCCAGGTCGGAGTAGACGATCTTGATGCTCAACGCCGGATCCTCGAGTGTCAGCCCGTGGGGGCACGTCACCCGCACGGGTGACATGCGCCGTGCGGGACGACGTCCCGCAGGGGGGGCTCATGCGGTGCGGGTCCGAGCGTCGAGGACGGCGCGGTGCGCCCGGTACTCCGGCAACGACAGCACGGGCGGGCGTTCGCGGCCGGTGACGTCGTGGGTGTCGGCCTCGACCTCGCCGTCGACGCGGGTGAACTGGGTGAGCGTCGCCGGCGGCGCGGGATGTGCCCGGCCCGGAACCGTCGCGCCCCAGCCGGGCGTGCGCGGCCTGCCAGATCTGCGCGGCCATCCGGCCGAGCGCGGCGTCGTCCTGGTGGCGGTGGTGGCGGGTGCCCAGGTCGACCTGGGCGATCGCGTCGAGCCCGGACAGCGCGAGGGTGTCGACCAGCAGCGCGATCTCCACCCCGTAGCCGCAGGGGAACGGCAGCTGCTCGAGCAGCGAACGCCGGGCCGCGTACTCCCCGGCCAGCGGCTGCACCACCCCGGCCAGCTCCGGCCAGTGCAGGTTGAGCAGCGGCCGCGCGACCAGCTCGGTGACCCGGCCCCCGCCGGCCGGCAGGACCTTCTCACCCGAGGCCAGCGGCCGGTCGTAGAGGCCCTTGACCAGCTCGACGGACGGATCGGCGAGCAACGGCCCGAGCAGCCCGATCACGACCTCGGGGCGGAACCGCTCCAGGTCCGCGTCGACGAACACCACCAGGTCGCCGGAGCTGACCATCAGCGAGCGCCAGAGCACCTCGCCCTTGCCGCCGACGGCAGGCAGGCGGGGCAGGATCGCGTCGCGGTGCACGACCCGGGCCCCGGCGTCCGCGGCCACCTCGGCGGTGCGGTCGGTGGAGCCGGAGTCGACCACGATCAGCTCGTCGACCAGCGGGTTGCGGTCCACCAGCTCGGCGCGGATCGCGGCCACGATCGGCCCGACCGTGGCGTCCTCGTTCAGGGCGGGCAGGACGACGCTGACTGTGACGCCGGAGGCCGCTTTGGTCGCCAGAACCTTGTCCAGGGGCCAGTCGGCGAGCGCGCTGGTGCGCCGCTCGAACCACTGCCTGACCTGCGGTTGCACCGGTCTCCTCGCACTGTGGGCTGGGTCTCTCCGAGGGTCCTGCCCGTCGGGACAGCGTTCCATCTTCGTCTACGATGAACACCACAACTGAACACGCTCATCCAGAGGGGCTGAGAGAACGGCTCTGTGAAGCCCCGGCAACCACCTGCAACTCCGTCGAAGCAATTCGGCGTGCAGGAGACGGTGCCAACTCCGTCCCGGTCGGTGATCTGCCGCCCGGGGAAGATGAGGAGAGGACTCTTCGCATGACTTCCGCACCCCCTGCCGCCCGTCTGCTGGGCAGCGCCACCGGCCTGTCCTGTCGCGAGTGCGGCACCGCCTACGAGATCGGCCCGCTCTACGCCTGCGGCGAGTGCTTCGGCCCGCTCGAGGTCGCCTACGACTTCCCGACGATCACCCGTGCGACCATCGAGGCCGGCCCCAACAACATCTGGCGCTACAAGGACCTGCTGCCGGTCCCGGCCCACGTCGCGTCCACCAAGAGCCTGGACCCGGGCTGGACCAAGCTGGTCAACGCCGAGAACCTGGCCGCCGAACTGGGCATGCGCAAGCTCTGGGTCAAGGACGACAGCGGCAACCCGACGCACTCCTTCAAGGACCGCGTCGTCGCGGTTGCGCTCGCCGCGGCCCGTGAGCTCGGCTTCACCGTGCTGGCCTGCCCGTCGACCGGGAACCTGGCCAACGCCGTCGCCGCGGCGGCCGCCCGCGCCGGCATCCGCTCGGTCGTGATGATCCCGTCCGACCTGGAGCAGCAGAAGATCCTCACCACCGCGGTCTACGCGGGCACCCTGATCGCCGTCGAGGGCAACTACGACGACGTCAACCGCCTCGCCTCCGAGCTCGCCGGCGAGCAGGAGGACTGGGCCTTCGTCAACGTCAACGTCCGCCCGTACTACGCCGAGGGTTCCAAGACCCTGGGCTACGAGGTCGCCGAGCAGCTCGGCTGGCGGATCCCGCCGCAGACGGTCATCCCGATCGCGTCCGGCTCGCAGCTGACCAAGGTCGACAAGGCCTACACCGAGTTCATCAAGCTCGGCCTGGTCGACGACGCCCCGTACAAGATCTTCGGTGCGCAGGCCACCGGGTGCTCGCCGGTGTCGGCGGCGTTCAAGGACGGCCGGGACTTCGTCGCCCCGGTCCGGCCCGACACCATCGCCAAGTCGCTGGCGATCGGCAACCCGGCTGACGGTCCGTATGTTCTCGACGTCTGCCGGCGCACCGGCGGCGTGGTCGAGGACGTGTCCGACGCCGAGGTCGTCGAGGGCATGAAGCTGCTGGCCCGCACCGAGGGCATCTTCGGCGAGACTGCGGGCGGTGTCACGATCGCGACGCTGTGCAAGCTTCTGAAGTCGGGTCAGCTCGATCCGGACGTCGAGACCGTCGTGTTCAACACCGGCGACGGGCTCAAGACCCTGGACGCGATCGCCGCCCACGTCGGCCCGACCGCGACCATCAAGCCGACGATGGCGTCCTACCTCGCTGCCGGCCTCTGACCGGGAGCTGAATTTTCTCCCTCTGTTCCAGCGCACAAACCGGCGCTAATCTCGGCGCGTTCGAAGGTTTCAGGCTCGGCACAGGAGAAACCCATGCCTGAGGGCACGGTCAAATGGTTCAACGCGGAAAAGGGATACGGCTTCATCGCGGTTGACGGTGGTGCGGACGTTTTCGTGCACTACTCGGCAATCCAGGCGGACGGCTACCGCTCGCTGGACGAGGGTCAGCGGGTGGCGTTCGAGATCGCCCAGGGGGCCAAGGGTCCCCAGGCGGACGCGGTCAAGCCCATCTGACTGACTGACGCTGTTCGGCCGGGAAGCAACCCGGCGGCTCGCGGACGTCGGTAGGTTTGTCGAATGTCCACGGGCGAAACCGAGCCTGCCCGGCTCCGACGGCGAGCACGCCGTTCAGGAGAAGTGGGACGCCGTCGATCGGGCGCGCACGTTCTACGAGCGCCAGATGCTCGACCATCTCAATGAGGCCATGCGCGAGTTCATCGCGCGCCAGGAGATGGTCTTCGTCGCCACCTCGGATTCCCGCGGGGAGTGCGACAGTTCGTTCCGCGCCGGCGAGCGCGGGTTCGTCGTGGTGCTCGACCCCAAGACGCTGGTCTACCCGGAACTGCGCGGGAACGGGGTCTACGCGAGCCTCGGCAACATCGCCGAGAACGCGCACGTCGGGCTGATGTTCGTCGACTTCTTCGACGATCTGATCGGGCTTCACGTCAACGGGTCCGCGACGATCGTCGAGCACGAGCACCTGCTCGCCGACGAGCGCGTGACCGTGCCGCTGCTGGAGATGCTGACCCGCCAGGGCGGCCGGCGCCCGGAGCGCTGGGTCGCGGTGCAGGTGCACGAGGCCTACATCCACTGCTCCAAGCACATCCCGCGGATGGTCAAGACGGACCGTCAGGTCGACTGGGGCACCGACGACGCCCGGCGCAAGGGCGGGGACTACTTCGGGGTCGCCGAGAGCAAGGGCCTGCCCGGCGCGACGCCCGGTCCAGGGAGCACCGGGACCAAGGCCGACGCCTGACGCTGCGTCGGGGTACCTGGCCACCTCAACCGGCCCCGGCATGGGCTGGGAGTACCTGGTGGTGACCGCGACCCGGTCCTGAACCCGGGCGGGAACGATCCAGGAACGCCGGCGGCGTGCACTCGGTGTGCGACCCGCTCTCGCGGACGTGTCCGGAGATCCACAACGAGCACGGAGGACTGTCATGACCGCAACGACTTCCAGCCCGAACAGCCCCGGCACCGCGCTGGCCGCCGATGTCGCGCTGAAGGCAAAGCACCGTGCCCTGTGGGCGTCGGGTGACTACGCGGCCGTGGCCGCGGAGGTCATCCCCAGCCTGGGCGCCGAGCTCGTCCGCGCCGTCGGCATTCACGCCGGGCAACGCGTCCTCGACGTCGCCGCCGGCAGCGGCAACGCCTCGATCCCGGCCGCCCAGGCCGGCGCCGCCGTGACCGCCTCGGACCTGACCCCCGAGCTGTTCGACGCCGGGCGGGCCGCGGCCGCGGCGGCCGGGGTCGAGCTGGCCTGGGTCGAGGCCGATGCCGAGGCGCTGCCGTTCGCGACCGCCGAGTTCGACGCCGTCATCTCCTGCGTGGGCGTCATGTTCGCCCCGCACCACCAGGAGGCGGCGGACGAGCTGCTGCGGGTCTGCCGGCCCGGCGGGCGGATCGGGGTTCTGAGCTGGACCCCGACCGGCTTCATCGGCGAGATGTTCAAGCTGATGAAGCCGTTCGCGCCCCCGCCCCCGCCCGGCGCCTCCCCCGCCCCGCTCTGGGGCGACGAGGCCCACGTCCGGGACCTGCTGGGCGACCGGGTTTCCGAGCTGAGCGTGCGGCGGGACCACCTCGCCGTCACCCGGTTCCCCGACGCGGTCAGCTTCCGCGAGTTCTTCAAGGCCCACTACGGCCCGACTATCGCGGTCTACAAGTTCAACGCCGAGCACCCGGATCGGATCGCCGAGCTCGACGCCGGGCTGGCCGAGCTGGCCTCGCGGCACCTCGCGAGCTCCACCGGCCCCGGCATGGGCTGGGAGTACCTGGTGGTGACCGCGACCCGGTCCTGACACCTGGGCCACTCGGCCACCTGGCTGGCTTGCACTCTCCAGGGTCGAGTGCTAATGATTGGGTTAGCACTCGTGGCATGAGAGTGACAGCACAACAGGCCGACCGGTGAGGTCGGAGGGTCCGGCGCGAAAAGGGTCGCCGGCGCTCCGATCGTCCGTCGCGGGCGCCGAGCGGCCTGATCCACCCCATCCGGGAGGACCACCAAGCATGGCCAAGATCATTGCTTACAACGAGGAGGCACGGCGCGGCCTCGAGCGGGGTATGAACCAGCTCGCGGACGCCGTGAAGGTGACGCTGGGGCCGAAGGGCCGCAACGTCGTCCTCGAGAAGAAGTGGGGCGCGCCCACCATCACCAACGACGGCGTCTCCATTGCCAAGGAGATCGACCTCGAGGACCCGTGGGAGAAGATCGGCGCCGAGCTCGTCAAGGAGGTCGCGAAGAAGACCGACGACGTAGCTGGTGACGGCACCACCACGGCCACCGTTCTCGCCCAGGCGCTCGTGCGCGAGGGCCTGCGCAACGTCGCCGCCGGCGCCAACCCGATGTCCCTGAAGAAGGGCATCGAGGCTGCCGTCGAGCGGGTCAGCGAAGAGCTGACCAACATGGCGAAGCCGGTCGAGACCAAGGAGCAGATCGCTGCTACCGCCTCGATCTCGGCTGCCGACACCCAGATCGGCGAGATGATCGCCGAGGCCATGGACAAGGTCGGCAAGGAAGGCGTCATCACCGTCGAGGAGAGCAACACCTTCGGCCTCGAGCTTGAGCTCACCGAGGGCATGCGCTTCGACAAGGGCTACATCAGCCCGTACTTCTGGACCGACCCCGAGCGCATGGAGGCGGTCCTGGAGGACCCCTACATCCTGCTCGTCGAGTCCAAGATCGCCTCGGTCAAGGACCTGCTCCCGCTGCTGGAGAAGGTCATGCAGTCGGGCAAGCCGCTCGCGATCATCTCCGAGGACGTCGAGGGCGAGGCCCTCGCGACCCTGGTCGTGAACAAGGTCCGGGGCACGTTCAAGTCCGTCGCCGTCAAGGCCCCGGGCTTCGGCGACCGCCGCAAGGCCATGCTCCAGGACATCGCCACCCTGACGGGTGGTCAGGTCATCAGCGAGACCGTCGGTCTCAAGCTGGAGAACGCCGGCCTGGACCTGCTCGGCCGCGCCCGCAAGGTCGTCGTCACCAAGGACGAGACGACGATCGTCGAGGGTGCCGGTGACGCCGACCAGATCGCCGGTCGCGTCAACCAGATCCGCGCCGAGATCGAGCGCAGCGACTCCGACTACGACCGCGAGAAGCTGCAGGAGCGCCTGGCCAAGCTGGCCGGCGGTGTTGCGGTCATCAAGGCCGGCGCCGCCACCGAGGTGGAGCTCAAGGAGCGCAAGCACCGCATCGAGGACGCGGTGCGCAACGCGAAGGCTGCCGTCGAGGAGGGGATCGTCGCCGGTGGTGGCGTTGCCCTGCTGCAGGCCGGCAAGACCGCCTTCGAGAAGCTCGACCTGGAGGGCGACGAGGCCACTGGCGCCAACATCGTCAAGGTCGCGCTCTCGGCTCCGCTCAAGCAGATCGCCATCAACGCCGGCCTTGAGGGCGGCGTCGTGGCGGAGAAGGTCGCCAACCTCGACATCGGTTGGGGCCTCAACGCCGCGACCGGCGAGTACGTCGACCTGATCAAGGCCGGGATCATCGACCCGGCCAAGGTCACCCGCTCCGCGCTGCAGAACGCCGCGTCGATCGCCGGCCTCTTCCTCACCACCGAGGCCGTCATCGCCGACAAGCCCGAGAAGGAGGGCGCCGGTGCCGGCGCCATGGGCGGCGGCGGCGGTATGGGCGGTATGGGCGGCATGGACTTCTAGGTCCTGCGCTCAGCTCGACAGCTCCAACGACGGCCCCGGCGCATTGCGCCGGGGCCGTCGTTCGTTCTGGGCTGCCTTCTCAGACCAGAATGATGATCAAGACGATGACGGCGATCACGAGGGCGGCGACGGCAATCGTTCGAGTGTCCATGGCCGCGGCCGCTACCCCAGCGACGGGTGACCATGCGGGGTCAGGGCGTCGGCAGGGCGCCCAGCGGGGCGGCCACGGCTCCTGAGCGCTCGCAGATCCAGGCGGGGTCGGGACCGAGTTCGGGGCTGATCCGCAGCTCGTGTTCCGGTGCTTCCCCGGCGTCGCAGAGCCGGCACAGCGGCCAGCGGCCGACGCCGCGGTCGAACAGGGCCTCCTGGACGTCCTGGGCGACCTGCCCGGCGACGTAGGGCGCCCCGTCGGGCCACTCCTGGGCCCACCAGCGCCGCTCGGCCAGGGCCTCCTCCAGGACGGAGACCGACCCCGCGTCCGCGGCGCCCGTCGCGGTCAGGTCGGCGAGCACCCGCGCCCGGGCGTCGAGCAGGACCTCGTCGGTGCGCATGCCCCGATTCTCCCCGCCGCGGGTGACGCCCCGCTCATGCATGAGCGGGGCGTCGTCGGATTCGGACAAATCGGGCTCGAATCGACGCTCAGGTCATGGCAGACGGGCGGAACGCGACACTGCTCGGCCGGGAATCGGGCCTTTCGCGCGGGCGTGGGTACGCCGTTGGTGTTGCGTGTGCCAAGTCACCGGACGGGATCGGGGCCCGAACGTAACCTGGAAACGTGGCGATGCTGATCGATCCTCCGACCTGGGCCGGACACGGCCGGCTGTGGTCGCACGTCGCCAGCGACACCTCCCTGGCCGAACTGCACGCGTTCGCGGCGGTGGCCGGGATCCCGGCCGAGGCCTTCGACCGGGACCACTACGACGTCCCGTCCGAGTGGTACGACCGCATGGTCGCCGCGGGGGCGACCCCGGTCTCCCCGCGCGAGATCGTGCGCGCGCTGCGGGCCGTCGGCCTGCGCACCCCCAAGGTGCCGGCCAGCCTGCGCCAGGCTTCCTGAGCTAGGTCGGCTGACCCTGGCGGGTCATCATCAGCCCGAGGGTGTTCCCGGCCGGATCATTGAGGAACGCCATCCATTCCTCGGTGCCGTCCTCGTGGGTGTGGATCACGCTCGGCCGGTGGATGAACACGAGCCCGGCCTGCTCCAGGCGGGCCACCGCGCCGTCGAGGTCGGCGACGGTGAGGTAGATCGGGGAGAGCGGCTTCCACTCGTCCTCCTCGACCTTGCTGCAGAACAGCCGGGTCGCTCCGGCGGTGAAGAACGCCAGGTCGCCCCAGGTGCCGAAGTGCCCGAGGCCGAGGGCGTCCCGGTAGAACGCGACCGTGGCGTCGATGTCGCGCACCAGCAGCGCGACCTGGCCGACTGCGGTGGGCACGGTCGGGTCCGGGGTCATGCCATGAGCGTACGCAGTTCGGCCTCGACGTTCGCCCGGGCCGCGGCCTCCCAGCGCTCCTGTCCGGCCGGGGTGCGGAACAGCGCGGGGGTGGCCAGCAGGCGCCGCAGGACGTCGGCCCGGCCGGCCCGGAAGGTCTCGTCGGTGATGTGGGCGTACTCGGCCCGCACCGCCTCGACGTAGCGCGCGTACGCGGCCGGCCCGGCCGCGAGGATACGCCAGGTCGGCGTCGCAGAGCGTCTCGCCGTTGTGATCGCCGAACGCCGGGTCGTGGCTGGCGGTGAGGCGCACCAGCCGGGCGGTCTCGCTCACCAGCGCGGGCGAGAGCCCGAGGGCGGTCAGGTCGGCCTCGGCCAGGCGGGCGCTGTTCTCCTCGTCGTCAGGGGCGCCGGCGTAGACCGCGTCGTGGTACCACGCGGCCAGACGGACCGCGTCGAGGTCGGGGGCGTGACCGGCCAGGTCGTGGACGTTGTCGAGCACCGCCGTCAGGTGGGCGAGGTCGTGGTAGCGCCGGTGCGGCTCGGCCCAGCGCTCGATCAGCTCCCGGCCCGTCGCGGTCGGGTCGGCGCGGGTGAGCCGGCCGAGCAGGCCGTCCCAGCGGGCGGCGAGGGCGTCGTTGCTCACGCCCTCATCCTTGCCTTTCCTTCCGAAAGCGCACATCCGCAGGTGATTTCGCGCGTTTCGGGGTGCCGATGTGCGCTTTCGGGGGCAAAGTGCGCGGCTTCGGCGCCTGACGGCGCGTCAGGTCGGCTCGTCGGCATCCTCGACGCCGACGATGTCCTCGGCGTCGAGGATCCGGTAGGCGTAGCCCTGCTCGGCCAGGAAGCGCTGGCGGTGGGCGGCGAACTCCTGGTCGACGGTGTCGCGGGCGACGATCGCGTAGAAGCGCGCGGTGCGCCCGTCGGCCTTCGGGCGGAGCACCCGACCCAGGCGCTGGGCCTCCTCCTGGCGGGAGCCGAAGGTGCCGGAGACCTGTATCGCCACCGCGGCCTCGGGCAGGTCGATGGAGAAGTTCGCGACCTTGCTGACGACGAGGGTGTGGATCTCGCCGGTGCGGAACAGGTCGTAGAGACGCTCGCGCTCCTTGACGGTCGTCTCGCCCTTGATCACCGGGACGCCGAGGCGCTCGCCGAGGTCGTCGAGCTGGTCCAGGTACTGCCCGATGACGAGGATCTGCTCGCCGGCGTGCTTGCGCACGAGGGCCTCGACGACGCGGGATTTCGAGCGCGCCGTGGAGGCGAGCTTGTAGCGCTCGTCGGCCTCCGCGGTCGCGGTCAGCAGCCGCTCGTGGTCGGTGAGGGTGACCCGGACCTCGACGCAGTCCGCGGGTGCGATGTAGCCCTGGGACTCGATGTCCTTCCACGGGGCGTCGTAGCGCTTCGGACCGATGAGGGAGAACACGTCGCCCTCGCGGCCGTCCTCGCGGATCAGGGTCGCGGTCAGGCCGAGGCGACGACGGGCCTGCAGGTCCGCGGTGAGGCGGAAGATCGGCGCGGGCAGCAGGTGCACCTCGTCGTAGACGATGAGGCCCCAGTCGCGAGCGTCGAAGAGCTCCATGTGGGCGTAGACGCCCTTCCGCTTCGTCGTCAGCACCTGGTAGGTCGCGATGGTGACCGGGCGGATCTCCTTGCGCTGGCCGGAGTACTCGCCGATCTCCTCCTCCGTCAGGGAGGTGCGCTTCAGCAGTTCGAGGCGCCACTGGTGCGCGGAGACGGTGTTGGTGACCAGGATCAGCGTGGTCGCCTTCGCCTCGGCCATCGCGGCCGCGCCGACCAGCGTCTTGCCGGCGCCGCAGGGCAGCACGACGACGCCGGACCCGCCGTGCCAGAACCCGGTGACGGCCTCGCGCTGATAGGGGCGCAGGGTCCAGCCGGTCTCGTCGAGGAAGATCGGGTGCGCCTCGCCGTCGACGTAGCCCGCGAAGTCCTCGGCCGGCCAGCCGACCTTGAGCAGCACCTGCTTGAGGTGACCCCGCTCGGAGGGGTGCACCGCCACGGTGTCGGGGTCGATCCGGGCCCCGAGCAGCGGCGCGATCTTCTTGCTGCGCATGACCTCTTCGAGGACCGGGCGGTCGGTCGTGGAGAGCACCAGGCCGTGCACCGGGTGCTTCTCCAGGCGCAGCCGGCCGTAGCGGGCCATCGTCTCCGCGACGTCGACCAGCAGCGAGTGCGGCACCGAGTACCGGCTGTACTGCAGCAGGGTGTCGACGACCTGCTCCGCGTCGTGCCCCGCCGCCCGGGCGTTCCACAGGCCGAGCGGGGTGAGCCGGTAGGTGTGCACGTGCTCGGGGGAGCGCTCCAGCTCCGCGAACGGCGCGATCGCGCGCCGACAGGCCTCCGCCTGCTCGTGGTCGACCTCGAGCAGCAGGGTCTTGTCGGACTGGACGATCAGCGGGCCGTCGGTCATCCGACCCATTCTGGTCGATCATGCGGATTCGTGCTCCGCGCGTCAGGCCCCGAGGCCGAGCACCAGGCGTAGGCCCGGCCGAGACCTCGGCCATCAGGTGGTCAGGGAGATGGCCGATGGGTTCGTCCACGGCTGCCTTCTTGACGACCGCCACCCAGGTGACGTTCACGACCGAATCTTTCTGGAGCCCAGCCATCGGGGCGGGGACAAAGACGTTCCCGGCGATGCTGGCCAGCGCCGTGTTCGAAGTCAGGGCGACCACGATCACCGTGCCTAGCCGGCTGGCGTTGTAGTCGTCGTCCTGAATCACAAGGACCGGTCTGGTCTTGCGTGAGTCGCTGCCGCTCGCTGGGCCGAGTTCGGCCCAGCACACGCTGCCGCGGGTGATCACCACTCGCTCTGGGCGAGCATGTGCAGCCCGTGCGCGGTGACCAGAGCCGTGGTTTCCTCGTCGTCGCCGACTAGCTCCAGGGCCTCGTTGATGCGGGCCGTGAGGGACGCACGGTCGACGGTCTCGAGGTACTGCCGGGCGGCGTCGGCGAAGAACTCCGAGCGGCTGATGCCGAGCTCCTGAGCTCGCTTCGTCACGCGCTCGAAGAGCTCGTCGGGGAGGGAGATAGCGGTCTTCACACACGGAGTATAACCGGGTACTACCAGCGGCGCGACGCCGTTTTCCGGATCAGGGTGTGCATATATGCAGCGCACGGTAGGTCGCGTGGCCGACGCTGCGGGGGTCGCGACGAATCTGTGGATGACGAAGGCATCTCGGACTGCCTGTGCACAACGTCCCGCTCGACGACTGTCGCGACACGCCGAAGGAGATGGAGGGGTGAACCTCCCAGCCCGCTGCTGCGTCTGTAGTTGAGTTGGCTACGAACGCGAGGAGGCGTGATGCGACGGTTCTGGACTGCAGACCGCCGTGAGTCGACGTGCGACTCCGCCTCGGCACCCGCGGTCCGCTTCGTCTACGACAGGCCGCTGCCGTACGCACGCATCCTGCGCATCGACGTCCTCGGTCCGGACGGCACCGTGGTCTCGTCGACGACCAAGAGCTTCCGCCCCCGTCAGGGCTGGGTGACGGAGTCCGTCGCCGACTGCGCCTGAACGCAGCCTGAGTGGCGTCGGAACGGGAAAAGGACGAGTACGAATTGTCCGTTTCCCACGTCCTCTCCGGGCAGACGCGCTCACACTGCGTGTGAGGAGGCGTCGTGCGGGTTCGGATGGGGTCAGGCGCGCTCGCGCTGGCGAGCGCGCTCAGCCTGTCCGCCTGCGGTGGCGACGAGCCAGCGGAGCTGGCGTCGACCGAGACTGCTGTCTCTGCGGGTCCTACCGCTACGTCAGCGCAGCAGGTGGTCGTCGACCCTGCCGCGTTCAAGCGCCCGCGGGCGAAGCGCGAAGCGGTGGCGCTCGACTGTCTGGGCAACCGCGTTGCCTCGGTCCCGAGCGATCGCGCGCCTGATCCTGCCGCGATCCCCCTGGAGAATCCGGACGCGGCGACGGACGGGCTCGCCGCGCTCGTGGCCGTCGGGGTGCCGGAGCACACGCGTGCCATGAATCCCGGTTGGGACGACTCCGAGCCGCCGTTGCCGGTCTACCTGTTTCCCCTGTCGCCGGCGCAGTCCGAACGGGCGGTCGTGCGCTTCGTGACCGGATCCGGCGACGCCGTGGCTGCGTTCATCGTGGCGCGAGACGTCGCCCGCGGCCCCTGGCACGTGGAGTCGTCGTACTGGTGCTCGTGGTGACGCGTACGGACATGATGGTGGCGTGAGCTTCCGTTGCGACCAGTGCGAGAACGCGTACTCCGGCGACCCGGCCGGGACGACGGTGACTGGGCGCGAGTTGTGCGAGGGCTGCAACGACGAGTTCATGGGGCTCGCGGCCGGGATGGTGGTCGGGGGCGGGGACGCCGACGGCGGCGTCGGGAACGCGATCTCCACGGCGGGCTGGTTCTCCCGGATCAAGCGGATTCGCCGCGGCGGGTAGCGTCGCCCGGGTGACTCCGTTCCGCGTGGAGATCGATCCCAAGGACATCGACGACCTCCGCGAGCGGTTGCTGCGCACCAGGTGGCAGGAAGCGGCCACCGTCGAGGACTGGTCGCAGGGCGTGCCGCTGGACTCTGCGCACGACGTGGCCAGGTACTGGGTGCACGGCTACGACATGGACCGCCTCGCGCAGCGGATGAACGCCCACCCGCAGTTCCTCGTCGAACTCGACGGATTGCCGATCCACGTCCTTCACGCGCGCTCGCCGCACCCCGGCGCGCGGCCACTGGTGCTCACCCACGGCTGGCCCGGTTCGGTCGTGGAGTTCCTCGGCGTGATCCCGGCGCTGATCGACCCGCCGGATCCGGCCGACGCGTTCCACGTCGTGTGCCCGTCACTGCCGGGTTACGGCTTCAGCGGCAAGCCCACCGGCACGGGCTGGGACGTCCCGCGGATCGCAGCCGCATGGGCCGAGCTGATGGCGCAGCTCGGCTACGACCGCTACCTCGCGCAGGGCGGGGACTGGGGTTCGTTCGTCACCGCCGAACTCGGCCGCGTCGACGCCGTGCACGTCGCCGGCATCCACCTGACGCTGCCGCGGGCGAAGCCCGTCCCCGGCGTCGAGCTCAGCGACGTCGACCGGCAGTGGATCGCCGAGCTCGACGAGTTCCGCAAGACCGGCCAGGGCTACTCCATGCAGCAGAGCACGCGGCCGCAGACCCTCGGCTACGGCCTGGTGGACTCCCCGGTCGCGCAGCTGACGTGGATCCTCGACAAGTTCTGGGCCTGGACCGACTGCCGCGGCGACCTCGAGTCCTGGATTGCGCGCGACGTCCTGCTCGACAACGTCATGCTCTATTGGCTGCCCGCGGCCGGCGGCTCGTCCGCCCGCCTCTACTGGCAGGGCTACGCGACGCCCGGGTGGGACCCCGTCGACGTCCCGACCGGCTGCTCGATCTTCCCCGGCGAGATCGCCAAGACCCCGCGGCCCTACCTCGAGCGCCGCTTCTCGGACCTGCGGTACTTCAACACCGACCTCGCCCGCGGCGGGCACTTCGCCTCGCTCGAGGTCCCGGAGGTCTTCGTCGAGGAGCTCCGCGCCTGCTTCCGCCTCATGCCCTGAGCGTGGCTGCCGCCACGCCGCAACTTGGGGCGGCGTAGCGCCCAATGGAGGCCCGCGAAAGGGCGACACGACGCCCCAAGATGGGGGTTCAGGCGTCGGCGACGGCGGAGATGCGGGCCAGGGTGAAGGAGCGCACGCGGGCCTGGCGGTGGTCGAAGGCGCGCAGGACGCCGCCCTCGATCGCGATCGGGTCGACGATGCGGTCGGTGGCGGTGCCGTCGTCACCCACATAGCCCAACCAGACCGACTTCTGGGCGTCGGCGGCGGCCTTCAATTTCACGATCGCGGCGGTGATCGTGGTCCGCTCCTCGAAGCGGGTCGGTTCGGCGGCCTCCTCGGCCTGCACCCGAGCGCCGACGGCGGCGGCGTGGTCGCCCGCGCGCAGGGCGCGGACCGCGGCGGCACGCAGCTGGGGGGTGGGGGTGGGCCGGTCGGACAGAACCGGGCGCGGGGCGGCGCGCGGTCCGGTGCGACGGGCGTCGGGGCGGCGCAGCACGACCGCGCCGGACGAGGACTCCGCCGCCGGCGCGTACCCGAGCTCGCGCAAGGAGGACAGCACGGTGTCGACGGCGACCGAGGCGATCGCCACCGTCGGCGCGAGGCGACGCAGCCCGAGCTTGACCGCGCGGCGGTCCGAGACCAGCTCGGAGATCACGGTCTCGTCGTCGCAGCGCAGGTAGGCGTCCGCGGTCCCGACCCGGATGCGGCCGTGGCGGCGGGCGACGTCGTCGACGAGGTAGGTCAGCGGCTGCGGCACCGGCGTGCGCGAGGCCCGGGCGAACAGTTCGTGCAGGTCGGCGGCGCCGCGTCCGGCGTCGAGGGCGCGGCGGATCGAGGCGTCGGAGAACCGGTAGACGGTCGCGCCGCCGGTGGACTCCACGTCGGCGGCCAGGGCCAGGTCGGTGGCCAGCGAGCGGACCAGCGGACCGGGCGCGATCGCGGTCAGATCCGCCTGCAGCATCACGTGATCCAGCGGCTGCGGCAGCTCGGCCGAGAGCCGGTTGGCGGCACCGTCGGCATCGCCGTGCAGCAGCGAGCGCCCGAACGACGTCAGCGCCCCGCGCCCGGTGATGCCGAGCAGCTCGGCCTCGGCGAAGGTCCAGGTCACCAGGTCCGGGCGCAGCGAGCCGCCGCGGCGGGGGCGGTACCAGGTCAGCCGGGCGAGGACATCGAGCGGCGACGCGGTGGCCCCGGCCGGCAGCGCGTCAAGTTCGGCCAGGACGCCGAGCCGGATCTCCGGCGCGACGCCGCGGTCCAGGTCCTTGCCGAGCGCGCTCAGTGCTTTGTCCTTGACGTCGGACCGGGACCCGATCAGGCCCACCACCCGGCTGGTGCCCAGCCAGGCTCCGGCCAGGGCGGCCCAGCGACGGCCGGTGCCGAACGCGCGCCAGCGGTCGAACTCCGGGGTGGGCAGCCAGTTCTCCGAGCTGCCCGCTCCGTCGGGGGCGATGAGCCCGGCGACGTAGGCGGTCTCCACCAGCAGCGCGGCGGCGTAGCCGTCGCCGTCCAGCGCGCTCTGCACCCGCTTGAGGTCCCGCACGCCGAGCCCGCCGCCGCCGCTGCGCAGGGCCACCGGCGGGTCCACGGCCCACTCCTCGAGCAGGTCCTCGATCTGGCGGACGAGCGTCATCGCCTGCCCGGCCGCGGCGCGATCGGCGGCGTCCGCACCGATCTGACGGGGCATCAGTCCCGGTGGGGTGAGTTGCGGCGCCGGGTGCAGCGCGCCGCCGCGCAGTGCGACGGCGACCTCGGCCGGCAGCACCGCCCGCTCGGCGTCGAGGGCGATCAGGACGCCGCGGGCCAGCAGCCACTCCAGTGGCCCGGTCGCGGTCGCGGCGGAGACGTCGCGGTCCGCGCGCCCGATCGCGCCGACCCCGCCGCCGGCGTCGAGTTCGGCCAGCAGGGTCAGGGCCGCCGGCGGCGCGTCCGCGAGCAGCCCGGCCAGCTGGGCAGGGTCGCCGAGATGGGTGGTCAGGGCGGCCAGAGCCGAGGGCGGGTCGGGCTCACCGGGCAGACCGAGGTCGGTCAGCAGCTGGGCCAGGCGGGTCCCGCGGTAGCCGGCGGCCGCCTGGGCCAGGGGCGGGCCGGTGCCGCCGGGGCCGGGGCCGAGCAACTCGCGGACGGTGCGCACCACCCGCAGTCCGTCGTCCGGACCCCAGACCAGGGCCCGCTCCCGCAGGGCGTCCAGGGCGTCCCGGACCGCCGAGGCCGGCGCAGGCACCAGGCGCTCCAGCGCGGCCAGGGTGCCGGGGTCGCCCTGGTGGGCCACCCCGTCGAGGACCTGGAGCGTGAAGCGGTCCAGGGCGTCCAGGGCCCGCGCCACCGAGGTCCGGGTGGTCGCCCGGGCGACCAGGTTGGTCATGTCGGTCGGTACCGGGGACACCAGGTCGGGGCGGGCGCCGAACAGGGCTTCGAGCCCTTCGTCGTCGCGCGCCCGCAGCTCGTCGGCGAGCGTGCGCACGCCCGCGCTGAACCCGGTGCTCATCCGGTCTACGTTACGCGGCGCAGTCTGGCGGTGCGTTGTGGCGACCGGGCGGGTGAACCGACGCGGCAATGCGGTTACTGGGGCGCCGCGGGGGCCATGATCGTCCCGTGGGGATGTTGCCGGGCGACGAGATGGTCGCCGACTACCTCGCGCGCGCCGGTCGCGCCGCGGGTGACGCGCTGGCGCCCGCTGACTGCGTCGTCGTGGTCGAGGAGGTCGGGCGCCGGGTCCGGGCCATGGTCGGTGCGCCGCCCCGCTGGGACACCCGCGGCACCCAGGCGCGGCTGGCCGAGCTGGGCGAGCCCGAGGAGCTGGTGGGCGTGGTCGCCCGCGAGCTGGTTCCCCCGCTCGCCCCGGAGCCGGACGCGGGGCCTGAGGTGGAGGCCGAGGCGGACCTCGACGAGGACGGGGATGCACTCGAGGAGGACCTGGACGACGAGGTCGCAGGCGAGGAAGCCGCCGCCGAGCCCGAGCTGGTCCCCCTGCCGCCGGAGTTCCCGACCTTGGACCTCGGCTCGGTCCCGCGTCCGATCCCGGCCCAGTCCGACGCCCGGGTCTCGCAGACCGCCGGCGGCTCGCCGCGCGGCCCGTTCCGCCCGCTGTTCCGGGATGAGGCGGAGGCCCCGCCGCGGGTCCGCCCCATCGCGCCGGACGAGTCCGTCGCGCGCGAGGGAGTCTCCGGGCTGAACAAGCTCGGCTGGGAACTGGTCGCCCTGGTCATCCTCGGCATCGGGGTGTTCCCGTTCGGCTACCTGGGCTGGGCGCTCGGGGCGGTGCTGATCACCCGCTCGCGGTACTGGGAAATCTCCGACAAGGTCCGCGTGCTGATCGGCATGCCGACCGCTGCGCTGGGTCTGGCCGTGCTCTGGGCGTGGCTGAAGTCGACGCAGATCCAGGAGTCCAACGACTCCGGGACTCGATTGAACGAGGCCGGGGACTCCCTGGCCAACAGCTTCGCCGTCATGCCGCAGCTGTGTGGCGTGCTCGGGGCGATCTACCTGGCCTACGCGCTGGTGCGGGACCACCACGCGGGCTGACGCACCGTCAGGCCGCGATGTGCGTCTCGATGGCGACCAGCACGTGCGTGTCCGGACGCTCGAGTTCGGACGCGTCGCAGGACAGCGCGCGGGCGCAGGCGCTGAGCATCTTGCGCACGGTCACCGACACCAGGCGCCCGGCGATCAGCAGATCCACCTGCGTGGTCGTCTCGTCGACGGTGGTGACGCCCTGGTGCGCGACCGCGGCCACGTCGACGACGCCGAACTCGGAGCGGGCGAACCACTCCGCGGACTGCGCGGCCCCGGAGAGCCCGGCCTTGCCCCGGTAGTGCGCGAGCACCACCTCCCCGCGCAGGGTGGCGGCGGCGACCGCCGGGCCGGAGCTCGGGTTCAGTGCCCCGTGGTAGGTCCCCTCCGGGAGCGTCACCGCGGTGGCGGCGAAGCGGTGCCCGCCCAGGTGCGTGGTCTCCCATACCGCGTCGCCGAGTTCACGGGCCAGCGCGTCCGCGGCCGGGCGCCCGGCATGCGCGCAGCAGGCGTCGTGCCGGCCGTGGGCGCAGACCAGCACGATGCGCCGGTACTCGGCCTCGCCGAAGTTGACGTGGTCGCCGCGAGCCAGCGCGGCCAGGTCGAGGTCGACGATCTCGCGCAGGTCGGCGACCTCGGCCCCGCGCATCCACGGGGCGGCTCCGCTGTGGGCGAGGTAGACCTGGTGCGGGGTGCGCCGGCGGCCGCGGGTGCGGCGGATCAGCTGGGGCCGGATCTTGAGCTTGCGCGCCTTGCCCATGAGCTCGACGACCTCGGGCGGCAGGTCGGTATCGGTCTCCTCGGCCGGCCACGGGCCGGGGTGCTCAAGCAGCAGCCAGCCCCTGGGCGCGGTGGGGGCCGAGCCGTGCAGGGGCTCGTCCAGGGCGGCGCGCAGCACGCCGCAACGAAGATCGCTCACGTCTCCGCCACGGACTTCGTCCTCGCGGAGCCATGAGGCCACATAGTTCGCTCGCTCCGCTCGCTCACCGCCGTGCCCCGGCACCGGAAGACAGGGCCACCGATCAAGGCTAGTAGCGGGCACGCTCGGCTCTCCTGGCGAACACACAGAGTCGTGAAGAACGCCCGAGGTCGGGTGCGCCTCTCGCCCCGCGGTGGGCGGTATGCCCGGAACTCGTGAGGCAGGAAACGGGTGGCCCAGGTAGCCTCGGCCTCCAACGAAACTCCCAGCTTCACGATCCGAAGAGGTTCAGCGTGCCCACCGGCAAGGTCAAGTGGTTCGACAACGACAAGGGCTTCGGGTTCGTCTCCCAGGACTCCGGCCCCGACGTCTACGTGCACAAGGACGCCCTGCCCGCCGGTGTGGAGACCCTCAAGCCCGGTGCCCGGGTGGAGTTCGGGATCGCCCAGGGCCGCCGGGGTGACCAGGCCCTGTCGGTGCGGATCCTCGACCCGATCCCGTCGGTCGCGAAGGCCATGCGCAAGGACCCCGAGGAGATCGCGGTCCTGCTCGAGGACATGATCAAACTGCTCGACGGGCTCTCCAACTCCTACCGTCGCGGCCGCCGGCCTGCCGCGGCCGAGGGCAAGAAGATCGCCGCCCTGATGCGCGCGATCGCCGACGACGTCGAGGGCTGAGCCGCTGCGTCAGTAGGGGTCGTCGACGCGGCTACGCGTCGGCGGGAAGTCGTGCGGGCCGGGGGGCGGCGGGGGGCCCGAGGCGGACGCCGGCTTGGACGGCTTGGGCGCCTTGGCCTTCTCCCGGCTGTCGTGGCTGTGCTTGAGCATCTCGACGGTCAGCGCGAGAATGATCAGGCCGGCCACGGCGAAGGCCAGCCCACCCTGCAGCGGCAGCGCGATGCCGATCGCGGCGCCGATCACCCATCCCAATTGCAGGCGGGTCTCACTGCGGGCGAACGCCGAGCTGTGCAGGTGCTCCTCGACGTCGCGCTGGATCATCGAGTCCAGGGAGAGCTTGCCGAGGGTCTGCGCGAACCCGACCACGAAGCCGGCGGCCAGCACGATCGTGAGGCCGTACCAGATTGCGGCGGCGAAGATGGCTATGACGTCGGCGGCCAGCAGGGTCACGATCACGACCTCGGGGCCGCGGGTCTTGAGCAGGCTGCCGATCGCCGTGCCCGCGACACTGCCCACTCCGGCCGCCCCGATCACCAGGCCGAGTTGCAGGTTGCCGTCCATGTCGCCGATCGGGTTCTCCCGTAGCAGGAACGCCAGATAGAGCGTCAGGAACCCGGACAGCACGCGGAAGGCGGCATTGGCGCGCAACCCCATGTCCACCGAGGGTCCGACGTATCGGCCCTTGGCGCCGGACCCGCCCTCGAAGGACGCCCTGGACTGGTCCCTGTCGGAGTCGATCCGCGCCGGCAGGCGCAGCGAGAGCACCACGCCCAGACCGAAGAGCACCGTGGCCATCCGCAGCGTCCACTCGGGGCCGGCGACGTTCTGGATCGGTGCCGCGATCGCGGTCGCCACCGCGGCGGCTGCCAGACCGGACATGTTGGTCCAGGAGTTCGCGCGGACCAGCGGGATGCCGGGCGGCAACAGGCGTGGCACACCCGCGGCCTTGACCAGGTTGTAGGCCTTCGAGGCCATCAGGCAGCCGAACGCGCCGGCGTAGATGAACAGGTCGGCGTCCTGCACGCCGTCCGCGATGGTCCAGGCCAGCACTGCGCGGATCAGGAAGCTGGCGGCCAGGGCCCAGCGGCGCCCGGAGCGGAAACGGTCGAGCAACGGGCCGATCAGTGGGGCCAGCAGGGCGAACGGAACCATGGTGATCAGCAGGAACAGTGCGACACGCCCCCGCGCCTGGTCGGCGTCGCTCGGGTTGAAGAACAGCGTCCCGGCCAGTGCGATCGTCACCATGATGTCGCCGGCCGCGTTCAGCCCGGACAGCTCGGTGAGCTTGGCCATGCCGGACTCGCCGGCGCCCTGGGCGTTGGTGGCCCGCCGGACGGTCCGCCGGGTGGCGTGGCTGGCCTTCGCGCTGGCTCGGGCGGTGCTGCGGGCTGCCGTCCGCCAGGCGGCGAACAGCCCGACCTCGTCGGTCGGCGTCGGCGGCGTTCCGGGCAGGGGAGCCCCGGGCGGCTGGCCCGCCCCGTACTGCGGCGGCGGCTCGACGGGATCCACGAGACCTATCCTGCCCCGCGCGGCAACCCCACCAACCCCGTGGGCGGCGGCCGGAGCGCTCGCGATGAGGTTGAATCATGGTTGTGACCACCCCGACCCGCTCCCGCAAGCCCGCCGGCCCGGACGCCGCGTGCGTCGAGGCTGTCGACCTCGCCCGCGCCGCCGCGACCGAGGCCGCCCCCGGTGAGGTCGGCGAGCACCTCGGGTTCGACAACGAGGACGAGCGGCTGATCACGCACCGCTTCGCCACTACCAACCCCGGCTACGTGGGTTGGCACTGGGCCGTCACCGTGACCCGGGCCTCCCGGTCCAAAGAGGTCACGGTCGACGAGGTCGTGCTGCTGCCGGGCGAGGCGGCGGTCCTCGCGCCGCCGTTCGTGCCCTGGGCGGAGCGCCTGCAGCCCGGTGACCTCGGGCCCGGGCGACATCCTGCCGCCGCCGGAGAACGACGACCGCCTGCTGCCCGGCTACACCGGGTACACCGACGCCGCCTACGACCCGGCCGACGGCGACGCCTACAGCGGCGAGGCCGATCTGGTCGCCGACGAGCTCGGCCTCGGCCGGGCCCGGGTGCTGTCCCCGCTCGGCCGCGCGGACGCCACCGACCGCTGGTACTCCGGCGAGCGCGGCCCCGAGGCTCCGATCGCCACCGCCGCGCCCGCCCAGTGCGCCACCTGCGGCTTCCTGCTCCCGATGGCCGGCTCGATGGGCCGCGTGTTCGGGGTCTGCGCCAACGAGTACGCCCCGGACGACGCCCGGGTGGTTTCCTTCGACCACGGCTGCGGCGCCCACTCCGAGGTGGTCGCCTCTCCCGGGGGGCTGGCCGAGCGCCCACCGCCGGTGCTGGACCACATCGACTACGACCTCGTGGTCCTCGACGACGTTCCCGACCTGCCTGAGCCCGCCGAGGTGATTGCCGAGATCGTCGAGGCGTCTCCGGCCGAGGCCGCCGAGGCGGTGGAGGAGGTCGCCGAGGCCGACGTCGAGGCCGTCACGGCCGCTGCGGTCGAGGTCGAGGTGCCGGACGTCGAGGCCCTGGACATCGATGACGCTCCTGAGGCCGAGGGCGAACTGCTCGTCGAGGTCGTCACCGAGCCGGACCCGGACGTCACCGACGAAATCGCTGACCCCGACGACGACCCCGACGACGACGCTGAGAGCTTCACCGCCGAACGCTAGGGCGTCCCGTCGGCGGCGCGACGGCGCCGGCGTCCGGTGCTCTCGCCGCGGGCGGCCTTCCGCGCATCGACTCGCTTGCGCACCAGCCACCAGCCCCACAGGCCGAGGCCGAGCCCGGCGGCGGCGGTCCAGAGGTACCACTCGTTGCCGTGGTCCTCGAGCTTGCCGTGGAAGATGAACAGCCCCAGCCAGGCGACGAACCACAGGGCGCTGCCGACCGCGATCACCCGCGACTCGTCGATCTCCATCGGCTCGGGATCGGGACGTCGCTCGGGCCGGACCCTGCGCGCCCGCCTGCCTGCCATGGCCGTCACCCTATGCCGCGTGGGCGTGGAACGATGAGGCGAGCACCCCCGCCGAGCACCGGAGCCGACACCGTGTCTGACCTGCGCGAACGCAGCATCGAGATCGTGAAGACCTACGGCCTGGTGCACCGCGAGGAGCCGTTCCGGCTGGCGTCCGGCGAGCTCTCGCACGACTACATGAACGGCAAGCGGGCCCTGGCCTCGGGTGACCGGCTGAAGACGGCGTGCGAGGCGATCGTGGAGATGGTTGCCGAGTCCGGCATCGAGTTCGACGCCGTCGGCGGCCTGACTCTTGGCGCGGATTGCTACGCGTACGGCATCGCGATGCTCACCGGCAAGGAGTGGTTCGTCGTCCGCAAGCAGCAGAAGGACCACGGTGCGCAGAAGCGGGTCGAGGGCGCCGAACTCGGCCCCGGGGTGCGCGTGCTGCTCGTCGATGACGTCGTCACAACCGCCGGCTCGATCCTGCAGTCGCTCGACGTCGTCGTCGAACTCGGCGCGGAGGTCGTGCTCGCGGTGACCCTGGTCGACCGCGGCGAGGTCGGCAAGAAAAAGTTCGCCGAGCGCGGGGTCCCCTACGCGCCGCTGATGACCTACGCCGACCTGGGCATCAAGCCCGTAGGCGGCGCAGCCTCCGCCTGACCCCGCGCCCCGACTCACCCCAAGCCCTCATCTTGGGGCGCCGTGTGGCCCTATCGCGGGCGTGGAAGGGGCGGATCGACGCCCCAAGGTGCGCCCTACTCCCATCTTGGGGCGGCGCCTGGCCTTATCGCGGGCGCCCATAGGGCGGCCCGACGCCCCAGGATGCGGACGGGGCCTCCGCCGGGGCGAGGGAATGCGCGGAAATCAAGTTCGTTAGCCTAAGTAATGAGTTACCCTGGACGCATGACGACGACCCTCTCCGCCGCTGACCTCGAACTGGCCCACAGCGTGCGGATGGCGGTCACCCGGCTCGCGCGGCGGCTGCGCAACCAGCGCGCCGACCTGTCGCTGACGCCGACGCAGCTCTCTGCCCTCGCGGCGCTGGACCAGCACGGCCCGCTCACGCCCGGCGCGCTCGCCGAGCACGAGAAGGTGCAGCCGCCGTCAATGACCCGCTCGCTCGCGGCACTGGAGGCGAAGGGCCTGATCGCCAGCGCCCCGCACCCGACCGACGGCCGGCAGAAGGTCGTCCAGGTGACGCCCGCCGCGCACGCGATGCTCGTCGCGGACCGGCGCGCCCGCGAGGAGTGGCTCGCCCAGCGGATGACCGAGCTCAGCCCGGCCGAGGTCGCGGCCCTGCGCGCCGCGACACCTGTGCTCGAGAAGCTGATCGCCCCGTGAGCCCCACCTTCGCGAGCCTTCACGTCCCCAACTACCGGCGCTACTTCACCGGGATGGCCGTGTCCAACACGGGCTCCTGGATGCAGCGCGTCGCGCAGGACTGGCTGGTGCTGCAGCTTTCGAGCGGCAGCGCCGTCACCCTCGGCATCACCACGGCACTGCAGTTCGGGCCGATCGTGCTGCTGTCCTCGGTCGGCGGCATGCTGGCCGACCGCTACGACAAGCGGAAGCTGCTGTTCATCACGAACACCGCGCTCGGTTTCCTGGCGCTGGTGCTCGGTGTCCTCGTCCTGAGCGACGTGGCCGCGGTGTGGCACGTGTATGTGCTCGCGGCGGCGCTCGGTGTGGTCGCCGCGCTCGACACCCCAGCCCGGCAGGCGTTCGTGGTGGAGATGGTCGGACGCAAGGACCTGCCCAACGCGGTCGGGCTGAACTCGGCGTCGTTCAACGGCGGGCGGATCCTCGGCCCGGCGATCGCCGGTCTCCTGATCGAGGCCTTCGACGGTGACACCGGCTGGGTGTTCCTGATCAACGCGCTGACCTACATCGCGCCGGTGGTCGCCCTGCACCGGATGCGCGTCTCCGAACTGCATCCCAGCGAACTGGCGCCGCGCGGCAAGGGCCAACTGCGCGAGGGCATCCGCTACGTGCGTGGGCGCCCCGACCTGGTGGCCGTTCTGTGGGTGGTCTTCGCTCTCGGCACGTTCGGACTGAATTTCCAGATCACCAACGCCCTGATGGCCACGCAGGAGTTCAAGAAGGGCGCCGGCGAGTTCGGCCTGCTCGGCTCCGCGATCGCGGTCGGGTCGCTGGCCGGGGCGCTGCTCGGCGCGCGGCGCGAGCAGGTCCGGGTCCGCCTGGTGATCCTCGGCGGCATCGCGTTCGGGCTGCTGGAGATTGTCGTCGGCCTGATGCCCACCTATGGCTGGTACGCGCTCTCGCTGCCGCTGGTCGGCGTCGCCGCGCTGCTCACGACGACGGCGGCAAACTCGGTCATGCAGCTCTCGGTGGCGCCGGCGATGCGCGGGCGGGTGATGGCGCTCTACATCACGGTGCTCTTCGGCGGCACGCCCGTCGGTGCCCCGCTCGTCGGCTGGCTGGCTGAGGAGTACGGTCCGCGCTGGTCGCTCGTCCTCGGCGGCGCGATCACGGCCGCGTCGGCGCTGCTCGCCGGAGTGCTGCTGGCCCGCCGGGCCAACATCACCGTGCGCGCTACGGTCTTCCCCCGTCCGCGCCTGAGTCTGGAGTATCCGGTCAGCGAGCCCGTGCCGTGAGATTGTTCGTCTCCATCGAGCCACCGGCCGATGCGTTGGCAGCGCTCGATGCCGAGCTCGGCCCGACACGGGCGGTCGCACCGCACGGGCTGCGCTGGACCCGGCCCGAGCAGTGGCACCTCACGCTGGCCTTCCTCGGTGAGGTGCCCGACGCCGACGTCCCCGCCCTGACCGAGTCGCTCGCCGCCGTGGTGGGCGATGCGCCGATCTCACTGCGCCTGGCCGGTGGTGGGTGCTTCGGCGACCGAGTGCTCTGGGTCGGACTGGCCGGTGACGTGCACGCGCTGCGCACCCTGGCCGAGGCGGCCGGCGCGGCGGCGCGCTCCGCCGGCGTCGCCCTTGAGGAGGACGCCCGGTACCGGCCACACCTGACGCTGGCCCGGGCCGGCAAGACCCGAGCCGACCTGCGCCCGGCCGCCGCCGAACTCGCCCAGGTCGTCGGCCCGGCGTGGGACGTGACGGCCGTGCACCTGATGCACAGCCGCCTCGGGGCCGGCCCCGGCAACACCGCCGTGCACGCCCCGATCGCCACCTGGCCACGACGCAGCACCGGACGTGCGTAGCCTTGCCCGGCGTGGGTGGGCGCAATCGACGACTCGTCACGGCCGTCCTGGTCGTGCTGGTGCTGTCCGTCATCGTCTCGACGATCGTGGACTTCTTCCACCGCTAGTCGCCCACTGACGCCCTGTCAGTCCACGCGCCGGGTGAGCTGGACCCGCCCGACCGAGCCGAGCATCGCCACCAAGACCGCGAGCAGCGGCACCGCGGCCACGGTGAGCATCAGATCGCTCCACGGCACGATCGTCTCCGCCGCGCCGGTGGCTGGTCGGGCTGCGCGGGCGAAGTAGAACCCGAAGCCCAGACCGAGCACCACGCCGATCCCGGCGAGCACCAGAGCCTGCGCTCCGGCCAGACGGCGCCGGCGGCCCGGAGGAGCCCCGATCGCGGACAGCGTCGCCAGGTCCGGCCGGCCCTCGGCCGCGGAGAGCGCGACGCACATCGCGACGCCGAGCAGCGCGATCAGCGCGGCCGCGCCGGTCAGGCCGACGCGGATCAGGCGGGTGTAGTCCTTCTCCTCGGCCGAGGAGATCACCGGGATGCCGAGCGCCTCCGCGGCGGCGATGGCCGCCCCGGCTTGGTCGCGGGACTCCGGCGGGTAGCTCAGCAGCGTCGTGCTCTTCACCGTGTCCCAGTTCTGCTCCTCGACGAACGACGCCGGCACGAACGCCTCCGGCAGCGCGCTGTAGGTCTGGTCATGGGGCAGAACTACTGCGGGCACGCGTACCGTCTCGGCCGGCTCGTTGCCATATCCGCTACGAATCTCGATAGTTCCGTCGGAGCTGACCAACTCGGAATCGAAGACCACTGCCTTTCCGGCCTTCAAGGCGGCTTCGGCGTCGGTGGCGTCCGCGACCCGGCCAGAGGCGAGCGCAACGAGATCTGGATCGCCCACCGCGACCTCGGGCCCGTTGACGAGGAACATCGGGCGCCGGAAGTCCCCTCCGCCGGAGCGGTCCGTCAGGACAGGGTTCTGCACGGGCAGGATCTGCGCGCCGGGGATGGCTTCCTGTATCGCCTCGGTACCTTGCTCGACCATTGCCGGATCGAGGGCGCGCTGGTCCGATAGCGCGATCACGCGGTCCGGCACGGCGTTGGCCTCGAAGCGGTCCTTGCCCTCGCGGTCGGAGGCGATCAGGCAGGAGATGGCGACCGCGCCACCGACCGCGACCGCGATGGCGGCGGTGGCCGGCCCGGTGCGGTGTCGGTGTCGAGCGGCGTCGCGCGTAGCCAGCCGCATGGTCGCGGGCAGGCGGCCGGCCAGTTTCGCCAGGAGCGCCAGGAGTGCCGGCGCGATCAGCAGCAGGCCGCCGACGACGATGAAGACGCCGACCAGGATCGCGATCGACCCGGTGGTGTCGTCGAGGCGGCCCGACCCCGAGGGTGCGAACTGGGCCAGCGGGCCGTACGCGGAGCTGCCCCGCTGGCCATTACCGCCGCTGCTCATCAGGTACGACGCCATCAAGCTCAGCGTCACGCCGCCGGCGATCAGCACCCCGCCGAACAGCGGCGCCCACTTCGAGCGCGCGGTCGGCACCGGGAACCGGGAGGCCAGCGCATCCACCGTGCTGCGGCGCCCGGCGGAGATCGCCGGGAACAGTGCCGCGGCCAGGCCGGACGCGATGCCGACCATGGCGACGATGGCGACCTCGGTCAGGCCGAAGTGCACCCCGACCATGACCTCGTTGTTGATCCGCTCCAGCAGCGGTCTGGCCGCGACCACCCCGCCGATGCCGGCGGCCACCCCCGCGACCGCCCCGATCAACCCCAGCAAGAGGCCCTGGGCCAGCACCACCCGTCGCAGATCGCCGGGCGAGCCACCTTGCGCGGCGATCATGCCGAGGTCGCGGGTCTGCCGTCGGGCACCGACCGCGAAGGCCGTGCCGGCCAGCAGCACGATCTCCAGCAGGCCCAGGCCGGCGACCATCGTCACCAGCGCGGCGGCCTTGAGGTCGTCCTCGCCCGCGCGGCCCAGGTCGCCGAGACCGATCTGGTAGCCGCCGTAGTCGTGCCGCATCTGCACGATGCCGCCGAGGTCGCGCAGCTGACCGAAGCGGCCGGCGCCGGCGTTCTCGTCACCCTTCGGCAGGTCGACGTAGTAGGCGCCGTCCAGCGCGCCCTGGGCGCCCTTGTTCACGGACTTCGCCATCGGCGATTCCGTGGGCATGACGACCAGGGCGCAGCTCAGGCAGAACGGATTGCGCACGATGCCGGAGACCTTGGCTGACGTTCCGTCACGCAACGCGATCGTCGCGCCGATCCCGTTGCCGGACAGGCCGAGCTTGTCGACGAGCTTCGCGCTGATGGCGACCTCGCCGACGCCGGGTGCGTCCCCGGACCTCAGCTCCGCAAGCGCCCGGGTCAGCGGGTCGGCGAGGTGATCGGTGACCAGATAGGACGCCTCGGCGAGGTGGCCCGGCGCGGTGAAGACCGTCTCGCTCGGAGACTGCTGGAAGATCACCCGCGCGCCCGCCGGCAGGGCACCCTGCACCTGACTTTGCGTCAGTGTCTGCTGGGAATCGCCGTTCTCGTCGACGGCGTAGTCGGGGTAGACGATCGCGTCCGCCCCGCCGAAGGCGCGCTCCCTCTCCTCTGCGGGGGAGGTCTGCGTCCGGTAGATGACGTCCACGCCGGTGGCCGCAGCCACCGGAGCCAGGATCAGGATGACGATGAGCAGCGAGCGCCACTTGTGGCGCAGGGCGTCCCGGCGGGCGAGGCGGAACGCGGCGCGACCCGCACTCACGAGGTGGTCCAGGCGGTGGAGCGCGAGCGGGGCACAGCGGTCCCGTCGTTCACGACCGCGCCGTCCCGCAGGGTGACGATGCGGTCGGCCCAGCCGGCCATCCGGGCGTCGTGGGTGACGACGATCCCGGCGGCGCCGGCGTCGCAGCGGGCACGCAGCAGCTTGAGGATCGCCTCGCCGGTGACCGAGTCCAGTGCACCGGTCGGCTCGTCGGCGAGGACCAGGCGGCGCGGGCCGATCAGGGCGCGCGCGATGGCGACCCGCTGGCGCTGGCCGCCGGACATCTGGTCGGGGAAGGAGTCGGCGTAGCCGGTCAGGTCGACCTCGGCCAGGGCGAGCAGCGCCTCGGCGCGGGCGGCCCGGGAGCGGATGCCGTCGAGCTCGCGCGGCAGGGCGACGTTCTCCGCGGCGGTCAGGGCGGGGATCAGGTTGAGGTCCTGGAAGACGTAGCCGATGCTGCGCCGGCGCAGGGCGGCCATGCCCGACGCGGTCTGCCCGCGCATGGGGACGCCCTCGACGATCACGTCGCCCGCGGTCGCGGCGTCGAGCCCCCCGGCGACGTTGAGCAGCGTCGACTTGCCGGAGCCCGAGGGTCCCATCACGGCGACGAGTTCACCGGTCTCGACGGTCAGGTTCACCTCGCGCATGGCGTGCACGGCGGTGGGTCCGGTCCCGTGCACCCGGCTCACGCCGATCAGCTGCAGGACTGGGGTCATCAGGTCACGCTCCGAGTGAGATCCGGTGTTGCTGCGGCGGGCGGTGTACTTGCGGGCGGAGCGGCGAGCAGGACCTGCTCGCAGTGATCGAGCCAGCGGACTTCGGCTTCGGCGGCGAAGATCGCCGCCTCGGCGACGAGTTCGTTGGCCAGGTCGGAGGTTCCGTTCTGAGCGGCCTTGCGCCGGGTGGCGGCCCGGATGGCGCGGTGTGCGGCGGCGCGCTGGGTGTCGATGACGGCCAGGGCGTCCACCCCCGGGGTCGCGATGGCCAGCGCGAGCTTGATGACGAGCTCGTCGCGCGGCCGCGCGTCGTGCTCGATCGGTTCGTCGAACCAGACCGCGAGTTCGGCCCGGCCTGCCCCGGTGATCCGGTAGACGACCTTGCCGGAGTCGTCGGCCTCGCCGGCGGGCTCCACCAGGCCGTCCCGTTCGAGCCGGGACAGCGTTGTGTAGACCTGCCCGACGTTCAAGGGCATGGTCGCCCCCGTCGCGGCCTCGAACTCGACCCGGAGCTGGTAGCCGTACTTCGGGCCACCCTCCAGGAGAGCAAGTAGGCCGTTCCGGATGCTCATGGATACTGAGTATGCATACTGAGTATGTGCTGCGCCAGTTGATCGCGGAAACCAGGAGAATCGACCTCATGCCCGAGCCGCTCCCCGACGCCGTCGCCGAGGTGCGTGCGCTCCTGCTCGACCCCGGCCTGCGGCGCGCCGTGGCCGCAGGCAAGCGGCACGGGGCCGCGCCGCCAACCTGGCGCCGGGCCGAGCTGCGCCCGGTCGAGCTCAAGGACGGCCGCCGCCTGCAGCAGGTCTGCTACGACGATCGGCAGGCCCACACCTCCAACCTCGCCTATCCCACAGAGGCCGAGGCCGGCATCGACGCGCTGCTCGCCGAGCCGTACGGCAACTGGCACGTCGAGACCGCCGAGTCCACCGTGCAGCTGCGCGTCACCAAGAAGGGTCAGGCCCAGGTGCACCGCGAGACCCACCAAGGCATGACATGCCCTGGTGGGTCGCCGGCGGCCGCGCACGACCGGGCCAAGCCGCGGCTGATCGACCCGGGCGACCCGCTCTTCGACGTCCTCGGCGCCGACGCGGCCAAGCGCCGCCAGGTGGACGCGTTCCTGCGCCTGCTCGCCCCCACCCTGGAGGCCGTCGCCGATCGCGAGCCACTGCACGTCGTCGACCTCGGGTGCGGCAACGCCTATCTCTCCTTCGCCGCGCACCGCTACCTGGCTGCGCAACGGGGCGGCGCCCGGCTAACCGGCGTCGACCTGCGCGACAAGGCCCGGGCCCGCAACACCGCGATCGCGACGAAGCTCGGCGCCGTCGGGGTCGAGTTCGTGGCCGGCACCATCACCGACGCCGAGTTGCCGGCCGGTGACGTCGTGCTCGCCCTGCACGCCTGCGACACCGCCACCGATGACGCCCTCGCGCGGGCCGTGCGGTGGGAAGCTCCGGTGGTGATCGCCGCGCCGTGCTGCCACCACGAGACCGCAGCCGCGATCAAGGCGGCAGGGCCGCCCGAGCCCTACGGGCTGATCGGCAGAGCACGGGATCCTGCGCGAGCGGATGGCCGACGTGCTCACCGACTCCCTGCGCGCCACCCTGTTGCGCCTGCTCGGGTACCGCGTCGACGTCGTCGAGTTCGTCAGCAGCGAGCACACCGCCCGCAACGTCGCGATCCGCGCGGTGCGCACCGGCGCCGCCGCCGACCCCGGCCTGATCGCCCAGTACCGCGAACTGACCAAGACCTGGAGCCTGCGCCCGAAGCTGGCGGAGCTGTTGTCGGCTGAACTGACGGCCCGTCACGGCGGTGCCTGGTGAAACGCGCCTTTGCAGCTCTGGCTGCGCTCGCCCTCGTCGGTCTGAGCGCCGGCGTCGCCGACGCCGCCGACAAGAAAGTCGCGTTCCAGTTCCAGGACGACCGGATCACCGAGTCCAGCGGCCTGGCCGCCAGCACCAAGAACGCCGGCATCGTCTACACCCACAACGACTCCGACGCCGGGCCGGTCCTCTACGCCGTCAACGACTCCTCCGGTGAGACCGTCGCCACCCTCACCCTCAAGGGCGCCCCCGCCCGCGACTGGGAGGCGATGACGCGCTGCAAGGACGACGGCACCGACGTGCTCTGGGTCGGCGACATCGGCGACAACATCGACGCCTGGAAGACCTACCCGCTGCTCCGCGTCGAGGAGCCGTCGAACCCGACGACCGGGGACGTGAAGTACACCGAGTACGACATGCGTTACGACGACGGCAAGGCCCGCGACGCCGAGGCGCTGCTCTGCGACCCGCGCAACGGGCGGCTCTACGTGATCACCAAGGAGACCGCGAACAAGGCCGGCGTCTACCGCGGCCCGGAGACCATGAAGGCCGGCGCGGTCAACGTGTTCACCCGCATCGCCGACGCCCCCGGCGCGGTCACCGATGCCTCGTTCTTCTCCGACGGGCGCTTCGTGGTGACGCGCGGCTACTTCGACGCCCACATCCTCAGCCCGAACGCGGGCTGGAAGTCGGTCGTGAAGTTCACCCCGCCGATCCAGATCCAGGGCGAGTCCGTCGCCGCGTCCGCCGACGGCGAGGCCCTGCTGTTCGGCAGCGAGGGCCTCGGCTCCTCGGTCTGGCGGGTCCCGATCCCGGAGGACGTCAACAAGCTCCCGAACTCCTCGCTCAGCGCCGAGGACGCGAAGGACGCGGCCAATGCCGCGAAGAACAAGGGCAAGAACGCGAAGGACACCGCGAACGATGTGAAGGACAAGGCGGGCGACGCGAAGGACACCGCGCAGCGGGTCAACGACGAGGGCATCCCCGGCATCGACGGTCAGATGGTCGCCCTGATCAGCGCCCTCGGCCTCGGCGCCTTGGTCCTCGTGCTGGCCACCCGCCGGGACTAGATCCATCTTGGGGCGTCGCGTCGCCCCATAAACGCCCGCGATGGGGCGGAAACCCGCCCCAAGATGCGGGAGTGTCGGCGCTACCAGCCGACCTGTTCGCAGCCGGTGTGATCGGCCGGCTCGACCTGCAGCGTCGCGTGCTCGAGCTTGTGCGTGGTCTGCAGCAGGTAGCGGGCCTGGTCCAGCACCGCGTGGGTGTCGGCGCCGACCTCGACGACCAGGTGCGCGGTGGCGACCTCCATCTCCGAGGTCAGCGTCCACACGTGCAGGTCGTGCACGTCGACGACGCCGGGCAGTCCGGCCAGGTCGGACTCCAGCGCCGCGAGGTCGATGTGCGGGGGAGCGACCTCCAACAGCACCCGCAGTGCGTGCGAGCCGAGCCGGTAGGTACGGGGCAGGATCCACAGCCCGAGCGCGATGGCCAGCGCCGGGTCGATCCAGTCCTTCCCGGTGACGCCGATCAGGATCGCGGCGACGATGACCCCGGCCGAGCCCACCGCGTCGGCGAGGACCTCCAGGTACGCGCCGCGCACGTTGAGGCTCTCCTTCGCGCCCTCGCGCAGCAGCCAGAACCCGATCAGATTCACGGCAAGGCCCGCGCTGCCGACGGCGAAGACGGGGATCGCGTCGATGTCGACCGGGTCCTGCAGGCGGTCGATGGCCTTCCACAGCACGTACGCCGCGACGCCGAACAGCAGGACCGCGTTGGCGAGGGCGGCGAGCACCTCGAGCCGATACAGCCCGAAGGTGCGTCCCGCCGCGGCCCCGACCTGCGCGCGTGATGCGGCGGCGATCGCGGCCAGCGCCATGCCGAGCCCGGCGGTGTCGGTGAGCATGTGCCCGGCGTCGGAGAGCAGCGCGAGTGAGTCGGTGGCCAGCGCGACGATGACCTCGACGACCAGGAACACCGCCGCCAGGGCGAACGCGATCGTCAGGCGACCGCGGTGGCGTTCCCCGGCGCGCGCTGCGGACGGGCCGTGCCCGTGGCCATGCCCGTGTCCGTGCCCCACCCGCGCCTCCGACCGTCGCTCAGCGATCGAGAGTATCGACCCCGACCGGCCGGCGGCCGGACACGATGTGCGAGGTCACGGCCACCGCGAGCAGGACGGGCACCAGCGTGAACGCGGTCTTGATGCCGGCCGCGTCCGCGATTCCGCCCATGATCAGCGGCACCAGGGCCGCGGCGACGCCCACGCCGAGCGCGGCCCGTCCGGCGGCCAGATCGGGATGCCCGCCGCCGGCTTCGATCGCGGCGGTGACCGCCAGCGGGTAGTGCAGGGACATCCCCAGGCCGGTCAGGCCGAGCCCGATCAGACCCTGGACCGGCGTGGTCGCGGTCCAGAAGACGATGAAGCCGCCGCCGGCCAGGAACAGCGCGCGCCAGCAGGACGCCGGCCGCGCGCCGGCGCGCGATCCCGGCACCCAGAACGCGGCCGGTGAGCATGCCCGCGAGCAGGACACTGACCCCGGCCGCGGCCGCCGCCGTCGCTCATGTCCGCGTGGTCGCGCAGCAGGTCCGAGGACCACACCGCCATCGAGGACTCGACGCCGATCACCATTGCGACCACGAGCCACGCGCCCCAGTACGTGCGCGGCAGCTTGCCCTGCGTTCCGCGGTCCGGCGCGACGCCGTCGGGGACGGTCTCGCGGCCGAGGGTGAACGCGAGCGCGACGGCGAGCACGACCACGCCCATCAGCACCGGCCGCCAGCCGAGGTCGAACACCGCCGCGATGCCGACCAACGCCGGGGCCGATCAGTCCGAAGGCGGCCGCCACCGCGTTGGCCTCGGTGATCGCCGCCGGTGCCTTGTCCTCGTGCCGCTCGCGCAGGATCACCGCGGACCCGGTCACCAGCAGCGAGCCGAAGCCGCCGGCGACGAACGCCCCGGTCAGCGTGACCGCGAGCACGTCCCACGAGCACAGGATCGCGACGCCCGACCGCGAGCCCGGCCATGCCGACCCGGCTGGTCAGCCCGCGGCCCAGCCCGCGCGCCAGGCGCGGGATAGAGCGAGGACGCCGTGACGGAGCCGACCGAGATCATCGTCGCGTGCAGCCCGGCGACGGTGTTGGAGACGCTCGAGCTCGTCGCGCAGGATCGGCACCACCGGCCCGAAGCCGAAGAGGAAGTACCCCCACAGCCCGAGCTGGCGTAGACCAGCAGCGTCAGCCGATCCCGGTGCCCCGTCACCCGTAGCGCTCAAAACAAGGGCGGACGTCCGAAGGAAGGTGAGCTATGACGCTCGCCCCTTCGGACGTCCGCACGGTGTTGCGTCTACAGCGCGGCGACGACGTGGTCGATGCAGGCGGTGAGCGCCTCGACGTCGGCCGGGTCGATCGCCGGGAACATTGCGATGCGCAGCTGGTTGCGCCCGAGCTTGCGGTACGGCTCGGTGTCGACGATCCCGTTGGCGCGCAGCACCTTGGCGACCGCGGCCGCGTCGACGGAGTCCGCGAAGTCGATGGTGCCGACGACCGCGGAGCGCATCGCCGGGTCCTGCACGAACGGCGTCGCGTACTCGGACTTCTCGGCCCAGGTGTAGAGGCGGGTCGAGGAGTCGGTGGTCCGGTCGACGGCCCAGCCGAGGCCACCCTGACCGTTGATCCACTCCAGCTGCTCGGCGAGCAGGAACAGCGTCGCCAGTGCCGGGGTGTTGTAGGTCTGGTCCTTGCTCGAGTTGTCGATCGCGGTCGGCAGGTCGAAGAAGGTCGGGATGTAGCGGCCCGACTCCGAGATCTCGGTGACCCGGGCCAGCGCGGCCGGGGACATGACCGCGATCCAGAGCCCGCCGTCGGAGGCCAGGCACTTCTGCGGCGCGAAGTAGTAGCAGTCGGTCTCGGTGATGTCGACGGGCAGGCCGCCGGCGCCCGAGGTCGCGTCGACGAGCACGAGCGCGCCGTCGTCGGCCCCGGCCGGACGCAGGATCGGCATCGCGACGCCGGTCGAGGTCTCGTTGTGGGTCAGGCCGTAGACGTCGATGCCTTCCTCGGCGACCGGCATCGGGTGGGTGCCCGGCTCGGCTCTTGATCACGCTCGGCTCGCCCAGCCACGGGGCGCCCTTGCAGACCGAGGCGAACTTGGAGGAGAACTCCCCGAAGTGCAGGTGCTGGCTGCGGGAGCGAACCAGGCCGAACGCGGCGATGTCCCAGAACGCGGTCGCGCCGCCGTTGCCGAGCACGACCTCGTAGCCCTCGGGCAGGGAGAACAGGTCGGAGACGCCGGACCGCACGCGCCCGACCAGGCTCTTCACCGGCTTCTGGCGGTGCGAGGTGCCGAGCACGGAGCCGCCGGCCGCCGCGAGGGCAGCCACGGCCTCGGGCCGGATCTTGGACGGGCCGCAGCCGAAACGGCCGTCGGCGGGAAGGAGGTCAGCGGGGATCTTGATGTCGCTCACGCGAGAAGTCCTCAGATCAGAAGGAGGGGGACGGGCCGGCGCCGCTGTCGACCGCCGACCATTGTTCCGTACTGCTGCCCGTGCTCGCGCCGGAGTATCCGCCGGGAGCCTGACGCCCCGCTCATTCATGAGCGCAGCGTCGATTTCGGCCGAGATCGGGCCCAAATTTCGACGCCCCGCTCATTCATGAGCGCAGCGTCGATGCCGCGGGGCGGGTGATCAGCTCAGCATCGTGCTGGCGCGGATGTCCTCGAAGCCGTCGACGTCCTCGGGCATGCGGGTCGCGGGGCCGACGTAGCGGGCCGACGGGCGGATCAGGCGGCCGGTGCGCTTCTGCTCCAGGATGTGCGCGCTCCAGCCGGCGGTGCGGGCGCAGGTGAACATCGCGGTGAACATGTGCGGCGGGACCTCGGCGAAGTCCAGGACGATCGCGGCCCAGAACTCGACGTTGGTCTCCAGGACCCGGTCCGGCCGGCGGGCGCGCAGCTCCTCGAGGGCGGCCTTCTCCAGTGCCTCGGCGATCTCGTAGCGCGGGGCGCCGAGCTCGCGCGCGGTGCGGCGCAGGACGCGGGCGCGGGGGTCCTCGGCCCGGTACACCCGGTGCCCGAAGCCCATCAGGCGCTCGCCCTTGTCGAGCAGGTCCTTGACGTACTTGGTCGCGTCGCCGGTCTTCTCGATCGCCTCGATCATGTGCAGCACGCGCGAGGGAGCGCCGCCGTGCAGCGGCCCCGACATCGCGCCGACCGCGCCCGAGAGCGCCGCGGCTACGTCGGCCCCGGTCGAGGCGATCACCCGGGCGGTGAAGGTCGAGGCGTTCATGCCGTGCTCGGCCGCCGAGGTCCAGTAGGCATCGATCGCCGCGACGTGCTTCGGGTCCGGCTCGCCCTGCCAGCGGATCATGAACCGCTCGACGATGGTCTTGGCCTTGTCGACCTCGCTCTGCGGCACCATCGGCTTGCCGGCGCCGCGAGCGGACTGCGCGACGTAGGACAGCGCCATCACGGCGGCGCGGGCCAGGTCGTTGCGGCACTGCGTGTCGTCGATGTCCAGCAGCGGCTTGAGGCCCCAGGCCGGCGCGAGCATCGCCAGCGCGGACTGCACGTCGACGCGGATGTCGCCGGAGTGGATCGGGATGGGGAACGCCTCGGCCGGCGGCAGGCCCGGGTTGAACGAGTTGTCGACGAGCAGGCCCCAGACGTGACCGAACGTCATGCGCCCGACCAGGTGTTCGATGTCGACGCCGCGATAGCGCAGCGCGCTGCCTTCCTTGTCCGGTTCGGCGATCTCGCTCTCGAACGCGATGACGCCTTCGAGGCCGGGAACGAAGTCAGACATGAGGGAGGCCTTTCGAAGGACGGGCAGGGAGAGGTGCTCAAGGCACATTCTGTACCCGCGGTCAGCTTCCGGAGAAGTCTCGGCTCGGACGCCCCTCGATCCGCCTCGGGCCCGCTGCGTAGGCTCGGATCATGGCGATCACGACGCAGACGGTGGAATTCGCGAGCAACGGTGGCACGGCGGGCGGCTACCTGGCCGTGCCCGGAGAGCGGCAGCGGTCCAGGCGTGGTCGTCGTCCAGGAATGGTGGGGTCTGGACCCCTCGATCAAGGTCATGACCGACCGGCTGGCCGAGGCCGGCTTCGTCGCGCTGGCGCCCGACCTCTACCACGGTGAGCTCGCCGCGCACGACGAGATGGACAAGGCCGGTCACCTGATGACCAACCTGCCGCCGGACCGGGCCGCCAAGGACATGAGCGGCGCCGTGGACCACCTCGCGGCGCACGACGGCCGTGACGAGCGAGAGCCTCGGCGTCATCGGTTTCTGCATGGGCGGCATGCTCACCTTCCTGCTCGCCGCGGGCCGTGGGGACAAGATCAAGGCCGCCGTGCCCTTCTACGGCTTCCCCGGCCCGGACTCCGAGCCGGACTGGTCCGGCCTGACCGCAGTGATCCGCGGCCACATGGCCGAGAACGACGACTTCTTCACCCCGAACGCCGCGATGGCGCTGGAGAAGAAGCTCGTCGGTCTCGGCAAGGACGTCCAGCTGACGGTGCACCCGGGTTCGGGCCACGCGTTCATGAACCCGATGAACCCGCTCGGCACCCAGGACGCCGAACTCGCCGCGCGCTGCTGGGCCGAGGCCACCTCGTTCCTCCACTCCCAGCTTGGCTGACGAGGCGTCAGATCTCGCGGCCATGCGCCGCGAGTACATGGAAGCTGGGCTGGAGCGGACCGATCTCCCGGCCGACCCGCTCGAGGCGTTCCAGCTCTGGTTCGACGAGGTGGTCGAGGCCGGCCTCGCCGAGCCCAATGCCATGGTGGTCTCGACCGCGGGACCGTCGTCGCGCATGACGCTGCTCAAGACCGTCGATGCGCGCGGCTTCGTGTTCTACACCAACTACACCTCGCGCAAGGCCCGCGAGCTCGACGCCGACCCGCGCTGCTCGCTGCTGTTCCCCTGGCACGGGCTGCGTCGGCAGGTCATCGTCACCGGCACCGCGGCCCGGGTCTCCCGCCAGGAGACCGAGGAGTACTTCGCCACCCGCCCGCGCGGCTCGCAGCTCGGCGCCTGGGCCAGCCCGCAGTCGAGCGTCATCCCCGACCGCACCGCGCTCGAGAGTCGCTACGCCGAACTGGAAGCGCGCTGGCCCGGCGAGATCCCGTGCCCGGACTTCTGGGGCGGCTACCGGGTGACCCCGGACGCCGTCGAGTTCTGGCAGGGCCGCCCCTCCCGCCTCCACGACCGGCTCCGCTATTCCCGAGGCGACTCAGGGTGGACCGTCGACCGGCTCGCGCCCTGACCTGTCTCTACTGCGCAAAATGCTGTGGTGGCGGGCCTTGCGCCCTCGGATCACGACGTTCTCCGCATTGGAGCGACGCGCCCTGCCCAGATCCGGACAAGAGAAAGCCCGCGGGGTGCCGGTTCGAAAACCGACCGCTCGGGGGGACGTATCCCCGAGCACCCGCGGGCCCCGGTGACTGCAGTGGATTCGCCTGGCCGCATGGAGCGGTCCGGTGAAGGCACCTAGTCAATGCGGCTAGCTTGCAGCCACCTCACGCGTCCTATAGCTACACAAAGCCTGGACCACCTCCTCTCACGTGTACTGCGACGGTACGTCGCGACCGCGAATCCTGTCGAGCCAATTCAGGTGACGTCGGCAACTCTCAAGAAAGAGCCTGCGCCGCCACGGTCAGGTCGGCCACCAGCCCGGCGTAGGCGGCGTCGCGGTCCCCGGCCCGCAGGACCGCCGAGGGGTGCAGGGTGGCCAGGACCTGGGCCGGCCAGTCCGCCTCCCAGACGGCCCGCGCGGGCCAGGGCATCAGCACCCCGCGCTCCTTGGTGACGCGGAACGCCGGGCCCAGCAGCGCACGGGCCGCGGTGGCCCCCAGCACCACGATCAGCTCCGGGCGCAGGCGGTCCAGTTCGGCCTCCAGCCAGGGCCGGCAGGCCGTGACGTGCCCGGCGTCCGGGGTCTTGTGCAGGCGCCGCTTGCCCCGTTCGGTGAACCTGAAGTGCTTGACGGCATTGGTCGTCCACACCGCACTGTGACGGATCCCGGCCTCGGCCAGGGCGCGATCCAGCACCTTCCCGGCCGGGCCGACGAATGGCTCCCCGGCCCGGTCCTCCTGGTCCCCGGGCTGCTCGCCGACCAGGACGCAGCGCGCGTTCGTGGCGCCGGCGCCGAAGACGACCTGCGTCGCGGGGGCGTACAGCTCGCACCCCTCGCAGCCCTCGGCGGCCGCGGCCAGGGCGCCCAGGTCGCCGGTGTCCGGAACCCAGGCCTCGGCGCCAGGCCGCTCCGTGCGCACCTTCGTCGCCACGACACCGAACTTCCCGCGCCGCGGCGGCGCATGCTCACGCCTTCAGCTCGGCCAGCCGGGCCAGCGCCTCCGCCCGCTCCTCGGCGTGGTCCAGGATCCGCTCCGGGTAGCCGTGGGCGTAGCCGTCGAGAAACTCCCACGGGGTGTGCGCGGCCTTCCCGTCGAGGTGCCGCAGCTCCGGGACGTACCGGCGGACGTAGTCCCCGGCCGGGTCGAACTTCTGGCCCTGCGTCACCGGATTGAACACCCGGACGTAGGGCGCAGCGTCGGTGCCGCAGCCGGCGACCCACTGCCAGCCGTGCTGGTTGGAGGCCAGATCCCCGTCCCGGAGCCAGCGCATGAAGTGCCGGGCGCCGTGCTGCCACTCCACGTGCAGGTCCTTGACCAGGAAGGACGCGACGACCATCCGGACCCGGTTGTGCATCCAGCCCTCGGCCAGCAGCTGGCGCATCCCGGCATCGACGAACGGGAAGCCGGTGCGGCCGGAACACCAGGCCTCGAAGTCGGCGTCAGGGCGGGCATAACGCATCCGCGCGTACTCGGCCCGCAGATACTCCCGGGCGGACTCGGGGCGGTGGAAGAGCACGTCGGCGTAGAACTCGCGCCAGGCCAGTTCCTTGGCGTAGACCTCGTGCCGCTCCGGGTCCAGGTCCGCGAGCAGGGTTCGCGGGTGCACTTCGCCGAACTTCAGCGCGGTCGAGAGCTGCGAGGTGCCGGCCAGGTCCGGGCGGTTTCGGCCGGAGGCGTAGTCGGCCAGCGGGCCGTCCCGGAACGCGCGCCAGCGGCGCATCGCCGCGTCCTCGCCGGCCGTCGGCAGCGAGAGTCCGTCCGGCACCGGGGCGGCGGGCAGGTCGTGCGAGACCAGCGGGTACTCCCACTGCGCCGAGCGCGGCGAGGCGGCGGGCGAGTGCCAGCCGTGCTCACGCCAGGCCCGGAAAAAAGGCGTGAAGACCTGGTAGGGCTCGCCCGAGCCGTTCATGACCCGTCCCGGCGCCACCGCGTACGGCGACCCCACCCGCTCGAACGCGATGTCGTGACGGGCCAGCGCCGCCTCGACGCGCTCGTCCCGCTCGCGGCCGTAGGGTCCGAAGTCGGTAGCGACGTACACCGTTCGGGCCCCCGCCGCCCGCGCCACCGCGACCACCTGCTCGACCGCGTCCCCGCGGCGCAGCAGCAGCCCCGGACCGCCGATCCGGGAGCCCAGCGCCGCCAGCGACGCCGTGAGGTACGCCCGCCGGGTCGCACCCGAGGGCTGCCACAACGCCGGGTCGACCACGAACAGGGGGACCACGGCCGAGTGATCCGCGGCTGCGAGCAGAGCGGGGTTGTCCCGTAACCGAAGGTCGCGGCGGAACCACATGACGTTGGTGCTCATCCGGATCGAGCCTAATCAGAAACATTCAGGTGCTTCGACGGCGTCTGCGGAGGGCCTAGTGTCCAGTCCGACCCGTTCTGTCGGGCCGTCACCCCTCCCGCCCGGAGGTCGCCATGGCACGCTCCCGCCGCACCCTCGGCGCGCTCGCCCTCGCGCTGGTGCTGCCGCTGGCCGCCTGCGGGGGCGGCGGTGACGACAACGCGAATACGGACGCGGACAAGCCCCAGGGCGACGTCGCCGCGCTCACCTTTGGCGTGGACGACAGTGCCGTCGGCCCGGCTCCCGCGATCGAGGGCGCGGTCTCCGGCGGCACGGTGCGGGTCCTCGACGACGTCGACCTCGCCCACCTGGACCCGGCGCGGGTCTACGTCACCACCTACAACCTCGTCACCAACCTGATCTCCCGGACGCTGACCGGCTACCGGCAGAGCGACGGCAAGGTGACGCTGGTCGGCGACCTGGCCACCAACACCGGCGTCACCAAGGACGGCGGCAAGACCTGGACCTACACGCTGCGCGACGGCGTGACGTGGGAGGACGGCTCGCCGGTCACCTCCGCCGACGTCAAGTACGGCCTCGAGCGCACCTTCGAGGAGGACTACAGCGAGGGCCCGGTGTACGTGCAGGAGTGGCTCACCGGCCGGCCCGATTTCCGCAAGGTCTACGCCGGCCCCTACGACGGCAAGGCGCTGGACGCGATCCGCACCCCGGACGCCAAGACCGTCGTGCTGAAGCTGGCGACGAAGCAGCCCGACCTGCCGTTCGCCCTCGCGCTGGCCAGCGGGGCCCCGGTGAAGAAGAGCAAGGACACCCGCGCCAAGTACGACCAGCGCCCCTTCGCCTCCGGGCCCTACAAGATCGCCTCGCGCAAGATCGACAAGTCGATGACGCTGGTGCGCAACGAGGCCTGGAAGGCCGAGTCCGATCCGCTGCACTACCAGTACCCGGACTCCTACGAGTTCGAGTTCGGCGATCAGCGCCTGGCCCAGTACCAGCGCCTGATCGCCGCCAACGGCGGCGACGCCGCGGCCGTGCCGCTCTTCGCCGACGTGCCGCCGGAACTCCTGACGCAGGTGACCGGAGACCCGGACCTGATGGCGCTGGTGCGTCAGGACGCGACCCCGTTCGTCTACCAGTTCACGATCAACCAGACCCGCGTCAAGGACCTCGAGGTCCGCAAGGCGCTGCTGCAGGCGTTCCCCAAGCAGCAGGTCCGGCAGATCTCCGGCGGCCCGCCCATCGGCGACCTCGCCACCACGCTCGGCGGGCCGACCCTGGTCGGCCACGAGCCGGACGACATCTTCGGGATCCCGCCGCAGGGCGACCCGGCGAATGGCCAGGGCCACCCTGGAGGCCGCGGGCAAGCTCGGCCAGAAGATCGTCTACGCGTACGCCCAGACAGACACGCAGGAGAAGCTGGCTGTCGCCGTCGCCCAGGCCTGGACCGCGGCCGGCTTCGAGGTCGTGAAGAAGTCGCTCAGCGACAAGACCTACTACGACCAGATCGGCAAGCTGGACAACAAGTTCGACGTCTACCAGTCCGGCTGGGGCTTCGACTGGCCGAGCGGATCGACGGTGTACGTGCCGTTGTTCGACGGCCGCCGGATCGCCGACCAGGGCACGAACTACGGCCAGTTCAACGACGCCGAGGTGAACAAGGAGATCGATCGCATCCGCGCCCTGGCCGACCCGGTCGAGGCGGGCAAGGCCTGGGCGGCGCTGGACCGCACGATCCTGGCCAAGGTGCCGGCCATCCCGTACCTGTACATCAAGAACTTCATGCTGACCGGCCCGAGGATCGGCAACGCGCGCATCGACCTGGTGCTCGGCGCGATCAACCTCAACGGCCTGTACGTGAAGCCGTAGCGGCCGACCTCGCCTCATGACCACGCCGATCCTGACCGAGATCCCCGAGGGCGATGCCGTCCCCGGGTCACCGGGCCGGAACGTCGCGACGGTCACCGACGCAGATCGCGTGGGCGCGGTTCCGCCAGGACCGGGTGGGCGTGGTCTCGGCGTGGATCGTGCTGTTCTTCATCGCGGTGGCGACGCTGGCTCCGGTGATCGAGTGGATCTACGGCAAGGACGCGCAGACCACCTACGGGCAGAACAAGCCCGGGCTGCTCAACGACTTCGGGTTCCCGCTCGGCGGCTACGGCGGCATGAGCTCCGAGCACTGGCTGGGCCTGGAGCCCGGGCTCGGCCGGGACGTGTTCATGCAGCTGGTCTACGGCGCCCGCACCTCGCTGTTCATCGCGTTCTCGCGTCGCGCTGATCACCACGCGTCATCGGCGTGCTGTTCGGCCTGCTCACCGGCTACCTCGGCGGCTGGGTGGACGCCGCGGGTGGCTGGGTGGTCAACGTCGTCCTGACGTTGCCCGGTCTGCTGATGATCATCGCGCTGGCCCCGGTGGTCGACGACGTCCTCGTCGACCCGGAGGAACAGACCCCGACCTGGCTCCGGTTCGCCACCGTCATCATCCTGTTCTCGCTGTTCGGCTGGGTGTTCCAGGCCCGTCTGATCCGGGGTCAGGTTCTCTCGCTGCGCGAACGCGAGTTCGTCGACGCGGCGCGGATGTCCGGGGCCGGGACCTGGCGGATCGTCACCCGCGAGCTGCTGCCGAACCTGTGGTCGCCGATCCTCATCGTGTTCACCTTGACGCTGCCCGCGATCATCACCGGCGAGGCGGCGCTCGCCTACCTCGGCGTCGGCATCGTCGGAACCGACGCCGGACTGGGGCCGCATGGTCAACCGCGGCGCCCAGGTCTACCTCGCCGATCCGATGTACATGATCGTTCCCGGCTCCGCCCTGCTCGTGATGGTGCTGGCGTTCAACCTGTTGGGCGACGCAGTCCGCGACGCCCTCGACCCCAAGGGGATCCGATGAAGCGAATGACGCGGTCCCGCGTCGCGGCTCTGCTCGCCGCCGTACTGCTGGTGTCGGGCTGCGGCAGTGGCGGCGACGACGACAACAACGACGCCACCGCCCCGGGCGCCGGTGACGCCTCCGGCAAGCCCCCGACCTTCAAGTACGGGATCGACGACACCGCGGCAGGCCCCGCCGAGGCCCCTGAAGGTGCGGTCGCCGGCGGGACGGTGCGCGTGTACGACGTCATCGACTACCAGCACCTGGACCCGACGCGGATCTACTCCAGCAACGAAGGCGTGCTCTCCCAGCTTCTGACGCGCACCCTGACTTCCTACCGGCAGATCGGGGACAAGATCGACCTCGTCGGCGATCTCGCGACGAACACCGGCGTGACCAAGGACAAGGGCAAGACCTGGACGTACACGCTGCGCGAGGGCGTCACCTGGGAGGACGGGTCGCCGATCACCTCCGCCGACCTCAAGTACGGCATGGAGCGCGGCTTCGTCGCCGACTACGCCGAAGGCCCGACCTTCCTGCAGTCGTGGTTCGCGGACAGCGAGGACTTCCGCAAGTACTACCAGGGTCCCTACGGCGGGAAGTCTCTGAAGAACATCACCACGCCGAACGCACGCACCCTGGTTCTGAAGTTCAGCCGCCCCAGGCCGGACGTGCCCTTCGCGCTCTCCATGCCGGGCCACGGAGCGCCGGTCAAGGAGAGCAAGGACACGAAGGCCAAGTACACGCAGAGGCCGTTCTCCTCGGGCCCCTACAAGATCGAGACCCGCAAGATCGACAAGTCGATGACGCTGGTGCGCAACGATGCCTGGAAGGCGGAGACCGACCCGATCCGCACGGCGTTCCCGGACCGCTGGGAGTTCAGCTTCGGTGAACTCCCCCTGCAGACCAACCAGCGCCTGATCGCGGCTACCGGCGACGACGCGGCGGCGATGACCGTGGTGGACAACGTCTCGCCCGAGGTGCTGCAGCAAGTGGTCAGCACCCCCGACCTGATCGCCCGGACCGTCGGCGGCTACACGCCTTACTCGCAGACGATGGCGATCAACACCAAACGGATCACCGACCTCAAGGTGCGGCAGGCGATCATGTACGCCTACCCCCGCCAGCAGGTCCGGCAGATTCTCGGTGGCCCGACCCACGGGGACTTCGCCACCACGATCGGTTCCCCGACCCTGGTCGGCTGGGAGGCGTCCAACCAGTACCAGGTTCCGCCCGAGGGCGACGTCGAGAAGGCGAAGGCGCTGCTGGCCGAGGCGGGCAAGCCGAATCAGAAGATCGTCTACGCCTACGGCAATCTCCCCCGCGGGGAGCAGGTCGCGGTGGCGGTAGCCGCCGGACTCGAGCGAGCCGGTTTCCAGGTCGTGAAGAAACCCATTGATCCGAAGACGGCCTCCGACGCCACCAGCGATCCCGACAACAAGTTCGACCTCTACGGCTTGGCCTGGGGTGCGGACTGGCCGAGCGGGTCGACCGTCTACCCGGTGCTGTTCGACGGCCGGCGCATCGGGCGCGGCGGGTTCAACTGGTCGTTCCTCAACGACCCGGCGATCAACAAGGAGATCGACGCGATCGAACTGATCGCGGACCCGATCGAGGCCGGCAAGCGGTGGGCTGCCCTGGACCGCAAGATCCTGGAGCAGGTGCCGGTGTTCCCCGACATCTACATCAAGAGCCTGCAACTGTTCGGGCCGCGGATCGGTGGCGCGTTCCAGGACTCCGTCCACGGCAACGTCTCGGTCAACACTATTTTCGTCAAACCCTGACGGTCCGTCAGTTCTAGGTCCGGCCGAGGAGGGCGACGACGGTGGCACGCTTCGTGATCCAGCGCGTGCTGTCCGGCGTCGTCGTCCTCTGGCGTGGTCAGCTTCGTCACCTTCCTGCTGTTCTTCGCGGTTCCCGGCGACCCGGCCCGGCTGTCCTGCGGCAAGACCTGTACGCCGGAGCGGCTGGCCGACATCCGGGCCTCCCTCGGCATCGACCAGCCGGTGCTGGCGCAGTACGTCGACTACATGCAGGGGATCTTCGCCGGGCGCGACTTCACCCAGGCCGGGCGAGGTCGTGCACTGCGACGCGCCGTGCTTCGGCTACTCCTTCACCAACCAGCAGCCGGTGTGGGACACGCTGCTCGACCGCTTGCCGGCCACGATCGCCCTCGCGGTGGGCGCCGCTGCGCTCTTCCTCACCGTCGGGGTCTGGCTGGGCGCGCTGTCCGCGTTGCGCGCGGGCAGCGCGCTGGACCGGTTCGGCGTCGCGGCCGCGGTGACCGGGGCCTCGCTGCAGATCTACTTCATCGGCCCGATCATGCGGAACACCTTCAGCGACGAGCTCGGCTGGCTTCCGCAACCGCGGTACACCCCGTTCACGGACAGTCCGGCCGACTGGTTCGCCGGGATGTTGCTGCCCTGGATCGTCCTCGCGATCGTCAGCGCCGCGGTCTACACCCGCCTGACCCGCGCCGCCGGGCTCGAAGCCCTGAGCGAGGACTTCGTCCGGGCGGCCCGCGCCCGGGGCCTCTCGCCGACCCGGCTGCACCTCAAGCACACCAGCCGGGCGACGCTCACCCCGGTGATGACGGTCTTCTCCCTCGACCTCGCCGGCCTGCTCGGCGGCGCGATCATCACCGAGACCGTCTTCAACATCCCCGGCATCGGCCGGCTCGCGATCACCGCGATCAACAACTCCGACCTGCCGATGATCATGGCCACCGTCCTGGTCGCCGCGATCTTCATCGTGATCGCGAACCTGATCGTCGACATCGCCTACGCCGTCGTCGACCCACGGGTCCGGATCGGCCGATGACGCTTCTCGACGTCCGCGGGCTCACGGTCCGCTTCGCCACCGACGACGGCGTGGTGGCAGGCGGTCGACCGACCTCTCCTTCAGCGTCGAGCGGGGCACCACGCTCGGCATCGTCGGGGAGTCGGGCTCCGGCAAGTCGGTGACCGCGCTGTCGCTGCTCGGCCTGCACGACCCGCGGCGCACGACGGTCACCGGGCAGATCAGCCTCGACGGCAAGCAGATCGTCGGCCTCGACGAGCGGGCGCTCGGCGACCTGCGCGGACGCGAGGTCGCGATGGTCTTCCAGGACGCGCTGACCGCGCTGTCGCCGTACTACACGGTCGGCAACCAGATCGCCGAGGCGTACCGGCGGCACAACGCGGCCACCCGCAAGCAGGCCCGAGCACGGGCGATCGACCTGCTCGGGCCGGGTCGGCATCCCGCAGCCGGAGCAGCGCGTCGACTCCTATCCGCACGAGTTCTCCGGCGGCATGCGCCAGCGCGCGATGATCGCGATCGCGCTGTCCTGCGACCCCGCCCTGTTGGTCGCGGACGAGCCGACCACCGCCCTGGACGTCACCGTGCAGGCGCAGATCCTCGACCTGCTCGCGGACCTGCAGTCCGAGTTCAACTCCGCGATCCTGCTCATCACCCACGACCTGGGCGTGGTCGCCGAGGTCGCCGACGACGTGCTCGTGATGTACGCCGGGCGGTGCGTCGAGTCCGGACCGGCCCGCGCGGTGCTCTCCCGGCCCGGGCATCCCTACACCTGGGGGCTGCTCTCCTCCGTGCCGCGGCTGTCCGGGCGGCTGGAGGAGCTGAAGGCGATCCGCGGCGCGCCGCCGAGCCTGATCGACCTGCCCGCGGGCTGCTCGTTCCGGCCCCGCTGCGACTACGCCGGCCGCGTCCCGCTGAACCGCTGCGCCGAGGACGTGCCGCCGCTGGCTCCGGGCACCGGCACCCTCGCCGCCTGCCACCTGGCCCCGGAGATTCGCGTCGACATCGTCGAGAAGCAGCTGCTGCCGATCTGGCGCGGTGAATCGCCATGACCGAGCTGCTGGCCGTCGAGGGCCTGGTCAAGCACTTCCCGTTGCGGCGCAAGCTCTTCGGCGCGCGGGAGCGGCTCGCGGTGCGCGCCGTCGACGGGATCTCGCTTCGGCGTCGACCGCGGCGAGACGCTCGGGCTGGTCGGGGAGTCCGGCTGCGGCAAGAGCACGACCGGGCGGCTGCTCGTGCGCCTGCTGCGAGCCGACCGCGGGGACCATCCGGTACGACGGCCGGGACGCCGGCGACACCTCGGACCGGGACCTGCGCCGCGCGAGATCCAGATGGTCTTCCAGGACCCGTACGCCTCGCTGAACCCGCGTCAGACCGTCGGCACGATCGTCGCCGCGCCGATGGAGATCAACGGCATCGACCCGCCGGGCGGGCGGCGCAAGGCCGTCCAGGAGCTGCTGGAGACCGTCGGGCTGAATCCCGAGCACTACAACCGCTACCCGCACCAGTTCTCCGGCGGGCAGCGCCAGCGCATCGGCATCGCCCGCGCGCTCGCGCTGGAGCCGTCGCTTGATCATCGCCGACGAGCCGGTCTCGGCCCTCGACGTCTCCATCCAGGCGCAGATCCTCAACCTGCTGCGCCGGCTGCAGGCGCGAACTCGGGCTGGCGTTCGTGTTCATCGCCCACGACCTCGCGGTGGTGCGTCACGTCTCGCACCGGGTCGCGGTGATGTACCTCGGCAAGATCGTCGAGATCGCGCCGGTGGACGACCTCTACGCCGCCCCCCGCCACCCGTACACCCAGGCGCTGCTCTCCGCGGTCCCGGAGATCGACATGGGGGAGACCCCGGCGCCGCGACGCGCCCGGATCCGGCTGGTCGGGGACGTGCCCAGCCCGGTCGACCCGCCCTCGGGATGCCGGTTCCGCACACGCTGCCCGAACGCGCAGGAGCTGTGCGCCGAGCAGGAGCCGGAGCTGGTGGACCGGGGCGACGGCGAGCGCGCACCCGGTGGCCTGCCACTTCCCGCTGGCCGTCCCGGAACCGCGCCTGACGGCTAGACTCGCGGACGGGCAACAGCAGGGGAAGGACGCTCATGAGCGGCGACTTGATCGACACCACCGAGATGTACCTCCGGACGATCTTCGAGCTGGAGGAAGAGGGCGTCATCCCGCTGCGGGCCCGTATCGCCGAGCGCCTGTCCCAGAGCGGTCCGACGGTCAGTCAGACCGTGGCCCGGATGCAGCGTGACGGCCTGGTCACCGTGCAGGGCGACCGCCACCTCGAGCTGACCAAGACCGGCCGCGAGTACGCGGTTCGGGTGATGCGCAAGCACCGCCTGGCCGAGTGCCTGCTGGTCCAGATCATCGGGCTGGACGCGGCCGAGGTGCACGCCGAGGCCTGCAAGTGGGAACACGTCATGTCGGAGTCGGTCGAGCGCCGGATCCTCGAGCTGCTCAACCACCCGACCGAGTCCCCCTACGGCAACCCGATCCCGGGGCTGGAGGAGCTCGGCGACGCCGACTCCGACAACTTCCTCGGAGGGCCTGCAGTCCCTGGACAGCGTGGCCACCGACGCCGGCATCTCGGTGGTGATCCGCCGGATCGGCGAGCCGGCCCAGGACGACCTCGCGCTGGTCCGCGGCATGTTCCGCGCGGGCGTCCGTCCGGGTGGTTCGGTGGTGGCACGGACCGCGCCCGGTGGTGTGCTGGTCGGCAAGGCCGGGGAGACCATCGAGCTGGTGCCGTCCGTCGCGCAGCACGTGTTCGTCGAGGTCCTCGCCGGCGCTGCCCCCTGACCCCAGCCGTGGGGGACGCACGGGCTGACGTCGCCGCCGCCGCGGCCGGAATGGTCGCTGCGGGCCTGGTCATCGGCACTGCGGGCAACATCAGCGCGCGCGAGGGCGACCTGGTCGCGATCACCCCGAGCGGGCTGGACTACGCCGGTCTGACCGCGGCCGACGTCGGCCTGCACGCCCTGGACGGCACGGCGGTGGAGGCTCCGTTCGCGCCGTCCTCGGAGCTGCCGCTGCACCTCGCGGTCTACGCCGCCACCGGGGCCGGGGCGATCGTGCACACCCACTCCCCGGCGGCGACCGCGCTCTCGCTGCTGGTCGAGTGAGGTCCCGCCGGTGCACTACTACGCCGCGATGTTCGGCGGCCCGATCCGGGTCGCGCCCTACCACCCCTTCGGGACCCCGGAACTCGGTGCGGCCGCCGCGGCCGCGCTGACCGGCTCGCGGGGGGCGCTGCTCGCCCACCACGGGGCGGTGACGGTGGGGGCGGACGCCGCCGAGGCGCTGGAGCTGGCCGTCGTCCTGGAGTGGCTGTGCGACGTCTACCTGCGGGCCGCGGCGGTCGGCACCCCGGCCGTCCTGGGCCCCGCGGAGCTCGAACAGGCCGCCGCCGCGCTGGCCACCTACCGAGCGGCGCGCCCGCACAAGAAATAGGCTTCCCGCATGCTGAAGTCCGCCGCCCTGCGCGCCGCCGCCCTGTCCGCCGCTGCCCTGCTGGCGCTGAGCGCCTGCGGAGGGGGCGACAAGGACGACCCGCTCGCGGACAAGCCGGCCGATTCCTCGACCGGCGGCATCGGCGGCGGCGGATCCATCCCGGACGCGGCCACCAAGCTGACCGACGCCGGCGCCGAGGCGTTCTCCAAGTACTACATGGAGTCGCTGCTCAACAGCGCGTACACCACCGGCAACATCGGCTCGCTGGTGAAGTACAGCCACCCGCTGTGCATCGTCTGCCGCGCCTCGATCGGCGACATCGCCACCGCCTGGGCCCGCGGGAAGGTCGACGGCGGACAGGTGACGATCACCGGGGTGAAGGCGACCAAGGCCAACGACAACCTCTACAACGTGGCCTTCAAGTACAGCAAGACCCGCTACATCGAGGTCGACCGCGACGGCAAGAACGTCTTCTCCACGCCGGCCCAGAACAACCTCGACATCACCCTGCAGCTGCAGTGGAACTCGGGCGAGAAGATGTGGCAGGTCCGCGAGATCGTCACCCGGCAGCTGGCCGGTAAGGGCGCGGGCGCATCACCAGCTCCCACGCCCTAAACTCGCCGGTGTGCTCGGCCCTTTCGTTGCCCGTCACGTCGGTCCGTCCGACGCCGATCAGGCGACGATGCTCGCCGCCCTCGGCTTCAAGGACCTGACCGACCTCGCCACCGCGGCCGTGCCGGACTCGATCCGGCTGCCGTTCGAATCCGGTGCCCCGCTCGCGGTGCCGCCGGCGGTCTCCGAGGACGAGGTCCTCGCCGAGATCCGCGCGCTCTCATCGCAGGAACACCGTGCGCCAGCAGATGATCGGGCTCGGGTACTACGAGACCGCCACCCCCGGCGTGATCCTGCGCAAGGTGCTGGAGAACCCGGGCTGGTACACCGCCTACACGCCGTACCAGCCGGAGATCTCGCAGGGCCGGCTCGAGGTGCTGCTCGCCTTCCAGACGGTGGTCTCCGACCTGACCGGGCTCGCGATCGCGAACGCCTCGCTGCTCGACGAGGGCACCGCGGTCGCCGAGGCCGTCACGCTGATGCGCCGCTCGGTGCGCGGCATGGCGGACGCCCGCGTCGTGCTCGACGCCGACTGCCTGCCGCAGACCATCGAGGTCGTGCGCACCCGCTGTGAGGCCCTCGACATCGACGTCGAGGTCGCCGACCTGTCCGCGGGCATTCCCGACGGCGACGTGTTCGGCATCGTCGTGCAGTACCCCGGCGCGAGCGGACGGCTGCACGACCGCGCCGAGTACGCCGCGCTCGCCGAGGCCGCGCACGCCCGCGGCGCGATGGTCACCGCGGCCGCGGATCTGCTGGCCTGCACGCTGATCGAGGCCCCGGGCGAGTGGGGCGCGGACATCGCGGTCGGCAGCGCGCAGCGCTTCGGTGTCCCCTTCGGCTTCGGTGGCCCGCACGCCGGCTTCGTCGCGGTCCGGGCCGGGCTCGAGCGCGGCCTGCCGGGCCGCCTCGTCGGGCAGTCGGTCGACTCGGCCGGACGGCCCGCCTACCGGCTGGCGCTGCAGACCCGCGAGCAGCACATCCGCCGCGAGAAGGCGACGAGCAACATCTGCACCGCGCAGGTCCTGCTGGCCGTGATCGCCGCGCTGTACGCGGTCTACCACGGGCCGGAGGGGCTGACGGCGATCGCGCGGCAGATCCACGGCCGCGCCAAAGCGATCGCCGATGGCCTGCGGCACGCGGGCATCCGCCTCGTCCACGACACCTTCTTCGACACCCTGCTGGTCTCGGTGCCGGGACGGGCGGCGACGGTCGTCGCCAACGCGCGCGCGAGCGGGATCAACCTCGGCCAGGACGGCACGGACCGCGTCCGCATCGCCTGCGGCGAGACCACGACCTTCGCCCACGTCGCCGCCGTGCTCGCCGCCTTCGGCGCGGTCCCGGTCACCGGCGACGACGTCTCCGTCGGTGACGCCTACCCGCAGGACCTCGCCCGCACCACGCCGTTCCTGACCGCGTCGGTGTTCCACGAGCACCGCAGCGAGACCGCGATGCTGCGCTACGTCCGCAAGCTCGCGAACAAGGACTACGCGCTCGACCGGGGCATGATCCCGCTGGGCTCCTGCACGATGAAGCTCAACGCGACCACCGAGATGGAGCCGGTCACCTGGCCCCGGTTCGCCGCGATCCACCCGTTCGCCCCGGCCGAGGACTGGCCCGGCTACCTCACCCTGGTCCGCGACCTGGAGTACTGGCTGGCCGAGCTCACCGGCTACGACCGCGTCTCGCTGCAGCCCAACGCCGGCTCGCAGGGTGAACTGGCCGGCCTGCTGGCGATCCGCGCGTTTCACAAGGCGAACGGGCACGCCGAGCGCACCGTCTGCCTGATCCCCTCCTCCGCGCACGGCACCAACGCCGCGTCCGCGGTGATGGCCGGGATGCGCGTGGTCGTGGTGGCGAGCAACGAGGCCGGCGAGGTCGACCTCGACGACCTGCGCGCCAAGATCGCCGAGCACCGCGAGCAGCTCTCCGCGATCATGGTCACCTACCCCTCGACGCACGGCGTCTTCGAGGACGGCATCCGCGAGCTCTGCGACCTGGTGCACTCCGCCGGCGGCCAGGTGTACATCGACGGGGCGAACTTCAACGCCCTGCTCGGGCTGGCCAAGCCCGGCGAGTTCGGCGGCGACGTCAGCCACCTGAACCTGCACAAGACCTTCTGCATCCCGCACGGCGGCGGCGGTCCCGGCGTCGGCCCGGTGGCGGTCAAGGCGCACCTGGCTCCGCACCTGCCCAACCACCCGCTGGTCGCCGAGGCCGGCCCGGCCTCCGGCGTCGGCCCGATCTCCGCGGCGCCGTTCGGCAGCGCGGGCATCCTGCCGATCCCGTGGTCCTACATCCGCCTGATGGGCCCGGAGGGTCTGCTGCACGCCACCCAGGTCGCGATCCTGGCCGCCAACTACGTCGCCAAGCGCCTCGGCGAGCACTTCCCCGTGCTCTACACCGGCCGCAACGGCCTGGTCGCGCACGAGTGCATCCTCGACGTGCGCCCGATCACCAAGGCCACCGGCGTCACCGTCGACGACGTCGCCAAGCGGCTGATCGACTACGGCTTCCACGCCCCGACCGTCTCGTTCCCGGTGGCCGGCACGCTGATGGTCGAGCCGACCGAGAGCGAGGACCTCGGCGAGCTGGACCGCTTCTGCGAGGCGATGATCGCGATCGCCGGCGAGATCGCCAAGGTCGCCGCCGGGGACTGGCCGGCCGAGGACAACCCGCTGCGCAACGCCCCGCACACCGCGGACGTGCTGAGCGCGACCGAGTGGGCGCACCCGTACTCGCGCGCCGAGGCGGTCTTCCCGAACGAGGCCGTGCGGGCCGACAAGTACTGGCCGCCGGTCGGGCGCATCGACGGGGCCTACGGCGACCGGAATTTGGTCTGCTCGTGCCCGAGCATCGAAGAACTCGCCGAAGGCTGAACCACGGGCACCGCCGCGGTGCGGTCTCTCAGCTCCCGACGACGGTGAGCCCCAGGTCGCGAGCGGCCTGTGCCTGGCGGACGTCGAAGGTCAGGAACGTGATGGTCGGGCCGAGTCGTCGCGCAGCGCCCAGGTGCAGCGAGTCCAGCGTGCGGACCCCTGTCTCCTCAGCGATGGTCGCGGCGAGTTCCACCGTGGCGGGGTCGAGCTCGACGAGTGCAAAGGACGAGAGGTCCCGTGCGAAGTCAGCCCGGGCGGTGACGGCGTCGGCCGCGGTCAGGAGCCGGGCCAGATTGCGACGCACCTCGACGATCGTGTGCCGGCCGGTCACGAGTTGGGTGTCGCTGCCGAGCAATGCCTCGGCGCGGTCGGAATCCGCCTCGTCGATGTACCGCTTGAGGAGTGCGCTGGAGTCGACGTAGAGCGTCACTCGCCGCGATCCTCGTCCAGAGCCTGCAGCACCGGACGCGCTCCGGCGAGACGGCGCACAGGCGCCAAGCCCTCTGCGGTGGCCGGTGTCACCCAGCCTTCCTCGACCGCGACGGAGAGATCGACGCGTCCCGGCGGAGGACCGAGCACGGCAACGGGGCGTCCGCGGTCGGTCACCGTGATCAGTTCGCCCGCGGCGGCGCGCTGGAGGTAGGCAGAGAGCTTGGCCTTGAGCTCGCGCACCGCGACGTCCATGTAGTCACTTTACAGTTCAATGTGACTACACGGTAGGCCGAACGTCCTATCCTGCGTCCGTGCTCAAGCCCGTCGCCGCGATCCTCACCGTCGCGCTGGTGGCCGGCTGCGGCGGGCGGCGGAGGATCGGCGACGACCGCGGCCGTGTGCCGCCGGAACTGGTCGACCTGCTGACCTCCGAGGTGGACTGCGTGGGCGCCCCGCTGGTGCAGGTCCGCCAGCACCGCTACGACTTCACCGGCGACGGCGTCGAGGACGCCCTGGTCGCGGTCCGCTGCGACGCCGGGGCCGGCGCCCCGCCGTCGGCGGTGTTCGCCATCGCCGCCCGGCCCGGCGGCCCGGAGGTCCTCGACGAGCTGCTCAGCCCGGAGGAGGGCGAGGTGGTCAAGGACCTGCGGGCCGTCGGCCTCAATGCGGTGGTGACCGCCTTCGGCTTCGGCCCCGACGCCCCCCGCTGCTGCCCCGACCTGGAGCTCAGCCACACCTACCGCTGGGACGGCACCACCTTCGCCGACGGCACGACCGAGTCCACCCCGCTGCCGGAGGCTTCCAAGGAGTGAGCGGCGGCCCCTCCGCTCATTACTGAGCGGGCGGTCCTGTCTAATGCCCGGGGAACCAGAATCGGGCGCTTCCGGGCCGCGGATCTGGTCGTAGGCGTATTACAGAGGACGCTCCGCTCAGTAATGAGCGGTGAACCGAGGAGATGGCATGGGCAGGTTCGACGGCCGGGTCGCGATCGTGACCGGTGCGGCGCAGGGCATCGGCGCCGCGACCGCGCGGCGTTTCGCGGTGGAGGGGGCGACCGTCGCGGTCGTCGACATCGACGCCGACCGGTGCGCCGACACCGTGAAGCAGATCGAGCAGGACGGCGGCAAGGCCGTCGCCTTCGGCATCGACGTGTCGAAGTCGGCCGCCGTCTCGGCCGGGGTCGAGGCGATCGCGGCCGAGCACGGCCAGATCGACATCCTCGTCAACAACGCCGGCGTCACCCGGGACAACATGCTGTTCAAGATGACCGAGGAGGACTGGGACCTCGCGGTCGACGTCAGCCTCAAGGGTGCGTTCCTGATGGCGCAGGCCGCGCAGAAGGTCATGGTGCCGGCCAAGTACGGGAAGATCGTCAGCCTCTCCAGCATCTCCGCGCTGGGCAACCGCGGGCAGTCCAACTACTCCGCGGCCAAGGCCGGCATCCAGGGCCTGACCGCGACCATGGCGCTCGAGCTGGCCCGCTACAACATCAACGTCAACGCCGTCGCCCCCGGGTTCGTCGACACCGCGATGACGCGCGCCACTGCGGCCCGGATGAACCTGGACCCGCAGGAGTTCGTCGACGGCGCCGCGGCCGGCACCCCGATCGGCCGGGTCGCGCAGCCGGAGGACATCGCCGCGGTGATCGCCTTCCTCGCCAGTGACGACGCGCGCCACATCGTGGGCCAGACCATCTACGTCCACGGCGGTAAGTGGGGCGTCTAAGCACATGCCGCACGACATCGACTGGGACGCCCGCTACGCCGCGGATCCCGCCCTGTGGGGGGAGCAGCCCAACCAGTTCGTCCGGGCCCGCGTCGCTGACGCCGAGCCCGGACGGGCCGTGGACCTCGGGTGCGGGAACGGACGCAACGCGGTCTGGCTGGCCCGGCGCGGCTGGCACGTCGAGGCGGTCGACGTCTCGGCCGTGGCCATCGAGCAGGCGGGCCAGCGCTCCGAACGCGCCGGCGTGCACGTGGCCTGGGAGGTCGGCGACGCGCTGACCTGGTCGCCGGCCGAGCCGCTGGACCTGGTGCTCGTGGTCTACCTGCACATGGAGATGCCCGACCTGATCGGGCTGCTGGCGCGGGCCGCGACCTGGCTGGCGCCCGGCGGGCGGCTGCTCTACGTCGGGCACTCCCGGACCAACATCGAGCGCGGCGTCGGCGGGCCGTCCAATCCCGACGTGCTCGCCGAGATCGCCGACCTGGCCGGGGCGGCCGCCGGCCTGCGCGTGCTCGCGCTGCAGCACCTGCTGCGCGAGACCGACACCGGCACCGCGATCGACATCCTGCTGGAGGTCACCACCTGGGACGCCGCCGAGCCGGCCGGCGACCCGGACCCGCACCACTTCAACCCGCCGGCTTCATGACCGGCGCTGAGCTCGGCACCCTGGTCATCACCGGCGGCGGGCGCGGCATCGGGGCCGCCACCGCCCGCCTCGCCGCGGCCGACGGCTGGAACCTCTGCCTCGGCTTCCGCTCCGACCGGGAGTCGGCCGAGGAGGTCGCCGCCGAGTGCTCCGCGTTCGGCGTCGACGCGATCGTCGTGCAGGCCGACGTCGCCATGGAGATGGACGTCATCGACCTGTTCGTGCAGGCCGAGGAGCTCGGCCCGGTCCGGGGCCTGGTCAACAACGCCGGCATCGCGACCCAGCGCAAGACGGTGGCCGAGCTGGAGTCCGAGGACCTCGAGGAGGTCTTCGGGGTCAACGTGTTCGGCGCCTTCTTCTGCGCCCGCGAGGCGGTGCGCCTGATGCTGCGCGACGGCGAGGGCGGCGCGATCGTCAACATCTCCTCCCGCGCCGCCGTGCTCGGCAGCCCGGGGGAGTACGTGGACTACGCCGCCTCCAAGGCGGCCGTCGACACTCTCACCGTCGGGCTGGCCAAGGAGGTCGCGGCCAACGGGATCCGCGTGAACGCGGTCCGGCCCGGGCTGATCGCGACCGAGATCCACGCCTCGGCCGGCCGCCCCGAGCGCCTGGCCGAGATGGCGCCGACCGTGCCCATGGGCCGGCCGGGCACCGCGGAGGAGGTCGCGGCTGCGGTCGTCTGGCTGCTCTCGCCCGCCGCGTCCTACGTCACCGGCGCGATCCTCGACGTCAGCGGCGGACGCTAGCTCTTTTTCGCGGTCGGATGATCCGCACATTCAAAGCTCGGCAAGATCGCCGGCGTAACCGCATGTGATCTTCACGAATCGGGAGATTCGGCCGCGAACCTGTGCGCCTGCTTGTCACCTTGGCGCTCCTCAGGGCAGTGATCGATCACCGCCCCGTCCCCCAGAAGGAAGCGCCCATGCGTAAGTCTCTCTACAGCGCGGCCGTGCTGGCCGCCTCCACGGCCTTGGTGGCCGGGGTCACCGCCGTGCCGGCCGAAGCCAGGACTTTCAGGGAAATGAAGGTCTGTTGGACTGCCCCGGATGGCAGCAGCGGTTACCCGATCAAGGTCGTGCTCGACGGTCCGACCTCGCGTCAGCAGAACCTCGCGAGCGGTGTGTGCAAGACCTGGAACGTCAAGCCCGGTGCGTACAAGGTGATCTGGGCGAACCTCGAAGGACCTGAGCCGGAGCTTGAGCGCCGCCCGCAGCACCAACTACGACAGCCAGGCCCACTATGACGCCTGGGTGGCTACGAGTCGGCGATCTGCGGCACAGCGCCGACGGACTACGACGCCTTCGACTACATGGACCCCAAGGCCTACGTGAAGCGGTTGAAGAACGACTACACCACGTACGACGGTCAGAACAGCGGCATCGTCAACACGACCGTGAGGACAAGCGGCAGACCAGGGTCAACCTCCGTATGCCCTGCGGTCTCTATGGCGGCCGAGTCCTAGGCGGAGCTCACCACGGTCGGGCCGGGCCTGGCGGTGCCGGGCCCCACGCGTCGCCCGTTCGCATCCGAGCCACAGGAGCGTATCGCACGCTGTCGCGCGGCTCGCGAAGGGCTGCATTTTGGGGTACCCGGATCGGAATCCGAGAGCCACTCAGGTTCCAAGCTTTGGATAAACGCCCAGGACAGATGTGTGCATTCCTCACATTTTCGGGACAGACCCCTTCATTTCGGGCGCCGTGGTGCCCACCTTGAGGGTCCGCGGCCGTAGCGAGCGACTGCTGGGCCGACTTCAAGAAAGAGATGTGGGCATGCGTAAATCAATGATTACGGCGGTCGCGATCGGGGCCTCGACCGCCCTTGTCGGCGGGATGGCGCTCAGCACTGCTGAGGCCCGCACGAAGAAGGAACTGAACATCTGCTGGGCGTCCGACGACCCCGCCCCCAAGGTCTTCTTGCCGGCCGTGGCCGACGGCCCGTCGTACCGGGCTTCGGACCTGTCTGCGGGCAACTGCAAGGCCTGGGACGTCCGGCCGGGCTACCTACAAGTTCACCGTCAGGGACGTCAACGCCTGGTTCCGACGCCGTCGGTCAACGCGTGCGACACCCTCCGGCCCGGTCAACGGAGCCAGGAGCTCACGATCCGTGTCAAGCGGGCCGGCCAGGAGTACCGGGACTACACCGTCGCCACGCTCTTCGAGCGGCAACATCGTGACGAACGTCAAGAAGGACCGGCGCACCACGATCGCCGCTCACCTGCGTTGCGTCTGATCGCCTGATCCGGCCCGCTGCTCGTCGCGCCCGCCCATCGCGTCGGGCTGTCGGGTGATTCGGTAGGGCTTGTGTAAGTGGGGCTCGGCTCATGCCGGGCCCCACTTCCATGCGTGGGCTCGGCTCTTGCGAGCCACGAAGGACGGACGTCGGGTGGGGCTCAGTCGAATCGGCTGGGCCTCTTGGTGTTGGTGGGACCCCAGTGGAGATGCGAGTGGGATTCAGATCAACTCGTGTGGTCACACACGTAACTCAAGACGATTCTTTGCCCGGGGATACCTGAGGTTCACTCCGGGATGTCGATCTTGTCCGAATTGTGCGGATTGCAACATCCACCCCTTGTAGTGCCTCTGTGACGCTAGGTGTGTGCCGGGGGGCGAAACCGCCCCCAACTTCATCCGGCGGTTCTCTAGGAGGGGAACACCTAGTTGCGCAAGAGCGCCATTTCGGCTGCGGCCGTTGCTTCTTCCGTTGCGCTGCTGGTCGTCGGCGCTCCGACGGCTTCGCAGGCACTTCACCCAGAAGGAACTGACCGTCTGCTGGGTCAACGACGACGCACGAGCGGTCCAGGACCTCGAGGTCGTCGCGGACGGGCCGTCGTACAAGACCACGAGCCTCGACGCCGGCGACTGCGTGTCGCTGGGACGTCCGGCCCGGGCAGTACAAGTTCACGGTCGAGGACGTCGAGGAGTTCCTGGATGCCCTGGCAGCCAGCGCAGTCGAACTGCCCCGGCGGCCAAGGACGACCCTCACTTCTCGGTCAAGATCAGCCGGCAGAACGACTCCTACAAGGCCTACAACGCAGGCCGCGCTCGACCACGGCGAGGTCACGACCAACGTGAAGAAGAACCGGAGCACCTGGATCACGGTCGCCCTCGAGTGCATGTACCCGCTCAGTCGTGATCGCTTGAGTCAGCTGCACTAGTTCACGCGTGGGGCCCGGCCCGCCCGGCCGGGCCCCACGACAGCAGCAACGAAAGACAGGTCTGGGGGGACCATGCACTGGCGGGCTCGTTCCGCGGCGATCGCCGCGGCGCTCGCCGCCTCGGCGGTGGCCGGTCCATGCCGGCCGCGGAGGCCCGCACCGCGAAGGAACTGAACATCTGCTGGGTCAACCAGGCCCCGGGCGAGGTGCTCGACCTGGAGGTCGTGGTCGACGGTCCGTCGTACAAGACCGCCAGCCTCGACAACGGGGACTGCATCGCCTGGGACGTCCGGCCCGGTCAGTACAAGATCACGGTCGAGGACGTCGACGAGCTCCGGGACGCGATGAAGGCCTCGTGTCCCGACGAAGGCGAAGCCGCCCTCGCTCAAGTTCACGATCAAGCGGCAACAGGAGCTCTACAGGACGAACTTCCGGGAGCTCCGCAACAACGGGGGCTCGTCACCAACGTGCGGAAGGACCGACGCACCACCGTCACCGCCATCCTCAACTGCGTCAGCGCGTCCGCCTGACCACTTGTGCCTGGAGAATCTATCGACGTTCCGCGCCACGACAATCACTCTTAGTGATCACAGCGATGTCCGTTTTGCGCGAGTATGAGTCGGGTTTGGCCTGATCTCACCCTTTGAAGTGGATCTTGTACGAATTGTGCTGATTTCAAGATCATCTCCATGGAGTCGAGGTGTGACTCTGAGTGCCGCCGGCAAGGTCGAAGCGACCTCATCTTCACCGGCGCACTGAAGGAGATGACGTATGCGTCGAAGCATTATTTCGGTCGTGGCTGTTGCCGGCTCGCTCACCTTGGCTGCCGGGGGTCTGGCTGCCTCGTCCGAGGCGAAGACCGCCAAGGAGCTCAACATCTGCTGGAACAACCAGTCCCAGAACGGCGCGCTCGACCTCGAGGTCGTCGCGGACGGCCCGAGCTACAAGACCGCGAGCTTGGACAACGGGGACTGCATGGCCTGGGACGTCCGGCGCCGGCCAGTACCAGTTCACCGTCGAGGACGTGTCAGGAGTTCCTCGCCGCGATCGACGCCGATGCGGCCTGCCCCGGTCCGCTGACGCCGGACTTCCGAGTCACGATCAAGCGCATGAAGGACACCTACAAGGCGTTCAACCCCGCGGCGTTCGCCAACGGCAGCATCACCACCAACGTCAAGAAGGACCGGCGGACCTCCGTCATCGCTTACACGGGTGCGTCGCTGCCTGATCGCTGACCTGATTCCCCTCTGGGGCCCGGCCGTTTCGGTCGGGCCCCAGTCGTTTAAGCGTCGTGAGCGCCTTTCGCCACTCCGTCACCTTCAGTCACAACGTCAACAGCACTTTGCCCGGGAATGCAGGTCATTGACCGGATCTGACCCTGCGAAGTTGATCTTGGTTCTCCAAGATCAACTTCTTGCCAAAGCGGGTGTCACGGTGAGTGTCCGCCGGTAGGTCGCACGACCTCCCCCCGCACCGGCGCCGGTGTCAGGAGACGCGTATGCGTAAGAAGACTGCTGTCACGACTGCGGCGGTGGCCGCCTCTCTCAGCCTGGTCGCCGGCACGGTGGCCCATCAGGCCGGCGCCTTCACGGCGAAGGAACTCAAGGTGTGCTGGGAGTCCCCCGGGGTCGCCAAGCTGCCCGTGGTCGTGAGGGGGCCGGAACGCGGCTCCCGGCTCCTCGCCGACGGCGCGTGCAAGTCGTGGGACGTCCGCGCCGGCATCTACACGATCACCATCAACGCTCAGGCCATCGAGACCTTGTTCGACTCCGGGGCCGCCGGACGAACCGCGGTCTGCGGCACAGATGCCGTGACCGGCTACTCCCTTTCCTCGAGCAACAAGCGTCTGCAGAACTACTCGACGGTCGCGCTGTCCGACAGCGGCGGCTCGTTCAACCTCAAGGTCACGAAGAACCGCCTGACCCGGGCCCTGGTCAAGCTGACCTGCGCCTAGAAGCTCCAGCGCACGGACTGGGCATCGGCACCGCTCCGTCCGTGAGGGTGGCCGCGACGGTTTGACCGTCGCGGCCACTCGCTTGCCGCGTCAGGCTTTACCGACGCGGGATGTAAACGTGCAGGTCACACCCGCATCCTGCAGGCAGGAGGCTGTCATGCCGAGGACCCCCATCGCCCTACTGGCCAGCGCTGCCCTGCTGCTGCCGGCAGCTGTGATCGCGATGCCTGCTGAAGCTGCCACTTCTGCGCCCACCGCCACGATCAAGAACTGCTCGAAGACCAAGCACGGCGTCACGGTGCGCATCAAGCTGCGCGACAACGGGCGCTTCACCCGCGTCCGGGTCAGCCACCCCGACGGCGACGGCAACTTCCGTGCGCCCAGGGTCCGGAGCGTCGACGCCGTACGCAGCGTTCGTGGGCGATCCTCCCCCGCCCGACCCCGACGGCGGTCAGCTCGGCGGCGGCGCTTCCGCGGAGCGACTGCGTGACGTGGGGCCATCGTTCCGGGCGCGCTCGGCCACCGGCGGCACGATGAGCGTGACGGCCGTCTTCAAGCTGCGCAACGGCAAGTCGATCGCGGTCGGCTGCGGGCTGAGCTAACCGGCCAGGGTCGCCGCGACGGTCGCGCCGAGCTCCCAGCAGGCCTCCAGGTCTGCCTTGGTGGGCGAACCGGCGACCTCGACCGTCGCGGCCACCCGCTTCCAGCCCAGCCCCTCGGTGATCGACTCGACCGCGCGCACCGCGCCCTCGGTCCCGAGGTTGCCGTGCACGTACAGCCCGTACGGCCGGCCCGCGGTGTCGTCGAGGACCGGGTAGTAGATCTGGTCGAAGAAGTGCTTGAGCGCACCCGACATGTAGCCGATGTTGGCCGGGGTGCCGAGCACCAGGCCGTCGCACTCGAGCACGTCCGAAGCGGTCGCGGCCAGGGCGGCGCGACGCACCACCTCGACGCCTTCGATGTCGGGGTCGCTCGCCCCGCGGATCACCGCGTCGAGCAGTTCCGCGGTGGCCGGCGACGGCGTGTGATGGACGATCAGCACCCTCTTCATCGCGTCCATTCTCCTGTCCTGATCTCGCGCCCAGCCCCGTTCTCGTCGTCCTACCACGCACCCCGCGACGCGATGTCGGCCGCGGCAACGGCCTCGATCCCTGTGGCCAGGGGGAAAGTGGCGGGACCGGCGTGGACCAGGTACGCCCGGTCCAGGCGGAGGGTCTCGACGGCGGAACGTAGTGAGGCGGTCATTCGCGGAGCCGAGGTGCGCTTGATCTCGATCCCGATGCGTTCGGCTCCTCGGACGATGAGTAGGTCGAGTTCGGCCCCGGCGTGGGTCGCCCAGAAGTAGCGCTGGTCCGGCCGGCTGCCGGTCACAGCAGCGAGCTGGTTGAGCACAAAGCCCTCCCAGGAGGCGCCGAGCACAGGGTGGAGCTCGACCTCGGCCCGGTTGGAGAGGTCGAGCAGGGCGTGCAGAATCCCGCTGTCGCTCAGGTACACCTTCGGGGCACGGACCTGACGCTTGCCCACGTTCTCGTGCCACGGGCGCAGCTGGGTGACGACCAACGCGGAGGTCAGCAGGTCCAGGTAGCGGCGCACGGTGGTGTCCGCGACCCCGAACGAGGCGGCGAACCGCGAGGAGTTCCAGACCTGGCCGTGCACGTGGGCCAGCATGCGCCAGAAGCGGCCGACGACCTCAGGAGAGGTCTGCCCGCCGAGCGCGGGCAGGTCGCGCTCGATAAAAGTGCGGATGAAGTCCAGTCGCCAACGAAAGCTCGTGTCCATGTCGGGAGCGAGGAGTGCCCGGGGAAACCCACCCCGGATCCACAGTTCGTCGAGTTGCCCCGGGCCGACCTCGTCGACGGTCAGTGGGGTGAGGTCGTGGTAGGAGATCCGTCCGGCCAGCGTCTCCGACGACTGGCGCAGCAGCTCGGGAGCCGCGCTGCCGAGGACCAGGTAGCGCCGGTCGGGATAGGTGTCGATCAACCAGCGCAGAACAGGAAACAGATCGGGTCGCCGCTGGATCTCGTCGAGGATGATCAGGCCCTCGAGCGGAGCCAGCGCGAGTTCGGGATCCGCAACTCGGGCGACGTGGCTCGGGAGCTCGAGATCGAACCGGTGCACCGATCCTTTCCAGTCCTCGGCGAGCTGCTCGGCGAGCGTCGTCTTGCCGACTTGACGGGCGCCCACTATCGCCACGCACGGAGTCGTCGCGAGCAGCCGGCGGCACGCGGACAGGTGACGATCCCGCTGGAGCATGAGACACATTCTACCTCGAATATCCGGCGCAAGGTACCGAATCTTCTAGGCATCAGCCGGACGCTAGAGCAGTCGGTCGCGGCCCCGCTCGAGCTCGAGCAGCGTGTGCTTGCGCTCCAGCCCGCCGCCGTAGCCGACGAGCTTGCCGGACGAGCCGATGACGCGGTGGCAGGGGACCACGATCGAGATCGGGTTCTTGCCGTTGGCCAGGCCCGACCGCACGCGAGGCGGTGGGCTGGCCGATCCGGCGGGCGAGCTCGCCGTAGGAGATGGTCTCGCCGTACGGGATCTCGCGCAGCGCGTCCCAGACCCGCCGCTGGAACGGGGTGCCGACGGCGGCCAGCGGCAGGTCGAACGCGTTCCGTTCGCCGGCGAAGTACTCGCCCAGTTGGCGCTCGGCCTCCTTGAGTACGACGGAGTCGCCGTCGTCCGGGTGGCCGAACTTCGCGTCCGGCGGCAGGTGGCGCTGGTCGTCCATCCAGACGCCGACGATCGCCTCGTCCTCGGCGACGATCGTCATCGGGCCGATCACCGAATCGACGACGACATGGGTGCGGCTCATCGGCCCGCTCCTTCTTGTTCAGCCTCTCGCGGGAGCTCGTTGATCGGGTGCGTGCCGGTGGCCCACAGGTGCTGGACGGCGTAGGCGCGCCAGGGCCGCCAGCGGCGGAGCGCGCGGCCAGGGCCGCCGGTGCGGTGGGGAGCCCGAGCGCGGCGGCGGCCAGCTTGACGCCGAGGTCGGAGGCCGGGAAGGCGTCGGGGTCGCCGAGGGCGCGCATCGCGATCATTTCGACCGTCCACGGCCCGAAGCCGGGCAGCGCGTCGAGCTCGGCGCGGGCGGCGGCGCGGTCGGCGCCGGGGGACAGGTCGAGCCGGCCGTCGGCCAGCGCCGAGACCAGCGCGGCCAGGGTGCGCCGGCGGGTGGCCGGCATCGCGAGGGTCTCCGGGTCCAGGTCGGCGAGGGCCTTGGTGGAGGGGAACAGGTGGGTGAGCCCGCCGCCGGGATCGTCGACGGGTTCGCCGAGCGCGGCGACGATCCGGGCGGCGTGGGTGCGGGCCGCGGCGGTGGAGACCTGCTGGCCGAGGACCGCGCGCACGGCGAACTCCTCGCCGTCGGTGGTGCGCGGCACCCGGCGCCCGGGGGCGGCCGCGATCAGCGGCGCCAGCAGCGGATCGTCGGCCAGCGCGGCGTCGATCGCGGTCGGGTCGGCGTCGAGGTCGAGCAGCCACCGGCAGCGGTTGATCGCCACCCCGAGGTCACGCAGGTCGCTCAGGTGCAGCCGGGCCGGGATGTGCCCGGTGACCGGCAGCTCGCCGTTCTGAGGGGGCGTCAGTTCGACGATGCCTGGGCCGTGCGGCAGGCGCAGCGTGCGCCGGTAGGCACCGTCGCGCCACTCCTCGACGCCGGGCACGCCGGTGGCGGCCAGGTGGCCGAAGAGGTTGCCCGGCAACAGCGGGCCGCGGAACGGCAGCCGCAGCGAGAGCGCGCCGGGCGCGCTGGTCAGCGGGCGGCCCTTCGCCTTGCGGCGCAGCTCGGTCGGGGAGAGCGCGAAGACCTCGCCGACCGTGGTGTTGAAGGCGCGGATGCTCGCGAAACCGGCGGCGGCAGCAACATCGGTCATCGGCAGGTCGGTGGTCTCGATCATCAGCCGTGCGGTCTGCGCCCGCTGCGCGCGGGCGATCGCCAGCGGCCCGGCACCGAGCTCGGCCTGCAGTTGGCGCTGCACCTGGCGGACGCTGTAGCCGAGGCGCGCGGCCAGCCCGGGCACGCCCTCGCGGTCGACGACGCCGTCGGCAATCAGGCGCATCGCGCGGGCCACCGCGTCGGCGCGGTGGTTCCACTCCGGCGAGCCGGGGCTCGCGTCCGGGCGGCAGCGCTTGCAGGCCCGGTAGCCGGCCTGCTGGGCCGCGGCGGCACTCGGGTGGAACGTCAGATTCTTCGCGAGCGGGTTGGCCGGGCAGGAGGGCCGGCAGTAGATGCCGGTGGTCTTCACCGCGACGAAGAACCAGCCGTCGAAGCGCGGATCCTTCGCGGCTACGGCGCGCAGGCAGGCTTCGCGATCGGTGTGCACGGCCTCAGCCTGCGGGCCGGGACCGACAATTACTAGCCGAAAAACGACATCACCCGAAGGGCCCGCTCAGCGGACCCGGATGGTCACCGTGAACTGCTGCTGCGGAATCATGCAGGCGGGCTGGGAGTGCAGGCAGGCGGCGTCGGTCGTGCTGGTGATGTGGGCGACGCCCCGGCCGATCGCGGTGAACCGTCCCGTCGCGGGCTCGGTGCCCGGATATCCGCCGCCGCTCTCCTCGGTCCGCAGGACCGCGGCGTCGTCGGCCGTCGGCGGAAGGTAACTGCCGGGCCCCCCGGACAGCTCGACGACGATCACGTCGCCGCGCGCCACCGTGATCGTGCGGCCGGCGTCAGCGGCAGTCAGCCGGACGACCCCGCCCTTCGGGGTCGGGGCGGCTGTCGGTGGTCTGGGTGTCGCCGCGGTGCTCTGGCCGGCCGGCGAGGCGGTCGCCGGCTCAGCCGTGGTCGTCTCCACCGGTCCCAGCCCGTCGCCGCTTCCGGCCGGGGTGGGAGAGGACGCCACCGCAGGAGTCGGCCCGGTGGCCACGGTCTGCGCGTCACGGCCGCACCCGGTCGCCGCGAACACCGCTGCGCACAGCAGGACGGCAAGCAGGGCGCGAGGCGCGGTGCTCGGCATGGCTCAATCCTCGGGCAGCTTGGGGTTCAGGTAAGGGTCGAAGGACTCCCACTCGCGCAGCAGGTCGTCCGCCGCCTGCGGCCCGCGGCGCAGGTCGGCGCCGTAGGCGCTGGCCACTACCCGGCGGTGGTCGCCGTCCTCGACCGCTCCGTGCACCGCGCGCGGGTGGTGCAGCACGACGTCGCCGACCTCGGCCTCGGCGACCAGCCAGTCCGCGCCCTGTCCCGGGCCGCGGTGCGAGCCGCGCAGGTAGCGCACCGCGCCGCCGCCCGCCTTCACGGTGTCCAGCGGCGACCCAGAGGCGCACCACCTGCTTGCCCATCACCGGCACGTAGGGCGCCTCGCGGTTCACCGTCAGCAGCTCGCGGGAACCCGGGCGGTGCCCGACGATCTGGTCGACGTAGACGGTGACGCAACTGGCGCCGGGCAGCGCCTGGCGGGTCAGGCCGATCAGGGGAGCGTCGAGCACCCAGGCCCGGAACGGCGGCAACGGCCGGCGTTCGTCGGACGCGGCGACGTCGGTCATCACGCGTGTCGGTGGCCGCGGACATCGTCTCCAGCCACTCCGGGGACAGGATGCCGCGCGCGATGACGACGCCATCGCGGCGCAGGTCGTCCCGCTCGGCCTCGCTCAGGCGCCGGGTCAGGCCCGCGGTCGGCAGCAGGTGTGGCCGGCCATCGGAACAACCTAGGTGACGATGAGGTCCGCGGTCAGCTCCGCGATCGAGCGCGCCCCGCACAGGGCCATCGCGTTGGCGAGCTCGAGCTGCAGTTCGGTCAGCATCGCCTCCACCCCGGCCGCGCCGCCGGTGGCCAGGCTCCAGACCATCGGGCGCCCGATCAGAACGGCCCGGGCGCCCATCGCCACGGCCTTGAGCACGTCGGTGCCGGCGCGGATCCCGCCGTCGACGTAGATCTCGGCATCCGGGTTAGAACTGTCACCCACGGCCGCCACCACCTCGGGCAGGGCGTCCGCCCCGGCGATCGCGGTGTCCAGTTGGCGCCCGCCGTGGTTGGAGACCACGACCCCGGCCGCGCCGGCGTCCACCGCGGCGCGGGCGTCGTCCCCGCGCAGCACGCCCTTGACCAGCACCGGCAGCCCGGAGACCTCGATGCAGCCAGGCGATGTCGGCCGGGGTGAGGTTGGCGTCCATGTCGCGGCCGACCTGCGCGGCCAGCCCGGACTGGCCCTCGACCGACGGCATCTCGACGCCGAAGTTCGCCACGGTCAGGCCGGGGGACAGGGTGAAGGAGTTCCGCTCGTCGCGGCGCCGGCGCCCGACCACGGGCAGGTCGACGGTCAGCACCAGCGCGGTGTACCCGGCCGCGGCGGCGCGCTTGACCATCGCTTCGGTGCGCGTGCGCTCCTTCTGGACGTAGACCTGCATCCAGCGCGGGCCCGCGACCGCGGCGATGTCCTCCAGGGTGGTGGTCGCCACCGTCGAGGCGATGTAGAGGCTGCCGGCCGCCGCGGTGCCGCGGGCGGCGTCGCACTCCCCGCCCGGGTGGGCCATCGCCTGGTAGCCGACCGGCGCCACCAGCACCGGCAGCGTGAGCGGGCGTGCCGAGCACGGTGGTCGCGGTGTCGATCACCGAGACGTCGCGCAGGACGCGTGGCCGCAGCCGGATCCGGCGCCAGGCGGCGACGTTGTCGCGCAGCGTCTCCTCGTCGTCGGACCCGCCGGCGAAGTAGTCGTAGGCGACCAGCGGGAGCGAGCCGCGCGCGGCGGCTTCCAGGGGCTCGAAGTCCATGCCCGGATTCTGGCCCGGACGCGGCCCCTCGCCCAGTGCGGGTGCCGTCCCTACGATCGAGGGGTGACGGCCGCCCGCGAACGACGGGATCCCGGTCGGTCCGCTGCGGGCGATGGCCGCGCGGATCGATCCGGACGAGATCGCCGAGGCAGTCAGCCGGGACACCGCGACGGACGTCTGGGGCGACAAAGTCCAGGACCCGGACTTCCTCGTCGCCCTGCGCCGCTCAGGTCGGGACAACGTGCACGCCATCGTCGCGATCTTCGCGGGGCGCCTCCAGCTCGCCGACGTCAACCCCGAGGGCGCGCTCGCGTTCGCCGACCTCACCGCCGAACTCGGCATCCCGATGAGCGAACTGGAGCGGGGTTACTGGGTCGGGGTCCGCTCGTTCTGGCGGGAGTGGTTCCGGCTCGCCCGGATCGAGAGCGCCCGGGGCGCGGGGACCCTGGAGGAGCTGGTCGGACCGGCCACCATCGAGATGTTCGACTACATCATCCACATTCTCACCGTGGTGGTCGCGCGCTACGACGCGGTGCGGGCCGAGATCCTGCGCAACCAGGAGGACCGGCGCCGGGCGGTGCTCGGGCAGATCCTGCAGGGCGCCGTGACGCAGACGACCGGCGAGCTGGAGAACGTGCTCGGCTACCGGCTGCGCGGCACCCACCTCGGGATCGCGCTCGAGGTCGACGAACGAGCGCAGGCCGAACGCGTCGCGGCGACGCTGACCGAGACCTCCGGTGCGCTCGGCTCTCTGATGCTGCTGCATGCGCCGGGCACCTGGATGCTCTGGCTCGGCTACGCCGGCGCGGTCGGTGCGACCGAGACCGCGGCGGTCGCAAAGGGTGCGGCGTCCTCGGGGGCGACGATGGCGATCGGGGCGCCGGCCGTCGGGCTGGCCGGACTGCGCCGCACCTACGAGCAGGCCCTGGACACCGCGCGGCTGCACCGCCGGATCGGTAAGCAGCCGCCGGTGCTGTGGTTCTCCGACGTCCGCCTCGAACTGCTGATGCTGCACGACGAGGACGCGGCGCTGCAGTTCGTCGAGGACGAACTCGGCGAGTTGGCCGGCGCCGACGAGCGGGCCGAGCGGACCTGCGAGACCTTGCTGGCCTGGCTCACCACCGGCTCGCAGTCCCGCGCCGCGACCCGGTCTGGGCGTGCACGAGAACACCGTGCGGATCCGGATCCGTCAGGCCGAGGAGCAGCTCGCCCACGGCCTGTCCGAGCGACGGGCCGAGGTGCTCGCCGCCCTGAGGCTGCGTCAGCTCCTCGGCCCGCCCGGCTCCTGAGCGCGCGCACACCACTGCGCCGATAGTGGAGTTATCAACCGGTCCGCGACGCGAAACCGGTGCCTAACTCCACTATCGGCGCAGTTGGTGACGCTGTGGGTCAGACCAGCGAAGCTGTCCAGCCGTTGTCGACGACGAAGGTCGACCCGGTGGAGAAGCGGGACTTCTCGCACGCGAGGAACACCGCGAGCGGGGCGACGTCGGCGACGGTGCCGATCCGGCCCTGGCGCTGGCCGATGATCTGGTCGAACGGGACGCCGAGCGCGGCTTCGAAGGTCGGGATCGCCTCCTGGACCAGCACGGTGTCGAGGAAGGTCGGCGCGATCGCGTTGACCCGGACGTTGTGCGCCCGGAACTCCGTGGCCGCGGTCTTGCACAGGTTGATCACGCCGGCCTTGGCGGCGGCGTAGTCACCGATCAGCGGCGAGCCCTTGAGCCCGGTGATCGAGGCCATCCCGATGATCGAGCCACCACCGGTGGCCGCCATCGCGAGGGCGGAGAAGCGGATCGTCAGGAACACCCCGTCGAGGTTGACGGAGGTGACCTTGCGCCACTCCTCCAGGCTCATGTCGGCCAGCGGCATCGGGCGGCCGATGCCGGCGTTGGCGACCGCGACGTCGATGCGGCCGTGCCGCGCGACGATCCCGTCGATGAGGCCCTTGACGGCGGCCTCGTCGCGCACGTCGCAGACCGCGGCCTCGCCGCGCGAGAGGCCCTTGGCCACCCGCTCCGCGCCGTCGCCGTCGATGTCGGACACGATGACGATCGCGCCCTCGCGGTCGTAGGCCTCGGCGATCGCCTGGCCGATGCCGCGGCCGCCGCCGGTGATGACGCGCGACCTTGTCCTGCAGTTCGCCGCTCTTGACGGACGAAGGAGTGGTCACAGCAGGCTCCCGGTCAGTCCGCCGTCGAGGATGAAGTGCGCGCCGGTGATGAACTGCGCGTCGTCGGAGGCGAGGAACGCGGTGGTCTCCGCGACCTCCTCCGGGGTGCCGAGGCGCCCTGCTTGAGCGCGACGACGTCGGCGAAGGGAAGGCCGACCGCCTCGGTGAAGGGGTCGACCAGGCGGTCCACCATCGCGGTGTCGATGAACGACGGGCAGACCGCGTTGACCCGCACGCCGTGGGCGCGCAGCTCGATCGCGGCGACCTCGGTCAGGCGCAGCACCGCGCCCTTGGTCGCGCAGTAGCCGCTGAGCAGCGGAGCGCCGCCCAGGCCGGCCACCGAGGCCATGTTCACGATGCAGCCGCCGCCGGAGGCGACCAGGGCCGGCACCGAGTGCTTGATGCCGAAGAAGACGCCCTTGACGTTGACCGCCAGCAGCTTGTCGATGTCGGCCTCGGTGTGCTCGGTGAGCGGCTTGCCGATCTCGATACCGGCGTTGTTGACCACGATGTCGAGCCCGCCGAACTCGGCGACGGCCGCGTCGACGGCGGCCTGCACGTCGTCGGCCTTGGTGACGTCGCAGCCGAGAGAGGCCGCGCCGGGAAGTGCCGCGGCGGCCTTGGCGGCCCCGTCGGCGTCGATGTCGGTGAGGAGCACGCGTGCGCCGCGCTCGGCGAAGAGCACCGCGATTGCGTGCCCCAGACCCTGCGCGGCGCCGGTGACGAGGGCCCTCTTGCCCTGAAGGTCAGCCAGCATGCGGCCCACCCTAGAACCCGGCTCCGGAGCGGGATATGTGGCAAAACCACAATGACGCGGGTCACTATCGTGCGTTTGCGCCCTGGAACCGGTCCTCTACCGGCGTCTAGATTCCGGCCCACCGGTGGATTTCCCCAGGAGGGTGCGCGCGATGCACGAGTACACGATCGGCGCCCTGCTGGAGCGAGCCTGCCGCTCGTACGGGCCGCGCGACGGCCGTCGTCGACGGCGACACCCGGATCACCTACACCGAACTCATCTCGACCGTCCGCAAGAACGGGCGCGCCCTGCTCGCCACCGGTCTTCGTCCCGGAGACCGCGTTGCGCTGCTGATGCCCGACCGGCCCGAACTGCTCTACGCGTACTACGGCGCCCTGTGGGCCGGCCTCGCCGTCGTCCCGCTCAACGCCCGCCTGGGCGCCGAGGACCAGGAGTACATCCTCACCGACTCCGGTGCACGCGCGGTCGTGCACGACCGCGCGTACGCGGAGCGCCTGTCCGGCATCGTGGGCCGGACCCAGATCGAGCAGTGCCTGAGCGTCGATGCCGACGCCATCCTCGACGGAGGATTCGGACCTGGGCGTGCTCGCCGACAAGGAGTCCGACGCGGCGGATGTCCCGGCCGTCGCGCCGGACGACTTGTTCGGCATCTACTACACCGGCGGCACGACCGGTCGCCCCAAGGGCGTGACGCACACGCACCGCACGTTCGTCTCCGCGCTGCTCTCCGAGCTCCTCGAGCTCGGCCTGGGTGAGGCGGACGTGTTCGCGCACTGCGCCCCGCTGACCCACGCCAGCGGCGGGTTCGTCCTGCCGGTGTGGATGCGCGGCGGCACCAACGTCGTGCTCGGCGGCTTCGACCCGGACAAGCTGCTGGCCGCGATCGAGAAGGAGAAGGTCACCGCCACGCTGCTGGTGCCGACGATGATCTACGTGCTGCTCGACCACCCGGCCACGGCGAACGCGACCTGTCGTCGCTGAAGACGATCGTCTACGGCGCGGCCCCGATGGGCACCGAGCGCCTGATCGAGGGTCTGGAGCGCTTCGGCCCGATCTTCGCCCAGCTCTACGGCCAGACCGAGGCGCCCAACCAGCTCACCGTGCTGACCAAGGACGACCACGCCGAGGCGCTGCGGACCAAGGAGTACGAGCCGCTGTCCTCCTGCGGCCGCCCGGTCCTGATCGCGGACGTCCGCCTGCTCGACGACGACCTCAACGAGGTCGCGCCCGGCGAGGCCGGCGAGATCTGCGCCCGGGGCCCGCACGTCATGACCGAGTACTGGAACCGCCCGGAGGAGACCGCCGCGACGCTGCGCGACGGCTGGCTGTGCACCGGCGACATCGCCAAGGCCGACGAGCGCGGCTTCCTCTACATCGTCGACCGCAAGAAGGACATGATCATCTCCGGCGGCTACAACGTGTACCCCAAGGAGGTCGAGGCGGCGCTGTTCACCCACCCCGCCGTCCGCGACGTCGCCGTGATCGGCGTGCCGGACGAGAAGTGGGGCGAGTCGGTCAAGGCGGTCGTGGTCGCCGACCCCGCGGTCGCCGTCACCGCCGAGGAGCTGATCGCCTGGGTCAAGGAGCGCAAGGGCTCGGTGAACTGCCCGAAGACCGTCGACTTCGTCGAGGCCATCCCGCTGACCGCGGTCGGCAAGCACGACAAGCCCACGCTGCGCAAGCAGTACTGGGGCGGCAAGACCCGCGCCGTGAACTAGCCGCGGGACGCGGGTCTGAGCAGCGTCAGCCCAGGTCGGCCAGGCGCGGGATGACGTCCTTGCCCAGGGTGTCGGCCAGCTCGACGGGGTTGCTGTCGCGCGGGACGAAGAAGATCACCCCGACGCCGAGGGCGTGCATCGCCTCGGCGTAGCGCATGAACCCGTCGAGGTCCTTGACCGGGTCGATCCCGGAGAGCGTGGTGTGGGTGATGGTGGAGTAGTCGCGGCCCTCGTTCTCGCAGTGCTGCTTGAGGATCTCCAGCTTCGCCTTCACCTCGTCGGGTCCGCCGAAGAAGTTGTTCGCGTCGGCGTAGCGGGCGACGAACTTCAGTGTCTTCTTCTCACCACCGCCGGCGACCATGATCGGCGGGCGCGGTGAGGACACCGGCATCGGGGAGCAGAGGGTCTCGGCGAGTTGGTAGTGCTTGCCGTTGTACGGCCCGTTGTTCTCGCTCCACATCTGCAGGCAGATCTGCAGGGTTTCCTCAAGCCGCTCGAAGCGCTCGGCCACCGGCGGGAACGGGACACCGAGGCCGTCGTGCTCGCGGTCGAACCAGGCGGCGCCGATGCCGAGGTGTGCGCGGCCGCCGGAGAGTACGTCGAGGGTGGTCACGGTCTTGGCGAGCAGGCCCGGGTGACGGTACGTCACTCCGGTGCAGAGCAACTGCAACTTCACCGTCGAGGTGTGCGCCGCGAGGAAGCCCAAGGCGGTGTAGCCCTCCAGCATCGGCTCCTCGGCGGGGCCGACCGGAGGTATCTGGAAGAAGTGGTCCATGAAGGAGACATAGGACACACCAGCCGCTTCCGCCGCCCGTCCGAGTTCCGCGATCGTCGGAGCCGATCGCCGCCGGTCCACCGGGCCAGGAAAAGCTCGCATTGTGAATGCCGACCTGCACGTTTGCTCCTAGCTCAAGGTGATTGTGGATCGCTCGAATGGTCGTGGGCCCCGTCACATTCTCGAACGCGGCGGTTACCGCCATCCTTCCCCAGCAATAACTAATGCATGACGTCGACGATGAACGGAACGATGTCCAACCTCAGATCGCTGACTGCCGAAGCGACTGACGGCGAACTTTTCCGGGCTCTGGCGAACGCCGACGCCGAGGAGAAGGAGTGGATCCAGGAGCTTCTGGTCCGCCGCTACGACGGGCTGGTCCGCTGGCTCGCGGGCCGCTACGCCGGCCGCGCTGTGGAGAGCGCCGAGCTGTGCCAGGTGGGGTACGTGGGCCTGGTGCTGGCGATCCAGCGCTTCGACCCGGACCGCGGCTGCGACTTCGCGAGCTTCGCCAAACCGACGGTGCAGGGCGAGATCCGTCGCTACTTCCGCGACAAGCGCCGTTGGATCCGGCTGCCGCGCCGGCTGCAGGAGACCAAGGCGGTGCTGCGCGACGCGAGTGAGTCGCTGACCCACGAGCTGGGCCGCGCACCGACGGTCCACGAGCTGGCCGAGCGGCTCGCGGTGGGTCCCGAGCTCGTGCTGGAGGCGATGACGGCGGACGACGCTTTCGCGCCGACCTCGCTGGACGCGGCCATCGGCAGCGACGGCGACGACACCTTCACCATCGCCGACACCCTGCGCGACGACGACAACTCGATCGAGCTGATGGTCGACTGCGAGACGGTGCGTCCGTTGATCGCCGCCCTCCCGCCGCGCGAGCAGCGAATCCTGCACCTGCGCTTCTTCGCCGACAAGACGCAGGCGCAGATCGGCAAGGAACTCGGCATCTCACAGATGCACGTGTCCCGGTTGCTCAGCCGCACCCTGGCTGGCCTGCGCCAGCAGATGCAGGCCGACTGACCGGCCCCTGACGCGCTGCCTGACTGCCCGCCGATCGTCGCTGCTCGCTCATGAATGAGCGGGCGGCGCGACCTTCATGACTGGGGTGTCGAAAATCGGGCGAATCGGGCCCCGAAATCGACGCCCAGCTCATTCATGAGCGAGTGGCGAGGCCACTGGGCCAGTCGCAGCCGTACCGTCGTGTCTGCTAGATCACACGCATCAGCAAAACCAGGTCTTGCGCTACAGAAAACCTCTACTTACCATTGCAGCTATCAGGACGGCGGGTCCTCCCGCCAACTACTTCGGTGCATCGCCAACCGAGAGAGAAAGGATGAACCCGCGATGCTGATGCGTACCGACCCCTTCCGTGAACTGGACCGGATCGCGCAGGCCTTCAACGCCGCGCCCGGTACCTGGAGCCGACCGGCCACGATGCCGCTGGACGCCTACCGCGAGGGCGACGAGTTCGTCTGCTGTTTCGACCTGCCGGGTGTCACCGCCGAGTCGATCGAGATCGACGTCGAGCGCAACGTGCTCACCGTGAAGGCCGAACGGCGTCCGCACACGGCCGGCGCCGAGATGCAGGTCTCGGAGCGACCGCTCGGCGTGTTCTCCCGCCAGCTCTTCCTGGGCGAGGCCCTGGATACCGAGCGCATCAACGCGGACTACGACGCCGGCGTGCTCACGCTGCGGATCCCGGTGGCCGAGAAGGCGAAGCCCCGCCGCATCACGGTGGCGGCTGCCGATACCGGAGCCAAGCAGATCAACGCCTGAGATGGCCGCGCTGTGCGGCGTCCTCGATCGCGCGGACGCCTGGCTCGACGACCCCGACGCGGTACGGGCGGAGTTCGACGCGTTGATCGCGGAGAACTTCCCCGCGGAGCCGCCGGGTACCGGCGACGGTCCGACCCCACCGTCGGACCGGCGCGGACCTCAGCAGAAGGCTCGGCGTCGGACGCTCCGCTCCGACCCCGTCGGCACCGCTCCGCCGGCACGGCGGGTGGCCCGGGAACGGGGTCCTCCGGCCACGACGTGACCCTGTATCGGCGCACGGAAGGGAGCACAACCTGGAGGCCTCGGCCGCAACGGCCGGGGCCTTCCGCCGTTTCAGCTTCGGGACCTGCCCCTGGGCTTGGCGTCGAGCTCGTCCTCGAGCTCGGTGATGCGGGCCTGGGCGGCGCCGAGGTCGTCCTGGAGTCCGACGATGCGCGCCGCGGCCTCAAGGGACAGGCCCTCGTCGACCAGCGAACGCATGCGCAGGGCCAGCTCGAGCTGGCGGCGCGAGTACAGCCGGTGGTTGCCGTCGGTGCGGGTCGGGGACAGAATCCCGGCCGCGTCCAGGCGGCGCAGGAACGCGGGCTGCACCCCGAGCAGTTCGGCGGCGCGGCCCATCGTCACCGAGGGGTAGTCCTCGTTGTCGAGGCGATCCACTTCGCTCAATGCCGCCGCCTTCCTGGGTGTCACGATCACCCCAGGGTATCTACAGCAGCCGCTGCAGATACAGCTGCTGCGGCTCCGAGTCCGGGGTCTCTGACAGGCTCTGGGCACCCCCTTGGAGAGCACGCCCCGATGAGCTACGAGCGCCTGGACTACACCGTTGCGGACGCGGTCGCCACGATCCGGCTCACCCGGGTCGAGGCGCGCAACTCGATGGACATGGTGCTCAAGGCGCGAGCTCGCCGAGGTCATCGAGCTCGCGGCCGACGACGCCGCCGTGCGCTGCGTCTGCTCACGGGAAGCGGCCCGGCGTTCTGCGCCGGCGGCGACGTGTCCGAGATGGACCTCAACACCGATCCGGTCACCAGTCGGTCGCGGCTGCGCACCCTGCTGCAGACCGTCTACCTCCCTCTGGCGGAGATGGAGAAGCCGACGATCGCGGCGGTCAACGGGCACTGCCACGGCTCCGGGCTGAGCCTGATGATGGCCTGCGACCTCGTCGTCGCCGCTGACGACGCGGTGTTCTCATGCGCGTTCGTGAAGGTGGGCCTCATCCCGGACTGCGGGGCCCTGTACTTCCTCCCGCGCCGGCTGCCGATGAACGTCGCGAAGGAACTCATCTTCACCGGCCGCCGGTTCGACGCCGCCGAGGCCAAGGAACTCGGTCTCGTCAATCGGGTGGTCGCGGCGGCCGACCTGGAGAAGGAAGCCGGCGAACTGGCAGCCGAACTGGCTGCGGGTCCCACCTTCGCGCTCGGCCTCGCGAAGACCCTTCTCAGCGCTCCCTGCTACTCAGCGAGCGCGACTACGCCGAGTTCGAAGCGCTCGCGATGGGCACGATCTTCGCCACCGAGGACCACCTCGCTGGCGAAGCCTTTGCGAAGAAGTCGACGCCGGAGTTCAGGGGTCGCTGAACCGTAATCGTATGGCGTTGAACAAACGTTAGTTCGATAGTAGGGTGGCGCGATGACATTGGCGCAGCTCGGGCATGTGGTGGTGGTCGGCGGAGGACTGGCGGCGGCCCGCAGCTGCGGGCAGTTGCGCGAGCAAGGACACGCGGGCCGGATCACGCTGGTCACGGCCGAGACGCACCTGCCCTACGACCGGCCGCCGCTGTCCAAGGACGTCCTGATCGGCGAAGCCTCGACGCCACCACGCTGCGGGTCGACTACGACGCACTCACCGTCGACGTACGGGCCGGAGTCCGGGCCACCGGCCTGCGTCCGACCGAGCGGGTTCTGGTGACCGACACCGGGGAAACTGCCCTACGACGGTGCTGTTCTGGCCACCGGCTCGGACCCTGATCCGGATGCCGGGCGACGGCGAGCAGCTCACCTCTGCGCACGCTGGACCACGCCGACGCTGCGTCAGCGCCTGCAACCCGCGCCCGCGTCGCGGCGATGAGCCGGCTGGATCGGCGCCGAAGTGGCCACGGCGGCCCGCACCCGCGGCTGCCAGGTGACCTGCGTCGAGCTGGACGCGCTCCCGTTGTCCCGACTGATGGGCGACGACGTCGGCAAACGGATCGTGAGCTGGTGGGACGGCATCGACCTGCGCCTGGGCGCTGCCGTCAGGCAGGTCGTCCCGGGTGGGGTCGAGCTCGCCGACGGCAGTGGCTGCCGGCGGACGTCGTGCTGATCGCCATCGGCGTGCGCCCGGCCACCGACTGGTTGGAGGGCAGCGGACTAGCCTCGACCACGGGGTGGTCACCGACGAGCACCTGGCTGACGCGCTGGCCCCCGGGATCGTCGCCGTCGGTGACATCGCCGCCCGGTGGTCTCGCCGCTACACCACCCGGATGCGGGTGGAGCACTGGGACGACGCGTCCACGGGCCGATCGTTGCCGTCGCCACCGTGCTCGCCCCGGCCCGGGGACATCGAACCGCACGACCCGGTGCCCTACTTCTGGTCCGACCAGCTCGGCCACACGCTGCAGTACGTCGGCCGGCACACCGAGACCGACCGGTTGGTCTGGCGGGAGCGGGAGAACGGGTCCTGGACCGCGCTGTGGCTCGCGCCGGACAACAAGCTCTCCGCGGCGCTCGTCGCGGACCTGCCGCGGGAGAACGCCCAGGCGCAGATGGCGATCATGCGCGACCTCGTGCTCGACCCGGCGTTGCTGACCGACCCGGCCGTGCCGCTGACGAAAGCCGTCGCCGGTTAGTGGGCTAATGCTCCAGTAGGTCGAGCAGGTACGTTCCGTAGCCGCTCTTGCGCAGGGGTTCGGCCCGCTGCCGAAGGTCGTCATCGCTGAGGAAGCCTAGCCGCCATGCGATCTCTTCCGGTGCCCCGATCTTCAGGCCCTGACGGTTCTCGGTCGTGCGGACGAAATTGGAGGCATCGTTGAGGTCATTGAATGTACCGGTATCCAGCCAGGCCGTGCCGCGGGGGAGTATCTCAACCTGAAGTTTTCCTTGGTCCAGGTAAGTCCGGTTCACGTCTGTGATTTCCAGCTCGCCGCGAGGCGATGGCTTGAGGCTCCGCGCAATTTCAACGACGTCATTGTCATAGAAGTACAGCCCGGGAACCGCATAGTGGCTCTTGGGTTTTTCCGGCTTCTCTTCCAAGGAGATGGCCTTGCCGCTGGCGTCGAATTCCACAACACCGTATGACTTCGGGTCAGCGACCCAATATCCAAAGACCGCACCGCCGTCGATGTTCTCAAAACGGCGAAGCTGTGTTCCCATACCCTGACCGTAAAAGATGTTGTCGCCCAGAACCAGCGCTACTGGCTCGTTGCCTATGTGCTCCGCTCCCAGGATGAACGCTTGCGCCAGCCCGTCGGGGGACGGCTGTTGGAGATAGCTCAAGTTGATACCGAACTGCGAGCCGTCGCCCAGCAGGCGCTCAAACTGTTCGGCGTCGTGGGGCGTGGTGATGATGAGGATGTCCCGGATTCCGGCCAAAATGAGGGTGGAGAGCGGGTAGTAGATCATCGGCTTATCGAAGACCGGCATCAGTTGCTTGCTGACGCCTAGAGTGATCGGATGGAGCCGTGAGCCGGTACCGCCGGCCAGAATGATTCCGCGCATATAGCCTATCTTTCCTGCTGACTCGTGCATCAGCCAAATCCGGTAACCTTTGAAACTATGCAGCGACTATTAGTAACCGGCGGCGCCGGCTTCATCGGCTCCAATTTTGTCCACTACGTCATGTCCACAACGGACCACCACGTGACCGTCCTTGACAAGCTGACGTACGCAGGCAACGAGGAGTCGCTGACGCACCTTCCCGCCGAGCGCTTCCAGTTCGTCAAGGGTGACATTTGTGACCAGCCGCTCGTGGACGAGCTGGTCGCAGCTCATGACGTTGTTGTTCACTATGCTGCTGAGTCGCACAATGACAACTCGTTGCATGACCCGCGGCCGTTCCTGGACACGAACATTATTGGCACGTACACGCTGATCGAGGCGGCCCGGAAGCACAGTAAGCGTTTCCATCACATCTCCACTGATGAGGTGTACGGGGACCTGGAGCTTGATGACCCGGAGCGGTTCACTGAGCAGACCCCGTACAACCCGTCGAGCCCGTATTCGTCCACGAAGGCCGGTTCTGACCTTCTGGTCCGTGCCTGGGTGCGTTCCTTCGGGCTGCAGGCGACCATCAGCAACTGCTCGAACAACTACGGCCCGTACCAGCATGTGGAGAAGTTCATTCCTCGTCAGATCACCAACGTGATCGACGGGATCCGCCCCAAGCTCTATGGCAAGGGTGAGAACGTGCGTGACTGGATCCACGCGAACGATCATTCCTCCGCTGTCCTGGCGATCATCGCCAAGGGCCGGATCGGGGAGACGTACCTGATCGGTGCCGATGGGGAGAAGAACAACAAGGAGGTCGTGGAGCTGATCCTCAAGCACATGGGCCAGTCTCCGGACGCGTACGACCACGTGGTTGACCGGCCCGGCCATGACCTGCGGTACGCGATCGATTCCACGAAGCTGCGCGAGGAGCTGGGCTGGGAGCCGCAGTTTTCGAACTTCGATGCCGGCATTGAGGACACCATCGCCTGGTACCGGGACAATGAGGACTGGTGGCGGCCGCAGAAGGCTGCGACTGAAGCTAAATACAAGGTGCAGGGCCAATAGGGATGGAGTTCCAGAAGAACTCGCTGCCACGGAGACGCCCATTCCTGGCATGCTGCTTTTCGACCTCCCGGTCTATGGCGACAACCGTGGCTGGTTCAAGGAGAACTGGCAGCGGGAGAAGATGATGGCGCTGGGCTTGCCCGACTTCAGCCCGGTGCAGAACAACGTGTCCTTCAACGCCGAGGCGGGCGTCACCCGCGGCATCCACGCCGAACCGTGGGACAAGTACGTCTCGGTCGCCACCGGACGGGCGTTCGCGGCGATCGTCGATCTGCGGCCCGGGCGAGTCCTTCGGGACGCGTCAAGCCGTTCGAGCTGGACCCGGGCACCGCGCTGTTCGTGCCCGGCGGGGTGCGGCAACAGCTACCAGACGCTCACCCCGGACGTCGTCTACACCTACCTGGTGAACGAGCACTGGTCGCCCGGGCGGCTACACGCTGATCCAGGCGTTCGACCCGGCGCTGGGCATCGACTGGCCGATCGGGCCGGGGACGCGATCCGCTCGGAGAAGGACCGCGACGCACCCCCGGCTCGCCGAGCTGGCCACGGGGGTGCGCTGACGTGCCGCGCGCTCGTGCTCGGGGCGAACGGCCAGGTCGGGCGCGCCCTCACCGCCGCGCTGCCCGACGCCGTCGGGCTCACGCGCGGGCAGTTCGACGTCGCCGACCCCGACCGGCGTCGACTGGGCCGCGTTCGACGTCGTCGTCAACGCCGCCGCGTACACCGACGGTCGACGCCGCGGAGACCCCGCAGGGCCGGGTCGACGCGTGGCGCACCAACGCGGGCGGGCCGGCCGCGCTCGCCGCGCCGGCCCGGGCGCACGGCACCACGCTCGTGCACCTGTCGAGCGAGTACGTCTTCGACGGCACCCACGACGGCCCGATCCCGGAGAGCGCCCCGGTTGCCCCCCTGGGCGCGTACGGCGCCTCGAAGGCGGCGGGCGACGTCGCCGTCGTCGCGGGGGTGGACCGGCACTACCTCGTCCGCCCGACGTGGGTGGTCGGCGACGGCACCAACTTCGTGCGCACGATGCTCGGCCTGGCGGGCCGCGGGATCGAGCCGACGGTGGTGTCCGACCAGATCGGCCGCCCGACGTTCGCCGTGGACATCGCCGCCGCGATCGTGCACCTCCTGACGACCGGTGCGCCGTTCGGCACCTACCACCTCACCGGCGGCGGCGAGCCGGCCTCGTGGGCCGAGGTCGCCGCGCGGTCTTCGTGGCCCGTGGCCGCGAGCGCAGTGCCCTGACGCGGGTGAGTACCGAGCAGTACCGCGCGGGCAAGGAGATGGCCCCGCGGCCGCGCCACAGCGTGCTCGACCTGGCCAAGATCGAGGCGACGGGGTTCACGCCGCCGGACGGCCGGACCGCCCTCGAGAGCTACTTGGCTGATCTGGCGGACGACCGGATTTACCCGCGCGGCGCGGCGTCAGTGACTGCAAGGACATGGCCGTGAATTCGCGCGCAATGTGTTCCGGGGTGGCGGGGTGCCGCCGACGCGGTACCAGGTGGGCAGGCTGTTCAGCGCGCCGAGCAGGAAGAACGAGGCGAGTTTGATGTCGAGGTCGGGGCGCAGCGCGCCGGCCCCTTCGCCTCGGCGAGCAGCTCCCGCAAGTAGTGCTCGTACTCGCGCATCTGGATCACCATCTCCGCGCGTTTGGCGCCGGTCAGATGCTGCTGCTGGTTGAAGTAGACGCTGACCTGCTCGGGGTGGCCCAGGTACCAGAGGTAGGTCCGCTCCAGGTAGGTCCGCAACCGTTCCAGCGGCTCGACTGCTGCAGGATCCGGAAGAGCAGGTCCTCCTTGGAGGAGATGTAGTGGTACAGGCTGCCCTTGAGCACGCCGACCACGTCGGCCACGTCCTGGATCGTGGAGGCGGCGTAGCCCTTCTCGTAGAACACCTTGACCGCGGCTTCGACGACCTCGTGCTCGCGGTTGCGCCGGTCCACCGGTCGACGCTGTTCCGGAGCCATGGCGCCGAGGCTACCAATCGATTGTTAGGTGTCACACGTTCTGCCTGAGGGCAGCCGGCCGCAAAGTCGAGCGCCGCTGCCTGGTCGACCAGGCAGCGGCGCTCGGTGAGATCGGGTGACGGCGTCAGGTGGCAGAGATGAAGACGGTCACGCCGCCGGTCGCGAAGTTCGCGAGGTCGGCAACTGTGGCCTGCCCCTCGGGGGAGCCCATGGTCTTCTGCATGTCCTCCTCGCTGTCCCACCAGATCTCCGCGGTGCGATAGAAGGGCAGCGGAGAGCCGTCTGGAGTGGCGACGACCTTCGCCAGTTCGATGTTGGAGAAGCCGGACATCGTCTGCGCCAGCGGAAATGCGCGCTGCCGCGTAGTACTTCTCGAACGCGTCAGCGTCCGTGGGGTGGCCGTACTGGACGGAAAGCTTGATCGCCATGAGAACTCCTAGTTCGAACGGGGACGTCCCCGGGAGCGTAACTCTTGCCCCCGTTCGGGCGATAAGACCTAAACCGCAAAGGTCCCGGAGGTAGCCTGCGGGCAAGTCAGGACGTTTAGGACGGCGGAGGACGCATGCCACGAATGGGTCGGATGATGGGTGCTGCGTGCGCCCTGGCACTGGTGGCGGGGTCCGCCCTGGTGTCATCCGGGTCCGCGGGTGCCGATGCCACCGCGCCTGCGGTCTCCGGCGCGACCCCGATCTGGCTCGGTTACGACCGCCTGCCGAGCTTCGAGACGGTCAGCACCGAGATCCGCGTGCCGATGCGCGACTACACGCAGATGCGTTGCACGCTGACCCGTCCGGCGATCGCCGGCCTTCCGACGAACGACAAAGCCCCGGTGATCGTCACTGCCTTCTGGGCGTACCGCGTATTCAGCAGGTCGTCGCGATGGGCCAGGCCTTCGCCGGTCAGCGCCGGGCGACGTGACGCCGGCCCGCTGGCCGCGCGGTTGGGCGGCACCGCAGGCACCTGGCCGTCCGTCGGCAGGAGGCGCGGGACAACTACGACCTCATCGAGTGGGCCGGGGTCCAGTCCTGGAGCAACGGCAAGGTCGGGCAGACCGGGATCAGCTACGGCGGCATCTCCACGATGAAGGCCGTCGCCTCCAACCCACCCCACCTCGAGGCGGCCATCCCGGTCGTCTCCTGGCAGGATCCGTACCGGGAGTGGCAGTACCCCGGCGGCATCCGCGGAACCACCCTGCGCTGGTGGCCCTACTTCACCTGGGGCACCTCCACCCCCGACCAGACTCCGGACGTCTCGGCGGCGACCCTGCCGCAGTACACCGACTTCGAGGCCCGCGCCGCGGCCCACCCGCTCCACGACAGCTACTGGCAGTCCCTGGCCGTCGACATCGTCGCCGCCCGCAAGTCGAAGATCCCGATCCTGCACATCGGCGGCTGGAACGACATGTTCCCCGAGGGCACCGTCCGCAACTTTCAGGGCACCCAGAACCAGAGCTATCTGCTGATGCTGCCCGGCGCCCACGGCGAATTCCTCCCCGGCGTGCCGCAGTTCAAGGCGGCCATGAACGGCATGCTGGCGTTCTTCGACCGCATCCTGATGGAGCGTCAGGACGCACCGTTGCCCGGATCCAAGATCACGAGTCTGCAGATGCCGCGCGCCACCGGTGGCTGGTTCGAGATGAACGAGTACCCGACGACGAAGCCGAGCTCGCTGGCGTCGGCCGGTCCCCAGGGCAACGCGGTGGCCTCACAGTTCACCTTCACCGCGAACCCGTTCGACAACGGCTGCGCCTGCCTGGAGCACGGGCTCTACAACTCCACCGAGTACCCGTTCAACAACCAGACCCTCCAGGACGGCCAGCGGGTCCAGTTCAACGGCGCCCCGACCAACGGCAGCGTAGTGATCGCCGGCGCCCCGGTGGCCCACATCAAGGCGGCGTTCTCCACCCCGGACGGCGTCCTCGTCATGCGGCTCGAGGACGTCGGCCCGGACGGTACCTCGACGGTGATCACGACCGGGTGGCTGCGGGCGAGTCACCGCTTCGGCCACACCTCCGCGGTCCCGGTCAGCCCCGGTCAGCCCGCCGACTACACCGTCGATCTGTGGCCCACGCATCGGCGGCTGCTGTCCGGGCACTCGTTCCGGATCACGATCAGCAGCGGCGACGTCCAGCACATCGAGCCGGTCGCGACGCCCGGGTCGACCGTGACGA
>CAVRLI010000011.1:0-143189 GCA_963722375.1 uncultured Actinomycetota bacterium
AAGGCGCACGATGGGACCGGCGATGATTCTCCGGACCAGGAACCACCGCGACCAGCGACCCGCTAATTGAAGGGGCGTCATGACGAGGTGCGTGGACGCGCCCGGCGGCGCAGTCATCGACGACGCCCTCTCGGCCGATCTCGCCGTCGCCTCGCTGATGCTTGCCCGCCGCTTCGCCGCAGGCGGCACCCTGTGGTGCATCTCCCCGCAGTGGGAGCCGCACGCCAATCACGTGGCCGTGGAGTTCGTGCACCCCGTCATCGTCGGGAAGAAGGCGCTGCCGGCGGTGGCGCTGACCGGCCCGGACCTGGTCGGGACCGTGCGGGTGTCCGTGCGCCCGGGCGACGTGGTGCTGGCCGTCGCCTCCGCGGACGAGACCTCGGTGCGGTCGGTGATGCGGCGGGCGCCCGCCTGGGGCGCGTCGACGTTGTGGATCGGCAACGGCGCGCGGCCGCACCCGGGGGCGGCCGACCACGTGCTCTGGTTGGACGATCCGGACCCGCGGCTGCCCGCCACCGGCGGGTTCGTGTTGCTCTACCACCTGCTCTGGGAGCTCACCCACGTCTGCTTCGAGCATCCGGGCCTGCTGACCACACCGACCGAGTGCACCGAGGACGTGTGCGTCACCTGCTCGGACGAGGGCCGCCTGGCCGAGGTCGTCGCCGCCGTTGATCCGAGCCGGGCGCTGGTCCGCGCGGCCGACGGCCCGGAGCACGTCGACACGATGCTCGTGGACGCGGTCGAGCCGGGCGACCTGCTGCTCATTCACGCCGGTGATGGCGATCAGCAAGCTCGACGAGAGCCTGGGCCGATGACGGCGGAGGCGACCGGGTTCCTCTACCCTTCCTCGACGCCGAGGAGCGGGACCAGGACTCCTTGCTCACCGACCTCGCCGCCTCGGCGCGAGCGAAGGCGGCGGAGAGTGCTGAGCTGCGGCGCAGCACGCTTGAGGACTGCGCGGCCCTGATCGAGGAGGCCGGCGGCGAGCTGGCCCGGCGGTTCGCCGCGGGCGGGCGGATGTTCACCTTCGGCAACGGCGGCAGCTCCACCGACGCCGCCACCCTTGCGGCCCTGTTCGCGCATCCGCCGCTGAACCGGGCGCTGCCGGCCTGGTCGCTCGCCGCCGACCAGGCCGTGCTCACCGCGCTCGGCAACGACGTCGGCTTCGACCTGGTGTTCGCGCGGCAGCTGATCGCCCGCGCCGGCGCCGGGCGACATCGCGGTGGCGCTGTCGACCAGCGGCAGCTCGCGGGACCTGACGGTCGCGTTCGCGGAGGCGAAGCAGCGCGGCATGTACACGGTGGGGTTCGCCGGCTACGACGGCGGACAGTTCGCCGGGAGCAGCGACGTCGATGTCTGCCTGACCGTGCGGTCGCAGAGCGTGCACCGCATCCAGGAATCACAAGCCCTCGTCGGCTACCGCCTCTGGGCCGCCGTGCACGAGCACCTGACCGTTCTGGAGAACCGATGACGACGACGCGAGACGTGACGGTGCACCACAACGGGCCGTCGTTCGCCGAGAGCGAGGTCATCGAGCGGATCGAGTCCTTCCGCAAGCGACGGCCGCGGCTGCTCGACGAGATCGTCACGATGTCGCACGGCGCCGGCGGCAAGTCCTCGGCCGCGCTCGTGGACGCGGTGTTCGTCGAGGGCTTCCGCAACGAGGCCCTCGAGCAGCTCGGGGACGGCGCGGTGCTCACGCTGCCCAGCGGCGAGCGGCTCGCCTTCTCCACCGACTCCTTCGTCGTCCAGCCGTCTGCGCTTCCCCGGCGGCTCGATCGGCCACCTCGCGGTGCACGGGACCGTGAACGATCTGGCGATGGCGGGCGCGCGGCCGTCCTGGTTGTCCGCGGCCTTCGTGCTGGAGGAGGGCTTCCGCATCTCCGAGTTGCAGGAGATCGTCGCCGACATGGCGGCGGCGGCCCTGGCCGCCGGGGTGCAGATCGTCACCGGGGACACCAAGGTCGTCCCGACCGGTGCGGCCGACGGGCTGTTCATCACCACCGCCGGCGTCGGCGTGATCCCGGCCGGCCGCCGGCTCGCGGCCGACCGCGTGCAGGCCGGCGACAAGGTCGTCATGTCGGGCTTCATCGGCGATCACGGCATGGCCGTGATGCTGGCGCGGGAGGACCTCGAGCTGGAGGCGGACATCTCCTCCGACACCGCCGCGGTCAGCGATCTGGTCGAGACGATGCTGGCCGCCGCGCCGTCGACCCGCTGGATGCGCGACCCGACGCGCGGCGGGGTCGGCACGGTCTGCAACGAGCTGGCCCAGGTCACCGGGCTCGGCATCGTGCTCGACGAGCGCGTGCTGCCGGTGCGCCCGGCCGTGCACGGCGCCTGCGAGATGCTCGGCATCGACCCGCTCTACGTCGCGAACGAGGGCAAGTTCCTCGCGGTGCTCGACCCCGCCGAGACCGACGCCGCGCTCGCGGCGATGCGGGCGCATCCCCTCGGCGGCGACGCCGTCGTGATCGGCGAGGTCACCGACAAGATCGGCGCCACCGTCGCCCTGCGCACGCAGTTCGGCGGCACCCGCATCGTCGACATGCTCGTCGGCGACCCGCTGCCGAGAATCTGTTAGGAGCAGGCGTATGTGTCTGGGAATCCCGGGCCGGATCGTCGAGATCACCGACGCCGAGAACTATCTGGCCAAGGTCGAGGTCAACGGCGTGCGGCGGATCATCAGCGTCAAGCTGCTGGAGAAGGAGATGCCGGCGCCTGACGGCTGGGTGCTGGTCCACGTCGGGTTCGCGATGGCGAACATCGACGAGGAGGAGGCGCGCCTGACGCTGGAGGCGATGGAGAAGCTCGGCGAGGCCTACCGCGACGAGATAGCCGCCTTCGACAGCACCTCGATCCTGTAGACCCCGGAAGGACATCTCATGCGTTTCGTCGATGAGTTCCGCGACCCGGCGGCGGCGCGGCTGTTGCTGGCCGCGATCGAGGACATGGCCGCGCCCGGTGCACCGGACGCCGAGCACTTCAAGTTCATGGAGGTGTGCGGCGGGCACACGCACACCATCTACCGGCACGGCCTCGAGCACGTGCTGCCGGACAACGTGGAGCTGGTGCACGGCCCGGGCTGTCCGGTCTGCGTGATCCCGATGGGCCGGGTCGACGACGCGATGTGGCTCGCCGAACAGCCGGACGTCATCTTCACCTCGTTCGGCGACATGATGCGCGTGCCCGGTTCGAAGGGCAGCCTGCTCGAGGCCAAGGCGCGCGGCGCCGACGTCCGCTTCGTCTACTCCCCGCTCGATGCGCTGAAGCTCGCCGTCGACAACCCGACGAAGAAGGTCGTGTTCTTCGCGGTCGGGTTCGAGACCACGGCGCCGTCCACGGCCGTCACCTTGATCCGGGCCCGTGAGCTCGGGGTGAGCAACTTCAGCGTGTTCTCCAACCACGTCACGATCGTGCCGCCGCTCAAGGCGATCCTGGACTCCCCCGACATGCGCCTGTCCGGGTTCCTCGGTCCCGGCCACGTCTCGACCGTGGTCGGCAACCGGCCCTACCGCTTCGTGCCCGAGGTCTACGGCAAGCCGATCGTGGTGGCGGGCTTCGAACCGCTGGACATCCTCGCCTCGGTCGCCATGCTGCTCCGGCAGATCCGCGAGGGCCGCTGCGAGGTGGAGAACCAGTACGGGCGCGTCGTCCGCGAGGAGGGCAACCCGGCCGCGCTCAATCTGATGGCCCAGGTCTTCGAGCTGCGCCCGCACTTCGAGTGGCGTGGCCTCGGCTTCATCTCCCAGAGCGGGTTGCGCCTCAACGCCGACTTCGCGGCGTGGGACACCGAGCGGCTCTACGACATGCCCGGCATCCGCGTCGCCGACCCGAAGGCCTGCCAGTGCGGCGAGGTGCTCAAGGGCGTGCTCAAACCGTGGGAGTGCAAGGTGTTCGGCACCGCGTGCACCCCGGAGACGCCGATCGGCACCTGCATGGTCTCGCCCGAAGGTGCCTGCGCGGCCTACTACAACTTCGGCCGGATGCACCGCGACGCCGCCCAGTTGGTGGGGCAGAGCGGCGGATGAGCGGGCCCTGGCTGTTCGCCCGGTACGCCTACGCGCCCAACAAGCTCGGGTACTGCGGGCCGCCGGAATCGGCGACGCTGGCGACCGCGGGTGTCGACGTCGCGCAGGCCGCCGAGGTCGACGTCCGCGCAGCGGCCCGGCGGTTCTCCGGGGCCTGGCACTACCTGGAGGTGCTGGCCAAGCTGACCGGCATCGACGACCCGCTGGATCAGCGCGTCGTCGAGTCCTACTGGCTCGGCGGCGGGGTGAACGAGCAGATCAGCGCGGAGGAGTTCGGTGAGGAACTGCTCGCTCGTATCGCCCCGGAGGCGGGGCACTACTGGGCCCACCTCACGCCGGACCTGATCGGTGAGGCTGCCGGCGACCACGGCTTCCACGTGCTGGGCGTCTACCCGTGGTCGCGCATGCTCGGCAAGTTCGGCGCGTGCGCGACTCCCCCGCCGCCCGGAGCCACTCCCTCACACCCGCTGCATGTGCTCGACCGCTGCCGCATCCGGTGGGGCACCGTGCTGTCTCGTGAGAACGAGGAGATCGTCGTCGCGTCGCGGCATCTGCTGTGGGACGGCACCGCGCTGAGCCTGTCCGAGCCGGCGGAGGAGACCGTGGCGGTGGCCGTCGACGGACTGAGCTTCCTGCCCGACGTCGCGCCCGGGGACCACGTCGCCCTGCACTGGGAATGGCTCTGCGACCGCCTGTCCGCCGACCAGGTCACCCGGCTGGAGACGAGCACGCTCGATCAGATCGAGAAGACGAACCGCAGGCTGGCTCAGGAGAGCTGAGCGGAGGTCTCTAATGCCCGCAGGACCAGATTTCGACCTCCCGCGAGGCCGAATCTTGTCGCCAGGGCATTAGACAGCACGCTCCGCTCATCAATGAGCGACCAAACGGGCGGCCCGGGGGTCAGGCGCGTTCGAGCACCGACACCACACCGGCGTCGCCGTCGACGCGGACGAGGTCGCCGGTGCGCAGGTCGCGGGTGCCGCTGCGGGTGTTCACCACGCAGGGCAGGCCGAGCTCGCGGGCGACCACCGCGGCGTGCGAGAGCGCGGAGCCGATGTCGACGACCAGGGCCGCGGAGATGAACATGACCGAGGACCAGGACGGGTCGGTGGTGGGCGCGACCAGGATCTCGTCGGGCTCGACCTCGTCGAAGTCCGGCGAGAGCAGCACCCGCACGCGGCCTTCGACGACGCCGCCGCTGGCGGCGATTCCGCTGACGGTGTCGACCGCCTCGGTCGCGGCCTGGATCGGCACCGGGGTTCCGGTCCAGCTGCCGGGCAGCACCAGCGCCTGGTACTCCGCGCGCCGCGCCCGCCGGAGCGCGACCAGTTCGCGAACGTCCCGCGGCGGGCCGAGCATCAGCTCGCGCCAGGTCAGGTAGAACGCGTCGTCGGGGTCGTCGAGCAGTCCGTCGGAGGCCAGCAACTGGCCGAGGCGGCGGGCGGCGGCGCGGGTGCCGTCGATGCCCTGCAGGAAGGAGCGCTTGCCGACGCCGCGCATCGGGATCCGCTTGGCCGCGAGATCGAGGACGGCGGAGACCGCGGGGCGCTGCCAGGCCGGCACCGCGGCGAGCACCTCGGCCCGGGCGGCCCGCTCGCCCTCGATGCGGCGGTGCTCGATCTCGGTCGGTGCGGCGGAGTCGGGCTCGTCGGCGTAGCGGGCGATCAGCGCGGTCAGCGGGCTCGGGTCCTCCCGCCACACCCGGCTGGAGACCTCGCCCTCGGCCGGGCCGTGGAAGCCGTGGCTGGCCACGACCTGATCCAACGTCAGTTCCTTGCGGGATGCGCGCCAGATGTCGGAGACCACGGCCATCTCGGCGCCACCGGAGCCGGACAGGGCGCCGACGTCGCCGGCGCCGGCCTTCTCGACGACCTTGGTGAGCAGGTCGTAGACCGGCGACACGCAGGTCATCAGGCACAGGGTGTGCAGGGTCAGGGTGCGGCCGAACCACATCATCCCGGTGCGCAGGCCGGTGATCGCCTCGCCGCGGTCCCACGTCGCGGCGGTGCGGGTGTGCTCGTTCCACCAGGCGTCGGTCTCGCGGGCCAGGCGGCGTACCTGGCCGGGCGCGAACACGGTGATGCCGGGCAGCTTCGCGGCGACGGCCGGATAGTGGCTACGGGTCGCGGTGTAGTCGAGGTCCTCGGGAATGCGGCCGAAGATGCCGGCGGCGACCTGCTCCCCCGACGTGCCGGGCATCCGGTTGCCGACGGTGGCGAGGAACTGCACCTGCATCGCCATCCGGCCACAGAACACCCGGACGACCCGGTCCTCGATGTTCGGTGGGTTGAACCGTTCCGCGGGCGTGAGCGCACCCGCGCGGAACAACGCCTCACGGGCGGCCTGCTCGCCGATGTGGCCCCACAGCGACCAGCCCAACGGGCTGAGCACGCCCGGGGCGGCCTCGCCCATGTTGTCGGTCGACCAGAGGACGTCCTCGGCCGTCGGGTCATTGAGGTTGTCCCAGGACTCGCCGCTCATGGAGTCACCCTACCGGACAAACCGTCTGGACTAACTGTCTAGTCCCCGGGCCGCGGGGTCTGCCACGGCATCAGCGACCGCATCTCCAGGCCGCCGTCGACCGGAAGCACCGTGCCGGTGACGTAGGCGCTGGCGGTCGACGCGAGGAACAGCGCAGCGTGGGCGACGTCCTCGGGGCGACCGGCCTTCGGCGGCTCGGGACGGCGCCAGGCATCGGGACGCGGATCGGGCTCGACGCCGCGGCGGCGTTCGCGCGTCGCCGTGGTCGACCGCGGATCGAGCCGACCCGGATCGCGTTCGCGCGCACGCCGAGGTGGCCGTAGCCGGCGGCGACCGAACGGGTCATCGCCTCCAGGCCGGCCTTGCCGGCGCTGTAGGCGTCGAAGCCCGGCATCGCCTGGGCGGCGGCGATCGAGGAGATGTTGACGATCGCGGACCGGCCCGAGCGGATCAGCGCCGGCAGAGCAGTGATGGGTCGTCAGATACGCGCCGGTCAGGGTGGAGTCGAACACCGCGGCGAAGTTCTCCGGGGTCATCTCCCCGACCGGGCCGTCGACCGAGCGGGTGTGCAGCAGGTCCGTGGGGCCGGCGTTGTTGACCAGCACCGACAGGTCTCCGCACGCGGCGGCCAAGGTGCGCACGTCGGTGTCGGAGGTGACGTTCGCAGGGACGAACTCGATGCCGGTCTCGGCGGCGAAGGCATCGCCCCGTTCGCGATTGCGGCCGCACACCACGACCTTGGCCCCGCGGTCACGGAACAGCACGGCGATGGCCGCCCCGATCCCACTGGTGCCACCGGTGACCAGCACTGACTCGCCGTCGAGGCGGAAGGGATCGTCACTCACACCAGCGAACGCTACGCCCAGAAAGTCGCACACTCAATGGTCTAGTGCCTGACTATTGCGCTGGGTTAGCGTCGGACGGTGACCTGCCCGCACGACGACCTGTTCACGACCGCCACCACCGAGCTGGTGCGCTGCCCGTATCCGGTCTACGCGCATCTGCGCGGCGAGCACCCGGTGCAGTGGATCCCGGCGCTGACCGCCTTCGCCGTCACCCGGCACGCCGACGTCCTCGACGTCCTGCTCCGTCCCGAGGACTGGTCCTCCACCCGGCAGTCCGGCCCGGGCGCGGCCACCACCCTGGCCCGCGCCGCCGCGGAGGATCCCGCCTACCCCGACCGGGTCCGCGCGGCGGCGGTGCGCCGGATCGGGATCGCGGAGAAGGGCGCGGCGCTGGTCAACTGCGACCCGCCCCGGCACGGTCAGCAGCGCACGATGATGAACAAGGTCTTCTCCCCGCGCCGGGTCGCATTGCTCAAGCCGCCGATCCAGGAGCTGACCACGTCGCTGATCGAGACGTTCGCCGGCCGGGGCGAGGCCGACATCGTCGCCGAGCTCGCGACCCCGCTGCCGATGACGGTGATCGCCCGCGCGCTGGGCATCGAGCGCATGGACCTGGCGACGCTCAAGCGCTGGTCGGACGCGTTCGTGCGCGCCAACGGCCGGCCGAACTTCACCCGCGAGGAGATCAGCGCGCTGATCCTGTCGCTGGACGAGTGCTACGACTTCTTCGAGGCCGAGATGGCGGACCGGCTCGCGAACCCGCGCGAGGACCTGGTCACCGACGTCGCGCAGGCCGACCTCTGCCACGAGGAGCGGCTGCAGATGCTGACGCTGTTCCTCATCGGCGGCAACGAGACCACGAACAGCCTGATCGCCTCCTGTGTCTGGCTGCTCTGCCAACAGCCCGAACTGCAGGACCGCCTCCGCGAGGATCCGTCGCTGATCCCGCCGTTCGTCGAGGAGACGCTGCGGATCGAGCCACCGGTGCAGGGCCTGTTCCGTTTCGCGACCCGCGACACTACGGCCGGCGGCGTCCCGATGCCGGCGGGCACCTTCGTCTGGCTCGTCTACGGCTCGGCCAACCGCGACGACGCGCAATTCCCCGAGCCGGAGGAGCTGCGCCTGGACCGCGGGGCCGAGGGCCGACGGCACCTCACGTTCGCGCAGGGCCCGCACTTCTGCCTCGGCGCCCCGCTGGCCAGGGCCGAGGCGCGGATCGCGGTGCAGACCCTGCTGGCCCGGACGCGTAACCTCGCACTTGCCCCCGACGAGGATGCGAACTCCTGGGCGCCCAACCTCGTCCAGCACAACCTGACCCGACTGAAAGTGGTGTTCACACCGAGTGGGTGAGCAAGATGGGTGAGACGGTCCGCCGCGAGATCACCGACACGCTCTACCGCTACTGCCGTGGCATCGACCGGATGGACGCCGACCTGATCCGCTCGGCCTACCACGCCGACGGCTACGACGACCACGGCGATGCCTTCCGCGGCAACGTCGAGGAGTACATCCGCTGGGTCCTGCCCGTGCTGGCCGAGCGGTTCGACTCGACCATGCACACGCTCTCGAACATCCACGATCGCCGAGGATGGCGGCAACGCGAACGTGGAGAGCTACCTGATCGCCTACCACGTCAGCAAGGGCGGCGGCTCGCTCAAGATCTTCGGTGCCCGCTACGTGGACCGGTTCGAGGACCGCCCCGGGGCCGGCTGGCGGATCGTGCACCGCACCCTGGTCTCGGAATGGCAGACCGAGCAGGTCGGCCAGTTCGTCGCGACCCCGCCGGGCACCGTCCCGGCCACGCGCGATCGGACCGATCCCTCCTACTGACGCTGCTTCCGGCGCGCTGCGGCGGGGAATTGGCGAGAACCTCTATATCGTGTTACGATACTAGATCCTGATCCTCCGGAGCAGGCGGTGAGGCATGGATCGCGGGCCAGTGCGTCCGATCGTCGTGGCCGTCGACAACGCCGGTCGCGCCGATGGCGCGGTGGAGTGGGCCGCTGCGGAGGCGGCCGCGCGGCGGCGTCCCCTGCATGTGGTCCATGCGCTCGCGGCCCCGAGATCGGTCGACCCCAGCGCGGTCAGCGTGGTCGTCGCCCAGGTCGCGGCCGAACGGGTCCGGGCGGACGAGATCGCGTCCCGGGCCGTCAGCTGCGCCATGGGGATCGCCTCTGATCTCGACGTGACGGTTCGGCTGGTGGAGGGGGCGGCGGCGTCGGTCCTGCTGCGCGAGGCCAGGTCCGCAGCGGGGCTCGTGCTGGGCGTCGGGGAGCGCTGGACGGCGCGACGGCTCTTCGGCGACTCGGTGTCCGCCACCGTCGCGGCGCGGGCGAACTGCCCGGTGGTCCTCGTCCCGGACAAGCAACCGCCGACGGGTCGGCCCGAGGTCGTGCTCGGGCTCGACCAGGGAGCGACCGGGCTGCCGGCCCTGGGTTTCGCGTTCCGCGCGGCCTGGCAGCGTGGGGTCCCGCTCACAGTGGTGCACGCGAGCTGGCGAGCCCACGAGCGGATCGGTCCCGCCGAACTGAGCCTCGCCGCTTTCGGTGACCTCCTCGACGACTTCGTGACCGCCCAGGCGCTGCTGCGCGCGCAGCGACAGTTCCCGAGCGTCGACGTGCGCACGCGGCTGGTCGAAGGCGATGCGGCCGTCGCGCTGGCTGCGCTGTCGACCGGCGCCACGCTGCTCGTCCTCGGATCCGTCGGGCGTCGCCGGCTCGGGCGACCGGCGGTGTCCGTCGGCCGCCGGCTGCTGACGGCGGCGACCTGCCCGGTCGCGATCGTGGGCAGCGAGCCCTCCTGCTGACCCGGACCTAGCCCCCGACGTCGGACCGATTGTGGTCCGGCCACGCGTCCTCGAACGACGGCGGTGGCGCGAACGGATCGGCCATCTCGCCGTGGATGTCGAGCATCTGCTGGAACAGCCCGAGGGTGTGGATGGCCTCGGCCTCGGTGATGCGCTGCAGTGCGAAGCCGATGTGCACGATCGTCCACTCACCGACCTCGAGGTCGGGGACGAACTCCAGGTTCACCTCCTTGACCACCCCACCGGTTTCGACATCGGCCATGCGGGCGCCCTCGGACTCCCAGATCCGGGTCACCTGACCCGGGACCCCGAGACACATGGCGCTCTCCTTCGGTCGTTTACAGCCGGGCGGCGACAGCGAGTTGGCCCAGGGCCAGCCCGGCGTCGCTGGGGGGAACAGTGCGATGGCGCAGCACGGTGAACCCGGCCACGGCCAGGCGTTCCACGCACAGCGCAGTGAGCAGCGCGTTGAGGAACACCCCGCCCGACAGGGCGACGGTGGCCGGACCGCCACGAGCCCGCAGCAGCTCCGCGACGGTGACGACGAGATCAGCCACCGCGAGATGGAATCGCGCGGACACGACGGCCGGGTCGACACCGGCCAGGACATCGGCCGCCGCCGCGGCGAGCACCGGCGCGGGGTCGAGCTGGAGCGGACCGTCCACGCTGTCGGTGACGGCGAACGCGTAGCCCGGGCCGCACGACGAAAGCGCGCCGCGGGCCAGGCCCTCGAAGCGCATCGCGGCCTCGGCCTCGTACGCGATGCGGTGGCAGACGCCGGCCAAGGAGGACACCGCGTCGAAGAGCCGGCCCATGCTCGAGGTGGGCACGCTGGCCAGGCCGGTCTCCAACTGGCGGGACAGCACCGAGCGCTCGGCCGGCGTGGTGGCAGCGACGCTCGGCAGCTCGGGGTCCCACCCCAGTCCCGCGGTGCGCAGGTGCGAGAGCGCCATGCGGCACGGGTTGCGCACCCCGGCATCCCCACCCGGCAAGGGCGTGTAGCGCAGATGCGCGGCGCGGGTGAAGCCGTCGTAGTCCGCGACCAACACCTCCCCGCCCCAGACCGCGCCGTCCTCGCCGTAGCCGGTGCCGTCGAAGGCGAATCCGAGCACGGGGTCGTTGCCCTCGTGCCCGGCGTCAGCCATCGCGGAAGCGATGTGCGCGTGGTGGTGCTGCACGTGGGCGAGCGGGAGACCACCCGCGTTGCGCGCGGCCCAGTCGGCGCTGCGGTACCCCGGGTGCCGGTCCGCGATCAGCAGTTGCGGCACCACACCGGTGAGCCGGGACAGCTGGGCGGTGGCGCCGTCGAAGGCGCGCAGGGTGGCGAGGTCGTCCATGTCACCGACGTGCGCGGACATCCAGGCGTAGCCGCCGTCGCCGACGCAGAACGTGTTCTTGAGGTCCCCGCCGACCGCGAGGGCGGGCCGGAGTGCGAACGGCAGCGCGACCGGCAGCGGGGCGTAGCCGCGGGAGCGGCGCACCGGCAGCTGCGCCCCGGCCGCGATCCGCACCACCGAGTCGTCGCACGGCACCGCGATCGGGCGGTCGTGCGAGAGCCACGCGTCGGCCAGGCCGGCCAGCCGCTCCCGGGCCTCGGCGTCGTCGGTGACGATCGGCTCTCCGGCGAGGTTGCCGCTGGTCATCACCAGCGCCACGGGCCCGGGCGGGTCCCCGGGCAACCCGAACAGCAGCCGGTGCACGGGCGTGTAGGGCAGGAAGAGGCCGAGGTCGGGGGTGTCCGGGGCTACGCCCGGCGCGAGCCACGACCCTGTGGATAAACCTCGATTAGGGGTGACACCCCTTCTTGAGGTTTTTCCACAGCGGCGGGAGGCGAGGACGACGGGCCGACGGGGGTCGGTGAGCAGGTCGCGCTCGGCGCCGGAGAGGTCGGCGAGCGCCTCGGCGGTGGTCAGGTCCGCGACCATCACGGCGAACGGCTTGTCGCCGCGGTCCTTGCGCTTGCGCAGGGTCTCCACGGCGATCGGGTGGGAGGCGTCGCAGGCCAGGTGGTAGCCGCCGAGACCCTTGACCGCGAGGATTCCGCCGTCGGCCAGCAACTCTCGGGCCACGGCCATCGCGACGTCGTCGTGGCAGTCCGGCAGTCCGGGCTGATGCAGCGTCAGACGCGGGCCGCAGTCGCGGCAGGCGACGGTCTGGGCGTGGAAACGGCGGTCGGCCGGATCGGCGTACTCCGCGGCGCAGACGCTGCACAGCGGCAGGTCGGCCATGGTGGTGGCCGGACGGTCGTAGGGCAGGTCGAGAACGACGGTGAACCGCGGCCCGCAGTTTGTGCAACTGATGAAGGCGTGCCGGTAGCGGCGGTCCGCCGGATCGGCCAGTTCGGCCAGGCAGTCCGCGCAGGTCGCCACGTCCGGTGAGACCAGGGTGCGACCAGTTCCGCCCTGGGAATCGGCGATGGTGAAGTCGGTGCCGCCGCGGCAGGGCAACGCCTCGGCGGTTACCGACTCGACGCGTGCGAGTGGCGGCGCGTCGGTGCGCACCCGGGTCGCGAACGCATTGACCGCGGCCGGCGCACCCTCGACCTCGATCACCACCCCGTCGGGTGTGTTCGCCACCGCCCCGGACAACGCGAGCTCGCGGGCCAGCGCGTAGACGAAAGGCCGGAAGCCGACCCCCTGCACGACTCCGCGCACGACGACGCGCCGCCGGTGGCGGTCTCCCTGTGAAGAACTGCCGGCGGCGCGCTCGCGCGGCGGGGTCAAGCTGCCCGCGCCGCTCTGGTGATTTCCTTCATCATCGGCATCCCCATCACGAGAGCCGACTCGACCAGCTTCTGCACCTCCTTGGAGGATCGGATCGCGTTGGCGGACTCGATGACCCGGGCCACCCCGTCCCTGCCCTGCTTGGTGCCGACGACGAAACCGACGGCGAACCCGACCAAGACCTCCATCCGCTACATCTCCCGGATCTTCGAGATAGCGCTTGATGTCAGGCAGCGACTGCACGACAGCGGCAACCGCCATCGCGAGCAGCGTCGCCTTGACCATCCGCGTGATCATGTGGACACCTCCGTCATTTCTCTCGCCAGCATTTCTTCGATCAACGCGACCGCAGCCGGAACCGCGGCCTCCACTTCGGGGCTCAGGCCCAGTCCTTCCTCCACGACCTTCGGCTCGCACGCGACCACCAGGACGCGTTCCACGCTCCCGCCGAGCGAACTGAGCATCCGCAGCACGGAGACCGGCTCCATGCCGTGCGCATCCACCGGCGGCGAGGTGCCCGGGGCGGCGGGATCTCGGCCGGGTCGACCTCGAGCAGGCTGACCGTGCCCGGCGCCTTACCGTGCGGCGCCGCGTCGACGAACACCAGGGTGCCGACGCCGTCGAGCAGCCGGTAGGCCAGGTGCACGCCGCGGATGCCGTAGTCCTCCACCTCGGCCCCGACGGGCACCGGGTATCCGCGCAGGCGCGCGAGCACCTCGGGGCCGAACCCGTCGTCGGAGAGGAAGATGTTGCCGATCCCCGCCACCAGCAATCGTCATGACTCCTCCGCCGTCCAGTCGGCGCGCACCGGCTCCAGCTCGCCCGGGGTGAAGTAGAGGTAGCGTCCGTGCCAGCGGGAGATCTCCGCGAGCTCGGGGTCGTCGTCCGTCGTCACGCCGATGTGCGTGCCGCCGTCGACGTCGAGCATGACCACCTCGACGATCGCGGTCCGCCCACGCAGGAAGTCGTCCTGCGCGTCCGAGCGCCGAGCGCCCTGGCCGCGCCCGGGGAAGAGCCGGACCCGGCTGCCGCGCGCGACGGCGACACCGCCGATGTCCACCGCGTCGGACTCCGGGCTGACCGAGGAGTCCGCGCCCGGGTTCCACCACGGCGCATCCGGGACGAAGTAGGTGGGGATCTCATCGTCCATCGCCGGCCCGCCGGGGGCGAGCCCGGTGCCGTCGCCCACCACAGCCGGACCCTCGTCGCCGGTGACGTGACGCAGGTAGCGCAGCGCGCCGTGCAGGCGGTCGAGTTGCTCCTGCGGGAGGCCGTCGACCCGGTCGATGACCGCCGCCGCGCGGGGGTCGGTGGCCCGCGCCTCCGCCTTCTCCTCATCGGTCAGCGTCATCGTGCGCAGGGTGAGGATCTCGTCGATCTCGGTGGAGTCGTAGAGGTCGCCCGGACTCTCCGGTGCGATCTCCGGGTGATCGCCGAGGATGATCGGAGAGGACAGCACCACGCGTTCGCCGGTCGCCCCGGGACCGGCGAGCACCGGCCAAACACCCTCGTTCGTGCACCGGTCGACGAAAGGCTGCGCCCACTGCGGCGGGTCGGTCATCGACACGAAGTGGCCGGAGTCGAGCGCGCACAACGTGTGCGCGGCCACCAGCGCGGCCTGCACCGCGTCGTCACGCTCGTCGTAACCCGCGCCGGGGGTGGTGTTGACGACTTCGACGTTCAGCCGCAGCGCCCCGTAGGGACCGGGCAGTTCCTCGAACGAGATCCGCAGCGTCCCGGTCAGGTCCTGGCTGAGCAGCCGGGATCCGTCTCGCTGGTAGTCCTCACCGGCGAAACCGAAGGGATGCTCCCGCGGTGCGGCCAGCAGCGCGCTGACAGTGGCGACGACCTCCACCTCACGTTCGACCGTCTCGTCCCAGTCCGGCCGGTCACCGCCGGTGCGGTGCGCGATGTGCAGGAAGCGGACCGCGACCGTGAGGATCGCCTCCCGCGGAGCCTCGACCACGATCTGGGTCCGGCACGCGCAGCGCTCGCCGTTGTCCGCCGTCACGTACCCGGGCGGCATGAGCACGCCGAACTGCCAGCGGGTCTGGTTCTTCGACGAGGACGCCCGGTACGGGTAGAGCACGTAGCCCTCGTAGAGGACGGTGTTGGCGATTGCCCGGGCATCCTCGAAGACCGAGACCGTCGGGGCCGTCACAGTTCGCTCTCAACCGGCACCGTCTTACATGCGACGTCCTCGATCAGCGAGGTGATCGCTTGCTCCCAGGTCGGGATGGCGCGCGCGGTCTTGTAGGCGCCGAGGGCATGCAGGGCGTCCTGGCTGAGTCGGATCCATCCGCAGCCCGGGTAGAAGCGGTCCATCATCTCGCGCCAGACCGCGACCGGGAGTTCGTAGCTCGCCTCGGCCTTCCAGGAGATCGGCGAGATCGCCATCCCGGTGGGTCCGCCGCCCTTGGTGAACACCGTCCCGGAGAACAGGAACAACAGCGGGATCACGCCCTCGGTGAGGGCGTGGAAGTAGCTGGTGGCCGCGATCTCCAGGTCGTAAGTGCACGGCACCGAGATCTCGAACTCGGTGGAGTCGGTGAAGCCGGGGATCATCGCCGAGACCTGGGCGAACTGCATCGGGCGCACCGTGTCGGCCCACCGTGCCGGTTCACCGAACACGTCACCGAGCTGCTCGGCCTCGATGCCGTTGTACCGACGCCGCTGCGGCTCGATCCGGATCTGGGCCCGCAGCATGATCGAGTGCACGACGACGGCGCCGGTGGGCTCGGTCGCCTTCATCGTGAACGAGAGCGTGGGCCCGGCCGCGTACTTGTCGGATACCCCGGCCAGGCACTGCAGCTCCAGCTCAGCCATGGGCCTGATCCACCGTCAGTACCCGGGCCCGGGAGCGGGCGTTCGCGAAGAACCCGTCCAGATCGGCCCGGGCCTCGGCCCCGCCGTCGAACCCGCTCCAGTGCATCCGGACCCGGCCGACCAGTTCGTAACAGGCGTCGATCGGCACCAGGAAGCACTCGTCCACGGCCGAGGAACCGGGGCCGGCCCGGCGCACGATCAACGCCTCGACGTCGGGCTCGAGAGCGGCCGCGAGGGGGTTCTCCGCGACGATCGCGTCCCAGGCCGACAGGTCGAGCAGGGACTCGGTGGCGCCGGCCGGGCTCGGGTAGTGCGCCACCACCCGGCCGAGCACGGAGTTCATGAAGAAGAACGCCACCGCGACCGGAACCTGCAGGTCCTCCCAGCGCCCGCGGTCCAGCGAGAAGTCCGGGTCGATCAGGTAGCGGTCCGGCACCATGCGGAAGTTGCCCCGCCCGGCCCCGGTGTGGGTGAACAACAGCGCGCACGGCCGGCAGGTGCACAGCAGCCGGCGCGTGTCGGTGTCCACGACGTGCGGGTGCTCGTCGTGGACCGCGACGCCGCACATCTCGCAGAGCTCGCCCGGGATCACCTTGGTCGTGCGGGTGGCGAACCCGGGCATCGCTACCGAGGAGGGATGCGGACGCGCGACAAAGCGGCGCAGCCCGGCCACTCCCGTCATCGCCCGTCTCCCATCAGGCCGGGACCGGGACCGCCGAAACGGCTACCCGGATTCCCGACACGTCGTCCAGCAACGGGATCGGCGAGAGGTACCGGCCCGTCCCGTCGGCCGCCTTCCCGGCCAGCCGCAGGTCGAAGCGCATCCAGCACCCGAGGCAGGTCAGCGTGTCGCCGGCCAACGCCTCGTCCGATCCGGTCAGCACCGCGCCGCACCCGGCGCACTGATCCGCATAGGCGTACCAACTCTCCCCGAGCCGGGCGACCAGCAGGGCGTGGCCGTCCACGGTGACCGCCGCGATCCCACCCCGTTCCGGCAGATCGCGAGCCGAGAGGTGACGCCAGGTCGGAGCGGGTTCGGCTGCCGGCTGACCGGGACCACGCCCGATCTGCAGCAGCTTCTCCGGACGCTCGGCCTGACCTTCGACCTCGATGCCGCTCAGCTCGGGCGCGGCACCGATCACGGCCTCCTCGATGGTGGTGCGCACCGTGATGGTGGAGGACGGGCAGCCGCTGCAGCCGCCCTCCAACCGCAGGTGGGCCACGCCCTCCTCGTCGATCCCGAGGTACGCGACCCCGCCGGCATGCGACCCGAGGTACGGGCGCACCTTGTCCAGCGCCCGTTCGATCCGGGTGTCGATGTCGACGGGGTGCAATCCGTGGAGGATCAGCTGGCTCTCGACCAGCCGATCCTCCGCCAGGGCGTCGAGGAGCTCCGGCGCCGTGCCGACGATCTCCACGATCCGGGTCAGCCCCGAGCCGTAGAAGTCCACCAGTAACCGGACCAGATCCTCGGCCGTGCTGGCCGCGGCCTTGCCGCCCTGGCGGGCCAGTTGCGCGAGCAGGGATTCGACCCGCTCGCCGATGTCGTCGGCTTCGGTACCCATGATCAGGTGGCCAACAAGGTCGGCATGTTCGCCGGGTGGTGCACCTCCGAGATCGTCTTGCCTGGCCCGAGATACATGTGGACCCCGCAGGGCAGGCACGGGTCGAAGCTGCGGACCGCGCGCATGATGTCGATGCCCTTGAAGTTCTCCGGCTTGTTCTCCTCGAAGATCGGCGTGTTCTGCACCGCGTCCTCGTACGGGCCGGGGGTGCCGTACTCGTCACGCACGCTGGCGTTCCACGGCGTCGGCGGGTACGGGTGGTAGTTCGCGATCTTGCCGTTCTTGATCACCATGTGGTGAGAGAGAACGCCGCGCACTGCCTCGGTGAACCCGCAGCTGAAGGCCTCGTCCGGAACCTCGAAGCTGTTCCAGGTCTTCGTGTTGCCGGCGCGGACCTCGGCCAGACCCTTCTCGATGAAGTACACGCCGAGGGCGGCCGAGTAGGCCTGGAAGTACGTCCGGGCGCGGTTGCGCTCGAGCGCGTTCGACCACTTCGGGATCTTCCACTCGAAGGTCTTCTCCGGCGAGTTCATCGTCTTGGGCAGGTTGATCACGACGCTCTGCCCGGTGGACTTGACGTACCCGCCCGCGTCCACAAGACCGCCGAGCGCGGTGGCCCACAGCCGCGCGATCGGACCGCCACCGGTGTCGGTGGCCAGGTGGTCCTTGCCGTCGAACCAGCGCGGCGACATGACCCAGCTGTACTTGTCGTCGAAGTCGCGCTTCTGCGGCCGCGGGATCGTGGACTGGTTCCACGGGTGGTTGCGGTCGACCGGGTTCCCGAGCGCATCCTTCTCGACGAACATCGGCTCGTCCTTCCAGCTCTGGTAGAACGAGCTGCCGAGCAGGATGCGGATGCCGAGGTTGATCTCGACCAGGTCGTTGGTGACGAGCTTGCCGTCCACCACGACGCCGGGGCTGACGAACGCCTTGCGGCCCCAGTTGGTCATGTTCTCGTACTTGAAGTCGCAGTGGTCCGGGTCGTTCAGGGCGCCCCAGCAGACCAGCAGGGTGCGCCGGTAGCCGACCATCTCGTAGCCGGGCAGGGCCTGGTAGAAGAAGTCGAAGAGGTCGTCGTGCAACGGCACGACCCGCTTCATGAACTCGACGTAGCGCATCAGCCGGGTCAGGTAGTCCGTCATCAGCTGGATCGTGGGCGTCGTGCCGACGCCGCCCGGGTACAGCGTGGACGGGTGGACGTGCCGGCCCTCCATCAGGCAGAACATCTCGCGGGTGTAGCGGGAGACCTGCAGGGCCTCGCGGTAGAACTCACCCTCCGAGCGGGTTGAGCGCCCGCATGATGTCGCCGATGAACTTGTAGCCGTGCTCCTTGGCGCCCGGCGCCTCGGTGCGGTTCGCCAGTTCCAGAACGCCGGGGTTGGTCTCCTTGACCATCTTCTCGCAGTAGTCCACCCCGACCAGGTTCTCCTGGAAGATGTTGTGGTCGAACATGTACTCCGCGGCCTCGCCGAGGTTGATGATCCACTCGCCGAGCGCCGGCGGATGCACGCCGTAGGCCATGTTCTGGTTGTAGACCGAGCAGGTGGCGTGGTTGTCGCCGCAGATCCCGCAGATCCGGCTGGTGATGAAGTGCGCGTCGCGCGGGTCCTTGCCCTTCATGAACAGGCTGTAGCCGCGGAAGATCGACGAGGTGCTGTAGCACTCGGCGACCTTCTTCTGCTTGAAGTCGATCTTCGTGTAGATCCCGAGGCTGCCGACGATGCGGGTGATCGGGTCCCACGCCATCTCGGTCAGGCCGGCGGCGTCGGTCTTCTGGGCCGCGTGCCGCGGCTCGGTCATCGTCATGACGTCACTTCCCCTTGTAGCCGCTCTTGAGGACAGGACCGCGCGTGCGCCACGAGGGCTCCTTGTTCAGGGTGTCCATGGTGAACTTGCGCAGGCTGCGGATGACCGTCCCGTAGGCCTTCGACGCGGTCGTCGAGACCTTGCCGCCGGGCGGCTCGTCCATGAACGGCATGAACTTGTCCGGGAACCCCGGCATCGTGCAGCCGATGCAGATGCCGCCGACGTTCGGGCAGCCGCCGATGCCGTTGATCCAGCCGCGCTTGGGGACGTTGCAGTTGACGACCGGTCCCCAGCAGCCGAGCTTGACGATGCACTTGGGCGAGCCGTACTCGGTGGCGAAGTCGCCCTGCTCGTAGTACCCCGCGCGGTCGCAGCCCTCGTGCACGGTGGCCTCGAACAGCCACCGCGGACGCAGCTCGGCGTCCAGCGGGATCATCGGCGCCTGACCCGCCACCTGGTAGAGCAGGTAGAGGATCGTCTCGGAGAGGTTGTCCGGCTGGATCGGGCAGCCCGGCACGCAGACGATCGGCAGGCCGGCCTTGGACGTCCAGTCCCAGCCGAGGTAGTCCGGCACCCCCATCGCGCCCGTCGGGTTGCCGGCCATCGCGTGGATGCCGCCGTAGGTCGCGCAGGTCCCGACCGCGAGGATCGCGGTCGCCTTCGGTGCGAGGCGGTCGAGCCACTCGTTGGTGGTCCGCGGCTGCCCCGTCGCCGGGTCGTTGCCGAACCCGCAGAAGTAGCCGCCGTTGTTCTTGTTCAGTTCCTCGTTGGGGATCGAGCCCTCGACGACGAGCACGAACGGCTCAAGTTCGCCGCGGTCGGCCTTGTGCCACCACTCGATGAAGTTGTCGGCGCCGGTCTCCGGGCCGCACTCGAAGTCGATCAGCGGCCAGTGGACCGCGATCTTGGGCAGGCCCGGCAGAGCGCCGAGCACAATCTCCTCGATGCTGGGCTGGGTAGCTGCCGTGAGCGCGACGGAGTCCCCGTCGCAGCCCAGACCGCCGTTCATCCAGAGGATGTGAACGACACCTTCGTCATCCGCCATCGCTGCGCACCTCCTCGACCGGAATTGAATGCTGAATTGGCGGCGACTCTACGCCGTAATTCGCGGGCCGGAATAGGTCTCCGACCGGGTAATTTCGCTAAAGAAGTCGGTGAAATTCGCGGAGTCTGAAGAATGCGAAATGCAGGAATTCAAGAATCCGGAAATCCCGGATTCAGTGAGTGTGCGGAGCGTCGCGACGAACCATCGCTGCGGAGGGCGAAAGCGGGCTACGGTCGCCCCATGGCACTCGACCCGGGAACCCACGAATTGGGGCCCTCCAACGGCACGCTGTACCTGTGCACCGCGCGTGAGGGCATGGCGGCCAAGGTCGGTCACGACCTGCTCATCCAGGTGACCCGCTGGTCGGGGACGGCAACCGTCCCGGACCCGGCAGACCTGTCGACCGCCAGCCTGGCCCTGCGGATCGAGCTGGATTCGCTGGAGGTGGTGGGCGGCACCGGCGGGGTCAGTAAGCTGGACGCCGACGACAAGGCCGACATTCTGAAGAATGCCGCCAAAACGCTCGACGTCGCTCACCATCCGACCGCCGAGTTCACTTCGACCGCTATCCGCCCGGCCGCCGACGGCGGCCAAATCGAGGGCACACTGAAATTGGCCGGGGCGTCCGGGGCGGTGACACTGGCGGTCTCCGCCAGCGGTGATTCGAGCTGGAAAGCGACCGGGACCGTGGTCCAGTCGCAGTACGGGATCAAGCCCTACAAGGGCCTCATGGGAGCGCTGCGAGTGGCCGACGCGGTCACGATCGAGGCAGAAGTTTCCCTGACGTAGCAGCGATACACAGGCGGCAACCTGTTTACCCCGCCCTGCCGGGCGAGTAAAACTGGGTTACCGACCGAGGAGAGGGCCACCCATGCCCCCGACGTCACACGATCTGAGCCGGCAACGGCACTGGGTCTGCGCCCTTCAGCTGGCCGAACGGCGCCGGATGCTCGGATTGACGCAGCAGGACGTCGTGGACCGGTTGGCCGACATGGGGGTCGCGGCCACCAATCGCTCGCTGTCCGCGATGGAGCACGGGCAGGGTCTCGACGTGGGGCGCATCCCCGAGCTGGCGGCGGCGCTGGAGTGCACGGTCACCTACCTGCTCGGCCTGACCATGGACCCGCACCGGTGGGACCCCGACGACGACCCCGCGCAGCCGAAGCTCGGCCGGCCGCGCACCGGCCTGTCCCGCTTCGTGCTCGACGAGGAGACGCCGGACCACGCGCCGGCGCGGGAAGCGGCGCAGGTCAGCCGTGCATGAGCTGTCGCTCTGCGGCGCGATAGCGGACATCACCACCCGACGGGCCGAGGGCCGGCCGGTCGGCGTCATCCATCTGCAGGTCGGGCAACTGCGCCAGGTCGTGCCCGACTCGCTGCTGTTCTGCTGGACCATGGTCACCGAGGGCACCGACCTCGACGGCTCGGTGCTCGACCTCGACCCGATTCCGGCCCGCCTCCGGTGCTTGCCGTGCGACGTGGAGTTCGCCCTGCCCTACCCACCGGCCTTCACCTGCCCGCACTGCGGCGGACTGAGCGTCGCGGTGGTGGCCGGCGAGGAGTTCGACGTGACCGAGCTGGAGTTCGTGGCGGTCTGAAAGACAGGAGCCCTGCCGTGGGCCGTTTCCACCGTCATGCCGACGGAACCGAGCACGCACACGACCACACTCACGAGCACTCGCATGAGCACGAGCACGGCGACCACTCCGGCTACGCCACCGCGACCGAGCGGGTCACCGTGCTGGAGCGGATCTTCGACGAGAACGACCGGATCGCCGCCGCCAATCGCGCGGACCTGGCCGCGGCCGGGGTGTTCGCGGTGAATCTGATGTCCTCCCCCGGAGCCGGCAAGACCGCTCTGCTGGCCCAGACCCTGGCGCGCCTGCAGGGCAAGCTGCGGATCGGCGTCGTCGAGGGCGACATCGAGACCAGCCTGGACGCCGACCGCCTCGCCGGTTTCGGCGCGGTCGTCGAACTGGTCAACACCGGCAACGGGTTCGGCGGCGAGTGCCACCTGGACGCCCCGATGGTGCGCCGTGCGCTGACCCGGCTCCCGCTGCCGGAGCTCGACCTGATGGTGATCGAGAACGTCGGCAACCTGGTTTGCCCGGCGGAGTTCGACACCGGCGAGCACGTACGGGTGATGGTCTACTCCGTGACCGAGGGCGAGGAGAAGCCGCTGAAGTACCCGGTCATGTTCCGCTCCGCCGACCTCGTCCTGATCAACAAGGTCGACCTGTTGCCGCACCTCGACGTCGACCTCGCCCTGTTCGAGGCCAACCTGCGCCGGATCAATCCGACGGTGCCGACCATTGAGGTCAGTGCCCGCACCGGGCTCGGCGTCGACGACTGGTGCGGTTGGCTCCTGGAGCAGACGGCCTACGGCGTGGGGGAGGCCGCGTCGACCGGCTGAACCATCGGTCGGCGACCTCCTCGGAGTCCCGGACTGCCTTCAGCGCGTCAACGACCTCGTCCGTGGTCTGACCGCCCCGGGCGCAGGTCAGCCAACCTGCGCAGAATGCGAACAGGATCCCCACGTTCACGTCTCCTGGAGCTGTCGGGCCTTACCCGGTGAGCGGTCAGACGGAACTGGACGTTCACGTCCGGATAGATCTTGAAGGCCAGGATCGACGGCAGGTCGATGTCGAAGTCCCGCATGTCCACGTCCTCACTGCCCGTGGCGATCAGGGTGTTCTCGTCCGGCATCGCGAGGTCGAGGTACCCGGTCAGACGTCGCGTGGTGCCGCAGATGGTGAGATCGCCCTCCGCAACGAACCGGCCCCCACCCTGGGCGCTCGCGGTGCGCATCTCGACCGTGATGGCCGGGAAGCGCCGGTGGTCGAGACGCCGTTGCAGCTCGGAGTCGTAGAGCCGGTTACCCGACTCGAGCGAGAGCACGGGGATCCGCATGAACGCCGAGATCGGCACGGCCGATTCGAGGTCGACGCCGGACATCGCGAACTCGGCGCCGCCTTCGGAGGTCATCGTGCCGAAGGTGATCGGGCCCGCGCTGCTCTGCGCCCCCACAAGGACCGCGCACCTGTCCGGAACCAAGCGGAACGTCTCATGATCACCCATGGGATCACCAGCTTCCTGCCGTCACCGTAGTCCGCGTCTCCGGCGGGGCGGTAGAGCCAGAGTGGCCGGGTGAGAAACTGACCCCGTGAATGGCATCGACCCCGGACGGCTGACCGATGCCCTGGCGGTGATGGCCGAGGTGGAGGCGCTGCCGCCCGAGCACCCCGACGCGGTGGCCGTACGTCTGGCGGTGGGCGGGCTGTTCAAGAGCGTGAAGGAGCGACGCCGGGCCGAACGGCAGGCCCGGATCCGGGCCGAGGATGCGGCGGTCACAGCGGCCACCGCCACCGCGGCGCCGGGACGTATCGACGACGAGACCGCAGGCGCGTTCGCGCTCACCACCGAGACCACCACCGAACTCGCCGGCATCCTCAACCGGGCCCGCGGCTGCTACATCTGCAAGGTCCGCTACGTCGAGGTGGACGCCTTCTACCACCAGCTGTGTCCGGCCTGTGCGGCCTTCAACCGGACCAAGCGCGACGCCCGCACCGACCTGACCGGCCGCCGCGCGCTGCTCACCGGCGGGCGGGCAAAGATCGGCATGTACATCGCACTGCGGCTGCTGCGCGACGGCGCGCACACCACGATCACCACCCGCTTCCCCTCCGACGCGGTGCGCCGGTTCAGCGCGATGGAGGACAGCGCGGACTGGCTGCACCGCCTGCGCATCGTCGGCATCGACCTGCGCGACCCGGCGCAGGTGGTCGCGCTCGCCGACTCCGTCGCCGCGGCCGGCCCGCTGGACATCCTGATCAACAACGCCGCGCAGACGGTGCGCCGCAGCCCCGGCTCCTACTCGCACCTGGTCGCGGCCGAGTCGGCACCGTTGCCGGACGGGCCGCTACCCGATGTGCTCTCCCTGTCCGGCACCGTGCGCGAACACTCCCAGGAGCTGACGGCGCTGGCCGAGCACCCGCTGGCGGCCACCGGACTGACGGCCAATGCCCTCACCGCGCTCGCGCTCACCGCGGGCTCGTCGTCGCTGGAGCGGGTGGCGGCGGGCACCGCGATCGACGCCGGCGGGCTCGTCCCGGACCTGGCCGACGTGAACAGCTGGACCCAGCTGGTCGACGAGGTCGATCCGCTCGAACTGCTCGAGGTCCAGCTCTGCAACTCGACCGCGCCCTTCATTCTGGTCTCGCGGCTGCGCGCGTCCCTGGCCGTGTCACCGGCGCGGCGCAAGTACGTCGTGAACGTCTCGGCCATGGAGGGCCAGTTCGCCCGCGGCAACAAGGGCCCCGGGCATCCGCACACCAACATGGCCAAGGCCGCGCTGAACATGCTGACCCGCACCAGCGCGCAGGAGATGCTCGAACGCGACGGCATCCTGATGACCGCGGTCGACACCGGCTGGATCACCGACGAGCGCCCGCACCCGACCAAGGCGCGGCTGCACACCGAAGGCTTCCGCGCCCCGCTCGACCTCGTCGACGGCGCCGCCCGCGTCTACGATCCGATCGTGCGCGGCGAGGCCGGCGAGGACTTCTTCGGCGTCTTTCTCAAGGACTACAAGCCCGCGCAATGGTGAAGAACGCAGTGGTGAGTCACTCCGACGCGACGTTGAAATACTGCTGGTACGGGGCGAACGCCTCACGCTCGTAGGCAATGGTCTCCTCGGTGCCGAGGTCGTAGGAGTGCTTGCGGAACGGCGTGCTCGCCTCGTAGGCGACCATCGCGGCGCGGCCCTCCGGAGTCAGGTCCATCCCGAAGGTGTCGTAGATCCGCTCCACCGTGCCGATCGCGTCGGCCCGGAAGTCCTGGAACTGCACGTGCATCAACTGGTCCTTGGGGAGAATGCCATCCTCGAGCCACTGGATCGGCATGCAGAGCATCCCGTTCACCATCTGAGCATTGGTCAGTTGCTCGAACGCGCCGTCCTTGAGCGGGTGATCGCTGCGCATCCAGTTCATCGTCCCGACCAGATCGACGAGCGAGGCGAGGGACTTCACGGGGTCGCGGTGCAGGTACACGATGTTGACGTCGGGGTAGACCTGGAGCACCGCGGGGAGCTCGAGGGTGGCGTAGGGCGATTTCCAGACCCAGCGGGCCTGCGGGTTCTTCCATTGCAGGAGTTGGAGCATCCGCTTCTCGGCGCGGTAGTTGATCACCGGGTCCTGGCTCATCATGTAGCCCATGTAGCTGGGCACCTGGCCGACGACCGAGGAGAACCACGCGGGCGACCGGAAGTTGATGCACTGCAGCAGGATGTTCTCCTGCGCCTCGCGGGCGCTGAACACCTGCATGTGCACGACCTCGGGCGCGATGCGGTTGGGCATCGTGAGCAGCGCGTCGGCCTTCTCGATCCGCGGATCGGTCTCGTAGGTCGCGGCCTCCGGCGGCGGGCACGGGTAGATCGACTCCCACTGCCGCAGCACGCGGTTGTTCCGGTCCGCGCCGAGCAGGTTGTGCAGCGCGGTCGAGCCGCACCGGCCCTGCCCGATGATCAGCAGCGGCTCGACGATTTCGACGTCAGCGATCTCCGGATGGTCGGAGAAGGTCTGCTCGATCTGCAGCCGGGCGATCAGTGCGTTGAGCACGTCCTGGCGGGCCAGCAGCCGGCCCAGGGCGTTCAGCTCGGCCTCGGCCTGCAGCGCTCGCACCAGCACGGAGAACGGCTCACGCCAGACCTCGTCGTCGCCGAAGTCGTCCAGACCCGTACGCGCCTTCGCGGTCTCCAGCAGCGAGCGTTCGTCGAGCGGGACGACGTCCTCCAGATCGAGGTGGCCGAGCTCGTGGTTGAGGGCGGTCACCCAGTGCGGGCGTTCGCGCGGCACCCAGCGGCTGCGCCGGTCGGCATCGGTCGAGTGCTCCATCGAATCCTCCGGAACTAGCGCAGGAGAAACTGACTTGCCGTCAGACGACGTCGCTCCAGCGTGGCACGGCGCGCGTCCGGGGTGATGCCGGGAGTGTCCGCCGGCAGCACCGAGCGCAGCTCGGCCCGCGGGACCAGGGTGAGGTTCGGGCGCTGGGTGACGTTCTGTGCGCGATAGTCACGGACCACCATCGTGCCCTCGGTGTTCCCGCAGGGGTCGAGCCAGTTCGGCACTCCCGGGTCGGCGACGGAGATCACCGCGCGGAACCGGCCGTCCGCGTCGAGCACCGCCCGGGCGTCGTTGACGTCGGTCTGGTGGTGCAGGTAGTCCAGCGGGCGGGACCACACGTCACCGAGTTGCACCGACCAGTAGGCGGAGCGAGGCGGCTCCCAGTCGATGACCAGCGCCTCGTCCGGCGCGATCCGGAACACCCCGGGCACGTAGGTCGTGGAGCGGCTGCCGATCAGGTCGTCGGCGACCTCGGCCCCGGGCATGGTCGCCCAGGCGTTCACGCCGCCGGCGCGGGCGATGTAGAGGTCGTGCAGGCCGATCGTGAACACCCGGACCAGGTAGCGCAGCAGGTGCGCCGCCGCCGCGATCGAGTCGGCCTCCGCGTCCGGATCCGGCGGTGCGACGTCGGCGCTGCGGTCGAAGACCAGCTCACCGACGTCGCCGCTCCAGTCGCCGAAGATCCGGCGCATGACCAGCCAGTTGTAGCGCGAGTCCGGGTCGAGCCGGATCCAGTTGCCCTCGTGCTTGTCGGGACTGAAGGTGACCTCGAACTCCCCGCCCGGCCCGAGGTCGAAGTCCAGCGCCCAGTCGTAGTTGCCGATCTCCTTGGCCCGCGGGTCACCGAGCACGTGGGTGTGCACCTGGGTCAGCCAGAGCCGCACGTCGCCGATCCGCCCGCGCGCGGTGTAGGTCCGCTGTCCGTCGAGAAACAGCCCGCTGTACTTGAAGTCCTGAATCGGCTGCCCGAGGGCGAACAGGTTGTCGTGCCAGGTGCTGTGGTGGAACGGACGCGCGTGCGCCATCTGCCGGCGCGGGGCCACCGCGATGCTGTACGCCATCGCCTGCGCCTCGAGCAGGCTCTGGTACGCGGGTCCGCGCAGCGCGGGCTGCTCGCGGAAGCGGTCGGTGTTCTCGATCGCCGCCCGGGTGTCCTCGATCGCGGTCCGCCACTCGGCCCATGCAGCGTCGAGGTCCATCATCAGGCGCCTTCCTAGGAGAGAACCCGCACCAGGTTCTTCTCGCCGTCGACCAGGATCCGGTCGCCGTCGCGCAGCAAGGTCGTACCCCGCTCGGTGCCGATCACGTACGGGATGCCGAGCTCACGGGCGACCACCGCGCCGTGACTGGCCGATCCGCCGACATCGATCACCAGCGCCTCGGCCAGCGACATCAGCGGCGCCCAGCTCGGGTCGGTGAAGCGGCAGACCAGGATGTCGCCGTCGTCGAGGCTGATCGCGTCGTTGACGTCGAGCAGCACACGCGCGCGGCCCTCGACCTGCGCGCCGCCGGACGCGGCGCCGGAGAACTCGACCTCGCCGCGGTCGCCCTCCACCGGGGCCTCGCGCACGATCGCCTCGGGCATGCCCTTGAAGAAGACCGGCAGTTCGACCTTGCGGTGCGCGGCGCGGTACCCGCGCCGGGCCGCGACGATCTCGGCCACGTCCGGCAGCTTGCCGGCAGCGAGGGACTGGCACTCCTCGATCTGCAGGTAGAACACGTCGTCGACCTCGCGCAGCGTGCCCGCCGCGACCTGCTCGGCACCGAAGTCGCGGGCCGCGCGGCGCACGCCGTCGATGCACATCAGGTAGGTGGCCTTGCCGACCTGCAGGGTGCGCACGATGTTGCGGGCGCGGCGCATCAGCCAGCGCATCGCCGGTCGCTTGGCCTTGGGAGTGGCGGCCAGCAGCGCCTTCTCGGCTTCCACACCGAGCGCCACGGAGCGGGCCTCGCGGTCCTTCGGGCGCTCGGTGTCCGCGCGCTCCGCGTAGGACTTGACCAGCGCGCGCACCGGCGCCGGGTCCTCGCGCCAGACGCGGGCGTCGGTGTTGCCCTCGTTCGGCCCGTGGTACCCCCAGAGCCGGATGAACTCGGCCTCGTCGAGCTGACCGTGGGCCACTCGCCACAGGTCGTCGGCCATCTTGGTCTCGAACACCTCGCCGACCCCCGACATCAGCCGGGTGCCGAGCAGCGGGTCCCCGGCCTTCGCGGCGGCGTCGGTGAGCGCGCTCTGCGCGCCGGAGAAGACGAAGCGCCAGGCGCAGTGATCGGAGAAGCACTTCTCGAACCTCGCGCGCGCCTCGACGAGCCGGTCGATCGCCGGGGCGGTCCCCCCGTCGCCGAGAACCTCGCGCTCCCACCAGGCGCGGACGTCGCCGTAGTTGGCGCCGATGACCTTGCCCTGGCGGAGCAACGTGACCGGTGCCTTGGCCAGGATCACCGGGATCCGGGACTTCTTGCCCTTCACCGGCGGGGCGTCCGGGCGGACGCTGCCGCACAGGTCGCGCTCGAAGTCGTCGCCGGACACCCCGGGCAACGTCACGACTGTGCCGCGGACTGCGTCGACGTTCAGCGCGATGCGGCCGTAGAAGATCGACAGGCCCCAGTCGTTGGTGTTCTTCGACGCCTGCGTCCAGGGCGGCAGGACACCGAAGGCCTTCATCGAGTACAGCCAGCCGCGTTCGGCCGTCTCGCCCCAGACGCTCATGTCCATCGGGGACAGCACGTCGGGCGCGGCCTCGCCCAGGTTGGTCGTCGTCCAGTAGCGCCCGGGCTCGCTGGTGCCGAGCGTCGGGTCGGAGACCTGCGGCACTAGACCGTCACCGCGCGAGCCGGGTCCTGGACTGCGCCGCTGCGCGACTCCGGTTCGTCCGCGTCCTCGGACAGATCCCACGGCCGGCTCTCCGGGTCGAAGGGCCGGTAGCCGAGGAAGAGGTTCATCGCCATCGCGGCGACGCCGATGCCGAGCGCCCAGACCGCGAGGCCGGCCAGCTCGGTGGGCAGCCAGGCGTAGTCGCCGTTGACGACGATCCAGCCGGGCATCGCGATCAGCGCGTAGCCGGCGGAGACGCCCGTCGGCACGACGAGGATCATCAGGATCGCGCGCCAGCCCTTGAGGATCGCCTGGTAGCGGTAGGCGAACAGCGCCGGCAGCAGAGCGGCGCCGAGGGTGTTGCACGGCGTCCACCACAGCGGGAGGTTGTGCCACCACATCGGCTGGTTGCCGTAGTAGTGGTAGATGCCGCCGGAGCCGACGAGCAGTTCCTCGAAGATGGTGTAGCTGATGGCGGTGACGCCCAGCAGGATCCAGACCTGCTTGGCGGTCGGGCGCGTCAGCAGTTGCTTGAGCATCATCGCGCCGAAGGCGCCGGCGCCGAACCAGCCGGCGAGGATGAACCAGCCCATCTGACGGCCGAACAGATCGAACGCGTGGTCGCTGTCGCTGGTCGGGTAATAGACCATGCCGACGATGTCGACGAAGACCTCGGGAATGACGATCGCGACGGAGCCGAGGCTCAGGCACAGCGGCATGAAGTCGCGCTTGGTGATGACCTCGCGCAACGCCCAGGCCAGCCCGACCGCGCCGATGGCACCGAGCAGAACGATCGCCCACAGGTTGTGCGTGCGGTCGTACGGGAATTCCGCGTTGGTCGGGACCACCGGGACGCCGGTGTTCTCGTCCAGGGTGACCGGCGGGACGATCGACGGCGGGTCGCCGAGCCCGGTGATGATCAGGTTCAGGACGGCGAGGACCGCGAAGATGCCCAGCAGGGTGAGGGCGAACGTGCGGGTCCGGGCCTTCTCGGCCGCGCTGCGCTGGCGGGTCGTCGGCTTCGGCACAGTCATCGTGACCTCGTCCTTGTGGTTCAGCTCACCAATAGTCGAGTACTAGACCTTTCTAACACAGACCTTCGCGCCTGGACAGGGTGTCTGGCGCGCCGCCTGGGCGGCGCTCAGCGCGAGCGCGAGGCACAGCGGCCGGTACCACCGGTTGTCCAGGCGACGGAAGCGTTCCGAGGGTGGCGGCATCCCGAGCAACCCGGCCGCGGCGGTTCCCCCGGCGGCCGCGCGACCGGCCAGCATCGCACGCGACCGTCCAGCGTCCGGCCCGGGCCACGAAGGTCTGTCCACCGACTCCGGCGACCAGCGCCGCGGCGGCGCCGAGCGGAGCCGGCGACCGCGAAGCAGGCGGCCGGATCGGGCACCCGATCGTTGCCGGCCGCCACGTCCGCGAGCTGGGCCTTCGTAGGCCATCGGCCAGGACGAGCCGAGGCCCCAGGCCACGTGCAGCGCCCCGATCGCGGCCAGACCGGTGGCGCCGAGCGAAAGCAGTCCGTTCCATAGCCGCGACCCTAGAGGTGGGCTAAATTGTCGAGAGACAAATAATCGCGCAATGGAGGACTTGTGCTGAACTCCGCCGCTGTCGGCGCCGCCGGCGAGCCGCAGCGCATCACCTGGACCGCCAAGGACTGCTCCCTCTACGCCCTCGGCGTCGGCGCCGGGACCGACGAGCTCGCCTTCACCACCGACAACACCAGATCCGCGCCGCAGCGGATGCTGCCGACCATGCCGGTCGTCCTCGGCACCGGCGCCGGCGTACTGAAGAAGGCCGGCGAGATCGACTGGGTCCGTCTCATGCACGCCGCGCAGGGCGTGGAGATCCTCGCGCCGCTGCCCGTCGAGGGCGAGGCCTCGGTCGTCGCGCGCATCACCGAGATGTGGGACAAGGAGAAGGCGGCGCTGATCGTCGTCGAGTGCACCGGCACCGCGCCGGACGGCATCGATCTGTTCCTGACGCGGATGTCGTTCTTCATCCGCGGCGCCGGCGGTTTCGGCGGCGAGCGCGGGCCCTCGGACACCACGGAGGAGCCGACCGGCAAGCCGGACGAGACCGTCAGCTACCAGACCCGCGAGGACCAGGCGCTGCTCTACCGCCTCAACGGCGACCGCAACCCGCTGCACTCCGACCCGGCCTACGCGGCGAAGGCCGGCTTCGAGCGGCCGATCCTGCACGGGCTGTGCACCTTCGGCTTCGCCGGCCGGGCCGTCCTGCACGCGGCCGCCGGCGGCGACCCGGACCGGCTGCGCTCGCTCGACGTCCGCTTCGCCAAGCCGGTCTACCCGGGCGACACCCTGCACGTCGACCTGTGGAACGTCCCCGGCGGCGCGCAGTTCCGCGTCCGCACCGGCGAAACAGCGTCCAACGAGGAGCGTGTCGTCCTCGACCGCGGCCGAGCGACAATCAGCGGGTGAGCACGCCCGGGTGGCAGCCGTTGCTGGACGCGATCGACGCGGCCACCGATCCCGGCATCAAGCACGCGCTGGAGCTGGTCGCCGAGCACGTGGTCGCCGAGGTCGAGGGCGACATCGAGCGCGTGCTCGCAACGCTGGTGCCCGAACCGACCTACCGGTTCTGGGGCGTCGGCACGAACCGGACGCAGCTCTGGCGGGCGTCGGCCAGGTGCGCGGCTTCTACGACACCCTCGTCGGCAGCGGCAAGAACCGCCTGGACTACGTGCTCGACCGCGTCGTCGCCGACGCCGCGACGGTGATCACCGAGGGCGTCATCCACCACGTCCTCGACGGCGCGGACCTGCTCGGCCGGGTGTCGACGGAGGTCGAGCCGGGCCACTGGTACCACGTGACCTACCAGTCGCTGATCGTCTGGCCGATCGACCCCGAGTCCGGGCTGCTCACCGGCGAGGAGGTCTACCTCGGCGAGGAACACACCGTGGTCCGCGAGATCGCGCCGGGTGAGCTTCCCCACCTCGGATCGTCGTTCCGAGTTTCCTGAATCCTGCGAGTCGATCTCCGATCGCTGTTTGGATGAGCCGGTGTTCACGGAGCCGACCGACCTTCCTGCCCGGACCCAGGCCGCTCGGGCCGCGGCCCGGGCGCACTGCGGCAGGCCTGGTGGCCGTCGCCCGCGAACGGGCGTGGCTGCTCGACGCCCTGGCGCGGGGCAGGGACATCACCGAGCTGGCCCACGATCTGAAGGTCACCCCGAGAGCCATCCGGCATCTCCTCGGTCCGTCGGGCACTCGTAGCGTCCGCGAAAGTGGTCGCTATAGCGACCACTTGCGCGGACGTTACGGTCGTTCATGAGCGCCAAGCCGTTCGCGTCCTCGACCGACCTCGGACCGCCAAGACCGAGACTCTCGAGGTTCTGGCGGACGGGGTCTACGCCCTGACCGCCGAGGGTGACCCGAACGTCGGGGCCATCGAGGGCGAGGATTTCCTGGTCGCGTTCGAGGCGCGGGCCACGCCGGCGGCGGCACGGGACTGGCTGGCGCAACTGCGCGAGCACACCGACAAGCCGGTCCGCTACCTGGTGCTCAGCCACTACCACGCGGTGCGGGTGCTCGGCGCGAGCGCGTTTGACGCGCAGGTGATCGTCGCGCACGAGAACACCCGCAAGCTGATCGCCGAACGCGGCCAGCAGGACTGGGACTCCGAGTACGGCCGGATGCCGCGGCTGTTCAAGGATCCGGAGGAGATCCCCGGCCTGACCTGGCCGCAGCTGACCTTCAGCGACCGGATGACGATCGACCTCGGCGGGGATCGCGGTGAACTGGTGCTGCAGTACTGCGGACGCGGGCACACCGCGGGCGACATCGTCGCCTGGCTGCACCGGCCGCGGATCCTGTTCGCGGGTGACCTGGTCGAGGCCCAGGCCGCGCTCTACACCGGCGATGCGTTCCACACCGACTGGTCCACCGGCACCCTCGACCGGGTCGCGGCGTTCGGGGCCGAAGCACTGGTCGGCGGCAGGGGCGCGGTGCCGCGCGGCCGCGAGGCAGTGGCGGCTGCGATCGCGCAGACCCGCGACTTCCTGCTCGTGATGAAGGAGAACGTCGGCTCGGTGCATGCCCGCGGCGGGACGCTACGCGAGGCTTTCGAGGCCACCCACACCGCGCTCGCCCCGCAGTTCGGCGCGTGGCCGATCTTCGAGCACTGCCTGCCGTTCAATGTCCAGCGCCTGTGGGACGAGTACGACGGCGTGGACTGGCCGCGGATCTGGACCGCGGAACGCGACCGCGAGGTGTGGGCCCAGTTGCAGGGCTCCTCGTGAGCACCGGGTGAGCCCACCTGGCCGCGTCGCGGTCGTCGGCAACGGTCCGGTCGGCCAGACCACTGCGCTGTTGCTCGCGCGCTGGGGGGTGCCCTGCCTGTTGCTCGACGCACGACCCGAACGCGACGCGACCGGATCGAAGGCGATCTGCCAGCAGCGCGACGTGCTCGACATCTGGGCGAGCGTCGGCGGGGAGGCGGATCGCTGCCGAGGGCCTGACCTGGACGACGGCCCGTACGTTCTACCGCGATGCCGAGCTGCACTCGTGGTCCTTCGTCGACCGCGGCGCCTCGCCGCTGCCGCCGTTCGTCAACATCGGCCAGGACCGCACCGAGGCGATGCTCGATGATCTGATTGACCGTCAGGAATCTGATCGACGTCCGGTGGGACCACGGCGTCATCGAGCTCTCCCAGGACGCCAACGGGGTGGCCCTGACCTGCACGACAGCCGGCGGCGCGTCGCCCTCGAGGCCGACTACGCGGTGATCGCCGCCGGCGCCCGGGCCACCGGCTTGCGCGACACCCTCGGCGTAACGTTCGAGGGCGAGAGCTTCGACGACCGGTTCCTGATCTGCGACATCCGGGCCGACCTGCCCGGCTGGGAGTCCGAACGCCGGTTCTACTTCGACCCGCCCTGGAACCCGGACCGGCAGGTGCTCATCCACCCGTGCCCGGACAGCCGGTTCCGCATCGACTGGCAGGTGCCGAGCGATTTCGACCTCGAGGCGGAGGAGGCCTCCGGCGCCCTCGACGAGCGCATCCGCCAGATCGTGGGCGACGCTCACTACGAGCTCGTCTGGCGCACCGTCTACCGATTCCACTCCCGGCTGGTCGACCGCATGCGCGTGGGCCGGGTCCTGCTGGCCGGCGACGCCGCGCACCTGGTCGCGCCGTTCGGCGCCCGCGGCCTGAACTCCGGAGTCGCCGACGCGGAGAACGCGGCCTGGAAGCTGGCCGCGGTCCTGCACGGCTGGGGCCCGGAAGCGCTGCTGGAGACCTATCACGACGAACGGCACGCGGCGGCCGCCGAGAACCTGGAGATCACCGCGGCCACCATGCGCTTCCTGGTGCCACCGGACGCCGCCGGCTGGGAGCAGCGCCGGGCCTTGCTCGAGGCAGCACGCACCGACCCCGCCAAGCGCGACGCCATCGACTCCGGCCGCTTCGCCGAGCCGTACTGGTACGTCGACTCGCCGCTCACAACGCCGGACCCCAGCCGCCCGTTCGCCGGTCGCCCCGCGAAGGGACACGCGCCGGCCCCCGGGCCCGGAATCCTCGTGCCCGACCTGCCGGTCCGCGACCCGACCCGGCCGGAGGTCACCCGGTTCCGTCAACTGGTGCGCGACGGCTTCCTCGTCCTCACCTCGGACGAGGACGGCACGGTGGACCTCGACGCGCCGGTCCGGGTGCTCGCGGCGTCGGATCTGGTGGGCGGCGACGCGCTGTGGGCAGCGCTCGGCGCGAAACCGCGCGAGGCCTGGGTGATCCGGCCCGACGGCCACGTCGCCGCGGTCGTGCCGGCCGAACCTGCTGCGGTGGCGGAAGCGCTGCGGCGCGCACTGGCCGCGTCGGCAGTAGTGCTGGCCAGTCGGCTCGCCGTCGAGGTCGACGTCATCCGATACACGATAACACCATGGATCGCATGCCGTACGAGCTCACAGCGCCGCTCGCTGATCCCACAGTCGTCCGGCGCATCGGCGCCGAGCGGGTGGACGCAGCACCGAGCTCGCGCGGCCGCGCCGGCATGCTCCCGGGCCATCGGTCAGCGAGTACCGTCCACGGCCAACGCAACCCGAGCCTGCGCCAGCTGGAGCCGCTGGCCTGCGCGCCGCCGGCATGGAGGTGCGGATCGACGTGCGCGCCTCATGGCGCGAGCGGCGGCAGGCCCGCGAGCTCGAGGACGTCCTCGAGCTCGTCCGATCGCCTGCCGTTCCGCCCGAGCAGCCCGCAGGGACCGCCGACCTGGGCGCGAGCTGACCCGCCGATGACCGAGCCGGGAATCGTCGACAAGGTCCTGGCCATCGATGAGGCGCTCGACGGTGGCGGGATCGAGCACGCCTTCGGCGGCGCGATCGCCCTCGAACTACCACGTCGAGTCCCCACGGGCGACGGCAGACATCGACGTCAACATCAGCGCACCGACCGAGCGACGCGGCATCGGTGTTGGCGGCGCTTCCCGCCGGGGTGCACCAGGATGCCAAGGACGTGGCGCGGATCCGGCGCGACGGACAGGTCCGGCTCTGGTGGGCCGAGACCCCGGTCGACCTGTTCTTCCCCCAGCACCTCCTCCACGAGATCGTCGCCGCGCGCGTCGTGCCGATGGACACTTGGCGACACCAGAATCCCGATCCTGTCCGCGACCGACCTCACGATCTTCAAGGCGCTGTTCGACCGCGGGAAGGACTGGGTCGACATCGAGCTCGATGCTCGCCCTCGGCAGGCCCCGACGTGAACGAGGCGATCGCTGGCTGAGCGAGATCGTCGGCGCTGACGACGAACGGGTCATGCGGCTACGTGAGGCCCGCCCTGAAGGTGGACCGCAGAATCCGAGATGGGACGAACTGATGGACCGCCGCCGGGCGGACCCGGAGTAGGTCAGGTCACGGTCGCGGTGGGGTGACGTCGCGGACACCGGCACCGCCGGCGGCGATCAGGTCGGGCAGCTTGAACTTCTGGATCTTCCCCGACGGCGTGGTCGGCATCGCGTCGACGACGAACCAGCGCCGCGGCACCTTGGCCGAGGCGAGGCTGGCCCGGCCGAACTCGCGCCAGGCGGCCGGGTCGACCTCGGCACCCGGGGCGAGTCGGACGACGGCGGTGACCTCTTCGCCCATCCGTTCGTCGGGCAGGCCGATGACCGCGATCTCGCTGATCGCCTCGTGGCCGATCAGCACGTCCTCGATCTCGCGCGGGATAGACGTTCTCCCCGCCGCGGATGATCATGTCCTTCAGCCGGCCGGTGACCTGGCAGTAGCCGCGCGGGTCCATCACGCCGAGGTCGCCGGTGTGCAGCCAGCCCTCGGCATCCAACGTCGACGCGGTCTCCTCCGGCATCGCGAAGTAGCCGTCCATCGTGGTGTAGCCGCGGACGTGGAACTCGCCGACCTCGCCGCTCGGCACCACCTCGCCGGTCGCGGGATCGACGACGCGGACCTCGACCTGTTCCAGCGGCCGGCCGGCCCAGGCGGACTTGTCCTCCGGGGTGTCCTCCGGCATGCCCTGCACGATCACGCCGCTGCACTCGGTCTGGCCGTAGCAGGGCACGAAGTTGGCGCCCCACTCCTTCTCCACCCGGCGGATCAGCTCGGCCGGGATCGTCGTCGAGCCGGCCATGATGACCTGGATCGAGGAGTGATCCCGCGTCAGGAAGTCCGGGTGCTCGGACATCGCCAGCAGCATCGTCGGGACGCTGGGCAGGAACGCGGGGCGCTCGGTCTCGATGAGCTCCAGCATCAGCGCCGCATCGAACGTGGTGATGATGTGCGCGGCCCGGCTCCACATCGAGCCGATCGCCCCGAACGACGAGCCGCCGATGTGGAACATCGGCATCGCGTTCACCCAGGAGCCGGCGCCGTCCAGGCCGAGCCGGCGGTTGAACAGCCGCGAGTTGTTGCACAGCGAGCGGTGCGAGAGCATCGCGCCCTTCGGGCGGCCCGTGGTGCCCGAGGTGTACTGCATCATCGCCAGGCTCGACGGGTCCACGTCCGGCAACGCGACCGGAGCGGACCGCTGCCAGAGCACGCTGTCCGGGGCGAGGGTGAAGGTCTCGCGCAACGCCGGCAATCGGTCGCGCACCTTGGCCAGTTCGGTCGCCGGGTCCACGCCCCGGAACTCCGGGCCGAGCACGATCGCGACGCTGCCGGACTGGCCGAGCACGTACTCCAGCTCGGCCGCGGTGTAGGCGGGGTTGATCGCGACGACCGGAATCGCCGGCCAGGGCAGCGCCGAACTGGACCAGCTCCCACTCGGCGAGGTTGACCGACCAGATCGCGAGGCGCTCCCCCGGCGCGCAGCCGGGCCAGCAGCTGCCCGGCGACTCCCTCGGCCGCGGCCAGCAGTTCGGCGTAGGTCCAGCGGCGACGCTGGGCCGGGTCGGCGGAGCCGTTGACGAGCGCCGGGGCGTCCGGCACCTCGGCGGCGGCCTCCCGCAGCACCCCGCCGATGGCGATGTCCCGCAGCTCGACGGAGCGGTCCGCGGCGACGTACGACAGCGCTCATCTGAGACTCCATCAGTTCGGTCAGCAACCTAAGGCGTGTCACGCCTAGTGGTTGTTGTCCACAGGTCAGTCGAGGGGGACGGGCGGGGCGACCACGCCGAACGGGTCGTAGGGGTGGCCGAGGCCGAGGCGGAACGCGCCCCACACCTCACCGGAGGTGGCCTCGACACCGAAGGCCCGCACCATGGCCGGGATCGGCGTTCTCGCCGGCGGCGGTGGCGCCCTTGATGTCGCGCAGGGCGACGCGCAGCGGCTCGAGCTCACGGCCGGCCTTGCGCTCCTTGAACGCCGCGACGTGCGCAGCGACCGCGGCATGGTCCACCTGGAAGCGCGGCGGCGGGGTGGAGTGCTCGGAGCGGAACGCGTTCACTCCGACCTTGAGCCGCTCCCCGTCGCGCATCTCCCGCTCGGTGCGGTGGTTGTGCTCGTCGATCAGCTCCTCCAGCCGGCCGGAGCCGACCGAGGTCAGCAGGCCCTCGGCCTCGATCTGGCCGAGCAGCTTGAGCGCCGCCGCCTCCAGGTCGTCGGTCAGCGCCTCGACGTACCAGCTCCCGCCGAGCGGGTCCGCGGTCCGGGCGGCGCCGACCTCGTGGGCCAGGATCTGCTGGGTCCGGATCGCCAGTTCGCGCGCTTCCGGGGTCGGGATGGACACCGGCTCGTCGTAGGTGCAGGTCTCCACCGACTGCACGCCGCCGAGGATCGCGGCCAGGGTCTGCACGGTCGCGCGGGCCAGGTTGTTCAGCGGCTGCTGGTAGGGCAGCGAACGGCCCGAGGTGTGGCAGGCGATCCGCAGCCGCTGGCTGCGGAGGTCCTGCGAGGAGAACCGGTCGCGCATGGTGCGGGCCCAGATCCGGCGCAGGGCGCGGAACTTCGCGACTTCCTCGAACAGGTCGACGTCGGTGGTCGACACCCACGCCATCGACGGCGCGATCTGATCGACGCCGATGCCCCGCAGCGCGAGGTCGGCCAGGGTCTGGTTGACGATCGCCATCCCGACCGCGATCTCCGAGACCGGCGTCAGGCCCCGCTCGCGCAGGTTGTAGCACTGCGGGAAGCCGGTGGCCCAGCGCGGCGTGTGCCGGGCAACGTGCTCGAGGACGTCCACCGTGGCCCGCTGCGCGAGGTCGACCGGGAGCAGCTTGTCGCCGTACCCGGACAGCGTGAGCGTCACGTGGTCGGGCATGTGCGAGCCCTGCAGGCGGGCCAGGTCGTAGCCCTGCTTCTCCGCGTAGGCGAGCACCAGCGGATACAGCCCGACGGTCGCGTGCCAGGCGATGTCGGTGGTGGTCAGGTCGATGCCGTCGAGCAGCACCTCCAGGTCCGGCAGCCACGTGATCGAGCAGCCCTCGCTGCCGACCTCGGGCCCGAACATCGGGTGGTCCGGGTCGAGCGCTTCCTGGCTGAGGGTGTCGAGCACGACGTCGAGGCCGGTCGCGCCCTGCGCCCGCGCGGCCTCGAGACCGGCCCGGGTGTCGGCCGGCGTGCCGTAGCCGACGATCGTGCGCTGGGTCCACATCCGGCTGCGGTACATCTGGGCGTACGAGCCGCGGGCGTACGGGTACGGTCCCGGGGTCGCCCAGGTTCTCGGCGTACGCAGCGTCCGGGTCGACCGGGCCGTAGGCCGCCTCGGTCTCCAGCCCACCCCAGGTGCGGGTGCGCGAGAGGCGCAGGTGCTCGTCGTCGAGGTCGGGGAACTTCTCGCTCATGCTGTCCTCGCCAGTCCGCCCACGTAGTCGAGGATCGCGTCGGTCGTCGAGTCCGGCCCGAAGACCACGGCAACGCCGAGGGACTTCAGGTGCTCGACGTCCTCGGGGTGGATCAGCCCGCCGACCATCACCGGGATGTCGCCGCCGCCGGCCTTGGCCAGCTCGTCCATGAGCTCGGTGACGTAGTGCGTGTACGTGCTGACGCTGAAGCTGACACCGATCACGTCGGCGTCCTCGGTGACGGCGGCGGCGGCCATCCCGGCGGCGCTGTTGTGCTCGCCGAGGTAGATGACCTCGACGCCGGCGTCGCGCAGCACCCGGGCGACGGTGCGCAGCCCCCGTGAGTGCACGTCGACACCGAGCATGCCGAGCACCGCGCGGACCGTCATGGCGACACCGGCTTCACGCCGCGCTTGGTGACGACGACGTCACCGGTGACGCGGGTCTGGCAGGCCAGCCGGCGTACTCCGTCCCGGGGCTCCTTCAGCGCGTCCAACCCCTCGCCCTCCAGGTCCTCGATCGGTGAGCAGTGCTCGCGCCCGGCGTCGACCACCATCAGGCAGGTCCTGCAGGTGCCCAGGCCGCCGCACACCGTGGGCCACCGGTAGCCCTGCCGAGCCGCGGCGAGGAAAACGGTCTCCCCGGGGTTGGGCTCCAAGCGGGTCCCGGACGGCTGCACCGTCACGGCCACGAGTGCTCAATCCACCGGCAGGTAGAAGGCGGCACGGACCGAGGTCAGGTCGAGGGTCGGGCTGATGCCGCGGTTCAGGTGCTTCGTCCGGCCCAGTTGCTCCTGGATTGCCTGCACGTCCTCGACCGTCTCGGCCTCGATCTCGTACACCGCGGCGTAGGCCGGCAGCTCCGGGAACGCCGGCGACAGCGGAATGCCGCTCGCGCGCAGGCGCCGGAACGACACCGCCGCCCCGCGTTCGATGATCTCCGGAGCGTGCTCCTCGGTGTACCACCGGTTGAACTCGTCCTCGTCCGCGTCCGCCGTGGGCTCGCTGAGGACGATGAGTAAACCCTTCGCCATACCGACCTCCTCAGCGCCCAACAACTCGATCGCTAGACTACTGAGAACTAGAGTATTTTGCCAGTGACTCTCAGAACTGACACAGGGTCAGACTGAGGCCGATCGGTCAGGCCAGACCGTCTGCCGTGATGCGGTCGGCGAAGCTCTCCAGCCAGGTGTGACTGTCGGCGACCACGCGGCTGTCGTTCAGCCGGCGGGTCTGCCCGGTCTGCGCGCGGTACTCCGGGCCCCGCGCGGCGGAGAACTGCGTCATCCGCTGTTTCGCCGGCCCGCTGAACTCGTACTGCAGGTCGGCCACGTCGTAGGCCACCGAGGTCGGCCACCCGGCGTCATCGAGGGCGTACTTGGTCCGCAGCGCGGAGGTCGACGCCACCAGTTGGTCACCATTGACCACGGCACCGGTGGTGAAGCCGCCGCGGCCGGTGACGAAGTGACCCCATTCGAGGCTGCCGTCGGTGAACCGGTTGCAGAAGATCTGCCAGGACAGCTCGACCGACTTCCAGTACACGTCGTCCTTGTAGTCGCGGCCATGCACCCAATAGGCGTTGTCCATCCACAGCGGGCCGGTGACCGGCCGACCGAGGATCGTGCCGGACACCCAGTGGCAGATGACCGTGTAAAGCATCGGGTTGGAGCGGGAGGCCGAGAAGACCTGGATGCCCAAGCCGGCGCTGGGCCCGGCCAGGGTCAGGATGTCGCCCTCGGAGTAGCTGACGGACTCCTGGCGCCAGCGCAGCTCCATCGACTGCTCGTCCTCGTGCCCGATCCCGGCGGGAAGTCGCGAGAACACCGGGTCCGACCACACGCGCTCCGGGCCGTCGAGCACGCGACGGACCTCCCCGCGGGCACTGCGCCGGGTCGCCGCGGACAGACCCAGCTCGCCGCTCTCGTAGTCCTCCCGCAGGACGAAGCAGCCGCTGGTCAACCCGCCGACGAACTTGCGCTCGATGCCGTAGGTGTGGCCGTGGTCGTCGGAGAAGAAGCCGTACAGGTAGGTGGTTTGCAGCGGTAGCCCGAACTGCGGGTCCTCGACGCGCATCGTCTCCGGGTCGGGCCGGAACGCTCCGACGACCGCCTGGTGGTCGAAGTCGCCGAACAGGTGCCGTGCCATCGATGCCTCCAAGTGCAGTCAGGGAGCGGCGGTGAAGCGAAGCGGCAGCTCCGGGTAGCCGTACAGCACGAAGCTGCGGTGCCGGCCCAGCTCGTGGGGCTCACGAGCCAGGCGGAGGTCTCGAAGTCGGTTCAGCAGCACCTCGGCGGCCACTCGCAGCTCCAGCCGAGCGACGCTGGAGCCGAGGCAGAAGTGCTCGAACCGGCCGAAGGTCAGGTGCGGCGTGCGCCCGGTCTCCGGGAACACGAGGTCGGGATCGGGGAACGCCTCGGGGTCGCGGTTCGCCGAGCCGAACACCAACCACAGGAGCGCACCCTCGGGCAGGTCCACGTCGCCGACGCGGGTGGCGCGGGTCGTGGAGCGGAACATGCCCTGCACCGGCGCGTCGAGCCGCAGCATCTCCTCCAGCAGCGGCGGGAGAAGCGCCGGCTCCTGACGCACCCGTGCGGCGAGGTACGGGTCGGTCGCGAACCGGTACATCATCGAGGTGATCATCAGCGTGGTGGTCTCATGCCCGCCAACCAGAAACTGAGCCAGCATCAGGAGGATCTCGTCGTCGGTCAGCGGGTCGACGCCGTCCATCCGCGCGGTCACCAGGTCGGTGAGCAGATCGTCCTCGCCGGAGACGCGGCGGCGGGTGATCTGGGCGGTGAAGTAGTCGTAGAACGCGTCGATGTCCGCGAACATCTGCGCGATCTCCGCCGCCGGCCTCTCGGCCGATCCGACGCCCGCGGTGAACGCGTCGGCCCAGCGTTTGAAGTCGGCCAGGTCCGCGGGCGGCACCCCGAGCATGGTCGCGATCACCGTCATCGGCAGCGGGAGCGCGAACTCCCGCACCAGGTCGACCTCACCCCGGGCGGCGAAGGCGTCGATCATCCGGGTAGCGAGCGCGCGTACCTCGGGCTCCAGGGCCGCGATCCGCCGGGGGCTGAACGCCGAGGCGACCAGGGCACGCTGACGCTTGTGCTGCGGCGGGTCGCTGAGGAGCAACACCGGCGTCTTCGCCATCCGCAGGCGCCGGCCCGCCTGCTGCCGCAGCCGTTCCGGTTGGGTCGGGTCGTCCACGATCCGCTGCGCGAGGCCGGTGACCGAGGTGGGCCCACTGGCCATCGCCGAGGAGTAGGTGATCGGGTCCCGGAGGATCTCCATCACGTCCGCGTAGCGGGTCACCACAAAGGCGTCGAGGCGGACGTCGAACGAGACGGGCTCCCGCTCGCGCAGGACGTCGTACAAAGGAAAGGGACATCGGAGCAGCTCCGGCTCCAGCCCGATCAGCCGGCTGAGGTCGGTCGGAGCGTACGGACACGTCGGGGCCGCCAGCGGCTCCAGTGCACTCATACGACGGCTTCCGAATGGCCCTGAGCCGGAGCTCGCACCCCCGAGCTCTCCAGCCTCTTGCTGGCGCCGAAGCAGGTCGGCTTACTGCCCCGCACCGCGGAGAACCCGTTCACGTCGAGCTTGAGCCCGTAGTAGCAATCGATCTCCACCGCCGGCTTTTCCTTGGTGAAGGTCACTCCGGGACCTAGGCCCGCCAGCTTCTCGTTCTTCACCTTCCACAGGCCCTCCAGGATCATGGCCGTGGTCACCGAGCCCGCGCGGGCCTTGTCGGCGACGTTCGACAGCGCAGCCTCGAACAACTTCCCCGCGGCCCACCCGAACAGCGCTGTCTGTTCCACGACGGCACTCGGGGCGTAGCGCTGCATCGCATCGGTGAAAGCCTTGACTGCGGGCACATCGGTGACGGTGTACGGCACCAACTGGGTGCCGAGGTACATGGTGTTGCGGCGCAAGCCGCTGTCCGCCGCCGCCGCCGCACTGACCGCGATCGAGCCCGTCGCGATGGTCGGGAAGTAGTTCAACGACGCACACGAGCGAACCGCGCGGATAGCGGCCGACCCGTCCATGCCGATCCACATCAGGTTGACGCCCGCCGTCTTCAGCTGCTGGCACTCGGCGGTGAAATCGGGCTGGGTCAGGGACGTGGCGATGATCGGCCCCAGGGTGACGCCGGCCCTGTCCACACTCTTCGGGAAGTTGTTCTTCAGACTCGTACAGATCGATGCCTCGACGCAGTAGAGCATTCCGGCCTTGACTGCACCGCCGATCGCTTTCGACGCGTCGATCACACTGCCGTCGTACGCGGTGAGGGGAGAGCCGCCGGTGGAGAACAGGTAGGGACTCTGGAGCCAGTCCACCGTCGTCAGGTCCCCGCCGACGACGGGTACCTTGTCCCGCTCCGCCGCGGTACGCAGGGCGGCGTTGGCGACCGGAGCACCCGAGGCCACGATCGCCACTGCGCCGCGGTCGTGGACCATCGAGTTCCAGTTCGCCGAGACGCGCGACGCGTCGGAGGCATCGTCGAGTTGGATGAGCTGGATGGGATGGCAGTGCACGCCGCCGCGGGCGTTGACGTCCTTGGCCCAGACCGCGAGCCCTGTGCGAAGTCCCGCAATCGCCGCGCCGACCAGCCCGGAGGAAGCGAGTGTCTGGCCGAGGACGATCGGCGAAAGTGAGGCCGCGCAGGCCGCGCTCTGCGGCGCGGCTGCGCCGGGCTGACCGCCCGCCGCGGCTTTCGTGGCAGAGGCGACGGCAGCTGTGCCGCCGGCAGCCGGCGCGGCAGCGCCGGGAGCAACCGGCTCCGGAGCAACAGAGCCGGAGGGGAGCCCGCCGGAGGCAACCGCGCCCGGAGCAACCACGCCGACCCCGGGGTCGGCGGCACCGGGCGTGATCGCGCTCTGGTTCGCGCGCGTCGCCTCCACCGGGCCGTAGCCGTTGCCGACAGCTACGACCCGGTCATGGTCCACGCGGTTGCCGCAGCCGGCCACCAGGGCCAGGCAAGCTCCGCCGGCCACGAGAGCAGCACGCGCGGACGTGCGACGGGGCATCAGCGCTCCGGACATCAGGCCGAGACGGTCTGTCGCTCGGGTTGCTGCTGAACCGAGGTCAGTGCCTCTCGCGTCAGCGGCCCGAACAAGTGCTTGCCCATCAGATACGCGGTGCCGGCCGCAATCGCCGTGCTGGTGATCGCCGCCAGATCGCGCCAGGCCCCGTGGATATCCAGGCTGATGGCGGCGTACGTGGGCCAGCCGGCCCACAGCTCCCAGGCCGAGAAGCTGCACGCCACGAGGGGGATTGCGGCCAGGCTTCCCTTCGCTGCGCCCCAGTGCTGGATCGCGAGGAAGAGCAGGAAGCCGGCCAGCATCTCGCCGTAGTTCACCGGGACCCACCACAGCGGGAAGTCGGTGCCGATGCGCCACGGCTGCTCGCCGTAGTAGTCGTACAGGCTGGTGAGGAGAAACCCTTCGAGGAAGATGTTGAAAGAGGCTTGGGCGATCAAGGCGCCGACAAAGATCCTCCAGCTTCGCGTGGCGAACGCCTTGTAGAACACGAAGCAGGCGGCGCCACCGAAGGCTGTGTAGACGAACATCGTCCAGTACGGGTAGTGGATCGGTTGCGCGAGGTCCGGGAACTGCGTCCAGGCGGTGTTGTTGCCGTGGAAGAAGCGAACGCCGCCCAGGACGTCCCAGATCGGCTCGCAGAGGTTGCACCCCAGGCTGCCGATCAAACACAACAGGAGGAGCGGCGAGCGCCGGCCCACCAGTTCGACCAGCGCCCAGAGCACGATGATTCCGGCAACGATCGCCCCGCCGGTGGTGAACGCCTCCGCGCGCTCGGAGGAGATCGACGGAATCTGGGTGATGTCCCGTTCTAGAGGTAGGGCAGCAGCGATCATGGCTGACTTCCTGGGGAGTAGGGCTCTTGGGGAGTAGGGAATGTTGATTGGTGACTAGACCGGAACCAGCTCCGCCCGCAGACCCGGCTCGCTGCCCTCGGCGATCTGCCGTTTCAGTGCCTCGTTCACGCACCAGCTCATCGAGGCGATCCAGGCGCAGAACGCGGCCAGTGGCACGTAGAACCCGATCAAGCCGTTCCACGCGAACGGGCCGTCCTTGAAGTACAGAACGGTGCCGGCGGGGAGGATCAGCACCGCGACCCACAGGTTCAGGTAGCCCAGCCAGCGCGGAAGGATCGGGTCGCTGCGACGGTCGATGAGGATCGCCGCCCCGATCGCGAGGATCTGCACCCACGCCGACCAGATGACGGTCATGAACAAGATCCAGCCGAGGTCATTCAAGGCTCGGGTGACATCGGGAGCGCGGTCCTCGAAACGGAACGCCGTCGCCATCCAGACCCCGATCGGAGTGATGAACTCCAGCGACAACAGCGCGCAGGACGCCATCTGCACATCGGCCAACCCGCGCGCCCCGTCGATGCGCTTGAGCTGGCCCGAGATGGCGATCGCCCACGGCACGAGCAGCGCCGAAGCGGCCATCGACACGACCATGCCGAACTTGATGGCTCCGGAGTGGCCGTCGTACTTGTCGACGATCTGATCGGCAGTCAGGCCGGGGTCGTGCGGGGGGATGAACCCCGCCACCAACAGGAAGGCCCCGATCCACAGCACGACCATCGCCGGCCCGGTCCAGATCAGGACCCGGTGCACACGCGCTTCCACGGCAAAGCCCTCCAGCGTGCAGTACGTCGTACGGTAGAGCTGTACGCTACGGCGTACGTTACTCTTTTCCCGCACAGCGTCAAGGGGGTGGACATGCCTGCGGAGCGCGCGGTTTCCCGGCGGTACGTGCCGCCGCGGTCCACGTCATTGCCTGCCGTCCTGGACGCGGCGCTGCGCATCGTCGACGCCGAGGGCGTGGACGCGCTGAGCATGCGTCGGCTGGCTGACGACCTCGGCATCGGCGCCATGACGCTCTACCGCTACGTGGCGACCAAGGACTCCCTCCACGACGAGCTCGTCACCCTGGTTCTGGGGGATCTCGCGTCCGATCCGGTCGCCGGCGCGCCCTGGCGCGCGCAGCTGGAGGAGGTCGTCACCGCCCTTCACGACGAGCTGTGCGCCCACCCGGGCATCACCGAGATCATCCTGACCCGTCGAGTGCCGACCCCGGCGTTCGACCGGCATCGCGAGACCGTGCTCGCCATCCTCCGCGGGGCCGGATTCTCGGTGGAGGCGTCCGTGGACGCCCTCACGTCATTGATCTGCTACGCCCTCGGGTTCTCCTACGTCGAGCGGATCCGCGTCGGGGTCGACCGAGCCGAGGAAGCACACCGGCTGCAGAACCTTCCCAGCGACCAGTTCCCGCACCTGACCGAGGCGTCGGCGGTGTACCCGGGGCACCTCAGCGGCCGCGCCTTCTCCACCGGTCTGGACGCCATGCTGGACGGTCTCGAACGAGCACTGGCCGGAGCGACCGGCCCTCACTGACCACCCTGGTTCGCGCGGCGCACGGCGAGCCGCCCGATCCAGCCGAGCAGTTGCCGGTTGGCGTAGGTCAGATCGCCCTCGTGCCACTGGCCGAGGTCGTCGAAGATCGCCGGTCTTGCCGGTCGCCGGGTCGGTGACGTCGACCCGTCCGTCGTCGCGCGCGATGTAGACGTACCCGTTGATCGGGTCGACGAGCTTCTTCTCTTCCGCCATCACCGCTCCAGGTAGGTCGTGAGCGTCTGGTGGAACTGACGGATGCGGCTCTCCTGATACTGACCCAGCGTCAGACCGGTCTTGCGGGTGGTCTTCATCCCGCGCTGCACCGAGACCATGTTGTCGATGTCCTGGTCGAACACCGGGCCGAGCAGGCCGAGCACCGGGACGTCGGTGAAGGCGGTGTCCTCGGGCACCCACGTCACCTTGCACGGCGGCGGCTTGGGCCCACCGGCCGGCGGGTCGGCCATGATGAACGTCTCGAAGATGCAGGTGTCGGGGTCGAATCCGTTGGGGCGCCAGCGGTAGCAGATGTTGGACTTCATCCCGCCCCACGGGTGGAAGTTCGGGAAGACGGTGTGCTGCACGGTGTCCAGCAGTTCGGAGTCGGAGAGCTTCGAGAAGTCCCGCCCCGACAGCTTGGAGAACTGCTTGCGGGTCTCCTCCGCCAGCACCTCGCGCGCGGTCTTACCTTCGGGGACCTGCGGCAGACCTTCCTCGCCGATCTGCAGGTCGCGGCCCTTGTCCGGGGTGTAGAAGGTGCGCGCGGCGTAGAACGACTCCAGTACGTCCTGCTCGTCGACGAACGCGGCGACGTGCGGGCTCGGCGCGCCCTGCACGTTGATCATCCGGTTCCAGTGCGGCTGGTCGGAGGTCGCGTCGTACTGGGTGTTGGCGTCCGCGGTCCAGGTCAGGATCTGCGGGTGCGTGGCGATGACGTGGAAGGTCTCCATGAAGGCCTCCTGCGCGGCCTTCCAGTTCAGCGGCAGGATCTTGGCGGTGTGGACCGCCTTGTAGCGCTCCTCGATCGGCCAGATCCAGAGGTCGTCGAACTCCCCGAGGAATTCGGCCAGCGTCTCGGTCGAGTCCGGGTCCGGATTGATGAACACCCAGCCGCGCCAGGTGTCGATCCGCGCCTCGGGCAGGTTCATCTGCGTCTTGTCGACGTGCGGGAAGTCCCACTCGCAGGGAATCGCCTTGAGCGAACCGTCGAGGTTCCAGGTGAACCCGTGGAACGTGCAGCGCAACTCGGGCACGTTGCCGCCGCGGTCGCGCAGCATCCGCGCGCGGTGCAGGCAGGCGTTGACGTAGGCGCGGATGCCGTCCTCGGTGCGCATCACGATGTAGGAGCGGTCGCCGATCTCGTAGAGGACGTGGTCCCCGACGTTCGGGATCTCCGCCTCCAGACCGACCATCTGCCAGACCCGGTACCAGAGCTTCTCCATCTCCTCCCGGGCGAACTCGGGTGAGATGTAGCGCTCGATCGGGATGTCGGCCGGGTCGACCTGGTCGTTGCGGTTGTAACGCAGCGCGTCCGGCACCGGACGGGAGTCGCGGTCCAGGTACTCCTGGACACTGGGTCCCTCGGAGCGGTTCGGGCGGGGGGCGGTCGTGGTCATGGAGTACCTCCGTTGTCGACGCCGCCGGCCAGGACAGGTGGCACGACGAAGTCGTTGAACCAGGACCGGACGTCGCCGTCCGGGATGAGCTCGGGCCGCTCGGAGACCAGCACGTGGTTGGTGAGGAACCACCGCACGATCCGCTCGTTGCTCAGGGCCGGCGCGATCTCGCCGCGGGTCCGGCCGTAGTCGAGGAGCGGCACCCAGTACTCGTGCTGCGCCGCGCCGAGTTCCTCGTCGTGGCTCATCAGCTCAGCGGTGATCGACGTCGCCTCGGCGACGAGCGTCACGTTGGCCATGTAGTCGTTGGCGAGATCGTGTCCGGTCACCAGCGACTCGAGAATCAGCGGTGCCACCGGGCCTCTCAGCCTGATGCGGTCCCAGCGCGCGGCGTTGACCGCACGGACTTCAGCGACCATCACCTGCCGGACCAGTTCCTCGCGGCTGGCGAAGTAGCGGTACAGGTTCGGCCGGGCGACCCCGGCGAGCGCGGCCACCTCGTCGAGTGGAGTCGCCGCAATGCCGTCGCGACGGAACGCCTCCCGCGCGGCATCGATGATCCGGTCGCGCGCGGAGCGTGCAGGGCTCATTTCAGTCTTCGGCACACTCGATGATACAAAATTAGCAAGTTCGTATCAAGGCAACCAGAAAGCGTGACACGCCTTTTGGTCGATGCGCAGGTCAGATGCCGCCGGACTGGGCGGCCTGCAGCAGGGGCACGGTGGCGATTGTCAGGCCGCCGTCGACGCGCAGGACCTGACCGGTGACGTAGGCGGCCGCGGAGGCCAGGTAGAACACGGCGTCGGCGACGTCCTCGGCCTCGCCGGAGCGGCCCAGCGGGATCAGCGCCTTCGTGCGGGCCTCACGCGCGGGGTCACCCTGGCGGTCGGCGGTCATCGGAGTGGAGATTCGGCCCGGCGCGACGGCGTTGACCCGGATGCCCCGCGGCGCGTATTCCAGCGCCGCGAGTTCGGTGAACGAGATGACCCCGGCCTTCGCCATCGAGTAGGCCCCCGTCCCCGGCACCGGCGTGAAGCCGGACATCGAGGCCAGGTTGACGACGGAGCCGCCGCCGTTCGCGGCGAGCGCGTCGGCGAGGTGACGGGTCATCAGGATCGGGCCGAGAAGGTTGACGTCCAGCACGGTGCGGTAGTCCTCGACGGTGAGCGTCGACAGCGTGCCGGGCAGGTACATGCCGGCGTTGTTCACCAGCACGCTCAGGTCGCTGATCGCCGACGCGCAGGCGATGACCGAGGCCTCGTCGGTGACGTCGAGCTGAACCGCCTTCGCGCCGATCTCGGCCGCGGTGGCCTCGACGGCCGCGAGGTCGCGGTCGGCGATGGTCACCTCGTAACCCTCGGCGATGAAGCGTTCGGCGGTCGCCCGCCCGATCCCCCGGGCCGAGCCGGTGATGAGTGCAGTGCCCATGTGTCAGCGTCCCAGGAGCTGGTGAACGGAAGCCACGACGTCGTCCGCCGTCGGGTGGAAGTCCAGGCCGGCCGCGAACGGCACCGGCGAGTAGCCCGCGCCTAGACGCAGCACCGGGGCGAGCAGTTCGCCCCACAGGTTCTCGGTGATCTGCGCCGAGAGCTCCGCGCCCGGCCCGCAGAAGGTGTGCGCGTCGTGCAGCACGACGGCGCGCCGGGTCTTCTCGACCGACTCCAGCACAGTCTCGATGTCCAGCGGCACCAGCGTGCGCAGGTCGATCACCTCGACGGAGATGCCGTCGGCGGCCAGCGTCTCCGCCGCCGCAAGAGCGTTGCGCACCTGCGTGCCGTAGGTGATGACCGTGACCGCGTCCCCGGGCCGGCGGATGGCGGCCTTGCCCAGCGGCTCCTTGTGGAGGCCGACCGGTACCTCGTCCTTGGCCGTGAAGACCAGGTCGAAGTGCTCGATGAACAGGCACGGATCCGGGTCGTCGATGCAGGACGCGAGCAGGCCCTTGGCATCGGCCGCGGTCGAGGGGACGACGACCTTGATACCCGGGGTGTGCATGAACCAGGCCTCGAGGTTCTGTGCGTGCTGAGCGCCGAAACGCCGGGTCCCGACACCGGTGCGCACCGTCAGCGGAACCGGGGTGTGACCGCCCGACATGTAGCGCAGCTTGGCGGCGTGGTTGACGATCTGGTCCAGGCACACGGTGGTGAAGTCCATGAACATGATCTCGGCGACGGGCTTGTAACCACCGAGCGCGAGGCCCACGGCGGCGCCGATGATGCCGGTCTCGGCGATCGGCGTCGGGCGTACCCGGTCCCGGCCGTACTTGGTCGACAGCCCCTTGGAAATCTTGAGCACGCCACCGATGGGATCGGCTACGTCCTCGCCGAGCAGCAGGACCTTGGAGTCGGCGTCCATCGCCAGGTGCAGGGCGGAGTTCAGCGCCTGCGCCATCGTCATCAGTTCGGTCTGCTCACTCATGCCGGCACCCCCGTCCCGGCCAGCGACGCGGAGTCGGCGAACACGTCCCGGTAGCGCATCACGCCGTCGACCGCCGGGCTGGCCTGCGCGAAGGTGAAGGCGTCGTCCACCTGCGCCACGACCTCGGCATCGAGGCCGGCGAGCTCCTGCTCACCGAGTTGACCGGAGGCCAGCAGCGCACGACGGAACGAGGGCACCGGGTCGCGCTCGAGAGCGGCGGCCAGCTCGTCGGCCGGCATGTAGCTGTAGTCGGACGAACCGCTGTGCCCGGTCAGCCGGTAGGTCATGGCCTCGACGAAGGTCGGGCCGCCGCCGGAACGCGCGCGCTCCAGCGCCTCGCGCAGCACCTCGGCGGTGGCGACCGGATCGAAGCCGTCGACCTTGACGGCGGTCATGCCGTAGGCCTGAGCGCGCGCGGTCAGGTCGGTGTTGCCCGCATAGTCGGCGATCGGCGTGTGCTCGCCCCACTGGTTGTTCTGACAGAGGAAGAGGACCGGCAGCTTCCAGAGCGCGGCCATGTTCATGCCCTCGTGGAACGCGCCGATCGAGGTGGCGCCGTCGCCGAAGGTGGTCACCACGGCAGCGCGAGTCACCGTCGAGCTGGGCGGCGATGCCGAGGCCGACCGCGATCGGGATGCCCGGAGCCGACGATGCCGGTGCTGGTCATGTACCCGACCCGCGTGTCGTGCAGGTGCATCGGCCCGCCCTTGCCGCCGCAGACCCCGTCGGCGCGGCCGTAGATCTCCGCGATCACCCCGCGGAGGTCCGAGCCCCACGCCAGCGCGTCGCCGAGCGAGCGGTAGGTGGAGACCAGCTGATCGCCCGGCTGCTTCGCGATTCCGAGGGCGGCGCAGACGCCCTCCAGCCCGCGGACGGGATAGAAGGCCGACTGCAGCGAACCGGACTTCACCTCCGCGGACGCTCGGTCGCTGGTGGCCGTGATCAGGGCCATCAGCCGGTACATGTCGCGTAGTTCGGCCGTGTTCAGCACGTCCGTCAATTTAGTCGAGTACTAGACCTTTTGGCAATCTACGGATTATGGTCGGGACGTGACCGAGTGCCCGTACGCCCCTGCTGATCTGAGCCGGTTGATCGCGCGTGAGCCCGAGCTGATCCGCTGTCCGTTCCCGCTCTACGACGTGCTGCGCGAGCAGGCCCCGGTCGTCTACGACGCCACGCTGAACGGGTTACGTCGTCACGCGCTACGAGGACGTCATCGAGATCCTGAGGGACACCGCGACGTACTCCTCCGCGGCGGCGAGCGGCCCGAATTCGGTGACCGCTCTGGCCAGAAATCTGCTGGCCGACCCGGAGACTCCGGACCGCCTGCGCGCTCAGGCCGAGCGCCGGCTGGGGCTGGCCGAGTCCCCCGTCCTGTTGTTCACCGACCCGCCGCTGCACAAGCGTCAGCGCCAACTAGTCTCGGCCGCCTTCAGCCCCAAGCGGGTCAAGGCGCTCGAGCCCGACGTGCGCCGGCTGACCGATGAACTCATCGACGACCTGGTCGCGGCCCATGACGCCGACGGTCAGGTGGACCTGGTGAAGGTCTTCTCCATCCCGTTGCCGATGACGGTGATCGCGACCCTGCTCGGAGTTCCGCCGAGCGACATGGACCAGTTCAAGCGGTGGTCCAACGCGTTCACCGCCGGCGTCGGTGCTGTGGACCAGAGCCCCGAGGAGGTCGCGGCGATCTTCGAAGAGGTCGACACCTTCTACGACTACTTCACCGAGAAGATCGAGCGCCGCCGGACCCACCCCGAGGACGACCTGCTCACCGACCTGGTCGCCGCGCGGATGGACGGCGAGGCGCCGCTCACCCTCGACGAGATCCTCAACATGCTCGTCCAGTTCCTCGTCGCCGGGAACGAGACGACGACGAACTCCGTGACCACGCTAATGCTGCGCCTCACGCAGGAGCCGGAGCTGGCGGACCGCGTCCGGGCCAACCCGGCTCTGACAGCGCCGCTCATCGAGGAGATGTTGCGCGTCGAGGCTCCGGTGCAGGGCATGTTCCGGGTCACGACCGCCGACACCGCGGTGGGCGGGGTCGACATCCCCGCGGGCTCCGTGGTCTGGCTGGTCTACGGCTCGGCCAACGTCGACCCGGAGACGTTTCCGGATCCGCAGGCTCTCGACCTGGAGGGCGAGCGCGCACCGCACGTGACGTTCGCGCGCTTCGAGCATTTCTGCCTCGGCTCCAGCATCGCCCGGCTAGAGCTGCGGATCGCGGCGGAACTTCTGCTCGAGCGCCTCGGCGACATTCGGCTGGCCTGTGCACCCGCCGAGGTGCCCTACCACCGCAGCTTCGTCCTCCGCGGGCCCGCGGCCCTCCCGCTCACCTTCACAACGCGCTAAGTTTTGAGAGTCACTCTCAAAACTTCTATTGTGAAGCGACGTAGCTTTTGACACGATGTGTCAAAAGCCCATCGCCGGAGCGCACATGAGGGATCCGCTGCACGACCAAGCCGGTGCCGGCACCCGTTGGACGATCGTCAATACCGCCGAGAACTTCCCGGATGTCGCGACGCCGCTCGGCTGGTCGTTCTGGGAGCGCCCGCTCGAACTCGCCCTGCGGGGCGCGTTCTGCGACCTCGGCGCCCTGCGCCGCGACGAGGTCCGCTTCTCCGACTCGGTCGACGACCGCTGCTCCGGGGTGTTCTTCGGGCGCTTCACCGCCAACCTGTCGACCCTGCTGGCGTTCGCCGACCGGATGCCGGGCACCTCAGGGAACGCGTTCGAGCGGCAGATGTTCGGCGCCAGCGACTGGACCGGCAAGGCGGCGCCGCGCCGATACCCGGTGGTGGCGGTGAAGATGCCGCGCACGGCGATGCGCGTCCCGAAGAACCTCCGGGCCCAGCGCGCCGAGGTCGACACCTGGTGGCGGGAGATCACTGCGCCGGGCGCGCTGGACGATCCGGCCCGCGCCCGGGCCGTGCTGCGCGAGGCGATGGCGCACTTCGAACGGGTGATGCGCCCGCACACGGTCTGCACGATGCTCGGGCAGGTCGCCTACGAGCAGGTGACGAAGCTCTGCACGGCCGCGGGCATGCCCGGCCGCGAGATCGAGCTCATCACCGGCGACGGCGTCGAGGAGACCACGATCGCCAGCGATGTCTGGAACCTGTCCCGCGGCCGCATCACCATGCCGGAGTTCCTTGCCAAGCACGGGTACCACGGGCCGTCGGAGGCCGACGTCTCCTGGCTGTCCTGGCGCGAGGATTCCAAGCCGGTGGAAAGGCTCGCGGAGAGCTACCGCTCCATGCCGGATTCCTCCGACCCGAGCAGAGCCCTGACCGCGCAGCGCGTCCGCCGCGACGCCGCCGAACGCGAGCTGTTCGCCACGCTGCCGGCGGCGAAACGACCTGTCGCACGGAAACTGCTGACGATGGCGCGCACGTTCCTCCCGCTCCGCGAGACCGGCAAAGCCGCATTCGTGCAGAGCATCGACGGGGGCCGCGCCGCCTGCCGGGCCCTCGGGCGGCACTTGGCCGCCGAGGGTGTGCTGGCCGACGCCGACGACGTCCACTACCTCACGGTCCCCGAGCTGCTCGGCACGCTGCCGGCCGACGTGCCGGGCACCGTCGCCGAGCGCAGGGCGAAGTTCTCCGAGTACAAGGACTATCGCCTACCCGACCGCTGGACCGGTGCGCCGGTGGCGCTGTCCGCAGCGCGCCTTGATGGAGCGTCAGACGCTCCGGGCGACGAGAAGATCACCGGCATCCCCGTCAGCCCCGGCGTGGTCGAGGGCATCGCCCGAGTGATTCGCGACCCGCACAGCGAGGACCTCGACGTCGACGAGATCCTGGTCTGCGAGACAACCGACCCGAGCTGGGCCTCGTTCTTCGTCGTCGCCGCGGCGGTGGTGATCGACGTCGGCGGCCCGCTGAGCCACGGCGCGATCGTGGCCCGCGAGCTGGGCATTCCGTGCGTCATCAACACCCGCACCGGCACCCGGCGTCTGCGGTCCGGGCAGCGGGTCCGGGTCGACGGCACGGCCGGGACGGTCGAGGTGATTCCGTGAAGCATGCCGCGGTCGTCGGCGCCGGCATCGCGGGCCTGACCGCGGCGTACCGGCTCGAGCAGGCCGGCTGGCAGACCACCGTGTTCGAGGCGGCCGACCACCCCGGCGGCCGGGTGGAGACGATCGCCCGCGACGGGTTCCTTCTCGACACCGGCGCCACCGCGATCGCCGCGCGCTACCCGATCTTCACGGCATTGGCGCTCGAGCTCGGGTGCGAGATCGTGCCGACCGCGCCGTACCTCGGCGTGGTGCGCGACGGCCGGCTCCGACTGCTTCGGCTGGACCGCCTGGTGCGTTCCGGCCTGACCACCGACCTGCTCTCCGCCGGGACCAAGCTGCGTCTGGCCCGGGTCGTCGCGGACATCGTCATTTCCAAAGCGCGCGGGCGGCTGAACTACGACGACCTGCGCACCGCCGGGCCGCTCGACACGGAGACCGCCCGGGACTATCTGCGCCGCCTCGGCGGGCCCGAGGCCGATGAATTCCTCGGCGAGCCGATCACCCGCGCTCTGCTGCTCGCGAACTCCGACCAGGTCAGCCGCGTTGAACTGATGTCCGGCTTGATCAACGCCGTCGCCGGTTCGCTCGGAACGTTGGCCGGCGGACAGGCCAGCGTGATCGACGCCCTGGTGAAGCGGATCGGCGGCGAGCTGCGGCTGCACACCGCCGTGTCGTCGGTGACGAATGCAGTCACCGGCGTCGACGTCAGTACCCTGGCCGGAACCGAGCACTTCGATGCGGCCGTGGTCGCGTGTCCGCCGCCGCAGGCCGCGGCGATCTGCGCAGATCCACGGCTCGCGGCGCTGGCCGGAAAACTGCGTTTCACCCGCGCGATCAACGTCTCCATCGGCACCACCCGCGCGCCGTCCACCCCCGCGTTCCTCGTGCAGTTCCCGCGCAGCGAGGACAGCGAGATCGCGATGATCATCGTGGAGAGCAACAAGGCCCGCGACCGCGCACCGGCCGGGCGCGGTCTGTTCACGGTCTCGTGGGAGATGAGCGCCGCGGACGCCTGGTTCGACCGGAGCGACGAGGACATCGTCGAGCGGTCCCTGCGGACACTGGTCGGACTGGTCGGTAACCTCGGCGTCGAGCTCACCTACGTCCGCCGCTGGTCCCCCGCCCTCCCGCACACGAAGCCCGGCGTCTACCGCGCCATCGGTGACTTCGCCGCCGGGATCGACCCGACCTCGCCGATCCAGTACGCCGGTGACTGGCTGTCCCAGACCGGCCAGAACACCGCGGTCGCCTGGGGTGAGCGCGCGGCGGCGAATATTGTTCGTCGATGAGCCTCGACCTGCTGGCGCGCTGCGTGTCCGGCGCCCAGGTCAGCGTCGTCGGCACGACTGAGGATCGTGCGTACGTCGACGGCGCGACGATTGCGATACCGACGGAGCACCCCGACCCGCGCGCCCCGCTGGCGGTGCAGGCCGCCCTGCTCGCACTGAGGAGCCTGACGCCGGATCAGATTCGCGGCCTCAGACGAGCCACTACCGCGGTTGTGGAGCGTTACCTGGTGTTGGAAGCGACCCGCGCCGCCAACACTGCGTGGCTGCTGCCGCGCCGCGTGGCCGGACGCATTCTCGCGCTCGGAGCTCCGACCACCACCTCGGCCTCAGCCTCGTTGGACATGGCCCGCGACCGCGGTCCGCTTCCGGCCGCACCGGAATGGCTGGGAACGATCCACCCCCAGCTCCTGCGCCGGAACGCGGCGCCCGAGCCCGAGGACGACGCCGCTGCCGAGGAGAGCCGGATCTTCGACCTCATCGGCACTCCGCTGGATTCGCCGCTGACGCGGATGTCGCGGATGTTGGCAGGCGGCACCCGGGTCAAGGGCGGCGGACCCGGCCTCCATTCGGGCGCGCGCTCCGCGGATCGCCGCGCCCCGGCCCACGTACTGCAGGGGCAGGCCGCCGAGTTCACCCGCGGGGGCGTGCCCGTACCCGGCGTTCGATACCCCGAGTGGGACTGCCACCGCGCCGGCTACCGCGAGGCCTGGTGCACTGTCTACGACCTCGATCCGGCCCCCGACGCCGAGCTCACACCGTTGCCGACGGCCGAGGACAGCGTGCTGCGCCGACAGCTCGCCCGGATCGGCTCGGCACCGCAGCGACGGCGCAACCTGCGCGACGGCGACTCCCTCGATATGTGCGCGGTGGTGGAGCACCTGGTGCAGCGCCGCCTGGGTGGCTCCGACGATCCCCGCGTCTTCGAGTCCCGCAGCTGGACCGCCCGTGACCTCGGCGTGCTGGTGCTGCTCGACGCCACCGGCTCCACTGCGGGAGCGGACGAGGGCCGCCGGCTCTTCGACGAGCAACGCCACGTCGTGCACCGCCTCGCCTCCGTCCTCTCCGACCTGGGTGACCGCACCGCGGTGTACGCGTTCAACTCCCGCGGCCGCGAGGACGTGCGCTTCCTGCGCGTCAAGGACTTCGGCGGTCGCTACGACGAGGCTGCGCGGGCGCGGCTGGCCGCCATCCGGCCCGCGGACTTCACCCGCCTGGGTGCCGCGGTGCGGCACGGCACAAGGTTGCTGAGTCGCGGCGCCGGCACCTCCCACCAGCTGCTGGTGGTCGTCGGCGACGGCCTGCCCTACGACGACGGCTACGAGGACCGGTACGCGCGCGAGGATTCGCGACTCGCGCTGCGCGAGGCCTTGGCGGCCGGCGTCGGGTGCGTGAGCATCGGGGTGGGAACCTCCCTCGAATCGCGGGTCGTCGACGAGGTGTGGGGCGAGGTCACCCACCTGCACCTGGCCGGTCCCGATGAACTCGACCACCGCGTGCGCGAGGCTTTCGGCTCTGCCCTGCGGTTGGCCACGGCCCGGCGTCGAGAACCGTGAGACCAGGAGACCTGAGAGAGGACAAGGTGGCGGACGAGCCGTACTACCTGCCGGTCGGCGACGAGGTCGAGGTGTTCCACGCGGCCTGGGAGGCCGGCCTCCCGGTGATGCTGAAGGGCCCCACCGGGTGCGGCAAGACCCGCCTGGTGGAGCACGTCGCGCACAAGGTGGGCACGGAGCTGTACACGGTCTCGTGCCACGAGGACATGACCGCGACCGATCTGCTCGGCCGGTTCACCCTCACCGACGGCTCCACGACCTGGGTGGACGGTCCCCTCACCCGCGCCGTGCGCGAGGGCGCGATCTGCTACCTCGACGAGATCGTCGAGGCACACCAGGACGCGGTGGTGGCTATCCACTCGCTGTGCGACCACCGCCGCGAGTTGTACCTCGAGCGCCTCGGCGGCGTGCGTCTCACCGCGGCCGACGGTTTCCAGTTGGTGGTCTCCTACAACCCCGGCTACCAGTCGATCCTCAAGGACCTCAAGGTCTCCACCCGCCAGCGGATGATCGCCATCGAACTCGGCTTCCCGACCCCGGAGGTCGAACGCGCCGTGCTGATCGCCGAGACCGGGGCGGACGCGGCCCTCGCCGATGACCTGGTGGCGCTGGGCCAGGCCCTGCGGAGGGTCCAAGATGCGGGCCTGCGTGAGGTCGCCTCGACCCGAATGCTGATTGCCGCCGCGATCCTGGTCGGCCGCGGGCTGACCTTGCATCAGGCCACCCGCGCCGCGATCGTGGGTCCGCTCACCGATGACCCCGCCCTCGCGGCCGGGTTGAGCAGTGTGATCGACACCTTCACCGGAAAGGCCTGAGAGATGGCGGCACCAAAGCCCAGCGCATCGACGCACCGGTCCGACCCGGTGAGCCGGGCCCGCCAGCACTGGCGCAATCAGAACTTCGGCGCGGACGAGGGCTCCTTCCTCGCGATGACCTCCGTCCTGCGGGTACACCGGCTGATGTCGACCGCGATCGAGCAGGAACTCAAACCGCACGACATCAAACTCAACGACTACATGCTGCTGATGACGCTGGCGATGTCCGACAACGGCACCCGGCCGCTGGCCCGGCTGGCCCGCAGCCTGCTGGTGCACCCCACGACCGCCACGCTGGCCGTCGACCGGCTCGAGGCGCGAAGCCTGCTGGCGCGCGCACCGCACCCATCCGACCGGCGCGCGACGCTGGTCAGCATCACCGATGCCGGCCGGGAACTGCTGGAACGTGCCTCCGCGGCGTTGGAGAAGCTCGGATACGGCCTAGCCGGCACGACCGGCGAGGACCGGGCCGACCTTGTCGAGGTGCTGGACCGGGTCCGGGCCGCCGTCGGCGACTGAAATCTCGCGCGCGCCGTCAGCGCGCCTTGAGGCCGTTGAAGAGAATGTCCCCCAGCTGATCCGCAACCGCGTCGAGGTTGGAATCGGCGCCGTCGAGCGAGTGGGTCAGGGCGGTCCAGAACGCCATCCCGAAGGCGGCGTTCATAGCGGTGCGGATGTCGTAGTCGCGGTGCGGCCAGGTCGACCACGTCGCCTCACTCGCCTGGACCGCAGCATCGATCAGCGGCCGGAGGTGCCGGCCGTAGAGGTTCTCGGCGTGCTCCGCCTCGCCGAACAGCACCATCCCGATCGGGTGCACGGACTCGGCGAAGGTGCGGAGCAGGGTCCGCATGAACGCTCGGGTCGTCTCGAGCTGCGCCGCACCAGCCGGGTCGGCCGGCATCGCCAGGATCTCCGCGATCCGAGCGGCGATCAGGTCGTGCAGCGGCTGCATGATCGCCGCGTCGAAGAGCTCGTCCTTGGACTCGAAGTGCTTGTAGACCATCGGTTCGGTGACGCCGCAGGCCTTGGCGACGGCCTGCAAGCGAGTTGCGGCGTAACCCCGGGAAAGAAACTCGGCCCGCGCCGCCTCGAGCAACTGGCTGCGCCGTTCCGTCTGCGAAAGCCGCATCAACCGTGCCTTTCGAACTGGACTTGCGTAGTTAGTTAGATCTAACTACCTTACCAGGCATGAGGGTCGAAACCAGCATCCCGATCATCGCCGACCGCCATTTTCCGCCGTCGGCGTTCGCCCAGGCTGCGGCCGCTATCCAGGCCGGCGGCTGCGTTGACTACTTCCAGGTCTGGGATCAGCTCACCTCCTGGTACCCGCAGGCGCTCTGGACGCCGGAGAACACCCCGCTCGCGGCGGTGATGCCGGACTGCGACTCCTTCCACGACGTGTGGGTCATGGCCGGCTACGCCGCGGCCGCCGCACCGGAGCTCGGCATCGTGATGTCCGTCGACTCGATCCGCCGCGGCCCGGCCGAGCTCGCGCAATCGGTGCGCACCCTGACCGACCTGACCGGGGGGCGGACGATCGTCCAGCTCGGCGCTGGCGAGATCAAGCAGTGCAAGCCGTTCGGCTGGAAGCGCTCGGAGGGGCTCAAGCGACTGGAGGACTTCTACCGGATCAACGAACTGTTCTTGGCCAACGACGAGCCGGTCAGCTTCGAGGGCCACCACACCACGTTGCGGGACGCCTGGATCGGCACCGCCAAGCCGAACCGTCCACAGCTGTGGGGCCTCGGCGGCGGCGAGAAGATCCTCGACCTCGCCACCAGCTACGCCGACGGGTTCTGCACGATGTGCCCGTTCGTCTGGACCACTCCGGAGCGGGTCGCCGAGCAACGGGCGCAGATCCGCGAGCAACTGGAACGTAAGGGCCGCGATCCCGACGCGTTCCGGTTCGGGGTCTGGGCGACGATGCTCTTGCACGAGGACCACAACGTCCTGGACCGCGCCATGGACAACAAGCTCACGCGCTGGCTGACCGCGATCGCCGGGCGCATCATGATGCCGGACTGGCGGGACGAGGGCATCGAGCCGCCGTTCGCCGACGACTGGCACTACGCGATGAAGATGCTGCCGCTGTCGATGAGCCGGGCCGAGGTCGAGGACTGGGCTGCGCGCGCCACCCGGGAGATGGTGGAGAAGTCGTTCTTCATCGGCTCGCCCGCGGACGCCGCGAAGCAGTTCGCGCCCTACCTGGACGCCGGCATCGACTTCGTCGGGATCCTCGACATGGCCGCGTTCGTGCTCGACCCGGCCGAGGCCGCGACCTCCATCGTGCGCAGCCTCGAGACCAGCGCCGCAATCAAGGCCCTGCAGCCGGTCGGTTGACGCCGTGCCCACCCTGACCACGCCATTGCAACTCGGCTCGCTTGAGCTGCCGGGTCGGCTGTTCAAGAGCGCGACGCACGAAACCCGCGCCTCCCTCGACGGCTACGTCACCGACGAGCTGCTGGAGTTCTACGAGCCCATCGCCGCCGGTGGCACACCGCTGATCATCACCGGCAACGCCTACATCTCCCCCGCCGCGCAGGGCGTCGTGCGCGAACTCGCCGCCGACCGGGACGACCGCATCCCCGGACTGCGGGAGCTCACCGACGTCGTGCACCGGCACGGCTCGCGGATCTTCGGCCAGATCAACCACTGCGGCCGGCAGACCGCAAACCACCCCGACCCCGTATCGGCCTCCGCGGTGCGCGAGTTGTCCACCGGCACCCGGCCGCGGCCGCTGCGGGTGGACGAGATCGCCGCGACAACAACACACTACGCCGAGGCGGCCGAACGACTGCAGCGCGCGGGCTTCGACGGCGTGCAGGTCCACCTGGCACACGGCTACCTGCTCTCGCAGTTCCTCACCCCGTACACCAACCGCCGCACCGACGCCTACGGCGGCAGCCCGGCCAGCCGGCTCCGGTTCCCGCTCGAGGTGATCGCGGCCGTCCGCGAGCGGGTCGGCCCGGGCTGGCCGATCATCGTCAAGCTGAACGGGCACGACAAGCTCGCGGGCCGGGACGGCCTGGACACCACGGGCCTGGTCGAGGTCGCGCGGGCGCTGCAGGACGCGGGCGTCGACGGCATCGAAATCTCGGTCGGGCACTACGAGTCCGGGATGTACCTCGTGCGCGGCCGCTTCGGAGAGCTGTTCAAGGGCCTGAGCCAGGGCCTGTTCGCGGAGCTACCGCCGGCCCGGCGGCGCGCCTTCACGTGCCTGCGTCCCGCTCTGGCCGGGTTCGGCAACCTCGCCTGGCGCTACCGCGAGGGCTTCAACGTCGACTTCGCCCGCGAGTTCACCCGCGCCCTGTCCATTCCGGTGATCTGCGTCGGCGGGTGGCAGCACCGGGACGCGATCGAGCGCGCCCTGAACGACGGGGACTGCGACGCGGTATCGGCGGCCCGCAGCTTCATCGCCGACCCGCTGCTGTTCCGGCATCTGGTGAGCAACGGCGAACCGTCGCCGGCCTGCACCTTCTGCAACGCCTGCGTCGCCTACGCCGGGCAGGCTCCGGTCGACTGCTTCGAACCGCTGGTCCGGGCGAAGCGGGATCTGATGCTGCGCACCGAACTCGGGTGGCGGCCGCACCTGGGACGCGCCGTAGACGGCGATGCCTGAACGTCCTCCGACGCTGTGGGTCGCGGGCGCCACCGGGGTCACCGGATCGCGGGTCGCCCGCGCAGCCCATGCGTCCGGTCTGTCGTTGATCCTGGCCGGACGCGATGCCGGAGCGCTGTCCCGGCTCAGCGATGATCTCGGCGGTGCGGAGACCCGCATCCTCGACCTGGCCGACCCGGCAGGTCTGGACAAGGCGTTGGCCGGCGCGGACGTCGTCGCCAACTGCGTCGGGCCGTTCGGACGCCACGGCCTGCCCATCGCGGCGGGCGCCGTACGCAACGGCCTCCCCTACGTCGACACCACGGGCGAGCCTGTGTACTGCCTCACCCTGCTCCGGCGATTCGCGGACGCGACCACTCCGCTGGTGCCTGCGGTCGGGCTCTCCTCCCTGCTCGCCGACCTCGCCGCGGCGGTCTCGCTGCGCGAATACGGTCCGACGGAGAGGGTGGCGCTCGCCTACCGGCTACGCGGGCTGCGGCCGTCGGGCGGGACGGCACGGTCGACCCTCGACATCCTCGGCGAGGGCGCCATCGTCATCCGGGACGGGGTCCCGCACCGCGCCCTTCCCGGTGGCCCCGCCGTACGGTTCGCGGTCCCCGATCCGCTGGTCATCTCGCGGTACCACCCCGCCCGGTCCATCGACGCCTACCTGGTGACCCCGCTGCCTCGGGTGACGGGTGCCGTGCTTCGGGCCTCGGCACGCGCATGTGGCTCCCGGCAGGTGCGCACCGCGCTGGATGCGGCGCTACGACGGTTTCCGGCGTCGAATGTGGAGCACCCAGGGCAGTACTCCGTCACCGCCATCACCGAGGGGCACCGGATCACCGCCACCTGCACCGACGTCTACGGGCTGACGGCCGCGGGGATCGTGCAGGTCGCGATCGCGCTGACCACGACCGGCGTCAGCGGCGTCCGGGCCGCCTCCGAAGTACTTGGCGACCCGCGCACCGCCGCCGGCGAGCTCGGCATCCGCATCGGCGCCCCAGAAGGGCTCTCCCCATGACCATCGCCCCGCTCGAGGAACGCCTCGCGATCCAGGAACTCGGTGCCCGCTACGCCTTCCGCTGCGACACGGGCCGCTACTCGGAGATCGCCGAGCTCTTCGCTGAGGACGGGATCTTCGACGAAACCGTCATCGGCCTGCCCCTGTGCAGCGGACGGGAGGCGATCGCTGCGTTCTTCCCGAGCATGGCGCCGATGATCGGCTACCTCATCCACTTGAGCAGCAACCACCAGCTCACCGCGTACGACGGGATGACCGCGGCGTCCACCACGCATCTGCACGTCGAAGCTTCCGTGCTCGGCAACCCGGTGCGCATTCTGGGGTACTACGACGACCGCTACGCGAAGGTGGACGGGAGCTGGTTGTTCACCCGGCGGACGCTGGTGGAGATCGCGCCCACGACGGGCATGCCGCCGCTGGGCTGAACTACAGGCACATTCCGCAGGGCGGGTAATCGGAGCGCTCGGCGGGCGTCAGCGCGCGGACCTGCTTGCCCTTGGCCAGCAGACAGTCCGGCCGGTGCGCGCGGTTCATGCCCGGGGCAACCACCAGGTCCAGTCCGCTCGGCTCATCCTGCGGCGTACCCAGGAGATCGGTGACGTCCTCGAGCCGGAAGACCATGTTCATGTCCGCCAGCAGTTCGTGGATGCCGTGCCGGACCTGACGGAAGCCGACCATCAGCCAGAGCACTCCAGCCAGGACGAACAGGGCGAGGAACAAGAAGGCACCGACGGTCCAGCCGATCTGGTCGCGGAACGCGGCCTCCCGGCTGGCGCCGTTCCAGCACACACCGACGCCGACCGCACCGATCAGGGCGATGACCGCCGAGGCGACCCCCTCGCGGCGGCGCCACGGCGTGACCGCCCCGAGGTAGCGCCGCGTGCCATCGAGGGACGTACCGGCGGCCGGCACCGACACCTCGGCCTTGCGGGTCGGAAGCGCCCGGAACGGCCCCCAGCCCTCGACGGCCATGGTCACGACGGCGAGCCCGTGCGGCTCGTCGCCCCAGACTGCCGGGCGATCTCGTGCGCGATGAACTCGCGCAGTTCGGTGCGCCGTTCGTTCTGCTCCGCGCGGATCGCCTCGCTCTGCTTACACATGGCGCGCCACTCGTCCCGCAGGTCGGCCGAGATCCACAGGACGGCGGCCACGGTCAGCAGCATCAGCCCGGCGATCCCACCGGAGATGAGGAACGGGATCTGCTTGGCGATGTACTCCGTGCGTGCCGTGCCCAAGTAGCCGAGGAACACCACGCCCACGCCCAGGACCAGGCAGAGGACAGCGCCCGCCCGGTCCCACTGCACCCGCAGGTACTTGACGATCTCCATGAGACCTCTCCTTCTAACCGCGTAGGGCGGGGACTGGGGGCGCCGGCTCGCGGACCTCGGCAACGGGTGCCTGTCCGGAGCGGGATTCGCCCCGGTCGGCGACCAGATCGATCAGCGTGTACACGACGAGCAGCCCGAGCGAGATCGTGACCAGGGCCGCGAGCGTCATCACGCCGTGGCTCGCGTCGCTGTTGATCGCGGCGACATAGGGCACGCCCAACCAGAACGCGGCGTGTTGGCACACTGGGGGGATCAGCACGACAAACAACATCCGCGGGCCCTTCAGGTACGGCAGGGCCTTGAAGATGATGCAGGCGGCGAGGAAGGAGCCGACGCAATTGAAGACCAGCCACACCGCCGGGAACTCGCCCGCGATCCGCAGTGGCTGCTCGCCGTAGTACGTGTAGAGGTCCTTCTTCAGGGGTGGCAGCTTGAGGAGGCAGTTCAGGCTCTCGATGGTGAGCAGCCCGGCCACGATCTGCTTGCGGCTCACCCCGCGGCGCAGGCAGTACACCTCGAGCGCGGTCAGCCCTCCGAAATAGGCGACATAGGAGAACGCGACCCACATCGGAATGGCCCGGTCGAGCGTCGAGTAAGCCTGCCAGTCCCCGATCTCCGGGAAGTAGCAGTGCCCGAGGATGTCGAGCGCGCTCTCGTTGAACATGCAGATCGCGCCGCCGACCATGATCAGCAGGTACAGCGGCGTCCGCTTGCGGATGCACAGCGCCGTGATGCCGACGAGCAGCAGCACGAGCACGCTGCCCACCGCGACCGTCATGACGGTCTGCATGGTCTCCGGGACCACCATCTCGCGCGGTGGCTCGAGCAGTTCACGGACGGCCATCGTTAGGAGCCTCCTTCCGCACGCACACGCTGCGCTCGGTTCCGGTCAGCCCCTGGCAGGGGCCCGTCGTCGTGCCGTCGAGCCGATTTGTCACCGCGCCCTTGCGTGCGATCGGCAGCTCGGGGTCGGGGCAGGCGTACGGCGTGGCCGGCCCACAGACGCCGCCGTTGCGCCACTCGCGTTCGACGAACTCCTGAGGCATCGGACCGGAGTGCAGCGCGTAGAACCAGTAGGGGAGGTTGAAGGCGACCAGGATCGTGAGCTGGCAGCACCCGGCGATCGCCGAGAAACGCAGGAAGGTCTTGAGTTTCCCGCTCTTGATCTTCAACTGGTCGATCCCGCGCTCCGGCCAGGACCGGCCCTGGTCATCCCGGAAGAAGTGCAGACAGGACAGCAGGATGAACGTGCCGCACCAGGACAGCGGTTCGAGGATCGGCCACTGGTAGTCGGTGCCGGAGAAGATCGTCAGTTCCGGGATCGTGGAGCTGTAACTGATCAGCTGGGTCCGCACCATGATGTTCTCGACGATCACGTCGATCACGACCATCACGCCGAAGGTCTTCGCGATCATCGAGAAGTTGCTGATCGAGGGGTCCTTGCGGCGCAGGTAGCTCATGAAGCGCGAGCCCCACCATCCCATCCAGCCGCACATCCACAGGTACGCCGTGGCGTAGACCATGGGGACGGGGATGAGCTCGGCGTTCGGCGAGCTCCAGCCCGGGATGAAGTTGAGCCAGCTGCCGAAGTTCACGAAGGTCGTGGCGTACTGGAACTGGTAGGTCGTCCAGTTGATCCAGGGCTCCTGGAAGAACAGCAGGAAGGAGCCCAGAAAGAACAACCCGTCGAAGGACAGGCTGCCGGTGCGCAGCTTGGGCCGGATCACGAACACCCAGAGCAGCCAACTGGTGATGCCGATGCCGAAGACGATCTCGACCGTGCGTACCAGGATCACGTACCAGTCGGGCTCATCGCCGCGGCCGAGCGTGTTCGGGGTGAAATTGCCGGAGACCACCCAGCGCGTCCAGCAGTAGGTGATCAGCGACAGCCAGAGCAGCCCGTGCACGATCCAGACGATCTGGATTGCACGGGCGCTGCTGCGCGGTTCGACCAGCGTCGCGCGCGCGCCGAGCAGCGGCTCGGCGGCGGGCCGCGGTGGCGAGTTGGGATCGAGGCTCATGAGACCGGCGTCGCGCTCCAGGCGCGGTGGTGGGACAGGATGCGCTCCGCCGCCTCCGAACCGCTGACCGAGGCGCCGTTGAGTCCGGGAATGCGGTCGAAGTCACCGGCGAACTGCACGCGGGCCCGGGCGTCGATCTGCTTCTTGTACTCGAACATCTTGGTGAAGCCGCCGGTCGGAACCACGGGGACGACTTCCTTCCACCGCTTGATCGCCGTCTCCTCCACGTAGGGGGCGATATCCCCGTGGTAGCGGGCGATCGTCTCGATCGCTTCCTGGATCACCGCCTCGTCGCTTTTGTCCTCATTCGCCCACAGGTACTCGTGCGAGAACAGCACGGTGTAGAGCGACTTGCCGTCCGGGGCCCGGCCGGCGGCCTTGATGTGGTCGCCGATCACCGCGATGGCGGCCGGGTCCTCCTTGCGCGGGATGAGGATGTAGGTCTGCGGGTCGGTCGGCCGCATCGTCAGCCCGACGCAGACGGTGATCAGCCCGCGGTAGCGGGTCTGCTCGTAGTACTCGCGCTGGTAGGCCGGCATGTCCGGGTACATCGCGAGCGCGGGCTTGGCGGTGGTGGCGATGACGACGCCGTCGAACTCGTCGGTCACCTCCTCGCCGCCGGACACCGAGGTGACCGCGCAGTGCGTGCCCAGGTCGGTGACGCGCGTGACCGGGGTGGAGAGCCGGACCTCCTTGGCGGACTTGGCGAGTTCCCTGGCCAGGGTGTCGCAGCCGGAGTCCAGATTGAACACGGACGGGACGAGCATGTTGCGGATCGTCCACATCATCAGGCCGTTGGAGGACTCCCCGTCGTCCGCCGCCCAGGTCCCGCGCACCAGCGGCTCGGTGAGGTACTCCGACAGCTCGGGGCTGAGGTTCTTCGCGGCGAAGTCGGCGGTGGACTCGGTGTCGAGTGCGGTGATCCGCGAGTAGTCGTAGTACCCGAGGTCGTTGCGGTGCTTGACCAGCAGCCGGGCCAGCTTGATCGCCTTCAGCTTGGCCGGCCACGACAGCGCCTTGGTCTTGAGCGCGGCCCGGACCGGCTTGCTGTAGTCGAAGACGTGCACCTTCCCGTTGCGCGGCATGGCGCCCATCGCGGGACGCTCCTGCAACTGGCCGGACAGGCCGCACTCCTTGATCAGCTCGATGGCGTCCCGGTAGGTGCCGAGGTATACGGCCGCCCCCAGGTCCATCAGGTAGTCGCCCTTGCGGATCGTGGTGACCCGTCCGCCGACGTGATCCTCGGCCTCGAACACGGTGACCGCGTTCCCGGCCTTCTCCAGGCGGTAGGCAGCGGTCAGCCCCGCCATGCCGGCTCCGATGACAGCGATGCGTACAGACACGTCAGCCCTCACTTGTCCTTGATGCAGTTGAGCTTGCTGCCCTGGGGCGCGGTGACGCCGTTGGCGTTGAGCAGGAGCACGAAGTAGCAGCGCGGAAGTTTCGGCAGTCCGCCCTTGACGAAGGTCAGCTCCGGCGCCAGTCCGTTCAACGTCTCGTTCTTGATCTGCCACAGACCCTCGAGAACCATCTCCGTGGTCACGTCCCCGGCCCGCGCCTTGGCCGCGACCTTGGCCAGCGCGGCCTCGAAGAGCTTGCCCGACGCCCAGCCCGCCATGGTGTTGCCGTCGGGGGTGAACGAGGGCAGGAACTGCTTCAGTGCGGCGTGGAACTCCTGCGCACCCGGGGTGTCGGTGGTCGGGAACGGGACGTTCTGGCCGCCGAGGTAGACCGTGTTCTTCTGCAGCGCCGGATCACCGGCGGCGGCCGGCGGGATGCCGATCGCACTGGTGGCCAGCTGCGGGAAGTAGTTGAGCTGCGCGCAGGACCGGGCGAAGCGCGTGTTCGCGGACCCGTCGAGCGCGAGCCAGACGATGTCGGTCTTGGAGTCCTTGAACGCCTGGCATTCGGCGGTGTAGTCGGACTGGGTGAGCGAGACGGCCTTGGTGACCGAGACGCTCACCCCGGCGAGCCGGGCCGAGTTCGGGAAGTTGTTCTTGATGTCGGTGCAGACCGAGGCCTCGACGCAGTAGATGATCCCGGCGACCTTCGCCCCGGGCGTGTGCTTGGCCGCCTCGATCGTCGAACCGTCGTACGCGGTCAGCGAGTCGCCGCCCTGCGGGAAGATGTACTGACTCTGCTGCCAGTCGAGCGCGACGACGTCGCCGCCCACGACGGGGATCTTGTCCCGCTCCGCCGACGCCCGCAGCGCACCGATGGTGATCGGCTCGCCGGCTCCGACCATCGCGATCATGCCGCGCTCTTTGAGCGTGTTCCAGTTCGAGGCGACGCGGGCCGAGTCCGACCCGTCGTCGAGCGAAGTGACCTGCACCGGGTGGCACTGGACGCCCCCTCGGGCGTTGATCGCCTTGGCCCAGAGCGCGACGCCCTGACGCAGGTTGCCGATGGTGGAGCCGATCAGGCCGGAGGTGGCCAGCGTCTGGCCGAGGATGATCGGCGAGAGCTGCTTGGTGCAGGCCGCGGTAGCCGGGTTCGCCGCCGCCGCTGCGCCACCGGTCGAAGCTCCGGGCTTCGCACCTGCGGCACCTCCGGCCGCCGGAGCGGTGCTGGCGCCGGGAACGGCGCCGGTCGCGGGGCCAGCAGTCCCGGCCGCGGGGGCGGTGACCGCACCCGGCACGACCGCACCGGTGCCGGTGTCGATGGCACCCGTCGCCGGGTCGGCGACCGTGCCGCCGCCGGCCACGACCGGGGCGTTGTAGCCGTTGCCGACCGCCTCGATCCGGGCGTCGTCGACCTGCGTCCCACATCCGGCCGCCACGCCCAGCGCGACGACGCTCAGCGCCGCCGTGGCCCAGCGCCGGCGATGGCTACGCCGCAACTGTGCGCTGGGTACGTCGGGTCGTCTTCATGAGCACTGCCTTTTCACTGCGATACCTCCGTCATGAGCCGACCCCAGCCATTTCGCGCTGTGCCGGACGTTGTGGGGGTGGCTCCCCGAACTGGCGGGTGCCGGCCGGTCCGTCCGCGCGATCGCGGTGTCGGACCGATTCCCGGGCCAGCCAGTCGCGCACGGCTCCTTGTGAGGTGACCGCGGCGACCATGGCGCCGAGGCCGAAGCCGAGCTGGAGCCACTGGGTGGCCTCGGAACTGTCGATGTACACCGGCACGACGTAGAGCAGGAACGGTGCCAGGAACGCGGCGATGACCGTGGTCCGACCGGCGATCGCGAGGACGGCGAGCACGACCAGGGACTGCACGAAGTTGAACGCGTCCTGGGTGACCGCGCCGAACAGCGAGGCGTACAGACAGCCCGCGATGCCGGCCAGGAACCCGGAGATGCAGAACACGATGACGCGGGAGATGTTCACCGAGGTGCCCAGCGTGGACAGTGCGATCGGCGAGTCGGACATGGCCCGGAGCAATCGGCCCAGCCGGGAGTGCTCGACCGCGAGCACGAACAGCACCGACGCGATCGCGATCGCCAGCAGCAGGTAGTAGTAGGCCTTGTCGCTCTCGAAGCCGGCCGGCTTCTCGGTGATCAGCTGGCCGCCACCGAACATGAACTCCTTGGAGTACGCGTACTGCGAGAGCACGATGCCGAAGCCGAGCGTCGCCAGGGCGAGGTAGAGACCGGAGAGCCGGATCGCCGGCACCGACACGATCAGCGCGATCGGCAGGCACGCGGCGCCGCCGGCCAGCACGGCGAGGTAGAACGGCCAGTCGTGCTCCAGCGCGTGCCCGAACGTCGCCGCCCCGACCGCGGCGAAGCCGAAGTGGCACAGCGAGATCTGGCCGGAGGTCCGGACCAGCAGGTGCAGCGAGGCGAAGAGCACGACCTGGGTCAGGGCCACGTTGTAGCCGGGCAGCTTGGCCGAGGCGAAGGTGGGGACCAGCAACGCGAGGACGAACAGGGCGCCGTAGCCGAGGCCGCGGACCTGCGGCGTGAACGGGCTTCGCGGGGCCGGTCGCGGCCGGGCCACCCGGCCGACCTCGACCAGTTTGCGGCGCGGGATGACGAGCAGGCCGATGAAGAGCACCAGGAACGGCACGGCCAGGTCGATGCCCTGCAGCTGCTCGTGGCTGCCGATGGCCTTGCTGATCACCTTCTGCAGGACGCCGACCGCGATGCCGCCGACGAAGCACATCGGCACGCTCTGGAAGCGCGCGATGGTCGCCGCGCCGAAGGCCTGCACGACCAGCAGGGTGAGCACGTTGACGTCGAGCTGGTTCTGCACGGCGGCGAACAACACGCCGGACATGGCGGCGAACGAGCTGCCGATCATCCAGGAGGCACGGCGCACCGCGCTCGGCGAGGTTCCCGCCATGGACAGCAGCTGCGGGTCGTCGACCACACCGCGCATCGCCGTGCCGAGCCGGGAGACCCGGAAGAACAGGAACAGCGCGAGGGCCGAGGTGGCACCGATCAGCAGCGTGATGATGTCGTCCCAGCCGATGGTCACGCTGGCCAGATCGAAGGCCCGGTCCTGCGGCAGGAACGGGGAGAAGAACTTGCCGCTGTCGCCGTAGATGATGCCGATCAACGCGCGAATGGCGACCAGCAGTCCGACGGTGCCGACGATCTTGTACGCGGTCGACACCGGGGCCAAGGCGACCGCGAGACGCTCGAGCACGAGCCCCGTCAGCGGCCCGAACACCAGGACCACGAGGACGGCGGCGAACCCCCACGGCAGGCCGCCCTGGTCGCGCAGGCTGTAGAAGGTGAACGCGGAGGCCGCGCACACCGCGCCGTGCCCGATGTTGAACACGCCGCTGGTCTTGTAGGTGAGGATCAGGCCCATCGCGGAAAGGCCGTAGATCGAGCCGGTCACGACTCCGATGACGATGAACGGCAGGTAGGCGTCCATCAGTGCGCCCCCATCAGTGACCACTGCCTACGTACTCGGCGGCGAGGGCGTCGACGTCCACCTCGCCGGCCTCGCCGGCGAACACGACCCGGCCCCGGTTGAGCAGGAACACGTAGTCGGCCGCGGCAAGTGCGCGGGTCACGTACTGCTCGACCAGCAGCAGGCTGGAACCTTCGCGCGCGATCAGGTCGAGGAAGGTGAAGATCTCGTCGACGATGGTCGGCGCCAGGCCCATGCTGACCTCGTCGAGCAGCACGATGCGGGGCTTCTGCATGTAGGTCCGGGCCAGCGCCAGCATCTGCTGCTCGCCGCCGGACATGGTTCCGGCCAGCTGCGGCAGCCGCTCACCGAGGCGGGGGAAGACCTCGATCGCGCGTTCCAGCGATTCGCGTTCCGTCCCGCGCTTACTCAGCAGGACGAGGTTGTCGCGGACGGTCAGGCTCGGGAAGATGCCGCGGCCCTCGGGCACATGGCAGATCCCCTTTGCGCACAGGGCGTGCGGGGTCGCGCCGGTCATGTCGACCCCGTCGACGGTGACGCGCCCGCTGCTCGGGCGCAGCAGGCCCGACGCGACGCGCAGCAGCGTGGTCTTGCCGGCCCCGTTCGGCCCGAGTAGCGCGACTACCGAGCCTGGCGGGACGGCGACAGTGACGTCGCGCAGCACCGTCGTTCCGGCGTAGCCGGCGGTGATGCCCTCAAGGGCGAACATGCGTGCGTCCCCTCCCGTCAGGCGTTGCGGACGGCGAGCCGGGAGAACAGCCCCGCAGCGAGGAGGCCGATCAACGCCGCGGCGATGACAAGCAGATAGAGGTCGTCGATGCCCTTACCGACAGGAGCCCCGGCGAGCGCGACCGTGTCACCGGTCGGCACCAGGTTCACGGTGGGCACTCCGGACGACACCGAGGTCCGTGCCGGGCAGCACACCCGTGCCCGGCACGGCGGCCAGGTCGGCGCCTGCGCCGGGTTCGACCCCCGGGAGCACGCCGCCGGTCGTGCCGGCGTCGGTGCCGAACGAGTCCGCGCCCGGCGTCAGGTTCACGCTGGCCAGGCCGTAGGCCGTCGTCTGGGTGATCTTGGTCGGGCCGGTGTAGTACGAGTTCGGCGGCGGCGCCGGAAGGGTGTACTCGACGATGTACGCCCCGGCGATCACGCCGGTCTCCGTGACCTGCGGAGCCTGGTAGCGGAGGGCCACACCCTGGGCGGCGAGGGCCTCGAGCACCGGCCCTGCCGGCACGACGTACTTCTGCTGGGCCTGCCCCGGAGGGGTGACCACGAAGTAGCCGTCCTGGATGCCGAGGTTCGGGTCCTGGAACACGGTGCCGGCGCCCGGGAACGGGAACGGCGGCGCGGGGATCGGGTCCTGGTTCGGAACGCCGGGGACCGGGATCGGGACGGGGATCGCGCCAGGACTGCCCTGCGGCACGGTGAACGCCAGACCCGGGACCGAGATGCGCCCGATCGAACTGCTCGAGGACCGGGTGAGCTTGCCACTGCTGCTGTTGGCATTGACCCGGGCGACGGTCGCGACGTTGGACAACGTGCCGTAGGGGCCGAGCCGGATGCTGTCGACGGCGGTGGTCGCGATCGCGGTGACGTCGCCGAACCGCCCTTCCTCGATCCGCGAGGTGGCCGAGGCCCCCGAGCCCGAGTCCCCGCCCTCGGCCCGCGCCTCGGTGGCGAAGTCGCCGCTGTCCGCCCGCAGGGTCATCCCCGGATAGCGCACGGTCTGCGGGTCGGTGCCCGCGGTCGAGGCGGCGACGAACGGATAGGCCGGGGACGGGAAACCGAACAGGCTGGCGCCGAGTCCGGGCAGGCCGGCCACGGTGTCGCCGGCGTACGGGAGCGCGGCGCTGGCATCGCGAATGCCGACGCTGTCCTGATGGACGCGGGCGACCGGGCCACCGCCCTCGATGTCGATGCCGGTCGGGATGGACTGGTTCGCGATGGTGACCGTCGAGACGTCGGTCCGGGCGAGGGCGTCGTAGGAAGCCTCAGCTGCGGCCGTTCCGGGCGTCAGGCCGACCCAGGCGGCACCGGCCGCGAGGCCGACCGCGAGGGTCAGCGAGGTGGAGGTTCGGATCACGGGGGCCCTCCGAGGTGTATGCCGTGCCACCGAAGCTAGAGATTATGAGAGTCACTGTCAATATTTACGACTTGACTAATTGCGCAGGTTTTCGCCCACGCCAAGGCCCCCGGCCGTCGCAGGGACGACCGGGTCAGGACGCGCGCGGGTTACTCGGGCAGGGAGGCGAGCAAGCCCGCATTGACCGTGGCGTAGCCACGCTCGATCGCCGCCCGCGCCGCTGCCTTGCCCTCGGCCCCGGCCTCCAGCGCGTCGCGAATCACCGTGATCACGACCATGGCGGTGAGCCGGCAGCGGGAATCGGTGACCGGCAGGGACCACCGGTCGGCCAGGAATTCGGCGAGAACCGCCTCCCACTCGACGACGATCTCCATGTAGCGCCGCCGCGGAGATGGTTCGCTCGCCCAGAGCTCGAGGCACTCGCGCTCGATCGTCTCGTCGTCGAAGTTCGCGAAGCTCATCAGCGCCGCGGCCATCTCCTCCTCGATCACGAGGACCGGCGGGCGCGAGCGGTCGGCGGCGGCCAGCTTCTCCCGCAATGCTTCGAGCCGATCCGGGGTGTCGCCGAAGAGGACGTCCTCCTTGGTCCGGAAGTACCGGAAGAAGGTGGCCGGGGAGGTGCCGGCCCGCTGCGCGATCTGCTCGACGGTGGTCCCGTCGAAGCCCTGTTCCTTCATCAGGTCCACGGCGGCGCGCATGAGGTCCAGGCGCAACCGGGCGCGCTTCTGCTCGCGCCAGCTCGGCTTGGTCGCCTCCAACGTCACCCGGCGACGGTAACCCGGCGGGACGACGAACGGCCAGCGACGTGCTCACCGCGAGCCGCCCGCCCTGGCCCGTAGCCCGCGCTGGTACTTCTCGAACCAGATCTCCTGGAACGTGCAGTAGGTGACCCGGCCGGCCTCGTCGGTCCAGCGGTAGACGTTGTCGTGGAAGGCCACGTTCGGCCAGGCCGGCGCGAGCGCTTGCGCGATCGCTTCCCCGTGGAAGCGGTGCACCGCCCCTGTCTCGTCCTCGGCCTCGATCTCCTGGCGCAGGGCTGCGTAGGTACGCGGGTCGGTCTCCAGTACGTTGCGCCGCACCCGGACGACGTCGAGGGTCTTGTCACCCTGGTGCAGCCAGGCGAAGTGGTGCGTGGGCCGATCGGCCGGCATGTCGTAGATGCCGAGCCACTGCGGATCGGTGTCCGGGTGCTCGTAACAGATCTGATTGAAGATCAGATCCGGACCGAAGCACATCGGAGACCACCCCACCGGGGGGACCGGCATGTTGTTCCGGGTCTCCACCCGGACCTGCCGCCAGGACCGGTCGCGCGGGTAGTAGCAGTCGACGGGGTAGATCTCGCCCTGCAGCTTCAACTCGCCGACCAGATGCATGAATTGCTCGCTGCCGCCGGGCACCCGGGACGGGTCGCCGTGGTGGGCCTCCTCCCCCGGCATCACGTGACCGCGCACGATCAGCGGGGTGACGCCGGTGGCCAGCACGTCGAAGGACGCGGAGCCGTCAGGCGCGTCGTAAGTGAGGCGCACGACGCGGCCCAGCTCGACGAACTCGATCCGCAGCCCGTTCGCGGTCTCGACGGTGCGCTCACCCAGGGTCGGCCACGGCATCGTGGCCTCGAAGTTCATGTGCGCCGCGTCGAGCGGCGTGACGTTGTTCAGGCCCTGGAAGACCACCACGCCGCCCTGGCACAGCGGGAACGCCGGCTGGGCGCGCACGTAGGCGAATACGCCGATCGCCGCCTCCGGCACACAGAACCCGAAGTAGTGCGTGTGGATCGTGTGCGGATCCCAGCTCTCACCCGGTCCCGGCAGGGGCATGATCAGATCGGTCTCGGGCGGGTGCGTCGCCAGCGGCATGCGGGATCTCCTGTTGCTTGACCGGGATGGGCAGCAGCGCGCGCGTGCGCGTCATCAGCGCCTGGTACTCCGGGCGGTCGCCCATGTACTTGTCCTGGAAGGCGACGCCGAGGACGAGGGTGAGCATCGCCGTGTTCGCGATCGGGCCGGCGGCCGTCCACCAGAGGTCGGAGTTGCCGGAGAAGGCGACCAGCCAGATGCCCCACCACGTGCAGATGTTGCCGAAGTAGTGCGGGTGCCGGGTGTGCCGCCACACCCCGAAGTTGAGGTATCGGTGGGCGCGCTGATCGTCGGCGAGGAAGGACTGCAGTTGCCCGTCGCCGAGGGTCTCGAAGTACATGCCGACGCCGAAGACGAGCAGGCCGACCACCGTGAGCAGGTCGACGGTGTTCGAGCCGGTGACCTCGCGGTTCTCCGTCACGCCCACGACCGCGGTCATGCCGACGACGATGATCAGGATGGCCTGCGGCTCCATCACCGCGAAGAAACTCTTCCACCAGTAGCCCGGCGAGTACTTCTCCTTGAAGCCCAGGTAGCGCGGGTCGCCGCCGTGCACCGGCACGTAGCCGGCGCCACCGGGCCGCGAGGTACCAGCCCAGGCGGCAGCCGTGCAGCGACACCATCAGCAGCACGAGCGCCGGCGACCTGTGACTGCGGCGTCAGCCAGCACGAAGGCGATCCACACCGGAACGGCGTAGCCGAAGCCGTAGTAGCCGTCCATCATCGAGTGGTTGCCCTGCGCGAGCCCGATCAGCCAGATCGCGGTGACCACCGCGACGGTGAAGCCGCTGCAGACGAGGAAGATCGACGTGTTGCTGTCCATCAGACATGCACCACCGATTGAGTGGGTTGGGCGGCGTCATCGGGCGAGGCCGTCGGAGGCAGGGAGCCGAGTGTGAGGCGGGCGGAAAGCTTGATGAGCTCGTAGGAACCGAACACCGTGACGATCGCGAGCACCCGGAGCAGCCACATGTTCGGGTCCTCGGTCGCATGCCGCGCCGCGAGGTAGAGCGACGCGCCACCGAAAGAGTCGACGGCGAAGCACATCGGCGTCACCGCGAAGATCGCGACGTGCTCCCACCCGCGTAATAGGGGCAGCAGTTTGAAGAAGACCAGCGACGCGAGGAACGGTGGGACGCCGTTGACGAACGCGATCCACGGCGGGTAGCCGGCCACCAGGAACGGCTGGGAGTCCTGGTAGTCGTAGAGGCCGACCATGTTGATGTAGAAGATCTCGGCCAACGCGGCCAGCGCGACCGAGCCCAGGTAGAGCTTGACCACGTCCTGCGGGGTCGCGCCCTTGGACCAGCGGTTGATCAGGAAGATCGTCCAGCAGCCGTAGTAGGCCACGTAGACGATCGGCAGCCACACCGGCACCGAGATGCCGTAGGTCTCGAACGCCGTCCACTGGCCCTCGTGGAAGAACCACAGGCCGAAGAGGTGGTCGAACATCGGCTCCATGAAGCAGGTCAGGCCGCCGGTGATCATCACCAGGTAGGGCCACCAGATCTGCCGGCGACGCGCCCAGATCACCACGGCGGCCACGGCGGCGATGGCGACTGCCGAGGTGATGAACACGGCGATCAGTTGGGCGGTGTCTCCGGCGACCTGGCCGTCGACACCCGGGGAGTCCACGGGCTGCATGGAACGACGATGGCCTAAACTGACACAACGTGTCAATTGGTTGAGTGTGCTAAAAATGGCTCATGGGACTGCGGGAGCAGAAGAAGGAAGCGCTGCGGAACACGCTCGCGCGCAACGCGATCGCGCTGTTCAAGGAGCACGGCTACGAGAACGTCGCGCTCGACGAGATCGTGGCGGCCTCGATGTGCTCCCGCAGCACCTTCCATCGCTATTTCGGATCCAAGGAGGACCTGCTCTTCCCGATCGCAGCGGACCAGTTGGCCGAGCTCGAGGCCGCGCTGCAGGCCGCGCCGCGGGATGCGGACCCGTGGCAGTTCGCGCGGTCCGCGGTGACCGAGGGCGTCGTCGGCTTCCTCGACAACATGGACCCGGACCTGCGCGCGGACTGCATCACGCTGTGGTTCTCCGAGTCGGCGCCGCGCAAGCGCTACCTGGAGATCGTGCTCGAGTGGGAGCAGGTCCTCTCCGCCTACCTCGAGCAGTTCCTGCCGCCGTCTGACACCCGCGAACTCGAGCTGCACCTGATGGCGTCGTCGATCACCTCGGCGCTGCGGGCGACGCTCGACACCGCGATGTCGACCGGCCAGGACGTGCGGATGCTCGTCAACCACGCCTTCGACCTCATCGAGGCCGGCGTCAGCGCGAACCTGCTCACCCTGCAGGCAGGTGCCGCGTCTCGCTGAGGTTCAACAGCGCCCTGATGCGACCGGCCAGAAGGTGGGCAACGCGGCGCGTCACCTGGCAGGTAGACCGCCGGATTGTGAGCAAGGCCCAGGTGCGTGGCGTCCACTTCCACGTGCTTCGCGGCAGGGTGCCGACAGCCCTTCCACGACGCGATGGCATCGCTTCGCGAGTAGATGGAGACAAAGCCGACCGCCGAGGGGAACGACCCGGCGAGTGCACGCTGGAATCGTGTGGGACAGCGTCCGTTGAGGCACTTCCACGACAACAGGTTCGGCAGGTGACCGGACGAGACCATCCACGCTGCAAGCTGCGCGTCCGGGCGGCCTTTCGCTCGGGTCACATGGGTCGGGGAGCCCAGCGTGACGATCCCCGCGACGAGATCCGGCCGCGCGCTCGCGAGGGCCTTGGCCAGCATCCCTCCGCGGCTGTGGCCGATGATCGCCACCCGCTCGCCACTGTCAGCGGCGATTGCCGCCAGCCGCTTCTCCAGGCGCTCGCACTGCTTCTCGGAGCATCCGGCATTGATGCCGATCCGGGCCCTGTGCGTTCGGTACCCCCGCGTGCGCAACCACCGGCTCAGCAACTCCAGCGAGGCATCGGCGAGCCCGAAGCCAGGGATCAGCAGGACCGGCCGTCCGTATCCGCGCGGCGTCCCACGTCCCAGCAGCGGAGCTGCGAACCAGCAGGCTCGCCAGTTCGGGTGCCGAACTCTCGCGCAGAAGCGTCTTCGGCGACAGCGACGGGGCGGGTCACGTACGTCAGGGTAGATGGCGCGTCTCGTTGAGAGATGCCAGGCGCACCCCGCCGTCGGCGTCGGCGACCACCCGGCTGATCCCGCAGTTGTCCGGGTGGAAGAACCACATGCGGTCCAGCCCGAGCACGCTGCCCAGCAGGACGTTGAGCACGCCGCCGTGGGCGACCACGAACACCCGTCCGCCCGCGTGCTTGTCGAGGATCTCGGTCAGCACGTCGCAGGCCTCGGCGCGGAAGGTCGCGAGCTCCATGCCCCAGGAGGACAGGTCGCCGGCCATGCAGGCGTCGAAGCGAGGATCGCCCGCGGCTTTCAGCGCACTCAGCAGGACGTACTCGTCGGAGTGGCGGTCGAACTCGGCGAGGCCGTCGCGCAGCTGCGGCTCCAGGCCGAGCTCCTTGCACAGCGGCGCAGCCGTCTGCACTGCCCGCTGCAGCGGCGAGCAGTACACGGCATCGAAGGGCTCGGCCACCAGCGCCGCTGCCAGGGCGCACGCCTCTTCGTGCCCCCGGGCCGACAGACCGGGATCCGCCGCGCCGCGCTCGACGTGCCCGTGCCGGGCCAGGACGACGGTGGTGTGGGCGACGACCTCCAGGCCGCCGGGCCTCAACCCGCCAGCTCGTCGAGCTCCGGGGCTTCGGAGCCGAGGTAGGCGCTGCGGACCAGTTCCGAGGTCTGCACCTCACGCGGGGTGCCCTCGAAGATGGGCTTGCCGAAGTCGAGGACGTGGATGTACTCGCACGTGCTCATGACGAGGGCCATGTCGTGCTCGACGATGAGGATGCCGAGGCCGCGCTCGGAGACCAGCGTCTGCAGGATCGCGCCGAACTTCTCGGTCTCCGCGCCGTCCAGACCCGAGGACGGTTCGTCGAGCAGCAGCAGCCGGAAGTCCCCGGCCGAGACGCGGGCAAGTTCGACCAGGCGCCGCTGGCCCGTCGAAAGGTCGGCCGGACGGCGGTCGGCCAGATGCGCGATGCCGCACAGCTCCATCGCCGCGGCCGCGTGTTCCTTGGTCTGCCTGCGCTCGGCGGGGCGGGCGGCGAGGTGCCGCAGCGGGTTGCGTCCGGCCATCGCGGCCTCGCGCCCCATGCGGACGTTCTCCCGCACGGAGAGCGTCTCGAACAGCTCCATCCGCTGGAACGTGCGGCCGAGGCCCTTGAGCGCGCGGGCCTGCGGCGGGGCGGAGGTGACGTCCTCGCCGAAGAGCACGACCTTGCCCGCGGCCGGGCGGACGACACCGGTGATCGCGTTGAAGGTGGTGGTCTTGCCGGCGCCGTTGGGCCCGATCAGGCCGGTGATGCGCCCGCGCGGCGCGGTCAGCGTCTGCCCGTCCACTGCGGTCAGGCCGCCGTAACGCACCGTCAGCTTCTCGACGTGCAGACCGTCGACGTTCTCTTCGGACAAGACGACCTCCGCAGGATTCAGGCCATGCTGAATGGTCTATTCCTAGAGTAATTTTTGACGGATGGCAATGCCGGAGCCCGCTGTTCCGATAGGCCGCAGCAAGACTGCTACGGCGTAGCATTTGGGCTACGATTGCCTCATGGCGCCGACCAACGTCCGTTTCCCGGACTCCCTCGATCAGGAGCTGGCCGACTACTCCCGTCGGACCGGAATCCCCAAATCCTCGGTAGTTGTCGGAGCCGTGCGCGAATGGCTGCTGATGCAGCAGTTGCCCGGGATCGTCTTCCGCACCACCAACACCGGAGAACGTCGCGCCGCGCTCGTCGTGGGTCCGCAGGTCTGGACAGTGGCGGCAGCTTGGCTGGACCACAAGAGCAGAGAACGCACGTCGACCGTCGTGGCCGACGCCATCGGGCTGTCGGTGGCTGACGTCGACACCGCGCTCGCGTATTGGGCGCAGAACCGCGAAGAGATCGACGCCCAGATCGCGGACCATCGCGCCGCTCAGGACCAAGCACTCGCAGCGTGGGAACGTCGGCGGGAGCTGGATGCCCTCTAAGCGGCTGCGCATCAGGTTCCTTCTCGACGAGCACTACCCCGAACGACTCGCAACCGAGCTCGCGGCGGCCGGACACGACACCGTGGCAGTCGTCGCGTCGGCTGAGCTTCGAGGCGCCGATGACGAGCGGGTCCTCGCCTTCGCCGCCGCCGAGCGCCGTGTCGTCGTCACCGAGGACGTCACCACCTACTCGGCAGCCATCGCCGCGGTGCCCGACCATGTCGGCGTCGTCTTCTGCCATCACGCTCGTTTCCCACGGACCGGGCCAGGTCTCACCCGGCTGCGCGCCGCCCTTGAAGCGCTCGCCGCCGATCCGCCTTCGGGGCTGGGCCTCAGACCTGTGGTGTGGTGGCTCTGAGATCCCAGGGCCGGCTCTCGGGGTCGAACGGCTGGTAGCCCATGAACAGATTGAGGACGACGGCGATCAGGCCGATCCCGAGCCCACGTGGCGATCCCGGCCAGCTCGGTGACGAACCAGCCGTAGTCGCCGTTGACGACGATCCAGCTGCGGCATCGCGATGAGCGCGTAGGCACCGGCGACCGAGGCCGGCACGACGACGAGCATCGCGCTCGCCCGCCACCCGACCAGGTGGGCGCGGTAGCGGTAGGCGAAGGCGGCGGGGAGCAGCGCGCAACCGATCGCGTTGCAGGGCGTCCACCACAGCGGGAGGCTGTTCCACCACAGGGGCTGGTTGCCGTAGTAGTGGTACACCCCGCCGAGGCCGACCAGGATCTCCTCGAAGATCGTGTAGCTGAGGAACGTCAGGCCATCAGCAGCCCACACCCGCTTGGCGGGCGGACGCTTCTCCAGCTCCATCAGCATCGTCACGCGCGAAGGCGCCCGCGCCGAACCAGGCGGCGAGGATGAACCACCCCATCTGACGGCCGAACAGGTCGAAGGCGTGGTCGGAATCGCTGGTCGGGTAGTAGACCATGCCGACGATGTCGACGAACACCTCGGGCACGACGATCACGACGGTGCCGATGGCCACGCACAGCGGCAGCCAGTCGCCGCGGCGCACGATCTTGCGGATCGTCAGCACCAGTCCGACCACGCCGAAGCCGCCCATGAACAGGATCGCGAAGATCGTGTTGGTGCGGTCGTAGGGGAAGTCCGCGTTCGTCGGGACCGCCGGCACGCCGGTGTTCTCGTCGAGGGTGACCGGCGGGACGTAGGACGGTGGGTTGCCCAGGCCGGTCACGACCAGGTCCGAGCACGCGAAGGCGCCGAAGATGGCGAGGATCAGAAGCGCGAACGAACGGGTCCGCGACCCGCTCCTCCGGGCTGCGCTCGCGGGTCGGGGGCATCGACAGAGTCATACGCTGCACGAGCGCCTCTTCGTCGCGGGCAGGGCCATCGCGGTCGCTCCCGCGCTCTGCGGAGAGGCCGGGACGGGCTGGCCAGAGCCGAAGCACTTCGGCTTGGACCCGAGCGGGTCGGTGAAGCCGTCCGTGCCGAGCTTGACGCCGTAGAAGCAGTCGGCGGCCAGCGGCGGCTTGCCCTCGGAGAAGGTGACGCCGGGACCGAGGCCACCGAGCTTCTCGTTCTTCAGCTGCCACAGACCCTTCGAGGACCATCGCGGTCGTGACGTCACCGGCGCGGGCCTTGGCCGCCACCTTCGCCAGCGCCGCTTCGAACAACTTGCCGGACGCCCATCCGAACAGGGCCGGCTCGTCCAGCGCGGAGCTGCGGCGCGTAGCGCGCCATCGCGGCCCGGAACTCGGCGGCCGCGGGCGAGTCGTCGCTCATGAACGGCACGTTGTTCGTGCCGAGATAGGCGCCGAGTTCGCGCAGGTTCTTGTCCGAGGCCGCCAGCGCGCTCAGGGCGATCGCGCTGCTGGCGATCGCGGGTCGCAGCCGACGGAGATGCAACTGCGCGCGACCCGGATGCTGCCCGATCCGTCCAGGGCGATGAACAGCACGGTGACGCCCGGCCTGCTTCATGGTCTGGCACTCGGCGGCGTAGTCCGGCTGGGTCAGGGAGACCGCCGCGACGCGGTCCCGGCTTCAGGCCGGCACGCTCGACGGCCTTGGGATGGTTGGCCTTCAAGGAGCGCGCAGATCGACACCTCGACGCAGTAGAGCAATCCGGCGGTGCCGCCGCCGGCCGCCTGCGCAGCGAGCAGGTACGAGCCGTCGTAGGCGGTGAGCGGCAAGCCGCCCTGCGGGAAGATGTACGGGCTCTTGTAGTACTGCTCGGCCTGCAGGTCGGTCCCGATCACCGGCACCTTGTCCCGCTCGGCCGCGATCACCAGGGTCGCGACCGGAAGCGGCGTTCCGGCGCCGATGATCGCGACGGCGCCCTGGACATTGACGAGGGTGTTCCAGTTCGCCGAGACCCGGGCGGCGTCGGAGGCGTCGTCGAGTGCCGTGACTTCAACCGGGTGGCACTGCACGCCGCCGCGCGAGTTCACGTCCCGGGCCCACACCGCAACGCCGGTGCGCAGACCGCCGATCGAGGCGCCGACCAGGCCGGAGGACGCCAGGGTCTGGCCGAGCCGGATGGGCGAGAGGACCGACGGGCAGCGCGGCTGCCACGGCCGACTCCGTCGTGGCCGTTTGACCGCCGGCGCCCGCCACCGGCCGCGGGCGCTGCAGGACGCTCCCGGCGCCGGAGCCGCTACGGCGCCCGGGGCGACCGCCGGCGACCGCTCGGGGCCGGCCCGGAGGCGACGGCGCCGGGGGCCGCGACCTGCCCGGGCGGCGGTCCCGCCGCGGCACCGGCTGCGGCCGCTGGGTCGACGGCGACGGGGCCGTAGCCGTTGCCGACGGCCACGACGCTTCGTGCGGCATCGCGGTTGCCGCAGCCGGCGACGAGCGCCACGGCGCAAGCGTGCCGACGAGCAGGCGCCGGGGCCCGTGCACGGGCCATCGGGACGCGCATCTCGCGACTCATGCGCGCGCACCACCGTCCTCGCGTGTGCCTCGGCCGTACGAACCTTCGTCGCCTGGCGTGATACGCAACGCGAGTAACTGTATCGCTGGATTTCGTTTGTGACTAGACTTTCTTGCCAGGGTTCGCGGCATCCTGGTGATACCGATGCCGTCGACGTGAACGCCAGTATCGCGAGGTAGCCATGGCACAGGCCGAGGACGACCGCGTCCGCCGCGGGAGCGGATCGTCGACGCGGCGCGCGAAGCGTTCCGGCGCGACGGCATCGCCGGCACCCCCCTCGGCGACGTCGCGAACGCGGCGGGCGTCGCGCGACCGAATCTCTACCGCTACTTCGACAGCCGCAAGGACCTGGTCCTCGAGGTGCTGGTCGACGAGATCCGGCGCACCAACGCCGAGCGGTGGAAGCGCATCACGCTCACCGGCCCGGTGCGCCCGCTGATCCTCTACTCGCTGGTGCACGGCCACGAGATCGCCCACGACGACTACCTGGCGCAGCGTCGGCTACTCGCGCGTGAGGCGCTGGCGCATCACGGCCGACCTGGTCAGCACCGAGCCCGCGCATCCTCGATGCCCAGTACGAGTACTGGGGCCCGCTGCTGGAGTACGGGCGCGCACGCCGGGAGATCGCGCCGCACCTGACCAACGAGCAGATCGTGCGGTGGTTCCTCGCCGCGCACGTCCTGCGTCGCCGAACGCCCCGGACTCGTGCCCGACGGCGATCTCGCACGCCTGGTTCCGAGAACTTCGTCGTGCCGCCCGTGGTGGTCGACCCGTGACCCAGGCGCTCCACGATCCGGTCCGCGGGCACAGCGATCCCGACCGCCTCTGGACGACGACCAACGTGGCGGAGGCGACGCCGGACCTCCTCACGCCCTTGTGCTGGAGCGTCTTCGGGGACGGCCTGGAGCAGGGCTGGCTGGACTCGATGGGCGCCTTCGGCGTCCTGAGCCGGAGTGAGCGGGTCCGCTCCGACGACCCGAACAAGCGAGCCGTGGCCGCGATCCTCGGCCGCCAGGCGGTCAACATCGCCGTCCTCCGCGAGGTCGTGGCCCGCCTGCCCGGGGTGAGCCCGGACGACGTCGAACGCGACATCTTCGGCGCCGTCCGGCCGGGGATTCCGCGCGAACCGGGAGCACCGCTGCGGATCCCGTTCATCCTCGTGCAGTTCCCGGCCTCGATGCTGGCGATCGACCGGCGGATCCGACGGATGCACGCGGAGCAGACGCGCTGGTGGCGGACCGCGGTGTACGACCGGCCCGCGTCCGCCGAGGTCACCGCGACAGAGTCGATGGCCCGTCTCGCCGAGGGCTACCGCCGCTTCGCCGCCTCGATGGCCCTGCACGCCCAGTCCCGCTTCCTGCTCCCGGCCGCCGAGAAGCCGGTGGTCGACGCCTACACCAAAGTCGGCCGGCCCGAGCTCGCCCGCGATCTGCTGTCCGCGTTCGGTGGCGTCGCCGAAACCGCGATGGCCGACGCGCTGTGGCAGGTCGCCCACGGGCAGCTGACCGAGGCGGAGTTCCTCGCCGCGTACGGCTTCCACGGCCCCAACGAAGGCAACGTCTACACGCGCTCGTGGCGCGAGGAGCCGCAGCGGGTCGCGGCGCTGGTCGCCGGCTACCGGAACCGCCCCGACCTCCGGCGGCCGCGGGAGCAGGAGGAGGACGCGATCCGGCTCCGTCGCGCGAGCGAGGCGGACCTGCTGGCCGTGCTTCCCCGGCGGGCCCGCGGGCCGGTCAACTTCGCGCGCGAGCGCGCCGCGGGCATGACGCGCAAGCTCGAGCTCGGCAAGTCGGCGTTCCTGATGGCGCTCGACGGCTGCCGTGCCGCCGCCCGCGACCTCGGGCAGGCGCTGACCCAGGCGCAGGTGCTGGTCGAACCGGATGACGCGTTCTTCCTGACCGTGCCCGAACTGACCGACCTGACGAGCGGAACCCTGGACCCCGGACGGGCCCGGGACCTCGTCACCTACCGGCGCGAGCAGCGCGAGCTGTACCGCCGCATCGCGTTGCCCGTCACCTGGACCGGTCTGCCGGATCTCGACTCCCTGCTCGCCGCCGCGCCCGGACGAGCCAGCCGGAGCGACGACTCGACCGCCGTCGTCCGCGGCGTCGCCTGGGGCGGTGGCCAGGTCACCGGCCGGGCCCGGGTGGTCCGCGACCCGCACGAGGACGTCGAGCTGGCCGAGGGCGACATCCTGGTCTGCCGCTTCACCGACCCCAGCTGGGCGCCGCTGTTCTCCATGGCCGCGGCGCTCGTGATCGACATCGGCGGGCCGCAGAGCCACGGCGCCGTCGTCGCGCGCGAACTCGGCCTGCCCTACGTGATCGGCACCGACAACGGCACCCGCCTCATCCATGAGGGCGACCTGATTTCCGTCGACGGCTCGAGCGGGGAAATCGTCACCGTGCTCAGCCGAACCATGAGGAGTGAGACCGCATGACCAAGCGCTTCCTGCTCGGCGACTTCGACCACCGCGTCGTCGTCGGAGCGTTCACCCCCGACCCGGCGACGATGATGGTCTCCGACGCCCAGCACGGCCTGCCGCTGCAGGTCACCTGGCTCTACGGGTTCTTCCACGACGACGAGGGCCTGACCTACTGCATCGAGCGCAAGTTCGTCGGCTCGCTGACCAGCGGCTGCTTCGTGATGACGCAGAACGGCGACCCCACCCGCGAGCTCGACGTGCACCCCGACTCCGGGCGCAGCGCGCGCGGTGAGCTCCGGCGCGGCCTGGGCAGCGTCGAGCGCACCTGGTCGGACCCGGTCTTCCAGCGCCTGCCCAAGGGCACGCTGCCCGACGGCGAGCAGCCGATGTCGCTGACGTGGACGGGCGAGGAGCTGGAGTACAGCGAGGGCGACATCCTCAACCTGCGCGGCCCGAAGGCCGGCCTCGGCGTCCAGTTCTACGCGGCCTCCCGCGAGCACCCGCTGCTCTACGCGAGCACCTGCTACTGGGTCGAGGGCGAGATGCAGGGCAAGCGGGTCTCCGGGCCGATCTGGTTCGACAACGCGTACTTCACCTCCGGTCTGGAGTGGAAGGAGTACGGCTACTTCAACGACCTGCAGATCATGTGGCACGTGTTCTGCAACAAGTTCGACGACGGCAGCTACGAGTGGGGCCACCTCGTGGTCGGCCGCGACGGGTTCAATCCGGGCATCGTGGTGAGCAACGACGACGTCGTCGCGATGACGCCGGATCTGACCGCGAAGTTCGGCATGGACTCAGGCGCCTGGCCGGAGTCCGCCACCTACCAGGTCGGCAACATCGAGTACGAGTTCGACGGACCGGTGACCGGCCGCATGACCCAGTTCTCCGAGTCCCGCTGGGCCAACTACCGCGCCCAGTACGGCCAGACCCGCCAGATCGGAGACACCCGCACCCTGGTCGACGGACTGACCTGGCTGGAAGGCTTTGCCAACCGGGTCAGCGAGGACGGGCTGGAGAAGTAGCGGGACCCGGAACACCTACTCCCAGATCCGGCGGGCCTCAGTCGAGGTGCACTGCCGCGTTGTGAAGCGCGTCGGTGTAGTGCTCCGCGAACATTTTCGCGACCAGCTCGCCGCGGCTGTTGGTGCCGGTCTTGTCGAACACCGTCTTGATGTAGTCCCGCACGGTGTGCGGTGACAGGTGCAGCTCGGTGGCGACCTCGGGGGTGGTGAGCCCGCGGGCCAGGCCGCGCAGGACGTCGCGCTCCCGGGCCGTGAGCCCGTAAGCCTCGATGATGATCGGCGCGATCTCGGCCGACTTCGCCGGCCCGACCACGACCGCGACGTCTCCCGGCGTTCCGTCGGCACGAAGCAGGCACGACGCGTGCAGCACCAGCCAGCGGCCGTTGCGCCCGCGCAACCGCAGCCGGGCCGGACCCGGCTCGACGCCCGTGGCCACGGCGCGGGCGTGCCGCAGCAGCGGGATGATCGGCATCGGCACCCGCAAGTCGGTCGCGGGCTTGGCGCGCAGCACCTCGATCCAGTCCTCACTCGGGCCGGGACCGAACGCCTCGCGCAGGAAGCCGGTTGCCTCGGCGTTGGCCGAGACGAGCATGTTGTCCGGGCTGAAACACAGCAGGCCCGGCGCATCGGTGACGGACTGCCACTCGGTACCCGAAGCGGCGCGCGCCCGCACCGCGACCGCGACGGTCAGCGAGAGGGCGCCGAGCAACTCCACGTCCTCGGCGCTGAACGCCGGGCAACCCTTCTCGCGGTAGAGGCTGGCGCTCGCCCACGCGTTGCCGCCGGCGCGGAAGATCACCCGCAGTTCGTCGTCGAAGCCCTGCGGCTCGATGAACTCGCGGTAGCGGGGGCTGCGCACCGGCCGGTTCCCGGTGGCCAGCCGCAACGCCGTCGCGGGGACGGAGGCCCGGGCCAGGTCGCTGAACAACGCGACGTCGTGCTCGTGGAACTCGTGGTGCCAGAGGCAGTCGCAGTACCCGCCGTTCATGTGCTCGAAGCGGCTCGGTGCGGTCGGGAGCAGCGTCGCGGGGTCCAGGCCGAACCACATCGAGCCGTCGAACGGCACGCTCCGGCGCAGCTCGGAACCGACCAGCTCGAACAGGTCGTCCGCCGTCTCCGCCCGGGCGCACGCACGCTCCATCGCGGCGACGGCGCCGGACCGGGGGGATCGGCTCATGGCGCCCATTCTGAGACCTCAAGCCTCCCCGCGCACTCCCCCAGTTGAGGGGGTCCGCCCAAGAAGGTCCACCTGGCCAGGGGGGACCGCCGTGACGCGCCCGCGGCCAGGCTGTCGGTCACCACCTCACCCACCGTCTGAGCCCGGAGGAGCTCCCATGCAGCCGACTGCCGCCCCCCGCACCTCGCCCGAGCAGATCGCCCCCGACACCTGGCTGATCCCGCACCTGGTCCCGGCCGAGCCCGGCACGTTCCTGATGGTCAATTCGATGGTCATCCGCGGCCAGGAGCCGATCATCGTCGACACCGGCGCCCCCATCCACCGCGAGACCTGGCTGGAGCAGGTGTTCTCTCTCGTCGACCCCGCCGACGTCCGCTGGATCTTCCTCTCCCACGACGACGGCGACCACACCGGCGGGCTGCTCGACGCCCTGGACCTGTGCCCGAGGGCCACGCTGGTCACGAACTTCTTCTCCACGGAGCGGCTGGCGCTGGAGAAGCCGCCGCTGCCGCTGGAGCGGTCTCGTTGGCTCCAGCCCGGCGACACCTTCGACGCCGGCGACCGCCGGTTGCGCCTGGTGCTCCCGCCGATCTTCGACGGCCCCACCACGCGCGGCCTCTACGACGAGCGCACCGGGGTGCTGTGGTCGGTCGACTCGTTCGCCGCGTTCACCGTCGGCGAGGTCTACCGGCGCGAGGAGATCCCGCAGGACCTCTACGACGAGAGCTTCCCTCTGCTGAACAGCCTGGTCTCCCCCTGGCACCAGTGGCTGGACCCGGCCCGCTACGGCGCGCACGTCGACTCGGTCGCGGCCCTGACGCCGCAGGTGGTCGCCACCGCGCACGGCCCGGTCCTGACCGGCGGCGCGATCGCTGACGCCTTCGCGCGCGTCCGCCGGATGGCCGGACAGCCCCGCTTGATGGGACCGGATCAGTCGGTGCTCGACGAGCTGATCGCGGCCACGCTGGCCGACGTTGCGTGACGGTCCGTCAGAGTAACCAAATCCGGGAGAACCGCCGTGCGCATCGGGCTTGCCCTGCCGCAGACCGGCCCGCTGGCCGATCTCGCAGCTGTCCGCGCTGCACGGCACGTTGGACCCTTTGGGCACGCTGGCTGTGGCGGCGGCGTGCACCGAGGGAATCGGGTTGGGTACCGGGGTGCTGGTCGCACCCTGGTATCCCCCGGTGCTGCTGGCGCGCGCGCTGACCACGCTGGATCACATCAGCGGTGGACGGCTCACCGTCGGGCTCGGGTCGGGCTGGTCCCGACACGAGTACGCCGCGGCCGGCGCGTCCTTCGCGGGCCGGGACGCGGCCGCGGAGGAGTGCCTGGACGTATTGGACGCGATCTGGCAGCCGGGCTCACACCGACCGCGCTCGCGGCGAGGGCGAGTGTGCCGGCGGACATCAGGGTCAGTCAGGTGCCCACCGCAACGGACCGGCCGCCGTACTGGGGCACGGTGGACCAGGTCCTCGCCGACCTCGAGGCCACCCGCGATGCCGGCGCCCTCGCCGCCGACCTACGCGAGCGGCTCGGCCCGGCCACCTTTCGTGCGGCCTAGTGACGGCGGGCCGCTCGCGCGCATCACCGGTGCCTCGGGCGTCAGGCTTCCAGACCCCGCAGGTGGCTGAACTCGTTGAGGGTGACGATCCGCATCCGGTTGCGCTGGTGGTCGACCGCGACCCGGCAGATGCCGGTGTGCTTCGGGATAGAAGAACCACATCCGGTCCAGGCCGAGCACGGCGCCGAGCATGGTGTTCAGCGCGCCGCCGTGCGAGGCGACCAGCACCCGCTCGCCGACGTGCTTCGCGGTGATCTCGGTGACCGCCTCCATCACCTCGGCCCGGAACGTCGGGTAGTCGGTGTTCCAGGCCGACAGGTCCCCGCGCAGGCAGGCCTTGTAGCGCGGGTCGCCGGCCTTCTGCAGGTCGTCGAAGAACAGGTACTCGTCCGAGTGCTTGTCGAACTCGGCCAGCCCGTCGAGCGGAATGATCTCCATCCCGCGCTCCGCGGCGATCGGCTCGACCGTCTGCATCGCCCGGCGTCGCGGCGAGGAGTAGATCGCGTCGAACTTCTCCTCGGCCAGGAACTCGGCCAGCAGGCGCGGCCTCGGCGTGGCCCTGCTCCGGACAGCCACGGGTCCGCGCGGTCGGCACCGGTCAGGCCGCGTTCGGGCAGGCCGTGCCGCACGAGGACGAGCTCACCGTCGGGAACGAGGTCGAGGCCGCCTGCTTGGGGGCTCCGCCCTGCGGCTGGGCGGGCTAATGTCCGCCTCCGACGTACTCCTCGGCGATGGCTTCGGCGTCCACCTCGGACACCTCGCCGGCGAAGGTCACCCGGCCGCGGCCCAGCAGGTAGACGTAGTCGGCGGCCGCGAGGGCGCGGGTGACGTACTGCTCGACCAGCAGCAGTGCTGAACCCTCGGCAGCGAGCCGGCCGAGGAAGTCGAAGATCTCGTCGACGATCTTGGGCGCGAGCCCCATCGAGACCTCGTCGAGCAGCACGAACCGCGGCCGCTGGACGTACGCGCGGGCGAGAGCGAGCATCTGCTGCTCGCCGCCGGACATCGTGCCGGCCAGCTGGGCCAGCCGCTCCCCCAGCCGGGGGAACGCGGAGACGGCGCGCTCGATGGACTCCGACTCCTTGCCGGCCTTGCTCTGCAGGATCAGGTTGTCCTTCACCGTCAGGCTCGGAAAGATCCCGCGGCCCTCGGGGACGTGACACAACCCGCGGGCGCACAGGTCGTGCGGCGCCATCGCCGTGACGTCCTCGCCGCCGAGCCGGACCTCGCCGGCCATCGGCCGGATCAGGCCCGACGCGGCCCGCAGCAGCGTGGTCTTGCCCGCGCCGTTCGGACCGAGCAGGGCGACGATCGACCCGTCGGGGACGACCAGGTCCACCTTGCGCAGGACCTGGGTTCCTCCGTAGCCGGCGTCGAGGCCGCGCAGTTCCAGCATCAGCGCGCCTGCCGCCGGCGACCAGCAACCTGACGGGCCGTCACCGTGCTGCCGACCACCGCCAGATCCTGGGCCGCGTCGGTCCGGGTCTGCGACGGCACCGGACGCGGCCGGCCTCCAGCTTCTTGTCCGCGCCGAAGCACACCGGCTTGCTGCCGTTGACCGCGCCGAAGCCCTTGTCGTCCAGGCGCAGGCCGTAGTAGCAGTCGATCGACTTCGCCGGTGAGCCCTTGGTGAAGGTCGCGCCCGGGCTGAGCCCGTCGAGCTTCTCGCCCTTCAGCTGCCAGAGACCCTCGAGGATCATCTCGGTGGTGATGTTGCCGCCGCGGGCCTTGGCCGAGACCTTGTCCAGCGCTGCTTCGAGCAGCTTGCCCGCCGCCCAGCCGAGCAGGGTCTGCTGGTCCTCCGGCGCGCTCGGCGCGTAGCGCTGGGTGGCGGTGTGGAAGGCCTTGATGCCGACGGTGTCGGTGGTCATGTAGGGCACCACGCCGCTGCCGAGGAAGGTCACGTTGCGGCGCAGGCCGGCGTCGGCCGCGGCGGCCGCGCTGACCGCGATGGCGCCGGTGGCGATCGTCGGGAAGTAGTTCAGCGACGCGCAGGACCGCGCGGCGCGGATGCTCGCCGACCCGTCCAGGCCGAAGAAGATGATGTTGACGCCGGCCGACTTCATCGTCTGGCACTCGGAGGTGAAGTCGGGCTGGGTCAGCGAGACCGCCGTGATCGGGCCGAGGGCCGCACCGGCGCGCTCCGCACTCTTCGGCAGGTTGTTCTTCAGGCCGGTGCAGATGGAAGCCTCGACGCAGTAGAAGATGCCGGCCTTCAGCGGGCCCTTGGCGACCTTCGCCGCGTCGATCACGCCGCCGTCGTAGGAGGTGAGCGGGGTGCCGCCGGTCGGGAACAGGTACGGGCTCTGCACCCAGTCCACCGCGGTGACGTCGCCGCCGACCACCGGGACCTTGTCCCGCTCGGCGGAGGTGCGCAGCGCCGCGATCGCGATCGGGACACCGCCGCCGACGATCGCGACCGCCCCGCGGTCGTTCACGAGCTGGTTCCAGTTGGCCGAGACGCGGGCGGGGTCGGAGGCATCGTCGAGCTGGACCAGCTGGACCGGGTGGCACTGCAGGCCGCCGCGGGCGTTGATGTCCTTCGCCCAGACCGCGAGCCCGGTGCGCAGCCCGGCGATGGCCGCCCCGACCAGCCCGGAGGAGGCCAGCGTCTGTCCGAGGACGACCGGGGCGAGCGGCTGGGTGCAGGCGGTCGAGGCGGTACCGGCCCCCGGCTGCTGTGCCTGCCGTGCCCGGCTGCGTACCCGGCTTGGTGCCGGTGCTGCCGGGCGCGGCGGTGGCCCCGGGCGCGGGCGTTGTCGCGCCGGGAACCGCACCGGCGCCGGGGGCGACGACTCCGGGATCGGCCGCACCGGGTGCGACGACTCCGGGGTCGACGGTGCCGGGCACGACGCGCAGCGTTGTCGCGCTCGGCGTCGACGGGGCCGTAGCCGTTGCCGACCGCCACCACGGCGTCGTGGTCGACGCGGTTGCCGCAGCCGGCCACCAGGGCGAGGGCAACGGCCGCGGCGGCGACCGCGGCGCGGGTGGACCTGTGGGTGTTCACGTGCTGGTGCTACCTCCGAGGGACAGGCGCATGCGGCGACCAGCTGGCCCCTGCGCACGGACGGCGTGCCGTCTGGGCACCGCGGGCGAGCCAGGTGGCGACGCCACCCTGGGACGCCGCGGCGGCGAACATCGCGCCGAGACCGAATCCGAGCTGCAGCCAGGCGGTCGCGTTCTCCTGGGTGAAGTAGAGCGGGACCACGTAGAGCAGCGCAGGTGCGACGAATGCCGCGGTGATGGTGCGGCTGCCGGCGATCGCGAGGACCGCGAGCGCGAGCAGCGACTGGACGTAGTTGAAGGTGTCCTGGGTGACGCCGCCGAACAGCGAGGCGTAGAGGCCACCGGAGATGCCGGCCAGGAAGCCGGAGATCGCGAACACGATGACGCGGGAGATGTTCACCGACGTGCCGAGGGTGGTGAGCGCGAGCGGGGAGTCCGACATCGCCCGCAGCAGGCGGCCGAGCCGGGAGCGTTCGACGGCGAGCACCGCCAGCACGCCGGCGATCGCGATCGCGAGCAGCAGGTAGTAGTAGCTCTTGTCGTCGGTCGAAGCCGCCCGGGCGCCGGGTCAGCAACTGGCCGCCGCCGAACATGTAGGACTTGGAGTAGGCGAACTGGCTACAGGACGATGCCGAAGCCGAGCGTCGCCAGCGCGAGGTACAGACCCGAGAGACGAATCGCGGGCACGGCCACGATCAGCGCGAGCGGCAGGCACCACAGCCCGCCGATCAACAGGGCGAGGAAGAACGGCGCACCGTTGTTCGCCGAGTGCCCGAAGCCGGCGGCACCGACCGCGGCGAAGCCGAAGTGGCACAGCGAGATCTGCCCCGAGGTGCGCACCAGCAGGTGCAGCGAGACGAACAGCAGCACCTGGGTCAGCGCCACGTTGTAGCCGGGCAGCTTCGCCCCGACCACGTGCGGGATGACCAGCAGCAGGGCCAGTCCGGCGAGGAGCAGAGCGCCGCGGGCCTGGGGCGGCAGGATGCTCGCCGCCGGCGGGCGGGCGCGGACCATCCGGCCGACCTCGACGAGCTTGTTGCGCGGGATCACCAGCAGGCCGACGAACAGGACGAGGAACGGCACGGTGAGCCCGAGGCCCTGCAGTTGCTCCTGGCTGCCGGTCGCCTTGCCGACCACGGCCTGCAGGACACCGACGATCAGACCGCCGACGAAGGCCATCGGCAGGTTGGTGAACCGCGCGATGGTCGCGGCGCCGAAGGCCTGCACGACCAGCAGCGAGAGCACGTTGATGTCGAGCTGGGACTGGGTCTGCGCGAACAGGATCCCGGACACCGCGGCGAAGCAGGAGCCGATCATCCAGGAGGCGCGGCGCACCCGCGCCGGGGCGGTGCCGGACATCGAGAGCAACTGCGGGTCGTCGACCACGCCGCGCATCGAGACGCCGAGACGGGAGACCCGGAAGAACACGAACAGCGCGACCGCTGCGACCGTGCCGGTGGCGAAGGTGTAGAGGTCGTCGACCCCGACCGTCGCCTCGGCGATGGTGAAGGCCTCGTCCTGGGACAGGAACGGGTTGAACACCAGGCCGATGTCACCGAAGCCCAGGTCGAGCAGCGCGCGGATCGCGACCAGCAGACCGACCGTGCCGACGATGCGGTTCGCGGTCGAGACCGGCGCGAGCACCACCGCCAACCGCTCGAGGACGAGCCCGGCGATCGGCGCGATGACGAACACGACGATGAGGAAGGCCAACTGCCAGGGCATGCCCTGGTTCTGCCGTAGCTCGTAGAAGCCGTAGGCCGCCGCCGCGCACACAGCGCCGTGCCCGACGTTGAACACGCCGGAGGTCTTGTAGGTCAGAACCAGACCCATGGCCGAGAGGCCGTAGATGGAACCGGTGATGAGGCCGAAGACGATGAACGGGCTGTAGTCACTCATGAGTTGCACACCCCGCAACGTGCCGTAATTCCCGGCCTCGGCCGCCGGCACCGGCGACGGCCGCCTTGCCGCGCAGCAGCAGGCAGTCGGGGCGGTGCGCCCGGGTCATCTGACCCGTCGTCACCAGTTCGACCGTCGGCGGTCTCGGCGATCGTCGCCGCGACCGCACCGGTCCGGACCCGGGTGAGACCGAGCGCGGCGCGCTGGTCGCGGCGCAGGTCCCGGAAGCCCTGGCGGACCCGGCGCAGGCCGATCAGCACCCACAGTCCACCGCCGAGGATGACCAGGCCGGTGCACAGGATCGCGCCGGTCAGCCAGCCGGTCTGGTCCCGCCAGACGATCTCGTCGCGTCGCGCCGAACCAGCAGCCGAGCACGCCGGCGACGCCGAGCACCGCGAGCAGGCCGCAGAGCAGCAGGTCACGACGCCGCCAGGGCGACGGATCGCTGCGGTACTGCACCCGGCGGGCCGGGGCATCCGGCGGAGTCGCCGCCGCCTGTCGGGACCTCGGGAATCTCTTCCGTGTGGTCGATGGTCGCGGTCAAGGCGACTTAGCCGTCCCGCCGACCGGGCTGCTTCCCGAACGTTGAACGGCCTCGCTCTCCAGGAACTCACGCAGGTCGTCGCCCTGCGCGGCCAGCTCACGCCATTCGTCGCGCAGGTCGGCCGAGAGCCAGAGCACGCCGGCGACGACGAAGAGGATCACCGCGGTCAGTCCGCCGGAGATCACGTAGGGAATCTGCTCGGAGATGTACTCGGTGTCGGAGGTGCCGAGGTAGCCGAAGAGCAGCGCCACGACGCCGACGACCGCGCAGATCACCGCGCCCGTACGGTCCCACTGGACCCGCACGTACTTCATGAGGTTCATCGAGAACGCACTCCCAGTACGGAGGTTCCGGCGAAGCCGAGCAGCCCGAGCAGGGCCAGTGCTGCGACGGCGAGGTAGAGGTTGTCGACGCCGAGGCCGATCTTGAAGCCGACCAGCGAGATGCTCGGGCCGGATCCGGAGGCGACCGGGGACAGCGGCACGGTCGGCACCGCACCGGCGTCGGTCAGGGTCGGCAGGCCGGCGGCATCGACGGTGCCGGGGGCGACGCCGTCGGTCGTGACCGGCGGGACCGAGCCGATGCCGTCGGCGATGATCGGCTGCAGGTTCACAGTGGCCAGCGCGTACGCGGTGCTCTGCGTGACCACGCTGTCGCCGGTGAAGTACGGGTTCGGCGGCGGGGCCGGGAAGGTGTACTGGAAGATGTACGCGCCGGCGATGACGCCCGTCGCGGTCTCCTGCGGGGCCTGGAAGCGCATCGTCACGCCCTGGGCCTTGAGGGCCTCCAGCACCGGCCCGGCCGGGACCTGGTACTTCTGCACCGTGCCGTCCTGAGGCATGCGTCACGACGAAGTAGCCGTCCTGGATGCCGAGGTCGGGGTTGTGGAAGGTCTGACCCGCACCGGGGAACGGGAACGCCGGGGCCGGGATCGGCGGCTGGTTCGGGACACCCGGGATCGGGATCGGGATCGGGTACTGGCTCGGGCTCTGCTGCGGGACGGTGAAGGTCAGGCCCGGGAAGGAGATCCGGCCGATCGAGCTGGACGTGGTCTTGGTGAGCTTGCCGGTGGCACCGTTGGCCACCACCGTCGCGACGCTGCGGACGTCGGAGAGCGTTCCGTACGGTCCGACCTTGACGCTGTCGGCGCCGGTCGACGCGGTCGAGGTGACATCACCCTGGCGGTTCTCGTCGATGCGGGCGCTGGCGCTCGCCCCGGAGCCGGGCTGACCGGCGATCGAGCTCGCCTCGGTGGTGAAGTCGCCGCTCTCGGCATGCAGGGTCACGCCCGGGTAGGACACGTTCGCCGGCGGGGAGCCCTTGGTGGTGGACGCGATGAAGGGGTACGCCGGCGCTTCGAAGCCGAAGAGGCCGGCCCCGATGCCGGGCAGGCCGGGGACGGTGTCGCCGGCGTAGGGCAGCTGGGCGCTGGCGTCGCCGATGCCGACGCTGTCCTGGCGGGCGCTGGCCGCGGGGCCGCCGCCCTCGATGTCGATGCCGGTCGGGATCGACTGGTTCGCGATGTTGAGCGTGAAGGTCTCGGTCCGGGCCGTCGCGTCGTAGCTGGCCTCGGCCCCCGCCGAGCCGGCCGGCAGCACGACCAGCCCGCCGACGCCGACCAGAGCGGCCGCCGCGAGGGGGATCGAGAAGCGCCGAGCAGTCATTCGGACCTTCCGTGGGGGACGGAGGTGATCGGTGATCCAGATCACCAATTAGTCAAGTACACGACCTTTGTAGCACAGACCTTCCGAACCGGACAGGGATTCGATCAGAGCTATTCGCCGTCGTGATCGGACAGTGACGCGGGCACGACGGACGGATCCTGCGGGGCCGGGGAACGACCCGCCGCGATCCACGCCCGGCGACCTTCTCGGCGATCTCCGCCGAGCGCAGCGCGGAGGTGTCGAAGTAGTGCCCGGCGTACTTCAGAGCCAGGCTGACCTGCGGATCTTCGGTCGCGAGCTGGCTGAGCGCCCGGCCGAAGGCGACCGCCTCGGGGGTCGGGGGCTCGACGCCGTCCAGTTCCGCGCCGGGATAGTGCGCGTCCAGGCTGACCACCATGTGGAAGACCGTGTCGACCACCGGGACGAAGGCCGCCTGCGCCCGCGCGGCGAGGCCAGGGTCGGCGACACCGGCCGCCGCCACCTGATCACGAAGGGTGACCGCTTCGCAGGCGGCGACCGACATCCCCTGGCCGTAGAGCGGGTTGAAGGACATCACCGCGTCGCCGATCGGCAGGAAGCCGGCGGGGTGCCGGTCCAGCTGCTCCCACATCCGTCGCAGGCTGCCGCGGACCTTGTAGACGGTGGGTTCGTCGACGATCTCGGCCTTGCGGGCGATGTCCGCGATCAACCGGCTCGGGGCGGCCTCAAGGTGGGCGAGGAAGCCCTCGGCGTCCTTGGGCGGATCCGCCTTCATCATCCCGAGGGCGGCCACCTGGTAGAGCCCGTTGTCGCAGGGCACGACGGCGGCGCCGCGCAGGGCGCCGGGATGCGGGTGACTGAGCAGCCCGACCACGCCGGGCGGGAACAGCCCGTCGGGCAGCCGGACGGTGGCGGTGGCGTAACCCACGTAGGAGCGCAGTTCCTTGATCGCCGGGGCACCGAAGCCGAATTCGGCGAGCCACTCGGCCGCCTTGGAGTTGCGGCCGGTGGCGTCGACAACGAGGTCGGCCGCGATGGACGTCGCCGTTCTGCAGGCGGGCGCCGGTGATGCGCGCCTCCTCGTCAAGATCTGGCGGCGTGCCGGTCAGTCCGGTGGCGACGCCGGTGACCGACGCGCAGATTCGGCAGGCGCCAGCACCCGGGCACGGACCACCGCCTCGAGGGCGGGCCGGCGCATGAACACGACCTGCGCCTTGCTCGGCATCCGGCCGGCCCAGCCCTGGGCGCCGAAGATCGCGACCTGGTACGGGGAGTCGACCAGCGCTGCCCCCGGCTGCGATCAGCTCGTCGACGATGCCCGGCAGCAGCGCGGCCATCGCCTGCTGCCCGGCCGCGAGCAGCGCGTGCACCTGGCTGCCCTGCGGGACGCCGCGACGGTTGGGGTCGAGCAGGTCGTCGCGCTCGACGACGGTGACGGTCTCGACGTGCGGGGACAGCGCGGCGGCCGCGAGCAGGCCGGCGATGCTGCCGCCGAGGACGAGCGCGGTTCCCCCACCAGGGCATGACATGCCTTGGTGGGTGTCAGTCAAGGGAATCAAGCGCGAGGCCGGCGTCGCGGATCCGGTGGTCGAAGGACTCCAGCCAGGTGATGCCCGAGACCAGCTCGCGGTCGTCGCCGAGGCGGCGGGTGATGCCGAACTGGGCGTGGTAGCCGTTCCAGCGCGAGGCGGAGAACTCGGCCATGTTGTCCGCTGTCCTCGCCGCGGAACTCGTAGACGTTGCCGCCGCCCACGTCGTACTGCGCGTGGCGGATGAAGCCGCCGTCGTTGAGCACGTACCGGCCGGAAACCGCGCTGCTGCCGGCGGTGAGGCGATGGTCGTCGACCACCATCGCGGCGTTGAAGCCGTCCTTGCCGACGACGATCTTCCCGTACTCGATGGAGCCGTCGGCGTACACGTTGCCGAAGATGTTCCAGGAGAGCTGGATGTCGGTGAACATCTTCGTCTCCTTCCACTCGCGGCCCGGCTTGAGATGGACGCGGTCGAAGTACACGAGGCCCGAGGTCGGCCGCCCGAGCACCGTGCCCTCGACCCAGTACGGGATCGAGGTGAAGAACAGCGGCTCCTCGGCCGAGGCGGCGTAGAACTGCACGCCGAGGGTCTTGATGTCGCCCTCGAGGTGGCACAGCTCGCCCTGGTCCCAGACGAAATGGTCGCCGTCGAGCTCAAGCAGGTAGGGCAGGTCACCCTCACGGCGGGCGGACTCGGGCAGGCGCAGCATCACCGGGTCCGACCACTTGCGGTACTTGTCCTCGATGGTGCGCCGGACCTCGCCGCGGTAACTGCGGGTGGTCTCGGGCTGCACGTTCATGCCGCCCTGGCCGTCCGTGCGCATGACGAAGGTGCCGGTGGAGACCGAGCCGACGAACTTCTGCTCGAGGCAGGTGATGGTGCCGTCCTCGCCGACGAAGAAGCCGTAGATGTACTCGATCTGCTGCTCGAGGCCGAAGTGCACGGCGCCCGGCTGCAGCTGGGAGAGGTCGTTGACGAAGCCGCTCACGACAGTGCGGTAGTTGAAGTCCCCGTAGCCGTAGTGGTCCATGACTGGATAGTTTGTACCTTGACTATTCTCCGGGCAAGACTTCGAGGAGCGTCGATGCTCATCCACCCCGGTGCGGAACCGCAGAACGATGCGCGAGAAGGCCGTGGTCGGCTTCCTGGACGACTGGGGTCCGGGCGCCTGGCCGCACATGCTCGACTGTTACGACCGCTGGCTGACCGACGACTTCCTCTGGGAGAACACCGGCTCCCCGCCGACCTACGGCAAGGTCGCCGCGATGGAGTTCCTGACGAAGCTGCACGAGACCCTCGAGATGGAGTGGTGCACCGCCGAGCTTCGGAACATGGCCTCGCGCACCGGCGCCACCGGCGAGGGCATCGTGCTCACCGAGCGCGTCGACCGGGTCTTCCTCGCCGACGGCACCGAGGCGATCGCGATCCCGATCATGGGCTCGTTCACGGTGCGGGAGGGAAAGATCGCGCGCTACGCGGACTACAACGCCGACTCCCCCATCCGGGAGCGCTTCCCGCGGCACAAGCACTGATGGACCTCGAAGCGAGGATCGCGCGCCTCGAGGCGATCGAGGAGATCCGCCGGCTCAAGGCCCGCTACTTCCGCTGCGTCGACCTGCGCGCGTGGGATGAGTTCGCGACCCTCTTCACCGACGACTTCGTGCCGGACTTCGGCGAGTCCACCTCCGGCCCCAAGGACAAGGCGACCTTCGTGGCCGCCGTGGCCCGCCACTTCGCCGACGGCATCTCGGTGCACCACGGCCACGAGCCGGAGATCGACATCGTCGACGAGACCAACGCCGCGGGCCTGTGGCCGATGTACGACCTGGTCGAGTCCCCGCCCGAGAGCGGCTACCGCAACCACACCGGCTGGGGTCACTACGCGGAGACCTACCGCAAGGTCGACGGCCGCTGGCAGATCGCGAGCACCCGGCTGACCCGCATCAAGTACGTCGAGCTCCCGAAGGACGTCTGAAGATGTCAGCTTCAACGACGGTCGGGCTGTGCCTGCCGCAGTTGGGGCCGGCCGTCGACGCGGGGCTGGTGCGCGAGTTCGCGCAGACCGCGGAGGGGATGGGCTTCGACCACCTCTGGGTGCAGGACCACTTCCTCTACGCACTGACCCAGGAGGGCGAGTACGGCGGCAGTGCCGCGGCGCAGCCCGAGCGCTACAAGTCGGTCTGGGGTCCGACCGAGCTGCTCGCCGCGGTCGCGGCCTGGACCTCGACGATCAAGCTCGGCACCTCGGTGCTGGTCGGCGGCAACCACTATCCGGTCCAGCTCGCGCAGCGCCTGGCGACCGTCGACCAGCTGGCCGGGGGCCGGCTGGACGCGATCGGGCTCTCGGTGGGCTGGTCGGTCGAGGAGCACCGGGCGATGGGCGTCGACCCGACCACCCGCGGGAAGCGGATGGACGACTTCGTGCCCGCCCTCCGTGCCTGCTGGGGCCCGGACCCCGTGGAGCACCACGGCCCGTTCTTCGACCTCGACCCGTGCCTGATGCAGCCCAAGCCGCTGACGCCGTTCCGGCTGATGTCGGGGATGTGGTCCCCGGCCGGCCTGGCCCGCACCGCCGCCGCATTCGATCTGTGGAACCCCGGCTCGCTCCCCATCCCGGCCGTGCAGGAGATGCTCGGGACCATCAACGCTCAGCGTGACCCCGCGATGGCGCCCGTCGACGTGATCTACCGGGTCGCGCTGGAGTCCACCTCGGGCAAGCGGATGAGCGTCGACGAGGTCGCGCAGCGCACCGCGGAGGTCCGGGACGCCGGAATGGAAGGCGTTGTCGTGGAGACCAATTTCTGTTCTGAGATCGACTCATCCAAGGCCTGGCTGACGACGTTGGAGAGCCTGGCACCCGTACTTACGGCGGGCCATTACTCCTAGCTGATTGACAGGTCCGGACAAAGCGGGCCAAAGTCCGAAATGGAACTAACGAAACCGCCCGATCGAAAGGCCCCTGTCATGGTCGTTTACTGGTTCATCCTCATGGTCCTCGCCGTCGTCACCGGCACCTCGATGCTCTCCTAGAGACGCCGCACGCAGAACGACCGCCGGCGCCGGAGACTTGCCGCACGCCCACCGTGGTGAATCCGCCCAGCACCCGCCCTGACCATGGCACGCTCCATGCATGATCATCCGGCGCCGGCATCTGTGCTCCGCGTTTGCGGTACTCGCGCTGGTTGCATGCTCCTCCGACGGCGACGGCGCGATGCCCGAGTCTTATTCCGACGCTGAGCCCGGCGGCATCCACATCAGCGAGCCCCGAGCCGGGCGTCCGACCCGGTGCGGCGACCCGGATCGGGCCTGAAGACCTCGGCCCCGTCGCGCCCGGCGAGCGGCCGCCGCAGGTCGTCGTGGTCGCCTTCGACGGCGCCGGTGTCGCCGTCGACCGCAAGTACCCGATGTTCGACTTCTGGCGCGACGTGTCCCGCGCGGCGGACGCGCGCTTCACCTATTTCCTGTCCGGGCCCTACCTGCTGACCCACGACAACATCGGGCACTACATCGCCCCGCAGCTCGGCGAGGCCGAACAGTCAATGCCCTTCCAGGTCTCCGGCGTGCTCCCGCTGCCCGGGCAGACCGAGCAGGAGGCGATCCGCTACGAACTGGAGAACCTGCGCGACGCGCACGCCGAGGGCAGCGAGATCGGCACCCACTTCAACGGGCACATCTGCGGCGACGAGAAGGGTTCGGTGGAGCGGTTCACCGCCGCGGACTGGGACGCCGAGATCGAGCAGTTCAACGCGATGATCGCGAACGCCAACACCACCAACGACATCTCCCCGCCGGTCGAGCTGGGGTTCACCGGCGATGACGTGGTCGGCTCGCGCACCCCGTGCCTGCAGGGCGACTACAAGGCGCTGTACCCGGTGCTGGAGTCCCACGGCTACCTCTACGACACCAGCCCGACCCCGGACGCGTCCGAGCCGACGCTCTGGCCGCAGCGCGGCTGGGCGGAGACCGGGCCGACCTCGCTGTGGGTCTTCCCGCTGGCCTACGTCCCTTCCTACGGGACAGGCAAGCGCATCCTCGCGATGGACTACAACCTCTGCTACCAGCACGAGGGCTGCAAGACCAAGGCCGCCTACCCCGCTTCGACGACCGACACGTGGGGCCAGCAGGCCCTCGACACCTACCGGCAGTACTTCCAGACCAACTACACCGGCCGGCGCGCTCCGGTGATCCTCGGCAACCACTTCTCGATGTGGCACAACGGCGCCTACACCGCGGCCCTGTCGGCCTTCGTTCACGAGACCTGCACCAAGCCCGAGGTCCGGTGCGTCAGCTACCGCGAGCTGGCGGAGTGGCTCAACGCCACCCCGGAGGACCAGCTGCAGTCCTGGCGCCTTGGCGAGTTCGACAAATACGTCGATCCGGACCCGCCCAGCTACGGCGACCCGGTACCTGACGCCCCGAAACCTGACGCTGTGTCCTAGCCCATCGGGTGAGGCGTTGATACCTTCGCGCCATCCCACCGGCCCCGGGCCCCTCGGAGCGCAGCAATGTTGCTGGCGACCTACCAACCTGACATTCGGTCGATTAACGATTCGCTGACGACATCGGCCTTCGTGGCCATGCTGCCGCTGGCGACGTTGTTCTTCATGCTCGGCGCCCTGCGGATCACGGCGTGGATCTCCGGGCTTGCCGCCCTTGGTGTCGCGATCGTGGTCGCGATGGTCGGCTTCGACATGCCCGCCGATCAGGCGGCCGCGGTCAGCTCGTGGGGCGCGGCGTTCGGCTTCTTCCCGATCATGTGGATCGTCATCAGCGCGATCTGGGTCTACAACATGACCGTCGCGACCGGGCACTTCGACGTCCTGCGCCGGTCGTTCGCCACGATCAGCGACGACATGAGGATCCAGGCGATCGTCATCGCCTTCTGCTTCGGGGCGCTGATGGAGGCGCTCGCCGGGTTCGGGACGCCGGTGGCGATCAGTGCGGTCATGCTCATCGCGCTGGGCTTCCAGCCGATGAAGGCGGCGGTCCTCGCCCTGGTCGCGAACACCGCACCGGTCGCGTTCGGCGCGCTCGCGACCCCCGTCGTCACCCTGTCCAAGGTCACCGCGCCCGCCAACACGGACCCGGCGCTCGCGGACCACTTCACCGAGGAACACCTCGGTGCGCTCATCGGTCACCAGACCCCGGTGCTCGCCGTCTTCGTCCCGCTGGTCCTGGTCGCCATCGTCGACGGCAAGCGCGGGGTACGGCAGTGCTGGCTGCCGGCCGTGGTCGGCGGTGTCTCCTTCGCCGTCGCCCAGTGGGCGACCTCGACCTACTTCTCGGTGCAGCTCACCGACGTCGTGGCCGCACTGGTCAGCGCGCTCGCGATCGTCGCCCTGCTCCGGGTGTGGCGTCCGGTGGAGACCTACACCGACCTGACCGACGATTCCGAGGCCGACGGCGGCAGCGGCGGTTCCCCGAAGACCCCGAAGGCCGTCCCGGGCGGTGGCGGGGTCGCCACCATCACCGACACCCGCGCGGACGTCGCCAGGGCCTACGCGCCGTACCTGGTGATCATCGCGATCTTCAGCATCTTCCAGATCGACGGCGTGAAGAAGGAGATGCTCAAGGAGCCCTGGACCTACCTGTTCCAGTGGCCGGGCCTCGACCTGGTCACCGCGAGCGGGAAGCCGCCGGCCGACTACACCTTCAACTGGTTCGCGGCCGCCGGGACGCTGACGATCATCGCCGGCCTGATCACGATGCCGATCATCGGAATCAAGCCCAAGCAGGCCGTCGCGGCCTATGTGAAGACGTACAAGCAGCTGTGGCCGGCGATCGTGACGGTGATGGCCGTGCTCGCCCTGGCCTACGTCATGAACAACTCCGGGCAGACCGGCGCCCTGGGCAACTGGCTGGCCGACACCGGCGACGGGTTCGCGCTGATCTCGCCCATCCTGGGCTGGCTCGGCGTCGCGGTCACGGGGTCGGACACGTCCTCGAACTCGCTGTTCGGCGCGCTCCAGGTGACGGCGGGTCAGGGGGCCGGGCTCGACCCGGCGCTGATGGCCGCGTCGAACTCCTCCGGCGGGGTGCTGGGCAAGATGATCTCGCCGCAGAACCTGGCGATCGCGGCCGGCGCCGTCGGCCTGACCGGGCGCGAGGGCGACATCTTCCGCAAGGTCGTCGGCTGGAGCCTGCTCCTGCTCGCAGGTATGTGCCTGCTGGTCTTCCTGCAGACGAACGTCCTGGAGTGGATGCTCCCGTCGCCCTGATCCGAAGAGTGTCAGCCCCTGCGGGTGCATATCACCCCTCCTGCGGGCTGACATGCGCCCGCACGGGACGACGTCCCGCAGGTTCTAGAGTGCCCGCGTGAGCTTCAACGGGATCCCCACCGCGGCCCTCGACTTCTACGACGACCTCGAGGCCGACAATTCCAAGTCGTTCTGGACCGCGCACAAGGCGGTCTACGACGAATCGGTACGGGCGCCGATGGAGGCGCTGGCCGCGGCGGTGGCCAAGGACTTCGGCGAGGGCAAGTTGTTCCGGCCCTACCGCGACGTCCGCTTCGCCAAGGACAAGACGCCGTACAAGACCCACCAGGGCGTGTGGTTCGAGGAGTCGCGGGTCTACGTCCAGATCTCCGCGGCGGGGCTGTTCGTCGCCGCCGGGTACTGGCGCACCGAGACCGCACAGATCGACCGCCTGCGCCGGGCCGTCGACCATGACCTGCACGGCCCCACCCTGGAGAAGGCGATCGCCGCGGTCACAAGGAAGGGCTTCACCATCGGCGGGGACCAGCTGACCCGGGTCCCGAAGGGCTACGACAAGGACCACCCCCGCGAGGGCCTGCTGCGGCACAAGACGCTCACCGCCTCCAAGGACGTCGGCTTCCCGGACTGGCTCTCGACCCCGAAGGCCAAGACCGAGGTGGTCAAGGCATGGAAGGGGATGAGCCCGCTCGTGGAGTGGCTCGACCGCCACGTCGGGCCGGCCTGAATCTCCACCGTTCCTTCACAAGTCCTGCCGGTGACGGCCACATCCGCGGCCTACTGTCGTGAGCATGGGTCAGCGCAAAGTGCTCGTCGTCGACGACGACGCCACGATCGCTGAGTCAGTCGCGGCCCGGCTCCGTGCGGAGGGCATGGAGGTCGTAGGGTGCTGAGAGTTTTCCCAGCAATCCAGGGACCAAAGACCTGTTCAGTCGGCCCGAAGGCCTGACCCCGAGCGAGCGGTGAACGTTCCCGGGCCTTACCCCGTCCTTCTCTCAGGTCAACCGTGGGGAGAACCATGTCCAGGACGCTCTCGCTCGCCGCCGCAGCGTTGCTGGCGTTGGGTCTCGCCGCTTGCGGCGAGGACACCGCGACGATGCCGGCCGATGAGCCGACGGCGCCCTCGGCATCCGCGGACGTGCAGCCGCCCGCCGGGTTCCGTTTCGTCGGCATCGGCCACGCGGCCATCGCCGTGCCGGAGGCCTGGGGTCGCAACAAGATTCGCTGCGGCGCCACCCCCGAGGAGGACACGTACGTCATCGACGTCACCGCGTTCGCAGCGTGCGCGTCCAGTCGCGGCAAGGGCCTGGAGAGCGTCCAGGTGTATCCCGGTAACCCGCGGTTCGATTTCAACCCCGATCGCACTCTCTCGATCGACGGCGTCGAGGCGAAGCGGATGGACACCACCTGCACGACCGAGACCATGGGCAACGTCGAGACGTGTTCGGGGTCGCTCTACATCCCGACCGAGGGTGTCCAGTTCATCGCCGAGTCCTCCACGAACGCCGCCGAGGTCGACGCGATGCTGGCGCGGATCCGCGTCCTGCCGGACCAGGTCGCGGTGCCGGGCAAGAACTCCTATTCCGACGCCGACCAGGAGCGGGGAGGCGCGACCTACGTCGCGGCCCTGGAGGCGGCCGGGTTCCGCACCGAGACCCGCACCGAGCTGCGCCGCGGCCTGCCCGACGGCTTCATCCTCGCCGTCGACCCCGATCCCGGCACCGTGGGCCGCGCCGGCGACCTCGTCACGGTGACCACGGCTGGCGGCGGCTCCGGGCCGGCCGACCAGCTCGACGTCCACATCAATTCGCACGACGCGGAGGGGCAGTACGAGCACCCCGTCACTGACTGACGAGCAGGTCCGCGACGGCGCGACCCTCACCCTGCATGTCGGCGACTCGATGTGGGCCTACGGCTCGGGCAAGTACCTGGACACGCTCGCCGGCACTGCCGAGGGCAGCGCCCTCACCCGGAGCACCTGGGACAAGGATCCGAACAAGGGCCGCTCGTGGGTCGGCGACGAAGGTCGGCACGTCGGAGGTCACGCTCTACATCAGCGTCGACGGCAAGCGGTACGACATCGGCACGGTCACGGTGGTGGTGAAGCCCGGGCAATGAGCGCCCGCTGCAGCGCGGGTTGCCAGGCCGCGACCCAGGCGACCGCCCACAAGGTCCCGCCGACGACGTCTGACAGGTAGTGCCCGCCGAGCGTGATCCGGGTCCAGCCGCACAGCAACGGCACGGCGATCCCCGCGACCACCAGGCCGATCCGTCCGGTCCGCCTCAGGCCCGACCAGAACACCACCGCCAGCGCCGAGCAGATCAGCGCGGCGCCGGCGGCGTGGCCCGACGGGAAGCTCAGCCCGGAGAAGGTCTCCACCGGCTCGGGCACGGTGGGGCGCTCGCGTTGGAAGACCTGCTTGAGCAGCGGGTTCAGCATGATGCCCAGGCTGACGACGGCCGCCAGCCACAGTGCGGTCGCTCGCCGGCCGACGAGCGCGAGCCCGATGGCGACGACGATCGAGTAGGCCAGCACCGGCCCGGAGTTCAGCAGCCAGGTCGCCGTCTTCATCGCATCGCGGTAGGTGTCGTGGTCGCGGCTGAGATCGGTGCCTGCGATCGACCACGTCCTGGTCGAGCTCCATCAGCGGTGACCACTCGGCGACGACGAGGAGGGCCAGGACCAGGAAGGCGAGGCCGGTGGAGATCGCGACCGTCGAGACCTGCGCATCGGCACACGGTAGATCGAGAAGGCGCCTTGGGCCGCGGGACCGTTGACCTGGCAAGCGGGGGGACTAGCCTCTGCCGGGATGACCACCGCCCGTCAGGCTCCGGAAACCCGCACGGCCTCGATCATGGCCGTCGCGCGGGAGCTGCTGCGCGAGGTCGGCTACGAGCACTTCCTGCCCTCCGAGGTGGCCCGCCGGTGCGGGATCTCCGAGGGGCTGGTCTACCGCTACTTCCCGACCAAGCGGCACCTGCTCAACCGGGTCGCCGAGGAGTGGTTCGCCGAGATCCTGTCCCTGGAGCCCGAGCTCGAGCACGTGCACGGCAGCTACGCCCGGCTGCGGTACGTCATCGCGCACGACCTCGAGGTGGCCCGCAAGGAGCCGGCGCTGACCCGCTACCTCTACCTGGAGCTCCGCCCGTCGCCGGACTACCGCGGCAGCCGCGCCCAGGAGCTCAACCGGCGCTTCACCAGCATCGTCCAGCAGGTGGTGACCGAGGGGATCGAGGCCGGGGACTTCCGCCCCGAGGTCGACCCGCGCCTGGTCCGGGACCTGGTTTTCGGGGCCATCGAGCACCGCACCTGGGGCTTCCTGCGCGGCGAGCAGCCGTTCCCCCTGCACGAGACGGCCGACCAGATCACCGACCTGATCTACCGGGCGATCGCCGTCCGCTGACCTCGGCGCGCGCCCGGGATGTCCAGAAAACCCACAGTCTCCTCTCACCTGCGGTTTTTACTTTTCTATGTACTTTTTGTGGCGGGGTCTATAGATTCCTCCCGGATCGCGAAACTCGCGGTCCGAACTCAACTGACCACGTAGCGCTGTGACCGGGGGGCCTGGTCGCGGCCAGAGAAAACACGCCACGGAGGTCCAACCGCATGACTCGGTTCCGCATGCCTTCTCGCCGTCGCACCGGGCCGGTCGCCCTGGCTGCGGCCGCACTGCTGATGACCGCGGGACTCGCCCCGACGGCCGACGCAGCAGGGTCTTCAGGCGCCGCGTACGCCTGGGGCTACAACAACGTCGGGCAGGCGGGCAACCCCGCCGCTGCGGCGTACTACTTCGCCGTCCCGGTCTCGGACCTGTTCAAAGATGTCGTCATCGTGGCCGCGGGAGACACCCACTCCCTCGCGCTGCTCGCCGACGGCACGGTCTGGGCCTGGGGGGCGAACAACCACGGGCAGCTCGGCGTCAACTGGGCCACCTCCGCGATCGCGATCGACCCCGGTCGAAGTCACGGGGCTGCCGGCCAAGGCGGCGGCCATCTCGGCCGGAACCCTGCACAGCCTGGCCTTGCTCGAAGACGGCACGGTCTGGGCCTGGGGTTCCGACCAGCCCGGGGAACTCGGCAATGACGCACGACGGCAAGCAAGAACATCCCGGTCAAGGTCGCCCTACCCGGGGAGCGACGGCGACGGCCATCTCGGCCGGCGGGTTCACCATCGGCTCGGCCACGTACGCCCACAGCCTCGCCGCGCTCGAAGGGACCGGCAAGGTGGTGGCCTGGGGCGACAACACGTTCGGTCAACTGGGCAATGGCGCCGCGTCAGCGACGCCGTCGACGACCCCGGTCGAGGTCTCCAACCTCACCGGAGTCACGGCGGTCGCAGCCGGCGGTGCCCACAGCCTGGCCTTGGTCGCCGCCAGCAAGAAGGTCATGGCGTGGGGCTCGGACTCCTTAGGGCGCACTCGGCAACGGCGGGGCTCTCACTCCGGTCACCAACTCGGCCGTCCCGGTCGAGACCGGCATCAGCACGGCCACGGCCATCGCGGCCGGGCTCGGGCACAGCCTCGCCTTGCTGGAGAACGGCGGCGTGCAGACCTGGGGCCGGGACACCGAAGGCCAGTTGGGCAACGACGCCGCCGCGCTGGCCCAGGCCTCGCCGGTTCCGCCATGGGCCTCACCTCCGGCGTCGTCGCGATCGCTGCCGGCGAGTACCACAGCCTGGCGTTGCTCAGCGACGGCACGGTGCGCTCGTGGGGGCAGGACGCCTTCCTTCAGCTCGGCAACGACGTAGCGGCGGCCCAGCAGAACACTCCGGTGACGGTCGCAGGCTTCACCGGTGCGACCGCCATCGCCGGCGGTCTCGGCCACTCGCTCGCCGTCGGCCCGGCCCGCCAGGCCGGCCCGACCGGACCGCAGGGGCCGGCGGGAGCTGACGGGGCGCCAGGCGCGCCAGGACCGGCTGGGCCCGCAGGGCCGGCTGGACCCGCAGGACCGGCTGGACCCGCAGGACCGCCTGGTGAGGGCTCGGGGACTCCCGGACCGGCTGGGCCTGCTGGACCGGCTGGGCCTGCTGGACCGGAAGGACCGGCGGGCAACGCCGGATGCCTGCTCGGGATCCTCTGCCTGTGACACCCAACAGAGCTAACTGACACGGGGTCAGGTACCACCCCCGGACGGCTTGATGCAGCCGCCCGGGGGTGGTCTGCCGTTGAAGTGCCCTACGACATCGTCAGGCCGCCGCTGACGCTGATCGCCTGGCCGGTGACGAAGCCGGCCTCCTTGGTGGCCAGGAACGCCACCACCGGGGCGACGTCCTCGGGCGTGCCGATCCGGCCCATCGGCACCGCCTTGCCGAGCGCGGTGACAAGGCCCGGGTTGTCCCCCAGAACCTGGTTCAGCAGCGGGGTCTCGGTCGGGCCGGGGCAGACTGCGTTGGACGTGATGCCCTTACGCGCGACCTCGCGGGCCATCGTCTTGGCGAAGGCGATGATGCCGCCCTTGCACGCCGCGTACACCGCTTCGCCCTTCGACCCCACCTTGCCGGCGTCGGAGGAGGTGTAGATCAGCCGGCCGCTGCCGCGCTCGATCATCGACGGCACCGCGAGCTGGGTGAGCTGGATGGGACCGCGCAGGTTGATCGCGAGCAGCACGTCCCACACCGCGGGGTCGGAGTCGACGAACGGGCCGACCTTGTCCCAGCCGGCGTTGTTCACCAGCACGTCGATCGGGCCGAGCGCGTCCACGGCGGCGGCATACGCGCGCGCGACCGACGCCGGGTCGGTGAGGTCCATCGCGATGGCGATCGCGCCGTGTTCGGCCGCCACCTTCTGCGCGCCGACCTCGTCCTTGTCCAGGATCGCGATCCGCGCGCCGAGCCCGGCGAGCTCGGCGACGATCCGGGCCCCGATGCCGCCCGCTCCGCCGGTCACGATCGCCGTCTCGCCGGCCAGTTCCCACGCCATGGGTCTCACTCCGCTCCGTTGGCCAATCAATCAAGACCTGGCGTCCATCAAACAGGGGCCGGCGCGTCACCGGACGGCCGGTGGCATCGCACCCAGCCGGCAGTGAGGATCTGTTGCCAAGGCGGCGCACGCCCTTCCTGAGTACGGTCGCCCTAACTAACGTCTGGTAGCGACTGGACTCGCTACTCCCTCCGAGAGGCGAGCATGGACTTCTCGATCAGCCCGGAGCAGGAGCACCTGCTCTCCGCCGCGCGAACGTATGCGGCCGAGAGGATCGCGCCGTTCTACAAGCAGCGCGAGACCGAGGGCGCCTTCGACCGGGCGACGCTTCTGGAGATGGGCAAGCTCGGCTTCTTCGGCGTCGAACTGCCCGAGGCCGCGGGCGGGCTGGGCCTGGACTGCCTGACGTCCGGGCTGGTGCTGGAGGCCATCAGCGGCGCCGATTACAACCTGGGCTACCACCCGCTGATGGTCTCCCTGATCGGGCAGATCCTGCATCGCTACGGCGCCCCCGACGTGGTCGCGCCCTACCTGCGCGGCATGACCGCGGGAGAGCTGATCCCCAACATCGGCCTGACCGAGCCCGGCGCCGGTTCCGACGCCGCGAACCTGCAACTGCGGGCGCGACGGACGGACGACGGGTGGGTACTCACGGGCGAGAAGACCTCGATCAGCATGGCCGCGCAGGCCGACTTCACCGTGTTGTTCGCGCGCAGCGGGACCCCGGAGTCGAGGGCGCACGGGATCTCCGCGTTTCTGGTGCCGCTGACCAACGACCCGACCGTCACCCGCAGCGAGTTCCACGACCACGGTGGACGCAGTGCCGGCCGCGGCACCATGCACTTCGACGGCACCCTGATTCCCGCCGAGCACCTACTCGGCGACGAGAACGCCGGCTTCGTCCAGGTGATGACCGGCTTCGACTACAGCCGTGCACTGATCGGCCTGCAGAGCCTTGCGGTGGCACGGGTGTCGCTGGATGAGACCTGGGCCTACGCCAAGGCGCGCGAGACCTTCGGGCAACCCCTCACCGAGCGCCAGGGCGTCACGTTCCCGTTGGCCGAGCACGAGACCTACTACTCCGCGGCGCGGCTGCAGTGCCTGCAGACGCTGTGGCTCAAGGACAACGGCCTGCCCCACACCACCGAGGCGGCCATGAGCAAGTGGTGGGCACCCAAGGTGGCCTACGACGCGGTGCTGGCCTGCCTGCTGACCCACGGCCACAACGGTTACTCGGACGAGTTCCCGTTCGAGCAGCGCCTGCGTGACCTGCTCGGTCTGCAGATCGGGGACGGCACGGCGCAGATCATGAAGATGGTGATCGCGCGCCGAAAGATCGCCGGCGCCCGGTGAGCGTCAGGCCCGAACCCATTCACCGGCGCTGTTCCGCGCGAACTGCAGGACCAGGTCCGGATAGTTCTCCGCGGACAACCGCAGGACGCCTTCGGCGTTGAGGATTACCCGGCGCCAGAACGGGCAGGACTGCTCGCCGTCGTGGAAGGACTTCTCGCTGCGGAAGCTGCGGGTGAACTCCTTGGCGCCCGGGCGGCGCAGCCACAGGTCGACGCGGCAGTCGTTCTCGGTCTCCTCGATGCCGTCCGGCTGGACGACCGCGGTCAGGGCACCGTCGTCGGAGATCACGAAGTTGCTGGTGGACTCGGTCAGGTCGTCGTCTTCATCCAGGCGCTCCGTGCTGAACCCGCCGGCGCGCTTCCAGAGCACCAGCGGGGCACCGGAGAACACCGCGCGCTTGCCGTTGGGTGAGACGCCGACGGTTCCGTAGGGCAGGAAGCCGTCGGTCTTCTGCCAACGCTTGAGGTCGACGCTGACCAGGGCCCGCGAGTCGTCCGGGAGGGGATCCGCGTCGAAGTCGGTGCCCTGGCTGTAGCAGCGGAGCAGCGCGGCGACCGTCTCCGCGTTCGCGGCCAGGGCGATTGCGCGGCACTCGCCGGCGGCGCGGTGGATCAGGACCGGTGGCCCGTACAGGCCGGGCTCCTCGGCGTGCTGGGCGAACACCTCGTGCCGGTCCTCGGTGAAGACCCGGACCCGGCGGCCGTCCTCGAGCCGGATCGTCGCGATGACCGCCGTGGCGCTGACCGCTTCCTCGGCCGCTCCCGTGCGGGGGGCGTCGACCGCTGCGAGCGCCGGGGCCGACAGGCCCGTCGCGAGCGCGGTCGTGAGAGCGAGGACCACGAGGCTCCGACTGCGGATCATGAACGCGAGCGTAGGGCCGGGGTCGGTGGGACACCACGCGCCACGCGTTGATCTTGCCCGCTTAGGCTGAGCCCGCCGGCTCCCCACCCCATAAAGAGGTCGACATGCCAGAGGCCGTCATCGTCGCCACCGCCCGCAGTCCGATCGGGCGCGCGTTCAAGGGGTCGCTCAAGGACATCCGTCCGGACGACCTGACCGTCCAGATGATCCAGGCCGCGCTGGCCAAGGTCCCCCAACTCCCCATCGACCAAGTCGACGACCTGATGCTCGGCTGCGGGCTACCCGGCGGCGAGCAGGGCTTCAACATGGCCCGCGTCGTCGCCGTGCTGCTCGGCCAGGACCGCCTGCCCGGCACGACCATCACCCGCTACTGCTCCTCCTCGCTGCAGACCACACGGATGGCGATGCACGCCATCAGGGCCGGCGAGGGCGACGTGTTCATCTCCGCCGGCGTGGAGACCGTGTCGCGGTTCGTGGCCGGCAACTCCGACTCGCTGCCGGACACGATGAACCCGGACTTCGCCGCCGCGGCTCAGCGCTCCGAAGGGCTGACCGAGGCCGGGATCACCGAGTGGGTGGACCCGCGCGTCCGCGGCGACATCCCGGATGTGTACCTGTCGATGGGTCAGACCGCGGAGAATGTCGCGCTGCATGCGAACGTCTCCCGTGAGGACATGGACGCCTTCGGGGTGCGCTCGCAGAACAACGCCGAGAAGGCGATCGCGAACGGTTTCTTCGATCGCGAGATCGCACCGGTGACGCTGCCCGACGGCACCGTCGCCAGTAAGGACGACGGCCCGCGGGCGGGGGTGACACTGGAGGCGGTGTCGCAGCTGAAGCCGGTGTTCCGTCCCGACGGCCGGATCACCGCCGGCAACTGCTGCCCGCTGAACGACGGCGCCGCGGCCGTGATCGTCATGTCGGACACCAAGGCCCGCGAGCTCGGCATCACCCCGCTGGCCCGCGTGGTCGCCACCGGTGTCACCGGCCTCTCGCCGGAGATCATGGGCCTCGGCCCGATCGAGGCGTCGAAGCAGGCCCTGGCCCGGGCCGGGATGTCGATCTCGGACATGGATCTCGTCGAGATCAACGAGGCCTTCGCCGCGCAGGTCATCCCGTCCGCGCGCGAGCTCGGTATCGACCCCTTCGGCGACCAGCTCAACGTGCACGGCGGCGCCATCGCCATCGGGCACCCGTTCGGCATGACCGGCGCCCGCATCACCGCGACGCTCATCAACGGCCTGCAGTCCCGCGACAAGCAGTTCGGGCTGGAGACCATGTGCGTCGGCGGCGGTCAGGGCATGGCGATGATTCTCGAGAGGCTCAGCTGATGTCCCTTCCCATCCCCCTCACGATGGCCGTCAGCCGCGTCGGCGCCGGCGCGCTGACCTGGGCCAACCCGGAGCTGTCGGCGAAGGTCTTCGGCATCAAGCCGGGCGGCGAGCCCGGGGGGTACACCGCAAGGCTGTTCGGCAGCCGCGACGTCGCCCTCGGCCTGGCCGTGCTCTCCCGCAACCGCGCGGTCAAGCGCAACGCGCTACGCATGGGCATCGTCATCGACGCCTGTGACTGCGCCGCCGCGGTGCTGGAGACCAAGGCGGGCAAACTCACGCCCTTCGGCTCCGCCCTGCTCGTCGGCGGCGCCGCCGCCTTCGCCGTCCTCGGCGTCATCGCGCTGCGCGAAGGCGACTAACCGCGTCTTACGTCAGCGGCTTCGGGGGTGTCGGAGCGGCCAGCTAATCTGCCGCCGTGGCGGATGCGGAGGACGTGCGGGCGATCGCGCTGGCGTTGCCGGGCGTCGAGGAGAAGCCGAGTGAGGGCTTCGACTTCCGGGTGGGCAACCGGGGGTTCGTCTGGTCCTACCCCGAGCACCAGCCCGGGCAGCGGCGGGTGATTCGCGACGACATCGCGGTGCTCTACGTCGGGGACGAGGCGGAGAAGCAGGCGCTCCTGCTCGGGGAGCCCAACTTGTTCTTCGCCCCCCGCGGGTACGACGGCTGGCCGCTGGTGATGCTGCGGCTGGAGAAGGTGACCAAGCGTCGGCTCAAGGAACTCATCACCGACGCGTGGCACATGCGCGCACCCGCGGAACTGCTGCAGGCGGAAGGCGCCTGACCGCCTACGGAGCCATCGCTTCCGTGAACGCGGGGTCCCAGGCGCCGTACAAGGTGGACGTGTACCACCGCTGATCGTCGGCATCGATCTCGATGTCGATCACCAGCGCCCGGTCGTCCTCGGTCAGGAGGGTGACGTTCCCGGTCAGGGAGCGCACGTCCGCGGACAGCGACCGCGCCAGGTCCCGCAGCGGCGCGCGGATCCAACGCGCTTCCGGCTCCTCGCTCAGCCACAGCTGGGCCGGGTCGTCGGAGGAGAGCGCCGACGCCGCGCGCAAGGCGTTCGCGAGCGCCGCGGCGCCGATCCACGGCCGCACGTTCCCACCGGCGAGAGCCAGTCGCCGGGCGTCGAGCAGGTCGGAATCCGCGAAGGTGCGCAACTGGCCCCTGACCCCGGCGAATGCCGGACGGACGAGCACCCGGTCCACGGCCGTGACCGCCCGCTGGTGGCGGATCGAGTGCACGACGTGGTCGTTCTTTCGATCCTTCTTCCGGAACATCGCCGAGGTCCGGTCAGCGGCCGAGGAACAGCGGCGGGCGCTTTGCCTGGAAGGCGGCGACGCCTTCGGGGTGGTCCTGACCTTCGGCGTTCCGTTGCTGAATACCGGCTTCGAGACGCAGGCGCTCCTCCAGGTCGGCGACGAGCCAGGTGAACTGCTTCTTCGCCCCCGCGTGCGCGAGCGTGGGACCGGCGGCAAGCGTCACGGCCAACTGCTGGGCCTCCGCGGCGAGATCGGCATCCGGGTGCACCGCATTGACCAGTCCCCAATCCAGGGCCTGCTTGGCCGGCACCCGCTCCCCCGCGTACACCAACTGCGCCGTCCGCGTCAGCCCGATCCGTGCCGCACAGTGCGCGATCAGGCCACCGTCGGGGCTGAGGGCGACCCCGGAGAACGCGGAGACGAACTTCGCGGACTCGGCCGCGAGGATCAGGTCGCAGGCCATGGCGAAGCTCATCCCGATTCCGGCCGCCACCCCGTTGACCGCGCCGATGACCGGCTTGGGCATGGCGCGCATCTCAAGGACGATCGGGTTGAACGTATCGACGAGCCGGGCCCGGTAATCCGGAAATCCCGCATCCGTCTCGGGGATCTCACCGCTGAAGTCCGCCCCGGCGCAGAAGCCGCGCCCGTTCCCGGTGAGGACGACCGCACGGATCTCCGGGTCCATGCCGCACTCCCGCAGGTGATGCAGGAAGGCCTCGGCGAGTTCGATGGAGCACGCGTTGAGCACCGCCGGACGGTTCAGCGTGATCGTGCCCACCGCGCGCTCGCGCGTGAACAGGACAGGGGATTCGTCAGTCACCAGCGCATCGTATGGCGCCGGGAATGACGGAACCGTCGCGCCCTCACGGGGTAGCGGGCGCGACGGTTCCGGTTTCCGGCAAGGGAGGATGCCGGACATCTGCGGTTCTAGTGGATGCCGATGCCGCCGGCGAACTGGCCGGAGTGGACCGAGTCCTTGGCGCACTTGTACTCGGCGCCGGCGGCGTAGCGGCCCCACATCATGCCGACGTGAGCACCCGTCAGCGCGCCCTTGGTGACGGTGCCGTAGTTGCCGGTGCCGTAGGTGAAGTCGCCGGACTTCGTCGTGATCGTGCTGGTCTCGCCGTTGGACCAGGCGATCTTGTAGACGGCGTCGCTGAAGCCGCCGAAGCAGCCGAGCAGGCCGGTGCCACTGCCGGTCAGCGTGCCGTGGCTGAAGTGTTCGGACGTGCAGTCGAGGATGCCGGTCACGTGGTAGGTCCCGTTCTCGGGCTGGTACTTGGCGCCCTGCGGGCTGGTGATGTTGCCGGCGACCGAGCAGGCGTTGCCCGAGCCGTGGTCCCCGGCGGGTTCGTCGGCGGAAGCGACGCCCCCCGGCAGGAGGGCGCCGGCGGCGACCACCAGGCTGGCGGCGGAGGCTGCGAAGGCGATGCGACGGTTCATTTGTCCGAACTCCGTTCTGCGCGAGGGGAGGTGCTGTGCGGAGGTGCCCTTTACGCCTGGTCGGGTTTTGCCCGGACTGAACTCACACCCGGCCCGAAGCGCATTACCGCTGGCCCGTAGGGGTTCCCTCCCCCGAGATGACTCCCGCCGGACGCATAAGCTACTCGATGTCGGATTTATCGTGGGCCCAGAATGCGACAAGCCGGGACGGAAGTCCAGAGGATCGGGGATGTTTTCTCAGCCTGTTTTCAGGGCAAGTCACGCACCGTCAGCTTCGCGCGGGGGCGGGGTTCTTGTTGATGGCGAAGGACATCGCGGCGGCGACCACGCACAGGGCGGCGGCGATCATCCAGGCGATCGTGTACTCGCCGGTGGCGTCGCGGATCGCACCCGCTCCGACGGCGGCGAACGCAGCGCCGACCTGGTGCGAGGCGAACACCCAGCCGAAGACGATGGTGCCCTGGTCGCCGAACGCCTGTCGGCACAGCACGGCTGTCGGCGGCACGGTCGCCACCCAGTCCAGGCCGTAGATGACGATGAACAGCAGCATCGGCGGGTTCACCGAGTCGTCGAGCAGCAGCGGCAGGATCGCCAGGCCGATGCCACGGAAGAAGTAGTAGCCGACGAGCAGGTAGCGCGGGTCGAAGCGGTCGGTCAGCCAGCCCGAGGCGATGGTGCCGATGATGTCGAAGATGCCGACGACGGCGAGCAGCCCGGCCGCGGTGGTCTCGTGCATGCCGTGGTCGTGCGCGGCCGGCACGAAGTGCGTGCCGATCAGCCCGTTGGTCGTCGCGCCGCAGATCGCGAAGCCGCCGGCCAGCGCCCAGAACACCGGCTCCTTCGAGGCGACGCGCAGCGCGTCAATGGCCCGCGCTGCGGCACCGCGCCGGTCGACGACCGGCTGCACGGCGGTGACGTCGCCGTAGGGCGTCGGGTCGCCGTAGGCACCGACCCCGCGCTCGTGCGGGTGGTCGCGCAGGAAGGCCAGCACCAAGGGGACGACCGCGAGCGCGGCGGCGGCGATCACCAGTGAGGCGGTCTCCCAGCCGACCTTGTCCGACACCACGGCGACGACCGGAAGGAAGACGAGCTGACCGGCGGCGCCGCCGGCCGTGAGGATCCCCATCACCAGGCCGCGGCGCTGCACGAACCACCGGTTGGCGATCGTCGCGCCGAACACGAGGGCCATGCAGCCGGTGCCGGTGCCGACCAGCAGGCCCCAGGTGAATATCAGGTGCCAGCTCTGGGTGGCGAAGATCGGCAGCGCACTGCCCGCGGCGATCAGGCAGAGCGCGGTCGCGACGACGGGGCGGATGCCGAAGCGGTCCATGAACGCGGCCGCGAACGGCGAGAGCAGTCCGTAGAGCAGCAGGTTGATGCCGACGGCGGCGGAGAGGGCGCTGCGCGACCAGCCCTTCTCCTCCTCCAGCGGCACCATCAGGACGCCCGGCGCGGCCCGGAAGCCCGCGGCGCAGATCAGCGCCACAAACGCGACGCCCGCCACCACCCACGCGGGATGGATGCCGCGCCGTTGCACAAGCGGGGCGGCGGCGGTCACGTCACTCGGAACCGCGCTCGTAGACCTGCCATTCCTTCTCGACGTCCAGGCCGACGGAGCGGTACAGCCCGATCGCCCGGTCGTTGGCGGCCTGCACCGCCAGCCCCAGGCCGGTCGCGCCCGCGGCGAGCAGATCCGCGAAGGAATGCAGCAACAGCGCCCGGCCCAGGCCGGTGCCGCGCTCTTCGGTGGCGACCGCCAGCTGGTAGACCCAGCCGTGCCCGTCGTCCTGGACCCGGCCGATGATCCAGCCGACCGGACGATCCCCGCGCTCCACCACCCAGCCGCTGACGTTCTCGGCGGTGAACATCTTCTGCCAGGTGGCCAGGTCCCGGTCGGGATGGCCCGGGACGGCGCCGAACTCGGCGTCGACATAGACCAAATGGTGCACGGCCTCGTCGTCCTCGCCGCGGCGGTAGGGACGCAGGCGCACGCCCGCGGGCCAGACCGGATCGCCGGTCGGCCCGGTGCCCCGGCGGATCAGGTCGAAGGCCGAGCGGGTGTGCGTCCAGCCCTGGCTCGTCAGCCAGGCGATCCGGTCGTGCACCTCCGGCGGTAGCTCAGCCCGGGTTGCGCCGTGCTCGATGGCCCACTCGAACACCAGCGCCAGGGGCGGGTCTGGGTCGGCCGGGTCGAACATCGCGATCGCCTCGTGGGTCGAGGTGACCAGCGCGAAGGCGCGGATCCGTCCGTCCTCCTCCAGCACCACTCCGGACTCCACGCCGCCGTTGAAGCCGACGTAATGGGCGATTTCGTCCCGGCTGCTCTCGGCGACACCCCACCAGGCGACCTCCTCGTTGTAGGCGAGGGTGATGACGGGCTCGGTGTCGGCGGAGGTCGCAGGGCGCAGCACGCGTCGACGCTACGGAACAACTGGGCTCCGGCGCCCGTTCTTTTCGCCGTGAGTCGAGATGTCAACGAGTGGAACCGGTCAATCACCGAGGAGTTCCGCGCGAACGCCGGCGTGGTCGGCGGACAGTTCGCCGGCATCCCGATCCTGCTGCTGCACAACGTCGGGGCCAAGTCCGGTGCTCCCAGGGTCAACCCCCTCGCCTATCAGAAGCTCGAGCACGGCTACGCGATCTTCGCGACGATGGGCGGCAGCCCGAAGAACCCTGCCTGGTACCACAACCTCGTCGCCAACCCCGAGGTCACCATCGAGGTCGGCGACCGCAGCGAACTGGTCATCGCCCGCGTGGCCACCGGCGAGGAGCGGACCCGGATCTGGGAGAAGCAGAAGGCCGAGGTCCCGCCCATGGCGAAGTACGAGCAGAAGACCGACCGGGAGATCCCCGTCGTCGTGCTGGAGCCCGCAGCCTGATCCCGCCCTAGGTCCCCGTCCAGACCGGGGCGCGCTTGTCGCGGAAGGCGGCCGGGCCCTCCTGGGCGTCCTTGCTCAGGTAGACCGGCTCCCAGATCCGGTCGGCTTCGGCGAACGCCTCGCTCATCGCGTGCTCGGCGCACAGGCGCACCGTGGCCTTGCACGCCAGCACCGAGAGCGGGGCGTTCGCCGCGATCCGCTCGGCGAGGGCCTGGGTCTCGGCAACGAGGTCCGCGGCCGGGACGACCTTGTTGACCAGGCCGACCTCGTAGGCGCGCTGCGCCGTCAGGGGATCTCCGGTCAGCAGGATCTCCATCGCCACCCGCGGCGGCACCAGCCAGGACAGCGGCGCCGCCCACGGCGACCCTCGACCGACCTTGACCTCGGTGATCCCGAACTTCGCGGAGTCCGCGGCCACGACCAGGTCGCAGTTCTGGGCGAGCAGGAACCCGCCGGCGAACGCGACCCCGTTCACGGCAGCGATGGTCGGCTTCGCCACCTCGACGTTGCGACCGAACTGCGGAAGCAGGTCAGGCGGCGGCACGGTCATCGCCGTGTCCGCCATCTCCTTGAGATCGCCCCCGGCGCAGAAGGCCTTGTCCCCGGCACCGGTGAGCACGAGAACCTTCGCGTCGACGTCGTCGTTGAACTGGCGGACTCCGGCCCAGAGGCCGTCGCGGACCGCCTTGCTCAGCGCGTTGCGGGCCTCCGGCCGGTTGATCGTCAGCCAGGCCACGCCGTTGTCCACGCGGTAGGTGACCTCCACGTCCCCGCCTTCCCTCGATCCTGAAGTTGGTGCGCCTCTTGTGGCAGAGGCAACTTAGCTGCTGGGCTCTGCGCATGGCTGAACAGCAGATCGACGTCACCACGCTGCGCGGGCGCCGCGCCGTCAACCGGTACGAGCGGGTCTCGGTCGGGGACGTGCTCGAACGGATGACCTGGTCCCAGCCGGACAAGGTCGCGATCATCGGGTGGCCCGGCGCCTACGCCGACGAGCGCTTCGCCTCACTGACCTACCGCCAGGCCGACGAGGCCGCCAACCAGGTCGCGAACGCCCTGGCCGAGCGTGGGTTCTCCCCCGGCGACCGGGTGATGCTCGTGGTCGAGAACTCGATCGAGGCCTATCTGGCCAAGCTCGGGATCGCCAAGGCGGGGATGGTGGCAATGCCCCTGAACCCGAACCTCGCCCCCGACGTGGTCGAGCACCTGATCGGGATAGCCGAGCCGATGGGCGCGATCGTCGACGCCGAGTGCTGGTCCCGGGTCGAGCCGGTGCTGGTCCGCACGGGGCTGCCGTTGCTGGCGACCATCGCCATCGGCGGCGACGTCGTTCCCGGCAGCATGTCCTTCACCGAGTTCATCGCCGGGGCGGCCACCACCGAGCCGGAGGTGGAGATCCACGGGGACGACATCTGGCAACTGCTGTTCACCTCGGGCACCACCGCGATGCCCAAGGGCGTGATGCTCTCCCACCACGCCAGCCACTACGCGGCGATGGGCTTCGCGCTGTCGCTGACCCGCGGAATCCAGCTCGAGTGCGACCTCGTGCTCGCGACGTTCCTGCCGATCATCTACCACGTCGGCGACACCCCCTTCACCTATTCGGTCTTCCTCTCCGGGGGCACCTTGGTGATCGGGCGCGGGGTGGACCCGGTGCAGATCGCGTCCTGCCTGGAGAAGCACCGGGTGACCGCACTGTGGGGCGGGTCCCCGCAGCTGGTAACCGCGCTGACCCACCACCTCGACGCGACGAACGCGGATGTGAAGTCGCTGAAGGTGCTGGTCTACGGCTGGGGCGCCATCCCGCCGGCCACCTACGAGTCGCTGCGGCGGCATGCCGGTGACGGCTTCGCGCTGACCGGCATCTTCGGCCAGACCGAGACCATCGCCTGTCACCGCTTCTGGCCGGCCAAGTGGCCCGAGGTCTACGACCGGACCGCGCCGGCGCTGAACTACGTCGGCATCCCGAGCCCGCTGCTCGCCTCCGACGTGGTCGACTCCGACGGCGTCTCGATCCTGGGCAAGCCCGGCACGCCCGGGGAGGCCGTCTACCGCGGCCCGACCGTCGCGTCCGGCTACTACCTCAACCCGGAGGCCACGGACGAGGCGTTCCGCGACGGCTGGTTCCACTCCGGCGACAGCTGCATGGTCGACGAGGACGACCTGCGGATCATGGTCGACCGCTTCAAGGACATCGTGAAGTCCGGCGGCGAGAACGTCTCGAGCATCCGCGTCGAAGCCGTGCTCTACGCCCACCCGGCGGTGGCACGCGTCGCCGTCGTCGGCCTGCCGCACGAGCGCTGGGGCGAGGCCGTCACCGCAATCGTGGTGCTGAAGCCGGACACCTCGGCGACCGCGGACGAGCTGATCGCGCACTGCCGCGAACGTCTCGCCGGTTTCGAGACCCCGAAGGGCGTCGCGTTCACCGACGCCCTGCCCGACACCGTCGGCGGGAAGGTCCTGAAGTACAAGCTGCGCGAGCAGTTCGCCGACTTCTACGCCTGACGTCCGAAGGAAGGTGAGCTATAACGCTCGCTTCTTCGGACGTTGCGAGATCCCTCAGCCGAGGTAAGTGGACTCCAGGACCAGGTCGGGGATCACCGACTGGTACTCGACGTGGGTGTTGTGGTCGACGGTGCGGTAGCGCCGGCCCTCCTGCTCGCGCATGTAGGCGAGGTAGTCCGGGGCGCCCGGGAACTTGATGTTGTCGGCGACCACTACGGAGCCGGTGTGGAGCCAGCCGCTGTCCTCGATGATGTGCAGGTCGGAGAGGTAGTGCTCCTTGGCGTGGTCGAGGAAGACCGCGTCCAGCTGGCCTGGCCCGAGCCCGACCACGGTGCGCAGGTGCTCCACGGTCCGGCCGCCGTCACCGATCGAGCCGTCGACGACGGTGACTCGGTCGGACACCCCGGCGTGCTCGATGTTCCGGCGCGCGATCGCGGCGTTGGCCGGCGAGAACTCGACGCTGATGATCCGAGCCTCCGGGCACGCGCGCGCCAGGCGCAGCGCGCCGTAGCCGACGTAGGTGCCGAGCTCCAGCACGAACGACGGCTTCACCGCGGCTATTGCGGCGTCGAGGATCTGGCCCTTCTCGTCGCCGACGTTGATCAGCATGCTCCGGTTACGGGCGAAGTCGTCGATGGTCGCGATGACGTCGTCGAGGTCACCGCGGCGGGCATTCTGCGCCACATAGGTCGCCGCGGCCTCCTCGCGTCCGTCGCCGACCTGCCACTCGGTGGTCAGGTGCTTCATGCCGAGCATGAGGCGGAGGAAGCTCCAGCGCAGGAAGGGCACCGGCTTGCCGGCGGCCTCGTTGCCGGCCACCGCAGCGGCGGTGACGGCGGTCAGGCGCAGCGCGCCCTTGCGCAGTCCGCGGGCGCGGGTGGACAGCAAGCCCGTACCCGCGGCGATGCCGGCCGCGGTCTTCAAGGTGCGGGACACAGCGGGTTCCTCCGGATCTCGGTCAGGAGTGCGACGGCGATGGGTTGTCGGAGGGAAGCTCGAAGAAGAGCTCCTCGGGGTAGCACCACAACCACTCCTCGCCCGGCTCGAACGACTGGATCAGCGGGTGCTGCGTGCTGCGCGAGTGCCCGGTGGCGTGCTTGCCGGGCGAGTTGTCGCAGCACCCGACGTGGCCGCACTGCTGACACATCCGCAGGTGCACCCACCGTCCGCCCATCTGCAGGCACTCGTGGCAGCCGTCGTCACTCGGCTCGACCTCGGCGATGGTGTCCAGGTGTGCGCAGGTGGTCATGGCGTACTCCCCGTCCTCGAACGCGTGAATCTGCGACCCGCGCAGTATGCGCCACGCCACTAACGGGTAGTCACGCGCCGTGCTCCTATTTCTGGCGTTGATGCTCTTCCTGCTGTTCGCGGGCCTGGGGTTCTTCGCGCACGTGCTGTGGCTGGGCCTGATCGCCTCCTTACTGTTACTGGTGGGGCACATGGTGCGTCACGGCCTGGCTCGCGGAACGCCCACCTCACGCCTCAACGTGCGCCTGATCGCAGCCCTGCGCGGGTTCCTCGACGACGTGCTGACCACCAAGGCCCGCGAGCGGGACCTGCGCGAGAAGCTGGACGCGGTCCCCGAGCTCGATGCCGCGCCGACGAAGGCCGCCGCCGAGGAGATGGACGAGGTCGCCGACGCGGAGCTCGTCGAGGACGAACCCGTCAGGACGACCGCAGCCGCCGACGCGCGCCGGCCGGTAGTCCGCGCATCGGTGAAGGAGCGCGCCGCGCACTGGCGCGCGATGACGCCGGCCAAACTGGCAACGGCGGAGAAGATGGCCGACGAAGGCGCCACCCAGGCGCAGATCGCCCGCAAGCTCGGGGTCAGCCGGAGCACGGTCTCCCGGCACCTGGCCGGCAAGAGCTCCTAACTCACGCGTGCCCAGACCAGCCGCTGAGCGCGGCCGCCGGCCGTGCGCGGCTCGACGGTGAGGGTGAGACGCCCGTCGCGCTCGCCGATACTCCGTTCCATCGTGGTGCCGATCCAGTCCGGGATCAGCGCGATGGCGACCTTGTGGCGGACCACGTCGCCGTCCCGCACCCAGGTGCCGGCGTAGGCGACGAACATCCGGGCGGCCGCCGCCCACTGCTCGTCGCTGACCTCACCCGCGCGGGCTCCGAACGCCGCGCGGTCCGGGGCGCACAGCATGGCCGACATGGTGCCGTCGGCGCCGTACATGATGCGGCCCACCGGAGCGTCCCCGAAGGGCGTGCTCACCGCGCCGTCGCCGGCCACCACCTCGAACGCCTCGAGCGTCCATGTCCCGATCAGTTCCACCCGCACGTTCTACCGTGCCCGGTCGACGCGGGCGCGGTCAGGACACCTTGCAGGGGTCGTCCGGCATCACGACGTCGGTGCCGTCGAAGGTGAACTCCAGGCCGCGGTCGGTCGGGTTCAGCTCGACGTCGACCCCGGCCGGCAGCTCCCGGATCGGGATGCGGATCGCCGGGAAGTCGGTGAAGTCGAGGTCCCCGAACAGCGATGTCGAGATCTGCCCGGGCTCGATCACCAGGTCGCCGTCCTCGATCCGCGGCGTGGTGGTCGCCGACCCGCTGAGCAGGCCGAGGCCGCCGGAGATCTTGAGGCTCCCGTCGCCGCCGTTGGAGATGTCCATGCCCATGGCCTGCTCGCTCATCGCGTCGTAGGTGACCAGGCCGGAGCCGCGCAACTCGTCCATCTTCCCGCCGGAACCCTTGCGCTCGACGCCGTGGGCCTCGACCTTCAGCTCCCTGACGCGCACGCCCTGGGCGTTGGCGTCGTGCGCGGTCATCGTCATCCCGTCGATGCGGCCGCGGACCAGATCGGGCAGCAGCGGGAAGCCGGAGATCTCGACCTTGGGCCGGTCCGGCGTCTGCAGGCAGCCCTTGACCTTGCCGGCCACGACGCGCTCGACAACGATCTCGGCGCCGCGGTCCAGCGCCACCAGGCCCAGCGCTGAGGTCACGACACCGACCGAGGTCCAGGTGGCGATCTTCCGTCGCCGCGACCACGGCGCCCGGGTGGGCTTGGGTGCGGCCGCCTCGGCCGCGGGCTCCGGTGCGGACTCGGTCATCGGTGACACCATCTCAGATCGCCATCTCAGATCAACGCGCCGACGTCGTGCGCCACGATGTGGTCCATCGCCCGTTCGGCGATCGCGGCGATGGTCAGCGAGGGATTGCAGGCCGCGGTGGTACCCGGCATCAGCGCACCGTCGAGGACGTAGAGGCCGCGCCGGCCGTGCACCCGGCCCTCGAGGTCGCACACCGTCTCCATCGACGCGCCGCCGAGCGGGTGCCAGGTGGTGGTGTCCAGCGCGGTGGTGTCGAGCAGCAGCGACGCCGGACCGGCGATGGTGCTGACGCGTTCGTGGATGTGCCGCTGGATGCCGGCGTCGGCCTCGCGCGGCCAGCGCAGCACGGCCTCGTCGCGGCGGCCGTCCCAGACGAAGCGCCCGCGGCCGGAACTCACCCCGTAGCCCACGAGCATCGTCGCCCGGTCGTTCAGCGGGATCGGCGGCAGCGAGGCCTGGATGACGGTGTTCGCGGTCGCCGGGTCCGCCCAGTCCTTGCTCGCGTAGATGACCGGGCCGCCCTGCGGGGAGCCGAAGCGTTCGCCCAGGTCGGTCCACATGTAGATCCGGTCGGCGTTGGAGCCCCAGTTGTGCCCGAGCCCGTCGGGCAGGTCGCGGATCGTGCCGTGGGCGGCGGACCGCATCAGCAGCTTGGTCGTGTTGGCGCTGCCGGCGGCCATCACCAAGGTCTTGGTGGTGAGGATCTTGTGCTCCAGCACCCGCCCCGCGGTGTCGATCCGCTCGACGTGGACCTCCCAGCGGCCCCCGCGGGCCTGCGCGACATCGGTGACCTGATGCAGCGTCAGAACCGAGACCCGCCCGGTCGCCTCAGCGGCCCGGATGTAGGTGACGTCGACGGAGTGCTTGCCGCCGTTGTTCACCCCCATGGCGCAGTCGCCGTTGGTGTAGGAGGGCTTCATCTCCCCACGCAGTTCGGCGAGCGCATAGTTCCAGTCGATCGGCATCGGCGACCTTGGAGACGGCGTACCCGTTCGCCTGCGCTCGGGCCGCGAAGACCCGTGAGGCGGCAGTAGTTCGGTGACTCGATGAGCTCGTCCGGCGCGGTGGCCAACGCCAGCATCCGCGCCACCCGCGGGTAGTACACCCGGTCGAGGCGCCGGTAGTTCAGCTCGTCGGGGAAGGTGGCGGAGAAGACCTCTTCGCTCGGCTGCAGGCTCATGCCCTGGTAGACCAGCGAGCCGCCGCCGACGCCGGCCGCGCACATGATCGCCATGTGGTCGCCCTGGACCCGTTCGAGCAGTCCGGTGAAGCGGCGCTGCGGGAGCGGGACCGGCAGGAAGGTGGGCGAGCCGAGCCAGGACAGCCGGTGGTCGAGGCTGCCCGGGTTCGGGCTGACGTGCGGGAAGGTGTCCGCGTTCGGCGCCGCCGGCCAGCGGATGCCGCGCTCGAGCACCGTCACCGGGACGCCGGCCTGCGCGAACCGCAGCGCCGCGACCCCGCCACCGAAGCCGGAGCCGATCACCACGACCCGGTGCTCTTCCCGGGTGAGCTGGATCCGCTGATGTCCGGCCTGCGCAGCCGCGGCGGGCCACGGCTGCGCGAGGCTCAGACCGGCCCCGGCTGCTCCGGCGAGGAACGTGCGACGACTCAGACCGCGGGGCATGGTTGACACTTTAGACCGAAAGTGTCAAGTGCGATGCTGTGAATGTGGCCGACGACGTCAAAGCGCTCGAAATCGCAACCTGTACCTACCTCGACGGGCTCTACGAGGGTGACGTGGAGAAGCTGGCCTCCGTCTTCCATCCGACCAGTGCGTTGACCCAGTCCTGGGAGGGCGAGCTCAAGATTCTGACCCGGGACGAATGGTTCGACCTGGTGCGCGGTCGCGTGTCCCCGAAGGCCGCCGGCCTCGAGCGCGACGACGAGATCCTGTCCATCGACGTGATCGCCCCGTCGATCGCGCTGGTCAAGGCCCGCTGCCAGATGCCGCCGCTCTACTTCACCGATCTGCTCTCGTTCCTCAAGGTCGACGGCGCCTGGGTCGTGGCCCAGAAGGTGTACCTGACCGAGAAGCGCTGACCTACAGCCCGAGGGCGGGCACGCAGAGTCCGGGTCAGGTACGCGCGCAGATCCGGCATCGGTCCGGATCAGGTCGCTGTCGAAGGTCAGCACCGACATTCCGAATCGCAGCAGCGTCTCGATCACGTCGGCCCGCCGTTCCTCCAGCTGCGGCGCACGTTCGAACAGCGGTCCGACGAAGGTCTCCGCGAACGGGGCGGCCTCCGCCAGCACCTCGGTGTCGAAGATCGGGTTCCCCGTCTCCGGGAACAGCAGGACCGCCAGCGCCGGGGTCTGCCGGAAGGCGGCTCGGCCCCAGACCAGCAGTTCCACCACGTACTCCCCCGGGTCCTCTATCGGCTCGATGCGTTCCACGATCTCGCCCAGCGCGCGGCCACTCATGACGGTGATCGACTCCGCGATCAGGTCCTCGCGCGTGCCGAACTGGTCGTAGACCGTCTGCCGGGAGACCCCGGCCCCGGTGGCCGCGGACGCGATGCTCACCGCGCGCAGACCACCCTGACCGATCAGCGACTCGACGGCGTCGAGAATGCGCTCGCGGGCGGTCATGCCCGCGATTATCGTCAGACGGTCGTCCCGGGTCCGCCGAGCCGCGCGGGCACGTGGAGGTAGCCACGCAGAGCCGCGTTGTCGCCGAGGACCGGCGGGCCGGCGAGGGCAAGGTTCGGGAAGCGTTCGAAGAGCCGGCTCAGCGCGACCTCGGCCTCGAGCCGGGCTAGCGAGGCACCGAGGCAGAAGTGCACCCCCGCCCCGAGAGCCAGGTGGTCCTTGGCGTTCGCGCGGGTGATGTCGAAGCGGTCGGGGTCGGGAAAGACGTCCGGATCGCGGTTCGCACCCGCGAGCAGGCAGATGACCATCTTGAGCTTCGGCACCGGGACGCCGCGGATCTCGGTGGCGACCTCGGAGTGCCGGACCGTGAACTGGGCCGGGCCGTCGAGGCGCAGCATCTCGTCGATCGCGTTGCGCCAGCGCTCCGGTTCGGCCGCCAGCAGCGCGGCCTGGTCCGGGTGCGCGAGCAGGCGCAGCGCACCGCTGCCGATGAGATTGACGGTGGTCTCGAAGCCGGCGAACAGCAGCAGGCCCGCGTTCGCCATGAGCTCGGTCTCGGTCAGGCCGTTGCCGGTGAGGTTCTCCGCGTCCGAGGCGGCCACCATGCGACTGAGCAAATTCTCGCCCGGGCTGGCCCGCAGGTAGTCGAAGTGCCCGAGCAGCCAGGCGTTCATCTCCCGCAGGCAGTCCTCGATGTCGAGGAACGTGCGGAACGGAACGCCGAAGGCGGCGATCTGCAGGATCCGGTCGCCCCAGCCGAGGAACGTCTCCTGCAGCTCCGGCGGGACGCCGAGGATCTCGGCGATCACGAGCACCGGCAGCCGGTTGGCGTACTCCGCGACGATGTCCGCCGGGCTGCCGTCGCGGTGCCGGACCTCGAGGGCGTCGAGCAGTTCGTCGGCGATCTCGACCGTCCGCAGGCGCAGCGCCTCGATGGCCTTCGGTGTGAACGCGCGGCTGGCCACCTTGCGCAGGCGCAGGTGCTCGGCACCGTTCGTCATGATCATGGCCGGCCGCTCCACGAACGGCTGCGCCAGCGGGTCCAGGGACCACGCGAGGGCCCGGCGCAGCGGCGCCGGCAATGCGTCGTCCGGGATCCCCGACCGGAACGCGTCGCTCTTGAGCAGCTCGCTGACGACGTCGTAGCGCGCGGTCGTGTAGACGTACTTGCCGGGCACGACGTCGCCCTGCGCGCGGAGCTGCGCGTAGAGCGGGAACGGGTCCTTCTGCAGCGCCCTGTCGTTGTTCAGCCGGGCGAACAGGTCGCCGGTGCGAGCCCCGACCTTCATCCCGACCGCCGGCAGGCCCTGCCGAATTCCCCAGCGCACGGCGAGCTTGACGTCCGACTGACGCGGCACGCGGACGCGGGATCGAACCGGGCGGGGCGCGGTTAAGGTCATGGCCCATGGTTGACACTTTTGTTCGAAAGTGTCAAGTGGGCGGGGGCCCACCCGTGCGGCCCCCGCCCGTCCTATCGATCTAGGTGTACTGACCAGGCACCCACTCAGCGGCGCGCCGGCGCCTCCGTCTGCGTCTGCGCCCCGGGCAGCGACGCGTCCGCGAGGGCAATGTCCCCGTTCATCCCCGGCAGGGCCGGCGGGGTAAGGCTCGGCCGGCTCTCGCGGTCTGCCTGCGAGGGCACGCCCGCGCGGGACGACGCTGCGGCGGGCTTGGTCTTGGATGGCTTGGCTGCCGCGGGCTTGGTCTTGGCCGCGGTGGCCTTCGTCGCGGTGGACTTCGTCGCGGTGGACTTCGTCGCGGTGGCCTTCGTCGCTGCGGGCTTCGTCGCGGCGGGCTTGCGTCCGGAGTCCGGTTCGATCAGCTCCGTCTTCATGCGCTTCGGCTGCTTCGGCGCCTTCTTGCGGAGCTTCAGCATCTCGGCGCCGATCTCCTGCAGTTCCTTGCGCCCGAGCTCCTCCCGCACGTCCGGGAACCAGGAGGATTCCTCTTCCTCGATGTGGTGCTCGACGCTCTCGATCAGCACGGTGACCTTCGCGGTGAACCGCTCGTCGTCGGGAGTCATCTCCGCCAGCTCGGCGCAGAGCAGGTCGGCCACGTGGTGCTCCTCGTAGGACTCAAGGATGTCGGACTCGAGATCCGGGGCCTGCTTGCGCACCCGCGGGTACAGGCCCTCGTTCTCGATGTAGGTGTGCACCGCGAGCATCTCGAAGGATCTGCTTGACCAGGGTCTGCTTCTCGGCGGCCTTCTCGGCCTTCTCGAAGCGGCGGAAGAGCCGCTTCATCTCTTTGTGGTCCTCACGCAGCATCACGATGGCGTCGGTCGACATGGGCGTACGTCCTCTCGGTCCGGAGCGGGCGGCTCCGACAGCGGTAGAGAGGAAATGCCCGCGAAAGGCCCTCACATGCGGGCGATGCGGTACTCCGATGGCAGGCAGCCGTAGCGCGCGCGGAAGACGCGGTTCATGTGGGACAGGTCGGCGAAGCCCCACTGGGCCGCGGTGTCGGTCAGGGTGCGGTGTGGGCCGGCCGCCAGATCCCGCGCGCACGCGTCGACGCGCAACGCCATGACCGTCTGCGCGAAGGTGCGGTCGGTGTGCTGGTAGAGCCCGTGCAGCTTGCGGACCGAGATGCCGAAGTGCCCGGCCACCCGGGCGGCGGACAGGTCCTGGTGCAGGTTGCCGGCCAGATAGCGGTTCACCGAGGCCCGTAGCGCGAGGTCGAGCGCATCCCGCCGCGTCTCCCGATCGGTGCCGACGTCGCCGGCCGCTGCCGCGAGCAGGGTCAGCAGCGCCGTCTCCGCCGACTGGGCCGCGAGGTCGTCCAGGGCCTCGACGTGCCGCCAGATCGAGGTCATCGTCGAGGTGACCATCGCCGCGATGCCGCCGCGTGCCCCGTCGTGGGCCACGGCCGTGAACCCGCCGGGGTCGGCCACCAGGGGCAGGAGCCGGGCCCGCGGGACGCGGAAGGAGAGGACCTGCCACTCGCCGGAGTAGGTCAGCCGGTACGAGTCGGTGGTGTCGAACATCGCGAACCCGCCGGGTTCGAGGTGGCAGGTCCGAGCGCCCTGTTCGGCGATGCAGGAACCCACGGAGTTGAAGGCTGACGAAGACGTCGTCCGACGCCATGCGCCGGATCTCGGCAGGTCCGTGGGCGAGGGACTGGGCTGCCGAGGACACCTCGGCGCAGTGCGACGAGCCGACCTCCGACGCGCGGACCCAGCCGGTCATGCCCTGGCGGCGCTGCTCACGGTCACGTTCGGCGGCCAGCGGCGTGCACACCTGGCAGATGACGTCGCGCCAGTAGGCGAACTGCTCGGCGGACGGCTGGTCCGCCACCGTCATGTAGCGCACAGGCACCTCCGACGACTCGTGCACGCTCGTTCCAACAGCGGCGCAGCCAGGTTCGAGCGTCAACCACGGCTCGGTGCCAAGAATGCGCCGGTGACGGTGAGTTTCGCACTGACGCCCCGGCAGCGCGACCTTCGCACCCGCGCGCGCCAGGTGGCGCGTGAGGTGCTGCGCGACGCAAGACCCGCGGACCGCCTGCCGACGCCCGAGGAGCGTTTTCTCGCGACCCGGCCCGCGTACGAGCGCCTCATTGCCGACGGTTTCCTGCGCGCCTGCATCCCCACCGCGGCGGGCGGGGAGAACGAGAGCTGGATCGACACCGCCGTCCTGGTGGAGGAACTCTTCGCCGAGAACGCCGGCGTCGCCCTCACGCTGCTCGGCACGGTGCTCGGGATCCAGCCGGTCGTGGTGGGCGGCAGCCCGGATCAGCAGAAACGCCTGCTGGCGCCGTTCCTCGAGACTCACGGGGCGCCACTGGCTGCGTTCTGCTCCAGCGAGCCCGGCGGCAGCGCGAACGCGGCCTCGCCGCCGCCCGGCGAGGGCGTGCGGACCCGGGCCGTCCGCGCGGGCCGCGGCTGGGTGATCAACGGGCACAAGAAGTGGGTGTCCTCGGCGACCGGGTGGCAACGCGACGGCGCGGACCTGCTCACCGTGGTGTGCCGGACCGACGCCGACGCATCGCCGGAGCACGCGATCTCGATCATCGCGGTGGAGAAGCCCGCGTCCGGCGTCGCGCTCGAGCGGGTCATCGAGACCCGCGGACTGCGCGCGCACCTCCTGCCCGAGATCTCGCTGCAGGACGTCAGCGCGCCGGAGGACAACCTCCTCGGCGCGGAGGGCGCCGGGCTGCGGCTCAGCGGCGCGAGCTTCGCCGGGGCGTCCGGGCTCGTCGGCTTCATGGGCGTCGCGCTGATGCGGTCGGCCTTCGACCACGCGCTCAGCTTCGCCCGCTCCGAGCGCCGCGGCGGGACCGTCCCGATCCTCACGCATCAGGCGGTCGGCTACGCGCTGGCCGACGCGAAGACCTCGATCGAGGCCGTGCGGGCGCTGAGCCTGCGGGCGTGCTGGGCGGTCGACACCGGTCAGCCGGGTGCGGCCGAGCTGGCGCACGAGGCGAAGGTCTTCGGCTCCGAGACCGCCGTGCGCGTGATCACGGACCTGATGCGCGTCGTGGGCGTGGACAGCTACGACGACGTCGATCCGCTGGGGGGCGTGCTGCAGGACGCACTGGCCCTGCCGATCTTCGCCGGCGGCAACCTCGGCGTCCGGCGCCGGGCGCTGCACGGCCTGCTGCTGTCGCCCGCGTACGACCCGTTGACCGCGAGTGAAGGAAGCTGACATGCCGAAGACCGTCATCGTGACCGGAGCCTCGAGCGGGATCGGTCTCGCCATAGCGGAGGCGTACCTCAAGCGCGGCGACAACGTCGTGGGCAATGCCCGCACGCTCGCCCGGCTGAAGGAGGCGGCCGCCTCGATCGGCGACCCGTCGAACTTCCTGCTCGTGGAGGGCGACATCGGCAGACCGGAGACGGCGGCGACGCTGTTCGAGCGGGCGATCGAGGCCTTCGGCCTGGTCGACGTCCTCATCGCCAACGCCGGGAGCTTCCTCGGCAAGCCGACCGTCGACCTCACCGAGGCCGAGGTCGACTCGATGATCGACACCAACCTCAAGGGGTTCGTGTACCCGGCACAGGCGGCGGCGCGGCACATGAGCGCCAACGGCGCCGGGCACATCGTCGCGATCTCGGCGTGCCTCGCGATGCAGCCGCAGGCCAAGTTGCCGGCACTGATGACCGCGCTCATCAAGGGCGGAGTGAACCAGGCCGTGCGCAGCCTCGCCCTCGAACTGGCGCCGACCGGGGTTCAGGTCAACGCGGTCGCCCCCGGTGTCATCGACACCCCGATGTTCCCGCGCGACGAGCAGACCTGGGCGTTCCTGCGAACCTTCGCGCCCACCGGCAAGACCGGGATGCCGCAGGACGTCGTCGATGCGGTGCTGTATCTGACCGGCTCGACCTACGTCACCGGTTCGATCATGACCGTGGACGGAGGATCCACCGCGGGGGCGTGGTGACGCCGCGTGCGATCCTGAGCGGGTGACCGAGCCGATCATCCGCATGCCGCTGCGTGTGCGCTACAGCGAGTGCGACGGGCAGAAGATCGTCTTCAACGCCTGGTATCTGACCTATGCCGACATCGCGCTGACGGAGGCCGCCCGGGCCCTCTTCGGGAGCTACGACGAACTGAACGCCAAGGGCGTCGACGTGGTGGTGGCCGAGGCGAACGTGCGCTACCGCGGCTCGGCCGGCTTCGACGACGAGCTGCTGATCGACGTGTGGACCCAGCATCTCGGCAACACCTCGATGGTCATCCGGTTCGACATCGCCCGCAGCGGCGAACTGATCACGCAGGTGACGAGCCGCTACGTCTGGGTGGACAGCGAGTCGCTCAAGCCGAAGGCCCCGCCGACCGACGTCCGCGAGGCCTTCGCCCGGCATCTGGTGCCGGAGGTAGCTGACTGACCGTCAGCCCACCGGGTTGATGCCGAGCTCCGCGCCGTCGAGGTCGGAGACCTCGTTCCAGCGCCGGCCGACCTCCTCGATCGAGGGAACCTCGGCGAAGGTGACGCCCTTGGTCTGGAACTGCGCGACCCGGTACACGCGGCCGCCGCCGACCACGAACACGCTGCCGGACTCGGTGAGCTCGTCCGAGCACAGGTGCCCGACCACGGGCGCGACGTGCGCCGGCGAGAGCGCGGCCGAACACCTCCGGCGGCGCGACATCCTCGGTCATCCGGGTGGCGGCCATCGGGGCGACCGCGTTGGCGAACACGTTGGCCCGGCGGCCCTCGATGGCCAGGGTGTTGATCAGTCCGATCATCCCGCCCTTGGCCGCGCCGTAGTTGGCCTGGCCGAAGTTGCCGAAGATGCCGGAGGTCGACGTGGCGACGACGATGCGGCCGTGCTGCTGCTCGCGCAGGTGCGGCCAGGCGGCGTGGATGGTGTGGAACGCGCCGTAGAGGTGGACCTGCAGAACCGAGTCCCAGTCCTCGACGGCCATCTTGTGGAAGGCCTTGTCGCGCAGGATGCCGGCGTTGGCGATGACACCGTCGATGCGACCGAAGGCGTCGAGCGCGGTCGCCACGATCGCCTTGCCACCGTCCACCGAGGCGACGCTGTCGTAGTTGGCGACGGCGGTGCCGCCACCGGCCTTGATCTCCTCGACGACGGCGTCAGCGGCGGCGGAACCCGCCCCGGTGCCGTCCCGCGATCCGCCGAGGTCGTTGACCACGACCTTCGCGCCGGACGCGGCGAGGGTGAGCGCGTACTCCCGGCCCAGGCCGTTACCCGCCCCGGTGATGACGACGACCCGGTCCTCTACTCCGGCCATGACTGCGCTCCCTCTGTCTCCACCGTTTGAAGCTGACATCTTCAACGGACATCTCGGACATACTGTACAGACGCCCTGTGTTGATCGGTTCGATACGGTCCCCGAGTGATCACCCAGGCAGCGGCGCTGGCGACGGCGGGCGCGCTCACGCTCACGCCGACCACGCTCACCGGCGCGGAGGCGGGGACCGTGCGCCGAGCAAGGGCGAGCTCACCGTGACCCGCGACGACGGGACGCAATTTTTGATCCGGGCTGCCGACCTGCGCGTCCTGTGCCGGCCCACCGACAGCAAGCCGCCGGTCCCCGGGATCCTTGTCCGCACCAAGCGATCTGCGCTCGCGGCCGACTCCGACGGCCGACCGTCACGGCCGCTGCTCGACATCGAGGCGAACCGCGCCGACGTGCGCAAGGGCCTGACCGTCACGCTGCCCAGCACGTACGCGTACCACGATCCGCGCGGCGCGCTCTTGTTCATCTTCGATCCCGACGGCGCCACCAACGGGAACGAGTTGAACAGCGACGGGCAGGACTCCTCCGGTTCCTTCTTCATCCGCGGCCGATGCGGCAAGCACCCGAAGGTGACGCTGAAGATCGAGAAAGCCGTGATCGACAGCCCGCGCCCCACGAGAATCAACGCCGAGGCTGTCGCATATGCGGGAACCATTCCCGCCAGCGGCGCTAAGAAGAAGCAAGGCAGAAAACAAAGCGCCGTGAAAACTGAAGTTAGCCCGGTGCGCCCACCCATATTAATGCCTGCGATGCTCTCGATGTAGGCCGTTCCCGAAGACGTTCCCGCGAGGCCGGCGCCGAGCGTGGCAAATGAGTCGACTACCAAACCTTGTTTCAGATTTTTCGGGTCCCCATTTTCATCCAACAGATCCGACGCCTGAGCGACACCAATGAAAGTTGAGATCGAATCGAACAAATCGGTAAACAAGACCGCGATGATCGCCGGGGCCAGCCAGAGTTTCAGGGCGCCCAGGATATCTCAGGCTTAAGAAAACTGTCTGAAAGTCAGGGGCGCTGAAGAAGCTTCCGGGGACCTTTACCAAACCAAAAACCCAACCCAGCAAGGTCGCAACAAAGATGCCTGCAAGGAATGCGAGCGCGCTGCGGCGAATTAACAACCAGACCGATACGGCCGCGGCGATGATCGTCAGCAACGCGGGCAACCCGAGCGCGCCGACTCTGACGAACGTCACTGGATCGGAAGTGATCAATCCGGCGTTCTTCAGACCGATAAAGGTGAGGAAGATGCCGATGCCGGCCGCGGTCGCTATTCGCAGTTCAGCAGGAATTGCTTTGGCGATTGTTTCGCGGATCGGAGTAACTGAGATCAGCAGAAAGAGCACGCCTGCCCAGAAGACGATGCAAGCGCGTTTGCCACCAGACTCTTTGCGTCAGAATGATCGTAAAAGTGAAGAAGGCATTGATGCCCATTCCCGGGGCCACCGCGAAAGGCAGCTTCGCATAGAGTCCCATGAAGAGAGTGGTGAGCGAAGCAAAGCAACACCGTCGCTGTCAGCACACCGCTGAACGCCATGCCTGTTCTTCGGTTGAGAATCGAAAAGATAGCGACGACGATGTATGACATCGTGAAGAAAGTAGTGATGCCGGCAAGAGCTTCCGTGCGAATGCTAGTCTTGGGAGATTCGGCGGGCTGCGTTTGGATGATGATCCGGACTGCGCGCAGTCTAGACAGTCAGAGGAGCAAGGCCGACAAGGTTATTGTCCCAGCCAGCCGCGAAGCGGCGGCAGAATTTCGCCCGGGGTGAGCGAGCGCGGCGAGCGTAACCCCCAGGAATAATTCCAAAAGAAGTTTGAGCCGCGTAGCAGCGACAGCGTACGTCCTCAATTCACTCGGAGGCTGAGTCTCTCAACCTGAGCGGGGCAAGCCTCCCTTCCTTACTGCAATTCTCCTAACCTTGAATCAAGCTTGAAAGCGCTGAATGTAACTTCGATAGTCAGCAACTTCTTGGCGCGCGCGTTCCTCCGACCATCCCAAATGCCTCTCTCCTATCAGCGCCGCCGCCTCATCGGCTCCCACACCCAACGCCGAGTTCAAACCAACCATCGTGCGTCGCAACAGCACATCGCTGAGTGTGGTTGCCAACTCGTATTGAAATGCGTAGACCACTTCCGCGGCAATGGCGCCACTCTCCATATCAAATACTTCCAAAAGCGATTTATCTTTCGTCGCCAGGCTCACAACATACCCAGCGTTGCCGCCATAAACCTGAACGAGGTGATTGACCGACTCCAACGACAATCCTTCAATCTCTCGCAGCCGAGCGCGTAAGGCTGCCGCATCCGCTTCCGCTCCCGGCAAGTTCTTTGACGCAGTCTTACTCTTCTGATCACCCTTTCCGATTCTTCTAACACAAAGATCAACGACCTCTTCCGCCAGACTGCGATAGGTCGTCAGCTTGCCGCCGACGATAGAAAGGAGAATTTTCGCAGACGCGGGTGACGGCGGATGAAATGACGGCGCGTAATGCTCTGTTCGTCAGCATTGTTAGTCGCGGGCAGCGGTCAGATCGCCGGAGTAGCTGTAAAGAATGTGTTGGCGTTCAAGCTTGGCCTCAGGAATCACAACATTGGTTTCGCGTAAGAGATAATGAATCTCCCCTTCGCTAATGCGGACGTCGTCCAAGTTACCGTCGTAACGAATATCGGTGGTGCCGATTAGATAGTTCGCATTCCAGGGAATAATGAAGAACGGGCGCCGGATTGAGTTTGCGCTTCAACGTAGAGAGCGCTGGTCGGTGCGCCCGCGAACGGGGCAACAATGATGTGACTGCCCTTCGTGCCACCAATCAATCGTTCACTGGAATCACCGCTTTCCAGAATTTCATCGACCCAGGGACCGGAGGCGTTTATGACAAACGCAGCCGTGGCGGTCTGCGTAATTCCGGTTACTTCGCTGACAAACGCCACTCCGCTTGGTCTTTGCTGATCGCAGATCAGTCTTGTCACGCGGGCGTACGTCTGCACCACCGCGCCGTGCTCAACTGCTGAGAGTACATTCTCGACTACCAGCCGCTCGGCGAACTCAACCTGCGCGTCATAGAAAACGGCTGCTCCTTTTAGTCCTTGTGGATTCAATCCCGGTGCAGCTGCAAGCGCGGCAGCAGTGTTGAGCATTTGATGACCAGGAAGTGACTTGCCGATCGATAGTAAATCGTAGGCGATCATCCCCAGTCGCATTAACAACGGCCCGCGGCGTGAGTGTTCGTAAATCGGAATGAGAAGTTTGAGAGGTTTGACCAGATGCGGCGCGATTTTGAGTAGCGTTTCGCGCCCGCGCAAAGACTCTCGAACTAAACGTAGTTCGGCGTATTCAAGATAGCGAAGACCGCCGTGAATTAAGCGAGTTGACCAACTCGAGGTGCCGCCGCCGATATCACCTTATCCAGCAGCAGCACGCGTAAGCCGCGCATCGCCGCATCCCGCGCGATGCCGGCGCCGTTAATACCGGCACCGATGATGATCAGGTCGAATTGGCGTGGAGAGCTAGGCAAGGGTTAGTAAGTGTTCCGAGCAAGGTGCGCAGCAGGTCTTTGACTTGCCGTAAGCTTGTATTTCGGTCTAGGTCTACGACCTCAGATGTTTACGGGTCAAAGACCCCGAGTGTCTAATGCGTTCACGGTCGCCAAGTCAGAGACTTGCCGCGCACCAGCATATACAAAGTTGACTCCTGATTACGAAATGTCATAGAAGGGCGAGGTTCAATTCATGACAATGAAAATCTTTCAGTTCACAAAACTTCTCTTGGTCCTTGCTATTGGCGGCGCCGCGGCGCTTGCGGTTTGCCAACCCGATCAGACCACGCCCACCGTCTCGGATTACGCAAAGCGGGCCGCACCGCCAATTTCCGACAAAGCCCGCAGCGAAATGGAAACGCGTCTCAGCGAAGCTCGCGCTCGCTTGTCTGCCGAGCCGAATAATCCCGACGCCTTAATCTGGGTCGGCCGCCGGCTGGGTTACCTTGGTCGCTTCACAGAAGCCATCGACACCTTCACGACCGGCATAAAGAACTTTCCGCGCGATGCGCGCTTCTATCGTCATCGCGGTCATCGTTACATCACTCTCCGCCAGTTCGATTTGGCAATCGCTGATTTACAGCGAGCGGCCATGCTGATCAAAGGCAAGGTCGATGAGATCGAGCCTGATGGCCAACCAAACGCCCGCAACGTTCCCACAGAGCACACTACGAGTTAGATCTGGTATCACCTGGGCCTTGCTCAATATCTCACCGGCAAAAATGAATCAGCCCTGCGTAGTTATCGCGAGTGTCTGAAAGTATCGAAGAACCCGGACAGCGTGGTGGCCACGATCCATTGGTTGTACATGACGCTACGTCGCTTGCAGCGAGAAAAGGAAGCGAGGGCGACACTGCAGTCAATTCAAACAGGCATGGACATCGTCGAGAATGATGGTTATTACAAACTGGTGCTGATGTACAAGGGAGCAGTCGATGCAAATCAACTGCTGACGGAGACGCTGAAACAGGAAAACTCGCCCGGCTCTTACAGCGTCATGTACGGACTAGGCAACTGGCATCTCTACAATAACCATCGACCCCGTGCGGCAGAGATCTTTCAGAAGATGCTGACCGGTGATCAGTGGACAAGTTTTGGCTACCTTGCTGCCGAAGCAGACGTAAAGCGGTCGAAGTTGTGAGCGTGGCTTGTATAGAATTCGCAGTTGGGAGGGGTGGTTTACCCCCGCCTTGCTCGATAGGAAACTCCATACCATTTAGTGCTGAATGCGCACCATCTCGGTTGTTTCGAGGAAATTGCAGTCGGGAAGGGTGGCTTGCCCCACTTCCATTGAATGCCCGCCAATGTTAGGCGGGGGTAAACAGCCCTTCCTAACTGCGAGTATTACTGGAGTCTTTGGTCATCAAAACGACGGTGAAACTCTTCAGCACTGCGGCGCTTAATCGCAACCAAATCATAACTTGAGGGCACACGCTTTGCTCTGCCCATTGCTCGATCCGGCCTCTCCTGATCCGATCGGCAACGAGCCAGTCTCAGGGTTCGGAATCTTTGAATCCCCTCGCTGCGTTCTCCGTTGACTCAGATTTTTGGTCGCCCTATCTGCCGTAGGAACACCGGAAAACTCGAGCCGGAGGACAGCAGCAGCGAAAGCGTAATGCTTGCGATTCGCCAACGCGCGCCGTCTGCTTCCAGACGCGCCTGACGGTCAGGCAATGTGATAAAACAGCCGAAACATAAGGAGCGTGATTATGCGTTCTTCCCGACCTGTCTATTCCAAAATCTTCTCTCTGGCACTAACTCTCCTTCTAACACTCTTCGTCGCCAACATCTGCGTCTTCGCCGCCGAGGAAGATGAAGGCGAAACTTACGACGTAAAAGCGCGCGTCGTGCGCATCAGTCTGATCAAAGGAGAGACTACCCTTTAACGTCAGGGCAACACAGACTGGGAAAAAGCACGGCTTAAATTCCCGCTGGTTGAAGGGGACACGATATGCTACTGATCGCGATTCGCAGGTGGAGATTGAAATTGACGCGCGTAATTTCGTGCGTGTCGGGTCCAGCGCGATGCTGCGCATCATGACTCTTCGAGACGAAGGCGTGGCGCTCAGCGTGGTGAGGGAACCGCATCGGTGCGTCTCGCGAAGTTTGATCGCGAGAAGGAATACTTCGAAGTCGACGCGCCGCAGTCGACAGCTCGCGGCAGAACAAAAGGGCGTCTACCGGATCGATATGGCACGCGCCGGACGCGTGCGCTTCACCGTTACCGACGGGGGCCGGGCGCAGGATCTATTCGGAAACCTCGGGCTTCGCTTTGCGAGATGGCCGCGCTGCGGAACTAATCAACGAAGGTAGCGACGCCGGCGATTGGGAATTGCTTGCCGCTGCTCCCCCGCGATTCGTGGGACAACTGGGTTTCGGATCGTGAACGCTACCTCGCAGAGCGGATGCGTCACGACGCGCGGTGTTACGATCAATATGTCTGGGGCGGGGAAGATCTCGATTCCTATGGTACCTGGGCGTACGCTAACAACTACGGCTGGATGTGGCGACCGCATGCGACGGTTATCAACAACTACCACAACTGGGCGCCCTATCGTTATGGTAATTGGACCTGGCTTTCGCCTTACGGTTGGACTTGGGTTGGTTACGAGCCCTGGGGTTGGGCCCCGTATCACTACGGTCGTTGGGTTTACCACAACAACTATTGGGCGTGGTGTCCGCGTAGTTACTACTATGGTCATCGCAGTTGGTGGCGACCGGCACTGGTAGCATTTCACTTCTCTCGGTAACCACGTTTCGTGGTATCCGCTTTCCTACCACCATCGCGATCCACGTTCACGTCGATATAATTTCCTGACGCCACCGGGCAAGCAGGCGATTCACGATGCGCGCCGCAACAACCTGGCCTACCGGCGCGGCGTTACGACAGCGACCATAGGCGACTTTGGCGGCGATAATGTTCGGTTCAAAGCCGCCAACAATGCGTTGGCCCGGAAAGTGGTTGGCGATGATCCGTTGAAGGGTGATCTTCTATTGCGGCCGGCGAATGTCGTGGTACGCAATGAAAACGGGGCCAACACGCGCGTGACCCTGGCGAAGCCGCGCGTAAAACCTGCTGCTGATCTCGTGGAGCGCCCGACAGGAGCCGCAATACGGAAACCCAGCGTCGCGTTGGATGGCGAACTTCGGAATTCGCGTGTCTTTGGTGGACGCGAAACCAAATTCATTACTCGTGAGAACCCGAGCGGAAATACAGGCGACTCGCAACCAAGTGGTGCCGTGACGCGCTTACCGGGATCAGGAGTCAAACAGTTGGATGACCGAAACGATTTGATCCGTCGTGGTGATCAGGATACGTCGCGAACTGGCGTAACTAAGATCGATCCCAGCGATAACACTGGCGTGATCAAGCGTCCGGAGATTAAGGCCCAACCAGAGCGCAAGCTCGACCCAAACGATAGCGGATCAATCGAGACGCCCAGCCGATTGCCAAAAATCGACAGTGACTCTTCCGCGAAGCCGGATCGAGTAACACGGCCTCAACCACGAGAGCGCGTGGACACGCCGACGCCGCGTTATGAACCGCCGGCAAGGAAGTATGAGCCGCCACCGCAACGGTCCGAGCCACGTTCCGAGCCACCGCAACGTTCTGAGCCGGTGCGGAAGTATGAGCCACCACCGCAACGTTCGCAGCCGCGGTCCGAACCGCAACCGTCATCGCCGCCACCTAAGTCTGACCCACCAACGCAGAAGTCAGACCCGGTGAGAGTTCGACCGTCTAAGAAAGAAGCGCCTTAACGAGAGACGCGGGGATGGGGAAACGCGGGGCACGCTGTCTCCCCTTCTCGACTCCGCTTTATCTCAGAGTCTCCGTGTCTCCGTGTCTCCGCCTACTTCTTCGGCTCGATCGCCATTGTTGGCAGGATTCGCGGCTGGCCGTCCAGTTCAGATTCTGTTTCACCAACTCGATAGGCTCCCATCTTCTGATAAAAGCCTTCAGCGTTGGGAATCAGCTATGATTTCCATTGACGAGACTTTCAACTCCGACGCCTGCTGCATCGCCGCTAGAAATAGTTGCTTGCCCACACCCGTTCCAATAGGCGCCGGAGCCACCACCAGGTGCTCGAGTTCCGCATTGTCATCAACAACCGTGAGCGCATAGAAGCCGGCAAGTTGGCCCTCATCTTCGGCTACATAGACGTAGTTGCTGTTGATGAACTCAGAAGTGATGGTGAGGTCGGCTTCCCATTTCAGCATCCAGTGCTCGGGATAGCCCCAATGCTGCTTTGCTTCGTGTGCGATGCGCGACAAAGCTGCGGCTTCATCGATCCTGGCAGGTCGATCTCATAATCACACTCACAATTCAGTCTGAAGTTTTAGCACCGCCGGTGCCGCATAAGATCTCGCGCCTCCGGCGCTTGTCTGAAACCAAAGTTTGAACCCGAAACTCGAAACTCACTCATGCACCGAATTGTCTTCCTCGAACGCAATATTTTCAAGGCTCCCTTTCGCGCGCCGCATTTCGAGCACGAATGGATTGATCATGCCGAAACAACTTCCGATCAGATCGTTGAGCGTTTACGCCACGCCACCATTGTCATCGGCAACAAGCTACCGCTGCGCGCATCTGTGCTCCAACAGCTACCTCAACTCAAACTAATAGCAGTAGCGGCGACCGGGGTCGATAACATAGACCTTGATTACTGTAGGGCACACGACATCGGCGTGTGCAACGTGCGCAACTACGCCAGCCATTCGTTACCTGAACACGTGTTGCTCCTGATGCTGGCGCTGCGGCGAAACATCACCGCTTATCTTGACGAGGTCAACAACGGTCAGTGGCAACAGGCGAAACAGTTCTGCCTGCTCGATCATCCTATCCACGATCTTTCATGCGACCACCCTCGGCATCATCGGCTTTGGTTTTCTGGGACGCGCCGTGAAGGAACTCGCGGAGGCTGTCGGCATGACGGTGATCGTAGCTGAACATAAAACCGCCAGCAGCGTTCGCCCAGGGCGAGTTGCTTTTACCGAACTGCTCCGCACCAGTGACGCCGTTAGTCTTCACTGTCCTCTAAACGAAGAGACGAGAAACCTAATCGACCGACACGAGTTGCAGACAATGAAGTCAACAGCGCTGCTGATCAACACGGCGCGAGGTGGGTTAGTTCATGAACAAGCATTGCTCGAGGCTCTGCGCGCCGGCTCCCTAGCTGGAGCAGCATTTGATGTTCTCAGTGAAGAGCCGCCCGTGCACGGCAATCCCCTGCTCGAGGAACGCTTGCCGAATTTGATCGTGACTCCGCACATCGCCTGGGCTAGCTGGGAAGCGATGCAGACGCTTGCCGATGAACTTGTCGACAATCTCGAGGCATTTGTTCGGGGCGAAAGACAAAATCGCGTGGTCTAAAAAATAAACGACGGGCGTGGGCCCGTCGCATTCCGCTCGAGTTTTTGCTGAATTTAAGAAGCTGTTTGGTTTGAGGCTTGGGTTTCCACCGCAGGCTCGTCGTGATGTTCGGTCGTGTACAACCGCAGGATGTCCTGGCCTTGTCGCGAGCGAGGATCGATAGTGCGGATGTGTTTGCGGCCTGCCATCTCCCAAATCGCCGTTACCACGCCTTTCCTTCTCCACGGCATGGTACGAAATGTCTTCTAAAGGGGCGGCGGGCGCTTCCTCGGTGCTGGTCACCTCAGTGCTGGTCACCTCAGTGCTAGTCGGCTCAGTGCTAGTCGGCTCGGTGCTGGTCACTTCAGGCGCAGCAGCCGCCGGCGCGGTTTCGTTCTCCATTAGACTAAGACTCCTCTTCGAATAACTGACTAGGGTTGGTTTAATGAATTGTGGCACACGGGTTAGATCAAAGTCCACGAGCATCGCCGATTGTCGATTTCCAATTGCCGATTTTCATTCCAGCATTAACA
>CAVRLI010000012.1:0-111827 GCA_963722375.1 uncultured Actinomycetota bacterium
CCGCGGCGACCCCCGTGGTTCAGACGATCGACTTGCTCAGGCCGCCGTCGACCTCGACCACGCTTCCGGACATGTAGGAGGCGAGGTCGGAGCTCAGGAAGACCACGGTGTTGGCGATCTCGGCGGGTTCGGCCCAGCGACCGATCTTGATTCCGGCCCCCGCCACCATCCCGGCGCGGACCTCCTCGGCGGTCTTGCCTGAGCCTTCGCCATCCCCTCGCGCTTGCCCAGCCAGCCCTCGGTCAGGGTCAGGCCCGGGCTGATCGCGTTGACGAGGATTCCCTTCTGGGCGACCTCTGCGGCCAGGTACTTGTTGAAGGCGAGAACGGCCGCGTTGGTAATCGCGGTGACGCCCGCGTTCGGGATCATCGTGGTCGCGGTCTGGCCGGCGATGTTGACGATGCGGCCTCCACTGGTCATCTTCGGCAGGGCCGCGGACGCCACCCGGTGGAAGCCGAGCAGCTTCACGGCGAGGTAGTTCTCGACCACCGCGGTATCCGTGGCGGCCAGCTCGGACGGCGCCAGCTGCGGGCCGGCCGAGTTCACCAGGATGTCCAGACTTCCGCTCCAGGCGACCACCGCGTCGATCGCGGCGGCCACAGAGTCGTCACTGGTGACGTCGGCCGTGACCGGCAGAAAGTTGTCGCCGAGCTTGTCGGCCGCGGCCTTGAGGGCGACGTCGTCCCGGCCGATTCCGGCCACCTTGGCGCCGTGATCCAGCAGCGCCTGCGCCACCGCGAACCCGATGCCCTTGCTGGCACCGGTCACCAGGGCGACCCGGCCCTCGAGAGTGAACGACATGAAAAACAGCTCCAATTCTGGTTGGGAAGAATGGTCTGAGGGACCGTCAGTGACCGTGGTCGCAGGCCCCGTCGGCATGCGTGGGCAGCGGTTCGGTGGGCGGGAAGAAGACCACGTGGGGCTGGGCGTTCCAGTCCAGACGCAGGCTCTGGTACATGATGAAGGTGTGGTTGACCGCGAAGGTCTCCACGCCGCCGAGCACCCCGCTCCACTTCTTCAGGACCGGTTGCGCCGCCTCGCCGGCGGCGGCGTCGTACATCGTCTTGAAGTAGACGTAGCGGTTCTCCATGCCGATCAGGCCCTCGGACATCTCCCGTTTGGCCGGGGTCAATTCCAGGGCATGTTGCGCGGCTTCCTTGATGTCGTTCATGTACTCGCGCTGGATCTCGACGTCCGCGCGCGTGCCGAGCCGGGTCAGGTGTCCGGTGACCATGACGTCGAAGTCGAACTCCAGCGTGTAGTCGTGGTGGGCCATGAAGCCCGGGATGTGCTTGGACATCGCGATGTTCGCGAACGGGACCCAGCTCGGGTAGATCACGTCGACGAGCATCAGGAACTTCTGCTCGGGCAGGTAGATGAAGCTGTTACCCGGGGCGTGGTTGTTGCCCTTGTAGTGCATCTCGAAGCGCTTGCCGCCGATCTCGAACTTGTGAGCATCGGCGAAGGTGACGTCCGGCGGGCGGCGCATCGGGTCGCCTAGTTCGGCGAGCAGGGTGTGGGTCTCCTGCTGACCGATCCGGATTGCGTCGTCGGGGAACTGGTTCTGGGACCCGATGTGGTCTCCGTGATAATGCGAGTAGATGACGTGCGTGATCGGCTTGTCGGTCACGTCGCGGATCGCCCGGGTGACGAAGCCGCCAAAGGAGGGCGGGGCGTCGATGGCGACGACCTCGTTCTCGCACACGACGAACGCGCACTGGTAACCGCCGTCGGTGACCCAGTGGATGCCGTCGCGGATCTCCTCGACCGCGTAGCCCTTGGCCGGCACCGGGGACTTGGCGCTGTCGGGAATCGGAGGGACCTCGATCTCAGGCGTCATCGCAACTCCAGTTCGTGGCAACGGGGAGATCGCGACCGTAACTTTTGCTTGCACGCGCAAGCAATAGAACGAGGAACACCCAATGGGTATCGCGCCCCATCCGGATCGGTATTGGACGCCCGCGCCCGCTGGTCCCGACGCTGGCAGGGGACGATCGGAACTCGCAGGGAAGAGGCGCCATGGAACCGCGGGGATCGATGCTGGTCGGCAGCATCCCGGCGCCGGACGCGCGCGCGGCGATGGAGCTGGCCGCCGGCGCGCTGGCCCCGCATCTGCATTGGCTCCCGGACGGGGAGACCGGGCCACGGTCGAAGTGGATCATCAACGTCATCGACGGCCTGCGTCGGCACCCGGCCTTCCGGCTGACGAAAGAGGGCAACTGGACCTCGTACTCCGACCGCCCGGAGTTCCGGTTGCGCCGCGGCGTTCGGCTGGACCCGGCGAGCCTCGAGCTCGGACACGTCGCGTCCTACGAGGAGAGCCGGCCGGCCTTCGACGCCGTCCGTTCCGAGTGCGGACGCCCGGAACTGCGGTTCCAGGTCGGGCTGCCGTCGGCCTTCGATCTCGCCTTGTTCGGCCTGGGCCCGCGCGGAGCGTTGCGGCACCGGGCACCGTTCCGGGCCGCCCTGGCCGCCGAGGTGGCGGCGATCGCCGCCCAGGCCTCCTCCAGCGGCAACGACGTCGTCTTCCAGCTCGAGATCCCCGCCGAACTGGTCTTCGCCGTGAAGGCGCCGGCGCCGCTGCGGCCGTTGGTCGTCGCCGCGATGTCCCGCTTCGCGATCGAGGTCGCTGCCGCCGCCCCCGCGAACACGAGCTGGGGCATCCACCTGTGCCTGGGCGACCTGGGGCACAGGGCCCTCGCCGGGATGCGCGACACCGCCCCGCTGGTGGCACTGGCCACCGCGATCGCCCGGCGCTGGCCGGCCGGGCGGACATTGGCCTACCTGCACCTGCCGATGTGCGAGGGCGACCAGCCCGCTTCCACCGACCCGCGCTTCTACGCGCCCCTGGCCGGGCTGCGGGTTCCTACGGGCTGCCGGGTGGCGGCAGGGTTCGTGCACGAGTCGGCGACCAAGGACGACCTGGCCGCGACCCTCGCCCTGATCGAGACGGCCCTCGGTGGCCGCGTCGACGTCGCCGCGTCCTGCGGCCTGGGCCGCCGAACCCCCGAGCAGGCCGCCGCCGTCCTGGAGCGCACCCGCATCCTCTGCGAGTCCTGATCAACCGTTAGGCGTGACACGCCTAACGGTTGCTGGACGCGAAGGCCGGGATGCTGTCCGGCGAGCCACCCATCGCCGCTACGACCCCGACCGCCGCGGCGGCACGCGCCACGTCGTGCACGCGGACCGTGTGAACCCCCGCGGCCGCCGCCAGCGTCACCACCGCAAGCGATGCGGCATCGCGAGAATGCTCACCGTCGCCTGGAGCCGCGATCTCTTGCGCCGCAAGGAAGGACTTGCGGGAGGCCCCGACGAGCACCGGCCCGAGGTCGATGAACCCGCGCAACCGCGCCAGCAGTTCCCAATTGTGGTCCGCGTTCTTCGCGAAACCGAGCCCGGGGTCCAGCACCAGTTGCTCACGAGCGACGCCTTGTGCACAGAGCCGCTCCACCTGCTCGCCCAGCTCCGTGATCACGTCGGTGACCACCTCGGCATAACAGGCCCGACTCGCCATCGTCGCGCTCGGGCCGCGCGAGTGCATCACCACGTAGGGCAGGCCCGTCTCCCGCACCACGGCGGTCATCCCGGGATCAGCACGCCCGCCGCTCACGTCGTTGATCCACCGCGCACCAGCTTCGATCGCGGCGGCCGCGACCGTGGCGCGCGTGGTGTCGATACTGACCCGGACGCCCGAGGCCGCGAGCTCGGTGACCACCGGCAATACCCGACGGAGCTCCTCGTTCGGCTCCACCCGAGCCGCGCCGGGACGGGTGGACTCACCTCCGACGTCGACGATGTCTGCGCCCTCGGCGACCATCCTCAGGCCCCGCTGCACCGCGCAGTCGGTCGCGAAGAACTGGCCACCGTCCGAGAATGAGTCTGGGGTGACGTTGAGGATGCCCATGACCATGCACCTCATGGTCGGGGGCCGCGTCGTAGGAAACGCACCGTCGCGACAGTCAAGCAAAGACCACTGTGCGGTGCCCGTGCAGAAGGACGCGGTTCTCGCAGTGCCAGCGCACGGCGCGGGCAAGGGCGAGGCACTCGTTATCCCGCCCGACTCGAATGACCTCGTCGGCGGTCATCGCGTGCGTCACCTGCGCGACCTGCTGCGCGATGATCGGGCCCTCGTCCAGATCGCTCGTGACGTAATGCGCTGTGGCGCCGACCAGCTTCACGCCACGGTCGTGGGCCTGGTGATAGGGCCGGGCTCCTTCAAAGCTCGGCAGCATCGAGTGGTGGATGTTGATGGCCCGGCCCTCCAACTGTTTGCAGAGGTCGGCGGAGAGGACCTGCATATAGCGGGCCAGGACGACCAGATCGACCTCGAGGTCGGCGACGATCTTCAGCAGCCGCGCTTCGGCCGCCGGCTTGGTCTCCGGTGTGACCGGCACGTGGAAGAACGGCAGCCAGTACGGCTTCACCATCCCGGACAGGTCGGGGTGGTTGGAGACGACGCCGACGATCTGCACGTGCAGTGCACCGCTCGCCGCCCGGTAGAGCAGATCGTTGAGGCAATGGCCATACCTGCTCACCATCAGTAGGACGCGCGGCCTGGCCGTGGCTGAGACCATCTGCCATTCCATGGCGAACATCTCCGCAACTCCCTCGAAGGCCACGCGCAGCTGGGCGAGATCGGGTACCTCCTCCTCGGCCGGCGCGAAGCGGACGCGCATGAAGAAGACGCCGGCCTGCCGGTCACCGAACTGGTCGCTCTCGACGATGTTGAACCCGTTCCGGGCCAGGAACGCGGAGACCGAGTAGACGATCGCGGGTCGGTCCGGACAGGCCAGGGTCAGGACGAGGTCGTGTGAGACGTCGGACTTCAGAGCCGACAGGGTCATCGGAGGGCACTCCTGGGAATCTTGGCCAGTCCGACGACCGACTCCGACAGCTGCGCGACCAGCTCCGCCAGCCGTTGGTGCTCCTCGGGGAGGTCTGCCGCCAGCAGTTCCAGCGCCGCGAGCTGCGAAAGGAGTTCGTCGAGGTGGTCCCGGACGCCGTTCCCCTCACGTATCGGGAGCGAACGCGCAGCGAAGGCCAACTGTCGGGCGTACCCGCTGGCGCCAGACGCAGCCGAATGACTGGCCGGCGACACCTTGGACTGAAGGCGCATCAAATCTGTCGATTCGTGCGCAGGGCCGTCTGAGTCTCGGCCTCGGCGTGAGCGGCGGACTGCCGCTCGCGCTGCCATTCGACGGACGCGTCAATCTGGTTGAACGTGAACAGATGGACGCCCTCGATGCGGAGCTCCGGATCGAGTAGTGCCGAACCCATGTTGAGCAGCAGTCGCTCGGGCTCGTAGGCGCGGCCGAGCAGGACGTTGCCGACGAAGCCCTGTTGCTTGGACAGGAACCGCACGGAGGAACCGACGCCGATCTTCAGCGAGAGCTCGATGAGCTTCGTCACCTTCAACGGCGCGGCCAGCCCGATCCGCAGCGGAAGCTGGACCCCGGAGGCCCGGATCCGGCGAAGCCAATCGACGTTGGTGGCCGCATCGAAACACAGCTGACTGACCATGTAGTCCGCGAGTTCCTGCTTGCGCAACAACGCGTCGAGCAAACGATCGTCGGCAACCTTCGGGTGACCCTCGGGGTAACACCCGACACCGAGTCGGGTGATCCCGTGCTCGAAATCACGCAACTCGCGCAGGATCTGATCGGCCTCGTGGAACTCGCCCACCGGGTCGCCGTCTCCCCCGATCACGTAGAGCGTGCTCAGGCCCAGACTGTCGAGTCGCTTGACGAACTGCTGAAGCTCGTGGCGGTCACCTACCTGACGGGCCGCCAGATGCGGAATGACCTGGTACCCGGCATCCAGGGCGGCCGCCGCGTGCTCCAGCGTCCGGTCCAGACCGAACTTCGGCGAACACGTGATGGTCACTGTCGTTCCGGCCGGCGAAGCAAGGATTTTCTCGTGGGCACCGCGGAGCGGGATCACCTCGAGGTGCGCCTCGCGGATCAGCCGAGCGACCTCGGCTTCGACTTGTGGATCTGACATTGCAGGCATGCAGTCTCCCGGTGAGGTGGGTCTCTGCCGCCACCATGCGGGCCTTCCGCGAACAGCGTCCAATACCGCTTTCGCAGCCCGGATATACCTGTCCGCCGAGGTTTCCAGACGCCCGAAACGGACCTTCGAGTTCTGGCTAGCGCACCTTCGGTTCTTGGCTTGTTGGTATGTGACGGCCGCCATACCGTCGCCAATCTGGAGTTCGATGCGGGTCCCAAGCGGAGTTCGACGAAAGGAAACAAGGATGACCACCACCCCCATGTCACTGGAGGAAAAGATCCAGGCATCCGGTGGGAACCCGGCTCTGATGCTCCGCCAAGAGCCCGCAGGCCCGTACGTGTTTCCGATCCCCGAGGAGTACTCCAACTGGCGGGACGAACAGGAGGCCTGGTCGAAGACCGCCATCCTTTACGACCAGTCGTTCCACATGTTCGACACCTACTTCAAGGGTCCCGACGTCAAGAAGCTGTTCAGCGAATGGGCCGTCAACGACTTCACGAAGTTCGGTCAGAACAAGGCGAAGCAATTCGTCGCGGTCAACAACGACGGCAACTACATCGCAGACGCGATCCTCTTCGGTATCAACGATGTGGAGTACAGCCTCGTCGGTACTCCCGGCGCCGGGAATTACATGCAGTTCCGCGCCGTGACGGGCAACTATGACGTTGAGGTCGTCCGAGATGACGCCACGCCGTTCAACCCCAATCCGCGCTTCCTGTTCCGATACCAGTTGCAGGGACCGAACGCGCTCAAGATCGTCGAGAAGGCCGCCGGCGGTAAGATCGACAGGATCAAGTTCTTCAATATCGGCGAATTCGTCATCGCCGGAACCAAGATCCGTGCCCTCAACCACACGATGATAGGCGTGCCCGGTCTTGAGATGACGGGTCTGGAGATGACCGGTCCGGTCGCCGACGGCCCCAAGGTCCTGGCCGCGCTCCAGGTGGCCGGCGAAGAATTCGGGATGCAGATGGGCGGGCGCCTGTCGTACCCGACGACCGCTGTGGAATCCGGCTGGATCGCGCTGCCCATCCCCGCCATCTACACGGGCGAAGAGATGAAGGCCTACCGGGAGTGGCTCCCGTCAATGGGTTTCGAGGCCCACTACTCCCTCGGCGGCAGCCTCTACTCGGAGAACATCGAGGACTACTACGTCACCCCGTACGACCTCGGCTACGGACGCGTCATCAACTTCGACCACGACTTCTACGGCAAGGAAGCCCTGCAGAAGCGCGCCGATGGGCCCCACAGAAAGAAGGTGTGGCTCACCTGGAACGAGGACGACGTCGCTCGCGTCATCAAGAGCAGCCTGTTCGACGGTCCGGGCCGCGCCAAGTACATGGACATGCCGTCCGCCGTGTACTCGATCTCGACCTACGACAAGGTCACCAAGAACGGTCACACCGTCGGGTTCTCCGCGTGGAGCGCCTACACCGTGGGGCACGGGGCCTGGGCGTCGATCGGGTCGATCGATGAGTCAGCCGCGATCGACGGCGACGAAGTCATTGTCGTGTGGGGCGACGAGGCGTCGATCGGCCACAAGTTCCGCGTCGAGGCGCACAAAGAAACGACGATCCGCGCAACCGTCAGCACCACTCCGCTGCTCTGACGACGGTTCCGGCGGACGATGGCCAGCTCGACTTCGGGCACCCATACCGGGGATAGGGGCACGCGATGAACGACCCATCCGAACGATTGTGGTTCACGGCTGCCGGCAAGCTGGACAGCAGGCAGTTGGAGTGCTTCGTAGCAGTTGCCGAGGAGCTCAATGTCAGCCGGGCGGCGGCTCGCCTGCATATGACACAGCCTCCGCTGACTCGCCGGATCGCACGACTTGAGAACGAACTCGGCGCCAAGCTCTTCGTCCGTACGAACACCGGCATGGTGCTGACCGACATGGGGACGACTCTCCTGCCCCGCGCCTACGAGGTTCTTGATCTCCTCATGGAGACCTTCAGCGAGACGCAACAACGCGCGACCCGAGGACCTCGCCTACTCACCATCGCCTACGAGGACGAGCTCGTCTTCGGAGGACTCCCCGTCCTCATCGGGGAGTTCTCCGGCGAGCATCCAGGGACGACCGTGCGACTCCGGCGCGTTGCGGTCTCCGAACAGATCGAGGGTCTCAGGACTCGGACCTACGACCTTGCGATCGGAGCGCACGGGACCATTCCGGACGGGCTGGTTGCACACACGGTGCAGCAACAGCCGGCGGTGCTTGCTGTCCCCGGGGCCTACCCCGCAAGGGTAGTCGCAGATTGACTCGTCTCAGCGACCTCGCCGAGTACCCGATGGTTACCTACCCGTCCGCCCGGCACCTTCTCCGCCCCATCGCTCAACCTCGCAGCGAAGGCGAGACAGTCGGAAGCCAGACCGAAACGGCGATCGAGGCGAGCGACATCATGGAGTGCCTGGGCTACGTGGCCATGGGCGCCGGTGTCGCTCTCGTTCCCGCTTCTGTCGGCCGCATTCCATTTCCGGGTGTCCGCTTCGAAGCCTGCCACCACGCCCCGACGGCCAACCTGGACATCCTGTGGCGGGCGAGTCCCACCCCACCAGTGGCCGCACTAGCGGCACTTCTTGACCGACGGAGTTCACACGCTGCACCGCAGGAGAGCGCGTGAGTGAGCCCCCTCGGACGGAACCTGACCTGCCGGCTGTGCCGCCCGCAGTGCGGGCCGAGGGCAAGACCGACACCGTCCGCGCCTCCCTGGAGTGGCTGCTGCATGCAGCAGAACGAAGCCGCGTTATCCCGCCACCCGCGTGAGCAAGGCTGGCTGGCGCCGGCACGCGATCGATCTCTCGCCGCTGAAGCATGCCGACTACCGGCGGTTGTGGGCGGGCAACGGGATCGCCTTCCTGGGTTTTCAGATCACCGCCGTCGCGGTGCCGGTTCAGGTCTACGACATCACTCGGTCCTCGTTCTGGGTCGGGATGCTCGGCGCGGCCGGGCTGGTGCCGCTGGTGGTGTTCGGGCTGTGGGGCGGCGCGATCGCGGATTCGCACGACCGGCGCCGGGTGCTGCTGGTCGGCTCCGTGGTGCTGTGGGTCAGCACGCTCGGCTTGCTCGCGCACTCGCTGGCCGGGCTGGACAGCGTTGCGGTGCTGCTCGCCCTGGTGGCGCTGCAGTCGGGCGGGTTCGCGGTGGTCGGCTCGACCCGCGGCGCGATCATTCCCCGGGTCGTGCCTGCCGAGGAGATCGCGGCCGCGAACACTCTCGGGTTCACCACCAGCAACCTGGGCATGATGGCCGGTCCGTTGCTGGCCGCGGTGATCATCACCCAGTTCTCGCTCTCGACCGCCTACGCCGTCGACGCCGTGCTGTACCTGGCCGCGTTGTACGCCGCGTTCCGACTGCCGCACCTGCCGCCGCTCGGGCAGACCACCGCGGCCGGACTGCGCTCGGTCATCGACGGGCTCGCGTTCATCGCGACCCGGCCGGTGCTGTTGCTCTCCTTCGCGGTCGACATCGTGGCGATGGTGTTCGCAATGCCCCGCGCGCTGTTCCCGGCTCGGGCCGAGGATCTCGGCGGGGACGCCGCGGTCGGGTGGCTGTTCGCGGCACTGGCGATCGGGGCCGTGGTCGCCGGTGCCACCTCCGGCTGGGTCGGACGGGTGCGCAGGCAGGGAGTCGCCCTGGTCGTCGCCATCGTCATCTGGGGGCTGGCGGTGGCCGGCGCCGGACTGGCCGGCCAACTGTGGCTGGCCGTCTTCCTGTTGGCCATCGGCGGCGCCGCCGACCTGGTCTCGGCCGTCTACCGGCAAACCATCCTGCAGACCTACGCCCCGGATGAGATGCGGGGCCGGATGCAGGGCGTCTTCATCGTCGTGGTGGCCGGCGGGCCCCGCCTGGGCGACGTACGGGCCGGCGGGACCGCGGCCGCCGTGGGCGTCCAGGCCTCCTGGGTGGGCGGCGGCCTGGTCTGCGCCGCCGTCGTCCTATTCGCCCTGGCCGTCCCGGTGTTCCGCAAATACACCGCCCCGACGGTGACCGATTCGGGCCCTCTCGGCAAGAACGCCGCTTGAGAGAGGCGCCCCCGGCACGTGGCGTCAGCGCAGGACGAGCCCCCGGTCGCGGGCGGCACGAAGAGCGCCCACGCGGTCGTGCACCTCGAGTTTGCGGAACAGCGAGCTGACCTGACTCTTGATCGTGTTGTGGGACACGTGGAGTTCCCTGGCGATCTCCCGCAAGGTCAGGGGTCCGGTCATAGCCCGCAGGACCACGACCTCGCGGTCGGTCAAGAGGTGTCCAGGCTGGCCGGCGACGGCGCCAGGAACGTCGTCCAGCAGGGATCGCAACAGCGGGCCGGCGGCCTCGGGCAGGAGAACGGACCGCGCTTCCGATTGCGCCCGCCGGTAGCCCACGCAGTCTCCGGATCGACGCAGGGCGGTCGCCCGCAGGTAGGCGGCGAAGGCCGAGTGATGAGGCCCGTGGACAGGAGCGTCGGCGGGAAGGGCCGGGACGGCGTCCTCGGGCGCCTGCAAGCCACCGTTTGTGTCGAGATAGGACATGGCAATCACGGGGGCGACGCCACGCAGGTGGCGACCGCGGTAGATCTGGACGGCTTCTCGCGCGGCGTCCTGTGCGCGCTCTGAGTTCCCGGTGAGGTGCGCGCAGGCGACCAGGAGATCGAGTGCCCTCAGGCGAGCATCGGTGTAGCCCATCCGCGCGGCAGCTTCGGCCGCGTCCTCAAGTTGCCGGAGGCCTTCTGCCGGGCGACCGTTCCACAGCTCGAGCGCGCTGACGGCTACGTCCAAGAGAACCGCAGCCCAGGCGTCAGCGCCCGCAGGTCGGCATCGTTCCTGCGACTCGCGCTCAGCGGCCGCTCCTGCGAGGTCTCCGGACTGCAGGCACACCTGCGCACGAACCGCCCGCGCAACCGTCAGGTCGGTGACCGACGTCAGCAATTCCGCTGCCCGTGCCGGTGACCCGCACGCGAGCGAGGCGGCGCTACCGGCGCCCGCAATGCGCGCGGACACCTGGGGACCGAGCTGAGCCAGGAGGGCGAGCAGCTCCTCCGGGTCGGCGGCCGGCCAGGCCGCCACGAGGTGGTGGGCAGCCCGCGCGCGCAGCGTTGTTCCGAGCTCGGGGTCGACCCGCCGCAGGTCTGACGCCGCAGCCGCACGCAGCGCGGGGTGGAAGGCCCATCCGTCGGGCACGCGCCGCAGCAGGAGCGACGATTCGGCGAAGGACATCAACCCAGCCGCAGAGTGGCACCCCGCCACCTTCGCGACCGTCTCCCACCGAAGTTCGCTCAACACACTGGTGCGCATCAGCGCGTCACGTTCCTGGACGGAGGCCCGGTCCAGCACCGCAGCGCGCACGTAGTCCAGGACAACCTCCGGAACCTCGCGGGGATCTTGTTCTGGGGCGCGCCCGCTCGCGAGACACAGTCCGACCGCCCAACCGTCGAGACGGGCGTGCAGGCTCTCGACCGACTCCGGACCCCACACCCGCCCGGGCGCCCGAGCGAAGAGGGTGTGAGCCTCCGCGACGGTAAACCGCAGTGCCTCCGCCGACACCTCGTCCAGACGGCCGGCTGCCCGCAAGAGCGACAGCGACCCCCAAGCCGGCCGGCTGGTGGACAGCAGTACTCGCACCTGGCCTGGGAGCTGCAGGAGGAACTGGCTGAGGCTCTCCTGCGCGCATGGGTCGACGATCTGATCGAGCCCGTCAAGGATCAAGGTGAGTTCGTCTGCGTGGCCGAAGGTGTTGAGCAGCTCAGGAATCAGCCGGTCGACGACCTGCCGCGGCTCCACCGCTCCCGGCATGGTGGGCCACACCAGCTCCGGCCGGGCCAGCGGAAGCGCCTCCAGGATCGCCGACCAGACGGCGACCACGCAGCCGTGGTGAGCCCCCGTCAGACTCACCCAGGCACTACGGTCCCGGCGACTGCGCGCCCACTGGGCCAGCGCCACCGACTTGCCCGACCCGTGCGGCGCAGCGATGAGGGTGACCTGGGACCGCTGGTCGGCGAGCGTCGCCAGAAGTGCCTCGCGAGGTATCTCGTCGCGATGAGCGGGCGGCGGTGTCAGTCTGGTCCGGGCAACAACCGGAACCCGGTCGAGGACCTGGTTCACATCATCAGTTCAAGATGCAGGTCGTACGCGTGTCGGGCATGGGCGCTGCGGCTGCACAGGCTGGAGAACCTGCGCGAGAAGTACACCAAGGGATCGGCGCCGGCCGTGTGCTCACAGTCGATCACGTCGCCGACCATGATGGTGTGATCGCCGCCGGGGAGCGCTGCCGCCACCCGGCAGACGAAGTGCGCGATGGAGGCCTGCAGGACAGGAATCTCAGAGCCCTCGCGGAGCGGGACGTTCGCGAACTTGTCTGGACGCGGGGTCGCGAACCGCAACGCGAGTTGGTCCTCACCCTCGCCCAGCACGTTGACCGCGAAATGCCCGGCATCCTCGATCGCTCGCAGGGTGGGCGAGCTGGACTTCATGCACACCAACAGCTGCAGCGGGTCCATGGAGAGCGAGGCCACCGCGCTGGCTGTCATGCCGGCCGGGCCGGCGGCCGTGCGGGTGGTGATGACGGCCACGCCGGTGCTGAAGTTCGAGATCGCCAGGCGGTACGCATTCGCGAGCTCCACGGGATCACGCGTCTCGAGGGTCTGCATGTGCTGCTCCGTTCGCGTCCGATCATGTGATCTGGGTTACGTGAACGGTGCCACGGGCCTCGTTAACTCGACGGAAACCAGGGACCGGCGCCCACCGTCAGGAGCGGATCCTCGAGAGATGCCGCTGGATCTCAGCGGACGGTGGGACCCCGATCTCCTTCATGGTCGCGACATAACGCTGATAGGTCGCCAGGACACCGTCGCCGCTTCCACTGGCTTGGGCCAGCGAGAGTTTGAGCAGCCACGCATCCTCGCGGTAGTGGTCCTGGCGCAGCACGAAATCGACTGCGCTACTGGCTTCCCAGTACCGCCCGAGCCGGAACGCGACTCTGGCGAGATCGAGGCGGGCACGCAGTAGCCGCTCGCTGACCTCGGCCCGGCGCGCATCGGACCAGGCGCTGCTGAAGCCCTGCAGGTACACACCCCGGTCAGTTCTGGCCAGGGCCTCCGTCAGGGTCGTCAACCGGGTCTCATCGTCCTGGCGATCGGCTTGGCCGATGCTGGCCAGCACCTCGTCGCCGGTCGCGACGATGAGCTCCGGCCCGGCGATCCGCAGTTGATCGCCGTCGAGCGTCGGAGTGAGCTCCTCCGGAAGAAGTTCGCGCAGCCGGTACACCGCCTGTCGTAGGTAACTTCGCGCCGCCGGCTCGCTGCGCGAGTCGAACAACCCGTCCAGTACCTCCTGACGCCCGACCGTCCGGGCGGGCGCGGCGATGATGCGGGCGAGAAGTTCGGTGCTCTTGCGCAGCCGAGGGGTGACGTCCACCTCGTCCAGGAGCAGCTTCGGCGAGCCGAACTCCTCGAGCACCAGCCGCGGACGGCGAGCCACGACCTTCAACCCATCGCGACGGGCCAACAGCGTGGTGAGCTCGTGCCACCGGGAGGTGCGAGAGGGCTCCGTGTCCGCTCCTCGAACCGCCACTGCGGGTACATCTGCCAGCGCGGCGAGCAGCAGGTGGAGTGACCCCATCTCTTCGGCCGACTGCAAGGCCAAGGCTGCGGCGGCGTCCGCCGCCGCCTCGTTCCCCGTCCGCCATTGCGCTTCGGCCAGGTAGGTGGCAGCCGACACGAGCTCGAGCCGATGGTCGGTGCGCTGCATGCTCTCGACCGCACCTTGCAGCAGGTCCAGAGCCGTCTCGTCGTCGCCGGACAGAAGGTGGGCGAGCCCACGCCATAGCATCGTGAACTCGCGCGTGAACGAGTGCTGCTGAGCGCCCCGACCGTCCGCCGCCTCGATCGCTCCGAGCGCGGCGGCAGAGTCCTGGTTCAGTCTCAGGTGCAGACGTGCTTCGACCAGGTGGAGCAGAATCGCGTAGACCCGCGAGCCGCTGGCCCGCTGTCGCTCCCAGCCGGTCTGCACTGCCGCCCAGGCGTCCTCGTCGCGCCCGAGATCGGCCATCAACTCGGCCGCGTCGACTCCGTGCAGCCAGAGGGGCTGATGCTTATTGCGGTGCGCCTCGTACAGCTCCATGGCCTCGTCGATGCGCCCGGTAGCTCTCAGGCCGGCGATCACCCAGGGCGCTCCGACCACCGATCTCCACGGGCCGTGGGCGCCTGGCGCGTCGAGCCCCTGCAGCCGACCTCGGATGTAGGCGACGCGCATGAGCAAACCGTCCAACGGCCCTGCCGGCGTCGTCGCGAAATCCGGGAAGGGCGGTGGCGGTTTCTCACTGCTCAGACCGAGGAGCGCCACCGCAATGTCCCGGGATCTCCCGGGACGGATGCGGTCGCTCACGCGCCGCGCTTCCTCCACTGCGTTCGTGTGGAACAGACACCAGGCGAGCAGAACCATCGCCTCATCAGCGCGGTCCTGGCGACACGCGGCCAGGGACTCGACCCAGTCCCAGCCGTTGCGTTCCCACAGTGCGGTGCCTCGCAGCGGCTGCTCGAGACCAAACGCGACGCGCAGGATGTTGGTGGCCATCTGCGTGCCGGCCTGAGCGGACGCCTCCGGAAGGGCGTCGAGCCATCGCGCGGCCAGAGCGAGGTCCATCCGGTCCACCAACCGGGGTAACAGCTCGGCCGCGAGTTCCCAGGCCCGCTCGCGGTCCCCGAGTTCGATCAGGACGTTAACGGCCTCCTCGTCCTCGCCTCTGCTCGCGAGCAGCGCAGCATGGTTGCGTCGAAGCTTGTCCAGTTCGACCGGGTCATAGATGGCGAGCTGCGTCAAGAGGTAGTCACGGAACTGCGGCCCGACCGAGAGTGTGTGGTCGTCGAGCCAAGCCACCGGGAGGTGTCGCTCGCGCAGCGAGACCATGATTCGCCTGGGTTCGGGAACTCCCAGAGCGACCGCGTCCTCGACGTTGACCTCGGCGAGGAGACTGGTGCGAACCAGAAAGTCGCGTTCCGCCGCCGGCAACGACCCGAGGACCTGGGCGGTGATGTAGCGGTGAAACCGCTCGGTCGATCGCGGGGCGGGGCCGGCCCCCGCGAACAGGACCCCGGTGACCCATCCTCCGGACTGGCGTACCACCTCTCCCGGGTCGATGTGGTCACGTCCCGCCCGGGACAGTGCCGCGGACGCCTCCGTCACCCGGAAGGCCAGGTCCCGATCAATCAGCTCCGCAACCTGGTCCGGCTCGCCGATCGACCCGGTGTCGAGCGGGAGCGCAACCCGGGAGATCAGGACCAGCCCCACGCCGTCCGGAACGTACCTGGCGAGGGAGGACAGGGTCGCCATCGCCGGGACACTGTCGGCGACGCGTTCGACGTTGTCACAAACAAGAATGAGGCCGCTGCCGTAGAGACTCTCCGCCAGGAGACCGGCAGCCTCGCTCACGGGCAGGCCCGCGGCCAGCGCATCAGTAGCGGCGCCTTTGGCCTCAGGCGCATCGGGGACGACGGCGGCTTCGAGGTAGAGCAACAGCCGACCCGGAGCGGATTCCGCGCCGTCCAACGACAGCCACGCGACGGGGCGGCCGAGGCCGGCGAGTGCCCCTGCCACTGCCGTGGTCTTCCCGGCGCCGGCGGCCGCGCACACGGTCAGGACGCTCGAGGCGTCCAGGTGGCTCCTGATGAGTTCGGTAAGCCTGACCCTCTCGACGACCGCGTCCCCGAGCGCGGGCGGGACCAGCTTCCGCCGAACTAGCGTGGTCCGGCCCGACCCGTCGGGGATCCGCGCCTGACCCGCCACCACACGCCCTTCTTGTCTCGTTGCTGTCCAGCAGCATCTGCCCAACCGAGATGCAGATCAAGGATCAGGCTCGGGCGGAAGGACGCGGTGCTGTCCAGCTCTGACCTAGGGTCCACGGAACGGGTAGGCATGGGTCACCGGCTCGGGCCGGCACCCCTGACCTCAGACAATCGCCTTGGACAGGCCGCCGTCGACCTCGATGACCGAGCCGGACAGGTATGACGCACCGTCACCGGCCAGGAAAACCACCGTCTGCGCGATCTCCGACGGCTCGGCCCAGCGCCCGATCTTGATTCCCGCCCCGGCCACCATGCCTGCGCGCACCTCGTCCGCGGTCTTGCTCTGCGCCTTGGCCATGGCCTCGTGCTTGCCCAGCCAGCCCTCGGTCAGGGTCAGGCCGGGGCTGATCGCATTGACCAGGATGCCCTGCGGCGCGAGTTCCGCGGCCAGGTACTTGTTGAAGGCCAGGACGCCCGCGTTGGTGATCGCCGTCACGCCGGCGTTGGGGATGAAGGTCGACGCGGTGGCGCCCCCGACGTTGATGATGCGGCCCGCTCTCGACGCGGCCAGTTTCGGTACCGCGGCCGAGGCGACCCGATGGAATCCGAGCAACTTTACGGCGAGGTAGTTCGCGATCACGTCGGTCGAGGTCGCGGCGAGCTCGGACGGCATCAACTGCGGACCGGCCGAGTTCACCAGGATGTCGAGACCGCCGCCCCAGGCGACGACCGCGTCGATGGCGGCGCCGACGGAATCGTCGCTGGTGACGTCCGCTGTCACCGGCAGGAAGTTGTCGCCGAGCTTGTCGGCTGCGGCCTTCAGCGCGACGTCATCACGGCCGATGCCGGCGACCTTCGCCCCGTTCTCCAGCAGCGCCTGCGCTACCGCGAAGCCGATCCCCTTGCTGGCACCGGTCACCAGGGCGACGCGATTGTCGAGAGACAACGACATGATTGAACTCCTAAGCTCGTTTCTGAATGATCGTCATTTCCTGTGCGAGGGCCGAAGCCGAGCTGAAGGTGGCCCTAGGCGCCGACTCCGACGTAGGCAGCGAGGATGTCCTCCTGGCGGAGTTCGCCGGGCTCGCCGCGGAAGGTGATGCGGCCGCGTTCGAGCAGGTACACGTAGTCGGCGACCTCGAGCGCCCTCGTCACGTACTGCTCGACGAGCAACAGCGACCTTCCCTCGGCCGCGAGCCGAGCCAGGAACTCGAAGATCAGGTCGACGATCAGCGGGGCCAGGCCCATCGAGACCTCGTCGAGCAGGATGAAGCGGGGCTGTTGGATGTAGGCCCGGGCCAGCGCGAGCATCTGCTGCTCGCCGCCGGACATCGTTCCGGCCTGTTGGTTCAGCCGCTCCCCGAGCCGCGGAAAGGCATCGACGGCTCGGTCCACCGCGTCGGCACCGCTGACCGTGCCGTCCCGCGCGAACAGCCGCAGATGCTCGGCGACGGTGAGGCTGCGGAAAATTCCGCGACCCTCGGGTACGTGGCAGACGCCGGCCGCGGCCAGCTTCTGCGGACTGGACCTGGTGACGTCGTCGCCATCCAGGTAGAGGCGGCCCGCCGTTGGACGCAGAAGTCCCGAGGCGACCCGCAGCAGCGTCGTCTTGCCGGCGCCGTTCGCCCCGAGGAGCGCGACGATGCTGCCGGACGGGACGGTGAGGCTCGCCGAGCGCAGCACCTGCGTGCCGGCGTAGCCCGCGTCGATCCCCTGCAGTCGATAGCTCATGCGTCCGCCCCGCTCATTGCGCCGCCTCGAGTTCAGCGCCAAGATCGGTGCTGCCGAGGTAGGCCGCCTTCACGATCGGGCTGATCGCCATATGCGCGGTGGTGCCTTCGAAGATCGGCTTGCCGAAGTCGAGCATGTAGACGTGGTCGCAGGTCTGCGCGACGAACTTCATGTCGTGCTCGACGACGAGGATGCTGACCCCGCGCTCGCGGACCATTGTGAGCAGAATGTCGCCGAACACCGCCGACTCTGCCTCGTCGAGTCCGCTGCTCGGCTCGTCGAGCAACAGGATCGAGAAGTCCCCTGCCAGCACGCGCGCCAACTCGACGAGCCGCCGTTGCCCCGTCGAGAGCTGACCCGGCCGGATGTGAGCCAGGTCGTCGATGCCGCACAAGCGCAGGGCATCGGTCGCGCTGCGCTGCGTGAGCCGGCGTCCCGATCGGGTCGCCCGCAGGTGGTTCCACGGTTTCGAGCCGGCCAGACCCGCCTCGCGCCCCAGGGCCACGTTGTCGGCGACCGAGAGGGAGTTGAACAACGCAATCCGCTGAAAGGTGCGCCCGAGCCCGAGCTGTGCGCGGCGGTGCGGGGCCGCCTGCGTGACGTCCTGACCCCCGATCAGTACCGATCCCGAGTCGACCGGCACCAGACCCGTGCAGGCGTTGAACGTCGTCGTCTTGCCTGCGCCGTTAGGCCCGATGAGGCCGGTCACGCGGCCCAGCGGCGCCGACAGGCTGACCTCGCTCACCGCCTTCAGACCGCCGAAGCTGACGGTGATCCCGCGGGCCTCCAGGCCCCCCGCCGTCATGTGGTCACGACCCGGCGGCGGGCGACCCGCGCACCAGCGGGGCCGAACAGCCGTGCCTGTGACGCCGTCGCCCAGCGTGCAGCGGCCGCGGAGACCTGACCCTGCGACGTGCCGGCCACGAAGATCGCGGCGACCCCGAAGGCCACCTGAACCAGGTAGTACCCACGTTGGTCGTTGATGTAGACCGGCAGGACGTAGACCAGGATCGGGCCGAGCGTCGCGCAGACGATCGTCGAGCGCCCGCAGATCACCAGCACCGCGACGACCACCAGAGACTGCAAGAATGGGAACGTGTCCGGGCTGGTGTAGCCATACAGAGACGAGTAGGTCGCCCCGGCCACGCCGGCCATCGCGCCGGAGATGACGAACACCAACACTCGAGTGATGTTGATGTTCGTTCCCAAGGTGGACAGCGCAGTGGGCTCGTCGGAGAGGCCCCGGAGCAAGCGTCCGAGCCGCGCGCGTTCGATCACCGACACCAGCGCGAGAGCCCCGACCGCCAGCGCGAGCAGGAAGTAGAAGTACCGGGTGTCGCTGGTGTCCAGAGCGAAGAAGTCCGGTCGCCGGGTCTGCGCGCCACCGCCGAAGAACCACGACTTCGTGTACGCGTAACCGGACAACAGCACGCCGAACCCGAGGGTGGCCAGCCCCAGGTAGAGACCGGACAGGCGGATCGCCGGGATCGCGATGATCGCGGCGGCCGGGATGCACCAGGCCGCGCCGATCAGCACGGCGACACCCCAGGGCAGGCCGTCGGCCAACGCGTGTGAGAACCCGGCGGCCCCGATCGCGGCGAAGCCGACGTGGCAGAGCGAGATCTGCCCGGACGTGCGGATCAACAGAGCGAGCGAGGCGAAGAGAACCGCTTGAGAGGCGGCGGCGTTCCAGGCCGGCAGTTTCGATCCGACGACGTGCGGCAGCGCGATAGCGGCCATCGCCAGAGCGACTACCCCGATGCGGCGAGCGGCCAAGGGCAACGGAGTCGCGAGGGAGACGCGGTTGGCGACAGTGGCACCGACTTCCTGCAGCTTCCCCCGCCGGGAGATCAGGAGGATCCCGAACAGGACGAAGAACGGCACGTTGATGTCGATGCCCGACAGCGACGGGTGGGAGGCGATCTCTTTGCTCACGATCGCCTGCAGCAGGCCGATCGCGATCCCGCCGAGGAAGGCCAGCGGCAGGCTGGTGAACCGGCCGATCGCCGCCGCGCCGAAGGCCTGCACCACGATCAGGGTCATGATGTTGATGTCGAGTTGGCGCTGCGCGGAGGCGAAGAGGATTCCCGACAGGGCAGCGAAGCCGGTGCCGATCAGCCACGACACCATCCGCACCGTGGTCGGCGCGTAACCCGTCATCGCGAGCAACTGCGGGTCGTCGACGACCGCGCGCATCGCCACCCCGATCCGGGCCCGGCGGAACATCCAGGTGAAGGCGATGGCCGCGCCCACCCCGACCGAGACGTCGATGACGTGGTCCCAGGTCACGGACGTGCCGTCGACGGAGAAGACCTCCTCCTGCGGCAGAAAGGACTGGAACTGCAGCGCCTGCGAGCCGAACGAGTACTGCACCAGGGCAACGATCGCGATCAGCAGACCGACGGTGGCGACGATCTTGTCCACCGTCGCGGCCGGGGCCAAGAACGCCGAGAGCCGTTCCATCACCAGAGCCGCCAACGGACAGAACACGACGAACACGATCAGCATCGCGAGCACCCACGGGAGGTCCTGGCGCTGGTCCAGCCAGAGGAAGACGTACGCCGCCGCTGCACTCACCGAGCCGTAGGCGAGGTTGAACAGCCCCGAGGTCTTGTAGGTCAGCACCAGGCCCATCGCGGCCAGCCCGTAGAGCGAGCCGATCGTGATGCCGACGACGAGATAGGGCAGATAGGAGCTCACGGCAGGCACACCCCGCACCGCGCCGCATCGGCTCCCGGGATGACCTCATCGTGGTCCTTGCCGGTCATGAGCTCACAGGAGTCGAGGTGGACCTTCACCATGCCGGCAGCCCGCACGAATCGCACGGGCCCAGACGACGCATTGGCGACACCGACCTTGTCCGAGCCGGGTCCGAATTCCGCGCGCAACAAGGCGTGGCACTCCAGGCGGACACCGCGGATCCGCTTCGCCGCCGTGCTCAGCCAGAACACGGCCGCGGCGAAGCCGACCAGCAGGCCAACCACCCCGACAACGAACCACGGTTGGGCATCGTCGAACCTAGCCTCGTTGCTCACGCCTTCCCACCCGATGATGACGACGACCAACGAGACCAGTGCGCCCACCCCGGCTGCGGCACTGGCCCGGCCCGCCCAAGGCGACACGGGCAGCTCGAGGGCAGCGTCAGACATCGACCCGCAGCCTCTCCAGATCCGACGGGGCACCCCGCGAAGACTGACGGCTGGGCAGGGGTGTCTGCGTCGGCGAGTCCAGGCTCAACCGTTCCCGCAGCTCGTGACGAAGCAGACGAGTCTCGCGCCAGTCGTCGCGCAGGTCCGCCGAGATCCAGAGCACCCCGGCCACGCCGAGGAGGAACAAGCCGAGGAGACCGCCCGAAGCGATGTAAGGCAACTGCTCCGCGATCTGGGCGTTGGTGCTCACCCCGACCCACCCGAGCAGGAGAACGATCAGACCGGCGACCGCCGCCACGACGGCGCCCGTGCGATCCCACTGGGCGCGGACAAAGTTCACAATCTCCATTTAGGCGCGTTCCCTTCTGGTTCGAGCCACAAAAGTGGCGGCGAGGAACACCGCACCGGCGAGCACCACGGCCAAGTAGCTCAGCGAGGTACTGCCCAGGTTGGTTCGCCACGAGATGGCGGCGACCGGAGCCTGACCGGCGACTGGAGCGGTCCCGACCTGGGGCGCAGCAGTCGACGGGAGCAGCGGGAGGCCGGTCGCGGCATCGAACCCACCGAGCGCAGCGACATCGGCCCCGTCAGTGGTGCCCGTAGCGCCACGTGATGCGATGCCGCCCGGAGCGCCGATCGAATTCCCGGAATCAGGGAGCGCGCTAACGTTCACGGCGGCGTCGGTAGCACCCACCGAGAACGAAACCGGAGTCGGGGCGCTGAAGCCCGACGGATTCTCCGGGAATCCCGGCACTGTGTAGGTGAACGTGACGACCGGTGAGCTGATCCCGTGATCGGTGGCCTTCGCCGCCTGGAACCGCATGCCGAGACCGGCTGATTCAAAGGCGCCGGCAACGATGTCAGCGGGCAGCGCGAACTTCGTGACCTCACCGGCGATCGGCAGGGTCAGCGTGAACTGCCCGTCCTGCAACCCGATGTCGGGATTCTGGATCGTGGTCCCACCTACGACCGGGATCGGCAGCGGGGGCAGATTCGTCGGCGGCGCCTGCGGCAACCCAGAAATCGGGTTCGGCATCGGGATCTGCTCGGCTGTCGACGCCGGAATCGGCAGCGCCAATCCTGCGACGTTGATACGTCCGATCGTCAGCGAACTGGTCCGTACCAAAGCGCCACTCGAGCCGTCAGCCGTGACGTTCGAGTTCGACGTCAGCCCGGTCAGCGACAGCAGCGGGCCCAACTGCAACACATTCGCGGACGTGCCCGCGGTCGAAACGACGTTGCCGTCCTCCTCCTGCTGAATGCGCACCTGCGAGACGAACCCGGCGCCACCCGCGCCCACGTTGCCGTACGAGTCGATCTCGTTGGGCGCGTTCGCTGCCCGCAACGTGACGCCCGGGTAGTCGACGCTCTGCGCGGCGGCGCCGTTGCTCGTCGCCGCCATCAAGGGATACGAGGGCACCGGGAAGTTGATCAATGACCCGAACAACGCCGGGAAGTTGGCGACGGTGCTCCCCGGGTACGGGAACGACGCGAACGCCGATGAGGCACCGAGCGACTCCAGGGTCGCCGACGTCGTCGGGCCCGAACCTTCCAGCGTCAGGCCAAACGGCAAGCCCGGGTTGTCTGCCGTGACCAGCAGGCCGAAGGCGTTCGCGGTCGCCGAGTACGGCGGTCCGTCCGCGTGCGCCTGACCCGGCGTCGCCGCGACGCCGGCAACCGCTGCGAGCACGGACGCCCCGGCCAGCGCGGTGCCGCGGCGAAGGCGACGGGCCGCGCTCACAGGCACTTCTGCTTTCCGTTGTCGGGCGCCGTGTAGCCCTGTTCCCCGATGCGAAGCACGTAGTAACAGGCGACGATCGGGTACGGCTTCCCCTGGGGGAAGTTCATCGGAGGCGCCAGCCCGTTCAAGGTCTCGTCCTTCAAGCTCCACAGTCCCTTCAGCACGACGTCGGACGTAATCGCGCCCGCCCGTACGTTCGGGGCCAGAGCATTGATCGCGGCGGCGTACATCTGGCCCGACGCCCAACCGGCCATGACGGCCTGGTCAACCGGTGCGCTGCCGAGATACTTCGCAACCGCGTCTTGGAAGGCGGCTGACCCCGCATTCGGGTTCGACAGCATCGGCACGTTTCCGGCACCGGTGAATACCCCCGCCTTGCGAACATTTGGATCGGCGGCGACGGCAGCGGAGGTGGTGATCGGCGACGCCGAGTACTGCGGGTGGTAGTTGATCGCCGTGCAGTCACGGATCGCGCGCTGAGCCGCCGATCCGTCCGTGCCCAGCCACAGCACATCCACCTTGGCGTTCTTCGCGTTCTGGCACGCCGAGGTGAAGGAGGCCTGCGCCAGCGAGACCGATTGCTGGAAGACTGGATTCATCCCGTACTTCGCGAACAATCCCTCCTTGCCACCAAGCACGTTGTTGAAGTCGGTACACAGCTGCGCCTCAACGCAGTAGAGGATGCCCACGTTCTTGCCACCCGCGACCTCAGCCGCTGTGAGCGAAGCGCCCACGATCGCGGGCAACCCCGAACCGCCTTGGCTGAACATCAATGGGTCCGGGCTGTAGTTGAACTGGCGCTCGACGCCGGCGCCGCCGATAGCCGGTACCTTGAACTTGTTCACCGCAGCCTGTACCGCGGGCATGTTCAGGACTGAAGCGACACCGATGAGCGCCGACACGTGCTTGTTCTGCACCAGGTCCTGGATGACCGACTGCGCTACCGACGGGCTCGACTGGTCGTCGGCCTGGAACAACCGGACCGGACGGCATCCGAGTCCGCCGGCCGCGTTGACGGCCTTGGCCCACAATGAGGCACCGGTCTTGAACCCGTACATCGTGCCCCCGACCAGGCCGCTGAAGGTGCCAACCTGGCCGACGTCGATCGGGGCGCCCGGGCTCGCACAGCCCACGCTGCCCACGATCGGTGCCTTCGAGGTGATTGGCGTCGCGGGCCCAGTCCCCGTCTTGGTGGGCTTGTCCTTACCGCCGCTCGCAGTCCCCGGCGCCGTACCTGTCGTAGTCGTTCCCGGCGACCCGACGGCCCCCGACCCGGTGGCGGCCGGAGCCGCAGGCGCCCCGGGCACCACAGCGGCCCCTGCCGCCGGGTCGAGCGGTGCTGTCGGGTCGGGGGCAGCAGGTTGCTGGCCAGCCGTCGCTCCCTCGTCCGAGCTGAAGGAGTTGGCCTCGCGAATCTCCGAGGCATCCAGCTGAGTACCGCAGCCCGCCGCGAGGGCGACGAGCAGAGGGATGGAGAACCAGCGCGCAGCGCGCCGGTAGGGGGCAGACATTCGAGGTCCTCCAAGGGCGACATCTGGGGCCGCACGTCGTTGAAGTCGGGCACACGGCCACCGCTCTACCGAGACTTCGGGAAGGGCGAGGCGGTGTCCAATACCGATTGGGTGCATCGCCATACCGGCCGGTTGGACCTGCTCGGAGGCGGCAACAGCCGGTTAGGCCACGTCGCCGTCAGCGCTGGCCCGCGTCTTGTCGGCGCGCGTAGTCAGCTTGCTTGTTGTATGCGGTGGCCTCGTCAGGAACTTCCAGGTAGATGCCACACACCTTGCGGGCCAGGTCGCCCAGCGGTCCCGACGGCGCCATCTCAGCTCGGTGCATCGTCAGCATGCGGACCGTGAGTAGCGGCGTGCCGTTGAAGTTCTCGAACACCGAGATGCGGGCACCCCAGTCCGTGAGGAACAGGTCGCGAATGACGCGGCTGATCTTGATCCGGTCGTACGGCCGACCCACCGGTCCGGTCTGGAGCGGCTCCAGCCACTTGCGCAGTTCAGGGTTCTGCCATTGGCCTTCCGTGGGGAAGATCAGCGAGGACCGTCCGGCGAGGTCGACGAGCTCGTTGACCATCCCGGAGATGTGCTCCAGGTAGTGGGCGCGCCCGAAGTCGAAGAGGAGGATGTTGGGCTTGTACATTCCGCCCGGGGTGTTGAAGCCTTCTTCCTCGCTCGCGATCACGTGCGCCTTCATCGTCTGGTAGAAGCCGACGAGCCGCGCAAGACGGGTTTGTACGGGCGGCAGCTGATAGGTCCCGATGTGCTCGGTGATCATCAGCGCCAGACCGACCATGAGTTCGGCGCGCACCATCTGGCGCACGATCGCCTGGTAGTGCAACCAGTCGAACACCCGCTGCGGGTACATGGCTGCGTGTTGCGGATTGCCGAGGTGGAAAACACGGTTCCACGGCACGAACACGTCGTCAAACAGGATGACCGTGTCCAGCTCGTCGCCCCGGGCGGCAAGCGGGTGCTCCATCTCAGAATCCATGACCGTGCTCTCGCGGCAGACCATCGTGATGCCCGGCGTATTCAGCGGAAGCGCGCCGAAGATGATCTGGTCGGCAGTGATGCCGGGCCGGAAGAAGACGCCGAAGTGAATGAAGTCGCCGAAGGGCGTACCGGTGCCGATGGCCTTGACGCCCCGGACGACGATGCCGTCGTCCCGGCTCTCCACGAGGTGCAGGGCCGGCGAGTCGGCCTGGGCCGACTCCCGGGAGCGGTCCGTCTGCGGGTCGACGAACGCGGGGGCGGCGTTGAGGTCGCCATCACGCACGAGCTCGTAGAATTCCTTGATTCCCACCGTGAGGTCGCGACCGCCGGTGCCGACCGACTGCTCGCTCCACGGCGTCGGGTCATCGATGTAGGTGGCCAGCACGTAGTTGTTGACGTCGGGCGTTCGGGGCGCCGCACCGGCGCCCATTTCCTTGATGACGGTCTCCAGGTACAGGCGCTTTCGCTTGAGCTGCTCCTTGTCCCGGTGCATGAACCACATCATCGATCGCCGCTCGCCGTCGTCGTCGACGAAGGTCATGACCTCTTCGAGGTCAGGCCGGAGGTGGAGGTCGTAGAAGTCAGCGATGCGCTGTGCGTAGTCGCGCGTCTTCGGGTGGGTCGCGACGTTGTCGATGAGCTCGTCGCCTACCCACACGACTCTGCCGTCGTCAAGCGCTTCCAGGTACTGCTTGCCGGTTCGCAGCATGGCTGCTCCCTCCACTTCGCCGTTGCCGGGCGACTGCCCACAACACGCACTGTGGGCCGGAAGAGGGTGAGGGTGCCCCCTCCCGGTGAGGGTGAATCGAATTTCCCGACGGTTTCGCCCGAATTAACCGCGACTACCTGACATTCCGTCAGTTCTTTAGGAGGCCGCTCTGCCCAAGGCGTTCGACGGATTTACGCCGAACGACTCGCGGTACCGTCGCGCAAAGCGTCCGACGTGGCCGAAGCCCCACTTCACGGCAACATCGGTCACGGTCGTAGCGCCCGGGGCTGCTCGTGTCAGTTCCTCGTGGGCCCGCCTGAGCCGGGATTGGAACACATAGTCCCTCGGCGTGGTGTCGAACTCTTTCCGGAACGCCAGTTCGAGTGCTCGCATGGAGATGCCGGCCTCCGCGGCCAGTTCGGAAATGGTCAGCACCGCCTCCGACTCAGCGTCGAGCAGTTCCAGGACGGTCCTGACGCTCTTGGGAGAGATCGGACCCGGCGGGCGGAAGATGTCGTCAGAGTAGTTGCTGCCCAGACTCAACAGCAGGGTCGACACCGTCTGTTCGCTGAGCTGGCGAGTGAGGTGCCCCGGGAGATCCGAGCGGCACGGGTAGTTGTTGAACACGTGCGCCAAGGTCTGAGCGATGCCCCAGATCGGGTAGCACTGAGCTCCTGCGACCAGCGCGGAATGCAGTCGGAACGGCTGGCGCGAGGCCCGCGGGGACAGGGCGAGTAGTGCCTGCTGGAGCGCGACGACGTCTACGCGCAGCGTCAGCACATGACAGTCAGCGCTCCACTCGAGATGGAACCGTTGCCCCGGCGACAGCGCAGCGATGGTCCGCTGCGGGTTCGCTATGAACTCCTCGCCCTTGAGACGCACAGTGAGGCGACCCGATATCGGCACCAGCACCGCGAAGTAGCAGTCGTCCTGCGCCGGCCGGTCGACGCTGACCTCTTGCCCGTAGCTCATCGAGCACAGTGAGACCGCTCCCGCGGCGGCGACTCGGCCTATGGCGGCGAACTGATGGCCGTCACCGTGAAGGACGAGGCGATGTGGCGACAGGAAGCCACTGATGACGGCCTCGGCCACACCGGGGTCCGTCGTTCGGTAGCGCTCGTAGGCAGGCACGAGTGCGTGTGGCGCGCCCGCTACGGCCGCGCCCGGCCCCTTGCCCTCGGCGTCTACCGTCATTCGATGCGACCCCTCGCTGCGCTCAGCCTCCGACTTCAATGTAGGAGGGTTCCGGCGCGGCGCTACTCCAATTTCGCGCCGATTAACGGCCCGAGGCGTGCCACGCCCACCGATCAGGGTGGCGCCGCCGCCCCGGCCGGTCGCGAGTAGGCCGGGGCAGCGGGAGTGGGGCAACCACTAAGCGTGACACGCCTAATGGTTGGTGCCGTTGCCTCTCGGACTAGACGAAGGGCTTGGTGCTCAGGGTCGCGCGGATCGTGGTCTGGGCGTGCCGCTCGACGGTGGGCTTGGCGGTGCCGCCGTTTTCCTCGCCCCACACGATCGTGACCTCGGTGCCTTCGACCGCGTCGGCCTCGTTCACGGTGCCGAGCGAAGACCACGCCCCGTGGTTGACGGTGAAGCCCGAGTTCATCGAGAACCCGACGAGCCGGTCACCGATCAGCACTTTGTCGTGCGGGCCGGCGGTGTAGTTAGACGACGGGATCTCCAGGTACTTCGCCCGGGTGTCGGGTGAATCGAAGTAGGCGCTGGTCATCACCCGCGCGACGTCCTCGGAGTTCCACGTCAGCCACACCTTGCGCCGGTGCGGCTGATCGACCATCGCCTCGAGTGCGGAACGGCCGATGAACTCGTGGTCGAACTTGATGATCCGGCCGTAGCCGAGATCCCACGGCGTCAGGTAGTAGTCCTCGATCCGGTCGGAGACGAAGCTGCCGCCGATCGAGGCGTTGGCCTCGAAGCCGCCCGCTGGCAGCCACTCCCGGAAGGCCTTCATCTGGTCGCCGGTGTAGATCGCCGGCACCGGCGAGGGGATCCAGCCGGATTCGATCGCCGTGGTCGGGTAGGCCCGGGAGCCCCCCTCCTTGAGGCCGAACTCCTCGCCGGCCTCGACGAGGGCCCGCATCACGTCCTCACCGCGGTCGGACGGGCCGATCATCTCCAGGCCGGTCATCTCCAGTCCGGGCACCCCGGACATGGTGTGGTTGAGCGCGCGGATCGGGCAGCCCTGGATCTCGAACTCGCCCATGTGGAAGAACTTGATCCGGTCGATCGTGTCGCCGACGGCCTTCTCCACGATCTTCAGGGCGTTCGGCCCCTGCAGCTGGTAGCGGAAGGTCAGGCGTCGCCCGGCGTTCTGCACGCTGCGCTCGTCGCGGGTGACCTCGACGTCGTAGCCGCCGGTCTCGGCGTGGAACGCGGCCCAGTTCGGGGTGATCGGCCGTCCGACCAGACTGAACTCGTCGTCCTCGAATGCGAAGAGGATCGCGTCCCCGACCACGTAGCCGTCGTGGTTGCAGGCCAGGAAGTGCTTGGCCTTGTTTCGTCCGAAGTTCGCGAAGGTGTTCACGCCGAGGTCGGACATCAGACGGAGCACGTCCGGGCCCTTGAAGTACACGTCGGTCATGTGGAACGACTGGTCGAACAGGACCGCGGTGGTGGTCCACGCCAACTGTTCATCGCGCCAGTTGGTGAACTCGGGGCGCATCGGGTACGGATACGGCCCCACCTGGGTGTTGCGCAGCATCTCGGCGACGTTGCCGAACCGCCGGATCTTGTCCTCGAGGCTCTCGGTCGTCATTGCGGGTTCCTTCCTGTCACTGCGACGGTGTTTGCGTGCGCAAGCAATTGAGCGGGATGTGTGAGCGCCTCGCGGCCTGGCTCGGAGTCCTAGGCGCCCACTCCGACGTAGGCGGCGAGGATGTCCTCCTGGCGGAGCTCGCCTGGCTCGCCCCGGAAGGTGATCCGGCCCCGGTCGAGCAGATACACGTAATCGGCGACGTCGAGCGCGCGGGTGACGTACTGCTCGACGAGAAGCAACGAGCGACCCTCCGCAGCCAGGCGGGCCAGGAAGTCGAAGATGACGTCGACGATCAACGGGGCCAGACCCATCGAGACCTCGTCGAGCAGGATGAACCGCGACTGCTGGATGTAGGCACGGGCCAAAGCGAGCATCTGCTGTTCGCCGCCCGACATCGTCCCCGCCTGCTGGTTCAGCCGCTCCCCCAGCCGGGGGAAAGCGTCCACGGCGCGGGCTACGGCCTCGGGACCGGAGGTCGTGGCGTCGCGGGCATAGAGGCGCAGGTGCTCGGCGACGGTGAGGCTGCGGAAGATTCCGCGACCCTCCGGCACGTGGCAGACCCCCGCCGCGGCCAGCTTCTGGGGACTCGCGCCGGTGACGTCGGTGCCGTCCAGCAGCAGCCGGCCGCGGGTGGGCCGCAGCAGCCCGGAAGCGACCCGCAGCAGCGTCGTCTTGCCCGCGCCGTTCGCGCCGAGCAGCGCCACGATGCTTCCGGGCGGCACGGTGAGCCCTGCCCCGCGGAGCACCTGCGCGCCGGCGTAGCCGGCGTCGATATCCCGTAACGCGAAGGTCATCGCGCCGCCTCCAGCTCGGCGCCCAGATCGGTGCTGCCCAGGTAGGCGGCCTTCACGATCGGGCTGACCGCCATCTCGGCCGTCGTGCCCTCGAAGATGGGCTTGCCGAAGTCCAGCATGTGCACATGCGCGCAGGTCTGCGCGACGAACTTCATGTCGTGCTCGACGACGAGGATGCCGACACCGCGGTCGCGGACCATCGCCAGCAGGATGTCGCCGAAGGCGGCGGACTCGGCCTCGTCCAGCCCGCTGCTCGGTTCGTCGAGCAGCAGGGTCCTGAAATCGCCGGCGAGCACGCGCGCCAGTTCGACCAGCCGTCGTTGCCCGGTGGACAGCTGCGGCGGGCGGACAGCCGCGAGGTGCGCGATGCCGCAGAGACCCAGGGCCTCCTGGGTGCTGCGTTCCGTGAGCCGGCGCCCCGAGCGCGTCGCACGCAGGTGGCACCACGGCCGGGATCCGGCCAGGCCGGCCTCGCGACCCAGTGCGACGTTGTCGGCCACCGAGAGCGAGTTGAACAGGGCCATCCGCTGGAAGGTGCGGCCGAGGCCGAGCTGCGCCCGCTTGTGGGGCGGCGCATCCGTCACGTCGTGCCCACCGAGGTGGACGGTGCCGGAGTCGACGCGGACCAGGCCCGTGCAGGCGTTGAAGGTCGTGGTCTTTCCGGCGCCGTTCGGGCCGATCAGTCCCGTGATCCGGCCCTGCGGGGCCCTGAGGCTGACGTTGCCGACCGCCTGCAGACCACCGAAGCTGACGGTGATGCCGCGGACCTCGAGGTCGCTCATGTCGCCTCCACCGGGTTCCGCCGACGACCGGCCCGGCGCGCCCGCGCGACCCGGATCCCGGCCGGGCCCCACAGGCGCTGCTGCGAGGCGGCGGCGTAGCGGGCGGCGGCCGCAGAGATCTGGCCGCGCGAGGTTCCGGCCACCACGATCGCGGCCACCCCGAAAGCGATCTGAACCAGGAAGTACGCGCGCTGGTTGTCGATGTAGACCGGCAGGACGTACACCAGGATCGGCCCGAGCGTCGCGCACACGATCGTCGAGCGGCCGCAGATCACCAGCACCGCGACGACCACCAGGGACTGCAGGAACGGGAACGTGTCCGGGCTGGTGAAGCCGTACAGCGAGGAATAGGTGGCCCCGGCAACACCGGCCATGGCGCCGGAGATCACGAAGACCAGTACCCGGGTGATGTTGATGTTCGTCCCGAGCGTCGAGAGCGCGACCGGCTCGTCCGACAGACCGCGCAGTAACCGGCCGAGGCGGGCTCGTTCTATCACCGAGACCAGAGCGAGGGAGGCGAGCGCGATCGCGAGCAGCAGGTAGTAGTACCGGGTGTCGTTGGTGTCGAGGTCGAAGACCTCCGGTCGGCGGGTCTGCGACCCGCCGCCGAAGAACCACGACTTCGTGTACGCGTAGCCGGACAGCAGGACGCCGAAGCCGAGGGTGGCCAGGCCGAGATAGAGCCCGGAGAGCCGGATCGCCGGAATCGCGATGATCGCCGCGGCCGGGACGCACCAGGCGGCGCCGATCAGCACCGCCACCCCCCACGGCATCCCGTCGTCGAGAGCGTGCGCGAACCCGGCGGCGCCGATCGCGGCGAAGCCGACGTGGCAGAGGGAGATCTGTCCCGAGGTACGGATCAGCAACGCGAGCGAGGCGAACAGCACGGCCTGGGTCACCGCAGCGTTCCAGGCGGGCAGCTTCGAACCGACCACGTACGGCAGGACCAGGGCGGCGACGGCGAGGATCACGACCCCGGCCCGACGAAGGTTCAGCGGCAACGGGGTCGCGATCGAGACCCGGTTGGCCATCGTGGTGCCGACCTCTTGCAGTTGCCCCCGCCGGGAGATCAGGAGGATCCCGAACAGCACGAAGAACGGCACGTTGGTGTCGATGCCGGACAGCGAGGTGTGGGACGCGACCTCCTTGCTGGCGATCGCCTGCAGCAGCCCGACCGCGATTCCACCGAGGAAGGCCAACGGCAGGCTGGTGAACCGGCCGATCGCCGCCGCCCCGAAGGCCTGCACGACGATCAGCGTCATGATGTTGATGTCGAGCTGACGCTGCGCTGAGGCGAAGAGGATTCCTGACAGGGCCGCGAAGCCGGTGCCGATCAGCCAGGACACCAGACGAACCGTGGTCGGCGCATAGCCGGTCATCGCGAGCAGCTGCGGGTCGTCCACGACCGCCCGCATCGCAACGCCGATCCGGGCCCGGCGGAACATCCAGGTGAAGGCGATTGCTGCCCCGACCCCGACCGAGACGTCGACGACGTGGTCCCAGGTCACCGAGGTGCCGTCGACGGTGAAGACCTCCTCCTGCGGGAGGAAGGACTGGAACTGCAGCGCCTGCGAGCCGAACGAGTACTGCACCAGCGCGACGATCGCGATCAGCAGCCCGACGGTGGCGACGATCTTGTCCACCGTCGACGCAGGCGCGAGAAAGGTGGAGATCCGCTCCAGCAGAACGGCGCTCAGCGGGCAGAACACCAGCAGCACGATCAGCATCGCGAGCACCCAGGGCAGGTCCTTGCGCTGGTCGAGCCAGAGGAAGACGTACGCGGCCGCGGCGCTGACCGCACCGTAGGCCAGGTTGAACAGGCCGGAGGTCTTGTAGGTCAGCACCAGCCCCATCGCGGCCAGCCCGTAGAGCGATCCGATCGTGATGCCGACGATGAGGTAGGGGATGTACGAGCTCACGGAAGACACACCCCGCAACGCTCGCCGTCGGCGCCGTCCGGCACCTCGTCGTGGTCCTTGCCCGCGATCAGTTCACAGGTGTCCAGGTGGACCTTCACCATCCCGGCCGCTCGCACGTAGCGCGGGACGCGGGCCTCCGTGGTCCCGGTCGGAAGCGCCGGACGGTCGAGGCCGAACTCACGACGCAGGATGCCGTGGCACTCGTCCCGCACCATGCGGATCCGGCGAGCGGCGCCGGACAGCCAGAGCACCGCGTCAGCGAGCCCGAGGAGGAGCGCCATCACGCCGAGAAAGAACCAAGGCTGGGCGTCGTCGAACGTCGCCTCGTGGCTCACCCCGTTCCAGGCGATCACGACGCCGGCGAGCGAGAGCGCGGCCGCGGCGGAGGCGAGCGTGTTACCCCGCCCGGTCCACGGGGTGGCCGGCAGGGTCAGGTCAGACATCGACCCGCAGCCGCTCGAGGTCCGAGCCCGTGGATCCATCGAGCTGACGGTTCGCCAGGGACGCATCGTGCGCGCCGAGACGCTCCCGCAGCTCCAACCTCAGCAGCCGCGTCTCGCGCCAGTCGTCCCGTAGGTCCGCGGAGATCCACAGCACGCCGGCGACCCCGAGCAGGAACAAGCCGAGGAGGCCTCCTGAGGCGATGAACGGCATCTGCTCGGCGACGTACCCCGTGGTGCTGACCCCGATCCAGCCGAACACCAGCGCGACCAGGCCACCGATCGCCGCGACGACGGCGCCGGTTCGGTCCCACTGCGCGCGGACGAAGCTCAGGATCTCCATGGACGGCGTCCTCCTCTGGTCTGGGCCACGAACGCGGCCGCGAGCAGCACGGCGCCGGCGATGACGACGGCCAGGTAGCTCAGGGACACGCTGCCGAGCCCGGACCGGAAAGAGAGAGCGGCCACCGGCACCGTGCCGGCAACCGCAGTCGCGGCCTGCTCGGGCACGGCGATCGAGGGCAGCAGCGGATTGCCGGTGGCCAGATCGACGCCGGGGTCGCCGGCCGCGATACCCGCCGGGACCCCGGCATCCATCGTGGCGGCCGGGAGCGGGCTGGCGTCCGGAGCCAGCGCGTTGAGCGTCACCGAGGCATCCGTGGCGCCAACGGTGAACGAGACCGGCGTCGGCTGCGAGAAGCCGGACGGATTCTCGGGGAATCCCGGCAGCGTGTAGGTGAAGGTGACGGCCGGCGAACTGACCCCGGAATCGGTTTCCTCCGCGGCTTGGAACCGCATGCCCAGCCCGACGCTGTCGAAGGCCTTGGCGACAAGGTCCGCGGGCAGCGCGAACTTGGTCAGTTCACCGGCGACCGGCAGGGTCAGGGTGAAGTGCCCGTCCTGGAAGCCGACGTCGGGGTTCTGGATGGTGGTGCCCCCGACCACCGGGATCGGCAGCGGCGGCAGGTTCAGCGGCGGCGCCTGCGGCAGACCGGGGATCGGGTTCGGCGTCGGGAACTGCTCGGCGGTGGACTTCGGGATGGGCAGCGCCAGCCCGGCGACGTTGATCCGCCCGATCGTCAACGAGCTGCTGCGGACCAACTCGCCGCTCGACCCGTCCGCCGTCACCGTGGAATTCGAGGTCAGCCCGGTCAGGCTGAGCAACGGACCGAGTTGGAGTGCGTTCGCCGACGTGCCGGCGGTGGAGACGACGTTGCCGTCACCCTCCTGCTGGATGCGGACCTGCGAGACGAAGCCGAGACCGCCGGAGCCGACGTTGCCGTAGGCGTCGATCTCGTCGGGGGCGTTGGCAGCCCGCAGCGTGATTCCCGGGTAGTCGACGCTCTGCGGGGCGGCTCCGTTGCTGGTGGCGGCCAGCAACGGGTAGGACGGGACCGGGAAGTTGATCAGCGCGCCGAACACGGCCGGGAAGTTGGCGATCGTGCTGCCTGGGTACGGGAACGAGGCGAACGCCGTCGAGGTCCCGAGCGAGGCCAGCGTCGCCGAGGTCGTCGGCCCGGAACCCTCCAGGGTCAGCCCGAACGGCATGCCCGGGTTGGCCGCTGTGACGAGCACGCCGTAGGCGTTCGCGGTGGCCGAGTACGGCGGGCCGTCGGCCATCGCCTGACCCGGCGTCACCACGATGCCGGAGGCCGTGCTGAGCAGGACGGCACCGGTCAGGGCCGCGCGTCTCCGTAGGCGGATGCGGGCGCTCACAGGCACTTCTGCTTTCCGTTGTCGTGGGCCGCGTAGCCCTCCGCGCCGATCCGCAACACGTAGTAGCAGGTGACGACCGGGTACGGCTTGCCCTGCGGGAAGTTGAGCGGCGGGGAGAGCCCGTCGAGGTCCTCGTCCTTCAGGCTCCACAGCCCCTTGAGCACGACGTCCGGCGTGATCGCCCCGGCACGCACGGTGGGCGCGAGCGCGTTGATCGCAGCCGCGTACATCTGGCCCGACGCCCAGCCGGCCATCACCGCCTGGTCGATCTGCGCGCTGCCGAGGTAGCGGGACACCGCGTCGTGGAATGCCGCCGACGCCGCGTTCGGGTTGGCCAGGAAAGGCACGTTCGCGGCACCGGTGAAGACGCCGGACTTGCGCACGTTGGGGTCGACCGAGACGGCGGCGCTGGTGCTGATCGAGGACGCCGAGTACTGCGGGTTGTAGTTGATGCCGAGGCAGTCCCGCAGCGTGCGCTGGACCGAGGACGAGTCCATCGCCAGGAAGATGACGTCGACCTTGGCGTTCTTCGCGTTCTGGCAGGCCGAGGTGAACGAGCTCTGGGTCAGCGAGATCGACTGCGCGAAGACCGGGTTCATTCCGTACTTGGCGAACAGCCCCTCCTTGCCACCGAGGCCGTTGTTGAGGTCGGTGCACAACTGCGCCTCGACGCAGTAGAGAATCCCGACGTTCTTGCCGCCCGCGATCTGAGCCGCGGCCAGCGAGGCCCCGACGTAGGACGGCACGCCCGAGCCGCCCTGGTTGAACATCAGCGGGTCGGGGCTGTAGTTGAACTGCGGTTCCGGCCCCGCGCTGCCGATGGCCGGGACCTTGAACTTGTTCACCGCCGCCTGGATAGCTGGCATGTTCAGCACCGACGCGGTGCCGATCAGCGCGGAGACACGCTTGTTCTGGACCAGGTCCTGGATCACCGATTGCGCGACCGACGGGCTGGACTGGTCATCGGCCTGGAACAGCCGGATCGGGCGGCAAGCCACGCCACCGGCCGCGTTCACCGCCTTGGCCCACAGCGACACCCCGGTCTTGAAACCACCGACGGAGGCACCGACGAGCCCGCTGAAGCTGCCGACCTGCCCGACGTCGATCGGGGCGCCAATGGAGGTGCAGCCCGCGCTGCCGACAATCGGCACCTTGGGGGCCGCGACCGTGCCCTTGGTCCCTGCGGCCGGGGTCGCGGCGGGCTTCGCGCCGCCGCCGGTCTTGGTTCCGGTGCCGGGTGCAACGGTCGGACCGCCGCCGGCGGCCGGGGTGGTGGGTGCAGCGACGCCGGGGTCGGTGACCGCGCCGGGGTCGGTGACCGCGGGCTGCGCTGCGCCCGGCGTGGTGACCTGGTCGGTGCCGAACGAATTGGCCTCGCGGATCTCGGCGGCGTCGAGTTGGGTGCCGCAGCCGGCCGCCAGGCCGACGAGCAGGGGGATGCCGACCAGGCGCAGGGTGCGCCGGTGCTGACGTCGCTGCCGGGGGGCAGTCATACGAGGTCCTCCAGGGGGCTGCGTCGGGCGGACGGAGTGATGCGGGGCACATCACACGACCGCGCCCTGCCGAGGTTCGGCCAGTGGCGATGCGGTGTCCAATACCGTTTCGGTGGGGAAGCGATACCAACCCGATCGCGCAGGTCAGAGGCCCCGCGAGCGATACCGGAAGCCGCCGGAGTCGATGCCGAGAGAACATCGCCGGATCGTGGATTCCGGACCGCCGGGCTGCCTACGCTCGGCCGGTGCGACGGGCTCGATTCGACGATCTGACGACTGGCCAGGGGCTGGTCTTCGGAACCTGCGAGCGCGTCGTGGTGGCCCACCGCCCGGACGAGGTCCGCGGCGCCCTGGCCGAGGTCGACGCCGCCAGCCGGGATGGTGCGTGGGCCTTCGGGCACGTCGCCTACGAGGCGGCGGCCGGGCTCGATCCGGTGCTGCCGGTCCAGCCGGGTGGTCCGGGCGAAGGGCCTCTGGTCTGGTTCGGACTCGGGCCGGCACCAGCGATCGTGCCCGCGGTCGTGCAACCGGTGGGCGCCACCGGACCGGCCACCCGGAACTGGCGGCCGGCCGACGACCTCGGGTCCTACCGTCTCCGCTTCGACGCGGTGCGGGCAGCGATCGCGGACGGGCTGACCTACGAGTGCAACCTGACCACTCGGTGCACCGGCGAACTGGCCGGGACCCCGGAGGACCTCTACGCCGAGCTGGCCTGGGCGCAGCGGGGCGCTTACGCGGCCCTGCTCCGGCAGGACGAGCGCGCGATCGTCAGCGCGAGCCCTGAGCTGTTCTTCGAGTGGGCCGGGGACCGGATCCGGACCCGGCCGATGAAGGGCACCGCGCGGCGGGGCGGCACCCCAGCGGCGGACCGCGCGGCCCGGGACGCCTTGCTCCGGGCGGAGAAGGAGCGGGCGGAGAACGTCATCGTCGTCGACCTGCTCCGCAACGACCTGTCCCGGCTGGCCCGGCCCGGTGGAGTGCGGGTCCACGAACTCCTCACGGCGGAGCGGTACGAGACCGTCTGGCAGCTGACCTCGGAGATCCGGGCCGACGTGCGTCCCGAGGTGGGGCTGGTGGAGGTGTTCGAGGCCCTGTTTCCCTGCGGGTCGATCACCGGAGCACCGAAGGCCGAGACCATGCGCCTGATCCGCGACGTCGAGGCGGCCCCGCGCGGGGTCTACTGCGGTGCGATCGGCTTCGTCGCGCCGCCGGGTGCGGCGGTGCGGGCCCGGTTCAGCGTCGCGATCCGCACCGTGGTGGCCGACCTGGCCACGGGACGCTGTCATTACGGCGTCGGCTCCGGGATCACCTGGGGCAGCGACCTGCTCGCCGAGTTCGACGAGCTGGACGCCAAGACCGCGGTCCTGTCCGGGGTTCGCCGCCGCGCCTCGCGCGACCGGGTGACCGCCGCCGCAACCCGGACCGCGGCGGCGGTGCGGGCGACGTCGTGAGCGCGGATGGCGTATGCCCCGGCTGCGGCGGCGAGGGCGGCCAGAGCCAGGGAGGCGGCGTCCCGCGGGTGTTCACCGCAGCCACGGTCGGGCACCTCATGGCCAATCAGGAATGACTTGCGCGAGGCCCCGACCAGGACCGGCCCGAGCTCGGTGAACTCCTCCAGAGCGGCGAGCAGTTCCCAGTTGTGCTCGGCGTGCTTCGCGAATCCCAGTCCGGGGTCGAGCACGAGCTGCGCCCGGTCGACTCCCCGACGGGTGAGCCGGTCGACCTGCTCGCGCAGTTCGGCGCGCACCTCGCCGACCACGTCGCGGTAGGACGCGTACCGCTGCATGCTCGCGCTCGGCCCGCGCCAGTGCATCACCACGAACGGGACCGCGCAGCTGCGGATCACGCACGCCATCTCCGGGTCGGCCTGCCCGCCGCTGACGTCGTTGACCATCACCGCGCCGGCCTCCAGCGCGGCGGCCGCAACCGTCGCGCGGGTGGTGTCGACGCTGACCCGGATTCCGGCCGCGGCAAGCCGGCGCACCACGGGCACGACGCGGCGCAGTTCCTCACCGGCTTCGATCCGGCCGGCACCGGGCCGGGTGGACTCCCCGCCGACGTCGACGAGGTCGGCCCCCTCCGCGGCGAGACGCAGGCCGTGGGCCACCGCGCGTCCGGCCCCGAAGTAGCGGCCGCCGTCGGAGAACGAGTCGGGCGTGACGTTGAGGACACCCATCACCAGGGCTGACACGGCACCTCGAGGTGGCGGCGCGCGGGGTCGATCAGGTAGAGCGAGCCGGTGACCAGCACCACGCCTTCGCGACCGGCGAGTTCGGTGGCCACGTCCAGCGCCGTTCGGACGTCGGCCGCGGCACGCACCGGCGCGCCGGAAAGGTCCGCGGCGATGCCCGCGGCCGTACCGGGCGGCAGCGCGCGCGGGCTGGGCGGGGCCGTCATCACCACCGCGTCGAAGGCAGCATCGGCGAGGCCGAGCGCGCGTAGGAACACCGAGAGGTCCCTGCCCGTCAGCGCTCCGCAGACCAGGACGCGTGGGTAACCGCGCGGGTAGGCCTCGTCCAGCGTGGCGCGCAGCGCCGCGGCGGCGGCCGGGTTGTGCGCGCCGTCGAGCACCACGTCGGGTGCGCCGTCGAACACCTCGAACCGGCCGGGCACGGTGATCCCGGACAGCGCGGTCCGCACCAGGGCGTCGTCGAGCGGTGCTCCGAGGTAGGCCTCGACCGCGGCCCGGGCGAGCGCGGCGTTCGCGCGCTGGTGCCGGCCGCGCAGCGCCGGCAGCTCGGGCAGGCTCGCGAACTCGCGGCCGAGTTGCAGCACCGGCCCCGGGCCCTCGGCCTCGAACACCGCCCGCAGGCAGGGGTCCATGTCACCGAGGATCAGCGGTGCTCCGGGCCGCACGATGCCGGCCTTCTCGCGCGCGATGTCGGTCAGCCGCGGGCCGGCGAAGTCGGTGTGATCGAGCTCGACGTTGGTCACCACGGCGACCCGGCCGTCGATGATGTTCGTGGCGTCCCAGCGGCCGAGCATCCCTACCTCGACGACAGCGACGTCGAGGTGCGCCTCGGCCAGCATGAGGTACCCGGCCAGGGTGATCGCCTCGAACCAGCTCGGCACGAGCCTCATCCGTTCGGCGAGGTCGCAGACCTCGGCCAGCGCCCACTCCAGTTCCAGCGCCCCGACCGGGCGACCGTCGACGGTGATCCGTTCGGTGACGTCGCGCACGTGCGGGCTGGTGTAGGTGCCGACCCGGCGGCCGGTGGCGGCCAGCAGGGCGGCGGTCATCGCGACCGTGGACCCCTTGCCGTTCGTGCCCGTGACGTGGATCGATTCAAACCTTCGCTGCGGGTTCCCGAGCTCGGCTGCGATGGCCGCAACCCGCTCCAGCGTGGGTGCGGGTGGGTGGCCGGTGCGCTCGTAGTCGGGCAACCGGGCCAGGCGATCCGGTGCGATCGTCACGCGAAGACCACCGTCCGGTTGCCGTGCAACAGGACGCGGCTCTCACAGTGCCAGCGCACCGCGCGGGCCAGCGCCCGGCACTCGTTGTCACGGCCGATCCGGATCACCTCGTCCGCACTCATCGCATGCGTCACCTGCGCGACCTCCTGGGCGATGATCGGGCCCTCGTCGAGATCGGACGTCACGTAGTGCGCGGTCGCGCCGACCAGCTTCACGCCGCGGTCGTGGGCCTGGTGATAGGGCCTCGCGCCCTTGAAACTCGGCAGCATCGAGTGGTGGATGTTGATCGCCCGGCCCTCGAGCTGCTTGCACAGTTCGGGCGACAGGATCTGCATGTAGCGGGCCAGCACGACCAGGTCCACCGGCAGCTCGGCCACCAGCTCCAGCAGCTTGGCCTCCGCCGCGGGCTTGGTGGCCGCGGTGACGGGCACGTGGAAGAAGGGCACCCGGTAGGGGGTGACCATCCCGCCGAGGTCCGGATGGTTGGAGACGACGCCGACCACCTGGACATGGAGCCCACCACTGGAGGCCCGGTAGAGCAGGTCGTTCAGGCAATGTCCGAACTTGCTCACCATCAGCAGCACGCGGGGCTTGTCGGCGGCGAGCACCAGGCGCCAGGTCATGCTGAACATGTCCGCGATCGCCTCGAAAGCGATGCGCACCTGGTCCAGGTCAGGGGCGTCCTCCTCGGCCGGCGCGAACCGGACCCGCATGAAGAAGACGCCGGCGTCCCGGTCGCCGAACTGGTCGCTCTCGACGATGTTGAAGCCATGCCGGGCCAGGAACCCTGACACCGAGTACACGATTCCGGGGCGGTCCGGGCAGGCGAGCGTGAGGACGAGATCGTGGGTGGTGTCGTTGCCCGCCGGAAGTCGGGCGGGCGCAGGGGTCGGGGACGTCGGACGGCGTTCCCGCAGCTGCTGCGGGCGCATGGTGCCGTTGTCCTTGGGTTGGAGGAGCATCAGACCGGGGGCGCGGTGCGGATCGTGGCCCGGATCTCGGTCTCGACGTGCGGCTCGACGAAGAGCTTGGTCTTCCCGCCGTCGGCGTCACCCCAGCGGATCACGACCTCGGCGCCGTCGACGGCCTCCTTCTCCTCGATCATCGCGAGGGAGACGACGTCGCCGATGTTCACCGTGTAGCCGGCGTAGGTGGAGACGCCGACGGTGCGGTCGCCGCGCATCACCGCGTCGAACTCGAAGTGGATCCACGAGGTGACCGGCAGGTCGATCGCCTTGGTCCGGGCGCCGCTCTCGTCGCCGTACAGGCCGGTGCGCATCGCGCGGGCGACGTCGTCGCGGTTCCAGTGCAGCCAGACCTTCTTCTTCTGCGGCGCTTCGATCATGGAGGCCAGGGCGTCGCGGCCGATGAAGTCGTGGTCGAGCTTGACCAGACGGCCGTAGCCGAGGTCCCACGGGGTCTGGTGGTAGTCGTTGAGGTCGTCGGAGACGAAGCTGCCACCGATCGAGGCGAAGCCCTCGAGCGAGTACGAGCTGAGCCACTCGCGGTAGGGCTTGAGGGCCGGGTCGAGGTAGAGCGCGGGCAGCGGCGAGGGGATCCAGCCGGACTCGAAGATCGTGCTCGTGTAGGAGAGCACCCCGCCCTGCCGCAGGCCGAACTCCGCGCCCGCGCCCAGCAGCAGGTCCTTGACGGCCTGGCCGTGCTCGGCGGGGCCGACGATCTCCAAGCCGGTCATCTCCGCGCCCGGTACCCCGGCCATGGTGTGGTTCAGCGCCCGCACCGGGACGCCACCGAGTTCGAATTCGCCCATCCGGAAGAACGGGATGGGGTCCAGCGGCCGGCCGTGCGCCTTCTCGATGATCTGCTGCGCGAGCGGGCCGTTGAGTTGGTAGCGGAAGGTGAGGCGCCCGGCCGGGTTGACCAGACTGCGCTCGTCGCGGGTGACCTCGACGTCGTAACCGCCGGTCTCCGCGTGGTAGGCCACCCAGTACGGGGCGACCGGAGTGCCGACGAGGGCGAACTTGTCGTCCTCGAAGCCGAACAGGATCGCGTCCGCGATCACCTGGCCCTGGTGGTTGACCGCGAGGAACTGCTTGGCCCGGTTCTTGCCGAAGGTCTTCATCGAGGCGACGCCGACCTCGTCGAACAGGCGCTTGGCGTCGGGGCCCTGGAAGTAGAAGTCCGTCATGTGGTGCGACTGGTCGAACATGACCGCGGTCGCCTTCCAGGCCTGCTGCTCGTCGCGCCAGTTCGTGTACTCCGTCGCCAGCGGCATGATGTATTTGACGGCCGGCGCGGAGCGCATCATCTCCAGCGGGGAGTCGTACCGGCTGAGCTTGGCTTCGAGGGACTCGGGGACCATCGCAAACGCCTTTCTGTCGCGGGTCGGGGTCAGGCGCTGGCGCTCTGGCGGGACGCAGCGAGCGCGGCCTGCCAGGCGACGGAGGCGTCGATCTGGTTGAACGTGAACAGGTGGGCACCCTCGATTCCGAGCGCCGGGTCGAGCAGCGCCTCTCCCATGTCGAGCAGCAGGCGCTCGGGCTCGTAGGCCCGGCCGAGCAGGACGTTGCTGACGAAGCCCTGTTGCTTGGACAGGAAGCGCACGGATGAGCCGACGCCGATCTTGAGCGAGAGCTCGACCAGCTTGGTGACCTTCAGCGGTGCGGCCAGGCCGATCCGCAGGGGCAGGTGCACGCCGCCGGCGCGCATCCGGCGCAGCCAGTCGACGTTCGTGGCCGCGTCGAAGCACAGCTGGCTGACCATGTAGTCGGCAAGCTCCTGCTTGCGCAGCAGCGCCTCGAGCAGCGCCTCGTCGCTGATCTTGGGGTGGCCCTCGGGGTAGGCGCCGACGCCGAGCCGGGTCAGGCCGTGTTCGAACCCACGCAGCTCGCGCAGGATCTGATCGGCCTCGTGGTACTCCCCCACCGGGTCGCCGTCGCCGCCGATCACGTAGAGGGTGCTGACGCCGAGTCCGTCCAGGCGCTTCACGAACTGCTGCAGCTCGTGGCGGTCGGTGACCTGACGGGCCGCCAGATGGGGGATCACCCGGTAGCCGGCCGCCTGCGCCGCGGCGGCGTGGCTCAGGGTCCGGTCCAGCCCGAACTTCGGCGAGCAGGTGATGGTGACCGTCGCTCCGGCCGGGACAGTCCGCAGCTTCTCCTCAGCGCCGCGGAGCGGGATGACTTCCAGGTGGGCCTCGCGGACCAGCCGGATGACCTCGGCGCTCACGCGCGGGTCCGGACTTGCGGGCATGCCGTCTCCCGATGCAGTGGGGTGTCTGCAGCCACGATGTGGGCGGCCCGCGGACGGCGTCCAATACCGCTTTCGGTGCGCGGCAATACCTACTCAGGGAGCCGAACGGGAGATGGTCGGCGTCTTGCTCGACAGGGTTCTACGGTGATGCCGAGGCGGCATCACGCTCGTCCAGGAACGCGGCGAACCGCTGCATCACCGCGGTGCTCGGCTTGGACAGGTAAACGCAGTTCAGGTCGGCCGGCGCGGCATCGACCAGCGGCACGTAGGTGACGCCCCGGTAGAGGGTCTTCGTGGCCGACTCGGGCACCACCGCCATCGCCGATCCGACCGCGACGTAGGCCAGGCAGGCAATCTCGTCGTCGGCGTGCACGGCGGCCATCGGCGGGAAGCCGGCGTCCAGGCACATCGCGACGACCTCGTCGGCGAAGCCGGGCCGGGTCGTCGGGTAGAGCACCAGCGGCTGCCCGCGCAGGTCGGCGATGGTCATCGGACCGCGCGGATCCTCGCCCCCGGGGAGCTTCAGCGCGACGTACAGCGGCTCGAGGAGCACGCTGCGCTGGGTGATCCCCTTCTCGTCGCTGTAGTGGCGGCCGAAACCGATGTGCAGAATGCGGTCGCGCACGTAGTCGATCTGGGTCAGCGCGGGCACCAGGTGGAAGCTCACGTCGACCTTCGGGTGGCGTTCCAGGAATTCGCTGATGATCGAGGGGATGCCGTCGAGGATCGCCGAGTCGTAGTAGCCGACCGCGAGCTGGCCCAGCCCGCCGGCGTTGGCCAGCCGGGTCCGCTCGACCGCGTGGTCGGTCAGCTTGACGATCCGGTACGCGCGTTCGAGCAGGATCGAGCCCGGCTCGGTGAGTTCCATCCCGCCCGGAGTTCGCCGGAACAGGGTGGCTCCGATGTCCCGCTCCAGCTTCTTGATCCGCCGCGACAGCGGGGGCTGGGTCATGTGCAGGCGCGCCGCGGCGCGGTGCAGGCTCAGCTCCTCGGCCACCGCGATGAAGCATTCGAGCTGGCGGGGATCAACGGACATCGTTGCTCACGCCTTCATCTTCCCTGCTGGACACTGAATTCGGCAGCTTCGACGACGTTGGTGAGCAACATGGCGCGTGTCATCGGCCCGACCCCGCCCGGGTTGGGCGAAAGGTAGCCGGCCACCTCCGCCACCCCGGGGTCCACGTCGCCGCGCAGTTTGCCGTCGACCCGGCTGACCCCGGCGTCCAGCACGGCGGCCCCCGGTTTCACCATCTCCGCGGTGATCAGGCCCGGGGATCCGGCCGCGGCCACCACGATGTCGGCGTCGCGGACGTGGTGGGCCAGGTCGCGGGTCCCGGTGTGGCACACCGTCAGCGTGGCGTTCTCGCTCCGGCGGGTCAGCATCAACCCGAGCGGGCGGCCGACGGTCAGGCCGCGACCCACCACGACCACGTGCGCGCCCGCGATCGGCACCTCGTAGCGGCGCAGCAGTTCGAGGATCCCGGTCGGTGTGCACGGCAGCGGGGCGGACCGCCCGAGCACGAGCCAGCCCAGGTTGACCGGATGCAGCCCGTCGACGTCCTTGGCCGGGGCGACCGCGGCGAGGATCGCGTGCTCGTTTAGCCCGGTGGGCTGCTGGACCAGGAATGCGGTGCAGGCCGGGTCGGCGTTGAGGTGGGCGACGACCTTCTCGACGTCGGTCTGGGTGCTGCCTGCGGGCAGGTCCACCCGCAGACTGGCGACGCCGATCTCGGCGCAGTCCTTGTGCTTCGCGTCGACGTACCAGCGGCTGGCCGGGTCGTCGCCGACCAGCACGGTGCCGAGTCCCGGGGTGATGCCGCGGGCCGCCAACGTCGCGACCCGCGCACGCAGATCCTCCTTGATCGCGGCGAGGGTCGCGGCACCGTCGAGCCGGACCGCGGTCACACCACGATCCGCATCGGCTGCTCGAGGAGGCCGGTGAAGGCCCGCATCCACTCCGCGGCCACGGCCCCGTCGACGGGCCGGTGGTCGACGGAGAGGTTCACCCGCAACTGACGGACCGCCCGGATCTTCCCCTTGACGAGCGCGGGGACCTCGGTGGCCGCCCCGACCGCCAGGATCGAGGCCTGGGGCGGGTTGATGATCGCGGTGAACTCCACGGTGCCGAACATGCCGAGATTGGAGACCGACACGGTGCCGCCGGTCAGCTCGTGCGGCTTGAGCCCGCCGGCCCGGGCGCGATCGGCGAAGTCCTTCGTGGTCGCGGCCAGCGTCGTGATCGACATCCGGTCCACGCCACGGACCACGGGGGTGACCAGACCGTCAGGGGTGGACACCGCGACCGCGATGTCGACGCTGCGGAACTGCCGGACCGCGTCATCGGTCCAGGTCACGTTCATCCGCGGCACCAGGACATGGGCCTTGGCAACCGCGAGCACGATCAGGTCGTTCACCGATACCCGCGTCGCGCTGTCGGCGTTGATCCGTGCCCGGAGCTTGAGCAACTTGTCAACGTTCGCGACGCCGGACACGTAGAAGTGCGGGGCCGTCCGCTTGCTCTCGGTCAGCCCGGCGGCGATCGCGCGCCGCATCCGCGAGTGCGGGATGTCGACGTAGTCGACGGCCTCGCGGGAGGGCGCCGGGATCGGCGCGCTGACCGGCTCGGGCGCCTTCGCCGGGCGCTTGCCGATCGCCTCGGCGACGTCCGCCCGCACGATCCGGCCGCCGGGGCCGGTGCCGACGATGTCGTCGAGACTCAGCTCCGCCTCGCGGGCCATCCGGCGGGCCAGCGGGCTCGCAAAGATCCGCCCGTTGGCCGTGGGAGTAGGTGCAGCAGCCGTTAGAGATGTCATCTCCTGTGGTTGGACCTCAACCACTACGGATGTCATCTCCGGTGGTTGTCCGGCCGGCGTAGGAGGCGCCTTTGCCACGCCTCCGTTGACCCCGAGGGCGGCGAGCGCGCCGGCGATGTCGACGTCCTCGTCGACTCCGGCCAGCAGCGCGATCGGGGCGCCGACCTCGACGTCGGCGCCGGGTTCGACGAGGAACTTGGCGATGATGCCGTCGACCTCGGCCTCGATGTCGACGGCGGCCTTCGCGGTCTCCACGGTCGCGATGGCAGTGGCCGCGGAGAAGCGCACGTTCTCCTCGACCAGCCAGGCCGAGAGCAACGCCTCCGGGGTGTTGGCCGCGAGTTCGGGCATCCGCAACAGGGTCGGCATCAGTGGGCCGCGCTTCTGGCGGAGGCCATTTCGGTGAGCTTGAGCCCGACCTCCTCGGACTTCGCGATGGCGGCCCGCTCCAGCACCTTGGAGATCGTGGGCGAGGCGACGCCACCCGTGACCCGCTCGATCGGGTGGTCCAGCCAGTCGAAGAAGCGGCGCTGGATCTCATCAGCCAGCCAGCCGCCGTAGGAGGTGCCGAGCGAACCCTGTTCGGCGATCACCACCCGGTTGGTCTTGCGGATGCTCTCCCCGACGGTTTCCCAGTCCAGGCTGGCCCGGTCCAGCCAGCGCAGGTCGATCACCTCGGCGTCGATCCCGTCAGCGTCGACGGCGTCCAGCACGTAGCGGGTCATGGCCAAATAGGTCAGCACGGTGAGGTCGTTGCCGGTGCGCCGGACCGCCGCCCTGCCGATCGGCAGGCAGTAGTCCAGGTCGTCGCGGGGCCGTTCGCCCGTCGAGGCGTAGAGATCGACATGCTCGAGGACGAGAACCGGGTCCTGGCAGCACAACGCGGCGTTCATCAGCCCGACGTAGTCGAACGGGTCGGACGGAGCGACGATGCGCCACCCGGCCGAGGTGACGAAGACGCCGGCCGGGTCCATCGAGTGCTGCGAGCCGTACCCGGTGCCCATCGCGACCTTGCTGCGCAACACCAGCGGCACCGCGTCGGTGCCGCCGAACATGTGCCGAGCCTTGCCGATCTGGTTGAACAGCTGGTCGGCGGCGACCCACATGAAGTCGGCGTACATGAACTCGACCACGGGCTTGAAGCGGCCGTCGAGCGCCATGCCGCCGCCGAGGCCGCTGAACGCGTTCTCACTGATCGGGGTGCCCAGCACGCGGTCCGGGTACTTGGCCTTCAGGCCGCGGGTGGCGCCGTTGGTGCCGCCGCCGAGGGCGTGGATGTCCTCGCCGAGCACGACGATCGAAGGGTCGAGTTCCATCCGGCGGTCCATCACGTCGGCCACGGCGTCGATGAACTTCACCGTCTCCAGCGGGCCGTCGTAGTCGGCGCGGTCCAGGAATCGGGCGCCGATGAACTCGGAGCCGTCGCCGCGCACCCCGACATCGACGAAAGCCGGATCGGGCCACTCGGCCGGCTTGATCCGCCGCGCCCCCTTGGCGTCGCCCGGGACCGGCTCGACGATCTCCGCGGTGAGCTCGGTCATCAGCGCCTTGCAGCGGGCGGTCAGGTCCGTCACCTGCTCGGCGCCGAGCAGGTCGCGGCGGACCAGGTGCGCGGCGACCAGCTCGATCGGGTCACGGGCCCGCCAGGCGGCTTCCTCCTCCTTGCTCCGGTAGCGGAACGCGCTGCCGGGGAACGGGCCGTTTTGGTGGAAGTAGCGGTAGACCTCGGCCTCGACCAGGGTCGCGCCGCCGCCGGCGCGCATGTGCTCGACGGCCTCGCTCATCGCGAGGTAGACCGCGAGTGGATCCATTCCGTCGACGCGCCAGCTCGGGAGGCCGAAGCCGGGGCCGCGGGCGGAGAGCCGTGGCTCGGCGGTGACCTCGTCGACCTTGGTGGCGACCGCGTAGAGGTTGTTCTCGATGAAGAAGCACAGCGGCAGGTCCCAGGCGGCGGCCAGGTTGAGCGTCTCCAGGGTGGAACCGATGTTGGTGGCGCCGTCGCCGAAGTAGGTGACCGCGACGGCGTCGGTCCCGGCGGCCCGGTGGGCCCAGGCCGAGCCGGCGGCCAGCGGGACGCCGCCGCCGACGATCGCGTTGGTGCCGATCGCGCCGGCCTCGGTCCACTTCAGGTGCATGGAGCCGCCGCGGCCGTGCGAGAAACCTCGGGCCAGCCCGCAGATCTCGGCCAGGGTGCGGCGCAGCAGACCGCGGACGTCGTCCGGGATCTCGGCGGTGACCTCGAAGCCCTTGGGATGCAGGAAGCCCAGGGTCTTGGCCAGGAACTGGTGGTGGCCCCGATGCGAGCCGTTGACGGTGTCGGGACCGTCGAGCGCGGCGACCGAACCGACCGCGCCGCCTTCCTGGCCGATGCTGGAGTGGGCCGGCCCGTGCACCAGCCCGGCCCCGGCCAGGTCGAGGACCGCCTCCTCGAAGGTCCGGATCACGACCAGCTGTCCGAGCATCTTCAACAGCAGGCCGGGCTCGGCCCGGTCCCAGTCCGCGGTCGTGGTGGTCAGCTCCACCCACGGCACGCTCTGCCCGAGCTTCTGGCGCTTGGTCATGGCTATCTCCCGGCTCGCAGATCGCCGACAATGGCATGGATTGGATCCAATTTCAAGGGCTGAGGCACTCGCAGGGCCCTATCTGAGCGGTATAGGATCCATTCATGACGGCAGCCGAGGCCCTCGACGGTGGTGGCGCGACCAGCGAACGCGTCGCGGCGCACCTGCGTGAGGAGATCCTCAGCGGGCGGATCGGCCCCGGTGAGCGGATCCGACAGGAAGAGATCGCCGCCCGCCTCGGGGCCAGCCGGCTGCCGGTACGCGAAGCGCTGCGCATGCTCGAGACCGAGGGTCTGACCCAGCTTGAGGTCAACAAGGGTGCGCGGGTCCCCGCCCTGGACCGCGACGAGATCGACGTCGTCTACCGGATGCGGGAGCGACTGGAACCGCTGGCGCTGATCGAGAGCATCGGTCACCTGACGCCCGATCAGCTCGCCGAGCTCCGGGAGATCCAGGATCGGATCGAGGCCAACGACGACGTCAGCACCTTCCTCGACCTGGACCGGCGTTTCCACCTGCTCAGCTACGCCGGCTGCCGGACCGAGCAGCTCTCGACCACAGTGACCCGGCTGTGGAACTCGACCCAGCACTACCGCCGCGCCTTCATGACGCTCGCGAGCCCGGACCGCTGGTGGATCGTCAACGCCGAGCACCGCCTGCTGCTCGACGCGATCACCCGGCAGGACCCGGTCGACTGCGAGCGATTCCTGGCCGGGCACATCCGGCGGACCCGGACCGAACTCGTCGCGCACCCGGAGCTCTTCGTCCGGGGTCCGCGCGCGTAGGCACCTGAGGAGCACCGTGGATCTGAAGACCCCCAACGACCTGTTCATCGGCGGCGCCTGGGTGCCCGGCGCGGACCGCATCTCAGTCTTGGATCCCGCGACCGGCGACGCGATCACCGACGTCGCACTGGCCGGCGACGCCGAGTGCGCTGCCGCGGTGTCCGCGGCGGCGGCGGCTGCTGCGGAGTGGTCGGCGACCGCGCCACGGCTTCGCGCCGAGATCCTGCGCCGGGCCTTCGAGCTGATGACCGCCGAGATCGAGCCGCTGGCCGAGCTGATCACGCGGGAGAACGGCAAGGTCCTCGCCGACGCCCGGGCCGAGGCGACCTACGCCGCGGAGTTCTTCCGCTGGTTCTCCGAGGAGGCGGTCCGGATCACCGGTGACTACCGGCTCGCCCCCGCCGGCGACAAGCGCATCGTCGTCACGCACGGCCCGATCGGGGTCTCCCTGCTCGTCACGCCCTGGAACTTCCCGGCCGCGATGGCCACGCGCAAGATCGCGCCGGCGCTCGCGGCCGGCTGCACCGTCGTGCTCAAGCCGGCCACCGAGACTCCCCTGACCGCACTGGCGATCGCGTCGATCTGCGAGCGGGCCGGCGTCCCCGCGGGCGTGGTCAACGTCGTGGTCGCCTCCCCGGCCGGTCCGCGCGTACGCGCAATGTTGCACGACCCCCGAGTGCGGAACCTGTCCTTCACCGGGTCGACCGAGGTCGGCTCACTGCTATTGCACGAGGCGGCGGATCGGGTTCTCCGGACCTCGATGGAACTCGGCGGCAACGCGCCCTTCCTGGTGCTCGAAGGCGCCGACGTCGAGGACGCCGTCGCCGGCGCGATGGTGGCGAAACTTCGCAACGGCGGCGCCGCCTGCACCGCTGCGAACCGGTTCTATGTACACGCCTCGCTGACCGAACAGTTCACCTCCGCCCTGGCCGCGGCGATGTCTTCGCTACGGCTGGGCCCCGGCCTGGCCTCCGATTCGCAGTTGGGCGCGCTCGTCTCCCGGGACGAGCGGGACAAGGTGGCCGCCGTGGTCGACAAGGCGATCGGGGACGGAGCGCGTCCCCGCACCGGCGGCACGGTTCCGGCCGGGCCCGGCGCGTTCTACCCGGCCACGGTCCTGGACAATGTCGAGCCCTGTGCCGCGGTACTCGACGTGGAGATCTTCGGTCCGGTCGCCCCGGTCGTGACGGTGTCGGACGACGAGGAGGCGATCGCGCTGGCGAACGCCTCGGACTACGGACTGATCAGCTACGTCTACGCCGCTGACGCCGGCCGCGGGCTGGCGGTGGCCGAACGCCTGGAGGCCGGCATGGTCGCCGTCAACCGCGGCAGTCTCTCTGACCCCGCCGCCCCCTTCGGCGGCGTCAAGCAGAGCGGCCTCGGCCGTGAAGGCGGCTTCGACGGCATCCACGAGTTCCTGGAGACCAAGTACATCGCCATCTGACCACCACTAGGCGTGTCACGCTTTCTGGTTGTTTTATCCACAGGCTCGGCCACGGCTCGGCGTCGTCCACAGATTCGCCGAACTCCCCGAGGCGACCCCCGCAGCGGAGCGAAGCTGCGCCTCATGATGAGACCTCTGGACGACTGGACCTCCGCACAAGGCGGCGTCATCAGCGCCGCCCAAACCGAACGCGCCGGCCTGACTCGAGCGCAACGTCGGACGTTGCTCAAGTCCGGCGAGCTTCGCGAGATTCGCCACGGCATCTTCACCACCCAAGATATCTGGGACGCGGCCGACGCCCAGGGGAAGCACCGGATCCACGTTGCCGGCGCCCTCTTGATCCGCGGCTGGGACCACAGCGCACCGGCGCACCGCTTCGTCGGTGGGCTGCGTAGCGCGGCGTTTCTCCTCGGAGTTCCGTTCCAGCCTGAGGCGACCGACGTCGACGCCCTAAGCCTGGAGCGTGACCGGCGCCGGCTGTCGCCGGAAGCGCGGGCCGTACAGGCCGAGGTCTCACAGATCCGGCGCGGGCACGGCCCCAGACACATCGACATCGTCAGCACAGATCGATGCCGGCGCACCTACGCACACGGCGTCCAGGTCAGGCCGGCCGCATTGCCCGTAGGCGACGTCGTCCTCAGCGGCGGCGTTCCCATCACCTCGCTCGCTCGCACCGCCGTCGACCTGATGCGAGAAGGCAGTCCGGCGGACGCCCTGATCGCCGCGGACGGCGTCCTGCACATCGGACTGTCTCGCGCCGAGCTCGAGGCTGTCGCGGCCCGTTGCGCCGGCTGGTGCGGCATCGGCCAAGCGCTGCAGGCGATCGCCTTCGCCGACGGACTCGCGGAATCCGCAGCGGAGTCACTGGCTCGTTTCGTGTGCGCTCAATGCCCAGAGGTGCCGACCCCCGAGCTGCAGGTGGATTTGTTCGACGCCCTGGGCAGGATCGGTCGGGTCGACCTGCTTTTCCGCGCCTTTGCTGTGGTCCTCGAGGTTGATGGCTACGTGAAGTACACGGATCCCTGGTGCGGCGACGCCGCCGAAGCATTCCGGCGCCAGAACGAACGGGAGGCCCGTTTGCGGCACGCCGGCTGGACGGTCATCCGGACCACCTGGCTGGAACTGACGACCGACCCGGCGGGCTTCATCCGTCGACTACTGGCCGCCTTTGCCACCGCGGCGTGAGCTGGGGATGCCACGACCGGAAAGCGTGACACGCCTAGTGGTTGCTGCGGTCGAGGACGAACCAGATCGCGTGGACCGGTGCGTCGCCAAGCGTCTCCAGCCGGTGCGGGACCGCGGAGTCGAAGCTGATCGAGTCGCCAGGGCCCATCTCGTAGACGTCGAAACCGTGCTGCACCCGAAGCCGTCCGCTCTGGATGTAGCCGTACTCCCGGCCCGAGTGACGGACGAAGGCGTCGTTCGCGGCCGACGAACCGCCGACGTCGTAGATGACGTAGAGGAAATCGACGTGGGGGTCCGCGTGCGCGGTCAGCCGCTGCCACTGGACGCCGGACTCGAGCTGGATGATCTGACGGTCCGTCGGATGGCAGAGACCGTCCTCGACCGGGACTCTGTCCGCGGCGCCGGCCGGCTCGAAGAGGTCGTCGAGGGAGACATCGAGCAGGTTCACGATCGTGTAGAGGGTGTCGACGGACGGGCGCGCTTTGCCGGTCTCGAACTGCGAGAGCGCGCTCGGGCTGATGCCGATGTCCTTGGCCAGGGCACGGACCGACTTACCGGTGCGCAACCGTTCCGCGCGCAGGCGCGCGCCAAGAGTGGATTCGACCGGTGCAGTGGTGGCATCGGCGAGAACCGTGCGGCGGCGCAGTGCCGGGGAATCGGCGGCTCTCCCCTTCGGCGGCATCCGGCAACTGTAGGGCGCTACACCGTGACCGCGGCCGCGCCGGCCACGGTGTTCAAGTGCGACTGCGAGTCCCGTTCGGTGGGCAGGGGCCCGCCGACGGTGTAGTAACGCTGGCCCGCGATCAGCAGTTCCTCGGCCGGGAACTTGGTGATGACCTCGCACCCGGTCGCGGTAACGACGAGTTCCTCCTCGATACGGGCCGCACCCCAGCCGTCCTTCGCCGGCCAGTACGTCTCGAGGGCGAAGACCATGCCTTCCTCCAGCACCTCGGGATGGTCGAGTGAGACCAGCCGGGAGAAGATCGGCTTCTCCCAGATCGAGAGCCCGACGCCGTGGCCGTACTGCAGGGCGAACGCGGCCTCCTCGTCGGCGAAGCCGAACTCCTGCGCGGTGGGCCACACCGAGACGATGTCCGCCGTCGTCGCTCCCGGGCGGACCAACGCGATGGCCTGATCCATGTACTCCCGGCAGCGGGTGTAGGCGTCGCGCTGGCCGCGCGAGGCGCTGCCCACCGCGAAGGTGCGGTAGTAGCAGGTCCGGTAGCCCATGTAGCTGTGCAGGATGTCGAAGAACGCCGGGTCGCCCGGGCGCACGATGCGGTCGGAGTACACGTGCGGGTGCGGTGCGCAGCGCTCGCCGGAGATCGCGTTCACACCCTCGACGTGTTCCGAGCCCAGGTCGTAGAGCGTCTTGGCGACCAGGCCGACGCACTCGTTCTCCCGCACCCCCGGGCGCAGGAACTCGTACAGCCGGTCGTAGGCAGCGTCCACCATCGAGCAGGCGTGGGTCAGGAGCTTGATCTCGTCGGTCGTCTTGATCCGGCGGGCCTCCAGGAAGCACTGCTGCCCGTCGACGACCGTGATCCCGGCCTGCTGGAGCGCGAACAGCACCGGCATCTCAATGACGTCGACGCCGACCGCTTCATTCGTCAGCCCGTAGAGCTCGAGCTCACGCTTGATCTTGGCGGCCACCTCGCCGGCGATGCCGGCGTTCGGATTGAACGCCCCGCGCAGGGTGGAGATCCCGGCCCGGGCACCGCTGGGATTGCGCGGGTCGGCGCCGTGGTGCGGGTCGTGCGGGCCATCGCCGTTGTGCACGGGGCTCGAGTAGTCGAGCCAGGGCGCATAGAGCTGATGGTGTCGGGCCGCGGAGCCGAAGTCCCAGATGATCGGTTCGCCGCCGCGCACGAGCAGCGAGAACCGGATCAGCTTGTCGACCGCCCAGGTCCCGATGTGGGTCGAGGTCATGTAGCGGATGTTGGTGAAGTCGAAGGCCAGGAGCGCACCGAGATCGGAGGCCTCCAACTGGGCCCGGAGGCGCGCCAGGCGCTCCTCACGAAGCCCGGGGATGTCGACTCGGGTCTCCCAGTCGACCTGGTTCGGACCGTAGGTTGCGATGGCCATGAGACGTCTCCCGCGACGGTGGCAAGTGTTCAGTATTACTGTACACATGCGATGCGTCGTGCTGAAATAGGGCGCAGAAGCACTTAACACTGGAGGGACATCGATGGCTCTGCCGGGACTGCGGGGCGGGGACCACGTCGGCATCACGGTCCCGGAGCTGGAGGTGGCGACCCGCTTCCTCGTCGACATCCTGGGAGCCGAGCAGTTCTACGACCTGGGGCCGTTCGCGGCCGACGACGACTGGATGACGGTGCATCTCGGCGTGCACGCCGACGCGCGCGTCGAGCGCCTGCGGTTCTTCCGTCTCGGTCTCGGCCTGAACCTCGAAGTGTTCGAGTACACCGCCCCCGACCAGCGCACCGAGCCCCCGCTCAACAGCGACGTCGGCGGTCATCACCTCGCCCTCTACGTCGACGACATCGACGCGGCCGTCGCGTACCTCCGCGAGCATGGCGTCGAGGTGATGGGCGAACCCACGGTGCGGACCTCCGGCCCGAGCGGAGGCCAGAGCTGGGTCTACTTCCGGGCCCCCTGGGGCCTCCAGTTCGAACTCGTCAGCTACCCCGGCGGCAAGGCCTACGAGCAGGGCTTCGCCGGCAAGCTCTGGGATCCCCGCAACCCCTCCGCCTGACCGAACAACCAGAAAGCGTGACACGCCTAGTGGTTGTCAGAGGACGACGACGGAGCGCAGCACCTCGCCGTGGTGCATGCGTTCGAAGGCCTTCTCCACGTCGTCGAGGCTGATCGTCTCGGAGACGAAGGCATCCAGGTCCAGCCGGCCCTGTAGGTACAGGTCGATGAGGATCGGGAAGTCGCGGCTGGGCAGGCAGTCGCCGTACCAGGACGACTTCAGTGATCCCCCGCGCCCGAAGATGTCGATCAGCGGGAGCTCCAGCACCATGTCCGGGGTGGGGACGCCGACCAGCACCACCGTGCCGGCCAGGTCGCGCGCGAAGAACGCCTGCTTGTAGGTCTCCGGTCGGCCCACCGCATCGATGACGACGTCGGCGCCGTGACCCTCGGTGGCCTCGCGGATCGCTTCGATCGCGTCGACCTCCCTGGAGTTCACCGTGTGCGTGGCGCCGAATCCCACGGCCCACTCCAGCTTGAGCGGATCGATGTCGACAGCCACGATCGTGCGCGCACCCGCCAGCCGGGCCCCCGCGATCGCGGCGTTGCCGACGCCACCGCACCCGATGACCGCGACTGTGTCGCCCCGGCCGACGTTGCCCGTGTTCACGGCGGCGCCGAATCCGGCCATCACCCCGCAACCGAGCAGTCCGGCCGAGGCCGCAGGTGCCGCCCGGTCGACCTTCGTGCACTGGCGCGCCGCGACGAGGGTCTTTTCCGCGAAGGCACCGATGCCGAGCGCCGCGGAGAGCACCGTGCCGTCCTTCAGCGCCATCGGCTGAGCCGCGTTGTGACTGTCGAAGCAGTACCAGGGACGCCCACGACGACAGGACCGGCAGTGCCCGCAGACCGCCCGCCAGTTCAGCACGACGTAGTCCCCGGGCTCCAGCCCGACGACGCCCTCGCCGACCGCCTCGACCGTGCCGGCGGCCTCGTGGCCGAGCAGGAACGGGAACTCGTCGTTGATCCCACCCTCGCGGTAGTGCAGGTCGGTGTGGCAGACCCCGCAGGCCTCGACCTTGACCAGCGCCTCACCCGGGCCGGGGTCGGGGACCAGGATCGTCTCCACCGACACCGGCCTGCCTTTGGCCAGGGCGACCACACCTCGGACCTCGTGCGCCATGGGGTTCCTTTCGTCGAACAGGCCGGAGGCTAGAGCTCGTTGTCAGCAGACTTGGTCAGGTAGCACTGACCGGTGCCGGGCACGATCTTGTTCAGGAAGCTGTCGGGCATCGTGAACGGTCCGCCGTAGTCCTTCCACGGCGTCTGCTCGAAGATGTTCTTGGTCTTGTTGAACTTCCACTGGTAGACCCACGGGGCCGCGCCGCTCTTGCAGTTCGGGTCGAAGTTGATCGGCGCGATCAGGCCGGACTGGTAGTTCTTCTGGCCGTGCAGCCACTGGTTCACGCCCTTCCAGGTGATCGCCGCACTCTGTGCGTCGATCGCCTTGGTGAGGGCTTGGACGGCGACCCAGAAGGACTGCGCCCAGGTGCTCTCGAGGGTGTCCGAGTCCGCACTGTTCGGCGAGTACTTCTTCATGCTGTCGACGTAGGCCCGCGCCAGCGGCGCGACGTTGCTCTTGTCCTTGTCGTAGGGGTACGGCTCACCGAAGCTCTGCACGAGCTGCACGCCGGTGTTCTGCCCGAAGACACCGTCCATGCCGACCGCACCGCCCTGGCTGATGTACTTGTTGTCCGAGGTGTAGGGGCCGCCGAATCCCTGCGACGGCTTCCATCCCTGCCGGCCCATCGCCGCTGCGCAGGCCGGCCAGTTGAGCGACTGCCCCGCCTGCCAGAAGTCGACGCCCTGGCCCTGCAGCTTGAGCACGATCGAGGTGCAGTCACCGTCGGAGACGTTGAACGGGTCCATGCTCTGGACCTTGGCCCCCGTCGCTTCCCAGCCTGCCTTGAGGTACTTGGCCCAGGGTCCGAGGTTCATGTTCGTCGTGTCGTAGAGGATCGCCACGTCGTCGATCGGCTTCTTCTGCAGGACCTTGGTCCAGTACGCCATGCGCACCACGGAGTCCATCGTCGAGAGGCCGAAGACGTGGGTGGTGTTGTACTGCGACGAGAACGCCGGCGGAAGCAGGCCGAAGGCCATCGTCGTGATGCCCTTCGCGGTGACGAAGGGACCGGTCGAGTCGCCGAGGACACTGAAGAGCGCGAAGACCTTGTCCTGGTCCACGAGCTTGCGCGCGGCCTGCGCCTCGACCGCGGGCTCGAACTGGCTGTCCGCGATCACCGTGGTGTACATCCGGCCGCGGATCCCGCCCTGCGCATTGACCAGCGAGGTGTAGGCGCGGACGGCCGCGACCTCGGCCTCGCCGAGGAAGCCGGCCGCTCCGGACAGTGGCGCGATGACCCCGAGCTTGATGGTCGTGTCGGTCACGCCCTGCGAACTGGGCCCGGCGATGTTGATGCCTCCGGCGGCGGGCGCAGTGCTCGCCGGCTTCGTCGCATCAGCCGGCTTGGCCGCCTGCGGCCCGGCGGCCGCCTTGCCCGGGGCGACGACTCCGGGGGTGGTGGCGCCCACTGCCGGAGCGGCACCCGACGCGACGTCGGGAACCGTCACGGCGCCCGGGCTCGTGGGTACGACCGCACCGGTGTCGACGGCCGGCGCGCCCGTGGCCGTGGGGTCCGTGCTCGCGGGGACCTGGGCGACCGGGCCCGCCACCTGCACGGCCGCCGGCCCCGACAGCCGGCTGCCGCATCCGGTCGTCGCCAGCACGGCTGCCAACAAGCACGTGCCGCCGAGCAGCCGCTTCCTTCGTCCGACGATCACCTGGCTGCTCATCACAGCTCTCCTCACATCCGTCATCTGGGCTGGTGTCATGGGTGGTGGTGGGCTCAGCCGAGGTAGGCCTCGGAGAGCGCGTCGCGGGCCAGGAGATCGGCGCCCGTGCCCTGGTCGACGACCTCGCCGTTCTCGAGCACGAGGGCGTGATCGCACAGGCCGAGGGCGTAGGTGACGTACTGCTCGACGAGGACGATGCTGAGCTCGCCGTCCCGTAGCGAGCCGAACAGTTCGTAGAGCTCCTCGACGATCTTCGGCGCCAGACCCAGCGACGGCTCGTCGAGCAGCAGGACCTTGGGGTTGCCCATCAGGGCACGCGCGACGGTGAGCATCTGCTGCTCGCCGCCGGACAGCCGCCCCGCCGCACTCCGCCGGAGGCGCTGCAGGGTCGGCAGTCTGGTGAAGGCCAGCTCCAGCCGCGCCTTGAGCTCCTTTGCCCGCGGCTTGTCCGCGTAGGCACCGACCCGCAGGTTCTCCTCGACCGTCAGGCCGGGGAACATGCCGCGGCCCTCCGGGACGAGCGCGATGCCCATCCGGACGCGGTCCTCGGGCGGCTTGTTGTCGATCCGACGGCCGTTCCAGAGCACCTCCCCGGCACTCGGGAGCAGCGCTCCGGACATCAACTTCAGCGCGGTCGACTTGCCCGCGCCGTTGCGCCCGAGCAACGCCGTCGTCGAACCCGGCGGGATCGCGATGCTGAAGTTGCGCAGGGCGCGGATACCGCCGTAGGAACCTTCGACCGCACGCAGCTCAAGCATGGACGGTCCCGAGGTAGGCCTCGATGACGGTCGGATCGTTCAGCACGGTGGCGGCATCGCCGCCGGCGAGGATGCGGCCGAAGTCCAGGACGTACACGTCGTCGGCCACCGTGCGGATGAACGGGATGTCGTGTTCGACGACCAGGACGCTCATCTCCCAGCGGCGGCAGACCTCCCGGATGGCGTCGGCCAGTTCGTCCGTCTCCTGACGGTCCATGCCGGCCGCCGGCTCGTCGAGCATCAGCAGCGTCGGACCGAGGGCGAGGGCCCGGGCGATCTCGACCCGGCGCAGATCGCCGTAGGGCAGCCCGTTCAGCGGCAGGTGCGCGATCTGCTCCAGGCCGACGGCCCGCAGGGCGCGCATCGCGATCGTCCGGAGTTCCCGCTCGGACCGCTGCACCTTAGGCGTGCCGAGGGTCGCGGCGACCAGGCCGTAGCGGTGATAGCGGAACGTCCCCACCATCACGTTCTCCAGCACGGTCATGCTGCGGACCACCTGGAGGTTCTGGAAGGTGCGGCCCATGCCGAGCTTGGCCCGCCGAACCCGCGAAGCACGCGTGATGTCGACCCCGTTGAAGAGCACCCGACCCTCATCCGGACGCCGCCCGCCGGTGGCCACGTCGAAGAAGGTGGACTTGCCCGCACCGTTGGGCCCGATGAGCGCGGTGATCGCACCGCGGGCGCACTGCAGCGAGACGTCGTCGTTCGCGACGACGCCGCCGAAGCGGACGCTCACCCCCTCGGCCTCCAGGATCGGCGCGGAGCTCATACCTGCGCCGACGCTTTCAGCCCGTTGCGCGAGACGTGGTCGGAGCGCAGCTGCGCCTCGAGGTCACAGAGCCGGTCGTCGATCACGCGCATCGCCTGACGGTCCGTCACGTGCTCACGGATCACCAGCAGGGTGGAGCCGACGATGATGGCGGCCGCACCGCCGAGTCCGTTGGACAGGAAGTAGCTGAGCTGGTCGTAGGTCTCCTTGGTTCCGCTGATGCCGATGTAGCCGGCCACCAGGGAGATGAAGCCACCCAGGATGAAGAGGCCTCCGACGACCTGCCGCCAGTCCAGGCGAGGTCCGGCGTGCGACGGCAGCCGCCCGCCCGTGCGCAGCAGCGGCTCGCCGGGGGTGTCGAAGAGGGGGTGCTCCACCGACTCTGCTCTGTCCTTGCGCTTCGCGTTCACAGCTTTCCTCCTGGTGGTCTCGGGGTGAGTCGGCTAGCCGCGCAGCGGACGACGCCGGAACCGCGCGAGGATGAAGGCCCCGAGCAGCAGTGCGCAGAAGAGTGGATAGATGGCTTGCATCCGCGACGTCGACAGCGGCTGCAGGGACGGGAAGCCGGTGAGCAGGGCCTGGTCCCCGACCTGACGGCTCAGCTCCAGCGTCGGGATCCCCCCGGTCGTCGGGGCCACGGCGCCGAATGAGGGGAGAGTGCCGGCGGCGAGGTCGGCAGTCCCGGGGAGCGCCGCCGACGGCGTGGTCGAGGAGGCACCAGTGTCGACCACGGCCCCGGACGGGACGGCGCCGGGAGCAATGGCCGCGGCGACCGCGCTCACCTGGGCGAAGGTCACACCGATGGTCTGGGTGTAGACGACGTCGGTACCCGTCGATCCGCGGTAGGTGATCTGGATGCCGCCGCTGGTCGCCCGCGCCAGCGAATCGGTGATCTCCGCGGGCGGCGCGGGCAGCAGCGTGACGCCGAAACCGTTGTTGTTCGCCAGCACGGTGTTCAGCTGTGCGGTCAGCGCCTTGACCTGATCCGCGGGCACCTGTTCGGTCGCCAGCGCCAGGCCCTCCGGCGTGATCTCGACCGGGATGCCGGCGAGCGAGGCGCCGCCGTACTTGAACACGGTGGAGACGGCGGACCCCTTCTTGGTCCCGTTGAAGGCGACGCGGGTCCAGGACACGACCTCGTCGAGGATGAAGGCGCCACCCAGGAACGCCACCCGGCCCAGGTTGGCGCGCGCCTCCCCCATCGGGTTGCCGTCCGCGTTGAGCCCACTCTCCGAAAACGCGCGCACGTTGTCGTAGGTGGTCTGGAGCCCGGTCAGGTTGGCGTACGCCGCCCGGGTGTCCGCGGTGGTTCGGGTCTGGGTCGGGTCGGTCTCGTCGCCGGTGGAGTACACGTGCGCGTTGGCGCCCGACCCGATGAAGCCCAGGGCGGTGTCGCCGTACGTCGGACCGCCGCAGGTCTGGTCGTTGTCGCCCTCGTTGATCACGGGGAAGGCGGCCTGGCACTGCGAGGGCACGTTGTTGAAGCGGATCTGCTTGAGCCCGGCCTGCACCTGCTCGGGCACCGGGATGCCCTGGAAGTTGTTCGGGATCAGCAGCGGAACGCTGCTCAGCTTCGGGACCGGGGCGAGGCCGCCGAGCGCGAACCCGCGGGGGTCGCTCGTCGCGGTGACCGTCGAGCGCAGGAAGCCGCCGCAGATCTGCTGCCCGACGAGCACGGCCGGGACGTCGATGCAGTACGAGGAGGCGGCACTGTCCGCGCGGGCATCGAAGATGGCGGCGTTGCTCGACACGGCCGAGTCGGCCGCCTTCGCGACGCCCCCGGGCAGTGCCCCCGCCATCAGGACCGCGGCCACCGTGGCGATGCCGTAGGACCACTTCATTCTGAACTCCTTCCGGCGCCGACGAGAGCCGGCTCGTTGAATCGGAGCGGCTGGCCCCGGAACTCGCCGCCGACTGGATCGGCGGGCACTTTCTGCAGGTTCTCGCGGGCAGTGCGGAACAGACCTGACAAGCCGTCAGGTGCTTTGACGAGCAGGATCAACGCGAGCCCCGCGGCCAGAATGGCCGGGTACGCGTTCGCCGATTCGGACGAGGAGTCGGCCAGGAGTGTGGGCCCGTAGCCGAACACGATGCCCGCGAGCACGGCGCCGTAGAGGCTTCCCATACCGCCGACGACCGCACTGACCAGCAAGGTCAGCGACACGATGGGGCCGAACTGAAGGGGTGTCACGGAACTCGACACGAGCAGGAACACGCAGCCCGGCGAAGGCCGCGATCGCCCCCGAGAGCGCGAACGCCGCGATCTCCCAACGGACCGGGCTGACGGCGAAGTGACCGACCCGTTCGTCCATGTCCGCCGAGGCCCGCAGTGCCGTTCCGATCGTGGAGGACCGCAGGCGGCCGACGACGATGAACAGCACGACCGAGACGGCCCCCGTCACCAGCAACGCGTTCTTGCTGTCGAGCAGGTCGACACCGAAGACGTTCGGGGCGAAGACACTGTTCTTCAGGCGGGAGTCGGTGAGCAGGTAGTCGGAGATCATCGCCCCCAGGACCAGGGTGATGATCGCGAACTCCAGGCGGCGGAACCACACCGAGACCAGGCCCGCGATGACCCCGCCGAGCGCGCCGAACAGCACCGCGATGCCGACGGCGGTCCCGAACGACGCACCCTTGGAGACGGCGGTCGACACGGTGAACGCCCCGATGCCGACCAGGCCCGCCTGCATCAGCGACGGCTGGCTGGACAGTCCCGTCATCACCGTAAGACTCAGGACGACCAGGGCGTAGAACAGCACACTCAGGCCGATGGACGCGTAATAGTTGTCGGTCAGGACGTAGACCAGCAGCGCGATCGGGGGGAGGAACCGCAGCGGTCGCGGTATCCGTTCGAGCCCACGGCGCGCACCGTCGAGCCACATCGAGGCGGTGGTGTCGACGGCTCCCACGCGTTGCAATGTGCTGATCGGGGTGCGGCTGGTCTCGGCCGCCAACCGCTTCCGGTTGATCACGACGGCGGCGATGACGACGAAGGCCACCACCAGGCTGGAGGTGCCGGGCCGGTCGACGTAGTGCGGGGTGAGCGCCTCCAGCACGCCGATCAGCAGGCCGCCGACGAGGGTCATCGGAAGCGAGACGAGGCCGCCGATCACGCAGGCGCCCACGACCTTGACCATGAGGAACGCGAAGGTTCCCGAGTTCACCACCGTGATCGGGGCGATGAGCACGCCCGCGATCCCGGACACGAGCCCGGCGACCGCCCAGTTCACCTGCGCGATGTGGTTCGGGCGGACGCCCATCAGACGCGCCGAGTCGGGCGCCTGCCCACACGCCCGCAGTGCCAGCCCGAGCCAGGTGTACTTGAAGACGGCCATGATCGCCGACACCAGCACGATGGCGAAGACGAAGATGATCGCGCGCTGGTAGTCGACCTGCACTCCGGCGAGCCGGAAGCCGCCGTCCGGAAGGAACTGGCCGTTCTGCGGGACCGTCTTCGCGATCGGGCCGTTGAGTTGCAGGCACATCCCGGCCGCCAGGCTCAGCACGGCGACCGAGGCGATCATCCGGTTGACCGGTGATGCCCCGGCGAGCGGACGCATGACCAGCCGTTCGACCAGCAGCGCCGTGACCAACGCAAGCAGGACCGCCAGAACCGCGGACATCCATGGCGGCAGGGCAGCGTCGCCGGTGCAGCGCCCGCCGCTGACGGTCTCCCCGCAGGCGAGGCCGTTGTAGCTGTAGGCCGCGATCAGCGCGAAGCCGCCGTGGGCGAAGGACAGCGTTCCGGTGGTGCGGAACATGGTGGTGACCGTCGCGCCGAGGAGCCCGTACAGCGACCCGATCATCAGGCCGCTCACGGCGAGCGTGAGAACGGTGTCCATGTCAGCCTCTCAGGATCTGGGCGGGGTCGACGCGCGGCAGGCCACCCGGCAGACCGGCGTCGACGTCGTCGCCCGGCCGCAGCGCCGGCGGTTGCCCGTCGAACGCGCCGCCGGTCCAGACCTGCGCCCGGAACGGGACCGGCAGCGCCGGCCCGGCGAGCGCGGGATGCGGACTGGCGACCAACGTCCGCGCGGTGTTCCACAGGTCGGCGCGCAGCGTGGTCAGCGCGCGGGCCGCTCGGGTCTGCCCGTCCTGCTGCGCCTGGTCGGCGAGCACCCCGAGGAGGACGGAAAGACGGGCGCCGATGACGTCCTCGCCCGCTCCGGTGCCGGTGGCCTCCAACGCTGCGGCGGCGGCGTCGAGGTCGGCAGTGGACGCGCCGCCCGCGATGTCGCTCAGTGCGGGTACCGGCGGCGCGTACTGCAGTTCGACCGAAGCGGAATCGGGCTGCGCGGCGTCGATCTGCAGCACCCGCCGCGATTGGTCGATCAGGCGGTCTCCGATCACCCGCAGCGCCTCGGCGCGGCCCGGCGAGCGCTCCGCGATGGACAGCGCCGCCTCCCGGTACAACTGGCAGGCGAGCTGCAGCAGTTCACCCACGTCGCCCGTGACCGCCGCCGGCCTCGGAAGCCGGCCCACCAGGTCCCGCGCGGTGGCGAAGGCCTCGGCCATGTCGCCGGCCAGCTGAATCTGACCCTTGCTCAGCCGCCCGTCGCTCCGCTCGATGGCGTGAACCGTCTCCGGAAGGATGCGGACGTAGAGCAGCAGCGGGGAGAGCGCCCGCTTGGTGTCGCTCCAGTACGCCTGCACCTCCGGGGACGCGCCCACCGTCGATGACGACGGCCGGCCGGAGTCGTCCCCGCTCAGCTCCACGGCCGCGGCCGTGGCGCCGAAGAGGACGACCGCGCAACCGAGCGCGGCGAGGCCGCGCACGAGCGGCCGACGCATCTGACTCACGGGTCGGTCAGCTGATCCGGTCGCCGTCGACGGGGTTCGCCGACGGGTCCCACTCGACGAGGAGGTGGTCCGGCCCGCGGAAGGACGTGTTCGGCGAGTAGGTGAACTCCTGACCCTCCGTCAGTCGCATGTGCGGCAGCCGCCGGGCGAGCTCCTCGAAGAAGATCTGCATCTCGATGCGGGCCAGCGGGGCGCCCAGGCACAGGTGCCGGCCGAAGCCGAAGGCCATGTGCTTGTGCGCGTTGCCGCGGGTGATGTCGAAGTCCTGCGGCTCGGCGAAGACGGCCTCGTCGTGGTTGGCCGACCCGGTGACCGCCAGCACCTTCGAGCCGGCGGGGATCGTGATGCCACCGAGCACGACGTCCTTCACAACGTCCCGGCGCCACGCGATCACCGACGAGCTGTAGCGCAGGCTCTCCTCCACCGCTCCGCCCGCGAGCGAGGGGTCGGCGCACAGGGCGTCCCACTGGTCGCGGTGCTGGAGCAGCGCGAGCAGGCCGTTCGCCGTCGCGTTGGTCGTCGTCTCGTGACCGGCGAAGAGGAAGTTCATCATCGTCGTCGTCAGGTAGTTCTCGTCGAACAGCTCCTCGTTGCCCGGCGTGCGCCAGGCCCGGATCAGTTCGCTGATGTAGTCGTCGGTCGGCTCCTGCAGCCGGCGCTGGACGTGCTCCTTCGCGTAGGTCCAGTACTGGCCCATGCCGGCCGCGAGCTGCTGCTGCTCGGCGTCGGAGGGGTAGCCCCACGTGAACAGGGCCAACCGGTTGGAGAACTTCTTGGCGCGCTCGACGTCCTCGTCGGGGACACCCATGATTGCGAAGGCCACGAGCGCGGGGATCTCGTAGGCGAACTCGGCGACGAGGTCGGCGCGGCCGCGCTTGACGAACTGATCGATGTAGGTGTTGGCGAGCTCGCGGATCTTCGGGCGGATCGCCTCGATCCGGCGCGGGTTCACCAGCGCGTCCCGGATGTGGCGGCGGCGCTGCGTGTGCGACGGCGGGTCCTCGTTGACCAGGCTCGGGCCCAGCACCATCTGGGCCTTCACCAGCTCGTCGATGGCGGCCGGGCACAGCTCCTTGAGCGGCGTGATGGAGATGGCCGCAGAGAACGTGTCCGAGTCCAGGAGGATCTGGCGGGCGTCGTCGAACCGGCTCACGATCCAGTAGTCGAGGGTCGGGCTGTAGAAGACCGGCTCCTCCTGGCGGGCCACGGTCCAGAACGCGTACGGGTCCTGGAGGTAGGGATCGGTGAACGGATCGAAGGACTCAGCGAGATGACTCACCGGGCAACGGGATGCGGTCACGGTCGCGGTGGCTTCGCCGGTGTCGGTTGACATGGGTTCCTTCTCGGTTGCAGGAAAAGGCATTCGAGAAGGAAGTACGCAGCAATTCGCTGACGAGAACGAGCCAGATCGCGCCGAAGATGGACGCATTGCGACCCCGACCGAAGGGGGTGGCGATACCTGTCCACTCTGCGCGCCGGGCAATACGTTTTGCGCACAGAAGGTTGGCCAGATTGCGCACCGAACTAGCCGGATCGCGAAATCAGGTTGCCCCAGGTGGTGCCCAAAAGGCGTGCTTCTTGACACAGTCGACGGGGGCGGGAGACTTCGAGGAAGCCGGAAAGCCCCTGAGGCACTGAGTTGGTGTTACCGCAAATGGCTGAAGGAAGCGCGACCCGGGAGCGCTCCGATATCGCAGAAGCGACTCCCCAATCGGCACGAGCAAAGCTTTCACCGTCAGGTCTGCCCTGGCCGGGTGAGGTTCTCGGACGCCACGAGATCTGCCGTTCCCAGCCGCTGGACGTCATGCGGGACGAGCTGCGGAACTTCTTCTACTCCTCCCGGACCGAGACGCTCACCCGCGGCGGCGACCTCAGCTCGTCACTGCTGAGCGCGGTCAAGCTCAACCACGTCACGATCGGGTACCTGCGCTTCGGCGCCGAGACGATGATCGATCCCGGGGTGCTGGGCACCTACCACGTCAACGTCCCGCTTTCCGGCACGGTCGCCTCGGAGTGCGGCTCCCGCGAGACCCTGGCGAGCACCCGGAACGCTGCCGTGTTCACTCCGCGGGAGCACACGGTGCTCCCGAGGTGGAGCGCCGACTCGTCCCAGTTGTGCATCAAGATCTCGAAGTGCGCGGTCGAGAGTGAACTCGAGGCCATGCTCGGGCATCCGGTGGCGGACATCCGCTTCGACATCGGCCTCGATCTGACCACCGCCGCGGCCGCGAGCTGGCTGGGCATCATCAAGTTGCTGATCGAGGAAGCGGATCGTCCGGACGGACTGCTCGAGCGTTCCGCCCAGCACCGCGACTACATGGAGAAGCTCCTCATCGGCGGGCTGCTGCACCTGCAGACCCACGACCACCTGGAAGCACTCCTCAGCCCGCACCCGCCGGCGCGACCGCGAACGGTCAAGCGCGCGGTCGACCTGATCGAGGCGAACCCGCAGGCCAACTTCACGCTGACGGATCTCGCGCGGCACGCCGGGGTGGGCGCCCGGCGGCTCCAGTTGGCGTTCCAGGAAACGCTGCACACCTCGCCGACCGGCTACCTGCGCAAGGTGAAGCTCGAGCACGCCCGGGCCGAACTGTTGGCCGGCGAGGACACCGTCATGGCGATCGCCTACCGCTGGGGCTTCGGGCACCCGGGACGGTTCGCCACGATGTACCGGGAGACCTACGGCGAATCACCCTCCGAGACTCTGCACCGGGGCCGCGGCCGCATCCTCTGAGAGGTCGCAGCCGAGGCCGCACGCCGTCTGCAGGCGCGGGACGAGGCTGAGGAAGTCCAGGTCCCCCCACCCGAGGTCGATCGCCTCGTCGAGCAGCCCGGCGAGGTCCTGTGCCAGCGGGAGGGGCACTCCGCTCGCGGTCCCCTGGGCCAGGGCGAGCCCGACGTCCTTGCGGAGGTCCCGGGTGGCGAAGGTCGGCGTGTAGTCACGGTTCTCCAGAGCGGCGAGCTTGTACGCGGAGAAGGCCGAGTTGAGCACCGAACCGGCCAGCGCCCGTCCGAACGCCTCCCGGTCCACCCCGCCCGCCTCGAGCAGGACGACCGATTCGGCGAGGAGCTCCATCGTCCCGGCGAGGACGGCATTGATCCCGATCTTGACCAGCTTGGCGTCCTCGGCGCGGGTGCCGACGTCGACCGTGCGCGCGGCGAAGGCCTCCAGCACGGGAAGGGCCCTCGCCTTCGCCTGGTCCGCGCCGCTGATCAGAACGCCGGCCTGACGGTTCCGCACGACAGCGGGTGTCCCGGACACCGCGCAGGAGACGACCCGGTCTGGAGCGGCCCGGGCGAGGCCGGCCATCGTCGGCACATCGATGGTCGAGGCCTCGATCAGGACAGCGTCCGCGGGCAGCATCCCCACGGCGCCGGGAACCGTCGCCCTGACGGCCGCGCCGTCGGCCAGGATGCTGATCACCGCGTCGACACCCTTGACCGCCGTGGCCAGGTCCTCGTACGGAGTGAGGCGTTCCGCGCGCAGGGCGTGCGCCCGTTCCGCAGTTCGGTTCCAGATCCGCACGTTCAGCCCGGAGCCGGCCAGCATCTCGGCGATGGCTGCGCCCATCCGGCCGGCCCCGAGGACCGCGACCTCGAGCGCGGGCGTCACGACGGGTCGTCGAACAGCGCGACGAACTTGTCGAGCGAGGCGTCGAGGGCATGCCGGTACGGCAGCTCGGCGAGCTCGTACAGCGAGGGTCGGTTGGCTGCGGCGGCACCGGCGCGGGCTGCATTCGTGAGCCAGGTGCGGACGAGGTCGTGGACCTCTCCTGGCCGGGCGACGCGCTGGATTAGGCCGACCTCGTACGCCCGCTGCGCGGTGAACGGTTCTCCCGAACCGACGTTCTCCATCGCCGCCCGGGCACCGATGCGGTGGACCAGCGGCACCTGGGCGATCATCGGCCAGATCCCCACGCTCACTTCGAAGGTGCCCAGCCGTGCGCCTTCGACGGCGACGGCGTAGTCGCACGCCGCCACCAGGGATGCCCCGGAGGCGACCGCGTCACCGTTGACGGCGCACGCGATCGGTGTTCTCAGACAGGGAAAGATGCCGAGCAGCTCGACGAGTTCGCGCGCGAACTCCCGCGGGTCCGCGCCGGCCTGGATGGCGGCTATGTCGAGGCCGCCGCAGAAGACCTCGTCGGCGCCGGTGAGGAGGATGCCAGTCGTCGCCGGATCCCGATCTGCATCCAGGATCGCCTCCCGGAGCCGGGTCATCAGGCCCGGGTTCAGGACGTTGCGGGCCCCGTGGTCGAGCGTGATCGTGGCGATCGCACCGGAGACCTTGTGGTGGACCTCTCCGGTCCAGGCGACCTGAGTCGTCATCAGATTCCCCGTAGTCGAAGGTCGACGGTGGCGTGCCGGCACGGCGCCGGCATCCCGAGCCGGGCCGCCTCGTCGGCGTCGTCGACGGGGCGGAACTCGATGATCAAGCTCTCCTTCACCCCGAAGACCGCGTCGGCGTGGAGATGCGGGGTGCCGGCGACGAACAGGTGCGTCGTCAGGGGCGCGTGCCCCGCGGCGGTGGCGATGATGTGGAGGTGGGCCGGCCGCCAGGCCTGCCGGCCGGTCGCGGCGAGCAGTTGCCCGACCGGTCCGTCGGCGGGGATGGCGTACGCGACCGGAAGCACCGTCCGGAAGTGGAACCGCCCCTCGGCGTCGCAGCGGAAGAGACCGCGAAGGTTCCCGGCCGGCACGACCCCAGGCCGTTGGACGTCGTAGAAGCCCTCGGCGTCGGCCTGCCACACATCGAGGACGGCGCCGGGCAGCGGCGCGCCGTCACTGTCCCGCACGCATCCGGTCACCAGCGTCGGCTCCCCGCCGGCGACATCGGCGATGCAGTCGCCGAGTGCTCGCGGCGGAGAGGCGGTCATGTGGAAGGGACCCAGGACGGTCGATTCCGTCGCGGAACCGGGACCGCGGTTGGCGACCGCGTCGACGAGCATCGACAGGCCGAGGACGTCGGAGAGCAGGACGAACTCCTGCCGCGTGGCATCGCACGTCTGGCCGGTGCGGGTCAGGAAGTCGATCGCCGCGTCCAGTTCCGACTGCGAGAGCGCGACGTCCTTGGCGAAGGCGTGCAGGTACCGGACCAGGGCCTGGAGGATCTGACGCAGGCGGGGGTCGGGAGTCGCGGCGAAGCTCGCGGCCACGACCTCGCCCGATCTCTCCTCCGTGAACAACTCCGGTCGCACGTCGGTGACCAGCATCGAGTGGGCTCCGTTCCCGAGGTTACGGACCGTCAGATCTGGTCGTCCTCGAAGTGAATGACGAGGGGAGCCTCGGTGAAGAAGCCGGCGATGGCCGCGCCAACGTCCGCGGCCTGCGGCGTGGTCGGGAAGACCTCCAGGTGGTCCTCGATGCGGTTCCACTTCGCCCGCAGCAGATACGTACCCGCCTGGTCCACGCTGCGGGAGATCTCCGCCTCCTGACAGCCCGGGGCATCCCGCAGCGCCTTCAACGCCACCGGTACGGCCGCCTCGAACTCGCCGGAACGGGACGGGTCAATCACGAGATGCGCGTGCTCGTAGACCATCAGAGGTCCATCGTGAGCTGGTCGTCGCCCATCAGGACCTTGCCGTATACCTCTTTGCCGACTTCCGCCGAGACGTAGGCGTGGCGGGCGGCGATCGCGGCGTCGCGCCAGATGCGGTTCAGCACGTTCACGTCGGCGAACGACCCGGCGCCGTTGGCGGTCATCAGGAAGTCGATCCCCTGATTCACCAATTCGGCCGCGACCCCGGTGTCGTTGCGGACCCGGGCCCGCACCTCCATGGTCGGCAGCCGGTGCTCGGCGGCGTTGGCGTCGATGTCCAGGCAGCCCTGGCGCACCAGCAGTTCGGCCAGGTGGAACTTCGTCGCGGCGTTGGCCACGCCGAGCTGGTGCATCGGCGAGGTCCGCGCCTCGGAGTACATCGTGTAGGCGACCGCCTTGCCCGGCAGGCTCTTCCGGGTCCGTTCCAGCGCGTGCCGGCCCATTCCGAGTTGCGGCGCGACCAGGATCAGGGCAGCGACCGGAATGAAGGCCATGTAGGAGTTCTGGTCCTGCTTGTGCGGGGTGAGGAACTCCGCCTCCCGCATGCCGATGAACCGCTGCACCCGATGATCCGGGACGAAGTGGTCCTCGACGACGATCGTGTCGCTTCCGGTGCCGCGCATACCCGCGACGTACCAGGTCGGCTCGATGGTCCAGGCCTCGGCCGGAATCAGCGCCAGTGCGCGGGGGTCCTCGCCCTCGGGCACGTCGATTCCGATGCCCAGGGTCGCCCAGTCCGCGGCGAAGGACCCCGAGGAGTACGGCCAGCGCCCGCTGACCAGGTACCCGCCCTCGACGCGCTCGGACTTGCTCCCCGGGGTGAAGATGCCGCACACCTTGGCGTCGGGATTGGCGCCGAACACGTCGTCCTGCGCCTGCTGCGAGAACGTCGTGGCGAACCACGTGCACACATTCAGCAGGGAGGCGGCCCAGCCGGTGGAGCCATCGCCCCGGGAGATCTCGGCGAGAGTCTGGACACCGGTAGCCATGTTCGCGCCGTGACCGCCGTAACGCTGGGGCACGAAGAGCTTGAACAGTCCGGCGTCCTCCAGCGCCTTCACCACCTCAGGCCCGACCCGTCGCTCCTCCGACGCCTTGTCCGCGTACTCGCGGATGAGGGGGATGAGGGCGCTGGCCCGGGCGACCAGCTCGGAGTCCACGCCTGTGCCCATGCCTTCGCCGATCAGTTCTACCGGGATGGGTGCCTCGACCAACGTGTCGGTCACGGTGACTCCTGAAGTGAGGGACTGTCACGGATGATTCACCGACGCTACGAGCGCGATCCCGCGCAACCGAGACGTTTGACGCACCCGGCGGGACAGTCCGCGCAACGCACAACACCCGGCCCGATCGGACCGGGTGCGCGCTGCGCGAGGCGTCCAGGCGACGCGTGATGTGGCTCGGGCCGCGCTCGGCACGGCCCTACGTTCTATGCGTGAGCCGACTTCTCCAGGCTCGGCAGCAGGGCCGTGAAGTCCAGGTCACCCATCCCCTGGTCGATGGCGACCTGCAGGAGCCGGGCCACCTCGGCCGAGACCGGCAAGGGCTGTCCGGCTCGGGCAGCCAGGTCGAGGATCATCCCGAGGTCCTTCCGCATCAACCGGGTGGTGAAGGTCGAGGCGTAGTTGTTCGCGACCAGGGCGCCGGTCTTCACCTTCACGAAGGGAGAGCCGACCACGGAGCCACCGACCACCTCAAGGAGACGGGCCCGGTCGACACCGTTGGCCTCGGACAGCGCGATGCACTCGGCGAGCAACTGGGCGGTACCGGCGACCATCAGGTTCAGCGCCAGCTTCACCACGCGCGCCACCTCGCCCGTGCCGAGGTAGAACAGGTTCGGCCCGATCGCGGCAAGCAGGTCGCGGTTCTCGGCGTAGGTCGCCTCCTCGCCCGAGACCAGGATCGTGAGGTTGCCGCCGCGCACCACCATCGGGTTCCCGCTCACCGGTGCCCGCAGGTACCGGACACCGGCGGTTGCCGCCGCTTCGGCGACCTGGGCCGAGGCCTCCACCGAGACCGTGCTCATCTCGATCAGGGTCTTGCCCGCGCCGGTCTGGCCGGCCAACCCGTCCGGCCCCAGGGCAAGTGCGAGCAGCGCCTCGGAGTCGGCCACCGACATCACGCAGACGTCGGCCTTGGCCCAGGCCTCGGACGGCGAACCCAACTCGACGGCGCCACGTTCGACCAGCGCTCCGGCGCGGCCCGGCGTGCGGTTGGCGACCAGCACCTCGTGCCCGGCGTCGAGCAACCGCTCCGCGAAAGCCGTTCCCATCTGACCCAGACCGACGACCGCCACAGCCATGACCCGCTCCCATCGCGAGGTAGAGATAAATACTTGCTCGCGCAAGCATTAAAATGCAGACTAGCAACCATGACGGCCCCGGCAATACCTGCGCGGCAGGCGATCGTGCTGCCGCCGCCGTCCACGGGCAGCACGGAGCACCCGAGCGAGCCCGGGAAGGGCGTCACGGTCTCGGAGTTCCTCGGACCGGTACACGGCGCCACCCAGATGTCGATCGCGCTGGTCGACCTCGCGCCCGGCGCGGCGGTCCGCGGGCACGTTCATCCGTTCGAGGAGTCGTTTTACGTCCTCTCCGGTACCGCGCTGGTGCGCATCGGCGGACAGGACTTCGAGCTGGTGGCCGACGACTTCGGGCTGGTGCCCATCGCGGTCGGCCACGCGTGGGCGAACCGGTCGGACACGACCGCGCGACTCCTCCGGGTGCACGCACCCCAACCCCGCCCGATCAACGGTCACGCGGCCTGGGGCGTCTACGCAGCCCCGGACATCGAGGTCCCGACCTCCGGGCAGCGGGTCAGCGAGGTCCACCCGCGACATCAGCTGGTCGGGCACTTCGACGAGTCCGACATGGCACCTCCTGGGTCAATCTCGATGCCCGGTTACCACGGGCCGAACATCCAGAACGTGCAGATCCGGATGATGGTCGACGAGCTGCTCGGCGCCCGGCACCACACCGTGTTCATCGTCCAGTTCAGTCCCAGCCCGACCCCTGGCCTGTCGGCCAAGGAGCACTACCACCCGTTCGAGGAGGCCTACCTCTTCGTCCGCGGCAGCGCGTCAGGCTCCTTCGACGGAGCGCGGGTTCCGGTGAGTACCGGCGACCTGGTGTTCGCGCCGGCGGCCGCCTCGCACGGGTTCACCGCCACCGGCACCGATCCCGTGCGCTGGATCGAGGTGCAGTCCCCGCTGCCGCCGGCCTCGCACGGTTTCGTCTTCCACCACGACTGGTCCGTCATGGAACCGCTGGGCTGATCGCCAACCGTTAGGCGTGTCACGCCTAACGGTTGATCGCCCCCTCACACACCGGGAGTTCGTATGTCACTGGTCCCCCTCCGCGACCCCGCGGAGTTCCACGAGTCCGACCAGGCCGCGCTGGCCGCCGGTCAGGCCGGCTACGGCAAGGCGCTGCACACCTGGCAGGCGATCGCCCAGCGCCCCGGCATGTTCGGCGCCTACCTGCCGTTCATCCGCGCCGTCGCCGGGCCGGGAACGGTCAGCGGACGCATCAAGGACCTGAGCGCGATCTACGTCTGTGCCCTGAACCACTGCCGCTACAGCGCGAGTCACCGCAGCACGTCGGCGGCTGCCCAGGGCGTCACGCCGGAGGAGATCGCCGCGGTCCTGAGCGGAGACCACGCGAGCCTCGACGAGGATCTCCAACTGGCGCTCGAGCTGACGCGGGTCATGACGGTGGAGCTGCCGCCGAAGACGTTGGCCGAAGCACCCGCCGGGCTGGACGACGACCTCCGGGCCGCGCTGGTGAAGACCTTCACCCCGGACCAGCTTGTCGAACTGACCATGTCCATCAGCCTGTGGAACGCGCTGTCCCGCTTCCACCGGGTGATGGACTTCGAGCTCGACATGCCGGTCCCGCCGGAGGCCGTCGAGCGCGTGCTGTGACGCTCGCGGTGAACTAGCGTGGCCGCACCATGGCAAGCCGTCGCGTGAGAGCCGATGCAGCATCAGCTACCGACGACGCCCACTTGGGCGCGCTGCTCGGCCGCCTGGTCGAGACCACCGGGCTGTGGCAGGACTTCCTCGGCGTGCACCGCTCCATCGTGGAACAGCTCGCCGAGCAGATGCAGACCGACCACAACCTGCCGCTGGAATGGTTCGACGTCCTGGTCCACCTCGCGGACATCCCGGGGATGCGACTGCGGCAGAAGGACCTGCGGGACCGACTGCTGCTCAGCGAGAGCGGGATCAGCCGGATGCTGGTGCGGATCGAGCAGGCGGGTCTGATCGAACGCACGCCCGCCGACGACGACCGTCGCGGGGTCGAGATCGCCCTCACCGGCAAGGGCCAGCAGGCACTCGCCGAGGCCTTGGAGTCCCACCTGGCCCTGGTGGCCACGCTGTTCACCGACCGGCTGACCGCGAGCGATCGGACCGCCCTACGCCGCGCCCTCGGCAAACTCCGCGACGACGCTTAGGCCAGGACCCCGAGGTAGGCGCCCCAGATCGCGGAGCCGGCGAAGACGCCCAGCAGCGCGCCGGCCAGCATCGAGGGCCCGAACGGGATCTGGCTGCGCCGGCCGGCGCGGCCGACCAGCATCAGCGTCACACCGACGACGGCGCCGATGCCGAAGCCACCGAGCAGGCCGACCAGGCTCGGGCCCCAGCCCAGCCAGCCCAGCGCGAGACCGAGGGTGGGGGCCAGCACCACGTCGCCCAGCCCCATCCCGCGCCCGCCGGTGCCGAACCACAGCGACCAGTACAGGCCGAACCAGGCGGCGGCCGAGAGCAGCGCCACGGCCACCGGGGACCAGCCGTCGGCCAGGCCGGCGAGGGCGAGCAGCACCACGGTCACGCCCAGACCGGGGATGGAGATCTCGAACGGCAGCCGGCTCACGTCGAGGTCGATCAGCGCGAGGGCGAGTCCGATCGCCGCCAGGAAGAGCAGCGCCGGCAGCACGGGAGAGACACCGAAGCGCAGCGTGAGAGCGGCGAACAGGGCGGCGCACCCCAGTTCGACGAGCGGGTAGCGGGCGGAGATCGGAACCGCGCAGTCCCGGCACCGGCCACGCAGCAACAGCCAGGACACCACGGGGATGTTGTCCCGCGGTCGCACCGGGCTCGAGCAGGCGGGGCAACTGGATCCGGGACGGACGACCGATTGACCGGCCGGCACCCGGTGCACGACGACGTTGAGGAACGAGCCGATCAGCAGGCCGACGAGCGCGAGGAACCCGGCGGCCACCAGGTCCGGGCTCACGTGCCTGTACCGGTACGTCCGAGCCGGGGTGCGAGCCGCTCCACCTCGGCCGGCGGCAGAGCCGCTCGGGCCGCGGCCCACACCCCGGCCCGGGCGGCGGCGACGTCCACTGGACGGTCCGCGGCCTCGGAGAGAATCAGTACAACGGCGGCCCGCCGGACATCGGCGAGCAGCAGGTCGGTGTCCCCGGCGGCCAGCGAGGCCTCCACGAGGTACGCCTCGACCTCGGCCAGGTCGGCCAGGCACATCTGCCGGGCCGAGTCGCCCCGGTAGCCGGCCTCCATCAGTGCGGCGGCCACCACCCGGCCGTCGGCGGCGGTGGTGCGCAACAGGGCGACCAGGTCGGCGGGTTCGAGATCGCGGGCCCGCCAGTGCAGCGAGTGCGACGGCAGCGGGATCGTCCGGCCCGGGGCCGGCGGAACCTCGGCGAGGTGCTCCAGATCCGTCAGCCGCTCGGCGACCAGGGCCGCGGCCGGTGCGTCGAAGACGCCGAGCAACCGGCGCCGGGCGGTGACCACGACCTCGCGGGCGTCGCGGGCCTGGGCGGTCTCGGCAACGTCGGTCGCGCCGCACACCGCGGCACCGACGGCGGTGGCCACGGCCAGAAATCGGCGGTGGGCGCTGTCGTCATCGGTGGGCGCCCGCTCCCAGAGCAGGGCCTGCACGTGCAGGACGTCGGCGGCCCACGCCGCCCCGACGGCGACCCGAGCGTCCCGCTCTGCGGCCGCGGCCCGCGAGACCCGGCCGTAGAGGGTGGCCTTCGTGGACGCGTCTGCGATCGCGGTGGTGCGGTCGGCCGCCAGGGTGGGGGCGGGGATCGCGTCGGCCACCGGAACGGGCGTGGGCGCAGGCGCGGTCATCAGGAACTCCATCGGTCTGCGGTGGTGAGGGTGCGTCACGCGCGGGTCAGGTGAGGCTGGGCGGCGGTTCGGGCTCGAGCCGGCGCATGGCCGCCTCGAAGCGCGCGGCGCACGCCTTCTCCTCTTGGCTCAAGGCCGGGTCGGACGCGAAGGCAGCGGTGAGCGCCCGCACCGCGACCAGCAGCCGGCGGTGCTCGTCGGCCTGGGCGGCGGCCCGCTCCCGGGCCACCCGCCCGTCGTGCTGACGCAGCATCCGGTTCTGCCGGTAGACCTGTGCCTTGAGCTCGTCCAGCTCGGCGAACAGATCGACGATCGGATCGTCGGAAGCGGTGACCGGCCCCAGCTCGGCAACCTCGCGGCGGCGGATGCGCAGCATCAGCCGACCTTCGCGGCGGCGGTCGGGTCCACGACCTTCGGCATGTTGAACATCTCGCCGGTGATCGTGACGGTCTGCGCGTCCGGGGCCACCGAGGCGTTCTCGCTCGGCGCCTGGGTCGACGCCGATTGGGCCAGGCTGATCGCGTTGACCGCGAAGGCGCGCGGCAGCTTCTCCAGGTTGCCGACGAACTCCCGGATCTGGCCGGGCGTGCCCGAGACGTTGACAGTCAGCAACTGGGAGGCGATCTGGCTGATCGGTGCCGCGACCCCCGGCAGCTGCGCGGACGTCCCGCCACCGACCGCGGTCGGTGCGCCCATCGTCATGCTGGTCAGGTACTGCGGCGCGATGCCGGCTTCGGCCGCGGCCGCGGTGATCATCCTGAACAACTTGGCCTGCTCGGCGGTCGGCGGGAACCGGCGGTCCAGCGATTTGGACACCTCGCGCAGTGCCGGCAGTTGTTGCTGGCGCACGCGCAAGGATTCGATCTGGCCGCGCAGCGCCTGGTTCGCCTGCTCGGCGGCGGTGACCTCCTCATTCGCCTTCGCGACCGCGTCGCTGCGCGGACTCAGCACGATCATCCAGGCCGCCACCAGCGCGACCAGCAGGATCGCCGTGCCGATCAGCGTGGTCTTGCGGACGGGCGTCAGGCTCAGGTTCTGCTTCATCGGTTACTGGTCCCCGTTCTGGGCCTGCTGCTGGGCGGCGGCGGCGGCCGCGGCGGCGGCCGCGGCGGCCTGGAGCTGGGCGGCCAGGTCCTTCTCCGCCTGCCGCTGGGCCTGGCGCTCGGCCTTCGCCTGCGCGGCGGCCGCGGCGTCGGCCTTGGCCTTGGCCTCGGCGGCCGCAGCCTTGGCCCGCTCGGCCAGTCGCTTGCTGGCGGTGTTGCCGTCCTTGATCATCCGCTCGGCTTCGGCGAGCACCTTCGGGTCGGACAGCCAGCTGAGGTCGGCGTAGCGGCCACTGACCGCTGCCCCGGTGAGCCCGACGCTGCCGGCGAAGGCGACTACCTCGGTGCCGTCGGCAGCGCTGATCGTGGTGGTGGTGACGAACGGGTCGGCGTAGAGATCCGCGCCGCGCAGGTTCTGGACCAACTGGCCGACCTGGGCCCGACTCTGCGCGGTGCCGCTCAGCGTGACACAGCCGATGATCGGCGCCGGGTTGAACGGGTCGGGCCGTGCGCAGCTGACCGGCGGGGTCACGGTCGCAGCCGGGTTGGCCGCGCCGGCCGCCGGAGTGGTCCCCGTCGCCCCGGCCGTCGTCCCGGTCGCGCCCGGGTTCTGAGTCTTCGTCAGGTCATTGCCGTTGGCATCGATACCGGCCTCGGTCAGCGGCGACACCGGCGGCGCTACCGCGGTGACCGTGGCGGAGGTGAGTGTCACCGACATCGAGTTGATGTCGATCCCCGCCGGGGTGCGCCCGGCCAGGTCGGTGAGCGCGTCGGAGAACAGCACCTCCGCGGCCATCGCGGCCGAAGCGGTCTGCTTGCGGGCCTGCAGCAGGTCGTAGAACTGGGCGACCGGGGCGAGGGCGGCAACCTGCGCCTGCAACGCCGGGGTGAGCGCCTGCTCGGCGCTCAGCCTGTCCTGCGCGCTGTGCAGCCGCTGCGTCTGCAGCGTCCAGGCACCGCCGACCAGCACCGCGCCGACCAGGCCGGCGGCGAGGAGGCGCTGCCGGACCCGCCGGACGTCGAGGGCCTCGAGAGTCGAGGTGGGCAGCAGGTTGACCGACGGCAGGGTGTGGGAGGCCTGTCCGGTACGGGGTTGGGTCGTACGAGTCAGGCCACCCCGGAACTGGCCGGGGATCTTGACCTTGTCGGAGACTTTGTCCGAGGTTTTGCCCGAAGTCAGGAAGGACACGTCTACATCACTCCAAGGGCGAGGCCGGACAACAGCGCGACAGCGCCAAGGTCGTCCTCGGTGACGGCGGACAGGCGGCTCTTGACCTCGCGCGGGGTGCTCAGAGTGACCACCTCGGTGCCCATCGCCTCGGCGATCCGCTCGTGCAGGCCGGTCAGGCGCGACCCGCCCCCGGTAATCACGATGCGGGACAGGCTGCGCACGCCGGTGCCGGCGGACAGGAAGAAGTTCAGGGTGGTGCGGACCTCGGCGACCACGCCGGTGACCCGCTCTTCGATGGCCTCCTGCGCGGGGTGTTCCAGCCCGACCAGGTCGTCGCCGGCGGCCCGTTGACGGGGCAGGCCGTACTGCGCCTTCGCTGCCTCGGCCTCATCGAAGGACCAGCCGAACTTCTGCTGCAGCTCACCGGTGATGACCCGCCCGCCGAGCTGGCCGACGGTGCGGACGAACCGGGGCTGGCCGTTTGCGTGCACGACCACCGTGAGGGTGTCGGCACCGATGTCGACGATCGCCTCGGCTCCCTCGGACTCGGTCTCCGCCGGCGGGTTCGGTGCGGAGGCACGGATCAGCGCGAACGGGGAGAGCTCGGCCTTGACCGCCGTGAGGTCGGCCTCGGCGAGCGCGGCCAGGAAGGTGTCCACCATCTCGGTGGCCGCGGCGACCAACAGGATCCGCAGGGTGCGCTCAGAGTCCAGATCCGGACCGGCCGGGATGTCCTCCAGCACGTGGTAGTCCAGGTTGGCCTCGTCCACCGACATCGGGATCTGGTCGGCCACGGAGTACGACAGCGCCTTGCGGAAGTCAGCGGGCTCCATCCAGTCCAGATCCAGCTGGCGGACCAGAACCCGGTCGTTGGCGAGGCCGAAGACGACCTTCTTGGTGGAGAACCGGCCCGCCGACCACAGCGCGCGTAGCGCCTTGCCGACGGCAGCCGGGTCGGTAACCACGCCACCGGAGACAGCACCGGGGGGCAGAGGCACCGCCGCGTAACGGTCCAGCCGGCAGGACTTGCCGCCGACGGGAGTGCTGCGGACACTGAACTGCGCCGCGCGCAGGCCGGAACTGCCGACGTCGAGGCACACGACCTTTCGGGCGCCCCAATGGGCGTCTGATCGCTTCACCGTGCTTGTCTCCTGGAGATCGGGGCGGCAGCCCGGCGGAAGGGCTCCCTGCGCGACAGCTGTATCGGAGGCCGCCCGGCACCCCTTGAGCCCGATCAGATGCCCCATCAGATGTCTTAGTCGGACATACCCGGACAGTCCGATCGGACTTCAGTCCCGACCCCCTCGTGCCGACATTCCTGTCATGGACCTGGAGATCGCGCCGTTCCTGCGCGCCGTCGTGGAGAACAAGGCGTCGGACCTGCACATCAAGTCGAGCGTGCCGCCGAAGATCCGGATCTCCGGGTCGCTGGTCACCCTGGAGTCGCCGGTGCTCACGCCGGCCGACGTCGAGGCGCTGATCCTGCCGACGATGTCGCCCGAGGTCGCGGAGCACTTCGCCAAGACCAATGAGGCGGACTACGCCCTCGCGGTCCCGGACATCGGCCGCTTCCGCGTGAACGTGTTCCGCGCCCGCGGCGAGATCGGCTCGGTCATGCGGCTGATCACCGACGAGCCGATGAGCCTGGACGAGCTGGGCATGCCCGAGGTGCTCGGGAAGCTCGCTCTCGAACCGCGCGGCCTGGTGCTGGTGACCGGCCCGACCGGTTCCGGCAAGACCACGACCCTGGCCGCGATGGTCGATCAGATCAACGCCAACCGTGCGGTGCACATCCTGACCATCGAGGACCCGATCGAGGTCACCCACCGGGACAAGCTGGCCTCGGTCAACCAGCGCGAGATCGGGATGGACACCCGCAACTGGTCCATCGCGCTCCGCGCGGCGATGCGCCAGGACCCGGACGTGATCCTGATCGGTGAGATGCGGGACATGGAGACCGTGAAGGCGGCCCTGGCTGCGGCCGAGACCGGCCACTTCGTGATGTCCACCCTGCACACCACCGACGCCAAGGAGACGGTCAACCGGATCGTCGACTTCTTCCCCGAGCACGAGCAGAAGCAGGTGCGCCTGTCGCTGGCCGCGGCCCTGAAGGGGATCGTCTGCCAGCGCCTGGTGCCCAAGGCCGACGGGGCCGGACGGACCTGCGTGATGGAGATCGCCGTCAACGACGCCCGGATAGCCGAGGCCGTCGCCGACCCGGACAAGACCGACACCATTCCTGACCTGGTGGCCTCCGGCGACTACTCGGGCATGCAATCCTTCGATCAGCACCTGCTCCGGCTGGTGCTGGACGGCACGGTCTCGTTGACGGATGCCAAGCTGGTGGCCAGCCGCCCGCACGACCTGTCGGTGATGCTCCGCCGCGCCGGCGTGACCGCCACGATGGCAGAGACGCTGACACGGTGAACGGACTGCCGCGGGCACGATCAGGGAGCACGAACGGGGTGGGGATGGACGAGGGCCGCAGGGCCAAGCGCGGCATCGGCGAACTGGTCGCCGCGCCGCATCTGGCCGACATGGACCTACCGGGGCTGCGCGTGTACCGGCGCAACCTGCAGGACGAGGAGGACCGCGTCTCCTACTGGCGGCGCCTCGTGCACGCCCGGCTCGACATGCTCGAGGCCGGCGCCAACGTCGAGGGCTCGCTCTCGGTCGAGCAGCTGATCCGTGTCCTCGGGGACACCGGCACCGGCGCCACCCGTACGGCGCTGTCCGCGGTGCACCCGTCCGAGCCGCTGCCCGACCTCCCCGAGTCGACCTCGATGTGGGACGACGAGATCGACCCGCACGACCCGGTGGCCCTGGCTGAGGCGCAGGAGAAGCTGCGCGCCGCCGAGCAGAAGCTGACCGCCTACCGCAAGGCGCTGTTCGAGCGGATCGACCAGGCGACAGCCGAGTTGATCCTCCGATACCGCGAGAACCCTGCCGCGGCGCTCTCGGCGCTGCCAAACTGACTCTCATGATCGGCAAACTTGTTAGGCCGGCCGGCGGCGACGCCGTTGTCGCGCTCTTGGACGCCGGGCTGGTGACGCAGGATCAGGTCGCCGACGCCGTGGCCCAGAGTGAACTCGACGGACGGGCTCCCCTGCAGGTGCTGGTCGACACCGGTGCGGTGTCGCCGGCCGATGTCGTGCGCACCGCCGCGGACGCTGTCGGGCTGCCGTTCGTCGAGCTCGCGGACTACTCGGTCGACCCGACCGCCGCCTCCCGGCTGCCCGCCGACTACGCCCGCCGCTACGGCGTGCTGCCGCTGGGCTGGGAGGACGGCGAACTGCTGGTCGCCGTCGGGGTCAAGCAGGCCGGCAACATCGAGCTCAAGGACGACCTGGTCCGGCTCACCCGCAGCCTGGTCCGGTTCGCGCTCGCCCCGAACGCCGACATCGTCGCCAAGATCGACCAGATCTTCCGCTCCGAGGCAGAGCTGACCGACCTCACCTCGAACATCACCAGCGAGGATGCGGCCGACGCCGACCTGTCGAACTTCACCGCGGTCGCCGAGGAGGCGCCGATCATCCGGTTCGTGAACCTGCTGATCTCGCAGGCCATCACCGACCGCGCCTCGGACATCCACCTCGAGCCGACCGAGACCGACCTGCGGGTCCGCTACCGCATCGACGGCGTCCTGCACGAGTCGCACCGCTCGCCGAAGTCGATCCAGTCCGGGGTGATCTCGCGCCTGAAGATCATGGCCGACATCAACATCGCCGAGCGACGGGTGCCGCAGGACGGCCGGCTCTCGGTGAACCACCAGGGCCGCAAGGTGGATCTACGGGTGGCGACGCTGCCCACGGTCTGGGGCGAGAAGATCGTCGCCCGCATCCTGGACAACTCCACCGCCCAGCTCGGGCTGGACGACCTCGGGTTCTCCGACGGCAATTTCCGCCGCTACCGCAATGCGTACGTCAAGCCCTACGGGATGATCCTGGTCACCGGGCCGACCGGGTCGGGCAAGTCGACCACGCTCTACGCGACGCTGAACATCCTGAACTCGCCCGCCGTCAACATCATCACCGTCGAGGACCCGGTCGAGTACCGGTTGCCCGGGGTGAACCAGGTGCAGACCAACGCCAAGGCCGGTCTGACCTTCGCCCGCGCGCTGCGTTCGATCCTGCGCGCCGACCCCGACGTGATCCTGATCGGTGAGATCCGCGACCACGAGACCGCGCAGATCGCGGTCGAGTCCGCGCTCACCGGCCACATGGTGCTGACCACCCTGCACACCAACGACGCCCCGTCCGCGATCAGCCGGCTGATCGAGATGGGCATCGAGCCGTTCCTGGTCGGGTCGGCGCTGGACACCGTGCTCGCCCAACGGCTGTGCCGGACGCTGTGCGAGTCCTGCAAGCAGGCGTACACCCCGACCGAGGAGGAACTGGCCGAGGTGCGCTTCGGTTACGACCCCTCCGAGCCGCTGCCGATGCTCTACCGGGCCGTCGGCTGCGCCGCGTGCGCCCGCACCGGGTACCACGGCCGGATGGCGCTGCACGAGGTCATGACGGTCACCGAGGAGATCGAGCGACTGGCCGTGGGGCGGGCCTCGACCGACGAGATCGAGAAGATGGCGACCGCCCAGGGCATGATCAGCCTGCGCGAGGACGGGTGGCTGAAGGTCCGCAAGGGATTGACCTCGATCGAGGAGATCCTCCGCGTCGTCGCCTGACTGCGAGCACTGCGCCATTCGGGTGATTTTGGGCCGACATATGCCCTGACCTGCGCAAAGTTACAAACCTGTAGTTCTTCCAGGTGGCTGGCACAGGTGGGACTGGTGTGAAAACAATGGGCGAAGCCATTACCACCAGCCCCACCAGCACCAAGGGAGACACGCCGTGGCGCGCGACACCGAGCACACCGGCGGCGGACGCCACAAGCGACGCCGGCGGGCCCGGGCCGACGAGGAACTGCTGGCCCCCCTCCCCGGCTCGCTGCCCCCGCGCGCGCCCTGGCGCCGGGCGAAGAACGACGAGTCGTGGACGCCTCTGCCTCCGGTCGGGCCGCCCCTCAGCACCGCCCGCCCGCTCGGGGCCACCCCGGTGCCCGGCATGGTCCCCGGTGGCTTCGTGCGCCCGCTGCCCAAGCCCTCCGGCGACGTCCTGACCATGGCGGCGCCACCGTCGCTGGACCCGCTGGGTCGCCTCGACAGCCCCTCTCCGTTCCGGACCGGCGAACTCCTCGACCCGATGGCCGACGTGCGCCGCCGCAGCGCCACCGTGGTCGCCGGCGTGGTCACCGGCGCCATCACCCTGCCGGCGGGCCTCGGGCTGAACCCGGCCGGGGCCGCGATCGAGCCGAAGGCCGAACCCGACGCCGTCCGTCACGCTCCCGACCGCGGTGGAGGACTTCGCGCCCTACGTCGGGCAGCGTTCCTGCGACCCGCACGCCAAGCCGGGCGTCGTCGCCTTCCAGGAGCTGGTGCTCTCCTACTGGGGCCACGGCGGCACCTACGGGATCACCCGGTCCTGCAACGTCGGCGGGCAGTCCGAGCACAAGGAGGGCCGGGCCTGGGACTTCAAGCTCGACCCGGACGACTACGGCGACCAGGTCGCCGGGCAGCGCATCATGGACTGGCTGCTGGCCGACGACGCCGTGATGGCCCGCCGGCTCGGGATCATGTACATCATCTGGAACGAGCGGATCTGGTCGACGTACCAGCGCGAGGACGGGTGGCGGCCCTACAACGGGCCGGACAACCACACCTCGCACGTCCACTTCTCGTTCTCGTGGGCCGGTGCGATGAAGCGCACCTCCTGGTGGACCGGGAGGGTGGCCCCGATCGAGTACGGCCCGTGCCAGAAGTACATCGGCCAGAGCGTGCCGGTCTACGGCACCACCATCAACCTCCGCCGTGCCCGAAGCCGGTGGCCAAGCCGAGGCCCAAGCCGAAGCCGGACCACTCCGACCACGACCACGACGCCAAACCGACCAAGCCCAAGCCGAAGCCGAAGCCCGAGCCGAAGCCCGTGCCCAAACCGATCTTCAAGGTCGTCCGGGTGAAGCCCGGCCAGACGATCGGTGGCATCGCGAACCGCCACGACACCTCGGTGCGGCGGATCGTCAAGCTGAACCACCTGAAGAACGCGAACCGGATCTTCGTGGGCCAGAAGCTGCGCGTGCCGGCCAAGGGTGGCGGCGGCACCAAGGCTGCGGCGACCAAGCCCGCGCAGAAGCCGGTCCAGAGGGAGCACGCGGTCCGGATCGTCGTCGTCAAGGCCGGCGACACCCTGGGCGCGATGGCGCTGCGCTACGACACCACCGTGGCGGCGATCGTGAAGGCCAACAAGCTCAAGAGCGCCGACCACATCTACCCGGGGCAGCGGCTGCGGATCCCGTAGACCTGACGGTACGTCAGGAAGGGGTTCAGGAGCTGCGCTCGATACCGAGCAGGGCGCCGATCTCGCGCAGGGTCATCTCGAAGAGCGGCTCACCGTCGGAGGTGGCGAACTCCAGGTGCCCGAACACCTCCATGGTGACGGTGCCGTAGAGCTTCACCCAGCTCGACATGTAGGCCAGCACCGCGCCCAGGGGTAGGTCGGCGAGCCCCATCTTGTCCCGGCACTCCACCAGGCCCTCGGCGAGCTTCGGCTCGATGTCCGCGGGATCGGGCACCGGGAAGGGCGAGGTGGCCCAGAGCTCGACGAACAGGGCGCCGAAGACCGAACCGAACCGGGTGCCGGCTTCCTCGGCCGGCCCCTCCGGATCGAGGTCGAGGTCGGGAATCGGCGTGCCGAACAGCAGGTTGAACTCGGGCCGGTGGGTGATCGCCCAGCGCCGGAACTCCCGGGCGCACTCGATCATGCGGACACCGACCGGCTGCTTGGCATTGCGGTCGCGCTCCGCCACGATCGCGGCCGTCAGGTCGTCGTAGCAGGCCGCCACCAGGGCGACCACCAGATCCTCAAGGCTGTCGAAGTACCGGTAGAGCGCGGGCGCGGTCATGCCCATCTCCCGGGCGATCGCCCGTAGCGAGATGCCGCCCGCCCCGGAGGCCACGAGCTGGCGCCGGGCCACCTCGAGGATCTCGTCGAGCGTCGAGCCCCGCAGGCGGTCGCGGCGGCTGACCGCGCTCTTTCCCTGACTGACTGCCACGGTCCGTGACCCTCCTCTCCGGGATTCGACTTGACAACGCGCGAACATCGTACACATAGTTTACAGCGTTAGCTTACGCTGTTCACCCAGGTGAACGACGCTCACCCGGAAGGGAGCGCCACCATGTTCGAGGCACTGGGACGCCGGACCTACCGCTCACGCCGCTGGGTCCTGTCCTTGGCCGCCGCCTTCGTACTGGTGGCCGTGACCTGGGGCATCGGCGTGTTCAGCGCGCTCGCCCCCGGCGGCTTCGAGGACCCGAACAGCGAGTCCGCCCGGGCGGCGACCATCATCGAGGCCGAGTTGGGCGGCGCCGAGGTCGACGTCATCGCGCTCTACACCGACCCTGACCGGACCGTGGACGACGCCGCGTTCCGCAACACGGTGGTCGAGACCCTGCAGGCGCTCCCGACCGACGCGGTCGCGGGCTTCAGCACCTACTGGAGCACCGGCAACCCCGAGTTCGTCTCCGCGGACCGCCACTCCACCTTCGCGGCCCTGCGCCTGGTCGGCGCCAGCGACGACGACAAGGAGAAGTCCTTCGAGGCGGTCCACGACCTGCTCGCGGCCCCCGGGCTCCAGACCCAGCTCGGCGGTCCCTCCGCGGTGTTCGCCGACATCAGCAGCCAGGTCGAGGCCGACATCGCCAAGGCGGAGGCGCTGTCGCTGCCGATCGTGTTCCTGCTGCTGGTGTTCGTCTTCGGCAGTCTGGCCGCGGCCGCGATGCCGCTGGTCATCGGCGGGCTGGCGATCCTCGGCGCCTTCACGATGCTGCACGTGCTCACGATGTTCACCGACGTGTCGATCTTCGCGATCAACATCGTGACGATGCTCGGCCTGGGCCTGGCCGTCGACTACGCCCTGTTCGTGGTGAGCCGGTTCCGCGAGGAACTGCCGCGCACCGCGTCGGTGGAGGACGCGCTCGCCCGCACCATGGCCACCGCCGGACGCACCGTCGCCTTCTCGGGCCTCACGGTGGCCGTCTCGCTGGCCTCGCTGCTGCTGTTCCCCCAGCCGTTCCTGCAGTCGATGGGGTTCGGCGGGATGGCCGCCGTGCTCGTCGCGATGCTTGGCGCCCTGACGGTGCTCCCTGCCCTGCTCGGCGTGCTGGGGCACCGGATCGACGCCCTGCGGGTGCCGCAACCGTGGCGGCGCAAAGCGGGCGCGGCCGGCTCTCCGGCCAACCCCCCGGGCGGGTGGGCGCGCGTCGCCCGCGGCGTGATGCGCCGGCCGGTGGCCGTGGCCGCCGCCGTCATCGGCATCCTGCTGCTGCTCGGCTCGCCCTTCCTGCGCGCCGACTTCGGCGGCATCGACTCCCGGGTGCTGCCCGAGGGCACCGAGAGCCGCGTGGTCGACGAGACCATGGCGAGCCGGTTCGGCGGCGACCCCGCCACGAGCATCGACGTCGTGGTCCGCGGTGGGGACCAGCCCGGCACCGACCGCTACGTGAGCCGCCTGGCCGACCTGCCCGGCGTGACGGGCGCGGAACTCGTGACCGAGCGCGATGGCGTCAGCCGCATCGCGGTCCTCCACGACGAGCGGCCGACCTCGAGCGAGGCGCGCACGATCGTCGAAGAGATCCGCGACGTCCCGGCCCCGCCGGGCGCCGAGACCCTCGTCGGCGGGGAGAGCGCGGAACTGGTCGACCTGCTCGCCGGGCTGCGGGACACCCTGCCCTGGATGGCCCTGTTCGTCGGGATCGTCACCCTGCTGCTGCTGTTCGCCGCGTTCGGCTCGCTGGTGCTTCCGATCAAGGCCCTGGCCATGAACGTGCTCTCGCTGGGCGCGGCGTTCGGTGCGGTGGTCTGGATCTTCCAGGACGGGCACCTGTCCGGACTGCTGGGCTTCACCCCGACCGGGACCGTCGAGGCGAGCAACCCGATCCTCATGCTGGCGATCGCCTTCGGGCTCTCGATGGACTACGAGGTGTTCCTGCTCTCCCGCATCCGGGAGGAGTGGGACCGCACCGGCGACAACACGTCCGCCGTCGAGACCGGTCTCGCCCGCACCGGCGGGATCATCACCAGCGCAGCCCTCCTGCTGATCGTGGTGATCGGGGCGTTCGCGACCTCGGGCATCACGTTCATCAAGATGATCGGCGTCGGCCTGGTGATCGCGATCGTGGTCGACGCGACCATCGTGCGCGGCCTGCTCGTGCCGGCCACGATGCGCCTGCTGGGCTCGGCCAACTGGTGGGCCCCGGGCCCGCTGCGCCGGGCCTGGGAGCGCTACGGCTTCCGCGAGGGCGAGCCGGTCCCGGCGGCGGCTCCGTCGCCGGTCGAGCTGCCGGTCGGCGTGCCCTGGATGGGGCCGGCCCTGGTGCCGATCACCCTCCCGGCGGCCGACCCGGTCTATGTCGGAACCGACGTCGACCCGCTCTTTGACCCGAACGCCCAGATTCGGGTGAGTGTGCACTGACGCCAGGGCCTCAAGGCCCGGACTCCGCAGGACGAAAAGACACACGTGACGTGCGATCCGCGCGTCACCCTGTCCTGCCGTTGCCGGAGGCCCGCCCGTGGAGCAGTCGCACGTCCCCTCGATCCGGACGGTTCCGGCCATTCCCGCTCAAACTGCAGGTCCGTTCGATGAGGACGTGCTCGCCCAGTACGAGATCGCGGACGAGATTGCGGACGAGCTCGCCTCGACCCACGAGCTCGCGGTGCACGCGCTGACCGCAGAGCACCAGGCCGCCGCGATCGCCGCCGCCGCCGAGGCGGCCGAGGAGGCCGCACGCGCGCACGAGGAGGCGATCGCGAACAAGCGGGTCGACCTCGACGAGCTGCTGCTGCACCTGCTCGAGCTGGGCGGTTCCGACCTGCACCTGACCGCCGGCTCCCGGCCGATCGTGCGCCACCTCGGCAAGGTGATACCGGTGGAGGACCAGCCGGTGCTTTCCTCCGACATGCTGCGGGAGCTGCTCTACGGCATCCTGACGGAGCGTCAGCGCAAGACCTTCGAGGAGAACCTCGAGCTCGACCTGGCCTACGCGCTGCCCGGGCACGCCCGGTTCCGGATGAACATCTTCCAGCAGCGCGAGTCGGTCGGTGCCGTGCTCCGAGTCATCCCCTGGGAGATCCGCGGCCTCGACGAACTGAACATGCCCGCGGTGCTCACCAGCTTCACCGAGCTCAAGCGCGGGCTGGTGCTGGTGACCGGGCCGACCGGCTCGGGCAAGTCGACCACGCTGGCGGCGATGATCGACCGGATCAACCGCACCCGCCAGGACCACATCATGACCATCGAGGACCCGATCGAGTTCCTGCACCAGCACAAGCTCTCGATCGTCAACCAGCGCGAGGTCGGCGGGGACACCCACTCGTTCAAGAACGCGCTCAAGCACGTGCTGCGGCAGGACCCCGACGTCATCCTGGTCGGCGAGCTCCGCGACCTGGAGACCATCTCGGTGGCCCTGACCGCCGCCGAGACCGGCCACCTGGTCTTCGCCACTCTGCACACCCAGTCCGCGCAGGACACCATCACCCGCGTCGTGGACGTGTTCCCCGCCGAGCAGCAGCAGCAGATCCGCACCCAGCTCGCGGCGACCCTGCAGGGCGTGGTCTGCCAGACGCTCTGCCGCACCGCAGACGGCACCGGCCGGGTGGCCGCGGTCGAGATCATGGTCTGCACTCCCGGCATCCGGGCGATGATCCGCGACGACAAGCTGCCCCAGATCCCCGGTGCGCTGCAGGCCGGCGCCAAGGACGGCATGCAGACCCTCAACGCGCATCTGGCCGACCTGGTCCGCACGCACCGGATCACGCTGGAGACCGCGATCGAGAACTGCACCAACCGCGAGGACCTCCTCACCCTCGCCGGCTCGACGCTGCGCCGCCCGGCGGCACAGAGCGCCGGCCTCAACGCGCCGCTATCGCTGTAGTTCCAGCGCGACCCACCTCACCCGCCGACACCCAGCGCAGGAGCATCGATGGCAGCCACCCAGTACGCCTACAAGGTCAAGGACAATCGCGGCCGGCTGGTCGAGGGCAAGGTCGAGGCCGAGAGCGAGAACGCGGTCGCGGAGAAGCTCAAGTCGATGGGCTACCGCCCGCTGGAGATCAAGCAGGCCAACACCGGCCTCGACCGCGAGATCCGGATCTTCGGTCGCGAGCGGGTCAAGCTCAAGGACCTCGCGGTGTTCTCCCGGCTGTTCGCCACCATGATCAACGCCGGCCTGTCCATGCTGCGGACGCTGACGATCCTGTCCGAACAGACCGAGAACGGCGAGCTCAAGCGGGTACTGAGGCTGGTCAAGTCCGACGTCGAGGCCGGCTCGTCGATCTCGGCCGCCTTCGCCAAACACCCGCGGGTGTTCCCGCCGCTGATGGTCAGCATGGTCAAGGCCGGCGAGGCCGGCGGCTTCCTCGACACGAGCATGCGTCAGATCGCGGACAACTACGAGGCCGAGGTCAAGCTGCGCGGCAAGATCAAGGCCGCGATGACCTACCCCGTCGTCGTGCTCATCCTTGCCGTCGTGATGGTCATCGGCATGTTGCTGTTCGTCGTGCCGGTGTTCGAGGACATGTTCGCCACCCTCGGCGGCACGCTGCCGCTGCCTACGCAGATCCTGGTCACGCTGTCGGGCTGGATGAAGTTCCTCGCCCCACTGCTCGCGATCGCAACCGTCGGCGCGCTGGTGGCCTGGCGCCGCTGGGGCAAGACCGAGAAGGTCCGCGACGTCGTCGACCCGCTCAAGCTCAAGATCCCGGTGTTCGGCAAGCTCTTCCAGAAGGTCGCGCTGGCGCGCTTCGCGCGCACCCTGGGCACCCTGCTGCGCTCGGGAGTGCCGATCCTCGCGGCCCTGGAGATCACCGGGGATTCCACCGGCAACGTCGTGATCACCAAGGCGCTGGTCGAGGTGAAGGACTCGGTGAAAGCCGGCGAGTCAATCTCCGGCCCACTCGCCAAGCACGCGGTGTTCCCCTCGATGGTCGTGCACATGATGGCCTCCGGCGAGGAGACCGGCGCGCTGGACGAGATGCTCGGCAAGATCGGCGAGTTCTACGACCAGGAGGTCGAGGCGACCACCGAGTCGCTGACCGCGCTGATCGAGCCGCTGATGATCGCGTTCCTCGGCGGCGTCGTCGGGTCGATGATCGTGGCGCTGTACCTGCCGATCTTCAAGATCTTCGACCTGATCCAGTAGCAGGCCGCGCGGGCCGGCGATCAGGGTCCGGACAGCAGGTCCTCAGGGGCCCAGGTCGTTGAGGTCGCGGATGACCGCGCGGATCCGTCCGATCGTGTCGTCGGTGTCCGCGATCAGTTGCTCCAGGCGGTCCGCGTAGGGCGCTCCCACCGCGGCCGCCATCGCCTGCATCGACATCCCCGCCGCGAACAACCGCTGCAGCACGTGGTCGTGCAGTTCGGCCGCGATGCGGTGCCGGTCCTCCAGCAGGATCATCCGCTGCTGGTAGGCCCGGACGTCGGCGAGCTCGAGGGCGATCGCCGCGTGGTTGGCGAACGAGGTCGCCAGGTCGAGGTCCTCGGCGTCGAACGGCCGGCCGCCGCAGCGGCGCGCGATGGCGAGGGCACCGCGGGCGCCGCGGTTGCCCAGCAGCGGCACCACCATCAGCGGGCCGACCAGGATCTCGGTCGGGGCGTCCTGCACCCGGTTGCCGCCGGGCCGATCCGCGATGTCGGCGGCGAGGACGGCCTGGCCGGAGCGGATCACCTCACCGGTCACCGAGCCTTCGCCGGCGAAGACGAAGCCGATCAGATCCTCGGTCCCCTCACCCACCGCGACCTCGACCATGACCGAGTCGCCGTCCAGCGCGGGCAGCAGCACTAGCGTGAGGTCGGCCTCGGCGACCTGGTTGACGGCCCGGGCGACCGCTTCGAGCGGGCTCCTCGCCGGTCGACGACGAGCAAGCTACGTGTGACCTCGACCGAGGCCTGCAGCCAGTCCCGTCGCCGCTGGTCGTGGTCGCCGAAGACGACGGTGGTCATGGTGCCCTTCCGCTGGGATTGTCGGTCCCATCGTCCGAGGCGGCGCGCGCGATACACAGGGGCGAAGGTCCTGTTGCGGTCGAACCTCACCGGTCCAGCTCGCGGTAGGTGCCGGGGGTGACGGAGAACAGCGCCGGTGGCGGGTTCTCGATGTAGCAGGTGTCGAGGGAGACGTTCGAGGGTGCCGGTCAGGTCCATCGTGTCGGCGTACATCATCCCGATGTGGTTGGACGTGCCGTTGGCCTTCTGCAACTTGCCGTACGGCGCACCCGAGCCGAGGTAGAGCGAGGCCGCGAGCTGGGTGTTGCTGGCCAGCTTCGCGTCGCCGCCGACGATCGACCACGAGCAGGGAGGCGTCGAGGCACAGCGGAGTTGCTCGCGTCCAGCTTGGCCCGGGAGAAGAGGGCGAGGTGCTGAGCTGGTCGAGGTCGACGGTGCGGCGGGCCGGCGGCTCAGGTCGAAGAACAGCACCGAGTGCGGGGCGGTGGGTCACCGACCAGTCCAGGTCGTCGTCGACTCGTAGTAGTTCCCCTGCGCCTGCGCCGTCATCCGCAGTTGCTCGATCTCCGAGGCCGTGAGCGCGGGGCGCTTGATGCCGAAGGACTTGAACAGCGCCCGGTCGTCCTTGATGAACGAGCCGTTGACGTCCAGCGATCCGTCCAGGTCGTAGTCGTGGGCCTGGTAGGCCGGGTTGCTCGTCAGCGGCGGCGCACGGTCGCCAGCAGGGTGAGGAGACCGCGAGTGAGACGCCGCCGAACTTGTCCTGGTCGTAGGGGTAGCTTGCTGTTGCAGGGGAGCAGGGACGAAGACCCCGAGCAGGGACGAGGCCGTCGTGGATCGGCTTCGCGGTGTTCGGAGCAGAACTGCCCGGACCCGTTGGACTCGGTGATGATCTGCGAGGAGTGCACGCCGGGTGGCACGCCGTAGGCGAGGTCGAGCCCCGCGGCTCGCGTCGAGGTTCAGGTGGTCACGCTTGTACACGCAGCCGGTGGAGAACACGCTCATGTTCTGGACACATCGACGCCGCCGACGAGGTTGATCGTCCGGCCGAAGATCGCCTTCGGCAGATCGATCGGGGCGACCGTGACCTCGGTCTCGATGATGCGCTGCGCCGGACCGCCAGCGGTCCCGGTGGAGCGGATCTGGAACTTGCCCGGCGCCGACGCCGTGTTCGGCGGGATCGGCTCGATGTAGGCCGTCCACCGCCCGCCGCCGGCGACGTCGGCCGAGACCGGGTTGGTCGGGTTCCACGGGTTTGTCGTGCAGGTCGCCGGGTAGCAGCGCAGCTTGCGCGTGCCGTAGGTGCGGATGTAGGTCGTCGCCTGCGCGATGCCGGCCTCCGCCGCGTCCAGTGCGGTGCCGGCCTGGTTCGCGCTCGTCGAGCCGCGCAGGTTCCCGATCGACACCGACGTCGCGGTGGCGCCGAGGGCGACCACCAGCGCCATCACGAGCATCGTCATGATCATCCCCGACCCGCGATCGGCGCGGCGGGATGCGCTCGACGCGACGGGTGGGACGGGTCGGCAGAGGGCGACGCATCATGGTCCTCAGCTCTGGTTCCGGTTACGGAAGTCGACCTGCGTGCGGTAGGTCTGGTTGCGCGCGCCGTCCGCGACGGAGACCGTCACCACGACGGAGTCGATGCGCGGCGAGCTCCGGCGCGTCCGCGATGCCGTTCTGGTTGCCGACCCCGGGGGTGGCGTCCAGCTCGGCCCAGGTGACGACGCCGTCGCGGGGCACGCTGCGGTCGTACTGCCACAGGCTGCTGCGCAGCTCGAGGCCGAAGCCGGTCACGTTGGTGGCCAGAATCGGGGTGTGATCGCGTTGCCGTCCGGCGTCGTCGATGGTGAGCGTGAGCTGCCGACTGCTCGGCAGGAAGCGGTAGGTGAGCACCTCCGGGTCGGAGGCGTCGAGGTCGCGTGGCCGTCGTTGTCGAAGTCGGCAAAGAAGGTGATCGCCGTCGGGTCGGTCGGCGAGGACGGGAGCTCGACCGCGTCGATCGTGCCGGCCTGGCGCAGCTCGCGGACCAGGCGCTCCATCGCGAGCTGCGTCTCGTGCAGGAGGTCGGCGTTGCGTGGTGGCGACCGTCGTCGACTTCTGCAGGCTCAGCACCATGCTGAGCAGCGTTCCGGCCGAGCACGGAGAGCAGGACCATGCCGACCAGGAGCTCGACGAGGCTGAAGCCGGCGTCCGTCGCCTCCCGACGGCGCGCGCGACGTCTCACCGGTTGTCCTCGGCGTAGCAGCTCGACGCTACCCACGGCCAGGGACACGGCGGACGCGGGATCGGCGGCGCCCCGGACCGGCTTGGTCTGCACGGTAACGACGGCCGGCACGGTGAGCGAGGCGGTCCGGCCGGTCACGGACTTCTGGACACCAGCCGAGGTCAGGCCGGCCCAGGACTCGATGTAGTCGCCGAGGAAGTTGGTGTCGCTGACCCGGATCGTCGGCGGGATCGACCGCGGCGAGCGGGTCCGTGGCCGTGCTTCTCGTGATGACCCCGACGGAGACGTACGTGCCGTGCCCGGGCCCGAGGATCGGCACGCCGAGGAAGCCCAGCAGGGACGGCGTCCACTTCCAGTACTCAGACCTCGGCGCGGTAGTCCGCCGTGGCGGTCGGGGTGTGGGCCGCACCGGAAACCTGCAGCGGGCGGAGGATCTGCACGGTGATCCGGATCAGTCCGTCCGGAGCGTCGACGGTGGGGAGGATCCGAATCACATTGGTGTTCGCGGCGCCGCAGGCGTCCACCGACAGCGGCGCGGTCGGACGCCGTCTCGTCGGTGCTGTTCAGGTAGCCGCTGGCTGTGACGTGGGACGTCGGACCGGTGAGGCTGAGCGCGCACTGGTAGAGGCCGTCGACCAGGCTGGGGACCAGATCGGTGAGCAGTTCGCCGACCGGCGGGGTGTGTCGAGCGTGACGAGGTCCGTCGACAGGTCCGGGCAGCGTCACCGTGCCGTTCTTGAACCGGAAACCGTCCCGGGTGACGTTGTCGGGCAGCAGCGTCTGCACGGGGTTGATCAGGCCCGGGAGGCCCGCCACGCCGGCACGCGGCAGCCCGTTGTCGGCGGAGAGCACGAAGGGCGTCAGAACGGTCGCGCCCCAGCAGATGCTCGAACAGCCCGAAGACAAGGTCACCCTGGCCCGCGTTGAGGTTGACGATGTTGGTGTACGGCGCGCTCACCGCCAGGGCCGCCCCGGACTGCCGGCCGGAGGTCGAACTCGCGGCACCCATCGAGGTGAGGCTGGCCTTGACCTCGCTGGTGTTGAACAGGGATCCGGTCAGCTCCATCTGACCACCCGTCATGGTCAGCGTCTCGAGGCCGCCGGCTGCGGCCGAGCCGATCTCGATCGCCGTGGCACCGGCCGCGAGCTTGATCTGCGGTTCGGCCGGGGTGTGCGAGGCGATCTGGGTGTACACGGTGACCGGCTTCCAGACGCCGTGGTCGGAGTACAGCGCGGTCGCGGTCACCCCGACCTGCTGGACCGGCGCGCGGTCGCGACCCGCGACCTGGCTGTTGTAGGTGCTGGCCGGGGCGAGCACCGTCGACGGCGTGGTGGCGAGAGACGAACTGGGTGTCGACCACGACGGCGAAGTTCGGCGGCAGGCCCTGGGTGCCGGCCGGGAGGACGTAGCGGTAGAACGCGCCCGCGGGCTCGTAGCCGCAGCGCGCGGAACTGGCCGCCGGCACGTACCCGGTCCACGACGCCAGTGGCTCCTTCGCCGCGAGCGCCGTGCCGCATACGGGGGCCGCCACCGGAGGGGTCAGGTTGCGGTAGTACCGGTCGAGCACGTCCAGGTAGTCCCCGGCCGCCGGCGCGACCCGGAAGGGCAGCGTGCGCATCGCGTCCAACTGGCCCTGCACGACGCCCTTGGCCTGGCTGACCAGCTTTGCCCGGTTGGTCGCCCGATTCGAGCTGATGAACTGTGGGCCGACGGCTGTCAGCAGAATCCCGAGCAGGGTGATCGCGACGATGATCTCCAAGGTGGAGAACCCGGTAGTCGCGCCAGCGGCTCCGTAGAGCGGTGCGTTCACGCACGGGACACCCGACCGGTCAGGCCCTCGACGCTGACGGTGTACACCTTGTTGGACCCCGATCGGGTGATCTGCACCGATCCCGGCCAGGCGGTCCCGCGCGGCTTGAACGTGACTGCCGGCGTCGGCCCCGATGGTCCGACGAATGCGGGCGCGGCGAGGAGCACGTTGCCAGCGTCCGGGCGTCGGGTCTGCAGGAGGACGCGAGTGGGGTCGTCGCACGATCCTCGATACAGCGCGTACACCTGGGTGCCGGTCTCGAAGCTCACGCACGTGGCGCGTCCCTCCGTCACCGCCCGTTGCTGCGCCTCCCGTAGCAGCGACTGGACCGCCGCCGCCGTGCCTGAGTGCTCGCGGGCCTGGGTCCACTTGTGGAGTCCGCCGACCGAGATCGCCGCGAGTACCCCGAAGATCGCCATCGCCGCGCAGAGCTCGACGAGCGTGAAACCCTCGGCGCCGGGCGTGCGGCCCTCGATCGGTGGTGCGGTGGCGCGCATGACCTAGCTCCTGGTGGGACGTCCGTGTCTTAACCGGCTGAAGCGTGGTGGGCCGCGTGCAGCGATTCACCGACGAAGGCGGGGTATCCGGGCCCCGATCGACGGAACTGACGCGTGTTCAGCCGTGCACCTACATCTTCGGCAACCACCCCCCCGCGCTTAACGCCCTTCCACGACACGCGCAATGGGTCGAACGTCACGACCAGTTGTTCAGCGGCTGACTTGGCCCAACGCGTCCACCGTCAGGGTGTCCGCGCCGACCCGGAGCGTCGCGGGAGTGGCGGATCCGTCGCGGAAAAAGGTCACCCCGCCGCCGCCACCAGGGCACCGGCGAGACAGAGCCGTCCAGCGCTCCGTTGTCGGGTCAAATCGGACGCACATCGAATGTCCGTCACCCAGGGCGCTCTGCTGGGTCTCCCGCAACAGCAGTTGGACGGACGTGGTGTCGGCCGTCTGCTCCGCGCTCCCCGTCCATCGCGGCACGGCTTCGGCGACGAGGACAGTCAGCACACCTACGGTCGCCACCGCGACGCAGACGCTCACCAGATTCATCTCAGGAGGTCTTGACCTCGGCGAAGCTCTGCGCGTCCCAAACCGTCGTCGCCGGAGCCGGCAGCAAGCCCATCGGGTCGTTCCGGTACTTCGGGTCATAGACCATCTCGAAGTTGTAGCCCATGTCCACATTGACGCTGGCGATGTCGACCCCCAGCCCGTTCGCGCCAACCTTGAGGAGGTCGGCCGAGACGATCCCCTTGTACTTCTGGGCCAAGGACCCCTTCAGCCGGAGCTTGGGTGGGTCGATGCCCAGGTCGATCAGCCGGTTCAGCAACCCGACGTTGGCGACAGGGCTGAGCAACGGGAGTTGCACCCCGAAGCGGCTGTTGGTGATGACAGCTGCTTCTACGGTGATCGACTTGTCGACGCCGAGGGAGTGCAGGACGTTGGTCAGCTGGACCTTCGTCGGGCTCGGGTTCGCGATCAGGGCGAGCAGGCTCGGCAGGAGGGTGGTCAGGCTGTCCAGGGACATGCAGGTCCCGATCGACAGCACACACTGCAGCGAGTTGTAGACCTCCACGGGCCCCTGGGCCACCAGGGCGAGCTGGTCGGTGGGGTTCGTCGCGGTCAGGTCGGACAGGATGGTGATGCCACCGTCGGTCCCAATTGTGGTCTTTCCCGTGTACTTCCCGCTGATCCGCAGGTCGCCGTCCCGGCAGTCGGCTGGGGCGAGCAGGCCGGTGTTGACCGCGGCCATGATGTCACCGGAGTACAGGCCGAGGCCCGCAGCCGACCCGAGCAGGCACTGCGCCGCAGCGGTGAGTCCTGCCGGCGCCGTCGCGAGGTCCTTCACATAGATGGCGCTCGGGATGTTGACCGGCGTCGGGTTGGAGGGCAGCAGGGTGCTGGTCAGGTCCCCGAGCAGGTTGCCGCTGAGGATGTTGCTGAGCGACAGGCTCGCCGAGGACGGGCACAGCAGGCCTAGCGTCTGACAGGTCACGCTCAGCAGCCCGCCGACGAGGCCGTTGATGATGCCCGCGTTGCCGCCGGGCCCGCCGCGGACGTTGACGTTCAGCAACTGGCCGAGGATGTTCGGCTGCGCACCGCCGAGACACCGGTCCCGTTCCGCCGTGGTCACCCACGTCGAGTACGGGCTCCAGACCTGCATCTTCCCCGCGTTCGCTCCCTCGAGGAACTTGATGCGGGTCGGACCTGAGTAGGTGCAGCCCGAGGCCGTCGCCGCAGCCGCCGCGATGTCCGTAAGCAGCACAGCCGGCATCCGCAGGTCGTCGGCGTAAGAGGGGTTTCCCTCTCCGTAGGTGGGCGAGCCGCCAGTCACGCAGGAGGTCGCCGCCGTCGCACAGCCAGGGATCGCGGCACTCACCCGGCTGTTGAACGAGGGGCTTCCGCTCGCCCCGAACACGTCGCGGGTGTGGACGCGGCTGCCGTCCGTGGTGTCGCCCGCACGCCACTTCGGGACGACGCACCCGCTGGCCGGGCGCGCCGCCGTCGCTCCGTCAACCCAGGCCTTGTTCCCGCAATTCGCTGGGGCGCCGTTCTGGCCGAGCACGGGGATGACCGGGTAGGCGAAGCGGTCGTCGGGGTCGGCGGCCTCGCTCTCGGAGTAGTAGAGATAGTCGGTGAAGGCGCGCTGCTTCAATGGCACCTTCACGGTGCGTTCCTGCCCGCGGGACTTGCCGGTCGAGGTCACCGTCCACTCGGCGCCGGTCTTCACCGCGGTGTACTTGAACCGCGGGCAGTTCGGGGGAAGCGTGGCGTCCGTGCCGACGCAGGGTGCGCCAACCCCGTCGGTGGAGCCGGCGATCGGCTGCCACGCGGTGCTCGCCGTCGAGGCGGAGTAGTCGCCGGGGTTCGCAGTCAGTTTCGCGAGGAAGTCGTCGACGCCGGCCTGCGCAGCCTGGATCGCCGCGTTCGACCCCTGGGTACGGCCGGAGCTCTGCATCGACTGCACTGCGTACCCGCCGACCACCCCGACGGCCAGCACGATCGCGGTGCCTAAGCCTACGACCGACAGCAGTGCGTAGCCGTCGTCATCCTGCGAACGGCGCAGACGCCGGCCCGACCAGAACTGATGCATCGTCAGCGTCCCATCACGGAGTTGGGCAGGAACACGGTCGCGGTGGCACTGGTTCCCTTGTCATCCCGCTTGGCCGCGAGCGGAACGTCGATCAGCACGCAGGAGATGTCCGCGAGGGCAACGGTGGCGCTGTAGTCCGCGCACCCTCGATCGGCGAAGTCGAAGACAGGGTCCGCGGCCGCCAGCGGCCACACCAGACCACGGGCGACGACCCGCTTCTTGCAGCCGGTGCTGCACGTCGTGGACGGCGAACCGCCCGGAGCGGCGGAGGGGAAGATCTCCTCGACCAGCCGGCCGGTGCCCGCATGATCGGGGTCGGCCTCCACCCGGTAGGTCGTCAGCTGGGCCTGCCCGGCCACGCCGGAGTTCGCGTAGAAGGTCACCGCGTTCGACCCGGCCGAGCGAAAGGCGGAGTCGCAGTTGGCCGCGCAGGTCGCATTGATCTGCTCCGGCCGAACTGCGGTGCGCAGCCCGCGGGTGAGGCTGTCCAGAGCGACCCGCGCGCTGTCCACGTTCGTAAGGCGCGAACTGGTTCCCGCGCTGGTCTTGAGCATGTCGATGACGAGGGTGGTGAGGAGCCCGCCAACAACACTCATCATGACGACGCCGACCAGGACCTCGATCAGCGAGATGCCGGCATCACGTCTGGTCGGCGCGGTGTGACGGCGCCTCACGACAGCACCGTGGTGTTGATGACCGGCGGCCGGTCGCCGAGCGTCGGCCAGCTGACGAACACCTCGACGCGCAGAGCCTTGCCGGTGACCGCGGTATAGGAGACACCACCGGTGGCGTCATTGCCGGACGTGTCCAGCCAGGTGGCCCGGCGCTTGACGGTGTAGGTGTTGCCGTCGACGGTCTTCGTCGTGGTCACGGTGGTCTCGGAGACGCTGCCGCGCGAAGCGCGGAACAGCGGCCCGGGTGCGTTCGACCTCCGCCGATGCCAGGTTCGCGGCACGAACCCGGTCGCGGTTGTCACCGGCAGTGTGCAGGGAGTCGATCGCCATCGTCGCGCAGGCGACCGCGAGCACGGCAAAGATGCTGAGGGCAACGATGATCTCCACCAGGCTGAAACCCGCGTCGCGGCATCTGCGACCGGCGGAGTGCGCACTGGCGGCGTCGCGTTCGGGGACTGCGGCCACGCAAATCTCCACACGTCGTTGCTGCCGGACCGAAGAGAGGGTCGGCTTACGCGGGGCTCCGCTTGAGCCGGACCGGGACCACAGTCCTTCGCGCTTACCGGGATTTGACCGCGCGCAATAACTGACGTGGCGTCATTTCCGGACGAATGGGACGAAGCGCCTACCCGGCATCCTCCGTATGGCCCATCTCGGTGCCCACGCCGGGCCTATTTCAAAGTCCAGCCTCAACTTCGTCGGGCCGGTCTCCGAGACCCCACTCGACCAGAACGCCGCCGCTCCTCCCCCGGATCCGAGCCGACGGCGTGCCAGCCCCTCACACCCGCCAGGGAGTCCCCCTATGTACACCGCACTCCGCAAGTCCCTCAACAAGGAGAACGACAAGGGCTTCACGCTCATCGAGCTCCTGGTCGTCATCATCATCATCGGCATCCTCGCCGCGATCGCGATCCCGATCTTCCTCAACCAGCGGAAGAAGGCGACCGAGGCCTCGATGAAGTCCGACGCGCGCACGATCGCGACGCAGCTGGAGACCGCGTTCACGGACACCCAGCAGTACCCGACCGCGATCACCTTCGCCGCGCCGAACACGCTGACGATCGGCGGCGAGACGGTCAAGCTCTCGCCGAACAACGTGGCCGCTGTCTACCGCACCACGACCGCCTTCTGCGTCGAGGTCACCAACCCGTCGGTGTACACCGCGGCCGTCGTCGGCCCGCCCGCCGTTGCGGCCTCCGGTGTCATGACGGTCTACAAGAGCGACGCCGGTGGTCTTCAGGCCAACGGCGCCACCTGCGCCGGCTACGGCAGCAACATCGTCGCCTGAGCAAATCTGAGGCACCCCGGGGCGGCGGCACTCCCGCCGCCGCCCCGGGCCCACCGCACTCCCTCCGAGCTGAAACAGCTTCCCTACCGCCAGGAGCCCCGATGTACACCGCACTCCGCAAGTCCCTCAACAAGGAGAACGACAAGGGCTTCACGCTCATCGAGCTTCTGGTCGTCATCATCATCATCGGCATCCTCGCCGCGATCGCGATCCCGATCTTCCTCAACCAACGGAAGAAGGCGACCGAGGCCTCGATGAAGTCCGACGCGCGCACCATCGCGACGCAGATGGAGACCGCGTTCACGGACTCCCAGCAGTACCCGACAGCGATCGCGCACCCCGCAGCCAACACGCTGACCGTCGGCGGCGAGACCGTGAAGCTGTCCCCGAACAACGTCGCCACCGTGCACCGCACGACCACCGCTTTCTGCGTCGCCGTCACCAACCCGTCGGTGCCGGTCGTGGCAGCCGTCGTCGGCCCGCCCGCAGTTCCCGCCTCGGGCATGGCCGTGTACAAGTCCGACGCCGGTGGCCTGCAGACGAACGGCGACTGCTCCCTCTACGGCGCGAACATCGTCGCGGCCTTCCCGTAAACAGGTGAGTTCCTGAGGCTCCGTGGGAGCCGGTGTTCGCACCGGCTCCCCCGGAGCCTCTCCGCTGATCACCCGCCAGGAGGCGACGATGCGCACCACCGGAACGCGACGCTCGGTGCACATCCCCGGGCGTCGGCTGCTGGTCCTCGCCCCCATGATCGCCCTGCCGGTCCTCGTCGCCGCCGACCTCGGCTCCGTTGCCCTGGTCAGGATGTCGGTCCCCGACGATGCCGGCGAGGCCGCTCGCGCCGGCGTGACGGCGATCCAGTTCGACCGGACCGCGACGTCGACCACCGCCGCGACCGCCTACCAGGCGGCCAACGGCGTGGCCGCGCTGCATCGAATGGACCTCGATGAGCAGACCTTCAAGGTTTTCGCGGATGGCTCCGTACAGCTGACGGCTCACCGGAAAGCGCCGACTGTGTTGTTCAAGCGCGTGCCCTGGCTGCGCGATCACACCGACGTGACTGCGACCGCCACAGCCCACCGCTCCACTTGGTGAGCGACCCCGTCTACGGAAGGACTCCCGGATGAGCAACCCGAACAGCGCCGACCGGCCCGAGCTGCCCACCGAGCTTGAGCGTGAGCCTGCGCCCGACATGCTCGCCGAGCTCGGCCCGCTCGCCTACGGCTTGTTCGTGCTCTCCGAGCAGGGTCCACTCAGCGGGGTGCGCTCCCTGGGCGACCGCCAGGCGGGCCAGGTGCCGGCCCAGGCCGAGCGCACGCCGGAGCGGGAGACCCGCCAGAACGCCCTGCTCGGGGAGTTCGGCGAGCTCGACTTCTAAACCGCTCCGGACGCCAGTGGGCCCGTCACCACGTACCACGCGATCGGGCCCTCGACCCGTTCCAGGCTGAACCCGCATCGCTCGAGCACGCGGCGCGAGGCCGGATTCCCGGCCGCGTGGGTCGCAGCCTCGACCCGCAACACCCCGGGCCGGCCGAGCAGCCACCCGGTCAGCGCCCCGCAGGCCTCGGTGGCCAGGCCCTGGCCTCGCTGCGAGGGCGCGATCCCGTACCGGATCTCCACGGCGCCGTCGGGGTCCGGCGGCCCGTGCGTCCCGCACTCCCCGACCACGAGCTCGTCCCGCAGGATCAGCCAGCCCGGGTCGCCGCCGTGGTCGACAGCGAAGCGGAACGCCTGCAGCGCGTCCTCGCCCGGCCAGCCGCGGGCCGCGGCCGGGCCGGCACCCGCGAGAACCGCGCGGGCCACGTCGGGCCCCACCGGCTGCAGGACGAGCCGTGCGGTGCGGATGGCTTCGGACATTGGCCCATTAACGACCGAGGCCCGGACCGGCGTACTGCCGGTCCGGGCTTTGGCCCAGGGTCACCGCTTCCGGTGCCTTACTTTTACCGCTCGACGATCAGTGTCGATCGCCGTCAGTTCCGCTGCCGGGACCTTCCGGACAGGCCGGGGGGGTGCCCGCCCGGGAAGGATGTCTCCCGGCGTTGCGGTCCTGAGCTACTGCTGTGTGTTCAGGCCTCCGCAGCGACGCGGCGACGAAGCGCCACACCGCCGGCCACGAGGGCCAGGCCGAACGGGATCAGCGCCAGGCTCGCCGCACCGGTGTGCGGGAGGGTCGCGCCGCGGACCGAGGAGCCCTGGTCCTTGGTCTCGCCGCCCACAGTGCCGCCGCCACCACCGTTGTTGGTGGCAGTGACCTCGCACACCGCGTCCGCGTCACCGAGGACGGCCAGGCCGCAGACGGTGACCGGGACGGACAGCTGCAGGTTGTTCAGCAGGTTCAGGCCACCGAGCAGGCCGCTGTTGCCGTTCGCGCTGGAGGAACCGGCACCCGCGCCGCTGCCGCCACCGGCGGTGTTGGACGCCGCGACGGTCGCCTCGCAGTCCGCGTCGCCGAGCACGGCCAGGCCGCAGACGGTGACGGGAACGGAGAGCTGCGCGTTGTTCAGGGCGTTGACGCCGCCCAGCAGGCCGCTGTTGCCGTTGGCCGAGGACGAGCCGCCGCCGCCACCCACGTTGGTGGACTTGACGGTGCAGTCGCCGGAGCCACGGGCCAGCAGAGCGCCGACGCCACAGACCGAGACCGGAACGCTGGCCTGCAGGTTGTTGCCGGCGTTGACGCCACCGAGCAGGCCGTTGTTGTTGTTGGCGCTGGACGAGCCGCCGCCGCTGTTGCCGCTGCCGCCGGCGGTGTTGCCGGAGGTGACGGTCGTGTCAGCGGTGCCGACACCCAGGACGCCCGCGCCACCGACGGTGACGGGCATGTTCAGCTGGACATCGTTCAGCAGGTTCAGGCCACCGAGCAGGCCGTTGTTGTTGTCCGCGGACGAGTCCGCGTGGACGGTCGGGGCGCCGAGAACGAGCGCGGCGCTCGACGTGAGGAGCACGGCTCCCATGACCTTCTTCGATGCACGCATTGAAGCCACTCCTTCGAGTACTTGGGTCGTCAGGTAGTTAGGTAGGTGTTCACTCGGCTCCCCCCAGGAAATTGGGTTCTCTCGAACCCTCAAGCCTGGCCGAGTCGCTGCCGATACCTCAGCGACGAATCCCGAGCCTTGGGTCCTCTGACGCAGCTGACGCCGCGTCGGTTCCGGCTTTTCGGGGCGCTGTGTGCTGCGTGCGTCCTTGTGACCAGCGAAAACAGGACAAACACGGGCTATCGGCGGGCGGAAGCTACGCTCCGCGACCAAAAAAACCTGCCCGCGGTCGGGTTTGGCCGACCCTAAGCGGGTCATTCCTGGCCGGAGTGGGCCGTTGAGCGACCGGAATGGGCCGTTAAACGACCGGAGCCCGGACCTGGCATCTCTGCCAGGCCCGGGCTCGGGCCCAGGGTCACCGTTTCCGGTGCCTTCCTTGTACCGCTCGGCGATCAGCCGGTGTCAGGTCTGATCACCATCAGGTCCGCTTGCCGGGTCTCCCCGGACAGGCCGGGGGGGTGCCCGCCCGGGAAGAGAATTCCCGGCGTTGCGGTCCTGAGCTTGTTCCGTGCTGGTTCAGCTCTCCGAGGAGACGCGGCGACGAAGCGCCACACCACCGGCTACGAGGGCCAGCCCGAACGGAATCAGAGCGAGACCGGCCGCACCGGTGTGCGGGAGGGTCGCGCCACGGACGGCGGAGTTGCGGTCACGGTTCTCGCCGGCCACGTCACCGTCGTCGTCGTTGCTGGCGTTGACCTCACAGGTCGCGTCGGCTTCGCCGAGCACGGCCAGGCCACAGACGGTCACCGGCACGTTGGCCTGCAGGTTGTTCAGCAGGTTGAGGCCGGCCACCAGGCCGCTGTTGCCATCCGCGCTGCTGTCGGCGTCGTCGCCGCCGCCGCCACCGGAGTTGGAGACGTCGACGTCAGCCTCGCACTCCGCGTCGCCGAGCACGGCCAGGCCGCAGACGGTGACGGGAACGTTGAGCTGCGCGTTGTTGAGCGCGTTGGCGCCGGCCACGAGGCCGTTGTTGTCGTCGGCCGACGAGGAACCGCCGCCGCCGCTCTTGGAGTTGCGGGCTTCGACGGTGCAGTCGCCCTCGCCGCGGGCCAGCAGCGCGCCGACACCACAGACGGTGACGGGCACGTTGGCCTGCAGGTTGTTACCGGCGTTGACGCCGGAGACGAGGCCGCTGTTGTCGTCGGCAGAGGAGTCTCCGCCGCCGCCGCCGCTCTTCTCGTTCGTGGTGGTGACGGTCGAGCTGCCCTCGCCGACACCCAGCACGCCCGCGCCACCAACGGTGACGGGAACGTTCAGCTGGACGTCGTTGAGCAGATTGAGGCCGCTCACCAGTCCGTTGTTGTCGTCCGCGCTGGAGTCAGCGTGGACGGTGGGGGCGCCAAGCACGAGGGCGGCACCCGCCGAAAGGAGCACGGCTCCCTTAACCTTCTTCGAGGCTCGCATTGAAGCCCCTCCTTCGAGTTCACGTTGGGTCGTATAAGGGTCAGGTGTGTTGCGGTGGTGCGCTTCCGGCCCTGCCCCGTGTGCAGGACCGACCGACCTTGCGGCCGTTCGGGCGGTTAGCCAGTTGGCAACCGTCCTGCCGGCTCGACGCTGACCGCGGCTCGCACCGCGCTGCTTCGGGGCGACACTTCCCCTTGCAGAACGCCGATCGGGGCAGGTGCCGTCGTCGTCGGGGTTCGGGAGAACCCGTCAAATGACGACACCGGGGGCTCAGCCGGCGCGGACGCCGACTGGAGAAGACCGCCCACACCTCGGGCGGGTTCACCAGCGCTCAAGACCGAGGTCCTGGGAGCCGATGAGACCGAGAAGCCGGCCACCGTGGTGGCGCCCGGAACAACCCGTCCCTCGTTCACGTACATGGACATACATTCGCATTCAGGGGTAGGCACGTTACCGAGATTGATTCGGTTTTGCCGAATTCTGTCCCGTACCCGCCGCCCGGTACGCCCGGACAACCCGTGAACACCGTCGCCACTCGCTCGTCTCCGCCAGGAAGCCGGCCGGCCGAACTTCGACCCGTCGGACTCCTCATCCCTGGCCCAGCCGCTGCCGTTACCCCCTGCAGCGACGATCCGAACCGCGCCCCCCGCGGCCTCCACGCCGGTCGCCCACGCGCGGCCACCGACGAGAGTTGGAGAAGTCGAACTCGTTTGCTCAGACGCAACTGGCGCTGCGTCGGTTAGGACCGAACCGGAGTGAGCGCGCGCTCGCGGAAGGAGGCTGGCTGGCCTCTTAACCGCGTCCATCGCACTTTCCTCCCCTGCTCCTGCCGCTCGGGCGAGCGGTAGGTCGCCTCACCGTCCGTCATCCTGTGTCGTTAGGGATGTAAGGGATTAACGGTGCATGTGGGGCGATCGGTCCATTGGAGAGTAGCTACGTGTAATAACCGCTACCACCCATACGGCGGAGATGACCGTTCAAAGTCTCAGGAAACGAGGCGACCCTGACCGGCCATGCGTGGTGACGATAAGTAATCGAAACCCCACCCGTCGTTGATCGCACGACCCCTCCCTAGGCCGGACAACCAGGCATCACTGATCGTGCACCTTTCCCCGATGTTGCCGCAGGGAAACGCTGAAATATCCGGACAGACCGGTTCAGCACGGACGTGTGTGCCGCGTGTGATCACGCAGCGTGAGCTTTTCGTTGCTCCGGACTGACCGGCCGGTCAGTCAACGGCTACGCCCCGACGAGGCTTGAATCACCGAGAGTAAGGCAAAGAGGGTCCGAACCTTGATCACATTGAGGGAGCGTCAGGATCCGCATCGTCAGGTCCGAACCCGGCCCAAGCCCCTCGAAACACCCCGTTGTCGGGGCCGGTCCCGTCGTCCTCGTCGGCCGGGGCGATGGCCACCAGATCCGGCGTGAACAGCATCGTGCAGATCTCCCGGTACAGCTCGTCCGGACGCGAGATGAACGCGACCCGGGACAGCGCCTGGTCCTGGCCGGCGGACTCCATGATGAAGGCCCCGAACCCGAGCAGCCGGCCTGGCACCGAGCGCTCGTAGCGCATGTCGGTGACCTTGCCCATCGGCATCATGTCGACCTGGCGCAGCACGATGCCGTGAACCAGCATCAGGCGTTTGTTCGTGACGACGAACCGGGTGAACCACCAGGACAGCAGCGCCCAGGCCAGGTAGAAGCAGGTGGCGGACCAGGCGAGCCAGATCAGGTCGCGGGCGCCGGCCGAGGAGGTCGGCAGCGCGATGTCGAGGAAGATCGCGACCACGAAACCGCCGAAGAAGGCGCTCAGGGGGACCGCGAGCTCCGCGTAGTGGCGGCGCTGGATGACGACCACCCGCTCCGCCGGGAGCAGGTACTTGCCGACCAGGTAGGTCCCGGCGGTCCTGCTCGGGGCGATCGTGGTCACGGCCGCGGGCGCCTCAGGAGGCGTTGTTGTCGTTGTCGGTGTCGTCGCCGCCGAGGTTCTCGGTGAAGGTGAAGAAGCTGTCCACGAACGAGGTGGTCCCGCCCGAGACACCGTCCCAGGCGTTGCCGACCGCCTCGGCCGAGCGATCCGGCTGCTGGGTCAGTGCCACCAGCGCGAAGATGAGCACGGCGAACGCGACGACCGGGTGCTTACGCAACGTCGACACGTCTTTCCCCCAGAGGCCGGCGGCGAACTTCGTTGCCCTGCGGCAACGCGATCACTTGGCACCCTAAGGCATTAACCTCATAAGCCACAATAACCTCACGGGTAACACGGGCTGTCTGCGCGGCAAACGGACGCCGCGCTAGCGTCGGCAGGTGGGCTCCTCCGTCTCGGTCGCCGTGCTGGCCGAGAACCGCCCTGGTGAGCGGCGGGTGGCCCTCGTCCCGGAAGTGGCCGGCCGGCTGCGAGCACGGGGCTTCAGTACCGCGGTCGCAGCCGGTGCCGGCCACAACAGTTTTTTCCCGGACGCCGCGTACAGAAACTCCGCCTTTCGGGTGACACCGGACCCGGTCGAGGGCGCCGAGGTGTTGCTCTCCGTGAGGCCGCCGGACCTGGCAACGGCCCGCCGGCTGGCTCCCGGCACCCTGACCGTCTCATTCCTCCCGGTGCGCGAGGAGCAGGAGCTGATCGGGGTTCTGCGCGGGCGCGGGGTGACCGCGCTGGCCCTGGAGCTGATCCCGCGGACCTCCCGGGCCCAGGCGATGGATGCCCTCACCTCCCAGGCGCTGGTCGCCGGCTACCGCGGTGCCCTGGTCGCCGCCGAGCGGCTGCCCCGGTTCCTGCCCGGCCTTCACACCGCGGCCGGCACCCTGCCGCCGGCCCAGGTCCTGGTGCTCGGCGCCGGGGTGGCCGGGCTGCAGGCGATCGCGACCGCCCGCCGGCTCGGGGCGAAGGTCGCCGGCTACGACGTGCGGATCTCCTCGGCCGAGGAGATCCGCAGCCTCGGGGCGGAGTTCCTGGAGCTCGGCCTGGAGCCGCTCACCGGCCCGGGCGGGTACGCCCGGCTGATGGACCCGGAGCGGGCCGCGCGGCAGCAGCAACTGCTCGCCCCGCACGTGGCCGCCGCGGACGCGCTGATCACCACCGCCGCCGTCCCCGGCCATGACGCCCCGGTGCTGGTCACCCGCGCGATGGTCGAGGCGATGCGGCCCGGCTCCGTGGTGGTCGACCTGGCCGCCGAGGCCGGCGGCAACGTGGAGGGAGTCCGGGCCGGCACGGAGGAGTTCGTCGGCGACGGGGTCCTGCTCTGGGGCGGCGCGGACGTGCCCAGCCAATTGCCCACCCACGCCAGCCGGATGTTCGCGCACAACGTCGCCAGCCTGCTGGAGTACCTCGGCCCCGAGGGGGTGCGCTCCCCCGACCTGGCCGACGAGATCGTCGGGGCCTGCTGCGTGACCCACCGCGGGAAGGTCCTCCGGTGAACACGCCTGCGATGAGCACCGAGGAGGTCGGGCGGTCGCTCGCCGCGGCCGGCCGGGTGGTGCTCGTCCCCGGCTACGGCGTCGCGGTCGCGCAGGCCCAGCACACCCTCGCGCGCCTCGCCGAGACCCTGCACCGCCGGGGGGTGGAGGTGGAGTTCGCGCTGCACCCGGTGGCCGGGCGGGTACCCGGGCATCTGGACGGGCTGCTCGATGCGGCCGGCGTCCCGTGGTCCGCCCGCCGCGACCTCGACACCGCCCGCTTCGACGCAGCGAGCGTCGCGCTGGTGGTCGGCGCCAACGACGTGGTGAACCCGGCGCTGGACATGCCGGTGCTCGAGGTGACGCGGGCCGGGACCGTCATCGTGCTCGTCGACGCGACCGGCCCGGGCTTCGCGGGCGTGGAGAACCCGCTGTTCGGCACCGCCACGGTCCTGTGCGGCGACGCGGCCGAGCTGCTGCGCGAGGCCGAAGAGGTGGTCGCCCGCATTGCCTAGCCCGGGGACGATCTAGCCGACCTCGTCGAGCTTCTCGTCGACCCTGCCCGTCAGCGCCCACATCTGTCAGGATCGACGTGCACCCCAGGTCAGGGAGTTCGGTATGCCCAGCGAAACCACTGATTTCGCGGTGGTCGTCTACCGGGAGGACGACCGCTGGGAAGCCAGCGTGCTTCCGAACGTGGTGGGCCACGACCTCGATGCCCTGGTGGATGCGACCCGGCGGCAGGCGGCCGACGGCGGGGCGATCGGCTTCGTCTCGGTCGAGGACGACTTCTTCGTCGCGGTGCGGATCCGCGGCCACGAGGTCTCGCTGCTGCTCTCCGACGTCACCGCGGCCGGCGAATCGCCCATCGCCGGCGAGGTGCTGGAGGCGCTCGACCTGCCGCTGCCCGGACCGGATGAGGACGAGCGCATCCAGCCGGCCGGGGATATGCAGATTTTCTCCGACCTCGGGTTAAAGGCGATGGAACTGGGCGCGTTGTGCGACGACGACAACCTGTATCCGGATGAAATGCTCGACAGCATCGCGGCGCGTCTCGGTTTCGCCGAGCCGTACCGTCGCGCACTTGATGCTGCGTTGGCCGATTGACGCTGGGGAGCGGACCGTGGGGTACTTCGCCGTCGTAATGACCCGTCACGAAGACGGGTGGGACGCCAACGACATCGACCTCGATGAGATCGACGACCTGACCGATCTCGCGGATCAGATGCGCGAGTCATCGGATCTGTCCGAGACCGATTCCACCGCGCTGCTCTTCTTCGAGCAGGAGGACGCGTGGTTCGCCGTCGTGCGGGTGGACGGCGAGGACGATCCGCGGGTGTTCGTCTCGGACAGCGACGCCGTCGGGATCTCCGCTTACGCCGAGATGCTGCTCGAGGCCGCGGGCCGGGGTACGGCGATCGGCGTCGACGACCTCGAGGTCGAGGTCGACGACGGAGACGACGATGAGGACGACGACGAGGACGAGCCCGAGGAACTGGACAGCGGTCCGGTCGGCGACTCGGACCTGCTCTCCGACCTCGGCACCGGCGGGGAGTCCCTGCTCGCCCTGTGCGCGAAGGAGGGCCTGCTGCCCTCGGAGATCCTGACCACGCTCGCCGAGGCCGCCGGCGCCGCCGAGGCGCTGGAGTCCGTGCGCTGAACGCTCTGCGGTCGGCCTGGGAACCCGCGATGCGCGAGGCGCTGCGGGAGGCTGACGCCGCAGTGGCGACCGGTGACATCCCGGTCGGCGCCGTGGTCCTGGACGCCGACGGCACCGTGATCGGCCGCGGCCGCAACCGGCGCGAGGCGGACGGCGACCCGACCGCGCACGCCGAGGTGCTGGCGCTGCGCGAAGCCGCCGCGGCCCGCGGCGAGTGGCGACTGGCGGGCTGCACCCTGGTCGTCACGCTGGAGCCCTGCACCATGTGCGCCGGCGCGATCGGGCTCTCCCGCCTGGCCCGCGTCGTCTACGGCGCGACCGACCCGAAGGCCGGCGCCGTGGAATCACTCTGGGACGTGCTGCGCGACCGCCGGCTCAACCACCGCCCCGAGGTCATCAGCGGGGTGCTGGCGCCCGAGTGCTCGGCGGCCCTCGCCGCGTTCTTCGCCGCGCACCGGGCGGACGCTTCATGAGTGGGTGGGGCCCGCCGGCCGACCAGCCGGCCGAGCCTGCCAAGAAGCGGCCCTTCGCCGCGCTGGCGCTCACCGCACTCGGCGGGGTCGGGATGGCCGTCGCCTTCGCCATCGTCGCCGCCTTCGTGCTGGCTCTGCTGTTCTGGCAGCTGATGGCCAACATCGTGATGGTGATCTTCGTCCAGGAGATGCGCTGGTACGGGCCGGGCGTGTACACGGCCGGCGGCGAGCTCTGGTGGTACGTCTTCGGGATCGGCGCCGCCGGTGCGCTGCTCTTCGTGCCCGGGATGGTCCTGCTCGAGCGGGCCGGGACGCCGCTGAAGCGGCGGGGACGCACGCGCCCCGCTTGATATCGTCTCCGACGGTGGCGTGTCCGAGCGGCCGAAGGAGCACGCCTCGAAAGCGTGTGATGTGCAAGCATCCGTGGGTTCAAATCCCACCGCCACCGCCAGCCCCGGCGACGTTTCCGCAGGTGAGGCCTCGGGATGCGTCGCCGTCGCTGAAGATCGGCCGGCCCGGTCACAGAAGTGGTCAGAAACTAGGGCGCTGGGGCGAAGCAGCGTTAACCGCGGGCACGATGAGTGCCACGACCCGGCTTTGGCGGCTGGCCTGCATGTCGAGATCGACGTGTGAGTAGGTGTCCAACGTGATTGACACGTTCGCGGTGGCCCGAGCCGCTCCTGGACGATGCGCGGGTGCACCCCGACCTTGAGAGCAAGAGTCGCGTGGGTGTGGCGGAGATCGTGGAGTCGGATCCGGGGAAGGCCGGCAGCGCGTGCGGCCTTACCGAACTGGTAGCTGATGGCCTTCGGATGGATCGGCGTCCCGTCGGCTGCGCAGACCACCAGGTCCTGGTCGTCGTAGCCCTCTCCGGAGCGCAACCGTTCTTCCAGCTGGCGCGTGCGGTGCAGACGAAGTAGCGGCAACGGTGGCGGGATCCAGGGCCACGATCCGGCGACCCTTGGCGGTCTTGGGCGTCCCCCAAGCCATGCCGGGCGCGCCCTTGCGCTGAACATCGGTCGTGATGAGCGTTCGGACGACGCGCAGCGTGCCGGCATCCAGATCGACGTCAGCCCACCGCAGCCCGAGGACCTCCCCTCGGCGCATGCCCGTGGTGGCCAGCAGCCACCAGCACACCCGGAGGCGGTCTTTATCGACCGAGTCCAGGAACGTGTGCAACTGGGCCCCGCTCCAGGTCGCCAAATCGTTCCGGCGAGCAGCTCGCGGCGGATCGGCGGCGTCGGCGGGGTTGCGGACGACCGCCTGCCAGCGAACTGCGTCCCGGAAGGCCCGGTGCAGGATCGCGGCGATGTAGGCCACCGAGCGCGGGCTGAGCGCCCGATGTGCGCCGTCCCCGGCGAGCAGCGCCCCGTACAACGCGTTCAACTGGGTTGGGTCTACCTCTTGCAGCAGTCGTCGCCCGATGGGTCGGCCGGCGATGTGCAGCCGCACGTTGCGGCGGTAGGACTCGAAAGTCCCCGGCTTGATGGTGTGCTCGACCGCAGGCAGCCAGGTCTGGGTCAGGAAGTCGGCCAGCGTCTGACGTTGCGGGGCGACGTAGGTCCGTTGTTCCAGCGAGCCCAGGATGCGCGTGAGTTCGGCCTGGGCGGCCTTCTGCGAGGGGAAGCCCCGACGGCGGGTCTGTTCGCGGTCGGCCCCCACTCCGATGTCGACGACGAGATACCAGGTCCCGTTTGCCGCTTGGCGGACGATCTGCCTCGGCGTCCAGTGCCAGTTGATGGCATGAATGACCCCCACGCGGAAGAAGGGATGGGTTGGTCCGACGATCGCTGGTACGGCCGAGCCGTGCCACCGACCGCCGACGCCCAGTCTGGCCATGATTCCTGTCGGGGACTTCCCTAGCGGCCGGCTTCGTCTACCAGGTTCCTGCCGGCCGGCGTTGATGTACGCGTCGAGGTCGTCGCTGTCGATCCGAACGTGCTTGCCGAGTTTGACCACCGCGATGCGCCGCTCGGCGCGCAACCGCCACACGAACCGGACCGAAGTGCCGAGTCGCTGTGCGGCCTGCTGGACGGTGAGAAGTTCCATGAGCCCTCCCGGGTGATAGTTGCTGCACGGTTGTTAACGCCACGACTTCCAGACAATACCGCTGATTCACTGTCTGTGGCAACTCTCGATATATGCGTCGCGCCGTGTACGGTGGTGGTCATGTCACCTGGACGCAAGCGAACGAAGACGGACGCACCGCCCCATCGTCGAGGAGCCACCGCCCCGGACGCGGTGAATCTCAACGAGGTCATCGCCTACAACTTCCGCCGGGCCCGGGAGCCGCGCGGACTGACCCAGGACGAGGCCGCGGTCGCACTTGAGCGGTGGGGCCAGCGCCTCCCCCAGGCCAGCATTTCGGCACTGGAGCGGTGTTCGGCGGGGACAAGCGCCGCGAGTTCGATGCCCAGGAGATCCTCGCGCTCACCTGCGTGTTCGACTGTCCCGCTGAGCTCTGGTTCTTCGTGCCCCCACCGAACGACGCCCGCCGGCTGCAGGCACCTCGGATCACGTGAACGAGCTCTACACCCTGGCCCTGGGTCGCGAGGATCAGCTCGAGGAGCTATACGCGCGGTTCCGTGAGCTCGGCATGTCGAACCAGCGGAGGGGGACGAGACGTTGGCCCGGGTGTAGCGGTGCCCCGACCGCAGACGCAGCCTGCGCGACTACCGGCAACGCCGCAAAGAGATGCTGCTCGCGCTGCTCGACGAGCTACGCCGACAAGCGTCGACGCCACTGCCGACGAGATGGGGCCAGTTCTTCGACCACCTGCGCCAGGTAGGGATCCGCGGGCTGGTCGCCGAGAAGCTCAACGACCATGAGTACGCGGTCCCGCCCGCAGCCCGGCGTCGCAAGACTCCCGGGGCCTAATAGCCACCTGTGCCTCGGCTCTGCAGCATGTACTAGATTTTTGTACTACACTCTGGTCATGACTGAGGTCCCCGTGCGTGAGCTGACCCAGGACACCGCCGTGGTGCTGGCGCGGGTCAAGCGTGGCGAGGCGATCGAGGTGACCGAACGCGGCACCGTGATTGCGCGGTTGATCCCGGCGGAGAACCACCCCTTGGCCGAGCTGATCGGCACGGGACGGCTGCGCCCGGCCACCACCT
>CAVRLI010000013.1:0-256316 GCA_963722375.1 uncultured Actinomycetota bacterium
CATCGGCGAGGTGGTGAGCAGGCAGATGGACGGTACTGCGCCCCGGATCGAGGTGCTTCTGCTCGGCCCGATCGAGGTCGCGGTCGCGGGTCGGATCGTCGAGGTCGCCAGCGCGAAGCAGCGTGCCTTGCTGGCGGCGCTGGCGCTGAGCCCAGGTGCCGTCCTGTCCACCGACCGGCTGCTCACCCTGCTGTGGGGGGACGACCCCCCGGAGTCCGCCAGAACCACGCTGCGCAGCCTGGTGTACCGGCTGCGCCGGCTGCTGGCTGACGGCGGTCCCGAGGGCGAAGCAGAGGATGCCCCGTCGCGGCTGCTCGCGCGTGGGTCGGGCTACGTGCTCGACGTCGACCCGGATGTCGTCGACGCCGGGCGCTTCGAGCGCACCGCCGCCGCCGCGGATGTCGGGTCCCTGGTCCGGCGCCTCGACCTCGTGGCGGGGGACTGCCCTCGGCGGGGACGCCGGTTCGCCCGCGCTGGACGCGATCGTCCGCGCGGCTGGAGGAGCTGCGGTTGGCGGCCGTCGAGAAGCTGGCCGAGGCCGAACTCGCGGACGGACGCCCAGCCGAGGCGGCGGCCCGCCTCGAGGCGCATGTGACGGACCACCCGCTGCGCGAGACGGGCCTGGGGCAAGCTGATGGTGGCGCTGTACCGGCTGGGCCGGCAGAAGGACGCACTGGCGGCGTACCAGCGAGTCCGGACCATCCTCGACGACGAACTCGGCATCGAGCCCAACCCGGAGCTGCGCGACCTGGAGTCCGCCGTCCTGCAGCAGCGGCCGAGCCTGCTCGGACCAGCCGCGGCCGGCCCGGCCACCAGCTTCACCGACACCGTGGCGTTCCTGTTCACCGACATCCAGTCCAGCACCCGGCGCTGGGAGGGTGATGGCGACGCGATGGCAGCCGACCTTGCCCGGCACGACGAGTTGCTCGCGGCCGCCTGTACCGAGTGGCGTGGCGATGTCTTCAGCCACACCGGCGACGGGATGTGCGCGGCCTTCGGAACGGTGGCGGACGCGTTGGGAGCGGCCGATCGAGGCGCAACGCGCGTTGTCCGCCGCGTCCGGGTGGCAGGCGGGTGAGCTCCGGGTCCGGATGGCCGTGCATGTCGGCGCCGCCCAGAGCCGGGACGGGAACTACTTCGGCCCGACCCTCAACCGGACGGCACGGCTGATGAGCACGGCCTGGGGTGGTCAGGTGCTGTGTTCCGGTCCGGCCGCGGATCTCGCGGCCACCATCCGCCCGAGGTGAGCCTGCACGAACTCGGCGAGTACCGTTCGCTGACCTGTCGCGGCGGCGAGCGGGTGTTCCAGGTGATGCACGCCGGCCTCGCGCCGTGAGTTCCCACCGCTTCGAACAGGCGGTGGGCCGCGGAACGCGTTGCCGGTGCCGCTCACGACATTCATCGGCCGGGTCGGCGAGCTCGGCGAACTCGTGGACCTGCTGGGCCGGGCTCGCCTGGTGACGCTGGCCGGGGCCGGCGGCGCCGGCAAGACCCGGTTGTCGCTCGCGGCGGCCGATCGGGTTGCGGCCCAGTTCGCCGACGGAGCGTGGTTCGTGGACCTGACGCCGGTGCGCGATCCGGCGCTGGTGGCGCAGGCCGTGGCCGCCGGGGTCGGGCTCGACCTGGCCGCCGTAGCTGGGACCGGCCGCCCGCTCCTCGACGCCGTGTGTGACCAGCTCTCTCGTCGCCGCGCGATCGTCGTTCTGGACAACTGCGAGCAGGTGGTGGAGGCCGCGGCCCACGTGGCGCACCGAGTCCTGACCTCGTGCGCGGGCATTACCGTTCTGGCCACCAGCCGGGAGACGCTGGGCGTCGCGGGTGAATCCGTCCTGCGGGTCGGACCACTCGGATTGCCGGCCGCGGACGCCGGGACCGTCGCGGACGTCGCCGACTCCGACGCCGTCCGACTGTTCTCCGACCGGGCCCGGGAGTCCAATGGCAGCTTCGCGCTGTCCGACGCCAACGCCGCCGCGGTTGCGCGGATCTGCCGCCGGTTGGACGGAAGTCCGCTTGCCCTGGAACTCGCGGCCTCGCGCACCCGGTTGCTGAGTGCTCATCAGATCGCCGAGCGCCTCGACGACCGCTTTGCCCTGCTGGGTGACGGGCCGCGAACTGCCGACCCGCGCCACCAGACTTTGCAGGCCACCATCGACTGGAGCCACGACCTGCTCTCGGAGCGTGAGCGGGTCGTCCTGCGCCGCCTCGCCGTGTTCCCCGCCGACTTCGATCTGGCGGCCGCGGAGGCGGTGACGTCGATGGCCGATTACCTCGACGGGCCGAAGCCAGCGGAGGTGCTGGCGCTGATCGGTCGCCTCGCCGACAAGTCCCTGGTGATGGGCGTGCACGTCGAGGAGGACCTCCCCGTGCGATACCGCCTGCTGGAGAGCGTTCGCCAGTACGCGACCGAGCGGCTGGCCGACGCTGGCGAGACGGACGTGGTGCGACGCCGGCACCGAGATTTCTTCGCCGCGCTTGGGGAGTGGGTCTACGACGGGGTCCTGGTGAACTGGCTACGGCGGGCCGAGGTCGAGACCGAGAACCTGCGCTCGGCGATGGTCTGGTCGCACGAACGGGGCGACGGGGAGGGAGTGCTGTCCCTGGTAGCTCAGCAGTACGTCTACTGGTGGTTCTCGGGCCAGTTTGACGCCGTCGAGTGGACGGAGCGTGCGGTCGCGGTCCCGGGACCGGGTCATCTCGCGCTCCGCGTCCACGCGCGGCTGGCTCTCGCCTACGCGTTGCTGGCCAGCCAGAACCCGGGGTCGATGGAGCGCTTCGACGCATTGGTCGCGGAGGCGCTGGCGCTCGCGCTCGAGGGTGGCGACGAGGTGATGCTCGCGTGGACGCGTGCGATCCGCACGCAGCGCGAGACCGCTACTGGGCGGTTCGCCACCGTGGACGAGGTTCACGTCGAGCTGGCGACGAATCCGGGACTGCCGATGGGCCTCCGGGCCATGGTCAGCTATGAGGCCGCGACCGCGTCGCTGGCGCGAGCCGATCTGGACCGGGCGCGCCAGTGGGCGCACGCTGGGCTCGAGCTGATCGGGGGAGGCGACAGTTACTTCGAGGCGCAGACGTCGGCGGTGCTGGCCCTGATCGAGTCTGCGGCTGGCGATGCCGAGGCGGGCATGCGGCATGCGGCGACGGCTGTCCGGGCCGCCCGGCGGAGCCCCGGAACCCGGGTGCGCGTGATGGCGCTCATCCGGGCCGCCGAGGCTGCGGTCATGACCGACCTGATCGCGGAGACCTATGGACCGCTCGACGAGGCTCTCGCCACCTTGCGCGAGATGGGCGGGGCGGCCTGGGCGGCCGAGGCCCTGGAGCTTTCGGCGATCGTGCTGGCGCCGGAGCGGCCCGAAGCCGCGGCCACCCTGCTCGGTGCGGCGATCGCCTTGCGTGGCCTGCTGCGGGAGGAGGAAGGCGTGCTGGCCGTCCTGGCGCGACGGCTGCATGACTGCCGGGACCAGGTGCACGCCGCGCTGGGACCGGCCGAGGCGGAGGCCTGTGAGCGCCGCGGCGCGACGATGCATCTCGCCGACGTTCTCGCGCTTGCCCGTGGCGAGGTGGCTGCCGCAGGCGCGAGCCAAGGTTGACCTAGATCCGCTGCGTACGTGAATTCAGTACTTGTACGGCAGACCGCCGCAGGCCTGGTACCTAGGTTCGTGTCCAGAGACGGACCACCTCGGTCCGTTGAGGAGGTTCAGATGGACCGCATCGCCAACATCGGCAGCTACTTGGTCGCAGGTGTGTTGCTCTTGGCCGGCTGTGACGCCGCGGACGCGCCGGAGACGACGGCCGCCGCCACGACGGCGGCTGCGCAGGGCGAGTCCGACGGGCACGCGCACGGTGCCCCGGGAGAACTGGGCACGGTGGACTTCGCGGTCTCGTGTTCTCCCGTTGCGCAGGCTGAGTTCAACCGAGCTGCCGCCCTGCTGCACTCGTTTTGGTTCGCGCCGGCGATCGAAGGCTTCACCAAGGTCGCCGAGCTCGACGACTCCTGTGCCATGGCGCACTGGGGCGTGGCCATGAGCCTGCTCGGCAACCCCTTCGCCTGGCCGCTGACCGGTCCGGCTCTCGTCGACGGCCTGGCGGCCGTCGAGCGGGCCGTGGCCGCCGAGGCCGACACGGAGCGCGAGGAGGCCTACATCAACGCCGTCGGCACCTTCTACCGGGACGCCGCCACCGTCGATCACGCCACCAGGGCGAAGGCCTACGCCGCGGCCATGGGTCAACTGGTCGAGGAGTACCCGGACGACACGGAGGGGCAGATCTTCTACGCCCTCTCCCTCGATGCCACCGCCCCACCGACCGACAAGACCTACGCCAACCAGAAGAAGGCCGCAAGGAATCCTGGAACGCATCGCCGTCGTCCAGCCCGACCACCCCGGCGTGGCCCACTACCTGATCCACAGCTACGACTACCCGGCCGGCGCCGCCGACGGAATCAAGGCCGCCGAGCGCTATTCCAAGATCGCGCCGGGTGCGCCGCACGCCCTGCACATGCCCTCGCACATCTTCACCCGGCTCGGTGACTGGGACGCCTCGATCGCCTCCAACAGCGTCTCCGCGAAATCGGCCAAGGACGAACTCACCGCCGGACACCACCAGGGCGCCGGCTCGTACAACGCCCTCCACGCGCTCGACTATCTGATGTACGCCTACCTGCAAGAGGGTCGGGACAAGGACGCCAAGGGTGTGCTCGATGAGATCAACGCGATCCAGCATCTCGACGTCGAGGTCTTCGCCGGTGCCTACGCCTTTGCGGCGATCCCGGCCCGGTACGCGTTCGAACGTGGTCAGTGGAACCAGGCCGCGGGCCTGAAGCTGCACCCGGCCAACCTGGACTGGAGTCGCTTCCCGCAGGCCGAAGCCGTCAACGCCTTCGCCCGCGGGCTGGGCGCCGCCCGGTCCGGCGACCTGGCCGCGGCCAAGGTCGAGCAGGAACGGCTTGGAGTCCTGAAGGCCGCCATGCTCGTGGCCAAGCAGGACTACTGGGCCGGGCAGGCTGACATCCAGAGCACCACCGTGGCCGCCTGGAGCGCTCTGGCTGGCGGCCGTGACGCCGAAGCGTTGGAGCTGATGCGCGACGCCGCGGACCGGGAAGACGCCACCGAGAAGCACCCGGTGATGCCGGGCCCGCTGGTGCCGGCCCGGGAGTTGCTCGGCGAGATGCTCCTCGATCTAAAGCAGCCGGCGAAGGCGCTGACGGAGTTCCAGGCCTCACAGCAGGTCGAGCCCAATCGCTTCCGCGGCCTCTACGGTGCCGCCCGAGCCGCCACGATGGCCGGCGAGAAGGCGGAGGCACGGCGCTACTACGGCCTGCTCGTCAAGCTGACCAAGAAGGCCGACGGCCAGCGTCCTGAACTGACCTCGGCGAAGAAATACCTGGACTGAACCCCGCGTAGCGTCCGACCACATGAGGCCTACAGGCCGCAGCTGGTCGGACGTAGCGGGGTCTGGGGTCAGCCTTCGGCTTGCGCCTTCATCACGTCCATCAGGTCGAGGACGCCGAGGGCCTCGTGGGCCAGGCCGTAGCCGAGGTCGTTGGTCAGCAGTCGCGTCCACTCGCGGGTGCAGACCCGGCGGGCGAAGCGGCGGGCGATCGGGGTCTTGGCGGCAATGTTGGCGGCGTGCTCGCGGGCCCGGGCCATCAGCTGGTCGGCCGGCAGCACCTCGGACACGACGCCGTAGTCCAGCGCCTGCTGGGCGTTCAGCGTCTGTCCGGTGAGCAGGAAGTAGCGGCCGCGGTTCGGGCCGAGCAGGTGCGTCCACACGATGTGCGCGCCGTCGCCGGGCACGATGCCGGAGGCGAAGTGCGGGGAGTCGGAGAAGGTCGCGGTCTCCGAGGCCAGCACGATGTCGCCGAGCGCCGGCAGCTCCGGGTGGTTGAGCACCGGACCGTTGACGGCGCAGATGACGGGCACCTGGATCGCCAGCATGTTGGTCAGCAGGCGGGCGCCCTCGTGCATGATCTCGGCCCACGCGGCCGCGGTCGCCAGGTTGAACGAGCTGAAGTCGATCTCCGGGCACCAGGCGTCGCCGGCCCCGGTGATGATGACGACCTTGTTGTCCGGGTCGTTGGCCACGTCCCCGAGCGCGTAGGCGATCTCGTCGTGCGAGGTCGCGCTCCATACCAGCGGCTTGCCCTCGGTGTGCAGCGTGATCTCACAGATGCCGTCGTTCCGCTCGAACGCGACGTTCGCGTACTTGTCCTTGTAGTCGGCGAACGTCGGGGCGATGCGCGTCATTGGGGCTGTCCTTCCGGGCTGATTCCACGGCCGGCGAACCGGGGCGGGATGAACGTGTGTTCTGGCCCACTCTTTCGCCCTAACGAACGATTGTCTAGTGTTGGTCTCGGACCACCCTCCGCCCCCACTGCAAGGAGCCGTCGTGGACTTCCGGCACACCGACGAACAACTCGCGTGGAAGGACATGCTGCACCGCTTCATGGAGAAAGAGGTGGGACGGGAGTACACGCGTGAGCACGATGAGAACCGTCAGTTCCCCGACGAGGTGTACCGGAAGGCGGCCGACAACGGCTGGCTCGGGATGCTCGTCCCGGAGGAGCACGGCGGGGTCGCCGCCGACCCGGTGATGTACGCGATCTTCTGCGAGGCGATCGCCAAGTTCAGCCTCGACACCGCGGCCTGCCTGATGACCTCGATGTTCACGATCAGCAACATCGTCTACCACGGCACCCCGGAGCAGCAGGCCGAGCACATCCCGGCCTTCCTCAAGGGCGAGCGCCGGTTCTCGATCTCGATCTCCGAGCCCTCGGCGGGTTCGGACGCGGCGGCCATCTCGACCAAGGCGGTCGAGGACGGCGACGACTGGGTCCTCAACGGCAACAAGACCTGGTGCTCCGGCGCCCACCTGCCCGGCGCCTGGATCGTGATGACGGCACGAACCGGGCCTGAGCGGCACGACGGACTCTCCACCTTCCTGATGCCGAACACGGCCGAGGGCCTGGACATCCGCAAGATGCCGACGCTGGTCCGGCGCAGCCTGGGTACCACCGAGATCTTCCTGACCGACGTGCGCGTGCCCAAGAGCAACGTCATCGGCGAGATCGGCAAGGGCTGGGGCTACATGGCCGAGCACCTGGACTACGAGCGGCTGGGCCTGGCCGCGTCCTACGTCGGCAACGCGCGCACCGCGCTCGACGACACCATCAACTACACGAAGAACCGGATCGCCTTCGGCCGCCCGTTGTCCAGCCTGCAGGTGATCAAGCACCGGATGGCCGAGGACGAGACCGCGCTCACCGCGGCTCGCCTGCTGGTCTTCAGCGCCGCGACGAAGATGCTGCACGGCGAGAAGGCCTCCAAGGAGGTCTCGATGGCCAAGGTGTTCGCCGCGGAGACCGCGTTCCGGATCGCGTTCAACGGGATGCAGGCCTACGGCGGGTACGCCCAGCTCCCCGAGTACGACATGGAGCGCTACTTCCGCGAGGCCAAGCACGGCATGGTCGGCGGCGGCGCCAACGAGATCCAGAAGACCGTGATCGCCCGTCACATGGGCCTGAGCGACCGATGACCACGTGGGCTCCCGAGGAGCGCTACCTCGAGGACTTCTCCGTCGGCCAGCAGATCCTCACCGGTGGCCGAACCGTCGACCAGGCCGACATCAACCTGTTCGCGGGGCTGACCGGGGACAACTATCCCCTGCACGTGAACGCGATGTGGGCGGAGAACGGCCGCTTCGGCGAGCGCATCGCGCACGGCCCGCTGACGTTCAGCATCGCCGTCGGGCTGGTCGCGCTCTCCGGCTGGTACGGCGACTGCATCGAGGCGCTCATCGAGTGCCGCACGATGCGGGCCACGGCTCCGGTCCGGTCCGGGGACACCCTGCGGGTGCGCGCGACGGTGCTGGAGATCGAGAACCACAAGAGCCCGAAGTACGGCGTCCTGCACGTCGGCTACGACGTGATCAATCAGAAGGACGAGTCGGTCATGAACTTCCACTGGGTCATGTTGGCCCGCCGTCGTACGCCGCTGGAGGGCTGACGTGACAGACATCTGGACCCCGCCGTACCCGGAGCCGGGAAGCGCGAACGACGCCGCGTTCATCGGCATCGGGGAGATCCCGTCCGGGGTCTACCGCGAGCGCGGCTTCATGGCGCAGATCGTCGAGGCCTCGGCCCGCGCTATCAAGGACGCGCAACTCGCGCACACCGACATCGACCAGATCGTGCTGATCCCGTGCCTGCACGGCATCCCCGACCAGGCCGACCTGATCTTCAGCCGGGTCGCCGAGGAGCTCGGGCTGCACGGGCGGGTGAAGAGCTCGGTGATGGTGCATTCCGGCGGCTCGACCTCGGACAACGCAACCCGGATGGCGGCCGGCCTGATCGCGTCCGGCCAGGCGCGCAACGTGCTGGTCGTGTACTCGGAGCGCTGGGGCTCGGCGGACCTGCAGGCGATGATCGACATGCTCTCGGTCAACGGCATCCCGCGGGAGTGGGAGGCGCCGACCGGCCTGCAGTTCAACGCGATCGGCGGCCTGATCACCCAGCGGTACATGCACCAGTCCGGGTCCTCGGCCGAGGAGATGGCCTCGATCTGCGTCGCGCTGCGGGACTGGGCGAACCTGAACCCCAACGCGATGTACTACGAGAAGAAACTGACGGTCGAGAAGATCGTCAACTCCAAAATGATCTCCGACCCGATCCACGCCTTCGAGTGCCCGTTCCTCGCCGACGGCGCCGGCGCCTTCGTGATGACGAGCGCGACCGAGGCGGCCAAGAAGCAGGACGCCTGGGTGCGCATCGGCGGCTCCGGCGGCTGCGTCTCGCACTACTCCGCCGGCCAGGACGCCGACCTCGGAGTGCTCGGCTGGGTCGAGGCCGCGAAGGAGGCCTACGAGGCCGCGAGCTGGGGTCCGCAGGACGCCGACCTCGGCGAGGTCTACGACTCCTACGCCGCGGTGCTCGCGATCGCGCTGGAGGGCCTGCAGATCTCGCCCAAGGGTGAGGCGGCCCGCGAGTTCCACAAGGGCCGGTTCTCCCCGGGCGGGGAGTTCCCGCTGAACACCAACGGCGGCCTGCTCTCGGCCGGGCACACCGGTGTCGGCGGCGGCACCGCACTGCTGATCGAGGGCATCCGCCAGCTGCTGCACCGCGCCGGGGACCGTCAGGTTCCGAACGCGCAGCGCTGCATCGTCGGCGGCACCGGCGGCTCGTACATGGACGCGCAGATCATGATGCTGGAGAGGGCGACCCGCTGATGTCCGTTGACACGGGATACATCCAGAACGACACCGAGCTGACCGGCCCGTTCGCGGCCGCCCTGTCCGAGGGCAAGCTGATCGTGCAGAAGTGCAACGACTGCAGCGCGCTGATCATGTATCCGAAGTACCGCTGCCCGGCCTGCTTCAGCGGCAGCCTCGGCTGGCAGCAGGTGTCGGGCAACGGGCAGTTGCAGACCTTCACCATCCTGCGTTACGGCCCGCCGAGTACGTTCGCCGTCGAGGCGCCGTACGCGATCGGCATCGTGAAGCTGGACGAGGGCCCGCAGCTGATGTGCCGGCTGCAGCCGGCCGCGGACGGCACCTGGGACCACTACGTGTGCGACCAGCGGGTGAGTTTCGCCCCGGCCGATCCAGCGGAGATCGCGGAGCGCGCGGCCGCCTGGTTCACCGCGGCATGAGGACGGTCTGATGAACGTCGCGACCTTTCTCACCAAGTCGGCGGTCCGCTTCCCGGATCGCGCGGCGCTGCAGTACGGCGACGCCATCACGACCTACCGGGAGTTCGCGGACCGGTCGCTCGCGCTCGGCGGTGAGCTGCTGGCCCGCGGGCTGAAGAAGGGCGACCGGGTCGCGTTCGTGATGGGGAACCGGCCCGAGATCCTCGAGGTGATCTTCGGCTGTTTCGCGGCCGGGCTGGTCGTGGTGCCGATGAACGCGCGCCTGCATCCGCTGGAGATGGCCTACCTCGTGGAGAACTCCGGGGCGAAGGTGCTGATCCACACCGGGGAGTTCGAGGCGCCGCTGGACGAGCACTGGGCGTCGTTCGGTTCTGTCGAGCACCGCTTCGGGGTCGGCTGCTCGGCGGCGATCGCGAGCTACGACGAGCTGACGGACCCGTCAGAATGCGCTGGCCGGGCCGGTCGACATCGACGAGACCGACGCCTGCTGGTTGTTCTACACCTCGGGCACCACCGGCAAGCCCAAGGGCGCGACCTGGACCCACCGCGTGGTCCGCGTCTGCGTCATGAACTACCTGGCCGACTGCTACAACATCACCCACGAGGACGTGATGCTGCACGTCGCGCCGCTCTCGCACGGCAGCGGCATCGTGGCGCTGCCGGCGGTGGCCCGCGGCGCGAACAACGCGATCTCCGACTCGCCCAGCTTCTCCCCGGACTCCACCTTCGCCGACGTCGAGCGGCTCGGGGTCACCCACATCGCGTTCATGGCCCCGACCCAGATCGTGAAGTGCCTGGAGGAGTTCGAGCCGGGCAAGTACGACATCGGGACCTGGAAGGCCGTCTGTTACGGCGGGGCGCCGATCTACGTCGAGCACCTGAAGAAGGCCGTGCAGACCTTCGGCCCGGTGTTCGTGCAGATCTTCGGCCAGGGCGAGTGCCCGATCACCGCCACCGTGCTCCCGCGCGAGGAGCACCTGGAGATGGTGAAGAACGACGACCCGCGGCTCGCCTCGCTGCGGCTTCACCCGCACCGACGTCGAGGTGAAGATCTTCGACGAGAACGACCAGGAGTGCCCGCCCGGGGTCTCCGGGCGAGATCGTGGTCCGCGGCGACATCGTGATGTCCGGGTACTGGAACAACCCGGAGGCGACCGCCGAGACCCTGCGCGGCGGGTGGCTGCACACCGGTGACGTCGGCCAGTTCGACTCCGGCGGGTACCTGTTCCTGCTCGACCGGACCAAGGACATGATCATCTCCGGCGGCAACAACGTGTACCCGCGGGAGGTCGAGGAGGTGCTCATCACGCACCCGGCCGTGGCCGGGGTCTGTGTGATCGGCATCCCGGACGACTACTGGGGCGAGGCCGTGCACGCCGTCGTCGTCCTGGAGGCCGGCGCCGAGGCCACACCCAAGGAGCTCATCGACTACTGCGCCGGGTTCATGGCCGGGTACAAGAAGCCGAAGAACGTCGACTTCGTCGACGAGCTTCCGACCTCCGCCTACGGCAAGATCCTGCGCCGCGAGGTCCGCGCCACGTACTGGGGCGGGGACCGCGCGATCGCCGGCGGCTCGAAGTCCTAGGGTCTTCAGTCGTGACCAAGGGCAAACGGGTAGACCTGGAGACGTTGTACTACGAGCGTCCGGCGCACGGCGTCGCGGTGGTGACGTTGAACCGGCCGGACCGCGGCAACGGGGTGGTCGTCGAGTTGGTGCGCGACCTGTTCTCGGTGCTCGACGAGTGGGAGTCCGACCCGTCGGTCCGCGTCGTCGTGATCACCGGGGCCGGCAAGCAGTTCTCCGCCGGCGCCGATCTGGTCGCCATGCGCGAGTACCTCGTCAACGAGTTCCCGGTCACCGGCGAGCCGTTCAACGCCCGGGCCCTGTACCCGCTCACCCAGCGGATCGTGGCGTCACGGCTGGTGTTCGTGGCCGCCGTCAACGGCGGCGCCACCGCCGGCGGCCTGGACCTCGCGCTGGCCTGCGACCTGCGGATCGCCTCGAGCGCGGCCAAGCTCGGCGAGACCTACATCAACATGGGCCTCGCGCCCGGCAACGGCGGAAGCTGGCTGCTGCCGAAGATCGTCGGCGCCGGAGTCGCCGCGGAGCTGGCGCTGACCGGCGACGTGGTCGACGCCCGGCGCGCGCTCGAACTCGGCCTGGTCTCCCGCGTCGTCGATCCCGAGGCGCTGCTTCCCGCCGCGATCGGTCTCGCGTCGAAGATCGCGAACAAGCCGTGGAAGGCGCTGGAGGCGACGAAGCAGGCGCTTCGGGCGTCCTGGCAGGTCGACTTCCCGACCGCGATGAACACCAGCTACCAGGTCACCGCCGCGCTGCACACCCAGCGGGACCTGCTGGAGGCGATCGAGGCGTTCCTGGAGAAGCGTTCCCCGCAGTTCAACACGGGGATCGACGACGACTGACGAGCTCGATCAGGAGTTGTGGTTCCCCGCCGGCGCGGCGAGACCGTAGAGCAGCACGTCGGCGATCGCGTCCGCAATCCCCTCGGGGGAGTCGGACTTGGTCGGGGAGTACCACTCGGCCGCGAAGTTCAGCCCACCGATGATGCCGAGCAGCGTCGCCTTCAGATGCGGCACCGGGCGGAGCACGCCGGAGCGGATCCCGTCCTGAGCCACCGTCAGGAACAGGTCCTCGTACTGCTGGCGCATCACCATGACGCGGGCCCGGTTCTCCGATCCGAGGTAGTGCCACTGGCCGAAGGTGACCTTGGTCTGCTCGATGGTCGAGGCCAGCACCCGCATGTGCGCGCGGATCGCGGCGCGGAGGCGGACGTCGGCGCGGTCGTCGGTGGCGATCGCCGCCGAGATGGCGTCGATGTAGTTGGTGATGCCCTGCTCCACGATGAGCATCAGCAGCGCTTCCTTGCTGCTGATGTGCGCGTAGAGGCTGCCCGGCTGGACGCCGACCGCCTTGCTCAGATCGCGCATGCCCACGACCGGGTAGCTCTTCTCGCCGAAGAGCCGGATCGCCTCGCGGACGATCACGTCGGGCAGCACGGGCCTCGTGCGGGGAGTGTTGCCGCCAGTGGGCTGATCAGGCGCCTCGGCCACGGTCACGATGCCCCTCCGGTTGCTTCCAAGATAGTGACCGTGACGGTCGCCTCGTCGTCGTAGAACACGCCGCCACCGTTCTGGGCCAGCCCGATACGGGCTCCGGGCACCTGCCGCGCGCCGGCCCGTCCGCGCAGCTGGTCGGCAATCTCCACGATCTGGGCGGCGCCGGTCGCGCCGATGGGGTGGCCCCGGGAGAGCAGGCCGCCGCCGGTGTTCACCGGGATCGACCCGCCGAGCGCGGTGTCGCCGTCCCGGAGCAGCTTGATCGCGGTCCCGGGCGGCGTCAGGCCCAGGTCCTCGATGATCAGCAGCTCGGCCGGCGCCGCGGCGTCGTGCACCTCGACCACGTCGAGGTCGGCCGGGCCGAGGCCGGACCGTTCGTAGGCGTGGGTGGACGCGGCCTGGGTCGGGGTCACACCCGCGAGGGGGTTGTTCGAGGCGATCGAGGTGGCCCGGACCCGCAGCCCGGTGCGGCCGCGCTCGCGCGCGGCCCGCTCGCTCATCACGACCAGCGCCGCGGCGCCGTCGGAGAGCGGGGAGCACATGGCCATGTGCAGCGGCGGGTGGATCAGGCGGCCGGCCATGACCTCCTCGACGGTCACCGGCGTGCGGAACTGCGCGTTCGGGTTGAGCGAACCGGCGTGCCGGCTCTTCACGACCACGCGGGCCAGGTCCTCCGCGGTTCCGCCGGCGCGCTCGAGGTAGGCGGCGCCCTTCTCGGCGTAGTGGACCATCAGCGGCGAACTGGAGGGCATCACCGGGTCCGCGCTGCCGCCGAGGGCCAGGTCCCAGACCAGCTCGCGCATCTCCGGGCGGCGCTCCAGGTCGGTGGCGGAGGCGAGCGCGGCGAACGCGCGCACCTTCTGCGGCACGATGAGCTTCTCCGCGCCGATCGCCAGGGCGATGTCGGCCTGGCCGGACGCGACCGCCGCGCAGGCCAGCGCGAAGGCCGAGGAAGAGGCGGCGCAGGCGTTCTCCACGTTCACGATCGCGGCGCCGAGCAGGCCGGTCTCGGCCAGGTAGACCTGGCCGCGGATCATCTCCTGGCCCTGCAGGAGCCCGGAGGCGGAGTTGCCGAAGAAGACCTGCTGTACCTCGGCGGCGGTCACCCCGGCGTCCGCGAGGACGTCCCGGACGACGGTCGCGGCCAGGTCGGAGAGCGTGCCCGCTGACTTCCCGAAGGGGGTCATGGCGGCCCCGGCGACGTACACCTCGGTCATGGGGGCATCCCTCCTGGGACGAGTTGTCGCGCCGAACGAACGGTAGGTTTTTCGCTCCGACAAAGTCAATCTTCGCTGGTCGCGGGCCATTCCACACCCCGCCATCGGGTGAGTAAGATCGCTCCTGAGACCTACCTAACCACCGTCCGTTAGGCAAGTCTGCCAGATCGCGGAGGAAGGGAGGCGCGCCGGTGCCATTTGCCGACACCTACGCGCGGCCTGCGCGTCCTCGACCTCAGCGAGAACATCGCCGGCCCGCTGGCCTGCATGATCCTGGCCGACCTGGGCGCGGACGTGATCAAGGTGGAACGGCCGGGGGTGGGCGAGGCCACTCGGAGCCTGCCGCCGACCTGGGCGCTGGCGGACGGCTCGGCCGAGGCGACCGTGTTCCTCGGCTTCAACCGGAACAAGCGCAGCCTGGCCGTCGACATCCGCCGGCCCGAGGCCCGGGACGCGGTGCTGCGGATCGGCGGCACCTGCGACGTGGTCGTGGAGTCGTTCCGGCCTGGCGTCGCCGGACGGCTCGGACTGGACTTCGACGCGTTCGCCGCGGGCAACGACCGGCTGGTGCACTGCTCGGTCTCCGCGTTCGGCACCGGCCCGATCGGGCACGACCGCGCCGGCTACGACGCCCTGATCCAGGCCTTCACGGGAATCCTGGAGGCGACCGGTGAGCCCGACGGCGGACCGTGCCGGGCCGCCCCGTCGATCATCGACATGACGACCGGCATGTGGGCGGCCCTGTCCATCCAGGCCGCGCTGCGGCGGCGGGAGACCGAAAATCCGGCGCCGGGACCGCAGCGGCTGGAGGCGACGCTCGTCGACACCGGGCTGTTCCTGATGAGCCACCAGATCATGGGCTACCTGGGCTCGGGCAGCTTCCCGGGCCGCCTGGGCGCGGCCGCCCCCAGCGCCGCCCCGTACAACGTCTGGCCGACGGCGGACGCCCCGATCATGATCGCCACCTCCACCGATCGCCTGTACCGGACGCTCTGCGAGGTCCTCGGTACGCCGGAACTCGCTGACGACGAGCGGTTCCGCACCACGGCCGACCGTCTCGCCCGCCGCGACGAGCTGGACGCCCTGATTGCCGAGCGCCTGCTGACCCGGGGTGCCGAGGACTGGCTGGACGCGCTCTGGGCGGCCGGGGTTCCGGCCGGTCCGGTGCACGCACTCGACGCCGCCCTGGCCGACCCGCTGACCAAGGAGCGCGCGCTGCTCGCGCCCGCCGAGCCCGGCCGGATCCCCGACCTGCAGCAGCTCCACCTGCCGATGGACGGCGGCCGCGAGGCGCCGCTGCGACAGCCCCCGGCCGTCGGCGAGCACACCGGAGAGGTGCTCGCCGAGGCCGGGTTCGACCCCGACGAGATCGCCCGACTCGTCGATCCCCAGCAGGCCGAGGAGGGCCCCCGATGACGCGTCCCGACGCCGACCCGATCGCCGTTGCCGCCGCCGAGGAGCGCCGGCAGGCGCTGGAGGACCGCTGGAAGGTGTGGCAGCCGCGGACCATCCCGCAACTGCTCGACCACGTCGCGGCCGAGCACCCGGACCGGCCCTACGTGCTCACCGACGAGCGCACCTACACCTACGCCGACATCGCCGCCTGGTCGATCCGCCTGGCCGCGGGCCTGGCATCCCGCGGCATCGGCCCCGGCGACCACGTCGCCGTCGACCTGGCCAACTACCCGGAGACGGTCGCGCTGAAGTACGCCAGTGGCCGGCTGGGTGCGGTGACCGTGTCGATCAACTTCCTGCTCCGCCAGCAGGAACTCGGCTACGTGCTGGGTCAGTCCCGGGCGAAGCTGCTCATCACCATGGACCGGTTCCGGGACCTGGACTACCTGGCCGCCCTCGACGGCCTGGCGCCGGGCTGGGAGTCCGGAGCCAGAAGGAATGAACGCAGCGCCGGCCTGCCCGATCTCACCGGCGTCTTCGTGCTGCGGACCGGCCAGGCCGTCCCGAGCATGAAGCGTGGTGACGCGCGGGCGCACGACTGGACGACCTGGTCGCCGCCGGCGCCGGCATCACCGACGCGGAGATCCTGGAGCGGACGGCCGCGGTCGACCCGCATTCGGTGTCCGACCTGCTGTACACGTCCGGGACCACCGGCATGGCCAAGGGCGCGATGCTCGAGCACGACGCGGTGCTGCGCACGGGCTACGCGTGCGCCTACACCCGGGCCATGGACGACGGGTACCGGATCGGCTTCGCGATGCCGATCTACCACGTCTTCGGCTACGTCGAGGCGACCATGTCGGTGCCCTGGGTCGGCGGGGCGATCTGCCCGCAAGCCGAGCTTCGACGCCGTCGACATGCTCTCCTCGGTGTCGCGGCACCAGCTCAACGAACTGATGGCGGTGCCGGCGATGACCGCGCCGATGCTGGACGAGGCCCGGAAGGCAGCGCAATCGAAGCGCGCCTACGACCTCTCCAGCCTGACCACCATGTTCTCCTCGGGCGCCGCCCACCGGGCGGGCATGTTCGCGGAGATGAAGGAACTCCTCGGGGTCGAGCGCCTGTTCACCGCGTACGGCCAGACCGAGACCACCGCGTCGACCACCTGCGTCATGCCCGGGGACTCCGTCGAGACGCTGCAGAGCACCCTCGGGTGCCACAAGCCGGCCGGCATCGCCGGCGACCCCGAGCTCGGCGGGGTGCTGGCCCGGTACAAGGCGGTCGACCCCGACGGCAAGGAGGTCCCGGCCGGCGAGATCGGTGCGCTGATCGTGCGGGGCCCGATCGTCACCCGCGGGTACTTCGACAAACCGGTGGAGACCGCCGAGCTGATCGACCCGGACGGCTGGCTGCACACCGGTGACCTGGGCACGTTCGACGAGCACGGCTACATCAAGCTCACCGGCCGCAAGAAGGAGTCCTACCGCTGCGGCGGCGAGCTGGTGCTGCCGAGCGAGGTGGAGGAGGTGCTGAGCACCTTCCCCGGTGTCGCGGCCGCCCACGTGGTCGGGATCCCGCACGAGCGGATGGGCGAGGTGGGCTGCGCCTGGATCGTGCCGATCGACCCGGGGGAGCGCCCGGATCCGGACGCCGTCGTGGCCTTCTGCAAGGAGCGGCTGGCCCGGTTCAAGGTGCCGCGCGTGGTGCTTTTCACCGCCGCGGGGGAGGTCCCGCTCACCGTCACCGGCCGGGTGAAGAAGTTCCAGCTGGTCGAGCGGGCGGTCCGGGAGTTCGCCGCGTCCGGAGGCTAGGCGCGAGGCGCTGTCAGGAGCACGTCGCCGACGCAATAGACTCTGCCTCGCGCGCAATCGTGAAGACGTTCACAAGCGCGCGTACTACGGCCCCAGGCGCTGCGAGTTCATGCCTGTTTGCCGTCACCCGGGGCCGGTGAGGAGGCAGGGTCGAATGAGCGCGCAGTCAGAGAGTGATGTCGACGCGGACGTCATCGTCATCGGTGCCGGACCGGCGGGCGCCACCGCTGCGTTCCACCTTGCCCAGTCCGGGCTGAACACCCTGGTGCTGGAGAAGACCCAGTTCCCGCGCGAGAAGGTCTGCGGCGACGGACTGACCCCGCGCGCGGTCAAGGAACTGCTGGCGATGGGCGTCCCCACCGACACCGAGGGCTGGCTGAAGCACAAGGGCCTGCGCATCGTGGGCGCCGGGCACACCATCGAGCTCCCGTGGCCCGAGCTGGGTTCCTTCCCGGACTACGGACTGATCCGCACCCGGATGGACTTCGACGAGACGCTCGCCCGGCACGCCCAGAAGGCCGGCGCCCGGCTGCACGAGCAGACCACCGTCACCGGGCCGGTCCTCGACCGCGCGAACCGGGTGGCCGGGGTCACGGCCAAGCAGGCCGACGGCAGTGAGGTCACCTACCGGGCGCCGCTGGTGCTGGTCTGCGACGGCAACTCCTCGCGGTTCTCGCTCGAGCTCGGCCTGCACAAGCGCGAGGACCGGCCGATGGGCGTCGCGGTCCGCACCTACTACACGAGCCCTCGGCACGACGAGGAGTGGCTGGAGTCCTGGCTCGAGCTGTGGGACACCTCCCGCGGGGAGCGCAAGCTGCTGCCCGGGTACGGCTGGATCTTCCCGGTGGGTGACGGCACCTGCAACATCGGCCTGGGCGTGCTGAACAACTCCTGCGGCTTCGGCAAGACCGACTACCGCGCGATGCTCAAGGCCTGGATGGCCTCGTGCCCGCCGGAGTGGGGCTTCCTCGAGGAGAACCGCACCGGCCCGATCCTCGGCGCCGCGCTGCCGATGGGCTTCAACCGTCAGCCGCACTACACCCGGGGTGCGCTGCTGGTCGGCGACGCCGGCGGCATGGTCAACCCGTTCAACGGCGAAGGCATCGCCTACGCGATGGAGTCCGGCCGGATCGCCGCGGACGTCGCGGTGCAGGCGCTCGCCCGGTCCGGCGCGCAGCGCGAACTGGTGCTCGAGACCTACCCGAAGACGCTGCAGGACGCCTGGGGCGGCTACTACACGCTCGGTCGCGTGTTCGTGAAGATGATCGGCAACCCGAAGTTCATGTCCTTCGCGACCAAGCACGGGCTGCCCCGGCCGGCGCTGATGCGCTTCACGCTGAAGCTGCTCGCGAACCTCACCGACCCCAAGGGCGGCGACGCCGCGGACCGCGTCATCAACGGACTCTCGCGCATCGCCCCTTCGGCGTAGAGACGGAAGGAGAACGATGGACGGCAACGTCTACATCCCGATCGCGGTACTCGCGGCGGTCGGGTTCGGCTTTGCGGCGTTCTCCGTCGTCATGGGCTCGCTCACCGGCCCGCGGCGCTACAACCGCGCCAAGCTCGACGCCTACGAGTGCGGGATCGAACCGACCCCGCAGCCGATCGGCGGCGGCCGGTTCTCGGTGAAGTACTACACGATCGCGATGCTCTTCATCATCTTCGACATCGAGATCATCTTCCTCTACCCGTGGGCCGTCACCTTCGACTCGTTCGGTATCTCGATCCTCGTCGAGATGGCCCTGTTCATCGTCACCGTGTTCGTCCCGCTGATCTACGTCTGGAGACGCGGCGGCCTGGACTGGGACCACTAGCGCCAGGCACCGCCGAGCAGGACCTGCTGCGGGTTCTGCGGACCACACCGCCCGAGAAGGAGTCGACGCATGGGGCTCGAAGAGAAGCTCCCCAGCGGTTTTCTGCTGACCACGGTCGAAGGCGTCGTCGGGTACATGCGGAAGAGCTCGCTGTGGCCGGCGACCTTCGGTCTCGCCTGCTGCGCGATCGAGATGATGGCGACCGGCACCGGCCGCTACGACATCGCCCGCTTCGGCATGGAGGCCTTCCGCGCCTCGCCGCGCCAGGCCGACCTGATGATCGTGGCCGGGCGGGTCAGCAACAAGATGGCGCCCGTCGTGCGGCAGGTCTGGGACCAGATGCCCAACCCGAAGTGGTGCATCGCGATGGGCGTGTGCGCGTCCTCGGGCGGGATGTTCAACAACTACGCGATCGTGCAGGGCGTCGACCACATCGTCCCCGTCGACATCTACCTGCCGGGCTGCCCGCCGCGGCCGGAGATGCTGCTCGACGCGATCCTCAAGCTGCACGCCCAGATCGGCAGCACCAAGCTCGGCGCGCACGCGGTCAAGGAGAACATCGCCCTGGAGCAGGCCGCGCTCGCCGCGCTGCCGACCTCGGAGATGAAGGGGCTGCTGCGATGACGGTCGAGCAACCCGCACCCACCCAGCCGGAGAACCTGCCCTCGGGGTCGGGACCGGTGATCGAGCGTCCGCAAGGGCTCGTTCGGGGTCAAGGGCACCGGGGACACCTCGGGCTACTCCGGGCTGGTCAAGACCGTGACCCTGCCCGCCGCGACGCCGGCGCCGTACGGCGGCTGGTTCGACGACGCGGTGGACACGCTGCGCCGTTCCCTGCTGATCGCCGGGTCCAGCTTCGGCGAGGCGGTCGAGGCCGTCGTGGTCGACCGCGGCGAGCTCACCTTCCACGTCCGCCGGGAGCACCTGGTCAGGCTCGCCCAGTCGCTGCGCGACGAGCCGGCGCTGCGTTTCGAGCTGCTCTCCGGCGTCTCCGGGGTGCACTACCCGGAGCAGACCGGCCGCGAGCTGCACGCGGTCTACCACCTGCTCTCGATCACCCACAACCGCCGGCTGCGGCTCAAGGTCTCGGTGCCGGACGCGGACCCGCACGTGCCGTCGGTGTTCGCGGTCTACCCGACCTGCGACTGGCACGAGCGCGAGACCTACGACTTCTTCGGCATCATCTTCGACGGCCACCCGGCGCTGACCCGGATCTTCATGCCGGACGACTGGCCCGGGCACCCGCAGCGCAAGGACTACCCGCTGGGCGGGATCCCGGTGGAGTACAAGGGCGCGACCATCCCTCCGCCCGACGAGCGGAGGTCGTACAGCTGATGACCACTTCCTCAACCAGCGACGCATACGGGACCGAGACCACCGAGGGCAAGGTCTTCAACGTCTCCGGCGGTGACTGGGACGGCCTGGTCGCCGAACTCGGCGAGGCGCCGGAAGAGCGCATCGTCGTCAACATGGGCCCGCAGCACCCGTCGACCCACGGCGTGCTCCGGCTCATCCTCGAGCTCGAAGGGTGAGACGGTCACCGACGTCCGCTGCGGCATCGGCTACCTGCACACCGGCATCGAGAAGAACTGCGAGTACCGCTCGTTCACCCAGGGCGTCACCTTCGTGACCCGGATGGACTATCTCGCGCCGATCTTCAACGAGACCGTGTACTGCCTCGCGGTGGAGAAGCTGCTCGGCATCACCGAGGAGATCCCGGAGCGGGCCAGCGTCATCCGCGTGATGATGATGGAGCTCAACCGCATCTCCTCCCACCTGGTGGCCATCGGCACCGGCGGCATGGAGCTCGGCGCGATCACCGGCATGATGTTCGGCTTCCGGGAGCGCGAGCTCGTCCTCGACATCTTCGAGGAGATCTCCGGGCCTGCGGATGAACATGGCCTACGTCCGCCCGGGCGGGGTCATCCAGGACGTGCCGGACTCCGCGATCGAGAAGATCAAGGACGCTGATCGCGGTCTGGCCGAAGCGGCACAAGGACTACGTGCAGCTGCTCAACGGCCAGCCGATCTGGAAGGGCCGCACCGTCGGGGTCGGTTACCTCGACCTGACCGGCTGCATGGCGCTCGGCGTGACCGGCCCGATCCTGCGGGCCACCGGCCTGCCGCACGATCTGCGCAAGTCGCAGCCCTACTGCGGTTACGAGACCTACGACTTCGACGTCGTCACCGAGGACACCTGCGACGCCTACGGCCGCTACCTGATCCGGCTGAACGAGATGGGCGAGTCGATCAAGATCATCGCCCAGTGCGTCGAGCGGCTGGAGAAGCAGCCCGGACCGGTGATGGTCGCGGACAAGAAGATCGCCTGGCCGGCGCAGCTCGCGCTCGGCGGCGACGGTCTCGGGAACTCGCTCGAGCACATCAAGAAGATCATGGGCGAGTCGATGGAGTCCCTCATCCACCACTTCAAGCTGGTGACCGAGGGCTTCCGGGTGCCGGCCGGTCAGGTCTACCAGGCCATCGAGTCGCCCCGCGGCGAGCTCGCCGCCCACGTGGTCTCCGACGGCGGGACCCGGCCGTGGCGGGTCCACTTCCGCGATCCCGGTTTCGTGAACCTGCAGTCCACCGCTGCCATGAGCAACGGAAGCCTGGTTGCCGACGTCATCGCTGCCGTCGCGTCCATCGACCCGGTCATGGGTGGAGTCGATCGATGAGCCTTTCTGACAAGACGCGCGAGGACATGCGCGCGATCATCGCCCGCTACCCGGAGTCCCGCTCCGCGCTGCTGCCGATGCTGCACCTGTGCCAGGCCGAGGAGGGCTACGTCAGCCCCGAGGGTGTGGCCATGTGCGCCGAGGAGCTCGGCCTGTCCGTGGCCGAGGTCGGCGGGGTTGCGACCTTCTACACGATGTACAAGCGCCGCCCGATCGGCGAGTACCACGTCGGGGTCTGCACCAACACGCTGTGCGCGGTGATGGGCGGGGACGCCATCTTCGCCGCGCTCTCCGGACCACCTCGGGGTCGGCAACGACGAGACCACACCGGACGGCAAGGTCACCCTCGAGCACATCGAGTGCCAGGCCGGCTGCGACTTCGCCCCGGTGATGACCGTCAACTGGGAGTTCTTCGACAACCAGGACATCGGCTCCGCCAAGGACCTGGTGGACAAGCTGCGGCGCAACGAGCCGGTCGCCCCGACGCGGGGGGCGAACCGGGTGTGCACCTGGAAAGAGGCCTCGCGCGTGCTGGCCGGCTTCTACGACGGGCGGGCCGAGGAGGGCGTGCAGGCCGGGAGGCCGTCGCTGCTCGGCCTGGAGTACGCGAAGCAGCGCGGCGATCGCGCGCCTGCGATGCCGCACGAGAAGGGCGCGTGATGCTGACTCCCGTCCTGTCCGCCCACTGGGACGACGCCGACTCCTTCACCATGGCGGGCTACGAGCGCCACGGTGGTTACGCGGCCGCCCGCACCGCGCTGCAGCTGCAGCCGGATGCGCTCATCTCGCTGGTCAAGGACTCCGGCCTGCGCGGCCGCGGCGGCGCCGGCTTCCCGACCGGGATGAAGTGGAGCTTCATCCCGCAGGGCGACAACAAGCCGCACTACCTGGTCGTCAACGCGGACGAGTCCGAGCCGGGCACGTGCAAGGACATCCCGCTGATGATGGCCAACCCCCACGTGCTGATCGAGGGCGTGATCATCGCCTCGTACGCGATCCGGGCCAACCACGCCTTCATCTACATCCGCGGGGAGGTCCTCCACGTGATCCGCCGGATGCAGGCGGCTGTGCAGGAGGCCTACGCGAAGGGCTACGCGGGCAAGAACGTCTTCGGGTCGGGCTACGACCTGGAGATCGTGGTGCATGCCGGCGCCGGCGCGTACATCTGCGGCGAGGAGACGGCACTGCTCGACTCCCTCGAGGGCCGCCGGGGCCAGCCCCGGCTGCGGCCGCCGTTCCCCGCGGTGGCCGGCCTCTACGGCTGCCCGACCGTCATCAACAACGTCGAGTCGATCGCGTCGGTGCCCGCCATCGTGCTCGGCGGGGCGGACTGGCACAACTCGATGGGTACCGAGAAGTCGAAGGGCTTCACGCTCTATTCGCTGTCCGGCCACGTGAAGAACCCGGGGCAGTTCGAGGCCCCCCTGGGAGTGACGCTGCGTCAGTTGCTGGACCTCTCCGGTGGCATGCGGGAGGGACGCACGCTCAAGTTCTGGACCCCGGGCGGCTCGTCCACCCCACTGCTGACCGACGCCCACCTCGATGTCCCCCTGGACTACGAGGCCGTCGGAGCCGCCGGATCGATGCTCGGCACGAAGGCGCTGCAGTGCTTCGACGACACGACCTGCGTCGTGCGCGCCGTCCTGCGCTGGACCGAGTTCTACGCCCACGAGTCCTGCGGAAAGTGCACCCCCTGCCGCGAGGGCACCTACTGGCTGGTCAAGATGCTCAAGCGCTGGGAGGCCGGCCAGGGCAGCCCGGAGGAGATCGACCAGTTGCTCGACATCTCCGACAACATCCTCGGCCGCTCCTTCTGCGCCCTCGGCGACGGTGCGACCAGCCCGATCACCTCCTCCATCGAGTACTTCCGGGACGAATACCTGGCCCACCTCACCCACGGGGGCTGCCCGTTCGACCCGGTTGCCTCAACTTGTTCGCGGGAGCGCCGGCATGACCGTCACCACCAGCACGGGCGCGGACGTCGCCAAGCCCGTCGACCTCGTCAACGTGGTCATCGACGGCGTTCACCTGTCGGTGCCCAAGGGCACGCTCGTCATCCGCGCCGCCGAACAGATCGGCATCCAGATCCCGCGGTTCTGCGACCACCCGCTGCTCGACCCCGTCGGCGCCTGCCGGCAGTGCCTGGTCGAGGTCGAGGGCCAGCGCAAGCCGATCGCGTCCTGCACCACCACCGTGGCCGAGGGCATGGTCGTGGCGACCCAGCTCAGCTCGCCGGTCGCGGACAAGGCGCAGCAGGGCGTCATGGAGCTGCTGCTGATCAACCACCCGCTGGACTGCCCCGTCTGTGACAAGGGCGGTGAGTGCCCGCTGCAGAACCAGGCGATGTCCAACGGCCGCGCGGAGTCCCGGTTCCTCGAGACCAAGCGGACCTTCCCGAAGCCGGTGAACATCTCCGCCCAGGTGCTGCTGGACCGCGAGCGCTGCGTGCTCTGTGCCCGCTGCACCCGATTCTCCAAGCAGATCGCCGGTGACCCGTTCATCGACATGTTCGAACGGGGCGCGCTGCAGCAGGTCTCGATCTACGAGAACGCGCCGTTCGAGTCCTACTTCTCGGGCAACACGATCCAGATCTGCCCGGTCGGCGCGCTCACCTCGGCGGCCTACCGCTTCCGCTCCCGCCCGTTCGACCTGGTCTCCACCCCGAGCGTGTGCGAGCACTGCTCCGGCGGTTGTGCCCTGCGCACCGACCACCGCCGCGGCAAGGTCATGCGCCGCCTCGCCGGTGAGGACCCCGAGGTCAACGAGGAGTGGAACTGCGACAAGGGCCGGTTCGCGTTCACCTACGCGACCCGCCCGGACCGGCTCACCACCCCGCTGATCCGCGACGCCGACGGTTCGCTGGTGCCGGCCTCGTGGCGCGAGGCGCTCGCGCTGGTCGCCGAGCGGCTGGAGAACGACCGCGGCCGCGCGGCCGTGCTCACCGGTGGCCGGCTCACGCTCGAGGACAACTACGCCTACGCGAAGTTCGCGCGGGTGTGTCTCGACACCAACGACATCGACTTCCGCACCCGCGGCCACTCCGCCGAGGAGGCGGACTTCCTCGCCACCCACGTCGCCGGTCGCGGTGTTTTCGCCGGCACGCCCGGTGCGGTCACCGACGGGTTGTCACCTACGCGGCCATCGAGGCGGCACCGGTCGTGGTGCTGGCCGGCCTGGAGGCCGAGGAGGAGGCCGCGAGCATCTTCCTGCGGCTGCGCAAGGCACACCTGCGTCGCGGGCTGCCGATCGTCGCCCTGGCCCCGTTCGCGTCCAACGGACTGACCAAGGCCGGCGGCTGGCTGGTGCCGACCGTGCCCGGGTACCGAGGCGGCGGCTCTGGACTCGTTCACCGCCGGCACCGAGGTCGGCGATCTGCTGCGCCAGCCCGGCGCCGTGATCCTGGCCGGTGAGCGGCTGGCCGGTTCGCCGGGTGCGTTCAGCGCCGTCGCCCGCCTCGCCGAGGCCACCGGCGCGAGTGTGGCCTGGGTGCCGCGGCGCTCCGGTGACCGCGGCGCGGTCGAGGCCGGCGCCATCGGTTCGCTGCTGCCGGGCGGCCGCCCGGCAGCCGACCCCGAGGCCCGGGCCCAGGTGGCCGCGGCCTGGGGCGTGGAGGCCCTGCCCAGCCTGGCCGGCCGGGACACCGCAGGAATCCTGGCGGCGATCCAGGCCCACCAGATCAGCTCGCTCGTGGTCGCCGGCGTCGACGCCGACGACCTGCCCGACTCGTCCAACGCGCTGGTCGCGTTCAGCCTGGTCGACTTCCTGGTCAGCATCGAGGTGCGGGCCAGCGAGGTCACCGAACGCGCTCACGTCGTCTTCCCGGTCCCGCCGGTGGCGGAGAAGTCCGGGACCTTCCTGAACTGGGAGGGCCGGCTCCGGCCGTTCGTCCAGGCGCTGCAGGGGTCTTCACCGATGACCGACCTGCGGGTGCTCGAGGCGATCGCGGACGAGATGGACCGCTCGCTCGGCCTGCGTGACGCCGGGTCAGCGGCCCGGGAACTGGCGGCGCTCGGCCGCTGGTCCGGCCCCGTCGCCGCACCGCACGTCGCGGCGGCCGGCGCACCCGCGCCGCGATCCGGCGAGGCCGTACTCGCGAGCTGGAACATGCTGCTCGACCTCGGCCGGATGCAGGACGGTGAGCCGCACCTGGCCCGCACCGCCCGCAAGCCGGTGGCCCGTCTGTCGGCAAACACCGCAGAGGAGATCGGAGCCGGCGACGGCGGGCTGGTCGTGGTCACCACCGACCGCGGCACGGTCACGCTCCCGCTGGCGGTCACCGAGATGCCGGACCGCGTGGTCTGGTTGCCGATGAAGTCGCCCGGCAGCGCGGTCCGCCGCGATCTCGCCGTCGACGCCGGCGCCGTGGTCCGGATCCACGCGGGAGGGTCGCTGTGAGTTCTCGACTTGATCCTCGCCGAGGCCGACGGCACACATCTGGCCCAGTTCGGCCACGACGTGTGGTGGATCATGCTGATCAAGGTCGTCGTGATCTTCGCGTTCCTGATGGTCATCACGCTGTTCAACATCCTGTTCGAACGGCGCGCGGTGTCCTGGATGCAGCAGCGGGTCGGCCCGAACCGGGTCGGTCCCCAGGGCTCGCTGCAGTCCCTCGCCGACGGCGTCAAGCTGATGCTGAAGGAAGACATCATCCCGAAGGCGGCCGACAAGGTCGTGTTCGTGATCGCCCCGGTCATCACAGCCACCGGCGCCTTCGTCGCCTTCGCGGTGATCCCGATCGGACCCGAGGTCTCGATCTTCGGCGAGCGCACCGTCCTGCAGGTGACGGACAGTCCGATCGCCGTGCTGATCGTGCTCGCCGCCTCCAGCGCGGCGATCTACGGCATCGTGCTTGCCGGCTGGTCCTCCGGCTCGACCTACCCGCTGCTCGGTGGCCTGCGTTCGACCGCGCAGATGATCTCCTACGAGCTTGCGATGGCGTTGTCCTTCGTCGGGGTGTTCCTCTACGCGGGCACGATGTCCACCTCGGAGATCGTCGCCGCGCAGGAGGACCTCTGGTACGGCATCGCGCTGCTGCCCTCGTTCGTGGTCTTCCTGATCGCGATGGTCGGTGAGACCAACCGTCCGCCCTTCGACCTGCCCGAGGCCGAGGGTGAACTCGTCGGTGGCTTCCACACCGAGTACAGCTCGATCAAGTTCGCGCTGTTCTTCCTCGGCGAGTACATCGCGCTGACCACCGTGTCGGCGCTGGCCGTCACGCTGTTCCTCGGCGGCTGGATGGCGCCGTGGCCGCTCGGCGGGCCGATCTGGCCGGGCGCCAACGAGAACTGGTGGCCGGTGCTGTGGTTCCTCGGCAAGCTGCTGATCCTGATCTTCGTCTTCATCTGGCTGCGCGGCACGCTGCCCCGGATGCGCTACGACCAGTTCATGGCGCTGGGTTGGAAGGTCCTGATCCCGGCCTCCATCGCGTGGATCCTGCTCGTCGCCACCATCCAGGCGCTGCGCAACGAGGGTCACGAGGTCCGCAACATCGTGCTGGTCGCGGCCGGCGTGCTGGCTGCGTTGCTGCTGATCACCTGGATCTGGGAAGTACTGCGCGCCCAACCGGCGGAGGAAGAGGACCCGGTCGCGGTGGCCGAGTTCGACCCGTTCGCGGGCGGCTACCCCGTACCGCCGATGCCCGGTCAGGTAGCGGTCACCGCCGGCTCCCGCGCGGCGCCGCCCTCCGTCGCTCCGACAATGTCTGGCGAGTCGTGGGAAAGGGGTGAACCTGATGCCTAAGTTCACCGATGCCGCCGCCGGATTCGGCGTCACGTTCCGGGCGATGTTCCGGAAGAAGAACACCGAGTTCTACCCCGAGCAGGTGAAGGGCAAGGAGGGCGGTCCGCGCATCGCCCCGCGCTTCCACGGCCGCCACCAGCTCAACCGGCACCCGGACGGGCTGGAGAAGTGCATCGGCTGCGAGCTGTGCGCCTGGGCCTGCCCGGCCGATGCCATCTACGTCGAGGGCGCGGACAACGACGACCTGGCCGGCGAGCGGTTCTCGCCCGGCGAGCGGTACGGCCGCGTCTACCAGATCAACTACCTGCGCTGCATTTTCTGCGGCCTGTGCATCGAGGCCTGCCCGACCCGCGCGCTCACGATGACGACGGAGTTCGAGCTCGCCGACTCCAGCCGGGAGAGCCTGATCTTCACCAAGGCCGAACTGCTCGGCCCGCTGACCGAGGGCATGGTCGACGCCCCGCACCCGATGTTCCCGGGCACCACCGAGCAGGACTACTACGCGGGCAAGGTCACCCGCGCCGAGCCGTCGCTCTTCGCGCCGCGCGAGGAGGGGTCCTCGTGAACAGCACGTCCAACGGCGAGGCCGTCCTGTTCTGGATCCTCGCCCCGATCACGGTGATGGCCGCGCTCGCGATCGTCGGATCGAAGAAGGCCGTGCACTCCGCGCTGTGGACGGCCGTGGTCATGGTCAACCTGGCGATGTTCTTCGCCGTGCAGTCGGCGCCGTTCCTCGCGGTCGCGCAGGTGGTCGTCTACACCGGCGCGGTGATGATGCTCTTCCTGTTCGTGCTGATGCTGATCGGCGTCGACTCCTCCGACTCGCTGGTGGAGACCATCCGCGGGCAGCGGATCGCCGCGATGCTCGCCGGGCTCGGCTTCGGCGTCCTGCTGGTCTTCGGCATCGGCGACGCCTCGGTGGACGACTTCAACGGCCTGGAGGCGGCCAACAACGCCCAGGGCGGCAACGTCGAGGGCCTCGCGTCGCTGATCTTCACCAAGTACGTGTTCGCCTTCGAGGTCATCGGCGCGCTGCTGATCACCGCCGCGCTCGGCGCGATGGTGCTGGCGCACCGTGAGCAGCTCGGCGAGCGGCTCACCCAGAAGGAGCGGTCGATCCAGCGGTTCAAGGACGGCGGCCTCGTCACCCAGCTGCCGCCTCCCGGCGTCTACGCCCGCAGCAACGCGGTCGACATGCCGGCCCTGCTGCCGGACGGCACCGCCTCGGAGCTGTCGACCTCGCGGGTGCTGCGTGACCGCGGCGACGTGCGCGAGCCGGACGTCTCGGTCGCCGCTGAGGCCGAGCAACGGGCTCAGCTCGGGAAGGGCACTTCTGGGGGGACGAGCTCGTGAACCCGGCGAACTACCTCTACCTGTCCGCGCTGCTGTTCACCATCGGCGCGGCCGGGGTCCTGATCCGGCGCAACGCGATCGTCGTGTTCATGTGCGTGGAGCTGATGCTCAACGCCGCGAACCTCGCGTTCGTCACCTTCGCCCGCCAGCACGGCACCCTGGAGGGCCAGATCATCGCGCTGTTCGTGATGGTCGTCGCGGCCGCCGAGGTCGTGGTCGGCCTGGCGATCATCGTGACGATGCAGCGGACCCGGCGCTCCGCCTCCGTCGACGACGCGAACCTGCTGAAGTACTGAGGCGAGTGAAGATGAGAATTCCTACTTCCGAGGCCCCCGCCGGTGGGACCGAGCAGCTCCAGCAGATCGCTGAGGCCACCGGCGTCTTCAACCTCACCTGGGTGATGATCGCGCTGCCGCTGTTCGGTGCGCTGGTCCTGCTCTGCGGCGGCAGGCGCACCGACTCCTGGGGCCACATCCTGGGCTGCCTGACGGTGTTCGGCGCGTTCGTGATCGGCGCGATCCAGTTCTTCACCCTGATGGGTAAGGACTCGCACGAGCGCGCGTACAACCAGCATCTCTACGACTGGCTGGACACCGGCAACCTGCAGCTCGGCGTCGGCTTCCAGGTCGACCAGCTCTCGATCTGCTTCGTGCTGCTGATCACCTTCGTCGGCTTCCTGATCCACGTGTACTCGGTGGAGTACATGGCGCACGACGAGCGCCGGCGGCGGTTCTTCGGCTACCTGAACCTGTTCGTGGCCGCGATGCTGCTGCTCGTCCTCGCCGACTCCTACCTGCTGCTGTTCGTCGGCTGGGAGGGCGTGGGTCTCGCGTCCTACCTGCTGATCGGGTTCTGGCAGCACGTGCCGGACTACGCGACCGCGGCCAAGAAGGCCTTCATCATGAACCGGGTCGGCGACATCGGCCTGCTCGTCGCGATGTTCTTCATGTTCGACCAGTTCGGCTCGTTCGCCTTCGGCGAGGTCTTCGAGGCGGTGCCCGGGGCCAGCGACGGCTGGGTCACCGCGATCGGCCTGATGCTGCTGCTCGGCGCCGTCGGCAAGTCGGCCCAGTTCCCGCTGCAGGCCTGGCTGCTCGACGCGATGGCCGGCCCCACCCCGGTCTCCGCGCTGATCCACGCCGCGACCATGGTCACGGCCGGCGTGTACCTGATCGTCCGCTCGGCGCCGATCTACAACCTGTCCGAGACCGCGCAGTTGGTGGTGGCGCTGGTCGGTGCGATCACCCTGCTGCTCGGCGCACTGATCGGCACCGCGAAGGACGACATCAAGAAGGCGCTCGCCGCCTCGACGATGAGTCAGATCGGCTACATGTTCCTCGCCGCCGGCCTCGGCCCGGCCGGCTACGCCTTCGCGATCTTCCACCTGCTGACCCACGGCTTCTTCAAGGCCGGGTTGTTCCTCTCGGCCGGGTCGGTCATGCACGGCATGCACGACGACACCGACATGCGAAGGTACGGCGCGCTGAGAGCCGCGATGCCGATCACCTACGCGTGCTTCGGCCTGGGCTTCCTGGCGATCATCGGCATTCCGCCGTTCGCCGGGTTCTGGTCGAAGGACAAGATCATCGAGGCGGCGTTCGCGGACAACGTCATCCTCGGCATCTGCGCGCTGCTCGGCGCCGCGATCACGGCCTTCTACATGAGCCGGGTCATGATCATGACCTTCTTCTCGGACAAGCGCTGGGACGAGGACGTGCACCCGCACGAGTCGCCGAAGCTGATGACTGTGCCGCTGATCGTGCTGGCCGGCGGCGCGGTGCTCGGCGGTGTGCTGCTGATCAACGACGGCATCGTCACCTGGCTGGCCCCGGTGGTCGGCGAGGAGCATCACGAGCTGCCGCTGCCGGTGCTGGCCTACACCGGGATGACGCTGACCGCGGTCGCGCTCGGCGTCGGGCTCGCGCTGAAGATGTACCAGTTCTCCCCGGTCGCGCGGACCCAGCCGCAGGTGGCGTGCTGGTCACGCCGCGCGCCCTCGGACCTGTACCAGGACACGATCAACGAGACCGTGCTGATGCGCCCCGGCCAGTGGGCCACCCGCTTCCTGGTCTGGCTCGACCACCGCGGGCTGGACAACCTGGTCAACGGCCTCGCGGCGCTGCTCGGCGGCACCGCCGGCCGGGTCCGGCGCTTCCAGGCCGGGTACGTCCGTTCCTACGCCCTGACCATGTTCGGCGGAGCCACACTCACCGTCCTGGCTGTATTGGTGGTGCGTCTCTGATGGAGGACTTCCCCTTCATGACCGTCGCGATGGTCGTGCCCCTCGTGGGTGCGGCCCTCGCCGGACTGACCCCGCGGTCGCAGGCCGAACTGGCCCGCCGGATCGCGCTCGTCGCCTCCCTGGTCACCCTCGGCGTGGTGCTGCTGGCCATGACGGAGTTCAACTCCGACGACGGCACGACCTACCAGCTGGTCGAGAACCACGCCTGGATCAAGGAGTTCGGCGTCAGCTACGCCCTCGGCGTCGACGGCATCGGGTTCGTCATGGTGCTGCTGACGGCGGCGCTGATGCCGATTCTGCTGCTCGCGTCCTGGCGCGACCTGGACGAGGGCGAGCACGCCCAGACCGGTCGCGGTGGCGGTACCACCCAGCTCTACGTGTCGATGATGCTCGTGCTCGAGGCGATGTCGATCGGGCAGTTCGCCGCCCTGGACGTCTTCCTGTTCTACGTCCTGTTCGAGGCGATGCTGATCCCGATGTACATCCTGATCGGGCGCTTCGGCGGCCCGCAGCGGCAGTACGCGGCGGTCAAGTTCCTGCTCTACAACCTGCTCGGCGGGCTGCTCATGCTCGTCGCCGTGGTCTGGATCAACTTCGCCGGACCGGGTGGGGAGAAGGCCTACTACCTGCCGAACCTCGTGCAGTACGACTTCGGCACCGAGACCGCGCGCTGGCTGTTCCTCGGCTTCTTCGTCGCGTTCGCGATCAAGGCGCCGCTGTGGCCGTTCCACACCTGGCTGCCGGACGCGATGGCCGAGGCCACGCCCTCGAACGGGGTCCTGCTCTCGGGCATCCTCGACAAGGTCGGCGTCTTCGCGATGCTGCACCTGTGCCTGCCGTTGTTCCCGGAGGCCGCGACCTGGTTCGCGCCGACGATCGTCGTGCTCGCGCTGATCAGCATCATCTACGGCGCGATGGTGGCCATCGGGCAGACCGACCTCAAGCGGCTGATCGCGTACGCCTCGGTGTCGCACTTCGGCTTCATCGTGCTCGGCATCTTCGTGATGACCTCGCAGGGCCAGGCCGGCGCGACGCTCTACATGGTCAACCACGGCTTCGCCACCGCCGGCCTGCTGCTGGTGGCCGGCTTCCTGATGTCCCGCCGCGGCTCGCGCCTGATCTCCTCCTACGGCGGCGTGCAGAAGGTGGCGCCCGTGCTGGCCGGCACCTTCATGTTCGCCGGGCTGGCGAACCTGTCGCTGCCGGGCCTGTCGCCGTTCATCAGCGAGTTCATGGTGCTCGTCGGCACCTTCACCCGGTACCCGATCGCCGGCTACTTCGCCGTCGCCGGGGTGCTGCTCGCCGCGCTGTACGTCCTCATCGCCTACCAGCGCACGATGGCCGGTGAGCTCACGCCGGGCAACGAGGACACGCCGGACCTGAAGACTCGTGAGCTGGTCGTGGTCACCCCGGTGATCGCCGTCATCCTCGCGCTCGGGTTCTTCCCGAAGCCGCTGCTGGACGTGATCGACCCCGCGGTGGAACGCACGCTCACACAGGTCGAGCGCACTGATCCCACGCCGGAGCATCCGGTTCAGCCTGTAGTTCAGGCAGCCGCCGAGGAGACGAAATGATCCGCGCTGCGGCGTCAGAAACGCTGATCCCCGCTCCCCATATCGAGTACTACCAGCTCTCGCCGATCCTGATCGTCTTCGCCGTCGGCGTGCTCGCCGTCCTGGTCGAGGCGTTCGTGCCGCGGGCGCACCGGCTGCACGCGCAGCTCGTGCTGTGCCTGGGCGGTCTGACCGCGGCCTTCGTCGTGGTCTGCACGCTGACCGACGAGGCGCAGGAGAACGCGCGGGCGCTGCCGCAGAGGGTGGCGGCCGAGGGTGCGGTCGCGATCGACGGGATGACCCTGTTCCTGCAGGGGACGATCCTGCTGCTCGGCATCGTCGCGGTGCTTTTGCTGGCCGAGCGCCGGCTGGGCGGGGAGTTCGCCGCTTCGGCGGCCACCGTGCCCGGCTCGTCCGCGGAGAAGGAGACCACGCGGCTGGGCTGGGTGCAGACCGAGATCTACCCGCTGATGATGTTCTCGATCGGCGGCATGCTGATCTTCCCCGCGGCCAACGACCTGCTGCTGATGTTCGTCGCGCTCGAGGTGCTCTCGCTGCCGTTGTACCTGCTCTGCGGCCTGGCCCGGCGCCGTCGTCTGCTCTCCCAGGAAGCGGCGCTGAAGTACTTCCTGCTCGGCGCGTTCTCCTCGGCGTTCTTCCTCTACGGCATCGCGCTGCTCTACGGCTACGCCGGCAGCGTGCGGCTCTCCGAGATCAACGCGGCGGTCGCCGGCAGCGAGGAGAACGACGCGCTGCTGCTGATCGGCATGGCGCTGCTCGCGGTCGGCCTGCTGTTCAAGGTCGGCGCGGTTCCGTTCCACGCCTGGACCCCGGACGTCTACCAGGGCGCCCCGACCCCGGTGACCGCGTTCATGGCCGCCGCCACGAAGGTGGCCGCGTTCGGCGCGCTGCTGCGGGTGTTCTACGTCGCCCTCGGCGGGGCGAAGTGGGACTGGCACCCGATGTTCTGGGGCGTCGCCATCGTGACGATGCTCTTCGGCTCGCTGGTCGCGCTGGTGCAGACCGACGTCAAGCGGATGCTGGCGTACTCCTCGATCGCGCACGCCGGGTTCATCCTGGTCGGCCTGGTCGCCACCAACGCCGAGGGCCTCTCGGCCACGATGTTCTACCTGCTGGCCTACGGGTTCTCCACGATCGCGGCGTTCGCGATCGTCTCGCTGGTCCGGGACGGCTCCGGCGAGGCCACGCACCTGTCCCAGTGGGCGGGGCTCGGCCGCCGCTCGCCGGTGGTCGCCGGGTTGTTCGCCCTGCTCCTGCTGGCCTTCGCCGGCATCCCGCTGACCAGCGGGTTCACCGCCAAGTTCGCGGTGTTCTCGGCCTCGGCCTCGGCCGGGGCGACCCCGCTGATCGTGGTCGGTGTGCTGAGCTCGGCGATGGCCGCGTTCTTCTACATCCGGGTCATCGTGCTGATGTTCTTCTCCGCCCCGGTCACCGACGGCCCGCGGGTCGTGGTGCCGTCCCTGACCACCGCGCTGGCGGTCTGGATCGGCGTGGCGGTTACGGTATTCCTCGGCGTGCTGCCCCAGCCGGTCCTCGACCTGGCCGACAGCGCGTCGTTCCTGATCAGCTAGCGGGCCTGCGGAAGGGGGCGGCGTGTCGGGCAGCCTGGGGCTGGATCTCGATCGGGTCGCTCCCGACCTGGTCGAGGACATGCGCGCGGGCATGGACGCCGTGGAGGTGGCCCTCCGCGACGCGGTGAAGGGCGACTACCCGTTCGTCACCGAGACCTCCCGCCACCTGGTCGACGCCGGCGGCAAGCGGTTCCGCCCGCTCGTGGTGCTGCTGGCGTCCCAGTTCGGGGACCCGCACGCGGAGGGCATCGTGTCCTCGGCGGTGGTCTGCGAGCTGACCCACCTCGGCACGCTGTACCACGACGACGTGATGGACGAGGCGACGATCCGCCGCGGGGCCGAGTCGGCCAACTCGCGCTGGGGCAACACGGTCGCGATCCTGACCGGCGACTTCCTCTTCGCCCGGGCGTCCGACCTGCTGGCCGACCTCGGCCCGGAGTGCGTGCGCATCCAGGCCCGCTGCTTCGAGCGGCTGTGCACCGGCCAGATCCGCGAGACCGTCGGCCCTTGCTGAGACCGACGACCCGATGCAGCACTACCTCTCGGTGGTCGCGGACAAGACCGCCTCGCTGATCGCCACCTGCGCCCGCTTCGGCGCGCTGCTGGCCGGTGCCAACGAGAACGTCGTCGACGAACTGACCCGCTTCGGCGAGCGGATCGGCGTCGCGTTCCAGCTCTCCGACGACCTGCTCGACATCACCTCGGACTCCGAGGACTCCGGCAAGACCCCGGGCACCGACCTGCGCGAGGGCGTCCCGACGCTGCCGATGCTGCACGTCCTCGCCTCCACCGACCCCGCCGACGCGCGACTGCAAGAACTGCTCCGCTCCGACCTCACCGACGACGCCCTGCACGCGGAGGCCCTCGCCCTGCTGCGCGTCAACCCGGCGATGGACCGCTCCCGCGCGGACCTGCAGCGCTGGGCCGACGAAGCCCGCGCCACCCTGGCCCCCCTGCCGGACGTCCCGGCCCGCGAGGTCCTGGAGTACCTCTGCGAGCTCGTCATCACCCGCACCGCCTGACCGCCGCCCCGCCCCGCCCGGGCCACTTCACTGGCTGCACCGCCCACTTCACAGGCTGAGATGACGCTTCACAGGTCGGGTCCGGCCAGTGAGGCAGGCATACGGCCAGTGAGGTGACGGGGCGCGACGTATCCACAGGCGGCCCGGTCGGCAGATTTGTCCACAGGTTCGGGATGAGGGACTCCGGCGGCCTCATTCGCGCCCGATCGTTCCAGCATGGGCATGAATCGAACGGACGACTTGGTGGCGATGGCCGCCGGCCAGCACGAGATCCTCTCCGCGGACCAGGCCGCGACATGTGGGTACGACACCCACGAGATCGACCGGTTGTGCGCAGCGGGAGAGTGGACGCGGGTCCGACGAGGTCTGTACCACCCGTCGCCACCTCCGTTGGACCCCAAGCGACGAATGGTCCTCGACTTCGCAGCCGCGCTGCGGGCGGTGGAAGCCAAGGGCGCGGCGATCGCGCACATCTCCGCGGCCCGGGCCTGGGGAGCCAAGTGGCTGACGGAGCCATCGAACTCGGACGTCTGGGTGGCCCTGGACGTGCCGGGCACCCCGAGGTATTACCCCGGGCTGCGAATCCTCCCGGTCGGACTGCCCGCCGAGGACCTCACGGCTTTCGAAGGGCTGCCCATCACCACACCCGCCCGCACCGCTGTCGACCTCGCGCGACACTTGCCCTTCGAGCCGGCGGTAGTGGTCATCGATTCTCTGCGGTACGCGCACCAGATAACGGATGCGCAGCTCGCTGCGGTGCTTGAGCGCTGCCACCGTTGGCCGTTCATCAGACGGGCCCGTCGGGCGATCGAGTTCTCGATCATGGAGGCGGAGTCGGTACTGGAGTCCCGGTTCCGGATCCGCTTTGCGCAGATCGGCTTGGCCGGTTCTCGTTGGCAGGTCAAGGTCATCGACGGGGATGGCGTGGAGCGACGCATCGACAGCGTGTTCGGCAAGCGCGCCGGGATCGAGGTCGACGGCCGCGTGAAATACAAGGAACCGAAGGATCTCTGGGACGAGAAGCGCCGAGAGGACGCGTTGCGCAGGGTCGGTTATCCACTTCTGCGGTTGAACGCTGAACACCTGCGGCTCGATCCGCGCGTCCTTCGCCGGATGGTGATCGACCACATGATCAGCACCGGAGATTGGATCGAGGGCCAGGGTCTGGTCGCCTGAGTGGCACGCCGGGCTGCTCTTGCTCAGGGGGTTAGCCTCGGTCCGAGAGATCGGAGGACTGCCATGACAGGCTCCTCGTCCTTCCGCGCCGTTGCGGCGCTTGCCGCCGCCGGACTCGTGCTGTCGCTGGCGTCCTGCGATTCTGACGCTCCCAGCGACGTCTCCTTCACAGCCGGGGCCGACGGGCTCGGTGACCCGTATTTCCCCAAGCACGGCAATGGCGGCTACGACGTCGCCGACTACGACCTCGACCTGGGCTACATCCCGGACACCGGGGTGCTGACCGGCTTCGCCACCGTGACCGCGACGGCCACCCAGAACCTGTCCGCGTTCAACCTGGAGTTCATCGGGCTCGAGGTCCGCTCGATCGAGGTCAACGGCAAGCCGGCGACCTGGTCCCGGGCGGACGGGGAGCTGACCGTGACGCCGGCCGCCGGTCTGGTGACGGGAAAGCGGTTTGTCACGACCGTGCGCTATGACGGCGTCCCCGGTGACCCGGAGCCGGAGGAGCCCGGACCCGTCGGCAGCGGATTCATCACCATCCCCAGCGGCGCGATCGCCGCCGGGCAACCCGAGGGCGCGCCGACCTGGTTCCCCGTCAACTCCCACCCGCTAGACCCGGCCACCTTCACGATCTCGCTCACCGTGCCCCGCGGCCTGGCCGCGGTCAGCAACGGCGTCCTGGCGGAGAAGAAGGACGACGGGGACTCCACGACCTGGACCTGGCGGACCGAGAAGCCGATGGCCAGTTACCTCGCGACGTTGGCGATCGGGGCGTTCGACGTCCAAAGCTACGAGGAGGACGGCCGGCCATTCTGGGACGCGATCGAGACCCGGCTCGCGCAGCGCCTGACGCCCAAGACCGGCGAGCGGATGGCAATGACGGGGGCCGGCGACGTCAGCTACCAGCGCCTGACCCGCGCCCTGGCGGTTCCGGCCAAGGGCGCCACCTTGTCGTTCTCCATCCAGCGCCAGAGTGAACCGCAGTGGGACTTCGCCTTCGTTGAGGCGCGCACCGCCGGCGGGTCGGACTGGACCACGCTGCGGGACAAGAACGGGCACACCACCCCCTCCACCGGCCAGAGCTGTCCGTTCTGGCTCGACCTGCACCCGTTCCTCAAGCACTACCAGCGCGTCAAAGGCGAGACCTGCGCGCCGAAGGGGACCAGCGGCCGGTGGAATGCGGCGTTCGGGCTCAGCGAGGGTTACGAGCGCTGGACCGTCGACCTGTCGCGCTGGGCCGGCGAGGAGGTCGAGATCTCGATCTCCTACGCGAACGACGACCTCTACAGCCTGCCCGGTGCGGCCGTCGACGACATCGAGTCCTCCACCGGTGAGGGCACCACCTCGTTCGAGCGCGACGGCAACGTGCTCGACGGGTGGACGGTGGGCACACCGCCGGAGGGCAGCCCGGCCAAGAGTCCGCGCTGGTTCACCGGTGACGCCGACGCGGCGCCGCCTGCCCTGGACGCGATCGTCCGCCAGTCCCTGAGCCGGCAGGGCGACTACATCGCCTTCCTGGAGGGCCTGTTCGGGAAGTACCCGTTCGAGACGGCCGGCGCGATTGTGCACACCGCCGAGGTGGGCTTCGCACTGGAGACCCAGACCCGTCCGATCTACGCCTTCAGCAACTTCGGGGATCTGGAGAGCGGCATCTCCGTCATGATCCACGAACTGGCCCATCAGTGGGTGGGCGACGACGTCCTGATCGCCGGCTGGCGGAACATCTGGGTCAACGAGGGCTTCGCCAGCTACGCCGAGTGGCTCTGGTCCGAGCACGACGGGGTCCGGACCGCGGACAAGGAGTTCGCGCGGAGCTGGAAGAAGGCCGCGAAGGACAAGAAGTTCTGGAAGACCAAGATCGGTGACCCCGGCGAGGAGAAGATCTTCGACCCCGCCGTGTACCAGCGCGGCGCCATGACGCTCCATCAGCTTCGCAAGATCGTCGGGGACGAACCCTTCTTCCGGCTCCTGCGTGAATGGGCCGAAGGCCGCGCCGGCAAGCACGTCACCATCGAGGACTTCATCGGCCACGCGGAAGCGGTCTCCGGCAAGGACCTCGGCGAGTTCTTCGACATCTGGCTGTTCACCCCGAAGCGCCCCGCTCTTCCCGGCCCTGGAGGTCCGGCGCCAGGAACGTGACCAACGCCGTCACTTCACTGGCTCAAAGCACGCTTCACTGGCCTGGTCCGGCCGGTGAAGCGTCATCTCAGGCAGTGAAGTGGGCGGGGCGGGCAGTGAAGTGGGCGGGGCGGGCAGTGAAGTGGGCGGGGGGCGGGGCGGGGCGGGGCGGGGCGGGGCTCAATGCAGCGCGGCGACCATCCGGGCCACCATCTCGGTGACGACGGCCCGCGACGTGCCGAAGTTCAGCCGGACGAAGCCGTCCCCGCCGGGGCCGAAGGTGGCGCCGTCGTTGAACGCGACGCGGCCCTGCTCCAGGAAGGTCGCCTGAGGAGACGGCAGGCGCAGGGCGCGGCAGTCCAGCCAGGCCAGGTAGGTCGCCTCGTGCGGTGCCCAAGAAATGCCGGGCACATGAGCCGCGAGCTCGGCGTGCAGGTGGTCGCGGACCAGCTGAAGGTGCGTCACAAGCGCGGCCAGCCAGGCATCCCCGTCCGTCAGGGCGGCGACCGAGGCCTCGATGCCGAGGATGCCGGCCGGGCCGCGGTGCCGGTAGGAGATCGCGGCGAAGCGCTTCGCGTCCTCCGCGTTCCCGATCACGGCGACGGCGGCGCCGAGGCCGGCCAGGTTGAACGCCTTGCTCGCCGAGTGCAGTGTCATCGTCCGCTGCGCGACCTCGGGGCCCAGGGTGGCGAACGGGACGTGGACTGCGGGCGGGAACACCAGCGGAGCATGGATCTCGTCGGCGACCACCCGCACGTCGTACCGCTCGGCCAGCTCGGCCACCGCGCGCAGCTGGGCCTCGGGGTAGGCCCGGCCCACCGGGTTGTGCGGGTTGCACAGCAGCAGCAACCGGTGCCCGGCCGCGAAGGCGGATTCCAGGCCGTCGAGGTCGAGGTCCCATCCCGCGCCGCCCCGCAGGACCGGTACCGCCACCACCGTGCGGCCGAGCTCGGAGATCGCGTGCAGGAACGGGTAGTACACCGGCGTGGTCACCACCACCCCGTCACCGGGGGAGGTGAAGGTCTCGATCCACAGCTCGATCCCGCGCATGGTGTCGCGCAGCAGGTACACCTGCGCCGGGTCCACCGTCCACGACCAGTGCCGGGCCGCAAAGGTGCAGAACGCCTCGGTCAGGTCCGGCGCGGTGAGGTCGACGGCGTACCCGAGGTCGCCGCGCTCGGTCGCGGCCGTCAGTGCGGCCGCGACCGGCGGAGCCGTGCCGAAGTCCATCTCGGCCACCCAGGCGGGCAGCACGTCCGGCGGATAGGCCTGCCACTTGATGCTGTGCCGGCGGTGGAGCGTCGACAGGTCGAGATCGTCGAAGCTCCCCGTCGGACCGGTGCTCATAGTCGCCGATTGTGTCTGGTGCTGCGGTTCGCCCTAGATCGGGATCATGTTCAGGAGCTTTGCCAGCTCGGCGAGCTCCGGCGGCAGCCCGAGGAAGTTTCCGACGTTGCCCGTCGGGAGACCGCGGTCGATCACCGAAGGCTCCGGGAACGGGGTCCGCTCACAGCTGACGTCGGCGACGTCGCCCGCGGCCCGGTTCGGCAGGGTGCCGTTCAGCAGGTACGCGGTGACGACGTCGTCGAGGCACTTGTTGCCCCCGTACACCGAGGCGTGCGTGGTGGCGCCGACCTCGGCCACCAGCGCGGTGGTCGGGAACTCGCTGCGCACCGCGAGCCCGCCGGCGAAGGGGGTCGCCCCGTCCAGCGTCTGCTGCACGAGCAGGATCGGGACCTTCACCTTCGACCCGTCGACCGGCGGCGTGGACCCGGCCTTGACCGGCCAGTAGGTGCACGGCGCGGAGAACCAGAAGCTGCTCCAGGTGCTGTCCGGGGCTTCCTTGGCGATCTCGAAGGCGTCGCGCCGGATCTTCTCGTAGTTGCGCGGGAACTTGCCGTCGCTGCACAGCGTGGTGTTGAACGCGGCGTAGGCGTTGTCGTTGGTGGGGTCGTTGAGGATCCCGTAGACGCGGGTGAGGAAGTCGAAGTTGCCCTCGTGCGCGTCCGCGACGGCGGCGGTGATGGGGACCCAGAGCTGCTCGGAGTACGCGCCGGTGAAGAACACGTCGGCCAACTCCGACGGGCCGATCGTGCCGACCGGTGCCTTGGTCAGGCTCGCGATCATGCCCTTGTAGGTCGCGAGCACCTCGGCCGGCGTGGCGCCCATGCCGTAGACGTCGTTGCGTTGTGCGATCCAGTCGAACCAGACGTTGAGCACCTTCTGGAACGCCGTGGTCTGCCCGCGTCCGCCGTCGCCGTACCCGCCGTAGCTGGGCTCCACGTTGCCGGCCAGCACCATGCGCCGGACCCGGTCGGGGTAGCGCGTCGAGTACGTCTGGCCCAGGAAGGTGCCGTAGGAGAAGCCGAAGAAGTTGATCTGCTCCACGCCGAGGGCTGCGCGCAGTGCATCCATGTCCTGGATCGTGTCCATGGTGCGCATGTGCTCGATGATCGGGCCGTTGTTGTCGGCGCAGGCCTTGGCGTAGTTCTTGGTGCGCTGGATCCAGGCCAACTCGTTCGGCGCCTTGGTGTCCTGCGCGGGGGTGTAGGCCGGACGGGGGCCTGCCGCGTAGTCCTTGATGCACGACACGGCCGGTTTGCTGGACCCCACACCGCGGGGGTCGAAGCCGATCAGGTCGTACTGGGAGGACACCTCGGCCGGCATCATCTGCGCCAGGTAGGCCGAGAAGCCGAGCCCTGACCCGCCGGGGCCGCCGGGGTTGATGAGCATGACGCCCTGCGACTGGGCCGCAGTGCCCTTCACGCGGGAGACGGCGATCTGGATCTTCTCGCCCGCCGGCTTCGCCCAGTCGAGCGGAACGGCGAGGAAACCGCACTCCGCCTTGGCGGCCGCCAGCGACTCGTCCTCGCAGCTCGACCAGGAGATGGTCTCCGCGGCGGACGCCGTCGGGCTGCCCGCCGTCGCGGCCACGACGCCCGCGACGAGCGAGCCGGCCGCGAGGGTTGCAATGAAGGTGCGCATCGGGACTCCAGTACTCAGCGGACGCGGGTCGGCAGCAGGCCGACGATCTTGTCGAACATGGACTGCTCGCCCTGTGGCGCGGGGTCGGGCGTGGGACCACTTATCGGGGCCGAGGCGACGCGCGGGTGCGAAACCCCGATCGGGTTGATCGGCAACAGGCCCGGCTCGGGCAGCGCCGTCCGGGAGCAGACCACGTCGGCGGTGGACCCGGACTTGCGCGCCGGCAGCTTGCCGGAGAGCAGGTAGTCGCTGATCCGCTTGTCGATGCAGGCGTTGCCGCCCAGCACCGCGCCGGCGTGCGTCGTGGCGTCCTGCTCGGCCACCAGCACGGCCTTCGGGAACCGCTCGCGTACCTCGAGGGCCCCGGAGTACGGGGTGGCCCCGTCCAGCGTCGCGTTGAGCAGCAGGATCGGCGGCGCTGCCGATCCGTTCACCGCCACCGGCTTGCCGGCCGTGCCGGGCCAGTAGAGGCAGGCGGTGTTGAACCAGACGTTGCTCCAGGTCATCACCGGGGCCGCCTTGGCCGTCCTGAACGCGTCCTTGCGCCACTTCGAATACCTGGCCGGCCACGCGGAGTCGGTGCACTGCACGGCGTTGTAGACCGCGAAGACGTTGTCGTTGGGCTCGGAGGCGTCCTGGTACGCCGCCTTGGCCGAGCCCATGTCCTTCTTGAGCACCCATGAGGCGAACGCGTGGGCCGCGTCCGGCCAGAGGAACTCGGCGTACATCGCGTGCACGAAGGTGTCGGTCCACTCGTTCGCGCCGATGCCTTCGTGGCGCTGCGTGCGCAGTTCCTTGACGACCGCGAGGTACTTGGCGCGGACCGCTCCGGCATCGGTGCCGAGGTTGTAGGTCTTGTTGTTCTTCGCGACCCAGGCGAAGAACTGGGTGGCCACCTTCTCGAAGGCGCGGTCCTGGCTCAGCTGGGCCTGGTACCAGACCCCGCGGGGGTCGACGTTGCCGTCGAAGATCATCCGGCGCACCCGCGTCGGGTACATCGTCGCGTAGACCTGACCGAGGTACGTGCCGTAGGAGAATCCGAGGTAGTTGATTTGGTCGACCCCAAGGGCTGCGCGCAGCGCGTCCATGTCCTTGACCCAGTCCACGGTGCGCATGTTCGCCAGCAGCGGTCCGTGCTTGGCGGCGCAGGCTTTCGCGTACTTCTTCGACCGCTTCAGCCAGGACTTCTCACTCGCGGTCGGGCCCTTGCCGACCTTGGCGGGCACGTACGGCGGCCGCTTGCCCTCGGCGTAGTCCGGGATGCAGGACAGCGCGGGCTTGGAGTCCCCGACCCCGCGTGGGTCGAAACCGATCCAGTCGTAGGCCGCGCCGCTACCGTTCGGCAGCAGGTCCTTGATGCCGGAGAAGGAGAGGCCCGATCCGCCGGGACCACCCGGGTTCACGAGCATGACGCCCTGGTACTTCGCGGCCGGCAGGGTGGACTTGTTGCGGGAGACGGCGAGCTTGATCGTCTCCCCGGACGGGTTGGACCAGCTCATCGGCACCGTGAGGTAGCCGCACTCGGTGCCGGCGTTGCCCATGCCGAGCTTCTCGCAGCTGACCCAGTCGATCGTGCTCGCCGCCCGGGCCTGCGGTGCCGCGCCCAGGGTGAGCAGGGACGCCGCGATCAGGCCGGTGGTACTGACGAGGCCGGGCACGAGCAGGCGCTTCACTGTTCCCCCAGGGACGGTTGGGTCGTGCGAGGAGCCCCACTGGATCGCCCGGACGCAGAGGCCGGGATTGCCGCATCCTAAATCGGTCACCTTGGAGCAGCAGGGAAGATGACCGAAAACTGTGGACAAGCCGCCAAAGTGCTGGTCAGACCCCCGTTCAGAGCCCCGTTCACAGGGCCGATCAGCGGGCCCGGGGCCCGATCAGGTCCAGGAGCGGGAGCAGCGGGGCCGCGACCTCGCCGGCCGCGGCGACCGCGATGTCGAGGTAGTCGGGACCGGGCTGCCGGGCGCACCGCAGATCCGGACCCGGCCCCGGGGCCCGCTCGGGCAAGGTGCCGGTCAGCAGGTAGCGCTCGACCGGCTCCTGCGCGCAGGGGTTGCCCCACAACGAGCGCATGCCGTGTCCCATCGCGTCGACGACCTCGATGAGGGCGGCGCGGGGGAAGGCCGCCCGGGTCGCGATGGAGTCCGGGAACGGGGTCGGGGCGTCCAGGGCGGCGTTGACGAGCAGCATCGAGGGCGCCGCCGCGCCCACGCTCACCGGCGCGTGAGAGGTGGGCCAGAGCGAGCAGGGCACCGAGAGCTCCCAGTGGAAGCCCCAGGTGATGTAGGGCGCGTCCCGGGCGGTGCGCAACGAGTCGGCGCGCACGCGGTCGTACCTGCGCGGCCAGCGCCCGTCCGAGCAGGCGATGGCCAGGAAGGCCGCGTTGAACTCATCGGCCGCGACGGCGTCGAAGCCGGTGACGGCATTGGCGAAGGCGGCGGTGCGGCCGGCCGCCCAGCCCGACCAGCCCTGGGCCAGCACCGCCCAGTTGTCCTCGCTGTAGACCGCGGTGCCGAACAGCTGCGTCCATTCCGCGGGGCCGATCTCGCCCCGCGGCGCTGCGCGGAGCGCGTCCTGGTCCGCGTAGTACCGCTTCTGCACGGCGGCGGCGTCCGCGCCCAGGCCGTAGATCGCCGAGTGCTCGGCGACCCAGGCGAAGAAGGCTCCGATGTTGCGTTCGTAACCGCGGGCCACCTCGGGTCGGGAGACGTCTCCGCTGTAGCCGACGCCGTCCGGGCCGACGACGCCGGACAGCACCATCCGCGAGACCCGGGCCGGGAAGGTGCTCGCGTACACCTGCCCGAGGTAGGTGCCGTAGGAGTTGCCGAAGTAGCTGAGGGTCGGAGCGCCCAGGGCCGCGCGGATCAGGTCGAGATCGCGGGCCGCGTCGATGGTCCGCATGTGGGCGAGCGCGTCGCCGTTGTTCTTCTCGCAGGCCGCCGCGTAGGTCTTCGCGGCGTCCAGACGCTCCCGTTCGCTGCCGGTGACCCGCGCGGGGTCCGGAGGGACGTAGTCCGGCGCGGGCTGGGTGAAGGAACTCGGGTCGCAGGCCAGGTCCGGTCCGCTCGCTCCGACCCCGCGCGGATCGAAGCCGATCAGGTCGAAGCGCCCGGCCACCTCCGGGGTGAGCACCGTGGCCAGGTAGGCCGACATGAGCAAACCGGACACCCCCGGACCGCCGGGGTTGGCGACGAGCGGCCCGAGGTGGTCCGCGCCGGTGCTGCTCGCCTGGATCCGCGAGAGCGCGATCGGGATCGCCGCGCCCTTCGGCTTGGCGTGGTCCAGCGGGACCTGCAGCGTCGCGCACTCGGCGCCGGCCTCGACGAGGGTGGAGTCCTCGCACGCGCCCCAGTCCAGCGTGGCCGCGGCGGACGCCGTCGCCGGCAGACCCGCGGCCACCACGGCAAGGGTCACGGCGGCGGGGAGGAGGCCGCGCATCACGGCCTCGGCAGCGCGGAACGACTGCACCGCACATCGGCTCTCGCTCCGCCGTCCCGTGCCGGCACCCTGCCGTTGCGCAGGTAGCGGATCACCACGTCCTCGACGCAACGGTTCCCGCCCAGGCTGTCCGAATGCGTGGTGCTGCCGACCTGGGCGACCAGCGCGGAGCGCGGGAACAACCTCCGCACCTGCGGGGCGCCGCTGAAGGGAGTCGCGCCGTCCGGAGTGGTGCTGACGAGGAATAGTGACGGGGTCTCAGACCCATTGAGCGACACCGGGATACCCGCGCTCGCCGGCGCCAGTTGGCCCTCATACCAGACGTTGCGCGGGTCGACCACGCCGTCGAAGACCATGCGCTTGGTGCGGGTCGGGAACAGCGTCGCGTGGACCTGCCCGCGATAGGTGCCGTAGGAGTAGCAGTAGTTGATTCTCGCCGCACCCAGGGCCTGCCGGATCAGGTCGAGGTCGCGCGCGGCTTCCTCCGTGCGCAGGAACGGCAGCAGGTCACCGCTGCGCTTCCCGCAGGCCGCGGCGTAGCCCTGGGAGCGCGCCAGCCACCGCCGCTCGTTAGGGCCCGGGTCCTGCAGGCGGCCGGTCACCGGCTTGTAGCCGGGACGGGGGCCGGTCGCGTGGCCGCTCTCGCAGGCCAGGGCGGGCCGGCTGGCTCCGGGGCCGCGCGGGTCGAACCCGATCAGGTCGTAGGTGGACGACACGCGTCGCGGTAGGTCGCGGTAGAGCGAGGCCAACACCCGCAGGCCTTCGCCGCCGGGCCCGCCCGGATTGATCAGCAGGGGGCCCTGGCGCGCGGAGACCGGCGCGCTCGCCTTGATCCGCGAGACCGCGATCCGGATCTTGCGCCCGCCCGGATCGGCGTGGCTGAGCGGGACGACGAGCATGCCGCACTCGGCTCCGGCCGCGCGCAACCGCGACTCGGAGCAGCGCCCCCAGTCGATCGAAGCCGCCCCGGCACACGGCGTGCCGACCAGGCCGGTCGCGAGCGGGGCACGCATCGGCTACGGCTTGGGCTGGGGGGAACGCTTGCAGCTGACATCGGCGCCCGCGCCGCTGCGCCGCTCCGGCAGTGCGCCGGACTTCAGGTAGCGGATGACGACGGAGTCCACGCACCGGTTGCCGCCCAGGGTGTTGGCGTGCGTGGTGTTGCCGACCTCGGCGACCAGCACGGAGTGCGGGAACAGGCGGCGGATCTCCAGGGCGCCGTCGAAGTCGGTCGCCGCATCCAGGGTGGTGTTCACCAGCAGCAGATCCGGAGTGTTCTCACCGTCGATCGCCACCGGCAGGCCCGGGGGTGCCGCCCAGAACAGGCACGGTGTGTTGTACCAGACGTTGTTCCAGGTCAGGAACGGCGCCGTCGCGGCGGTCGCGAAGGCGTCCTGGCGCCACTGGGCGTAGTCCTCCGGCCAGCGCACGTCCGCGCACTGCACCGCCACGTACATGCCGTAGCCGTTGTCGGAACCTGCCGCGGCCTCGGCGTAGTCCCGCTGGATCGGCGCGTGGTTGCCGCGCTTCCAGGCCTTCCAGTTCTTCGCGACGTCCGGCCAGGTGGACTGGTAGTAGCCGGCGTCGATGAAGGTGTCGTTCCACTCCGCCGGCCCGATCTGGCCGACCGGCTTCTTCCGCAGTTTGGCCTGGTCGGCGTAGTAGCGCTTCTCCACCGCCGCCGCGGTCCGGCCCAGGCCGTAGACCTTGTTGTGCTTGGCCACCCAGCCCCAGAACTTGCCTGATCGCGACCTCGAAGCCGCGGTCCTGGGCCAGCTGGCCGGCGTACCAGACATCGCGCGGGTCGACCACGCCGTCGAAGACCATGCGGCGGGTGTTCGTCGGGAACAGCGTCGCGTACACCGAGCCGAGGTAGGTGCCGTAGGAGTAGCCGTAGTAATTGATCTGCTCGGCGCCGAGCGCCTGGCGGATCACGTCCATGTCGCGTGCGGCGTCCTCGGTGCGCAGGAATGGCAGCAGGTCACCGTTGTGCTTCGCGCAGCCGTTGGCGTAGGCCTCGGAACGCTTCAGCCAGGCGCGCTCGTTCGGTCCGGGTGCCTGCTGCGGACCGGTGACCGGGTCGAGGGCCGGGCGCGGGCCCTTGGCGTAGCCGCGCTTGCACTTCAGGGCCGGCCTGCTCTCCCCGACGCCGCGCGGGTCGAACCCGATCAGGTCGTAGGTGGCGGCCACCTTCCTCGGCAGCGCCTGGGACAGGTAGGCCGACATCTCCAGGCCGCCGCCGCCGGGTCCGCCCGGGTTGATGAGCAGGGGGCCCTGACGCTTCGCGGCCGGCGCGGTCGCCTTGACCCGGGAGATCGCGAGCTTGATCTTCCGGCCGCTCCGGGGCAGCGTGATTGAGCGGAACCGGGAGCATCGCGCACTGCGCCTTGGCGTCACGTAGGTAGGAACTCGTGCACGGCTTCCAGGCGATGGGTGCCTGCGCCGCGGTCGCGGGTGCCGGTGCGTTGTCCCGGGCGCGGGCCGTCGGGGAGGCGATGCCGGTCAGCAGCGTGCCGGCGAGAGTGGTGGTCGCGACGACGGCGACGGTTCGCTTCACAGGGCGCCTCACTCTCGCGGTACTCACGGCGGCTCGTTCCGGAGTGTCTCAGACGGGTGCCTGGGTCGCGATCCGCAGCGCACGCCGCTGGTGGCGGACGCCGTCCACGGTGAGGATCACCAGCGCGGTCCACACCAGGGCGAATCCGGCCAGTCGTTCCGGTGGCAGCGGTTCGTCGTTGATCACCACGCCGATCAGGAACTGCAGGGTGGGGGCGAGGTACTGCAGCATCCCGAGCGTGGTCAGCGACACCCGGCTGGCCGCGCCGGCGAACAGCAGCAGGGGTGCCAGGGTCGCGGCACCCGCGCACGCCATCAGCAGCGTGTGATCGACGCCGTGGTGGCCGAACTCGGCGTCGCCCCTCGCCGTGAGCACGGCGAGGAAGACCATGGCGGCCGGGAACAGCACCGCGGTCTCGACCGTGAGCCCCTCCAGGGCGCCGACGCCGACGGTCTTCTTGATCAGCGAGTAGGCGCGAAGGTGACGGCGAGGAACAGCGCGAGCCAGGGCAGCCGCCCGTACCCGATGGTCAGCACGACGACGCCCGCCCGCGGCGATGCCGATCGCGCCCCACTGCGCTCCGCGCAGCCGTTCGCCGAGCACGACCACGGCGACGGCGATCGTCATCAGCGGGTTGATGTAGTAGCCGAGGGCGGTCTCCACGACGTGGTCGTGATTGACGGCCCAGATGTAGGCCAGCCAGTTCGCCCCGATCAGGGCCCCGGCCAAGGTCAGCAGGCGCAGCCTGCGACGGTCCCCGCGCAAAGCGCGCAGACCCGGCCCACGCGGTCCCGCCGCGGCGGCCGAGCAGCCACACCAGCAGGGCGCCGAAGAGCACCGACCAGACCACCCGGTGGGCGAGCACCTCCGGCGCCCCGGCCGGCTTCAGATGCGGCCAGTACAGCGGCAGCAGGCCCCACAGGGCGTAAGCCCAGACGCCGTAGACGAGGCCACGGCGGTCGGTCGTCACGGCGTCGAGGCTACGTTCCCGCGACCCGGTGGTCGAACCAGTTCCGGCGCCCCTTCTTGCGTCCGGGGCCGTCACCACGGAGTCTGTGGCGATGACGAGGCGTCGGCGACCGAGAGCGACCGGGCGGCTGGCCGTCTCCGGCGGCCTTGCGCTGGCGCTGTGCCTGGCCGGGCAGCTCGCTGTCCTCCCGGCCAAAGCCGCCGACGACGTGCTGTCCGCCGCCCGGGCCTCCGCGTCGAGTTGTTTCACGGGCCTGGATCCGGACGCCGCGCACATCGAGACCCGTGAGCTGGTCGCCGACGTCACCGGCACGGTGCGGGCCCGGCTCGCCGGTGAGGGCGACTGGGACCTGGCCGTCTATGACACCGCCACCGGTGAGGTGGTGGCCGGCGCGGCCGGGTTTCGGACCAACGAGCTCGCCGAAGGATTTGTGACGCAGGGTCAGAAATTGACCCTGCAGGCGTGCCGCTATGCCGGACCGGCGCCGGTGACCCGGCTCAGCGTCGAGGTCACCGAGGGCCCGCCGCTGCTGCCGATCACCGGACCGCTGAACCAGCTCGCCCTGGTCGATGTCGCGACGCCGACGCGGGCGTCGAAGGCGAAGCTGCAAGCCCTCGAGCTGGACCTCACCGAGGCGGGCGACGCCACCCACGTGGGCGTGCTGGCCCGGGGCGATCGGGACCTGCGGGCCCTCGCCGACGCCGGGTTCGCGTACCGGGTCGTCGTGCCGGACCTCGCGGCGGCGGACCGCGAACGCCGGGCCGCCGACGAGCTCGCGGACGAGGGGCCGCCCTCGGACCTGCCGAGCGGGGCCAAGTCCTACCGGCGACTGTTCGACTACCAGCTGGAGATGAAGCAACTGGCGGCGGCGCACCCCGGACTGGTCCGGCTATTGCGGCTGCCCCACCCGACGGTCGAGGGCCGCGACGTCGAGGGCATCGAGATCACCCGCGATCCCGGTCGCCTCGCCGACGGCAAGCCGGTGTTCCTCAATCTCGGGTTGCACCATGCCCGCGAGTGGCCCTCCGGCGAGCTCGCCCTCGAGTTCGGCTACGACCTGGTGCGCGACCGGTCCCGGTCCTCGGTGGGCAAGCTGCTCAGCCAGGTGCGCACGATCGTCGTCCCGGTGGTCAACCCGGACGGCTTCGTCGTCTCGCGGGAGGCCCCGGCGGCGGTGGGCAGTCTGCTCGTGAGCGGGAACTACGCGATCGAGGACTACGAGTACAAGCGGAAGAACTGCCGACCCACGTCCCGCTCCGGCGCGGGGACCTGCGGGGCGAGCGAGGACGGCGCGTACCGCGGTACCGACCCCAACCGCAATTACGGCGGCTTCTGGGGAGGACCCGGCGCCTCGTCGAACGCGTCCGCGGAGTCCTACCGCGGGCCGGCGCCCTTCTCGGAGCCGGAGACCCGCAACATCAAGGACCTGTTCTCGACCCGGCCGGTGACGATGGCGGTCTCCAACCACACCTACGGCAACGTCGTGCTGCGCCCGCCCGGCGTGTTCGGTGTCCGTCCGAGCAGCGACGAGCCGCTGTACCGCGAGCTCGGGGCGAAGGCCGCCCAGCACAACGGCTTCGTCAGCGAGTACGTGCACGAGCTCTACGACGTCACCGGAGCTCTGGAGGACTGGAGCTACTGGAACGCGGGCTCGCTGAGCTACACCTTCGAGGTCGGCAACGGGTTCCATCCCGCCTTCGCGGACGCGGTGATCGCCGAGTACCTCGGTCGCTCCCCGGCGGCGGGTGACGGGCTCGGCGGTAACCGGGGGGCGTACTACGCCCTGCTCCGGGCCGCGGCCGACCCGCGCACCCACAGCATCGTCCGGGGCAAGGCGCCGGCCGGTGTCGTCCTGCGCCTGCACAAGGAGTTCACCTCGCACACCTCACCGGTGGTCGGGGCCGACGGCTCGACCGGGGACCGGCTCACGTTCCGGGACGAGCTGACCACCCTCTACCGCTCGCGGGGCGGCGCGTTCGCGATCGCGGTGAACCCCTCCACGCGGCCGCTGGTGGGGGACAAGTACGGCCGCAACGCCGTCGGGCCGCCGCAGAACCCGATCCAGTTCGTCAACCCGGCGCCGGAGGTGACGCGGCGCGGTGTCTCGCCCGACCGGATTCCGTTCACGATCGTCGGTCCGCCGGCGGCGGACAACGGCTCTGCCGTCATCGCGGTGAACTGGCTGCTCCCGCTGGCCAACTGGGACCTGCTGGTGATGGACGCGAGAGGCGCGATCGTCGGGTCCTCAGCGGGGTTCGGCACCACGTCGGAATCCGTCGAACTGCTCGACCCCGCGCCCGGTCAGTACACGGCCCTGATCCTCGACTCCGGGACGGGCCTGCTCTCCGACTGGCAGGGCGGCGTCACCTTCGCCAGTCCGCCGCAACCGCTGGCCGGCGTGCGCGAGGCCTGGACCCTGACCTGCGAGACCCCCGACGGGCGGGTGCTCGGCACCCGACGCGTCGTCGTCGACCGGGGCCAGTCCGTCAACGTCGGACGCGTCTGCGGCTAGACCACGGTCCAGGTGTCGGTGCCGCGCAGCAGGCGCTGCAGGTCGCCGGCCGAGGTGGCGCCCTGGCGCAGCTGACCGGTCATCAGCGCGTCGTAGGTGGGCCGCTCGACGTCGCGGAACACCCCGATCGGGGTCTTGTCCAGCTCCAGGTCGGGCAGCCGGGACAGCGCGAAGGCCACGCCCGGGTCGTCGGCGTGCGCGTCGTGCACCAGGAGCTGGCTCTCGTTCTCCGGCGTCACGTCGACGACGTCGATGGTCCCGTTCGGCAGGCGCATCACGCCGCGCTCGCCAGTCTCGTCCGGGCCGAACCGGATCGGCTGGCCGTGCTCGAGGCGGATCAGCGCGCGCTTGGAACCCTCGTTGTCCTTGAGGATCTCCCACGCGCCGTCGTTGAAGATGTTGCAGTTCTGGTAGATCTCCACCAGCGCGGTGCCCGAGTGCTCGGCCGCGGCGCGCAGCACTTCGGTGAGGTGTTTGCGGTCGGAGTCGATGGTGCGGGCGACGAAGGTCGCCTCGGCGCCGAGCGCGAGCGAGACCGGGTTGAACGGGTAGTCCAGGGACCCGAGCGGGGTGGACTTGGTGAGCTTGCCGATCTCGGAGGTCGGGGAGTACTGACCCTTCGTCAGACCGTAGATCTTGTTGTTGAACAACAGGATCTTGAGGTTGACGTTGCGGCGCAGTGCGTGGATCAGGTGGTTGCCGCCGATCGAGAGCGCGTCACCGTCGCCGGTGACCACCCACACCGACAGGTCGGGCCGGGTCGCGGACAGGCCGGTCGCGATCGCCGGCGCGCGGCCGTGGATCGAGTGCAGCCCGTAGGTGTCCATGTAGTACGGGAACCGCGAGGAGCAGCCGATCCCGGACACCCAGACGATGTTCTCCTTCTTCAGCCCGAGGTCGGGCATGAAGCCCTGCACGGCCGCGAGGATCGCGTAGTCCCCGCAACCGGGGCACCAGCGGACCTCCTGGTCGGACTTGAAGTCCTTGGAGCTCTGCGCGACGTCGGTCTTCGGCACCAGCGACAGGCTCTTGTAGGCGAGCCCGGGCGGGGGACCCTCAGCGCGCGGCATCAGTTACCTCCGAGGGGACGACGGGTGCGGGGCTTGGGCGCGTTCACGGTGGCGATGACCTCGTTGATGGCGGTCTCGAGCTCGCCGACCGAGAACGGCAGGCCCTGCACCTTGTTGAAGCCCATCACGTCGACGAGGTACTTGGCGCGCAGCAGCATGGTCAGCTGGCCCAGGTTCATCTCCGGCACGATGACCCGCTCGTAGTGGCGCAGGATGTCGCCGGTGTTCTCCGGGAACGGGTTGAGGTGGCGCAGGTGCGCGCTGGCGATCTCGCCGCCGGCCAGGCGGACCCGGCGGCACGCGGCGCCGATCGGCCCGTAGGTCGAGCCCCAGCCCAGGATCAGCACCTTGGCCTTGCCGGACGGGTCGTCGACGGCCAGCTTCGGGATGTCGTAGGCGATCCCGTCGATCTTGGCCTGCCGGGTCCGCGTCATCAGGTCGTGGTTGGCCGGGTCGTAGGAGATGTTCCCGTGCCCGTCGGCCTTCTCGATGCCGCCGATGCGGTGCTCGAGCCCGGGCGTGCCCGGAATCGCCCACGGGCGGGCGAGCGTCTTCGGGTCCCGCTTGTACGGCCAGAAGGCGCGGTCGCCGTTCTCGGTCTCGTGGTTGGTCGTGGTGGCGAACGGCGTCTGCAGGTCCGGCAGCTGGGTGACGTCGGGGATCAGCCACGGCTCGGCGCCGTTGGCGATGTAGCCGTCGGACAGGAGCATCACCGGGGTCCGGTACTTGGTCGCGAGCCGGATCGACTCGACGGCGGCGTCGAAGCAGTCGCCCGGGGACTGGGGGGCGACGATCGCGACCGGGCACTCGCCGTTGCGGCCGAACATCGCCATCAGCAGGTCGGACTGCTCGGTCTTGGTCGGCAGGCCGGTGGACGGGCCGCCGCGCTGCACGTCGATGATGAGCAGCGGGAGCTCGAGGCTGACCGCGAGCCCGATGGTCTCGGCCTTGAGGACGACGCCCGGACCCGAGGTGCTCGTGACGCCGAGGGCGCCGCCGAAGGAGGCACCGAGCGCGGCACCGACGCCGGCGATCTCGTCCTCGGCCTGGAAGGTCCGCACGCCCATGCCCTTGTGCTTGGACAGCTCGTGCAGGATGTCGCTGGCCGGGGTGATCGGGTACGCGCCGAGGAACAGCGGCAGCTTCGCCATGTGCGCACCGGCGATCAGGCCGTAGGACAGCGCCGTGTTGCCGGTGATGTTGCGGTACTCGCCGGCGGCCATCTTGGCCGGCGCGATCGCGTAGGAGACCGCGAAGTCCTCGGTGGTCTCGCCGTAGTTCCACCCGGCCTTGAACGCGGCGATGTTGGCGTCGCGGATGTCTGGCTTGCGGGCGAACTTGTCCTTGAGGAACTTGACCGTGCCTTCGGCCGGGCGGCCGTAGAGCCAGGACAGCAGGCCGAGCGCGAACATGTTCTTCGCCCGCTCGGCGTCCTTGCGGGACAGCTCGAAGGCCGAGAGGGAGTCGACCGTCAGCTGGGTCAGGGCCAGCGCGTGCACGTGGTAGGCCTCGCAGCGTGTTGTCCTCGAGCGGGCTGACCGCGTAGCCGACCTTCGACAGGTTGCGCTTGGTGAACTCGTCGGTGTCGACGATCACCGTCGCGCCGCGCGGCAGGTCGTGCAGGTTGGCCTTGAGGGCCGCCGGGTTCATCGCGACCAGGACGTTGGGGGAGTCGCCCGGGGTCATGATGTCGTGGTCGGCGAAGTGCAGCTGGAAGCTGGAGACGCCCGCCAGGGTGCCGGCGGGTGCGCGGATCTCGGCCGGGAAGTTCGGCCAGGTGGCGAGGTCGTTGCCGAAGTTCGCGGTCTCCGCGGTGAACCGGTCACCGGTGAGCTGCATGCCGTCACCGGAGTCCCCGGCGAAACGGATGATCACCCTGTCGAGCTGCTGAACTTGCTTGTCCACGGTGGGGGTCTCCGGAGTGGGGGCTGGACCGGCCTTCAAGGTTACCTGTGAGGCAAACGGGTGTTTGCCGCAGCCGCCTCCACCATGGCAACCGCAACCAGATCGATGTCTTCCGCGCTCGGTCACGTAGGGCGGCATCGCGTAGATCAGGTTGCGGAACGGCCGCAGCCACACCCCGTGGGCCAGCGCGGCCGCGGTCACGCGGGGACATCCACCGAGGTAGTGGTCTCGATCACCCCGATCGCCCCCAGCACCCGCACGTCGGCCACCCCGGGCAGTGCGGCCGCCGGTGCCAGCCCGGCCCGCAGACCGGCCTCGATCCGGGCCACCTGCCCGGCCCACTGCCCGCCGGCGAGCAGGTCGAGGCTGGCGCACGCCACCGCGGCGGCCAGCGGGTTGGCCATGAACGTCGGGCCGTGCATCAACGCTCCGGCCTCGCCGGCGCACACGTCCCGGGCCACGGCCGGCGTGCACAAGGTGGCGGCCATCGACAGGTAGCCCCCGGTCATCGCCTTGCCGAGGCACAGGATGTCCGGCACGATCCCGGCGGCCAGGTGGGCGAACAGCGTCCCTGTCCGCCCGAACCCGGTCGCGATCTCGTCCAGGATCAGCAGCACCCCGTGGGCGTCGCAGAGCTCACGCCAGGCGCGCACGTAGCCGGGCGAGTGGAACCGCATGCCGCCGGCGCCCTGCACCACCGGCTCGACGATCACCGCCGCGACCTCGTCGGCGTGCTCGGCCAGCAGCGCCTCAGCGGCCGCGAGCCAGGCGGGATCGACCGGGGCGTCGTACCCGTCGCCCGGCCGGGGCGCGAACAGGTGCTCGGGCAGCACTCCGGAGAAGAGGTGGTGCATCCCGCCGACCGGGTCGCAGACGGCCATCGTTGCGAAGGTGTCGCCGTGGTACCCACCGCGCACCGTCAGCAGCCGGGACCGGGCCTGCCCGCGACCCCGCCAGTACTGCACGGCCATCTTGATCGCGACCTCGACCGAGACCGAGCCCGAGTCGGAGAGGAACACGTGCTCCAGGCCGTCGCCGGTCATCGCGACCAGCCGCTGCGCCAGACCGACCGCGCCGGGGTGGGTCAGCCCGCCGAACATGACGTGGGACATGCGGTCCAGCTGCTCGCGCACGGCCGCGTCGAGCACCGGGTGGCGGTACCCGTGGATCGCGGCCCACCACGAGGACATCCCGTCGATCACCTCGCGGCCGTCGGCCAACTGCAGCCGGACGCCTTCCGCGGCGACCACCACCTGCACGGGGCCCGGGTCGACCATCGAGGCGTAGGGATGCCACAGATGGGCGCGGTCGAGCGCGACGAGCATCTCGCCGTCGACCGGTTGCGCTGCCACGACGGTGCAGTCTAGGGACTGGCCCCGTGACGCGACGTCAGTAAGTCATCGACTGGGTGGAGCGGGCCTGCAGCTTCGCCAGGGTCGAAGCCGGCTGGTCCTCCATCCAGTCCACCAGTTCCTCGAAGGACACGCACCGCGTGTTCGGCTTCGCGCACGTCTCGCGTACGAACTGGGCCAGGGCGTCGGCGTAGATGCCGCCGTTCCAGGTGTTGAAGTGCGCGCCGAAGATCAGCGGCGCCCGGTTGCCGTTGTACGTGGCCTTGTAGGCGTTGCGGTAGGTGTTCAGCGTCTGGGAGTACCAGGCGGCCCGGCGCGAGGTCGAGCCGTCCACCGCGCCGCTGTGCCGCTCGTAGAAGTTGTAGTCCATCGAGAGCACCGGTGTGCCCGAGCCGGCCATGCGCAGCACCTGCTGCGGGATGTCCCACATGCCGTTCGACATCCGCCGCGGCCAGCGCAGCGTGCCCGAACCGCTGGTGTCGTAGCGGTAGCCGTTCGCCACCATCGCCGGGTACATCGCGGACCGGGTGCCCTCCAGGCACGGCGTGCGGCCGCCGACGATCTCGTCGGAGTTCCAGCCCAGCGGCGCCACGTCGGTCGCGTTGTTGTTCACCCGCCAGTTGTCCAGGAAGGAGTTGAACTGGCGGATCTCACTGAGCCAGTCCGAGGTCGACCAGCGCTGCACGCCGGTGCTGCCACAGAAGTGGCCGTTGTAGTGGGTGCCGATCTCGTGCCCGTAGGCGTGGGCGGCCCGCACCTGTTCCATCCGCGGGCGCACGTTCTCGGCCGCGCTGAACCCGACCTCGGAGGACCCGCGGGGCTTGCGCGGCGGGCTGTAGAGGTAGGCCTTCTGCTCCGGCACCAGGTAGGTGCCGGTGAGGAAGAAGGTCATGGTGGCGTCCACCTGGGACGCCAGGGTCCGCCACCGTTGCCAGGCGGTGATGCTGCCGCCGCCGTCGAACGAGACCACGATGAACTGCGGCGGCTCCCCTCCAGCCGCCGCCGTGGTCCCGTTCGCTTGCGGCAACGTCACGGCGAGCCCGACCGCCATCGCCAGAGCAGCCAGCGATCGGAATCTCCGCATGCAGGCACGGTAAGAACGACTTGTCAGCAATACAGGCGATTTGCCGGTTCCAGGTGAGGGATTCACACATGGCAGCTCCGGAGTACGTGCACTACGAGCTCAGCGGTCACGTCGCGACGATCACCTACGACCGACCCGCGAAAGCCAACGCGATCGACGGGGCGATGCGGACCCAGATCAACGCGGCTTTCGACCGGTTCCGGGGTGACGAGGAGGCCTGGGTCGGCATCGTGACCGGGGCCGGGCGGGTGTTCTGCGCAGGCGCGGACCTGCGCTCGGAGACCGGCAACCCGGCCGGTGACTTCGCCGGCAGCTTCTGGGAGAAGCCGACGGTCAACTCCTTCGAGAGCGGCTGGGAGATCTTCAAGCCGGTGATCGCCGCGGTGAACGGGCCCTGCATCGGCTACGGGTTCACCCTGGTCACCTGGTGCGACTTCGTGATCGCCTCGGAGCGGGCCAGCTTCGCCTTCCCCGAGGTGACCGTCGGGATCCCGACCATCGTCGGGGCGCTGCGCCTGCCGCAGCGGATCGGCTGGCAGGCGGCGATGGAGCTTCTGCTGACCGGAGAGCGGATCGACGCCGCCCGGGCCAAGGAGATCGGCCTGGCCCTGCGGGTCGTCCCCCACGAGGACCTGATGGCCGAGGCACGGGCGCTGGCCGACCGGCTCTGCAAGGCGGCCCCGCTGGCCGCGCGCGCGACCAAGGAGATGGCGATGCGCGGCGCCGGCCTCCCGCTGACCGAGGCGATCCGGTTCGGGGAGACGATGCGCAAGGTGGTGCAGGCCACCGAGGACGCCGCCGAGGGAATGGCCGCCGCCGCGCAGCGGCGTGAGCCGCGCTGGCAGGCCCGGTGATGCGCGCCGTTACGCCGGCTCGACGACCAACACGGGGATGAGTCGGTCGGTCTTCTCCTGGTACTGCGCGTACGGAGGGTAGGCCTCGACGGCGCGCGCCCACCATTCCTCGCGTTCCGCGCCGTCGACCTCCCGGACGGTGTACTTCGCAACGGCCGTGCCGTCCTGCAGCGTCACCTCAGGATTCGCGCGCACGTTGGCGTACCAGGCAGGGTGCTCCGGCGCGCCACCCCTGCTGGCGATCATCGCGTAGCTCCCCTGGTGCTCGACGCGCATCAGGGGGACGAGGCGCTCCTTGCCGGATTGGCACCGATCACCGTGAAGAGCACGACCGGGCGGTCGTACACCGTCACGCCGTCGGTCGTCCCGGTGCGCAGGATCTGGTCAGTCTGGTCGCGGACCCACTCGGTCGGGCTCAGCTCAGCATTCGTCGTCATAATCGACCCAACCGCGTCGACGGCGCAGAACTCAGCGAATCGACACCGCGAAATCGGCCGGCGCGGCGGCTCGTCCTATGCTCAACGTCACATCGAAGCAATGACCTGCTCCGCCTGAACCACGCCGACGCCAGGTTCACGACGACGAGTCCTGCGGCACGACCCCGCGCTAGGTGGTGGCGAACTCGCTGACGTGCGTGATCCGGATCGCGCACCACAGCGTGAGCGCGGTGGCGGACACGAAGGCCACGCCGAGCCAGAGGAACGTCGAGTCGCCGTCCGCGCTGCCCTGCGTCAGGTACATGAAGGACATCAGCGCGAGCACGCACGAGGTCAGCGTCAGGCAGTAGGAGTACAGCCGGAGCCGGCTCAGCCGGGCCTCGTAGGCCGCGCGGGCGCGCCGGACGCGTTCGCGTTCGGCACGCAGGAGCGCGACGTCCGGCACGGCCTCGACCGGGACCTCGACCGGTGCCGGGACGGGAGCCGCGGGCGCGTACCGCAGCGCAGCCTCGATCTGCTCGGTCATCGCTCCTCGGGAGTGCTCGGGCGGGAGGGCCAAGGGAATGTCACAGGTCCCGGGCAGATCGTGGAATGTCCGGATTTCCGCCCTGACCGACACTGTGCCAGGCAGCGCGGTTGGGCAAACCTGCTGCAGTCCCGTAATCGGCAAAACGCTCGGCCGGGCGGGGCAGCGGGAGGTGTCCTGAGCAGGTAACCGCAGGTCGGGGCCCTACAAAGGCCGCGCCGGGAATCACCGATGAGGCGCTCGTCGTCAAGAATCGGTGCTTACACTGCGGCAAAAGTCCCACTCGTGAAGTTCGCCCACCAAGCTCTGCCACTCCGTCACACGAATCCGGAGTGCGATCGCCGTTTCCGCCGGAGGGGTTCCAGGCATGTCACGTACCCGCAGGCCAGCTGTTCGTTCCGTCGCCGTGCTCAGCGCGCTGGGCCTCGCGGTCGGGCTCGCCGCCGCCATGCCCGGAAGCTCCGCGCTCGCCGAGGCGCCGTCGGACCTGCTGGGTCAGGCCCTCGCCGACCCGATGTCGCCGGCCTCGAACGCCTTCGACCCGGCCCTCATGGCGCACCTCCCGCACGACGCGGTGTTCAGCCTCTCCCCGGAGCTGGCCGCGCTGACCGGCCGCGCCACCATGAGCGCGGACGACGCCGCGGCTCTGCTCTCCCAGCGCACCGCGGCGCCAACCCTGCCCGGCGCGGCGACCCCCGAGATCGGCACGGTCCGGCAGTGGCCGGCGCTGGACATGGCCGGTCAGACTCCCAGCGCCGTCCCCCAGCTCGGGCTGTACCTCAAGGAGTACACGCTTTCGGCCAAGCGGGAGAACATCGAGATCTGGGTCGCCAGTGGCGCGGACGAGATCTCCACCGGCACGCAGTTCCCGGCGGGTGACTGCCGGACCGTCGACAACGACCCGACGGTGGTGACGCCGGCTCAGGCGCAGGGCCTGGCTGATGAGTTCCAGGACAAGATGCTCCCGGTCGAGTCCAAGTTCTTCTCGGTCGCACCGCCGCGCGACGGCACCGCCTCGATCGGGCAGCTCGCCCCGCTGGGTATCGACTTCACCGGCACCGGCGACTCGGTCGTCACGCTCGTGGACAACGTCCGCGACCCGAACTTCTACGACTTCGTCAACAACCGCACCTACATCGCGGGCTTCTTCGCCCCGATCTTCAACCTCATCACCAACCGCAACGTGATGACGATCGACGCGTTCGACTGGGCGCACCGCACGTTGGACAACCCGAAGAACGAGCCGAACGACGACATCTGCAAGTCGCGTCCGGCGCGGCCGCGGACCTACGAGAGCGTGTTCGCCCACGAGTACCAGCACCTGCTGCACAGCTACACCAACCCGAACCCCTCGCCGGTCGGCCTGCCGTTCCGCAGCGAGGACCTCTGGATCAACGAGGGCCTCTCGGACATGGCTCCGATGCTCGTCGGCTACTCGAACCCGACGAACTCCATCTCCGAGTCCAAGGCCGAGTCGCACATCTTCTGCTTCCAGGGCTACGGCGAGACCAAGGGCCCGGCCAACCCGAACCCGAACTACTGCGGCGGGCCGGAGAACTCCTTGACGTTGTGGGAGGACCAGGGTGGCAACTCCGACATCCTCGCCGACTACGGCAACGCCTGGTCGTTCATGGTCTTCCTCTACGACCGGTACGGCACCGAGTTCATCTCCGCGCTGCACAACGACCCGGAGTTCGGCCTGATCAGCCTGCAGAACCTGCTGGACAAGTTCGGCAAGGGCGCGAAGGCCTTCGACGTCCTGCACGACTTCCAGTTGATGAACCTGCTGGACAACATCGTCAGCGCCAAGGGCGTGAAGGTGTCCGGGGTAGACCCGGCGGCGATCAGCACGAAGGAGCTGAAGGCGGCGATCAACTACACCTACAAGGGTGCCTTCGCCTCCCCGGGCGCGGCCCCGAACGGTGCCGACTACGTCCAGCTGATCGGCCCGAACGGCCCGCTCACCGGCAAGGCGCTGCAGTCCTTCGTCTTCGCCGGCGCGGCGACCGGCGCCAACGACGCCGCGGTGGAGAACTGGGTGGTCCGCCTGGTCGGGATCGACGCCAAGGGCAAGAAGGTCCTGGTGAAGGTCTTCGACAACGCCGCGAACCTGACCCTGAGCGCCGAGGACCTCAAGGCCTTCTCCGCCTTCAAGACGCTGATCGCGGTGATCACGGTCGACGACCTGGTCGCGGCGCAGACGGCCTACGTGCCCTACCAGCTGACGGTGAACGGCCAGCTCCAGCCGGGCGGCTCCTGAGCTCCCTGAACCACACGAGCCCTCCCGCCGGTGTACAACTGAGCGGGCGCGGAACGCCTGCCGGTCCGGAAACGTTGGATCGGCAGGCGCAGTCAGACCGCGCCTGACCAGACGGAATGGGAGACGTTCGGCGATGCACCAACACCGCCACTACAACGGCCTGAAGACAGCCCTCCTGCTCGGCCTGCTCACGGCCCTGTTCATCGGCGCCGGCGGGCTGCTGGCCGGCACGACCGGCCTCGTCATCGGCGGCGCCCTGGCGCTGGCGATGAACGGCTACGCCTACTTCAACAGCGCCAAGCTGGCCCTGAAGTCCATGCACGCGCGCCCGGTCAGCGAGGCCGAGTTCCCCGCCCTGTACAAGATCGTGCGGGAGCTCTCGACCGCGGCCAAGCAGCCGATGCCCGCGCTGTACATCTCCCCGACCCAGGCCCCGAACGCGTTCGCCACCGGGCGCAACCCGCGCAACGCCGCCGTCTGCTGCACCGAGGGCATCCTCGGCCTGCTCGACGAGCGTGAGCTGCGCGGCGTCCTCGGCCACGAGCTGGGCCACGTCTACAACCGGGACATCCTCATCGCCTCGGTCGCGGCCACCATCGCCGGCGGCATCGTGATGATCGCGAACCTGGCGTTCTTCCTGCCCTCCGGTGGCGACGACGACCGGCCCAACCCCATCGTCGCGCTGCTCATCCTGTTCGTCGGCCCGCTCGCGGCCGGCGTCATCCAGATGGCGATCAGCCGCTCCCGGGAGTACCAGGCGGACGTCTACGGCGCGGAGATCACCGGCGACCCGCTGGCCCTGGCCAGCGCGCTGCGCAAGCTCGAGCACGGCACCGCCGCCGCGCCGCTGCCGCCGCAGCCCTCCCTGCAGACGACCAGCTCGCTGATGATCGCCAACCCGTTCCGCGGTGGCGGCGTCTCGCAGATGTTCTCCACCCACCCGCCGATGGCCGAGCGCATCCGCCGCCTGGAGCAGATGGCCGGCTACCGCCGCTAGACCGCACCTGCTCAGCGGAGCCCTGGACCTCGTGTCCAGGGCTCCCCTGTGTTCAGGCGGCGTTGGAAGGCCCCAACTGGGCAGAGGTGACACTGGAAAGACGATCCGGGCACGCGGATCACCCCACCAGTTCAACTCCTCCCAGTACCGACGCCGCGGGTACGCCCCGCCCTGAAACTAAGGTTCGCGGGTGCTCCTGAAGCGTCTGGACGTCGAGCTCTACGCCCGCTGGCACCGGACGCAGACCCCGCGGCTCGACCGCGTGCTGCCGCCGCTCTCGCGCGCGGCCGACCACGGCGTGCTCTGGCTGGGCCTCGCCGGTGCGCTCTGGGCCAGCGGCCGACCGGAGTACCGGCGCGCGGCGATGCGAGGCCTGGGCGGTCTGGCGATCGCCAGCGCGGTGACCAACGGACCGGCGAAGTGGCTGACGGCGCGGCCGCGCCCGGCCCCGGACGTGATCGCGGTCGGGCGCCAGCTGCTGCGCGCGCCGCGGACCTCGTCCTTCCCGTCCGGGCACTCCGCCTCGGCGGCCGCGTTCGCGACCGGGGTCGCGCTGGAGCGCCCGCTGCTCGCCGTCCCCGTCGGGGCCGTGGCCGGGGCGGTCGCCGTCGTCGCGGGTGCACACCGGCGTGCACTACCCGGGTGACGTGCTGGGCGGCGTCGCCGTCGGCGTGCTGGCCACCTACGCCCTGCGCCGGGCCTGGCCGCCGCACGCGCCGGCGGACCCGGTGGAGCGCGCGCCGGCCGCCGAGGTGCCGCCTCGCCCGACGGGGCCGGCGTCGTCATCGTGGTCAACGCCTCCGCCGGAGACGAGGAGGACGACGAGCTCGCCGCAGCGGTGCGCGAGGCGCTGCCCGCGGCCCGAGCTGCGCGACGATCGGACCCGACGACGACGTGATGGACGGTGCTGCGGACGCGGCCGCCGCCGCCCGCGTGCTCGGCGTCGCGGGCGGTGACGGCACGATCAACGCCGCCGCCGAGGTCGCGCTCGCTGCCGATCTGCCGTTGCTGGTCATCCCCGGCGGGACGCTCAACCACTTCGCCCGCGACGTGGGGCTGGGCTCGGTCCAGGACGCCGTTGACGCGCTGAGGCAGGGGAGGCGTGCTGGGTCGACGTCGCCGGGCCGACGTCGACGGTGAGCGGCAGGTCTTCCTCAACACGGCCAGTCTCGGCGGCTACTCGGAGATGGTGCGGGCGCGCGAACGGCTCGAGGCGCGACTGGGCAAGTGGCCGGCGATGCTGGTCGCGCTGGCCCAGGTGCTGCGCCGGTCCGACCCCGTCGAGGTCGTCCCTCGACGGCAGGGAGCGTCGGCTCTGGCTGCTCTTCGCCGGCAACTGCGTGTACTCCCCGCCCGGGTCGGCGCCGTCCTGGCGGGACCGACTCGACGACGGTCTGCTCGACCTGCGGCTCGTCGACGCGACCCGGCCCTACAGCCGGACCCGCCTGATCGCCGCGGTGCTCATCGGCCGGTTCGACCGCTGCCCGGCGTTCGAGGCCTGCACCGCCGAGAAGCTGGAGGTGGCAGGCCCGCTCCGGTCCGTTGCGGCTCTCCCGCGACGGCGAGGTGGGGGAGAAGGCCCGGTTCTTCCGCCTCGGCAAGGCCGGGCGGCTGCGGGTCTACCGCGCGCTGTAGGTACTGACGACCCGCTGCATCGCGGGCCCGGGTGATCTCGTCGATCCCGGTGCGGTCGGTGGACTCCCACTGCTCGACCTCGGTGGCGAGCCGGGAGCAACGGACCTCCAGCAGGCCGAACAGGTTCGGCGAGCAGTTCCCCGGTCATGGCGTTGAGGTGGGCCCGTTCCGGGAACGCGCCGGCGCCGTCGAGGTACACACCGAGCAACTCGACGACCCGGTCGACGATGCCGCGGGCCTCGTCCGCCGTGGCGCGCAGGGTCCGAGCCAGCTGGTCGGGCGTGCCGGCGTCGGCGAACCAGATCCGCAGCAACGCCTCAGAGGCCAGGTTGACCGGGGCGGGCGGGCCGTCGAGCCAGTCGCGCAGTTCCTGCCGGCCGGCGGCGGTGATCGTGTACCGGTTGCGGGTGCGCTCGGGCCCGGCCGGCTCGACCGTGACGTCGGCCCATCCGAGCCGGACCAGGCGCTGCTGGTCGCGGTAGAGGTTCGCGGCGGAGGCCGGCCACACGTGGGTCAGGCTGTGCCGCACCTGCTGGGTGAGCTCGTAGCCGGTCCAGGACTGCACCGAGAGCAGGCCGAGCAGCGCGTAGGACATGGCATTGACCGGGCGACTCATTCTGCGGAGACTACTCTCATTGACACCAAATTCCCGGAGGCTGCGGTGGAACCGGCGACGTTCGGCAAGATCACCGAGACCCGCACCGGCGTGGTCACGGATCTGCCCCTGCTCGACGAGATCCTCGATCCGTACCGGGAGGGCCTCGGCATCGGCTACTGGGGCTACCGGGCGCACTGCTACCGGATGGTGAACTGGGCCCGGCTTCGTCACCGCGCCCGAGCCGTACCGCGAGGAGAAGCTCGCGATCATGACGGTGCTGCACGACGTCCCGTTCTTCCTCACCGGGCGACCTGGACTACCTGCCCCAGGCCTGCGATGCCGCGACCGACTACCTGCAGAGCATCGACCGGGTCGACTGGACCGACGAGATGCATCTGATGATCAACAACCACCACAAGATGCGCTCGTACACCGGCCCCCACGCCCCGCTGGTCGAGGCCTGCCGCAAGGCCGACTGGATCGACGTCAGCTTCACCAAGCTGCGCTTCGGCATCCCGCGCCGCCTCGTCGTCGAGGTGCGCGCGACCTTCCCGATGAACGAGGCCTACAAGGCGATCGCGATCCCGAACATCGCCAAGTACGCGACCACCCACGTGCGCCGGCCGCTGCCGATGATGCGCTGGTAGTGCGCTTCCTCCAGCTCAGATCCGCGGGCAGAGGTCCTTCTTCAGCACCTTGATGATCTGCTTGGCGGTGGCGTCGTCCACCTTGACCGAGCTGCTGCCGAAGCGCTTGCGCGCCTCCGCGGTGGCCTTCGCCGAGTTCTGGTTCTCGATCACCGCGCACAGGGCCTTGGCCTGGACCAGGGCGCGCGTCGGGTCCTTGGCCAGGTCGGGATCGATCGCTGCCAGGGCCGCGATGGTGGCGCCCTCGTAGGCCTTCTGCTGGGCCTTGTCGGCGGCGCCCTGGGCGGCGTTCTTCGCCGCGTCCTGGGCGGAACCGATCGGGTCGTCGTCCCCGCAGCCGGCCAGCGCGAGCGCGGTGAGGGCAGCGGCCAGGGTCAGGGTGATCCGTCGTGTCGGCATGGTCAGAATCTAGCTCGGGCCGGGTGATCACCATCGTCGCCGTGCCGTGGCCGATCAGGCGGCCGTCGGCGTCGTGGACCGAGGCTTCCGCGGTGCCGATCCGGCGGGAGACGTTCAGCGCCCGGCCCTCGGCCCGCAGCACCGTGCCGGCCGCGACCGGCCGGATCATCTTCACGGCGAGGTCGACGGTCACGTAGTCGACGCCCGCCTCCACCTTGCTGGCGATCGCACTGCCCAGCACCGAGTCGAGGAACGCGGCCAGGTAGCCGCCGTGCACGGAGTTGCGGGAACTGAGGTGGCGTTCGTCCGGCCGCGCCTCCCAGACCACGGTGTCCTCGGAGGCCTCGATCGGGCGGTAGTTGAGCAGGCTCGCCATCGGGTGCTCGACCTCGCCCGCGATGAAGTGCTGCAACATCTGCATGCCCGAGCGGGCCGGGTCGGTCACCGGTAGTTGATGAACTGCACGGCGAAGTCGAAGTCCTGCTCCTTGAGCAGGGAGATCACGGTCTGCAGGTCGTCGCGCTTCTTGGAGGTGACCCGGAGCTGGTCGCCCTGGATCTGCGCCTGCACGCCCTTGGGGCCCTGGTCGCGGATGACCTTGGAGACCTTCTTCGCGTTGTCCTGGGAGATGCCCTCCTCGACGGAGGCGAAGATCTTGTACTCCTTGCCGGAGAGCTGCGGCTCGCCGGCGTCGAGGCACTTCAGGGAGATCTGACGCTTGATCAGCTTCTCCTTGAAGACGTCGAGGATGGCCTTGACCCGCTCCTCGGAGTTGGCCTGCATCTCGATCTTCTCCCCGGACCACTTGATCTCGGCGCCGGTGTTCTTGAAGTCGAAGCGCTGGGACAGCTCGCGTCCGGCCTGGTTCAGGGCGTTGTCGACCTCCTGGCGGTCGACCTTGCTGACGACGTCGAAGGACGAGTCGGCCACTGTGGGTTCCTCCTGGTGCGTGGGCTGCGGGTACGGAACGGATTTGCTGGGGCCCGCGACCCCTGGGGTATCCTCCCAACCGCCGCACCGGCAGCCCGCAGGGGCTGCCCGCGGCCACCCGGCAGATTGCCCGAGCGGCCAATGGGAGCGGACTGTAAATCCGTCGCGAAAGCTACCCAGGTTCGAATCCTGGATCTGCCACCAGCTGGACTTTCGAGCCCCTGACCTGCACGAATGGGTCGGGGGCTGATCGTTTGTCGGTCCGGTGGTGCAACGCGCGGCGGACCGTCCGCGCCCTATGTGTGTCCAAATTTGGGCTGGTCCTGGGGCCTCCAGAGGGTGACGCTCGTGGCGCTGAGGGTCAGCGCGACGTTGAGACCACGATCGCCGGAAGCGGCCGGGCAGTCCAACAACGGTCGGAGATGGTCGTTGACGGCTGGACAGCAGTTTTTGGAGGCGGCTCTGTCGCTGATGGGAGCCGGGCTGCCGCGGTGTTCGCGGCGAGCCGCGCCCACGGCCTGTTGCTGCTCGCGCCGGTCACGATCTCCCGCTCGCGCGAGCACGCGGCCTGGCCGGGCACGGCCGGCATCAGCGCGCGGACGCTGTACTCAGTGATCACCGACATCGCCCACTCAGCAGCCCACCACGGCGCCCACCGCTAGGCGTGCTTGGTGAACTTGCAGCGCCGGCGTTGCCACCCGTGCCATCGACCAGTGGGCGGTCGGAGATGCGACTTCACGTAGTCGCGGTCGCTGCCGTCGGGACGCACGGATAGGCGCCGTGGGACGCGGAACCTATGCACAGATGGACCGGCCGCCGACCGTTCGCGGAGAGTGCTCCGGGCCACTCCGCGAGTCCGGCCGGCGGGCGGTACACCCGCCTCCGCCGGTACAGCCGAAGCTGCCGACGGCAGCCTCAGCCTGCGGTTGCTCGATTGGCCTGCGGATCGCTCGGCGCGAGAACGTCGGTGCAGGTGGGCTTGGAGATGACGGTGGCCCAGCCGTTGTTCTCCTTGTTCGAGATTGCGGCGAACAGGCAGTACGGCGCCTTCGGAAGGCCGTCCTTGATGAACGTCCGGCGCTGGTCAGGCCCCCGAGCGCGGTGAAGTTCTGGCCCTTGAACTGGTAGAGGGCGTCCGAGGAACTGCTGCGTGGTCGGGTTGGTCGTGTGACAAGTTGCGCCGACGCCGCGACCAGGAGCGCACCGGCCGACCAACCGAGGCTGGCCGCACCGCCCGACGCGAAGCCGGGGTTGTACTTCTTCACGGACGCTTGGTAGTACTTCTCCGCCGGCGTCGAGTTGGCCATCCACGGGAAGACGTTCATCGGCACGTAGGCGTCGCCCAGCCAATTGTTGCCCAGGAACTGCTTCTCATTACCCACGGCGAGCGGGTAGGCCATGACCTTCGGGTGGAATCCGACCTGTGTGCAGGAGCGAGCGATGCGAACCATTGAGGCTGCGTCGACGTTGAGCGCCAAGGCTTGGACTCCGGCGTTCTTGAACTCCAGGCACTGTTGGACATACGACGGGGCGGTGATGGAAGCCTGGATGGACTTCGACACCACGAGACCGAACTGTGGCGCCAATTCCTTCATCGCCCTGTCGATGCCTTCGCACTGGCGAGGCACCTCGATGCAGAAGATGCTGCCGAGGTTCTTCACCTTGAAGTACTTCGGTCGCGGCTTCCATGTAGCCGTAGGCGACGGATTGCACCGGCGCGCCCTGCGGGAACAACAGTGGATTGAGGAACCAGGTGTTGCTCGTGCTGTCGCCGCCGATGATCGGAATGCCGAACTTCTTGATCGTCGGGACGACGGCGTCCAGCGTGAGTACCTGAATGTTCCCCACGAAGGCCAAGATCTTGTTCTTCTGGATCATCTCCGTAACCTTGGTGATGGCCGTGGACGGATCACCTTGGTCGTCGCTCTGGAAGTACTTGATCTTGTGCCCGTTAAGGCCGCCGCATGCGTTCTGCGACGTCACGAAGGTCGACAGCGCCGCCGTGACGGGCCGAACAGCTCGCCGAGCACGCCGGACAAGGTGCTGACGTTGCCAACACTGATCTCGGAAAGGGTCGCCGGCTTGCACGCCGCCTTGCCCCCGAAGATCGGCTGGGTGTTCACCACGTTCTCGACCGACCCCGAAGCATTGACGCCGCCGCCGGATCCCCCGGTAACGGGCTGCGTTCCGGAGCCGCTCCCGTTGCCGGGCTTGGTGCCGACTGGCGTCTTCCCTTGGGCAGCGAGGTCCGTTGGCGCCGTCGCTGGCTGCGTCGTGTCGCCGTTTGCGCCGACGGCGGGCGCCGCTGGCGTCGTCACGTCTCCGACGGTTTCGTCGGCAGAAGTCGTGTCGGTGACTGTGGTGGCTTCTTGTGCGTAGGGATCTTCAACGGCAGACCCACCGCAGCCGGCGACCAGCGCGATCGCGGATAGTGCGGCTGCTGTGCTGGTGAGCAGGCGCCGGGTTCGGGTCATGGTGGACATGTCGAGGTAGTCCTTGGGAGAAGGCCGTCGGTCGGCCGGGGCTATTGATTCGGAGGTTGAATCTCTGGCGCAGCGCGGGCTTTCGCCTACTCCTTCGCTCCGGCGGCGAGGATGTCGAGCGTCGGCAGTGAGCCCCGCGCCGAAGCCCCGCCGTCCATCGGAATGCAGTGCCCGGACATGAACTCCGAGTCGGCGGACGCCATGTACAGCGCCATGCCGGCGATGTCTTCGTTGCGTCCCAGGCGGGTGAACTGGATCGCGCGAAATGCCTTCTCGGCCGCCTCGTTGGGCACCGACGCGCCACTGAACTCATTGACGACGAGGCCCGGCACGATGGCGTTGCAGCGGATGTTGTGGGCCGAGTAGTCGAACGCGATCTGCCGCGTCAAGGCGTTGATGGCGCCCTTGCTGGCGGCGTAGGAGGGCAGGCCCGGCAGCCCCACAAGAGAGGCTAGGGAGGAGATGTTGATGATCGAGCCGCCGCCGCGTTCGATCATCGAGGGAATGGCGTACTTGCAGGCCCAGAACGGACCGTAGACACCAACCTTCATGACGACGTCGAAGTCTTTGGTGCTGAGCTCGACGAGCGACGGGTAGCCGGAGGCCGCGATGAAGCTGGTGGCAGCGGCGTTGTTGACCAGAATGTCGATCCCGCCGAACTCCTGGCTTGCGCGGCTCATCAGGGCCTCGACGTCTTCCTCAACGCTGACGTCGGTCCGCACGAAGATGGCGGAGCCGCCCGCCTCGGCGATCTCGACGGCTACCTTCTTGCCGTTCTCCTCGTTCAGCTCGGCGACCACGACCTGGGCACCTTCGCTGGCGAAGAGCCGAGCCTCCGCGGCGCCCATGCCACGCCCGGCACCCGTGATGACCGCGACCTTGCCGTCGAGCTTCATGCGCCGATCCCTTCCGCTGGCAGCGAGCTGAACGCAATGCCGCCCAACGGGCAGCGATGGTAGATATTGACTGGTCATTACAGTCGCAAATCGGGGCCTCGGAGTCAATAGTTTCTGCGGAACATCTTGTTCCGAAAGTCTTGCCGAGGAGTTCGGACACGCTTATCTTCGGAACGAGTTGTTCCACAGTGCCTTTCGGCTAGGAGCCCCTGCGTGTCTTCGATCAAGGTTCAACGACTGCTCGTGTGGTGGGCGGTCGGTTTCGCAGCCATCTTCGGGTTCGCCATGTGCTTCCTGTTCCGCATGGTGCCGCCGCCGTCGGCTGCGATGTCCTCGGAAGAGACTCAAACGTGGTACCTGGCTCATGACACCGAGATCCTGATCGGCGCGACTATCGCGGCCTGGACCAGTGCGTTCCTCGTCCCCTTGTTCGTCGTCATCGGCGCCCAGATCCGGCGCCATGAGACGGGCTACCCCGCGTGGTCCGTCGTGACGGTCATCAGCGGAGCACTGTCCTCGATCCCACTCGTTCTGCCGCCGATCGCCTGGGCGGCCGCCGCTTACAGCCCGGAACGTCACCCGGACGCGACGACGGTGATGCACCAGTTCGGCATGATGTGGCTGACCACCACGGACCAGTTCTTCATCTATGCCTGGGTGGCGATCATTGCCATCAGCCTGCATCCCCGGCCGGCCAAGTACTCGCCGTTCCCGAGGTGGTACGGCTACCTGAACATCTGGGTCGCGGCCATCTTCGAGATCGCTCCCCTCTGTTTCAACGTGAAGACCGGACCGTTCAGTTGGAACGGACTCTTCATCTTCTGGAGCCCGTTCTCCGTCTTCACCGTCTGGTTCGCCGTGACGGTGTACCTACTGCTGGGCGCACTCAAGCAACAAGGCACGGAAGAACAGTCGACAGCGGATCCCCGCACGCCGGAAAGCGTGTTGGCCTGAGGACCGCGGCGGTCGGCGCTCACCGCAGGTCTGGCGCGTGGGCCCTGAGGAACGCCGTGACGATTTCGATGACTCTCTTGGGCGGGAGTTGAGCGTCCAGAACGAGACGGTCCATGAGCATCGGGCCGACGAGCTCGCTCATGGCCTTCTCGGCCGTCAGGCGGCGGGGGAGCTGCTTGGATGCCAGCGCGCGGGCCACGACCTTCCGAAGCACCTGGAGCGCTTCGTCGACGAGCACCTTCTTGATCTGCCGTACGTCGTCGTCGAACTCTGACCGCGCGATCAACGTAGTGAGGATGATGGTCCCCTCACGCTCGATCATCTCGAATCGGATTGCTTCAAGTGCAGCGAGGAGGTCGACGCGTAGTTCTCCGGTGAGCTCGACACTGCGGGTGACGCCGAGCTCGAGCTGGTAGGCCTCGCGGACCAGGTCAACGCGCTCGGGCCAGTGCCGATAGAGCGTCGTGCGACCGACTCCGCTGCGTTCCGCGACCTTCACGTGCGTCACAGCGTCCCAACCGTCCTCGTTGAGGAGTTCTCGGACCGAGCTCAGCACCGCGATCCGGGTGCGATCGACCCGCGGGTCGAGTCGTTGGGGCTCATCAAGCATGAGGACATTCTTACTGCAGCCGCTGCCTGACGTTTCGGTCATGCCGTCGGGTCGTCACCGCCAGGGCCGAAGAAGGCCCCCACTGGGTCGAGGCCCCAGTCCGTGCGCACCTCGCCCGTATGCGCACCCGGCTGTGGCGGAGCGGACGGCTCGCCCGGTGTGTGGCCGGAGAACCGGGGTGCCGGCCCTGCCTGTGGGACGCCGGCGTAGGTCGCCACCGTCCCGCGTGCCCGCAGATGCGGGTCCTCGGCTGCTTCGGCGAAGGTCAGGACGGGCGTCACACAGGCGTCGCTCGTGGCGAAGTGCGCAGCCCACTCATCGCGGGATCGAGTTCGGAAGGCAGCGTCGATCAAAGCCCGCACCTGCGGCCATCCCCCCGGGTCGTTCTGCGCCGGCAGGCCATCAGCGTCGAGGCCGAGGCCGCTCAACAGCAGGGCATAGAACTGCGGTTCGATGGCGCCGACAGCGACATACCGCCCGTCAGCGCATTCGTAGGTGTCGTAGTAGGGGCGTCCGGAGTCGATGAGGTTGGACGCAGGCTGGTCGCTCCACCTGCCCGCCCCACGCATCGACCACTGCACCTGGGCGAGAGAGGTCGCGCCATCCACGATCGCAGCGTCGATCACTTGCCCGCGGCCGGTGGACGTCCGGGCGTGCAGAGCCGCCAGCGCACCCATCACGAGATACAGGGAGCCGCCGCCATAGTCCCCGACGAGATTGAGCGGGACCGTCGGCCGCGCGCCCGCGGTCCCGATCGCGTGCAGCACCCCGGTGATCGAGATGTAGTTGATGTCATGGCCGGCCTGGTGGGCCCGTGGACCGTATTGCCCCCAACCGGTGAGCCGGGCGTACACCAACCCTGGGTTCCTGGCCGTGCACACCTCGGGGCCGAGTCCGAGCCGCTCGACCACGCCTGGCCGGAAACCTTCGATGAGCACATCGGCCCGGTCGATCAGTGCGAGCACGTCCGCTAGGCCCTCGGGCGATTTCAAGTCGGCCACGAACGAGCGGCAGCCCCGGAGCGACCAGGTCGGCTGCACCTCAGGAGTGCCAGCACCAGGGGACGCCCCGGGGGAGGGCCGGTCGACGCGGACGACATCCGCGCCGAGGTCCGCGAACAACATCGCGGCATGCGGACCCGGTCCGATCCCGCCCAGCTCGACGACCCGCAGGCCGTGCAGCGGCCCGCCGTCAGGCGTCCGCCGCGTAGTCCTTGAGCGCGCGCTTGTTGATCTTGCCGATCGCCGTCAGCGGCAGTGCGTCCAGGAAGACGATCTGGTCCGGCACCTTGTAGTCGGCGACCCGGCCGCGGCACATGGCCTTGAGCTCCTCAGCGTCGGGGCGATCGGCGCCTTCCTGCGGCACCACGAAGTAGCGGCCGACCTCGCCGAGGACGGGATCGGGTGCGCCGATACCGGCAACCGTGGCCACTCCGGGGTGAGTCGTCAGCAGGTTCTCGATCTCGACCGGGTAGACGTTGAAGCCGCCCCGGATGAACATCTCCTTGAGCCGGCCGCGGATCGACAGATACCCGTCCTCTCGGGGTGAGACCGCGTCGCCGGTCGCGAGCCACCCACCGGGCAGGAAGCTCGCCGCGGTTTCCTCCGGGCTCTGCCAGTACCCGCTGCAGATGCCGGTCCCACGAATCTGGAGCTCCCCGGTCTGGCCGGGCGCCACCGGGTTGCCGTTCTCGTCGACGACGCGGGCCTCGACGTGTTCCATCGGCAGGCCGATGGTCGTCGTGATGGTCGCGAGGTCGTCGCCGGCCCGGGTCGCGACGGCAAAGCCGGAAGCTTCGGTGAGCCCGTAGATGTTCGACAGGCGCGCCTTCGGCAGGGCGGCGACGATGCGCTCGCACAGGGCCGGCGGAGCGTTCGAGGTGCCGATGATGACGTGGCGCAGTGAGGTGATGTCGTAGCCCTCGGCGCGGTCGAGCATGAGCGAATACATCGTCGGGGCGCCGAAGAACACCGTCGCCTTGTCGCGGTCGATGATCTCCAGCGCACCGACCGGATGGAACGCCGCCATCAGGGAGAGCTCGCTGCCGGGCAGCAGGGCCCCCAGAGGCCCGCAGATGACCCCGCCTACGTGGGAGAACGGCAGACAGCCGACGAACACGTCGCGCTCGTCGAGCCCGAGCAGTTCGACCATCGCACCCACGGTGCTGAGCAAGTTGCGGTTGGTCAGAGTCGCGCCCTTGGGCGTGCCGGTGGTACCCGAGGTGTAGGCGATCAGGGCCGGGTGATCGGGGCCGACGTCTGCGGCCGCGGCGTCCAGTGCGGCTCGGTCGACCTCGGTCGCCAACTCTGAAAACTGGAGGCTTCCGTCGTACCCGGGACCGTCGAAGAACACCATCAGGTCCAGCGACGGGGTCTCGGCGCGGAAGGATTCGTAGAAAGGTGCGAAGTCGAAGCCATCCGCCTCGTTGGCGGTGGCGATCAGACGGACCTCCGCCTGGTTCAGCATGTGGCGCAGCTCCACCTCCCGGTACCGCGTGCTCAGGATGACCACCGGCAGGCCGATCTTCATCGCGGCGAAGAACAGGAACGCCCACTCGACGCGATTCGACGAGGCGATCGCGATCCGGTCGCCGGGACGCAGGCCCCGCGCCAGCATGCCGGCGGCGACCCGGTCGCACTCATCGCGAAGCTCGGCGAAGGTGACCACGGTTGATCCGTCGCGCAGGTAGGGCTTGTCGGGCCACTTCTGTGCGGCCAGTTCCAGTGCGCCGGACAGGGTTTCGGCTTGCGACGTCATCGTCACTCCTGGGTCGGAAGATGTTCTGCTGCGGACAGAGATGCTGGGGCCTCAGATCGAGGCAAGCTCGGCGAGGAGTGCGCGGTGATACGCGGCGTCACCGAGCAGATGTTGGCCGGATTTCGCGCGCTTGAGATAGAGATGTGCGGGGTGTTCCCAGGTGAACCCCACGCCGCCTAGAACCTGCATCGTCGCGGAGACGACGACGAAGTAGGCGTCGGGCACGTAAGCCTGGGCCAGCGACGCCGCGATCGCGAGCTCCGTGGGGTCCGAGTCTGCCGCCCGGATCGCGTGGAGGACCGCGCTGCGGGCCGACTCGACCTCGACGAGCATGTCGGCGCACAGATGCTGCACTGCCTGGAACGAACCGATCGGGCGTCCGAACTGGTAGCGGACCTTGGCGTACTCGACGGCCAGGTCGAGGCAGTACTGGGCTCCACCGAGTTGTTCGGCCGCGAGGCCGGCCGCTCCGACGTCCATCGAGCGCCGAAGAATTTCCTCGCCCGATCCCTCGATCCCGATCAGCCGGGCCGGGGTCGCGGAGAACTCGAGGCGAGCCTGCTTCCGGGTCAGGTCCAGAGTGTCCACCGGGGTTCGGGCCAGCCCGGTGGCGCCGCTGTCGACTGCGAACAGGCTGACGCCGGCTCCGGTCCGGGCGGCCACCAGCACGAGATCTGCGCTGTGACCGTCGAGCACATAGTTCTTGACCCCGGTCAACGTCCAGGAGTCACCGTCCTGCTGGGCGTTCAAGGCGACGTCCGCCGGGCGCCACGACCCAGACTCCTCCAGCACCGCAAGGGTCGCGGTCAACGTGCCGTCGGCGATCTCGGGGAGGAAGTCCTTGCACGCGGCCTGGTCGGCCGAGGCCAGGAGTGCCGCGGTGGCGAGCACCACCGTCGAGAAATAGGGCGCGCAGAGCAGCGACCGACCGGCCTCCTCCAGCACGATCCCGACCTCGGTCCAGCCGTAGCCGGCCCCGCCGAATTCCTCCGGGATCGCGAGACCGGTCAGGCCCATCGATGCCATCTGCTTCCAGACGGCAGGGTCATGCCCCGTCTCCGTGTGCATCAGCGCCCGGACGTTTGTCTCCGCGGAGTGCGCGGAGAGAAAGCGGCGGACGGTGCTGCGCAGCTCCCGGTGCTCTGTGGTGAACTCCATCGCGTTCACGCTCTCCTCGGTCGACGTCATCCGCGGGGAATCTCTCGCCAGGGGACGTTCCGGTCGGAACGTGACTCCTCGGGCAGCCCGAGAACGCGGGCGGCCAGGATGTTGCGCATGATCTCGTTCGTCCCGCCCTCGATGGAGTTCGCCCGGGAGCGAAGGAACATCTTCTGCGTCGACCCCGCGGAGACCTGGCTGAATTCCGGCTGCACGAACTCGTAACCATCGGGGTTGGTCATCGCCTCGGGGCCGAGCAGGTCCAGCGCGAAGTCCGCGATGGACTGGTTCAGCTGCGCCCAGCGCAGTTTCGCCACCGATCCCTCCGGGCCAGGAGTGCCGCGGCCCGCGGACTGTGCCGCGCGGAGCTCCGTGAGGCGGAGGACTTCGGCGTCGACCCAGTGCTTCATCAGCTGGTCGCGCAGTGCGGCGTCCTGTCGCTCGCCGCTGCGCCAGATCTCCGTGGCCCGGCCGATCATGCCCGATTCCCGCGGCCCGATGGAGCGACCCGCTCCGAAGCGCTCGTTCATCAGAATGGTGACGGCCACGTTCCAACCGCGGCCGACCTCGTCGAAGCGCATGGCGTCCGGCACTCGGACGTTATCGAGATAGACCTCGTTGAACTCGGCCTCACCGGTGATCTCGTAAAGGGGTCGAATCTCGATGCCCGGGGTGGTCATGTCCAGCAGGAAGCACGTGAGTCCCTTGTGTTTGGGGACGTCGGAATCCGTGCGGACAAGAACCTGGGCCCAACGAGCCTTGTGGGCCAGGGTGGTCCACACCTTCTGGCCGTTGAGCACCCACTCGTCGCCGTCGCGGACTCCGGTCGTGGCGAGGCCGGCGAGGTCGGAGCCGGCACCAGGCTCCGAGAACAGCTGGCACCAGATCTCCTCGGCCGTGAACAGCGGTCGGAGCAGGCGTCGCTGCAGTTCCACCGTCGTGTGGGCGACGAGGGTGGGAGCCGTGATCGCCAGACCGACGACATTGAGGTCGCGGTTCTCCGTGGGCGCGCCGGCCGCGGCCAGGCGGTCGTCCACGACCTGCTGCCAGCGGTGATCGATACTGAGTCCGCCGAGGCCTTTGGGAAAGCGCACGAACGCGAGGCCGGCGTCGAACTGCGCGCCCCAGAACTCCTGGGCCGGGACCTCGCCGGGTGGGTGCGAACGAAGCAGCGATTCCACGCGCTCGACAGCGAGCTGGGGGGACTGATCTGTCATCAGCTTTCCGCCCGGCTATTCGACCACGAGGTCGTGCCCGAAGTACGGGCGCACCTCGGAGCCTGCGTTGTTGGAAATACCGGGGGCATTCTCCGCGTGCTTCCCGGTGGGGTCGCGCAGCCACTCCCACATCTTGCGCACGTCGAAGGGGCAGTTCGCCGCTGAGCGCCCGTGCTCGTTGGTGAAGTAGTTCTTCACCTCGGCACCGACGTAGATTTTGTTGGCCTCGGCTTCGTCGAGCTCGCTGTTGTAGCGGTCGTAGGCGTCGCGGGTCACGTCTATCGTCGTCTTGTCGTTGACGAGGAGGTGGGCAAGACACTGCAGGACGAAGCGGGTCTGCTCCTCCTGGATCGCGGGGTTGCCGCCGCCGCTGACGCTGTTGATGTTGGGTCCGTACAGCGTGAACAGGTTGGGGAAGCCCGGCAACAGCGTGCCGAGGTAGGCGCGGGCGCCGTCCTTCTGCCAGAGCTCGTCCAGGCTCAGGTCGTCGCGCCCGCGGATCTCCATAGGGAACAGGAACTCATTCGCGCGGAACCCCGTCGCGAGCACGATGATGTCGACGGGGTGCTCGGTACCGGTGGCATCGATGATCCCGTTTGCGCTGAGCCGGGCGATCTCGTCGGTGACCAAGGAGGCATCGTCCTGCATCAGGACGTCGTAGACGCTGTAGGTCTCGTCGACCAGCACCGGACGTGACGTCATCGGCGGGCTGCTGGGCAGCATCTTGGCCATCAGGTCTGGGCGGCCGGCGAACTTGCGCTCCATGAAGGCGATTCGCTGCTCACGGATCCCGTCGTTGAACGCCTGGTCCTTGACGAACGCGCGACCGAGAGTCTCGGGGCCGAACAGCCACTGTGCGCGGAAGCGCAGGAAGTTCCGGTAGTGCGGGAAGTGGCGCTCCAGCCAGTTCACCTGGGGCGGGTAGGGGCTCAGGTAGCCGGCGGTTTCGTAAACCCAGCTCGGCTCCCGTTGGAACAGGTAGGTGTGGGAGGCGGATCTCGCCACCTCAGCGATTACCTGGTAGCCGCTGCAGCCGGACCCGACAACCGCGACGCGCTTGCCGGTGATGTCGAGTCCCTCGGGCCACCGGGCGGTGTGGAAGATCTCGCCCTGGAATTCCTCTTCACCATCGAAGTTCGGAATGCTGGGACGGGACAGGAACCCCACTGCCGTGATGACGGCATTCACCCGGCGCACCGTCGGGCCCGCAGGACCGACCAGGTGGACCTCCCACTGCTGCGCGGCCTCGTCCCACGCGAGGGACTTCACCTCGGTCTCGAACGCGATATCGCCGCGCACGTCGAACGAGTCGGCCATCCATTGCACGTAGCGCTGATTCTCGCTCTGCGGGCTGAACGGGTAGGGGTAGATGAAGTCGACGCCGTACACGTGGCAGTAACCGCGGCTCGGAGTGTCGACGCGCGCTCCCGGGTACCGGTTCTCGAACCAGGTGCCGCCGATGTCGGGGTTCTTCTCCACGAGGGAGTACTTGATGCCGGCGCGCTTGAGCTGGATAGCCGCGTTGAGGCCGGTCATGCCCGCGCCGATGACGAGGACTTCGAAGTCGCGCAGGTTCTCGGGCTTCGGCTGTGTCTGCCAGTCCAACCCCCGCGCCCACGGGTCGAGCGCGAGCTCCTCCACCCACATGTCCAGGTCGCGTTCCGGGATCTCCTGACCGGCGCTCAGGCCGAGGCTGGTACGCAGCCGCTCTATCGGGCCGAAGGGCAGATCGCCGGAACTGCTGTCCCGGTGCGCCCTCAACAGGGCAGCGGCCTTCGACCGCAGCATCGCGCCATCCTCGGGACGGGCCAGCATCGTGATGGAGAGGAAGCCGAAGGTCGCTTTCACCACGTCGGTCGCCGCGATGGCTTCGTCGCGGGTGAGTTGGTACAGCAGCCCCCGAAGGACCATGGGGTCCGCATAGACGAGCGCGTCCTCGATGTCGTGGTCGGAGGCTGAGAGCAGGTCCTGCGGTGCCGTCATGTGGTCAAGCCCTTCTGACTGGGGGAGAGGGCGCGAAACGCGTCGACCGGCTGATACTGACCGGTCAAGATGCGACAGTAGACGGGCTACGAGAACGCGTCAAGAGACCACATTGTGGCCGGTCAATACCGTGCTCTCGTGAGTCTTGACACTGCAGGCGACCCGAATTACGGTGGATACCGACCAGTCATTATCTGTGGTTTGCGCCGCGTCCGAGAGCGGTGCTATCCGACTGTGCGGCCTCCGATGAGGCAGTCCACACCGACGGCGAGAGGTCGAGGAATTGATGACCTGGCTGGGCGCGCGAGCCATGAAGGGCTCTGCGGCGATCGCTGCCGTCGGCAGCCTGACCCTCATGCCGATCGGTGTGAGTTCTGCGCGCGCGGAGGTGGACGGCTCGTATGAGGCGTTCGCAGCTGCGAACGGCTTCTCGATGGTGATCAGCAACCAGTCGATCCCGACGGGTATTGACATCGAGGGTGGCGGTCCGCAGGCGCAGGCTCGGCAGACGAGCTTGGGTATTGGCGACGCGAGCGCGCAGATGCCGTATGCGGGGGAGACGGTGCCGGGGTTGCCGGGCACGGGAGCGGCGCTGTTGGGTCTCCCGGCTCCGCCGTATCCGTTCATCGCGGCGACGAACCGGGGGAGTGCGCCGGCGACGGTGTCGTATCCGGGTTTGACCTTGCGGGCGGAAAGTGGTCCGTTCGCGACGATCGGGCAGGCGCTCCTGGGGACGGATGCCTCGGGTGCGAGTTCGGACGCGCGGGTGGATGAGCAGAGCGATGGCAGGGTGAGTTCGCTGGCGGAGGCCAAGGCGAACACCCTGCAGGTCGGGCAGGCGTTCACGATCTCGAACTTCCGGACGGTGGCATCGGTCGTAGCGGACGGGACCTCGGGTGAGATCCGGCGCTCGACCTCGACATCGATCGGCCGGATCTTTGCGCCCGGTCTGGTCCTGCGGATCCCCGACCAGACGCCGGGTACTCTGCCGGACGCGCCGTTGACGATCCCCGGCGCACCGCCGGTGCCGAGCCCGCCGCCCTTCCCCGTTCTGCCGGTCCCCTCAGGCGGACAGACGCTGGTCGCGCCGGACATCGGCTTCATCGACGGCTACTTCGTCGTCAAGCTGCCGAGCGACGGCGCCGGCGGCAGCCGGGGCTCAAACCAGTACATCGTTCCTGCGGAGCCCGTGATCGGGGCCTTCAAAGGCGCCGGGGTCACCATGACATTCCAGGCGCCGCAGGAGTTCGGCGACGGGGTTGTCTCCGGAGCGCTGAACTTCGAGTACACCTTCGCGGCGCCGCCGCAGAATCCGGTCGTGACCGGGCCGACCCGCGTGCGGCAGTCGACGGGTGCGGCGGTGGCGACGGTGACGCTGCGACCGTTCGCGGCGGGCACTGATGCTGCCGGGTCCTCGGCCGGGTCGTCGGTCGAGGGAGCGGCCTCTGGAGCCAATGGCGCCGGGGTTCTGCCGGGCGCAGGTGTGGACAGCGCGGGCCTGCCGTCGACTCTTCCCGAGGGCGTAGTCCCGGGCAGCGCCAGCGGACTGGACACGGTCGACCTGGTGCCCTCCGCGGCAGCCGGCGGCGTCGCTGGGATCTCCTTTGCGGGCTTCAGCGCCAACAGCATCAACGACCTGTATCTGGTCGTGGTCGCGATCGCCCTGCTCGGGCTCGCCACTGCGACGGCCTTGCGTGTGATGGGAGTGCGGTCGCGGTGGATGTCCTGAAGTACGTACGTACGCAGTGGGACCGCTCGGGGGCAATCGTCGCCATCGCGCTGGGTCTGCTGGTGCTGCTGTTGGGCTGGCTCGGAACCTCCGACACCAAGTATGTGGCGCAGCAGATCCCCTATGTGATGTCGGGCGGTTTGCTGGCGATCATGTTGCTGACGATCGGTGCGGTGTTGTGGATCTCGGCCGACTTGCGTGATGAGTGGCGTGAGCTCTCCGAGCAGGGCGAGGTTCTTCTCGCCGAGCAGGATGCTCGTGACCGCGCCATCGAGGCCCGCGTGGCTGAGGAGGTCGCGCGGCAGCTGGCTGCGCTGAACTCGCCCGGGAACGCCCGGTCCGACGTTGCGGTGCGCGGCTGATGGTGCTGAGCGAACCGGTGACCCGCCGTCAGGCGTCGGTCGCCCCGGTTCCCGACGCCTCGGCGTCCCGACCGGCGGTGGCCGCCCACGGGCGTCGTTACCTCTCGTCCCGCGAACCGTGGAGCCCGCGTTCGGTGCGCCTCGCCCTGGTGCTCTGCGCTCTGGCGGCGATCGCCGCCGGCCTGTGCTGGTACGGCGGCAGCGACAAGCGCGAGGTCGAGGATCAGGCGCCCTGGCTCCTTGGAGCCCTGCTCGTCGGTCGCAATATTCGCCCTGGTCGCCGCGCTGTGGCTGATCGCGGCGTTTCGGACCTTGCGGCAGGGGATGCGCGACCTGGCCGCGGACAAGCGGGCCTTCGCCCTGGGTGGCCTGCCGGTGGCCGCGCGCCACGGAGCCACGGAGATTCGACTCAGGCCTGACGCATTCCGGCCTCGTGGTCGGGACCGGGATGATCCGGGCCCACCGCCCGGACTGTCCGCTCGTGGCGGGCAAGGCGGTGCGTGAGATCGAACTCAAGGACAGCGACCTCGGGGCGTGTGGGGTGTGTCTGCCATGAGCGAGTACTACCCCTTCATCGTCCTGGGCATCGTCACCGGTTCCATCTACGGCATCTGCGCCATGGGCCTGGTGCTGACCTACAAGACCTCCGGTGTGTTCAACATCGGACACGGCGCGGTCTGCGCCGCCGGGGCGTACGAGTTCTACTGGCTCAGCGAGGACATGAACATTCCCCGCTGGGTCGCCGCGGCGATCGCAGTGATCGTCTTCGGGCCGATCACGGGGTTGATCCTGGAGCGGCTCGCGGTCGCGCTGTCGGGGGTCGCGATCGCCTACAAGATCGTCGGCACGGTCGGGCTGCTGGTGGCGATCCGGGCGCTGATCAACATCGCCTACACCGACACCGTGCTCTTCGATCCGCTGCTTCCGCAGGACACGGCGTTCACGGTCGCCGAGGTGTCGGTCAGCTACGACTCGCTCATCACCTTCGGCATCGGCGTCACCGCCGCGGTCGCCTTGTTCCTGTTCTTCCGGCGTCAGCCGGATCGGCACCGCGATGCGCGGCGTCGTCGACGACCCGCAGCTCCTGTCGATGTCCGGCACGGCCCCGACCCAGGTCCGCCGGGTCGCCTGGGTCATCGGCTCCTCCTTCGCGGCACTGTCGGGCCTGCTGTTCGCCTCCAACCAGGGGCAGCTCGACGTCAACGTCCTCACCTTGCTGGTCGTGCAGGCCTTCGGTGCCGCGACCATCGGCCGGTTCCAGAGCCTGCCCTGGACCTTCGTCGGCGGCCTCGCCGTCGGCGTGCTGCAGAAGGTCGTCTCCCAGGCGACCGGCAGCACCGCGGAACTGCAGGGCATCGACCTCGCCGTTCCGTTCCTGGTGCTCTTCGTCGGCCTGCTGGTGATCCCGAAGGGCAAACTGCCGGACATCGGCCAGGTGATCCGCGCCCGCGCCGTGCCGCCGAGCCCCTTCTCCTCCCGGCAACGGACCCTGGGCTACATCGGCCCTGGCTGGCGGTGCTGCTGCTCGTGCCGAATCTCGCCGGCTCGCGCTTGCCGGTCTACAACATCGCGATGACGCAGGTGCTGTTGTTCCTCTCGCTGCACCTGCTCGTGCGCACCTCCGGGCAGATCTCCCTGGCACAGGTCGGTTTCGCCGCGGTCGGCGCCGCCGGGTTCGGCCACATGCTCGGCAACGGCGTCCCGTTCTTCCTGGCGCTCCTCATCGGCGGGCTGATCTGCCTGCCGGTGGCCCTGGTGGTCGCGGTGCCGGCGATCCGGCTGTCCGGGCTGTACCTGGCCCTGGCCACCCTGGGCTTGGGGATCACGCTCGCGCAGTACGCCTACGACAAGCCCTACATGTTCGGCAGCCAGCTCCTCACCCGTCGCCCGGGCGGGTTCGACGATGACAAGTCGTACTACTACCTGCTCCTCGCCGTCGCCGCGGATCGGACTGGCCGTCGTGCTGGTGGTCGAGCACACCGCGGCTCGGTCGGTTGCTGCGGGCGATGTCGGACTCACCGCTCGCGCTGACCTCGCTCGGTGCGTCGGTGAACGTGGCGCGCGTGCTGGTGTTCTGCATCGCCGGCTTCCTGGCCGGCATCAGCGGCGGGCTCTACTCCTCGCTGTTCGGCGCCGCCACCCAGGACACCTTCAACTACGTGCTGTCCCTGCTCGCGCTCGCGGTGCTCACCATCGCCGGCCGCCGCACCATCACCGTTGCGTTCGTCGCGCCGTTCCTGCTCTACGTTTTGCCGGCCTACATCGACAACGTCAAGCTGGACCAGGCCCTGCAACTGGCCTTCGGACTCGGCGCGATCCTGGCCGCCGCCGCCTCCCAGGGCGGGCTGTCCACCTCGCTGGCGAAATCGGCCGAGAAGAACGTCGGCCGCCTTCGCGGACCGACCAGCAAACGCCTCACACGTGCCGCGGTTGCCGCGCGCCCTTCCGCTGCTCCCCGACACGCATCGTCCGCGCCGCCCGAGGCGGCGCAGCCCTCGACGACCGCTCCCACCCGGCACACTACGGAGGCCGTGAAGTGAAGATCCGCTCTCGCACATCTCGCATGTCGATCGCGGTAGTCGTCCTGGGGGCGGTCGCGTTCACCGCAGGCTGCGGCAACCGACTCCCCGACTCCGAGTTCGCCGGCTCCGACACCTCGGTCGGAGCGGTCGACGGTGCAGGCACCGCGGCGGTCCCCGGGGCTGTCACCGACACCCCTGTCGCCGGCGTCCCGGCGCCGGTCGCGGTCGGCGGCACGGTCGACGCACCAGGAGCGGTGGCGCCCGGCGCGACCGACCCCAAGAAGTCGACCGGGAGCGGCGCCTTAGAGGCTGCCGGCTCGGGCGCCCCGGCGAAGAACGGCGCTGCGGTGGCGACCGGAGGCTCCACCGCTGCAGCGACATGCGCGAAGCCGCTCAGCCCGATCATCCTCGGCCAGTCCGGGGCCTTCACCGGCATCGTCGGTTCTCAGCACAGTGGGACCCGCGACGGGCTCGCGGTCTGGGTGCAGGCTGTGAACGCGCGCGGTGGCGTGCAGTGCCACCCGATCAAGGTCATCGCTCAGGACGACGGTTCCGATCCCGGTCGAGCCACGGCCAACCTCACCGACCTCGTCAAGAGCAAGGGCGCCGTCGCGATCGTCGCTCCTGTCGCTGTCCTGACCTCCACGGCGTACCGGTCTGCAGCCGAAAGACTCCAGGTTCCGATTATCGGCGGCGACCTCAGTGCCCCGGACTACTGGCGTAGCCCTTACATGTTCCCGCACGGCGGCGAGGCCATCGCGAGCTACAACATCGGCCAGCGATACGCGGCCAAGGTGACCCAGGGCGCCACGAAGGTCGGGCTCGTCTATTGCGTCGAGGCCTCAATCTGCACCGAGCAGAAGAACAACTTCCCCACAGCCACACAAAAGATGGGACTGGAGGTGGGCCCGGTCCAGGCCGTCTCGCTCACGCAGCCGGACTACACCGCGGAGTGCCAGGCGATGAAGACAGCGGACGTCAAGGCGGTGTGGATCATGGTCGACGGAGCGGCCATCGGCCGGTTCCTTCGCTCGTGTTCGGCGCTCGGGTACTACCCGACCGGGATCACCGGAAGCGCCGCGATCGGCAATCCGGCTTCTGGCGACAACCCGAACATGCGCAAGAACGGCATCTTCATGGGCGCCCAGGCAGCACCGTTCGTTGCCACCGACAGCCCTGGGCTCAAGGAGTTCCACGCCGCCATGGACCGCATCGCCCCCGGGCTCACCCTCGGACAGGCGACGATGAACGGCTGGGCCTCCGGCAAGCTTTTGGAGGCTGCGCTGGCGAAGGTTGCGGACAAGGCGCGTGCCGGCAACGTGACGACAGCGATGATCCTCGACGGACTCTGGACGGTGAAGGACGAGACCCTGGATGGGCTGAGCCCTGGCGTCAGCTTCGTCAAGGGGAAGCCTGCCCCCGCGATTCCCTGCAGCTTCGTCCTGGCGATCGGTAAGGACGGCTGGACGGCGCCGCAGGGAAGTAAGAGGGAATGCATATGAGCGCGCCCGGACGGCCGAGCGGTAGATGGCCTTTCTGTCGGGGGCGTGACCGTTCGTTTCGGTGGGCTGGTCGCGGTCGACGGTCAGACCCTGACGGCCCCACGGGGGCGTATCACCGGCCTGATCGGACCGAACGGCGCCGGCAAGACCACGACGTTCAACGCGATCAGCGGCGTAGTGCGGCCGACGAGCGGGACGGTGCACCTGTTCGGCACCGACATCACGCACACGCCGACGCAGGCGCGGGCGCGGATGGGACTTGGGCGCACGTTCCAACGGATGGAGCTCTTCGAGACCCTCACCGTCGTGGAGAACGTGGCGATGGGCCGCGAGGCCGCGATGGCCGGTTCGCACCCCTTCAAGCACCTGGTGCGGTCCCGGGCTGAGGCGAAGGAGATCGCAACCCGCGCCGGCAGCGCACTGGAGCTGTGCGGTATCGCCGATCTCGCACGTCGTCGACCGGTCGACCTCTCGACCGGTCAGCGGCGCCTGGTCGAACTCGCCCGCGTGGCCGCCGGTGAGTTCAAAATCCTTCTGCTGGACGAACCATCCTCCGGACTCGACGGGTCGGAGACCGAGCTGTTCGGGGAGATCCTGCTGTCGCTGGTCCGCGAACAGGGCGTTGGCATCCTGCTCGTCGAGCACGACATGGCTCTGGTGATGAGCGTGTGCGCGCACATCCACGTCATGGACTTCGGCAAGCCGATCTTCGAGGGTTCCCCCCGCGAGGTGCAGACCTCCGAACTCGTCCGGACCGCGTACCTGGGATCGACCGCCGAGGAGTTGGCGAGCTGATGTTCAGTCTCAACGGCATCCAGGCCGGCTACGGCGCGACGACGATCCTCCGCGGGATCAACCTGGTCGTGCCCGACCGCTCGGTGGTCGCGCTCCTCGGCCCCAACGGGGCCGGGAAGACGACACTGCTCCGCGTCGCCTCGGGGCTGCTCCGCCCGACCCGGGGCGAGTTGGTCCTCGACGGGTCCGTCGTCACCGGCGAGACGCCGCACGCGCTGTGCCGCCGGGGGGTGTGTCACGTGCCGGAGGGCCGCGGCATCTTCCGCAGCCTCACCGTGCGGGACAACTGGTCCTGCAGAGCTTCGCCGGCACCGAGACCGAGTCGATCGAGCGCGCGATCAGCGCGTTCCCCCGGCTGGGTCAGCGCCTCAGCCAGGTCGCCGGCACGATGAGCGGCGGCGAGCAGCAGATGCTCGCCCTGGCCCGCGCATACGTGCAGAACCCCAAAGTCGTCCTGCTCGACGAGGTGTCCATGGGTCTGGCGCCCAAGGTCGTCGACGAGATCTTCGAGTTCCTGGCGCGGGTGGCTCAGGAGGGCGCGAGCCTGCTGCTCGTCGAGCAGTACGTGACCCGCGCGCTCGCGATCGCCGACTACGTCTACCTCCTCAACCGCGGCCAGGTCTCCTTCGCGGGGGAGAGCGGCGAGATCGACGCCGAGGCGATCGCGGACGAGTACGTCGCTTCCGGTCACTGACGGTCCATCAATTGTTTCTCAGACGTTGACAGTCGCCACGATGTCGTGATGATAATGACCAGTCAAAATGATAGAGAGGACGACGATGGATTCGGCGTTCAAGACCCTGCAGCGTCGAGCATCGCGACTCCGTGCTCGTCGTGACCATCGATCACCCGGACAACAAGCACAACCTCGTTGATCTCACCCTGATGGAGGAGATGGCGGCGCTGATGTCGCAGCTGCGCACCCAGCGCGAAGCGCGGGCTGTCGTCCTGACCGGCGCCGGCAAGTGCTTCAGCGCCGGCGGCAGCTTCGATCTCATGCAGGAGCTGCACCGGCCGGAGTTCGCCGACCACATCACGCGGACCGCTAAGCAGCTCATGTCCGACCTGCTCCAGGTTCCCGTGCCGGTCATCTGCGCGATGAACGGGCCAGCCATCGGATTCGGCGCCACCTGGGTGCTCCTGAGTGACGTGGTGTTCGCCGGAAGCGACGTTTCCATCTCGGACCCGCACGTGCTGCGCGGCATCGCCGCGCCCGACGGGCCGGCCCTGTGGTCGCTCGCGATGGGTCCGATCCGGGCCAAGCGGTTCCTGCTCACCGGCGAGGAACTCACCGCCGCCCAAGCCGCCGACCTCGGCCTCATCACCTTCGTGACGGACCCGGCGGACACGTTGAGCGAAGCGATGGCGTTCGCCCAGCAGTTGGCGGCGGGCGCGCCGAGCGCAATCGCCCACACGAAGCTGCTCTGCAACATCCACATCCGCGCCGCACTCGACATGTCCTTCGACACGGGCGCCGCCTGGGAGTGCCAGGACTTCCGCACCGCCGATCACCGCGAAGCCATTGCCTGCTTTCCGTGAGCGCCGCACCCCGGTCTTCACCGGCGTGTGATCCCCCCGTCTTTGAACCCGTCCGCCCCATCCAGAGCCAGGAGACTCCTGTGACCGAAGCGTTCGTCTACGACGCGATCCGTACCCCTCGCGGCAAGGGCAAGCCGTCCGGTGCGCTGCACGGCGTCAAGCCGATCACGCTGGTCCACGGGCTGATCGATGAACTGCGTGAGCGCAACCCCAACCTCGACCCCGGTCGCATCGACGACCTGGTGCTCGGCATCGTCTCCGCGGTCGGCGACCAGGGCGGCGTGCTGCCGCGGACGGTCGCGCTGGCGGCCGGCCTGCCGGACACGGTCGCGGGCGTCCAGCTCAACCGCTACTGCGCCTCCGGCCTGGAAGCCGTCAACCTGGCCGCGCAGAAGGTGCGCTCCGGTTGGGACCACCTCGTCGCTCGCCGGCGGCGTGGAGAGCATGTCGCCGGGTCCCGATCGGCTCCGGCGGCGGCGCCTGGGTGGGAGACCCGGAGACCGCACTTCGGCACCGGCTTCGTCCCGCAGGGCGTCAGCGCCGACCTGATCGCCACGCTCGAGGGCTTCAGCCGCGACGACGTGGACGCCTACGCGGTCGAGTCGCAGCAGCGTGCGGCCAAGGCCTGCGGAAGGCGGCTACTTCGCCGAGTCGGTGGTGCCGGTGCGGGATCGCAACGGAGTCGACGTGCTCGACCGGGACGAGCATCATGCGCCCGGACACCACCGTCGACGGCCTGGGCGCGCTGACGCCGTCGTTCGAGGCGCACGGCGCGGCATGGGGTTCGACGCGGTCGCCCTCCAGCGCTACCCGCAGGTCGAGCGCATCAATCACGTCCACCACGCCGGCAACTCGTCCGGCATCGTCGACGGCGCAGCCGCGGTGCTGATCGGCTCGCGAAGCGCGCGGCCGCAGCTCGGCCTTCGCCCGCGCGCCCGCATCGTCTCCGCGGCCCTCACCGGCGAGCGATCCGACCATCATGCTGACCGGCCCCGCGCCGGCCGCCCGCAAGGCGCTGGCCGAGCGCCGGCTGACGCGTCGACGACATCGACCTGTTCGAGATCAACGAGGCCTTCGCCGCAGTCGTCCTGCACTTCATGAAGGAGCTCGATGTCCCGCACGAGAAGGTCAACGTCAACGGCGGCGCCATCGCGATGGGCCACCCGCTCGGCGCCACCGGCGCCATGATCCTCGGCACGCTGATCGACGAGCTGGAGCGCCGCGACCTGCGCTACGGCCTCGCCACGCTGTGCGTCGGCGGCGGCATGGGCATCGCCACCGTCGTGGAGAACCTCTCCTGCTCCTGACCCGTTCCTGAACGCCACCCACACTCCTGATTGGACGGCCCGGTCATGTCCGGACGAAACACCATCGCCTACGCGCGCTCCGACGACGGGATCGTCACGCTGCTCCTGGACGACCCGGAGAAGTCGGCGAACACGATGACGAGCGAGTACCAGGACTCGATGGACGCGGCGCTGGACCGCCTCGAGGCCGAGCTCGCGGACGTCACGGGCGTCATCATCACCTCGGCGAAGTCGACGTTCTTCGCGGGCGGCGACCTCAACCGCCTGCTGACGGCGACGCCGGACGACGCCGAGGAGATGACCCGGCGCGCGACGCGGGTCAAGGGTCAACTGCGACGCCTGGAGACCTTGGGCCGCCCAGTCGTCGCCGCCGTCAACGGCACCGCGCTCGGCGGCGGGGCCGAGATCACGCTCGCCTGTCACCACCGCGTGGTGCTGGACGACCCGAAGATCCGCCTCGGGTTTCCCGAGGTCACGCTCGGGCTGCTGCCCGGCGGCGGCGGTGTGGTGCGCCTGACCCGCCTGCTCGGGATCAAGCCTGCCCTGGAGGAGTTCCTGTTGCGCGGCCAGCAGGTCGATCCGCAGAAGGCACTCGCCCTGGGACTGGTCTCCGAACTGGCGACCGACCGCGAAGACCTTCTGGCGAAGGCGAAGGCCTTCATCCTGGCGAACCCGAACGTGCAGGCGCCGTGGGACGTGAAGGGCTTCAAGCTTCCCGGCGGCGACCCGAGCAGTCCCGCCCTGTCGGGCTACGTCACCGCGCTTCCGGCGGTGTTGCGCAAGCAGTCGAAGGGCGCTCCGGCGCCGGCCCCGCACAACATCGTGTGCGCGGCCATCGAGGGCGCCCGGGTCGGCTTCGACACCGCGCTACTCATCGAGACCCGGTACTTCATCGAACTGGTCATCGGGCAGATCTCGACCAATATGATCCAGGGTCACTTCTTCGACATGCAGGCCATCGCCAAGGGCGCGAGCCGGCCGCAGGGCTACGAGCGCAGCACCTTCTCCAAGGTCGGCATCCTCGGCGCGGGCATGATGGGCGCCGGCATCGCCTACGTCTCGGCGAAGACCGGCATCGACGTGGTGCTCAAGGACGTCAGCCTCGAGGGGGCGGAGCGCGGCAAGGCGTACTCGGCGAAGCTGGTGGAGAAAGCCGTCTCGCGCGGCACCGCCACGGAGGCCAACGGCGCCGCCCTGCTCGCGCGCATCACGGTCACGGCCGACCCGGCGGATCTTGCCGGTTGCGACCTCGTCATCGAGGCCGTCTTCGAGGACCCGGCGCTCAAGGCGAAGGTCTTCGGCGAGGCGGACGCCGTCGTCGGCCCGGAGGCGCTGATCGCGTCGAACACCTCGACGCTGCCGATCACCGGCCTGGCCGAGGGCGTCACCCGGCCCGAGGACTTCATCGGGATGCACTTCTTCTCCCCGGTGGACAAGATGGCGCTGCTGGAGATCATTCGCGGCAAGCAGACCTCCGACGCCGCGCTGGCGCGGGCGCTGGACTTCGCCCGCCAGATCCGCAAAACCCCGATTGTCGTCAACGACAGCCGCGGCTTCTTCACCAGCCGCGTCTTCGGCAGCTTCACCCGTGAGGGGATCTCGCTGCTCGCCGACGGCGCCGCGCCGGCCTCGGTCGAGCAGGCCACCGCCCAGGCCGGCTACCCGGTACCGGTGCTGCGGCTCGTGGACGAGGTCTCCCTGACGCTCTCCCGCAACGTGCGTGAGGAGTACAAGCGCGCCGCGATCGAGAGCGGCAAGGGCTGGGTCCCGCACCCGTCCGAGCCCATCGTCGAGCGCATGGTCACCGAGTTCGACCGCGGCGGCCGAGCAGCGGGGGCGGGCTTCTACGACTACGTCGACGGCAAGCGCGTCGGCCTCTGGCCGGGCCTGGTCGAGCACTTCGGGGCCGGATCCAACCCCGACCTGCCGCTCATAGACATGATCGAGCGGATGCTGTTCGCGCAGGCGCTCGAGGCCGTCAAGTGCGTCGACGAGGGCGTGATCACCACCGCGGCCGAGGCAAACGTCGGCTCCCTGCTCGGCATCGGCTTCCCGGGCTGGACCGGGGGAGTGATCCAGTACATCAACGGCTATCCAGGCGGCACCACGGCGTTCGTCGCCCGGGCCAAGGAACTGGCCGACCGGTACGGGGACCGGTTCCTTCCGCCCGCCTCGCTCATGGCCAAGGCCGATGCCGGCGAGAAGTTCCTCTAAGCCTCTGCCCGCCCCCTCCCCTCCACACCTCCTGAGGAGTTGCGATGTCCACGAACACGGCACTGACGGTCGAGGCCCGACTCCAGGTGCTGGAGGACAAGGAAGCGATCCGCGAGCTGTTCTCCTCGTTCTGCCGCGCGATGGACTCCAAGGACCGCGAGCTGTTCCTGACCCTGTGGGAGACGGACGCCCGATGGGAGGTTGGCCCACCGATCGGCTTTGCCGAGGGCCACGACGCTCTGGTCAAGAACGCCGAACGGGTGTGGACAGTGCTGCCTGACAGCTACCACATGCTCGGCAACTTCTTGATCCATGTCGACGGCGACCGCGCCACCACCAGCAACGACGTCGCATTGCGCGGCACGGACATGGACGACCGCGCGATCCTCGCCGGGGGGGCGTACTCGGATGACCTGCACCGCGGCGAGGACGGTCGGTGGCGGTTCGTCGAGCACCGGGCGAAGGTCCATTACTGGACCCCCGTGAACGACCCGTGGTCGCTCGACCCGGCGTCCCGCATGAAGCTGCCGACCGGCAACTGACGCCTCACAAACCGCGCACAATTTCACGAAGGGCAGCATCATGGGCCAGTTGGACGGCAAGGTTGCGCTGATCTCCGGCGCCGCACGCGGGCAGGGCAGGTCGCACGCACTGAAGCTGGCCTCACTCGGCGCGGACATCATCGCGTTCGACATCTGCGAGAACATCGAGTCCGTCGAATACCCGCTGGCAACCCGGGCGGACCTCGACGAGACCGTCAAACTCGTCGAGGACCTCGACCGGCGCATCGTCGCCTCGGTCGCCGACGTGCGCAACATGGCCGCGGTGCAGCAGGTGGTCGACGCCGGCGTGGCACAGCTCGGTGGAATCGACATCGTTCTCGCCAACGCCGGCATCTGCCCGATGACCGGTGATGTGGGGCAGCAGTACCAGGCGTTCATCGATTCGATCGAGGTCATGCTCATCGGTGTCTACAACACCGTCACCGCCGCCGAGCCCTACCTCCTGCAACGCCCCGACGGGGGCTCCATCGTCATCACCAGCTCGACCTCCGGTCTCAAGGCGCTGGGTGACGGCACCGCCGGCGTCAACGGCTACATCGCGGCCAAGCACGGCGTGGTCGGCCTCATGCGGTCCTGGGCCAAGAAGCTCGGTCCGCGCAACATCCGGGTCAACACCATCCACCCGACCGGCGTGAACTCGCCGATGGTCGCCAACGAAGCGTTCGGGCGCTACGTGGCGGAGCACCCGGAAATCGCCAACGACCTACAGAACATCCTCCCCGTTCAGATGCTCGAGGTGGGCGACGTCTCGGACGTCATCGCGTTCCTGTGCCTGCCCGAGGGCCGGTACGTGCACGGCCACACCCTCGTCGTCGACGCCGGCTTCACCACCCGCTGAGGAGCGCACCATGACCACGTCCGAGTCGCGCCAGCGCGTCGTCCACGGCAGCAGCGGATGCCCCGCCGTGCGTTACGAGGATCTGATGGCGCCGATGGAAGCCCTGGAGCACTTCACTACCTTCGACAAGTACCGGGACGAGGGCGACCTCTGGTTCGGCGACGCCGACGGGCACGAGTTCTGGGTGGCCACCAGGCTGGCCGACATTCAGACCGTCCTGCAGCAGCCCGACCTGTTCTCCAACAGCTCCCTGGTCCCCAACGACCCAAACCCGCAGTACCTCTGGATCCCCGAGATGCTCGACCCACCGGTGCACACCACCTGGCGCAAGCTCCTGGGTGGATTCTTCTCACCGGGCGCGGTCGAGCGGATGAAGCCCCGCATGCACGAGGTGATGCGGCAGATCGTGGCCGACACGGTCGAGCGCGGCGAGTGCGACTTCGTCACCGAGGTGGCCCTGAAGTTCCCGAACCGGCTCTTCATGGAGATGATGGGACTGCCGGTGGAGGAGGCGGAACTCTTCCAGACCTGGGAAGAAGCCATCCTGCACAACGGTCATGACACCGAGCGTTCGGTGCCGGCGATGATGGAGGTGTACGCCTACTTCGGCGACCTCATCGCCCAACGGCGCAAGGTGCCCAAGGACGACCTCATCAGCGTGATGAGCCGGTGGGAGATCGACGGGAAGCCCGTCGACGACCAGGAGTTGCTGGCTGCCGGCCTGGGCCTGTTCATGGCGGCTCTCGACTCCGTCGCCGGGCAGCTCTCGTACTCCGCCCTGCACCTCGCGACCCACGACGACGATCGGCGTCGCCTTCTCGCCGAGCCTGAGCTGTGGCCGAGTGCCATGGAGGAGTTCCTGCGCTACTACGCCTTCGTGACGACCAGCCGCAAGCTGACCCAGGACACCGAACTCAACGGTTGTCCGATGAAGGCCGGCCAGATGATCTTCATGCCGCTGTCGTCCGCGACCAGGGACCCCGATGCGTTCGAGGACGCGGACAAGGTGATCCTCGACCGCAAGGCGAACCGGCACATCGCCTTCGGCGCGGGCCCGCACCGCTGCCTCGGGTCGCACCTCGCCCGCGCCGAACTGTTGGTCGCGATGGAGGAGTGGCACGCCAGAATCCCGAACTACCGCCTGGCGGAAGGCGTCCCGGTCGGTGAGCACGGCGGCGTCATCGGTCTCGATAACCTGCCGCTGGTGTGGGACGTCCGGTAACGGATATGAAGATCCGCGTTGACAGCAAGAAGTGCCAGGGGCATGCCCAGTGCTGGGTGGCGGATGCCGACCTCTTCCCTCTGGACGATGACGGCTACTCCGTGGCTGACGGGATCGAGGTGCCCGTCGGCTCGGAGGGCCGGGCGCGAGAGGGCGCGGACCGCTGTCCAGAACGAGCGATCGCGCTCGATGCCTGAATCCGCCGGCCTGGAGGCCAGGTGAGCCGGCCGTTGGTCGTGCTCGGTGACGGGCCGGTTCCGATCCAGACCGACCCGCGGACGCTCAGCGGCCTGCTCGGTGAAGCTGAGCCCGACGTGCTGGCCGGCTGGTCTCCCGGGCGTCAGCCATGGCTGGAGGCGTGGCTGGCAGGTTCCGCCGAACACCCGGGCCCACGTCTGCAAACGGTCATGAGCGGCTACGCCCTGGCCGACGCGATCAACGCAGGCACCGCACAGTACGTGCCGGTCCGGCTTTCCACCTTGGACCGGCACATCGAGCGGCTCCAGCCGGACCTCGCGGTGCTGCCCGCGGTACCGCGCGGCCGCGGCTTTGCCCTGCGCGGCAGCGTGGGTTGGCAACTGTCGGCGGTCCGGCACGCCCGTCGGTTGGTGCTCGAGCTCGACGCCTCCGCGGTCGACGTCGGCCTGCCGGCGATCGAAGGCGAGATCGTCGCGGTGCGTGAGGTGGGGTGCACCTCCGACGTGTACTCGGGCAAGCCGCCCGCCGATGCGGACCTCGCCATCGGACGGTTCGCGGCCGCCCTGATTCCCGACGGCGCGACGGTGCAACTCGGCCTCGGCAGCATCGGCGAGGCGATCATCGCCGCCATCGACAAGCCGGTGCGTGTGCACTCCGGCCTGGTCTGCGACAGCCTGCTCGACCTGGCCGAGCGGGGTCTGCTCAGCGGCGTTGCGCACGCCAGCTACGACTGGGGCGGCGCCGCGACGACGCAGCTGCTGCTCGACGGCGCCCTCACTCTCGGCCCGATCACCGAGACCAACCATCCGGGGATCGTCGGCCGCATCCCGCGCTTCGTCGGCTTCAACACCGCCCTGCAGGTCGGGCTCGACGGCTCGGTCAACGTCGAGTGCGTCGGCGGCCGACGCATCTCCGGCATCGGCGGGCATGCGGACTTCTGTGCGGGTGCGAGCCAGTCGGTCGGCGGGGTGTCGGTCATCTCCCTACGGGCGGCCGACCCGCGCGGGAACTCCACCATCGTCCCCCGCGTCGAGGTCGTCTCGACCCCGCGCAGCGACGTCGACGTCGTCGTCACCGAGCACGGTGTCGCCGACCTACGCGGCTGCGGCGAACCCGAACGCGCCCTGCGGCTGATCGAGATCGCCGCCCCCGAGCACCGAGCGATGCTCCACGAGAGGAACCCGTCATGATCACGCTGGCCCCGCACTCGCTGCCCCTGCACCCGGACACCGAGCCCAAGCTGGAGCGGCTCCACGGCAACTTCATCGACGGTGAGGTACGCCCCGCCCTCGCCGGGACCTCCGCGCCGGTTCTTGACCCCGCGACCGGCAATGTCGTGGCGGAGGCCGCGGAGAGTTCCGCCGAGGACGTCGACGCGGCCGCCCGGTCCGCTCGGACCGCGTTCGAGGACGGCCGGTGGCGGTCCCTGCCGCCTTTCCGCAAGGAGGCCGTGCTGCGCCGCTTCGCCGAACTGGTGCACGCCAACCGCCACGTGCTCATGGATCTGGACATCGTCGACAACGGAATGCCCCGCGTCGTCGCCGAGCACATGGTGAATCTGCAGGAGGAGGTGCTCCACTACTACGCCGGCTGGCCCTCGAAGCTCGACGGCACCGTGCACCCCTCCGACTCCGGGGTTCACGTGTACTCGCGCAAGCAGCCGATAGGGGTCGTCGGGGCAATCGTGCCGTGGAACGGGCCCGCCGTCTCGGCCCTGTGGAAGATCGCGCCGGCGCTGGCGGCCGGCAACAGCGTCGTGCTCAAGCCGGCTGAGCAGACCCCGATGTCGGGCCTGTTCCTGGCCGAGCTCGCGTTGGAGGCCGGCGTCCCGGCCGGTGTCCTCAACGTCGTGCAGGGTGTCGGCGCGGTCACCGGCGCCGCCCTCGTCGAGCATGCTGACGTCGACAAGCTCACCTTCACCGGCTCGACCGCTACGGGGCGCGCGATCCAGCGCGCCGCCGCCGAGGTCTGAAGCGCGTGACGCTCGAGCTCGGAGGCAAGTCGCCCAACATCGTGTTCGACGACGCCGACCTCGATGCTGCTGTGATGGGCGCGCTCGCCACCGCGTGGGAAACTCCGGGCAGACCTGCATCTCCGGTTCCCGCCTGCTGGTCCAGCGCGGCGTGCACGATGCGCAGCTCGAGACGCTGGTGGCGTACACGCAGGCCGGCATCGCGCTCGGAAGCGGATTCGACCCGACAACCACCATGGGCCCGCTGGTGTCGGCCGATGCAGCTGGAGCGGGTGACCGGCTACATCCGCATCGGCCAGGCGGAGGGCGCAGGTCGCTCGTGCTCGGCGGCGAACGCTGGGGCGACCAACGGGCTTCTGGGTGAGCCCGACCATCTTCGCGGGTGTCACGCAACGACATGCGGATCGCGCGCGAGGAGATCTTCGGACCGGTGCTCTCGGTGCTGCCCTTCGACACCGAGGAGGAGGCGTTCGCGATCGCCAACGACACCGACTACGGCCTGGGCGGCGGGGTCTGGACCCGCGACGTGAGCCGGGCCCTCCGCGCGGCGGACGCGATCCGCTCCGGCACGGTCTGGGTGAACACCTACGCCGAATTGCAGTCGAACGTCGGCTTCGGCGGGATCAAGCAGTCGGGCATCGGCCGCGAGCTCGGCAGTGCGGGGATCGACGCGATGACCGAGACCAAGACCGTGTACCTGCGGCACGGCTGACGCTGGGTCGCTGGTCCCGCGTCAGGCGCGGGCTGCCGCGGCGGCGAGCCCCGGCAGCCCGGCCGGAAGCACCCCGAAGGTGCGCCGCATCCCGTCGACGAGTTCGTGGGCGTCGAGTCGCTCCCGCGAGCGCGCGGTGTACCCGGGCTGGATGGTCCACGGCTGCAGCGGGTACACCGTCGCGCCGTCGACGCGGAACACCCGGCCCGTCACCCACCCGGATTGCGCCGAGCACAACCAGGCGACGACGGGGGAGGAGTTCGATGGGTCCATGGGGTCCCAGCCCTCGCCCCGACCCGCGCTGATCATGTCGGCCGAGGCCGTCATGCGCGTGGCCGCGACGGGGGAGATGCAGTTGACGGTCACGCCGTACCGCGCGGCTTCCAGGGCGGTCGTCACGGTGAGGTTCGCGATCGCCGCCTTGGCCGCGCCGTACGCGGCTTGGCCGACATTGCCGACCATCCCACTGCCGGAAGTGGTGTTGACGATCCGGGCGTTGACCCCGCGTCCGGATTTGAACTCGCTGCGCCAGTAGTCGCAGGCGTGCTTGGTCAGGGTGAACGTGCCTTTCAGATGCACGTCGAGGACGAGGTCGAAGTCACGCTCGTCCATCGAGGTGATCGTGCGGTCGCGCAGGATGCCGGCGTTATTGACCACGGCGTCGAGTCGGCCGTACCGCGTAACGGTGTCGGCGATCAGGCCCCGCATTGCCTCCCAGTCGCTGACCGATCCGCCGGCCGCGACGCCCTGCCCACCCGCTGCCTTGATGGCTGCGACCACCTCGTGCGCGGGCTCGTCACTCGCGCCCTCGCCGCCGAGCCCGACGCCGAGGTCGTTGACGACCACGGTTGCTCCGTGCGCGGCGAGCTCAAGGCAGTGGCTGCGCCCGATGCCGCGGCCGCCACCGGTCACGATCACGACCCGGCCGGCCAGCAAGCCTTCCGGGACTGTGTGCGTCACGACGCGGTCCTCGCGGCGGCCGCTTTGGTGAACCGCTCGATCGCCGCCAGGTTGGCGGGCCCACCGAGCAGAAGGTCGTAGCTCTCGATCTCCCGCGCCATCGCCGCCCGGACGCCCTCGATCTTCGAGGCGAGCAGGAGCTTCTTGGTCGCGCGGGTCGCCTCCGTCGGCAGGCCCGCGATCCGGTGGGCCAGACCCAGAATCTCCGGCATCAGTTGCTCGGGATCCACCGTCTTCCACACCAGGCCCAGATCCTTGGCTTCCGCGGCGTCCACCCAGTCACAGGTCAGCAGGATGCGCGCGGCCTCCTGATGTCCAACCCGCAGGGGAAGTGTCGCGCTGACGGCACTCTCACCGGCCAGCCCCAGTTCGGCGAACGGAAACCTGAACCGCGCGCTCGTCGAGGCGATCACCACGTCGCAGTGCAGGGGCGTGGTCGCGCCGAAACCCACGGCGAGGCCGTTGACCGCGCACAGTAGTGGCTTGGGGAACCGGGAGAGTTCGTCGAGGCAGGGCACCGGCCCGTGCCGGCGCCCGTCCGGGGAGCGCGGCGGCCTGCTCATCTCGGCGAGGTCCCAGCCGGTGCTGAACGCGCGTCCCGTGCCGGTCAGCACCACACACGACACGTCCGGGTTGATCGAGGCGTCGACGAGCGCATCGGTGATGGCGTCGAACATCGCCTCGGTCATCGCGTTCAGCTTGTCCGGGCGATTCAGTGTCACGCACCGAACGCCCGCGTTGTCGGCGACAAGGACGTCGGCCGTGCTCAGGTCGGCGCTCATCAGGAACGGCGGGCGCCGACCAGGAAGAACGTGATGACCGCCTCGGTCTCGCCGATCAGGCGCCAGCGGTGCCGGGTCCCGTTCTGGACGACGGCGTCACCGGCAGAGAGGATGACCTCCGCCTTGTCGTCGAGCTCCAGCCCGACCTGACCCTTCGTCACCAAGGCGAAGTCGGTGGAGTCGGTGGCGTGCATGCCGGGATCGTCCTCGTCCATGGCGGCGGCCAGGTCCGAGCCGAGCTCGCCTCCGTGGGACTCCTTCACCGTCGCGACACCCTCGTCCTGCGGCGTGAGGACCATGGTGAAGAAGCGGACCCCACCGAGCGGCGGGAAGAACTCCGGCGCCCCGGGGTTCAGGCCGGCGTCCGGGTAGGTCGCGGGCTCGTTCGCGCTCCAGAACGGGAAGAGGTAGCCCGCCCCGGGCATGTCCACCGGCTTGGTCTCGGCGTCAGAAACGAAGACCGAGCGGCCCGTCTCGTTGAAGCCCGTCAGTACCAGTCGACCTGCCATCGTCTGCCTCCTTCTTCGAGATGAGTTGCGGCGATCATCGTCCGAAGCTCGGAATAGTGACCGGTCGGTATCTACGCTAGGCTAGCCGAAGGCGCCCGTCAATGAGCCACCGTCACCGGCGTCCCGACCGGGCCCACAGGAGGTTCCGCCGATGCACTTCGCGCCGACAACGATCACGCCGGAGGAGCTCGCATTCCGCGACGACGTTCGGGCCTGGCTGGCCACGAACGTCGGCCCCGACTCACCGTCGATGCTGGGAATGGCCGGACCCGAGGGTCACGTCCCCGCCTTCTCGCGGGCGCTCGGCGAGCAGGGCTGGCTCGGCCTCACCATCCCCGCCGGACTCGGGGGCAGGGCAAGGGCCCGGTCTTTCGTCTGCTTCTGACCGAGGAACTCCTCGCCGCCCAGGCGCCGGTCGCCGCGCACTGGATCGCCGACCGGCAGTCCGCGCCCGTGATCGCCTCGCACGGCACCCCGGCGCAGCGGGACCGCTTCCTGCCGCCGATCATGGCGGGCAAGCTCTTCTTCTCCATCGGGATGAGCGAGCCCGAGGCCGGCTCTGATCTGGCGTCGGTGAAGACGCGGGCTGTCAAGGTCGACGGCGGCTGGTCGATCACCGGCACGAAGGTGTGGACCACGCTGGCCCACCGCAACGACTGGTTCATCGTGCTGTGCCGCACCTCGGCGGCGGAGACGAAGCACGAGGGGCTCTCCCAGCTGCTTGTGGATCTGCGTTCGCCCGGCGTTGAGGTGCGGGTGATCCCGACACTTGACGGCGAGCAGGAGTTCTGCGAGGTGTCCCTGACCGACGTGTTCGTTCCGGACGACCTGCTGCTCGGCCGGGAGGGCGAGGGCTGGGCGCAGGTCACCGGCGAGCTCGCCTACGAGCGAGGCGGTCCGGACCGCTACCTCAGTGCGTGGGGATTGTTCGAGTGGCTCGTCGACGCCGCGCCGGACGGATCGGCCGAGACCGTCGGCCGACTGGCCGCGCGGTATCGAATCGTTCGGGAGCTGGCACTGTCCGCCGCCCGCGCCCTGCAGCTTGGCGAACAGCCAGCGACCGAGGCAGCCGTCACCAAGGACCTCGGCACGATCCTCGAGCAGGACACCGTCGAAGCGGTGCGGCTGTGGCGCGAAGCGGAGGTCTGCATCGGCACCGACGACAAGGTCGAGGCTCTGCTGGCCTCGGCGGTGCTGACTGCCCCGACGTTCACCCTGCGCGGCGGCACCACCGAGATCCTGCGCAGCATGGTCGCCCGCAGTGCCGGTCGCCCCGTCCCGCGGGACCTGTTGGGAAAAACCCTGGACGACATCTTCACCGGCCGGACCGAGCGGGACGGTGCCCTCGACACCGCGGTGTGGGCCGATCTGGTCGCCGCCGGGCTGCCCTGGGTAGGCATCTCCGAGGAAGCGGGAGGATCGGGCGGGTCGCTCCGGGATGCGGCGCAGATCCTCACCGCCACCGGCGGTGCCGCTGCTGCGGTCCCTCTCGCCGAGACCTGGCTGGGGGCGTCGCTGCTCGCCTCGGTGGAGCAGAAGTTCGGTGGCGGGCCCCTGACGATCGTCACCGGGTCGGCTGGTGCGTCCTTCGCCTCGACCGCCGAGCTGGTCCTCGCGATCGAAGGGGATCGCCTGATCGCGCGTGTACCCGCCCCCACCCGGTGGGACCGTGCCCTGTCCGGCGAGGAGCGCTCGTCCGGGACGGGCGAGACAGCTCTCGACGTTCCAGCGCCTTACACGGCGGATGACCTGCGTGACCGGATGGCAGCCGTGCGGGTGCTGCAGATGGCGGGAGCGCTCCGCTCGGTCCTGCGGCTCACTGCGGAATACACCTCTACCCGCATCCAGTTCGGTCAGCCGCTGGTCCGGTTCCAGGCGGTCGGCCAGCAGGTCGCCCAGCTGGTGGAACACGTCGCGCGGATCGAGGCGGCGGCGGAGCTGGCGAGTCGATGGCTTGACGGCGATGCGGATGCTGACGACCTCGCCGTCGCCACCCTGACGGCCCGTGAGGCCGCCACCTCCGGGGCGCGCCTGGCCCATCAGGTGCACGGCGCGATCGGTATCGCCGCGGAGTACGACCTGCAGCTGTTCACCCGCCGCCTGTGGTCCTGGCGTGACGAGGCCGGCAGCGAGCGGTTCTGGGCTCTGCAGCTCGGAGCGAGCGCACTGCGCGTGGGCGGCACCGACCTGTGGGCCTGGACCAGCCGCACCTCCTACTACGCCGACTGAGGAGTTCCGTGCAAAGGGATCTGTTCACCGAGGAGCACAACGACTTCCGCCTCATGGTCCGGGACTTCCTGGCCAACGAGGTGGTTCCGGTCTTCCCGGACTGGCTCGCGGACGAAATGGTGCCGCGCGGCTTCTTCACCACGCTGGCCAAGACCGGCATCCTCGGCCTGAACATCGGCGAGGAGTACGGCGGCTCCGGGCCGGCGGACTTCCGCTACAACGTCATCATCAGCGAGGAGACCGCGCGGGCGTACGTCCACCTCGGTCCGTTCCGTTGCCACTCCGACATCGTGATGCCGTACTTCCTGGCCTACGCCAACAACGAGCAGAAGCAACGCTGGTTCCCCCGGATCGCCGCCGGTGAACTTCTCACCGCCATCGCGATGACCGAGCCCGGCACCGGCTCCGACCTCGCCGGGATCCGGACGACCGCGGTCCGCGACGGCGACGACTACGTCCTTAACGGCAGCAAGACCTTCATCACCGGCGGCATCTCGGCCGACCTGGTGATCGTGGTCGCCCGGACTTCGTCGGACCCGGACGACCGGCGGGCCGGGTTGTCGCTGCTGGTCGTGGAGCAGGGCATGGCCGGGTTTGAGAAGGGCCGCAAGCTGAAGAAGATCGGCCTCGCCGTGCAGGACACCTCTGAGCTCTCGTTCACGGACGTGCGGGTGCCGGCAGCCAACGTGCTCGGCGAGGACGGCAAGGCCTTCTCCTACCTCGGCCACAACCTGGCGGGGGAGCGACTGTCGATCGCGGTCGCCTCGATCACCGCGGCGCAGGCGGCGCTCGCCACGACGATCGACTACGTGAAGACCCGCGAGGTGTTCGGCAAGCCGGTCAGCACCTTTCAGAACACCAAGTTCGAACTGGCTGCCGTAGCTACCGACGTCGAGGCCGGTCAGATCTTCGTCGACCGGGCGATCGCCGAGCACGACGCTGGGCGGCTCACGCCGGTGGACGCGGCGAAGGTGAAGCTCTTCACCACGGAATTGCAGGGCCGGGCGGTGGATCGCTGCCTGCAGCTGTTCGGCGGTTACGGCTACATCAACGAGTACCCGATCGCCCGCCTGTACGCCGACGCGCGGGTCTCGCGCATCTACGGGGGCACCTCCGAGGTGATCAAGACGATCATCAGCAAATCGCTCGGGCTGTAGATACAGAGGATAGTGACCGGGCAGTATTTGCGGGCTACACTGGCCGGACGGGCTTTCAATGCGGCGACAGTGCGGTCGGCCCGGATAGCGTTCCGTGGGGTACCGGTCGAGAAAGGCCCACGAGTGGCGAAGACGAAGATGCATGCGGTCGAGGGCCGCCCGGGCGAGTTGGTCTCGACCGAGCACGCACTCGAGCGCGCCGCGGTCGTGTGCTTCAGCGCCAATGGCTTCGCGGCGACTTCGATTCAGGACATCGCGACCCAGGCCGGCGTGTCCAAGGGCAACATCTACCACTACTTCTCGAGCAAGGACGAAGTCCTGCGGTTCGATAGTCAACCGCGTGATGGACGACCTGGCCGTGGCCTACGGCAGCATTCCGCACGAGGAGTTGACGTTTGCGGAGCAACTCCGCGCGTTCATGCACACCATGGTCGCCTACGTCGCGGAGAACCCGCAGGAGACCGCGATCTTCGTGCAGGAACGTCGATTGTTGTCCGAGGCATTCGGGGATCTGGTCGAACGGACCGATCAGGTGGTCTCGATGCTGGCGGACCTGCTGGAGCGGGGAATCGCGGAGGGGCACATCCGTCCCCTCGTCTCGCCCAAGGCGATGGCCCTCGGTTTCATCGGCATGGCCACCTGGGTCTACCAGTGGTTACGAGCCCGGCCGCACTTCGCCCCCGACAAAGTTTCGGAGCTGTATGCGACGGTCGTTCTGGATGGCCTCTGCCTGAGTAGGCCGCCCCGTCCGAAGGCCGCATGGCGACGGGTGGGGGACTGGCCTGAGCCCCAACGGCTCGGGATCTAGCACACGGGAGACGCTTATTCGCGCGGCGATGGAGCAGTTCGTCGACCGCGGGTACGCCAACACCTCGATCGCCCTGATGGCCAAAGGGGCGGGCGTCACGACAGGCGCCTTCTACTCCCAGTTCGTCAGTAAAGACGAGATGCTGCACACGATCATGGGTCGTTTCCTCGACCGGCTGTGCGCGTCGATGGACGACGCTCTGGAACAGGAACTTCCGGCGCCGGAGAAGCTGGCTCGCCTCATCGTGGCCATCTTCGGTGAAGTCGGTGACCACCAGACGGAGCTGACGATCTTCCTGCAGGAGTTCCGATTCCTGGAGACGGAGGCGTTCGCAGACCTACGCTTGAAGAGCGCCGAGACCGTGGCGAAGTTCGTGTCGGTGCTGAGCGCCGGCGCTGCGGACGGCGCATTCCGGGAGATGTTCTCGCGGGAGGTCATGGCGGATGGCCTGCTCGGTTTGTGCGCCTTCCCGTTTCAATGGATGGCACCGGGCGAACGGGTTCCGGAAGGAACCGCCGAGATGTTCGCTGAGGTCGTACTGGCGGGCTTGCTCCCGCGCGGCCGCCGGCGCTGATTGTCAGAGCCGCTCGACACCGCGGGCACCCGGCGCAGGAGTCCTCGGAGGCCCTGCCGGCATTCGGCCGGGCAAGGGACTGTCAGAGTCCTTGTGTGAGTGGCTCGGACGCTGGGCCTCAATGAGCCCGACGCGGCCGGACTGAGTGAGGGTCCAGCCGTGCTCAGCCATCTCCGTCGGGTCACGGTGATCCGCGTCCTATTCGTGGCCAGAACGGAACTGGCATTGGATCTGCGCAGGTCAGTTGCCCGATGGGACCGTTCTGTAAATCCGTCGCGAAAGCTACCCAGGTTCGAATCCTGGATCTGCCACCAGCTGGACAGTCGAGCCCCTGACCTGCAGTTTCGGGTCGGGGGCTGATCGTTTGGCAGTCCGGATGGTGCAACGCGCGGCGGACCTCCGCGCCCGATCTGTGTCAAAGTTTGCGCTGGTCCCGCGGCCTCCCGAGGGGTGTGCGATGTGGTCTGGATCCACGATCGCCGGGATCGGCCGGGCTGTCGAATGGCAGCCGTTGATTGCCGTATACAGCTGGACAGCGACGTGAAGTTTTACCTGGCGGGCATGCCGAGGTGAGCCTGCGACCGAGGGCGTTCCCGCGGGTTCGCGGCCTATTTGTGGCCTCGTTCGGCCGGGTCAAGTGAGATCAAGGATGGCCGCAAGCGCGGGCCGATTGCCCGGGCGAAGCGCGCGATCGTCAGTGGGTTCTCGATGTCCACGAGGCCAGGGAATCTTCCCGGGCTTTCGACCTCGATTCGATTGGTGAAGATCTCCACGCGAACGCAGTCCGCGCTGATGTTGTGGGAGCGATGCACGACGGCGTTGACTAGACCTTCGAGCCACGCGTCGCGGGGGACGATGGGGATCTCGGCGAACCGGCCGTCGCCGGCGAGGGCCTTCCGGCGCGGTATCCACTGCTCGATCGTCGCCTGGGCGCGGGTGATGACCGAGAGGAATGTCGCCCTCGATGCGTAGGTCTCCGCCCGCGGCGATCGCCAGGCGGCTTCCGGTTCCGCGTTCCTGCCTTCGTACCGAAGGGCACGGACGGTAGGCGCGTGCCAGATTGGCAGTTCACTTTCCAGCGGGCCGTCTGCAGCCTGTTGACCAGCGCAAATGTCGCGCTCAGCGACTGGAAGCAGCTTGGCAGTAGGTCCCTCGGGGTGACCAGAGCGTTTTCACCGGTCCATGCGCCGCCGCGCATGCAGCGCGCAAAGCTCGGTCGACGGGATGCCGACTAGCAGGACGACGAAATGCCGGTTATCGTGACGACAAAATGTTGGTTAGGGCGGTAGGGTATCGGCGTGGATCGGCTGGTAGATCGTCGTATCGCGGAGCTGGCTGAGGAGTCGGTGGGCGCCTTCCGTGTGGTCGTGATCCACGGAGCGCGCCAGGTGGGGAAGTCCACGATGGCGTCGGAACTCGCAGGCCGGCTCGGGGCGACGATGGTCACCCTTGACGACGTGGCGCAGTTGGAGGCGGCGCGGCTGGATCCGGCCGGCTATCTGGCGGCGTTGGGCAAGCCGGCAGTTGTGGACGAGTTCCAGCGGGCTGGCGAGCCGTTCGTCCTTGCGGTCAAAGCTGCAGTGGACACCGATACCCGTCCAGGGCGCTTCATCCTGACCGGATCGACGAACTTCCTCACCGTTCCCACGATCTCCGAATCGTTGGCCGGTCGCGTGGACGTCATCGAGCTCTGGCCCTTCTCCCAGGGAGAGCTGCACGGCGGCGACGATGGATTCGTCGACCGAGCCTTCCTGGGGCCCGCGGCGTTGCTCGACCACGGTGGTGCCGCCCTGGATCGTGACGAGTACCTGGATCGGCTCTGCGTCGGCGGGTACCCCGGCGCGACGACGTTGTCGGCGCGGATGCGGCGACGCTGGTTTGAGAACTACGTCGACACGGTGCTTGCTCGCGAGGTGGCCGTCGCCGACGACATTCGGCGACTGGACGTGATGGCGGGCCTGTTGCGTTATGCCGCGGCCACGACCTCCGCCGAACTCGTCGTCACCGCCGCCGCCGAGCGGCTCGGCGCCCACCGTGACACGGTCACCGCCCACCTCGCTTGGCTGGAAACCGTCTTCCTGGTTCACCGAGTTCCCGCGTGGGGTCGCAATCTCACCGCTAAGGTCGTCAAGCGGCCACGGTTGCACGTCTCAGACACCGGACTCGCCGCAGCTCTGATGGGGCGTCAGCCAACCATGTTGCGCAGCCCGACCGAGCCGGCCACAGGGCCTCTCGTGGAGTCGTTCGTTGTCAACGAGCTCGCCAAGCAGGTGACCTGGTCGGACGTCTCGGCGCGCCTGCACCACTTCCGGGACCGGGACGGGGCCGAAATAGACGCCGTCCTGGAAAGCGCAGACGGGCGAGTGGTCGCGGTGGAGATCAAGGCGTCGACAACACCGCGAGCCGACGACGTGGCTGGGATGTCGCGGATACGCGACGCCGTTGATCGCGCCGGCGGAACCTTCGTCGCGGGAGTCGTCCTCCACACGGGCCGCGCTCGCGTTCCCTTCGGTGATCGATTGCTCGCCTTGCCCATCGCTGACCTTTGGACCTGACTGTCCTGCCGTGGACAGCGGTGTCCAGGCAACGCCGAGGATCCGCGTCCTATCCGTGCCCACGACGCACCCGGCGGTCGAAACGCCCAGCTCATCGCCGCCCTTGGCGTCGTTCTGTAAATCCGTCGCGAGAGCTACCCAGGTTCGAATCCTGGATCGGGCCATCCCGCGCCGGTGCTCGCGCATCTCCTCGTCCGGCGAGCACGGGTAGCGCGCCCGGCGCGCTAGTCCAGGACGTTGTGGGCGAGTCGCTTCCAGGTCGCGAGGTGCGGGTCGCGGGTGTGGTCGCGCGGCTCGAAGGTGTACGTCAGCGCGACGCCTCGCATGCTCGACAGAAGGACCTGGGCGAGTTCACCGAAGTTGGGGTGGGCCGCGTGCTCGGCTCCGAAAAGATCACCGATCATGGACCGCAGGGTCTGCCCCAGTTCGTGTTCCTTTGTGGCCAGCACCTGGGCGAGGTCGGGGTTGTGTTTCGCGGCGACCCACAGTTCCAGCGCGGCTGAGAACAGTGGCCCGTGCAGGGTGGCCCACAGCGTCTCGACCGCCATGTCGATGTCGCCGGCGTGCCCGGGGCCGGCGGCGCCGTGGACAAGTTCGGTTGCGCGGGCCACCGCGAGGTGGTGCACAGCCGCGATCAGCAGGTCGTCCTTGGACGGGAACTGATGGAGCAGGCTGCCGCGGGAGACCTCGGACCGCGCCTGGATCCGCGCAGTGGTGGTGGCCGCATAGCCCTCCTCGACCAGACATGCGAGCGCGGCCTCAAGCAGCCGGGTGCGGGTCTCCCATGCGCGTTGCTGAATGGGCAGCGTCGACGGCCTCGATTCCACATCGCGAGTGTAGCCGCGAAACTATGCCGAACATACTAGTCCATGTTGACTAATTCTGCTTCTAGGTGTTCTCTGGCCCCGCGAGCACGGTTGGTATCGAGAAGGGACCCGAAGTGGATGCGATGGTGGGAACGACGAGACCACGACGGGTGTCGGCGGCGGCCGTCGCGACCTGTGCTGTGCTGGCTCTCCTCGCCGGCTGTGGCGGCGCGGCCATCAACGAGGCCGGCGCGAGCGACGGCGTGGTCGGTGCGTCCGCTTCGGAAACCACGGCCGCGGAAGCCAGCGCGACAGGACCGGAGGTGGATGTCGCCGGGGCGGCCAATGACGTCACCGGCAAGGCGGCTCGGACAGGGGCAGCCGTCGCCGGTCCTGCGGAGGCCGGCAAGCAGGACGCCGCGAAGGCGATCGGCAGCGCCGGCTCGAACGGCGCCGGCAGCAACGGTGGCAAGGCGACGGCAGGGGCCTCCGCGGTGGAGCGACTGGTCGCCAATCACCCGATCTTCGGCGGTAACGCGCCATGCAAACCGGCGACGCTGTCCGAGATCCCGCTGGGCAACGTCAGCACGCTCTCCGGTGTCCTGGGCGAACTGATGTCGCCGGTGCAGCCGGCCTTGGAGACCTTCGTCGCCTCCCAGAACGCCTGCGGGGGTCTCAACGGACACCGCATCAGGCTGTACTTCGACGATGACCAGGGCGACCCGTCGACCGCGTCCACCAAGGTCCAGTCAATGATCCAGAGCAAGAAGGTGCTGGCCTTCGTCGGCAACGCGCAGTTGCTGACCATCGACGCGGTCGTCCCGATCGTGAAGAAGTACGGGATCCCCATCATTGGCGGTGACCTGGCCAGCAACACCTGGTTCACCAACCCGCTGCTGTTCCCCGAGGGCAGCTACGGCGCCTCCGTCGCCTACGGCTACCTCAAGGGAGCGACCCAGTACTTCAAGAAGACCAACGTCGGCGACATCTGGTGCATCGAGGTGCCGCGCGGCTGCGAGCAGAACGACCGCGCCTTCAAGGAACTGGCGCCCATGCTCGGTGCCACGGTCAAGAAGTCGATCCAGGCCTCGATCACCGCGCCGTCGTACGTCCAGCAGTGCCTGGACTTCAAGAGTGCCGGCGTCGAGGCGTTGGCCCTGCTCATCGACGCCGCCACGATGAACCGGCTGGCTCGCTCGTGCCAGCAGGTCGGCTACTTCCCGAAGGTGATGCCGACCTCGCTGGGCGTCGGGAACGAGAAGCAGTTCCTCACCGGGAACAAGTGGCTCGGCGACGCCTACGTAGGAATGCAGTTCTTCCCGTGGTTCGCGAACGAGACGCCGGCGCAGAAGTACTGGCAGAGCTCGTTGCAGAAGTACAGCCCCGGGGCCGACGTGGGTGCGTTCTCCTCCGCCGGCTGGGCGTCAGCAGCATTGCTGGTCGCGGCGTCCGCCGAGCTGAGCCCGACGAACCCCACGACCGGGGACCTCCTCAAGGTGCTGACCACCTTCAAGGGTCAGCCGTGGACCGGGCTCGGCGGGCTGGCCGGGCCGCGGACCTTCGTCGCCGGAGGCACCCCGCGAATCCCGTACTGCCTGTTCACGGGGATCTCCAACGCGGACAACACCGGCTGGGCCAGCTCCATCAACAAGCCGGAGTGCACCGACATCCTCGCTCCCTCCGACCCGCAGAAGATCGCCTGACATGGGCCGCTTCGACGGCAAGGTCGCCTTCGTCACCGGGATAGCCCGCGGGCAGGGACGCTCCCATGCCTTGCGCCTGGCCGAGGAGGGCGCCCAGATCATCGGCGTCGACATCTGCGCGAAGGTGGACTCGGTGGCCTATGCGATGGCGACGCCGGATGACCTGGCCGAGACGGTCAAGCTCGTCGAGGCACACGATGTGCGCATCCTCGCCCGTCAAGCCGACGTCCGCGACCGGGGCGCGCTGCGCGCGGTGGTCGATGAGGGGATCGCCGAGTTCGGTCACGTCGACTTCGTGCTCGCCAACGCCGGCATCCTGCCGATGTTCGGTGACATCGCCGCCACCCACGGTGCGTTCGACGAGGTCGTCGACATCAACCTCACCGGCGTCTACAACACGGTCGAGGCGGCCCTCCCGGCCATGCGCGACCGACGCGCAGGCGGCAGCATTGTGCTCACAAGTTCGGCGGCCGGACTGCACGGCCGGATCAACTTCCCCGGCAACGCGGGTCTGCTGGGCTACACCGCTGCCAAGCACGCGCTCGTCGGCCTGGTGCGCGCGTACGCCGGCCTACTGGGCAAGCACCAGATCCGCGTCAACAGCGTCCATCCCACCGGCGTGGCCACCCCGATGGTCCTCCACCCGCAGTTCGAGGCCCTCGTCGCGGAGCAGCCGCAGGCGATGGCCAAGCTCGGCAACGTGATGGGCGTCGAGCTGATCGAGGCCGAGGACGTCACGAACGCGGTGGTGTGGCTGTGCTCGGACGAGGCCCGCTACGTCACCGGCGTGAACCTGCCGGTCGACGCCGGCTTCCTGGTCGTGTGACGAGCAGGCGGGCGTAGATGAAGATCGACATCGGGCTGGACTTCGGCGTAGGCGCGGACATCCCGGCCGCGATCGCAGCCGAGCGCGCGGGTTACGACGCGGTATGGCTGGCCGAGACCAGGCACGACCCGCTCATCTCCGCCGGCATGATCGCGGCGCAGACGGGACGGATCACCATCGGCACCGCGGTGTGCGTCGCGTTCGCGCGGACCCCCATGACGACCGCGGTCGCTGCCAACGACCTGCAGCTCTACTCCCGGGGCCGATTTGTGCTGGGGCTCGGGTCGCAGGTAAAGGCGCACATCACCCGGCGGTTCAGCATGCCCTGGTCGGAGCCGGCCAGGCGGATGGAGGAGTACGTCGGCGCGTTGCGGGCCATTTGGCATGCGTGGGAGTCCGGCGCGGAGCTCGACTTCCAGGGCGAGCTCTACTCCCACACGCTGATGACCCCGATGTTCGATCCCGGGCCGAATCCCTACGGCAACCCGCCGATCCTGATCGCCGGCGTCGGACCCCAGATGACCCAGCTGGCCGGGGCGGTCGCCGATGGCTTCCTGCCGCACGCGCTCAGCACCGAGCGGTACCTGCGCGAGGTCACGATCCCGGCCCTCGCCGCGGCCCGGGCGAGTGTCGGCAAGGAGCTGACGGGATTCGAGATCAGTGGGATTCCGTTCGTCGTGACCGGTGCGACCGAGGAAGACATGACCGCGGCAGCCGATGAGGCACGCAAACAGCTCGCGTTCTACGCCTCGACGCCCGCCTACCGCCCGGTCCTGGAGCTGCACGGCTGGGAAGCGCTCGGGGAGGAACTCACGGCTCTGTCCAAGCGTGGGGCGTGGGAGGAGATGGGCCGGCAGATCGACGACACCGTGCTCGGCGCCTTCGCCGTCGTGGGCGAACCGCAGCACGTGCCGAAGCTCGTCCATGAGCGATACGGCGACCTCTTCACCCGTGTCACCCCGTACCCGGTCGGACCCCGGGACCCGGAGCTCTGGGGTCCGATCGTCGAGCAGCTGCGCGCACTCTCGGCGCCCGCCACTGACGCACTGTCAGATCCCGGTCCCTTCGGAACGCCGGCCCAGGAGGCATGTTGATGATCGAGGAGGCGGGGGTTCTACGTGACACCCAGTTCGTCCCGACCAGCGAACTGCAGCAGCGGGCGGCCCGCGCGGCCACCGGGTTCGCCAAGCTGGGCATCGACGCGACAGGGGCTGTCGCGATCCTGATGCGCAACGACCACGCGGTGTTCGAGGCCTCGTTCGCGGCCAGCATGCTGGGGGCCGCTCCGGTGCCGATCAACTGGCACGGCAGCGCCGATGAGGTCGGGTACGTGCTGGGCGATTCTGGGGCCAAGGTCCTCATCGGCCATGCCGATCTGCTGCGTCCGCTGCTCGCGGGCATTCCGGACGAGGTTGCCGTCATCGGTCTACCGACCCCGCCCGAGGTTGCCGACGAGTGCGGACTCGACGCCGCGTCCTGCGCTCTCCCCGCGGGGGTGGAGAGCTGGGCGGATTGGCGTGATCAGTTTCCGCCCTGGTCGCAGGCGCCCCCGGCCGAGCCGCACTCCATGATCTACACCTCCGGAACGACCGGACGGCCCAAGGGCGTACGACGCTTTCCGGCATCGACGGTCCCCCCGGCCCGGGCGGCGGCCTTCCAGGCGGATCTTCTGCGCGTGCTCGGACTCGGGCCAGGTGCGCGGACGGTGATCACCGGGCCGATGTACCACTCCGCCCCGAACGTCTACGGGCTGATGGCCGCCCGGCTCGGCGCGTTCGTGGTCCTGATGCCGCGTTTCGACGCCGAGGGACTGTTGCGGTTGGTCGAACGTCACCGCATCACGGCACTGCACCTCGTGCCCACCATGTTCGTCCGGTTGCTGCAGTTGCCCGAGCAGGTGCGCGCACAGTACGACCTGAGCTCGCTGGTCCACCTCGCGCACGCGGCCGCGCCCTGCCCGCCGGAGGTCAAGCGGGCGATCATCGACTGGTTCGGCCCGATCGTGTGGGAGTACTACGGCGGGACCGAGACCAGTGCTGTGGTCGGGTGCAGCAGCGAGGAGTGGCTCGCTCACCCCGGGACGGTGGGCCGGCCGTTGGCGACCTGCACGGTCCAGCTCTACGACGACGCCGGAGACCGACCGCCGGCCGGGGTCCCCGGCGAGATCTTCATGCGGGCCGGCGGGATGCCCGACTTCACCTACCAGGGCCGGCCCGAGGCGCGCGCCGAGGCCGAACGCGATGGGCTGATCAGTTGCGGTGACGTCGGCTACTTCGACGGGGACGGCTATCTGCACCTGTGCGACCGCAAGCGCGACATGATCATCTCCGGCGGGGTGAACATCTATCCGGCGGAGATCGAGGCGTGCCTGCTCGGATTGCCCGGTGTGCGCGACTGCGCGGTGTTCGGCGTACCCGACGCGGAGTTCGGGGAGTCCGTGGCCGCGGCCATCGAGACCAGGCCGGAGCACCTGATCACCGCGGACCTCGTGCGGGATCACGTCCGCGCCCACCTGGCCGGTTTCAAGGCGCCGAAGGTCGTGGAGTTCCACGAGCAGTTGCCGCGGGAGGACTCCGGCAAGGTGTTCAAACGCCGGCTGCGCGACCCCCACTGGGCCGGATCTGGGCGCAGCATCTGACCGCGCCAGATCGACGGCGCGCCTGAGGGCTTCACGGGCATTCGCGCGGACGTCGTGAAGATGACGACCTACCTCGTAGGACCTGCAGGCCCACCAGGAGGCGTTCCTCGACGTCCGCGGCACCAACTTGGTCGGTCTGCCGACGGGCTGGAGGCGCAGGCGGGGGTCGAGGGCATCAGCGAACGCGCTCTGTTGGAGCGGCTGATCCAGGAGAGCCTGGCTACGTTGCGGCATCCGGGCATCGTGTACAGCGACGGGCCGAGCGGTCGTCGTGCGGCCTTGGCCGCGGGCGCTGATGTCTGGGAGGTCGTCTCGGCACTGCGTTACACGAAAGGGCGCGAAGGTCAGCGAATCGCTCAACTTGCGGAGCAGTTCGGTGTGCATCCGACGCAGATTCGTGTGGCGTTGGACTTCGCGGCGATGCATCGGGAGGAGATAGACGCGCGGGCCGCGGCCAATGATGCCGCGGCGGAGCAGGTGCGCATCCTCAGCGAGGGGCGCGCCAAGCTGATGGCGTCCTGAGCTTCGTGCGCTTCCTCATCGACGAGATGTTCCCGGCCGCGGCGGCCGAACCCTTGAGGGCTGACCGTCACGACGCCGTACACGTCTTCGAAAGGGGGTCTCGGCGCGCGGCCGGACTCGGAGCTGGTGGGGCTGGCCAAGAGTGAGTCGCGGCTGCTGGTGACGGAGAACGTCCAAGACTTCGCGCTGGCTCCGGAGATCGCGGTCGCGGGCGTGTTGAAGTCCCGACTGCGGGCCAAGACCATGGCTGTCGATCTCGCCGAATTTCTGGCTCGCTGGGCTGCCGGAGAACCCGAGCCGCTTCCGGGGCTGTATTGGCCGGCTTGATCGATGATGTCCAGTTGCAAGTTGTGCCGGCACCGCACTCATCGCCCCAACCGGCGCGTCGTGGACCGCGGCGGCAGTGTGTCGGCCGGCAGGCAGATGCAGCAAGATCGTGAAGCGGCTTTAACGCTCCACCAGGGTGCCGAGCGGTTGAGCACCGGTGACCAGATCGCCTTCCCAATGCCCGGGGCGCTGCGCGATCTGACGCCGACGGCGGAGCAAGGCCGGCGCACGCGTCCTCGATCGAGGGTGGATGCGGAGGTCAGGGGCGGTTGAGAAATGCGCGGAGCACGCCTTGGTCCTGGTCAGCCAGGAAGACTCCGGAGGCGTTGACGAGGGCGACATCGACATGGGTGGTGCAGCCCCAGGCCGACTCGCCCCAGCCGTCGGCGACCTTCAGCTCAGCCGCCTCGGTACAGGGCGCGTTGCGCCCTCCAAGTTGGCAGCTGTGACTCGGGGCGGTCTCCCGGTGGGCCTCGGCGCTCGCGCGCAACTGAGCGGCGCGCTCCTCCGCCGCGGCTAGCCGACGATCGGCCTCGGCGCGCAGCTCGCGCTCGGCTTTGATCGCCTCGATGGCCGCCAACCGCAGATCCAACTGTCGGGCGACCCCCGTTGCCAGGTGGGACAGCAAGGAGCGCTCGGTTGCGGTGACCTCGCGCGGTTCCCGGTCGATGACGTTCACGGTACCGAGGTTGTAGCCGTCGGTAGTGATGATGGGGGCGGCCGCGTAGAAACGCAGACCCAGGTCGCCGCGGACAAGCGGATGATCCAAGGTCCGGGGATCGAGGGCGGCATCACTGACGACGTACAGGTCGTCTCCCAAGACGGCGGATGCACACAGGCCCGGCTCGTCCCCGATCTGGGTGACTCCGTCGAGCCCGTGCGTGGCCGCGAACCACACCCGGCCGGCATCCACGATGCTCACCGTGGCGATCGGGGTGCCGAAGATCAGCGCCGCGGCGTGGGCCACGTGATCGAATGCCCCGTCTGCTGGCGCGTCGAGGATGTCGTACCGACGCACGGCGGCTACTCGGGCCGACGTTTCGGCCTCGATCCCATTGGTCATGCGCTTGTTGTCCCCGCAAAATTGGTCGACACGCAGAAATGCCGCCGAGGTTTTGGGCAGCCTCACCCAGGATAAAGGCGCCGGCAAGGGGGCGCCTCGCTCGTGACTGGGTTCGTCCGAGCCCGGGGCTTTCGCAGCGCCGCGCTCACCGCGTCGGCATTCGGCCGACGCGGGTGTTCCCTGGGAAGCCCGACCCCGAGTCGTGTTAGGCACGCGGCAGTGGATCGCGGCGTCATCACGGCCTGGGATCGGGCGGAACGAAGTTCGCGAGCTCCGACCTGACCGCATTCGCCGCGGCCGAGCCGGTCTTCCACCGTTCGAAGCAGGGAATCCTCTCCCTGGCGGACGACAAGGCGATCAAGGGCCTGGGCCGCGAGTCGGCCGCCAAGATCGGTACCGCGCACTGACGCACTACCTCACCTCTGGCACCGACTACAGCAAGGCCCGCCAGGGCGTGCCCAGCGCCGCCACCGATCTCTACGGCGCCACGTACCAAGCAGGTCTCCATGGGTCAACGCGGCCTGGGACGCCGTCAACGTGCACATTGGCGCCGGTACCGCTTAGATCGGGCGGAAGCTGTCCTCCCTCCCTCCCGCTCGCTCGCGATGAGCTGTGGGAGGTGGCGGCCACTCAGCACGGCTTCGTCACCGCCCGGCAGGCGGGTGCCCTGGGTTTTGGGATCCAGACGCTGCAGATGCTGGTGCATCGCGGGACGCTGACCCGGGCTGCTCATGGGGTGTACCGGTTCCCGCAGTACCCGGTGGATCCCTACGACCAGTTCACGTTGGCGGTGCTCTGGACCCGAGTACCTGAGGCCTGTCTGAGCCACGAAACGGCGCTCGATGCCTACGCCTTCAGCGACGTCAATCCCAACCGCATCCACGTCACGGTCGGCAAGGGCCGAAGGCTGCGCCGTGCAGGTGGAGATGAGTACGAGATCCACTACGAGGACCTGGCCGCGCCACAGATCGGCTGGTGGCAGGAAGTCCCCACCGTGACGCCGGCGACGGCAATCGCCCAGTGCATCGCGAGCGGAACCCCGACCTATCTGATCCGTCAAGCGCTCGAACGCGGCCATGCGCAGGGCTATCTGCAGACTGGCGAGCGGGACCAGCTCGCGGCGAAGGTGGGGTCACGTCATGAGCGATGAGCCTGCCGGCTCGCGGCTCAGCGAACTGCTGGGGACGCTGAAGGCGAAGGACAAGGCGCCGCTGTCGGCGTCGGTGCTGAACACCTGGATCGCTCAAGCCGAAAGCCGGCTCGGCCCGGAAGCCCGCGGCGGCCGGCTGGGGTAGCTGGTCGCTTCCTCGGTGGTGATCGCCGCCTTGCAGCGGATCATCGATGCGGATGACAGGCAGGTGTTCCTGCTCAAGGGCGGCACTCTGCTCCAGCACCGGCTCAGGACCACGGCTCGCGCGACCAAGGACGTCGACGGGCTGGTCCGGGCCGACCTCGATGCCTTCCTGGTCGATCTCGAGCAGGTACTGGCGCAACCGCGGGGACCGCTGACCTTGCGGCGCGGTGAGGTCGAAGTCATCAACGTCCCCTCCAGGACGGAACAGCCGCGGCGACTCGACATCGTCCTGGAGCTCCGCGGTGTGACCTGGCGGCGAATCCAGATCGAGGTCTCACCCGACGAAGCCGGAAACGGTGACGAGTCTGAGTCCCTGCAGCCACCGCCACTATCCGGCTTCGGCCTGCCCGACCCGGCCGTCCTCGTCGGCATCGCCCTGCGCTTCCGGATCGCCCAAAAGCTGCAGTCTCCGACCCCCACGACCCGCCGGCAAGCACCAACGACCGCGCCCGCGACGTGGTCGACTTGTTACTCCTGCGCGATCTCGCGGTAGAAACCGGCAGCCCTGGACGGCGGGAGATCCGGGCCGCCGCGGGAGCCGTCTTCGAGGGCCGTGCCCGCGAAGCCGAGCAGCTCGGACTCAACCCCCGGACCTGGCCACCGACCCTGACCGGCCACCTCCACTGGAGGAACGACTTTGAGCGAGCGGCTACATCAGCGGGGGTCGAGATGAAGCTCAGCGACGCGGTGGAACAGATCAACCGCTGGGTCGCCGTCATCGACCATCAAACTTGATGGGGTGGGTGCCGGTGCCTGGAATTGCCGCTCGAGGCATTCTCCGTGCGGCAAGGGGCAGGTCCCTAGGACCGAGCCGAGGAGAGTTCCGTGGTCCACGTCCAGCGCACCTTCACCGTCGACAAGCCAGCCGCGCGGGTAGTGGCTTACCTGGCCGACTTCGCCAACGCCGAGCAGTGGGATCCGGGTACCCAGACCTGTACGCGCACGGGCGACGGGGGACCGGTCCAGGTCGGCTCCACCTGGGCCAATGTGTCCAAGGTGCTGGGAAAGGAGACCGAGCTCCAGTACACGTTGGAGGTCCTGGAGCCGGGCCACATCACCCTGGTCGGGCGTAACGACACGGCGACCTCGACCGACGACATCACCGTGACCGACGTTCCCGACGGTGCCGAGGTCGTTTACGACTCGAGCATCGAGCTGCACGGGGCGGCCAAGTTGGGCGCCCCCGTGCTGAAGATTGAGTTCGAGCGCCTCGGTAACAAGACCGTCGAAGGGATCACTTCGGCGATCGCTGCGCTGTGACCGTCGGCCGGATCGACAAGGGAATAGCAACGACGGGCGGGTTCGTCTAACCCCGCCCGGGTTAGCACGTCGTAGGCCTGACTCGGATCTGGCCCGCTGGGTCAGCTCGCGGGGTCCGCTGTTCTGTAAGTGAGAGCGCTGGACGAGTAGCCCTCGCTCCACCATCGATCGGGAGGGTTCCCATCACCAACGTGACGAAGTCGGTCGACGTCCGCGCTCCGCTCTCAGCCGTCTACAACCAGTGGACCCAGTTCGAAGAGTTCCCGCGCTTCATGGGCGGTGTGGAGAGCATCGAGCAGATCGATGACACCCATCTGCACTGGACGACCTCGATCGGTGGGGTGCAGCGCGAGTTCGGCGCCGAGATAACCGAGCAGCATCCCGACGAGCGGGTGGCCTGGAAGAGCACGGACGGAGTGACCCACGCTGGGGTCATCACCTTCCATCGCCTGAGCGAGGACGAGACCCGGGTGACCGCGCAGATCGACTGGCAGCCCGAGGGCCTCGTGGAAAAGGTGGGCGCCGCGGTCGGGGTGGATGACCGGCAGGTCAAGGGCGACCTCGACCGTTTCAAGGAATTTATCGAGGCGCGTGGTGAGGCGATCGGTGGCTGGCGCGACGATGTCCCGCACGCCTGAGCCAAACCTCAGGCTGATTTGCTAACCACGCAATTGCTGATTTGCTAACCACGCAATTTCTGACGCGGGGTTGGGCGCGTTGTCCGACGCCACTGGGCCTCGTAGGACTGCGGGTTGCCGCCGGCGAGACCCGCCACCATCGTGGCCTCGGCGCAACGGAACGCGACGGCGGTCCGCAGCGGCCTGAGCCGTCGGCTTCGGGGCGTTGCCTGCCGCGCCCTACCTGATGCTCGACGGGTCGCCGGCGCCGCCGTGGTGGCCCTTGGTCGCCGGAGCCCTGCTGGGAGCGGGGGCGCACGTCGCCAACGCGCTGCCGGACGGCGGACGACGTTGCTGAAGCCGAAGGCGTCGTAGATGTCCTGGGTGAAGAAGTCGACCTTAGGGCCGACGACGATCCGTTCAATGGGCATGGCAACTCCTGGTGGCCGGGACGTGCGGGCTGCGCGGTGGCGTCAAATCTGACGCTAAGTCAGATGGACGCCGGCCTAGGTGGTCGTCTACACGACCAGTATGATCGAGTCGATCAACGCCGAGCTGCGCAAGGTGCGCCGCAACCGCGCGGGCACTTTCCCCACCTCCGGTCACTCGATGGTTTCACGCACGGCCGCCCGCGATGACGTTGCCCGCCACATTCAGGGGTTTACTCCTCGCGTGTCTCGTCACCGGGCCGGAGTGGAGCGGATGCGGGGCCCTCCAGGATCGCCACGCGTTGCGACAGCTCGCCCAGCAGCCGCAGCGCCTTGGCCTCGAACGCTTCCTCCGCCACCACGTCCGGCAGCTGTTCCGCCCGCACGAAGAGCGAGGAAATGGCAGCTGTCACCAGCGCTAGCAGCGCGAACCCAGCCACCATCACAACCGACGACAGCACCCGGCCGGATGTCGACTCTGGTGCCTCGCCCACGAATCCGACGGTCGTCATCAACGACAGCGACTACCAGACCCCTTCCCCATAACTCGACACCTGACGGCCCTCAAGAGCTGCGAAGCCGCTTCCCGTCAGCAGGACGAGGACGGCACCCACCGCGATGTAGGCCACGAGCCGACGACGGGCGTTCACAAGATTCTTCACCATGCCTTCAGCGTCGCAGGGAGTCCGGCACTCCGAAATCCCGATCCGGCGGACCTTGGGCCGGGAGACGGATTCGGACTCGGGCGCCGCCGAATACGGAGTCGTTGCTCGCGCTGACCTCCCCGTGATGGGCGGTCACGATTGCCGCGACGATTGCAAGGCCCAGCCCGGTCCGGTCCTGGCCGTGAGTTGCCCGGGTGCGGGCGGAGTCTGCGCGAGCGAAACGGTGGAAGGCGCGCGGCAGGAGGTCGACCGGGAATCCGGGACCGTCGTCGTCGACATCGATCGTGATGGTGTGCGGCGGAGCTGGTGCCGATGGATCGGCGCTGACGGCGATCCTGACCCGGGTCCCGCCCGCGCGCTGGGCGTTGGTGATGAGGTTGGTCAGCGCCCGTTGCATCGAGTTCGGGTCGATCTCGCCTACCAGCGCGGGGTCGCCGCGCGCCTCGACCTGAATCCTGCCAGCCGGTCCGGTGTTCTCATGCATCCACCGGTCCACCTGGTCGATCCAGGCGAGGATCGCGACGGGTTCGCGTGCCGGACCCTCACCACTGCGCTGCCGGGCCAGCACCAGCAGGTCCTGGGCTAGTGCGGAGAGCCGTTCGGCTTCGCCGAGCGCGACCCGCACGCTGCGGCGCACCTGGTCTGGGTCCGGATCGTCGACGGCGAGTTCGAGCTCCCCGCGCAGGACCGTCAGCGGGGTGCGCAGTTCGTGGCTGGCGTCGTCGAGGAACGCCCGCTCCCGGTCCACGAACGCCTCGATGCGGTCGAGCAGGCCGTTCAGGGTGCTCCCGAGCAGCGCGATTTCGTCCCGGCCGTGGGGTTCAGGAAGCCGCTGGTGTGCCTCCGAGCCGCCCATCGCTGCTGCGGCCCGGCTCATCCGTTCGACCGGGGCGCAGCGCGGCCCCGAGCAGCATCCAGGATCCCGCAGCGACGGCGACGGCAAGGACGCCGAGGGCGGCGAGCAGCACCCCGAGGATCCGGTCGCGGGCCTCCAGGGTGTCGGCCAGCGGGGTGGCCACGATGACCGTGTCGCTACCAGCGGGCGTGGCAAGCACGCGCGACTTGCCGCCCAGTGCGGGCACCACAGCCTCGGTCACGATCGGGCCAGGCCGTGCCGATAGGTCGAGCAGCGGCTCACGCGGTGCCCGCGTCGAGGCCGCGATCACCCGGCCGGTCGGGCTAACCACCTGGGCGAACGGATCCTCCGCGGTGGCGGTGTAGTCGCCGGCCACGTCCGCGGCCCGGGCCCGCAGCCCGACGTCGATCGCCGCGTCCAACTGGGCGTCGATCGTGCTGCGCAGGCCGAGGAAGGCGGCGCCGGACACCGCGAGGCTGGCGGCCAGGACCCAGAGCAGGATGCGCCCACGCACGCTGGACAGCACGGCCATCGGTGCGAACCTCCTTGGTCGGGGCGCCTAGCCTGGTCGGGTGCGATTGCTGGTGGTGGAGGACGACGAACGCCTCGCGGACATGTTGGCCCGGGCGTTGCGGCGTGACGGCTACGCGGTGGACTTGGCGGCGACCGGACCGGACGCGCTGTGGTTGGGGACGGAGAACGACTACGACGCCATCGTGCTGGATGTGATGATCCCGGCGCCGGACGGGTTCGCTGTCGTGCGGGCACTGCGGGAACGTGGCCGGTGGGCGCCGGTGCTACTGCTGACTGCTCGCGACGGTGTGCAGGACCGGATCACCGGGCTGGACGCCGGAGCCGATGACTACCTGACCAAGCCGTTCGCGGTGGGGGAGCTCACCGCACGGGTGCGTGCCCTGACCCGGCGGGCCCCCCAGGAACGCCCGGCAGTGCTCGCGGTCGGGGACCTGCGGCTGGACCCCTCGACTCGGACGGTGTCCCGCGGCGAGGTCGAGGTGGCGACGTCCCCGACGGAATACGCCTTGCTCCTGGAGTTGATGCGCCACGCCGAGCGGCCGTTGACCCGGACCCACCTGATCGAGCACGTCTGGGACTTCGCGTTCGATTCGACCTCGAACGTTGTCGATGTCTACATCGGGTACCTGCGGGACAAGCTGGACCGCCCGTTCGGCACGGCTTCGATCCAGACCGTGCGCGGGGTGGGCTACCGGATCACCGCCGCCGCGGCGGGGTGACCCGGCGCCCGGGTGACTCATTCCTCGGCGGTGATGCGGTAGGAGTCCAGGCCCACGTTCTGGAGGGAATTGCGGTCGAACGGGTGGTCGATGCGGTCGCGTAGCCGTTGCACCCAGAACTCCACGCCGGCCAGGTCTCGGTCCCCGCTCATCGGGCCCCATACGTGCGTGGCGATGTAGCCGAAGGTGAGCGGCCGCTCGGGGTGCGACATCAGGAGGTGGAGCAGATCGAATTCCAGCTCCGGAAGGACGATCTCCATCGAGCCGCGGCGCACCCGTCGCCGGTTCGGATCCAGGACGAGGTCGCCGACCTGCAGCACCCATGGCACCCGGGCGCCCCGCCGGTACAGCGCGTAGACCCGAGCCATCACCTCCCGGATCGAAAAGGGCTTGGTCAGGTAGTCATCGGCTCCGGCGTCGAGCCCGGCGACGCGGTCGTCGAGGCTGTCGCGGGCGGTGATCATGATCACCGGCGTGGCGCATCCGGCCCGGCGCAGCTGGCGGATCACCGTGAAGCCGTCCGGGGGCGGGATCATCGCGTCGAGCAGGATGACGGCGTACTCGTTCTCCAGCCCGCAGGCGAGCGCGTCCTGACCGTCGTCGGCGAGGTCGACCTCGTAGCCTTCCCGGGCCAGGGCGCGGCCCAGGAGTTCCGCGACCCCGGGGTCGTCCTCGACCACCAGGACCCGGGCGGTGCGTACCTCGGGGTCGCCCGGAGGGTATGCGGGGGCGCCGTCGATGTCGGCGTGGGTCGCGGTGTCGTTGTCCGCGCCGGCGGCGAGGCGGCTAGTCGTGTTCATGGTCGTCTCCTTTGGTGTGTGCGTCCGCCGGCGAGTGCCGGTGGCTGATATCGAGCTTGCCTGGTGCTTCCTAAGGCCACCGTGAGATGCGCCGACCGCTTCTGACGAATCATTAGAAAAGGACTTAGCCGAGGCTGGTGAGCAGCGTGCTGAGGGCTGCCCGCTCGGCGCCGGGGTCCGGGTTGGTGGCCCGTAGCTGGTGCAGCACCACGTCGATCTGGCCGTCCAACACACCCCAGCCGGTCGGATCGAGTGCTTCGAGCCTGGGCTGCGCGTCGTCCCACGCCGTCTCCAGGTCGGCGATCCGGGCGGTCGCGCCGGCCTGGTCCCCGGATTCGAGCCGGGCCAGGGTGTCCCGGCTGATCGTGGAGAAGGTCGCGACGTCGGTAGCTGGGAACTGCGCGGCGGCTTGACGGGGCGGCAGCTGGACCTGGCTCGCGGCGGCCGTCCCACCCTCACCTTCGGCAAGGGCGGAGGCGTGCGGGCGCTGCGACGTGGAGTGCAACAGCGTCGCGGTCGCCGCGGCGACCAGCACCCACGTCGCCAGGACCAACCGAGCGCGGGGGCCGCTGGACACCACGGGCGCAACCTCGCCGGTCCGGCCGGCCGGGGTCACGTCGACCTTGGTCCGGCTCAGGTAAGCGACGGTGGCGGCGATCGCGGTCAGGAAGATGCACGCTCGTCCCCGCGGTGCCCAGGCCCAGGCCGTGCTCGGCGCGCGGGGTGGCGAACCAGTCGCCCAGGTTCGCGCCCAGCGGGCGGGTCAGGATGTAGGCCAGCCAGAACGCCAGCACCGGGTTGGCCCCGACCTTCCACCCGACCGCGACGACCGCGATCAGCGTCGGCCGGCAGCAGCACCGAGGTGCCCGGGCCCCAGCCGGTGAGCTCGCAGCGTCCAGTCGCCGGCGGCAGTGCCCAGGGCAAAGGTGACCAGTACTGCGAGCCAGTAGAACGCCTCGCGGGGCGCCGTCACGATGCAGTGGATTGACAGCGTCCGCTCCCGGGCGTACCAGATCCCGAACACCACGGCGAGCACGCCGGCGAACACCGAGGTGCTCAGCACCAGCGGCACGCCCTAGTTGTCGGTGAGGATGTCGGTGTACAGGGTGCCGGTGATGCTGACCACGACGACAGTGAGCCAGTACACGAATGGCACGTAGCGGTTGAGCCGGAACTGCACCGCGAGCACGACGGCCAGGACCACGGTGAAGATCACCGCGGTGGCGTTCAGACCGACCCCGAGGGTCATGTTGATCCAGTCGGCGAAGCTCTCGCCGACCGTGGTGCACAGGATCTTGATGATCCAGAACCAGATCGTGACCTCGGGGACCTTGTTCAGCATCAGCCGGGCTGTGGAACGCGGTTCCCCTCGCCCTGCGGGTGCGGCGCTATTGGCCGCTTGGTGGATGACCGTGTCGCTCACAGAACGCTCCCTCGCGCGTCGCTCCGCCGGGCACGACGCCGCCGCGGATAGTGCACGCAGCCTGGGGGGATGGTCCTAAGGAGACGATGAGCGCGCCTCCCATCCCGCTTTTAGCTGACGGCACCGACCCTCGGTCGCACCCGTTGCGAGGAAAGGGATCGACGAGCCTTGGCCAGTTCCACCCCGCGACCTGGGGCGACACCGGCGACTTCCGTGCCGTCAACGCCCTCGCGCGCCCGGGCGAGCAGCTGTGCCCCTTCTGGCCGTACGCCGGCTCTCAGCACGTTCTTAGGACTGCGCGGCCAGTGTCGTGTCATCGCGCCACAGACCTGAGGAGGAAGTGCCCATGAGCACGCTGATGGTGGGTCCGCTGCTTGCGCCCGGCCGGGACCGGGTACCCCGCGTGCGTCGGGTCCACGGTCTGCGCACGGTGAAGATCGGGCTGTCGCTACTGGTGGCCACCGCCCTGCTGGTGGGCGCCCTGCCGAAGGTGGCCGGCGAGCACTGGGCCGCGGTGGCGGTCGCCTTGCGTCAGGTCTCGATGGGCGGGTTCATTGCGCTGACCGCGTTGTGGGTCGAGAGCCTGGTTGCGCACACGTTCGTGCTCTCCGCAGCACTGCCCGGGCTGAGCAAGCGCCGGGCGATGGTGTTGCGCCTGACCGGCAGTTCGGTGTCCAACGCGCTGCCGTTCGGCGGCGCCGTCGGCACTGCCCTGAATTACTCGATGACCCGCCGGTGGGGTCACAGCCGGGCCGCGTTCGTGCTGTTCGCCCTCGTGACCCATATCTGGGGGGTCGCGGCGAAGTTGTGCCTACCGGTGCTGGCGCTGGTCGCACTGCTGTTCGCCGGCGGGTCTACCGGTGCGCTCGTCCTGTCGGCGGGGATCGCGGTGGCGGTGCTCGGACTGTTCGGGATTGTGCTGGCGATGACGATCGCCCGCGAGGACGTCGCGGCGGCGCTCGGTCGGCTCACCGGCCGGTTCCTGACCCTGGCCGCCCGTGTCACCCGCCGTCCCGCTCCGGGCGATCTGGCCGTCGCGATGCGCCGCGACGGCATCGCGCTGGTGCGCGGCACCTGGCGCCGTTCCGCGGCGGGGATCATCGCCTATTCCACGTTGCAAGGGCTGCTGCTGTGGGCCTGCCTGGCGCTGGTCGGCGCCTCGGTGAATCCTGCGCAGGTGCTGGCCGCCTTCGCCCTCGAACGACTGCTCAGCGTCGTGGTCATCACCCCGGGCGGGTTGGGCGTGGTCGAGGTCGGTATGACCTCGATGCTGGTCGCATTCGGTGGCGCGCCGGCCGCCGCGGCCGCCGGGGTGCTGCTGTTCCGTGCGTTCACCTTCGCCCTGGAGATCCCCGTCGGCGCCACCCTGCTCCTGGGCTGGCTGGGGATGACCGGACACGGCGCGCTGCCGGCGCACCGGTTGCCCGTCGCGGTGGCGGTCGTGGCGTGATCGGCATGGACGTTGAGGCCATGGAGGCAGCCGTGAATGCAGACCCGCTACGTCATCACCGGCGCTACCACGTCGGTGGGGCCTTCGGCCAGGGCTGGGTCGCGCGGGCGGCCGAACGGGTGGCCGACGCGATGGGCAGCGTGCAGTTCGTGATCGCCTCGACCGTGGTGATCGTGTCCTGGCTGCTGGTCAACGACGTGGTTCGGTTCCTGCACAACTCCTGGGTGGGTCTGCTGCACGGGCGCGGGTTCGACCCAGCGCCGTTCATCCTGCTCAACCTGGTTTTCTCCGCTGTCGCGTACTACTCCGCGTCGATGGTGATGATCGCCCAGAAGGCGCAGGCCAAACGCGACCTGGACCGGGAGGCCGCCGACGCGCATCACCGCGAGGAGCTGGCGCAGAACCAGATGCTCCTGCTCGCCCGCAACACCGAACTGACCGAGCAGGTGCACCGGCTGACCCGCGAGATCCATGTGCTGGTCGCCGCACCTGGGGTCGCGCCGCACGATGGGGAACCGGCATGAACGCGGCGATCGACACCATCGTCGGACTTCCGCCGTGGCTGGTGCTGACCCTGGTGTTCGCGCTCCCGGCGTTGGAGGCCTCGGCATTCGTCGGGGTGGTGGTCCCCGGGGAGATCGCGGTCCTGCTCGGCGGGGTCGTGGCCCACGGCGGGGGCCTGTCGCTGTGGGCGGTCATCGCTGCGGGCGTGGCCGGGGCGGTGCTCGGTGATCAGGTCGGCTATCTGGTTGGGCGCCGCTTCGGTCAAGGTCTGCTGCGCCGCCTGCCGGCCCGGCTGCGACGCGGCGGAGAGGTGGACCGTGCGCTGGCGTTGCTGCGTCAGCGCGGCGCGGTTGCCGTCGTGTTCGGCCGTTGGGTCGCGGCGCTGCGGGCGTTGCTGCCCGGGCTGGCGGGGATGAGCGGGATGCCCCGCGGCCGGTTCACCGCCGCCAACGTTGTCGGCGGGGCAGCATGGGCGGGCACGGTGGCCACCCTGGGGTACATGGCCGGAAGTTCTTACCGGACCCTGGAGCGGCGACTCGGGCTGGGCGGGGAACTGCTGGCTGCAGCCGTCGTGCTGGCCGTCCTCGGGTGGGTGTGGTGGTCCCGGCGGGGGGCATCGCGGCACCCGGCTGGCTTCGCCGCGGGCTGAGTACCGTGTCCGGGTGATCGGAGCGGACCCGGGAAAACCCGACGAGGTCGACTGCTGCGAGGAGGAGCCCCCGGCCGGGCCCGCGCCGGTCCGGTGACCGCTGCTCCGGGGCAACGTCGACCCTGGGGTCAAACGCCCGCGTGTTCGCAATCTCGGTCGGCCCTGGGTCGGGCCGGGGCGGTTCATTCCTGGTCGTCGGGTACGTCCGCTACGCCTGCGACGACCCGGCGCGCCAGCGTGCACCTGATCTTCAGCTCGTGCCGGCCTAAGGGTGGCCCGGACGAGCCCAGCGATGCCCAATCGTGCCCGGCACTCCATAGTGGTCCGCGTCCTATTCGTGACGAAATCACGTGTGGCAGTGGAAATTCGCAGGTCATCCAGATCATGGGAGCGTTCTGTAAATCCGTCGCGAGAGCTACCCAGGTTCGAATCCTGGATCTGCCACAGCTGGACTGAGATGGCCCTTGACCTGCAGTTTCGGGTGGGGGCCATCTTTGGTTATTGCGTCGGTCGGGGTCCTTTGCGGGTCGGGGCTGACTGGTCCAGGACGAGCAGTCGAATGAGGGCGTCGCCGAGCCAGTCGGCGTACTGCTGCTGCGACCAGCCGCCCTCGACGACGAACCCGTGCCACACCTGGGGACCGGTGATGACCCGGGTGACCTCGGCGAGGCGTTTGGGCCGAGATCGGGCCGCATGCCCGCGGCGTACCGATCCACGAGCACCCGGTGGTCCTCGCGGATCACCCGCAGGGTGTGCGCCGCCAGCTCCGCGACGGCGGGGTCGCCGGCGGCGGCCCGGTCGAGGAGGACGAGCAGCGAACCCGTATTCGCGTTGAGCTCCGACATCATCCGACCCAACGTACGCAGCCGCGCCTGAGGGTCGCGGATCTCGGCGAGCGCCAGCCACTCGGGCCGACCGCTCTTCGCGGACCCGGACCCGGTGCCCGCCGTCCGGGAGTTGAGCGACACGGGCGCGTTGTCGGCGACGCCGAAGACCCGGCTCGTTTCGGCCGCGGAGTCGGTCTCGTGAGCGCCACGTCGAGCGACCTGGGCAGGTTCGAGTGGCGGACGGAAGGCTCGGCGTCGCTTTACGTGGCCGCGCCGGCCGAGCTCGTCTACGACCGGGTCGCGGACGTCACCCGCATCGGCGAGCGCAGCCTTGAGGCCGTCGGGGCCGAGTGGTTGCCGGGCCGGCCGCCCGGCGACGTGGGCGCGCGATTCCGCGGCCGCAATCGGTCCGGCCGCCTGATCAGGTGGAGCCGGATCTGCGAGGTTGTCGAGGCCGACCGCGGCCGGCGATTTGCCTTCCGCACGGTCCCGCATCGGATCAACATCACCCGGGCGGACTCGACGGTATGGGGCTACTCGATGCAGCCGGACGGCGACGGCACGATCCTCACCCACGACTATCGCATCGTCCGGCGGCCTTGCGGGGGTTCCGGCCGCTCTTCGCGCTCCTGTGCCCTCAACACCGCGACATGCGACCGCACGTCGAGCACACACTGCGGGTGTTGAAGGCCGAGCTCGAAGGAGCCCCGCTCAAGAGCCAGCGCTGACCGAAGGTCAACGCAGGGAGACGGGGAGCGCTACCCCTGACCGGCACGAATGGTCAGGGGCCCTGGCGTGGCCCGACCTCTGGCGCCGCGGTCCGGCGGGACAGCGCCAGGAGGATGACGGCGGCGAGCCCCGCTGCTGCGAGAAAGCCGGTGGTGAGCGAGGTCCGGTCGGCCACCGGCCCGAGCAGCAGCGGTGAGCCGAACTGGCCGAGGAACAGCGCGGTTCCGCTCAGCGCGGTCAGCGCCCCGCGCAGGTGGGGCGGGGAGGCGTCTCCGAGCAGCACCGTCAGGGCCGGCAGCGACATCCCCATCCCGATGCCGAACAGCGTGGACGCTGCCACGACGAAGACGAGGTGGTCGGTGCCGGCCAACAGGAGGAACGACACGGTCCAGGTGGCGTAGGTGACGCGCAGGACACCGCGGTGCCCGAGCCGCCTCCGGATCCGCGCGTAGGCGAAGCCGGTGGCGATCATCGTCACGGACAGACCCAACCCGAGCACCGCGACGTGGAAGGTGTCGGTGACGCCGAGTTCGTCGAAGCGCAGCGGCAGGAACACCACCAGGGCGTAGAGCAGCACGCTCGAGCTCACGAACAGTCCGTAGTAGCCGAGTATCGCCGGCGTGCGCCGGACCACGCCGAGCGCTGCGCGGGTGGCGGCTTCCGGGCGTCGCGCCGGCCGGTCGTCGGGCAGTGCGCGCAGCGCTGCGACCCCGACGCCCACGCCGAGCAGGTAGACACCGAACGGTGCGTGCCAGGACAGCGTGCCGAGCGCGCCGCCGAGCAAGGGCCAGGTCAGGGCTCCGGTCGCGGTCGCACTCGTCCGCCAGCCCATCACTTGGTCCTGGCGCGCACCCCGGTACAGATTCAGCAGTCCCACGGTGCCGCCGGTGAACACCAGCGCCGCTCCGAGCCCGAAGAGCACCCGGCTGGCCAACAAGGTGGCGTAACTGGCGGTGAACAACCCGGCGCCGCCGGCAAGGCCGTAGAGCACGAGCCCGGCGGCGAGGGGACGACGCACGCCGTGGCGGTCGATGAGCGCGCCCGCCACCGGGCTCGCCACCGCGATCACCAGACAGTGCGCCGTGAGCAACAGCCCCGCCGCGGTTCCGCTCAAACCGAGATCGTCGCGGATCACCGCGATGACGGGGGAGACCACGGCGGTGGCCATCACGGTCAGCGTCGAGGCGATCAGCAACACGGTCAGGGCGAACGGGTGGGCCGGCGATTCGGTGCCCACCCCGGAGGGCGACGTTTCGGTGGTGGCGGTCATCCGGCGTAGGGCAGTGTGGTCCGGCCGACGCGCAACGTGACGGCCCACCAGGCGAGCTGGTTCAGCAGTCGGTGCGCGGCCTTATCCGCCTCGGGATCCTTGGGCTGGCCGTCCCCGTCGAAAGCCTCCCAGGCCATCGCGAAGCTCACGGTGTCCCGGATCGTCACCGCATGCAGCTCGGCGAAGACCCCGCGCAGCGGCTCCACCGCGCGCAGTCCGCCGGAGATGCCGCCGTAGCTGACGAAGCCGACCGGCTTGGCGTGCCACTCCCGGCCGACGCTGTCGATCGCGGTCTTCAGCGGGCCGGGAAAGGAGTGGTTGTACTCGGGGGTGACGATGACGACGCCGTCGGCGGCGTCGATAGCGGTGGTGAAACGCGGGCCGGGCACGTCCGGCTCCGTGAGATCCACGAGGTCCACCTCGAGGTCCGGGCGCTGCTCAGCCAGCCGTGCGAACCAGTGCGCGACGATCGGGCCGAAGCGCCCCTCACGGGTGCTGCCGATCACGACAGCGATGCGGGATGTCTTCATGCCCGTCATGCTGCAAGTTGAAGTGCACTTCAAGTCAAACAGGCAGCTTCCCGTCCGCCGCGGCGGTGATGTTGAACGGATGGCTGACTGCTGCGGCGTGGCCGGGCCGGTCGCCGGATCGGCTCACCCCGTCGGGGTCGGCGATTCGGTCGCGCTGGAGGTCGGCGTGGCGCGGGCCGTCGGTGCCGCGGTGGCGGCGCCGCCCGACGCCAGCAGGAGAACGTGCTGTTCGATCTCGTCCATGATCGTTATCGCCTTGGGCAGATCGGCACCGTTCCACGGCGGGAGGAACACTGCGCGGCCTTCCTGGACTGGCGTCAGCCGTGGCCAGAGTGGGTGGTCGCGCAGCTTCTCCTCGGTGACCGATGTTCCGCCCCCGCGCGCGTCGTCGTCGTCGGCGTGGACCACCAGCGCAAAGGTTCGTTCAGTGCCTCGAGCGTTTCCGAAGTGAGCTCGATCTGGAACCTCGTCGGGTCCTGCTGACCTGCCGGCTGGGGGATCCCGACGGCGCGGTAGACGATGCTCTCCAGGGTGCCGACCCTGACGGCGAAGGTGTTCTCGTCGCGGACCCGGATGACGCCCGCCGTCTTGTCTTTGAACCCGGCGTCGATCACGGCTGCACGCAACTCGCGCACCCGCTGGTCGTACTTGGCGATGAGCGCATTCGCATCGGCGGGTCGGTCGAGTGCCCGTCCGAGCTCGCGGACGTTGTTCTTGACCTGCTCCTCGTAGATGAAGTCGTACTGGTAGCAGAACGTGGGCATCGCGGCCTTCCAGCGGGCGCGGTTGGCCGCGAAGCTCGGATTGCTGGGTGCCGCCTCGGGAGAGGAGCAGGTCCGGGTCGAGCCGGTGCACGACGGTCGGGCCGTCGAGGGAGGGCGCGCCTCAGTAAGCGGACGCGGGCTGCCGAGGGCGAAAACGAAGGCGGCGGAAAGCAGACGGCCTGGCCGTCCGCCCTCCTCGATTTCCCGCAGCTCCCGCGAGAGCCGGTCTATGAGGAAATACAGCGGAACAGAACCCGCGAATTCGGGAACGCAGGTGCGATCAGGCGGCGCGGGGCGCCACGAGTGAGGTGTAGACCACGACGTTGGACTGGTAGCCCTCGGCCGGGTCGTAGGCTCCGCCGCAGGTGACCAGGTTCAGCGTCGACGGGCCCTTGGCGCCGTAGACCCGGGCGGCCGGGAACTTGGCGTTGGGATACGTGGCCACCTGGTCCACCCGGTAGCTCACGACAGAGTGGTCGGACATCGTCACGGCGACCTTGTCGCCGCGGCGCAACTCCTTGAGCCGCGCGAAAACCTCCGGTCCGGTCTTCGAGTCGACGTGACCGAGGATGACGGCCGAGCCGTCCTCGCCGGGCGCGGATCCGTACCGGTACCAGCCGGCGTGCATCGGCTTGCTGGGCACCTCGACGGTCTGCTCGGCGTCGTTGAAGCCGAGCGGACCGACAGGGGCCGACACCGCGATGGTGGGGATGCGGATCGATTCCGGTGTGAGGCGCACCGCAGCAGGAGCCGTGGTGGCCGCTGCGGTGATGGGTGCGACCGGGGTGGTGACCGCGACCGGCGCGGCGGCGCCGCAGCCCGAGAGGACTGTGCCGGCCAGCGTGAGCGCGCCGAGGGTGAGCGCCCACCCGCGGCGCGAAGCGCTACCGCGGGCGGGCACGAGCAGGGTCACAGCGTGCCGCTGCGCCCGGTGTGCGGGTGGCCGGGCGGGATCTGCGGTCCGCCCGGAGTGCCGTCGCCAGGGCTGTCCCCGCCGGACGATCCGCCACCGGATCCGCCGTTCGGCGAACCGCCGTCAGACCCGTTGCCGGAGCCGTTGTTCGAACCGGCGCCGCCGGACGAAGTCCCGCCACCGGTTGACGATCCGCCGCCGGCGCCGGTCTTGGTGCCGCCGCCGGTGGACGAACCGCCGCCGCCTGCGCCGGTTCCGACAGTGACGTCGGAAATCGGCGTCTCGTTGCAGCGCGGGAGCCGGATCGTGTTGGTGTCGAGTGTGACGGCCCCGTTCCTGGCCAGGATGCGGCCCTCAACCGTGGCTCCGGTCTTGAGGCTCACCGACGTCAGCGCCATGACGGTGCCGACGAAGTCAGTGTTGGTGCCGAGCGTGGCGGAGCTGCCGACCTGCCAGTACACATTGCACGGTTGCGCGCCGTTGAGGAGCTTCACGCGGCTGCTCGAGGCGGTGATCAGCGTGGAGCCGGCCTGGAAGATGAAGACGGCCTTCGGATCGTTCTGCGCATCCAGCGTGACCGTGCCGGTGAGGAACATTCCGGAGGCCTGGTTGTAGACGCCGGGCTTCAGGGTCCGCCCGCCGATGTCCGCGGCCACCGCGGTCGCGGGGCCCCGGCCGGCTGCGTCAACCCAGGCTCCGGCCAGATCCGCCTTGGCGCCCGCGGCGACGGCGTTGGCCGCGTTGTGGACCCCGTTGACCACCAGGCCCGGCGGGAAGCCGGTGATCGCGGTGCCGGGTGAAACTCCCAGGTTGCCGGCGATCAGCGAGGGGCCGGTGTTGGTGACGGTCGAGCCCGCCAGGACGGCGAAGGACTTCGCCGTACCCAGCCCGGGGTCGGGTTGCGCCGCGGTCGCCGGGGATGCCCCGATCGCCCCGGTGAGCAGCAGGGCTCCCGTTGTCGTTGCCGCCGCTGCGGTGCGGTTGGACTGGTGTCGAATCGCCGAAAGGCGCATGGGAACCCAACTGAAATTTCGCGCCGAGGCGAAAAATTGAAATCGCACAGATTCTTGGTGATCCGTGCCCCCCGAGCTATTTCAAAACGTAGGCGCGAATTGCCAGGGCTCACCTAGTCCCTTGAGCCACGATCATTGACCGAAGCGCCTCAAGGTGGGGATTTGTCCTTCGCGGCCGCCGCCGACGCCGCGCGCCGCCGCTTGAACCCTGCAGCCTCCTTGCGCCGCGCCACCTCGCGGCCGACGTCGCGCTTGAGCGTGCGCGCGATCCCGCCCCGGGATGTGGCGGGGTCGCGCAGGGCGATGCCGATCCAGCGCAGCAGACGCGCCGGGGTGAAGACCTGGTCCGCGTTCCGCTTGCGGGAGAAGACGTCGAGGATCTCGCTGGCCCGCTCCGGGCTCTGCGAGGCCCAGGCATAGGCGGCGTGCTCGATGGGCGAGATGTGATCGGGCAGGCCGAGGCCGTTGGCCCATTGATACATCGGCAGGCACTGCGCGTCGCGGTCGATCTCCCAGGCCTGGAGGGCGGCCTTGAGGGCGGCCGGGTCGTCCAGCACGGGACCGACCGCCTCGCCGAGCAGGCGCCCGAAGCGCAGCGCGTCGCGGATGCCCTGCGCGGTCACCGGGTCCTTGAAGTGCCCGGCGTCGCCGGCCAGGGCCCAGCCCGGCCCGGTCGAGTGCCGGAAGTAGGACGGGTGCTCGAAGGAGACCCGCACGCCGGTCTCCCGTTCGCAGCCGACGAGACGGTCGCGCAGCGGCTCGACGCGCGCGACGGTCTTCTCGAACGCCTCGATGGCGTCCTCGCGGAACTCGGGCGCCTGCGCGGTCGGGGGCATCAGCAGGACGAGTGACTGCCCGCCGTCGCAGGGAAAGACCGTCACCAGTTCGTCGTCCTGGCGCCACTGCATCGCCAGGTCTCGCAGTTCGGTGCGCGGGTCGCGGTAGTAGGCGTAGGCCATCATCCGACCGTTGGGGAACACGTGGTGCTCGGTGGTGCCGACCATGCGCGCGACCGTGGAACGCCGACCGTCGGCCCCGATCACCAGCGAGGCCTCGATGGTGCCGGTGGTCCCGTCGTGGTGCGTCCACTCGACGCCGGTGACCCGGCCGGTCGCGTCGCGCAGCAGTCCGGTGACCCGCGTCTGCTCGCGCACCTCCGCGCCCGCTTCGCGCGCGGTCTCGATCAGCGCCTGGTCCAGCCCGTAGCGCTTGACACAGGAGCCGTAGGCGAAGCCCTCGTAGTCGGTGTACGGGCCGACGACCTGCGAGCGGGCGGTCCCGACTCCGGCCCGGGTGTGCAGCGGAGGGTCGAGAGCCATCACCTTGTCGAGCGCGCCCAGGGCTGCGATCTCCGCCCAGTGGTTCGGGAAGAAGAGGTGGGTGGAGTTGGTGTCGGACGGAAAGCTCGCCACGTCCAGCGCGACCACTGATCGCCCCTGGCGGGCCAGGGCGATCGCGGCCGCAGAGCCGGCGCACCGGGCGCCCACGACGACGACATCGGAGCGTTCGGGTTCACTCATAGGCCCAGCGTGTCGAGCCGGCACTACGACGGCAAGCGCGGGTGCGCTGAGAGGGTTCGGACCGACGACAGGAGTGCAGAGTGACGCGTCGCGGAACGATCTTCGCTGCTGCCGTGGGACTGGGCTTCGCCGTCCTCGCCGGCTGCTCGGACGACGACACCGTCGCTCAGGAGCCGGGTGCCGCGCCGTCCGCGACGGCCTCGGGGGTGTCGGGCCAGGTGCTGCCGTCGCAGCTCGTGGGGACGTGGGAGGTCGAGGGGGCCGGCGTCGAGCCGGGCACCGTTCTCCTGGTCACCGCCTCCGAGGCGCGCGTGTTCATCGAGTGCGGCTTGATCGACGGGTCCTGGGATGGGCTCGTCGGTGGTGCCTTCCTCGCGGATACCTACAGCGCCTCCGGTGAGTGCAAGCCGAAGGGCAACACCTTCACCCCCGACTGGCTGGACCGCGGGTCGGCGTTCGCCGTCGAGGGCGAGGGCCGCGAGTTGCGCGACGGCGACGGCAAGGTTGTGGCCTCGCTGCAGCCCGCCACCGAGCGGCCGAACGTCCCGAGCACCGTTATCGACAGCTACGGCGATCCGCCCGTGCTGACCGAGGAGCAGCGCGCCGACCTCGACCGCCTTCCGCCGGACTTTCCCGACGGCATCCGCCCGGCCGAGCGGTCCGAGCTGATCGGGACGTGGGTGCTGCCGGGCGAGACCGGGGACGGTGACAACTGGCCGTACGCCACGTTCCGCAAGGACGGGCGCTGGATCGGCTCCGACGGGTGCAACGGCCTGGGCGGGAAGTGGGCGTCCGTCGACGGCGCTCTCCTGCAGGGCGGGGGAGTTCACACCGACATCGGCTGCGAGAACATCGATCTCGTCTCCGGCGCAGCGCTCGCCGGCTTCGACGGCGACACCCTCGTCCTCTTCAACGAGGACGGCCAGGAAACCCATCGCGTGGTCCCCGGCCCGGCCCCGAAACGGTCCTGAGGGCTCGTTCACGCCAGCGGCTTGGCGAGAACCACGAAGGCCAGGTCGTCGCGGCGGGGGAGGCCGAAGCGCTCGTCGCCGTAGGGGAACGGGCGGGTCTCGCCGGTGGCTGCGTAGCCGCGGCGCAGGTACCAGGCGATCAGGTCCGTCCGTTGGTTGACGACGGTCATCTCCATGCGGACCGCGCCGGCCCTCGCCGCGTGTTTCTCTGCGTGACGGAGCAGCGCGTCCCCGACGCCGCGGCCCTGCGCGGTGGGCCGGACCGCGAACGTGCCGAAGTACGCCGTGCCCTCGCCGCGGTCGGTGAGCGCGCAGCAGCCCAGCGGGCCGTCGGCGTCCTCGGTCACGAACACCGTGGTCGCCGGGTCCGCCAGCTCGGCGCGGAGTATGTCCTCGTCGATCCGGTTGCCGTCGAGCAGATCGGCCTCGTGGGTCCAGCCGGCCCGACTCGAATCCCCGCGGTAGGCGGAGTGGATCAGGGCCTGCAGGCCTGGGACGTCGGCCTCGGTCGCGGGGCGGACGTCGAGAGGCACGGATCTCCGTCGCTGAGAGAGTCGGGGTGAGGCCGGACACAGGAACCATTGGTCGTCCGGCAAAATACCCGGACATGGACACCAATCGCCTGCTCGTACTGCACGCCCTGCGCCTGTCCGGCTTCATGTCGGTGGAGAAGCTGGTGCACCGCACCGGGCTCACCGAGGACCAGGTCAACGAGGTCCTCCAGGCCGCGGCCGCGGCCGAGGAGGCCAAGGAGCGCACCGGCCGGATCAGCGGCTGGATGCTCATGCCGGCCGGCCGCGAGGCCCACGCCGCCCTGCTCGCCGAGGAGCTCCAGGCTTCCGGCGCCAAGGCCGAGATCGAGCGTCTCGACGACAAGTTCGTCGCCCTCAACGAGCCGTTCAAGGCCCTCTGCACCCGCTGGCAGATCATCGGCGACCCGGAGACCGGGACGCCGAACGATCACAGCGACCCCGCCTACGACCAGGCCGTCATCGCGGACCTGGCCGCCGCCCACCCGGGCGTGATCGCGCTGTGCGGCGAGCTCACGGCGGCCCTGCCGCGCTTCGGCCGCTACGCCCCCGACTTCGACCAGGCCCTCGCCCGGGCACAGGCCGGGGAGATCAAGGCGTTCGCTGCTCCGATGAACGAGAGCTACCACGACGCCTGGATGGAACTGCACCAGGATCTGCTCAGCACCCTCGCCCGCGAGCGCACGGCGGCCGACGGGCACTGACGCCTACAGGTTTCAGTTGATTCAATCGGTCTGTCTGGACATACTGTCCGAATCGCCGCACGACGTTCGCACGAGCCGCCTGACGACAGGAGTCCCCGCATGTCCTCCCAGCCCGAGGTCTATGCGTTCGACCATCCCCACACCGAGCCGCCGCGCTCGCTCAAGGACCTGCTCGGCGGCAAGGGCGCCGGCCTGGCCGAGATGACCTCGGTGCTGAAGATGCCGGTGCCGCCGGGTTTCACCGTGGCGGTGCCGGTGTGCCGGGCCTACCGCGCCGGCGGCTGGCCGGACGGACTGACCGAGGCCATCGACGCCAACCTGGCCAAGCTCGAGGCGACGCTGGGGCGCAAGCTCGGCGATCCGGCCGACCCATTGCTGCTCGCGGTCCGCTCCGGCGCCGCCTCCTCGATGCCCGGGATGATGGACACCGTCCTCAACCTCGGTCTCAACGACGAGACGGTGCAGGGCCTGGCCGCCGCCTCCGGTGACGATGAGTTCGCCTACGACTCCTACCGCCGCTTCCTGATGAGCTACGCGAACACCGTCCTCGGGGCCGAGCTCAAGGAGCCGGCCGAGGCCCACGAGGCGGGCGTCGGCGCGAAGACCAAGCTCGACGCGGTCAACGCGCTCCTCGCCACCAACAACGTCGTCGTCCCGTCGGATGCGCACGAGCAGCTGCGCGGCGCGATCGAGGCCGTCTTCAAGTCCTGGGACTCCCCGCGCGCCAAGGCCTATCGCGCGCGGGAGAACATCGACGAGAACCTCGGCACCGGCGTCAACGTGCAGGCGATGGTGTTCGGCAACTATGGCGACACCTCGGGCACCGGCGTCGTGTTCACCCGCAACCCCAACACCGGCGCGAACGCCGCCTACGGCGACTTCCTGCCGCGCGCGCAGGGTGAGGACGTCGTCGCCGGCATCGCGCGCACCCTGGACATCTCCACCCTGGGTGAGCATTTGCCCGGGACCGACACCGTGCTGGCCGCCCACCTCGCCGAGCTCGAGAAGCATTACCGCGACATGTGCGACGTCGAGTTCACCATCGAGCGCGGCACCGTGTGGATCCTGCAGACCCGCGTGGCCAAGCGCGGCGCGGTCGCGGCGGTCCGCGCGGCCGTGCAGATGGTCGACGACCCGACGATCAAGTTGACCAAGGCCGAGGCCTACGCGCGCGTGACCCCCGAGCAACGGGAAGCCGCACGGGCCGAGATCCTCGCCGGTGCCTCGACCGGCGGCGGCGCCGGCGCCGCGATCGCCACCGGCCTGGGCGCCTCGCCCGGCCGGGTGGCAGGCAAGGCCGTGTTCAGCGCCGACGAGGCGGCCGATCTGGCCGACGCCTCCGACGAGGCGCTGATCCTGGTCCGCGAGGAGACCAGCCCGGAGGACGTGCACGGCATGGGCGTCTCCGCAGGCATCCTCACCAGCCACGGCGGTCTGGTCTCGCACGCGGCCGTCGTGGCCCGCGGCTGGGGCATCCCCGCCGTGGTCGGGGCAGAGAACATCACCGTCACCGACACTGCCGCCCTGGGCGCCGACGGCGCGGTGCTCTTCAGCGCGGGCGACGTCATCACCATCGACGGCAAGTCCGGCGAGGTGTGGCTGGGCGAGAACACTGACACGACTGACGCGACGTCAGGTGACGGCGAAGCCGCTCTCGCCCGCGAACTCCCGGAGCTCGCGATCCTGGAGTCCTGGGCCTCCGAGGCCTGAGCGCACGCTACGCAGGGTTCAGACCTCGTCGTCGTCCTCGGGCTCCTCGACGTCCGCCAGCTTCCACTTCAGCTGGAACTCGACCTCTTCTGAGTCGCCCTCGCGCTCGTGCTCGACACTGATCTCCGCTGCGCGCGGGACAGTGAACCGCTCGCCTCCGACCTGGATGCGGAACGGCTTGCCGGATTCCAGTGCGTCAGCCAGCCGGCGCAGCTTCGCCGCGAACTCGGGGACCGTGTAGTTGCGTTCGATATCTCGATCAGCCATATGCACATCCTGTCGCAGGGCCGCACCGGGGAAAGCGGAAGGCCCGCCGGCACGGGGAGCAGGCGGGCCTTCCATGGGCGGCTGGGCCGCCCTGGCCGCGGACACCTTCGCGGCCGTTCTTGGTGAAACTCTGTGCCCTGGTGTTGCTGGCGGGTTACTTACCGCTTGGCGTGACGACCGCCGCCACTGCTGCCGCGGCCACGGGCGCCGGCGTGCGCACCCACGGGGCCGTTGCCCATCCGACCGGCACCGGCCGTGGCGGCCGCACCGGCGAGGATCATCGCGAGACCAGCAGCGGCGAGCGGGGCAGAGTCACCGGCACCGGTCTCCGGCAGCGGGGTTCCGTTGTCGTTGCTGTCGTCGTCGTCTTCGCCGGCAACCAGACCCTGGCCGGGGCCGACACTGGCCGAGGCCAGGTTGACGGTCGCCAGGGTGTTGCCGCCCGGGAGCACGCGGATCTGCAGAGCGCGCTCGGTGAAAGTGCCACCGGACTTGTTCTGCACGTTGACGCGGATCGAGAGCAGGTCCTCGAGCGCGTCGAACAGCGGGCTGAGCAGCGGGCCGGCCACGCCACTCACGGCGCCGGTGACCGGGGCGAGCAAGGTGGCGAGCACGCCGTCCAGCACGGTGTCGATGGCGCCGTTCACCACCGGGCCGAGCACGAGCGGGGTGTCGACGCCGAGCAGCGTGGTGACGGCGTCGACCTCGATGTCATCGATCGCGTCGGTGAGGCGGTCGGCCAGGTTGCCCAGCTCGTCCGCGACAAGGTCGCCAACTCGGTCGGCCAGGGCGTTCAGGATGAGGCGCACGAGCTCGGTGTTCGGCGGCAGGTTGTTCAGGTCGAGACCGAGCGAGATGAGCAGCGCCTCGACGTCGACGGTGATCTTGCCGTTCGTCAGGTCAACCGTCACCGCGCCCGAGCCGAGCGTGGTGTCGGTGGCGCCAACGATGGCCGCCAGGTTTGGCAGGTTGGTCACGTCGGCAGAGGCGACCCCGAGTGCGGGGAGGACACCGCTGAGCAGGCCGGTCAACGCAGGCAGACCGAGAATCGCGCCGCCGGGGTTGTCGAGCGCGTCGACATTGCCCTGAAGGGCGCCGAGGCCGAGCGAACCGAGCAGGCCGGACAGGATCGGGCTCTGCAGTTCGAGCTTGAGGTCGGCGATGCGGTAGTCACCAACCTGGCTGCCCTGCTTGCCGTCCTTGCTCTCGGCCTGCTTGGCGTTGGCCGAGATCGCCCCGACGATCAGGTCGACATCGAGCAGACCGCCGACCAGGCCGGTGCCCAGGTTGGAAGCCAGCAGGCCGCCCAGGTCGAGCTTGGCGGTGGAGGCCGGGACGTTGTTGTTCCCGGCGACCGCGATGGCGCCGGAGTCGGACACCGCGCCGGAGGCGCCGATCGCGCTGCCGTTCGAGCGGGCGATGGCCGCCTGGTTCACGGCGCCGAGCGTCAGCAGCCCGTTGCCCTCAAGCAGGTTGATGGGGCCGAGCGGAATGTGCAGCGAGTTCAACAGGGTGGCGCCGAGCGGGTTGAGCTGGGTGACGGTGGCCGGGCTGCCGGTGTTGACGGCGCGGGCCGAGTCGAGCTCGACGATGTCGTCCAGGTCCACGCCGAGCGCGGAGCCGGACAGGAACCAGCCCCGCGACTGCGAGACCGGGGTGTCGGCGGCATTGGCGACGCCGGCTCCGGCGACGACAGCGCCGGCGGAGACAACGGTGGTGACGCCCAGAGCCATGCCCTGACGAGCGCGGCTCGGGGTCGGGCGCTTGTGGCGGGCCTTCTTGGTTACAGACATGCGGACTCCTCGGGTGCCTTCGAATTACCCGAGGTGTCGGTCAGCGGTCGGGGAGCCTTGAGGGACTATTCGGCCCAGTTTCTCTGGCCGAATAGGGCGTTTGGCGGGATCTGTAGGAGAACGAGAGCGGCCCCGACCCTCGCTCGCAGGGCCGGGACCGCGTCTCGATGTCCGGGTGTGTCCGGACTTGGCGGGCTGTGCGGTGTGACCTACTTGACGAGCGCCGCCTTCAGGGAGTCGATGGTGCCCGCGGTGGTCTCGATGTGCACCTTGAACTCGTCCGTCGACCGCGGAGGCCGGGATGACCCCGCCGGTGACGCTGTCGAAGAACGCGCCGACCGACTTGCGGTAGGCGTCGAGGTTGGACAGCGCGGAGTCCATCTTGGCCTGGTCGGAGCCGGCGGCGCCGAGACCGCGTAGTTCACGAAGTCGGTGACGTGCGCGGCCCAGGAGGTGTAGAAGGCGTCGCCCTTCTCCTTGCCGGCGATGCTGCCGACGGCCTTGGAGATGTCCTTGGAGTTGGTGTCGACGGCCTTGGCCGAGGCCGCGAAGGCCTCGCTGTCCGCACCCGCGGTGTAGGCGGTGAAGACGGCGACGCCGGCCAGGTAGATGTGCGAGGTGAGGTAGTCGGTCAACGTGGCGCGCAGCGCGGAGGCGTCGTCGTTCGGGTCGCCCTCACCCTTGGTGGCCTTGTCGACGCCGTCGGCCAGGTAGGCCGGCCATCATCGGCATGTGGCCGGCTGCGTCCTTCAGGGCCGCGTAGGCCTCGGTGTCACCGGCGGCGAACAGGTCGACCGCCTTGGCCAGCATGCCGATGTGCTCGTTGAACGAGGCCTCGACGTCCTTGGCCTTCATGGTGCCGCCGGAGATCTTCTCGAAGAAGGCACCGGAGGACGTGGCGTAGGCGGTCAGGTTGCTGACGGCCTTCTTCTTGCCGGCGTCGTCCTCGGTCTTCGCCGCCACCGCGTAGTTCACGAAGTCGGTGACGTGGCTGCGCCAGCGGGTGAGGAAGCCTTCCTCCTCGTCCGGGGCGACCGTGCCGATGGCCTCGGAGACGCGCACCGAGTTGTCGTCGACTGCCTCGGCGGCGAGCTTGAACTCCGGGGACTCCGCACCGGCGTGGTAGGCGGTGGCGACCGCGATGCCGGCCAGGTAGACGTGCTCGGTGAGCAGGTGGGTCAGGCCGGAGCGCAGCTCGGCGGCGGGGGAGGCCGCGTCGCCCTTCATGTTGGTGGCCTTGGCGATGCCGCCGGCCAGGGCGTTGGCGGTCATCGGCATGTGACTCGCCGCGGTGATGGCGTCGGCGAACGGGTTGCCGGTGCCCTTCGGCGTCAGCGCCGCGGTCGAGGTGCCGCCCTGCGTGCCGGTGCCGGTCTCGGAGTTGGCCGCGGGAGCTGCCTCTTCCTTGTCGTCGCTGCCGCAGGCAGCGAGACCGCCGCTGAGCAGGGCCGCGGCGAGTGTGGCCGCGACGAGGTTGCGTGCTGGCTTCATGCGCATTGGAGTCGTCCCTGGGTGTGTGAGGGTGCCGCGACGCGGAGGGGTGCACCGGGTCTCGGCAGAAGTTCGGGGGATGTGCGCGCGCGGATTGGTCGGCTTTCGGTCGTTGGCTCCGGCCCATGTCGGCGCTGCTGCGGGTCACGCTTGCGCCAGCTGGAGTACTTCGTCGCCGTCGGGACGCTGGGCACGATGGGTGCCGCCGCGACCGGGCTCCAGCTGACCGCCGCCGGGCGGCAGGTGCTCGCCGACGCCCGCCGCCTGCTCGCCCAGGCCGAGGAACTGGCGTCCACTGCGCGTGGCCTGGGTCGGGACGCGTCGGGGCAACTCGTCGTCGGCTGTTTCCCCTCATCCCGCCGGAAGACTTCGCGCTGCCGGCCGGTGACGGCTCGATGTTCATCGCGATGGTGCGGCCTGAACTGTCCGGGTTCTTCAAGATGCTGCGCGACCTGTAATCCCAGTTGCTGGCACCCAGGTGGGAACAATCACGCCCATTCGGGAATGCCGATCTCCCCGCTTCCGTTTACCGTGGTGAGCACGGGCCGGGCCCGCGTCAGAGGTTGTCAGGACCGCGACGCGAGTGCCGGAGACCGGCCTCACCGGGACGGAGGCCAGGTCGCCAGCTCGTCGGGTAGCCCCCGGTGGTTTCGCCACCGGGGGCCCACTCGTTTCTAGGCCGCCGCGCCCCCCGGGCTTAACCTGTGTGCATGGACGCCTACCAGCACCTCGAGGTCAAGCGCGACGGAGAGACCGTCCGGATCACGATGAACCGGCCGAGCCGGCGCAACTCGTTGTCCGAGGACCACCTGCGTGAGCTGACCGCGGCCTTTACCGAGGCCGGCGAGAGCGACGCCACCGGGATCGTGCTGGGCGCCAACGGGCCGGTGTTCAGCGCCGGCCACGACTTCGGCGACGTGTCCTCCCGGGACGTGATCGGGGTCCGTGACCTGCTCAACATCTGCACCAACCTGATGCAGACCATTCAGAACGTGCCGCAGGTCGTGATCGCCCGCGTCCACGCGCTCGCCACCGCCGCCGGCTGCCAGTTGGTGGCCACCTGCGACCTCGCGGTCGCCGCGGAATCCGCTGGCTTCGCGCTCCCCGGCGGCAAGGGCGGCTGGTTCTGCCACACCCCGGCCGTCCCGGTCGCCCGCAACATCGGCCGCAAGCGCCTGATGGAGCTCGCGCTGACCGGCGACGCCATCTCGGCGAGCACCGCCGCCGAGTGGGGCCTGATCAACTACGTCGTCCCGGACGACCAGCTCGACCGCGCCGTCGACGAGTTGCTGGCCCGCGCCACCCGCGGCAGTCGCGCCGGCAAGGGCATCGGCAAGCAGGTGCTCTACCAGCAGCTCGACCGGCCCGAAGCCGACGCCTACGGCATCGCGATCCCGGTGATGGCGGCGATGTCGCAGTCCGCCTCCGCCAAGGAGGGCATGGCCGCCTTCCTGGAGAAACGCCACCCGGAGTGGCCCGACTGAACCCGTTGCGTCAGCGGGATCGAGGGCTATAGCCCAGCTTCTCGCTGACGTAGGGCGAGAAGGTGGGGGATGGACGCCGAACGGACGCGCCTGCTGCGCGAGCTGCTCGCCGGGACCGAATGGACCCGGCGGACCTCGGAGTTCGCGCGCTCCTTGCGTGGGGCCAAGCACACCGCCGGGGGCCTGTTGCTGGTCGGTACCCCGACCGCGGAGCCCTGGCACCTGGCCGCGCACCTGGACGAGGAGGCGCAGTTGGCCGGGTGCCCTGAGCTCTCGCCGGTCCTGGTCCGCCACGCGGTGCCGATCGGTGCCCCGCCGCATCTCGCCGTCGACCTGACCCGGCTGAGCGCGGTCCGGCGCGGGGAGACCGTGTTCGTGGCGGCCGAGGACGCCCCCGGCGAGGGCGTGCTGGAGCGGGTCGCCGACGCCCGGCGCGCCGGCGCCACGGTGCTGGCGATGGACACCGGCGACCCGGACCTGGACGGGCTGGCCCACGACCGGCTCAGCGTCGGCGCGGACGGGCTGGTCGCGGACGGTCTGATCGTCCCCGTGGGCGACGGGTTCGAGATCGCCTCCCACCTGGTCAGCACGGCGGCCGTCGCCCCGATGCCCGCCCGCGGGATGCGAGCCCGGCTCGCGCGAGCGCTGGAGGCCGTGAGCGGGCCTGCCCCGAGGAACCAAGATCTATAGGCTCCAATGGTGATGATCTCCACGACCGCCCTCACCCGGCGGTTCGGGACCGCGGTCACGGCGGTCTCGGAGCTCACCGTCGACATCCCGCCCGGCATCACCGGCCTGATCGGCGCCAACGGCGCCGGCAAGTCGACGCTGATCAAGATGCTGCTGGGCCTGCTGCCGCCCTCCTCCGGCGGCGCCAAGGTGCTGGGCCACGACATCCGCACCGACGGGGTCTCGATCCGCGAGCGGGTCGGGTACATGCCGGAGCACGATTGCCTGCCTCCCGACATGTCCGCCACCGAGCTGGTCGTGCACATGGCGCGGATGTCTGGGCTGCCCCGGGCGGCCGGACGTGAGCGGGCCGCCGACACCCTGCGCCACGTCGGGCTCTACGAGGAGCGCTACCGGCCGATCGGCGGCTACTCCACCGGCATGAAGCAGCGCGTCAAGCTCGCGCAGGCCCTGGTGCACGACCCGCAGCTGATCTTCCTCGACGAGCCGACCAACGGCCTCGACCCGGCCGGCCGGGACGAGATGCTCGGCCTGATCCGCCGGATCGGCAGCGAGTTCGGCATCTCGGTGCTGGTGTCCTCGCACCTGCTCGGCGAGCTGGAGCGCACCTGCGACCACGTCGTGGTGATCGACGGTGGGCAGTTGCTGCGCTCGTCCTCGACCGCCGAGCTCACCGCGAAGGGAGCCGTCCTGGTGGTCGAGGTGACCGAGCGCGGCGAGGAGTTCGCGACCGAGCTGCGGCTGCGCGGCCTGGAGGCGACCGCCAACGGCGACGTCGTCCAGATCGGTCTCGTCGTCGAGAGCACTTACGACGCGGTCGTGGCCGCGGTGAACCAGCTCGACGTCGGACTGGTCCGCCTGGAGCGTCCGCGGCACCGGATGGCCGAGCTGTTCGCGACCCCGGCGGGTGGCGCATGACGACCCCGCCCCCCGGCCGCGCCGGGGTCATCCACGACCTCGGCTTCCGCCACTACGACGGCCCCCGCGCCGGGTCGCGGGCGATCGCCCGGGCGCTGTACTTCGACACCCTGCGCGGAGCGTTCGGTCTCGGCCGGACGATGAAGTCGAAGATCATGCCCGCGGTCCTGTTCGTCGCGATGGTCTTCCCGGCCGTGATCATCACGATCGTCGTCGGCGTCGACAACCGATTCGACCTGCCGGTGGACTACAACGAGTACCTGCTGACCACGTCGGCACTGACCAGCCTGTTCATCGCGGGCGCGGCGCCGGCCAGCGTCTCGCGGGACCTTCGCTTCCGCGTGGTGGCGCTCTACTTCTCCCGGCCGCTGCAGCGGATCGAGTACATCCTTGCGAAGTACGCGGCACTGGCGAGCGCCCTGTTCCTGATGATGGCGATCCCGCTCGCCGTGTTGTACACCGGCGCCCTGCTCGCCAAGCTCTCGGTCGGTTCGCAGACGCCGAACTTCACCCGCGCCCTGGGCGGGGCGGCGGTGGCGGCGCTGCTGGTGGCCGGCATCGCGGTGACCATCGCCTCGATGACCCCACGCCGCGGCGTCGGCGTCGCGGCGATCATCGTCTCCCTGATCGTGCTGGCCGGGGTCGGGGGAACCGTCTCCGAGGTCGGCGAGGAGAACGGCGCGGAGACCACCGCAGCCTACGGCCAGTTGATCTCGCCCTACACGCTGGCCCACGGCGTCGAGCACGCCCTCTTCTCCGGGCCGACTCAAGTGCCGGAGTACCCGCCGCCGGGCGCCAGCGGCGGCCTGGTGTTCTCGCTGGTCGCGATCGCGGTCGTCGCCGCGTGCGTGGCGCTGCTGATGGCCCGGTACCGGAAGGTGTCCATCTGATGGCGACCCTCTCGATCGCCGCGGTCTCGCGTTGGTACGGCAACGTCGTTGCCGTCAACGACGTCACGATGGAGTTCGGGCCCGGCGTCACCGGCCTGCTCGGCCCCAACGGTGCCGGCAAGTCCACGCTGATCAACATGATGGGCGGGTTCCTGCCACCTTCCTCCGGCGAAGTCACGCTCGACGGCCAGGTCGTCTGGCGCAACGTCGGCGTGTACCGCCGCCTCGGGCTCGTGCCCGAGCGCGAGGCCATGTACGACGTGGTCAGCGGGCACGACTTCGTCCTCGCCAACGCCAAGCTGCACGGCCTGCCCGACCCCGAAGCCGCCACCGCGCGGGCGATCGGGATCGTCGACCTGGTCGACGCGCAGTCGCGGCCGATCTCCACCTACTCCAAGGGCATGCGGCAGCGCGCCAAGCTCGCCACCGCGCTGGTGCACGACCCCGAGGTGCTCCTGCTCGACGAGCCGTTCAACGGGCTGGACCCGCGCCAGCGCATCCACCTGATGGACCTGCTGCGGGCCATGGGCGAGGAAGGCCGCACGGTGATCGTCAGCTCCCACATCCTCGAAGAGGTCGAGGAACTGGCGAGCCGGATCGAGGTGATGGTCTCCGGCCGGCACGCGGCCTCCGGCGGGTTCCGCGAGATCCGCAAGCTGATGACCGAGCGCCCGCACCAGTACACGATCCGGTCGGCCGACGACCGCGCGCTGGCCTCGGCGATCATGGCCGAGCGGTGCGCCTCCGCCGTCGAACTCGTCGTCCCGAAGGGGTTCGGGGCTGCTCCCGGGGTGAACACCGACGCGACGCTTGCAGGTGCAGGCCACCGACGTCGGCGGAGTTCGTCCGGGTGCTGCCGCGGATCGCCCTGGCCCGCGGCATCCGGCTCTACGAGGTCAGCCCGGCGGACGAATCCCTGGAGTCGGTATTCGCGTACCTGGTGAGCCGATGAGCGCCCAGCAGCCCCTCGCGCCGCAGCCGCTCGCGCCGTTGCCCCCGGTCGACATCATCGGCGGCCCGTTCAACCTGACGGTGGCTCAGCTCACGATGCGCGGCCTGCTCGGCCGGCGCCGCGTCATCTTCCTGCTCGCCCTGCCGGGGCTGCTGATCGCCCTGGCGATCCTGATCCGCGCCCTCGCCGGCCAGGACGACGAGGTCACCGCCGGGGTCGCGGGCGGTCTCGGGGTCGCGGTGTTCGTGCCGCTGATGGGCGTCATCGCCGGCACCGGCGCGATCGCGCCGGAGATCGACGACGGATCGATCGTCTACCTGCTCGCCAAACCGCTGTCCCGGCACACCATGGCCACGACCAAAGCGCTCGTCGCGATGGTCACCATCGTGCTGTTCTCCGGTGTGCCCGCCGGACTCGCCGCCTTCCTCATGTCCGGCACCGACAACGACATCGCTCTCGGTCTGCTGGTGGGCGCCTGCGCGGCCGGCGTCGCCTACGGTGCCGTGTTCCTGCTGCTCGGTGTCATCACCCGCAGCGCCGTGCTGGTCGGCCTGCTCTACGCGCTGGTCTGGGAGGCCATCGTCGGCAGCTTCGTGCCGGGCGCGAAGACGCTGAGCATCTCGCAGTGGGCGGCCTCGATCACCGAGGCGATCGTGGGTAAGGACACCGCGGACAGCCTGGACCTCGAATCGGCCGTCGACCTCGGGCTCGGCATCACGCATGCTGGTGATCGTCACGATCGGCGCCACCTGGTACGCCGGGCGCCGGTTGCGCACCATCCGCCTGGCCGGGGACGAGTGAGCTTGCTCTACGCCGAGGACCTGACCCCGGGGCGGGAGGTCGAGTTCGGGTCGATGACGCTCTCCGAGCAGGACATCATCGACTTCGCGCGCCAGTGGGACCCGCTGCGCATCCACACCGACCTGGCGTACGCCGAGGAAGGGCCGTTCGGGCAGGTGATCGCCAGCGGCACTGCACACCTTGTGCGCCTTCCAGCGGATGATGGTCGACGCCTTCGGCTACGACATCGCGCACAAGGCGGGGCACAAGCTGCAGATGAACGTTCCGCCGGCCCGTACTGGCCGGGACCACGTTGAGTGCGCGCTGCCGCGTCGGGGACATCACGATGCGCCCGGACCGCGGGGACGCGTGGATGACCATGCACTCAGGCGTGCTCGACCAGGACGGCAACGTGGTGCTGGAGATCGAGATGCTCGGCGTCGTCCTGATGCGGCCGGTCGCTCCGGAGCCGCAGTGAGCGGGTGGTACGCCGAGGACCTCGAGGTCGGCCAGGAGTTCCCGTTCGGGGATTGGCCGATGACCGAGGATGACATCATCGCCTTCGCGAAGATCTACGATCCGCAGCCGATGCACATCGACCGCGAGGCCGCCGCGAAGCTCCCGTACGGCGGGATCATCGCCAGCGGGTTGCAGACGATGTCGATCTACCAGTCGCTGCTGGTGGACGCGCTCTGGAACAAGGTGGTCGGCAAGGCCGGCAAGTCCGTCACCGCCCAGCTGCGCCGCCCGGTCCGGCCGGGCATGACGCTGACCGGGAAGTCGACCATCACCGGCCTGCGCCTGCGCCCCGAGCGCGGCGACGCGATCATCGAGCTCCACTCGGTGCTGATGGACGATGCCGGGCAGGTCGTGTGCGAGATCGACGCCGACGCCGTGCTTTTCATGCGTCCACAAAGCTGACCACGGGCTCGACGCCGGGCCGGACGAAGCCCAGCAGGCGGCGCCCTTCCGACTCGACCTCGCGCTGCTCCTCACGCGTCAACTTCCCCGACCTGCGGATCGTCAGCCGGCTGGCTTCGTCGTGGCCCGTGACCGCCCAGGTCGCGCGCACCATGCCGTCGACCAGCACGGTGCCGATGTGCCCGCCCGGGCCGCCGGAGAGCATCTCGTGGTCCGCGTCGGCGATCACCCGGGAGCGGTCGTCGTAGGCGAGCTGCGCGTTCTCGTACTCGGGGGCGAACCGGACCGGCGCCGGGGTGTCCGGGTCCGGTAGCAGCCCGTCCGGCACGTCGAAGAGCTCAGCGCCCTCCTCGGTGCGGAACCGGCGCAGGTCCAGGCTCTCGACGGCCTCGCGCAGCCGGCTCACCCCGGACCAGGTGGTGACGTCGGCGACGGTGGCCGGCCCGAACGCGGTGAGAAACCGGCGGACGATCGCGGCCGGACTGGCCGGCGCCGTCGGCGGGACGCCGGCGAGCCACGACTCGACCGGCGTCAGTGCCGACTTCCCGGCCGTTCCCCAGACTCCGCGAGGCGTCGGCTGCACGACCGGGTGCAGATAGCCGAACGCCCACGACAGGTCGGTGCCGTCGAAGTCGGGGAACTGCATCGTGAGCAGCGGAGCGAGCTCGGCCCGGGTGCGCGGCTGCTCCGCCGTCAGTTGCGCGGCCGCCGCCAGCGCGGGCGCGATGTCGTAGCCCTTCAGCGCCTTGCCCCACGGGGTGGTGGCGAAGACCCGCTCCAGCATCGGCTGCACCCACGGCCGCAGCGCCCGTGCGTCATCCGCGCTGACGGTGTGAATGGTCCCGCGCATCAGCGTCATCCGGACCACGGACCGGTCGAGCATCGCGCGCGACAGGTCGTCGGTGCTGAAGCCCGCGAGGCGGTTCCACAACGCGAGGTAGGGCACCCACGGCACCTGCCCCTGCAGCCCGACCACGTGCTCGACGGCCTGGACGACACCGAGGTCGGCCCGCTCCAGCAGCAACTGCCGGGCCAGCGTCGCGCGCCCGAGCGCACGCCGGGACAAGGTCTTTTCCACAGCGGTGATTGTTCCGGTCGTGGCTTGTCGGCGGCTGTGCGAGCGATCATCGAGGTGGCGGGCCGACGCGTGCACGACGACCGTGTGCGCGAGCTTTCCGCGGCTGCCCGCGAGCGATACGCCGACTTGCTCGACCGTCTCGGTCAGTGACGACCTACCTGTCACTCGAAGATCTGCTCCATCTCGCCGAGGACTTGAAGGTCGGACCGATACGCGATCTCGGTCTCCTGGACTCGGCTGCGCATCGTCCATCGACGGCGCTGTTCGGTCAGGACGCGTATCCCGATGCCAGATGACGATGCCTACGACCTGGTCGTCGGTGTCGCGTCGGGAAACGTCGACCCCGCGGTCGTCGCACGGTCGTCGGCGCTGTGGCGACCGCCACTGAACGACAGGGCGGCCCTCGGGGGCCACCGCTGGCCCGCTTGTCCGGTTCTCAGCCCGCTCTGATCGGGGTGACTCTGCGGGGGTAGCAGCCCCCGACCCGAGGAGATACCCGTGTCCAGACGGAGCAGGCGCCCGCTGTTCGCCGTCCTACCGCTGGCGGTGAGCGCCGCCCTGGTGCTCAGCGCGTGCGGCGGCGGAGGCGACGCGGACGGCGCGGCGCAGGAGGCCCCGGCGGCGGTCACCGACACCGCAGCGGCGCCCGTCGAGGGCGCGGCCGACGCAGCGGCGCCGGTGGGTGAGGTCGCCGGAGCTCCGGCCGGCGAGACCGCCCCCGTTGCGTCGTCCGGCGAGACGGCCCCGGTCGCGAAGAGCAGCAAGGGCGCCGGCGGCAAGCAGAGCGGCACGGACGGTGCCGCGGTCGGCAAGGCGAAGACCGAAGCCGGCATCACCAGCATCGACAACGCGGCGCAGGCCGCGGAGAACGCGAACATCGCGAAGCAGAAGAACGGCGCCACCGACATCGGCGTGACCGGCGACAGCATCAAGCTGGGCACCGTCTCCGCCCACGGCATCGCGCTGGGCAACCTGCTGGTGACCCCGATGGTCAACGGCATCAAGGCTGCCTTCGCGACGATCAACGACCGCGGCGGCGTGCTCGGCCGGCGGATGTCCCTCGTCGACTGCGACGACGGCCCGGGCGAGGTGTCGCGGTCGAAGGCCTGCATCAAGAAGCTGGCCGGCCAGGACAAGGTCTTCGCGCTGTTGAGCTACTCGAGCTGGGCGTCGGCGTCGGTGCACTCCGACCTGGCGCAGTACAAGCTGCCGGCCGTCGGCACCTGGGCCTACTCGCAGACGGAGTGGCAGGACCCGTACATGTTCCCGACCCACATGTCGATGATTCACGAGGCGATGGCCGGCGCGAACTGGGTGAAGAACGTGATCAAGCCGAAGACGTACGGCCTGGTCTGCCTGACCAGTCCGGAGATGCAGCTGTCCTGCAACGAGGTGCAGCGCATTCTCGACGCGAGCGGCAGCAAGATGGTCAAGAAGCTCGACGTCGGCATCACGGAGACATCGATGTCGGCGCAGATCCTCTCGCTGCGTTCGGCCAACCCCGAGCACGTCGTCCACTACGTGATCAACCCCGCGACGATGGCGAAGTTCATGGTCGAGGCCGCCCAGCAGGGCTACTTCCCGCCCAAGGGCATCTCGGGGAACCACCTGGCCGCGGAGGTGCTCGGCTCGCTGTTCGGCAAGCACCCGGTCGGCCGGTACTGGACGAACACGACCTACAAGCTCTGGGGTCCGGAGTTCATGGCCACGATGAGCAAGTACGCGCGCGGCAACCGTGGGCTGAACCACCACATCGTGCAGGCCAACTACGTCGGCAGCCTGATGTTCGAGCGGGCCGCGAAGGCGGTCGGGCCGAACCTGACGCGCGAGCGGCTGATGGCTCAGCTCGGCAACGGTGACATCTACGCCGCGGACGCCTCGCTGGACCAGCGCTTCTCGTACGACGAAGGCCGAACGCAGCGGCGACCACGCGAACCAGACCTGGGATCCGGAATGGGTCAGGGCCGCGAGTTCATGTACAAGTACACGTCCACCAACACGGTCTCGGACCCGAACGGCACGCCGTCGGGCTTCCAGCCGGACCCGGACCAGTTCGTCATCTACACGAACAAGTAGCGGTCCCCCTCAGGGGAACGGAGCGAGGCCCGGCGGATCTCCCCGCCGGGCCTCGCCGTCGCTACCATCGGACTCATGACGGTCCAGAATGAACGGTCGAAATCTGAAGCCGGACGGCGCCCGGCTCGGTCCCAGCGCCTACCTCGTGCTCGGCTTCATCGCCGAGCTCGGACCGTGCACGCCGTACGACCTCAAGCGCGCGGTGGCCAAGTCCATCGCCTACTTCTGGGCGTTCCCGCACTCGCAGCTCTACGTCGAACCCGAGCGGCTGGCCAAGCTGGGCCTGCTCAGCGAGGAACAGGAGGACCACGGCCGCCGCAAGCGCCTCTTCTCCATCACCGACGCCGGCCGCGCGGCGCTGCGGGACTGGCTGGAGGCGCCCAGCGTGGTCCAGACCGAGACCCGCGACCTCGGTCTGCTCAAGCTCTACTTCGCCGACCTGACCACCCCGGAGCGGGTGCGGCAGATGGCCGCAGGAGCAGATCGCGCTGCACCAGGAGCGGCTGGCCGAGTACGACGCCTTCTCCGCGCAGATGGCCCGCTACGAGAAGCTGCACCTGCACCAGGTGCCGATCCGGATGGGCTACCTGTTCGAGGAAGCGTTCATCACCTTCTGGACGTCGATCCTCGAGGACCCGCCGAGCCTGGATCCGCCGCATCCCCTCGCTGACCGAGACGCCTCCCCCAAGCGTGGGAAGCGCTGACCCTGACGTTCCGTACCTGGCCTTCGGGGGCCAACGGCACCCTTGACTCTGCATGGTCCATATTGAACTATTGAGTCAGCCCCCGAGGAGGAGTCCATGACCATCGCTCCCGAGCGACCCGTTGTCGCCGCCGAGCTCTCCGCCGCCGACCACGTGCGCTTCGCGGCACATCGACGAAGAGCTCGACCGCCTGCTGCCGGGTGGCGGCAAGCCGGTCTACGACTCCGTGGTCATCGCCGGCGGCAAGGGCATCACGGCCTGGACGCTGGCGGCCCGGCTGGCCCGTAGCGAGCAGTTCGCCGGCAAGGTCGTGTCGCCGGGGACGCCGGTCGCCGAGACGCGTCAGCTGGCCAACGGCTGCTCGATGCGCGGCCTGGCCGCGGACTGGCTCTCCTACGCCCTGAACGTGCCGCAGGCCGAGTTCATCCGGCACCTCACCGGGCCCGAGCTACGCCGGCCAGCCGGTGGCGACCCGGCAGCTGACCACGATGGCCCGTCCCGGCATCGGCGGTCGCTGGGAGATCGGACCGGCCGCCGCGTGGCAGGGCGGCCGGCGCGGCATCGGGCGCCCGATCATGTACGGCGCCCGGAACTCGCGGATGGCCGGCGCCATCCGCGAGCTGCTCGACGAGCGCGGGATCATCGAGGTCGACGACGCGATCACCTCGCTCGACGACGCCCGCGCCCTGGCCCCGGGCAAGAAGCCGTTGCTGGTCAACCTCACGCGCAACGCGAAGCTCTTCGGCGCTGAGCGCCGCCGGCACCGAAGCGCGTCACCTTGGCCTGGCAGTGCGCCCTGCGGTCCGGTCCGGGCGGACTGCAAGCACCCGCTCACCGGCACCACGGCCTTCGCGCCGCTGGTGCACCGCGAGGGCGCGGTCAACGTCGGCTACTTCACCCCGTTCGCCGACCCGCTCTCCCCGGACGCCACCTGGTACGGCCTGATGGTCCGTCCGGTCGGCGCCGCTCCGGACAAGATCGACAAGGCCCGCGAGATCGCGTTGCTGCGCGAGGAGGTGCTTGGGCATCTCGGCGGCGGTCGGCCTGGAACCGGTCGACGTCGAGGAGACCTGCTTCGGTGGGCTCGCCCCGGCGCCATCGTTCGGTGCGGTGCCGCGCTCGGCGCCCGGCACCCTGGAGCTGCGCAGGCTCTGCGCTCCCGGCGCGGTGGCGTACTACGCCGACGGCATCCTCGGCGGCGCGATCGGCGCCACCGTCGCGGCCGAGGCGCTGATCCGCGGGATCGACCCGCACGAGGCGATCGTCAAGTCGATGGCTCCGATCCGGCGCTGGAACGACATCTGGTGGTTCGAGACCACCCGGATCCCGGCGCTGGTGAACCTGGCGATCGGCACCTCGCGGCTGACCACCCGCATCGCGATGGGCTTTCCGCACTCGTACTCGCTCGAACTGCTGGGCCAGCCGGGCCTGAGGGAGAGAACTGTGACCGACACTCTGACGGAGGGTCAGCTCGTGGCTGCCCCGGCCGCCGCCGAACTCAAGGCGGTCCTCGACCGCCAGCGCGCCGCGTTCCAGGCCGCCCCGGTCGCCGTCGCTCCTGCAGCGCCGCCGCGACCTGCGCAAGCTCGAGGACCTGGTCCTGCGCAACCGCGTTCCGCTGTCCGAGGCGCTGCGCGAGGACTTCGGGCACCGCTCCCGCACCGAGACCGAGATCGCCGAGATCGTCGGCTCCGCACACTCGCTGCGGCACGCCCGCCGTCACGTCGCGGTGTGGATGCTGCCGCGGCTGCGGGGCACGTCGATCTGGTTCCTGCCCGGCAGCAACCGCGTGATCGCCCAGCCCAAGGGCGTGGTCGGCATCGTCGCGCCGTGGAACTACCCGGTGAACCTGACGGTCGCTCCGCTCGCCGCGGCCCTGGCGGCCGGCAACCGGGCGATGATCAAGATGAGCGAGTTCACTCCGGCCACCTCGGCGCTGCTGATCCGCCTGCTCGGTGAGGCGTTCCCGGTCGAGCAGGTCTACGTCACCACCGGCGACGCCGACGTGGCGCGCGAGTTCTGCTCACTGCCCCTGGATCACCTGCTCTTCACCGGCTCGACCCAGAACGGCCGCGCCGTCATGCGGGCCGCGGCCGAGAACCTCACCCCCGTCACCCTCGAACTCGGCGGCAAGAGCCCGGTCGTGGTCGACGAGCGCTACAGCATCGAGCAGGCCGCCCAGCGCGATCGTGTGGGGCAAGCTGTTCAACGCCGGCCAGACCTGCATCGCCCCGGACTACGTGCTCGTCCCTGAGGGCTCCGAGGAGCGTTTCGTGCAGGCCGCCACCGCGGCCGCACGCTCGCTCTACCCGACGATGGCGGCCAACCCGGACATCGACCGCGATCATCAACGCGGGGCACTACGAGCGACTGCGGTCCCTGGTCGAAGACGCCCGCGCCCAGGGCGCAGCGGTCACCGTCGCCCAGCACGACGACCCGGAGGATCCGGCGACCCGCAAGCTGCCGCTGCACCTGGTCACCGGCGTGACCGACTCGATGCGGGTCGCCCGCGAGGAGATCTTCGGGCCGGTGCTGCCGGTCATCGGTTACCGCAGGCTCGACGACGCGGTCGGCTACGTCAACGACCGTCCGCGGCCGCTGGCGCTGTACCTGTTCACGCACAGCGGCCGGCGCAAGCGGTCGGTGCTCAAGCGGACGACCAGCGGCGGCGTCACCGTCAACGACACGATGCTGCACTTCCTGCAGGACGGTGCGCCCGTTCGGTGGCAGCGGCGAGAGCGGCATGGGTTCCTACCACGCGCGGGAGGGCTTCCAGACCTTCTCGCACCACAAGTCGGTCTTCACCCAGCGCGGCGCGCTCGGCTTCACCGGGACCAAGCTGCTCTACCCGCCTTACGGGCGGGTCGCCTCGCTGCTGCTGCGTCTCATGCGCCGGATCTGACGCCGCTTCATGACTGTCGTCGAGTTGACGCCGGCGCCGGTGACGGCCGTCGCAGCGGTTCCGGTGGTGATCGTGGACCGGCACCGGTTGTTCGCGCGCGGGCTGCAGGCCGCTCTGGAGGACGCCTCGCTCGGACGGGTCACCGTCGTCGGCCACGGCGACGAGGCGAGCAGGGTCAGCGAACTGGTGCGGCGCCACCGTCCGCAGGTGATGATCCTCGATCTGGGCCTGGCCGATGCGCTTGCGGCCCTCACCCTTGCCCGCCGACGGCATCCGAACCTGCGGATCGCCGTGATGGTCGCGGACGCGGCCGCCACGGAGGACGCGGTGGCCGCGCTGGCGGCCGGTGCCGACGGCGTCCTGCTGCGCGACGCCGAGCCGGAGACCGTTGCGGCGCACCTGCTGGCGATCGCCAACGGGGGTACCGTCGCCCCGCGTGAGGCGATCGCCGCCCTGCTGCGCCGGCGCCCCGCCGACGCGGTTCTTGCCCAACTGCGCCGGGTCGACGTCGAACTCTGGCGGATGGTGGCCGAAGGCCACGAGACGGTGGTCATCGCGCGCCGGCTGTGCGTGTCCGAACGCACGGCCAAGCGGATGGTGGCCCGGCTGCACCAGCGGCTCGGCGTCGCCAACCGCGTGCAGGCCGCCGCGCTGGCCGGCCGCTGCGGCGTCCTGGACCAGGAGCTGCCGTGACCGCCTACCCCCACCTGTTCACCCCGCTCGACCTCGGCCACGTCGTCCTGCCCAACCGCGTCCTCATGGGTTCGATGCATCTCGGCCTGGAGGAAGCCCCCGGCGGGTTCGAGCGAATGGCCGCGTTCTACACCGAGCGGGCCCGCGGCGGCGTCGCGTTGATGGTCACCGGCGGCATCGCACCCAGCGCCGAGGCCCGGCCGATGGAGCGCGGCGCCACGATGACCGGCGCCCAGGACGTGCGCGAGCACCGCATCGTGACCGACGCCGTGCACGGTGAGGGTGCCCTGATCGCGATGCAGGTGCTGCACTTCGGGCGCTACGCCAAGCACGTAGACCTGGTGGCGCCGAGCGCCATCCGCGCACCGATCAACTCCTTCACGCCGCGGGAGCTGAGCGCCGCCGAGGTGGAGGCGACCGTCGAGGACTTCGCGCGGTCCGCGGAACTCGCGCGCGAGGCCGGCTACGACGGCGTCGAGATCATGGGTTCCGAGGGCTACCTGATCAACACCTTCCTGGCCGGTTGCACGAACAAGCGGACCGACGAGTGGGGCGGCGACGCCCGGGCGCGCATGCGGTTCGCGCTGGAGATCGTGCGCCGGACCCGCGCCCGCGTCGGCCCGGACTTCCTGGTCATCTTCCGGCTGTCGATGCTCGACCTCGTCCCGGGGGGATCGACACTGGCGGAGACCTTGGAGCTCGGCAAGGAACTCGAGGTGGCCGGGGTGGACATCCTCAACACCGGAATCGGCTGGCACGAGGCGCGGGTGCCGACGATCGCCACCCCGGTCCCGCGGGCCGCCTTCGTCGAGGTGACCCGGCGGTTGCGCACCAGCGTCGGCATTCCGGTCGTCGCCAGCAACCGGATCAACACCCCCGAGGTGGCCGAGATGCTGCTCGCCGACGGGGTGGCCGACTTGGTCTCGATGGCCCGCCCCCTGCTCGCCGACGCCGATTTCGTCGCAAAGGCGCGCGCAGGGGAGGCGGACCGGATCAACACCTGCATCGGCTGCAACCAGGCCTGTATCGACCACACCCTCGACGGGCGGATCACCTCCTGCCTGGTCAATCCGCGGGCCTGTCACGAGACGTTGCTCGACCTCTCGCCCACCCGCACTCGCAAGCGCGTCGCGGTCGTCGGGGCCGGCCCAGCCGGCATGGCCGCCGCGCTGGCCGCCGCGCGCCGCGGGCACGCGGTCGTGCTGCACGACGAGGCCGAGGTGATCGGCGGTCAGTTCGACCTGGCCCGGCGCATTCCCGGCAAGGAGGAGTTCGCGGAGACGCTGCGCTACTTCCGCACCGAGCTGTCCCGGGCCGGGGTGCTGCTCGAACTCGGGCGCCGGGTCGCGGCCGCGGACCTGGCCGCCGCCAGGTACGACGAGGTCGTGCTCGCGACCGGGGTCGATCCGCGGGAGCCGGAGATCGAGGGCATCGACCACCCCAAGGCGGTCGGCTATCTGCAGGTCCTGCGCGGTGAGGTGACCGTCGGATCGCGGGTCGCGATCGTCGGCGCCGGCGGGATCGGTTTCGACGTCGCGGCGTTCGTGAGCCAGGACGGGCCGTCCGCGAGCGTCGACGTCGAGCAGTTCTTCCAGCACTGGGGAATCGACCCGGACTTCCTCGCCCCCGGCGGGTTGGTCGAACCCGGTCCGGTGCGCTCGGCGCGGACGGTGTATCTGTTGCAGCGCCGCACGACCAAGCCGGGTGAAGGCCTCGGGCTCACCACCGGGTGGATCCACCGCACCGAACTTGCACGCCGCGGCGTGCGGATGATGGCCGGCGTGACCTATCGCCGGATCGACGACGAGGGCCTGCACATCGACACCGGCAGCGGGCCGCTGACCCTGGAGGTTGACCACGTGGTGATCTGTGCGGGACAGGTGCCGCGACGCGACCTGTACGACGACCTGGTCGCGGCGGGCATGTCGGTCCATCTGATCGGCGGTGCCGACGTGGCCGCGGAACTGGACGCCAAGCGTGCGATCGCGCAGGGCACCGAACTGGCGGCGGCGCTGTGAGCGAGCGCAGCGAGCTCACCATGAGCATCGAACGCGGCTCCGCGAGGACGAAGTCCGTGGCGGAGACGCTGTGAGCGCGGTCGAGTCCTCGCTCGCCGAGTGGCACCGGATGATCGCGGCGGAGGACCTGTCCGACATCGGGTCGCTGCTGCACCCCGACGTCGCGTTCTCCTCCCCGGCGTTCTGGCACCCCTACGTCGGCCCCACCAAGGTCGGTCACGTCCTGCAGACCGCGGTGTCGATCTTCGAGGACTTCAGCTACTACCGGGAGTTCGTCACGGCCGACGGCCAGGACGTCGTGCTGGAGTTCGGTGCGCGCATCGGCGACCTGGAGCTCAAGGGCATCGACATGATCGCCTTCGACGCCGACGGCCTGATCACCCGCTTCGAAGTCATGATCCGGCCGATGAAGTCCCTGGCGGCCGTTGCCGAGCGGATGAAGGCGTCGCTGGACCTTCACCTCATGGGCATGGCCTGACCCTCGAATTTTGTCGGAGGGCCGTCCTAGGGTCAGGTGATCACCGCACCGGCCGAGGAGGAGCCATGACGAAGCGCGACGGTTACGAGCCCGGGACCCCCTGCTGGGTCGACCTGATGACCCCGGACATCGACGGGGCGATCGCCTTCTACACCGGCCTGTTCGGGTGGGAGCACGAGACCACTCTCATGCCCGACGGCAGTCATATGTACACGACCTTGCGCAAGGACGGGCTGCGGGTCGCCGGCCTCGGTGGAACCTTCCCCGGCATGGAGAACGCCCCGGCGGTCTGGAACAGCTACGTCGCCGTCGAGAACGCCGAGGAGACCGCGGCGCTGATCGAGAAGGCCGGGGGCAAGATCATCATGGCGCCGATGCAGGTCATGGAGCACGGCACGATGTGCGTCGCCTCCGACCCGTTCGGGGCGGCCTTCAGCCTCTGGCAGCCGGACCAGCACAAGGGCGCCGAGGTGGTCAACGAGCCCGACACCTACTCCTGGAACGAGTTGCTCACCTCCGACATCGACGGGGCGAAGTCCTTCTACAACCAGGTCTTCGGCTGGGAGTACGAGGGCCAGCAGATGGGTCCGGGCATGTACTGGGTCATCCAGGGCGGCAGCGAGGGCGGCCTGGGCGGCCTGATGGTGCGTCCGGAGGCCTACCCCGCCCAGGCGCCCGACGCCTGGGCGGTCTACTTCTGGGTCGCCGACCTGGCGGCCAAGGTCGCCGCCGCCACCGCGGCCGGCGCCACCGTGGCCAACGAACCGATGACGGTCCCGGGCATCGGCACCTTCGCGGTCATGCTCGACGCCAACCACGGCATGTTCGCGATGATCCAGCCCGAGGGCTGAAAAGCCGTCAGACGGACGCCGCCCGGCCGGATGGGTAGCCTGCACGGGTGAGCGACGAGGTTCCGCAGTTCGACCGCAACGAGACGCCGCTGCAACGCCTCGACCGGCACTGGGTCGAGTTGCTGCAGGAGGTCCGGGTCGTCCAGACCGGCGTCCAACTGCTCACCGCGTTCCTGCTGGTGCTGCCGTTCCAGGACCGGTTCTGGGAACTCAGCGACAGGTCCCACGCGCTCTACCTGACCGCGGTCGGGCTGTCGGTGGCGTCCACCGGCTGCCTGATCACGCCGGTGGCGATGCACCGCCTCCTGTTCCGCCAGGGCGCGCGGACATCCCTGGTCAACGTCGCGCAATGGTTCGCGCTGGCCGGTATCGCGCTGCTCGGCCTCGCGGTCATCGTGTGCTCACGCTGACGTTCGGGATCGTCGTCAGCGCCGCGTGGGGCGTCACGGCCGGGGCGGTGGCCGCGACCTTCTTCACGGCCGCGTGGTTGGTGCTGCCGCTGCTGATCAGGCGTCAGTTCAGGCGCTGACCTCAGAACTTGATCATCGGGATCGGGTGCAGGGGGCTCTGCCTGATTCCGCGCGCGAATGCCTTGACCAGCATCGGGCGGAACCCGCGGGCGGAGTACTCCTTGGTCAGCGCGCGGTAGTCGCTCCGCTTGGAGTGCGGCACCTTGATCAGGCCGCCGCAGACGTCGGTCAGGTCCGCGCGGCGGAACGCCTCCACCAGCGGGTCGTCGTGGCGGGCCTTCCGGATCCGGTGGTGCTCAGTGATCATCGCCTCGACCAGCCCGGCGTGCTCCGCGTCCGCGCCGCCGAGTTCCTGGACCGCACGGGCGGCCGAGGGCGGCAGGTAGTCCCAGGTCCCGTCGAACCAGATCGCCGCGTCGTGGAAGAACGCCGCGACGCCGAGCGCGTCCGCTCTGCCGGCCGCGACCTCGGCCTGCAGGCCGACCAGCCCGATCACCCGGTGCACGTGCCCGCGGTAGGTCGGCAGGTTCTTGCCGAAGGTGTCGGCGTTCTTCTCGAACAGCTGGTCCGCGACCTCGTGGGCGCGCTCGACCGGAGCAGAGGACAACGTGGTCTCCCGGGCGGTGGGATCGGTGGTGCGCCCATCCTGCCGGGTGCCACCCGCGGTGGCCTTAACCCAGGCGCCCTGATTAGCGTGACGGCGTGGAGATCACCGGCGTCATCCTCGAGACCGAGACCCCCGACGGCCCGATGGCGGTGCTGCACCGGCGCCCCGTGACGGGCGAGCACCCGCTGGTGCTGATGTACCACGACGGGCCGGGGATCCGGATGGCCACGCACGCCTTCGTAGACAAGCTCGCCGCCGCCGGCTACGAGGTCGTCGTGCCCGACCTGTTCCACCGGCACGGGCGGCTGATCGGGTTCGAGCCCGCCGAGCGGGCCGCCGACCCGAGCATCGTGGACCGGCTGTGGGAGATGATCCGCAGCCTCACCGACGACGGGATCCAGTCCGACGGCTACGCCGCGCTGACCGCGATCGGCGCGGGGAAGGACCGGCCGATCGCGACGATCGGGTTCTGCCTCGGCGCCCGCGCGGTCGCCGTCGCGCTCGCCCGGCACTCCGACCGCGTCGTCGCCGGCGCGATGTGGCACCCGTCGTTCCTCGCCGACGACACCGACGCCTCGCCGCACCACGCCGCTGCCGAGCTGACCCGGCCGCTGTGGGTGGGCGTCGGCGGCATCGACAAGGTCCAGCCGATGGAACTGCACCGGCCCTACCTCGACATCGTCGAGCCGATGCCGCAGGTCGAGGTGGTGCTCTTCGCGGACGCGGACCACGGCTACACCTGGCCCGACCACCCGACTTACAACGAGCATGCGGCCACCGTCAGCTTCGAGCGGACGACGGCGATGTTCGCGAAGGCGTTCGCCGGATGAGCGGCAGCGTGCACGACTCTGCCCACGACTCCGACGGCCCCGCTGGGGATCGCGACCGAGGTGGCCGACCGGGTCTTCGCCTACATCCAGCCCGACGGCACCTGGTGGATCAACAACACCGGCTTCCTGGTCGGGGCGAAGCGCGTCACCGCGGTCGACGCCTGCGCAACTGAGCGGCGCACCCGCGCGTTCCTGGACACCATCGCCGGGGTCACTTCCGCGCCGGTGCGGACCCTGATCAACACGCACCACCACGGCGACCACACCTTCGGCAACTACCTGTTTCACGACGCCACGATCGTCGCGCAGGACCGGGCCCGCGACGCGATGCTCGGCTTCGGCAACCCGTTCTCGGCACCGTTCTGGACCGACATCGAGTGGGGCGACATCGAACTCGCCCCGCCGTTCCTCACCTTCGCCGAGCGCGTCACCCACTTCGTCGACGAGCTGCGCGTCGAGGTGATCCACCCCGGCACTCCCGGTCACACCACCAACGACTCGGTGGTCTGGATCCCCGAGCACCGGGTCGCGTTCACCGGCGACCTCGTCTTCAACGGCGGCACGCCTTTCCTGCTGATGGGCTCGCCGGCCGGGGCCCTGGAGTGCCTGGCCGCGATCCGCGCGCTCGACCCGGTCACGATCGTCCCGGGCCACGGCCCGGTCGGCGGGCCGGAGGTGATCGACGTCGTCGAGGCGTACATCCACTTCCTGCAGGAGGTCGCCCAGCGGGGGTTGGAGGCCGGGATTACGCCGTTGGAGTGTGCCCGTGAGACCGACCTCGGCGAGTTCGCCGCGCTCACCGATCCGGAGCGGATCGTCGGCAACCTGCACCGCGCCTACGCCGAAATCGGCGGGGGAGAGCGGGGCTGCCTGATCGACATGCGCGGTGCCCTCGGCGACATGGTCGCCTTCAACGGCGGCAAGCCGCTGACCTGCCACGCCTGAGATCCGGGAGACTGTCGGCATGACCGCGCACTACGTCCTGACCCTCGGCTGTCCCGACCGCACCGGCATCGTGGCCCGGATCGCCTCCTTCCTCTCCGATGCGGGCGGCTGGATCACCGAGGCCGCGTATCACGCCGACCCGGACACCAACTGGTTCTTCACCCGCCAGGTGGTGCGCGCGGAGTCGCTCTCGTTCGGCCTGGAGGAGCTGCGCGACCGGTTCGCCACCCTGGCCGCCGAGCTCGGCGCCGACACGGACTGGCGGGTCACCGACACCACCCAACGGGGCCGGGTCGTGGTGCTGGTCTCGAAGGAAGGGCACTGCCTCTACGACCTGCTCGGCCGCTTCGCCGGCGACGAGCTCGGCATGGAGATCCGGGCCGTGATCGGCAACCACCGGGACCTGGAGTCGATCACCGCCGCCCACGGCATCCCGTTCCACCACGTCCCGTTCCCGCCCGCGGGCGAGGACAAGACCGAGGCGTTCGAGCAGGTCCGCAAGATCGCCGACGCCGAGGACCCGGACGCGATCGTGCTGGCCAAATTCATGCAGATCGTTCCGGAGTGGCTGTGCGAGAAGTGGGCCGGCCGGGCGCTGAACATCCACCACAGCTTCCTGCCCTCGTTCATCGGCGGCCGGCCGTATCACCAGGCCCACGTGCGCGGGGTCAAGCTCGTGGGCGCGACCTGCCACTACGTCACGGCGGAGCTGGATGCCGGCCCGATCATCGAGCAGGACGTGATCCGGGTCGACCACTCCGATGCGGTCGCCGAGATGGTGCTGAAGGGCCGGGACATCGAGAAGGTCGTGCTCGCCCGCGGACTGCGCTGGCACCTGGAGGACCGCGTCCTCGTGCACGGAAATCGCACCGTCGTCTTCCACTGATCCGGAGCGTTTACCTCCCGTTTGTATGGTGGCCGCCTCCTGGGGAAGTTGGAGTCGATGGCAACCACCACGCACCGCGAGATCGAGCGCAAGTACGAGGCCACGCAAACGACCGAGCTGCCGAGCTGGTCGTCGCTCTTCGACGCCGAACCGACGGCCGAGGACCAGGAACTGGTCGCGACCTACCTCGACACGGCGGACCTGCGGCTGGCCGTGGCGCGCATCACCCTGCGGTACCGGACCGGCGACGACGCCACCGGCTGGCATCTCAAGCTTCCGGCGGGCAAGCACACCCGCGACGAGATTCAGGTGCACACCGCCGCGACCGACGAACCCGGCCCCGCCGCCCGGTGAGCTCGCCCAGCTGTTGCGCACGATCACCCGCGGCGCCCCGTTGCAGCCGATCGCCGAGCTGCGCACCGCCCGGCGGGTGCTGCGCTGGACCGACCCGGCCGGCGGCAACCTCCTCGAGGTCACCGACGACCACGTGAACGCGAAGGTGCTGCCCGACGGGCCGGAGCACTCCTGGCGCGAGATCGAGATCGAGCTCGGCGCGGAGGGGGACATGCGGCTGCTGGAGAAGGCCGATGCCGTGCTGCGCAAGTCCGGTGTGCAGCGCTCGTCCTCGGCCTCCAAGCTGTCCCGGGCCCTCGGCGACCGGGCGCCCAAGTCGCCGAAGTCGGTGCGCGGTTCGAAGGCGACCGCCGGGGAGGTGGTGATCGCCTACCTGCGCGAGCAGGTCGCGGCGATCCGCCGTTACGACGTCGGAGGTCCGCCGGGACAGCCACGACTCGGTGCACCAACTCCGGGTGGCCACGCGCCGCGCCCGCAGCGCGCTACAGGCGTACGGCAAGCTGATCGACCGGGAGCAGACGCGACAACTCACGGACGAGCTCAAGTGGCTGGCCGGGGTGGCCGGGGAGGCGCGCGACCTCGAGGTCCTGCGTGCGCGGTTCACCACCGCGGTCGGAAAGCAGCCGGTCGAGGACGTACTCGGCCCGGTGCAGGCCCGCTTGGCGTCCTGGTTCGCGCCCCGGCAGGCCAAGGCCCGCACGCTGCTCCTCGAGGCGCTGGACTCTCCCCGCTACCTGGCGCTGCTCGACGCCCTGGACGGGCTGCTGGCCGACCCGCCCCTGACCAAGCTGGCGGCCAAGCCGGCCGCCAAGGAGCTGCCGCGGCAACTGTCCCGCAGCTTCCACCGGATGCAGAAGCACATGACCGTCGCCGACACCCGTACCGGCGCGCAGCGGGATCTCGAACTGCACGAGGTCCGCAAGGCCGGCAAGCGGATGCGGTACGCGACCGAGGCGGCTGAACCGGCCCTCGGCCGCGCCGCCGGCAAGCTGATCTCCCACACCAGGGACGTGCAGGAGGTGCTCGGCGATCACCAGGACGCGGTGGTGGCGGCGCCGGTGCTGCGCGAGCTCGGCATCGCCGCCGCCGGCGGCCGGGAGAACGCGTTCACCTGGGGCGTGCTGTACGGGCTGAAGACGTGCACGGGCGTGGACGAGGCCGCGCTCATTCCCGCCTGGTCCGGTCTGCGCAAGACCGCGAAGAGGGTCTGCCGCTGATCTGCTGTCGGCGTAAGCCGCGGGCAGTGCGGAACATCCCGGCCTCCGCCTGAGTTTCCTCCGATCTCAGGCGAAGAAAGAGGCCGACGTGAACGAGTCTTTGACCCTGCCGGTGCTGCCGTTGGACGACGTGGTCGTTCTTCCCGGGATGGTGCTGCCGCTGTCCCTGGCCGGCCCGGAGGCACGTGCCGCCGTCGAGGCTGCACAGGCAACCCTGGAAGCCGGCAGCACCGAGGCGGCACGGCTCCTGCTCGTCCCGCGCCTGGACGGCAAGTACGGCCAGGTCGGCGCCGTGGGCGTCATCGAGCAGGTCGGACGGCTGCGCGGGGGCGAGCACGTGGCCGTCGTGCGCGGCACGGCCCGGGCGCGGATCGGAACCGGCACCACCGGCCCGGGCGCGGCCCTCTGGGTCGAGGTCACGACGCTGGAAGAGGTCGTCCCCGACACTGCCGCGGCGTTGGCGCGGGAATACAAGGGATTGGCCACGACGATCCTCCAGCAGCGGGGCGCGTGGCAGTTCGTCGATTCCGTCCAGCAGATGTCCGACCCCTCCGAGCTCGCCGACCTGGCCGGCTACGCGCCGTATCTGACAGGGGAACAGAAGGCGTCGCTGCTGGAGACGCTCGACGTCTCCGAGCGGCTGAGCACGCTCATCACCTGGAGCCGGGAGCACCTGGCCGAACTCGACGTCGCGGCGACCATCAACAAGGACGTCGCCGAGGGCATGGAGAAGCAGCAGCGCGAGTTCCTCCTGCGCCGCCAGCTGGACGCGATCCGCAAGGAACTGGGCGAACTAACCGGCACGGTGGAGAGCGAGGAGCAGGACTACCGCGCCCGGATCGAGGCGGCGAACCTGCCCGAGAAGGTGCGCGAGGCCGCTCTGGCCGAGGTCGCCAAGCTGGAGCGGACCTCCGAGCAGTCCCCCGAGGTGGGCTGGATCCGCACCTGGCTGGACACGGTGCTGGACGTGCCGTGGAACGAGCGCTCGGAGGACTCCTACGACATCGCCGGCGCGCGGGCCGTGCTCGACGCGGACCACACCGGGCTCGACGACGTCAAGGACCGCGTGATCGAGTACCTGGCCGTCCGCAAACGGCGGGCCGAGCGAGGCCTCGGCGTGGTCGGTGGCCGGCGCAGCGGCGCGGTGCTGGCCCTGGTCGGGCCGCCCGGCGTGGGCAAGACCTCGCTGGGGGAGTCGGTCGCCCGCGCGATGGGCCGCAACTTCGTCCGCGTCGCCCTCGGCGGTGTGCGGGACGAGGCGGAGATCCGGGGGCACCGGCGCACCTATGTGGGCGCGCTGCCCGGGCGGATCGTGCGGGCGATCAGCGAGGCAGGCTCGATGAACCCGGTCGTGCTGCTCGACGAGGTCGACAAGCTCGGCGCGGACTACCGTGGCGACCCCACGGCTGCGCTTCTCGAGGTGCTGGACCCGGCGCAGAACCACACCTTCCGTGATCACTACCTCGAGGTCGAGCTCGACCTGTCCGACGTCCTTTTCCTGGCCACGGCGAACGTTCTGGAGTCGATCCCGGGACCGCTGCTGGACCGGATGGAGTTGGTCCGGCTCGACGGGTACACCGAGGACGAAAAGGTGAGCATCGCCCGCGACCACCTGATGGCTCGTCAGCTTGATCGGGCGGGCCTCACCCCCGACGAAGTGACAATCACCGACGACGCGTTGCGCCGGCTCGCCGCCGAGTACAGCCGGGAGGCCGGCGTGCGCGACCTGGAGCGGCTGATCGCCCGGGTGCTGCGCAAGGTGGCAGCGCAGGGAGCGGCGGAGCCGATCCGGGTGGACGCCGACGACCTCCAGCCCTACCTCGGCCGGCCGCGGCACCTGCCCGAGTCCGCGGAGCGGACCGGCGTACCCGGCGTGGCGACCGGGCTCGCGGTGACCGGAGCCGGTGGCGACGTCCTGTTCATCGAGGCGTCGCTGGCCGACCAGGACACCGGTGCGAGCGGGGTGACCCTGACAGGTCAGTTGGGCGAGGTCATGAAGGAGTCCGCCCAGATCGCGCTGTCGTACCTGCGGGCCAACGGGGCCTCGCTCGCCCTGACCGTGCCCGACCTGAAGGAGCGCGGCGTTCACGTGCACGTCCCGGCCGGGGCGGTGCCCAAGGACGGCCCCAGCGCCGGCGTCACGATGACGACGGCCCTGGCGTCGCTCCTGTCCGGGCGTCCCGTCCGCTCGGACGTGGCGATGACCGGGGAGGTGTCGCTGACCGGCCGGGTGCTCCCGATCGGCGGCGTGAAGCAGAAGCTGCTGGCGGCGCACCGGGCCGGCATCACCACGGTGCTGATCCCGAGCCGCAACGGGCCGGATCTGGACGACGTGCCCGAGGCGGTCCGGGACGCCCTGGACGTCCACCTGGTCAGCGACGTGCGCGAGGTCCTGGCCCTGGCCCTTACCCCCGCCGCTACGACGGCGACGGAGATCGCCGCCTGACGGTGCGTCTACTGCCCCTGACGCTCCGTCAGGGGCAGTTTGACGATGAAGCGGGTGTCGCCAGGGACGGACTCGACGGAAAGGTCGCCGCCGTGGCGCTCGACCACGATCCGGTAGGAGATGTCGAGCCCGAGCCCGGTGCCCTGGCCGACCGGCTTGGTGGTGAAGAACGGCTGGAAGATCTTCACCTGGAGCTGCTCCGGAACACCCGGCCCGGTGTCGCAGATCTCGACCCGGACGCAGTCGTCCTCCCGCGTGGTGCGCAGGGTCAGCGTGCCCTCGCCGTTCATCGCTTGGATGGCGTTGTCGAGCAGGTTGGTCCACACCTGGTTGAGCTCGGCCGGGTAGGCGGGAACGGGTGGCAACTCGCGGTCGAACTCCTTGACGATCTGCAGCCCTTCGGCCTTGCCGGCCATCAGCATCAGGCTGCTCTTCAGGCCGAGGTGGATGTCGACTCGCTCATACGGCGCGCGGTCCATGTGCGAGTACTGCTTGGCCGCGCCGACCAGCGTCGAGATCCGGGTGACCGAGTCGGTGATCTCCGAGAGCAGGTTCTCGGTCTCCAGCGCCGAGGCCAGCCAGTGCAGCGCGGCCGGCAGCACCTCGGCCGGCGCGTCGACGGCCAGCCGGTTCAGGCAGTGGTCGGTCGTGCCGCCGGCCACGAAGATCGGCGCGAGATCCCAGCCGTCGGTCACGCCGTGCTCGTCGAGCCAGTCCGAAATCTCGTCCTCGCGCTCGGAGGCCTGCAACGCGGAGAGTTCCGGCGCCTTGGCCGCGGTCGCCACGGCCTCCTCCTGGATGTCGACGAGCAGCCGCAGCAGGTCCCGGTCGACGCGGTCGTCGGCGAGCTTCGCCAGCTTGTGCCGCATAGCCCCGACCCGCTCGCGCAGGCCCGCCGCCGCCCGCACCGCCGCCGCGGCCGGGTTGTTCAGCTCGTGGGTGAGTCCCGCGGTGAGCGCGCCGAGGGCGAGCAGTTGCTCACGGCGGCCGACCGCCTCCTGCGTGTTGCGCATGCCGACGAACATGCCGTCGAGCAGGTGCAGGGCCATCGGGAAGTGGGTCTGCATCAGTTCGACGAAGCACTCGGCGGTGAGGACGAACAACCGGGAGTCGGCGACCAGGTGCAAGGTGGTGGTGTACCGGTGAGCGGTGTCGTCCTTGACGAACGCCCGCATCGCGCCGGCGTAGGCGCCGACCCGGCTGCTGCGGTTGACCTCGACCTCGTCACGGCCGACCCGCTGGGTGAGCCGGACCTCTCCGTCCAGCAACAGCACGAGGACCTGAGCGGTCTCGCCCTCGCGGAGCACGACCGCCCCGGCCGGGGCCTGGGTCACCCAGCCGCGGTCGGCGATCCAGGCGAGCTGCTCGTCGGTCAGGGCCTCGAACAGAAAGAGCTGGCGCAGCGCCTCCGGGGCCAGCCGCTCACCGCTGTCGATGGCCACGTCGAAGCTGTCGGGGCTACTCATGATCCCGCCAGGAACCGGTGGGCCAGGGTGACCGCCATCGCGCCTTCGCCGACCGCGGAGGCGACCCGCTTCACCGAGTCGCTGCGGACGTCCCCGGCGACGAACACACCGGGCACGCTCGATTCCAGGAGCCAGGGGTCGCGGTCCAGTTGCCAGCCGGCTGGGCGCTGCCGGTCCACGACCAGGTCCGGGCCGGTGAGGATGAACCCGCGGCTGTCGCGTTGCACCGTCCCGTCCAGCCAGTCGGTGTGCGGCAGTGCGCCGATGAACACGAAGCAGTGGCTGGCCTCGACCCGCTCCTGCTGACCGGTCGGCGTGTGGCGCAGGGTCAACGACTCCAGGTGGTCCTCGCCGTGCGCCTCCTCGACCACAGTGCACGAGCGGACGGTGATGTTCTCGATCGCGTTGATCTGCTCGATCAGGTAGTGCGACATGGACGCCTCGAGGCCTTCGCCGCGCACGACGAGGGTGACGCTCTTCGCTCGCTTGGCGAAGTAGACGGCGGCCTGCCCGGCGGAGTTCGCGCCGCCGACGATGTAGACGTCGCGGTCGACGCAGTTCTCCGCCTCGGTGGAGGCCGAGCCGTAGTACACGCCGCGGCCGGTCAGTTCCTTGGCGCCGCCGCAGTCGAGTTCGCGGTAGTACACCCCGGTCGCGAGGATCACGCTGTGGGCGCCGACCTCGACACCGTCGCCGAGGCAGACCGACAGGGCGGAGCCGCGCACCTTCAGCCCGGCCACGTACCGGGCGTTGAGGATCTCGGTGCCGAACTTGACGGCCTGCCGCCGGGCCCGGTCGGCGAGCTGCGCTCCTGACACACCGTCAGGGAAGCCGAGGTAGTTCTCGATCCGGGAGGACTGCCCGGCCTGCCCGCCGGTGGCCCGCTTCTCGATCAGCAGCGTGCTGAGGCCCTCGGAGGCGCCGTACACCGCGGCGCCCAGCCCGGCCGGGCCGCCGCCGATCACGACCAGGTCGTAGAACTGGTCCACAGGAACGGTCGAGAGCCCGACCGCGTTGGCGAGGTCCGCGGTCGAGGGGGCGACCAGGACCTCACCCGTCGGGGTCAGCACGACCGGCAGCCGTTCGGCGTCGAGTTGGGCCGCCTCCAGGATCCGCTCGCCCTCGGGGGAGTCGGAGGTCACCCAGCTGTAGGGCACGGCGTTGCGGGCCAGGAACTCGCGCGTCGCCGAGGACGGCGCCGACCAGCGGTGCCCGACCACGGTGACGTCCGCGCGCACCGCGTCGCCGTCGTGGGCGTAGGAATCGAGCATGGCGTCCAGGACCGGGTAGAGCTTCTCCTCCGGCGGGTCCCACGGCTTGAGCAGGTAGTGGTCGACGTCGACGACGTTGATGGCCGCGATCGCGGCGTCGGTGTCGGCGTAGGCCGTCAGCAGTGCCCGGCGTGCCCGCGGGAACAGGTCCATGGCCTGCTCCAGGAACTCGATGCCGCTCATCTCGGGCATCCGGTAGTCGGCCAGCAGCACCGCGACCCGGCCCCCGCGCAGCTTCACCTCGCGCAGCACCTCGAGCGCGTCCGCGCCGGACTCCGCGCGCACGATGCGGTACCCCTCGCCGTACTGGCGCCGCAGGTCTCGGGCGACCGCCCGGGACACGGACGGGTCGTCGTCGACGGTCAGAATCAGCGGCCGGTCGGCGGGCTCGGCAGTCTCGGGGTTGGTCACGCCCGCCATTCTTACGCGCGCGCTCAGGGAATGTCGGCGGTGAAGGTCGCGATGTGGTCGATCGCGGTGTCCAGGGCGACCTCGACCGGAGTCGTGTCCCGTCGCACCTGGGTCAGCAGCAACCCGCCCTGAAGGGCCGCGAGAACCGAGAGGGCGAGACGCGCGGGGTCGGCGTCCGGCCGGATCGCACCGCGTTCCCGCATCGCTGTGAGGCCGACCCGGATGCTCTCCTCCCACTGCGCGAAGGCGGCCTCCAGCCGGGCCCGGGCCTCCGGGTCGACGTCCGCGAGCTCGCCGGCGAGAGAACCGATGACGCAGCCGCCGGAGCATCCGCGCTGTTGCTGGAGGGCGACCACCGCGTCGCGCCAGGCCCGGAGCGCCTCGAGGCTGTCCAGCGGCAACTGCCCCTGGACCTCGAGCGTGGACTGCGCCCCGTGGCTGATCACCGCGTGGACGAGGTCCTGCTTGTCCGCGAAGTAGTGGTAGAGCTGCGAAGCGCTGACCCCCGCGGCGGCCAGGACGTCCGGGATGCTCGTCGCGGCCACGCCCTGCGCCAGCATCAGCTTCGACGCGGCTTCGAGGATCCGCGTCCGCGTCGCCCGGCCGCGTTCGGTCAGGCGGGCGCCGCCGGCGGCGCACTCCACCTGGTCCGCGGACATCCGTACTCCCTTCGCACTTCTCCGGAAGAACCTTCCGGCCAGAAACTCCGGCGAGATTTCTCCGGCCTAACTGGAATGAACATTCCAATTCTGCGGTTGGCCGCTACTGGAACGCACATTCCAGTGCCGCTCATTCCAGCAGCATCCACCCGAAGGAGCCACTCGCATGTCCGTCGCGAGCAGTACGCAGATCTCCAGCACCTCCACCCCGCTGGCCTGGGAGGTCGCCCTGGTCACCGGGGCGACCAGCGGCATCGGCCGGGCCGCCGCACTGCACCTCGCCCAGCTCGGGGCCCACGTCCTCGTGTCCGGCCGCGACCTCGAACGCGGCGAGGCCGTGGTCGAGGTCATCCGCGCCGCCGGCGGCAAGGCCGACTTCCTGGCGGCCGACCTCTCCGATGTCGCCGCCGCCCGCGATCTCGCCCGGCGCGCACTCGAGGCGGGCGGCGGGCAACTCGACATCCTCGTCAACAACGCCGGGATCTTCCCGTTCGGCGGCACCGTCGAGTTGTCCGACGACGACTTCGACGCCATCGTCGCGGTGAACCTCAAGACCCCGTTCGCCCTGGTGCAGGCACTCGCGCCGGGAATGGCCGAGCGGGGCCGCGGCGCCATCGTGAACGTCAGCAGCGCCGGCGGGCAGCGCGGTATGGCAGTCGCCGGCGTCTACTCGGCGAGCAAGGCCGCCCTGGACCAGTTGACTCGCTCGTGGGCCGCCGAGTTCGGACCCTCCGGCGTACGGGTCAACGCGGTTAGCCCCGGCCCGGTGCGCACTGAGGGCACCGCGACGTTCGACGAGTTCATCGACGAACTGGTGAAGACCTCGCCCGGAGGCCGGGTCTCGCGGCCCGACGAGGTCGCCGCGGCGATCGGATTCCTCGCCGGTCCCGGGGCAAGCAACATCCACGGCACCGTGCTCGTCGTCGACGGTGGGTACCTCGCTGCCTGAGCCCGCGTCAGTTCGGGGCGCCGTTCGTCAGGGGACCTGACGGGCGGCGCCCTTGTCGGCCGACAGGGCCATCGAAGCGTAGGCGCGCAGCGCCGCGGAGACCGGGCGCTCGCGCTTGAGCGGCTCCCAGCCGAGTTCGTCGCGGGCCGCGCGGCGGGCCGCCAGCGTCGCGTCGTCGACCAGCAGTTCGATCCGCCGGGTGGCGATGTCGATCTCGATCAGGTCGCCGTCCTCGACCAGTCCGATGGCTCCGCCCTGGGCGGCCTCGGGCGAGACGTGCCCGATGGACAACCCGGAGGTACCGCCGGAGAACCGGCCGTCGGTGATCAGCGCGCACTTGGCGCCGAGGCCGCGGCCCTTGAGGAAGCTGGTCGGGTAGAGCATCTCCTGCATGCCGGGCCCACCCTTGGGGCCTTCGTAGCGGACGACGACGACGTCGCCGGCCACGATCGAGCCGGCCAGGATCGCGGTGACCGCGTCGTCCTGCGACTCGCTCACCTTGGCCGGGCCCTTGAAGTAGAGCTGCTCCAGCACGACGCCGGCGGTCTTCACCACGCAGCCGTCGGGAGCGAGGTTGCCGTAGAGGACCGCCAGGCCGCCGTCCGTGCTGTAGGCGTGCTCGATGTCGCGGACGCAGCCCATCTCCTTGTCGGTGTCCAGCGTCGCCCAGGTGACGGTGGAGCTGAACGCCTCGGTCGTCCGCACGCCGCCGGGGGCGGCGGAGAACAGCTCGGTCGCTTCCGCGGGAGCGTCGGGACGGCCGATGTCCCACTTCGCCAGCCAGCTGTCCATGTCCGGGGAGTGGACCGTGTGCACGCCGCGCTCGAGCAGCCCGCCGCGGTCGAGCTCGGACAGGATGCGCGGGATTCCGCCCGCCCGGTGCACGTCCTCCATGTGGTACAGCGGGGTGGAGGGTGCGACCTTGCAGATGCACGGGGTGTGCCGGGACAGCTCGTCGATGTCAGCCATCGTGAAGTCCACGCCGCCCTCGATCGCGGCGGCGAGCAGGTGCAGGATCGTGTTCGTCGAGCCGCCCATCGCGATGTCCATCCGCATGGCGTTGGAGAACGCCTCGCGGGTGGCGATGTTGCGCGGCAGCACCGACTCGTCGTCCTCGCCGTAGTACCGGTTCGCGAGGTCGACGATCAGCCGGCCGGCCTCCTGGAACAGGCCCTTGCGGGCGAACGAGGTGGCCAGCGTCGAGCCGTTGCCGGGCAGGCTCAGGCCCAGGGCTTCGGTGAGGCAGTTCATCGAGTTGGCGGTGAACATGCCCGAGCACGACCCGCAGGTCGGGCAGGCGGAACGCTCGATGTCGGAGAGGTCCTCATCCGAGACCGAGTCATCGGCTGAGGCGGTCATCGCCGAGATCAGGTCGAGCTTCGGGCGGGCGACCCCGTCGCGGATGACGGCCTTGCCGGCCTCCATCGCCCCGCCGGAGACGAAGACGGTGGGGATGTTCAACCGCATCGCGGCGATCAGCATGCCGGGGGTGATCTTGTCGCAGTTGGAGATGCAGACCAGGGCGTCGGCCACGTGCGCCTGCACCATGTACTCCACCGAGTCGGCGATCAACTCGCGGCTGGGCAGGGAGTAGAGCATCCCGCCGTGGCCCATCGCGATGCCGTCGTCGACCGCGATCGTGTTGAACTCGCGGCCCACGCCGCCGGCCTCGGCGACCGCCTCCGCCACCAGTGCGCCCATGTTCCGCAGGTGGACGTGGCCGGGCACGAACTGCGTGAAGCTGTTCGCGATCGCCACGATCGGCTTGTCGAAGTCGTCGTCGGTCATGCCGGTGGCGCGCCACAGGGCGCGCGCGCCGGCCATGTTCCGGCCGTGCGTCGTGGTGCGGGAGCGCAGCTCAGGCATGGTGCGTCCTTAATCGACACGGTCTTACTCTCGTGGGCAACTCCATCGTACGAGCGTTCCGGGAGTCCCGATGAATCCGACCGATCCGTTCCGGACCCCCGAGCGGCTGGCGCTACGGAGCGTGGTGCGTCAGTTCATCGAGAAAGACGTGCTTCCGCACCTGGATTCCTGGGAGCGGGCGGGCGATTTGCCGCGTGACCTGCACCTCCGTGCGGCCCAGGTGGGCCTCCTGGGGCTGCACTACCCGGAGCACGCCGGCGGCGGCGGCGGTGATGCGGTGGACCTGGTCGTCCTGGTGGAGGAGGCCCTCTATGCCGGCGCCTCGGGCGGCCTGATCGCCGGGCTGCTGACCACGGGGATCTCGGTGCCGCACATCATCGCGGCCGGGGATTCTGAGCAGATCGAGCGCTGGGTGCGGCCCACCCTGGCCGGGGAGAAGATCGGGGCGCTGGCGATCACAGAACCGGACGGCGGCTCCGACGTGGGCGGGCTGCGCACGTCCGCGGTGCGCGACGGAGACGTGTATCGTGGTCAACGGCGCGAAGACCTACATCACCTCCGCCTGCCGCGCCGACTTCGTGGTGACCGCGGTCCGGACCGGCGGGCCGGGCTCCCGACGGGGTCTCGCTGCTGGTGATCGAACGCGGCACTCCGGGGTTCGAGGTGTCCCGCAAGCTGGAGAAGATGGGCTGGCTGTGCTCGGACACCGCGGAGCTCGCCTTCACCGACTGTCGCGTGCCGGTCGCGAACCTGGTGGGCGCAGAGGACACCGGATTCGCGCAGATCGGCCAGCACTTCGTCACCGAGCGCCTGATGCTCGCCGTGCACGGCTACGCCGCGGCCCAGCGCTGCCTGGACCTCACCGCCGAGTGGTGCCGGCTGCGCTCGACCTTCGGGGAGAAGCTGATCCACCGTCAGCTCGTGCAGCACACCCTGGCCGAGATGGCTCGACGGACCGAGGTGGCCAGGGTCTACGCCCGCAACGTCGCCATCCGCCACGACGCCGGCGAGGACTGCGTGACCGAGGTCTGCTTCGCCAAGAACACCGCGGTCGAGGCGGCGGAGTGGGTCATCAGCCAGGCCGTCCAGCTGCACGGCGGTCTCGGCTACATGCGGGAGGCCGAGGTCGAGCGCCAGTACCGCGACATGCGCATCCTCGGCATCGGCGGCGGCACCTCGGAGATCCTGGCCGAGCTCGCGGCCAAGCGCCTCGGCTACACCGGTTAGGCCGCGAGGGACTCCCGGGCCGGCTCGCGAACTTTCGCGGGGTGGGGCACGCACGCCAGCAGGATCAGCGCGGCACCGGAGACCGCCCAGATCGTGTGCTCGGTGACGGCACCGGTGCCGAAGGCCTTCTGGAAGAACTCCGAGGCGCCGGAGTCCATCGCGAGGAACATGTAGGCCATCAGCAGGGCCGAGGCGGCCTGCGAGATGTGCACGTCCGGGCCGCACCGGCCGGCCAGCGGGGCGGCGGTGCCACCCCGTGGGCCGATCGCGAACGGCAGGGCCGAGGAGCGAGCTCCGTCCCGCTCGGCGAACCAGCCCTGCGCCCAGGCCGCGGCCTCGAGCGCGTAGTAGGCGACCAAGAGATAGGTGATCGTGTACACGCCCTCGCCGCGGTGCTGCATCCACATGTAGGCCATTGCGGCCATGCCGATCAGCGCCGGTACCCACAACAGGTTCACGGCCTCGCCGCGCTGGAAGCGGCTGAGGATCCAGCCGGCGAGCACGATCGTCAGCGCACCGAACGTGTACTGCCAGGCGCGGGCCTCCCCGGGCAGCTCCGCCCAGGGGGCGAACATCCAGAGCATGCCGAAACTCATCGCAAGGTGCGTCCAGTGCCAACCACGGACCTGCGCGCGCTCGGGCGGCATGGTGAGCAGGTGCACCGCGTGCGCCGCGGTGACCGCGCACAGGACCAGCGTCCCGACGACCTGGACCCACAGCGGCAGCAGGTTCATGCCGGTGGCGGACTGGTGATGGTCATGCATGGACGTCCGACCCCTTCCTCACGGCCCGCCAGAGACGTTCCAGGACGAGGTAGATCAGGAACGAGACAGCGAGCATCGGCAGGGCGAAGGCCAGAAGTCCGAAGGCCACCATCATGGGCACCGGCACAGTCCTCCACAGCGGGCCGACCTTCGGTGGTCCCCCGAAGGGGCCGGAGGGGCGCCGCAACCACCACATGCGATAGCCGCTGACGATGAGGGCGATCACGGCCAGAGCGAGCACGGTCAGGAACAGCTGGGTCCAGATCCCGAACAGCTGTGCCTGGTGGAAGTAGATGCCGAGACTGGTCGCCTTCGCCATCGCCGGCTTGTCGTCCCAGGTGACGCGGTCGACGACCTCGCCGGTTTCGCCGTCGACCGCGAGAGTCACCGGGTCGACCGGCCACTTGGTGTCTCGGAGGTCGGCCTTCCACGCCTTCCCGTCCGCGGTGGGCGGGGTGTACTTGACGACACCGCTCAGGCCGGCTTCGGCCGTCCCCTCCGCGACCGTGTCGATCTGGTTCAGGGCCGCCACCGCGTCGACGTCCGATGACGAGGGTGTGGTGGACGAGCCGCCGTGCTCCGCGTGTTCGTCCGGGGCCGCCGCGAGGGGAGCTCCACCCGCCAATGTGGTGTTCACCGAGGGCGCCGGACTGCTGAAGGTCGCCTTGAGGTCGTCCACCCGGGAGCCCGCGAAGTTGGTCCAGGTGAGCCCCGTTGCGACCAGCGCCAGCAGGCCTGCGGTCAGCCAGATCCCGAGGGTGGTGTGGAAGAGGTTCGCCTGCGCGTACGGCGTCGGTCCGCGACGGAAGGTGAGCGCGCGCCGGGCGTTGCGGCGGATCTGCGGCCATTTGAGGTACAGCCCGGTGAGGATGGACACGAGCAGCCAACTGGCGGCCATCTCGGTCACGGGCGCGACGTTGTCGCCGAGCCGCCAACTCGAATGCAGATTGCGTAACCATTCGCCCGGGCGCTCGGCCTCGTCGATCTCGCCGGTCACCCGTGCGGTCGCCGGGTCGACGTAGACGCTCACCGCCCCCGGGGCGTGACCGAAGGCGCTGCCCGCGGTGCCCGGCGGGGCCATCGCGACCGCGGTGGTCTCCCGTCCCTCGAACACGCCCGGAGCCGCCGGCGTCACCGCCGTCACGTTCCAGCCCGGGTGCTCCTCGCGCGCGGCCGCGATCTGCTCCGAGAGGGGCTTCGGATCCGCGCCCGGGTCGGACGAGCTCAGCGTCGAGGAGTGCATCGCCGTCTCGATCTGCGGGTTCCAGGCGAACAGGATCCCGGTGACCGCCAGGGACAGGATGATCGGCGCCGCAAGGAAGCCCGACAGGAAGTGCAGGCGCACGATCAGTCGCGTGGTCTGCGGGTTCCGGCCGCGTCGCCGCCAACGGAACCGGGGTGTCGGGGGTGGCGGGACGGGGGGTCCGCCGGGCTCGCTGAACGCGCGACGCGGGCGGGCGAGGTCGAGAACCACGGGCGGCCTCCCAGGTGCGGAGATGCCCGCCCCGGACGACGACGCCCTCGGCGCTTCCGGGGTCGGGCCCTACCGCAGATGTCGTCGCGGTTGCGGGCTCGGTTCCCTGGGAAATGCCTGGCGAGGCAACATTCTGACGCGCCGTCCCCGTCCGGCCCATCGGGTTAGGGTGCCGAGGTGACCGCACTGGAATTCGCCGTGTTCACCGAACCGCAGCAGGGTGCCTCCTACGAGGACCTGCTCGACGCCGCCCGGACCACTGAGAACGCGGGGTTCGACGCGTTCTTCCGCTCCGACCACTATCTGGCGATGGGAGACGGCAACGGGCTGCCCGGCCCGACCGACGCCTGGATCACCTTGGCCGGGCTGGCCCGTGAGACCTCACGGGTCCGGTTGGGGACGCTGGTCACCGCGGCGACCTTCCGCGAGCCGGGCCCGCTGGCGATCGCGGTCGCGCAGGTCGACGTCATGTCCGGCGGCCGGGTCGAGTTCGGGCTGGGCGCCGGCTGGTACGAGCGCGAGCACCAGGCCTACGGCCTGCGCTTCCCCGACGTCGGGTGAGCGCTTCGACCGCATGGAGGAGCAGCTCGAGGTCATCACGGGCCTGTGGGCGACCGAAGGCGGGTTCGACTTCTCCGGCAAGCACTACGAGGTCGTCGACTCGCCGGGCCTGCCGAAGCCGGCGCAGCGTCCGGGGCCGCCGGTGATCATCGGCGGCGTCGGCGCCAGGCGCACCCCGGACCTGGCCGCCCGCTTCGCCGCAGAGTTCAACGTCGCGTTCCAGGACCTCGACGTCGCGGTGAACCAGTTCGCCCGCGTCGACGAGGCGTGCCGGCGCATCGGCCGCGACCCGGCTTCGGTGCGCCGCTCCTACGGGTTCGTGGTCTGCGTCGGGCGGGACGACGCCGAGGTCGCCCGCCGCGCCGCCGCGATCGGCCGCGACGTCGACGAGCTGAAGGAAAACGGTCTGGCGGGCACCCCGGCCGAGGTCGTCGACAAGCTCGGCCGGATCACCGAGGCCACCGGCATCGCCCGGGTGTACCTGCAGACGCTCGACCTGTCCGACCTGGATCACATCGAGCTCATCGCCGCCGAGGTACTGCCTTCCTGGGCCTGACCGGCAGTTCACGATCAAGGTTGTTACTTGTGAGGCGGTTCAGCGGCGTGGCGGCGCCTCCGCTTTAACAACGTCGATCGCCAGCCTTCGGTCCGAGCTGGAGCGCGAGTTGCACCTGAGCCAACACCCAGCCGGGACGTCCTGCCACGTCCTCCCAGGTGAATCGGAGCAGGGTGTAGCCGCGGACAGCGAGCGCATTCCCACGTTCGCGATCGTTGCGGTACTGCGCTCGTTTGGAGTGGAACTCGAACCCGTCGGCCTCGACCACCAGCCAACCATTGAGGACGAAATCCACCGGGCCGGGTCCGACTCCGGGGATCCTCACCTGACTCTGTAGATCCGCGTCCACCAGGCTCAGCAGCGGTCGCAGTTTCGACTCCAAGATGGAGCCGGAGAGCTCGTCGGCGTGCGCCACCGCGCGCCGTAGCGCGACGGCGCCGTGCCCGCGAGCCGATTTCGCCGCCGCCCGAAGCGCCGTCATTGTCACTCGCCTGCCTCTCAGCGCGCTGTCGAGGACGATCACGGCGTCCGGCAGGGGCAGCGTGCGGCCGCAGTCCAGGACGGTGCGAAAGACGCTCGTGATCGGCAGTCGGAAGTCGACGTCGTCGGAACGCAGGTCAGCGCGGTGGACCCGGGCCTTCGTTTCGGCTGGACGGCTGCCCGGCCGAACCGTGACATCGAGGCCGTCGACGGGTCGCCACAGATCGAGGCCGTGCAGCCGCGCGGCGCTGGCGTGAGATGCGACGCCGCGAAGTCGGACCGCTTCGACGAGCGCCGGGTCAGTGTCGGGGAGGGCATAGCCGCCACATCCGACGGCAAGAATGCGGCCCGAGGCCACACCTGCACGGAGGGCGCGCTCGGACACGCGGTGGTCGCGGAGCCGCGACCAGCGCGCGGCTCCGCCGAACATTCCAAGCACGACAATGGCGTCCACGCGCGGCAGAGTGGCTCAGAGTTCGGCCAGATGTGGCTGGTGCCCGAGACCTGTGGATGAAATCGGACCAGCTCTCGGGCTGTGGACGAAGGCCCACGATCAACGTTGTGACTGCTGAGGTGCCTCCGGGTTCGAGAACGACCCCACAAGTCACAACGTTGATCTGCCGCCTTCGGTCGGGACCGGCGCTGCCTAGCCTTCGCTGAGGCCCAGTTCCTTTGCCATGCGCTCGCGCAGGATGTTCTTCTGGATCTTGCCGGTGACGGTCATCGGGTAGTCGTCGACGATCACGACGTAGCGCGGGATCTTGTGGTGCGAGATCTTGCCCGTGCAGAACTCCTTGACCGCGGCCGCGTCGATGGTCTTGCCCTCGGCGACCTTCACGCAGGCGCACAGTTCCTCGCCGAACCGCTCGTCCGGGACGCCCACGACCTGGACGTCGACGATGTCCGGGTGGGTGTAGAGGAACTCCTCCACCTCGCGGGGGGCGATGTTCTCGCCGCCGCGAATGACGGTGTCCTTGATCCGGCCGACGATGCGGACGTAGCCCTCGGCGTCCATCTCGGCCAGGTCGCCGGTGCGCATCCAGCCGGCCTCGTCGATGGCTTCGGCGGTCTTCTCCGGGTCGTTCCAGTAGCCGCGCATCACCGAGTAGCCGCGGGTGCGGAACTCACCGCGGCTGCCGCGGGGCAGGATCTTGTTGGTCTCCGGGTCGACGATCGCGATCTCCAGGTGCGGGTGCACGCGGCCGATCGTGGAGACCCGGCGCTCCAGGTCGTCGTCGGTGCGGGTGTGGCAGGACACCGGGGAAGTCTCGGTCATGCCGTAGGCGATGGTCACCTCGGACATGCCCATCTCGGCCACCACGCGCTTCATGACCTCGACCGGGCAAGGCGAGCCGGCCATGATCCCGGTCCGAAGGCTGGTCAGATCGAGGTCGGAAATGCTGGGGTCGCCGAGCATCGCGATGAACATCGTCGGCACCCCGTACAAGGACGTGCACCGCTCCTGCGCGACCGCGGCCAGCGTCGCCGCCGGGTCGAAACCGGGGGCCGGGATGACCACGGTGGCGCCGTGCGAGAGCCCTGCCAGGTTCCCCATCACCATGCCGAAGCAGTGGTAGAAGGGCACCGGCACGCACACCCGGTCGGCGGCGGTGTAGTCGCAGACCGCACCCACGAAGTAGCCGTTGTTCAGGATGTTGTGGTGGGTGAGAGTGGCGCCCTTGGGGAATCCGGTGGTGCCCGAGGTGTACTGGATGTTGATCGGGTCGTCGAAGCCGAGCGAGTCCTGACGCTCCATCACCTCGGGGCCGGCCTCGGTGCCGGTCGAGAGCTCGGTCCAGGCGTCCTCTCCGATGAAGACGATGTCCCTGAGCTCGGGACACTCGGGGGCTACCTCGCCGACCATCCCGCGGTAGTCGCTGGTCTTGAAGGACGGGACGGTGATCAGCATCCGGGCGCCGGACTGGTTGAGCACGTACTTGAGCTCGTGGGTGCGGTACGCGGGGTTGACCACGACGAGGATTGCGCCGACCCGGGCCGCCGCGTACTGCGTGATCACCCACTCGCCGATGTTCGGTGCCCAGAGCGCCACCCGGTCCCCCGTCTGGATCCCCTTCGCCATGAGGCCGGCGGCCAGTCGGGACACGTCGGCGTCAAGCTCGGCGTAGGTCCAGCGGCGACCCGCCTGGACGTCGACCAGGGCCTCGGCGTCGGGGGTGTCCCGGGCCTGGCGGGTCAGGACGGCACCGATCGTCTCGCCGAGCAGCGGGATCTCGGAGGTGCCGGAGGCGTAGGACGGAGCGGGGGCAGACATCGAGGCGTTCCTCTCGGGACGGTGCACGTACAGGCTCGAGCATCCCTCTGACCTGGCGATCTGACCAGTGACCGCGGGCGGGACACCAACCGTCGATGGGGGTTCGCACGCTCCATGCGCAGCGCACAAGGACACAGGGGACCCACATGGTCGGCACAGAACTGCGACAGATCGGTGCCCGACAGTTGCTGCCATGACGACCTTGATCCCGAACCCGTCGAACTCCGTGGAACCCGCGGACCGCCGCGGACTGCGCCACGCCGACGGCACGCCCGTGCGCGTGCTGGTGGTGGACGACGAACCGAGCCTGTCCGAGCTGCTCCAGATGGCGCTGCGCTACGAGGGCTGGGAGATCAGGACCGCCGCGAACGGCACCGACGCGCTGCGGATCGCGCGGGAGTTCCGCCCGGACGCCGTCGTGCTCGACATCATGCTGCCGGACATGGACGGTCTGGCCGTTATGCACCGGATGCGCGCTGAGGCCGACACCCCGGTGCTGTTCCTCACCGCCAAGGACGCGGTGGCCGACCGGGTGGCCGGCCTGACCGCCGGCGGCGACGACTACGTCACCAAGCCGTTCAGCCTCGAGGAGGTCGTCGCCCGGCTGCGGAGCCTCGTCCGCCGCGCGCTCGCTGCGGGCAACGCCAGCGCCAACCGGTTGGTCGTCGGCGACCTGGTGATGGACGAGGACAGCCACGAGGTGCGCCGCGCGGGCGAGGAGATCAATCTGACGGCGACGGAGTTCGAATTGCTTCGCTACCTGATGCGCAACCCCAAGCGGGTGCTGTCCAAGACCCAGATCCTCGACCGGGTCTGGAAGTACGACTTCGGCGGCCAGGCGAACGTCGTCGAGATCTACATCTGCTACCTGCGCAAGAAGATCGACGCCGGCCGCACCCCGATGATCCACACGCTGCGGGGCGCGGGCTACGTCCTCAAGCCGGCCGCCGCCTGACCTGTCCGCCTTCTTCGGGTCAGACGGCGGCCTTCGGGGGGCCTCACGTCCGGGTTAGTGGTCGCCGGAGGGGCGATCATGTACCCGGGCGTTCTGGCGTCAGTCGGCGGCGACCACGCGCATGACCTCGGCGAGGGTGGTGGCGTCCTCAGCGACCAGGCGCACGGCTTCGGTGGTCAACGTCTGCATGCCCTCCGCGATCGCCTCGAAGCGGACCACGTCGGCGTTGGCGCCGTCGGCGACGAGGGCGCGGATCGACGGGGTCATCCGCAGCATCTCGTAGACCCCGACCCGGTCGTGATAGCCGGTGCCGCCGCAGGCCGAGCACCCGACGCCGGCCAGGAACTCCGCCTTCGGGATGCCGCCGTGCCGGAAATACAGCGCGCGCTGCTCCGGCGTCGGCTCGGTCGGACGCAGGCAGCGGGGGCAGTTGCGGCGCAGCAGGCGCTGGGCCATCACCACCAGCACGGAGGAGGTGACGAGGTAGGGCTCGACGCCCATCTCCAGGAACCGGTACAGCGCCGAGACCGAGTCGCGGGCGTGCACGGTGGAGAGCACCAGGTGCCCCGTCAGGGCGGACTGCACGGCGATCTTCGCGGTCTCCGGATCGCGGATCTCCCCGACCAGGATCACGTCCGGGTCCTGGCGCAGCAGCGAGCGCAGCCCACTGGCGAACGTGGTGCCGATCGCGGGGTTGATCTGGATCTGGGTGACGGTGTCGACGACGTACTCGACGGGGTCCTCGATCGAGCACAGGTTGGACCCGACGTCGTCGAGCTCGCCGAGGGTCGCGTAGAGCGTGGTGGTCTTGCCGCTCCCGGTCGGCCCGGCGCACAGCAGCATCCCCGAGGTGTTGCCGGCCGCGACGGCCCACGCCCGGGCGGTCTCCGGGTGCATGCCGAGCTCGGCGTAGCGGACCCGGCGTCGCTCGGACTCCAGCAGCCGCAGCACGACCTTCTCCCCGTTCACCCCGAGGGTGACCGAGACCCGGACGTCGACCGCACGCTCGCCGCGGCTGTCATTTCCGACAAGGGCCTCGGTGCGGAAGATGAACTGCCCGTCCTGGGGGCGGCGCTTCTCGACGATGTCCATGCCGCCGAGCACCTTGATCCGGCTGACCACGCCGAGGGCGAGGTCCGAGGGCATCTGCAGGACCTCGTGCAGCACTCCGTCGACCCGGTAGCGGACCCGGACCCGGTGCTCCTGCGGCTCGATGTGGATGTCGGACGCACGGTCCGCGAGGGCATGCTCGACCAGCCCCTCGACCACCTCGACGGGGGAGATGTCCGAGCCGATGGTCACCAGCCCGGCGGCGCGGCCGAGGACGCCGATCACCTCGGCCGGGCCGCCGGCAGTCCCCTCGCCCGACCCGGACCACCAGCGAGCACGCAAAATGTCCCGTCCTCCGGTCGTAAGCGTGGGTGACCTGTTTGTCGGTTACCGGCCCCGCCGACTTGACGGTGATCTTGGACTAAGGACTTCAGGCCTGCGCGTTGCGCACGATGGTCGCGGCGACCGACTGCGCGATCTTGAACACGTCCTCGGCGTCCATCGGCAGGCCCTCGGCGGCGATCGCCGCGGTGTGCAGGGCGATCAGGGCCATCCGGACCTGCATCCGCAGCTCCGGCCGGGCGTCCGGGGCCACGACGGTGTCGGCGACGCGGTCGATGCCGCGGCGCGGTCCGTCGCCCGCGGCCAGGCCCAGCTCGCGGAGCAGGCGCTGGTTGGCGTTGATGAACTTGCCGATCTGCAGGCCCTGGGCGCGGACCAGTTCGACCCAGCGGGCCAGCAGTTCCTCCAGCTCCGGGTGGGTGCGCTGGGCCCAGCTGACGATGTCCTCGATCGCGGCCAGGTAGCTGCCGACCAGCTCCCGGGCGATCTCTTCCTTGCTGGTGAAGTGGTGGTAGAGCGCTGCCTTGGTGACCCCGAGTTCCTCGGCGATCTGGCGCATCGAGACCCCGTCGTAGCCGTCCCGGCTGAACAGCTCCAGGGCCGTGGCCAGAGCCCGCGCGCGCGTGCCGGGCGGCGTCGCCGCCGGCGCCGGTTCCGCGGTCATCGGGCCTCCTGCTACTCGGTGGTCAGAACTTACGGGGTCGGCCGTTCGGCTGGATCTCAGGTCAGGGAATGCGCGTCCCGGTAATCGCGTTGCGAGCTTACCGACCGGTCAGTTAGCCTAGATGGCCGCAGGGGAACGCACAAACGAACGGCAGGAGTGCCCGCATGTCCGTACAGGCTCCCGAGGCGGCGACCCCGCCTGGGCCTGGCCCGCGCGAGATTCAGGTCGACGAGCACGGCTTCGAGCAGCGGTCACACCGCGAGATCCTCGTCGTGATGTCCGGCCTCATGGTCGCGATGTTGCTGGCGATGCTCGACAACACGATCATCGCGCCCGCCCTGCCGACCATCGTCGGTGAACTCGGGGGCCTGGAGCACCTGGCCTGGGTGACCACCGCCTACATCCTCGGCACGACGGTCTCGACTCCGCTGTGGGGCAAGTTCAGCGACCTGTTCCCGCGCAAGCCGGTCTTCATGATCTCGATCGTCATCTTCGTGATCGGCTCCGCGCTGTCCGGCATGGCGCAGAGCATGAACCAGCTGATCGCGTTCCGGGCCCTGCAGGGCATCGGCGCCGGCGGCCTGATCGTCGGCGTGATGTCGGTGCTGGCCGTGCTGATCCCGATGCGCGACCGCGGCCGCTACATGGGCTACTTCATGGCGATCATGCCGGTGTCCATGATCGGCGGCCCGCTGGCCGGCGGCACGATCACCGACCACGCCAGCTGGCGCTGGGCGTTCTACATCAACGTCCCGCTCGGCATCCTCGCTCTCCTCGTGGTCGGCGCGACCATGCACCTGTCGGCGCAGCCGAAGAAGGAGGTCCGGATCGACTGGACCGGCGCCGGCCTGATGACCGTCTGGATCACCGCGCTGGTTCTTCTCACCACCTGGGGCGGGACCGAGTACGGCTGGTCCTCGCCGCAGATCCTCGGACTGGGCGCACTCGCCCTCGTCACCTTCATCGCGTTCATCGTGGTGCAGCTCAAGGTGCGCGAGCCGATCATGCCGCTCGGGGTGTTCCGCAACCTCAACTTCACCCTGACCGCCGGGGTCAGCATCGTGCTCGGCTTCGTCCTGTTCGGCGGCATCACCTTCCTGCCGCAGTACCAGCAGTACGTCCAGGGCGCGTCCGCGACCAACTCCGGCCTGCTGCTGCTGCCGATGATGGGTGGCGTCGTGCTGACCAGCATCGGTTCCGGGCAACTCGTCAGCCGCACGGGGCACTACAAGGTCTACCCGATCGTCGGCCTGACCCTCGTGGTGATCGGCCTGGGCCTGCTCGCCACCGTGGAGATCGACACCTCGAAGACCGTGACCGGCGTCTACATGTTCGTGCTCGGGGCCGGCATGGGCATGTTGTTCCAGACCACCATGCTGATCGCGCAGAACAGCGTGGAGATCAAGGACGTCGGTTCGGGCACCGCGGCGCAGATGTTCCTGCGCAGCATGGGCGGCGCGGTCGGCGTCAGCATGCTGGGAGCGCTCTACGCCCACCGCATCGGCGACTCGCTGACCTCGAGCCTCGGGGCGGACAACCCGCTCGGGAGCGGAGTCGAACTCAGCCCCGACAAGGTGCGGGAGATGCCGCCCGAGGTGATCGAGGCGCTGCAGGCCGGCATCGTCAACGGCATCGAGGCGGTGTTCTGGGTCTCGGCGATCATCGCGATCCCGGCGATCATCTGTGCGATCTTCATCAAGCAGGTGCCGCTGCGTGGCGGGCCGAGCGCGCCGAAGCCGGCGGCTTCGGAAGCGCCGACCGCGCCCGCCGAAGCTGCTGCTCAGGCGGCTGTTCCGGTCGCCGCCAGCCCGGTTGCCGCGGTCTCGCTGGTGAGTTCCGGTCCCCTGACCGTGCAGAGCGCCGGGCCCGGCCTGGTGGTGTGCGCGGTGAACGGGGTTCCGGTCCCCGGCGCCGCGGTCACCTTGCTCGATCGTTCCGGGCGGCAGCTCGAGGTGGGTCAGGCCGACGAGACCGGCGCCTTCCTGCCCGCGGTGGACCTGGCGCAGGCCTACTGCGTCATCGCCTCGGCGCCCGGTTTCGAGCCGCACGCCGGTCTGGTCGTCCCGCCTAACGGGGTCGCCCAGCAGGTCGTGCTCACGCCGCTGTCCGCGGCCGCGGTCCCGGCCGACGGCGCCGCACAGTCGCTCACCCCGGCCTCCTGACCTCGCGTCAGATCAGGTCTTCCTTGGGCGGGCCGGGCAGGGTGTGCCGTTGCTCCAGCCAGCAGTTGCCGGTGCGGTGGTAGCCCCGGGCCTCCCAGAAGCCCAGCGTCTCCGGGGTGACGTAGTCCCAGCCGCGGAACCACTTCGGGCCCTTCCAGCAGTACAGGTGCGGCAGCACCAGGCGGACCGGGGCGCCGTGCTCGGCGGTCAGCGGGACGCCGTTGAGGGCGGTGGCGATCATGGCCTGCGGCGACCGCAGGTCCTCCAGCGTGACGTTCGCCGAGTAGCCGTACTCGCCGTAGACCAGCACGTCGGTGACGCCGGCCGGCGGGGGTGCGACCTCCAGCAACGTCGCAGCCGGAACGCCCTCCCACTGCAGGTCCAGGCAGCTCCAGCCGCTCGCGCAGTGCAGATCCGCAGTGATGCCGGTCTTGGCGATGTCCGTCAGTTCGGCGACCGAGGTGCTGACGGTCCGGTCGGCCAGCTTGCCGCCGACCGCGATCGGCCAGGGGTCCGGCTTGCGACGGGGGACCGGTCCGTAGTGGCGCACGGGCAGGTCGGGTCGAGCTTTCTGACCCGGCGGGAGCGGGTGGTCTTGGTCCGACGGAATGTCTGGCACGGCCACAGGGTCAGCTAAGCATCCGTTCCTGGGCCGCCCGACACCGGTCGGTCACCCGTGCGTTCAGCGTCCCCGCACCTCGTCATCGTTCAGGTCAAGCTCCGCCCGAGTCGATCCTGGATGCTCGGGTTGTGCACGTCTTGCCGGTCCCGCCGCACGTACAGGCTGTGCAGGTCGCGATCGAGGAGCTCGCGTCCCCCGCGCCCGAACACCGGGAAGGGCGTGCCGGCGTTCGAGACCTCGAGGCCGGTCGCGAACACGATGACGTCGACGTGGTTCAGCGCGCAGTTCTCCCGCCGCAGTGCCGGGTAGAAGTCGACGCGCGATGACGGTCGTCGCCGGCGTGTTCCAGACCAGGGCGAGCGCCATCGCCTCGTGGCCGCCGCCGTAGGTGCGGACCGGTGGGGCATGCCCCCGTAGTGACGTGCCATCGCAACCGACGTGTCCCTCTAACCGCCGTACCCGCCGGTAGGGATCGCGCGTACGCTGCGTGCACCGCATCGTGGCGGGACGGCTGGGAGGTGCGGGTGCTTCACGACGACCTGCCGACCTGGGCGATCTACGTCAGCGATGCCGCTGATCGCTGCGCGTCATCGGCTACGTCACCAAGCTGGTCGCCGTCGAGATGATGATGCGCCCCCTGGAGTTCCGCGGCATCAAGCCGTTCCTCGGCTGGCAGGGCGTCATCCCCCGCTTCGCCCCGCGGATGGCCAGCATCGCCACCGACCTGATGCTGTCCCGGCTGCTGACGACCCGCGAGTTGTTCGACCGGATCGACGGCCGGGAGATGGCCGCGCGGCTCCAGGAGCCGATGAAGGCGACCATCGACGAGATGACGCGCGAGATCATGGCGCGCCATCAGCCGCTGGTCTGGGAGGCGATGCCCGAGATCGGCCGCAAGGGCGTCATCTGGGCGGTGCAGCGTCAGGCGCCGAAGATGGTCGAGCGCCTGGTCGACGACCTCAAGCGCGACCCCGAGTCCGTCATCGACCTGCGCGCCGTCGCGGTCGACGCGCTCACCCGGGACAAGGCGCTGCTGGTCTCGCTCATCCGCCGGATGGGCAAGAACGAGTTCCAGTTCATCATCCGGGTCGGCGCCCCGTTCGGGTTCGCCCTCGGCCTCATCCAGGCCGGCGTGTGGGCCGCCACCCACAACGTGTGGATCGTGCCGATCTTCGGTGGGCTGACCGGCTTCCTCACCGACTGGGCGGCCCTGCAGCTGATCTTCCGGCCCATCAAGCCGCGCCGCTTCGCCGGGCTCTTCTCCTGGCAGGGCCTGTTCCACCGCCGCCGCGTCCAGGTCATCGAGGACTACGCCGAGCTGCTCGGCCAGGAGATCCTCACCCCGTCGAACCTGATCGACGCGATGCTCACCGGCCCGCAGGCCGATCGCCTCTTCGCGATCGTCGCGCGCGAGGTCGACACCGCCGTCAACGCCCAGGTCGGCCCGGCCAAGCCGCTCGTCGTCCTCGCGATCGGCGGCCGCCGCTACCAGGAGCTCCGCAAGGAGATCGTCGCCTCGGCGGTCGAGCGGATGCGCGGCAGCATCGACGACGTCGGCGCCTACGCGATGGAGGCCCTCGACGTCCAGGGCGTGATCATCACGAAGATGAGCCTGATGACCGACGAGGAGTACGAGGACCTGCTCCGCCCTGCCTTCAAGCAGGACGAGTGGAAGCTGATCGCCGTCGGCGGCGTGCTCGGTTTCCTGATCGGCGAGCTACAGGTCCATTTGTTCCTCGCCTAGCGCCCGCCGGCCTGGCCGATGCCGTTGACCTTGACGGTGTAGGGCGCCTCGATGGTGGCCTGCTCCTCCGGGTCGTCCCAGCCGATCACGGCGACCAGCAGCGGGTAGCTGCGCAGCGCCTTGATCTGAGCCTTCGTCAGCGTCACGCCGTACTTGCCGGAGAAGCGGAAGACCTTGATCCGGTGGGTGACCTCGTCGATGCCGACGAGCTGGAGCGACCAGTCGTGCACCGGCAGCGGCGAGATCTGCGTGATGGTCCGGAAGTTGTCGGTGCTGCTGCCGTTGCTGATCACCTTGCCGCCGACCTGCACGTCGTCGACCGCCCACCCGCCGTTGTTGATCAGCGGGTCGGAGACGTAGCGGAAGCCGATCAGCACCTTCTGGCCGGCGTAGTAGGACAGGTCGAACACCTGCGGGGTGGGCACCGGGGAGGTGCCGGTGAGGCCGTAGCCGTTCGGCCCCTGGACGGTCAGGGCGTTGGTCAGCGACTCGTAGGACTTGCCGCCGTCGGTGGAGATCAGCGTGTAGCCGTAGTCGAAGTTCTGCTCGAGGTTGTAGACGGAGTTGTAGGTGAGCAGCGGGTTGTCCGCCGGCACGTCGGCCTCGAACACGAGGCTGGCGTCGGCGTTCGGCTCGTTGCCGGAGTAGAGCACCGGGTTGTCCAGCGGCGTCGACGGGATCGCGGGCAGGGCGATCGGCGGTGTCTGCGGCACGTTGGGCAGGACCGGCACCGCCAGCGCCGGGCAGGGGGTACTGGTTCGCCACCGTCCACTGGATCGGCAGCGGGGGGAGGGTGCGGTCGCCGGTGAAGGCGAAGGACTTCAGCTGGGCCCCGTCGAGGGGGCCGACGCCGAGCCCACGCAGCGTCAGGTAGTCCGCGCCGTTGGCCACCGCGCCGACCGCGCTCATCGCCGCCGGGTTGAGCAGGTTCACCGCGGCCCGCAGGCTCTTGGTGGTCACCAGCTTGCGCTGCACTCCGGAGAGCTTGGCGCCCTTCTGCTCGAGCAGGCGGTCCAGCAGGTTCATCAACTGGAAGTCCTGCAGGACCTTGGTGAGCTTCGGCTTGCTCTTCTCCTTGGCCAGCACGGTGCGCAGCGAGCTCAGGCCCTGGGCGACGCTGTCGCGGTGCAGTTCCTCGAGCACGTGCGGGCCGAACCGGTCGAGGAGGTAGAGCATGAACGACTCGGCGTTGCCGTAGTCGGCGAGCAGTTCCTTCGCGGTGCCCTGGTCGCCCCACCGGGTCAACGAGTTGGCCGGCCCGCCGCACGGAACGGGAGCCGGGTTGTACGGGGTGACCATGGTGCGGAAGCCCTGGAAGCACGCGACGTAGGCGTTGTAGCCGAACTCGTTCACGCTGAGCCGGGAGTCCATGTAGCCGACCACGTGCTCCGCGTACATCGACAGGCCCTCGTTGACCCAGCTGACCTCGCGAGGGTCGACGTAGTACATGAGCAGGTGCTGGTACTCGTGCGCGAAGACGCCTTCGTAGAAGTGCGGGGTTCCGTCCCGGTTCTTGCAGGGGTCGGCGTTCGGCTCGTGCGGCGGGTTCGGCCCGGTGTTGTGGGACCAGTCCTCCGCGTCGATCGTCATGATGTTGCGGTCGGCCATCTCGTTGAAGCCGGGGGAGAAGAACCCGGCGACGCCGGAGCGGTCCCGCGGGAAGTTGTAGAACGCGGCGTCGCGGATGTTGTCGACCAGCGTCACGACCTTGTTGCCGTCGCCGGTGAAGTCCAGCCCGGCCGTCTTCGGATCCTGGGGTGCCTTCGAGCCGTCGCGGTCCGGGGCGACGCTGAACGCCTTGGACTCCTTGGGCAGCATGTTCGTGTCGTACTCGTGGATGAGTCCGGCGACCTGAGCATCGGTGACCGTGGTGTAGTTCGGCAGCTTCGCCCGGCAGTCGCCCGGGCGCATCTCGGTGCCCTTCGATATCGCGTCGGAGCCGGAGGCCACCCACACCTCGATCGAGTTGCCGTCCCCGCGGAGCGTGAACTCCTTCATGTAGGCCAGGCCCGACACGAAGTCGACCGCCGGCCACATCCGCTTGGTGCCGACCGGCGGCGTCTCGCCCGCGGCGGCGGCGGTGCCCGGCTGCGTCGCCAGCCAGGCCGCGACGGTGTCGGCGGTGTCGGCGGCGAGTTCGATCTTCGACACGTCCGGCTCGACGTACTGGACGGAGGGCCCGAAGGACACAGCCGTCGCCTGCGGCGCCGACGCCTTCGCCCCGTCCAGCAGGGTCAGCGGGCTCAGCACGAGCCCGGCCACCGCCAGGCCGGCCACGTGGAAACGCTTCATGGGGGGTCGTTCCTTCCGGGGCGGGCGTGCCGTACTGGTGTTCAACGAGCGAACGGGGTGTCTGTCACGTCAACTTAGGCAGGGTTGTTCGGATTCGTCACCGTCGGTGCTCTGTATTGGCGAAACACCGGTACCGCCAGCGCCAGGAGCACCAGCGCGGCGCAGACCAGCCCGCCGCCCACCCAGGAGGCCTGCACGCCCACCGCGGCGGCGGTTCCGCCGGCCCGCACGTCGCCCAGCCGGGGGCCCCCGGCCACGACGACGATGAAGACGCCCTGCATCCGGCCCCGCATCTCGTCCGGGGCATAGGTCTGCAGCATGGTCTGCCGGTAGACCGCGGAGACCAGGTCCGCGGCGCCCCCGATCGCCAGCAGGAACACGGCCAGCCACAACTGGTCCGCGAGGCCGGCGCCGGCCACGGCCAGGCCCCAGATGACGATGGCGAACACCAGCGCGACGCCCTGTCGTGCGCACCCGCCCGACCCAGCCCGAGGTCGCGCCGGCGACCACCGCCCCCAGCGCGAGCGCGGCGAACAGCCAGCCGACCGCGGCGTCGCCGCCGAGTTCCTCGGCCCGGGCCGGGAACAGCGCGCGCGGCATCGCGAACACCATCGCGACGATGTCGACGGCGAAGGAGAGCAGCAGCACCGGCCGGGTCGCGATGAACGCCAGCCCGTCGAAGACCGACCGCAGCCCGGGTGCGGTGGTCGCGCCCAGCGGCGGCAGCTTGGGCAGACGGAACGCGGCGTAGAGCCCGGCCGCGAACAGCACCGCGTCCGACGGCGTAGGCGACCGAGAGCGACCACTGCGTGATGATCAGCGCGGCGAGCAGCGGGCCGGCCAGCATGCTCACGTTGCTGGTGGTGAAGCCCAGGGTGTTGGCCGCGGCGATCTCCTCGGGCGGCACCACCCGCGGGATGATCGCGCCGCGGGTGGAGCCCACCACCGCGAAGCCGCCCGACTGCACCGCGACCAGCGTGAGCAGCACCGGCAGGCTCTCCATGCCGGCGAGGGAGTGCGCGAGCAGCCCCAGCGTGCTCGACCCAGAGCACGACCGACCCGGTCAGCAGCACCCGGCGCCGGTCGTGCGAGTCCGCGATCGCGCCGCCCCACAGCCCGAAGACCACCAGCGGGACCAGGCCGACCGCGCCGAGCATGCCGACCCAGAACGAGGACCGGGTGATGTCGTAGACCTGAACCGGGACGGCCACCGCGGTGATCTGGAACCCGAGGAACGCGATCGCGTTGCCCGCCCACAGCCGCCGGTAGTCGACGTGCCGCAGCGGGCTCAGGTCGATCGCGTGCCGGCGCCAGCCGCTCTTCGAGGGGCCTTCGGTCACGCCGGGGGCGGGATCTTGACGCCGGTCTCGGTCTCCCAGGCGGTGAGCTCCTTCTCCAGCGCCCGCATCAGCTCCCAGACCTGACGCGGTGGCAGCCGGACGCGCGAGACGAACCGGGTCGGCGCGATCGCCACCTCGGCCCCGGTCTCCGGGTCGGTCTGCAGATAAGGCGGCTGCCGCAGCACCGCGAAGTCGATCACGATCGTGTCCGGGGTGTGCCAGAGGTTCGCGAAGTCGGCGGCCACCCCGGCCTCGACCTCCGGCGACATCTCGATCTCGAAGCGCTGCAGCGGAGGTGGGGGCTCGGAGCTCATGCCGAAAGGCTAGTCGGGCACAGCGTGCCCCGGTACGGGACAGCAACCGGGGGCCGGTGCAAGGATGGCGGCCCATCGGCTGCCCGAGCGGAGGAACACCATGCGTCAGGTCAAGGTCGCGGTGCTGGGGGCCGGTTCTTGGGGGACGACGGTGGCCGCGCTCTCGGCCCGCAACGTCGACACCCTGCTCTGGGCGCGCGACGAGACCGTGGTCGAGGAGATCAACGAGAAGCACCAGAACAGCCGCTACCTCGCCGGCTACTCGCTGCCGAAGCGGCTGCGCGCCACGACCTCGTTGGAAGAAGCGGTCATGCAGGCCGACGTGCTCGTCACGGCGATCCCGTCACACGGGATGCGCGGGGTGCTCGAGGCGTGCACCGAGTTCGTCCGGCCGTGGATCCCGATCGTGAGCCTGACCAAGGGCATCGAGCAGGGCACGCGGCTGCGGATGACCCAGGTCATCGACGAACTGCTCCCCGGGCACCCGATCGGCCTGCTCGCCGGGCCCAACCTCGCGGCGGAGATCATGGCCGGCTACGCCGCCGCGGCCGTGATCGCGCTACCGGACGAACAGGTCGCGGCGTCGCTGCAGAAGGTGTTCGCGAGCCCGCGGTTCCGCGTCTACACCAACACCGACGTCGTCGGCTGCGAACTCGGCGGCGCGCTGAAGAACGTCATCGCGATCGCCGCGGGCATGGGGACCGGCCTGGGCGTCGGCGACAACACCAAGGCGATGGTGATCACCCGCGGCCTGGCCGAGCTGACCCGGCTCGGCGAGGCGCTCGGCGGCGATCCGCGCACCTTCTCCGGCCTGACCGGCCTGGGTGACCTGATGGCCACCTGCATGAGCCCGTACAGCCGCAACCGGATGGTGGGGGAGAAGCTCGCCCTCGGCATGACCACCGAGCAGATCGTGGCCGAGATGAACATGGTGGCCGAGGGCATCAAGACCTCCGCCGTGGTCGTCGAGCTGGCCGAGGAGTGCGGAGTTCCGGTGCCGATCTGCCAGGAGGTGTACGGCGTCCTGCACCTGGGCCACAGCCCGGTCCAGGCCTACCGCGGCCTGCGCCGCACCGCCGCGACCTCCGAGATCGACGGCCTCGCCTAACCCCTTCCCTCGCCCCACCGCCCACTTCACTCGCCGCACCGACGACTTCACTCGCTGAATGGCTGCTTCACACGTCGGACCTGGCGAGTGAAGCGGGGTTGTGGCGAGTGAAGTGGCTCCCACCGGGCGGCCCTGCGAGTACCTGACGCAGCGTCAGGTGACCTCGACGTCCATCGGGACGAGGTGCACGACGCCGCCGGTCTGGAACTGGATGAACAGCCGGTAGTGTCCCGGCCTCCATGAACATCGGGGCCAGGGTCAGCACGGGGCCGCCGGTGGCGTTCGCGTCGTCGTCCGTCGGGGCCTCGTTCGGGTGGACGTGCACCGAGGACAGGTCGCCCTCGCGGAAGCCGGTGATGTGGGCGAAGGAGGCGAGGTAGGGCTGCAGGTCGGTGACGTCGGCGCCGTTCTTGGTGATCTTGAGCTTGAGGTCACCGCCGCCGATCTTGGGCGCGCCGTCCAGGCTCAGTTCGTAGCCGTCGACGGTCGCGGTATCCAGCGCCGCCGGTTCGGCGGTCGACGGCTTGTAGGTGCCGGCGACGGTGAAGTCGGTGCCGAGGATGCGGTCGTCGAAGTTGCCGTCCGGCGTGAGCGCCTCGAACTCGGTGACGACGCGGTACGGCCCGGGCTCGGGGATCGTGAGGTCCACGCTCCAGATGCCGGTGGCCGCATCGATCGCCGGGTGGATGTGCTGATACTGCGTCAGATCCTTGCGGACCAGGTAGGTGTGCATCAGCTTGGTCTGCTGGCGGGTGTAGTCCTTCTGGACGCCGTTCGGCCCGTCGATCCGGAAGGTCAGCTTCCCGGCCTCGTCCGGCCTTGCTCGGCGCCTTCACCGCGGCGAGGGTGTAGCCGTTGACGGTGGCCTTCATTCCGTCGCCGACCTGGCTCATGTCCATCCCGGCCATGGAAGTGCCGCCGGGCATGGTGGCAGGCGGTCGTCGGTGTCGTGGGCGGCGTGGTCCGTGTCGCCGTCGCCGCACGCGCCGAGGCCGAGCACGAGCAGGAGCGCCGCCGCAGCGGCCGCAGGGCGGGTTCATCACGTTCCTCATCGGGCGCGGGCGGATCCGGAAGGCGTCGTCGCGAGTACACTCACCTGTCGTGACGATTCCCTCAGTTCCTCGGCGGCGCCGATACCCGGGGAGGGTCCTGTGGGTCTCAATTTCATCAAACCCCTACTGTCACTTCCATCACTCCTGTTACATTCGAGATCTGGGGGCGTTTCAGATATGGGGCGGCTGCGAGCCGCCCGCCCGGGGTCGAGCCGGACAGGAGCAGTGCCGTCACATGCGTCGTGCCCGGATCACCGCCGCGGCCGTGCTCGGCCTTGCCCTGGTGCTGCCGCCGGCGCTGTCCTCCAATGCCGGAGCCGCGACCGAGCCGGACATCGTGCCGGTGGGCGGCATCTTCGACCTCGACGGCCACGGCTACGGCCACGGCCGCGGGATGTCGCAGTGGGGCGCCCAGGGCGCCGCGACCCTCGGCATCCGGTACCCGGAGATCCTCGCCTTCTACTACCCCGGCACCACGCTCTCGCCCGGCAACGACGCCAAGGCGCTACGGGTCCACATCACCGGCGACGCCGACAACGACCTGGAGGTCCGCCCGTCCGACGGGCTGAAGGTCACCGCCGGCGGTGACTGGCGCGTGCTGCCGAAGCGGATGAAGCGTGGGCACGTCTCGGTGTGGAAGGTGACGCGCGCCTCCGGAGGCAAGCTGCGCCTGCGCGGCCTGTCCAACGGCGCCTGGCACACCCTCAAGCTGGGCGGCAACGCCACGGCGGTCGGACCGGTCAGCTTCCGCGGCAACAAGCCGTCCAGCCTGGTGCGGGTGGTCATCTCCGGCTCCGAGGAGCGCGACTACCGCGGCCAGGCGAAGGCGTACGTCAACGGCGCCGGCCTGCGCGTGGTCAACCAGGTCAAGATGCGGGACTACCTGCGCTCGGTGGTGCCGAGCGAGTCGTTCCCGAGCTGGGCGCCGGCGGCGCTGGAGTCGCAGTCGGTGGCGGCCCGGACCTACGCGCTCTGGAAGGCCCGCTACACCTCGCTCGGGTTCGCCGACATCTGCGACACGACCGCCTGCCAGGTCTACCACGGCGTGCAGCGCACGGACGGGAAAGGCAGGGTCACCCGGGTCTGGGAGGCGCCGAGCACCACGGCCGCGGTCCACGCGACCGAGGGCCGCTTCCTCACCTACAACGGGGCACCCGCGCTGACCGAGTTCTCCGCGTCCAACGGTGGGTTCAGCACCGACGGGAACAAGCCCTACCTGATCGCGAAGCCTGATCCCTGGGACGGCACGGTCGCCAACAGTGGCCATGCCTGGGAGGCGAAGCTCAAGACCTCGACGGTCAACAACGGCTACCCCGAGATCGGCAGGATCCAGGCACTGCGCGTGACCCAGCGCGACGGCAACGGCGCCTGGGGCGGCCGCGTACTCCAGGTCCGCCTGATCGGCTCCACCAAGAGCATCAACGTCACCGGCAGCAGCTTCGCCTCGCGGATGGGCCTGCGGCACTCCTGGTGGAACAGCGCCGTGCTGCCCAGCCCGACGCCCGACCCCGACCCCCACGCCGACGCCGACGCCGACGCCGACCCCCACGCCGACGCCCACCCCGAGCACGTCACCGCAGCCGGTCGCCAAGAACCGGTCGGCTCCGGAGGACCCGCCGGCGGCCGAGCCGGCGGTGCAGCAGAGTTCGACGCCCGACGAGCCGACGCCGGAGCCGACGCCGGAGCCGACGGCTCAGTAGTTGACGAGCGACAGCAGGTAGACCGAGGTCAGCGCGGACGCGCAGGCGGCCACCACGAGCACGATCACGGCGATGGCGCCGTAGCCCTGGCGCGACCACACCTGGCGACGGCGGGCCCGGCGCGACCGTGACGCGACCGTGGCCCCGGGCCCGGGGCACCTGGGCCTGTTCGGTGCGACGGCGGTAGAGCACCGGGCTGGCCATCAGCGCCGTCCCACCGGGGACGGGGAACCGGGTGCGGGCCGGGGCAAGGTAAACGGGGCACCAGCGTGGAGGGCTGTGTGCGCCGTAATCACCTGCAAATCCCCTTCCAATACCCAACAACTCGTCACTAAACATCGCAGATTGGTCAGCGTGAAGCCGCGTGAGGCAGTTGTACAGCCGTTTGGGCGTGTCGGCCTAGGTCCGCAACGTTCTGTCGCAAGCTAACTACGCACAGGCACCATTTGGCCGATGCGGCGGCCCAAATCGGGACATACCCGACTGGCACCTCCTGACCCTCTGATCACAAAGTTTTACTTTAACCTCAAATGTGACGTACGCCTCATCCGTGTCCGGCCCGGTCACGACGTAACGAACTGCTGAGTCGCGCGTATGAGGGGTGAGCCCTGAAGGAGGACCCGTGACCCGACCCACCCGGCTGCGCCGCGCCTGGGTCGCGCTCGCGCTGCGCTCGGGGTGATCGCCGCGGTTCCGCCGGCCGGGGCGGCCGGCGCCGCCCCGCCCGACTTCGCTCCTGCCGACACTGCCACCCTCCACCCCGGCGTCCTGCTGGTCACCGACGGCAAGGGCTGCACCGCCAACTTCGTCTTCACCGACGCCGCCGGCCACTACTACCTCGGCCAGGCCGCGCACTGCGCCAGCCGCGGTGAGCCCGACGAGTTCGACGGCTGCATCGACCCGGTGCTGCCGCTCGGCACCGAGGTCCGGGTCCACGGCTCGCAGGTGAGGGGCACGCTGGCCTACAGCTCGTGGAACACCATGCAGGCCGTCCGCGAGTCCGACGAGAACGTCTGCCGGACGAACGACTTCGCCCTGGTCCGGCTCCCGGACTCCGCGGTCGCCGCGCTCAACCCTTCGGTTCCCTTCTTCGGTGGGCCGACCGGGCTTGCCTCCGGCACCGCCGGGATTGGCGACCTGGCCGTCTCCTACGGCAACTCCCCGCTGCGCTACGGGGTCCAGGAGCTCTCACCGAAACACGGCGTTCTGGTCAAGAGCACCGACGACCACTGGGCCTACATCGCCTACTTCCTGACCCCGGTGATTCCCGGCGACTCCGGCAGCGGCGTGCTGGACGAGGACGGCCGCGCGCTCGGCGTCGCCTCCAGCCTCATCGTGGTGCCGTACCCGGCCGGCAACGGCGTCGTCAACCTGGTGAGCGCGCTCACCTATGCGCAGCAGCACTCCGGCATCAAGGGGCTGCGCCTGGTGCCGGGGACCGAGCCCTTCACGGCGAACTGATCTCCGCGGCGGTGGCGTCCTCCGGCGTCGCCGCGGCCGCGGCGGCGTCGGTCTCGACCACGACCTTGGGCACGTAGCGCATCCGGGTGCCGAGGTAGCGCTCCCGCACCTCGGTGTTCGCGGCCACCTCGGCCGGCGTGCCCTCCGCGAGGATCCGGCCCTCGGCCAGCACGTAGACCAGGTCGCACGAGTCCAACACCGCCTTCACGTAGTGCTCGACGAGCAGCACGGTCAGGCCGAGGTCGGCGTGCAGGCGCTTGAGCAGACTGAACAGCGCGACGCTCGACGCCGGGTCCAGCCCGGCGGCCGGCTCGTCGAGCAGCAGCAGGCGCGGGCCGGCGAGCAGGCAGCGCCCGATCTCGGCCCGCCGGCGCGCGGAGAACTCCAGTGTGCCGGCGCGCTCGTTCCAGTACCGGTCGATGTCCAGCAGCTGGGCCGCCGCCCAGGCGGCGTTCTCGGCCTCGCGCATGCGAGCGGCGGCGCGGGGGTCGCCGGCGAGGAAGCGCAGCGGGTTCATCCCGATCCGCTGGTACGCACCGGAGAGCAGGTTGTCCCCGACGGTGAGGTCGGTCATCACCCGGGTGGTCTGGAAGGTCCGGGCCAGGCCCAGCTTGGAGCGGTCCCAGGCCGGCGTCGTGGAGACGTCGGTGCCGAACAGCGAGACCGATCCGGCGTCCGGCCGGCGCACGCCGGAGATGACGTCGAACAGGGTGCTCTTGCCGGCGCCGTTCGGGCCGAGCAGGCCCACCATCGACTGGTTCGGAACGCGGATCGAGGCCCCGTCCAGGGCGTGCACGGCGCCGAAGGTCACCACGACGTCGCGGGCCTCCGCGGCGTTGACGATCTCGGGGCGCGGTGGCAGCCAGCGCTCCAGCACCGCGAGGGCGGCGGCCCGGTCCGCCGCCGAGAGCATGCCGATCGGGGCTTCGCCACCCTCGGCCCCCAGGCCCTCGGAGCTGCGGAGCACAGCAGCGTCGAGGCGTTCCCGCGCGGTCCGGGTGCGCCGCCCGCCGTGCATCAGGTAGCGCCAGAGGTCCGCGGCCCGCCCGCCCATCCCGCGCGAGCCGAAGGCCGCGCCGGCCAGCAGGCCGAACGCTGCGAGGATGAACGGGCTGATCCGCAGCGACTCCAACTGCACCGGCGTCAGCTGGAAAGAGACCGCGACGAGGACGACGAACGCGATCGAGTCCAGGCCGGCCAGGACCGGTATGGCCAGCAGCACCAGCGAGTACGGCGAGAGCAGGTTGAGGAAGACCGGCGGTGACTGCAGGTGCCAGGCCGACACGATGCCGCCCGCGCCGGCCAGTGCACCGGAGATGGCGAAAGCCAGGATTCGGAACTTCAGCGGGTTGATCCCGACCGCGGCCGCGGCCTGCCGGTCCGCGCCGACGAGGTGGAAGGCCAGCCCCATCGGGGAGCGTCGCAGCCGGACCACCAGGACCAGGGCGAGTGCGAGCCAGCCCCAGGCGAAGAAGTAGAACGCGGTGTCGCCCTGGATGTCGATGCCGAAGAAGTAAGGGCGTTCGATGGGTAGCGCGTTGCCGCGCATGTCACCGCCGGACAGCCCACCGGCCAGGTCGCCGTAGGTGTAGATCGTGCGCTCGATGAGGATCTGGAGGCCGAGCGTCAGCACCACGAGGTAGATGCCGGGCAGCCGGGCCGAGGACAACGCGATCAGCGCCAGCGCCAGCGCGCAGCCGGCAATCACGATGATCGCGGCGAGCACCCAGGGCAGGTCGCCGCCCTTGACCCCGCCGACGCCGTTCGCGCCGGGTCCGCTGTCGGAGTTACGGGTCAGGTAGCCCATCAGGTAGATCGCCGACCCGAAGATGCCGGCCGTGGCCAGCGAGATCTCGCGCGCCCAGCCGATGAGCACCAGCAGGCCGAGACCGGTCAGCGCGATCGGCACCGCGCCGGCGACGGTGAAGACCTTGTAGTCCGGGGCGGTGACGGCGTAGACCAGGACCAGCGCGACCGCGATCACCGACCCCGGAGACGACATGGCGGTGAGCACGGGCCGGGAGGTGGTCCGGCGGACGTCGGGGCGGGTCAGGTGGGGAACGTTCATGCCGGCACCTCCCCGTCGGCCGATCCAGCAGCGGGGCCGGTACTGGCCAGCTCCTCGTCCGGGATGATCTGGCCCTTGTCGATGACCAGGATCCGGTCGCTGAACTCCTCCCGGACCTGCTGGAACTGCTCGGCGATCAGGACCGCGACCCCGCGGTCGGCGGCGATCTCGCGCAGCGTGGAGTAGATCCGGTCGACGACCATCGGGGCCAGGCCCTGTGACGGCTCCTCGACCAGCAGCAGCTGGGGTCTGGTCATCATCGCCCGGGCCACTGCGAGCATCTGCTGCTCACCGCCGGACAGCGTTCCGGCCCGCTGGCCCATCCGTTCGGCGAGGACGGGGAAGAGCTCGCCGGTGTAGGCCATCTGGTCGCGCCGGTGCGCTCTTGTTCATCGAGGTGGCACCGATCAGGAGGTTCTCCTCGACAGTGAGGTTGGCGAAGACCCGCCGACCCTCGGGGGAGAACCCGATGCCGGCGCCGACCCGCTTGTACGGCGCCCAGCCGGTGATGTCCTTCTCGGCCAGCCTGATCTCGCCGGCGATGACCGGTACGGTCCCCATCACGGTCTTGAGCAACGTGGACTTGCCGGCGCCGTTGGCCCCGAGCAGGGTGACCACCTCCCCGCTGTGGACCTCCATGTCCACTCGGTGCAGCACGGCCTGACCGGAGTACCCGGCGATGAGCTGACGGACCGTCAGGATGCTCCGGCTGGCACTCACAGCGATTGCCTTTCCAGCAGGAACACGTTCTCTTTTCTGAACCGCGCGACCGTGACGATGATCGCGAGGAGCGCGCCGTAGAGCACGACGGCCTGCAGCGCACGGTCGACCTCGCCGAAGAAGCCCACGATGAGGGCGGTCTCCAGGAACGAGAACACCAGGGCCCCGACGAAGGCCAGCGGGATCGACCGCATCCCGCCGACGGCGGCGATGGCCAAGCCGTTGAGGAACAGGAGCAGCATTTCCGCGGGGTTAGGCCCGGCCGTGACCGCGATCAGCACTCCGGCCAGCGCCGCCAGGGCGCCGGAGCCGGCGTAGACCAGTGTGCCGACGGCGCGCAGCTTGACCCCGCACCACACGCCGGCCTCCTGGTCGTCGGCCAACGCGCGGATCACGAGGCCGGTGTGGGTCCGGGTGAGCAGGAAGCCCAGGATCAGCGACAGGACCGCGACGACGGCGAGGGTGACCAGTCGGTGGCGGGTGAGGGGGACGTCGTCGAAGACGTAGGTGTGACTGCCGAACGGGCTGGACGGCAGGGAGTCGGGCTGCACGTTGAGGTACTGGAAGAACCCGATCAGGCCCATCATCGCCCCGAGGGAGATGACAGTGAGCGTGAGGATGTTGAGTCCGGCGATCCGCCGGGACATCACGATCGCGCCGTAGGCCGCCCCGATTACCGCGCCCATCGCGATGACGAGGAGCAGTGCCACCAGCGGGTCGAGCTCGGGCCGGCTGCCGTACCGGTTCCCGCCGGAGGCGTCCGAGCCGAACTGGATGATGAAGTTGGGCACGACGTCCTCGCCCGGCAGGAACTCGGGGGACTCGAAGCAGAGCAGCCAGTAGGCCAGCGCGGCGGCCGCGGCGATCCCGCCGTGCACGAAGGCGATCGTGCGCGAGATGCGGTAGCTCAGGATGATCGAGATCGGCAGGAAGCCGTAGAGGCCGGCATTGACGAACCCCGCGATCAGCACGGTTTCGAACAAACCAAAATGCACGACGGATCGAACCTCCGCTGTCGCGCCGGGAGTCGCATCACCGCGCAGCCGAGGGGGATGACCACGGACTGCGCAGCAAGGCAGCGAGGAGTACGCCGCTGACGCTAGCCCACCCGCCTGATGATTCCTAAGGGCGGATCCGGACAGATGAACGACGGATCAGATGTCGACGCCGTCCACCCGCAGGGTGCGGAGCAGGAACCGGGCCGCGTCGCCGCCGGCCTCCTCGGCGATGTTCAGTGCCGTCGGCACGTCCAGGTCGTCCAGCAGGGCGTCGATGACGGCCTCGCCGGCCGTGCCGCCGCCGTTGGGCTTGCCGGCGGCGGCGTAGAGCCGGTCCAGCCGGGCGTCGGCGGCGGCCAGGTCCTCGTGGCTGAACTCCCACGGGTCGGCCCACGGCCGGTCCAGCAGGTAGAGCCGGACCCCGGCCGCGCGGTGCTCGGTGAGCAGGTCGGAGACCAGCACCAGGTTGCCGGTGGACTTGGCCATCTTCGCGCCGTTGACGTGCACGGTGCCGACCGCGAGCCGGCCCCGGGTCAGGTGCCCGATGCGAGAGGCGGCCTCGCCGATAGCGATCTGGTAGGCGTGGTGCGGGAACACCAGGTCGGCGCCGCCGGCCAGGACGTCGAAGCCCGGGCCGAGGTGGGCGTGCGCCATCGCGGCGCACTCCGCGTGCCAGCCGGGGCGCCCCCAGCCCCACGGGCTCGGCCAGGCCGGGTTCTTCTCGTCCGAGGGCCGCCAGACCGCGACGTCGAACGGGTCCTCCTTGAGCGGGGCGTCCGGGTCGTTGCCGAACTCCCGGAACAGCCGCAGCGCGTCGTCGCGCGGAACCCCGAACTCCTCCGGGACGACCGCCCCGCGGAAGTAGACGAAGCCCTCGCGCTCGTAGGCCTTCCGGTGCGAGAGCAGCGCGGAGGCCAGCGCGATCACGTGGGAGACGTGGTGGCGGGCGCGCGGCTCGAAGGTGGGCTTGGCCACCCGCAGCGCCGTCATGTCCTGCTCGAACAGGAACTCCTGGCTCAGCGCGAACTCGTCGTAGTTGCGCCCGCGGGTGGCCGCCGCCGCGGTCAGCACGTCGTCGACGTCGGTGACGTTGCGGCAGACCGCCACGTCCACCCCGGTCAGCTTCATCGCAGTCGCGCAGACGTCGGCCCAGACGAAGGTCGCGGCATGCCCGAGGTGGGTGACGTCATAGGGGGTGATCCCGCAGACGTAGAGCCGCCCGGGCGAGAGCAGCGGCAGCCGGGTCCCGCCGAGGCGCAGGACCCGCCCGGCGACCGGCGTCGGCCCTGTGTTGACCCGGCCGGCCATGCCGACCACGCCGGAACTGAGCTTGGAGATCCCTGCCATGCCCCCATCTTGCACAACGGGCGCCGAATACCATCGCGCGCATGACTTCTGGCGGACAGGCGGAGAGTGGCACCACTGACCAGAGAGCGGATCAGAAGGTCGGGCAGGTGCGCCCCATCACCTACTACGGCGAGGACGTCCTGCACCGGCCGTGCGCGACGGTGACGCCGGAGACCCCGGACCTGGAGCAGCTGGTCGCGGACATGTACGCCAGCATGTACGCCGCCCACGGGGTGGGGCTGGCCGCCAACCAGATCGGCGTCGGGCTGCGGATCTTCGTCATGGACTGCCCGGAGGAGGACGACGACGGCAACTCCACCGGGCGCACCGTCGTGGCGACGGTGATCAACCCCGTCCTGCACCTGCCGGACGGGCCCCGGGAGCTGGTCGAGCGGACCGAGGGCTGCCTGTCCGTCCCCGGCCCGACGGCGATGCTCGCCCGGGCCACCGAGGCCCACGTCCACGGGTTCGACCTGAACTGGGAGCCGGTCACGGTCGGTGGCACCGGCCTGGTCGCCCGGTGCCTGCAGCACGAGTGCGACCACCTGGACGGCACGGTCTACGTCGACCGCCTGGCCAAGCGGGCCCGCAAGCAGGTCCTGGCCGACGCGGACTTCAGCCGCGAGGGTCCCGCCGCCGGGTGACGGTCCGCCCTACGCGGGCGGAGCAGCCACGGTGACTGCGGCCAGCGACATCTGGTGCGCGCCGCCGCGGGTGTCGACGACGTTGAGGTAGGCCTCGACCGGGCCGAGGACCACCGGCCGGTAGGTCACCAGGACGACGCAGCTCTCACCGGGCGCGACGCTGGCGCAGTTGTTACCGCTGATGCCGAAGCTCAGCAGTCCGTTGATGGCGAAGTTGTCGTCGATCAGCGGGGTCGCCGTGGTCCGGGTGCTGCGGCCGACGATCTCGGCGCTGGAGAAGGCGATCGCCTCGTCCCCGGTGTTGATCAACGTGACCGGCACCGTCCCGCCGTCCATGCCCAGCGGCTTGCTCGGGAACTCGACCCGTTTCGGGGCGATCATCAGCGCGGGGTCGTTGTCCTGGTTGATCCGGATCTCGCCGAACGAGGATCCGGCGGCGCCGGTGCACCGCTGCTCGAACAGGATCCACACCCGCCGCAGATCGGGGGTCGTGTCCAGCACGGTGAAGTGGCCGGTCTGTCCGCCGTCGCAGCCACGGCCCCCGCCGGTGATGCTGAGCGAGCCGAGGTCGGGCGTGCGGGTCGTGGCGGTGTCCGAGAGTGCCGAAGGTGAAGTCTTCGCCCTCCCGGGTCTGGAACCGGAAGTCGAACTGCTCGCCGTCGGCGCCCGTGGCCAGGATCTGCACCTCGTCCCGGGTCGGGGTGCTGGTCATCGTGACCACGTCGGGACCGGCCCGCCAGAGGAGGTTCTTGCCGCCCGTGACGGGGTCGCCGGCCTCGCCGAAGATCGAGACCGCGCTGCCGAAGGACCGGCGGGGCTGCTCCTGGGCGGCGGCGGGGCCCGCGAGCCCGGTCCCGGCCACGGCCAGTCCCAAGGTCAGAGCCAGGGCGCGGCAGAGCGCGCGGTGGGGACGCATTCCCGAGACGATACGGGCGAATCGGGCGCAGCGAGATCAAACCGAGCGGGGCCTTGGGCCAACAGGGATGCGTCAGGTGGTCTTGACGTACCCCGAACTGGTGGCCGAGGGCTCGGCCGGCGTCGCGCCGGGGCTGGGTGCTTCTCCGTCCGGGCCGGTCCGGAACTCGAACTTGCGGATCTCCCCTCCGGGTCCGCCCATCGGTCCGGGCACGGCCTCGCCCTTGCCGAAGCGCTCGAGCATCCGCTCCTTGAGCATCGGGGCGTCGGCCCTGTCACCGAATTCCTTGCCGCCGAACTCGCCCTCGAAGCGCTTCATGATCATGCCGGGGATCTCGCCGCCGTCCGGGCGGGACGCGATCCGCTGCGCTGTCGCGTCGCCGTCCTTCAGCGTCCCGACCACCAGGACCTGGTCGCCGGCCGCGAGGTCGCCGGTGTCCTTCTTCACGGTGAACGAGCCGTCGTCGTTCTTGGTGACGCTCCAGCCGCCGCCGCCCACGACGGTGTCCGCGGTCCGCGCCCAGGAGCGCTTGTAGCCGTCCTCGCTGACCACGGTCAGGTTGTCCGGCGTCGACGGACTCGATCTCCCCGATCTGGGTCAGGTGGGTGACGTAGCCGCCGTTGCCGTCGGAGACGACGGACTCGCTGTGCAGCACACCGCCGAGACCGAACGCGGCCTTGCCGGGAACGGGCTTCGCGGTGGCCGTCCCCGAGGTCGGGTCGGTGGTGTCGGTGTCGGGCTGTCCGGCGGCGATGGCGACGCCGCCACCGGCGACCACGGCGACGGCCGTGAAGGCGAGGGTGAGCCGGCGGCGCCGGCTCCAGGGACCGGGCGAGGGCGACTCGGACGGAACGGTCGAGATGTCCATGAGTTGGGCTCCAGTGTCAGGTGGGCGGTGTCCGAAGTGCGTATACGAACAGGGTCGCGAGGAACCTTGGAGTCACCTTTCTGAGGCCTTGGCCGTGCAGATGAGTGCGGACACCGAAGGTGTGGGCGGGCCGGAAGCGGGCACAGTGGGATCCACAGAAACAGCACAGAAATCACACAGAGTCGGAACAGAGCGACCCGGAGAATGAGGATCATGCCCACCTCAGGCCCAGACAGCAGCACCGACGCCCGCACCCAGCTCAAGCGTCCGGACGGATCTCCGGTCCGCGTGCTGGTCGTCGATGACGAGCCCAGCCTCACCGACCTGCTCTCGATGGCCCTGCGCTACGAGGGCTGGGAGATCCGCACCGCCGGCGACGGCGCCGGCGCGCTGAAGGCGGCGCGCGAGTTCCGGCCCGACGCCGTGGTGCTCGACGTGATGCTGCCGGACGTCGACGGCCTGGAGCTGCTGCGCCGGCTGCGCGCGGACACCCCGGACATCCCGATCCTGTTCCTCACCGCGCGCGACGCGGTGGAGGACCGCATCGCGGGCCTGACCGCCGGCGGCGACGACTACGTCACCAAGCCGTTCAGCCTGGAAGAGGTGGTCGCGCGGCTGCGCGGCCTGATCCGGCGGACGAAGGCCGCGGACGCGCGCAACGAGGCGCTGCTCGTCGTCGGCGACCTCACCCTCGACGAGGACAGCCACGAGGTGCGCCGCGGCGGCGACGAGATCTCGCTGACCGCGACCGAGTACGAGCTGCTGCGCTATCTGATGCGCAACCCGCGCCGCGTGCTGTCCAAGGCGCAGATCCTGGACCGGGTCTGGAACTACGACTTCGGTGGGCAGGCCAACGTCGTCGAGCTCTACATCTCTTACCTGCGCAAGAAGATCGACGCCGGCCGGGCGCCGATGATCCACACGCTGCGCGGGGCCGGCTACGTGATCAAGCCGGCCGACCAGTGACCAGCTCGTGACGGCGGAGACGCTCGAAGACCCCCCTGGCCCCGTCCCCGGAGCCCGAGAAGTCCCGCGGGCGGCTGCACAGCGCGTGGGCCGCCTGCGGTCCACGCAGCTGGAGCCTGCGCACCCGGTTGCTCGCGGTCGTGCTCGCCCTGCTCTCCGTGGTCAGTCTGGTGATCGGCGTGGTCAGCGTGGTGGCCCTGCGCAGCTACCTGATCGACCAGCTCGACGAGAAGGTTGACGCGGCCGCGATGCGCACCGCCCGGGGGATGCGAGTCACCCGGGAACAACCGGTTCAGACCTGGCCTTCGCCCAGGGCCAGACCGAGGGCACCGTGATCGCCCTCATCCGCAACGGCCAGATCATCGGTGATCCGCTGCGTGCTCAAGGCAGAGACGACCGGTGGGGATGTCACCGTCCCCGGGCCGTCCGCCGTGACCGGGGACCCCACGGTGCTGCTCACGGTCGGCCCGGACGAACGGCCCCACACCCGGGACCTCGGCGGCGCTCTCGGCCACTACCGGCTGCAGTGCGGTCCCGGTCGGGGGCGGCACTGCCCTCGCCGTCACCGGTCTGCCGATGAACGACATCAGCGACACCGTCTTCCGCCTCGCCGCGATCATCACCGCCGTGACCCTCGCCGGCCTGGCGCTGGCGGCGGCGGCCGGCGCGGCCATCGTCCGCTACACGCTGCGCCCGCTGCGCCGGGTCGCCGCCACCGCGACCCAGGTGGCCACCATGCCGCTGGACCGCGGCGAGGTGGCGCTCGCGGTCCGGGTGCCGGACGCCGACACCGACCCGCGCACCGAGGTCGGCCAGGTCGGCGCCGCGATCAACAACATGCTCGGCCACGTCGGTGCCGCGCTGAACGCGCGGCAGGCGAGTGAGATGCGGGTGCGCCGCTTCGTCGCCGACGCCAGCCACGAGCTGCGCACCCCGCTGGCCGCGATCCGCGGCTACGCCGAACTCAGCCGGCGCAGTCAGGAGCCGGTGCCCGACGACGTCGCGCACGCGCTCGGCCGGGTGGAGTCGCAGGCGGTCCGGATGACCGGCCTGGTCGAGGACCTGCTGCTGCTGGCCAGCCTGGACTCCGGGCGCCAGCTGGTGCGGGAACCGGTCGACCTGACGCAGCTGCTGATCGGCGCGGTCGGCGACGCACACGCGGCCGGCCCGTCGCACGTCTGGCGGCTCGACGTCTCCGACGAGCCGGTGAGCGTGATCGGGGAGAACGCACGGCTGACCCAGGTCGTCACCAACCTGCTGGCCAACGCCCGCACCCACACCCCGCCGGAGACCGTGGTCACGGTGGGCCTGCGCACCGAGGGCACCGCGCCCCTACGAGAGCGCGGTGGTGACCGTCGCCGACAACGGCCCGGGCATCGCGCCGGAGCTGCTGCCCGAGGTCTTCGAGCGGTTCGCCCGCGGCGACTCCTCGCGTTCCCGCGCCGCCGGCAGCACCGGACTCGGCCTGGCGATCGTCGCGGCGGTGGTCGCAGCGCACCACGGCACGGTCTCGGTGACGAGCATTCCGGGCAATACGGTCTTCACCGTCAGGCTCCCGGTCGCGACCTCGTCCGCGGCTCCCCGGACGGACGCATCCGGCTCTTGACCCGGGCCCGGACCCACTAGGGTCTGACGGTGCGTCAGGCCGCAGGGGGTGGCGGCATTTCGTGCTGGTTTGCCCGACTACGTCGGGGATTTCCGCTTGTTCGGATAGCTGTACGTTCACCCATTCGAGTGACACCCCCACAAAGAACTGACCCGATATTGCAAAGCAGAACTGCAGTAACACCAGCCTCAGTACCGTGATCTTCATCGCCCGCTCCGGGCGGTGCGAGCACGCTGTTTCCGTGGCCACGGGGGGACTCAGAGCGTGGATGGTATGAGCTATCGGACGCCGTCCGATGCGACACAGACGCGTGCGCACCTGCAGGCGCCTGCCACCGTGCGTGCGCAGGTCGCCACCGGGTACGCCGTGGTCCCGCAGGCCGGGGCCTCGTCGGTGTCGGCCGCCGAGGCCAACGCGGCGCGCGCCGAGGAGTTGCGCCGTGCCGGCGTGATCCGGGTGGTCCTCGCCGAGAGCCTTGCCCTCTACGGCGGCGCGCTGGTTGCGCTGCTGTCCTTCGAACGCGACATCCAGGTCGTGGCCGCCGTGCGGTCCGACGGTGACGCCGTCGCCGCTGTCGCCCGCACCCGCGCCGACGTCGCGATCATCGACGTGGACGTGCCCGGGCGCGACGGCTTCGTGCTCTCGCGCAAGCTGCACGAGGCCGCGCCTCGCTGCAAGGTGCTGGTCCTGACCAGCAGCGTCACCCCGGGCACCTTGCGCCGCGCCCTGGAGGCGCACGCGCAGGGCCTGGTGGACAAGGACGCGCCGGCCTCGTGGCTGGCCGAGAGCATCCGCCGCGTCGCCGGCGGCGAGCGTGTGGTCGACCCGAAGCTGGCGATCGCCGCGCTGGAGACCGACTCGCACAACCTGACCCAGCGCGAGCTCGAGGTGCTGCGCCGGGCCGCGCAGGGTGAGTCCGTGCGGGAGATCGCGTCCCGGCTCTGCCTGTCCGACGGCACCGTGCGCAACTACCTGTCGAAGATCATCGGCAAGCTCGGTGCGCGCAACCGGATCGACGCGATCCGCATCGTCCGCGAAGCCGGCTGGCTCTGATCTACACGGGGACACCGCTCCAGTGGCCGACGAGGTCGCGGTAGAGCGCTGAACTCGCCATCAGCTCGGCGTGCGTGCCGAGCTGTGCGCTCGTCCCGTCGAGCACCAGGATCCGGTCGGCGCGCAGCGCGGAACTGATCCGGTGCGCGACGACGACCAGCGTCCCGCCGCGGGCGGCGAACGCCTGCTCGGCCACCATCTCGGCGGCCGGGTCGAGGTGACAGGTCGCCTCGTCCAGCACCGCGAGCGGTGCGGCCGAGAGGTAGGCGCGGGTCAACGCGATCAGTTGCCGTTCACCGGCCGAGAGCTTCTCCGGGTCCACCGGGGCAGCCAGGCCACCGAGCCGCTGCCGCAGGTCCGTCAGCCCGACCGCGTAGCACGCCCACTCGATCATCTCCGGCGTCGCGTCCGGTCGCAGGTAGCGGATGTTCTCCCCGAGCGTGCCGGTGAAGACGAAGGCCTCCTGCGGGATCAGCACCCGCACCCGTGCGCGGGTCTGCGGGTCCAGCGCCGCGATGTCCGCCCCGGCCACGCCGACCGTGCCGGTGCCGGGCCGGAGCATGCCGCAGACCAGGTTCACCAACGTCGACTTGCCGATGCCGCTCGGGCCCACGACGGCGATGTGCTCACCCGGCATCACGGTGAGGGAAAGGTTGCGGATCACCGGCTCGGCGTGCGGACCGTAGGCGAACCCGAGCTTGCGGATGCGGACCTCGACCAGCGCGGGGTGCGGTCGCCAGTGCTCCCCTCCGGGCACTGGTGCGGGTTGGCCGGGACGCGGCCTGCCCGAGCCGAGGATGCGGCCCAGCGTCACCCACAGGGGGATGATCGAGTCGCCGACGCAGCTTGTCAGGGACGTCATCGCCGGTGCGATCGCCGCCAGGGCGTAGGTGACCGAACCGGCGATCTCTCCAGGGGAGGCGCCGCGGTCTACCAGCCAGGGCACGGCGAGCAGGATGAGCACCACCGGCAGCCGGGCCCCGAGGCCGACCACGATCAGCCGCCAGGCAGTCACGGTCGCCAGGGAGCGGCTCAGTCGGGCGTTCTCCTCGATACTCGCGCTGACCTCGGCCCGCACCACGTCCCCGGCACCGGCGACCTGGATGTCACGCAAGCCCTCGTAGGTGGCCTGCAGGTCCGCGGCAACGTCCTCGCCGCCGAGGATCAGCGCACGTTCGCGGCGCACGATCACCGGCAGCGAGAGCGCGAAGACGAGCAGCGAGATCGCGAGCGGCGGAACGACGAAAAAGAGGACGTCGGGGGAGAGGGTGGACTGGCCGGCCAACGAACTCGCCACCGTGACGACGAAGCTGAGCACGCCGAGAATCGCCCCGCCCAACGCGCCGCGCACCTCCTCGACCTGGTACGACAGCCGCGCGACGGCGCCCGCGTCGGGCCGTCCCCCCTCGGCGGTGGCCGACTCCAACGTCTCGTCGACGACGAACTCGACGAGCCGGTCGCGGAACGGCTCGACGAGACCGCCGACGGCGCGCACGGCCCGGGCCGCGCCCAGCGCCGCGACCAGGGCGGTGACTCCGAGTACCGCGAGCCAGGTGAGGCCGGTGCGCCGGTCGCCGGCGAGGAACCCGTCGTCGAGGGCATGCGCGACCGCGCGCCCGTGGAGGAAGGCCGGCACCGACGACACCGCGGTCCAGGCCACGGTCATCGTCGCCGCGCGCGGGTTGGCCCGGCACGCTCCGACGAGCGCGTGCCGGACTGCGCCGCGTGGAGTGCCGCTCACGCGATCCCCCGGGTCAGGTCCGCGCCGGCGGCCGGTGCCGAGCTCGCGTACAGATCCTCGATCGCGAACGGGTCCGGCGCGCCCGTGCCGAACACCGCGCGGTAAGCCGGGTCCGCCCACAGCACCTCGTGTGGTGCGTAACCGCGAACGCGTCCCCGTTCCAGCCAGACCACGTAGTGCGCGCGCGCGGCGGTGGAGGCGCGGTGCGCGACGATCACCCGGGTCTGGCCGGCACCACCCGCCTGCAGTGCCGCGGTCACCTGAAGCTCCGTCACGGTGTCCAGGCTGGAGGTGGCGTCGTCCATCACCAGGACCCGTCCGGGGTGGGCGAACGCGCGCGCCAGCCCGAGCCGCTGGGCCTCGCCGCCCGACATCGGAGCCTGCAGCAGCGGCGTCGCGTACCCGAGCGGGAGCCGCGCGATGAAGGGCTCGGCGCATGCGGCGCGGGCAGCGGCGGCGACCACGTCCGGGCCCGGCCGGTGGTATCCGAAGGCGATGGTGCCCCCGACCGTCGTGCCGAGCAGGGACGGCCGGGGGAAGGCGTAGGTGACCGCGGTGTGCAGCGCAGCCGGGCTCAGCTCACGGATGAGCTGTCCGTCGATGCACACGACGCCCGCGTCGGGTTCGACGAGCCGGCCGAACAGACCGGCCAGCGTCGACTTCCCCGAGCCGGAGCGACCGACCACGGCGACGCTGACGCCCGCCGGGATGTGCAGCGTGATCCCCCGCAGTGCCGCCTCGTCACCGGTGCCGACCCAGACGTCGACGAGGGTGAGCGAGCCGGCGCCGGTGACTGCGCCGACCTCCCCGTACCCGGTCGCAGGGACCTCGAGTGCGGCTTCGCACCGGCGCGCCGAGCCCCGAGCCTGGGCGAAGGCCAGCAGATGCGACACGGCGTTCACGACCCGGATCCCGAGCCCGACGTAGGCGCCTGCGGCGACCATCTGACCGACACTGAGCCGGCCGGCGGCCAACTGGCATCCGGCGACCGCGAGCACCACGACCTCCAGCACCGGCAGCAACGCCGCGCTCTGGCCGATGGCCGAGGCCTGAGCGGTCCAGTAGGAAGCGCCGTGGCGACGCAGGTCGTCGACTGGCTGCAGGACCCGGGACCGTTCGGCCGCCACGGTTCCGGCGGCGGCCACGGTGCGCGCGCCGCTGAGCGCCTCGGTCAGGCGACCCGCGATCTGGCCCTGCGCGGCCGAGTACTGCTCGGTGAGATCGGTGACGGAGCGGATGAGCGCTGCCAGCAGGACGCTGAGCAGCAGCAGGCCGACCAGGAAGGCGGTGCCGCACCAGACGTCGATCCGGAACAGCATCACCATCGCGCCGATGGCGAGGGCACCGGCCCCGACGGCTTTGATCAGCGCAGACCCGGCCTGGCCGACCTGGGTGGCGTTCGCGTTGGTCCGGCTGACCAGGTCGCCCGGGGGAATCTGTCGCGTCAGCCGCGGACCGGTCCGCGTGGCGTGCCCGACCATCAGCCCGCGGATCCGCGCGGTGGCCCCGGCGGTCGCGTAGCCGTCGCTGAGGGCGAGCACGGACTCGGCGAAGGCGAGACCGAGCAGGATGCCGACCGTGACCTGGGCCCACGTCAGCCCGAGCGGACCGTCGCCCGGGCCTTCCCGGAGCGCGTCGTCCAGCGCCTGCCCCAGGGCGTGGGGAAGGGCCAGGGAGCCGGCGGCCGTCGCGATCGAGGCAAGGGCTACAACCAGCAGCGGCAACCGGACGGACCGGATCCCGGTTCGGATGAGCCGTTCGGCTCCGGCCAACGCGTCACCTCGTCGGGTGGGAAGACAAGTCCGGGCGCAGCAGCACAAGGAATTGCCCGTTTCGCGGGCGAAAGGGTGAATAATGAGGGGATCCCGTGCGGGCGACCTCCAAACGCCCGCACGGGATCCCTCATTTCCAGGGCCGCCCTCAGAGCGCGGCCCTTTCTTGCGGGGTGTGTCAGCCCAGCTTCAGGCGAAGCTTCAGGGTGGCGAGCAGGCCGAACACGGGACCGAGAAGGTCACCCAACATGTGATTCTCCTTCGTGAGGTGGGGTGGAGATCCGCACTGCGCCTCGGGCCGGGTCTCGGTCGAAGCGACTCTGCGTAACTCCTGATGTGTGTTGTGTAGTTGATCAAGAAACTGCTTTACCGAAGTGGATCTTGTGAAGTCTCGGGAGCAGTCATCTCTGCGATCAACCGGTTACTGCGCGTCTAAGCCTTCCTACTCAGGCGCGACTTTGAATACACAACTGGTTACCGCCAGACATCTTCTCGGTCAAAACGGATAAAAACCGCTCAAGACTCTCGCCGACGGTAATTCGATCATGACCAGAAGTAATTAATATCGGCCATTGCCCGGTAAATCGGACTGTCAGCAATCACGCAGTTTCGTACCGCGACGAGCGATAGCCTCGGCCCGCCGGATCCGGTCGGGGCCCAGGAGGGGCGCAGTGGCGCAGGACGCCGTTGGTGACACAGCGCAATCGGAGCAAGATCAAGACGTCGCGCACGCCGAGACGAAGGCGGTGATCGCCGCGGCGTTCGACAATTCGGCCGACAGCTACGAGCAGGTCGGGGTGGAGTTCTTCGCCCCGCTGGGGGCCGAGCTGGTCCGCCGGGTCGCCCCGCAGCCGGGTGAGCGTGTGCTGGATCTGGGGTGCGGGCGGGGGCACTGCCTGTTCCCCGCGGCAGAGGCGGTCGGCCCGTCCGGCTCGGTCATCGGCACGGACCTGTCGCCGCGGATGGTCGAGCTCTGCGCGGCCGAGGTGGACCGGCGCGGGCTGACGCAGGCCCGCGTTCAGCTCGGCGACGCGTCCGACCCTGACTTCCCGGCCGGCAGCTTCGACGTCGTCACCGCCGGCATGGTGATGTTCTTCGTCCCGGAGCCGCGCAAGACCATGCCCCTCGTCGCCGCCCTGCTGCGGCCGGGTGGCCGGTTCGCGATGAGCTCGTTCGGCCCGTCGGACCCGAAGTTCGACGAGACGATGGGGATCCTCTACTCCCACCGGATCGGTCCGCCCTGGGAGCCGAACCCGGACAAGCCCTTCGACACCCACGACACGATGACCGAGATGCTCACCGACGCCGGCTTCACGGGCGTCGAGATCACCGAACTCCAGCACGACATCGTGTTCCCGGACCCCGACGGGTACTGGGCCTGGGTCGGCTCGCACGGCGGCCGGATCATGATCGACCAGGTCCTGCCGGAGAACCTGCCCGCCGCCCGCGCCGACGTCTACGCGATGTGGGAGCCGCACCGGGAGGCCGACGGCTCGCTGATCCACCGCTCGCGGGCCCGGTTCAGCACCGCGACCGTCCCGGAGTGAACATCCGGGACGCCACGGCGGAGGATTGGGCGCAGATCTGGTCCTTCCTGGGGCCGATCATGGCCGCCGGCGAGACCTACACGATCGACCGCGACATCACCGAGGACGCGGCCCGGGGCTGGTGGATGCGTCCCGGGGCCCGGGTCCTCGTCGCGGTCGACGCGAGCGGGGTGGTCGGCTCGGCCAAGGTGACCCGCAACTTCGACGGCCCGGGCTCGCACGTGGCGAACGGGAGCTTCCTGGTCGACCCCGCGCACGCGGGCAAGGGCATCGGGCGGGCACTGGGCGAGCATGCGCTCGACGCAGCCCGGGCGGACGGCTTTCACGCCATGCAGTTCAACGCCGTGGTCGAGACCAACACCGGGGCGGTGGGGCTGTGGCGCTCGCTCGGCTTCGGGATCCTCGCCACCGTCCCGGACGCGTTCGACCACCCGAAGCACGGCCTGGTCGGCCTGCACGTCATGCACAGGCGTCTCTGATTCCGGCTCTGGAAGAATCGCGCCCCATGGCCGAGGACCGCATCGTCAAGCCCGTCGCGATCAGCGGCTTTCCCGAGTGGCTGCCGCAGGTTCGCCTGGTCGAGCAGCAATGGCTGGACCGGATCCGGGCCACCTACGAGCGTTACGGCTTCTGCTCGGTCGAGACGCCCTCGGTGGAGGCACTCGAGGTCCTGATGTCCAAGGGCGAGACCTCACAGGAGGTCTACACGCTCAGCCGGCTGCAGGCCGACCCGGCGTCAGCGAACGAGGCGCGTCTCGGGCTGCACTTCGACCTGACGGTGCCGCTGGCCCGCTACGTCGCCCAGCACTTCAACGAGTTGGTCTTCCCGTTCAAGCGCTACCAGATCCAGCGGGTCTGGCGCGGCGAGCGTCCGCAGGAGGGCCGCTTCCGCGAGTTCACCCAGTGCGACATCGACGTAATCGGCCAGGACTCGCTCGCGCTGTCCTTCGACGCCGAGCTGCCCCGGATCATCCACGAAGTGCTCACCGATCTCCTCGTTGTTGATGGGCACAGCGGGGGCTTCACCCTCGGCATCAACAACCGCAAGGTGCTGCAGGGTTTCTACGAGGGCGTCGGGATCACGGATCCGGTCGGAGTCATCCGCATCGCCGACAGGCTGGCCAAGATCGGCCCTGACGCCACTGGCCAGCTGCTCGGCAGCGAACTGGGACTGACGGACACTCAGATCAAGGCGTGCCTGGACCTCGCTCAGATCCGTGGAGGCGCTGACGTCGTCGACGAGATCGCCGGGCTGGGTTCCGGCGGCGCCCTGCTGGAAGAGGGCCTGGCCGAGCTGGGCTACGTGATGCGGGAGCTCGCCGACCTGCCGGCCGGATCCGTGGTGGCCGACCTGTCGATCGCACGGGGCCTGGACTACTACACCGGCACGGTCTACGAGGGCACGCTGAACGACGCCCCCGGCTTCGGAAGCATCTGCTCCGGGGGCCGCTACGACGACCTGGCCGGCTCCTTCATCCGTAGGCACCTGCCCGGCATCGGGATGTCGATCGGGCTGAGCCGGATCTTCGCCAAGCTGGTCGCCGACGGCACCATCACCGGCGGGCCGCTCTCGCCCGCCCAGGTACTCGTCATCGTGCCCTCCGACGAGCGCCGGGCCGAGGCCCTGGCCGCCGCGGCGACGCTGCGCTCGCGCGGCTTCAACGTCGAGACCTACCACGCGGCGGACAAGCTGAAGAAGCAACTGACCTACGGCTCCCGCAAGCAGATCCCGTACCTGTGGTTCCCGCCGTTCGAGGACGGCAAGCCGCACGAGGTCAAGGACATGGCCTCGGGCGAGCAGGGCCCGGCGGACCCGCAGACCTGGACGCCTACAACTTCATGAACGCGCGGAGTCGATCCAGGCAGAGCTCCGGAGCCTGCTCCACGATCCAGTGCCCGACACCCGGAACCTTCTCGAACTCGCAGTCCGCGATGAGGTCGTCGTACCAGCGGTGCATCGTCGGCGTGACCACCGGATCGTCCAGCCCGGTGACCCACCGGACCGGCACGGTGACCCTGCGGTCGGCGTACTTACCGCGCATCCAGGGCAGCGTTTCCCTGGCCTGAAAGGTGCGGTACCACTGCGAGCCGGCGTAGGCCTTGGCCGGATCCTGCATCTGGCCGAGGAAGAGCTGGGTGTCCTCCTCGCTCCAGCGATAGTCCCCGCCGACCCACTTGCACAGCATCCGCAGGTAGCGGCCGTCCTTCTGGGCCAGCACCTTGGGGCCGATCCCAGGAGCCAGCATCGGGTACTGGTACCAGAAGGCCCAGGAGTGCTTGAGCATCCCGCCGTCCAGCTTGAGTACCGGCGCGAGGGTGTTGAAGCCGAGGAACCCGGTGACCTTCTCCGGGTGCTCGAGCAGAAGGCAGAACGCGACCGGGCCGCCCCAGTCGTGCGAAGCGAGCTTGACCGGACCGACGTCGAGCGCGTCGAGCACCGCAGCCAGATCGTGGCCCATGGCGACCTTGCGGTACGGCCCGCGCGGGGCGTCGCTCCACCCGGCGCCGCGCAGGTCCGGCACGATCACCCGGTACCCGTCCGCGGCCAGCGGGGCGATCTGGTGACGCCACTCCCACCAGTGCTGCGGGAAGCCGTGCACCAGCATCACCGGTGCTCCGTCCTCGGGGCCGGCCAGGGCGACGTGGATGCGGAGACCGCCGGGGGTGGTGATCCAGCGGTGCTCGACGCCGTCGAGCGCGGGCGGGTCCTTCGGCAGGGGCGCGATCACCGGGTGCTTGGCCATGGGGCATCCAAGCAGGTCGGCTGCTCGCAGCGCCGGAGGCGCCCGCGTCATGAGTTGCTGTAGCTCTCCTTGCGAGCGAGCACCCGGTAGGTGTTGCCGCGGTCGGTGGCGTGGGCGAGCCTGGTGCGCACCTTCTCCAGCGGCGCGGTGGCCTTCTGCACCTTCGGGCCGAGCTTCACGATCCGGTCGAAGCGCTTCTTACGCACCGGGTCCTCGGCGTCGGCGAACCACGGCATGCCCGGGTACGGGCCGTAGGCCAGCAGCGGCAGCACTCCGAGGAAGGTCATGTCGACCGGAATGTGCGAGGGGCCGCGAACCTCGAGGACCGGACGCAGACCGCGGTGCATCATCGCCTGCATCAGGTTCGCGCGGGGGACGAAGTTCAGGTGCTGCGGCTGCAGCCACGGGAACCACCAGCGCCCGACCATCTTGCCGAACAGGCTCTCGGGGTTCGGCACCTCGATCATCAGGATGCCGCCCTCGCGCAGCAGCATCGCGGCGCTGTCCAGCTCGATCCGCGGGTCGCGGGTGTGCTCCAGATAGTGATGCATGCTCACCACGTCGAACTGGCCGGCCAGCCCGGGTGCGAGGTCGGGCAGGAAGCCGCGGTGCGCGTCGTCCAGCCAGCCGCGGGCCTTGCCCTCCTCGACGCTGACCCCCATGTCCAGTCCCTCGAAGCGGGTGTCCGGCCAGATCTCGCGGGCGTCCCGGCAGAAGTGCCCGTAGCCGGTGCCGACGTCGACCCACCGGCGCGGGGGATCGCCGGGGAAGAAATCCTGCAGGTGCCGTGCGCGGGCCAGGTTGCCGTCCCGGCCGAGCTCGAACCCGCTCTCGACCTGCTCGCCGCCGATGCCGTCGTAGAAGTCCCGGTAGTAGTAGTCAAGGCCCTCAAGGCTGAGCCGCGGGTTCTGGAAGCCGTGCCCGCAGCTGCGGCAGCGCATCACCGTGAAGTGACCGGGCTTGTGCTGGATCAGGTCCGGAGAGCTCATCAGCTTCCTCAGGTGCGGGGACTCGCACCAAGGACAGGTCGTGCGCGGCGGCTCGAAGAAGTGCTCGAGCCCGCCGGCCACGTCCGCCGCATACTTGGCCCGGACCGCGGCGATCTGCTCGGCCAGGTCGGGCGTCAGCTCCGCCGCCCCCGCCTCCGCAGTCATGAGTTCAGGATAGAGCGAGTCGATCTTCGGTAGCCTGCCGTTGCCCGGATGGGCGAGGGCATTTCGGGGCGGCATCACGGTCGGAGGAGACATGCGCGGCGCGAAGCTGGCGGCGAAGGCCGTCCTTGCCGCCGGCACCTACCGGGCCATCCGCACGGCGGTCCGGATTGCCCGCAATGCCCGCCTCGAGCATGTTCCTGCCGCCCACCCGCCGACCATCACCGAGCGGGTTTCGGTCCTGATGCCGGCCCGCAACGAGGCGCACCGCATCGGCCCGCCGATCCGCTCCCTGGTTGCGCAGACCGGGTGCGAGGACCTGGAGATCCTGGTCCTCGACGACAACTCGACCGACGGCACCTCCGATGTCATCCGTAAGGCGTCCGGGGGCGACCCACGGGTCCGGATCATGGGCGGGAAGCCGCTGCCGGCCGGCTGGCGCGGCAAGCCTCATGCCTGCGCCCAGCTCGGCGAGGCCGCCACCGGATCGGTCCTGGTCTTCGTCGACGCCGACGTCGAATTCGAGCCGCACGCCATGGCCGCCGCGGTCGCGCTGCTGCGCGAGAAGAACCTGGACTACATCTCGCCGTTCCCCCGCCAGATCGTCGGCAGCTTCGGCGAACGCCTGATGCAGCCGGTCAATGCCTGGGTACGTCTGAGCGTCGTCGACATGCGCTACGCCGAGGACTCGCACGAGCCGGGCGCCCTGCTCGCCAACGGGCAGTTCATCGTCGTGGACGCCGACGCCTACAAGCGCTCCGGCGGCCACGAGGCCATCAAGGACGCGATGATCGACGACGTCTGGCTGGCCGCCACGCTGAAGGTCACCGGCTCCCGTGGAGTCGCGGTCAACGGCTCCGGTGTCGCGTCGTGCCGGATGTACGAAGGCTTCGCCGAACTGCGCGACGGGTACACCCGCTGGCTCTGGGTGCTGTTCGGCAACAACCGGGTTCTGGTGAGCACCTGCGCGAAGGTGCTCGCCTCCGACGTGCTCCCGGCGCTGGCGGCCCTGCGCGGATCGAAGCTCGGCATGCTCGGGTACGCCGCCGGGGTCACCGGGCGCGTCATCTCCGGGAGCAGGGCTGGGGACCGCCTGGTGCCGGACGCCTTTCTGCACCCCGCATCCTCGGCGCTGTCCGTCGGTCTCTACATCGACTCGGTCCGGCGCCGCAAGAAGGACAAGGTGACCTGGAAGGGCCGCGCGATCGCGTGACCCCGCTTGCGTCCGAAGAACCGTGAGCTATAGCGCTCGGCTTTTCGGACGTCCCGCGGATATCGGCTACGCGCTCCCTCGGCGCTGTCCGCCGGTCTTCACATCGACTCGGTCCGGCGCCGCAAGAAGGACCAGGTGACCTGGAAGGGCCGCGCGATCGCCCAGCGAAGACGAGCCCCCAGCAGCGGCCTGACTGACAATCAGATTCCTCATCCCCAGCTGCGGGCGAGACCGCGCGCTCGGAAAAGAACTGTCGGTGGTGGGTCGTAGTGTCTGTCTCGTGGGAGGGCTTCGAACGCTGACCGGTCACCAGGTCGTCGATGTGCTGCGCGAGCGGTACGCCGAGACCTCGCGTCAGCGCGCTTCCCTGCTCGAGGCGGTGTGGGAGACGGTGCTCTGCGACGGCGCGGACTCCACGCACCGGCTGAGTGACCCGGACGAGTGGTCGGCCGATGAGGTCCGTACGGCGCTGGGTCTGACCCGGCGGGCGGCGCAGTTGCTGGTGAACGAGGCCCACGCGGTGGTGCACCGCCTCCCGGACCTGCACGACGCGATGGCCTCCGGTGAGCTGGACCCGGCCCGGGCCCGGGTGTTCGCGGACTGGACGCTGGAACTCGCTGATTCCCACGCGCTGTCGGTGGTGAACACCCTGCTGCCGCGTTGCCGTCTCTCGGCGCCGACCCGGCTCACCACCGGGCAACTGGCCGATGAGATCAAGACCATGGCCATCGCCCTGGACCCGGACTGGGCCCAGCGCCGTTATGAGGGCAAGCTCGAAGCCCGCAAGGTGACCTCCTCCCGCGACCCCGAGGGCACCGCGTCCCTGTCCGGGATCCACCTGCCGGTGGAGCGGGTCGCCGCCGCCACGCAGCGGATCGAATTGCTGGCCCGCGCGGCCCGCCGGGGCGGGGACAAGCGCCCGATCGATCACATCCGCGCCGACCTCTACCTCGGCCTGACCGACGGCACCTACTCCGGGCTGAGCGAGGACCAGATCCTCACCGCCCTCCTCGCGATCCACGCCGAAGCCACCGAGCCCACACCCGAGTCCACCCCTGCGCCGGTGCCTGCACCCGAAGCCGCCGAGACCGAGCCCGAGTCCACCCAGCCCGAGGCGGCGCCGGAGCCGAAGCCTGAGCCGGGTGCGCGGCCGCGGTCCTCCTGGGCCGGGGTGCACCTGCGGGTGCGCCTGACCACCCTGCTCGGCCTGGACCGCTACCCCGCCGAGCTCGCCGGGTGGGGCACCTGTCACGCCGAACTCGCCCGCCAGATGGTCCGCGAACTCGGCGCCGCCCAATGGCGCTACCTGTTCACCTGCCCGGACGGGTACCTGGTCCGCACCGGGCTGATGTCCTCCCGCCCCACCGGGTCCAAGAAGCGCGCCGTGACGTGCGAGGCGGTGATCGAGATCGTCGTGCCCGCCGGCCTGATCCCCCGCCTGTTCGGCGCCGGTGCCGACCTGGCCACCGCGATCGCCCCCGACCTGGTCCGCTCCTTCGATCCGGTCCTGTTCGAGCTGTCCGAGAAACTGCGCGAGCCGGCGACCGTCCGCCTGCTCGACCCCCGCCGTCGCGCCCCCGGCGCCGCGCTGCGCCGCGAGGTCATCGCCGCCATCGACACCTGCATCGGCTCCGGCTGCCGCGCCCCGGCGAGCACCGGCGACATCGACCACCTCAAAGACCACGCCAAAGGTGGCGACACCGTCGAAGCGAACCTTGACCCGGTGTGCCGGCACGACCACCGGGTCAAAACCGAAGCCGGCTGGCAACTACGCCGCGTCGAGGACACCTTCGAATGGACCACCCGACTCGGCCACGTCTACCTCGTCCCCATCGAGCCCGTGCTGCCGGACCTGCCCGACCCGCCCGGGCACGACCCGCCACCGTTCTAGATCGGTAATGCGACGCCTGGCCCGTTCGGCCAGGCGGCACTGACCGATCGCAGGAGGGTCACTCCGGTGGCGGCGCCCCACACTGGGACGGGGTTGAGCCTGTTTGTCCTACCCATCGCTGGAGCTTGCGTGTCCTGGTCCGGTCCCGTCCCCGGGGCGACGCCGCGGTTCGCGCCGCTGCCGCTGCTTCCTGGTCAGATGCCGCTCGTCCGGACGGCGTGGACCAGGCTCGCGCTGCTCGCGCGGGTGTCGGGTGCTGTCCTTGCGGCCTGGACGATCTTCCACGTCGTCCTGGGGATCGTCTTCCTCGACATGTACGGCGTGGACTTCGCGCCGGAGCTGAGGTCGCAGGCCCGGGAGTTCTTCGTGCACGCGGCTGTCCTGCTGACTCTGCTCTTGGCCGTCGAGGTGCACCTGTGGTGGATCGCTCGCCACCTGCGCAGGGCCTCCGGGCGCCCGACGCGCACCAGTGCCGGCTTCCTCGTCGCCTACGCCGTCATCGGCGCCGTCGCGGTTCTCTTCTTCGTCGCCCCGTGGTTCCTGGGCGGCTCCGTCAGCCTCTGAAGCTCAGTCGGTACCGATGGGGCGACGGCGCGAGAGCGTCAGGGCGACGAAGGCGAACGAGCCGAGGACACCGCCGAGCATGATGACGCCGGTGAAGCCGATGGCGGAGACCAGAGCCATCAGCGTCGCGCCGCCGAGGAAGACGGCGGCGACGGCGACCAGCGCCACCACTGCCGGCGGCAGGGTGCGCGTGGAGATCGTCTGATGCTCGGTCACGAGGAGGATTGTGCCCTGTGCCGGCCCGGTCAGGCTCGGATAAACGGATGATCTTGATCAACTGTTCGGGTGAATTCGGGTCGAATCGGATTTTCGGGGTGGGCGCCGGGGTGCGAACCGTCTGGACCCGGCTGACGCTGCTGCTCAAGGTGGCCCTGGCCGTGCCGGCGGCGATCGAGGTCCACCTGTGGCGGATCGCCCGAGGGCTGGGCGCGGCGGGCGGCCGGCCAGGTTGGGTGGGTATGGGATGCCTTCTCGGGTATCCCGTGTTGATCGGCGTTGCCGGGGTTGTCGACGTGGCTCCGCTCTACATGGCCTGAGGGAGGGGAAGACGGTGCGGGGAGGCCGGCTGCTCTGGAACGTGGTGGTGGCCGGCGGCACGGCGCGGTCGATCTACCAGGCGCAGCGGGTCTGGCGGAACGCGCGCCGCACGCTGATCCCGCCGGACGATCCGCCGCCCGTGTCCGACCGGGTCTCGGTGCTGATGCCGGCCCGCAACGAGGCCCACCGGATCGCGCCCGGCATCCGGTCCCTGGTCCGGCAGCAGGGGGTCGACGACCTGGAGATCCTGGTTCTCGACGACAACTCCACCGACGGCACCGCGCAGGTCGTGCTCGACGCGGCCGGCGGCGACCCGCGGGTCCGGGTGCTCGCCGGTGGCTCGTTGCCCGAGGGGTGGCGGGGCAAGCCGCACGCCTGCGCCCAGCTGGCGGAGGCTGCGACCGGCCAGGTCCTGGTCTTCGTCGACGCCGACGTGACGTTCTCCCCGCACGCGATGGCCTCCGCGATCACGTTGATGCGCCGGCGGTACCTGGACTGGGTCTCCCCGTACCCCCGGCAGATCACCGGCAGCCTCGCGGAGTACCTGCTGCAGCCGTTGACGGCGTGGACCCGGCTGAGCATGGTCGACATGCGGCACGCGGAGGACTCGCACGAGAACGGCTCGCTGCTGGCGAACGGTCAGTTCATCGTCGTCGACACCGCCGCCTACCAGCGCGCGGGTGGACACGCGGTGATCCGCGATGCCGTCATCGACGACCTGTGGCTCGCCTCGGTGCTCAAGGCAACCGGCTCCCGGGGCGTGGCGGTCGAGGGGTCGGGAATCGCGGCGTGCCGGATGTACACCGGCTTTGCCGACCTGCGGGACGGCTACGCCCGCTGGATCTGGATCCTGTTCCCCACCCGGCGCCATCTGGTCAAGACCCTTGCCCGGCTGGTGTGGTCGGAGTTGTTGCCGCCCTTGGCCGCACTGCGCGGCTCCAGAGTCGGGCTGATCGGGTACGCGGCGGCGGTGACGGGTCGCGTCGTCTCCGGGCGCGCCTCGCGCGACCGGATCTTCCCGTGGGTCCTGGCGAGCCCGGTCTCCGCCGGGCTGTCGGCGTTCATGTACGTCTACTCGGTGCGGCGGGCGGCGCGGGGCGAACTCAGCTGGAAGGGCCGCTCTCTGCAGTGATCCCGGCGAGCGGGTTCGGCCCTTCCTTGCGGGCCAGCACGCGGTAGAGGTTGGCCTGCCCGGTCCTGCGGATGATCGGGTCCAGCCAGGCGTCGGCCTTGAACCCGAACCGCAGGAACGGGGGCGACAGCTTCTGCCACACCAGTTCGTGGCGCTTCTGCCGCCACGAGGTGCGCGGCTTGGTCAGCCAGGGCGCTCCGGGGTGAGGGGCGTACGCCATGAACGGCGCACCGGCGGCGCAGATCATGTCGACGGGGATGTGCGCCTCGCCGAGCTGCACGGCCACGGGCCGCAGGTTGCGCTCGGTCAGCGCCGCGAGCAGATTGCCCAGCGGTGGCATGTGCAGGTGCTGGGGCTGGAACCACTGGATCCACCAGCGCCCGAGCACACGCAGGATCGACTCGGGGTTGGGCACCTCGATCAGCAGGTACCCGCCGTCCGGCATCACCCGGTGCGTGAGGTCGAGCTCGGTGCGGATGTCGAGCACGTGCTCGAGGTAGTGGAACATCGAGATGACGTCGTAACGCCCCGTCAGTTCCGCTTCCAGGTCGGGGAACCAGGAGTGGTGGGCGTGATTGATCCAGCCCTTCTCCACGGCGTCCAACACGCCCTGGCCCTGGTCCAGGCCGTCGAACGTCGTGTTCGGGAAGACGGTGGCGGCGTCGCGGCAGAAGTGCCCGTAGCCCGCGCCGATATCGAGCCAGTTCTTCGGTTCCTCGCCGGGGCCGAAGAACGGCGCCAGCATCTTGGCGCGGGAGTGGTAGATGTCGGTGCGGGGGTCGAAGACCGCTTCCATCGTCGCCCGGCCGATGCCGTCGTAGAAGTCCTTGTAGTAGAAGTTCAGGCCCTCGGGGTTGAGCATCGGGTTCTGGAACACGTGCCCGCAGGTCCGGCACCGGTTCAGTTCGAACCGTCCCGGCTTGCTCTGGGTGGTGTCGCGGGCGGCGAACATCCGCTTCAGGTTCTTCGACGCACACCAGGGGCAGTCGGGCCGGCGCGGGGACCAGAACCGCTCGATGCCCTTGGCGATCTCCGCCTGGTAGTACGGCCGCGCCGCGTCGAACATCGCCTCGTAGTCCGCCGTGTTCAACGGCGGTGGCGCCGGCGCGCAGGTGTCACACACGAGGTCAGGCGCCCCGGGGATCGCGCTGGGCCAGGACGCGGTACGCGTTCGAGCCGCCGAGGCGGGCGACCAGCGGTCCGAGGTGCAGGAAGTCGAGCTTGTAAAGCGTGGGGAACGCCTTCGGCGCGATCTTCCAGAGCCGCTCGTGGAACTTGCGCTGGGCCGCTGTGCGCTCCGGCAGCCAGGGTGAGTCCGGGTGTGGCGCGAGGTTGGCCAGGGCGAAGATGTACGCGCAGGTCAGTTCCCCGGAGATGTGCGCCTCGCGGGTCTGCACCCGCACCGGCGTGAGGCCGCGCTCGCGCAGCGCGGCCAGCAGGTTGGGCAGCGGAATCAGGTGCTGGTGCTGCGGCTGGTACCACGGCGCCCACCAGCGGCCGAAGATCCTGCTCAGCCAGGACTGCGCGTCCGGGACCTCGATCGAGAGGAACGCGCCGTCCCGGAGAACGTCGGCGACGACGTCGAGGTCGTGGCGGGGGTCGCGGACGTGCTCCAGGTAGTGGTGCATGGAGATCACGTCGTACTTGTCCCGGATCGCCTCGACGTGGTCGTCGATCTGGCCCGGGTAGATGGTGTCCAGCCACCCGCGGGCCTTGCCCTCGATCAGGCTGCTGCCCATGTCGAGACCGTCGAAGGTGGTGTTGGGCAGGAACTTCTGCCGGGCGTCATTGGCGAAGTGCCCGTACCCGGTGCCGACGTCCAGCCAGTTCTTCGGGCCCTCGGGTCCGAAGAAGCCGTCGACGACCTTGGCGCGCCCCTCGTAGAGCCAGCCCTGGGAGGAGAACACCGAGTCGATGAACTCGCGGCCGAAGCCGTCGTAGAAGTCGCGGTAGTAGAACTCCAGGCCGTCGAGATTGAGCCGCGGGTTCTGGAAGATGTGATCGCAGGTCTTGCAGCGGTCCAGGTAGAACACGCCGGGTTTGGCCTGCAGGATGTCCGTCGTCCGCAGCCGGCGGGTCAGGTCGGACGACCCGCACCAGGGACAGGTGGACACCTTGGGCTCGAAGTAGCGACTCCAGCCGCGCGCGATCTCCTGCTGGTACTGCTCGCGCTCCGCTTCGCTGACCGGCGGCATTACTTGCTCCCCTCTCCGGGTTCGCGGACCGCCACGATCCGGTAGGCATTGCCGTGCTCCAGGAACTTGTGGACGCCCCGGCAGATCAACGCGTCGGCCTTCAGCGCCGGCGAGATCAGCTTCGGGAACACCTTCGCCCAGGCGACCTCGTTGACTGTGCGCTGCCACTGCGGCGGGTCGACCGGACGCCACGGGTGCGACGGGTCGGGGGCGAGGGTGGTCATGAGGAACACCGCGACCATGAGGAGCTCGGCCGGCTGGTGCGCCTCGGCCTGCTGCACCTCCAGCGGACGGAAGCCGTGCTCGACCAGCGCGGCCAGCAGGTTGCCCACCGTCGGGAAGTTCAGGTGCTGGGGCTGGAAGTAGGGGATCCACCAGGACCGGAAGACGTGCCGCAGCAGGCACTCGATGTCCGGCATCTCGATCTCCAGCAGCGACCCGGGCTCGAGAGCCTTCGCCGCGGCCGCCAGCTCCGCGCGCGGGTCGGTGGTGTGCTCCAGGTAGTGGTGCATGGAGATGACGTCGTAGCGGCCCCGGAGCTCCTCCGCGAGTTCGGGGAAGGAGTTCTCGCGGTACGCGTGCGCCAGCCAGCCGCGCTCCAGCGCGCGGTCCACACCGCTGCCCTGGTCCAGTCCGTCGAAGACGGTGTTCGGCAGGACGTCCGCGGCGTGCTTGGCGAAGTAACCCCACCCGGTCCCGATGTCGAGCCAGGAGCGCGGGCCGTCCGGGCCGGTGTGCCGCTTGACGAGCTCGGCCCGCGCGATGTTGGCCGGCGCCCCGTAGGAGGACATCTCGTCGGCCTGGGCCGCGCCGCGGCCGTCGTAGAAGTCGCGGTAGTAGAAATTGAGGCCCTCGCCGGTGAGGCGCGGGTTCTGGAACACGTGGCCGCAGGTGAGGCAGCGGTCGAGGGTGAACTTGCCCGGCTTGCGCTGGAACAGCTCGCGGCTGCGGACCTCGACCTTCAGCCGGCGCGACCCGCACCACGGGCAGTCGGGGCGCCGCGGGCCGAAGAACTTCTCGACGCCGCCGGCGAGCTGCCCGTGATAGAACTCGCGGTCCGAGACCGAGGTCTCCGAGGTCTGCGTCATGTCAGCTTCTCCAGTCGGTCTGCGGCGGCCTTGGCGCCACCCGCCGCGTCGAACGAATCCGCGATCACCGCTGCGGCGTCACGGTACGTGGGGTCGGAAAGCACGGCGACGATCGCCTCGCGCAACTCCGTGGCGTTCACCCGGCCGAACTTCACCCGGATGCCCGCGCCGGCGTCGGTGACCTGGGAGGCCACCGCCGGCTGGTCGTCCCGGATCGGTGCGACCACCAGCGGCACCCGGTGTGCGAGGGCCTCGCAGGTGGTGTTGTGCCCGCCGTGGCAGATCACCGCGTCCAGGTGGGGCAGCAGCTCGAGCTGCGGCACGCGCTCGACGACGAGGACGTTGCGCGGCGGGTCCAGGCGGTCCGCGGGACCGACGACGATCCCCTGCACGGTGTCCGCCAGCGAGCCGAGCGCCTCCAGCGCGACCGCGAAGAAGCGGTCGCCGGCGCCGGCGTTGACGGTGCCGAGTGAGACCAGGACGTGCGCGCGCTCCGGGTCGAGCCAGTCCCAGTCGAAGTCCGTCCCGGCCTTGCGCGAACCGAGGGCCGGCCCGACGAAGGCGATGTGCTCGCCGAGCGGCTCCGGCGGGGCCAGCAGCGCCTCGCTGGAGAAGGCGAGCACGAGCAGGTCGGAGAAGCGCAGGTCCACCGGATCGGTGGCGCCGTACGCGCGCTGCAGTTCGGCGGTCTGCGCGTGCAGCCAGTCGGTGAGCTTCGGCATGGTCTCGTACTGGTCGCCGAGCTCGGCGGTCGTCGTCGCCGACGTCGCCCAGGTGATGCCGCGCTCGCGCGCGACGAGGGCGCCGGCCAGGGCCTGCTGGTCCACCAGCATCACGTCGGGGGAGAACTCCTCCACGGCCGCGCGAACGCCGGGCACCATCGAGTGCGCGAGCGGGATGAGGAAGTCCTCCCAGAAGAAGCGGAAGGCGGTCGCCGAGCGCAGCCCGCGCCAGCGCTCCAGGCGCGAGGAGAGCGGCTCGCCGGGGAACTCGGCGTCGATGCCGAACACCCGCCGCCCCGGCGGGAGCACGCTGCTCGAGATACGTGGAGCTGCCCGCCCACGCGACCTCGTGCCCGCGCGCGGCCAGCTCGTCGCCGACCGCGACCGTGGGCAGGATGTGCCCGGTCAGCGGCGGGACGACGATCAGGAAGCGGGCCACGAGCGCCCTACCGGCGGTCGAGTTCGGGTGCGGGCGCATACGGCCGCCCGGACACCTCGGGAGAGGCCAGCCATCCCAGGACGATCTCGCGCACCTGCGGGGTGGCGTCCATCAGCACCGAGTGCCCGGCGCCCTCGACCACGGTCACGCTCGCGTGGGGCAGCAGGTCCTTGAGCTGACGCTCGTAGTCGGGCACGTCGGACTGCTCGCCGTAGACGGCCCGGATCGGGCAGGCGAGTGCGCGCAGAGCCTCGGTCGGGATCGGCCGGTTCCGCGTCAGGTCGGGATAGAAGCTGGTGTGGTTGGCCAGGTCGGTCAGGGCGTCCATCATCTTGACGACCTTGCGGCCGAACCGACGGATCCAGGCCTGCAGGTTCTCCTCGCCCATCTCGGCGACGACGCCGGCGACGCGCTCCCGCTCAGCGGCGATCTGCTCGGACCAGCCGTCGACGTTGAAGTGCGCTTCGATGAGCACGAGGCTGGCGGCCCGCTCCGGATGCACCGCCGCGAAGTCGAGGGCGATCGTGCCGCCGTAGCTGTTGCCGACCAGGTGCACCGATCCGTCGATCTCCAGCGCGGCCAGGATCCCGGTCAGGTCCGCGACCGAGTCCTCCATCGTGTAGCCGGTGCGTGGCCGCTCGGAGCTGCCGTGCCCGCGCATGTCGTAGAGCACGCACTCGGCGCCGGTCTTCGCGACCGCGCCCGCGACCGTGTAGTAGAAGCTCGCCATGTTGTCCATGCCGAGGCCGTGCAGGAACACCACCGGAGGCGCGGTGCGCTCGGCGGCGGAGACAGGGTTGAGGTGCTGGACGTGGAACTGCACCCCGTTGGCGACGACGTCGGACATGTCTGGTCGGTCAGCCCGCTAGCTGGTCGCGCCGACGACGTAGTCCACGACGGTGCCGACCCGCATCTCGATGATCTCGTCGAGGTCCTTGTCGGCCAGGAACGCGGCGAAGTCCACGCCGCCGCCGTAGTGCTCGGTGAGCTTGGCGCCGAACTTCACGAACTCGATGCTCTCCATCTCCAGGTCGTCCTCGAAGGAGGTCTCCCGGCCGATCTCGAGATCGAGCAGGTACTCCTCACCGACGACGTCGGTGATGAGGCGGCGCACGACGTCGAGGACCTCGACCTCGGCGGAGAGGCGGGCATCGGTCGTCATGGAAACTCCTCGCGGGCTAAGCGTTCCGGCGCGGTTGCGGGCGGCGCCGGACGGACTGCAGGTTTCATGATCCCAGGTCTGCCCCCAGGATGTCGGATTCCCGGGTCCAGCCGACTGCGAATGGGACCGGAAGTTCACCCGAAGAGGTCGTCACCCAGCGCCCGACGCCGTCGACCACGACCAGCAACCGGTCGTTTTCCACGCGAGTCACCACGAACCGGGCCGGTCGCCCGCCCAGGCCGGTTCCGGCGGCCTTGGCGACCGCCTCCTTGGCCGTCCAGAACCGGGTCACCCAGGTGGCGCGCTCCGGGGCGGACCCCGTTCCCGGGGCGATCGTCTCCAGCAGGTCGCGCTCCTCAGGGGTGAGCAGCGCCGCCTCGGCGGGGGCGTCGGACACCAGTTCGAGGTCGATCCCGACGCTGCCGTCCCGGCCGACGATGGCCGCGGCGAACGGCCCGGAGTGGGCCAGGGACACGCTCAGCCCCTCGGTGCCCGGCCCGGTGACGTGGGGCGCGCCGCTGGCGTCGTTCCCGATCTCGATCTCGGCCGGGTAGATCGGGCCGGACCCGCCGGCCCAGAGCAGGTCCCGGACGGCGTCCTTGGCCGCGATCCGCCCGAGCAGCCAGTGCCGGGCGGCACGGGGCGTCCGACCGGAAAGTTGCTCGTACTCGGTGGGTGAGAGGTACTGCCGGGCGGCGATGTCGCGCGCGGCCGGGTCGGTCCAGGGTTCGACCAGCAGGTGCCAGCCGTCCTCCTGGCGTCCCGGCGAGCGGGACGAGGGCCGGGTGCCGGAAGGCCGCCACGGTGCCGGGATTGCCCTCCATGCGGCGGTCGGTCCAGCCGGTGATCGAGCACCAGAGCCGGCCGTCGGCGCCGCGCAGGGCGAGGTCGGCGACGACCTCGAGGTTCTCGAGGGACCGCACGCAGACCGAGGTGGCGAACAGTGCTCCGGTCGGCGGCTGTGCACCGAAGAAGTCCACCGATTCGATGAGGATTGGGATCGCGAGGCCGTTGCGGGGCTGCCGCGCGACCCAGTAGCCGAGCAGTTGGCCCGCGGCGTCCAGCAGGGAGCCGGGCGCCTCGAGCTGCGCGACGACGCCGCGGACCCCGTTGTCGGCGATCGTGGTCAGTTCGGTCACGCCCCGGAACGCCGGGCCGTGGAACATCCACCGGTCCGCGTAGAGGGCGTGAGCGTCGACCCTGGACGGGCGCTCCGCGATCAGCGACGGGTCCTCCAGGACCGGCGGCGTGCGGGTACGCCTCAGCCAGGAGCACCGTCGCCCGGGCGTAGGCCTCGCGTGGTCCGCTGGTGCCGTCGGGCCCGGCGACCTGCCCGTCGACCGTCACGAGGACCGCCGTCGTTCCGTCCGCCGGCGGCGGGACCTGTTCGGTCGCCTCCACGAAGAGCGTGACCTCGGGCTCGACCGCGAGCGGGCGCAGTGCGCGCATCCCGCGGACCCCGACGACCACCCGCTCCGGAACCAGCGCCGCCGCCGCGTCGGCGATCAGGGCGAGCGTGCCGGTCGCCGGGACGATCGGGAACTTCGCCGCCGGGCCGAGCCGGTCCGGGCCCTGCAACAGGCTGTGGTCGGCCAGGTAGGGGTCGGTCGCCAGCGACATGACCCGCGTGGTGCTCGCGCTGCGCGGGCCGGTGGCGGCCGGTGGTGCCGGCTCGCTGTGCGGCGCTCCGAGTGCTGCGGTCACCGCGGCGGCGCCGGCGCGGCGTCGGCGAGCAGCGCCTCGAACTCGTCGAGCACCGCGTCCCGGTGGACCGGGACAGCGGCCGGGCTGCGCGGTCGGCGGTGCGGTGGACGCGGGCTTCAGGTCCGGCGCTTCGGTGAGCGGACCAGCGGCGCCCCGAGGCGCAGGCGGCACTGCGACGCCGGACCGTGGTGGTGCGCTGCGCGGTGGTGCCGGCGCCGGCGCCGGGTCCTCGGACCCGCCCGTGAGCCGGGAGAAGCGCGGGTTGGCGCCCTTCGGTCCACAGCGCGGCCGCGACCCGGCGCAGCTGTTCCAGTCCGGTGCGCTTGGGCACGTTGGCGCTGATCGACAGGTGCGGGGTCGCGGCGGAGTCGAGCACGTCCTCGACGAAGCCCGGCAGGCTGCCGGTGCCGACCTGGACGAAGACGCGCACGCCGTCGGCGTAGAGCCGCTGGATCAGCGGGCCGAACAGCACCGGCTCGACGAGGTTGCGCAGCAGCAGCGCGCGCACCTCGGCGGGGTCCTCCGGGTACGGCGCGACCGTGGTCGCCGACCACAGCGGGACCTGCTGCGGCCGCAGCGTCAGGCCCGCGATGAAGTCGCGGGACGGCCCGAGGTAGGGCTCGAGGTACGGGGTGTGGAAGCCGGAGCGGAACGCCAGGACGGAGCCGCTCACGCCGCGCGTGCGCAGCCGTTCCAGGGCGATCGCGACGGAGGCCTCCGTGCCGCAGATGATCGACTGGTGCGGGCAGTTGTCGTGGGAGAGCACGACGTCGGGCAGGTCCGCGATGATGCCCTCGGCCAGCGATGCGCCGCCGCCGATGACGCCGAAGACCAGATCGGGAACGCCGGGTCCGGCGTCGAAGGCGCGGGTCGGAGTCGGCGAACTCCTCGAACGGGCGCGGCCCCGGACGGCGATCAGGGCGCTCCACTCGCCGATGCTGTGCCCGGCGACGACGTCGGGCCGCAGGTCCAGCGCGCTGCAGGGCGGAGTGCAGCAGCCGGCCCACCCCGGCCAGCTCGAGGCCGCGCCGGCCCAGGCTGGCGCCGACGGCCGCGCGCACCGGGAGGGAGGCCGAAGTGCGCGGCGACGTCGTCGACGCGGGGCTCGAAGCTCTCCTCCAGGCCGGGGAAGAGGAACGCGATCCGGCCGCCGTCGGCCAGCAGCGGCGCCGGGGAGAACCAGACGTCGTTGCGCCCGCGCCACGCCACGGCTGCCCTGCGCGACGACCTTGCGGGCGAGCGCGAGCCGCTTCGGCGTCGGGTTGACGATCGCCAGCCGGGCCCGCCCGCCGGTCGGCGGCGTCGCCGCGTCGTCGCGGGCCAGCAGGACCTCGTCGGCCGCCTCGAGCTGGGCCGCGATCGCCGCCGCGTCCGCCCCCGCGAACAGCAGCACCTTGCTCCGTGACGTGCCGGACGCTGTCGTTCCGGACGTCCGGGGGTAGGCGACGGCGCCGTGCGCGGGCATCTGCTCGAGCACGACGTGGGCGTTGATGCCGCCGAAGCCGAAGGCGTTGACGGCGGCCCGCCGCGGCCCCGTCGCTGTCCCACTCGCGCATCGCGATGACGGGTGCGAAGCGGGTGTCGGCCATCGCCGGGTGCGGGTCCTCGCAGTGCAGCGTCGGCGGCAGGAAACCGTCGTGCACCGCGAGGGCCGCCTTGATGAGCCCGGCCGCGCCGGCCGCCGGCATCGCGTGCCCGATCATCGACTTCACCGAGCCGATGCCGATGTCCGCACCGGTGCCGCCGCCGGGCCCGAACACCTCGGTGAGCGAGGCGAGCTCGGTGGCGTCGCCGGCGACGGTCGCGGTGCCGTGGGCCTCGACCAGCCCGAGCACGCCGGGCTCGCGCGGGTCGAGCCCGGCCGCGGCCCACGCCGCCTGCATCGCCGCGACCTGGCCGGAGGACTGCGGCGCCATCAGGCTCGCGGCGCGGCCGTCGCTGGCCACGCCGGTGCCGCGGATCACCGCGTAGACCCGTTCGTCGCGCGACGTCGGCCAGTCGCTTGAGCACGAGGATCGCGGTGCCCTCGCCGATCAGGATCCCGTCGGCGCCGCGGTGGAACGGGCGGATCCGCTCGCTCGGCGAGAGCGCGCCGAGCAGGTTGAACCCGGACCAGAAGGTGATGTCGTGGCAGTGGTGCACGCCGCCGGCCAGCACGACGTCGCAGCGCCCGGAGGCGAGGTCCGCCACAGCGTGGTCGACGGCGATCAGCGAGGAGGCGCAGGCCGCGTCGACGGTGTAGGCCGGGCCGGCCAGGTCGAGCCGGTTCGCGGTGCGCGAGGCGACCAGGTTCGGCACCATCAGGTCGATGCCGGACTCCTCGCGCATCTCGCCGGACTTCGCGGCGAAGGAGGCGCGCACGTCCTCGAGCTGCTCGTCGGAGAGCCCGGGCATCAGCTCGCGCAGGGTCGCGACGAGCTGGTTGGCGGTGCGGACCCGGTCGACGAAACGCGCCATGCCGGCGTTGAAGTAGCCGCCGCGCCCGAGCACGATCCCGACCTTCGCGCGGTCGCCGAGCGAGTCCGGCCCGCCGGCGTCGTCGATCGCCGCGGCCGCGGTGGCCAGCGCGACCAGCTGCTCGGGCTCGATGTCGCCCGACCGCCATCGGCATGATGCCGAACCGCATCGGGTCGAAGGCGACGTCGTCGACGAACCCGCCGCGGTGGCAGTACATCCGGTCCCCGGGCCGGGTCTTCGCGGCCGCGGGGTCGTAGAACTCGGCGTCCCAGCGCGAGGCGGGGACGTCGGTGATGGCGTCCACGCCGGCGCGCAGATTCGCGAGGTACGTCTCGAGGTCGGGCGCGCCGGGGAGGACGGCCGCCATACCGACGACGGCGACGTCCACGCGATCAGCCCCCGAGCCCACCACTGAACGCTACGTCGAAAGCCGCCGGCTCGGCGCACACGTACACCACCTGGGGGTTCGACCCGTACGCGAGCTCGGAGAGCAAGGCCGCGACGCCGTCGTCCGGGTGGATCGCCCCGACGCCCTGGCGGGCGTAGCTGCGCAGCAGCTCGGCGGAGACCATGCCGTTTCCTGGGCCGGCGACGGCCTCGTCCGCGGTCGGCAGCCAGGGGCCCCAGTCGACGCTCAGGACGCGCCCGGTGAACCGGGTCTCCCAGGCGCGGGCCAGGCAGTCGAGGGCGTCGTTGGCGGCGGCGTAGTCGCACTGCCCGCGGTTGCCGAAGACGCCGGACACGGAGCCGAACATGACCAGGAAGCCGAGGTCGGACGGCAGTGCGGCAGCCAGGGCGCGGGCGCCGTCCACCTTGGTCTCCCAGACCCGGGCGAAGCCGTCCGCGGACTTGTCCGCGATCAGCCGGTCGTCCAGAACGCCGGCGCCGTGCACCACGCCGTCGATGCGGCCGTGACGGGCCATCACCTCGGCGATGCCGTCCTGCACCGCGACCGCGTCGCGCACGTCGATCGCTTGATAGGTCACCGAGGCGGCGACCGCCTGCAGGGTGGCCAGCGTGGAGCGGATCTCGCGCTCGGCCATCAGCCGGGCGACCTCGCGCTCGACCTGCGCCGGCACGGTGATGCCGGTGCCGATCAGGGCGCGGCGCAGGGACGAGGAGTCGTGAGCCCCGGCGGTGGCCGGGTCCTCTTCGGCGGCGGGCAGCGGGCTGCGGCCCCAGAGCACGATGTGGCAGCCGGAGACGCCGGCCAGGCCGGCGGCCGCGCGGGCGGTGATGCCGCGGGCGCCACCGGTCAGGAGCACCACCGAGCCGGGGGTCAGGCCCAGCTGGGCCGCGGTCGGGCGTGCATCGGACTCCAGCGCCGCCGGCACCAGGGCCAGCGTCTTGCGCACACCCTCGGCATAGCCGACGACCTCGGGGCCGGCCGGGTTCACCAGTTCGGCGAGCAGCCGGGTGGTGAGCAGGGCCGCGGTCTCCTTGGGGTCGATGTCCAGCGCGCGGCAGGACACGTGCGGGTACTCCCGCGCGATGGTCCGGACCAGACCGGCCAGGCCCATACCGGCCGGGGCGTCGGAGCGCGGCGGCGCGTCGGTGGCCGTGCGGTAGCCCATCCGGCCGCCGGTTCCGGTGACCACGAGCAGCTGCCGGGCCCCGCCGAGGACGGCGTGGCGCAGCACGGCGAACGCGTCCGGCAGGGACGGCGGCTCGCTCGGGCCGGCGGCGCCGAGGTGGATCAGGATGTCGACGTCGCCGAGCTCGGTGTCCGGGTCGGTGGAGACGGTGCGCACGGTCGCGCCGCGCGCGGTGAGCACGTCGGCCAGCTCGATGGCGATGCCGAGACCGCCGCCGACCATCGTGACGTGACGGCCCGTCAGATCGCCCTCGGTGCTGACCGGCTCGGCCGGGGCGAGCTCCATCAGGTAGCGACGGATCGGCTCGCGGTCGACCATGGGCGCCTCGGCCACCGGGGTGACGGCGGCGGTGGTCACCGGGGCGACGACGGGGCTGGCCGCGGCCGGGGTACCGACGATGGCGTCGACCATCGCCTGCATCGTCCGCATCCGGGACAGCTGGGCCTGGAAGTCCTCGTCGAGGCCGGCGCCGGGGAGGCGGTCGGCGAGCAGCCCGAGGATCTCGGTGCGCTTGAGGGAGGCGATGGACAGGTCGGCCTCGAGGTCGAGGTCGGCGCCGAGCATCTCGGCCGGGTAGCCGGTGCGCTCGGCGATGAGTTCGGTGAGGACCGCGAGCACGCGCTCGGCGGACAGCTCGGCGGGCAACTCGGCGGGCGCCGGTGCAGGCGCGGCCTGGGCCGGGTTCGCCGGGGCCTGCGCGGCGACCGGGGCGCGGCCGACGATCGCCTCGACCATGCCTGCCATCGTGCGGATCCGGGACAGCTGGGCCTGGAAGTCCTCGTCGAGGCCGGCGCCGGGGAGGCGGTCGGCGAGCAGGCCGAGGATCTCGGTGCGCTTGAGGGAGGCGATGGACAGGTCGGCCTCGAGGTCGAGGTCGGCGCCGAGCATCTCGGCCGGGTAGCCGGTGCGCTCGGCGATGAGCTCGGTGAGCACGGTCAGGACGTGCCCGGAGGTGAGCTCGGGCGCGGCCGCCGGCGGCGGGGCGCCCTGCGCCTCGGCGACCGGAGCGGGCGGAACGACCGAAGCCGGCTCAACGATGGGCGCGGGGGCGACGGCTTCCTGGGAAACAGGAGCCGTCGCGTCCACCGACGCCGCGATCGGAGCCGGCTGGGCCCCCGGAGCGGGCTGCGCCACAGGGGCGGGTGCCGATCCGAGGAAACCGAGCACGACATCACGCTGGGCCGCGATCATCTCGCGGCTCGAGCGGAGGAACTCGAGCACGACGGCCTCGCGGCCGTCGGACGGAACAGGGGAGACGGACGGAACGGCGGGGGCCTGCGCGGCGGGCGCGGGCGTCCCCTTGGCGGGTGTGGCCGGAGCAGCGGTCGCGATCTCGACACGCTGGACCGGCCGCAGGCCGTTGGCCACGGGCGTCCCTTCGGCGGTGCGGACCAGGTGCCCGTTGACGGCCCAACCGGGCCGGCGCGGAACCTCCTGGACGGACACGATGCGGGCGTTGCGTCCGGCGTACAGAGCGTCGGTGTCGGCGGTGACACCGGCGGCGAGCAGACGGCCCAGCGAGCTCAGCAGGGCGGAGATGCCGTGCTTGCCGGGAGCGTCGGTGGCGACCGCGAGGTGCGGGCGGTCGCCGAGGATGGAGCCGACCAGGCCGGTGAGCACACGGCCGGGGCCGCACTCGACGAAGACCCGGGCACCGGCGGCGTACATGGCCTCGATCTGCTCGGCGAAGCGGACCGGCGAGGCGACCTGGTCGGCCAGCAGCTCACGGACCGCGGAGGACCCGAGCGGGTACGGCGCCGCGGTCGCGTTCGCCCAGACCGGCAGGTGCGGCGAGCCGATCTGACGGCGGCTCAGCTCGGCCTCGAGCGTGCGGGACGCGTCGGCGACGAGCGGGGAGTGGAACGCACACGCGACCGGGATGCGCTGCGCGGAGATGCCGGCGCCCTTGAGCGCAGTCACCGCCGAGTCGATGGAAGCGGTCGGGCCCGAGATCACGGTCTGCTCGGGAGAGTTCAGGTTGGCGATGACGACGCCGCCGCGGGACATCTGGCCGTTGAGCGCGCCGCGGATGGCGCTCTCGCCGGCCGAGACGGCGGCCATCGTGCCGGGGTCTCCGCCGTTGACGACGCCGGCCGCGGCCAGGATCGCCTCGCCGCGGGCGGCCGAGATCTCGAGCAGGTCGGCCGTGGACATCGCGCCGGCCGCGCACAGGGCGGCGAGCTCACCGTAGGAGTGCCCGGCCAGGTGGTCAGGGGTGACGCCGAGGCCGCGCAGCGTGCGGAACATCGCCATGTCCGCGATGCCCAGGGCCGGCTGCGCGACGCGGGTGTCGGTGAGCGCCTTGCGCTGCGCGTCCCGGGTGGCGTCGTCGAACGCGGCCGACGGGAACATCGTCGGCACCCAGCGCTGCCCGAGCGCGAGCAGGTCGCCCAGGCGCGGGAACGCGGTGAAGAGGTCGGCGAGCATGCCCGGACGCTGGCTGCCCTGGCCGGGGAAGAGGAAGGCGACCTCGCCCGCGGGCGCGCCGCTGCGCGAGGGGTCGGCGACGAACACCGCGGGGCCGGCGGTGAACGACCGGGCGGCCGGCGATCTTGGCGCCCAGGTCGTCCAGGTCGGTCGCCACGAACGCGACCTGCACCGGTCCGCTCGAGCGCTCGTCGGTCGTGCGGGCCAGGTCGCGCAGGCGCCACGGCCGGCCGGCGCCGTCGTTGGCCGCGACCAGCGCGGTCAGGGCGTCCAGCTCGGCGGTGGCCGCGGCCCGGTCGGCGCCGCGGATCACGAACAGCTCGGTCGGCCACTGGTCCAGGCCGTGCTTCGGGGCCGGGGCGTTGGTGTAGCCGGTCAGCACGGTGTGGAAGTTGGTGCCGCCGAAACCGAAGGCGCTCGACCCCGGCCACCCGCGGGCGGTCGGCCGGCCACGGACGCGCGGTGGCGTCGAAGACGAACGGGTTCTCGCCGGCGACCCAGGCGGGGTTCGGGGTGGTGATCTTGCCGTCGGCGGCAGCACGCCGGTGTGCAGGGCGAACGCGGCCTTGATCAGCCCGGCCAGCCCGGCGGTGCACTTGGTGTGCCCGATCTGCGACTTCACCGAGCCGAGGGCGATGCTGCCCGGCTTGGCGCCGCGGGCGGCGAAGACCTCGGAGAGAACGGTCAGCTCGGTGCGGTCGCCGACCACGGTGCCGGTGCCGTGCGCCTCGACCAGGCCGACGTCGGCCGGGGAGACGCCCGCCTGCGCGTAGGCCCGCTCCAGCGCGCGGCGCTGACCCTCGGGGCGCGGGGCGGTCAGGCCGAGGGACTTGCCGTCGCTGGAGGACCCGATGCCGGCGATGACGGCGTAGATCTTGTCGCCGTCGCGCTCGGCGTCGGCCAGGCGCTTGAGGACGATCGTCGCGACACCCTCGCCGAGGGCGATGCCGTCGGCGTCGGCGTCGAAGGGCTTGCAGTGCCCGGTCTTGCTCAGCGCGCCGACCGAGGCGAACTGCAGGTAGTCCTGGATGCCGTTGTGGATGTCGGCGCCGCCGGCCAGCACCATGTCGGCCGCGCCGCCGCGCAGCTGCATGCAGGCGACCTCGAGCGCGGCCAGCGCCGAGGCGCAGGCGGCGTCGACGGTGTAGTTGGCGCCGCCGAGGTCGAGGCGGTTGGCGATCCGGCCGGAGATGACGTTGGCCAGCGCGCCCGGGAACGAGTCCTCGGTGAGCTTGGGCAGCTGGGCGTCGAGCTCGGCCGGCATCTCGCCGTGCAGCTGCGGGTACAGCGCGCGGAAGCTGTAGGCGGCCGAGAGGTCGGTGCCCGGCTCGGCGCCGAAGATGACGCCGGTGCGCTCGCGGTCGAACTCGCGGTCGGGCGTAGCCGCGTCGCGCAGGGCGCGGGCGGCGACCTCGAGGGAGAGCAGCTGGACCGGCTCGATCGAGGCCAGCGCCTGCGGCGGGATGCCGTAGGCGAGCGCGTCGAACGGGATCTCCGGCAGGAAGCCGCCCCACTTGGAGGTGCTGCCCGTACCGCCGTCGCCCTCGTAGTAGGTCGCCGGGTCCCAGCGCTCGGTCGGGACCTCGGTGATCGCGTCGTGGTTGGCCAGCACGTGCGCCCAGAACTCGGCGAGGTCGCCGGCCTGCGGGAAGACGCCCGCCATGCCGACGACCGCGATCTCCAGGCCGGCGGTGGCCTCGGCGACCGGAGCCAGGTCGAGCTCGGCGGCGCGGGCGGACAGGAACGCGGAGGCGCCGGTGGTCACCTCGGCGTGCAGGTCGGCGATCGTGGTCACGGCGGTCCGCAGCCGGGCGACGTCGCCGATCATGACCATGCCGTCGCGGGCCTGCGTGTTCTCGTCGACCGGGATCAGCGCGTTGCCCTCGCGGCGGATGCCCTTGCTGGCGATCCGCAGCCGGCCGACGTTGAGCTTCTCCAGCTCGGCCCAGACCTGCTCGCGCGGCGTGCCTTCGGCGAGCATCCGGTCGCGGGTCTCGGCGAAGGTGTCGACGAACGCGGTCGGCGCGCAGCGGGTGGCGTGCCCGGGCGCGGTCTCCAGCAGGACGGTCGAGTCGCAGGCGATCGCGGCGCGCTGGAAGGCCGGGCCGATCGCGTCGGCGGTGACGGCCTCGGTGGTGAACAGGTACGCGGTGCCCATCAGGACGCCGGCCTGGCCGCCGGCCGCGGTGATCGGCGACGCGGCGGCCGCGACCATCGCGGCGGAGCGGGCGTCGTGGATGCCGCCGGCGAACAGGACGTCGAGCTCGCCGAGGCACTTGTTGGCGGTGCCGTAGGCGAGCGAGGTGAGCGGATCTGCGCGTCCCACAGCGGGAAGCTGGCGCGCGGGCCGACGTGGCCGCCGCACTCCGAGCCCTCGAAGACGAACCGGCGCGCGCCCTCGGCCAGGAACCGGTCGAGCAGCGCGGGCGAGGGGACGTGCAGGAAGGTCGTGATCCCGGCGGCCTCGAGCGGCGCGGCCTGGGCGGGACGGCCACCGGCGATGAGCGCGTACTGCGGCTTGATCTCGTGCACGGCCTCGAGCTGCGCGGCGCGGACCTCGTCCGGGACGAAACCGAGGATGCCGACGCCCCAGGGCAGGTCGCCGAGCAGCTCGGCGGTCTCGACCAGCAGCGCGCGGGCGTCCTCGCCGGTCATCAGCGCGAGGGCCAGGAACGGCAGCCCGCCCTCGGCTCGCGACGGCCTTGGCGAACGCGGCCTGGTCGGAGACGCGGGTCATCGGGCCCTGCACGATCCGCGGCGTGCGCGGCGGTGGCGACCGCCGCGGTGATCGAGGACTCGATGGACGCGGCGATCGCGGCGACGATTCCGCCGGCGGTGACGTGGCGGCTCGGCCAGCGGAAGGGCCAGGGCGCCGTCCTGGCCGACGGGCAGCGCGGCCAGGGTGCGGCCGAGCTTGTCGGCGAGGCCGTCGGCGTCGGGGCGGGTCAGGTCGGGGCGGACGTAGATCCGGTGCCCGCCGATCAGCACGGTCTCGGTGCCGTCCATCGCGCGGACGGCGGCGGCGACCTCGCGGGGCAGCTCGCACTCGCGGGCCAGCGCCAGCTGCGAGTCCAGGACGACGCCGGTTGCACCACCGGCGACGGCAGCGGCCGCGGTGTGCGGGCCGATCCCGCCGGCGAGCCAGATCTCGACGGTCCCGGCGGCGGAGCCCAGCTCGGCGGCCATCAGCTGCTGCAGGAGCACGAACGCGCTCGCGGAGCCGGCGACGCCGGACTCGGAGCCGCGGGCCAGGAGCTTGGTGGCGCCGGCCTCGACCGCGGCGCGGGCGGCGTCGGCCGAACCGACCTCGACCATCACGGACCGGCCCGGGCCGGTTGCCTCGGCGAACGTCCAGGCGCCGATCTCGTCAAGCAGAGGGGCGGCGAGCACGACCAGGTCGACGGAGGCGGGCAGTTCGCCCGGGGTGACGGAGCAGGCGGCGCCGACCCGGACGGCCAGCGGGCCGCGCCACCACTCGGTGGCCTGGGCCAGGGCGGTCAGGGCGGTCTCGCGGTCGGAGCCGAGGTCCAGGACGCCGGTGGCGCCGGCCCGGGCCACCGCGACGGCAAGAGCGGCGTCGGGCGCGGCGAAGGGCGTGATCCCGAGGATCCGCCGGTGCCCGCTCGAGCTGCCCATGACCTGCGTCGTCCTCCGTGCCAGTCGCCTTGGTCGCGCCACCGGTGCAGGTGCGCGCGCTGTCTGTCGCCTGGGGTCCCCCGGACAAGCCGGGTCACCCACATGGATCAATCGTCGGAATGCGTACGAACGTTTCAGGTATCCCTGCCCCAACGGGCTGCCCCTCCCCGGGAGCCCGAACGCCTGGGCGGGACCGTTTCCGGGTCCGTCCAGGCGCCTCCATGCCACGTGTTCCTGCAGGTCAAGTGAAGAACGGACGCCGGAGCGCCACGGGGCGAAGGTCCGAAACTTAGGCCGCGCTTGACGCAAGCCTGCGTGTGGTTAACGCCTCATTCGCGGGCGAACCTGCGCGATCCGGCTCACCCACACGGTCCAGTGCGCCCTACCCGGTTAAAGCCAGGAGCACCGCCCCCCGGGTGGGGGACGGTGCTCCTGGTGGTGCTGGGGGGCCTGGGTCGGGCGAGGCGATCTCGGTCAGTAACCGAAGTCCTGCACCCAGTAGTCGCCATCGCCGTTGAAGCCGATGCCGATCGTGCGGAACTGGCAGTTCATGATGTTCTTCCGGTGGCTCGGCGAGTTCAGCCACGCCCGGACCACGGAGTTCGCGGCGGAGAAGCCACGGGCGATGTTCTCGCCGGCGGGGTCCTTGTAGCCGGCCTTCATGATGCCGCTTCCACCACACGGTGCCGTTGCGGGAGTTGTGCGAGAAGTAGTTCTTCTTCGCCATGTCGTTGGCGTGGCGCTGAGCGGCCTTCTCCAACGTCTGGTTGTACTTCAGCGGCTTGCAGCCGCGGGCGACGCGCTGCACGTTCGTCAGGTGGACGACCGAGTGGCGCAGCACGTTCTTGGAGGCGGACGGCGCCGCCTCGGACTTTCCGCCGAGGCCGATGAGGGCCCCGACGACGAGCGCGAGCGTGAGCGTGATCAGGGCCGCGAAGCGGACCAGGTCGCCGAGCAGGCTGCCGGCGGGTCGTGAGCCGGCTACCGACTCGACGGGGGCGTGCGTCATCAAGGGCTCCAGGTGGGATGGGCCGCGGGGCGGGCGACGCGAAGGGAACTCCTCGAAAGGTGGGTTTCGAGGGGTGTTCGTGTTCCGTTCGCGGGGTGATTCGGCGTGTCGCCGGTCCCACTTGAGGGTCCGAGCGGCCGATGTCCCGACTTAGATGGCCCTTCCGGGGTCAGCCCAAGATCAACTGACCCGTTCCGCGAAGAGCGTCCCGATTGCGGAGGCGACGGCGGCCGGTCCGAGATCCAGATAGGCCAGTGGCCGGGCGGCCGCGCGGGCCATCACGTGGGTCATTCCACAGCCCGGCAGGGTGACGGCCAGCAGGCCGTCGGGCGGGGTCAGGTCCCGGGCCGGGCCGACCGGGAGCGGTTCGACCAGCAGCACCGGATTGCGACGGGAGGTCAGCGCAACGGCCTCGGCCTCGTCGACCACGGCCAGCCGGCGCGCCCAGTCCACATCGGGGCAGAGCACGACCAACCGGGCCTCGCTCACCTGGTCGGTCAGGGCGGTCAGGGCGGCGACGGCGGCCGGCCGGGTGGCGTCGGCGTAGAGCCGGGTGCGGTGCGCGTCCCGGGTGGCCACGATCCGGCCGCCCACCAGCAGCAGGGCCATCGCACTCTTGAGGGGATTGCCCTCGATGTCCCGGCCTGCGGCGTCGATCAGCCGGAGTGCGCTGCGGCTCGCCGCCGCCCGCGTCGCCGCGCCGGCAGGCCGGGCAGCCGACGGTCGGGTCCAGGAAGCGGGGGTGCGCCCGGTCGAACAACATCTCGACGCAAGCGGCGCACAGGGCGACGTCGAAGCCGCGGTGCGCGGCCGCCGCGGTGCGGCGGGCGGAGACCGCGAGCACGGCGAACTCGTTGGCGCCCATCGGCGCCAGCTCGCCACCCGGGGTCCAGCAGGCCCCGAACGGACCGGCGGAGATCCGGGCGAGGAACGACGCGACCGCGCCGGTGCGCCCCTCGACCTCGACCGTGACCCCGTGCAGATCGGTGCGGACGAAGCCGCCCAGCCCGAGTTCGCCGGCGAGCTCGGTGACGGAGGCGACCACCGCGGGCAGGGCGATCGGACCGCTGCTGTCCAGATGCGCGCGGGCGCGCCGACGCCCCGCGTCCACGCCGATCGGGGAGGTCGGTGCCGCAAGATCCAGTGTGCGCGGTCACGGCCCCATGCGAACACTCCGGACGGGGTGCGCGCCGACAGTTTGGGCGAATCGTGAAGGGTGCCCGGGGCTGCCGTGGGGAAGATCAACCCGCTCGGAGTAGGGCGCGCCGGAGATGTGTCGGCCACCCGTGAAACCGGATTGGGGGAGGGCCCACCGAAACGTGTAGCCTTTCTGGGCCCCGCCCCTTTAGCTCAGTCGGCAGAGCGTCTCCATGGTAAGGAGAAGGTCTACGGTTCGATTCCGTAAAGGGGCTCTGAGCTGGCGGTTTACTCACCAGCAGCGGCGGTGTAGCTCAGTTGGTAGAGCAAGCGGCTCATAATCGCTGTGTCACCGGTTCAAGTCCGGTCACCGCTACCGGACCCAGTAGTTGCGAAGACCCAGTAGTTGCGAAGAAGACGAGAGGCACGACCGTGGCAAGCAAGTCCCAGGACATCCGGCCGAAGATCACTTTGGCTTGCACGGACTGCAAGGAGCGCAACTACATCACCAAGAAGAACCGGCGGAACGACCCCGACCGGCTGGAGATGAAGAAGTACTGCCCGCGCGAGCGGAAGCACACCGTGCACCGCGAGACCCGCTAGCCGCTCGGCGCGCTTCCTCGCGACATGCCCGTCGATCCCTCGCTCGTCGGCCGCACCTATCCGCCCAGCCGCCCCTATGAGGTCGGCCGGGAGAAGATCCGCGAGTTCGCCGACGCGCTCGGCGACGACTCCGCCGTCTATCGCGATCCCGAGGCCGCCAAGGCGCTCGGCCATCCGGACGTCCTCGCGCCGCCGACCTTCCCGATCATCTTCGCCCTGGACGCCGCCATGGCGGTCCTGCGTGACCTCGGCATCGACCTGGCCCGCGTCGTGCACGGCGACCAGACCTTCCGCTACGTCCGTCCGCTGCGTCCGGGCGACCGCCTGCTGACCACCGTCGAGATCGTCGGGGTGAAGCAGCTGGCCGGCAACGACGTCCTCACCGTCGAGTGCGTCTCGGCGACCGAGGAGGGCGAGCCCGTGGTGACCTCGGTCTGCACGCTGGTCCACCGGGGACCGGAATGAGCACCCGATGAGCGCCCCCACCTGGGCCGCGGTCGAGAAGGGCACCGCCCTCCCGTCGCAGAGCTTCACCTTCCGCCGCGCGGACCTGGTGCGCTACGCCGGCGCCTCGGGCGACCTCAACGTCATCCACTGGAACGAGCGGATCGCTCACGAGGTCGGCCTGCCGAACGTGATCGCGCACGGGATGCTCACGATGGGCACGGTCGCCCGGGTCGTCACCGACTGGACCGGCGATCCCGGCGCGATTCACGAGTACGGCGTGCGCTTCACCCGCCCGGTGCCGGTACCCGACGACAGCGCGCTGGACGGCTCCGGCGGCGGCAGCACGGTCGAGGTCAGCGCCGAGGTGACGGAGAAGCTCGAGAACAACCTGGTGAAGGTGACCATCAAGGCCACCTACGACGGCGCCACCGTGCTGGCGAAGGCGATCGCCGTCGTGCGGCTGCCCTGAGCATGACGACCGCACAGACCGGCGTCCGCTTCGCCGAGCTGACCACCTTCCGCGTGGGCGGCCCCGCCCGGCGCCTGGTCGACGTCGCCTCGGTGGACGAGCTCGCCGCCGTCCTTGCTGAGGCTGCGTCAGATCCTCGTGCTGGTGCTCGGCGGAGGGTCGAACCTGCTGGTCTCCGACGCCGGCTTCGACGGCACCGTCGCGCGCATGGTCGGCGACGGGATGGCGGTCATCGGCGAGACCGACGACGACGAGGTCGACGTGATCGTCGAGGCCGGCGCGGTCTGGGACGAGCTGGTCGCGCACGCCGTGTCCGAGGGCTGGTCCGGCATCGAGGCGCTGTCCGGCATCCCCGGCAGTGTCGGGGCGACCCCGATCCAGAACGTGGGCGCCTACGGCCAGGAGGTCGCCGACGTCATCACCGCGGTCCGCACGTGGGACCGCGAGACCGGCTCCGAGCGCCGGTTCGCCCCGGCCGACTGCGGCTTCGCCTACCGCGACAGCCTGTTCAAGCGGACCTCGCGCTACGTCGTGACCGCCGTGGAGTTCCGGCTCGCGACCGGCGGTGAAGGTGCGCCGGTGCGCTACGCCGAGCTGGCCCGGACGCTCGGGGTCGACCTCGGCACGGGCGCACCGGTCGCCGCGGTGCGTGAGGCGGTGCTCGGGCTGCGCCGGTCCAAGGGCATGGTGCTCGACCCGTCCGACCACGACACCTGGAGCGCCGGCTCGTTCTTCACCAACCCGATCCTGAGCAACGCCGTCGCCGCTGCCGCCCTGCCGGACGACGCCCCCCGCTTCCCGGCCGGCGACGGCCTGCTCAAGACCTCCGCCGCCTGGCTCATCGAGCACGCCGGGTTCTCCAAGGGCTTCGGCGCCGAGCTGACCGGCGGCCGCGCCACCCTCTCGACCAAGCACACCCTCGCCCTGACCAACCGCGGCGCCGCCTCCGCCACCGACCTGCTCACCCTGGCCCGCGCCGTCCGCGCCGGCGTCATCGAGCGCTTCGGCATCGAGCTGCACCACGAGCCCGTCCTGGTCGGCCACACCCTCTGACAACCACAAGGCGTGTCACGCCTTCTGGTTGTTTTTATCCACAGGGCGGGGGCTCGGCCAGCCAGGCGGCGATCCGGCCGCGGAGGCGGTACTTGGTGTCCTCCGGCGCCAGGGAGCCCTCGACGGAGTGGCGGGCCAGGTCGGCCAGTTCGCTAGTCGGTGCACCCGTGCACGTCGCGCGCGATGACGTACTGGTCGACGAGGCGGGAGCCGAACAGCAGCGGGTCGTCCGCGCCGAGGGCGATCGGGACGTCGGCGGCGAGCAGGGTCCGCACCGGCACCGCGGCGGCGTCGGGCGCCACCCCCAGCGCGACGTTGGACGAGGGGCAGACCTCGAGCGTGACCCGCGCGGCCGCGAGTTCCTCCAGCAGCGCCTCGTCCTCGACGGCCCGCACCCCGTGCCCGATCCGGTGCGCCCGCAGCGCCCGCAGGCAGTCCCGCACCTCGCCCGGCCCGCCGAGTTCGCCGCCGTGCGGCACGGCGGCCAGCCCCCCGGCCCGGGCGATGTCGAAGGCGCGGCCGAAGTCCGCGGCCCGCCCCCGGCGCTCGTCGTTGGACAGCCCGAACCCGACCACGCCGGCGTCGGCGTAGCGCACCGCCAGCCGGGCCAGCGTCCGCGCGTCGTAGGGGTGACGGGTCCGGTTGGCCGCGATCACCAGCCCGATCCCGACCCCGGTGGCGGCGGAGGCCGCCCGGGTGGCATCGAGGATCAGTTCGACGGTCGGCGTCAGTCCGCCCAGGTGCCGGGCGTAGGTGGAGGGGTCCACCTGCAGCTCCAGCCAGCCCGACCCCTCGCGAGCCTCGTCCTCGGCGGCCTCCAGCACCAGCCGACGGATGTCGTCCGGTGTCTGCACCACCCCGCGCGCGGTCTCGTAGAGCCGCTGGAAGCGGAACCAGCCGCGCTCGTCCGTCGCCTCGAGCTCCAGCGGTTCTGGCGAACGCAGCTGGTCGGGCAGGCGCAGCCCGTGCTGCTCCGCCAGCTCGAGCAGCGTGGTGTGCCGCATCGAGCCGGTGAAGTGCAGGTGCAGGTGCGCCTTGGGCAGCGTGGTGAGATCGCGCCGCCCGTCCGCCATGGCCCCTAAGGTGTCGCCTCGCCCAGCAGCTTGGCGATCCGCGACACGCCTTCGACCAGGTCGTCGTCGCCCAGGGCGTAGGACAGGCGCAGGTAGCCCGGGGTGCCGAAGGCCTCGCCCGGCACCACGGCGACCTCGGCCTCGGTGAGGATCAGCTCGGCCAGCTCGGTCGAACTGGCCGGGCGCTGCCCGCGGATCTCCTTGCCCAGCACCCCGGCGACCGTCGGATAGCAGTAGAAGGCGCCGAACGGTTCCGGGCACTGGACGCCGGGAATCTCCGAGAGCATCCGCACCATCGTCTGGCGCCGCCGGTCGAAAGCCTCCCGCATCGTCGCCACGGCGGACAGGTCGCCGGTGACGGCGGCCAGCGCCGCCCGCTGGGAGACATTGGCCACGTTCGAGGTCGCGTGCGACTGCAGATTGGTCGCGCCCTTGGCGACGTCAACCGGGCCGATCAGCCAGCCCACGCGCCACCCGGTCATCGCGTAGGTCTTCGCCACGCCGTTGAGGACCACGCAGCGGTCCGCGATCTCCGGCACCTCGACGGGGATCGAGGAGAACTGCGCACCGCCGTAGACCAGGTGCTCGTAGATCTCGTCGGTGACGACCCACAGGCCGTGCTCGGCGGCCCACTGCCCGATCGCGCGGACCTGCTCCGGGGTGTACACGGCGCCGGTCGGATTCGACGGGGAGCAGAACAGCAGCACCTTCGAGCGCGAGGTGCGTGCCGCCTCCAGCTGGTCGACGGTGACCAGGTAGTCCTGGGTCTCGTCGGCCACGATCTCGACCGGCAGGCCGCCGGCCAGGCGGATCGCCTCGGGGTAGGTGGTCCAGTACGGCGCCGGCAGCAGCACCTCGTCGCCCGGGTCCAGCAGGGTCGCGAAGGTGGAATAGACGGCCTGCTTGCCGCCGTTCGTCACCACGACCTGGGCGGCGGTGCACGTGTAGCCGGAGTCGCGGAGCGTCTTGGCCGCGATCGCCTCCTTCAGATCGGGCAGGCCGCCCGCGGGGGTGTAGCGGTGGTTCTTCGGTTCGCGGCAGGCGGCGATCGCCGCCTCGACGATGTAATCCGGGGTCGGGAAGTCCGGCTCGCCGGCGCCGAAGCCGATCACAGGGCGCCCGGCGGCCTGCAGGGCCTTGGCCTTGGCGTCCACGGCCAGGGTCGCTGACTCGGTGATCCCCGAGATACGGGAGGAGATGCGCGGGAAGGCCGGAGTGGAAGTCATGGCTCCATCGTTCCACCCCGCGCGCGGCTCAGTGCGCGCCAGTTCGACGCCCGTCCGCGTTGTGCCTAGACTCACCCCTCGGTGAGCGCACCGTTGCCTTGGCACGCCCGCGTACGGTCGCGCACCGATTTAGGGTCGTAGCTCAATTGGTAGAGTTCCGGTCTCCAAAACCGGCGGTTGTGGGTTCGAGTCCCTCCGGCCCTGCGCAGACGTACGGCGCCCCAGGGGCGCGTGGAACACCTCCGCACCGCGGGGGCCGGGTTGAGGAATCCAGGTGAGGACGAGTGACGGAGACCGCTGAGGCAACGCCTGAGCGCCCGGCATCAGACGGTGGTCGCGGTGGGCTCAAGGGCCTGCCGTCCCGGATCGGCCTCTACTACCGGCAGGTCGTCGCCGAACTGCGCAAGGTCATCTGGCCCACGCGCAAGGAACTGATCACCTACACCGCGGTGGTCCTCGTCTTCGTGACGATCATGATCACCTACGTGTCCATGCTGGACCTCGGCTTCAGCAAGGCAGTGCTCAAGATCTTCGGCTAGCCGCCCCCCGCTGGCCCCCGCCCGACCGATCAAGGAAGGCCCTCCTGTGTCCGACTCGCCCCTGAACGTCGACGACGCGTCCCCGGACGCGGATGCCGCTGACGCCTCGGCGCCGGCTGACGTCGAGGTGGCCCAGGCGGTCGAGGTCGACGCTCCCGCGGACACGACCGAGGACGCGCCCGCCGACGCCGCTCCCTCCGAGGACGCGCCCGCCGAGGACGCGTTCCGGCCTGGACGTCGCCCTCAGCGACGGCCCCAAGGCCGACGAGGACGAGCTCGACGAGGCCGAGGAGTTCCGCAAGGCGCTCTACGCCGCCCCCGGCGACTGGTACGTCGTGCACTCCTACGCCGGCTACGAGAACCGGGTGAAGGCCAACCTGGAGAACCGCACGGCCAGCCTCAACATGGAGGAGTACATCTTCCAGATCGAGGTGCCGCAGGAAGAGGTCGTCGAGATCAAGAACGGCCAGCGCAAGAACGTCCGGCGGAACAAGTTCCCCGGGTACGTGCTGGTCCGGATGGACCTCACCGACGAGTCCTGGTCGGCGGTCCGGCACACCCCGGGCGTCACCGGCTTCGTCGGCCACACCCACGAGCCGTCCCCGCTCACCCTCGACGAGGTCATGAAGATCCTCGCCCCGGAGCCGGCGAAGAAGGACGGCGTCAAGGGCGGGGCCGCGACCAAGATCCAGGTGCTCGACTTCGACATCGGCGACTCGGTCACCGTCATCGACGGCCCGTTCGCCACGCTGCAGGCCACGATCCACGAGATCAACGCCGAGGCCCAGAAGGTCAAGGGTCTGGTCGAGATCTTCGGTCGGGAAACCCCGGTCGAACTGTCCTTCAGCCAGATCCAGAAGAACTAACAGTCGGGGAGCTCCGCCCCCCGACGACCCCCCGAAGAGAGAAACCGGAATGCCTCCGAAGCAGAAGAAGCTCGCGGCGATCATCAAGCTGCAGATCAAGGCCGGCGCCGCGACGCCGGCGCCGCCGGTCGGGCCCGCGCTCGGCCAGCACGGCGTCAACATCATGGAGTTCTGCAAGGCCTACAACGCGGCCACGGAGAACCAGCGCGGCGACATCGTGCCGGTCGAGATCTCGGTCTACGAGGACCGCACGTTCTCGTTCATCACCAAGACCCCGCCGGCCGCGCGCCTGATCCTCAAGGCCGCCGGTGTCGAGAAGGGCTCCGGCGAGCCGCACAAGACCAAGGTCGCCAAGCTCACCCGGGCCCAGGTCCGCGGCATCGCCGAGGCCAAGATGACCGACCTGAACGCCAACGACATCGACGCCGCCGAGAAGATCATCGCCGGCACCGCCCGCTCGATGGGCATCACCGTCGAGGGCTGAAATCCCCCGCTCCATCCCGCACCTGTGGGAGGGCCGCAGCCCGCGGTCCGCTGACCACACTCTCGAAACAGGAGATCGCTCATGAAGCACGGCAAGGCCTACAACGCCGCCGCCCCGAAGATCGACGCGGACAAGCTCTACGCCCCGCTCGACGCCGCGCGGCTGGCCAAGGAGACCTCGACCACCAAGTTCGACTCCACCGTCGAGGTCGCGATGCGGCTGGGTGTCGACCCCCGCAAGGCCGACCAGATGGTCCGCGGCACCGTCAACCTGCCGCACGGCACCGGCAAGACCGCCCGCGTGCTGGTGCTGGCGACCGGTGACCGCGCCGCCGAGGCCGAGGCCGCCGGTGCGGACTTCGTCGGCTCGGACGACATGATCGAGCGGATCAGCAAGGGCTGGCTGGACTTCGACGCGGTCGTCTCCACCCCGGACCTGATGGGCAAGGTCGGCCGGCTCGGCCGGGTGCTCGGGCCGCGTGGCCTGATGCCGAACCCCAAGACCGGCACCGTCACCAATGACGTCGCCAAGGCCGTGAACGAGATCAAGGGCGGCAAGATCGAGTTCCGCGTCGACAAGCACTCGAACCTGCACTTCATCATCGGCAAGTCCTCCTTCTCCGACATCCAGCTGGTGGAGAACTACGCCGCCGCCCTGGACGAGGTGCTCCGGCTCAAGCCGGCCGCGGCCAAGGGCCGGTACCTGAGGAAGGCCGTCTTCTCCACCACGATGGGCCCGGGCATCCCGGTCGACCCGAACAAGACGCGTGCCCTCACCGAGGAGACCGTGGAGGAGAGCGCCTGACCTGGGGTTCTCCCGGCGAAAGTTACGAATCGGTCCGATGCGGAACGCCGCATCGGGCCTTCTCGTCTCAGGAAGTGCGTGCACACTGGTGCGTGAATCCGATTCGGGAGCTGTCCGTGCGTCGTAGCCGCCTGATCCGTACCGCCGCCGTCTCCGCCGTGGCTGTCCTCGCCCTGTCCGGGTGCAACGGTTCGGACGAGGCCACCGAGGTCGAGGGCCTGAGCCCGGTCGCCACGATCCAGAAGGTCGCGGACACCGCGAGCAACGACAGCGCCGCCTACACCTTCGAGCTGACCGGTTCGGGCGTCTCGGTGAAGGGCTCCGGCGCCTACCAGGGCGGCGAGCACCCGGCCGCCCGGATGGCGTTCGACTCGATGAAGATGCTCGGCTTCAGCATGCCGGCCGGCACCGAGTTCCGCCTGGTCGACGACGTCATGTACCTCAAGTCCAGCAAGGGCGGCCTGATCCCGGGCGTCGGCGACGGCGGCTGGGTCAAGCTGCCGATGGACGAGGTCGAGTCCGAGGGCGCGAACCTCGGCGGCCTCGACATGACGATGACCGACCCGCGCGAGCAGCTGAAGAAGATGCTCGACACCGAGGACGTGACCGAGGTCGGCACCGAGACCGTGGACGGGGTCAAGACCACCCACTACCGGGCGAGGGTCGACTCCTCCGGCACCGGCACCGTGACCGAGAAGAAGTCCTCCACGCACAGCAACGAGCTCAGCCGCCAGCTGGAGGAGCAGCTCGAGAACAGCATCCGGGAGTCCCTCGGGGTGTCCGAGCCGGTCACGGTCGACGCCTGGGTCGACTCCGAGTACCACGCCCGCAAGCTGTCGGTGGACCTGCCGTTCCTGGGCGGGGCCACGATGACGATGAAGTTCACCGACTTCGGCTCGGACGTCAAGGTCGAGGCTCCGGCCGACGCCAAGGCGATGGACTTCAGCGACATGCTCGACGGCGAGCTCGGGGACGCGTTCGGCGACGCCTTCAGCGAGGAGTTCGGCAAGGACTTCGCCGAGCAGTTCGGCAACGGCGACTCCTCGGGCATCTCGGAGGACTTCGAGAAGCAGCTGCGCGAGCAGATCGAGAAGAGCCTGAAGGACGGCTTCGACGGCGGCGACCACACCTACTCGGACCAGAACTCCGGCGGCGGCTCTTCCGCCGACATGGATGCCCTCGTCTCCAGCTGAGCCCAGCCGGCGGGCGCCCGTCGTTCGGCGTTCACCTGCGCGTCAGATCGGCCCGGCGCGGCCGGGTTACGTTGACGCATGCGTCTCGTGGGGGTGATCGCGTCGGGCGTTCTGGCCCTCGGTTCGCTCTGCGCCTGTTCCGGCTCCGCGGCCGATGACATCAATGGGGACGCGCCGCCCTCGACCGGTCCGGCGCTCGCCCAGGAAACGCCGGCACCGGCGAAGACCCCGAAGCACAAGAAGAAGAAAGCCGCTCCGGCCACGACCTCGAAGGCGGCCGTCGCACCGACGCCGGAGCCCACACTCCCGCCCGGCGAGGAGTTCGACCCGGAGCACTACGACCCCGAGGGGGACCGCGACCCGGACGCCGCGAAGTCCCCGGACCCGGGTGGGTTCCCGGCCGGTTGAATCCGGGGAAGAGTGGCCCCCATGGTCCCGATCCGCACCGCGGTGATGCGCCAGGCGGCCTCCCAGTCCGGCACCACGACCTTCACGTTCTCGATGGAGGTGACCCAGGGCAGGGAGACGTTCACCGGCACGGGGCGTACCGCGGCGGAGAGACGCCCGCCCTGCACCAGGTGATGAAGCTTCCCGGCGGCACTACGCCGGCACGGTGACCGCCGCGGCGGTCCGGGACAGCCCGGACATCGACCCCGAGATCAAGAAGGCGCTCGCCGGGGAACTGGTCGCGGCGGAGGGTGACAAGGCCGAGATCGAGGCCTGGGTCGACCGCGAGTTCCAGGTCCGCAAGTTCGCCCAGACCGGCACCGACGCCGAGGGCGGGTACCGGATGATGACCCAGCAGGCCAAGGAGGCGAAGCGGAAGGCGAACAGCCGTGATGATGCCGGACGAGCCGTTTTGACCTGCGACGACGAGGGTCCGTAGTCTGAGGCCAGCCAAAGACCGCTGGTCGTCACCTCGGTGACCGAAGGCCCCACTCGTGGGCGGCCCGCGCAGGTGTTGCCAGGAGCTCCTCGCGGAGCACCTGGGCGGGTGACCGGAAGCTCGGACGCCTGCGGGTTCTCTCGCCCCGGCCCTGCGCCGGGGCGTTCGTGCGTCCAGGGCCGGACGTCCGGAAGTCGACCCGCGGTGCACCCGAAGGAAGGAGGGCCATGGCCCGGCCCGACAAGGCAGCCGCAGTAGCGGAGCTGACGGAGTCTTTCCGTAACTCCAACGCCGCTGTGCTCACCGAGTACCGCGGTCTCACCGTGGCGCAGTTGAAGACCCTGCGACGCAGCCTGCGCGGCAACGCGGAGTACTTCGTCGTCAAGAACACCCTCACCAAGATCGCCGCCAAGCAGGCGGGCGTCGACGCGTTCGACTCCCTGCTTCAGGGCCCGTCCGCCATCGCGTTCGTCAGCGGTGACGCGGTCGAGGTCGCCAAGGGCCTGCGGGACTTCGCCAAGGCGAACCCGCTGCTGGTGATCAAGGGCGGTGTGCTCGACGGCAAGGCCCTGACGGCCGCCGAGATCAACAAGCTCGCGGACCTGGAGTCTCGCGAGGTCCTGCTGGCCAAGCTCGCCGGCGCCATGATCGCCTCGCTGTCCCAGGCTGCTGCGCTGTTCCAGGCGCCGCTGTCCCAGGCCGCGCGGACCATCGAGGCCCTGCGTGCCCAGGTCGAGGCGACCGGCGGTCCCGCCGCTGCCGCCCCGGCCGAGGCAACCGCGACCGAGGAGGGCTCCCCCGAGGAGGCCTCCGCCGAGGCTGCGGTCGCCGACGAACCTGCTGTCGAGGCTTCTGCTGAGGCCGTCGCCGAATCGCCAGAAGCCGCGGAGGACCCCGTGGCCGAGACGCCGGCCGAGAGCTGAATCCCCAGACCACCCGCACAGACTCAAACGGAAGGACCGCCGACCATGGCGAAGATCAGTAGCGAGGACCTGCTCGAGGCGTTCAAGGAGATGACGCTCATCGAGCTCTCCGAGTTCGTGAAGTCGTTCGAGGAGACCTTCGGCGTCACCGCTGCCGCTCCGGTGGCCGTGGCCGCCGCGGGCGGTGGCGGCGGTGCCGCCGCGGCCGAGGCCCCGGAGGAGCAGGACGAGTTCGACGTCGTGCTCGAGGGCGCCGGCGAGAAGAAGATCCAGGTCATCAAGGAGGTGCGCGCGCTGACGAACCTGGGCCTCAAGGAGGCCAAGGACCTCGTCGACGGCACCCCCAGCGCCGTCCTGGAGAAGGTCAACAAGGAGACCGCCGAGAAGGCGAAGGCCGCCCTCGAGGGCGCCGGCGCCACGGTCACCCTCAAGTAGTTCCTGCACCACCGCGAGAGGCGGCCGCCGATTCCGGTGGCCGCCTCTCCGCATGTCCCGCCGGGCGGACCCTAGGATCCGCCCATGGCCGGCGGCGTGGAGATCGAGATCCGGGGTCTCACCAAGAGCTTCGGGCGCCAGGTGATCTGGCGCGACGTGACGCTGACCATGCCCGCGGGGGAGATCTCGGTCCTGCTCGGGCCCTCCGGCACGGGCAAGTCGGTCCTGCTCAAGACCCTGGTCGGGCTGCTCCGGCCCGAGGCCGGCTCGGTCGTCATCGAGGGCCGGGACATCTGCCGCCTCAAGGAACGCGACCTCTACGAGGTCAGGAAACTGTTCGGCGTCCTGTTCCAGGACGGGGCCCTTTTCGGCTCGATGAACCTCTACGACAACGTCGCCTTCCCGCTGCGCGAGCACACCCGCAAGTCCGAGAAGGAGATCCGCTCCATCGTCTTGGAGAAGATGGAACTGGTCGGCCTGATCGGGGCCGAGGACAAGCTGCCGGGGGAGCTGTCCGGGGGGATGCGCAAGCGGGCAGGCCTGGCCCGGGCCCTGGTCCTGGACCCGAAGATCATCCTTTTCGACGAGCCGGACTCCGGGCTGGACCCGGTCCGCACCGCCTTCCTGAACCAGCTGATCGTCGACCTTAACCAGCGGATCGAGGCGACGATCCTGATCGTCACCCACGACATCAACACCGCCCGGACGGTGCCGGACAACATCGGCCTGCTCTACCACCGCCACCTGGCGATGTTCGGGCCCCGGGAGATGCTGCTGAGCTCCACCGAGCCGGTGGTCCGCCAGTTCCTGAACGCGCAGCGCGAGGGCCCGATCGGGATGTCGGAGGAGAAGGACGCCGACGAGTTGGCGGCCGAGTCCGGCCGCGAACTGCCCCCGCTGCCCCCGATTCCGCTGCAGATGACGCCCAGCGACGGTGTGTTGCGCGCCACGCAGCGCGAGCCGGGCAAGTGGTGCCGCGACAACGGGGTGACCCCACCGCCGGGATCCTTCCTCGGCGAGGCAGTCCGGCCGCCGGGCGTCGCCGTAACCCCCTGACCTGGGCGAACATCCGTGGCGGTTGTCCGGATCGGTCCCGGATCATCGCCGCGACGCGTCCACCGTCTTGACCAGATCTCTTGACTCCCCGGCCCCGCGCCCCCATCCTTTCGGTGCGTTCGCGAGTCTGCGCACGCGCTAGGGGTCCGCTGGGTTTCAGGAGCGGCCTGGACAGTGGCGTGCCTTCGGCCTAAACTGCCCCCTTGCGCTGTCTGCCGTAATCACCTGTGTCTTTGACACGGGTGGTTGTGCATGCGCCGAACCGCTCGCGAGCCATCGGAAGGACCACTCTTGGCCGCCTCGCGCACCGCCTCGAACACCCCCTCGGCCACGACCAACGCCCCCCGGCGAATCAGTTTCGCGAAAATCCGCGAACCCCTCGAAGTTCCCAATCTGCTGGCCCTCCAGGTCGACTCGTTCGACTGGCTGCTCGGCAACGACCGCTGGCAGGCCCGGGTCGACGCCGCAATCGGCGCCGGCCGGGACGACGTCCCGACCCAGTCCGGGCTGGAGGAGATCTTCGAAGAGATCTCCCCGATCGAAGACTTCTCGGGTTCCATGTCGCTCACGTTCCGCGACCACCGCTTCGAGCCGCCGAAGAACTCGATCGACGAGTGCAAGGAGCGGGACTTCACCTACTCCGCGCCGCTGTTCGTCACCGCCGAGTTCACGAACAACGAGACCGGCGAGATCAAGAGCCAGACCGTCTTCATGGGCGACTTCCCCCTGATGACGGACAAGGGCACCTTCATCATCAACGGCACCGAGCGTGTCGTCGTCTCGCAGCTCGTCCGCTCGCCCGGTGTCTACTTCGACAAGTCGATCGACAAGACGTCCGACAAGGACATCTACTCCTGCAAGGTCATCCCCTCCCGGGGTGCCTGGCTGGAGCTGGAGATCGACAAGCGCGACGCCGTCGGCGTCCGCATCGACCGCAAGCGCAAGCAGAGCGTCACCGTGCTGCTCAAGGCGCTGGGCTGGGACGACGCGCGGATCCGCGAGGAGTTCGGCCAGTACGAGTCGATGATGGCCACCCTGGAGAAGGACCACACGACGACCCAGGACGAGGCGCTGCTCGACATCTACCGCAAGCTGCGTCCGGGAGAGCCCCCCACGCGGGAGGCCGCCCAGACCCTGCTGGACAACCTCTACTTCAACCCGAAGCGCTACGACCTGGCGAAGGTCGGCCGCTACAAGGTGAACAAGAAGCTGGCTCTCACCCAGCCGCTGCAGCACGGCGTGCTCACCGAGCAGGACGTCGTCGCCACGATCAAGTACCTGGTCGCGCTGCACGCCGGCGAGACCGAGATCCCCAGCGTCAAGGGCAACGCCCGCGTCGAGGTCGACGACATCGACCACTTCGGCAACCGGCGCCTGCGCACGGTCGGCGAGCTCATCCAGAACCAGGTCCGTACCGGTCTGGCCCGGATGGAGCGCGTCGTCCGCGAGCGCATGACCACCCAGGACGTCGAGGCGATCACGCCGCAGACCCTGATCAACATCCGGCCGGTCGTGGCCTCCATCAAGGAGTTCTTCGGCACCAGCCAGCTCTCGCAGTTCATGGACCAGACCAACCCGCTCGCGGGCCTGACCCACAAGCGCCGCCTCTCGGCGCTGGGTCCGGGTGGTCTGTCCCGTGAGCGCGCGGGCTTCGAGGTCCGCGACGTGCACCCCAGCCACTACGGCCGGATGTGCCCGATCGAGACCCCGGAAGGCCCGAACATCGGCCTGATCGGCTCGCTGGCCACCTACGGGCGGATCAACCCGTTCGGCTTCGTCGAGACCCCGTACCGCAAGGTCACGGGCGGCCGGGTCTCCGACGACATCGACTACCTGACCGCGGACGAGGAGGACCTGCACGTCATCGCGCAGGCCAACGCGCCGCTGACGGACGACGGCACGTTCGCCGAGGCGCGCGTGCTGGTCCGCCGTAAGGGTGGCGAGGTCGAGTACATCCCGGCCGCCGAGGTCGACTACATGGACGTCTCGCCGCGCCAGATGGTCTCGGTCGCGACCGCGATGATCCCGTTCCTCGAGCACGACGACGCGAACCGCGCCCTGATGGGCTCGAACATGCAGCGTCAGTCGGTCCCGCTGCTGCGGGCCGAGTCGCCGCTGGTCGGCACCGGCCAGGAGTACCGCGCGGCCAAGGACGCCGGCGACGTCGTCGTGGCGACCAAGCCCGGCGTGGTGGCCGAGGTCTCCGCGGACTACATCCAGGTGATGGAGGACGAGGGCACCTACACCACGTACCGCCTCGCCAAGTTCCGGCGCTCGAACCAGGGCACCTGCATCAACCAGAAGCCGATCGTGGCCGAGGGTGCGCGGGTCGAGGCCGGCGAGGTCATCGCCGACGGTCCCTGCACCGACCAGGGCGAGATGGCGCTCGGCAAGAACCTGCTGGTCGCCTTCATGTGCTGGGAGGGCCACAACTACGAGGACGCGATCATCCTCAGCCAGCGGCTCGTCCAGGACGACGTCCTCTCCTCGATCCACATCGAGGAGCACGAGGTCGACGCCCGCGACACCAAGCTCGGCCCCGAGGAGATCACCCGGGACATCCCGAACGTCTCCGAGGAGGTCCTGGCCGACCTCGACGACCGCGGCATCATCCGCATCGGCGCCGAGGTCACGACCGGCGACATCCTGGTCGGCAAGGTCACCCCCAAGGGCGAGACCGAGCTGACCCCGGAAGAGCGTCTGCTCCGCGCGATCTTCGGTGAGAAGGCGCGCGAGGTGCGCGACACCTCGCTGAAGGTGCCGCACGGCGAGTCCGGCAAGGTCATCGGCGTCCGCGTCTTCGACCGCGAGGAAGGCGACGAGCTCCCGCCCGGCGTCAACCAGCTGGTCCGGGTCTACGTGGCCCAGAAGCGCAAGATCACCGACGGCGACAAGCTGGCCGGCCGCCACGGCAACAAGGGCGTCATCGCCAAGATCCTGCCGGTCGAGGACATGCCCTTCCTCTCCGACGGGACCGCGGTCGACGTGGTGCTCAACCCGCTGGGCGTGCCGAGCCGGATGAACATCGGCCAGGTCCTGGAGACCCACCTCGGGTGGGTGGCCAAGACCGGATGGAGCGCGGAGATCGAGCCCGGCGACGACGACGCCACCAAGGAGTGGAAGTCGCGCCTGGCCGGTATCGAGGCGCACATCGGTGAACCCGGCACGAACGTCGCCACGCCCGTCTTCGACGGCGCGCAGGAGGAGGAGATCACCGGCCTTCTCGGCTCGACGCTGAAGACCCGTGACGGCGAACGCCTGGTCAGCGAGGACGGCAAGGCGATGCTCTTCGACGGCCGCTCCGGCGAGCCTTTCAAGAGCCCGATCTCGGTCGGCTACATCTACATCCTCAAGCTGCTCCACCTGGTCGACGACAAGATCCACGCCCGCTCGACCGGCCCGTACTCCATGATCACGCAGCAGCCGCTGGGTGGTAAGGCGCAGTTCGGTGGACAGCGGTTCGGCGAGATGGAGGTGTGGGCCCTCGAGGCCTACGGCGCCTCCTACGCCCTGCAGGAGCTCCTCACGATCAAGTCCGACGACGTGCTCGGCCGGGTGAAGGTCTACGAGGCCATCGTCAAGGGCGAGAACATCCCGGAGCCCGGCATCCCGGAATCCTTCAAGGTGCTCATCAAGGAAATGCAGTCGCTGTGCCTGAACGTCGAGGTGCTCTCCAGCGACGGCATGTCCATCGAGATGCGCGAGACCGATGAAGACGTCTTCCGCGCGGCTGAAGAGCTCGGCATCGACCTGTCTCGGCGGGAGCCGAGCAGCGTCGAGGAGGTCTAGCGACAGGCGGGGGAGCCCGATCGGCTTCCCCGCCCACCGCAGACCTGACCACCACTGAAGTCAAGAACTGGGGACAACGTGCTCGACGTCAACTTTTTCGACGAGTTGCGCATCGGCCTGGCGACCGCGGACGACATCCGCCAGTGGTCGCACGGCGAGGTCAAGAAGCCCGAGACCATCAACTACCGCACGCTGAAGCCCGAGAAGGATGGGCTCTTCTGCGAGAAGATCTTCGGTCCGACCCGGGACTGGGAGTGCTACTGCGGCAAGTACAAGCGCGTGCGCTTCAAGGGCATCATCTGCGAGCGCTGCGGCGTCGAGGTCACCCGCGCCAAGGTGCGTCGCGAGCGGATGGGCCACATCGAGCTGGCCGCCCCGGTCACCCACATCTGGTACTTCAAGGGTGTCCCGAGCCGGCTCGGCTACCTGCTCGACCTGGCCCCGAAGGACCTGGAGAAGGTCATCTACTTCGCGGCCTACATGATCACGTGGGTCGACGAGGAGGCGCGTCACCGCGACCTGACCTCGCTCGAGGCGCAGATCTCGGTCGAGCGCGGCCAGATCGAGCAGCGCCGGGACTCCGACCTGGAGACCCGCCAGA
>CAVRLI010000014.1:0-811848 GCA_963722375.1 uncultured Actinomycetota bacterium
ACCCCGCGGGCAGGGCGCGGGCGCTAGCGGAAGCCTGTCCGACTTGTCCGGTTTCAGCACCCTCTTGGAGGCTCTTCAGTCGATCCGTGCATTGCTAAGAATCGGGCGATCCGTGGACAAGGCAGACATCGCGGCCCAGCGTCCCGTCCGCGCCGTCGGGGGATGGCGCAGGTGACTCGCTGGGGGCAATCCATTGACGCTGTGACCGCTTTCTGCCGCCTCTCGGCGGCCTTGCACGCCGGTCTAGCCGCCGGGATCTTCACCGCACCGCCGGCGTCCGGAAGGAGAAGTCCGACCGATCTTCCCGACGTTGCAGACCATCGTCGGCGGCGGGCTCGTCGGCTTCGACGGACCGGCAAGACCCTGGAGCTCAGTCCGCTCAAGGTTTTGAACAATTTGGTGGACGTGGCTACGGATCGGTCATCGGCAAGGGCTCCACGAAGTTCGCGATCAGCGATGGGCCAGCGGCGATCCGCGCAGCTGCATCAAGTCCGGGAACCGGAACGGTCACCGCGTTCAGCCCGATCAACCGGACGCTGGTGGGCAATGACGGCCTGCACTACCAGTCCACCCCTACCGCCTAGAACGCTCGGCGCGTTGGCCCCGGCCTGTCCACGCAGTGGGAGGTCTTGCGCCAAAGGCGGGGGCCAGTTCGACGGAGAGCGGCTCAAGCAGATCGGTACCGGTATGGCGCTGAACAACAACGGCGCGGAACCCCGGCGGATCGGCTTCGCCTGGCAGACCGGCAAGACCCCGCAGGACGACTCGCTCGGACTCGGTTTCCAGGTCGAGAAGGGTCCCGTCTCCCATCGGGGCGACCATGACCCAGCAGCCCTCCGACAAGCTTCTGGGCGGCTTCCGGGCCCCGATGCGTTATCCAGGTCTCTCGACGCCCACCAGTATCGACGGCGTCTATGCGTGGTGGGCAGGACGACTGGCATCGGAAGTTGGAGGCGGTGCGAGTGGCGCAAGGGTGGAAGCCACGACTTCCAGGGCAGCATCTCCCACGGCCTGCCTGGGAGTACCCGGAGGGCAAGGAACCTGGAATCGTCGAAGAGTTCTATCTCATCCCTCATGCCAACAGCTTCTGAGCCAGGAAGGCATTCGTGCGCATCGACTCGGGCCCGCATGACCCAGGCCGTCGTTGCCGCCGCACTGCACGATGGCGCTCTGCGGCTGCAACGACGACAACGCGACGAAGCGCTTCCGCGGCGGCAGAAGTCGATGCCGGGGCCCGACCGCTGCATTCGTTCGAGATCTACGCCTTGGGCAGCGAATACCGGGAACGAGTCTGCAGGCTGACGTCTACGGCATCACGCCGGACCCGCTGGCGGGTCTACCGGCTGACCGCCGACAAGCGCGTCTCGGTGGCTGGTCGGCCGATGCGAACACCATCGCCGTCTCCGCCGCGGACGAACAGGTCGACAAGCTCGGCTTCCTGAGCGAAGGAGGCGCCATTGCGTCGTGGCCGGGCCTTGGGCGCCCGCACGCCTTCGCGCCCCAGATCCAGGCGGACGGCACAATCCGCTACCAGGACAATGGGCTCGGCGAGGACATCATCAGCCGATACATGTCCTACGACCCCAGCACCACCAAGTCGCGGGTCCTCTACCGCGACAAGGCGAACCTCGAGATCGCAGCGGCCGGGCCGCGCGATGGGTTCCTGATCGTGGACCACGACGTAGCCGGCGTGGACACCGTGATCGCGGTGGACTCGAAGGGTAAACGTACCGCGTATCCGATCGCACCGCGGATCGAGAGCCCCGAATTCGGCAACGGGTTCATCGCCGTCGCGGTGTACGGGTCACCGGACGTGGATGCCGGTGCGACCTCGACGGCACTCGTTGACCTGAAGACCGGGAAGGTCCGCCTCGTCGAAGGATGGGCGGAGCTCGGTTGGACACCTGACCGCACCAAGCTGCTCGTAACCCGCACTGGCGGCGATGCCCAGACCCCGGTGTCCGAACTGGCGGTTCTGGACCCCGCGCGCCCGAACGAGGCGCCCCAGGTGTTGGGCAGCGTCCCGGTACGCGAACTGTTCATGGCCTCGTGGGTCGATCAGAACCAGCCTGCCTGAGCGAGCAGGATTTCGGGCTTCAGTCCGGCGGGCGTTCCGCAGTTATCAACGCGAAATGGAGGGAAGGAGGGAGGAGGTGAGAGTATGAGGGGAGAGACAAAACATTGGAAGAAGGCGGAAAAAGGGGCGAGAAAAGGTGGAAAGGGAAAGGCGGGAAGGGTACGGGTGCTGAGTTCAGACAACGACATGGCGCCTCCCCCGTCATGGTCGCACTCTGAGCGACCGGGCGACAGATTTGCGCCGGGAGCCCTCTGCCTGTGGACGATTTCGACGGCCGGCTCAGGCTGTGGACGACGGCGGACCGGTGAGAGCCCCTTGCCCGCCCTCACCGGCCCGGTCGGCCAGCACGTGGTTGTGCGCAATGCCCGGGTGACATGTGCCCCGTGCTCGGTGCAAGGCTGCCCAGTGAGGAAGGCGCTGCCCGCGCGCGTTGGCTTTTCAGGCCCCAGGAACCATCGGATACCGCCGATGGAGCGGTATGGCTGCTCGCTCCGACCCGGCCGGCGACCTGCTCACCGGCCCACCGTTGTTTGGTGCCTCAGTCGGCGCTCTGCGCGAGTCGCCGCTGCCTCACTCGGCCAACTAGTGGCCCAGTTCGCTTCCTGGAGTCGGACGTCGAGGTCGCGGTAGCGCCGCGCCAAGTCGTCGGTCTCGCGACGAGCTCAGCGACCGGAAGGTCGGTGAGCTGACGCAGCTCACTGCGTAGCTGCCGGCCCCAGCCCTCGTTCGGCGCGTCCGACCGCAGCGTCCGTTACCGCCGCGATCACGCCGCGGCGCTTGGCCAGCATGTCGCGCTGGGCGATCGCGTCGGTGATCGTCAGCCCCGACTCCAGCTCCGTGGCCGTGTTCGTGCGATTGATCCGGCGGACCAGGTTCTCGATTTCGTCGCTGACCGTCGCGCGCCTCGGCGAGCAACTCGCTCAGCGCTCTCCGCCGGCGCCTCGCCCTCCTGGTATCGCGCGCACGCGACCGCCCGCGTCTGCAGCTGCGCCAGACGCTTCTGTGCGTCACTGCGACGGGACAGTCCCTCGGCAAGCTTCATCCGTGTCACCTCCTTCTGATCGACGTCCTCGGCGCCGACGAGGATGACAGCCGGCCCGCCTCGTCGCGACCGAATTTCCGCGGTGCCGCGTCGAAAGCGATGGACTTCGGTGGCAGGAGGACGGTGTTCTACAGGTCTGGAGGGGGCCTTGGCAAGGTTCGGCGCCCGGCAGGCTTACGCGCCTCGACACGACCTGGGGGGTCAGGATGATCAAGCGAACCGTGCACACCTTCGAGGAACTGGCAGGACCGATCGGTCCTGCGCCTCGCCCGCTGACGGCACGTCAGATGCGAAAGGTCCGCGCACTCGCCCGCACCGCTCTGGCCGAGCACGGCATCGAGGCGGCCATCCACGCCGACCACCTGAGCGCCAGGACGGGCGCACCTTCGGACTGGAGAATCTCGCGTCCAAGTGCCACACCAGCGGACTGAGCGAGGACCGTTGGGGTGAGATCGCCAAGGATCACATCGGCGCGCTGCTCACCGCGTACCCGGACGTTCCCGGCGAGGTGCCGGCAGGCGAGCTGAGCTCCAACACCTACGTACGGCTCCAGGTCGAGGAGGCGCTGCCCGCCGACTGGCACGAGAGCTACCACCTACGTGCGCCGCCTCGGCGGCGGACTGATCGAGCTGCTCGCGCACCGCGACGGCGACATGGTGCGCTGGCTGCGCGACGAGGACCTGGAACCCTTCGGCGCGGACCGGCTTCGCGAGGTCGGGCGCGCCAATGCTGCGCCGCGTCCAACCGAGGAGCACGTGGTCGTCGACCACACCGGGATGCGCTTCGACGTCGTGCGGGGCGAGTCCGGCTTCATCGCGAGCAAGCTGCTCGTCCTGCCGGACTGCTCAGCGACGTTCTCGGCCGCACCGGCCCCTGGCCTGACGGCGTCGTCGTTGCAGTGCCGTCGCGCTATGAGATCGCATTCGCCCCGGTCGAGCCCGGCGTCATGCACGCCAGTGCGGGGTTGTGGTCGTACTCGGGCTGGGCCTTCGGCCACCGCCCGGCTCCGCTCAGCCCCTACCTCTACTGGTGGCGCGACGGCGAACTCACCCAGCTCAGCTACTTCGAACCGAGTGGCAAGGGCCGGCTCCACCGGAACCCGGAGTTCGAGGCCACCGTCGATCGCCTGACCCCGGGCGGCTTCCCCAGTGCGGCGTGAGCACCGCCACCGCCCTCGTTGAGGACGATCGTGCATAAAGGTAGAACTGAGACTAGAATTCTACCTATGGTCCTGAGCATCAAGAACGTGGAGGCCGATCGGCTGGCCCGCGAACTGGCTGCCCTGACGGGTGAATCGGTGACCGAGGCAGTGCTGGTCGCGCTGCGGGAGCGCGTGGACCGCGAGCGGGACCGACGCGGACCGAGTAGGGCCGAGAAGCTGCGGATTCTCGCGCAGGAAATCGCCGCACTTCCGGTTCGGGATCGCCGGACGCCGGAGGAGATCATCGGTTACGACGAGCACGGGCTACCGACGTGACCGTCGTCGACACCTCGGCTGCCATGGCCGTTCTCGTCGGTGAGCCCTTAGCCGGGCTTATTCGTGAGCACCTCGATGCCACGGCGAAGTCCTTCATGTCCGCCGGGACGCTGCTGGAGCTCGGGATCGTCCTAGAAAGCCGGATCGGGGCCGTGGCGCCGGCGAAGATCGATCGCTTCCTGCGCGATTCAGGCACCGAGGTCATCCCCTTCGACCGGACCCAGGTGGACCGGGCCCTGGCCGGCTGGCGCCAGTTCGGGAAGGGCAACCATCCGGCCGACCTGAACTTCGGCGACTGCTTCGCCTACGCCCTGGCCTCCACCCGCAACCTTCCCGTCCTGTGCACCGGGAACGACTTCGCCCAGACCGATGTGGCCGTCGTTCCCCTGGCGGAATGACGGCGTCGAGAGGCCCCTACCCCGCCGGGTCGAACTTCGAGCTCGAGAGCGACGGCGAGTTCGTCGACCTCGGCGGCATACATGTCGCCGAGGACGAGGTCGCTCCAGGAGGTGGAGAGAAGTACTCCCTCGCGCTGGAGCTGCGGCGGAAAGACCGCGACCAGCAGCTCTTCGACAATGGGCCGGCGCAGGCCCTGCTGCGGCTTGCGCGCCGTCCGGCGAACCCGCACCGCTGGGCCGGCCGGAAGGTCCAGCAGGGAAACCTCGGCGGGTCGGGTCAGCGCCTTGTCCGGCCTGCGGCATTCCTCCGCCAGCGCCTCGGGGCTGAAGGGGGCGCTGTCGTCATCCGGCGCGAGCTGGCGAACTTCGCCCACCACGACCACCGGCAGTGTCGGGGCCGGGAGCAGAGCGAAGCGCAGCACGGGTGGCGGAGACGGGCAACCGCGGGCGATCGTCGCGAGGTGCTCGGCGAGGTCGTCCAGCTGCCCGGGTACCGGTGGCGCCGGCTGGATCGACCACAGCTCCTCGGCGTAGGCGGACGCCCAGCTGCGCACGTCGGTGTCCGGAGTGGGCAGGGCGAGCCAACCAGCCGGAAGGTCCAGGCGAATCCCGTAGCTCACTGGACCCATCGAGCGGCTCCTGCCATCGCATCGAGCAGCTCGACGAACGCGTCGCGGAGCTCGGGGACCGGCATCGGCGTGCTGAAGGTCATCAGGAGAAACCTATCCGTGGCCGGTATCGCGCAGTGGACGCTGACCCGGGTCGATCCAACGCTGTCAGGGCACTGATCTCCGGCCACGCCGGTTGCGTCCTGCTGGGTGGGCCTAGCGTCGGCCTGGATCGGGCGTCGCCACGGGAGGGACGATGGACAGCCTCCGCGTCGACACCGGCATGCTGCGTCAGACAGGCGCCTACCTGCGCCGGGTTGCTACCGAGTTCGCGCAGCAGGTTCGCAGCGAGCGCGTCGCCGAGGCCACAGCGCACCCGGGACTCGCCGGGGCCGTTCGGCGCCTTCGCCGACACCTGGAACGGCGCCGGCAGAAGATGCTCACCGATCTGGCCTACTTGCGGCCGCCACGACCGCGACGGCCGACACTTTCGACTACGTGGACGCCGAACTCGGCCGCGCACTTCTCGGCCATGTTCCTCCTGGGCCAATCAGGAGTCGCAGCATCGGCTGCCGCGCCGGTTGAAGAATTCGTGTCTGACGACCGTGGGCCAGGCGGGGTACCGCCCGGTCGACTGGCATCCTCTCGCTGCAGCCGATCCCGCGCCCGGCAGCCCACTGGTCGTCGGCCAAGGCGCTGCGCACTACAGCGCCGTCGCCGCGGCGATCAGCTCCGCTGCCGCGGGCCTGCGCCGCCTCGCCGCCGACACCGCCATGCGCAGCGACGCGGTCAGTGCGGCTGCCGCGCTCAGATGGAAACCTCGCCGAGGACATCGCCAGGGCGGAGCAGCGATACGCGGCTGCCGGCGATGCCCTACGCGGGTACGCGCCCGCGCTGGATCTCGCGCAGGGCGACACCATGCGTGCATTACTGCGCGCCCGCGACGCCGAGGACGCGATGGCTCGCGCCGCCGCTCGGATCCAGGCTGCGCAGAGCGCCCTCGTGCCACCCGCGATCGAGTCCCCCGACCTGCGTGCTGCTCTGGCCTTGCAGACCGAAGGTGAGGAGCTTCTCCGCGGCGCACAGCGTGTGTTCGACCAAGCAGTCCTCGCCCATGGCGAAGCCGGGGCGCGGGCAGAGCATCAGGTCAACGACGGTCGGTCGGGCGACGGGCTCGGCGACTCCAGGTGGGACAGGTTCAAGGGCGCGGCGGTGGACGTGCTGCAGCTCGTGTCCCGGGCGGCCGACATGGTGGTCGCCATGGGCGCCGGCGTGCTGGCGCTGGTGACCATGTGGTGCCCACCGCTCAGCGCCTTCTTCGCTTCCGTCGCGACCTACGCCACGCTCGTGTCGTTGGCGTCGGAAGTTGCTGCTGCAGTCTCTGGGCGAGGACATGTGGACCGAGATTGCCTGGAGCGTGGGGGACTGGCCGTGCTGGGACTCGGCAGGGTCGCGATCGGTGCGCTGCGCACCTCTGTCGCAGGCGCCCAGGGTGCGGCACGACTCGCGGCCCGGGAGTGCGGCCGCGACCTCACCGGCGGCGCGCGCCACTGCCGGGCTTCCGTCCCATCGCAGCTCGGCTGCCGCGATCAAGGCCATGCTCGGCTCATCAGTCGTGGAGTCACGGCAGGTAGCCAGCAGCGCCGCCCTGCGGTCCCAGATGAAGGGCTCCTTCCATCAGCGAAGGAGTCCGTAAGGTCTTTGCGCGCCTTACCCGGAGAGGTCTTTGACGACCTGCGGGGAGTCCGCAACCTCGACCTGCAGCATCCCCTCCAACAACTGCGTGCCAACAGCGTGGTGAATCCACTCGCGATCCTGGGCGAGCCGGCGGCCGGTGCCGAGCTCCGCGAGTTCCGCAACGTGCACGCCCTGATCCGGGGTAGCTGGAAGAGGTGACCCACACGTGGTCACTTACGTCCAGGGTGCCGGGTACGTCGCCGCCTGGGGCTCTGGTGTCGCACTCTTCGGATTTGAGGCCGTGCACTTGTTTGATGATCAACCCGATTTCGCACGCGACTGAATCTCCCAGGACGATCGCGATGAGCGGCCTGCGTGGAATCGTCGGATGGCGGATGGGCGAGGTGTCCACGTGGCACAAGATTCCGGTGGCGCCCGATCCCTCGCCGGTCGAGCGGTAGCGGAGGCCCTCGCCGACAGCGACTGGGCGAGGCGACGAATAGCGGACAACGTTCGCCGTGAGCATGCCCGGCTCATCGGCACCCCGAACAGCCACCTACTCGCCTGGACCTGGGTGCCGGATCGCGCATCCGGGGAAATCGCCGCGCTGATGTTCCTCGACCTCCGCGCCCGGCCCTGGCCTCGATCCAGTAACGCGGGAGGGGTATCGCGCGCTCGTGGATCCGGATCGGCGCGGTGGGGTTCATGTCCATGAGCGTCACCTCTCCGAGGTCGATTTACCGGCCGGTCCGGCTCTGCTCGCCCGGGAGATCATCGGACGGCGCGGGGGACGGTTGGCGTGGCGACGGGCGACGTGCAGGAGAACGGACTGGACAGCTTCCCGACCGGCTCCTGCGATGCGGTCCGACTCGACCGCGACTGAGCTGCTGAATCACGGGGAGTCGATGGCCGCGACGCAGCGGCCGCGATTGAGCTCTGCACCTCGACCTCGCGGAGACCGGCATGAAGGCAAGCGAAGGGCGCCTCGGACGAGTCCTTGACCGCGGTCCAACGCCCTGGGCGGCGGCAATCACGGTGTGCGCGTTGCCCGGCTTCGCCGCGTTCTTCATGCCGCAGGTGGTGGGGCGTTCCTTCGGGGACGGTGAACCTGCATCCTGGATTGAGAAGGGCCTGACGATCTGGCTCGCCGGACTCGCGGGTGTGTCGCTCATCGCTGTCGCAGCGGGCGTTGGCTGCCACGCGTTGCCGGAACGATCGCGAGGCTCACTTGCCCGCCACTCCCGACGAGTTCGGCGAGCTGGGTCTTCTGATGACCGCCGGCGATGCATGGGGTTCTTCATATTTCTGGTCCTGGCTTTCCCTCGATGGTGATCAGCAGCAAGTGCATGGGCGTGCGCCGTGGCCACAGGCTTCGCCGTGATCACCTTCATCCACGCCCTGGTAGTCCTGCAGGACGGTCCCGCGGGATACGGCAGCTCCCGCGGCAGCCAGATGATCTCTGCACCCATCATCGACGTGCGGGTGACCTTGCCCGAGCACTGGCGGCCGATCCCGCTTACCGACGAGAACGCAACGCGGGACAGCGTGCGCGGGCTCGTCGAGCACGAGTTCGACGGCGTCGCGGACAAGCCGCTGTCGGCCTCCCACTTCTGTCGCGCCCTTCTGGAGCAGGCCGAAGCAGGGCAGGCGATCGGCGGCCGTTTGCTGGCGCTGTGCCGACAGTGGCACAACGGGACCCCGGTTCCGGCCTCGCTGTTGCTCATCTGGATGGACCTGCCCGCCGGCCCCGGATCCGTCCCCGGCGACCAGTTGCTGAACCTCAGGGACCGTCTGCATGGCAACCCGGCACACGCCTTGCCGGCCGGCCAGACTCTCGACCTGGCCGCGCTCCCGCCCGGCTCGGCACTTCGGCACGTCCTGATCGACGAGACCGCAAATCCATCAACCGATCAAGGTGATCACAGGATTCCAGTGCTCGTGGGCGGATGACTGGATCGAGCGGCCCGACAAGAGCGGGTTGATCCAGCTGGCGTTCAGCTCGCCGATCGTGCCCATCCGCGACGCGTGGCTGGAGCTCTGGGACGCCATAGTTGGCGCCCTCCGGTTGGGTGGAGGAATACTCGGGCAGTTGAACCCCGACGCCCTCGTGAGGAGAGGGAAAGGTCAGGCGGCTTCAACGGCGGTCAGACGCCCCAGCGGGGCACCCACGCCGATCTGGAGCTCAGCCGGCGCCGGAGCGATCGCGCCCGCGGTGCCGGGCGTGGCCTGCGGGTCAGCCGTGTTGTTCGGCGATAACTCGGTCTCAGCCAGCATGAACTGAACGAGTAGAGGCAAATTTTTTCGACGTATTGCTCGCTAAGACCGAGTTATCGCACCAAACCAGCCGGTTGACCCGCAGGCCACGCCCGGCACCGCGGGCGCGATCGCTCCGGCGCCGGCTGAGCTCCAGATCGGCGTGGGTGCCCCGCTGGGGCGTCTGACCGCCGTTGAAGCCGCCTGACCTTTCCCTCTCCTCACGAGGGCGTCGGGGTTCAACTGCCCGGCGTTTCCTCCACCCAACGGAGGGCGCCAACTATGGCGTCCCAGAGCTCCAGCCACGCGTCGCGGATGGGCACGATCGGCGAGCTGAACGCCAGCTGGATCAACCCGCTCTTGTCGGGCCGCTCGATCCAGTAGTCCGCCACGAGCACTGGAATCCTGTGATCACCTTGATCGGTTGATGGATTTGCGGTCTCGTCGATGCGGACGTGCCGAAGCGCCGAGCCGGGGGGGAGCGCGGCCAGGTCGAGAGTCTGGCCGGGGCAAGGCGTGTGCCGGGTTGCCATGCAGACGGTCCCTGAGGTTCAGCAACTGGTCGCCGGGGACGAATCCGGGGCCGGCGGGCAGGTCCATCCAGATGAGCAACAGCGAGGCCGGAACCGGGTCCCGTTGTGCCACTGTCGGCACAGCGCCAGCAAACGGCCGCCGATCGCCTGCCCTGCTTCGGCCTGCTCCAGAAGGGCGCGACGGAGGTCGGACTGCAACAGCGGCTTGTCCGCGACGCCGTCGAACTCGTGCTCGACGAGCCGCGCACGCCGTCCCGCGTTGCGTTCTCGTCGGTAAGCGGGATCGGCCACCAGTGCTCGGGCAGGTTACCCGCACGTCGATGATGGGTGCAGAGATCATTGTCAGCTCCGCGGGAGCTGCCGTATCCCGCGGGACCGTCGCTGCAGGACTACCAGGGCGTGGACTGAAGGTGATCACGGCGAAGCCTGTGGCCACGGCGCACGCCGATGCCACCTGCTGCTGATCACCATCGAGGGAAAGCCAGGACCAGAATGTGAAGAACCCCGTGGTTCCGCCGGCGGTCATCAGAAGACCCAGCTCGCCGAACTCGTCGGAGTGGCGGGCAAGTGAGCCTCGCAATCGTCCGGCAACGCGTGGCAGCCAATAGCCCGCTGCGACAGCGATGAGCGACACACCCGCGAGTCCGGCGAGCCAGATCGTCAGGCCCTTCTCAATCCAGGATGCAGGTTCACCGTCCCCGAAGGAACGCCCCACCACCTGCGGCATGAAGAACGCGGCGAAGCCGGGCAACGCGCACACCGTGATTGCCGCCGCCCAGGGCGTTGGACCGCGGTCAAGGACTCGTCCGAGGCGCCCTTCGCTTGCCTTCATGCGGTCTCCGCGAGGTCGAGGTGCAGAGTCTCAATCGCGGCCGCTGCATCAGCGGCCATCGACTCCCCGTGTATTCAGCGCCCACTCACGCAGGTGGAGTTTGCGTCACCGACCGCAGGGCGTCGGGAAACGCGTAGATCACGTTCTCCTGCACGTCCTCGCCACGCCAACCGTTCCCGCGCCGTCCGATGATCTCCCGGGCGAGCAGAGCCGGACCGGCCGGTAAATCGACCTCGGAGAGGTGACGCTCATGGACATGAACCCCACCGCGCCGATCCGGATCCACGAGCGCGCGATACCCCTCCCGCGTTACTGGATCGAGGCCAGGGCCGGGCACAAGGAGGTCGAGGAACATCAGCGCGGCGATTTCCCCGGATGCGCGATCCGGCACCCAGATCCCCGCCGTCAGGTGGCGTTCCGGGTGCCGACGAGCCGGGCATGCTCATGGCGAACGTTGTCCGCTATTCGTCGCCTCGCCCAGTCGCTGTCGGCGAGGGCCTCCGCTACCGCTTCGGGCCACGGCGAGGGATCGGGCGCCACCGGAATCTTGTGCCACGTGGACACCTCGCCCATCCGCCATCCGACGATTTCACGCAGGCCGCTCATCGCGATCGTCCTGGGAGATTGAGTCGCGCTGCGAAATCGGGTTGATCATCAAACAAGTGCACGGCCTCAAATCCGAAGAGTGCAACACCAGAGCCCCAGGCGGCGACGTACCCGGCACCCTGGACGAACGGGACGACACGAGGGGGGTCACCTCTCGGCTCCCCCGGATCAGGGCGTGCACGTTGCGGACTCGCGGAGCTCGGCACCGGCCGCCGGCTCGCCCAGGATCGCGAGTGGATTCACCACGCTGTTGGCACGCAGTTGTTGGAGGGGACTGCCGCAGGTCGAGGTTGCGGACTCCCCGCAGGTCGTCAAAGACCTCTCCGGGTAAGGCGCGCAAAGACCTTAACGGTCTCCTTCGCTGATGGAAGGAGCCCTTCATCTAGGGACCGCAGGGCGGCGCTGCTGGCTACCTGCCGTGACTCCACGACTGATGAGCCGAGCATGGCCTTGATCGCGGCAGCCGAGCTGCGATGGGACGGAAGCCCGGCAGTGGCGCGCGCCGCCGGTGAGGTCGCGGCCGCACTCCCGGCCGCGAGTCGTGCCGCACCCTCGGCGCCTGCGACAGAGGTGCGCAGCGCACCGATCGCGACCCTGCCCAGTCCCAGCACGGCCAGTCCCCCACGCTCCAGGCAATCTCGGTCCACATGTCCTCGCCCAGAGACTGCAGCAGCAACTTCGACGCCAACGACACGAGCGTGGCGTCGGTCGCGACGGAAGCGAAGAAGGCGCTGAGCGGTGGGCACGACATGGTCACCAGCGCCAGCACGCCGGCGCCCATGGCGACCATGTCGGCCGCCCGGGACACGAGCTGCAGCACGTCCACCGCCGCGCCCTTGAACTCGTCCCACCTGGAGTCGCCGAGCCCGTCGCCCGACCGACCGTCGTTGACCTGATGCTCTGCCCGCGCCCCGGCTTCGCCATGGGCGAGGACTGCTTGGTCGAACACACGCTGTGCGCCGCGGAGAAGCTCCTCACCTTCGGTCTGCAAGGCCAGAGCAGCACGCAGGTCGGGGGACTCGATCGCGGGTGGCACGAGGGCGCTCTGCGCAGCCTGGATCCGAGCGGCGGCGCGAGCCATCGCGTCCTCGGCGTCGCGGGCGCGAGTAATGCACGCATGGTGTCGCCCTGCGCGAGATCCAGCGCGGCGCGTACCCGCGTAGGGCATCGCCGGCAGCCGCGTATCGCTGCTCCGCCCTGGCGATGTCCTCGGCGAGGTTTCCCATCTGAGCGCGGATCGCACTGACCGCGTCGCTGCGCATGGCGGTGTCGGCGGCGAGGCGGCGCAGGCCCGCGGCAGCGGAGCTGATCGCCGCGGCGACGGCGCTGTAGTGCGCAGCGCCTTGGCCGACGACCAGTGGGCTGCCGGGCGCGGATCGGCTGCAGCGAGAGGATGCCAGTCGACCGGGCGGTACCCCGCCTGGCCCACGGTCGTCAGACGCAACTCTTCAACCGGCGCGGCAGCCGATGCTGCGACTCCTGATTGGCCCAGGGGGGTCTGGCCGAGAAGTGCGCGGCCGAGTTCGGCGTCCACGTAGTCGAAGGTGTCGGCCGTCGCGGTCGTGGCGGCCGCAAGGTCGGCCAGATCGGTGAGCATCTTCTGCCGGCGCCGGTCCCAGGTGTCGGCGAAGGCACGAACGGCCCCGGCGAGTCCCGGGTGCGCTTGGCCTCGGCGAACGCGCTCGCTGTTCGAACCTGCCTGCGCGAACTCGGTAGCAACCCGGCGCAGGTAGGCGCCTGTCTGACGCAGCATGCCGGTGTCGACGCGGAGGCTGTCCATCGTCCCTCCCGTGGCGACGCCCGATCCAGGCCGACGCTAGGCCCGCCCGGCAGGGGGCGCAACCGGCGTGGCCGGAGATCGTGCCCTGACAGCGTTGGATCGACCCGGGTCAGCGTCCACTGCGCGATACCGGCCACGGATAGGTTTCTCCTGATGACCTTCAGCACGCCGATGCCGGTCCCCGAGCTCCGCGACGCGTTCGTCGAGCTGTTCGACGCGATGGCAGGAGCCGCTCGATGGGTCCAGTGAGCTACGGGATTCGCCTGGACCTTCCGGCTGGTTGGCTCGCCCTGCCCGCTCCGGACACCGACGTGCGCAGCTGGGCGTCCGCCTACGCCGAGGAGCTGTGGTCGATCCAGCCGGCGCCACCGGTACCCGGGCAGGTGGACGACCTCGCCGAGCACCTCGCGGCGGTTGCCCGCGGTTGCCCGTCTCCGCCACCCGTGCTGCGCTTCGCTCTGCTCCCGGCCCCGACACTGCCGGTGGTCGTGGTGGGCGAAGTTCGCCAGCTCGCGCCGGATGACGACAGCGCCCCCTTCAGCCCCGAGGCGCTGGCCGAGGAATGCCGCAGGCCGGACAAGGCGCTGACCCGACCCGCCGAGGTCTCCTTGCTGGACCTCCCGGCCGGCCCAGCGGTGCGGGTTCGCCGGACGGCGCGCAAGCCGCGGCAGGGCCTGCGCCGGCCCATTGTCGAAGAGCTGCTGGTCGCGGTCTTTCCGCCGCAGCTCCAGCGCGAGGGAGTACTTCTCTCCACCTCCTGGAGCGACCTCGTCCTCGGCGACATGTATGCCGCCGAGGTCGACGAACTCGCCGTCGCTCTCGAGCTCGAGTTCGACCCGGCGGGGTAGGGGCCTCTCGACGCCGTCATTCCGCCAGGGGAACGACGGCCACATCGGTCTGGGCGAAGTCGTTCCCGGTGCACAGGACGGGAAGGTTGCGGGTGGAGGCCAGGGCGTAGGCGAAGCAGTCGCCGAAGTTCAGGTCGGCCGGATGGTTGCCCTTCCCGAACTGGCGCCAGCCGGCCAGGGCCCGGTCCACCTGGGTCCGGTCGAAGGGGATGACCTCGGTGCCTGAATCGCGCAGGAAGCGATCGATCTTCGCCGGCGCCACGGCCCCGATCCGGCTTTCTAGGACGATCCCGAGCTCCAGCAGCGTCCCGGCGGACATGAAGGACTTCGCCGTGGCATCGAGGTGATCACGAATAGGCCCGGCTAAGGGCTCACCGACGAGAACGGCCATGGCAGCCGAGGTGTCGACGACGGTCACGTCGGTAGCCCGTGCTCGTCGTAACCGATGATCTCCTCCGGCGTCCGGCGATCCCGAACCGGAAGTGCGGCGATTTCCTGCGCGAGAATCCGCAGCTTCTCGGCCCTACTCGGTCCGCGTCGGTCCCGCTCGCGGTCCACGCGCTCCCGCAGCGCGACCAGCACTGCCTCGGTAACCGATTCACCCGTCAGGGCAGCCAGTTCGCGGGCCAGCCGATCGGCCTCCACATTCTTGATGCTCAGGACCATAGGTAGAATTCTAGTCCCAGTTCTACCTTTATGCACGATCGTCCTCAACGAGGGCGGTGGCGGTGCTCACGCCGCACTGGGGAAGCCGCCCGGGGTCAGGCGATCGACGGTGGCCTCGAACTCTGGGTTCCGGTGGAGCCGGCCCTTGCCACTCGGTTCGAAGTAGCTGAGCTGGGTGAGTTCGCCGTCGCGCCACCAGTAGAAGTAGGGGCTGAGCGGACCCGGGCGGTGCCCGAAGGCCCAGCCCGAGTACGACCACAACCCCGCACTGGCGTGCATGACGCCGGGCTCGACCGGGGCGAATGCGATCTCATAGCGCGACGGCACTGCGACGACGACACCGTCAGGCCAGGGGCCGGTGCGGCCGAGAACGTCGCTGAGCAGATCCGGCAGGACGAGCAGCTTGCTCGCGATGAAGCCGGACTCGCCCCGCACGACGTGGAAGCGCATCCCGGTGTGGTCGACGACCACGTGCTCCTCGGGTTGCACGCGGCGCACATTGGCGCGTCCGACCTCGCGAAGCCGGTCCGCGCCGAAGGGTTCCAGGTCCTCGTCGCGCAGCCAGCGCACCATGTCGCCGTCGCGGTGCGCGAGCAGCTCGATCAGTCCGCCACCGAGGCGGCGCACGTACTGGTAGCTCTCGTGCCAGTCAGCGGGCAGCGCCTCCTCGACCTGGAGCCGTACGTAGGTGTTGGTGCTCAACTCGCCTGCCGGCACCTCGCCCGGGACGTCCGGGTACGCGGTGAGCAGCGCGCCGATGTGATCCTTGGCGATCTCACCCCAACGGTCCTCGCTCAGTCCGCTGGTGTGGCACTTGGACGCGAGATTCTCCAGTCCGAAAGTGCGCCCGTCCTGGGCGCTCAGGTGGTCGGCGTGGATGGCCGCCTCGATGCCGTGCTCGGCCAGAGCGGTGCGGGCGAGTGCGCGCACCTTTCGCATCTGACGTGCCGTCAGCGGGCGAGGCACAGGACCGATCGGTCCTGCCAGTTCCTCAAAGGTGTGCACGGTTCGCTTGATCATCCTGACCCCCCAGGTCGTGTCGAGGCGCGTAAGCCTGCCCGGGCGCGCGAACCTTGCCAAGGCCCCCTCCAGACCTGTGGAAAACCGTCCTCTGCCACCGAAGTCCGTCGCTTTCAACGCGGCACCGCGGAGATTCGGTCGCCGCGCGACGGGCCGGCTGTCATCCTCGTCGGCGCCGACGACATCGAGGAGGAGGTGACACGAGATGAAGCTTGCCGAGGGACTGTCCCGGCGCAGTGACGCACAGAAGCGCCTGGCTCAACTGCAGGCGCGGGCGGTCGCGTGCGCGCGCTACCAGGAGGGCGAGGCGCCGGCGGAGAACGCGACCGACCTGCTCGCCGAGGCGCGCGAGGTCGCGGGCGAGATCGAGAACCTGATCCGCCGGATCAACCGCACCAACGCGGCCACGGAGCTGGAGTCGGGTCTGACGATCACCGACGCCATCGCGGTGCGCGACATGCTGGCCAAGCGGCGCGGCGTGGTCGCGTCGATCGCGGACGCCGCGGCCGGACGCGCCGAGCAAGGGTGGGGCCGGCAGCTGCGCAGCGAGTTGCGCGAGCTCACCGACCTCCCGGTCGCCGAGCTCCGCCGTGAGGCGGACGACCTGGCGCGGCGCTACCGCGACCTCGACGTCCGCCTGCAGGAAGCGAACTGGGCCACCGAGTTGGCCGAGTGAGGCAGCGGCGACTCTCCCGAGAGCGCCGACTGAGCAAGGGAACGACGGCGGGCCGGTGAGCAGGTAGCCGGCCGGGTCGGAGCGAGCACAGACCGCTCCATCGGCGGTGAACTCGATGGTTCCTAGGGGCCTGATACGCCAACGCGCGAGGGGCAGCGCCTTCTCACTGGGCAGCCTTGCACCGAGCACGGGGCACATGTCACCCGGGCATTGCGCACAACCACGTGCTGATCGACCGGGCCGGTGAGGGCGGGTAAGGGGCTCTCACCGGCCCGCCGTCGTCCACAGCCGGGCGTCAACCGTCAATCGTGCACAGACCGAGGGCATCCGGCGCAGTCTGTCGGCCCGGTTGTCGAGAGTGCGAACATGACGGGGGAGGCGCGATGTCGTTGTCTGAGCTCGAGCCGTACTGAGGAAGCCGGACAGCCCGCTCGCTCAGGCAGACTGGTTCTGATCGACCCACGAGGCCATGAACAGCTCCCGGACCGGGACGCTGCCCAACACCTGGGGCGCCTCGTTCGGGCGCGCGGGGTCGAGAACCGCAAGTTCGGACACCGGGCTTTGCGCGTCGCCACCAGTGCGGGTCACGAGCAGCTTGGTGCGATCAGGCGTCCACCCGAGCTCCGCCCATCCTTCGATGAGGCGGACCTTCCCGCTCTTCAGGTCAACGAGTGCCGTCGACGTCGCACCGGCATCCACGTCCGACGACCCGTACACCGCGACGGCGATGAAACCCTTACCGAATGCGGGGCTCTCGATCCGCGGTGCGATCGGATACGCCGTGCGTTTGCCCTCTGCGTCCACCGCAATCACGGCGTCCACGCCGGCCAGGTTGTGGTGCACGATCAGGAACCCATCGCGCGGCCCGGCCGCTGCGATCTCGAGATTCGCCTTGTCGCGGTAGAGGACCCGCGACTTGGAGGTGCTGGGGTCGTAGGACATGTATCGACTGATGATGTCCTCGCCGAGCCCGTTGTCCTGGTAGCGGATTGTGCCGTCCGCCTGGATCTCCGGCGCGAAGGCGTGCGGGCGGCCGAGGCCCGGCCATGGCGCAATGGCGCCCCCTTCGCTCAGGAAGCCGAGCTTGTCGACCTGCTCGTCCGCAGCGGAGAGGGCGATGGTGTCCGCATCGGCCGACAACCACGAGACGCGCTTGTCGGCGGTCAGCCGGTAGACCCGCAGCGGGTCCAGCGTGATGCCGTAGACGTCAGCCTGCAGCTCGTTCCCGGTATCGCTGCCCAAGGCGTAGATGTCGAACGAATGCAGCGGTGGGGCCCCGGCATCGACTTCTGCCGCCGCGGAAGCGCTCGTCGCGTTGTCGTCGTTGCAGCCGCAGAGCGCCATGGTGAGTGCGGCGGCAACGACGGCCTGGGTCATGCGGGCCCGAGTGATGCGCACGAATGCCTTCCTGGCTCAGAAGCTGGCATAAGGGATGAGATAGAAACTGACGATTGCAGGTTCCTTGCCCTGCGGGTACTCCCACAGGCCGTGGGAGATGCTGCCCTGGAAGTCGTGGCTTCCACCCTTGCGCCACTCGCACCGCCTCCAACTTCCGATGCAGTCGTCCTGCCACCACGCATTGACGCCGTCGATCTGGTGGGCGTCGAGACCTGGATAACGCATCGGGGCCCGGAAGCCGCCCAGAAGCTTGTCGGAGGGCTGCTGGGTCATGGTGGCCCCAATGGAGACGGGACCCTTCTCGACCTGGAAACCGAGTTCGAGCGAGTAGTCCTGCGGGGTCTTGCCGGTCTGCCAGGCGTAGCCGATCCGCCGGGGTTCCGCGCCGTTGTTGTTCAGCGCCATACCGGTACCGATCTGCTTGAGCCGCTCTCCGTCGAACTGGCCCCCGCCTTTGGCGCAGACCTCCCACTGCGTGGACAGGCCGGGGCCAACGCGCCGAGCGTTCTGAAGGCGGTAGGGGTGGTACTGGTAGTGGGCCAGGCCGTCATTGCCCACCAGCGTCCGGTTGATCGGGCTGAACGCGGTCAGACCGTTCCGGTTCCCGGACTTGATGCAGCTGCGCGGATCGCCGGCTGGCCCATCGCTGATCGCGAACTTCGTGGAGCCCTTGCCGATGACCGATCCTGTAGCCACGTCCACCAAATTGTTCAAAACCTTGAGCGGACTGAGCTCCAGGGTCTTGCCGGTCCGAGTGTCGAAGCCGACGAGCCCGCCGCCGACGATGGTCTGCAACGTCGGGAAGATGTCCTGGTCGGACTTCTCCTTCGCGGACGCCGGCGGTGCGGTGAAGATCCCGGCGGCTAGACCGGCGGTGCAGAGGCCGCCGAGAGTGCGGCGAGAAAAGCGGGTCGACAGCGTCAAATGGATTCGCCCCCAGCGAAGTCACCTGCGCCATCCCCCCGACGGCGCGGACGGGACGCTAGGGCCGCGATGTCTGCCTTGTCCACGGATCGCCCGAATTCTTAGCAATGCGCACGGATCGACTGAAGAGCCTCCAAGAGGGTGCTGAGAAACCGGACAAGTCGGACCAGGCTTCCGCTAGCGCCCGCGCCCTGCCCGCGGGGTCGGGCAGAGAGTCCGTGGTCCTTGTGGACACTCGGTCCGAAGTTGTCGGTGGTCGAGATCAGGGTGCGCTCCCATGACCAACCACAACAGGCAACGCCGCGCACGCAAGGCACAACGCAGGATGGACCAGCGGGCACGGTCGACAATGCAGTCACCCCGCCGGCGCGGTTGTGACGTACCGTCCGTCGCGGCGTTAGAACAGTGTCGAGGCGACCTCAACGCGACCGCCTTAGCCATCGTCGCAACCGTCCAGGCACCAGCCCGCGCGGAGCACATCGCGTCGGTGCTGCTGGAACGCGCTGACCACCGGAAGGAAGAGTTCGGGACGAACGCGGACTTGATCCTGTCCGCGCTCCTTCGGGTCCTGGTTCTGGACGGTTGGACCCTCTCAGAGCTCAACGCCATCGTGGAGGCACATGGTCTGCCATTGACCGCAGAGCCCGATGCGTCGACTGTGAGCGGACTCGCCGACGTCCTCCGGGTGTGCGCGGTGCTGGAGCCATTGACGCCGTCTGTTGAACGGATTCGTCGGCTGCTGGAGGTGGACGAGCATGGGTTCTGATCGGCCTGAGATCGACGGCGAGACCACTCGTGGTCATGTTAGTCTGACCAACATGACCACCACCTACAACGTGGCTGAGGCCAAGGCGCATCTGTCTCGGCTGCTCGACGCTGCGCTCGCCGGTGAAGAGATCATCGTCGCCCGTGCCGGCCGCCCGCTCGTGCGGCTCGTCCCGGTAACGCCACCGGCCCGGCGGGAGCTCGGGTTTCTGCCGATGACGACGCCGGACGATGTGTTCGACCCGCTGGACGGGGACGAGCTGGCGGCCTGGACGTGACAGATCTTCTGCTGGACACCCACGCCTACGTCTGGGCCGTGACTGCGCCCGATCGGCTCTCAGAACGGGCCCGCGAAGCGATCGCTGATGTGGGCAACCACCTGTTGGTCTCTGCCGCCTCGGTCTGGGAGATGGCGATCAAGCACCACGCCGGGAGATGGCCGGCGGCTGAGCCCCTGCTGGGTCAGCACGACATGTACTGCAAGCGGTTGGGTGCAGAGCAACAGCCGATCCGCGCCGTCGACGCGATCCGAGCCGGCGGCATGACCTGGTCGCACTCGGATCCGTTCGACCGGATGCTGGCGGCCCAAGCGATGCTCTGGCAGGCGACCCTCGTCACCCGAGATGCGGTGTTCTCCGAGCTCCCGGGCTTGGTCGTTCTCTGGTGACTCGGGGCCGAAGCCCATCCGACAGAATGTTCACTCGTGGACGCGACGCCGCCGGGCGACCCAAGCATGCGCGTGGGCCTGACCTGGATCCCCGAGGCCGAGTACGCGGCCGCGCTCGAACTGTGGCCACAGTTGTACGCCGACGGCGGGCCGGCGGCGGGTCCTGATGGACCGCGGAGTCATCGCGACTATTGCCGCGCCGCGGAGGGCCACTTCGCCCCCTACGTAGACCCGTCCGGTCGCAGCGAGCTCGTCATCGTCCCGTTGCGCGTCGAGCCCTACCTCACCTGGTGTACCGAGCAGGGCCTGGACCCGGGGGAGTCCGGCACCCGGGCGCACTACGCCGCCGAGCGCGCCCGGCTCGATGGCGACCTCATCCCCTGGCCGCCCAGTCGCAACCAGGAATGCTGGTGCGGATCCGGCCGCCGCTATAAGCACTGCTGCCGGTCGGACCGATGACCGCGGACGAACCCGACAGCGATCCAGCGGTCGAAGCCGCGCTGGCGGTGCTGGCCGCGGACGACCCCGCCGCTGCCCGTCACGCTGCCCACGCGCTCGAGTGGCTGACCGGCGGTGAGCGGCTGGACGGGCTGTTGCTGCGCGAGCTCATCGAGTTCCTCTACTACCAGCTGCCGGTCAAGTGGCTCACGGACCTGACGGATCATCAGGACACTGCAGTCGCGTTGGAACGCCTCTTCGCCGTCCTCGGCATGACCCGCCATGCCGCGCTGTGCACCGCCCCCGAACTGCCGGCGGCGCTGGCTGCCTACGACGCGGGCGACCGAGCCCGCGGGATCGCGGGGCTGCGCAAGGCCCTGGACCGCAGCGGTGTCGAGCCGCCCGACACCGACGCCCTTGCGTGGGGTTCGGTGATGGGACCGCAGGAGATGCGGGCCGGCTACGAGGTCTCCGCCGCCCTGCAGAGTGCGCTCGAGGACGGTCGCCTGGTGACCGGCTCGCGCGGTTGGCGCGACGTCGCTGCGCAGATCACCGTCGAGCGGTTGACGGTGCCGGACCCGCACGCGGGCGGCGACACCGCTGTTGTCGGCCATCCAGGCCGAGCGGTTCGACACTTGGGTGCGCGGCTCGCGCGGACCGCGGCGGCGCGCCCTGCTGGAGGCCGCGATACCGGAGATCCTGGGCGCCCCACACACCGCGCCGCCCGAAGCGGAGCACGCGGTGGGCCTGCTGGGCTGGTTGCTCGGACACGCCGTCGCCGGCGCGCCGCTCACCGCTACGTTCGCGCTGTCTCCGGCACTGGTCATCGAGTTCTGCTCCGCCTTCGCCGAGCGCGTGTACTTCCCCGGTCGGCGCGAGGCCGATGTCGTCGAGCTCTGGGGGCTGCGCGAGCTCGCCGACGACCTCAAACTTCTGCGCCGTTCCGGGCGCACCCTGCATGCGACGCCGCGCGGCCGAGCCGTGCACGCGGGTGGCCTGGACACGCTCTGGTGCGCCACCGCTGACGGACTGCTCGCCGGGTCCGACGCCGACAGCGCAGCAGCTGAACTGGGTCTGCTGCTGTTGCTCGGCGAGGGCTCGATGCCGTCCGTGCGCTTGAGCTCGGAGGTCGCCGCGATTCTGGCCGAGGACGGGTGGTCGGCCCGAGACGGGACGCCGATCGACGAGCACTCCGCAGGCATGTTGGTCGGCCAGCTACGGCGCCGGTTGCACCTGCTTGCTCTGGTAAAGGAGCGGCGCTTCGGCGACCCGCTTGACCTGACCGCGGTCGGGCGCGAGTTGGCCTGGACCGCGCTGCGTCGCCATGCGCGGAGGCCCCGGGCAAGCATCGGATAAGCAGAACGCACTTAAGGCCGCAGCACCTGAGCCGCCGCCTCCGATCAGAGGCGAAACACGGTGACCGGCACAGACCCCGCCACCACGCGCACGTCGTCCGGATCGCTGGCCACGACTGTGATCGCACTGTCCTGCGCTCGAACGGCGATGACGGCACCGAGGTGCGCGTCGGCGACAGAGACGCCGTGGGCCGTGACCAGGCCGGCCGCGGTGTCCGCGGCCGCCCGGTCGAGTTCGGCGTCCCGGATGCGGAAGAGGTTGATCAGTGCCGCGCGCGGCTCGCGCCGGTTCCAGCCCGCCTCGACCCGGACGGCGGTCGGCATGACGACCTCGATCGGCAGCGCCTTGCGCCGACGGCCCGCCGCGACCTTGATGACCGCGACGGCGCGGCGATGACGGGGATGTCTGCTGTTCATCAAAGCCTGGACCGCTTCGTTGTCCAGGAGGACGAGTTGCCTCACGCGGCGCCGCTGGCCAATGCTTCCGCCCACAGCAGCACGTCGTCGGCATCGGCATGAGGTCGTCGTTTCACCACCGCGGCCGCGGCCCGGCGGATCAATTCGGGTCGGGCCGCCAACGGATTGCCGTCCATCTCCGCGGCGACTATGGCCAGCTCCGCCAACGCCGGACGCGCCTTCGGGTGCGCGGCGAAGTGCGCCTCCAAGGCAGCTTCCATGACGATCGCCTCGAGGCGATCGCGCAGGGCGTCGGTGGTCAGGGTGGTCGTGGAGGGCGCCGCGCCGAGCTCGCTGACAGCGATCGCCGCCGCGTCCCGCAGCGCAATAGGAATCCGCATCGAGGTGCCGACGCTTTCGGCGTCGGTGCAGTCCAGCAGCTCGTTGATGCGCGTCAGCGAATCCATGGGCGAATGTACCACAGTGATGTGGTACATCTCAGTTGGGATCGTCCAGGGAGCGAGCCGCGGCCATGATCGCGGGTGGCAGGGTCACCCTCAGTCATCCCCCGGGGTCATAGGAGATATCTCCTGCCCGGTCGCTTCCCCTCCGGCCGGGCAGCTGTCTCTGATCGGGCGCTCACCCGGCCGCACTGGGCGAATCACTGCATGCTCCCGTGCCCGACCGCGCACGTCCGGCCGCGGGCGCCCGCCTGCTCACCGCGCTCAAGACCAGTTCATCGCCCGGCAGTCCGAGTCGTAGCCGCGGATCGAACTGTTTCTCGCCGCTGAGGCGGGACAAATTCCCGCAAAGTGCCTGCGGTGACGTGCCGCTGTGGATCAACACTGGACGGAGCGCTCGCCGCTGCCGAATCGGCGACGCCCCGGAGGTCGCCATGAACCGCACCCTGCCGCTCGTGCTCGCATCCGCCGTCGTCGCCGCGACGGCGGGAATCATCGCCGCGACCGGCCCGGCCGGAGCGGAGCCCGTCGTCGCCGCGGCCTCGGACGGCAAACTGATCATCTGCCACACCGGTTTGGGCACCCAAGGTCGGATCAACGGCTACTTCGGCCGCGAATGGCTCGAGTCCGGGGGCGCGACCAGCGGCACCGACAATCAGTACAGGAACGCTCGCGGCTGCAGTTCCGCGGTGGACGAACTCGACGAACGCACGCGCCTCAGCTTCGGTTACACCGCGAAGGCGCCGTACCGGCTCCGGTCCATAACCGTCCGGCAGACCGACGGTGCCTCGGTCACGGTCTCCAGCCGGTCCGACAACGTCCGGGTGCTGATGGACGAGGGCGAGGAGGTCATCGTGACCTTCAGCTGGGCCAAGGCGAAGCGCCGGTAGCGCTCGCCTGGTGCCAGCTGACCGTCCGATGGGACTAGCCAAAATGATCCGAAAGGACCAAGTCCAGCGCGCTCTGCGATCCGTCTGATCGGGCATGACCGAGTTTGTGCAGAACGAGAACGAGACCGAGCCGCAGTCCACCCTGGGTACCGAGGGCGCGATCGCGCCGGCCCCGGTGCAGCCCGAGCTGCAGATCGGCGTAGGCGCCCTGCTGGGTCGCCTGTCCGCCGGCGAAGCCGCCTGACCCAGAGCTCAGGCGGACGTCCGGCGGAGCGCGACGCGCACGTCTGCGACCTCGCCGTCCGTCGAGGCTCTAGACGACCAGCCCGTGCCGTGACCGATCCGGCCGCTGGCAGGCTGTCGCCATGCGCCGACGAGTGATCGCCACCGGAGCGGCGATCGTCCAGATCAAGGCCCAGCTCCTCGACGTCGAGCCCGCGGTCTGGCGGCGGATCCAGATCCCGGCCGCGGCCACGATGGCCGACCTGCACGACGTGCTGCAGGCGACGCTGGGCTGGACCAACAGCCACCTGCACGAGTTCCAGACCGACACTGACCGCATCGGTATGCCGGACCCGGAGTGGGACGACGAGGACGACGTCCGCGACGAGGCCACCGTCACGGTCGGCGAGGTCGCCGCTCCCGGGCGCGCGGCTGCATTACGTCTACGACTTCGGCGACAACTGGCGCCACGACCTGATCGTGGAGCACATCGCGGTGGCCGAGTCCGGCGTCCGGTACCCCCGGTGCCTGGATGGCGCCCGCTCCTGCCCGCCGGAGGACGTCGGCGGCACCGGCGGGTACGAAGACCTGTTGGACGCTCTCCGCGACCCCGAGCATGAGGACCACGAGCAGTACGTGACATGGGCCGGCGGCTTCGACCCGGACCACTTCGACGTTGCCGAGACCGACCAGACCTTGGCTCGGCTCGCGTGGAAGAACACCGTGCCCGGTCCCGCCGCCCCCAAGGCGGCCCGGCCGCGCACGGCCGTTCCGCCCGCGCTGCGGCTGGATCCCGAGACCGACGAGACTCCGCCGACGCCGATCATCCTGCGCTGCACCGGGAAGCTGCTGAAGGTGCTGCGCGTACCGTCCCACGAGCTGCTCGACGCCACGCCCTCGCCGCAGGACTGGTACGCCAACCTGCTGTATGTCGACGGCCGCAAGTGCGTGCTGATCACCCACGCCGGCACGCTGTTCTCGCTCTTCCTCCCCGACGTGCTCGCCGCGGACCTGCGGCCCATCGGGGCTGTCCTCGTGCCCGCCCTGCACGCCGAACTCGCCCGCGAAGGACTTCCGGCCGACGCCTTCGGGCGGTTGGACCCCCGCGCCGTCCACGTGGCCAAGACCGCGGACCGCAGCGTCCTGGCGTCGATGAACGACCTAGCCTCCCGCTGCGAGTGGATGGTCGCCGACGGCGGAGGTCTGGCCCACGTCGACCTCGCGAAGCTCCACCACGGATTGCAGCGCAACCCGAGCGGCGCGCGGGGTTTCTCCTACGCCATCGAGCTGGTGCGGCGAGATCTTCAGGAGAGGTAGCCACAGCCAGTGAGATTCGAGTGTCCGCCCCGGGTCAAGGGCGCCGCCGCCGACGCCGATGACATCGGGGATGTCACCGGACACCGCGAGGAAGTATGAATTTAGGTCGGCGTCGTGCAGGTCGGTCGAGCGCACGTAAGGCCAAGGAGCTGCGCAAGCAGTGGTTGCGGCGGAAGCCTGTCCGACTATTTCAACTCACAGCCGTATTCATGATCGCGGTACTGTGCCTCGCTGGTACACACGGACCGCTGGCTTGGCGGTTCTACTTGGGTGCCGTCGCCGGCGGGCTCGGCGCGTTTCTGGTAGTGGTCCGTGAGTCCTCCCCGGCGGCGCAACGTCGCCTGGATGGCGCTGCGGGCGAGCGCCGTACGGCGGCGGCCCTGCGGCCGTTACAACGCGAAGGCTGGGAAGTCCGGCACGACTTGGCTGGCGCGACCGGCAACATCGACCACGTCGTCATCGGTCCGCCGGGAGTGTTCCTGCTCGACTCGAAGAACTGGTCGGGCGAGGTGATTATCGATGGGAGCGGAACTCCGGCGCTGCGGAGTCCCGATCGCGCGCGGCCATTGATTCTCGACCGGATCCCGCGGCAACTGCGCCGCGAGGCGGCTCGACATCACGAGGTGCTGGCGGCTTCCCTCGGTGGGGCGCCGTGGGTGAACCCAGTCGTCGTCCTGTGGGCGGAGTTCGAGCAGAGGGTGGTCGACACCGGTCGAGTCGCCTACGTCCATGGTGACGAGGTCGTGGACTGGCTGCGTAATCGCCGCCCGCGTCACACCCGGGAGGAGGTTGCGCGGCTCGCGGCTGCACTGGCCGAGGTCCCGGAGTTCGTAGAGCGGGCAGACCACAGCGTGCTCTAGGTTGGCGGCCGTGGATGACCTGTGGCCCGGGCTGTACGAGTCACTCGTCACCGATCGCCTGGCCGTCCGGTTGGCCCGGCTCCACGAAGGGCGGACGGCGAGGACGCATCCGCTGTCGGCAGCGGACGCGCCGGACCGCCTGGCACGTCACCTGGCACACGAGTTCTCGCGAGCCTTGTCGGACGTTCCCGAGGAGCACCGCGTGGGGGTCGGGGTTGCGGCGGTGCGCACGATCCTGTCTCAGCTCGGCGAGGTGGTGGGCCGGGGCGACCCGGACATCCCCACACAGCCGGCGCAGACGCTAACTGCGGTCTTGGATCGACAACCCGACGGCACCCCAAAGCTCATCGCCAGCCCGCTGGTCCCGCTGCTCGATACGGCGTTGCTCACGCGAGCCCCAGGCGAACCCAACTTGGGTAGCCAGATCCTGTCCGAGATCGATTCGGCCCATGCCATTGATCTGGTGATGGCCTTCATCCGGCGCACGGGCATCAATCCCTTGGCGGCCGCGCTGCGCCGGCACTGCGAGGCCGGCAGGTCGTTACGAGTCCTCACCACCACCTACACCGGTTCCACGGAGCGAGCCGCGTTGGACGCCTTGGTCGAGCTAGGCGCCGACGTGCGGGTCTCCTACGACCTCACGACCACGCGCCTGCACGCTAAGGCGTGGATGTTCCATCGCCCGGGCGGCGTCTCTACTGCCTACATTGGCTCCTCCAACCTGACGCACTCCGCCCAGGTTTCGGGCCTGGAGTGGAACTTGCGGGTCGCGGAGGCCAGCAACCCCGACGTGATCGCGAAGTTCGACGCGATGTACGCCAGCTACTGGGCGAGTGGTGACTTCGTGCCGTTCGACCCCGACCAGTTCGACGCGCTGAGGCGGATCGCTCGGACCGACTCCGGCCCGCACATCATGCTCAGCCCGATCGAGATCACGCCGGCGCCCTTTCAGGACCGCCTGCTCGAGCTAATCGAGCTCGCTCGCAAGCGTGGGCATCATCGCAACCTCTTAGTCGCAGCCACTGGAACGGGCAAGACGGTGATGGCCGCGCTGGACTACGCCGGGCTCCGGCGACAACTTCCGCGATCACGCCTGCTGTGTGTTGCCCACAGCGAAGACATCCTCGACCAAAGCCTGGCAACCTTCCGCCATGCCCTGCGCAATCCGTCATTCGGTGAGAAGTGGGTGGGAGGTAAGCGGCCGACCGAGTTCGACCACGTCTTCGCCTCGATCCAAAGCCTGAGCTACGCCAATTTGGATCATCTAGCCCAAGACCACTTCGACGTCGTGATCATTGATGAAATCCACCATGGCGCTGCCCCCTCGTACGCGCGGCTGCTGAACTGGCTCCGCCCGGTGGAATTGCTCGGGTTGACCGCGACTCCGGAACGTTCGGACGGGCTGCCAATCCTGCAGTGGTTCGATGACCGGATCGCTGCGGAACTTCGGCTCTGGGACGCTGTCGATCAGCAGTACCTCGTGCCATTCGCGTACTACGGCATCCATGACGGACTAGATCTCACTGAGGTCCCTTGGCGACGGGGACGTGGTTATGACGCCGACGCGCTGAGCTCGGTGTACACCTCCTCTGAGGCGTGGGCGCGCCTGGTGGTCCAGGAGGTCATGGCTTACGCCGACGTCAACACCATGCGCTGCTTGGGCTTCTGCGTGGACGTCAAGCACGCACGGTTCATGGCACAACACTTCACAGCGCACGGGATTTCGGCCGTCGCGATCGACGGCACAACAGCCCGCTCCGAACGTACAGCCGCGCTGCAGGACCTTGCCGAGGGCAAGGTGCGGGTCGTCTTCTCGGTCGATTTGTTCAACGAGGGCATCGATGTTCCCGCCGTCGATACGGTCTTGATGCTCCGGCCGACCGAGAGCCCGACCCTGTTCCTCCAACAGCTAGGCCGGGGTTTGCGCAAGGCGCCCGAGAAGGCGCTTTGCACGGTGTTGGACTTTGTCGGCACACACCGTCGAGAGTTTCGCTTCGACCGTCGCTATCGCGCCCTGCTCGGTGGATCCCGCAAGGACGTCGAGCGCGCAGTTGTGCAGCAGTTTCCATACCTTCCGGCCGGCTGCCACATGCATCTGGACCGGAAGGCGTCGGAGATCGTGATGCGCAGTCTCCGGGACTCTCTTCCCTCCCGCTGGCCGGCCAAGGTCGAGGAACTGCGTTCGTTGCGCCGCGAGAGCCCGGCGCTGACCCTGCCGGATTATCTCGACGAATCAGGGCTCGACCTGGACGACGTCTACGACGGCTCTCACTGTTGGTCCGACCTTCTGACCGACGCCGGCGCGCCGACCGCAGTCGCCGGCCCGCACGAGCGAGAGATTCGCCGAGCCATTGGGCGTTTGCTTCACGTCGACGACGCAGGTCGCATCGATGTGCTGCGCCGGCTGTTCGCCGTCCCCCGGCCCCCGGACATTGAGGGCGTTCCGGCCGCAGATCGAAGAGTGCTTCACATGGCGGTGGCGGTTCTCTGCGATCAGGTGCTCGGGAAGACGGCGACTCTGCAGGACGGCGTAGACCTCCTGTGGCGGCACCCGCAGGTGCGCATCGAGGTTGACACGCTGATGGCGGCGCTGGACACCCAGATCGATCACGTGGCGTTCCCCTTGACCTCGCATCCGGAGGTCCCGCTTCAGGTCCATGCGCGCTACAGCCGGTTAGAGATTCTCGCGGCGGCGGGAATGACGACTAGGGCGAGGGTTGGCCAGTGGCGCGAGGGGGTCATCGATGCGAAGACCATTGGTGCGGATCTGCTCGCGATCACCCTGGACAAGAGCGGCGAAAAGTTCTCGCCGACAACGCGGTACAAGGACTACGCCATCAGCCGGTCGCTGATTCATTGGGAGAGTCAGTCGGGTACGAGGGAGGACGGCCGGACCGGCATGCGGTACCGCAACCACGAGGCCATGGGCCGGAGCATCTTTTTGTTCGCGCGGGTTCGCCAGTCAGATCGAGCGTTCTGGTTCCTCGGACCCGGCCGATACCGCGGCCACGAGGGGGAGCGCCCCATGGCCGTCACCTGGGAGTTGGAGCACCCGCTTCCCGGTGACCTGTACTCGGCCTTCGCCGCTGCGCTTGCTTAGGCCAGCAGCATCGGACGAGACGGCGTCCCTTCGCGGCGGCGACCCACCAGCGTCCTAGGAATCGCAGCCGACCCCGTCGCCGTCTCTGTCGAGGCCATAGATGTCTTCCCCAGTCACGCGTACTGGCCCTTGGACATACGCAGGGCCGTTGCCTGACCCGCCAGCACAGTCCACGTCGCTGGCGATAGGCACGCAGGCCCCGGAGTAGTTGGGGTCGCAGTTCGACGCGTCGGGGGCGGGCTTCGGTGTCGGTTTCGGCGTGGTTTTGGGTGTTGGGTCAGGCGTCGGCTCAGGCGTCGGCTCAGGCGTCGGGTCAAGCGTGGGCTCTGAAGTTGGTTCAGGGGTGGGTTCGACCGACGGTTCGGGAGTCACTGTTGGAGTCGTGACCACCTCAGCCGGGGTGGGGATGGGCGTGGTCGCGGGGACCTGGTCTTTACCGCCGCCACACGCGGTCAGGAGCAGAGCAGCGCCGAGCAGGCCTGCTGCTCGTTTCATGATCATCAACGTAGTGCGCCGAGCAGCTCAGTCCTATAGGCGATTCGAGTGCGGTTCGGCCTCTGCCGATCACGCGGCGTGACTAATGGCCCGTCCAACACGCGGTGAGTACTCCTCAACAGGCTGTCCGTAGCAACTACGACACCCCCCACCCGGACAGACGTACTCCGAACGGATGTACGGCAACTCACCCATCGACAAGCTGAGCCCATCGAGCCACCCATGTCTCAGAAGGGCCTTCACCATGCACTTCGGCGTCCTGCTCCTCTTCGCGGAAGCACACTCCGGCAAGTCCGACAAGCAGCTGTGGAAAGAGGAGATGGACCTCGGGGTCTACGCCGAGGAGCTCGGCTTCGACAGCGTGTGGGCGCCTGAGCACCACTTCGACAAGCCCTACTGCGAGTCCCCGGACCCGCTGACCGCCCTGACCTACCTCGCGGCCAAGACCTCCAAGATCAAGCTCGGCACCGGCGCGATCATCCTGCCCTGGTGGCAGGGCCACAACGACGCCATGCGCCTCGCCGAGCGCATCGCCATCGTCGACCACCTCTCCGACGGTCGCCTGCTGCTCGGCCTCGGCCGCGGCCTGGCCCGTCGTGAGTACGAGGGCTTCGGCGTGGACATGGAGGAGTCGCGCGACCGGTTCAACGAGACCGCCGAGATGCTCCTGCAGGGCCTCGACACCGGCCGTATCGCCAAGGACGGTCAGTTCTTCAAGCAGAGCGACCAGGCCGTCTACCCCGAGCCGGCGAAGAACTTCCGCGACCGCACCTACGTGATCGCGATGTCGCCGCCCTCCATCGCGGCCTCCGCCGAGTTCGGCGGCACGCTGATGTGCTTCAACTACCAGTACCCGATCGAGCAGCAGGCCGCCGAGTTCAACCAGTGGCGCGACATGTTCAAGCAGCACCACAACAAGGACGCCCCGCCGCCCGTGCTGCTCGACTTCATGTACTGCCACGAGGACGCCGAGACCGCCGACGCCGAGATGCGTCACTACCTCGGCCCGTTCTTCAACGCGATGGTCGACCACTACGAGTTCGACGGGAAGCACTTCGCCTCGTCGGACAAGTACAACCACTACGCAGGTGGCGCCGAGGCCATTCAGGCCGCCGGTCGTGGCGCGGCCTTCGAGGGCTTCTACGGCCTGCAGTGGACCGGAACCCCGGAGAAGATGATCGCCCAGATGAAGGAGCGCATCGACCTCATCGGCGAGTTCTCCCAGATGGTGCTCGTCTCCTACGGCGGCATGCCGGTCGAGAAGGTCAACGCCAGCCTGAAGCTCTTCATGGACAAGGTCGTTCCCGCGGTCAAGGAGTACGCCGCAGCCAAGAACGCGAAGGTGTCGGTCACGGCCTGAGCCCTACATCCCAGGAAGGAGCGCGCTGATGCGCGATCCATCGAATCCGTACTGGGATGCGAAGCGCGAGACGCGCGACCCGAAAGAACGTGACGCCGAGACCCTCGGTGTGTTGCAGGCTGCCCTGAAGCGGGCCTACAACATGACGTTCTATCAGCGGCACTGGGACGCGCACGGCTTCCACCCGGACCAGGTGAAGACCCTCGGGGACTTCACCGAGCGGTGCCCGATCATCACCAAGAAGATGCTCGTGGCCGACCAGGCGGAGTTCCCGCCCTTCGGCAGCTACCTCGGCATCGACCCGCAGGACATCTACCGGATCCACGGCTCCTCAGGAACGTCGGGTACGCCGACCATCTACGGCGTCGCCCGGCAGGACTGGGAGCAGGCCAAGGAGATCTTCCGGATCACGCACTGGGCTTCCGGTGTGCGGCCGAGCGACCGCGTGCACTACGCGTTCCCGTTCGGGATGTTCTTCGGTGGCTGGGCGATGTTGATGGCCGCCGAGGAGGTCGGGGCGACGGTGTTCCCGATGGGTGCGGCCGACACCCGCCGGCATCTGGAGATGATCGACCGGTTGCAGATGACCGTCATCGAGGCGACCCCGTCCTACATGCTCCACATGGCCGAGGTGGCCAAGGAGATCGGCTACGACGCGGTCAATTCGCCGATCAAGATCTTCATGTCCGGCGGCGAGCCGGGCGGGTCGATCCCGTCGACGAAGAAGCTCCTGATGGAGCTGTGGGGCCTGGACGTGGTTTCGGACGCGGGCACCTCCTCGGAGATGTTCCCGTTCGTCACCAACGCCGAGTGCCGCGAGATGAACGGCATGCACATCTACAACGACGAGGTCTGGACAGAGCTGACCGACCCGGACGACTTCAACAGATTGGTGCCCGAGGGTGAGATCGGCTCACTGGTCTACACCCACCTGCACCGGGTCTCCCAGCCGATGATCCGCTTCGCCGTGAACGACCGCAGTTGGATGACGTGGGAGCCGTGCAAGTGCGGGCGGACCTACCCACGGCTGCCGCAGGGACTGATGGGCCGCACCGACGACATGCTCGTCATCCGCGGCGCGAACATCTTCCCCTCGGCGGTGGAAAAGGCCCTGCGTGGAGTCGAAGGTCTCGGGACCGAGTTCCGGATCCGCGTCTTCAAGCAGGGGTACCTGGACGAGATGGTGGTGGAGGCCGAGGTGGCCCCGGGCTTCACTGGTGACAGGGACGCGCTCACACGCCGTGCCACCGACGAGGTCAACCACCACTGTCTTATTCGGGTACCCGTCAATCTGGTCGAGCCGAACACGTTCGAGCGGGCGCAGCTCAAGTCGCGGCGCGTGATCGACGAGCGGCCTAAGGAATGAGACCGGAGTGACAACCGCAGCGCACGAGATCGACATTCTCGGTCCGGAGGCGATCCGGGACCCGTCGCGGTACTTCTCGCGTTTGCGGGAGGAGGGCAACCCAGTTATCTGGGACACCCGCTACAGGTCCTGGATCGTCACCAGCCACGCTGCGATCAGCGAGGCGATTGCGGATCCGAGGTTCTCCTCGGACCGCATCGCCCCGTTCATCGACAACAAGCTCATGGGGCCGGACACCGACCCGGCCATCCGGCTTGCGTTCGACGTTCTGAAGAACTGGATGGTGTTCCAGGACGACCCGCAGCACGCGCGGCTGCGCCGGCTGGTCAGTCGGTCGTTCACGCCGAAGTCGATCTCGAACATCGAGGCCGCGGTCGTGCCGGAAGAGCACGGAGCTCGCGGCGGCGCTGCCGAAGAACGGGCGCTTCGACCTGATCGCCGGGTTCACCTACCCGCTGCCGGTGTTCGTGATCGCGGAGATGCTGGGGGTGCCCGAGGAGCACCGGGTCAAGTTCAAGGACTGGGCCGAGGAGATCGCGCCGGTCGTCTCGGGCGGGTTCGACGACCCTTCCCGCTACGACCGGGCCGGGGCGGCGATGGCCGAGCTGGTCGAGTTCTTCACCGGCCTGCTTGACCACTACGCGGCGAACCCGGCGGACAACCTGCTCACCGCGCTCGCGCAGTCCCGCGAGGGCGAGGAGCCGCTCACCCAGCTCGAGGTCCTCGCCTTCTGCACCCTGCTGATGTTCGCCGGCCACGAGACCACGGCGAACCTCATCTCCTCCTCGATGCTCGCGTTGTGCCAGCACCCGGACCAGATGGAGCTGCTGCGCTCGGGCAAGGTCGAGCCGGCCAAGGCGGTGGAGGAGTTCCTGCGCTGGGACGGTCCGGGCAAGTCGATCACCCGGGTCATGGGGGCCGACGCCGAGTTCTGGGGTCAGCACCTGAAGAAGGGCCAGCGCGTGTTCATGGTGCTGGCCGCCGGCAACCGGGATCCCGACGTCTTCGAGGCGCCCAACGAGCTTCGGCTCGACCGGGAGGACACCAAGAAGCACCTGGGCTTCGGCGGCGGCGGGCACTTCTGCATGGGCGCCTCGCTCGCGCGCCTGGAGACCCGCATCGCGCTGCCGATCCTGCTCGACGCCCTGCCCGACGTGCGGCTCGCGCCCGGCGTGGAACTGGAATGGCAGCAGGTCCTGAACACCCGGGGCCTGAAGGAACTGTGGCTGGAGACGGGGCCTGCCTCGTGACCCCCGGTCAGGCGCTCAGTAATGCGCAAACGGTCGTGATCGGGTCTGGTTTCGGCGCCTCCAACGACGTTTCACGCAGTAGAGGCGAGCGTCTGCTCAGTGATGGGCGGAGCGACGGGGGACCGTGCTGGGGGCGGGGTGCGGCGTGAGCCTTCCCCTGCCGGCGACCGACGGCGCGGCGGGGTTCTTCTGGACCTCCGGTGCCGACGGAATGCTCCGCCTGCGGTACTGCTCGGCGTGCGAACGGCACCTGCACCCGTCCCTGGAGTTCTGCCCGGGGTGTTCGGCCGCTGATCTGACGGTGGTTCAGGTCAGCGGGCACGGACATGTTGTGGCGATCACGGTCAACGAGTACCCCTGGCCCGGAGTGCCGGGGGAGCCGTACGCGATCGTGGTCGTCGCCCTGGCGGACGCGTCCGAGGTCCGTCTCACCAGCCGACTGGTCGGGATCGCGCCCGACCAGGCGGGGGTGGGGCTGGCCGTCCGGGTGGTGTTCACCCCGGTCGAGGACGTCTGGCTGCCGCTGTTCGAGCCCTCCGGGCGAGCCGCCGATCGAGGCGCACCTGCCGGAGCCGGTCGTGCGCATCCCGCGCCCGGCCTCGGCTGCGCGGTTCGAGGACGCCGTGGCGCTGACCGGCGTCGGCACCTCCGCGGTCGGGCGGCGGCTCGGCCGCTCCGAACTCGACCTGACGCTGGAGGCCTGCCGGGCTGCGGTGGCGGACGCCGGTCTTTCGCTGGACGACATCGACGGCCTGGCCGCCTGGCCGGGCTCGCACGGCATGCCCGGCATCGGGTCCGGGGGAGTGCGCGGCCGTCGAGCAGATCCTCGGCGTCCGGCCCACCTGGCACCTCGGCGCGCAGGAGGTCCCCGGCCAGCTCGGCGGGGTGATCACCGCGATGCTCGCGGTCGCGTCGGGGCTGTGCCGGCACGTGCTGTGCTGGACCGCGGTCTCCCGCGACGCGCTGCCGCACGACGTGAGCGGGCGCCTGCGCGGCGAGGCGCAGTGGCGGGTGCCGTTCGGGGCGATCTCCCCGGCGCACTGGATCGCGCTCTCGGCCTCGCAGTACCTGCACCGCTACGGCGCGTCCCGGGACGCGCTGGGGTGGGTCTCGGTCGCGTCCGCGCGGCACGCCGCTCAGAATCCGCTTGTCGTTGCGCGTCGGACTGCACCGACCTGGACGCGTACTACGCCGGCAAGACCATCACCACGCCGTTCGGCATCTTCGACTGCGACGTCACCTGCGACGGCGCCTACGCCGTCGTGGTCTCTGCGGTGGACGCGGCGCGGGACTGTGCTCGCCCGGTGGTGCGGGTCGCGGCGGCCGGGACCGCGATCGGGGAGGAGCAGTCCTGGGAGCAGGGCACGCTGACCCACCAGCCCAACCTGTTCGGCCAGGCCGCGCACCTGTGGACCCGCACGTCGCTGACCCCGCAGGACGTCGACGTCGCCTGCCTCTACGACGGGTTCAGCTTCAACACGATCTCCTGGCTGGAGGCGCTCGGCTTCTGCGGGCTGGGCGAGGCCGCCGACTTCGTGAAGGATGCCGAACGGATCGGCCCCGGCGGATCGCTGCCGGTCAACCCGCACGGCGGGCAGCTCTCCGCCGGGCGCAGCAACGGCTTCGGCTTCCTGACCGAGGCCGTCGTGCAGTTGCGCGGACAGGCCGGCGACCGTCAGGTTCCCGGCGCGGAGGTGGCTGCGGTTTCCGTCGGTGGCGGGATCCCGGCCGGTTGTCTTTTGCTCACCACGGATCGCTAGGAGCGACATGACCATTGGGCCAGCCGACGACTGGATGATCCACCAGACCCCGGACCCGATCCGCTGGGTCGGCACGTCCGACCGCCGCTTCTACGACCGGCACTTCATCACCGGGCACTCCCGGGACGGGCGGGTGGCGTTCCTCAACGGCATCGGTGTCTACCCGAACCTCGGCGTCATCGACTGCTTCTCCTCCTTCGCCGTCGACGGCCGGCAGTACACGACGCGCGCGTCCCGCGAGCTCGGCTCGGACCGGATGGACTACTCCAACATCGGCCCGTTCTCGCTCGAGATCATCGAGGGGCTGAAGAAGCTCCGCTTCCACTCCGAGGACACCAACGAGATGGTCTCCCTCGACCTGACCTTCGAGGGCTCCGCGCCGGCCTTCGCCGAGCCGCCGACGCTGTCGCGGGTGATGGACCGCGTCATGGAGGCGAACACCCGGATCATCCAGACCGGCTGCTACTCCGGGCACGTCACCGTCAACGGGGAGCGCTTCGAGATCACCCCGGACGCGTGGCAGGGCGGTCGCGACCGGTCCTGGGGGGTGCGCTCGATCGGTATGGAACGCGAGCCCAAGGGCATCCAGCAGGCGCACAAGGTGAGCAAGGATCGGACCACGCTGTGGATCTGGTCGCCGATGCAGTTCCCGTCCCGCACCGTGCACTTCTCCCTCTCGGAGTTCCCCGACGGGCGGCGTGAGGTCAACACGGTGCGCGAGTCGCTGTCGTGGGACCGCGGCGGGGAGGTGCGCTTCCTCTCCGACCCCGAGCACGACCTGGTGCTCGACCCGAACGACCGCGAGATGCACAAGGGTTCGGTGTCGTGGACCGAACACGACGGCTCCCGGCGCACCGTGTCGCTCACGCCGATCTCCCGGGTGTACCTGCGGGCCGGCACCGGCTACGGCGGCCCCGACCCGTGGCGGCACGGCACCTACATGGGCGACGACTGGGTGAACTCGGTGTCCTTCGACCTTTCCGACCCCGAGGTCATCGCCAAGAACGGCCCCGCGCACGTGATGTGCCGGATGGAGGCCGACGACGGCGAGGTCGGCTACGGCACCTTCGAGACCCAGGTGTTCGGCGCCCACGAGAGGTACGGCTTCTCCGCGTGACCAAAGACCTGGCGGCCGACCTGGCCGGGGTGCTCACCGAGCACCTCGGCCGTCCCGTCACGATCTCCGGGCTCAAGCGTCTGGCCGGCGGCTCCTCCCACGAGACGTGGGGCTTCGACGCAATGGACGATTCCTTGGAGCAGATGCCGCTCGTGCTGCGCCGGGAGTTCCACTCCGGGATGCTCGACACCGACGTCGAGGCCGAGTTCGGCCTGCTGCGCACCCTGTTCGAGGCCGGTGTCCCGGTGCCGCAGCCGTGGCTGTGCGCGACGACGGACTCCGCGCTCGGCACCCCGTTCATGGTGATGGAACGCGCCGCCGGGACCGACCTGCGCAAGGACCTCGCGCGCCACGGACTGCGACCGCGACCTGCTCTCCCTCGCCACCCAGGCCGTCGAGGTGATCGCCAGCATCCACGCCGTCCCCGCCGGCAACCTCGGGCTGGGCGCGGTGTGGGGCCCCAAGCACGAGATCGCCAAGTGGACCGCGGTCATCGAGGCCGCCAAGGTCGACCCGGAGCCGCTGCTGGCGACGGCCCTCGCGTGGCTGTCGTGCCATCTGCCCGCCCGCGGTCCCGGCGGTGCTGGTCCACGCCGACTTCAAGGCCAACAACCTGCTGATCTCCCCGGAGGGCCGGCTCAAGGTCATCGACTGGGAGCTCGCCCACCCCGGCGACCCGGTCGAGGACCTGGCCTGGACCATGCTCTGGCGCACCCAGTGGGACGTGGTCGGCGGCCTGCACACGCCCGAGGGCTTCGTGTCGGCCTACACGTCCCTGACGGGACGTCAGGTCAAGCCGGAGGTGCTGAAGTTCTGGCGGGTGTTCTCCCTCGTCAAGCTCTGGGCGATGTTCCTGCAGGGGATGGCGACGGAGAACGTGCGCCCGCAGCTGCGGATGCTCGGCCGGGCGACGGTGTGGCTGGCGGACGAGATGGCGCGCGAACTCCTCGAGGCGGTGGACCTGTGACCCCTCACCAGCTCGACGCTCCGCTCATTCATGAGCGAAGCGTCGATTCGTGTCCGATTTGTCCCAGTGGAATCGACGCCCCGCTCATGAATGAGCGGGCGGCGTGGGCGCCGGGGCCCGAGCAGAAGGTGGCGCAGTGAGTATCGACGGCCTGACGCACGGTCGAGGGCATCGCGGACTTCCTCGACGCCGAGATCGTGAACTCCGTCCCCGGCGAGCTGCGCAGCGAGGTGCGCGCGGCCGCCAAGCTGCTGCGCACCTCCGCGGTGGAGCTCGTCGGTGCGCTACCGCGAGGTCGGCGCCGAGATCGACGACCTGCTCGTGCTGTGCGCCGCGCACGTCGCCGCCGAGGACGCGTCCGCGGTCATCGAACTGTCCGCGCGGGCCGGCGGGGAGCGGCTCTCGCTCAAGGAGCAGGAGCGGCTGCGCTTCGACGTGCACGACCTGGTCTCGCGCACCATGACGCGCCTGACCCTGACCAACGACCCCGCCCTGGCCGAGTTCCTGCGCTGCCTCGGCGGGCACGCCGCCCGCCGCAGCACCTGGCAGGCCGTCTTCCCCGGCAACCCGGCAGGAGTGTGCGCGATGACAGCCCGTCATCAACCCGTCCACCGGCGAGACGATCACCGACGTCGAGCTGGCCACGCTGGCCGACCTCGACGCCGCGGTCGCCGCCGCCCGCGCCGCGGCGCCGGCCTGGGGCGCCGACCTGCCGCGCCCGGGCGAAGGCGCTGGAGACCATCGCCGCGGTCCTCACCGAGAACGGCGAGGAGCTCGCGCGGCTGCTCAGCCAGCGAGATCGGCGTCCCGTTCAAGGACACCCAGATGGAGGTCGGGGGAGCGGCGGCCTTCGCCAAGTACCGCGCCCGCACCCCGCTGCCGGTCGACGTCGTGCACGACGACGAGCGCCAGAACGTCGTGGTGCGCCGCAAGCCGATCGGGGTGGTCGGCGCGATCCTGCCCTGGAACGCGCCGGTGCTGATCCTGGCGGAGAAGGTCGCCTCGGCCTTCGCCGCCGGCAACACCGTCGTGGTCAAGACCTCGCCGCTCGCGCCGCTGGCCGTCGCGCGGGTCGGGCGAGCTGCTGCGCGGACCAGCTCCCGCCCGGCGTGCTGACGATCCTGTGCGGGGACGCCTCGCTCGGGGCTGCGCTGGTCGAGCACCCGGGCGTCGGGATGATCTCGTTCACCGGGTCGATCCGGGCGGGGCGTCAGATCATGGCCGCCGCCGCGCCGCGGCTCAAGCGGCTCTCGCTCGAACTCGGCGGCAACGACGCGGCGCTGATCCTGCCCGACGTCAACGTCGCCAAGACCGCGCCGAAGGTGTTCATGAACGCCTTCTACCGGACCGGCCAGATCTGCGCCGGCATCAAGCGGGTGTACGTGCCCGCGGAGGTGTACGACGAGACGGTCGAGGCGTTCGCTCACCTCGCCTCGACCACCAAGGTGGGTGACCCCTTCGACGAGGGGGTCGTGCTCGGCCCGCTGTCCAACCGGATGCAGTTCGACCGGGTCGCCGAACTCGTCGACGGCGCCCGCGCGGCCGGGGCCACGATCGTGACCGGCGGGCACGCGCTCGGGGACCGTGGCTCGTTCTACGCCCCGACCATCATCACCGACGCCGGGCCCGAGGTGCCGATCGTCGCCGACGAGCAGTTCGGGCCGGCGCTGCCGCTGATCCGCTACACCGACCTCGACGAGGCGATCGCCGCGGCCAACGGCACCGACTTCGGCCTCGGCGCCTCGGTGTGGGGCAGCGACCCGGCCGCGGCCGCCGAGATCGCGACGCGGCTCGACGCCGGGTCGGTGTGGGTCAACCGGCACGGCGTCGTCGCGCCCGACGTCCCGTTCGGTGGCACGAAGCAGAGCGGCGTCGGCCGGTCCAACGGCGACGTCGGCGTCGACGCGTACAGCGAGCTGACCACGATCAGCGTGCAACTGAACCGACCCAAGCCTGCGTAAGTCCCTGAAGCCAGACACCTGAAGAAGCAATCGAGAGGAAGCACGATGGAGAAGCTGTTCGACGGCGGTCACTTCTTCGAGGGCCCGCGCTGGCACGAGGGCCACTGGTACACCTCGGACCTCTACGGGCCCAAGGTCTACAAGATCAGCCCCGAGGGCAAGGGTGAGGTCGTCTGCGAGGTGCCGAACCAGCCCTCCGGGACCGGCTGGATGCCGGACGGCACGATGCTCGTGGTGTCGATGTGGGACCGCAAGCTGATGAAGGTCGCCGGCGACGGTTCGATCTCCGAGCACGCCGACATGACCAACGGCACGGTCGCCTTCTGCAACGACATGGTCGTGGACTCCCAGGGCCGCGCGTACGTCGGCTCGGCCGGCTTCAACATCTTCATGGGCGAGCAGCCCGAGCGCGGCGCCATCTCGCTGGTGACCCCGGACGGCAACCACTCGATCGTGGCCACCGGGATCGACTTCCCGAACGGCCTGGCGGTCACCGCGGACGGCAACACCCTCGTCGTCGGCGAGACCCTCGGCTCGCGCCTGACCACCTTCGACATCGCGGCCGACGGTTCGCTGTCGAACAAGCGGACGATGGCCCAGCTGGGCAAGGCTCCCGCGTGGGACTCCTTCGAGACCGTCATCGCGCTCGAGTGCGCCCCCGACGGCCTGTGCATCGACGCCGAGGGCTGCGTCTGGGTCGCCGACGCCTGGATGATGCGCGCGCTGCGCGTCGCCCCCGACGGCAAGGTTGTCCAGGAGATCAAGGCTCCCGAGGGTCAGCACCTCTACTCCTGCACGCTCGGTGGGCCGAACGGCAACACCCTGATGATCTGCTGCGCCCCGTCGTTCGCCGACTTCGAGCGCAAGCCGGTCACGGAGTCCGAGCTCTGGGTGCTCGACGTCGACGTCCCCGCCGGCGGCGCCCTCCCGTAACACCCGCTCTGCAGCGCGGCCCCCTCCGCTTCGGAGGGGGCCACTTGCGTTGCGGGACGTCGTCCCTGGCGGGCGCATGTCACCCCTCCTGCGGGGTGACATGCGCCCCTGCGGGCTGACACGAGGGTGCTTGTCCACAACCCGCGACAACGCGGCTGCATCCACAGGTCCTCGTCGCCCTCACCCGCTGACCCGGGTTCGCGGCCAGGGTGGCGAGATGACGAGGGGAGGGAGACCATGGGTGCCATGACCGATGTGCTCGGACTCGCCGAAGGTCCTCCGTTCACGGTGGAGGACCTGGAGGCCATGCCCGATGACGGCCGGCGCTACGAGATCATCGACGGGACGTTGCTGGTGAGCCCGGCCCCGACCTGGGACCACCAGGAGATGGGCTTCGCCCTGGCAATACAGCTACGAGCAGCGTGCCCGCCCGACCTGCGCGTTCTGCCTGCGCCGTTCGCGGTGCGAACCTCGAACGTGGACGAGGTCCAACCCGACGTCCTGGTCGCGCGCTTCACGGACTTCACCAACAAGTGCCTGCCGGTCGGACCGCTTCTCGCGGTCGAGGTGCTCTCTCGCAGCACGAGGTTGCACGACCGCAACACGAAGATGACGCACTACGCGCGGCTCGGCGTTCCCTCCTACTGGCTTCTGAATCCGGTGGAGCCGGGAGGCATCGAGGTGCATGAGCTCGACGAGTCCGGCGCCTATCAACTCGTTGCCACCGCGGTCGGCGAGGAGAGCGTGACCGTCGAGCGGCCCTTCCCGCTGACTATCTGCCCCGCGCGTCTGTTGGACGGCACACGCCCTGGCTGACTAGGCGAGGGGTCGAGCGGCAACGGCCTTGTCGGGCGAGGCGCACGTGTACTCCTGCCGGCCGCACCCACGGCAGCATCGCGCTGCATGTCCCGCGGCGCCAGGTGCTGTTCACCGGCGACACCGTCGCCGAGTACCGGCCAGATGTCCCCGGGGTCGTTCAACCTGACGCGCCCAGGGCCGGGGACGCCGCGTGCTGGCGAGCCTCGACGTCGCGTCGCCTGCTTCGGGCACGGCGAACAGCTGGTCGAATCGGCGGATGCACGGCTCGCGAGGCCGACGTCTGGCCCATGGCGTCTGGAAGAACCCCGAAGACCTCACCGAAGGGCAGCCGGACAAGCTCGCCTGGATCGCCAAGACCAGCCCGAAGCTGCACGCGCTACCTGCTCAAAGAAGGCCTGCGTTACGTCTTCAAGGTCAAAGGCGAAGCCGCAAACAGGTCTGTGCGTGAGAGACCGGACCGCTGACGGTCCTCGGTCGTGGTCTGGGCCGCGCTGGTCGCCTTCACCTTGGCCTCGTTTGCCCTCGGCGGTGAGCACCTGATCGACGACGAGACGGTCGCGGCGGCAGTAGTTGTTGGCATCGCCGCCGTCAAGATCCGCCTGGTCGGGATCCACTTCATGGAGCTCCGGCACGCGCCCGCGGCCTTGCGGGCGTTCTTCGAGGTCTACTGCGCCCTGCTTGTTCATCGTCATCACGGGGATCTACCTGGTTGTCTGACGTCGACGGTCAGTTGTCGACGGTGGTGGCCGCGTCGAGCAGCAGCCGCAGGCGCAGCGCGACCAGTAGTTCGGTGCGGCGCTTCGCGATCGGCCGCCCGACCAGCTCGTCGATCTGCGCGAGCCGGTTGCGCACGGAGTGCTCGTGCACGCCCTGCCGGTTCGCGGTGTGCACGTTGGACCCGGACATCAGCCAGATCCGCGCCGTCTCGCGCAGCTGGGCGGTCCGCGGATCCGTCGCGGTCGAGGCCGCGCAGTTCGGCACGGACGAATCGACGGGCCCGCTCCGGCTCGGCGAGAAGCAGGGTCTCGAGCCGCAGCTCGTCGAAGGTCACCACATCGGGAGCTTCGGCCCCGAGCATGTCCTGCAGCCGGGCGCGCGTCGAGGGCGTCCTGGCCGGTGGACGGCGAGCCCGGCCTGACCTGAGGCCGCGTCACCGATCGCGCAGCGCAGCCCGGCGCGGTGCGAGCGCCCCCTTCAGACTCGGTGATGCGCCGCTCATCGCCGGGCTGGTCGTAGCAGAGCCAGAGCAGCCACAGGTTGACCCCGTGTCGGTACTCCAGGACGACCACCGGCTCGTCCCGCGGACGGACCTGCCAGGTGAGCCCGGTCTCGCTGGGGCTGCGGCCGCTACGCACGGCGACCGCGATGTGCTCACCGTTCAGCGTGATGCCCAGCGCGGACTCGATCTCCCCGTCGTCGAGGACCTGGGTACCGTCCAGGGCCTGGCGCAGGATCGAGACCTGCAGTTGCTCGCGGGTGCGTTGGTGCTCGGCCTGCGTGGACTCGTAGCGCGAGATCAGCGCGCTGATCTGTCCGTCGATGTAGGCGTGCACGATCATCACCGGCGCGCCGATCAGGTCGGTCAGCGGCACGTCGTTCTTCTCGCTGTAGGCAACGGCCGCGGTGTACCAGCGGCTGGTGACCAGCCCCTCGCCGACGCGGTAGATCCGCTCGAACTCGGAGAGCGGCACTCCGATCTGTGCCGCGGTGTCGCTGAACGCGATGGCGCCGAACGGTGGGCTCGCCTCCAGCTCGTCCCGGCCGGCGATGATCCGCCACATCGTCGCGAGATTGTCGTAGGCGTTGCGCGAGAGCAGGGTCCGGAAGGCGTCGTCGGCGGAGCGGTCCGGGAAGACGATGCGCATCAAACGGTCGGTGATGTACTCGGCGTCCGCGTCGAGATCCATGCTCAGCGCGAGGTCACGCGCCGCCGGGTGCACCGGCCCGAGTTCGGAAGCGAAGATCCGGCTCGGAGCTGCCACGGACCACCTCCGAGTCCACTCAAGACCCCTGAGGGGCCGCGCGCAGTCGTACTGACTACGACGGTCGCGTCAGCCCGTTCGCGGATTACGTCTGCGGGTAGCCGATGTGTTCAGCTGTCCAAGGTCACCCGAGGAGTGCGCATGAGCCAGGAACCCGTGTTCCTGGCCGAGCCTGGACTCGTCCCGGTGCGCCTGCTCGGTGACCGCGCCGGGCGGCGCACCGAACTGCTGCGCGACGAGGCCACGGGCCGGCTCTACGTGATGCGCACCGTCGAGCCCGACGTGCCGCCGCTGGAGCGCGCCCGGCTGCAGCGCGAGGGGGAGCGCCAGCCCGATGTGCGGGTGCACTGGGAGGACTCGCACCTGTCGGTGGTGCGGCCGTACATCCCGGGCCGGCCGCTGTCCGAGCGCCTGAACGCGGGCGGGCTGCTGTCGGTGCGCGAGGCCATCCGGCTCTCGGCCGACGTGCTCGGCCAGTTGCGCCCGCTGCACTCCTCGGGGCGCGCGCACCGCGACCTGCGCCCGGACACCATCGTGCTCGCCGACAACGCCGACGGCGGCGCCGCGATCGTGCTCGACGTGGAGTTCGTCGACGCCCCGGCGCTGCGCCGCGCGTTGCGGGAGGCCTCGCCGGCGGTCGGCTATCTCGCGCCTGAGCAGTCCGGCGTCATCGACCGCCCGGTCGACGGCCGCGCCGATCTCTACGCCCTCGGGCTGATCTTGTTCGAGTCCCTGACCGGGCGGCGTCCCTTCGACGCCGCCGACGTGCGCGACGAACTGCACCAGCACCTGTCCGCTCCGGTGCCGCGGGTGCGGGCGATCAACGCGATCGTGCCGCGGGCGCTGGACGACTACATCGGCCGGTTGTTGAGCAAGGACCCCGAGGACCGGCCGCGCGACGGCGCGGAGGGGCTCGCCGCCCTGCACCGGGTCGCGGTCACGCTGCACTCCAACCGGTCCGGGCCCGAACCCGGGCGGGTGCTCGCGGAGGCCCGGATGGCCGGGCGCAGCGCGCAGCTCTCGGCCCTGCTGCGCCGGGCCGAGGACGCCCGGCACGGCGTCGCGTCCTGCGCCGTGGTCTCCGGCGTCTCCGGCGGGGGCAAGTCCCGACTGCTCGACGAGTTCGCCTCCCACGCGACCGAACGTGGTGCGTGGGTGTTGCGCGGCGGCGGCGTCGAGGGTGCGGCCCAGCACCCGTTGCAGGTGCTGGTCGGTGTGGTCGAGGGCATCGTCGCCGAGGCCGCGGCCCATCCGGAATTGCGCTCGCGCCTGATCGCCGCGCTCGCCCACTCGGCCTCCACCCTGCGCGATGTGCTGCCCGGCCTGTCCGACGTACTGCCCGAGCACACCGACGGTCACTACTTCGGGGAGTCGCACGCCCGGGCCCGCGCCGTCACCGCGATCACCGCCCTGCTCACCGTGCTGGGCACCGCGGCGCGGCCCGTGGTCGTGCTGCTGGACGACTGCCAGTGGGCGGACGAGCTGACCGTCGAGGTGCTCACCAGCTTCGCCCGCGAGGCCCAGAACGGCGCCCTCTCGGCCTACCTGACTCTCGTCGTCGCTCTGCGGCCCGAGGATGTGACGCACGATCACCCCCTGCTGACCTCGCCCGGGATGCCGCGGGTCGACCTGCCGCCACTGGCTCCGGACGAGGTCGCCGAGGTGGTCCGCTCGATGGCCGGCGACGTGCCCCCCGAGCTGCCCGCCCTCGTCGACGAGCTCTCCCACGGCGAGCCGCTGATGATCGGCGCGGTGCTGCGCGGGCTGGTCGAGTCCGGCGCACTGGCCGCGACCGCCGACGGCTGGACCCTGACGCCGCCGCAGGACGGCTGGCAGGCCTCGCAGGAGTCCGCGGCGATCCTCGGCCGGCGCATCTCGATGCTGGACGGGGTCACCCGGCGGGTGCTGCAGGCCGGTGCGGTCTACGGGCGCTCGTTCACCCTGTCCGCGGTCGCCGCGCTGACCGGGCTGTCTCTCGGCCAGGCCGAGCGGGCGGTCCGCCAGGCCGAGGAACGCTCGCTGGTCTGGGACGCCGGCGACGACCGCTTCACGATCGTGCACGACCGGCTGCGCGCTTCGCTGCTCGCCGACATCGAGCCGGCCAACCTGTCCACCCTGCACCGCCGGGTCGCCGAGCAGATCGAGGCCAGCGAGCCGCTCCGCGCGTTCGAACTCGCGCACCACTTCGACGCCGGTGGGCACCCGGAGCGCGCGCTGCCCTATGCGGTGCGCTCGGCCGGCATCGCGCGCGCGCAGCACGACCTGGAGCTGGCCGAACGCAACTACCGGATCGCCGAGCGGGGGATGGGCGACGGTTCGTCGGCGACGGCCTTCGAGGTCTCGGAGATGCTCGGCGAGATCCTCATGCTGCGCGGACGCTACGACGAGTCCGCGGAACGTTTCGAGCGGGCCCGTGCGCTGGCCGGCAACGAGCTCACCGTCGCGCGGATGGAGGGCCGCCTCGGCGAGCTGGTCTTCCGCCGGGACGACCTGGAGGGTGCGGCCGCACACCTGGAGACGGGACTGGCGATCCTGGGCGAGCGGATCCCGCGGCGCTCGATCAGCGTCGTGCTCCGGCTGACCTGGGAGCTGCTGCGCCGGATGCTGCGCGGACTGCCGGGACGCCGCATCGGCGGGCCGGAGCCGACCGAGAAGGACCTGCTGCGGGCCCACCTGTACACCCAGCTTCAGTATCCGCTGTGGTTCCGGTCCAAGCGCATGGACGTCATGTGGCTGATGGTCCGTCAGGTCAACATCGCCGAACGCTGCCCGAACACCCGCCAGCTGGCCCACGCCTACGGCGTGTGGGGCGGGGCGGTGGCGCTGACGGTGCCGTTCCTGTGGAAGCGGGGCCTGCGCTACACCGAGATCTCCGAGGAGATCTCCAAGTCCCACCATGACGTGCGCGGGCAGGGCCATGCGTACTCGATGCGGACCTGCGTGCTGCACGCGGCCGGCCGCTACGGCGAGGCGGAGATCGCCGGTGCCGAGGCGATCCGGCTGCTGGGGGAGTACGGCGACCGTTGGGAGACCAGCTTCGCCGCCCGCAACCGGGCCATGTGCCTGTACCGGATCGGGCGGTTGCAGGAGGCGCTGGAGGAGGCCTCGCGCGTCCACCGTCTGGGCGTCGACCTCGGGGACGCCAACGCCGAGGTCACCGCGCTGGAGGTGCTGGCCAAGGCCACCGACGGCCGGGTCCGCACCGCGCAGACCCAGCGGGCGCTGCGCCGCCAGGGCGCGGACATCGAGGTCCGCATCGCCTCGCTGCAGGCCGACGCGTTGCGGCTGCGCCACGACGGCGATCTCTCCGGGGCGATCTCGCGTCTGGAGCATGCCTCCGGGGTCGTGCGCCGGGCGCGCCCGACCAACACCTACCTGGTGCCGGCGCTGGCCTGGCTGGCCACCGTGCGCCGCGAGGCCGCCGAGCGCGAGGTGCTGCCCGGGGCCCGGCGGCGCGCGCTGTGGAAGGCCCGCCGCGATGCCCGACGGGCCGTCAGATACTCGCGGCTGTTCCGCAACGACCGGCCGCACGCGCTGCGGGAGCGGGGCCTGGTCTCGGCGCTGCTCGGTAACTCCTGGCGGGGGCGTCGCCTGCTGCAGCGCAGCATCGACACCGCCACCGACCGGGCGGCCTGGGGCGAGATCGCGCAGACCCGTCTGGAGGCGGAGCGGCTCGGGCTGGAGTTGCTGATCCCGATCGAGGCCGAGCGGGCCGCGCCGTGGGACAGCAGCCAACCCGAACGCGCGGACCTCGGCCTGGCCGATCGGTTCGAGGCACTGCTGGAGTCCGGTGTGCAGCTGGCCGCCGCCGACTCCGAGCGGCAGATCGTCGCTGCGGTCCGCGAGACCGCGGTGTCGTTGCTGCGGGCGGACTCCTGCCGGGTGGTCGGGCTGACCTCGGGCTGGAACCGCGCCGAGGTACTCCCGGGCCTGGCCGCGGCGGTCGAAACCCTGGCCTCGTTGGGGCGCCCGATCGTGGTGGCGCCGACCACCGAGCTGACCCCGCCGGAACTGGCCGTGCTGGTGCCCTCGGGCGCGCGGTCCGCGCTGGCCGCGCCGGTGCTCGTGCGGGGCGAGATCGCCGGCTGGTTCGTCGCCGGGCACGACCAGGTGGGCCGGCTCTTCGGCCCCGACGAGGAGCGCCTGGCCGAACTCGTCGCCCGTCTCGCCGGCGCCGCGCTGGAGCGGTTGCGCATCCAGTCCGAGACCAAGGCCCGCATCATCACCGCGCAGGAGGCCGAGCGCTCCCGCGTCGCCCGCGACCTGCACGACGAGATCGGGCAGGCCCTCACCGGGGTGCTGCTCGGGGTCCGCCTGGTGGAGTCCGCGGACCCCGCCGATCTGCACGCCCGCGCCGACGAACTCCGCCGCACCGTGACCGCCGCGATCGACTCCGTGCAGCGCCTCGCCTTCGCGCTGCGTCCCGCCGTCCTCGACGACCTCGGCCTGGTCGCCGCTTTGCGCCGGCTCACCGAGCAGGGGCACGATCTCGAGGTGGAACTCGAGACCGTCGACCTCGACCCCGTCGACCGCTTCGCCCCCGAGATCGAAACCACCGCGTACCGCATCGTCCAGGAGAGCCTGACCAACGTGCTCCGTCATTCCGGCGCCACCCGCTGCAGCATCGTCGCGGGCCGCAATCAGCACCGCCTGCGCATCGTCGTCGAGGACGACGGGCGCGGCTTCGACCGATCCGCCACCGAGAACCGGCTCGGCCTGCGCGGCATGCGCGAACGCGCCGAGCTCGTCGGCGGGACGCTGCGCGTGGACTCCGAACCCGGGCGCGGGACCTCGGTCGTGTTCGAGGTGGCGCTGTGAGTACTCCGCGCCGCCGAGCGCATCCGCATGGTCGTGTGCGACGACCACACCCTGGTGCGCGAGGGCCTGCGCCGGGTGCTGATGGAGGACCCGGCCATCGAGGTGATCGCGGATGTCGGCACCTCCGCCGACGCCATCGAGGCCTGCCGGCGCCACAAGCCGGACATCGTGCTGCTCGACGTCACCCTGCCCGACGGCAGCGGCATCGCGGCGATCCAGAAGATCACCGAGGTCTCGCCCGAGAGCCGGATCCTGATGCTGACCATGCACGAGGACGTGGCCTACCTGCGCGAGGCCTTCGCCGAGGGCGCGATGGGCTACGTGCTCAAGGCCGCGGCCGACGTCGAGCTGCTGCACGCGGTGCACGAGGTGAGCCGCGGCGTGCGGTACGTGCACCCGACCCTGGGCGCCGCGTTGCTGGAGCCCCCGCCGGCCGAGGCGGGGGAGGGCGCGCTGGTGTCGAACCTGTCGGAGCGCGAGAAGGAGATCCTGCGCTACCTCTCGCTCGGGTACACCAACCCCGAGATGGCCGAGATGCTCTCGCTCTCGGTGCGCACCGTCGAGACCTACCGCTGGCGCCTGCAGCAGAAGGTGGGCCTGCGCTCCCGCGCCGAACTCGTCCGCCTGGCCCGCGAGGCGGGCCTCGTCCAGTAAGACGCGCCGCGTCGGGCACCCGCCCGAATCTCCAACGTGGGGCGCGTGTCCGCCCGATGGATCGCGTCGATAGGGCCCGACGCGCCCCAAGATGCACTCTGCTGCGTGCCGCCTCAGGACCCGATTGGCGCGCCAAGCAGCAGTAGACGCCTCGGCGGCGCGCCTGTGGAGGGCCGAAGTTCGGTTGTCAGTGGTCCCCACGATGGTGCGCCCATGAACCTGGGGAGGGCGTATGCATGCAGTGATAGCATCGATTGCACCGAGGAGGAACCATGGCGGCAGTGACGGTTCGTGGGCTCGACGACGACGTGAAGGAACGACTGCGCCTTCGCGCGGCCCGCAATGGGCGGTCGATGGAGGCGGAGATCCGCGCGATCCTCGAGGCGGCCGTCTCCAGAGAGGGGCGCAAGGGAACGGGGACGCGCATGCACGAAGCCTGGGTCGCCGCCGGTTTGCCGGAGCTGGAGATTCCGCCGCGGAGCCAGGAGCCGGCGCGCTGGGCAACGTTCGATTGATCGTGATCGACACGAACGTCCTGTCCGAGCTGACGAAGAGGCGGCCGGACCCCGCTGTGGTCGCATGGCTGGACGAGCAGTGGAACGACACCCTCGCGACGACGGCGACGACCGCCGCTGAACTGCTGTACGGGGTCGAGCGACTCGCTCCCGGGCGTCGGCGGCGCGGTCTTACCCAGGCCGTGGATTTCTGGCTCGACGAGGAGCTCGAGGACCGCGTCTTCCCGTTCGATCTCGCGGCCGCAGGTGAGTACGCGATGCTGATGGCGCGGCGGGACGCGGCTGGCCGGCCCATGGAAGCGCCCGACGCCCAGATCGCGGCGATCTGCCTGAGCCGCAAGGCCCGGCTCGCGACGCGCAACGTCGCGCACTTCGAAGGCACCGGGGTGGACCTGATCAACCCGTGGGAGACCTGACGCCTCTCTGGCTACGTGGCGGGGCTATCGGGCGTTCCTGACACCCCGCACACGCAGCCTGAGTGCGGTGATGCCGCACGGGTAGCGTCGCGGCCATGGGGATCAAGTTCGGCGACAGCTCCGTCGACGCCGGTGGCGTCCGGGACCGTCGTGGTCGCGGCGGTGCGGCCGCGATCGGCGGCGGCGGGGTGGGCATCGTCGGGCTGGTGATCTACATCCTGATCAGCGTCGTCGGCGGTGGGGGCGGCGTCGACCCGTCGCTGCTGTTCCCGGCCGACGGCAGCGTGCAGAGCCAGGCCGACGACTCGGGCGATCTGCAGACCCGGTGCAACACCGAGGGCGCGATCGAGCAGTACGACGACTGCTTCCTGGTGAAGGTCTACAACGAGATCGACGAGGTGTTCGCCGGCGAGTTCGCGAAGCGGGGCGATAGCTACGAGCGCCCGGCGCTGACCTTCTTCGACACCGCGGTCACCACCGGCGGCTGCGGCCGCGCGCCGTCGCAGGTCGGGCCGTTCTACTGCCCCGGGGACCAGTCGATCTACATCGACATCGGCTTCCTCGCCCAGCTGCAGCAGGAGCTCGGCGCAGGGGGCCGCTACGCGCAGGCCTACATCCTGGCCCACGAGGCCGGCCACCACCTGCAGACGATCCTCGGCACTGAGCAGGAGATGCGGGACGCGCAGCGCTCGTCGAAGAAGAACGCCAACGCGCTCTCGGTCGCCTTCGAGCTGCAGGCCGACTGCTACGCCGGCGTGTGGAGCCGCCTCGCCGACGACGCCGGCAACGTCTCCGTCGGTGACGCCGAGGTGCAGCAGGCCCAGGAGGCCGCGGCCGCCGTCGGCGACGACCGGATCCAGGAGAAGTCCAGCGGCCGGGTGAACCCCGAGTCCTGGACCCATGGCAGCTCCGAACAGCGCCAGAAGTGGTTCACCACCGGCCGCACCAGCGGCGATCTGGCCGCCTGCGACACCTTCGCCTGACGAAGACGCGACTCTGGCGGGCGCGCCGGGCTATCGCGAGGCCGCGATAGCCCGAGCACGCCACCAGAGTGCGGGTGTATCAGGCGCCCGGGAACGCCTGCTCGAAGGACTTCTCGAACTCCGGCGACGCCGGGCCGCTGTAGCCGCAGGTGCCGAGAACACCGTCGGTGGCGCTGATCAGGTAGCGGTTGCCCTGGATGAACTCGACGCCGTCGAGGGCGACCATGTCCCCGCCCGGCGGGATGCCGATGGTGACCTCGTCGGCCTGCGGCGTGCCCTTGAACCAGCGGTCGACGTCGAGGGTGACCTTGTCGGCGCCGATCGAGGTCACCGTGCCGCCGAAGGCGACGCCGGCGGTCTTGAGCTGCTGGACGTCGAACATCATGCACATCTGCATCATCGGGTCGCCGCCTGCAGCCTGCAGCGCGAGCACGGTCGGCGCCGCGACGACGTTCTCCCCGCCGCCGCCCCCGTTGGACGAGACGGCGACGCTGGTGCCGATGGCGATCGCGGCGACCGCAGCGGCGGCGGCCAGCCAGGTCTTGCCGCGGCCGCGGAACGCGCGGACATTGCTCGGCGTGGTGGCCACGCTGCCGGCCTCGAAGCTCTCGTTGCCGTGGTCGGTGTTCTGCATGATCTGCTCCAGTTGATGGCGAGCCCGCGGACTGGTGTGTGACTCGACAGGGACCCGAGCGGACATCGGGTCGAGGGCAGAGAGCATCGCGCGCAGCTCCGGGTCCTGCCCTTCATCGAAGTGCTCCCCGAAGGTCCCCCCGAGGTCTTCCTCGGAGCTGTACTCGTCGCTCATCCGCCATCCCCCCTCTCCTGTCGTTCACCTAGATGTCCGCCACCGCTGCCGGTCTTTCGCGGTGCCATCAATTCCTTCAACTTTCCGATCGCGCGGTGCAGCCGGATGCTCGCGGCGTTGGGCGTTATGCCCAGAACTGTCGCGATCTCGCGCGGGGCGAGCTGCTCCCAGGCCCAGAGCCGCAGCAGCTCCCGGTCGGTGTCGGGCAGCTGCGCGAGAGCCTCGTCGAGGGCCCAGTGTTCGGCGTCCAGCTCGGGGGCAGCGGCCGGCTCGATCGCGAGCCGCTCGACCAGCCGCCGGTGCCGCGCGTTCCCCCGCACGTGGTTGGCCAGGCACCCGCGGGCGACGCCGTAGGCCCAGGCCACCGGCGCCTCGGCGGGAATCTCGTCGACCCGTCGCCAGAGCACGAGCAGCACGTCGCCGAGCACGTCCTCGGCGGTGGCCAGGTCGGTGCGCCGGCGCAGGAAACGCTGCAGCGGCCCGTACGCCTGCTCGACGAGGCGCTCGAACTCGGCGCGTCGCTGGGCGTCCTGCACAGGGCTCACGGCAAGAGAATGTCCGGGCGCCGGCCGATTCTTTCGGCGCGCCACGCCTCACCTTTCACAACTTGGGGCGCGTGCCCGCCCCATCGCGCGCCCGCATAGGTCCGAAACCCGCCCCAAGTGCGGGATGAGGTCGCAGCTTGGGGCGCGTGTTCGCCCCATCGCGCGCGTCGATAGGGCAGGCGGGCGCCCCAAGATGCGGCGGGTTGGGTCAGGAGCGGCGGCGCTTGAGCAGGAACACCAGCGCCGCGACGACGGCCACCACGGGGGCCAGGCGCTTGAGCACCGGGGAGCCGGCGGTGCCGAGCAGGTCGATCGCCTCGGGCTCGGGGCGCTGCTGCGGCGGGATCGGTCCGGGGGGATGCCTGGCCGTTGACGGCAGCGGCGGCACTCGGAGCAGACCCGGCGGCGCGGTCTCACCCGGTGCCACGACCGGCTCGGGGGCGAGCTCGACGAGGGGCTCCGGCGGGGCCGTGATCTTGGCCGAGAGGCAGTCCACGAACTGCCCGAGCAGCTTCTGGCTCACGTCCACCATCACGCCGCGGGCGAACTGCGCCGGCTTGCCGGTGATGGCCAGGTCGGTGGTGACCGCGACCGAGGTCGAGTCGCCCTTGTCGATCAGCTGGGCCGTGATGGTCGCGTTGGCCGTGCCGGACCCGCGGGTCTCCTTGCCGGCGGCCTTGACCACCAGGCGGCGGGCGGCCTCGTCGGCCTCGAGGAAGGTCGCGGTGCCGCGGTAGGTGACCTGGATCGGGCCCAGCTTGACCTTGACCCGCCCGTCGACCTCGACCTTCCCGTCGTCGGCGGTGCGGACCTCGTCGACGACGGCGCCCGGCATGCACGGGGCGATGCCTTCGACGTCGTTGAGGATCTCCCAGGCGCGCTCGACCGGGACCGGGACCGTGAACTCGTGCTGCAGCTCCATGCGCTCAGCCTCTCAGGAGCCGACCTGGGGCGCGAGTCCGCCCTATTCCTGGGCGGGAAAGGGCCAACACGCGCCCCAAGTTGGGATCTGGCGGGACGGACGAGAGACGGCCCGCCCCCGGGCGTGGGGACGGGCCGTCGCTCTGAGGTGGATCAGGGGTGCATCAGGACAGCCCGGCCGCCTTGGCGACCGCGCGGCCGGTGAGGACGCGGGCCAGCTGGGCCCGGTAGTCCGCCTTGGCGTTCAGGTCGCTGGTCGGGCTGGTGCCATCCGCTGCCTGCGCGGACGCGGCGTTGATCGCGGCGGCGTCCGCCGTCGCCCCGGCCAGGGCCGCCTCGGTGGCGGCGGCCCGCAGGTGGGTCGGCCCCATGTTGGTCAGGGCCACCCGCGCCTCGGCGATGCTGCCGTTCTCCCGGCGCACCGCCGCGGCCACGCCCACGATCGACCAGGACTGCGCGACCCGGTTGAACTTCTCGTAGTGCGTGCCCCAGCCGGCCCCGAGCTTGGGCAGCCGGATCGAGACCAGCACCTCGTCCTCGGCCAGCGCGGTGGTCAGGTAGTCGACGAAGAAGTCCGACGCCGCCACCTCCCGGGTTCCGGACGGGCCCTGCACCGTCATCGTCGCGCCGTGCACGAGGGCCACGCCGGGCAGGTCGCCCGCCGGGTCCGCGTGCGCGATCGCCCCGCCGAAGGTGCCGCGGTGACGCACCTGCGGGTCGGCGACCGTCTCGGTCGCCTGCGCCAGCAGGGGAGCGTGCTCCTTCACCAGGGCGTTGTGCAGCACGTCGTGGTGCGTCGTCGCCGCCCCGATGACCAGGGCGTCGCCGTCCTCCCGGATGCCGTTCATCTCGGCGACGCCGGAGACGTCGACGATCAGTTCCGGCGTGGCCAGGCGCAGCCGCAGGATCGGGATGAGCGACTGCCCGCCGCCGAGGATCTTGGCGTCGTCGGAGGTGCCCAGAGCGGCCACCGCGTCCGCGGCCGTGGAGGAAGCCCGGATGTAGTCGAAGCCGGCGGGGATCATGCCGCACCACCTTCGGCCACAACGCCAGGCGGCGTCATCGATGCGGGCACAGCTGCCCGGTCGGTGTGGCCGTCCCCGGTCTGGATGGCTCGCCAGACCCGCTCCGGCGTGCACGGCATCTGCACGTCGTTGACCCCGTAGGGCCGCAGCGCGTCGACGATGGCGTTCACCACCGCCGGGGTGGAGGCGATGCAGCCGGCCTCGCCGACCCCCTTGGCGCCGATCGGGTTGTCCGTCGACGGGGTCTCGGTCCGGTCGGTCAAAAATGACGGGACGTCAGCTGCGGACGGGATCAGGTAGTCCACCAGCGTGCCGGTGATCAGGTTGCCGGCGTCGTCGTAGACGGCCTCCTCGTACAGGGCCTGCGCGATGCCCTGCACCAGGCCGCCGTGGATCTGCCCCTCGACGATCATCGGGTTCACCACGGTGCCGACGTCATCGACGCAGGCGTAGCGGTGGATCTTGGTGAACCCGGTCTCGGTGTCGATCTCGACGGCGCACAGGTGCGTGCCGTGCGGGTAGGACAGGTTGATCGGGTCGAAGGTGTAGGCCGAGTTCAGCGACGGCTCCATCCCGTCCGGGATGTTGTGCGCCAGCTGCGCGGCCGCCGCCACCTCGACGAAGGCCATCTGCGGACCGGGGGAGCCCTTGACGGTGAACATGCCGCCGTTGAACTCCAGGTCGTCCGGGTTCGCCTCGAGGGTGTGCGCGGCGATGCGCTTCGCCTTCTCGATCACCTTGTCGCACGCCTTCACGATCGCCGAACCACCCACGACCAGCGAGCGCGAGCCGTAGGTGTCCATGCCCTGCGGTCCGGTCGCGGTGTCGCCGGCGAGCAGTTCGATGTCCTCGAACGGCACGCCGAGCTTGTCCGAGACCAGCTGCGACCACGCGGTCCAGTGGCCCTGCCCGTGCGGGGTGGAACCGGAGACGACCTGGATCTTGCCGGTCAGCGTCACCCGGATCTCCGCGCGCTCCCAGCCACCGGCACCGACGCCGAGCTGGCCCATCACGCGTGACGGGGCGAGCCCGCACGCCTCGGTGAAGGTCGAGACGCCGATGCCGAGCTGCAGGCGGTCACCGCGGTCGCGGCGCGCCTTCTGCTCGGCCTTGAGCTCGTCGTAGCCGAAGAGCGCAACGGCCTTCTCGGTCGCGGCCTCGTAGTTGCCCGAGTCGTAGACCGAGCCCGAGATCGTGGTGAACGGGAACTCCTCGTGCTTGATCCAGTTCTTCTTGCGCACCTCGATCGCGTCCATGCCGAGCTCGTTCGCGAGCTCGTCCATCATGCGTTCGATGGCGTAGGTGGCCTCCGGCCGCCCGGCGCCGCGGTAGGCATCGGTCGGGGTCAGGTTGGTGAAGACCGTCTTGCAGTTGAACTGGTAGGCGTCCATCTTGTAGATCGCGTTGAACATCGCGGCACCGAACATCGGGACGCCGGCGGTGAACAGGCGCAGGCCGGCGCCGAGGTCGGCGATCAGATCGACCTTGAGCCCGAGCAGCTTGCCCTCACGGGTCGCCGCGATCTCGATGTCCTGGACCTGCGCGCGGCCGTGGTGCATCTGCAGGAAGTTCTCCGAGCGCGACTCGGTCCACTTCACCGGCCGGCCCAGACGCTTGGCCAGGTGCACGCCGATGATCTCCTCGGCCAGGCAGTTGATCTTGCCGCCGAAGCCGCCGCCGACGTCCGGGCGCGACGACCCGCAGCTTGTGCTCCGGGTGCCCGGTGAGCATCGCCAGCAGCAGGCGCAGCACGTGCGGGATCTGCGTCGAGGCGTAGACGGTGAGGTCGTCGATGGTCGGGACGACGAGCACCGCGCGCGGTTCCATCGGCGTCGGCAGCAGCCGCTGCTGGAGGAACCGGCGGGTGATGACGACGCCGCCCTCGGCCTGAGCCTGGGCCTTCGCGGCCTCGTAGCCCTCACCGGGGGACTGGATGTCGAAGCAGACGTTCGTCCCGATCGATTCGTGAACCAGGGGCGAGTCCGGCGAGCAGGCCGCCTCCATGTCGACGACCGCGGGCAGCGGGTCGTAGTCCACGTTGATGGCCTCGAGCGCGTCGGCGGCCTGGTAGCGGGTCTCGGCCACGACGACCGCGATCGGCTCGCCCGCATAGCGGACCTCGTCGGTGGCCAGCGGCGTCATGACCGGCTTCTTCATGTCCGGGTGCACGGTCCACGCGTCGGGGATGACGGCCTGAGCCGCACCGAAGTCGGCCGCGCTGAAGACCGCGACCACGCCCGGGTAGGACTTGGCCGGGGTGGTGTCGATGGTGAACTTCGCGTGCGCCATCGGGCTGCGCAGGTAGCAGGCGTAGAGCATGCCCGGGGCGTTCAGGTTGTCGGTCCAGCGCGTCTGACCGGTGATCAGATGCGCGTCCTCCTTGCGCCGCAGCGGCTGGCCGAACGCGGACTCGTAGGCCTTGTCCTCGGTGACCGTCATGCGGTCACCGAGCCCATGGAAGCAGCAGCGGTCTGCACCGCGCGCACGATGTTGTGGTAGCCCGTGCAGCGGCACAGGTTGCCTTCGAGACCCTCACGGATCTCCTGCTCCGAGGGGTTCGCGTTGTTCTTGAGCAGGTCGCAGGCGGCCATGATCATGCCCGGGGTGCAGTACCCGCACTGCAGGCCGTGGCACTCGCGGAAGGCCTCCTGCATCGGGTGCAGGTCGGAATCGACGGTGCCGGCCAGGCCCTCGATGGTGAGGACGTCCCCGCCGTCGGCCTGGACCGCCAGCATCGTGCAGCTCTTGATCGACTGGCCGTTGAACGAGACCGTGCAGGCCCCGCAGTTCGAGGTGTCGCAGCCGATGGGCGTCCCGACCTTGCCGACCACGTCGCGCAGGTAATGGACGAGCAGCAGGCGGGGTTCGACGTCGTGGGACTGGGATCGTCCGTCGACAGTGACATTGATCGATACCAAGGTCTTCTCCAACCGGGCGGTATAGGAGGACGGGCATATGGAGTTGTCGCAACAGCTACAGCGGGGGCGTCGCTGATACCGCCACCCTAGGCAGCGCGCCTTGGAGCCGACCAGAGGCGCCCGGCCCGGAGAAAGTCCTCGGACAGCAGTTGGGCCAATTCGTCCAAGGCTGCGACGGAGTGTCCGGCGACCAGTCGGTCGATGTGCGGCAGCGCGGCCTGCATGCCGGCGGCGGTCGGCGCGAACCCGTCCTTGCCGACGTGGGGGTTCACCCAGATCACCCCTCGGGCCAGGCGCCGCAGCCGCCGCATCTGCTCGGCGAGCAGGTCGACCTCGCCCCGCTCCCAGCCGTCGCTGGCGATGACGACGATGGCGCCGCGGGCCATCCCGCGCTGCCCCCAGCGGTCGAGGAACGCCTTGACCAGGTCGCCGAGCCGGGTGCCGCCGGACCAGTCCGGCACCGCGTCGGCGACCGCCCGCAGCGCGGCGTCGGGGTCGCGTGCGGACAGGGCGCGGGTGATCCGGGTCAGGCGGGTCCCGATCGTGAAGGCTTCGACCTGCGGGCGCCTGCGGGTCAAAGTGTGCGCAAATCGGAGGTAGGACTCGGCGTAGGGCTCCATCGAGCCGGAGACGTCGAGCAGCAGGACGATCCGGCGGGGCCGGTCCTTGCGCTTCTTGCGCGGCAGCTCGGCGAGCTCGCCGCCGCGCCGCAGCATCGCGCGGACGGCCCGGCGCGGGTCGACCTCACCGCTGTTCGACGGCTCGGAGCGCAGCGACCGGCGCACCGGCCCGGTCGGGTCGAGCCGGGCCAGCAGCCGGCGGATCTCGGCGCGCTGCTCGTCGCTGAGGGCGGCGATGTCGGCGTGCCGGAGCAGCTCCATGTCGGAGGCCTGGCTGGTGAGGTGCTGACTTTCGGTGGGGGTCTCGCCCCCGTCGCCGTCGATCAGATCGAGCCCGACGATGCGGCTGGGCGCCTTCACCAGGCCGAACGCGGCGTTGCGGGGAATCTCGCCGGTGAAGTAGGCCGCGAAGGCCGCGTCGTAGCGGGCGATGTCGTCGGGCCCGGTGCACAGCGTGAGCCGTCCGGCCCAGTAGGCGTCCGCGCCGCGGGTGACGTCGAGGGCGTGCAGCGCCCGCAGCATCGCCTCGACCCGCCCGGTGTCCGCGACCAGCCCGGCCGCCCGCAGGGTGCGGGCGAAGCCGGTGATCGTGACGACGATGTCCCGGTCGGGGCCTGTCATCACCAACCCCCGTGGGACGTCGTCCCGCACGGGGGCATGTCACCCCGCAGGAGGGGCGACATGGGCCCGCCAGGGCTGACACGTCCAGCTCTGGCATCCCGCAGCGTGGTCACCCGACGAGCTGGGCGAGGCCGTGGGTGGTGACGCGGTCGGTGTCCTCGCGGTACTTCAGCACCGCGCCGAGGGTGCGCGCCGCGGCGTCGACGTCGAGCCGCCGGGCGCCGAGGGCCAGCAGCGCCGCGGCCCAGTCGAGGCTCTCCGCGATACCGGGCGGTTTGAGCAGGTCCATCTCGCGCAGCCGGCCGGTGGCCACGGCGACCTGCCCGGCCAGTTCGTCCGTGACCTCGGGCTGCCGGCGGCGCAGGATCTCGACCTCGCGCTCGTACGGCGGGTGGTCCAGCCAGTGGTAGAGGCACCGGCGCTTGAGCGCGTCGTGGACCTCGCGGGTCCGGTTGGAGGTGACCACGACGACCGGTGGGGTCTCCGCCCGGATCGTCCCGAGCTCGGGGATCGAGATCGTGAAGTCCGAGAGGACCTCGAGCAGGAACGCCTCGAACTCGTCGTCGGCGCGGTCGATCTCGTCGACGAGCAGCACGGCGGGGGAGGTTTCGATGGCCTGGAGCAGGGGGCGGGCCAGCAGGAAGCGCCGGTCGTAGAGCTCACCCTCCAGGCGGGCCGCGTCCGCGCCGCCGGCTGCCTCGGCGGCGCGCAGGTGCAGCAGCTGGCGAGGGAAGTCCCAGTCGTAGAGCGCCTGGGCGGCGTCGATGCCCTCGTAGCACTGCAGCCGGATCAGCGGGACGCCGGTGAGCGCGGCCAGCGCGTGCGCGAGCGCGGTTTTGCCGACCCCGGCCTCGCCCTCGAGGAACAGCGGACGGCCCAGCTGCAGGGCCAGATAGGCGGCGGTCGCGGTCCCGGCGTCGGCCAGGTAGTCGACGCCGTCGAGGGCGGTTGCCAGGTCCTCGGGGGAGGCGAAGCGGGACTCCGTCACGCCTCGCACGCTACCCGGCGTCCATCTTGGGGCGCGGGTACGCCCTTTCGGCGGCCCGAATAGGGCGGGACGCCGCCCCAAGTTCGGACCCGAGCGCATCGTGGGGCGCGGGTACGCCCCATCGGGACCCGGGATAGGGCGGCGCGACGCCCCGAGTGGGGTCAGGGGGCGGTGACCGTGGCCTGGGACGTGCCGGCGGGGGCGGGAGCATCGGCAACGGCGAGGGTGGTGATGACGGTCAGCGCGCCGGCGATCAGCATCGCGGCGAGAAAGATGATGCCGGCGGCGTCGCGACGGCCGTTCTCGGCCTCGATGCGTCGATTCGCCTCGGCCTCAGCGTGCGCCTCCGTGCCGGTCCCAACCGCGTTCATGCTTCCTCCGTGTACCTCATTGCGTCTCAGCCACACCTACGACGGAGAAGGCAATGAAGTTGACGGGGCCGTCCGGATGGATCTTGGTCCTCCGAACGGTTGATCTTGGGCCCGAACGCGAGAGTCCTACACCTTTGCGACCCCAACCCAGGACGAACTGAGCGCGGGAGTCTGCGACAGCGGGTCCAGCTTGGCGCCGTCGATCAGCAGGTTGCGGTTGACGCCGTACGAGATCGGCTCGCGATCCGCCGCGCGGGTCGAAGATCCGCGAGCCCCAGCCGTGGTCGACCACGACCAGGCCGCGGCGGGGCCGGTCGGAGAGCACCGCGGCGAGCTCGATCGCGCCGACGGGGGAGAAGACCCGCACGATGGTCGCCGTCGGCGATGCCCAGCGCCGCGGCATCCGCCGGGTTGATCACCACCTCGTTCCGCTTGCCCGACCGGTGCAGCGCCGGGCAGCTCGTTGAGCCAGGAGTTCATCGAGTGCCGGTTGCGGCGGTTGCCCAGCTGGAACGGGTAGCCGGCAGGCGCTTCGTCGCGCGGGCGCGGCCAGCAGTTCGCGGGTGCGGGCGAGGAACTCCGGCGGCGCGGCGTGGATCATCTTGTCCTCGGTCCGCAGCGCCTTCTTGAAGTGGCCGAACTCGCGTCGGCCGAACACCAGGCCGTGCGGGTGCGCCATGATGTCGCGCCATTTCACCTTGCGGCCGTTGACTTCGGCGCACGCAGCAGCCGGTCGATCCAGTGCGGCGTGAACGCGAGCCCCGGCCGGCTGAGTCGGCGAGCCGCACGTCGCGTGGCCTTGATGAAGCCGTTGACCCCGCGATAGCCGAAGAGCGGCTTGCGCATCGCGAGCGCGAGGTCGACGAAGATCTCGCCACTCCTCGCGCGCGCCCGGCGGCGGCTCGACGGCCTTGCGCCCGTACTGCACGTACGGCTCGTCGTGCATGCTGCAGGTGAACGCAGGCAGGTCGTCGCGCTCCAGCCAGTGCGCGGCGGGCAGCAGCCAGTGCGCGTGCCGGTGGCTCTCGCGCTGCACGAGGTCGATGACGACCAGCAGGTCCAGCTGCGCGAGCGCGGCGTCGAGCTTGTCGCCGTTCGGTCCGGACACGACCGGGTTGCCGCAGTTGATGATCATCGCGCGGATCTGGCCGTGGCCCGGCGTGGTGATCTCGTCGGGCAGTTCGTCCAGGCCGTGGTGCCCGGCCACCATCTCGCGGCCCTGCACCCGCGACTGCGGTGCGGCATCGGCTTGGCCATCATGTCGAACAGCGCAGCGCGTCGACGTAGCCGGGCTCGTAGCGGCGACCGCCGGGCCGGTCCATCCGACCGGTGATCACGTTGAGCACGTGGCCGAGCCACTCGCCGATGGTGCCGGCCTCGTGCAGCGAGACCCCGGTGCGGGTGATCACCATCGCGGTCGCGCGCGCCGGCGAAGTCGCGTGCGATCCGCTCGATGTCCGCGCGCGGGATCTCGCACCGCGCGGCCAGGTCGTCGAGGTCGGCGTCGGCGACGAGCCGGCGCAGCTCGTCGACGCCCGGTCGCGAGCTGGTCGGCGAGCAGTCCTCGCGGTGCTCCAGCCCCTCGTCGAGGATCACCTTGACCATGCCCGAGCAGCAGCGCCCAGTCCTGGCCGGGCCGCACCGCCAGGTGCACGTCGGCGTGCTCCGCGGACTCGGTGCGCACCGGGTCGACGATGACGATCGTCGCGCCCGCCCTTCTGCCGCTCCAGGCAGCGCCGCCACCCGCCGGGCACCGTCTCGAGCCAGTTCCACGCGCTGACGGCCGGATTGGTGCCGACGAGCAGGAAGTAGTCGCAGTTGTCGATGTCGGAGACCGGCGCCATCAGCTGCGAGCCGTACATCGCGGTCGGCGACGACGTGCATGGCGTTCTGGTCGACCGAGCCGACGAAGTAGCGGCTGTGGGTGCCGACGGCGTCGAGCCAGCCCGTTCATGAACATGACGTTCGACGACGAGAAGCCGGCCGGGTTGCCGTAGTAGGTGCCGATCGCGTCCGGGCCGTCCGCGTCGATCAGCGCGTTCATCCGCGCGGCGATGTCGGCGATCGCCTCGTCCCAGGTGGCCTCGACGTAGCCGTCGCCGACCCGCCGCATCGGCGCCAGGATGCGGCGCGGATGCTCGACGAGCTCGGTTCGCGGTGCGGCCCTTCGCGCAGAAGTCGTGCCAGCTGTGCGGGTTCTGCTTGTCCGCGGCGATCTTGAGCGACCTTGTTGTCCTTGACCGTCACCTCGATCCCGCACGCGGCCAGGCAGTACCGGCAGAAGGTGTGCACGGTCTTTGTCCCCGTGACCTCGACGATCGGGAGGTCGCGGGCGGTGGACTCGACGGGGCGGTCGACGGTCGTCATCGGCAGGCCTGATCTCGCAGCAGACAGGACCTGACGAGGCTATCTACAGCATGTAGGTGAAGCCAAGGGTCGCGGGGAGCCGGAATAGCCTCGCGCCTATCCTCCCGCGAGTGGGGGACGCGGTGATCACGGCGCTGACGGCCTTCGGCGTCATCTTCCTGGCCGAGCTGCCGGACAAGACGATGTTCGCCTCGCTGGCCATGGGCGCCCGGATGAGGCGCGCTACGTCTGGCTCGGAACCTCCAGCGCGTTCGCGGTGCACGCGACGCTGGCCGCGTTGGCCGGCCGCGCGCTGGCCGAACTGCCGGACACCCCGGTCAAGCTCGCCTCGGCCGCGATGTTCGCCCTCGGCGCGGTGCTGCTGCTCCGCGGTTCGTCCGAGACCGTCGACGAGTCCGGGTTCGACCTCACCCAGGCGTTCTGGCCGGCCTACAGTGCCGGCTTCGTCGCGGTGTTCATCAGCGAATGGGGCGACCTGACCCAGCTGACCACGGCCAACCTGGCTGCGAACAACAACGCCCTCGCGGTCGGCATCGGGGCCTTCATCGCACTGTGCGCCGTCTCCGGGCTGGCGCTACTGGCCGGGCGCACGATCGCGGCCAAGGTGCCGCTGCAGATCGTGCGCCGCGTCGCCGCCGGCGTCATGATCGCGTTGGCGCTTTGGTCGCTCGCGCAGGCGTTCAGCTGATCAACCGACAGGCAAGGAGTCAGAAGTGCGCGCAATGGTCTATCGGGAGTCCGGCGGTTCCGAGGTCCTCCACCTCGAGGAGCGGGCCCCGGCCGAGCCCGGCCCCGGTGAGGTCCGCGTGCGGGTGCACGTGTCGGGCGTGAACCCCACCGACTGGAAAGCCCGTCAGGGTGGCGGGTTCTCCGCGGCGTCAGATCTCGGACAGGTGCCGAACCAGGACGGTGCCGGCGTGATCGAGGCTGTCGGTCCGGACGTCGATCCGGCCCGGCTCGGTGAACGCGTCTGGCTGTGGGAAGCCGCGTGGCAGCGCACCGATGGGACCGCGCAGGAGCTGGTGTCGTTGCCCTCGCGGCAGGCGGTCGCGCTGCCGGAGTCGGCGTCCTTCGATCTCGGCGCGAGCCTGGGCATTCCGGCGTTGACCGCGCACCGCTGCCTGACCGCGCACGAGGGCGTTCCGGCCCGGCTGGCGGCCGGGTCGATGTCGGGGCTGGCCGTGCTGGTCACCGGCGGGGCGGGGGCGGTCGGTCACGCCGCGATCCAGTTGGCCAAGTGGGCCGGCGCCACCGTGCTCAGCACCGTCAGCGGACCGGAGAAGGGCCAGCTGGCCAAGGCCGCCGGCGCCGATCTGGTCATCGACTACCGGAACGAGGACGTCGTGGCTGCCGTCCGCGGCGCGTGCCCGGGTGGAGTGAACGTGATCGTCGAGGTGGCGCCGAACGCCAATGGCACCGTCGGCGCGAAGGTGGTGGCCCCCGGCGCGACGATCGCTTTCTACGCCCAGGAAGGCCCGGACGAACTGCACGTTCCGCTGCGCCCGCACATGACCGCCGGCACGCGCCTGCAGGGCGTCCTCGTCTACACCCTTGATCGGGCGGAGAAGGATGCGGCGGTCGCGGCGGTCGCCGCAGCTGTTGCCGACGGCGCGATGCCCGTGGGGGCGGAGCACGGTCTGCCGCTGCATCGATTCAGTCTCGAGCAGACCGCGCAGGCCCACGACGCCGTGCAGTCCGGAGTCACCGGCAAGGTTCTGATCGACCTGGACTGACGCCGGTCGGCCCCTCGTGCACCGAGGTCAGTTCTCCCCGGCGATCTTGGCCAGCAGCTTCACGGTCTTCTCGTTCTGCGTGATCATCGGGAAGTGCCCGCAGTCCCACGAGGCGGCCCGCATGCTGCGCCGGGCCATCACGCGCTGGATGTGCGGGTGCACCGTCATGTCCTCGGTGCACACGACGTAGGTGGACGGCTTTTCGTAGAAGGCGTGCTCCCCGCGCGGGTGCTGCTCGAAGTTCGCCATCCGCTGCGGGCTCTGGGTGGTGACGATCTCGGCAACCTGCTCGTCGTCGAAGTCGGAGTAGAACACCGCCCGTGCCGCGTCCTGGCTGACGATCCGGCCGATGCCGTCGAGGTGGTCGATCTCCAGGGCGGCCCCCAAGCTCGGGCGCCCGGTGTGGTCGATGCCCTCGATGTCGGCGGCGGCGCCGGCGTTGGCCACCGTCTCGCCCTCCTCCAGCAGGAACGCGGCCAGGTAGACCACGTGCTGGACGCTGGGGTGCATCCCGGCGGCGGTGATGATCGCGCCGCCGTAGGAGTGCCCGACCAGCACGACCGGGCCGGAGATGGTGTCCAGCACCGCGGAGATGGCGTCGGTGTCGCCGTACAGATCCGCCAGCGGCCGAGTGTCGGCGCCGTGCCCGGGCAGGTCGGGGGCGATCGCGGGGATGCCGAGGTCGGCCAGGCCCTTGAGCGTGGACGCCCAGTACCCGCTGCCGTGGAAGGCGCCATGGACGAGAACAACAGTCGCGGTCATAGCGCCGGACGGTACCGCGCGCCCCCGGGGGGATCGAAACGCCGAACCCAACGAAAGTCAGGCGGCGGGCTCTGCGCAGTAGGGGTTGCGCACGAGCACACCGCTGACCAGAACCGCGGGGTGGGCGCGCAGCGCCGGGATGATCACGTGCCCGCCGAGCCGGTCCAGGTCGTAGAGGCACAGCGAGATCGTCGACAGCTCGCGCGCGAACGCCGTGGCCTCGGCCTCGTAGGCCATGAACTCGTCCAGCACCGAACTCGAGAAGACCTCCTCGGCCCAGCTCATGTCACTGACGGTGCGCCCCCCGGTCCCGGACCTCGCGCCCCAGCCACGCCAGAACTCCAGCATGTGCGCGCGGTCGAACGAACCGCCGTGCGTGTAGGTGGCCTCGTAGGACTCGAGCGTCAGCTCCCCGAGGGTCTCCCTCAGCCAGATCCGGTCGTCCTCGCCCGCGATGCACAGGCACGGGGCACCGGCCCGCACGCCCTCGCCCAGGAACTCGGACAGAATCCGGCGGCGCTCGTCCTCGCCCCGGTAGAACGCGCAGACGTGATCGCCCGGTGCGGCGACCATCCCGGCCAAGGCAGCGCTCATGTCCGCAGTGTGCCAGCGGCCGGGTCCGATCGGCCTCCACCTGACAGGGCCAGATCACGGCACCCCATCCACCCTGGCAGGCCGAGCCTCACGTCCGGACGCCCTGCAGAATTCGCCAGGCCCGGGTCGCGATGTGCAGGTTGAAGCGGCTGTCGACGTCGCTCAGGTCGTACCCGCTGATCTCCCGGATCCGCTGTAGGCGGTACCGCAAAGTGCTGCGGTGCACGGCCACGGCCAGGGCGGTCTCGTCGTAGTTACCGCCGCGCTCCAGGTACTCCCCGAGGGTGCGGACGAGGTCCGCGCCGTGCTTGACGTCGTAGGCCAGCAGGGCGCCGAGCCACTGCTGGACGAACGCCTCCAGCTCCGGGCTGTGCCCCGCCGCCGCCAGCAGCCGGAAGATGCCCAGGTCTCCGTAGCTCGTCACACCGTGCGGCTCGGCCGAGTTCTGCCGGATCTCCAGGGCGAGCAGGGCTTCCCGGCACGACTCGGGATACTCGGCCGGCGTCGAACATGCGCGCCCGACGCCGATCGCGATCTGTTCGGACCCCATCCGGTCCGCGACCGCCGCCAGCAGGTCCTCGCCGCGCACCGGCACGGCGACGACCAGCAGCACTGCGCCCGAGCGCCGGCCGGACAGCGCCGACAGACCGAGCCGCGCCGCGGCCCCCTCCGCGGCGCCGGCCAGGGCGTCCACGACGCGCTCGCCGCCGCTGTGCGCCACGGCCAGGACATGGTGCGGCTGGCGCAGATCGTGCCCGAGGGCCTCGGCGCGCAGGTAGGCGCCGGCTTCGTCGGTGCCGGTCGTGAGGTCGAAGACCAGGTCCCGGCGCAGCCGCAGCTCGGTCTCGGCGAGCGTGCGCAGATGCGACAGCTCCATCGCGAGCACGACGGCACCGTGCTGCAGCGCCACGCTGTCGAGCGCACCCGCGTCGCCCGCGGGGTCGTCCAGGACAAGCACGCCGAGCACTTCGTCGCGGGGCTGGGCCAGCGCGATCAAGCGGCCGCCGGCGGACAGGGGACGACCCTCGCGCTGGGCGCGCCGGATCAGGTCCTCGCGCGTGCGCCGGGTCGGCTTCGGGTACGGGTCCGGTTGATCCGGGCCCGCCCACGCCCGCAGGTTGCCCCACCGGTCCTCGACCGCGACGGCCCGCCCGGTCAGCTCGTGGACCGCAGCCGCGATGCCGGCCTCGCCCTGCCCGTCTGCGGTCGCGCGGGTGAGCACCTCGTGGATGACAACGGTGCGTTCGAGGTCGGCCACGGTCGCCGCGAGCTGGGCGTTCGCCCCCGCGACGGCCGCAGCGGCCGCCCGCTCCTGCCGGTACAGATCGGCGTTGGCCAGCGACGCCCCGACCTGGTGCGCGAGCACCCGCCAGAGAAACTCGGCCTCCGGCGGCGGTGCGGTCGCCGCGCCGACCACCAGGTGGCCGCGGAACCCGCCGGGTCCGTGCAGAGGAAAGGCCCCGGTCCAGGCGTGATCGGGCAGCGGCGGGGGAGCCCCGTCGTCGCTCAGGTGCGCCTCGACGACCTCACACGGGCCGAGGGCGGGTGCGCTGCCGAGCGCGAGCCGGACGATCTCCTCGGCGTTGCGGGTCTCGGTCATCAGCATCCCGAGCACGAACAGCCCGTGCAGGTCCGACAGCTGGCGGCGCAGCTGAGAGGGGTCGCCCTCGGGATCGGCCATCGCGCCGACCCTAGACCTGGCAGGCGGAAGGTCGCCAGAGAACTTCGTCCTCCCGGACGGTGCTCCCCGGGGGTAGCGTGCGCCAAGGTGTGAGCCCGGACACAAGCAGCCCCGGACACGAGCAGGTGGAGGACGCGGGATGAGTGCAGCGCGCGAGCAGGCAGACGTCGTGGTGGTGGGCGCGCGGGTCGCGGGTTCCCCGGCGGCGATCGAGCTGGCCCGGCGCGGGCGCAAGGTGATCGTCCTGGACGGCACGACCTTCCCCTCCGACACGCTCTCGACGCACGTCGTGTTCCCGACCCTGGTCGCGGAGCTCGCCGCGCTCGGCGTCCTGGAGCCGCTGCTGGCCTCCGGTTCGCCCAAACACCCCAAGGTGCTGATCAACCACGGCGGGGTCGACGTCCGGTGGGACTACACCGCAATCGACGGCTACGACTTCGGCATGTGTCCCCGCCGCACGGTGCTCGACAAGATCCTCGTCGACACCGCCCGCAGCGCCGGCGCGGACGTTCGCGAGGCGACCAAGGTCACCGGCCTGGAGTGGCGGTCCGGTCGCGTCACCGGCGTCCACTACAAGGACCGCGACGGCCAGACCGGGACCATCGAGTGCAAGCTGGTGATCGGGGCGGACGGCCGCCGTTCCACGATCGCGCACCTGGTCGGCTCCGGCGTTCCCTATCGCCGCGACGAGAATGGCCGCGGCCTGGTCTTCATGTACCTCGACGACCCGTACCCCGCCGGCAGCGAGGAGCGCAGCAAGCTCTTCCAGTGGCGCATCGACGACACCCTCGGCATGTACTTCCCGACGTGCGAGAACGGCGGCCTCGTGCTGTTCATGCCGCCGCGCGAGCAGGTCAACTGGTTCGGCCAGGACCTCAAGCACTGGCACGAGCGTGTTGCGCAGTACCCCCTGCTCAAGGAGCGGATCGCCGGCGGCGCCCCGCGCACCAAGTTGCGCAAGGCCTCGGACCCGTTCTCCTACTTCCGCAAGTCCAGCGGCCCGGGCTGGGCGCTCGTCGGCGACGCCGGCCACTTCAAGGACCCCGTGATCGCCCAGGGCATCCGTGACGCCGTGCACTACGGGCGCAAGCTCGGCCAGACCGCGGCGGCCGCGCTCGACGACGAGAAGTGGCTCGACCGCGCACTCTTCGAATGGGAACTCGCGCGTGACAAGGAGTGCGTGGTCAGCTACCACTTCGCGCTGCGGCTCTCCAAGACGCACCCGGTCTCGCCGGTGGAGCTGGAGATCTGGAAGGCCAGCGAGCACAACCGGGACCGCGCCCGCCGGCTCGGCGACGCCTTCGGCCGGACGCTCTCGCCGGAGAAGTTCCTCAACTACCCCGACCTGCTCACCTGGACCGCGCGCGGGTTCCTGGACAAGACGCAGCCCAACCGGGATGTGCTCGACGACGTCACCCGCGAGCTGACCACCAAGGCCCGGCTCTACCGCGACCTTGCCCGGATCGCCCGGGGCAAGCGCCTGCTCGCGCGCAACTGGGAGGCGTGGGGCGGCACGAAGCCGATCCCGCCGGAGAAGCTGACGGACAGTTATGTGGCGCCCCGTCAGCCCCAGCGCAGCGACCTGGCCAAGGACGAGGGCGAGGTCGGCCGCGCCGCGGCGAACGGCAGTCACCCCGCCCCCGCACTGACCCTGGAGCAGGCATCGTGAGCCAGACCATCCGCGTCGCCGTCGTGCAGCCGGCCCTGCTGGTCGGCGAGGTCGAGAAGAACCTGGCGCGCTGCGAGGCGCTGGTGCGCGAGGCCCACAAGAAGCACAACCCCCAGGTGATCGTGCTGCCCGAGGCCTTCACCTCACCGAACGTCTACGACAAGCGGCTCCGCAACTGTGCGGTCGCGGTCGACGGTGCGCCGTATGAGTTGCTGAAGCGGCTCGCCCGCGAACTCGACTGCAGCGTCGCGGGCGGCTACCTGGCCAAGCGGGGCAAGGACACCCGCAACACCTTCGTCCTCGCCGACCCGGACGGCACCACCAACCTGCACGACAAGGACGAGCCCAGCGTCTGGGAGTACAACTACTACACGCCCGGCACCGACCCCGGCGTCTTCAGCCATCCGCTGGGCACGATCGGCGTGGCCTGCGGTTTCGAGACCGGGCGCTCGCGCACCGCGCGCCGGATGGCTGACGCGCGGGTCAACCTCATCCTCGGTGGCTGCTGCTGGCCGGCCTACCCGACCTGGGCGTTCCCGCGCGGCTGGTTCACCCGCGACATGGAGTACTACCGGGTATGGGCCGCGGACACGACGCGGACCCTCGCCCGCGCTGTCGGCGCGCCGGCCGCGACCGCCTGGCACGTCGGAACGGTCAAGGGCGGAACCCCGGCCATGCCGGGCATTCCCTGGAACACGATCATGACCGGCGAGTCCCAGATCTGCGAGCGCGACGGCACGGTGCTCGCGCGCATGACCTACGAGGACGGTGAGGGCTCGGTCGCGGCCGACGTGAAGCTCGCCGACCCGGCGCCGGTGGACCTGATCCCGTCCGGGTTCTGGATCCGCCCGCAGCCGGTCACGATGCACTTCGTCTGGCACTACATGAAGCAGCACGGCCGGGCGCGCTACCACCTCGACAAGAAGCTCGGCCGCTTCCCGTGGTCGACCGAGCTGCCCGAGACCGACCTGCCCAACTACAACCCAGGCACCGGCCGCCCCGCCGTCCCGGCGGACGCGACGGACCCCGTCGCGTCCGAGGCGGTCGGTGCCTGAGGTTCAGAACCCGCATCTTGGGGCGGGTATCCGCCCCTTGGCGCCCGCTCCTAGGGGCGGAAACCCGCCCCAAGATGTGGCGTGTTGTCAGCGCGGGTTGCGGCCCAGGTAGGCGACGAGCAGCTCGGTCACGGTCGCGTTCGGCGGGGCGGTGACCTCGGCCTCGAAGCGGCCGGGGCGAATCTCCGGGCTGATGATCATGCGCGCCTGCTTGAGGGCCTCGTCGGCGAGGTCGTCGGGAAGCGCGGCGGGACGCCCGATCGCGACGGCGACGTCCCAGGCGTGGGTCGTGGTGTCGAGCAGGTTGACGCCCGCCAGCACGGAGCCGGGCATCGGGCCGGGGCCGGCTTCCATGATCCGGTCCATGACGCCTGGCGCGCTCCACGCGGCCAGGGCGGCATCGGCGGCGTCGCGGAACTGGCCCGCCGGGTCCGGTCCGAGCTTGAACTCGCCGCCGGGCTTTCCCGCGGCCGTGGCGCCGAGCCCGGCCACCACGCCGATCATGTGCTCGAGCAGGTCCTGCAGGTTCCACTTCTGGCACGGGGTGGATTCGGTGAGGTGCTCGGGGCGGACGCCGGTGAGCACGCCGTGGGAGTGGCTGAAGGACTTGTCGAGCGCTGCGATCAGTTCCATGGTGACCTCCGATTAAGTGTGTAAGCTAGAGCTTACATAGAATCGCAAGCCACCGACAGTCCGGAGGTGACGACGTGGACGAGGCACTGCGCGCCGTCGCCGACCCCACGCGCCGCGCGATCCTGCGACTGGTCCGGGACGGAGAGCTGCCGGCGGGGGAGATCGCCGCGCGGTTCCCCGAGATGAGCCGGCCCGCGGTGTCCCAGCACCTACGGGTGCTCGCCGATGCCGGGCTGGTCGACGTGCGCCCCGACGGCAACCGCCGGCTCTACCGCTGGCGGCCCGACGGGCTGCAGGACGCCGCGGCGTTCATCGAGGACATGTGGGCCGACAAGCTGACGCGCCTGAAGCTGGCCGCCGAACGCGCGGAGTGGCCCGAGCGGGCCCGCGCCGCAACGAGAAAGGGAAAGCCGTGACCGAGGTCGACACCAGGACGGTCGAGCAGACGATCCGCATCGCCGCCCGCCCGGAGACGGTCTGGGCGTACTGGACCAATCCTGAGCTGCTGCGCGAGTGGTGGGGCGTCCCCGGCCCGTTCGTCGCCGAAACCGGCGGCGACCTGCGCGTCACGATGGACCGCCCACGACCCGAGCCCGGTCATGGGCGGGCAGTTCCTGGAGCTTCACCCCTACGAGCGGCTGGTGTTCAGCTTCGGCTGGGAGCAGGCGGAGGGTCTGCCGGAGATCGCCATCGGCGAGACCACGGTCGAGGTCACTCTGCTCGCCGACGGCACCGACACCGTTCTGACGCTACGTCACAGCGGTATCCCCGCACGGTACGGCGACGACCACCGCGAGGGCTGGAGCAGGCATTTGGCCGGACTGGCCACGGTCGTCGCAGCGGCGGCGGCTACTTGATGCCGATGACCATCGAGTCAGGGCCGACCAGGTGCTGGACCCGAGTCTCGGAGAAGCCGACCAGGCTCATCCAGCCCTGGCAGTCCTTGCCGGTGTAGTCGAAGCCGCCGGGGGTCTCGATGAGCATGTTCAGGCTCATCAGCAGGCCGAAGGTGTTCGTCCGCCGGTCGTCGTCGATCAGGGCCTCGTAGACGATCAGGGCGCCGCCGTCGGGCAGGGCGTCGTAGGCCTTGCTGAGGATCTGGAACTTCTGCTCGAAATCCCAGTCGTGGAGGATGTGCCCCATCACGAGCACGTCGGCGGTAGGGATCGGCTCGTCGAAGAAGTTGCCGGCCTGGAAGGTGAGCCGGTCGGACAGTCCGTGCGCGGCGACGTACTCGGTGAAGATCGGCTCGACGGGGGCCAGGTCGAACCCGCCGCCGGTCAGGTGCGGGTGCGCCTTGGCGACCTGCACCGGCAACGCGCCCTGCGCGCACCCGATGTCGAGGAAGCTGTTGTAGTCCTTCCAGGGGAACGCCTCGGCCATCGCCATTGCGGCGCCGAGGCTGACGCCGGTCATTCCCTCCAGGAACTGGCGGAGCCGGTCCGGGTCGGCGTAGAGCGTCTCGAACAGGCCGGCGCCGCCGCCCTTGGCCTCGTTCTGCAGCTCGCCGGTCTTCAGTGCCTCGGTGAGGTTTCCCCAGAACCCGTACAGCCGGGCGTTGACCATCTCCAGCATGCCGCCCATGTAGCTCGGCTTGTTCTTGTCCAGGAAGGTGTCCGTGGCGGGGGTGTTGGAGTACCCCGCCTCGGTGCGCTCGAGCATCCCGAGGGAGACGAGGGCGTCGAGGAAGTCGACCGCGGAACGGGGGTGGAGGCCGAGCTCGCCGCGGACGTCGTTCAATGTCTTCGGCCCGTTGGCCAGGTAGGTGAAGAGCTCCAGCTCGATGGCGCTCAGCAGGGTTTTCGAGCCCCAGAACCCGAACCCGAGTTGCATGATCCCGTCGGGCGTGACGTTGTGATCCATGGCGGGACTCTCCTCGATCGGGTGGGGCGGGCGGGGTCAGCGTAGGCCCGGACTTCCTAGCTGGCGAGCAGCCGCACCTGAACGCGCGCGCCCGCCCGGTGGCCCTCGACGCCGGCCGGGATTACGAGCAGGCCGTCGGCGCGGACGAGGGAGGTCAGCACGCCGGCGCGGCGGTCCATCGGGGTCGCGACGAGTTCGTCGCCGTCGCGGTCGAGGCTGACGCGGATCCAGTCCTCGCTCTCCGCGGACGAGCGGACGTCCAGGCTCAGCCGGGCCTCGACGGTGGGGCGCTGCGGCGGGGCGGCGCCCTGCAACCCGGCGAGCAGGGGCACCGCGAAGATCTCGAACGTGAGCGCGGCCGAGACCGGGTAACCGGGGGCGCCGAGGACCGGCGTCGCCTTTCCCGAGCCGACGGCGACGCCGAGCACCACCGGGTGGCCGGGGCGCACCGCGACACCGTGGACCGCCAGCGTCCCGGCCTTGGCCACGACGGCGGCGGTGTGGTCCTCGCGGCCCTTGCTGGACCCGGCGATCATCACGACCAGGTCTGCGGTGGCGGCGGCGTCCAGCACGGCCGTGAGCAGCTGGTCGGGATCGTCCGGCACGACCGCGGTCGTGCGCGGAAGGCAGCCGAGCTCGCGGGCCTGTGCGGCGAGCATCAGGGAGTTGGTGTCGAGGATCTCGCCGGGCGCCAGGTCCGAGCCGATCGAGCGGATCTCGTCCCCGGTCGGAATGATCGCGACGCGAGGCGCCTGATGCACCGTCAGATTCTGGTGGCCGGCCGCGGCGGCCGCAGCGACGTCGAACGGGCGCAGTCGGTGCCCCGCCGTCAAGAGTTGTTCGCCCTCGGTGATGTCCTCACCGACCGGGCGCACGTGCTGGTTCTCCCGCGCCGCGACGCCGACCTCGGCCTTGCCGTCGTCGATCCAGCGCACGTACTCGCGCATCACGACGGCGTCGTACCCGGGTGGCATCGGGTCGCCGGTGTCGATGACGACGAAGTCCGCCAGCACCGCGCCCGCGGCAGTCTCCGCGGCGTGCACCGCGATACCGTCCATCGCCGCGGACCGGAACGCGGGGGAGGAGCGCAGCGCGGTGACCGCCTCGGCGGTGACCCGCCCGACGGCGCCGGAGAGCGGCACCGCCTCGGTCCCGGTCAACGTCGGAGCCCCGGCGGCCGCGCAGGCCGAACGCCAGACCTCGAGGGCCCCTGCGGCCGGCAGCCCGTGGGCGGGCTCAGCCACCGACGTTGGCGGTCAGCAGAACCAGCGAGTCGCCCTCGACGAACGGGTACTCGAGCTCCCGGCCGATCCGCTCGGAGTTGACGGTGACCATCAGCGCGGCGTCGATGTTCAGGCCGAGCGCCATCGCAGCGCCGCCCAGATTCGCGGCGGCGACCGTGGCCTCGCGCATCTGGCCCTGGTCCATCCAGGTGCCGTGCACGTGGACGGAGACCGTCGGCGGCATCTCGGCCAGCGCCTGCTCGTAGTCCTCGGGGGTGTTGAGGTTGCGGACCGACGCGAGCTGCGGGTCGAGCCGAGCCAGGTCGGGGTCGGCGAGCAGGTCCTCCTCGGAGAGCGGGCGCACCTTGACCTGATCGAAGAGCTGGCCGGGCGTGCGGGCGCCCTCCGCGATCATGGCGGTGATCCGCTCCCCGAGCTCGGTGCGGTAGCCGGCGGCGAGCGGTTGACGGTGCCCGTGCACGTGCGGCAGCGCGACGTCGACGTCGTCCATCGAGGCCAGCACGCGGCGCACGAACTGCGGGTGCAGGAACGGCATGTCGACCGAGCACACGAAGGCGGTGGTCTTCTCGTCGGCGACCGCGTTCAGCCCGGCCGCGAGTCCCTGCAACGGGCCCAGCCCCTCGGTGGGGTCGTGCACGACGCTGACGCCCTCGGGCAGGTCGGTCAGCTGCTGGCCCGGGGCGGCCACCACGACGATCGGCCCGCCCACCGAGCGCTTCATCAGCGCGGTCATCCGGTAGAGCAGCGAGGTGCCGTGCCAGTCCAGGTCGTACTTGGGGGTCCCCATCCGGGACGAGCGTCCCCCGGCCAGGACCACCCCCGCCGAGGCGAGTGTCTTCATCTGTTGCACGGCCTGACGCTATCCGGAACAAGAGCGGAGGCCCCTCCCGGCTCACAATCGGGAGGGACCTCCGCGGTCCATGATCACCGACTGGTTGTTACTGGTCGGTGTTTATCGTTTCTACACCAAGCGTCCTACGTGAACTCAGGTTAGTCCAGAGTTTCCGGCAACGCGTTGTGACGGGCGGCTGTGATCCCGGTAACCAAGTGGTCTTGATCAAGTTCGGACCGCCGCTTGTCTCTCCCGCGAGCAAGATCGAATGAGACTGAACGACTGTGCGGGGGCATGTAAGGGTCGGCGCTGTCGTCGACGAGGGGAACGCGGACGCGCCGTTCGCGTACCCGGCCATGCCCCCGATCGAGGGCAACCTCGCGGGCACCACTGCCGACCAGCCGGATCCGTGGCTGCGGGTCACGTTCCTCGGCTTCGCCGTGATCGGGCTGGTCACGGTGCTGGCCGGACCCGCGGCCGGGCTGGTGCTCGCGCTGGTGGGCGCAGCGGTGGTCGCGGTCGCGCGGGTGCACCACGACGGGGCTCCGCTCTGGCACCACGTGCAACTCGCCCTGCCGGCGCGGGGGAGCCGGATCCGAGGTGACGGCACGTCACCCGACGGGACGCTGCGGCGCTGGCCGCACGCGCCGAAGCTGCCCCTCGCGCTGACCGGTACGGAGCTGCTGGACGTGCGCAGTCCCGGCCGCGAGCGGTTCGGCGTGGTCTGGCACCGGCCCACCGGCCTGATGTCGGCGACGGTCCTGCTCGCTCCCTGCCCGAGCGCGCTGCGTGAACCGGCCGTCGCCGAGGCCTATGCCGCGTGCTGGTGGGCACTGCTGGAGACCAGCTGCACGCGCCCCGAGATCAAGGCCGCCGCGATCACCGTCGACGTGCTCCCGAACGGGGACCAGCACCCGCTGCGCCTCACCCTGACCGTCGATCCGGCCGTCCTACGTGGCCGGCTCCGCTCGGTGTCCGACGCCGCCGCGCTGACCGTGCAGGCCGTGGCGGGCGTCGACGTCGAGGCGGCCGGCCTGCTCGAGCTGCGGCCGGCCCGCGCGGACGACCTGGCCCGGATCGCGCGCGCCGCCTTCGAACCGCGCTGCCGGTGGCCGGCCCCCGGGGCCGAGCCGGTCGCGTGGGGCGAACTGACGGCGGGTACGGAGGCCGACCTCCCGCGCCTCTACCGCTACGAGCGGTACGGCTCGCTGAGCTGGGCGCTGCACGTCCCGGCCCGGCAGCACCCGCGCGCCGAGGCGATCCCCGCGTTGCTGCACCCGGGCCGCCACCCGCGGCGCGTCACCCTGATCGAGCACAAGGGCCCCCGCGAGACGGTGCGGTCGGTGTTCGTCACCGCCTCGGTGTCCGACCCGGCGGAGATCGGCCTGGCCGGCGCCGAGGTCGAGGAGCTCGTGCGCTCCGTCCAGCCGCGCCTGGAGGTGTGCGCCGACCGGCAGGCCGCGGCGTTCGCGGTCGGCCTGCCCGTCGGGTGGTTCTCCCCGCACCCGTTCGAGCGCCGCTACGAGGTCTTTCCGTGATCGGGCCGGGCATGCAGTCGCTGCGGCCCCCGCCCCAGCTGCCGCCCTGGCTGGCCGCGATCCTGACCGTCGGCGGCATCGTGCTGGTCCTCAACTCTCTGCCGATGCTCGCCGAGGCGATCACGCCGGACCGCGTGCGCTCCGTCTCCTTCGGCACCGGTGAGATGCCGCCGACGCCCTTGCCGCTGACCCCCGACCAGGCGAGGCGGGCCACCGACCGGGCGACGGCCGGGTCTCCGCCCGCTGCTCAGGATCGCGACGTAGCGTCGAGTGGTGGGGACGAGTCGAGTTCGGGCGAGGCGTCGGGCACTGAGGCCACGAGCGGGACCCGGCCCCGCGGTCCGCTCCCGGTCTCGGGGGCGAGCGCCGTGGCTCCGCTGGTGATCGGCACCGGTCTGCTCGGCGGCGGGCTCGGTCTGCTGGTCGTGGTTGGCTTCTCCGGAGAACGTCCCTGGCCTGGCCGGTACGTGCGACGGGACGGATGACGCAAATGAGGATGACGCAATGACGAGCCCTGGCGGCGAATGGGTCGCGGTCCCGGTTCCGGGAGAGCCGGACCGGTGGGACTACGTCCCGGCCGAGCAGCCCGCGTCGCCCGACGGCGGCCCGGGCAAGTGGCACGTGGTCGGCGGGTCCGGCACCGAGGTCGGCAAGTGGGAGTGGTTCCCGGCTTCGCGCCGCGCCGCCCCCGCCGCCGCCGTCCCCCCGCACCGGTAGCACCGGAGCCGGCGGCCTGGGAGCCCACTCCGCCCGCGCCCGCGGCGTGGGAACCGTCCCCGCCCGCGCAGGCCTGGGGCGAGCAGCAGTCGCCCGTGTTCGGCGCGCCGCCCCCGCCGGCCGGTTGGCACGCGGGCCCTGCGCCTGCGCCCGGCGCCGGCAAGCGCTCGTGGAAGCTGCCGCTGATCATCGTCGGCGTCGTGGTCCTGGTGGCCGCGATCGGAACCGGCGCGGTGATTGCCCTCTCCGGCGGTGACGACGGCAAGAACAAGGAAGAGATCACCGCGCTGGTCAATTACGTCACCACCGTCGACGACGGCAAGGACGTCTGCAGCAGCCACCTGACCGACGGCTTCGTCGAGACCGTCTTCGGCGACGTCGCGACCTGCGAGAAGGACGACGACAGCGACGGGGACGAAGGGGACGCGAGCGGGGCGACCGTCACCGACATCAAGATCGACGACGACACCGCGACCGCGATCGTCACCGTCAACGGAGGCGACACCGACGGCGCGACCGGCACCTGGGCCTTCCTCAAGGGCGAGGACAAGGTCTGGCGGGTCTCGGAGTGGCGCGCGGACTACCTGCGGTCGAGCTTCGAGCGCACCTTCGGCGACAAGTACGACTCCGAGGGTCCGGACGACCCCTTCGACGACGACTCGATCCGCGGGTGCGTCAAGGACAAGCTGCTCGGCCAGGACGACACCGCGTTCCTCGACACCGCCTACAAGCTGTTCCGCAACAGCGAGGACAGCGTGGAGAAGTTGCTCGGCTTCATGTCCGAGTGCCCGAGTGACACCGAGGGTGTGTCCGCGCTGCGGGCGTTGTTCGAAAAGGGCTTCCGGGCCAGCGCGCAGCTGCCGCCGGCCGTCACCGAGTGCATCGTGCTCGGGATGCGGACCGGGCTCTCCGAGGAGGAGATCAAGCAGTTGAGCCTGAACAACGACGCTCCGCTGCCGGCGGACATCCAGTCCCGGATCGAGCAGATCTCCATCGGCTGCGCCGGCAGCACGACCACCTTCGATCCCACCCCCGACGAGTTCCGCCCCGAGCCGCCCGCGTTCGGCACCTGACCCGTCTCCCGATCGGACAGGGTGAATGTACACTCTGTCCGATTGGGTGCTGGGCCGCCACGTCCGGTTGAGTGGCTCCCACAGCTTTCAGACGAGGAGTGCGACCTGATGGGTCAGTACAGCGCGGTGATCGGTGCCGGGACGATGGGGCTGGGCATCGCCTACGTCCTGGCCGCGGCCGGTGACGAAGCGATTCTGGTGGAGCCGGACGCCGGTCGCGCCGAGGCCGCGATGCCGGCGCTGACGAAGGTCGCGGAGTCCGCGGTCAAGCGCGGCAAGCTCGACGACGCCGCCGCCAAGGAGCTGCTGGCCAAGATCTCCGTCGTCGACTCCGTGGAGGCGCTGCCGACCGAGGGTGCCAACCTCGTCGTCGAGGCCGTGCCGGAGCGGATGGACCTGAAGAAGAGGCTGCTGCCGGCGATCGAGAAGCACTGCGCGCCCGCGATTCTCGCCTCCAACACCAGCGGGCTCTCCATCGATGACCTGGCCACGGTGCTCGAGCGCCCGGAGCGTTTTCTCGGCCTGCATTTCTTCAACCCGGTCTGGGTGATGTCGCTGCTGGAGATCGTCAACGGCGCGCAGACCGATCCGGCCGTGCTCGAGCAGGCCCGGGCGCTGGCGATCCGGATCGGCAAGGACCCGATCGTGGTGAAGAACATGCCGGGCTTCGCGACCTCGCGCCTGGGCGTCTGCATCGGCCTGGAGGGCATGCGGATGTTCGAGGAGGGCGTGGCCTCGGCCGCCGACATCGACAAGGCGATGGAGCTGGGTTACAAGCACCCGATGGGCCCGCTGCGCCTCACCGACCTGGTCGGTCTCGATGTGCGCCTGGACATCGCGCGCAACCTGACGAAGGAACTCGGCCCGCGTTTCGAGCCGCCGCAGATCCTCATCGACAAAGTCGCCGCGGGCGAGCTGGGTAAGAAGTCGGGCAAGGGCTTCTACGACTGGAACGAGTAGCACCGTTGAGGTTCCGTCAAAGTGGAGTGAACCACTTTAGTTTTACGCGTGCCCCTGTCATAGTGCCTAAGTGACCGAGCCGCAGATCGTTGATGTCGACGGGTTACGCGCCCGCGTTCGGGTCGAGGGAGACCCCGCCGGGCGACCGGTCGTGTTGCTGCACGGCATCGGCCGGTCGCTGGAGGACTGGGAGCCGCAGTACGAACTGCTGCGCGAGGGCAACTACCTGATCGGGATGGACCTGCCGGGCTTCGGGTACTCACAGCGGCGCCCGGAGCCGGCCTCGCTGGCCGCGCTCGGCAGCGGCGTGCTCGCCACCCTCGACGCGCTGGGGGAGACCCGGCCGGTGCATCTGGTCGGCAACTCGCTCGGCGGCGCGGTGTCGTTGCAGATCCTCGGAAGCGCGCCGAAGCGCGTCGCGTCCGTCGTGCTGGTCAACAGCGGCGGCTTCGGCGCCGAGGTCACCTATCTGCTGCGGATGCTCGCGATCCCCGGGCTGGGCAAGCTGATGTTGCGGCGTCCCGACCAAGCTCGGCAACCGGCACATCGAGCGGACGCTCTACGCGACGAAGGCCCACGCCACCGCGGCGCGTGTCGAGCATGCCCTCAAGCTCGGCCGCGAACCGGGGGCCGCGGAGTTCATGTCCGAGCTGACGACGGGTCTGGGCACGCCTGCGCGGGGCGAAGGAGCCGTGGCGGCGTCAGCTCCTCGATGCGGCCCGACAGGTGCACAAGCCGATCCTCGTCGTGTGGGGCGACCGGGACCGGATCCTGCCGCCCAAGCACTTCGAGGTCGCGAAGTACACGTTCCCGTTGGCGAAGTCGCACTTGTTCCCCGGCACGGGACACATGCCGCAGATCGAGCGCCCCGAGGAGTTCGCCGCGCTCGTCCGCGAGTTCCACGCCTCGCTCTGCACAACGCAAACAACCACTAGGCGTGTCACGCCTCAGTGGTTGTTGACGTTGCGGTGTTGCTACATGCCGTCCTGGCGCTCCTCGTAGACGACGCGGCGATGACCGCCCGCGACCGGAGCGGAGTCGACCGGCGCCACGCCGCCGTCGTCGATGACGGTCCGACTCCGGCTGGACCGCCCAGCCGAAGCCGCCCCAGGTGCTCCAGAAGAACATCGAGAGCACGGCGCCGACGATGCCGACGACCATGAGAATCGCGCCGACCGTCTCGATGTTGACGTTCTCGTTCTGCACGTCGACCGCGAACTTCAAGATGGCGCCGACAGCGATCAGAAAGATGCTGGTTCCGAGGCCCATGAAGGTCCCCTCCCGGGTTCAGTGGTGAGCGGACGTGCTCACCGCCGATCACTACCCCGGCCGATCTTCCGGCATTCCCACGAATCCGCGAACGTTGCTCTGTCGCAGGTCAGGGCCTATTTCTGGCGCAGAATCACCCGGGCGGCCTGCTGGCCCGGAATGCCCGAAACCGACGGCCCCGGGTGGGTTCCGGCTCCGGTGAGGAACAGTCCGGGCACGGGCGTCTTGTAGCCGCCGAAACCGCGCGCGGGGCGCAGTCCGCCGGTGCGGAACGGGGACATGTCGACGTGGTAGACGTTCCCCTCCGGCACGTTGGTCCGCGCGGTGATGTCCGGCCACGCCTCGACCGTGCGGACGACGGTGTGCTCCTTGATCCCGCTGTAGTACTCGCACGCCCGCTCGACGATGTGGTCGGCGACCGGTGCGCGCAGCGCGTCCCAGCCGGCGTTCGGGTAGTGCGGGGTCCAGCCGCTCCACACCGAGAGCACGTCGCCGGTCGAGGGCGCGCAGCCCGGGTCGGTGCTGGAGGCGATGATGTTGACCATCGGCAGCGGGTCCGGCACCCGGCCGCCCCGGGCCTCGGCGATCGCGTCGCAGATCTCGTCGAGGTCGCCGAGCATGTGGGAGGGCTTGCGCAGGTCGAGCCCGTCGGCGCGCCAGGCGGCGTGCCGGGGGAGCGTGAGCTTGCCGTCCAGGGCGAGGTCGACGCGGAAGTGCGTGCAGCCGTCGTTCATCACCGGGATCGCGCCGGCCCGGGCCTCCAGCGGACGGGGCAGTGTTCCGGCCGGCAGCAGGTCCCGCAGGGCGGTGCGCGGGTCGCAGGCGGTGAGCACGACGCCCGCGTCCAAGGTCTCACCGGTCGTGAGCTGAACCCCCGTCACTGTTCCGCCGCGCACCACGAGCTGCTCGCACCCGCGCGCCGGTCCGGATCTGGCCGCGGTGCTCGGTGAGGTCCTCGGCCAGCGCGGCGGTCAGCGCCCCGAGACCACCGAGCGGGCGGCTCATCCCGGCCCGGCAGATCAGCGGCAGCACCATCAGGTTCACCCCGGACCCGTCGGTGGTGACGGGCGAGCCGAAGTTGGCCAGCATCGCGAGCGCGCCGCGCACGATCGGGTGCTCGAAGCGTTCCCGCAGCGCCTGCTCGGCGGAGCCGGTGAGCAGTTGCAGCAGCCGGGCGAACGAACGCGGATGCCTGCCGGCGGCCTTCAGCGCGGCGACCAGCGCGGAGCGGTCCGGCCGGGTCGGGTTCGTCAGCATCATCGGCAGCATCGCGTCGGCGACGTGGTCGAGTTCGCGCATCAGGTCGAGGAAGGCCCGGGCGTCGCGGGCGGAGAAGCGCTGGATCTCCGTGGCGGTGCGGCGCGGGTCCCGCCAGAACGCGAGGGACTCCGCGTTGTGCCCGAGCGCGACGTAGCAGGGGTCGACCTCGACCTCGCGGTACCCGTGCCGGGCCAGCTCGAGGTCGCGCCCGATCGTCGAGATCCGCAGCGCGATCACGTCGAACGCGCACGGGTTGGAGTAGTACCCGGGTGCACCGGGGATGGCAGCGGTCGTGGTGCAGCCGCCGATGTGATCGGCGGCCTCGACGACGAGCACGTCGCGGCCGGCCCGGGCCAGGTAGCAGGCCGCGACCAGGCCGTTGTGTCCCGCCCCGACAACGATGACGTCCGGCACCCGGCCTCCCTTGCGGACCCTGCAGCTCGGGCATAACCTATCGCTGTTTGTTTTGCTCCGCCAGGGTCGACGGGAGCCCCATGCATAACACCGAGAGGGCGAACGCCTTCAGCCAGAAACTCTGTGTGTGGTCCGGGCCCGCCATGGCGGTGACGCTGCTGGGCGCGTTCATCATCATGGGCTTCCTGCCGCCGCCGGATCCGCGCCTGAGCGGCGAGGAGATCGTCACGCTGTTCCAGGAGGACCAGGGCCGGATCCAGGCCGGCGGGGTCGTGATGATCTTCGGCTCCGCGCTGCTGTTCCCGTGGATCTCGGTGATCTCGGTGCAGCTGCGCCGCATCGAGGGTCAGCACACGCCGATGGCCTCCACGCAACTGGCGTCCGGGGCGCTCGGCGCATTCCTGTTCCTGACGCCGATGATCATGATCCAGGCGCTGGCCTACAAGCCGGAGAACCTCGACCCCGACGTCGCCGCGACCTGCTACTACTTCGCCTGGCTGTTCTTCTGCGGGACGCCGATCTTCGCGATCATCCAGAACCTGGCGATCACCGTCGCGATCCTGCAGGACTCCTCGCCCGATCCGGTACTCCCGCGGTGGGCCGGATACTTCAACGTCTGGGCCGCACTGCTCTTCGCTCCCGGGATCGCCTGCTACTTCTTCGACGACGGGCCGTTCGCCTGGCGCGGGGTGTTCGTGTGGTGGCTCCCGCTGACCGTGTTCGGCGTCTGGTTCGTGGTGATGACGACGGTCCTGCTGCGGGCGATCGACGCGCAGGCCGCGGCCGAGACACCGGCCCCAGAACGCGAGCTACTGCTGCAGTAGCCAGGCCGCCTCGCGCACGGTGGCGCGCAGGCCGGGGATGCGCCGCAGCCGCGGCGTGCGGGCGACGTCGTTGGCCATCATCTGCGCCGCCTGCACCTTGACCCGGGCCACGATCGGGATCGTCCGCGGGGTTGTGCGCCCGCAGAATCGCCGCCCAGTCCAGGACGTAGGCCCGCTGCACCGCGCGCACGTCCGGCCCGCGGTCCTGCCCGTTCAGGTGCACGAGTTCGGTGATCATCGCGGCGGTCAGGCTGGGCTGGTCCAGCGTCTGGTCGACGTAGAAGTCGGTCAGCCGGCGCAGCACGTCGGCCGGGTCGCGTCCCTCGGTCCGCGCCGCCTGCCATCGCCGCCGCGCAGCTGCGCGTGCCCGCGCGCCATCGCGTCGATGAGGATGTCCTGCTTGCTGGCGAAGTGGTTGTAGACGCTCGGCCCCGCGATGCCGACCGCGGCGCCGATGTCGTCGATGCTCACCTCGGCGTACCCGCGCTCGGCGAACAGGTCGGTGGCGGCGTCGAGGATCTCGTCGGCCCGGGTGGCCGGCTTCGGCCGGCGCGGCTTGGCCTCCTTGACGGTCGAGACCGGCGGGTCCATGCTCCATCACGCGGGTGCCGAGCTCGGCCAGCAGCCGCTCGTACTCCGGCCGCGGCAGGTCGAGCCGGTGGAAGGAGACGCTGGTGAGCGCGTCCGAGGCGCAGACGCTGAGCAGTTCGGCCTGCTCGGTGGTGAGCTCGGGGCGGCGGGCCGAGAGTTCGGTGGTCAGCCACGCGCTGATCTGCACCCGCTTCTTGCGGATCTGCGCGGCCGCCTCGGGGGAGAGGTTGCGCGACTCGCGCTGCATCAGGACCCCGGCCACCCGGTTGTCCAGGACCGCGGAGGCGAGTACGTAGGCGATCTCGGGCAGGTCCGCCTCGTCGCTCGCGGGCAGGTCGGCCAGCGTTGCGTCCAGGGCGGTGTCGATCGCGTCGAAGAGCAGGTCGCCCTTGCCGGCGTAGTGCCGGTAGACCGCGGACGCCCCGACGTTGACCGCGGCCGCGATGTCCGAGACCGACACGTTGGCGTAGCCCGTGCTGGGCGAACAGGGAGGTGGCGGCGTCGCGGATCAGCGCGCGCCGGTTGCGGGGGCGCGTGCCCCGCGGTGGCGCCTCCCCCTCGGACATGACCGCAAGACTAGCCATGAATCACTTAGTGTGCCAGAGTAAGTGAATCGCGGTTAGGTAGACATCGAATGCAGGAGGCAGCATGTCCGGCAAGGCGCGGGTCGCAGGTGTGGGCATGGTGCCCTTCGCGACACCCAGCAAGGCCGAGACCTACGACGTGCATGGCCGGCGGTGCGGTGCGCGACGCCCTCGCCGACGCCGGCGTCGACTACGACGCGATCCAGCAGGCCTACGTCGGCTACGTCTACGGCGACTCGACCTGCGGGCAGCGCGCGCTCTACGGCGTCGGCCTGACCGGCATCCCGGTCGTCAACGTCAACAACAACTGCTCGACCGGCTCGACCGCGCTGTTCCTGGCGCGGCAGGCGGTCGAGTCCGGCGCCGCCGAGTGCGTGCTGGCGCTCGGCTTCGAGCAGATGCAGCCCGGCGCGCTCGGCGTCGCACTGGACCGACCGGCCGAACGCCGTTCGACGCGCTTCGACGCGGCCGCCGACGAGCTGCGTCGGCGCGCCCGGACGTCCCGCTGGCGCGCAGCTACTTCGGCGGCGCCGGGCCCGAGCCACATGCAGAAGTACGGCACGCACGCTCGAGACCTTCGCGCAAGATCCGCGCCAAGGCGCGCCGGCACGCCAGCGAACAACCCGCTACGCGCTGTTCCGCGAGGCGGTCACCGTCGACGAGGTGCTGGCCTCGCCCGCTGATCTGGCCGCGTGCTGACCCGCCTGCAGTGCTGCCCGCCGACCTGCGGCGCGGCCGCGGCGGTCCTGTGTCTCGCGAGGAGTTCGCCGGCCAAGCACGGCCTGCGCAGCGCCGTGCGCATCGCGCGCCCAGGCGATGACGACCGACTACCCCGTCGACCTTCGACGCGCGCGACATGATGCAAGCTGGTCGGCTACGACATGGCGCAGGCGGCCGCGCGACAAGGTCTACGAGGCCGCCGGCGTCGGCCCCGAGGACATCGACGTCGTCGAGCTGCACGACTGCTTCACGCACCAACGAGCTGCTCACCTACGAGGCGCTCGGCCTGTACCCCGGAGGGCGACGGCCGAGAAGTTCATCGGCGACGGCGACAACACCTACGGCGGCAAGGTCGTCACCAACCCGTCCGGCGGCCTGCTGTCCAAGGGCCACCCGCTCGGCGCCACCGGCCTCGCGCAGTGCACCGAGCTGGTCTGGCAGCTGCGCGGCACGGCCGGCGCCGCGCCAGGTCGAGGGCGCGCGACGTCGCGCTGCAGCACAACCTCGGCCTCGGCGGCGCCTGCGTCGTCACGCTCTACGAGAAGGTCGGCCTGACATGGCCGATCGACCCGGCCGCGATCGGCCGGGTGCTGCCGCCGGTCACGCATGGACGATCGAGCGCGGGCGGCTGCGTTCGTTCGCGAAGGCCATCGGCGAGACCGATCCGGTCTACACCGACCTCGACGCGGCGAAGGCCGCCGGGCATCCGCGACCTGCCGGTGCCGCCGACGTTCCTGTTCGCCTCGAGCTGGAGCAGCCCGATCCCGTTCGGTGGCTGCCGCGATCTCGGCATCGACCTGCGACTACGTCCTGCACGGCGAGCAGCAGCTTCACCTACCACCGGCTCGGCCTACGCCGGCGACACCGCTGACCGTCGAACGCGACGCATCGCCGACGTCTACGGCAAGAAGGGCGGCGCGCTGGAGTTCGTCGTCAAGAAGACCGCGGTCACCGACGAGGACGGCGAGCCGGTCGCCGAACTGCACCGCGACGATCGTCGTGCGGAACCCGGAGGTGAGGTCATGACCGCTCGCATCGACCTGGCGGTCGGCGACCGAGCTGCCCGCGCTGAAGCTCCCGCCGATCACCCGCACCACGCTGGCGCTCTTCGCCGGCGCGTCGGGCGACCACAACCCGATCCACGTCGACCTCGACGTCGCGCAGGCCGCCGGGATGCCCGACGTGTTCGCGCACGGCATGCTCTCGATGGCCTACCTCGGGCCGGCTGCTCACCGACCTGGTTCCCGCAGGAGCAGCTCCGCTCCTACGGCGTGCGCTTCGCCGCGATCACCCCGGTGCACGGCGCGAGCCGACCTGCACGGGCCGCGTCACTCGATCGACGAGGTCGACGGCGAACGCCGCGCCACCCTCGCGCTGACCGTCACCCTCGCCGACGGCACCGTCACCCTCACCGGCGACGCCGTCGTCGCCCTCTGACCTCAGGAGGACACTCGCATGGGCAAGCTCGACGGGCAAGGTCGCCCTCGTCACCGGATCCGGCCGCGGCATCGGCCGCGAGATCGCACTCAAGCTCGCCGGCCGAGGGCGCGTCGGTCGTCGTCAACGACCTCGACGCCGGCCCGGCCAAGGAGACCGTCGCCGCGATCGAGGCGGCCGGCGGCCACGGCGGTCGCGTGCGTCGGCAGCGTCACCGAGGCCGGCTTCGCCGAGCGCTTCGTCGGCGACCGCGGTCGACGACGTTCGGCGGCCTCGACATCATCGTCAACAACGCCGGCTACACCTGGGACACCGTCATCCAGAAGATGACCGACGAGCAGTGGGACGCGATCCTCGACGTGCACCTCAAGGCGCCGTTCCGCATCCTGCGCGCCGCCCAGCCGGTGATCGCCGCAGCCGGCCAAGGCCGAGAAGGCCGCCGACGGCCGGCGCGCGTGCCGCAAGGTCGTCAACATCTCCTCGATCGCCGGCCTCGGCGGCAACGCCGGCCAGGCCAACTACGCCGCGGCCAAGGCCGGCATCATCGGCCTGACCCAGACGCTGTGCCAAGGAGTGGGGCCGCTACAACGTCACCGTCAACATGCGTCGCGTTCGGCCTGATCAAGACCCGCCTCACCGAGGCCGCCGGCGCACGGTGACTCGCACCATCGACGTCGAGGGCCGCGACGATCAAGGTCGGCGTCAACCCGCAGCTGCTGGCCGCCATGGAGCGCGATGATCCCGCTCGGCCGCGGCGGCACGCCCGACGAGGCCGCCGGCGCGGTCTACCTGTTCTGCATCCCGGAGTCCGACTACGTCAGCGGCGCAGACCCTCGTCTGCGGCGGCGGCATCCGCATCTGAGGTCCTTACGTCAGCCAAGGCGAGCGTTATAGCGCTCGCTTTCGCTGACGCAACGGGGGATTAGGGTGGCGGAATGGCGCTGAGCGTGACCCTGGGCAACCTGCGCGACGACGTCGGCGGCCGGGTTCTCCCGGACCCCGATCACCTGGTCTCGCGCCTGTTCGCATCGGTCCAGAACCTGGACGCGCCGGCCACGGAATTCGCGGTCCTGGCCTCGATCGACCCGGGGCAGGACGAGACGATCCTCAACTGGCTGCAGGTGCAGAAGCTGCACGAGGAGATCAGCCGCGCCGCCCGGCTCGCGGGTCTGCACGACGAGGCCAAGGACATCCTCGCCGAGCTCTGGGAATGGCGTCAGGGCGCGATCGACTTCACCTGGATCGCGCGCGTCGCCGACGAGTAGAGATCAGAGCGAGCGCGCGATGAGCTCTTTCATGACCTCGTTCGCGCCGCCGTAGATGCGCTGCACGCGACCATCGGCCGCCATGCGGGTGATCGGGTACTCCCACATGAACCCGTAGCCGCCGAAGAGCTGCTGGCACTTGTCGACGACCTGACCCTGGGTCTCGGAGACCCAGTACTTGACCATCGACGCCGTCGTGTTGTCGAGCTCGCCCTTGATGTGCTTGGCGACGCAGTCGTCGACGAAGGTGCGCGCGACCTTGACCAGCGTTGCGCACTCGGCGAGGACGAAGCGGGTGTTCTGCAGGTCGAACAGCGTGCCGCCGAAGGCCTCGCGCGACTTGGTGTAGGCGACGGCCTCCGCGAGGGCGTACTCCATCACGGCAATGCCGCTGACGCCGAGGATGAGGCGCTCCTGGGGAAGCTGCGTCATGGTCTGGATGAAGCCCTTGCCGCGCTCGCCGAGCAGGTTGGCGACGGGTACGCGGACGTCGTCGAAGGACAACTCTGCGGTGTCCGAGGCATGCATGCCCATCTTGTCGAGCAGGCGGCCGACGGCGTACCCGGGCGCGTTCTGCGTCTCGACCACGACCAGGGAGATGCCGTGGACGCCGGGGGCGTCCGGGTCGGTCTTGCAGACGACGATGACGAGGTCGGCCTGGCCGCCGTTGGTGATGAAGGTCTTGCTGCCGTTGATGACGAACTCGTCGCCGTCCTGGCGCGCGGTGGTGCGCAGCGCCTTGAGGTCCGAGCCGCATCCGGGCTCGGTCATCGCGACCGCGCAGACCAGGTCGCCCGTCGCCATCCCGGGCAGCCAGCGCTGCTTCTGCTCCTCGGTGCCGTAGGCGTTGATGTAGTGCGCGCAGATGACGCTGTGCACCGAGTTGCCGAAGCCGGTGTCGCCGACGGAGGACTGCGCGGACTGGATCGCGACCTCGTGCGCGAACGTCCCGCCGCCGCCGCCGTACTCCTCGGGGATCGAGGCGCACAGCAGCCCGACGGCACCGGCCTTGCGCCACAGGTCGCGGTCGACGTGCTTGTTGGCTTCTGCCTTCTCCCGGTGGGGGACGGACTCGGCGAGGAAGAACTTGCGCGCCATCTCGGTCAGCGCGTCGGTCTCGTCATCGGCCCAGGGGTGCGTCACGGCAGTGTCCTCCTAGTGGGGATTCACTTGTCAGACTAGGCCCAATTCACTTACGGGTCAATCAGTCCGCACTAAGTTCCGCCCAGCGCGCCCGCGCCCCGGGCGCCCAGGCGTCGTGCTTGGCATCGAACACGGTCTTGGCTCGGTGCCCGATCCACTTCGAGGGCAGCAGCGTGTCCGGCAGTTGCGGGTCCAGGAACGGGAACCGGCGCCACTCGTGCACCAGTCGGACCTGCGCGAACAGGGTCTCGTCGCCCGGCGGCGGGGACTTGTCGGCGTTCACCATCGCCAGGAACTGCTCGTAGTGCTCGCCCACCTCGGCCAGGTTCCAGGCCCGGTTCACCAGCGAACGCTCGGAGCCGATCTCGCCGAACGGGCCGACGAAGGACAGCGCGGAGCCCTCCAGGCCGAGGTCGGCGATGATCCGGCGCACCTCCTCGGCGCGGTCGGGGTGCGGGCTGACCCACATCCCGCCGACGGGGTTGCCCAGGCCCGCCCAGGCGAGCCGGGTCTGCAGCTTGTGCCGCAGCTTGCGCTGCGTCTCCGGTACCGAGGCCATCACGACCAGCCAGCGCCCGTCCCAGGAGGTCTGCCGCGACCCCACCGAGTAGATCCGCGCGGCGCCTTCGGTGAGCAGCTTGCGGCCCGGGGGAGCGAGCACCCAGCGCACGCGGCGCCCGTCCCGCTCGGAGGAGATCCAGCCGTCGGAGGCGGTGCGCGCGATCGCCTGCCGGGCCGACTTCTCCTCGACGTCGAGCCCGGCGAGCACGTGCAGCAGCGCCGAGGTCCACACCGCGTTCTTCGACGGCAGCACCAGCTCGCCGAGCACGGTCAGCAGCAGCGAGCGGGCGCTGCGGGGGCTGACGCTGTGCCGGCGCGAGAGAACCGGGGTGGCGGGCGGGTTGGTCAACGTTGAATCGACTTCGTCTCCAGGTACTCCTCCAGGGCGGCCTCACCGTACTCCCGGCCGAGGCCGGACTTCTTGTACCCGCCGAAGGGCGCCAGCGGATTCCAGGCACCGCCGTTGACGTCGACCTGGCCCGTGCGCAGGCGGCGCGCCACGTTCATCGCCCGGTCGCTGTCGCCGGACCACACCGCGCCGTGCAGGCCGTAGTCGGTGTCGTTGGCGATCGCCACCGCCTCCTCCTCGTCGCTGTACGGCATGATCGACAGGACGGGGCCGAAGATCTCCTCGCGGGCGATCCGCATCGACGGCTTGACGTCGGCGAACACCGTGGGACGGACGTAGTACCCGCCCTCGGGGAGCTCGGAGGGGACGTCCGGGCCGCCGGCCACCAGCGTCGCGCCCTCGGCGATGCCGATCTCGATGTAGCCGCGCACCCGGGTCTGCTGGTCAGCGGACGCCAAGGGCCCCAGCCGGGTGGTGTCCTCCAGCGGGTGACCCAGCGTCAGTTGGGCGATCGCCTTTTCCGCGATCGCGACCGCCTCGTCGTGCAGCTGGGCGGGCACCAGCATCCGGGTCCAGGCCGCACAGGTCTGCCCGGAGTTCATCATCGCGTTCTTGACCCCGCTGGTGACCGCCTTCTCCAGGTCGGCGTCGTCGAGGATGACGTTGGCGGACTTGCCGCCGAGTTCGAGCGCGACCCGGTTGATGTTCTTGCCCGCGGCCTGCGCGACGTGCGCGCCCGCCGCGGTCGAGCCGGTGAAGGAGACGACGTCGACGCCGGTGTGCGCGGCCAGCGCCTTGCCGACGTCGTCGCCGCCGGAGACCAGGTTGAACACCCCGGCCGGCAGGCCGGCGGCATCGCAGGCCTCGGCGAACGCGAACACCGGGGAGGGCGCCTCGTCCGACGGCTTCAGCACGACGGTGCACCCGGCCGCGAGCGCCGGGCCGACCTTGGCGATGACCTGGTTGAGCGGGTAGTTCCACGGGGTGATCGCGCCGACCACGCCGGCGGCCTCCTTGACGACCAGGGAGTTGTTGACCTCGCGGGAGAACTCGTAGGTGCCGAGCATCGTCGGCGAAGCTGCGCAGCACCATGACCGGGCCGCCGATCTGCACGCGGCGGGCCAGCTTGCGCGGCATCCCGACCTCGAGGGCGGTCATCTCGGCCAGCTCGTCGGCGCGGGCTTCCAGAGCGTCGGCGATCGCCGTGATGAGCGCCGCCCGCTCGGCCGGAGTCGTCACCGACCAGGTCTCGAACGCGCGCCGGGCGGCGGCCACGCCGGCGTCGATGTCGGCCGGGCTGCCGGCGGGCACGGTGGCGATGACGGATCCGTCAGCCGCGCTGTAGACCTCGGTCGGTGGGGCTGCGACGGTGGGGGATACCCAGGCGCCGTCGAGGTACAGCTTGTCGTAGGTCCGCAAGGTCGTCTCCGATCAGAAACATGCTACAAGTAATTGACGAGACGCCGATTCTATGTCAACAATAGGTCCACGCCCTCGTCCTCTCCCAAGGGACATTGCCATGACTGACTCCGCTACGCCGCCCCCGGTGGTCTCTTTCGACACCAGCCCCGACTCCTACCGCCACCTGGCGCTGAAGTTCGACGGGCCGATCGCGACCATCGAGCTGCGCACCGCCGAGGACGGCGGCCTCGTTCCTGGATACGAGCTGAAGCTCAATTCCTACGACCTCGGCGTCGACATCGAGCTCCACGACGCCATCCAGCGACTGCGGTTCGAGCACCCCGAGGTGCGCACCGTGGTCGTCACCGGCGGTCTGGACAAGGTCTTCTGCGCCGGCGCGAACATCCGGATGCTGGCCCAGTCCGGGCACCCGTGGAAGGTGAACTTCTGCAAGTTCACCAACGAGACCCGCAACGGCATCGAGGACGCGACCGAGAACTCGGGCCAGACCTACCTCGCCGCGGTCAACGGCACCGCGGCCGGCGGCGGCTACGAGCTCGCGCTGGCCTGCGAGGAGATCCTGCTCATCGACGACGGCTCCTCCTCGGTCTCGCTGCCCGAGGTCCCGTTGCTCGCCGTCCTGCCCGGCACCGGCGGCCTGACCCGCGTCGTCGACAAGCGCAAGGTCCGCAAGGACCGCGCCGATGTGTTCGCCACCCGCAGCGAGGGCTTCCGCGGCCAGACCGCGGTGGACTGGAAGCTGGTCGACGCCTCGATCCCGCGCAGCAAGTTCGCCGAGGCCGTCCACGAGCGCGCGCTCGCCCTCGCCGAGAACTCGCACCGCCCCGCCGATGCCCGCGGCATCGCGCTCAGCCCCGCTGCAGCGTGAGGTCACCGAGAACGGCGCTGGAGTACACCCACGTCTCGGTGACGATCGACCGCGACGCCGGCCAGGTGGACATCACCGTGCGCGGCCCGCAGGACGACCCGCCGGCCGACGTCGCCGGCATCCACGCCCAGGGCGCCGACTTCTACCCGATGGCCCTCGCTCGTGAACTCGACGACGCGATCCTGCGGCTGCGCACCAACGAACTCGAGGCCGGCACCTGGGTGATCCGCACCGTCGGGGACTCCGCGAAGGTGCTCGCCTACGCAGAGCTCGTCGGGGCCAACCTCGACGACTGGTACGTCAACGAGGTCCGGCACTTCAACAAGCGGGTGTTCAAGCGCCTCGACGTCACCAGCCGCAGCCTGATCGCCCTCGTCGAGCCGGGCTCGTGCTTCGCCGGCCCGCTGCTGGAACTGCTGCTGGCCTGTGACCGCCAGTACATGCTCGACGGCACGTTCACCGACGCCGACGACGCCGACTCCCAGGTCGCGCCCACGCTGATCGTCTCCGACGTGAACTTCGGCGCCTTCCCGATGTCCAACGGTCTGACGCGGCTGCAGTCCCGCTTCTACGGCGACGACGCAGGCCCTGGCCGCCGTCGAGGCCGAGAAGGGTAACCCGATCGACGCCGCCGCCGCCGAGGAACTGGGCCTGATCACCTACGCCCTCGACGACATCGACTGGGAGGACGACGTCCGCATCGCGCTGGAGGAACGGGCCTCGATGAGCCCGGACGCGCTGACCGGCATGGAGGCCAATCACCGCTTCGTGGGCCCCGAGACGATGGAGTCCAAGATCTTCGCCCGCCTGACGGCCTGGCAGAACTGGATCTTCATCCGCCCGAACGCGGTCGGGCCGGAGGGCGCGCTGCGCAAGTACGGCACTGGACAGAAGGCAGTCTTCGACCGGAGGCGAGTCTGACGTGACGACCATCGACTACAGCGAGCGCATCCCGAACAACGTCGACCTGGCGTCGGACCGCAAGCTGCAGCGTGCCCTGGAGTCCTGGCAGCCGAAGTTCCTCGACTGGTGGCAGGAGATGGGGCCGGCGCTGCCGACCCAGGACGTCTACCTGCGCACCGCGGTCGACGTCGGCCGCGAGGGCTGGGCGCACTTCGGCCACGTCGCGCTGCCGGAGTACCGGTGGGGCATCTTTCTCTCCGAGCGGGACCCGAACCGCAAGATCGCGTTCGGCGACCACAAGGGCGAGGACGTCTGGCAGCAGGTGCCCGGTGAGCACCGCGCGGACCTGCAGCGCCTGATCGTCATCCAGGGCGACACCGAGCCGGCCTCGGTGGAGCAGCAGCGGCGCCTCGGCATGACCGCGCCGTCGCTCTACGACCTGCGCAACCTGTTCCAGGTCAACGTCGAGGAGGGCCGTCACCTCTGGGCGATGGTCTACCTGCTGCACGCGTACTTCGGCCGTAACGGCCGCGAAGAGGCCGAGCAGCTGCTGCTGCGCAACTCCGGCTCGGACGACGCGCCCCGCATCCTCGGCGCGTTCAACGAGGAGACCCCGGACTGGCTCTCGTTCTTCATGTTCACCTACTTCACCGACCGGGACGGCAAGTACCAGCTCGGGACGCTGAAGGAGAGCGCGTTCGACCCGCTCTCGCGTACGTGTGAGTTCATGCTCAAGGAGGAGGCCCACCACATGATGGTGGGCACCACCGGCGTGGACCGCGTCGTGACCCGGACCGTCGAGCTCATGAAGGAGCACGACACCGAGGACATCGCCAAGCACGGCGGCGTGCCGCTGGACGTGCTGCAGAAGTACATGAACTTCCACTACTCGGTCTCGCTCGACCTCTTCGGCGGGGATGCCTCGACCAACGTGGCGAACTACTACACCGCCGGGCTCAAGGGCCGCTGGCTGGAGGAGCGTCGCACCGACGACCACCAGCTGCGCGACGCCGTCTCGACGATCCCGTTCATCGAGGGCGACAGCCTGACCGAGAAGGAACTGCCGGCGCTGACCGCGCTGAACGTCGACCTGCGCAACGAGTACATCGGCGACTGCTCCAACGGCGTCAAGCGCTGGAACGCGATCCTCGCCGACGCCGGCATCGACACCCAGTTCTCGCTCCCGCACGTCGGGTTCAATCGGGCCGTCGGCACGTTCTCCGGCCACCGCATCACCCCCGACGGCAAGGTCGTCGACCAGGCCACCTGGGACTCCCAGGTCAGCGAGTACCTGCCGACGCCTGACGACAAGAAGCACGTCGAGTCCCTGATGCAGGCCGTCTACGAGCCCGGCAAGATCGCCGGCTGGGTGGCCCCGCCGAAGGCCGGCATCAATGGCCAACCGTTCGAGTTCGAGTACGTCCACCTGGCCTAGTCCCTGCGGGACGTCGTCCCGTAGGGGCGCATGTCAGCCTGTATGCGGGGTGATATGCACCCGCCAGGGCTGACACTTGTACGGGCGTCCCGCCGAATGTTGGGAGTCGCGATGGCTGCTGCGGAGAACTTCAACGCCAGCGTGTACCTGCTGGACCGGCAGCTCGACGCGGGCCGCGGCGATCACCCCGCCGTGATCGGGCCCGGTGGGCAGTGCACGTACGCGGAGCTCGCCGCGCAGGTGCACGCGGCGGCGGCAGGGCTGGCCGGGTGCGGGCTGCGGCCCGAGGAGCGCGTCGTGCTGTTCAGCGCGGACCGCGTCGAGCTGCTCGCGATGTTCCTGGCCGGGCTGCGGATGGGCGCCGTCCCGGTGCCGGTGTCCACGATGTACCTGGACACCGAGCTCGCCGAGCTGCTGCACGACTCCCGGGCGCGGATGCTGTTCACCTCGCCGGAGTTCGCCGACACCGCGCGCGCCGCGCTGGGCAAGGCCCCCAACGTCCACACCCTGATCGTCACCGACGACGTCCCGGCCCAAGAGCTGCCATCGGTGGGGACGGTCGCATGGTCGGACCTGCTGGCTGCGGGGAAGCACGAGGCGTCGCCGGTCTACGACACCTGGACCGAGTCGCCCGCGTTCTGGCTCTACACCTCCGGCACGACGGGGATCCCGAAGGCCGCGATGCACCGGCACGGCAGCATCCGCTTCGTCGCCGAGCACTACGGGCAGCAGGTTCTCGGCATCACGGCGGAGGACCGCTGCTTCTCCGTCGCCAAGCTGTTCTTCGCCTACGGACTGGGCAACTCCGCGCTCTTCCCGCTGAGCGTCGGCGCGACGACGGTGCTGGACCCGGTCCGCCCGACGCCGCAGTCGGTCGCGACCCGGATCGCCGAGCACAAGCCGACGCTGTTCTTCGGCGTCCCGACCTTCTACGCCGGCGTGCTCTCCGCCGACCTGCCGGAGGACACCTTCGCGGGGGTCCGGCTCGCCACCAGCGCCGGCGAGGCCCTGCCGGCCGAGCTCTACCGCCGGTTCTACGAGCGCTTCGGCGTCGACATCATCGACGGCATCGGCTCCACGGAGGCGCTGCACATCTTCCTCTCGAACTACCCCGGCGAGGTCCGTCCCGGCACCACCGGCCGCGCGGTCCCGGGGTACGACCTGCGCCTGGTCGACGACGACGGCAACGAGGTCCCGCAGGGAACCCCGGGCAACCTGCAGATCCGCGGAGGTTCGCTGACCACCGGCTACTGGTGCCGGACGGAGACAACCCGGAACGCGTTCGTCGGCGAGTGGATGCGGACCGGCGACACCTACGTCCAGAACTCCGACGGCAACTACGTCTGCCTCGGGCGCTCCAACGACATGATCAAGGCCGGCGGGATCTGGGTCTCCCCGGCCGAGGTCGAGGCCTGCCTGCTCAAGCATCCCTCGGTCGCGATGGCGGCCGTCGTGGCCGTGCCGGACGAGACGGGCCTGGACAAGCCGGTGGCCTGCGTCGTCGCGGCGCCGGGCCAGCGCATCGACGCCGACGCGCTGATCGAGGCTTGCCGCGCGGAGCTCGCCGCGTTCAAGCGGCCGCGCACCGTGCTGGAATTCGAGACCCTGCCGACGACGGCAACCGGAAAGCTGCGACGCTTCGCAGTGCGCGACGAGGCGCTGATCCGGCTCAAGCCCCCCGCACAGTGAGAGGCCCCTGCACCGTGAAAGGACCGACGTGCCCTACGTGATCGGCGGCGCCTGCATCGACGTGATGGACAAGTCGTGCATGGAGGAATGCCCGGTCGACTGCATCTACGTGGGCGACCGCAAGCTCTACATCCAGCCCCGCGAGTGCATCGACTGCGGGGCCTGTGAACCGGTCTGCCCGGTCGAGGCGATCGCGCAGGACCGCATGCTCGAGCCCGAGGACGAGGTGCACATCGAGGACAGCGAGAAGTTCTTCTACGACACCTTGCCCGGCAAGGACGGGCCGGTCGGCTCGCCCGGCGGTACGCACAACGTCGGGGACATCGGGGTGGACACACCCTTCGTCGCGGACCTGCCGGCGAACGGCTGACGCGGATGCTCGACGGCCGACTCCTGATCGACGCGCACGTCCACGCGCCGAAGCTGAGCACGCTACGCCCGGCCTGGGTGGAATGGGCCGAGGAGTTCGGCGCCAAGAACCCGTGGCCGCAGCTCTTCGACGCCGACGGCGCGCCCGTTCCGGAACTGATGGATGCTCACTTCGCCGAGCAGGGCGCCGACGCGGTCCTGCTGTTCGCCGAGTACAGCCCCAAGTCCACCGGCATCCAGCCGATCGAGGACTACCTGCCGCTGGTCAAGTACAACCCGACGCGGTTCCGGCTCATGGCCAACGTCAACCCGCACCTGCACCACCCGCTCGGGGACGAAGTGGCCCGGCAGGTCGAGCTGGGGGCCGTCGGTCTCAAGCTGCACCCGGTGCACGCCGGCTTCGCGGTCAACGACCCGATGCTCTACCCGGCCTACCAGGTATGCCGCGAGGCGAATATCCCGATCACGATCCACTGCGGAACGTCGACGTTCCCGGGCTCGAGCAGCAAGTACGCCGACCCGACCCTGCTCGACGACGTGCTGCGCGACTTCCCCGACCTGAACTTCGTCCTGGCCCACGGCGGGCGCGGCTGGTGGTACGACGCGGCCGCGTTCCTCGCGCTGTCGCGGGACAACGTGTGGATCGAGCTGTCCGGGCTGCCCCCGTCGAAGCTGGCCGACTACTACGCCAAGTTCGACCTGGCCCGCCTCGCCCGCAAGTTCATCTTCGGCACGGACTGGCCGGGCATGCCGGGCGTCGCGCGCAACGCCCGCGCGATCGCCGCGCTGGGCTGGGACGAGACGACGATCGCCAACGTGTGGGCCGGCAACGCACAGAAGGTGTGGCCCGCGCTGGCGGACCTGAGCAAGGGGAGTAGTGCCCATCTACGCTCTCGGCGACCTGACGCCGCAGATCGACCCGTCCGCGTACGTCTCGCCCGAGGCGGTCGTGATCGGGAACGTCGTCCTCGGGCCCGAGTCGAGCATCTGGCCCGGCGCGGTGCTGCGCGGCGACCACGGCCTGATCGAGGTCGGCGCCCGCACCTCGATCCAGGACGGCTCGATCGTGCACACCACCGAGCACTGGCCGACCATCGTGGGCCCGGACTGCGTGGTCGGGCACCTGGTGCACCTGGAGGGCTGCACGATCGGGGAGCGCTCGCTGGTCGGTTCCGGGTCGATCGTCATGAACCGGGTCACCGTCGAACCGCGGGCTGTCGTCGGCGCCGCCGCCCTGGTCGCCGAGGACACCGTGGTCCCGACCGGCCACATGGCGATCGGCGTCCCCGCGAAGCTCCGCGCGATCCCGGATCCGAAGCCCATCCAGGACTGGATGACCTACGCCGTCGACTTCTACGTCAGCAATGCCGCCAAGTTCGCGAAAGAGCTGCGCCGCCTCGATTGAGGCACCGTCCATCGCTGCGGAAGGACCCCTCATGACCGCCCCTGCGGAGATCGCCTACGGCGTCCCGGCGTCGCAGTTGAGCGACGCCGAGCTGAGCACCAGGGCAACCAGGCCCACGCCACCCGGCACTGGGTGTTCCTGCACGGCACCGCCGACCAGTTCCGCCGGCACACCGAACGCATGCTCGAGCTCGAGCAGGAGTATCTGCGCCGCCACCCCAAGCGCACCTGGCAGGGCAGCGGCGGTGCCGACGGCGAGCAGGTCGACCTGGCGGGTATGGACGTGCTCTCGCAGGTCCGCTTCCTCACCCGCACCTACGCCACCGCGGTGGAGTCGCTGCTGGCGCGCGTGCCGCAGCCCGAGAGCATCCCGGCCGAGGTGGCCACCTCCGGCGACCTGTCCCTGCAGCTGCTCCGTCGCTACGCCGCCGCCCCGGACGGCCGGCTGCACAAGCTGGAGGCCCACCAGGCCGCCCGCGAGATCGGGCTCGCGCCCGCTGCCGTTGCCGCTCTCTACAAGGCCGACCCGCCGCTGCTCGTCACGGCGGGCGAGTTCCGCCAGATCACGCCGGCCGGCCGGGCCCGCATCGAGTACGCGTAGTTCTCAGCGCACCGCGAACCAGCGGTGCAGCAGGCCCAGTTCGTTGACGAAGGCGGCGCCGGTCAGGGTGATGCTCTTCTTCGAGCCGGTGACGCGGATCGAGACGATCCGGCCGCCCCAGGCGCCCTGACCGTCCCGGCTGAGCACCTGCAGCGACCTGAACGTGCCGATCGACGGCCACCCGCGGGTGATCCGCGAGACGGGCAGCGTCGCGGTCCACGCGCTCTCGGAGTTCTTCGCGACGCCGTCCCAGGGGTCCGGGCGCGCGGGCTGGTAGGGGAAACCGCCGTAGACCGACTGCCCGCCGTTGGAGGAGGAGAACTCGGTGAGGGCGGGGGCGCCGCGGTAGGACAGCCACTGGCCGGCGGTCGCGGCCACGGCGCGGTCGGTGCTCGCCGCTTCCCAGGTTCGGGTCACCGTCCCGGCCGCGCTGATCGACCGCACGCCGCGGTAGACCTGGCAGTTGGTGCTGTCGCAGATGTCGGCGAAGCCGCGGTTGCGGTAGCGCGTCGTCCACAGCGCATAGGTCCGGGCGGCGACGGTCTGCGCGTTCAGCGCCGCGGGCAGCCAGCCGGCCGGCACCTCGGCCGGCACCACCGAGCGGAGGTAGTTGCCCATGGTCGTCTCGTTGACGGTCTGCAACCGGCCGCCCGACGGAACCGCCTGCAGGTCGCCGCGGTACTCGCGCATGTTCCCGCTCGGCAGCACCATCCGGACGGTGCCGGATGTGCCCGGGCGGAATTCCACCGGTGATCCCGCCGGCATGCCGAGCGAGCGCCAGACCGAGTCGGTCCCCAGGCCGTCGGCGAACGGGACACCGCCGACCAGGCGCACCCGCCAGTGCGTCACCGCCTTCGACCCGAGCAGCGCCGGCAGGCGGAGCACCTGGTTTCCGCTGGCCAGCGTCAGCCCGTCCGAGGGCACGATGCGCAGCTCGCTGTCGGTGTCGTCGGAGATCCACACCCGGATCGGCGAGCTGTCGCTGCCGCTGCCCATCGCGGTGCCGGGGTAGTACGTCGAGAGGATCTGCTGGTAGGGGACGCCCTTGGTCGCGGCGCCCTGCGCTCCCCACTGCGACATCCCGCGGCCGTGCCCGTGGCCGCGCCCGTCGAGGACGTAGCTGCCGTTCTTCGGCGTGACGGCGGCGCCGGTCTTGGGCGGGGCCGCCGGCGAGTTCTGGCTGAGCGTCAGCGTCAGAGCGACCGCCACGATCCCGGCCAGGGCGGCCCGGGTCCGCCGGCGCACACGCGGAAGTCCCCGCTGTGGATCAAGATCCAGGCCCACGCCAGTGAGAGTCCTCGTTCGCCCCACGGTGTGGGTGTCTGATCGGAAAGCTACGGATGAACGACGGGTAACTGTCGGTGCGGAGAGTTAGCGTGCCATGTGCGCAAGTGGCTGCCCCTGCTGACCGTCTGCATGGGCACGTTCATGCTTCTGATCGACGTCACCATCGTCAACGTCGCGCTCCCGGACATGGTCGGCGACCTCGACGCCTCCTTCACCTCGCTGCAGTGGGTCATCGACGCCTACGCGCTGACGCTGGCCGCCCTGGTGCTCGGGACCGGGTCGATCGCCGACCTGGTCGGGCACCGCCTCGCCTACATCTGGGGCCTGGGGCTGTTCGCGCTCTCGTCGCTGGCCTGCGGGCTGGCCCCCAACGTCGAGGTGCTCATCGCGGCCCGCACGGTCCAGGGCCTCGGGGCCGCGGCGATGTTCGCCACCACCTTCGCGCTGCTGAACAGTTCCTACTCGGGACGGGACCGCGGCACCGCCTACGGCATGTGGGGCGCGGTGGCCGGTGCGGCCGCCGCGGTCGGGCCGATCATCGGCGGCGTCCTCACCGAGTGGGTGTCCTGGCGCTGGATCTTCTTCGTCAACATCCCGCTCAGCGCGATCGCGATCGCGCTGTGCCTGACCCGCCTCACCGACACCCAGGAGCGCCGCCAGGCCCGCGTCGACGTGCCCGGCATCGTCACCTTCACCGCTGCCGTCTCCGCGCTGGTGTACGCGATGATCCGCGCGAACGAGCACACCTGGTCCGACCAGGTCGTGTGGTGGCTGCTGGCCGCGTCGGCGGTGCTGCTGGTCGCGTTCGTGTTCATCGAACGGGCCTCGCCGAGCGCGATGCTCGACCTCGAGCTGTTCAAGCACGCCTCGTTCGTCGGGATCATGATCTGCGCCGTGCTGATGACCTTCAGCGCGTTCGCGGCCTTCACCTACACCTCGATCTGGCTGCAGTCGGTGCTGCACCTGAGCCCGATCGAGGCCGGCCTGACCAGCCTGCCGATGTCGTTCATGGCGTTCGCGGTCTCGGCTGCGATCGGCCGGTTCCTGCACGGCAACCGGGCGGGCCTGGCGATCGGCTACGGGCTGCTGCTGATCGGCGCCGGCGGCGTCGTCGGCGCGCTGATGGTGCACGGAGACGCCGGCTGGCCGGCGCTCGTGCCGGGCTTCCTCGTCGTCGGCATCGGCGTCGGGCTAGCCACCCCGACGGTGGGCTCGGCCGCGATGGCGGCGGTCCCGCCGCAGCGCGGTGGGATGGCCGGGGGTGCGGTCAACACCGCCCGCCAGCTCGGCTTCGCCCTCGGGATCGCCGCGCTCGGGTCGGTGTTCTCGGTCCGGGCCGGTCAGGCCTTCGAGGACCGGGGGATCGCTGACGCGTCCGAGGCCGGCCGCGCGGTCGCCGGTGGCCGGTCCGGTGAGCTGCTCGCCGGCAACGCTGACTTGGGCGACGCGATCCGTGCCGCCGCGGTCGAGGGCGTGCAGTGGACGCTCGGGGTGGCCGGCGTGATCGGCCTGATCGCCGGCACGCTGGCGCTGATCCTGATCCGGCCGCCGAAGGCTCCAGCGGGCGAACCGTCCCGCCCGGCCGGGCCGCCGGCCGCCGCGCCCGTGCAGGCCGGCCGGCCGCAGCGCAACGGAGTCCTCACCGGCGCGCCGCCGCCCCGTCGCGTCGTCGGGGGCCTCCGGCCGCCGGATCCGGTCCGCGCCGGGCAGTGGCGCCGCTCCTAGCCCACCCCTCCGCACCCTGGGGCGGTGTGTGGCCCTATCGCGGCCCGCGAAGGGGCGAAACGCCGCCCCAAGTGCCTGCCTGTTTGCATCTTGGGGCGCGCGTACGCCCTTTCCCTGGCCGCGATAGGGCCACACACCGCCCCAGGATGGCCCGGGGGACGGCGGGGCAGCCGGGGGCGCCGCCGCAGGTGGGCGATACTCGGCCCGCTGTCGGAGTGGGAGGCCAGGGTGAGCGGCTCGGAGCGGACGGCGGCGGACGAACGCCGCGCGCGCCGGGAGCTCCGCGCCCGCGAGCTGCTCGCGCACCCCGCGCGGCTGATCGCGCTCGGGTTCGGGGCGCTGGTGCTGGCCGGCACCGGGCTGCTGATGCTGCCGGTGGCGACCGCATCGGGGGAGTCGCCCTCCTTCGTCGATGCGCTGTTCACGGCGACCTCGGCGGGTTGCGTCACCGGGCTGGCCATCGTCGACACCGGCGGGCACTGGTCGACCTTCGGCGAGGTCGTGATCATGATCCTGATGCAGGTCGGCGGCCTGGGGATCATGACGCTCGCGACGGTCATCGCGTTGGTGGTCTCCCGTCGGCTGGGCCTGCGTGCCCGCCTGCTCGTCCAGGCCGAGACCAAGACGCTGCGCCTGCAGGACGTCCGCCGGGTGCTGCGCTCGATTGTCCTGTTCAGCCTCGGGACCGAGGCGGTCGTGGCCACGATCCTCACCGTCCGGTTCGCCACGCACTACGACGAGTCCTGGGGCCGCGCCGCCTACGACGGGCTGTTCCACGCGATCTCAGCGTTCAACAGCGGCGGCCTGTCCCTCTACAGCGACAGCATGACCCGCTTCGTCGCCGACCCGATCGTGAGCGTGACGGTGTCGCTGGCCGTCCTGCTGGGTGGCCTCGGCTACCTGGTCATCTTCGAGCTGACGCGGAACTGGCGCCGTCCGGCCGAGTGGTCGGTCCTCACCGTCATCACGCTCTGGTTTTCCGGCGCCCTGCTGGTAATCGGCACCACGGTGATCACGGTCGCCGAATGGTCGAACGATGCCACCTTCGGTCCGCTGGACTGGCCGGACAAGCTGCACGCCGGGCTCTTCGCCGCGGTGATGCCGCGCTCGGGCGGGCTGAACAGCGTCAACACCGGGGAGATGAGCGATGAGAGCATCCTGACGCAGATCATCCTGATGTTCATCGGCGGCGGCAGCGCAAGTACGGCCGGCGGCATCAAGGTGACGACCTTCGGACTGCTCGCTTTCGTGATCTGGGCCGAGATGCGCGGCGAGGCCCACGTGCACGTGGGCCGCCGCCGGATCCCCGAGGCCAACCAGCGCCAGGCGCTGGCGATCGCGCTGATGAGCGTTGGGCTGGTCATGACCGGGACGATGGTCATGCTCGGGCTGACCGAGTACCCGCTCGACCGTGTGCTCTTCGAGGTCTCCTCCGCCTTCGGTACGGTCGGCCTGTCGACCGGCATCACCGCTGACCTCGGCCGGGCAGCACACCTGGTCCTCATCGCGTTGATGTTCATCGGCCGGATCGGCCCGCTGACGCTGGCGTCAGCGCTCGCCCTGCGCGAGCGCGACCGCCGGTACGAGTACCCCGAGGAGAGGACGATCGTTGGCTGACAAGAAGGACGCCGTCGTCGTCATCGGGCTGGGCCGGTTCGGCAGCGCGCTCGCGATCGAACTGGTGCGCGAGGGCGTCGAGGTGATGGCCATCGACAGCCAGCGCGAGATCGTGCAGCGCATGGCGGGCAAGCTCACCCACGTCGTCACCGCCGACTCCACCGACATCGAGGCGCTGCGCGAACTCGGCGTCCAGGAGTTCCGGCGCGCGGTGGTCGCGATCGGCAGCGACATGCAGTCGAGCATCCTCACCACCTCGCTGCTGGTCGAGCTGGGCATCCCCGACATCTGGGCCAAGGCGCTGACCGAGCAGCACGGCCGCATCCTGGAGAGGGTGGGGGCGCACCACGTGGTGTTCCCCGAGCACGAGATGGGGCAGCGGGTCGCGCACACCGTGCAGGGCAAGATGCTCGACTACATCGAGATGGATGCCGACTTCGCGATGATCAAGATGTTGGCGCCGGAGGTCGCGGTCGGGGTGCCGCTCAGCCAGTCGCCGCTGCGCAAGAAGTACAAGGTGACGGTCGTCGCGGTGAAACACGCGAACGGCGACGACTTCGCCTACGCCACCGCGGACACTGCGCTCGAGAGCGGTGACGTGATCTACGTGTTCGGTCGGACCGAGCACATCGAGAGATTCAGTTCCGAGCTGAGCTGATGGATCGTCAGGTCGTGCGCGCCGCTGCGGGGGTAGCCATCCGTCCGGCGACGCCCTCGGGGTCGGCGGCGGCCTGCTCCTGGCCCAGGAAGAGATCCCGGATCGCCTCGGAGAGCTGATCGGCGTCGTCCTCGGCCGGGTCGACCAGGTGCAGCAGGCCCAGCCCCATCGCGAGCGCGACGAAGGCGCGGGACTGCCGGTCGTCCGGGGTCGCACCGACGGCGCGTAGCCCGGCGGCGGTTGCCTCCTGGTAGGCGGCCAGCGCCTCGCGGGCCGGGCCGGACATCTCGGGGGAGCGGGGTGCGTTGATCAGCACCTCGTAGAAGGCCAGCCGGTGCGGCACGTCCAGCTCCATCACCTTGGCGGCGTACCAGCCGGCGACGTCGCCCGGGGTGAGCACGCCGTGCAACTCGCCGAGGTCCAGAGAGCTCATCTCCGCGGCGCGGCGCTGGACGAACTCGCGCAGGGCCTCGGCGACCAGCTCGCCGATCGAGGAGAAGTAGTAGCTCGCGGTGGCCAGCGGGACGCCGGCCGCCTCGGTCACGGAGCGGTGCGTGGTGCCGGCCAGCCCCTGGGTGCCGACCACCTCGACGGCGGCGGCCAGCAGGGCGTCGCGGCGGGGCTGGGCCTTGCGGCGGGTCTGGAGGGGAGCCATGGGACGGATTCTTGCACAAAGTTCTTGGAAGTTCTTCCAAGTTTGTCCGAAAGGTGCTTCAGTGGGGGCATCGACACCGAGCCCGACCGATTTGGGGGCGTCCCGTGAAGCTCACCCGCCTTGCTGCGGCTGCTGCCGCCGCCTTCACCGCGATCGCGCTCGCCGTGACCGGTCCGCTGGGCGTCGGCACCGCGAACGCCGACGTCCCGCCGGACCACGCCTGGATCTTCCCGGAGCCGGCGCTGGTCGGGGCCAACGACTTCACCTGCCGGCCGACCGCGGACAAGCCGAACCCGGTCGTGCTGGTGCACGGCCTCGGGGCCACCGCGAGCGAGAACTGGTACTTCCTCGCCCCGCAGTTGGCCGCGCAGGGCTACTGCGTCTACGCCAAGACCTACGGGATGGACTCCCGCTACGAGAGCCGCGGGGGCATCAAGCCGATGGACGAGTCCGCTGCCGAGCTGTCGGCGTTCGTCGACGAGGTGCTGGCCGCCACCGGCGCCAGGAAGGTCGACATGGTGGGGCACTCCGAGGGCGCGATCATGCCGCGCTGGTATCTGAAGTTCCTCGGCGGTGCGGCCAAGGTCGACCACTTCGTCGGCTGGGCCGGCCCCAACCACGGGACGAACATCCACGGCATCACCGACCTGCGCACCCTGCTCCCGGGCTGGGACGCCCAGATGGGCACCTACTGCGGTTCCTGCCCGCAGTTCATGCCGGGCTCTGACTTCCTGACCAAGCTCAATGCCGACGACGAGACCCCGGGCAAGACGCACTACACGGTCATCGTCACGAAGTACGACGAGCTCGTCACGCCGTACACGACGAGCTTCCTCGACGGCGCGGAGAACATCGCGCTCCAGGACGTCGACCCGGCGAACTACGCCGGCCACGCCTCGATGGCCAACGACCCGCTCACCTTCGCCCTGACCATCAAGGCCCTGCAGGCGCACAGCCACTGAAAGCACCGTTAGGCGTGGTGGTGGGTTACTTCGCGTAGGGCGCGGTCTGCGGTTCCGCGGGGACGTGCGGGGTGAGCAGGATCGTCGCCGCCACCGCGGAGGACGCCCGGCTGAAGTGCACGAGCGCGAACTCCTGGTTGACTCCGGGGTGGGTCAACGCGGTGCAGTACGTGCCGTCGAAGCGCTGGGCCGAGGCCGGGCCGGGATTGTTCAGGGCATCCTCGACGAGCCCGTAGGCGACGGGGTCATAGGTGCCGAGGCTCAGGTGATCGGTGAGGTGGCCCGGGCAGGCCTCGTTCACCGCGATGTTGGCGATCTCGCCCTGACCGGTCGTCAGTTTCGAGAGCTCCGGCGGGACGATGACGCTGTCCGTCGGGGACCAGATGACGGTGTAGCTGATGCCGGGCCAGGTCTCCGGGCCCGTATTCAGCGTCTTGATGAACGCCGCGCTGGTGCGCTGCTGCCAGATCGCGGGTGAGCAGTCCGGGTTGCACATCAGCTCGGCGAGGTCGGTGCCGTGGTTGGACGGGGCCATCCCGATCAGGTCGTCGACCATGGCGCGGGTGTCCGGCCAGTACTTCAGGGCCCAGCGGCTGATCATGCCGCCCTGGCTGTGCCCGAGGATCGCGATCTTCTGCCGGTCGTACCTGTGGATCGCGCGGATCGCGGCGACCACGTACTCGGCGGCGACCTGGATGTCGGCCATCGTGCGGTCGGGCAGGTCCAGGGTGCAGAACGGCCGCTTCTCGAGCGCGAACGCCTGGGCGTAGTTCCAGCCGAAGTTCTCCTCGGTGTTCACGGTGGTGCCCGGCAGCAACAGGACGGTGGCTTTCGCGGGATCGCCGGCCGAGCACCGGAGGTTCGTGCTGAGCCAGCCGGCGGTGTCGACCGACAGCGGGGGACCGGTGTCCGGCCGGCCGGCCGCGACCGCCGAGGTCGGGACCGCGCCGAGCACCAGGGCGGCGGCCAGAGTCCAGAAGATCCGCTTCACGACGGCTCGTTCCCCGGCTTCCACTTGATGCCGCAGCCCAGGCTCGGGGCGTGCGGCTCGGGCACAGCGCGGCCGGCCAGGACGTGCTCGACCGCGGCGCGCAGGGTCGCGCCGGTGACCGGTCCGCCGGTGCTCGGCCGGGAGTCGTCGAACTGCCCGCGCCAGGCCAGGCGTCGCTGCGCGTCGTAGAGGAAGAAGTCCGGGGTGCAGGCGGCGCGGTAGGCCTTCGCGACCTCCTGCGTGCTGTCGATCAGGTACGGGAAGGTGAAGCCGGCGCGCTCGACCTGCTCGGCCAGGCCCGCCGGCCCGTCGTCGGGGTAGCGCTCGGTGTCGTTGCTGCAGATCGCGACCGTCGCCAGGCCGTCGCCGGTCAGCTTGTCCGCCACCGGGCCGAGCGTGGATTCCAGGTGCTTCACGTACGGGCAGTGGTTGGACAGGAAGACGACGAGCAGCGCCGGGGCGCCGGCCAGGTCGGCGAGGGACACGGTGCCCCCGCCGAGCGCGGGCAAGCGCGAAGTCCGGTGCGGGCGTCCCCAGCGGAACCATGTGTGAGGCGATGGCCATGTCCGCATCATCGCCGATCCGGACAAAGAGGCAATGGCGTTGACCTCTATGTGAATTTCGCCTAGCCTACTCAGCAGTAGGCTGCGACGAAGGAGCCCGCCGTGACGCAGACATCGATCGACCGGACCGTCCTGCCGGATCCCTCGGGCGGGCCGACGCCGTACCTCGCTCCCGTTGACCTGGTCGCGCGCATCCTCGCCCACGTCGCGGCAGGGACCACCGACCTCGGCCCGCGCACCGGCCGCGTGCCGGTCTCGGACTACACCGACCCGGCCCGACTGGCGGCCGAGCTCAAGGTGCTGCGCCGCGTTCCGGTGCCGTTCTGCCCCTCCGCCGCGTTGCCCGAGCCGGGTTCGTTCCTGGCCCGCGACGCTGCCGGCATCCCGTTGTTCGTGGTCCGCGGCCGCGACGGCGTCGTACGCGTCTTCCGCAATGCCTGCCGCCACCGCGGCACCGCCCTGGCCGCGGGCTCGGGGTGTGCGCGCTCGTTCGTCTGCCCGTTCCACGGCTGGGTCTACGGCCTCGACGGGTCCCTCTCGCACGTCCCCGACGCCTACGGCTTCGACGGGGTGGAGCTGGCCGACCGCGGGCTCGTTCCGGTGGCGTGCCACGAGCGGGCCGGCCTGGTGTTCGTGCAGCAGGAGGGCGAGCCTGCGTTCGCCTCCGTCGAGCAGGTCCCGGGGCTGACGGACCGTCATGTTCTGGTGGAAACCGAGCGGATCACGGTCGAGGGCAACTGGAAGGTGCTGACCGAGGGGTTCCTCGAGGGCTACCACATCCGGCAGACCCACAAGGACACGTTCTTCCCCTTGGGATACGACAACCTCACCGTGCTCGAGCACCACGGTCGGCACTCTCGGGTGACGTTCCCGTTCCGGCGGGTGGAAGCCCTCGGCGGGATCCCGCCCGAGGACTGGCACCTGGGCAAGACGCTCACCATCGTCGACCACATCTTCCCGAACGCGATCATCGCGCGGCTGACCGCGCACAGCGCGTTCGTCGTCGTCGAGCCGGTGAGCCAGACCAGATCGGAGCTCGTCATCTCCAAGCTGGCGCTGCCGGCCGAGGACGGCTCGATCCCGGACGCGGTGTACCGCGACATCTCCTTCGTCGAGACGGGCCTGCTCGAGGACCGCGCGATGGCCGAGGGCGTCCAGCGCGGGTTCGCCGCCCGCACCGAGGACGTGGTCTTCGGCCGCTACGAGTTCGCGCTGACCCAACTGCACGAAGGGCTGGCCGCCGAACTCCAGCAGTGTCCGAGCACCAGTGAGTTATAGCGCTCGATTGTTCGGACGTCAGCCGCGCAAGCCCATGATCACGTCGGCCTTGAGCTCGAGGACGAGCGTGCCGTCGGCCGCGTCGACCAGGCGCGAGTGCAGCTTCACCAGCGCGTCGCCGCGGTCAGGGCGGGCGTTGATCTCGGCGACCGTCGCGGCGCCGGTCAGGGTCGTCCCGGGCCGGACGGGTGCCACGAATGTGAGGTCGAAGCCGCGGCCCGCCTTGCCCATCGCGTTCGACCAGAGCGCGTCGACGATCAGGCGCTGGTACACCGCGATCGTCTGCAGTCCGCTGGCGATGACGCCGCCGAACGGGCCGGTCGCCGCCCATTCCGCGTCGGTGTGCATGGGCAGCGGGTCCCAGATGCGGGCGTACTCGACGATGTCCTGCTCGGACAGCGTCCAGGTGCCGAAGGGGATCTCCTGGCCCACGGCCAGGTCGTCGGCGTGGATCCTGTCTGCCTGAGTCTCGGTGTCGGTCGAAGTCATGGCTCCACTTTGACCCGCCCCGCGCGCCAGAGCGATTACCCCCGGGGTAACGCCCCGCTTCACCGGCCGGACCCGGCCAGCGAAGCGCCATTACGGCCAGCGCAGTGGAACGGGGTGGCCCCGGGGCAGGGGCGCGACCTACTGTTCGGGCATGCCCACCGGAGCCCATCTGGTCGCGTTCGCGATCACCGCGGCGGTGCTGATCGCCATCCCCGGCCCGAGCGTGCTGTTCACCGTCGGCCGGGCGCTGACGGTCGGGCGGCGGGCCGCCCTGCTCAACGTGGTCGGCAACACGGCCGGGGCGTACACCCAGGCGATGGCGGTGGCGGTGGGCCTCGGCGCGGTGGTGGCGACGTCGACGGCGGTGTACACCGCCCTGAAGCTCGCGGGGGCGGTTTATCTGGTCTTCCTCGGGGTGCAGGCGATCCGTCACCGCCGTGTGCAGGTCGAAGCCGCGCCGGTCGCTCCGAACCGGCGGGATTCCCGGACGTACGTCCGCCAGGGATTCATCGTCGGCGTGACGAACCCCAAGGTGCTCGTGCTCTTCGTCGCGGCCATGCCGCAATTCGTCGACCCCGATCGGACGGTGTGGACGCAGGTGGCGGTCTTCGGCCTGGTCTTCGCGCTGCTGGCGCTGATCTCGGACACCATCTGGGCGCTCGCCGCCTCGACCGCCCGGACCTGGTTCGCCCGCTCGCCCCGCCGGATCGCCCGGGTCAACGCCGGCGGCGGGGGACTGATGATCGGCCTCGGGATCCACGTCGCCGTCTCCGGCCGCGCGGACTGACCTGAATTCGTTGACGCCCAGGCGCCGCGGAGTCTAAAGTTGCCCCAACCGAACATTCGGTCGGGTAGCGGGAGCCGGACATGGAGCAGCAGGAGCACTTCGACGCGGTGCTGGCCGCGGACGAGCGGATCGAGCCCCGGGACTGGATGCCCGAGAAGTACCGGGCGACGCTGATCCGCCAGATCGCCCAGCACGCGCACTCCGAGATCATCGGGATGCAGCCGGAGGGCGCCTGGCTGACCAAGGCGCCGTCGCTGCGCCGCAAGGCGATCCTGCTGGCCAAGGTGCAGGACGAGGCCGGCCACGGGATGTACCTGTACTCGGCCGCCGAAACCCTCGGGGTGGACCGCTCCGACCTGCTCGACCGTCTGCACACCGGCGCGCAGAAGTACTCGACGATCTTCAACTACCCGACGCTGGAGTGGGCCGACGTCGGCGTCATCGGCTGGCTGGTCGACGGCGCCGCGATCGTCAACCAGGTCCCGCTGTGCCGCTGCTCCTACGGCCCCTACGCCCGGGCGATGATCCGGATCTGCAAGGAGGAGTCCTTCCACCAGCGCCAGGGCTTCGAGATGTTGCTCGCCCTGCGCGACGGCACCGACGCGCCAGCGCGCGATGCTGCAGGACGCGCGTCAACCGCTGGTGGTGGCCGTCGCTGATGATGTTCGGCCCGCCGGACGCCGCGTCGGCCAACTCGAGCCAGTCGATGGCCTGGAAGATCAAGCGGCACTCCAACGACGACCTGCGCCAGCGCTTCGTCGACATGACGGCCCCTCAGGCCGACGTCCTCGGCGTCCGCCTGCCCGACGACGACCATGCGCTGGAACGACGAGCGCGGCAGCTACGACTTCGGCGAGATCGACTGGGACGAGTTCGCCCGCGTGGTGAAGGGCGACGGCCCCTGCAACGCCGAGCGCATCGAGCGCCGCACCGCCGCGCACGCCGAAGGGGAGTGGGTGCGCGAGGCCGCGACCGCCTACGCCGCCAAGCAGGCCGCGAAGGTGAGTGCCGCGTGAGCTCCGAGTGGCCGCTGTGGGAGGTGTTCGTCCGGCCCCGCCGCGGGCTCGGGCACGCCCACGTCGGCAGCCTGCACGCCCCCGACGCGGAGATGGCGCTGCGCAACGCGCGTGACCTCTACACCCGCCGGCAGGAGGGCGTCTCGATCTGGGTCGTCCCCGCGAGCTCGATCACCGCGTCCAGCCCGGAGGAGAAGGACGCCTTCTTCGACCCGGCCGGCGACAAGGTCTACCGGCACCCGACCTTCTACACGCTGCCGCCGGAGGTCGACCACCTGTGAGTGAGCGCCCGGGTTCCCAGGCCATCGCGGCCTACGCCCTCGCCCTCGGCGACGACGCGCTGATCCTCGGCCAGCGGCTGATCGAGTGGGTCACCAATGCGCCCGAGCTGGAGGAGGAGGTCGCGCTCGCGAACATCTCCCTCGACCTGCTCGGGCAGGCCCGCACGCTGCTCACCTACGCCGGCTCCTTCGACGGGCGGGACGAGGACGCGCTGGCCTACCGCCGCGCCCCGGAGCAGTTCCGCTGCGTGCACCTGGTCGAGCGACCGAACGGCGATTTCGCGGCCACCATCGCGCGCCAGTTGCTGTTCTCCGCCTACCAGTACGAGCTCTACGACGCCCTGACCGCGAGCGCCGACCCGACCCTGGCCGGGATGGCCGGCAAGGCGGTCAAGGAGGTCACCTACCACCGCGACCACGCCGCGCTCTGGACACTTCGCCTCGGCGACGGCACCGACGTCTCGCACAGCCGCATGCAGGCCGGTCTGGAGTCGATGTGGCCCTACGCCGCCGAGCTGTTCGCGCCCGACCCGGCGGTCGCCGGACTGGTCGGGCTCGGCGCGGCGGTGGACCCGGCCTCGCTGCGCTCCGGCTGGGAAGGCTTCGTGCACGCCGTGCTGTCCGAGGCCACGCTGACGGTGCCTCAGGTCGATGCCGCCCCGGGCGGGGGACGCTCCGGCGCCCGCACCCCGGAGTTCGGCGCCCTGCTGGAGGACATGACCTCCCTGCACCTCGCGCACCCGGGGGCGCAGTGGTGAACGCAATCCAGGACGCCGTCGCCGCGGTCCTCGACCCCGAGCTCCCGCTGATCACCATCGCGGACCTCGGCATTCTGCGCGACGTGGAGGTACAGGGCACCCACGCCCGGGTCACCATCACCCCGACCTACTCCGGCTGCCCCGCGATGGAGGCCATCGCCGGTGACGTCCGCGCCGCCGCCACCGCGGCCGGCGCCACCGAGGTCGAGGTCGTCACCGTGCTCGCCCCGGCCTGGACCACCGACTGGATCAGCGAGACCGGCAAGGCCATGCTGGCCGAGCACGGCATCGCCCCGCCCGGCCCACGCAACTCCGGCGGACCGATCGGGCTCACCCTGACCGTCCGGTGCCCGCAGTGCGGCTCGCCGGACACCCGCGAGCTGTCCCGCTTCTCCGGCACCGCCTGCAAAGCCCTGCACGCGTGCAACACCTGCAAGGAGCCCTTCGAGCGGATGAAGGCACACTGATGGGCGGTGTCATTCAGGAGGAAGCTCCCGCGGCGCCGCGCGCCCGCGCCGCCTTCAACCTGCTGACGGTGGCCTCGGTCGAGCCGCTCACCTCGGACTCGGTCGCGGTCACCTTCGAGGTGCCGGCGGACCTGGCCGAGGCCTACCGGTTCCGCCCCGGCCAGCACCTGACCATCCGCAGCGATCACGGCGCCCCGAACAGCCGGCGCAGCTACTCGATCGCGTCCCCGGCCGGTGGGCCGCTGCGGGTCGGCATCAAGCGGCTCCCCGGCGGCGCGTTCTCGACCTGGGCCGTACGCGACCTTCAACCCGGCATGCAACTGGACGTGATGACGCCGATGGGGGAGTTCGGCACCGACATTCGCCCGCAGACGGTGCGCCACCACGTCGCGCTGGCCGCCGGGTCCGGCATCACCCCCGTGCTGTCCATCGTGGCCAGCGTGCTCGAGGGCGAGCCGAACAGCACGATGACGCTGCTCTACGGCAGCCGCGGCTCGGCGCAGATCATGTTCGGCGAGGAGCTCGCGGATCTGAAGGACAGTCACCCGGCGCGTTTCCAGCTGCTGCACTTCCTCTCCCGTGAACCGCAGGCCTCACCGCTGCGGGCCGGCCGGCTCGACGCGGTCAAGCTCGACGGTGTGCTCGGCCCGCTGGTCCCGACCGACGCCGACGCCTGGTACCTGTGCGGCCCGAACGACGCCGTCGCCGAGTGGGCAGCCGTGCTCGCCAACCGGGGCGTCGACAGTGCCCGGGTCCACCGCGAGCTCTTCCACGCCGGCCCGCTGCCGACCCGCCCCCGCGTGGTCGACGGCCCGATCGAGGGCCCGCACCGCACGGTGTACTTCACCCTCGACGGCCGAAGTGGCGAGATCGAGATCAGTCCGGAGGAGACCGTCCTGGACGGCGTGCTCCGGCTCCGTCCCGACGCCCCGTTCGCCTGCCGGGGCGGGGTGTGCGGCACCTGCCGGGCCACCGTCAACGCCGGGTCGGTGGAGATGGACGCCAACTTCGCCCTCGAACCGGACGAGCTCGAGCGGGGCTTCGTGCTGACCTGCCAGGCCCGGCCGACGACCGACGAGGTCACCGTGGACTACGACCGATGAGCACGCTCGACCCGATGAGGATCGCGGACGCGGTCACCCACGCCATGATGCTGAACGACCGCGCCTCGAACGCGGCCGGCATCGTGCTGGTGGACGCCGCACCCGGTGACGTGACCGTCGAGATGACGGTGACCAAGGAGCACGTCAACGGCTTCGACATCTGCCACGGCGGCGTGCTGTTCACCCTCGCGGACACCGCGTTCGCGCTGTGCTGCAACAGCCACGGCCCGCAGACCGTCGCGGCCGGCGCCGACATCACCTTCTGCAAGCCGGCCGCGGTCGGCGAGACCCTGACCGCGCGCGCGGTCGAGCGGACCCGGTTCGGGCGCAGCGGCGTTTACGACGTCACGATCACCCGCGGGGACGGCGAGATCGTCGCGGAGTTCCGCGGCCGCTCGCGCACCATCGGCGAGACCCAGCCCGGCGCGGATGGAGTCCGAATCACGGAGCGCATGACATGACCGAAGCGAAACTGGATCCTATCGAGACCGCGTCCGTCGACGAGGTCTCCGCCCTCGCCGAGGAGCGGCTGCGCTGGTCGGTGCGGCACGCGTACGACAACTCCACCGCGACCCGGGCCGCCTTCGACGCCGCCGGTGCCCACCCGGACGACGTGCACGGTCTCGCCGACCTGGCCAAGGTCCCGTTCACCACCAAGGCCGACCTGCGCGCGGACAACTGGGGCCGCTTCGCGGTCCCGCGCGCGCAGCTTTCCCGCATCCATGCCTCCTCCGGCACGACCGGGCTCGCCACCGTCGTCGGGTACACGAAGGATGACCTGGACACCTGGGCCGACCTGATGGCCCGTTCGATTCGGGCGGCCGGCGGCCGGCCGGGGATGACCGTGCACGTCGCCTACGGGTACGGGCTGTTCACCGGTGGCCTGGGTGCCCACTACGGCGCGGAGCGGCTCGGCTGCACCGCCGTGCCGGTCTCCAGCGGCATGACGGAGCGTCAGATCAAGCTGATCGGGGATCTGCGCCCCGAGGTCATCATGGTCACCCCGTCCTACCTGCTCGCGATCGGTGACGAGATGGAGCGGCAGGGCCTGGACCCGGCCGACAACTCCCTGCAGGTGGGGATCCTCGGCGCCGAGCCGTGGACCGAGGCGATGCGGTCCGAGATCGAGGCCCGGTTCGGGATGCATGCGGTCGACATCTACGGCCTGTCCGAGGTGATGGGCCCCGGCGTCGCGCAGGAGTGCGTGGAGACCAAGGACGGCCTGCACATCTGGGCCGACCACTTCTGGCCTGAGATCGTCGACCCGCAGACCGGCGCCCCGCTCCCGGACGGCGAGCGCGGCGAACTCGTCCTGACCTCGCTGACCAAGCAGGCGTTCCCGGTGATCCGCTACCGCACCGGGGACCTGACCCGGCTGCTGCCGGGCACCGCCCGGCCCGGTTTTCCCCGCATCGACCGGATCACCGGCCGGGCCGACGACATGATGATCGTGCGCGGCGCGAACGCCTACCCGAGCCAGGTCGAACAGATGGTGCTGCGGGTCGAGGGACTCTCGCCGCACTTCCTGTGCGTGCTCACCCGCCCGGACCGCCTCGACGTGCTCACGGTGCGCACCGAGGCCCGCCCGGACGTCGAGAGCGGGCGCTACCCGGAGCTGGCCTCCGCGCTGCAGGCGCTGCTGCTCGCCGAGCTCGGGATGGGGGCCCAGGTCGAGGTCGGGGAGCCGGGCGCGATCGAGCGCTCGGTGGGCAAGGCCAAGCGGGTGCTGGACCTGCGATGAGTGAGCGAAGCGAGCGAACCATCACCATCGAATCGGTCTCCGCGAGGACGAAGTCCGTGGCGGAGACTCGATGAGTGCCGAACCCATCGAACTGCCCGCGGAGAAGCGGGCCCGCTACGACGTCGAGTCCTTGCTCGCGGTTGCCGTCGAGGTCTTCGGCGAACGCGGTTACGACGGCACGAGCATGGACGACCTGGCGCGCGCCGCCGGCATCACCAAGTCGTCGTTCTACCACCACGTCAAGGGCAAGGAGGAGCTGCTGCGGCGCTCCCTGGACCGCGCCCTGGGCGGGCTGTTCGCGGCGCTGGAGGCGGCCGAGGCCGGGGACGGCGCGGCGGTGGACCGGCTGGAGGGACTGCTGCGCGGCTCGGTTGCGGTGCTGGTCGCCGAGCTGCCCCACGTCACCCTGCTGCTGCGGGTGCGCGGCAACACCGAGACCGAGCGCTCGGCGCTAGCCCGTCGGCGTGAATTCGACCACCGCGTCACCGCGCTGGTCGCGGCCGCCGGAGCCGAGGGGGACCTGCGCCCCGGCGCCGATCCCGCCCTGACCGCGCGGCTGCTGTTCGGCCTGATCAACTCCCTGACCGAGTGGTACCGCCCCGGTGGTGGGCTCGGCGAGGGCGCGCTCGCCGACGCCGTCGTCGAACTCGCTCTGGACGGTTTGCGCGTCCGCCGCGCCTGAGGTCACACGAACGTCATTTATGGAACGTTGTTCTATTTATTTTTCGGGTGCACTATGACTGGGTGAGTCCACCCCGCCTCGCCCCCCAGCGCACCCCGAGCCAGGACGTCGAGACGTCCCTGCTCCGAGCCGCCGACGCGGTGCTGCGCCGGGACGGGCTGAGCGGGGTCACCGTCCGGGCCGTGGCCTCCGAGGCCGGGGTCGCGCCCATGGGCGTGTACAGCCGCTTCGGCAGCAAGGACGGCCTGGTCGACGCGCTCCTCATCCGTGCGATCGAGGACTTCCGGGCCGCCGTGGCCGCGAAGAGGAACCCGACGCCGCGGAGCGCCTCAAGGCCGGAGGGCGCCGGTACCGGGAGTGGGCGCTGGCCAACCGCCAGCACTACGAGGCGATCTTCCTGGCCCGGACCGGACTCGGCTCGGCCCGGGTGGCGGAGGCATCGATGCTCGCCTTCGGCGAGTTGCTGGCCCGGGTCGAGTACGCGATGGCGGCTGGCGTGCTGGGCCAGGACGACGTCACCGAGGTGGCCCAGCAGATCTGGAACGCGGTGCACGGCGCGGTCGCTCTCGAGCTGCGCTCGCTGCTCCTCACCGGCGATGCCGGCGCGACGTACGAGCGACAGCTGGACACGATCATCCGCGGGTTCGCTCCCTGAGCTGACGCTCCGTCAGCTCCGCGAAGGTCAGCCCACCGGCGGCCGGTGCCAGAGTGTGAACCGGAACTGACTCTGGTAGCCCATGCGCTGGTAGATCTTGTACCCCGCGTCGCTGGAGTAGAGCACGGCCGGCAGCGCCGGATCGGCCAGCGTCGCCACCCAGGTCAGGGCCTCGCCGAAGCCGCGGCCGCGGGCTTCCGGAGCGGTGGCGACCGCCTCGACGTCGGCGATGCCGTGGCCGATCCGCGCGGTGGCGGTGGCCACCGGACGGCCGTCGGCGTAGCCGACCCAGACCCGCATCGGCCCGCCCAGCACCCGCGGGTCCCCGAGCGGGCTGCCTTCGGTCGCCATCCCGAATCCCGCGCCCAACAGCGCAAGCGCGTCCGCCAGGGTGGCCGCGTCGGTGGCCTCGACGATGTCCAGTCCCTCGGGCACCGGCGGCGCGGCACCGCCGGCCGCGCGGGTCATGAACGGAGGGTGACCCATCAGCACGAAGCCGTGGCCGGTCAGGTCGGGGGTCGGCCAGACCGAGAGCAGCACCCAGTGCCGCTCCGGCGGGTAGAACGCGCTGAGCCGGGTGGCCACCTCGTCGAGGTCGGTGTAGGCCGGCGGGGTGAGCAGGACGGCGTAGTTGTCGAAGAAGACGGGAGACTGCGCGTCCGCGGCGGCCACGTCGTCCCAACGCCGGGTCCGGCCGCCGGTCTGCTCGGCGATCCAGGCGGTGACGTCCGCCGTACTCAGCACGAAGGCCCGCAGGATCGAGTCCGCCGGGTCCGTGTCGGGCTCCCAGCCGTGGGTGAGGTGCTCGTCACTCATGCGCTGAACCAACCACATCGGAAACGCGGGTTCATATAGCGGTGACATTACGGAGTTAGCGTCCGATTCATGGCAGGTCGACGTGTGGTCCTGGCGCTGATCGCGACGCTCGCCCTGACCGGGTGCGGCGGGTCCGACGACGCTCCGGACGCGGCCGCTGCCGAGACACCGCTCGCCGTCGTCGCCGCGACCCCGACCGCCCAGCCGAGCCCGGCAGCCAAGGGGGAGAAGGGCGCGAAGGGCGGGGGCGCTGCCGCCGCCGCCACGGTGGCGCCCGAGGTGGTGGTGCCGTCGACGACAGACGCGGTGTCCGCCCGGACCTCGGACGGCTGGCAGGGCCTCGTGGTCCAGGAGTTGCGCAAGGTCGAGCCTCGGCTGGTGACCAGTGAAGGGGCCGCGGTCAAGAAGGTTCGCGCCACCTGCGAACAGATGGAGACCGGGATGTTCGAGACCAAGGTGGTGCCGATCATCATCAAGCGCTTCAGCACGGCAACGTTCACGCCGAGCTACGAGTTGGGTCAGCGGGTCTACTCGATCCTGCTGCAGTACGCCTGCTACCGGATGAACGAGGCCTGACGCACCGTCACAGGCGGACGACGGCCAGGAGCAGGTCGGTGAGCGCGGTCAGACCGTGACCCGGTCCGTCGGTGTCCTCGGTGAGGGCCACCGTTCCCGGGCCGAAGCGTCGGGTCTCCGGGCCGGCCGTCCCCTCCAGCTCGCCCTCGAGGATGAATACCAGCTGGCGGGCGGGCGCGGGATGGGCGGCGTCGGCCCATCCCGCAGGGACACGCAGGAACAGCAGGCCGGTCGCCGGGAGCAGCGTGGTCACCGACACCGGTGGCGCCGGCGGTGCGTAGACCGCGGGGACCAAGGAGAAGTCCAGGTCCTCGAAGCGCGTGACGTTGTCCTCGTCGGTGTAGATCCGCACGTAGCTGACGGCTCGGCTCTCAGCCGCGTCAGTGGGATCCGAGACGTTCATCGTCACGGACGATGACGCTATCGCTCAGCGGGACCGGCCGCATCCGCTCAGCGAGCGGCCAGAGCGCCACGACGCCCGCCACCCCGCTCACGTACAACGCCGCGCCGAGGGGGACGAAGCGGGCGGCGGCCATGACCACCAGGGCCGCCGTGACCAGGTTCGCCGAACGGGGACTCAGCAGGCCGCTGCGCCGGATCCCAAGGGCCAGGAGCGCGACGCCGATCGCGAAAGTGAGCGATCCGGCCACCAGCACCGGCACGAACCAGGTGTTCAACTCGTCGAGGACCGCAGGCACGTCGGCGCCCGCCTCCGCGGCGGCCAGCGCTCCGATCTCCATCGCTGGGAGGAACGCGAACAGCGTGCTGCCCAGGACGACGAACGGCGTCGCGAGGGTGCTCCAGTGGTGCTCACCCTCGTCGTGCAGGTGGCCGACCACGACCAGCAGAGCGATCAGGAGCAGTCCGGAGGCGACTCCGACCGCGAGGTGGGACAGCGCCCACCGGGTTTCGTCACCGGTGAGTTCGGCCGCCACCGCCGCGTCGTTGTTGAGCCTCGCGATGTACGGGTGGTAGGCGAAGGCAACCAGCAGGAGTAGCGGGGCCGCCGTCACGACCCCGGCGCGGGCGTCCAGGTGGGCGCTCATGACCAGAACGCCGCGGACTCGGCCGGGGCGGCGGACAGGAACCACATCTCGGCGATGCGGTCAGCCTCGAAGCGGTAGATGAATCCATTGTTGATGGTCAGCGTGCGGCCGTCGACGGTGAGCATCGCGTGTTCCCATTCGGCGGCCCAATCGCCGGTTCCGACGCAGAACAGCTGCTCGAGCTTGATGTTGCCGCCGGTCAGCTCGAACAGCACGCCGAGGGCGCCGAGCAAGCCGTCCACGCCGGCGTAGTCCCCGGCGATCGGCAGTGCGCCACGGACGTGGAGGGCCACGTCCTCGGTGAACAGCGTGCTGAGCTTGTCGCGGTCGTGCCCGAAGATGGCCTGCGTCATCTCGTCGACGACGGTGACGTTCGGGTGGGTGCTCATGGCTGGCTCCTGGGGTCGGGTTCGGATGTCAGGACGGTAGGAATCCGAGCCGCGCACCCGCATCGGGCAAATCGCGGAGTTCACGCCGCCGGCGGTCTAGGTAGATCTACCGACGGCCGCCACAATCGACCTATGGCGCAGGACCTGAGTCAAGGCCGGGACGCCTTCGACCGGCAGGCGTGGGCAGCGGCCTACGAGCATCTGTCGGTGGCGGCCGCCGCCGCAGCGCTGGATGTCCCCGACCTCGAACGGCTGGCGGCCGCCGCCTACCTGGTGGGCCGCCGATCGGAAAGCCACGACGCCTGGACGAAGGCCCACCAGGACTGCGTGCGCCGGGGCGAGACGGCCCGCGCGGCCCGGAGCGGATTCTGGCTGGCGGTCAGCCACCTGGAGAGCGGCGAGTCCGCGCAGGGCAGCGGGTGGATCGACCGGGCCCGCCGCCTGCTGGACCAGCGCAAGCTCGACTGCGTCGAGCAGGGCTATCTGCGCTGGGCGGCGGCGTTGCGCAGCGCGTTCTCGGGGGACATCGAAGCGGGGTACGCCGGTTTCAGCGCGGCCGCCGAGATCGGTGAGCGGTTTGGGGATCTGGAACTCGTCGCGCGAGCCCGGGTCGGCCAGGGCCGTTGCCTGATCTACCTCGGGCGCATCGCGGAGGGCGTCGGTCTGCTGGACGAGGCGATGGTGGCGGTCGGCGCCAACGAGGTCTCGGCGGTCGCCGCCGGCGACGTGTACTGCACGGCGATCGAGGGCTATCAGGAACTGTTCGACGTCGCCCGTGCGCGGGAGTGGACCGAAGCGCTGAGCCGGTGGTGCGAGTCGCAGCCCGACCTGGTGCTCTACCGCGGCCAGTGCCTGCTGCACCGCGCGGAGCTGATGGCGTTGCAGGGCGCCTGGGCCGATGCCGTGGTGGAAGCACAGAAGGCGTGCGACCGGCTGGCTCAGCCCCACCACCCCGCCCTGGGCGCCGCGACCTACATGCAGGCCGAGTTGCATCGCCTCCGCGGCGAATCCGACGAGGCCGAGGCGGCTTACAAAGCCGCCGGTGACCTCGGCCGTGACCCCCAGCCCGGGCTGGCGCTCCTGCGGCTCGCGCAAGGCCGCGCGGACGCCGCCGATGCGGCGATTCGGCGCGTGTGGGCGCACACCGAGGATCCGCTCTCCCGCGCCCGGATCGTCGCCGGCTACGTCGAGATCATGCTGAGCGTGGGTGCCGTCGCCGAGGCGCGCTCCGCGGCCGACGGTCTGGCCGCGCTGCCGGCCGAGCTCGACCGGTCCTACCTGCGGGCGCTCACGGCCCAGGTCACCGGCGCGGTGCTGCTGGCCGAGCGCGACCTTCCCGGCGCACTGGCCGCGCTGCGCAGCGCCGTCGCCGGGTGGCGCGACCTGGGAGCGCGCTACGACGCGGCGCGTACCCGCCTGCTGATCGCGGCGGCGTGCCGCGAGCTCGGGGATGCCGAGGGCGCGTCCTCCGAGGTCGAGGCGGCCCGCGCGGTGTTCGCCGAGCTTGGCGCGCGCCCGGACCTCGCTCACGCGGACGCGCTGCTCGCGTCACGGCGGCCGCGAGGCAGCGCCGCGGGCCTCACCGATCGCGAGGTCGAGGTGATCGTCCTCGTGGCCGCCGGCAAGACCAACCGGGACATCGCCCGGGAGCTCGGGATCAGCGAGAAGACGGTGGCGAGCCACCTCAGCCACGTGTTCACGAAGCTGGGCCTGCCGTCCCGCGCGGCCGCGACTGCCTTCGCCTACGAGCACGGCCTGATGACGTGACGGGGCCGTAAGCCACCGGTAAGCGCGAGACGCTGGTGCCGGCCGTAGCGGGCTCCCTAGGTTGACGGCGAAGGACACGACCCGCGACCGAGTCCGGGAGGCTCCTATGACCGAGACCTATGACGTCGTCGTGGTGGGAGCCCGTTGCGCGGGCTCCCCGATCGCGATGCTGCTGGCCCGCAAGGGATACCGGGTGGTGGTGGTCGACCGGGCCGAATTCCCCAGCGACACGATATCGACGCACCTGCTGCACCCGCCCGCGGTCGACGCGCTGCGCCGCTGGGGTCTGCTGGACCGGTTGGTCGCCACCGGGTGCCCGCCGATCGACACCTACGTCTTCGACTTCGGCCCGATCGTCATCGCGGGCCCGCCCGGCGAGTCCGACAGTCGGGTCGCGTACTGCCCGCGCCGCACCGTGTTGGACAAGATCCTGGTGGACGCTGCGGCGGAGGCCGGGGCGGAGGTCCGCGAGCGGTTCTCGGTGTCCGGGGTCGTGATCGAGGACGGCGTGGTCTGCGGCGTGCGTGGCCACGGCCCGGACGGAACCGAGGTGACCCTGCGCGCCCGGGTTGTGGTCGGCGCCGACGGGGTGCGTTCCCAGGTCGCCGAAGCGGTGGGTGCGGACACCTACCGCGAGGTGCCACCGCTGCTCGCTCCGTACTACAGCTACTTCAGTGGGCTGCCCCTTGACGGGACGTTCCCGACCTGGATCCGCGGGGACTACGGGTGGGCGGTGATGCCGACCCACGACGACCTCACCTTGCTGGTCGGGGGCTGGCCGATGGAGGAGATGACGCGCAACCGCGACGACCTCGACGGCACGTTCCGCCGCATCTTCGCCGCCGCGCCGGAGTTCCTCGACCGGTTCGCCGCCGCGACTCGCGAGGCCCGTTGGGTCGGGATGCCGGTCCCCAACTACTTCCGGACGCCGTTCGGTCCCGGGTGGGTCCTGGTCGGCGACGCGGGCTACGTCAAGGACGCCATCACGGCGCACGGCATCAAGGACGCCTTCCGGGACGCCGAGGCCGGTTCGGCGGCGCTGGACGCGGTGCTGTCCGGCACCCGGCCGTTCGACGACGCGATGGCCGAGTTCCAGCGCGAGCGCGACGCGGCCGGCCTGCCGATGTTCGAGTTCACCTGCCAGGTGGCCAGCCCCGGCCCGCCGCCACCGGAGATGCTCGCGCTACTCGGGGCGGTGGCCGCCAATCCGGAGGACTGCTCCGGGTTCACCCGGATGTGGGCGGGCGTGCTTTCCCCGGCGGAGTTCTTCGCGCCCGAGAACGTAGGGCGGATCATGGCGGGCGCCGGTGCGCCCGCCGGGGCCTGACGCGACGTCAGGTGCGCAGCTTGTAGTCCTCGAGCAGCCGGCGACCGATGATCATCCGCTGGATGTCCGCGGTGCCCTCGCCGATCAGCAGCATCGGGGCCTCGCGGTAGAGGCGCTCGATCTCGTACTCCTTGGAGAAGCCGTATCCGCCGTGGATGCGGAAGGAGTCCTCGACGACCTGGTGGCACCACTCGCTCGCGAGGTACTTGGCCATGCCGGCCTCGAGGTCGTTGCGCTCGCCGGAGTCCTTCTTGCGGGCGGCCATCGTCATCATCTGGTGCGCGGCCTCGACCTTGCAGGCCATGTCGGCGAGGCGGAACAGTACGGCCTGGTGCTCGGCGATCTTCTTGCCGAACGTCTCGCGCTGCTGGGAGTACTGGATGCCGAGCTCGAAGGCGCGGATCGCGACACCGCAACCGCGGGCGGCGACGTTGACGCGGCCGACCTCGACGCCGTCCATCATCTGGTAGAAACCCTTGCCCCGCCCGGCTTCACCGCCGAGGACCTGGGACTGGGCGATGCGGAAGTCGTCGAAGACCATCTCGGTGCTGTCGACGCCCTTGTAGCCCATCTTCTCGATCTTGCCGGGCACGGTCAGGCCCTTGGAGACCTCGCCGAAGCCGGGCTCCTTATCGACCAGCAGCACGGTCATGTTCTTGTAGACCGACTCCGCGCCCTCGTCGGTCTTGACCAGCACCGCGGTGAGGTTGGACGTGCCGCCGTTGGTCAGCCACATCTTGGCGCCGTTGACGATGAAGTCCTCACCGTCCTCCTTGGCCTTGACCTTGATGGCGGCCACGTCGGAGCCGCAGCCGGGCTCGGACATCGAGAACGACCCGCGGATCTCGCCCTCGGCCATCTTCGGCAGGTACTTCTGCTTCTGCTCGTCGGTGCCGTGCTGCATGAGCATGTAGGCGACGATGAAGTGGGTGTTGATGATGCCGGAGACGCTCATCCAGCCGCGGGCGATCTGCTCGACCACCAGCGCGTAGGTGAGCAGCGACTCGCCGAGGCCGCCGTACTCCTCGGGGATCGTGAGCCCGAACAGGCCCATCTCCTTCATGCCGTCGACGATCTTCTGCGGGTACTCGTCGGCGTGCTCCAGCGCCTGGGCGTTGGGGATGATCTCCTTCTCGACGAAGTCGGCCACCGTGCGCAGGATCTCCTGCTGCACGTCGGTGAGGTTCTCGGTCTGCGCGAGGCGGCCCATGGCGTCGGTACTCCCGGTGTCAGCTGCGTCACTGTCGTGGCGGAATTGCCGGATACAGGATCGCGGTAACGTCGAAACCGGTACGCGACCGGGTCGGCGGGTGGAGGTATCGAGGCATGTCGGTGGACACGACGAGCGCCGAGATCGCCTATCCGCAGAAGGGCTTCCAGGTCCCCGAGGGTGCGACGGACGTCCTGCTGATCCGGCACGGTCAGTCAGCCGGGATGACCGGCAGAACTATCCGGTGCACCGAGAGCGGGCAGGCCGACCCGGAGCTTTCGGACAAGGGCCACCGGCAGGCCGCGGCGATGGCGGAGCGGATGTCCGAGGTCCGGACGGGATCCAGGCCCTTTACGTCTCCACCCTGATCCGGACCCAGCAGACCGCCGCGCCCGCTGGCTCAGTTCACCGGCTTGACCCCGGTGGTCGTGCCGGAGCTGCGCGAGGTCGAGCTCGGCGACTGGGAGGGCGGGGAGTTCCGTCGCCGCCTGGAGCAGCAGGACCCGATGATCCTGACGCTGATGCGTGAGGGCAGCTGGGACTACGTCCCCAATGGCGAGGGCGACGAGGCGTTCACGGCCCGGGTCCGAGCCGGGCTAAGAAGGTCGTGGAGGCGCACCCGGGGGAGCGGATCGCCGTGGTGTGCCACGGCGGCGTGATCGGGGCGGCGATCGCGATCGCGACCGGCTGCTCGCCGATGGCGTTCATGCACGTCGACAACTGCTCGGTCAGCCAGCTGATCGTGCACGAGGGCCTGCCGATCGTGCGCCGCGTCAACGACACCGCGCACCTCGGACCGGCCTTCTCGCCAGACCACCGACGAAGCCCTCATCTAGTCGTGGGCCGTCGCCGGGCTCGTGCTGGCCGCCGGGTCGGGCAGCCGGCTCGGGCAGCCCAAGGCGCTGGTCGAACTCGGCGGTGAACGTCTGGTCGACCGTGCGGTGCGGGTGCTGCGCGACGGTGGGTGCGACCCGGTCATCGTGGTGTCCGGAGCGGCGCCGTTCGAGGTGGCCGGAGCGAGCGTCGTCGCCAACCCCGACTGGGCCACCGGCATGGGCTCCTCGCTGCGGGTCGGCCTGGCCGTGCTCGCCGGGGGCGACGCCGCGGCCGTGGTCGTCTCCCTGGTCGACCAGCCCGGCATCGGGCCCGCCGTGGTGGGCCGGGTGATCGCGGCCCACGCCGCCGGCGCCACGGTGGCCACGCGCCACCTACGCCGGCAAGCGGCGCAACCCAGTCCTGCTGGACCGGCGCGACCTGGGCCGAGGTGTCCCGGCTAGCCGAGGGCGACGCCGGTGCCCGCCCTACCTGGCCGCCCACCCGGACGAGGTCACCGCTGTCGAGTGCGACGACCTGGGCGACGCCGCGGACATCGACACCCCGGAGGACCTGGCCCGGGCCCGCGGGGAAGCAGACGGCGGTGCGGGGCGTTAGCCCGACTAGAGACCGCTGAAACCCTAGTCATCAACTTTATATTCAGGCGTGCGAGCGTAGACTTGGCCGCCTGGCACCCCAACGAGGAGCGTGTGATGAGCCTGCCCGACACCCTCAGCCCGACGACCCTGCGCCAGAAGAACGGCTCGGTCCGTCTGCTGGACGTCCGCACCCCCGGCGAGTTCGCCGCGGCCCGCATCCCGGGCTCGCACAACATCCCCCTCGGCGACCTCGACGCCCACGCCGACGCCCTGGCCAAGAGCGACACCGACCTCGTCGTGGTCTGCCAGTCCGGCGGCCGGGCCAAGATCGCCGCCGACACCCTGCGGGCCAAGGGCCGGGCCAACGTCGCCGTCCTCGACGGCGGCCTCGCGGCCTGGGAGTCCGTCGGTGGCGAGACCGACGGCGGCGCCTCCGCCTGGACGATCGAGCGTCAGGTCCGCCTGGTCGCCGGTTCCCTCGTCCTGACCGGCATCGCGCTCAGCCTGAAGTACCCGAAGGCCAAGTTCCTCTCCGGCGCCATCGGCGGCGGGCTCACCTTCGCGGCCGTCTCCAACACCTGCATGATGGGCTCGATGCTCTCCAAGCTCCCGTTCAACCGGGCCGCTTCCGCGGACATCGACAGCGCCATCTCCGCGCTGCAGCAAGTAGGCCTCGAACCCTGCATCTTGGGGCGCGTGTCCGCCCTGTCGGAGCTCCCGATGGGGCCGGACGGCGCCCCAAGTTGCGTGCTGGGGGCGCGGCGCGGTCCTCACCTGTCCGATAGGTCCGCCTTACCGCGAAATACGGGTCCACCTAACGGCCACGGATAGCGGGATGCTGGGTGCGTGTTTGCGCCGAAAGCGGGAGGCTTGCCGCGGAGCAAACTCGTCTCTCGGGGGGATCAGTGCGGATCGGGGTAGCGGGCGTCGGGCGCATCGGTGCGCTGCACGCGCAGAACTTGGTGGCTGCCGTCGGAGCGGCCAATGTCGTCGTGGCCGACGCGGACGCGGGCCGGGCCCGCGCGGCGGCGGATGCCCTCGGGGTCGGCTGCGCCGGTGACGTGGACGCGATGCTCGCCGCCGGGGTCGACGGCCTGGTCGTCGCGACGCCCACCGACACCCACGCGGGCCTCGTGCTGGCGCGGCGTCGAGGCCGGCATCCCGGTCTTCTGCGAGAAGCCCGTCGCCCCGGACATCGCCCGCACCCGCGCGGTGCTGAACCAGGTCCAGGCGATGGGCGGCCTGGTCCAGGTCGGCTTCCAGCGCCGCTTCGACGCCGGGTACGTCGCCGCCCACGAGGCGGTCCTGTCCGGCGCCCTCGGCCAGGTGCACACCATCACCGGCCACACCCTCGACCCGTCGCCCCCGCCCGCGGCCTACGTCGCGGTCTCCGGCGGCATCTTCCGCGACTGCCTGGTCCACGACCTGGACATCCTGCGCTGGGTCAGCGGCCAGGAGGCGGTCGAGGTCTACGCCACCGGCGCGAACCTCGGCGACGACTACATCCAGGCCGCCGGTGACGTCGACGCCGTCGCGGTCACGCTGACGATGACGGACGGCTCGCTCGCCATGCTCTCGGCCAGCCGCTACAACCAGGCCGGCTACGACGTGCGCATGGAGGTCCGCGGGCACCGCGCCTCCGTCGCGGTCGGGCTCGACCCGCGCACCCCGGTCCGTTCGGTGGAGCCCATGGTCTACCCCTCCGAGCCGGCCTACCCGGGCTTCCTGGAGCGCTTCGCCGGCGCCTACGCCGCCGAGATGGCGGCCTTCGTCGCGCTGGTCCGCAGCCGCGGCACCAGCCGCTGCACCGTGGCCGACGCGCTCGCCGCGTTCGTGCTCGCCGAGGCCTGCGAGGTCTCCCGCCGCGAGCGTCGCCCGGTCCTGATCGCGGAGATCGAGTCCGGCGGCCCGACGGTTCCCGGCCAGAACGGCCGCCTGACCCTCGTGGACGGTGTGGCATGAGCGACGCCGTCACCTCTGAGGCGGGCTGCCCGCGGCAGCGCCTGGCGCGCCCCGCCTTGACGAACCGGCCGTGGACGCAGCGTCTGGCCGGCGCCCCGATCTCGTGGGGCGTCTGCGAGGTGCGCGGGCTGGGGGTACCAGCTCCCGGTCGAACTGGTGCTCTCCGAGATGGCTGCGGCCGGGCTGGCCGCCGCTGAGTTCGGCCCCGACGGGTTCCTGCCTGACGCCGGGTCAGATCGCGCCGCTGCGCTCGGTCGGCACGGCATGAGTGCGGTCGGCGGGTTCGTCCCGGTGGTCGCGCACGTCCGCGAGATCGACCCGGCGGAGTTCACCCCGCTGTTCCGCGCGTTCGTCGAGGCCGGTGCCGGCGTCGTCGTGTTCGCCGCGGTGACCGGTCAGGACGGCTACGACGTCCGGCCCGAGCTGGACCTGAACGCCTGGTCGCTGCTCGGCATGAACCTGGAGCGCCTTTCCGAGGTCGCCGCCGACCACGGCCTGCTCGCGACCCTGCACCCGCACGTGGGCACCGTCGTCGAGCGTCCGCAGGAGGTCGACATCGTCCTCGCCTCCTCGAACATCGGCCTGTGCCTGGACACCGGGCACTGCCTGGCCGGCGGCGGGGACCCGCTCGCGCTGGCCAAGGTGGCGACCAGCAGGATCAAGCACGTGCACCTCAAGGACGTGGACGCCGCGATGGCCGCCCGCGTCCGCTCGGGCGAGCTGACCTACACCGACGCCGTGCGCACCGGGATGTACCGCCCGCTCGGCGAGGGTGACGCCCGCGTGGCCGAGATCGTCGACACCCTCGAGGCCGCCGGCTACCAGGGCTGGTACGTCCTCGAGCAGGACCGCATCCTGCCCACCCCGCGCGGTGCGGCCGAGGCGGCCGACGCCGAGGCCGCCGGCGCCATCCGTGCCGACGTCCACGCCAGCCTGGCCCACCTGCGGGCGGCCGTCAGCGCATGAACGCGGCGGCGCCGGAGGTTCTGACGATCGGTCGGATCGGCGTCGACGTGTACCCGCAGCAGGTCGGCGTCGGGCTGGAGGACGTCGCCAGCTTCGGCAAGTACCTGGGCGGCAGCGCGGCCAACGTCGCGGTCGCGGCGGCCCGGCACGGGCGGCGCGACCGCGCTGGTCAGCGGCGTCGGCGACGACCCGTTCGGGCGGTTCCTGCGCCGGCGCGCTGGGGGAGTTCGACGTCGACGACGCGTTCGTCCGCGACGTGCCGAGGGGCACGCCACCCCGGTGACGTTCTGCGCGATGTTCCCGCCGGACGACTTCCCGCTGTACTTCTACGGCCGCGACACCGCGCCGGACCTGGAGCTCACCGCCATCGACCCGGACGCCGTCCGCGGCGCCGATCTGGTGTGGGTGACGCTCACCGGCCTGTCCCGGCAGCCGTCGCGCGGCACGACCTTCGACGCGCTCAAGGCCCGCGCAGCGCAAGCAGTTCACGGTGCTCGATCTGGACTGGCGCCCGACGTTCTGGCGTTCACGCGCCGCCGCCGAACGGGCCGTCGGCAAGGCCCTGGATCTCGTCGACGTGGCGGTCGGGAACATCGACGAGTGCGAGGTCGCCACCGGCGCGCGCGACCCCCACGCCGCGGCGAAGGCCCTGCGCGAGGCCGGCGTCCGCACCGCTGTGGTGAAGATGGGCCCGGCCGGCGTGCTCGGCCTGAACGACGACGGATTCGTCGAGGTCCCGCCGTACCCGGTCGAGGTGCTCAACGGGCTCGGCGCGGGGGATGCCTTCGGTGGCGCGCTCTGCCACGGGCTGCTCGCCGGCTGGCCGCTGGAGCAGATCCTGCGCTTCGCGAACGTAGCCGGTGCGATCGTGGCGTCACAGATCGCCTGCTCGGACGCGATGCCGACCACCGCGGAGGTCGAGGCACACCTGGCGGCGCGATCATGAGCGAGTCTGCACCTCCCGACGGGGAGCACCGCGACCGGACCGTGGGCGCTGGAGATCGCCGCCGGGCGCCCCGGGTGGGAGTACACCTCGCTGCGCATCCTCGAGCTGCCCCCGGGCGGTTCACACTCCTGGGATACCGGCGAGGAGGAAGCGGTCGTGCTCCCACTGGCCGGCGCAGCGACGGTGCGCTGCGACGACGAGACTTTCGAACTGATGGGCCGTCAGAGTGTGTTCCACCGGGTCAGCGACCTGGCCTACGTTCCGCGCGATGCCGCCGTCGAGGTGAGTTCGGCGAAGGGTGGCCGGTTCGCGGTCGCCGGCGCGCGGTGCGTGCGGCGGCTGGCGCCGGCGTACCTGCCCGCTGAGAAGGTGCCGGTCGAGGTCCGCGGCGCCGGCAACGCCACCCGGCAGGTCGACGAACTTCGGCGTACCCGGCGTGCTGGAGGCCGACCGGCTGATCGCCTGCGAGGTGCTCACCCCCGGCGGCAACTGGTCCTCGTTCCCGCCGCACAAGCACGACGAGCACCTCCCCGGCTTCGAGACCGAGTTGGAGGAGATCTACTACTTCGAGCTGGCGCGCCCCGGCCTGGCCTACCACCGGGTCTACGGCACCCCGGAACGCCCGATCGACGTCCTCGCCGAGGTCGGCGACGGCGACGTCGTCCTGGTTCCGCACGGCTGGCACGGACCCTCGATCGCCGCCCCCGGCGTCGACCTGTACTACCTCAACGTCATGGCCGGCCCCGGTTCGGAACGCGCCTGGCTGATCTGCGACGACCCCGCCCACACCTGGGTCCGCGGTACCTGGCTGGACCAGGAGTGCGACCCGCGGGTGCCGATGACCTCCGCGGCGGGCCGCATCACCCGCTGACCTCCTCCACCCGCTAACGTCCGAAGAAGCGAGCGCTATTACTCACGGCGCTTCGGACGTCAGCGAGGTAGAGGGGGCGGCGAGGGTGCGGCTGACGGTGGCGCAGGCGCTGGTGCGGTTCCTCGCGGTGCAGTACTCCGAGCGGGACGGGGAGCGGCAGCGGCTGATCCCCGGCTGCTTCGGCATCTTCGGCCACGGCAACGTGGCCGGCATCGGCCAGGCGCTGCTGCAGGCCCACGCGACCGGCGAGGCCGAGCTGCCCTACTACCTGGCCCGCAACGAGCAGGCCATGGTGCACGCGGCCTGCGGCTATGCCCGGATGCGGGACCGGCTCCAGACTCTGGCCTGCACCACCTCGATCGGGCCCGGGCGCGACGAACATGGTCACCGGGGCCGCGCTGGCCACCATCAACCGGCTGCCGGTGCTGCTGCTGCCCGGCGACGTGTTCGCCACCCGGGCCGCGGGGGCGCTGCTGCAGGAGCTCGAGCTGCCGGGGGAGCCCGGGACCAGCGTCAACGACGCCTTCCGGCCCGTCAGCAAGTTCTTCGCCCGCATCGAGCGCCCCGAGCAGTTGCCGCAGGCCCTGCTCGGCGCGATGCGCACCCTGACCGACCCGGCCGAGACCGGCGCGGTCACCCTCGCGCTGCCGCAGGACGTGCAGGCCGAGGCCTACGACTGGCCCGAGGCACTGTTCGCCGAGCGCACCTGGCACGTGCCGCGGGCCGAGCCGGACGCGGCCGCGCTGGCCCGGGCCGTCGAGGCGCTCAGCTCGCGCGCGCCGGCCGCTGCTGGTGGCCGGCGGCGGGGTCGCGTACTCCGCGGCGGAGGCGGCACTGATCGAGTTCGCCGAGGCGACCGGGATCCCGGTCGCGGACACGCACGCCGGCAAGGGCGCCATGCCCTTCGACCACCCGCTCTCGGCCGGCCCGCTGGGGGCCACCGGGACCCCGGTCGCCAACCGGCTGGCCGCGGAGGCGGACGTGGTGCTCGGCGTCGGCACCCGCTGGAGCGACTTCACCACCGGCTCGCGGACGGTCTTCGCTGCCGACGCGCGCTTCGTCAACCTCAACGTCGCCGCGTTCGACGCCGCCAAGCACGCCGGGGTCATGCTCACCGCCGACGCCCGGGCCGGCCTGGCGGCGCTGACCGCCGCGCTCGCGGGCCACCACCGCGCACCGGTGGTGTGGAGCGAATGGGTCACCACGCTCGCTGCGGAATGGGAGCCGACCCACGCCGCGGCCACCCGGCCTGATGGCGAGGCGCTGGTGCAGACCGCGATCCTCGGCGCCCTGAACGACGTCCTGAACGAGCGCACCGGCACCGTGGTCGCCGCCGCCGGCAGCATGCCCGGCCAGTTGCAGATGCTCTGGCGGGCGCGCGACCCGAAGGGGTACCACGTCGAGTACGGCTACTCCTGCATGGGTTACGAGATCGCCGGCGCGCTCGGGGTGAAGCTGGCCGCTCCGGACCGCGACGTGGTCGCCCTGGTCGGCGACGGCTCGTACCTGATGATGAGTCAGGAGATCGTGACTGCGGTCTCCGAGCGGATCCCGCTGACGATCGTGCTGGTCGACAACGCCGGCTTCGGCTCGATCGGCGCGCTGTCGGAGTCCCTCGGCAGCCAGCGCTTCGGCACCGCCTACCGGTACCGCAACAGCGAGAGCGGACTGCTCGACGGCGAGCCGCTGCCGGTCGATCTGGCGGAGAACGCCGCCAGCCTCGGCGCCGAGGTGCTGCGCCCGGCCACGCTCGACGATTTCCGTAAGGCGCTGACCACCGCGATGGACTCGGACCGCGTCACCGTCGTGTACGTCAAGGTCGACCCCCTCGCCCCGGCCCCGTCCTCGGGCTGCTGGTGGGACGTCCCGGTCGCCGAGGTCTCCGACCCTGGAGTCCACCCAGACCGCCCGCGCGACCTACGAGGCCGCCAAGGCGGCCCAGCGCCCGCTGCTTTGAGGGCTCTCTAATGCGCGCACGACCAGTTTCTGCCTCCACGAGGCCCGAAATTCGGTTCCCCGCGTATTAGAGGGGTCCGCCCGCTCATTACTGAGCGCACGACGGGGCGCGTAGAAAGGGTGCATGGCCGTCTACGCGCTCAACCTGTTCGACCTCGCTGACAACGCGGACTACCTCACCTACTCCAAGGCGTCGCCGAAGGCGGTCGCGCGGTACGGCGGGAAGGTCGTCGCGCTCGGGCACCAGGGCACCGAGCTGATCCCCGGCGCGACGCCGGCCCGGAACGCCCTCGTGCTGGTCGAGTGGCCGGACCATGCGGCGATCCAGGCCTACCTCGAGGACCCGGAGTTCGCCCACCTGCACCCGCTGCGAGAGGGCGGGACGCTGAACTACCTCTGGTGGGCGTTCGACAAGCTCGAGGACCTGCGCCCACTGCTGAAGCCTTGAGGGCCGGGGAGCCATCGAGGACCCTGGACGATCCAGGTCACGGCGCCGTCGCCGGGCGACATACTTGAGCCGGCGACGAACGGGAGGGCACGTGCGCGAGATCGGCCACTGGATCGGCGGCGCGGAGACGCCGGGCAGCAGTTCAGGTGAGGGAGGCCGGAGCGGGCCGGTCTTCCAGCCCGCGACCGGCGAGATCCAGGCCCAGGTGGCCTACGCCGACCCGGCCGACGTCGACGCCGCAGTGCAGGCCGCGGCCAAGGCCGCGGACGGCTGGCGGGAGACCTCGCTGGTGGCCAGGGCCCGGATCATGTTCGCCTTCCGCGAGTTGCTGCACCGCAACGTCGACGCCGTCGCCGAGCTCATCACCGACGAGCACGGCAAGACCCTCGCCGACGCCCGCGGCGAGGTGACCCGCGGTCTGGAGGTCGTCGAGTTCGCCTGTGGCATCCCGCACCTGCTCAAGGGGGAGTACTCCGATCAGGTCTCGACCGGGGTCGACGCCTTCTCCTTCCGCCAGCCCCTGGGCGTGTGCGCCGGCATCACCCCGTTCAACTTCCCGGCGATGGTCCCGCTGTGGATGCACCCGATCGCGATCGCGACCGGCAACACCTTCGTGCTCAAGCCGAGCGAGCGGAATCCGTCGGCCTCGATGCTGGTCGCCAGGCTCTACGCCGAGGCGGGGCTGCCGGCCGGGGTGTTCAACGTGCTCAACGGCGACAAGGTCGCGGTGGAGTCCCTGCTGGACCACCCGGGGGTGTCCGCGGTCTCCTTCGTCGGCTCGACGCCGATCGCGAAGTTCGTGCACGCCCGGGCGACCGCGTCCGGCAAGCGGGTGCAGGCTCTCGGCGGGGCCAAGAACCACGCCGTCGTGCTGCCCGACGCCGACCTGGACACCGCCGCGGCCGAGCTGACCGCGGCCGGCTACGGCTCGGCCGGCCAGCGCTGCATGGCGATCTCCGTGGTCGTCGCGGTCGGCGACGCCGCGGACGGGTTGGTCGAGCGGCTCGCCGTCCGCGCGAGCGCGATCAAGGTCGGCCCGGGCCGCGAGCCGGGCTCGGAGATGGGTCCGCTGGTCACCGCGGAGGCGGCCGCCCGGGTCAGCGGCTACGTCGAGCGCTCCCAGGCCCGCGTGGTCGTCGACGGGCGAAGCCTGCAGGTACCCGGCCATGACGGGGGCTACTGGGTCGGCCCTACCCTGCTCGACGACGTCGCCCCGACCAGTGAGGCCTACACCGACGAGATCTTCGGACCGGTGCTTTCCGTGGTGCGCGTCGCGAGCTTCGAGGAGGCCGTCGCGCTGGTCAACGCCAACCCGTACGGCAACGGCGTGGCGATCTTCACCACCAGCGGCGCCGCCGCCCGCCGGTTCACCCGTGAGGTTCAGGTCGGCATGGTCGGGGTCAACGTGCCGATCCCGGTGCCGATGGCGTTCTACTCCTTCGGCGGCTGGAAGGACTCGCTGTTCGGCGACACCCACGTGCACGGAGCGGAGGGCGTGCGCTTCTACACCCGGGCCAAGGCGATCACGAGCCGGTGGCCGGAGACGGTCAGTACTGACGCTGCGTTGCACTTCCCGACCGCCCGTTAGACCGTTCGGGGCAACCGGCCCGCCGGTGTCCTCGGGATTAACAATCGCGAAACCTGTACGGCCCCGTACGCGGTTAACGTCGAGGGATGAACGCCCCCGCTCCAACGCTTGATCTCTCGCTCGAACGCGCCGGCGGGTACACCCAGACCGTGACTCTGATCGGTCAGGTCATCGCCCTGCACGGCACCCGGATCGCCCGCGAACTCGCGCGTCCGCGTCCCGATCGGTCCGCGATCGCTGCGCTGGAGAGCGGACGCAGCGCCGCGGTCCAGGTCTGCCGCACGCTGAACAGCGTCGACGCCGCCGCGCTGGACGAGATCCGGGACACCTACGCCCAGCTCTACCTGGACCTGCTGGCCGCCGCCGGAAGCGCCGCGGGACGCGCGCTGCGGGGGCGTACCGGCGCCTGACCTGCGCACTCGACCCCGCGGCCCGTATCGTCAACACCGTGGACGAACCGGAGCAGCCCCCCGGGGAACCAGGCGCGCCCGGCGAGCGAACCCTCTCCTTCGACGTCGGCGGCACCGGCCTGAAGGCCACCGTGCTCGACGGGACGGGAGTCCCGCTGATCGGGCGTGTGCGCGTCCGCACGCCCTACCCGTGCCCGCCCGAGCGGTTCATCGCGACGCTGCTCGAGGTCTCGGAGAAGCTTCCGGCGTTCGACCGCATCTCGGTCGGGATCCCCGGCGTCGTCCGCGGCGGCCGGGTGCTCGCCACCCCGCACTTCGTCAATGAGGCCGGCCCGTTCACCCCCGTCCGGCCCGACCTGTTCGCGGCGTGGAAGAACTACGACGCCGCCACCGAACTGCACAAGGCTTTCGCCTGCCCGGTCCGGGTCGTCAACGACGCCGAACTGGCCGGCTTCAGCGTCATGACGGGAACCGGCTTCGAGGTGCTGTTCGCGCTCGGCACCGGACTCGGCGCCGCGCTGTTCGACAACGGCCGCCTGTTGCCCAAGCTCGAGCTCTCGCACGCGCCCTTCCGTCGCGGCGAGACCTACGACCAGCAGCTCGGCGACCACGCCCGCCGCGCCGTCGGCAACGTCACCTGGACCCGCCGCTTCGAGCGCGCTCTGGCCCGCTGGCACGCGGTGCTCTGGTGGGACAGCCTCTACGTCGGCGGCGGCAACGCCAAGCACCTCGTCGGTGAACTCGGCTTCGAGCACACCCGGGTCACCAACGACGCCGGCCTGCTCGGCGGGTTCAAGCTCTGGCAGTACCCGCTCGACTGACGCCCCGTCACCTCTTCGCGTTGGTGGTTGCGGCCGGGGTGGTCACCGTCAGGCAGCTACGTGGTCCCGCTCCGGCGAGCCCGACAGGCCAAAACCAGCGCGGTGGACGCTCCAGCCCGAAGGGTCGCTCGCTGGGGGTTGCTTGGTGTGGTTCTTCGGACTCGATGTCCGAAGAACCACGGGGGAGTACTGACTTCCCGCACCTGAGTGAGGAGGGCCGCCGGCCCGGCCCGGCCGCAACCACAAGACGATTCAGAGAATGGCGTTCAGGAAGGAGCGAGCGATCGGGCCGGCCGTCGCCGGCCCCGACGTGCCGCGCTCGACAACAACCGCGAAAGCGATGGAGCCGGAGAAGCCGACCATCCAGGCGTGCTTTCCGGGCTCGGTGTCGCTGCCGTAGAGAGCGGTGCCGCTGGTGGCGCCGACCGACGGCCCGACGTTCAGGATCTCGGCCGTGCCGCGACGGACGGCGAGTTGCATGAGCGACTTCAGTTCGGCCGCGAAGGGCAGCGGCTCGAGGTTCGGGCGGTCGTCCGGCGCGGGGGAGAAGGAGTCACTCGCATCGGGCGTCGCCGACGGGAACGGCGAGGCCGTGCTGGGCTCCGTGCCGGCGGGCGGGACGATCGCCGGCAGCGCCGCCGGAGCGGTCCGCGGCGGGAGGTCACTCAGGACCAGGCGCGGGTAGCGCGGGGTGCCGGACGCGATCGCCGCGGCCACCATGGCCATCGACAGCGGACTCATCAGCACGCGACCCTGCCCGATCGCGTTGTTGGCCTGCTCGAGCCGGTCGGTCGACGGGGGCACGGAGCCGGAGAAGGTGTTGACCAGCAGGTCCCAGTCCCCGCCGATGCCGAACGCGTCGGCGGCCTCGGAGAGTGCGTCGGTGTCCAGGTCGGCGACCCGGCGGGCGAACGCGGTGTTGCAGGAGCGCGCGAAATTCGACGCCATCGAGATCTGGCCGGGCCCACCGAGGTCGTCGTAGTTCTCGAAACGCTTGCCGTCGATCGTGACCGCCGCCGGGCAGCCGATCTTGTCGTTGATGCCGATCTCGTTCTGGAGCATCGCGAGCGCGCTGACCATCTTGAACGCGGTGCCCGGGGCGTACTGCCCGTTCAGCGCCCGGTCCTCACCGGCCTTGTCGGCCGGACCGTTCGCGACCGCGAGCACGTCCCCGGTCGCGGTGTCGATCGCGACGAGTGAGGCGCTCTCGTCGGTGAGCGTCAGCGCCCGCTCGGCGGCGTTCTGGACCTGCAGGTCCAAGGTGATGTGCAGCGCGGTCCCGGGAACGGCGACGAACTCGATCAGGGTTTCGACCGGGTCGCCGGTGTCGGAGTCCACCAGGTCGATCCGGCCGCCGGCCCGGCCCGCCAGCTGCTTCTGGTAGAGCCCCTGCAGCCCGAACAGGCCGACTGAGTCCTCGTCCGAGGCGGTCGGCCCGGCGTTGGACAGCGCGGCCGGAGTCGCGTTGCCGACGGCGCCGAGAACCTCGCGGGCGAACTGCCGGGTCGGGGCCAGGGTCAAGGTGTCCGTCTCGGTGACCACACCCTCGATCGCGTCGATCTCCGGCTTCAGCTCCAAGTAGTCCTGGTTGCGCAGCACGACAGCCTCGACGAAGTCGCCCTCGTCGGCCTTGGCCGTGCGGGTGATGAGGCCGTCGACGTTGACGTCCGTCAGCTCGGCCAGGTCCTCGATCGCGCGGTCGGGGACCGAGCCCGCGCGGATCCCGACCCGGACCACCGGCTGCTGGGTGACCAACGCGGCGCCGTCGCGGTCCAGGATCGGCGCCCGAGGGGGCAGTGCCCGAGCCCGGCCGAAGGAGGTCAGCGACGTCATCCGGGGGTGCAGGATGCTTGGCAGCCACCGCACCTTCCATTCGGAGTCACCGGCGCCGGTGGAGCGCACGACGGTCAGTGCCGAGGCGTAGCGCCACTCGCCGAGACCGGCGAGCTGCAGGTTGACGTCGAACTCCAGCCGGCACCCATTGGTGCTCTCGCAGTTCCCGGACAGGTCCCCCGGGGAGAACTCGCGTTTGTCCACCTTGAGGGAGTCCTGCATGTCGTTCAGCGCCGCGGAGGCCTCGGTGGGGTCGGTCGTCCGCTTGGCGGCCTCGCCGAAGCGGGACGCCGCCCACTCCTCCAGAAAGCCCTCCGCGACGCCGCGGGGTCCGCCCCCGCCGCCGCCCCCGCCGCCGTCGTCGCCGCCGAACACCCCGCAGCCGCTGATCAGCAACGCCGCCGCCGTGACGGCGGCGGCGCTACGGAATGCGCGGAGGCTGGGCATCGTGCTATTCAACCTGGCAGCGGGCCGGAATGATCATGTGGACACCCGGTGTCACCGAAGCTGTTACCAAAGCCGGGCTTCCCGCGGGTCTGGCCGGCCGTCACCTTCCGCCGTCACTGCCCAGCGTGGCCTCGGTGGTCCTGGTCTGGCCGTTGCGGATGTAGGTCAGCTGGACCTTCTTGCCCGGCTGCTGGGAGCGGACCCCGGCGACCAGGGCGGCCTCGTTGTCGATCAGCCGGTCGTCCATCCGCGTCACCACGTCACCGCTCTGCAGGCCGGCCTTCTGGGCCGCCCCGCCGTCGGTGACCTCGCGGATCAGCGCGCCGCGCTGGGTGGCGTCGCCCGAGTTGGTGACCTGCACCCCGAGCAGGGCATGCTCGACGGTCTTACCGGCCGCCAGCTGCTCGGCGATGATCTTGGCCTGGTCGATCGGGATCGCGAAGCCGAGGCCGATGGACCCGGACTGGCCGCCGAACGCGCTGCCCAGCGAGGCGATCGCCGAGGTGATCCCCACCAGGTTGCCGTTGTAGTCGACCAGCGCGCCGCCGGAGTTGCCCGGGTTGATCGGGGCGTCGGTCTGGATGCCGTCGATGACGCTCTCGTCGCCGCCGGCGCCGGACTCCGAGGGCAGAACGGGGCGGTTGAGGGCGCTGACGATGCCGGTGGTGACCGTGCCGGCCAGCCCGAGCGGGGCGCCGATCGCGACCACCGGCGAACCCACCTTCAGGCCGGCGGAGCTGCCGAAGGTGATGGGAGTCGCGTCGCTGATGCCCTGGGCCTTGATGACGGCAAGGTCGGTGCTCGGGTCGGCCTTGACCAGCTTGGCCTTGAACGAGCGGCCGTCGGAGAACGTGACGGACAGGTCGCCCTTTCCACCGACGTGGTTGTTGGTCAGGATCAGTCCGTCGGAGCTGATCACGATGCCGCTGCCGCTGCCCAGGCCGGAGCCCTCGTTCACGTCGATCGACACCACGGACGGCAGCACCTTGGCGGCGACCTGCTCGACGGTGCCCTGCGGGGCGTCGGCGACCTGCTTGATCTCGCCGTTGCCGGTGGCGCCCAGGGAGCTGACGGTGGTGCCCGGGCTGTCGTCGCCCGAGGCGATCGTGCCGCCGACGGCGCCGCCGATCAGGGCGGCGACCACCGCGATCGCGGCCATCGCACCGTAGCCGCGGCGCGGGGACGGGGCGGCGTAGACGGACTGCGCCGGCGGCTGGGCCGGCCAGCCCCCGCTCGGCGCCGGCTCGGCGGCCGGCGGGGTGTACCCGTAGGCCCCGTAGCCGGGCTCGGCGGAGCTGTAGGGAGGCGGCGGTGTGCCGTAGGACCCGTAGCCGGGGCTCGCCCCGGGGTCGGACTGGCCGTACGCCGAACCGGACCAGGGGTCCTCGTTCGGTGGGAAGTGGCCCCCGCGTTCGTCACTCACCGTCGGCTTGTCTCCCTCGCGACCCCAGCCGGGTCCTGTCAGCGTCATGTCTTCACAGTGCCGACCCTCACTATGCGTCGGCTTAAAGCTCTGTGTGAGTCACCGAAGAAGAGTGTGGCAGCCGTAACTTCAGCAATGCCCCACCGCCGGGGGCTCTATCCGCGGTGACCGAGCCGCCGTGACGCTCGGCGGCCTGCCGCACGATGGCCAGCCCCAGGCCTGATCCGGGCATGGTCCGGGACTCCTCGGACCGGTAGAAGCGGTCGAAGACGAACGGGAGGTCCTCCTCGGCGATGCCGGGGCCCTGGTCGGCGACGGTGATCACACCGTCGGTCAGCCGCACCGTGACGGTGCCGCCCGGCGGGCTCCACTTCCCGGCGTTGTCCAGCAGGTTCAGCACCGCCCGTTCCAGTGCCCGGGCGTCGCCGAAGACCGTCCAGGGCCGGATCGTGACGTCGAACTCCACCGTCGGGGCCCGGCGCCGGGCCCGCTCGATCGCGGTGCTGACGATCTCGGCCATGTCGAACTCGCGGCCCTCGAAGCGGTCGACCTCGTCCCGGGAGAGCTCGACCAGGTCACCGACCAGCCCGGTCAGCTCCTCGACCTGGGCGTGGACGTCGTTGAGCAACTCCATCCGGTCGGTGCTCGACAGTCCGGTCCGCCCCTCGGCCTGGGCCAGCAGGTCCAGGTTGGTGCGCAGGCTGGTCAGGGGGGTGCGCAGCTCGTGCCCGGCGTCGCCGACCAGGCGGCGTTGCAGGTCCCGCGACCGCTCCACGGCGCTGAGCATCTTGTTGAAGCTGGTGCCGAGCCGGGCCAGCTCGTCGCCTCCGCGCACCTCGATCGGACGCAGTTCCCCGGTGCGGGCGACGTGTTCGGCGGCCTCGGTGAGCCGGCTGACCGGGCGCAGGCCCTGCTTGGCCACATACAGCCCCGAGTAGGCGGCCAGCGCGATGCCCAGCCCGCCGATCACCAGCAGCGCGGTGGCCAGCGAACGCAGCGTGCGGTCCACCTCGCTGGTGTTCTGGGCGAGGACGAAGGCGGTGCGGGGCTCGGCGTTGCGGATGGAGGGCAGCGCCACCACCCGGAACGGCTCCCCGTCCAGGGTTCGGGCGGTGCGCAGGGAGAAGTCCGACGCGCCGAGGGCCACCGCGATCTCCGGTGGCCCGACCGGCGGCCGGTCGTCCGGTCCCTTTGAGGAAAACGGGGTGCCGTCCGGGTACACGATCCCGAGCCGGGTCCCCGCCGCTGCTAGCGAGCCCTCGGGGAACCGCACCAATTGGGCCGGGTCGGCGGCCGGGGTGCCCAGCAGCGCGCGCGCCCGGCCGACCAGCGTCTCGTCGAAGGCGTTGTAGTACTGCACCCGCACGGTCAGCCACACCGAGAGGGAGGTGATCGCGACCGTGACACCGACCACGAGGGAGATGAACGCCGCCACCCGCACCCGCAGGCTGAGGCGGGTCCACACGGTGCCGGCCAACTTCTGCGCGGCGGCGCGGCGGTGGCGCCGACCGTCGGGCTCCGCGTTCTGACTCATCGTCAGGTCTCTTGTCAGGGCGGGGACTCGCGCAATACGTAGCCGACGCCGCGCACGGTGTGGACCAGCCGCGTCCCGCCGTCCGCCTCGGTCTTGCGGCGCAGATAGCCGACGTAGACCTCGAGGGAGTTGGCCGTGGTCGGGAAGTCGAAACCCCAGACCTCCTCGAGGATCCGTTCCCGGCTGAGTACCTCACGGGGGTGGCGCAGGAACAGCTCGAGCAGCGCGAACTCGGTGCGGGTCAGGCGGACGTGGTGCTCGCTGCGGCGGACCTCGCGGGTGACGGCGTTCAACGACAGGTCGGCGAACGTCAGGGGCGCGTTGGTGTTGCCCGAGTCGACCGGGTTGGCGCTGCGGCGCAACAGCGCGCGCAGCCGGGCCAGCAGTTCCTCCAGCGCGAACGGCTTGGGCAGGTAGTCGTCGGCGCCGGCGTCCAGGCCGGCCACCCGGTCCTCGACGGAGTCCCGCGCGGTGAGCACCAGGATCGGCACGTCGTCGCCGCCGGCACGCAGCTGCCGGCACGCCTCCAGGCCGCCCATGCGCGGCATCATCACGTCGAGCACGAGGGCGTCCGGACGGGCCGTCGCGAACTGGCCGAGAGCCTCCTCGCCGTCCGCGGCAAGGTCGACCTCGTAGCCGTTGAAGGTCAGCGACCGGCGCAGGGACTCCCGAACGGACCGGTCGTCGTCGACCACGAGGATGCGCATGCGCGTCATCCTGCCTCAGCGTTGGGGGTTTCGGGCAGCACCGCGGGTCGTTCGGCCAGGTCAGGGTCGTCGATGGCGAAGGTCCGGATCCGCCCCGGCGGGGTGTAGCGGGTCTCGAACCGGACCGTGACCCGGCCGACGCCGCTGCCCTGCACCCAGCCGTCGCCGTGCTCGGCATGGTGCACGTCCTGGCCCGGGAACCAGCGCCGCACTGCCGGTTCTGCGGGTTCGGGCTCCGGCTCCTCGGTCTCGTCGGGGCCGGTTTCTGACTCGGTGAACAGGTCCTCCTGTGCCCAGTCGACGAGGCCGGAGACGCCCACGCCGAGCAGGCGGATCCCGTCGGTGGTGTCGATCTCGGAGAGCAGGCGACGCGCGGTGGTGGAGATCGTGCGGGCGTCGTCGGTCGGTCCGGGCAGCGTGCTGGATCGGGTGTGGCCCTGGAAGTCATGGCGGCGGATCTTGACCGTGATGGTCCGCCCGGACAGCGACGCCGCGCGCAGGCGCCGGGAGACGGTGCCCGACATCCGGTCGCAGATCTCGGTCAGCACCGCGCGCTCGACGACGTCACGTTCGAAGGTGTCCTCGACGCTGACCGACTTGGACTCGCGGTGCGCGGAGACCGGCCGGTCGTCCTCGCCGCGGCTGAGCCGCGCCAGCAGCTTGCCGTGCGACTGCCCGAGCAGGCCGACGAGTTCGGCCTCCTCGACCTTCGCGAGGTCGGCGACGGTGTGCACCCCGGCCCGACGCAGGCGCTCGGCGGTCGCCGGGCCGACGGTCCACAGTTTGCGCACCGACATCGGGCGCAGCAGCGCCAGTTCGGTCCCGGGCTCGACGACGACCAGTCCGTCCGGCTTCTCCAGGTCGGAGGCGATCTTCGCGATCAGCTTCGAACTGCCTGCGCCGACCGAGGCGGTCAGGCCGGTCTCGGCGTGCACGTCCGCCTTGAGCTTGGCGGCGACCTCCCGCACGCGCTCCGGAGGCCAGCCGGCGTCCGTCACGGCCAGGTCGGCGAAGGCCTCGTCCAGCGAGAGCGGCTCGATCGCGGGGGAGATCTCGCGCAGCAGGCGCATGACGATCTCGCTCACGGCGCGGTAGGCATCGAACCGGCCGCCGAGGAAGGCTGCGTTGGGGCACAGGGCGCGGGCCTGCGCACTCGGCATCGCGGACCCGATCCCGAAGGCGCGGGCCTCGTAGGAGCAGGTCGCGACCACACCGCGGGGGCCGATCCCGCCGACCACCACCGGCTTGCCGCGCAGCGAGGGCTTGTCCCGCTGCTCCACCGCGGCGAAGAACGCGTCCAGGTCCAGGTGGAGGACGGACGGCTCGGCACGCACGGTGCACATTGTGGCCGCTCAGAGAGCGTGGAGAATTTCGGCAGAACGTACTTGTATCCAATACAGACTTGTTCTAGCTTTCTCGTCGTGACCCCGTCCAGCCCGGCCGCGACCACCCGCGCGTACGACTCCAGTCGTCGGCGGGAGGGGGCGGCGGCGACCCGCGCCGAGGTTCTCGCTGCCGCGACCCGGCTCTTCGTCGAACGGGGCTGGGCCCGCACCTCGGTGCGCGACATCGCCAAGGAGGCCCGGGTCTCGGTCGAGACCGTGTACTCCGCGGTCGGCTCCAAGGCCGAGGTGCTGCGGGCGGCGCTGGACATCAGCGTCGTCGGTGACGACGAGCCCGTCCCGCTGGCCGACCGGCCGGAGTTCCAGGCGCTGTCCCGGGGCACCGCCGCCGAGCGGGCCGGCGCCATCGCCGACCTGCTCGGGGAGATGTTCCCGCGCACCGCGCCGCTGCACCGAGCGCTGGAGCACGGCGCCGCCGCCGACCCCGCCCTGGTCGACATGTTCGCCGCGGCCCGCACCATGCAGCGCGAGTCCGCGCGGCAGGCCCTCGTCCTGCTCATGGGCCGGCAGCCCACGCCGGCGCAGGCCGACTCCGCGCACGCCCTCTTCAGCAATCCCCTCTACCTGCAACTCACCGAGTTCGCCGGCTGGAGCAACGCCGACTACCGCACCTGGGTAGCCGATTCCGCCCTTCGCCTGTTCCTGCACGAGCACCACCTCCGAGAGGACTGACCGTGACCACCACCGCCCCCACCGCGGCTGCCGCCCCTGCCCAGACCTTCGTGCCCGCCGACACCCGCACGATGAAGATCGTGCACAACGCGCTGCGCCGCGACCTGCCCCGCGCCCGCGCAGTGCTCAGTGCGGTGCCCTACCCGCACGCGCGGCAGCGGGTCGCCCTCGCCGAGCACCTGCTGCTGATGACGGACTTCCTGCACAAGCACCACGACGCCGAGGAGAGCGGGCTCTACCCGCTCGTGCGCCGCGACCCGGCCGCCGCCGCGCTGCTCGACGAGATGGAGGCGGATCACGACGCCCTCGACCCCGGCATCGCCGCGCTCGAGCAGGCCGCGCGCGCCTACCTCGACGACGCGGCCGCGCGCACCGAGGTCATCGCCGCCCTCGACCTGCTCAACCCGGTGCTGATGTCCCACCTGGACCGCGAGGAAAACCTCCTCATGCCGGTCGTCGAACGCACCGTCAGCAAGGCCGAGTGGGAGGCCTGGGAGCAGGGCCTGGCCAAGAAGCGCTCGATGGGGGAGCTGGCCGCCGAGGGTCACTGGATCATCGACGGCGCGACCCCGGACGAGGTCGAACTGATGCTCGCGCTCGTGCCGGCGCCGGTGCGCTGGATCCTGCTCAATGTCTTCGGCCGCAGGCACCGCAAGCGTGCGTTCGCCCGCTGGTGGAGCCCGGAGTACTCACCGTGGAAGGTCCCGGTGTCGGGGTCGAACGCAGTCACCGTCCTGGCCACCCCCGAGCAGGTCTGGGCCGTGCTCTCCGAGGTCACGCGGACCGGGGATTGGAGCCACGAGTGCCACACCGTCCGCTGGCTCGACGGCGCGACCGGAGGCCTCGGCGCCCGCTTCCGCGGGACCAACAAGGCGGGCTGGTCGACGTGGAGCCGGCCCTGCACGATCACGGCCTGGGAGCCGGACCGGCTGCTCGCCTACGAGACCAAGGGCCCGCGCATCGCGCAGGACTGCTCGGAGTGGACGTTCCAACTGGAGCCCGTCGATGGCGGCACCCGCATCACCCAGACCTTCCGGGTGCTTCAGTTGCCGATCCTCATCGACCGGATCATCTGGGCGACGCTCGCCCAGCACCGTGACCGCAACGAAGCCCTGCGCGGCGACCTCGAGCGCCTCGGCGCCGTCGCCGCCGCTCAGGCATCGACGTCGACGGGCTCCGAGGCCGAGTCGGACGCGGTGTCCTTGACCCGGTAGGTGCCGTCGCGCGAGGTGATGATGTAGGTCGAGTAGCTGCCGTCGCTGGTGGCGGTCGCGTGGGCCGGGAAATTGCTCCACTGGTTGCCGGTCTTGCGCTGGACGACCAGCTTCGCGCCGGGCTCGGCGCCCTCGCCGGTGATCACGATCCGCTTGCCCTGCTTGACCGCTTCGGCCGTGAAGCCGCCGCCCGGCTTGGGCGTCGGGGTCGCCGCGGCCTCCTCGGCGGCGGTGTCCGGATTGAACGGGATCGCGCTCCCGCTGGCGGCGTCCCCGCCCCCGCTGAGCAGGATCCCGCCGCCGACGGTCCCGACGATGAAGGCGCCCGCGAGGACGGCCACGGTGTGACGAGGCTGAAGGGGCATGAGGAACTCCTGGAGCCTTTCGGTGGGTGCGCGACGGAAGCCACACGATATGCACGGTGAGGTCCAGGCCGGGCGTCCGGTGTCTACCCGTTATCGAGTGGTGCCAATCCTGGAGCGTGGCCGTAGCCTCCGCCGCCCGGCGTTGTGATCACCAGCACATCCCCGACGTCCGCCTCGACCCGGTCACTGCCTCCGAGTTCGATCCTGGTCCCGTCCGCCCGTTCGAGTGCATTGGTGCCCAGGGCGCCCGGTTCGCCTCCGGCCATCCCGTACGGCGGGATCCGGCGGTGGTTGCTCAACAGGCTGACGCTGACCGCCTCGGTGAACCGCAGCCGGCGCACCGCGCCGTCCCCGCCTCGGTGCTTCCCGGCGCCGCCGCTGCCGGGCCGGATCGAGAACTCCTCGACCAAGACAGGGAATCGGGCTTCGAGCACCTCGGGGTCGGTCAGGCGGGAGTTGGTCATGTGCGTCTGCACCACGTCGGTGCCGTCGAAGTCCGGGCCCGCGCCCGACCCGGAGGCGACGGTCTCGTAGTACTGGGAGCGCGCGTTGCCGAAGCTGACGTTGTTCATCGTTCCGCTTCCCTCGGCCGCCACGCCGAGCGCCGCGTAGAGCGCGCCGGTGACCGCCTGCGACGTTTCGACGTTGCCGGCCACCACGGCGGCCGGGTACGTGGGCGCGAGCATCGAGCCCGGCGGGATCACCAGGTGCAGCGGACGCAGGCAGCCGTCGTTGATCGGGATGTCCTCGCCGACCAGGGTGCGGAAGACGTAGAGCGCCGCGGCCGTCACCACGGAGGACGGGGCGTTCAGGTTGTCCTCGCGCTGCGGGGAACTTCCGTGAAAGTCCAGCGTCGCGGTGCGGGCGGCGCGGTCCACCGTCACCGCCACCGCGATGACCGCGCCGCTGTCCATCTCGTAGCGGTAGGAGCCGTCCTCGAGGGCGTCGATCACCCGGCGCACGGCGTCGGCGGCGTTGTCCTGCACGTGATCCATGTAGGCGGCGACGACGTCGAGCCCGTGCTCGTGGGTGGCGCGGGCCAACTCGGTCACGCCCTTGGTGTTGGCCGACACCTGCGCCCGCAGGTCGGCCAGGTTCACGTCGGGGGCACGTGAGGGATACGGGCCGGAGGTCAGCAACTGACGGGTACTCACTTCATCGAACTCGCCGCCGCGCACCAGCAGGTGCGAGTCGAAGCGGATCCCCTCCTCGTCCAAGGTCCGGCTGTCCGCCGGCATCGAACCGGGGGAGATGCCACCGATCTCGGCGTGGTGCCCGCGGGAGGCGACGAAGAACAGGGGCACGTCCGGCACGTGCGGGGCGGGGGCAGGACCGAGGTCTCCCGGGAAGACCGGCGTCACCACGGTGACGTCGGGCAGGTGGGTGCCGCCGCGGTACGGGTCGTTGACCACGTAGACGTCGCCGGCCTCGGATCGCGTCGCCGTGCGGAGTCCAGCACCGCCGAGACGCTGGCCCCCATCGAGCCCAGGTGCACCGGCATGTGCGGGGCGTTGGCGATCAGGTGGCCCTCGCGGTCGAACACCGCGCAGGAGAAGTCCAGCCGCTCGGCGATGTTCACCGACTGCGCCGTCGCCCGCAGCCGCGCGCCCATCTGCTCGGCGATCGAGGCGAAGAGGTTCGCGAAGATCTCCAGCCGGACCGGGTGCACCGACGGTCGCGTCCGGGGAGTCGATCCGATCGCTGCGTCGCTCCACCCGTCGCAGCACCAGGTGCCCGGTCGGCACCGCCTCGGCCACCCAGCCCGGCTCGACCACCGTCGTCGCACCGTCCTCGACGATCAGCGCCGGCCCGGTCACCGGCTCCCCGGTCGGCAGCGCCGCGCGTTCGTGCAGCGGCACCTCGTGCCACGCCCCCTCCGCGTACATCCCAACCACTGCGGGATGTCCTCTCTCGTGGTTGATCGCCAACCACTGCGGATGTCATCTCTTGTGGTTGGGGCGGCGACGGCCTCGACGGTGAGGGCGCCGACGACGAGTGGGCGGTCGAGGCGGAAGGAGTAGGTCTGCTCGTGGGCGGCGACGAAGGCCCTGGTCATCGAGGCGATGTCGGTCAGCGGGACCTCGATCAGGGTGTCGGTCCCGTCGTAGCGCAGGTGCGCGATGCGCTCGATGCGCACGGCCGACGGCCGGCACCCCGTGCTCGACCAGTTCCGCGCTCGCCTCGGCGGCGAGGGAGTCGGCCAACGCGGCCAGGTCCGTTTCGCGCTCGGGAGCCAGGCGCTGCTCCACGGCCTGCGTCCGACGGGCCGTCAGATCCGCCAGCCCGATCCCGACCGCGGAGAGCAGCCCGGCCAGCGGCGGCACCAGCACCGTGGTCACGCCGAGGGCGTCGGCCACCGCGCAGGCGTGCTGCCCGCCGGCGCCGCCGAAGGTGGTCAGGGCGTACCGCGACAGGTCGCGGCCCTTGGCGACGGTGATCCGCCGGATCGCGTTGGCCATGTTGTCCACCGCGACGGCCAGGAACCCCGCCGCCAACTCCTCCACACCAGGGCATGACATGCCTTGGCGCGGTCAGCGCAGTCGATGGCGTCGCGGGCGGCGTCGGCGTCGAGGGGCTGCGTCGCCGGCGGGGCCGAAGACGGCGGGGAAGTGCGCGGGGGAGACCCGGCCGAGCACCACGTTGGCGTCGGTGACGGTGGCCGGCCCGCCGCGCCGGTAGCAGGCCGGGCCGGGGTGCGCACCGGCCGATTCCGGGCCGACGCGGAAGCGGCCGTCGACCACGCGCAGGATCGAGCCACCGCCGGCGGCCACGGTGTGGATGTCCAGCATCGGCACCTGCAGGCGGGTGCCGGCCACCTCGGACTCGGTGACCCGCTCGTAGGTCCCCGCGAAGTGCGAGACGTCGGTCGACGTGCCGCCCATGTCGAAGCCGATCACCGAGCTGAACCCCGCGGCCGCGGACGAGCGGGCCATCCCGACGATCCCGCCGGCCGGCCCGGAGAGCACCGCGTCCTTGCCCCGGACCACCGCGGAGTCGGTCAGCCCGCCCGTCGACTGCATGAACAGCAGCCGGACGCCCGGAAGTTCCGCGGCCAGCGCGTCGACGTACCGGCGCAGGCCGGGGGACAGGTAGGCGTCGAGCAAGCGTGGTGTCCCCGCGCGGGACGAGCTTGCGCAGCGGGCTGACCTCGGCCGAGGCGGCGACCTCCGCGAACCCCAGCGAGCGGGCCAGGGCAGCCGCCGCGGCCTCGTGGGCAGGATGCAGCGGCGCGTGCAGCGCCACCACGGCGACTGCCTCGATCCCGTCCGCCCGGGCCGCCTCCAGCTCGACCCGCAGCGCGTCCAGGTCCGGCTCGCGCAGCACCGTCCCGTCCGCGGCCACCCGCTCGTCGAGGGCGATCACCCGCTCCGCCGGCGGGGTCGTGCGCTCGATCCGCCGGGCGAAGATGTGCGGCCGGTTCTGGTAGCCGATCGTCAGGGCGTCGGTGAAGCCCGCGGTGATGACGAGGGCGGTCCTGGCGCCCCGGCGCTCCAGCAGCGCGTTGGTGGCCACCGTGGTGCCCAGGCGGACCTCGTCCACCGCCCCCGGCGGGATGGGCGCGCCCGCCGGCACGTCCAGCAGAACCCGGATCCCGGCCACCGCGGCGTCGGCGTACCGCTCCGGATCTGCGGAGAGCAGTTTGTGCGTGACCACGGCCCCGTCCGGGCGCCGGCCGACGACGTCGGTGAACGTCCCGCCCCGGTCGATCCAGAACCGCCAGCCCACTCCGAGCACCTTCACAGGGTTGAGGAAATCTCGCAGCCGCGAGCCTCCGCCGTTTCTTCTGTATCGGTAGGTAACTTCAGTAACACGCGTGTCCGGTCCAGAGAGGTCGCAACCATGATCCAGGCGCGGAACCTGCGCAAGAAGTACAGCGGCGTGGCGGCCGTGGACGATTTGTCGTTCGACGTCCGCCCCGGCGTTGTCACCGGCTTCCTCGGCCCGAACGGGGCCGGCAAGTCGACCACGATCCGGCTGATGCTCGATCTGGACACCGGATCCGGCGAAACCCTCTTCGACGGGGTGCCCTACCGCAAGCTGCGCCAGCCGCTGCGCGAGGTCGGCTACGTCTCCGACGTCCGCGCGATGCACCCCGGGCGCAGGGCCCGCACGCACCTGCGGATGCTCGCCGCGTCCCAGGGCATCAACCGCAAGCGGGTCGACGAGGTCATGGACTGGGTCGGCCTGTCCGCGGTGGCCCGCAAGCGCCCGCGCGCCTACTCCCTGGGCATGGTGCAGCGCCTCGGCCTGGCCGGCCGCGCTGCTCGGCGACCCCCGGATTCTGATCCTCGACGAGCCGGCCAACGGGCTGGACCCGGCCGGCATCCAGTGGCTGCGCGGCTTCCTCAAGGCCTACGCCGCCGAGGGCCGCACCGTGTTCGTCTCCAGCCACCAGCTGGCCGAGATGTCGCAGATGGCCGACCACCTCGTGGTCATCGGCCAGGGCCGCCTGATCGCCGACGAGCCCGTCGACGTGTTCACCGGCCGCAGCTCCACCGCCGGCCGCGTGCTGGTCCGCACCCCGCACGTCGAGCGGCTGCGTCGCCTCCTGGTCGAGGTCGGCGCCGACGTCGACCGCGGCGAGGACTCCGAGCTGGCCGTCGGCGGGGTCGAGCGCGCGCTGATCGGCGAGCTCGCCTTCCGCAACGGCATCGTCATCCACGAGCTGACGCTGCGCTCCGCGCCGCTGGAGGACGCGTTCCTCGAGCTCACGGCCCCGCGGCCGAGCCACCGGGCCGCCGACCGGACCGCCGACCGGACCCCTGACCGGACCCCGGAGCGCGCCGCGCTGGATCCCGCCGCAGGCGGTCGGCGTCGGGCCCGAGGACTGGGACACCGAGACCTTCGACGTGATCAGCGACTTCGACGCCGACGAGCAGCGAAGTCTGTTGGAAGCCGACGGCGCCGCCGCCGGCCGGGCCGCCGGAAAGGGCTTCTGAGATGCGAACCTTCCTCGGCGCACTGCGCTACGAGTGGATCCGGCTGCGCTCGGTCCGCTCCACCTGGGCCCTGGTCCTCGCCGCGGTCGCCTCGGCGGGCCTGGTGGCCTGGATCGTCGCCCGCGAGATCACCCGGGGCCAGGAGTTCCTCAGCGATCCGGAGACGGTGGTGAGCCTGCTCAGCGGCTCGTCCGGGGTCGGCCCGCTGTCCTTCCCCGCGCTGTTCGCCGGCCTGATCGGCGTCGCCGCGTTCGGCACCGAGTACCGGCACGGCCTGATGCAGTCCACGCTCACTGCGATCCCGCGGCGCGGGGTGCTTCTGACCGCGAAGCTGCTGGTCGTCGCCGCCTTCGCGGCGCTGACCGCGGTGCTCTCCATCGCCGGCGCCTACGCCGTGGGTCGCGCCGAGGTCGGCCCGGGGCTCGGCACCTCGCTGCTCACCGCCGGTGACACCGAGCGGGCTCTCGGCGGCTTCGTCGTCCTCGTCGTGCTGACCTCACTGCTCGGTGTCGCGCTCGGGGCGCTGCTGCGCAGTGCCACCGCGGCGGGGGTCGTGCTGGTCGCGCTCCCGGCGCTGATCGAACCGCTGGCGATCTGGGCCCTCACCGGCCCGAACTCCGCCATCGGCGAGGAGATCGCCGCGCACCTGCCCTTCACGGCGGGCGCGCAGATGGTCAACCTGCCCGGCGGCGACGGGCCCGGCTTCGACCTGGTCGCCCTCAGCGCGATGGCCGGTGGCCTGACCTTCCTGGCCTTCGTCCTGGCCACCACCGTCGTCTCCAGCGCCGTATTCGCCCGCCGGGACGCCTAGAACGGGGGATGCCGTCACCCTCGACTTCAGGTTGAGGGTGACGGCATTGCTGCTGTGCGGATGTGATTCGCTGTCGCCATGGTGGCGACCAAGACAGCGAGTAAGACGAAGAAGACGCGAACGCCCGTCCGGTTCTGCATCGCCCAGGACCCGGCGGCCGACGAGGTGCTCAGCAACGACCCGTTCGCGGTCGTGGTCGGGATGATGCTCGACCAGCAGTACGGCATGGAGCACGCGTTCCGCGGCGCCCACAAGGTGCTGAGCCGGTTCGGATCCCTGGACCCGGCCACCATCGCCGACGCCGATCCGGACTACTTCAAGGCGTGTCTGCAGCACCCCGCCGGCGATCCACCGCTACCCGGGGTCGATGTCCACCCGGCTGCAGGAGCTCGCCGCGCACGTGGTGACCACCTACGACGGCGACGTGACCCGCCTGTGGACCGAGGCGACCTCCGGGGCCGACCTGTTCAAGCGGGTCCAGCAGCTGCCGGGGTTCGGCAAGCAGAAGGCGAAGATCTTCGTCGCGCTGCTCGCCAAGCAGCTGAACGTCCGTCCCGAGGGCTGGGAGGCGGTCGCGGAGGACTACGCGCTGGACGGCTACCGGTCGGTGGCGGACGTCGTCGACGCCGAATCGCTGCAGAAGGTCCGCGAGTACAAGCAGGAGCGAAAGGCCGCCGCGAAGGCCGCCACGCCCTGAGCCGCGGCCCGTTTCGTCATCGGACCGCTTCACGCGCTATACAGGACCTAGGCGCGCGTGACCGCCTGTCGGTGGGCCCGAGGGGGCCGCTCCGACACGGACCGAGATCACGTGTCAAAATGCCGTGCGCCGGAACGTGACCGCGCCAAGCTCGACCGGTGCTCCCTCCGGACGCGCCTCGATCGTCGGAAGGTAGTTCGTGTCGGCAAGCCCCAGCCTCCCCCCTGAGTCCGCTGAGCCCACCGTGGGTCGTCCCGCGCGTGCGGTTGCGGCGCGCGCGGCCACCGCCCGCGCGTCCAGCACTGCCACCGTGGCGAAGAAGGCGCCTGCGAAGGCTCCGGCCGCCAAGACGGCGGCCCCCGCGAAGAAGGCGCCCGCGAAGGCTCCGGCTGCGAAGGCTGCGGCGCCGGCCAAGAAGGCCGCCCCGGCGAAGAAGGCCCCGGCCGCCAAGGCCGCCGCGCCGGCCAAGAAGGCCCCGGCCGAGAAGGCCGCCGCCCCGGCGAAGAAGGCTCCAGCCAAGAAGGCCGTCAAGGGCGCCGAGGCCGAGGTCACGGCCGGGGTCCCGGCCGAGGGCGCGGTAGCTGCGCCCGGCGTCGTCGACCCGGTGACCGGCGAGGTCGTCGCCGTCGAGGCCGACGCCGAAGCGGGTCCGGCCGACGAAGAGGTCGAGACCGAAGCGTTCGTCATCTCCGACGACGACGACGACGAGCCGGCGGCCGTGGTCGCCCAGGCCGGCGCCACCGCCGACCCGGTCAAGGACTACCTCAAGCAGATCGGCAAGGTCCCGCTGCTCAACGCCGAGCAGGAGGTCGAGCTCGCCAAGCGCATCGAGGCCGGCCTGTTCGCCGAGGAGAAGGTCAACGGCGAGGAGAAGCTCGCCGCGAAGCTGCTGCGCGAGCTGCAGATCATCGCCGAGGACGGCCGCCGCGCGAAGAACCACCTGCTCGAGGCGAACCTGCGTCTCGTCGTCTCCCTGGCCAAGCGCTACACCGGCCGCGGCATGCTCTTCCTGGACCTGATCCAGGAGGGCAACCTCGGCCTGATCCGCGCGGTCGAGAAGTTCGACTACACCAAGGGCTACAAGTTCTCGACGTACGCGACGTGGTGGATCCGCCAGGCGATCACCCGCGCGATGGCCGACCAGGCCCGCACCATCCGCATCCCGGTGCACATGGTCGAGGTCATCAACAAGCTCGCCCGCGTCCAGCGCCAGATGCTCCAGGACCTGGGCCGCGAGCCCACCCCGGAGGAGCTGGCCAAGGAACTCGACATGACCCCGGAGAAGGTCATCGAGGTCCAGAAGTACGGCCGCGAGCCGATCTCGCTGCACACCCCGCTCGGCGAGGACGGCGACTCCGAGTTCGGCGACCTGATCGAGGACTCCGAGGCGATCGTCCCGGCCGACGCCGTGTCGTTCACGCTGCTGCAGGAGCAACTGCACTCGGTGCTGGACACGCTCTCCGAGCGTGAGGCCGGCGTGGTCTCGATGCGCTTCGGTCTGACCGACGGTCAGCCCAAGACCCTCGACGAGATCGGCAAGGTCTACGGCGTCACGCGCGAGCGGATCCGCCAGATCGAGTCCAAGACGATGTCGAAGCTGCGCCACCCGTCGCGCTCGCAGGTGCTGCGCGACTACCTCGACTGAGGCTGCGGCGCCCGCCTGTGCGCGGGGGTCGTCGGATTTGCCCTGGTTCAAGCGGTGATCTTGTGCTTCTCTCGAAGGTTGCGACCTGAGGAGTACTCATGAATCACGCCGGATTCGCCGCCGCCGCAATTCTCACGTTCGGCTTGTTGGCCCCGCTCGGCACTGTCTCCTCGGCCACCTCGGCCACCTCCGCCCCGCAGGCGTCGTGGGTCCAGCTCACGCCCGCCGACCCCCACCCGAACAAGGGCAAGAAGAAGGGTCACCACAAGTTCGTGCTGACCGGGCGGGTCACGGGTGTCGGGTCGAACACCCTGTCCTTCGTGGTGCACGGCGGCAAGAAGTCCCTCCGCGGCGACACCTTGACCGTGAACGTGTCTTCGTCGGCCAAGATCCATCGGAACAACGACCGGACGGGCCTCGGGGCCATCCGGACCGGGGACCACGTCAACGTGAAGGGCACCAAGGACGGCGGGACCTACACCGCCACGCGCATTGCTGCCTCGAAGCGGCACTGACCCAGACCTCCCTCAGGCCTGGGGGCCTTCGACGCCGACCATCCACGAAACCCCGTAGCGGTCGACGCACATGCCGAACGCCGGGGACCAGAAGGTCTCGCTGATCGGCATCACGACCTCGCCGCCGTCCGCCAGCAGGTCGAAGACGCGCTTCGCCTCGCCGGCGTCGGGGGCGCTGTGGCTGACCGCGACACCCTTCTTCGGTCCGCCGTCGCCGGTCGGGTCGTCCGAGGCCATCAGCAACCGGCCGCCGGTCATGAGGGCGGCGTGCATGATCGTGTCGGGGCCGGCGCCGGGCATCCGGGCCTCCTCGGGAGCTTCGGACGTGGGCATCAACGACAGTTCGCCGCCGAAGATCTCCTGGTAGCGGGTCATCGCCTCGCGGCAGTCGCCGCTGAAGAACAGGTACGGGTCGAAGCTCATGGCGTCCTCCGAGATCGGGTGTCGGCTGGTGTCAATGTTGACTGCCCTCGCCCGCAGAACTCATCGCCCCGCACCCAGCCCCCTCGGGCCCCATACGGCGTAGTCAGGTTGTACTGAGAGTGACCGCTTCCTAACGTCGCGTGCTCGACGACTGGTGGTCTCGGAAGTCCGCGACCGCCGCCAACGGGAGGCCAACCAATGCACGCATCGAAGTACCTGACTCTGACCGTCGGGACCGCCACCGCAGCCGTGGCGGGCATGGTGATCGGCGGGGTGGGCTTCGCGGCGCCGGCCTCGATCCCGGACAAGCAGGGCCAGGTGAGCCTCTGCTTCAACGCGAAGGAATCCAGGAACGTCAACGGCGGCACCGACCTGCGCATCTACGACGCGGGGCAGAACAGCAAGAAGTGCGCCAAGGGCGACAAGAAGCTGACGATCAACCAGCGGGGCCCGGCCGGTCCGCAGGGACCGTCAGCCGTCTCCGCGAGTGGCTTCGTTCCAGGAAACAGCGGCGTTGCCGCCGGTATCACGACGGCAATGGAAGGACGCATCGCAGACTTCCCCAACCCCAGCTTCTCGACCGCGGCCTTCGCGCTCACGATCTCGAACTTCCGCCTGAACGCGGCGGTGCCGGTCAACGCGGCCAACGTGTACCAGATCGTTGTCGACGCGGACGGATCCGGACCGGGCGGATTCACCGCAGCCGGCAACTGCACCATCGTGGAGGGTGCGACCGCCAACGTCGCCGACAACTACTGCACGGTCGCCGGACCGATCGCGGTCCCGGCCAACGCCCGCTACGCGCTTCTGGTCCCGGGCACGGTTGCCGACAACCTCCCCCAGGGCGCCTCGACCAGCTACGTCGTCAAGCCCGCCTGACGTTCACAGTCGCCTTACGCGGTCGCGATCGCGCCGGCGAGCCAGATGCCGGCGCAGATCGCGGCCGCGGCGAACTCGATGGCCATCGAGAGCAGGGCCCCGCGCAGCGCGGCCTTCGTCGAGGGCCACGCGAGGTCGTGGCTGCCCAGCCGGGCCCGCTCGGCCAGGTAGACCCCGAGTACGAACCCGATCAGGGCGCCGATGACCGGGATGACGAAGAACCCGACGATGCCGAGCACGGCGCCGAACAGCAGCGTGCGCATCGGCACGCCGGCGGCCTGCATCTGCCGCCCCGGCACCAGATACTTGACTACCTGCCCGGCGACGGCGACGACGGTCACCAGGCCGAAGACCACCCAGCGGCCGTCACCGTCCGTGGCGAACGCCCAGGCGAGCACGGCCACCCAGACGAGCAGCAGGCCCGGCAACGCGGGAATCACCACGCCGATGACGCCCACCAGGATCACCGCGCCCACCAGCAGATTCAGCGCGAGCGTGTCCACGCCCTGAAGTTAGCTCAGGGCCGGGCGGATCACGGGTCCTGGAAGTTCCGTGTCTCGCTGTTGCCGGCCTCGACGCGCGGCTCCCAGTGGGTCGCGCCGTAGCTCATCCCGCCCACGACGCCCAGCAGCACCATCAGCAGTGCCACCCGCACCGCCAGGGTGAACGTGAACTCTCGGACCGACATGGCCCCTTTGACGTCCGGGTTATCCGTTTGGATCCCTACGATCTTGCTTTCTGGTAAGGGTGGCAAAATTCGGTGGTGCGTCGGGGGCTGGTACTGGGGCTGGGCGTGTTTCTGTGCGCCGGCCTGTGCGGTTCACAGCTGAGCACGCCTGCCGGCGCCGTGACGGGGGCTCCCCTCGCCGGTGAGCTCTCGGCGGCCCAGTGCGACCGGGCCTCCGGGAAGGATCGCGCCGCGGCGGACCGGGTCATGGCCGGCTGGCTCGACGTGGCGGGGTTTGAACCGGTGCGGATCGGCGGCCCGGACATCGACTGGAATCTCGACCCCCACGGCCATCCGAGCTGGACCGCCCGGTTCCGTGACCTCACATGGGTTCAGCCGTTGCTCCGCCGAGCCGGCGAGGCGAACAAGTACCGCCTCCGCGCGGCGGCCATTCTCCGCGATTTCCTCGCCGACAACCCTGCGCCGGTCGCCGCTGAGACAAGGCCGGCCTGGGCCCCCACGCTCACGGCAAAACGAGCCGAGACCTTGCTGTGCGCCACGGCCGTGCTGGGCACCCGGAAGTGGCTGAGTCCGGGCCTCGACGAGCACGCGAGGGTGCTGTCGGAACGCTGGTCGGGCGTGTGGAACCGCGGAACCATGGAGATCCGCGCCCTCCTGGCCCTCGGCTGCCTGACCGGCAATGACGGCTGGGTGACCCTGGCGGAGTCGCGGGTGGCCGAGTCCTTCCGCGACTCCGTCGTCCGGCCCGGTCATCGGAGTTGACGGCGCCACCAACGAACAAGCACTCAGCTACGGGCAGACGGTGTACTTCCTGTGGCGACAGATCGCCCGGGACCTGACCGCGTGCGGACGGGACGTACCGGACGTCGTTCGCGACCGATTGCCCCTGCTGCTGCAGTTCCTCGCCGACGCCACCATGCCGAACGGTCATCTCGTCCCGCTCGGGGACACGTTCGCCTCTGCCACCGCGCCCCGCGTGGCAGGCACACCGGGGGAGTACGCGGCGACGCTCGGCGAGCAGGGCACTGCCGCCGGAGGACGTGGTCGGCGTGTACCCCGGCGGGTACGTGTTCGGCCGCTCCGGCTGGGGGACCGAACGTCCCTTCGGCGCGGAATCGTTCTACAGCCTGCGCTTCGGTCCCGGCCGCCAGTTCCACGGGCACAACGATCACCAGGCGCTGACCTGGTACGCCGGCGGCCGGCAGTTGCTCGTCGATTCAGGGCACGAGGGCTATCTCGCCGGTCCCTACCGCGCCTACCTGCAGTCGGCCCGGGCCCACAACGTGCTCCTGCCCGCGGACTCCCCGGTGGACTTCGCGGCAGCGACCACGCTCGCGCGGTCGCGCATCGCCGAGGCTGCGCAGTACTTCGAGGTCACCGACAACGCCATCGGCGCGGCCCGGACGCGCGACGTGCTCTTTCTCCAGGAGCCGGACGCGATCGTCGTGCTCGACCGGGTCCGTGGTGGTCCGGCGCAGCGATACGACCAGCTCTGGCACCTCGCGCCCGAGCTCGAGGTCGCTGAGGCAGGTCCGCACGCGGTCTCCGCCTACGCGCCGGACGGGACGGGCCTGACGCTGGTGCGGATTCCGTTCTCTCCTGGACTCCTCCGGAGCCTCCACCGACGTGATCCGAGGCCAGAACGATCCCTACCAGGGCTGGGTGTCAGGTCGTCTCTTCGACCGCACGCCCGCGCCGGTAGTGGCGTTCTCTCAGGTCGGACAGGACCCGACCTTCCTGACCGTCCTCATGGCCGGGGATCGGGCCACTCCGGTGCGCGCCGACTTCGTCGGCGCGCCGCTTCTCGGCGGCGTGCTCACGGTGCAGCACGGCCAGTCGCAGGTGCGGATCTACGTCGGGCCGGACGGGACGCTGTCGCGCCTTTAGACGGCGGACGTCAGTCGGGCGTACTCGTCGTCGCTGAGCACGACGTCGACGGCGCCGACGTTCTCCTCCAGGTGCGCGATCGACTTGGTGCCCGGGATCGGCAGCATCACCGGCGAGCGGCGCAGCAGCCAGGCCAGCGCGAGCTGGGCCGGGGTCGCGCCGTGGGAGGAAGCGAAGCTGTCGAGGACACCGCCGGGTCGGGCCAGCTCGCCGGTGGCGACCGGGTACCAGGGGATGAACGCGATGCCCTCGGCGTCGCAGTAGTCCACGACGGCCTCGTGGGCCCGGTCGGCGAGGTTGTAGCGGTTCTGCACGCTGACGATCTCCGCGACGGCGCGCGCGGCCCTGATCTGCGGCACGTCGACCTCGGACAGGCCGATGTGGCCGATCTTGCCCTCTTTCTGGAGCTCGGCGAGCTCGCCGACCGAGTCCTCCAGCGGCACGAGCGGATCGATGCGGTGCAGCTGGTAGAGCGGGATCTGCTCCAGCCCGAGCCGGCGCAGCGACATCTCCGCCTCTTGGCGCAGGTACTCCGGCCGGGCCAGCGGGTGCCAGGCGCGCGGCCCGGTGCGCAGCAGCCCGGCCTTGGTGGCGATCGTGACGCCGTCGTAGGGGTGCAGCGCCTCCCGGATCAGCTCCTCGGAGACGTACGGGCCGTAGGAGTTCGCGGTGTCGACGAAGTCCACTCCCAGCTCGACCGCGCGGCGCAGCACGGCGATCGCGCCGTCCCGGTCGGCCGGCGGGCCCCAGATGCCCTCACCGGTGATCTGCATGGCGCCGTAGCCCATGCGATTGACCTCGATAGACCCCAGATGCACGGTGCCGGCGCGCCCGGCTGCTTCCTCACTCATGCCGAGAAAAGTACCCAGGCGCGCCCGCGCATTCCCGGGGCGTGGCTCAGCGCTGGTTGAGCGGCAGCGTGAGGCCGATGATCTGGCCCTTGTTGTTCGCGAACTTCCCGAGCGAGTTCAGGCAGCCGTCGAGCAGGTCGACCTTGTAGAGCGAGCTGCGGGTGCCGTTGCTCAGCGCCGCGTAGCCGACGTTGCTGCGCGACTGGCCGTTCTTGAGCGTGGAGTAGATGTCGAAGCCGCTGGCCGCCGCTGCATTGATGCCGAGCTTGCCGGTCGCCGCCAGGTTTCCGGCGTTCGCGGGGGACTGGATCGCGGCCCGGTCCAGCGCCGTGTCGAGGTCGAACAGCGTGGTCGCGGTGTCCGTCTTCGCGATCTTGTCATTGTTCGTGTACGCCGCGGCGGTCACGCCGGCGGCCTCGGTGGTGCCCATGCCGGGCGGGGGCACCGGGTTGGTCAGGCCGCCGTCCTTGGTCGTCGCGCCGCTGCTGACGTCGACGCGCAGGTTCTGGCCGGTGTCGCTGATGATGCGCAGGCGGTCCACGGTCGGGTTGAAGTCGACGCCGAAGGACGCGCCGGACAGGGCTTCACTCATCGTGGCGACCTTGGTGGCCTTCGCGTTCTTGGCGCTGATCGTGTAGATCCCGCCGTTCTTCGCGATGCCGTAGAGCTTGCCGTTCTCCGGCCGGTAGTCGATACCGATGAGCTCGGCGCCGGAGTCCAGGCCGGACACGGTGCCGATCGTGCGGGCGCGCGCCGGGTCGTCGACGTCGAGGCAGAGCAGCTTGCCGTTCGCGGTGAGCGCCACGGCCTCCAGGCCGGCGGCGCGGTCGGTGCCGCACGCCTTGGCGGAGGCGGCACCCGCGGACGGGGCAGCGGTCAGCGTCAGGGCGCTCAGGACGGTGCCGGCGGCGAGAGCCGCGGTCATCGTCTTGAAGGGGGTCTTCATGGTGTCTCTCCAGGGGGAGGGGGCAGATTTCCTGCCCCCTATACGCCGCCGTGCCACCGTTCGGATGGGCGCGCGAAGACGTGACCGGTCCAACCCCAAAATCGGGAACTTTCTGTCCCGTACTCACTCCTGGGTACACAAAACGACGGCGGCGGTCACCCAAAGGTGACCGCCGCCGTCGACGCTTGTGCTGTGAACTCCCGGGCGCGCCCCGCGCTCAGTGCTCGTCGGCGGAGGCGGTGGCCGGCGTGCTCTCCAGACGGGTGGTCTCGTCGTGGAACTCAGAGGCGATCTCGCGCAGCTTCAGCTCGTACTGACGCCCGTGGTGCGCGCAGAAGAGCAGGTCGGTCCCGGAATTGAGGACCACGCGGATGTAGGCCTGGGCACCGCACCGGTCACACCGGTCGGCAGCCGTCAGGGAGGTGGTCGTGGCAAGCAGTGCGGTCACGGTCGCCCCTCTCGATCGGTGGTACTGGGCCTAACAACCCCTTCGGACGTTTGGTTCCCGTCCTTCGACGTTACCCGGTACTGGTTTCCGATCACGCATGTCGTGAATCACAGAACGCCAACGCTTGGCACCTGCGGCCCTGCGGATGCCGTTGCCTTGATGATGCATGAAGCCATTCGCGCAGGACGTGAGCTTGGACGGGTTATTGCGCGTGTCCGGTTCCGACCAATACGCACGCGCCTGCTTGAACTACCCGTTCGGCGTGTTGGCATCCACCGTCCGGACGATCACAGAAAGGTGGCGGCGCGCCGTGAAATTCCCGTCGGAGCGCGCAGATAACCTGTGTCTGTGAGCGCGACGGAGGCCGTGTGACAGCCCAGACCACCGCCCTGCAGGGGGCTCCTGACTCCGGGTATACCGCCCGTCACCTGCTGGTTCTCGAGGGGCTGGAGGCGGTTCGCAAGCGCCCCGGTATGTACATCGGCTCCACCGACTCCCGAGGGCTGATGCATTGCCTCTGGGAAATCATCGACAACGCGGTGGACGAGGCCCTCGGGAGGCCACTGCACCGCCATTGACGTGCTGCTTCACGCTGACGGCTCGGTCGAGGTCCGCGACGACGGGCGCGGGATTCCGGTCGACAAGGAGCCCAAGACCGGGCTTTCCGGCGTCGAGGTCGTCATGACCAAGCTGCACGCCGGCGGAAAGTTCGGCGGCGGCTCCTACGCCGCGACCGGCGGCCTGCACGGAGTCGGTGCGTCAGTTGTGAATGCGCTGTCAGAGCGTTTGGACGTCGAGGTCGACCGGGATGGCGCAACGCACGCCATCAGCTTCCGGCGCGGCACTCCGGGAACGTTCGACGGCGACGGCCCGAAGGCGAGGTTCACCGCCGCTTCCGGCATGTCCAAGGTCCGCCGGGTGGCCAAACGGGTCACCGGGACCCGGGTCCGCTTTTGGCCGGACCGACAGATCTTTCTCGCCGAGGCCAAGCTCTCCCGTGACGAACTGCACACCCGTGCGCGCCAGACTGCGTTCCTCGTCCCCGGGCTGACGATCCGGGTCAGTGACCATCGAAAGGTGGTGGGCGAGGCCGCCGCGCCGGCCGAGGAGACCTTCCACTTCGACGGCGGCATCAGCGCCTTCTGCGACTTCCTCGCCCCCGACGTCGCGGTCATGGACACGCTGCGCCTGGCCGGCTCGGAGACGTTCGTCGAGACCGTGCCGGTGCTCGACGACGCCGGCCACATGACCGCCACCGAGGTCACCCGCGAACTCGGCGTCGACATCGCGCTGCGCTGGGGCACCGGCTACGACGCCACGGTGCGCTCGTTCGTCAACATCATCGCCACCCCCAAGGGCGGCACCCACGTCCAAGGTTTCGAGCGGGCGCTGGTCAAGACGTTCACCGACGTCGCCAAGGCGACGAAGGCGCTCAAGGTCAATGACGAGTCGCTGCTCAAGGACGACGTGCTCGAGGGCCTCACCGCCGTCGTCACCGTCCGCCTGGCCGAGCCGCAGTTCGAGGGCCAGACCAAGGAGATCCTCGGCACCTCGGCCGCGACGCGCATCGTCAGCAACGTCGTCGCCCGGGAATTGAAAGCGTTCCTCACTTCGACCCGCGGCCCGAACAAGCAGGCCGCCCGCACGGTCATCGACAAGGTCGTCTCGGCCGCGCGCACCCGCGTCGCGGCGCGTCAGCACAAGGAGACCCAGCGCCGGAAGAACGCGTTGGAGACCTCGTCGCTGCCGGCCAAGTTGTGCGACTGCCGCAGTGAGGACGTCGACCGCTCCGAGTTGTTCATCGTCGAGGGTGACTCCGCCCTCGGCACCGCGAAGCGTGCGCGCAACGCGCAGTTCCAGGCGTTGCTGCCGATCCGCGGCAAGATCCTCAACGTCCAGAAGGCCTCGCTCGGCGACATGCTCAAGAACACCGAGTGCGCCGCGATCATCCAGGTGATCGGCGCCGGGTCCGGACGCACCTTCGACCTGGACTCCGCGCGCTACGGCAAGGTCATCCTGATGACCGACGCCGACGTCGACGGCGCGCACATCCGCACGCTGCTGCTCACGTTGATCCATCGCTACATGCGCCCGCTGGTCGAGGCGGGCCGGGTCTACGCCGCGATGCCGCCGCTGCACCGCATCGAGGTGGTCAACGCCGGGCGCAAGGCGAACGAGTTCATCTACACCTACACCGATGCCGAGATGCGCCGCACAGTCTCCGACCTGAACCGTAAGGGCCGCAAGATGAAGGACCCGATCCAGCGCTACAAGGGCCTCGGTGAGATGGACGCCGACCAACTGGCCGACACCACGATGAATCCCGCCTCGCGCACCTTGCGCCGGATCACCGGGGGCGACATCGCCGACGCCGAGCGGGTCTTCGAGCTGCTGATGGGCAACGACGTGGCGCCGCGCAAGAACTTCATCGTCGATTCGGCCGCGGTACTCGACCGCTCCCGCATCGACGCCTAGCTCCGTGGCCGCCATCGCGCGGGCATCCCTGGCGCAGCGCATCCGCGAACGGGACAGCGGCATCCTGCTGTTCGGCCTGACGCCTCCGCGGCTGAGCACGGCGGTGGCCGATCTGCAGCAGGTGGCGGAGGTGACGCTGCAACGGCTCGCGCCCCTCGACATCGATGGCCTCGTTCTCTACGACATCGCCGAGGAGGACGACCGCAACGCGGGCGCGCGCCCGTTCCCGTACCTGCCGACCCTGGACCCTGCGGACTACGCCTCGAACTACCTGAGCTCGTGGGACCGGTCGCTGGTCGTATACCGGTGCGTGGGCAAGTACGCCGAAGCCGAGCTCACCGGATGGTTGGCCGGCCAGGATGCCGAGCGCACGTCGACGGTGTTCGTCGGTGCGTCGTCGCGTGAGACGCCCGTGCAGACCTCGCTGCCGCGTGCCCAAGAACTCCGGCGTGAGGTGCGACCGGACCTGCTTCTCGGTGGCGTCGCGATCCCGGAACGCCACACCGGCGGCAAGTCGGAGCACCTGCGGCTGATCGCCAAGCAGGAGCAGGGGGCAAGCTTCTTCATCACGCAGGTCGTCTACGACGTCCAGGCGGCGCGCAACCTGGTGTCGGACTACCACTACGCGGTGCGCGACCGCGGCGGCATCGAAGCCCCCATCATCTTCACGCTGTCGGTGTGCGGGTCACTCAAGACGCTGGAGTTCCTGCGCTGGCTGGGCGTCGACGTTCCGCGCTGGATGGAGAACGCCCTGGTGCACAGCGAGGACCTGCTCGCCGCATCGTTCGAGCAGTGCCTGGCGACGGCGCACGACCTGGCCGGCTTCTGTTCCGCTGTGGGCCTTCCCTTCGGGTTCAACGTCGAGAGCGTGTCGATCCGCAAGGCGGAGATCGACGCGGCCGTGCGCTTGGCGGCTCAGTTGCGCACCGAGCTCCCCTGATCGTTCCCATGACTCAGGCCCCGACATAGGCTGCGGCCGAGGTGAGGAGGTCCTCATGGTGCGTCGTTGGATCGCGGCCGGTGCCGCCCTGACCCTGGCCGCCACCGGCGGCGCGGTGCTCGCGAACACGGCGGGCTCCTCCGATGTGGTGGTGCAGCCGGCGGCCGTCTCCGATCTCTCTGACGGAGCGGCCCCCGCCGCCGGGCCGCAGATCGCCCGCGCCGTGCTCAAGGACGCCGCCGGCAAGAAGGTCGGCATCGTCACCTTCCGCAACGTCGGCAAGACGACCGAGGTGGTCGCGGTCTTCCGCAAGAACGCGAACGTCGCCGCCGGGTTCCACGGGTTCCACATCCACGCCAACAACCTGCCTGACGCCGGAACCGGTTGCGTCGCCGACGCCGGCGGCGACCCGGCGACCTGGTTCCTCTCGGCCGACGGTCACCTCGCCGACGAGGGCGAGACGCACGGCTCGCACGTCGGTGACATGCCGAGCGTGTTCACCCTCGCGAGCGGCAAGGCCCGGATCGCATTCCAGCTCGACAAGGTGCCGTTCGGACGTCTGCTCGGCTCCGCGGTGATGCTGCACGCCGGCCCGGACAACTTCGGCAACGTTCCCGTCGGCAACGGCTCGGATCAGTACACGGAGAACTCCGCGGCCGCGCCCGACAAGACGATGAAGACCGGCAACGCCGGCAATCGCGTGGCGTGCGGGGTCGTCAAGCGGATCTGACGACCTGTCAGCTCACCGCATGGGGCGCAGGCCGTTGCGGACCTCGTCGACGAACACCTCGGGCAGTTGCATGGCCGCGAAGTGCCCGCCGGTCTCGAGCTGGTTGAAGTAGCGCATGTCGGTGTAGCGCGTGCGTGCCCACCGCTCGCTGATTCTCATCACGTCGTGCGGGAAGTTGGAGTAGGCACTCGGTGCCTTGCACTCGCTGAAGTCGGTGAAGACCATCGACATGCGACTCCCAGTACAGCCGCGCCGAGGATGTGCCGGTGTTGGTCAGCCAGTACACCGAGATGTTGTCCAGCAGGTGGTCGCGGGAGAAGGCCTCCTCGGGGTGGTCGACCCCGCTCCAGGCCTTGAACTTCTCCAGGATCCACGCGCACTGCCCGGCCGGGGAGTCGGCCAGACCGTACCCGAGGGTCTGCGGCCGCGTCGTCTGCTGCTGGGAGTACCCGTTCTCCTGCTCGACGTAGGCGCCCATCTTGCCGAGCTAGCCCCATCTCCTCCGGCGTGGGTTCGCCGAGCGCCATCAACGCCTCGGGCTTGGCCAGGGCGAAGTTGAGGTGGATCCCGTCGACACCATCGTCCTGGTGATGTGTGCCCAAGACCGTCGTGACGAGGGAGCCCCAGTCCCCGCCCTGGGCGAGGAAGCGCGGGTAGCCCAGGGCCTTCATGAGGTTGCACCACTCGGCAGCGGTCTTCTGCACCGACCAGCCGGCCGTCGTCGGCCGCTGGCTGAAGCCGAAGCCGGGCAGCGACGGTACGACGACGTGGAAGGCGTCGGCGGGGTCACCGCCGTGGGCGGCGGGGTTGCGCAAAGGCTCGATGACCTCGAGGAACTCGACGATCGAGCCCGGCCAGCCGTGGGTCAGGATCAGCGGTCGTGCGTTCGGCTCCGGTGAGGGTGCGTGGATTGCGTGAATTCCCACGCCGTCCAGACGGACCATGACCTGGTCGAGGCTGTTGAGCCTCGACTCGACCCGGCGCCAGTCGTACCCAGTCGGCCCAGTAGTCACAGACCTCGCGCACGTAGTCCAGCGGGATGCCCTGAGACCAGTCCGGCACGGTCTGGGCGTCCGGCCACCGTGTGCGGGCCAGGCGCTCGCGAAGGTCCTTGAGGTCATCGTCAGAAACGTCGACGGAGAACGTGTGGATGGTCATGAACGGACGTTAGTGCTCGACGCAATGTCCCGTCACTGGACGGGACCGCCCACCGCGGTGACGGGTTTCGTCAACTTGACCCCGGACCCGTCGCGGCGCTGGTCGACCGCGGGCAGGTCGGCCGGAGCGCCGTTGGCACTGGACGCGCGGGCCGGCGCGGGGCCGGCCCAGGCCAGGGTGAGGGTGTCCTCGCCGCGGACGAAGCGCTGGCAGCGCACGCCGCCCGTGCCCCGGCCCTTGGTGGGGTACTCCTGATAGGGGGTGACCTTCACCGATCCGCCGCCGACGTCGAGCGCGCCGGAGGTGTCGGCGATCGTGACCAGCAGGGCGTCGCGGTTCGGGTCGACGACGCCGAACCACAGCGCCCGCGCGCCCTTGCTCAGGTTGATGCCGGCCATGCCTGCGCTGGAACGGCCCTGCGCGGAGACCTTGTCGGCCGGGAAGCGCAGCATCTGCGCGTCGGTGGTGACGAAGACCAGGTCGTCGCCCGGGCTGTTGACCGGCCCGCCGCCGATGACGCGGTCGCCGTCCTTGAGGGAGATGACCTCCCACTCGTCCTTGTTCGAGGGCACGTCGTGCTTGAGCCGCTTCACCACACCGTGCGCGGTGCCGATCGCGAGGATCGGCCCGTCCGGGTCCAGGCTCGCGAGCGCGACGACCTTCTCGCCCTTCTCGAGCCGGACGAACTCGCTCAGTGCGCCGCCGCCGGACAGGGCCGGGGGAGCGGCGGTGATCGGGACCGCGGGCATGTCCAGCACGGGCAGCCGGATCAGCCGGCCGGCACTGGTCAGTGCCCCGACGTGACCGCGTGCGGTCGAGCGCACCGCCGAGACGATGACGTCGTGCTTGGCCCGCGGGCCGTCGGCCGGCAGGTCCTCGTCGGTCGGGGTGCGGGCCAGCAGGCCGGTCGCGGAGAGCAGCACCCAGCACGGGTCGTCGGTGACCTCGAGGGACACCGCGACCGCCGGCATGCCCGCCGACTCCAGCAGCACCGTGCGGCGCGGGGTGGCGAACTTCTTGCTCATCTCGCCGAGTTCGGTGGACACCAGGCCGCGCAGCAGATCGTCGGAGTTCAGCAGCGCGTCGAGTTCGGCGATCGTGGCGCGCAGGGTCTCGGCCTCGCGCTCGAGCTCGAGCTTGTCCAGACGGGTGAGTCGGCGCAGCGGGGTGTCCAGGATGTAGGTGGCCTGGATGTCGGTGAGCTCGAAGATCTCCATCAGGCGGGTCTTGGCGGCGGCGGCGTCGTCGCTGGTGCGGATGACCTGGATGACCTCGTCGATGTTGAGCAGGGCGACGAGCAGTCCGTCGACCAGGTGAAGTCGGTCGGAGGCCTTGCCGCGGCGGTAGGCGCTGCGGCGGCGGACCACGGTGAAGCGGTGGTCCAGGTAGACCTGCAGCAGTTCCTTCAGGCCGAGCGTGAGCGGCTGCCCGTCGACCAGGGCGACGTTGTTGATGCCGAAGGAGTCTTCCATCGGCGTCAGCTTGTAGAGGTGCTCGAGTACCGCCTCGGGGACGAAGCCGCTCTTGATCTCGATGACCAGGCGCAGCGGGTTGTCCTTGTCGGTGTGGTCGGCGACATCCGCGATGCCGGCCAGCTTCTTCCCGCGCACCAGTTCGGCGATCTTCGCGACCACCCGTTCCGGGTCGACGCCGAACGGCAGCTCGTCGACGATGATGGCTTTCTTACGGGGCGTCAGATTCTCGATGTGCGTGGTGGCCCGGGTGCGGAAGGTGCCGCGACCGGTTTCGTAGGCCTCGCGGACGCCGTCCAGGCCGATGATCTTCCCACCGGTGGGCAGGTCGGGACCGGGCACGAAGCGCATCAGGTCGTCGAGGTCGGCCTCGGGGTGCTTGATCAGGTGCCGCGCCGCGGCGATCACCTCGCCGAGGTTGTGCGGGGCCATGTTGGTGGCCATGCCGACCGCGATGCCGGCGGCGCCGTTCACCAGGAGGTTGGGGAACGCCGACGGGAGGACGATCGGCTCGACCTCGGACCCGTCGTAGCTCGGGATCAGATCGACGGTGTCCTCGCCGATCGCCTCGACCATCGCCATCGCGGCGGCGTCCAGGCGGCACTCGGTGTACCGCATCGCGGCCGGCGCGTCGGCGTAGGAGCCGAAGTTGCCGTGCCCGTCGATCAGCGGCAGCCGCATGGCCAGCGGCTGGGCCATCCGCACCAGGGCGTCGTAGATGGCGCCGTCACCGTGCGGGTGCAGCTTGCCCATCACCTCGCCGACGACCCGGGCGCTCTTCACATGGCCGTGGTCGGGCCGGAGCCCCATGTCCGCCATTTGGTACAGGATCCGGCGGTGCACCGGCTTGAGCCCGTCCCGCGCGTCCGGCAGCGCGCGGGAGTAGATGACGGAGTACGCGTACTCCAGGAACGAGCCGCGCATCTCCTCCGAGACGTCCGTCTCGATGATGCGCTCGTCAGGGGCAGCGGGCGGGGGTGGAGTCTTGGCCATGGCCCCATTTTCTCTTGCCCCGCCGACGATCCCGCACCCGGCGCGCCCACTCCACCCTCCGGCGTGTCCGCCCGCTCATGAATGAGCGGGCCGTCGATTTGGGGCCGATTTCGGGCCTGGAATCGACGCCCCGGTCATGAAAGTCGGGCCGATCGGCGCCGCGGGCTCGTACCTGACCGGGCGGCCCAGGGCTTCGTCCCCTTCTTCGCGATCGCACTGCCGAGCTTGAGTTCGAGGGAGTCCTGAAACGGGGGCCTGGCGTCCGGGTTCGCGCGCTGGAAGCCGCCCCGGCCGAGGCGGGAGTTCAGGACGTCGAGGTTCTGCGCGTGGGCGGTCGCCTCGTCTGGTCCATCGGCGGCGAGAGCGGCCTCGCGGTGGGCCACGGAACCCGGGGCCATGTCCGCGTCGGTGGCCGCCGCGGTCCGGGCCCTCGTCGCGGCGGATCGTCGACCACCGCGCGTACAGCCGAGTGAGGGCCGTCTGCACGACATCCTCGGCGCGGTGCCAGTCCCCGCACACGAGGTACGCGAGCCGGCGCAGCCGACGCTGGGAGCCGCGGACAAAGGCCGCGAACTCTTCCTCGTCGGCGCTGCGCGCCCCGAACGTCCCCACCCCGCCGCCCTCCCGTGGCTCCGTCATTGAGTCCTACGAGCGGGTGCGCACCCCAGGTTGCCGCACTCGCGCAGAGATCAGGCGCCTCCATGGGCTCTTGCATGACCGGAGCGTCGATTTGCGGGTCCGAACGCCGCCGAAATCGACGCTCCGCTCATTCATGAGCGAACGGATCAGGCGGGAGCCCGCACCCGGTCGTCGACGGCGGCGGCGATCAGCGCCTCTTCCAGGGATGCGAGGTAGTCGCTGACGTCCTGCTCGATCTCGGTGGTGCTGCCCTCGGCGGGCTTGCCCAGCACGAAGATCTGGACGACGATGACGTAGCCGTCCTCGTGCAGGTAGAAGATCGAGACCTCGCCGAAGTTCGAGCCCGAGGCCGAGTGCCGGGGAGCGACGGTCTCGATCAGGACGGTGCCGCGGCCGGGATGAGCCGCTCCTCGCACTCCGCGTTATGGCCGGCGAGGCCTTCGTCGGCGCCGGTGTTGTCGCAGGTGAACGCGCCCTCCCGCGGAAGCACGAACCCGATCGAGGCGTGCGCGACCAGGTCGGCCGGGAGGTTGTCGATGTTGGTGGCCGTCAGCTCGTCGCCCTCGATCTCGAAGTCGTCGCCCAGGGCCTCGCGCAGGTAGGTCTCGTTGGCGGTCTGCTCACCCTGCGAGGGCTTCTCCTCCGGAACGGTCACCTCCTGGGGCACTGCCCTTGAATCCAGGTCGGGGGAGATGACCTCGGGACCGGCGGCCAGGCCGATCCCGGCCACCCCGATGAGCAGCAGCAGCGAGACGAGCAGGGCGACCGGCAGCCCGGCGCCGTCGGATGACCTGGTCACCGCCGCACCTTCTCGTACCCCGGACGGCCCACACCAGATGACTCGCGGCGGAAACAGGCTCATGTTTGTTGCGAACGGGCTTCGGATTGACCCCGGCGGGAACCAGGCGGCCGTCGGCTCCGTCCCAGTGCGCGGGGGGATCGTCCGGTTGGGGCGATTAACGGGGAGGACAGGCAGTCATGGGCGTCATCAAGCGATTCGCCGTCGGCTCGATGGTGCTCGGTGTGCTCGCCATCGCGGGCGGCACGAGCGCGCTCGCGTTCGACGGTGCGGGCAGCAAGTCCCCGGCGGTTCAGCCGGCGAACGAGCCCGTGGAGTACTCGGACGCGTCCTCGGACCTGACCTCGGACGTGCCCTCGGAGGTGCTCCCCGACACCGGCGGAGACTCCGACGCCCTGCGCTGGGCCACCACCCGAACCGGTCCGTCCGGCAACTGAGCTACTCCTTGAGCTCGGGGATGTCCTCTTCCCAGAACTCGGCGGCGTTGCGGGGGGCGTACTCGCCCGTACCGGACATCTTGGGCGCGTGCCGCTCGTGCTCGGCGTTGCGCAGTTCGACGCGGCGGATCTTGCCGGAGATCGTCTTGGGCAGCTCGGCGAACTCCAGGCGGCGGATCCGCTTGTAGGGCGCGAGCTCGGTCCGGCAGTGCTTCATGATCGACAGCGCGGTCTCCCGCGACGGCTCGTGGCCGGCGGCCAGGGCGACGAAGGCCTTCGGGACGGCGAGCCGCAAGGGATCGGGTGACGGGACGACGGCGGCCTCGGCGACGGCGTCGTGCTCGATCAGCACCGACTCCAGTTCGAACGGGGAGATCCGGTAGTCCGAGGCCTTGAACACGTCGTCGGCCCGGCCGACGTAGGTGATGTAGCCCTCGCTGTCCCGGGTCCCGACGTCGCCGGTGTGGTAGTACCCGCCGCGGGTCACGTCCTCGTTGCGCTCGGGGTCGCCCTTGTAGCCGACCATCAGGCCGAGGTGCGGCTGCGAGAGGTCGATGCAGATCTCGCCGTCGTCGCCGGGCTCGCCGGTGAGCGGGTCGACCATCGCGATCGTGTAGCCGGGCAGCGCGCGGCCCATCGAGCCCGGCTTGATCGGCTGCCCGGGCGGGTTGCCGACCAGCGCGGTGGTCTCGGTCTGGCCGAACCCGTCCCGCACGGTGATGTTCCAGGCCTTCTCGACCTGCTCGATCACCTCGGGGTTGAGCGGCTCACCGGCGCCGACGCACTCGCGCAGCGGCAGCTGCCAGGAGGCGAGGTCGGCCTGGATCAGCATCCGCCACACCGTCGGCGGCGCGCAGAAGGTGTTCACCTCGGCCCGCTTCATCACCGACAGCAGCGCGGGGGCGTCGAAGCGGGCGTAGTTGTAGAGCATCACGCAGGCCTGCGCGGTCCACGGCGTGAACAGGTTGCTCCACGCGTGCTTGGCCCAGCCGGGCGAGGAGATGTTCAGGTGCACGTCGCCGGGCTGCACGCCGATCCAGTACATCGTCGACAGGCAGCCGACCGGGTAGGAGACGTGGGTGTGCTCGACCAGCTTCGGCTTCGCGGTCGTGCCGGAGGTGAAGTAGAGCAGCAGCGGATCGGTCGCGAGCGTCTCGCCGTCGGGGGTGAACTCCGCAGAACCTGACGTGGTGTCAGGAAAGGTCTGCCACCCGTCCGCACCGCCGACGGCCACGCGGGAGTACTCGCCGGGGACGTCGTCGAACTTGCCGGCGTCGCGGCCGTTGGTGATGACGTGGCGGGCCTCGCCCCGGCTGACCCGGTCGATCAGGTCCGGGGTGCCCAGCAGCGTGGTCGACGGGATCATCACCGCGCCGAGCTTGATCGCGGCCAGCGCGGTCTCCCACAGCTCGACCTGGTTGCCGAGCATGACGATCACCTTGTCGCCGCGCCCGACGCCGGCGCCGCGCAGCCAGTTCGCCAGCCGGTTCGAGCGGTCCCGCAGCGCGCCGAAGGACAGGATCGCCTCCGTACCGTCCTCCTCGACGATCCAGAGCGCCTTGGCGTCCGGCATCTCGGCGGCGGTCACGTCGAACCAGTCCAGCGCCCAGTTGAACCGCTCCAGCTCCGGCCAGGTGAAGGTGTCCCGGGCAGCGGCGTAGTCGGTCCGGATCGAGAGCAGGTGGTCGCGGGCGGCGCGGAACGCCTCGGTGGCGGCGGGGTTCGTGCTCATGGCGGACTCCTGATGCGACGGGACGGGCTTTCACCTGCACCTTTACCCCGCCCGCGGTGGCGGTCAACGGCGCTCCCTACACAAGTGGGGGCGGGAAATGACGTTGCCGGGACCGGCCCAGGCGGTCACGCTGCCGTGATGACGTCCGAGACCTGGGTTCCGGGCGACGCGCCGCCGGCGGCCCTGGAATGGGGTCCGGTCCGCCTGGAGCGCTGGCGGGCGGAGGATGTGCCCGACCAGTACGCGGCCGTCGACGCCTCCCGCGAGCACCTGGCCCCCTTCATGCCCTGGTCGCACGGCTACGAGCTCGCCGGCTCGGAGTGGTTCATCGGGGACTCGGCCCGCTGCTGGGAGCTCCGCTCCGCGTTCAACTACCGGATCTCCGCGCCGGATCTGCTGCCCGGTCGCGTGCTCGGCAGCGCCGGGCTGATGGCCCGCAACGGGCCGGGCACCCTGGAGATCGGCTACTGGGTCCACGTCGACGCCGTCCGGCGCGGGATCGCGCGGCGCGCGGCCGCCGCGCTGACCGAGGCGGGTCTGGCGCTGCCCGGCGTGGAGCGGATCGAGATCCACCACGACCCGCGCAACGGGCCCAGCGCGCGGATTCCGGCCCGGTTGGGGTTCACCAGGCTGCCCGGCCTCGTGCCGGGACCGCCCGGGCCGGGAGGACGAACTGATGGTCTGCTGGGTTGTTGGTCGGCAGGACTGGGTGCCGGTGCGAGGATGACCGCCATGGCGGACACCGGCATCTCAGGCAGCCTGCGGGCAGCGATCCAGCGCGGCGGCTACTACCCCGAGCTGGTGGCGGAGGGGATCGAGTTCGCCGTCGGCAGTGAGCCGATCCGGTCCTGGTTCGTCCACCAGGAGACGACGCTGGACTCCGAGGCCGTGCGCCGGCACGTCACCGTGCTCGCGTTCACCCCGACCCGCCTCATCGTCGGGCACACCGACGAGCACAGCGCCGACGAGGACAACCCGGTCGCCTACGCGACGACCTCGACCGAGAGCGTCGCGCTCAGCCGGGTGTCCACGGTCGTGCTCAGCCGCACCGTGGCCGACCCGGCCCGGTACGCGGTCGGCACCCCGCCGACCGAGCTCGTGCTCACGGTCGGCTGGGGCGCAGTGAGCCGGCTGGACCTCGAGCCGGCCACCTGCGGCGACCCCAACTGCGAGGCCGACCACGGCTACACCGGCACGGTCAGCGCCGACGACCTCTCGGTGCGCGTGAGCGAGGCCGGCGACGGCCGGGAGACGGTCGCCGAGATGCTCGCGTTCGCCACCGCACTGTCCGCGGCCGTCGGCGCGTGAGCCCCGGTGCGACCCCCGCCGGAGACTTCACCGCCGGGGAACTCGCCTACGGCACCGCCGGGCTGCCGGACCTGCTGCCGTCGGTGCTGGGCGAGCTCGGGGTGGCGGGGGAGTCCGGCCCGCTGAAGCTGGACCTGCCGTCCCGGGTCGCGGTGCTGCTGGTGGACGGGCTCGGCCTGAACCTGCTCCGGGCGCACGCCGACCAGGCCCCCTACCTTCACTCGCTGCTGCCGACGGCAGGCACCCTCGCGGTCGGGTTCCCGTCCACCACCGCGACCTCGCTGACCTCGCTCGGCACCGGTCTGCCGCCCGGCGCGCACGGCGTCCTCGGACTGAGCATGCGCGGGCCGGACGGCAGCATCCTCAATGCCCTTCAGTGGGATGCCGCCAAGGTCGACCCCGACACATGGCAGCCGCACCCGACCGCGTTCGAGCGCGCCGCGGCGGCGGGCGTGGAGGTCAGTTCCTTCGGACCGGGCCGCTTCCGCGGCAGCGGACTCAACGGGGCGGCCTTCCGCGGGGTGACGCTGTACCCGTCGGAGTCGGCCGGCGAACTGGCTGCCGCCACCCTCGAAGCGCTGGCCGAGCGGCCCGCCCGGGACAAGGCGCTCGTCTACACCTACTACGGCGACCTGGACGCGACCGGGCACCGCAAGGGCGTCGGCTCCTCGGCCTGGCGGCACCAGCTCGCGCACGTCGACCGCCTCGCCGAGCAGATCGGTTCGGCGCTGCCGCCGGGCTCCGCGCTGCTGATCACCGCCGACCACGGCATGGTCGACCTGATCGAGGACGAGCGGATCGACGTCGACACCGAGCCCGAGCTGCGCGCGGGCGTGGAGCTGATCGCCGGAGAGCCGCGGGCCCGCTACGTGCACGCCGTGCCGGGCGCGGCCGCCGACGTGCTGGCCGCCTGGCGCGCCCGACTGACCGACGGATGGGTCGTGCTGTCGCGGGAGGAGGCGATCGGGGCGGGCTGGTTCGGCCCGGTCGCCGAGGCGAACTCGGAGCGGATCGGGGACGTGGTGGCGATCGCCACCGGGGCCGGCAGCGTGGTCGCCACGAAGACCGAGCCGACCTTCATCGCGAAGATGATCGGCATGCACGGATCACTGTCCGAGGACGAACTGCTGGTTCCCTTGCTGCGGACCGTGAGGAACTGACGGAGGCTCAGGCGCCGTTCGCCGCGAGCCACTGGGCCATCAGGTAGCGGAACTCCTCGTGGCTCCGGCCCAGGGTCACCGCGTGCCCGGTGTTCTTGATCACGACCGCGCCCAGCCGGGACGCCTGGGGGAAGGAGCTCTGGGTCTCGATCGCGCTGCCTTCCGGCCCGAACAGCGCGTCGTTCTCCCCGCTGATCAGCAGCACCGGCACCACGATGGCCGGGGTCATCGCGCTCGTGCCGATGAGGCCCTGCAGCCCGCTGAGCAGGTCGCCGCAGGCGTCGCGGTTGCGCTTGCGCAGCACCACCTCGGCAACGGCCGGCTCGACGTTGTGGAAGTGCCCGGCCTCGAAGTCTTTATCGGTGCGCCCGAACGGTGCGTAGTTCGGCGCCCCGGAGTCGCCGCGGGCGGGCTGCGGCGCGGTCAGGCAGTCCTGGCCGGCCGCGAGGAAGGTCTGCAAGGCAAGCGGCGAGGGAAAGTGGGTGTAGCCGACGACGGCGAGCGCCTCGGCGCTCTGGAAGATCGACTGCGTCAGCTCGGCGATCAGGCCACCGGCGGAGTGTCCGGCCAGGATCACCCGGCTGAACTTCGGCACGACGCCCCGGGTGCTGTAGTTGCCCTCGCGCAGGGCGTCGGCGATCTGGTCGGCCATGTCGGCCTGCGCCGGCAGGCAGGTGCCGTTGCCGTCCTTCAGGTCGTCGTGCGCCGGGTTGCCGAGCCGGTCGATGACCAGCGAGACGTGGCCCTGCTCGGCCTGCTCGCGGGCGTAGTCGTACTCGGGGATCTCGGTCAGGTGCCAGAAGAAGCTCGAGTACCCGAGGCCGTGCAGGTACATCGTCACGGCCGGACTGTCGGCGCGGACCAGGTCCCTCGGAGCGACCAGGTTGGCGTGGACCGTGTACGCCTCGCCGTCCGGCTCATGGAGGCAGGGGATGTTCGTGGTGTTGCGGTTGAAGACCTTGAAGGTGACCGGCAGGTCGACACTCGCGCCCTCGACGGTCCGGGCGGCGTCGGCGGGGGCTCCCAGGGCGGCGGTGAACGCGGCGGTCAGAGCGACCGCGAGGGCCCCGCGGAGGGTCCTGCCCGGACGGCGGGACCGGGCGCGGGGAAAGTGCATGAGTTATTGGAGCCCATTCCGCCCGGTTTTAGTACTGGGGCGCGCACATTCGGGTGTGGACGACGTGCGCCGATCCGCGCGGTTGCGATGGGATTGTGACTAGAACCACCCTTCCGGAGGTGCCCGTGGGCGGAGCAGACACCTTGGTCGGCGTCGATGCCCTGGCCGCAGAACTGGCCGGGCCGCGCCCGCCGCGACTGCTCGACGTCCGCTGGCCGGTGCCCTGGCCGGCCGGACACGTGACTGCCGGGCCCGGTCCGGCCGACCCCGCGGGGTACCGGCAGGCGCACCTGCCGGGTGCGGTGTTCGTCGATCTGGACGCGGACCTGGCCGGACCCGCCGGGTGACGGCTCGCAGGGACGCCACCCGCTGCCGACGACCGCCGCGTTCGCCGCGACGATGCGCCGTCTCGGTGTCGGCACCGGGCCGGTGGTCGCCTACGACGACGGTCCCGGATTCGCCGCGGCCCGCGCCTGGTGGTGCCTGCGTTACTTCGGCCACGGCGAGGTCAGGGTCCTCGACGGCGGCCTGGCCGCCTGGCGGGCCGCCGGCCAGAGCGTGCAGTCCGGGGAGTCGCCGACCGTCCCGGCAGGGGATTTCATGGCCGAAGCCGGGCACCTGCCGACCCTGGACGCGAGCGGTGCCGCCGGGCTGGCCCGGCTCGGGTTGCTGCTCGACGCCCGCCTCGAGGCGCGCTACACCGGCGAGTCGCCCGTCGACCCGGTCCGCGGGCACATCCCGGGCGCGGTCAGCGCACCGACCTTCGACAACGTCAGTCCCGACGGGCGCTGGCATCCGCCGATGTACCTGCGCAGCCGGTACGCGGTCCTCGGGGCGGAACGCGAGGAGGTCGGCGCCTACTGCGGCTCCGGGGTGACCGCGGCGCACACCGCGCTGGCGATGACCGTCGCCGGGCTGGCGACGCCGGCGGTGTACACCGGATCGTGGAGCGAGTGGATCGCCGACGCCTCCCGGCCGGTCGCCGACGGGCCCGGACGCGGATGAGCTCGCGGAGCGAAGCGGAGGCCCTCGACGCGGCCGACCCGCTCGCGCAGTTCCGGTCCCGCTTCGTCGAACCCGACCCCGATCTGATCTACCTCGACGGCAACTCCCTCGGCCGGCTCCCGCTCGCCACGGTCGAGCGGTTGCGCGAGGTGGTCGAAGCGGAGTGGGGCGGCGGGCTGGCCCGGTCGTGGCCGAGCTGGATCGACCTGCCCACGCGGGTCGGGGACCTCATCGGAGAGCACCTGCTCGGGGCCCGCCCGGGTGAGGTCATCGTCAGCGACTCGGCCACCGTGAACCTCTACAAGCTCGCGGCGGCGGGCTGCGACGCCCGGCCGGGCCGGTCGGTCGTGGTCACCGACGACGACAACTTCCCGACCGACCGCTACACCCTGGCCGGGCTGGCCCAGGCCCGCGGGCTGGAGATGCGGATGATCGCCTCCGACCCGGTGCACGGCCCCTCGGTCGCCGACGTCGTCGCCGCGCTGGACGACGACGTGGCGCTGCTCTCGCTCTCGGCGGTCGCCTTCCGCTCCGGGGCCCTGCTCGATCTGCCCGCGATCACCGCCGCCGCGCACGCGGCCGGGGCCCTGATGCTCTGGGACGTGTGCCACGCGGCCGGCTCGGTGCCGGTCGAGCTCACCGAGATCGGCGCGGACCTGGCGGTGGGCTGCGGCTACAAGTACCTCAACGGCGGGCCGGGAGCTCCGGCGTTCCTCTACGTCCGTCGCGAGCTGCAGGCCGACCTGCGGCAGCCGATCTGGGGCTGGTTCGGCCAGCGCGACCAGTTCGCGATGGGGGAGCACTACGACCCGGATCCCGGGATGCGCCGGTTCCTCACCGGCACCCAGTCCGCGGTCGGCCTGACGGCCCTGCGAGGAGGGCGTCCGGATGCTCGCCGAGGCCGGCCTGGACCGGCTGCGGGCCAAGGGGATGGCGCTGACCGAACTGGCCCGCACCCTGAGCGAGGACTGGCTGACACCGCTCGGGCTTCGAGCCTCGCCAGCCCGGCCGACCCGGCCGCGCCGCGGCTCACACCTGACGCTGCGTCACCCCGAGGCCTTCGAGATCAGCCGGGCCCTGATTTCCGAGGCGAACGTGGTGCCCGACTTCCGCATGCCGGACCGGCTGCGCCTCGGCCCCGCGCCGATCTCGACCCGCTACACCGAGGTCTGGGATGGCCTGGACCGGCTGCGCCGCGTGGTCGAGACTGGCAGCCATCAGCGTTACGCCGGTGAGCCCAGGCGCGTCACCTGAGCTCGCGGCCGTCCCTGAGGAGGTCGCAGCATGGAAGCTCCCCCGCTCACCGTCGTCCAGCCGGGTGGTGGCCCGGAGGGCAACCTGGGATCGATCGGAGTCGCGTTCAAGCTGTGGGGTGAGAACACCGGCGGCTCGGTGTCGATCGTCGAGCACCCGTTCCCGGTCGGCGCGCTGGTCCCGCCGCACATCCACACCCGCGAGGACGAGTACTCCATCGTCACCGAGGGCGAGATCGGGTTCCGCTCCGGCGACCGGGAGGTCGTGCTCGGCCCGGGGGTTACATCACCAAGCCGCGCAACGAGCTGCACACGATGTGGAACGCGGGCAAGGTACCGGCCCGGATGATCGAGGTGATCAGCCCGGCCGGCTTCGAGCACTTCTTCCGCGAGCTCGCCGAGATGATGGAGAACCCGCCCCCGGATCCCGCGGCGATCGGGGCCCTTGCCGAACGCTACGGCCTGATCTTCGCCCCGGCCGAGTGGCTGCCCGACATCATTGCCCGCTACGACCTGACCCCACCTCCGATCGGGTAGGCCGGACAGCGCGGAGCCCCGACCCAGAAGGGCCGGGGCTCCGGTGAAGCTGTGCGTGTTACGGCGTCGAGGTCGACTTCGGCGTCGCCGCTGGGGTCGAGGCCGAGGTCGGCGCCGGGGTGGAGCTGGTCGTCCGTCGCGTCGCGTCGTCCGTGCTGTCAGCGTCGTCCGTGCTGTCAGCCTCGTCCGTGGTGTCCGAGCTGGTGTCGTCCGTGGCCGTACCCGGGGCGACGAAGGTGGTGCCGTTCCGCTTCGCCTCGTAGTAGGCGTCGATGAACTCCTTCGCCGCGGCCGCGTCCTTGGTGCCCTCGGAGTTGTTGCCCGGTTTGTTGATCGAGTAGACCAGCTCGCCCTCGGCGTCGGACGAGGCTTCCTTCGCCTCGAGCGCGGCACCGGTGTACTTGGCGGTCGCGTTCCACAGGATCCAGCTGTTGATGCCGACGTCGTTGGTCGCCTTGATCTGGGCCTTGACCTCGGCCACGCCGTAGCTGACGCCCAGGGAGAAGTCCTGCAGCCACGGGATGATCACGCAGTTGGTGCCGAGCACCTGGCGGTTGAAGTCCTGCAGCGACCGCTTGACGATGTCGTACGGCTGGCTGTTCGGCTTCGCGACGCTGTACTCGCCCGGGCCCCAGTGCGACGGGTAGACCATCGGGTTGATGAAGTCCAGGTGCTGGGCCATCAGCGGGATGTTCTGCGCGACCGAGACCGGCGTGAAGACCGAGATGCCGAACACTGCCGCGCCGACCCCGGCGCCGGCCTCGTGGATCGGGCCGGAGGCGTCGCGCACGAAGTTCGCGATGCCCATCTCCTGATCGGTGACGCCCTCGATCGAGGACTTCTCCAGACCCGGGAAGCGCTGACCCGCGAGGCCACCGGAGGCCGCGTTCGCCTCGGGACGACGGATGTAGTCGTACATGATGTCGTCCATGCCGGCCTTGGCCGCCTCGACGCCGAGGTCGATGTTGTACTGGCGGACCTCGGCGTTGCCGAAGTTGGTGAACGACGCGGCACCGTAGGAGCCGGCGTTGTAGGCGTTGCCGGACGGGTCCTGGGTGACCATCTCCATCTTGCCCTTGGAGATGGCCCACTTCGCGAGCTTCGGGTCGCGGAAGGCGACGATGCGGCCGACGACCGTGCCACCGAGGTCGTGGATCTCCTTGACGGCCTCGGCCAGGTTGTACGTGTCCTTGGACGCCCCGGACTCATCGGCGAGCGGTACCTCGGAGTCGTACCCGATGATGCCGTCCTCGTCCTTGATGTCCAGCTGGATGTTGTCGATCTTCTTGTCCTTGAGCAGCTGGATGACCGGAGCCCTCAGCCCGTCGTGGGCCCAGGCGAGCGCGGTCATGTGCACCGAGCGCATGCCCTGGTGGCGCAGGTTGGACGACACGCTCTGCTCGGAGACGTTGCCGGCCTCGTCGATCGCCCACACCTTGATGGTGGCGGGGGTCTTCTCGTAGTCCTTGGAGAAGGTGCCGTCCTTGGCGATCTCGACGACCTGGTCGTCGACCTTGAGCTCCTTGGCGCCCTCGACCTTGCCGGTCAGCTTGTACGGCGCGTCGGCGGAGGCGGGCTTGTCCTCGGCCGGCTTGTCGATCGTCAGGATCGGAGCCGTGGCGTCGATGACGAAGTCCTCGGTGGCGCTGGCGGTGCGGCCCAGGCTGCCGGACTTGGACGCGGAGAAGGTGTGCTTGCCCTCGGAGAGGTCGGCCGGCTTGTAGACGACGTTGTCGCCCTCCTGCGAGCCCTGCACCTCGTTGCCGTCGAGCTTGAGGGTGACGTCGGACATCTTGGCGCCGGTGACCGTGAAGGCCAGGTCCTTGGCCCCGTCGGCGTTGAGCGCCGACTTGAGCTCCTTGTTGGCGGCCAACTCGACCGAACCGGCGGTCAGCGGGAACGCCGCAGCCCCGACCACGAGGAGCAGCGCCGCGACACCGCCGACGATGGCCACGTTGCGACCGGTCTTGCGCTTCTTCTTCGCCGCCGGCGGCACAGCGCCCGCGTCGGCAGAGTCCCCCCACGGGGCGGGCTGCATGCCCTCAGTCATAGTCCCCATCCACCTTTACCGAGTTGAAGCCTGTGCACGGCGCTGATTCCCCACCCTCGCCGCCACGACTACGTCATGATCACCATTAATGATCAACTGCATGATCGATTCCGCAAGATCACGCGGGATCAGAGTGGCAGTACCAGACGACTTTGGGGGGAAAATGCGCCCACGCGATGTAGTGGCCTTGGCAGCGGTTACCGGATTGTTGCTTTCCGGCTGTGGCGGCGATGACGACGAGCCGCAGGCGGATCAGAGCAGCGCGCCTACAGCTGAAAGTTCTTCATCGGCAGCACCGTCGGCGACGCCGACGCCGGCGGCCAGTGATGTGGACCCGGCGTCGGTCGAGGCGAACGAGCTCGGCTCGGTGCCGGTGATGATGTACCACGTCGTCAAGCCGGACGCGAAGGGCGAATACGACCAGACCGGACCCGAATTCAAGGCCGAGCTGGAGCGTATGCACAAGGCCGGATTTGTCCCGATTACGACGCGGGACCTGGTTACCGGGAACATCGACATCCCGGCCGGGAAGCACCCGGTTGTCCTGACGTTCGACGATTCGTCGCCCGGCCAGATCCAGATCGGGGCGGACGGCAAGCCGACTCCTGATTCCGCGGTCGGAATTCTTCGAGGCCTTTTCCGAGGCGAACCCCGACTTCCCGGCAACCGCGAGCTTCTACGTGAACAGCGGGCCGTTCGGTGACCCGAAGGCCGTGCCGTGGCTGGTCGAGAACGGCTACGAGGTCGGGCTCCACACGCAGACCCACATCAACTTCAAGCAGAGCACCGACGCGACGATCCAGAAGGAACTCGCCGGCAACGCCGACGACATCAAGACGGCGGCCCCGGGCGCCGACACGAACTGGACCCTGGCCCTGCCGCTGGGCGTTGCGCCGACGAACAAGGCGCTGATCCGCGAGGGCGAGTCGGGCGGCAAGTCCTACGAGATCATCGGCGCGCTGCTGGTCGGGTCGAACCCGGCCAAGTCGCCCTTCAACGCCGATTTCGACCCGTACCAGATCGCGCGCATCCGCTCGGGCCCGAAGGGAGCCAAAGCCGTCGACTTCGACTCGTACTACTGGCTCGACCAGCTGGACGACGGCAAGTGGACCGCGTACACCTCGGACGGCGACCCGTCGAAGATCTCCTACCCGTCGACCAGCAAGTCGACCCTGGGTTCGGACTTCACCGGCAAGGCCAACAAGTACGACCCGGATGGCGGAACGAGCAGCGGCTCGACCTCCTCGCCCAACCCGAGCACGACCCCGTCGACCAAGCCGTCGGCATCGGCGTCGGCAGCCTCGACGCCCTGATCGCGTGCGCAGGCCCGATCACCCGAACGGGTGGTCGGGCCTGTGGCATTTCTGGGGCGGTTCGGCGTCAGCCGAAGGTGCGCTCGATGAACCAGCGGAACCCGACCACCGCAACCCAGGCGGAGACGGCCGTCGACACCCAGAAGCCCGTCCGGGGCGTGTAGCGACGGAGCAGCAGGAGGACGGGGAACACGACGGCGATGATGCCCAGCTGCACCGCCTCGATGCCGATGTTGAAGACGAGCAGCGACGACATCAACTTCCACGACAGCGGCTCGTCGATGCCGAGGGCGCCGGCGAAGCCGAGCCCGTGGACGAGTCCGAAGCAGAAGACGATGGCGAGGCGCGACCAGCCGGCCCGGTCGAGGCTGAGATGACCGCCACCCTCGAGCTCCGCGTCCGCTGCCACATTCGGACCGCGACGGAAGCTGCGCCAGAGGTGCCAGGCGGCCACGACCGCGATCGAGAGAGCGATGACCGGTTCGACGAGGTCGCCCGAGATGTTGACCACGCCGAGCGCGGCGAGGATGAACGTGATCGAGTGCGCGACAGTGAAGGTCGTCGCGGTCAGCACGATCTCGCGCGGCTTGCGTGAGCCGACGATCAGGGCCAACAGGAACAGGATGTGGTCCGGGCCGTGCAGCAGGTGCTCGGCGCCGACCCGGAACCACGACCAGAACCACTCGGGCCACGACTGGTGGGTGCTGAACGAGCGGTGTTCGCTGTCGAGGATCGCCGTGCCCTCGTTGAGGTCGAGGTTGAAGGTGACGATCGTCTTCACGTCGCTGACGTAGTCCCCGGCGTCGGAGAACAGCTCGCTGCGGATCTCGTGCTTGTCCGTCTCGGGGCAGCTGTAGTCGAGCGGGAGGGTGACGTACGGCTGATCGTCGCGCTGCAGGGCGGTGATCGGGCCGTCCCTGACCGGCGTGCACGCCTGGCCGTCGGCGGTCACCGCGAAGTAGCGGTTCACATACGCGAGGACAGAATCGGCGTGGGCCTCGAGCGTCGCGGCCTGCGCCGGATAGTCCTGGTTGGACTGGTCCTCGGCCCCCTCCTGCCCGAGCTCGACGTCCTGCGTGAAGTCCGTCGCGGCCTGGACCAGCAGGTACGAGTCCAGCTGCAGTTCGGCGCGGACGTGCCCGCGCTCGCCCGCCGTCAGGTCGACGTAGACGACGTCGGCGAAGTTGTGCGCGCGCGCCGGCGCTGCGCCCGTCCACAGCACCGCGAAAAACAGCGCGAGGACGATGCCGATGCTGCGGGTGGCGCCGCGCGACATGACCCCCCGATCGCCAGTGCGGGCCTTCACAACCCGGAACGCACGACCGATTCTTCTCGCTCACCCGGCCGAGCGGGACCGGGGGTCGGCGAACCACTCCTTCGCGAACCGGTCCAGCGCGGCGAGATCGAACGCGGTGCACGTGAGCTGTTCGTAGGCGTTGACCGCGCGGAGGGCCTCGGCCTGGCCGTCGATGAATCCGGCCAGGACCTTGCGTGGCTGGTCGATGTAGGTGCGCAGTTCGTCCACCTGGGCGGAGTTCAGCGCCGTTCCATAGCCGACTGCCACGAACCCGTCGCCGATCACGTGCCCGAAGTCGTCGGTGGGGATCTCCTGATCGGGTCCGTAGAACTTCTGCGGCGGGTGCCCGCCGTCGCCGACGGTGAAACGCAGGGTCCGGTCGCCCACCGTGCAGCGGCCGGTGCTCGACTCCACTGCCTCGGCGTGATCGCCCTCGGCGATGTCGATCGCGGCCAGCCCGGCGAAGGTCGCGGCGGCGATCATGCCGGTCGCCCCCAGGGCGGCGAACGCGCCCTGCTGCACGCTGGCCCGTCGTAGCACCCCGGTTGCGAGCCGCCCAATCCCGGCGAACACGGCAATGGCCAGCAGCTGGCCGAGCTCGATGCCGACGTTGAAGAACAGCACGCGGTGGAGCAGCCCGTCCTCGGGCAGGCCGAGGTCCTGAAGGCGGGTCGACAGCCCCAGTCCGTGGATCAGACCGAACCCGAAGACGACGGCGTAGAACCAGCGCCAGTCGGTCGGACGCCCGGCCAGGCCGATCACCCCGACCACGCAGACGCTGAGACCGATCACGGCGTCGATAATCCCGGCGTTGACCTGCCATCCTCCCAGGGTGGCCGTGATCAGCGTGAGGCTGTGGCCGGCCACGAAGGTCGAGATGAGCTTCGCCGCACGGCCCAGACTGCCGGCGAGCAGGAGCACGCCGACGATGAAGAGCAGGTGATCCCAGCCGAGCAGCATGTGCTCGACCCCCAACGGCAGGAACTCCGGCGCCGACTTCCCGGAGGCGTCCGATCCGATGCCGTGGGCCGCGACGGGTTCCGCGTGCACGGCGAGCAGCAGGAGGACGAGCAGGCCTGCGGCGCCGTGACGGCGAAGGATGGGGGTCACGCCTCGCGCTCTCTAAACCACTGCGCGCCGAACTGTTCGACCGTGGGCACATCAACCGCCGCGCAGGTCATGACCCGCTTCTGGGTGGTGATCCGCAACGCTTCCACTTGGCCTCGCACGGCGCCGGCGACCACGGTCGGCGTCTTGGCGACGTAGCTCCGTAGGGAGTCGAGCTCGGTCACCGTCACGTCGTCCCGGTACCGGATGACCAGGAGCCCGTCGCCGACGACGTGACCGAAGTCGGCCTCCTGGTAGGTCTCGCCCGGATTGAAGAACGGCCGGGCCGGGTGGCCGCCGTCGTACACCAGCGGAGCTTCCTGTGTGCTCACCGTGCACCCGGCCGGGCTCGCTGCCGCGATGTCCTCATAGGGGTCGCCGCCGCGGGCCCGTGCCCCGAGGACGCCCGCGGCCACCAGGCCGACGACGAGGATTACGGCATTGGCTGCGCGCAGCACCTCGGGACGGCGGGCGAACTCCTTCCGGCCCGAGAAGTCGAAGATCAGCAATCCGGCCAGCACCACCAGGGCGATGGCCATCAACTGCCCGATCTCGATCCCGACGTTGAACGCGATGAGCCTGGGCAGCAGGCCCTCGTCAGGGAGACCGAGATCCTGGAACCGGGTGGACAGGCCGAGGCCGTGCACCAGGCCGAACCCGAACACTCCGGCGCCGAAGAACCGCCAGTTGTAGGGGGCACCGCGAACGCCCACCACGCCGACGAAGGCGATGCTCAACGCGATCACCACATCGACGACTTCGGGGTTGACCCGCCACTCCGCGAGCGTCGCCACGATCAGGGTCAGGCTGTGCCCGGCCGCGAACAGGGAGACGAACTTGGCCGCCCGGCGGGGGGCCTGGGCGAGAACGACGACCGCGATCACGAACAGCAGGTGGTCCCAGCCGAGCAGCATGTGCTCGATGCCGATGGGGACGAAGTCCGGTACTGCCTTGCCGACGGCGTCGCCGCCGATGCCGTGCGCGGAAAAGGATGACGGAAGCAACGGGCAGGCCTTTCGAACTCGGCCGTCCGCGCCGTGCAACGCCGCGGCGGGCCACCGGAACCAAAGAAGGTCAGGGTCCGGGGCCGGGCGGCGGAGCTCGGGACGTTCGCGGAGGCGCGCGGTCGAGGGATCGGCGGGTCGCATCGCCGCCGACGACCACGAGGCGTGGTGCGCAGACGAGCACGGGGAGGCGGAAGACGATGGGCATCCTCACCACGTCGACACTGGTCCGGGTGAGTGCCTGAGCGCCCGCCGCGAAGATCAGCTGGACGAACGCGCCCAGAACCAGGACAGCCAGCGTCTCGGACGGGCGGATGCCGGAAGCCAGGCTGCTGCCGAGTTCGAGTGCGGCGAAGGCGGCGACCGGCAGCACAAAAGCGATAGGGGACCGGCCGGCGACTCGTGGGCCGGACGAGGCCGGCTGCCGGGGGAGCAGCCACAGGGCGCCGAGTGCGGCGAGCACCAGGCACGCGGCGCTGACCGCGATCGGCGCCGCGAAACCGTGGACGTGGTGGTAGCCGTGTCCGGCGGCGCCCGCGTGGCCGTGCCCGACGACGTGAAGGGTGGCGAGCTGCGCGCCGAGCCATCCGAGCACGCCGAACCCGGCCGCGACCGCGGCGGTCAGCACGCCCGTACCGGGCGCCTCCCGTCTCACGCCTGACCAGTCGTCGTCGCGAGGGCTCTGGTTCCCCGCGCGAACAAACCCGTCAGTGACCATGACCATGACCATGACCATGACCGTGGCCCTGCTCCGGGTCCGGCCTGGGCTCAGGCTCCAGGGACCCTGTGCGGTGGTGCTCCACCAGCACGTGCGCGGAGTCGGCGGCCGATCCGTACGGGTGCACGTGCAGCGTGACCGGGCCCATCCGCGGCAGCGCGTGGACCAGCTCGTGCTCGGCCTCGTGGGCAATCCGGTGGGCCTCGAGCAGCGACAGCTCGCCGTCCACCGCCAGCTGGGCCTCGGCGTGCAGCTCGTGGCCGACCCAGCGCAGGCGCAGGTCGGTGACGTCGCGGACCCCGTCGACGCCGCGCAGCGCGGTCTCGGCGGTGCGCAGGTCGCCGGCATCGACGCCGTCGAGCATCCGGGCCAGCACCTCGCGGCTGGACACCACCAGGACGATGACGATGGCCACGGTGATCCCCAGGCCGACCAGCGGGTCCGCGCGGTTCCAGCCGAACGCCGACAGGACCGCGGAGGCGACCACGGCCAGGCTGGTGAACCCGTCGGTCCGGGCATGCAGGCCGTCGGCCACCAGCGCGGCCGAGCCGATCTCCCGGCCGACCCGGATCCGGTAGCGCGCCACCCATTCGTTGCCGAGGAACCCGATCACTCCGGCGGCCCCGACCCACCAGAGGTGTTCGACGTCCTCGGGCTCGGCCAGGCGCCGGATCGCCCACCAGGCCGTGGTCGCCGCCGACACGGCGATGACGAGGAGGACGACCAGTCCGGCGAGGTCCTCGGCGCGGCCGAGCCCGTGCGGGAACCGTGCGGTGGCGGCACGGCGGCCGAGCAGGAACGCGATCGCCAGCGGAACGGCGGTCAGCGCGTCGGCGAGGTTGTGCAGGGTGTCCCCGAGCAGCGCGACGGAACCGGTGAACGTGACGAGCACGGCCTGGGCGAGCGCGGTCGCCATGAGCACGCCGAAGGAGGCCCAGAGCGCACGCATCCCGCGCCGGCTCGCAGCCAGCGCCGGGTCCGGGCCGCCGGGGTGCCCGTGGCCGTGCCCAGGTCCGTGGCCGTGCCCGCGCTTACGGGAGCTCACCGCCGGCCCCTTCACGTCGTCGGATCGTGGTCACCATGATGCGCTCAGGCGCTCAGGTCAGGGGCAGCCCCGCGGCCGCCGCGAGCAGACCGAGCGCCGCGCAGAGGCCGAGGACGCGGAACATGCTCCAGCGGAAGCGGAACACCAGGACGAACGCCACCACCGCGATCGCCAGTGACACCGGGCGGGCCTCGGACAGGTCGGGCAGCTCCATGTCGAGCGGGCCGGAGTCCACCTGCTCGGTCGCCGCGAACAAGGTGTGGACGCTGAGGTACACCCCGAGGTGCGCGATGACGCCGACCACCGCGGCGGTGATACCGGTCAGCGCCGCCGTCAGCGAGGTCTTGCTCCGCAACTGCTCGATGTACGGCGCGCCCAGGAAGATGAACAGGAAGCACGGGGCGAACGTCACCCAGGTCGTCAGCAGGGCGGCCAGTGTGGCCGCGAGCCACGGATTCAGCGAACCGGGATCCCGGTAGGCCCCGAGGAATGCCACGAACTGGACGACCATGATCAGCGGGCCCGGAGTGGTCTCGGCGAGTGCGAGCCCACGTGCCATCTCGCCGGGCGCGAGCCACATGTAGTGCTCCACCGCGCGCTGGGCGACGAAGGCGAGCACGGCGTAGGCCCCGCCGAAGGTGACGACCGCGGTGCCGGAGAAGAACAGCGCCTGCTCGCTGAAGACGCTGTCGGCCCCGCTCACGGCGAAGACGACCAGCACCGGGGCGAACCACAGCGTCAGTCCCAACGTGAGCACCCGGACCGCCCGTCGTCCGCTGGGTGGTTCGGTGTGCAGCGCGCCGTCCGGAATCAACGGCTCCGGCCCGTCGTCGTCCTGGTGCGCTTCGGCCCGCGTCAGGCCAGGAATGCGCCGGCCGAGCCACCAGCCCACGGCCGCTGCCGCCGCGATCACGATCGGGAACGGGATCCCGAAGAGCGCCAGGGCGACAAACGCGGCCACCGCGAGTCCGACCAGCGCCGGATGTCGCAGGGCGCGGCGCCCCACGCGATGAACCGCCTGGGCCACGATCGCGAGCACCGCGGGCGCGAGCCCCACGAACAGCGCGATCACGGTCGTGGTGTCGCCGTACTCCACATATACGGCGGACAGGGCGAGCAGGGCGATCATGCCCGGAAGGACGAACAGGATCCCCGCCACCAGGCCACCGGGAGTTCCGTTCAGCAGCCAGCCGGTGTAGATGGCGAGCTGCTGCGCCTCCGGGCCGGGCAGCAACATGCAGTAGTTCAGCGCGTGGAGGAACCGCTCCTGGCCGATCCAGCGCTTCTCGTCCACGAGGACGCGTTGCATGACGGCGATCTGTCCGGCCGGCCCGCCGAAGGTCTGCAGGGAAATGCCGAACCAGGTGCGGACAGCGGTCCGGAACGGGACGACGTCGGCGCCGGGCTGGTTCATGGCGCCGCTATGGGATCACAGCCCTGGGACCGGGCGACGATCGGAGGTGCGGGAGTTGATCAGTCCTTCGGCCGGGTCCCGATCAGGATGTCGTCCCAGCTGGGCACGCTGGCCCGCCGGCGCGAGGAGGACTTGGACGGCGTCGCCTGGCGCGGCTCATCCACGCTGGCGTCGTGGGTGCCGGTACGCCGGGCAGGCACGGCCTGTTCCTCCAGGGGGGCCGGTGCCTCCATGGGCAGGGTCGGGGTGTCGAGCACCACGCGGCGCGGCGCCGGCTCGATCACCGGGGCCTGGGCCGCGGCCGGTGCCGCGGGAGCAGCGGCAGGAAGGGGCGGCACCATCGACGGCGCGGGGGGCGGCGGGGAGACCACGCTCGCCGGCCGCGGCGGCGCGGACGGGGTCGGGACCGACTCGCTGCGGCGGGCCACCACGTCCGGCGGACGACGGTTCATCGTCGGGTCCGGACGGCGCACGAGCGCCGACGGCATGACCTCGTCGTCCTCGGGGTCGTCGTCCAGGTCGAGCTCGGGGTCGCTCTGCGCCTGGATCGGGAGGGGCGAGGCGATCCGGGGCTTGAACGGGGCGCGCGCGGGGTGCTCGTCGAGCTCTCCGCTGAGCCAGCGGCCCTGGTCGTTGTCGGCGACGACGGTGCGGGCGCGCGGGTCGAAGAGGAACTTGGCCTGCTGAGCCAGTCCGTCGTGCTGGTACTCGGCCTGAATCACCCAGCGGCCGTCGTCGCGGCGCCAGGAGTCCCACTCCAACTCGGAGGGCGCCAGCCCGAGCTCGGTGAGCCGGGGTGGCAGGGACTCGGCGAGGGTGTTCGGGCGCAGCTCGGCCTGGCCGGGTCGGCGCACCGAACTGCGCTGCGCCACCTGGGCCATGTGCTCGCGCTCGGCCAGCACGGGACCTTCGAACCGCCGGACCCGGTCGACGTGGATGCCGGCGGCGCGGGCGACCTGCTCGGCCGACTCGCCACCCCGGATCCGGGCCTGGATCTCCCGCGGGCGCAACTGGCCGTCCCCGACGTCGAGCTGTGAGAGCAAGGTCTTGTCTCCACGGATAGCGGCACGCAGGCGCTCGTCGATGGGAACCACGAACTTGTCGCCGTCAGTCGACCGGAGCACCAGATGGGTGCCCCGCTCGTTGGCTGCGACGAGACGGAGATCCTGCATGACCGAAGTCCTCCTGCTGCCGACGGCACCTGAGGTCGATCACGAGTCTGGCTGTTCGCGAAGACAAAGCAGTGGAGGCGCGCCCACGTGACGAGGGGCACTCGGGCGCTGCAGCCGTGCGGCGCCGGACACCGCGAGTGCCGCGGCCGCGAGCGCGGCCACCGACGCGGGCCAGAACGCCTCGGACGCACCGGCGTGCTCGGCCAAAGAGCCGGCCGCCGCGGACCCGATCATCAGGCCGACGGACAGGCCGGTGGTCGCCCACGCGAAGCCCTCGGTCAGCCGGGCCGGCGGCGCCACCTCACGCACCAGCGCCATCCCGCTGATCAGCGTCGGCGAGATCGACAGGCCGGCCAGCATGACGAGGACCGTGAGCGCCGCGATCGAGTGAACGTGCGGCATGGCCAGCGCGGTCACCCCGATGCCGAGGGCGCCGCCGACGAAGCCCTGTCGCGCCGGGGCAGTGCGCCGGGTCGCCCCGAACACGATGCCCGCGGTCAGGCTGCCGAAGGCGTAGACGGCGAGGACGGCTCCGGCGGCGCCCGGATGCCCCTCGGCATCGGTGAACGCCACCACGGCGACCTCGACCGCGCCGAAGAGCGCACCGAGGGCCACGAACACGCCGACGACGACGAACAGGCCCGCCGACACCAGGCGGGGGTGCGCTCCGTCCGCGGCGGCGCGGGGCGCGGCCGGAGGTTCGGTCGCGCGGGCGGCGGCCAGCGCCAGCGCACCGGTCGGCCCGACTGCCAGCACCGCGGCCAGGCCGGCGGCCGGGTGCACCGTCGTGGCCAGCAGCGTCGCGACGATCGGCCCGACGATGAAGATGACCTCGTCGACCACCGACTCGAATGAGAAGGCGGTGTGCATCCGGCCCGGGTCGTCGAGCAGGGCGCTCCAGCGCGCGCGGACCATGCCGCCGATGCTCGGGATGGACATGCCGACCAGGAGCGCGAGCACGACCAGGACTGGTCCGGGGGCGTGCTCGGTGCCGGCCACGATGAGCGCGAGCAGGGTCACCGTCTGGGCCACCGCGGCCGGGCGCAGGACGGCGGCCTGGCCGTAGCGGTCGACCAGGCGGCCCAGCCGCGGTCCGGCCACCACGAAGCCGAGGTTCACCGCGGCGGCGGCCGCCCCGGCCAGCGCGTAGGAGCGCCCGGTGCCGGACACCAGGAGCACCACGCCGAGCGTGAGCATCGAGATCGGCAGCCGGGCCAGGAACCCGGACAGGCTGAACCGCAGCGCGCCCGGGTGGGCCAGCACGTCGCGGTACGGCGTCAGCACGGCAATCTCACACTCGCTCGGTTTCGAACCTCCGAAACGCTAACCCGGTGGGCCGACAACCGCTTCCCCGTTTCCCCGGACCCTGCTGACCCGGACCCTGCTGAAAGGATGGCGTCATGAGCGCTGGTCCCTTCGATGCCTTCCTGCTGGTGTCCTTCGGCGGCCCCGAGGGCCCCGACGACGTCATGCCGTTCCTGCAGAACGTCACCCGCGGGCGGGACGTCCCGCCCGAGCGCCTGGCCGAGGTCGCGGAGCACTATCAGCACTTCGGCGGGGTCAGCCCCATCAACGGCCACTGCCGCGAGCTGCTCGGCGCCCTCGAGGCCGACTTCGCCATGAACGGCCTGGACCTGCCGATCTACTGGGGCAACCGCAACTGGAAACCCTCGCTGCGCGACGCGATCCAGCAGATGGCCGACGACAACCGCCGCCGGGCGCTGATCCTCACCACCTCGGCCTACGCCTCCTACCCCGGCTGCCGGCAGTACCGGGAGGACGTGTTCGCGGCGAAGGCCGGCATCGCCAAGTCCCCGGTCTTCACCCGCGTGCGGCACTACTTCAACCACCCCGGGTTCATCGGCCCGCTGGTCGCCAACACGGTGACCGCGCTCGACCAGCTCCCGGATGACGCCCGCGCCGGCGCGACGATCTTGTTCACCACCCACTCGATCCCGTTGGCCATGGCCTACAGCGCCGGGCCCAACGGTGGCCTGTACGTGGAGCAGCACGAAGAGGTGGCCCGCCTCGTCGCCGAGGGCGTCAGCGCGGCGACCGGCGTCACCTATCCCTTCGAGCTCGTCTACCAGTCCCGCTCGGGTCCGCCTTCTGAGCCGTGGCTGGAGCCCGACGTCGGCGACCGGATGACCGCCCTGCACGCGGAGGGCACCCCGGCCGTGGTGGTCGTGCCGATCGGGTTCACCTCCGACCACATGGAGGTCGTCTACGACCTCGACGTGGAGCTGAGGGGGCAGGCCGACAAGCTCGGGATCGCCTTCGCCCGGGCCGGCACGGTCGGCACGGCGCCGGAGTTCGTGGCCGCGATCCGCGACCTGGTGATGGAGCGGGTGGACAGCCGGATGCCGGACCAGCGGGCCTGCCTCGGCGACATGGGGGTCAGCTACGACATGTGCCCGGCCGGGTGCTGCCCGAATCCGCGCGGGCCGCGGCCGGCCGTGGCCGGACGGGACTGAGGGTCGATGAGGACGGCGGTCGTCGAGGGAGCGCAGTGACCCGGGGGGTGCCGCCGGCGGCTGAGCTGCTGGAGATCGCGCTGATACTGGCGCGGGAGGCGGGCACCCTGCTGCATTCCGGGCGGCCCGCCGGCCCGCTGCGGGTGAGCTCGAAGACCACGCCGACCGACGTCGTCACCGAGATGGACCACGCGGCCGAGGCGCTGATCACCGAGGCGCTGGCCCGGCTGCGCCCCGACGACGGGATCCTCGGCGAGGAGGGGACCGACCGGACGGGCACCAGCGGCGTCCGCTGGGTGGTCGACCCCCTCGACGGCACCGTGAATTACCTCTACGACCTCGGGAACTGGGCGGTCAGCATCGCCGCCGAGCTGGACGGCGCGGGTCTGGTCGGGGTCGTCCACGTCCCGGCCAGCGGGGAGACCTTCGCCGCGGTGCGCGGCGAGGGGGCCACCTGCAACGGCCGCGTCCTGCGCTGCAGGTCCGCGGCCACGCTCGACGGGGCGCTGGTGGCCACCGGTTTCGGTTACGACCCGCGCCGGCGCGCCCACCAGGCCGAAGTGCTGCGTCACGTCCTCCCCGCGGTGCGGGACATCCGGCGGGGCGGCGCCTGCGCGGTGGACCTGTGCTCGCTGGCCGCCGGGCGCGTGGACGCCTACTTCGAGCGTGGGGTGAAGCCCTGGGACTACGCCGCTGGGGCCCTGATCGCCACCGAGGCCGGTGCCCGCGTGGCCGGCCTGGGCGGAGCGGATCCCGCCGCCGCCTGCCTGGTGGCCGCGCCGCCGGAATTATTCGGGCCGCTGGAGGCGTTACTGCAGGCCGCCGGAGCGGGGGATGTGAGCGGAATGACAGACCCCGTCGCCACTCCCGCAATGCCTTAGGGCACAATTCCCGCCGCGGCGAGGCATACTGCGGTCCCGCGCAGCAGAGTGTGTCGAGGAGAGCCAGACCTAGATGGCGACTGATTACGACGCCCCACGCAAGACGGACGACGAGCTCGGTGAGGACAGCATCGAGGAGCTCAAGTCCCGTCGGGTGGACAAGGGCGCCAGCACTGTGGACGTCGACGAGGCGGATCTCGCCGAGTCCCTGGAACTGCCGGGTGCCGACCTGTCCGGCGAGGAGCTCAGCGTCCGCGTGCTCCCACGCCAGGCCGACGAGTTCACCTGCTCGTCCTGCTTCCTGGTGCACCACCGGAGCCAGCTCGCGAGCGAGAAGAACGGCCAGTTCACCTGCCGCGACTGCGCCTGACCGCGGGTAACCGCCGTCTGACCGCAGGCAACTACGCGGAATTTACCTGACGGTCCGTCAGACTGACCGCTTTCCCAGGGTTCTCGATCATGATCTGCGCCCATGGATCTCTGCCGAGTCCGTCCTGCCGCCATGCTCCTGTCCGGCGCCGTCCTCGCGGCCGGGGTGGCCGCCGCGGGGCTCCCCGGTAAAGCCGGGGCGCACGCGCCCGTCGCCGCGCCGGCGCCGCCTGACGACCTGCTCTCGCACCTGCTCGGCCAGGCCGTCGACCCCGCCGGGGCCCCGGCGGAGCCGGCGCCGGCCGAAGTGGCGCGCTCGTTCGCCGGTCCGCTCCCGCTGGGGCGGCCGGACCTGCGGGAACGTCGCACCGTCAAGCGCCTGGCGCCCGGGGTAACCCTCACGGTGATCCGGCGCGGCGAGGGTAAGGCCAGGAAGGGCCGGATCGCCGACACCCGCAACGGCCCGTGGCTGGTCAACATGCTGACGATCGACCCGCGGGAGGCCGACGGCCGCCTGATCACCACCTACGGCCGCAGCCTGGCCACTCCCGAGCGGACCACCACGCTGGCCCGGCGGGCGAATGCGCTGGCCGGGGTGAACGGGTCGTTCTTCTCGCTGCACGCCCCCCGCCGGTACGCGGGGCTGCCGGTGGGGCTGACCATTCGCGACGGCCGCGTGCTGTCCAAGCCGAGCGGGACCTCGCAGGAGGTCACGCTGGCGCTGGACTCCGAGCGCAACGCGCTGCGGATCGGCCGGTTCGCCTGGTCGGGTGAGGTTCGCTCCCGCTTCGGCAAGGGCTCGATGACGCTCAACCGGGTGAACAGCCCGCCGTCGGTTCCGCGTCGCTGCGGACTGGCCAAGGCAGCCGCGAAACCCCGCTGCGCCGGATCCGGGCAGCTCGCCGAGTTCACCCCCGACTTCGCCGGCCGCACCCCGGGCGGCCCGGGGGTCGAGATCGTGCTTGACGGCGAGGGCTGCCCGCTGCGGGTGGTGCCGCGTCGCGGAGTGAAGCTGCACGGGGCGCAGACCTCGCTGCAGGCCACCGGCGCCACCGCCACCCGACTGCGCGAGCTGGCCGCGGAGGGCTGCGTGGACACCGAGCAGTCGGTGCGCAACCGCTGGGGCTGGGAGCTGCCATTGCGCTCCGGGGTCTCCGCGGTCACCGGCCGGTTCCGGCTGATGCGCGACGGGCGGATCGTGCTCTCCGACCGGGACGTCAGCATCTTCGGGCGCAACCCGCGCACGATCGCCGGCGTGGACCCGGACGGGAAGCTGATGCTGGTCACCATCGACGGCCGTCAGACCAGCAGCGTGGGCGCCACGCTGTGGGAGGCCGCCCGGGTGGCCCGCGCGCTCGGGATGTGGGACGCGATCAACCTCGACGGCGGCGGCTCGACCGCGATGGCCGTCCGCGGCCGCCTGGTCAACCGTCCGGCCGGCTCCGAGCGCTCCGTCTCCGACGCGCTGGTCTGGCAGGCGCGCAAGGACAGACGCTGACGTCCGAAGGAGCGTGAGTGATAGCTCACCCTCCTTCGGACGTTGCGAGTCAGGAGGCGGCGAGGCCGGGCGGGAGCTCCCCGGTCGCGGAGCGCCAGGACGTGGCGGCGTTGCGGGTGATCACGAGCTTCACCGCACCAGCGATGGCGCCGGTGAGCATCGCCCAGGCCAGCGCCTGGGTCCAGGTCGTGTCGGGGTTCTCCGGGTGCGTGGGCGGGTCCCCGCCGGTGGCGGTCTTCCAGGCGGCGCCGACGACCTTCCTGGTCAGGATCGTGCCCACCAGCGCGCCGCCGGCGGCGATCACCTTCCACGCCACGTTGTTCTGCTGCGACACCCTGACCACCCCGTCCTGTACCTGTGCGTCCTCGGCTGCGCGGGCCAGCATTCCAGACCCCCGGTAGTGTCGGGCAACGTGATCGACGTGCTGGTCCAGCGACTGGACCCGGAGCTCCCCGCGCCGGCGTACGCCCACCCGGGCGACGCCGGGGCGGACATCTGCACGGCGGTCGACGTCGAGCTGGGGCCGGGCGAGCGCGCGCTGGTGCCGACCGGGCTGGCGATCGCCCTGCCCGCCGGCTACGCCGCGTTCGTGCACCCGCGCTCGGGCCTGGCCCACAAGTTCGGGGTCGGCATCGTGAACGCGCCCGGCACGGTCGACGCCGGCTACCGGGGCGAGATCAAGGTCAGCCTGATAAACCACGACCCGGTGCACCCGGTGACGCTGCGCCGGGGCGACCGGATCGCCCAGCTGGTCATCCAGCGTGTCGAGGTTGCGCGCTTCCACGAGGTGGAAGCACTACCGGGCTCGGCCCGCGGGAGCGGCGGGCACGGATCCACCGGGGGCTTCTCAAAGGATGAAGCAGCCTCCGCCGGAAAGGGGAACTGAACGTGGCCTTCCGTCGCCGTAAGAAGGACGAAGAGGACGAGGTCGAGGCTCTCGAGCAGGAAGAGCTCGACGAGTCTCCCGACCGCGACGAGACTCCCGACCTCGACGAGGTCATGGCCGAGCTCGGGCCCGAGGCCGAGGAGGAGGACGACGGCCTGCCCTCCTGGCCGACCGGCCAGATCCGCGACCGCGACGGCGGTCCGTGGGACGAGGCCGACGCACCCGAGGACAAGATCGAGCGGGTCGACCTCGGCGGCATCCGGATCCCGATCGTCAACGGGATGGAGCTGCGGGCCGAACTGGCCGAGGAGCAGGTCGTCGCCGTCACCCTGATCATCGAGCGCAGCGCGCTGCAGATGCAGCCCTTCGCCGCCCCGCGCACCTTGGGGATCTGGGACGAGGTCCGGGCCGAGATCGCCGACGGCATCGCCCAGTCCGGCGGCAAGTCCACCGAGGAGGAGGGCCGGTTCGGCACCGAGCTGATCGCCGAGGTCGGCGTCGCGCTGCCGGACGGCACCACCGGGATGCAGACCGCCCGCTTCATCGGCGTGGACGGCCCGCGCTGGTTCCTGCGCGCCGTGATCACCGGCGAGGCCTCGGTGGACGCGGCCCTGCGCCGGCCGCTGGAGGACCTGCTGGCCGACGTCGTCGTGGTCCGCGGCGAGGACGCCATGGCCCCGCGTGACCCGATCGGGCTCCGGCTGCCGGAGGAGGTCGAGGTCGGCGAGACCGGCGAGGCGTTCGAAGCGGCCGAGGACGACGAGGACGAGGACGACGAGACTCCCCGTCGCGTCGACGACCTCAAGCCGTTCGAGCGCGGCCCGGAGATCACCGAGGTCCGCTGAGATGGGGCTGAAGAAGATGATCGGGCGCATGACGGCGCCCGCGCACGAGGTCGAGGCGCGCGAGCTGCGCGAGGTGGCCGCCGACGCCGGCGGCACCCCGATCCAGCAGTGCTGCGACCGGGAGCGGGTGACGCTGTGCGGCACCCTGCGCACCGTCACGCTGCGCCCGCGGGCGGGCGTCCCCGCGCTGGAGGCCGAGCTCTACGACGGATCCGGCACGGTGTCGCTGATCTGGCTGGGCCGCCGCCAGATCGCGGGCGTGGAGCCCGGCCGCGCGATGCGGGTGACCGGCCGCGTGGCGATCCTGGAGGGCCGTCCCGTGGTCTACAACCCGCGCTACGAGCTGCGGCCCGGCGCCGGGTGACCGACCAGGATTCAGCGGAAGGGACCGCCGAACGTCCGGCGGCGAACGTCGAGACCGTCGAGCAACTCGTCCGGCAGCAGCTCTCGAAGGCGCTCGGTGGCCCGCGCGGGGTGCTCGAGGCCGCGATCCCGACCGCGGCGTTCACGATCTGCTACGTCATCACCGACGAGCTCAGGACCGCGCTGATCGTGGCGGCCGGCCTGGCCGGGATCGCTCTGCTGGTGCGCCTCGTCCAGCGCAGCACCGTCCAGTTCGTGATGAACGCGGCCTTCGGGATCGCGATCGGCGCGGCGTTCGCCTTGCGGGCCAGCGGCGGCGAGGACAAGGACGACGGCGCGCTGGCCTACTTCCTGCCCGGGATCCTCTACAACACCGCCTACGGCGCGGTCCTGCTGCTGACCGTGCTGATCCGCTGGCCGCTGGTCGGCTTCATGGTGGGCGCGGTCACCGGCGACCCGACCGGCTGGCGCCAGGACCGGGCGATGGTCAAGCTCTGCAACCGGCTGACCCTGCTGCTCGCGCTGCCGTGCGTGCTGCGCGTCGCCGTGCAGTACCCGCTCTACGAGGCCGGCGAGGTCGGCCTGCTCGGCACCGCGAAGGTGATCATGGGCTGGCCGCTGCAGGTGGCCGCGCTGGGCGCGATGGTCGCGCTGCTGGCCCGCGGGCGCACCCCGCTCACGCAGCCCGTCACTGAGCAGGTTTCTGAGCCGGACTAGTGATGGTGCGGCGAGAGCAGGTCCTTCGAGCCGCTTCTCCTGCTGCTCCGAGGCGACGAACAGCAACTCGTCGAGCGCCTCCAGCGGGTCGTCCCGGGTCGGCACCAGCACCCGGTTCTGCCGGATGATCGCGACCAGGGCGGTGTCCGGCGGCCAGGGGACGTCGCCGACCCGGTGACCGATCTGGGGAGAGTCCTCCGGCAGCGTCAGCTCGACCAGGTTGGCCTCGCCGTGCTTGAAGGAGAACAGCCGGACCAGGTCGCCGACCGTGACGGCCTCCTCGACCATCGCCGCGAGCAGGCGCGGGGTGGACACCGCGACGTCCACGCCCCAGGACTCGTTGAACAGGGGCTCGTTGCCGGGATGGTTGACCCGGGCCACCACGCGCGGCACCGCGAACTCGGTCTTGGCCAGCAGGGAGACGACCAGGTTGACCTTGTCGTCGCCACTGGCGCAGATGACGACGTCGCAGCGCTGCAGCTCGGCCTCCTGCAGCGAGGACATCTCGCACGCGTCGGCCAGCAGCCACTCCGCGTCCGGGACGCGCTCGACCTTGATCGCGCGCGGGTCCTTGTCGACGAGCAGGACCTCGTGCCCGTTGCCCAGCAGCTCGCGGGCGATCGAGCGCCCGACCGCGCCGGCGCCGGCGATGGCAACGCGCATCAGTGCACCTCCGGACCCGCGCCGAACACGGCCTCGGCCTTGGCCGCGGCGTCCTCGCGCAGGAGTACCTGGACCAGGTCGCCCTCCTGCAGCACCGTCTCGGCGTCCGGCAGGATGCCCTCGCCGAGGCGGGTCAAAAAGCCGATCCGCGCCCCGGAGGCGGCCTCCAGCTTGGCGACCGGAAGGCCGATCCAGCCCGGGTGCACGCTCACCCGGGCCAGGGCCACGTGGCCGCTCGGGTCGCGCCACAGCGGCTCGGAGCCGGGGGGCAGGAGCTTGCGCAGGATCTGGTCGGCGGTCCAGCTGACGGTGGCGACGGTCGGGATGCCGAGGCGCTCGTAGACCTCGGCGCGGGCGGGGTCGTAGATGCGGGCGACCACGTTGTCGACGCCGAACTGCTCGCGGGCCAGCCGCGCGGAGATGATGTTGGAGTTGTCGCCGCTGCTCACCGCCGCGAACGCCCCGGCCTGCTCGATCCCGGCCTCGACCAGCGTCTCCTGGTCGAATCCGACGCCGGTGACCCGGCGGCCGGAGAAGGACGAGCCGAGCCGGCGGAACGCGTCGGCCTCCTGGTCCACGACGGAGACGTCGTGGCCCTTCGCCTCCAGGGCGAGTGCGAGCGTGGAGCCCACACGGCCGCAGCCCATGATCACGATGTGCACGTGCCGACCCTCTCCTAGTCGCGCAGGACGCTACACGCCTTCGCGGACTAGTCTCGGCACGCCATGGCCGGATCCGACGCTCAGCCCGATCGGCGCCGCGAGCGCCGGCACCGCCGCGCGACCGCCTACCAACGCCGTCCACGGTCCGGGGCGGGCAGCCTGGTCGGAACCGAGTACGAGCTCGAGGTCGGCCCGGTGGCCCACGGCGGGATCTGCGTGGCGCGCCACGAGGGCCGGGTGATCTTCGTCCGGCACGCGCTGCCGGGTGAGCGGGTGCGCGCCCGCGTCACCGAGGGCATGCCCACCGACCGGTTCCTGCGGGCGGACGCGGTCGAGGTGCATCACCGCCTCGCCCGACCGGGTGCCGCCGCCGTGCCGCTACGCCGGGCCGGGCCGGTGCGGCGGCTGCGACTGGCAGCACGCCAGCCTGGCCGCGCAGCGCGCGCTGAAGGCCGCGGTGCTCGCCGAGCAGCTGCGCCGCCTGGCCGGGCTGGACCTGAGGCCGGAGGTCGAGGCGGTCCCCGGGGCCGAGGACGGGTCCGGCTGGCGTACCCGGGTTCGGTTCGCGGTGGACCCGGCCGGCCGCCTCGGGCTGCGCAAGCACCGCTCACACGAGGTGCTGCCGATCGAGGAGTGCTTCATCGCCCATCCCGCGGTGAACGCCTCCGGCGTGCTGAGCGCGATCTGGAGCGAGACAGCCGAGGTGGCGGTCACGGCAGCGGGGTCGGGGGAGCGGGCCGTGCTGATCCGGCCCTCCGGTCCGCCGGCCCGGACCCGGGCCACGATGGATCCGCTGCTCGACTCCGACGTCGACCTGATGCCGGACCGCCCGCCGGGGGTCTCCACGACCGAGCGGGTGGTGGAACGCGTCGGCGGGCGGATCTACGCAGTGCCGGCGGGTGGGTTCTGGCAGGTGCACCCGGCCGCCGCGACCACGCTGACCGAGGCGGTCGCGGAGGCTCTCGCGCCCCGTCCGGGCGAGGCACTGCTCGACCTCTACGCCGGGTCCGGCCTGTTCGCCGGCGTCCTGGCGGCCACGGTGGCGCCGGGCGGGACGGTGGTCGCCGTCGAGGGCGACGCCGCGGCCGTGGCGGCCGCTCGGGACAACCTGGACGGCATGCCCGGGGTCAGCGTGATCGCCGACCGGGTGGACTCCGCCCTCGCCGCCGGGGTCGGACCTGCCGACCTGGTCGTGCTGGACCCGCCCCGGACCGGCGCCGGCCGCGAGGTCGTGGAGGCGATCGCGGCGCTGCGCCCGCGCCGGGTCGTCTACGTCGCCTGCGATCCGGCCGCGCTGGCCCGGGACATCGCCTACTTCCGCGAGGCCGGCTACACGCTGCGCGCCCTGCGCGCCTTCGACCTGTTCCCGCACACGCACCACCTGGAGGCGGTCGCGACCCTCGAACCCGCTGACACGCCAGCAATCTGATGATCCGTCAGATCAGGTGTCGAGGTAGCGGACCTCGCGGGAGAGGCCGTTCTCCATGTGGTAGTGGTTGTGGCAGTGGAAGAGCCAGACCCCGGTGTTGTCGGCGACGAAGTCGAAGCTGCCGACGCCGCCGTCCGGCGGGACCAGCATGGTGTCCTTGAGCGGCCCGCGGCCGGACGCGGTCGCGACCCAGAACGGGTGCCCGTGCAGGTGCATCGGGTGGGCGAGGGTTGCTCGGTTCGTCATCCGGAACCGGACCAGCTCGCCGGCCTCGATCTCGAGGGGGTCGGCGTCGGGGTAGCGCTGCCCGTTGATGCGGCTGTTCGAGGACAGCTCGAGGTCGAACACCCGGTCCGGCGCGGTGGTCGGGCGGGTCCGCTCCCCGGCGTAGTGCAGCTCGTCGTAGTCGGCCTGACGACCGGTCAGTTCCCGGGGACGCTCGTCCACCGGCGGCGGGGTGGAGGCGGAGGCGTCGGTGTAGCGCAGCACCGCGCGGGCGAAACCCTTCTTGGCCTCCGGCATCGCGGCCAGCTGCCAGACCCCGGAGTTGTCCGCCGTCACCACGACGTCGTAGCGCTCGCCCATGCCGAGCCGGACCGCCTCGACCTCGACCGGCTCGACCGGCATGCCGTCGGTGTGGGTGATGGTCATCGTGTGCCCGGCGATCGCGACCAGGAAGCCGGTGTCGGCCCCGATGTTCATCAGACGTAGCCGGACCCGCTCGCCGGGGCTGACCTCGAAGGTCGGCGGGTCCGCGGCGGGGCGCCCGTTGATCAGGTACATCGGGTAGACCCGGCCGCCGAGCCGGTCGCCGGGATTGGCCCCGGCCTCCGGCTCGGCCTCTTCCTCGTCGTCGGCGTCCGGGTCGGCGCTCGGGTCGGCGGTGGCGTCGGAAGCTGTGCTCGAGGAACGAGCGCCGAAGCTGAAGTCGAGCCCGCCCGCCGGCGCGTGGCCGCCGGAGTGCACCCCGGGTTCGGTCACGCCGAGACCGTCGCGCCAGTCGTCGATCATCAGCGTGTACTCGCGGTCGTACGGCAGCGGTTCGTCGACCGTCGGACTCGACGATCAGCGGGCCGTAGAGTCCGTAATCGAGTTGGTGGCCGACGTGTGCGTGGTACATGAACGAGCCGGCGTCCGGCACCCTGAACTCGTACTCGAAGAGCTCACCGGGGCCGACCGGGTCCTGGGTGAGACCGGGCAGGCCGTCCATCGCGTTGATGAGGTTGACCCCGTGCCAGTGGATGGTGGTCTCGTCCGGCAGGGCGTTGGTCAGGCGCGCCCGGACCGTCTCGCCGCGCTTGAGCCGGATCTCCGGCCCGGGCACCATCCCGTTGTAGCCCCAGGTGGTGACCACGGTGCCGGCCAGGTCGATCTCGATCGGAGACGCCGCCAGCGTCCCGGCCGCCGACCCGGGTCGCAGCAGCCCGACGCCGGTCGCGGTGGGATCCGCGGTCGGAACGAAGGACGGGCTCGAGCTGATGCCCGGCCCCGGGGAGGCGGTGTCGTCCGCGCAGCCCGCGACCAGGCCGAGGCCGACACCCCCGGCCAGGCCGAGGAAGCGGCGCCGCGGCATCGGCCGGTCACCGCCCGGTCCGTTCACGGGCCGGATCCTACGTCGGTCAACTGGTGGAGGTGGGCTCCGGCGAGGAGGTCTCGTCCTCCTCGTCCTCGGAGGCAGTGGATGAGGAGCTGGACGAGCTCGAGGTCGAGGTGGAGGTCGGCGCCGGGGCGTCCGGGTCGATGACCTCGAGCTCCTCGAGCATGCCCTTGGTGAAGTGCGGCGGACCCTCGCCCTGGAAATCGTGCTCGTCGTCGGAGCCCTCGGAGATGAAGCACAGGACCGCGTAGCGGCCGGCCGGCACGTCGTAGAAGTTGGTGGCCGTCACGCCGGGAGCGGCGAGCACGACGCCCACCGGCATGATCTTGTCGCCGAGCTCTTCCTCTTCCATCCCCATGATGTCCTCGAGCGACTCGTCGGCCAGCGACTCGTCGATCTTCATGAGGATCATCTCGTGGAATTCATCGCCCTCGTTGGTGAGAGTGAGCGCCGTGACGCCCTCCGGGCTGACCGTGGGCAGGCCGGTGAACTCGAAGTCGGCGGCGGTGCCGGAGATCTTCTTGAACCCGCACTCGTCGGTGAGGAAGGTCGTCCACGGCGTTGTCCGCGGCGACGAAGTCAGGCTTGAAGAAGAACTCGTCGTCGCCCGCGTCGATCGCCGCGTCCAGGCCGGAGACCAGCTTGTCGACGTCCCCCTCGACCTCGGAACCCGCGGCCGCTTCCTTCAGGTCGGCGTAGGAGTCGGAGAACGAGGCCTTGATGCCCTCGCCGATCTGCTCCGGGGTCGGGGTCGCGTCGCTCTCCTCAGGCGGACCACCGGCCAGGAACGCCGCGTCGACGGCCACCTTCGCGTCGCAGAGGTCGTCGATGGACGGCGTGGCGGACGGAGTGGCCGACTGGGACGCGACCGGCTCGCTCGGGGTCGCGATCGGGTCGTCGTCGTCGGCGCAGCCGGCCAGGAACAGGGCCGAGGCGAAGGCGGCGGTGGCGGCGAGCAGGCGCCGCGAGGGGGTGTACATGAGCGAGTTCCTTCCGGGGTCGTGCCGGTGCGCAGCGTCGTGGGGCGTTCACGGTGTGCTGCCCAGGCAGGCCGACCCTAAGGCGCGACCTGCCAATTCCTCACCGAAAGCAGTTCATGAATTGGGAAGGATGTTGCGCGAGGGACCACTGAGAAGGTGTTCTCAGCTGGAGGTTGGCTCTGGCGACGCGGATTCGTCCTCCTCCTCGTCGGAGGCGGTGGAGGCCGAGCCCGAGCCCGAGGAGCTCGACGGGGTCGCGCTGCTGCTCGAGGTGGGCTCGGGCGATCCGGTTTCGGTGACGACCATCTCCTCGAGCATGCCCTCCAGGAAGTGCGGCGGCGACTCGGGGTCGAACTCGGTGCCCGGCTTGTGCACGGGGATCGGGCAGAACACCACGTAGCGCCCGGGCTCCAGGTCGAAGAACGACGTGCCGGCGGCTCCGGGCGGGCGCGAAGGTCTCACCGACGAGTTCGGCGACCTTCAGCGCCTCCTCCTCGCCGAGCTGCGAGCACCTCCTCGCCGGAGAGGTCCGAGTCGTCATTGATGCGCAGCAGAATCAGGACGTGGGGCTCCTCGCCCTCGTTCTTCAGGCTCACGCCGGTCGGGCCGGCCTTGGCGGTGGTCGGGACCCCGGTGAACTCGTAGTCGGCCGCGGTTACGGCGAGGTCGTTGTAGTCGCACTCGGCGAGCATGTGCTTGTCGACCTGGGCGTCCGCGGCCGCCCACTCGTCGGACTCGAAGACCGAGAAGTCGCCCGTGCTGATGGCCCCGCGGGCTTTCTCCAGCATCGTGCTGAGCGGGGCGGCCACCGCGTCGACCTTGTTGTCCTCGAGGTCGTCGAGGAGCGGTTCGAGCGTCGACTTCGCTTCGGCCAACGCCGCTCCGGTGAGCAGAGGCGGTGCCTCTTCCCCTTCGTCCACCCCGGACGATGCGGACGAGGTCGATTCGGGGGATGCGGACGCCTCGGAGGCCGACGCGCTGGACCCCGAGGCGGAGGTGGGCTCGGCGGAAGCCGCGGAGCCGCTCGCTTCGTCCTCGTCCGACTCGCCTTCCGGCGCCCCCTCCTCCGGGTTGGGGAGAGTCAGGGCGGCCGTGTCCAGGCCAGGATCGCCTCGCAGAGTCCCTCGTCCGTCGCGGAGGAGCTGGGGGTCGCCGAGGCGACCGGCTCGCTCGGGGTCGCGATCGGGTCGTCGTCGTCGGCGCAGCCGCCCAGGAACAGGGCTGAGGCGAGGGCGGCGGTGGCGGCGACGAGGCGTCGCGAGGGGGTGTACATGAGCGGATCCCTCCGGGGTCGATCAGGCGCGCAGCGTCGCGGGGCGTCGCGACGTGCTGCCAGGTCTCGCCGACCCTAAGGCTCGGCCGCCGACGCGCACTGAAGAGCGATCATGAATTGGGAAGGATGTTGCCTGCGGGGCGGCTGGGATACCTCGCGGAAACAGCGCCTTAACTCGCAGGGTCGGAGAGGGACAGGCCGAACCGGCCCTCGCCGTCGGTCCACCAGCGGCTGATGCGCAGGCCCGGCCTCGCCGAGCTCGGTGGCCACCCCGGGCCGGCGGAACTTGGCGGAGATCTCGGTGCGCATCTCCTCCCCGTCGTCGAAGCGCACGTCCAGATCGAGGGCGGCGACACGCACCCGCTGGTCGCCGAGGCTGCGCAGGCGCATCTCGATCCACTCGTGCTCGGCGTCCCAGGCCGCGACGTGGGCGAAGCCGCTCGGTGTCGAAGTCCGCGCCGAGCTCGCGGTTGATCACCCGGAGCACGTTCTTGTTGAACTCCGCGGTGACGCCCGCGGCGTCGTCGTAGGCCGGGACCAGAACGTCCGGGGACTTCACCAGGTCGGTGCCGAGCAGCAGGTAGTCGCCGGGGCGCATGCCGGCCCGGACCGCCGCCAGGAAGGCGCGCCGCTCGGCCGGGGCGAAGTTGCCGATGGTGCCGCCGAGGAAGACGAACAGCCGGCGCTCGCCGTCAGCGGGCAGCAGGTGCAGGTGCGCCTCGAAGTCGCCGACGACGGAGTGCACCGCCAGGTCGGGGTAGTCGTCGAGCAGGGCGGCCGCCGCCTCGACCAGGGCACTCTCGCTGACGTCGATCGCCACGTAGCGCGCCAGGGTGCCCGCGTCGCGCAGCGCGTCGAGCAGCAGGTGCGTCTTCTCCGAGGACCCGGAGCCGAGCTCGACCACGGTGTCCGCGCCGGTCGAGGTCGCGATCTCGGCGGCCTCCCGGGCGAGGATCTCGGCCTCGGCGCGGGTCGGGTAGTACTCGGGCAGCCGGGTGATCGCGGTGAAGAGCTCGCTGCCGCGGGCGTCGTAGAACCACTTCGGCGGCAGGGTTTTCGGCGTCGCGGTGAGGCCGGCGAGCACGTCCGCGCGCAGCGACTGCTCGGCGAAGTCCGCCGGCAGGTGCTGATCGAGGACGAAGCGGGCCGACGAGTCGAGCGTGGTCACATGCTCTCCAGGGTTGCGGTCCCGGCCGTGGCGACCAGGACGTGGTTGTCTGCGACGTCTACCCAGGCGTCGGAGTCGTCGAAGGGCTCGGAGGCGACGATCACGGCCGGTTGCGGGGTGCCGTCGGTTCCGGGGTGCGCGCCCTGCAGGTAGCAGAGGGTGTCGCCGGCGGTGGTGGCGACGATGCGTTCGCCGTCGAGCAGCAGCAGATTGGTGCGGGCGCCGGTCAGGTCACGCACACGCGCCGTTACGGCGGTGACCGCCTCGACCGCGTCCTCACCGGATTCGAGCCGGGCCAGCAGCAGCGCCCAGATCAGCGTCGAGTCGGTGAGGGTCTGCTGCCGGGCCAGGGCGGCGAAGGGCACCTCGGCCGCGAGTTCCGCGGCGGCGTCCGGCCAGCCGAGGATCGCGCCGTTGTGGCTGAACAGCCAGCGGCCGGCGGTGAACGGCGCGCTCGCGCCCTCCTGGACGGGGTGCCCGATGGTGGCCGAGCGGACCGCGCCGAGGATCGCGCCCGAGCGGGTGACCCGGGCGAGGGCCCGGAAGTTCTCCTCGCCCCAGAGCGGCACCGCGCGCCGGTAGCGCACCGGTTCGGCGACGCCGCCGGTGTACCAGCCGAACCCGAACCCGTCGGCGTTGAGCAAGCCGTGCTTCTGCCGTCGCGGTTCGTAGGACTGGCGCTCGAGCCCGAACGGCGGCGCGTACACCAGGTCGTGCAGCGAGGCCGGCGGACCGAGGTAAGCGAAGTGACGGCACATCAGATCTCCACCGCCGCGTCTGCGTGCCGTGCGGAAGCCGGCGAAGATCTGCCGGCGGATCGGGTAGTCCCAGTTGCGGAAGGTGCCGCGGCACGCGACCGGATCGACCGCCCAGGACCCACCGCGGAGGACCTTGTACTCGGACGCCTGTCCCGGAGCGGGAAGAAGACCTCGGAGTACTCGCGGTAGGGGAACGCACGGAAGCCGGGGTAGGGCGTGAAGTCCGAGGACGTCCACTCCCAGACGTCGCCGATCAACTGGTGCACGCCCAGCGGGGAGGCACCGGCCGGGTAGGCGCCGACCGCGGCCGGGCCGAGATGGCGGCCGCCGAGGTTGGCCAGCGCCGGTGTCGGCTCGTCGTCGCCCCACGGATAGCGGCGCGAGCGGCCGGTCGCCGGGTCGTGCCGGGCGGCCTTCTCCCACTCCGTCTCGGTGGGCAGGCGCCGGCCGGCCCAGCGCGCGTAGGCATCCGCCTCGTACCAGCAGACGTGCTGCACCGGCTGGTCCGGAACGAGTTCGGCGTCGACGCCGAACCGGCGGACCACCCAGGTCGCACCTTCGCGGCGCCAGAACTGCGGCGCGTCCCAGCCCGCGGCGCGCAGGTGGGCCCAGCCGTCCGGGTGCCAGAAGCGCTCGTCGGCGTAGCCGCCGGCAGTGACGAATTCGGCGTAGGCGGCGTTGGTCACCGGGGCGGTGTCGAGGAAGAACGCGGGCACACCGACCCGGTGCGCCGGGCGCTCGTTGTCCAGCGCCCAGGCCTCCAGGTCGGTGCCCATCTCGAAGTCGCCGGCGGGGACCAGTACTTCAGAGGGCAGCGCCGGCCCGCTCGCGACGGGTGCCGGCTGGCGCCTCGAGCGCCGGGGCGCCGGCCCGCAACTGGTGCGTGGCGTACATGGTCTCGACGTGCTGCTGCTCGTGCTGGGCGACCATGCCGAACACGAAGCCGCCGCGGGTCAGCGGATGCGCGCCGTCGAGGGGTGCCCGCTCCAGCAGGTCGTGAACCCGGCCCCGGACCTCACGCACGTAACGGCGGGACTCGGCCGGGTCGAGCAGCGGCAGCGCTGGCCGGTCCCGCCGTGGGTGGCGGAACGCGTCGTAGAGCTCGTCGATCGTCGAAGGCAGGATCGCCTCGCGCCCGCCGAGCTCGCGCAGCAGCCAGAGCTCCTCCTGGTTGCCGATGTGGGCGAGGTCCCAGACCAGAGGCGACATCAGCTCGGAGTGCTGACGGGTCAGGTCGACGTCGTCGATGACGCCGGTCAGGGCGAGGGTGCGTCCACGGGCCCGATCCAGATCGGCGGCGATCCGTTCCCGCAACGCATCAGGCCCTGCGTCGATCAGCTCGCTCTCGCGGCCAGGCACGAGGGCTCCTTCCCGTCGGTCCAGGCATCGAGGGTGTCGTCGGCCGGGCACCGGCCCCGCTGGACGTAGCGCTCGACGAAGGACTCCAGCACCGGCCGCAGCGCGGGGGCTCCGGCGCGGTCGAGCGCACCGATGGCGGCGTCGAAACATCCGGCGGTCGCGACCGCGAGCTCGGGGTCGGACAAGGCGCTGCGGCGGGCGCGGAGGAGCACGCGCTCGTCGGCCGGGACCGGTTCCAGGGCAGCCCGTGCGGCGTCGGCTGCGGAGGCGTCCGAGCACAGCGCCCAGGTCAGCGCCAGCGCGGCCGCGGCGTCGGCCTCCGTGCGCTGGGCGTCGAGCACCCGCAGCTCCAGGTGCCCGCGCGGGCGGACCGGGGGGAACAGCGTGGTCAGGTGGTATTCGAGGTCGGCCAGGGTGACCGGACGCGGGCCGCGCCCCCGCAGCCAGTCGCGGAAGGTGAGGCCGGGCGGTGCGCTCCAGTCCGGCCCCTCGGTCTTGATGCACAGCACCGGCGCGGCCAGCGCGTACTCGACCCACGCCGCGCGCGGATCGCTGTCGTCGGTCCGCACGGCGCGGGTGCGGGCGGGATCGATGGCGGCCCACACCGCGGCACGGCCGCAGCGGGTGCCGCGGCCGGGGCCGGCAGCGACCGGCGAGTTGGCGAAGGCGGCGATGAGCACCGGAACCAGCGCGTGCAACAGGTCCCAGCGGGGCCGGGTCTCGAGGCCGACGTCGAGGTTGATCTGCACGGAGGCGGTGGAGCACATCATCGTGCGGCCGGCCGGGCCGCCGCGGTCGAAGTAGCGCTCCATCGCGGTGTACCGCGGCAGCTCCAGCAGGCGGGCGGGCGGCCGGTGCGGGTCCAGGCCGAGGCCGTCCAGCTCGAGGCCGGCGGGTTCGAGAGCGGCCCGGAGAGCATGGACGTCGGCTTCGATCCGACGTAGGCCCTCGGCGGGGTCCGGGAAAGGTTCGCTGGAGAGTTCCAGCTGGCCGCCGGGCTCGACGGTGAGGCGGCCGGTGGTGAGGACGTCGCCGGCGAGGCGGGCGAGGTCGAGATCGGCGGGGGAGAGCGGGCGGTGCGGGTCGTGGCGATGGCGCAGGAGCCATTCGAGTTCGATGCCGACCAGCGCCGGTGGGCCGGTCTTGAAGCAGGTACTGGCGACGAACGTCTCGGCCGCGATCTCCGAGAAGCGCGCGCCCGCGTAGCGCTGGCTCATCTGTGTGACCCTCTCCGTGCGCCTGAGCTGTCCAGATCTCTGTCGGCGACTGCCCGGTTGAACCCTAGGCATTCGTACCGACATTCCCGGCGGATGGAATCTGACGATTTGTTGACGTACTATGTGTCTCGACATCAAGATACTTCGAGATCGAGACACAAGTAAGGGTTACCTCACAAACTCCGGACTCCGGCCCGGGCGGGAGGATGACGAGGGCGCTTGGAAGGGAGACGGACGTGAGTTCTTCTGGCAGCAGTGACAGCTTCGGAAGCCGCGGAAACCTGCAGGTCGGCGACAACAGCTACGAGATCTACCGGCTGAACGCGGTGGAGGGCTCGGCGAGCCTGCCGTTCAGCCTCAAGGTCCTGCTGGAGTGCCTGCTGCGCACCGAGGACGGCGCCAACATCACCGCCGACCACATCCGGGCGCTCGGCAGTTGGGACCCCAGCGCCGAGCCGGACACCGAGATCCAGTTCACGCCGGCCCGCGTGATCATGCAGGACTTCACCGGCGTGCCCTGCATCGTCGACCTGGCCACCATGCGTGAGGCCGTCGCCGAACTCGGCGGCGACCCGGCCAGGATCAACCCGCTCGCGCCCGCCGAGCTGGTCATCGACCACTCGGTGATCGCCGACTTCTTCGGCACCGCCGACTCCTTCACCCGCAACGTCGAGCTGGAGTACGAGCGCAACTTCGAGCGCTACCAGTTCCTGCGCTGGGGCCAGACCGCCTTCGACGAGTTCAAGGTCGTCCCGCCGGGCACCGGCATCGTGCACCAGGTCAACATCGAGCACCTCGCGCGCGTCGTCATGGTCCGCGGGGGCAAGGCGTACCCCGACACCTGCGTCGGCACCGACTCGCACACCACGATGGTCAACGGCCTCGGTGTGCTCGCCTGGGGCGTCGGCGGCATCGAGGCCGAGTCCGCACTGCTCGGCCAGCCGGTCTCGATGCTGATCCCGCGGGTCGTGGGCTTCAAGCTCTCCGGTGAACTGCCCGAGGGCGTCACCGCCACCGACCTCGTCCTGACGATCACCGAGATGCTGCGCCAGCACAAGGTGGTCGGCAAGTTCGTGGAGTTCTACGGGCCCGGCGTCTCCGCGGTGCCGCTGGCCAACCGCGCCACGATCGGCAACATGAGCCCGGAGTACGGCTCGACCGCGGCGATGTTCCCCATCGACGCCGAGACCCTGCGGTACCTGGAACTGACGGGGCGTCCGGCCGACCAGATCGCGCTCGTCGAGGCGTACTGCAAGGAGCAGGGCCTCTGGCACGACCCCGCCGCGGAGCCGCGCTTCTCCGAGCACCTCGAGCTCGACCTGTCGACGATCGTGCCCTCGATCGCCGGCCCGAAGCGCCCGCAGGACCGGGTCGCGCTGACGGATGCCAAGGACGCGTTCCGCAGCTCGCTGCGCGACTACGTCGACCACACCGAGGTCGAGAAGAGCGAGGTCGACAAGGCATCGGCCCAGTCGTTCCCGGCCAGTGACCCGGCGGCCCCGGCCCCCGGTGACGAGCACGCCGACGAGACCAACGGGGCCCGCCGCGAGCCGGTCGGCGCGGGTTCGGGTCGCCCGCGCAATCCGGTCGCGGTCACCCTGTCTGACGGCACGTCATTCGAGATCGACCACGGCATCGTCGCGATCGCCGCGATCACCTCGTGCACGAACACCTCGAACCCGTCGGTGATGATCGGCGCCGCGCTGGTGGCCAAGAAGGCCGTCGAACGCGGGCTCACCCGTAAGCCCTGGGTGAAGACCACACTCGCGCCCGGCTCGCAGGTCGTCTCGGACTACTACGACCGCGCCGGCCTGACGCCCTACCTGGACAAGGTCGGGTTCAACCTCGTCGGCTACGGCTGCACCACCTGCATCGGCAACTCCGGCCCGTTGCACCCGGAGATCTCCGCCGCGATCAACGACAACGACCTCGCGGTCACCGCGGTGCTCTCCGGCAACCGCAACTTCGAGGGCCGAATCAGTCCCGACGTGAAGATGAACTACCTGGCCTCGCCGCCGCTGGTCGTGGCGTACTCGATCGCCGGGACGATGGACATCGACATCATCAACGACGTCCTGGCTCACGACCCGGACGGCAAGCCGGTCTACCTGCGCGACATCTGGCCCTCGACGGCCGAGATCGAGGAGGTCCTGGCCGGTGCGGTCACCCAGGACATGTTCACCAAGGACTACGCCGACGTCTTCGCCGGCGACGAGCGCTGGCAGGGCCTGCCCACCCCGACCGGCAACACCTTCGAGTGGGACCCGAACTCCACCTACGTGCGCAAGGCGCCGTACTTCGAGGGCATGAAGACCGAGCCCTCACCGGTGCAGGACATCTACAACGCGCGGGTGCTGGCCAAGCTCGGTGACTCCGTCACCACCGACCACATCTCCCCGGCCGGGTCGATCAAGGCCGACTCGCCCGCGGGCAAGTACCTGGCCGAGCAGGGCGTGGCCAGGGCGGACTTCAACTCCCTCGGCTCGCGCCGTGGCAATCACGAGGTGATGATCCGCGGCACGTTCGCCAACATCCGCCTGCGCAACCAGCTGGTGCCCGGGGTCGAGGGCGGCTTCACCCGCGACTTCAGCCCGGCCGGCGGTGGCAAGGCCCCGCAGACGACGATCTACGAGGCCTCGGTCAACTACCAGAAGGCCGGCATCCCGCTGGTCATCCTGGCCGGCAAGGAGTACGGCTCCGGCTCCTCCCGCGACTGGGCGGCCAAGGGCACCGCGCTGCTGGGCGTCAAGGCCGTGGTGGCGGAGTCCTACGAGCGCATCCACCGCTCGAACCTGATCGGCATGGGCGTGCTGCCGCTGCAGTACCCGGAGGGGGTCACGGCGGACACCCTCGGCCTGACCGGCGAGGAGCCGTTCGACATCTACGGCATCGAGGCGCTGAACGCGGGGGAGATCCCCTCCGAGGTCACCGTGCAGGCCGGCCACATCGAGTTCCAGGCCAAGGTCCGCATCGACACCCCGGGCGAGGCGGACTACTACCGCCACGGCGGGATCATGCAGTTCGTTTTGCGCAACCTCCTCAAGAGCTGACTCCGAACCCTCACAAGGTCTCCACAAGGGCCAACTAGAATTGCAGCGGCGGCGGTTCTCCCGTCGCCGCTGCGGCTCGGGAGGGACAGGCGTGGGACTGCTCGAGGGAATCTCCGGGCCGGCGGACGTCAAGCGTCTGCGGCCCGCCGAGCTCGAGACGCTCGCGACCGAGATCCGGGACTTCCTGGTCGACCGGGTCTCCCGCACCGGCGGGCACCTCGGCCCCAACCTCGGCGCCGTCGAACTGTCGATCGCCCTCCACCGCGTGTTCGACTCTCCGCGGGACCGGATCGTCTGGGACACCGGGCACCAGGCCTACGTGCACAAGATCCTCACCGGCCGGGCCGCCGATTTCGACACGCTGCGCCAGCGCGGCGGGATGTCGGGCTACCCGAGCCGCGCCGAGTCCCCGCACGACGTCATCGAGAACTCGCACGCGTCCACGGCCCTGTCCTACGCCGACGGCCTGGCCAAGGCCTACGCCTTGCGCGGCGAGGACCGCGCCGTGGTCGCCGTCGTCGGCGACGGGGCGCTCACCGGCGGGATGTGCTGGGAGGCGCTGAACAACATCGCGGCCGCTCCGGACCGCCCGGTGATCATCGTCGTCAACGACAACGAGCGCTCCTACGCCCCGACCATCGGCGGGCTGGCCAACCACCTCTCGGCGCTGCGGACCAAGCCGAACTACGAGCGCTTCCTGCGCTGGAGCGGCAACCGGGTGCAGCGCACGCCGGTCGTCGGCCGCACCGCCTTCCACGCCCTGCACGGGTTCAAGAAGGGCGTCAAGGACTGGCTGGCCCCGCAGGGCATGTTCGAGGACCTCGGCCTGAAGTACGTCGGCCCCATCGACGGGCACGACATCGGCGCGCTGGAGGCCGCGCTGATGCGGGCCCGGCAGTTCGGCGGCCCGGTCATCGTGCACGCGATCACGCGCAAGGGCGCCGGGTACGCGCACGCCGAGAACGACCTGGCCGACCACTTCCACGGCATCGGGGTCAACGACCCGCTCACCGGGCTGCCCCTGGCCGCCAAGAGCGGGCAGTCCTGGACCTCGGTGTTCGGCGAGGAGATGGTCGCGATCGCCGACGAGCGGCCGGACGTGGTCGCGATCACCGCCGCGATGCTGATCCCGGTCGGCCTGCACCACTTCGCCGACAAGCACCCGGGCCGCGTCTTCGACGTCGGCATCGCCGAGCAGCACGCGGCGACCTCCGCGGCCGGGCTCGCGATGGGCGGGCTCCACCCGGTGGTCGCCGTGTACTCCACGTTCCTCAACCGGGCCTTCGACCAGGTGCTCATGGATGTGGCCCTGCACGGGTGCGGGGTCACCTTCGTCCTCGACCGCGCCGGCGTCACCGGCGAGGACGGTTCCTCCCACCACGGCATGTGGGACCTGGCGATGCTGCAGCCCGTGCCCGGCCTGCGCCTGGCCGCGCCGCGGGACGCCGCCCAGTTGCGGGCGCAGTTGCGGGAAGCGCTCGACGTCGGTGACGCCCCGACCGTCGTGCGGTTCCCGAAGGGCACGACCGTCGAGGAGATTCCCGCGATCGACCGGGTCGGCGGTGTCGACGTGCTGCACCGCGCCGGCGCGGACGTGCTGCTGATCGCCGTCGGCGCGATGGCTGGGCTGTGCCTGGAGGTCGCCGGACGGCTGGCCGATCAGGGCGTCGGGGTCACCGTGGTCGACCCGCGCTGGGTCAAGCCGGTCGACGGGGCGCTGGTGACGCTCGCCCGCGCTCACCGTCTGGTGGTCACCGTCGAGGACTCCGGTCGGGTCGGCGGGGTCGGCTCGACCATCGCGCAGGTGCTGCGTGACGCCGGCGTCCACGTGCCCTTGCGCGACTTCGGTATCCCGGCCGCGTTCCTGCACCAGGGCACCCGGGCCGAGGTGCTCACCGACCTGGGCCTGACCCCTCAGGACATCTCCCGCGAGGTCGTGGAGATTATGGCCAGCTTGGACGGCGCCTCAGCTGGTGGCGAGTGCAGCCCGATCCAGAGTTGATCTCGCTCCCCTCCACCGAACGCACCTCGGTCGACCTGCTGGTGCTCGGCGCCGGTACCGCCGGCCTGGCCGCCGCCGCGCGGGCCGCAAGGCGCGGGCGCAGCGTCCTCGTCCTCGACCATGCCGAGCACGTCGGCGGTCTGGCGGCCAGCTTCGACCTGGCCGGCCTGTCGGTCGACTACGGCAGCCACCGCCTGCCCGCCCGGCTCGCCCCGGACGTGCTCGCCGACCTGGAAACTCTGCTCGGGGACGACCTGCAGACGCGGCGGCGCACCGCCCGGGTGCGGGTCGCTGATCGGTGGGTCCCGCTGGAGCGCTCCGCGTCCGACCTGCGCCGACTGCTGCCGCACCCCATGGTCACCGCAATGGCCTGGGACACCGGGCGCTCCGGACTGCGCCGCCGGCGGGCGGAGGACTACGCCGGCGCCATGAGCGGCCGGGTCGGACGGCGGGTGTACGACGCGGTCTACGAGCCCTACGCGCGCAAGATCTGGGACCAGCCCGGCAACCGGCTCGACGCCGCCGCAGCCGGACGGGTCGTCAGCGCGGACATCACCTGGCGCTCCGGCCGCCGCTACCGGGCGGCCGGGTCCGAGTTCCGCTACCCGCGCCGCGGCTTCGGGCAGATCGCCTCCGCGCTGGCCGAGGCCGCGACCGGAGCGGGTGCGGTGATCCGGCTCGGCACCGAGATCGACGCCATCGAGCCGGCCTTCGGCTCGGTGACCGTGCGAACGCTGGACGGCGCTTCCCTGACGGGCCGTCATGCCTTCTCCACGTTGCCGCTGCCACGGCTGGCGCGCTCCACCCGGCCGGGCCCGCCGCTGAACGCGATCGAGACCGCGACCCGGCTGCGATTCCGCGCGATGGTGCTCGTGTTCCTGGTCCACGAGGGCGGGCGCTGGACGCCGCACGACTGCCACCACATCCCCGGCGACGACACGCCGGTGCTGCGGATCAGCGAGCCGGCCAACTACCGGGACAACCCCGAGGACCCGACCGGGCACACCGTGCTGTGCGCGGAGCTGCCCTGCGCGGTCGGCGACGAGATCTGGAACGCCGACGACGTCGAACTCGCCGAGCTGGTCGAGGAGGCGGCGGCCCGTACCGACCTGCCGGACATCGCGGTGCGCCAGGTGCAGGTGCACCGTTCGGCCATGTACTACCCGACCTACACCCTGGGCTACGACCGCGACCTGCACGGGCTGGACGCCTGGCTGCGCGGGATCCCGTCGGTGACCTCGTTCGGCCGCTTCGGCCTGTTCTTCCACGACAACACCCACCACGCGCTGCTGCTGGCGCGGGAGGCGGTCAACGCCTTCGGCTCCGAGGGCGCCTTCGACCATCTGCAGTGGGAACAGGGCCGGGAGCGCGTGGAAGCGCTACTCGACTGAGCGGACGTCCGAAGAAGGGTGAGCTATAGCTCACGGCGCTTCGGACGTTACGGGGATTTCCTCGACGTCGTCGGTGTCTTCGTCATCGTCGTCGTCGGGGCTCTCGCCGGTGATGGCGGCGGCGGCCGCGGCCAGGCCGGCCACGATCACCTCGGCGGTCAGGTCGACCTGCCAGGGCCGCGCGCCGAAGTTCGACAGCGCCCTCTCGATCCCGGTGACTGACGCGTCGTCAGGCGGGGACCAGGCGATCCGGCGCAGGTGGTCCGGGGCGAGCAGGTTCTCCGTCGGCAGTTTGTGGGCGTCGGCGACCGCCCCGACGCCGGCGCGCAGGGCGGCCAGCCGGGCGGCGGCGGCCGGGTCCCGCTCGGCCCAGCTGCGCGGCGGCGGGGGACCCGAGGCCGGCAGGTGCGCCGGGGGCAGCTCGGACTCGGGCAGAGCCCGGGCGGCCTCGATGGCCCCGAACCAGGTGGCGGCCGAGCGGCGGGTGGAGCGGCCGCCGAAGACCGGCATCGCGGCGAGTTGCTCGACGGTCGTCGGCATCGCCAGCGCGGCCTCGACGATCGCGCTGTCGGGCAGGATCCGGCCCGGCGCGATGTCCCGGCCGGCCGCCATCCGGTCGCGGGTCTCCCACAACGAGCGGACCACGGCGAGCTGGCGGGCGCGGCGCACCTTGTGCAGGCCGGAGACCCGCCGCCAGGGATCGGTGCGCGGACTGGGCAGCGGATTGGCCACGATCGAGGCGAACTCCTGGTGGGCCCACTCCAACTTGCCCGCGTCCTTGAGTTCGGCCTCGAGCGCGTCGCGCAGGTCGACGAGCACCTCGACGTCCAGGGCGGCGTAGCGCAGCCAGGGCTCCGGCAGCGGGCGCACCGACCAGTCGACGGCGGAGTGGCCCTTCTCCAGGGTCAGCCCGAGCACCGTCTCGACCATGCTGCCCAGCCCGACCCGGGGGTAGCCGAGCAGGCGCCCGGCCAGTTCCGTGTCGAAGATCCGCTCCGGGCGAAGGCCGACCTCGGCCAGGCACGGGATGTCCTGGCTGGCGGCGTGCAGCACCCACTCCAGGCCGGTGACGGCCTCGATCAAGGGGGTGAGCTCGCCGCAGGCGATCGGGTCGACGAGCAGGATGCCGCCGCCGGCGCGGCGCATCTGGATCAGGTAGGCGCGCTGGCCGTAGCGGTAGCCGGACGCGCGCTCGGCGTCGACGGCCACCGGCCCGCTGCCGGCCGCCAGCGCGGCGGCCGCGTGGGCCAGGCTCTCGGCGGTTTCGATGACCGGCGGCACGCCACCGGAGGGTTCGAGCAGGGGGACCGGGCCATCGGCGTCTGTGGTGTCGTCCGCCGTGCTGGTCACGGGCCTACGTTACGGCGTCGCTTCGTCACTCCGGCGGCAGACCTGGGGCCCAATTCACCCGATAGCGCAGTTGAGCCCGGCTCTTCGGCAGAAATCCGGTGTCCAGCTGCGCTATCGGTGCAGTTTCTGGCCTCGTGAGGGCCGGTCAGTCGATCGCGCGGGCGCGGATCGCGGTGGCGACCATGCCGGCGCGGTCGCCGGTGCCCAGTTTGCGTGCGATGCGGGCGAGGTGGCTCTTCACGGTGAGCGCGGACAGGCCCATGGCCTCGCCGATGTCCCGGTTGGAGCGGCCCTCGGCCACGTGCCGGAGCACCTCGACCTCGCGGGCCGACAGGCCCAGGCGGGTCGCGGCGCGGGCAGCGTCGGAGTCCGGGCCGACGCCGGTGACCCGGCCGGCGAGCACGCAGCTGCGCACCCGGGCGGCAAGGGCGGCGCGGGCGGCGCGGGCGCCGTCGGCCAGGGGAACGACGGCGCAGCCGGACCAGCCGGCGCGCTGCAGCTCGGCGAGCAGGAGGATCCCGGAGCCGTCGGGCAGGGCGGCCTCGGACAGGCAGACGTCGCGCGGACCGGCGGTGCGGGCCCAGGCGCGGGCCTGCAGCACGGTGCCGGCCTCGGTCACGTCGCGGGCGCCCAGGCTGCGCAGCCGGCGGACAGCCAGCGCGCGGCGGTACGGGTCGGCGCCGACCACCATCGCGGTGAACCAGCCGGTGCGTTCGGCGCCGATCGGGATGTCGTCCGGGGCGAAGCGCGGCTCACGCGGCTCACGGACGAGCTGCTGTGGCGGCGACGGCACGCGCGGCGGCGGCATTTGCGGGCGGTTCGGTCGCGTCAGGACGGAATTTGCCGCCCGAGGCGCGGATTCGAGGAGCGTCACGGAACCTCCCGTTGTTGTGGCCTTTGAGACTCCATCGGCCGTTCGGGGAGATTCCTTGAATGCTTCTTTACCTAACTTTACGTTTCAGTTGTCAGTGTTGCGGGTGATACAGGTGGTATCAGCGCCCCTTACGTCGTGCTTCGGTCCGTTTTACCCCAGCTCGGCGCGGGACGCCACTGGTTCCGGGCATCTGCACCACTCCGGGCGGAGTTGGAGGGAGGCCACACGCGGTGCACAGCACCTCGATCCACGCCTCCAGATGTGCGGACATGTCGCCGACCGGGCTCCAGGAGGCCCGGATCTCCAGCTCGCCGCCGGGCTCGTCCTCGCCCTCGTCGAGGTCACCGAAGGGGTGGGACTGGACCCGGGTGACCGTGCCGCTGGCCGCGACCAGCGGGACGTCGTGGGCCTCCAGCGTCTCGGCCAGCCAGCCCCAGGCCACCTGGGGGAGCAGCGGGTCGGTGATGAACTCCGCCTCCAGCGACGTGCGCAGGTACGTCACCAGGCGCAGCCGGCCCTCCCAGGCCTCGTGGCCGGCCGGGTCGCAGAGCAGGATCAGCCGGCCCTGGGCGACGTCGTCGCCGGAGATGGTCACCGTGGCGGTCACGGCGGCGGCGTACGGAGCCAGTTGCTGCGGGGCCGGTGACTCCTCCAACCGGACCTCGGGGCGCACGTGGGCGGCCTGGATCCCGTCCAGGGCCTCGACGAAGTCCGCGGGCAGGTCCAGAGGCCGGGACGCCGGACCGTCCTTCTGAAGTCGCGTCATGGGGCCTCCCAGCCGTTGCCACGAGCGGGCGAGCTCGCGGGAGTGCATCCGACGGAGCGCATCGCGCCCGTCGCCGCACGGTGACACGTCGACCCCGTCCAACCGTGGATCGGCGGCGGCGTGTCGCATGGGACGATCGGCGCCATGCCCCTGGCGTCCCACGAGTCTGCTCCACCCGCTCCCGAAGTGCGAGCCTCCGCGTTCCTCCGGGCCTGCCGGCGGGAGCCCGTGCCCCACACCCCCGTGTGGTTCATGCGGCAGGCGGGGCGCTCGCTCCCGGAGTACCGCAAGGTGCGCGAGGGCGTGGGGATGCTCGAGTCGTGCTCCCGCCCGGAGCTGATCACCGAGATCACCCTGCAGCCGGTGCGCCGCTACGGCGTCGACGCGGCGATCTTCTTCTCCGACATCGTCGTCCCGTTGCGCGCCGTCGGGGTGGACCTGGACATCGTCGCCGGCGTGGGCCCGGTGATCGCGGAGCCGATCGCGGACTGGCCCGACCTGGACCGGCTGCCGCCGCTCGACCCGGCCGCCGTGTCCTACGTCGACGAGGCGGTCAGGCTGCTGGTCGCCGAGCTCGGCGCCACGCCGCTGATCGGCTTCGCCGGGGCCCCGTTCACCCTCGCCTCCTACCTGGTGGAGGGCGGGCCGTCGAAGAACCACGAGCGGACCAAGGCGATGATGCTCGGCCGCCCGGACCTGTGGGCGGCGCTGCTCGACCGGCTCGCGGACATCACCGCGGTGTTCCTGCGGGTGCAGGCCTCGGCCGGTGCGTCGGCGTTGCAGCTCTTCGACTCCTGGGCGGGCGCGCTGGCGCCGGCCGACTACGTGCGCTCGGTGATGCCGGCCAGCGCCAAGGTCTTCACCGCCATCGCCGACCTGGGCGTGCCCCGGATCCACTTCGGCGTCGGGACCGGTGAGCTGCTGGGCCTGATGGGCGACGCCGGGGCCGACGTGGTCGGCGTGGACTGGCGGGTGCCCATGGCCGAGGCCGCGCGGCGCGTAGGCCCGGACAAGGCGCTGCAGGGCAACCTCGATCCGGCCGTCCTCTTCGCCGGTAACGAGGCCATCGACACCGCCGTCGACGACGTGCTGACCTCCGCGGCCGGCCTGCCCGGGCACATCTTCAACCTCGGCCACGGCGTCCTGCCCGACACCGACCCCGACACCCTCGCCCGCGTCGTCGACCGCGTCCACGCCGCCACCGCCCGCTGACCAACAACCACAAAGCGTGTCACGCCTAGTGGTTGTTTTGTGCACAGGCTGACGGGGCGTCAGTACTGGCGGACGAAGATGTCGTCGCGGCCGTTGGTGTCACCCCGGACCAGGTTCGAGGCGCGGGAGCCGAAGGCGACGGTGCGGCCGTCGGCTGACATCGCCGGGAACGAGGTGCTCTCCGCGTTGGCCGCGCGCCCGGCCGCGTTCGCGGTGACGCGGCGCAGCAGACCTGAGCGCAGGTCGGTCCAGTAGATGTGGAAGTCGGCCTGGCCCCGGTCGCCCGGCATCAGGTTGGGGGCGGCGGACAGGTACAGCAGGTAGCGGCCGTCGGCGGAGAGCACCGGACCGCCGGAGATCCCGTTCGCCTGCCCACCGTCGGCGCGCACGCTGGCCCGCCGGGTGGTGCCGGTGCGCAGGTCGCGGACGTAGATGTCGTCGACCTTGTTGGTGTCGCCGCGGATCAGGTTCGACGCGGTGGAGGAGAAGGCGACGTAGCGGCCGTTGGCGGAGATCACCGCGCCGCTGCTCTCGCCGTTGCCCTGCCTGCCCTTGGCCCCGACGCTGACCCGGCTGATCTTCTTCGTCCGGCGGTCGAACACGAAGGCGTCGAAGACCCGGTTGGTGTCGCCGGGCACGAGGTCGCGGACCTCGGAGGAGAAGGCGATGTAGCGCCCGTTCGCGGAGATCGACGGGTCGATGCCGGCCACGCCCGGCAGCCGGATCCGCTTCTTCGTCTTCGTGTCGTAGACGAACATGCCGGCCAGGTCGGAGTCGTCTCCCGCCGAACGCAGCGGGGTGCCGACGCTGTAGACGACGTAGCGCCCGTCGCGGCTGATCACCGGCGAGGTGCCGCCGGTGGTTTCGCGCCCGTCCGTGGCCAGGGACAGCCGGATGGTCCGATGCCTGCGCCGGTCGTGCAGGAACACGTCCGGGTCGCCGTTCTTGTCGTCGGGGACCAACCCGGTTGCCTCGGAGACGAACGCGACCCAGCGGCCGTCGCCGGAGATCGCCGGGGTGAACGAACCGCGGTCGCCCTCCTCGCCCTTGCTGGACACGCTGACCCGGGTGGTCCGGCCGGTGGCCCGGTCCCGCACGAAGACGTCGGTGGCCCGGTTGCGGTCGCGCGGCACCAGTTCGGTGGCCTCGGAGTCGAACGCCACGTAGCGGCCGTCCGCGCTGATCGCCGGCGCGTAGCTGTCGTCGGTGGTCTGACGATTCTTGCTGTCCACGCTGATCCGGCTGATCTGCCCCGACTCTGCCGTGGGAGCGGCGGGAGCCGCTGTGGCGGGCCCGGTGATCGGCACCAGGAGCAGGACCGCGACGCCGCCGCCCGTGAGCGATCGACGGCGCCGCGATCCCAGCACAGGCGCCCCTTTCAGCTCAGCTCGGCTCGATGGGGCTGACCTTACGTCGCAGGGTCGGAGCGGTCCGCGCAATCCGCTGGCTGCCCCACCACAGGGGCGGGCCGAGGATCAGCAGTGCGGCCGCGAATGGCACCAGCGCCCCGAGCACGGTGGCCCCGGCCGTGGCCGAGTTCGAGAACGCGTTCCAGCCGTTCGCCAGGCCGGCGGTGAAGCCTTCGTCGTCGCCGTCCGCATTGGCGGCAGCGAGAGCCTCGGCGGTCTTCAGGTGCACCGTGACGGTGGCCAGCGAGGTCTGGTCCTTCAGCGAGGTCTGCTTGGCCAGCAGGGCGTCGAGGTCGGCCCCGCGCTGGGACAGCTCACCCTCGAGGGCGACGACGTCCCGCAGGGTGACCGCGCGCTCCATCAGGTCGCGGATCCGGTCGACCGAGGCGCGGGCCGAGGCGATCCGGCTTTTGACGTCGACGACCGTCTCGGTGACGTCCTGGCCGGTGAGCTTGCGGTCGACCACGAGGCCGAGTTCGGCGAGGCGGTCGAGGACCGAGTTGAACCCGCCCGGCGGGACCCGCAGGGTCAGGGTGGCCGACGAGCGCGGCGCGGGAGCGGGCACCGCGCCGGGCTCGCCTGCCGATTGAGAGGGGACCGGGGCCGGCGCAGCGTCGGTGCTCCGCTCGGAGCCGGCCACGAACCCGCCGGCCGCCCGCACCGCGGTCTCGATCTGCGCGACCGCCTTGGTGACGTCCTCGACCTGCACGGTGAGGTCGGCGGTGTAGATGACGTCCCGGCCGGTCAGCGCGGCGTCCGGGACGGAGACCCCGCGGGCGTTCTTGCGGTCGGCCCCGGCCGCGATGTCGACGGGAACACCAGATGCGCCCGCGGCGGTTCCGGCGCCGGGGACCGCGGCAGCCGCGGCCGGGGCAGTACCGGTAACCGCTGCTGCCTTCCCGCTCTTGAGTGAGGCGTTCGCGGAGGTGTCGGTCGCGGTGGTTCCGGCGTCCGTCCCGGCGGCGGCCGCCTCCGGCGCGGCCCCAGAGGCTGAGGCGGCGTTGTCGTCGGAACCACTGCCGCCGCACCCGGCGAGAGCGGTGGCGAGAACAGCGGTGGCCAGCAGGCCGGCCCGGCGCGGGGTGAGGGGAGTCCCCATCGGTGCTCCTTCGGTCGTGGGGGAGCCGGCTCGCCAAGCTTCGCGAGCGGTGGTTGGCAGCCGGTACGGAGAGGTCGGAGCAGATGTCCGAAACGTTCGGTTCGTACCGGTCCGTGTCGGTTCCGTGGCCGGGTCGTGTCCTTCGCGACGTGCGTGCGAGCCTGTGCTGCGTGCGCATCGTGGTCGTGGGGGGCGGAATCGCGGGACTGGCCGCGGCCTGGTTCCTGCGCGAACTGGGCGGGGAGGCCGCCGAGGTCACGGTGCTGGAGGCCGCGCCGCAGGTCGGCGGGAAGCTCGGGCAGGCCGAGGTCGGCGGGCTGACCGTTGAGACCGGCGCGGAGTCCGTGCTGGCCCGCCGTCCGGAGGCGGTCGACCTGATCCGCGCCGTCGGGCTCGGCAACGACCTGGTGCACCCGGTGACCACTTCGGCCGGGGTGTGGAGCCGCGGGCATGTCCGCGCGCTGCCGGCCGAGCAGGTCATGGGCATCCCGAGCGACCTGGCAGCGCTGGCCCGCTCCGGGATCGTGTCCACGACCGGCGTGATGCGTGCGATGGGCGACGCGGTCACGCCGGCGCCGCCGCAGGCCGACGACGTCGCCGTCGGCGCGTACGTCGGCGCGCGGCTCGGCCCCGAGATCGTCGAGCGACTGATCGACCCGCTGCTCGGGGGCGTGTACGCCGGGCACGCCGAGCAGCTCTCGATGTTCGCCACGCTGCCGCAGTTCACGCGCGCGGTCACCGAGGGCGTGCCGCTGACCACGGCGGCCGCCCAGGTCCGTGCGCAGGCCCAGCCGGGCCCGGTGTTCGCCGGCATCGTCGGCGGGGTCGGCCGGCTGCCCGCCGTGCTGGCGCGGGCGAGCGGGGCCGACGTCCGGACCGGCGTCACCGCGCAGGGGCTGTCGCGCACCCCCGAGGGCTGGACGCTGGTCATCCGGTCCGGCCTGACCGACGCGACCCTGGCCGCGGACGCCGTCGTGCTCGCGGTCCCGGCGCCGGCCGCGGCCCGGCTGCTCGGCGAGGCAGTCCCGGCCGCGGCCGCCGAACTCGCCGGGATCGAGTACGCCTCGATGGCGATCGTCACGCTGGTGTATCCGCCGGCCGCGGGCGAGCCGCCGGTGGGCGGCAGCGGCTTCCTCGTCCCGGCGGTGGACCGGCGGCTGATCAAGGCGGTGACGCTGTCGTCGGCGAAGTGGGAGTGGACCGCTGCCACGGCCGCGTCCGCCGGGTCCGGCACCGTGCTGCGGGCCTCGGTCGGGCGGCTCGGTGAGGAGGCCGACCTGCAGCGCTCCGACGAGGACCTGGTGCACGGCGTCGCGGTGGACGTGGCCCACGCCACCGGGCTGGTCGGCTCGCCCGCGGACTGGCTCGTGAGCCGCTGGGGCGGGGCCCTGCCGCAGTACACCGTCGGGCACCTGGACCGGGTGCGCCGGATCCGGGACGCGGTTGCCGCGGCGCCCGGCCTGGCCGTCTGCGGCGCCACCTACGACGGCGTCGGGATCGCCGCGTGCGTGGCCAGTGCCCGCCTGGCCGCAGCGCGGATTTTCGGCCCGGAGGGGCCCGGCGGCAGAATGGCGCCATGACTGCACCGGAGAGCCCGATCGAGCGCACGCGCGCCGACATGTCCGCCCGCGAGCTCAACGACGTGATCCGGTACACGATGTGGTCGGTGTTCCAGGTCGCCCGCCCCCTCGGCGAGACCGACCGGAGCGCTCTGACGGAGGAGTTCACCGGCCTGCTCGACCAGCTCGCCGCCAAGGACGTCGTCGTCCGCGGGCTGTACGACGTCGGCGGCCTGAAGGCGGACGCCGACCTGATGATCTGGTGGCACGCCGAGAACTCCGACGACCTGCAGCAGGCCTACTCGGCGTTCCGCCGGACCGCGCTGGGCCGGGCCTGCGATCCGGTCTGGTCCCAGCTGGCGCTGCACCGCCCGGCCGAGTTCAACAAGAGCCACATTCCGGCCTTCCTCGCCGATGAGCGGCCCCGGGACTACGTCTGCGTGTACCCGTTCGTCCGCACCCTGGAGTGGTACCTGCTCGAGGACGACAAGCGCCGCGCGATGCTCGCCGAGCACGGGAAGATGGCGCGGGAGTACCCCGACGTCCGGGCGAACACCGTTCCCGCCTTCGCCCTCGGTGACTACGAATGGATGCTGGCCTTCGAGGCCGACGAGCTGCACCGCATCGTCGACCTGATGCGGCACCTGCGCGCCAGCGAGGCTCGGCTCTACACCAAGCACGAGACGCCGTTCTACACCGGCCGCCGCCGCGAGGCCGCGGACCTCGTGGCGGCCCTGCCGTAGCCCCAGCTTCCCTCGCGGGGGTTGGGCTACTCGGCCGGCTCGTGCTTGATCGACAGCGAGTTGATGCAGTAGCGCAGCCCGGTCGGCTGGCCGTGCCCGTCCGGGAAGACGTGGCCCAGGTGGCCGCCGCAGTTCTTGCAGCGCACCTCGACCCGGCGCATGCCGAGGGTGTTGTCCTCGATCTCCTCGACCGCGTCGGAGTCGGCCGGGTCGTAGAACGACGGCCAGCCGCAGTGGGAGTCGAACTTGGTCTCCGAGCGGAACAGCTCGGCGCCGCAGGCGCGGCAGTTGTAGACCCCGACGGTCTTGGTGTCGAGGTACTCGCCGGTCCCGGGGCGCTCGGTGCCGGCCTGGCGCAGGACGTGGTACTCCTCCGGGGTGAGCTGCTCGCGCCACTCTTCCTCGGTCTTGCTCACGGGATAAGTCGTCATGTCACCATCCAACCGCGCGCGCCGCTCCGGTGTTTCCCGCCGGAGCCTTACCAACCTCTGACGTAGTTTCTTCCACATGGCATCGCCCTTCGTGGAGCTCCAGGTCGGGGAGCGGACGGTCAAGGTCAGCAACCCGGACAAGATCTATTTCGCTGCGGTCGGGATCACCAAGCGGGAGATGGTCGAGTATTACCTCTCGGTCTCCGACGGGATCCTGCGCGCACTGGGGGACCGGCCGACCACGCTGGAGCGCTGGCCGGGCGGGGTCTTCGAGGGGGCCAAGCGCGCCACCCGGGCCGACCCGCGGGGCGACGCGTTCTACCAGAAACGGGTGCCGCAGGGCGCCCCCGACTGGGTCGTCACCGCCGAGATCGCCTTCCCCTCCGGGCGGACCGCTGACGAGATCTGCCCCACCGAGGCGGCCACCGTCGCGTACTGCGCGAACCTCGGCACCATCACCTTCCACCCGTGGCCGGTCCGGCGCTTCGACGTCGACCACCCGGACGAGCTGCGCATCGACCTGGACCCGCAGCCCGGTACCGACTTCGACGACGTCATCGCGGTGGCCGGTCAGGCCAAGGTGCTCTTCGACGAGCTGGGCTGGGTCGCGTTCCCGAAGACCTCGGGCGGGCGCGGGGTGCACATGTACGTGCGGATCGAGCCGCGCTGGACCTTCACCGACATGCGGCACGCCGCCATCGCCTTCGGCCGGGAACTCGAGCGCCGCATGCCCGGCCGGGTCACCACCAAGTGGTGGAAGGAGGAGCGTGGCGAGACGATCTTCATCGACTACAACCAGAACGCCCGGGACCGCACGATCGCGTCCGCGTACTCGATCCGGCCCTTCGCGCACGCACCCGTCTCGGCGCCGGTGACCTGGGACGAGCTCCCGGGTGTCGCCCCGTCAGATTTCACCGTCCGCACCATGCCGGCCCGTTTCGCCGAGCTCGGCGACCTGCATGCCGCGATCGACGACGTCCACCACGACCTGACCCCGCTGCTGGAGTGGTACGAGCGGGACGAGGCGAAGGGCCTGGAGGACATGCCCTACCCGCCGGAGTACCCGAAGATGAAGGGCGAGCCCAAGCGAGTCCAACCAAGCCGGGCGAAGAAGGACCCCGAAGCCGCGCAATAGCGCCCGACACACCGCATCCTGGGGCGCCGTTTGGCCCTATGAAGGCGATCGATAGGGCCCTGACACGCCCCAAGATGGAGGAGTGCGGCTCAGCCGCCGGGCGGCGGGTCGTCCGGAGTGGTCGGGCCCGCCGGCGGCGGAGTGGTCGGGTCCTCCGGCGCGGGCGATGGTGCGGTCTCCACCGGAGGCTTCGGCGGGGCGGTCAGGTCGGCGAGCCCCGGCAGGGCGGCAACGGCGGCGGCGTTGACGATCCCGCGGCCGTAGAAGCCGTTGCTCCCCGAGCCGACCTCGCAGGTGTGGGTGAACTCTCGGGTGCCGCTCGAGCCGTTGACGGTGTAGCCGTACTCGGCCGGGGTCGGGCAGGCGCGCTGGGTCGCGGTGCTGAACAGCGCCGCCTCGGTCAGGGCCGGGTCGAGGCCGAAGCCGCCGCCCTGCGGGAGGCCGAGCCTGCTCACGACCAGCGCGGCGACGCCGGCGGCGTGCGGCGCGGCCATCGAGGTGCCCTGCAGGTACTGGTAGTAGGCGCACACGTCGAGCAGGCAGTCCTTCACCGTGAACGGCGAGGTCGGTTCGCCGTTCTCGTCGATGTCGCCGCTGGCGCGGGCGAGGGCCTCCGGGTACGCGGAGAGGACCTGGGCCCTGGGATCGACCTTGAAGTCCGGGGTGTCGAAGGCGTCGCCGCCGGGGGCGGAGACGTCGTTCTGCTCGACGCCGTAGTTGGAGTAGTACGCCTTGCGTCCGGACGGGCCGAGGGCGGCCACCGAGACCACGCCGGTGGTCTCGGCCGGCACCGTGATGCAGGTGTTGTCGACGGTGCGCTCGTGCGCGGTGCCCTCGGGGAAGTTCGGGCTGGAGTCGTCGAGGCCCGGGCGGCCGAGGTCGGTGCTCTCGTTGCCGAGCGCGCCGACCAGCGTGACCCCGTGCCCGCGGGCGTAGTCGACCGCGCGCTGCACGGCCTCAACCGTGGTCCTCTGCTGCGACTGCTGCTCGGGGGAGTCCGCCGGGTTGGCGGCGCAGTTGTAGAGCCACGGGTCGACGTAGAAGCTCATGTTGACCACGTCGAGCCCGATGTCGGCGGAGTAGGTCAGCGCGTCGACCACGGCCTGGAGGAAGAAGAACCCGGAGTCCTGCCCGGCGCGGACGTTCACCAGCGTGACGTCGGGCGCGACGCCGGCCATGCCGATGCCGTTGATCGCGGCGCCGATGGTGCCGGCGACGTGGGTGCCGTGGCCGTTGTCGTCGACGTCGGCCGGGTCCTGACAGGTCGTCACTTCGCACGGCCCGTCGGCGTCCGGGATGTCGGTGGTGAAGTTCTTCGACAGCCGCGGGTCGAAGTTCGGCGCGAGGTCGGGGTGGGAGCCGTCCACGCCGGTGTCCATGATCCCGACCCGCACCCGGTTGTCCCCGCGCTCGCTGGCGTAGGACCCGGTCGGGGTGGCGCCGATCATCTGCATGTCCCACTGCCGGTCGGCCAGCGGCTCGGCGCCGGCCACGGCCGAGGATTGATCAGTGGCGGCGCGGAACCTCTTGGTCGCCGCGGCACGATCGGCGGGGGACAGGCGTTCGACGAGGTCGCGGGTCGTGGTCAGGTCCGGCGTGTGCCCGATGGCGCGGTTGGGCACGGCCCCGAGGACGGCGCCGGTCCGGCGGACGAGGGTGGCGAACTCGGTGCGGTCCGAGCGGACCAGGGCGGTGCCGATGGCGGCGTTCAGACTGAGGATCTGCCCGCCGGCCGCGGTGATGGCCGAACGAGCCTGAGCCTGCGCCTTGGCGTCGGTGCCGGCGAACAGGGTCACGTAGTCGACCGGCGCACCGGTGGCGTCCGCGCGCGCGTCCGCGCCGACGGGGAGCAGAGCGGCCGCCGTCGCGGCGGCCAGGCCGGCCACGCCGAGTGCACCCATCACGCTGAACCGCTGCACGCCATACCCTCCGGAACCTGCGGACGTGGGGGATTGCCCCCGCGTCCAGTATGTCCCGGCCTGTCCCACTCAGGTGCAAGGATCGCTTCATGGACCTCCCCGTGATGCCGCCGGTGGCTCCGATGCTCGCCAAATCCGTGCCGGACATCCCGACTGGCGATTTCCTGTATGAACCGAAATGGGACGGTTTCCGCGCGATCGTGTTCCGCGACGGCGACGACGTCGAGATCACCAGCCGGAACACCAAGCCGATGACCCGCTACTTCCCGGAACTGGTCGAGGCCTTTCAGACCGGCCTGCCCGAGCGGTGCGTGCTCGACGGGGAGATCGTCATCCCGGACGGGGCCGGGGTCCGGCTGGACTTCGAGGCGCTGCTGCAGCGCATCCACCCGGCGGCGAGCCGGGTCAAGCTGCTCGCCGAGCAGACCCCGGCGCGCTTCGTGGCCTTCGACCTGCTCGCCCTCGACGGCACCGACTACACGGGCAGGCCGTTCACCGAGCGGCGGGCGGCGCTGGAGAAGGCGCTGAAGGGCGTGAAGGCCCCGCTGCACCTGACCCCGGCGACCGCGGACCCCGCCGAGGCCGCGGAGTGGTTCACCCAGTTCGAGGGCGCCGGCCTGGACGGGGTGATGGCCAAGCCGTCGACCGGGACCTACCAGCCGGACAAGCGGACCATGTTCAAGATCAAGCACGACCGCACGGCCGACTGCGTGGTGGCCGGCTACCGGGTCCACAAGTCCGGCGACGACGCGGTGGGCTCGCTGCTGCTCGGGCTCTACGACGACGACGGCCGGCTGGCCAGCGTCGGAGTGATCGGCGCCTTCCCGATGGCCCGGCGCAAGGAGCTCTTCGCCGAGCTGCAGCCGATGGTCTGCGACTTCGAGGGCCACCCGTGGGCGTGGGCCGAGCAGGAGGCCGGGACCCGCACCCCGCAGGAGGCTGCGGGCAGCCGGTGGAACGCCAAGAAGGATCTGTCCTTCACTCCGTTGCGCCCCGAGCTCGTGGTCGAGGTGAAGTACGACCACATGGAGGGCGTGCGTTTCCGGCACACCGCGCAGTTCGTCCGCTGGCGTCCGGACCGCGACCCCGAGTCGTGCACCTACGCCCAGCTCGAGGAGCCCGTCTCCTTCGCCCTCGACGAGGTGTTCGCGGGCAAGATCTGAACCGTCTAAGCCGCTGGCGTGTTCTCGACGAGGTAGCGCAGGAACAGGAACCCGTCCTCGTCGGTCAGGGTCTGCGCCAGCTGCAGCGGCAGGCCGCCGGCGAGGTCGGGACCGCGCATGATCCGCCCGGCCCGCCCGCCGGACAGGATCGGGCTCAGGGCCAGGCACAGCTCGTCGAGCAGGCCGTCAGCAGCCATGCTCGCCAGGATGCCGGGGCCGCCCTCGCACAGCAGCCGGGTATGACCGCGCTCGACGAGGGCGTCGACGACCGCGGGGAGCGGCACGTGGTCCTCCCCGACCACGACGACCTCGGCCACCTTGCTCGCGGCGGCGAAGGCGTCGGCCGGGGCCGAGTCCGCGGTGAAGACGAGCGTCGGCACCTCGGCCTCGGTGAACAGGGCGGAGGCGAAGTCCAGGTCCAGGCTGGAGGTCATCACCGCGATCGGCGGCGGTGGCCGGTCGCCGCGGATGCCGGCGTGGTCGGCCCGGGTCCGGGCCGGCCCGTACCTCTCGGCCCGCACGGTCCGCGGTCCGACCAGCACGACGTCGGACAGGGTGCGCAGCAGCAGGAGCAGACCGAGGTCGTTGTCGTTGGAGATCTGCCGGGTGACGCCGCTGCCGCCCATCGCCGCACCGTCGACGGTGCCGACCATGTTCGCCCGCAGCCACCGCCCCCGCGGCATCGCGTCGGGGTAGGCGTAGGCCGCGGCGAGTGACTCGACATCCAGGCCGGGTCCGGGGGAGACGCTGTTGATCACGCCTGCACCGTAATCACGGCGGCGCACTCGGCATCGAGCAGCACGGCCGCGCCGCGCGGCTCGGCGCCCGCCCACGCCAGCAGCACCTCGCCCACCGGCCGGTCCACCGGCACCTCCTGGGGGGTCGGGGCGAGATTGGCGACCACCCGCAGGCCGCCGCGGTGCATGACCACCCACTGCGCCTCGGCGTCGACGTCCACCCGCACCGCGTCCAGTGCGGGGTCGGTCAGGTCGGGGTGGGCGCGGCGCAGCGCGATCAGCTCGCGATACCAGCGCAGCATCGCGGCGTGCGGTTCCTTGCCCGCCTCGGCCCAGTCGAGCGTGGAGGCCTCGACGGTTGTGAGGTCCTGCGGGTCGGGGATGTCGCCGCGGTCCCAGCCGTGCTGCGCGAACTCGTCCCGCCGCCCGCGGCGGACGGCGTCCGCGAGATGCGGTTCGTCGTGATCGGTGAAGTACTGCCACGGCGTGGACGCAGCCCATTCCTCACCCATGAACAGCATTGGCGAGAACGCCGAACACAGCACCAGCGCGGCACCGACAGCCATCCGGCCGGGGGAGACCGAGGCCGAGAGTCGGTCCCCGGTCGCGCGGTTCCCCACCTGATCGTGGTTCTGCAGGTAGGTGACGAACGCGTGGCCCGGCGTCTGAGCGCGGTCGACCGGCGCGCCGTGCCGGCGCCCGCGGAAGGTGGAGTAGGTGTTCGCGTGGAAGAACGCCTCGGTCAGCGTGGTGGCCAGACACTCGTAAGAACCGAAGTCGACGTAGTACCCCTGGCGTTCCCCGGACAGCAGTGAGTGCAGGGCGTGGTGGATGTCGTCGGCCCACTGCGCGGCCAGCCCGTTACCGCCGCGCTCCCGCGGGGTGACGGTGAGCGGATCGTTGCGGTCGGACTCCGCGATGAGGAACAGCGGACGTCCGACCTGCGCGGACAGCTCTTCCACCGCCATCTGAAGCTCCGTCAGCAGGTGGAGGGCGCGGTCGTCGGCCAGGGCGTGCACGGCGTCGAGCCGGAGCCCGTCGAGGTGGTAGTCGCGCAGCCAGCTCACCGCGGAACCGATGATGAAGGCGCGGACCTCGTCGCTGTCCGCGTCGTCCAGGTTCACCGCCGCGCCCCACGGGGTGTGGTGGCGGTCGGTGAAGTAGGGCCCGAAGCGCGACAGGTAGTTCCCGCTGGGGCCGAGGTGGTTGTAGACCACGTCGAGGATGACGCCCAGGCCGCGCGCGTGGCAGGCGTCGACGAAGCGCTTGAGCCCGTCCGGTCCGCCGTAGGGCTCGTGCACCGCGTAGAGCGCGACCCCGTCGTAGCCCCAGCCGTGCCGGCCGGGGAAGGCCGCGACCGGCATCAGCTCGACCAGGTCGACGCCGAGCTCGACGAGGTGGTCCAGACGCTCGATCGCCGCGTCGAAGGTGCGCTCGGCGGTGAAGGTCCCGACGTGCAGTTCGTAGGTCACCGATCCCGGCAGGGCGCGCCCGGGCCAGTCTCCGTTGCTCCAGGCGAACCGGGCGTGGTCGACCACGCGGCTCAGTCCGTGCACCCCGTCCGGTTGGTGCCGGGAACGCGGGTCGGGGAACGGGCCCTCGCCGTCCACCACGAAGCCGTAGCCGGCCCCGTGCTCGGCCGGGACGCCGGGCGCGGTCCACCACCCGCCGGGGCCGCGGGTCATCGGGTGCCGGCCTCCGGCCAGCGCGAGTTCGACGCTCTCGGCGCCCGGGGCCCATGCCGCAAAGGCGTCCGGCTGATCCATGCCTGGACCTTGTCAGCAAAGCCGGGCAATCAAACGCGCGCCACCGGGTCGAATCGGCCACATCGGGGCCCTCGCTGTGGTGATAATCGTGCGAACCGTCATAAATATGAGCAATTGTCCGGTTTGAGTCAGCAACGGCGGCGGCGGAGAGGCCGGACCGGTGGCGAAGCGAGCAGCACGGGCCTCGCGCTCCGTCGTGCTCGCGGCGGGGACACTTGCCCTCGTGGGCACGCTGGTGGCGCTGTCCCTGCAGGTCGCACCTGCCTCCTCCGACGGCGCCCGCGCGGTGGCGCAGGTCGCGAAGATGCCCGGCATTTCACCTGGTGATGCCCCGGCGGACGGCCCGGGCTCGGTCATCCCGGACAGCTACCTGATCAGCCTGACCTCCGGTGAGCCGTCGCAGGTCGCCGTCGAACACAGAGCGCTGGGCGCCGAGGTCGACCGGGTCTTCACCAGGGCGCTGCGCGGCTACACCGCGCTGATGACCGCGTCGGTGGCCCGCAAGGTCGCGGCGGACCCCCGGGTGCGTGCCGTGACCCTCGATCGCCGGATCCAGGCCGCCGACCAGGAGACGCCGCCAGGAATCGCCCGGGTCGGTGCCCCGAACAGCGACACCAGAGCCGGGGACGGCGCCGGCGCCGTCGACGCCGACATCGCGGTGCTGGACACCGGCATCGACATCGACCACCCGGACCTCAACGTGGCCGGCGGCACGGACTGTGTCTCCCGTGGCCTGTTCGGTGGGCCGTTGGGCGCGCGCCAGGCATCCCTCGGGTCCGAGTCGGCTGCCGACCCTGCTGCGGAGCCGCCGCCGTCGCCCGAGCCGCTGACCGACCCGGAGGACTACGACGACACCCGTGGCCACGGCACCCACATCGCGGGCATCGCCGCGGCCAAGGACAACGGCGCCGGCATCGTCGGGGTCGCCCCCGGCGCGCGCCTGTGGGCGGTCCGGGTGCTCGACTCCCGCGGCAACGGCAGCCTGGGCACCCTGGTCTGCGGCATCGAGTGGGTCACCGCGCACGCCGACGTCATCGACGTCGCCAACATGAGCCTGAGCGGGCTGGACCCGGACCTCGGCTGCGAGGACGGCGCGCTGCACGAGGCGATCTGCGGATCGGTGGCGGCCGGGGTCACGTACACGGTCGCCGCGGGCAACTCCGGCAAGGACGCAGAGGACTACAGCCCGGCCTCCTACGACGAGGTGATCACCGTCTCGTCGCTGGCCGACTTCGACGGCAAGCCGGGCGGCAAGGGTGTCAACGCCGCACCCCTTACTTGTCCGGGCACCGACGACGAGTTCTCCCCGTTCTCCAATTTCGGTCCGGACGTGGACCTGGTCGCGCCCGGCGTGTGCATCGTCTCGACGTGGATCCGGGGCGGGTACACCCAGCTGTCCGGTACCTCGCAGGCGGCCGCGCATGTCGCCGGTGCCGCCGCGCTGTACCTGGCCACCCACCCGTCCGCCACCCCGGCGCAGGTCCGATCGGCACTGATCGCGGCGGGCAGCACGGACTGGGCGAGCCAGACCGACCCGGACAGCCGGCCCGATCCGCTGCTGGACGTCGGGAGCTTCTAGCCCGCGGCGTCTATTCTGCGACGAGCAGGGCGACCGGGAGGTCGGCCAGCAGGTCGGAGTAGCGGACCACCCCGGAGAGTTGACGGCCCGTCAGTACTGTCGGTCCAGGCGCCGGGGGGCAGGCTCAACGCGGCGTCGCCGAACCCGCCGGTGCGCTCGAGGGTCACGGTGAGCCGACTGGCCAGCGTGATCGCCCCGCCGGATCCGCCGTCCGAGCGCAGGAACCCGACGACGTGTTCGGGGGTGTCCAGCGCCGTGTAGGTCGCGCCCGGGCCGAACCACGCGGGGTGTTCCCGGCGCAGGCGCAGGGCCCGGGAGGTGACCAGGGCCTTCTCCTCGTCGAGGCTCTTGGGGGCCGCTCCGGCGTCCAGCGCCGAGAGCGCCGCGCGCCGGGCGTCCAGGTCGACCGGGCGACGGTTGTCCGGGTCGACCAGGGTGAGCGTCTCGAACTCGGTGCCCTGGTAGACGTCGGGGACCCCGGGCATTGTGAGTTGAACGAGCTTCTGCCCGAGCGCGACCGCGCGGGCGTGCGGCGCGATCATCCCGACGAACGCTTCGATGGCGGCACGCAGGTTCTCGTCGGCGCACACGCCCTCGACGAAGGCGCGAACCCCGGCGTCGTACGCAGGATCAGGCAGCGTCCACGAGGTGTGCTGCTTGGCCTCGCGGGTGGCCTTCTCCATGTAGCCGGCCAACCGGTCCGCGGACAGCGGCCAGGCGCCGACCAGGGTCTGCCAGATCAGGTAGTCCGTCGCGGGCTCGGGCCAGCCCTCGGGGGAGCGGTAGGCCGCGGAGATCGCCCGCCACGCGGTCATCACCCGGCCCCACTCCTCGGGAATCTCGGTGAGCACGGCCAGGCGGGCGCGCACGTCCTCGCCGCGCTTGGTGTCGTGGGTGGACAGCGTGGTCATGGTCAGCGGCCAGGCCGCCTGACGGTTCGCGCAGTAGGCGTGGAAGTCCGCCGGTGACACGCCCGCGAGATCGGGCAGGCCGCCGACCTCGTTGGCGAAGCCGAACGGGAACCAGCGGTAGAACGCGGTGTCCTCCACGCCCTTGGCCATCACCGGGCCGGTGGTCTGCTGGAAGCGCACGACGAACTCGTCCAGTCGCACGTCGCGTCCGTACCGGCCCAGGGCGAGGTCGCGGACGAGTTCGACCGTCGCGTGCCGTTCCTCCGGCAGTCGCTCGAGCGCCCGCGCGGTCGCGGCGTCCAGAACGGCCACGGACGCCGGCGGCGCCGGCTCGCCCGGCTGGACGTAGGCGCGGTAGACCGGGAAGGCGACCAAAAGTTCGACGAGAGACTCCTCCAGGCCGCGGGGGGTGTGGTCGCGCAGGTGGATGTCGTCGTGGCAGATGCTGGCGAGCAGCCCGGTCAGGCGGACCACCTCGGCGTAGAGGCTTCCGGTCAGCACCTCGCGCTTGGCCGCCTCGACGACCGCCCGATAGTCCGTCGGCGGCTCGGGGGAGTCCTCGCCCACGACCAGGCGGTGCCAGACCTCGCTCATGGCGGGCTCGGCTGCGGGGTCGGCGAACACCCCACCCGCGCGCAGCAGCGCGTCGTAGCCGGTGGTTCCGGCACACGGCCAGTCCGCGGGCAATTCCTCGTCCGCCTCGAGGATCTTCTCCACCACCACCCAGCAGCCGCCGGTCAGCTCCTGAAGCCGCGTCAGATAGTTGTGCGGGTCCGCCAGGCCGTCCGGGTGGTCCACCCGCAGGCCCTGGATCAGCCCGGCCCGGACCAGCTCGGCGAGCAGGCGGTGCGACTCGATGAAGACCTCTTCGTTCTCCACCCGCAGCGCGGCCAGGGTGTCGATGTCGAAGAAACGCCGGTAGTTCAGTTCCTCGTCGGCGACGCGCCAGTACGCCAGCCGGTACCACTGGCGGTCCAGCAGCGCGTCGAGCTCGAGATCCTCGGTGCCGGGCCGGATCGGCAGCACGTGGTCGAAGTAGCGCAGCAGCGGCTCGGGCCCGGACCGGTCCACGGTGATCTCGCCGTCGCTCAGGCACTCGCCGATCCGCCGGCCCAGCAGCGGCATCAGCATCGCCCGGTCGGGCACCGTCCAGTCGACGTCGAACCACCGGGCGTACGGGGAGCCGGGGCCGTCGCGAAGGACCGACCACAGCGGCACGTTCAAGGTCGCCGGGGTCGGCAGCGCCATGTGGTTGGGCACGACGTCGACCACGATTCCCAGCCCGGCCTCGTGCGCGGCCGCGCACAGCGCATGGAAGCCGTCCAGTCCGCCCAGGTCGTCGGCCAGGCGGGTGTGGTCGACCACGTCGTAGCCGTGCGTGGATCCGGGGGTGGCCTGCAGGATCGGGGACAGGTAGAGATGGCTGACCCCGAGCGAGGCGATGTGGTCGACCGCGCGGGCGGCGTCGGCGAAGGTGAACGCCGAGCTGAGCTGCAGGCGGTACGTGGAACTGATCAGCACCGGCGTAACACCATCATCGAGCGGTCGATCATCCGGACCTGCTCGCCGCTGCGGTAGGCCTTGCGGCCGCCCACGTCGGGCTCGGCGGTGTCCAGGACGGCTTCCCAGGCCTCGCCGTAATCCTCCGGGGGAAGGGTGAAGTCCAGCTCGCCGTGGTGGGCGTTGAACATCAGGTAGAAGCTGTCGTCGCTCTGATGTTCGCCGCGCGAGCCCGGCTCGGAGATCGCGCTGCCGTTCAGGAACACGGCCAGCGACTTGGCGAACCCGGCCGACCAGTCGTCCTCGGTCATCAGGGTGGCCGCCGGGGTGAACCAGGCGATGTCGCCCAGGGCGTCGCCCTGCCCACGGCCGGCGAAGAAACGGCGCCGCCGGAACACCGGGTGCTCGGAGCGCAGCTGCGTCGCGGTCCGGGTGAAGGCGAGCAAATCGGTGTCGATCGCGCTCCAGTCCACCCACGACAGCTCGTTGTCCTGGCAGTACCCGTTGTTGTTGCCGCGCTGGGTGCGCCCGAGCTCGTCGCCGTGCAGGAGCATCGGCACACCCTGGGACAGGAACAGGGTGGCGATGAAGTTGCGCTGCTGACGCTGCCTCAGGGCGAGGATGGCGGGATCGGTCGTCTCGCCCTCGGCGCCGCAGTTCCAGGACCGGTTGTGGCTCTCGCCGTCGTTGTTGTTCTCGCCGTTGGCGTCGTTGTGCTTGTCGTTGTAGGAGACCAGGTCGCGCAGGGTGAAGCCGTCGTGCGCGGTGACGAAGTTGATGCTGGCCCACGGCCGCCGGCCGTCGTTCTGGTAGAGGTCGGAGGAGCCGGTCAGCCGCGAGGCGAACTCGCCCATGTTGTGCGGCTCGCCGCGCCAGAAGTCGCGGGTGTTGTCCCGGTACTCGCCGTTCCACTCAGTCCACAGCGGCGGGAAGTTGCCGACCTGGTAGCCGCCCTCGCCGAGGTCCCACGGCTCGGCGATCAGCTTCACCTGGGACACGACCGGGTCCTGCTGGACCAGGTCGAAGAAGGCCGAGAGCCGGTCGACCTCGTGGAACTGCCGGGCCAGGGTCGCGGCCAGGTCGAAGCGGAAGCCGTCGACGTGCATCTCGGTGACCCAGTACCGCAGCGAGTCCATGATCATCTGCAGCACGTGGGGGCTGCGCATGTGCAGGGTGTTCCCGGTGCCGGTGGTGTCGTAGTAGTAGCGCTGGTCGTCCCCGAGGCGGTAGTAGGCGGCGTTGTCGATGCCGCGGAAGGCCAGCGTCGGGCCGAGGTGATTGCCTTCGGCGGTGTGGTTGTAGACGACGTCGAGGATGACCTCGATGCCGGCGCGGTGCAGCGCCTTGACCATGCCGCGGAACTCCTGCACCTGCTGACCCTGGGTGCCGCGGGAGGCGTAGCCGGCGTGCGGGGCGAAGAACCCGATCGTGTTGTAGCCCCAGTAGTTGCGCAGGCCGCGCTGCTCCAGGGTGTGGTCGTGCACGAACTGGTGCACCGGCATCAGTTCGACCGCGGTCACACCGAGGGAGCGCAGGTGGTCGATCATCACCGGGTGCCCCAGCCCGGCGTAGGTGCCGCGGATCGATCTCGGGATCTCCGGGTGCGCCACGGTGAGGCCCTTGACGTGGGCCTCGTAGATGACGGTCTCGTGGTAGGGGATGCGCGGATGCCGGTCGTCGCCCCAGTCGAAGTACGGGTTGGACACGACCGAGTGCATCGCGTACCTGGCGCTGTTGGCCGTGTTGCGCTGGTTGTGGTTGGCGAACCGGTAGCCGTAGAGCGCCTCGTTCCAGACGATCTCCCCGTCGATCGCCTTGGCGTAGGGGTCCAGCAGCAGCTTGTTCCGGTTGCACCGGTGTCCGTGCGCGGGGTCGTGCGGACCATGCACCCGGAACCCGTAGCGCTGGCCGGGCTCGATCCCCGGCAGGTAGCCGTGCCAGACGAAGGCGTCCCGCTCGGGCAGCTCGACCCGGGTCTCCCGGAAGCGCTCGTCGATCAGGCACAACTCGACCTTCTCGGCGACCTCCGAGAACACGGCGAAATTGGTGCCCGCCCCGTCGTAGGTCGCCCCCAGGGGGTAGGCGGTACCCGGCCAGACATCCTGCTCGTCCATCGGTGGGCGGCTCTTCCGGTCGGTGGGGGTCCGGCGCGGGGCCGGGTCGGCCGGTGAAGAGGCCTGTTGCACGTCATCCTGTATCACCGGGGGTTCCTACCCCGGATCACACAGGTGTTATCCCGGCAACTCCCAGGTAGTTGACTGGAGCTCATGGGCGCAGATGCGGTCCCCGACCGGATCAACGTCGCGGTGGCCCTGCTCGACCGACCCGCGACGCGGCGCCGGAGCTGGCCGTCCTGCACCGGGTCCTGCGGTCCGACGGCCGGGTGATCCTGGCCTACGGCCCGGGGCCGCAGGAGCCGGCGCGGGTCACCGGGGCCGTCGAGGAAGGCCTGCGCGCGGCCGGGTTCTCGGCCGTGGCGAGCCACACCGGACCGCTCGGGTTCGCGGTGGTGGGACGGAGGTGAGATCCCTCAGCTGACGGCCGCCCCGGTGAGATTGCCGATCCCGTAGGTGATGGCCAGGCCCACCGATCCGCCGAGGAGAACCCGGACCACCGCGCGCCTGGGGCTCGCCCCGCCGGCCTTCGCCGACAGCCACCCGGTCAGCGCGAGCGCCAGCAGCGTGACCACGACCGCTACCGGCACCCGGGCGTCGGTCGGCGGGAGGGTGATGGCCAGCAACGGCAGTAGCGCCCCGAGCACGAAGGCGACTGCCGAGGCGATGCCGGCGGTCAGCGGATTGACCAGGTCGTGCGGATCGATGTGCAGCTCGGTCTCCGCGTGCGCACCGAGGGCGTCCGCGGCGGTGAGCTCCTCGGCCACCTGACGCGCCGTCTGCGGGGCTGAGGCCCTTCTGCTCGTAGAGCTCGGCCAGCTCCAGCAGCTCGGCCTCGGGCTGTTCGATCAGCTCGCGGCGCTCCTTGGCCAGGAGTTGCTGCTCGGCGTCGCGCTGCGAGCTGACGGAGACGTACTCGCCGAGGGACATCGACACCGCCCCGGCGACCAGGCCGGCGAGCCCGCGGTGAGCAGGGCCGTCCGGTCGGTGGTGGCGCCCGCGACCCCGACGACCAGCCCGGCCTCGGACACGATGCCGTCGTTGGCGCCGAGCACCGCCGCGCGGAGCCGGTTCAGTCGGTTGCCGGTGTCGGTCCCGTGGTGCGCCTCGCCGGGGTGCTGCTGCTCGCTCACTGCGATACTCGATCACGCCGCCCGCGGGTTAGGACAGCCTGGCGCGCCCGGATCTGATGGGGTGGGGCCGTGAGCGACGACCCGACTCCGGCGCCCGGCGGCCTGACGCCCGAGGACCGCCGCCTGATCACCAAGTTCGCCGGAGTCACCCTGGCGATCGAGGGCACCCTGATCCTGCTGGCCGGCTGGTACGGCGGCGTGAAGTGGGCCGTCATCCTGGCGGTCGTGCTGATGGCAGGCGTCGGCTACGGCCTCATCGGGATGCGCAAGGAGCTGCTCCGGCGCCGCCGGAACGATCTTTGAGAAGGTCATGGACGAGGGGGTGCACGAGCCGGTCGGCCGCCGCAACCGACGCTTGTCGGTTTGCTGAGTACTCCGCTCGCACGGGCGGTCCTGTGGTCGTGGCCGCGGGCTTCGGGGGCGCGTTCCTCGTCGTCTGGGTCGTGACGATGGTGATGCTCCATCGCGCTTTGGACGACGGGTGATGCGAACTGTGAGTGAGCGCCGGGGAGCGGGTACAGGCGTCCGTCGCCACCAGCCGCCGGAGGTCGGGCGGCTACTTCCGCCAGAACAGGTGGTGCACCACGCCGCTGGGACTGGGCACGACGTCGAGGTGGAAGCGGTCGGTCAGGTCGTCGGGGGAGTCCCAGAGCTTCAGCCCGGAGCCGTACTCGACGGGGGCGACCGCGATGTGCAGGGTGTCGACGAGGTCGGCGTCGAGGAACTGCTTGACGGTGCTCACCCCGCCGCCGAGGCGGACGTCCTTGCCCTGCGCCGCCTCCTTGGCCTGCTCGAGCACGGTCTTCGGCTCGCCCGAGACGAAGTGGAACGTGGTGTCCGAGAGCGTGAACGAGGGCCGCTCGAAATGGGTCAGGACGAACACTGGGGTGTGGAACGGCGGGTTGTCGCCCCACCATCCCCTCCAGTCCTCGTTCTCCCAGGGCCCACGCACGGGGCCGAACTTGTTGCGGCCCATGATCTCGGCGCCGATGTTGTGGGTGAAGTCGCGCGTCATGTAGTCGTCCAGGCCGCGGCTGCCGCCCGGGTCGGTGCGGTTCGGCCAGCTCGCCGTGGCCCCGGCCCAGCTCATGAGCTTCCAGGGATCGACGTGACCGAACGGGTTCTCCAGGGTCTGGTTCTCGCCGGCGCCGATGCCGTCGGACGACAGACTGAAGTTCTGGACCTTGAGCAGCTGCGACACGGGTTCTCCTCGCTCCGACAACGACAGTCCTCAGACTGCCGCACGCGGCAGAACTCATCGCGACCGACACGAAAGCTGCAATTCGCAACTCGTGCCCGATTTGGGCGCCGGACATTTCGGGCGTAGCTAACGAATTGCAGCTTTCGTGGCGACCTCAACCTCAGGCGACGCGGGCCGCCCGGGTGGCGACGGCGTCGAAGCGGCGCAGCACGGTGGCGACGACCTCGGGGGCGGCGCCGAGGGGAGCGGCGACGGAGTCCGCGCCGGCGGCGAACGCTTCCGCGGAAGCGCGGTCGAGCAGGAGGCCGGGGGCGAGGAACCAGGCGGCGACGTCGACTCGGGTGCAGCCCGCGGCCCGCAGGGCCACGACGGTCTCGCCGACGCGAGCGCCGGTAGCGGCGGCGTCGGCCACCCGCACGTCCGCGCCGAGCTGGCGACGCCAGCGCAGCGCGAGCCGGTTCAGGGCCGCCTTCGCTGAAGCGTCGGTCGTCCCGGCGCAGGCCAGCACCAGCCCGGTGTCACCATCCGGGCTGGTGCCGGCCGCGGTGCGGACCTCGCGACTGGCGGCGGGCAACAGTCGCGGGTCCGGGCCGAGCACCGCCGCGAGCTCGACGCGCACGCCCGTACGCCTCGATCCCTCGTGTAGTGCGGCAGGTACGTCGACCCGTCCGTGGTACGCGTGGCCGAGCAGCAGGGGCACGGCCACGGCGTGGGCGGCGGGAAAGGACGCCAGGGCGTCCGGCACCGCGGCCCGTCGTGGTCGAGGTAGCCGACCCGGACCTCGAGGTCCGGCCGGGCGGTCCGAGTCGCACACGCGATCCGCTCGATCGTCGCGGCGTGCCGGGATCCCGGCTTCCGTGGGCGACGAGCAGCAGCGACTCGGTCATGACAGTCCTCTAGACAAGACCTCGCGCGGACAGCACGGCCCACACGGCGTCGACGGACTCGTCGAGCGTGCGGCCTGCGGTGTCCAGGCGGAGGTCGGCGTTGGTGGGGTCTTCGTACGGGTCGTCGACGCCGGTGAGTCCGGACATCAGCCCGGCCTTCTGCTTGGCGTAGAGGCCCTTGACGTCGCGTTCGGCGCAGACCTCGACGGAGGTCGCGACGTGGATGAGCACGAACGGCGTGCCGGCCTTCTCGTGCCGTTCGCGCACGGAGTCGCGGGCTTCGGCGTAGGGCGCGATCACCGGCACCAGCGTCAGCACGTTGTTGCGCGAGAGCACCTCGGCGACGTAGCCGATCCGGCGCACGTTGGTGATCCGGTCCTCGCGGGAGAAGCCGAGGTCGGCGGTGAGGACCTGGCGCACCTCGTCGCCGTCGAGGATGTCGACCGCGTGCCCGGCCTCGCGCAGCCGCACGATCAGCGCCTCGGCGATGGTGGACTTGCCCGCGCCGGACAGGCCGGTCAGCCAGATGGTCGCGCCCTGGGTGGTAACGCCGCTCATGAGTGCAGCCCGCATTCCGTCTTGGAGGACCCGGCCCAACGGCCGGCACGGGAATCCTCCCCGACCTCGGTGCGGCGGGTGCAGGGACGGCAGCCGATGGAGTCGTAGCCGTCCATCAGGAGCGGGTTGAGCAGGATGCCGTGCTCGGCCACATAGGCCTCGACGTCGGCCTGCGTCCAGCGCGCGATCGGGCAGATCTTCACCTTGCCGCGGGCGGCGTCCCACGACACGACCGGCGTTCCGGCCCGCGCGGGGGTCTCGTCCCGGCGCAGCCCGGTGATCCAGGCGTCGTAGTCGCGCATCGCGTTGTTCAGCGGTGCGACCTTGCGCAGCGCGCAGCAGCGGTCCGGGTCGCGGGCCCACAGGTCCTTGCCGAAGTCGGCGTCCTGCTGCGCGATGCTCATCGTCGGCGCGATGTCGATGAGGTTGACGTCGTACATCGCGGCGACCGCGTCGCGGGTGCCGATGGTCTCGGCGAAGTGGTACCCGGTGTTGAGGAAGAGCACGTCGACGCCGGGCCGCACGGTCGAGACCAGGTGCGCGACGACGGCATCGGCCATCGACGAGGTCACGGCCACGCGGTCGCCGAAGGTCGCGACGGCCCAGCGCACGATGTCCTGCGCGGACGCGTCCTCGAGTTCCAGACCGGCGTCGGTCGCCAGACGCTCAGGTCGCCGGCGAAGCGGTCGTCGCGGCGGCGCCGTACGCGGGGGATCGACAGGTCGACGATCGTCATCCGGGCACCTCCTCTCTCGACGACCCGGTCGTCAGACCGAGGAACTTCAACGAAAACGCACGACGGCAGCTCTTGCACTCCCACTGGCCGTGGGATTCGAGGGGCCGCAGATCCTCGTCGGCGCAGTAAGGGCAGTGGAACGGAACGACCCGCTCGCTCATGACTCGGCGCCCGACTACGAAAGGTCGGCTTCGTCGGCCCGCACGACCCACTGGGCGAACCGCTCGCCCTCGGAGCGCTGCGCGAGGTAGCGCCGCAGCACCCGCTCGACGTAGTCGTCGAGGCCGGCCGAGGTGACCTTGAGCCCGCGCAGCTTGCGGCCGAACCCGGCCTGCACGCCAAGGCTTCCGCCCAGGTGCACCTGGAAGCCCTCGACCTGCTCGCCGTCCGGGCCGGGCACGAGCATGCCCTTGAGGCCGATGTCGGCGACCTGCGAGCGGGCGCAGGAGTTCGGGCAGCCGTTCATGTTGATGGTCAGGGGCGCGTCGAACTCCGGCAGGCGGCGCTCCATCTCGCGGACCAGGGCGCCGGCGCGCGCCTTGGTCTCGACGATCGCCATCTTGCAGTACTCGATGCCGGTGCAGGCCATCGTCTGGCGGCGGAACGAACTCGGGCGCACCTGCAGGTCGAAGCACTCCAGCGCCTCGACGAGGTGCTCGACCTTGTCGGCGGGCACGTCGAGGATGAGCATCTTCTGCTCCGCCGTCAGACGCACCCGGCCGGTGCCGTGCTCGTCGGCGAGGTCGGCGATCTTGGCCAGCAGCGTGCCGTTGACCCGCCCGACCATCGGGGCGAAGCCGACGTAGAAGTTGCCGTCCTTCTGCTGGTGCACGCCGATGTGGTCGCGGTGACGGCCGTCGGTTCGGTCGGCGCGGGGCCGTCGACCAGCGGGCGGTGCAGGTACTCGGTCTCCAGCACCTCGCGGAAGCGCTCGACGCCCCAGTCCGCGACGAGGAACTTGAGCCGGGCGCGGTTGCGCAGCCGGCGGTAGCCGTAGTCGCGGAACGCGCCGACGACGGCGGCCCAGACGTCGGGCACCTCGTCCAGCGGCACCCAGACGCCGAGGCGCTGGGCGAGCATCGGGTTGGTCGAGAGGCCGCCGCCGACCCAGACGTCGAAGCCCGGACCGTGCTCGGGGTCGACGCCGACGAAGGACAGGTCGTTGATCTCGTGGGCGACGTCCATCGACGGCGAGCCGGAGACCGCGGACTTGAACTTGCGCGGCAGGTTCGAACTCCGGTGCCCCGACGTAGCGGCGCACGATCTCCTCGATCGCGGGGGTGCCGTCGATGAGCTCGTCGGCGGCGATGCCGGCCACGGGGGACCCGAGCACGACGCGGGGGCAGTCACCGCAGGCCTCGAGTGAGGTCAGGCCGACGGCCTCCAGGCGCTCCCAGATCGCCGGAACGTCCTCGATGCGGACCCAGTGCAGCTGAATGTTCTGTCGGTCCGTCACGTCGGCGGTGTCGCGGGCGTAGGTCGTGGACACCTCGGCGATGGCCCGCAGCTGCTCGGGGGAGAGCTGCCCGCCGTCGGAGCGGATCCGCATCATGAAGTACTTGTCGTCGAGCTCGCGCGGCTCGAGGATCGCGGTCTGGCCGCCGCTGATGCCCGGCTTGCGCTGGGTGTAGATGCCCATCCAGCGGAAGCGGCCGTGCAGGTCGTTCGGGTCGATCGAGTCGAAGCCGGTGTACTGGTACCGGTCGATGATCCGGGCCCGGACGTTGAGCGGGTTGTCGTCCTTCTTGAACTGCTCGTTGGCGTTGAGCGGCTCGAGGTGACCCATGCCCCACTGGCCCTGGCCCTTGTGCCGCGTGGACTTGCCGGCGGTGGGCGACGTGCTCTGGTCGGCGGTCTTCACTCTGTCTGGATCCTTCGGCTGGGCGAAGGCGCGCGGGGCGTCCGGCACACGCCGCAGCGACGTGGCAATGGGATCGGGCGACCGGCGCGCCCGCGCAGGAGAGAGCGGGGGCGGGAAGTCAGCCGGCCAGACAGGACATCGTGCAGACGCGGCCGAGGTCGATGTGACGACGCTCGACGAGGGCGATCCGCACGGTGTTCACGTCCATGAGAGTGCCACGGGCGCGCGCAAAATTCCCGGCCCGTCCAGCATCTGGACGGCGGCGTTTCGCCTTGTCAGGACAACTTCCGACGGGTTGTCCGGGCAACTTCAATGTCTATCGAGAAAGTCTAATAAGGGCAACGTCACGGCGCGTCCGGCAGCCGCCATTGCGACTGGCGCCGGGGACACCTGGGACATGGCCGGTGGCCACGGATCGGCCGCGCCGGCGGCGGTTGTCGCGGCGTTCGCCGGGCTGCGCAAGTTGGCCCGGACCACGTTCTCGATCTGCTTGCGCCCATCGGGTCACCGGTCTGGCCGCCGAGATCGGATTCTTCGCGATCCTCTCGCTGCCGCCGCTCGTCCTCGGCCTGGTCGGCACCCTCGGGTTACTTCGCCGACGTCATCGGACCGGACACCGTCGAGGACGTCCGCAGCAACATCATCGACATCTCGCGGGATGCGCTCTCCGACCAGGCGGTCACCGACGTCATCATCCCGACCTTGAACGACGTCTTGGACGGCGGCCGCTTCGACATCGTCTCGCTCGGTTTCCTGCTGGCGCTCTGGTCTGGTTCGCGGGCGCTGAACACCACCATCGACACCATCGCGATCATGTACGGCCTCGGCGGGCACCGCGGCATCATCGCCACCCGCGCCCTGTCGTTCTCGCTCTACATCGTCGGCCTGGTCATCGCGATCATCCTGGCACCGCCGATCCTGGCCGGCCCCGACCTGGTCTCCGAGGCGATCCCGGACCAGGCGCACTGGGTGATGTTCCTGTACTGGCCGCTGGTGGTCGTGCTGACGACGGCGTCGCTGACCACGCTCTACTGGATTGCGGTCCCGGTCCCCAATGCATGGCGACGCTGCCTGCCCGGTGCCGGACTGACGCTGGTCGGCTGGCTGCTCGGCAGCTACCTGGTGCGCATCATCATCGACTGGTCGGTGGGCAGCACCTCGATCTACGGCCCGCTCACCGCTTCGATCGTGGTCCTGATCTGGCTCTACGTGCTCGCAATTTCGATGCTGATCGGGGCCGCCTTCAACGCCGCGGTGGACCGGCAGTGGCCGCAGCGCCTCGACGACCACACCCTCGACGGCATCCCGGTGCTGCGCGCGGCCAAGGCCGATGCGGCGGCGAAGGCCCTGCCGCCACCGAAGCCCGCCCCGACGCCGGAGCCGCCCGTCCAGGCCCCGGCCAACGGAAATACGAGCGACGAAGTGACGGTCCTGCCCGTACTCTTCACCGAACAACAAGCAGGCCCGGAGCTCGAGGAGCCCGAGGCCCCGGCACCGGAGGAGGTGAAGCGACATGGCCGTCTGTGACCGCGCCCTGACCTCGTTCCTTCACTTCTCACCCAAGGTGCCGCGTTGACTCCGTGCGTTTCTGACCCTGCCTCCGATCCCGACCTCCTGCTCGCGCTGGGCTGGGGCGCCGACCTCGGTGCCGCGTTCGAGCCCTACCGAGCCGAATCGATCGTTCCTCGCCCGGGTGACCCGGGTCGACCGCGGCCGGTTGCTGGTGGCCACCGCTGCCGGCCCCGCCGACGCCCTGCCGATCCCCGGCCTGGCCTCGGACTCCCGCGACGCCGCGTGTACCGGCGACTGGGTGGTGCTGCGCCGCACCCCCGACGGCCCGTCATTCGTCGATGCCGTACTGCCCCGGCGCACCCTGCTGACCCGGGCGGTGGCCGGCGGGGAGTCCCACGCCCAGCCGCTGGCCGCCAACGCCGACGCGATCGCCCTCGTCGAGGGACTGGACCCGACGCCGAGCCTGAGCCGGATTGAGCGTCTGCTCGTCCTGCTCTGGGAGACCGGCGCCACCCCGCTGATCGTGCTCACCAAGGCCGACCTCGTGCCCGATCCGTGGGCGGTGGCCGAGGACATCGCGGCGATCTCCTCCGGCGTCGAACTGCACGTGGTCAGCTCGGCCACCGGGGACGGATTCGAGGGCCTGGCCCACCACGTCGGGTTCGGGCGCACGTTGGCCCTGCTCGGGCGCTCCGGGGCCGGGAAGTCGTCGCTGACGAACCGGCTCACCGGGGCCGAGCTGGAGGTTCAGTCCATCCGGGGCGACGGGAGGGGGCGGCACACCACGGTGCGCCGCGAACTCGTCCCGGTGCCCGGCGGCGGCGCGGTCCTGGACACCCCGGGGCTGCGGGCGGCCGGGCTGTGGACGGCCGAGGAGGGCGTCGAGCGCGTCTTCGGGGACATCGAGGCGCTGACCACCGAGTGCCGCTTCACCGACTGCGTGCACGGCGCCGAACCCGGCTGTGCGGTGCAGGCGCGCTGGCCGAAGGCCGCCTGGAGGAACGGCGCTGGGGAGAGCTACCGGCAAACTCCAACGCGAGGCCGAGTGGATCGCGTCCGCACCGACGCCCGCCTGCGCCAGGAACGGCTCAAGGGGCGGAAGCATGCACATGGACATGCGCCGCAACCCCGAAGCCCGGGCGCTGACCCCGCCCGGCACCCCTCCGAGGCAGGTCCGGCGACGAATCCCGTCGCCTGACCGTAAGGCCTGCGCGGCCCGTCCCGGAGCGGGTCCGTGTCAGGCTGGAACGGTCGGGATCGGACCGAAGGAGTCGGGTAAACCGTGCAGACGCGAGACCTTGGGCCCAGCCAGCGGGTTGCTGGCCGCCTTCGCCGGGGTCGGGGCGGCCGAGGGGGTCGCCTCGGTGGTCGGCACCACCTCGCCGGTTGTCGCGGTCGGCACCTGGGCGATCGACACCTCCCCGGCCTGGCTGCGCGAGTGGGCGATCAGCACCTTCGGCGTCGACGACAAGCAGGTTCTGGTCCTGTCGATGCTGCTCACGATCGCGGTACTGGGATGGGCGGCCTGTTGCCGTTGCGCCCCGAGGGCCGGCTCGTGTCCTACCTGCCGTGTGCTCACATCGCCGATCGCTTCCTGCACTACTACATCGCGGTCGGGACGGGCTCCTCGATCACCTCCGTCGACGACCCGAAGGCGGTCCTGGCCGGCCTCGTGGACGCCCGGCCCACGAGCTGGCTCGCCGTGCCGCGGATCTGGGAGAAGATCAAGGCCGCACTCGAGGTCAAGGGCGTGACCGACCCGGGTTCGCTGCCCGAAGCCGCCCGGGCCGCAACGCGGGCCGGACTCGGCCTCGACCAGGCCGACTGGGTCCTGTCCGGCGCGGCCCCCGTCGCCCCGGAGACGCTGGAGTACTTGATGGCGCTCGGGCTGCCGGTCGTCGAGGGCTGGGCGATGTCGGAGACCGGCGTGTGCCGGCACGGTGAACCCGATCGACGCGGTGCGCGTCGGCACCGTCGGCAAGCCGTTGAGCGGTATCGAGGTCAAGCTCGCGGATGACGGTGAGCTTTGCTGCGCGGACCGAACGTGATGCTGGGCTACCGCAACGATCCCGAACGGACCGCGGAAGCGATCGATGCCGAGGGCTGGCTGCTCACCGGCGACGTCGCCGAGATCGACGAGGACGGCTACGTCAAGATCGTCGACCGCAAGAAGGAACTGATCATCAACGCGGGCGGCAAGAACATGTCGCCGGCCAACATCGAGCAGAAGGTCAAAGCCTCGAGTCCGCTGATCGGGCAGGTGTGCGTCATCGGTGACGGGCGGCCGTACAACGTCGCGCTGCTCGTCCTCGACCCCGACGCCTCGGCCGCGCACGCGAAGGCCCACGGCCTCGATCCCTCGCCGGCTGTGCTGGTGGCCGACCCGGGCACCCACGAGCTGATCACCGCGGCGGTCGAGGCCGCCAACGCGCGCCTCAGCCGCGTCGAGCAGATCAAGAAGTTCACCGTGCTCGGCGTCGACTGGCTCCCGGACGGTGACGAGCTGACGCCCACGATGAAGCTCAAGCGGCGCGGCGTCTCGGCCAAGTACGCGGCGGAGATCGAGGCGCTTACGCCCCGTGACAACGCTCGACGCGGAGGAGCCGGCCGCGGGTACGCCGTCGACCGCGAGGAGGAAGCCAGGTGATCAACCTGGAGACGAGAGATCGAGATCGCGCGACCGGTGCATGAAGTGTTCGCTTCTGTAGCCGACCAGACGAATGCACCGAAGTGGCAGACGGGCCTCCATGAGGTGCGGCGGCTCACCGACAGCCCCATCGGATCGGAGAGTTCGTCCGAACATTCGCGGGACGCCGAATCGCTCACGGAACCGCTTCGTCGCTTTTGAGCCCGACCGCTACAGTGAAGTTCGAATTCCGTTGGGGATGTTGGGCACAGCCTCCTATCGGACCGAGGCAGCGCGGACGCCGGAACGGTGCTCATCAGTCAGATGGAGTTTCGCGTCCGACGTCCACTGTCATTGCTGGAGCCCGTCCTTTCCCGACTCCTGGACAAGGACTCACGGCGCGACGAGCAGCGGCTCAAGAGCCTTCTGGAACAAGGCGACCCTTCGGCCTGAACTGACCGCTGACGCTCGCCTCGCGAACGTCAGGTGCCCACAAGGGGTCAGTTGAGCGATGGGTCAGCCGGTGGCGCGGGGATGGACGCTTCCGCGGAAGCGTGTCGGGGCTCCTGGGTGAGGATACGGCGACGGCGTAGTCGAGGTCGAGTCGGTCGCCGTTCGCAGTTCGGTGTCGCGGTGCTCGGGGTGATGGTGACGGAGTGGATGTTCGGCAGGGCGTCGGCGCGTCCGCTTCGAGCTGACGGTGCTTCGGGGATCAGCACGCCGTCGGGCCGGTGGAAGGCGAATCCGCCCCTGCGGTCGGTGTCGACGCGGTAGCCCGCCTTCGTGGACGCAGCGGTGGTGCCGGCGGCAGCAGGATGAGATTCCCCAGGACGGTGGGACCACCGCGGGACCAGTAGATGACGTGGTGTGCGTCGACGAAAAGCTTCTCGGTGCAGTTGAGTCGGCCTGGGGCGCGGTGCCGCAGGTTGCTCTCGGTCCGTTTCCCCAGGCCGCTCGCCGAACCGGACGTGCGAGTTTCCCCGCATCCGGGCTCTCCACGGGTTCTGCCGTTGGGGTGTTCAGGCAGCGTGGCCCAGGGGTTGGGGATCGAGTCGCCCCGGTAGCGGTAGCGCCGGATCGGCACGCTGGCGGGGTTGAACAGCGCGATCCCGTCCGCGGTAGATGGGTTTCCACCGGCCCGGTAGGGTCGGGGAGCCATCGGCGGACGTCGGACCAGTTCGAGCGATGCCGGGTGCGTTGCCAGCGCACGATTCGCCACCAGGTGAACTGCTGGAGGTCGGTCGAAGGTGCGACGGCGACGGCGTGGCGGAAGTAGTTGGTCCAGCCGCGCAAGATCAGATTGATCCGCACCAGCGCGTCCTTGAGGGCGCTGCTGTGACGTCCTGCGGGTCAGGGCACGGATCTTCGCCTTCGCCGACCGGACCGCCCGGTCGGAGATGTAGGTGTAGACGTACCACTTGTTGGTGCCCTGCTTGCGGCGCCACTGGATGTGGAACCCGAGGAAGTCGAACCCTTCGCCCATGTGCACGACCGGGTCTTGGCCGGCGACAGGCGCAGCCCCAGGGGCGCGAGCACGTCGGCGATCTCGTCGCGTAGGGCTTCGACGTCGGCGTCGGTCTGCCGTCGACCGAGCACGACGAAGTCGTCCGCGTAGCGGACGACGCGCCAGTTCGGCAGGGGATGGCGGCGGGACCGCCGTCGTTGCTGGCGCTGAGCGTGGTGGACATCGCCCCGCCGGGCTGCCACGGCGCCTGCAGGTGCTCATCGAGCGCGCGACAGCGCGATGTTGGCCAGCAGCGGGGACAGGATGCCCGCCTTGCGGCGTGCCGGTGTGGGTGTTCGATCTCGCCGAGTTCGGTAAGGATCCCGGCTTGAGGAACGCCTTGACCAGGCCGCAGCACGCGCTTGTCCTTGACCCGTCGCGCACCCGGTCCATCAGGGCCGCGTGGTCGATCCAGTCGAAGCACGCCTCGATGTCCGCGTCCAGCACCCACCGGTAGCCCGGGTGCCGAAGTGGTGGATCTCGGCGATCGCGTCGTGTGCGCGCCGCTCGGGCCGGAACCCGTAGGAGACCGGCAGAAGTCGGCCTCGAAGATCGGTTCCAGCACCAGCTTCAGCGCCGCCTGGACGACCCGGTCGGCGACCGTGGGGATCCCCAGGCGGCGGACCTTGCCCGACCCGCCCGGCTTGGGGATCTTGCGTTCCCGCACCGGCTCGGGCGAAACGCCCGCGTCTTCAGCTGAGCACGCAGGTCGTCCAGGAAACGCCGGGACCCGATCTCGTTCTCGACCCGGGCGACGGTCAGCCCGTCCGATCCCGGCGGTTCGGGCCCCCGGTTGGTCGCGACCCGGTCGAACGCCACGGTCAGGGTGGCCGGGTCGTGCACGAGGTTGAACAGGTCGTCGAACCGGCGGCCAGGATCGGCCACCGCCCAACGGTGAAGCTTGGCCTGCATCTCCGATACCCGCCGACGCGGCCCGCGTCACGTGCACCGACCGGCGTGCGTCGGCCGGCACGGCGTCGCCGTTCGGCGGCGCGTCTTTCGGCATTGCAGCCTCCATTCTCTTCTCGATCCCGCTGCCGCCCTTCGCCATGTGGCCGGCTTTCCCGTCCTCGGACTACTACGGCGGCTCCGCCCCGCCCCGGCCCGATCGGCCGACGGTGGACCGAGCCCGACGGACCGACGCTGGGCGCGCGGCGCGGGCGGGACCGGGACGGTTCCCGTGTTCACTCGTTGATCGCTCGACGGAGGAGGCACCCGACTCTGCCCCTGCGACCTCGCCGCGACACCCGCAGCACGTCACCACGGCCTCCCCTCGCGCGCCCGGAGAACCCTCCGGGGAGTTCCCCGGCCCGCAATGACCGAGCGGGTGCGCGTCGCTCCGGCCCAGATCCGCCAGGTTCGAGCCGGTGCGCGCATTGAGGGGCGTAAACGCCGGTTCTCGCGTATACCTTTCCGTCACGCTCGCCGGACCCGCACCATCTGGCAGTGCTGGCACGTCCCGGCTTTGTCAGGGCCGCTTGCCACCCGACCCGGCACCTCCCGGGCCAGGCTGCCCTCAGCTTCGCAGTCCTGCTGCGACAGAACCACGGTCGAGGTCTCTCACCTCGACTCGATCAACAAGCGCCTCACGGCGCACGCCCGGGAAGCGGCAACCCGCATCGCGCAGGACCAGGGCGCGGCGCATCGCCGCGGACACCACCCGGGTTCGTCGTCCGACGTCCATCCACGTGCCCGCAGGCCGGTGCGGTTCTTTTCGTGGTGGGCGACGATTACCGCCCGGAGTCGCAGCAGAGCCGGTCCACGGTCTCGGGATGGAGCTCGGGTCCGTCCTCGATCCGGGCCGGGGAGCGCCGGGCCGCGTCCCGGTCGAGCAGGGCGCCGAGGTCGGTGTGGATGTTGAGCTGATGCCGGCGCCACCGGGCGCCGGTGCCGCCCCGAGGCCAGGGTTGTCTCGGCGAGGGCGACCATCGCGTCGGCGTACTCCTGCCGTTGGTTGCGCTTGGGGGAGGCGCCTTCCTCGGGCTCCGGCGCTTCCGCGGAAGCGTTTTCCTCGGGCTGCTGCCCTAATGGGCGGCTTCGAGGGCGGCCATGACGACGGCGCCCTCTTCCGGGCTGAAGCGGCCGCGCAGGATCAGGGATCCGTCCTCGGCCCAGGACCAGGAGACCGAACGAGCTTCGTGCCGCCGGGCGTTGACGTCTTCAGCGACCCGGCTTTGCGCAGCCCGGCCACCAGTTGATCGAGCTGGGCACGGTGCTGGCGAGCGCGATCGGGACGAGGTCGACCTCGGAGGCGGGGGTCGCGACCCGGGTCAGGGCGCGAACTTTCGAGTACCAGACAGGCGTCCGGCGGCGAGCTCCGCGCGGGTCAGGGGCAGCTCGACCAAGGTCCGGGCGACCCGGACGGTGCCCCGCGGGCGGCGACGATGCCGATGCCGTCCGCATCTCCAGCTCAGCCACTGCGCGCGCAGGACTTCACCCCCCACTCGGCCCAGCCCCCGCGCCGGTCGAATTCCTCGATCAGCGCCAGGACCCGGCCCCGGTCGCGGCCGCGAGATGGCCGGCGCCCTCGGCGATCCGCTCGCCAACAGTTCCAACTCGACCGTCTCCGGAACCGACCGCCGAAATTACCGAGTCGGATTCTCCGCCACACACGTCACGACTGACACCGCCTCCGCTGCTCGAACTGATGTTCGAAGAGTAGCGGTCGGCTCAGACAGGAACGCTCCCGCGGAAGACGTTTCTGACGGAGAGGTCATCCTTCTAGGTGTACCTCCACCCCCGTTTTTCCCCCCGCAAGAAGGCCCACCCCCCGCAGAGATCCGGAGAGTTCTGCGGGGGGTTGGCGGGGGGTTGGCGGGGGGTTCAATTCTGCGGAGCCGACAGCGCTTCCCAGGTCAGCAAGCCCTTCGCGGGGGGTGCGGGTGGTTCGGGGACGTGAGGCATCCCGGGAGCAGAGGCTCGGCCGGAGACGGGAGAAGGAGAGGGTCCTCCGCCCCGCCATCTCTCCGGCTCCTGGGACATCGGCGGTAGCTTCCCGGCGGTCCTGGTAGCCCGAGAAGTCAGGCGGTGCGGGGAAGGGTGTCGCGGCGCGCGTCGAAGAGCTCGAAGCCGTGCTCCACAACTCGCATAGTTAGACCAGCTAACAGGGGCAAGCCGATCAATCGGCGCGGTCACCCGATGCGTTCGAAACGTCCGAGTCAGCAGTTGCATCGTGAAACTGCTTGTCGAGCTGCTGACGTTCACTCAAGGAGATCGAGGCCCAGAGATCACCGTGCGTCATGGCGCTTAGGGCGCGCCAGACTGTTTCGGCGAGATCGCTCTCCATGCCGGCGTGTGGGGCGGCCCCTCTGACAACGTCGCGGAACCCCGGTCGCCTCGCGCAGTCCTGCAGGTCGATGCCGCGCGCTGCCACGAGCACACGGACGTCCTCCAGCCGCGTCTGATACTTCAGGTCACCTGCGCGCCCATCAGGCGAATCATGTTGTCGCGCTGCTTGCCGTCCTCCAAGAAGATCCGGAACCGGCGAATCAGGCGCTCGTCGCGACGAGTCGGCCCTAGCGACCCAGAGGGCGGCTGATGCGTTTTCCAGCGCTGCTCTGAGGTTCGGATAGGCACCGTAGGGCCTGGTGACGATCTCGTAGTTGTGACCGCTTCCCTGCACCGTGGCGGTCCGGAAGCTGTGCATGTTGTCGACCGCGTGACTGAGCGAGCTCCACACCGCATGCGACAAGTGGTACGGCGCGGAGGCCGCATCATCGCCTGCGAGTGAACTGCGTTCCGTCGGTGTTGGCGGGGCCGCTTCAAACCGCTGCTGTAGCGCGTCGATGGACGGCGCCAGCCGGATGAGTCGAAGAGCGGCCTCAGTCTCACTCGGGCGGAAAGCCGCGCTGCTCCATGGAGGCGAACGGTGGTGGGAGACCCCGAGTCATCTGGCCACAATCTGGCCACCACAAGCAGAAAGGCCCCCGAGGGGGCCTCTGACCTGCGTCGTTCTGGTGGGCGTTACTGGGATTGAACCAGTGACCTCTTCCGTGTCAGGGAAGCGCTCTCCCGCTGAGCTAAACGCCCGGGATGGTGCTGCCGATCGTACGAGGCCGGAGCGGGAATCGAACCCGCGTACAGGGCTTTGCAGGCCCTTGCCTAAGCCACTCGGCCATCCGGCCAGGCCCCAGACTTGGGGGTCTGTGCCCTGGGGCAGCCGATCAGGCCACCTTCGAGCGGACGACGGGATTCGAACCCGCGACCCTCACCTTGGCAAGGTGATGCTCTACCAACTGAGCCACGTCCGCGCGGCCCCGCTCGATCCGAAGATCTTCGCGGTGCAGGGCAGAACAATAGCCCATCGCCAGGGTCGCTTCACGAGGATCGACGCGCGGGGGTCGCGGCCCTGCGGCGGCGGGTAGGTTGCGGCAGGTGGACGCCGCGGACGAGCCGCTCTTCAGCGGCGGCGGCCTGCTCGCCCGGGGGCTGGTCGATCTCACCGACGATCCCGCCGCCCTCGACTCGGCCGGCTTCTGGGCCGTCCTGGCCACCTTCGAAGGCGCACTGACCTGCGCCAAGTTCGCGGATGTCCACTCCGGTACGCCACCGTCGGCGGCTTGGGCCGGGCCGCGCCGGGAGGACTGGACCAGCTCGCTGGACCGGGCCGGTTACGTGGGCGCCGTCGAGGCGATCCGGACCCGGATCGCGGCCGGCGAGGTCTACCAGGCCAACCTCTGCCGCATCCTGTCCGCGCCGCTGCCCGACCCCGATCGGGCGAACGTGGCCGGTCTGGCGGCCCTGCTGGCCGCCGGCAACCCCGCGCCGTACGCCGGCGTCCTCCGGCTGCCGGAGGAAGGCGTGCACGTCGCCAGCGCCTCGCCGGAGCTGTTCCTTCGCCGGTCGGGCCGGGTGGTCGAGTCCGGCCCCATCAAGGGCACCGGGCGGGGGAGCGCGGACCTGCAGGACAAGGACCGCGCGGAGAACGTGATGATCGTCGACCTGGTCCGCAACGACCTGGGCCGCGTCTGCGCCACGGGGTCCGTCACCGTGCCGGCCCTCTGCGCGGTCGAGCAGCACCCCGGGCTCGTCCACCTGGTCTCGACCGTCCGCGGCGATCTACGGCCCGATGCGGGCTGGACGGACCTGCTCGGTGCCACCTTCCCGCCCGGCTCGGTCACCGGCGCCCCCAAGCTGGCGGCGCTGGACGTCATCGCCGACTACGAGCCGGTGCCCCGCGGCCCCTACTGCGGCGCGCTCGGGTGGGTGGACGCCGACGCCGGCACCGGGTGCCTGGCAGTGGGCATCCGGACGTTCTGGCGCGAGGGCGACGTCATCAAGTTCGGCACCGGCGCCGGCATCACCTGGGGCTCGGATCCGGGCGCGGAGTGGGCCGAGACCGAGCTCAAGGCCGAGCGTCTCCTCGGCCTCGCCAGTACGACGGCAGAGCGGGTCCCGGCATGAAGGTCTGGCTCAACGGAGACATGGTCGAGCCCGACGCCGCCCGGGTTTCGGTCTTCGATCACGGGTTCACGGTCGGCGACGGCGTCTTCGAGACCACCAAGGTCGTCGGGGGCCGTCCGTTCGCTCTCACCCGCCACCTGGACCGACTGGCGGCCTCTGCGGCCGCCCTGGGGCTGGCGGCGCCCGACCCCGCAAGGGTCCGCGACGCGGTCGAGCGGGTGGTCGCCCAACTCGGACAAAACCTCGGCCGGGTCCGCATCACCTACACGGCCGGCGAGGCTCCGCTCGGCTCGGGACGCGGGGACGGCGAGCCCACCCTCGTGGTCGCCGCATCGGCGATGACGCCGTGGCCGGCCACCGAGTCGGTGGTGCTCGTGCCCTGGGTGCGCAATGAGCGCTCCGCGGTCGCCGGCGTGAAGACGACGGCCTACGCGGAGAACGTGGTCGCCCTCGCCCACGCGAAAGCCCAGAACGCCGGGGAGGCGCTCTTCGCCAACACCCGGGACGAGTTGTGCGAGGGCACCGGCACCAACGTCTTCCTCGTCCACGGCGACGTGGTCCGCACGCCACCGCTGGACTCCGGCTGCCTGGCCGGGGTCACCCGCGCGCTGGTGCTCGCCTGGTGCCCGCAGGTCCGCGAGGAGCGGCTCACGCCGGCCGACCTCGCCAGCGCCGACGAGGTCTTCATCACGTCGTCCACGCGCGACGTGCAGGGGGTGCACGCCGTCGACGGCCGACCGCTCGCCGGGGCGCCCGGTCCCGTCACCGTGTCCGTTGCGGACACGTTTGCGAAGAACGCGGCGAACGATCCCGATCCGGTCTGAAAGATCGCTATCTGATAGTTCGTCACAAGATCGCCGGCTGCAAGATCATCTGTCCGCTGCAAACGACGGTGGGGCCTCCCGAAGGAGGCCCCACCGTGGGGTTTGCGAGCGGGGCCGGACCCGCCTGCGGTCAGCTCTCGGCGATCAGCTGTGTGAGAGCGGCGTCGATGTCGAGGTGCACGGACTCCGACCCGGCCGGCACCGTTGCGTAGGTGCGGTCCAGGAAGGTGGACAACTCGGGCGCGGGCGCCTCCAGCAGAGCTTCGCCCTCGGGCGAGCTCAGGGAGATGTAGACGACCTGGACACCCGCTTCGCTGGACGGCCAGACGCGGACGTCACCGAGGCCGGCGTCGTCGCGAAGGCCTGCAGCGAGCAGGTCGCGGGCGAAGACCCACTCGACCGTGTCGCCGGCCGCGTGGAACGTCGCGTGGATCGCGTATGGGTCTGCAAGGTCGTACCGCAGCGCCGCGGGGACCGGCAGGGCTGCGTCGCCTGCAACAAGAAGTCGCAAGCGAAGCTCGCAGGTGACCGAAGACTCTGCCTTCATCTGCGTGCCGTACCTCTCTCGATGGTGCTCGGCGGTTTGCCCGGCCTCACTGGATGGGGCTGCGTTTCCGCAGGTGGCCCCCCAGGGAGTCAAACCTCGCCGTGCCTAAGTGGTGCTCGGTGGTTCTCGCTGTACAACGTGCGTCGCAACCTCAGGTCACTGTGTATCGCCATGATTCTTCGAGGGCAACGGGCGCGGGGAATCGCAATGTCCGGGCAACGTCGGGCGGCGCGGCTCCGTTCAAGATCTATTCCCGTTACCCCGTGAAATCGAACGTGTCCGATTTGTGCCGCTTTCTCCTGGCTGAATAGGGACGGACCTGGCATGACGGGCTCGCGGAGGGTGCTGGGACCCCCTCCGGCCGAACTCCCCGGCAGGGCCCTAATAGGGCACTTGGCCTGCGTGGTTAACGATCATGCTCCAGCGAAGTTTGAACTCCGCTTGGCGTGTGGAATCCAGTGCCATTGTCATGACCGCGGAGCCGCCGACCGAGCACTCCAGGCCTTCGCGGAGCACTACCGGGAGGGGGTCCGCGCGCGCACCGCTCGCTGAGGGCTCCGGTAGGGTTGCGCTCCGCATCCCGGGCGATTAGCTCAGCGGGAGAGCGCCCCGCTCACACCGGGGAGGTCACTGGTTCGATCCCAGTATCGCCCACACTGTTCATTCTTCACGTCGGGCACGACGGCTCGCAGCGGCCGCCCCGGGCTCCGGTGCTGTCCGTCGCTGCCGGAAATTGCGAGGCCTGGGTGATTGACTCCGCGGATGGCGCGCTGAAGCCTGCCGCGGCTCCGGCCTTCGACCCGAAGATGCAGATCGTCCTGATCGAGGACGACCCGGGGGACGCGACCCTGGTCCGCGACATGCTCGACGAGGTCGAGCCCAACCTCTCCCTGCTCTGGGTCCGCTCCATCGCCGAGGCCGAGCCGGTGCTCACCTCCGAGACCCGCTGCGTGCTGCTCGACCTGGTTCTGCCGGACGCGACCGATTTCGACGGGCTGGCCCGGGTCCAGGAGCTCGCGCCGCGTGCCGCCGTCGTCGTGCTGACCGGGTTCTCCGACTCGGCGGCCAAGGGCGTGGAGTCGGTCTCCCGCGGCGCGCAGGACTACCTCAACAAGAGCCAGATCGACCCGGAGTTGCTCGGCCGGGCGGTCCGCTACGCGATCGAACGCCGGGCGGCCCAGGACATCTCCCGGGAACTCGCCCAGGCCGAGGCGCGCGCCGCCGAGAACACGCGCCTGGAACGCGGCCTGCTGCCGGTGCCGCTGTTGTTCGACGAGTCCCTCGCGGTGGTCCAGCGCTACCGCCCGGGGCGCGACCGGGCCCTGCTCGGCGGCGACTTCTACGACGTCGTCGAGTGCGCCGACGGTTCGCTCTACGCGATGATCGGCGACGTCTCCGGGCACGGCCCGGACGAGGCGGCGCTCGGGGTGTGCCTGCGCGTGGCCTGGCGCACGCTGATCCTGGCGGGCACCGAGGAGGAGCGGATCCTCCCGCTGACCGCGCAGGTGCTGGTGCACGAACGCGCCGCCGACGAGATCTTCGCGACCGCCTGCATGGTGCGGATCGACGCCGACCGGCGCAGTGCGCGGGTCTACCTGGCCGGGCACCCCGTCCCGCTCATCCTCGGCGCCCCGACACCGGACCTGCCGGCCGGGCCGCCCCTGGGCGTGATCGACGACGAGCGCTGGCCGGGCGTGGAGCTGGAGCTGCCGGCCAACTGGCGGCTGATGCTCTACACCGACGGTCTGATCGAGGGCCTCGCCGGAGCCGTGGGCAGCGAACGGCTCGGCGTCTCGGGGCTTCACGACCTGCTGGCCGAGGTCCGCGCGCACGAGCTCGCACCCGAGATCTGGATGGGCGTGCTGCTCGACCGCGTCCACGAGCTCAACCAGGGCGCGCTGACCGACGACCTGGCCCTGCTCGTGCTCTCCCACCGGAACCCGGCGTGAGCCTGCGCCACTTCCGCCCCCGCACGCTGCGCGCCGGGCTGCGGCTCGTCCTGCTCCTGCTGCTGCTCGTCGTGCTGGGCGTGGCCACGCTGGTGGCCGGCGAGTTCGGGCCGGGTGGACTCCGACGTCGACATCCTGGTCGACGAGATCTCCCCGGCCCGGATCAGCGCGGAGTCCCTGGCGGCCGCCTACCTGGACCAGGAGACCGGCGTCCGGGGCTACGTGCTCTCCCGCGACAAGTCCGCCCTCGAGCCGTATGCCCAGGGTCGGCTGGACGCCGCGGAAGAACTCGGCGGAGATCCGCCGCCTGCTCGGAGGGCTCCCCGCGGGTGCTCGCGGACCTGGACGCGATTGCGGCGGCCGGGGATCGGTGGCGCGCGGACTACGCGAGCGTGGCGATCGCGGCGGTGGAGCAGACCCCCGCCGACCAGAAGCTGAAGAAGCTGCCCGAGAAGGTCGGCCAGACCCGCTTCAACGCGGTTCGGGACCACTTCGACGAACTCGACGTCTCGCTGACGTGCCGAGCGGGCGGCGGCCCGCGACCGGGTGGCCGACGAGATGACCCGGATCCGGGCGATCGCGGCGGCCGCGCTGGTCGCTGCGATCCTCGCCGGCTTTGCGGTCTGGCTGGCCCTGCGCCGGCTCGTGCTCGGCCCGTTGGACCGGCTCGGCGCGGAGACCCGCGAGGTGGCCGGTGGCGAGTTCGGGCGCCCGGTGACCGTGGACGGGCCGGTCGAGATCCGCCGGCTGGGCGGCGACGTCGAGGCGCATGCGCCGGCAGCTGGCCGAATCGCTCGTCGAGGCGCAGCGGGCCGTGGAGGAGGCCCGGCGGGCCGAGGAGGAAGTGCGGGCCCAGGCCGAGATGCTGGTGGCCCAGAGCGACGACCTGCGCCGCTCGAACGAGGAGCTGGAGCAGTTCGCCTACGTCGCCTCGCACGACCTGCAGGAGCCGCTGCGCAAGGTGGCCAGCTTCTGCCAGATGCTGCAGCGCCGGTACGAGGGACAGCTCGACGAGCGCGCCGACCAGTACATCGAGTTCGCGGTCGACGGCGCCAAGCGGATGCAGCAGCTGATCAACGACCTGCTGGCGTTCTCCCGGGTCGGGCGTACCACCGAGCGCCTCGTGCCGGTGGACACCGGGCTCGCCGCCCAGCACGCCCTGGACGCCCTCGGTGCGGCGGCAGAGGAGGCGCAGGCCGAGGTCGAGATCGGACCGCTGCCGACCGTGCGCGGCGACGACGCGCTGCTGACCCAGGTGTTCCAGAACCTGATCGGCAACGCCATCAAGTTCCGCGCCCCGGACCGGCCGGCCAAGGTGTCCGATCAGCGCGGTCCAGGAGGACGAGTACTGGCATTTCCGCTGCGAGGACAACGGGATCGGGATCGACGCGCAGTACGCCGAGCGGGTCTTCGTCATCTTCCAGCGCCTGCACGCCAAGGACGAGTACAGCGGGACCGGCATCGGCCTGTCCCTGTGCAAGAAGATCGTCGAGTATCACGGTGGGCGGATCTGGCTGGACACCGAACGCAACGGTGGCCCAGGCAGTGTCGTGCACTGGACGTTGCCGGTCTCGGCGGCGACGATCAGCCCAGCCCTGTCGGGCACGGAAGGAAAGGTGTGACGCCATGGTCGCCGACCTGATCGAGGTCCTGCTCGTCGAGGACGACCCGGGTGACGTGCTGATGACCAAGGAGGCCTTCGCCGACAACAAGGTGAAGAACAACCTCAACGTGGTCACCGACGGCGTCGAGGCGCTGGCCTTCCTGCGCCGGGAGGGCAAGTACGCCGACGCGCCGTACCCGGACCTGATCCTGCTCGACCTGAACCTGCCGAAGAAGGACGGCCGGGAGGTGCTGGCCGAGATCAAGGCCGACGACAAGCTCGCGCACATCCCGGTGGTCGTGCTCACCACCTCCGGCGCGAACGAGGACATCCTCAGCAGCTACCGGCTGCACGCGAACGCCTACGTCACCAAGCCGGTCGACTTCGAGCAGTTCATCAAGGTCGTGCGGCAGATCGACGACTTCTTCGTCGGCGTCGTCAAGCTGCCCGAGGCCGTAGTCAGCCGCTGGAGCCGCGCCATCGCGATCGCGCCGATCACTGGCCCGATGCCCAGCAGGGCGACCACCAGGCGCCACCCGCCGTGGTCGATGAGCACAGGTGTGATCTGGATCGTGAGCACCGTCAGCAGGAAGCCCATCGCCAGCTGGGTGGTCAGGGCCGTGCCGACGTAGCGGGGATCGACGCTGGTGCTGATGCACGTCGAGAACAGCCCGCTGTCGGCGATCACCGCCGCGCCCCAGACCAGGACCAGGGGCACCATCACAACCGCGGGCGCACCGTAGAGCGCACAGGCGGCGAAGCAGCAGGTCGCGCTGATCACCATCGCCCCGGAAGCGAAGCGGGCGCGGCCGAACCGGTCGCCGTAGTACCCAGCGAAGACCGCCCCGCTCGCGCCGGCGACGCCGATCGCGAAGAACGCCGTCGTGCGTGGGTCCGGCTGCCAGCCCGCGCCGTGCGAGGCGAGGCTCGCCGCGAGGAAGGCGGGCAGCCAGGTCCACATCGCGTAGAGCTCCCACATGTGGCCCAGGTAACCGATGGTCGCGAGCCGCGGCTCGCGATCGCGGAAGAGGACGAACGCGTAGCGGGGGTCGAACGGTGCCGAGGCGGCCAGCAACGGCCCCGGACGGGCCACCAGCAACGTCATCAGACCGGCCAGCACGGACAGCCCCGCCGCCCAGTACAGGACCCGCTCCCAGGGCAGCTCGGCGCCCACCAGGAGCTGGGGGAGCGCGGTTCCCAGGGTCAGCGCGCCGACGATGACCCCGAGGGCGAAGCCGCGGCCCTTGTCGTACCAGGTCGCCATGAGCTTCATCGCCGGCGGATACACCCCGGCCAGGGCGAAGCCGGTGAGGAAACGCAGTGGCAGGGCGGCGGCCAGGCTGTCGGCGAAGGCCGCGATCGCCGCCGTCGCGGCCGCCGCCCCGAACGCCGAGAAGGCGATCAGGCGGGGCAGGGAAACACGGTCCGCGATGTTCAGCGCTGCCGAGGTCAGGGCCCCGGCGACGAAGCCGAGCTGCACCGCCCCGGTCAGCCAGGTGGCCGCTCGCGGACCCGATGCCCCACTCGGCCCGAATGGCCGGGACCACCGCCGACGCGGAGAACCACGTGGCCATGGCCAGGACCTGGGCCACCGCCACCAGAAGTAATTGGCGGCCGCGGGTCATGGCCCTGGATAGCATCGGTGGCCGCCCGCGAACCACGCGGGTGCCCCCGAGTTCAGGAGTCAGCCGTGTCCGAGGTCAGCATCACCGTTGCCGGAGCGCAGCGATCGGTGCCGGCCGGGACGACCGCGGCCGAGCTCTTCGCCGAGCAGCGGTCCGTGATCGCGGCCCGGGTCTCCGGCGTCCAACGTGACCTCGCCCACGTCCTCGCCGAAGGCGACGAGGTCGAGCCGATCACCAACGACTCGCCGGACGGCCTGGCGATCGTGCGGCACTCCTGCGCGCACGTGCTGGCCCAGGCCGTGCAGGAGCTGTTCCCCAAGGCCAAGCTCGGGATCGGCCCGCCGATCGAGAACGGCTTCTACTACGACTTCGACGTCGAGACCCCGTTCACCCCCGAGGACATCAAGCGCCTCGAGAAGCGCATGCAGGAGCTGGTGAAGGAGCGTCAGACCTTCTCCCGTCGCGAGGTCTCCGACGACGAGGCGCGCGCCGAACTCGCCGACGAGCCGTACAAGCTCGAGCTGATCGGGCTCAAGGGGCAGGACGCCGCCGAGGGCGCCAACGTCGAGGTCGGCGCCGGGCAGCTCACCATCTACGACAACCACCGCAAGGACGGCTCGCTGGCCTGGAAGGACCTGTGCCGCGGGCCGCACGTGCCGCACACCGGTGACATCCCGGCGTTCAAGCTGATGCGCAGCGCGGCGGCCTACTGGCGGGGCAGCGAGAAGAACCCGATGCTGCAGCGTGTCTACGGCACCGCCTGGAACACCCGCGACGCGTTGAAGGACTACCAGACCCGCCTCGAGGAGGCCGCGAAGCGCGACCACCGCAAGCTCGGGGCCGAGCTGGACCTGTTCTCGTTCCCGGACGAGATCGGGTCGGGGCTGGCGGTGTTCCACCCCAAGGGCGGCACCATCCGCCGGGTCATGGAGGACTACTCCCGCCAGAAGCACATCGAGGGCGGCTACGAGTTCGTCAACACCCCGCACATCACCAAGGCCCAGCTCTTCGAGACCTCCGGGCACCTCGAGTGGTACGCCGAGGGCATGTTCGCGCCGATGCAGATGGACGGGGCGGACTACTACCTCAAGCCGATGAACTGCCCGTTCCACAACCTGATCTTCCGCTCGAGCGGCCGCTCGTACCGCGAGTTGCCGCTGCGGCTGTTCGAGTTCGGCACCGTGTACCGCAACGAGAAGTCCGGGGTCGTGCACGGCCTGACCCGCGCCCGCGGCTTCACCCAGGACGACGCGCACATCTACTGCACCCGTGACCAGATGCGCGACGAGCTCACCACCACCCTGCGGTTCGTCCTGGACCTGCTGCGCGACTACGGGCTCAACGACTTCTACCTGGAGCTCTCCACCAAGGACCCGGTCAAGTTCGTCGGCTCGGACGAGGACTGGGCCGAGGCGACCGAGGTGCTGCGCGAGGTCGCGGTCAGCGAGGGCCTCGAGCTGGTGATGGACGAGGGCGGCGCGGCCTTCTACGGCCCGAAGATCTCCGTCCAGGCCAAGGACGCGATCGGCCGCACCTGGCAGATGTCGACCATCCAGCTGGACTTCAACCTGCCCGAGCGCTTCGGGCTGGAGTTCCAGTCGGCCGAGGGCACCCGCGATCGGCCGGTGATGATCCACCGCGCGCTGTTCGGCTCGATCGAGCGGTTCTTCGGCGTGCTCGTCGAGCACTACGCCGGCGCGTTCCCGCCCTGGCTCGCGCCCGTGCAGGCCGTCGGCATCCCGATCGCCGACGAGCACCTGCCGCACCTGCGTGAGGTGGCAGCCCAGCTGCGCGCGGCGGGCATCCGCGTCGAGGTCGACGACGCCGACGACCGGATGCAGAAGAAGATCCGCAACGCCCAGAAGCAGAAGATCCCGTTCATGCTGCTGGCCGGCGACGAGGACGTGGCCGCGGGCGCGGTGTCGTTCCGCTACCGCAGCGGCGAGCAGAAGAACACCGTGCCGGTGGCTGACGCGATCGCCGAGATCGTCGCGGCGGTGCGGGACCGGGTTCAGGTATGAACGGCCAGGTCTGATGGAGCATCAGGAACAGGACGATGCCGCCAATGCGCCGGAGGCGCAAGACGGCGTAGGGAGCGCCGATGCGTTCGCACGGCTCTACACACCGCACCGCATGGCCTACATCAAGGGCGAGAACCGGGCCGAGGGCCACGAGCCCGAGGGCTGCCCGTTCTGCCGGATCCCGAAGCAGGACGACGCCGAGACGCTGATCGTGCGACGGGGCAAATCGGCCTACGCCGTGCTGAATCTGTACCCGTACAACCCGGGGCACCTGATGGTGGTGCCGTTCCGCCACGTGGCGGACTACGCCGAGCTGACCGCGGACGAGGCCGCCGAGGTGGCCGAGCTGACTCGCCAGGCCCTGGTCGCGTTGCGGACCGCCACCGGCGCGCACGGCTTCAACGTGGGAATGAACCTGGGCACGGTGGCCGGCGCCGGCATCGCCGCCCATCTGCACCAGCACGTCGTCCCGCGCTGGGGCGGGGACACGAACTTCATGCCGGTCGTCGGGCACACCAAGGTGCTGCCGGAGCTGCTGGGGGAGACCCGGGCGATCCTCGCGGGCGCCTGGCCGGACGACGACAGCATGGGATGGGGTCCCTGATCCCCTCACTTCACATCGGCGTTACGGCCCCGTCACGCTCCGCCCCTACGCGTGGTGAGCACCGACGGGGAGGGGGATGCGGCCGTGCCGAACTGGGCGCTGAGCCCCCTCGACATCTCGTTCCTGAGCGTCGAGTCCGACGCGACGCCGATGACCATCGGCGCGGTCGCCGTGCTGGCCGCCGATGGCACCGCCGATCGGGGCGCGCTCGTCGAGTTGCTGCGCACCCGGGTCCGGGAGATTCCGCGCCTGCGCCGCAAGCTGCGCTCCGACCTGTTCCCGCCGGTGAGTGCCAGCTGGGCCGAGGACCCCGCGTTCCGCGCGGATGCCCACGTCCGGCTGCACCACACCGTCGGCGCGGGCGGACCGGCGGAGCTGAACTCCTGGGTCGCGCGGATCCTGAGCCAGCGGCTGGACCGCACGCGGCCGTTGTGGGAGATCCACGTGCTGGACGGTCTCGCCGACGGCCGCGCGGCGATGCTCCTCAAGGTCCACCACGCCTTCCTCGACGGCCTGGGCGTCGGCGCACTGGCCCACGCGCTCGCCGACGGCGGCTCGCCGGACAAGGTCCCAGGTCCAACCGCGGCGAACGGGCCCGGCAACGACACGTCGTCGAGGCTCGATCCGCGCAAGCTGCTCGGACCGCTGGCCGGTTTCGCGGATCCGCAGTCGCTGGCCCGTACCGCGGCGAGGGCGCTGTCCACCGCGACCGGGGTTGTCACGCACCTGTCCAACAGCGGTCCGGGATTCCCGTTCGACACCGTCGTCTCCCCGGCCCGGGGCTTCGCGACCACCTCGGTGGCGATGGAGGACCTGCGCGGCCTGCGCTCGGTCTGCGGGGGCAGCGTCAACGACGTCGGCATCGGGGTGCTGTCGGGAGCGCTGCGGTCCTGGCTGGAGATGCACCACTACCGGCCCGACGACCTGCGCCTGCGGGCCCTGGTCCCGGTGGGCCGGCCGCGGTCCGGCACCGACGGGTCGGGCAATCACTTCTCCGCGTTCCTGCTCCAGCTTCCGGTGCACCTCGCCGACCCGGTCGACCGGCTGCGGTTCGTGGCCGAGGAGATGGCGCGGCACCGGGCGACGGGGCCCGAGGGCGGTGCCGGCGCCCTGGCCGGCGTGACCAACCTGATGCCGGCCGTCGCGGTGCGCCTGGGCGGGCCCCTGCTGGCGAACGCGGCGTCGAAGTTGTTCGACATGCTCGTCACCACGGTGCCGGTGCCGCGTCCGCTGAGGATCGGCGGCTGCGCGGTCAGCGAGATTTATGCCTTGACCCCGCTCGGCCCGAACCAGCCGCTCGCGATCGGCTGCTCGAGCTACGGCGGGCGGATGTACTACGGCTTCACCGTCGACCCGATCGTCGTGCCCAATCCCGAGCAGCTCGCCGCCGCCGTGCCCGCCGAGCTCGCCGTCGTGCGCACCATGTCCGGCCTGCGCGCCCCGACAGCCAAGGTCCCCGTACAGCGTTAGCCGCACGGGGACCTTCAGCGATCGAACTACTTCTCCTCGGCGCGGACCTTCTCCGCGATGTGCGAGGGCATCGGCTCGTGCCGCGCGTAGCTGCGGCTGAACGTGCCGGTGCCGTGGGAGAGCGAACGCAGGTCGACGGCGTAGCGGCAGATCTCGATCTGCGGCACCTCGGCCATGATCTTCGTCCGCCCGCTGGAGCCGACCGGCTCGCTGCCGAGCACCCGCCCGCGCCGGGTCGAGAAGTCGCCCATGATGGCGCCGACGTAGTCGTCGGCGACGATCACCGCTACCTCGTCCACCGGCTCGAGCAGCGCGACGTTCCCCTTCTCCGCGGCGTCCTTGAGCGCCAGCGCGCCGGCGGTCTGAAACGCCATGTCCGAGGAGTCGACGCTGTGCGCCTTGCCGTCGTGCAGCGTGACGCGGATGTCCTCCACCGCGTAGCCCGCGACGACGCCGCGCTCCATCTGGGCGCGTACGCCCTTCTCCACCGACGGGATGAACTGGCGCGGCACCGAGCCGCCGACGACCTTGTCGACGAACTCGAAGCCCGAGCCCGAGGGCAGCGGCTCGACCGTGATGTCGCAGACCGCGTACTGGCCGTGCCCGCCGGACTGCTTGACGTGGCGGCCGTGGCCCTCGGACTTGGCGGAGAAGGTCTCGCGCAGCGACACCTTGACCGGGACGCTGTCGACCGCGACGCCGTAGCGGTTGGTCAGCCGGTCCATCAGCACGTCCAGGTGCGCCTCGCCCATGCACCACAGCACCAACTGGTGGGTGTCGACGTTGTGCTCGAGGCGCAGCGTCGGGTCCTCGGCCAGCAGGCGGTTGAGGCCCTGGGAGAGCTTGTCCTCGTCGGCCTTCGAGCGGGCCACCACCGCGACCGGCAGCAGCGGCTCGGGCATCGTCCACGGCTGCATGAGCAGCGGGGCGTCCTTGTCCGAGAGGGTGTCGCCCGTCTCGGCCTTGGTCAGCTTCGCGACCGCGACGACGTCACCGGCCACCGCCGACTGGATCGCCCGCTGGGTCTTGCCCAGGGGGCAGGTCAGCGCGCCGATCTTCTCGTCGATGTCATGGTCGTCGTGCCCGCGGTCGGACAGGAAGTGCCCGGACACGTGCACGGTCGCGTCGGCGTGGATGGTCCCGGAGAAAATCCGGACCAGCGAGATCTTGCCGACGTAGGGGTCGGAGGTCGTCTTCACGACCTCGGCCACCAGCGGCCCGTTCGGGTCGCAGGTCAGCGCCGGAGCCGGCTTGCCGTCGATGGTGGTGACCTCGGGAACGCGGTGCTCCAGCGGCGACGGGAACGCCTCGGTCATCACCTCGAGAAGCTCGGTCATGCCGACGCCGGTCATCGGGTTCACCGGAAGTACCGGGTAGAAGGAGCCGCGCGCGACCGCGGTCTCCAGGTCCTCGATGAACACCTTGAGGTCGATGTCCTCGCCGCCGAGGTAGCGGTCCATCAGGGTCTCGTCCTCGCTCTCCGCGATGATCCCCTCGATGAACGCGTTGCGGGCGTCGTCGATCTCCAGCTTGAGGTCCTCGTCAGCCTCGGTGGAGGTGCGCTTGCCGCCGGAGTAGTCGTAGATGCACTGCGAGAGCAGCCCGACCAGGCCGGTCTGCACACCGTCCGCGCCGAGGCGGGGAAGGTAGGCGGGGAGCACGTTGTCGCCGAACGCGTCCTGGCACATCGCCAGCACGCCGTCGTAGTCGGTGCGCCCGTTGTCGAGCTTGGTGACGATCACCGCACGCGGCATCTCGACCGCGGCGCACTCGTCCCAGAGCATCGTGGTGGTGCCGTCGATGTCCTCGGCCGCGGAGATGATGAACAGTGCCGCGTCCGCCGCCCGCAGTCCCGCGCGCAGGTCGCCGACGTAGTCCGCGTACCCGGGGGTGTCGAGCAGGTTGACCTTGATCGCGCCGTCCGGCTGGGAAACCAGGATCGGCTCGAGGGAGAGGTTCACCGAGCGCTGCTGGCGGATCTCGGCTTCGTCGAAGTCGCTGACCGTGGTGCCGTCCTCGACCCGGCCGAGCCGGGTGAGATTCCCTGTGGCCAGCAGCAGGGATTCCACAAGAGTTGTTTTTCCGGACCCGGTATGGCCGACCAGAACCACGTTGCGGATCTTGCCCGGTTGGTCGGCCTCCGGTGCCCTGCCGGCGTTGGGGTTACTTGACTTGTCGGCCATGCGCCACCTCCTCGTGACAGGGGGCGCGCAGTCCTTCCGGAGCTGGTGTCGGGGGCTACTACGCGCCCGCGCGTCCTGACACCTTCCTCCCTGATCCCGGGCGGGACAAGGGGGGCCGGTGGGATTTCCGGTCCCCGCCCCGGCCCGCGCGGCGTGGCCGTGGGGCGCCTGGCAGCCCGCTGACTACCATTGACCCGGCGGCGACCCCTCTCCTGGAGAACGATGCTCAACAAGTACGCGCGAGCGTTGTTCGGCCGCATCTTCACGCCGATCGCGCGGGCTCTGGTGCGCGCCGGGATCAGCCCGGACGTGGTGACGATCGTCGGCACCCTGGGCGTGATGGCGGGCGCCCTGGTGCTGTTCCCGCAGGGGGAGTTCTTCTGGGGCACGATCGTGATCACCGCCTTCGTCTTCTCCGACATCGTCGACGGGCTGATGGCCCGGATGACCGAACGCTCCTCGACCTGGGGCGCCTACCTGGACTCGACGCTGGACCGGTTCGGGGACGCGGCGATCTTCGGCGGCGTCGCGATGTGGTTCGCCGCCGGCGGGAACAACGACCTGCTCTGCGCCCTGTGCCTGTACAACCTCGCGGCCGGCTCGATCGTGTCCTACAGCAAGGCCCGCGCCGAGGGCCTCGGGATGACCGCCAACGTCGGCATCGCCGAGCGCTCCGACCGCCTCGTGCTCTTCCTGGTCGCGACCGGTCTCCAGGGCGTCGGCGTCCCCGGCGTCCAGCGCGCGGCGCTGATCATCCTCGCCGTCGCCAGCACCATCACGCTGTTCCAGCGCATGCTCATGGTGCGCAAGCAGGCCCTGGCGGCCGAGCGCGCCGCCGGCGCTTCCGCCTCCGATGCGGGTGTTCCGTGAGCCTGAGCCGGCGCGCCGGTGCCGCCGCCTACCTGGCCGGGTTCCGGACGGTCCGCCATCTCCCGGGCCCGGTGGTGCGCGCCGGCTTCCGGCAGGCCGCCGACATCGCCTGGCGCAAGCGCGGGCGCGGGGTGATCCAGCTCGAGCGCAATCTGTCTCGGGTGCTCGGTGTGGAGCCGACCGACCCCGCGGTGCGTGAGCTCAGCCGCGACGCCATGCGGTCCTACCTGCGGTACTGGTCCGAGGCGTTCCAGATGTCGACCTGGGACAGCGACGACGTGTTCGCCAAGATCCGCGTCGAGGGCGAGGAGAGCCTGCGCGCCGAATACGCCCTCGGGGTCGGCGTGGTGCTCGCGCTGCCGCACAGCGGCAACTGGGACCACGCCGGCGCGTGGGTGGCCGCGGCCGGGATGCCGTTCACCACGGTTGCGGAGAAGCTGGAGCCACCGGAGCTCTACGACGCGTTCGTGGCCTACCGGCAGGGTCTCGGCATGGAGGTCCTGGCCCTGGAGAAGAACTCCAGCATCGAGGTCATCGCCACCCTGGCCCGCCGCCTGCGGGACGGGAAGATGATCGCCCTGGTCGCCGACCGGGACCTGACCGAGGCCGGCATCGAGGTGGAGTTCTTCGGCCACCCCGCGCGGATGCCCGGCGGTCCGGCGGCGCTGTCGGTGAGCACCGGCGCCGGACTGGTGCCGGTCACGCAGTGGTACCACGAGGACCACATGCACCTGCGGATCCACCCGAAGATCCACCAGCCCACGCACGGCAGCCGGCAGGACCGGATCGCCTCGATGACGCAGTCGCTGGCCGGGGTGTTCGAGGCCTCGATCCGGGCCCACCCGGCGGACTGGCACATGCTGCAGCGCCTGTGGTCCGATGATCTGAGGCTGCGTCACCACGCCGTCTCCTCAGGCCGGACGGCCGGAGACGCCTGATGCGGGTCGGGCTGGTCTGCCCGTACGCCTGGGAGGTTCCCGGCGGGGTGCAGGCGCACGTGCGGGACCTGGCCGAGGCGCTGATCGCGCTCGGCCACGAGGTCTCCGTGCTCGCGCCCGCGGACGTGGATTCCGACGGCAGCGCCAGTGACAGCGCCGTCGATCTGCCGCCCTACCTGGTCTCCGGGGGCCGCGCGGTGCCGGTGCCCTACAACGGTTCGGTGGCCCGGGTGGCCTTCGGGCCGGTGACGAACCGGCGGGTGCGGCGATGGGTCCGCGACGGCGGCTTCGACGTCCTGCACGTTCACGAACCGGCGGTGCCCAGCCTGTCCGCGCTCGCGCTGTTCTGCGCGACCGGCCCGATCGTGGCCACCTTCCACATGTCGACCCCGCGCTCGAAGGCGATGGCTGCCGTGCACGGGATCGCCCAGCCGGCCCTGGAGAAGCTCTCGGCCCGGATCGCGGTCTCCGAGCCGGCCCGGCGCACCCTGGTCGAGCACTTCGGCGGGGATCCCGATCCTGATCCCGAACGGGGTGGCCCTGGCCCGGTTCGCCCGCGCCCAGCCGATGCCGGGCTGGCCGGGCGAGGGCGGAGCGGTCGGTTTCCTGGGCCGTTTCGACGAGCCGCGCAAGGGCTTCGACGTCCTGGTCGCCGCGATGGAGCGCCTGGTGGCCGACCGGCCCGGCCTGCGGCTGCTGGTGGCCGGCCCGGGGGACACCGAGGCCGCGCTGGCCGCCATGTCGCCGGCGGTGGCGGAGCGGGTCACGATGCTCGGCCTGGTCAGCGAGGCGGAGAAGGAGCGCGTGCTGCGCTCGGTGGACCTCTACGTCGCGCCGAACACCGGCGGCGAGAGCTTCGGGATCATCCTCACCGAGGCGATGTCGGCCGGCACCGCGGTGGTGGCCAGCGACCTGGACGCCTTCCGCCGGGTGCTGGAGGACGGCACCTGCGGGGCGCTGTTCCCGGTCGGCGACGCCGACGCGCTCGCCGTCACCCTGGCCGACCTGCTCGACGACCCGGCCCGGCGCGCGGTGCTGAGCGGGGAGGCCGCCCGGGCGGTGGCCCGCTACGACTGGAGCCAGGTGGCCGCCGACGTGGTGGCCGTCTACGAGACCATCACGGCCGGCACCACCGGCGTGGCCGAGGACACCCGGACCCAGCGCCTGGCCAGGCTGGTCGGGCTTTCCCATTCCTGACCCGAAGGCCTGATCCGTCATGCCACCAGGTCACGTGACCGACGTTTTCTGGTTCGTCCTCGCACTGCTCGTCGCCGGCGTCTACCTGAGCTGGACCGCCGGGCGGCTGGACCGCCTGCACGCCCGCGTGGACGCTGCCCGGTCGGCGCTGGACGCCCAGCTGGTGCGCCGCTCCGCGGTCTCCATGGAGCTGGCCACCTCAGGCCTGCTGGACCCCGCCTCCGCTCTGCTGATCGCCGACGCCGCGCACTCCGCCCGCCAGGGCGAGGGCGACGCCCGGCCGCCGGCCGAGAGCGACCTGTCCCGCGCGCTGCGCGCCGCCGTCGATCAGCCCGAGCAGCTCGAGGAGCTGGCCGCGACCGCGGAGGGACGTCAGCTGATCGAGGACTTGGAGGCCTCCGGGCGCCGGGTGGTGATGGCCCGGCGCTTCCACAACGACGCGGTCCGCGCCGCGCGGGCTCTGCGGGCGAAGCGGCACGTGCGGTACCTGCGCCTGGCCGGGCATGCGCCGCCGCCGGCCACCTTCGAGTGCGACGACGCCCCGCCGGAGCGCCTGGCGCGCGAACTCTAAGGAGCCGCCGGCGGTGCCGCGGCCTGTTCGACCGAGCCGGGCGGCACGTCGGAGACCGGCGTGGGCGTCGGAGTCGGCGGCGGTGGCGGCGGCGCCGCCGGATCGGGGGTCGGCGGCGGCGGAGCTGCAGGGCTCTCGACGGGCAGAGCCGGCGTCGGGGTCGGGGCCGGCGCCTCCGGGGCGGGCGTCGGCGGCGGCGGGGGAGCCGGGGCCGGAGCGGGGGCAGCCACCGGGCTGCGCGCCTCGGCGTAGACGACGATCGGCTCCAGCATCGGGGCCAGCCACTTGGAGAAGGTCTTCGTGATGTGGTTGGTGTCCCGGTAGACGAGCATGTTGCCGACGATCGACGGGCAGCGCTCGGCGCCGCAGATCCAGTCGGTGGTGGGCACCACGTCGAACCCGGCGTTGCGCAGGGTCCTGACCATCACCGGCTGCCGCTCGGGCGAGGCCTTGTAGCCGACGGCGCGGGTGTAGGTGCAGGGCTGGACGTCCTTGAGGTGCTCGGCTACGCAGGCGACCGGGTCCTGCGGGGCGATCGGGTTGTCGCCGAGCATGACGATGAGCGCGCCGCTGGCCCGCAGGGCCCGGAGCGTGTCGACGGTGGCCTCGGCGTACTGGTCGTCCTTGGCGGAAACCCCCGGGACCTGGTCGGCCTGCCCAACGACGATGAGCGCCGGAGCGAGCTTGACGATCTCCTCGACCCTTTGCTTCCGCCAGTCCGAGCACTCGGTGTAGGTGCGCCGCAGCGACTCGGAGTGCGGGGCGAGCTGCGCGGCCGGGCACCCGGACTTGGTGCGCTGCAGGAGCTTCCAGCTGCGCGCCTCGGCGAGGTCCTTGAGTGGGGCGAACCACTGGGCGGCGTGGGAGTCGCCGAACAGCACCATCGTGCGCGCAGCCGGTGCGTCGCCCTCGCCGAACGCGCAGGCCGGCTGACTGACCGTCAGGAAGTCCAGGTGGCAGCCGTTGGCGTAGTCGTTGTCCTTCTCCGCGTCCTCGAGCCGAGGCGTGAGGTTGCTCGGCACCGCGGTGGTGCCCAGGCCGGCCTCCAGCGCCGCGGAGACCGTGGTGGCCTTCGACTTGCCCCCCGTGGCCGCGACCGGGGCTGCCTCGGCGGGCACCCCGGTCCCGTTGAGGGCCGGCAGGGTGGCGGCGAACACGACCGCGGCGAGCGCGGTGGCAGCCGACAGCCCCAGCCCGGGCGCCAGCCAGATCGGCTTGCGCATGGTGACCTCGCGGATCGGGTGCTCAATGAGGTGATAGGTCACCAGCGACAGGGCCACCGAGATCGCCACCGCCACCAGCGTCCAGGCGGTGTTCATCTCCTTGTCGATGGCCAGCGGCATGAACACCAGCACCGGCCAGTGCCACAGATACAGCGAGTAGGACAGCTTGCCGATCCACTGGGCCGGGCCGGTCCCGAGGAGGCCCTCGGCCCCCGCACCGTGCTCGCGGGCACCGCCGGCGATGACCAGGCCCGCCCCGATCACCGGCAGCAGTGCGGCGCTGCCCGGGAAGGCGGTCCGGTCGTCGTAGGCGAAACCGGACAGGGCGATCATGCCCATGCCGATCCAGGAGCCGGCGATGGCGAGCAATCGGGGGATCTGCAGCACCGCGGGCGCGAACAGCGCGATCAGGCCGCCGATGCCGAACTCCCACGCGCGGGTGCTCAGCGAGTAGTAGGCGTCGACGCCGTTGTCCGGGGTCATCGTGATCGAGCGAAGCAGCGAGACCACGACGACCAGGCTCAGGGCGCCCATCAGGGCGACCCGGCGGAAGGCCCGGTTGACCAGCACCAGGGCGAGCACCAGCAGCGGCAGCCCGAGGTAGAACTGCTCCTCGATCGAGAGCGACCAGTAGTGGGTGAGCGGGGAGGCCGCGTCGTCGGACTTGAGGTAGTCGGTGCCCTCGGACGCCAGGTGCAGGTTCATCACGTAGAGCGCGCTGAAGATCGCGTCGTCGGAGACGTTCTCCTTGTCCAGCGGCCCGCTCCACATCCGGGCGGCGACCAGCACGGAGAGCGTGACCACGGTGGCCGCCGGCAGGAGGCGCTTCATCCGGCGGACGTAGAACTCGACCAGCTGGACCCGGCCGTGCTTGCGCTGGGACTCGAAGAGCAGGCGGGTGATCAGGAAGCCGGAGATGACGAAGAAGACGTCCACCCCGACGAAGCCGCCGGAGAGCCAGAGCAGGTCCGCGTGGTACCCGAGGACCAGGAGGATCGCCACCGCCCGGAGCCCCTCGATGTCCGGGCGAAAGCTGCGCTCGGACGCGAACACCTCGGCGGAACCTTTCGTGGGGATCGGGGGCCCAGCCCCGTGCACGGGCCACCAAGATCGAACGGTAACTGCGCCAAGTGACGCTGCGGTAAGCATTCATGCTTTCGCGAACGCATCTTTGCCGCCACGCGGACGAGATTTGCTCGGGTTCCCGTCCTTATGTCCTCCGCTACCCCCGGGCCACACGGTTCGGCAACCCAGGTCAGAGGGCATCCGAACAGGTTTCGGATTCTTCCGATGATCGGAGGCGTAGGTAATCCTGAGTCCGATGACCGTCACCCTCCCAGCGGCATCCGCCGGCAATCTCGTCCCCGACCTGGTCGGGGTGGACGCCTTCACCGGTGACACGCTGGTGTCCGGCGGCGGTGGCCGACCACGCGCCCTGGAGCCGCGACCGCGTGGCGGCGCTCGGCCGCGAGGTGTGGGCCGAGGACACCCTGGCCGCCGCCCGCGACGCCCACCGGCACCTCCCCGAGCTGCGCACCCACGACCGGCTCGGCAACCGCAGCGACACCGTCGAGTTCCATCCGGCCTACCACCGGCTGATGGCGCAGAGCTTCTGCCACGGCGTGCACGCGCTGGCGTGGACGGCAGACTCGACGGGGGCGGAGCCCGGCGCGCACCTGGCCCGCGCGGTCCTGTCCTACCTGTGGAACCAGGTCGACGGCGCGACCGCCTGCCCGACCGGCATGGCATACGCCGCCATCCCGACCCTGCGCCGAGACCCCGGAACTGGCCGACTTCGCCCGGTTGACGGCCGTGCACGGCTACGACCCGGCGTTCCGGCCGGTGGCCGAGAAGTCGGCGGCCACCATCGGCTACGCGATGACCGAGAAGCAGGGCGGCTCGGACCTGCGGGCGAATGTGACGCTGGCTCACCCGGTCTCGGCGCGCGGGCCGGGCGAGGCCTACCTGCTGAACGGGCACAAGTGGTTCTGCTCGGCCCCGATGAGCGACGGCTTCTTCACCGTCGCCCGGACCGAGGCGGGACCGTGCTGCTTCTTCGTGCCGCGCTGGCGCCCGGACGGCACGCGTGAACGGCATCGTCATCAACCGGCTCAAGGACAAGCTCGGCAACCGGGCCAACGCGTCCTCGGAGATCGAGTACCACGACGCCTGGGCGGTCCTGGTCGGCGAGGAGGGCCGCGGCGTGCGGACCATCCTGACCTCCTCGGACTACACCCGCCTGGACTTCGCGATCGGGTCGGCCGGGCTGATGCGGGCGGCGCTCTCGCAGGCGCTGTTCTACAACGACCACCGCTCCGCGTTCGGCGCGCGCCTGTCCGACCTGCCGGTGCAGCGCGCCGTCCTGGCCGACCTCGCGCTGGAGTGGGCCGGGGCCACCGTGCTGGCGCTGCGCCTGGCCCGCACGCTCGACCACCACGACGACGTCGAGCAGCGCCTGCTCGGGCGGATCCTCACCCCGGTCGCCAAGTACTGGAACTGCAAGCGCGCACCGCTGGTCGCCGAGGAGGCCATCGAGTGCATCGGGGGCAACGCCTACATCGAGGAGCACCCGCTGCCGCGGTACTACCGCGAGGCGCCGCTCAACGCGATCTGGGAGGGCACCGCGAACATGATGGTGCTCGACGTCGAACGCGTCCTGACCCGCGAGCCCAAGGCGGTCGAGCCGCTGCTGGACGAGGTGCGCGACGCCGCGGCGGGTGAGCCGCGTCTCACCGCGGCGGTCGCGGACCTGGAGGCCGCCGTCAGCGCCCCGGCGGTCGGCGGCCGCCGATTGGCCTGCCAATTGGCCTTGGCCATGCAGGCCGCCCTGCTGGTCCGGCACGCGCCTGCGGCGGTGGCCGACGCGTTCTGCGCCTCCCGCCTGGACGGGGACTGGGCGCCCACGTTCGGGACGCTGCCGAGCGGCGCCGACGCCGCCGGGATCATCGCGTTCGCCCGCTTAGAATGGGCTTGATCAGGCCACAAGCGAGCGAAGGACCCCTGTTGTCCAGCCCCGAGAACGACGAGTCGACCCCCAGCCCCACCACGGGCACCGGCACCGCGCGCGTCAAGCGCGGCATGGCCGAGATGCTCAAGGGCGGCGTGATCATGGACGTCGTCACCGCGGAGCAGGCCAAGATCGCCGAGGACGCCGGCGCGGTCGCGGTCATGGCGCTGGAGCGGGTGCCGGCCGACATCCGGGCCCAGGGCGGGGTCTCCCGCATGTCCGACCCCGACATGATCGACGGCATCATCGCGCGCGGTCTCCATCCCCGTGATGGCCAAGACGCGGATCGGGCACTTCGTCGAGGCGCAGGTCGTGCAGAGCCTGGGCGTGGACTACATCGACGAGTCCGAGGTGCTCACCCCCGCGGACTACGCGCACCACATCGACAAGTGGGCAGTTCACGGTGCCGTTCGTGTGCGGCGCGACCAACCTGGGCGAGGCCCTGCGCCGCATCACCGAAGGCGCGGCGATGATCCGCTCCAAGGGCGAGGCCGGCACCGGTGACGTCTCCAACGCGGTCACGCACATGCGCACGATCAACGGCGAGATCCGCCGCCTGACGTCCCTGCGCGAGGACGAGCTCTACGTCGCGGCCAAGGAGTTGCAGGCCCCGTACGAGCTGGTCTGCGAGGTGGCCGCCGCCGGCAAGCTGCCGGTCGTGCTGTTCACCGCGGGCGGCATCGCGACCCCGGCCGACGCCGCGATGATGATGCAGCTCGGCGCGGACGGCGTGTTCGTCGGCTCCGGCATCTTCAAGTCCGGCAACCCGGCCCAGCGCGCCGAGGCGATCGTGAAGGCCACCACCTTCTACGACGACCCGGACGTGATCGCCAAGGTCTCCCGCGGTCTCGGCGAGGCGATGGTCGGCATCAGCGTCGCCGACATCCCGGTGCCGCACCGGCTGGCTGAGCGGGGCTGGTGACCGTAGCCCGGATCGGCGTCCTCGCCCTGCAGGGCGACGTCCGCGAACACGCGCGGATTCTGGAGAGCCTCGGGGCTGCTGCGGTGCCGGTGCGACGCGAGTCCGAACTCGCTGCCGTCGACGGCTTGGTCCTGCCCGGCGGTGAGTCGACCACGATGGTCAAGCTCGCGCTCGCCTTCGATCTGCTCGAGCCGCTGCGCGCGGTGATCAAGGAAGGCATGCCGGTCTACGGGTCCTGCGCCGGGATGATCCTGCTCGCCGACCGCATCGCCGACGGCATCGAGGGCCAGCAGACGATCGGTGGCCTCGACGTGCTGGTGCGCCGCAACGCCTTCGGCCGGCAGGTGGACTCCTTCGAGGCCGACCTCGATGCCCCGGAGCTCGGGGAGCCGGACCGGCCGTTCCGCGCCGTCTTCATCCGGGCCCCGTGGGTCGAGGAGGTCGGCCGCGACGTCGAGGTGCTGGCCACCGCGGGGGAGCACGTGGTGGCGGTGCGGCAGGGTCCGCTGATGGCGACCTCGTTCCACCCCGAGCTCACCGGTGACGACCGGGTGCACCGGTACTTCCTCGACCTGGTCCGCACGGGGACCTGAGGAGTCCGGCGACTAAGCTTCCGTCGGTTGACGCAGAGGTAGTGGAGAGCGCAGGCATGTCGGGTCATTCCAAGTGGGCAACCACGAAGCACAAGAAGGCCGTCGTCGACGCCCGCCGCGGCAAGATGTTCGCGAAGCTGATCAAGAACATCGAGGTCGCGGCGCGCACCGGCGGCGGTGATCTGGCCGGCAACCCGACGCTGTTCGACGCCGTCCAGAAGGCGAAGAAGTCCTCGGTCCCCAACGACAACATCGACCGCGCGGTCAAGCGCGGCTCCGGCGCCGAAGCCGGCGGCGCGGACTACCAGACGATCATGTACGAGGGCTACGGCCCCAACGGCGTCGCGGTGCTCATCGAGTGCCTCTCCGACAACCGCAACCGCGCCGCCTCCGACGTGCGCGTCGCGGTGACCCGCAACGGCGGGTCGATGGGCGACCCCGGCTCGGTGGCGTACCTGTTCAACCGCAAGGGCGTCGTGATCGTGCCCAAGGAGAACGCGGACGGAAAAGCCTGAGCGAGGACGACGTGCTCGGTGCGGTCCTCGATGCCGGCGCCGAGGAGGTCAACGATCTCGGTGAGGCCTTCGAGGTGATCAGCGAGGCGAGCGACATGGTCGCCGTGCGCACCGCGCTGCAGGACGCCAAGATCGAGTACGACTCGGCCGACGCCTCGTTCCTCCCGAGCATGACCATCGAGCTCGACGAGGAAGGCGCGCGCAAGGTGTTCAAGTTGATCGAGGCGCTCGAGGACCTCGACGACGTGCAGAACGTCTACGCGAACTTCGATGTCTCCGACGACGTCATGGCGCTCATCGACGCCTGAGACACCAAACGTCCGACCAGGCTGGCTGCCTGGCCGGACGTGAGGGGTTGAACGTCAGACGCGCTTGGCGCTGGTCTGGTCTCGCAGCTGTTCGCGGTGTCGCGAGCCTTGCCACCGGCGCAGTTGTCGTTGCCCCGACCGCCGAACATCCGGTCGCGGCCGCCGGCGCCGAGATGGTGTCGTTGCCGCGGTTGCCCTTGAGGGTGTCGGCGCCACCGTCGCCGTTGATCCGGTCGCTGCCGGCGCCGCCGGTGATGACGTCGTTGCCGTTGCCGCCGCAGACCTTGTCCCGCCCGCCGCGGGCCCGAATGTTGTCGTTGCCGTTGCCGGCGAAGATGACGTCGTTGCCGGTGGTGCCGACGATCGTGTTGTTGCCGGTGCCGCCGAAGATCGTGGGAAGTAGGCCGAAGCAGGTCACGGGGAGGACCTCGACGCGGCCGATCGGCCGGTGCCGTCGGCTCGGCGAACCAGATGTTCCCGTCGGGCCCGGCGGTGATGCCGGTCGGGTCCGCGTCAGCCGGTGAGCACCGGCGAACTCGTTGAGCACGCGCACCAGCGGTGTTCATGCGCCCGATCTGTCGTCGGCGGCGCCGCCTGCTCGGTGAACCAGAGGTTGCCGTCGGGCCCGGCGGTGATGCCGGTCGGGGCGGTGGTTCCGGCGATGACCGCGGATTCGCTGACCACGCCGGCCGTGGTGATGCGCCCGATCTTGTTGGTGCCGCAGCTCGGTGAACCAGAGAGCACCACCGGGTCCGGCGGTGATGTCGGTCGGGTTGGAGCTGTCGGTCGGCACTGGCGAACTCGGTGAGCAGTGCACAGCCGGTGGTGATCCGCCCGATCTCGTCCGTTGGCGCCGTCCGGTTCGGTGAACCACAGGTTGCCGTCGGGTCCGGCGGCGATGCCGGTCGGGTTCGGATCCGGCCAGTGGCCGCAGGATTCGGTGATCGCGCCGGCGGTGGTGATCCGGCCGATCGTCGTCGGCGCCGTCGTCGGTGAACCACAGGTCGCCGTCGGGTCCGGCGGTGATGTCGGTCGGGTCTGTGCCAGCCGGGAGCACGCGGTGAATTCGGTGATCACGCCGGCGGGGGTGATCCGCCCGATCGCGTCGGTAGCGCCGGCGTCTGCGGTGAACCACATGTTGCCGTCGGGTCCGGCGGTGATGTCGGCCGGGTCCGCTCCGGCGAGCGAGCACGGAACGTGGGTGACCACGCCGAGCGGGGTGATCCGCCCGATCGCGTCCGGGGCGCCGTTCTGCGGTGAACCACAGGTTCCCGTCCGGGCCGGCCGCGATCTCGGCCGGGGCCGCGTGGCTGTGATCCCGGCGGTGAACTCGGTGACCTGGCCGAAGGCGGCGGTGGCTGGCGTGGGCGTGAGCGCCGCGAGCATCGCCGACGGTGAGGGCGGTGGTGAGGAGGGCGGATCGCAGTCTCATGGCACGTCCAGTGAGGTGAGAGTGACAAATGGTGGTATCGGGACGCTAGGGGCATCAGCGATACTGGTGTGACTAGTGTGACGGACGATACGCCTGGAATCGCCGAAAAGATCACCCGTGCGGAGCAGACGCCTCTGGGCGCGTCGCTCCACCGCCGCGGGGGAGCGCGACCGTACCTTGACTCCGAACACATGTTCGGATCAGGGTCGCGATCAGGCGGAGGCAGCGTGCGCGTGCTGGGGGTCGACCCGGGCCTGACCCGCTGCGGCGTCGGCGTGGTCGACGGCGCTCCGGGGCGCCCGATCACGCTCGTCGACGTCACCGTGGTGCGCAGCGCCGCCGAGCGACGACATCGGCGCCCGCCTGCTCGGCATCGAGCGTCGAGCTGGAGCGCCTGATCGCCGAGCACCGGCCGGACGCCATCGCCGTCGAGCGGGTCTTCGCCCAGCACAACGTCCGCACCGTGATGGGCACCGCCCAGGCCGGGGCGGTCGCGATCGTCGCGGCGGCCCGGCACGGCATCCCGGTCGCGCTGCACACGCCCGAGCGAGGTCAAGGCCGCGGTCACCGGCAGCGGCCGGGCCGACAAGGACCAGGTCGGCGCGATGGTCACCCGGATCCTGCGCCTGACCGAGGCCCCGAAGCCGGCGGACGCCGCCGACGCCCTGGCGCTGGCGATCTGTCACCTCTGGCGCGGCGCGGCGATCCACCGGCTGTCGGCGGCGGCTGCCAAGGTGCCGACATCCCGTCTCCCGAAGGGAACCCGATGATCAGCTTTGTCGCCGGGCGCGTGGCCGCGCTCGGTCCCGGATGCCGCCGTGGTCGAGGTCGGCGGGATCGGGCTCAGCCTCAGCTGCACCCCGAACACGCTGGCCGGCCTGCGGATCGGGCGAGCGCGCCCAGCTGCCGGCCACCCTGATCGTGCGCGAGGACTCGCTCACCCTGTTCGGCTTCGCCGACGAGGACGAGCGGATCGTCTTCGAGCAGCTGATGAGCGTCACCGGGATCGGCCCGCGGATCGCCCAGGCGATGCTCGCCGTGCACGCCCCGGACGAGTTGCGCCGCGCCGTCACCACCGACGACCTCAACGCCCTGATGAAGGTGCCCGGGCATCGGGCGCAAGGGCGCGCAGCGCATCGCGCTCGAGCTCAAGGACCGGCTCGGCCCGCCGCGCGGCGGGACCGCGACGGTCCCGGCCCAGTCGCGGTCGGGGGACGCCCTGGCGCGACCAGGTGCACGGGGCTCTGCTCAACCTCGGCTGGTCGGCGCGCGAGGCCGAACAGGCGCTCGACGTGGTGCAGACCGAGGCCGACCTCACCGGCATCGACACCGCCGAGGCGCAGGTCTCGGTGCTGCTGCGGATGGCCCTCAAGACGCTGGGCCGGGCCACCTGATGACCCGTCAGAACGGCACGTGACGGCCTGGTCGACGGACGTGATGACCTCGTCGACGCACGACCTGCAGCTCGACGAGCAGGAGATCGAGGCGGCGCTGCGGCCGAAGCGGCTGGACGAGTTCATCGGCCAGCACCGGGTCCGCGAGCAGCTGACGCTGATCCTGGAGGCGGCCCGGCTGCGCGAGCGCCCGCCCGACCACGTGCTGCTCTCCGGCCCGCCCGGGCTGGGCAAGACGACGCTGGCGATGATCGTCGCCGCCGAGCTCGGCATGCCGCTGCGGATCACCAGCGGCCCGGCGATCCAGCACGCCGGCGACCTGGCGGCCCTGCTGTCCTCGCTGAGCGAGGGCGAGGTGCTCTTCCTCGACGAGATCCACCGGATGGCCCGCCCCGCCGAGGAGATGCTCTACATGGCGATGGAGGACTTCCGGGTCGACGTCGTCGTCGGCAAGGGCCCCGGCGCCACCGCGATCCCGCTGGAGATCCCGCCGTTCACCCTGGTCGGCGCGACCACCCGGGCCGGCCTGCTGCCCGGGCCGCTGCGCGACCGGTTCGGGTTCACCGCGCACATGGACTTCTACTCACCCGCCGAACTGGAGCTGGTGCTGCGCCGCTCGGCCGGCCTGCTCGGACGTGGCGCTCTCCGACGTCGGCGGCGCCGAGATCGCCGGCCGCTCCCGCGGCACCCCCCGGATCGCCAACCGGCTGCTGCGCCGGGTCCGGGACTACGCCCAGGTCCGGGCCGACGGCGTGGTCAGCGCCGAGATCGCCGAGGCCGCCCTGACGCTCTACGACGTCGACGAGGTCGGGCTGGACCGCCTCGACCGGGCGGTGCTGGACGCGCTGGTCCGCCGGTTCGGCGGCGGGCCGGTGGGCCTGTCCACGCTGGCGGTGGCCGTCGGGGAGGAGACCGAGACGGTCGAGGAGGTCGCCGAGCCGTTCCTGGTCCGGGCCGGACTGCTGGCCCGGACGCCCGCGCGGGCGGGTCGCCACGGCGGCGGCTTGGTCACATCTCGGTCTCGTCGTCCCAGCGGGCAGTTTCCTCGGGAACGGACCGGCGGCCGCGCAGGTCGTTCTCTTCGACGACGCGCCCTGACGCGCCCGTCGCGCCCGGTGGTAACCGGTCGGCAAAGGGGGCGCGACTAGACTCGGCGCGCTCCGGCCCGGCGATCATCGCCCGGGCTCCCCCTGGAAGGACCCTGCGTTCCCGTGGAAGCGATCCTGCTCCATCGTTCTGGTTGGCGCGTGGCCTTCTACGTGCTGGTCGTGCTGCCCCGAGCGGATGCAGAAGCGGCGCGTCGCAGGACATCAAGGACCACCTCAAGCCCGGAGTCGAGATCATCACCACCGCCGGCGTGGTCGGCACGGTGCGTCACGTCGACGAGGACGAGGTGCGCCTGGAGATCGCCCCGGGGGTCGAGATCCGGCTGCTGACCGGCGGCCGTGGGCAAGATCCTCGACCCGGAGGACGCCGAGGTCCCTGGCGACCGGCGACGCGGGGCGGGCGACACAGCGGACGAGGGAGGCACGGGCTCCGGCCCGGCCTCGCCGACGTCCCACTAGCGAGAGAGACCTTCCACGGTGTCGACTTCCAAGGGTGTGGCGCGCGGCGGTAATCCGCTGCGGGCCCTGGCCCTGACCCTGGCCCTGCTGGTGGCCGGCCTGCTCACCATGATCGGCGTGGGGGCGATGAAGCCGCGCCTGGCCATCGACCTCGCCGGCGGCACCAGCGTCACCTTGACCGCGAAGCGCGCTCGAGGGCGGCGCCATCACCAAGGACGCGATGGACCAGGCGGTCATCATCATCCGCCAGCGCGTCAACGGCTTCGGCGTGTCCGAGGCGCAGGTCAACACCCTCGGCAACGACAAGATCGTGGTCAGCGTCCCGGGCCAGAACAACGCCCGCATCGTCGACCAGGTCGGCCAGACCGCGCTGCTGCGTTTCCGTCCGGTGTTGCAGGCCGGGGGACCGGAGCCCACCACCGGCCTGCCCGACCTCGGCGAACTGACCGAGGGCCTGGGCGAGGACGAGAGCCCGGACAGCCTCGGTGGCACCGGCGATGAGACCGCCTCACCGAAGCCGAAGTCCACCAAGAAGGCCAGCGCCAAGCCGAGCAGCGAGTCCACCTCGGACAGTGAGGACGCGGGTCGCGCCAGCTCCGGCGCACTCCGCGCGGCCGACGATCCCAGCCCCTCGTCGTCCGCGACCGCAGATCCGTCGGCCTCCGCCTCGCCGAGCAAGTCCCCGAAGGCCTCGCCGAGCAAGACGCCGAAGGCCGACGAGGAACCCTCGCAGGAGGACGTCGAGAAGGCGCTGGAGAGCGCGATTCCCAAGGCGGTCCGCGAGAAGTACGCCGCACTGAACTGTCTCGACCCGGCCGCCCGGCAGGGCGGCGACATCGAGCCCGCCGACGCCGTGGTGGTCGCGTGCGACCAGGAAGGGCTCCAGAAGTACCTGCTCGGCCCGAGTGCGGTGCAGGGCACTCAGATCACCAGCGCCGAGGCCGGCCTGCCGCAGGGCGCCGGCGTCGGTTCCTGGCTGATCAACATGGAGTTCGACGGGGCCGGCACGAGCGCATTCGCGAACCTGACCCGGTCCCTGGCCGGTCTGGCCCCGCCCACCAACCAGTTGGCGATCGTGCTCGACGGCGTCGTCTACTCCAGCCCGCAGGTCAACGGGGAGATCCCCGACGGCCGTGCGGTCATCGAGGGCAACTTCACCTCGCAGACCGCGAAGGACCTGGCCAACGTGCTGAAGTACGGCGCGCTCCCGCTGGCCTTCGAGAAGAGCACGGCCTCGACCATCTCGGCCAGCCTCGGCTCCGACCAGCTGCACGGCGGCCTGATCGCCGGTGGGATCGGCGTCGTCCTCGTCGTCGCGTACTGCATCTTGTTCTACCGGGCGCTGGGTCTCGTCGCGCTGTTCGGTCTCATCGTCGCCGCGGCGATGTCCTACCAGATGGTCTCCCTGCTCGGGGAGGCCATCGGCTACCGGCTCTCCATCGCCGGCATCGCCGGCATGATCGTCGCGATCGGCATCACCGCCGACTCCTTCGTGGTGTTCTTCGAACGATTGCGCGACGAGATCCGCGACGGCCGAAGTCCACGCTCAGCTGTCGAGTACGGCTGGAAGCGGGCGCAGCGCACGATCCTGTCGGCGAACTTCGTCTCGCTGCTCGCGGCCGGCGTCCTGTACTTCTTCTCGGTCGCCGAGGTGAAGGGCTTCGCGTTCACCCTCGGGCTGGCGACGATGATCGACGTCGCGGTGATCTTCCTGTGCACCAAGCCGATGTGCGCCTGGCTGATGCGCAGACCGTTCTTCGCCAAGGGCCATCCGTGGTCCGGGCGTCAACCAGGAGAATCTCGGCGTGCACCGCCTGCGCGGTGTCCGCACCGTCGGAACCAGGGAGGCCTGATGTCCTACTTCTCCGACCTCGGCGCCGACCTGCAGACCGGCCAGAAGTCCATCGACGTCGTCGGACGCCGCAAGACCTGGTTCATGCTCAGCGCCGTGCTCGTCCTGGTCTCGATCGTCGGCCTCGGCGTGCGCCAGCTCGACATGGGCGTGGAGTTCGACGGCGGGTCGGTCTTCGAGGTCTCGGCCGCCGACAGCTCGATCGAAGACGTCCGGGAGATCGTCGAGGACGCCGGGGTCGAGGAGCCGAAGGTCCAGAAGCTCGGCGGCGACCGGTTCCGGGTCGAGACCACTCCAGGTCACCACCGACGAGGCGAAGAAGACCACCGAGGCGTTGTCCAAGGAACTGGGTGTCCCGCTCGAGGCGGTCTACCACCCAGGTGGTCGGGCCGAGCTGGGGTGATGACGTCACCAACAAGGCCCTGCGCAGTCTGCTGATCTTCCTCGCGCTGTTGATGGTGTACCTGGCCCTCGCCTTCGCGCCGAAGTTCGCCGCGGGCGCCATGGTCGCGTTGCTGCACGACCTCGCGATCACCGATCGGGATCTACGCCATCGTCGGGTTCACGGTCAGCCCGGCGACGGTGATCGGTCTGCTGACGATCCTCGGTTATTCGCTGTACGACACGGTGGTCGTGTTCGACAAGGTGCGCGAGAACACCGCCGATCTGGCGAAGACGAGCAAGGCCACCTTCAGCCAGGCGGCCAATCTGGCGGTCAATCAGACGTTGGTGCGCTCGGTCAACACCACGGTGATCGCGCTGCTGCCGGTGGGCGGACTGCTGTTCGTCGGGGCCGGCCTGCTCGGCGCCGGGCACGTTGAAGGACCTCGCGCTCGTGCTGTTCGTCGGTATGGCGGTCGGGGCGTACTCCTCGATCTTCCTCGCGACGCCGGTGGTCGGTCGCGCTCAAGGAACGCGAGCCGGAGATGCAGGCGCTCGCCAAGCGGGTGGCCAACCGCGAGGCCGCGCTGCGCAAGTCCGGTGGCAAGGCGCCGCCGAGTCCGGCGGCGGGGTAGCCGTCGCGGCGCCGCCGGAGGAGGACCTGGCGGACGCCGACGAGACGTCGACAGCGGCAGCGACGCGGGACCGGCGACGCCGCGCACCCCGGGGGAGCGCGTGCAGCCCAGGCGCCCCTCCACCCGCGAACAACGGCAGAAGAAGCGGAAGTGAGTCCAGGGACGCGACGGACTGGCGCTCGCTGGTCCGGGACGTCCCCGACTTCCCGATCCCCGGGATCCTGTTCAAGGACATCGTCCCGGTCCTCGCCGACCCGGCCGGGCTGGCGGCGATGACGGCCGAGCTCACCGAGGCCGCGCGGGCGATGAACCCCGACGTCGTGGTTGCCATCGAGGCGCGCGGCTTCATCCTCGGCGCCCCGATCGCGCTCGCGCTCGGCCTCGGGTTCGTGCCCGTCCGCAAGCCGGGCAAGTTGCCCTTCACCACTCGCTCGGTGGCCTACGCGCTGGAGTACGGCGAGGCCGTGCTGCACATGCACACCGACGCGCCTCGACCGAGGGCGCCCGGGCGGTGATCGTCGACGACGTCCTGGCCACCGGCGGCACGCTCGCCGCGACCGCGCAGCTGATCAGCGAGGCCGGCGCGACGCCGGTCGGGGCGGTCGTCGCGCTCGAGATCGGTGGCCTGGGGGCGCGGGAACGGCTGGCCGGTCTGCCGCTCTCGACTCTCGAAGCTGTCTGACCAGGCCTCTTCGCAGCTCAGCGCCGGTTAACATGGCTGGGTGACCGAACCCGTGGTGCCGACCACGACTCCGGACGCCTCAGCACCGACCCGACGCGTCCGGGCACGGTTGGCGCGCCTGGGCGGCACCCGCGCCCCGTCCGGCAACCCGGTCCTGGAGCCGCTGTTCCGCAGCGTGCGCCAGTCCCACCCGAAGGCGGATCTGCGCCTGCTGGAGCGGGCCTACGACGTCGCCGAGGAATGCCACCGCGGCCAGTTGCGCCGCTCGGGTGACCCGTACATCACCCACCCGCTCTCGGTCGCGACCATCCTGGCCGAGCTCGGCATGGAGCCCCCGACGCTGTGCGCGGCCCTGCTGCACGACACCGTCGAGGACACCGACTACACGCTGGAGGCCGTCGAGGCCGACTTCGGCTCCGAGATCGCCAGCCTCGTCGACGGCGTGACCAAGCTCGACAAGGTGCACTACGGCGACGCCGCGCAGGCCGAGACCGTCCGCAAGATGGTCATCGCGATGGCCCGCGACATCCGGGTCCTGGTCATCAAGCTCGCCGACCGGCTGCACAACATGCGGACGCTGCGCTACATGCCGCAGGCCAAGCAGGAGCGCACGGCGCGGGAGACGCTGGAGATCTACGCCCCACTCGCGCACCGCCTCGGTATGAACACGGTGAAGTGGGAACTGGAGGACCTCTCCTTCGCCACCCTCTACCCGAAGATGTACGACGAGATCGTGCGCCTGGTCGCCGACCGCGCGCCCTCGCGCGACGACTACCTGGCCGTGGTCATCGACCAGGTGACGGCGGACCTGCGCACCGCGCGGATCAAGGCGCGGGTGACGGGGCGACCCAAGCACTACTACTCGATCTACCAGAAGATGATCGTGCGCGGCCGCGACTTCGCCGACATCTACGACCTGGTCGGCATCCGCATCCTGGTCGAGTCGGTGCGCGACTGCTACGCGACCCTCGGCGCGGTGCACGCGCGCTGGAACCCGGTGCCGGGCCGGTTCAAGGACTACATCGCGATGCCGAAGTTCAACATGTACCAGTCGCTGCACACGACGGTGATCGGCCCGGAGGGCAAGCCGGTCGAGTTGCAGATCCGCTCCCACGCGATGCACCGCCGCGCCGAGTACGGCGTCGCCGCGCACTGGAAGTACAAGGCCGAGGTCAACGGCGAGCAGTCCGGCGCCGCCGGCACCCTGGCCGCCTCCAGCGGGGAGAAGTCCGCGGGCGAGGACATGGTGTGGCTGCGTCAGTTGCTCGACTGGCAGAAGGAGACCGCCGACCCGGGCGAGTTCCTGGAGTCGCTGCGTTTCGACCTCGGCACCAGCGAGGTGTACGTCTTCACCCCGAACGGCGACGCGATCGCGCTGCCGACCGGCTCCACCCCGGTCGACCTCGCCTACGCGGTGCACACCGAGGTCGGTCACCGGTGTATCGGTGCCCGCGTCAACGGCCGGCTCGTCCCGCTGGAGAGCAAGCTCGACCAACGGCGACGTGGTGGAGATCCTCACCGCGAAGGGCACCGGCTCCGGTTCCGGGCCGAGCCGGGACTGGTTGGAGTTCGTCGCCAGCCCGCGGGCGCGCAACAAGATCAAGCAGCACTTCTCCAAGGAGCGCCGCGAGGAAGCGATCGAGCGCGGCAAGGAGCAGATCGCCCGCGCGATGCGCAAGCAGGGACTGCCGATCCAGCGCCTGATGACCTCCGAGTCACTGACCGCGATCGCGCACGAGCTGCGCCTGGCCGACATCTCCGCCCTCTACGCCGCGGTCGGCGAGGGCCACAACTCCGCGCAGGCGGTCGTCCAGCGCCTCGTGCAGTCGCTCGGCGGTACGGACTCCACCACCGAGGACGTCGCCGAGGCCGTCTCACCGACGAAGGCCCGCGGCAAGATCCGCCCGCACGGCGACCCCGGCGTCGTGGTGAAGGGCGTGGACGACGTCTGGGTCAAGCTCGCGCGTTGCTGCACCCCGGTGCCGGGCGACGAGATCACCGGCTTCGTCACCCGTGGCAGCGGAGTCTCGGTGCACCGCACCGACTGCACCAACGTGGTGTCCTCGATGGGCTGCGCAGCAGGAGCGCATGGTCGAGGTGGAGTGGGCGCCGACTTCGTCCTCGGTGTTCCTGGTCTCGATCCAGGTCGAGGCCCTCGACCGCGCCCGCCTGCTCTCCGACATCACCCGCGTGCTGTCCGACCAGCACGTGAACATCCTGTCCGCGACGGTGGCGACCACCCGCGACCGCATCGCGATCAGCAAGTTCACCTTCGAGATGGGCGACCCGAAGCACCTCGGCCACGTCCTGAAGGCCGTGCGCGGCATCGACGCCGTCTTCGACGCCTACCGCGTCACCGGCACCAACCCGGGCTCGCCCAACTGACCCATCCTGGGGCGGGTTTCCGCCCCATCCAGCGCGTCCATGGGGCGCAATCGCGCCCCAAGATGCGGCTCAGCTGAACTCGGCGAGCATCTTCTCGGCCTCGACCAGCCACTCCCGGCGGGCGGCCACGGCGGCCTCGGCGTCGGTGATGGCCTTGGCGTTGCCGGAGGCACGGGCCTTGTCGGCCTGCTTCTCGTACTTGGCGATGGCGGCCAGCAGCGAGTCGACGGTCTCCTGGGCCCGGGCCTTGGCGGCCGGGTTGCTGCGCTGGCGGGCGACGTCCTCGGCGGCGCGGACCGCGGCCTCGACCGCCGACAGGCGGCTCTCGACCTTGCCGCGCGCCTCCCGCGGGAGCGAGCCGGCCTTCTCCCAGCGCTCGTGGATCCCGCGCAGCGCGGCGCGGGCCGAGGCGGCATCCGTCACCGGCACCAGGCGCTCGGCCTCCACGACGAGGGCCTCCTTGGCGGCCAGGTTCGTCGCGAGCTCGGCATCCTTGGCGGCGAACGTGGCGTTGCGGGTGGCGAAGAAGGTGTCCTGCGCGGCCTTGAAGCGTTCCCACAGGGCGTCGTCGACGTCGCGTGCAGCCCGGCCGGAGGCCTTCCACTCCTTCATCAGGTTGCGGAAGGCGTCGGAGGTCGCGCCCCAGTCGGTCGAGGTCGAGAGGGCCTCGGCCTTGGCGACCAGCGCCTCCTTGGCGGCCTTCGCGCTGTCCCGGGTCGCGGTGAGCTCGGCGTAGTGCGCCTTGCGCCGCTTGCTGAACGCGGAGCGGGCGGCCGAGAAGCGCGCCCACAGTTCGTCGTCGGACTTGCGGTCGAGCCGGGGCGCGGCCTTCCACTCATCCAGCAGGGCGCGGATACGGTCCCCGCCCACGCGCCACTCGCTGCCGGCGCCGATCGCCTCGACGTCGTGGACGATGCGCTCCTTGAGCACCTTGGCTTCGGCGATCAGCTTCGCCCGGGCTGCGCGCGCGGCCGCGCCGCGGGCCTTGGCCAGCTCCTCCAGGGCAGCGATGCGGGTGTCGAGGGCGGCGAGGTCGCCGATCGCGGCCACGTCCACCAGGGAGGCCTTGATCCGCTCGATCGCGGTGCGGGCCTCCTTCTCGGGCACGTCGGTCTCTCGGATGCGGTGCTCGAGCAGGTCGATCTCGACGACCAGGCCGTCGTAGCGGCGGCCGTAGAACTCCAGCGCCTCCGCCGGCGGGCCGGCCTGCCAGGAACCGATGGCGCGGTCGCCCGCGGGCGTGCGCACGAAGACCGTGCCCTCGGCGTCGACGTAGCCCCACTCGTCGCGGTTGACCGCGGGGCCGGCCGGCTCGGCGACCGCGGCCGGACTCGGGGCCACGGGATGGGCGGGAATGTCGGCCGGGGTGACCGCCAAGGGCTCTGCGGGTGCTTCGGCTGCGGGTGCTTCGGCTGCCGGTGCCTCAGCAGGTGCCTCGACCACGGCAGCTTCTGCCGCGGGCGCCTCGGGTGCCTGCGGGGCGGCGGGGGTCTCGGGCGCCACCGGAACCTGCGCCGCGGGGGCTTCCTCGGCCGGAGCCCCGGCCTGGGGCGCGGACGCGGTCGGGATCTCCGCCGGCGTCGGGCTCTCGACCGGAGCCGGCATCTCGAGCTCAGGCGTCGGCGCGACCGGCACCCCGAGCGTGAGCTCGCCGGGCTGGTCGCCGTCGACCTGCTCGGACGTTTCGCTCACGGTTCCTCCTCGCCGTTGCCGGCTCAGTGCTACGTCAGTACGCCGTCGAACCTACGGAGTGCTGGTAGCGGTCGGTTCGCTCGAGGCCGTCGCCTTGGCCTTCGGGGTCTTGGTGGCCTTCGGGGTTGCGCTGGGATCCGCGGTCGAGGTCGCCTTGGGGGTGGCCTTGCCGGTCGGCTTGGGGGTGGCGGCGACCTTCGGTTCCTTGGTGATCGTCACCTTGTTGATGGTGACGTCGTTCTTCGGCGCGTCGTTCGAGCCGGTGTCGCTGAGCTTCGTGCCGTCCTTGGCGATGTCGGTCAGGACGTCGAGCCCGGAGATGATCTTGCCGAAGGGAACATAGTCCGGCTGGAAGTCCGAGTCCTTGAACATCATGAAGAACTGACTGCCGTTCGTGTTCGGTCCGGCGTTGGCCATCGCGACCACGCCCGCCTCGTAGGTCGCGCCCTCGAGGTTCTCGTCCGGGAACGTGTAGCCGGGGCCGCCGCGCCCGGTCGCGTCCGGGTCGCCGCACTGCAGCACGTAGGTGCCGGGGCTGTTCAGCTCGCGGTGGCACTTGGTCTCGTCGAAGTACTTGGCCTTGGCCAGGTAGACGAAGTTGTTGACCGCGCACGGAGCCGCGGCCGCGTCGAGCTCCATCACCACGGGCTTGTTGTTGATCTGGATGGTCGCCTCGTACTTGCCGGTGGCGTTGGCCAGGCTCGGCGGCGTGCCGACGTCCTTCGACGGGGTGCTGCCGTCCGGGGTGTAGGTGCAGTTGGCCTTACCCGCCGGCGCCGGCGCCGGCGTGGGCGTGGGCTCGGGGGTGGGGGTCGCTTCGGTCGCGACGGTGCTGTCGTCGTCGTCGAACAGGGCCATGGCCCCGAAGATGACGCCGGCCACGGCACCGGCGGCCAGGACCACGGCGGCCGTCACGGCGACCGCGCGCATACGGGCCTTGCGCCGCGCCTCGGCGGCCGCAGCCTTGCGCTGAGCCGCCAGCTCGCGCCGGCGCTCGGCGCTCGTCTTCTTTCCCTGGCCCGCCACGCGCTGCTCCTCGTCGCTCTGAATCGCTTTGTCCCCGCCGGCCTGCGGCGTCGGCGACGCACAGTCTAGGGAAGGAGCTTGTGGAGCCCCGCACCGCTCGTGCCAGGGGTTTCGTGCGCCCCCCGGTAGTCTCGCCGGGTCGGGCACAGGGTCGGCGGACAGGCAGCGGGGAGGGGGAGGTCGGTTGTTCATCGCCGGTTTCCCGTCCGCCATGTTCCAGACCAACTGCTACGTCGTGGCCACCGCGCCGGGCGAGGAGTGCGTGGTGGTCGACCCGGGGATCGAGGTGGTGGGCCAGCTGGAGGAGCTGCTGGCCGAGCACCGGCTGCAGCCGGTCGCGGTGATGCTCACGCACGGCCACATCGACCACACCTTTTCTGTCGCCCCGGTCTGCGGAGCGCGCGGGCATTCCGGCCTGGATCCACCCGGACGACCGTGAGCTGCTCGTCGATCCGGGTAAGGGCATGGGCATGTCGACGAAAGCGCTCTTCGGTGGGCGGCTGGAGTGGACCGAGCCGGACGACGTCAAGCTGCTCGACGACGGCGCCCCGATCAAGCTGGCCGGCCTGGAGTTCACGGTCGACCACGCGCCCGGTCACACGCCGGGCTCGGTCATGTTCCGCCTGCCGCCGGACGCCAGTCCCGGACAGTGGGCCGTCCCGGAGCAGATCCTGATCTCCGGCGACGTGTTGTTCCAGGGCTCGATCGGGCGCACCGACCTGCCCGGCGGGAGCTACGAGGCCATGCTCACCAGCCTGGCCACGAAGATCCTCCCGCTGAACGACGGGACAATCGTGTTGCCGGGGCACGGCGGGGCCACGACGATCGGTTCCGAGCGCGCCACCAACCCGTACCTGGCCGAGGCCGCTCCCTTGGCCGGCCCGCATAGAGGGATGTAGATGATCCGCACGCACACCGGTGGCTCGCTGCGGGCGTCCGACGCCGGCACGACCGTGACCCTGGCCGGCTGGATCGCGCACCGCCGCGACCACGGCGGGGTCGCCTTCCTCGACCTGCGCGACGCCTCCGGCATCGTCCAGGTCGTCGTCCGCGACGAGTCGGTGGCCCACGGCCTGCGCAACGAGTACTGCCTCACGGTGACCGGGCAGGTCTCGCTGCGCCCGGAGGGCAACGCGAACCCGAACCTGGCCACCGGCGAGGTCGAGGTCATCGCCACCGAGGTGATCGTGCTCTCCGAGGCCGCCCCGCTGCCGTTCCCGATCGACGACCACGGCGTCGGAACCATCAGCGAGGAGGCGCGGCTCAAGTACCGCTACCTGGACCTGCGCCGGGCCGCCATGGCCGCCAACATGCGCCTGCGTTCCCGGGTCACCCACGTCATCCGCGAGGTGATGGAGGCCGAGGACTTCCTCGACGTCGAGACCCCGTACCTGACACGGTCCACCCCGGAGGGCGCCCGCGACTTCCTGGTGCCGGTCCGCCTGCAGCCCGGCACCTGGTACGCGCTGCCGCAGTCCCCGCAGCTGTTCAAGCAGCTGCTGATGGTCGCCGGCCTCGAGCGGTACTACCAGATCGCGCGCTGCTTCCGGGACGAGGACTTCCGCGCCGACCGGCAGCCGGAGTTCACCCAGTTGGACGTCGAGATGTCCTTCTGCACCCGGGCCGACGTCGTCCGCGTGACCGAGAAGGTGCTCCGCGCCCTCTGGTCCACCGTCGTCGGGCACGAGATCCCGAACCCGATCCCGCACATGACCTGGCACGAGGCCGAGCGCCGCTTCGGCTCGGACAAGCCCGACCTGCGCTTCGGGTGCGAGCTCGTCGACCTGACCGCGTACTTCGCCCGCACCGAGTTCCGGGTGTTCCAGGCCGGGTACGTCGGCGCGGTGGTCATGCCCGGCGGCGCCGCGCAGACCCGCCGCGAGCTCGACGGCTGGCAGGACTGGGCCAAGTCCCGCGGCGCCAAGGGCCTTGCGTATGTGACGGTGGGTCAGGACGGCACTCTCGGTGGCGTGGCCAAGAACCTCTCCGAGACCGAACGCGACGGCCTGGCCGCCGCCGCCGGGGCCGGCCCGGGCGACTGCATCTTCCTGGCCGCGGGGGAGTGGACCTCCACCGTCGCGTTGCTGGGCGCGGCCCGGCTGGAGATCGGCAAGCGGTGCGGACTGATCGACGAGTCCCGGTGGGAGTTCGTCTGGATCGTCGACGCCCCGATGTTCGAGAAGAACGCCCACGGCGGCTGGACCGCGGTGCACCACCCGTTCACCTCGCCGACGCCGGAGTTCGTCGACACCTTCGACACCGAGCCCGGCCGCCGCGCTGTCCGACGCCTACGACATCGTGCTGAACGGCTCGGAGATCGGCGGCGGGTCGATCCGTATCCACCGCAGCGACGTCCAGGCCCGGGTCTTCGAACTGATCGGCCTGAGCAAGGACCAGGCCGAGGACCAGTTCGGCTTCCTGCTCGAGGCCTTCGCCTACGGGCCTCCTCCGCACGGCGGCATCGCGCTCGGCCTGGACCGCGTCTGCGCGCTGCTGGCCGGCGCGGAGACCATCCGCGACGTCATCGCCTTCCCGAAGACCGCCTCCGGCGGCGACCCCCTCACCGGCGCCCCGTCCCCGATCACCCCGGCCCAGCGCAAAGAGGCCGGCATCGACGCCCCTCCGCCCGCCTGACGTGCACGTATCTGCGCCGATAGTGGAGTTATCAACCTGTGTTGGGCCCCAGATCGGTTCCCGACTCCACTATCGGCGCAGTTGGGAACCCGAGGCCGTCGGTGCAGCCACTTAGGCTCGGGTTGTGAGCGAGCCGGAGACCCTGTTCGAGTCGGCGGGGCAGGCGCACCGGCAGGCGCCGCTGGCGGCCCGGATGCGGCCGCGGACGCTGGACGAGGTCGTCGGCCAGGATCATCTGCTCAAGCCGGGCGCGCCATTGCGCCGGCTCGTCGACGCGGCGGGCAAGGCAGGACCCGGCGGCGCCGTCCTCGGTGCTGCTGTGGGGGCCGCCAGGCACCGGGAAGACCACGCTGGCGCGGATCATCTCCGCGGCGACCGGGCGCAAGTTCGTCGAGCTGTCCGCGGTGAACGCCGGGGTCAAGGACGTGCGTGACGCGCTGGCCTCAGCGAAGAAGGACGCCTCGATCGGCGGCCCCGAGACGGTGCTGTTCCTCGACGAGGTGCACCGGTTCTCCAAGGCGCAGCAGGACTCGCTGCTGCACGGCGTCGAGGACCGCGTCGTCACCCTGGTCGCCGCGACCACCGAGAACCCGCACTTCTCGGTGATCTCTCCGCTGCTCTCGCGCTCGCTGCTGCTCACCCTGCGCCCGCTCACGGACGCCGACGTAGGCGTGCTGATCGACCGGGCGATCGAGGCCGCGCACGGCCTCGACGGCGCGGTCAGCCTGGCGGGGGACGCCCGGGAGCACCTGCTGCGCATCGCCGGCGGCGACGCCCGCCGCGCCCTGACCGCCCTGGAAGCCGCCGCCGGCGCCGCCCTGGACCTCGGCGCGGACCAGCAGACCCCGGAGGTCACCCTCGACCTCGTCGAGCACGCGGTGGCCCAGGCCGCCGCCCGCTACGACCGGGACGGCGACCAGCACTACGACGTCATCAGCGCGTTCATCAAGTCCCTGCGCGGCAGCGACGTGGACGCGGCCCTGCACTACCTGGCCCGGATGATCGAGGCCGGCGAGGACCCCCGCTTCATCGCCCGCCGCCTGGTGATCCTGGCCAGCGAGGACATCGGCATGGCCGACTCCACCGCCCTGCAGACCGCGGTGGCCGCGGCCCAGGCCGTCCAGTTGATCGGCATGCCCGAGGCCCAGCTCAACCTGGCCCACGCCACCATCGCCCTGGCCGACGGCCCCGAAGTCCAACGCCGTGACCATCAGCCCTCGGCGCGGCCACCGACGACCTGCACGAACGGACTGATCGGCGCCGTCCCGGGCCACCTGCGCGACTCCCACTACCCCGGCGCCGCCAAACTCGGCCACGGCAAGGGCTACAAGTACTGCCACGACTACCCCCACGGCGTCGTGGCCCAGCAGTACGCCCCCGACGAGGTGGTGGGCAGGGATTACTACGCCCGACGGGCAACGGCGTCGAGAAGGAGACATCGCCGAGCGGCTGGCACGCCTGCGCCAGATCGCTGCGGGGTACCGAGGGCTGAAGGGCCGGCGCGCACGGAGCGGGCCGACCGGCACGCAGCCCGACGATAGGGTCGCCCGGTCGGATAAGAGCGGAAGGACGTGGACGGGTGTCCCCTGGCGAGATCGCGGGCCTGATCGTGGCCGGCGCATGGGCGGTGCTCGTGATCTTCCTGTCCTACGTGCTGGTCAAGCTCGGCGGGACGCTCAAGGAGCTCACGCGCGTGGTGGGCGAGGTCGGCGACAACACGGTGCCGGTCCTGGTGGAGGTCACCTCGACCGTCGCCACCACCAACGTGACCCTGGCCTCGGTCGAGGACATCACCAGCAACGTCTCCTCGATCACGCGCAACGCCAAGGCGCTGACCGCGATCGCGACCGTCGGCATGGGCAACCCGCTGATCAAGGCGGTCTCGTTCAGCTACGGCGTGCGCCGCGCGATGGGCGGCAAGAAGCAGCGCGAGCTGCAGAAGCGGGTCAAGGACGAGATGCGCCGCGAGGCGCACCGCAAGCGCCGCGGCAGCCGCCGCGCCAAGAAGTCCGCCGGCAAGGCGGCTCGGCGGGCCGGCAAGTGAAGAGGCCTGTTCTGGACCGGGCTCGGCGTCAGCCGTCGGCGTGATCGCCACCCGCAAGGCCTCCCGCGCGATCGAGCAGTTCACCCCGGCCGGGATGTCGGAGAACCTCGCCGAGAGCATCACCGGCCTCGGTGACGCCATCCGCCAGTTCGGAATGGACGTGCGCGAGGCGATGTGGGACCGCGAGGATGAACTGCGCGACGCCTTCGGCCTCGGCGAAAATTTCCGCGACACGGAAGATGCTCCGGCAAGGTAAGTGATGGACTCCGCAGACATCCGCAATCGGTTCCTGAAGTTCTTCGAACGCAACGGGCACACGATCGTTCCGTCGGCCTCGCTGATCGCCGACGACCCGACGCTGCTGCTCGTCCCGGCCGGCATGGTGCCGTTCAAGCCGTACTTCCTCGGCGAGCAGACCCCGCCGTGGAAGCGCGCCACCAGCGTGCAGAAGTGCGTGCGGACCCCGGACATCGACGAGGTCGGCAAGACCACCCGGCACGCCACCTTCTTCCAGATGGCCGGCAACTTCTCCTTCGGCGACTACTTCAAGTCCGGCGCGATCCCGCTGGCCTGGGAGCTGCTCACCGGGGCGGTGGCCGACGGCGGCTACGGCTTCGACGGCGAGAAGCTCTGGGTGACGGTCTATCAGGACGACGACGAGGCCATCGACATCTGGCACAAGACCGTCGGGGTTCCCCTGGACCGGATCCAGCGCCGCGGCCTGGCCGACAACTACTGGCACATGGGCGTTCCCGGCCCCGGTGGACCGTGCTCGGAGATCTACTTCGACCGCGGCCCGGAGTACGGCAAGGAGGGCGGCCCCGTCGCCGACGAGGACCGCTACCTCGAGGTCTGGAACCTCGTCTTCATGCAGTACGAGCTCTCCGAGGTCCGCGCCAAGACCGACTTCGACATCCGCGGCGAGCTGCCGGCGAAGAACATCGACACCGGCCTGGGCTGCGAGCGGATGGCCGCGATCCTGCAGGGCGTCGAGAACATCTACGAGATCGACACCACCCGCAAGATCCTCGACCGGGCCACCGAACTGACCGGGGTGCAGTACGGCAAGGACGAGCAGAAGGACGTCTCGCTCCGCGTCATCGCCGACCACTCGCGCACCGCGGTGATGCTGATCGGCGACGGGGTCACCCCGGGCAACGAGGGCCGCGGCTACGTGCTGCGCCGGATCATGCGCCGCGTCACCCGCAACATGCGCCTGCTCGGTGCGCCCGACACCAACATGCGCGAGCTGGTCGACGCCTCGATCGGCGCGATGGCGCCGCAGTACCCCGAGCTGCTCGGCGAGGCGAGCCGGATCCACGCCGTCGCCGAGGGCGAGGAAGCCGCGTTCCTGCGCACGTTGCGCGCCGGCACGACGATCCTGGACACCGCGGTCACCGACACCAAGAAGGCCGGCTCGTCGGTGCTCTCCGGCGAGCAGGCGTTCGCGCTGCACGACACCTACGGCTTCCCGATCGACCTGACGCTGGAGATGGCGGCCGAGCAGGGCATCGAGGTCGACCGCGTCGAGTTCCGCCGGCTGATGGCCGAGCAGCGCGACCGCGGCAAGGCGGACGCGAAGGCCAAGAAGACCGGCCACGTCGACGTCACCACCTACCGCGACGCCCTCGCCGCGGCGGGCTCGCCGGTCAGCTTCACCGGCTACAGCGAGGTCGTCTCCGAGGCGACCGTGCAGGGACTGATCTCGGCCGGTGCCCCGGTGCCCGCGGCCACCGAGGGCGACGAGGTCGAGGTCGTGCTCGACCGCACGCCGTTCTACGCCGAGGGCGGTGGACAGCTCGCCGACCAGGGCGTGATCGTGACGGCGAACGGCGCGCGGATCGCGGTGCACGACGTGCAGTCCCCGCTCACGGGCCTGATCGTGCACAAGGCGCGCGTGATTGCCGGTCAGGTGACGGTGGGTGAGAACGTCCGGGCCGAGGTGGACGTGCACCGCCGCGCGGCGATCTCCCGCTCCCACACCGCGACCCACCTGGTGCACAAGGGCCTGCGCGAGGCGCTGGGGGAGACCGCGGCGCAGGCCGGCTCGGAGAACTCCGCCGGCCGCTTCCGCTTCGACTTCTCCTCCCCGTCCGCGGTGCCGGCGGGCGTGCTCGCCGACGTCGAGGCGCGGGTCAACCAGGTGCTCATCGAGGACCACGCGGTGATCGCGGAGGTGATGAGCCAGGAGCAGGCCAAGAAGTCCGGGGCCATCGCGATGTTCGGCGAGAAGTACGGCGACACCGTGCGCGTGGTCTCGGTGGGCGACTACTCCCGCGAACTGTGCGGTGGCACGCACGTCGCGCGCTCGGGCCAGCTCGGCCTGATCAAGCTGCTCGGTGAGGCCTCGATCGGTGCCGGCGTGCGCCGCGTCGAAGCGCTCGTCGGCACCGACGCCTACCAGTTCCTGGCCCGCGAGCACGTGCTCGTCTCGCAGCTCGCGGAGACCTTCAAGGCGCGCCCGGAGGAGCTGCCCGACCGGATCGCCGGGGTGCTCGCGCGCCTCAAGGAGGTCGAGAAGGAGCTCGAGGGCATCCGCGCCGGCGCCGTGCTCGAGGCGGCCGGTGACCTGGCCGCGAACGCCGCCGACGTGAACGGCGTCGCCTACGTCGGCACGAGGCTGCCGGACGAGACCAAGGCCGACGACCTGCGCAAGCTCGTGCTCGACGTGCGCGGCCGGATCGGGGACTCCCGCCCGTCGGTGGTGGTCGCGGTCGCGGCGGCCAACGGGCGCCCGGCGCTGGTGATCGCCACCAACGAAGCCGCCCGCGGCCGCGGGCTCAAGGCCGGCGCGCTGGTGAAGGTCGCGGCGGGCGTGCTCGGCGGCGGCGGTGGCGGCAAGGACGACGTCGCCCAGGGCGGCGGCCAGGACGCCTCGAAGATCGACGAGGCTCTCGCCGCCGTGGCCGAGCCGTCGCCTCGGCCGGCTCTACCGGTTAGACGCCCGATGCGGCGCGGGGTGCGGCTGGCGGTCGACCTCGGGTCGGTCCGGATCGGGGTCGCGGCCTGCGATCCGAGCGGCATGCTCGCGTTCCCGGTGGAGACGGTCCGCCGCGGCGCCGGTGACGTCGAGCGGCTCGCCGCGCTCGCGACCGAGCACGAGGTGCTCGAGGTCCTGCTCGGGCTGCCGACCGGGCTGTCCGGGCGCGAGGGGGAGGCGGCGCGGACGGTCCGCGTCTTCGCGGATCGACTCGCGGCGGCGCTGTCCTGCCCGGTCCGGCTGGTCGACGAGCGGCTGAGCACGGTCACGGCCGGGTCACAGTTGCGTGCCGCCGGGGTGAACAGCCGCAAGGGCCGCTCGGCGATCGACCAAGCTGCCGCCGTGGTGTTCCTGCAGGCGGCTCTGGACTCCGAACGGGTGACCGGCAACGCGCCGGGAGAGCCGGTTCCGGCCCCGGATCTGGGATAATCAGTGCGACGTGAGTGACTACAGCCCGCAGCCGAATCCCCCCGCCGGGGACGAGCCGATCCGGGCCTCCGACGGCGGCGCCAAGCGACCCCGCAAGCCTCATCGCCGCACGCGCCGCAAGCAGCTGATCGCGGTCGTGATCTCGCTGCTCGTGCTCGGCGGCATCGCCACCGCGTCCACGGTCGGGATCTCGCGGGTCTACAACAAGCTCACCGAGGGCACCGCCGACTTCGAGGGCCCGCCCGGCGCGGAGAAGGTCATTCAGGTCGAGCGCGGCTCGAGCATCCGGGCCATCGGCCGGACGCTCGAGGAAGCCGGCGTCGTGCGGACCGAGGGGTCCTTCGTCGCCGCCGCCCGGGACGACTCGCGGGCCGCGACCCTGAGCCCGGGCTACTACCGGCTGAACCTGAACATGCCGGCCGCCGAGGCGCTGGCCAAGATGCTCGACAAGTCCTCGCGGATCCTGGCCAGGATCGTGATCCCGGAGGGCGAGACCGTCGCCGAGACCGTGGCCACGCCTGGCCAAGGAGTCCGGCCTCGACGAGGCCGACTTCACCAAGGTGCTGGAGAAGCCCAAGGCGCTCGGGCTGCCGAGCTGGGCCAAGGACAACCCCGAGGGCTTCCTGTTCCCGGCGACCTACGACGTCGAACCGGACGCCACCGCCGCCTCGGTCCTGGCGCAACTGGTCAAGCGGTTCAACCAGGCGCTCGTCGACACCGATCTGGAGACCCGCGCTGCCGCGGTGGGCAAGTCGCCGCTGGAGGTGCTGACGATCGCGAGCCTGATCCAGGCCGAGGCGAAGCTCGCCGTGGACTTCCCGAAGATCGCGCGCGTGATCTACAACCGCCTCGACGACGGCATGAAGCTTCAGTTCGACACCACGGTGATCTACGCCAACGGCGGCAAGAAGTCCGTCACCACCACCGCCGAGCAGCGCGCCAAGGACTCCCCGTACAACACCTACATGTACGCGGGGCTGCCGCCGGGCCCGATCGACTCACCCGGCCAGGCCGCGATCGAGGCCGCGCTGGCACCGGCCGAGGGGGACTGGATCTACTTCGTCGCGGTCAACCCGGACACCGGCGAGACCAAGTACGGCGTGACCGCCGCCGAGCACGCGCGCAACGTCGAGGAGTTCCGCGCCTGGCTGCGGGCCAACCCCGGCCGGTGACCGTCACCAGGGCCGCGGTCCTCGGCTCGCCGATCCGCCACTCGCTCTCCCCGGTGCTGCACGCCGCCGCTTACCGGGTGCTCGGCCTGGACTGGACCTACGACGCCCACGAGGTGGCCGAGGACGGCCTGCCGGCGTTCCTGGTCGCGCCTGGGTGGCGACCTGCCCGGGGACTGGCGCGGGCTGTCGCTGACGATGCCGCTCAAGCGAGCGGCCATCCCGCTCTGCACCGACCTGGACGAGGTCGCCACCGTCACCAACGCCGCGAACACGCTGACCTTCACCGGCGGCGAGGTGCACGGCGCCAACACCGATGTGCCCGGCATGGTGCAATGCCCTCGCCGGCGCCGGCGTCGGCACCGTCGAGACCGCAGCGGTGCTCGGCGGGGGAGCCACGGCTGCCGCCGCGGTCGCCGCGCTCGCGCAGATCTGTGCCGGCCCGGCCGAGGTGTTCGTGCGCACACCGCAACGCGCCGCGGAACTGCTGCCGGTCGCCGCGCACTACGGACTCGAGCTCCGGGTGCGCGCCTGGGATGACGCGGCTGAAGGTCTGGCCGCGCCGCTGGTCATCGCCACCACGCCCAAGGGCACCGCCGACCACCTCGCCGCCGCGGTGCCCGCGAGCGCCGGGCGTGCTGTTCGACGTCCTCTACGACCCCTGGCCGACTCCGCTCGCCGCGGCCTGGACCGGACCGGTGCTCGGCGGCCTCGACCTGCTCGTGCACCAGGCCGTGCTTCAGGTCGAACTGATGATGGGTCAGAACGTTGATCGACGCGCCGTCGCCGAAGCAATGTTTGCCGCGGGCGAAGCCGAGCTGAGCGCTCGGCGCTGACTACCCGTCCGAGAGGTCGAAGTTTCCGGTCAGCCACTGGTCCCAGTCCACGTTCCAGTCCTGGTACCGGTTCCAGATCTCGGTGAACTTCTTCGGCGACCCGACGGTGATCACGGGGTCCCCGATGATCGTGTTGCTGTACATCCAGCGCATGTCCGACAGACCCATGCCCACGCAGCCGTGGCTGGTGTTGGCCGAGCCGATGCGCCCGTTCCAGGTCGCGTCGTGGATGAACTCGCCGGAGTTCGTCATCCGCATCGCGTAGGAGGAGCGCAGCCGGTAGTTCTCCGGGGCGTCAATCGCGTCGTTGGTCCAGATCTTGCCGGTGACCTTCTCCATGATGACCTTGGTCCCGTTGCGCGTCTCCCAGCCGGGTTTGCCGGTGGAGACGTCGATGCGCTTGATCGTCTTGTCGTCGCGCACGACCGTCAGCTCGTGCCGCTTCACGTCGACCTTGATGAACTGCTCGCGTCCGATGGTGAAGGAGCTCTCGCGGCGGCTGGTGCCCCACTCGCCGTCGCCGAGGTCCATGCCGACCAGGTTCTCCTTGACGGTCACCTTGGTGCCGGAGGGCCAGAACTCCTTGGGGCGCCAGTGCACCTCGCGGGAGTCGACCCAGTACCAGCCGCCCTCGACCTCCTCGGAGGTCTCGACGGACAGCGCCTCCAGCGCGGCCTCGCGGTTGATGATGCTGTGATTGAACTGGACCACCACGGGGTGCGCGACGCCGACCGTGCTGCCGTCCAGCGGCAGGATGAAGTTCGAACCGGTCTGGTCCTTCTCCATCACCTTGAGCGTGCTGAAGCGACTGGTCTGGCTAACGGCCGAGCCGGTCTTGCTGGTGCCACGCGCGATGACCATGTAGGTCTCGTTGGGCGCGAGCCGCCGGTCGGCCACCCAGGCCGTGCGGTCCTCGCTGAAGTCGCCGGTGATGACGGTGCCGGTGGAGTCGAAGACCTGCACCTCGTCGAGGCGGCCGGAGGTGCCGTTGACCGTGACGGTGCTGTCCGGCTTCACGTCGGTCGCGTCGTAGGACGGGTAGACCGCGATGCCCATGGCGGAACGCGCGGAGACCGGGGAGAGCTTGTCCCCGTCGCCGCCCCCGCAGGCGGTGAGGGCCAGCACGCACGCGCCGACCAGCGCCGCGACCCGCATCGTGTTTCGCTTCATCGTGCCCTGACCCGTCCTGAACCCTCGTAGCGTCTGTTCGCGCGGACCTCGTGCCGCGTACAAAAGACGCCGACCCCCGACGATGCGGTTGACGGGTCGGCAGAGCCTGACATTTCTCACAGTCAGATGGCGATCGAATGTGACGAATTGTCGGGTTCTGTCACCAGTATCCGCACGAACCTGCATGATCACTATGGCCCGCATACCTGTGAATACGGAAGACACGCAAGTGACAGATGGGACGAAATTGAAGTGACAGCGAAGATCCGGTGGGAGACGACCGCCTTCGGCGCGGTCGCGCTCGCGCTGGTCTTCTGGGTGCACCTCGGAAACGACGCCGCGCTGCCCGGCCCATCTGTTCCTGGCCGGCGTCGGCGTGCCCCTGGCCGCGATCGATCTGCGCGAGCACCGACTGCCGAACTGGCTGACCCTGCCGGCGTACCCGGTGGCCGGGGCGCTGCTCGGCCTGGCGGCCATCTCCGACGAGGACTCCGAGTCGGCCTGGCGGGCCCTGGCCGGGATGGCGATCCTCATCGGCTTCTACGACCTCATCGCCCGGATCAACCCCACCGGCATGGGCTACGGCGACGTGAAGTTCTCCGGCGTGCTCGGGCTCTACCTGGGCTGGGCCGGCTGGGACGCCATCGTGGTCGGGACGCTGGCCGCCTTCGCGGCCGGAGCGGTGGTCGGGCCTCGGACTGCTCGTCACCCGGCAGGCCCGGCTGTCCTCGTCGATCGCGTTCGGGCCGTTCATGCTGGCCGGAGCGGTGGTCGGCATCCTGGCCGGTGCCGAGGCGGGGGACTGGTACGCGAACTGACGCGCGAGGAAACGACTGGGCCTGACGTGGGAGAATTCCACCCATGTTGCGCTGGCTCACCGCTGGGGAATCCCATGGCCCCGCCCTCGTCGCGATCCTCGAGGGCCTGCCGGCCGGCGTGCGCACGTCCACCAAGGAGGTCGCCGCCGAGCTCGCCCGGCGTCGGCTCGGCTACGGCCGGGGCGCCCGGATGAAGTTCGAGGCCGACGAGGTCGAGTTCCTGGGCGGCCTGCGCCACGGCTCCACGATGGGCGGGCCGGTCGCGATCCGGGTGGGCAACACCGAGTGGCCCAAGTGGGAGCGCGTGATGGCGCCCGACCCGATCGGCGCCGAGGAGCTCGAAGCCCTCGGGACGTCCGGCCGGAGCGCGCCGCTGACCCGGCCCCGGCCCGGCCACGCCGACCTGGCCGGCATCCAGAAGTACGGCTTCGACGACGCCCGCCCGGTCCTGGAGCGCGCCAGCGCCCGCGAGACCGCCGCCCGCGTCGCGCTCGGCACCGTGGCCAAGGCGTTCCTGGCCCAGACGGTCGACGCCGTCGTGATCAGCCACGTGGTCCGGATCGGCGCGGCCACCGCTCCGGCCGGCGTGATCCCCGGCCCGGAGGACTCCGAACGGGTGGACAACGACCCGGTCCGCTGCCTGGACCCGGACGCCTCCGCCGCGATGGTCGCGGAGATCGACGCCGCCAAGGCCGACGGCGACACCCTGGGCGGGGTCATCGAGGTCGTGGTCCACGGGCTGCCGCCGGGCCTCGGTTCGCACGTGCACGGCGACCGGCGCCTCGACGCCCGCCTGGCCGGCGCGCTGATGGGCATCCAGGCCATCAAGGGCGTCGAGGTCGGGCGACGGGTTCGACCTGGCCGCCTCCCGCGGTTCCGCCGCCCACGACCAGATCGACGACCGGCCCCGACGGCGTGCGCCGCCGCACCGGCCGCTCCGGTGGCACCGAGGGCGGCATGAGCACCGGCGAGGCGCTGCGGGTCCGCGTCGCCATGAAGCCGATCTCCACCGTGCCCAAGGCGCTGGCCACCGTCGACGTCCGCTCCCTGGAACCTGCGCAGGCGATCGCCCAGCGCTCGGACGCCTGCGCGGTGCCGGCGGCCGGCGTGGTCGCCGAGGCGATGGTGGCGCTCGTGCTCGCCGACGCGGTGCTGGAGAAGTTCGGCGGGGACTCGGTCGCCGAGACCACCCGCAACGTGCGCGCCTACCGGGACGAGCTGGCCCGCGCGGTCTCGCGTGACGGCGTACGACCACGGGTCGTGCTCGTCGGCCCGCCCGGGGCCGGCAAGAGCACGGTGGGCAAGCTGGTCGCCAAGCGGCTGGCGGTGTCGGTGCGCGACACCGACGCCGACGTCGAGGCCAAGGCCGGCAAGCCGATCGCCGAGATCTTCGTCGACGACGGTGAGCCGGCGTTCCGGGCGATGGAGCGCGATGCCGTGGCCGACGCCCTCGACACGCACAGCGGGCGTGCTCTCCCTCGGCGGCGGCGCGGTCCTGGACCAGGACACGCGTGCGCTCCTGCGCGACCACACCGTGGTGTTCCTCGACGTCGGACTGGCCCAGGCCAGCCGCCGGGTCGGGTTCAACCGGGACCGACCGCTCCTGCTCGGCAACCCGCGCTCGCAGCTGATGAAGCTGATGGAAGCGCGCCGGAACTTCTACCTCGAGGTGGCCACCGTGACCGTTCCTGCCGACGGCTCGGCCGGTTCCGTCGCCGACGCCGTCATCGCCGCCGTGACGCCTGCTCGCGAACTCGGAGCCGGCTCATGAGCGAGGACGGCCCCACCCGGATCCGGGTCGGTGGCCCGGCGCCGTACGACGTGCTGATCGGGCACGCCGTGCACCCGCGAGCTCCCCGGGCTGCTCGGCACCGGGGTCGCCCAGGTCGCGGCTGATCGTCCCGCAGTCCCTGCCGCAGTTCGGCACCTCGGTGGGCGAGACGCTCACCGAGGCCGGCTACCAGGTCCGGCTGATCGAGGTCCCGGACGGCGAGGAGGCCAAGACCGCCGACCGTCGCCGCCGCCTGCTGGGAGGCCCTCGGCGAGGCCAACTTCACCCGCTCCGACGCGATCGTCGGCGTCGGCGGCGGTCGCGACGACCGACCTGGCCGGCTTCGTCGCCGCCACCTGGCTGCGCGGGGTCAAGGTGGTGCACGTCCCCACCACGCTGCTGGCGCATGGTCGACGCCGCGGTCGGCGGCAAGACCGGCATCAACACCGGCGGCCGGCAAGAACCTCGTCGGCAGCTTCCACACCCCGACCGGCGTGCTGTGCGGCCTCGACGGCGCTGGAGACGCTGCCCGGCCCGGAGTGGGTCAGCGGACATGGCCGAGGTGGTCAAGGCCGGCTTCATCGCCGACCCGGCCATCCTGGACCTGATCGAGTCCGACCCGGGCGGGGCCGCGAGCCGCGGCGCGGCCCGCACACCCGCGAACTGATCGACGCGCGCCATCCAGGTGAAGGCCGACGTGGTCGCGGTCGACCTCAAGGAGACCGGCGCCGACGGCTCGATCGGCCGGGAGATGCTCGAACTACGGGCACACCCTCGGCCACGCGATCGAGAAGGTCGAGAACTACACCTGGCGCCACGGCGAGGCGGTCGCGGTCGGCATGGTGTTCGTGGCCGAACTCGCCGCGCTGCAGGGCCGGATCAGCACCGATCTGGTGCGACCGGCACCGCACGGTGCTCTCCGGCGTCGGCCTGCCGGTGAGCTACCGCGGGCGACCGCTGGGAGGAGCTGTCACGCCGCGATGCGGGTGGACAAGAAGTCGCGCGCCGACCGGCTGCGCTTCGTGGTGCTGGACGGCCTCGGCGTGCCGGTGATCGCGGAGTCGCCTGCGCCCGAGGATCTGGTCGAGGCCTACAAGAGAATCAGCGCATGACCACCGTCTGGGTGCTGAACGGGCCGAACCTCGGTCGCCTGGGTTCGCGCGAGCCCGACGTCTACGGCTCGCTCGATTTCGCCGGTCTGGTGACGGTGTGTCAGGAATCCGGCAAGGAGCTCGGGTTCGAGGTCGAGGTCCGCCAGACCGACGACGAGGCCGAACTGGTCGGCTGGCTGCACGACGCCGCCGACGGCGCGATCCCGGTGGTCCTGAACCCGGCCGCGTTCACGCACTACTCCTACGCGCTGCGCGACGCCTGCGCGCAGCTGCGGGCGCCACTGATCGAGGTGCACATCTCGAACCCGGCGACCCGCGAGACATTCCGGCACAACTCGGTCGTCGCGGGTGTCGCCACCGGCACGATCGCCGGATTCGGCATCGAGTCCTACCGACTCGCTCTGGCGGCGCTCCGCGGCCTGGCGGTTTAGTCGGGCGCTCCGAGCTGTCCGAGCGGCTCTCCGTCCAGGCGCAACTGCCCGAGTCGCTCGAGCAGCTGGTCGAATTCTGCCTGCACGTCGGCGTCGACCCGGTTCGAAGGCGGCCCCCCGATCGTGCCCGGCGGAACCTTCGCCGGCGCGATCTGGGTGTTTGCGGCAGGCGTGTCGCTCGCGGAGGCGGCGACGGCGATGCTGCCGATGCCGACCAGGGCGAACGCGGTGAGCGCAGTCCAGACGCTCAACGTGCGTGCCCGGCGTGCCATCGCCGTGAGCTCCTCGACCTCCGCCATACGGATGGGACGTGCTCGACCAAGATCCGGTTCCGCGCATCGGTGTCGCCGTACGCTGGGAGGCATGCCGGAGATCCACGAGGCGCGCCGGGAACGGCTGCGTGCGTCGCTCCAGGCGGCCGACATCGATGCGGCCCTGATCACCGACCTGACCAACGTCCGGTACCTGACCGGGTTTCACGGCTCCAACGCCGCGCTGCTGGTCACCGCGGGCGCCGGCAAGGGTGGCGTGCTGCTCGCCACCGACGGCCGGTACGTGAACCAGGCCGGAGTCCAGGCCCCGGACGCCGAACTGGTGGTGGAGCGGGCCTGCGCGGTCGCGCTCTCCGCCCAGGCGGACAAGCTGAAGGTGCGCCGCCTCGGCTTCGAGTCCCACCACGTCACCGTCGACCTGCACGGGCAGCTGGGCGGGCAGGCCGAACTGGTCTCGCTGGGCCTGGCCGTGGAGGACCTGCGCCTGATCAAGGACGAGGTGGAGATCTCCGCCCTACGGGAGGCCGCCGCCATCGCCGACGCCGCCCTGGCCGAGATCCTCGAAGGCCTGGTGATGGGGCGCACCGAGCGCCACGTCGCCCGCGAGCTCGAGCGCCGGATGCTGGACAAGGGTGCCGAGGCGCCCGCCTTCGAGACCATCGTCGCCGCGGGGGAGAACTCCGCGGTGCCGCACCACCGGCCCACCGACCGGCGGATCGCCTACGGCGACCTGCTCAAGATCGACTTCGGCGCGCGGGTCGCCGGCTACCACTCGGACATGACGCGCACGTTCGTCGTGGGCGCCGAACCGGCGTCCTGGCAGGTCGAGCTCTACGACCTCGTCTTCGCCGCCCAGCGGGCCGGCCGGGAGGCGCTGGTGCCCGGTGTGGAGCTCGTCGCGGTCGACGCCGCCGCCCGGTCGGTGGTCGAAGCCGCAGGTCACGGGGATCACTTCAGCCACGGACTGGGTCACGGCGTCGGTCTTCAGATCCACGAGGCGCCGCTGATCGCCGCCACTTCCACGGGTAGACTGCGTGCGCTCACGCCGGTCACGATCGAACCCGGGGTCTACCTCGACGGGGTCGGCGGGATCCGCATCGAGGACACCTTGGTGGTCCGAGAACCCAGTGACGGCGGGCCCGAGCTACTGACCGTGACCACAAAAGAGCTGCTCGTCCTCGACTGACGCGGCCTGAACCTGGAGGACCGCCCCATGGCGACGACGAACGACCTGAAGAACGGTCTTGTGCTCAAGATCGACAACAACCTGTGGACCGTCATCGAGTTCCAGCACGTCAAGCCCGGCAAGGGCCCGGCGTTCGTCCGGACCAAGCTGAAGAACGTGATGTCCGGCAAGACCGTGGACAAGACCTTCAACGCCGGCGTCAAGGTCGAGACCGCAACGGTCGACAAGCGCGACATGCAGTACCTGTACAAGGACGGCGAGGACTTCGTGTTCATGGACACGGACACCTACGAGCAGACCACCGTCCCGGGCGCGGTCGTCGGTTCGGTCGCGGACTTCATGCTGGAGAACCAGGTCGCCACCGTGGCCCAGAACGAGGGCGTCGTGCTCTTCGTCGAGCTGCCGGCCTCGGTCGAGCTGCTGATCTCCTACACCGAGCCGGGCCTGCAGGGCGACCGCTCCACCGGCGGCACCAAGCCCGCGACGCTCGAGACCGGCGCGACCATCAACGTCCCGCTGTTCATCACGACCGGCGAGAAGGTCAAGGTGGACACCCGCTCCGGCGACTACCTGGGCCGCATCAACTCTTGAGCGCGCGAAGCAAGGCCCGCAAGCGCGCGGTGGACATCCTGTTCGAGGCCGAGCTGCGCGGACGCGGGGTGCTGGAGACGCTGGCCGAGCGCATCACCGTCAACGACCCGCCGGTGGGGGACTACACCAAGACGCTGGTCGAGGGCGTCACCGAGCACAAGGTCCGCATCGACGAGTTGCTGTCCACCTACGCGGTGAACTGGACGCTGGACCGCATGCCCGCGGTCGACCGCAACGTGCTGCGCGTCGGCGTCTACGAGTTGCTCTTCGCAGCCGACGTCCCGGACGCGGTTGCGGTGAGTGAGGCCGTCGAGCTCGTCCGCGAGCTGTCCACCGACGAGTCGCCGAACTTCGTCAACGGCCTCCTCGGCCGCATCCTCGACCTGAAGCCCACGCTGGCGCTGTAATCCCGCATCTTGGGGCGTGGTTTCGCCCCATGAGACGCGTGGACAGGGCGGCTCGACGCCCCAAGATGGGTGGGTGGAGGGCTAACCCTCTACTAGATGTCGAGGGCCCCGCGGGCGTCGGAGCTGAGGACGCCCCAGTTGATGAGCTCCTCGGTGAGGCTGGACGGCGGCTGGTCGTAGATGACGGCCAGGGTGCGCAGGTCGTCCTGGCGGATCGAGAGCACCTTGCCGTTGTAGTCGCCGCGCTGGGACTGGATCGTCGCCGCGTACCGCATCAGCGGGCCGGCCTTCTCGGTCGGGACCTGCTGGAGCCGCTCCAGGTCGATGACCAGGCGCGGCGGGGGCTCGGCCGCCCCGCTCGGGGCGCCGCCGGGCAGCAGCTCGGCCACCGGCACGCCGTAGAAGTTGGCCAGCTCGGCAAGCTTCTGGACCGTCACCGCACGGTCGCCGCGCTCGTAGGAGCCCACCACGACCGCCTTCCAGCGGCCCTTGGACTTCTCCTCGACGCCGTGCAGGGACAGGCCCTGCTGGGTGCGGATCGCGCGCAGTCGCGCACCCAAGGCCTTCGCGTACTCGGTCGGCACGGTGTACTCCTGCGGGACGGGGCGGTTTGCCCCGGTAGTTACGGGGCGTACCTGAGGGGGACTCTGAACACTACGGAGTGTGACGTTACGCAGAGTGAGAATGTGAGTCAATATCCATCACCCGAATGTGGCCTTGCGATGGACGGCGGCGCCGCCGGGGGATACGCGCTCCTCCACTGCTAATGTCGGCATCACCGAAGGCGTCCTTTAAAACCCGTCCCGAGAGGCGGGCAAGGAGGTCCAGAAACGCATATGAACACGCCTGCAGCACGAGCGCTTCCGCAAGCGCCGCCTCGCCCGGTCGTCCGGTGCTTGAGGCATCCGACATCCGTCGCGTTCTGACCCGAATCGCCCACGAGATCGTCGAACGCAACAAGGGTGCCGGTGACCTGGTCCTGCTCGGCATCCCGACCCGCGGCGTCCCGCTGGCCCGCCGGCTGGCGGAGCGGATCGGCGAGGTCGAGGGCGTCACGCCGCCGGCCGGGTCGCTCGACGTGACCATGTACCGCGACGACCTCTCCCTGCGCCCGGCCCGCGGGCTGGGCCGCACCGACATTCCGGGCGACATCGACGACAAGGTCGTCGTGCTCGTCGACGACGTGCTGATGTCCGGGCGCACCATCCGCTCCGCCCTGGACGCGCTCAAGGACATCGGCCGGCCGCGCGCGGTCCAGCTGGCGGTCCTGGTCGACCGCGGCCACCGCGAGCTGCCGATCCGGGCCGACTTCGTCGGCAAGAACCTGCCGACCTCGCTCGCGGAGTCCGTCGCGGTCCGGGTGGAGGAACTCGACGGCCTCGACGTGGTGCTGCTCGGGACGAAGGGGGAGTCGGGCGAAGGGAGAGCACCATGAAGCGTCATCTGCTGTCCGCGGCGGACCTGACCCGGGACGATGCGCTGCGCATCCTGGACACCGCCGAGGAGCTCGCCCGCCTCGCCGACCGGCCGATCAAGAAGCTGCCGACGCTGCGCGGGCGCACCGTGGTCAACCTGTTCTACGAGGACTCCACGCGCACCCGCACCTCGTTCGAGGCGGCCGCCAAGCGCCTCTCCGCCGACGTCATCAACTTCGCGGCCAAGGGCTCCTCGGTCTCCAAGGGCGAGAGCCTGAAGGACACCGCGCTGACCCTGGAGGCGATGGGGGCGGACGCGGTGGTGGTCCGCCATCACGCCTCCGGCGCCCCGCACCGCCTGGCCAACTCCGGCTGGATCCGGGGCAGCGTGATCAACGCCGGCGACGGCACCCACGAGCACCCCACCCAGGCCCTGCTCGACGCCTTCACGATGCGGCGCCGGCTCGGCTCCTTCGACGGGCGCCGGGTCACGATCGTCGGCGACATCCTGCACAGCCGGGTGGCCCGCTCCAACGTGCGCCTGCTGCACACCCTGGGCGCCCAGGTGACGCTGGTGGCGCCGCCGACGCTGCTGCCGGTGGGCGTGACGACCTGGCCGTGCGCGGTCTCCTACGACCTCGACGCGGAACTGCCCAAGTCCGACGTGGTCATGATGCTGCGGGTCCAGCACGAGCGCATGAACGCGGCGTTCTTCCCCAGCGCCCGCGAGTACAGCCGCCGGTACGGGCTGGACGGGCTGCGGTTCGCCGCCATGCCCGAGCACGCCATAGTGATGCACCCCGGCCCGATGAACCGCGGCATGGAGATCACCGCCGAGGTCGCCGACTCGCCACGGTCGACGATCGTCGAGCAGGTCACCAACGGCGTGAGCGTCCGGATGGCGGTGCTCTACCTGCTCCTCTCGGGGAGCGAGTCTGCGATCGGTTCGACCGAGGGAGAAAGCGAATGAGCTCGTACCTGCTGCGGGGGGTACGACCCCTCGGCGGGGAGCCGGTCGACCTGCTGCTGGCCGACGGCCGCATCAGCGAGGTCGGGCCCGGCCTGAGCGCCGCCGGCGCGCACGTCGTCGAGGGCGACGGGCTGATCGCGCTGCCCGGCCTGGTCGACCTGCACACCCATCTGCGCGAGCCCGGCCGGGAGGACGCCGAGACCGTGGAGACCGGCACCCAGGCCGCCGCGCTCGGCGGGTTCACCGCGGTGCACGCGATGGCCAACACCTCTCCGGTCGCCGACACCGCCGGCGTGGTCGAGCAGGTCTGGCGCCTCGGGCAGCAGTACGGGCACGCCGACGTCCGCCCGGTCGGGGCGGTCACCGTCGGGATCGCCGGGGAGCAACTGGCCGAACTCGGCGCGATGGCCGACTGCCCGGCCGGCGTGCGGGTGTTCTCCGACGACGGGCACTGCGTCTCCGACGCGGTCCTGATGCGCCGCGCGCTGGAGTACGTGAAGGCCTTCGACGGTGTCGATCGCCCAGCACGCGCAGGAGCCGCGGCTGACCGAGGGCGCCCAGATGAACGAGGGCGAGATGTCCGCGGTCCTCGGCCTCGGTGGCTGGCCGGCCGTCGCCGAGGAGGCGATCATCGCGCGCGACTGCCTGCTCGCCGCCCACGTCGGTTCCCGGCTGCACGTCTGCCACGTCTCCACCGCCGGTTCGGTCGACCTGATCCGCTGGGCGAAGCGCAAGGGCTGGGACGTCACCGCCGAGGTGACGCCGCATCACCTGCTGCTCACCGACGACCTGGTCGCCAGCTACGACCCGATCTACAAGGTGAACCCGCCGCTGCGCACCGCGGCCGACGTCGAGGCGCTGCGGGCCGGTCTGGCCGACGGCACCATCGACGCGGTCGCCACCGACCACGCCCCGCACCCGGACGAGGCCAAGGACTGCGAGTGGGCCGCGGCCGCGATGGGCATGCTCGGCCTGCAGACCGCGCTGTCGGTGGTCCAGCAGGTCATGGTCGACACCGGTCTCATGGACTGGGCGGCGGTCGCCGACCGGATGTCGATCCGCCCGGCCCGCATCGGCCGGGTCGACGGCCACGGCCGCGGCCTCGAGGTCGGCTCGCCGGGCAACGTCACGCTGGTCGATCCGAACACCACCTGGACCGTTGATCCGCACGCGCTGGCCTCCAAGAGCCACAACACCCCCTACCGGCAACTGACCCTCCCCGGGTCCGTCGTGGCGACCTTCCTGCGCGGCAACGCCACCGTCATCGACGGGAAGCTGGCATGAGCCGCCGACGCCCGGCGCTGCTGGTGCTGGAGGACGGTCGGACCTTCCGCGGCGAGGCCTACGGCCACGCCGGGGAGACCTTCGGCGAGGCGGTCTTCTCCACCGGCATGACGGGGTATCAGGAAACGCTGACCGACCCCAGCTACCACAAGCAGGTCGTCGTGATGACGGCTCCGCACATCGGCAACACCGGGGTCAACGACGAGGACCCGGAGTCCAGCCGGATCTGGGTGGCCGGGTACGTCGTGCGCGATCCGGCCAGGATCCCGAGCAACTGGCGCTCGCGGCGGCCGCTGGAGGATCAGCTCGACGACGACGGCGTCGTCGGGATCTCCGGCATCGACACCCGCGCGCTGACCCGGCACCTGCGCGACGCCGGCGCGATGCGGGTCGGGGTCTCTTCAGCACCGAGACCGACCCGGGCGCGCTGCACGCCCGGGTGCTGGCCAGCCCGAGCATGCTCGGCGCCGACCTGGCCAAGGAGGTCTCCACGCCCGGAGGCCTACGTGGTGCCGGCGATCGGGGCGAAGAAGTTCACCGTGGTCGCGGTCGACCTCGGCATCAAGGCGATGACGCCGCACCGGATGGCGCAGCGCGGCATCGAGGTGCACGTGGTGCCCGCGACCGTCTCCGCGGCCGACGTGCTCGCCCGCGACCCCGACGGGGTGTTCCTGTCCAACGGCCCCGGCGACCCGGGCGTCGCGGACTACGCGGTCGACATCGCCAGGGGCGTGCTGGACGGCGCGGGTGCCGCTGTTCGGCATCTGCTTCGGCAACCAGATCCTCGGCCGGGCGCTCGGCTTCGGGACCTACAAGCTGCGCTTCGGCCACCGCGGGATCAACCAGCCGGTGATGGACCGCACCACCGGCAAGGTCGAGATCACCGCGCACAACCACGGCTTCGCCGTGGACGCCCCGCGGGACCGGATCTCCGACACGCCCTTACGGCCGCGCCGAGGTCAGCCACGTCTGCCTCAACGACGACGTCGTCGAAGGCGTGCGCTGCCTGGACATCCCGGCCTTCTCCGTCCAGTACCACCCGGAGGCGGCGGCCGGTCCGCACGACGCCGGGTATCTGTTCGACCGGTTCACCGAGTTGATGAGCAGCCAAGGAACGGACGTGCGCATGCCACGGCGTGAGCGACATCAAGTCGGTCCTGGTGATCGGCTCGGGCCCGATCGTCATCGGCCAGGCGGCGGAGTTCGACTACTCGGGCACCCAGGCCTGTCGCGTGCTGCGGTCAGAGGGACTGCGGGTTTCGCTGATCAACTCGAACCCGGCGACGATCATGACCGACCCGGACATCTCGGATGCCACCTACATCGAGCCGATCACCCCGGAGATGGTGCGCAAGGTCATCGAGCGCGAGCGCCCCGACGCGCTGCTCGCGACCCTCGGCGGGCAGACCGCACTGAACGCCGCGATGGCCCTGCACGAGGCCGGCGTCCTGGAGGAGTTCGGCGTCGAGCTGATCGGCGCCAACGTCGACGCCATCGAGGCGGGGGAGAACCGGGAGAAGTTCAAGCAGATCGTCGCCGACATCGGCGCCGAGAGCGCCCGCTCCGCGATCTGCCACACGATGGACGACTGCCTCAAGGCCGTCGCCGACCTCGGCTACCCCGTCGTGGTCCGCCCCTCGTTCACCATGGGCGGCTCCGGCTCCGGCATGGCCTACGACGAGACCGATCTGCGCCGCATCGCCGGGGCCGGCCTGACCGCCAGCTCGGACCTGGCCGCGGGTCGCCAGCCCGAGGTGCTCATCGAGGAGTCGATCCTCGGCTGGAAGGAGTACGAGCTCGAGCTGATGCGCGACCGCAAGGACAACGTGGTCGTGATCTGCTCGATCGAGAACCTCGACCCGATGGGCGTGCACACCGGCGACTCGATCACCGTCGCGCCGGCCCTGACCCTGACCGACCGCGAGTACCAGCGCCTGCGGGACATCGCGATCGACGTCATCCGCGCGGTCGGCGTGGACACCGGCGGCTGCAACATCCAGTTCGCGGTCGAGCCGAACACCGGCCGGATCATCGTCATCGAGATGAACCCGCGGGTCTCGCGGTCCTCGGCACTGGCCTCGAAGGCCACGGGCTTCCCGATCGCCAAGATCGCCGCCCGGCTGGCCATCGGCTACACGCTGGACGAGATCCGCAACGACATCACCCAGGTCACCCCGGCCAGCTTCGAGCCGACCCTGGACTACGTCGTGGTCAAGGTTCCCCGGTTCGCGTTCGAGAAGTTCCCGCAGGCCGACGCCCGGCTCACCACGCACATGAAGAGCGTCGGCGAGGCGATGGCCATCGGGCGCAACTTCACCGAGGCCCTGCAGAAGGCGCTGCGCTCGCTGGAGAAGCGCGACGCCACCCTGAGCTGGGCGGGGGAGCCCGGCGACAAGGCGGCCCTGCTGACCAAGATCGCCACGCCCTACGACGGCCGGCTGCGCGACGTGGTCGGGGCGATCCGCGCCGGCGCCGGCGCGGAGGAGCTCTTCGAGGCCACCAAGATCGACCCCTGGTTCCTCGACCAGCTGATGCTGCTGCACGAGGTCGCGACCGACCTGCTCGAGGCCGAGCAGCTCTACCCGGACCTGCTGCGCCTGGCCAAGCGGCACGGCTTCTCCGACGCGCAGATCTCCGAGATCCGGCGCATCCCGGAGCCGGTGGTCCGCGGGGTACGCCACGCGCTCGGGATCCGGCCGGTGTACAAAACGGTGGACACCTGCGCCGGGGAGTTCGAGGCCCACACGCCGTACCACTACTCGTCCTACGACGAGGAGACCGAGGTGAGGCCGGGTCAGAAACCCAAGGTCATCATTCTCGGCTCCGGACCGAACCGGATCGGGCAGGGCGTGGAGTTCGACTACTCCTGCGTGCACGCCAGCTTCGCCCTGCGCGAGGCCGGCTACGAGACCGTCATGGTCAACTGCAACCCGGAGACCGTCTCCACCGACTACGACACCTCCGACCGCCTCTACTTCGAGCCGCTCACGCTCGAGGACGTCCTGGAGGTCGTGCACGCCGAGATGCAGGCCGGCGAGGTCGTCGGCGTGGTGGTGCAACTGGGTGGCCAGACCCCGCTCGGGCTGGCCCAGGCGCTGAAGAACGAGGGCGTGCCGATCGTCGGCACCTCCCCGGAGGCGATCCACCTCGCCGAGGACCGCGGCGCCTTCGGCCGGGTGCTGGCCAAGGAGAACCTGACGGCGCCGAAGTGGGGCACCGCGTTCTCCTTCTCCGAGTCCAAGGCGATCGCCGACGAGGTCGGTTACCCGGTGCTGGTCCGGCCTTCCTACGTGCTCGGCGGGCGCGGCATGGAGATCGTCTACAGCGAGGAGATGCTCGCCGACTACATCTCCCGCGCCACCGAGATCTCCGCCGACCGGCCGGTCCTGGTCGACCGGTTCCTCGACGACGCGGTGGAGATCGACGTCGACGCGCTCTACGACGGCACCGAGCTCTACCTCGGCGGCGTGATGGAGCACATCGAGGAGGCCGGCATCCACTCCGGCGACTCGGCCTGCGTGCTCCCGCCGATCACCCTGGGCAACAAGGACATCGAGCGGATCCGGACCTCGACCGAGGCGATCGCCCGCGGCGTCGGGGTGCGCGGTCTGCTGAACGTCCAGTACGCGATCGCGGCCGACGTGCTCTACGTCCTGGAGGCGAACCCGCGGGCCTCGCGCACCGTCCCGTTCGTCTCCAAGGCCACCGCGGTGCCGCTGGCCAAGGCAGCGGCCCGGGTGATGCTCGGTGCCACCATCGCCGAGTTGCGGACCGAGGGCATGCTGCCGCCGACCGGCGACTGCGCCGACCTGCCCTACGACGCTCCGGTCGCGGTCAAGGAGGCGGTGATGCCGTTCAACCGGTTCCGCACCGCCGACGGCACCCACGTCGACACCATCCTCGGCCCGGAGATGCGCTCCACCGGCGAGGTGATGGGCATCGACACCACCTTCGGGACCGCGTTCGCGAAGTCCCAGGCCGGCGCCTACGGCTCGCTGCCGACCAAGGGCGCGGCGTTCGTCTCGGTGGCCAACCGGGACAAGCGCTCGATGGTCTTCCCGGTCAAGCGGCTCTACGACCTCGGCTTCGAGATCCTCGCCACCGGGGGCACGGCCGACGTGCTGCGCCGCAACGGCGTCCCGACCACGGTCGTGCGCAAGGGCCACCACGGACCGGGCCCGGCGACGCCGGAATGGCCGGACGGCGAGCCGACGATTGTGACGCGCATTCAGAACGGCGAGATCGCCCTCATCGTGAACACGCCCTTCGGGGTCGGGTCGCGCGTGGACGGTTGGGACATCCGGACCGCGGCCGTCGGCTCGAACACCCTGTGCGTCACCACCGTGCCCGGCCTGGGTGCGGCGGTGCAGGGGATCGAGTCTCTGCTGGCCGGGAACATCGAAGTGCGTCCGCTGCAGGAGTACGCCGCCGCCCTGTGGGCCACCCGACGGTGAGGCTCTGGCTGGCCCTTGCGTCCGAACAGCCGTGCGCTATAGCTCACGGTTCTTCGGACTAGCGGCTTCGCGCCGACGGCGTGGGGTGCGCGTGACGTCCGCGTACAGCGTGCTCACCCGACGCGCGCTGTTCAAGGTCGGCGGGGGAGACCCCGAGAAGGCGCACCACCGGACCATCGGCGTCCTCGAGCGGGCCGGGGACAGCCCGCGCCGGCGGGCGGCCCTGGCGAAGCTGCCGCGGCCGTCGGCGCCGACCACGGTGTTCGGGATCCGCTTCCCGAACCCGGTCGGACTGGCCGCGGGGATGGACAAGGACGCGGTCGCGATCCCGGCCTGGGGCGCGCTCGGCTTCGGCTTCGTCGAGGTCGGCACGGTCACCTGGCACCCACAGCCGGGCAACCCGGCGCCGCGGCTGTACCGGCTCGTGGAGTCCGAGGCGATCATCAACCGGATGGGCTTCAACAACCGCGGCGCCGAGGCGATGGCGGCCCGGCTCGCGGCGCTCGGGCCGGCGCCGATCCCGGTCGGCATCAGCCTCGGCAAGTCCAAGGTCACGCCGGTCGAGGATGCGACCGAGGACTACCTGAGCTCCCTGAAGTTGCTGCTGCCGTACGCCGATTACGTCGCGGTCAACGTCAGTTCGCCGAACACCCCGGGCCTGCGTTCCCTGCAGGACAAGGGCGCGCTCGACGAGCTGCTGGGCGCCCTGCGCGGCTACACGGTGTCGGCCGCCGGCCCCGCTGGGCCGGTGCCGCTGCTGGTGAAGATCGCCCCCGACCTCACCGACGACGCGGTGGCCGAGGTCATCGACGTCTGCACCTCGCGGGGCGTCGCCGGGCTGATCGCCACGAACACGACGATCACCCGCGACGGGTTGCACCCGGGGGACCGCACGAAGGCCGGCGAGGCCGGGGGGCTGTCCGGCCGCCCGGTGCACGCCATGGCCGTGCGCACGGTCGCGTTCGTGGCCAAGGAGGCCGGTGACGCCCTGCCGGTGATCGGCGTCGGCGGCATCTTCGACCCGGACGACGCGATGCGGATGTTCGATGCCGGGGCCAGGCTCGTGCAGCTCTACACCGGCTTCGTCTACCGCGGCCCGGGTCTGGTCCGCGGCATCGTCAAAGCCGCTCGGTGACCCACGGCCGACCTACCGCGGGAACGGCAGCCGCCGCCCGTCGGGGTTGACCTCGACGAAGTCGCCCCGCCCGAGGGACGCCAGCTGCGGCTCGATCTTCGCCCGGTCGCCCACCACCACGATCACGAAGGCGTCGAGGTCGAGGAACTGGTTCAGCTGCTCGCGCAGCGTGGCCGCCGTCAGGCCGGTGAGCCGGTCCGGCAGCCCGTCGTAGAACGTGACCGGCAGGCCGAACTGGAACAACTGGCCCGTCGTGCGGGCCGCGGTGGCGGTCGTGGGGAACAACGTCGCGACCGAGGCCAGCACGGACTGGCGGCCCTTGTGGAACTCCTCGTCGGTGATCGGGGCGGCCTTGATCTTCCCCAGCTCGGAGAAGATCTCCGCGATGGCGTCGCCGGTCCGGCTCGCCTCCACGGTCGTGTCGACGATGTACGGCGCCGGCCCGCGGCTCAGGGTGAAGAAGGAGTACGCGCCGTAGGTCCAGCCCTTGTCCTCACGCAGATTGGCGTTGAGGCGGCTGGTGAACAGCCCGCCGAGGACCTGGTTGCCCACCGACAGCGGGTAGTAGCGCGCGTCGCCGAGCGGGATCCCGGGAATGCCCATGCGGATGGCGGTCTGGGTGGCGTCGGGCACGTCGACGAAGGCCAGGCGCGGGCCCTTGGACCGGGCCGGGCCGGGGATGGTGGGGATCTTGCCGGTGCCCTCCCAACTGCCGAAGGCCTCCGTGGCGAGTTCGCGCGCGGTATTCGCGTCGATGTTGCCCGGTGAGGACCAGGGCCGTGGTCGTCGGGCGTGAACGTCTGCTGGTGAAGGAGCGTCAGATCGGCCGAGTCGGCGCCGCGCACACCGGCCGGCGTACCGATCGGGCGGTGGTCGTAGGGATGGCCGATCCCGTAGATCAGCGGCAGCAGAGCGGATCGCGCGACCTCGCCGACGTGCGGCGCGCGAGCCGCGGATCTCGTCGTCGAGAAGCTTCCGTAGCCGGTTCACGTCGTCGGTGCGCAGCGCGGGACGGCGCACCAGATCGGCGAGCAGTGCAACCCCGGTGCGGCCTGGTCGCTGAGCAGGTCCTCGACAGGCTGAGCCCGTCCAGGTCCGCCGTGGAGTTCGAGCGCAGCGGGCGCCGAGGGCCGAGATCTCGGCCGCGGTCTGATCCGTGGTGCGGTCGACGTCGCCCTCGCGCATGACGCGGCCGAGCAGTTCCGCCGACGCCGGCCCGCTTGGCCGGATCGCTTCCGCTGCCGCCCAGCGAGACCACCGAGGCGGTCACGAGCGGCAAAGCGGCCCATCGGGACGGTGAACACCCGCAGCCCGTTGTCCAGGGTGAACCCGGAGATGCGCGGCAGCGTGCTCGGCACCTGCGGCCCGGCGCCGGGCACGGTGGCCCGCCACGGTTCGGCGGACACGACCGGCTTGGTGGCCTTCGGCAGCTTGCTCGGTTCGGGCGGATCGGGCGGGAGGTTGCGCTTGCCGGGCTGGGTCTGGATCACGAGGCGCTTGTCGGTGAGATAGGTGTTCGCGAACTTGCGCAGGCTCTTGGCCGTGATGTCCTGGTAGCGGGCCAGGTCGGCGTCGAGGTAGTCCGGCGTGCCGGTGTAGTGGTTGTAGAGATTGAGTTTGTCGGCCCGGTCGCCGAAGCCGCCGATCGCCTCGACGGCGCGGATCGTGTTGGCGCGGGTGTTGGTCTTGGCGGCCTCGACGCGGTCGGCTCCAGGTCCTGGGCCCGCAGCTCGGCGAGGACCGCGTCGATCTCCTGCTCGATCTGGGACGGCGAGTGACCCGAGGCGGCGGTCACCTCGATCTGGAAGGCGGAGCCCTGCCCGTGCGACTCCTGGTAGGCGTTGACCTCGGTGGCGAGCTTCTTCTCCCGCACGAGGCGTGAGGTCAGCAACCCGTAGTCGTCACCGGCGAGGACGTAACCGAGCACGTCGACGTCGGCGTCACCGGGGGCGAACCAGGCGGGGGTGGGCCAGCCCATCGTGAGTTTGGAGAGCACGACGTCGTCGGTGAGCGTGAGGCGCTTCTCCGCCGTGAGAGCCGGCGCTGCCGGGTCTCGCGCGCGGGACATCCGCGCCGCGCGCGATCGTCGCGAAGTACTTCTCGACCAGCTCCTTGGCCCGGGCCGGATCGAAGTTCCCGGTGATCGCGAGGGTCGCGTTGTTCGGCACGTAGTAGGTCTGGAAGAAGTCGCGGACGTCGTCCAGGTTGGCCGCGGCGATGTCGGTGTGCGAGCCGATGACCGACGCGTGGTACGGGTGCGGCGCCGGGAAGAGCTGCTCGTCGACCGCCTGGTCGGTCAGCGCGTAGGGGGACTGCTCCCAGTTCTGCCGTCGCTCGTTGCGCACGACCGCGATCTGGTTGGCGAGGTTGCGCGCGTCGAGGCGGTCGAGCAGGTAGCCCATGCGGTCGCTCTCGATCCACAGCGCGAGCTCGAGCTGCTCGGGCGGCAGATCGCGGGATGACGTAGTTGGTGTAGTCGTAGTTGGTGGAGGCGTTGGCGTAGGCGCCCCGACCGCCTCGGTCAGGGTCGTCGATGCATGCCCTCGGGGATGTGCCCGGAGCCCTCGAACATCATGTGCTCGAAGAGGTGGGCGAACCCGGTCCGGTCGGCGGACTCGTCGACCGCGCCGACGTGGTACCAGAGGTTCGTTGCCACCGTCGCCGCCTGCGGCTCGGGGGAGAGGATCACCTCGAGGCCGTTGTCGAGGGCGTACTTCTCGACCGGGATGTGGATGCCGCCGGCTCCACCGGCCGGCTCGCTCTCGGGCGCACTCACGACGACCCCCGTGGCCAAAACCGCCCCCAGACCCAACGTCGCGAGGATCGTCCGTGCGCGGTCAGGCCCGGCCATGACGCCTCCCAGAATCCAGTGGTCATCCTCGCAGTCCGGACATTTCCGGCGGGAAGTCTGGACATCTCGACACGCCGTCGGGTACCACGACCGCTACCCGAACCAGCTCTCCGGCGGTCAGCGCCAGCGGATGGCGCTGGCGCGGGCGCTCGCCGTCGACCCGACCGTCCTGCTGCTCGACGAGCACGGTCGGCACCCCGCGCGAGGTCTACGAGAACCCGCAGACCGAGTTCGTGCTGCGCTTCCTCGGCCCGGTCGCGACCCTGCGCGGCGAGCTCGTACGCCCGCACGACCTGGTGCTGACCCGTCACCCGGTGCCGGGAGCGGTGGAGGGCAAGGTTTCCCGCGTCACCCACCTCGGCTTCGAGGTGCGGGTCGAGAATCGCACCCTCGACGAGGAGACCGTGACCGCGCAGCTGACCCGGGGCGAGGCCTGGCACCTGGGCATCGAGTCCGGCGACGGCGTCTACATCACCGCCGAGACCTCGCCGCGGCGGCCGACCAACGGAGCTTCTGACCCGATCGCCGCGATCTGACTAGGGTCGACGGCATGAGCGATTCGTTCGGCCTGCGGCTCTGGAACGCCGTCGAGGCACACGGTCCGTTGTGCGTCGGCATCGACCCGCACTCGTCCCTGCTCGACGCGTGGAACCTGCCGGACGACGCTGCCGGCGCGGAGCGCTTCGGCCGCACGGTGGTCGAGGCGATGGCCGGCCGGGTGCCGGTGGTCAAGCCGCAGTCCGCGTTCTTCGAGCGGTTCGGCGCCGCGGGCGTGGCCGCGCTGGAACGCACCATCGCCGACGCGCGCGCCGCCGGCCTGCTGGTGATCACCGACGTCAAACGCGGCGACATCGGCACCACGGCCGCGGCCTATGCGCAGGCCTACCTGGACCCGGCGAGTTCGCTCTACAGCGACGCGCTCACCGTCTCGCCCTACCTGGGGTTCGGCTCGCTGCGTCCCTTCCTGGATGCCGCCGCCGCGCACGGCGGGGGCGTGTTCGTCCTGGCGCTGACCTCCAACCCGGAAGGGCCCCAGGTGCAGCACGCCCGGGTCAGTTCCGAACACGGGAACGGGCGGACCGTGGCCGGCACCATGCTGGCCGCCGTCGCCGCGGAGAACGCCGGCCAGACCCCGCAGGGGTCCGTCGGCGTGGTGGTGGGCGCGACGATCGGCGACACGGCCGAGGATCTGGCCACCGGCGGGCCGCTGCTCGTGCCCGGCCTGGGCGCGCAGGGCGGCGGGGCGGAGGACCTGCGCCGCCTGTTCGGTCCGGTCGCCCGGCACGTCCTGCCCAGCGTGTCCCGAGAGATCCTCGGGGCAGGCCCCGACCTCGGCAAACTGGCCGAGGCCGCCGCCCGGGCCGATGATCTGTACGCGACCGTTTTGCGGTAGCGTCGCCGCTGGTGGAAAGGCAGATGCCGGCCCGCCGATGATCAAATCCAGCCAAGTCCGCACGAGTAAGTCGAGGTGACCTTGCCGTGGCTCTTCCCCCGCTGACTCCCGAGCAGCGTGCCGCAGCACTCGAGAAGGCCGCCATTGCCCGGCGAGAGCGCGCGTTGGTGAAGAACCGGCTGAAGCACTCCGGTGCTTCGCTGGCTTCGGTCATCAAAGAGGGGCAGGAGAACGAGATCATCGGCAAGATGAAGGTCTCGGCCCTGCTCGAGTCGATGCCCGGCGTCGGCAAGGTGCGCGCGAAGCAGATCATGGAGCGCCTCGGCATCTCCGAGACCCGCCGCGTGCGGGGTCTGGGTACGAACCAGATCGCCGCGCTCGAGCGCGATTTCGGCTCGAGCTGAGCTTGGCGGGCTCGGTTCCCCGACTCATCGTCCTTTCTGGCCCGTCCGGAGTCGGCAAGTCCACACTGCTTACGTATCTGCGCAGCCACAGCCCGGACTGGTGGCTGTCGGTGTCCGCCACCACGCGGTTCCCGCGCCCCGGTGAGCGCCACGGCGTCGAGTACTACTTCGTCGACCGCGCCGAGTTCGAGGCGATGGCCGCAGCCGGAGACCTGCTCGAGTGGGCCGAGTTCGCCGGCAACCTCTACGGCACCCCGCGCCTGCCCGTCGAGGACAGGCTGGCCAGCGGACAGTCGGTCCTGCTGGAGCTCGAGCTGCAGGGCGCCCGCCAGGTCCGCAAGTCCATGCCGGACTCCCTGCTGGTCTTCCTCAAGCCGCCGAGCTGGGAGGAACTGGTCCGCCGGCTCACTCACCGCGGCACCGAACCGCAGGACGTGATCGACCGCCGACTGCGCGTGGCCAAGGAGGAACTGGCCGCCGAGTCCGAGTTCGATGTGTCACTGGTGAACACGTCCGTCGAGGACGTCGCGGCAGAACTGGTAGCCTTGACCGGAGCACCTGGCCCCTGACCTGCGCAGATGCACGTCCGGCGCCGCTAACGACTTCTGCTGAAAGGCACCACGTGTCGTCTTCGAACACCGGTATGGGCATCACCCACCCGCCGATCGACGATCTCCTCGCGGCCACCGACTCCAAGTACAGCCTGGTGTCGTACGCGGCCAAGCGCGCCCGTCAGATCAACGCGTACTACTCGCAGCTGGGCGAGGGCCTGCTGGAGTACGTCGGCCCGCTGGTCGAGACGCACGTCCACGAGAAGCCGCTCTCCATCGCGATGCGCGAGATCGACGCGGGCATGCTCATGTCCACGCCGATCGAGGGTCCGGCCACCGACAAGCCGTACCCGGCCCGGGGATAACGCCCCCGGCCTGGGCCTGCACCGGCCATGAGCACTGACGCGAGCCACCGCCCCCGGATCGTCCTCGGGGTGAGCGGTGGCATCGCTGCGTACAAGGCCTGTGAACTGCTGCGCCGCTTTACCGAGGGCGGCGCCTCGGTGCGGGTCGTCCCGACCGAGTCGGCGCTGAAGTTCGTCGGCGCCGCCACCTGGGCGGCCCTGTCCGGCAATCCCGTCAGCACCAGCGTCTTCGACGACGTGCACGAGGTGCCGCATGTCCGGATCGGCCAGGAGGCCGACCTGGTCGTGGTCGCACCGGCCACCGCCGACCTGCTGGCCAAGGCGGCCGCCGGGCTGGCCGACGACCTGCTGACCGGGACCCTGCTGACCGCACGCTGCCCAGTGCTGTTCGCCCCGGCGATGCACACCGAGATGTGGGAGCACCCGGCCACCGTCGAGAATGTGGCCACGCTGCGCCGCCGCGGTGTGATCGTGCTCGATCCGGCCTCGGGACGGCTCACCGGCACCGACACCGGTCCGGGCCGGCTGCCCGAGCCGGAGCAGATCCACGCGGCCGCGCTGCGCCTGCTCGAGCGCGGGCCCGCGGTGTCCGACCTGGCCGGGCGCCGCGTCGTGATCTCGGCGGGTGGGACCCGCGAACCGCTGGACCCTGTGCGCTTCCTCGGCAACCGGTCCACCGGCCTGCAGGGCTACGCGCTCGCCGAGACGGCGCTGGCCCGGGGCGCCGAGGTGGTGCTGGTCTCCGCCAACGTCGAGCTGCCCGACCCCGCCGGGGCCAAGGTGGTCCGGGTCGGATCGGCCGCGGACCTCCGCGAGGCCGTCTTCGAGGCCGCGGCCGACGCCGACGTGATCGTGATGGCCGCCGCGGTGGCCGACTTCCGCCCGGCGCACCAGGTGGACGCCAAGATCAAGAAGACCGACGCCGACCCCGAGCCGCTGGTGCTGGTCCGCAACCCCGACGTCCTGGCCGAGCTGTGCGCCGCCCGCCCGCGGGCCGGCCAGGTGATCGTCGGTTTTGCGGCCGAGACCGGGGACGCCTCCGGCTCGGTGCTCGACCACGGCCGGGCCAAGCTCGCCCGCAAGCAGTGCGACCTGCTCGTCGTCAACGACGTCGGCGCCGACGCCGACGGTCGCAGCAAGGCCTTCGGCTCGCCCGACAACGCCGCGGTCATCCTCGGCGCCGACGGCTCGGAGACCCCGGTCCAGCGCGGCCCGAAGAGCGTTCTGTCCGACGTGATCTGGGACCTGGCCCTCGCCCGCCTGACCTGACTCCTGGTCGGGCGCCGCGCCAAGGATCCGCACGTACGGTGGCGGGGATGGGCGTGCAGACAAAGCAGATGCGGAAGCGCTGGTCCCTGGTCGCCGCCGGCCTGCTCGCCCTCAGCTCGCTGCCCGCCCTGGTCGGCGCCCTGCCGGTCTCCGCGGACGACGTCGACCCGGCCGCGCTGCGTGACCGGATCCTCGCCTCGGCCGGCGTCGCGTACGCCGGGTACGCCGAGAGCGACGGGTCGCTCGGCCTGCCCGACCTGCCGGCGATCGACAACGTCGGGGCGCTGCTCGGCGGCCTGACGAAGATGCGGGCCTGGGAGTCACCGGAGGGGTCCCGGGTCGACGTGCTCACTCCGACCGGCGAGCGGGGGCTGTACGAAGGCCTGGGCGGCCTGACGACCTGGGACTTCGAGGAGAACGTCACCACCACCTTGTTCGGCGAGCCCGGGCTGCGGCTGCCGCGGGCGGCCGACCTGGTGCCACCGCGGCTGGCCCGGCGCCTGCTGGGCGGGCCGCGCGGCAACGAACACCTGGAAGCGCTGCCCGCCCGCCGGGTCGCCGGGGTCGCGGCCGCGGGTCTGCGCCTGGTGCCCACCGACCCGGAGACGACCGTCGGGCGCGTCGACATCTGGGCCGACCCGCGGACCGGGCTACCCGTCGAGGTCCGGGTGACCGGCCGGGACGGTGGGGCGCCCGGGTTGCGCTCGCGCTTCCTCGAGCTCGACCAGGGTCCGGCGGCGGTGCCGGCCGACGTGCTCACCGCGCCCTTCCCCGACAGCGGCCGACGGGCCGAGGCCCGGGTGACCGCGGTCGGGCGAGGTGACGACTTCGCTCCCGCCGTCCTGCCGGAACGGCTGGCCGGCCGGAACAGCTCGCAGGTCGTGGAAGGTCCGGCGGCGCTGCGCACCTACGGGGAGGGCTTCTCGACCTTCGGCGCGTTCGCGCTGCCGGGTGGGTTGGGCTTCCGGGTCTACGACGCGGCCCGCACCGCGGGCGGGCTGGCCGTCGACCTCGACGACGGGGAGGGGATGCTGCTGCGGACCCCGTTGCTCAATCTGCTGGTCGTGGCCTCGGACCACGGCTACGGGTTCGTGCTCTCCGGGCCGGTGGGCACGGACCTGCTCACGCGCGCGGCGCGCGAACTGCTCCGGACGATCGGATGAGGGCGATCGTCCGATGAGCGAGCCCGTGATCCGCACCCGCGGGCTGACCAAACGCTTCGGCCGGATCACCGCGGTGGACGCCGTCGACCTCGACGTGCGGGCCGGCGACACCTACGGCTTCCTCGGGCCCAACGGGTCCGGCAAGACCACGGTGGTCCGGATGTTGCTCGGCCTGGTCTTCGCCACCGAGGGCGAGATCGAGCTGCTCGGCGTCGCCGTGCCCAGCCGGGTCCGGGACGTGCTGCCCGAGGTCGGCGCGCTGGTCGAAGGCCCGGCGGCTTACGGGCACCTCTCGGGCCGGCGGAATCTGGCCCTCCTCGACGCGGCCGGGCCGGGCGGTGGGCGATCCTCCCGGGCCGGTCGGGTGGACGACGCGCTCACCCGGGTCGGCCTCGGCGGCGTCGACGACCGGCCTGTCAAGGCGTACTCGCTCGGCATGCGGCAACGACTCGGCCTTGCCGCCGCGCTTCTGGTGCCGCGACGTCTGCTCGTGCTCGACGAGCCCACCAACGGCCTGGACCCCGGCGGCATCCAGGAGGTCCGCGCGCTGCTGGCCGAGCTGAACGCGGCCGGCACCACGGTGTTCATGTCCTCGCACCTGCTGGCCGAGATCGAGGCGACCTGCGACCGGGTCGGCATCCTCGATCAGGGCCGGCTGCTCGTGGAGGACAGCCTCGAGGCGCTGCGGGCCACGACCGGGTACGTGCTGGTCGACACCCCGGATGCGGACCGGGCCCTGACCGTGCTCGACGGCCGGGTCAGCTCGCGGACCGGCGAGCGCCTCGTCGTCCGCGCCGACGACCCGGCCGAGCTCACGGCCTACCTGGTGGGGCAGGGGCTGCGCATCACGGGCGTCGTGGTCGAGCGGCGTTCCCTGGAGGACGTCGTGCTGGCCCTCGTCGGCTCCGGCAGCGACCGGCTCGACCAGCCGGGCTTCGGGCGGGCGCGATGATCCGCGTCGAACTGGCCAAGATGCTCCGCCGGCCGCGGACCTGGGCGAGCGTGTTCCTGCTGTGCCTGCTGCCGACCGTCGTCGCCATCTTCGTCTCGGTGCGCGACATCGGCCCGCGCCCGGGGGAAGGTCCCGCGTTCCTGTCCGCCGTGCTGAACAACGGCGCGCTCTACCCGGCGGCGGCGCTGGCGATCGTGCTGCCGATCTTCCTGCCGGTTTCGGTGGCGTTGATGGCCGGCGAGGCCATTGCGGGGGAGGCGAACGCCGGGACTCTGCGCTACCTGCTGATCCGCCCGGTCAGCCGGACCCGCCTACTGGTGGCCAAGCTGGTCGCCGTCATCGTCTTCGTGCTCGGCGCGGTGGTGATCGTCGCACTGGTGTCCCTGGTCGTCGGGATGACGTTGCTCGGCAACGAGCGCGGATCGGTGGTCTCGGTGTCCGGGGCGGAACTGACGCCCACTCAGGTGGCATGGCGGATGCTGCTGGCCGTCGGTTTCATCGGGTTCTCGATGGTCGGCGTCGCCGCGATCGCGCTGTTCCTGTCCACGGTCAGCGACTCGCCCTCCGGTGCGGCCCTGGGCGCCCTCGCGGGCCTGGTCGGCAGCCAGATCCTGGTCACGCTGCAAGCCTCCTCGCCCGTGGCGCCATACCTGCCCACCCGGTACTGGCTGGCCTGGATCGATCTGTTCCGCGATCCGATCCTGTGGCGCGAGCTCGAACGGGGGATGGCGATCCAGGTCGTCTACGCCGGGGTGTTCCTCGCACTCGCCTGGGCGAACCTGTCCTCGAAGGACATCGCCAACTAGGGCATGACCTGCCTTAAGCGCAGACCTCGGCCGTGGGCGGACTCAGAGGCGAGCTGCCGAGTGCGCGCTCCACAATCCGCACTACCACCGGGTCGATGGGCAGGCCGCCGTGCCCCACGGTGACGGCCGGGCACACGTCCTGGAGCTGGACGTTGGTGGCGCCGGTGAGCCGGGCCGAGGCCGGCGGGGTCACCGTGGTGTCGCGATCGGTCCACACCGAGAGCCACGCGGGATGGTCGGTCGCCGCGCGTCCGTCCGGGCCCAGGCTGCGCAGCAGATCGGAGTCAGGCACCAATTGCAGGCACGCCAGCGGGCAGATGCTGCCCCCGAGCGCGGCGCCCGCGGCGGCGAGTCCGGTGCCGGCGAACGGCGTTCCGAGAGTGACGATCCGGCGCGCGCGGGCGGCGCCGTCGTGATCGCGGGCCCACAGCAACGCGACCACGCCGCCGGCCGAATAACCGACGACATCGACCGAAGTCGCCCCGTCGCGCATGGCGTCGACCACCGCCTGCTCCACGGCGTCCACCTGCTCGCGCAGATCGCCGGTGTTCTGCGCCGCGCCCGGCACCACCTGCGCCTGCCGCCCGTTCGCGCGCAACCGCGCGGCGAGCCGCTCCAGATTGTCGCTGGGCGCGCCGTAGCCCGGAACGAGAACGACCGGTCCCGGCCGGTCCTGCGCTGCGGCGGTGCCGGGTGCCGATACCGGCGCTGCGTCGTCCCCGCCGCCGGCCAAGGCCAAGGCGCCACCCGCGACCAGGGCCAGGACCGCGACGGCGGCGACCGTCCAGGCGAGACGACGCCGCTGCGGGCTCAGGTTCGCGAACGGGGCGGCCACACGGTCATCCTGACCGAGAGGGCGCAGAGAGATCGAAGTCGGCGAAGTCGAAGCCCGGGACGACGACGCAGGAGACGAGGACCTCGGTGCCGATAGCCGGCCGCGCCGCCTGCCAAATGCCCGGTGGGACCAGCAGCTGGGGAAGCTGGCCGGACTCGACAGCCGCGCCCAGGACGTGGTCGACCGGGCCCTCGGGGGAGTCGCCGTCGCCGCCGAGAGTGAGGATCAGTGGGCCGCCCCGGTGCCAGAGCCAGAGTTCGGCCGATCGGACCCGGTGCCAGGCCGAGGACTCGCCCGGGCCGAGCAGGTAGTAGATCGCGGTACCTGCGCTGCGCGGGCCGGCGTAGCCGGGCAGACCCGTGAGCTCGAGGGGAGAGCGCCAGGACTCCCGGAACCAGCCACCCTCCGGGTGCGGCGCGAGGTCGAGCGACTCGGCCAGCGGCGGACGGGTCGACGTCATGGCGGCAGCGTGCCAGCCCCTGGGCCGAGATGGTGATTTGCCCGCGCGGGAGGGCGCTCAGGCCCCATTCTGGGGATGAACGTCAAGGGGGCTTGAGGTGAACACCACATGAACGAGGATCTGCTGCTCGAGATCAACGGGTGGTCGGGCAACCCGGTGCTGGACGCGAGCATGAAGTTTGCGGCAAGTGTCCTGATTCTGGGCTCGTTCGCCGTGCTGGCCGTGCTGTGCGGCCTGCAGCTGATGACCCGTCGGTTCGACCGGATCGTGCTCGTCGGCACGTCGCTGGTGCTGGCGCTCGGGCTCGGCCGGGGCGCCGCGGAGCTGTTCCCGAACGAGCGGCCCTTCACCGCGCACCCGCAGCTCCATCAGCTGGTCCATCACGAGGCCGGGCAGTCCTTCCCGAGCGACCACTCGCTGGCCGCGTTCGGGATCGCGTTCGCCGTCGGCGCGTTCCTCTCGGTGCGCTGGGGGGTCGCGCTCCTCGCCGTCGCGAGCGTCGTCGGGTTCTCCCGCGTCTACGTCGGGGTGCACTACCCGGCCGACGTCGTGGGCGCCGCGCTGATCGCCGCCGTCGCGGTCGGATCCGTCGCGCTGCTCGCCCGCACCGCCCTGGTCGCCCACCTGCTGTCGGCCCGGATCGCGCTGGGCGTCAAGCCGGCCTGACCACCGCTCGGGCCGATCCGCGATAGTCGGCGCGTGACCGCTGCCGAGCACGAGCCCCCGCCCATCGATCTCCCCACCGTCGCCGCGGCGGCCGACCGCGCGCTGGACCGGGTGGCGACGCTGGTCGGGGACCTTCCCGACCTGCGCGCCAAGGCCTTGCCGAACTGGTCGATCGAACAGACCGCCGCGCACCTGATGGGCGTCATCGGCGCCTACATCGACATGGCGCGCGGTGCCGGGTCGCCCTACACCGACCTGCGGAACGTCGCCGGGACCAACGAGGAACTGCTGACCCGGATCACCGAGCGCACGCCGGCCCAACTGGCCGAGCAGATCCAGGCCCTGCGCCCTGCGCTGGACGTGGCGGTCGGACAGGGCCCGGACGGGTACCAGCCGGGCCATCTCGGGGCCCCGACGCTGCGCTCGACCGCGGTGTCGCGGATTCTCGGCGAGGCCGAGGTGCACGGCTGGGACATCGCCACCGCGGCGGGACGGCCTTGGCAGATCGAGCCCACGGACGCGGCGCTGATCTTCCGCGGGTTCCTGCCGTTCCTGCCGCTGTTCGTGCACCCGACGAACGCTCAGGGTCTGACGGCCCGCTTCGACGTCCGGGTGCGCAAGTTCCCGGAGGCCCGAGCGGTGTTCGCGTTCGAGGACGGCGTCGTCACCGTCGAGGGCGAGCCCCGCGGCCGGGTGGACTGCGTGATGAGCGCCGCCGGCCCGGCGATGATCCTCGTCATGCACAAGCGGATCGGGCTGGCCGGGCCGATCCTGCGCGGCCAGTCCGCGGCCTGGGGACCCAAGCCCTGGCTGGGCTTCAAGCTCGTCAGTTTCTTCGACCCGCCCTGACCTGCCCCAGGATGCGGTGACCTGTCCGGCCGCGTCCCGATTCGGCGCCCCGGCCTGCGGCGATAGACTCCGCGGGTTCTTTTCCCGCCGTGGGGGCCAGCCCCTCGCCTCGCCTGGAGTGTGCTGTGTCTCGTCGCCTGTTCACCTCGGAGTCCGTCACCGAGGGCCACCCGGACAAGATCGCCGACCAGATCAGCGACTCGATCCTCGACGCCCTCCTCAAGGAGGACCCGCGCAGCCGGGTCGCCGTCGAAACGCTCATCACCACCGGCCAGGTCCACGTGGCCGGTGAGGTCACCACGCAGGGCTACGCCGACATCCCGACGATCGTGCGCGACCGCGTCCTCGACATCGGCTACGACTCGTCGAAGAAGGGCTTCGACGGCGCGTCCTGCGGCGTCTCGGTCTCGATCGGCTCGCAGTCCCCGGACATCGCGCAGGGCGTCGACTCGGCCTACGAGGCCCGCGAGGGCGAGGGCGTCGACGACCTGGACAAGCAGGGCGCCGGCGACCAGGGCCTGATGTTCGGCTACGCCTGCGACGACACCCCCGAGCTGATGCCGCTGCCGATCCAGCTGGCGCACCGCCTCGCGCTGCGCCTGTCCGCGGTCCGCAAGTCCGGGACGGTTCCCTACCTGCGTCCGGACGGCAAGACCCAGGTCACCATCGAGTACGACGGCGACCGGCCGGTGCGCCTCGACACCGTCGTCGTCTCCAGCCAGCACGCCGACGACATCGACCTCAAGACCTTGCTCTCGCCGGACGTCGCCGACCACGTCGTCGCCCCCGAGCTGCAGGGCCTGGACATCGACTCCGACGGCTACCGTCTGCTGGTCAACCCGACCGGCAAGTTCGTCGTCGGCGGGCCGATGGGCGACGCGGGCCTGACCGGCCGCAAGATCATCGTCGACACCTACGGCGGCATGGCCCGCCACGGTGGCGGCGCGTTCTCCGGCAAGGACCCGTCCAAGGTCGACCGGTCCGCGGCGTACGCAATGCGCTGGGTCGCCAAGAACGTCGTCGCTGCCGGACTGGCCCGCCGCTGCGAGGTCCAGGTCGCCTACGCCATCGGCAAGGCGCACCCGGTCGGCGTCTTCGTCGAGACCTTCGGCTCGAACACCGTCGACCCGGACAAGATCCAGTCCGCGGTGACGACCGTGTTCGACCTGCGTCCGGCCGCGATCATCCGGGACCTCGACCTGCTGCGCCCGATCTACACGCAGACCGCGGCGTACGGGCACTTCGGCCGCGACCTGCCCGATTTCACGTGGGAGCGCACCGACCGCGTCGACGCGCTCCGCTCCGCCTGCGGCATCTGAGGCGGGCACACACTGCGCGATAGTGCATTTCGGACGACCGCGGTGGGCCCGCGGGTCGCGGGACCACGGGTACTCGCGACGCGTGCTAACGACGCATGCGATCACGGAGGTATGCGGGCGTGCAGCCGGAGCCGCACTCGGTCGGCGAGGCCCTTCGCCTGCTGGTTCTGCCACTTGGAGTTCTGGCGGAACTCGGGCTTGTTTCCCGCTGGTCCGACGAACGCCGAACCGGCGTACGGGTCGTGCTGCAGGTTCCACATCATCCAGGCGGTGAGGTAGCCGAGGTAGCCGCCGCCGCTGCGCTGGATCGCCAGGTGGTCGGCGCCGCGCAGGATGCCGATCGCGGCGCGGGGGACCCGCTGGTAGTAGCTGCGCACCCCGCCCGGGGTGGAGATCAGCCCGTCGTTGCCGCCGCCGAGGAAGAGCGTCGGCGTGGGCAGGTCCGCGACGGAGAACGTGCCCGCCTTGTCGACGTAGCGCTTGTCCGGGAGGTTGATCGGGACCGCGGTGTCGACCAGGCCACCGGAGTGGTTGGCCGCGTTGACCGCACCGCCGGCGCCCTGGGAGTGCCCGAGGGCACCGACCTCGGTCGGGTCGAGGACGCCGAAGAACTTGCTGCCCGGATCGAGGTTGGTCCCGAGCAGGTACTGCAGCGCGGCCAGCATGGTCCGGCCGTTGGCCTGGTGAGCGTCGGAGGACCCGATGACGACGAAGCCCCAGGACGCCAGTTGGCGGAAGACGCCGTTGTAGAGCGCCGGGGTCGCGTTGCTGCCGTTGCCCCAGATCAGGATCGGGTGGTTGAACTCGCCCCGGCCGAGGTCGCGCGGGTGCGAGATCCGGTAGGTCAGCCCGTCGGGCCCGGCCGCGTCGGTGGTCGCGACCACCCACGGCCCGGCGCTGCGGTAGTGGTCCTCGACGGCGTTCACCTTCGGCGCGGCGTCGCCGTTTGCAGCAGGTGAAGCGGGCGCCGCCGGCGCGACGACGACCAGCGCGAGCGCGACCGCCAGCCCGCGCAGCGCGGGACGGCACAACAGGGACAACGGCACCTGATCCCCCCCGAGACCATCGACCGGTGTCGTTTCTAGCAGCGATCCACCCGCGGGCGCAGAAACTCCGCCCGATCGGCGGGTGACCGTTTCGTTAGGTCGAGCCCGTCATCCCCAGGGAAGGCGGCGCGCGCCCCCACCGTGGGTCGGCTCTGGTAGGACAGGCGGGTGATCTCCGGCGCAGGCCCTTCGGCGGGCGCGAGCTCTTCGACAGGCGCAGCCGGCACGCCGCCCGAGGCGGTGGCCGAGCAGCTGGAACTGGTGCGCGGGACCGCCCGGCGCAACACCCGCGCGATCCGCAAGAAGGACCGGGAGCCGCTGCCGGTCGCCGCGCAGCGGCCGGTCGCCCAGGTCGCCGTCGACCTGCCGTTCCCGCACCTCGACCGCGTCTTCGACTACCTGGTGCCGGAGGACCTCGACGCCGCCGCGGTCCCGGGCGCGCGGGTCCGGGTCCGTTTCGCCGGCCAGCTCGTCGACGCCTTCGTGCTCGCCCGGGAGGACGCCAGCGAGCACACCGGCGCCCTCGCCCGGCTGCAGAAGGTGGTCTCGCCGGAGCCGGTGCTCAGCCCGGAGATCGCGGAGCTGGCCCGGGCGGTCGCCAACCGGTACGCCGGGACCGTCGCGGACGTGCTGCGCCTGGCCGTCCCGCCCCGTCATGCCCGGGTCGAGGCCGAACCGCCGCCCGAGCGGCGCTGAGCCCAGCGCGCGGGTCCTGCCGGAGCCCTGGGCGCCGTACGAGAACGGGCCCGCGTTCCTGACCGCGCTGGCCGAGGGCCGCCCCGCCCGGGCGGTGTGGGCCGCGCTGCCCGGGGTCGACTGGGCCCCGGCCGTCGCCGCGGCCGTCGCCGCCACCCTCACCGGCGGGCGCGGGGCGTTGGTCGTGGTGCCCGACGCCCGCGATCTCGCCCGCCTCGGCGCCGCCCTGGACGATGCCCTCGGCGCCGGCGCACACGTCCAGTTGACGGCCGACCTGGGCCCGGCCGAGCGCTACCGGCGCTGGCTCGCGGTGCGCCGGGGCAGCGCGCGCGCGGTGATCGGCACCCGGGCGGCCATGTTCGCCCCGGTCGCCGACCTGGGCCTGGTGGTGATCTGGGACGACGGGGACGATCTGCACGCCGAACCCCGGGCGCCCTACCCGCACGTGCGCGAGGTGCTGTGCCTGAGGGCCCATGTGGCCGGAGCGGCGGCGCTGATCGGCGGTCATGCCGTGACGGCCGAGGGCGCGGCGCTGATCGACACCGGTTGGGCCAAGCCGCTGGCCGCGTCCCGGGACACACTGCGGGCGCGGGCGCCGCGGGTGCAGCCGGCCGGCTCGGACGCCGAACTTGCCCGCGACGGCGCGGCCCGCGCGGCCCGGCTTCCGACGGTGGCCTGGCAGACGGCGCGTGCCGGACTGGCCGACGGCCCGGTCCTCGTCCAGGTGCCCCGCCGCGGCTACCTGCCGGTGCTGGCGTGCGTGCGCTGCCGCGAGATCGCCCGGTGCGCCTCGTGCTCCGGTCCGCTGGGACTCGGGGCGGCGGAACGGACCGCGACCTGCCGGCTGTGCGCGACCCCCGCGACCGACTGGGCCTGCCCGCACTGCCGCGCGACCTCGTTCCGGTCCGTCGTGGTCGGCGCGGCCCGCACCGCGGAGGAGATCGGGCGGGCGTTCCCGGGTGTGCCGGTCCGGTGGTCGAGCGCCGAGGGCAACGTGCTCGCCGCGGTCGACGGCAAACCCGCTCTCGTCGTGGCCACGCCGGGCGCCGAGCCCTCCGCCGTCGACGGTTACGCCGCGGCGCTCCTGCTCGACGGCGATGCCCTGCTGGCGCGCGCCGACCTGCGCGCGGGGGAGGAGGCGGTCCGGCGCTGGGCGAACGCGGCGGCGCTGGTCCGCCCCGGCGGGCCGGTGATCCTCATGGCCGAACCGGGCGCACCGGCCGTGCAGGCCTTGGTTCGGTGGGATCCGCATGGCTTCGCCGCACGCGAACTGACGGAGCGTCAGGAACTGGGATTCCCGCCGGCCGTCCGGCTGGCCGTGCTCAACGGTCCGGAGGCCGCGGTCGCCGAGCTGCTCGAGGCGGCCCGGCTGCCCGCCGTCGCGTCCGTGGTCGGTCCCGCCCCGGCTGGAGCGGAGGTCCGGGCCGTGGTCCGGGTGCCGCGCGCCCAGGGCAACGAGCTGGCCGCGGCCCTGCGCGCGGCGGCCGGCGTACGCAGCGCCCGCAAGGCTCCCGGGGCGGTCCGCATCCAGATCGACCCGGCCCAGCTGGGCTGACGGCCGCATCCGGACCCGCCACCTAGACTGGCGGACGCCCTGAAGACCCCGACCCGGGAGCTGCACCGCGTGGCGATCCAGCCCATCCGCCTGTTCGGCGATCCCGTCCTCCGGACGCCGGCCGCCCCGGTTCACGACTTCGACCTCGAGCTCCGCACCCTGGTCGCCGACCTGATCGACACCATGCAGGACGCCCCCGGTGTCGGCCTGGCCGCGCCGCAGATCGGGGTCGGGCTGCGGGTGTTCACCTACTACGTCGACAACGAGCTCGGGCACCTGATCAACCCGTCCCTCGACCTCTCTGACGACGAGCAGGACGGCGACGAGGGCTGCCTGTCGCTGCCCGGGCTGGCCTTTCCGACCGTGCGCTCACTGCGGGTGGTCGCCAGGGGCCAGAACATGTACGGCGAGCCGGTCACGTTGACCGGATCCCACCTGCTGGCCCGCTGCGTCCAGCACGAGACCGACCACCTCGACGGGATCCTGTTCATCGACCGTCTCGACGACGAGACCCGCCGCCAGGCGCTGCGCGCGATCCGGGAGTCCGCGTGGGCCGACGAGCCCGCGCCGCAGATCCGGATCTCCCCGCACGCCACCGCCGGCCGGGCGTTGTAGCCCGTGCGTCTGGTTTTCGCCGGCACTCCCGAGGTCGCGCTGCCCAGCCTGGCGGCGCTGCTGGATTCCCCGCACGAGGTCGTCGCCGTCGTCACCCGGCCGGACGCCCCGACCGGGCGTGGCCGGACCCTGCGGCCCAGCCCCGTGGCGGAACTGGCCGCGGAGGCCGGGCTGGAGGTCCTGCGCCCGCCCACGCCCCGTGACCCGGCGTTCCTGGCCCGCATGAGCGAGATCGCACCGGACTGCGCTCCGGTGGTCGCCTACGGCGGGCTGCTGCCGGACGCCGCGCTCAGCATTCCGAAGCACGGCTGGGTGAACTTGCACTTCTCCCTGCTGCCGGCCTGGCGCGGGGCCGCACCGGTGCAGCGGGCCGTGCTCGCCGGGGACGAGATCACCGGGGCCACCACGTTCCGGATCGTGCGTGAACTCGACGCCGGTCCGGTCTTCGGCGTCCTCACCGAAACGATCCGCCCGACCGACACCAGCGGGGATCTGCTGGAGCGTCTGGCCTCGGCCGGTGCCGGCCTGCTGCTCGCGACCATCGACGGGATCGAGGTCGGCGCGGTGGAGGCCATGGAGCAGCCGAGTGAAGGGATCTCCCTGGCGCCCAAGCTGAACGTGGCCGACGCCGAGGTGGACTGGAAGGCCCCGGCGATGCACGTCGATCGACTGATCCGGGCCTGCACGCCGGCCCCGGCGGCCTGGACCACATTCCGCGGCGACCGTCTCCGTCTCGGCCCCCTGACGCTGCGTCAGGACAGCCGCGGGCTCGCCCCCGGGCGAGCTCGTCGTGGAGAAGAACGCGGTGCTGGTCGGCACCGGCACCCACGGCGTCGCGCTCGGTGAGGTGACCGCTCCCGGCAAGAAGCCCATGCGCGCAGCCGACTGGGCCCGTGGTGCCCGCCCCCAGACCGGCGAGTTCCTCGGCGCTCCCGCGTGACCTCCCCGGGCCGGCGGGGCGCGCAAGCAGTGACCCGCCGAAGCAGTCCCCACGCCGCAACGAGCCGGCGGACCCGGCGCGCCGGGCCGCGTTCGATCTGTTGCGCGCGGTCGACGAACGCGACGCGTACGCCAACCTGGTGCTGCCGGGAATGCTGCGCGACCGGGGCCTGACCGGCCGGGACGCGGCCTTCGCGACCGAGCTCGGCTACGGCACGCTGCGCGGGCAGGGCACCTACGACGCCGTGATCGGCGCGTGCGTGGACCGCCCGCTGGACCAGCTCGACCCGCCGGTGCGGGACGTGCTCCGGCTCGGGGCGCACCAGGTGCTCGCGATGCGCACCCCGCCGCACGCCGCGGTCTCGGCCACCGTCGCGCTCTGCCGCGGCCGCCGTCGGGCCAGGACCGGCCGGGTTGGTGAACGCGGTGCTGCGCAAGGTGTCGGCCCGGACCTCGAGGCCTGGGTCGCCCAGTTGGGCCCCGACCCGGCGACCGACCGCGCCGGCTGGCTGGCGCTGCGGCACGCACATCCGCGTTGGGTGGTCTCGGCGTTCGCCGACGCCCTCGGCGGGGACTGGGACGAGGTGGCGGCCGCCCTGGCCGCGGACAATGTCCCGGCGCGGGTGACGCTGGCTGCGCGTCCCGGCCGGCGACGCCGCAGACGGATCTGATCGACGGCGGGCGCGCGAGCCGGCCCGGTGGTCGCGCGTCGGTGCGGTCCTGCCCGGGGGCGATCCCGGCGACCTCGTCCTGGTGCGCTCCGGGGCCGCCGGCGTGCAGGACGAGGGCAGCCAACTCGTCACCCTCGCCCTCGCCGACGCCCCGCTGGACGGCCCGGACGCCCGCTGGCTCGACGTGTGCTCCGGACCCGGCGGGAAGGCGGCCCTGCTGGCCGGGCTGGCCGCCGAACGCGGCGCCGCCCTGCTGGCCGCCGAGATCGCACCGCACCGGGCCGGCCTGGTCGCCGGCCGCGCTGCGCGGCGTCGGTTCCGCGCTGCCCGTCGTCGCCGACGGGACGGTGCCGGCCTGGCCCGCCGCCGCCTTCGACCGCGTCCTCGTCGACGCGCCCTGCACCGGCCTCGGCGCGCTGCGGCGCCGGCCCGAGAGCCGGTGGCGCCGCCAGCCGGGCGATGTCGGCCAACTCTTCGACCTGCAGCGCAAGCTGCTGTTGAGCGCGATCGACGCGGCCCGCCCCGGCGGCCTGATCGCCTACGTCACCTGCTCGCCGCACCCGGGGGAGACCCGCGGTGTGCTGCTCGCGGCCATCGCCGATGCGGCCAAGGCCGGGCTCGACGCCGAGCAGCGTCGATGCCCGCCCGTACCTGCCCGGCGTGCCCGACCTCGGCGACGGCCCGCACGTCCAGCTCTGGCCCCACCGCCACGGCACCGACGCGATGTTCCTGGCGCTGCTCCGCCGGCTGTAGAGCTACGCAGGATTGCGTAGGGCGGAGCCGATCCCGGGCGGACGCGCGCGAAGCCGGGGCAGCCGACCCTGGGGTCATGAGTACGCAGACCCTGAATCCCGTCCGCTCCACGCCTGCGCTGCCCCGTTCGGCCCGTCGCGTCGCGCTGATCGTGCACATCGCGGCCTCCGGCGCCTGGCTCGGGCTCGAGCTGGCCCTCGGCGCGCTCGTCATCACAGCGTTGGCGACGGGGGACACCGCGACGGAGGCGGCCTGCCTGCAGGCCATCGAGGTGGTCGCGGTCGGGCCGATGATCGTGGCCGGCGCCCTCAGTCTGGCCTCCGGGATCGTGCTGGGGCTGGGCACCAAGTGGGGGCTGCTGCGCTACCGCTGGGTGGCGGTCAAGCTGGTGCTGAACGTCGTCCTGCTGGTGCTCGTGCTGGTCGCCCTGCGCCCGGGCGCGGCCGAGGTGGCCGAGGCCGGCCGCGCGCTCGCGGCCGGTGGCGAGGCCGATGGCCCGGACCACCGACATGATCTTCCCGCCGATCGTCTCCACGATCGCGCTCTCCTTCGCGATCACACTCTCGGTGCTCAAGCCGTGGGGGCGGCTGCGCCGCCGTTGACGGACAGTGTTGGCTTCTCCCCGTGAACTTCACCCGGGTCCCCAAGCGCATCCTGCTGGGGACCCCCATGCGCAGCGACCGACTCGGCGACACCCTGCTGCCCAAGCGCATCGCACTGCCGATCTTCGCCAGCAGTTCGCTGTCGACGGTCGCGTACGCGCCGCAGGAGATCCTGCTGGTCCTCGCACTCGGCGGTACCTCCTACCTGACGCACGGTCCCTGGGTCGGTCTCGCCGTGGTGGGCCTGATCGTGGTGATGGTGCTCAGCTATCGCCAGACGATCCAGGCCTATCCCAGCGGGGGCGGCGACTACGAGGTCGCGGCGACCAACCTCGGCCGGTCCGCCGGGATCGTCGTCGGCGCGGGACTCCTCGTCGGCTACGTGCTCACGGTGGCGGTCTCCGTTGCGGCGGGACTGGACAACCTGGGGGCGTCCATTCCCTGGGTCGCCGAGCACAAGGTCGAGTCGGCGTTCATCGCGATCGGCGCCCTCGCCGTGCTCAATCTGCGGGGCGTCCGCGGGGCGGGTGCGGCGCTGGCCGTGCCGGCGGTGGCCTTCGTGGCCGGAATGCTGCTCCTCGTCGGTACCGGCCTGACGCGGGCGGCGCTGGGCCACGACCTCCAGGCGCCGACCGCCGAGTTCGAGGTGGTGGCGGACAAGACCGACATCGGCGCCGCACTCGCGATGCTGCTCATTCTGCGGGCGTTCTCGGCCGGCGCGGCCGCGCTGACCGGACTCGAGGCCTTCGTGAACGGCGTGCCGGCCTTCCGCCATCCGAAGGAGCGCAACGCTGCCACCACTTTGGCGCTGGTCGGCGGTCTGGGTGTCACCATGTTCGGCGGCCTGATCGTCCTGGCCCGCATCACCGACATGCGCGTTGCGGCCGACCCGGCGAACAACCTGCTCCTCGACGGCCGTCCGGTCGGCGAGGACTACATCCAGGACCCGATCGTCGCCCAGGTCGCGTCGGCGGTCTTCGGCGACGGCTCGCCGGCCTTCGTCTTCATCACCACGTTGACGGCGCTCATCTTGTTCCTGGCCGCGAACACGGCCTTCAACGGGTTCCCGCTGCTCTCCTCGGTGCTGGCCCGCGACGGTTTCCTGCCCCGCCAGTTCCAGCAACGGGGCGACCGCCTCACCTACAGCAACGCGATCCTGGCGCTGGCGCTCACTGCCGGAGTCATGATCTATGCCTTCGACGGCGACGCCTCGCGCCTCATCCAGCTCTACATCGTCGGGGTATTCCTGGCGTTCGCGCTCGGGCAGGCGGGCATGATCCGTCACTTGGCGCGACGCGAGGAGTCGAGTGCCTGGCGGGCCCAGGCCGTACACGTGGCGGCGATGGTGCTCACGTCGACGGTGCTCGGAATCACGCTGGTCACCGAGTTCACCGACGGCGCCTACATCGTGTTGATCGCCATCCCCGCTCTGTTCTTGCTGATGCGCGGGATCGCGCGCCACTACGAGCGGCTGCGGGCGGAGCTGACCCCGGTCAAGGGCGCGGTGACTCTGCCGAGCCGGATCCACGGCATCGTGCTGGTCTCCAAGCTGCACACCCCCACGTTGAGGGCGCTGGCCTTCGCCCGGGCCACCCGACCGGACACGTTGGTGGCGCTGACCGTGCAGACCTCGCCGAACGGCACCGCCGAGCTGTTGCGCGACTGGAACGAGCACGACATCGAGGTCCCGCTGACCGTCCTGGACTCGCCCTACCGCGAGGTGACCAGGCCGGTGCTGGAGTACGTGCGCAACGTGCGGACCTCGAGCCCGCGCGACGTGGTCTGCGTGTTCGTCCCGGAGTACGTCGTCGGCAAGTGGTGGGAACAGCTCCTGCACAACCAGACGCCGCTGCGGCTGAAGGCACGGCTGCTTTTCCAGCCCGGAGTCATGGTCACCAGCGTGCCCTGGCAGCTCGGCTCCGCGGCCGGACGTGACGCAGACGACAACGGCCGCTAAGAAGCCGTCAAGATGTCCCGGCCCGGTGCTAGGGGGCCGTCAAGGCGGGCTGCCCGGGCCCTGCGCGGGTGTTTGTTGGGGGCGTGAAAGCCCGCCACGTGCCCAAGCGCGTCCTGCTCGGTTCGCCCATGCGGTCGGACAAGCTCGGCGAGACGCTGCTGCGCAAACGCATCGCCCTGCCGATCTTCGCCTCGGACCCGCTGTCCTCGGTTGCGTACGCGCCGCAGGAGATCTTCCTCGTGCTCTCCGTCGCCGGCGTCACCTACTACGCCCAGAGTTTCTGGTTCGCCGTTGCCGTGGCCGTGCTGATGGGCACCGTCGTGGCCTCCTACCGACAGCTCGTGCACGCCTACCCCAGCGGGGGCGGGGACTACGAGGTGGCCTCCAAGAACCTCGGCCAGACCGGGGGGCTGACCGTCGCCAGCGCGCTACTCGTCGACTATGTGCTCACCGTCGCGGTCTCGGTGGCGGCCGGGGTGGACAACCTGGCCTCCGCGGTCGGCTTCGTCGGCGAGCACAAGGTGGGGGTCGCGCTCGGCATCATCGTCCTGCTCACGCTGGTGAACCTGCGGGGGGTCAAGGAGGCCGGGGTCGCCTTCGCGATCCCCACGTACGCCTTCATCATCGGCGTGATGGGGATGCTGGCCATCGGCATGGTCAAGACGTTCGTCCTCGACGACGAGTTGCGGGCGCCGACAGCCGGCTACGAGATCGTCGCCGAGCATGCAGACCTGGGCGGCTTGGCCCTAGTTTTCCTCATGCTGCGGGCCTTCGCCTCCGGTTGCGCTGCGCTGACCGGGGTGGAGGCGATCGCCAACGGCGTACCCGCCTTCCGCAAGCCCAAGAGCAAGAACGCGGCGACCACGCTGCTGGTCATGGGCACGCTGGCCGTCACGATGTTCGCCGGCCTGGTCGCTCTGGGCCAGCGGTCGGGTGTTCGGGTCGCCGAGCACCCCGAGACCGACATCCTCATCAACGGGGTGCCGGCCGGACCGGACTACCACCAGGACCCGATCATCGCCCAGGTCGCGGCTGCGGTCTTCGGCGACGGGTCGGTGATGTTCGTCTATCTCGCCATAGCCACCGCGATGATCCTCTTCTTCGCGGCCAACACGGCCTACAACGGCTTCCCTCTGTTGACCTCGGTGCTCGCACACGACCGGTACATGCCCCGTCAGTTGCGCCAGCGCGGCGACCGGCTGGCCTACAGCAACGGCATCGTCCTGCTCGCCATCGCGGCCGGCGGGCTCGTCTACGCCTTCGACGCCGAGGTGAGCCGACTGATTCAGCTCTACATCATCGGGGTGTTCGTCTCGTTCACCCTCGGCCAGACCGGGATGGTCCGGCACTGGACCCGGCTGCTGCGCACCGAGACCGAGCCGGCCGAACGCAAGCGGATGATCCGCGCCCGGATCATCAACTCCGTCGGCCTGTCCTTCACCGGCGCGGTCCTGGTGATCGTGCTGATCACGAAGTTCACCCACGGCGCGTACCTGGTGCTGATCGCGATGCCGATCCTGTTCCTGATGATGAAGGGAATCCGCCGGCACTACGACGCCCTGGTCGACGAGCTCACCCCGCCGCCGGCCGGCGTGACCCTGCCCAGCCGGATCCACGGCATCGTCCTGATCTCCCGCCTGCACACCCCGGCGCTGCGCGCGCTCGCCTTCGCCCGCGCGACCCGTCCGGACACCCTTACCGCGATCACGGTGCAGACCTCGCCGCAGGCGACACAGCACCTGATGCGGGAGTGGGCGGAGCGCGACGTCCCGGTGCCGCTCACCGTCGTGGACTCGCCCTACCGCGACGTGACCGGCTCGATCGTCGAGTACATCCGCAACCTGCGCCGGGACAGCCCCCGCGACGTGGTCTGCGTGTTCATCCCGGAGTACGTGGTCGGGCACTGGTGGGAGCAGCTCTTGCACAACCAGACCGCTTTGCGGCTCAAGGCCCGGTTGCTGTTCAGCCCGGGGTCATGGTGACCAGCGTCCCGTGGCAGCTGGGGTCGGCCGAGCACCGGGAGGCACGCCGTACGCCGGTGGGCTGACCCGCGGGAACGCCCGACGGGCACACTGGGCCTCGTGCCGATCCAGGGTGGCGGATTGCCGTCGACGCGCCGCCTGACGGCGTTCGCCGCCGCGGCAGCCGTGCTGCCGGTGATGACGGTCGTGATGGTGCAGGTGCGCGAGCATCTGGACCTGGAGAGCGTGCTGCTGCTCTACCTGCTCGCGGTCGTGATCGTCTCGGTGCTCGGTGGCCTCGTGCCCGCGTTCGCCGCCGCCCTCACCGCGCTGGTGCTGTCCACCCACTACTTCACCGAGCCGTACGGCCACTGGGACGTGACGCACCGGCTCGACGTCATCGCCCTGGTGACGTTCATCCTGGTGGCGGTGGCGGTCAGCGTGACCGTGGAGCTGGCTGCCCGGGCAAGGGTGACCGCGGCCCGGGAACGGATCGAGGCCGAGCTGCTGTCCCGGGTCGCCGCGGCCTCGGTGGGGGAGAGCTCGCTGCGTCGACGTGCTGACCCAGGTACGCGACAGCTTCGAGATGACGTCGGTGGCGCTGCTGGCCGACGGAGCGGATGGAAGCGCCCGACCCGTCGGGCTCGTCGGTCCGCCGCTGGCCGGCCGACCGGTGATCTCCGCGGACGCCGGGGACGGGATGCACCTGGTCGCCGAAGGCCCCGAGCTCTTCGCGGCGGACAAGCGCCTACTTCACCGGCTGGCTCTGGCCGCGGCGCGGGCCTGGGAGGCACAACGCCTGGCCGAGGAAGCCGCGCGGGCCCGGGAACTGGCCGAGGTCGACCGGCTGCGCTCGGCCCTGCTCGCCGCAGTCGGCCACGACCTGCGGACGCCGTTGGCCGGGGTCAAGGCCGCGGTCTCCAGCCTGCGTCAGCCTGACATCGAATGGAGTGAGGAGGAGCGCGCGGAGTTCCTGGCCCAGATCGAGTCCTCCGCGGACCGTCTCAGCGAACTCGTCGCCAACCTGTTGGCGATGAGCCGCCTGCAGGCCGGGGTGCTCTCGGTCGAGCTGGCCTCGGTCGCCCTCGACGGGGTCGTCGCCCGCGCGCTGCTCGATCTGGATCCGAAGGTCCAGGTCGACGTTGACGTTCCCGATGACCTGCCGCTGGCCCGCACCGACGACGGTCTGCTCGAGCGGGTGGTGGCCAACCTGGTGGACAACGCGCAGCGGTTCTCCCCGCCGGGCGAGCCGGTGCGGGTGGCCGGGGCCCTGGCTCCGGACCGGCGAACGCTGCGGTTGTCGGTGGTGGACCGGGGACCGGGCGTGCCGCCGGAACAGTGGGAGGAGATGTTCACCCCGTTCCAGCGCCTGGACGATCGGGGCGGGCCCGGGGTGGGCCTGGGCCTGGCGATCGCCCGCGGCTTCACCGAGGCGGTCGGCGGCAGCGTCGTGCCGTCGGCGACGGACGGCGGGGGGCTGACCATGACCGTGACAGTGCCGGTGGCCGGAGCGGTGCCGGAGCGGGTGGACGCGTGACGGGGCGTCAGGACGGCGCGGCGCGCGTGCTGGTCGTCGACGACGACGACACGCTGCGCCGTGCCCTGGGCATCAACCTTCGGGCCCGGGGCTACGAGGTGCTCGACGCCGCGGACGGCGCCTCGGCGCTGGCCGTCGCGGCCAAGCACCCCCCGGACGTCGTCGTGCTCGACCTCGGGCTGCCCGACCTGGACGGCGTCGAGGTGATCCTCGGGCTGCGTGCCTGGCTGCGGGCGCCCATCGTGGTGCTCTCGGCCCGGGAGGACCAGGCGCAGAAGGTCGCGGCGCTCGACGCCGGTGCGGACGACTACGTGACCAAGCCGTTCGGGATGGACGAGTTGCTGGCCCGGGTGCGGGCCGCGCTGCGGCGCGCGGAGCCGGTCGAGGAGACCGCCGCGGTGCTCACGACACCGGACTTCACCGTCGATGTGCCGGCGCGACGCGTGGTCACGCCCGCGGGGGAGGTGCGGCTGACCCCGACCGAGTGGGCCCTGCTCGAGATCCTGGTCCGTCATGCCGGCCGGCACGTCTCGTCCCGGACGCTGCTGCAGGAGGTCTGGGGCCCGAGCTACGGCACCGAGACCAACTACCTGCGCGTGTACATGGCCCAGCTACGGCGCAAGCTCGAGCCGGACCCGGCCCGCCCGCGGTACCTGATCACCGACCCGGGGATGGGCTACCACTTCGCGCCCGCTACGCCCGAGCGCGCTGTCCCCGAACCCGGCGCCGGGCCGTGACCGTCCGCTTCGCCGGACTGGTCGCCGCACTGGCCGGGGCGTCCGCCGCCGGCGCGGTCCAGGAGATCGCGATCTCGCCCGGTCCGGAGATCGAACCGGGGCCGACTGCGCCCTTGCTGAGCCGAACGCCCGGGCCGGAGCCGGCCACGAAGCCGCTGCCGCCTCCGCCGCCGCCGCTGATCACCTTCAGGTCCGGGGGCGCAATCGCCTCGGTCGGGACGCTGCTGCCGCCGCCCCCGCCGCCGAAGTAGCCGCCTCCGCCGCCGCCGCCCGCCCCCGGAGCGCTGAGCGTGGCCGCGCCGAGTCCCCCGGAACCGCGGGACCCGTTGTCGGCGTTCGGGCCGCCGGCACCGCCTCGGTCCGAGCCGCCGAACCCACGGTTCGGCCCGCCCTCCCCGGCGTCGCCGGCCGTGCCGCCGCCACCGCCGCCGACGCCACCGGTCTTTCCGGCGTAGGTACCCCCACCGCCGCCGCCCCCGCCCGCGGAGAGCAGCGGGACCGCGACCTGCGGCAGCGTGTTGTGGGCCATCACGAAGGACCCGCCGCCGCCACCGCCGCCGCCGCCGCCGAACTGGTTGAACGGGTCGCAGACATCGGTGCTCGGGTCGATCCGCACGGTCCCGCCCGGGGCGCCCCCGTTCAGCCCGCCGGCGCCGCCGGTGATGCCGTTGGCGGAGTTGCCGACCCCGCCGACGAACAGGTCCAGGATCTGACCGGGCTCGACGTTGAGCACCGCGCTGGCGGTACCACCGAGCCCACCCGCGGCGCCGCGCACGCTGTCGGCGCGGGGGAGCGAGAGGGCTCCGTCCGTGCAGTCGCTCTGCTGGTCGGCGTCGCCGGGGCCGCCGGAGCCGCCGCGCGCCGCGACCAGCAGGTTGACCACGCCGGCCGGCACGGTGAAGACAGTTGCGATCGCAGAGGGCTGGGTGAACAGGCATTGCACCTGATTCCCCCTGGCCTCGCACTCGGAGGCGAGCGGGGTGGCGGCGAAGGCCGGCGGAGCGGACGCGGCGGCCGCGACCAACGCAGCGACCAACGCGGCCGGCAGCAGGCTCGCAGCGATGCCTTGCCTCATGCCGACCTCCCCCGTCAGGGCGTTCAAACTAGTCGAGAACGTGCCCGTGGACCGAGCCTCCACACGGGCGAATGCCGTCCAGGAAAGCGCATCTGCGGTTAAGAAGTCCGCACGGCATCCCGGCGGTGCCGTGAGATGAGACGTGGGTTTCGAACGCGTGCCGATACGCTCCCGGTTCCATGGGCGTCCAGATCTCGCCGAGCATCCTTTCCGCCGACTTCTCCCGGCTCGCCGAGGAGTGCGAGCGGGTGGCCGGCGCGGCCGATTGGCTGCACGTCGACGTCATGGACAACCACTTCGTGCCGAACCTGACGCTCGGGCTGCCCATCGTGGAGGCCTTGCTCAAGCGGGTGTCCACCCCGGTGGACTGCCACCTCATGATCGCCGACCCGGACCGCTGGGCCCCCGGCTACGCCGAGGCGGGCGCCGGCTCGGTGACCTTCCACGTCGAGGCCGCCCACGCCCCGGTCCGGCTGGCCCGGGCGATTCGCGCGGCCGGGGCTCGGGCCGGGATGGCGCTCAAGCCCGCCACCGACATCGACGGCTACGCCGACCTGCTGCCCGAACTCGACATGCTGCTGCTGATGACCGTCGAGCCCGGCTTCGGCGGGCAGGCCTTCCTCGACGTGGTGCTGCCCAAGATCCGCCGGGCCCGCGAGCTGATCGCCGGCCGCGAGCTGGACCTGTGGCTCCAGGTCGACGGGGGTGTGGCGGCCTCCACCATCGAGCGTTGCGCCGAGGCGGGCGCCGATGTGTTCGTCGCCGGCTCCGCGGTCTACGGCGCGGACGACCCGGCCGAAGCGATCCGCCGCCTGCGCGCCCAGGCGGAGACGGCGACCGCAGCCTCGCCCTGGGCCAAGCAGTAATCCATGGCGTCCCAGGCGGAGTACGCCGCCATGCGGCGCGCACTGGCACTGGCCGGTCGCGGCCTGGGCACGACCAGCCCGAACCCGGTCGTGGGCGCGGTGATCCTCGACATCGTCGGCACCGTCGTCGGTGAGGGCTTCCACGTGAAGGCCGGCGGCCCGCACGCGGAGGTGCTCGCGCTGTCCGCGGCGGGCACCCGGGCCCAGAACGGCACGGCCGTGGTGACCCTCGAGCCGTGCAACCACGTGGGGCGCACCCCGCCCTGCGTGCAGGGATTGCTCGACGCCGGGATCGCCCGGGTCGTGGTGGCGGTGCGCGACCCCTTCGCCCCGGCGGCCGGCGGCGTGGAGGCGCTGCGCGCGGCCGGTCTGGAGGTGGAGGTCGGGGTCCTCGCGGCCGAGGCCGAGCGCGTCAACGAGGCCTGGCTGACCTCGGTGCGAACCGGGCGGCCCTTCGTCACCTGGAAGTACGCGGCCAGCCTGGACGGGCGCTCGGCGGCCGCCGACGGCACCAGCCAGTGGATCACCGGCCCGGCCGCCCGCGCCGACGTGCACCGCCTGCGGGCGGAGTGCGACGCGGTGATCGTCGGGTCCGGCACGGTCCTCGCCGACGACCCCGCGCTCACCGTGCGGGACTCCCCGGTGCGCAGCAGCCAGCCCCTGCGGGTCGTCCTGGACAGCGCTCTGCGCACCCCGCCGAGCGCCCGCGTCCTGGACGACTCGGCGCCCACCCTGATCTTCAAGGCGCCGGGTGCGGTCGCGGCGGACCCGCTCCTCTACGCCGGCGCCAAGGTTCTGACGGTCCCTCAGGCCGCGGACGGCGTCGGCCTGGACCTGTCCGCAGTCCTGGCCGAACTGCATTCCCGTCAGGTCATCTCCGTCCTGCTGGAGGGCGGACCTCGCCTGGCCGGGTCCTTCCTCGCGGCCGGCCTGGTGGACCGGGTCGTCGGCTACGTCGCCCCGGTGCTGATCGGCGGTGACGGGCTGCCGGCCCTGGCCGGCCCTGGCGCGCCGACCATCGACGCGGCCCGCCGGTTCCGCCTCGACGAGATCACCCCGATCGGGCCGGACGTCCGCCTGGTGGCCCGCCCGCCGGCTCCGGCTGCCGCCAGGGAGAATTGACCAATGTTCACGGGCATCGTCGAGGAACTCGGTGAGGTTCTCGGCCTGGACACCCTCGCCGAGGACGCCGCGCGGCTGACCCTGCGCGGGCCGGTGGTGTGCTCCGACGCCCGGCACGGGGACTCGATCGCCGTCAACGGGGTGTGCCTGACGGTCGTCGACGTGACCGAGGGCGCGTTCACCGCGGACGTCATGAAGGAGACCCTGGACCGCTCTTCCCTGGGCGCGCTCGCCCCTGGCTCCCCGGTCAACCTGGAGCGCGCGGTGACCATGGCCACCCGGCTCGGCGGACACCTGGTCCAGGGTCACGTCGATGGAGTCGGGGCCGTCCTCAGCCGGCGCCCGGCCGAGCACTGGGAGCTGGTGGAGATCAGCCTGCCGGTCGAACTTTCCCGCTACGTGGTCGAAAAAGGTTCGATCGCGGTCGACGGGGTCTCCCTGACAGTGGCGGCCCTGACGGCGGATTCCTTCACCGTCAGCCTGATCCCGACCACCCTGGCTGCGACTACCCTGGGCCGACGAGCCCCCGGCGACCAGGTCAACCTGGAGGTCGACGTGCTCGCCAAGCACGTCGAACGGCTCATGCAGGCAGGCGCCCCGAGAGCTGACGGACCGGGAGGTGGCGGATGACGGCGGAGCACACCGGTACGCCCCCGGCAGACACCCGGTTCGAGTTCGACTCGATCGAGCGGGCCCTCGCGGACATCCGGGCCGGCAAGGCCGTGCTGGTCGTCGACGACGAGGACCGGGAGAACGAGGGCGACCTGGTCTTCGCGGCCTCCAAGGCCACGCCCGAGCTGCTCGCGTTCATGATCCGTCACACCTCCGGCGTCGTGTGCGTCCCGATGCCCGGTCCCGAACTCGACCGGCTCGGCCTGCCGCCGATGACGATGGTCAACGAGGACCGCAAGCAGACCGCCTACGCCGTCTCGGTCGACGCCCGGGACGGGATCTCCACCGGCATCTCGGCCCGGGACCGCTCGCGCACGATCCGCGTCCTGGTCGACTCCGCGACCGAGCCGTGGGAGCTGACCCGGCCCGGGCACGTCTTCCCGCTGCGCGCGGTCGAGGGCGGGGTGCTGCGCCGTCCGGGGCATACCGAGGCCTCCGTCGACCTGGCCCGTATGGCCGGCCTGACCCCCGCCGGCGTGATCTGCGAGGTCGTCAATGAGGACGGCTCGATGGCCCGCCTGCCCGACCTCGTGAAGTTCGCCGAGGAGCACAGCCTCGCGCTGATCTCCATCGCCGACCTGGTCAACTACCGCCGCCGGGTCGAGTCGCAGGTGATCCGGCTGGCCAAGACCCGGCTGCCGACGGTGCTGGGGGAGTTCCAGGCCTTCGCCTACGCCGACCGCGGCGCCGCGCACACCGAGGACGAACACGTCGCGCTGGTCCGCGGCGATGTCACGGGTGGCGAGGGTGTGCTGGTCCGGGTCCACTCCGAGTGCCTGACCGGGGACGCCTTCGGCTCGCTGCGCTGCGACTGCGGACCGCAGCTGCGTTCGGCGATCGCGCGGATCAACAAGGAAGGCCGCGGCGTCGTGGTCTACCTGCGCGGGCAGGAGGGCCGAGGCATTGGCCTCGCCCACAAGCTCCGCGCGTACGAGCTGCAGGACAACGGCCGCGACACCGTCGACGCCAACCTCGACCTCGGCCTACCGGTCGACGCCCGCGACTACGGCGTCGGAGCGCAGATCCTGCTCGACCTCGGTGTCCGCTCGGTCCGCCTGATCACCAACAACCCGGCCAAGTGCCGCGGCCTGGAGTACTACGGCATGCCGGTGCTCTCGCGGGTGCCCTTCGATCATCGAGCCGACCCCGGAGAACGTGCACTACCTGCGGACCAAGCGCGAGCGCATGGGCCACGACCTGCCCGAGGACGCCGACATCTGCGGCGAGCACGACGACAGCGCCGGACCCTGGACGCCGTTCTCGCGTCTGAGTGGCGCAGGGGCACCCAAGCTCGACCCGGAGGAGCTCGGCGACGTCGCCGGGTTGCGAGTCGCGGTGGTCGCTGCGCAGTGGCACGCCGAGGTGATCGACGGGCTGCTCGAGGGCACCCATCGTGCGCTCAAGGAAGCCGGCCTGGAGGCCGCGCTCGTCCTGCGCGTGCCCGGCGCCTTCGAACTGCCGGTCGCCGCCCGCCGGCTGGCCGCCTCCCACGACGCGGTCGTCGCCCTCGGCGTCGTGGTCCGCGGCGGCACCCCGCACTTCGAGTACGTCTGCCAGGCCGCCACGCTCGGCCTGACGCAGGTCACGGTCGAGACCGGCGTTCCGGTCGGGTTCGGCCTGCTGACCTGCGACAACCGACGACCAGGCCTTCGCCCGCAGCGGGCTGCCCGGGTCGACCGAGGACAAGGGCTACGAGGCCGCGCAGGCCGCGGTCCAGACCGCCGCGGCGTTGCGCGCCCACCCCCTGTCGTAGCGGGTCTCGCCCTTACTGGGTCTGGCGCTCCACGTTCTTGAAGGTGTCGCGGCCGGGACCGCCGACACCGGTGTCCCGGCCGTCCCCGCCACGCAACCTGTCGGCGCCCGGGCCGCCGTTGAGGCGGTCGTTGCCCTCAGCACCGCGCAACAGGTCGTCGCCGGTGCCGCCGTTTTCGCTGTCGCTCCCGAAGCCACCGCCGAGGTTGTCGTTGCCCACCCCACCGAAGAGGCGGTCCCGGCCTTCGGCGCCGCGGATCTTGTCGTTGCCCGCCTGGCCGTAGAGCAAGTCGGCGCCGGTGCTGCCGCCGAGGCGGTCGTTGCCGTCGCCGCCCTCTTGACGGTCACGTCCCGAGCCGCCGCGGATCCGGTCGTTGCCGTCGTCGCCGTAGGCCTTGTCGTCGCCCTTGCCGGAGCAGATCAGGTCGTTGCCGCCGTTGCCGTGGATGACGTCGTTGCCCCGCCGGCCGATGATCACGTCGTCGCCCGGGGTGCCGTTGAGCATGTCGGGCCCGTGGGTTCCGACGATGTTGGCCGGGATGCCGAAGCAGGTCCCGCCGCCCGCCGCAAAGGTGACCGTGATCGAGCCGTCGCCGGTCGCCGCGGCCGCGAACTGCGGCGCGGCCACACTCGTGGCCGTCGCGGTCGACACCGACAACGCGCTCGGGGAGATGTAGCTGCTGCCCCCGCCGCCCCCGCCCCCGAAAGCGGCGCCCTCCGCTTCACCGACGGACCCGGACGCGCGAATCTGGCGGAGGTCGGTGAGCTCTTGCTCGAAGGTCATTTCGTCGGCCGCGCCGCCACCGCCGCCGAAGTAACCGCCGCCCCCGCCGCCGCCGCCGGCCTGTTCGAAGGCGTTTGCGTCCGCCGAGTTTCCGCCTGCTCCGCCTCGACTGAGCGTGCCGGGGTCGCCGTTGGACGTGGGGCTCTCGCCGCCGGCCCCGCCCGCGGACGCCGAGCCGCCCTTTCCGGCGAGACTTCCGCCCGCACCGTCGCTGCCCTGACCAGGGTTCCCGCCGGGTCCGCCTTGGCTGCCCGGGCTGTCCGATTGATTGCGCAGGGACGTGCCGCCCCCGCCACCGCCCCCGCCGCCGACGATCAGCGGCGCAGGTCCCTCTGCATTGGAGGGGGACCCTTCAGCCAGGTAGACGAAGCTTCCGCCTCCGCCGCCCCCGCCCTCGCCGGCAAGGGACTCCTCGTCCCCGCCGCCGTCGCCGCCGCCGTTCTCGCCGCCGGCACCGCCCACTCCGTCGTGATCGGCGGTGGTGTGGGCGCTGGTGGGGATCCGGTCCGAGCCGGTCACGGACACCGGGCCCTCGGGCGGGTCGCCCGGAGAGCCCGCTCCGCCGACGAAGAGCCGCAGGACCTGGCCAGGGCTGACGGCGAAGGTCGCGCTGGCCGCCCCGCCGGCTGCCCCCGCGCTCGGTTGGAGTCCGGTCCCGGCTCCGCCCGAGCCACCCTGGGCCGTGAGGGTCACGCGGGACATTCCCGCCGGCACCGGCAAGTCCACTGCGGTCTCGGACGGTGTCGCGCAGGTGATGGTGTTACCGGCCTGGGTGCAACCCTCCGGCGGTGCGGCCACCGCGGGCGTGGGCGCGATGGTCGCCGCCCCGGCCGCGACCAGGCCGAGCGAGGCGAGCATGGGGAGGCGGGCGGAGAACCCGTCCCGACGAGTGTTCGGCTTCATCGCGGGCCTGCTCTCTGGGCGGGGCGAGAAGTTGATCTCGCTTTGCCACGCTAGGCGCGTTTGTCCACCGTGCATGCCTCCGTCCGGGTGACCGATCGACTCCCGTAACCTGAGGCCGTGAAGACGTTCGAGGGCCTGTTCGCGGAGTTGGCCGCGAAGGCAGCCGAAGGTGACCCCGCGTCAGGAACCGTGAAGGCCCTGGCGGCCGGTGTGCACACCATCGGCAAGAAGGTGGTCGAGGAGGCCGCCGAGTCCTGGATGGCCGCCGAGCACGAGGGAGCCGAGCGCGCAGCGGAGGAGATCTCGCAGCTGCTCTACCACGTGCAGGTGCTGATGATCGCCAAGGGCCTCACGCTCGACGACGTATACGCTCATCTCTAGAGAACAGCGCCGCAGCCCCCGCAGAACCCACCCTGGAAAGGGCCCATTCCCATGCTCCGCATCGCCGTGCCGAACAAGGGCTCGCTGTCCGAGCCCGCGGCCGCCATGCTGCGGGAGGCCGGCTACCGCCAGCGCGGGGACGCGCGGGAACTGGTGCTCCAGGACCCGGACAACGCCGTGGAGTTCTTCTTCCTGCGACCCCGCGACATCGCCGTCTACGTCGGCTCCGGCCGCCTCGACGTGGGCATCACCGGCCGCGACCTGCTGCTGGACTCCGGCGCCCCGGCCGAGGAGGTGCTCGAGCTCGGCTTCGGTGGCTCGACCTTCCGCTTCGCCGCGCTGCCCGGTACCGCCGACGCGGGCGTTTCCGCGCTCGGCGGGCTGCGGGTCGCCACCTCGTTCCCCGGACTGGTCGCCAAGCACCTGGCCGAGGCCGGCGTCAGTGCCGAGGTGATCCGCCTGGACGGCGCGGTCGAGACCTCAATCCAGCTCGGCGTCGCCGACGTCATCGCCGACGTGGTCGAGACCGGCACCACGCTGCGCCAGGCCGGCCTGATCGTGGTCGGCGAGCCGATCCTGCGCTCGGAGGCGGTGCTGGTCCGGCGGGTCGGCGTCCCGGCCGAGAACGGCTACGAGCAACTGGTCCGCCGCCTGCAGGGCGTGCTGGTCGCCCGTCGCTACGTGCTGATGGACTACGACTGCCCGGTCGACAAGGTGGACGCGGCGGTCGCGATCACCCCAGGCTTCGAGTCCCCGACGGTCTCGCCCCTGCGCGACCCCGCCTGGGTCGCGGTGCGGGCGATGGTGCCCAAGCGCGAGGCCCAGCGGCTCATGGACGACCTCTGGGACGTCGGCGCGCGCGCCATCCTGGTCACCGACATCCACGCCTGCCGTCTCTGACGCTGCGTCAGGTGAACGTTCCCGCCCTGCCCCACACCTGGCGCCCGCGCCGGGCCCGGATCTTCTGCTACGCGATCGCGGCCCTGCTGATGATCGTCCTGATCGTCGTCGCGATCATCCTGCCCGACGACGGGGCCCGCGCCTGGGGTCTGGTCTCACGCCTCGGCGTGGTCGGGGTGGGAATTCCGATGGCGTTGTTCCTGCACCGGCACGCCGACGTGCGGATCATCGCGACGGAGGACGGCCTGGAGGTCGTGAACCTGTTCAAGCGTCACCGGCTGCAGTGGGGTGAGGTGCTCTCGGTCCGCCTGCACCGGGGCGATCCGTGGGTATACCTCGACCTCTCGGACGGCGAGACGATCGCGGCCATGGGAATCCAGAACTCCGACGGCGACGCCGCCCCGGCCGCCGCGCGGGCGCTGGCCGCGCTCGTTCGCGAGAGGTCCGGCTGATGTCCGGGGGTGAGGCCGTGCCCAAGCACATCCCCGACCCCGGCTTCGCCGGCGACGACGGCACCGCCGACCCGGCCCTGGTCGAGGCCTTGACCGACTGGGCCGCTGGCGGGCCGCCCGATCCGGTCTACGCCGCGCTGGTCGGCGGGCGCGTGATGGTGCCGGTCGTCGCCGTCGCGGTGAACGTCGATGCCGTCACCGGTGCCGACAAGGCGACCGACATGATGCTGGTCACCATCCGCGGCGAGGACGGGCGCACCGCACTGCCGGCCTTCACCAGCCTGGCCGCGCTGACCGGCTGGAACGCCGAGGCCCGGCCGGTGCCGGTGCCGGCGACGACGGCCTGCCTGTCGACGGTGGCCGAACAGCGCGAGCTGCTGATCCTGGATCCCGGGGGACCGGTCGCCTTCCCCGTCGAGGGCCCAGCCCTGCGGGCCCTGGCCCAGGGCCGGGTACCGGTGGCCCCGTTGGCCGATCCCGAGATCGCGGCGGCGGTCGCCGAGGTGGCCGCGGGCGAGCCGGCGCTCACCCGGCATCGCCTGGTTGCCTCGGAGGCCGATGCGGATGCCGTCCTGGTGTTCGGATTGAACCCAGCCGCCGATCCGGGCACGGTGGCCCAGGCGCTGGCGGGAGCGCTGGCGGCTCACCCGGTGCTTCGGGAGCGGCTCGATCGCGGCCTGGAATTGGCCTACCTGCCCAACTGGTAGGCTGACCAGCGACCTTTTCGGACTGTTCTGTGTCAAGCGGAGCAGCCCGAAGCACAAGTGGAGCCCGACTCCCACCCGCATCGACCGCCTCAGGTCGTCGGGTCCCGGTCAGAACGGCCCTCCGGGGCGGTTTGCGTGCGAGCTCGACATTTCGAGAACGCACGCCGGGTTGTCGGCTTCCGCGAGTGCGCGGAAGCCGTTTTTTGTTTCCGGGCGGTCGGCAGTCATCAGTTTTCGAGGGAGGCACTATCACCGCAGAACCGCGCATCAACGACCGGATCCGCGTGCCGGAGGTCCGGCTGGTCGGCCCCAACGGCGAGCAGGTCGGCATCGTCCCGATCGCCAAGGCGATGGAACTGGCCCGGGAGGCGGATCTCGACCTGGTCGAGGTTGCCCCGATGGCCCGTCCACCGGTCGCGAAGCTCATGGACTACGGCAAGTTCAAGTACGAATCCGCGCTCAAGGCCCGTGAGGCCCGGCGCAACCAGGCGCAGACGGTCATCAAGGAGATGAAGCTGCGCCCGAAGATCGACCCCCACGACTACGAGACCAAGAAGGGCCACGTCGTCCGGTTCCTCAAGGCCGGCGACAAGGTCAAGATCACCATCATGTTCCGCGGCCGGGAGCAGTCCCGTCCGGAGCTCGGATACCGCCTGCTGCAGCGCCTCGCGTCCGACGTCGCGGAGCTGGGGTTCGTGGAGTTCAGCCCGAAGCAGGACGGCCGCAACATGATCATGGTGCTGGGTCCGACCAAGAAGAAGTCCGAGGCGATGGCCGAGGCGCGGGAAGCACGCGAGGCCCGCATCGGAAGCAAGCACGACGGCGAGCTGGACGACCGCGAGCATGACGAAACAGGGCCCGAAGAGTTCGAGACGACCGAGGTGGACACCGCTCCCGAGGAGTGACCACCGCACCCGCAGGGGTGTCCACAGCAAGGCTGAGATCGAGGAGAACGGCACCATGCCGAAGGTCAAGTCGCACAGCGGCGCGAGCAAGCGCTTCAAGATCACCGGGACCGGCAAGATCATGCGTGAGCGCGCCAACCGCCGCCACCTGCTCGAGTACAAGTCCTCGCGGCGCACCCGCCGTCTGGCCATGGAGGCCGAGATGTCTCCCGGCGACGCCAAGCGGATCAGGAAGCTGCTCAAGAAGTAGCGCTCGCGCGAGTGACCTACTCGCATCCCTCGACCCACCGAACTGGGACCGCTCCGGTGAGCCGGTCCCTCGCATGAGGAGTTGTTCGACGTGGCACGCGTAAAGCGGGCGGTAAACGCCCAGAAGAAGCGGCGTGAGGTTCTCGAGCAGGCCAGCGGTTACCGTGGCCAGCGTTCCCGGCTGTACCGCAAGGCCAAGGAGCAGGTCTCCCACTCGCTGACCTACGCGTACCGGGACCGCAAGAAGCGCAAGGGCGACTTCCGTCGCCTCTGGATCCAGCGGATCAACGCCGCGTCCCGCGAGAACGGCCTGACCTACAACCGCTTGATCCAGGGCCTCAACCTGGCCGGCATCGAGGTCGACCGGCGCATGCTGGCCGAGCTCGCGGTCAACGACCCGCCCGCGTTCGCGGCGCTGGTCGAGGCGGCCAAGGCGGCGCTGCCGGCCGACCGGAACGCTCCGGCGGCCTGACGCTGCATCACCTACGACGCTGTCCGAGCTGACCAACATCCGGGCTGCGCCGGTGGCGGCTGCCCGGCGACTGGCCAAGCGCACCTTCCGGACCCAGGACCGCCGGTTCCTCGCCGAGGGGCCGCAGGCGGTCCGGGAGGCGCTCGGCCTGGCGGGCAACGTCGTCGAGCTCTTCGTCACCGGCGAGGCCGTCGGCCGGCACGGCGAGCTGATCGCCGCGGCGGGCTCCGCAGCCACGCCGGTGCCGGTGCACCGGGTCTCCGGCCAGGTGATGTCGGCGATCGCCCAGACCGTCACTCCGCAAGGCGTGGTCGCGATCTGCCGCTTCCTCGACGTCCCGCTGTCCCTGGACCCGCCGCCCCGGCTGGTCGCGCTGCTGGCCGAGGTCCGCGACCCCGGCAACGCAGGCACCGTGATCCGGGTGGCCGATGCGGCCGGTGCGGACGCCGTCGTCCTGACCCGCAGCTCGGTGGACCTCTACAACCCCAAGTGCGCCCGGGCGTCCGCGGGCAGCGTCTTCCACCTGCCGGTGACCGTGGAGGCCGACGTCGCCGAGACCGTGGCCGCCCTGCGCGCGGCCGGGGTCCAGGTGCTCGCGGCCGACGGAGCCGGCCCGGCCGACCTCGACGACCTCGATGCGGCGGGGGAGCTGGCCGCACCGACCGCGTGGCTCTTCGGCAACGAGGCCTGGGGCCTGCCGTCCGAATTGCGTGCTCTGTCCGATTCGGTGGTCCGGGTGCCGATCCACGGCAGGGCCGAAAGCCTCAACCTCGCCACCGCCGCCGCCGTCTGTCTCTACGCGTCCGCGCGCGCCCAGCGCCGCTCGCCGTCGTGACGCCCCGATCATGAAGGAGCGGGACGTCGATCCGTGTCCGGTTTGTCCCCTCGAAATGACGCTCCGCTCATGAATGAGCGGGCAGCGGACACAGCTGACTGTCAGATTCACAGGCAGGCGCGGTAGAACCACGTTGCGGTAACGCAAAAAGGTCTCGCAAATAATGATCTCTCCGCGATCCTGACGAGGTGATGGTGAGCGCGCCGGGGGACGCACAAGACGGCCGGATTCCGTACGACGACCTGCCTGACGGCGTCGTCGTCGCGGATGACACCGGCGCGGTCGTGATCGTCAACTCCGCCGCCGAGCGCCTGCTGGGGCTCCCGTCCGACGAGCTGATCGGCAAGGACCTGGGCAGCGTGCTGCCGCTGGTCGACCGCAGCAACCGGGACTGGTGGGAGGTCTGCAACCCGTACGGGGGGCTGGCCATCCGGACCGGGCACTCGGAGCGCGCGCTGACCCTGGTCGGTGGCCGCGAGGTGCTGGTCTCCTCCCGCTACCTGCGGGCCGCCCGGCTCGGCCGGGTGAACCGCGTCGTGGTGACGCTGCGCAGCGGCGCGGCCCGCGAGCGCTGGGACCGGGAACGGGCCGAGCTGGTCGCGATGGTCGCCCACGAACTGCGCAGCCCACTGACCGGGGTGAAGGGCTTCACCTCGACCCTGCTCTCGCGCTGGGACCGCTTCACCGATGACCAGCGCAAGGAGATGCTGGCCACGATCGACGCCGACGCGGACAAGCTGGCCCGGCTGATCACCGAGCTGCTCGATATCGCGCGGATCGACTCCGGCCGCCTCGAGCTCTACCGCCGGCCGACCGACCTCGAGGCTGCCCTGCGTCGCCACGTCGCCGGCCGGATCGCCGCGGGGGCCGACCCGCAGAAGTTCCGCATCGAGACCCCGGCCCCGGTCAACGAGCTCTGGATCGACGCGGACAAGATCGACCAGGTGATCAGCAACCTGCTGGAGAACGCCCAGCGCCACGGCGGTGGCATGATCACGCTGCGCCTGGAGCCCGCGCCCGGCGGGATCGCGCTGACCGTCAGCGACCAGGGTCCCGGCGTCCCGACCGAACTGGTCGGGCAGATCTTCGACCGGTTCTGGCGGGACCGCCGCCACGGCGGCACCGGCCTCGGCCTGTACATCGCCAAGGGCCTCGTGGAGGCGCACGGCGGCACGATCGGCGTCGGGCGCGCCCCCGGCGGCGGGGCCGCGTTCCGCTTCACCCTCCCCGAGCTACACCCCGAGGACGCCTGACCGCCCTCGCTCGCCCTCGCTCCACCCGCCACTTCACTGCCCCTGCCCGCCACTTCGCTGGCCCCAATGGCACTTCGCTGGCCCGGTCCGGCCAGTGAGGCGTGCTCTCAGCCTGTGAAGTGGGCGTCAGGGGTAGCCCGCCGGGGGGCAGATATCGGTTTCAGGACCTCGCCGGGCGACGCCTAGACTCCGGCGGGTGTCCGCACCGAACTCCAATTTCGACCCGGTCGAGGTCAGCGTGTTGCAGCCCGAGGCGATCGCGCAGGCCTTGAGCGACGCGCTGGCGGCCATTGCCGCCGCCGAGGATCTGGACCAGCTCAAGGCGGTGCGGATCGACGCGGTGGGGGACAAGTCCCCCCTCGCCCTCGCCAACCGGGAGATCGGCGCCCTGCCGCCGGCCGCGAAGGCCGACGCCGGCAAGCGCGTCGGGCAGGCACGCGGGCAGGTCAACGCCGCGCTGGCGGCACGCCAGAGCGCCCTGGAGGAGGAGCGGGACGCCCGCGTCCTGGTCACCGAGGCGGTCGACGTCACCCTGCCGACCTCCCGGCGGCCCCGCGGTGCCCGGCACCCGCTGACGACCACTCAGGAGTACCTGGCCGACGTCTTCGTCTCGATGGGTTACGAGATCGCCGAGGGTCCGGAGATCGAGACCGAGTGGTTCAACTTCGACGCCCTCAACATCGGCCCGGACCACCCCGCCCGCTCGATGATGGACACCTTCTTCGTCGACCCGCCCGAGCGGGGCCTGGTGCTGCGCACGCACACCTCGCCGACCCAGATCCGCGCGCTGATGGAACGGGAGTTGCCGGTCTACGTGGTGCACCCGGGCCGGGTGTTCCGCACCGACGAACTCGACGCCACCCACACCCCGGTCTTCCACCAGATCGAGGGCCTGGCCGTCGACGAGGGCATCACCATGGCTCACCTCAAGGGCACGCTGGACCACCTGGCCTCCACGCTGTTCGGTGCCGGCACGCTGACGCGCTGGCGCCCGTCGTACTTCCCGTTCACCGAGCCGAGCGCCGAGTTCGACCTGCAGTGCTTCGTCTGCCGCGGCGCCTCGGTCGGCAACCCGGCCGCACCCTGCCGGACCTGCCGCTCCGAGGGTTGGATCGAGTGGGGCGGCTGCGGCATGGTCAACCCACGGGTGCTGATTGCCTCCGGCGTGGACCCGGAGCGCTACAGCGGCTTCGCGTTCGGCATGGGCATCGAGCGCACCGTGATGTTCCGCAACAACGCCGAGGACATGCGGGACATGGTGGAGGGCGACGTCCGCTTCTCCCTGCCGTTCGGGGCGGACGCCTGATGCGCGCGCCCCTGAGCTGGATCCGAGAGTTCGTCCCCGACCTGCCCGCCGAGGTGACGGGTCGTCAGGTCGCGGAGCGGATCATCGCGGCCGGCCTCGAGGTGGAGACGGTCGACTCGGGCGCGCCCGGGCTGTCCGGACCGCTGGTGACGGGCCGCGTGCTCTCGATCGAGGAGCTGCGCGAGACCCAGAAGCTGAAGAAGGACATCCGGTACTGCCGCGTCGACGTCGGCCCCGAGCACAACGAGACGGAGGGTGAGGGTGCGGGCAGCCGGGGCATCGTCTGCGGTGCGCGCAACTTCGCTGTCGGTGACGTCGTGGTGGTCGCGCTGCCGGGTGCGATTCTGCCGGGTGGATTCGAGATCGCGGCGCGCAAGACCTACGGCAACGTCTCCGACGGGATGATCTGCTCCGAGCGTGAGCTCGGCAAGCCCGACGGGGACCACTCCGGGATCATCGTGTTGGGTCCGGACACCGCGATCGGCGCCGATGCGAAGGTCGTACTCGGCCTCGACGACGAGGTGCTCGACATCGCGGTCACCCCCGATCGTGGGTACGCGCTGTCGGTGCGCGGCATCGCCCGTGAGGTCGCGACCGCCTACGACGTCGACTTCGTCGACCCGGCCGCGCGCGGTGCGGCAACCCCGGGCGACGGCAGTGCTGATGACGAGTACGAGATCCGCCTGGAGGACCCGGCCTGCGACCGCTTCAACGCCCTCGCGATCAGCGGGGTCGACCCGGCCGCGCCGTCGCCGGACTGGCTGCGCCGACGGCTGCAGCAGTGCGGCCAGCGTCCGATCTCCCTGGCCGTGGACATCTCCAACTACGTGATGCTCGAGCTGGGCCAGCCGACGCACGCCTACGACCGGGCGAAGTTGCGCGGGCCGATCGTGGTCCGCCGTGCACGGGCGGGGGAGAAGATCGAGACCCTCGACGGAGTCACCCGCGACCTCGACGACGAGGACCTGCTGATCACCGACGACTCCGGCCCGATCGGTCTGGCCGGCGTGATGGGCGGCGCGAGCACCGAGATCTCGGGCACCACCACCGACGTCCTGCTCGAGGCCGCGCACTTCGACCCGGTCGCGATCGCCCGCGCGGCCCGCCGGCACAAGCTGCCGTCCGAGGCCTCGCGTCGCTTCGAACGGGGCGTGGACCCCGCTCTCGGTCCGGTCGCGGCCCTGCGCTTCGCCCAGTTGCTCACTGAGCTCGGCGGCGGCACCGCGGCAGTGACCGGGACCGACGCCGGCGGGCTGCCGGCCCCGACGGTCATCACGCTCGAGGTCGCCTACCCGGGCCGGCTGGCCGGACGCGAGCTGGACGAAGCGACGGTGCTGCGCCGGCTGGCTCAGGTCGGCGCGTCCGCCTCGGTCGACGGTTCCACCTTGACCGTCACCGCTCCCGACGTGGCGACCCGACCTGACCGACCCGGCCGACGTGGCCGAGGAGGTCATCCGCCTCGAGGGCTACGACTCGGTGCCTTCGGTGCTACCGGCCGCCCCGGCCGGGCGTGGTCTGACGGTGGCTCAGCAGCAGCGCCGTCGGGTCGGGCGCGCACTCGCGGCCGCGGGCCTCGTCGAGGTCCTCTGCTACCCGTTCGTCTCCCCGGCCGCGTGGGACCAGCTCGGGCTGCCGGCGGACGACCCGCGCCGGCACGCGTTGCGGCTGGCCAACCCGATCTCCGACGCCGAGCCGGAGATGCGCACGTCGCTGCTGCCCGGCCTGTTCGCGACGCTGCGACGCAACCTGGGTCGCGGCACCGCGGATCTCGCCCTCTACGAGACCGGCCGCGTGTTCCTGCCGACCGCGGGCGCTCCGCCGGCGCCGCGTCCGCCCGTCACCCGGCGGGCCACTCCGGACGAACTGGCCGCCACCGAGGCCTCGTTGCCGGCCCAGCCCCGGTACCTCGCTGCGGTGCTCACCGGGCTGCGGGAGCCGGCGGGCTGGTGGGGTGCGGGCCGCGCGGCGACCTGGGAGGACGCCATCGAGGCGGCGCGGATCGCGGCGGCCGCGGCCGGGGTCGATCTGACGGTGCGTCAGGGCGTCCTTCCGCCATGGCACCCGGGCCGCTGTGCCGCACTCGCGGTGCAGACCCCGGGCGGTGAGCGGATCATCGGTCACGCCGGCGAGCTGCACCCCCGCGCGATCGGGGCGCTGGAGCTGCCCGCGCGCACGGTGGCGATGGAACTCGACCTCGACGCCCTGCTGTCCGCCGGTGGTGTGGTCGCGAGCGCCCCGGCGATCTCAGGCTTCCCGCCGGCCACCCAGGACGTCGCGCTCGTCGTCGACGCCGCCGTCCCGGCCACTGCGGTCGAGACTGCCCTGCGGGCGGGCGCGGGGGAGCTGCTGGAGTCGATCCGCCTCTTCGACGTCTACACCGGCGCGAGCATCGGCGAGGGCCGCAAGTCCCTGGCGTTCGCGCTGCGCTTCCGCGCCCCGGACCGAACCCTGACGGTCGAGGAGGCCACCGCCGCGCGTGACGCTGCGGTGGCGGCCGCTACCGCAGCCACCGGGGCCGTCCTGCGCGGCTGAACACTCCGCGGCGTCCGAAGAAGAGTGAGTTATAGCTCACCGTCTTTCGGACGTTGCAGAGGGTGACGACCCTAACGGGCTAACGGCACGAGGCGGTTCGCCCGATTCGGGTGAAAGGCCGTCAGGAGCCGGTCAAGTGTGCGTCTCGCCGCGCGCTTTTGCCCTCGACGAGGTTTACGGCAGCGGATCGTGGACGCGATGGACGGCCGGCCCACCACCGCGCACGCCCACCGTCGCCGAGGAGGCGCACGCGTGGGCCGTATCGCGCTGGTCACCGGCGCCGCGATCGTCTGCGCCCTCGGCATCACCGGTGCGCTCGACCCCTCCGCCCAGGTCTCCTCCACGCCGACGGAGATCCAGACGGCCACCTACGGCGTGCTGCCGGGTCCGCTGAAGGCCTCCGTCAAGGGCGTCACGCAGCCGATGGTCCCGACCTGGGCGAAGGGACTGCCGGCCGACACCACGCAGGCCCTGCGCACGGTCCGCACCAACAAGTGGTGCAAGCAGATCTGGTGCACCCGCACAGAGGCTTGGGAGAGAGTCGACGGGGCCTGGCGCATCGTCACCCATGGCATCGCCAGAGACGCCAGGCCGGCCGTCTTCCGCTCCCAGGTCGGGCAGAACGGCTTCGCCTCCGCCGCGACCCGGCGCCAGGGCGACATGCGCACCCCCTCCGGCGTCTACGGAATCGTCACCACGTTCTCCACCACCGAGGAGAGCCCGACCGAGATGCCGTGGCGCCGCCGGTTGCCGACCTCGGTGGTCAGTGACGCCCAGGGCAAGAGCTACAACACCTGGGTCGAGCTCAAGGGGAACAACAGCGGCGACCGCCGGATGATGAGCTGGGGGCTCTGGATCGACTGGAACCACCCGCGCCTGGCAGTCGGCAAGGGGGAGCGGCCGGTGCCGGGCAAGGGCAGCGGGATCTTCATGCACACCTCGAACCAGGGCGCCCCGTTCGTGCCGACCGCCGGGTGCGTGCAGCTCGGCGATCCCGCCGACATGGCCTGGGTCGTCCGCTGGCTCAAGCCGGACGCCAACCCGCGGGTCGTGAACAACCGCTAGGGCATGACATGCCCTGGCCCCGTCCGGGCCAGGCGTGGCACGCTTTCCCGGTATGACCGCCGTTCCGATCTTCACCGTCGCCGAGGCGCGTGAGGTGCTCCTCGAGCTGATGCCGACCATCGACCGCTTCATCACGCTGCGCGCCGACGCGGCGGAGATCGGCGCCTCGGTCCGCGGGCACTCGCTGGGCGGCGCGATGGAGCTGCACGAGCTCAACCAGCGACTCGAGAGCCTGATGCGCACCATCCAGGACACCGGCGTGCAGGTGAAGGGCTGGGCGCCGTTGCTGATGGACTTCCCGGCCAGCCTGGACGGCGAGAACGTCCTGCTGTGCTGGCTGGAGGGCGATCTCGGCCTGGCCTGGTACCACAGGCCTGACGTCGGGTTCCAGGGGCGGCGCCCGCTCCGCTTCGATGCCTGACGCAGCTTCCGACGCTGCGTCAGCTCGCGGTAGGTGCGACCTTTGCGGTTGAAACGGGTGACATCGTCCGTGCGCTGAGACCGCGCTCGTCCTGCAGCCCCGTCGGGCTGTACCAGTACGGGCTCGCCCGGCGACCGGTGAGGTGAACGCGGACGGCCTCGGGACGGCGGTTCGCGAGCGCCCAGAACGCCGTGAACGCGAGGCTGGCCAAGGTGCAGGCCAGCAGGATCGCGACACTGGCGAGTCCGGAAGGATCGTTCATGTGGGCTCCGTCTGATAAGTGACTGTGGGGTTCCCACGTCACGGCTGTTCGTATCGTTGCCAGCGGTTCGTAGCGGCGGACCGCAGCGATGGTTGACCCTGGGTAACGATCCGTGGTCGGCCACATCGCCGGTCCGTGCTTGACTGGGGCTCCGGCGCGCTGAATGCACCAGAGCGGATCGCCCCCGGACCTCGGGTGGGCCGACGACGATTCGTCGATCAGCGCACCGATCTACGGCGTGGTCAGACGCCGAGGCCAAGGAAGCGCGATGACACGGGCGATGACCACCGCGCACCGCACGGCAGTGGCGTGCGTCCGCGATCGGGAGGCGCCCTCTCGAACCGCCCAGGGAGTCCCCGGCGAGCAACCCGACGCAGTGGGGCTTGCGTACTACGACGGACTGACCTGTCGGCAGGTCGCCACCAAGTTGGAGATCCCGAGCGACACGGCCAGGAACACCATTCGCGACGGTCTACTGCACGTGCGGGACGTCCTCAGTCCGACCTGAGGCATGACAGACCGGGCGGGGCCGGCGTCCGCATGGTTCCTCAGGTGTGCGCGTGGCCGTGCTGGTCCTCGCGCCCGGTCTCATGGGCGTGCAGATGGGCGTGGGCCTCTCCATCGTGGACGTGTTCGTGGGCGTGCGCGGTGTGCGGATGGTCGTGGGCGCCGTGGGCATGGCTGTGCGCGAAGCCCCCGTGCACGTGCTCGTGCGCATGCGATGCCGCGTGTTCGCGCGGGGCGCGGCGCAGGCTGCTGGCGGTCAGGACCACCAGGAACACCGCGGCCGCGGTAAGTACGATCGTCGTGCCCGAGGGGACGTCGAGGTGGTAGCTCAGATTCATCCCCACGAAGCCGCAACTCGCGCCCAGGAGCGTGGACAGGACCAGCATCCGGGCGAAGGAATGCGTGAGCATCCGCGCCGTCACCGCGGGGATGACCAGGGTGGCCGCGACCAGCGTCACGCCAATCACGTTCAGCGTGCACAGGATCGACAGCGAGAGGACGAACATCAGCAGGGCATCGGTGCGGCCGACCCGGACGCCACTCGCACCGGCCACGTCCGGGTCGAACGTGGTGAACAGCAGCGGTCGGTACCGGGTGATGACGACCGCGAGGGCGAACCCGGTGACCACGGTGAGGATCCACAGGTCGGAGGTCCTGATGCCCAGGATGCTGCCGAACAGGGCCGCATCGAAGCTGCGGCCGGTTGTGCCGAAGTAGGAGATCAGCGCGATGCCGAGCGCGAAGGAGGCGGTGGTGACCACCCCGATCGCGGCGTCGGCCCCGATGCGCTTGCTCCGCGACATCCAGTTGATGGCCAGCGCCGAGGCCAGGCCCCAGGCGCCGGCGCCGAGGTAGTAGTTCACGCCGACCACCGAGCAGGCCGCGAACCCGCCGAAGATGGAGTGCGAGAGCCCGTGGCCGATGTAGCTCATTCCGCGCAGGACGATGAAAACCCCGACCAGACCGCACAGGGCGCCGGCCAGGGTCGCGGCGAAGACACCACGGAGGAAGAAGTCGTAGGCGTACGGGTCAGCGAGGTCCCACACGGTTCAGCCTTTCCGCCGGCCGACGAGGTGCGGGCCTGGATCGAGCACGACCGGCAGGCCCAGGTGCTGGAGCACCTCCATCGGCGCCCCGAACGTGCGCTCCAGGACCGGGGCGGTGATGACGTCCACCGGGGCACCGGCCGCGATCACCGATCCGTTGAGCGCCACCAGGCTCGGCAGGTGTGCGGCCACCCCGTTGAGGTCGTGCGTGGTCAGCAGGATGGTGGTCCCGGCTGCGTTGAGGTCACCGAGCAGGTGCAGGACCTCGTGCCGGCTGTTGAAGTCGACGCCGGTGGTCGGCTCGTCCATCAGCAGCAGGTCCGGTTCGCGCAGCAGCGCCCGGGCGACGAACATCCGCTGCTGCTGACCGCCGGAGAGCGCGCGGATGTGACGGTGTGCCAGGTGCCCGATGCTCAGGCGATCCAGCACGCGGGCCACCTCGGTGCGCTCGCTCCTGGTCGGCCACGGCAGGGTCCGTCCGGGACGGGCCATCAGAACACACTCGGCCACGGTCACCGGGAAGTTCCAGTCGACCGTCTCCAGCTGGGGCACGTAGCCCACGCGTAGACCGCGCGCCCGGTCCACGGTGCCGCCGAGCGGGCGCACCGTTCCGAGCAGCACCTTGAGCAACGTCGTCTTGCCCGAACCGGAAGGCCCCACGACGCCAACGAAGTCGCCGCGGTTCAGCTCCAGGTCGACTCCGGTCAGCACCGGAGCGTCGCCGTAGTGGTAGCCCACGCCGCTCAGTCGGATCAGTGGGCTGTTCATTGCGGGTAGTTCGCGCGATCGGGCACCGCGGGATTGGTTTCCAAGGCATCCAGCGCCGTGGTGGTGCCCCCGAGCCGGGCGATGATCGTGCGGAAGTCGTAGCGCATCAGGCCGAGCCAGGAGTGGTCGGCCTCGCCGGGCGCGCCGGGCAGGTCGTCGTCGCGCAAGGTGTCCTCGTACTCCGCGCCGGTGGCCTTACCGATCTCCTGCCAGCGCCTTGCTCGGGAAGACCTCGGAGCCGAAGATCGCGGCGACCTTCGCCTCCCTGACCTGGTCGATGAGCTCGGCGATCTCCCTCGGCGTCGGGTCTTCGAAGTTCTCCGGCTGGATCGCGCCGATCACCGTCCACCCGTAGGTCCTGGCGAAGTAGGCGTACGCGTCGTGGTAGGTCAGCAGTTCGCGCTCGTCGGCCGCGAGGCTGGCCTGGTCGGACTTCAGCGCGTCGGAGAGAGCGGTTGCCTGCCGGTTGAAGACGTCGTAGTTCGCCTGATAGCTGGCGGCACCGTCCGGGTCCGCCTTGGTGAGCTCCTTGCGGATCTCCTCGGCGTACTTGATCGCGAAGGTCGGATCGGTCCACAGGTGCGGGTTCGGCTTGCCTTCGTTCTTCGGGAAGGAGAAGTCGTAGATCCATTCGCTCTCGGGCAGGACGTTCGTGCCCGAGCTCGACGATCGGCGTGCCGGACTTCCGGTTGGCGTCGGCGAGTTCCTTGGTCGGGTCCTCGAGCTTGAGCCCGTTGATGAAGATGACGTCGGCCTCGGCGAGCACCTTGGCGGCGCTCGGCGGTGGCTCGAAGGTGTGCGAGTTCGTGCCCTCGGGGACGATGCCGTCGATCCGCGCCCGGTCACCCGCCACCGCGGCGACGATCGAGGTGATCGGGCGCGACCGTGGTCACCACGCGCAGCGTGGTGACACCGGCGGCCGCCCCGCCGCCGCTCTCATCGCCGCAGCCGGCGAGAGCAAGGATGCCGACAAGCAGGGCGGCGGTGTACCCACGACGGGGTGCACAAGGGGACATGCTGGTCACCTTAGCCGCGGCATCATGTGTTATTGCGAGATAGTTCGCAGTGCGCGCTATGTCACGGGCGGCTGACCAATCCGTCCCGGCGAGGGCGCCGATCACCTGCGCCGGGACCGATCCCTGTGCGTCCGCTTCGAGGTCCCCAGGATGCTCCTCGCAAGCCCGGGGTGGGCCCGGGACGAATGCTCCAGGCGTTGCTCACAGCCCCGGCGCTCGAGGGTGAATCCATGCACGAACTTCGGAAGGACCCCGCATGACCGAACCGACACACCGGCGGCGCAAGGTCGCGACAGCGACTGCGCTCGGCCTCACCGGTGCTCTGGCACTGGGCGGCCTCACGCTCCTCGGCGGGACGTCGAGTACCGCGTCCAGCCACCGCGAGGCACCGCAGATCGCGAACGACCCGCAGGCCGACAACACGGACACCTACGCGTTCGTCAGCCCGGACAAGAAGAACACCGTGACGCTGCTCGCGAACTGGCTTCCGTTCCAGGACCCGAACGGCGGCCCGAACTTCTACCCGTTCGCCACCGACGCCCGCTACAACATCAAGGTCGACAACTCCGGCGACGGCGTTGCGGACATCACCTACCGGTGGGAGTTCCGCAACGACGACAAGCGGGGGAACAAGACCTTCCTCTACAACAACGGTGCGGTCGGCAAGCTCACCGACCCGAATCTCCTGTTCAAGCAGCGCTACACCCTGACCCGGGTCACCGCATCGGGCGAGAAGGTGCTGATCAAGAACGGCATCGCCGCCCCGTCCTTCACCGGCAAGGCCTCGATGCCGGACTACGGCAAGCTGCGCGGCCAGGCCACCCGCGGGTTCGACAAGGGCCAGGGTGCCGGCAAGACCTACGCCGGCGCAGCGGACGATTCCTTCGCCCTCGACCTGCGCGTGTTCGACCTGCTCTACGGCGCCAACCTCTCGGAGGCGGGCCAGGACACGCTCAAGGGCTACAACGTCAACACCCTCGCGGTTCAGATCCCGAAGAGCGCCCTGGCGCTGAAGGGTGACGCGAAGCGCAACCCGGTGATCGGCGTCTGGTCGACGACGGAACGGCGCTCCGCCAGCGTCAGCACGAGCAACGTCAACACCCCGATCACCGGGGACGACGAGAACAACGAGGCCTGCGGCACCGTCTCCATCGGGGGTGCCTGCCCGCTCGGGACCTCGAACAACTCGGTGGCCGACACGGCCGGTCGACGACGACGGCTTCACCCAGGTCTCGCGCCTGGGCAACCCGCTGGTCAACGAGATCGTCACCGCGGCCGGCATGAAGGACCAGTTCAACCGGAGCAACCCGGCCGATGACGGCAAGTGGGAGGCGCTGGTCAACCGGATCCTCCGGCCCGAGGTGCCCAAGCTGATCGAGGGCATCTACGGTCTCAAGGCGCCGAAGGGCCCCCGCACGGACCTGCTGCAGATCTTCGGCACCGGTATCGCGAAGAGCACCGGCCCGATTCAGGCCGACCTCAACGCGCACATCCTCAACAAGGACGCCGTGGCCAGTGAGATCGCTCCGTCGGAGCAACTGCGCCTGAACATGAGCGTGCCGGTCACGAAGAGCCCGAACCGGCTCGGCGTGCTGGCCGGGGACTTCCAGGGGTTCCCGAACGGTCGCCGTCTCGGAGACGACGTCGTCGACATCTCCATCCAGGCGGTTATGGGCGCCGCCAAGAGCGGCAAGATCGTCATGGCGCTCGCTGCCGGTGATGGTGTGAACGGCAACAGCCGGGGCTTCACCTCGCGGTTCCCGTACATCGCGAGCCCGAACGAGGACGCGGTCAACACCCAGTGACCCAGCCGGCGCCGGTGGCCCCGATCGGGTCGCCGGCGCCGGTCCGCCCTCATCCCCCTGGTGGACGCAGATGACGAAATCCTCTTTCCGGCGGATCGGCCTTGTTGCCGTGATCGCGCCCGCGTTGTTCGTGGGCGGCGCGCTCGGCCTCGGCCTGGTCTCGGACGGTGACAGCAACGCCGCGTCCCGGCCGGCAGCAGCGCCGGCACTGGGCACGAGTTTCGCCGTGTCGCCGATCGGGCTGCGCTCCGAGGCAGCGACAGCGATCGAGCGTCTGCAGGCGCCGCCTCGTCGAGATGCCCCAGGACGCCACGGCGTACGCCGAGCTCGGCGCCGCCTACGTCCAGCAGGCCCGCGTCAGCGGCGACCCCGCCTTCTACCCCAAGGCGCAGACCGCCCTCGACCGTTCGCTCGAGCTCAAGCCCGAGGACAACCTGCCGGCTCTGATCGGCCAGGGCGCGCTCGCCAACGCGCGGCACGACTTCGCCGCGGCCGCCCAGTGGGGCAACCGAGCCGTCGCGGTCAGCGCCTTCAACCCGGATGCTTACGCCGTCTTGACCGACGCCTACACCCAGCTCGGGCAGCCGGCGCGCGCCACCGCGGCGGTGCAACGGATGCTCGACCTGCAGCCTGCTCTGCCGGCGTTGACCCGGGCCTCCTACGACCTGGAGCAGCGCGGCGACCGGGCCGGCGCTCGCCGGCTCATGCAACGCGCCCTGGACGACGCCTTCACCCCGGCCGACGTCGGGTTCTGCCGCTACTACCTCGGTGAGCTGGCCTTCAACGGCGGTGAGCTGGCCGAGGCCACCCGCCAGTACGAGGCCGGCCTGGTGGCCGACCCGCAGAGCACCGCGCTTTTGCAGGGCAGGGCCAAGGTTGCCGCCCTGCGGGGGGACACCACCGCGGCGCTGACCAGCTACGCCGAACTGGTCTCCCGGGTGCCGAACCCGCAGTACGTCGTCGAGTACGGCGAACTGCTGACCAAGCTCGGCCGGACCGGCGAGGCCGCTGAGCAGTTCGCGCTGGTCGAGACCCTGCACCGCCTCTTCGCCGACAACGGTGGACGCGACGACCTTTCGCCTGGCCGAGTACGAGGCCGATCACGGCTCGGCCGCCGAGGCGGTCCGCTACGCCCGCGCCGAGTGGGACCGGCGCAAGAGTGCAGTGGTCGCGGACGCGCTGGCCTGGGCGCTGCACCGGGCCGGCCGGGACCGCGAGGCCCTGGCCTACGCGGACCGCGCGGTGGCCCGGGGTTGGCGCAACGCCCTGTTCTTCCAGCACCGCGCCGAGATCCACCGCGCCCTGGGCGATCGCGACGCGGCCGACGGCCGACGCCGCCCGCGTCCGCTCCTACAACCCGAGCTTCGACCGCGACCCTGCCCAGCTTCGGGCGGCCCACATGATCCCGAGCGGAGTGACGGTGCGTCAGACTCGACGGGGTGGCGCCCGGTCTGCGCCGCGGTGGCGTGCTCCTCGGCTGCCTCGGCGGGCTGCTGCTCGCCGGGCTCGGCCCCGGAATCTCCGCGGCCCAGGCCCACCCCCTGAACAACTTCTCGATCAACCAGTACCACGGCCTCGAGCTGCGTCCCGACGTCGTCCTGGACCACGCCGTGATCGACATCGCCGAGGTGCCCACGCTGCAGCAGAAGTCCGGTGTGGACGCCGACCGCGATGGCACCGCCTCGGCGGCCGAACTCTCGCAGCGGGCCGAGCAGGAGTGCACGGTCCTGGCTGGCGCTGTACGCGGCACGGTCGGTGGCCAGCCGTTGAGCTGGTCGCTGCGCGGAAGTTCGATGGCCTACCTGCCGGGGGAGAAGGGCCTGCAGGTCACCCGGATCGAGTGCGAGCTCGCCGCACCGGCGAATCTGGCGGTCGTCTCGAACCTCGACTTCGCCACCAGCTACCAGGACAACCACGTCGGGTGGCGGGAGATCACCGCGACCGGGCGCGGCGTCGCGATGACCGCGGCGTCCGTGGCCGACCGCAGCGTCAGCGACGCGCTCCGCGTCTATCCCGAGGACCTGCTCGCCTCACCGCTCGACCAGCGCGAAGCCCGGCTGACGACCCGGCCCGGGCAACGGAGCTTCGCCCGGGCTGCGCGCCGCGGGTGGACGGCGCCGGCCCCCTGGCCCGCGTCGCTGGCTCCGGTCAATCGGACCTTCGACGGCCTGCTCGACCGCGATCTCACGCTGGGCGTGGGCTGGCTGCCCTCGCGGTCTCGATGCTGCTGGGCGCCTCCCACGCGGCGCTGCCCGGCCACGGCAAGACCGTGATGGCCGCCTACCTGGTCGGCCGGCGCGGCCGGCCCCGGGACGCCCTGATCGTCGGGGCCACGGTGACCGCGACGCACACCGGCGGCGTGCTGGCGATGGGCATGCTGCTCTCCGGCCTCGGCGGCGATCAGCGGTGAAGGTCTGCTGGCCTGGCTCGGCCTGATCAGCGGCGCCCTGATCGCGGTGATCGGTGGGTTCCTGCTCCGGTCGGCCTGGCGGGGCAGAGAAGCTGACGGCCACAGCCGCAGCCACGGTCACGGGCATGGTCACGGGCATGGTCACGGTCATGGTCATGGGCACGGGCATGCCCACGCCGCCCCGTCCACGCCGGCCGCCGCGCACTCGCATGCGCCCGGTGCCGTGCTTGTGGCGGCCGAACCGGCTGCAGATCACGACCACCACCCGCATCACGACGAGGTCCAGGAGAAGCGGTTCACCCGCCGCGGACTGATCGGGCTCGGAGTGGCCGGCGGGCTGGTCCCCAGCCCGTCTGCGCTGGTCGTGCTGCTCGGCGCGATCGCGCTGGGCCGGACCTGGTTCGGCGTCGGTCTGGTGATCGGCTACGGCCTCGGCATGGCGCTCACCCTGGTCGCGGCCGGCCTGCTTCTGGTCCGCCTGCGCGACCGCGTCGACGGGCTGCTCGCGCACCGGCGCGGTGCCGCCCTCACCCGGCTCTCGGCGGTCATGCCGGTCGTCACGGCCGGCCTGGTGATCGCGGTCGGCGTCGGACTGATGCTCAACGAACTCTCACAGGATCGGACGATGATCACCATGCGACTGAGAACAGCCGGTGCGGCTGCGGCCACGGCTCTCCTGCTGACGGCCTGTGGGTCCGATTCGGATGACGGAGCGTTCGTCACCGGCGACGAGACCGCGTACCCCGTCCAGTGCATGGATCACCAGCCGGACAAACCCGGGAAGGCGTACACGGGCGGTGAGAACGCGGAGACGACTGCGGTCCTGAAGATGTTGAGGTACTACACCGCGAACAAGGCGGTGCAGGCCTTCTGCGACGGCAAGGGCCCGAACGGCAACGACCGGCGGTGGGCGCAGCTCTACGTCGATCTGGGCGCGGAGCCCTCGAACGTCGCTCGCTTGCTCGCCTAGGTCATCCGGTGGTCCGCTCCGCCAGTGCGACGACCTAGTTCCAGTTCCGCACGGTGACGATCGCGGCCATCTCGGGGCCGGCGCGGACGACCACACCGGGACTCCAGGGCAGGCCCGCGCCGAAAGCGGCGCGCACTCGCTCGGCGACCTTCGCGGCACTGCTGCGCCCCGGAACGGACACGACCGCATTGCCGCTCTGCAGGTAGGTGGACACGTCCTCGAAGCCGGCGGACTCCAGCGCGGCGCGCAGGTCGGCCATCGCCAGCCTGGTCTTCGCGCCGACGTTCACCCCGCGCAGCAGCAGTGCGTATCTCATGGGGGGTACCTCACGCGCGCCGCCGGATCACCGGGTCCAGGCCGTTGACCACGTCGATCACGGGTTCACCGTCCAGCGCTCGGCGCAGGTTCAGCCACCGACGTCTCGATGATCCGCGCGACCGACTGCCGGGTCGCGCCGGCGGCGTGCGGGGAGAGCAGGATCCGGTCGTTGTCCCGCAGCGGGTCGTCGGCGGGCAGCGGCTCGGTGAGGAAGACGTCGAGCGCCGCGCCGCCGAGGTGACCCGCCTCGAGCGCGGCGAGCAGAGCTGGATGATCGAGGGTGCCGGCCCGGCCGACGTTGATCAGGTAGGCGCCCGCAGGCATGGCGGCCAGCAGGTCCGTGGAGACGATGTCGCGGGTGTCCGGGTTCAGGGGAAGCGCGAGGACGACGATGTCGCTGCGCTCGCACAGCGCGGCGGGTTCCAGCCAGCCGTAGGGAACCTCGCGCGGGGCGCGGGACCAGTACGCGACCTCGCACCCGAACGCCGCGAACAGCCCGGCAGCGGTAGTGCCCACCGGACCGAAGCCGAGGATGCCGACCCGCAAGCCACCGAGCTCGCCGTGCCCGCGCCGCACCACCTCCATCTGCGGCCAGCCACCGGCGCGGATGCCCGCGTCGGCGAACGGGATCGAGCGGCACAGCGCCAGCGCGGCGGCCACCGCCCATTCCGCCACCGCGCGCGCGTTCGCCCCGGCCGCGTTGGCCACGGGAACACCGCGGGCGGTGAGGGCGGGCACGTCGAGCACGTCGACCCCGGCACTCGGTTGCTGCACGAACACCAGGTCCGGGCCGGCCGCAGCGACGGCGGCGGTGTCGAAGTGGACCGCGCCGGCGCTCTGCCAGGACCCGAGCACGATCTCGGCGTCGGCCAGGGCGGCGTGCAGTTCCGGAACCGTGGCCGTCCGCAGCAGTGTCAGCTTCGTGCGCTCGGCGAGGTCACCCAGCGCCTCCAGCACCACCTCGTCCGGCATCGGCAGGATGGAGAGCAGACGCCAGGGGGAGCCGGTCATGCGGGGTCACCCACGGCGCCGTTGGGAGAGTCGTTCACCGAGCGCAGCACGGTGACGGTGCCGGCCGACCCGTCGACCTCGATCAGGTCGCCGTCGGTGATCCTGGCGGTGCCGTCCCGGGTTCCGATCACGCAGGGGATGCCGAGCTCGCGGGCGACGATGGCGCCGTGGCTGATCGGACCGCCGATGTCGATGACCAGCGCGGCGGAGATGATCAGGACCGCCGCCCAACTCGGGTCGGTGGTGCGGCACACCAGGATCTCGCCGGCTTCGGGACCGTCGTCGGTCTCGGGATCGCGGACCACCCGCGCGCGGCCGGTGACAACGCCGGGAGTGACCGGGATGCCCGTGACGACGACGGTCTGGCCGGCGGGTGCGGGCTCGGGCTTCTCTACCGCGATCGGGACCGGGGCACCCTCCCAGAACTCCGGTAGTTCGAAGGCCCGGTAGCGCTCGTGGAGCGCGCGACGCTCGGCCACCAGGTCGCCGACCCCGGCCGGGAGAACGGGCGCGGCCAGCTCCTCCAGGGTCAGGTGGAACACGTCGTCCGGCGCGGCCAGCACCCCGGCCTCGGTGTGCAGGTCGCCGAGGCGCAGCGCGGTGGCGCGGACCGCGTCCACGCACTGCAGGAACGCGGCCTTGCCGGTGCCTCGCAACGGGATGAACCGGGCCGCGGTCTTGAGCACGATCGCCGCGGCCGTCCGCTGCGTCCGGGCCGAGCCGGCGAGCAGTTCCTTCTCCGCCTGCAGACGCTCCACGGTGCGCGCGGCCTCGATGGCCCGCGGCGCCTGGGCGTCGGTGAGGTGCGCGTACTGCTGCAGCAGCTTGTCCAGCGGCGCCCGGTCCAGCCGCCAGACCCGCGCGGCCAGCTCGCCCTCGTTCGGACCGTGGTAGCCGTGCCGGGCGACGAACTCGTCGAGGGAGAGGCTGCCCCGCGAGACGTCCCAGAGGTCCCCGACGTAGGCGGTCTCGGCCATGTCGCCGTAGCCGGTGACCAGCGCGATCTCCAGGCCCGGCCGGCCGGCCCGCTCGGCGGCGGCGCGGACCTGTTCGTAGAGCCCCTGGCAGAGCATGGCGGCGAGGACGTGCGGGCGCATGACGCCGGCGAACTTGCGCGCGGCGGCATCGAGGTTCGCGCGGGCCTGATCGGCCGTCATCGTGGGGGTGGCCGTGATCGACTTTCGCCACCACTCAGAGATGTGCTCGCCGGCCCGGTCCAGCTCGCTCGCCACGCCCCACATCGCCATCGGCGCCTTGGCCGCGACCACGGGATAGCGCCGGAACTGGGTGCGGCTGGACACCCCGGGCCGCACGGTACCGAAGAGCTGGGACTCCATCGCGTCGCCGCTGGTGCCGGGCATCCGGTCGGCCAGCGAGCGGAAGGTCTCCAGGTTCGCGGCCGCCCGCCCGAAGAAGATGTCCCAGACCCGCTCGTCCGGACGCGGCGGCCGGGCGGTCTGAGCCTCCGTCAGAACTCCGAGGTCGCAGAAGGCACCGCGCAGGCCGCGCTCGGTGCGCTCGCCGAACAGGCTCCAGGTCAAGGTCGTGACAACGCCGGGGATCGCCTCGCCGGCGTTGATCGTGGACCACGCCACCTCGGGCGAGGACCCGCCGCAGTGCAGGACGTTGGCCGGCTCGCGGGCCGTCACTGCGGGCCGCCCGGCTCCGGGCCCAGTTCGGCGCCCGGCTCGGCCCCCTGCTCCTCGCCGTTCTTGGACCGGCTGAACATCTTGCGGACCTTCTGCCCGTTCGCCACGGCCTTCTCCGGGTCGACGAGATAGGTGACGTCCTCGACGAGCCGCGCCACCGAGTCCCCGATCCGCTTCTGGTCGATGTGGCTGGCCGCGACCTCGACGACGGAGTTCATCTGCTCGGCGAACCGGCCGAGGGTCTCGGTGACCGCCTCGTCGAATCCCTTCTCGTGCTCCGGGCACGGCGGCAGGGTCGAGGGGGTCGGGCGGGCCACCTTGTGCCGGGTCTTCCACCGCGGGTCGTGCAGGTAGGGCCGGGCGGTGACCTCGTACCGGCAGATCAGGCCGGCCTCGTGCAGCGCGGCGAGGTCGGCCTCCATCGCGTCGGTCGGGTGCGCGTCGGCCCGCAGCGGCCACAGGTAGCCGTTGAGCACGGCCGGCTGGTCCTTGGCGCGGCCCTCGTCGTCGAGCACCGTGGGCAGGTACGCGTAGGTGTACGCGGTGTCCAGCGGCAGCGCCGCCAGGCGCTCGTCCTGGGCGTCATCGGGGTGCAGGTTGCGCGGCTTCTGCGGCATGCACTGACGGTACCGGCGGCTAACGTGAAGGCATGTGCGGGCGCTACGGAGCCAGTTGGGGTGTCGACGACCTCGTCGCCGAGTTCGACCTGGACTCGGTCGACGTCCCGGTCGAGGAGCGCCTGGAGCCCGACTACAACGTGGCCCCGACGAAGCCGGTCTACGGCGTGGTGACCCGCCGCGGCCGTGACGAGCCCGAGGACGCCGAGCCGACGCGGCGGCTGGTCACCCTGCAGTGGGGGCTGGTCCCGTTCTGGGCGAAGGACCCGAAGATCGGGTCCCGCATGATCAACGCCCGGGTCGAGACGGTGGCGGAGAAACGGGCCTTCGCGCAGGCGTTCGCCAAGCGCCGTTGCCTGCTGCCCGCCGACGGCTACTACGAGTGGTACGCCCCCAAAGCTGGTGTGGCGAAGGCCGGCGGCAAGCAGCCGTTCTTCATCCGCCGCCGCGACAACGGCCCGCTGGCCATGGCCGGGCTCTACGAGTTCTGGCTGGACAAGACCAAGGAGCGGGACGACCCGACGGCCTGGCTGCGCACGTGCACCGTGATCACCACGACCGCCAGCGATGCGATCGGGGAGATCCACGACCGGCAGCCGATGTTCGTCGAGCCGTCGGCGTGGGCCACCTGGCTGGATCCGGCGGAGTCCGATGCCGACCCGCTGACCGGGCTGCTCGTGCCCAGTCCGGGGAGTGGCCTCGAGGCGTATCCGGTCAGCACGGCGGTCAACAACCACCGGAACAATGGCCCCGAGTTGATCGTTCCGCTGGCGGAGGCAGAGCCGCAGACGCTCTTCTGACGGCCGTGTCGGCAGTGGTTTCCCAGCCGGACGATCTAGGGTGCGCGCCATGGCGATGACGGAATACCTGGTCGGCGAGGTCACCGAGGAGTACTCCGAGGGGCTGCTCAGCCGACGGGAAGCGATCCGCCGGCTCGGACTCCTCGGCGTCGGGCTGCCCGGTGCGACGGCCCTGCTGGCCGCGTGCGGCGACGACGACGAGGACCCGGAGACCGCCGGGCCGGGAGCATCACAGACCCCGGCCGGCGCGGTGGCTCCGCAGGCGACCGCGCCGCCCGGTGAGGCCGTGGGCAAGCTCATCAAGTATCGGGCCGACGGCCAGGACTTCCGCGCCGCCTTCAAGGCCGCGGACAAGCCCAAGGGCGCCGTGCTGGTCATCCACGAGAACAAGGGCCTGACGACCCACTTCTTCGAATTGGTCGGGCGGATGGCGAGCCAGGGCTTCAGCGCCCTGTGCGTGGACCTGCTCTCGCGCGAGGGCAAGGACGGGCTGGCCGGGTTCGACGACCAGGCGGCGGCCACCGCCGCCCTGTCCGCGATGCCGCCGGAGCAACTGCTCGGCGACCTGTCCGCGGGGGTGGACCAGCTGCTCGACCGCGCCGGTGAGGATCTCAAGCTCGGCGCCATGGGCTTCTGCTTCGGCGGCGGGATGACCTGGAACCTGCTGCAGACCGGGCCCGGGCAGGAGAAGCGGCTCGCCGCCGCGATCCCGTTCTACGGAATCGTGCCCGCCACCCCCGACTTCACCGGATCCAAGGCCGCGGTGCTCGGCATGTACGCCGGCGGCGACGAGCGGGTCAACGCGTCGATGGCCGCGGCCGAGGCCGCGCTCAAAGCGGCAGCGCTGACCTACGAGATCAAGGTCTGGGACGGCGCCCAGCACGCGTTCTTCAACAACACCGGGGAGCGCTACAACGCGACCGCGGCCGCTGCCGCTCAGACGCAGCTACTCGCCTGGTTCGGCACGCACCTCGCCGAGGACTAACGGGCGGGGCAGGAGATCCCCTCGGCCGCCAGGGCCGCCCGCTTGGTCTCGAACTCGGCGGACAGCTCCAGGGCCTCCTGGTACTCCTGCTCGTCGCCGGACTGCGCGGCGGTGATGATCTTCGCCGTGTCGGCGTCGGTGAACTCGCGGTAGTCGTCGAACGCGTCCGCGGCGGCCCGGTCGGCCTCGCTCACCGGGATGGCGTCGACCTCGGCGTCGAACGCCGCGGTGATCGGCGCAATCTTCAGCTGCTGGTCCTCGAACTCCTCCATCGCCGGGAGGTCACCGCCGCCGTCCCCGTCCTTGTCGCCGCGGATGCCCATCACGCCGGGGATCAGCGCCTCGCAGAGGGCGTTGACCTGGGAGACGTAGGACGCGGCGGTCGGTGACGCGCTGGCCACCGTGGTGGTGTCCGGAGAAGCCGTGGCTTCCTCGTCGTCGGAGTCGCTGCAACCGGCCGCTGTCACCGCCAGCAGTACGCCGAGCAGGAGTGAGATCCGCATGGGCGCACTCTAGGACCGATCAGGAGCCGTGCACCACGTCTGCGTGAATGTGGTCGAGGTGACGCAGTGTCGGATTCGTGACGTCGCCCGAGGGGTGCACGTACGGGTGCCAGCCCATCACCGAGTTCACGTTGGACCAGACCATGTCGTCAAAGATCAGCGTAGCGATCTGGTAGTAGTCCGCGTTGGCGACCAGCCAGTGGGCGAGCAGCCAGCCGCGGGCCTTGTTGTCCGGGTCGGTGAGGCTGAAGAAGATGTCGACCGCGCGGCCGTCGTAGTGCGCCGAGTTCTCGATGTGGCCGCCGCTGATCCCGCCCGGTGCGAAGCCGCCGATCGGCCGGCCGCCGTAGGCCTCGGCCCAGCCGCGGATCATCGTGATGGTCCGCAGGGTCAGCCCGTTGGTCTCCATCAACTGCTGCGGCATGGAGCGCGCCGGGGTGACGCAGGTCAGGCTGTGCGGGCGGAACATCGCGTGGACCGCGTCGAGGGACGTGGTGCGGGGGACCGGGTGCAGTCGCTTCCAGCGGATCTCCGAGCGGGCCTGATCGGCCCGCAGCGGCACCCGGCCCTGCTTGGTGAGCGCGTGCTCGAAAGCACGCGCGGCCTTCACGTAGCTGAGCCCGTCCCGGTAGGCGACGGCGGTGAGCATGGTCAGCGTCCGGGCCGCGGTCATGTCGATCGCCCACACGCCGTAGCCGAGGTCGAGTTGGCACTCAGGCTTCCTGGTGGTCGGGCGCTGGAACGATGCGCGGTCCCTTCGTGCGCTCGTTCGAACGGGAGGCGATCGCACGGTCCCGGGTCGAGGTGTCGACCAGGCCGCTCGCGTCCGCGGCGCCGACCGCCTGCGGAGCTGTGGCGGAACCGTCACTGCGCGTGGCCTGCACCGCCACGGCGCCACCGGCCAGCAGGATCGCGGCGACCGCGATCCCGACGGCTCGTTGGGCTCCGGGCCCGGCTGAATGCGACGCGGTCATCCGGACCATTGTCTCAGACGAGAGCGGAGACGCGGGAATTCTCCAAGCTGACGCTGCGTCAGGCCGAACTCGGTCAGTTCTTCTTGGCCTTCTTGGCGCTGGACTTCTTGCTGTTCTTTGCCTGGGTCGCCTTGGCGCCCGGGGTAACCGCGACGTAGACCCGGCCGTCCCGTGCCGGGGTGACCGTCGGCTGGCCCGGCGTGGTGGTCTGCCACCCGGAGGCCGGGGCCCACACCCGGTCGCCGTACCCGATCGTCGTCGAGCTTGTAGTCGGCGCCGCGAGCCGTCAGCCAGTGGGCGAGCACCCAGCCGGCGCCGGCTTCGGTGGACAACGTCTCCGGAACCGCCATGTTGAGTGCCCGGCCGGCGGCCTCGGGCGAGTTTTTCGCGGCCTTCGCGCCGTAACCGCTCATGGTGAGCTTGCCGAAGGCGTCGAGCACGCCCTGCCGCATCGCGTCCGCGCGGGGGGTCAGTCCGGACTTGCCCTTGGCCTCCGCCGGCACTGCGGCGGGGCCGAAGACGCAGGTGAGCCCGCCCGGCTGGGTCAGCGCCCGCAGGTCGGCCACCGCGGCGGCGGAGGGGACTGCTGAGTCCTCGCGGGTGAACAGGTCGAGGGCCTGGGTCGTCGTCACGGTCTGGTTCGGCTTGGCGGTGGCCAGGTCCAGCACCCGGGCGACCATGTCCGCGGGGGCCTTGACCTGCCAGCCGACCGCGGCGATCTGGGTCAGCGTCCGGGCGTCCGGTACCGAGATCGTGCGCGCGACGCCGTCGACCATCAGGACGCAATTGTTGGCGGTCGGCACGGTGGACGGGTCGACGATCGCGGTCGTCAGGGTGCCGGCGTTGTCGGTGTTCGAGGAGGAGTCCTCGCCACCGAGCGTCACCGCAGCCGTGAGAGCCACCACGCCGACGCACACCCCGACCAGCGGGACGACGGGGCCGCCGCGCAGCGGCAGGCGGAACCCCGTACGGGGACTCTCCTCCGGTGCCGCCATGGCGATCTCCTCGACGTCGGCGCCGCTTCTCGACGCTTTACTCGTACAGGGTGAGGCTTACGTGGTCGCCATGTCCGCACGCTGGAGAACTGTTGGTCCGATCAGGCGACACGAAACCGTACATAACCGGACGAGGTGGCCCACGCCACATCGGCGCTACACGCCGGGCCGGTTTGAAAATCTCGTTCTGCGGGAACTCCCGAGGGTTGCCTTACGGTCAGTGCGCGGCCGCCGCCTCGGCTCCGAGGTAGGTCGCGATGACCGTCGGGTCGGACAGCACGTCATCGGGTGCGCCCTCGGCGACGACCCGCCCGGACTCGAGGGCGATGATGCGGTCGCAGGTGCGGCGCAGCAGTCCGACGTCGTGCTCGACGATCACCAGCGCGCCGCCGGTGGCCTCCCGGATCCGCTTCATCAGCGGACCCATCAACTCGGCCTCGGCGCGGGCCAGACCGGCGGCCGGCTCGTCGAGCAGCAGCACGTCCGGCTCCTGCGCGAGCAGGCAGCCGAACTCGACGAGACGGCGCGAACCGGTGGACAGCTCGCTGGCGAACCGGTCCTGGAACACCGCGAGCCCGAGCAGCGAGATGATCCGGTCCACGCGTTCGGACACGTCGATCTCGGACAGCAGCGAGGCCGGCAGCCGCAGCGCGGCGGCCAGGGGCTCACGCGAGGTCACCCAGCGCTCGCAGGACACCGCGATGGTCTCGGTGACGGTCAGGCCGGGGAACAACTTGGCGTCCTGGAACGAGCGGCCCAGGCCCAGGTGCGCGCGCGCCTGCGGGGTCAGGTCGGTGACGTCGTTGCCGTTGAAGTAGACCCGCCCGGTGTCGGGCACGAGGAACCCGGACATGGCGTCGAGGATCGTGGTCTTGCCGGCCCCGTTGGGGCCCATCAGGCCGACGATCTCCCCGGCCCGGATCTCGATGTCGACACCGGCGATCGCGGCGACGCCGCCGAAGGTCTTGCGCAGGTTGCGGGTGGCGATGACGACCCGCGCGACCGGAATTGCGTCCTCGGCGGCTGCGGCAGCTTCCAGGATGTCGGTGAGGTCCTCGTCAATCTCGTCGATGCCCTCGGGGTCATCTGCCGTGTCCGGGTGGATCGCGAGGATCTCGCCGGTCTCGTCCTCGTGGTGCGCGGGATGGACCCGCACCGGGACGTAGTCAGGATCGTCGAGGTGCTGGCGCGCGTCGTGTACCGCCTCAGGGTCCACCTCCGGCACCTCGAGGCCGTCGATGTGCGGCAGCGATTCGTCCGCCTGCTCGAGCGCCCCGGCCAGGAACACCGAGCGGATCAGGTCGCCGCGCTCGAGGATCTCCTGGGCCGGGCCGGAGAAGCGCACCTCGCCCTTCTCCAGGAACATCGCGCGGTCGGAGACCTTGAGGGCGAGCTCGGCGGACTGCTCGACGAGCAGGATGCCCAGGCCCTGGTCGCGCAGGTGGCGGACCACGTCGAGCAGTTCGGCGACGATCGCCGGGGCGAGACCGAGGGAGAGTTCGTCGATCAGCAGCACCCGGGCGCCGGGCTTGCCGTCCTCGCCGGCCGGGCCCTGCACGAGAGCCTGCGCCAGGGCCAGCATCTGCTGCTGGCCGCCGGAGAGCAGGCCGGCGCGGTCCTCCATGCGGGTGGTGAGCTGCGGGAACAGCTCGATCGCGCGGGCGACGGCCGCGGCGCAGTGGTCCTTGTCCTTGCGGGTGACCCAGGTGGCCATCCGCAGGTTCTCCCCGACGGACAGGTCGGGGAAGATGCCGCGCCCGCCGGGCATGTAGGCCAGGCCGAGCCGGGCCATCTTCATCGGCGACGAGCCGGTGGTGTCCTTGCCGTCAAAGCGGACCTTGCCGTGGCGTGGCGGGGTCAGCCCGGAGATCGCCCGCAGCAACGTCGACTTGCCGGCGCCGTTGGTGCCCAGCAGGCCGAGCACCTCGCCGGCGCTGACCGAGACGTCGATCGCCGTGCAGCACCTTGTTCCGGCCGTAGGAGACCTCGAGCCCGGTGCACTCGAGCAGAGCGTGACCATCTGACTGACGGTCCGTCATCCGGCACCTGCCGGGCGGCCGGTAGCGCGCGGGCCGGGGCCGTCCTCCGGAACGGCGAGGGGATCGGGCCCGGCCGCGTTCAAGCGGCCACCGATCGCGGCCAGGTCGACCTCGGTGGCGCCGGTCTCGCCGCCGGGGCCGGCCAGGGTGATGCCGCGCAGCCGGGCGACGAGGCGGAAGTAGAAGCCGCGCCCGGAGATGACCACACGGCCGAGCCCGCCGGGCAGCACGAGGAGCACGAACAGGACGCCGGCGCCGGTGACGAACAGCTGCATGCCGCCGGAGAGCTTGTACTTGGCGTAGCTGAGGAAGATCGCGCCGAGCAGGGCGCCGGTGACCGAGGTGGCGCCACCGAGCACGACCATGGTGAACGCCTCGAAGGAGATCGAGGGGGAGTAGGTGCCGGCGCGGACACCGTCGAGCGCGATCACGTGCATGGATCCGGCCAGGCCGGCCAGCGCGCCGCTGATCGCGAACGCGGCGAGCTTGATCTTGGTCGGGCTGAGGCCACGGGCCGCAGCAGCCCGCTCGTTGTCGCGGACCGCGATCATCGCTCGCCCGGTGCGGGAGTGCCGGATGCCGTGAATGAGCAGCAACGCGAGGGCGAGCATGGTCAGGCAGAACCAGTACAGCGTGCGCTCGTCGTAGAGGTCGTAGCGCTCCAGCACCAGCGGCCGGTCCACCTGGGTCGGGATCGCGTCGGGGAAGTTCGCCGGGTTCAGGAAGTAGGTGGACAGCGGGACGGCGAACGCCAGCGTGGTGACGCCGAGGAACAGGCCCCGGATCCGCAGCGCGGGGATACCGATCGCGACGGCGACGATCATGCCGGTGCCCATGCCGGCCAGCATCGCGATCAGCAGGTCGACGCCGGTCTTGGCGATCAGGTCGCCGCAGACCACCGCGCCCACTCCGGCGATGGCGAACTGGCCGAGGCTGATCTGGCCGGCCCAGCCGGTGAGGACCACCAGCGAGATGGCGACCAGCCCGTAGATGATCGTGACGGTGCCGAGCAGGCTGATCTGACTGGGGCTCAGGGCGTAGGGGAGCAGGATCGCCCCGGTGACGACCGCGGCCAGCACGAGGCGCCGTCCCCAGACGATCTCGGGGAGGTGCCGGATCTCGGCCGGGACCGGCGGCACCTCGTCGGCGGTGGCCCAGCCCGCGGTGTTGGCGTCCGCGGCGCGGGTGAGCTTGTGCCGCTGCAGCAGCAGGGAGAACAGGATCGCGATCAGGAGCGCGACGTCGACGTAGCTCGAGCGCGAGGTGTTCCAGAACACCGTCTGCTGGAACACCCCGACCCCGATGCCGGCGAAGACCGCACCGGGCAGGCTTTCCATCCGCGCGATGACGGCGGCGGCCAGAGCCGGCAGCAGCAGGGACGGCCCGCCGGCGATCTCGCCGCCGCTCCGACCAGCGGCGCGGACAGCATCGCGGCCAGCGCGGACAGCGCACCGGCCAGGGCCCAGACCAGGGTGGAGAGCCGGCGGACGGGGATGCCGAGCAGCATCGCGCGCTCGGCGTTGGAGGAGGTGGCGCGGATACCGACGCCGACCGCGGAGCTGTGAGGAAGAGCGCGAAGACGAGCAGCACGATCGGGACGGTCGATCAGGATCATCACGTGGGCGCCGGTGAAGACCAGGCCCTCGAAGGTGAACTTGATGTCGAGCGGAGTGCGGAAGGAGCCCTGCAGGCCGCCGAAGCCGCCGCCGGAGCCGACGATGCTTGGGCACCGCGAACTGCATGGCCGCGAGGATCTGCGCGAGGCCGATGGTGGCGACGGTGAGGATCAGGCGCGGCGCCCAGAACAGGCGCTGGACGACGAGGCGGTCGCAGAGCGCGCCGATCACGCGCGGCCACGACCAGGCCGACCCCGATCGCGACGTAGTAGTTCCAGCCCTTGACCAGGAACAGCTGGACCGCGAGGAACGAGGCCGCCGACCCGAGCGCCGCCTGCGCGAAGTTGATGATCCGCGAGGACCGGTAGACCAGCACCAGACCGAGCGCGGACAGCCCGGTCAGCGAGCCGAGGACCACGCCCTGCAGGACGACGCCCAGGGGCAGGCCGGAGGGCAGGATCGCGTTCAGGATCACCCACGCGATCGGGGTGCCGACGACGGCGGCGAGCACGCGGCTGCGCCTGTCGTTCAGCGCGGCGGGCACTGCGGCGGGCAGTGGACTCATGAGCTTCGTCGTCCGCCGGGCCTACGGCGCCACGGCCGGTGGTATCGGCATGTTCACCTTCGGTGGCCAGGTCGCGCCGATGTAGCGCTTGCCCCCGTTCACCGGCACGCAGCGGCCCGGTCTGTTGTTGAACGGGCTCAGTGCCTTCGGGTCGAAGTAGAACTCCCGGGCGTCGTCGGTGCTGGTGTAGTCGTTCGGCCCGAAACTCCACTGCCCGTACGCGCCGACGTGCTTGCCGTAGGCGAACATGCCCTTGCCGAACGTCACCGGGTTCAGGTTCGGCCCGGCCTGCTGTAGCCCGATGAACAGCATCATCAGCGTCTGGTAGGTCAGGTCGACCAGGGAGGTCGGGTTGCCGTTCTTCATCGTCGCGAAGGCCTTGTACGCCTCGGAGTCCTTGCCGGAGCCGAAACCGGTCAGGTAGCTCTGCCCGACCGCGTTGCGCCACTGGTCGGCGTCGTAGAACTGCCCGGCCACGTCGGCGTCGGTGCCGATCGTCCCGGAGACGAACCACTCCGGGTAGAAGTCCTGCTGGGTGGCCGAACCGGTCAGGAAGAAGGGCAGCAGCGGGTCGGTGACGAGGAACAGCGTGGTGACGCCGGCGGCCTTGAGCTGCGCCGCCATGTTCGGCGCCTCCTGCTGGAGCTTGGAGAACTGCAACGCGTAGCGGATCTCCTTGGTGAACTTGATCCCGGCGGCCTCGAGCTTCGGGCGCGCCTCGTTGATGCACTGCGAGTACACCGCGTCGTCGGGGAAGATCAGCCCGTACTTGCGCGGCTTCTGCCGCAAGGACTCGCTGCCCGCGCGGAGTGCGTTCTCATTCGCCGGCAGGCGCTTGGCGATCAGGTCGACCGCGGAGTTCATCAACGTGGTGCAGTCGACGAGCTGGCCCCACGCGTAGGGCGCGCGGCTGCGGTAGTAACTCTGCGGCATGTGCAGGCCGCCGATGGCGACGACCTTCTGCCGGACGAGGGCGTCCATGTAGGGCTGGGTCAGCGCGGACAGGTCCGCGAAGGCCTTGATCTCCTGGGCCACCTTGACCGCGTCGGCGTTCGCCGCCTCCTGGCCACCGCCGGCGATCTCGGCCTGGCCGTCGCCGCGTCCGGTGTAGCGGACGAGCTTCACCTGCCGGCCGTAGAGCTGGTAGTTCTTGTTGAAGTAGGCGACGAGGGTGTCCAGCTCGCGCTTGCGATCGGCGGGGCTGGCGGAGATGCCCGCTTCCTCGGCCTTCTTCTCCAGCTCGCTGTCCTCATCGTCCTCTTCCTCTTCGCGCCGGTCGGAAGCGTTGCTCTCCCGGATCGCGATCGTGATGGTGTCGTTGGTGACGCCCCGGCTGGTGGCCCCGCCGTTGTTGCCGCTGAACTGCACGCACGCGGGGGAGTAGGCGCTGCCGGCGACCTGCAGCGCGCCACCGGCGCAGTTCGCGGCCGCGGCGACGCCCTGGGCCTGCGGTGCCGAGGCAACCTGAGCCGGCGTCACCACCTGGGAGCCCTTCCCGCCCTTGCCGGGCTTGCCGGTGGTCGCGGTGACGGGCACCTGCGCGCCGGGCAGGGTGGTGTCCGGGCTGGTGGCGGTGAACTGGTCGGGAGCTGCGAAGGCCATCTCCTCGTCACCGGTCGGTGCCTTGCTCGGCACCGTGACGGTGATGATGAGCAGGACCGCGATGACTCCCGCGAGCGGCCCGTAGCCCGACAGGATCAGCCGGGTGGGGCGGGGCTTCACTTCGCGCTCGCGGCCATCCGGAGTCGATCGCCGAGCGCCAGAACAATGACCGCACACAACCCCAGCGCGAGCGCGAGGATGGCGAGGCTGTTGTTCGTGTCCTCGGAACTCCCGAGGGCGGCGTTCTGGGTGGCGGGCGACTGAGCGGGAATCAGATTGGTGTCGACCGGGACGTCGCTGGCGGGGACGTCACCGATCCCGGCGGAGTCGACCACCGGGGTGTTGTCGGTCGGAACGGTCGTGGTGGGAAGCGCGCCGCCGGTCAGGGCGTCGGTCACGGCGTCGAAACCGCTCTCGAGCTCGACAAGTCCGGAGCGCACACTCACGCCGCCGATCTCGAGCCGGCCACCGCTGCGACCGCCGGCACCGCCGACGAGCGCGTTGGCCACGATCTGCGCGGCGGCGGCGTCCGGGTTGGCGGCGATGACCGCGTCCATCAACTGGGTGATGACCGGGGCCAGGGCTGCGGAGGTCTGGTTGGTCGGGTCGACGAGCGCTTCGGGGTTGCGGATCTGCAGCACCAGCGGGGCGACCGATCCGCCGTTGGCGTCGGCGATGTTGGTCGGCGCGTCCAGCACGAGGCCGAGCGGGGCGAGTTGCTCGTTCGCCTGGGTCAGGCTGGCCGCGAGTTCGGCCGGGCTGTCCACCGGAAGGCTCTGACCGGCGACGATCAGCGATCCGATGCTGAAGCCCGAGGTGGCGCTCGCCGAGTTGGCCTGGTTGGCGGCCCAGCGCAGGCCGGACAGGACGACCTGGCCGTTGCCGAGATCGAGCTTGCTCAGGGTGACCTCGGAGCCGGAGCCCGTCAGCGCCGACATTGCGGAGGAACGGCCGCCTGCCATCTCGAAAACGCCCGGCACCTTAAGCGTCGGTCCCTGCACGACGCCGGTCGCCGCGAGCGGGTCCTTGGTGGCACTGGCGGATTCGTGGCCGAGGAAGGCCTGCGGGTCGCTGGCCCCGCCGGTGGACGGCAGTGCCGGCACGCCGGCCTCGGCGAACGGGTCGCGCTCGACGGAGGTGGTGCCCTCGCTGTCGGCGCCGATCGGGGAGGGCAGCGAGGGGAGCGCGACGCCCTCGGGCGCCTGGCCGCCTGCGGCACCGCCGGCCAGCATGCCGATGAGACCGAAGTCGGCCGCCGCAGCGGAGGACTGCGCGGTGCCGTTGGCCACCTGGGCGGTGACCAGGCCGACACTGGTGGTGACGCCGGGCAGACCGACGTAGGGGACGAGCCGGGCAAGCACGGCCTGCGATTGACCCTGGGTCTCGGATTCGACCTTGGGGGTCTTGTCCGGCCCGGCATGCACCGAGGCGGAGCCGGCGATGAGCGCGCCGGCGGCCAGCGGCAGCCCGAGCCGGATGCGGCGGCTTGCCCTCATTGGCGCCTCCCGACGTCGGCGGATTCGTGGTCGGTGCGGCGGCTGGTGGAGCCGGCGACCGCCACATTCACCGTATTCGGAAATATGTGAACGTGGTACGGCATGACGCGAATTCTTTACCGGTTCGGACCATTGTGCGCATGGGAAGCTGTCCTGGGCCTGTGCGGGAACGAATCCGTGCCTGGCGGATACTCAGCCTTGGGCACTGATCCGGCCCCAACCGGGGTACAAGTCACGAATCCGCAGGTCAGAGACTCAGAGCGGCGACAGGAGGTGACCGTGGTCGTGGCAGCCGACGCCGCGCCGGATCCGCTGCGCACCCTGGTCGAGCGCATGTCCCTGGCGCTGCACGAGCGCGGCTGGCCGCGCATGCCGGCGCGGGTCTACGTCGCCCTGCTCTGTGAGAAACGCGAGCAACTCACCGCCCGGCAACTGACCGAACTGCTCGGGGTCAGCGCGGCCGCCATCTCCGCCGCGGTCAACCACCTGATCGACTCCGGCCTGGTCATCCGGGACCCGATCCCGGGCTCCCGCCAGGAGCACTACCGGCTGGCCTCCGGCGGCATCCTCGGCGCCGTCATGCGCAAGCGGGAGGCCTCGCCGCACCTGGCCGATCTGGCCGATGAGGGCGTCCTGGTGCTCGGTGCCGAATCTCCCGGCGCGGAGCGGCTCAGTGAGCTCGCGGAGTTCGTCCGGTTCATTGACGACGAGCTCAAGGGCATCTCCGAGCGGTGGAAGGAACACCAGGCTCGTCGCGTTCCGAAGGCCTGACCGGGACTGCCTCGAAACGACTTGTGCAGCCGGTGGATAACGTTCACAATTGTTTGAACGTTGTGAAGATCGGGGTTGGGTGGCGCTCCTTCTGTACCGGCTCGGCCGGTGGTGTTTCCGCCGACGGCGCTGGGTCGCGGTGCTGTGGCTCGTCGCCCTGCTCGGGGCCGGCGTGGCCGCGGGCACGCTCGCGGGCGAGACCTCGGACGAGTTCACGATCCCTGGCACCGAGAGCCAGCGCGCCATCGACCTGCTCGCCGAGAAGTTCCCGGACACCGGCGTGGACGGCGCCACGGCGCGGGTTGTCTTCACGGCCCCGGACGGCGATGACCTGCGCGCGGATTCCCGACGTGAGGTTCTCGACGAGGTCGTCGAAGGCCTGAGGGACGCACCGCAGGTGAGCACCGTGGTCGATCCCTACGAGGCCGACGCCGTCTCACCCGACGGCCGGACCGCCTACGCCCAGGTCTCCTACGCGGTGCAGGTCAACGAACTCACCCACGCTGCGCAGGAGGCCCTCCTCGAGGCCGCGGACCCGGCGCGTGATGCCGGCCTGGGCGTTCAGTTCGGTGGCGACGCCACGGAAGTCGAGCAAGAAGAAAGCCTCGCCGAAGTCGCCGGCATCGTGATCGCGGCCTTCGTCCTGATCCTGACCCTCGGCTCACTCGCCGCCTCCGGGCTGCCCCTGCTGAACGCGGTCATCGCCGTCGCGCTGTCGATGATGGGCATCGCGGTGGCCAGTGGATTCTTCGATCTCAGCTCGAGTGCGTCCTCGCTCGCCCTCATGCTCGGACTCGCGGTCTCGGTGGACTACGCGCTGTTCATCGTGTCCCGGTACCGGTTCGAACTGGCGGCCGGCCGCCCGCCGGAGGAAGCGGTGGGACGGGCCACCGGTACGGCCGGTTCGGCCGTGGTGTTCGCCGGCCTGACGGTCATCATCGCCTTGACGGCGCTGTCCGTCGTCAACATTCCCTTCCTGACCGCGATGGGCCTCGGGGCGGCGTTCACCGTCGTGATCGCCGTCTTCGTGGCCCTTACCCTGCTCCCGGCCATGCTCGGCTTCGCCGGCAAGCGGGTCCTACCCGGTCGGCTGCCGGGCAAGCTGCGCCGCCTCGGTTCGCCGCGGGCGGACCGGCCCACTCTCGGAGCGCGGTGGGGAAATCTGACGCTGCGTCACCGCCTGGTCGCCGTGGGGGCTTCGACGGTCGGCCTGCTGATCCTCGCGCTGCCCCTGCTCGACCTGCGCCTGGGCATGCCGGGTGACGACACCCGCGCCACCGACACCACGCAGCGCCAGGCCTACGACCAGCTGGCCGAGGGCTTCGGGCCCGGCTTCAACGGCCCCTTGCTGATTGCGGTGGAGCCGCGGCCGGGCACCGATCTGGAGATCGCGGCCAACACCGTGCGCGACCGGCTCCGCGAATTGCCCGGGGTCGTCACTGCCACCGACGCGAACCTGAACGAGGCCGAGGACGCGGCGATCATCACCGTGGTCCCGGAGACCGGTCCGACCGACGCGCAGACCACCGCGCTGGTGAACCGCATCCGCGGCGACAACGGCGACGCGATCAGCGACGAGGCCAACGTCGAACTCGCGGTGACCGGCTCGACGGCGATCATGATCGACGTCTCGGACAAGCTCGACCGTGCGCTTCTGCCCTTCCTCGCCGTCGTCGGCGGGTTGGCCTTCCTGCTCCTGCTGCTGGTGTTCCGTTCGGTCCTGGTGCCGATCAAGGCCGTCGCCGGCTTCCTGCTCAGCGTCGCCGCGACGTTCGGTGCGGTGGTCGCGATCTTCCAATGGGGCTGGCTCGAGTCGATGGGGATCGGCGGTACCGGGCCGATCATCAGCTTCCTGCCGATCTTCATGATCGGCCTGGTCTTCGGTCTCGCCATGGACTACGAAGTCTTCCTGGTCACCCGCATGCGCGAGGAGTTCGTGCACGGCGGGGACCCGGCCCGGGCCGTCGCGGTCGGGTTCGAGCAGGGCGCGCGCGTGGTCACCGCCGCGGCCGTGATCATGATGAGCGTCTTCTTCGGCTTCGTTCTCGCTCCGGATCCGATCCTGCAGTCCTTCGGCTTCGCGCTCGGCTTCGGCGTGCTCGTCGACGCCTTCGTGGTCCGGATGACGCTCGTGCCGGCGCTGCTCTCGCTGCTGGGGAAGTCCGCCTGGTGGCTGCCGCGATGGCTGGACCGGATCCTGCCCGACGTCGACGTTGAGGGAGAGCGGTTGCGCGCACGCCTCGACGACGGGCACCCCGCGGTCGACGTCCCGGTCGACGCATGGCCGGTGCTCTACGGGACGGTGCGCGGCGCCCACGGTGGCGTGCCCGCCGGGGCGATGGTGATGCTGATCGATCTGCGGGGGCGTCAGATCGGGAACTCCGTGGTCGCGGAGGACGGCAGCTACCTGTGCCGGCTCGACGACGGCGCGGACACCGGCACCGTGCTCGTGATGATGACGGCGCCGGGGTATCGGCCTTGGATCAGCGAAGCCCGCCACGTCACCGGACCCACCCGCCGACACACGGTGTTGGTGCCGGACGGTCAGGGGGCGGCGGCGGTCGGGGTCGGTGCCCCGGGATCCTTCGCCGGCCAGTCGCCGCGGTAGCGGCGGTCCCCGCTGACCGAGATGTAGCGGCCGGGCTGGTTGTTGAACGCTGAGAGCGCGCGGCGGTCGTAGTAGATCTCACGCGCATCGTCGATCGCCGTGTAGTCGTTCGGTCCCCAGCTCCAGTGCCCGAGCGGGCCGCTGGCGCCGGGGTAGGCGAACATGCCCTGCTGGAACGTCTGCGGATTCAGGTTCGGACCGGCACCCTGCAGGCCGATGAACAGCATCAGCAGCGAGTAGTAGTCCAGGTCGCGGGTCAGCGTCGGCTCGTCCTGCGGGCGGATCTTCTTGTAGGCCCGGTAGGACTCCGAAGCCTTGCCCTGCCGGATGTCGGAGAGATAGCTCTGCCCGTAGGCGTTCTGCCACTGGTCCTGGTCGTAGAACTGGCCGGCCACGTCGGCGTCGGTGAGCACGGTGCCGGTGACGAACCACTCCGGCCAGAAGTCCTGCTGGGTGGCCGAACCGGACAGGAAGAAGGGCAGGATCGGGTCGGTGACCAGCAGCACGGTGGTGACGCCGGCCGCCTTGAGCTGGGCCGCCATGTTCGGCGTCTCCTGCTGCAGTTTGGCGATCTCGAGCGAGTAGCGAATCTCCTTGGTGATGGTGATCCCGGCGGCGGCGAGCTTCGGCCCAGCCTCGTTGATGCACTGCGCATAGACCGCGTCGTCGGGGATGACCAGGCCGTACTTGCGCGGCTTCTCCCGCAGCGCGGCGCTGCCGGCGCGGGTCGCGTTGCCCGAGGGCGGCAGCCGCTTGGTGATCAGGTCCACGGCGCTGGACAGCAGCGCGGTGCAGTCGACGAGCTGGCCCCATGCATACGGAGCGCGCGCGCTGTAGTAGCTGGAGGGCAGGTGCAGGCCACCGAACGCGACGACCTTCTGGCGGACCAGAGCGTCGAGGTAGGGCTGGCTGATCGCCGTCATGTCGGCGAAGGCCTTGATCTCCTGACCCACTTTGAGGGCGTCCGCGTTCGCGCCCTCCTGGCCGGTGCCGCCGAGCTCCTTGATGGCGTCGCCGCGGCCCTTGTAGGTCTCGATCTTCACCTGGCGCCCGTAGAGCTGGAAGGTGCGGTTGAAGTAGTCCAGGAGCGCCTGCCGGGTGCGCGCGGTGGCCTCCGGGCTCGCGACGATGCCCTTCTTCTCGGCCGTCTTGGCCAGCTCGGAGTCTTCGTCGCCGAGGGGGTTGCCGATGTCCCGGAACGTGACAGTAATGGTGTCCTTGGTGACCCCCCGCGAGGTGGCGCCACCGTTGTCACCGCCGGCCCAGGCCACGCACGGCGGGGAGTAGGCGGTGTTGGCGTCCTGCTTGGCCCCGCCGGAGCAGCTGGTCGCGGGCTGGGCGCCGCCGACGGCGTTGGTCGTGACCTTGCCGCCCTTGGTCGCGGGACCCGTCGTGGTCGCGGGCCCGGTGTCCAGGGGCGCGTTGCCGACGGGAGCGGTGCCGGCAGGGGTGTTCACCTGGCCGGTGCCCTGGTCCGGCGCGCTGAACCCGCTGCTGTCGGTGTTGAACTGGGTGGTCTCGTCGTCCTTGGGCCGGCTCGGCACCAGCATCGTCACCAGGAGGAGTACGACGATGAGCGCCGCGAGCGGGCCGTACCCGCGCAGGATCAGGCGGGAGGCCGGGTGCTTGCGCTCCGAGCCTCCGAAGCCGTTCCCGTTCGCGGTCATGGCCGAAGAGTAAGTGACGCTCGGGTAGCACATGGTCAGCGAAGATCAATTCCGCTGGTAGCGCCCGGTAACACCTCCCTTCACCCGGACGGCACATGCGGGGCGACCCGCAGTGATGGTCGGCTGGGTCCACGGGCCGGACATGCCGGCCCTGCGCGCTTCGGGGGACAGGGGGACGACCATGACCGGTCGTGAGTGGGACGAGATCTGGGCGATGACGCCGACCGCTGAAGCACCGCAGCCACCGATGGCCGGACTGTTCCCGATCCCCGGCCAGCGCGACCGCGTTTTGGCGCTGGACGATCTGGCGGGCTGAGTGCGCTGATCTAGTTGGAGTTCTCGGGCTCCATCGCCGGGACCAGCCCACGGAACTGGTGCGCCTTGTCGTCCAGCGCAGTCATCGGCACCGGGATACGGGCCTCCGACTCCGCTTCGGCTGGGCCGCCGTGGCCGGCGGCCGAGGGTCCCGCTGCCACGGTCGCCGGCGTACCGGCGTCGAACCGCACGGTCTCGATGGGGGAGACCGCCGCGACCGGCGTCCCGACGCCCACGCTGGCCGGGGCAACCGGAACGACGGCCTCGTCGCCGATCCCCGCGGGCGCGAGGGACAGGCCGGCCTCTTCGCAACGGGCGCGAGCGAACTGCAAGTTTTGCTCGACCCGGGGAAGCTCGGCGTCCGGAAGGACACCGCGGGCGATGAGGTTGTGGCTGGCGATGGCCGATTCGACGACATGGCCGTTCCAGTAACAGGCCACCGCGTACTCGTCCACGCTCCGCCAGAGATACACCGTCTCGTCGATGTACGGCGCGTCAAGGGGCGGCGTCATGCCCATCGCTCGCTGTGCCATCAGCTGCGCGACCGAGTATTTGCCCTGCTCGCGCGCGAAGCCGGCCAGGTCGGCAAGGGGCTCAGCCCGGGTGGGCATGGCGTCCCAGGCGTTGAGGTAGGCGGCCATGACCAGGTCGGCCTCGGCGCCACTGCGCTGCTGCAGGTGCGCAACCTGAAGCAGGCTGTCGGCAACCTCGCCGCGGTCGCCGCCCAGCGCGGCCCGCTCGGTGTAGGCCTCGAGCGCCTTGGTCCCGCGGTTGCTGTCCCGGTAGCAGGCGGCCAGGCGGTAGCGCAGGTACAGGTTCTCCGGGTCCTCCCGCAGCGCGGCCTCGAGCATGCGGGCGTCGAGAGTGTTCCGTTCTATCGGCGTCACGCTGGTGTGGCGGAAGCCGTCCTTCAGCTCGCGCACCACCAGTGTGGGCATGAAGGCGCGGGTGTCGGTCTCTGCCGTGCGCAGGCGCTCGAAGAGCACGCCGTCGTACTGCCACGACCGGCGGTTGGAGAGCAGGGCAGCGTGCCGGCGGGTGTGGTTGCCGGTCATCTGGGCGACCTCGACGACGTCGGTCTCCAGATGCGGCCATGCGAAGTCCCCGGAGGTGATCAGGACCTCGTCGGCGTCCAGGACCAGTGTGTAGTCGGCACCGACGCGCGCGGCCTGCACGGCCTCGGTGCGGTTGTAGCCGAAGTCGACGAAGGGCCGGTCGTAGAGGCGGCCGGGGACGTCGGCGAGGGCCTGCCGGATCAGGTCCGGGGTTCCGTCGGTCGACCCGGTGTCGATGATCAGCCAGTGGCTGATGTGGTTGCGGACCGAGGCCAGGCACCGCTCGATGATCTGCGCCTCGTCCTTGACGATCATGCAGAGACCGACTGTCGTCATCGCTAACCCCCGTGCCCGAAAGTCCCCGGAGACACCCGTCGTGGGGCCCCATCACCGCGTCTCGGACGGTAGCTCTCGTCGGACCCGTCCCAGATCTCGTTTGCGCCGGTCGGGTGACGTGCGCGTATAGTTCTGTCGAGTAACGCATTCTTATGTGAGGAGCGCGCTGTGGGCATGCGGACGGCGGTCGCCGGAGCGAGCGGCTACGCGGGCGGGGAGCTGTTGCGCCTGCTCGCCGGGCACCCCGAGCTTGACGTCGTCGTCGCCCAGGCCGACTCCCGCGCGGGCGAGGCGGTCACCGCGGTCCACCCGAACCTGGTCAGCTACGCCGGCCAGGTCATGGCGCCCAGCGACCCCGCCCTGCTCGCCGACGCCGACGTGGTCTTCCTCGCCCTTCCGCACGGGGCCTCGGCCGCGCTGGTGGACTCGTTCCGGCCGGATCAGCTCGTGGTCGACCTCGGCGCGGATTTCCGGCTGCAGGACGCCGCGTTGTGGGAGCGGTTCTACAAGGTGCCGCACGCCGGGACGTGGACCTACGGGATGCCGGAGCTGCCCGGCCAACGGGAGCTGATCGCGGGCGCCAAGCGGATCGCGAACCCCGGCTGTTACCCGACCTCGGTGATCCTGGCGCTCGGTCCGCTGCTGGCCGCCGGCCTCGTCGAGACCGACGACGTCGTCGTGGTCGCCGCGTCCGGGACCTCCGGCGCGGGCCGCAAGGCCGCGGCCAACCTGCTCGGCTCCGAGGTGATGGGCGACCTCGCCCCGTACAAGATCGGCGGGGCGCACCAGCACACCCCGGAGATCACTCAAGGCCTCTCGCAGGCGGCGGGCGCACCGGTGTCGGTCGGGTTCACCCCGCTGCTGGCCCCCATGCCGCGCGGGATCCTCGCCACCTGCACCGCCAAGCTGAAGCCGGGCGTGGACACCGCTGCGCTGCGGGCTGCCCTCGGAGCGGCGTACGCCGACGAGCCGTTCGTCTTCCTGCTCGAGGAGGGGCAGCTGCCGCACACAGCCGCCACCTTCGGCGCCAACTCGGTGCACCTGCAGGCCGCCGCGGACCTCGACTCCGGCCGCGCCGTCGTCGTCTCCGCGATCGACAACCTCTGCAAGGGCGCCGCCGGCCAGGCCGTGCAGAACGCGAACATCGCGCTCGGGCTGTCCGAGACCCTCGGCCTGTCCGCCCTCGGGGTGGCACCGTGACCGTCACCGGACCGGCCGGCTTTCGGGCGTCCGGGGTCACCGCCGGGATCAAGGCCTCCGGCAAGCCTGATGTGGCCCTGGTGGTCAACGACGGGCCGTCGTACGCCGCGGCAGTGGTGCTCACGTCCAACCGGGTGCAGGCCGCGCCGGTGGTGTGGACCCGTCAGATCCTCGGCGACGGCCGGGTGGACGCGGTCATCCTCAATTCCGGCGGCGCCAACGCCTGCACCGGGCCGGAGGGCTTCGGCGACACCCACCGCACCGCCGAGCACGTGGCCGAGATTCTCGGCATCTCCTCCGCGGACGTCGCGGTCTGCTCCACCGGGCTGATCGGTGAGCGACTCCCGATGGACAAACTGCTGGCCGGCTGTGACGCCGCCGCCGACGCGCTGTCCGTCGACGGGGGCGAGGCGGCCGCGGTCGCGATCATGACCACCGACTCGGTGTCCAAGCAGGCCGTCTCCACCGGTAACGGCTACACGGTCGGCGGTATGGCCAAGGGTGCCGGGATGCTCGCGCCGGGACTGGCGACGATGCTCGTCGTGCTCACCACCGACGCCGTCGTCGATGCGGCCGGCCTGGACACCGCGCTGCGCGCGGCCACCCGGGTCAGCTTCGACCGGGTCGACTCCGACGGGTGCATGTCCACCAACGACACCGTGCTGCTGATGGCCTCCGGGGCCAGCGAGATCACGCCGGACCCCGCCGAGTTCGCCGCCACCGTGCGGACCGTGTGCCTGGACCTGGCCATGCAACTGCTGCGCGATGCTGAGGGCGCGGCCCACGACATCGCGATCGAGGTCGTCAACGCTGCCACCGAGGACGAGGCCGTCGACGTCGGCCGCTCGGTGGCGCGCAGCAACCTGTTCAAGTGCGCGGTGTTCGGCAACGACCCGAACTGGGGCCGGATCCTCGCGGCCGTCGGCACCACCGCGGCCGCCTTCGATCCGAACGCCCTCGACGTCTCCTTCAACGGCGTCCAGGTCTGCCGCAACGGCGGCGTGGGGGAGTCCCGGGACAAAGTAGACCTGAGCGGGCGTCAGGTCGACGTGCTGATCGACCTCAAGGCCGGCTCCGCCACCGCCACCGTCTGGGCCAACGACCTGACCCATGACTACGTCCACGAGAACTCGGCGTATTCGACGTGAGCAGAACTGAGCAGGCCCAGCAGAAGGCCGCCATCCTGGTCCAGGCGCTGCCCTGGCTCGGGCGCTTCCAGGGCCGCACGATCGTGGTCAAGTTCGGCGGCAATGCCATGACCGACGACAAGCTGATGGACACCTTCGCCGAGGACCTCGTGTTCCTCCGGCTGGCCGGGATCAACCCCGTCATCGTGCACGGCGGCGGCCCGCAGATCTCCGCGGCACTGGAGAAGTTCGGCATCGAGTCCAAGTTCACCGGCGGGCTGCGGGTGACCACGCCGGAGGCCATGAAGGTCGTCCGCATGGTGCTCATCGGAGAGGTGCAACGCGACATCGTCGGGCGGCTGAACGCCCACGGCTCCTACGCGGTCGGCCTGTCGGGGGAGGACGCGCGCCTGTTCACCGCGACCCGGCGCAGCGCGATCGTCGACGGCGAAGAGGTCGACATCGGCCTGGTCGGCGAGGTGAGCGAGGTCGACCCCGGCGTGGTCGAGGGCCTGCTCGCCGACGGCCGGATTCCGGTCGTGTCCAGTGTCGCCCGCGGCTACGACGGCGAGCTCTACAACGTCAACGCCGACACTGCGGCTGCGGCGCTCGCGGTCGCGCTCGGGGCCGAGAAGCTGATCATGCTCACCGACGTCGAGGGCCTGTACGCGAACTGGCCGGACGACGACGAGGTGATCTCCCGGCTCAGCGCGGACGAGCTGGCCGCGATGCTGCCGACGCTGAGTTCCGGGATGATCCCGAAGATGGAGGCGTGCCTGCACGCCGTGCGCGGCGGTGTCCCCGCAGCGCACGTGCTCGACGGCCGGGTCCCGCACTCGGTGCTGCTCGAGCTGGTCACCGACGAAGGCATCGGAACGATGGTCGTTCCCGGAGGCCCGAACACCGGAGGGACGGCATGACTGGACCCATCACCGCCGGGCTGCAGCAGCGGTGGGACGCCGCGCTGATGCCGAACTACGGCACCCCGCCGGTCGCCCTGAAGGTCGGCCGGGGCGCAGAGGTCTGGGACGTCGACGGCAACCGCTACATCGACCTGCTCGGCGGCATCGCGGTCTCCTCCCTCGGGCACGGCCACCCGGAGATCATCAAGGCCGTCTCTCGACAGGTGTCCCAGCTCGCGCACACCTCGAACCTGTACCTGCACGAGCCCGGCATCGCGCTGGCCGAGCGGCTGCTGGAGCTGCTCGGCGTGGCCGGGTCTCCGTCGCGGGTGTTCCTGTGCAACAGCGGCACCGAGGCCAACGAGGCCGCGCTGAAGCTGGTGCGCCGGCACGCGGGTACCGGGCGCACCCGGATCGTCGCGGCCGAGAACTCCTTCCACGGCCGGTCGCTGGGATCCCTCTCGGTCACCGGTAAAACCGCGATCCGCGAGCCGTTCGCCCCGTTCGGCTGGCTGGGCCGGTTCGTCCCCTACGGCGACGTCGATGCCCTGCGCAACGCGGTCGACGCCGACACCGCCGCGGTGTTTCTGGAGCCGACCCTCGGCGAGGGTGGCGTCGTGCCGCCGCCGCCCGGTTACCTGGCCGCGGCCCGGGAGATCTGTGACGCCACCGGCGCCGTGTTCGTCCTCGATGAGATCCAGTCCGCCATCGGGCGGACCGGAGCGTGGTTCGCCCACCAGCACGAGGCCACACTCGAAAAGAACTGCATGCCCGACGTCATCACCCTGGCCAAGGGCCTCGGCGGTGGGCTGCCCATCGGGGCCTGTATCGGCCTCGGCGAGTTCGGCGGAACCTTCCAGCGGGGGGACCACGGCTCTACCTTCGGCGGCAACCCGGTCGCCTGCGCCGCGGCCCTCGCGGTGCTCAACGCGATCGAGGACGAGGGCCTGCTCGACCACGTCGTCAAGGTCGGCGGACAGCTCGCCGACGGGATCTCCGCGATCTCGCACCCGCTGCTCGCCAAGGTCGACGGTCGCGGGCTGTGGCTGGCCATCGTCCTCACCTCCGACGTGTCCGCGAAGGTCGAGGCGGCCGCCCGGGACGCCGGCTTCCTCGTCAATGCCGTGCAACCCGGCCGGATCCGGCTCGCCCCGGCGCTGGTGCTCAGCTCCGAGCAGGTCCAGGAGTTTCTGGACGCCCTGCCGCGCATCTTCGACGCCGCGAGCGCCCCATGACGATCCGTCACTTCCGCCGGGACGACGACCTGTCCCCGGCCGAGCAGCTCGAGGTGCTCGACCTGGCCGACCGGCTCAAGGCCGACCGGTTCGCCTCGAAGGCGCTGGCCGGGCCCAAGACCGTCGCCGTCATGTTCGACAAGCACTCCACCCGGACCCGGGTTTCCTTCTGCGTGGCGGTCGCCGAACTCGGCGGCTTCCCGCTGGTCATCGAAGCGGCCAGCTCCCAGCTCGGCCGTGGTGAGCCGATCGCCGACACGGTCCGGGTCTTCGACCGCCAGTGCGCCGCGATCGTCTGGCGCACCTTCGGGCAGGAGCGCATCGAGGAGATGGCCTCGATCAGCACCGTTCCTGTCGTCAATGCACTTACGGATGAGTTCCACCCGTGCCAGGTGCTCGCCGACCTGCAGACGGTCCGGGAGCGGCACGGGCGTCTGGCCGGACTGACCATGACCTACCTCGGCGACGGGGCCAACAACATGGCGCACTCCTACCTGCTCGGCGGCGCCACTGCCGGCCTGCACGTGCGGATCGCCAGCCCGACCGGTTTCGTGCCCGACCCGGCGATCCTGGCCCGCGCCGGCGAGATCGCTGCCACCACCGGGGGCTCGGTCACCCTCACCGACGACCCGAAGCAGGCCTGCGCCGGCGCGCACGTGCTGACTACCGACACCTGGGTGTCGATGGGCCAGTCCGACACCGAGACCCGCGAGGCCGCGTTCGGCCCGTTCCAGCTCGACGCCGCGCTGCTCGGCCTGGCCGACCCATCCGCGATCGTCCTGCACTGCCTGCCGGCCTACCGCGGCAAGGAGGTCACCGCCGAGGTGCTGGACGGCCCGCAGTCCGCGATCTGGGACGAGGCGGAGAACCGGATGCACGCGCAGAAGGCGCTCCTGGTCTGGCTGCTGGAGCACTCCTCGTGACCACCAGCATCCCGGCCACCAAGGCGGCCCGGCACCGGCGGATCGTCGAACTGCTCGGGCGCGGCCCGGTGCACTCGCAGAACGAACTGGCCAAGCTGCTCGGCGACGACGGCCTGGCCGTCACCCAGGCCACGCTCTCGCGCGATCTCGACGAGCTCGGCGCGGTCCGGATCCGGGACACCGACGGCACGCTGGTCTACGCCGTCCCGGCCGAGGGCGGGGACCGCACCCCCCGGGTGTCCGAGCCGGGCGCGCCGCAGGCCAAGCTGGCCCGCATCGCCGAGGAACTGCTGGTCTCCGCCGAGGCCTCGGCCAACCTCGTGGTCCTGCGCACCCCGCCGGGTGCGGCACAGTTCTTCGCCTCGGCGGTCGATGGGGCCGCCCTGCCCGACCTGCTCGGCACGATCGCCGGGGACGACACCGTCCTCGTCATCACTCGCGACCCCAACGGCGGGGCCGCGATCGCCGCGTACTTCCTCTCGCTCGCCCAGGCACCACGCAGCTGAACCTGCACTTGAGAAAAAGGAGCAATCCCGTGACCGAGCGCGTCGTACTCGCCTACTCCGGAGGCCTTGACACCTCCGTCTGCATCGGCTGGATCGCGGCCCAGACCGGCGCCGAGATCGTCGCCGTCGCGGCCGACGTCGGCCAGGGCGGCGAGGACATGGACGTCATCCGCCAGCGCGCCCTGGACTGCGGTGCGGTGGAGTCGATCGTGCTCGACCTCAAGGACGAGTTCGCCGACAACTACTGCCTGCCGGCGCTCAAGGCCAACGCGCTCTACATGGAGCGCTACCCGCTGGTCTCCGCGCTCTCCCGCCCCACCATCGTCAAGGCGCTCGTCGACGCCGCTCGCGAGCACGGCGCCTCGATGGTCGGGCACGGCTGCACCGGCAAGGGCAACGACCAGGTCCGCTTCGAGGTCGGCATCGGCGCGCTCGCGCCGGACCTGAAGGTGCTCGCCCCGGTCCGCGACTCCGGCATGACCCGCGACAAGGCGATCGCCTTCGCCGAGGAGCGCAACATGCCGGTCGACGTGAACAAGAAGTCCCCGTACTCGATCGACCAGAACGTCTGGGGCCGCGCGGTCGAGACCGGCTTCCTCGAGGACGTCTGGAACGGCCCGATCGAGGACATCTACACCTACACCCAGAACCCGGCCACCCCGCGCGACCCGGACGAGGTCGTCATCACCTTCGCCTCCGGTGTCCCGGTCGCCATCGACGGCAAGCCCGTCACGATGCTGCAGGCCATCGAGCAGCTCAACGTCCGCGCCGGCGCGCAGGGCGTCGGGCGCCTGGACATGGTCGAGGACCGCCTGGTCGGCATCAAGAGCCGCGAGGTCTACGAGGCCCCGGGCGCGATCGCGCTGATCACCGCCAAGCAGGAGCTGGAGAACGTCACCGTCGAGCGCGAGATCGCCCGCTACAAGCGCGGCGTATCCCAGCGCTGGTCCGAACTGGTCTACGACGGGCTGTGGTTCTCCCCGCTGCGCAGCGCTCTGGACGCGTTCCTGGAGGAGGCCAACAAGCCGGTCTCCGGTGACATCCGCATGACGCTGCACGGTGGCCGCGCGGTGCCGACCGGCCGCCGCTCGGACCAGTCGCTCTACGACTACAACCTCGCGACCTACGACGCCGAGGACACCTTCGACCAGTCGATGGCCAAGGGCTTCATCGAGCTGTTCGGCATGTCCAGCCGGATCGCGATGGGCCGCGACGCCCGCAACCTGTAGCCGTTACGTCAGGAAGGAAATGATGAGCGACGAGCAGGCGCTGCGGTTGTGGGGCGGGCGGTTCGCCTCGGGGCCGGCGGATGCGCTGGCGGCGCTGTCGGTGTCGGTGCACTTCGACTGGCGCCTCGCGCCGTACGACATCGCGGGGTCGAAGGCGCACGCCCGGGTGCTTCACCGGGCCGGGCTGCTCTCCGATGAGGAGCTGGCCGGGATGCTCGACGGGCTGGACCGGCTCCGGGCCGACGTCGAGTCCGGGGCGTTCACCCCGACGGTCGCCGACGAGGACGTGCACACCGCGCTCGAGCGGGGCCTGATCGAACGGGTCGGCACCGAACTCGGAGGCCGGCTGCGCGCGGGGCGCTCCCGTAACGACCAGGTGGCGACGCTGTTCCGGATGTACCTGCGCGACGCGGCCCGCCGGATCACGCTGCTGCTCGCCGACCTGCAGGACGCTCTCGTCGGGCAGGCTTCGGCTCACCCGGGCGCCGCCATGCCCGGCCGCACCCACCTGCAGCACGCCCAGCCGGTGCTGCTCGCTCACCACCTGCTCGCGCACGTGCATGCCGTCTCCCGCGACGTGGAGCGCCTCCAGGACTGGGACAAGCGCGCCGCCGTCTCGCCCTACGGCTCCGGCGCGCTGGCCGGGTCCTCCCTCGGCCTGGACCCGGAGCAGGTGGCGGCCGAGCTCGGCTTCGACAGCTCGGCGCCGAACTCGATCGACGGGACCGCCTCGCGCGACTTCGCCGCCGAGGCCGCGTTCGTCTTCGCGATGATCGGCATCGACCTGTCCCGGATCGCCGAGGAGATCATCCTCTGGGCGACCAAGGAGTTCTCCTTCGTCACGCTCGACGACGCCTACTCCACCGGGTCCTCGATCATGCCGCAGAAGAAGAACCCGGACATCGCCGAACTGGCCCGCGGCAAGGCCGGTCGCCTGGTCGGAAATCTGACAGGGCTTCTGACCACCCTCAAGGGACTTCCGCTCGCGTACAACCGGGACCTGCAGGAGGACAAGGAGCCGGTCTTCGACTCCGTCGACACCCTCGCGGTGCTGCTCCCCGCCTTCACCGGCATGGTCGCCACGATGCGCTTCGACACCGAGCGCATGGCCGCGCTCGCGCCCGCCGGGTTCTCCCTGGCCACGGACATCGCGGAGTGGCTGGTCCGCCAGGGCGTGCCGTTCCGCGTCGCCCACGAGGTTGCGGGGGAGTGCGTGCGGGTCTGCGAGGGCAAGGGCATCGAACTCGGTGACCTCTCCGACGCCGACCTGGTCGCGGTCTCCGAGCACCTCACTCCGGCGGTGCGCGAGGTGCTCACCGTCGAAGGCTCGATCGCCTCCCGCAACGCCCGCGGCGGAACGGCCCAGGCGCGAGTCGACGACCAACTCGCCGAGCTGCACGAGACCGTGGCCGCGCAACGCGCCTGGGCGAACGCCTAAGGCTCAGGCAGCCTGGCCCAGCACCCGGTTGATCTCGTCCAGGACAGCCTGGTCAGGCTGGGCATCGACCGTCATGGACGGGGAGCGGCGCGTGGCCTCGATGGCCCACTTCACTCGCTCGCGGCCGAGTACGGCCGGAGTGTGGCAGCCGGCCAGCACCGTGGGGTCGAGGGCGGCGATCCGGTCCACCGTCGCCTGATAGCGGCGGTCGTCGGCGAGCAGCAGCCACGGGGCGATGTACTGGTGAAAGGTCGCGATGCCCTGGAACCAGAACTCGTCGTCGATGCCGTCGACTGTCGGAGCCGGCGTGAGCATCGGAGTCGCGAAGGAGTCCGAGCCCCAGTAGACGCCGGTCGTCGGGTCGAAGACCCCGCGGGTGGTGGGGGCGTCGAAGACCGGCGGCCGGATCGCCTGCAGCACGCGGTCGCCGACGTCGAGGGATTCGCCGTCCCCGACCCAGCGCCAGCGGTTCGGCGGGACGGTCAGCGAGCCGCCCATCCGTTCCACCATGAACCAGTTGATGACCAGCGTGGCGTTGGGACAGCGGGCCATCAGGGCGTGCAGATTGCCGGTGTGGTCGACGTCGTCGTGGCTGATGAACAGCCAGCGGACGTCCTCGGGCTCGACGAGGGAGAAGACGTCGGCGAGCCACTGCTCCTCGTTGACGGCTTCGCCGGTGTCGATGACGACCGGCTCGCGGCCGCGGATGACCATCGAGTTCAGAGCGACGCAGACCGGGGCGGTGCCCTGGCCCTGGTGGTCGTGGATCAGGAAGGTTTCAGGCGCGATCCGGGTGGGTTCAATCCGGGTCTTCGACAGGTGCGCGGTGGGGTTCATGGCAACCTCGTGGGATGTGGATTCCGTCGCGGTACTGAAGTACCATGAAGGAATGTCAGTGCCACGTCAAGAGATGACACCCACCGGCGGCCGGACGAATCAGAAGCTGCGGACGCGTGCCGCAATCGTGGAGGCGGCCCAGACACTGTTCGATGCCGGCACGATGCCGACGGTCGCGCAGGCGGCTGAGGCCGCGCTGGTGTCCCGCACCACGGCATACCGCTACTTCCCCACGCAGGAGACGTTGCTGACCGAGTTGGTCATCACCGCCGACGTGGACGAGATCGAAAAGCTCGTGCAGTCGCCCGTGGATGAGGCGGGGGCACAACAACGCGTCCTGGCGGTCCTCGAGGCGTTTCTCCGCCACACCTTCGCCGCGGAGAGCCAGTACCGGCAGGCGCAGCGGCTCTACCAGGACCAGTGGCTCGCGGCAGCCGCGAACGGCGAGAGCTCCCCGATGCTGCGGGAAGGGCGACGCACGCGCTGGTACGAGCAGTCGCTGGCCCCTTTGCGCGCCCAGGTGAGCAAGGGGGAGTGGGACCGTTTGATGACCGCGCTGTGCCTGCTGTCCGGCCCGGAGGCCCTCGTCGTGCTCCGCGACGTGTGCAACATCGACGAGCGCACGGCGAGGCGCGTCCAGAAATGGGCCGCGGAGTGTCTACTCCGCGAGACGTTCGGGGAGAGCTGAGCGCTCAGCCGGCCTGGATGACGCCGATGAGCTGCCCGGACGGGCTCGTGAACAGACCGATGACCAGGCCCTCCATCGGGCTCTCCGGACCCATCACGCGGGCGCCGCCGAGCTTCTCGGCCTGCGCCAGCGAAGCCTCGACATCCGGGACCTCGACGTAGAAGGTGACGTGGCCGTCATAGCCGGGCGGGACGTCGCAGACGCCGCCGCCGATGCCGATGCCGTCCTTGTTCAGGTTCGACTCGCGGTCGACGATCCCGTAGTTGAGCGGGTTGGAGGCGTCGATCTTCCAGTCGAACAACTCGCTGAAGAACGCGTTCTGCTTGGCGGGGTCTTTGCCGCAGACCTCGAAGTGCACGACGGGGTGGCCCATGACGGTGTCCTCTCCTCGAGCGGGCCGGGGCGGTCCGCACTCACCAGCTAAGACCCAGGGACCGACAGAAAGTCATCGGGCCCGACGGCGGCGCCTGCGGGCGGGGCGTCCCTCGGCGGCGCCGACGATGTTGCGGGTCATGCCGCCGAACACGATGCCGTGGAACGGCGCCACGGCCCCACCAGTAGAGCTGCCCGGACAGGCCGTGCGGGACGAAGATCGCCTTCTGCCGGTAGACCGATCCGCCGTCCCTGCCCGCGCTGACGCCGACCACGGCCCAGGCCAGCGGGAAGGAGTACCAGCCGTTGGCGCCCCCGAACGAACGCCCCACGGAAACCGCGGCGAGCCCGGCGTTGATCTTCCTCAGCGCGAGCATGGACGGCCTCGGCATGCCCGGTGAGTACACCGGGCGGATCGGGGACGTAGCGCGCGATGTCGTGCTCGTCGCACCGGGGTCAACAGCGGCACCGGGATCACCCGGCGCGGCGGCAGCTCGGCCACCTTCGCGTACTGCTGCATCATCTGACGGTAGGTCAGAACATCCGGGCCACCGACGTCGAAGGTCCGATTCACCTCGATAGGCAGGTCGGCAACCCCGACCAGGTAGTGCAGGACGCCCCGGACCGCGATCGGCTGGACCTTGGTCCCGACCCACTGCGAGTGACCATCACGGGCAGCCGCTCGGTGAGGTAGCGCAGCATCTCGAAGCTGACTGAGCCGGCGCCGAGAATGACGTCCGCCTGCAGAGCGGCAGTCGGCACGCCCGAGCGCAGGAAGGTCTCGCCGACCTCACTGCCCGAGGCCAGGTGCTCGGAGAGGTTCTCGTCGCTTTGCGGGCGCAGCCCGCCGAGGTAGACGATCCGCCCGACCCCGGCCTCACGGGCAGCCTGGGCGGTGATCAACGCGGCCTGGCGGTCCGTGTCCGCGAAGCCGTGCGAGGACAGCGAGTGCACCAGGTAGTAAAGGACATCGACGTTCGCGCAGGCCCTCGCCATGGCGTCCGGGTCGGTGACGTTCCCCTTCACGACCTCGACGTCGTCGGGCCAGGGCACGTCGCGGAGCTTGCCTGGGTCACGGGCCAGAGCCCGGACTTCGTCACGAGAATGCGCACTCCGCCTAGGGTTCCCCGTTGCCGCGTCTCAACACCCTGCGTGCCAGACTCCCCGGATGATGCAGCGCAAGATCGTGGTCGCGGGCGCAGCCGTCCTGGCCGTGGCCCTGGCGCTGCCCGCCGGGGCCGTCCTGTTTTCGGGTGGTGGCGGGGACTCCCGATGCGACGAGGCGCACAACGCCTTTACCGATCTGAGCGACCAGGCCCGCGCGGTCGGCGCCGAAGCTGATTCTCAGCGGATCGCCGACACCCAGGCCCTGCTGGTCCTCAGCGCGACCGAGTGCTTTGTTCCCGCTGACGTTGCGCGCGCGCAGCAGCACCTCGACACCATGCGGGCGCGATAGTTCCGGATGGCTCGTCCCGTTTACCTGTCGCGGAGGTTCTTCGACCGACCGGTCCTGGAGGTCGCGCCGGAACTGCTCGGCGCCGTGCTGGTGCACGGCCCGGTGGCGGTCCGCCTGACCGAGGTCGAGGCGTACGACGGCGCCAACGACCCGGCGTCGCACGCCTACCGCGGGCTCACCCCGCGCACGACGGTGATGTTCGGCCCGCCCGGACACCTCTACGTCTACTTCACCTATGGCATGCATCACTGCGCCAACCTGGTCTGTGGACCGGACGGGATCGCGTCCGCGGTGCTGCTGCGCGCGGGCGAAGTCGTCGCCGGCCTGGATGTGGCCCGCATGCACCGCCCGGGCATCGCCAGAGATCTCGCGCTGGCCCGCGGTCCGGCCAATCTGGTGCGCGCGCTCGGGCTCGGGCCGCAGCACAACGGGGCGGACGTGGTCGGCCGGGGCGAGGTGCGCATCCGTCGTGGGACCCCGCCGGAGGGGCCGATTCGGAGCGGACCGAGGGTCGGCATCAGTACCGGCGCGACCCGGCCGTGGCGGTTCTGGCTGGCCGACGACCCGACCGTCAGCGCCTACCGGCCGGGAACTCGGAGGCAGCGCGGCGCGGTCCGGTGACAGAATCACCGCCCGTGACCCGTGAACGAGCGCAGCGAGCGAACCATATGGACTGCCTGGATGAACTGCACTGGCGTGATCTCGTCGCCCAGACCACCGACCCGGACGCCCTCGCGGCGTCACTGGCCGCCGGTCCGGTCACGCTCTACTGCGGCTTCGACCCCACCGCGCCGAGTTTGCACGTCGGCCACCTGGTCCAGGTCCTCACGCTCAAGCGCTTCCAGGACGCCGGGCACAAGGTGATCGCCTTGGTCGGCGGCGCCACCGGCCTGATCGGTGACCCGAAAGAGACCGCCGAGCGCAACCTGAACACCAAGGATCTGGTCGGGGAGTGGGTCGGAAAGATCCGCGCCCAGATCGAGCCGTTCCTGGATTTCGAGGGCGAGAACGCCGCCCTGATGGTCAACAACCTGGACTGGACCGCGTCGCTGTCGACAATCGACTTTCTGCGCGACGTCGGCAAGCACTTCCCGGTCAACCGGATGCTGGCCCGGGACGCGGTCAACCAGCGACTGAACTCCGACGTCGGCATCTCCTACACCGAGTTCAGCTACGTCCTGCTGCAGTCGATGGACTTCCTCGAGCTCTTCCGCCGGCACGGCTGCTCGCTGCAGATCGGCGGCTCTGACCAGTGGGGCAACATCACCGCCGGCGCCGAACTGATCCGCCGCGTCGACCAGGGCAAGGCGCACGCTTTGACCACCAAGCTGCTCACCAAGGCCGACGGCACCAAGTTCGGCAAGACCGAGTCCGGCACGGTGTGGCTGGACCCTGCGCTGACCAGCCCCTACGCGTTCTTCCAGTTCTGGATGAACACCGACGACCGGGACGTGGTCGGCTACCTCAAGTACCTCACCTTCCTGTCCCGGGAACGGGTCGAGGAACTGGAAAAGGCGACCGCCGAGCGGCCCGGAGCCCGCGAGGCCCAGCGGACCCTGGCCCAGGAGCTCACCACCCTCGTGCACGGCGCCGAGCAGACCGCCGCGGTCGAGGCGGCCAGCCAGGCCCTGTTCGGGCGCGGCGAGCTCTCCGGCCTCGACGCCGCGACCCTGGCCGCCGCTCTCGGGGAGCTCCCCGGGACGATGGTGACGGGCGCGCTGCCGACCGTGGCCGAGCTGCTGGTCGCCACCGGACTGGAGAAGAGCGGAAACAGCGCCCGCCGGACGATCGGCGAGGGCGGGGCCTACCTGAACAACGCCAAGGTGGAGAACGAGGCGGCCGTCCCGGCTCAAGGTGACCTTCTTCACGGCGAGTGGCTCGTGTTGCGACGCGGGAAGCGGAACCTTGCGGCGGTCCGGGTCGTAGCTCCCTAGGAGGGCGACGGACGCCCCGAGTAGGGGCGACGGTGGACCTCGAGATCAGCGCGTTGACCTGGACGCTCACGGTCGCGCTCGTGGTCGGCCTGTTGGCGTTCGACCTGATCCTCGGCGCGCTGCGGCCGCACAAGGTCGGGTTCGGCGAGGCGGCGGCCTGGACGCTGTTCTACGTCGGCGTCGCCGTGGCCTTCGGCATCTGGTTCACCATGGCCCACGGCAGCGACTACGGCACCGAATTCTTCGCCGGCTACATCGTCGAGTACAGCCTGTCGGTGGACAACCTGTTCGTCTTCGTCATCATCATGACGACCTTCGCCGTCCCCGACGCCTACCAGCAGAAAGTGCTGACCTTCGGCATTGTGCTGGCGCTGGCCATGCGGGCGATTTTCATCGTGGCGGGCGCGGCCCTGCTCGCTGCGTTCTCCTTCATGTTCCTGCTCTTCGGCCTGCTGCTGTTGTTCACCGCGGTCCAGCTGTTCCGGCACCGCGACGAGGACCCGGACATCGAGAACAACGGGGTGGTAAAAGCGGCCCGGCGCCTGTTGCCGGTCACGGACACCTTCGTCGACGGCAAGCTCGTCACCAAGGTCGACGGCCGGAAGATGGTCACCCCTCTGCTGATCGTGCTGCTCGCGATCGGCTCGATCGACCTGCTGTTCGCCCTCGACTCCATCCCGGCCGTGTTCGGCGTGACCGAAGAGGCGTACATCGTCTTCGCCGCCAACGCATTCGCGCTGATGGGGCTGCGGGCGCTGTTCTTCCTTGTCAAGGGCCTGCTGGACCGGCTGGTCTACCTCTCGGTCGGCCTGGCGATCATCCTCGGTTTCATCGGGGTGAAACTCGTCCTGCACTGGCTGCACGAGGACATCTGGCACGACGCCCCCGAGATCAGCACGCCTGTCAGCCTCGTCGTCATCGTCGTGGTCCTCACCATCGTCACGGTGGCCAGCCTGATCAAGACCAAGCAGGACCCGACCGCCAAGGCTCACGCCGGGGTGGTGCTCGGCTCGACCGCGCGCTCGGACGCCGAGCAGAATTAGGCCGGAGCGACCTCCACCCAGGTGTCGGAGAACGTCGGGGCGTTGCCGAGGTCGGCGAAGGCGAACGGGCTCACCGCGTTCACCGTGGCCAGATCCTTGGCGTGTTTGCGCCACGCCCCCATGTGGGCAGCGACGACGCCGGGCGCGGCCTCGTCGGAGACTTTCGCCGACACCACGAACGAGCCGCGCTCGTTGGAGACCCGCACCGGGGCACCGTTCGCGATGTGGCGCGCAGCCGCGTCGTCCGGGTGAATGAGCAGGACGGGCTCCCCCTGGATCCGCTGCTGCTGCGGCTGGTCGGCGAAGCTGGAGTTCAGGTAGGCGTGGGCCTTCGGCGAGATCAGGTTGAGCCGGCCCTCGACCCCGAACGCGGACTCCCGCGGCGGAATCCAGTGGGGCAGCGGGTCCACCGGCTGCCCGGGCTGGAACTCCTCCGAGCCCTGCCGGAACAGCCCGAGCACGAAGTTGCCCATGCCCGCGGCCGCCGAGACGAACTCGACCTTGCCGGACGGAGTCGGGAACCCGCCCTCGGCGTAGGGGGCGTAACTGTCGGCGTCGGGCAGCCGTAGCCGCGCCCACCCCTCGGCCTGAAGCGACTCCGGGGTGATGCCCTCCATCTGCGGGGCGCTCCAGTCGAACGCGGACGCGATCATCTCGTCGTCGGTCCGGGTGAAGTAAGGCTCAGTGAAGCCCATCCGCTGCCCGAGGCGGCGGAACAGCTCGGTGTTCGGGATCGCCTCGCCCAGCGGCTCGATCGCCCGGTTGTTGTACGTGACGTAGAAGTGCCCCCAGCTGAACATGATGTCGTCCTGCTCGAGCTGGGTCGTGGCCGGCAGCACGATGTCGGCGTAGTCCGCGGTGTCGGTCATGAAGTGCTCGCGACACGACGGTGAACAGGTCCTCGCGCTCGCAGGCCGGCGACGAGTTTGTCCTGCTCGGGGCAGACCACCAAGGGGTTGGTGTTGTAGACCATCAGGGCCTTGATCGGCGGGTCCAGCTCGAGCTCCCCGGTCAGCGCACGCCCGAGCAGGAACTGGTTGACGATCCGGGTTCCGGGCTTGAGCAGATCGGCGCCGAGCAGCGCCGGCCAGTTCACGGGAAACGCCCACAGCGGCAGGGCGAGGATGCCGCCACCGGGCCGCTTCCAGGCGCCCACCAGGCCGGGCAGGCAGCTCAGGGCGCGCACGGTCTGCCCGCCGCCGGCGTGCCGTTCGATGGCGACGCCGATCCGGATCATCGACGGCTGCGTGCCGGCGTACTCCCGGGCCAGGGTGCGGATGTCGTCGGCGGACACGCCGGTCTGCTCGGCCGCCCACTCGGGGGTGTACTGCTGCACCCGCTCCGCCAGCTCGTCGAAGCCGACGGTGTGGTTGGCGACGTAGTCGGCGTCGTGCAGGTTCTCGCCGATGATCACGTGCATCATCGCCAGGGCAAGCGCGGTGTCGGTGCCGGGGCGGATCGCGATGTGCCAGTCCGCGTGCTTGGCCGTGCGGGTGCGCAGCGGATCGACGACGACGACCTTGGCCCCGCGGCGCTGCGCCTCGGCGATGAACGGCCACAGGTGCAGGTTCGTGCTGATCGGATTGCAGGCCCAGATCAGGATGAACTTGGAGTGCACGAAGCTCTCCGGGTCCACCCCGGCCGCCGGTCCGAGCGTCATCACGTAGGCGGTGGAGGCGCCGGAGTCGCAGTAGGTGCGCTCGGTGATCGTCGCGCCGAGCCGGTTGAAGAACGGGTCGCCGACGTTGAGGCCGTTGAGGATCCCCTGGGTGCCGAGGTAGCTGGCGGGCATGATCGCCTGCGGTCCGTACTCGGCGACGATCGAGCCGAACCTCGACGCGATCTCGTCCAGCGCCTGCGTCCCAGGTGATGCGTTCGAACTGCCCGCTGCCCTTCGGCCCGGTGCGCCGCATCGGGTACAGCACGCGGCCGGGGGAGTAGACGGTGTCGACGAAGTTGTTGAGCTTCACGCACAGCCCACCGCGGGTGAACGGGTGATTCGGGTCGCCGCGCACGCCGGTGGCCACGCCGTCGGTGACGCTCACCTGCATGGCGCAGGTGTCCGGGCAGTCGTGCGGGCAGGCCGCCTTGACGGTGACAGTCGCAGAATCAGGGAGCACAGCGGTCATCGGGACGCACCTCCACGCCGCGGCGGCGCCGGGCGGGGCGCGGCCTCGTAGCGGCATCGTCACCCCCCGCCCACCGCAGGGGCCATGACGCACAGAGACATCCGTCGTAATCTCGACGCCAACATTCCTCGACCGCCCACGAGGGAGAGCCGGTGGCCGTCACCGTCGACCCTGCGCCCGCAAGCACGGGGCGCCTGGGGGTCTGGCGCGACCTGATCCGGGACCACTTCGTCTCCCTCGACGTGCGACGCCCCTGGCGGTGACACCTTCCGCGGGCACGTCCGCACGGTGCAGCTCGGTGACCTGCGGGTGGCCGAGGTCGCCTCGATCCCGCAGGCCGCGGAGCGCACTGCGGTGCTGGCGCGCCGGGACCCGGATCGGTTCTTCCAGCTCGGGCTGCTCACCACCGGCAGCGCCCGGTTGAACCAGGACGGCCGGGAGTGCGACCTGCGCCCCGGTGATTTCGCGGTCTACGAGACCGACCGGCCGTTCACCTGGGATCTGGGGGTCGCGGGCGACCCGTGGCGGCTGCTGGTGTTCACCTGGCCGCGGGACGCCGTCGAGCTGGCCGACCACGAGTCCGCGAATCTGACCGCACGTCAGCTGTCCGGCACGGACGGGTTCGCGGGCGTCGTCAGCCGCATGCTGCGCGACCTCGCCGGAAACGCACCGGCCATCGCCGGGGGCGCCGACGCGGCGGGTCTGGCCTGCCGCGTCGCCGGGCTGGCCGTCACCGCCGCCGGGACCGCGCTGCCGCGACAGGTACTTCCCGCGGAGGTCGGGCTGCGGGCCCGGATCGAGACGTACATGCGCGCGAACCTGGCCGACCCGGCGCTGTGCCCGGACGGGATCGCCGCCGCGCACTTCATCTCCACCCGGCATCTGCACCGCCTCTTCGCGGCCAACGGAGCGGGAGGCGGGCGCACTGTGGCGCAGTGGCTCCGTGAGGAGCGGCTCGAGCGTGCCCGCCACGACCTGGCCGCCGGCCGGGCGGCGTGGCCGAGGTCGGCCGGCGCTGGGGCTTCAGCGACGCGGCCGTGTTCAGCCGGTCGTTCAAGGCCGCCTACGGGATATCCCCGAGCTTCTACGGCGGCCGGGCGGCAGACTGAGCCGCGTGCTGAACGCTGCCGAATCCGAGTCCTTCGCCGCGCACTGGGCCGCGGGCTGGAACAACCGCGACCTGGACGCCGTGCTCTCCCACTTCGCCGAGGACTGCACGTTCACCTCACCGGTAGCCGCCCAGTTACTCGGAGGTGACGGGGTGATCCGCGGCAAGGCCGCGCTGCGCGCGTACTGGACCGTCGGCCTGGAGAAGATCCCCGACCTGCACTTCGAGGTCCTCGGGGTGTTCACCGGCATCGACACGCTGGTGATCCATTACCGCAACCAGCGGGGGAACGAGGTCTGCGAGGTGCTGACCTTCGGCGCGGACGGCCTGGTCGCCTCCGGCGGCGGCACGTACGCCGGCGCGACGGGCAACCCGGCCGGCGCGCGGTAGCGTGGCGGACGTGACCGAGGCCTGGACCGAAACCGTCGGCAGTGTCGACTCCGTCGACGACATTGGCGACGAATTCAGCGACGAGATCATTGAAGGGGTCAACGAAGTGGTCGGCGACGAGCCGGGTATCCCGGACGAGCCCGAGGCCTTCGTCGAGGAGCTGCGCGCCGCCGCAGGACCTGCCGGAGACCGGCGAGCCCCGGGTGGACGAGGTGCTGTCCCGCCTGGCCGGCATCGAGAACCTGCCCACCGCGGAGCACGTCGGCGTCTACGACGAGGTCCACCGGGGCCTGCAGGACGCGCTCGCGAACCTCGACCAGGGCTGAGCCCGATGGCGACGCCACGCCGGCTTCGCCTCGATGCCGAACTCGTGCGCCGGGGCCTGGCCCGCTCCCGGGAGCACGCCTCCGAACTGGTCGCTGCCGGCCGGGTCAGCGTGAGCGGACGCCCGGCCAGCAAGCCCGCCACCCAGGTGGAGACGGCCGATCCGATCGTGGTCAGCGTCGATGACGACGACCCGAACTACGCCTCCCGGGGTGGCCACAAGCTCGCCGGGGCCCTCGACGCCTTCGACGCCCGCCCCGACGGCGGCCCGGCGCGTGGCCGGGCGGGTCTGCCTGGACGCCGGCGCCTCGACCGGCGGGTTCACCGACGTCCTGCTGCGCCGCGACGCGGCGCGCGTGATCGCGGTGGACGTCGGGTACGGGCAGCTGGCCTGGGCGCTGCAGACCGACGAGCGGGTCACGGTGCTCGACCGGACGAACATCCGCGAGCTCGACCCGGACGCGCTGCCGGCCCGGCCCGAGCTGGTCGTCGCGGATCTGTCGTTCATCTCGCTCGCCAAGGTGCTGCCCGAATCTGGCCGCGCTGACCGCCCCCGGCGCCGACCTGGTGCTGATGGTCAAACCGCAGTTCGAGATCGGGAAGGAGCGCATGACCAGCGGCGGGGTCGTGCGCGACCCCGCCCTGCGGGCGCTGGCCGTCCGGCTCGTCGCCGAGGCCGGGGCGCCGCTGGGCCTGGGGATCCGGGGGGTTACGGCGAGTCCGCTGCCCGGTCCGGCCGGCAACGTCGAATACTTCCTCTGGATGACCGCCGGGGCGCCGCCCCTGGACGAGGACGATCTCGCCGCGGCCATCGAGGCCGGACCGGCATGACCGAGTGAGCAGGACCGAGGGAGCGCCAGTGGAGCGGGCCGTGCTGCTCGTCGCCCACGTCGGGCGCCCGGACGCTGTCGAGGCCGCGCGGGAGGCCGCCGAGCGCCTGCTGGAGCGCCGGGCTGGCCGTGCACGCCACCGAGGCGGAGGCCAAGGCCCTCGAATTGCCCGACGTGCAGGTCGTCGCCGCCGACGAGGCCGCCTCGGCCGGGTGCGAACTCGCGCTGGTGCTCGGCGGCGACGGAACCCTGCTGCGGGCCGCCGAACTGGCCCGCGACCCGGGCATCCCGCTGCTCGGCGTCAACCTCGGCCACGTCGGCTTCCTCGCGGAGGCCGAACGCGAGGAACTCGGTGACCTGATCGAGCGGGTGGTGGCCCGCGACTACCTCGTCGAGGAACGGATGACGATCGACGTCTCCGTGCGGGTCGGCGGCGAGGTGGTCGCCAGCACCTGGGCGCTGAACGAGGCGTCGGTGGAGAAGGCCGCCCGCGACCGGATGCTCGAAGTCGTCGCCGAGGTGGACGGCCGGCCGCTGTCCCGCTGGGGGTGCGACGGGGTCGTCTGCGCGACCCCGACCGGCTCCACCGCCTACGCGTTCTCGGCCGGCGGCCCGATCGTCTGGCCGGAGGTGGAGGCGCTGCTGATGATCCCGATCTCGGCGCACGCCCTGTTCTCTCGCCCGATCGTGGTCTCGCCCAAGTCACGCCTTGCCGTCGAGGTGCAGTCCGACACCCCGCACGGCGTGCTGTGGGTCGACGGCCGGCGCACCTGGCCGCTGCCGGCCGGGGCTCGCGTCGAGGTCTGCCGGGGCAGCATTCCGGTCCGGCTCGCGCGGCTGCACCAGGCCCCGTTCACCGACCGGCTGGTGCGCAAGTTCGAGCTGCCGGTCCGGGGCTGGCGCGGCGCCGCGGCCTACCGTCGCGACACCGAGCACTGACCGACGTAAACAGCTGAGGGGGCGTCAGATGCTGGAGGAGATCGCGATCCGCGAACTCGGCGTGATCGAGGACGCCGTGCTCGAGCTCGGACCCGGCCTGACCGTCCTTACCGGCGAGACCGGTGCGGGCAAGACGATGGTGATGACCGGGCTGGGCCTGCTGCTCGGCGGCAAACCCGACGCCGGACTGATCCGGGCCGGCGCCGAGCGCCTATCGGTCGAGGGCCGGGTCCGGGTCAATCCCGACTCCGCCGCGGCCGCCCGGGCGCTGGAGGCGGGGGGAGAGCTCGACTCCGGCGTACTGATCGTGGCCCGTACCGTCACGGCCGAAGGGCGCTCGCGGGCGTTCGTCGGCGGGCGCTCCGCCCCGGTCGGGCTGCTCGGCGAGCTCGCCGAGGACCTCGTCGCGGTGCACGGCCAGCACGACCAGCAGCGTCTGCTGCGCCCGGCCCGCCAGCGCGACCTGCTCGACCGCTATGCCGGGGACAAGGTCGCCAAGGCGCTCACCGCCTACCGCCGCAGCTTCGAGGAGCTGCGCGAGGTCCGGGGCCGCCTCGCCGAGATCACCAGCCGGGGCCGCGAGCGCGCCCAGGAGGCCGACCTGCTCCGGCTCGGCCTGGCCGAGATCGAGGCGGTGGCCCCCGAACCGGCTGAGGACGTCAGCCTGGCCGCGGAGATCGAGCGGCTCGCCCATGCCGACGCGCTGCGCGCCGCCGCGACCGGCGCCCATGACCTGCTGCTCACCGACGCGGAGCGCACCGGCACCGACGCCGCCACCCTGGTCGGAGAGGCGCGGCGGACCGTCGAGGCGATGGCCGCCCACGACCCGGAGCTGGCCGAGCTGGGCAAGCGGATCGCCGAGCTGACCTACCTGCTCGCCGACGTCACCGCCGACCTGGCCTCTTACGCGGCGAGCACCGAGGTTGATCCGGCCCGCCTGCAGTCCGCCCAGGAGCGGCTGTCGGACCTGGCCCGGCTGCAGCGCAAGTTGGGAGCGCTTTTCGGGGGGGTGTCGGGGGCGGAGCCCGACGCACGGCGACACCGTCGACGAGGTGCTCGCCTGGGCCGCCACCGGATCCGCCCGGCTGGTCGAGCTGGACGCGGACACCGACACCACCGCCGAGCTGCGCGCCGACGAGGCCCGCCTGGACGCCTTGATGCGAGCCGGCGCTGCGGACCTCACCAAGGCCCGGACCAAGGCCGCCGGACGGCTGGCCAAGGCCGTCACCGAGGAGCTGGCCGGCCTGGCCATGCCCAAGGCGGCCTTCACCGTCGCGGTCCGGCCGACCGAGTTCGGCCGGGACGGGGCGGACGAGATCGAACTGCTGCTCGCCCCGCATCCCGGCGCCCCCGAGCGGCCGATCCAGCGCTCGGCCTCCGGCGGCGAGCTGTCCCGGATCATGCTCGCGCTGCAGGTCGTGCTGGCCGGGGCGGACCCCGTGCCCACCTTCGTCTTCGACGAGGTCGACGCCGGGGTGGGCGGCAAGGCCGCCGTCGAGGTCGGACGCCGCCTGGCCGCCCTGGCCCGCAGCTCCCAGGTCCTCGTCGTCACGCACCTCCCGCAGGTCGCGGCCTTCGCCGACCGGCACCTGCTGGTGGCCAAGTCCGACGACGGGCGGGTCACCCGGACCGGGGTGACCGCCCTCACGGGGGAGGCGCGGGTCCGGGAGCTGTCCCGCATGCTGGCCGGCCAGGAGGACTCCGCCACCGCCCGCGCCCACGCCGAGGAGCTCCTGGCGGCCGCGCAGCGCCCCTGACATTCCCTGGAGGTAGGGATGACCCAGGGTTAGCCCTCGAAGAGGGGTAGACCGCCCCTGACGTGGGACAATCCGGACATGAGGTGGCCGCACCGGACCCGGTCGCGCGAGAGCTCCGAGCCCGGAGTCTCCGCGGTCGTCCGAGTCGACCGGCGGACCAAGAACCTCACGAAGCGCCTCCGCCCGGGCGAGATCGCCGTCATCGACCACGAGGATCTGGACCGGGTCAGCGCCGAGGCGCTGGTCGCCTGCCGGGCCGGTGCGGTGGTCAACGCGGGGCTCAGCATCAGCGGGCGGTACCCGAACATGGGCCCGCAGATCCTGCTCAACGCCGGGATCCCGCTGATCGACGACGCCGGGGCCGACCTGTTCGACTTCGTCGAGGAGGGCGAGCTGCTCCGGCTCGCGGGCGGCACCCTCTTCCGCGGCGAGGATGCGGTCGGGCAGGGCGTCCTCCTCGACGCCGAGGGCGTCGCGGCCGCCATGGAGAAGGCCAAGGAGGGGCTGTCCGACCAGTTGCGCGCCTTCGCGGCGAACACCATGGAGTACCTCGAGCGCGAGCACTCGCTCCTGCTCGACGGGGTCGGCATCCCGGAGCTGGAGACCGACCTGGATGGCCGCCACGTCCTGATCGTGGTCCGGGGCCACCACTACCGCGAGGACATCAGGACGCTGCGGCCCTACATCCAGGAGTACCGGCCGGTGATGATCGGCGTCGACGGCGGGGCCGACGCGCTGCTGGAGGCCGGGTACACCCCGAGCCTGATCGTCGGCGACATGGACTCGGTCTCGGACCGGGCCCTGCACTGCGGCGCAGAACTCGTGGTGCACGCCTACCGGGACGGGGACGCTCCGGGGCTGGAGCGGGTGCAGGCCCTCGGCCTGGACGCGGTGCTCTTCCCGGCGACCGGCACGAGCGAGGACGTCGCGATGCTGCTCGCCGACGACTGCGGCGCGGCCCTGATCGTCGCCGTCGGCACCCACGCCACGCTGGACGAGTTCCTCGACAAGGGCCGCGCCGGCATGGCGAGCACGTTCCTCACCCGGCTGCGGGTGGGCGGCAAGCTGGTCGATGCGAAGGGCGTGTCCCGGCTGTATCGGTCGCGGGTCAGCAACTGGCAGCTGGCGTTCCTGCTGCTCGCGTGCCTCATCACCATGGTGGTCGCGTTCACCGCGTCCCCTTCGGGTCAGGCGATCGGGACCCAGCTCTCCGACCAGTGGGGCGACTTCACCTACTGGCTCAACGGCAAGATCTAGGCGGCAAGATCCTCCCGTGATCTCGTTCCGGTACCACCTGGTCTCCCTGATTGCCGTCTTCATGGCGCTCGCGGTCGGGATCCTCGTCGGCAGCTCGCTGCTCAACCAGTCGCTGCTCGATTCGCAACGCGCGACCATCAGCCAGCAGAACGCCGAGAAGGAAAACCTGCGCCGCGACCTGGACACGGTGCGCAACGAGGTCATCTACCGCGACCAGTACCTCGACGCCCTGGATGACCGCATGCTCGCCGGGCAGCTCGCCGGGCAGCGGGTCGTACTCGTCACGATGCCGGGCGCATCCGGTGGCGACGCCGATGGCCTGGCCGAGATGTTCGCCCGGGCCGGTGCCAAGGTGACCGGACGGGTCGGGGTGGACGACGGGTTCTTCGCCACCGCCGAGGACCCACGCGACGTGGCGGCGAAGGCGCAGGCGCGCGACGACATCGTCGCCAAGAATGCGATTCCCGAACTGCGCGGGCAGCCCGCCGAGATCCAGTTGGCCGGCGCGGTCCTCACCAAGGGTGGCGTCGACCGCGCGCTGAGCGCACCGGCCAAGAAGCTGCTGGACCAACTGGACCGGGGCGGGTTCATCTCCAAGAGCGGCCTGGAGGACCGGGCCGACCTCGCCGTCGTGCTCGTCGGCCCGGCGCCGGACCCGGCACTGAGCACCACCGACCGGACCGGCACGGGCATGGTGGGACTGGCCGGGGCCCTGGACGCGGCCGGCAACGGCGTCGTCGTCGCGGCGCCGACCAAGGCCGCTGTCGGCGGCGCGATGGACGCGATCCGCAAGGCCGACACCACCCGGGACACGATCAGCACCGTCGACACCATCGAGACCGTGTTCGGCCGGGTCGCGGCCGTGTACGCGCTGGTCGAGCAGATGGGCGGCGGGGCCGGGCACTACGGCTCGACGTCCGACTCCGACGCCCCGTTCCCGCCGGCCAAGACCCCGGCAAAACGGTGACCTTCCCACGCGGGGTCGCGTTCGGGGTCGGCGCCCTGGCCGCGCAGGCCGCCTACACCGCGCTGCGCCGGCGGGCCGGGGAGGGCACCCGCTGGGAGCGGATCAACCACCGCGGCCGGAGCCTGACCCTGCTCGAGGGGCCGGCCCTCACCACAGGCGCGGCGACCGCGATCGCGTTCACCCCGGGGCTGCCGGCCCCGGCCCGGGCCGCGGGCGCTCTCGCAGTTCTGGGCGCCGGGGCGATCGGCGCCTACGACGACCTCGGCGGCCTGCGCACCCAGCAGGCCAAGGGCTTCGCCGGACATCTGGCGGCGCTGCGCGAGGGCCGCCTGACCAGCGGTGCGGTGAAGGCGGGCGGGATCGGGCTGACGTCGCTGGCCGCCGCCGCCCTGGTCTCCGCCCGGCCCCGGGACGCCCTGATCGGCGGCGCGGTGGTGGCGGGGTACGCGAACCTGGCGAACCTGTTCGACCTGCGGCCCGGCCGCGCCCTGAAGTTCGGCCTGCTGCACGCGCCGCTGGTCGCCGCCGGTGGCCCGGCCGGTGCGCTGGTGGCCGGCCCGCTCGGCGCGGCCGCCGCGATGCTCCCGCCCGACCTGCGCGAGGAGGCCATGCTCGGGGACGCCGGCGCGAACGCCCTCGGCGCGGCGCTGGGCACCGCGGTCCTGCTCCGCTACGGCACTCGGGGCCGGTTGGTGCACCTGATCGGTCTGGCCGCGCTGACCGCGGCGAGCGAGAAGATCAGCTTCACCCGCGTGATCGCCGCGACGCCGCCGCTGCGCTGGTTCGACGAGTTGGGACGCGTCACTCCTACGGTTACCTCGTGACCGAACCCCTTCCGCCCGTCGCACGTGGTTTCGCGGCGGGGCTGGTCGGGGGTGCCCTGGCCGTCGCGGTGATCACCGTGGTGGCGCGGGTCGTCGGGCTGGGCCGCTGGGTGGTGTTCTCCAAGACCGTCGGCGGCGGCTGCCTGGCCGACGCGTACAACACCGCGAACCTGGTGCCGAATGTGCTGTTCGAGGTGGTCGCCGGTGGCGCGCTGGCGGGTGCGGTGGTGCCGGTGCTGGCCGGAGCGGTGGCGCGCTCGGACCGCGTGGCCGTCGACCGCACCGTCTCGGCCCTGCTCTCCTGGACGTTGCTCCTGCTCGTTCCGGTCTCGATCGTGACGGCGCTCGCGGCCCGGCCCGCGGTGAAGGCCCTGCTCGGTGACGACGTCGACTGCGCGGGTGCGGTGGATGCCGGCACCCGGATGCTGCTGATGTTCACCCCGCAGCTGGTCTGTTACGGCGCCGCCGTCGTCCTCGGCGGTGCTCTGCAGGCCCACCGGCGCTTCCTGGCCGCCGCCATCGCGCCGCTGGTCTCCTCCGCCGTGGTGATCGGGGCGTACCTGACCTTCGTCGCGCTTGCGGAGGGCGAGCGGTCGGTGGAGGCCGTTCCGCGCTCCGCGGAGGCCGCGCTGGCGGTCGGCACCACCCTCGGGGTCGCCGCGCTGGCGCTGACCGTGGCGGTGCCGCTGCGCAGCACCGGGATGCGGATCCGCCCGACGCTGACCTTCCCGGACGGCGTGGTGCCCAAGGTGCGCGCGCTGGCCGCCGCCGGACTGGCGATCCTGCTCGCGCAGCAGGTCACCCTGCTGGTGATCGCGTGGCTGGCCAACCACTCCGGCGACCCCGGCGCCCTGACCGCCTACACCTGGGCGTGGGCGGTGTACCTGGTCCCGTTCGCCGTCCTCGCGGTCCCGATCGCCACCAGCGCGTTTCCGCAGCTGGCGGCTGCGGCCGAAGCCGGAGACCGTGAACGGGTGGCCCGATTGACCGCCTCGACCACGCGGGCCGTCGTGCTGGTCTCCGCCGGCGGCGCGGCGCTCATCGCGGCCGCCCGCGTTCCGGTCTCGCGGGTGTTCGCCACCAACGGCGGACTGGCCGACGCGGGCACGCTCGCCGACGGGGTCGGGACCTTCGCCCCGGGGCTGGTCGGCTTCGGCCTGGTCGCGCACCTGACCCGGGTGCTCTACGCCGGGCACCACGGCCGCGCCGCCGCCGGCGCGGCGGTCGCCGGGTGGCTGGTCGTGATCGTCGCCGACGTCGCCGTAGTGGCCGCGGTCGAGGACCGCAACACCGTCGCCGCCCTGGGCGCCGGCAACGCGGTGGGGATGACGGTGGCCGGAGCCCTGCTGGTGATCGCCGTGGCCGGCGCCTACGGCCGAACTGCGCTCGGCGGGCTCGGGCGGACGGCCGCTGTCGCCGTCGGCGCCGGGATCGTCGCCGCCGAACTCGGCAATCTGCTCGGCCTGGCCTTCGAGGACTCCGGGTTCGCGGTGGCGCTCGCCGGCACCGCCGCCTCCGCCGCGCTCGCCCTGGTGGTGTTCGCGGCGATCGTGGCCGCCGGCGATCGCTCCACCTTCGACGTCATCCGGCGCCCAACCGCCCGAGATGACATCCGTAGTGGTGGGGGGAGCAGTCGATGAGCGATCCGACCCCCCGCGTCATGCTCGCCCTGGCCGGCAGCACCGGCGGGATCGGGCGGCATGTGCTCTCGATCGTCCACGGCCTGGCCGACGCCGGCATCCCGGTCGCTGTCGCCGGCCCCGCCGACACCGACGAGCACTTCGGCTTCAGCCGCTCCGGGGCCGTGTTCTGGCCGGTCGAGATCGGCAGCACGCCCCGGCCCGGTCCCGACCTCCGGGCGGTCCGCGCCCTGGCCGACGCGGTGGTCGCGTGGCGGCCCACCGTCGTGCACGCCCACGGGCTGCGGGCCGGGGGAGTCGGGGTGGCCGCGCTGGGCAAGGTGCGCCGTCAGATCAGCCCCGGGTTGGCGGTCACCTGGCACAACGCCCCGCTCGGCGAGGGCGGCTGGCGGCGCCTGCAGCGCGCGATCGAGGCGATCGTCGCCCGCGGGGCCGATCTCACGTTGGGGGCCTCCGAGGACCTGGTCGAGCGGGCCCGTTCCTTCGGCGCCCGCAACGCCCGCCTCGGCGCCGTGGCCGCCCCCACGCGGGCGGCGCCGACCCGGGACCGGGACGCGGTGCGGGCCGAACTCGGGGCGGAGAAGGGCCCGCTGCTGCTCGCGATCGGCCGGCTCGCGCCGCAGAAGGACTACCCGACGATGCTGGCCGCCGCCCGTGCCTGGGCCGATCTGGACCCCGCGCCCGTCCTGGCGATCGCCGGCGACGGCCCGCTGCGCGAGCAGATGCAGTCCCACGTCGACCACTACGCGCTCCCGGTCCGCCTGCTCGGCGCCCGCGACGACATCGCCGACCTGCTCGCCGCCGCCGACGCGGTGATCCTGTCCAGCACCTGGGAGGCCCGGGCGCTGGTGGCTCAGGAAGCGCTGCTGGCCGGGGTGCCGCTGGTCGCCACCGCGGTGGGCGGAGTGCCCGGCCTGGTCGGGGACGCCGCACTGCTCGTGCCGCCCGGGGACCCCGCCGCCCTGGCGGCCGCGGTCCGCCGGCTGCTCACCGAGCCGGGGCTGGGAGCCACCCTGGCCGCCGGCGGCGTGCTGCAATCCGCCTCCTGGCCCGACGAATCCGCCGTCCAGGCGGAGTTGATCAAGCTCTACCGCGAGTGGCGGGTCGGGACACCGCCGCCCATCCCGTAGGCTGGAGTTCCATGGCCGTGCCGCACATCACCAAGCACCTTTTCGTCACCGGCGGCGTCGCGTCGTCGCTGGGCAAAGGGCTCACCGCTTCCTCCCTCGGAAACCTGCTGACCAAGCGCGGGCTCCGGGTCACGATGCAGAAGCTCGACCCCTATCTGAACGTCGATCCCGGGACGATGAACCCGTTCCAGCACGGCGAGGTCTTCGTGACCGACGACGGTGCCGAGACCGACCTCGACGTCGGGCACTACGAGCGGTTCCTCGACACCGAGCTCCAGGGCTTCGCCAATGTGACGACGGGTCAGGTGTACTCGGCCGTCATCGCCAAGGAGCGGCGCGGGGAGTACCTCGGCGACACCGTCCAGGTCATCCCGCACATCACGAATGAGATCAAGTCCCGGATCCGGCGCATGGCCGGCGACGAGATCGACCTGGTGATCACCGAGATCGGCGGCACGGTCGGCGACATCGAGTCCCTGCCGTTTCTGGAGGCCGCGCGCCAGATCCGCCACGAGGTCGGCCGCGACAACGTCTTCTTCCTGCACGTCTCGCTGGTGCCCTACATCGGCCCGTCCGGGGAGCTCAAGACCAAGCCCACCCAGCACTCGGTCGCCGCGCTGCGCAGTATCGGTATCCAGCCGGACGCGATCGTCTGCCGCTCCGACCGCCCGATCACCGCGAGCATCAAGCGCAAGATCTCGCTGATGTGCGACGTCGACCAGGAGGCCGTGGCCGCCGCGGTCGACGCCCCGTCGATCTACGACATCCCCAAGGTGCTGCACGCCGAGGGCCTGGACGCCTACGTGGTGCGCCGGCTCGGGCTGCCGTTCCGGGACGTGGACTGGACCGCCTGGGACGACCTGCTGCGCCGGGTGCACAAGCCGGCCAACGAACTCGTCGTCGGCCTGGTGGGCAAGTACATCGACCTGCCGGATGCCTACCTCTCCGTCACCGAGGCGCTGCGCCACGGCGGCTTCGCCCACGACGCCAAGGTGCACATCCGCTGGGTCACCTCGGACGAGTGCACGACCCCGGAAGGGGCCGCCGCCGCAGCTCGACGACTGCGACGCGGTCTGCGTGCCCGGCGGGTTCGGGGTACGCGGCATCGAGGGCAAGATCGCCGCGATCCGCTACGCCCGGGAGAACCGGATCCCGCTGCTCGGGCTGTGCCTGGGCCTGCAGTGCGTCGTCATCGAGTACGCCCGGACGATGGCCGGCCTGGACGGCGCCAACTCCGCCGAGTTCGACCCGGCCGCGCAGCACCCGGTGATCGCCACTATGGCCGACCAGCGCGACGTGGTCGCCGGCGAACGGGACATGGGCGGCACCATGCGCCTCGGCCTGTACCCGGCCAAGCTGGCCGAGGGCTCGATCGTGCGCGAGCTGTACGGCGAGCCGTACGTCTCCGAGCGGCACCGGCACCGCTACGAGGTCAACAACGACTACCGCGCGCAGATCGAGCGGGCCGGGCTGGTCTTCGGCGGTACCTCTCCCGACGGCCGGCTGGTCGAGTACGTCGAGCTGCCGCGTGACGTGCACCCGTTCCTGGTCGCGACCCAGGCACACCCGGAGTTCCGCTCGCGCCCGACCCGGGCGCATCCGCTGTTCTCCGGCCTGATCGCCGCCGGTCTGATCCGGCGCAAGGAGCGGGTCGTGCCGCCGCAGTCCTCGGAGTTCTCGCCGGTAGCCCGTTGAGCGAGAGCCTGCTCCAGGACACCGACGACGCCTGGAAGGTCTTCGACAGCTCGATCGGCTTCACCGGCGGCGTGGTCTCGGTCCGCGTCGACGAGGTCTCCATGCCGGGCAGCCTGGTGGCCAAGCGTGACGTCCTGGTTCATCCCGGTTCGGTCGGCGTGATCGTCCTCGACGACACCGGGCAGCGGCCCAAGGTGCTGATGCTGCGGCAGTACCGGCACCCGATCCAGCGCCGGCTCTGGGAGTTCCCGGCCGGGCTGCTCGACGAGAACGAGTCCGCGCTCGTCGCGGCCAAGCGTGAGCTCGCGGAGGAAGCGCACGTCCAGGCGCGGGACTGGCGGGTGCTGCTCGACGCGTACACCTCCCCGGGAATCAGCGACGAGGCCGTGCGGATCTACCTGGCTCGCGACGTCCGCGCGGCCGACGGCGACCAGCGAACCGCGGTCCACGAGGAAGCCGACATGGAGCTGCGCTGGGTGGAGCTGAGCGAGGTGATCAAGGGCGTGCTCGCCGGCCGTCTGCACAACCCGCTGGTCGTGATGGGCGCCCTGGCGCTGCGCGCCGTCCTCGACGGCCCGGGCATCGGCACCCTGCGTCCCGCCACCAGCCCCTGGCGCGACCGCCCCGCCTGACCGGCTATGGATAAACGACCAGAAGGCGTGACACGCCTAGTGGTTGTTTGCGCACCGCGGTCAGTAGCTGATTTCTTCGACGCTGTCGAAGGAGTCGAGGCCGGGGCCGCCGAAGCCCTTGTCGCGCCCGGCACCCCCGAAGAGGCTGTCGTTGCCGGCCTCGCCGCGGATCGTGTCGGACCCGGCGCCGCCGCAGATCACGTCCTTGCCGCCGCCGCCGTCGATCTGGTCGTCGCCGCCGCGCCCGACGATCACGTCGTCGCGGGCGGTGCCCACGATCGTCTCGGCCTTGTCGGTGCCGACCTTGGTGGCAGCCTTGCCGTCACAGGTCGGGGTGCGCCCCCGGGTGGAGTCCGAGCCGTAGTCCGCCGCGGTCGGGATGGCGTAGGTCAGTTGGATGATGCCGTCCTGGGGGAGCCCGGACGGTCCGAGGTCGAAGCGAACCGCCGAGGTTTTCGTGGCGTCGGCGAAACTGCTGCCGCCCCCGCCGCCACCGAGGACGGTCGGGGCCTGGGACTGCGCGGTGCCCTCGGCCCCGCCGCCCCCACCGCCGTAGAAACCACCACCGCCACCGCCGCCGGCGCCGACCTCGCCCGAGCTCGCGCCGCTGCCGCCGGCGCCCTTCGTCCCGCCGGCCGCGGCGGACGCGCCGGGCATCGCCATCGAGCCGAGTCCACCGTCGATGTCGGTGCCGCCGCCGCCGCCCTTGGCTTTCGCGCCGGAGATTTCGGCGCCCGCGCCGTCGGCGCCCGCCGGTTTGCCCGCGGTACCGCCGGCGTCACCGCCGTCCAGCACGGCGTCACCGGCGTCGCCGCCGCCACCACCGCCGCCACCGCCGGCTGCCACCAGCGGGACGGTGTCCGGGTTGGTCGGGACCTGGCCGGCGTACATGACGAAGGTGCCGCCGCCTCCGCCGCCGGCCCCGAAGCCGGTGCTGGCGGTCACGCCGCCGCCCTGGGCCCCGCCGCCGACTCCGCCGGGGCCGCCGGTCGAGCGCCGGCCGACCTCAGCGGCGCGGCCGGGCCCCCCGCGTCCGCCGACGAACAGGTCGAGCTCGGTCCCGGGGACGGCAGCGATGGTCGCGGTGACGATCCCGGCGCGGCCACCCGGCCCGCCGGAGGCGCCCGATCCGCCGGCTCCGCCCCGGGCGGTCACGGTGACCGCGGAGACGTCGGCGGGAACGGTGAACTGCGAGGGGGAGTTCGACGGCGTGCTGAACGAGCAGGACACCAGCCGGGCGTCGATCTGGGTGCAGGCGGAGGGCAGCCCGGAGGGCGTCGCGTCGGACTCGGCGACCGTCACTCCGGCACAGCCCAGCACGATCGCGAGCGCGAGAGGTCGAAAGACCGGGATCTCGGCCACGACGAGACCGTAGCCGCCAAGATCACTCGGACTCCGCCGGACACACCGGAACGCATCCTGGGGCGTGCTTCCGCCCCATCAACGGGCTCGATAGGCCCGGACACCGCCCCAGGATGCGGTGTGTCGGGCTCAGGCGCCGAGGAACTCCGTCACCATCGGGCCCACGACATCCAGGCGCTCGAGCTGCGGGACGTGCGCCGCGTTCGGCAGCACCTCGGCCCGGGCGCTCTTGGTCAGCCGGGCGAAGTCGTGGGCGTACTCGGGCGAGATGATCTTGTCCTCGGAGCCCCAGATCACCAGCGTGTCCGCCGTGATCCGGTGGATGCGCCGGTCCAGGCCGCGGTCCGGGATCGGCCACCAGTACTTGCCGGCGACGCCCATCGCCCACTGCAGGGCGATGATCACCTCGCCGATAATCTCCGGATCCTCCGGCAGGCCAACGCGGCTGTCGCGACCGGCCCGGCCGGGTCGGCGAAGGCCGCCACGGCGAGTTCGGGTAGCTCGAGCAGGTACGGGTTGGTGAACGGCCGGCCGTCGGTCCAGAGCCCGATCGGGCACAGCAGGACCATCTTCGAGACCCGGTCCGGGAAGGTGGCCGCGAAGTCGCACGCGACCATGCCGCCGAAGGAGTGCCCGACGAGCGTCGTGGGGCCGTCGACGCCGACTGCGCGCAGGATCTCGTCGTAGACCAGGGTCAGCTCGTAGTTGTCCGTGATCGGTTTGTGGGCGTCCGGCTCACCCGGCGCGGTTCCCGGCAGGTAGGGCGCGTAGACAGTGTGGCTCTGGGCCAGGGTGTCCAGGAACGGGTCCCACTGGAGCCCGAGCACCGGGTGGAGGAAGACCACCGGCGGGCCCTCGCCGGCCACCAGGACCTGGGTGCGGACGTCGCCGTCCCAGACTTCGACGTCGCGGGTCTCGACGGAGTGAACCTGCGAGTGCTGCATCGCTGACATGGCGCTCGACTCCCTCAGACCGCTCGCGGAGCGCGGATCTTCTGCGGCCACCAATGGTTGACCCAGCCCTCGTCGTCCCACATGTCGCGCAGCTTGGGCAGCACGTCCTGGCAGAACAGCGAGATGGAGTCCATGGTCAGCTCGTGCGGCATCGACCCGATGTGCTGAAGGGTCATCAGATTTCCGACGCGCAGGTCCTTGACCGCGCCGACCAGCTTGTCCGCGACGGTGGCTGGGCTGCCGGCGATCACGATGTCCATGTCGACGAAGTCCTTGTACGAGTAATTCTTGAAGTTGCCCATGATCTCCATCTGGCGCAGGGCCGAACCGGTGCGCACGCCGTTGGCCAGGCTGGCGTGGTCCAGGTGGCCGGGCAGTCCCCACCACGGCAGCGGGACGTGCATGCACTTGTCGAAGAAGTAGCGGATGTGCTTGCTGAACAGCTTCTCGGCCTGGGCGTCGGTGTCGGCGACGCAGACCATCTGGGCGAAGCTGGCCCGGTACGGGTTGCGGTCCAGGCCTTCCTCGTCGACGAAGTGCCAGAAGCCGTCCATCACCTTCTTGCCCATCTGGGAGCCGAAGAAGGAGAGCATCGCGTAGTTGTTGTTGTGCTTCGCCGCGAACTTCCACGTCGAGAGCGAACCCAAGCCGGGGATCCACACCGGCGGATGCGGGTCCTGCAGCGGACGCGGCCAGATGTTCACCGACGGCAGCTGGTTGTACCGGCCGTTGAAGGCGAAGACCTCGCGCTCCGTCCAGGCTCTCATGATCAGGTCGTAGGCCTCGTAGTAGCGCTCGCGCTGCTCGATCGGCGGGATGCCCATGCACTGGTTGGCGTCCATCGAGGTGCCGGCCGGCATGCCCGCGATCAGGCGCCCGCCCGAGATCTGGTCGAGCATCGCGTACTCCTCGGCGATGCGGATCGCCGGTTGCGTGCTCGGCAGCGTCGAGCCGATCTGCAGGATGCCCACGTCCAGGTCATTGGTCTCGCGAGCGAGCGCGGTGCCCATGAGGTTCGGGTTGGGCATGAAGCCGTAGGCGTTCTGGTGGTGCTCGTTCACCCCGATCGCGTCGTACCCGGACCGGGCAGCGTGGACCAGCTCATCCATCGCGTGGTTGTAGTACTGGTTGATCTTCTGCGGGTCCGGCACCAGTTCGTGCCACGGCGGAGTGACCCAGACCGACTTGTACCTCTCGGTGAAGTCGTCCGGGAGCTCCCGATGCGGCATCAGGTGGACCATCGAGACCTTCATCGCGACTCCTCGCTGCGCTGCGGGCTGGCCGGTCCCGACGCTATGCCGGGCGCGCCGGGTAGTCCACGCCTACTTTCTGCCGGGCGTCCAGTTGGGAGCGCCCCCTCGGGCAGCTAGGCCGTGTTGCTCCGGCCCCAGGCGACGACCCACCCCACCCGGGATCACTCGCCTTGAGAGGCACACGATGACCGCCATTGACGGCAGACTCTTGCCCAAGCTCTCCGGCCACCCCGTCCGGGGCACGCACGGGGCGAAGATCGGCAGGGTCGTCGACGTCTACTCCTCGGCCGACGCGCCCGGGAAGTTCGTGACTGTCTCCACCGGCATGTTCAGCGGCTCCGCCTTCGTTCCGCTGGAGCAGGCGACCATGGACGGCGGCTCCCTCGGCGTGCCCTACGGCCAGGACCTGGTGAAGGACGCACCCCGGGTCGGGACCGACGGCGAGCTCAGCGCCGCGGAGGAGGACCGGCTCTACCGGCACTACGGGCTCACCCCGCCCGCCGGTGAGATCGCCCCGGGACCGGAGTTCGTCGAGCCCGCCGTGTCCGGTACCGACGACGCGATGACCCGTTCCGAGCAACAGTTGACGGTCGGGACGCGGCGCCAGGAGTCCGGTCGCGCCCGGTTGCACAAGTACGTGGGCACCGAGACCGTGAGCGCCAAGGTTGCGGTCATGCACGACGAGATCAGGATCGAGCGCGAGGCGATGACCGAGACCACCCTTTGCGGGCGATGTCGGGCCAGGACCTCTCCGCGGCGGTCCACGAGGTGGTGCCTCACCGAAGAGGTGGCGGTCTCCGGCACGACGACGACGCCGGTCGAGCGCATCCGGATGGTCAAGACCGAGGTCACCGAGCAGGTCACCGTGTCCGAGGACCTCGGCCGCGAGGTCATCGAGGTCGAGCGGACCAAGTAGCCGGCGATCGAGCCCTTCGTCGAAGTCGTCCTGCGCGAGGAGCGGCTCGAGGGGCGACGACGGGACGGTGTGGACCCTTCCGGACGGAAGGCTGTCCATTCCGGTCTTCGAGGAACAACCCGTCGTGACCAAGCGACTCGTGGTCGGCGAGCGCGTCACCATCCGCAAGCAGGTCGTCTCAGGAGGAGCAAGTGGTGACCGGCCACGCTGCGGCGTGAACGCGTCGAGATCGAGACCTCCGGCGAGGTCCGCCTCGTCGATGCGGAGGCGCGGCCTACGCTCGGATCATGAAGGTCGGAGTCCCGCGCGAGGTCAAGGAACACGAGTACCGGGTGGCGATCACCCCGGCCGGGGTGCACGAGTTCACCCGGCACGGGCACCAGGTGTTCCTCGAGCACGGCGCCGGGGCGGGATCGTCCATCTCCGACGCCGACTACGTCGCGGCCGGGGCGAGCATCCTGCCCAGCGCCGACGAGGTCTGGGGGACGGCCGACCTGGTCCTGAAGGTCAAGGAGCCCATCGCCGAGGAGTACGGCCGGCTGCGCGCCGATCAGGTGCTGTTCACCTACCTGCACCTGGCCGCCTCCGAGGAGTGCACGAAGGCGCTGCTCGCCGCGGGCACCACCGCGATCGCCTACGAGACGGTGCAGCTGCCTGACCTGTCGCTGCCGCTGCTGTACCCGATGAGCGAGGTGGCCGGCCGACTCGCGCCCCTGGCCGGGGCGTACCACCTGATGCGTTCCGGGGGCGGGCGTGGCGTGCTGATGGGCGGGGTGTCGGGGGTCTACGCGGCCAAGGTCGTGGTGATCGGGGCCGGCGTGGCCGGGATGAACGCGGCCGCGATCGCGATCGGCATGCACTCCGAGGTGCTGCTGTTGGACAAGAACATCGCCAAGCTGCGCGAGGCGGACCGGATCTACCAGGGCCACGTGCAGTCCGTCGCGTCGAACTCCTACGAGATCGAGAAGGCGGTTCTCGACGCCGACCTCGTCGTCGGCGCAGTGTTGGTGCCCGGCGCGGTCGCCCCGAAGCTGATCTCGTCGGAACTGGTGTCGCGGATGAAGCCCGGCACCGTGCTGGTCGACATCGCGATCGACCAGGGCGGCTGCTTCGAGGATTCCCGCCCGACCACGCACGGCGACCCGACGTTCGAGGCGCACGGCTCGATCTTCTACTGCGTGGCCAACATGCCCGGCGCGGTGCCGCACACCTCGACCTACGCGCTGACCAACGTGACGCTGCCGTACGCCCTGGCCATCGCCGACGCGGGCTGGCAGGACGCCCTGCGCCGGGACCCGTCGCTGGCGCTCGGGCTGAACACGCACGCCGGAGCGGTCATCTACGGACCCGTCGGCGAGGCCCACGGATTGCCTGTCACGCCGTTGGCCGAGGTGCTCTGACCGCCTGCTCCAGGTTCCGCCATCGGGTGTCGGTCCTCCCGGGAGACGGTCACAGCGTGTATCGCTCTGGCGACCGCGCTCTGCTCCCGACCGCCGAGTGATCCGGGATGAACGACGTACGACTGACCCCACGACGCATCCACAGGTCCGTGATCGCGAGCGCGGCGTGCCTGCTGCTGAGCGTGCCGCTCTGAATAACCGGAGCGATGCGGCGCGTCGCCCCGGTTATGTCAGGCCCGAGCGGTATCTCTGGACCGATGAGCGGGAATGAGGTGGCGGTCGCCCTGCGGGGCTACCTCGACCATCTCGTCGTCGAGCGGGGCCTGGCGAACAACACCCTGCTCTCCTACCGCCGCGACCTGAACCGCTACGCCGGCGTGCTGCACCAGCGGGGGATCGCCGACGTCGCAGCGGTCACGGAACAGGACGTGACGGACTTCCTGGCCCGGCTGCGCCAGGGCGACGCCGAGCACAAGCCGCTGAGCGCGAGCTCTGCCGCGCGCGCGGTGATCGCCGTTCGCGGGTTCCACAAGTTCGCGGTCCGGGAGGGCATGGCGAGCGTCGACCCGGCGAAGCCGGTCCGCCCGCCCAAGCGTCCGCAGCGGCTGCCCAAAGCTGTCCCGGTCGAAGCGGTCCAAGCACTGATCGAGGCGGCCGGACGGGGCGCACGCACCGAACTCACCACCCGGGACTCCGCTCTCCTCGAGCTGCTCTACGGCACCGGCGCACGGATTTCCGAGGCGGTCGGCCTGGACATCGACGATCTCGACCTGGACGCGCGCACAGTCCGCCTGCTCGGCAAGGGCGGCAAGCAGCGCATGGTCCCGCTCGGCAGCTTCGCGATCGAGGCGATCAACCGCTACCTCGTCCAGGGCCGTCCCCTCCTGGCCGAGTCCGGGACCGGGGGACCGGCGGTCTTCCTCAACGCCCGCGGTGGCCGGCTGTCCCGGCAGAGCGCCTGGGCGGTCATCGCCGCCGCCGCGACCGCCGCCGGCCTCGAGGTCGAGGTCTCGCCCCACACCCTGCGGCACTCGTTCGCCACCCATCTGCTCGACGGCGGGGCCGACGTCCGCGTCGTCCAGGAGCTGCTCGGGCATGCTTCGGTGGCGACTACCCAGCTCTACACCCTGGTCACGGTGGAACGGCTTCGCGAGGTCTACGCGAGCTCGCATCCGCGGGCTCGGCTCTGATCTCCACGCCGAGTCACATACGCACCACTGACCCCACCGGCAACACAGCGCAGGGCCAATGTCAAGGACCCTCGCGACACGCCGCGCCGGTGCCAAGGATGTGACCCGCAGGTGCGGGAATCTGAACGCGTGAACCGCACGGCGGACCGGCGAAGCCGGTGCGCGGAGAGAGCGGATCCGCAGCTTGGGAAGGTCAGCCACTGATGAAAGACAAGTTCGGCTCCCGATTCGGCTCGCAGGCCGCCACTGCCCGGGCCGGCGAATCCTTCCCGCCGCTGCCGACCGTGCGCGCCTCCGTGCCCAAGGAACGCCGCTGGGCGCCGTCCCGGCAGTCCGAGCACGTCGACGAGACGGCGATGGCCGAGGACCCGATCTTCGGCGAGGACGCGCTGCAGATCTCCAACAAGCTCGGCCCGACGGGACGTCCGTTGCCGATCTTCCCCGAGCCGCCCGCCCTGGAGCGGCACGGCCCGGCGCACATCATCGCGATGTGCAACCAGAAGGGCGGGGTCGGCAAGACCACCTCGTCCATCAACCTCGGTGCCGCGCTGGCTGAGTACGGCCGCAAGGTGCTGCTCGTCGACTTCGACCCGCAGGGCGCGCTCTCGGTCGGGCTCGGGATCAACCCGCACGAGCTCGACATGACCATGCACAACCTGCTGATGGAGCGGGGCACCAAGGCCGAGGACGTGCTGCTCAAGACCAACGTTCCGGGCCTGGACCTGCTGCCCTGCAACATCGACCTGGCCGCGGCCGAGGTGCAGCTGGTCAACGAGGTGGCCCGCGAGCAGAGCCTGTACCGCGCGCTGGCCCCGCTGCAGGCCGAGTACGACGTGATGATCATCGATTGCCAGCCCTCGCTCGGCCTGCTCACGCTCAACGCGCTGACTGCCGCGCACTCGGTGATCATTCCGCTGGAGTGCGAGTACTTCGCGCTGCGCGGCGTGGCTCTGCTCACCGACACCATCGCCAAGGTCCAGGACCGGCTCAACCCGGACCTGCGCCTGGAAGGCATCCTCGCCACGATGTACGACGCGCGCACGGTGCACGGGCGCGAGGTGCTCTCCCGGGTGGTCGAGGCGTTCCAGGACGGTGTCTTCCACTCGGTGATCGGACGCACCGTCAGATTCCCGGAGACCACGGTGGCCGGCGAGCCGATCACCACTTACGCCTCCGCCTCGACCGGTGCCAAGGCCTACCGTCAGCTCGCCCGCGAGTTGCTGGCCCGGCCCGCCCGGGTCCAGCAGGTGGGCTATCGCCGCTGACAGCGGCGCGGGCAGAGCACCCCTCGGCGTCGGTTACCGTTCCCCAGTGGCAGAACTGGTAGGGATAGGGGCTCTTGGCACCGACCTTCCGGAGCCGGAGTTGGCTCCTGCGTCGGATGGGGCTGCTGAGACAGTCCTTCCGGACGAGGTTGCGCCGGTGGGCGACCCGACCGCCTTCCAGGTCCACCTCGCCGTCTTCGAGGGACCGTTCGACCTGCTCCTGACGCTGATCGCCAAGCACAAGCTGGACATCACCGAGATCGCGCTGGCGACCGTCACCAACGAGTTCATCGCCTACATCCGGGCTCAGGGCCCGGACTGGGACCTGAGCGAGACCAGCGAGTTCCTCGTGGTCGCGGCCACCCTGCTCGACCTGAAGGCGGCGCGGCTGCTGCCGGCCGGCGAGATCGACGACGAGGAAGACCTGGCCCTGCTCGAGGCCCGCGACATGCTCTTCGCGCGGCTGCTGCAGTACAAGGCGTACAAGCAGGTCGCCTCGCAGTTCCAGAACTGGATGACCGAGGAGTCCAAGCGCTTCCCGCGGGTGGTCGGGCTCGAGGAGCCGTTCGCCCAACTCCTGCCCGAGGTCCTGATCGGGCTGGGACCGGACGAGTTCGCGGCCCTGGCGGCCAAGGCGCTTGCGCCCAAGCCGGAGCCCGTGGTCTCGATCGCCCACCTGCACATGTCCCGGGTCAGCGTGCGGGAGCAGGCCGCGATCCTGGTCGAGCGGCTGCGACACTTCGGCGGCTCCACCTTCCGGGCGTTGGTCTCCGACGCTCCGGACACCGCGACCAAGGTTGCGCGGTTCCTCGCCCTTCTCGAGCTGTTCCGCGAGCAGGTGGTGGGCTTCGAGCAGCTCACCCCGCTCGGCGAACTGCACATCCGGTGGACGGGGACCGAGGACGGCGAGGTCGTGGTCCACGACGAGTTCGACGAGGTGCCGGCGATCCCAGCACAGCCGAGCGCTTCAGCACAGGAGCATGAGTGAGCTTGCGAACGAACAGATGTCACAGTATGAGAGCGAAGCGACACGACGAGCGCAGCGAGGAGTGTCGATGAGTATCGATATCGATCGACCGACCGAGATCAGCGAGATCGCGGACGAGACCGTCGAGGGCACCGCGCCCGAGACCGTTGGCGAGGACGGCTACGAGGCCGGCGACTCCGCCACCGACCTGGAGGACGCGCCGCTGGGCGGTGGCCCGACCCTGCGCGCGGCCATCGAGGCGGTCCTGCTCGTCGTGGACACTCCGGTGGACCCGACCATGCTGGCCCAGGTCTGCGAGCGCCCCCGCGGCGAGGTCGAGGCGTGCCTGGAGGAACTCGCGGCCGAGTACGCCCAGGAAGGTCGCGGCATCGCGCTGCGCGAGGTCGCCGGCGGCTGGCGCTTCTACACCCGCGAGGAGTGCGCGACCGTTGTCGAGCGCTTCGTGCGCGACGGCCAGCAGGCACGCCTGACCCAGGCCGCGCTGGAGACCCTCGCCGTTGTCGCCTACCGGCAGCCGGTCAGCCGCTCCCGGGTCTCCGCGGTGCGCGGGGTGAACGTCGACGGCGTCATGCGCACGCTGCTGTCCCGCGGCCTGGTCGAGGAGGCCGGCACCGAGCACGAAAGCGGCGCGATCCTTTACCGGACCACCAACCTGTTCCTGGAGCGTCTCGGTTTGAACGACCTGTCCGAGCTGCCCGAACTGGCCCCGCTGCTGCCCGAGCTGAGCAGTCTCGAGGGCGACGTTGATTTTCCGAGTTCCTAGGTGAGCGACGAGCAGTTCGACGACGACTTCCCGGACGAGACCTACGACGACGGACCGACGGCCGGGATCCGGCTGCAGAAGGTCCTGGCCGCGGCCGGGCTGGGCAGCCGCCGCGCCTGCGAGGAGTTGATCGACGAGGGCCGGGTCCAGGTCGACGGCAAGACCGTGCGCGAGCAGGGCATGCGCGTCGATCCAGACACCGCGGTCATCACCGTCGACGGCGCCCGGCTGCCGACCCGCTCCGGCATGGTCTACCTGGTACTGAACAAGCCGGTGGGCGTGGTCTCGACGATGAGCGACCCCGAGGGCCGGCCCTGTGTCGGGGACTACGTCCAGGACCGCACCGAGCGGCTCTTCCACGTCGGGCGGCTCGACACTGACACCGAGGGCCTGATCCTGCTCACGAACGACGGCGAACTGGCCAACCGGCTCACGCACCCCAAGTACGGCGTGCCGAAGATCTACTTCGCCGACATCCCCGGCCCGATCCCGCGCGACCTGTCCCGCACCCTCAAGATCGGCGTCGAGCTCGAGGACGGCCTGGCCAAGGCCGACAAGTTCCGGATGGTCGGCCAGTCCGGCGCCCGGGTCCAGGTCGAGATCGAGATCCACGAGGGTCGCAACCACATCGTGCGCCGGATGTTCGAGGCCGTCGGGCACCCGGTTTCGCGTCTGGTCCGGGTGCAGATCGGCTCGGTCAACATGGGCAACCTCGCCCCCGGCCGGCTGCGGCACCTGACCACGCACGAGGTCTCGGCCCTGCTGAGCGCCTCGGAGGACATCAAGCCGCCGCCGCGCAAGCGAGGGCCTGGCGAGGGCCGGAAGAAGCCCGTCGCGTCGCGCAAGGACGTCGGCGCTCCGGCCGTGCGCAAGGCGAAGGCCGAGCGCAACGCTGCGACCGCCGCGAAGAAGTCGGCGGCGAAGAGGTCCGCGCCCCGCACCGCCGCCGCCGGTTCCAGGGCCTCCACCAGCACCAAGTCCAGCAGTAAGGCGCCGAGCAGTAGGGCGTCCGGCACCAAGGCCTCGCGGACGGCCGCGCCGCGCGGCGCCGTGCTCAAGGGCACCGCGCCGCGGAAGTCGGGATCCCGCCGTTCCGAGTCGGACGACTGGCGTGACGGCGGATCCGACCGCCCGACCTCGACCAAGCGCGGCGCCCCGACCAAGCGCTCGACCCCCACCGACCGCGGTGCTCCGGCCAAGCGCTCCGCCCCCGCGAAGCGCGCGGCTCCCGCGAAGGGTGCGGCGCCGACGAAGCGGGCGGCGCCGGCCAAGCGTCCGGGCGGCAACTCGGGCGGACGCGGTCGCTGACGGGCAGAGTTGTGACACGTGTGGCGTTCTCACAGCCGCACCTGCACCACCCGTTTCACCTCTGCCCAACCGCGACCAGCAAGGACCTGGACGCGGGCGCCCCGCGCCGGCGCGGTTAGGGTTGCGCCCGGTGTGACGACGGGTACGGAGGTCAGGTCGTGGCGGTGCGGGCGATCCGCGGGGCGGTACAGCTGGACGCCGACGAGCGGGAGCACATGCTCGCCTCGGTGGCCGAGCTGGTCGGCGCGGTCCTTGAGCGCAACAAGCTCTCCGTCGACGACCTGATCAGCATCGTGTTCACCGCGACCCCGGACCTGCACTGCGAGTTCCCGGCGGTCGGCGCGCGGGACATCGGCATCACCGACGTGCCGCTGCTGTGCGCCTCGGAGATCGATGTGGCCGGCGCAATGCCCCGTGTGATCCGGATGCTGGCCCACGCCGAGACCGAGCTGACCAAGGCCGAGGTCTCCCACGTCTACCTGCGGGGGGCCGTGGCGCTTCGCAAGGACATTGCCCAGTGAGCGCGGCGCAATGAGCGCGTCCCCGTGAGCGAACACCTGGGTTCGGTTCTGATCGTCGGCACCGGCCTGATGGGCACCTCGGTCGCCCTGGCCCTGCGCGCTCACGGCGTCGAGGTCCACCTGCTCGACCGCGACCCTGCGGTCGCCGAGATGGCCGCTGCCTTCGGCGCCGGAAGAGTGGCCGGGCCGGACACCCCGCAGGCCGACCTGGCCGTGATCGGGGCCCCGCCCGGTGCCGTGCCCGGAATCCTGGCGGACCTGCAGAAGCGCGGCGCGGCGCGCGCCTACACCGACCTCGCCTCCACCAAGAGCGGGCTGCAGCAGGCCCTCGCGGCCGTGGGCGCGGACCCGGGGACCTTCGTCGGCGGGCATCCGCTGGCCGGCAGCGAGCGCTCCGGCCCGACCGCGGCGCGCGGCGACCTCTTCGAGGGCCGGCCCTGGGTGCTGACCCCGTCGGAGGACAGCGGATCCGGCGCCGTCGCGGCGGTGACCGAGCTGGTGCGTCTGTGCAACGCGAATGCCGTCGTCATGGACCCGGACGCCCACGACCGGGCCGTCGCGCTGGTCTCGCACGCACCGCAGGTGCTGGCCAGCCTGGTCGGAGCCCGTCTCGTCGACGCGCCGGAGGACGCGGTCCAGCTGGCCGGACAAGGCATCCGCGACGTCACGCGGATCGCCGCCTCGGACCCGGCGTTGTGGACCGAGATCCTCGGCGGCAACGCGGGCGCGGTCGCCGACGTTCTCGACGGTCTGGCCCGCGACCTCGACGCGGTCCTGCTCGCGCTGCGATCGGGGGAGACCAGCGAGGTCACCGCCGCCCTGCGGGCCGGCAACGCCGGACGCGCGCGGCTGCCCGGCAAGCACGGTGGCGAGGCCGCGCCGTACACCTGGGTCCCGGTGCTCGTGCCGGACCGCCCCCGCGAGCTGGCCCGCCTGCTCACCGACGTCGGTGACGCCGATTTCAACCTCGAGGACCTGCAGATCGAGCACTCGCCCGGGCAGCCGGTCGGTCTGGCCAAGATCGCGGTGCGGCCCGACCGCGCCGAGCCGCTGGTGGCCGAGCTGCGCTCCCGCGGCTGGACCGTGCACTGGTAGCGCCCGGACACTCGCCGGCGCGCACCGCCTTGGTCGCGCTGTGCATCACGCAGGTCACCAGTTGGGGCGTGCTGTTCTACGCGTTCACGGTGCTGCTGCCGCGGATCGCCGACGAACCGGAGTGGTCCGCCAGCGAGGCGGCAGCCTGCTTCTCCGGCGCGTTGCTGATCTCGGCGCTGGTCGGGATCCCCGTCGGGAAGGTCATCGATCGGCACGGCCCGCGGACGGTGATGACCGCGGGATCCGTCATCGGGGTGCTCGCCTCGTTGGCGATCGCGGGCGCCCCCAACCTGCTCGCCTTCGCCGCGGCCTGGGCGCTCGCGGGACTGGCCATGGCCGCGACCTTCTACCTGCCGGCCTTCGCGTCGCTGATCCGCTGGTACGGCGAGCGACGGATCTGGGCGCTGACCACGCTCACCCTGGCCGGCGGACTCTCCTCGTTGATTTTCGCCCCGCTCACCGCGGTGTTCGAGGATGTCTGGGGCTGGCGCGGGGCCTACGTCGCCCTGGCCGCCGTGCTCGCGGTCGTCACGATCCCGCTGCACTGGTTCGCCCTCGCCGCGCCGTGGCCGGAACCGCCGGCCCCGACCCCGGGGGACCTGCCCGCCCCGTCCCCGCCGGTCCTCACTTTCGTGGTACTGGCCGCGGCGCTGACGCTGTCCGCGCTCGGCGTGCACGGAGTCCTGGTCGCGGTCGTGCCGCTGTTCGAGGAGCGGGGGATGGATCCGACGACGGCCGCGTGGGCGCTCGGCCTCGGTGGGCTCGGGCAGACGTTGGGGCGATTGCTCTACGGGCCGCTGTCCCGCCGGGTGGGGGTCACCCCCCGTACCGTCGCGCTGATCGCCGCCGGCGGGGTGACCACGCTTGCCCTCGGTGTGGTCAGTGGCCCGGCCTTTCTGCTGATCGTCCTTTCGATGCTGGCCGGCATGGTCCGCGGAAATCTGACGCTCCTTCAGGCGACGGCCGTCCCGGACCGGTGGGGGCACGCCAACTACGGCCACCGGTCGGCGGTGCTCTCCGCCCCGGTCACGGTGGCCACGGCCCTCGCCCCGTTCCTGGTCACCTTCGCCGCGGCCCGGTTCGGGGGCTACCCGGAGGTGTTCCTGCTGCTCGCGGCCGCATCGGGCGTCGCGGCCGCATTGGCCCTGGTCACCGGCCCCCGGAGGTAGAATGGACGTCCGTGGAGACAGCACCGATCGTTCTCGCGATGGACGGGCCTTCGGGGTCCGGTAAGTCCAGTGTCTCCCGCGAGGTCGCCTCCGCCCTCGGTTTCCGCTACCTGGACACCGGCGCGATGTACCGGGCGCTCACCTGGTGGATGTTGCGCGAGGGCGTCGAAGTCGAGGACACCACCGCCGTCGCCGCACTGGCCGGCAAGCCCGAGCTGGACATCGGCACCGACCCGCTGACCCCCGAGGTCACCGTCGACGGCACCGACGTCGCGCTCCCGATCCGCGGCCGCGAGGTCACCGGGGCGGTCAGCGCCGTCAGCGCCGTGCCCGCCGTTCGGGCCCGCCTGGTCACCATGCAGCAGCAGATCATCGCCGCCGCTCTGGCCGCCGGCACCGGCATCGTGGTCGAGGGCCGTGACATCGGCACCGTGGTTGCGCCGGACGCGCCGGTGAAGATGTTCCTCACCGCCCACGCCGACGCCCGGGCCAGCCGGCGCACCGCCGAGATCCTGCAGACCGGCGAGAACGCCACCGTGGACGAGATGCACGCGGACATGGCCCGCCGGGATCGCCTCGACTCCTCCCGCTCCACCTCCCCGCTTGCCCAGGCCGCGGACGCTGTCCTGCTCGACACCACCCGGCTGGACAAGGACGGCGTGGTCGCCGCGGTGCTGGAGCAAGTGCGTCGCGCCGTGCTCGCCCCGGTGAGCGGAACTCCCTGAGCGCTAACACCGAACTGCTGTGGATGCTGGGTGAGCATCTGCTGCTCACGGCGCTTCCCGGCGTCCTGGCCACCTTTGTGGCCATGCGACGCGGACTTCGCAACACCTCCTTGCTCCTGGCCGTCGGACTGGCCGGCTCCGGCACTGCGGCGATGCTCTCCTTCTGGGCCTTCTACGCCGACCCGGTCCTCGGAAAGACCCTGGGTGTCGCCCTGGCGCTGTCCTGCATCCTGGGCATCGTCATCTGCTGGCGGCGGGGATTGGATCGGGCCGTCCTGCGGACCCTGTCGGCGCCCTTGGCGCTGTGGGCGCTCGGCAGCGCCTTCGTCCTGTTCTTCGGGTTCTTCCACGGCGGCACCGATGAGCCCTTGCGGACGGCGGCGAACCGCTTCTCCCATCCGCTTCCCGGGGACAACGCGATTCCGGCGTTCTTCGCCGACTGGTTCTACGCGCAAGGCCACCACGGCACCCCGCCGCTGTTCGGTGACTGGCTCGCCAGCGACCGGCCGCCGCTGCAGATGGGCTATGCGATGGGGCAGCGGCCTTTCGGCTGGGACGGGCACGACCTCCACTACCAGGTGCTGGCCGTGGTGGTGCAGCAGCTCTGGATCCTCGGTCTGTGGGCGGTGCTGTGTGCCGCTCGGGTGCGGCCGTCCACGCGCGGCCTCGCGATGTTCGCGGCCCTGGCGAGCGACATCGCGATCATCCACGGCTTCTACGTCTGGCCGAAGCTCATCGCGGCGGCATTCCTCCTCGCCGCACTCGCCGTGGTGCTGGATTCCGACTGGCGGGTGCTGCGGGGCGACTACCGAATCGCCGTCCTCTTCGCCGCCCTCTGCAGCTTCGCCATGCTCGCCCACGGATCAAGTGCCTTCTTCATCGTCTGCCTGCTTGCCTTCGCCGCCGTGCGAGGCAGGCCGAGCTGGCGCTGGATCGGCGTCATGGGCCTGACCGGGGCGTTCCTGCTCGGCTCCTGGTCGGCCTACCAGCGCTATGACGATCCGCCCGGTGACCGCCTGATCAAATGGCATCTCGGCGGCTCGCTCGCGATCGACGACCGGGGTTCCCTGGAGACGATCCTCGACGGCTACCGCGAGGCCGGCATCGGGGGGACGGTCGACAACAAGTGGGACAACGTCACCATGGTCGTCGGCACCGTCTGGCCCAAGTGGGCGGTCCCGGACGCGGCCGACGCCGTGGGCGACGGACGATTTGAGGACGCCGCCACCGTGTTGCGAGGCCCGAGGTTCTTCTCCCTGCTGTCGTTTCTCGGCCTCCTGCTCCTGGCGCCGATCGCGATGGCGGTGGCCCGGCTGCGCGGGCCACCCTCGGGGGCGGAGTGGCGCTTCTCCCTCGTCGCCTTCGCCGTCCCGGCCGGCGCTTGTCTGGTCTGGGTCCTGCTGATGTTCGGCGGCCCGAATGCGACCACCTCGATCCATGTCGGGGCGATGGCGGTCCCGCTCCTGCTGGTGTGCGCATGCGTGGTCGGGGCCGATGCGGTCAGCCGCGGCTTGGCCCTCGTGCTCGTCGGCGCCAACGCCCTCGTCGTGCTCGCCCTGTACGCCCCGTCCTTCACACCGCCGCCCGGCAGTTCCTACTCGCCGACCGCCGGTGTGCTCGCCATCGCCAGCTTGGCTGTGTTCGCCGCCGTCGCTTTGACCTACCGTGAGGCCGTGGATGAGGGTCATGTGGTCGCCCCGGGCACCGAGGCGCTGAGCCGGTCATGACATCCCCGGTGCGCGTAGCGCTGCTCGGCGGTTTGCGCGTCCGCGTCGACGGCCGCGAGGTCGACGAGAGCGCCTGGCCCGGGCGAAGGCCTGCCGAACTCGTTGCCCTGCTCGCGTTGAGCGAGCGCCGGGCATTGCTGCGCGACCAGGTGCTCGAAGCGCTCTGGCCGCATCTGGATCCCGAGGCGGCCGCGGCCCAGCTGCGCAAGGCCGCCCACCACGCGCGACAGGTGCTCGGCCGCGACGACGCGGTCACCCTCGCCGGCGGGCGGGTCGCGCTGTTCGCGGCCGATGGCGTCGAGACCGACGTCGAGACCTTCGAGCGCGCTGCGGCCGCCGCACTGAAGTCCGGCGACGTCGCCGCCTGCGCGCACGCCGCCGACCTCGGCGCAGGGGAGCTCCTGCCCGAGGCGCGGTACGAGGAATGGACCCAGCTGCGCCGCGAGCAGCTCACCCGCTTGCGGGTCGACCTGCTGCGCCGGGCCCGGGCGTGGGACCGCCTGGTCGAGGCCGACTCCACCGACGAGCCCGCTTACCGCGAGCTGATGCGCGCAGCCCTGGCGGCCGGCAACCGGCACGCCGCGATCCGCTGGTACGGCCGCCTGCGGACCGCGCTCGAGCGCGAACTCGGGATGCGCCCGGACGCCGAGAGCCGCGCGCTCTACGAGCAGTGCGTGCACGACCTCGGCCCGGCCCGACCGGCCTTCGTCGGACGCCAGCTCGAGCTCGCGACGGCGGAGGCAGCGCTCGCCGCCGCAGCCGATCGCGGGTCCGGGCTGGTCGCGATCCGCGGCGAGGCCGGCATCGGTAAGACGACGTTGTGCCGTCAGGTCGCGGCGGTCGCGGAGGAGCGGAACTGGCGGGTGGTCGCGATCACCGCGACGGCCGGCTGCGGGGCGTACGCCCCGCTGGTCGAGGCCCTGGAGGCGGTGCTCGGCGCCGACCGCACCGTGCTGAACGAGCTGACGCCGCAGGTCCGCTCGACGCTGGCCGAGCTCACCGCGCTCGCCGCCCCGGCGCCGCCGCCGGCGTCCGGTCTGAGCCGGCACATGGTGATCGGCGCCGCGCACCGCGTCCTCATGAACGGACCGGAACCGGGCGTGCTGCTCGTCGTCGACGACGCGCACCTGGCCGACGACGGCACCGTCGAGGCCTGCCTGCAGCTCGCCCGAACCCGCGGCCCTCGGCCGTTGCTGGTCGCCGTCGCGTACCGCCCCGACGCGGCCCGGACCGCCCTCAGCGAGGGGCTGGCCGGCCTGCAGCACGCCGAGCGCGCGAGCGCCGTCGACCTCGGCCCGATGAACAACGAGGAGCTCGCCGCGCTCGCCGGGGCCGACGCGGACCCGGCCCGGGTCCGATCGGTGGCCGAGCTGGCGCAGGGCAACCCGTTCTTCGCCCTGGAGCTGCTGCGCAACACCGGCCAGGGCGTGCCGCGTTCGGTGTGGGACGCGGTCACCGCGCGGTTCCTCGACCTGGACGAGGCCACCACCGCGATGCTGCGCCGCCTCGCGGTGGCCGGTGACGACCTCGACGTGGGCGGCGTGCTCGCGATGACCGGGCTGACCGAGCCCGACGCCTTCGCACTGCTCGACGCCGGCCTCGAGGCCGGAGCGCTGGTGGTGGCCGACACCCGCTACCGGTTCCGCCACGATCTGGTCCGGGTCGCGCTGGCCGAGCAGGTCCCGCCGCACCACCGGATCGCGATGCACCGCGACGCGGCGCGCCGCTTCGCTGACGCCGGCGCCGAACCGGCCCTGATCGCCCGGCACTGGCTGGCGGGCGAACGCGCGGACGAGGCCACCGGGTGGCTGCTCGCGGCGGCCCGGCGCGCGGTCAAGCTCGGCGCCTACGCCGAGGCGCTGCGGCACTTGGACACGCTCGTCGAACACGCGCCCACCGACGCCGACGGCTGTGCCTGCGCGCCGAGGTGCTCGACGCCGCTCGGCGATCCCGCCGCCCCCGCCGCTTACGCGCTGGCCGCCGACGCCGCCGGCGAACCGGCCTGGCACGAGATCCGCGCCAAGCAGGCGTTGGCCCTGGTCAAGCGAGGTGACCCCCCGTCAGCTCTCAAGGTCCTCGACGGAATCTCTCCCGTGACGGTCGAGGGCCGGATGTCCGACGCGCTGGCCTGGGCCGGCGCCGCGGTGCTCGGTTTCGCGCCGCCCGACGTCGGCACGGCGAAGGCCGCCGAGAGCCGTCGCCTGGCCCTGCAGACCGGCGACCAGGCGACGCTCGTCATCGCCTCCTGGGCGCAGGCCGCGGCCGCACACGCCCGCGGCGATCTGCGCGGCAGCGTCTGGGCCGACCTGCTGGACACCGCGTCGCTGCCCGAGCTCGCGGTCAACGTCTTCGACGGGCACCTGTGCATCAGCCAGCGGCTGCTCTACGGCTCCGCCCCGTACCCCGACGTCATCGCGTTCGCCGACCGCTTCGCGGCCGAGGCCGACCGGCTCGGGGCGGCCCGCGGTCGGGCGTACGCGGTGACGCTGCGCGGGGAGGCCGAACTGCTGTCCGGCCGGCTCGACGAGGCCGAGCGCGACCTGAAGCGAGGCCGACCGGCTCAGCCGCGCCCTCGGCGGCGCGGTCGGCGAGGCGCTCGCGCTGCAGCGGCAGGCCGAGGTCGCGCTGCACCGCGGCCGGACCGCGAGGCGTGGATGCTGCTCGACGAGGCGCTGTCCGTGGCCCGTGACACCGACGTCGGCTTCCACCTCCTGGACCGGATCTACGGCACACGCATCACCGCGGCCGCCGACCCGCAGCGGCCCTCGCCGCGCTGGTCGATGCCGAGGCGTCTGTCCGCGGGCCGCTCGAGACCTGCCCCGGCTGCCGGATCACGCTCGCCGTTCCGGCGGCGACTGCGGCCGCGCAGGCCGGCGACCTCGACCTGCTGGCCCAATGGGAGCCGGCCGTCGACTTCCTCGCCGACGTCGTGATGAGGCTGCCCGGCTGGTACGCCGCTCGCGAGGAGGTGCGCGGCCACGCCGCCCGGGCGCGCGGCCTGTCCGCCGCGGCCCACTTCGCCGAGGCTGCCCGGCAGTTCGAGGTCACCGGCCAACCCCTCGACGCTGCCCGCTGCGCCGCATTCGCCGCCGCCTGTGGATAAACCCCAACAAAGGTGCCACCCCTTGTTGCTGTTTCGCCCAGGGAACGATCCAGGAACGCTTCCGCGGAAGCGTGTCCGGGTCAGCACCGACACCGACACCGAGGAGCACGCCATGCAGGCCTACACCGCCGAGACCACCCCCGTCGCCCTGGAGGACGAGGGCATCGAGGTCCGCGCCGCCGAGGCCGGCGACATGACCGTCGGGTTCTTCCGGCTCAAGCAGGGCACCGACCTCGGGCCCGCGCTGGTCGGGCTCCCCGACGACTGCTGCCCGTGCCCGCACTGGGGCTACATGCTCGAGGGCCGCCTGCTGATGCGGATGCCCGGCGGCGACCAGACCTACGAGGCCGGCCAGGCCTTCTACTGGGGCCCGGGCCACGCGCCGTTCGCGCTGACCGACTGCGCCTACGTCGACTTCTCCCCGTCCGCGGAACTGGCCGCGGTCGTGAAGCACATCACAGGCGGCTGACCAGCTGAAATGCATCGCGGCCGGCCCCGACTACTGTGAGTCCTGTGAATGGCGGTCCGGATTCCGGGGTCGACCCGGAGGTCAGGGACCTCGACGGGGTCGATGATGACGCAGCCTCGCCCGCGGGCGAGCTCGACGACGAGTCCTTCGACGAGGCTGCGTTCGACGAGGAAGAGTTCGTCGGCGAGGAAGTCCCGTTCTACGACGGCGACGCCTGGTCCGAGGACGAGGGCGAGTTGCTGCCGGTGCTCGCGGTCGTGGGCCGGCCCAACGTCGGCAAGTCCACCCTGGTCAACCGGATCATCGGACGCCGCGAGGCGGTCACCGAGGACACCCCCGGGGTGACCCGCGACCGGGTCGCCTACGAGGCGGCCTGGAACGGTCGCCGGTTCACCGTGCTCGACACCGGCGGCTGGGATCCCGAGGGCGAAGGCCTGCGGGCCTCGATCACCGCCCAGGCCGAGCGTGCCGTCGCCCTGGCCGACGCGGTGCTGTTCGTCGTCGACGCGACCGTCGGCGCCACCGACCACGACGAAGCCGTGGTCAAGATCCTGCGCGCGTCGAAGAAGCCCGTCGTGCTCGCCGCGAACAAGGTCGACGGCCCGGCCACCGAAGCCGACGCAGCGATGCTGTGGTCACTCGGGCTGGGGGAGCCGTGGCCCGTCTCCGCCCTGCACGGGCGCGGCTCGGGCGACCTGCTCGATGCGGCCCTCGAGGTGCTGCCCACCGAGCCCGGCCTCGGCCACCTGGTCACCGGCGGACCGCGCCGCGTGGCGCTGCTCGGCAAGCCGAACGTCGGCAAGTCCTCGCTGCTGAACAAGTTGGCGGGGGAGAGCCGCGTCGTGGTCGACGCGGTCGCGGGCACCACCGTCGACCCGGTCGACGAGCTGATCGAACTCGGCGGCAAGACCTGGCGCTTCGTCGACACCGCGGGGATCCGGCGCAAGGTCAACACCGCGTCCGGCCACGAATACTTCGCCTCGCTGCGCACCGCCGCCGCGCTCGACAAGGCCGAGGTCGCGGTCGTGCTGATCGAGGCCCACGAGTCGATCACCGAACAGGACACCCGGATCATCTCGATGGTCGTCGAGTCCGGCCGCGCGCTGGTGATCGCCTACAACAAGTGGGACCTGCTCGACGACGAGCGCCGGCACTACCTGGAGCGCGAGATCGAGCGCGACCTGGTGCGCGTGCCGTGGGCGCCGCGGGTGAACATCGCCGCCCGCACGGGCCGGCACATGGACAAGCTGGTGCCGGCGATCGAGACCGCGTTGACCTCCTGGGACCAGCGAATCCCGACCGGTCGGCTGAACAGCTTCATCGGGACCCTCGTCGCCGCGCACCCGCACCCGATCCGCGGCGGCAAGCAGCCCCGGGTCCTGTTCGCGACCCAGGCCGCGACACGCCCGCCGCGGTTCGTCCTGTTCGCGTCCGGCTTCATCGAGGCCGGCTACCGCCGCTTCATCGAGCGTCGACTGCGCGAGGAGTTCGGGTTCTGCCGGCACCCCGATCGACATCTCCGTGCGCGTCCGCGAGAAGCGCGGCAAGCGCTGAGCGCCGACGTGATCGCCGCGCTGGATGCGGATGAGGACGAGACCCGGGATCGCCTGGTCGGGCTGCGCCGCGAGTTCGACCAGATCGTCGACTCCGCCGACACAGCGACCGACGACGAGCACGACCCCGAGGGCACCACCGCGTACGACCGGGCCCGCACCGCCACCCTCATCGACGCCGCCACCAACCACCTGGCAGAGATCGCCGCCGCGCGCGCCCGCATCGAGGCCGGCACCTACGGCGCGTGCGAGGTGTGCGGCAAGGCCATTCCCGCCGACCGTCTGCTCGCGCGCCCGACCGCCCGCACCTGCGTCGGCTGCCCGCCCCGCTGATCGACGCGGAAGCTGCAATTCGTTACCTACGCCCGATTTCGGCGGCCCGAAATTCGGACACGAGTTGCAAATCGCAGCCTCAGTGTCGGTCCGCGCCAGTCGTGTTCACGGATGAAGGCCCTGAGTTCCACCTGCTCGTCCAGGATCTTCTGCCGTTCGGTTGCAGCGAGCCGCCGGACTTGCATGTCGAGTATCGCGGTGGCGTGGAAGGGACCGATGCCGAGCAGATCCATGATCGCGGCCTGCGCCTCCTCGACTGTCGACGCGTTCGTTCGCGGATTCATCGGGCGGGCTGTTCCGCCGCAATCGCATGGATTTGACTCTCTCAGCGCTTGAGACGTCGGCTGCCGGCGTGCCAGTCCTCGATCTGGCCGACCTCGCCGACCTCGACGCCGTACGCGCGGACCTGGGGCCGCTCGCGCAGGCTGCGCTTGAACTCGGAGAACCCGGGGAAGCGGGCGAGGGCCACGATGTGGTCCCAGAGCTCGGCCGCCTCCGCATCGCTCGGGCGGCGGCTGATGACCGGGCCGAAGAAGGCCGGGCCGAGCGGTGGGTCGACCTGGATGATCGGCGTGCCGACGTCCCGACCGGTCAGGGCGAGCCCGGCATCGGTCTCGTCCTTGACCACCGCGTCCCAAGCCTCGTCGTAGAGGGCGTCGGACAGCTCGGTCGGGAGCCCGGCCTCGGTGAGGATCTGCCGGGTCGTCGCCAGCTCACGCTCGGGTTCGAGCAGCGGCATCCCGTCGTCCGCCCACGACACCTGCTCGAAGACGGCCCGCCCGATGGCGGCCTGCAACGGGTCCAGCGCGTCCGGCCCGTGTTCCGCGCGCGCCCGCGCCGCCACCCGGAGCATCCGTAGCCCGGCGGTGTGCCCGGCCAGGTAGTCCGGCGGGAAGTGCGTGTCGTAGTCGACGTTGGCATTCATCAAGCGCAGCGACACCAGCCGCCACTCGACCCGGTAATCCCGCGCCGCTTGGACCTGGCGGACCCAGGTGCTGGTCAGCCACGCGAACGGGCACACGGGGTCGAAGTAGAAGTGCAGATCGGCGTCGCTCACGACGCCACGCTCTCAGCCGGTCAACTGGGAATCGACTTCGGGGTGCGAGACCTCATGCGGTACCGTCGGTCCCGCTCGGTTCGCCGGGTCTCGGGCTGTGGCGCAGTTTGGTAGCGCACTACGCTGGGGGTGTAGGGGCCGCAGGTTCAAATCCTGTCAGCCCGACCGAGAAATTGCAGGTGAGAGGCCCTTTCGAGGGCCTCTCGGCGTTTGCGCCCCCTGGCCGATCTTCCGTCGGTCGCATGACCTGTGCGGCCACCTGATCGCTGGATAAGGTCGCGGCCATGACATTCCAGGTCGTGTGTCTGTCCGCGGTCGACGGCTCGGGGAGTGAGCAGATCGGCCCGCTTCTCGCGGAGCGGCTGGGCTTCCGGATGGTCAACGAGGAGATCGTCGCCCTGGCCGCGCGCCAGGCGGAGGTCGCTCCCGAACTCCTCGCCGACGTCGAGCGGCGCAGGTCGCTGGTCGGCCGGGTCCTGGAGCGGATCGGGCCCGCCGCGGCCGCGACCGCGTCGATGGGCGTGTACGTGACACCGCCGGTCGACGACTCGCCCAAGGAAAACGCGCTGCGCGATCTCATCCGCGCGACCATCGGGCAGGTCGCCGAGGAGGGCCGAGTCGTGATCGTGGCGCACGCGGCCTCGTTCGCCCTCAAGGAGCGGCCCGACACCCTGCGCGTGTTCCTCACCGCGTCGCCGGAGACGCGGGCGAGCCGGCTGGGCGGGGACGCCAAGGCGCTGGCGAAGTCCGACGGCAACCGGGCCGACTACCTCAAGCGCTTCTACGACGTCGCCGCGGAGCAGCCCCACCACTACGACTTCGTGCTGAACACCGATCGCCTCGATCCGGACGGCGCGGCCGAGCTCATCGCGATGTTGGCCACCGCCTGACGTCGGGCCGGCGCTCGGGACACATTCGGTGTCCTTTTCGGGATCGCGCTGCCAGAAATGTCCGAGTTGCACAGATGTGATGTGGCTGAGCGTGTCGGGGGTGCAACACACCGTGATGCTTGGGTGATAGTAAGACAACCCCGCACGCCCGCGGGGTCCGGCCGAAGGAGCACCCCATGTACGCCATCGTCTGGGTGCCGGAGACCAGCCCAACCGGCGCCACCAGCACCACGCAGGCAGTGAAGATCGACGATTACCTCGAGCACGAGATCGCCCCCGACGGCACACTCATCGTCCATTGCCTGCGGGACACCACGTTCGTGCCTGCCCAGAGACCCGATGGGCCGCTCGCCGCCCGCGGTCTTTCCCGCGGACGGACGACATCTTCCCGCCCCGGGGCTGGCTGTTGTTCGAGCTCTACGGTGCCGACGGCACCCGGTTCAAGGCCAAGCGCCCGCCGGTCACCTGATTACGATCCAAGAAGCGCGGCCCGCCGCCGGCGGCCTAGCGTTCCTCGCCTGTTGATGCGAGCGGATTACCCCACCGTCTATGTCGCCGACGTCCGCACGATGGTCGCCGCGAACGTGAAGGCTTACAACGCGCTCAAGCTGACGGCCAAGCAGAAAGCGGCTTTCGAGCCCGGTTACGTCCACCAGCTCCTGTTGGCGCTCGACTAGGTCTAAGGGCAGCTCTCGGCCTGCTTCACCACACCGAAGTCGATCTTGCCTTCCCAGTCCGTGGCGGGGCCCTGGATCCGCCGGCCGGGGGAGGGACTCTGGTCGCAGACCTTCCAGTTGCTGTCGAGCGCCTGCATCCGCGACCCGTTCAGGTCGTGCGAGCGGGAGTAGAAGACGCCGAGGTCCTGCACCCGGTTCTGGGCATCCTGCAGGTTCATTCCGGTGAAGTTCGGCATCGCGAAATCGACCTGGTCTTTGTCAGAGGCCTTGCCCTTGTCCTTGGCATCGGTCGGCGCGACCGGGCTCGGCGTCGGGCCGGGGGATGCCGCCCGACCGTCCTGCGCGGCAATGTCCGACGACGGGTCCTCGTCGCATCCGGCGGCCGCACCCATCGCCACGATCGCGACGAGCACCGTCCCGGCTCCGCCGACCCGCACCTAAGCCTTCTTACGGCGGCGCAGGGGCAGACGCCGCGGCGGGGGCGCCGGGGCCGGGCCGAAAAGGGGCCAGCCCTTGCGCTGCCGTGCCAGCAGTTCGGCCCCGAAGACGAACAGGATGGCGAGCGCCAGCGCGCCGCCGCCGGCCGCCGCGTCCCGCTCCAACCCGTCACCGCCGACGATCTGGTCACCGGCGATGCCTCCGATGACCGCGCCGCCCATGCCGAGGAAGGCGGTGGCGAACACCCCCAGCGCGTAGCGCCGCTTGCGGGAGACCTTGCGCCAGAACGCCGCCGCGACCGCCACGAGCATGACGATCCGGATCACGAGCGCACCTCCGCAGGGGGCCGCCGAGGCAACGGCAGCCTCAGCGACCCTAGTCCGCGGATCAGGCGATACCGAGGTCGGCTATCGCGGGCTTGACCTTGGTGGCCAGCAGTTGCAGGTGGTCCTCCACCAGGTCGTCGTCCATGCCGGCGATCGAGTCCCAGAAGTAGACCTGGGAGACCGGCATCGGCGCCAGCCAGGTCCGCAAGCGCTCGACCGCGTCCTCGGGCGTGACCACGTCGAAGCTCGGGATCGTCATCTGCGGGCCCTTCGACCGCAGCGCTTCCGGGTCGATGCCCTGGCTCCCCATACCTTCGAAAGCCTTCACCCCGGCCTGCGAGTCCGTCGGTGCCCTCGGCGCCGTAGAAGAGGTAGGTGTCGATCTTGTACTTGTAGTGCGGCGCGATCCGGGCCCACGCCCGCTCCGGGTCGGAGGAGATGATCATGTTCACCGAGCCGGCCATCCGCGCGGAGTTCGGGTCGTGCCCGCCTTCCTCCAGGCCCTGCTTCAACGGCTCGAGCAGCGCCGGGTCGAGCCACATCACGCCGCAGTTGGCGCGGCCGGCGATCCGCGCCCCGCGCGGGCCGAGCACCCCGGCCCACAGCGGGCAGCGACTTCTGGACCGGCGGCGGGGTGACGCCACCGGAGTCCAGCAGGCGCCGCACCTCCTTCAGGCATGCCTCGAACCGCTCGAAGCGGTCGATTGTGTCGGCGCCGAACGCCGCGAACTCAGCCGGCCGGTAGCCCGCCCCGAGTCCGAGCTCGAAGCGGCCGCCGCTGATGAGGTCGACCATGGCGGCCTTCTCGGCGTGGTCCACCGCGGACCGGATCGGCGCCAGCGTGATGGAGGTGCCGATCGTCATGCGGGTCGTGCGGGCCGCGATCGCAGCGGCGTAGACCATCGGCTGGGAGAGGTAGCCGTCCTCGAAGAAGTGGTGCTCGCACAGGAATACACCGTCGAGGCCGAGCTCCTCCGCGCGCTCCACCCGCCCCAGCGCGGTCTGGTAGTGCTGGGCCCAGGGCCGTCGCCACTGTGGGGGGTTACGGACGTCCTGGTAGATGCAGACGCGCATGGGGCTGCCCTTCTCCGGTGTCGGAAGCCCATTTCCCTGCGTTGGCGGGCTCCAGGCACCAAACTTGGCAAAACTGCCCGAATGTCCGCAATGCGTGCGCTGAACTGATCCAAATCGGACTGGCGCACACCTCGCCCGTCCCTGCCGATTCGAGGAGACACCCCATGAACGGCAAGACCCTGGTCATCACCGGCGCACTGACGCTCGGCCTGCTCGCCCCGGCCGGTGCCGCGGTCGCGGCCGACCGCGACGACGACGGCCCGCTGGGTGGGGTGCTTGGCGGCATCCTCAACCGCGGCGACGACGACCGCAAGGACAGGAAGGACGACCGCAAGGACCGCCGCAAGAACGTCAGCACCTTCAAGATCACCGGCGAGATCCGCGACGTCGACACCTCCGACCGCGAGATCATCGTGGGCACCGGCGACCACCGCCGCCGCGTGCACGTGAACGGCGACACGAAGATCTGGCGCGACGGCGACCGGGCGAAGCTGCGCGACCTCCGCCGCGGCGACGACGTGCGGATCTCCGGCGAGCGCCGCAACGACAAGCTGGTTGCCGAGCGCGTCGTCGCGATGACTGACGCTCACTCAGCCTAGGAGTGCCAAGGGGGCTCCCGGCGAGCAGGCAGCCTCTGACCGACGCCGGTTGCGGGCCTACGGCAGGATCTCGGCGTAGGCCTGCAACCGGGAGGACCCGATGACGGAGCGGACGACCCCGGCCGAGTCCACGTCGGTCGCGGAACTGCTCGCGCACGCGACCGAGCGCGAGCCGATCACCGACGGCGCCGGCAAGTCCGGCGCCCGGCTCGAACGCGTCCGCATCGGCGGGCTGCCGCACGTGGTCAAGTACATCGAGCTGGACGCGGACTGGACCATGCGCAGCGCGGGCTGCCTGGTGCCGGCGCCGCTGCAGATGTGGCGCCGGGGTCTGCTGGCTGCGTTGCCGGACTGCATCGACCAGCCGATCGTCGGCATCGCCCCGCACGGCCGCGGGGCAGCGCTGCTGATGCGCGACGTCGAGGAGATGCTGGTCCCGGTCAGCGACGAGCCGATCCCGCTTCCGACGCAGCGTCAGTTCCTCGACCACATGGCCGCGATGCACGCCACGTTCTGGGACGCCGGGCCCGAGTGCGAGGTGGTCGCCACCACGCATCGCTACCTCGACCTCTCGCCGTGGATGGGCCAGGCCGAGGCAGAGCGGGACGAGGTCGACCTGGTGCCGCGCCTGGTCGCGCAGGGCTGGCCGCTGCTCGCCGAGGTCGCGCCGGCCGCGGCGCGGGTGGTCACGCCGCTCGCGTGGGACCCGGGACCGCTGGTGCTGGCGCTGGAGGCGACGCCGCAGACCTTCGTGCACGGCAACTGGAAGCTGGACAACCTCGGCGTGAATCCCGACGGGCGCACCGTCCTGCTCGACTGGGAGATTCCCGGCCGCAGCCCGGCGCTGAGCGACCTCGCCTGGTACCTGGCGATCAACTGCCGGCGGCTGCCGGAGTCGAAGGAGATGACGCTCGAGATCTACCGTGCCGCCCTTGAGCGGCACGGGGTCGACACCGAACCCTGGTGGGAGCGACAACTCGCGCTCTGCCTGCTCGGCGCGCTCGTGCAGTTCGGCTGGGAGAAGGCGTTCGGCGGCTACGACGACGAACTGGCCTGGTGGGAGGCCCGCGCGATCGAGGGCGCCGCCCTGCTCTGAGCGACTGCTTCCGGCGTCAGCCGATAGAGCACGTGGTGACGCAGCGGAGAGCCGGCCGGGACCTTCGGGTGCTCGAAGTCGCCGGCCGGGTCGCGGACCATGCCGATGCGCTCCATCACCGCCCGCGAGCGCAGGTTGGCCGCCGCGGTGAAGGAGAGCACCTCGGGCAGGTCGAGCGTCGCATAGCCGTACGCCAGCGACGCCCGCGCCGCCTCGGTCGCGTAGCCGAACCCCCACGCCGACCGGGCGAGCCGCCAGCCGACCTCGATGGCCGGGGTGAACGGCGCCTCGAACAGCGCGTCCCACAGTCCCGTGTAGCCGATGAACTCCGGCCCGTCGATCACCTCGAGAGCCCACAGCCCGTACCCCTTGGTCGCCCAGGAGGTCGCGATCCGCTCGACCATGGCGTCGCTCTCGGCCCGGGTCAGCGGGCCATTGAGGAACTCCACCACCTGCGGGTCGGCGTTCATCGCGGCGAACGGCGCCAGGTCGGTCTCGCGCCAGGGCCGCAGCAGCAGGCGCTCGGTGCGGAGTTCGGGACACCCACGGCCGACACTCATGGGGAGATCCAAGCCCACCGGGGCCCCGGTGGCGCACAATGATCACGTGAGTGGATCTTGGGACGACGACGATGCCGCGCAGCCTTACGAGCCTCCGCCTCCGCAGCCCCCTCCGCCGCCGCAGCCGTCGGGGCCCTTCTCCGGGCAGCAGCTGAACAAGCAGTGGATGCTCGCGGGCGCGGGCGCCTTCGTGGTGGTCGCCATCGTCACGGTGGCCGGCGTCGCCAGCGTGTGGGACGAGGACCCGGAGCTTGAGGACCGGTCGAGCGGAGCGCCGCCGCCGCGCGAGTACGGCGGCCCGCTGTGGTTCACGGTCGGCGGGGCCGACGAGACGCAACTGGTCACCAACACGCTCCCGCGCGGCGTGGCCGGCCCGGGCACGTCGTACTCCGGCGCGGCCAGGTACCTCGCGACCGAGAAGTGCTTCACCGACGGCACGAACCTGCTGGTGTGGCCGCGCGGCTCCCGCCCCCTCAAGGAGGGCACCCGCGCCGGGGTCAATCCGGGCGACGGCGTCGACGTCTACGAGGGCGAGAGCTTCAGCGCCACGGGGGAGTCGATCGTCATCGCCGAGACCGAGGAGTTCCCCTCGACGCCGGCGGCCTGCGCGCCGAGCGGTAACGCGATGTCGCTCAGCGCCGTGAAGAACTGAGCCCGAAACCGAACTGACGCACGGTCAGGTCGTGACGACCTGGCGGAGCAGCCGTTCCACGGCTAGCTCAAGCTCGGCGGCCGCACCGGTCGGGTCGGTGGTGTACCGGCCCAGGGCCTGCAGGAAGAGCCCGTCGAAGACGGCGTAGACCGATGTCGACGACAGCACGAGCTCGGTGCCGGTCAGCTCGGTGTAGCGGCTGACCACCCGCCAGATCATGCTCTCCAGGCCGGCGTCGATCTCGGCGACGTCGGCGCGGAACGCGTCGTCGAACATGCTCTGGTTGCGCAGGTCGTACCAGAGCCGGTGCATTGCGGCGTCGTCCACCATCGTGGTGGCCATCGCCTGCGCGAAGCGCGCGGCGAGCTGGTCGCCGTCGGAGGACTCGGCCACGATCTCGTCGTAGCGGCTCACGCACTCGGCCTTGTACTGCCGGACGCTGTGCGTGATCAGGTCGACCTTGTCGCGGAAGTAGTAGTGCAGGACCCCGTGGGAGAACGAGCTGTTGGCCGCGATCTCGCGCAGGCTGGTCCGGGCGTAGCCGAGCTCGGCCAACGTGGCCCGGGTGGCGGCGGCGAGCTCGTCGCGGCGCGCGGCGAACTTGTCCACCAGGCGCGCGGAGACGCGCTCGGACCCGGCCGTGGAACTCATGGGGCAATGAAAGCAGCACCGGGCCTGTGAATTCCAGAGTTTCTTGGACAGTTGCCCAAGAAACTCTTGACGGGTGTCCAGGAAGAGGGCTTGGCTATGTCCCAGATCACTCACCCAGCCCCCGGGAGGCACCTGATGAGCTTCGACCTGACCGGCCGCAAGGCCCTGGTGACCGGCGGAGCCCGAGGGCTCGGGTCCGGCATGGCCGCCGCGCTGGCCGACGCGGGCGCCGCCGTCGCGATCGGCGACATCGCCGAGGACCTCGGCAAGGCCACCGTCGAGGAGCTCAAGGCCAAGGGCAAGACCGCGGAGTTCATCCAGCTCGACGTCACCAGCGAGTCCAGCTGGGAGGCGGCGGTCCAGCAGACCGTCTCCGCCCTCGGCGGCTTCGACATCCTGGTCAACAACGCCGGCATCGAGCTCTCCAGCCTGGTCATCGACATCGACCCCGACGACGTCCGCCGGATGATGGACGTCAACGTCGTGGGTACCGCGCTCGGCATCAAGCACGCCTTCCGCGCCATGCGCCCCGGTGGAGCGGCGGGCAACGGCGGCTCGGTCATCAACATCGCCTCGGTCGCCGCGACGATCGCGTTCCCGGCCATCGCCGGGTACTCGGCGTCGAAGTCGGCCGTCGACCGGCTGACCCGGATCGCCGCGGTCGAGGCCGGCAAGCTCGGCTACGGCGTGCGCGTGAACTGCATCTACCCCGGCCTCGTGCCCACCGAGATGGGCATGAAGCTCGCCCAGGACATCGTCGACATCGGTCTGGCCCCGGACATCCCGGCCGCCGTCGGTGGCGTGGTCGAGCAGACGCCCCTCGGCCGTCTCGGCGAGGTCGGCGACATGGGCGAGGTCATCGTGTTCCTGGCCTCGGACGCGGCGAAGTTCATCACCGGCGCCGGCATCCCGGTCGACGGCGGCATGGGTACCTGACGTCCCCTCATTTCCTTCATCCCCTTCGAAGCTCGACGCTCCCGAAAAGGAACCCCCATGAGTGACAAGCCGGTCGTCGTCTACGGCGCCTCCGGATACACAGGCCGTCTGGTCTGCGAATTCCTCATCAAGCTGAAGATCCCGTTCATCGCGGCCGGCCGCGACATGGGCAAGCTCAAGGCGGGTCTGGACACCGTCCCGGGTCTGGATTCCGGCGATTTCGAGATGGTCGAGGTGGCGCACAACGTCGAGGCGCTCACCGAGCTCCTGACCGGCGCCAAGGCCATGTGCAACATGGTCGGCCCCTTCATGGAGTTCGGGCCGGCCTCGGTCGAGGCCTGCCACAACGCCGGTGTGCACTACATGGACACCACCGGTGAGCAGGACTGGATGATGTGGTGCCGTGAGGAGTTCGGCGCCAAGTTCGCCGAGAAGAACCTGCTGCTCTCCCCGGGCATCGCGCAGATGTACACCACCGGTGAGATCGCGGCGAACTACTGCCTCGAGAACGCCGGGCCTGGACACCCTCGACATGTCGGTGTTCTGGAAGGGTCAGCCGACCGTCGCTTCGACCGCGACGATCGTGCAGAACGCGGTCCTGTCCAAGGCCCTGTTCCTGGAGAACAACGAGCTCGTCGAGTGGCCGGCCGACGTGGGCCTGTACTCGCTCACCGTTCCCGGCCAGCACGAGCCGGGCCTGGCCCTGCCGTGGGGCGGCACCTCCTCGCCGATCTGGTTCCAGAACGACGACCGCGTGCGCAACTGCCGGGTCCTCGGCGGTGTCATCAACCGGCCGCTGATGGAGGCCGTCCCGGGTCTGGTCGCCCAGATGCTGGAACTCACCGCGGGCAAGTCGCTGGACGAGACCCGCGCGATCCTGGCCGGCGTCGCCGCGCAGGTGAACAACACGTACCCGCCGCGGGAGGACCCGCACATCAACATCTCGATCGACTCGGTGTACGCCTCCGGGCCGCTGGCCCGTGCGCACACCGTGATCTACGGCAACTGCAACTACCAGCAGACGGGCCTGCTGCAGGCCTACGCCGCCCAGCAGTGCCTGGACTCCACCCCGAAGCAGGTGGGCTTTGCCTCGGCTTGCCAGGCCTTCGGGCACCGGGAGTTGCACGGCGTACTAAAGTCCTTCGGACTGAGCATGGATGCCATCACCACGTACAACGGCTAGGCCGTAGCTTCAGCTGTTGTCCTGAACGCCAAAGGCGGGTCGCTCTACTCCGGGCAGCGACCCGCCTTTGGTCTGTCCTGGACCGGCCGGGTCAGACTGTCCCGGTGACCGTCACCTACGCCCTGGTCGCCAGAATCCCGCCGACCGGCCGGGACGATTTCCTGGCCTACGAGGACAACGTCCTGCCGATCATGGCGCGCCACTCCGGCGTCCTGGAGCGACGGCTGCGATCGGCGGACGGGCAGACCGAGATCCACGTGGTCTCGTTCCCCGGACCGGCGGCGTTCGCGGCCTACCGCGCGGACCCGGTCCGGGCCGCGCAGCAGCACCTGCTGGAACGCTCGGGCGCGGTCATGGAGCTGATCGAGGTGACCGACGTCGGTCCGAACTAGGCCCCGAAGTCGAGGCGGACGATCGAGGGCATGCCGCGCCGGACCACCGGGATCGAGCGGCCCAGCGGGATCAGGACCCGGCTGAGCGCCCCCGGGCCGCGGGGGACCGTGACGCTCCTGGCGCTGACGATGTTCGGGTGCAGCCGCCGGAACCGCCCGTGGTCGCCGGCGTCGACACCCCACGGCATCTCCGGCGCCTTGTAACCGCTCGGGCTGCGCGCCCAGCCCTTGCGGGTGATGAAGGACATCCAGAGCGGGACGGTGTCGAAGAGCATTACCCCGCCGCGGAAACGCTCGGCGCACCTGGCGATGAGGGCCTCGACCTCGCGAGGCGGCAGGTACATCAGCAGGCCCTGCGCGACGACCACGACCCGGTCGCCGGAGCCGGCGCCGAACTCGTCAAACCAGTCGGAGTCCAGGGCGGAGCCGGCGAACAGGCGCCGCCGCGGCGGGTCCTCGCCCACCAGGGCGCGCCGAACCGCCGCGGTCTCCGGCAGATCGACGGTCAGCCAGCGGACCTGTCCGTTGTCCACCCGCCAGAACTGGGTCTCCAGGCCCTCGCCGAGGACGGCCACCATGGCGGCGGGGTCGGTAGCGAGGACCTCCAGAACCTGGCTGTCGAAGGTCAGCGCGCGTTCACCGATCCAGCCGTCGAGGCCGCCGACCCGGTGGCCGAACTTCTCCTCGAACGGGAAGTCGATCGCGTCGACGAGTTCGATCGCCTTCGGGTCGGACAGCCGCGAGCCCGCGCGCTGCGAGTCCTTCGCGCGGTGGTACAGCGTCCAGAGGGTCGTCTCCGGAACGCCCTCGAGAGCGACCTTCAGCCGCGGCTGGTCGGGCCCGGGATCGGTCAAGCGGGCTGCCCGGGGGCGACCTGCGGCTGCGCCGAACGCATCCAGTACTCGTTGAGCGCGTTGTTGGTCTTGATGAACCAGACGAACGGACCGATGAGCAACAGCAGGAAGCCCGGCACCACCCAGAGTCCGGTCTGACCGCTGACCGGCTTCGGGGCGCCGCGCATCTCGTAGAGCTTCCCGACCTCGCTGGAGGACACGAACGGTGACACGAAGCCGGCGACGATGTAGACGACGAGTGCGAGAACACCGCCCAGGCCATTGTTGGTGTGCCGCTTCATCTCCTCGTGGGTCTTGAAGTACCAGTACCAGGCGTAAATCGTGAAGGTCACGAAGAAGAGGAGGATGCATTTGCCGGTCGAGCGGACCTCGCCGATCGGACCGAGCTGCGGCGGGTAGTACGCGCCGGGCTGGCCGGGGGCGGGGGCACCGTAGGCGGGCTGCGGCTGTCCATAGGCCGGAGGCTGGCCGTAGGCCGGGGGAGGCGGGGGCGGCTCGCCGTAGGCCGGGGGCTGCCCGTAGGCCGGCGGGGGAGCCGGCGCAGAGCCCTGGGGCGGCGCGGCGTAGGGGTCCGGAGGGGGAGGGGTCGCCGATTCTCCGGGTGGGTTCCACGGTTGATTCGGATCGGTCACGGCCCGTCCTCACGCCGAAGATGATCTAGCTAGCTCGCTCACGCTACTGCCGCTTGTCACAATGGAGCCAGGGGTCGACATTGCCGGTCGATCAGCCGCGCGGGTGGGAGACGAGCACCGAATGTTTACAGATCCCGGTCGGAGCGCCGCCGACCTCGAGCGTCTGTTGCTCGGCGGGGATCCGGACATCTCGCTGGCGGACCTCGCCGCCGCAGCGGGACTGAGCCCCGAGGTCGCGAACCTGTTCTGGCACTCCCTCGGTTTTGCCGACACCGAGCCCGCCGGCCGGATGTTCACCCGCGGCGACAAGGACGCCATCGTCAACCTGGCGCGGATGATCACCGACGTCGGCGCCGACGAGGAGTTCGTGGTCGGCCTGATCCGGGCGGTCGGCCACCACATGCAGCGCCTGGCCATGTGGCAGGTGATGGCACTCGTCGAGCAGATGACCAACCAGACCGGCGATGCCTCGACCGGCGCTGACCGCGCGGTGGAGTTCCTGTACGACCACGTCGACGACTTCGAGCCGCTGCTCACGTACGCCTTCCGGCGCCACCTCGCCTCTGTCACCAAGTGGCGCCTGCTGCGAGCCGCGGAGAACGCGCTGCGGATGCGCCTGTCGGTCGGCTTCGCCGACATGGCCGGCTACACCAAGCTCAGCCGCGAACTCGACCCCCTCGCTCTGGGCCGGCTGGTGAACCGCTTTGAGACGGTGTCCTCCGACGTCGTCCTGCGCCAGGGCGGTCGGGTCATCAAGACCGTGGGCGACGAGATCCTGTTCGCCTCCGACACCGCGGCGCAGGCCGTCCACATCGGGCTGGACCTGGCCGAGACGATGGACACCGACCCGATGCTGCCCGAGGTCCGGGTCGGGATCGCCACCGGCGACGTGGTGGCCCGGATGGGTGACGTCTACGGCCCGACGGTGAATCTGGCCAGCCGCCTGACCGGGCTGTCGAACCCAAGCCGCGTTCTCATCGAAGGGGCGACGGCCGCGGCGATCGCCGGGGACGACCAGCTGGAGGCCGCCACCCTCGGCGAGGCCGTCCTGCAGGATTTCGGCACCGTCCACATGTTCGGCGTCCGGCGTACCTAGGAGCGCCCTGAGGTCGTCACCGCCGGGCAACACCGGCGAAACACACGTGGCCCAGCCTTCAACCACGAGACCTTCCGACCTGAGGTGGTCGCGGTCGGCCGGCGGGGGCCCATCCGATCGCTCGAATCACCCAGGACGGCGTGCCGCCCGGCCCACCGCGTCCTGTGGCCGGGCGGCACGCCAACCTCCCCGCCGATAAAGTCGCGGCGTGAGTGGGGACGTGGAGCTCGGCAATCAGGATCGGATCCTGACGCTGCCGAATGCCCTCAGCCTGCTCCGCCTGGCCGGCGTTCCGCTGTTCCTCTGGCTGGTGCTCGGCCCGGAGAAGGACGGCCTCGCACTGTGCGTGCTGATGGTCGCCGGATTCACCGACTACGCCGACGGCTGGCTGGCCCGCAAGCTCAACCAGACCAGCCGGCTCGGGCAGATGCTCGACCCTGCCGCGGACCGGCTGTACATCCTTGCCACGCTGATCGGCCTGACCGTCCGCGACATCGTCCCGCTCTGGCTCACGCTCGCGCTGATCGCCCGGGATCTGATGCTCTTCGCCTGCGTGCCGGTGCTCCGCAGGCTCGGCTACGGTCCGGCGCTGCCGGTGCACTATCTGGGCAAGGCCGCCACCTTCAACCTGCTCTACGCCTTCCCGCTCCTGCTCCTCGGGGACGGGACCGGTGACATGACGACTGTCCAGACTTTGGCCAACGTCTTCGGATGGGCTTTCGCTATCTGGGGTAGCGGTCTCTACTGGTGGGCGGGTGTTCTCTACGTCCTCCAGGTCAGAGGCCTGGTCGAAGCGGATCGCCGGACCTGACCGGGCGAGAACGGGAGGGGAGCAGCGGGGTGAAGGCCGTCGTGATGGCCGGGGGAGAGGGCACCCGCCTGCGCCCGATCACCGCCTCGATGCCCAAACCGCTCCTGCCCGTGGTGAACCGCCCGGTGATGGAGCACGTGCTCCGCCTGCTGCGCCGGCACGGCTTCACCGACGTCGTCATCACCGTGCAGTTCCTCGCCTCCCTCGTCCGCAACTACTTCGGTGACGGCGACGAACTCGGCATGTCGATCACCTACGCGACCGAAGAGGTGCCGATGGGCACCGCGGGCAGCGTGAAGAACGCCGAGGACGCCCTGCGCGACGGGACCTTCCTCGTCATCTCCGGCGACGCGCTCACCGACGTCGACCTCTCCGAGGTCATCAAGTTCCACCGCCAGCGCGAGGCCATGGTGACGGTGTGCCTGACCCGGGTCGCGAACCCGCTGGACTTCGGCATCACGATCATCGACGAGGAAGGCCGGGTCGAGCGGTTCCTGGAGAAGCCGAGCTGGGGCCAGGTCTTCTCCGACACCGTCAACACCGGCATCTACGTCATGGAGCCCTCGGTCTTCGAGCACGTGCCGTCCGACGAGCCGTCCGACTGGTCCGCCGACATCTTTCCGCTGCTGCTCAAGGAGGGCCTGCCGGTCTACGGCTACGTGGCCGAGGGCTACTGGGAGGACGTCGGCACCCACGAGAACTACCTCAAGGTGCAGGCCGACGCCCTGTCCGGGCGGGTCGCGGTCGACAAGGACGGCTTCGAGGTCAAGCCCGGCGTGTGGATGTCCGAGGGCGCCGAGGTCGACCCGAGTGTGGAACTGCGCCCGCCGCTGTTCATCGGGGACTACGCCAAGGTCGAGGCCGGCGCGACGCTGCGCGAGTACACCGTGCTCGGCAACAACGTGGTGGTGAAGAGCGGTGCGTTCCTCGACCGCGCGGTCGTGCACGACAACGTCTACATCGGCCCGGGCACGAACCTGCGGGCGTGCGTGGTCGCCAAGAACACCGACGTGATGCGCGGCGCCCGGATCGATCAGGGCGTGGTGATCGGCGACCACTGCCTGATCGGCGAAGAGGCGATCATCAGCGCCGGGGTCAAGATCTACCCGTCGAAGACGATCGACGCCGGCGCCGTGGTCAACCAGAACGTCATCTGGGAGGGCCGCGGGCAGCGCGCGCTGTTCGGTCCGCGCGGGGTCTCCGGGATCGTCAACGTCGAGATCACCCCCGAGCACGCGGTCCGGCTCGCGAGCTCGTACGCGACCACCCTGAAGAAGGGCGACACCGTGCTCACCGCACGGGACGGGTCCCGGGCCGCCCGTGCCCTCAAGCAGGCGGTGATCGCGGCGCTGCAGGCCTCGGCGATCAACGTCCGCGACCTGGAGATGCAGGCTCCGCCGGTGGCGCGCCTGGAGGCTTCCCGCGGGCATGCCGGCGGCGTGCTCATCCGGACCACGCCCGGAGTTCCGGACAGCGTCGACATCCAGTTCATCGACGCCACCGGTGCCGACATCGACGCCGCGCACCGTCGGCGGGTGGAGCGGGTCTTCAGCCGGCAGGAGTACCGCCGCGCGTTCCCCGGCGAGATCGGCGACCTGACCTTTCCCGGCCGCGTCGTCGAGCACTACGTCAAGCAGGTGCTCAACACCCTCGACACCACCGGCGTCCCGCGCAAGGACGGCAGTCCCACGAGCAGCGCGGCGGACATGAAGGTCGTGGTCGACGCCGGCAGCGGCGCGGCCGGCCTGCTGCTGCCGCGCGTCGTCGGCGGCCTCGGCGTGGACGTGCTCACGGTGAACATGGGCATCGACGAGGCCCGGCCCACGCAGATGCCCGAGGACAAGGCGCGCGCACTGACCCGCCTGGGTGAACTGGTCGCGTCCTCCAAGGCCGCGTTCGGCGTCTACTTCGACCCGCTGGGGGAGCGCATCTCCCTCGTCGACGAACGCGGTCAACCGGTGGCCGACGACCGCGCCCTGCTCGTCGTCATGGACCTGGTCGCGGCCGAGCGCCGCGGCGGGCGGATCGCGCTGCCGGTGACCACCACCCGGGTCGCGGAGAAGGTGGCCGGCTTCCACGGCGTCGAGATCGCCTGGACCGCGACCTCCTCCGACGACCTCGCCCGCGCCGTCATCGACCCGCGGCTGATCCTCGGCGGTGACGGCCGCGGCGGCTTCGTCATCCCCGAGGTGGGCAACGCCGTCGACGGCACCGCGGCCTTCGTGCGGCTGGTCGGCCTGATCGCCCGCACGCAACTGACGCTCAGCCAGATCGACGCCCGGATCCCGCGCGCCCACGTCGTCTACCGCGATCTGCCGACCCCGTGGGCCCTCAAGGGCAAGGTCATGCGCGCCGTCGTGGAGGCGGCCGGGCATCGCCAGATCGACACCACGGACGGCGTCCGCGTGGTCCAGCGGGACGGGAGCTGGGTGATGGTCCTGCCCGATCCGTCGGAGGCGTACACCCACCTGTGGGCCGAGGCCGACAACGACGCCGCCGCGGCGGCGCTGGCCGAGGAATGGTGCGCCGTGGTGGAACAGGCCGCAGGCTGACGGATCCGAGAACCGCTCCGACCCACCGGCAAGGTCGGCGTGGAACGATGCAGCCATGACTGATCCATCGACGCCCCCTGGCTCAGTCAGGCGCCCCGACGCGTCGATGTCGCTGCTCTCGGACCTGATGTCCAACACGCTGGACGAGGGCTACGGGCGCGAGGCGGCCCGCCGGGCGGCGGTCGAGGCCGTCGCCGGCCCGGATCCCGACGGCAGCCGGGCGCCGCTTCGGCCAGTCCGGCTGGCAGGGCGCCACTGCGCTGGTGCTGGCCCTCGGCTTCGCCGGCCTGGTGCTCACGGTCGCCGCGCTGCAGACCCACGACAACGCCCCGGTGGTCGCGCAGGCCCGCAACGACCTGAGGGACCGCGTCCAGTCCGAGACCGGAGCAGGCGGACGAACTCCAGCGCCGCCTGGTCGCGCTGCGCGCCGAGGTCGACGGGGCCCGCGACGAAGCGCTCGCCGCCACCTCCGCCGGTTCCGCCGCCCGCATCGAGCTCGAGCGGCTGTCCGCGCTGGCCGGGGTCAGCCCGGTCCGGGGTCCGGGCATCAAGGTCGTCGTCGACGACGCCCCGAGCGGAGCGTTGCGCGCCGACGGCGCCACCGGACGGGTGCTCGACACGGATCTGCAGCGGCTGCTCAACGGGCTCTGGGCGGCCGGCGCCGAAGCGGTCTCGGTGAACGGGCAGCGCCTGACCCAGCTCACGGCCGTCCGCTCCGCCGGGGACGCGATCCTGGTCGCCTACCGGCCGCTGAGCCCGCCGTACGTGGTGCTCGCGATCGGCAACCCGGACGACCTCGAGGTGGACTTCGTCGACGGCCCCGGCGGGCGCTGGTTCAACACCCTGGAGGGCTTCGGCATCCGGTTCACGGTGACCGCGGAGAAGGACCTGAAGCTGCCCGGCGCCAGCGGCGTGACCCTGCGCAACGCCCTCGCCGAGGAGCCGAAGGCCACGCCGCAGCCGAGCCCGAGCGCCACTCCGGCGTCGAGCGCATCACCGACGGCGACCGCCTCGGCGAGCCCCGACCCCGCGAGGACCGAGGAATGATCGGCGCCCTCGGCCTGATCGTGGGCATCGCCCTCGGGCCTCGTCTTCGACCCGACCGTGCCGGCCGACATGCAGCCCTACCTGCCGATCGCCGTCGTCGCCGCCCTGGACGCCCTCTTCGGCGGCCTGCGCGCGCTGCTCGACGGGATCTTCAGCGACAAGGTGTTCGTCGTCTCGTTCGTGTCGAACGTGGTCGTCGCCGTCCTCATCGTGTTCATCGGCGACCGGCTCGGCGTGGGCGGCCAGCTGACCACCGGGATCATCGTCGTGCTCAGCATCCGGATCTTCTCCAACGTCGCCGCGATCCGGCGCCACCTGCTCTCGGCCTGAGCCATGGCAGACGACGAGAAGCCCGACGCGAGCCTGGACTACGGCTCCCTGCCGGAGCGCGAGGACGAGACGCTGCTGATCGCCGGGCGTTCGCTCAGCGGCCGCGACGCCACCGAGCCCGAACCCGCTCCGGACGCCGAGCAGCCCACCGCGCCGGCCCCCGGCCCGGCCGCGGTCCAGAGCACGCTGCCCCGCGTCGAGCCCGGCTTCTCGCCGCCTCCGGCGGGTGTCCGCGGCCTGATCGCCGCCCTGCGGGTGCGCCGCGCGGCCCCCACCCAGATCGTGATCGCGATCCTGTGCGGCCTGCTCGGTTTCTTCGCCGTCGTCCAGCTCCGGTTGCAGGCGGACGACAACAACCTGAGGACCGCCCGGGGGAGCGACCTGATCCGGATCCTCGACGACCTCAACGACCGCTCCGAGCGGCTGGACAGCGAGATCCGCGACCTGGAGCAGCGGCGCTCGGAGCTGCAGTCCGGGTCGGACCGGTCCAAGGCCGCACTGACCGAGGCGCAGGGCCGGCGCGCGGTGCTGGGGATCCTGGCCGGCACCGTCCCGGCGCGGGGCCCTGGCATCCTGCTGCGCATTTCCGACCCCCAGCAGAAGGTCGACGCTGCCGTCCTGCTGGACACCCTGCAGGAGCTGCGCGACGCCGGCGCCGAGGCGGTCCAGATCAACGATGTCCGCGTGGTCGCGAGCACGGACTTCCTCGACGCGGCCGCCGGCAGCGTGCAGATCGACGGCGTGGTGGTGAGCGCCCCGTACCTGTTCAAGGTCATCGGCGACCCGGATACCCTCGACCCCGCGTTGCGGATCCCCGGCGGGGTGTTCGCGGTGCTCGACGAGCGGGGGGCGATTCCCAGCGTCGAGACCCGTAAGCAGCTCACGGTGGACGCCACGCGACCGTCCGCGGACCTCGACTACGCCCGGCCGAGCGATTCCGACTGACCGCACCGGCAAGTCCACCACCACACCGCACGAGAGGCCCGGATGTCCGTCCCCGACGAGCTGAAGTACACCGCCGAGCACGAGTGGGCGCAGACCACCGAGACCGGTTCGGTCCGGGTCGGGATCACCGACCACGCCCAGGAGCAACTGGGCGACATCGTCTTCGTCTCGCTGCCCCAGCCGGGGGACAAGGTTGTGGCCGGCTCGCCGTGCGGCGAACTGAGTCGACCAAGAGCGTCAGTGAGATCTTCGCCCCGGTCACCGGGGAGATCGTCGCGGTCAATTCGGCGATCGAGACCGCCCCGGAGCTGGTTAACTCCGAGCCCTACGGGTCGGGGTGGATGTTCGAGGTGCGGCCGGACGACGCCTCATCCCTGGAGGAGCTGCTCTCCGCTGCGGAGTACACCGCCACGATCGAGTGACGGCTCCGGTTGACCCTCGTTGATCACCGCAAATAGGTTCGCACCGACGCTCAACCTCAGGTACAGGGAAAGGCCGGAGCAATGTATTGCAGCCAGTGCGGCCACCGGCCTCCTGACGACGCCCGGTTCTGCCCGAACTGCGGTGCGGCCCTGGCCGGCGCCGCGGCGGACGGGTCGGAGAACACCTCGAGCATCTCGATCGCGGGCCTGGAGGTTGAGGCCGAGGCCGGCCTGCTCTCCCCGGGCGACCAGGCCGCCGTCGACGCACTGCCCCCGGGCTCGGCGCTGCTGATCGTCCAGCGCGGCCCGCAGTCCGGCAGCCGCTTCCTGCTCGACGCGGACACCACCCGCGCCGGCCGCCACCCGGACAGCGACATCTTCCTCGACGACGTCACCGTGTCCCGCCGGCACGCGGACTTCAGCCGCATCGGCGACGGCAGTTTCCGGGTCAAGGACGCCGGCAGCCTGAACGGCACCTACGTCAACCGCGAGCGCATCGAGGAGGCCGTGCTCACCGGCGGCGACGAGGTCCAGATCGGCAAGTACCGTCTCGTCTTCTTCGCCTCGGCGCCGGGCGCACTGGGCGAGGAGGCCGGGGCGGAGCGATCGTCGTGAGCGAGCGGAGCGAGCTCACCGTGAGCATCGAACCCGGCTCCGCGAGGACATTGGTCATCGGTGACGTGGCCGCTGCGGAGACGTGGTGAGTGCGGCGATGCCGGCCGCGGGCAATCACCTCAGCATCGGCGAGGTGCTGGCCTGCCTCCGGCCGGACTTCCCGGACCTGACGATCTCCAAGATCCGCTTCTACGAGGCGGCCGGGCTGGTCGAGCCCGCCCGCACGCCTGCGGGCTACCGCAAGTTCTCCACGCGCGACGTCGAGCGGCTGCGTTACGTCCTCACCGCGAAGCACGACCACTACCTGCCGCTGCGCGTCATCCGGGACCAGCTCGAGGCGATCGACAACGGCGAGGGCCCGATGGTGGACCGGGGCGGGACGGCGCCGGGTCCCAACCCGCAGTTCGACCTCAGCCCGGCCGACGTCCGGCTCACCCGCGAGCAGATGCTGGCCGAGACCGGACTCGACGCCGACCAGCTGGCCGCGATCGACGAGTCCGGGTTGCTGCACCGCCGGCGCGGCGGCTACTACGACGCGGACGACGTCGTGATCGCGACGATCGTGGCCGAACTGGGGCGATTCGGCCTCGAGCCGCGTCATCTGCGCGCGTTCAAGGGCGCCGCGGACCGCGAGGCCGGGCTGATCGAACAGGTCGTCGTCCAGCCCAACACCAGGCGCCGCGGCGGTGCCGGGCTGGAGCGCAGCCGGGACACCGCGACCGAACTGGCCACCCGGCTGGTGCGCCTGCACTCAGCCCTCCTGCAGGCTGGGCTTCGCCACACCCTGAGCCCCTAGGCACGGGTACTGTGAAGAGGTGAATCCTCTCGACGTCGTAGGCGTCCGTGTGGAGATGCCCGCGAACCAGCCGATCGTGCTGCTGCGGGAGACGTCGGGGGAGCGCTACCTACCGATCTGGATCGGGGCCGTCGAGGCCACCGCGATCGCTTTCGCCCAGCAGGGTGTGGTGCCGGCCCGCCCGATGACGCACGACCTGTTCCGGGACGTGCTGCAGGCGCTCGGCCAGGAACTCGAGCAGGTCCGCATCACCGGCCTGCGCGACGGCGTCTTCTACGCCGAGCTGCACTTCTCCGGCGGCATCGAGGTCAGCGCCCGGCCCTCCGACGCGATCGCCCTCGCGCTGCGCACCGGGACCCCGATCTTCGGCAGCGAAGAGGTTCTGGACGAGGCGGGGATCGCCATCCCGGACGAGCAGGAGGACGAGGTCGAGAAGTTCCGCGAGTTCCTCGATCAGATCTCGCCCGAGGACTTCGACACCACGGGTCAGTAACAACTGTCCCAACTGCCCCTCCAGCCCCACGCTGGGACGGCGAGTTGCGTTGACGGCTCCCTGCACCGCGCCTACCTTCGACAAGACGAACGTCTCCGGTGTAATTACCAGCACCGGGACTTGGGCAGGAGGCGCGACGCCATGAGCGACACCCCGGGTACCACGGCCCCCGGCGCCACGCCGGATCCGCGCGCCGTGCTGGCCGCGGGCGAGCAGGGCCTCCTGTTCGAGCCGGACATCTCGCACCTCGCTGAAGACGTCGGCTACCGCGGCCCGACCGCCTGCGCCGCTGCCGGCATCACCTACCGGCAGCTGGACTACTGGGCGCGCACCGGGCTGGTCGAGCCCAGCGTGCGCCCGGCGACCGGGTCCGGCACGCAGCGGCTCTACGGCTTCCGCGACATCCTCGTGCTCAAGATCGTCAAGCGACTGCTGGACGCCGGCGTCTCCCTGCAGCAGATCCGCCAGGCGGTCACCCATCTGTCCAGCCGCGGTGTCTCCGACCTGGCCACGCTCACGCTTATGAGCGACGGCGCCACCGTGTACGAGTGCGCCTCCGCCGAGGAGGTCGTCGACCTGCTCCAGGGCGGCCAGGGCGTGTTCGGCATTGCCGTGGGACGGGTCTGGCAGGAAGTGGAAGGCTCACTGGCCGAGCTGCCGGGCGAGCGCCCGGAGCCCGCGGCCGAGGTCCCCGCCGACGAACTCGCTCAGCGGCGCGCCGCCCGCAAGACCGGCTGAATCCGCTCGATCAGACGTGGAAAGCGCCGCCGGGCCGGGAGGCTCAGGCGGCGCTTGTTCCTTGTCCGGGGTCAGTCGGCCGCCGGGGGGCGACCACTTCACCGTCGGGGAGCAGCTCGCCGGTGTCGTCGAAGAGCACGACGCCGTTGCAGAGCAGGCTCCAGCCCTGTTCCGGATAGCAGACCAGGGTGAGTGCGGCCTCCCGGTTCGGGGCGGCGGCGGGCGGGCATTCGGGCAGGTGCCGACACGTCGTCGCACCAGTGATCATCGTTGTCACGGGCACAGCCTGCACCGTCCGTCCCTTCCGTAACCGTCCACCCGCGGGTAGCCAGGGCGAAGTCCAGGTGAACTTTCAGGCTTCGCGCGGGAGGTCCATCGCCAGGACCGGCTTGGTCGTCGGGCGCTCCGAGCCGCCGGCCGGCTCCTCGGTGACGGCCAACGCGGTCGCGTCGCCCGGGCCGTTGAACAGCTGGGTGTAGTTCGTCTTGCCATCACTGTCGAACGTGCCCATCGAGGTCACGGCCGAACCTGGTCCGAGCAACCACACCTGGTAGGTGCGCTTGCTCCCGGCGTCCTTGAGCCCGTGGGCCATGAACACCATGTCGCCCTTGCTGCGGGACATGGTCAGCGCAGCGGTGACCGCTCCGTTGGCCGTGGCCGTGTTCACGGTCTGCGCGTCGGGCGCGGTCACTACGTCGGCGACTGCACTGACCGAGAGCCCCTCGGAACCGTCCGATGAGAGCCCCCAGGCACCCATCCCGACCGCGACGATGACGCCGGCCGCGGCGGCTGACATCGTCATGCGCCGGAAGCGGGAGTTGCCCTTGCGCGCCCTGGCCGCCGCAAGGGTGGTCACCACCGGCGGCAGCTGGCGGGTCTGGGCCACCTCGGCCATCAGCCGCTCGCGGAAGCCGGCCGGCGGGGGCTCGGCCGCCGCGATGCCGAGCAGGGTCGCGGTGGCGACCAGTTCGGCCACCTCGTCCCGGCAGTTCGCGCAGCTCCCCAGATGCGCGACGAAAGCGTCATGTTCCGCGTCGGTCAGCGCACCGGTCGCGTAGGCGCCGGTGAGCAGGTGCAGGTCGGCAGCGCTCGTCTCGTCGGTCATGCGGTCACCCCCAGGCAGTCGCGCAGGCGGATGAGTCCGTCGCGCATTCTCGTCTTCACCGTGCCCAGTGGCACGTCCAGCAGTTCGCCGACCTCGCGGTAGGTGTAGCCGCCGTAGTAGGCCAGGCCGACCGACTCGCGCTGCAGGTCGGTGAGTGACCCCAGACAGCGCCGGACGGCTTCCTTCTCTAGGCGGATCTCGACGCTCTCGGACACGTCGTCGTAGGCCGGTTCGTAGGTGCGCGGCGCCAACTTCCGCACCCGCTCGGTGGCGGACTGCTCCGAGCGCACCCGGTCCACCGCGCGGCGGTGGGCCATCGTCATGATCCAGGCCATCGCGCTGCCCTGCGCCTCGTCGAAGCGCGACGCGGTCCGCCAGACGGTCAGCAGGACCTCCTGGGCGACCTCCTCGGACTGGGCGGGGTCGCGCAGCACCCGGCGGATCAGGCCGAACACCGGCCCGGAGACCCGGGTGTAGACCGCCTCGTAGGCCGCGCTGTCGCCCTTGGCGACCCGGACCATCAGGTCCTCGAGGCGTTCGGGAGCCACGTGGTCCGCCGGCAGGTCGCGGACTGCGCGTATGGGAGTGGGGCCTGAGTTCATGCCATCCCTTCGGAGCCCGCCGAATTTCGGCTTGCCCGCACAGGCGAGTGAGGCGACCGAACCGAGCTTGCTCGAGTTCCGAGCCGATTGAGCCTGTTGAGTCGCAGCGGAAGGTCAGCCTGCTTGGAACGCCGTATGCAGCGCGTCCACGGTGCCGATCATCGCAGCAAGTTGGGCCCGGAGCCGTTTGTCGGCATTTGCGGGCTTGATTTTCCCGTCGGTCAGGCCGCCCAGGAACTTGGTGACGGAGCCGAGGTAGCTGTTGAGCGCGTCGGTCGCCGTTCGGCGTCCGCCCAGGTCCCCGGCCTGCAGGCTGCGCGCGTAGTTCTCCAGGTCACGCAGGTGGATACGCCAGCCCTGGAGAAACTCGGCCTCCTTGATCGGGCCGCCGAGCTCGCGGACCTGGGCCGCGATCTGCTTGGAGTTGTCGTCCAGAGCGAGCTGCACCCGCCGGTACTGGGCGCTGACCAGGCCGGCCTTGCCCGGCTGGGCGAACGCCACCTGGAACGACATCACGGCCAGGTAGGAGTGCCCGGTCATGACGGCGGTCAGCTCGTTGCGCAACTCGGCGGCGGCGTCGTTGACATTGCCGGTGCGGTCGGTGGCCGAGGAGAGCCCCGCGGCCAGGCGCTGAGTGATCGTCGGCATCTCGTCGGCGCCCTCGCGCAGCGCGACGAAGCTCTCGCCGGCCTTGTCCGCGATGCCTTCGATGGCTTCGGCGATCGCGTCGAGGTAGTTGCCCAGGTCGGACCTGACGGCCGAGGAGGAGATCCGCCCGTTGGTGATCTCGCGGAAGTACTGGCCCGCCTGCAGCGCCCAGGTGTCGAGCGAACGGCGGGCCGTCTTCTGGTCGGCGGTGTTCTCGCCCCGCGCGGCCTGGGCGTAGTCGGTGAGCAGGACCACGTGTTCGCGCCAGGCCTTGCCGAAGTCGTAGTCGTCGAGGTCGAACGGCGGCTCGGTGGACCTCGGGGACGGTGACGGGCTCTTGTCGTCCTTGCCCTTCTTCCCCTTGTCGGAGGGGTTGGCCGGCGGCGCGGACGGCGGGGGAGAGTCGGGCCCGGGGAGCAGGCGGGAGGTTCCCTTGCCGCCCTTGCCGCCCGTCCCGGCGGCCTCGGCCTCCAGCGACTCCACCAACTGGATCAGCGTCCGGGAGTTGGTCTCCACCGCCGCCCAGGCGGCCTCGGCCTGCGGACTCTTCTGTTCGGTGGCGTACACGGTGCTGACCGCGGCGCCCGTGGCGTAGACGTGCGTGGCCAGCAGGCTGGTGAGCTGCGCGGCCAGCTCCGAGGCGGGGGAGCTCATGTCTCCGGAGACCTTCTCGGCGGCAGCGATGCCGCGGGCCAGTACCTGGGCCGCCGCGGGCGCCTGCGCAGCCGCGTCCAGGGCGCCGCTGTAGGGGTCCCCGTACACGGACGGGGTGATCGCGAAGCCCAGGTCGGGGGCGGCGGCCGCGGTCTTGTCGCCCGGTCCCGGGGTCGAGGTGCCCCCGTCATCACCACACCCCGTGACGCCGGCGAGCAGGGCGAAGGTCGCCGCGGCAGCCGTCACTCGGCGGGGCGTGGGGCGGGGGATGGCGCGCAGTCTGTCCAGCACACGCGAATTGTGCCCCACCGGTTCCTGCACCCCAGCCAGATGATTCCCCGGACGGGGGGAGAACAATGACGCAGCACTTATGCCGTGAGGAGATTCGATGTCGCAGGTCACGCCCCACACCGACGAGCCTGGTCCGGTGCTGTGGCAAGCGTCACCCGGGAGGGCGGCGAACTCCACGCTGCAGGCCTTCCTGACCTGGCTGGAGGAGCGCGAGGGGCGCGAGTTCGCGGATCACGACGCTCTGTGGACCTGGTCGGTCGAAGAGATCGACCGGTTCTGGGCCGCGGTCTGGGACTTCATCGGGATGACCAGCCCCACGCCGTACACCGCGGTACGCGAGGGCGACACCATGCCCGGGGTCCGCTGGTTCCCCGGGGCAAGCGTCAACTTCGCCGAGCACTGCCTGCGCCCCGGCACCGACGAGGAGGACGCGCTGGTCTGCCTGCGCGAGCCGCACAACGGAGCCGCGCTCACCACCCACACGCTGAGCCGCGGCCAGGTGCGACGCGACACCGCCGCCCTCGCCGCCTGGCTGCGCGCGCAGGGCGTGCGCCCGGGCGACCGGGTCGCCGGCTACCTGCCGAATATCGAGCACGCCGTGATCGCCTGCTTCGCCGCCGCCTCGGTGGGCGCGATCTGGGCGCTGCTCTCGCCGGACTTCGGCGCCGAGGGCACCACGGCCCGCCTCGCGCAGCTCGAGCCGACCGTGCTCATCGCCACCGACGGCTACCACTGGAACGGGCGGACCATCGATCGCCGTGACGTAGCGGTCGACCTGGCCGCGAGTCTTCCGACGCTCCGTCAGGTCGTACAGGTCTCCTACGCGTTCCCCGGCGATGCAGTCCCGGCGTACGCCGCCGACGGCCCGGCCGTCACGTCCTGGGCCGACGCTCTCGCCGCCGATGCGCCGCTCGAGTTCGAGCAGACCGACTTCTCGCACCCGCTGTGGGTGCTGTTCAGTTCCGGGACCACCGGGATGCCCAAGGGCCTGGTGCACGGGCACGGCGGCATCACGATGGAGGGGATGAAATGGTCGCGGATCTACGGCGACGTCTGCCCGGGTGACGTGTCGTTCGTCTACACCACGACCGGCTGGATGCTCTGGAACGCGCAGCTGTTCCCCCTCGCCTGCGGCGCCTCGATCGTGCTCTACGAGGGCGGCCCCGGCCACCCGGACTTCGGCGTGCTGTGGGAGGTGGCCGCGCTCACCAAGGCCAAGAACTTCTTCCTCGGTGCGGCGCTGGTGACGGCGACTCAGAACTTCGGCGTCGTGCCGAAGGAGCGCGCCGACCTGAGCAACCTGAAGACGATGCTCGTCAGCGGATCCGCCCTGCCGACCGCCGGTTACCCGTGGGTCTACGAGAACGTCTCCGCCGACGTCCGGCTGGACTCGACCAGCGGCGGCACCGACATCTGCGGCGCGTTCGTCGGGGGCAACGACCTGCTGCCGGTGCGCGCCGGGCGCATCTCCGGTCCGCTCGCCGGCGCGGCGGTGGCGGCCTGGGACGACGACGGCAAGCCCATCGTCGGCGACCTGGGGGAACTGGTCATCACCGAGCCGATGCCCTCGATGCCGCTCTATCTCTGGAACGACCCGGACGGCGTCCGTTACCGCGAGTCCTATTTCGAGCCGTGGCCCGGGGTGTGGCGGCACGGGGACTGGATCACCGTCGAGGCCGATCGCTCCGTGATCATCCACGGCCGCTCCGACGCCACCCTCAACCGCGACGGCGTCCGGTTGGGCAGCAGTGACTTCTACGGACTCCTCGAGGCCATGCCGGAGATCCACGAGACGCTCGTGGTCGGCGTGGAGCAGGCCGGCGGCGGCTACTACCTGCCGCTGTTCGTGGTGCCGGCCCCCGGGCACGAACTCGACGAGGCGCTGATCGCCAAGATCAAGACGGAGCTGCGGACCAAGCGCACGCCGCGGCACGTGCCGGACGAGATCATCGCCGCCCCCGCGGTCCCGCACACGCTGACCGGCAAGCGGCTCGAGGTCCCGGTGAAGCGGATGCTGCAGGGAATGCCGCTGGAGAAGGCCGCGAACCTCGCGGCGGTGGACAACCCCGACGTCGTGCGCTGGTACGCGGAGTTCGCGGCGGCGAAGCTGGCCGCCCGGGGCTGATCACTGCTGTCCCACTAGAATCTGTGCGACGGGGAAGCTGCGCCCCGCCCGCAGATCTGGCCCAGCCGCCCTGGAGGTTCCGCCGTGCTCTACCGCGGGATGAAGATCGTCTTCGGACCCATGGTCCAGGCGGTTTTCCACCCGGCGGTGAGCGGACGCGAGCACGTCCCGACGTCCGGTCCGGCGATCCTGGCCGGTAACCACGTCTCCGTCTCCGATCACTTCTTCGTCCCGCACGTGCTGAACCGCAAGGTGATCTACCTGGCGAAGGCGCAGTACTTCACCGGACAGGGATTCGCCGGGCGGCTGACTGCCAGATTCTTCAACGCGCTCGGGCAGAAGCCGGTGGACCGGGACAGTGGACGGGCCGGACTGGCGGCGATCGCCACCGCCGCCGAAGTCCTGGCCGAGGGCAACCTGCTCGGCATCTACCCCGAGGGCACCCGCTCGCCGGACGGCCGGCTCTACCGCGGCCGCGTCGGGGTTGCGCGGCTCTGGCTGGAGTCCGGCGCCCCGTTGCTGCCGTGTGCGGTGATCGGCTCCTTCGAGGTGCAGCCGCCGGGACAGAAGCTGCCGAAGAAGGGTCCGGTCGCCGTGAAGTTCGGACCGCCGATGGACCTGGCCAGGTACGCGGGCCGCAAGCGCGACGCCCGGCTCTACCGCGAGATCACCGACGACATCATGCGGGCGATCCAGGAACTCTCCGGCCAGGAGTACGTCGACGAGTACGCCACCGACGTCAAGGAACAAATGGCCGCGGGCTGAGTGCCCGTCTTGGGGCAGACTCTCCGCGTGCACACCGGACTCGAGGCCCTGCCGTTGCGGGTGGCGACGCGGTACGTCGCCCCGCTGCGCGAGGGCGGGTCGCTGCCCGGCCTTATGGAGGCCGACGACCTCGGCACCTACGTGGTGAAGTTCCACGGCGCCGGTCAGGGTCCCAAGGTGCTCGTCGCCGAGGTGATCTGCGCCGCCCTCGCCCGGGCCGTGGGTCTGCCCGTACCCGAGCTGGTGGCGATCGAGCTCGATCCGGCCCTCTCACCCGGCGAGCCGGACGAGGAGATCCAGGCCCTGCTCAAGGCGAGCGCCGGCCTCAATCTCGGGGTGGACTACCTGCCCGGTGCGCTCGACTTCGACCCGGCCTCACTCGACGGCGACGTCGGCCTGGCCGGCCGCGTGGTGTGGTTCGACGCGCTGATCCAGAACGCCGACCGGTCCTGGCGGAACCCGAACATGCTGCACTGGCACGACCGCCTCATCCTCATCGACCACGGCGCGGCCCTGGTGTTCCACCACGACTGGGCCCGCGCCGCGGAGTCGGCCGCCCGGGAGTACGGGATCGGCCAGCACGCCCTGGTGCGCTTCACCCCGGACGTGACCACCGCCGCCGAGCAGTGCGCACCGCTGATCACCGACGCGGTGCTGCAGGACGCTGTCGCCGCGGTGCCGAACGTCTGGCTCGAGACCGAATCCGACCGCCCCCCGGACGAACTGCGGGCGGCCTACGTGTCCCGGCTGCGGGCCCGACTGGACCGTCAGTCCGACTGGCTGCCCGCGCTTGCGCAGGCCGCTGCGGCCGGACCGGTCGCCGCGGAGCCGGCCGACAGCCGCCCGGGCTGGCTCAGCCGGCGCGGCCGCGGGGCCCGCGCATGACCGCGTCTTCCCTGACTGGTCGTCAGTCCTTCGAGTACGCCGTCCTGCGCGTGGTCCCGCGGGTGGAACGGGGGGAGTCCATCAACGGCGGAGTTCTGCTGTACTGCCGGGCGCTGGACTACCTGGCGGCGGACACCTACCTCGACGCCGCCCGGTTGCGCGCGCTGGATCCGCAGGCGGACGTGGCCGGGATCGAGCGGGCACTGGCCGCGGCGGCCGACGTGTGTGCCGGTGGCGCGGACTCGGGCCCGGTCGGCGCGGAGGACCTGGGCAAGCGCTTCCGCTGGCTGACCGCGCCGCGCAGCACGGTGGTTCAGCCCGGCCCGGTGCACACCGGGCTGACGCTCGATCCAGGCGGCGATCTGGCCCGGTTGATGCGCACGCTGGTCCGGCCGGCGGACTGATGGACAAAGTGGTGGCGTCAGCGGCCGCGGCCGTCGCGGACATCCCGGACGGGGCGAGGCTGGCGGTCGGCGGCTTCGGGCTCTGCGGCGTCCCCGAGGTGCTGATCGACGCGCTGCTGGCGGCGGGGACGAAGGACCTGCACGTGGCGTCGAACAACTGCGGCGTCGCTGAGCTGGGATTGGGCAAGTTGCTCCACGCCCACCGGATCGCCCGCGTCACCGCCTCCTACATCGGCGACAACAAGGAGTTCGCCCGGCAGTTCCTCGCCGGCGAACTGGAGCTCGAGCTGATTCCGCAGGGCACCCTCGCCGAGCGGCTCCGGGCTGCCGGAGTCGGAATTCCGGCGTTCTACACCCCCGCCGGCGGCGGAACGCTGGTCGAGGACGGCGGCCTTCCGTGGCGGTACGACGGCGACGGGAACGTCGTGGTCGCCTCGCCCCCGCGGCCGACCGCCCGGTTCACCGTCGACGGCGTCGAGCGGACCTACGTGCTCGAAGGGGCCTTCTTCGCCGACTTCGGGCTGGTGCGCGCCGCGAAGGGCGACCGGCACGGGAATCTCGTCTTCAGCAAGTCCGCACGGAACTTCAACCCGCTCGCGGCGATGTCGGGGAAGGTCGCGATCGCCGAGGTGGAAGAGCTCGTCCCGGTCGGGGAGATCGATCCGGACGAGGTCCACCTGCCGGGGATCTTCGTGCACCGGGTCGTGGCGCTGACCCCGGCGCAGGCCGCGGACAAGCCGATCGAGAAGCCCACCGTGCGAAAGCGCATCCCGACGGCCGAGGTCTTCGACTGATGGCGCTGACCCGGGAGCAGATGGCGGCGCGGGCCGCGGCGGAGCTGCACGACGGCTCGTACGTCAACCTCGGCATCGGACTGCCGACCTTGGTGCCGAACTACGTCGCCGATGACGTCGAGCTGGTCCTGCACTCCGAGAACGGCATTCTCGGCACGGGTCCCTACCCGTACCCCGAGGACCTCGACCCGGACCTGATCAACGCCGGCAAGGAAGCCGTGACGGTAAGGCGCGGCGCCTCGTTCTTCGACTCCGCACTGAGCTTCGGGATGATCCGCGGCGGAAAGATCGACGCAGCGATCCTGGGCGCCATGCAGGTCGCCGCGAACGGCGACCTCGCGAACTGGATGATCCCCGGCAAGCTGGTCAAGGGCATGGGCGGGGCGATGGACCTGGTCCACGGCGCCAAGCTGGTGATCGTGCTGATGGAGCACGTCGCCAAGGACGGCAGCCACAAGATCGTCAACGAGTGCTCGCTGCCCTACACCGGCCGCGGCGTCGTGCACCGGATCATCACCGACCTGGCGGTGCTGGACGTGACCCCGGACGGGCTGGTGCTGCGCGAGACCGCGCCGGGCGTCTCGGTGGACGAGGTCCGGGCAGCCACCGAGCCGGAGTTCACCGTCGCCGCCGATCTGCACGCGATGGCACTGCCCGCGGGGCTCTAGCGTCCGAAGGAGCGTGAGTTATAGCGCTCGCATCTTCGGACGTCAGACGGTGTTGATTCAGTAGACGTCGCGCACGTAGCGGCGCTGGGTGACCAGGCTGCGCACGTACTCCTCGGCGTTCTCGCCGAGGCCGCCGTAGTCGCGCACGATCTCGAGCAGCGCGGCGTGCACGTCCTTGGCCATGCGCCCGGCGTCGCCGCAGACGTAGAGGTGCGCGCCGGCGTCGATCCACCGCCAGAGCTCGCGTGCCTGACTGCGCATCAGATCCTGGACGTAGATCTTCTGCCGCTGGTCGCGGGAGAACGCGAGCGAGAGCCGGGTCAGCAGCCCGGCGCCGTACATCTCCTCGAGTTCGGCCCGGTAGTAGAAGTCGGTGGCCGAACGCTGCTCTCCGAAGAACAGCCAGTTGCGCCCGTGGTGGCCGAGCTGGCGACGTTCCTGCAGGAAACCGCGGAACGGGGCGACCCCGGTTCCGGGGCCGATCATGATCATCGGCGTCCGGCCGTCGGCCGGCGGGCGGAAGTGCGGGGAACGCTGCAGGAAGACCGGCACGGTCTCGTCCTCGCAGCGATCGGCGAGAAACGTCGAGCAGACGCCGTGCCGTGCGCGTCCCTCGTAGGCGTAGCGCACGGCGGACACGGTGAGCGCGACCTCGTGCGGGGACTCCTTCGGGCTGGAGGAGATCGAGTACAGCCGCGGGGTCAGCCGCCGGAGCACCCCGAGCCAGTCCAAGGGATCGGCCTGCACCGGGTACTCGGCGATCAGGTCCATCGCCTGCCGCCCCCAGAGCCACTGCTCGAGCGCGATCCGGTTGTTGGCGCGCAGTAGCCGGGCCAGGTCACGGTCGGGGTGCCGCTCGTTGACGAACCGCATGAGGTCCGGAGTGATCCGGACGATGTCGAGGTACTCCCGGGCCGCGGTGCGCAGATCCGTCTCGGGGAGGTCATCGAGGGCGACCGTGCTGTCGCCGTCCAGGCCGGTGACCGCGAGCCACTCGTCGACGACGGCGTCGTCGTTCTTGGGCCAGACCCCGATGGCGTCGCCGACCTCGTACTCACAGCCGTCCTCGAGCGCGAAGCCGAACTGCCGGACATCCTTCGCCGAACCGGGTGCAGTGAGGGCCAGGTTGGTGACCAGCCGGGTCGGCAGTGGCCGCCGCCGGGTGAACTCGGCCTCGCCCCCGGGCCCGACGTCGGCAAATTCGACGTCGGGGGAGACGTAGTCCCCACCCCGCTCGGGCCCGACCACCGCAGGCAGCACCGTCGGCACTGCGACAACCTGTGGATAAACCTCACCAAGGGGTGTCACCCCTTTCTGCGGTTTTTCCACAGGCGGGGACGGGGCAACGGGGGCCGCGGACCGGTCGTCGGCGGGGGAGACGTGGTCGCCACGGAACAGGTCGCGGACCGCGGTGAGCCAGTTCGCGGCGCGGGCGCGCTCGTCGGGGCCGGCGTCGACGCGGTCGTGCAGGCGGGTGGCTCCGAGCTCGGCCAGCCGCTCGTCGACGCGGCGGCCATGGCCGCAGAACTCGGCGTAGCTGGGGTCCCCGAAGGCGAGGACGGCGTAACTGAGGCCGTCCAGGCGAGGGGCATCGGCTGCGGACAGCGCGTGCCAGAACCCCTGCCCGTTGTCCGGGGCCTCGCCGTCGCCGAACGTGCTCGTGACCACCAGCAGGTTCGTGACCTGCGGCAATGCGGCGACGTCGACCTCATCCATAACCGTCAAGTTGACGGTGAGACCATCGCGTTTCAGCAGCGCGGCGGCCCCCGCGGCGAAGTCCTCGGCGTTCCCGGTCTGCGACGCCCAGGCCAGCAGCACAGTGCCCACCGGCGCGACCTCCACCGAGGGCGTCCGCTCGCTGAAGCTGACATCTCCAACCGCGCCCTCCGCGCGGGAGTAGAGGCCGGCCAGCATGCCGGCGACCCACACCCGGTGGAAGTCGTCGAAAGGGGCGTCCGCGGGCAGCACCGGGACACCGGGGCGCGCGTGCTCGGTGCCCAGCGCCCAGATCAGGCCGGCCAGGTACTGCTTCTGCCGATCGGTGAAGGCGGGCACCGTGAGGTCGCCGAGACCAAGGGCACCCGCCAACCCCGCCATTGCGTGAGCGAGATCGAGGGTTATAGCGCTCGCTTTCGCTGACGCTACGGGGGAGGGGACGCGCGCCAGGCTGACCGCGCACACCTTGAACTCGGGCTGGAAGGAGACCGGGTCGACGGCGTCGTTGGTGACCGCGTTCACCGCGAGGTCGACTCCGAAGGCGTCGTTCCAGTGGAACGGCGCCCAGCAGGTGCCCGCGGCCATCCGGTCGCTGACGACCGCGGGCAGCACCGCGCGCCCGCGCTGGGACGTGATCTCGACCTCGTCACCGGCGGTGATGCCGAGCCGGGCCGCGTCGTCGGGGTTGATCTCCACGAACGGGCCCGGGTTGAGCTTGTTGAGCCGGGCGATCTTCCCGGTCTTGGTCAGGGTGTGCCATTGGTGCTGCACCCGCCCGGTGGTGAGCACGAACGGGTGCGCGTCGTCGGGCAGTTCGGCCGGACCGACGTGCGCGCGGGCGTGGAAGATCGCGCGACCGTCCGGGGTGGCGAAGGCCAGCGCGGGGGTGCTGCCGTCCTCGCGGGTCACCAGGGTGCGGCTGCGGCCGTCGTTCAGGTAGCGGATCGGGTGCCGCTCATCGTCGTCACCGGGCGGGGACGGCCACTGGACGGGGGAGCGGCGCAGGCGGTCGTAGCTGACCCCGCGGATGTCCCACCCCGTCGCGGGGTTGGCCGCGGCCCGCAGCTCGTCGAAGATCTGCTCCGCGCTGTGATAGTCGAAGGCGTCGGTGTAGCCCAGCCCGCGGGCCACCCGGGCGATCAGGTCCCAGTCCGCGAGCGCCTCGCCGGGGGCGTCCGCCACGGGCTGAAGCAGCGTCAGATTGCGTTCGGAGTTGACGAAGACGCCGTCGACCTCGGTCCACATCGCGGCCGGGAGGACGATGTCGGCGTAGGCGTTGGTCTCCGCGTCGGTGAACGCGTCCTGAACGATCACCAGCTCCGCCGCCTGCAGGCCCGCGATGACGGCGTTGCGGTTGGCGACCGAGGCGACCGGGTTGGTGCAGATCACCCAGATCGCCTTGATCTCGCCGGCGGCCGCCTTCTCGAACAGCTCGACCGTGCCCTTGCCGACGTCGGTGCGCAAGGTGCCGGCGGGCACCCCCCAGAGCTCCTCGATGAAGGCCCGGTCGTCGGGGGAGAGGACCGCACGCTGGCCCGGCAGGCCCGGTCCCATGTAGCCCATCTCGCGCCCGCCCATGGCGTTCGGCTGGCCGGTCAGGGAGAAGGGACCGGAGCCGGTGCGGCAGATCGCCCCGGTGGCCAGGTGCAGGTTGCAGATCGCGTTGGTGTTCCAGGTGCCCTGCACGGACTGATTGAGGCCCATGGTCCAGCACGTCATCCAGTTCGCGGCTTCGCCGATCCACTCCGCCGCCCGACGGATGTCATCGGCGGCGAGGCCGGTGATCGCGGCGACGGCGGCTGGGGAGTAGTCGGCGAGCATCGCGGCCAGGGGTTCCCAGCCGGTGGTGAACGCGGCGATGAAGTCCGGGTCGGTGTGCCCGTTCCCGACCAGCAGGTGCAGCAGCCCGTTGAGCAGGGCGAGGTCGGTGCCGGGCTTCACCTGCAGGAACAGGTCGGCCTTCTCGGCGGTCGCGGTCCGGCGGACGTCGACCACGATCAGCTTCGCGCCGGCCTTGACCCGCTCCATCATCCGCAGGAACAGGATCGGGTGGCAGTCGGCCATGTTGGAGCCGATCACCAGGAACGCGTCGGCGTGGTCGAAGTCGTCGTAGGACCCCGGCGGAGCGTCGGAGCCGAGCGAGGACTTGTAGCCCGCGCCCGCACTCGCCATGCACAGCCGGGAGTTCGACTCGATGTTGTTGGTGCGCAGGTAGCCCTTGGTCAGCTTGTTGGCCAGGTACTGCGCCTCGGTGGTCATCTGCCCGGAGACGTAGAGCGCGACGGCGTCCGGTCCGTGCTCGTCGACGATCGCGCGCAGGCGGGCTACCGCCTCGGCGATGGCGTCGTCCACCCCGACCGCGATCGGCAGCGCACCACGCTCGGGCCGGATGAGCGCGGTCTCCAGGCGGCCGGGCGCGCAGGCGACCTCGGCGCTGGTCGCGCCCTTGGTGCACAGCCGGCCGCGGTTGGCCGGGTGCGCCTTGTCGCCGACGATCGAGAGGACCCGTCGGTGCCCGGCCTCGTTGGCGCCGACCTCCATCACCACACCGCACCCGACGCCGCAGTACGAGCAGACGCCGCGGACGTGCGAGGTCGACGAGTGGGGGCTCACCCAGCCAGGGAAGCCGCCTCGTGTTTCGGAACGGTTTCCGGCGTATCGCGGGCATCGACATCGCTCTGCACAGCTCGCCGGCGTGCCGCGTGAGAGATCGCGGGCCGGGGGTAGCGTCGATCACATGACCGAGACTGCGGAACGGTACGCAAACGTTGCGGCGGACTTCACCGATCGGGTGGCGGCGGTGCCGCCGGACGCCTGGGCCGCCGCACGCGACGCGGTCCTCGCCGGGCTGGGCGACCCGGCCATCGCCGGCACGGAGACCGACACCCCGATGGGCAAGGTCACCTTCGAGAGGACGGTCGGGATGTTCGGGGTCGGCGACGTCCTCGTGCACACCTGGGACCTCGCCCGGGCCACCGGACTGGACGAGACCCTGGACCCCGACGAGGTGCACCGCCTGCTCACGCAGATGGAGCCGATGGACGAGGTGATGCGCAAGGGCGACGCCTTCGGTCCGAAGGTCGAGGTCCCCGCCGACGCCGACGAGCAGACCCGGCTGATCGCCTTCACCGGCCGCACGCCGTGAGCTCCCCGCGGACCTGGCTGATCACCGGCGCGAACTCAGGCCTCGGGCTGCGGATGACCACCCAGCTGCTCGAGCGCGGCGACTCGGTCGCGGCGACCGCGCGCAACCCCGAACAGCTCGACGACCTGGCCGGCAAGTATCCGGACCATCTGCGGGTGTACCGGCTCGACGTCTCCGACACCGGCGCCATGCGCACCGTGGTCGAGCAGGCCTACGCCGACTTCGGCCGCATCGAGGTCGTGGTCTCCAACGCCGGCTACGGATTGGCAGGCGCTGCCGAGGAGCTGATCGACGCCGAGATCGACCGGCAGATCGCCACGAACCTGGTCGGCTCCATCCAGCTGATCCGCGCAGTGCTGCCGCGGCTGCGCGAACAGGGCGGCGGTCGGATCCTGCAGCTCTCCAGCGTCGGCGGGCAGATCGCCTATCCGGGCTTCAGCATGTATCACGCCACGAAGTGGGGGATCGAAGGCTTCTGCGAGTCGGTCGCCCAGGAGGTCGCGTCGTTCGGGATCGGGATCACCATCGTCGAACCCGGTGGGACACGCACCGACTTCGGCGGCCGATCGATCTCGTTGCCGCCGGCGATCGAGGCCTACCGCGGCACTCCGGCCGGTGAACTGCGTGCGCGACTCGAGGCGGGCAACATCAGCGACACCCGGCCGGGGGATCCGGACAAGGTGGTCGCGGCGATGATCGCCTCCGGTCGACCTCGAGCCGGCGCCGCTGCGGCTGGCGACCGGAAGCGATGCCTTCGTCAACATCCAGACGATCCTCAAGCGCCGGCTCGCGGCCATCGAGGCCCAGGAAGCCCTGGCCCGTTCCACCGACGTCGAGGGCGAAGACGTCGTCGTCTCGCTGATCTGAGGAGCGCTGATGCACACGAGCAGGGTGAGCATGCTCCGCGGTGTCAGCGTGTTCGGCGGCGAGCCGGCGTCGATACACATCGACGGCGACCAGATCACCTTCGAAGCGCAAGCGGGTGAGAGTGCCCTGACGTTCGAGGCCTCGGGCATCAAGCGCGGGTCGTTCAACCCGAGCAACGGGATGTGGGTGCTACGGCTCAAGGACGGCCGGAAAGTGAAGTTCCAGTCGGCGGGCGGAATGCTCTCGGCGGACCGGACGCCCGAGGGCAAGGAGACCAATCGCCTGCTCCAGGAACTGATGAGGGCCCACGGCGCCCGTCGGTTCCCATGACGCCCAAACCCTGCCCCTGCGGCGCACCCGCACCGTACGACGCGTGTTGCGGCCCGGCGCACCGAGGCGAGGCGCCCGCCGCGACGGCGGAGGCCCTGATGCGTTCGCGCTACAGCGCCTTCGTGCTGCGCGATACCGACTACCTGCTGGCCTCCTGGCACCCGTCGACCCGGCCGAAGAAGCTGAGCCTCGATCCGAAGACCCGCTGGCTCGGCCTCAAGGTTCTCTCCGCCAGCGGCAGCGTGTTCGACACCGCCGGCATCGTGGAGTTCCGTGCGACCTACGACCAGGGCGTGCAGACCGAGCGCAGCCACTTCGTCCGCGAGGGCGGCCGCTGGTACTACGTCGACGGCGTCGCGCAGCGCTGACCTTCGTCACTGAAGCTGCAATTCGTTACCTATGCCCGATTTCGGCAACCCGGAATTCGGACACAAGTTGCAAATTGCAGCTTTCGTGTCGGTTCCCCGTCAGCCGACCTGCACCGATCGCTTCGCGAAGCCGAACTGGAAGCCGTCGATGACGGTCTGGGCCGGAACCTCGGGGTCGGTGGCGGCGCCGAGGGTGACGAACAGTGGCGTGAAGTGCTCCACGGTCGGGTGCGCGTACGGCATGCCGGGCGCCCGCTCGAAGTTGGCGAGGGCGTCGACGTCGCCGCGGTCCAGTGCCTCGGCGGCCCAGGCGTCGAACTCGCTCGACCAGCCAGGAATCGCGTTCTCGTAGAACATCTCGCGGGTCGCGAACTGCAGGCCGTGGGTCATGAAGCCGGAGCCGATCACCAGCACGCCCTCCGACCGCAGTTCGCGCAGTCGCCGGCCGAGGTCGAGCAGCTTGTGCGGTGCGTTGGTCGGCAGGCTCAACTGCAGCACGGGCAGGTCCGCGTGGGGATACATCACCTTCAGCGGCACCCAGGCGCCGTGGTCGAGCCCGCGATTCGGGTGCACGTGCACCGGCTCGGTGTCGGGGAACACCGCCGATACCCGAGCGGCCAGACCGGACGCATCCGGGGTCTCGTAGCGCTCGGTGAAGTAGCGCCGGTTGAAGCCGGCGAAGTCGTAGACCAGGGGAGTCGCGGCGCCGGTCGCGCTGAGGCTCGACCGGAGCGGACTCCCAGTGCGCGCTGACGATGAGGATCGCGCGCGGCTGCGGCAGCTTCTGCGCCCACCCGAAGAGCTGATCGATCCAGACCGGGTCGTCCAGCAGCGGCGGCGCGCCGTGGCTGAGGTACAGCGCAGGCATCGGCCCGTGGTCCGGCGCCCACAGGCGACGATCCACGGCAGTGGGCGCGACGTCGCGCAGGAAGGCATCGAACGCGCCGCCGGGGACATCAGGAGTCATGACCGAGGACACGGTGGGCTCCGGATCGAGGGCTGTGCGCTGATGCTGCTACCAGCGCGTTGACACGTCAACTAATTCCCTGATCGCCCTGCTCGCTAGCGTGATCGCATGACCCTCGACCTCTTCGCCGGCATCCCGGTGGCTGACTACCCGCGCGCGCTGGCCTGGTACGAACAGCTCCTGGGCTCGGCGCCGACGTTCATCCCCGCCGATCGGGGGCTGAACCCGGACTCCCGGGAGGACCTACGGGAACGGCGTGCGCAAGGTCAGCTACCGGGACCCGGAAGGCAACGAGATCGGCTTCGGGGGAGCGGCCGTCCCGGATTAGCGCCGCGCGGGACCGGTCCCGGGAGAGTTACATGCGCCGGGCAATGAGGGAGGCCTGGGGGACCACTTCGCTCGGGGCCCACGGCCGGGCGCACCGTCAGGGAGTACAGCTCGAACCCGACCTCGGCCAACTGCGCGATCACGGTGTCGGGATCGAGCCGGTGGAAGTCCAGGGCGATGTCGGAGCCGTCCGGGTCGACGACGTGACGCACGTCGTCGCCGACCTGGAAGGCGAGGAGCACAAATCCTCCCGGAACCAGCACTCGGTGCAATTCGGACATCACGGGCAAACGGTGCGCCGGCGGGATGTGGATGAGGGAGTACCAGGACAGGATCCCGTCGAGGCTCCCGTCCAACACGTCCAGAGCCGTGAGCGAGCCGAGTCGGAACGACAGGTCCGGGAAGGCCGCTCGGGCCAGGTCCAGCATCACGGGGGACAGATCCAAGCCCTCGGCAGCGATCCCCAGGCCGGCCAGGTGCGCGGTGACCTTGCCCGGGCCACAGCCGGCGTCCAGAACGCGTGCGCCGGGACCGACGAGTTCGGCGAAAGCTGCGAGCGCAGCACGTTCCATCGGAAGCTGCGCCAGGTCGGTGGCCATCCGCGCGTGGTGCTTCGGTGCGAGCGCGTCGTAGAACGCGCGGACCTCGTCGAGGAACTCAGACATGGGGCGCGACGCTAGTGGGAGACACCGACAGTGGCGTTGCCGCAGGTCAGAAGGGGATCGCTCCGCCGTCGTTAGTTGACATAACGTACATTATCGGCGGTCTAGCCGCGAGCGTAGACACCACTTCCAGCGCGTCAGTGCTTGCGTGCGGCCTGCTTCGGGGCGGCCACGTCGCCGGTCTCTCCGGTCCTGTCCTGGTCGGTCGGGGCGTCGAAGACGATCACGACCTGACCGTCTTTGGGTGCGGACTCTCGGCTCGCCCCGGTGCCGAACGTCGTGCCGACCGGGCCGAATCCACTGCCGCCGCCGCCGCCGGCGAACAGGCTCCCTGCTGCGCCGCCGAAGTAGCCGCCCCCGCCGCCGCCACCGCCACCGGTGCCGGCCTCGAACATCTTCGGTATTGCCAGCATCCCGGCGTCACCGCCCTGGCCGCGAACCCCCGAGTTGCCCATGGCCGGTGGCAGCCCAGGTGCCTTGGCGCCGCCGACCTCGCCGCCGGCGCTCGGCGTGCCGCCGGGGCCGCCGCCACCGAACACGTCGTCGCCCATCTCGATGCTGGGCGCCGCAGCGCCGGTGCGCCCGCCGCCCGCGCCTCCGGGTCCCGGGTAGGCAACCGGTTCCTGGGCGCCGAAGAATCCGCTCCCGCCGCCGCCCCCGCCACCGGCGGCGATCAGCGGGTCGGCGGCTGCCGGGTTCGACCCCCCGACGCGCACCTCGGACCCGCCGCCGCCGCCGCCACCGCCGCCGCTGCCTTGAATCACATTCGAGCTGATGAAGTTCAGGGTGCACCCGGTTCCGCCGCCACCGAGACCACCGTCGCCGCCGTCCGGTCCCGAATGCCCGGCGCCTCCGACCCGCACGTCGAGGTCCTGGCCGGGTCGGAGCGGGATCGTCGCCGTGGCCGTTCCCCCGGGGCCGCCTGGGCTCTCGCTGACGCCGACGTGGCCATCCGGCATCTGGACGGCCCCGGCGCCACCGGCCCCACCGCGCACGGCCATTAGGGCGCTGGTTACCCCAGCCGGCACCTGGACCCGGATCGGAGCGGTCGTCGGTTCGGTGAAGGTGCAGGCGACCCGGTTGTCGGCACGCCGCTCGCAGCCGTCGTCGGACTTCGCCTGCTGAGAGACCGCCCCGGCCGGCGTGGCGCTCAGCACGAGCAGGACCGAGGTGAGGACACCGGCTCGCCCACCAACCCCCAGGTGCGCGGCCTTCATCCCTGATCTCCCGTCTGCCGTTCGGGGCCGAAACGCCCGAGCGGCGCGGCCACTTCTTTATCGCTCCCCGCAAGATCCACGTCTATGCACGTGCAATCGCGGTGAGCACGGTGGCGCAGGTCACCTCGTCCGGTAGGGCCTCGTGGCGCCCTTCTTCGGGGTACCGACGTACTCGGCCAGATGCTCGCCGGTCAGGGTCGGGCGCTTCGCGACGAGGTCGGCGGGCGTGCCCTCGAACACGATCCGTCCGCCGTCGTGGCCGGCACCCGGGCCGAGGTCGATGATCCAGTCGGCGTGCGCCATCACGGCCTGGTGGTGCTCGATGACGATGACGGACTTGCCGGAGTCGACGAGGCGGTCCAGCAGGCCGAGCAGGTTCTCGACGTCGGCCAGGTGCAGGCCGTTGGTCGGCTCGTCGAGGATGTAGCACCCCGCCCTTCTCCCCCATGTGCGTGGCCAGCTTGAGACGCTGGCGCTCGCCACCGGAGAGCGTGGTCAGCGGCTGACCCAGCGTCAGATAACCGAGCCCGACGTCCCTCATCCGCTCCAGGATCGCGTGCGCGGCCGGCGTCTTGGCCTCGCCGTCGGCGAAGAACTGCCTCGGCCTCGGCCACCGACATCGCGAGCACCTCGCTGATGTCCCTGCCGCCGAACTTGTAGTCGAGCACCGAGGCGTCGAAGCGCTTGCCCTCACACTGTTCGCACGGGGTGGAGACCCCGGCCATCATCCCCAGGTCGGTGTAGATGACGCCGTTGCCGTTGCAGGTCGGGCAGGCGCCCTCGGAGTTGGCGCTGAACAGCGCCGGCTTGACGTTGTTGGCCTTGGCGAACGCCTTGCGGATCGGCTCCAGCAGCCCGGTGTAGGTCGCCGGGTTGCTGCGCCGTGAGCCCTTGATCGAGCCCTGGTCGATGGCGACGACGCCGTCGCGGCCGGCCACCGAGCCGTGGATCAGCGAACTCTTGCCGGATCCGGCCACGCCGGTGATCACGACCAGCACCCCGAGTGGGATGTCGACGTCGACCTTCTGCAGGTTGTGCAGGTTCGCGCCGCGGATCTCGATCGCACCGGCGCGCTCGCGGACCGAGTCCTTGAGCGAGGCCCGGTCGTCGAGGTGACGGCCCGTCAGGGTCTCGCTCGCGCGCAAGCCCTCGACGGTGCCCTCGAAGACGATCTCCCCGCCGCCGGAGCCGGCACCGGGGCCGAGATCGACGACGTGGTCGGCGATCGCGATCATCTCCGGCTTGTGCTCGACGACGAGCACGGTGTTGCCCTTGTCGCGGAGTTGCAGCAGCAGGTCGTTCATGTTCTGGATGTCGTGCGGGTGCAGCCCGATCGTCGGTTCGTCGAAGACATAGGTGACGTCGGTGAGCGAGGACCCGAGGTGGCGGATCATCTTGGTCCGCTGCGCCTCTCCCCCGGACAACGTGCCCGACGGCCGGTCCAGGGACAGGTAACCCAGCCCGATCTCGACGAACTTGTCGAGCGAGTGCTGCAGGTTGCCGAGCAGCGGCGCGACCGACGGCTCCTTCAGAGCGCGCACCCAGTCGGCCAGATCGGAGATCTGCATCGCGCAGCAGTCCGCGATGCTCTTGCCGTTGACCTTGGAGTTTCGCGCGTGCTCCGCCAGGCGGGTGCCGTCGCACTCGGGACAGGTCTGGAACACCACCGCGCGCTCCACGAACGCGCGGATGTGCGGCTGCATCGCCTCGACGTCCTTGGACAGGAACGACTTCTGGATCTGCGGGATCAGGCCGAGGTAGGTCAGGTTGATGCCCTCGACCTTGATCTTGGTCGCTTCCTTGTAGAGCAGGTCCTGCAGTTCCTTCTTGGTGAACTTCTTGATCGGCTTGTCGCAGTTGAAGAACCCGCAGCCGTTGAAGATGCGCCCGTACCAGCCCTCCATCGAGTAGCCGGGGATGGTGATCGCACCTTCGTTGATCGTCTTGTTCTCGTCGTAGAGCGCGGTGAGGTCGAAGTCGGAGACCTTGCCCATGCCTTCGCAGCGCGGGCACATGCCGCCGGTGATGGAGAACGAACGCCGCTCCTTCATCTGCTGCCCGGCCTTGGTGATCGTCACCGCGCCCGCGCCGCTGATCGAGGCGACGTTGAAGGAGAACGCCTGCGGCGAACCGACGTAGGGCTTGCCGAGGCGGCTGAACAGGATCCGCAGCATCGCGTTCGCGTCGGTGACGGTGCCGACGGTGGAGCGGGCGTTGGCGCCCATCCGCTCCTGGTCGACCAGGATCGCCGTGGTCAGCCCGTCGAGGACGTCCACGTCCGGCCGCGCCATGGACGGCATGAAACCCTGCACGAACGCGCTGTAGGTCTCGTTGATCATCCGCTGGGACTCGGCGGCGATCGTGCCGAAGACCAGCGAGGACTTGCCGGATCCCGAAACGCCGGTGAACACGCTCAGCCGGCGTTTCGGGATCTCGACGTTGACGTCCTTGAGGTTGTTCACTCGCGCGCCGTGCACGCGGATCATGTCGTGGCTGTCGGCGGCGTGCTGAGCAGCCGACCTGGCCGCGGTCTTGGCGGGCACGGGTGCGGTCCCTTCGTCGGATTGGTTACGGCAGTTGCTGGATCCGGACGGTGTTGCCGGAGGGGTCGCGCACCGCGCAGTCGCGCGAGCCCCAGTCCTGGTCGATCGGTTCCTGCATGATGTCGGCGCCGCCGGCCTCGAGCTTGGCGAAGACGCCGTCGAGGTCCTTGGTGCGCGAGCATGATCGATTGGTAGGTCCCCTTCGCCATCATCTCGGCGATGGTCTTGCGCTCGTAGTCGGTGACCCCGGGGTCGGCGCCGGGCGGGTGGAGCACGATGTTCACCTCGGGCTGGTTGGGCGGACCGACGGTGAGCCAGCGCATCCCCTCGTAGCCCACGTCGTTGCGGAGCTCGAAGCCGAGGATGTCGCGATAGAACGCCAGAGCGGCGTCAGCGTCGTTGTGCGGGAGGAAGGTGGCGTGAATGTTGATGTCCATGTCGCTCATGCTGTCCCCGCCTGCGGCGGCGGCGCTTCTCGATTCCTGCTGTGTTTATTCCTGATGGGTCTGGTGACCGCCCTGGCCACGCACGGGGGCATGCCCTCGGTCTCCGAGCCGACGTTGTGGCGGTAGACGCTCGGCGAGACCCCGACCAGCTCGGTGAACCGGGTGCTGAAGGTGCCCAGCGAGGAGCAGCCGACCGCGAAGCAGATGTCGGTGACGGACAGCTCGGTCAGCCGCAGCATGGCCATCGCCCGCTCGATCCGGCGCGTCATCAGGTAGGAGTAGGGCGACTCGCCGTAGGCCTTCTTGAACTGCGCGGCTCAGGTGCCCGGCCGACATGTGGACCCCGCGGGCCAGCGCCTCGACGTTCAGGGGCTGCGGCGTACTCGCGGTCCATCCGGTCGCGTACCCGGCGCAGCAGGGCGAGGTCGCGCAGGCGCTGCCCCTCGTCCGGCGGCTGGTCACCTGCCGCGATCGTACGACGAGCGGCCTGCACTCCGGTACGCGATCGGTCGCGGCGATGACGCTGGCCCAGGGCGCCGTGCAGCGCCATCAGGTCGTCGACGGTCATCCCGAGCCGCCGAACCACGGCGTAGGGGATCTTCTCGGCCTCGCGCGCGCAGGGCCCGGCCGGCCTCGGTGAGCTCGACGGAGAGCTCGCGCTCGTCGCTGCTCGTTGCGCCGGCGGCTGATGTAGCCCAGGGACTCCAGGCGCTTGAGCATCGGCGAGAGCGTCGCCGGCTCCAGGCGCAGCGTCGCCCCGATGTCCTTGACCGAGCGCGGCTCGCGGTCCCAGAGCGCCAGCATCACCAGGTACTGCGGGATGGGTCAGCCCCATCGGCTCCAGCAGCGGGCGGTAGATCCCGATCACCGAGCGGGAGGCCACCGCCAGCGCGAAACAGACCTGCCGGTCCAGGGCCAGCGGGTTCTCCCCCAGGTCGATCTCGTCGACCCGACTCGCGGTCTTCGCCATGACTCCGTTGTGATGCACACCATTCTTAGGGCACTAACTATTAGAGTACTATGGAGCTGTGTCAGAGGAAAGCTCCGAGGAGAGCGAGAAGCCGATGAGCAACGCGCTGTACCAGGACAACCGCACCGCCCCGATCGTGAAGAAGGAGCGCAAGGCCGCCACCGTGCCGAGCGCCCGCACCCTCGCTCCCGGCACCTACCGGCCGCGCTTCTTCGAGGACGTCCCCTGGCGGATCAAGTACCGCGCGCAGCGGTCGCTGTTCACCATCTGGGGTCCCCCGCAGCTCAACCCGCACAACGACCCGCTGGCCCTGCTGGCCCGCCGGCGTGAGGAGCGCTACGCCGGACGCACCCGCTGACCGACGTAACCTCGGAAGCGTGACGACGGTCGAACTGCACCTGGAGAACACCTTCGCCGCGCGAACTCGACGGGCTGTTCCTGCCCTGGCAGGCCGCCGAGTTCCCCGAGCCGGCACTGCTGGCGCTGAACGAGGACCTGGCCCGCGAACTCGGCCTGGACCCCGCGACGCTGCGAACGCCGGCCGGAGTCGCCCTGCTGATCGGCGCGGCCCTGCCCGAGGGCGCGACCCCGATCGCCCAGGGCTACGCCGGCCACCAGTTCGGCGGCTACTCCCCCCGCCTCGGCGACGGGCGCGCGCTGCTGCTCGGCGAGGTGACCGACGTCAGCCGGCACACCGCCGCGACCTGCATCTGAAGGGCTCCGGCCGCACCCCGTTCTCCCGGGGCGGCGACGGCAAGGCCGCGGTCGGCCCGATGCTGCGCGAGTACGTCATCGGCGAGGCGATGCACGCCCTCGGCGTGCCGACAACCCGCGCGCTGGCGGTGCTCGGCACCGGCGAGCGGATCGCCCGCGAGGAGGGCGCGCTGCCCGGCGCCGTGCTGGTCCGGGTCGCCGCCAGCCACCTGCGGGTCGGCAGCTTCCAGTACGCCGCCGCACTCACGCCGGGCCAAGAAGGACCCGACGGTTCTGAAGCGTCTGGCCGACTACGCGATCGCCCGCCACCACCCGGCGGCGGCGCAGGCCGAGCAGCCCTACCTCGCCCTGCTCGAAGCAGTGACGCAGCGTCAGGCCGAGCTGGTCGCGCGCTGGATGTGCCTCGGGTTCGTCCACGGCGTGATGAACACCGACAACGTGACGATCTCCGGCGAGACCATCGACTACGGGCCGTGCGCGTTCATGGAGGGCTACGACCCGGCCACGGTGTTCAGCTCCATCGACCACGGCGGGCGCTACGCCTACGGCAACCAGCCCCCGATCACGCTGTGGAACCTGTCCCGGTTCGCGGAGGCCCTCCTCCCCCTGGTCGCCGCCGGCGAGAGCGACGAGGACACCGAGGCCGCGGTCGCCCGGCTCGTCCCGGTGCTCGACACCTTCCCCGACCGGTTCGCCGCCGCCTGGCGCGCGGGCATGCTCGCCAAGGTCGGGCTGCGAGCCGACACGCGAGGAGAACGCCGAGCTGCTGCAGGAGTTGCTCGCCCTGATGCAGACCGCGCGGGTCGACTGGACCTCGTTCTGGCGGGCCCTCGCGCAGACCGCCCGCGGCGAGACCGCCCCGGCCCGCGATCTGTTCCTGGCCCGCGAGGAGTTCGACGCCTGGGCCGCGCGGTGGCTGGAGCGCCTGCCGGACGCACGCGCGGCCGCGGCCGCGATGGACACCGTCAACCCGGTCTACATCCCGCGCAACCACCTGGTGGAGGAGGCGCTGACCGCCGCCACCAACGGCGACCTCGGACCGGTGACCCGCTGGTCGAGGTGATCCGCGACCCCTACGTCGTGCGCCCCGGCCTGGAGGCCTACGCCGAACCCGCCCCGGAGGGTCCGGCGCCTACGGACCTTCTGCGGCACCTGACAACTACGTTGGCGGCCATGTCACGTCTGGACGGCAAGGTCGCCCTGATCACCGGTGCCGCCCGCGGCCAGGGCCGCGCCCACGCGCTGCGGCTGGCGGCGGACGGCGCCGACATCGTCGCGCTGGACATCTGCGCCGACATCCCGACGGTGGGGTATCCGCTGGGCACCCCGGCGGAGCTGGCAGAGACCGTCGCGGGCGTCGAGGCCGCGGACCGCAACGCCCTCGGGATTCACGCCGACGTCCGCGACGTCGACGCGATGAAGAAGGCGGTCGCGGACGCAGTGGACCGGTTCGGCCGGCTCGACATCGTCATCGCCAACGCCGGCATCGCGCTGCCGACCTGGGACACCCCGGAACCGCAGTCCTTCGCCGACCAGATCGCGATCAACCTGACCGGGGTCTGGAACACCGGGCACGCCGCCGCACCGGCGATGATCGAGGCCGGCAACGGCGGTTCGATCGTGCTGATCAGTTCGGTGATGGGGCTGTCCGGACGCACCGGCGGCGGCAACGGCACTGCCGACGGCTACACCGCGGCCAAGCATGGCCAGGTCGGCCTGATGCGGGCCTGGGCCCGTTGGCTCGCTCCGCACGACATCCGGGTCAACAGCATCCACCCCAGCGGCGTGGCCACTCCGATGGTCCTCAACGACGCGATGGCGGTCTTGTTCGCGGACAAGCCGCAGCCGGAGAAGGGCAGCGACGTCGGCAACCTGCTGGACGTGCTGATCCTGCAGCCCGAGGACATCAGCAACGCGGTGGCCTGGCTGGTTTCCGACCAGGCGCGCTACATCACCGGCGTCGCGCTGCCGGTCGACGCCGGGTTTGCCACTCCATGATCCATTCGGGGATCCCCGCCAGGCATGCTGGTGATCATGGAACGGATCACCACCGATCTGGGCGCCCAGCACGCTGAGCTGCGCGCCATCCTGCGCGCCCTGAGCCCCGAGCAGTGGGCCACCCCCTCCGCTGTGTGAGGGCTGGTCCGTCGCCGACGTCGTGCTGCACCTCGCGCAGGCCGACGAGATCGCCCTCGGCAGCGCCCGGGGCACGATCGCGATCGCCGCGCCCAGCGCCGGGTGGGACATGGACGCCATGTACGCCGGCGAGGCCACCGTCGACCAGATCGCCGCCGCGGCCGTGGACAAGCAGCGCGGCGCCGCCCCTGCCGACCTGCTGGCCCGCTGGTCCCGCGCCGCGGACGCCCTCGTCGAGACTCTCGCGAGCACCGACCCCAAGCGCCCACTGCCGTGGGTGGTCGGCGAATTGCCGGCCCGCACCCTGGCCACCACCCGCCTGGCCGAGTGCTGGATCCACACCGGCGACATCGCCATCCCGCTCGAGCTCAAGCAGGACTTCAGCCCGCGGCTCTGGCACATCGCCCGGCTCGCATGGCGGACGATCCCCTACGCCTTCGAGCGGGCCTGTCAGGTGCTGGCCGGCCCGGTCGCGGTCATCCTCGACACCCCCCACGGCGACGTGTGGGAGTTCCGCGACGGCGAGGCGCTTACCACCGTCACCGGCGACGCCGAGACGTTCTGCCAGGTCGCGGCCCGACGCATTCCCGGACACACCAGTGGGTTGCACGCCTCGGGGCCGGACGCCGATGCCGTCCTGGACCTGGTTCGCACCTTCGCGTGACCGATCGTCGCCTCGGCGCCGATTATTCGCAGGCGTTCTGTCGGTCTACCGCTCTAGTGTCACAACCGCTTCGCGACCGGGTTCATCTCAGGGCAGGAAATCAGGGATGACCCGGATGCCGCGCGGCCCGCGCGTGACCATCCTCGAACGAACCGCTCGCACGCCGCCCCGCCGGCCGTCATGGGGGAACCGACTGTGGAACGTCTCGCGCACTTCGTGCTGCGTCATCGCCGGATGGTGATGCTCGCCTGGCTCCTGATGTTCATCGTCGGAGTCGGCGCCGCGTCCAAGGTGCCGGACCGCCTCAACGTCGACTTCTCCCTCCCCGGGCAGCAGGGCTACGAGACGTCCCAGGAGATTCTCGACCGGTACGGCAACGGCGGCCCGACCTCGAACGTCCCGGTGATCGTCACCGCGACGGTGCCCGAGGGCCAGAACGTGGCGGACCGCGCTCCGACATCGAGCCGGTCATGCAGGAGCTCCGCGAGGCGATCCCGGAGGGGCGGGTCGCCGACTTCTTCTCCGCCGACGAGGACATCTTCCTCACCGAGGACAAGCGGACCACCTGGGCCTACGTGTACCCGAAGGAGTTCGAGAGCTTCTCCGACCCACTGCCCGACGAGGCGCTGCAACCTGCGCTCGACGCGGCCGAGCAAGCCGACCGACATCGACTGGACGATCACGGGCTACACCACCCTGGCCGAAGGTGAGGGCGACGACTCGGGGGAATCCGCGCTGCTCATCGAGGTTCTCCTCGGTGGCGTCGGAGCCCTGGTGGTCCTCGCGTTCCTGTTCGCCAGCCTGCTCGCGTTGGTCCCGCTGCTGATCGCGGCGGTCTCGATCCTCACCACGTTCCTGGTCGTGCTGCTGCTGACCTACGTGATGGACGTCAGCTTCGTCGTGCAGTTCCTGATCGCGCTGATCGGCCTCGGCGTCGCGATCGACTACGCCCTGCTGCTGGTCAACCGATGGCGGGAAGAACGCGCGCACGGGCGAGACAACCACGACGCGGTCGTGATCGCGATGAAGTACGCCGGGCACGCCGTGGTGGCCAGTGCCGGCACGGTCGCGATCAGTCTGTGTGCGTTGCTGGTGATCCCGGTTCCGCTGCTGCGCAGCATGGGCATCGGCGGCATGCTCATCCCCGTCGTCAGCACTCTCGTGGTGTGCACGCTGCTGCCGGCCCTGCTCGGTGGCATCGGCCCACGCGTGGACTGGCCGCGGATCCGGCACGAGGACAAGCCCTCCCGCGGCTGGTCGGCCTGGGCCCGCGGCGTGGTCAAGATGCGCTGGGTCGCCGCCGGCGTGGCGACGCTCATGCTCGCGCTGCTGGTCGCCCCGATCTTCGGCATCAAGATCGGGCAGGCCCGCACCGAGTCCCTGGCCAACGCCGGGCCGGCCTACGAGGCTCTGCACACCCTGCGCGACGGCGGCGTGGCCGCCGGGGTGGTGTCCCCCATCGAGGTGCTCATCACCGGGCCGGAGGCGGCGCGAGTCGGCCGGCAAGGTCGTCGCGGCCGCCGAGGCGACACCCGGCATCTCGGCGGCGTTCGCACCGGCGGACGAGCAGTGGCGCCAGGGCGACGCGGTCCTGGTCGACGTGATCCCGGTCGAGGAGACCGTGGACACCGACAAGGCCGGCATCGTCGACGACCTCGCGGCCTCCCTCGACGGCATCCCGGGGGTGGTGGGCCTGTCCGGCACCGGGCCGACGATCCAGGACTACATCGAGGCGGTGTACAAGAACTTCCCGCTCAGTCTGGGCTTGATCGCGCTGGTCACGTTCATCCTGCTGGTGCGCACGTTCCGCTCGATCATCCTGCCGCTCAAGGCGGTGCTGCTGAACGTCGTCTCGGTGGCCGCGACGTTCGGCGCGACCGTGCTGTTCTGGCAGGAGGGCATGGGTTCGGACGAGATCTTCGACATCGAGGCGACCGGGGCGGTTACGTTCTGGCTCCCGATGCTGATCTTCGCCTTCCTGTTCGGGCTCTCGATGGACTACGAGGTGTTCATCCTGGCCCGGATGCGGGAGGAGTACGACCGGACCGGCAACACCGACGCCGCGGTGATCGAGGGCCTGGCCAGAACGGGCCGGCTGGTCACCGGCGCGGCGGCGATCCTGTTCCTGTCCTTCCTCGCCCTGGCCTCCTCACCCGGGACGGATATCAAGGTGCTCGCGACCGCGCTGGGTATCGGCATCCTGCTCGACGCGACCATCGTGCGCGCCCTGCTGGTCCCGGCCCTGGTCTCGCTGTTCGGGGAGTGGAACTGGTGGCTGCCCGCCTGGGCGGCCAAGCCGCTGCGCCTCGAGCCGAACCCGCGGCCCGGCAAGCAGTTGCCGCCGGCACCCGAGGAGCCGGAGCGGCAGAAGGTCTACTCGGCCTGAGTACGACACGCGGGCGTTCGTCCCTGCGAGCCCTCCCGGGCGCCAGGCATCGCAACCGCTGGGCACCCGCGGGGGGCGCCAACATTTTGCCTTCGGCTGGGCCAGGCGCGCCTGCGACGTGCGGGGACGAGGTACCCGGGCAACTGAGGGGCGGGCGGATCGGGGGCGCGCAGGTGAGACATGACGAACCCTCAGATCGCGGCACGCACTCCCGGTGACCGGCGGCGCTGTCGGCCACAATGAACACGCATCCCCGATGGAGGACCGTCATGACCGCCGCCCCGCTGCACGGTGCCCTGCTCGACAAGTCGCTGACCGACCAGGGGCTGCTCGCGCTGACGGGCAGCGCGCCGGACTTCGCAGTCCTTCCCGGTGCCAGCGTCCTCAAGATCGGCGGCCAGAGCGTGATGGACCGCGGTCGCGCGGCGATCTATCCCCTGGTCGAGGAGTTGGCAGCGGCGAAGAACACACACCAGCTGCTGATCGGCACCGGCGGCGGTACCCGCGCCCGGCACGCCTACACCGTGGGCGCCGGCCTCGGCTTGCCGACGGGCGTGCTGTCCGGCCTCGGCGCCGCGGTCGCCGGGCAGAACGCAGCGATGCTCGGCTATCTGATGGCCCGCCACGGCGTGCCGGTCGTCGGCAGTGACGGTTTCGCCGCGGTCCCGCTGCACCTGGAGCAGTCACACGCGGTGATCTTCGCCGGCATGCCGCCCTTCGGCATGTGGCACCCCAGTCCCGAGGAGGGCGTCATCCCGCCGTATCGCACCGACGCCGGAATCTTCCTGGTCGCCGAGGTCTACGGCTGCAAGCAGCTGATCTACGTCAAGGACGAGGACGGCCTCTACACGGCCAACCCGAAGACCGACAAGCACGCGACCCTGATTCCCCGGGCCACCGCCGCGGAGGTCATCGCCATGGATCTGCACGACGTCGTGATCGAACGGCCCGTGCTGGATCTGATGCAGAACGCCCGGTTCATCCGCAGTGTGCAGGTCATCAACGGTCTCAAGCCGGGCCTGCTCACGCGCGCCCTCGCCGGCGAGCACGTCGGCTCGATCATCTCCGCCGACTGACGTCCCCCGCCGCGCCCGAGGAGCCTTCGCGATGACCGACCCGACTTTCACCGTCAAGGACGTCCCGTCCCAGCTCATGCAACAGACGCTGCTCGACCGCGACCTGGTGAAGGTCGTCGACCGACCTGTCACCCGGTTGATGCCCGACCTGAACATCGTGCTGCTCGGCGGGCGGTCGATCCTCGACCGCGGCGGTGAGGTCGTCACCTCGCTCGTCGCGGAATTGCGCGCCGCGATGGGCTCGCGTCAACTTCTCGTCCTCACCGGGCCCGGCGTCCGCGCCCGGCACGCGATGGGGATCGGCCTGGACCTCGGGCTGCCCACCGGCGTCCTGGCGAACCTGGCCTCGATCGAGGGCGACCAGAACGGCGCGATGATCGCCGCGCTGATGGCCGCCGACGGCGTCTCGTTGGTCGGCCACGGCACGGCCGCCCACCAGCTCGCGACCCACTTGGCCGCCTGCCCGCTGGTCGTCTCCAACGGGTATCCGCCCTTCGGCCTGCACGAACTCCCGCCCGCGGTCGGCAAGCTGCCGGTGCACGGCGCGGACGCCGGCGCGCTGCTGCTCGGCGACACCTACGGCGCCGCCAAGGTCATCTTGGTCAAGGACGTCGACGGCATCTGCACCACCGACCCGGCCCAGGACTCCGGCGCCACCGTGCTCCCCCGGGTCTCCCCGGCCGACCTTCGCGGGCTGGCCACCAGCCCGGTCGAGCCGGTGCTGGCCGACCTGCTGGCTCGCACCCGCACCGTTCGGGAGCTCCAGATCGTCAACGGCCTGGTTTCCGGCAACCTGACCAAGGCTCTCAACGGCGACCAGATAGGGACGATTCTGCACGCCTGAGGCCATGACGGGGCTCGCAGCCGCCTACCGCCATTCGGTGAGGGAGGTGCCGCAAATTCGGGTGCCCCAGGCGCAGATGCAAGGTTGAAACCGCAAGTTTGCTAGGGTTTTGCCTAGCATCTGCCATACAGTGCACTCGTGACGACATTTCGCATCAGCGAGGTCGCGGACCTCATGGGCGTCTCCACGGACACCGTGCGCCGCTGGACGGACAGCGGTCGGCTGCCCGCGACGCGTGAGGCCAACGGCCACCGGTCCGTGGACGGCGCTGCCCTCGCGGAGTTCGCCAGAACGCTGGCCGAGGACCCCGATCCGGGCCGCACCGTCAGCACCTCAGCCCGCAACAGCATGCGCGGGATCGTCACCCACGTCGTCCGCGACACCGTGATGGCCCAGGTGGAGATGCAGTGCGGGCCGTTCCGGGTGGTGTCGCTGATGAGCCGGGAGGCCGCCGATGACCTCGACCTCGAGCCCGGCGTGCTCGCGATCGCGATGGTGAAGTCGACCAACGTGATCGTCGAGCTCCCCGACGCCGACTGATTCCCGCGAAGCCGTCCCTCACCCGGCTCAGCGTCCCCGAACTGATCTGGAGCCACCGATGTCACGTCTACGGACCCGCATTGCCCTGTTCAGCGCGACCACCCTCGCCGCGACCGCGGCGGTCGCCACCTTCGCCGTCGGATCGTCGAATGCGTCCCCCGCGCCGGCCCACGTCGACGTCAGCCCGACGGTGGCCACGGCCAAGGCCGCCGCCAAGAAGGGCATCACGATCAACGGGGCCGTCGAGGAGCGCGGTCCGGTCAGCCGCGCCGAGCTGGAGGACTTCACTCCCCGCGCGATGAAGATGACCTACCAGACCAGCAGCGGGCCCCAGACGCACCGCTACACCGGACCGCTGCTGCTCGACGTGCTCAACTCCGTCGAGCCCAACTTCAGCTCCGACGATCACGACCCGCTGCGCTTCGTGATCCTGGTCAAGGCCACGGACGGCTTCCTGGCCGCGCTCGCCTGGGGCGAGATCGAGCCGGAGCTGGCCAACAAGCGGGCCATCATCGCCCTCACCGAGGACGGCAAGAAGCTCGAACCGCCCGCGCCTGGTCCTGCCCGGCGACCATCACGGCGCCCGCCAGGTCTACGACGTCGCCACGATCAGCCTGCTCCGCCTCAACCCCGGCATGGCCAACGGCGCCGCCGGCAAGCAGGAGAACCACGCGGACGTCGGGCACAACCACTGAGCCCCCGGACACCCACCACCACAGGAGAATTCATGTCCCGCTCGTCGCGGTTCCGGCGCAGCTGCGTCGTCGTGGCCGCCCTCGCCCTCGCGCTTCCGCTCGCTGCCTGCTCCGACGATGACGACGACGTCGCCTCGCCATCCGGCCAGGACACCCCGGCGCCCAGCAGCAAGGAGCTGGTGGTCTTCGCGGCCGCCTCGCTGACCGGCAGCTTCACCGAACTCGGTGAGACGTTCGAGTCGGCACACCCCGGGGTGAGTGTGACCTTCAACTTCGGGTCCAGCGGAACGCTGGCCACCCAGATCAACGAGGGCGCGCCCGCGGACGTGTTCGCCTCGGCCTCCCCTGCCACGATGAAGACCGTCACCGACGCCGGGCAACGGCGCGGGCTCCGCGGTGACGTTCGTGAAGAACCGCCTGGAGATCGCCGTCCCGACCGGCAACCCCGGCAAGGTGGAAGGCCTCGAGGACTTCACCAAGGACGACCTCGACATCGCGCTGTGCGCCGCCACCGCGCCCTGCGGAGCGGCGGCGGACAAGGTGTTCGCGGCGGCCAAGATCACGCCCAAGCCGGACACCCGGGAGGCCGACGTCAAGGCCGTGCTGACCAAGGTCGAGGCGGCGAGGTCGACGCGGCGCTGGTGTACCACACCGACGTGCTCTCGGCCACGGACGGCAAGGTCGAGGGCATCGAGTTCGACGAGTCCGACCTGGCGATCAACGACTACCTGATCAGCGCGCTCAAGGAATCCGACGAGCCCGACCTGGCGGCGGACTGGGTCGAGTTCGTCCAGACCGACGAGGCGCAGGACGTGCTCGTCGAGGCCGGCTTCGAGTCGGCGGACGGGTCGAGCACGGCGACCTCGAGCGCGACACCGTCGAGCACCTCGACGTCAAGCACGTCATCGGAGGATGACGAGGACGAAGAGTCGACCGAACCGAGCGAGTCGCCGACGGCAACGTCGACGCCCTGATGACGATGAAGCCGTGAGCATCAGAACCGACGACGTGGGGGCGGGCAGCGCGACCAGCGCCGCCCGCCCTTCGCGTCCGCCCCGGGAACGCTCCGGAGTACCGCCGTTGCTGGTGGCCCCCGCCGCGATCGGCCTGATGTTCCTGATCATTCCGCTCGCTCGGGCTGATGGTCCGGGCGCCGTGGACCGACCTGCCCGACCAGCTCGGGCCGCGAGATCGTCCGTGACGCGCTTGATGCGCTCGCTCTACACCGCCTCGATGGCGACGCTGATCTCGCTGATGCTCGGCATCCCGATCGCCGTCGTGCTCGCGCACGGCCGGTTCCGCGGCCGCGGCCTGGTCCGCGCTCTGGTCACGGTCCCCCTGGTGCTGCCGCCAGTGGTCGGCGGCGTCGCGCTGTTCACCGCGCTGGGCCGCAAGGGCGTGATCGGCGAGCCCATCCACGACTGGACCGGGTGGTCGCTGCCGTTCACCACCAACGCGGTGATCGTCGCGGAGACGTTCGTGGCGATGCCGTTCCTGATCATCGCGGTGGAGGGCGCGCTGCGCGGCGCGGACTCACCGCTTCGCCGAGGCGGCGGCCACCCTCGGCGCCACCCGGTGGTACACCTTCCGGCAGAGTGACGCTCCCTCAGATCATGCCCGGGGTCGCGGCCGGAGCGGTGCTCTGCTGGGCCCGCGCGCTGGGCGAGTTCGGCGCGACGGTCACCTTCGCCGGCAGCCTCGAGGGCCGCACGATGGTGATGCCCTCGGCGGTCTACCGGGAACTGGAAGCAGGGCGGCCGGGCACCGCGATCTCGCTCAGCCTGGTGCTGATGTCCATCTCGGTCATCGTGCTGGCCAGCCTGCGCGAGCATTGGATCTCGCCGGCGAAGACGCGATGAGCAGTCCCGGCGAAGCCTCCCCGGGCTCGACGTGGACTTCCACGTCGCCCGCGGGGACTTCAGCCTCGACCTGGACTCTGACGGTCCGCCGGGCAGCACCACGGCACTGCTCGGACCCAACGGCGCCGGCAAGTCGACCGCGCTGCGCGTGTTCACCGGCCTGCTGCGCCCGCTACGCGGCCACGTCCGCCTCGACGGCCTGCCGCTCGACAGTGACGGTGTCCACGTACCGCCGGAGCAGCGGCCGGTCGGCGTGGTCTGGCAGGACTACCGGCTGTTCCCCAACCTGTCCGCGCTCGACAACGTCGCGTTCGGCCTGCGCACCCGCGGGGTGTCGAAAGCCGACTTCGCGCGCGAAGGCCGCGTTCTGGATCGACCGCATGGGCCTGACCGAGCACGCCGCGAAAGAAGCCGTCGTCCCTCTCCGGCGGGCAGGCCCAGCGCGTCGCGCTCGCCCGCGCGCTCGCCCCCGAGCCCAAGCTCCTGCTGCTCGACGAGCCGCTGGCCGCCCTCGACGCCCGCACCCGGCTCGACGTGCGGACCAACCTGCGCAAGCACCTCGCCGACTTCGGCGGCGCCACCGTCCTGGTCACCCACGACCCCCTCGACGCGATGGTGCTCGCCACCGATGTCGTCGTGCTCGAGGACGGGCGCGCCGTCCAGCGCGGGCCGGTGGCCGAGGTCGCCCGGCATCCGCAGACCGATTACGTCGCCCGCCTGGTCGGGCTGAACCTCTACCGCGGCACGGCCGGCCGCGGACGGGGTCCGGCTGCCCGACGGGACGTTGATCGCCGCGGTGATGGACTCCTTCGCCCCGCACGACTACCCCGAGGTGATGGTGGCGTTCCCGCCGGCCGCGGTCAGTGTGTTCACCGAGCGCCCGGTCGGCACCCCGCGCAACGTGTTCCACGTCGAAGGTCACCGACATGGAGTTGCACGCCGGCTCGGTCCGCCTGCATCTGGAGGGCGACCTCGACGTGCTGGCCGACGTCACCGCCGGCGCGGTCGCCGACCTCGACCTGGTGCCCGGCCGCGAGGTGTGGGCGACGGTGAAGGCGACGGAGACCTCGGTGTATCCCGCCTAGGGTGAGGTCCATGCACCTGCCCGGCCGCGCCCCGTCGTTCCTCCTCGAACTCGACCTCGACGTCGTCGCTGCTCGACCCGCCGCAGCACGGTCCCGCTGGCCAAGGCGATGAGCCGCGGACGCCCCGCGCTGCGGGAGATCCTCGGCGGCCTGCACCGCGCCGCGAAGGACCCGCGGGTGGCCGGGCTGATCGTGCGCACCGGCGGGACGCCTCACCCGCTGGCCCATGCCCAGGAACTGCGCGACGCCCTGCTGGAGTTCGGCTCCTCGGGCCGCCCGACGGTGGCGTGGGCGGAGACCTTCGGCGAGTTCGGCCGCGGCACCGCGGGCTATCTGGTCGCGACCGGCTGCCGCGGAGATCTGGCTGCAGCCCAGCGGCGAGGTCGGGCTGACCGGGATCTCGGCCGAGGCCACCTTCGTGCGCGAACTCTTCGACCGCATCGGCGTCCGCGCCGAGGTCGGCGCCCGGCGTGAGTACAAGAACGCGCCGAACATGGCCACCGAACGCGGGTACACCGCGCCGCACCGGGAGGCGATGACCCGGCTGGTCGAGTCCAGCCTGGACAGCATCCTCGACGACATCGCCGAGCAGCGCGGGCTGGACGTCGCGGCGGTGCGGGCCCTGGTGGACCGCGCCCCGCTCTCGGCGCAGGAGGCCCGCGACGCCGGGCTGGTCGACCGCCTCGGCTACCGCGACGAGGCGTACGCCGACCTGCGCGCCCGCGTCGCCGGACGCGGAGCTGCGCTTCCTGCACCGGCTCGGCGAGAACCCCGGCGCCAAGCTGCGCACGCTGACCAAGCGGGACAAGCGCCACGTCGCCCTGGTCGACGTCTGCGGCGCCATCAAGTCCGGCCGCAGCGGACGCGGCATGCTCGGCGTCTCGGCCGGCTCGGACAGCGTCACCGCCGCGCTGCGCGCGGCCACCACCGACGAGAACGTGGCCGCGGTCGTGCTGCGGGTCGACTCCCCCGGCGGGTCCTACATCGCCTCCGACGCGATCTGGCGCGCGTCGCTCGCGCTGCGCCGGGTCGGCAAGCCGCTGGTGGTCTCGATGGGCGCGGTCGCCGCGTCCGGCGGCTACTTCGTCGCGATGGCCGCGGACCGGATCCTGGCCCAGCCGACCACGATCACCGGCTCGATCGGGGTGTTCGGCGGCAAGCTCGTGATCGGCGACCTGCTGACCCGCCACGGCATCGACCACGACGCGGTCACCGCGGGCGCCCGGGCCCGGATGGCGTCGGCGCGGGTCGGCTTCGACGCCGACCAGCTGGCTGCGCTGGAGGCCTGGCTGGACCGGGTCTACGCCGACTTCACGGGCAAGGTGGCGGCCGCGCGCGGCCTCTCGGCCGAGGCGATCGAGGCCGCCGCCCGCGGCCGCGTCTGGACCGGTGCGGACGCCCGGGAGCGCGGCCTGGTCGACGCCTTCGGCGGGCTGCAGGACGCCGCCGCCCAGGCCCGGGCCCTGGCCGGGCTCTCCCCCGACGCCCCGCTGCGCCCGCTACCCACCCCGAAGCCGCTGGACCGGTTCGCCCGGCCCAGGTCGAGCGAGGACCCGCGGGCCGTCGCCGCCCTCGGCCCCGCCGTGCCCGCTGGCCGCCTGGGCCGGCTGGGGCGACTGGGCCGGACTCGCGGCGGCACTCGGGCTGCCCGCGGCCGGGCCCCTCACGCTGGGTGACCAAGCCCGGCTCGGCTGAGTGACGAACAGCGTGTACCGCCATTCGGCGGCGTTTTCTGTGCTCCACCTGTGCCCGCCCTACGAAGGCCCTACGCGTAGGTAACTATCCAGGGAATTCAGTGGCGCGGCCGCCTGGAAACCGGTACCCATGTCATGAACGAAACGGTTTCGTACACCCGTTCGCGGGAATTGATCGGAGTACCCGGTCGTTTCCGTACCAGTGAGTACGAGTAGCTCCCAACCGGGGGACCGCCAAGGGGCCAGTGGCCCAGGAGGTGCGGATCATGAGTGAGCGGGCACTGCGAGGCTCGCGGCTCGGAGCGACGAGCTACGAGACCGACCGCGACATTGAACTGGCCCCGCGCCAGATCATCGAATACGCCTGCCCCAAGGGGCACAGCGTCCACGTTCCGTTCTCGGCCGAGGCCGACGAGGTTCCCATCGTGTGGGAGTGCCGGGTCTGCGGCAACGTCGCGATCCGCGCCGACGGCGCGACGCGCGACGACAAGGCGGGCAAGCCGGCCCGCACGCACTGGGACATGCTGATGGAGCGCCGCACCCGCGAGGAGCTCGAAGAGATCCTCGCCGAGCGCCTGGCCGTGCTGCGCGCCGGCGGCATCCCCGGCCACCCGGCCACGCGCAAGTCCGCCTGACCTGACACAGCGACAAGGCCGCCCCGAATCCATCGGGGCGGCCTTTGCTGTGTCCGGCGTCTGTGTCAGTCGTCGTCGACGACCTCGCCCTGGATGACGTCGCCGCGACCGGCGCGCGGCGGTTGCTGGGGTCCGGGCGGCGGTGAACCCGGAGAGCGCGTCCCCGGCGGCTGCATGCCCGCGAAGGGGCCCATCCCCGCGACGCCCGGCCCGGCCGCGACCACGAAGTAGCGCTTGGCGAAGGCAACCAGCCCGCGCCGGGCGATCGGCCGGGTGAACGGCAGCACCAGGAAGAACCCGAGGATGTCGGTGAGGAAGCCCGGCGTCAGCAGCAACGTCCCGCCGATCAGGATCAGCGCGCCGTCGGCGAGTTCCTTGGCCGGCAGGCCGCCCTCGTTCACCTTCTGCCGCAGGGCCAGCCAGGCGCGCCGGCCCTCCCGGCGGATCAGCCAGGCGCCGAGCACCGCGTCGGCGATCAGCAGCAGGATCGTCCAGCCCGCGCCGATCTCCTGGCCCACCTGCACGATCACGTAGATCTCCGCGATCGGCACGACCAGCAGGGCGAGCACGACGATCAGGGGCATGCCGCCATTCTGCTGGCGCGCGCCTGCCCGCGCGGGATGTCATCCCTCTGCGACATGTGTCAGCCCGGGCGAGACGCACATCACCGCCGTCAAGAGGGATGACATACGCCCGCACGGGACGACGTCCCGCAGGGATTCAGACCCCGGCGGACTCGGTGAGCTGGGCCCGATTGCGCCGGCGCAGCTTGTTCACTCGGTGCGCGAAGCCCCAGGCGGTGACCCGCCACAGCGCCTCGGTGACGATGCCGCGGTTCATCTTGGACACGCCGTGCTCGCGCTCGACGAAGGTGATCGGCACCTCGACGACGTGAAAGCCGCGCTGCACCGCGCGCCAGGCGAGGTCGATCTGGAAGCAGTAGCCCTGCGAGACGACGCTCGGCCGTGTCCAGCGCGCGCAGGGTGTCGGCGCGGAAGGCGCGGAAGCCGCCGGTGGCGTCCCGGATCGGGATGCCGAGGGCGAGCTTGGCGTACAGCGTGCCGCCGCGGGAGATCAGCTTGCGGGAGGCCGGCCAGTTGACGACCGCTCCCCCGGGCACCCAGCGCGAGCCGAGGACGAGGTCGGCGGTGCCGCCGTTGTCCTTGAGCGCGGCCAGGAGCCCCGGCAGGTCCTCGGGGCGGTGCGAGCCGTCGGCGTCCATCTCGACGAGGACGTCGTAGCCGCGCTCCAGCCCCCAGGCGAAGCCGGCCAGGTAGGCGGCGCCGAGGCCGTCCTTGCCCGGGCGGTGCAGCACGTGGATCTGGGCGTCCGCGGCGGCGAGCTCGTCGGCCAGTCGGCCGGTGCCGTCGGGGCTGTTGTCGTCGGCGATCAGGACGTCGGCGTGCGGGACGGCCGCGCGCAACCGACCGATGACGCCGTCGATGTTCAGCGCCTCGTTGAAGGTCGGGACGATGACCAGCACCCGGGGATCGCTCATGGTGCGCCCACCGTAACCGGATCTCGCCTGTGCGGCGAGCGCGGAACCGGCGCAGCCACGCGGTGGCGATCAGCACAACGATCGGCGCGCACAGCGCGAGCTCGACCCAGGCACCGAGCCGGGTGGCCAGCGTCTTCGCCCCGCGCAGCGGCACCTCGGCGCACGATCACGCGCTGGGTGAACTCGTCGGTCTGCGTCCGCGACGCTGCCGTCGGCCCGGATCACGCCGCTGATCCCGCTGGTGGCGGCGATCACCATCGCGCGGCCGTGTTCGATCGCGCGGATCCGGGAGATCGCCAGCTGCTGCTCCGGCTGGCCGGTGTGGCCGTAGGTGGCGTTGTTGGTCTGGACGATCAGCAGCTTGCCGCCGTCGCGCACGGTGTCGCGGACGAGCCCGTCGAAGGCGACCTCGAAGCAGATGACGTCGCCGATCCGCGTGCCGCCGACGTCGAGGACGCCGGGTTCCGTGCCGGGCAGGAAGTCGCGCGGGATCAGGGCGAGGCGGCCGATGAACTTCGTCATCAGGTCGCGCATCGGGATGTACTCGCCGAACGGCACCAGCTTGCTGCTTGGTGTACCGCTCCCCCGGCCCGGAGGTCGGCGACCAGACGATCGCGGTGTTGGTGACGCGGTCGGGCGGGGAGTCCAGCACGGTGCCGATCAGGGTGTCGGCGCCGATGTCGACGACGGCGTCGTTCATCTTGGTGAAGATCTCGGGCTTGCGGAACGGGTCCTCGTCGGAGGCGTTCTCCGGCCAGATCACCATCTGCGGCTGCGGCACCTTGCCGGCGCGGACGTCGTCGGCGAGCGCGTGGGTGGCGATGATGTGGTTGTTCAGGACGCGTCGCGCTGCGCGGTCGATGGTCAGGCCGGCTCGCGGGACGTTGCCCTGCACCAGCGCGACGGTGGCGCTCGACCCGCCCTCGTCGGCAGCGGGATCGCGAGGCAGACCAGCAGACCGGCGGCGCGCCACCGGCGACCAGACACGGCCGGGCGCAACCGGTCGTCCCGGGCGGCGAGGTAGGTCGCGGCCAGGGCGGCGCCCGATCGCCGCGACGCCGGCGCTGACCAACGGCGTGCCGCCGAGCGAAGGCAGCGCCGCCAGGGGGCTGTCGACGACGCCGAAGGCGAGCTTGCCCCAGGGGAAGCCGCCGAGCGGGTAGCGGGAGCGCAGCGCCTCGATGAGCACCCAGGTGCCGGCGTGCAGCAACGGCCAGGCGCGGTAGCGGTAGAAGTACGCCATCGCGATCGCGCCCACCGCGAAGAACCCGGACTCCAGCACGCTGAGCACGATCATCGCGTCCCAGCCGATGACGTGCAGCCAGCGCAGCAGCGTCAGGAAGAACGCCAGGGCGTAGACGAACCCGACGGCGGCCGCGCGCTTCGGGGTGAGGTCGCGGACCAGCAGGCTGAGCGCCGCGACCGCCGGGAAGACCAGCGGCCACAGGTCGTAGGGCGGGAACGCCAACGCGAGCGCGATGCCGGCGAGGATGGCCAGACCGAGCCGAGGTCGCATCCGACCTCCTCGGCCGCGGAAACTGACGCCACCGTTATACCTGCGGACCGGCAACCCAGCTGATAAAGTAAAGTGACTAGGTAAGCTTTATTAGGGCGGCGGGGAGGCGAGCGGCGTGGACATCGATCTCATGATGGCCCTGGCCGGCCTGTTCGTCGGCTTCATCGTCGGCCTGACCGGCATGGGCGGCGGCGCGCTGATGACCCCGGTGCTGGTCATCTTCTTCAACGTCAACCCGCTGACCGCGGTCTCCAGCGACCTGGTCGTCTCGCTGATCATGAAGCCGATCGGCGGGGCGGTGCACGCCCGGCGCGGCACCGTCAACGTGCCGCTGGTGAGCTGGCTGGCCGCTCGGCTCGGTGCCGGCCGCGTTCGGTGGCGTGCTGCTCCTGCGCGAACTGGGCGGGGACGACGCCGACCTGCAGTGCTTCGTGAAGAAGGCCCTCGGCTGGGCGCTGATCATCGCCGCCGCCGGCATCGTGCTGAAGTCCCTGCAGACGATCCGGACCAAGGCCAAGTGCCAGGGCGACTACACCCCGCCGCCGGTGGTGGTGAAACCGATCCCGACGATCCTGGTCGGCATCGTGGGCGGCGTCGTGGTCGGGATGACCTCGGTCGGGTCCGGGTCGCTGATCATCGTCGCGCTGCTGTTCCTCTACCCCGGGCTGAAGGCCTCCGAGATCGTCGGCACCGACCTGGTCCAGGCGGTGCCGCTGGTCGGCGCGGCCGCGATCGGGCACCTGCTGTTCGGCGACTTCCAGTTCGACGTCGCCTCCTCGGTGCTGATCGGCGCCATTCCCGGCGTCTACGTCGGGGCCCGGGTCTCCGCGCACGCCTCCCAGGCGGTCATCCGGCGCGCCCTGGTGATCGTGCTGACCGCCTCGGCGCTCAAGCTGCTCGGCGTCGGCAACGGCGAGCTGCTCGGCTGGCTGGCCTTCGCCCTGGTGATCGGCACGCTGCTCTGGGCGCTGGTCCGGCACACCCAGGGCCTGACCCGGCGCCCGGAGCCGCTGACGCCGGCCGCCGCGGCCCGCGAATGGCTCGGCGCGCTGACCGGCCGGCGGCGCCCCGCCCGCGTGACCCGGACGATGCACCAGAGAAGGCGGACCAGACCTCCACGTCCTGACGTGCCGTCAGGAAATCTTGCACCGGGAACAGCGGCGGGGCCGGACCTTTTGGGTCCGGCCCCGCACTGTCGGGTTCAGAAACGTTCACGGACGAAGAGCGGGAGATCCTTCGGACCGACCACGGGATCGTTGGATGCGAACCCGCGTGCCGTTGTCTACTGGTCTCCAGTTTCCTTCCGGGTCCAACCCCCTGTTCGGTCGTTGCGCCGTCTCAGAAGTCTCCGACACCTTGGCGTGCCTGGCACCCGGGTGGTGGTGCAACCACCTCTGCGGCCCGCTCGTGAAGACGTTGTTCTGGCGTCGATCCGCACTGGTCGTTCTGTGTGTGGACGCCGGGAAACCTAGCGGTGCCCGGTGCGATCGCTCAACCCGGGCCTGACCTGCAGGGATGCGCAACGTCGCAGGTCAGTCGGGTGGTTTCGGCGAAAGGATATTTTCTGGCATTCGCCGAGCGGTTCTACGCCCTCGGCGGGACGACGACGTCGGCCACCGCTTCGACTACGAGCAGTGGCGGATCGAGCACGGATCCGGCGGAGTCGGAGACCTCCGGCGCGGCGCGGCAGCACACCCAGGCGCGCAGGTCCAGGGTCCGGCTGCGGGTGCCGACCCGGGTGATGGTGGCGGTCACCTCGACGACGTCGCCGGCCTTCACGGGCGCCTTGAACGCCACGCTCGCGTAGCCGGCGAACAGGCCCTCGTCCCCGTCGGTGCGCAGGCACATCTCGGTGGCCACGTCACCGAACAGGCCCATCACGTAGGCGCCGTCGAGCAGCGAGCCGCCGTAGTGCGCCTCGTGGTGGGAGACGTAGCGGCGGTGCGTGACGCTCAGACCGAGCTCGGCTGGACTCATGCCGCGATCCTGGTCGACGCGAGGGCGTGCGCGAGGTAACCGGCGACCTCGCGGGGCGTCGTGCCGCGGGCGAAGATGCGGTCGACGCCGAGTTCGCCGGCCGCCGTCGGGTCGAAGCGGGGTCCGCCGACGACGATCAGCGGCCGCCGGCTGCGGGAACTCGTCACGCATGCCGCGCGACCAGGGCCCGGGTGTTGTGCAGGTGGGCGTCCTTCTGGGTCACGACCTGGGAGACCAGCACGGCGTCGGCCTGCTGCTCGCGGGCCGCGCTCGACGAGGGCGTCGATCTCGACCTGGGCGCCGAGGTTCACGACCTTGATCTCCCGGTAGTACTCCAGGCCCTTCTCGCCCGCGAAGCCCTTGATGTTGAGGATCGCGTCGATGCCGACGGTGTGCGCGTCGGTGCCGATGCACGCCCCGACCACGACGAGCTTGCGACGCAGGGTGGAGCGGATCGCGGTGTTCACCTCGGCCGGGGTGAGCAGCGGGTACTCCCGCTCGACCACCGCGATCTGCGGAGAGGTCGACGCTGTGCGCGCTACGGCCGTAGACGACGAAGAAGGTGAAGTCCGGGCCCATGCCGCGGGTGTGCACGACCATCGCCGGGTTCAGGCCCATCTTGGCGGCCAGCTGCAGCGCCGCACCCTCGGCGCGCTCGTCGGTCGGGATCGGCAGGGTGAACGAGACCTGGATCATCCCGTCGTCGGTGGTGTCGCCGTAGGGGCGCACGATCTGAAGCGGCGTCATCTGATTCGGTCATGCTGCCCGCTCCCCCGCGATCGGCTCCAGCAGTTCGGCCACCGGGTTGAGGTAGCCCTCCGCCTTCGCGGCGACGCCGTCCAGGCCCTTGCCCTTGTCGGCGGGCCGACGCATCAGGCCGAAGGTGCCGTCGCCGATCGCGGCCAGCAGGCCCTCGGCGCCGATCCGCTCCAGCAGCTCGACCGCCTCGCCGAGCACGTGGTGCGCGCGGTCGCCGATGAAGGAACCGGGGGCAAGCTGCAGGTCCTCGTGCAGCCGGCCGGCGGCGTCCAGGACGTAGCGCGCGTTGCGCAGCGCGAGGTCACGGTCGGACAGGAACGGCGTGACGACCGCCTCGGTCATCATGCCGACGAGCAGGATGCCCTGGCCGGTCATCGCGCCGGCCAGGTTGAAGAAGCCGTCGAGCAGGTAGCCCTTGAAGATGTCGCCGGTCATGTGCTTGGTCGGCGGCATCCACTTCAGCGGCGCGTCCGGGAACAGCGCGCGGGCGAGCATCGCGTGCGCGAGCTCGAGGCGGAACGAGTCCGGCAGGTCGGGGTTGATCTCGAAGGCGTGCCCGAGGCCGAGCTGCCAGTCCGCCAGGCCCGCTTCCTTCGCGAAGTACTCGTTGAGCAACTGGGACACCGTGACGGTGTGCGCGGCCTCGACCGCGTCCGCGGTGGTGAGGTAGTTGTCCTCGCCGGTGTTGATGATGATCCCCGCGCGGGCGTGGATCTGACGGGCGAAGCGCTGGTCGGTGAACGTGCGGATCGGGTTGATGTCGCGGAAGAGGATCCCGTACATCGAGTCGTTGAGCATCATGTCCAGGCGCTCGAGGCCGGCCAGCGCGGCGATCTCCGGCATGCACAAGCCGCTGGCGTAGTTCGTCAGCCGGACGTAGCGGCCGAGTTCGTGGCTGACGTCGTCGAGCGCGGCGCGCATCAGGCGGAAGTTCTCCTGGGTCGCGTAGGTGCCGGCGTACCCCTCGCGGGTCGCGCCCTCGGGGACGTGGTCGAGCAGGGACTGGCCGGTGGAGCGGATCACCGCGACCACGTCCGCGCCCTCGCGGGCCGCCGCCTGCGCCTGCGGGATGTCTTCGTAGATGTCGCCGGTGGCGACGATCAGGTAGATCCACGGCCGGCGCGGGGCGTCGCCGATCCGCGCGATGAGACCGTCGCGCTCGCGGCGCCGGCGGTCGATGCGGGCGATCCCCCCGGCCGCGGCGACACGGGCGGCGGTGCGGGCCTCCCGGGCGGCGGTGCCGGTCGGGAGGCGGAACTGGACGCGCCCCTCGGTGACGTCCGCGGCGAGCGCGTGCAGGTCGCGGCGGTCCATGAGTGCGTCCCAGACCGGGAGCGCGACGCCGTGCTCGAGGCCGACCTGGTCGCGCACCGCGTCGACGACGTGGTTGACCCAGGGCCGGCCCTCGGCGTCCGCGCCGTCCAGGCCGGCCAGGCGGAGCACGGCGCGCTCGACCGAGACGGTGGTGTGCGCGCGGGCCAGGTCGACGATCGGCTCCCCCGCGGCGCGGGCGAGGTCGCGGGCGCGCGCCGCGAGGTCGGGATCGAGGTCGAGCTTCACGCGACCGCCCCCTTCCTTGCGTCCGAAGCAGCGTGAGTAATAGCGCTCGATTCTTCGGACGTCCCGCCTATGCGGCGTGCGAAGAGCGACTGCACGCCCGGCTCGGTGCGGAACAGGTCGAGGGCGGTCGTCGCGTGGCCCGGGGTGTAGCCGGTACCGACCAGCATCTCGACGTCGGCGGCCAGGCCCTCCGCGCCGAGCGCGGCGGCGGAGAACGAGGTGGCCATCGAGAAGAAGATCACGGTGCCGCGCTCGCGGGTGGCCAGGATCGCGCCGCCCTCGGCACCCGGGACGTCGACGCAGACGACGGTGACGTCGACCGGGCCGCCGTTCGCGTGCACGGCGTCAAGGACGGCCACCGGGTCGCGCGCATCGACGACGGCGACGTGCGAGGCGAGGCCGGAGGCGGCCAGCGCGCTCGCCTCGGCCTCGTCGCGGACCAGGCCGAGCACGCGACGGGCACCGGCCCGGCGGGCGGCGGCCAGGGCGAGCGAGCCACTCTTGCCGGCCGCGCCGATGACCGCGACCGAACCCGCAACCCGTTCGCTGACCACGCGCGCGGTGAGAGCGGGGGCGCCGCAGACGTCGAGGACGGCCAGCGCGGTTTCCGCGGCCAGGTCACTCGGGAGGACGGCGGCGATCGACCGCCCGAACAGGATCGCGTGCCCGGCGGCGGGGACCTGCTCGCCGCGGCCGTCCCAGCCGGCAAGCCCGTCGGTGAGGGCGAGCGGGGTGAGCGTGAGCGAGACCAGGGTGGCGACGCGGTCGCCGGGCGTCAGTCCCAGTGGGCTCGCCGGACCGACCTCGGCGACGCGGCCGATCAGCATGCCGCCGGAGCCGGTGACCGGGTTGTGCATCTTGCCGCGGGCGGCCACGATGCCGGCCACCTCGGCGCGGACGCCGTCTCCGCGGGCTTCTGGGGAGAGGGCGGGATGGGCCTCGGAGAGCTGACGGAAGGACGCGGCGTCGAGATTGAGACGCTCGACGTCGATGCGGACCTCGTCGGGCCAGAGCTCAGGGTCGGCGTCGAGGCGCCACGCAGCCTGCGGGAGCGCACCGGCGGGTTCGATCACCCGGTGCAGGCCCAGCGGAGATCCGTCAGACCGCACGCCGCCTCCCTCCGCGACAGGAAGATCTTCGGTTCAAGCATAGCGATCCAACAGGATTTCCTGTACTGATTGCCGCTCTGGCCTATAGTTTCTCCTGTCTGGCGTACCCAGGACAGCAGATTTGCCTGTTTCGGGTCGTTTGGAGGGGACATGGTCCAGCCGTACCTGTACCAGCGCGTCGAGCTCGTCGAGCCCGACTGGACGCGGTTGCCCGGCTGGCGTGACGTCACCGCCGCCGAGTGGGAATCCGCGCAGTGGCAGCGCTCGCACTGCGTGAAGAACCTGGCTCAGCTGCGCGCCGTCATGGGCGATCTGCTGGCCGAGTCGTTCTACGCCGACCTCGCGGCCGACCAGGAACGGCACGCGACGATGTCGATGCTGATTCCCCCTCAGATGCTCAACACCATGGCGGCGACGGCCCCGCTCTCCTCACTCACCGACGCCTTCTTCGCCGACCCGGTGCGGCGCTACATGCTCCCGGTCGCCTCCGACCGCGACGCCGAGTGGCCGAGCCACCCGTACGCGGAGCGCGACTCCCTGCACGAGGCCGAGATGTGGGCGGTCGAGGGACTGACCCACCGCTACCCGACCAAGGTGCTCGCCGAGCTCACCAACACCTGCCCGCAGTACTGCGGGCACTGCACGCGGATGGACCTGGTCGGCAACTCGACCCCGACCGTGGACAAGCACCGCTTCGAGCTCAAGCCGGCCGACCGGCACGACCGGATGCTGGCCTACCTGCGCGCCACCCCCGGCGTGCGCGACGTCGTGGTCTCCGGCGGCGACGTGGCGAACGTGCCGTGGCCGCGCCTGGAGGCCTTCGTCGGCTCGCTGCTGGAGATCGAGAACGTCCGCGACATCCGGCTGGCCTCCAAGGGCCTGATCGGCCTGCCGCAGCACTGGATGGACGACGAGGTCCGCGCCGGCATGGAGCGGCTGGCCCGCACCGCGCGTCGCCGCGGGGTCGGCCTGGCCGTGCACACCCACGCGAACAGCGCCGCCTCGATCACTCCTCTGGTCGCCCGCGCGGCCGGTGGTCTGCTCGACGCCGGCGTGCGCGACGTCCGCAACCAGGGCGTGCTGCTGCGCGGGGTCAACGACTCGGTGCCGGCGCTGCTGGACCTGTGCTTCGCCCTGCTCGACGGGGCGGCGATCACGCCGTACTACTTCTACCAGTGCGACATGATCCCCGGCTCCGAGCACTGGCGGCTCTCCCTCGCCCAGGCGCAGAACCTGCAGCACGGGATCATGGGCTACCTGCCCGGTTTCGCGACGCCGCGCATCGTCGCGGACGTCCCGTACGTCGGCAAGCGCTGGGTGCACCAGGTCGAGTCCTACGACCAGGTTCGCGGCATTTCGATGTGGACCAAGAACTACCGGACCTCGATCGAGTCCGACGACACCGCCGCGATCTCCCGGGTCTACCCGTACTACGACCCGATCCACGCGCTGCCCGCGGCCGGGCAGGCCTGGTGGCGCCAGCAGGCCGGCGCTGTCGCTTCCTGACGTTCCCACCCTGTAAGCCCGGGGTTCTGGCGGTCAGTCAGCCGCCCTGCCTAGCTTTGGCTCCATGACAACTTCCGGTGGCGGCGCCGAGGCCCCGCGCTTCGACGGCCTCAAGGCACTGTTCATCAACTGCACCCTGAAGCGCTCACCGGCGATGAGCCATACCCAGGGCCTGATCGACCGCAGCGCGGCGATCATGCGCGACCGCGGGGTGCAGGTGGATGAGTTCCGGGCCATCGATCACGACATCGCGATCGGCGTTTACCCCGACATGCGCGAGCAGGGCGCTGCCACCGACGAGTGGCCGGAACTCTACGAACGTGTCCTGGCCGCGAACATCCTCGTGCTGGCGGGACCGATCTGGCTCGGGGACAACTCCTCGGTGATGAAGCAGATCATCGAGCGGCTCTACTCCTGCTCGGGGCTGCTGAACTCCGACGGGCAGTACGCCTACTACGGGCGCACCGGCGGCTGCCTGATCACCGGCAACGAGGACGGCATCAAGCACTGCGCGATGAACATCCTCTACAGCCTGCAGCACCTGGGGTACGTGATCCCGCCGCAGGCGGACGCCGGGTGGATCGGCGCCGTCGGCCCCGGCCCGTCCTATCTCGACCCCGGCTCGGGCGGCCCGGAGACCGAGTTCACCAATCGGAACACCACCTTCATGACCTGGAACCTGATGCACCTGGCCGCAATGCTGGCGCCGGACGGCATCCCGGCCCACGGCAACTCCCGCCGGGACTGGGACGCGGGAACCCGACCCGACTTCGCCAACCCGGAGTACCGCGCCTGACCTCGCAGGCGCCGTCTCTGCGCTCATTACTGAGCGGAGCGACGCCTCTAATGCGCCGGCGACCAGATTTCCCCGGTTCGCCGCCAGAAATCTGGCACTGCGCGCATTAGAGAGCGACGGGTCAGCTGGCTTGGCCACGCAGTCGCGCCTCGGCGCGCTCCATCGCGGGGAGGACGCGGGCGGCGAGCAGTTTCGGGCTGTTGGCGATGCGCCAATCCCACCGGACGATGTCGCAGCCGGCGTCCCGGATCAGTTGCTCGCGGTCGCGCTGCCGGCGTAACTCGACCATGGGCTGGCGACCGTCCATCTCGTACTTCTTCATCCCGTCACCCTCCCCGACCAGCCGAAGCCAGGACCAGAAGAAGTCGACCCGGATCTCCGGGTACTTCACGATCACGACCTGGACGTCCGGCTGGAGAATTCCGGCGGTCCGGAACGACAGGCGTGACACCGTTTCGAGCACGGACTCCGTCAGCGGGTTCGCGAAGGCGTGGACCTCGCGCGCGACCTGGATTCCGGGCCGCCCGGCAGAGGTGTCGATGAGCGACCCGAACTCAGCCGGGGTGATAAGGCGTCTCCGGTAGGCGGATTCCGCCGCGACAACGCCGCAGTCGAAGCCGCGGTTGGCCGAGACGTCGAGCAGCGTTCGCGCAGGCGAGGTGAGCGGCGTTCCATGACGCGTGGTCACGTCTTCGCCCGGCAGCGGTGCCACGCGAAGGAAGTAGCCGTCGCGATGTGTACTGGATACCCCACTGTCGTCGGTGAGGAGCACGATCTCCAGCGGCGGTTCCGGGTGCAGGTCGATCCCGAGGATCCGGGCTGCGGACGTATCCGCCCCCACGACCTGACTGCGACTCAAAGCAAGTTGCACTGCCCTGACGTCCTGCGCGTGCAAGGTGTCGGGCCGCCGGGACGCAATCAGCCGATCGGTGCACGTGACGTAGACCCCGTGCCGGAGACGGATCCATCGACCGCTCCGAATGTGTGCCCGGATCTGCGGGCGCGTGAAACCCCACGCCAGTGCTCGGGCGAGAGTGAACGGCCCTGTGCCGTCCGCGATTCCCTTCATGGCCGCAGAGATTGGCACGATCTCGGACGACCGTCGGAAGTTATCCACAGGCAGGTGCGCTGCCGTCACGGACGAAGTCGCCCGGGTGCGGCTCTCTAATGCCCGCAGAACCAACTCCGGGGTATCGGAGGACCGGAAGGTGGTCCCCCGCGTATTAGAGCGGTCGCTCCGCTCAGTAATGAGCGCAGGGACGGGGCCGCGGGCGCGGGGTGGGAGCCGCATAGGGTCGGCGGTGTGCACATCCTCGTCACCGGCGGCGCCGGGTTCATCGGGTCGCACGTCGTCGAGGCATTTCTGACAGCGGGTCACACCGTCCGGTCGATGGACGGGCTGTTTCCCGCGGTGCATCCCTCGGCGCCCCCGGTGCCGGAGGGGGCGGAGTTTCTCCTCGGCGACGTCCGCGACCGGGACGCCGTCGAGCGCGCCCTGGACGGGATCGACGCGGTGTGCCACCAGGCGGCGATGGTCGGCCTCGGGCTCGACTTCGACGACGCCCCGGACTACGTCGGCTGCAACGACCTGGGCACCGCGGTGCTGCTGGCCGCCATGGGCCGGGCCGGCATCCGGCGCCTGGTCCTGGCCTCCTCGATGGTGGTTTACGGCGAGGGGCACTACGACTGCCCGGAGCACGGCGTCGTCTCGCCCGGTCCGCGCACTGCGACTGCGCTGCGGGACGGCCACTTCGAGCCGCCGTGCCCGCGCTGCGGTGCCGACCTCAGCGCCGGGCTGGTCCATGAGGACGCCGCACCGGATCCGCGCAACGTCTACGCCGCGACCAAGCTGGCCCAGGAGCATCTGTCGGCAGCGTTCGCCCGGGCCACGAACGCACGGGTCGCAGCACTGCGCTACCACAACGTCTACGGTCCCCGGATGCCGCGCGACACGCCGTACGCGGGGGTGGCCAGCATCTTCCGTTCGGCGCTGGCCGCCGGTCTACCACCGAAGGTGTACGAGGACGGCGCCCAGCGGCGGGACTTCGTGCACGTGCGCGACGTGGCGTCCGCGAACCTGGCCGCGCTCGACGCGGTGTGTCAGGAAGGGCCGATCGCCGCGGGCTCACTGCGGACCTACAACGTCGGCAGCGGCACGGTGCGGACCGTAGGCGAAGTGGCGCTGGCCCTTTCCCGGGCCTGCGGGGGTCCCCAACCGATCGTCACCGGCGGGTTCCGCCTCGGGGACGTCCGGCACATCACCGCCTCCTCGCTGCGATTGCGCGAGGAATTGGGGTGGAGCGCGGTCGAGGAATTTCACCAGGGGATGGCGGAATTTGCAGCGGCCCCGCTGCGCACCTGAGATTCGAGGCGCGCAGCAGGGCCGGATTGCTTGCGAAATTTCCCTCCGATTTCGGAGGCGGTCTTACGCGAGCTTGAGGGTGATGCGCGCGATGCCGACCTTGAAGTACTCGGTCAGCGCGTCGGTGCCGTAGGTCTGGTTGAGCAGGTCCGCGGCGGCCTTGGTCAGGCTGACGGTGGTGCCGTAGAGCACGCCCTGGCCCTTGGCCTCGTCGACCTGCAGCGGCTCGAGGGTGCGGCCGTCGAGGAAGAACAGCGGGGCGCCCTTCACGACCGACTTGCCGTTGGCCGAGACGTCACCGGTCAGCGTCGAGGTGCCGGCGTCGACCACGAAGTTGGTCAGCTCGACCTTGGTCTTGCCGTCGGTGAGGCTGATGCCGCTGCCGTCGTGCTTGATGGAACTCTCCACGTACGGGGTGCGGGAGCCCGGCGTGTAGTAGGTGGCGCTGCCACCGGTGATCGGGAAGGACAGCGTGCCGTCCTTGAGCTTCGCGGTACCGACGACGCCCGGCGTGAGCTTGAGCGAGGTCAGGCCCTCCAGGAAGCCGGCGTCGACGACGACCTCGGTCATCTTCCCGGTGAGGTTGGTCAGGCTGGCAACCGGCGCGGCGTCCTGGGCGGCGGCGGGCGTGGCAGCCTCGGAGTCGTCGCCACAGGCGGAGAGGCCGAAGACCATCGCACCGGCGATGGCGGTGGCCGAGGCGGCCTTGGTGAGGTTGCGGATGCGCATTTGGGGTCCCTTTCAGCGGACGAGTTTCTCTCTCAGTGCCGCCTATTCGGATCACCCCGGGACAATGGTTGGTACCACTTCATGTCACCGGGGTCACATCGAAATTCCGGTCCGGAATTTCCTATTTCAGACCAGCGCCGGTAGGGACAGCTCGAAACGGCACCCGCCGCCGATGTTCTCGACGGTGACCTCGCCGGCGTGCGCCTCGGCGATGCCCCGCACGATGGCCAGGCCCAGTCCCGCTCCGCCGTCCGGCGATGGGGTGCGGGCGTGGGTGCCCCGCCACGCGACGTCGAAGACCTTGGGCAGGTCCTCCTCCGGGATGCCCCCGCAGCCGTCGGTGACCGCGATCGTGGCCTGCCCGTCCCGGGTGCCGAGCGCGATCTCGACCACGCCGTCGGAAGGCGTGTGCCGGATCGCGTTCACGACCAGGTTGTTGACCAGGCGGGACAGTTCGCGGCCGTCGGCGCGCACGGCGATGTCGGCCGGGGCGTGTCCGCGCAGCAGGATTCCCCGCTCGCGCGCGAGCGCGTCCGCCCCGGCGAGGGTGTCGCTGACCAGGTCGGACAGGGAGATCCGGTCGAGGGAGAGCTTGAGCGCGCCGGATTGGATGACCGCGAGCTCGAACAGGTCGTCGACCATGCCGGCGAGGCGGTCGACCTCCATGCGGATCTGCTTGCGATAACGGGCCGGATCCTCGGCCACCCCGTCCTCGAGGGCCTCGGCCATCGCCCGGATGCCGGCCAGCGGCGAGCGCAGGTCGTGCGAGACCCAGGCGATGAGTTCCCGCCGCGACGTCTCCAGCGCCACCTCGCGATCGTGCGACTCAACCAGGCGCTGCCGCGCGGCATCGAGCTCGCGGCCGAGCGCCGCAAACTCCGCGCTCAGGCGTGGCATGCTGCGCTCAGTTACGTCGCCGAGTTCGCTGACCTCGCCGATCGCGCGGGTCTGGGCCGTCAGCACGCGGCTCTCCTCCGCGAGCGTGCGCGCGAGGAACGCGGACACCCCCGTCATCAGCACCGCGACGACGATGCTGACGAGGATCAGCACCTCGAAGTCGTGGTCGGACAGGAACATCGCCTGTGCGGTGCCCACGCTGGCCGCGATCACCGCGGCAACCGTGGTCAGGCACAGCACCAGCAGCGAGAAGCGCAGGGAGCGGCCCCGTGTGGAGCGGAGCAGGACGGTGCCACCGACCGCGATCGCGCCGGACCAGGCGAGCGCGATCAGAACGACCTCGACTTTGTCGTTCACCGCTCACCCATCGACTAGGCCGCCGCGCTGGTGGGCGGATCGAACCGGTAGCCGACACCCCAGACCGTGACCAGCAACTGGGGGTCCGCGGGGTCGGCCTCGATCTTCTCCCGCAGCCGGCGCACGTGCACGGTGACCGTGGACTGGTCGCCGAACTCCCAGCCCCAGACCGTCTTCATCAGCGCCTCCCGGGTGAACGCCTCACCGGGATGCGCGAGCAGGAACGCCAGCAGGTCGAACTCGCGCGTAGTCAGCGCCAGCGGCTCACCGCGATGGGTGACCCGGTGCCCGGTGACGTCCATCCGGATCGGCCCGGCTTCCAGCACCTGGGGCGCGCCCGGGGCCGGTTCGTTCGCGCCACCGGCGCGGCGCAGCACCGAGCGCACGCGCAGCACGAGCTCGCGCGGGCTGAACGGCTTGGTGATGTAGTCGTCGGCGCCAACCTCCAGACCGAGCACACGGTCGTTCTCGGATCCGAGCGCGGTCAGCATGATCACCGGGACCTCGCGGGTCGCGCGCAGGCGCCGGCACACCTCGAGCCCGTCGATGCCGGGCAGCATCAGGTCGAGTACCACCAAATCGGGCCAGGACCGCGCGGCTGCCTCCAGCGCAACGTCCCCGTCCGGGGCGTGCTCGACCTCGTAGCCGGCGTGCTTGAGGTAGGTCACCACGACCTCGGCGACGGTGGGGTCATCCTCCACGACAAGCACGCGGTTGCTCACGGCGTCGAGTCTAGGCAGGTCAGGGCCGAGTAGGCCGGTTCCGGCGCCGCCCGTCAGAACTCCGTAACCGAGGGCGGCCTGCATCGCTGGGACGGGGGGCCCTACGGTCCAAAGGTGAGTCACTCATCTCATCGGCATGGGCCGTCCGGAGTACCCGCCAGCTTCGAAGAGAGCCCCGTGGACGTCATCCTGCCCTGCCTCGACGAGGCCGCCGCCCTGCCCTGGGTGCTCGAGCGCATGCCCACATGGGCGCGGCCCATCGTGGTCGACAACGGCTCGACGGACGAATCGGCACAGCTCGCCGCGTCGCTCGGTGCGCAGGTGGTGCACGAGCCGCGGCGCGGATTCGGCGCCGCTGCCCATGCCGGACTCCTCGCCGCTACGTCCGAGCTGGTGGCTTTCTGCGACTGCGACGCCTCGATGGACCCCGGGCAACTGGCCCGCGTTGCCGACCCGGTGCGCTCCGGCGCCGCCGACCTCGTGCTCGGACGCCGTCGCCCGGCCCGTGGGTCGTGGCCGCTGCACGCCCGCCTGGCCAACCGCGTCCTCGCGTTTCAGATGACCCGTCAGACCGGGATCCCTCTGCACGACCTCGGCCCGATGCGGGTGGCCCGGCGGGCCGACCTGCTCGCCCTCGGCCTGCGCGACCGTCGGTTCGGCTATCCGCTGGAGATGGTGCTGACCGCCGCGAAGGCGGACTGGCGCATCGTCGAGTGCGACATCGACTACACCCCGCGGATCGGCAAGTCCAAGGTGACCGGGACCGTCCGCGGCACGGTGCGGACCGTGCGCGACATGCGGGCCGTGATGGCCCGGTGATTCTCTCGACGATCGTTGTGATGGCGAAGGCGCCGGTAGCCGGGCGGGTGAAGACGCGGCTGTGTCCCCCGTTCACCCCGGCGCACGCCGCTTCGCTCGCGGCTGCGGCGCTGCGGGACACCCTGGCCGCCGCGCTCAGCGCGCCCGCCGCACGGCGCGTCCTGGCCCTGGACGGTGCGCCCGGCCCCTGGGTTCCGGCCGGGTTCGAGGTGATCGCCCAGCAAGGGTCCGGACTCGATGAGCGCATCGCCAACGCGATCGCGCCCCTGTCCGGGCCGGTCCTGGTGATCGGGATGGACACGCCGCAACTGACGCCGCATCAGCTGACGCTGTCCTGGGCGGAGCACGACGCCTGGTTCGGCCCGGCCGAGGACGGCGGATTCTGGGCGCTCGCCCTGCACGACCCGAACCCGGCCCTGGTGCTCGGGGTGCCGATGTCGCGCACGGACACCGGGGCGATCCAGCTGGCCCGGCTGCGGGACGCCGGCCTGCGGGTCGGGCTGCTGCCGGCGCTGCTGGACGTCGACACCGCTGCCGACGCCTCTGCCGTGGCGGCCGCCGCGCCGGGCACGCACTTCGCGACCCGGCACGCCGAGCTCGTCGCCGGTCTCGAGGTCAGCCATGTCGGTTGATACCGCCGTCCGCTGCTGGGGACCCGCGCTGATCTCCCGCTACGAGGACGCCCTGCGATTCGGGACCACACTGCAGGTGCACGACGAGACCGGCAGTCCGCTGCCGTTCGACACCGCGCGCTGGCTTGACCGACCGGACACCGCCGACGAGTCGCTGCTGAGCCGGTGCACCGGACCGACCATCGACGTCGGCTGCGGGCCGGGCCGCCTCGTGCGCGCCCTGACCGCGCGCGGTGTCCCGTCGTTAGGTGTGGACGTCTCTGACGGCGCCGTCAGAATCGCGCGGTCCTCCGGCGCGATGGTGCTGCGCCGCTCGATCTTCGACCGGCTCCCCGGTGCCGGCCGCTGGGAGGTCGCGTTGCTCGCCGACGGCAACATCGGTATTGGCGGAAACACCGCCCGGCTGTTGGTGCGGCTGCGCGAACTGCTCGCGCCGGATGGGCACGCGCTCGTCGAGGTCGAGCCAGGGCACGGGGTCGGGCACTTCACCGCGACCGTGACCGGGCCGGGCGGCGAGACCGTCGCCACGTTCCCCTGGGCCCGTATCGGAGCCGCCCCCCTCATCGATCTGGCCGAAACGATCGGCTTCCTCGCGGCGGAACACTGGTCGGTGCAGGAACGTCAGTTCGTGGCGCTGCGCCGATGCTGACCTCGCTGCGCTCGCGCGTCAGCGCGGGGAACGAGTGGGTCGCCGCGCACCCGCCGCCCGGTCCGTTCCGGGCGGGGTTCTGGCGTAGCCCGATCCGCGGCCCGTGGCTGACCTCGGTGTTCGGAGCGGTCCTGCTGGTCGGGATCCCGGTCATGTTCGTGACCGGACTGCTGTCCTACCTCGCCTACAACCCGTGGCTGCCGGGCAACGACGGTCGCCACGCCTCCGGTGTGCTCACCTTCATCCCCTTCCACTGGCCGGCCTCACCCTCGTGGGGCTACCGGGTGACGCAGGGCCTGCACGTCACGCTCGGCGTCGTCCTGGTGCCGGTGGTGCTGGGCAAGTTGTGGTCGGTGATCCCGAAGCTGTTCATCTGGCCACCGGCGAAGTCCCCGGCGCAGGCGCTGGAGCGGCTCTCCCTCTTCCTGCTGGTCGGCGGCGCGGTGCTGACCCTCGCCACGGGCCTGCTCAATATCCAGTACTGGTACCGCTTCCCGGGCTCGTTCTACGTGCTGCACTTCTACGCCGCCTGGGTGTTCGTGGCCTCCGCCGCCGCGCACGTCGCGTTGAAGATCCCGGTGATGCGCGCGGCGTTCCGCGAGCGTCGACTGCGGGACGAACTGCGCGTCGACCTCGCCCACACCGAGGCGGAGCCCTACACGCCCGACGGGCTGGTCAGTGCGCGCCCCGCCCCGCCGTCGATCTCCCGACGTGGCGCGCTCGGGCTGGTCGGTGCCGGCGCGGTGACGGCGTTCGTCATGGTCGCCCCGCAGACCGTCGGCGGTCCGGTGAGCCGACTCGGGCTGCTCTCGCCGCGCGGTGGCTACGACACCGGCGATGGCCCGAACGACTTCCAGGTGAACACCACCGCGGACGAAGCACGGATCACCCCGGCGCTGGTCGGCGGACTGTGGCGCCTCGAAATCCTCGGCGGTCCCACGCCGGTGAGCCTCACCCGCGCGGACCTCCTCGCGATGGAACAGCACGAGGCGCACCTGGCGATCGCGTGCGTCGAGGGGTGGTCCAGCGGCAACCAGACCTGGCGCGGCGTACGGCTGCGGGATCTGGCCGCACTGTCCGGCGTCGCTTCCCCGGGGTCGGTGTACGTCGAGTCGTTGCAGGACGGCGGCGCCTTCGGGCGCGGCCGGCTGGCCGGCAATCAGATCCGGGCCGGCGACAGCCTGCTGGCGCTGCAGGTGAACGGCGCCGAACTCTCGCTCGACCACGGCTTCCCCGCCCGGATCATCGTGCCCAACAATCCCGGTGTGCGGAACACCAAGTGGGTCACGCGAATGACGTTCGAAGCATGACCACGATGACCTCCACCGGACCCGCGGCCTCGGTGCGCCGCTTTTACGGCGAGCACCCGGCGCATTTCGTCGTGCTTGTACTTTCGTTCATCCCGGCGACGCTGGCTCTGGGCCAACTGCTGGACGAGCGCACGCTGGACGTCGGGAAGTGGTTCGCCGCCGGCGCGATCCTGCACGACGGCCTGCTGCTCCCGCTCTACGTCCTGCTCGACGCGGCGATCCTCACCTTGTGGCGCCGCCGGCCCGGGCGGGTCGCCTGGCTGAACTTCGTCCGGATCCCGCTGGCGGTCTCCGGGCTGCTGCTGCTCATGTTCTCACCGCTGATCCTGCGCCAGGCCGAATCGTTCCAGTACAAGACCGGACGCTCCTACGACGACTTCGTCGGCCGCTGGCTACTGATCACCGCGATCCTCGCGGCAGTATCGGCGGTGTGGTACCTAGCGCGCGTCCTCGTCGTGCACCGGCGCGCGGGCGGATGAGTTCCCGCACGCGTCTTCTGGGCGCCGGGACGGCCTTCGCCGTCGTGCTCGGCGCGCAGGTGGCCGCGCTGCGCCTCGGTGCCCCGACCGATGACAACGTCCGCCGGATGCTGCTCTGGTACACCGTCGGGGCGATCGCGTTCGTCGCCGGCGCCTGGGTGGTGCGCGGGCTGCCGACGCGCCGCTCGCTCCAGGTCGCCCTCGCCGGCGGAGTCCTGCTTCAGCTCGTGGCCGTCAGCTACTCCCCCACGACCACCGACGACTTCTGGCGCTACCTCTGGGACGGCAAGGTCCAGGCCGCCGGCATCGATCCCTACCGGTACGCACCGCTGGACCCGGCGCTGGCGCACCTGCGCGATGCGGAGCTGTTTCCCCCGGACACGCGCACGTCGGCGGAGGCCGCGGCCGCCCAGGCCGACGGCCGTACCGACCGCTGCACCACCCGCGGCGTTCCCCACGACTGCACCGAGATCAACCGGCCGGTCGTGCGCACGATCTACCCGCCGGTGGCAGAGTTCTCCTTCCTCGGGATGCACTACCTGTCCCCCGATGAGCACCGGGTGGTGGCCTTCCAGATCGCGATGGGCCTGCTCGCGCTGGCCGTTGCCGCCGCCCTGATCTGGACGCTGCGACGCAACGACCGGGACCCGCGTGGCGTGGTCTGGTGGACCTGGTGCCCGGTGGTGTGGCTGGAGTGCGGGAACAACGCACACATCGACATTCTCGGCGTCCTGCTGCTGGTGCTGGCCCTCGGCGTCCTGACGCAACGTCACCTCTCGACCCGGCGTCTGGGTGCCGGCGGTGCCCTGTTCGGCGCGGCCGTCGCCGTGAAGCTCGTCCCGGTGCTGGTCGCACCGATTCTGCTTTTCCGCCGCGGCCACGTCGCGCTGGCTTCAGCCGCGGCCGCGTTCACCGTCGGCTACCTGCCCCACCTGCTGGCCGTCGGCACCGACGTGTTCGGCTACCTGCCCGGCTACCTCGATGAGGAGGGCTACGACGGCGAGCAGCGCTTCGGAGTGGTCCGTCTTCTCGTGCCCGATTTCACCGCCCCTGCCGTCGCCGTCCTCCTCGGCGGCGCGATCGCCGCCTGGGTGTTGCGGCGCGCCGTGACCCGCTCGGGGCCGAACCCCGAGGACGCCCTGCTGCTGGTCGGTACCGCCTTCATCCTTGTCGGGCCCAGCCAGCCCTGGTACGGGCTGATGCTGATCGCGCTGGCCGTACTCGCCAACCGCCCGGAGTGGTTCGCCGTCGCAGCCGCGGCGTACCCCGTCTACCAGGCCGGCCGCCTCGGCGTGGACAACTCCGAGATGCAGCAATGGGCGTATCTGCCGGCTGCCCTGTTCGTCGCCGCCGTCACCTGGCTGCGGGTCAGCACTCTGCGTCGAACACCCACTTCTGGCCGCGAAGGTGCCAGGAGAAGTCACCGCCCGAGGTATACCCCTGCTCAATGACGGCCTGCACATCCTGCGGAACGCCAGAAGAGAACTCGTATCCGGTGACGTTTCCGTCGTCGCCGCTCACGTCGACCGCGGTCACCCTGACGGTGGCACCCGGCGCCTTCTGGGACAAGAACGCGGCCAGTTGCCGTGCGCCGGCGAGGTCCCTCCCCTGGCAAGCTTTCGGGTCCAGGTAGCTGGCAGCGGCGTCGCCGTTGCCGGCCACCAGCGCGTCGGTGTAGGCGTTCGCCGCGGTGAGCAGCCCGGTCTGTTTCTGCCCCGTGGGCATTGTCGACACCCCTGTTCGTTCCTGTTGTTCGGCGCCTCGCGTGAAGGCGAAGAGCATGCCTACGACGACGAGCACCACAACAGGCGCGATCCACCGAAGACGCGCTCGGCCGCGTGGGGCCGGTGCCGACTCGAAGGGCTGTTCAGATGCGGCGGCAATCGCCGGGGTGGGGAACCAGGCCCAGCTCCCGAAGCCGTCGACCTCGCCGGGGACCAGGCGCCACACCCCGACCGTGCCGTCCGGCGAGGGAGGCTGCTCAGCGGGCTGCCAGTCATAGCGTGCTGTTCCGTCCGCCAGCGGTACTGCCACCCACTCACCCGCCGCGGTATCGGACTGCGTCATGACGGGATCATCGCGTTGCCGGACTCCGCTCGGGTGGACGTTCGGTGAACGCCGAATGGAGCGGCCGGGCTAACCCCGCGGGTGGAGTGCGGGTTACTTGCGGCCGCCCAGCTGGGTGATCTTGTTCGCCTTGAGGTCATACGGCGCGTACGCGGTCTGGGTCTCGGTGGGGTCGTCGCAGCTCACGATGGCGACCACGACCGGGTAGCTCCGGAGCTGCTTGATCTGACGGGCCGTCAGCGCGAAGTCGAAGGTGTTGTTTATCCGGATCACGCGGGCCCGGTGCCCGTCCTCGTCCAGGCCGACCAGGGTCACCGTAAACGGGTTGACCGGCTGCGGCCGGATCTCGGTGAAGGACTTGAACGGACTGGTCGAGGTCCCGTCGCTGATGACCTGGCTGCCGACCTTGACGTCGTCGATGTACCAGCCGCCCTGGTTGACCAGCGGGTCGGACAGGTAGCGGAAGCCCAGGATCACCTTCTGCCCGGCGTAGGCGGCCAGGTCGAAGGACATCGTGGTCGGCAGCCCGGACGTGCCGGTCACCGCGTTGCCGACCGGCGCGGGGGCCGCGGTCGGGACCGTGGCCGAGTTCGCCAGCGACTTGTAGGTCTTGCCGCCGTCGACCGAGATCACGGTGTAGCCGTAGTCGAAGCCGCTCTCCATGTTGTAGCTGGTCACGTAGCTCAGCGTCGGGGCATCGGACGGCACCGTCACCTCGAAAGCGGCGGAGGCGTCGGTCCGGCCTTCGTTGCCGGAGAACAGGGCGGGGTTGTCCAGCTGGCTCGGGGGCAGGGTCGGCGGCGGGACGTCGGGCAGCGGCGGGACGCCCTGCTGCTGCGGGAAGGACAACGTCGGCAGCAGCGGCACCGAAGGCACCACAGACCAGAGCAGGGGCGTGGCATCGAGCACCCGGCGGCCGGTGAAAGTCAGCGAGTTCAGGTCGGCGCCCTCGAGCAGGCCGACACCGGTACCGCGCAGCGGCACGAAGTCCGCGCCGTTCGGCGCCGCCCCGGGGGTCGCGTAGGCCGAGGTGTTGAGCAGGTTGATGTAGGACTTGAGGCTCGCCGAGGTGACCCGGCTCTTGGCGATGCCGGCGACCCGGCCGTCCTTGCCGCCGACGAACCGGTCGATCAGCGTCATCACCTGGAAGTCGTGCAGGACGTCGGTGAGCTTGTCGCCCTTGCTGAACTTCTTCAGCGCCGCCGCCACACTGTCCAGGCCCTGCAGCTCCCGGTCGCGGTGGATGTCCTCGAGGATCTTTGCCCCGTAACGGTCCTTGAGGAACAACAGGAAGGACCAGGCGATGCCGTAGTCGGCGAGGATCTCCGCGCCCTGGCCCTCGTCGCCCCAGATCGTGAGGGAGTTCTGCGGGCCGCCGCACGGTCGCGCGTTCGGCTGGTACTTGGTGGTGACCGTGCCGAAGCCCTGGTAGCAGGCGATGTGGCTCTCGAACTTGTGCTGGAACACCGAGCGGTCCGGGTCGCCGTAGCCGGTGACGGTGAGCGCGTAATCCGACAGGCCCTCGTTGATGAAGTTCACCTCGGCCGGGTCCACGTAGTACTGCAGCAGGTGCTGGTACTCGTGCGCGAAGATTCCCTCGTACAGCAGCGGGCGCGACGGCCGGCTGATGCAGATGTCGTCGTTCGGCTCGTGCTTGGGGTCACGGCCACTACGGTGCGCCCAGTCGTAGGCGTCGATGGTCATGATGTTGCGGTCGGTCATCTCGTTGAACTGGCGCGAGAAGAACCCGGCCACGTAGGTCTGGTTGGTCGGGAAGTCGTAGAAGTTCGGGTCCCGCACGTTGTCGACCAGCGTGACGACCTTGTCGCCGTCACCGGAGAAGTCGATGCCGGCGGTCGGGCCGACGGCGGAGGCCTTGGCGCCGCCCCGGTCCGGGGCGACGCTGAAGGCCTTCGACTCCTTGGGCAGCATCACGTCGTCGTACTGGTGGATGAGATCCCCGACCTGCTGGTCCGTGATCGTGGTGCTGTTCGGGACCACGGTGCGGCAGTCCCCCGCCGGGAAGTCGGTGCCGACGACGTTGTCCGGCCCGGCCCCACTGGCCACCCAGACCTCGATCTTGTCGCCCACTCCGCGCAGCGTGTACTCCTTCACGTACACGGTCTGCTTGACCTGATCGAGCGCCGGCCACATCCGCTTGGTGCCCACCACCGGCGTCCGCCCGGCCGCGGTGGACGTGCGCAGCTGAGCGGCACCGGCCGGCGTTCTGCTGCCAGGCAGCCAGGGTGTCCGCGACCGTGGCGGCCAGCGGGTAGCGGGTGACGTCAGGGAGTTCCTCTGGCACCACGTCGGCGAAGGGGGTCTCGACGGCCGGTGCCTGCGCCAGCGCCGAGCCGCTGGACATGGTTGCCGCCGCGCTGACCAGCAGGGCGAAGCCTGCTGCTCCGGCGATCGCCCGGATGTGCCGCATGAGGTCCCTCTCCCTGGTGCAACTTTCAATGTCACCCGCCGCAGTGCCTTTTCGGCCCCGCCTGTGCCCATTTGACCATTCGCATACGTCAGCGCGGTTCGAGGAAGAACACCGGGAACTCCCGGTCGGTGCGGGTCTTGTAGTCCTCCCAGGCCGGCCACATCCGCGAAAGCTCCGGCCAGAGCGCATCGGCCTCGGCCTGGGTCGCCCGGCGGGCCGTGACCGGCCGCCGCTCGCCGCGGATCTCGACCTCGACGTCGGGGTGGGCACGCAGGTTGTGGAACCACGACGGGTTCTTGTTCTGGCCCCCCATGGAGGCGACGACGACCAGGTCAGCGCCGTTCTCCAGGTAGATGATCGGCGTCTGGCGCGGTTGCCCGGTTTTCGCGCCGCGGTGGTGCAGGACGAGCAGCGGCGCGTCGTCGAAGGTGCCCATCAGGCGGCCCTTCGTCCTCCGGAAGATCGCGACGTGGAGCTTCGTGGAGATCTTCGTCAGGACGAACAGCGGGCCGTCCGGCTTCGGGGTGGGCATCGTGGAGGTGAACCACCCCCACTTCCCCTTCTTCCCTTCCTGCTTCACGCGGGCCTTCCTCATACGAGCCACCGGGGCTCCGGGGGCAGGGTGGAGTGCTCGATCACGCCGTGTCCTTCCTCGCCGGTCTCCTCGATGACGAGCTCGCAGAGCCGCTCGTAGTCGTTGAGCCGGCTCTCGGTGTCGTCCTCGCCCAGCATGCGCAGCTTGGCAATGGCCTCGGTCCGGGTGGCACGGATGTGCACCACCTCTCCGCTGGGAAACCCAATCCGGTAGCGGGTGTGCCCCTCCGCTCCGGTGGGCGCCGCTACGGCCGGATCAGCGACGCAGGACAGGATCGGCCGGACGCCGACGGGCGTGCTCTCGAAGCCGCCGACCCGGTCGATCGGTCGCGTGATGCCCAGCGCCGAGAGGTCGTAGAAGCCGGTGGCATTGAAATGTCGGGAAGGGAACTGCAGCACCAGCCAGTAGTGCAGTGCCGCCGACTTGCCGGCCGGGTACTCCCACGGCGCCGGGCCGGAGAACCGGTCGGACCAGGTGTGGTCACGGTGCGCGAACGTCTCGATGCGCCGCACCTCCCCCGCCTGTGGGCCGCCGCGGATCTCGAAGGTCCCGGTCAGGGTCATCGCCTGCTCGTAGTGCCCGCCGTGCACGCCGGCCGCCGGCTTGAGTCCCTCCAGCGGGCTGCCGCCGATGCAGTCGTCGTAGTCGAAGGCGCCGTGCCGGCCGTGATAGGTGAGGTCGAAGCCGAACCGCGGGTTGTCCATCCGCAGCCGGATCGCCTCGAACGGCTCCAGCACCTCGTAGGTCAGGCCGCCGTCGGACCACTGCATCTGACCCGGTGTCAGGCCGCCGATCGTCTTGCCGGTGTACATCTGCCCGACTCCGTCGATCCAGAACAGCGACTGGAACCGGCCGTAACCGCGGTTCGGGGAGATGTGCATCTGGGTGACGCCCCAGATCCCGGCCTTGGGGTCGATGGCGCTGAGCCAGACCGTGTCGGCGAAGAGCCGGTCGGCCGCCTCGGGCGGCGGGGCGTGCAGCCCCTCGTCCTCGGGCTTAAGCCCGGGTGGGATCAGGACAGTCATAGCGAGCGCGGCAGCCCCTTCAGCAGGAGATCGGACAGCGAGGTCAGCGAGTGCCGCAGTGCGACCGCGCCGGTCGCGGCCGGGGGTAGCACCAGGGTGCGGCGGCGGCCGGCCTCGATGTGCTCGGCGATCCGCCGTCCGACCACCTCAGCGCTCGGCACCGGCACCACCTTCGCCAGCCGTCGCGACGCCGGACCGGCGACCGGATCGGCCTGGTTCTCCTTGAGCAGGTCGGTGTCGACCCCGCCGAGCAGCACCAGCTGGGCCAGCACCCCGGTGCCGCGCAGCTCCCGCTGCAGCGCGCGCGTCAGGTAGCTCAGCCCCGCCTTGCTGGAGCCGTAGGCCGGCACGTTGCGCAGCGCCATCTCACCCGCGAGCGAGGACACCGCGACGATCACCCCGGTGCGGCGGGCCACCATCGCGGCGGCGGCGCCGCGGGACAGCTCGGCCGGGGCCAGGAAGTTCGTCGTGAGGACACCGCGCAGGGTCGCCGCATCGAGCCGGGCCAGCGGGCCCATGCCCATCCGGGCGGCGTTGTTGACCAGCACGTCGACCGGCCCGTTCAGCGCCTCGGCCTCGGGCAGGATCGCGGCGACCCGGTCCAGGTCGGACAGGTCGGCGGCCAGCGGCGTTCCGCCGACCTGCGCCGCGGCCCGCGCGATGCCGTCCGGGTTGGAGGCGAGCATGGTGACCCGGGCTCCGCGGGCCAGGCACTCCGCGCGCCAGCGCGAGCCCGATGCCGCGGCTCGCCCCGGTGACCAGAACATGACGATCCGTCAGATTCATGACCCGACCCCGAGGACCTCGACCGTCCCGGCCCGGCCATCGACGCGCAGCAGATCCCCGCTACGCAGTCGGCGGGTCCCGTCCCCTGTGCCCATCACGCACGGGACGCCGAGCTCGCGGGCAACGACCGCCGCGTGACTGAGTTCGCCGCCGATGTCCACGACGAGCGCGGCCGCGGTGAACATCAGCGGCCCCCAGCTCGGGTCGGTGTACGGCGCGACCAGGATCTCGCCGGGTTCGAAGTCCAGGTCGGCCGCGTCGAGCACGACCCGGGCGCGCGCCTCCACCACGCCGGCGCTGACCCCGATGCCGGTCAGCACCGTTCCCGTCGACACGCTGCCGTCGGCGGACAGTGCGGTGGGCTCGGGCCGACCCCGCCACCCGGTGGGCAGCGTCACGGCCAGATGCCGCGTGCGTTGCTCGCGGCGTTCGACGACCAGGTCCTGGCGCGGGACGTCGAGGAGCATCTCCTCGGCGGTGAGCAGGAAGACGTCGTGCGGGTCGTCCAGATACCCGGCGTCGGCGAGCAGCTCGCCGTTACGGCGGGCGGCGGCGCGGGCGACGTCGAGCACACGCAGGAACGCGACCTTGCCCACCCCGCGCAGCGGGATGACCCGCCCGGCCACCCGGAGCAGCCCCCGGGCCGGAGCCTGTTGCCAGTCCGGCAGTGCGGCCAGCAGCTCGCGCTCGGCCGCCGCGCGTTCCGCGGCCCGTACCGCGACCACCTGTTCCGGGCTCTGCTCGCGCGCCTTGTACTGGCCGAGCAGGTGCTGCACCGGGTGCGGGTTCTCCCGCCAGACCTGGCTGGCAATCTCGCCCTCGTCGTGCCCGTGGTAGCCGTGGTGGGCGAGGAAGTCGGTCAGGGCGAGCCGGTCACGCGAGACCTCCCAGAGGTCGGCGACCACCTCGACCTCGGCATGATTGCCCAGACCCGAGGTGAGGCGTTGCGCCAAGTCCGGGCGGCCGGCGGCGGCACACAGGCGCAGTACGGCGTCGTGGGCCGGCTGCACGGTGGCGAACACGCATGTGATGTGCGTCGACATCGCGAGGGTGAAGCGGTCGGCGGCGAGCTGCCACTGGGCGCGGGCCTCGTCGCGACTCAGGCCCGGTGCCCGGGCGATCTGCGCGGACCACCACGGCCCCGAGCGGTAGTGCAGGCGGCGCACCGCGCCCGGGGCGGTCGCCACCGCCTTCGGGAACGCGAGCGCGATCGCCGGCATCCGCCGGTAGGTCGGACGGGAAGTGAAGTCCTCGGGCAGTCGCCCCAGCAACTGCTCGGCGATCGCCGCCCCGCTGGTCGCGGGCAGCCGATCGCCCATCCGGCCCATGAAGTCCACATTGGCCGCCAGCCGGCCGTGGAACAGGCCCATGACCCGGTCCTCGTCACGGTCCGGCACCGCCGCGAACTGGCGCTCGAGCGCCCCCACCGCGGTCAGCGCCGCGCGCAGCCCGGCCTCGCCGCCGCGCTTCCACAGGGACCAGTTCAGCGGGGTGAGCACCCCCGGCACGGCCTCGCCGACGTTCGAGGTGGACCAGTACGCGGTCGGGTCCCAGTCGCCGTCGAGCGGATCCCTCACGCAGCCGGTCCCGCGGCCGGTCCCGCGCTGTTGCCCCGGCTCGGCGGCCGGGCCTCGAAGGAGGTGGACAGCACGATCGTGGTCCGGGTGGAGACGTTCGCCTTGCTGCGGATCTCCGCGAGCAGTGTCTCCAGATCCGAGGGCTTCCCGACGCGCACTTTCAGGATGTAGTTCTCGTCCCCGGCCACGGAATGGCAGGCCTCGATCTCGGAGATGTCAGCCAAGGCGTCCGGCGAGTCGTCCGGACGGCTGGGATCGATCGGCTTGATGGAGATGAACGCGGTCAGCGGCAGGCCGAGCGCCTCGTGGTCGACGACCGCGGTGTAGCCCTTGATGATGCCGCGCTGCTCGAGTCGGCGCACCCGCTGATGCACGGCTGAGGTCGACAGCCCGGTCTCCTTGCCGAGATCGGTGTAGCTCATCCGCCCGTCGGCACAGAGCAGGTCGACCAGTTGACGATCCAGCGCTTCCATGACGGGCGCCTAGGCCGGCAACACGATGAGCTCACGCGGCGTCAGATTGACGCGCTCGCCGCCGTCCTCGGTGCACACCACGATGTCCTCGATGCGCGCACCGTGCCGGCCGGGCAGGTAGATGCCGGGCTCGATCGAGAAGGCCATACCGGGCTCCAGCGCCTCGGTGTTTCCTTCGACCATGTAGGGGTGCTCGTGCCCCTCCATGCCGATGCCGTGGCCGGTGCGGTGGATGAAGTACTCGCCGTAGCCCGCGTCGGTGATGACCTTGCGGCAGGCGCGGTCGATGTCCTGGCACGGCACGCCCGGGCGAACGGCCTCGCACCCGGCGAGCTGCGCCTCGAGCAGCACCTCGTAGTACGTGCGGAACTCCGCGTCCGGCTCCCCGACCGCATAGGTGCGGGTCTCGTCCGAGCAGTACCCCGCCTCGGTGGTGCCGCCGATGTCGACCACGACAGGGTCCCCGGGCTGGATCACGCGGTCGGAGACGTCGTGGTGCGGGCTCGCGCCGTTGGGTCCGGAACCGACGATGATGAAGTCCGCGCGCACGTGACCCTCGGCCACGATCGCGTCGCCGATGTCGCGGCCCACCTCGGCCTCGGTGCGGCCGGCGCGCAGCCACTCCCCGATCCGGGCGTGCACCCGGTCGATGGCGGCACCGGCGTCGCGCAGCGCCTGCACCTCCTCCGGCGTCTTGCGGATGCGCAGCTCGCGCAGCACACCGCCTGCAAGCGACTGCGCCATCCCGGGCAGGCCGTCGCGCAGCCGGAGCACCTTCTCGGCCCACATGTGGTCATCGAGGCCGTAGGTCTTCGTCCCGGCCGGCAGCAGGTCACGGACCAGGGCGATCGGGTCGTCGGTCTCCTGCCAGTCGGCGATCGCCAGGCCGAGGTCGCCGACCCCGGCCGCCTCCGCGGCCGCGCGCTCCAGGAACGGCACGATCAGCACCGGATCGGCCCCGGCCGGCAGCACCAGGCAGGTCAGCCGCTCCAGCGGCTTGGCCACGTATCCGGTCAGGTAGCGCAGATCGGGGCCGGGGGTGATCAGCAGCGCGTCGAGGCCGGCCTCGGCCGTGGCCGCCTGGGCGCGCTTGAGTCGCGCGGAGAAGAGATCGCTCGCCATGCACCGATCCTGCCACCCGGACCGGGCCGCTGCCGCCGAACCGCCCTCCGTGGGCGACCCCGGGGCTCCCACTTCACTGGCCGTATGCACGCTTCGCTGGCCGGGTCCGGCTGGTGAAGCATGCGTACAGGCAGTGAGGTGCGCGGGGTGGGCAGTGAAGTGGGTGGGCGTGGAAGGGTGGTGGGCGTGAGCGAACTGATGGTGCTGGACGCGGCGTCGATGTACTTCCGGGCGTACTTCGGGGTCCCCGACACGGTGCGGGCACCCGACGGGACGCCGGTGAATGCGGTGCGGGGGTTCCTGGACTTCATCGCCCACCTGACCAAGCTGCGGCGGCCGACCCATCTGGTCGCGTGCATGGACTACGACTGGCGCCCGGCGTTCCGCGTCGAGGCGATCCCCAGCTACAAGGGCCACCGGGTAGCGGTGCCGGCCACGAAGACCACGCCGGCCCAGGAGGAGGTGCCGGACGAGCTGGAGGCCCAGGTCCCGATCATCACCGACGTCCTCGACGCGCTCGGCATCGTGCACCTCGGCATCGCCGGCCACGAGGCGGACGACGTCATCGGCACCCTGGCCACCCGCGCCGACGGGCCGGTCGACGTGGTCACCGGGGACCGGGACCTGTTCCAGCTGGTCGACGACGACCGCCAGGTCCGGGTGCTCTACATCGCCAAGGGCATCCGCAATCTGGAGATCGTCGACGAGGCGGCCGTTACCCGGAAGTACGGAATCCCGGGGCGGTCCTACGCCACGTTCGCCAGTTTGCGCGGCGACCCCAGCGACGGCCTGCCGGGTGTGCCCGGCGTCGGGGACAAGACGGCGGCGGCGCTCGTCTCGGCGCACGGCGACATCCCCGCCATCCTCGCCGCGGCCGAGGACCCGGCCTCCTCGATGTCTCCGGCCGTGCGGCGCAAGCTGCGCGAGGCCACGGCCTACCTGGCGGTGGCGCCCAAGGTCGTGCAGGTCGTGTGTGACCTGCCGGTGCCGGACTTCGACTGCGCGCTCCCGGCGACCCCGCGCGACCCGGAGGCGCTGCTCGCGCTGGCCGACCGCTGGGGGCTGGAGAGCCCGTGCAACCGCCTGCTGAACGCCCTGGCGGAGGTCGCCGCCTCGTGATCGCCCCGGCATAGGATCGCCCAAACCCGAAGGGCAAAGGCCCGAACACGAACCATCTCTTCTTTGGAGCGCCTCGATGCCGATCATCATGCACGCGACCATGCCCATCAAGCCGGAGGCCCGCGAGATGTTCCTCGCCGCCGTGCCCGGCCTGATCGAGGCCAGCAACGCCGAGCCGGGCGTGCTGTCCTACCAGTTGTACGAGGCCGTCGCGACGCCGAACACCTTCGTCATGCTCGAGGTCTACGCGGACAAGGCCGGCATGGACGCCCACCTCGGCAGCCCGCACTTCCAGGCCGCGATGCCCGCGCTCGGACAGGTCCTGGCCGGCGCGCCGACCCTGACCTACTACGAAGCCGGCGACGCCCAGACCCTCGCGCTCTAGGACGTCCGCTCCCGTGCGCCGACTGCTCGCCGTAGGCCTTCTCGCGGGGTTGCTCGCGGGCTGCGTGGATTCCGGGCCGAGCGCCGAGGACCAGGGTCCCGTCGACCCCGCGTCGGTTCCCGAGACCGCCGCCGCGGTCGAGGGGCCGGCCATTCGCGGAACGGTCCGCGACACCGCGGGCACCACCGTGCCGGGCGCCCGCGTCACCATCACCTTGCTGCGCAGCAAGGAGGAGCGGACCTCGATCGGATTCGGAGCCGCGTTCAGCCTCGGCCTGAGCTGCTTCGCGGACAAGCGCGGCTGCACGTCACCGACCGCCGAAGGCGTGAGCGCCGGCGACGGCACCTACGCGGTCAAGATGCCCACCAGCAACGGGGACGCGCCGGTCGGTGTCGCCGTGTCGGTGGTGGCACGAGTGGGCAACTCACTCGACCAGCGGGTCGGCACCACCGTGTCGCTGCCGGCGAAGGCGGTCGCCGGCGCGACCTTCGACGTCCCGGTCGCCACCGAGGGCCTCAAGCTCACTTTGAACAAGGTGGGGACGGTCACCGGTCACGACATGCGGGTGGCGATGCCGCCCACCCGGCAGGCCAAGCCCAGCGGTCCGGTGTCGGTGACGGTGACCCAGTTGCCGGCCGAGGGTGACGTGTCCGGTGCGACGGCGGACTTCACCGAGACCCCGGTGACGCTCCCGTTCGACCTGCGGCTGGCCGAGGACAGCCGGCTGCTGGTGGCAGCGCACCGGGAGGCCAGGATCGGGGACCGGCCGGTGACGCTCTCGGCCTCGGCCGTGCTCCCCGGCGACGAGGTGCCCGCGTCACGGCTCGCCGACTGCCGGGTCACCGACAGCAAGGGAAAGCCGCTTGCGCAGGAGCGCTGCGGTCTCACCGACGGGGTGCTCGGCAGCCCGTGGAGTCCGACAGACGACCCGGCCTGCGTCAACGGCCCGTGCCCCGGCACCGCGCAGAACGACCACCGCGACATCTACGTCACGCTGCCCAAGGCCGTGAACGCCACCCTGCTGGTCGTACGCGGGTGCGGGTTCACCTGCACGGTGATGGTCAGCGCGGACGGGAAGACCTTCCGGGAACTGCCCGCACCGGAGGGCGCCGGCACCGACGGCTTCTACGTGCAGAAGCTCTCCGGGGCGCCGGTGAAGGTCGTGCACGTCCGCACCGCGACCGGCGGGTTCTTCGTCAAGCTACGAGAGGTGTCGGTCTTCCGATGAGTGCATCCCCGCCCTCCAACGCGCTGCCGCTGACCGTCGACGAGGTCGAACCCTGGCTCCGCGAGGTCCGCGGCGTCGAGAAGGTCGAGCAGACCGGCATCGTGTGGGGCACGGCCACCAAGGTGCTGGTCGAGGTCACGCACCCCGGGGGCCGCACCGAGCGCCTCTGCGTCAAGGGCGGCTTCGTGCCGGAGCTGCGAGCCATCATGGTCTCCGGTTACCGGGCCGAGGCGTTGTTCTACCGGGATGTCGCTCCCCAGCTCGGTTCCGGCATCCCGCACTGTCATTTCGCCGCCGCTGACGAAGCCCAGGGCATCGTCGTCCTCGACGACCTGATCGCGGCCGGGGCCCGGATCAACGACCCGCGCGAACCCATGACGGTCAGTCAGGTCGCGGACGGGCTGACCGCGATGGCGGCCTGGCATGCGCGCGCCGACCTCCATCTGGACTGGATGCCGGCCGCGCCGTTCTACCGCCCGATCGTGGACAGCCTGTTCCTGCCCGCCCACTGGGACGCCTACATCGGCCAGACCACGGCCGGTCCGGTGCTCGAGGTGTTCGCGGACCGGGAGCAGATCGCCGCCGCCTACCGGCGCCTGTGGGCCGCCCAGGACGCCCGGCCGGCCACCTTCGTGCACGGCGACGCGAACCCGACCAACGTCTACTTCGGTGCGGACGGCGCGACGCGTTTCCTGGACTGGCAGTTCGCGTGCCGCACCGACGCCTACCAGGACGTCGCCTGCTTCCTGGTCGGCGCGCTGAGCGTCGAGGACCGTCGCGCGCACGAGCAGGCCCTCCTCAAGGAGTACCTCGCGGCGCGCGGCGGCGATGCGGAGAGCTTCGAGGACGCCTGGGGCGCCTACCGCCGCAACGCGGTGTACGGCGCGGTCTACTGCCTCACCCCGGAGGAGATGCAGCCCGCCTCCGTCCGCGCTCCCCTGGCCGACCGCTACGCCCAGGCCGCCCTCGACCTCGACACCCTCAAGCTCCTCTGACGGGGCGTCAGGTGACGGAGGAGTAGGCGACGACGCCGCGCTTGATCGCGTGAATGGCGGCGTCGGCAGTGGCCCGCAGCTCGGGGTCGGCGGCCTTGGCGACCTGGCCGAGCAGGTCGATCAGCTGCTTCATCCAGCGGACGAAGTCACCGGCGGTCAGGTCGGCGTCACGCAGCACCGACTCCAGGCCCTTGCCGTTGGCCCACCGGTAGGCGGCCCAGACGAAGCCCAGGTCCGGCTCGCGCAGGAAGTTCAGCCGGTGACGCTTCTCCAGCCGTTCGAGGTCGCCCCAGAGCCGGATCATCTCGGCCAGCGTCTCCCGCACCGGGCCGTCGGGCAGGCGCGGCGGGGCGGCGTCGTCGGAGTTGCGTGATTCGTAGGCCAGCGCGGAGACACAGGCGGCGAGTTCGGCATGCGTCAGCCCGTTCCACAGGCCCTGCCGCAGGCACTCGGCGGCCAGCAGGTCGAGTTCGGTGTAGAGCCGCTTGAGGCGCTCGCCGGCCGGACTGACCCGGTCGCCGTCGAGGTAACCCAGGTCGTCGAGGACGCCGCAGACCCGGTCGAACGTGCGGGCCACCGTCGCGGTCCGGCCGGCCACGTGCGCGCGCAGCTTGTCGGTGTCGACGGCCAGGCGCTGGCGCCGGGCCATCCAGCGGGCGTGGTCCTCCCGCTCCGGGCAGGCGTGGCACGGGTGGTTCTTGATGTCCCGCCGGAGCCGAGCGAGCTCGGCGTCGTCGGTGGCCGCGGACGGACCCCGGCGCTGGCGGTGGGGCGGGGTGTCCGCGTGCGGGCGCAGCGTCGAGGCCAGGTCGCGGCGGGACTGCGGCGAGCGCGGGTTGAACGACTTAGGGATCCGCAGCCGGTCCAACGGTTCGACCGGCCCCGCGAAGTCGGCCGGGGTCAGCCGGCGGTACTGCCGGTCCGCGGTGACCACCGCGGGACGCGGGTCCTCCGGGCCGGGCGAGAGCCCGGGATCGACCACGATCGCGACGCCGGCGAACCGCCCGCGCGGGATCACGATGACGTCGCCCTTGCGCAGTTTCTCCAGCGATGCCGCGGTCTCGGCCCGGCGGTCACCGGAACGGTTGCGGGAGAGTTCCTTCTCGCGCGCGGTCACCGCCATCCGCAGCTCGTGGTATTCCTCGAAGTTCCCCAGGTGACAGGTGGCCGCCTCGGCGTAGCCGGCCAGACCCTCGTCCTGCTTGCGGATCTGCGCGGCGACACTGACCACCGAGCGGTCGGCCTGGAACTGCGCGAACGAGGTCTCGAGCAACGCCCGCGCGCGTTCGCGGCCGAGTTGCCCGGTCAGGTTGATCGCCATGTTGTAGCTGGGCCGGAAGCTCGAGCGCAGCGGGTAGGTCCGGGTGGAGGCCAGGCCGCCCACGGCGACCGGGTCCAGTTGCGGATTCCAGAGCACGACCGCGTGGCCCTCGACGTCGATGCCGCGCCGCCCGGCCCGCCCGGTCAGCTGGGTGTACTCCCCCGGCGTAACGTCGGCGTGGGTCTCACCGTTCCACTTGACCAGCTTCTCCAGCACCACCGACCGGGCCGGCATGTTGATGCCCAGCGCGAGGGTCTCGGTGGCGAACACGGCCTTGACCAGGCCGCGGACGAACAGCGCCTCGACGATCTCCCGGAAGGTCGGCAGCATCCCGGCGTGGTGGGCCGCGATGCCGCGCTCGAGCCCGTCCCGCCAGCCCTCGAAGCCGAGCACGACGAGGTCGGTCTCCGGGATGTGCTTGACCGCGGCGTCGACGACCCTGCGGACCTCGCGGCGTTCCTCGGTGCTGTTCAGTCGCAGCCCGGCCCGCAGGCACTGCTCGACAGCTCCGTCGCAGCCGGCCCGGCTGAAGATGAACGTGATCGCCGGCAGTAGCGCCGACCGGTCCAGCCGGACGATGACCTCGGGCCGGGACGGGGTGAACGCGCCCCCGGCGCGCCGCTGCTCCCGGGACGGCGGACCGCGCCGGCGGTCCCGCGGTCCCCCGCTCCGGACCAGGCGCATCAGGTCCGGGTTGACCGTGTGGTGCTCGGGATCGACGAACAGGTCGGAGAGCTGGTCGCCCACCATGACGTGCTGCCAGAGCGGCACCGGGCGGTGTTCGGAGACGATCACCTCGGTGTGCCCGCGGACGGTCTGCAGCCACTCGCCGAACTCCTCGGCGTTGGACACCGTCGCCGACAGCGAGACCAGCGTGACCGACTCCGGCAGGTGGATGATCACCTCTTCCCAGGCCGCGCCGCGGAACGGATCGGCGAGGTAGTGCACCTCGTCCATCACCACGAACTCCAGGCCGAGCAACGTGGCGGACCCGGCGTAGAGCATGTTGCGCAGCACCTCGGTCGTCATCACGACGACCGGCGCCTCGGAGTTGATCGAGTTGTCCCCGGTCAGCAGGCCGACCTTGCCCGCGCCGTGCCGGCGGGTGAGGTCGGCGTACTTCTGGTTGGACAGCGCCTTGATCGGCGTCGTGTAGAAGCACTTGCGCCCGCGCGAGAGCGCGAGGTGCACGGCGAACTCGCCGACGATCGTCTTGCCGGCCCCGGTCGGGGCCGCCACCAGCACCCCCGCGCCGCCCTCCAGTGCCTGGCAGGCGTCGAGCTGGAACTCGTCGAACGGGAACGGGAATCCCGCCTGGAACGCGCGTAGTTCGGTGCCGGGGTCAGTCACGCGTCAGGGCAGGTCCTCGTGACTGCCCGCGTTGGACCGCTCCGCCTTGCGCCGCCGTCGGTCCAGGACCGCCGTGACCATGATGGCTACGCCGTAGAGCAGTGCCACAGGTGTCATCAGCGCGAGCATCGAGTACGGGTCCGGCGTCGGCGTCGCGATCGCGGCGAACACCGCGATGCCGAAGATCATCTGCCGCCACCAGGAGCGGATCTGCTTCGAGGTCACCACGCCCGCGATGTTCATGATCACCAGGATCAGCGGCAGCTCGAACGCGATCCCGAACACGATCATGAAGCGCAGGACGAAGTCGATGTACTCGTTGAGCGGGACCAGGTTGCCGAGATCGCCGGGCGCGAAGCCCAGGAGGATCCGCACCGCGACAGGCAGCATGACGTAGGCCAGCGTCGCGCCGGCGGCGAACAACGGAGCGCCGAAGGCGACGAACAGGTACGCCCACTTCTTCTCGCGCCGGTGCAGGCCGGGCGCCAGGAACGCCCACAGCTGGTACAGCCAGAGCGGGGAGGTCGCGATCAGGCCGCCGTAGAGCGCGACCTTCAACTGCAGGGACAGCGGGCCGACAACGCCCGTGACGACCAACGCGCCACAGTCGCCGGCGGAGACACCCTTGGCGCCCGAGTCACAGACAGGCTCGATCAGAGCGTCGACGATGTTCTCGTAGAAAATGAAGCAGACGATGCTGCCCAGGACCATCGCGATGACAGCGCGGATCAGCCTGGACCGGAGCTCCCGGAGGTGCTCCAGGAGGGGCATGCGCCCCTCGGGGTTTTCTGGCTTTCCGCGGTGTCGAGCGCCGGTGGTGGAGGTCACCGCACTGGAGGAGGCCGGAGTGCCGGGCTACTCAGAGTTCGGTGCGGTTGGGTTCGTCCGACCGCGTCTGGGCGGGCGGAGGGGCCGGAGCGTCGCTCTGCGCGGTGACCTCGGGCGCCTTGTCCTTCTTCTCGTCGTCCTCGCCGATGGTCTTCTTGAAGATCTTCAACGACTGGCCGACCGACTTGGCGGTCTCCGGAAGCCGCTTCGCGCCGAACAGCAGCACGACGATCACAAGGATCAGCGTCAGTTCCAGGGGGCCGAGGTTGCCCATGTCGGTTCTCCAAGTTCGGGGACGGCGTACTTCTACCTGAGAGTACCCCTCAGATGCCGGAGTAACGGAAAGTCCGAAATGTCTTCCCGCCGAAAGACTGAATCTTTAGCCCTTCGGCCAAACCCCGGCGGAGCACATCGCAGCTGGTCGGGTAGTTAATCACGCCGGGTCGGGAGGTCGCGCGCCGCCACGTCCAACCGGGTGCTCGCCTCCGCCAGCTCGTCGGAGACCCGCCCCACCTCGCGACCCAACTGCTTCACGATCCGCCACAACCGCAAAGTGGGCACGACCAGTACCAGGACCCCCAGGACGCCGCAGACGACCCACACCGCGACCAGCATGCGGGGAGGTTACCCGCCGCCGACGGAGCGCACCGCGGGGACCCGGCGGGCGAGCAGCGCTCCGGCAACGTCCTTGGTGACCTCGCGGCGCACCCGCTCCCCACACCCCGGGCAGGTGAAGACGTAGAACGAAAACCCCGGGGCCTCGGCGACCACCAGCCGCACGTCGGCCGGCGCGACGCGGACGTGGCCGCAGTCCGGGCAGGTCACCTTGACCGGGGCGGGCTCGGCCGGCCGCTCGGGCTCGATCACGGGTAGTTCGCCAGCGCGGTCGCCGCGGCGGCCCGGACCTGCGCGGCCAGCTCGGGCGGCTCGACCAGCCGCGCGGTCGGGCCCAGCCGCAGGGCGAGGCGGATCATCCACTCCGGATCACCGCTGCGCAGCCGGACGTAGAGCCGCCCACCGTCGAGCGCGACGACCTCCTCGCACGGGTAGTACTCGGTCACCCAGTGCGCCGCCCGTTCCAGCTCCAGACCGGCGACCGTGTCGGCACCCGAGGGTGAGAACAGCCCCTCGTCCAGATTGTGGGCGACGGCGTCGGCCGGCACGGCGGCCGCGATGTCGAGCACGTCCAGGGCCAGCACCCGGTCCAGGCGGAACAGCCGGACGTCCTCGGCCCGGTGGCACCAGCCCTCCAGGTAGGTCTGCCCGTCGACCAGCGCGAGGCGCATCGGCTCGACGTCGCGCTCGGTGGTCTCGTCCCGGCCGGGGACGTAGTAACGCAGGTGCACGCGGCGCTGCTCGGCGAGCGACCGCCGGGCCCCGTCGAGAATCTTCGAATCCGGAACGGTCCCGCCGCCGACGCCGACCCGGTCGTCGGCCTTGCCGGCCGCGGCGCCGGCCACCTCCTGCAGCTTGGCGATCGCCTTGTCCAGGGCCTCCCGGTCATGACTGCCCGGCAGCTGAGCCAGCAGGCGCAGCCCGACCAGCAGGGTCGCCACCTCTTCCGGAGCCAGGCGCAGCGGGCGGGCGATGGTGTCGGCGTTGCTGAGATAGACGAGCCCGTCCTCCCAGTCCGCGTCGATCAGGTCGTCGGGCATGCCGCCGGGCAGCCCGCACATGAACAGCGTCCACAGGTCCTTGTCGAGCTGCTCGACGGTGATCCCGGCGTCCTTGGCGGCCTGCTCGATCGGGATGCCCTGCCGGTTGAGCAGGTACGGCACCAGCGCCAGCAGCCGGGCCAGGTGGGCCGAGGCTCCCCCGGTGCTCACGAGGTCCCGGCCAGGGCGCGCAGCCGGTCGATCACGGCGTCCCGGACCGCAGGCGGGGAGTCGACCACGACGTCGGCCCCGTAGGAGGCCAGGTCGTCGGCCAGCCGGGACACCGACCAGAACCCCAGATGCAGGACGTCCCACTCGCCTCCCGGTTCGCTCTCCGGCGGGCCCGCGTGCCGGCGCAGTCCGAACGCGGTTCCGGGGCGGACCCGCACCACCGCGGTCTCCCGGGGCTCGGCCGGCAGCATCCGGCGCAGCTCGTCGTCGATGTCGACGTCCGCCGGTCTGACCACCGACCCCGGCGCGCCGGTGACTTTCACCTCGCCGGTGATCCGGCTGAGCCGAAAGACCCGGGAGTCCTGCCGGTCCAGGTCGAAGCCGACCAGGTACCACCGGCCGTTGCGGACCCCGACGCCCCAGGGCTCGACCCGGCGCCGGCTGGCGGTGTCGGCCTCCGGGGTCCGGTAGTCGAAGCTGACCGGGCGCCCGTCGAAGGAGGCCGACCACAGCGGCTGCAGCGCCGGGTCGTTGTCGCCGATCCGCGGCTCCAGGCCGGCCATCGCGGACTCGTCCGGGTCGACCCCGGTCGCCCGCAGTTTGAGCAGCGCGGTGCCGGCCGCATTGGAGAGCGACACCTGGCGCCAGGCGCGGGCGGCCAGGCCAAGCACCGCGAGTTCCTCGGGGGTGAAGGACACCTCGGGCAGGGCGTAGGCGTTGCGGTCGATGCGGTAGCCGACCTCGTCGCCGAACCAGGCCTCGTCCGTGCCGGTCTCCAACGGGATGCCGAGCTCGCGCAACTCGTCCTTGTCGCGCTCGAACATCCGCTCAAAGGCCTCGTCGGTCGGGCACTCCTCGTACGCCTTCACCGCCCGGCGGATCTGCTCCTTGGCCAGGAAGCGCCGGGTCGCGAGCAGGCAGATGGTGAGGTTGAGCAGCCGCTCGGTGCGCTTCTTCGACACGGTCAGAAGGTACCGGGCAGCTCGACCCGGTGCGGGTCACCACGCCTGTAGGTTCGAACACGTGATCCATTGGCGGCGGGCGACCGTGCTCCGGGTCGTCCGGGAGTGGGACGGCGCCGTCGAACTTGAGGTCCGCCTTTTCGGGAACGAGGTGGCCGATTCCCTCCGGGCACTGGCCTATCCGGCCCTGGTGGGGCGGCCGGAACCCGGCGACGAGGTGCTGCTGAACGCCGGCGCGCTGGTGCGCGATCTGGGCACCGGCGGGTACGCGCCGGTGATCGCCGTCCCGGGCCGGCTCCCGCCCGACCCCGGGCCGGACGGGCACCTGGTCAAGGCCCGCTACACCCCGCTGCAGGCCGTGGTGGCCGGCGCGGACGAGCAGGGCTCCCCGCACCACGAGACGCTCCGCGAAGCAGACTCCCTGGCCGGGATGCCGGTGGTCACCGCCGACCTGCACTCGGCGCTGCCCGCCGTCTGCGTGGCCGCGGCGACGGATCGTCCCGGCGTCCGGGTGGCCTTCGTGATGACCGACGGCGGCGCGCTGCCGGCCTGGTTCTCGCGCACCGTCGCGAGGCTGCGGGACGCCGGCCTGCTGGCCGGGACGGTGAGCACCGGGCAGGCCTTCGGCGGTGACCTGGAGTGCGTGTCCCTGCACTCGGGGCTGCTGGCCGCGCACCTGGTGCTGGGCGCCGACCTCGCGGTGGTCGCGCCCGGCCCGGGCAACCTCGGCACCGGCACCCGCTGGGGGTTCTCCGGGGTTGCCGCCGGGGACGCGGTGAACGCGGCCGCCACGCTCGGCGGCCGCCCGGTGGCCTCCCTGCGGGTGTCCTCGGCGGACGAGCGCGAACGCCACCGCGGCGTCTCCCATCACAGCCTGACCGCCTACGGCCGGGTCGCCCTGGCCACCGCCGACGTGCCGGTGCCCGACCTGCCCGGCGGGTTCGGCGACCGCGTGCGCGAGCAGTGCGCCGCCCTGGCCGGCCGGCACCGTCTGGTCACCGTCGACCTGGCCGGCCTGAGGGAGGCGCTGGCCGCCAGCCCTGTCCCGCTGTCCAGCATGGGCCGCGACCTGGGCGCGGACCCCGAGTGCTTCCTGGCCGCAGCGGCCGCGGGGCGGCACGCCGTGGCACTGCTGAACCAGGGGCTCGATCAGGCCTTCGGCTCGCCGTAGGCCCCGATGATGTCGACCACGAAGACCAGGGTGTCCGTGCCGGTGATCCCGGCCTGCGGGTTGCCGGCCTTCTTGTAGCCGAGGTTCGCCGGCACGACGAGCAGCACGCGGCTGCCGACGCGCTGACCGACCAGGCCCTGGACCCAGCCCTTGATGACCCCGGGCTCACCGGTCTGCTGGTCCGTCTCGGCGATGCGGGCGTTGAACGGCCCGCGGTCGGGCTTCCACGAGCTGTCGAAGACGCTGTTGTCGCGCCAGATCACGCCGGTGTACTGGGCCAGGATCGTCTGGCCCTCGGCGACCTTCGCGCCCTCGCCGACCAGCAGTGCCTCGGCCACGAGCTTCTTCGGCGCGTCGACCTTGGGCATGGTGATCTTCGGGTCCGCGCCGGCGGTCACCGTCGGCAGCGCGGCGGCGTTCGCCGGCGCCTTGCCCGGCTTGCCGTCGGCGACCGCGTCGATCGGGACCGCGTCGATGATGTCGACGACCCAGATGAGGCTGTCGTCCGGACCGACCCCGATCTGCGGGTTGCCCTGCGGGCCGAACCCGTCAGCGGGCGGGGTGACCATCAGAACCCGCGACCCGACCTTGACGCCGGGCAGGACCTTGCCCCAGCCCGGCACCGTCTGGCCGATCGCCCGGAAGAGCAGCCGTGCCGCCGCTGAAGGTGTTCACGAACGAGGGCAGCTCGACCCCGCCCGTGCTCCAGAGCTGTGCCTTGGTGTCGGCCACCAGCACGTCGTTCGCGCCGACCGGCTTGCCGGTCCCTTCCTTCAGGACCTGGATCACCGTGTCCTCCGGCGGGGCGGTGCTGGAGACCACCTTCGGATCCACGCCGAGCTCGTTGGAGGAGACCGTCGGGAAGGCGAAAGCCTCAGGGCCATCGCCGCCGCAGGCGGCGGGAATCGTCATCCCGGCGACCAGCGAGACGAGCATCAGGAGTCGGCGCACGCCGCGCACTCTAGGCCACCCGGGCAACGGCCCCAGGAACGCCGAACCCGGACCGGACTACGAAGCGGCCTTGCCGTACGTGCCGAGGATGTCGATCACGAAGACCAGGGTGTCGGTGGCCGTGATGCCGGCCTCGGAATTGCCGTCCTTGCCGTACCCGAGCTTGGGCGGGACCACGATCAGGATCCGGCTGCCCACCTTCTCCCCCGTCAGCGCCTTGACCCAGCCCTCGATGACGCCGGGCTCGCCGGTCTGCGGGTCGGACGTCGCGATGCGGGCCGCGAACGGGTGCCGTCCGGGGTCCCAGGAGGAGTCGAAGACCTTCCCGTCGCGCCAGTTCACCCCGACGTACTCGGCGATGATCGTCTGCCCCGCCTCGACCTCGGCGCCGGTGCCCTGCTGCAGCAACTGCTCGACCAGGTCGGCCGGCGGATCGACCCCCGGCGGGATCTTCACCTTCGGGTCCTTGCCGGCCGTGACGGTCGGCAGCTTCGGGTCGGCGGTCAGGGCCACCACCTTGCCGTCGGCCGCGGTCCGCGGCGCCACCGAGTCGAGGATGTCGATGACGAACATCAGGCTGTCGCCGGGCAGGATGCTCACGCCGGGATTGCCCTGGTCGCCGAAGCCGTCCGCGGGCGGGGCGACCAGCAGCACCCGGGAGCCGACCTTCACCCCGGGCAGCGCCTTCTCCCAGGCCGGCACGACCGAGCCCAGCGGCCGGATCAGCAACTGCCCGTTCTTGAACGAGTTGACGAACGGCGGGAAGGCGATGCCGGCCTTGTCGCAGACCTGGCCCTTGACGTCGGCGACGACCATGTCGTCCTTGCCGACCGGGCTGCCCTTGCCCTCGTGCAGCACCTTGATCTGCGTGGTTTCCGGCGGCAGCGTGCTGGAGACGATCGTCGGCTCGGTGCCCGGCTTCGTTCTCCGAGACGCGTGGGGAACGCGAAGGGCGCGCCCTTGGTGTCGACCTCCGGCTTGTCGGCGTCGTCATCGCCACCACCGCAGCCGGCGGCCAGCACGAGCACGGACGCTCAGGAACAGGGCGGGAATGCGTCGCACGTTTGGAGCCTAGGGTCACATGCAGGCGATGAGCTTTTCGACCCGCTCGTCGGTGTGCCGGAAGGGGTCCTTGCACAGCACGGTGCGCTGGGCCTGGTCGTTGAGCTTGAGGTGCACCCAGTCGACGGTGAAGTCGCGCCGGCGCTCCTGGGCCTTGCGGATGAACTCCCCGCGCAGCCGGGCCCGGGTGGTCTGCGGGGGCACCGACTTGGCCTCGAAGATGGCCAGGTCCTTGGCCACCCGCTCGACCGCGCCCTTCTTCTCCAGCAGGTAGTACAGACCCCGGTGGCGGTTGATGTCGTGGTAGGCCAGGTCGAGTTGGGCCACGCGGGGCGCCGACAGCGCCAGGTTGTTCTTGCCGCGGTAGGCCTCGATCAGCTTGTACTTGATGATCCAGTCGATCTCGCGCTCGACCGGGGTCAGGTCCCCGGAGTCGATCGCGGAGAGCGTGCGCTCCCACAGGTCGAGCACCTGCTTGACGACGCCGTCGTCCAGGCCCCGCCGGGCGGCGAAGTCGCGTGCCTTCGACAGGTACTCCTCCTGGATCTCCAGCGCGCTGGCCTCGCGACCGTTGGCCAGCCGGACTTTCCGACGCCCCGTCATGTCGTGGCTGATCTCGCGGATCGCGCGGATCGGGTTCTCCAGCGTCAGGTCGCGCATCACGACGCCGGCCTCGATCATCCGCAGCACCAGATCCGTGGAGCCGACCTTGAGCAGCGTCGTGGTCTCACTCATGTTCGAGTCGCCGACGATGACGTGCAGGCGGCGGTAGCGCTCGGCGTCGGCGTGCGGCTCGTCGCGGGTGTTGATGATCGGCCGGGACCGGGTGGTCGCGCTCGAGACGCCTTCCCAGATGTGCTCGGCCCGCTGGCTGACGCAGTACACCGCACCGCGCGGGGTCTGCAGCACCTTGCCGGCGCCGCAGATGATCTGGCGGGAGACCAGGAACGGGATCAGGACGTCGGCGAGCCGGGAGAACTCCCCGTGCCGGGCGACGAGGTAGTTCTCGTGGCAGCCGTAGGAGTTGCCCGCGGAGTCGGTGTTGTTCTTGAACAGGTAGACGTCACCGGCGATGCCCTCTTCGCGCAGACGCCGCTCGGCGTCGACCAGCAGCCCCTCGAGGATCCGCTCGCCGGCCTTGTCGTGCGTGACCAGGTCGATGATCGAGTCGCACTCCGGGGTGGCGTACTCCGGGTGGCTGCCGACGTCGAGGTAGAGCCGGGCGCCGTTGCGCAGGAAGACGTTGGAGCTCCGCCCCCACGACACGACCCGGCGGAAGAGGTAACGGGCGACCTCGTCGGGCGACAGCCTGCGCTGCCCCCGGAAGGTGCACGTGACGCCGTACTCGTTCTCGATACCGAAGATGCGGCGGTCCATGACCTGACGATACGCGGCGGGGTGATCTTCGGCAGGCAGACTCACTCAGCCGCGCGGCTCAGAGCGCGGGACCGTCCGGGTCGCCGCTGGCGGTCTCGCCCGGCTTGGGCGGCTGCGGGCCGACGGCCGGGCGGTCGTCCTCCGGTACGGCGGCCGGAGCCACGTGAGCCCCCTGGGTCGGAACCTCGGCGGGCGCCTTGCCCAGAATGTCCTCAAGCCGCACGCGGGCCAGGCGCTTGAACTTGCGCTTGGGCCGGGTCCGGTCGAGCACGGCGACCTCGAGCTGGTTGGCCGTGATCTGGCGCGGGCCTTCCGGGGTCGGGTTGCCCTCGCCGAGCGCGCGGACCGCCAGCTTGATCGCGTCCTCGAGGCCCAGGCCGGCCGTGAAGTTCGTGTCCAGATAGGCGCTGATGGGTTCGGTCTGCCCGCCCATCACCATCCAGCCGTGCTCGTCGGCCACCGAGCCGTCGTAGGTAAGGCGGTAGATCTGGTCTTCCTCCGGGGTGTCGCCGATCTCGGCCACCGCGAGTTCCACCTCGAACGGCTTCTCTCCGGCCGAGGAGAAGATCGCGCCGAGGGTCTGGGCGTAGGCGTTGGCCAGGCCGCGCGCGGTGACGTCGCGGCGATCGTAGGAGTACCCGCGCATGTCGGCGATGCGTACGCCCATGATCCGCAGGTTCTCGAACTCGTTGTAGCGCCCGACGGCGGCGAAGGCGATCTGGTCGTAGATCTCGCTGATCTTGTGCAGCGCCGGCGACCAGTTCTCCGCGACGAGGAGGATTCCCGCGTCGTACTGCAGGACGGTGGCGGACCGGCCGCGGCCGATGCCCTTGCGGGCATAGTCGGCCTTGTCCTTCATGATCTGCTCGGGCGAGATGTAGAACGGCGTGGTCACCGGGACTCCAAGTCAGGTGGGGCGGTCGGTGGGGGCGCTGGCTACGGCGCCGGGCTGGCGCTGGGACCGTCCGGTTGCGCTCATCCGTCCTTCGACCACCGCGCGAGTCACGGCGCCGACCTCCTCGTCGGAGAGACGGCGCGCCCCGTTCGCGTCGATCACGTACACGACCGGCCAGATCGACCGGGTCAGGTCCGGACCGCCGGTGGCGGAGTCGTCGTCAGCCGCGTCGTAGAGGGCCTGCACCAGGACACCGACCACGTCCTCGACGCCCATGCCCGGGCGGTGCAGCTTCTTCAGCGCACCGCGGGCGAACAACGAGCCGGAGCCGACGGAGTGGTAGTTCGTCTCCTCGTAGCGGCCACCGGTGATGTCGTAGCTGAAGATGCGGCCCTCGCCGATCTCCTCGTCGTAACCGACGAACAGCGGGACCACCGCGAGACCCTGCATCGCCAGGCCGAGGTTCTGCCGGATCATCTGGGAGAGCCGGTTCGCCTTGCCGTCCAGGCTGAGCGTGGTGCCCTCGATCTTCTCGTAGTGCTCGAGCTCGACCTGGAACAGCCGGGTCATCTCCAGGCCGATGCCCGCCGTGCCCGCGATGCTGACGCAGCTGAACTCGTCGGCCGGGAAGACCTTCTCGATGTCGCGCTGGGCGATGATGTTGCCCATCGTCGCCCGCCGGTCGCCGGCCATCACGACGCCGCCCGGGAAGGTCGCCGTCACGATCGTGGTGGCGTGCGGGGCCTCCACCGTCGAGCCCGCCGGGACCGCTCGCCGGTGCGGGAGCATCTCAGGGGCGTAGGACGACAGGAACTCGGTGAACGAGGAGGAGCCCACGGCGCGGAAAGCGGCGGGCAGCTGGCTGTTGCCGTCAGGGAAGCTGGTCACCCTCGGAACCCTATCCAGCGGGTTGGGCTTAAGAAGCGACGCACCGTCCGCGTCGAGCGAACGGTGCGTCGGGACGTTCTGGGAATAAGGCTGCGGGGCGGCTGCTACTCGCCACCCTTTTGGACGAACGAGCGGACGAACTCCTCGGCGTTCTCCTCGAGGACCTCGTCGATCTCGTCGAGCATCGACTCCACGTCGTCTGTGAGCTTTTCGTGGCGCTCCTGCAGATCGGTGGTCTCCGTGGTCTCGGTGACCTCTTCGGTCTGCTCGGACTTCTTGGCCTGCTGCTGCCCGCCGCTGCTGTCCTTGGCCGCCATGGTCGCTCTCCCTTGCTCAACTCCGGTCTCTCACGACCGTTGATCCGACGATACGCGAGCGCGGCTCCGCACACCGGTCGAACCCGCCGACGCGCCGCGTCGTCGCAGGTCAGAGGCTTGTCTTCAGCCGCCGGCGAGGGTCCGGACGAGCTCTTCCGCGGTCGAGCAGCGGTCCAGCAGCGCGCCCACGTGGGCCTTGGTGCCGCGCAGCGGCTCCAGCGTCGGGACACGCTGCAGGGAGTCGCGCCCGGGGAGGTCGAAGATGACCGAGTCCCAGGAGGCGGCCGCGATCGAATCGGCGTACTGGTCGAGGCAGCGGCCCCGGAAGTACGCCCGGGTGTCCTCGGGCGGGTTGGTCATCGCCCAGGCGACCTTGGCGTCGGTGCAGATCCGCTCGAAGCGGCCCTTGGAGGCGAGCTTGTTGTACAGCCCCTTCTCCGGCCGCACGTCGGAGTACTGCAGGTCGACCAGGTGCAGCCGCGGGGCGTTCCAGTCCAGGCCGTCGCGCTCCCGGTAGCCGTTGAACAACTCGAGCTTGGCCACCCAGTCCAGCTCCCGGGCCAGGCTCCCCAGGTCGCTGGTCAGCCGGGTCAGCACCGACTCCCAGCGGTTGAGCACGTCCACCGTCACGTCGTCGGCATCGGAGCCGTAGCGGTCCTCGACGTACTTGCGGGCCTGCTCGCAGTACTCCAGTTGCAGCTGGACCGCGGTGAGCTTGCGGCCGTTCTGCAGGGTGATCAGGTGCGTCAGTGAGGAGTCGTGCGAGACCTGGTGCAGCGCCTGCACCGGGCCGTCGACCGCGAGGTCACCGGTGAGGAAGGAGTCCTCGATCATCGACAGCACGATCGCGGTCGTGCCGAGCTTGAGGTAGGTGGAGACCTCGGCGAGGTTGGCGTCGCCGATGATGACGTGCAGCCGGCGGTACTTCTCCGCGTCGGCGTGCGGCTCGTCGCGGGTGTTGATGATCGGGCGCTTCAGTGTCGTCTCGAGCCCGACCTCGACCTCGAAGAAGTCGGCGCGCTGCGAGATCTGGAAGCCCTGGCCCCGCCCGTCCTGACCGATGCCGACCCGGCCCGCGCCGGCGAAGACCTGGCGGCTGACGAAGAACGGCGTGAGGTGGCGGACGATGTCGGCGAACGGAGTCGCCCGCTGCATCAGGTAGTTCTCGTGGGTGCCGTAGGAGGCGCCCTTGTTGTCGGTGTTGTTCTTGTAGAGATTGATCGGCGGAGCACCCGGCGTCCGCCCGGCCTGCTCCCCCGCCGCCGCCATGATCAGCTCGCCGGCCTTGTCCCAGGCCACCAGGTCGCGCGGGTTGGTGCACTCCGGGCTGGAGTACTCCGGGTGCGCGTGATCGACGTAGAGGCGGGCCCCGTTGGTGAGGATGACGTTCGCCAGACCGACGTCCTCGTCGGTCAGCTGGGAGGAGTCGGCGAGGTCGCGGGCGAGGTCGAACCCGCGCGCGTCCCGCAGCGGGTTCTCCTCCTCGAAGTCCCAGCGTGCCCGGCGCGCGCGAGAGGTCACCGCGGCGTAGGCGTTCACCACCTGCGACGAGGTGAGCATCGCGTTCGCGGTCGGGTGCCCGGGCACGGAGACCCCGTACTCGGTCTCCAGGCCCATGACCCGCCAGACGCTCATGCCCTGAGCGTAGATGGCGCCGTCCGCTCCTGCCCGCCCAGCCACGCGTTAGAGCTCATCCACAGGCTGGGCGCGGCGCCGAGTTATCCCCAGATTTCACGCCGCCCGTCCGTCCGGGCGCCCATACGCGGACGCTCCCCCCGTGGACATCGAGGAAGCGCTGCGCCGCTGTGGCGGCGCTGCTCGCTGGGCTCAGCTGCGCGACCTCGGCGTCACGCACCATGCCCTGCGGGTCGTGGACGCGAGCCGGATCGCGCGCCCCTACCCGGGAACGTATGTACTGCCGGGGGTGGATCCGGCGATCGCCGCCGCGGTGACCCTGAGCGGTGTGGTGTCCCACGCCTCGGCGGCCCGCCTGCATGGGCTCGACCTGCACTCCCCGCCGAAGATCATCGAGGTCACGGTGGCGCGGGGTTGCCGACAGCGTGCCCACGGCGTGCACGTCCGCGCCGCCGACCTGGCTCCTGAGGACCGTGAGCCCACCCAGCCGATCACCAGCCTGCTGCGCACCGTTCGCGATTGCGCACGGACCATGCCGCTGCTGCACGCCGTGATCCTGCTTGACGGGGTGGTGCGCGACGGGAGGCTGTCGATGACAGACCTGCGCCATCTCGCGCAGACCGCCCGCGGCCGCGGGAGCGCCCGCCTGCGCTGTGCCATCGGGTTCGTCGATGCGCTGTGCGGCTCGCCGCTGGAGACGATCCTTCGGCTGCTCACCGAGATTCTCCTGCTCAGGGTGGAGACCCAGGTCTGGGTGGAAGGGGCCGGCCCCGTCGACATCCTGGTCGACCGCTGGCTGATCCTCGAGGGCGACGGCTTCGCCTTCCACTCCAGCCGCCAGCACTACCGCCGGGACCGGAGCCGCGGAAACGTGGCGGCGGAGCAGCGACTGGTCACGCTTCGATTCACCTGGGAGGACCTGCAGTTCCGCCCGATCGCGGTGCTGGGGCAGATCGTGCGCACCATCGAGGCGCACCGCCCTGGAAGCTGCAATTTGCAACTCGTGTCCGAATTTCGGGCTGGGCAAATCGGGCGTGAGTAACGAATTGCAGCTTCAGTGGCGGCGGAGGCCGAGGATCGCGCTGGCTACCCCAGCTGGGTCCCACAGCTGTTTCAGGTGCCCACCTTCCAGCACAGCGGTCGGCCAGCCGCGGGCTTCAGCAACCGCGAGCTCGGGAGCGTAGGTGTCACCGAAGGCGAGGTAGGCGCACGGGGTGCGGTCCCAGTGCGCGGGCACGGGAAGGGAGGCGTCGAAGTAGGCCAGCGGCAGGGTCGGCTGGCCCTCCTCGACGGCGGCCCGGGCTTCGGCGGAGGGGAAGAGCTCGCTCACGTCTGTGTCCTGCCACCACCGCGTCCACGGCGGGAGCCGGCCGTCAGGCCCAGCGAGGTCCGCGATCAGGGCGCGGAGTGCCGGCGGCGCCATCGCGGTCGCCTCGGCGTCGTCCGGCAGCGCCGCATCGACGAAGACGACCGCCGCGACGTTGCGCGCCCCGATGAGAGCGGGCACGTAGAGGCCCGCGTTGCTGTGCGGCACCAGCACCAGCGGACGGTCCACCGGCAGCCCGGACAGGAAACCGGCGAGAATGTCGGCCGGGCCGTCCGGTGCCATCGGGACACCGGCGACCAGAACCTCCCGCCCGAGCGCACGCAACTCCTCGGCGGCAGGAGCCCAGGCGGCGGCACCGAGCAGCGGGCTCGGCAGCAGGACGAAGACAGGCGCCGTCCCGGTCATTCGCCCTTGGACTCGACGAGGAGCGCCAACTTGCCCAGCGAGATCCGCCAGCCCCACTCGTTGTCCTCGGGCTTGACCCCCGAGGGCAGGTTCTCGTGGATCCCGACCACCTCGGTGCCGCCGTCCCGCTCCGTCAGCTGGTAGCGGATCGTCATGTCGCCGGCCAGTGCCGGGTCGGTCGTGTCGAAGGCGGCGACCTGCACCACGCACGTGTCCGGGATCAGGGAGGTGAAGCGGCCGGCGAAGGTGTCCGTCGCGCCCTCGGTCTTGCCGACGGCAATCGGGTCGTCGTAGGTCAGGGAGATCGCGAACTCCCCGCCCTCGACCGCGTCGAAGCGGTGGACCTCGCTGGTCATCCCGTTCGGCACCATCCAGTGCCGCACCGCGTCGGGGTCCAGCAGCGCGCGGTAAACCGCGGCCGGTGGGGCGGAAATGAACCGGGTCACCTGGGTCGTCGCGCGTTCCATCGCACCGATGTTAGGCGCTGTTGACACCGCGGCGCTGCCGGGAGATCAGTGCCTGCCATGCACAGCACCTGGTCGCGGGGTTCCGCTGTGATCGCAGTCGTCGTAGCGCTGTTGATCGGCGCAGCCGCGTGCACGGACGACGACGACCCTCGGGATCGAACTGCTGGACCAGCGGGAGATCGCGATCGTGATCGGTACTCCGCCGGCAGAGATCCCCAGCCGGGCCGACTTCTCCAACGCCTGACGGGGCGTCCGTTCAGGCCGCGTCCGGGTGGAAGCGCCGAGCCGGGGTGCCCGGGGGGTTGAAACTCGCACCGTCCCAGTCCGGGTTGGGGGTCAGCACCTCGGACTCCAGACCGTCCGGGCCGACGAAGAAGCAGCTCAGCACCGGACCGAAATCGGTGACGAAGCCCTCGGAAGAACCCCGGGCGATCAGGCGGTCGCGAATGGTCTCGAAGTCCGCCATGGAGGCCGCACGCAGGCCGAGGTGATCCAGCCGGCCTCGACCACCCATCGGTGTCTGCCGGGACGCTTCGTCGTTCCCGTCGATCTGGAAGACGTTGAATTCGCTGTCCGGCCCGATCTTGAGCAGGGTCAGGCGCATGCCGGGCGGCAGATCGGGCACGCCGAGCACCTCCGCCTCGAACACCTCGACGAAGAACTGGATGAAGGCGTCGGAGTCCGCGGTCAGCACCGCCACGTGATCGAACCCTGTCGTCAGCATGGCGGCCATTCTGCCGCCTGAATCAGCCGAGGAGGAGAGTTGCCGCGATGCTGAGGAAGAGCGTCGCTACCACGCCCCAGACCACGATCGCGGTGAACTTCTCCCTACTGCTCTTGCGCGACCACGGCGTCGGCTCGACGCTGCGCCCGGATGAATCCCTGGCCATCTAAAGTCCTCTCCGGTCAACGGCCGGTGCCTGCGGCAACGGCGTGGCGGCGATCGCCTCGGCCCAGGCCACCGTGCGCCGACCATAGGCATCGTCCAGCGGCTCGGGGGTGAACAGCCAGTTGCGCTGCCACAGTCCGATGGAGGAGATCACCGGCGACGGCTCCGGCGGCAACGTGTCCCGGATCGGGTGCGCGTGATAGCCCAGCGGGTCGAGGATCGCCGCGATCTCTGACCCGAGCGCGGTGTCGAGCACCTCGACGAACAGCCAGGGGCGGTGCGTGCGCAGCACCTCGGTGCCCCCGGCCAGCACATCGGCTTCCGTGGACTCGGTGTCGATCTTGATCACGTCGGGAACCAGGCCGGTGCGGAGGCAGAAGCCGTCCAGGGTCTCCACCGGGACGGTCAGGCTGTCCTTGGTCTCGCGGAACTCCGGGTTCAGGCTGTTCGACGCATCCGAGCGCCGCGACAGATAGAAGGTCGCCGACCCGGCCTCCCGCCCCAGCGCGAGTTCCTCCACCCGGACCGGGGATGCATTGAGCTCGGCGAGGCGCCGGGCCGTCGCGGCGACTCGCGGAGTCGGTTCGAAGGCGACCGCGTTCCAGTCCGCGAGGCGGGAGACCAGCAACGAGAACACTCCGACGTTGGCGCCGACGTCGAACAGAGTCCCGTCCCTGCGCCGCTCGGTGGCCGCCAGCAGGCAGGCCAGCGTGGCCGCCTCGTGCCCGCGCAGACCTTCCTCCTGCAGCAGCCGCGGAATCCGCAGCCGGCGACGCGCCTCCACCTGCAGCGAGTCGCCGCCCGGCAAAGGCAGCTCGAAGCGACGGACCGGCTTCGTCACCGCCACAGCGGACGGCGGTGGGGGCACGGCTGGACGGCGCGCCAGCGAACTGACGCGCCGCCAGATTGCCATTGCTACAGGTACTGCCCGGTGTTCGCGACGGTGTCGATCGCGCGCCCGGCCTCGGCACCCTGCTTGCCGGAGATGAGGGTACGGATGTAGACGATCCGCTCACCCTTCTTACCGGAGATGCGAGCCCAGTCGTCCGGGTTCGTCGTGTTGGGCAGGTCCTCGTTCTCCTTGAACTCGTCCACGCACGCCGCCATCAGGTGCGAGACGCGGATGCCGCGCTGCTGGTGGTCGAGCCAGTCCTTGATCGCCATCTTCTTCGCGCGGTTGACGATGTTCTCGATCATGGCGCCGGAGTTGAAGTCCTTGAAGTACAGGACCTCCTTGTCCCCGTTGGCGTACGTGACCTCGAGGAAGCGGTTCTCCTCGGCGTCGGCGTACACGCGCTCGACCGTGCGCTGGATCATCGAGGCGACGGTGGCCGCCCGGTCCCCGCTGTGCTCGGCGAGGTCGTCCGCGTGCAGCGGCAGGTCCTCGATGATGTATTTGCCGAAGATGTCCTTGGCCGCCTCGGCGTCCGGGCGCTCGATCTTGATCTTCACGTCCAGCCGGCCGGGCCGCAGGATCGCGGGGTCGATCATGTCCTCGCGGTTGGAGGCGCCGATCACGACGACGTTCTCCAGTCCCTCGACACCGTCGATCTCCGAGAGCAGCTGCGGCACGATCGTGTTCTCGACGTCGGAGCTGACACCGGAACCGCGGGTGCGGAACAGCGAGTCCATCTCGTCGAAGAAGACGATGACCGGCGTGCCCTCGGACGCCTTCTCCCGCGCGCGCTGGAAGACCAGACGGATGTGGCGCTCGGTCTCACCGACGTACTTGTTGAGCAGCTCGGGGCCCTTGATGTTGAGGAAGTAGGACTTCCCCTCCGGGCGGCCGGTGTGCTCGGCGACCTTCTTGGCGAGGCTGTTCGCGACCGCCTTGGCGATCAGCGTCTTGCCGCATCCGGGCGGGCCGTAGAGCAGCACACCCTTCGGCGGGCGCAGCTTGTGCTCGATGAACAGGTCGCGGTGCAGGTAGGGAAGCTCGACGGCGTCGCGGATCGCCTCGATCTGCGACATCAGGCCGCCGATCGAGGAGTAGTCGATGTCCGGGACCTCTTCGAGGACGAGCTCCTCGACCTCGGCCTTGGGCACCCGCTCGTAGACGTAGCCCGAGCGGCCCTCCAGCAGCAGGGAGTCGCCGATGCGGATGACCTCGCCGCGCAGCGGCTCGGCCAGCCAGACGACACGCTCCTCGTCGGTGTGGCCGGTGACCAGCGCGCGCATGCCGTCCTCAAGGATCTCCTTGAGCATGACGACCTCGCCGATGCGCTCCCACTCCATGACCCGCACGACGTTGAGTGCCTCGTTGAGCATGACCTCGCGGCCGGGCTCGAGGGTCTCGGGGTCGATGTCCGGGCTCACCGCGACGCGGAGCTTTCGCCCGCCGGTGAACACGTCGACGGTGCCGTCCTCGGCCGCGGAGATGAAGACGCCGTAGCCGGACGGCGGCTGGGCCAGCCGGTCGACCTCTTCCTTGAGCGCGATGATCTGCTCACGTGCCTCGCGCAGAGTGGCGACCAGGCGCTCGTTCTGCGAGCTGGTGCCGGAGAGCTGGGTCTGGAGCTCGACGATCCGGTCCTCGAGCTGTCGGGAGTGGCGCGGGGCCTCGGTGAGCCGGCGGCGGAGGACCGCCACTTCCTGCTCCAGGAATGCAACCTGGCTGAGCAGATCGGCGTCACCGCGCGAACCGCCGCGATCGTCCTGTTCGGTCACGATCCTCACCTCCCGAGGTGGCTGGAAGTTGACATTACAACCCGTAGTTCCCGGGGGTGCGGCGAAGCGCCGTGACGAACCGAACGTCCAGCCCCGGCTCCCCCGTTCGGCCTATCGGCGCCCGGTCACGGAAGCTTCGGTCGAAACGGCCCCTCGGGGGCCTGCGATGCGTCGATTTCGTCCGGATACGCGCCCTTGGCCGGCCGGCGGCGGCGTGCCGGCGGGGCCACCCCGGGGGCCATCCGCCGGGTAGTCACGAGAAACCCCGTGTGGCCGATCATCCGGTGGTCAGGCCGCACCGCCAGCCCCTCGACGTGCCAGGTCCGGACCAGGGTCTCCCAGGCCGCCGGCTCGGTGAACGCCTTGGCCGCCCGCAGGTCCTCGACCAGGCGCGACATTTGGGTAGTCGTGGCCACGTAGACGCAGAGCACCCCGCCGGGGACCAGCCGCTGGGACACCGCCTCGATGCACTCCCAGGGCGCGAGCATGTCCAGCACGACCCGGTCCACCTCGGCGTCGTCCGGCGCGAACGCCAACGAGTCCACCAGGTCCCCGACCGTGAGCTCCCAGGCCGGGTGCGGCCCGCCGAAGAAGCGCTCGACGTTCTTGCGGGCGATCGCGGCGAACTCCGGGCGCCGCTCGTAGGAGGAGACCCGGCCCGTCTCGCCCACCGCGCGCAGCAGCGAGCAGGACAGCGCGCCGGAGCCCGCGCCGGCCTCCAGCACCCGGGCGCCGGGGTAGATGTCGGCCAGACCGATGATCTGCGCGGCGTCCTTGGGGTAGACGACGGTGGCCCCGCGCGGCATCGACAGCACGAAGTCCGACAGCAGGGGGCGCAGGGCGAGGAAGTCCTGGCCACCGTTGGTGCGGATGACCGTGCCCTCGGGAGCGCCGATCAGCTCGTCGTGCGGGAAGTTCCCCTTGTGCGAGTGGTAGACCTTGCCGGCCTGCAGGGTGATCGTGCTGTACCGGCCCTTCGGGTCGGTCAGCTGGACGAGGTCACCGTCGCGGAACGGGCCCCGGTGGATGGTCATGGGCGGTCACAGTAATGGCGCGCCCTCCGAGCGGCCGCAGGGCTCAGGTCGCGAGCGCGCTGAACCCCGTCCGTGCCGGGCATCGACAGGTCGAGCACGATCAGATCCGTGCTGCATCCTGGCCGCGAAGCTGACGACGCCTAAGGCGCCCAGTCACAAGTGGGGCAGCCGCGCCAGTGAGAGTCAGGCCTGCACGGCCTTGTTGACGTCCGCGGTGGCCAGGATGCCGACGATCGCACCGTCGGCCTCGACCACGAGGTACTCGGTGGCCGGGGTGGCGTCGAGGCGGCGGATCAGGTCCTCGCCGGTGAGGTCCGCGGCGATCATCAGGCCCGGCTCGATCCGGCGGGCCAGGGTGGACACGGTGACCCAGGGCCGGCGCTGTTCCGGGGTCGCCGTCACGGCCGCCTCGTTCACCAACCCGATCGGCGCGCCGTTGGCGTCGACGACGACCAGGCCGCTCACGCCGAGCGCGCCCGCGCGGCGCAGCGCCTCGGCCAGGGGGAGGTTGGCATCGACCGGGAGGGCGCGGCGGGCCATCGCCCGGGCCCCGAGGCTGGGCAGCTTCTCCCGGATCTGCGCCCCGCGCAGGGACGCCGTCGCGCCGACCCAGATGAACCCGCCGAGCAGGGCGCCCCAGACCACGGACACCACGTCCGGGTCACGCCCGGCGGCCGCGTCGAGGCCGATCGGGATGAAGAAGACGACGACCGCCAGCACGCGGCCGACGTGCCCGACGGCGATGGTGGCCCGGTTCGGGTGCCCGGTCGCGCCCCACAACACGGAGCGCAGCATGATCCCGCCGTCCAAGGGCAGCCCGGGCAGCAGGTTGAAGATGCCGACCGCGATGTTCGCGTACATCAACGCATCGAGCAGCTCAAGCGTGATGCGCAACTGGACCGAGTCGTCGGGGTTGCTCGCCGCGGTCGAGCCGGAGAAGCCGCCCGGGTCGCCGCCCAGTGCGTGGATGGCCGCCCAGGCGGCCAGCCCCAGGAGCAGGGACAGCGCAGGCCCGGCGCCGGCGATCGCGAACTCGCGGCGCGGGGAGTTGGATTCGCGGCTCATCTCGGTGACGCCGCCGAGGAGCTGGAGCGTGATCCGCTTGACCGGGATCCCGAACTTCATCGCGGTGACGGCATGACCGAGCTCGTGGATGAGCACGGACGCGTAGAGCAGGACGGCGTAGGCGAAGGAGACGGCGTACTTCCCGCCCTCGATCTCCGGGATGTCATAACCGACGTTCGGGGCGAAGATCAGGGTGATCAGCAGGGCGATGATCACCCACGACGGGGCGACGTACACGGGCACCCCGAGGATCCGGCCCATCTGCCAACCGTTGCCCCGGGACGGCGGTGCCGCCTGCTCGGTCACGCCTACCCCGGTCCTTCTCGCGGTCGCAACCCCCGAACGACCTCCTGACCCGATGTTATGCGGACTGTTACCTCTGTTGCTTAAGGTGAAGTGGATCAACTATCTCGATCCTGGGACGGAACATGACTTCGGGCCCCGCCGCCTATCCGACGCCTGCCGAACCGGCAGCACCACTCGGCCAATCCGCCACGCCGTCCGGCGTCGCGGCCCACTGCGTGGGTCTGACCAAGAGCTACGGCACCGGCAACACCACCGTGGTGGCGCTGGACAACGTCGACGTCGCGTTCTCCTCAGGCCAGTTCACCGCGATCATGGGGCCCTCGGGGTCCGGTAAATCGACGTTGATGCACTGCATGGCCGGCCTGGACTCGGCCACGAGCGGCGCGGTCTACATCGGCGACATCCAGCTCAATGCGCTCGACGACCGCCGCCTGACCCGGCTGCGCCGGGACCGGATCGGATTCGTGTTCCAGGCGTACAACCTGGTGCCCACCCTGACCGCACTGGAGAACATCACCCTGCCCTCCGACATCGCCGGGCACCCGATCGACCCGGCCTGGCTCTCCACCGTGGTCGACACCCTCGGCCTGCGGGACCGGCTCAAGCACCGTCCCAACGAGCTTTCCGGCGGCCAGCAGCAACGTGTCGCCTGCGCCCGCGCACTGGCCGGACGCCCGGCGATCGTCTTCGCCGACGAGCCGACCGGCAACCTGGACTCACGGACCGGCGCCGAGGTCCTCTCGTTCCTGCGCGAGTCGGTACGCCGCACCGGCCAGACCATCGCGATGGTCACCCATGACCCGAGCGCGGCCGCGTACGCCGACCGCGTGCTGTTCCTCGCGGACGGCCGGATCGTCGACGAGATGCAGGACCCGACCTCGGAGCGCGTGCTGGAGCGGATGAAGGCCTTCGAGGCCGACCTCCCGCACCCCGAGGTGGTCTGGGCCGAGACGTCCTACGACTTGCCGCCGGCCACCCCGGCCCTTGCCACCCCGCCTCCGGCTTACACGCCCCCGGCCGCCGCCGCGCCCCCGACCTTCGCGCCGCCGATCCCCCTGGCCCCCGCCCCGGGCAGCGTTCCCCGGCCCACCCCGGTGCCGCCACCGATGCCCGTGCCCGAGCCCGCTGCCGCCGCCGCGGTTACCCCGTCGGCGAACGGGCCGGCCCCGCCGGACGCCATCGACATGGCGAAGTGGACCGACGCCGACTGGGATGCCTGGCTGGCGCGCAAGCAGACCGAGACCGGCTCGGGAGCCTGACCCATGTGGAAGGCCTCGCTGCGCAGTGTCGTGGCGCACCGCTTGCGGCTGATGCTCTCGGGCATCGCCGTGATCCTCGGCGTTGCGTTCGTCGCCGGGTCCCTGGTGTTCACCAACACGATCTCAACGGCCTTCGACGCGCTCTTCGACGAGATCTCCGCCGACGTCACGGTCAGCCGGGAGACCGCCTTCGACGCCAACGTCCCCGGGCAGGAGAACGGCGCGACCACCGTGCCGGCCGACCTCGTCAGCCGGATCGCCGAGGTCCCGGGTGTCGAGAAGGCCGAAGGCGACATCACGGTCGAGGGCGTACGCGTCATCGGCTCCGACGGCGACCTGGTCAGCAGCGGCGGAGCCCCTGGCCTCGGGATCGACTACCCCGAGGAGGGCAGCGACGACACCGTCACCCTGCTCGACGGGCGGGTGCCGTCGAACGGCAACGAGGTCGTGCTCGACTCGGTCACCGCGGACAAGGGCGATCTCGCCATCGACGACCGGGTCCGGCTGCTCACGCCCGGCCCGGAGATCGAGGCCACGATCGTCGGCATCTTCAAGTTCGGCGACACCGGCAACCTCGGCGGGGCGAGTCTCACCGGTTTCACCGAGGAACGCGCGCACGAGATCCTCGGCTCCGACGACTTCACCGAGATCCGCGTCGACGCCGAGCCGGGGCAGAACCTCGACCAGCTCGCCGACGCTGTGCAGGCCGCGATCCCGGACGAGTACATCGCCCGGACCAAGGCCGAGCAGTCCGACGAGAACGCCTCCGACATCAAGGAGGCGCTGGGCTTCCTCAACATCCTGCTGTTGGTGTTCGCGCTCATCGCCGTGTTCGTCGGCTCGTTCATCATCCTCAACACCTTCACGATGCTGGTCGCCCAGCGCACCCGTGAACTCGCGCTGCTGCGCGCACTCGGGGCGAGCCGGTCCCAGGTCACCCGATCGGTGATGGTCGAGGCCGTCGTCGTCGGCATCGTCGGGTCCACGCTGGGCCTGTTCGCCGGTCTCGGCATCGCCTCGGCGCTGCTTGCCTTTTTCGAGAAGATCGGCCTCGAGATCGGTGACCAGGGCCTCGTCCTGTCGGCCGGGACCGTGATGACGGCCTACCTGGTCGGCGTCCCAGTCACGATGGTCGCGGCGTACTTCCCTGCCCGGCGGGCGGCGAAGATCCCGCCGGTGGCGGCGATGACCGACCACATCGCCATGCCCGAGAAGTCGCTGCGCCGGCGCGCCCTGATCGGCGCCGTCCTCACCGTGGTGAGCATGGTCGTGCTCGCGCTCGGCCTGGCCGGCGCCGGATCCAAGCCTGTCGCCCTGGTCGGTCTCGGCGTGTTCGGGGTGTTCCTCGGTATCACCATCGTCAGCCCGATGCTCGCCCGGCCGTTCGTCCACGTGCTGGGCGATCCCCTCCCCAGAATCTGGGGCACCATGGGCCGCCTGTCGGTGGCCAATGCCCAGCGCAACCCACGACGGACCGCCGCGACTGCCTCCGCCCTCATGATCGGTCTGGCGCTGATCGGCACCTTCGGGGTGCTGGCCTCGTCGATCAACGCGACATTCGGCAAGGTGGTGGATCAAGGGCTGAAGGCGGAGTTCATCTACTCCGACGACACCTTCACCCCGTTCAGCGCCGAGATCGCCGAGCGGGCCCGCGACACCGAGGGCGTCGAGTCCGTCACCGAGATGCGGTACACCGCCGTGCAGATCGACGGCGGAACCCGGGCCATCAGCGCCGTCACCCCTGACGCTCTGGACCAGTCCTTCGACATCGACTACCTCGCCGGCGACTCGGGCGGCCTGGCCGACCACGGGTTGCTGGTCGATGAGAACGTCGCTGAGAGCCGCGACGTCAAGGTGGGCGACTCACTCGAGGCCACCTTCCTCGACGGCACGAAAATGTCCCTGCGCGTCGGTGGCATCTACGAGCTCAACCAGATGCTCGGCGGTTACCTCATCTCACTCGACACCGCCGCCGACGGCGGCACCCGACCGGTCGACCTCTACGCCTTCGTCAACCTCGACGACGGAGCAAATCAAGCCGAGGTCCGCCAGCGACTGGAAGACTCGTTGTCGAACAACCCGGCGATCGAACTCCGGGACCGCGACGAGTACACGGACTCTCTGCGCGCGCAGACCAACATGTTCCTGTACTTCATCTACGCCTTGCTCGCGCTCGCGATCATCATCGCCGTGCTCGGCATCATCAACACACTCGCGCTCTCGGTGACCGAACGCACCCGCGAACTCGGGTTGCTGCGGGCGATCGGCACCAACCGTCGCCAGCTCCGCCGGATGGTCCGGCTGGAAGCAGTGGTGATTTCCGTCTTCGGTGCGGTGCTCGGGCTGATCGTCGGCCTGGGCTTCGGGGTCGCGCTCCAACGGGCGCTGATCGACGAGGGCATCACCGAGCTCGGCATCCCCTACCTGCAGCTGATCATCTTCCTGATCGCGTCCGCGCTGATCGGCGTCCTGGCGGCGGTGTGGCCCGCCTGGCGCGCCGGGCGGCTCGACATCCTGAAGGCGATCGCCACCCACTAGCTGATGGTGCGTCAGTTCCGCGCGTACATCTTCAGCAGTGGGGCGCCGGCGGTGACCGCAGCCAGGGCATCGACCGAGCCGTGGCCGTAGAAGGTGTTGAACGCGGTGTCTCCCGCACACGCCGCCTGGTAGGTGACGAAGGCGACGAGCGGGTCGGGGCACGCCATGCCGCGGGCGGTGCCCTCGAGCACGGCGCGAACCTGCGCGGCCGGGAGACCGAACGCCGCGCCCTGCCCGCTGCCGTAGGCGCTGACGATCAGGGCCGCGACGCCGGCGGCGTGCGGCGCGGCCATCGAGGTGCCCTGCAGGTAGTGGTAGAAGCCGCAGACCTTGCCCTTGCAGGCCGCCTCGACGCCCTGGGACTCACCCAGGTCGGTCAGCCGGCCGTTGGCGTCGACCGTGCCTTCCTTCATCGCCAGCGCTCGGGGCAGCGCGGAGAGGATGCCGTTCTCGTTCTGGCCGCCCTGCGGGGTGCCGGCGTAGTCGTTGATCCAGCCGCCGGGCGCCGCGACCGACAGCGAGGGCCCGAAGTTCGAGAACCCGGCCTTGTTGCCCGAGGGGCCGTAGGCGCCGACCCGGACCGCGTGCTCGTCGCCCGCCGGCATGGACTTGCACGTGCCGTCGACCAGGCGCGGGTGCGCGGTGTTCGCCGGGTAGTTCGGGCTGGAGGCGTCGATGCGCGGCGCGGTCGGGTCCTGGTTGGCGTTGCCGAGGGCGACCACCTGCGTCACGCCCTTGCCGTCGGCGTAGGCCATCGCCCGGGCCATGCCGTCCAGGATGAGCTTCTGCTCGGCCTGCTGCTCGGGGGTGTCGGCCGGGTTCGCCGCGCACAGGGCGGCCCACGGGTCGGTGTAGAAGGACATGTTGAGTACGTCGATGCCGATGTCGGCGGAGTAGGTGATCGCGTTGACGACCGACTGCAGGAAGAAGAACCCGGAGTCCTGCGCGGCGCGGACGTTGACGATCGTGACGCCCGGCGCGACGCCGGAGAGCCCGAAGCCGTCCATCGCCGCGGCGATCGTGCCGGCCACGTGGGTGCCGTGGCCGTTGTCGTCGGCGTCCACCGGGTCGAGGCAGTCCGCGGCCTCGCACGGGCCGTCGACCTCGCCGCCGAGCGGATCGACCGGGATGTCGGTGGCGAAGTTGCGCGAGAGCGCCTTGTTGAAGTTGGGCGCGATGTCCGGGTGGGTGCCGTCGACCCCGGTGTCCATGACGCCGACCAGCACCCGCTTGTCGCCGAGTTCGGTCTTGTGCGCCTCGGCCGCGTTGATCGCGGTCAGGCCCCACAGATGCACGTCGAGGGGGTCGCCGGCCGGGCCGACCGGGCGCGGCGAGGTCTGCTTCCCCCGCACCACCGCCTGCGGCTGGACCTTCTCCAGTTGGTCCGGCAGCGCCGGCAGCAGCTCCGGCACCCGGCCGATCGCCCGCACCGGGGCGACGACCTCGACCGATCCGTTGCGCGCGACGCGCTGGGTGAAGCCCTCGGAACCGGCCTCGGCAGTGACCAGACCGATCACCGCATTGGCGTCGCGGACCGTGCCGCCGGCGGCCTCGACTGCGGCGATCACGTCCGCCACCGGGGCGCCAGGAACGCCGAGAACGGAGAACTGCCGCCCGGTTTCCGACCCCCAGGATGGGCCTGCCGAGGCGTCCGCTGTGCGCGGGAGCGTGCCGACCGCGGCGGCGCACAGCGCAACGGACAGGGTCAGGGAACCGGCCAAGCGGGCAACTGGGCGCATTCCGGCATCGTGAGTTGGCCTTGCTACGTCCGTCAAGTCGACCGGCCGTTCACACAGGTTCAGACGGTCTTCACGAGCTTGTCCAGGTAGCGCGAGGAGACCTTCTCCATCGCGGCGTGGAAGGCCGGCAACTCCTTGGTTCGGACCAGCTTCGTGCTCGGCGGCGGGTAGCTGTAGCTGAATCGGAGCGTGTGGGGCCCTCCGCCCGGGCCGGGGACGAACAGGTACTCGGTGATCGCGTCGGCCTGCAGCCCGTCGGGCCACAGCACCCGGTGCACCGTGGTGAACCGGACGGCCCCGTCGTCGAGGCGGTCGACCGGACCAAGCCGTTCGGTGACGTTGACGTCGGTCATGCACCGCGGCCTGGATCCGCATCCCGACCTGGTAGGTGAGCTCGCCGGCCATCTCGCTCTCGAGGACCGCTCCCGGCCAGTTCAGGCGTGATTTCAGGGATCGGGTGTACTCGACCATCGCGTCGAGGTCGCCGGAGAAGCTCGCGGTGGCGACCACGGTGTCCATCCCCGCGACCTGGTACGCCGCCGCCTGGGGCGTCGGCGGCATGGCCCCCTCGAACGGCATGCGACCCGGTCGGAACAGCCACCGACAGCGGCTCGGGCGCCACCGGCGTCGCGGCGGCCAGCTCCGCCGATCCGCCGTGCGCGAGCACGCCCTTGATGAAGCGGTTGCAGACCTTCTCCATCGCCTCGTTGAAGGCAGGCAGCTGCTTGGGTTTCACCAGCTTCGAGCTCGGTGGCGGGTAGGAGTAGGTGTACCGGAGCGTGTTCGGGTCGCCCTCGTCGCCCGGGATGAAGCGCCACTCCGCAAGCACGGTCATGTGCCCGTCCGGCCAGAGCCCTCGGTTGACCGTCGAGAACAGGACCTCGCCGTTCTCGGAGCGCTCGACGTCGCTGAGCGTCTCCTCGAGCGAGACGTCGGTCATCGTGGCGGCCTTGAGCCGCATGCCGACGGTGTAGCCCAACTGCTCGCCGGGCCGCTCGAACTCCAGCACCGCGCCGGGCCAGTTCAACCGGGAGTTCAGGGAGCGCGCGTACTCGACCATGTCGTCGAGTCCGCCGTCGAAGGTCCGGGTGATGACGATGGTCTCCATGGGGCCCTCCCGCAGAGGGTGGCCCGGGGCGCCGAAGCGGAGCCCGGCATATCGCCATTGTGCTGTGATGTGGATCACTCAGCAAGACGATCGGACCCGTGTCTGTCGTCTGTCTCCCGTCCGGGACGTCGCCCTGCCAAGGTGGGCGCGTGAGCGCGAAGGCCTTCGACCGGGACTTCTGGGAAGCACGCTGGGCCCAGGCGCTCCGCGAGCAGCCGGACACGATGGCGACCCGGCCCCCGAGCACGTACCTGGTCGATACCGCGAGCGACCTTCTCGCCGGACATGCACTCGACGCGGGCTGCGGTCACGGCTCGGAGGCGATCTGGCTCGCCGCGTCCGGCTGGCAGGTGACGGCGGTGGACTTCGCCGCGGCCGCCCTCGACTACGGGCGATCGACCGTGCAGGCGCTCGGCGACGAGGTGGCGGAGCGCATCGAGTGGGTCGAGGGTGACCTCGGCGTCTGGGCGCCGCCGACGGGACGCTACGACCTGGTCAGCTGCCTGTTCGTGCACGTCGACGGGCCGATGGAGGACCTGGTCGCCCGGCTCGGGGCCGGGGTCGCGCCGGGCGGCACGCTGCTCCTGGTCGGCCACCAGGCCGTCGATCCCGCGACCGGCGAGCCGACTCCGGCGGCGGGACAGATCCAGGTCTCGGTCGATGCCGCCGTGGCCGCGCTCGACCCGTCCGGCTGGGACCTGCAGGTCGCTGAGGAACAACCGCGCGCTGCTCTCGGTACCGGTGTGGACGCGGTGGTGCGTGCGGTGCGACGCACCGCCTGACGCCCACTCGTGGCGGGGCCTCAGGACGCGCACAGCGCGAGCACAGCGGGCGGGCGTCTGATCGTGGTGTGAGCTGGGGTCAGAATCGGCGCTGGGCGTCCGGCGCGAGCGGTGGCCGCGGTTACCGGGCTCGCCGGCCTCAGCACGCACCAGGCCCTGCGGGCCGACAGCACCGCCGCGCCGGGCCCGTCGCTGCTCCTGCTCGGTGGCGTGCTCCTCGCCCTCGTGCTGTGGCCTCTGGCCGCGCGCGCCACCTCGGTTCTGACCTTGACCGCCGTCCTCGCCCTCGCGCAGTTCGGCACCCACGCCCTGGCCGTCGCCGCGACCGGCCAGGCCGCCGACGCGCGGGCCCTGGTCTGCTGCCCGTCCAGCGCGCAGGTCCGGCCCGGGTTGCTCGGCTCCCTGACCGCACAGGCCGGCTGGACCCTCGTCGCCGCCCAGCTTTTCGCCTGCCTGGTGCTCGCGCTGGCCGTGCGGGGTGGCCGAGCGGCCGCCGACCTGACGGCAGCCGCAGCAGACCTGGTCCGGGCGATCGTCGCGAGCACCGTCTCCGGCCTGCTCGCCCTGGCCTGCCTGTTGCGCCACCTCCTCCCCACAATCCCGTCCGGTCCGGCCCGCGCAGCGCGGCCGACGCCGGCGCGGGTGCTGGACGCGGGGCGGGTGCTCGCCCGTCGCACCCGTCGCCGCGGTCCACCCCGCCCGGTGCATCTCTCGCCGGTCCTGAGCCGCGCCGCCGTGGCGCCGCTCGCCCTTCCGGCCGCCGGGTAACCCGCCGACGCGGGGCCCGCGGCCCCGCCTCGTCGGAGTTCACCCATGTCCAGTTCTGTTCGTTCTTCCATCAGCTCTGCCGTCACCGATTCCGTTCCGGGTTCGGGTCTCTCGCGGCCCGAACGCCTGGGCGCCCATCCGGCCACCGCGTGGGCCGGCACCCTCGCCCGTCTTGTTCTCGCCGGTGTCTTCGCCGTCGCCGGCCTGGCCAAGATCGGCGATCCGGCCGCCTCCGTCCGTGCGGTGCGCGCGTACCAACTCCTGCCCGACGGGCTGGAGACGCTCGTCGGGCGCGGCCTGCCCGCGCTGGAGGTCGCGCTCGCGGTTGCCCTGCTGCTCGGCGTCGCGCTGCGCGCGAGTGCCGCCATCGCCGCCGTGCTGCTGACCGCGTTCACGATCGGCATCGCCACTGCTGCCGCGCGCGGGCTGCAGATCGACTGCGGCTGCTTCGGCGGCGGCGGGCCGACCGAGAACCCGCACTACACCGGCGAGATCGTGCGGGACGTCGCGTTGCTCGTGCTGGCGCTGGGTCTGGCCTGGCTCGGCCGCTCGCGGCTGGCGCTTGATGCCCGTCCCCCGCAGGCGCCGGTCACCGAAGGACTCGACGCCCGGCAGGCCCGGGTGGTCACCCACCGCCACAGCACTGCCGTCGCGCGGCACGTCGTCACTCGCCGTCTGCTCGCCGCCGGCGTCGTGGGTGCGGTGCTGCTCTCCGGCGCCACCGGGGCCGCCATCGGCGCCGCCACCGCGCCGGCTCCCCCGACGGCTGTCCCGGTCGGGGTGACCGCCGCCGGCGGGATCGTGGTCGGCCGCGCCGACGCCCCGCACACCGTCATCGCCTACGAGGACCCGCAGTGCCCGATCTGCGCGCAGTTCGAGCAGACCTCCGGCGCCGTCCTGGCCGAGGCGGTCGCGGCCGGCCAGGTCGAAGGTCGAGTACCGGATGCGCAGCTTCCTCGGCCCGGAGAGCGTGCGGGCCGTCGCCGCCCTCGGTGCGGCGCAGGACGCGGGCAAGTTCGAGGAGCTGCGGGCGGCGCTGTTCGCCGCACCAGCCCGAGGAGCACAGCGGCGGCTTCACCGTCGACGACCTGTCTGCAACTCGGCGCGCTCGGTGGGCCTGACCGACCCGTCGTTCGTCGACGCCGTCCGCGACCAGACGTATGCGGCCTGGGCGCGGCAGATCGACGACCAGGCAAGCCGGAACGGCAACACCGGAACACCGGAGCTGCTCCTGGACGGCAAGGCGCTCGACGCGAAGGTCGTCTTCGACCCGGCAGCGTTGCGCGCCGCTCTGGCAGCCTGATCGCACTAGCGTCCGCCTGGGTGGTCGCTCTAACGACCACTTGGGCGGACGCAACGACTCAGTCAGGGAGGCCTTCGTGGACGGACGCTGGCGTACCGACGGCGTGGCCGTCATCCCGGCCGACGCGCTGGACACCAACACCCCGCAGACTCCGGGGATGTTCCGCGCGGCCGCGGTCAACGGCGCCCGCACCGGCGCCCAGGGCCTGTGGGCCGGCACCGTGCGCGTCGCCGCCGGCGCGAAGACCGGCGCGCACCACCACGGCGACCTGGAGAGCGTCATCTACGTCGTCAGCGGCCTGGCCCGGATGCGCTGGGGCGAGCGATTGGAGTTCACCGCCGAGGCCGGCCCCGGGGACTTCATCTGGGTCCCGCCCTACGTGCCGCACCAGGAGATCAACGCCGACCCGGACACCGAACTGCACTGCGTCCTCGCCCGCTCGGGTCAGGACGCGATCGTGGTCAACCTCGACATCGAGGGCGCCGACTCCCCCGAGACCGTGCTCTGGGTGGACCCGATCCATCGCGGATGAGCGAGTGCAACCATGTCGATCAGTTGTGCCGGACTCCCGGCTCCCGGCCCAGCACGGTGACGGCGAGGGCCACCGCCCACACGTCGTACATCGTCAGGCCGGCGCGCTGGAGCAGTCCGGTCAGGTCGTCGAGGGCGAGGCTGCCGACCAGGGCTGCCGTCATCGCTGCCGAGAGCGCGTAGGACGCGCGACGGGCCACCCGCGTGCGCAGGTGGGGAGCAGCCACGATCGGGGCCAGGACGTTGGCCGCGTAGGCCACGCCGGCGGCGACGTTGTGCCAGGGTGTCCACCGACGTCCCGCCTTCGGGACTAAGAGGGAACGCTGCCACCGCCAGGGTCGCGACGGCGGACGCGGTTACCGTGGCCTGCACCGAGCGGGACCCGAGTTCCTGCCCGAGCGCTCGCGCGAAGACCGGCATGAGCAGACCGAAGCCGAGGAACCCGGCCGTCATCAGCGGCTGCGTGGACGCGTCCTGTTCGGCGAGCCGGCTGATCGCGTCCGAGACCGGCGAGTACCCGTCCTTGACCGCGCTGCCGATGGCCCACGCTCCGACGAAGGCTGCCGGTCCGCCGATGCCGGCGAACCGGGCGACCCGGTTCACGCGTTCGCCTCGAGCAGGTCCGCCACGAACTCCGCGAGCAGGACCAGCGGGAAGCTCCGAAGCTCGGCGAGAGGAATCCACTGGCAGCGGTCGGTGGTGTTCTCGACCTCGTGGACGTCGAGTGTCGCGGACGCGGGAGGTACGACCGCGCGAACGGGTCCGCGGGCGCCGGTCAGGCCGGTCTCCTCGCGGAGCTCGCGCAGCACCGCCTCGTCCGGGTGCTCCCCCGGCAGGACTCCCCCGCCCGGCAGCGTCCACTTCCCGCCGTCGACAGCATCCGGTGCCTGACGTGCCATCAGAATCTCCCCGTCACGCACGCAAACCGCGTACGCCCCGAGATGCCGCTGCATGTCCGCGCCCATGAAGCCCCCCTCACGTCCAGCGACTTCGACGGCGATAACCCATGATCCCGCTGACGCAGCGATCAGGTGTTGAAGTACTTGGCTTCGGGGTGATGGACCACGAGGGCGTCGGTGGACTGCTCCGGGTGCAGCTGCAGTTCCTCGGAGAGCTCGACACCGATCCGGCCCGGCTCCAGCAGGTGGACCAGCTTCACCCGGTCCTCCAGGTCCGGGCAGGCCGGGTAGCCGAAGGAGTAGCGCGAGCCGCGGTAGCCCTGGCGCAGCATCGCGTCCAGGTCGCCGTCCTCGTCGCCGAAGGACAGTTCCTCGCGGATGCGGGCGTGCCACATCTCGGCGAGGGCCTCGGTCAGCTGGACGGACAGGCCGTGCAGTTCGACGTAGTCGCGGTAGGAGTTGCTGGCGAACAGTTCGTTGGCCGCCTCGGAGATCCGGTTGCCCATCGTCACCAGGTGGAAGGCGATGACGTCGGTCTCGCCGGAGGACTTCGGTCGGAAGAAGTCGCGACAGGCACAGGTGCCGGTCGCGGCGCTGGCGCGGGAAGGTGAAGCGCAGCCGCTCCTGACCCTCTTGCGGACCTTCGTGGTGCAGCACGACCAGGTCGTCGCCCTCGGAGTAGCAGGGGAAGTAGCCGTAGACGACGGCCGCCTCCAGCATCTTCTCCGCCAGGATCCGGTCCAGCCACATCCGCAGCCGCGGGCGGCCCTCGGTCTCGATCAGCTCGGCGTAGTCCGGGCCCTCGGCACCGCGGGTGGACTTCAGGCCCCACTGGCCGAGGAAGAGCGCGCGCTCGTCGAGATAGGAGGAGTAGTCCGCCAGCGCGATGCCCTTGACGATCCGGGTTCCCCAGAACGGCGGGGTCGGGACCTTGTTGTCGACGGCGACGTCGGAGCGGGCCGGCATCTGGTCCAACGGCGTGAGCTTCGAGCTTCGCTCCGCCGGTGGTCACGCGCCGCTTCTTGAGCGGCGGCAGCTCGGCGCCGGGGATGCCGCGCTTGACGGCCATGAAGGCGTCCATCAGGCGCAGGCCCTCGAAGGCGTCGCGGGCGTAACGCACCTGACCGTCGAACTGCTCGGCCAGGTCCTCCTCGACGAAGGACCGGGTGAGCGCGGCACCACCGAGGAGGATCGGCCACTTCTCGGCCAGCTTGCGCAGGCCGAGCTCCTCGAGGTTCTCCTTCATGATGACGGTCGACTTGACCAGCAGGCCGGACATGCCGACGACGTCGACGTTGTGCTCCTCGGCGGCCTCGACGATGGCGGCGATCGGCTGCTTGATGCCGATGTTCACGACCCGGTAGCCGTTGTTGGACAGGATGATGTCGACGAGGTTCTTGCCGATGTCGTGGACGTCGCCCTTGACGGTGGCGAGCACGATCGAGCCCTTGCCGGACTCCTCGCCCTCGACCTTCTCCATGTGCGGCTCGAGGTAGGCCACCGCGGTCTTCATGACCTCGGCGGACTGCAGCACGAACGGCAGCTGCATCTGGCCGGAGCCGAAGAGCTCACCGACGGTCTTCATGCCGGACAGCAGGGTCTCGTTGATGATCTCCAGCGCCGGCCGCTCGGCCAGCGCGAGGTCGAGGTCGCCCTCCAGGCCCTTGCGCGCGCCGTCGACGACGCGCCGCTCGAGCCGCTCGAACAGCGGCAGCGAGAGCAGCTCCTCCGCCTTGGCCGAGGCCATGCTCGCGGCGTCGACGCCCTCGAAGAGTTCGAGGAACGTCTGCAGCGGGTCGTAGGCGGGAGTGTCGGCCGTGGCCGGGCGGCGCCGGTCGTAGATCAGGTCGAGGGCGACGTTGCGCCGCTCCTCGGGGATGCGCGCCATCGGCAGGATCTTCGACGCGTGCACGATCGCCGAGTCCAGCCCGGCCTTCTGCGCCTCGTGCAGGTACACCGAGTTCAGCACGATCCGCGCGGCCGGGTTGAGGCCGAAGGAGATGTTGGACAGCCCGAGCGTGGTCTGCACCGTCGGGTAGCGCTGCTTGAGCAGCTTGATGCCTTCGAGGGTCTCCAGGCCGTCCTTGCGGGACTCCTCCAGCCCGGCGCCGATCGTGAAGGCGAGGCAGTCGACGAAGATGTCGTCGACCCGCATGCCCCACTTCTCCACGAGGTCGTCGATGGTGCGCCCCGCGATCTCGACCTTGCGCTCGGCGGTGCGGGCCTGGCCCTGCTCGTCGATGCACATCACGACGACGCCGGCACCGTGCTCCTGCACCAGCGGCATGATCTTCGAGAAGCGCGATTCCGGCCCGTCGCCGTCCTCGAAGTTGACCGAGTTGATGATGACCCGGCCGCCGAGCATCTCGAGACCGGCCTGCAGGACCGCGGGCTCGGTGGAGTCGAGCACGATCGGCAGCGTCGAGGCCGTGGCGAAGCGTCCGGCGAGTTCCTTCATGTCCGCGACGCCGTCGCGGCCGACGTAGTCGACGCACAGGTCGAGCAGGTGCGCGCCGTCGCGGATCTGGGCGCGGGCGATCTCGACGCAGTCGTCCCACCGCGCTTCGAGCATCGCCTCGCGGAAGGCCTTGGAGCCGTTGGCGTTCGTGCGTTCGCCGACGGCCAGGTAGGCGGCGTCCTGCTTGAACGGCACGTGGGTGTAGAGCGAGGCGACGCCGGCCTCGTGGCGCACCTTGCGCTTGCCCTTCTCCAGGCCGCGCACCCGCTCGACCAGCGCCCGCAGGTGCTCCGGGGTGGTGCCGCAGCAGCCGCCGACCAGGGAGAGGCCGTAGTCGCGGATGAAGGTGGCGTGGGCGTCGGCCAGTTCCTCCGGGCCGAGCGGGTAGTGCGCGCCGTTCGGACCGAGGACCGGCAGGCCGGCGTTCGGCATGCAGCTCGACGCCGATGGTGGCGTGCTTGGCCAGGTAGCGCAGGTGCTCGCTCATCTCGGCCGGACCGGTCGCGCAGTTCAGGCCGATCAGTTCGATGCCGAGCGGTTCCAGCGCGGTGAGCGCGGCGCCGATCTCCGACCCGAGCAGCATCGTGCCCGTGGTCTCGACCGTGACCTGGGCGATGATCGGCAGGTCGGCGCCGGTCGCGGTCAGGGCGCGCTTGGCGCCCAGGATCGAGGCCTTGGTCTGCAGCAGGTCCTGGCTGGTCTCGACCAGCACCGCGTCGATCCCGCCGGCGATCATGCCCTCGGTCTGGGTCTGGTAGGCGTCCCGCAACAGTGCGTAAGGGGCGTGACCCAGCGTCGGCAGTTTGGTGCCGGGACCGACCGAGCCGAGCACCCAGCGCTGCTGCCCGGACTCCGCGCTCCAGTGATCGGCGGACTCGCGGGCGATCCGGGCGCCGGCCTCGGCCAGCTCGAAGATCCGCTCCGGGATGTCGTACTCACCGAGGTTGGCGTGGTTGGCGCCGAAGGTGTTGGTCTCGACGGCGTCGCAGCCGACCTCGAAGTAGGCGTCGTGCACCGCCCGGACGACCTCGGGGCGGGTGACGTTGAGGATCTCGTTGCAGCCCTCGTAGCCCTGGAAATCCTCCAGCGACAGGTCGTGGGCCTGCAGCATCGTCCCCATCGCGCCGTCGGCGACGACGACGCGTTCGGCCAGGGCGGCGCGCAATTCCTGCGGGGACGGGCTCATGGGTCACATAGCTTAATCGGCGCGGCGCGATAGGTTCGCTCGAATAACCGCCGTTGGGGCAGGGGAAGGACCGACCGTGATCGAGTTCGACGGCGCTGACGCGCTGGTGGACCCGGTCCTGCTGGCCTCCTTCGAGGGCTGGAACGACGCCGCGGAGTCCGCTTCAGGCGCGTTGGCGCACCTCACGACCGCCTGGGACGCCCGGCTGATCGGCGAACTCGACCCGGACGAGTACTACGACTTCCAGGTCAACCGGCCCACAATTTCGGTCGACGTCTCCCCCGGTGTGTCGCGTGTCACCTGGCCGACGACCCGTTTCTACACCGCCCGACTCGAATCCGGCCGCGATGTCGTGCTGATGCGCGGGGTCGAGCCCAACATGCGCTGGCGCGGGTTCTGCGAGGAGATCCTGGCCGCCTGCAAGACGCTCGGCGTCGGCACGGTGATCACCTTGGCGGCCCTGCTCGGCGATGCCCCGCACACCCGGCCGGTGCCGGTGAAGGGCACCTCGATCGACGTCCGGCATGCGGGCGAAGCTCAACCTCGAGCCGTCCAGCTACTCCGGGCCGACCGGGATCGTCGGCGTCTTCCAGGACGCCTGCGCCCAGGTCGGGATCTCGGCGGCGTCGTTCTGGGCCGCGGTCCCCTACTACGTCGCCCAGCCCCCGTGCCCGAAGGCGACGCTGGCGCTGCTGCGCAAGATCGAGGACGTGCTCGACGTCCCGGTCCCGCTGGGCGACCTGCCGGAAGAGGCGCGGGCCTGGCAGGACGGCGTGGACGAGCTCGCGGCCGAGGACCAGGAGGTCGCCGACTACGTGCGCTCCCTGGAAGAGGCCAAGGACACGACCGAGCTGCCCGAGGCCTCCGGCGAGGCGATCGCCAAGGAGTTCGAGCGTTACCTGCGCCGTCGCGACGAAGGCCCGGCTCGGCGGACCAGGCTGACGCCCCGTCAGCTGTGGATAGAACAACCACTAGGCGTGACACGCCTAGTGGTTGCTACTTCTGCAGGTCGGCGAAGACGACGACGTTGCGCGGGAAGCCACCCTTGGCCTGGTTGTACTCGCCGGCCGAGGTGATCAGGCGCAGCTGCGCCTGCTTCTTGCCGCCGCCGTAGATGCGGGACTCAGGAGCCTCGCCGGCCTTGAACTGCTCGACCGACTGGACCACGAAGGTCAGCGCCTTGCCCTCGACGGTGGTGACGACGATCTTGTCGCCGGCGCGGGCCTTGGTCAGCTTGGCGAAGACGTCCTCGCCGCTCTGGCTGCGTCGGCCGAGGACGACGGCGCGGCCCATCTCGCCGGGCTCGGCGCCGCTCTCGATCCAGCCGGCGCGGCCAACGGCCGGGACGCTCAGGACGTTGGTGACCGGGTCGAAGTTCAGCGCGTCGAGCTCGGTGTTGATGCCGAGCCGCTGCAGCGCGACCGACGCCGGGTAGTGCGCCTGCCCGGCCACGACGTCGTTGTTGTTGGCGACGGCGGGCTCGTTGTCTCCACGGCCAGCCACCGAGGCCACCGATGAACAGCACCGGGGTCGCGGAGAGCGCGGCCAGGGCCAGCTGCAGCCGGGTGAAGGAGCGCTTGCGCGGGGCGTCCGCGACGTCGCCGTCGACGTCGCGAGTCGAAGCCGGCGGGCATCTCGTCGACGATCTCGTCGTGGTCGGCGAACAGGTCGTGCTCGTCCGCCTTGGAGCGCTTGGCCAGCACACCGCTCTGGGCGCGCCGGATCACAGCGACCCGCCGACCGACGGGCTGACCAGCCCGCGACGCCCGGCCGCGCTCGCCGCGCCGGCCGCACCCGTGACGGCGATGCCCCCGAGCACGATCAGCGCGACGGTCGCCGCACCCGCACCGGCGGCCGCAGCCTCGGACGCGTTGGTCGGGAAGATGTTCCTGATGTCGTTGGCCAGACCGGCGAGCCCACCGGACGGCTCTGGAGCTCTCGCTCACGACGGGCGCGACTACGGGGCCTGCTCCATCGGCGCGGTCCAGGTCGACCCGACCGACGCGACCTGCTCCACCCGGCGGTGCTTGCCGCCGCTCTTTGCCGGCTTGGCCGGCGCGACGGTCTGCGGGACGGTCGGGTTCGAGGCGACCTTGGCCGGCTCGGACAGGCCGAGTGTCGTCGGTCACGCCACCCACGACACCGCCGAGCAGCGGCAGTTCCTTGGTGGTCTTGGTCAGGTTGTCGACGGTCTTGGCCAGGACCGGCAGGTCCTTGTTGGCCGCGATCTCTTCCGGGGTCCGGATGCCGAGCGAGTCGCCGATCAGGCCGTCGACCGTGCCCAGGAGGTTGTGGAGCAGGACGCTGATCTGCGGCAGCGAGAGCTCCGGAACGGTGACCTGCGGCGCGACCGGCGCCACGGGAGCCGGGCTGGTGGCGGCGGAGGCGGCACCGGAGCCCAGGGCCGAGACGGCCGCCGTCGCCACGATCACGGTCGCCAGTCGGCGAGCGGTAGTGGAACGGACTGCCATGGCGGGGCCTCCAGTGAGCAACTCACGCGGTTCGCGTGTACTCAGTTGACGCTCCGCCGGACCCGGCCGGACTCGCGCCCCGAGCTAAATGGCCCTTAAGGATGAGAGGCGAATCGGACAAAGCACGTATCCGCCCCGGCCAGGGCCATGTTCGATCTTGAGCGAAGGGCTAGAGAGCGACACCCAGGAGGGCGTCGGACAGCCGCGAGATGACCCCGGGGGCACCCGGATCGGACCCCCCGGCGGCGTTCTGCGCGCTCCGCCCAGGCGTCGATCGCGGCCAGCGCGGCCGGGGCGTTCAGGTCCTCGGCCAGGGCGGCGCGCACCTCGGCCAGCGTGGCGGTGGCGTCCGGGCCGTCCGGCCGGGAGACCGCGGCCCGCCAGGCGGCGAGCCGCTCCTGGGCCTGCGTCAGGACCGCGTCGGTCCACTCCCAGTCGGTGCCGTAGTGCCGGCTCAGCAGCGCCAGGCGGATCGCGGCGGGTTCGACGCCGGCGGCCCGCAGCTTGGAGACGAAGACCAGGTTGCCGCGGGACTTCGACATCTTCTCGCCCTGGTAGCCGACCAGACCGGCGTGCACGTGGACCCGGACGAAGCCGGGGTGGCCGGTCAGGACGTGGGCGTGCGAGGAGCCCATCTCGTGGTGCGGGAAGGCCAGGTCGCGCCCGCCGCCCATCACGTCGACGGTCTCGCCGAGGCGGTCCATCGCGATCGCGGTGCACTCGATGTGCCAGCCCGGACGGCCCAGCGCCGGCCGGGGACTCCCAGGCCGGCTCCCCCGGGCGCTCGCCGCGCCAGACCAGGGCGTCGAGCGGGTCCTTCTTGCCGGCCCGGTCCGGGTCGCCGCCGCGCTCGGCGAACAGCTCGAGCATCTCGGCCTGCGACAGGCGCGCCACGCCGCCGAAGTCCGGGTCGGCGTGCACGGTCAGGTAGGTGTCGGTCTCGACCTCGTAGGTGGCGCCGCGCTCGCCCAGACCGACCAGGAAGTCGTTGATCAGCGGGATCGCCTCGACCGCGCCGACGTAGTGCTCGGGGGCGAGCACCTGCAGCGCGGTCATGTCCTCGCGGAACAGTTCGGTCTCGCGCAGCGCCAGGTCCCGCCAGTCCTCGCCGTCGCGCTCGGCCCGCTCCAGCAGCGGGTCGTCGACGTCGGTGACGTTCTGCACGTAGTGCACGGCGACGCCCGAGTCGCGCACGGCGCGGCCCAGCAGGTCGAAGGTGACGTAGGTGTTCGCGTGCCCGAGGTGGGTGGCGTCGTACGGGGTGATCCCGCAGACGTACATCCGGAACTCGGGACCGGTCGCGGCCGGGACGAGCTCGCCGGAGGAGGTGTCCCGGACCCGGACCGGCAGGCCCTCGCCGGGCAACCGGGGAATCTCCGCGGAGGGCCAGGCGTGCATGGGTTCACCCTATTTTCTGTGGGGGGTTCGTGAGCGAGCGGTCAGAACGGGGGCCAGGGGACGGCGGGCCAGCCGTCCTGCCGCGGCTCGGGGTGGACGCCCTTGCGCAGCATTCCGGTCAACCGCCGCAGGGTGGCGCCCGATTCCCGCGGGGTGAGCAGCGCGGCCAGCGCCGGCCCCAGATCGGTCTGCCAGTTCGCTGCCAGCTCCTCCAGCACCTCGACCGCGTCGTCCGGCAGCGGCAGCCCGGCCCAGCCCCACAGCAGCGTGCGCAGCTTGTTCTCCACCGCGAAGCAGACGCCGTGGTCGATGCCGTAGAGGTCGCCGGCCGCGGTCGGCAGCAGGTGCCCGCCCTTGCGGTCGGCGTTGTTGATCACCACGTCGAGGACGGCGATGCGGCGCAGCCGGTCGTCGTCGGTGCGGACCAGGGCCCCGAGGTCGACCGAGTCGTCGACGTCGATCCAGAGCTGGGCCATTCCCGGCCCCCACGGCCCGTCCCGCAGCACGGTGGGCGGGACGATGTTCCAGCCGGTGGCGGCCGAGACCCGGTAGGCGCCGACCTCGCGGGCGGCCAGCGTCCCGTCCGGGAAGTCCCAGAGCGGGCGCTCGCCCGCGATCGGCTTGTGCACGCAGGCCGCGGTCACCCCGTTCAGGGTCACCGCGCAGTAGAGCGTCGCGTTGGAGGCGTCGACGAGCCGGCCGATCACCTCGATCTCGCCGTGGGTCAGCAGCTCGCACAACCCGGCCTCGTCCAGGTCCGGGGTCTCGAAGAACGGGACGCCCTCGTCTGGCGAAGCCTCGGGCTCGCTCAACGTCGGTAGCCGTTGGACCGCGGACAGATGTGGCCGGCCGGGTCCAGCGGCAGCCCGCAGAACGGGCAGGCCGGACGCCCGGCCGAGACCACCGAGTTCGCGCGCTTGGCGAACGCCCGCGCCATCTCCCCGGTCAGGCGCACCCGCAGCACGTCCGGGCCGTCCACGGTGTCGTCCTCGTCGATGGCGGGGCCGGCGACCTCGGCGTCCTCCTCGCCGGGCGCCTGGGCCACGATCACCAGCCGCTCGGTCTGCGGGTCCCAGCCCAGGGCGAGGGTGCCGACCCGGAATTCCTCGTCGATGGGCTGGTCCAGCGGCGCCAGGTCATCGGCCGGATCCTCGGTCGCCGGCGGGATGGGCGAGTCGTCGCCGCTGATCCGCAGGACCTCGTCGAGCAGCTTGTCGATCTGCTCGGCGAGGAGCGCGACCTGCTGCTTCTCCAGCGCGACGCTGGTGACGCGGCCCGCGGCCCTGGCCTGCAGGAAGAAGGTCCGCGCGCCGGGTTCGCCGACCGTCCCGGCGACGAATCGCTCGGGCGGGTCGTAGAGGAAAACCTGGCGGGGCACGGTTCAAAACCCTAGACGGTATGTAGGTGCGGTTCCTGAGGCCCTGCGGGTTCCGGGGGCTCCGGCTGCATCGCGAGCGGTGATCGTTCACGCGCCGCTCACGGTGTCAAGGCGGGAACGAGTGCCTTGACACCGTGAGCGCCGCGCGATGAGCGGCGGCGATCGGATGCGGGCCCGGGGTGTGATCGCGCCGCGACCGGCTCGCTGTGTGTTGACGGGCTTGGCATCCGGCGCCTCGACTGGCACGTGGTCGCGGGTCGTCCCCGTGCTCGGAATTGGGCCGAGCGCGAGGCGCCGCAGGTGGCAGGAGGCGCCGGATGTCGTTTCAGCGTACGAGTGTCGGTCTGGACGTGCACGCCCGCTCAGTAGTCGCGGCGGGGTTGGACGCGAGGACTGGGCAAGTGCACCGGGCCCGGTTGACCCCGGCCCACGAGGACCTGCAGCGGTGGATCGGGGCGTTGCCGGGTCCGGTCGCCGTGACCTACGAAGCAGGGCCGACGGGCTTCGGGTTGGCGCGGTTCCTGCGCGGGCGTGGGATCGAGTGCAAGGTCGCGGCGCCCTCGAAGCTGCAGCGCCCGGCCGGGGACCGAGTCAAGACCGACGCGCGCGACGCCCTGCACCTGGCCCGCCTGCTGCACCTGGGCGAGATCGTCGAGGTGACGGTCCCCTCGGTGGGACAGGAGGCAGCCCGGGATCTGGTGCGAGCCCGGGAGGACTGCCGCGCGGACCTGATGTCGGCCCGGCACCGAGTGTCGAAACTGCTGCTGCGTCAGGGAATCGTCTACTCCGGCGGGAAGGCCTGGACCCAGAAGCACGGGACGTGGCTGCGCGCCCAACGTTTCGAACAGCGCGCACTGCAGCTCGCCTACGACTGCGCCTACGAGACCATGGAACTGACCGTGGCCCGCCGCGACCGGCTCGACGCGGCGATCGCCGAGCTGGCCGCCGACAGCGAGTTCACCCCCGTCGCCGACCGGCTCGCTTGCCTGCGCGGGGTGTCCACCCTGACCGCGTTCGGCCTCGCGGTGGAGATCGGGGACTGGCAGCGCCTGACCGGCCGTTCCATCGGCGCCTACCTCGGGCTGGTCCCGACCGAGTCCTCCTCCGGAGCACGACGGTCGCAGGGCGGACTGACCAAGACCGGCAACGGCCACGCCCGCCGGCTGCTGGTGGAGGCGGCCTGGCACCACCGCAAGCCCTACCGGGGACCCGGCGCCGATCTGCGCCGGCGTTGGGACCGCGCCCCTGCGGCCGCCGCGGCACGCGGACACGCCGCCAACCAACGTCTCGCGAGTCGGTGGGCGGCCTACGACCGGCGAAACAAGCCAGCCGTGGTCGCCAACGCCGCGATCGCCCGCGAACTCGCCGGCTGGTGCTGGTCGCTGGCCGTCCTCGAATAGCGCGGGCCCACAACGGCTCCCGGCCAAGCCGGTGGTGAAGCAGCGTGAGGAGCAACCCGCGACTGAACTATGAGCAACCCCCTACGGGGGCCACGCTCGCCCCTAGACCCGCGGTCCGCTCCCGCCGAACACCCCGTCCTGCGGTAACCAACCCGCGCATATCAGAGTGACCACGCGTCGACACCGACACGCGGCACCCACCGACCCCAGCCGAGAGCAGAAGCGGCGCCCGAGACGACGGCCCCGGGCGCCGCTTCACCATGCCCCTTGACAGATTCGGCTACATATCAGTTCAGACGCCCGCGCCGCCGCCGACCACCGCGTCGGAGCTGCGGCGACGGCGCCGCTTCTTCGGCGGCGGCGGGGTGTAGGCGGCGACGTCACCGCCGACGTCGTTGACCCGCAGCACGAACGGACGGGTCTCGGTGTAGCTGATCGCGGTCACCGAACCCGGGTCGATGACGATCCGCTGGAAGTTGTCCAGATGGGTGGCCATCGCGTCGGCGACGATCGCCTTGATCACGTCCCCGTGCGAGCAGGCCAGCCAAACCGCGCCCGGGCCGTGCTCGGCGGCGATCTTGGCGTCCCAGTCCCGGATGGCGGCGACCCCGCGGGCCGCCATGGCGGCCATGGACTCGCCCTCGGGGCCGGGGAAGACCGCGGCGCTGGGGTGGGCCTGCACGACCTTCCAGAGCGGCTCCTTGAACAGCTCGGAGAGCTTGCGCCCGGTCCAGTCCCCGTATCGGCACTCCCCCAGCCGCTTCTCGGTCGCCCGCTTCAGCCCGGTCTTCTTGACCAGCGGCGCGACCGTTTCCTGGCAGCGCTGCAGCGGGCTGGACACGATCGCCGCGAGCGGCAGCCCGCCGAGTCGCAGCGCGATCGCCTCGGCCTGCTCCCGGCCGCGGTCGTCCAGCGCGACGCCGGGCGTCCAGCCGGCGAGCACGCCGGAGGTGTTGGCGGTCGAGCGGCCGTGACGGAGCAGCAGAACGGTGGGCACCTGGCGAGACTAGCTACAGTCGGGGGGCTCCGCCCCCCGACGACCCCCGGACAAGCGTCTTTACCCCTCGACCGTCATGTCGGACCCGATGACCGTGACCGGCCCCGCGGGCGGAGCCAGTTCGATGTCGCTCTTGGCCTCCAGCACCCCGGAGGCGACCAGGATCAACACCACCGCCCCGAGCGCGACCCGGTAGATCACGAAGGGCGTGTAGGTGTGCGTGGCCACGTACTTGAGCAACCACGCGATCGCGGCGTAGCCCACGACGAAGGAGATCACCGTGGCCAGCGCGGTCTGCGCACCCGAATACGGGCTGTCGCCGTCGGCGACGTCGGAGAGCTGGAACAGCCCGGCCGCGACCACGGCGGGGATCGCCAGCAGGAACGCGAACCGCGTCGCGGCCTCGCGATTCTGACCCAGCGTCAGACCCATCGAGATGGTGGCACCGGAGCGGGAGACGCCAGGAATCAGGGCGCAGGCCTGGGCGAGCCCACCGAGAACACCGTCGCGCATGGTCAGCTGGCTCACGTCGCGCTCGTAAGTCGCGATCTTCTCGGCGGCATAGAGCACCAGGCCGAAGATGATCAGCATCGATCCCGTGATCCACAGGTTGCGCGCCCCGGTCTTGATCTCGTCCTTGAACAGGAAGCCGAGGACGCCGATCGGGATCGTGCCGACGATGCAGTACCAGCCCATCCGGGCATCGAGTTCACCGCGGTACTGCGGCTGGAACAGCGACAGCGTCCAGGTCTTGATGATCCGGGCGATGTCGTTGCGGAAGTAGAGCAGCACCGCGAGTTCGGTGCCGATCTGGATCACGGCGGTGAACGAGGCGCCCGGATCCTTCCACCCGAAGATGTCGGGAAAGATCCGCAGGTGCGCGCTCGAGGAGATCGGCAGGAACTCGGTCAGCCCCTGCAGGATGCCGAGGAAGACGGTTTGGAGCCAGTCGGCCATCTACTCGCCTACGCCGGACTTCTCCAGTGCCTCGAGCGCGGTGCGCAGCACGCTCTGGCTGCTGCCGGCCGCGGCCTGGTGGTAGAGCGCGACGTTGATCGTGGTCACCCCGGCGGCGGCGTAGTCGCGCATCCGGTCGGCGATGCGGTCCACGGTGCCGAGCAGACCGATCCGCTCCAGCAGTTCCTGCGGTAGCGCCGCCTCGGCCTCCTTGTAGCGCTTGGCGAGGTAGTGCTCCTGGACCGCGGCCGCTTCGGCCTCGTACCCCATCCGGCAGGCCAGGTCGTTGTAGAAGTTCTTGTCCCGGCTGCCCATGCCGCCGATGTAGAGCGCGGTCTGGCGCCGGGTGACGTCCGCGCACGCCGCCAGGTCGTCGCCGACGACCAGCGGGATGGTCGGCGAGACGTCGAAGCCGTCCATCGTCTTGCCGACCTTGGCCCGCCCCTCGGCGATGGTGGCCAGCACTCCGGGCCGAGGACCTCGGGGTCGGCGAACAGGCCCGAGCCAGCCGTCGGCGATCTCCCCGGTCAGGCGCAGGTTCTGCGGACCGAGCGAGCCGAGGTAGATCGGGACCGTGTCGCGGACCGGGTGGATGATCAGGTTGAGCTTCTTGCCCGGGCCGTCCGGGATCGGCAGCGTGTAGTGCTTGCCGGAGTACACGACCTCCTCGCGGCGCAGCGCCAGGTTCACGATCTCGATGTACTCGCGGGTGCGCCCGATCGGCGCCGTGAACGGGACGCCGTACCAGCCCTCGGAGACCTGCGGACCGGAGACGCCCAGGCCGAGCCGGAACCGCCCGCCGGACAGGGAGTCCAGGGTGGCCGCGGTCATCGCGGTCATCGTGGGCTGGCGGGCCGGGATCTGGAAGACGGCCGCGCCGATGTCGATCCGGGTCGTCTGCGCCGCCATGAACGCCAGGACGGTGGCCGCGTCGGAGCCGTAGGCCTCGGCCGCCCACACCACGGAGTAGCCGAGCTCGTCGGCCTCCCGGGCGTAGGCGAGGTTGCTCGCGTTGTTGCCCATGCCCCAGTAGCCGAGATTGAGTCCGAGCCGCACGCCAGATCCCCGTCCTGACCGGGGTTACCGAGCCGGTCGCCTCGCCGCACACTATCCGCGCGCCATCCCGGGGTGGACGCGCTGGGCCATTAGCCTTCGTCACATGGGACCGGGCATGGAGTACCGCCACCTCGGACGTAGCGGGCTGGCCGTCTCCCGGCTGGGCCTGGGCACCATGACCTGGGGTGTGGACACCGACCCCGACGAGGCCGCCGAGATCCTGGCCGGCTTCTGCGACGCCGGCGGCACGCTGGTCGACACCGCCGCGGTCTACGGCGACGGCAAGGCCGAGCAGATGCTGGGCGAGCTCCTGGGCAAGACCGTCCCCCGCGAGGACGTCGTCCTGGCCACCAAGGCGGGCATTTCCCACCGCAACGGGCACAACATCCTCGACACCTCGCGCCGGGCCCTGCTCGACACCCTCGACGCCTCGCTGGCCCGGCTCGGCACCGACCATGTCGACCTGTGGCAGGTCCACGTGTACTCCGGCGCCACCCCGGCCGCCGAGGTGATGTCCGCCCTCGAGCAGGCCGTCAGCTCCGGGCGCGCCCGCTACGTCGGGGTCTCCAACTACGGCGGCTGGCAACTCGCCCAGGCAGCCACCCTGCAGCTGTCCTCACCCTCCGGGGCCCAGGTCATCTCCAACCAGGTGGAGTACTCACTGCTCAACCGCGGGGTCGAGTCCGAAGGACTCCCGGCCGCGCACGCCCTCGGCGTCGGGGTGCTCGCCTGGTCCCCGCTGGGACGCGGGGTGCTCACCGGCAAGTACCGCAGCGGCACCCCCGTCGACTCCCGCGCCGCCTCGACCCGCTTCGGCGGTTTCGTCGAGGGTTACCTGACGCCGGGCTCGCGTTCGGTCGTCGACGCGGTCGCCACCGCCGCGACCGGGCTCGGCTGCTCGCCGCTGGAGGTCGCGCTGGCCTGGGTCCGCGACCACGCCGGCGTCACCGCGGCCGTGGTCGGGGCCCGCACCTCGGCGCAGCTCAAGGCCTCGCTGGCCGCGGAGGACGTCACCCTGCCGCTGGAGATCCGGGTCGCCCTCGACGACGTCTCCGACCCGCGCCGGCCAGCGGCGAACCTCTCCGTCGTCGAGTAGGTCAGTCCGCTTCTCTTCGACCGGCGCTTCGAGCCGGCACAGCACCCGCTGCGGGTCCGCTCCGGCGAACGGGTCCTCCATCCACTCCGGGTCGTCGTCGCCGGGCTCCGCGTCGTCGGTCGCCAGCACCCAGGTCGTGTACCCGTGCGGGCGCAGGCCGACCGTCTCCGGCGATGCGGACGTGCCGAGCCGCGTGTGCCCGACCGCGGCCACCAGCGCCGCCAGCGCGATCGCCGCATCCGGCACCTCCTCCCCGACGGCCCGCGCCGCCGAGGCGAACAGGACGGCGGGGTCGGTGACGCTGAAGTCCCAGCGGGCGAGCAGGCTCAGCCGTTCCAGGCTGAGCGCCTCGTCGCCGCCGTCCCCGGGATCCTCGGGGTCGGGCAGGTCGAACGGGGTGACCTCGTCGTGCTCGGTGTAGAGCGCCAGGTCGTAGTCCGCCGCGGCCGCCCTGAGCTCCTTGTAGGCCAGCTGGACCTGTGGATCGTGCTCCCCGGAGCGGCCTTCGACGGCGCTCAGATGCGCGTCCAGGGCGGTGCGGAGACGGTCAGCGGCGGCACGGGCGTTCTGGGGCATTTGCGCAACCTATCCGGGCCGCGTGAGTCACAATGGTGCGCCAATGGCGACGTACGAGTTCCGCACCATGTACCTGCCGCGGGGCCTTTCACGATCAGCGGCGTTACGGATCCTCACCGACGAGGCCGAGTACGGACACTGGGAGCTCGACTGGCTGCGTCTCTACGGCGACGGCAGCCGCCGGGTGCGCCTGCGCCGCCGCGTCATCCGCGCCGTCCGCACCGCCTGAATTCCCCGCAACGTCCGAACGAGGGTGAGTAATAGCGCTCGCTTCTTCGGACGCTAGCGATCAGCAGGTCCGCAGGAACCGGTCCAGGACGCGGACGCCGAACTCCAGGCCGTCGATCGGGACCCGCTCGTCGACGCCGTGGAACATGCCGGAGAAGTCCATGTCGGCTGGCAGCCGCAGCGGGGCGAAGCCGAAGCAGCGCATCCCGAGGTCGGAGAAGGACTTCGCGTCGGTGCCACCGGAGAGCGTGTACGGGATCGCCTTGGCCTCGGGGTCCTCGGCCAGCAGCGCGGCCACCATCGCGTCGACCAGGGCGCCGTCGAAGGTCGTCTCGAGTGCCTTGTCGTGGTGCATCATCTCGATCTCGATGCCCTCGCCGACGATCTCCTTCACCTGCTCGAGGAACTCCTCCTCGTAGCCGGGCAGGAAGCGCCCGTCCACGACCGCGTGCGCCTCGCCGGGGATGACGTTGGTCTTGTAGCCGGCCGTCAGCATGGTCGGGTTCGCGGTGTTGCGCAGGGTGGCGCCGATCATCCGGGCCATCGTGCCGAGCTGGGCGATGGTGGCGTCCATGTCGTCCGGGTCGAGGGTGATCCCGAAGATCTCGGCGATCTCGTCGAGGAAGGCCTGCATGGTCTTGCGTCATCCGGATCGGGAACTGGTGCGCCCCCAGCCGGGCGACCGCCGCACACAGGGCGGTGACGGCGTTGTCCTCGGCGATCATCGAGCCGTGCCCGGCCCGGCCGTGCGCGGTCAGGCGCATCCAGGCCATGCCCTTCTGGGCCGTCTCGATCGCGTAGAGCCGCTTGCCGCCGACGGTGAGGGAGAAGCCGCCGACCTCACTGATCGCCTCGGTGCAGCCCTCGAACAGGTCGGCGTGGTTGTCGACGAGGTGGCGCGCGCCGTACTTGCCGCCGGCCTCCTCGTCGGCGACGAAGGCCAGCACGATGTCACGCGGCGGGACGGTCGCCCTCGCGCATCCACTGCCGGATCACCGCGAGCACCATCGCGTCGGTGTCCTTCATGTCCACCGCGCCGCGGCCCCAGATGCAGCCGTCCTGGATCTCCCCGGAGAAGGGCGGCAGCGTCCACTGGTCGGCGAAGGCAGGCACGACGTCGATGTGCCCGTGGATGAGCAGCGCGCCCCGCGAGGAATCGGCCCCGGCGATCCGGGTGACGACGCTGGCCCGGCCGGGCTCGGATTCGTAGATCTGGGCGGCAAGCCCGACCTCGGCGAGCTTGCCCGCCACGTACTCTGCGGCGGCGCGCTCCCCCGGCCCTGAGCCGTCGCCGAAATTGACCGATTCGATGCGGATCAGGTCCTGGCAGAGGCCGACGACCTCGGCCTGGGCCGCGCTGGTGTCCGGGGTGGCGTTCATCCCCCCATCCTGCCTCTCGGGCGGGGGCGGACGCACTCGGCGCCCGATCCCCCGGTGCTAAGGTTGGCCCGCTTCCGGGGCCGCGATCCGGCTCCCGGGGCGCTGCGCGCGGGTGGCGGAATTGGCAGACGCGCTAGCTTGAGGTGCTAGTGCCCTCCGGGGCATGGGGGTTCAAGTCCCCCCTCGCGCACGTGGCGAAAAATGGCCCCTGACCTGCACCAATGGTCAGGGGCCTTGCCTTGACCGCAGACCTACGCATAGACGAACCCGCTTATGGGGAGTTATGCGTTGCCAGTCCGCCTGTGGACGGGCATGCCGCCGAGGAACAGCGCCCCGGCTCCCAGCGCCGTGCACATCGCCGCGCGCTCGGAGATCCGGAACCTGTCCCGCCAGCGCACGATCGCCCGGCGGCGTCGGGCGACGTGGTCCGCGACCGGCTCGGACCAGCGCTGCGGCGGTTGCGGACGGGCGGGTTAGAACTTCGGCCGCTCGTCGACGACGCGGCGGGCCTTGAAGGTGGTCTCCGGGATGGTCCCTGGCGCCAGCAGTTCCACCGGGACCCGGATCTGCAGGACCCGCTTCAGCGCGTCCTCGGCGCGCCGGACCACCTCGGCGTCCGAACCCGGCGCGGCCGACGGGCCGAGCTCGGTCTGCACGGTCATCTCGTCCATGGCCCCTTCGCGGCGGACGAGGATGCGGAACTCCGGGCCGAGTTCGGGCACCGAGCGCAGGGCGGTCTCGACCGCGCTGGGGAACACGTTCGCGCCCCGGATGACGAGCATGTCGTCGAGGCGGCCCAGCACGCCTTCTGGCATCCGCGGGTAGGTGCGCCCGCAGCGACAGGTCTCGACATCCAGATAGGTCTCGTCCCCCGGTGCGAACCGGATCATCGGCTGCGAGTCCCGCCACAGGTGGGTGTAGACCACGGCGCCACGCGTCCCTGCAGGGACGGGAGCGTTGAGGTTGTCCGCTTCGACGACCTCGGTGAAGACCTCGTCGATGTAGAGGTGCGTGCCCGTGCCCTCGGTGCAGGCGACGCTGGTCTGGAACGGGTACATCTCCGAGGTCGAGCCGCAGTCCGCCGCGGTGGCGCCCCAGCCTTCCTCGATCACCTTGCGGGTGCCGGGCAGACTGCCGCCGGGCTCGCCGCCGACCAGCAGCCGGCGCACCGTGTTGTCGGGCAGGTCGATGCCCAGCTTCTCCGCGACCGAGAGCAGATGGATGCAGTACGACGGGGTCGCGCTGAACACCGTCGAACCGAGCCGGGCCATCAGCTTCAGGTGCCGCTCGGACTCGGTGATCGCGAGCGGGAACAGCGTCGCCCCGATCCGCTCGGCGCCCTGCACGACGCCCCAGCCGCCGAAGAACAGGCCGAACGGGAACCCGACCTGCACGATGTCGTCCGGCCGGATGCCCGCGCACCACTGCGCCATCGCGTGCACGTCGCCGGCGCGCTCCCAGTCCGCCTTGGAGACGGCATACATGGTCGGGGTCCCGGACGTGCCGGACGAGCCGTGGATGCGCGCGATTTCTCCAGGTTTCAGGTCGCGCGCGTAGCTGCCGTAGGGCGGGTTCTCGGCCTGGTCGGCGATCAGCATCTTCTTGGTGATCACCGGGACCTTGGTGCTGAAGTCCTCCAGCGAGCGCAGCTGGTCGGGGTGGAAGCCGTGCGCGTCGTAGTGCCGCCGGTAGAAAGGCAGCTCGGCGTAGACGTAGGCCAGTTGGTGCTGGAGTCGCTGCAGGATCAGCGCCTCGCGTCTGGCGGGGTCGAGCGTCTCGCGCTCCTCGTCCCAGTAGCGCGGAAAGCCGCGCTCGTCCGTCGTCGCCGACCGCGGGCCGCTCATGCAGCGGTAACTTACCGAGCGTGAGCCTTCCCGGCACCGATCCGCGGCCCCGGGTTGAGCCAGGTCCGGACGGGACACCCCGCGTCGCCGGGCGGCGCTGCACCGCCTGCGGCGAGGTGGCCGCGTTCACCTGGCCGCGCTGCCCGGACTGCGGCGGCGAAGTCACCGCAGCCGAGTTCGGACCCGACGGCACGGTGTGGAGCGCCACGGTGGTCCGCATCCAGATCCCGGGTCGCACCCCGCCCTACGCGCTGGTCTACGTCGACCTCGACGACGGGCCGCGGGTGCTCGCCCACCATGACGGACCCGACGCCGCCTCGATCGGCGCCCGGGTCCGGCTCCTCGAGTCCGCGCCTGAGGGCGACCTGCGCGTGGAGGTGCTGAGGTGAGCGCGGTCAGCATCCACGGCGTCGGCACCTCCCACTTCGGGCGCCAGCCGGACCAGGATCTGGTCAGCCTGGCCGCGGCCGCCGTCAGCGAGGCGTTCGCCGACGCCGGCACCGACCACATCGACGCGGTCTGGGTAGGGACGGTGTTCGGCCCGGCCGGGTGCGGGCCGCGCGTGTTGCGCGCGCTGGGCATCACCGGCGTCCCCGTCATCACCGTCGAGACCGCCTGCGCGAGCGGGACCGTCGCCTTCGCCGAGGCGCACGAGGCGGTGCAGTCCGGGCGCTACGGCCGTGTCCTCGCGCTCGGGCTGGAACAGATGAGCGCGGCCGGAGGTGGCGCCATCTCCCCCGAGCCGACCGACGCCGAGGGCCGGACCGGGCTGGCGATGCCCGCGCTCTACGCGATGGCCGCCGCGCGGTATCTGCACCTGGGAATGCTGACGCTGGATCAGTTGGCCGCGGTGTCAGTCAAGAACCACGCCCACGCGCTCCACAACCCGCGCGCTCAGTACGCGGGCAAGTACACCGTCGAGGAGGTCCTCGCCTCCCGGATGATCGCCGACCCCTTGACTCTGCTGCAGTGCTGCCCCACCTCCGACGGTGCGGCGGCCGCGATCCTTGCGCCGGCAGCAGGTGGCGCCCGCGAGGTGCGGGTGCGCGGGGTGGCGTTCCGCAGCGGTGACCCGTGGAACCACCGCTCCGAACACGTCTGGGGTCACGATCTCGTTCGCGACACAGCCGCCGACGCCTACGCCGCGGCCGGCCTCGACGACCCTTGCGACATCGACGTGGTCGAGGTGCACGACGCGTTCACGATCGGCGAGATCGTCACCACCGAGGCCCTCGGCATCGCGGCCCCGGGCGAGGGCGGGAAAGCCGCCGCGACCGGAATCACCGCGCTCGGCGGCGCCCAGCCGGTGAATCCCTCCGGCGGGCTGCTCTCCCGGGGTCACCCGCTGGGCGCGACCGGACTCGCGCAGGTCGCCGAGATCACCTGGCAGCTGCGCGGCGAAGCGGGCGGGCGCCAGGTCGAGGACGCCCGGCTCGGGCTGGTCGAGACAATGGGCGGCGGGGTGTCGGTGCTGGACGGCAATGCCTGCGTCGTTACGGTGCTCGAGCGCGCATGACGGTCCCTCAGATCGACCTGGCCCCGGTCTGGTCTTGCCCACATTGATGTCTGTCGATATAGACTTCCAGCGATATCGGCAACTATCGATGGGAGCCCGGTGGGTACCAGCACCGAGCGTTGCTCGTCCTCCCTGCTGCACGAGCCATTGACCCCCGCGCAGGCAGCCGACCTCGCGGTCGCGTTCAAGGCCCTCGGCGATCCGGTGCGGCTGCGCTTGTTCTCGCTGATCGCCTCTCACGCCGACGGTGAGGCCTGCGTGTGCGATCTCAGTGGCGAGTTCGACGTGTCGCAACCGACCATCAGCCACCACCTCAAGGTCCTGCGCGAGGCCGGTCTTCTCACCTCGGAACGTCGGGCCAGCTGGGTGTACTACCGCGCGACATCGGAGACGCTGGCCACGTTGTCCGCGCTGCTCGGGCAGCCGGCCGCGGTGACGACGTGATGGGCACCGACCTCGCCCGTCGAGCGCTCGCCGAATTCGTCGGAACGGCCCTGCTGGTCACCGTGGTGGTCGGCTCGGGCATCGCGGCCAGCCGGCTGTCCCCGGACGACGTCGGGCTCCAGCTCCTCGAGAACTCGCTGGTGACCGCGCTTGGCCTGGGCGTCCTGATTCTGGCCTTCGGCCCGGTGTCTGGTGGGCACTTCAACCCGGTCGTCTCCGCTGCCGACTGGCTGCTGGGTCGCCGTAGCGGCGCCGGGCTGTCCGGTGCGGACTGCCTCGTCTACACCGTTGTGCAGACCGTCGGCGCCATTGGTGGCGCGATTCTCGCGGACGCGATGTTCGACGTGGACCTGGTGAACTTCTCTGGCACCGAACGTTCGGACGCCAACCTCTTACTCGGTGAAGTGGTCGCCACCGGCGGGCTGGTCTTCCTGATCTTCTCGCTCGTGCGTTCCGGTCGGGCCAGCCTGGCGCCGGCCGCGGTCGGTTCCTACATCGGCGCCGCCTACTGGTTCACCTCGTCGACGTCCTTCGCCAATCCCGCGGTCACGATCGGGCGCGCGTTCACCGACACCTTCGCCGGGATCGACCCGACCTCGGTGCCGGGTTTCATCGCCGCGCAGGTTGTCGGCGGGATCCTCGGCCTGGCCCTGCTCGTTGCGCTGTACCCGCACGCCGACGCCGGAGTCGAGGACGCGGTCGTACCCCGCCTCGACCCAGAACGTCCCACCGTCCCGGTCAACTGAGCGAAGGAATCTGATCCCATGTCAGACGACACCATCCCGAGCGTGTTGTTCGTGTGCGTGCACAACGCCGGGCGATCCCAGATGGCCGCCGGATGGCTCGCCCACCTCGCCGGCGACAAGGTGGAGGTGCGGTCCGCCGGGTCGGCCCCGGCCGAGAGCGTCAACCCCGCCGCGATCCAAGCGATGAACGAGGTCGGGATCGACATCACCGCCGCGGAGCCGAAGATCCTCACCACGGACGCGGTGCAGGCCTCGGACGTGGTCATCACCATGGGCTGCGGCGACGCGTGCCCGATCTTCCCCGGCAAGCGCTACGAGGACTGGGCCCTCGATGACCCGGCCGGCCAAGGCGTCGAGGCCGTGCGGGTGATCCGGGACCAGATTCGTACCCGCATCGAGGAATTACTGGCTTCTCTCGAAGTCGCGCCGGTGGGCTGACCTCGGTCGTCAGCAGCAGGGGTCGAGCACTCGGCTGAGCGCCACCAGATTCGCGGTGACCGGCCGGTAGTAGGTGTTCGTCGCGCTCTTCGTGCCCTCGATCAGACCCGCCTCGCGCAGTTGCTTGAGGTGGTGGCTGACGGTCGGCTCGGACAGTCCGAGGACCTGAGCGAGGTCGACGGTGCGCGCCCCTGGGTCAGGCGCAGCGAGCAGGAGGCTGACCAACTGCACCCGCGCCGGGTCGGCGAGCGCCTTGAGCCTGAGCGCGATCTGCAGGGCCGTCTCGGCGTCCACCGCCCCGGCACCGATCGGCGAGCAGCAGACCGCGGCGGTGGTGTCGACCATCGGGAGTGACTTGGGCATGGCTCCATGATGCGCTGACGTTCGATCGATGTCAAAGAATTGCTTGACATACGTCGAACGATGTTGCAACCTCTGACTCATTAGACGAATGTCTAAGGAGACTTTCCCGAGAGGAACGACGCGATGACCACCACCTCCACCTCCGACCTTCCCGTTGCCGTGATCGGTGCCGGCCCGATCGGGCTTGCCGCCGCGGCACATCTGGCCGACCGCAGCCTGCCGTTCGTCGTGCTCGAAGCCGGCGATTCCGTGGGCGCGGCCGTCCAGTCCTGGGGACACATCCGCACCTTCACACCCTGGCGCTACATCGTCGACACCGCAGCGGAGAAGGTGCTGGCCACCTCGGGCTGGGCGCGACCGACGACCCCCGTCCCGCCGAACGGCAGCGAGCTCGTAACCGAGTACCTGATTCCGCTGGCATCCGCCCTCGGCGACCCGGTATTGGTCGGCCACCGGGTCCTCGCCGTCACCCGCGAAGGCGCCGACAAGGCGAAGACCGTGGGCCGGTCCGGGCGACCGTTCCTGCTGCGCGTGCAGACCCCCGGCGGCGACGTCACCGAGTTTCGTGCTCGCGCGGTGATCGATGCGTCCGGAACCTGGTCCCGACCGAACCCGCTGGGATCGGCGGGGTTGCCGGCCCGCGGCGAGGAAGCCGCCGGAGCTTTTCTGGTCGGCCCGCTGCCCGATGTGCTTGGTCGGGATCGCGACCGGTTCGCCGGCCGGCGCACCCTGGTCATCGGGGCCGGCCACTCGGCGGCCAACACCTTGCTCAACCTGGCCGCGCTCGCCGAGGCCGAACCAGGCACCCGGATCCTCTGGGCGATCCGCGGCGCCGACCCGTCGAAGGTGTACGGCGGTCAGGAGGCCGATCAGCTCCCGGCCCGCGGTCAGCTCGGCAGCGACCTGCGCCGCCTGGTCGACAACGGGGTCCTCGAGCTGGTTCCCGGCTTCTCGACGACGGCACTGGAGGTCGACGGGGCGACTGTGACCGTCGTCGGAACGACACCGTCCGGCGAGCGACGCATCGCCGGCGTCGACAACGTCGCGGCCGCCACGGGATTCCGTCCCGATCTCGACCTGCTCTCCGAGGTTCGGCTCGACCTCGACCCCGGCCTGGAGGCACCGCGGCTGCTGGCACCACTGATCGACCCGGCGTATCACTCCTGCGGCACGGTGCCACCCCACGGCCACCGCGATCTGGTGCAGCCGGACGAGGGTCTCTACATCGTCGGCATGAAGTCCTACGGCCGCGCGCCGACCTTCCTGATCACGACCGGCAACGAGCAGGTCCGCAGTGTGGTCGCCGCTATCGCGGGCGATCTGGCTGCCGCCGACGAGATCCAGCTCGTGCTCCCCGAGACCGGCGTCTGCTCGGTCAACGCCAAGGGCGAGGACGTTGCCGATGCCGGCGGGTGCTGCGGCACCTCGACCGGGGACGCGGAACTGACCGTGCCGGACGAGGCGCACCGGGCGCGGCCAGAAAACCTTGCGGCGCAAGGCTTCAGCACCGGTGTGCGCGGCGGCGGCACGGTCGCGGCAGCAGTGCTGGCCGACAGCACCGGCGGCGGTTGCTGCGCGGGATGACTATCACGCACTCCCCGCCGTTCCCCGGCTGGCGGATGGTGCGGGCCCTGGCGATCACCGAGACGATCAGCTACGGCGCCTTGTTCTACGCCTTCGCCGTGATGCTCGTCCCGATGCGGGACAGCTTCGACGCCGGGACCGGCGAGATCTCACTCGCTCTCACCATCAGCCTGGCCGTCACCGGCATCGCCGCGGTGCCGGCCGGGCGATGGCTGGACCGGCACGGGGCCCGCGGGCTGATGACCAGCGGCAGTCTGCTGGCCGCCGCGTCGGTCGTCGCCTGGTCCCAGGCCCGCACCCTCCCCCAGCTGTATCTCGCCTTCGCCGGCATGGGCCTGGCCGGTGCGGCTGTGCTCTACGAGCCCGCGTTCGCGGTCATCAACACGTGGTTCCGTGAGGACCGTTCCCGCGCCTTGCTCACCCTGACGGTGATCGCGGGGTTCTCCTCGACGGTGTTCGTCCCGTTGTGTCAGGTCCTGGTCGACGCGTTCGGCTGGCGGTCCGCGGTGCTGGTGCTGGCGGCGATGACGGGTGCGTGCGCGATCCCCCACGCGATGCTGTTGCGCCGGGCACCGGAAGACGTCGGCCTGCACCCCGACGGTCGCGCGGCCATCACCCACCTCGCCGAGCCCCCGAGTGCCCCCGTGCCCGGCACCAGCGCGGCGATGTGGCGCAGTAAGCCGGTTCAGTACCTGACCGCGGCCGCGGCCCTGGAAGCTGTTGCCGTCACGGTTGTCGCAGTCCACCTGGTGGCCTACCTGCGCGACGACGGGATGGGGGCGGGTGCCGCAGCGGTCGCGACCGGAGCCATCGGGGCGCTGCAGGTCGCCGGTCGGGTTCTGATGACCCGACTGGCCGTCAGATTCGGTCTGGCCGTCGTGGCCGCCGCGATCGTGTGCGGCCAGGCAATTGGCGTAGCCGCCCTGTTCGCCTTGCCGACGGCCGCTGCCGTGCCGGCATTCGTCATCCTGTTCGGCGCGGGGTTCGGGGTGATGACGCTGGCGCGACCCGCCCTTCTCGGCACGTATGTGGGCGCCGAGGTCTTCGCTTCGGTGTCCGGCGGACAGAACCTCGCGCTGACGATGGGCCGGGTGGTGGCGCCGATCACGGCCGGCACCGTCATCGCCGCGCATGGGTACGGCGTCGCCTTCACCGGGGTTGCCGCGTGCTGCCTGGGCGCGGCGGCGCTGATCATGCGCGCACAACGCGCGGCCAGTCGGTTCGAACATTAGTTCGAGCTTTCGCTATACTCATCGTCATGGCCGCGCTGCAAGGGTCCCTGCTGGACCTGGACGAGGACGTCACCCTCGGAGCCCTCGGCCCGACCGTTCAGCGGCGCGTCCTGACCGACGGTGCCTGGGTGGACGTGCGGCGCGGCTGGCTGTCCGGGGCGAGCGTGCTGTTCGAACGGCTGCGCGACGGCGTCGCCTGGCGGGCCGAGAAGCGCCCGATGTACGACCGGGTCGTGGACGTACCCCGTCTGCTCTGTTTCGTCGACGAGGGCGAGCCGGCGCCGGACCCGGCCCTCGCCGACGCGAAGGCCGCCCTCGACGCGCACTACGGCGCGGAGCTCGGTGAGCCCTTCGCGACGATCGGGATGTGCCTGTACCGCGACGGCCGGGACAGCGTCGCGTGGCACGGAGACACCATCGGGCGGGCACTTCGCGAGGACACGATGGTGGCGATCCTCTCGGTCGGTGCGCCACGGGCGCTCCTGCTGCGGCCGCGCGGCGGTGGCGCGCCGGCACTGCGCTACGAGCTCGGCCACGGCGACCTGCTGGTGATGGGCGGGAGCTGCCAGCGCAGCTGGGAGCATGCGGTGCCAAAGAGCGCTCGACCGGTCGGACCGCGCATCAGCATTCAGTTCCGGCCGCGCGGCGTGCGCTGAGCGTCCGCCTGCGGACTACGGAACCGGCGCCTGCGGGGGCTGCTGCGGTCCGGGCGGCTCGGTCGCGGCCGGATTCGGGTCAGGCGTCGCGGTCGGCTTGGGCGTCTTCTGGCCCGGCTTGCACAGGATCAGCACCGTGCACTCTTGTTCGCCCCCGCCGCCGCCGGGATTGATGACGCCGCCACCGCTGCCCTTGGTCGGCTCCGGCGTCGGGGTCGGGGTCGCCGTGCCCGCGATCGGCTTCGGCTTCTTGGGCGGCTTGGGGATCTTGGTCGGGACCGGAGTCGGCACGACCACCGGGATCACCCTTGGCTGCACCGGCCCGGGTATGACGCCGCCCTTGCCGACGGTGGTGATCTTGACTTTCTTGTCGCCGATGATCGTTTCGTTCGCTTGCTTGGACGGGAAGGCGGCGTTCACCAGGAACGAGCCGACCACGATCAGGGCGGCCAGGCCGAGCACGAGCGCGCTCTCGACACTCAGAAAGCCGAAGCGCCGGACCGGCTCGTCCTCGTACGCGGCCGCTGCTTCTGCGGCCGCGCGACGCCGTCCGTGTTGCGACATGACACAAGAATCCCACCTGCGGGGGTGTGCTGCGCCCCCCGTTCGGAGTTCTTGACCTAGATCGCAGGCCCCCCAAACCCGCCGCAACCTGGGCAAACCCCCCAGACCTACGATGACCGGCGTGCGCATCGACGTGGATACGGAGGCGCCACACCCCGCCTTCTACCGGTTCCTGACCTCCGTGGTGGTCCCCCGCCCGATCGCCTGGGTGGCCACCCGCTCCCCCGACGGCGTCGACAACCTGGCCCCGCACTCCTTCTTCACGGTGTCCTGCGTGAACCCGCCGATCCTGCAGTTCACCTCGGTCGGCCGGAAGGACTCGCTGCGCAACGTGGAGGCCACCGGGGAGTTCGTGATCAACCTGGCGCCGGAGTCAGCTGTTTGCGCAGATCAACGCCACCGGGACCGACTTCCCGCCGGAGATCAGCGAGTTCGAGGCGGTCGGGCTGACCCCCGAGCCGTCGGCGAAGGTCGCGCCGCCACGCGTGGCGGAGTCCCCGGTCGCCCTGGAGTGCGTGCTGCACTCCACCGTCGAGCTCGGGGACTCCACGCTGGTCCTGGGCCGGGTCGTGCACGCCGTCGCGGACGATTCCGTGATCGTCGACGGGCTGCCGGCCATCGAGCTGCTGCAGGCCCCTGAGCCGGCTCGGGCGCAACCAGTGGGGCGGCCCGCCCGTGGTCCGCAGCATCGACCGGATCCGCTTCGCGGACTGGCCCGGTCACTACGCGCCGCAGTAGACGGACGCATTGCGTCAGGGGAATCTCGCTGAGTGATCGTGAGCGGCACGTCCGGGTAAATGCAGGAGTCACTTCTGTTCACACCAGTAACAGTGCGCGTTAATGTGCCGCAGGAGGTTTGTCGAGACTTTCCAGATTGCACCTGTCGGCTGCACGAAGTCCGTGCGGCCACTCAGCCAGTTTTGCCTAGGCCGAAAACGCAGACAGCGGCATTGTCTCGCGGTTAGTCGGGAGCCATCGCCGCAGTTAGCGAGCAGGTTCGATCCCCAATCCTTTGGAAACAATCGGGCCGTCGCTACATTGCTGCCGCTTTACCGATTTGCGACCAATGTGGTCTCAGTCTCACATCCTGCTGCTGGCGCGTCGGATTCGCTTACCCCGAGCGACCTGTGATCTAAGGCCCGATGTCGGCGTTCATTAATGCACTGAACGTCGGGCGTTCATCTTCCCGATCCTCCCGATCTGTCCTCCACCGAGAGGTTTCACCCGGTCCGCCCAGCACGCCCGAGGTTCGCCGCTTCGGAACGAGCACTGCGGCCGAGTGAACCTGCGCAAGATCGGAGGCAGACGTGGCCGAACCTCGGTTCCTGCTCGGCGTCCAGTCGGCCGCCGGCCGCCGGGAGCGGGCGATCCGCGTCGGCTGGGCCGGCGCCTCGCAGCCCTGTTTCGTCTGGCGCCTCGTCGGGCCCGAACAACCGCGAACTCGGCCGCTCGTCCCAGGCCTACGTCGACGGCGCCGCCTGCCGGGCCGGCATCAGCTTCCTGCGCCGGCAGGTGGACCACCTCGAAGCCCGGGTCTGGTGTGACGACTCGACCCGGTGGCTGTGGCGCCTCGACCTGAACGGCACCCCGGTGGCCAACTCCGCCCGCGCCTACATGCGCCGGCGCGAAGCCGACTTTCAACCTCGAACAGTTCCTGGCCGCAGTGCCGATCGCGGCCAGCCCGGGCACGTTGCGGCCCGCCACCCGCAGAAGCGCCGGCGACAGACACCGCTCGCCCGCGAGGTCGCGGGGTGACGACCTACCTCCCGCCGCCGGTGCCGACTGACGTACCGGACGGAGGAACGCAGGTCCCGCGCGACGACGCTGGACGGGTCGGACCGCATCTTCCGCGCGGTCCTGCGCGGCAGCGGCATCATCGTCCTCGCCGTCATGGGGCTGGTCGGCCTCTTCCTGCTGATCCGCGGCGGCGAGGCGCTCCAGCAAGGCCAGGCTTCGGGCTTCTTCACCACCCAGGCGTGGGAGCCGGACGCCGGGCAACTTCGGCATCGCCGCGGTCCTGGTCGGCACGATCCTGATCGCGCTCGTCGCGATCGTCTTCGCCGTCCCGCTCGCCATCGGCACCGCGCTCTACATCTCCGAGTACGCGCCGCGGAAGATCCAGCGCACGCTGATCACGCTGGTCGACCTGATGGCCGCGGTGCCCAGCGTCGTCTACGGCCTGTGGGGCCTCTTCTTCCTGCAGAGGCACGTCGCCGGGTCTGGCTCGGCTGGATCAGCGACCTACTTCGGCTGGATCCCGTTCCTCGACGTCGACGGCGTCGACACGAACAACGCACTCGTCGACCGCACCGTCTACACGTCGTCGACCTTCATCGCCGGCATCGTCGTCGCGCTGATGGTCACGCCGATCGCCTGCTCGGTCATGCGCGAGGCCTTCATGCAGGCTCCGCCGGGCGAGCGCGAAGGCGCCTTCGCGCTCGGCGCCACCAAGTGGGGCATGATCCGCGCGGTCGTCCTGCCCGTTCGGCAAGGGCGGCATCATCGGCGGCATGATGCTCGCCCTCGGGCGGGCGCTCGGCGAGACGATCGCGGTCTACCTGATCATCTCGATCGTCTTCGCGATCCAGCCCGACATCCTGCAGCACGGCGTCGGCCAGATCTCCTCGCTGATCGCCTGCGCTTCGGCGAGGCCACCGACTTCGGGCTCTCGGCGCTGATGGCCGCCGGCCTCGCGCTGTTCCTGATGACGCTGGTCATCAACTTCGTCGCGTCGTCGGTCGTCGCGCGAGTCCCGCTCCGGGGCGGAGAGCGACTGATGACCGCCCTGTACGAGCACCCGCCGACCGCCTCGCCGTGGGACCTCACCGGACCGATCGCCGGCACCTCTGCGTCCGCAGCCGCGCAGCCGACGCCGGCCACGCTACTGCCCACCGCCGGTGACCGACGATGAGCCGGAGCTCCGGCGCAACGTCGGCATGGTCCACCAACGCGACGTCCTCGCCCTCGGCGGCGCCGATGCCTCGCCGCGATCGCACGACGCTGCTGCTGTTCAGCTCATCGCGCCGTTCTCCGGCAAGATCGGCTTCGTCGCCGTCGCGTTCGCGCTGTTCCTCGGCTTCTACGCGCTCCTCGTCTCCACCGAGGAGAGCGGGCCCGGCGGTACGCGACCGCGTGATCGCCGCACTGGTCCACGGCGTCGCGTTCCTGCTGCTGCTCGCGCTGGTCTTCGTCATCGGCTTCACCTTCAAGCGCGGCTGGTCACGCGCTGCAGCACCCGAACTTCTACCACCGAGGACCTCGCCAACGCCGGCCCGCTGGAACCGCTGACCGTCGGCGGCATCAAGCACGCGGTCATCGGCACGCTCTGGATGATCACGCATCGCGCTGATCATCACCGTGCCCGCTCGGCATCACGTGCGCGATGTTCCTCAACGAGATCCGCGGGCCGTTCACCCGCTTCGTGCGCACGATCGTCGAGGCGATGACCGCGCTGCCCTCGATCGTCGCCGGCCTGTTCATCTACGCCACCTTCATTCTGATCCTCGGTCAGGGCAAGTCCGGCCTCGCCGCCGTCGCTCGCGCTGTCCGTGATGATGCTGCCGATCATCATCCGCGCCTCGGACGTCGTGCTGCGCCTCGTGCCCGGGCAACCTCAAGGAAGCGTCGTTCGCGCTCGGCGCCGGCCAGTGGCGCACCGCGTGGCACGTCATCCTGCCGACCGCGCGATCCGGTCTCGCGACCGCCGTCATCCTCGGCGCCGCCCGCGGTATCGGCGAGACCTCGCCGGTCCTGCTCACCGCCGGCTACACCACGTACACCAACACCAACCCGCTCTCGGGCGACATGATCTCGCTGCCGCTGGCGGCGTTCAAGCTGGTCAGCTCGCCGCAGAACTCCTTCATCGCCCGCGGCTTCGGCGCCGGCGCCACCCTGCTCGCGCTCGTCCTGGTCCTGTTCATCGTCGCCCGCATCATCGGCGGTCGCGGTCCCGGCAACCTGACGAAGCGTCAGCAGCGCAAGGTCGCTGCGCGGCCTCCCAGCAGGATCTGGCCCGGTTCGACGCCGCGCGCGACCGGCCTGGAGCCCGAGGACGACTCGGTCGAGGCGCGTCGCCGGCGCCTGCTCTCGCTGCCCGTCGTCCCGACCATGCAGCCCCGTGCCGCCCCGGCTGAAGGGCAAGCGTCGTGGCTGACCGCGCTCATCGCCGTGATGTCGCGGCGTTGCCGCGCCGTCCACCTTCGGTTCGCCGGCCCCGCTGAGGCTCAGGCAGCGCGGAGCGTCCGGCGCGCGCGTGCCGGTGGCGACCGGTCGCCCATCCGCCAGCCCCGGCTCGATCCCGGAGGTCACCGATGACCCGCGCCCGCTCGATCGCGGCTGCTCCTGCTGGGCGCTGCTCGACGCTTCGGCCATGCGTCATGGCCGGCGCGCCGCAGGCGGCGCGACGCGGCCACCCTGGTGCCGATCTCCGGCGCCGGATCGACCTGGAGCCAGAACGCGCTCGACCAGTGGCGGCGCAACGTCAACCAGTACGGCCTAAAGGTCAACTTACAGCGGCACCGGCTCCTCCGACGGCCGTAACCAGTACAAGAACGGCACCGTCGACTTCGCGGTCTCCGAGATCCCCTACGGCCTCACCGACAACAACGTGTCGGACCCGCCGCCCGAGCCGCGGCTTCGCCTACATGCCGATCGTCGCCGGCGGCACGTCGTTCATGTACAACCTCAAGGCCGGCGGCAAGCGGATCACCAACCTGCGCCTGTCCGGTGAGCAGCGTCGCCAAGATCTTCACCGGCCAGCATCAAGACCTGGAACGACCCGGCGCTCACGGCCGACAACCCGGGACTCACGCTGCCGGCCCGCCCGATCGTGCCGGTCGTCCGCTCCGACGGTTCGGGCACGACGCGCGCAGTTCACGCTCTGGATGAGCAAGCAGTACCCGGACCTGTGGAACGCGTACTGCCAAGAAGCGGGCGCGCGACGCCGTGCGGCAGACCTCCAACTACCCCGAGCAAGGCCCCGTTCCTGCCCTGGCCGGCTCGCTCGGCGTCGCCGGCTACGTCAGCCAGGACAAGAACGAAGGCACGATCACCTACGTCGAGTAGTCCTACGCGCTCAACACCGGCTTCCCGGTGGTCAAGCTGCTCAACAAGGCGGGCTACTACGTCGAGCCCGACGGCGCGCAACGTCGCCGTCGGCCTGCTAGGCGCGCACGGATCAACGCCGACCTGACCCAGAACCTCGACGGCGTCTACAACAACACCGACAAGCGCGCCTACCCGCTGTCCAGCTACAGCTACATGATCGTGCCGACCAAGGTCGAGGGCGCCGATCAACCACGGACAAGGGCTACACCCTCGGCAAGTTCGCCTACTACTTCCTCTGCGAGGGCCAGAACGCGGCCGCCGAGCTCGGCTACTCGCCCGCTGCCGAAGAACCTGGTGCAGGCCGGCCTCGACGTGGTCAAGAAGATCCCCGGCATCGACCCGGCGGACGCCGACATCACCAAGATGCAACAACCACACGGTCTCGTTCCCGGTGGCATCGCCAAGACCGCGCCCTTCCCGCCCGAGTGCGACAAGAAGGGCGGCCCCACGCAGTGCACCACCGGCACGGGCGGCGCCAAGGCGGAGACACCGCCGAAGCCGGGCGGATCCACCGGCGGCGGGGCCGGTGGTGGGGGGTCACACCGGCTCCCGGCGGCGACCGGTGCGGTGGTGCTACCCCGGGGTTCCGGGCGCGACGCCAGTCCCGATGCAGGCGGCGGAACCGGCACGGTGCCCCCGACGACGCCGTCGACCCCGACGACCGGGCAGGTCTGCCGGCTACCAACACCGCCGGTGACGCCGCGGCGGTGGCCGCGGCAACCTGAGCTGGCGGCACCGGCGATGGCTTGAGCACGGTCCTGGTCTTCTTCGCCGGGATGATCTTCGCCGGTCTGGTCATCGGACCGCCGTTGGCCGCTCGCCGCTTCGCCGCGCCCCGCGGCAGGACGAGCCGTGACGGGCCGCCGTCGGCGCGCCGCCGTGGTCGCCGCCCTGTCCCGTGACGCTGGTTGGCGGCAGGCGCCCTCGCGCTGCTGCCGGCCGGCGCGGCCCGAAACCGCAGCGCCGTCACCAAGAAGGGCACCGGCGAGTTCGCGAACCTCGAGGTCACGGTCTCCAAGACCAAGGACCTGATCAACGAGGTCGTCATCGTGTCCTGGAAGGGCGGCAAGCGGACCGAGCCGGTCGGCTCCCCGCGACGCAACTTCCTGCAGCTCATGCAGTGCTGGGGGGACACGGCGCCCGGACCCCGACGCAGTGTCAGTTCGGCGCGGTCGACCTGCACGATCCAGTCGCCGCCGTTCAGCGCGCGTGTACAGCCGCCTCATGTCCGGCACCCCCGAGCGCCTTCCCCAAGGACCCGAAACAGACGATCGACCCGGCCTGGGGTCGACCGGACCGGGCGTTCCTGCCGTTCAAATCGGTCACCGGGGACCGTGCGTCAACGGCGAGCACGGCGGCTTCAGCCGCTTCTTCGACCTGCAGGGCACCAACGAGATCCCGGTCGCACCGACCCGAGCGGACGGGACCGGCACCGAGTACTTCGAGGTCCAGACCGCCACCGAGGCACCCGGACTCGGCTGCGGCAAGCCGGTCACAGGCGGCGGCAAGACGGTCGGGCCGCGGCTGCTGGCTGGTCGTGGTACCGCGTTCGCGACACCGAGGTCGACGGCACCAGGCGGACCGAGGATCCCAGGCGTCGACGAAAGGCTGCGCCGGCTGCAGACCTCACCGCTGACGCGCGACCAACTGGGAGCAAGAAGATCGTGTTCCCCCTGGGCTTCCAGCCGATCGGCGGCAACTGCCCGCTCAACGCCGGCCAGGTCACCGTGCTCGGCAGCGAGATCGCCACCGAGGCCGTGACGCGCTGGCAGACCGCCTCTGTCAGCAGACCAAGACGGTCTTCGACTTCAACCAGGTCCCGGACACAGCGGGCCGGACCAACCTGTCCGGCGACAGCCCGGACATGGCCCTGCTCGGCGCAGCCGCTGACCGAACAACCCGATCGACCGGATCCGCGGTGTACGCGCCGATCGCCGTCTCCGGCCTCGGCTTCGCCTACAACATCGAGATCCGGGCGGAGCAGTCGCTGCCCGGAGGCGATCGCGCCAAGCTCGACGGCCGCCGCATCGACGACCTCAAGCTGAACGCCCGACTCGTCGCGAAGTTGCTGACCCAGTCGTACCGCGGCGGCACCGACAACCCGAACGCGGTGCCGACCAACCCGCGCAGCATCGAGACTGGATCCCGGAGTTCCGGCGCTCAATCCGCTGTTCAAGTCGGTCAACCAGGGCAACCCGGCTGTCAATTCGATCATCACCCCGCTCAACCCCAGCGACGCCAACGACCTGGTGTGGCAGTGGATCGCCGGCGACGCCGAGGCGCGCGACTTCATCGCCGGCAAGCCCGACCCGAGCGGCATGGTGGTCAACGAGGCGTGGAAGAACTTTCCGCTGCGCCGCCCGCGTCCGCGCCGGCAGACTTCCCCCAGCTGGACCTGGTCTGCACGCCGGCCCAGCGACCGGGACCGGCGTCGGTGAGCTGTGCCTGGCCAACAGCCATCCGTACGCCAACGACATGCACGAGGCGGTGCGGGCGGCGATCCGTGGCGACAACCTGTCGCGGCTGGACTGGGACGGCATCGGCGACGCCGCCGACGTACAAGAAGTCACGCCCGATGCTCAAGGGCACCGCGCGCGATCATGGTGGTCGCCGACTCCGCCACCGCGGCCCGCTTCAACCTGCCGATGGTGAAGCTGCAGAACGCCAGCGGAAACTTCGTGTCGCCCACGCCCGCCACCCTGGCCGCCGGACTCGCCGCGATGAAGAAGACCTCGACAGCCGGCGTGCTGGCCCCGGATCCCGAACGCCAAGGGCGCCAACGTCTACCCGCTGACGTACCGTCAGCTACGCCGCGACCGTTCCCGGCCGGTCTCAACGCCGCCAGCCGGGCCGCGTACGCCGCATTCATCAAGTACGCCGTCGGCGCCGGCCAGGTTCCCGGCGACCAGCCTGGTGAGCTGCCCGGCCGGGTACCTGCCGTTGCCGAAGGCGATGAAGGACGCCGACGAAGGCGAGCCGCCGCCAGGATCGGGAAGTTACAAGCCCGCGGCGAGCCGCCACCAAGCCGACGCCTCGACCGAAGCCCGACAAGGGGGGCACGAGCGCGACCCGGTCCGCACCCCGGCTCCGGCACTCGACGCCCGTTCCGACCGACGACCGGTTCGGATCCCTGCCGCCGCCCGGACGGCACGGACTGGTCGCCGTCCCCGACGCCGACGCCGGTCAGCCCGGCGGCACGACGCCGGTCGGCGGGCGCGACACCGGTAACGCCCACCGGGCCGGCCGACAAGGCCCTGCTCTGGCTGGTGCTGATCTTCGGACTCGCCGTGGTCGGCACGCCAGGCCCTGCCCCGCCTGCGCCCGACCCGCCTCGTCGGCGCCGGGCCCCAGCCTACCTCCACCGAGCCGCTCCGGACCCCCGGGGGCGTCCCTCAGGCGCGCCCAGCCCGCCGGGAGGTGATGCCGGCGCCTGACACCCCAGCTCTCCTCACGCTCTGAAACGATGAAAGGACAGTAGGTGAACACCAAGAACCGCATCATCGGCACTCTTGTGAGCGCCGGCACCACGCTCGACCATGGTAATCGGGCTCGGTGTGGGCGTTGCCCAATGCCGACCCCATCGCTACCCCAACCGTTCGCACGCTCGCCATCAGCGGCTCGGACACCATCGACGAGGTCGTTCCAGGCGCCTCGCCGAGAGCCCCACCGCCCTGGCGATCGGCGGCACTCGGCAGGTCGAGAACTGGAGCGCCCTGGGCGGCGGCAACGTCACGCCGCACGGGACCCGACCGGTCCCCGCACCAAGTGCCAACCTGCAACGATATCCCGCGTCCGAATGGGTCGGGTGCCGGGCGCACCGCGCTGCTCGAACTCGATCGGTTCCGAGCGCCACCACGCCGGGCTGCTTCCAGCTGGGACGCTCCTCGTCGCTCTCGCTCGACTGCCGGTCGCCGTCGGGCAAGGAGCTCGTCTACGTGCCCGTTCGCCAGGGAGAGCGTCTCGTTCGCCGTCACCAACACCAGCAACGTCCTCCGGAACCAGACCTTCGACCGGCATCAAGCAGTTCTACGAGTGCAAGAACTCCTCCGGCACCGTGCTGGCCAACCCGGCCACCAAGGCGATGCTCCCGCAGTCCAACTCCGGCCACCGCCGAGTCCTGGCTGTTCATCCTGTTCAGCAACGAGCTCGCCACGTCCACCAACACCACCCTGGGCGCGAACATCGCCGGAAACACCTCCACCGGCGCGGTCACCAGCGGCTGTGTGGAGAACGGCGCCGACGAGTTCGGCGTCCCGATCCAGGAACACCAGGGCGGTCAGGTCAACGACAACGAGTTGGTGCCCTACTCGGCCGCTCAGTGGATGTCGCAGGCCGCGGGCGTCGCCCCTGAGTTCCGTGGCAAGACCACGCTGGGCCAGATCAACTCGACGAACCCGTTCAACTCGAGCGCGTTCATCCAGCGTTCCGTCTACGTCACGATGCCGGCGGCCTACCTCCCCACGGCGAACAACTCACCTGAGGCCGTAGCGGCGCGGACGTTGTTCGTGGGTGCGGGCTCTCAGATCTGCAGCGCGTCTCCGTCCATCGGCTCCTTGGCAATCATCCAGCGCTTCGGCCTGTACTCGGACCCGAACTGCGGCGACACCTCGCAGCAGACACCCACCACGTGACCTCCCCCACTGGCTGAGAGAGAGCTCTTTTCATGACACGCAGATCCACACGCACCGCGCTCCGTGCGGGAATCGCGGTCGCGGTCGGCACAGCGGGGATCTTCTTCGCCTTGCCGTCCAAAGCCGCGACGAACAACGGCCTCACCATCACACCCAATTTCGGGTCCACCATCAGTGGCGCCCCGAGCTTCGCGGCGCCGGCGCCCGGCTGCACAGGCACGGCCAACGGGGCCGTCCACGGTCTCCGGGCCGGGCATCACCGGCAGCAACCCCGACGGCAGCGCGAACCTCGTCGCCGCGCCGCGCGTCACGCCCGGCGGCGCCTTCACCCGTCGGGTCGGGCGGCCTGACCTGGGACGGGACTCATGCCCAGCAACCTGACGCGGCCGCTGAACGGGACCTTACACCATCAAGATCCAGTGCCTTGAGGACGGTGACGCCACCGGTCAGTCGTTCTTCGACCGCGACGTCACCTTCACCGGTGCCACGAACACCTGGCAGGCGCTGTAGGAGCCGACCCCGACCCCCGACCCCGACCCCGACGCCGACCCCGACCCCGGTGCCGACCCCGACGCCCACTCCGGCTCCGGGTTCGGCGCTGGAGCCGATCACGGTCACGTTCCCGGAGACCAGCGGTATCGGCGGCAACTTCACCATCATAACAACCCGGCGCCGACACTGGACATGGGCCCTCCGACGACGGTGTCGACCCGCAACGGCAACTACCTGGCTACAACACGTTGGCCACGTTCCCGACGGTGACGCTGACCGACACCCGCCCGGGTCTGCTCGGCTGGGCGGTCATCGGACAGATGAGCAACTTCAACCCGGCTCTGATCTTCGGCCGCTACATCGGCTGGGACCCGGCCATGGTCGGCACGGCCGGTCTGGGCGCTTCGCCAGGTGGCCACGTTGATCCGGGTTTCCGGGCACCGGCCAGGGTCTGCGCCAGTCCCGCCTGCTGGCCTCCACCGGGGACGGTCATAGGCGTCACCACCGGCAACACGGTGGGGATGACGGCTGCGCTCAAGCTGCAAGTTCCGACCAGCGTGCCGTCCAGCGCGACGCCGTACAGCGGCATGCTGACGCTGACCGCGATCAGCTAGTCCACTCGTGCGCGGCCGGGACCCCAGCCGGTCCCGGCCGCGTCCCCCCACACCGCATCAGTCGCCAAGGAGTCGATCGTGGACCACGCAGTCCGCTCGGCGTCCCCCTCCGTCCGGTGCCGGCCGCCCCTCTCGGCGTACGCGCGCCACGCCGGTCGTCGCGAGGCTTGCCCTTGTCCTCGGTGCGCTCGCGCTGGTGCTGCCGACCGCGCACGCCACTCCGCCCCCCGCTACCTGAGGCGGCGGACGACCCGACGATCACGTTCGGCCTCACGCCGCCCCAGGGGAACGGGCAACCCTTCCGCGCCAACTTCGAACTCGCGGTCACGCCTGGCGAGGAAGTCAAGGACTCGGTCCGGATCCGCAACCTCTCCGGGAACCAGATCAAGCTCAACGTCTACGCGACAGATGCCCTCAACTCCGAGAGCGGCGCCATCGACCTGCTGGCCGGGGCGGACCGCCCGAAGGACATCGGCTCGTGGATCACGCTTGAGCGCCCCGAGGTCACCCTCGCCTCGCAGGACTTCCTCGACGTCGCGTTCACCTTGCGCGTTCCCGCGGATGCGTCGCCGGGTGACCACACCGCCGGCATCCTCGCGTCCTATCTGGGCGAGCCTGAAAGCTCGGGCGGTCCCTCCATGCTGATCGACCGTCGCATCGGTACCCGCGTACTCGCCCGGGTCGCGGGCGCGCTGACACCGAAGCTGGTCGTATCCGATCTCAAGACCGGCTGGGACGGGCCGATCAACCCTCTCGGCCACGGAACCATGACGCTCAGCTACCGGGTTACCAATGACGGCAATGTCCGGATGGGCGCAAACCAGAACGTTGAGATCGCCAGCCCCTCCGGCTTCCCGGCCCGAAACTTCAAACCCGCTCAGATCCCAGACCTACTGCCCGGCAACTCGGTAGTTCAGAGCCACAAAATCACCGGCGTATGGCCCACTTTCCGCTCCGCCACCAAGGTGACAGTCTCGCCGGTGCCGTGCGAGCCGGCGACAGCTTCCCGACCGACATCACGGCGCGCGCCGAGGCCGGCAATTGGACGGTCCCGTGGGCGTTCCTAGTGATGCTCGCGATCCTGTTCCTTGCCTACCGGATCTGGAAACGGCGCCGGCAGCAGCTGCAGGACCTCCAGGCCGCCGAAGTCGAGGCGATCGTCGACGCACGGCTGGGTCGGGCGACCGCCGCCGTGGATCTCCCAGTGTCGAACGGCTCCGTCTCGAATGGCGCCGCCTCCAACGGCTCCGTGGCGAACGGTCACTCCCCCTACTTTGCCCCGTCGACCGACGTCCCAGGGGCCAGCGCGCCCGGAGGGAGGCCCACTCCGTGATAGCCCTGCGACCCCGATTTGCTGCAGCTGCCGTCGTTGCCACGGCGGCGGCCGTCGCCACCGGATCCCCGATCGCACGCGACCGCGTTCGACCCCGCGCCGCCGCCGGGGACGCTCGTCGGCCCGCTGGCGGTCGAGCCGAAGTACCAGAACCTGGCCAAGCTCCAGAACAAAGTGCTTGGGCCCATGGCCATCGAGCCGACGGAGGGCAACCTCGACTCGCTGATCACGCTCACCACCGCGGGGGGATGTCCCCGCGGCGCCAACACGGTGACCAGGATTTACGGCCCGAAGCTGCCCGACGGCGGACAGAACGTCATCGGCAACAGCGCCACCTATGACTTCGGCAGTCCGCCCGCGGACCGGATGAAGGCACCGATGACCATCACGCTTCGGGAAGTGATCGCCCGTCAGCCTCAGCCGGTGGTTCTCGACGGCCTGTATCGGATCCGGATGCAGTGCCAGCACGCTGACATGGAAGATTTCTCGGTCAACTTCGGGGTGTTCGAGGGCAAGCTGAGGATCGACAACGAGCAGTACCGCTCACTCACCACCCCGAGAAACCTGCCTCAGAAGCCGACCCCCAAGACTGGCCCCGAGGCCTACGCTGCATTCGACCTGCACAACCACCCGCCGGCGGCCCCGACGCCGAAGCCGGACGCGCTCGAGCAGGCCCTGGAGAAGCAGAACGCCTCCCTCCAATCCGACGCCGGCCCGGGAAGCACCGCGGCGCTAGCGGTGACGGGCGGGGTCGTCGCGCTCGGGCTCATTCCGCTCGGGTGGATGTGGCTGCGCCAGAAGCCAACGGCGAAGAGGAAGTGATGATGCGCCACAACAGTCTGGCCGCGCGACAGCCGCGGAGCAGGACATCCCTCGCGTCGGTGGTGACGGTCTGCGCGGCGCTGACAATCGCGCCGATCGTTCTGGCCTCCACCCCTGCGACAGCTCAACAGGTCGTCGAGTCTGGCGACGACGCCCTGGCCCTGGAGCCCATAGGCGGATACACCGACCTCGGCAATGTGCGGATCCTGACCACCGCGCTGTGTCCGGAAAAGTCGACCAACATCGTCGCCCGGATCTCGGGCGCCGGATTCCCCGCGGACACGAATGTGATCGGCAACACGGGCCTCGACCTGGTGCAGCGCGCCCCCGATTTCAAGGGCTACGTCATTCCCATCTTCGCCGACTGGGAGTACCTGGCGTCCGCCCACGAGGCGAAGTTGCCCCTCAAGGGAATGGCCACCCTCAGCGTGCTGTGCGCCGACGTCGACCTGGAGCGCATCGATGCTCGGATGGAAGGCGCGGTCGAGTTCGCGTCCAGCGATGGAAAGAAGTCGACGTACCTACAGGAGGGCGGTCCCCGCATCGCTTCCGGTCTCCCCGGAATCCCGCCGCCCGGCAATGGGGGGGTACCCAACGACGCCCCGACGGCCGCAGCGGTGACAACCAATGCGGCCGACCAATCCCCGGCCCAGACGTCGCCGGTCCAGGCCTCGGGTGGGGGTACGAGTGACGTCAAGAGCGGAGAAATCTCCGACACGGTTGGGGACGCGAGTGACCAGGCCGCCACAGCGTCCGAGGGCGGCGAAGGAGCCCCAACCGGGCTCATCCTCGCGTTCGGCCTCGCGCTCGCCATGCTCGCCTTCGGCGCTTATGTGTTTCTGCGCCGCCCCGGACCCGACGACTCCGCCGATCTCTGAGGGGTACTCATGAACATCCGCCGCACCGAATCTAAGGATGGACTTCCCGTGAACCGCTGGACTCGCCCCGTCCGCTTAACCATCGCGGCGAGCCTCGCCATCGCGGCGACGGTGACCGTCAGCGAATTCCTCCCGGCCGGTGCGACCGCGGCCAATAACGGGCTGACGATTGCCCCCCCATCTGGGCAGACCTTGACCGGCGGGCTCACCTTCACCGTGCCGACCCCGGGCTGCCCGGCGTCCGGTACCGCCAGTGGGACCGTGGTCACCCTCACCGGCCCGGGTGTTACCCCCACCAACGATGACAACAGCACCAACATCAACGCCGCGCAGCCCGCCACTCGTGGCACCGCGATCACCATGGACACCGGCGGCGTGAGCTGGGACGGCATCGCCCTCGACAAGTCTCTCCCGCGCCCGCTCAATGGCACCTACACCGTCAAGCTCCAGTGCATGGAAGACGGCGAAGCCACCGGCCAGTCGTTCTTCGACCGCGAAGTCACCTTCACCGGCAGCGGCGCCGCCGGCTCACCCGGCACCTGGTCGACCGTCGTTCAGGGCACGCCGACCCCCACCCCAGTTCCGGGCACCCCGACCCCCACCCCAGTTCCGGGCCCCCCGACCCCCACCCCAGTTCCGGGCACCCCGACGCCGACCCCCACTCCGGTGCCAGCCACCCCAACACCCACCCCCGCGCCAGGGCCGAACAACAGTGCCAACCAGAGTGTCCCGGCGGGTGGGGAACTCGGCACCAACTCTGAGGTCACCCCGGGTGACCCGATCGGAACCACCGTCAAGTCCCCTGTGGCCGGCCAGGTCTCGATCACCGAAGGCACTGTGCCGAGCGGCACCGCGCCGCCAACGGGCTTCAGCTTGCTCGGCCAGCAGGTGTCGATCACGGCACCGACGGCCTCCGCAGACGCGCCGTTGCGCCTGCAGTTCCGCCTCGACTCCTCACTGATCGGTGGCGGTCCGGTGCCGACCGTGTTCCGCAACGGCGTTCCGGTCCTCGCGTGCACCAACCTTGCCCAGCCTGCGGCGGCACCCGACCCGTGCGTCGAACCCATGCAGAACCTCGGCGGAGGGGACTTGCTGTTGACCGTCCGCACCTCGGCGGCCAGCACCTGGAACTTCGGCCGTCCGTTCAGCCCGCCTCCCCCCAAGGACATCGCGGCAGCCTGCCGGGCCGGCGCTCCGGTGCCCGCGGGCTGGACGCTGCGAGAGGGCACCGCGGGTGACGACGTCCTGATCGGCACCGCCGGCGCGGACATCATTCGCGGTCTCGCGGGCGAGGACACCCTGGTCGGGTCCAGCGGTAACGATGTGATCTGCGCTGGCGCCGGTGACGACCTGATCTCCGGCAACACCGGACACGACCTGCTACTCGGCGAAGGCGGCGACGACGCCATCTACGGCGGTGCCGGGGACGACGCGATCGGTGGCGGAACCGGAAACGACAACCTCAACGGGGGACTGGGCGACGACCTGATCACCGGCGGATCGGGTCGCGACCTGATCTTCGGCGGACGCGACGACGACCTGCTGTACGGCGACGCGGGCAACGACCACATCTACGGCGAAGACGGGTCCGACCGGCTCTACGGCGGCGCCGGTTACGACGTACTCGTGGTGGGTCGCAGGTACTGAGTAAGCGTCAGCGCATCGGAGCCATCTCCAAGAAAGGACATCGCATGAGTCCCTGCCGTCGCGTCCGCTTACGGGTCGGCTTGGTCGGAGCCGTGCTCTTGCTTCCGCTCGCCGCCATGTTCTCGATCTCGGCAGTCTCGGACCACGCGATGGCGGCGACGGCCGCGGCGGCCAATAACGGTCTGACCATCGCGCCCACCTCCGGGCAGACCTTGACCGGCGGGCTCACCTTCACCGTGCCGGCCCCGGGCTGCCCGGCGTCCGGCACCGCCAATGGGACCGTGGTCACCCTCACCGGCCCGGGTGTCACCCCCACCAACGATGACAACAGCACCAACATCAACGCGGCCCTGCCCGCGACACGTGGCACCGCGATCACCATGGACACCGGCGGCGTGAGCTGGGACGGCATCGCCCTCGACAAGTCTCTCCCGCGCCCGCTCAATGGCACCTACACCGTCAAGCTCCAGTGCATGGAAGACGGCGAAGCCACCGGCCAGGCGTTCTTCGATCGCGAAGTCACCTTCACCGGCAGCGGCGCCGCCGGCTCACCCGGCACCTGGACGTCCGTGGGGGGAGGCTCGGCGGACCCGACCCCGACGCCGGGCGCATCACCCACCCCCACCCCGGGCGCCACGTCCACCCCGACACCGGCAGTCGACCCCACGCCGACACCGGAACCGGCTGCCGACGACTGCGCGACGACGGAGACGTGCGAGGACGACGCCGGCACCGATGACAGCGAAGACGGCGCGGATGACGAGTCCGGCGGGAACCTGCCAGGCACTGGCGGGCAGTCTCCGACTGACATAATCGTCATTGCTGCTCTGCTCCTCGTCTCCGGCCTGATGTTCTTGGCGCTCGCCGTTGAACCACGACTGCTGCCTGGTGACGAATCAGATGGCTCCCTGTGACGATCGCGCCCCCAGGGTCACGGCCACCGGCGCGCCGACCATCCCCGCGTCCGGCGCGCACGATCACCAACCCCGGCGATCTGGTGTGGCGATGGCTGGCCGGGAAACCCAAGCCAAAGCCCGTCGGCTATGCCGCACCGTCATCGAACACCGTGCTCATCTCGACAAGCCTGAGCATTGTCGCCGCTTTGGCCGTCGGATTTCTCGCGCAGGTCACGTTGCTCGGCACGCTCAAACACAACCGCGACCAGCAGGTCGCCTACGACGACCTGCGGTTGAGCTTGGCCGAGGGCACCACGCCAGTGGGGCCGATCGACGGCAAGCCCTTGGACAAAGGCACCCCCGGTAGCCCGGATCACCATCCCTGCGATTGGAGTCAAGGAGGTCGTCGTTGAGGGCACGACGTCCGGCGTGCTTCGTAGCGGCGTCGGTCATCGACGCGACAGTGTGATGCCCGGTCAGATGGGAACGAGCATTCTGGTCGGGCGTCGGATGGCATACGGGGGGCCTTTCAGCCGGCTGAACGAACTCGCCACAGGGGACACAATCGACGTCGCCTCAGGTCAGGGCTCGGCGACGTACACGGTGCTCGGCACACGCATCGCCGGGGACCTCCAGCCGCCGCCACTTCCTGCGGGCGGCGCTCGAATCATGCTGGTCACGTCGGGTGGGTCGCGGTTTGCCCCACACGGCGTTGTGTGGGTCGACGCAGATCTCACCGGCACCGCTTACCCTTCCGCCTCGCCGTTCTTCACCGCGAGCTCCTTGCCCAAGGACGAACGAATGATGGCCACTGAGCCAGGGGCGATAAAGGGTGTTGTGTTCTGGGGCGCCCTGCTCGCGCTCGGAGCTGTCGGAACGGTCTGGCTCCGCGCCCGCTGGGGACGCTGGCAGGCATGGCTGGTCTCGGTTCCCGTCCTTGGATACCTCGGTACCGCCGTCGCCGACCACGCCGTCCGGCTGCTGCCCAACATGCTGTGATGCATGTCCGTCAGACTATAGACGTGATCACGAGATGAGAACATCATGAACGCCCAGTCGAATGGCCGGCAGAAGCGCCGGCTCTCCCCGTGGGCACGGCCGCACCGGCCGCGGCTCTACCGAGCGCACGCAGGAGATACCGGTGGTCGCCGCGACCGATACGTCGACGTTTTTCCAGGGCGAGCAGGGCGCACCGCCTCCGCCACCCATGCCGCCGGCCTTCCCCACCACTGGGCGCGCCATCGTCGGGTCCAGTCGCCATGCCCTCGCGTGCTCCCGCGGTGCCTCCCGGCCCGCCGCCCAGGCCTGCGGCGTCACCCTTCGCGCCACCGCCGGCGGTTTCGCCGTTCGCTCCCCCGCTCGCGGGCCAGTCACCCTTCACATCCCCGGCCGCGAGTTCGCCCTTCGCTCGCCCGGCCCCCGCAGTGGTCCGGTAACACCGCCGACGGCGCCCGCACCCGCCGACCTGACGCACAATCAGATCATTCCCTCACACACCCTGGCCCAGGTCGCAGTCGGTCAGAGTGCACAGCCTCAACCGGAGCCGGTCCAGACGCCGGCGCCAGAGCCAGTGCCCCCCGTGCCGGCTCTGCAACTGGTCGCCGACAACGGTCCGCGCCGCGTGGGCGGCCGCGCACCGGGATCGGCACCCCGGACGCCGCTCACCGTCGCTCCGCCTGCCCCCGATGGCGACGCCGGCTCCCACGGCGACGCCGACCCAGATGGCCGCCCCGATCGCTACTCCGACAATTGCCGCGATGGCGCCACCGGTCGCGACCCCGATGCCGGCTCCATTCGCGGAGCCCGGGTCCGCGCCACCGGCGTCCCCCGCCGGATTCGTCGCGCCGACCGAGCACCTGTACGCGCCGCGCCGCCCACCTGATCCCGCCGCCGCCGATGCCCATGCCCGCCGAGGCAGTCCGCCCCGCCAGCCGTCTTCGCCGATGCGCACGACACCGTGGTCCTGTCCGCCGATCCAGATCGTGGACGCCGCCGTGCCACCGAGCACCATTGAGGTCATGAGGCGGGAGCCGGCCGTCCCGTCAGCGTCCGCCGGCCCGCTGGCCTCCCTCGAGGCGCGCAACATCTCCGCGTGGTTCGGCGAGCGCAAGGTGCTCGACCACGTGTCGCTGCTGATGCCCGCCGGCGAGTGCACGGCGCTGATCGGGCCGTCGGGCTGCGGCAAGTCGACGTTCCTGCGGATCCTCAACCGGATGCACGAGCTGATCCCGTCAGCGCGAGCCTGGCCGGCGAGGTGCTGCTCGACGGCGCCGACCTCTACGCCCGCGAGAACCGGCTGACCGACGCCCGCCGCCAGGTCGGCATGGTGTTCCAGAAGCCGAACCCGTTCCCGGCGATGTCGATCTACGACAACGTCATCGCCGGCCTGCGAGCTGACCGGCAAGCAGGGTCAGCCAGGGCGACAAGGACGAGCTCGTCGAGTCCTGCCTGACCAAGGCCGGCCTCTGGAAAGAGGTCAAGGACCGGCTGCGCCAGCCCGGCGGTGGCCTGTCCGGCGGTCAGCAGCAGCGGCTGTGCATCGCGCGCTCGCTCGCGATCCAGCCGCGCGTGCTGCTGATGGACGAGCCGTGCTCCGCGCTCGACCCGACGTCGACCCGCCGCATCGAGCAGACGATCCGCGAGCTCGTCACCGAGGTCACGATCGTCATCGTCACGCACAACATGCAGCAGGCCGCCCGGGTCTCGGACAAGTGCGCGTTCTTCCTCGCCGAGGCGGGCACGCCGGGCGTGATCGTCGAGCACGGCGACACCGAGGCGATGTTCAACGCGCCGATCGACCCGCGCACGCACGACTACGTCAACGGCCGCTTCGGCTGATCGCGCCGCGCGAGCGCGACTCCGCGTCGAAGACTGAACCCCTTGCCCCACTGGGGCTTTGCGCCAGGTGAGTGACGCTGCGCGACTGTCTGCTCACAGGGAAATCCTGGTTAATCCGCAGCCCGTCGGGCGTTCACTCGGGCGCCCCTGCCCTTCCACTCCGCACCGAAAAAGTCATCGCGTTCGCGTAACTGAATCGGCTCAGCCTGGGGAGAACATGCGCCGCCCACCTGCCAGTAGACGGCGAATCCGTCCCACCCTCGCTGCAGCCGTCGGCTGCGGCGTCCTCGGCGGCAGTCTCGTCGGACTCGGAGCACTCGGCTTCGACAAAGTCGAGGTCGGGGCCGCCGCGTGCGTCGAGAACGCCGCCGGCTTCCACCCCGGTCAGTACCCCGCTCCCGGAGTTCGTCACCCCAGCTCCAGGTGAAGTTCTGGTGGCCGGTGACCCGGTGGCCATCTCCGGGCTCTCCCCGGCGAAGCTCGCAGGAAATCTCGGCGGCGAACGAAGCGGCCCTGGCTCAGACTGCGGTCGACACGACGACGCGGGCCACCGCGGTCGAGTCCGGCCCGCACGGCGACGACACGACGGTCGCGCCGGCGATCGGTCCGCTCAAGCCCGCCGACGGCGTGCCGTGCGAGCCCGACCCGGTCGTCATCCCGCTGCCCGGCTCGGACGAGGATCCTTCCGATGTCCCGGCTGACGAGGACGAGGACACGGGCGGCGAGGAGCCCGTCACCGAGGACCGCGGACAGCGATGTCCCGTCGGACGACGAAACGACTCCGACCCCGACCCCGGTCGTCACCCCGCAGCCCACTCCGCTCCCGCCGTCCGAGCCCGGTGGTCATCCCGCCGGTGGTCACGCCGAACCCGACGATGCCCGCGCCTTCGACAACCACCCGCGGGTTCTCCAGGACGTCGCGGCCATCGACCCCGACCCCCGGGCCGGACCGGCACCATCACCCGGCCTGAGGTCATCGCCCGCGCGGTGAGTTGGGTGACGCCAGGGCGTGATGTACAGCCAGAGCCGGTGGTGGACGGACGCTCAACGGCACCTACCGCCAGGACTGCTCCGGCTACGTGTCCATGGCGTGGCGCACCGATCAGCGGATCAACTACTGGACCGGCAACCTCGGCACGGTTTCCGATCGGATCCCGTCCTCCTCGATGCAGCCGGGCGACATCCTGCTGCTGCCCGGCAAGCACACGGTGATCTTCGCCGGCTGGGCGAACCAGCAGCGGACCAAGTTCCACCTCTTCGAGGAGTACCGCACCGGCACTCCGGCGCGCTTCCTGCGCAACGCTTCGCTGTCCTACTACCTGGACCGCGGCTACGGCGCCTACGAGTACGACGGCATCCGGGACTCGGTCGTCGCCAGCGTCCCGCTGCCGGTCATCACCCCGATACCAACGCCGGTGCCGATGCCGGAGGACGAGCCGGGCACGACGTCCAGCGCGACGCGTCAGCGCCAGGACACCATCGCTCTGCTCTCCGCGCAGAGCGGGCCCGGCACGACGACGGATGCGACCCAGCAGACCTGGACCATCGAGCAGGCGATCGCGAGCCTCCCGGCCACCGACTGGACCCCGGGGGTGGCCGAGGAATACACCCCCGAGGCTCAGGACGTCGTCGCCCCGGACTCCTTGGCCGACGCCGCTGAGCTCAGCCTCGCGAGCGCTCCGCTGGAGGAGCTGGTCTCAGCCCAGCAGCAGGTCGACGAGGCCGAGGAGCAGCGCTTGGCCGCGCTGGCGCAGGCCTCGCTCGCCGGCGCGGACAACCGCACCTCGGGCGCCGGGGTCATCCTGGCCGCCGGGCTCGGCCTGCTCTTCGTCGCGATCCCCCTCGGTGCGGCCTCGCGCCGGTCCTGGGCCGCCGCGTCAGCCAGGAATCCCCGTCCCATCGGAGCGTGAGCAACACTGATGGACCGTCAGGATGCAATCACCACTGCAGTCCAGCCCGGCGATCCGCAAGGCAAGAAACGATCTTGGTACCGGCGCCGCCGGCCCGCCACCGTCGCGACCGTCGGAGTGGCGGCGGCGTCCGTGATCGCCGGCGGCCTCGCCACCTGGGCGCTGGCCAAGCCGGCCACCGCGGTGATGTACCCCGAGGGCGCGTCGGCCACCCGGTTCATCGGGCTGGCCTTCGACACCTGCGCCGCCCCCAAGCGCGAGGTCATGCAGGCCTGGAAGCAGTCCTCGCCCTACGGCGCGATCGGCATCTACATCAGCGGCGGCAACCGGGCCTGCGGACAACGCGAACTGGGCAAGGGCTGGATCGGGACGTCTCGGCGATGGGCTGGAAGTTTCTCCCCCTCGACGTCGGCCTGCAGGCGCCCTGCGCGGACCGCACCAGAGCACCCGATGAGCCGGGACCTGGAGACGGCCTACCAGCAGGGCCGCAAGGCCGCCGGCGGCGCCTTGAAGGCCGCGGCCTCCTTGGGCCTGCAGCCGGGCAGCGCGCTCTACTCCGACATCGAGTCCTTCTCCTCCCGCGACGAGGGCTGCGCGGACGCGGTCCGCTCCTACCTGAGCGGGTGGACCTTCCGGCTGCACCGCAACGGCTACCTCTCCGGGGTCTACGGCAACCTGCAGTCCGCGGTCCGCACGCTCTCCGCCAGCCACGGCACGGAGAACTTCATGCGCCCGGACGTGGTCTGGAACGCGCAGTGGGACGGCGAGACCGAGCTGACCGGCTGGGCCGGCGTTCCCGACCAGCACTGGGCCCTCGGGCAGCGGGTCAAGCAGTACCTCGGCGATCACTACGAGAGCTACGGCGGCTACCGGCTCAACATCGACAGCAACGCCGTCGACGCCCCGGTCGCCACCGTCGCCCAGCCGTTCCAGGTCACCGGCGCTGCGGCCGTGACCGCGCACGAGGGGCCGAACATCACCCGCCCGGTCCTGCGCTCCCTGAACGCCGGGGACACGGTGAACCTGGTCTGCCAGATCGGCACCCCGGGCGGGAAATGGGTCAAGCTGCCCGACGGCACCTGGGTGCCCGACAGCGCGATCGCGAGCGGCGCGGCCAAGCCGACGCTGCCGCCGTGCTCGGTGCCGTTCCAGGTCGACCCGCAGTGGGCCTGGACCCGGACCGGTCCGGGCACCGAATACGTCGAGCGCGAAGCCGCTGTACGCCGGGACCCTGGCCTGGATCCAGTGCGAGACCTCCGGGACGACGCTGGACCGCCCCGGCTTCTGGGCCAGCCTGGCCGGTGGGGGTTGGATGTCCGGCGCCCTGCTCGCGCGACCGAACATCTTCCAGCGCTCGGTCGGTGTGCCGTTGTGCGAGCTGCCAGGGGCTGCCGCCTCACGCGCGCGGGCCGACCGGCTCCCACTCACTGTCAGTAGTTGAATCTGCGCCCGTCGTAGCGGGCGAGCGCGCCAACTTGACACAAAGTCACTGATTCTGTTGAGTGACCTGAGGTAAGGCTTGCCTTACTGAGCACAGGGACGCCCCCCTGGCATGACCCATTGGACGGCCACTTCTCCCACCCGTGGCCCACGTCGTGAAGGGGCGTCGCGTGCTCAGTGATTCTGTTCCGCACGCCCTGAATCGGGCCGCTCGACGGTCCTCACGACCGGCGCCCCGGGGCACCCTCGCGGCCGTTCTCCTCCTACTGATGACGTTGCTGTCCGCTTGTTCGGGCGACAACGCCATCACCGCACCGACGGGCGTGTCGGATGCGGCCGCCGTCGGCGACGACGCAGACAGTGCCGTCGCCGGCGGCGGAACCAACAACTGACCTCGAGCCTGCACCGGCCCGGCGACCGCGACCGCGGACGCCGCCATCACCCCGATCACCGAGCGCGCCGAACCGGTGCTGCCGGTCACCTACACCGACAGCCGCGGCAAGGCGGTCACGATCGAGAAGGCCGACCGGATCCTCGCCCTCGACGTGGCCGGCACGCTCGGCACCACCGTCTACGCGCTCGGCCTCGGCGACCGCCTGGTCGGCCGCGACGTCTCCACCGGCGTCCCGGCCCTGGCCGACCTGCCCGTGGTCACCGTCAACGGCCACGAGCTCAACGGCGAGGCGATCCTCGACCTCGACCCCGACGTGGTCCTCACCGACTACGGCATCGGGCCGCTCGAGGTGCAGCTGCAGATCGAGGAGTCCGGCATCCCGGTCGTCGATCATGAGCGACCAGCGCAGCCCGGACGCGATCGCGACCGCAGATCCGCGAGGTGGCCAAGGTCTTCGGGGTCACCGCCGAAGGCGATCAGCTCGCCGAGCGGGTCGAGTCCGACATCGCCGCGGCCGAGGAGCGGGTCGCGCAGCTGGCGCCGCTCGGATCCGGCTCAGCGTCTGCGCATGGCGTTCCTGTACATCCGCGGCACCGCCGGGGTCTACAGCTGGCTCGGCAAGGGCAGCGGCGCCGACGACCTGATCGCCGCCCTCGCGCGGGGTCGACATCGCGACCGAGGCCGGCGTCCCGGACTCGCGCCCGATCAACGCCGAGGCCCTGGTGCAAGTCCGATCCGGACCTGCTGCTGCTGATGAGCCACGGCCTGGAATCGGTCGGCGGCGTCGACGGGCTGGAGGGCGATGCCCGGCATCGGCCAGACCGACGCCGGCCGCAACCGCTGCGTCGTCGACATGATCGACTACCAGGTCCTCAGCTTCGGCCCGCAGTTCCCGGCCACCCTGGACGCGCTGGCCACGGCGATCTACGAGAAGGCCGCACCGGCGTGACGCGGCCCGTGACGAGGGCGCCGGTGGTGGGACGGGATCAAACCCCGTGCCCGGAGGCGCCGCACCGCATCGCGCGGGTGCGACCGCCCTCCCGGTCCTGCCGCTGCTACCCCTCGCGGCGACACCAACCGTCACCGCACCGCCGCGGTCGATCCACCGATCCGCTCCCGTCCGGTCCGATGCTCATCCCCGACCTGCCTCCGGTCCGCGCCCGCCGCGCGGCCGCCGTGCATCGTCGGGCTGGTCGTCGCCCTCGCCGTGATGAGCCTGGTCTCGGCCGGCACCGGCCAGCTGCACGTGCCGGCCGACGAGGTGCTCGGCTCGCTGCTGCACAAGATGGGCCTCGACCTCGGCCCGATGCCCGGGCACCCCAACGGCGACGCCGTGCTCTGGAACATCCGCTTCCCCCGGCTCGTGATGGGCCTGCTGGTCGGCGCGGCGCTCGGCGCCGCCGGCGCGGTCATGCAGGGCGTGTTCGGCAACCCGCTGGCCGAGCCGGCGGTGATCGGGGTGTCCTCCGGCGCGGCCGTCGGCGCCTGCGCGGTCATCGTCTTCGGCTGGACCTTCGCCGGCTCGCTGACCATCGCGGCCGCCGCGTTCGTCACCGCGCTGATCACCACGCTGATCGTGTACACGCTCTCCCGTCGCGACGGCCGCACCGAGGTCGTGACGCTCGTCCTGATGGGCGTCGCGGTGCAGGCCGTGTGCGGCGGCCTGATCGCCTACCTGGTCTTCCTCGGCGACACCGCCGCCCGCGAGCAGATCGTGTTCTGGCAGCTGGGCAGCCTCAACGGCAGCCGCTGGGAGCAGGTCGCCGTCGCCGCGCCGTGCATCGGCATCGGCCTGGCCGGCGTGCTGCTGCTGTCGCGCGAGCTCGACCTGCTCGCGCTCGGCGAGAAGCCCGCGCGCCACCTCGGCGTGAACGTCGAGGCGCTGCGGATGACCTCGATCGTGCTCGTCACCCTCGCGGTCGCCGCGGCCGTCGCGTTCTCCGGGATCATCGGCTTCGTCGGGCTGGTCGTGCCCGCACCTGATCCGGATGTCGGTCGGGCCCGGCGCACAGGATCCTCGTGCCGGCCAGCGCGATCGGCGGCGCCCTGGTCCTCACCGTCGCCGACCTGATCGCCCGCACCGCCGTCGACTACGCCGACCTGCCGATCGGCATGCTCACCGCGCTCGTCGGCGGACCGTTCTTCTTCTGGCTGCTGATCCGGGCCCGCGCCCAGGCCGGAGGCTGGGCATGAGCGCCGAACCTGACCCTGCGCTCCCGCGAGCTCCGCCTGCCCACCCCGGCGGCGCACGGCCAGGTCGTGCTGACCGCCGCGGACGTGTCGGTCCAGCTCGGCGGCGCGCAGATCCTGCGCAACGTCGAGCCTCGACGTGCGGGCCGGCCAGGTGCTCGCGCTGGTCGGGCCCAACGGCGCCGGCAAGTCGACGCTGCTCGCCGTCATGTCCGGCGACCTCGAGCCGGACACCGGCGGCGTCGAGGTCGACGGCGCGACGCCCGGCGAGTGGAGCACCCGCGAGCTCGCGGTGCGCCGCGGCGTGCTGATGCAGCGGGTCGACGTCACCTTCCCGTTCACCGTCACCGACATCGTGCGGATGGGCCGCGCGCCCTGGGCCGGCACGCCGGCCGAGGACTGGGACGACGAGGTCGTCGCCACCGCGATGTCCGAGGCCGACGTGCTGCAGCTTCGCCCCCCGGGTCTTCAACTCCCTCTCCGGCGGCGAGCGGGCGCGGGCCGCGATGGCCCGGGTGCTCGCCCAGGAGCCGTTGCTGCTGCTGCTCGACGAGCCGACCGCCGCCCTGGACATCCGCCACCAGGAGCAGGTGATGAGCCTCGCCCGCGAGCGGGCCGCCCGCGGCGACGCCGTGGTCGTCGTCATGCACGACCTCGGACTGGCCGCGGCCTACGCCGACGAGATCGCCGTGATGTGCGCGCGGCCGGATCGCCGCCGTGCGGCGCACCCGACCAGGTGCTCACCCCGGCGTTGCTCAGCGAGGTCTACGAGCACCCCATCGAAGTTCTTCGGCACCCACGCACCGGGTCCGTCGTCGTGCTCCCCGAGCGCGATGCCACAGCCAGGAGGTACAGCTGATGTCCCCTCAGATTCACCGTACGCGGTGGGCTCTCGCCGCCGCCGCGGCGGCCCTGACGCTCGTCGCTCTGCCGCTGACCTCGCTCAATGCCCCGCCGGCCGAGGCCGGGCAGGGTTCGGGCAACCCGACCATGGGCGCGATCCCGAGTACCGGCCTCGCCGTCGAGCGGGGCCGACGCACCGTGCAGGTGACCGGCACGGACTATCTCGTCCCGCCGCACGCCGCCGGCACCCCTGTGAGCGGCGGCATCTACGTCTTCTTCGGCTGGGTGGACGCCACGAAGAAGTGGGGACCGAGCGGGCGCAACATCAACAACAACGACGGCAATTTCGGGACGACCTACCTCTACCCCGGCGACGCAAGGCGGCCAGGACGGCAGAGAACGAGAGCCCGAGCATCGGCTACGTCGCCTTCACCAAGGAGGTCGAGAGCGGCGAAGCCCCCGAGTACTTCATGGACACGAACGGCGACTGGAAGATGCCGATCCAGATTCCCGGCAGCACCTTCCGGACCGACGCTGCCCGGCACGACGACCGTCAAGACCACCGACTGCACGAAGGTCACCTGCGGCATCTTCACCATCGGCGCCCACGGGAAGACCAGCGCCACCAACGAGAAGTTCATCCCTCTGAAGTTCGGCGCAGGGTCGACCTCGACGCCGACGCCGACCCCCAAGGCATCGCCGACGCCGAAGCCCACCACACAGCTCCAACCCGGACGCCCCCGGGGACACCACGACCGATTCCAACGGCCCGGCGCTCGTCGCCGCTGCCGAAGACCGGAATCGATGACGGGTCCTCCGCGTCCGTGGTCCGCCCGCAGACACCGATCGACGGCCAGACCGTCGCCATCGGAGTCAGCCGGGCCGAAGACACCGGGACAGGCGGCGGACTCGCCCTGTTCGGCGTGGCCGTACTGGTCGCGCTGGTCGTGGCGCTCGTGCTCGCCGTGAGCGCGCGGTTCCGAAACACATGAAAGGAAGACGACCGTGACGGTCACCACTTCCGGTAAACCGACAGTGCCAAGGCTGCGAAGGGCCCTCATCGGCCTCGCCGCCGGGGCCGTCGTGTTCACCGGCTTCACCACGCTGACGGCCGAACCGGCCGCAGCGGCCCCACAGAGCGCCAGCACGGCGACTCTGGTCTGGGGCCTCCGCGACAGTCTCATCGGGTACCACTTCAACCACCCGGGCGGGCAGCTCTCGATCGAGCAGTCCGGCGTCACGCAGTTCGGGAGTGCGACGCGCACCTACACGCACAGCGGCGGCACGACCGTCATCCCGGCCCGCTGGAGCTGGCCGTTCGTGTCCGCAACCTTCGACCCGGCCACGAACGCGATCGTCGCCCAGTACGGCGGTTCGGTCACGCTCAAGGACGACAACCCGGCACCGACGGAAGGCCCTGGCGGCGCCACCAGCGCGAGCCCCTTCAAGTACATGAAGTTCGCGAACCCGAAGATCACGCTGACCTTCAACGGGAACCAGCCCACCGGCAAGATTCAGATGGAGCTCACGCAGGGCGCCACCTCAACGACGCCGGGATCGCCGGTCACGGTCGAGATGAACGATCTGGACTTCGGCACGTACACCGACGACGGCGGCGTGCTGCCGGCTGTGGTGGACACGGCGAACAAGAAGGTCACGTACAACAACGTCGCCTCAGTGCTGTCGGCCGCTGGGTCGACGGCCGTGGGTGAGGACTTCACCAACGCGGGCGACACGTACGGCGCTGTGAACTTCAGCGTCACCTACACCGACGCGGTGTCGCCGACTCCGACACCGGACCCCTCGCCGGACCCGACACCAGGCCCGACACCCGACCCGACACCGACGCCGGCCCCTGGCGCCATCTCCAACGTCACGTTCGAGTGGCCGTGGAACGACTACGTGCAGAAGCAGAACCAAGGCAACTGCTTCTTCATGACCGCCGGTGACAGCTCGCCGATCTCGGCTGCTGCCTACACCGTCGACAATTACGACCCGAAGGACGGGAACGTCACCATCCTCAAGGACGGGACCGAGCCGAACTTCGCCAACAAATGCTTCGGGACCGGGTCATCCACTCGACCGGAGGGCTTGAACCAGAAGATCCGCTGGACCGGCGGATCCGGAACCCGGGACGCCGTGACGGGAGCGGCGACGGTGAACTTCACCGGCACCATGGCGGTCAACTACAACAACCAGATCCGCATCAAGGACCCGGTCCTGACCGTCAACACGGACGGCACGGGCACCCTGAAGGCTCTGGTCGCGGCCGTCAGCGGCAGCCCCGCTGCCCTGGGGGCGTACACCGCGCAGCCGGTGGAGGTGGCCACCTTCGCCGGTATCCCGGTGGACAAGGCCGGCGGCTTCACGTCGGTCCCGATCTGGGACAACCGAACGATCACGCTTACTTCCGGGTCAACGCCGACGCAGGCGGTGCAGGATTTCTGGACCACCCAGAACGTTGCCTGGGGTGCGTGGCCGCAGGAGTTCGTCACCGCTCTTCCGCCGGCCATTCAGGCGTTCTTCTACGCCAGCGGGTCGACCGGAAGTGTCAGCGACGCGAACAAGCAGAAGCGACCGACCGGGCTCAGCGTCTACTACAACACCTCCGGGCCCTTCGGCGGTGCGCAAAACCTGGCGGTCAACATCCTGGGTAACGCGGCGGACCCGTTCTTCACCTGGACGATCCCCAACAACCCGACCGTGAACCTCACGGGTGGCGCCCTGATCGCAGGCAACCTCAAGGAGTACACGGGCAACCTGAACCCGGTCCAGGTCACCGACAACCGAACGGCGTCGGGCGCGACCTGGTCGGTCTCCGGGATCGTGAGTGCGTTCAGCGCCAGCGGTCTGCCGAGCATTCCGGCCTATCGCCTCGGCTGGCTCCCGACGGCCACGGCCGGCGCCGGGGCCAGCGCCGCTCCCGCGATTCTCGCGGGCAGTGCCGCCGGCGGAGGCCTGTCGGTCTCCTGTCTGCTCGCCAGCGGGTTGGGCGGCCAGACCGTGTCCGTCAGCACCCTCGGCGCGGGGCTCACGTTCCGCGTTCCGCGCACCACCCCCTCCGGCACGTACGCCGGCGTGCTCACCCTGACCGCAACCGCGGTCTGATCAACCGTTCCCGTCCCCGGGCTCCCACCGCCCGGGGACGGGACGCACGACAAGGACTCTCGATGTCTGCTGACCGAATCCGGCCTGTGTTCGCGGCCGCCCTCCTCGGCTCCGTCCTGCTCGCGGGGCCCGCGCTGTCATCTGAACCCGCACAGGCCACGGCTTCGGCGCGTTCCGCCGACGGTGCCAGCACAGCTCCCACGGCCGACGACCCGCCGCTGGACCCGACGTCGCACATCACCTGGGCGATCGGTCCCGTTCAGGAGGAGAACCAGCCGCAGCGCTCGAGCTTCTTCCTGGACGCCGACCCGGGGGCCACCCTCAAGGACTCACTGTTCCTGAAGAACATCGGCGACCAGCCGGCGACGCTGACCCTCTACCCCACCGACGCCCGCAACAACGACAAAGGCGAACTCGAATTGTTCGCGGCGGCGGAGAAGCCCACCGACATCGGGACCTGGATCGAGCTCGAGAAGGACGAGATCACCCTCAAGCCGCGCGAGGAGGCGAAGATCCCGTTCACGCTGAAGGTGCCGGAGGGCGCCGAGCCCGGTGACCACACCGGGGGGCTCGTGAGCTCGTATCTGGCGCCGAGCACGGACGCCAACGGACAGGCGGTGCTGCTCGACCAGCGACTCGCCAGCCGCGTGGCCCTCCGCGTGTCGGGTCCGCTCAAGCCGGCGATGACGATCAGCGACGTCAGCGCCACCTACGGCGGCAGTCTGAACCCCGCCGGGCGCGGCCACACGGACCTGACGTACCGACTCCACAACGACGGCAACGTCCGGCTCTCCGCGCAACAGATCCTGAAGGCGAAAGGCATGGTGGGTCTGATCACCCGCACGGCGACCCTCGAGCCCATCCCGGAACTGCTGCCGGGCAACTCGATGATCGTCACCACGTCGATGTCCGGCGTGTGGCCCACGATCCGATCAACCGCCCAGCTCGAGGTCCGCCCGATCCCGACCCGACCCGGTGACAGCTTTCCAGCCCTGAAGTCGGCTCGGGCGTCCAGCGCGGACTGGGCCATCCCGTGGTCGCTCCTCGTCGTCCTCGCCCTCGCCGGCGGCGGCGCCGCAACGTTCCTCCGCCTTCGCGCTCGCGGCCAGGAGCGGGTGCAGCAGCAGATCGACGACGCGGTCGAAGCCGACCGTGCCGCGGCGCTGAATGGTTCCGCCACTTCTCCCCAGTCGGTCGGCGGCGGACGCCCCGACTCATCGGCCTGATGGGCGTCACGAGGCGGCGCACGCGCGTCGCGACCGTGGCCGCCCTGACCTCGGGCCTGATCGGCCTGAGCCTGCTCGGCGCCGGTGCGTTCGCCACGGAGGACACCTCCCCCTCTGCCTGCCCGGAAGGCTCGTTCCTCTACCGGCCCGCGGCCGACAGCACATCCACGACTACGACGGAGTCGACCACCGAGACCTCGGACTCGCTCCTGCCGGACGGGACGTCGCGCAACACGACGACGACGCTGACGCGCACCGTCACCGAAACCGTCATCAAGGCGGTCGAAGGATCGGCGGAGGCGCAGACCGACCCGTTCGTCGCTCCCGGCGCACCCGACCCCGAGTCGTTCCTCTGCATCGCCAACGGGCAGGTCGTCCCGGCGATCGACCCGGCGGTCCCGGCGCCGAGCCCGACACCGAGTCCGACCACGGAACCGACGCCGGAGCCGACGGTGGAACCGGTCGTCGAACCGGAGATCGTGCCGGTGGCAGCCCCCGAGATCCCGGCCCCCACGCCGATGCCCGAGGTAACGCCGACTCCGACGCCCGAGTCGCCGATGCAGCCCGCGCCGGGCATGATCGGCCTGCCCGGGACTGCACCTGCCGGTCCGTCCGATGTTCCGCCGGCTGGGATTGTGTCTGATGTTCCGTCAGATTCTGGTCCCGACGACCCCGGTGGCCAGGGCGGCACGGTCGTCCAGCCCGGCCCGGCCGACCCCGGACCTCCCGACACCTCCGGCTCGATCACCCGGGACCAGGTCATCGCCCGCGCCGTCAGCTGGGTCCTGCAGGGAGTTCCCTACAGCCAGACCTCGTGGTGGTCCGATTCCAACGGCACCTACCGCCAGGACTGCTCCGGGTACGTCTCCATGGCCTGGAACCTCAACCAGCGCACGAACTACTGGACCGGGAACCTCGCCACCGTCTCGCACCGGATCGCGACCAGCAGCCTCAAGATGGGCGACATCCTGTTGCTGCCCCGCTCCCACGTCGTGATCTTCGCCGGCTGGGCGAACTCCGCGAAGACCAAGTTCCATCTCTTCGAGGAGTACTCGCGGGGCAAGCCGGCCCGCTACCTGACCGGCGCGGACCTGAGCTACTACACCGGCCGCGGCTACGGCGCGTACCGCTACGACCGGATCGCCGACGTCGCGCCGGGCAAGGCCGGCGGGCAGCGCACCGTCTACCTCAGCGCATACACCGAGCCGGCCACCGATGTGAACGCGGCCGAGAAGGAACTCGCCGACGCATCGATCCCGCTGGACGACCTCCAGCCCGTGGCCTGGAGCCAGGATCTCGCCGACCAGGCCGACTCCGAGGAGTACGCCCCGAGCGCGGTCATCGGGGCCGCCACCCCGGAGGCAGTTCCGCAGTTGCCTCTGGAGAGGCTCGTCGAGGCCCAAATGGCGACCGACCTGCGAGCCTCCCAGACCGCGGCCGGAAGCGGCGCCGGGACCGCGCTGATCGCCGGCGGACTGGGCCTGCTCTTCCTGGCCTTCCCGTTGGCCGGTGCCGCCCGCGCCGGTGTGTGGACGCGCCAGTACGGGGAGGGCCGGTCATGAAACCCGCCCGACGTGGCCTCAGCCTGCTCGTCGCCGTGATGTTGACGGCCGGCCTCGGCGGGGTCATCGCCAACCGCGCCGACGCCGAGCCGAGTGGCGAGACCCGCTACCCGGCCGGCGCGACGGCGACCCGGTTCGCCGGCCAGGCCTTCGACGTCTGCGCGGCGCCGAGCCTGAGCACGATGCAGGGCTGGAAGTCGGCCTCGCCGTACGGCGCGATCGGCATCTACATCAGCGGTGGCCTGCGCGCGTGCCGGCAACCGAATCTCACGGCGTCGTGGGTACGCGACGTGACGGCCATGGGGTGGAAGCTCATCCCGATCGACGTCGGGCTGCAAGCTCCCTGCACCACGTTCTCGCAGCGGATCAGCTCCAAGGGCAGCACCGCCCGCAAGCAAGGTGAGCGCGCCGGGGCGGCATCGATACAGGCCGCGCGGAGTCTCGGCATCCTGCCCGGCAGCGCGCTGTACTCCGACATCGAGAACTACGACTCACGCGACGTGACCTGCTCGGGCGACGTGCACGCCTACCTCAACGGCTGGACCCGGGCGATGCATGGCGAGGGCTACCTCTCCGGCGTCTACGGCAACCTCGGCACGGTCGTGCGGGACGTGCTCAATGCGCAACGCGCAGCGAACGACGGGAAGAGCAAGGAGGGGCCGATCCGCCCCGACATGCTCTGGAACGCCCAATGGGACCGCACGCCATCGACAACCTGGAGGGGGGTCGAGACTCACCTGTGGGCCGCGCACCAACGGATCAAGCAGTACCGCGGTGACCACCGCGAGACTCACGGCGGGGTGACGCTGAACATCGACAGCAACACCGTCGACGCCGCGGTCGCGACCGTTGCCCGCTCCATCTCGGCTCCCACGGGAATCGAGTTCGCCGGACGGGTGGCACCCAACGCCGCCGCCGCGGCGCGCGCGGTGCCCGCCGGGACCCTGCAGGTGGTGTGCCAGGCGCACACCTTCGCGGCGTCCTCCAGTCGGTGGGTGCAGACAGTCGAGGGTGCCTGGATTCCGGAGGCGGTGCTCACCGATGCGACCGCTCTGGCCACCGTCGCTTCCCTGCCCACATGCAGCACCCCGTTCCAGGTGATGCCTGGCGTGATGCCGTTGCGGACGCTGCCGGCCGAAACCGGCTCAGCGCCGGGCGGCCTGGCCGGCGGAACGCTGGCCTGGGCCGTGTGCGAGCAGCCAGGCTTGATGGACGGCCGCACCGGTTACTGGCTCCGCCTGGAGACCGGCCAGTGGATCGCCGGCGCCCACCTGACCCGCGCGGACCGCTACGGCGATGCGGAGGCCATACCGGCGTGCCCGAAGTGAACCCAAAGACGACGCAGCACCACCATGGGCGTCCGAGCACGGCTCGGACGCTGATGGTGCTGTTGCTCGTGTTCGTGTTCTCGGTGTCGGCCCTCCTGGCCAGCGGAGCCCTGGACGACGGCATCGACCCCTCGGAGGCGAGCACCCGGATCCTCACCCCCGAGGAGATTCAGCAGATGGCCGAGGATTCGAACTCGGCCTCGCGCAGCGGCGAGGAATCCGCCCCGGTCGCGCTGATCGCCGCGCTCTTTCTGGTCGCCGGCACGCTGCTGGTCAGCCTGGCGGTCCCGACCCGCGCCGAACGCCGCCGCACGGCGGCACGGGTCGAGCCGCGACGACAGATGGGCACCGGGGTTCCCGAACCGCCTCCGCTCACGATCCATGCCGTGAATTCGGCGCCCGTGACGGCAGCCGGGGACGACGCTCACACGTTGGTTCTGCAACCGCGCCTGCCAGCACCGGCACCGGCACCGGCGCCGGCGTGCTCATCGCCGTCGGTCTTCGCCCGCCCGGCCGTCACCCTCCCGGTTCCGACTCCACCGATCGAACGTCGATACAGAGCGGGGGCGATCATGCGGCCGAACCCACAGTCGGACTAGGCCGCTTGTCCCGAAATTTCAGTAAGTCTATCCTTATTTCCGCAGGTGAACGGCCCGACAGGGTCGACGAGGAACGCGCCACACGGCGCGCTCGAAAGGACGGTTGACCCCATGGCGGAGCGTTTCAACTCGCACCAGGTACCCCAGGAGGCCAGGGAGCAGACGGCGGCAACGCTGCGCGCCACGCCGGGCATCCTCGGCATGCCGTCCGACGCGGAGCGCTCGAGGACGCTGATGGCGATCGGCACCGGCGGGTCGCTGGCCACGATGAGCACCGCGTGCCCCGGCTTCCCCTTCGGATCCCTGGTCGCCTATTCGGTCGACGAGATCGGGCGCCCGATCATGTGCCTGTCGAGCCTGGCCGAGCACAGCCAGAACATGGGAGCCGACCCGCGCGCCTCGCTGATGGTCACCGCGCCGGAGGACGGCGTGAACGACCGCCTCGCGCTGTCCCGGGTCACGCTCGTGGGTGAGATGAAGGTGCTGGAGGGCGACGAGCGCGAGGCCGCGCTCACCCTCTACGAGGCCGGCCACCCCACCGCGTTCTACGCCCGCTTCGCCGACTTCTCGGCCTACCGGCTCGAGGTCTCCGCGATCCGCTACGTCGGCGGCTTCGGCCGGATGAGCTGGGTCACCCCCGAGGGTTACGCCCAGGCGGAGCCCGACCCGCTGCTCGGCGGAGCGGCCAAGGGGATCATCGAGCACATGAACGAGGACCACAGCGACGCGCTGGTCGCGTACTGCCAGGTCTTCGCCGGGCTGGACACCGTCGAGTCCGCGAAGATGATCGGGGTCGACCGGTACGGCATGGACATCATGGCCACGATGACCGGCGGCGAGCAGCGCGCCGCCCGCGTCTCGTTCAAGGCCCCGGTCAACGCCACCGACCAGGTGCGCGCCGCGACCATCGAACTGCTCCAGGAAGCGCGCGCTCAGCTCTTCGAGCTCCTAGAGCTGTTGGAGCCGCCGGCTGACCACCGCATGCCGGCGTAGGACGTCGGGCAGTCCGGGATGCACCGGGCTGCGCCGCTCGACCAGTACGCGGCCGGCCACGACCGTGTCGCGGGCCGCGGACGGGCCGCAGCGCAGCCATGCCTCGACCGGGTCGGACTCGGCGCCCGGCGAAGGCCACCCCGGTCTGGTCCCAGACGACCACGTCCCCAGCTGCCCCGGGGACGAGCTGGCCGATCTCCCCTGCCCGGCCAAGACAGGACGCGCCGCCCCGGGTCGCCATGTCGAGAACCTGACGGGCAGTCATTCCCGTCGGGCCCGAGCGCTGCCGGCCCAGCAGCAACGCGGTACGGGCCTCCAGCCAGAGCGAGGCGGCGTCGTTGGACGCCGAGCCGTCACAGCCGAGCCCGACCGGGCTGCCGGCCGCCCGCAGGTCGGCAGCGCGGCAGATGCCGCCGCCGCCCAGGATCATGTTCGAGCTCGGGCAGTGCGCGATCCCCACCCCGGCCGCGCCGAGGCGGCTGATCTCGCCGTCATCGACGTGGATGCCGTGCGCCACCCAGGACCGCGGGCCGAGCCAGCCCACCTCGGCGAAGTGGTCGACGGGGCGGCGGCCGAAGCGCTCCAGGCAGTACTGCTCGTCCTGCGGGTCCTCGGCCAGGTGCGTGTGCAGGCGCACGTCCAAGCGCTCGGCCAAGTCGGCGGTGGCCCGCATCAACTCCGGCGAGACGTTGAACGGCGCGCACGGCGCGAGCCCGACCCGCACCATCGACAGCGGCGACGGGTCGTGGTGACGGCCCACCAGCTCCTCGCAGGAGGCGAGCACCATCTCGTCGTCCTCGACCAGGTTGTCCGGCGGCAGGCCGCCGTCCTTGACCGAGACGGTCATCGACCCCCGGGTCGGCGCGAAGCGCAGCCCGACCTCGGCCGCGGCCGCGATCTGGGCCGACCACAGGTCGCCGCCGCCGCGCGGGGCGATGTAGAGGTGGTCCGCGGTGGTGGTGCACCCGCCCAGCGCCAACTCGACCAGCCCGACCCAGGCCGCGAGGTAGGACGCCTCTTCGTCGATGCCGGTCCAGCGCGGGTACAGCCCGGTCAGCCAGTCGAACAGCGTGCCGTTGAGCACCGGCGCGTAGGCCCGGGTCAGGTTCTGGAACAGGTGGTGGTGGGTGTTGACCAGCCCGGGCGTCACCAGGCACCCGGCGGCGTCGAGGGTGCGGGCGGCCGGCGGGACCGGGTCGCTCGAGCTACCCACCGCGGACACCGCGCCGCCACGGACGGCGACCCAGCCACCGGGGAGTTCGCGCCCCTCGTCGTCGCACGTGACGAGCAGGCGGGCATCGCGAGATCAGCAGATCGACGGAGCGGCGCGGAGCGGACACCCGAGCGAGCGTACTGGTCGCCGGGTGGGCACAATCACCCGCTCTGCACCGAATGTCTGACGTTACGTCAGTTCGCAGGAATGATTGCGCTTCAGGCGCTTTGACCGATGTGTCCGATTCGCCCCCACGGGAGGTATCGGACGGGGTGCCGGTCTTGATCGCACGCGATCGCGGATGCCTACGTTCGCACCCGTCACGAGGCACGAGGGGGCCGTTCCATGTCCAAGCGCACCAACACCCACCGGAAGCAGCGGCCGGGCCTGCCGCGCGGAGCGCGAGCACTGGCTCTGGCGTCCACCACCGCACTGTTGGCCTCGCTCGGCGCCGGCCTCGCGGCTGCACCGGCACAGGCCGCCGTGGCGTTCACCGTGTCCGTGGCCGGCAACGACGCCAACCCCTGCAGCTCGGGCGCACCCTGCAAGACCATCCAGCGGGCGGTGAACCTGGGCGGGCAGTACGCGGAGTCCCAGGCCGTGACGATCAACGTCGGCGCCGGCACCTTCATCGAGGCGTCCGGCGTCACCATCAACTACCTCGGTGGCAACCCGAAGCCGCTCTCCGTCACCATCGTCGGCGCCGGGGCGGACAAGACGACGGTCCAGCCCGGCAGCGCGACCCGGGTGTTCGGGATCGTCGGCGACTTCCCCGTGACCCTCCAAGGTCATGACGATCACCGGCGGCGCGCTGCCGGCCGCGGCGGTCGGCACCGCCGGCGTGCCGGGCGGAGCCGGCGCCCCCGGCGGCGGGGTGTACAAGGCCACCGGCACCGGCAATCTCACGCTGACCGACGTCGCGGTGCAGGGCAACGCCGCGGGCGCCGGCGGAAAGGGCTACGACGGCCCCAACGGCGCGACCGGCACCGGCACTCCCGGCCACGGCGGCAACGGCACGGCGGGCACCAACGGCGGCGCGGGCGGCACGGGCGGCGGCATCGCCTACCTCGGCACCGGCAACCTGGTCATCACCGGCAGCACGATCTCCGGCAACATCGCCGGCTTCGGCGGCGCCGGCGGCAAGGGCGGCAACGGCGGCCAGGGTGACACCACTCTCCTGGACGGCAGGGGCGGCAACGGGGCGGCCGGCGGCAACGGTGGCGCCGGTGCGGCCGGCGGCGGCATCGCCTTCGGTGGGAATGCACTCACCATCACCAACTCCACGATCGTGTCGAACGTGAGCGGTCGCGGCGGCAACGGCGGCGAGGGCGGCTCCGGCGGCCGCGGCGGGGACGCCACCCCGGAGAACGACGGCGGCAATGGCGCCCTGGGCGGCAACGGCGGCAACGGCGGGGCCGGTGGCGGCATCGAGTTGACCAGCGCCGCCGGCAGCGCGGCCCTGACCCACGTGACCCTGGCCGCGAACGCGGTCCACGTCGGCGGCAACCTCGGCCCCGGCGGCGCGGCCGGCGTCGGCAAGAATCCTCCGCTGAATGCCGCCGCCACCCCGGGCGGCAACGGCAGCGGCGGCCTGCTGCAGACCTCGGCGGGCCTGCACCGCGCGGCGGGCACCATCACGATGGCGGCCTCGTTGCTGTCCAACTCCCCCGCCAACTGCTCGGGCACGGCCGGCAACCTCACCGCGACCAACTCGGTCGCCGGTGACGACTCCTGCTTCGCCGCGAGTACCGGGCTGATCGTCAACCCGGCCGCCGGCAACCTGGGGGCGCTGGCCCTCAACGGCGGCACCACCCAAACCTCGGTGACCACCTCCGGCAACCCGGCGATCGGTGCCGTGCCGGCGATCGCCTGCGCCGGGACCGACCAGCGCGGGCAGGCCCGGCCCGGGCTGACGGCTCCGGCCACCTGCACCGCCGGGGCCTACGAACCGCAGGTCCCGCCGGTGGGCCCGACCATCTCCGGCGTGATCAGCGCCGCGCACCCGAAGACCAAGTTCGACTGGTACCGCGACACCGTGACGGTCACCTTCACCTGCACCCCGGGCAGTTCGCCACTGACCGCGCCCTGCCCGAGCCCGATGGTCATCTCGACCCAGGGCGCGAACCAGGGCGGCACCGTCACCGTCACCAACCAGCAGGGGCTCAGCTCCTCGATCAAGGTCGCGCTCAACATCGACAAGGGCCTGCCGAAGATCAAGATCAAGGGCGTGAAGAAGGGCCTGCTCTACAAGAAGGCCAAGAAGATCAGCTGCGTGGCCACCGACTCGCTGTCCGGCCCGTACGTGTGTCAGATGAAGGCGACCGGCAAGCTCGTCAAGGGCAATACCCAGGTGCGAGTGAACTACGTCGCGACCGCGGTCGACCGCGCCGGGAACGTGTCCACGAAGAAGGGGCACTACTTCTTCAAACGGACCGACTGACGGACACCTGACGGGTCGTCAGGCCACGACGACCCGTCAGGCCCATTCGCTGAGGGACCAGCGGTCAGGCCGGGCCGTAACGCTCGCCGGCGATGGCCCGGGCCATACCGCGCTCGACGGCGCCGATGAGGTACGGCCGCAGCTCGGCCGCGCCGATGATGGTGTGCACCGAGCCCACCTTCTGCGCCCGGCGGATGTCGTGGATCGACTCGAACTCGGCCGCGACCTCGCCCTGCTTCTCGATCTTGACGAGGTTGCGCAGATCGGCAAGTTCGACGCGCAGCTGAGCAGCCTCGGCCCCGTCGGCGGCGTTGAGCCGAGCCTCCAGCCCGCGGATCCGCTCGTCGTTGTTCGTGCGCGCCCGCACCTCGGCGGTGAACACCACCGCGGCCGCCGGGGCGCCGCCGAGCACCGAGGCGAACGAGCCCTCGACGGCGACGACCTCCATGTTGTCGTTGAGCGTCCCGGAGAAGACCACGAAGGCGCCGCCGTGGTAGCGGGAGATCAGGCAGAACACGATCGGGCCGTCGAAGTTGACCACCGCCCGGCCGATCTCGGCGCCGTACTCCAGCTGCAGGTTGCGCAGCGACTCCGGGGAACCGTCGAAGCCGGACAGGTTCGCCAGCACCACCAGGGGGCGCACCCCGGAGGCGGCGTTGATCGCCCGCGCGGTCTTCTTGGACGACTGCGGGAACAACGTGCCGCCGGTCCAGATGTCCGGGCCGTCGGAGGGCAGGTAGCCGCGTCGCGGGACAGGCCGGGACTCGATGCCGATCATCGTGACCGGCTGCCCGCCGAGGTGGGCATCGAAGACCACCGAGGTGTCGGCGTCGGCCATCCCGGCCCAGCGCTCGAGCACGGCGTGGTCGGCATCCACGATCGCGCGCATCACGGTGCGGATGTCGAACGGCTTCTTGCGCTCCGCGTTCTTCTCCGCCGAGAAAACGTCACCGACCGTGGTGAAGTCCGGGCTCCCCGGGTGGATGTGCGGATGGCGGCGCACGTCGCGGTCGAACGGGTCGGTGGTGGCGACCCGGCGCGGGAAGCGCTCTCCCGCGGCCCGGTACGCATGGTCGTAGTGGGCGAAGAGGATCTCCGAGGCGGCGGCGAGGTTCGGCGCCCAGTACTGCGCCTGCCCGTTCGGACCCATCACCCGGTCGTAGCCGCCGATACCGAAGTTGTCCTCGGCCGAGACGCCGCCGGAGTAGTCCAGGGACTGCTTGCCGGTCAGCACCATCGCCGAGTCCGGCGTCATGATCAGCACACCCTTGGTGTGCATCAGCATGGTCGCCTCGGCGTTCCAGTACGGCTGGGCGCCGACGTTGATGCCCGCGACCACAATGTTGATCTCGCCGCCGGCCTGGGTGAACTCGATGATCCGGCGCAGGGCGCGGGCGATCCAGTCCATGTTCTCGACGCCGGAGTCCATCGAGATCCGGGCGCCGGCCGAGAGCGCGAACCACTCGACGGGGTAACCCTCGGCCTCGGCCAGATCCAGCGCGGCGCAGACCCGCGCGCACTCCGGTTCGGCCAGCGAGCCGAGGGACTTGGTCGGATCGCCCATGAGCACGACCCGGGACAGGCCCTCCGGGTAGCGCGGCGTCGAGGAGGTGACCAGGCCGACGATGATCCCGGCGCTGTTCTGGCCGGACTCGCGGTCCACCGGCACCAGCTCGCCGGTCTCATCCAGGTCGAGTTCGAAGAAGGTGCCGGCGGTGCCGATCAGCAGGCCGATGAGCTCGTACGGGTACACCGCGCCGCGCGCGGCCGAGGCCCGGACCTTCTGCTCGTAGTCGTCCAGCGGCGGGATCGGCTCGGTCGGGCGACTGGTGATCGAGATCTGCGCGCCCACGCCGTGGGTGTAGGAGATGACGACGGCCGCCTCGCGCTCCTCGGCGTCCGGGGACTCCTGCAGGCGCCCGACGACGGTCACCTCTTCGAGGCCGGCACCGGCGGTCAGCGGCACCAGCGCGCGCACGACCGCGTCGAGTTCCTCCATCGGGACCCGGGCGGTCGGCGAGACCGCGAGCACGATCCGGTTGCGGTCCAGCCGCCGGCCGGCCGCGCGGCGCGCCTGCACGCTGCGGATGCCCTGCACGCAGCTGGTCAGGACGCGTTCCACGGTCGGCACCGCGAGCACGCGGCCGGCGGCGTCGCGCAGCGGGTGCACGTCGCGGATCTCGGCCAGGGCGATGATCCGCTCGTCGTCGGCGTTGGTCTTGCCGGTCGCGCGGTAGAGGTACACCCCGTCGTCGGCGGGCAGCCGGGTCAGGTCGAAGTTGGCCAGACGGTTCACCCCGAGACGCTGGGCGACCAGCGGGTGCAGGCCGCGGATCAGCCGGTCCTCGGACAGGCCCCCGCTCTCGTCGGCCCAGGGCCGGAAGGTCAGGTAGAAGGTCCGCGCGGTGGTGCCGCCGGCGATGCCGATGGTGACGCGGCGCAGCGAGGCCGGCCAGGACAGCCGGTCGAGCTCGGTCCTGCAGTGTGTCGGAGACCTCGTCGTAGTCGGCCGGCATGTCCTGCCAGGACAGGAAGAAGTCGACGACCAGGGTGCTCGGCGCGTCCGAGGCGTCCTCGGCGGCCAGCGCACCGACGGCTGCGGCAATGGCCGGGCAGCTCGGCGAAGTCGCCGACGGTGGCGATCAGGTGCAGCCGCTGCTCGCCGAGGTCGAACTCGGCGGTCATGCACTGGCGGCCGTCCGCGGTCGAAGACGCGGACATCCTCCAGGTCTCGGCTGCGGTAGTAGCGCCGGGTCTGGATCTCCAGCAGCGGCCCGAGCGCCGCGACGCCGGTGCCGAGGTACTCGTTCAGCAGCCCGATGATCGTCTCCGGGCTGGCGACGAGGGTCTCGATGCGCTCCGCGCGGTCCGGAGCGTCGGGGTGCTCGACCAGGTAGTCGATCCGTTTCCGGATCGAGTTGAGCGCCTTGTCCCGGGCCGCCAGGATCAGCGGCTGGTCGAAGTGCCGGAACCGCACGCTGCGGGCCAGGTCACCGATCAGCGGGTAGCGGATCCGGGTGGCCGTCACCAGACGCTCGAGGACCTCGGCCAGTTCGTCGTTGACCTTCTGGTCGGCGACCACGAGGTCATCGGCGGCGAGCCAGCGCTCCAGCAGCGCGGTGACCACCGGGGTCTGCGCGTCGCCGCGCGCGAGGGCGAGGAAGACGCGGTACACGGCGTCCTTGAGCTCCTCGTGTGGGGTCCAGCTCGCGCACGCCGTAGTGGGCCAGGGCACGCAGCAGCTTGCTGCGGAACGACTCCGGCAGGCCTTCGCGCTCGACGTCGAGGGACCGCAGGTAGGTGTGCAGGTGCTCGCGCGGGCTGTGCACCCGGGTCTCGGACTTCTCCTCCTCCGCCGAGGGGCGGTTGCGGGAGAGTTCGCAGATGTCGGCGAACATCCGCAGCACCGACAGCTCGGCCGCGACGAGGCGAGTGTCCTGGGCCGGCAGCAGCCGGCGGACCGCGCCGTACTCGGCGACCAGCGCGCGGCCTTCCGCGGCGCTGACGTCGTAGCCGGTGACCAGCGCGCGCAGGGCTTCCAGTAGTTCCTGGGCCCGGTCCCCCGGGTCGGAGTCGAGGTCCTCCTCGGCGGCCTGGGCCGCGAAGGCGACCATCGGCAGGTCACTGACCGCGTTGTCCCCGCCCTCGGGGTCGATGCGCAGCAGCGGGGCGCCGCCGGGGACCTGGGAGTTCGCCGTGGCGAGCACCTCGCGGACCCGGCCGGCGAACGGCGCCCCGACCGGGGTCTCCATCTTCATCGCCTCGAGCACCGCGACGGTCTGCCCGGCCTCGACCACGTCGCCGGCGCGCACCGGCAGCGCGACGATGACGGCCGGTGCCGGCGCGCGGACCACGCCGCCGGAGTCCCGTCCGACGCGGTGGGTGATGCCGTCGACCTCGACGAGGTGATCGTTCGGCCCCGCCGCGAGCACGATCCGGTGGATGCGTCCGTGCACCTCGAGGCGAGCCTCGTAGTCCGAGAGCCGGTCCACCCGGACGTCGGCGCTGACGCCACCGACGTAGACGCGGTAGCGGTGGGCGTCGAGTGCGGAGATGTTCAGTTGGTAGGCGTGCCCGCCGTAACGGGCCTCGATGGTCCGCCCGATCGCGTGGTCGGCCTGCGGGCGCCCGCCGCGGGCGAGGGCGAAGAAGGCCTCCCGCTCGACGAACTCGTCGCGGTCGTAGCTGTCGATGGCCACCGCGTAGAGCGCGACGTCGGCGTGCGGGGCCATCCCCCGGTCGTCGAGTGACCCGCGGTCCAGCCAGGCCGTGTCGGCGGAGCCGTCGCGGACCTCGGGACGGGAGAGCAGGTCGAGCACGAAGGACTTGTTGGTGGTGCCGCCCTCGATGACCACGGTGGTGTCGCGCAGCGCACGGGTGAGGCGGGCCATCGCCTCGTCGCGGTCGCGGCCGCCGGCGATGATCTTGGCGACCATCGAGTCGAAGTCCGGCGAGATGGTGTCACCCGAGGCGATGCCCGAGTCGACGCGGATCCCCGGCCCCTGCGGGAACTCCAGCAGCGCGACTCGTCCCGGCGCCGGCGCGAACCCGTTGTCGGGGTCCTCGGCGTTGAGCCGGATCTCGATGGCGTGCCCGGTCTCGGGCGGGCACTCCCCGGGCAGCGGTTCGCCGGAGGCGACGAGGATCTGCAGCTTCACCAGGTCGATGCCGGTGGCCACCTCGGTGATCGGGTGCTCGACCTGCAGGCGGGTGTTGACCTCGAGGAACGCGAACGACTTGCGCACCGGGTCGTAGAGGTACTCCACGGTGCCCGCGCCGCGGTAGCCGACGGCCTTCACGAGCTCGCTCGAGACGCGCCGCAGCTCGAGCGACTGATCCGGCGTCAGAACCGGGGAGGCCGACTCCTCGATGATCTTCTGGTTGCGGCGCTGGATCGAGCAGTCCCGCACGCCCGGCGCCCAGACGTTGCCGTGGTTGTCGGCAATGATCTGGACCTCGACGTGGCGGGCGCCGGTGACCAGCGCCTCCAGGAACACTCCGTCGTCGCCGAAGTAGCGCTTGGCGTCGGCCCGGGTCCCGTCGAACGCGGCTTCGAGTTCCTCCTCGGCGAGCACCTTGCGGATGCCGCGCCCGCCGCCGCCGGCCTTGGCCTTGATGATCAGCGGGTAGCCGATGGTGCTCGCGTGCCGCCGGGCGTCCTGGTAGGACGTCACGCTGCCGGCGCCGCTCCAGGGCGCCACCGGGACGCCCACACGTTCGGCGACCAGCTTGGCCTCGATCTTGTCCCCGAGCAGCCGCATGGCCTCCGAGGGCGGGCCGATGAACGCGATGCCCAGGCGGTCGCACAGCTCCACGAACGCGGGGTGCTCGGAGACGAAGCCCCAGCCGACCCAGACCGCGTCCGCGCCGGATTCGAGGAGCGCGCGTTCGAGCTCGGCGTAGTCCAGGTAGGGCGAGGACGCAGTGGTGCTGGGGCGGAGCATGACGGCCTCGTCGGCCTGGCGGACGAACATCGCGGCCGACTCGGCCTCGGTGTGCAGGGCCACCGTGCGGATCGAGAGCCCTCGCTCTGCGTTCAGCTCCCGGACGGCCCGGATCAGGCGGACCGCAGCCTCGCCCCGGTTGACCACCGCGATCCGTCGGAACACCAGCGCCCTCTCGTCTCTCCACCCAGTCTCGGGCCTTCCCGGAAACCCTATGGCCAGGCCCGGTGGCGCCTCGTGTGTGCTCCGCGACAACAATCGGCGCACGGACGGGTAAGCGGGATCGAAGGGCTCCAGGTGGCGGGCAACGTGCGCAAGGTCTACGTGATCGGCATCGGCGCGGGCGACCCCGAACAACTCACCCTGCAGGCCGTCCGCGTGCTGGGCGGCCTGGATGTGATCTTGGTCCTGGACAAGGGCGAGGCCAAGCGTGAGCTGACCGACCTGCGGCACGAAATCTGCGCCCGCCACATTTCCCGGCCGTACCGGGTGCTCACCACGCCCGACCCGGAACGCGACCGGTCCGCCGCGGACTACACCGGCGCGGTCGTCGACTGGTACGACGCGCGGGCCGAGCTGATCGGCGCGCTGCTGCGGGACGAGGTGTCAGCCGGCGAGAGCGTCGGGATCCTGGTCTGGGGCGATCCGGCGCTCTACGACAGCACGCTTCGCGTGCTGGACCGCGTCCGGCAGCGAGGGACCGTCGAATTCGGTTACGAGGTGATCCCGGGCATCACGTCGCTGCAGACGCTGGCTGCGCGGCACCGGGTGACCTTCACCGGCGTCGGTGCGCCGGTCCACGTCACCACCGGCCGCCGGCTGGCCGCGGGGATGCCGGCCGAGCTCGACGACCTCCTGGTCATGCTCGACGGCTCGGAGGCCTTCGCCGCCCTGGACGACGACGACCTCGACATCTACTGGGGCGCCTACCTCGGCATGCCCGGAGAGCTCCTGGTGGCCGGCGACCTGCAGGAACGCAAGGCGGAGATCGCCGCCCTGCGTGCCGATGCCCGGGCCCGTCACGGCTGGATCATGGACAGCTATCTGCTCCATCGTCGCCGCTCCTAGGGGGTCCGTGGGCCAGCTAGGCACTCCGGGGCTCGCGAACAGGCGCCACCAGCCGCCCCGCGTCCAGCGGGCCGAGTCCCCCGGCCAGCACGCCGGCGACGCGGTGCAGGCCGAGCAGGGCCAGTCGGTTGCGGGCCTCGACCTCCGTGCCCGGGTCGGAGATCAGCGCGATCTCGGCGTTGCCGCAGAAGGCCAGCGTCGCGTTGAGAGCGAACGGGCCGTCCAGGGCGATGTTGATCGAGTCGGGCCAGTGCCCGGCGGCGTAGCGCTCGGCGTCCCGGGTGTCGAGGACGCCGCGCCGCGGGCCTGTGCCTCGAGCAGTGCGGCACGGCTGAGGCTGAGGACGGGCGCTTCGATGTCGATGGTGACCATGCAATTAGAGTAACTCGACCTAGTTACTTTGCAATGACCTGCTTCGAAAACGGCACGGTGGGTGTGTCGTAGGTTTCGACCCGTGGTGGACACGGCTCGAGTGCGAAAGGCGTCGCACGTGCTCAAGATCGACGACGCGGATGTCCTGGCGTTCTGGCAGGAGCGCCATCTGTGCACGCTCACCACGCTGCGCGCGGACGGGCGGCCTCACGTCGTGCCGGTCGGCGCGACCCTGGATCCCGAGGCCGGGCTGGCCCGGATCATCGCCGGGCGCACCTCGCTCAAGGTCCGTCACGTCGCCGCGGCGGGGCCGGCCGGGGCCCCGGTCGCGGTGTGCCAGGTCGACGGGCGGCGCTGGTCGACCATCGAGGGCATCGCGACCGTCGGCACCTCCCCGGACGAGGTCGCGGAGGCGTGCCGGCGCTACGCCGAGCGCTACCGCGAGCCGCGGCCGAACCCCGAGCGGATCGTGATCCTGATCCGCATCGACCGGATCGTCGGCAACGTGTGAGCGTCCTAGCCGCGGGATGGGCATGAGCACCGTCACGGTCGTCGGCATCGGAGCCGACGGCTGGGAGGGCCTGGCCGCGACGTCGCAGGCCGCGCTCCGCTCCGCCGCGGTGATCGTCGGCGGCAAGCGCCAGCTGCGCTACCTGCCGGCGGAGGTGGGCGCCGAGCGCGTGCCGTTGCCCAGCCCGCTGGTGCCCGCCCTGCCCGGGCTGCTGGAGGCCCACGCCGGGCGCGGGTTGTGCCTGCTGGCCAGCGGGGACCCGATGTTCTACGGGATCGGCGCGACCCTGGCGCGCGAGGCCCCGCAGGTCCGGCTGCGCGTCCTGCCGCACCCGTCCTCGGCCGCGCTGGCCTGCGCCACGCTCGGCTGGCCGGCGGAGGACGTCGAGGTGCTCAGCGCCGTCGGGCGCCCGCTCGCAGCGGTGCGGGCCCTGCTCGCGCCCGGACGTCGCCTGCTCGTGCTCTCCTCCGGCGCGAGCACCCCGGGCGAGCTCGCGGCACTCCTGGTCGAAGCCGGGTACGGGGCAAGCTCGGCTCGCGGTGCTCTCCCGCCTCGGCGGCCCCGAGCAGGCCGTCGTCACCGGAACCGCCGCCGGCTGGGACCCCTCTCCGGACCGCCACGACCCGCTGAACCTGGTCGCGGTCGCCTGCGGCAGCGACTCCCCCACGGCGCCGCGCAGCCGGGTCCCGGGCCTGCCCGACGAGGCCTACGAGCACGACGGGCAGCTCACCAAGCGCGAGGTCCGCGCGGTCACGCTCGCGCGCCTGATGCCGTTGCCCGGCCAACTGCTCTGGGACGTCGGCGGCGGGGCCGGCAGCATCGGCATCGAGTGGATGCGCTCCGAGCGCTCGGCCCGCGCGATCGCGATCGAGGAGCGCGCCGACCGCGCCGAGCGGATCGTCGCGAACGCCGCGGCTCTCGGAGTGCCGGATCTGCAGGTGGTCACGGGCGCGGCCCCGGATGCACTCAAGGAGCTGCCCGGACCGGACGCGGTCTTCGTCGGCGGCGGCGCGGGCGACCCCGGCGTTCTGGACGCGTGCTGGGACGCGCTGAAGCCCGGCGGCCGCCTCGTCGTCAACGCGGTGACCCTGCAGACCGAGGCCCTGGTGATGGCCCGTCAGGCCGACCTCGGCGGCGATCTGGTCAAGCTCGCGATCTCCCGCACCGCCCCGGTCGGCGGCTTCACCGTCTGGCGCCCGCACGCCCCGGTCACCCAGTGGACGGTCATCAAGTGACGGTCCACTTCATCGGGGCCGGACCCGGAGCGGCGGATCTGCTGACGCTGCGCGGCCGGGACCTGATCGCCGCGTCCCCGGTGTGCCTGTACGCGGGCAGCCTGGTGCCGCCCGAGGTGCTCACGTGGTGCCCGCCGCACGCTCGGCTCGTCGACACCGCCGACCTCGACCTCGACGCGATCACCGGCGAACTGGTGGGCGCGCACAAGGACGGGCACGACGTCGCGCGGCTGCAATCGGGCGACCCGTCGCTGTACTCGGCGATGGCCGAGCAGATGCGCCGCCTGGACGCGGCCGGTGTTCCCTACGACGTGACGCCGGGGGTCCCGGCCTACGCCGCCGCCGCGGCCGCACTGGGGCGCGAGCTCACCGTGCCGGGCGTCGGGCAGTCCGTGCTGCTGTCCCGGATCTCCGCGGCGTCCACGCCGATGCCGGCCGGGGAGGACCTGGCCACCCTGGCCCGGGCCCGGACCACGCTGGTGCTGCATCTCGCCGTGCAGCGGATCGAGCAGGTCGTCGCGGAGTTGCTGCCCGAGTACGGACCCGACACCCCCGTCGCGGTGGTGGCCCGGGCCAGCCGGCCGGACGAGCTGATCCTGCGCGGGACCCTGGCCGACATCGCCGACACGGTCCGGACGGCGGGCGTCCTGCGCACTGCGGTGATCGTGGTCGGCGAGGTTCTGACGGCCAGTCAGTTCCCGGACAGCCATCTGTACTCGACGGCGCGCTGCCGGGAAGAGCGCGGGGCCTGATGCGCACCGTCCTGATCCTCGGCGGAACCGGAGAGGCCCGGGCCCTGGCCGCGACTCTGGTCGAGGACGGTTCCTGGCGGGTCGTCAGTTCCCTGGCCGGCCGGGTCAGCGATCCCGCCCTGCCCGCCGGCGAGGTCCGGGTCGGCGGGTTCGGCGGGCCGGAGGCGCTGGCCGACTGGCTCCGCGCCGAGGACGTCGCGGCAGTCGTGGATGCCACCCATCCCTTCGCGGCCAAGATCTCGGCCTCGGCGGCCGGCCGCTGCGCCGGCCGCGAACGTGCCACTGATCCTGCTGCGTCGCCCTGCCTGGAAGGCCGGGCAACGCGGACCGCTGGCAGCGGGTCCCGACGATGGCCGACGCGGCGGCCGTGCTCGCCGAGGTCCGTGGGCGCGTGCTGCTCACCACCGGGCGGGGCGGCCTCGAGCTCTTCGCCCACCTGCCGCAGCGGTTCATCATCCGCACCGTGGAACCGCCCGACCCGCCGCTGCCCGCCGACCACGTGGTCGTGCTCGCGCGCGGCCCCTACACCGTGGCCGGAGAACGGGCGCTGATGTCGCAGCACCACGTCCGGACGCTGGTCACCAAGAACAGCGGCGGAGACATGACCTCGGCCAAGCTCGTGGCCGCCCGCGAACTCGGGGTCGCCGTGGTGATGGTGGACCGCCCGGCCCCGCCGAAGGGCGTCGAGATCGTGGCCGACCCGAACGCGGTCCTGCCCTGGCTGCGGGCGGTCAGTTAGCCGGTTCGTCGTCGGTCTGGCGTCTCGGTGTCGGCGCCGGTGTCGTCCGGGTGGTCCTCGGTCCGGTCCTTGCCGAGCCAGGAGCGCTTCTCCTTCGGCGGCTTCGGTGCAGTTCTCCTTGGCCGCCTTCTCCTGGGCGGCCTGCTCCGCACGCTCGGCCTTGTCCCGGGCCTTCTGCTCCGCCTTCTCCGCCTGTTCCCGTTCCGGCGCGGAGGCGATCTCGGCCATGAACTCGGCGAAGGTCTGTTGGCCCAGGGACCGCTCCGGCGCCAGGTGGTATCCCTCGCGGTAGCCGGCGTAGAGCTTGCCGCGCTTGCGGATCGGCACCAGCTTGCGCTTCTTGCCCATGACCTTGAGCCAGTAGGCGGTCAGGTCGTCGGCGTCGATGATCTCCGGCCCGGCAACGTCGGGCAACTGGTGGGCCTGCATCGGGGTGCACAGGTCGACGAGGCGGTTGGCGACGTCCTCGGCGGCGATCGGCTGGTAGCTGGTGTCGGCCGGCACGAACACCCACGGCTTGACGGTGGACCGGCGCAGCGCGGCATCCAGGTGCTCGTGCAGGTGCGAGATCCGCACCACCGTCCAGGGCAGCTCGCTGTCCGCGAGCAGCCGCTCGATCGCGCGGCGGTCCCGGTAGACGTCGTCCTCGATCCGGTCCGCGCCGATCAGGGACGGGTACACGATGTGCGGCTTGTCGGCCCGGGTGGCCGCGATCAGCAGCTGCGCGGTGGCCTCGACGTCGGACCCGGGGACGCTCGCGCAGTGCACGACGATCCCGACCCCCTCCAACGCCTTGGGCAGGCCCATGCCGGTCTTGAGGTCCCCGACGAACCAGTCCGGCCAGTCCGGCAGTTTGGGGGTGCCGGGCTCGATCCCGGGGCGGTCCTTGCGGCTGAGGACGCGCACGTCACGGCCGCCTGCGACCAGCTTGCGGACGAGCTTGCGTCCGAGGGTCCCGGTGCCGCCGGTGACCAGGATCGCCGTGCTCATCGTCCGCCTTTCCGATCGTCATTCCAGGGGCGTCGCCCGAGCGGGAAAACGCCGGGTCCAGTGCGTAGTGTGCCTCCATGATCGTCTCCGGTGTCGCAACCCGTCCCTCAACGCTCGCCGCGGCCGGTCTGATCGGCGGCTTCGCGGCCGCCCGGTACAGCGGCAAACGGGCCCTCGGCGGGGCCGTTTTCGCTGCTGCCGGGGCTGCGGCCGGCCCCCAGTGGGCCCGCGCCGCCGGCCCGCGGGGGGCCGCCACCATGGGCGCGATCTACGCCGCGGCAATGGGCGGGTCGCACCCCCTGGCCAAGCGCGTCGGCCCCTGGAAGGCCGTCCTCGGGGTGGCCGCCGCCACCGCCCTGGCCTCGGAGATCGTGGCCCGCGGCTGACCCATCGCCACCGACGGACATTTTCGGTGGAGGTACGGCCATGAACCGTCGCCGCCGTGCCACCGTCGCCGTCCTGTCCTGCGCGCTCCTCGCGTTGCCGGTGGCAGGCACGCCCGCGCAGGCGGCCGTGCCCAAGACCACCCCGTTCGCCCTGCTCAAGCAGTTGGTCGTCACGCCCGAGACGACCACCACGGCCCCCAAGGCCTCCGCGGCCTGGTCCAAGCCGACGGTCAAGAAGTGCCGCACCCTCCAGGTGCAGGTGCTGGCGGCCGACGCCGCCGGGGTCACTCCGAAGTCCTGCTCCACCGCCGGCCTGAGCTGGACCGATCCGCTGACCGGGACCACCGTGAAGGACGCCGCGAAGATGACGGTGGTGCGCCTGGTCCCGATCGAGGAGGCCTGGGACTCCGGCGCCTCGCTGTGGGACGCGAAGACCCGTACCGCGTTCGCCAACGACCTCGGCTACGACGGCTCGCTCGTCGCGGTCTCCAAAACGGGTGCGAACAAGCGCAAGGACCGCGAACCGTCAGCCTGGACACCGGCCCAGAAGCTGCAGTGCGCGTACGCCACGACCTGGATGACGGTGAAGCTGCGCTGGAACCTCACCGTGGACCGGGCCGAGTACGACGCGCTGCGCCACATCATGGGCGTCGCCAAGTGCGACAAGCGCCAGGTGCCGGCGGTCAAACTCGCGGGCGCCCCGGCCCCGGTGCTGCCGGTGCCTCCGGCGCCGGGCCCCACCCGCTACGAGACCTGCGAGACCGCCGAGGCCGCCCACCAGGGACCGTTCGTCCGGGGCCGGGATGTCGAGTACTCCTGGTACCGCGACGACGACGGCGATGGCATCGCCTGTGAACTCATCGAGGCGATCGAACTCGTCCCCAGCTCCGACTGGCGCACCGAGCGGGTGACCTCGTTCGTCGACTACCTCGCCGTCGTCGCCGACCTCGTGCCGGGCGCCGGCGATCATGTCAACGCGCGAATCCTGCGTGACGGCACCGAGCTGTGGCGAGGCAGTGGCGCACCACAGGTCCAGGACCCGACGTGGGCCTTCGTCCAGGTACCCGCCGGCGTCGTCACCACCGAGGGCAACTACGTCGTCCAGACGTGGACCGGGGCGGCCGACGAAGCGACCCCGGCCGCCGACGCGCTCTCGATGACCTTCCGCGTCGACCTCACGGCGCCGGACTACCCGACGATCGAGTACGCACCCCCGCCCGGCGGCGGCATGGTCTCGATCCCCACCGCCTACTCCGACGCCCCCGACGTGGCGGCCCTGTGGTTCAGCGGTCCCAACGGTGCGGTACGGGTTGCTGTCAAGCCCGGCGAGCGCGTCGTCGCTGCACCTCCCGGCAGCGCGGGCGGAGTCCTGGTCTACGTCCGGGCCGAGGATCACGCGGGCAACGTGAGCCAGGCCGCGGTCTACTCCGCCCCGGCCTGAGGTGGGATACCAGCGCGGGGTGAAGACGGCCTAGCGCCCGTCGGTCGCATCGCGCTGGCGGGCTTCCCATTCCTCGATGGGAATGACCCCGTCCTCGGTGATGATCTCGTCAAAGCCTTCGAGTTCCATCCAGTTGGCGCTGTCCTGGATCACACCGTCGCCGAGGTTGATGGTGTCAGGGAGTGCGAACCGCTGTTCCACAGCCGTCCAGTCCTCGCTTGTGATGCGGTGGGTGAGGCGGCATTGCATCCCGTTCCCGAGCACGAACCCGAATTTCTCTGGCCGGGATAGGGGCATGTGGCCGCGTTCCTCGATGAGGAACTTGGCGATGGGGATCAGGTGCTCGTAGGAGAGCAGGGCTGCTCGCCGCCCGGAATGATCTCGCGGCTGTCGCCGGTGCTGGTCATGGGCGGCGGTCGGTCGCATCGCGCTGGCGAACTTCCCACTCCTCGATCGGGATGACGCCGTCCTCGGTGATCATCCGTTCAATGCCCAGGAACTCCATCCAGTTCAGGTTGTCCCGAATAACTCCGTCGCCATAGCCGATGGTGTCTGGAAGCACGAATCGCTGCTTGATCGCGGCCCAGTCTTCATCGGTGATGCGGCGCGTGAGGCGACACTGGAACCCATCCATGTGCACGAACCCAAACTTTTCCGGTTGCTCGATCGGCATGTGACCGCGCTCTTCGATGAGGAACCTCGCGATCGGGAGGAGGTGCTCGTAGGAGAACGGGGGCTGTCGGCCGCTGGGGATGGTCTCGCGGTTGTCGCCGGTGCTGGTCATGGGTGGCGGTCCGTCGCGTCGCGTTGACGGGCTTCCCATTCCTCGATCGAGATGACGCCGTCCTCGGTGATGATCTCGTCGTAGCCCTCGATGTCCATGCGGTTGAGGTTGTCCCGGATGAGGCCGTCGCCGTAGCCGATGGTGTCGGGCAGCGCGAACCGCTGGTTGATCGCTGCCCAGTCCGCATCGGTGATCCGGCGGGTGAGCTGAGACCGGAACCCGTTCCTACGGACGAACCCGAACTCCTCTGGTCGAGACAGGGGCAGGTGACCGCGTTCCTCGATGAGGAACTTCGCGATCGGGAACAGGTGCTCGTAGGAGAACGGGGGCTGCCTGCCGCTAGGGATGGCCTCGCGCGGGTCGCCGGTGCTGGTCATCGTGGTGCTCCTTGTTCGATCTGGTCCAGTGCTCCCGCAGCACCGGTGGTGAGGGTCACGTCACGGGCGGATTCGGCCGCTTCCTGAGTAGCGCCCCTGGTCCGTCCCAGGAGTTCTTCTCGCGCGGGGTCCAATGGACGGTCGGGCAAACCCGGATCGACCTCGCGGAAGCGCGGATCCTCGATCCTGGCCGTGAGGGTGTCGGGGTCGAACTCGTGTGTGCCGCGAGGGATCAGCCGTCCGTCTGCGATCGCGGCTCGGAGGTCGGCCACCGCCAGCTGAGTCCCGCCACCCGCCCCGAACTGAGCATTGGCCAGTGCGGTCGCGGTGGCCGTATCGACGCCGCCCGGGCCGACCTCGAAGACGAATACGTCCGGCGCATAACCCGGCGGGCCAACGGACCCGTCGGGGAGGCGATCACGTCTCGGCGGGATTTGAAGATCCTCGAACCAGACCTGGGCGTCGGTAGGCAACCGTGACCCCAGCGGCGCAGCGAAACCCTCTGCGTCGACGAGGAGCCGGTCGCCTTCGGCCAAGCGAACCGGAACCCAGTGGTCGACTCCGCCGAAGGGGGGGTCGAGCTGAACTCGTGACGCTGTGCCGGCGGCGCTGGTGTGGTCGAGTCCGAGCTCGTCGAGCCGTCGGGCCGCAATCGCGTCGTCCACCGGGCGGAACAGGCCGCGACCGGTGGCGTTGGCCTCGTCGATGATCGTCGCCGCGCTGCTCAAACGGTCACTCGCGGCGGCTCCGCGGGTGGCGCCGGCGGCACCGGCGGTGAGGCCGATGGCGATCAGGTCCGGGACCAGGCGCCCGAGCGCGCGGGCCGGGTCCTCGCGCCACGTGTCGTAGTCGATCAGCGCCGCGCCAACTTGGAGCGGGTGAGTTCCGGCGTACTCCAGGCCGGCCCACAACGCGTCGGAGGAGCTCTGGTAGCCATCCGGGTCATAGATCGCGCGGGCCGGATTGAGCTGCACCGCCAAGCCGGCCATCACCAGCGCACCCTCGCCCATCCCCCACACACCCTCGACGACGCCGGTGACCAACGAGGTGATTCCGCGCCCGATCCGCGCGAACAGACCCGGACTGTTCGGCGAACCCTGCTCGGCCTGCTCCAGGATCTCGGCGAGGGCCCGGCCGGCCATCGCGAACCGGTCCTGCGCGTCGGCCAACAGTGCGGCGGCACGGGCCAGGACCGCGTCGGGATCGGCCGGCCCGCCGGTCGGTGCGGCGCCGATCACGGCCCCGTGCGCCGCACGTGATGCGAGTTCCGCGGACTGCCACATCTCCAGTGCGCGGGCGGCGTCGGCCTGGGCGTCACGGTGCGCGCGGGCATACGCGCCCACCGCGGTCCCGGCCTCGTAGAACGCCGACTCCGCCGTACGCAGCCGGCCGGCGACCTGCTCCAGTTCCGACGTCATCACCCGCGCCGCCGCACCGACCCACGACCCCAGCGACACCCGGGCCAGGGCGAGCCGGGCGTCAGCGAGTTCGTCGGCGAACCGCAGCAACAGCCGCGCAGCGAGCGCCACCTGTTCCGGATCGCCGGGGATCAGCTGGGTCACGTGCGTCGCCGTGGCCAGTTGCACCGGTTGGCCGATGGCAGTGGTCAACCGCCGCGCGGGGCGCAACGGCTCTTCGTACCTGCTCTGCACCGACGGCGACAGGGTCGCGATTGGTGTGCTGACCGCGTGGCCCACGGCGGCAGCGGCCAACACGACCTCCACCGATTCGTAGGCCACCGCCGAACGGATCAGCTGGTTGCCGACCTCACCGGCCTGGGAAGCGATACAGCGCACCCCGTAGGTCCAGGAGGACAGGAACGAGTCGAGGCCGTTCGCCGCGCGATAAGAGCCGGACGCCCACACGACCTCACCCAAACGGGCGTGGCCGTTCCCGATCCGATCCGCGGTGGCGGCAACCGAGGCCAGCTCCGCAGCGGACGCGCGCAGCAGTCCGGTGTCCACCACCAGATCGGCCACAGCGCCTCCCTCGCGCACCCTAGCTAAGCGCCGGGGTACCACCGCGGGGTGAACACGGCCGGGCGCCCGTCGCCGCGCTCGGTGACCGTCGTCGTCGAACTGCCGACGATCAGCAGGCAGCGCATGTCGACGGTCTCCGGGTCCAGCTCCCCCAGCGTCGTCACCACGACGTGCTCGGCGGCGCCGCCGACATCGCGGCCGACGACGACCGGGGTGCCCGGCGCGCGGTGTTCCAGGAGGAGCGCCCTGGCGCGGCCCAGCTGGTGCGGGCGGGCCTTGGAACGCGGGTTGTAGATCGCCAGCACGAGGTCGGCGGCGGCGATCGCGGCCAGCCTCGTCTCGATGACCTCCCACGGCTTGAGCCGGTCGGAGAGCGAGAGCACGCAGAAGTCGTGACCCAGCGGAGCACCGACCCGGCTGGCCACCGCCTGAGCCGCCGTCAGACCCGGTAGTACCCGGACCGGGACGTCCTTGTAGCGCTCCTCGCCGGCCACCTCGAGGACGGCCGCGGCCATCGCGAACACCCCCGGATCGCCCGAGGACACGACGGCGACGCGTCGTCCGCGGCGGGCCAGGTCGAGGGCGAACTCGGCGCGCTCGGACTCCACCTGGTTGTCGCTGGCGTGCCGCGTCTGGCGCGGGTTGGCCGGCACCCGGTCCAGGTACGGCCCGTAGCCGACGAGGTCCTCAGCCGCGGCCAGCGCGGCCTGCGCCTGCGGGGTGAGCCACTCCCGCCCGGCCGGACCGAGGCCGACCACGACCACCTCGCCGAGGCTCTGCTGCTTTGCCGGCTCGGCCAGCTGCGCGCGCGTGGCCTGATGCACCCGGCTCGGCAGCACCGCCACCGAGAAGTAGGGCACGCTCGCCGGGTCCACCTCGGCCAGCGGAGCGATCCGCTGCCGGTCGGTGGTGGCCCGCTCGACGTACCAGGCCTCCTCCAGGCGGCCGGCGACCGCGAGCGCGTCGCGCACCCCGGCGAAGGTCCGGCCCAGCTTCATCACCACCGCGGAGTCGGCAGCAGCGAGCTTGCTCGCCAGCACGTCCGGCGACAGCGTGCCGGGCAGCACCGTGAGGGTCTCCTCGCGCTCGACCAGCGGCCGGCCCAGCTCGGCCGCGGCACCCGCGACGCTGGTCACCCCGGGCACCACGACCGCCTCGTAACGCCCGGCCAGCCGCTTGTGCATGTGCATGTAGGAGCCGTAGAAGAACGGGTCACCCTCGCAGAGCACGACCACGTTGCGCCCGGCATCGAGGTGCGCGGCCAGACGTTCGGCGGCGCCGTCGTAGAACTCCTCCAGCGCGCCCCGGTAACCGCCGGGGTGATCTGTGGTCTCGACCGTCACCGGGTACAGCAGCGGCTCCTCGATCTGACTATCTGTCATGTACCCGCGGGCGATGGAGAGTGCGACGCTGTTGCCGTGCCGGGCCGCGTGGTAGGCGATCACGTCACCGGCCGCGATCAGCCGCGCGGCCTTGACCGTCACCAGCTCGGGGTCACCCGGGCCGAGGCCGACGCCGTAGAGGGTTCCGGTCATTCCTTCTCACTCGCGATCGCGTTGATGGCGGCGACCGCCATCGCGGACCCGCCGCGCCGCCCGTGCACGACCAGGTACTCCAGCTGCAGCCGGTTCTGCGCGAGGGCCACCTTCGACTCGGCGGCGCCGATGAACCCGACCGGAAGACCGAGGATGGCCGCCGGACGGGGCCAGCCCTCGTGCAGCAACTCCAGCAGCCGGAACAACGCGGTCGGGGCGTTTCCGATCGCGACCACCGATCCACCGAGGCGGTCCCAGAAGTCCAGCGCGGCCGCGGAGCGGGTGTTGCCGATCTTGGCGGCGAGCTCCGGCACCCCGGGGTAGTTGAGCGTGCAGATCACATCGTTCTCGGCCGGCAGCCGGGAGCGCGTGATTCCGGAGGCGACCATCTGGGCGTCGCAGTAGATCGGCGCGCCGGCCAGCAACGCCTCGCGCGCCTGGTTGACCGCATTCGCCGAGAACGCCAGGTCCTCGACGAGGTCGGTCATCCCGCAGGAATGGATCATCCGGACCGCGACCCGGGCCGCCTCGGGGGGCAGGTGATCCAGCCGCGCCTCGGCGCGGATGGTCGCGAACGAGCGGCGGTAGATCTCCGCCCCGTCGCGGATGTAGTCGAGCTCGGTCACTGCGCCCCCGTCTCCAGATTCGTCTCCAGATTCGGCAGAACCACCGAACGCCACGGCGTGACCCGCAGCTCCCCCGTCGACCGCTCCGCCAGCGCCCGCGCCCCGGCCGCGCCCAGCCGGCCCTCGGGCACCTCGACCACCAGCGCCACCCGCCCGTCGGTCTGCGGGTACTCCCCCGGCGCCAGGGCTTCGTTGCTCATGCATGAGCAGGGCGTCGATTTCCGCGCCGGATCGGGCCCGAAATCGACCACCCGCTCATGCATGAGCGCATCGTCGAGGCGTGCCGCGACGCGGGCTGGTCCCTCGGCGAGCTCGGCGAGGCGCCAGGCGGGTGAGCTCTGCGCCGCCCGTTCGGCGAGGAAGGCCCGGGCGCCGGCCAACGCGACCGCCACCGGATCCTTGGCGACCCCAGCCTTGGCCCCGCCGAGCCGGAGCACGTACCCGTCAGCGACGGCGAGCAGCGTCACGTCTGCGTCGAGACCCCCGACGTCCCGGCTCCCGTCGTCGACGGCGAACAGGAAGCGTCCGGGCAGTGCCGCTAACGCGGGATCGGCCAGCAGCCCATCGTCGATCGCCGTCACCACGGCCGACACGTCGGGACGGTCCGCGACCAGGCCAGTCAGCGGCGAGGCGACGATGTTCCGGACGCGGTCGTGGGCCTCGCTGGGAAGGAGTCCGACGTCGCGCAAGCGGTCGGCGAGGTCGTGCTCGGCGTTCGGCCGCAGCCCGCGGACCTGCAGGTTCGCCCGGGTGGTGAGTTCCAGTACGCCGGTACCCAGTTCCTCGGCCGCGGTAGCCAGAACCTGCAGTTGCTCCGAGGTGATCCGACCGCCCGGGATGCGCACCCGCGCCAGCCCGCCGTCCACGGCCGCCCATACCGATCGGACCCCGGGGCAGGCGTCGGCGCCCTCCCGGCGGACAGCGATTCTCGGCGACGGCACGCCGCGATCGTACGAGCGTCCCTGTGGCCGACCTCCGCCGCCGGGTGGGGCGCCGCTCAGGCCCGGACCTTGAACGTCTCACTCGGGGTCGCCACACAGCGCTCGTCCGGCACCACGAAGACCCGAGAAGCGTAGGTGCCACGCGTCGGCAGATCGATGAGGAAGCTCAGCCGGCCCGCCTTCGAACGGCCCTGCTCGACGTTGCGCCAGGTGTCCCTACGAGGACGGGGTGCACGCTGACCGTGAACGCCTCGCTGGTGCCGGCGCCGATCACGGAGGTGGCTGCCACCTGGACCTGGTGGTGCCTCACAGCCCGATCACTTTGGCGGTGAAGACGTTGCTCACACCGGTCCCGTTCAGAGCGGTCGCGGGCAGGACCACGCGGAACTGAACCTTGCCTACCTTCACCACCGGCGGGTGGGCCCAGCCGATGTAGTGGTACTGGTACGGCGGCTTCTGCGACGTCGCGATGCGGTGCTTCTTCAGCTTCTTGGTGCCGACCTTGACCCACTTCTTGCCGTCCTTGCGCTGGATCTCCACGGTGCCGGAGTAAGCGCTCTGGAAGGAGAGCACCGCACCGCCGCCGATCTGCAGGTCGCGTGACCCCTGGAGACTCAGCGCCGGGGTGACGGTGGTGAACACCGTGCCGGACTCCGAGGCAGAGACTTTGTCGGTGGCCGGAACCCGCAAGCGCACCGTCGTGTTGTGTCGCTGCGGCGGGGTGTAGACCCGCACCGTGCCGTTGGCGTCGGTAGCGCCCCCGCCGGAGACGACCCACTGCCTCGAGTACGCCGAGTAGGTGTGCATCTCGACATGGACGCCGGCGACACCAACGTCGGTCCCGCGCTTGACCACCCGCCCGGTCGCTTCGACCTGCCGGTCGTGCCGGGTCGAGCCGCCGCCGCTGACGGACACGACCGTCGGCAGAGGGCTCGGATCGTTGTTGGCGTCGGCACTGAGCACGACCGAGGTGTGCGGGACGCCGTCGACGCGCATGATCTCGAATGGGGCGACCTCGCCGGGAGCCATCGTCAGGTCCGAGTCCGGATAGGTCCACTCCGCGTCGGTGGTCGCGGCGCCGTCGAAGAACTGCGCGTTGACCGTGACCGCGGACGCCGGGCCGGTGTTGTCGTTGCGCACGGTGCCCTCGATGTGACGGAATCCGTACTCGTCGAGGTAGCTACCAGTGACGGCCAGGGTGAAGTTGTGGTTGGCCGGCTTGATCGCGAAGTCGCCGACGACGTTGCGGACGTTCCAGTTCACGAACCCGGGCAGCGGCAGGAGGTAGCCCTTGAACGCTGTCCGCTCGCCCGGGTCGAGCCGCTCCGCCAGCGCGAAAGCGGTGGTGGAGCCGAGCACATTCCCGGCGGCGTCGAGCTGGTCGAGCATCACGCGCACCGACTCCAGCGTCCGGGCGGACGTGTTCTCCACCTCGCCGGTGACGACGCTCCCGTACAGGCTTCCGATCTGGTTCGCGTGGTTGAGCCGAAGGCCGGACGCGTACACGGTCGGCGTCGCGCCGCCCGCCGCTTCGGCCGGATGGTGTCACGGCGGCGGCACCGGCGAAGGCGAGAGCCAGGGCCAGGAAGAGCGCGTGGGTGCGGCGAGTCATGCGGGTGACGGGCACGTGCACTCCAGGGCATGGCGGTGACCAGGTACATCAGGAGTGTCGGCGGGCCCGGCTTCGCACGGGATCGCCCCAACCTCCGGATTGAACCGGTCCGTTCGGCCGAGTCGACCGGCCGACCCGATTCCGGTGATCCTTTCGGCCCGGCCGCCCCGACCGTTCGGACGATGCCGGCCGTAGGCGACAATCGAGACGCAACGCCTCTCCTGCGACGACCAGCGGAGGAAGCCGGTTCGAGACCGGCGCCGTCCCGCGACTGTGACCGAGCGCCCGCACCGGGCGTCCCGGGAGCCAGGAACTCCCGGTCGTCGTTCCGCCTGACCCGGGGCGCGGACCCCGAGACAAGGATCCCGATGCCCGGCCTGCAACTGCTCCTGTCCACCTCGGACACCGATCTGATGTCCGCGCGCTCCTCGGGCGCGGCGTACCGGCCGGCGAACCCGTCCCGGATCGAGGTCACGGACCTGCCGGCGCTGCTCGAGGGCGTCGAGCTCGTCGTCGTCCGCATCCTCGGCGGGTACCGGGACTGGCAGGACGGCATCGACGCGCCTGCGGGCCGACGGCCGCCCGCTGCTCGTCCTCGGCGGCGAGTCGACCCCGGACGCCGACCTGATGGCGCTGTCCACGGTGCCCGCCGGTGTCGCCGCTCAGGCCCACGCCTACCTGGCCCACGGCGGCCCGGCCAATCTCGCCGAGCTGCACGCGTTCCTGTCCGACACGGTCCTGCTCACCGGCGAGGGCTTCGCTCCCCCGGCCGAACTCCCCGACTGGGGCCACCTCGCGCGCGTGTCGTCCCACGAAAGCGCAGTCGTTGGGGTTGGAACGGCCGAAGGTGCCGCAACTGCTGCACTTTCGGCGAACGACACGCCGCCGCAGCCGCGTGATCGGGATCCTCTACTACCGGGCGCACCACGTGGCGGGGAACACCGCATTCGTGGACGCGCTCTCGCGCCGCCGTCGAGGCGCACGGCGGCAGTGCGCTGCCGATGTACTGCTCCTCGCTGCGCGTGCCCGACCCGGAGCTGCTCACCGAGCTCGCGACAAGCCGACGCGCTCGTGGTCACCGTGCTCGCCGCGGGCGGGCGCCGGCCGGCCGAGGTCAGCGCCGGCGGCGACGACGAGGCGTGGGACGTGCAGGCCCTCGCCGCGCTCGACGTGCCGATCCTGCAGGGGCTGTGCCTGACGTCCTCGCGCGCGACCTGGGCCGAGTCACGACGAGGGGCTCTCCCCGCTGGACACCGCCACCCAGGTCGCCGTCCCGGAGTTCGACGGCCGGCTGATCACGGTGCCGTTCTCCTTCAAGGAGATCGACGCCGACGGCCTGCCGGTCTACGTCGCCGACCCCGAGCGCTGCGCGCCGGGTCGCGGGGATCGCGGTCCGGCACGCCCGGCTGCGGCACATCCCGACGGCACAGAAGAAGCTCGCGCTGATGCTGAGCGCGTACCCGACCAAGCACTCCCGGATCGGCAACGCGGTCGGCCTGGACACCCCGGCGTCGGTGATCGTGCTGCTGCACGCGCTGCGCGAGGCCGGCTACGACGTCGGCCCGCTCGACGGCGACGGCGCGCTGCCCGGTTTCGGGGCCCGCGACGGCGACGCGCTGATCCACGGGCTGATTGCCGCCGGCGGCCAGGACCCGGACTGGCTCACCGGAGACGCAGCTCTCGGGCAACCCCGTCCGGATCTCCGCCGCCGACTACCGCGCCTACTTCGCCACGTTGCCCGCCGAGCTGCGCGAGGCGATGGAGGAGCACTGGGGCCCCGCGCCCGGCTCGCTGTTCGTCGACCACAGCAAGGATGCGGAGGGCGAGATCGTGCTCGCCTGCCTGACCGCGGGCAACCTCGCGGTGATGGTGCAGCCGCCGCGCGGATTCGGCGAGAACCCGGTCGCGATCTACCACGACCCCGACCTCCCCCCGAGCCATCACTACCTGGCCGCCTACCACTGGCTCGGCAGTAAGACCCCAGGCTGCTTCGGCGCGGACGCGATGGTGCACGTCGGCAAGCACGGCAACCTGGAGTGGCTGCCCGGCAAGACCGCCGCGATGTCCGCGGCCTGCGGCACCGACGCCGCGATCGCGGACCTGCCGCTGATCTACCCGTTCCTGGTCAACGACCCGGGCGAGGGCACCCAGGCCAAGCGGCGCGCGCACGCCACGCTCGTCGACCACCTGGTGCCGCCGATGGCGCGCGCCGAGTCCTACGGCGACATCACCCGCCTGGAGCAGTTGCTCGACGAGCACTCCAACATCGCCGCGATGGACCCGGCCAAGCTGCCCGCGATCCGCGCCCAGATCTGGACGCTGATCCAGGCCGCGAAACTCGACCACGACCTCGGCCTCGAGGACCGCCCGCACGACGCCGAGTTCGACGACTTCATCCTGCACGTCGACGGCTGGCTGTGTGAGATCAAGGACGTCCAGATCCGCGACGGCCTGCACATCCTGGGCCAGGTGCCGGCCGGCGAGCCGCGCATCGACCTGGTGCTCGCGATGCTGAGGGCCCGTCAGATGTGGGGCGGAACCGTCGCGGCGCTGCCCGGCCTGCGTGAGGCCCTCGGCCTGGCCGAGGACGGCAGCGCCACCCTCGCCGAGACCGATGCCGTCGAGGCGACCGCCCGCGCACTGGTCGCCGGCATGGAGGCCGCCGGCTGGGACCCCGCCGCCGCCGATCAGGTGTCCACTTCACTGGCCGAGGCCCCCACTTCACTGGCCGAGAGCATGCTTCACGGGGCGGACCCAGCCAGTGAGGCGCCATCTGGGGCAGTGAAGTCGGTGGCGGTGGCCCAGGTGGCGGCGGTCCTGCGGTTCGCGGCGACGGAGATCGTGCCGCGGCTGAACAAGACCGGCGACGAGGTCGCGCACGTGCTGCACGCCCTCGCCGGCGGGTACGTGCCGGCCGGGCCGAGCGGGTCTCCGCTGCGCGGGCTGATCAACGTGCTGCCGACCGGGCGCAACTTCTACTCCGTCGACCCCAAGGCGGTGCCGTCCCGGCTGGCCTACGCCACCGGCGCCTCGATGGCGGACTCCCTGCTCGAGCGCTACCGCCGCGACACCGGCGAGTGGCCGCGTTCGGTCGGCCTTTCCGTGTGGGGTACCTCGGCGATGCGCACCGTCCGGGGACGACATCGGCGAGGTGCTCTCGCTGCTCGGTGTCCGCCCGCTCTGGGACGAGGCCTCGCGCCGGGTCACCGGCCTGGAGGCGATCCCCCTCGATGAGCTCGAACTGAACGGCGAGCGCCGCCCGCGGGTCGACGTCACGGTCCGCATCTCCGGCTTCTTCCGGGACGCGTTCCCGCACGTGGTGGCAATGCTCGACGACGCCGTCGCGCTGGTCGCCGGCCTCGACGAAGCTCCGGAGGACAACTACGTCCGGGCCCACGTCGACGCCGACGAGGCCGAGCACGGGGACCGGCGGCGCGCGACCCTGCGCGTGTTCGGCTCCAAGCCGGGTGCCTACGGCGCCGGCCTGTTGCCGCTGATCGACTCCCGCACCTGGCGCGACGACGCCGACCTGGCCGAGGTCTACGCGGTCTGGGGCGGGTACGCCTACGGCCGCGACCTCGACGGGATGCCGGCCCGCCCGGACATGGAGACCGCCTACAAGCGGATCGCCGTCGCGGCCAAGAACGTCGACACCCGCGAGCACGACATCGCCGACTCCGACGACTACTTCCAGTACCACGGCGGCATGGTCGCCACCGTCCGCGCACTGACCGGACGCAGCCCCGCGGCCTACATCGGCGACTCGACCAACCCGTCCGCGGTGCGCACCCGCACCCTGTCCGAGGAGACCGCCCGGATCTTCCGGGCCCGCGTGGTCAACCCGCGCTGGATCGCCGCGATGCGCCGCCACGGCTACAAGGGCGCCTTCGAACTCGCCGCCACCGTGGACTACCTGTTCGGCTACGACGCCACCGCCGGCGTCGTGCAGGACTGGATGTACGAGAAACTGACGGAGACTTACGTTCTCGATCCGGAGCAGCGCAAGTTCTTCGCCGAGTCCAACCCGTGGGCTCTGCACGGCATCACCGAGCGCCTGCTCGAGGCCGCCGACCGCGGGCTGTGGGAAGAGCCGGACCCGGAGACGCTGGCCGGCCTGCGCCAGGTCTACCTGGAGACCGAGGGCGACCTCGAGGCCGGCACCTGAACTGCGCCTAAGGCACGAAGCGGACGACACCACCCAAACGGGCGCAGGTCCGACCAATCCAGCGCGCACGCGATTAACCTCGAACGGTCACCGACGACCCAGGGGGAGGTCGGGCCGATGTCTGGCCGTCCGTCGCACCGCGCACTCGGCTCCGCTGCCGTCGCAGCGGTGCTGATCAGCTCTGCGCTCGTGGCCCTGAGTACCCCGGCCGCGGCGGCGACCGTGACCTTCTTCGTCGCGACCTCGGGCAACGACACCTTCGACTGCACCGCCTCGCAGCCGTGCGCCAGCGTGCAGCGAGCCATCGACCGCGTCGTGGGCGGCGCCGCCAACGGTCAGGACGCGGTGATCAGCGTCGGGTCCGGGACCTACACCGGAGGATCGCTCCTCCAGGCGGGTGGGACCCCGGCCTCGTTGACCCTGACCGGCGCCGGCGCCGGCGCGACCACGCTCGTGGGCGGGGCCATCCCACTCGCGGGGGCGGCGGCCGTGCTCGTCGCCGCCGGGCCCACCTATCCGATCACCGTCCAGAGCGTCACGATGACCACGCCGGCTCCGGCCGATGCGCCGGCGGGAGCGGCCAACGCCGCCGGCGCGTCCGGGACGCCGGCGCTCGCGGTGCTGAAGAACGGGCCCGGACTCCTTACTGTCTCCGACGCGCGCATCACCGGAGTCCGCGGCGGGCGCGGCGGCACCGGTGGCACCGGAACCACAGGTCCCGGTCAGATCGGCGGCAACGGCGGTGGAGCCGGTGGCATCGACGCCGAAAACGCCGACGAGGTCCGCATCCTGCGCACCGAGATCTCCGACATCGTCGGTGGCGCGGCCGGGGACGGCGGCCCCTCGACGTTTGCGCCGGGCGCAAACATCGCCGGCAGCAACGGCGGGACCGGCGGAATCGGCGGGACCGCCTACGGCGTGTTCGTGGGCGGGAGCCGGACGACGGTCACGGCGAGCACGGTCAGCGGGGTCCGCGCCGGACCTGCGGGAGCCGGCGGAGCCGGTGGCCCGGGCGGGCTGGACGCCGCCGGCGGGCTCGGCGGTGACGGTGGCCGAGCCGCTCCGGCCGCCGGCATCCGCAGCGACGGCCGGGTGACCGGCGCCGCGTTCCTGACGGTGCTCGACAGCACCGTCACCGCGGTCACCGGAGGTGTGGCCGGCCCGGCCGGCGCCGGCGGTCTCGGTGGGTCCGGGAACACCAACGGCGGACCGGGCGGGGTGGGTGGCCAGCAGGACTTCGTCGCTGGAATCTACGGCGCCCCGGCGGACGACACCTCAAGCTTCACCCTCTCCGTGCGCCGATCCACGGTCACGGGCACCGCGCCCGGCAGCCCCGGAGCGGGCGGCGCCGGCGGAGCGCCCACCGGGTCCGGCACGGCCGGCACCCCGGGCCGCGCCGGCCCGGCGACGCCCTTGGGCGCCGGCATCGCCATCCCGGCCCCGTACACCCCGACGTCACCGGTTCCCGTGCTGGCGCTCGCGGCCAATCTGCTGAACAACCCCGGGCTCGCGAACTGCGTCCGCTCGGATTTCGCCACCACGATCCCCGTCGCCGCGGCCGACGGCGGGTATTCCGTCGCCTCTGACGGCACCTGCGCGGGCGGTGGGGCCGGCAACAAGGTCATCCCCGCCCTCGGCAGCCTGCTCGGGCCTCTGGCCGGAAACGGCGGGCCGACGAAGACCATCGCGCTCATCGGCGGCAACAATTCGGCGGCCCGCGCCGTCCTGAAGTCCAGCGGGCTGTGCGGCGGCACCGACCAGCGCGGCTCGGTCCGGCCCGGTCTGGGCGCACCGAACCGCTGCGCCGCGGGCGCGTTCGAGCCCCAGCGCGGGGCCACGTGTCACGGCAAGAAGGCGACGATCCAGGGCACGCCAGGCAAGGACAAGCTGGTCGGCACGAAGGACCGGGACATCATTGCGGGCCTCGGTGGCCGGGACGTGATCCTCGGACTCGGCGGCAACGACCTGATCTGCGGCGGCACCGGCCACGACGTCCTCAAGGGCGGCCGCGGCAAGGACTCGCTCTACGGCGGCCAGGGCCGCGACACCCTGGTCGGTGGCAGCGGCCGCGACGTCGGGGCCGGCGGGCCGGGCAAGGACCGGATCCGTAACGTGGAGCGTCAGCCCTGACGCAAAGTCAGATCACGGCCAGCAAGCCGGCCAGCGGCGCCGGCACGGCATCGTCGTCGCACGCCTGCACGAGCAACCGGGCGTAGCGGGCCTTGCGGCCGCCTCCTGCGCCGAGGAACCGGTGCAGCACCTGCTCGCGCGACCAGCCGCGCTGGGCCGGCATTCCGATCAGCGAACGCAGCGACCGGGCCTCCCCTTCCCCCTCGATCACCGCCTCCACGGCGTCGGTGCCGAGGGCCCGGATCAGTTCGTACTCCAGGTCGGGGTCGCATCCGAAGAACCCCGCTGCTCCGAGGCCGGCCCTGGCCAGCGCGCCCAGCAGGTGCGCCTCCTCCGGAACGTCGTAGAGCCCGGCAAGGCGCACCCCGAGCGGGCGATAGCGCTGCAGGTGCGCGTAGCTGTTGGTGATCCCGCCCATGGCCACCACCTCAACATCCTCACCCGCGAGGTCACGACCCCGCCGCGCGGCCAGGGTGAGCAGCGCGATGCGATCGCTCTCCCCCTCGACCAGCACCACAACACGCACAGCAGCCATTCCGCCGGGGCGTTCGCCCGGCGTCAAGGAAGTTTCCGGTTCAGCGGACCGCGCGGCCGCGGACCCGGTCCAGGTCACGGATCACGATGTCGGCGCCGGTGTTCTCCACCCAGCCGAGCTGGCGCAGCGACTGCAGGGCCTTGACCACGGCCTCCCGGGACAGCCCGGTCCACGCGGCCAGATTGGCCTGCGAGACGGGCGAGCGCACGGTCACGCTCGGGCCGTCGCAGCCGCCCTGACGTTCGACCAGCTCCACCAGCCGCGCACACACGCGGCCCATCGCATCCCCGGTGCCGAACTCCAGCTGGTGACGGATCCGCAGCCGCAGCCGAGACGCGATGTCGACAAGCAGGTAACGCATCGCATGGGGAGTCGCGTCGAGGAAGCCGTTGAACGCCGCCGTCGGGATGCAGGCGACCTCGATCGCGCTCAGCGCAGTCAGGGCCGCGGAACGCTGCCCGCCGTCGACCGCGGAGAGCTCACCGAGCAGCGTGCGCGCCTCGACCACGTCGAGCACGACCTCGCGGCTGTCCACCGACGAGACCGAGATCTTCACCAATCCCTTGAGCAGTACGAAGACCTCGTGCGACGGATCGCCCTCGAGGGTCAGCGCTGTCCCGCTCGGAAAACGCCGGCGGACACCCAACTGAAGTAGCGCGGCGTAGTCATCTGGGCCGAGCAGATCGAGAAATCCGCGCTCGATGTCGTCGATCATTCGACCGGCATCGGCGACTTGTCCTGGTATTCCCCCCATAGCGGTCATCCTGCCAGCGACGAGTGTGCGCCGTCCGGGTGAAGAACCCGTTCGGGTGTGCGTGGCGGCGAAGAGATGGGTATCAGTACGCACGAGGGTTGGGTCGGGGACCGCAGCGACAACGGCGGTCCCGCGGACAGGATTCGTGGCGTAGAAGAACAAGCCCTCAGAAGCACCGCAAACAAAGGAGATCCCGAGATGATCGCCACCCGCCAGCGCACCCGGATCGCCACCACCCTCGCCGCGACCCTCGGCGTGGGCGTCCTGGGCCTGGCGGGTGCGGCCTCGGCCGGCGCCGCCACCCCCGACGGCACCGACACCCCGCAGACCTGCGAGCAGACCTGCACCGTCAGCGTCCCGCCCAGCCTCGACGCCGGCCTCTGGACCGCCAACGACGGCGCGCCCCGCTACCGGATCGACGGCATCGGATTCTCCGAGGGAAAGGTCAAGGTCGTGGTCAAGACCGAAAGCGGCAGGACGCTCTGGACCCGAACCGTGCAGACCGGGTACGACGAGGGGCTGCCCGAGCCCACCTTCCACGTCGGCACCAACGTGCGCTGCGACCACCGCACCCGCTACGTCACGGCCCAGGACCTGACCACCGGTCAGTGGGTCGAGCGCTACACCCTCAACCCCTGCATCCTCTGACGTACGAACGCTGACGCCCCGTCACCCCCCCACGGTGCGTCAGACTCGGAGCGTCAGCCTTACGGCGGGTCCCCCGGCCCGCCACCTGGCTCGGGCGGTCTCGGCTAATCGGTGGTAACCCCCTCCACCACCAAGTAGCCGGGACCGCCCGAAGCCGTTAACGACCCAGGCCGTTACCGACCCAAGAGGCGCAGCGCCGTCCGCGGCCAGTCCGTGGTGACGCCGTCGACGCCGGCCTCCAGTACCCGCTCGTGGCTGTCCTCGGTCACCACCCAGGCGTAGGGCCGCACCCCTACCCGTTTCGCCTGCGCCACGACGGCCGCGCTCACCGCGTGCTGGTGGATGCTGACCGCGCTCGCTCCGGCCGCGGCGGCGTCGGCCAGGTAGCGCATGGTGTCCTTCTCGCCCCGGGTGTTGCGCAGCAACGCGGTCTCGACCTCGGGCAGCGCGGAACGCACAGCGGCGATCGCGTCGGCCCGCCGGCACCAGAACAACGCGTCGGTCCGCCCGCTCGCCCGGATCGCCTCGATCACCAGCGCTGTCGCCGACGGGCTCTTCACATCGAGCGCGGGGCGCAGCGTCGGAGGGCAGGCCGCCAGGGCCTCAGCCAGCGTGACCATGCCCCCGGCCCGAAGGAGCGCGACAGGGAGCGGCCGCCGGGAAAGCCGCCAGGCGAGCCGGTCGTGGAAGAGCACGGCCACGCCGTCCCGGCTGCGCCGCACGTCGACCTCGACGGCGTCGGCGCCGGAGGCGGCCGCAGCCGCGATCCCGGCCAGGCTGTTCTCCGGGGCCTCCAGCATGCAGGTGCGGTGGGCGATCACCAGCGGCTGCGTCATGAGGGCCGGCTCATGACCGGTCGCTCGCCCGGATGCGGTGCCGGGCGAGGAAGCCGTACCAGAGCGCGAGCAGTGCTCCCGTCACGCCCACGACGCCGGTCACCGCCCAGACCCAGGACTGGTCCGACGGCTCGATGTGCGGCAGCCACTCCGGCCCGCCCCAGGACAGGTCCCAGGGGTGATCGCCGCGGGTGTGCGCCCAGGTGGTCCACGAGATCATCCGGACCACCGCGAAGACGAACAGCCCGCGGTAGATCGCCAGCAGCGCGTCGTCCGGGAGCCGGCGCGCCAGGCCGGCCCAGGCCGGGTCAGCGGGGCGGACGTGCTTCTCGAAGTACGCGCGGGTGAGCACGACCCGCGCGGTCACCAACAGGAATAGCAGCCAGAGCGCGTCCATCACGAGGCCGAGGCTGGAGAAGTACGCCGCCGCGTCCTCGTGCTTGCCGACCTGCGCACCGTAGGCCCAGGTGCCGATGCTGAAGCTGTGCGTGGAGAAGGGGAAGAACAGCAACGTGCCCTTGGTGTCGTTGACGTCGGTGAGCACGTGCGCCCAGTGCCCGACCACGATGCCGGTGGTCCACGGCACCTGCCAGGATTTCCCCCGGCCGAGCACCCAGGCGACCCAGGCCATGAAGACGCCGAAGAGCAACGAGTGGGTGAACCCCGCCCCCGGCCAGCCCCGGTGGAACTCTGACGGGTTGTCAGCGCCGTAGTGGTTGTCGCCGATGTTGAAGCCGTAGACCCAGATCTTGACGAGGAAGTCCGGGATCATGTCCCCGGCCACGATGGCCAGGTAGCTGATGCTGATCTTCTCGCCGAGGTGTCGCTGCAGGACATAGGCCTCGAACTGGTGCGCGCTCCAGCTCATCGAATAGTCCTGGCCAGCCAGCGCGGAACGAGCGAGACGGTCAGCACCATCCAGACCGGCGCGAGAATCATCGACAGGATCGGCAGGTAGAAGATGCCGACCACGACCCAGAGGCCGAGCGAGACCGCGTAGGCCGCGGGCGAGTACGACCACGGCGACGGGTCCCAGCTCCGGGCAGGGGTCACGTCGTCGCGATCGTCCTTCATGCGATCAGGCGGGAACCAGCGTGGCCGCTTGCAGGATCGCCGACGGGTCGGCGCCGAGCGAGAGCGCGTCCGGGGCCGCGCCGCTGACCACCAGCATGTGCCCGACGGCGGCGATCATCGGCCCGTTGTCCGTGCAGTACTTCAGCGCCGGGATGCGCAGCCGGACCCCGGCCGCGGCTGCGCGCTCCGCGGCCACCGCGCGCAGCCGGCTGTTGGCCGCGACGCCGCCGACGATGAGCAAGTCGCCGCACGCCCGTTCCTCGCAGGCGGCCAGCGACTTGTCGACCAGCACGTCGACCACCGCGTCCTGGAAGGACGCGGCGACATCGGCCACGGGGATCTCCTCGCCGTCACGCTCCCGCTTTTCGACCCACCGCGCGACCGCGGTCTTCAGCCCGGAGAAGGAGAACTCGAAGCGCGGGTCCTGCGGGCGCGAGAGCCCGCGCGGGAACGCGATCGCGCTCGGGTTGCCCTCCTTGGCGATCCGGTCGATCGCCGGCCCGCCGGGGAACGGCAGCCCGAGCACGCGGCCGACCTTGTCGAAGGCCTCACCGGCCGCGTCGTCGAGGGTGTCGCCCAGGTGCTCGATCGGGTCGTTGACCAGGTCGCGGCAGTACAGCAGTGAGGTGTGGCCGCCGGAGACGATCAGCACGACGCACGGATTGGGCAGCGCGCCGTGGGCGAGCGCGTCCGCGGCGACGTGCCCGGCCAGGTGGTGCACGCCGTAGAGCGGGACGCCCCACGCGATCGAGTACGCCTTCGCGGCGGCCAGCCCGACCTGCAGGGCGGTGGCCAGCCCCGGCCCGGCGGTGACCGCGATCGCGTCGACCTCGTCGGGGGTGATGCCGGCGCTCTCCAGCGCCAGCGTCATGGCCGGCACCATCGCCTCCAGGTGGGCGCGGGCCGCGACCTCCGGCACCACGCCGCCGAAGCGCGCGTGCTCCTCCATGCTTGACGCGAGCGCCTCGCCGATCAGTTCACCGTCCCGGACCACGCCGATGCCGGTCTCGTCGCACGAGGTCTCGATTCCCACCACCACAGGCATCCGGCCATTCTCCCTCAGGCGGGGGTGAGGTCGAAATCAGGAGGCAGGGTGCCGCTTGGCGAACTCCTCGAGCCGGTCGGCCTGGCTCGCGCAGTCGAAGGCCGCCTGGCGGAGTGCGACTGACGCGGCGAGCAGTTCGGGCTTGCCGACCTCGGCCGCCACCGGGTGGGTGTCCGCGGTGTCCAGGTACCGCTTGGCCTCGGCGTCGGTCGCCGCGTCCAGCTCCGCGAACTCCGGGGGCGCCACCTGACCCGGCGCCGCGAAACGCGCCCGCAGCTCGCGCTGCAGGCCGTCCATGCGTGCGAACGCCTCCGCGGCCGCCTCCTGGGCGGCGCGCGCCTCCCACTCGCGGAGCTTGCGTCCGCGCAGCTTGCGCGGCGGCTCGGCGCCGAGACCCGTGGTACTCACGCCGTCACGGTATCCAGGCGCCGCCTGACGGGTCGTCATGCTGGGCTCTTGACTATCAGCTTTCGATATATCAAACTTCGAGCATGGCGGCTCCGAAACGACCTCGACCTCTGCCCGCGGCCTCGACCCATGTCGTGCTCGCCCTCCTCGACGGCGAGCTGCACGGGTACGCCCTGATGCGCCGCGTCGAGGAGATCAGCGACGGTGCCGTCCGGATGGGACCGGGAACGATGTACGGCACGATCAACCGCCTGCTCGCCGACGGCCTCATCGAGGAGACCACGCACCTGCGCGAGGCCGACGACCTGGAGCGCCGGCGCTACTACCGCCTGACAGGCGCCGGGGAACGTGTCGCCCACGCCGAGGTCGACCGGCTTCGGGCCCTGCTTTCCCGCCTGCGCCCGGGGCTGGGACCGGCGACAGCATGAGCCGCGCGCTGCGCGTCTACTCCCGGGTGGTGCGGCTCTACCCGGCACCGTTCCGGGAGGCCTACGGCGAGGACATGGTCGCGCTGCTCGAGGCCCAGCTCCGCGACGAGTCGCGCGCCCGGGTCTGGGCCCGCGCCGCCACCGACCTCGCGCTCTCCCTGCCGACCCGACATCTGGAGGCCCACATGAAGCTGACGTCGCGCTCGATTCCGCCACTGGCCTTCATCGGCGGCGCCCTCGCCGCGACCACCGCGGTGATCGGCGGCCCGATCGGCATCATCGCGATCGTCGGCCTGGTCGCGATGGGGTTCGCCTACCTCTCCTGGCGACGCGATCAGCCGGCGCGGGAGTTGCGGCCCCGCTCCGGCCGCCGGGCGCTGTGGTTGCTCGGTGGTGGCGCCGGCGTCCTCGGGCTGGTCTCGTTCGCCCCCCAGGACGGTCCCGACGGCCTGTGGTTCGTCCTGGTGGCCGCGATCCTGGCCGGCGTCGCCGCAGTGACGCTGGGCGTTTTCCTCGGAATAGCCCACCTGACGCACCGTCAGCAGGCCTGAGGTCCTCAGGACGCGACTGTCGCGCGTCTCGCGCTTCGACGCCGGCCCGCCCATCCGCTTGTTGTGTGCCACTGAGCTGACGATCGCGGCGAACACGAACGCCAGGCCGATGCCTCCGGTGACCAACTCGTCCACGTGGTACTCGATGGTGATCAGCAGGATCGCGGCCAGGGCACCGATCGCCCACATCGCCCCGTGCTCCAGATAGATGTAGTCCCCCAGCGTTCCCCGGCGGACCAGGAACACCGTGAACGAGCGGATGTACATCGCGCCGACGCCGAGGCCGAGGGCGATGATGATCGGGTCCTGGGTGATGGCGAACGCCCCGAGCACGCCGTCGAAGGAGAACGAGGCGTCGAGGATGTTCACGTACATGAACAGGAAGAACCCGGCCTTACCGGTCGCCCTGGCCATGCCGGTCGGACCGGAGGAGCAGGTGCCGTCCGGGGTGTCCTCGTCGCCGGTCAGCAGGTCGCTCTCGACGCCCTGGCTCTCGAACACCTTGCCGAGGCCGTCGACCAGCAGGTAGGTGATGATGCCGAGGACACCGGCGAGCAGGACTTCACCGGGGTCCTCGGCCAGGTACTCCGCGGCGGCGGCCAGCGCGGCCAGCGCGACGATGACGGACGCGGTGTCGAGCACGCCGGCCTTGGCCAGCGGTCGCTCGATCCAGGTCAGCCAGTGCAACTCGCGCTCGGTGTCGAACAGGAAGTGCAGGAACAGCAGCAGCAGGAACATGCCACCGAAGGCGGCGACCAGGGGGTGCGCCTCGTCGAGCAGGTTCGCGTAGGAACCCTCCTCGTGAATGTCGCCTTTCTCCAGCGCGAGGTCGATCGCTTCGACCGGGCCCAGGTGCGCCGTGATGCCGACGATCAGCAGCGGGAAGACCAACCGCATGCCGAAGACGGCGATCACGACGCCGACGGTGAGGAACATCTTCTGCCAGAAGTCACTCATCCGTTCGAGGATCTTGGCGTTCACCACCGCGTTGTCGAAGGAGAGCGAGATCTCCAGGATCGAGAGGATCGCCACCAGCAGCAGGCCCTCGATGCCGCCGTAGGCCAGCCCCAGCGCGAGGCCGATCACGGTGATGACGAACGACCACCCGAAGGTCTTGAGAATCAACTAACCCGCCCTGCTTTTCGCGCCCGGCCACGGAACCCGCCGAGCCTAGTCCGGCACGCGGAGCGAGACTCCCGGGGCGCGGAACGACCCATTTCGTCGCGAAGTGCCCACCTGTTCCTCACGCAGGGTAGTAATTCGATTCACACCTGGTAACGATCTGGACTCGCACCTACTCTTCGGGAGTGGTCTTCATGTCTCGCACGACGCTGATCGGGGCGCTCGCCCTCGGCGCGGTGGCGACCCTCGGCGTCCCCGCCGCCGCGGCCCCGACGCTCCCGGCCCGGGTCCAGGCGGCACCTGAGGAGCGCACCGACGTCCTCGTCTCCATCACGGCGCCGGCCGAGGTCGAGCGCGGCGAGAAGGCCGTCCTCGGCATCACCGTGCGGGAGTTCGAGTCCGGGGCGCCCATGGCCGGCAGCCTGGTCGTGCTGCTGCGCCGGGCCGCCGGTGAGGGCGGGTGGGCCGAGGCCGGCCGCACCGTCACCGACGCCGCCGGCCGCGCGATCCTCTCCGCCGCGGTGAAGCCGCCGTCCACCGACTTCAAGGCCCGGGTCCCCGGCGGCGACGAGCACCGCAAGGCGCGCAGCGCGACGGTCACCGTCACCGTCAGCTGAGCCGACGTCAGACCGGTTCGATCCCCAGGTCGCGCCCGAGCCGTGCCGAGGCACGGACGCGCTCGGCAGCGACCGCGCCGTAGGTGGTCGTGCGCTGCCGGACCGGTCGCCCGATGCCGGTGGCGATCGCTTCGAGCTCGGCCGGGCTCTTCGCCGACCCGTGCTCGGAGCCGGCCATCCGGGAGATGGTCTCCTCCATCAGCGTGCCGCCGAGGTCGTTGACGCCGGCCCGCAGCGTGGCCCGGGTGCCCTCGACACCGAGCTTCACCCACGAGGTCTGGATGTTGTCGATCCGCCCGTGCAGCAGGAGCCGGGCCATCGCGTGCACCGCGACGTTGTCCCGCGCGCTCGGGCCCGGACGGGCGACGCCGGCCAGGTAGAGCGGGGCACTGTGGTGCACGAACGGCAGCGGCACGAACTCGGTGAAGCCACCGGTCTGGTCCTGCAGGCGGGCGAGCAGCTTGAGGTGCGCGACCCAGTGGGCCGGGGTGTCGACGTGGCCGTACATCATCGTCGAGGACGAGCGCAGCCCGATCGAGTGCGCGGTGGTGACCACCTCGATCCACGCCGCGGTCGGCAGCTTGCCCTTGGTCAGCACCCAGCGGACGTCGTCGTCGAGGATTTCCGCCGCGGTGCCGGGAATCGTGTCCAGCCCGGCGTTCTGAGCCTCCGTCAGCCACTCCCGGATGGACAGCCCGGTGCGGGTGGCGCCGTTGACGACCTCCATCGGGCTGAAGGCGTGCACGTGCATGCCGGGCACCCGGCGCTTGACCTCGCGGGCCAGGTCGAAGTAGGCGGTGCCGGGCAGGTCGGGATCGATGCCGCCCTGCATGCAGACCTCGGTGGCCCCGAGCTCCCAGGCCTCGACCGCGCGGTCGCCGACCTGCTCCACGGAGAGCGTGTAGGCGTCGGCGTCGGTGCGCCGCTGGGCGAACGCGCAGAACCGGCAGCCGGTGTAGCAGACGTTGGTGAAGTTGATGTTCCGGTTCACCACGTAGGTGACCTCGTCGCCGACGACGTCGCGGCGGAGGGCATCGGCCAGGGACAGCAGGGCCGTGAGCTCCGGGCCGTCGCAGGTCATCAGGGCCAACGCCTGAGCATCCGTCAGACCGGCCGGGTCGCGCTCGGCCGCGCGCAGGGCCGCCGCGACGTCACCGTCCAGGCGTTCCGGAGCGCCGGCATTCCGGGGCCGAGGAGATGCGGCGGCCTCTTCGCGCACCGAGTCCCAGTCGCCGTAGGCGGCGTCGATGTCCGAGCGGGTCTCGGTGCGCCGGCCCTCGGCGTCGATCGCGGTGTGCAGGTCCACCCGCCCGGCGCTCGCGTGCGCCCAGTCCGGGTCCGGCTCCTGCCAGGGCAGACCGGTCGGGATCGCCCCGGGCCGCGCCAGGCCGGTCTCCGGATCGGCGAGCGCCTCGACGTGCGGGCGCACCCGCGGGTCGATCCACGGCTCGGGGTTGCGCACGTACTCCGGGTGCACGGTCAGCCGCGCCATCAGGGTGAACCCGGCCGCTTCGGTCGCGGCCCCCAGCACGTCCAGGGCCGGCCACGGCCGCTCGGGGTTCACGTGGTCCGGGGTCAGCGGCGAGACCCCGCCCCAGTCGTCCACCCCGGCCGCCAGCAGACCCCGCCAGCTCCGCCGGGTCGGACAGGTTCGGCGGCGCCTGCACCCGCACCTTGGGTCCCAGCACCACCCGGGCGGTCGCGACCGCGGCCAGGTACTCCTCGCGGTCGGCATCGGGGACCGAGCGCATCGCGGTGTCGGCCTTGGCCCGGAAGTTCTGCACGATCACTTCCTGCACGCGCCGTAGGCCCGGGCGACCTTGCGCAGCGCGAACAGCGAGTCCGCCCGCTCGTCGAGCGTTTCCCCGATGCCGATCAGCAGGCCGGTGGTGAACGGGACGTTGAGCCGGCCGGCGTCCTCCAGCACCCGCAGCCGCACCGCCGGGTCCTTGTCCGGCGATCCGAAGTGCGCGCCACCGGGCTCGGTGAACAGCCGCGTCGCGGTGGTCTCCAGCATCATCCCCATCGACGGGGCGACCGGCTTGAGCCGCGCGATCTCCTGCCAGCTCATCACCCCGGGGTTCAGGTGCGGCAGCAGCCCGGTCTCCTCCAGCACCCGCACGGCCAGCGCGCGGACGTAGTCCAGCGTGGAGTCGTAGCCGTAGTGGTCGAGCCACTCCCGCGCCACCGGCCAGCGGTCCTCCGGCCGGTCCCCCAGGGTGAACAGCGCCTCCAGGCAGCCGAGCTCCGCGCCCTCCTTGCACAGCGCGACGACCTCGTCCGGGGACAGGTAGGGCTCGCGGCCCTCCCGGCGCAGCCCGCCCGGCGTGGTGACGAACGTGCAGTAGTGACAGCGGTCCCGGCACAGCCGGGTCACCGGCATGAACACCTTCGGCGAGAACGTGACCACCCCCGGCCGACCGGCCGCGACCAGCCCCGCGTCGCGGACCCGGCCCGCCGTCGCGATCAGGTCCGCGAGGTCCTCGCCGCGGCAGGACAGCAGCGCCGCGACCTCGTCGACGTTGAGCGTCGACCCCGTCGCGGGCACGACGCAGGGCGCGCCGCACTGCGCTCGCGGTCACCCCTGGCGTCGGCGTCACGCCACCATCGTGGGTGGCCGCCGTCCGCGCCGTTCGACCGGGGTCACCAAGAAGTTCTGGACATCTCGCCCGGGATGTGCTGAAGGACCCGATCAGGCCGCGAAGCGTTCCACCAAGGTCTCGCAGAACGCCTTCAGGTCATCGGGTTTGCGCGAGCTGACCAGCACGTTGGGTCCCTGCTCGCAGACCACGACCTCCTCGTCCACCCAGGTGGCGCCGGCGTTGCGCAGATCGGTCGCCACGCTCGGCCAACTGGTGAGGGTCCGGCCGCGCACCACGTCGGCCTCCACCAGCGTCCAGGGCGCGTGACAGATCGCCGCGACCGGCCGGCCGGATTTCACCATCGACGCGACGAAGCCCACCGCTGCCGCGTCCATCCGCAGCTGGTCGGGATTTGCCACTCCACCCGGGAGGACCAGCCCGTGGAACTGCTCGGCAGAGACCTCGGCGACGAGGTCGTCCACCGGGAAGGTGTCCGCCTTGTCGAGGTGGTTGAACGCCTGCACGTTCCCGTCCTTCGGCGCCACGAGGCGCGGGTTCCCACCGGCCGCCCGCACCGCCTCCCAGGGTTCGGTGAGCTCCACCTGCTCGATGCCCTCGTTGGCGACCAGGAACGCGATCGTGCGCCCGCTCAGTTCGTTCGACATCGGAGTCCTCCCGTCGGCTCGTGGATTGAGCTCCTGAGAAATGCGCTACCCGGCGCCCGGTCCGGAAACCGGCGGCTCAGTCAAGCAGGCGATCCCGCAGGAAGGTCCCTACCTGCTCGAGAGCGTCGAAGGCTTCCGGGATCTGGGCCATCGAGCGGGCGAACCCGTGCATCTGCCCGTCCCAGCTACGTCGCTCCACCGCGACGCCGGCCTTCTCGATCGCCGCGGCGAGAGCGAGTCCCTCATCGCGCAGCGGGTCGAAGCCGGCGGTCACCACCATGGTCGGGGGCAGGGTCGAGTGGTCCAGCTCGAGCAGGTCGAAGGGCAGCGTGGTGACCGGGTCCGGATTCAGGTACTGGTCCCAGTACCAGCGCATCGCGTCGCGGGTGAGGCCGTAGCCGTAGCCGAGCTCGTTCCAGGACGGGGTGTCCAGCGCGGGTGAGACGACCGGGTAGATCAGCCCGAGGGCCTTGATCGGGATGCCGACCTTGCCCGCGACGCTGGCGGCGATCGTGACCAGGTGCGCACCGGAGCTGTCACCGGCCAGTGCGAGTGGTGCACCGTCGGTCATCGCGCCCTGGATGGCCTTCATCACCTGACCGGCGGCGTGGGGGTGCCGCAGTTCCGGGGCGAGCCCGTAGTCGACCGCGAGCACGCTGACCCCGGCCCGGTTGGCCAGCGCGCGGCACAGGGTGTCGTAGCTGTCCAGCGTTCCGGTGACCCACCCGCCGCCGTGGGCGTAGATGATCGCGGCCGGTGCGGCGCCCTCGGGCCGGTACAGCCGCAGCGTCACCTCGTCGATCTGACCTTCGATCACGGTCGCGACCGGCTCCCCCGGGCCGGAGAGGAACGACGCCGCGGCAAGGTGCGCTTCCTGCGCCTCTTCCGGGGTCCCTTCCTCGACCGGCGGCCGAGGCATGGCGGTGATGGCTTCGAGCAGGGCGGCAGCGGAGGCGTCGAGCGTGGTCATGAGCCCAACCGTAACGATCAGGCCCGCGCGACGTGGGTAGGGCCTGGTCGGGTCAGCCCGCGACCGACGGCTTGCGGTGCACCGACACGGCGTACCCTGCGGAATCTGACCAGGCGTCACCGTCCCAGGTGGCGTGCCGGCCCGCAGGGGTCAGCCCCGCGTCGGCGCACCAGGCGTCGTAGTCGGCGATGTCGACGATCGCGGCCGGGTCCGGCAGGTGGGCTCGGTCCAGACCGAAGCCGGAGACCAGCAGGCCACCCGGCATCAGGTGGGCGGCCAGCCGTTCGAGCACCTGCGGCCCGGTGCCCGCCGCGAGGAACGGGAAGACGTTGCCGGCCGCCACCACCAGGTCGAAAGGCGCCTCGAGGGCGCTCAGGTCGAGCGCGGCCAGGTCGGCCAGGTGCCACCGCGCGCCCGGCACCCGCTGCGCCACCGCGAGCATCGAGGCGTCGACATCCGTGCCGGCGACGTCGAAGCCCAGTTCGGCCAGGCGCGCCGCCACGCGGCCGGTGCCGCAGCCGGCGTCCAGGATCCGCGCACCCGGCGGCACCAGCGCCTGGCAGAACCGCGCCTCGCCGTGCATGTCCTTGCCGGTGGCGGCGATCGCCGCGATCCGCGCGGCGTACGCCTCGCCGTCGAAGGTGGAGGTCACGCGGGCATCGCGGTGCCGACGACGGTGTTCCAGGTCCGCACCCGCCACGACGTGACGACCCCGTTGGCCACGTAGGGGTCGGCCGCGACGAAAGCCTCGATGGCCGCCTGCGCGTCCTCGCGCCAGGTCAGCAGCGCGACGTCGTAAGGGTCGGCGATGGCGCCCGCGAGCACGAGTTCACCGCGCGCGACCGCGGCGTTGAGCAACCCCAGGTGCTCGTCGCGGAACTCTCCGCGCCGGTCCAGGTAGTCGTCGGCCAGGGAGTACTCGAGCAGTAGATGGGTCATGGACGAGAAACTACTGCGGTGTCCCCCTCTGGTCCGCACCCACCGGTGTCCCTGCGCCAACTGCTCCCCGGGCTCGTGCAGGGTGCCGGCCGTAACGGCGACGGACCGGACGCCGTCCGCGTCGACGGGGCGTCCTGCTCGCGCGCGGACCTGCTCGCCGCTGCGCTCTCCCTGGCCGGGCGGCTTGGTGGCGCGCACACCGCGGCGGTGGACGCGACACCGACCCTGGACACCGTGATCGCGATCGTCGGTGCGCTGGCCGCCGGCGTCCCCGTGGTCCCGGTCGCGCCCGACGCGGGGCCGCTCGAACGCGACCACGTGCTGCGCGACTCCGGCGCCGACGTAGTGCTCGGCGCGACCGGCTGGACCACCGAACTAGAGAGCATCGCGATCCCGCCGCCCGGCACGGACGACGCGTGCCGCATCGACGCCGAGACCGTGGCCGGGACGATGGTGATGTACACCAGCGGCACCACCGGGCCCCCGAAGGGCGTGGTGCTCTCGGCCGGCGCCATCGCCGCCGATCTCGACGCACTGGCCGACGCCTGGGCCTGGACCGCCGAGGACATCCTCGTGCACGGCCTCCCGCTCTTCCACGTCCACGGCCTCGTGCTCGGCGTGCTCGGCTCGCTGCGCACCGGCAGCGCCCTGGTGCACACCGGCCGTCCGACACCGGAGCGCTACGCGGCCGCCGGCGGCTCGCTGTACTTCGGGGTCCCGACCGTGTGGTCCCGCGTGGTCGCCGATCCCGCCGCCGCCGCGGCCCTGCGCTCGGCCCGGATCCTGGTCTCCGGCAGCGCGGGCCTGCCCGCTCCGGTGTTCGACTCCCTCGTCGGCCTGACCGGGCATCAGGCCCTGGAGCGCTACGGCATGACGGAGACGCTGATCACGATCGGCGCCCGGGCCGACGGCGAGCGACGCCCGGGCCAGGTCGGGCTCCCGCTGCGCGGGGTGCGCACGCGCGTGCTCGGCGAGGACGGCGCACCGGTGCCGCAGGACGGCGAGAGCGTGGGCGAGCTCCAGGTGCAGGCACCGACGATGTTCGACGGCTACCTGGGCCGGCCGGAGGCCACCGCGGCCTGCTGGACCGAGGACGGCTGGTTCGCCACCGGCGACGTCGCGACCCTCGGCCCGGACGGCTGGCACCGCATCGTCGGTCGCGCCTCGGTCGACCTGATCAAGAGCGGCGGGTACCGGATCGGCGCCGGAGAGATCGAGGCCGCGCTGCTGGCGCACCCGGCGGTCCGGGAGGCCGCGGTCGTGGGCGAACCGGACCCGGATCTGGGGCAGCGCATCGTCGCGTTTGTCGTTGCCGATGAAGGAACTGACGCCGAGACGCTCACCCGGTTCGTCGCCGACGGGCTGTCCGCACACAAGCGGCCACGGCGCGTGATCTTCGTGGAATCACTGCCACGTAACGCCTTGGGCAAGGTCCAGAAGTCACTGCTGACGTCGGGAACCTAAAAAGGCTAAGGTGAGGCTCGCCTAAAGATGGTTAGCCTAAGAAAAGGTGTCGTCCCCATGCGCCTGCACCGCGCCCCGCTCCGCCTCGCCACGCTCACGGCAGTCGCCGCCCTCACGTTCTCGGTTTCCGCCTGCGGCGACGACGATGACGGCGCCAGCTCGACGAACATCACCCCCACCGACTCGGCGATCGGCTCGGGTTCCGGGTCCGGCTCGGCTCCGGGTCGGGTTCCGCCTCGGGCGCCTTCCAGGACCAGGCGACCGGCGCCCCGCTGGCTCCCGAGGAGCAGCGCGCCGTCGACGGCTACCGCGCCTACATCACCACGCAGGTCGCCGACAGCGTCAGCAAGACCCGCCTGCTCGTCGAGGCGATCAAGGACGACGACATCTCCGAGGCCAAGTCGCTCTACGCCGAGTCGCGCATCGGCTGGGAGAGCATCGAGCCCGTCGCCGCCGCCTTCGGCGACCTCGACCCGCGCGTCGACCTGCGCGAGGCCGACCTCGAGGACGGCGACACCTGGACCGGGTGGCACGTCATCGAGAAGGCGCTCTGGGAGGACGAAGACCTCGACGGCATGGACGAGATCGGCGACACCCTGCTCGAGGACCTGGACGAGCTGACCGAGTCGATCAAGACCGTCGAGATCACTCCGGGCGCGATGGCGCTCGGCGCCAAGGAACTGCTCGACGAGGTCGCCTCCGGAAAGATCACCGGCGAGGAGGAGGCGTTCAGCCACACCGACCTGTGTCGACTTCAAGGCCAACCTCGACGGCGCCCGCAAGGTCTTCGACCTGCTCAAGCCGATCGCCGAGAAGAACGACGCCGACCTGGTCGAGACGCCTCGAGACCGAGTTCGACGACGTCGACAAGGCCCTGGAGAAGTACGAGAAGGGCGACGGCTACGTCTCCTACGACACCGTGACGCAGGCTCAGCGCAAGGCGCTGACCGACGTCGTGAACGCACTGGCCGAGCCGCTGTCCAAGCTGGGCGGCGCCATCCAGTCCGACGACAGCAGCGCCAGTCCGAGCAGCTAGACCGCTGCTGTCACCCACCGCGCGGAGGTGAGTGCCAGATGAGCAACTACCACATCGAGCCCGAGGCGACTGACGAGACGCAGCCGGCGGCCGTGAGCCGCCGGCGCGCCCTCGGCATCGCGGGTCTCGGCGCCGCCGCGATCGGTGGGCTGGGTTACGCCGGCCGGGAAGCGGTCGCCGGCACCGACGACCGCCAGCTGGCGCGGGGCGGCGATTCCGCGCCGCGCGGGCTGCCGGTCGACTTCCGCGGGGAGCACCAGTCCGGCATCGCGACCCCGGTGCAGGACCGGCTGCACTTCACCACCTTCGATGTGAAGGCCGAGAACCGCGGCGAACTCGTCTCGCTGCTGCAGGCCTGGACCCGGGCGGCGGAGCGGATGTGTTCCGGCCTGGACGCGCTCGACCCCGGCGCCTTCCCGCGCGTCGTGGAGTACCCGCCCGGCGACACCGGCGAGGCGATCGGGTTACCTCCGTCCCGGCTCACCCTGACCATCGGGTTCGGGCCGAGCCTGTTCGAGAAGGGCGGGCGGGACCGCTTCGGTCTCAAGGGCCGCAAGCCCGAGGTGCTGGCCGACCTGCCGAAGTTCGCCGGCGACACCCTGGATCCGCTGCGCAGCGGCGGCGACATCGCGGTGCAGGCCTGCGCGGACGACCCGCAGGTGGCGGTGCACGCGATCCGCAACCTGGCCCGGATCGGCTTCGGCACGGTCTCGGTGCGCTGGTCGCAGCTCGGCTTCGGCAAGACGTCCTCGACCACGCCGGAGCAGCAGACCCCGCGCAACCTGTTCGGCTTCAAGGACGGCACGAACAACCCGGCCGGCGATGACGCCGACGCCATGAACGAGCACATCTGGGTGGGCGCCGCAGGACAACCCGGAGTGGATGCGCGGCGGCTCGTACCTGGTGGCGCGGCGGATCCGGATGCTCGTCGAGACCTGGGACCGCACCTCACTGGCCGAGCAGGAGAACATCATCGGCCGGGACAAGAGGGAAGGCGCTCCGGCCGGCAAGCAGCTCGAGCGCGACGCGGTCGACATCGCAGCGCAACCGGAGCTCGCCCACGTCCGCCTCGCCATGCCGGAGAACAACGGCGGCAAGACCATGCTGCGCCGGGGCTACTCCTTCGTCGACGGCTCGGACGGGCTCGGCCGGCTCGACGCCGGGCTGTTCTTCATCGCCTACCAGCGCGACCCGAGCACCTTCATCACGGTGCAGAAGAGCCTGTCGAAGAACGACGTCCTCAACGAGTACATCCGCCACACCGGCTCGGGTGTCTACGCCTGTCCGCCAGGGGTCGTCGCGCCGGACCGCTGGTGGGGCGACACCCTGTTCGCCTGAGCTTTCCTCAGAAGCGGAACGAGTTCCCGCAAACAGGACATCTTGATCTCGAACCTTCCCTAGGCTCCGGCCGAGCGAACTGGGGAGGGCGCTTTGAGCGAGTTTGTCGACGGTCGTTCCATCGAGAACGGCATTCCGGCACAGGGCAACACCGGGGGGATCCGGGTCCGCGGGGCACGCCGAACGTTCGGGGCGCTGGCCGCCGTCGACCACATCGATCTTGACGCACCGCCCGGCGCGGTCACCGCGCTGGTCGGGCCGGCCGGGTCGGGCAAGACCACGCTGCTGCTGATGCTGGCCACGCTGGTCGGGCCGGACAGCGGCGAGATCCGGGTGGCCGGGCACGACCCGGTGCGCTCGCCCGGGCAGGTCCGGGCCCGGATGGGCTGGATGCCGGACTCCTTCGGCGCCTACGAGACGCTGACCGCGCGCGAGGTGCTGGAGTTCGTCGCGGCCGCCTACCGGTTCTCCCGGACGGACCGGGCCGCCCGGGCCGGGGAGTTGCTGGAGCTGGTCCGGCTCAGCGAGTACGCCGACCGCCCGGTGCAGGTGCTGTCCCGCGGACAGAAGCAGCGCCTCGGCCTGGCCCGCGCGATCGTGCACCGGCCGCGGGTCCTGCTGCTCGACGAGCCCACGGCCGGCCTGGATGCGCCGAGCCGCGGCGAGCTGGCCCGCCTGCTGCGCGACCTGGCCGCCGACGGTCACACGATCCTGCTCACCGCCCGCGCGCCGGGCGAGGTCGCAGGTATTGCCGACCGGGTGGTGCTGGTCGCCGCCGGGCGCACCGTCGCCACGGACGCCGTCGCGCAGCTGGCCGTCGCCCAGTTCGCCGTCGAAACACCCGTCGAACCGGCCCGCCCCTGGCGCATCCGGGCGCTGGAATCAGACACCCTGCTCGCGGTGTTGCGTAGCTACGGCATCCACCACTGCGCATCCGTGGCCACCGGCGTGCAGGTCATGCTCCGCGGCGACGCCGAGGCGGCCGACCTGGTCGGCGCCCTGGTGCGCGACGGAGTCCGGGTGGTGGCCCTGGAAGCGGATCCGGCCTCGGCGGTTCTCACTGCGAGTGACGTCCGTCCTGGGGTCATTGCCGGAAATGTTGCTCATGACGGCGGAGTCCCGATCACCGAGCATCACCAGGTGCACGGCGCGTGAGAGCCAGTCCGGTTTGGACCGATCCGCTGTAACCCGTTCGGCGGCATCCCCGTCACAGGCGTTCGCGGGTAGCTTTCTGGCTTGCGGATAACGCCGCTTGGGGGGTTTCAAACCCCCTGGGGATGGGGAGTGGACGTGGTCGCGCATCTGGTTGTCTCACGGCCGGGGGGCCCTGAGTTCGTAGTGCTGTCCGACGCCGGCATGAGCATGGGCCGGGGGACGGACAACGACGTCATCATCGCGGACGACTCTGTCTCGCGCCTGCACGCAGTCCTGGAGGCCCGCTCCGGCGGGTGGTCGATCCGGGACCTCGGCTCGCGCAACGGGACCTACGTCAACGGCGAGCGGATCATCGGCGAGCGCGCGCTGCGCGACCGCGACGAGATCCGGGTCGGCGGGGCGCGCCTGGCGTACCGGCCGGACCCGGACATCGAGCAGTACTCCGAGACCCTGGCTGCGGATCCGCCGCCGGAGTTGACCCGCCGCGAACGCGACGTCCTGCTCGCGCTGTTCCAGAGCGCCGGCGTCGCCGACGTGTTCATGGAACCGGCCTCGACCCGACGCATCGCCGAGGTGCTCTTCGTGAGCGAGGCGGCGGTCAAGCAGCACCTGCTGAAGCTCTACGAGAAGTTCGGCATCCGGGCCGGTGGCGACCGGCGCCGCGTCCAACTGGCGAATGAGGCCCTGCGTCGCGGGGCGGTCTCGTTCAGCGAGGTCCGAGACATTCTGCGCTGACGCCGGAACGGTTATGTCTGGCCGAATACAGAAGGCCAATTCAAGGTTCACTCGAAGGCTACCGACGCGTAGTTTTCCAGCCTATTCCTTTCGGCCTAACGGCCAGGTCAGGGGCCCTTTCGGGTCCCTTTTCCTTGTTGTGAGACCGATACCGGAGAGTATGAGAATAGCCGGGTAGCCGTGAGGTAAGAAATCGCCTTACCTACTCGGTGGAACACGCTGACTCATGCGGTCATTATCTGGTTTCGCGGAAGGGCGAAGGATTCACCTGCCGGGGAAATCATCCCGGCAAATGTTCGAGGGGGTCGACCGCTTGTGATTCATCTCAGGAAAACGTCCGGTCGGGTATTCGTGGTCGCCTTTCTGGCCACCACCGGTCTGCTCGCCTCCGCCGCACCCGGTCTCGCTGCCGAGCAGCCCGAGCCGATGGCGCCGCTGGCCGCCTCCCAGCCCGCCACCCCGCCCGCGCCGGCCCAGACCGCCGCCGCCCCGGCCGCCCCGATCGGTGACGACCCGGACGACGACTCGTCCGACAACCCCGACCCCGACGAGGACGCCTCCTCCGGTGGCGGCTGGTCCGACCGGAACACCAGCAAGACCAGCAAGGAGCCGGACGACTCCGACGAGCGTGACGACAGCGCCGACGAGAGCAGACGACGACGAGGACTACTCCGACCAGGGCGACGCGGAGGAGGACTTCTCGGGCAGCTTCGGCTCCAAGAAGCAGACCAAGGCGGAGAAGGCGGCCGCGGAGCGGTCGTCGAAGAAGGCCAAGGCGCTGCAGAAGAAGGCGAACAAGAAGGACAAGGCCGCGAAGAAGTCCTCGTCGGCCGAAGAAGAAGAAGGCCAAGGCTGCGGCCGCCAAGAAGATGAAGCAGCAGGCCGTGAAGGCCGCCAGGCAGGCCGCCGCCCAGCGGGCCGCCGAGCAGCGGTCGCGCAGCAGCAGCGCCGAGCCGTCGCCGACGACGACGAGGACAGAGGCGACACTCCGCGCTCCGGCGGATCGATCGACTCGCTGCGCGACGCGATCCTCGACCTGACCAACCGGGCGCGAAAGTCGGCCGGCTGCGGCACGGTTCGCTACAGCACCCAGCTGGAGAAGTCCGCCCAGGCACACGCCAACGACATGTCCTCGCACAACTACATGTCGCACAACGACCGCCAGGGCCGGAACTCCGACAAGCGCATCCGCGCCGCCGGCTTCCGCGGTGACAAGACCGGCGAGAACCTGGGCGAGGGCTTCTCCTCCCCTGAGGCGGTCTTCAAGGCCTGGATGAACTCGCCGAGCCACCGGCGCAACATCCTCGACTGCGGGTTCCGCATCCTCGGCGTCGGCTACAACGGCGGCTACTGGGCCCAGCACTTCGGTGGCTGACGCACCATCAGATTAGCGCAGCACCCGATAGCGACCGGCCCACCCCAGGCGACCGAGCACCCTCGGTCGGTATGTGAAACATCCCCCAGGGCGGGGAGCGGCTGTCAACTCCGGCGCCGCTCCCCGCTCTCACCAGCTCAGGGCCCGACGATGCGGGCGCCGCCGGCGACTAGCGGGAGACCGGGTGGTCCCGGGCGGCAGGTACCCGGGGCGCCCCGCGCCACCGGGAGGCGAGTTCGGTCAGGTCCGTGGTCTCGGCCTCGGAGGAGCCGGCCGCATCGTCTGCTCGGCGGGCGCCGGACCTCCCCTCCAGGCCGGCGCCCGCCGAGATTGCGCGTGCAGCAGCGGGCTGCGGCACGACGATCACATCGGTCACGGCGCGACGCGCCGCGTGAAGTACGTCCTGCAGGGCGACGCCGAGCGCCAGGGCGCCGGCGGGCCGCTGCTCGAGGTCCTTGGCCAGCGCGGCCGCCAGCAGCTCGACCAGCGCGTCCGGGGATCCGGGCGCGGCCGGGGGCGGATCCTGCGCGACCCGCAGGTAGAGCGCGAGCAGGGGCTCGCCCGTCGCCACCGTGAACGGCGGCTCGCCGGCCAGCAGGAAGTACAGGCTCGCGGCCAGGGAGTAGACGTCAGAGCGCGGGGTCGCCGGGGCACCGTCGAGCACCTCGGGCGCGCAGTACGGCACCGAGCCGGTCACGCCGCGCACCGGGGTGTCCGGGTGTCCCTCGACCAGCGCGGACCCGAAGTCGGCCAGCAGCGGTTCACCGGTCTCGGAAAGCAGCACGTTGTGCGGCTTGATGTCACGGTGCAGAACGCCGACGCGGTGCGCGGACTCCAGGGCACCGGCCAGCTTGATCCCGATCCGCGCGACCTGATGCCACGTCAGCGGGCCGCGACGGGTGACCTGCTCGTGCAGCGTCCCCCGGCGGCAGTGATCCATCACCAGGTACGCGCGGCCGTCGGGAAGTGCTCCGGTGGCGTGCACCGGCACCACGTGCGGGTGACCGGAGAGCCGGCCCAGCGCGGCGCACTCGTGGGCGAACCGCGCGGCCGCCTCGTCGCTGCCCGTGCCGCGCCCGCCGTCGGTGGAGACCTTCACCGCGACGTCGCGGTCCAGCATTGCCTGGCGCGCGCGGTAGACGAGCGCGAAGCCGCCGCGGCCGATCACCTCGGCGTCGGTCAGCCCCGGGATGCCCAGCCCCGGGTCGAACTGCGCCACGAACCCACCTCGTGTCCGTTAGTCACGGAATGATCAACGAGGCGGATCTTGGCACGATCTGAGCCCGCTTACCCAGGTCAATCCGGGTGTCAAACCTGCTCCACTACTCAATTCACCCGAGTGGCGTAAAAGGTCACCGCCGCAGCGGCGGCGACGTTCAACGAGTCGACGCCCGGACTCATCCGGATATGCACGCAGAAGTCCGCAGCCTCGAGCGTCGCGGGCGCGAGACCGTCGCCCTCGGTGCCGACGACCCACGCGATCCGTTCGGGTGAACGCTCGGCGAAGTCCGCGAGTTCGACGCTCTTCGTCCCGCTTCCCGGACTGAGCGCCGCGACGGTGAAGCCGGCCGCGCGAAGCTCCTGCAGGCCGGCCGGCCAGGACTGCAGTCGGGTCCAGGGCAGGGCGAAGACCGTGCCCATCGAGGTGCGGATCGCCCGGCGGTAGAGCGGGTCGGCGCAGGAGGGCGTGACGAGGACCGCGTCGATGCCGAACCCCGCCGCGCACCGGAACAGGGCCCCGAGATTCGTGTGGTCGACGATGTCCTCGCAGATCACCACCCGGCGGGCTCCGGCCAGCACCTCCCCCACCTCCGGAAGCGGGCGCCGATTCATCGCGGCGAGCAGCCCGCGGTGCACGTGATACCCCGTCAGACCGCTCGAGCAGGTCGGGCGCCGCGACGTACACCGGCGCCCCGCGCGCGGCCACGTCGGCGGCGATCCCGGCGGCGGGCCCGACCCGGTTCGGGGCGAGCAGCAGCGAGCGCGGGGTGAATCCGGCGTCCAGCGCGCGCTGCAGCACCGTCGCGCCCTCGGCGATGAACACCCCGGCCTCGGGTTCGCGGCGGACCCGGTGCCCGACGTCGGTCAGCCGCACGTAGTCGGCCAGCCGCGGGTCGGCCGGGTCCGCGACCTCGACCGGACCACTCACGGACTCGTACGGGCGCGGGGGTCCGTCCCGTCGCCGAGCGCGACGACGTCGCCGATGACCACGACCGCGGGTGGCCGGATGCCGGCGTCGACGACGGCTTCGGCGATCCCGCTCAGCGGCGCGCGCACCGTCCGCTGGGCGCTGGTGGTGCCCTCCTGGATCACCGCGGCGGGGGTCGCGGGATCGCGGCCGTGCTCGATCAGTGCCGCCGCGATGGCGCCCAGCTTGTCCACGCCCATCAGCACGACGAGCGTGCCGCGCATCCGGCCGAGCGCGGCCCAGTCGGTCAGGGTGTCCTCGTGCGACGGGCCGATGTGACCGGAGATCACGGTGAATTCGTGGGCGACGCCGCGGTGGGTGACCGGGATGCCGGCGGCCGCCGGGACCGACAGTGAGCTGCTGATGCCCGGCACCACGATGCACGGGATGTCCGCCTCCGCGCAGGCCATGAGCTCCTCGAAGCCGCGGCCGAACACGTAGTTGTCCCCGCCCTTGAGCCGGACCACGAACTTGCCGGCCTTCGCGTGGTCGACCAGCGCTTCGTTGATCGCCTGCTGGGCCATCGCGCGGCCGTAGGGAATCTTCGAGGCGTCGATCACCTCGACGTGCGGGCCGAGCTCGGCCAGCAGCGCGGGTGGGGCGAGCCGGTCGGCGATGACCACGTCGGCCTGGGCCAGCAATTGGCGCCCCCGCACCGTGATCAGGTCCGGGTCACCCGGTCCCCCGCCGACCAGCGCGACGCCGGCCGGCCGTTCCCGGACTCCCGTGGTGTCCACGGATCCGTCGCGCAGAGCCCCGAGCAGGCGGTCGCGCACCGCGGCAGCCCGGCGCGGGTTCCGCCCGGCGAGCACCGCGACGGTCAGTCCCTCGTACCGCCCCGACGCGGCCGTCCACGCGGTCGCGGCCGTCGCGTCGTCGGCCCGGACGCAGAAGATCCGGCGCGCCTCGGCGTCAGCGGCCACCGCCGCGTTCACCGCGGCATCGGCGGTCAGGGCCAGCGCGTACCAGGCGCCGTCCAGATCTGACGGGGCGTAAGCCCGCCGCTCCCAGCGGATCCGGCCGTGGTCGGCCAGGGCATCGATGGCCGGCGTGACCTCCGGGGAGACCACCAGCACGTCGGCGTGCGCGTCCAGCAGCGCCGGCACCCGCCGCGCGGCGACCGCTCCCCCGCCGACCACGAGCACCCGGCGCCCGGACAGCCGCAGCCCGACCGGGTAAGGGGTCGGCTCGTCGCTCACGCCGCCCCTCCCGTCCACATCACTGCCCGCACCGTCGACTTCACTGCCCCCACCCGCGACTTCACTGGCCGCAATGACGCTTCACCGGCTCGACCGGGCCAGTGAAGCAGGCATACGGCCAGTGAAGTCGAGCGGCGGGGTGGGGTCACTTCTCGGTGACCCCGGCCGCGTCGAAGGTCGCGACCTCGGCCAGCGCCCGCACCGCGGACTGCACCAAGCGGAAGGGCCAGCAAGGCACCGGTGCCCTCGCCCAGGCGCAGGTCGAGCGCGACCAGCGGGCGCAGGCCGAGCGCCTGCAGCGCAACGGCGTGCCCCGGTTCGGCCGAGCGGTGCCCGGCGACCCAGGCGACGGGGGCATCCGGGTGCAGCGCCGCGGCGACCAGCGCGGCCGCGCCGGCGATCACCCCGTCCAGCACGACGGGGGTGCGCAGCGCGGCCGCGCCGAGCAGAAAGCCGGCCAGCGCGGCGTGCTCGAAGCCGCCGACCGCGGCCAGCACGCCGACGGGATCGGAGACGTCGGGCTGGTGCAGCTCCAGTGCTCGCGCGGATCACCGCGACCTTGTGCGCGTGCATCTCGTCGTCGATGCCGGTGCCGCGGCCGGTGACCACGGCCGGATCGGTCCCGGTGAACGCGGCGATCAGCGCGGCCGAGGCGGTGGTGTTGGCGATGCCCATGTCGCCGGTCAGCAGGCAGCGGTTGCCGGCCGCGACCAGGTCGCGCGGCGACCTCGATGCCGATCTCCAGCGCCGCGACGGCCTGCTCGCGGGTCATGGCCTGACCCTGCGTCAGATCTGCGGTGCCGGCGGCGATCTTGCGCGGCAGCAGCCCGGGCACGGTCGGCAGGTCCGCCGCGACCCCGACGTCGACCACGACGACCTCGGCGCCGACCTGGGTCGGCGAAGGCGTTCACCACGGCCCCGCCGGCCAGGAAGTTCGCGACCATCTGGGCGGTGACCTCCTGCGGCCACGGGGTCACGCCCTGGGCGTGCACGCCGTGGTCGGCGGCGAAGATCGCGACCGCCGCGGGCTCCGGCAGCGGCGGCGGGCACACCCCGGCCAGTCCGGCCAGCTGGATCGACACGTCCTCCAGGACGCCGAGCGCGCCCCGCGGCTTGGTCATGCGGTCCTGCCGGTCCCGGGCCGCGGCGACCGCGCCCGCGTCGAGCGGTTCGATCCGCTCCAGCGTCTGCGCCAGCAGATCCATCGGTTCCTCCCCGGGTAGGCCTCGCCGGCCGAATTCTTCCGAATGGACCGCCCAGCCCAGCGGGCGGCGGTGCGCCCAGCCCGCGGTGGCCAGTTCCGGGGCGTCGGCGAAGGCGTCGACGTGACCCAGGCACAGGTAGGCGACGACCTCCAGGTGCGCGGGCAGGCGCAGCTCGGCGGCGAGGGCGACGGGGTCGAAGAAGCTCACCCAGCCGACACCCAGACCCTCCGCCCGCGCCGCCAGCCACAGGTTCTGCACGGCGCCGGCGACCGAGTGCGCCGCGGTGGCCGGCTGGCTGTGCCGGCCCAGGGTGTGCCGCCCGCCGCGGGTCGGGTCGCAGGTGACGACGATGCCGACCGGGGCCTCCCGGATCGCCTCCACCCGCAGCCGGGCGAACGCCCGGGCCCGGGCCGCGGGCAGTTCGGCGGCGTACGCCGCGCGGGCCTCCGCGGCCAGGGCGTGCAGACGCTCCCGCGTCTCTGCCGAGCGGATCACGAGGAAGTCCCACGGCTGGGAGAACCCGACACTCGGCGCCGCGTGCGCCGCCGCCAGCACCCGGTTCAGCGCCTCGTCGGCCACCGGGTCGGGCAGGAATCCGGTGCGGACGTCACGCCGCGCGGCGATGACCTCGTACACCGCGGCGCGCGCCGCCTCTGCGAACCCCGGATCCCTGCGGGACGTCGTCCCGGGCGGGCGCATGTCAGCCGTCATGCGGGCTGATGTGCGCCCGCTGGGGACGACGTCCCGCGGAGGATGTGCCAGGCGTCGATCAAGGCATCGGTGGTGGCGCGGTCGCGCACGGCCAGGCGGAGCCAGTCGGAGCCGAGGCCGGGGAAAGAGTCGCCACGCCGGACCGCGAAGCCGGCCTCCCGCAGCCCGATCCGCACGTCCTCGCCGTAGGGCACCTCCACGAGCACGAACGGGCCGCGCGGGTCCCCGGCCACCGACAGGTCGAGCTCACCCAGGCGACCCACCAGGTGGGCGCGGTCGACGGCGACCTCCCGGGCGGCCGCCGCGGCCTCGGCCAGCGCGGCCGGGGTGCTGCACACCTCGGCGGCGACCAGCGCCGGCGTGCTCACGGACCAGTGCGGTTGTTCGCGCGCCAGCGACTCGATCAGGTCGGGCGCGGCCAGGCAGTAGCCGATCCGCAGACCGGCCAGGCCCCAGGTCTTGGTCAGGCTGCGGACCACGACCAGACCCGGCAGGTCGGCGCCGGCGAGCGACTCGGTCTCCCCCGGCACCGCGTCCATGAACGCCTCGTCGACGACCAGGATCCGCCCCGGGCGGGCCAGCGCCGCGAGCGTCGCGGCCGCGTGCAGGACCGACGTCGGGTTGGTCGGGTTGCCGACCACGACCAGGTCGGCGCCGTCGTGCACCGCGGCCGGGTCGAACACGAAGCCGTCCTCGGCGCGCAGCAGCAGTTGCTCGACCCGGCGTCCCGCGTCCCGCAGGGCGGCCTCGGGCTCGGTGAACTGGGGGTGCACGACCACGGCCCGGTGCGGGCTGAAAGCCCGGGCGATCAACGTGAACGCCTCAGCGCCCCCCGAGGTGAGCAGGACCTCCTCCGGGGCCCGCCCGTGGCGGGCGGCGACGGCCGCGCGGGCGCTCTCGGGCTGGGGATAGGCGGCCAGGCCGGCCAGAGAGTCCGCCAGCCGTTCGCGCAGCCAGGCCGGGGGCGTACCGGGGCGCACGTTCACCGCGAAGTCGACGAGGCCGGGAGCCAGTTCGTCGTCCCCGTGGTGGCGCAGGTTCTGGCTCACCGGCCGAGATCGGGATCAACACGCCGGGCGGCCTCCACGAGGCGGCGGGCGATCCGCGGCCGGCCGGCCCAGTGCAGGTGCAGGTAGGAGGCGTGCACGTTCGGCGACGCGTGACCCTCGTCCGGGACGAGCGAACCGTCGCCGGCCGTCGCGAAGGTCCACGCAGGGCGCATGTCGAGCGAGCCGGCGCGCGGCTCGCAGGTGGTGCGGTGGAACTCGTGACCGCGTACCTGCTCACCGGCGCGCAGCAGCACGGAGTCGGCCGCGGCGACCACCTGCCGGTACCCCACGGTCAGGCGCGGCGTCATGGCCGCCGCCACGTCGAGCACGCCGCACATCGGCACCGAGTTGAGCTCGCGGGCCAGGTAGAGCAGGCCGGCGCACTCCCCGACGACGACACCGCCCGAGGCCGCCAGATCCGCGACGTCCTTGCGCAGCCGCTCGTTCTCCGACAGCGCTTCGGCGTGCACCTCGGGGAAGCCGCCGCCGATCACCAGCGCGGTGGTGCCGGCCGGCAGCGATTCGTCGCGCAGCGGGTCGACGGTGACGACCTCGGCACCGGCCGCGACCAGCAGTTCAACGTGCTCGGCGTAGCTGAAGGTGAAGGCCGGGCCGCCGGCCATCGCGATCCGGGGGCGGCGGCCGAACCGGGCCCGCGGAGTCGGGCCGAGCGCGAGGTGCGGGTCCCACGGCGTCGCGGTCATCCGCGGCGCCCGGGCGGCCATCGCGCAGATGCCTTCCAGGTCGCAGGTACGCGCGATCAGCTCGCCCATCGCGGCGACGGCGTCGACGGCGTCGGCGGCGCGTTCGGCCACCGGCACCAGGCCGAGGTGGCGGGACGGCGTGGCGACCTTGTCCTCGCGCCGGATCGCCCCGAAGACCGGGACGCCCAGCGCGCGCAGCGCGTCACGCAGGATCTGCTCGTGCCGGTCGGAACCGACCCGGTTCAGCACCACCCCGCCGAGGCGGACCGCCGGGTCGAAGGTGGCGAAGCCGTGGACCAGCGCCGCCACCGAGCGGGCCTGGGCCGCGGCGTCGACCACCAGCAGCACCGGGGCGTCCAGCAGCCGGGCGACGTGCGCGGTGGAGGCGAAATCGTCGAGCCCGTCGGCGCCGCCGGTGACCCCGTCGAACAAACCCATGACGCCCTCGACCACGGCGATGTCGGAGGCGGCGGCGCCGTGCAGGAACAGCGGGGCGATCAGCTGGGGCGAGGTGAGCCAGGCGTCCAGGTTGCGGGCGGGCCGGCCGGCGGCGAGCGCGTGGTAGCCCGGGTCGATGTAGTCCGGGCCGACCTTGTGCGGCGAGACCCGGAATCCGCGGGCGCGCAGTGCGGCGATCAGGCCGGTGGCCACCGTGGTCTTGCCGTGCCCGCTGGCCGGGGCTGCCACGACCAGGCGGGGCGGGCCACCGGGCGCGGGGACGAGGACGCTCACGCGTCGACGGTACGTGGCCCCGGTGGGCACGCCAATGGCGGGTTAGGCGGCGGCGAGCGAGTCCACAGGTGAGGCGAACCACAGGGTGCGCTTGGTCCAGTTGCCGGGACCGATGCGCTCGCCGGAGCAGACCACGATCGCGATCTGCGGCTTGCCCTTCTTGTCGAAATACGGCTTGTAGACCCCGGCCGGCACCTCGCGGCGGTCGGTCACCTCGTAGCAGATGTAGCCGAGCGGCCCCTGGACCTGGAACTGCTCGCCTTCCTCCAACTCGTCGAGCAGCGTGTTCCCGAGCGCGCTGCCGTCCGGGTAGGTGTGGGCGTTCAGCAGGGCGTTGCCCTTGAGGGCGCCCGGCCTGATCCCGTTGCCGAGGTCGAAGGCCATCGACTGCTTGCCGAGGCTCGTCAGTGGCGGGGTCCCGGGAACGCCGTTGGCCTCGCGGGGCAGCGGCAGGATGTTGATCTTCTTCGAGACGCCGGGAATGCTGACCGAGATCGGGATGAACGCCTTCGTGGTGGTGCTGCAGGTGGGTTCCGGGGTCGCGACCGGCACGGCCGCCACGACCTGCTCCGGGGAGTCGTCGGAACGCGCGGCGAACGCGCACACGCCGATGACCAGGCCGGCCGCGACGAACGCGGCTACCGCCTTGTGCCTGCCCACTGCCCCGCCTCGCACTACCTTTTCACCCCCGCTGCGTCCGTATCGCTACACCCGAAACTACCTCGGTTAGAACCTAACCCGAGGCAATTGAGGCTGGGGTCGGCCGAACGGACCATCACTGCTCACCACTCGATGCCGCGCTGCCCCTTTTGCCCGGCGTCCATCGGGTGCTTGATCTTGGTCATCGTGGTCACCAGGTCGGCCGCCTCGACCAGATCCGGGTGCGCGTCCCGGCCGGTGATGATCACGTGCTGCTGCCCGGGGCGGCCGGCCAGGGTCTCGACGACGTCGGCGACGTCCACCCAGCCCCACTTCATGGGGTAGGTGAACTCGTCGAGGACGTAGAGCCCGTGCGCCTCGGCCGCCAGGCGGCGCTTGATCTCGGCCCAGCCCTCGGCGGCGTCGGCGGCGTGGTCTTCCTCGGTCCCGGCCTTTCGGGACCAGGACCAGCCGGTGCCCATTTTGTGCCATTCGACCGGCCCGCCCTCGCCGGTCTGGTCGTGCAGGCGGCCGAGGGCCCGGAACGCCTCCTCCTCGCCGACCTTCCACTTCGCGCTCTTGACGAACTGGAAGACCCCGATCGACCAGCCCTGGTTCCAGCCGCGCAGGGCCAGCCCGAAGGCGGCGGTCGACTTCCCCTTCATCTCCCCGGTGTGCACGATCAGCAGCGGCCGGTTGCGGCGCTGACGGGTCGTCAGACCATCGGCGGGGACGGCGGTCGGGACGCCTTGGGGCATGTCACGCCGCCTTGCGGACCGAACGTACGGCGTTCGCCAGTCCGCCACCCAGTTCGAGCTCGCTCAGGCGGAACAGGGGGGCATTGAGCGCCTCGGCGAGGCCGGCCGCGAGTCCGAGCCGGACCGGCCCGTCCTCGCAGTCCACGACCACGGCGGCAATTCCGTCCCCGGCGAGTACGGCCGCGGCCCGGTGCGCCTGGGCCAGCGCGTCGGGCCCGGCGGTGGCGCGCCCGTCGGTGACCAGCACGAGCAGCGGACGCCGGGCGGGATCGCGCAGCCGCTCGACGGCCAGGGCGTGCCGGGCTTCCAGCAGCCCGGCGGCAAGCGGGGTCCGCCCGCCGGTGGGCAGGCGGCGCATCCGGGCCGCGCCGGCCTCGACCGAGGAGGTCGGTGGCAGATCCAGCGTGGCGCCGGTGCCCCGGAAGGTGACCAGCCCGACCTTGTCCCGGCGCTGGTAGGCGTCCAGCAGCAGCGACAGCACCGCTGCCTTGACCGCGCCCATGCGGGTGCGGGCGCCCATCGAGCCGGACGCGTCGACGCAGAACAGCACGAGGTTGCCCTCGCGTCCCTCCCGGACGGCCTCGCGCAGGTCGTCAGCCTTGAGCTTGAGGCCCTCACCCGGCACCCGGCCGCGGGCCCGCTGGTGCGGGGCGGCCGCGCGCAGCGTCGCCGCCGCGTGCAGGGCGCTCAGCCGGCCGACCGGTCGCCGGGCACCGGAGGTGTGCCCGGTCGGGGTCACCGCGCGCGACCGCCGCCCCGGCGTCCCGGTCCCGAGTCCCGGGACAGTCAGCAGGCGCGCCTTGTACGGCTCCCCCGGCGCCGAGACCCGCTCCTGGGCCGCGCCAGCACCTGTTGCGTCCGAAGGAGGGTGAGTAATAGCGCTCTCCTCCTCGGACGTCCCTGTGTTCGTGGGGGCGTCGACGGGGGCGTCGGCAGGGTCGGGGGCGCCGCCGCCGTCGGGACCGTCGTCCTCGGGCTCTGGCGGGCCGGCCTCGTCCAGCGCCTTGTCCAGTTGCGCCTCGTCCAGGCCGGGGGCGTCGAAGGGGTCGCGGCGACGGCGGTGCGGCAGCGCGAGCCGGGCCGCGGCACGGACGTCCTCGGCGTTGACCTGGAGCCGGCCGTGCCAGGCCGCGTGGGCGCGGGAGGCGCGGGCGATGACCAGGTCGGCGCGCATGCCGTCGACCTCGAACTCGGCGCATACGTGCGCGATCCGCTCCAGCTCCGCGTCGGGCAGCGACACGTGCGGCAGGAGCTCCCGCGCGGACTCGATGCATGCGGCGAACTCGGCGTCGGTCGGCGCCCAGACAGCGGCGAAGGCGTCCGGGTCGGCCTCGTAGGCCAGCCCGCGGCGCACCACCTCGGCGCGCACCTCCGGCTCCCGGCTTGCGGTCACGTGGACGGTGAGCCCGAACCGGTCGAGCAGCTGCGGGCGCAGCTCGCCCTCCTCGGGGTTCATGGTTCCGACGAGCAGGAACCGCGCCGCGTGCGAGACCGAGACGCCCTCCCGCTCGACGTAGCACCGGCCCATCGCGGCCGCGTCGAGCAGCACGTCGACCAGGTGGTCGTGGAGCAGGTTGACCTCGTCGACGTAGAGCACGCCGCGGTGGGCGGCGGCGAGCAGCCCGGGCTCGAAGCTGCGCACGCCCTCGGTCAGCGCTTTCTCCAGATCCAGCGAGCCGACCACGCGGTCCTCGGCGGCCCCCACCGGGAGTTCGACCAGGCGGGCCCGCCGCACGTGCGAGGGCGCGCCCGAGTGTGGCCCGTCCGGGCATTCGGGGTCGGGCGTCCACGGGTCGCAGGCGAAGCGGCAGCCGTCCACCGCCTCCTGCTCGGGCAGCAGCGCGGCCAAAGCCCGCACGACGGTCGACTTGGCGGTGCCCTTCTCGCCCCGGACCAGCACGCCGCCGATCGTCGGGGCGACCGCGTTCAGAGCCAGCGCGAGCTTGAGGTCGTCCATCCCGACGACAGCGGAGAAGGGGTATCCGGCGGGCACGGCGCGAGCATGCCACAGGCCTCCGCACGCATCTTGGGGCGTGGTGTGGCCCTATCGGAGGCCGGGATAGGGCGCACACGCGCCCCAAGACGGCTCTCCGGACCGCGACGGCGCGTCCGGGCCGAGATCGTCAGTCCCATCAGTCACTCTGGTCACATGGCTCTTCGCTCCACCGCCACCGTCGCGGCACTTCTGACGCTGGCCGCGCTCATCGGCCCCCTGGCCGGTCCGGCGCGGGCCGGCGGCTGCGCCACCGCGCGCCCGGGCGACCTCAACGGCGACGGGTTCAGCGACCTGGTCGTCACCGAGTACGGCCGCACCCGCCTGCAGGGCGGCATCCACGTCTTCTACGGCTCCGCGGCAGGGCTGCGCGCCGACCCGAGCGGAACGACGCCGGACGACCAGCTCCTCACCCAGGACTCCGAGGGGGTGCCCGACCAGTCCGAGGATGCCGATGAGTGGGGCGCCGTCCTCGCCGTCGGTGACTTCAACGCCGACCGATGCGCCGACGTCGCGATCGGTGCCCCCGGGGAGAACCAGACCGCGGGCGCCGTCACCGTGCTCTACGGCTCGCCCACCGGACTGACCACCACCGGGGCGCAGCTGTTCACCCAGAACAGCCCGAAGCTGCCGGACACCGCCGAGCCGAACGACCGCTTCGGCGCGGCCCTGACCGCCGGCGACTTCGACGGCGACGGTGCGGGCGACCTCGCGATCGGCGCCCCCGGCGAGAGCCTCGGCAAGGGCTTCGGGGCGGGCACCGTCGCGGTGCTCTGGGGTGCCCCGGCCGGCCTCGGCTCCGGCCGTGCCCCGACCGCACTGCGGCCCGGCGCCGGCGTGGTCGGCGGCAAGGCCGAGAACGGCGACGCGTTCGGTGCGGCCCTGGCCGCCGGCGACGTCACCGGCGACAAGCGCGACGAACTGATCGTGGGCGCGCCCGGCGAGAACAACAGCGGCTCGATCCAGGTCTACCCCGGCGGCCCGGACGGGTTCACCAAGGCCGGGCCGGCCTACGACCGCTCGACCGTCGGCATCGCCGGCAAGCCGGCCTCCGGCGACGCGTTCGGCGCCGCGGTCGCGGCCGGTGACTTCAACGGTGACGGCAAGGCCGACGTGGCCGCCGGCATCCCGGGCTCGAACAGCAGCCGCGGCGCCGTCGCGGTGCTCTACGCGGGCACCAACGGACTGACCGGTACCGGCGCGCAGCAATGGGTGCAGGGCGTCGGCGGGGTGGTCGGGGTACCGGCCGCCGGGGACCGGCTCGGCGCAGTGCTGGCCACCGGGCGGATGAGTGGCGGCAAGCACGCCGACCTCGCCATCGGCGTCCCCGGCGACGCCGTCGGCACGGTGCCGAACGCCGGCGCGGTGCAGGTCCTGCTCGGCTCGGACCAGGGTCTGCGCAGCGCCGGGTCGAAGCTGCTCAACCAGGACACCACCGGCGTCAGCGGCACCGCGACCACCGGCGACCGCTTCGGCTCCGCCCTGGTGGTGCGTCAGATCGACGGCACGGGCCCGGCCAACCTGGTCGTCGGCTCACCGGCCGAAGGCGTCACCGGCACCACGACCCAGCGGTGCGGCGCCTTCACCGTGTTCAAGGAGACCGATAAGGGCCCCTCCGGTGCCGGCTCCCAGTTCTGGGCCCTCGGCCATACCGGCGTGCAGGGCGCCCCCGCCCCGGGTGTCTTCCTTGGCTACGCCCTCGGCTGACCGCCGCACCGTCCACTTCACTCGTCACACCGCCCACTTCACTCGTCAGGACCCCGCTTCGCACGCCGGACCCAACGAGTGGAGCGTGGTTCCGGCGAGTGAAGTGGCGACGTGGAGGGGTCAGCGACGGTGCCAGGCGTCCTCGGAGCGGGTGCGGGCGACGGCGGCGGGCGAGAGTTGCTTGGCCAGGAGCTGGGCGACGGTGACGTCCTCGAGTACCTCGCGCAGGCTGGAGCGGACCGCGATCCACACCTGCTGCAGCGCCTCGGCCGAGCCTTTGTAGGCGACGTCCTCGGGCGCGCGGCCGTGCACGCTGACCAGCGGGCCGTCGGTGGCACGGATCACGTCCGCCACGGAGATCGATTCGGCCGGGGTCAGCAGCACCCAGCCGCCGGCCTGGCCACGCTGGCTGGCCACCAGACCGGCGCGGCGCAGGTCGGCGAGGACGGCCAGCAGGAAGTCCCGGGGGATGTCCTGGGCGGCGGAGATCGACTCGGCCGAGCGCGGGCGGTCGGTGTCGTTGCCCGCGATCTCGATCAGCGCGCGAACGGCGTAGTCGACCTTCGCCGAGATCTTCACGCGCGCTCCTTCATCGACCTGCTGGTCCGCACACCATCGTGAATAACAGTGCTCTAGTCACTATTCAACCGCGTCGGGCCCCGGATCCAGCGTCGTACGCACCACGGGGAGCCCTCGTGGCGTGCCCCCGGTGATCAGAGCGTCCAGCGCAGCGGCGTCCAGATGATCGGCAATCAGATCCCCGAGGACGTCGAGGCGCGCCTCCCGCACGGCCGCGAAGGAGACCTCACCGACGGGACGGAAGTCCCGGCCCGCGGCGGCGGCGACGTCGGCGAGGAAGGCGCGGCGGAACCCGTCCGACTCCAGGGCGCCGTGCCAGGTGGTCCCCCAGACCACCCCCGAACGACACCCGTCGAGGAACCGCGAGGCGGCCGGATCGGGCATCACCCGGCCGTGGTGGATCTCGTACCCGCGCACCGGGTGCCCGTACTCCTCACCACTGGTCCGCCCGACCGTCTTGCCGGTCTCGAACACGACGTCGGTCGGCAAGAGCCCGAGCCCGGTGACCGTGCCCGCCCGTGACTCGACCTCGTCGGTGATGGTCCGCGCGAGCATCTGGTAGCCGCCGCACACGCCGAGCACCGGACGTCCGGCCGCGACGCGGGCCGTCACCGCCTCGGCCAGGCCGCGTTCGCGCAGCCAGGCCAGGTCGGCGACGGTGGCCCGGGTGCCGGGCAGCACCACCAGGTCCGCGTCACCGATCTCGTCGGGCGAGTGAACGAAGCGGACGAGCACGCCGGGTTCGGCGGCCAGCGCGTCGAGGTCGGTGAGGTTGGAGATCCGCGGGAAGCGCACCGCGGCCACCCGCAGAATCTCGCCGCCCGGCTCGCCCGCGGCTCCCGGTATGGCGCCGGCCGCGTCCAGGGTGAGGGAGTCCTCGGCGTCCAGCCACAGCCCGGGCTGCCAGGGCAACACGCCGAAGGTGGGCCGGCCCGTGAGGGCGCGCAACTGATCCAGACCGGGGGCGAGCAGCGCGGGATCGCCGCGGAACTTGTTGACGACGAACCCGGCGATCAGCGCCTGGTCGGCAGGGTCGAGGACGGCGAGCGTGCCGAACATCGAGGCCAGTACGCCGCCGCGGTCGATGTCCCCGACCACGATCACCGGCAGGTCGGCCGCGCGGGCCAGCCCGAGGTTCGCGATGTCGTCGGCGCGCAGGTTGATCTCGGCCGGGCTCCCGGCACCCTCGCAGACCACCACGTCGTAGCGGGAACGCAGGTCGGCCAGGGACTCCAGCACGGTGGTCATCAGGCGCGGCTTGAGCTGCCGGTAGGACATCGCGGTCACCTCGGCGACGGGCTCGCCGAGCAGCACGACCTGAGAGCTGCGATCCGTGCCCGGCTTCAGCAGCACCGGGTTCATCACCGCCTCCGGCTCCAGCCCGGCCGCGGCCGCCTGCATCGCCTGCGCCCGCCCGATCTCGGCGCCGTCCGGGGTGACCGCGGAGTTGTTCGACATGTTCTGCGCCTTGAACGGCGCCACCGAGACCCCGCGCCGGTGCAGCCAGCGGCACAGCCCGGCGGTGAGCACACTCTTGCCCGCATCCGAGGTGGTGCCCGCCACCAGCAGGGCGCCCTTGACCTGACGCCCCGTCACGTCAGACGCCAGGCGAGAGCAACCGCCAGGGCCGCCGCCCCCACGCCGACGACCCGGGACAGCCGCACGGCCCGGGCGATGTCGGCGATCTCCGGTTCGCGCCCCGCGGCGTGCAAGGTGCCGCGCGTCTCGGCGGCGCCGGCGTAGGTGTTGCTGCCACCCAACCGGACGTCGAGCGCCCCGGCCGCCGCCGCTTCGCACCAGCCCGCATTCGGACTCGGGTGGTCGCCCCGGTCCGCGGCCAGCACGCGTGCGGCCCGCCGCGGGCAACCGCCGATCGCGCGCGCGGCCGGAACGGTGAGCACGCCGGTCACCCGGGCCGGCACCAGGTTCGCCAGATCGTCCAGACGGGCCGAGGCCCAGCCGAAGTTCGCGTACCGCGCGCTCCGGTAGCCGACCATGGCGTCGAGGGTGTTCACCGCGCGGTAGCCCACCAGCCCGGGCAGGCCGGCGACCGCGCCCCACAGCAGCGGCGCCACGACCGCGTCGCCGGTGTTCTCCGCCACCGATTCCACCGTCGCCCGGGTGAGTTCCTTCTCGCCGAGTCCGGCCGGGTCGCGCGCGCACAGGTGACTCAGCCGGGCCCGGGCGGCCGGCAGATCGCCACCGGCAAGATGACGGGTCATCAGATTCGCTTCGCGTCCGAGACTCGTCCCCCCGAGCACCGCCCAGGTCGCCGCCGCGGTCAGGGCGGTCTCACCGACGGCCCCCGGGGCCCGGCGGCGCACCAGGACCGCCGTCGCCACCGGCACGGTGACGCAGATCGCGGTGTAGGCCACGCCCGCGGCGCGGGAGTCCCGCCACAGCGGGCGCTCCACCGCCGCGGCGAACCGGCCGAAGCCGGCCACCGGGTGACCCCGCCGGGGGTCGGCGAACACGGCGTCAGCCAGGAAGCCCAGCGCCAGTCCGCTCGCCCGCGCTCGTCCCACGGTCGGGGACGCTATCCGAACAGTCGGGGGGCTCCGCCCCCCGACGGCCCCCCGACAAGCGTTTCTGCTGGTCGGGCGTCCCCCGTTCCAGCCGAATCCCGCGGCCGCGCCGCCCGCCAGGCCAGGGTGGCCACCGCGGCCATCACCGCGAGCCAGATGCCGTGCCGCACCCAGACCTCGGCGCCGGCCCCTTCCTGGTACGGCGGCAGGAACACCCGCCAGCCGTCGTAGAGCGGGTTGTCGACCTTGTCGAAGCCGAACACCCAGGTGATCCGGCCGTCCCAGCCGTCGACCAGCAGCGCGGCCATCGCCACCACCCCGACGAAGGAGAGGGCCGCCCCGGTCACCAGCACCACCGGCGGCGAGTGCTGCAACCACCAGGCGATCGCCAGCACCAGCAGCGGCAGGATCACCACGACCTGCCGCCCGGGCGACCAGAACCCGCTCATCGTCAGCGCGACGAAGGTGGCGACCAACCATCCCGCCGTCGCCGGCAGCACCAGACCGGCCCACCCGCGCGGGCGGGCCGCGAGCAGCGCGGCCACCGCGGGGACGACCAGCAGCCAGGCCGGCTGCCAGGCCGCGATCCCCCAGTGCCGGTCCACCAGCAACGCCGACAGCCGTTCACTGCGCCCGAGGTAGTCGGGGTTCGTGCCGACCACCGCGAACTCGCCGGGCTCCTGGAAGAAGTCCCCGGAGGCGTAGACCGTCCAGCCGTCCCAGATCAGCTGGTGCACGACGAGGTAGATGACCCCCATGCCGGCGAAGACCCCGAGCAGGGTCAGCACGGCCGGGCGTCCCCGCGCCCGCCACAGCCGGACCAGGCCGACCAGCGCCAGGGTCGCCGCGACCGCGGCGTACTTCACGCTCAGCCACGGCAGGGCGACGACCGCGAGCACGAACACCACCCGGGCCCGGCGCGACCAGGATCCGGTCAGCGCCGCGACCGCCGCCAAGGTGGCGAGCGCGGCCGGCATCTCCGGATAGACCTGCTGCGCGTAGATGCCCAAGGGCGGGGAGGCGAAGGCCACCGCCACCACCACGGTCGCCAGCGAGGGCCGGACGCCGAACCGCCGCACCGCGATCCACACCGTCAGGGCCGCCGCGAGCCCGGCGAGGACGCACACCATCGCCTTTGCGCCCTGGAAGCCCCACAGCCCCATCGGTGCCGCGATCAGGATCGGCAGCAACGGGTCGTGCGGACTGATCGCGCTGCCGTCGGCCTTGGGCTGGGTCTGCTGCGGCAGATTGCTGTCGTGGAACGCGCGCCAGCGCCGGTCGTAGAGCTCGTCGGAGATGTCGAGGTCGCCGTCCTCGGCCAGCGACAGCGCGGTGAGCAGGTACTGCGGCTCATCGACGGCGGCCCGGCCGCCGATGGTGGCGCGCACGTCGATCCCGAGCAGCCCGACGACGAGGGCGACCAGGAACGCCGCGGCCATGCCGGCGGCCACCGCCTGACGCGGCGCCTGGTTCACGGGGCTGGACTCACGGGACGGAATTCATGGCGTCAGGCAGAGACGCGGCCGGACTCCGGTACCGCCGCCGCGATCTGACGGGCCACCACATCGGCCAGGTCGGTCACCGGGACGAAGCCGACCAGGCTCGACCAGCCGGCGGGTGTCGGCGCGAGTGTCGGAGACCTCCTCGGGCCCGGCCGGCTCGACGCGGGTGCGGACCTCGACGTCCAGCCCGCTCGCGATGGCCTCGACCATCGCGTCGAGGCGGATCGGCACGCCGCTGCCGACGTTGACGGCGCCGGGCTCGTCGGCGTCCAGCAGGGCGACCAGGGCACGGGCGGCATCGCGGACGTCGGTGATGTCGCGGGTGCGTTCCGGCCCACCGAGGATGCGCAGCGGCCGACCGGTGCGGGCCGCCTCGATCCAGGTGGCGAGGGCCATGTCGCTGCGCTGGCCCTCGCCGGCGACGGTGAACGGCCGCGCGATCACCACCCGGCCGCCGGCCTCGTTGTGGTCGCGGCACAGCGCTTCGGCCAGGGCCTTGCTCGCGGCGTAGCCGCCGCGCGGGCTCAGCGGGTCGGTCTCCACGCACGCGCGGCCGGCGATCGAACCGCCGTAGATCGAGGAGGAGGTCGCCACCACGACCGTGGTCCGCCGACCGGCCGAGCCGAGCACCGCGGCCGTGGCGAGCACGTTGTCCCGGTGCCGGTACCAGGCGACGTCGGCCCGGACGTCGCGCACGCCGGGGCAGCCGGCCAGATGGATCACGCCGGTGGCCTCGCGGATCGCGGCGGCCGCGACGCCGTCGGGCCCGAGCAGGTCCGCGTGCAGCTCGCTGTGACCCGGGGCGCCCGAGGGAATGCCACCTCGGCGATCGATGCCGACCACCTCACGCCCGGCGGCGAGCAGGCGGGACACGACGGCACGACCGAGGAACCCGGCCGACCCGGTGACCACCACTGCCATGCTCGAACCTCCACAGGTCTTCATGTCCGTTTCGCGGAGGCAAGGCTAGCCTGGCCTTTCTCAAGATCGGTGCATGCGCGGGTAGCGACAGGAGCCAAGAGTGCGAAAGGCACGCACCGCCGTCGGCGTCGTCGTGCTCGCACTGTCGCTGATCTACCTGGCCAAGGTCATCGACGGCCCGGTGCTGCGCGAGACCGCGGAAGCCCTGATCAACTCCCCCGGCGGGCTCGCCCTCGCGCTGGTCTGTTACGCGCTCGCCTTCGCGTTACGCAGCTGGGCCTGGACGCGCACGTTGCCCGGGCTCACCCCGGGGCAGTCCTGGGCCGCGCTGCACGTCTCCCTGCTCGGCAACCACGTCCTGCCGTTCCGGCTCGGCGAGATCCTGCGGGTCACCTCGGTGCTGCGTCGCACCACCCTGGGCGTCGAGCCGGTGACCGCGACGACCGTGACGCTGCGCCTGGCCGACCTGCTCTCCGTCGCCGTGCTCGCGCTGGTCGCCGTGCCCGGGCTGGCCAGTGAGCTGATCGGCGCCTGGGCGTGGATCCTCGCGGTCGCGCTGGCCGCGGGCGCCGTGCCGGTGCTGGTCTGGGTGCGCGGTCTCGCCGCCCGCAGCGGCGGGATCCGGATGCCGGCCACCACCATCGTGATCACCGCCTTCCTGGCCTGGGCCCTCGAGGCGACCCTCGCCTGGCAGGTCGCGCACGCCGCCGGGGTCGACCTGGCCTACCACGAGGCGATCGCCGTGACCGCGGTCGCGATCGCCGCCCAGACCGTGGCCCTGACCCCCGGCGGCATCGGTTCCTACGAGGCCGCCGGCACGGCCGCCCTGGTGGTGCTCGGTGTCGACGCCGGCACGGCGTTCGCGATCGCGCTGGCCACCCACGCGGTGAAGACCGCCTACTCGCTGGTGGTCGGCGCCATCGCGCTGGTGGCGCCCGCGCCGTCGTACTGGGGCAACCTGCGACTGCCGCGCACGCTGCCAGCCCGTCCCGAGCCGTGGCCGGTCGATGCGAGCGCGCCGGTGATCGCCGTGATCCCGGTCTTCAACGAGGCAGGACGTGGTCGGCGACGTCGTGCGCCGGCTGCCGGCCACCGCCTGTGGCCGGCCGGTGCACTGTCTGGTCGTCGACGACGGCTCGGCCGACGAGAGCGCCGCGCGTGCGGCCGAGGCGGGCGCCACCGTGATCGCGCACCCGCACAACCAGGGCCTGGGCGCCGCGGTGCGCACCGCGCTCCGGGAGGCGAGCGCCCTGAATCCGGCCGCGGTGGTGTACCTGGACGCCGACGGCGAGTACGCGCCGGAGGACCTGCCCACGGTCGTTGCGCCGGTCCTGGCCGGGACGGCGGACTACGTGGTGGGCTCGCGCTTCGCCGGCGAGATCGAGCACATGCGCCCGCACCGGCGTCTCGGCAACCTCGCCCTCACCCGCTGGGTCCGCTGGACGGCGCGCCGACGGGATCTGACGGACGGTCAGAGCGGGTACCGGGCGTTCTCGCCCCGCGCCGCCGCCGAGGCCGAGATCGTCCACGACTACAACTACGCGCAGGTCCTCACCCTGGACCTGCTGGGCAAGGGCTACACCTACGCCGAGGTGCCGATCCGCTACAGCTTCCGCACCACCGGCGACTCGTTCGTCAAGCTCGGCCGCTACCTGCGAAAGGTGGTGCCGGCCGTGCACCGGGAGCTCAACGAGGGCCGGCGCACGGGGGCTATGAGCTGGCCGAGCCGGAACCGGACCCGCTCGATGACGGCGAGCCGGTAGCCGCGCCGGACGGGCTGCCGGACTCGACGGCCGACGGACTGCTCGACTCCGTGCCCGCCCCGCTGCCGGAGGTCGACGCGCCGTCCTCCTCGTTCAGGTTGCGCACGGTCCCCCCGTCGTCGTCGCCGCAAGCCGCAAGGCCGCCGATACCGAACACCAACGCAACCGCGACCACGAGAGCCTTCATGCCAGCGATCCCTTCCAAGGTTTGGCCTGCACACACACGACAATCCAAGGTCGTGGAGTTAGGTTAGGCTGCCCATTATCCGGGCAGCGTTCTGCAATCGTGCCGAGGGTGTGAGCCGTGTTCCGCAAGTCGTTCGGCAGAGTTTTTGGTGCTGCCGCTGTTTTGACGTTCCTCCTGCCCGTGCTCGTCGGCTGCGGGTCCGACGACAAGGAGACCCTCCGGGTCTACTCCGGCCGGCACTACGACCTCGAGGCCGCGTTCACCCAGTTCGCCAAGGACACCGGCATCAACGTCGAGTTCCTCTACGGCAGCGACGCCGAACTCCTCGAGCGCATCAAGGCCGAGGGTGAGGACACCCCGGCCGACATCTACATGACGGTCGACGCGGGCAACCTGTGGCAGGCCGCGAAGGACGACCTGCTGCTGCCGATCACCTCGCCCACCCTCGACGACGCCGTGCCGGAGGGACTGCGCGACCCGCAGGACCGCTGGGTCGGGCTGAGCGTGCGGGCCCGCACCCTCATGTACAACCCGGACAAGGTGCAGCCCAGCGACTTCGACCCCGCCGACTCCTACGCCGGCCTGGACGACCCGAAGTGGAAGGGCCGGCTGTGCATGCGCACCGCCGACTCCTCCTATGTCCAGTCCATGGTCGCGCAGATGATCGACGAGCAGGGCCGGGACCGTGCGCTGGAGATCGTCAAGGGCTGGGTCGCGAACGAGGCCAAAATCGTCAGCACCGACGTCGCCGCCCTTGAGACGATCGACGCCGGCGGCTGCGACGTCGCCATCACCAACCACTACTACCTGGCCCGCATCCTGGCCGACGACGCGGACTTCAAGGTCAAGCCGTACTGGGCCAACCAGGACGCCGACGGCGTGCACGTGAACATCTCCGGGGCCGGAATCCTCAAGAACGCCGACAACGTTCCCGCCGCCCAGAAGCTGCTGGAGTGGCTGGCCACGACCGGAGCCAATGTCTTCGTCGACGGCAACCACGAGTACCCGACGAACCCCGACGTGAAGCCCGAGGAACTCATCGCGGGCTTCGGGACCTATAAGTTCGCTCCGATCAACGCCGAGGCGTACGGCAACCTCAACGCCGAGGCGATCAAGGTGATGTCGGAGGCCGGATACCGGTGACCCTGCTCGATCCCGACGTCGCGGCGCCTGCGGGCGAGCCGACGCGGGACCAGGGCGCCGGAACGGGACGTACCGCCTGGTCGATCGGCGTCGGCGTGATCGCTGTCGTCGCCATGCTGCCGGTACTGGCGGTCGTTCTCGACGGCTTCGCGGCCACCGGAAGCGACATCCGTTGGCCGCCGCGCCTCGGGCACATGGTGCTCACGACCGTGTACCTGCTGGTCGGCGTGGGCGTGTGCACCGTGGTTATCGGAGGGGGCCTGGCCTGGCTCGTCACCGCCTACAGCTTCCCCGGCCGCAGCGCGTTCTCCTGGCTGCTGGTGCTGCCGCTGGCGATGCCCGCCTACATCGCCGGTTTCGTCTACCTCTACCTGCTCGACTACCCGGGTCCGGTCCAGACGCAGTGGCGGGAGTGGTTCGGGCAGGACGCCTGGTTCCCGGACGTGCGCTCCACCGGCATGGCGATCATCGTGCTCTCGGTTTGCCTGTATCCCTACGTCTACCTGCTCGTGCGTTCGGCGCTCCTCGAGCAGGCGCCGGCCACCTACGACGCGGCCCGCTCGCTCGGCTGCTCGCCCACGCGAGCGCTGTTCCGGGTGGTGCTGCCGTTGGCCCGCCCCTCGCTGGTGGCCGGCTCGGCGCTGGTGATGATGGAGACGCTGACCGACTTCGGCACCGTCACCTACTTCAACGTCGAGACCGTCACCGTCGGGGTCTACCGGGTCTGGAAGGGCAGCTTCGACCGGCAGTCGGCGACCGCGCTGGCCAGCCTGGTACTCGGCTTCGCGATCCTGGTGATCCTGGCCGAGCGACTCGCCCGCGGCCGCGCCCGATACCTGCAGAAGGGCGGCAAGGAGCGCGGGTTCACCCCGGTCCCGCTCCACGGCGCCAAGGCCTGGGCGGCCAGCGCGGCATGCGCCCTGGTGCTCGTGCTCGCGTTCGGGCTGCCGGTCGGCCAGCTGATCTGGTGGGCCGGGCACGCGAAGGACGGCGGATTCTCCAGCCTTCTCGACGAGCGCTATCTCGAGTACCTGCAGAACAGCCTGGTCGTCGGGGCGATCGCGGCCGCCGGGTGCGTGGCCGCCGCCGTCGTCATGTCCCACGCGGCCAAGTTCACCCAGGGCCGCCGCGTCGTGGTGGCTTCGAACCTGGCCACGGTCGGCTATGCCGTCCCCGGGGTCGTGGTCGCGATCGGTGTGCTGATCGCGACGGCCTGGGCCGACGACGGGCTCGAGAGCCTCGGCGTCTCCGGCGGCCTCGGGGCGGTGGCGACCGGCTCGGTGATCGGCGTCGTGTACGCCTATCTGGTGCGTTTCATGGCCCCCGCCTACCAGAGTGTGGACGCCTCGTTCGCGAAGATGTCCCCGTCACTGACCGGTGCGGCGCTCAGCCTCGGCGCGCATGCCGCGCCGGGTGCTGACCCGGGTGCACCTGCCGCTGGCCCGGGCCGGCGTCGCGGTGGCGCTGGTGCTCGTCCTGGTCGATGCGTTGAAGGAGTTGCCGATCGTGCTGCTGCTGCGGCCCTTCGGCTTCACCACGCTCTCGATCCAGGCCTATCAGGAGGCCTCGGAGGCGCGGTGGGAGAGCGCGGCCACCCCGGCGCTCACGATCGTCATCGTGGCGACGATCCCGGTGCTGATCCTGTTCCGGAAGATCCTGCCCGCCAAGGCCCTGACATGACCGCCCCCGACCTGCCGGTCGCCGCCGTCTCAAAGGACCGGCCACCGCTCGCCCTGGAGTCCGTGGTCAAGGACTTCGGCAACACCCGCGCCGTCGACGGGGTCTCCCTCACCGTCGGTCCGGGCGAGATCGTGGCGATGGTCGGCCCGTCGGGATGCGGCAAGTCCACGACCCTGCGGATGGTGGCCGGCCTCGAGCGTCCCGACGCCGGGAGCGTGATGCTGGCCGGTCGGTGCGTGGCCGGCCCGGACACCTGGGTGCCCGCCGAGCGCCGCGGGGTCGGGCTGGTCTTCCAGGACCACGCACTGTTCCCCCACCTGACGGTGGCGAACAACGTCGGCTTCGGGCTGCCCCGCCGCTCCCCCACCCGTGCGGCGCGGATCCGCGAGGTGCTCGACCTGGTCGCGATGGGGCCGCTGGCCGAGCGCTACCCGCACGAGCTCTCCGGCGGTGAGCAGCAGCGGGTCGCGCTGGCCCGCGCGCTGGCCCCGGGCCCGCCGATCGTGCTGCTCGACGAGGCGTTCTCCAGCCTGGACCGCGGGCTCCGCGCACAGATCCGCACCGACACCGTCGCGATCCTGCGCCACACCGGGACCGCCGCGATCCTGATCACGCACGACCGGGACGAGGCCCTGGCCACCGGCGACCGCGTGGTGATCATGCGCGGCGGGCGGATCGAGCAGGACTCCACGCCCGACGAGGCCTTCCACCACCCGCGCACCCGCTTCGTGGCCACCTTCGTCGGCGACGCGATGTTCCTGCCGGCCGAGCGCGACGCCGGGATGCTGCACTGCGAGATCGCCGAGATGATCACCCCGGGCGGGCTCGGCCACGGCCCGGTCGAGCTGGTGGCCCGCCCGCACGAGGTCACCCTCGATGCCGGCGGACCCGGCAAGGGCGAGATCGTCGCCTTCGAGTTCCAGGGCGCCTTCGTGCTCTACACCGTCGCCCTGCAGTCCGGGATCACGCTGCGCTCGCTGCAGCCCCACGAGGTGAGCCTCGAGCTCGGCGCACGCGTCTCGGTCGGCCTCACCCGCGGCATCACCCCCTCGATCCTGGTCGACGGCATCCGCCCGGCCTGACGCTCCGTCAGGCCTCCTACTTCGCACCTAGGGGCGTGTTTCCGCCCTTTGCATCGACGCGACAGGGCGAAACGGCGCCCCAAGATGGCGCTCAGTCCTCGACGACGTGGGCGGCGAACCGCTCCCGGGCCAGGGCCCAGGCGCGGGAGTCGAAGCCGGCGGGCGTCAGCGCGGCCACCGCGTCGTAGGCCATCGCCAGGGCGTGGTGGGTGTTGTCGTGGGCGAACAGCCCCAGGCGGCCGAACGTCGTCACTCCGGGGATGCCGCGCGACCACGAATCCAGCGCGTCCAGCGCCGCGCCGTAGCCGCGGCTGTACACCGGGTACACGTGCTTGACCCGGCGCACCACGACCTGCTCGACGTGCATCGCGGGCAGTCCGGTGCGGGCCAGGGTGTCGGCGACGATCTCGGCCAGCGTCGCCTCGTCCGCGGTGTGGATGGCGTCGCCGGGCGCGCACGGGATCTCGGCGCAGATCACGCTGCGGTCGGCCGGGTCGTCGGCGCTGATGCGGTAATTGGCCGGCTCGGACAACCGGGTGACCGGGGTGCCGTCGGCCGGCAGGTAGTGCGCGTCGAAGCCGGTCCAGCGCCCGCCGGTGTGGACCAGGTAGACCAGCACCATGGCCCGGAAGCTCAGTCCGTCGGCCGCGGCGAGCACCGCCGCCGGGGGCGCCGGGTCGGTCATCGCCGCGAGCCGGGGTAAGGGCACGGTGGAGAACACATGACGCCCCGTCACCCCGGTGCCGTCGGCGGTGCAGACCAGCGGCGCGGAGTCCGGCCCGGACCGCGGCACGATCCGCTCGACCGGGCTGGACAGGCGGATCTCGGCCCCGGCGTCGGTCGCGGCCTGCGCGAGCGCCTCGACGATCTGCCCGAACCCGCGCCGCGGGTAGTGGAAGATCTGGCCCTGCCCGCTGCCGCCCTCGCCGGTGGCCTTCCCCGCCCGCGCGCGGGCCAGGATCTTGGCCGCGACCTTCCAGGGGGTGTCCGCCGTGACCCGGCGGCGCGCCTGCTCCCCGTCGATCGCGTTGCCGTCGAGGCCCCACAGCTTGCGCGCGTAGGGGTCGTAGAGCGCCTCGTAGAGCGTCGGCCCGAGCCCGGACCGCAGCACCTCGGCGTAGGTGTCCTGGCGCGGTTTGCGCAACGGCCCGGTGACCGCGTCGCGCGCGATCCCGGCGAGCATCCGGGGCGGCAACGCCTTGGCCAGTTCCACCGGCTTGAGCGGGAACCCGATCCAGGTTCCGGCCACCCGCAGGCGCCCGTTGCGCGGCCTCGTCTGCAGATCTCCGCCGAGCAGACCGCGCAGGTCGGCCAGCAGCCGCGGGTCGGTCGCCGGGTGCAGGCGGTGGCTGCCGGCGTCGACCCGGACACCCGCCACGTCGAAGCTCGCGGCCATCCCGCCGACATACGGCGCGGCCTCCAGGACGACCACCGAGCGCCCAGCCCGCGCGGCTCGCCACGCCGCGGCCAGACCCGCCGGCCCCGCGCCGAGGATCACGACATCCGCCGAGGACCGCTGTGTCACCGGGACAACCAACCACACCCCTGGCAGGCTGGCTGCATGCCCGAGCCGTTGCAGGTCGGATCGGTGACGATCCCTGAGAAGGAGTTGACCTGGCGTTTCTCCCGGTCCTCGGGGCCGGGCGGCCAGGGCGTCAACACGGCCGACTCGCGGGTGGAGCTGGTCTTCGACCTGGCGAACTCCGAGGCCTTCTCCCCCGCGCTGCACCAGCGGGCGATGCAACGGCTGGCGAACAAGCTCATCGACGGCACCGTCGTGGTGGTCGCCTCGGAGAATCGGTCCCAGCTGCGCAACCGCGAGGCCGCCGCTGAGCGCCTGGCCGCGATCCTCACCGAGGCCATCGCTCCGCCGCCCAAGCCGCGTCGTCCGACCAGACCCACCAAGGGCGCCACCGAGCGCCGCCTCGAGGACAAGACCCGCCGCAGCAACACCAAGCGCCTGCGCCGCTCCACCGAGGACTGAACCGTGACGTCGAAGCTCTTCCCGATGTTGTCCTGCGCCGACCTCGAGCGCTCGCTGGCCTTCTACGGAACTCTGCTCGGCGGCGTCGAGAACTACCGCTTCCCGGCGGAAGGCGAGCCGGCGTTCATCGCTTTGACGCTCGGTGAGTCCTCCGAGATCGGGCTCGGCGGCATCGCGGCCGAGCCGCTGCACGGCCGCCCGCAGCGCCCCACGTCCGGGCACCGCATCGAGCTCTGCGTGTACGTCGAGGACGTCGACGCGGTGTACGCCCGTGCCGAGGCCGCCGGCTTCGAGACCGTCACTTCTCCGGCCGACATGCCCTGGGGCGAACGCGTCGCCTGGGTGGCCGACCCGGACGGCAACCTGGTGATGCTGACCAGGTAGCTCAAACGGTGAATCAGTCGTGGAACATCGTTCCGACACCCGCAACGTTCGCTCCGTAGCCGGCACCGAGCCGGAACACCCCGATCAGGGCGTCGTCCAGGTTCTGCCGCGTCGCGTCGAACGGGACCGTCACCGCGACGCCGATGCCGGGGCCCTTCGCCTCAGCGTGCGGTGGTGCCGCGGCCACGGTGTTACCCAGTTCGCGCGCCGCCGCTTCCAGCGCCTCGGCTGCTTCCACCGACGGACAGCGCCACGTGACGTGGACCTCCTGGGTGCTCCCCTCGGGGATGCCGCGCTGGAGGAAGGACGACCAGAGTCCCTCGCCCACATCGGCAAGGAACTCCTCGGCCGCGGCGATCAGCGCCTGCTCGTCCGGGACCGTCATGCGAGCAACCTAACGATCGCCACCGTGCCGATGGTGACGATGATTCCGCGCAGCACCATCGGCGGCAGCTTGCGGGCCACCGACGCCCCGCCGAACGCCCCGAGGATCGACCCCGCGGCGATCAGGCCGGCGACCTTCCAGTCGATCTCCTCGATGCCGATGAAGACCAGCGCGGCCACACCGTTGGCGGTGAAGGCGAGGACGTTCTTGACGCCGTTGAGCACCTGCAGGTCCTCGGTCAGCAGGGTGCCGAGCAGCCCCATCAGCAGCACGCCCTGCGCGGCCCCGAAGTACCCGCCGTAGACGCCGGTGGCCAGCACGCCCAAGGCAAGGGCGAGCCCGCCGTGGTGCGGTCGCTCCTTCCGTTCGGCCAGCGCTGCGCTCAGCCGGGGCTGGAACACGACGAGCAGCAGCGCGACTGCCGATCAGCACCGGGACGATCGCCTTGAAGGCTCCCGCCGGCAACGTCAGCAGCAGGAGGGCGCCGGCGATCGCCCCGACGGTGGAGAACACGCAGAGCCGCTGGAGCCGCTCTCGTTGACCCGCGAGTTCGCGGCGGTAGGCCCAGGCCGCGGCTGCCGAACCCGGCGCCAGACCGACAGTGTTCGAGACGTTCGCCAGCACCGGCGGATAGCCGAGCGCGATCAGCGTCGGGAACGTGATCAGGGTTCCCGAACCGACGACCGCGTTGATCGCACCGGCGCCCAGCCCGGCGATCGCGATGGCGATGGCCTCCCACAGAGTCACGCCGTGACGCTAGCCCACGCCTGCGGGCGGGCCGAGCTGACAACACGTCAGTTCGCGATCGGCCCCATGCCGATGGGACCGGCTTTGGCATCCGCCTGAAGTGTCCCGATTGCGACCGCAATCGCCGTCACGGGAGGTCGTGCACACGGCAAAAGCCCCCGGCCCGACCACGCTGCACTCCTAACGTCGGTAGTGGTCGACACCGTCCGTCGGCCCGGGGATCCGAGCACCCACCGCCGCCCCCGCCGCTGGCCGGGGGGACCCATGTCGACCACGCGAGTGAGTTCCGCACGTCCGGAAACGGTCGATTCGACCCCGTCCGTGCTGCGCCGCGGCCGCGGGAAGCACCGCAGGCCGGCCCCGCCGTCGCGCATCAACCGGGCCGCCGTCATCGGCGCCGCCGCCGCCATCCCGCTCACGGGACTGGCTCTGCCGGGCACCGCCCAGGCCGCCAGCACCTCCACCTGGGACCGCCTCGCCGAGTGCGAGAGCGGCGGCAACTGGTCGATCAACACCGGCAACGGCTACTACGGCGGCCTGCAGTTCTCGGCCGGCACCTGGCGCGCCTTCGGCGGCGAGCAGTTCGCGAAGCGGGCGGACCTGGCCAGCCGGGCCGAACAGATCACCACCGCGGAACGGGTGCTGGACGAGCAGGGCTGGGGCGCGTGGCCGGCCTGCTCCCGCAAGCTGGGGCTCGACCGCGCCGACGCCGAGGGCACCCCGAGCGTGATGAAGGAACAGCGCGCCAGGGAGGCCCAGGAGGCTTCGGAGGCGCAGCGCAAGGCCGAACGCGGAGCCGAGCGTCGGGCTGCTCGCGAGGCCGAGGCCCAGCGGCAGGCCGACGCCGCGGCCGAGCCCACGTTCGCCGAGGCCAGCGAGCCGACTCCGCAGACCGCGCCCGCCCCTGCCCAGACCGCCCCCGCGCAGCCCGCTCCGGTCAGCCCGACCAGCCTGCTGTCGATCCTCGGCGCGGACCCGAAGCTGCCCTAACCGCTCGGCGGGGTCGGGGGCACGCTGCCGACCACGCGGCCCAGGCCCTCCAGCGCCTTGCCGAGTTCGCTGGGCACGATCCAGACCTTGTTGGCGTCGCCGCGCGCGATCTCCGGCAGCATCTGCAGGTACTGGTAGGCGAGCAGGCCCTGGTCGGGATCGCCGTCGTGGATCGCCTGGAAGACGGTGGTGATGGCCTGCGCCTCGCCCTGCGCCCGCAGGATCTGGGACTCGCGGTCACCCTCGGCGCGCAGGATCTGGGCGGCCCGCTCGCCCTCGGCCGTCAGGATCTGGGACTGCTTGAAGCCCTCCGCGGTGAGGATCGAGGCGCGCTTGTCGCGTTCCGCGCGCATCTGCTGTTCCATCGCGCCCTGGATGGACTGCGGCGGGTCGATCGCCTTGAGCTCGACGCGGTTCACGCGCAGGCCCCAGCGCCCGGTCGCCTCGTCCAGCACGCCGCGCAGCGCGGCGTTGATCTGGTCGCGGGAGGTCAGGGTCTGCTCCAGGGTCAGCCCGCCGACCACGTTGCGCAGGGTGGTGACGGTGAGCTGCTCGACGCCGGAGATGTAGTCGGCGATCTCGTAGGTCGCGGCCTTGGGGTCGGTGACCTGGAAGTAGATGACGGTGTCGATGCTCACCACGAGGTTGTCCTCGGTGATCACCGGCTGCGGCGGGAAGGAGACCACCTGCTCGCGCAGGTCGATCAGCGGCCGGAGCCGGTCGACGAAGGGCACCAGCAGCGTCAGGCCCGCGTTCAGCGTCCGCGAGTACCGGCCGAGCCGCTCCACGATGCCGGCCCGCGCCTGCGGCACGATCCGCACGGAGCGGGAGAGCACGACGAGCACGAAGACCGCGATCGCCACCACCGCGATGGTGAACGCCAGGTTCCCGTCGTCCATCGGACTCCTCTTCCCCGCCAGTTATCCGAGCAGCTATCCGACGAGCGCCGTTGCGCCCTCGATCTTCAGAACGGCGATGCTGACGCCCGCCGGGAAGGTACTCGCACCGTCGTAGGCGCGGGCCGACCAGACCTCACCGGCCAGCTTGACCCGGCCTCCGTGCGGTCCGACGTCCTCCAGCACCAGCGCCTCGGTCCCGACCAGGGCCGCCGTCCCGGTCCGGATCTCCGGCGTCGTCCGCAGATGCTTCAGGGCCACCGGACGCAGCAGGGCCAGCCCGGTCAGCGCGACCACGATCGCGATGGCGATCTGCAGCGCGACGGGCCCATCGGCACCGGCCGTGCCGGCGGCGGCCAGCGAGCCGCCGGCCAACATGATGAAGACGAGGTCGAGGGTGAACACCTCGACGGCCGCCAGCCCTGCGGCGACGATCACCCACCACACCCAGGCGTCCACGTGATCATCGTATGGGCGAGGGCAGGCAAAACCCTCTACTTGACGGTTAGACCCTTGTCTAGCGTGCGGGAATGGCCACACTTCTGCCCCACCAGCCTCACCAGCATCGCCGTCGAATTGCCATCGGCCTCGCCCTCGCGGTGGGCGCCACCTGGCTGGTGCCCACCTTCGCCGCGAGCTCGAACACCTGGGACCGCCTCGCCCAATGCGAGAGCGGCCAGCGTTGGGATGCCAACACGGGCAACGGGTACTACGGCGGCCTGCAGTTCTCCGCCGGCACCTGGCTCGCCTACGGCGGCGCCCAGTTCGCCGACAAGGCACACCGGGCGACCCGCCAGGAACAGATCACCGTCGCCGAGCGCTTGCTCGCCGACCGCGGCTGGGGCCCCTGGCCCGCCTGCTCGACCAAACTCAAGCTGACCGCCGCCGACGCCGTGGGCAACCCCTTCCCGGCCCTGCCCACCCCATCGCCGACCGACCCGACCGCGCCGCCGACCACCTCCGCACCTCCCACCGCGGACGCCGCCACCGTCCTCGCCGCCGCCGAACGCAAAGCGACGAACACCGCCGCCCGCGCCCTACGGAAGCAAGCCGAAGCCGACGCCGCGAAGCTGAAGTGGGAACGCGCCGTCCGCAACGCCCGCACAGCGCCCCCGGAGCAGTGGGCCGCCCGTGCCCCGAAGGTGACTCGCCTTCAGGCCGCCGCCACCACCGCAGCAGAAGCAGCGGCGAAGGCTCAGGCCGACGCCGACCGCGCCGCCCGCAAACTCCGCGCGGCAAAAGCCGCAGTCGGCGTCACCGGCTAGCGCTCGCAACTTGGGGCGTGGTTTCGCCCTTTCCCGCCTCGCGAAGGGGCGGAAGCGCGCCCCAAGTTGCGGTGTGTTGGGCGCTCAGCCTGAGGCGAGATGCAGGCGTTCCCGCGGCGCGAGACGCGCGGCGTAGCGACCGGAGTCGAACCGCAGCTCAAGGTCCAGCCCGAAGCAGGCCGAGAGATTCGCCGAGGTCAGCGCCCGATCCATGGGGCCCGCCGCGACGACCTTGCCCTCGCGCAGCATCAGCACATGCGTCATGCCCGTCGGGATCTCCTCGACGTGGTGCGTCACCATGATCATGGCCGGCGACGCGGGGTCCAGCGCGAGGTTGGAGAGCCGCCGCACCAGGTCCTCGCGGCCGCCGAGGTCGAGGCCGGCGGCCGGCTCGTCGAGCAGCACGAGTTCGGGATCGGGCATCATCGCGCGGGCGATCTGGACCCGCTTGCGCTCGCCCTCGGACAACGTCCCGTAGGTGCGCTCGGCCAGATCGAGGACACCGAGCGCGCGGAGCAGGATCTCGGCCCGCTGCCGGTCCAGGTCGGTGTACTTCTCCCGCCACCGCCCGACCATCCCGTAGGACGCGGTCAGCACGACGTCGCGCACGATCTCGTTGCGTGGCAGCCGGTCGGCGAGCGAGGCGCTCGCCAGCCCGACGCGGGTGCGCAGCTCGGAGACGTCGGTCTCCCCCAGCGCCTCGCCGAGGATTGCCGCCCAGCCCGAGGTCGGATGCAGCTGACCGGCGATGACCTGCAGCAGGGTGGTCTTGCCCGCGCCGTTGGGTCCGAGCACGATCCAGCGCTCGCCCTCAGCGATTTCCCAGGTCACCTCGTCGAGCAAGTGCTTGGTCCCGCGGCGGACGACAACCTCGGCGAGGTCCAGCACCAACGTCATGCCCTCAAGTTACGCGACGCAGGTGGCCGCGACCCGCGCAACGCACCGTGTGCCGATGTGGCCCTCCGCACCGGGCGTGACCGCTTACGCTTTCCCGATGGACGGCGTGCTCCGGTCAGGGCGATTCGTGGCCTGGGGCAACGCTGTGCTCGCAGGGCTGGTCAGCCCCGACACCGCCGCGGACAAGATCTGTGGTCAGGACTGCCATCGCGTGCTCGGCCTGTCCGGGCTGGACGAGAGCACGCTGCCCGTCACGCTCGCCCGCCTGCGCACCACCGGCGTCACCGGCCTGCGCCTGGTCCTCCCGGTTCCCGGCGACCTGCTCGGACTGCCGGGACCGGCCGAGTTCAATGTCGACGCGCTCGACGCCGGCGAAGCGGTCCTCATCGACGGCGCGGAGCCCTGGGGCCTGATCCCCGTCCTGCTCGAGGAGAACCCGGACGACTGCCCGGGCACCGGCGTGCACTGGCACGCCTCGCGGGTGAACACCGGCCCGATCGACCTGCCCTCGCTGGGCGAGGCCGAGCGCGAGCTCGCCGAGACCATGCGCGCCGCCACCGACGCGCTGGACGCGCTGGAGGTCGCGCGCTGGCGCCCGGAGGCGGCGGACCGGATCTCCGAGATCCGCTCCGGCAACGGCGCGGACGTGCTCGCCCCCGGCTACCCCGCGCGCGCGCACCGCGTGCTGGCGCTGGCGCAGCGGGTGTCGGCGATCGCCGCCCTCGCGGCCGACGACGACGGCGCCGCCTTCAACCTGCACGGCATCGCGGGCCGGGACGCCGAGTTGCGCCCGCTCGCCCGCGCCGCCCGCCGCGCGCAGATCGCCGCCTACAACGCGATGGTCGAGTCCCGGGTCTGACGCACAGTCAGACCAAGGAGGTCACAGCAGACTGGCGTAGAGGTCGTGCGTGCGGTGCGCGATCTCGGTCCAGGAGAACTGCGAGACGGCCCGCTCCCGGCCCGCCTTGCCCATCGAGCCCGCGCGCTCGGTGTCGAGCAGCAGGGCGTTGACCGCCGCGGCGATGTCCGCGGCGAACGCCTCCGGGTCGCGCGGGGTACCGGTGCCGTCGTCGACCTGATCGATGGGGACGAGGATGCCGGTCTCACCGTCGGCGACCACCTCGGGGATACCGCCGGTGGCGGTCGCCACCACCGCGGTCTCGCAGGCCATCGCCTCCAGGTTCACGATCCCCATCGGTTCGTATACCGACGGGCACACGAACACCGAGGCGTGGCTGATCAGCTTTACCAGTTCGGCCCGCGGGAGGACGTCGGAGATCCAGCGGACACCGCTGCGGTCGACCTTCAGCCCGTCGATCAGCTCGGAGACCTCGGTCGCGATCTGCGGGGTGTCCGGCGCGCTCGCACACAGCACGAGCTGAGCGCCGGGGTCGAAGTCGCGGGCCGCGTGCAGCAGGTGCGGCAGGCCCTTCTGGCGGGTGATCCGCCCGACGAAGAGCACGATCGGCCGGTCGGGGTCGATGCCGTGACGGCGCATCAGTTCCGGCGAGAGGTCGCGGTGGTACTCCTCGGTGTTGATGCCGTTGTGGATCACCCGGACCTTGTCCGGGTCGACGTCCGGGTAGCAGCGCAGGACGTCGGCGCGCATGCCCGCGGAGACCGCGATGACCGCGTCCGCGGCCTCGACCGCCGTCCGCTCGACCCAGCGGGAGAGCTCGTACCCACCGCCGAGCTGCTCGGCCTTCCAGGGCCGCAGCGGCTCCAGGGAGTGGGTGGTCATCACGTGCGGGACGCCGTGCAGCAACTTGGCCACGTGGCCGGCCATGTTGGCGTACCAGGTGTGCGAGTGCACCAGGTCCGCGCCCTCGCACCCGGCCGCGATCTCCAGGTCGACCCCGAGCACCCCGAGCGCGGCGTTGGCCGTCTCCAGCCCGCCGGGCACCCGGTAGGCCGAGACGCCGTCGCCGTCGCGGGGACCGCCGAAGCAGCGCACCCGCACGTCGCTCAGCCGGCGCAGCTCACGCGCCAGGTACTCGACGTGGACGCCGGCGCCGCCGTAGACCTCCGGCGGGTACTCCCGGGTGAGTAGGTCGACGCGCATTGCGCTGACGCTACTAGGACACAGCTACGCCCGGAACTGGGCCCGCAGGAACGCGATCGTGCGGTCCATGGACTCCGACCACTCGGCGTAGAAGGTGTGGCTCTCTCCGTCGTAGGTGATGAGCTCGCTCTCCGCGCCGGCCGCCTCCAGCGCGCGCTGGGTAGCCGTGGCCCAGCGGTAGGGGCAGGTGTCGTCGACCCGCCCGTGGTGGACCAGCAGCGGGTCGGAGATCCGGTCGAAGTAGGTGCGGGCCGACAGCCCGGCCCAGAACTCCGGGTTCTCCTGCGGGGTGCCGTGCTCGGCGTAGATGTCGTCGGCAGTAGCCGGCCGGCTGCGCCGGGTGAAGTGCTCGACGTTCTCGTGCAGCAGCGAACTCACCGACGCGTAGATCACCGCGGCCTCGACGAGGTCCGGGTAGGTCACCAGGGCGTTCAGCGCCACCCCGCCGCCCATGGAGCGGCCCATCAGCGCCATCCGGTCAGGATCGACGTAGGACTCGCGCTCGAGGGCGAGCACGGCGTGGATGGCGTCGCGGGTGTAGCCCAGGCGGCTCTCCCGGTCGAAGGCATCGACCGGTTCGTCGGAGCTCGCATGCCCCCGGTAGTCGGTGTGCAGGACGACGAAGCCGGACCGGGCCAGCCGGTCCTGCTCGCGGGCCATGCCCTGGCCCGGGTTGTAGGCGTCGGGGTCGATGTAGCCGTGGGCGAGCACGACACCGGGGAACGGCCCGTCCCCGGTGGGCCGCAGCAGCACGCCCGAGATCGTCAGGTCGCCGGCCTCGTAGGTGACCCGGGACCGGGTGTACTCCGCGGTGCGGGACTCCACCGACACCTGACGGATCCGGCTGGGCGTGAACTCCTCCCGCATGAGCGCGGGCAGGGACAGCTCGTCGGTCACGTCGGGCAGATCGTTCGCGGGGGGCGTGGGCGAGGAAGTGAACCCTGACCCTCGGCTCAGGACCCCGGTCGGTTGCGGGCCGAACGGTTCCGGGTTCACATCCTCCTCGCTGCACGCCGTCCCGGCCGAGAGCAGCGCCACGCAGATTCCCGCCAGCCACACCCGCATGGAGCGGACGCTACCCGCGCTGCCTGAGGAAGCCTGGACTAACCTCACGGCCATGGCCTCCTCCCGCGTTCTCGCGATCGTCCTCGCCGGTGGCGAGGGCAAGCGGCTGATGCCGCTGACCGGGGACCGCGCCAAGCCCGCCGTCCCGTTCGGGGGGATCTACCGACTCGTCGACTTCGTGCTCTCCAACCTGGTCAACGGCGGCTACCTCAAGATCGTGGTGCTGACCCAGTACAAGAACCACAGCCTCGACCGGCACATCTCCCGGACCTGGCGGATGTCGGCGATGCTCGGCAACTACGTCACCCCGGTCCCCGCGCAGCAGCGCCGCGGCCCGCACTGGTTCGCCGGGTCGGCCGACGCGATCTTCCAGAACCTCAACCTGATCGACGACGAGCAGCCGGACCACGTGATCGTCTTCGGCGCGGACCACATCTACCGGATGGACCCGCGGCAGATGGTGGCCCAGCACATCGAGTCCGGGCTCGGGGTCACGGTGGCCGCGGTCCGGCAACCCCGCGAGCTCGCCGACCAGTTCGGGGTGATCAGCACCGACGCTTCCGGCACCCGGATCGAGCAGTTCCTGGAGAAGCCGACCGAGGTCGCCGGCCTGCCGGACTCCCCCGAGGAGATCTACGCCTCGATGGGCAACTACGTCTTCAAGACCTCCGCGCTCGTGCGCGCGGTCACCGAGGACGCGATGGACCCGACCAGCCGGCACGACCTCGGCGGCAACATCATTCCCCGGCTGGCCGCCGCCGGGCAGGCCGGGGTCTACGACTTCTCCCAGAACGAGGTGCCCGGCCCCGCGGGGCGGGAGATCGCCTACTGGCGCGACGTCGGAACCCTGGACGCCTTCTACGAGGCGCACATGGACCTGATCTCGGCCAACCCGGCGTTCAACCTCTACAACCGCGAATGGCCGATCTACACCCTGCAGGACCCGTGGCCGCCGGCCCGCTTCGTGGGCGGCACCGAGGGGGTCACCGGACACGCGGTGGAGTCGATGGTCTCCGACGGCGTGCAGGTGGCCGGCTCGGTGGAGCGCTCCGTGCTGTCCCCGGGCGTGGTGATCGGGCGCAACGCCCGGGTCGAGGGGTGCGTGCTGCTCGACGGGGTGAAGATCGGCCAGGACGCCCTGGTCCGCAACGCGATCCTGGACAAGAACGTGGTGCTCCCCGACGGCTTCCAGCTCGGGGTCCACGACAAGGACGCCGACCTCAAGCGGGTGCTGATCACCGAGGACGGAATCCGGGTGGTCGCAAAGGGAACCACGCTGGAGCTCTAGGCACCTTAGGGTAGGCTTACCTAATGCTCCCGGGTCAGCTCTCGTTTGCGCCTCGCCACCCCGCTCGCTCTGTGATTATTTTCGGTATGGGCGATTGCCCGCGCTGCGCGGCCCCGGCTGAGCCGGTCCCCTGGCACGAGTCCTCGAGCCTGTGGGACACCGGCACCATCCGAATGCGCTGTGTCCTCGACCACTGGAGTCTGGCCGACGCCTGAGCCTCGGGCACGGATAGCGTTTGGCCCGATGGCCAGCGACCGCACCCTGCTCGTGACGATCACCGGACGGGACCGGCCCGGCGTCACTGCCGCGCTCTTCGACGCCCTCACCGGCGCAGGTGGACCGGGAGGGGGCGTCGAGGTCCTCGACGTCGAGCAGGTGGTCATTCGTGGCCGGCTGGTGCTCGGCGTGCTGGTCGCTCCGGGCACCGAGGAGGCCGGGCTGCGCGCAGCGGTGGCCGCGGCCGCGCACGCGCTCGGGATGGACGTCGAGATCGCCTCCGGCAGCGGCGACAACCTCCCGCGCCGCGAAGGCCGGCTGCACGTCACCGTTCTCGGTCACCCGCTGCGGACCGCCGCGATGGCCGGGGTGGCGGCGCGGATCGCCGAGTGCGGCGCCAACATCGACCGGATCATGCGGCTCTCCCGCCAGCCGGTGACCAGTCTCGAGCTCGACGTCTCCGGCGCCGGGGACACCGAGGCGCTGCGGATCGCCCTGGCCGCGGAGGCCTCCGCCCGCGGCGTGGACATCGCCGTGCACCCCGCCGGGCTGCACCGGCGCGGCAAGCGCCTGGTGGTGATGGACGTCGACTCCACCCTCATCCAGGGCGAGGTGATCGAGTTGCTCGCCGCCCACGCCGGGTGCGAGCCCGAGGTCGCCCGTATCACTGACGCCGCGATGCGCGGCGAGCTGGACTTCGAGCAGTCGCTGCGGGCCCGGGTGGCGCTGCTGGCCGGGCTGGACGCGAGCGCCATCGACGCGGTCAGGGCCGCGGTCAAACTGACCCCCGGCGCGCGAACCCTGATCCGCACGCTCAAGCGGCTCGACCACGAGGTCGCGATCGTCTCCGGCGGCTTCACCCAGATCACCGATGGCCTGGTCGAAGAACTCAACCTGGACTACGCCGCGGCCAACACCCTGGAGATCGTCGACGGGAAGCTGACCGGCCAGGTCATCGGCCCGGTGGTGGACCGCGCGTTCAAGGCCCGGGCACTGGAGCAGTTCGCCCTGCTGGCCGGAGTTCCGCTGGCCCAGACCGTCGCCATCGGGGACGGCGCCAACGATCTGGACATGCTCGCCAAGGCCGGTCTCGGGGTGGCCTTCAACGCCAAGCCGCTGGTCCGCAAGCAGGCCCAGGCCGCGATCAACGTGCCGTACCTGGACGCGCTGCTGTTCCTGCTCGGCATCTCCCGCGAGGAGGTCGAGAGCGCCGACGCCGGCGACGCCGACCTCAGAGCCCGAGGCGCTCGCGCAGGAAGCTGATCGAGCGGTCCATCGATTCCTCCCACGCGGCGTCGAAGGCGTGGTCCTCACCGGTCCAGCTCACGAGCTCGGCGTCGACGCCCGACTTGGGCGAGCGCCCGCTGGGTTGCGACCGACCATCGGTAGGGACACACCCGGTCCGCCCGGCCGTGGTGGAGCAGGATCGGGGTGGTGATCCGGTCGAAGTAGGTCCGGGGCGAGAGCCGGGCGTAGAACTGCGGGGACTGTTCCGGAACTCCGACCGCGCCGTAGAACTCGCGCAGGTCCTCGCGGTCCGCGAAATGCTCGAGGTTCTCCGCGAACTGCGAACTCATCGAGGAGAAGATGACCGCGGCGTCGACCAGGCCGGGCAGGACGACCAAGGCGTTGAGCGTGACCGCACCGCCCAGCGACTTGCCGAGCATCGCGATGCGTTCCGGGTCGACGTAGGACTCCTGCTTCAGCGCCAGCACCGCGTGGATCGAGTCCTGGGCGTAGCCGACCCGGCTCGCCTGGTCGAAGCGGATCGGTGAAATCGTCGGAGCCGGCGTGGCCGCGGTAGTCCACGTGCAGCACGACGAATCCGGCCCGCAGCAGCTTCTCCTGCTCCCGGCGCATCCCCTGCCCGTTCTCGTAGAGCGAGGGGTCGATGTAGCCGTGGTTGAGCACGATGCCGGGGAACGGGACCTTCGCCGTGCGGCCGCAGCATCATTCCGGAGATCGTCAGGTCCCCGCTCCGGTAGGTGATCCGGGACCGGATGAACTCGGCGTTGCGGCCCAGTTCCTCGACCTGCCGGATCCGGCTGGGCGCGAACTCCTGCTGCATCAACGCCGGCAGCGAGAGCTCCTCGGCGAGCACGGGCACCGCACGGGTCGGAGACGGAGCCGGGGTGACGCTCACGCTGGGCCAGGCATCGGCGTTGTCGCCGTTGCAGGCCGCCAGTCCGCTCAGCAGTCCGACCAAAACGGCCGCGCATGCCGCGGCCCGGAGGTCGGTCATCGACAGGTCAGCCGCGTGCGACGGCGTACTCGGTGAGCTTGCACTCGCCCTCGACCAGGGCGGCCCACGTGTCCGGCACCTCGAGCACCGCGAGACCGGCCGTGGCCAGGTGCTCGTGGGCCTGGCGGACCAGCGCCTCCGAGCCGGAGCCGATGAGCGAGAGGACGAGGGAGTGCAGCCCCGGGTTGTGCCCGACCAGCAGCAGGGTCTTCACCTCTGCCGGGGTCTCCCGCAGCAGGTTCATCAGGTCGCCGACGTCGGCGTGGTACGCGCCGCGCTCGTAGCTGGTGGGGATCCCGTCCTCGAGCTCGGTGGCGGCCAGCACCCAGGTCTCCTTGGCCCGGGTGGCGGTCGAGCACACCGTGCGGTCCGGGGCGTACTTCGACTCGGCCAGCCAGCGGCCGGCGGCGATGGCGTCGGCGCGGCCCCGCCCGGTCAGCGGGCGCTCGTGATCGGTGGTGCTCCCCCGTTCGGCCTTGGCGTGGCGCAGGATGACCAGGCGGCGTTTCACCCGTTCTTCGCCCCCCAGCAGGCCAGCACGACCAGGGCGATGAAGAAGACGGTCCATCGTGCCGAAGACCATCAGGAGTTGCCGCCCGCTCCGGACCGGCAGGGGGTCCCCGGGATCACCCGAGGCACGGCGGCGCCGTCTCGGGTCCCGGAGGGGTACTTCGCTCGTCCACGCGTCAGTTAATCACGCCGAGGTGCAGGTCAAGGGCACCGATCCGGCTCAGCCGCCCATGGCGTGCACGCCGCCGTCGACGTGGATGATCTCCCCGTGGTTGCCGGGAACCAGTCCGAGAGCAGCGCGACGCAGGCCTGGGCGGCCGGCACCGGGTCGCTCAGGTCCCAGGCCAGCGGCGCGCGCTCGTTCCAGACGCGACTCGAAGTCGTCGAACCCGGGGATGGATTTGGCGGCCATGGTGCGGATCGGGCCGGCCGCGACCAGGTTCGAGCGGACGTTCTCCGGTCCGAGGTACTTGGCCAGGTAGCGCGAGCACGACTCCAGGCCTGCCTTGGCCACACCCATCCAGTCGTACTTGGGCCAGGCGACGGTGGCGTCGAAGGTCAGGCCGACGACGGAAGCCCCGCGAGGCCGGGAACATCGGCTTGGCCGCCATCGCCAGCGCCTTGTAGGAGAAGGTGGAGACGTGCACCGCGGTGGCGACGTCCTCCCACTCGGTGTTGAGGAAGTTGCCGCCGAGCGCGGCCTCGGGGGCGAAGCCGATCGAGTGCACGACGCCGTCCAGCCCGTCCAGCCGGCGGCGCGCACGTTGTCCGGCAGCGCCGCCAGGTGCTCGGGGTTCGTCACGTCGAGCTCGATCACCTCGGCGGGCTTGGGCAGCCGGCCCGCGATCCGCCCGGTCAGGCGCAGCACCCGGCCGTAGGAGGACAGCACGACCTGCGCGCCCTCCTCCTGCGCCAGGCGCGCGACGTGGAAGGCGATCGAGGCGTCGGTGAGGACACCGGTGACCAGGATCCGCTTGCCGTCGAGCAGCGACATGTCTCCCTCTCGTGGATCTGACGAGCAATCAGAACGGTGTCATCAGAACAGTGCTCAGTGACCCATGCCCAGGCCGCCGTCGACCGGGATGACGGCGCCGGTGATGTAGGCGGCGTCGGGTCCGGCCAGGAACAGGCAGACCCCGGCGATCTCCTCGACCTGCCCGTACCGGGTCAGCGGCACCGAGGCGAGGATCTGCTTCTGCCGGTCCTCGGTGAGCTCGGCCGTCATCGCGGTCTCGATGAACCCGGGCGCGACCACGTTGGCGGTGATCCCGCGGGAGCCGAGCTCGCGGGCCATCGACCGGGCCATCCCGATGAGGCCGGACTTGGAGGCGGCGTAGTTCACCTGGCCGGGCGAACCGAGCAGTCCGACCACGGAGGAGATGAAGATGACGCGGCCCTTCTTCTGCCGCAGCATCGACTTCGAGGCCCGCTTGGCGACCCGGAACGCTCCGGTGAGGTTGGTGTCGAGCACGGCGGTGAAGTCGTCCTCGCTCATCCGCAGCAGCAGGGTGTCGCGGGTGATGCCGGCGTTCGCGACCACGATCTCGACCGGCCCGTGCGCCTCCTCGGCCTGCGCGAAGGCCGCGTCGACGGCCGCGCCGTCGGTCACGTCGCACACCACGCCGAGCACGCCCTTGGGCACGTCCCCGGAGCGGTAGGTCACCGCGACCTGGTCGCCGTTGGCGATGAACGCCTCCGCGATCGCCCGGCCGATCCCCCGGTTGCCCCCGGTCACCAGCACGGAACGGCTCACGGAATCTCTCCTCGTTCGGGATCAGCGGTCTGCCTCAGACGCTATCGGGACCCGGAGTTTCTGGTCCGAACCGGTCCGGGACCGCGAGATTGCCGCGCCTGACCCTCGCCGCGTGAGGGTGAGTGCGCCGGTGGAGCCGAAAGGGTGGATTTTGTCCCGCTGATCCGCGCGCTCCGGATCGGGATCGCGCCCATTCCTCCGGTTAGGTCCGGAAAGCGGGAACCATTCCTCCGTGCGCGGCTTCCAACGCCCTGGTTGGTTGGTGCCCGGCGGGCGCCCGGAGGGGACGGCCGACCGCTGACGGGGGGTCAGGACCATGGGCGCACGTTCGCGCTGGCGGGCGACGGCGGTCGCCCTCGCCCTCCTCCTGCCGGTCGGCGTGGCCGGCGCGTCGACCGAGAGCGCGGCCGAGGAACCATCCATGGACGGCTGCGTCGGCACCGCCGCGGTGGACCGGTACATCGTGACCCTGGATCCCGAGAGCTCCGAAACCGAGGTCGAGGCGACCAGTGATGCGGCTGACGACGACGGCGCGACGGTGCACCACGTCTACGACCTCGCGATCAAGGGCTTCGCCGCCACCCTGACCGACGAGGCCAAGGAATCTCTCGAAGCCGATCCGGACGTGGAGTCGATCGAGGCGGACTCCCTAATCTGCGCCACCGACGAGGCGACGGCCACGACCACCCAAACCGGCGCGCCCTGGGGGCTGGATCGCGTCGACCAGCGCGCGCTTCCCCTGTCGGGGACGTTCGCGCATGAGCACGACGGCGCCGGGATCCGCGCCTACGTCATCGACTCCGGGATCAAGGCCGACCACTCCGAGTTCGCGACGGGCAGTGGGAGCCGCGTCGTGGCCGGCATCAACTTCGCGACCGGCGAGTCCGGAACCGACGACGGGAGCGGGCACGGCACCCATGTCGCCGGCATCCTCGGCGGCAAGAGCTACGGCGTCGCCAAAGGGGTGACCCTCGTTCCGGTCCGCGTCCTGAACCGCAACGCCAGCGGCTCGACCTCCGACATCGTGGCGGGCATCAACTGGGTCCTGCAGCAGCAGGCCCAGTCGGGGGCACCCCGAGCGGTGGCCAACCTCAGCCTCGGTGGTGGCCCGAGCTCCGCCATGACGACCGCGGTCACGAACCTGGTCAACGGCGGAGTCCCCACCGCGGTCTCGGCGGGCAATGACACCGCGAGCGCCTGCACCAAGAGCCCGGCCGACTCCACCGCAGCGCTCACGGTCGCGGCGACCACCACGACAGACGCGCGCGCGGACTACTCGAACTACGGCTCCTGCGTCGACGTGTTCGCCCCCGGCAGCGCCATCCCCTCCGCATTTCCCTTCGCCGGGAGCTGCACCTTGACCGGCAGGAACGGCGTGACCCTGCCGCGCACCGGCTCGACGACCCAGAGCTGCCCGCTCAACGGGACCTCGATGGCCGCGCCGCACGTGGCCGGCGTCGCGGCGGCCTATCTCCAGGCCGTGCCCGGCGCGAGCGCGTCCGCCGTGGGCACCGCCGTCAAAGACCTCGCGACACCGGGCGTGGTCTCCGACCGCGGAACGAGTTCGCCGGACAAGCTCCTGTTCTCCGGTCTGGTCGCCGACCTCGGGTTGGCCATGAGCGCCCCCTCGTCGGTGGCGGCCGGTGACACCGTCACGTACACGCTGACCGCAACCAACCACGGGGCGACCCCGACCGGCCCCGTGGCGGTGAACGTCACCGTGCCGGCGGCGCCGTACACGGCCCATACGCGCACCGGGGGATCCGGCGGCAGTTGCCCCAACCCCGCCGGCAGCCCCACCACCATCATCTGCACGATTACCTCGCTGGCCGCAGGCGCAAGCGCGACGATCACGCTGTCGCAGACCGCACCCGCGATCGGCCCGCTCACCCCGTCCGCTGTCATCAGCGGCCCCGCACTGGACCTCGTGGCGAGCAACAACACCGCCGGCGCCAGCACCGCCGTGGTAGTGCCGCCGGCACCGTCCTCCGACCTGGGGGTGACGGGGTCCGCGGCACCCGCATCGGTGACTCTGGGCACCGGGGCCACGGTGTCCTACACCTTTACGGTCACCAATGCCGGCCCGTCCACCGCACCCGGCGCCAGCCTGTCCATCGCCCTGCCGGCCGACCAGACCGGCAGCGCGTACTCCAACAGTGCGGGCACCTGCACCGGTACGACATCGCTCACCTGCTCGTTGGGCACCCTCGCCAGCGGCGGTAGCGCGACCGTCACCGTGACCAGGACACCGGGCGCCGCCGGCGCTGCGACCGCCGACGCCATCGTCTCGGCCGCCCCGAACGACCCGAACCCGGCCAACGATGCGGCGGAGCCTTCGGTCACCGTGAACCCGGCCTCGGCCGACCTCGGGCTGACGGCGTCGGCCACGCCGGGTTCGGTCACCACCGGCGCCCCGGTCACCTACACCTTCGTCACGACCAACGCCGGGCCGTCCGCCGCGCCCGGCGCCAGCCTCAAGGTCACCCTGCCGACCGGACTGACCGGTACCGCCTGGACCAACAGCGCAGGCAGCTGCACCGCCGCGGCGCCGGTCGTCTGCTCGCTGGGCACTCTCGCCAGCGGCGGCACCGCAACGGTCACTCTCACCAGGACGCCGACCACCGCCGGTACCGCGACCGCCTCGGCCACCGCTTCCGCCACTCCTGCCGATGCGAACCCGGGCAACAACACCGACGTCGCGTGGGTCACCGTCACCACTGCACCCCCGCCGACCCCGACCCCGCCGACCCGACCCCGACCCCGCCGGTCCCGCCGACGCCGGATCCGGTCCGGACTCCGTCCGCGACCCCGACCTGCTTCGGCAAGATCGCCACCATCGTCGGGACGGCCGGTAACGACCGGCTCCGCGGGACGTCCGGGCGTGACGTCATCGTCGGCCTCGGCGGGAACGACGTCATCTCCGGTGGCGGCGGCAACGACCTGATCTGCGGCGGCGGCGGCAACGACACGCTCTCCGGTGGCGCGGGCAAGGACAAGCTGAACGGCGGCGGCGGTTCGGACCTCCTCAAGGGCGGCAAGGGCCGCGACCTCCTCGACGGCGGCAGCGGTAACGACCGAGGCGCCGGCGGCCCGGGCAGGGACAGCCTGATCCGCATCGAACGCACCTGAGCCGTTCGGACAGACCTGCCACCTCGGGGCTCCGTCGTCACGGGCAACGACAAGAAGCCCTCGACGACGGTGACCGGCCTGCACGCCAACACCGAGTACACCTGCAAGGTGCGGGCGCGGTCCAAGGCCGGCAACGGCGGCTCGGTCAAGGTCGGCGTGGCGTGAAAGCCGTAGGCCCCGGGGCGGGTGGGTCGCCTAGGCTCGCGCCCATGTCTCAGAAGATCGACGAGGCCTTCCTGGCCCTGCCCTCCCGGTCGATGGCAGACGCGGCGCTGGACCGCGCCCGCGCCCTCGGCGCCACCCACGCCGACTTCCGCCTCGAGCGGGTCCGCAACCAGGCGATCCGGCTGCGCGACTCGCGGCTGGAGTCCAGCTCGGATTCCGAGGACGTCGGGTTCGCGGTCCGCGTCGTCGTGGACGGCACCTGGGGCTTCGCCTCCGGCATCGACCTGACCCCCGAGTCGGCGGCCCGGATGGCCGAGCAGGCCGTCGAGGTCGCCCGGACCTGCCGGCCGGTGAACACCGAGCCGGTCGAGCTGGCCCCCGAGCCGGCCTACCCGGACGCGACCTGGGTCTCGGCCTACGAGATCGACCCGTTCTCGATCGCCGAGACCGACAAGATCGCGCTGCTGACGACTGGAGCAACCGCGTCCTGGGCGCCTCCGGCGGTCTCCCACGTCGACGCAGAACTGCTCGCGGTCCTGGAGAACAAGTTCTACGCCGACCTGACCGGCACCTCGACCACCCAGCAGCGGGTCCGGATCCAGCCGAACCTCAACGCCACCGCGATCGACGCCGAGGGCGGCCGCTTCGAGACGATGGACACCCTCGCCCCGCCGGCCGGCCGCGGCTGGGAGTACACCCAGGGCACCGGCTGGGACTGGGACTCCGAGCTGGCGGCGCTGCCCGGGCTGCTGGCCGAGAAGCTGGCCGCGCCCTCGGTCGAGCCGGGCAACTACGACCTGCTGATCGACCCGACCAACCTGTGGCTGACCATCCACGAGTCGATCGGGCACGCGACCGAACTGGACCGCGCGCTGGGCTACGAGGCGGCCTACGCCGGCACCTCGTTCGCCACCCCGGACAAGCTGAACAAGCTGAAGTACGGCAGCTCGATCATGAACGTCACCGGCGACCGCACCGACGGCGCACGGCCTGGCCACCACCGGCTGGGACGACGAGGGCGTGGCCACCCAGTCCTGGGACATCGTGCAAGAACGGGACGCTGGTCGGCTACCAGCTCGACCGGCGGATCGCGCGCGGTCACCGGCGCGTCCCGGTCCAACGGGTGCGCGTTCGCCGACTCCCCCGGCCACACCCCGATCCAGCGGATGGCCAACGTCTCGCTGCAGCCGGCGCCGGACGGCCCGTCGACCGCAGGAGCTGATCGGCGGCATCGAGAACGGCATCTACATCGTCGGGGACAAGAGCTGGTCCATCGACATGCAGCGCTACAACTTCCAGTTCACCGGCCAGCGCTTCTTCGCCATCAGGAACGGCAAGATCACCGGCCAGCTGCGCGACGTCGCCTACCAGGCCACGACCACCGACTTCTGGGGCTCGATGGCCGCGGTCGGCGGGCCGCAGACCTATCTGCTCGGCGGCGCGTTCAACTGCGGCAAGGGCCAACCCGGCCAGGTGGCCGCGGTCAGCCACGGCTGCCCGGTGGCGCTGTTCCGCGGCGTCCGCGTTCTCAACACCCTCGCGGAGGCCGGCCGATGAGCGACGATGCTGAAGCCGCAGGACATCGTCGAGCAGGCGCTCGAGGCTGCTCCACCGCCGACGGCTGCCAGGTGATCGTGTCCGAGGACAGCGACGCCAACCTGCGCTGGGCCGGCAACACCCTGACCACCAACGGCGTGAGCCGCTCCCGCGGCGTCACGGTGATCTCGACGGTGCGGCGGCGCGGTCGGCGTGGTCTCCCGCAGCAACCCGGACGCCGGCGCCCTGGCCGAGATGGTCCGCGCCGCCGAGGATGCGGCCCGGCGCAACGACCCGGCCGAGGACGCCGGCCCGCTCGTCACCCCGGACCAGGCGCCGTCGGTGCCCGGCTGGGACGACGCCCCGGTCGAGACCTCGATCGGGGTCTTCTCCCACCTCGCCGACCGGGCTGGGCGCGGCCTTCGAGCGGGCCCGCAGCGCCGACCAGCTGCTGTTCGGCTTCGCCTCGCACAACCTGAGCACGACCTACCTCGGCACCTCGGCCGGGATCCGGCTGCGGCACGTCCAGCCGACCGGCAAGGTCGAGATCAACGCCAAGAGCGCCGACTACGCCCGCTCGGCGTGGGCCGGGACGGCCACCCGCGACTTCTCCGACGTCGACGTCGCCGCTCTGGACGCCGAACTGACGGTGCGTCTGGGCTGGGCCGCGAACCAGATCGCGCTGCGAGGCCGGGCAGCTACGAGACGATCCTGCCGCCGAGCGCGGTCTCCGACCTGATGATCTACGCGTACTGGACCGGCGGCCGGCCGCGACGCCGCCGAGGGCCGCACGGTCTTCTCCGCGCCCGGCGGCGGCACCCGCGTCGGGGAGCGCCTCACCGACGCCAAGCTGACGCTGCGCAGCGACCCGGCCGCGCCCGGGCCTGGAGTGCTGCCCGTTCGCGGTCGCCGGTCCGTCCTCGAGCATGTCCTCGGTCTTCGACAACGGCCTCGCGATGGGCGCCACCGACTGGATCCGCAACGGCGAACTGACCAACCTGATCAACACCCGGTCCACCGCGGCCAAGACCGGCGGCGCGGTCGCCCCGCCGATCGACAACCTGATCCTGCGCGCCGACGCCCCCGGGCCCTCGCTGACCGAGATGATCGCGGGCACCTCACGGGCGCTGCTGCTGACCTGCCTCTGGTACATCCGCGAGGTGGACGCCGCAGACCCTGCTGCTCACCGGGCTGACCCGCGACGGGGTCTACCTGGTCGAGAACGGCGAGGTCGTCGGCGCGGTGAACAACTTCCGCTTCAACGTCTCCCCGGTCGACCTGCTCGGCCGGATGACCGAGATCGGCCCGACGCAGCCGTGCCTGCCGCGCGAGTGGAGCGACTACTTCACCCGCGCCGCGATGCCCCCGGTCCGCGTCGACGGCTTCCTGATGAGCTCGGTCTCCCAAGCCTCCTGACGCACCACAAAGGCGTGTCACGCCTTTTGGCGTGACACGCGTTCTGACGGGACGTCAGCGCGGGATGTGCAGGATCGCGCCGGTCGGGGTGATCCACAGCTCGTCGCCGCGTAGTTCGGCGGTGCCGTCGACGATCAGCGCGTGCTTGGTCGGATCGGCGTTCGGGTAGAGCAGCGCGACGGCCTTGCCGTCAGCCGCCTTCTGCGTGCCGGCGCCCGCCTTGTCGACCACCAGCATCGGCCCGTCCTCGACGCGCGGACGCTGGGCCAGGAAGCGGGGCTGGCCCGACAGCGGACACCGACACCAGGAACGCCAGGTCGTACTGGGCGATGGTGCCGGGCAGGTCGGGGATCGCGACGAGGATGCTCATGACTGCCACCCTAGGAACAGGACGGAAACAGCATCGCGCCCGCCTCCCGGCGGGCCGGGGGGCGGGCGCGAAGACCGCTCGTGCAGTGCCGGCTGGTGCAGGCCGGCAGTGTGGCTTAGCGGAAGTTCTTGGCGTAGGTCGGGCAGTACAGCGTCGAGGCGCCGAGCAGGAACGCCTTGCTCTGCTCCTTGGTGTACCCACCGCCGGCCGCGACCTGGTTGACCAGCTTGTTCGCCGCGTAGCCGTCGCCGAGGAAGTCGCACGCGGTGGTGGCGGCGGTCGCCGGGCTGCTGTCCGCGGAGCGCTGGATGCCCATCTTGTCCAGGTACTTGATCAGCGCGGTAGCGACGCGTGGCGGCGCTCACCGTCGCGAGCTTCTCGGCGGCCTGGCCAGGCCTTCTGCTCGTAGGTCAGCGGCGCCGGCTTGGCGACGGCGGGCTGTCTGCGCGCCGGTCGCAGCCGGGCTGTTCGCGCCGGTGGCCAGCGGGTCGGTGCCCTCGTTGCCGCCGAAGGCCATGTAGAGGCCGGCGATCAGAGCGGTGACGACGACGCTGAGCATCAGCACGCGGGCGACGATCTTCCCGAAGCTCTCCTTCTCGGAGTACTCGGCGTCAGACGCGTGGTCCTGCTCCAGCATCACACTCATGGGGTCCCCTCCCGATCCCTCGGTGTCAGGACTCCGACGCACGACCGGGGGTGCCCGGATCCCGCCGCAGCGAAAAACCTCGAGTGATCGACCGAACGTCAGGTGCCGGACACAGAACGTGACCGAATAGGTCGCCCAGAGCAGCCAGATCGTGAGCGCTGCTCCGATTCCGCCGCCGATTCCGAAGATCCAGCGGAAGCCCTCGTCGGTGGCCAGGCCGTCGACGCTGTGCGCGGCCAGCAGCGCCCCGACCATGGCCGAGGCGATCGATCCGCCGACCTGGCGCAGCACGCCGTTGGCCGCCATCGAGCTGCCCAGCTGGTCCCCCGGCACCGCGCCCAGCAGCAGCAGCGGCATCGTGCTCAGGGCCACCCCGACACCCAGGCCGAGGACGAACATGCCGAGCAACAGCTGCCAGGTCTCGGAGTGGTGGTCGTAGAGCCCCGCGTTGGACGCGACCACCGCGAGCCGCCCCGACCACGAGCACCGCCCGCGGACCGGCGCGCCGGGTCAGCCGGACCCCGATCCGGCTGGCCATCTGGCTCCCGATCGAGAGCGGCAGAATCACGAACCCGGCCGCGAACGCGGTCAGGCTCGGGCCGTAGCCGGCCGCCTCGGGGCTCTGCGCGAGCGTGCCGGTGGCGGCGAACGAGCCGAACATGGCCAGCCAGAACACCAGTGCGGACATCTGCGCCAGTCGCACGTCCGGCAGGCGCAGCAGGTCGAGCCGGACCAGCGGGGCCGGCGCCCGCAGCTCCCAGCGCACCCAGAGCGTCAGCACCACGGCGCTCGACGCCAGCAGCCCGAGCGTGGGCCCGGAGTCCCAGCCCCACCGGGTGCTCTCGGCCAGCGCCAGCAGACCGCATCCGAGGCCCGCACCGAGCAGCACGGCGCCCCCGACGTCGAACGGGTCCTTCGTCCGCGCGACCGCGGGCGTGGGCGGGAGCACGAACGGCACCACCGCGAGCGCGCTGGCGGCGAAGGCGACCGCGATCCAGAACGCCACCCGGTAGTCGCCGTACTCGGCCACCGCGCCGGTCAGCGGGTAACCCAGCCCGATCCCGGTCACCGCCGTCACCGACAGCGCGGCCACCCCGGACCGCAGCCGCTCCACCGGCAGGTGCCGGCGGGCCAGCGTCATCGTCACCGGGACGATCCCGAACGTGACGCCCTGCAGGGCGCGCCCGATCAGCAGCACCGCGAAGTTCGTCGCGGTGGCGGAGAGCAGCGAGCCGACCGCCACGATGCCGAGCGCCCCGAGCAGGACCTTGCGCGCGTCACCGCGGTCCGCCAGCCGGCCGAGCACCGGCGTGGAGACCGCCGCGGTGAACGTCGAGATCGTGAGCACCCACTGCCCGCTGGACAGCGAGACGTCCTGCGCCTGCGCGATCGTCGGGATCAGCAGCACACCCAGCGAACTGATCACCGCGGTGCACAGGCCGCAGTAGATCAGGACCGGCAGCACGAACGGCGCGGATCCACCGAGCGACCCCGGGGGCAGTCCGGACGGTGGAGCCGCCCCCACCTAACGGACCGTCAGGACCGCATCTGCGCCGTGGAGAACGCCGATCACGCGTCTTCGAGGCGGAAGCCGAGCTTCATGCCCACCTGGTAGTGGTCGAGCTGGCCGTCACGGACGTAGCCGCGGATCTCGGTCACCTCGAACCAGTCGATGTGGCGCAGGGTCTGGCTGGCCCGCGCGATGCCGCTGCGGATGGCGTTCTCGATGCTCTCGGGCGAGGTGCCCACCAGTTCGGTGATCCGGTAGGTGCGTTCGGACATCGTCGTCTCCCTGGTTCACGGCATCGGGTTCATGGCGTCTGATTCACGGCATCGTCTCCTGTGACCGCCGCCGGGCGCACAGCGGCACCCCGGGACCACCGCCGAACGTGAATCGGACGTACCGTGAGGGAGTGCGCATGAGGGACCGCGGCAAGCCGGGCCAGGAGGTCTACAACGTCTCCGGCGTGCAGTCGAGCCTGACCGACGACGTCCGGCTGCGCACCCGCAAGTACGCCATCTCGATGGCCGTCCGCACCGTCTGCTTCCTCGGCGCGATCGTCACCGAGGGCGCTCTGCGCTGGACCCTGTTCTGTGCGGCACTCGTTCTGCCCTACGTCGCCGTGGTCATGGCGAACGGCGGCCGGCAAGCGGCCCGGAACGCCGTGCCACCGGTCGTATTGCCCCTTCGGACCCAGTTGCCCCCGCTACAACGCGAGGATGGCTCATGACTTTCTCTGAACGGCCATATTCACCCGGTAAACGCGTGTAATACTCGCGTCACAGCCTGAAGAACCGCTGGTCAGGCTCCCGGAACGCAATGCCGGGCGACTTCCCCCGTGGTCGCCCGGTATTGCTCGTTAAGCCCCATCTTGGGGCGGGTTTCGGGCCTATGCGGGCACGCCAAAGGGCGCAAAGGCGCCCCAAGATGCGTGTGTCCCTAGCCGCCGATGGCGGACATGGGGCGGTCGGGCTGCAGGAACGACGGGTCGTCGATGCCGTGGCCGGCCTTCTTGCCGCGCATCGCGACCTGCCAGCGCACCGCGAGCTCGGCGTCGGTGGCGCCGGCACGCATCGCGGCCCGCAGGTCCGATTCCTCGCGCGCGAACAGGCAGTTGCGGACCTGGCCGTCAGCCGTGAGCCGGACGCGGTCGCAGTCGCCGCAGAACGGGCGGGTCACGCTGGCGATGATGCCGACCGTGGCCGGGCCGCCGTCGACGAACCAACGCTCGGCCGGGGCGGACCCGCGGATGCTGGAAGGCTCCGGCGTCAGGTTGTACCGGCGCTGCAGCTTCTCCAGGATCTCGTCCGCGGTGACCATGTCGGAGCGGTTCCAGCCGTGCTGGGCGTCCAGCGGCATCTGCTCGATGAAGCGCAGCTCGTAGCCCCGCTCCAGGCAGAACTGCAGCAGGTCCTCAGGGTTGTGGTCGTTGACCCCGCGCATCAGGACCGAGTTGACCTTGACCGGGACCAGGCCGGCGTCGTGAGCGGCCGCCAGCCCGCGGACGACGTCGTCGAAGCGGTCGCGGCGGGTGAGCTCGAAGAACTGCTTGGCGTCCACGGTGTCCAGGGAGATGTTCACCCGGTCCAGGCCGGCGTCCTTGAGGGGCTGCGCCAGACGCTCCATGCCCAGGCCGTTGCTGGTGACGGACATCTGCGGGCGCGGGTCCAGCTTGGCGACCTCGGAGACGATGCCGACGAAGCCGTTGCGGACCAGCGGCTCGCCACCGGTGAAGCGGACCTCTTCGACGCCGAGGCGGGTGACCGCGATCCCGATCAGCCGGACGATCTCTTCGTCGGTCAGCAGCTGCGGCTTGGGCAGCCAGTCCAGGCCCTCGGCGGGCATGCAGTACGTGCACCGCAGATTGCACTTGTCGGTGAGCGACACGCGCAGATCCGTGGCCACGCGGCCGAAGGTGTCTGCCAACTTCAACAAGGAAACTCCAGAGCGTTGATCCGGGCGGGGACCAGCTCTTCGAGAGTAGTCCGGATCGGACTACCCGACACCCGTTTCAAGGTTCTGACCTGCGCAGATGTTCCCCGGCCCGTCCGAATTGCCGGGTCCGGTCATCGCATCTGCGAGGGCCCGGAGCCGCGTGCGACCTGCATCGCCGAGGGCGATGAACTCGCTGCTCCTGGCACTTGGTCGTGAGGCCAAACTTTCTCAGGAATGGCCCAGACCCTCTCCGAAAGGTGGCCCCGCGGACGGTCGTTACGGTGAGCCCGTGTCGAATCCCGGGTACCGGTTCCTGCTCACGCCGCGCTGGATCGCGTTGCTCGTGATCGCGCTGCTGACGGTGCCGGGCTGCCTGTGGCTGGCCGGCTGGCAGTTCGACCGGCTGCACGACGCGGAGCAGGAGAACTCGCAGGTCCGGGACAACGCCAAGAGCTCCGCCGTTGCCGTTCGGTGAGGTGTCGCCGGTCGGGTCGTCGGTGAAGCGCCGAGGACGAGTACCGCTCGGTGACGGTGACCGGCCGTACGACGTCGCCCACCAGCTCTACGTCCGCAACCGCCCGCGCGACGGCAAGCAGGGCTTCCAGGTGCTCACCCCGGTGGTCACCGCGGCCGGGCCGGCCGTCCTGGTGGATCGGGGCTTCATCGCTGCACCGATCCAGGGCGAACCGGCACCGCCGACCACCCCGAGCGGCACGGTGACCGTGACCGGCTTCTTGCGCCCGACCGAGAAGCCTCGCCCGGCGGACGACCTGCCGGCCGCCCAGGTGCTGAGCATCGACGTGCCGGCGATCGCGGCGACGCTGCCATACCGCGTGTACGGCGGGTATCTGGAGCTCGCCACCCAGGACCCGCCGATCCCGGTGGTGGACGGCAGGTACTCCCCCGACCCGGTCGAGCTGCCGGGCACGAGCAGCGAACTGCTGCACCGCTCCTACGGCTGGCAGTGGTACGTCTTCGCCCTGATCGGCCCGATCGGCTTCGTCTTCCTCGTCCGGCGCGAGGCGGCCGATCTACGGGACGCGTCAGCCCGCGAGCAGCGCGGGCAGCACGTCTGAGATCTCCCCGCGCAACAGGGCGGCGGCGATGCCGTCGTAGGGCGTGGGGTCGGCGTTGACGATCACCAGCTTCGCCCCGCGGGCGACCGCGACCTCGCACAGCCCGGCGGCCGGCTGCACCTGCAGCGAGGTGCCCACCGTCAGGAACACCTCGCAGTCGGCGGCCGCCCGGACCGCGGCGTCCAGCACCTCGGCCCGCAGGGCCTGGCCGAAGGAGATCGTGGCCGCCTTCAGCACACCGCCGCAGATCAGGCACGGCGGGTCGGGCTCGCCGGCGGCAACCCGCGCCAGCGCCTCCTCCATCGAGGTGCGGGCGTTGCACTGCAGGCACTCGACGCCGAACAGGGTGCCATGCAGCTCGAGGACCTTGTCCGGGGCGGAGCCGGCCCGCTGGTGCAGCCCGTCGATGTTCTGGGTCAGCAGCGCCCGCAGCCGTCCCGAGCGCTCCAGCTCGACCAGGGCGAGGTGCCCAGGGTTGGGCTGCGCGGTCCAGGCCGGGTGGTCGCGCCGGTTGATCCAGGCCTTCACCCGCAGGTCCGGGTCCCGGACGTACTCGTCGAGGGAGAACATTCGCTGCGCGTCCGGGTTGAGGGTCCAGATCCCCTGCGGACCACGGAAGTCCGGGATCCCGGAGCCGGTGGAGACTCCGGCGCCGGTGAGGACGGTGATCCGCTCGGCGGCGCGTAGCCATCTCGGCCACCTCGGCCAGGTGCGTTCCGGTGGTCACGGCTCGACTTTAACGAACATGAACGTGATCACTCTTCGTAACAATAATCGCGAAATCCGAGGACCGCTCCCAGCCGCCGATCGGCACCCTCGTGTCGCAGGGCACCACTCGGGCAGGATGCGGGCCATGGACCTGGGCTTGGACGGGCGTGTCTACGTGGTGACCGGCGGCAGCCGGGGTCTGGGCTTCGCGACGGCGTCGGTGCTGGTGGCGGAGGGCGCGCGCGTCGTGCTGGCCGCCCGCGACGAGGCCGGGGTGACGGAGGCCGCGCACAAGCTCGGGCCGGACGTGGCGGTCGGTTTCGCCGAGGATCTCGGCAAGCCGGGCACGGCCGAGCGTCTGGTCGCTGCCGCGAATGCCCGCTTCGGCCAGCTCGACGGCGCCCTGATCAGCGTCGGCGGTCCGCCGGCCGGTAGCGCGATGGACACGACCGACGAGCAGTGGCGCACCGGCTTCGAGACGGTGTTCCTCGGCGCGGTCCGCACCGCACGCGCCGCGGCGAACGGCCTCGGCGACGGTGGCTCGATCTGCCTGGTGCTCTCCAGTTCGGTGCGCTCACCGATTCCCGGCCTTGCCGTCTCCAACGGCCTTCGGCCCGGACTGGCGATGGTCGCCAAGAGCCTGGCCGACGAACTCGGCCCGCGCGGGGTGCGCGTGAATGCACTGCTCCCGGGCCGGATCGCCACCGACCGGATCCGTGAACTCGACAGCATGGGCGGCGCCGACCCCGAGGAGAACCGGGCGAAGCACAGCAACGCCATCCCGCTGCGGCGCTACGGCGAACCCACCGAGTTCGGCCGGGCCGCGGCGTTCCTGCTGAGCCCGGCAGCGTCCTACCTGACCGGCGTCATGCTGCCCGTCGACGGTGGAGCGCTGCGCGCCCTCTGACGATGTTTGCGCCGAGCAGAGCGTCAGCGGCCGGAACGACCGGCACACCCGCGGTGCGGGCGGCGATCACCGCGGTGTCGACAGCGCCCGGCACGTCGAGCCAACCGTCGAGCACGACCACCAGGTCGGCCTGAGCCGGCGCGGCAGCGTTCGCGGCACGACCGGCCCGGAGCTCCTCGGCGCCGACCTCGGCCCCACGCCACCACGGCTGCTCGTGCGGGCTGGTCACGTCCGCGCCCGCGGCGCGCAACTGCGCGGCGGCGGCCTCGAAGGCGTCGTCCACCGGCCGGTCGATCAGGCCGAGGTCGAACAGCCCGGCAGCCAGCGCGGCGTAGCCGGCCGGATCCAGGCTGGTGCGGGGCCCGGCCAGATAGACACGGACGCCGTGCAGATGGGCCCACGTCACGCCACTGTAGGTAGTAACGCGGTCACCGGCAGTCGTCGGGATCGTCCGCATGCGCACCTCCTCGTTCACCACATATCGGGGAACGAGGCTCAGACGTTTCTTCGGGAGTTTCTGCGACTGACCCGTACGGGTGAGAGCGCAGAGTGAACGTACAGTCGGGGGCTCCGCCCCCGACGGCCCCCGAAAGCAACTGCCGAGCCCGCTACGTTCTCGGGGGTCGTCGGGGGGCGGAGCCCCCCGACTGTCAGGACTGGACGAGCGCCCGCAGCGGGACCGCGGGGGTGCCGCAGCGCTGCGCCTGGGCCAGCACGTTCGCGTCGTTCTCGTAGTGCCCGGTGAGCACCAGCAGGTCGGCAGCGCGCACGGCGGCGTCGGTCGGCAGCGCCGCCGAGGCCGGCTCGTCGAACTCGGTCGGCGCGATGTCCTCCAGGACGACGACGATGCCGGCGGCCCACATCGCCTCGACGGCGGAGACCCACTGCAGGTCGTTCTCCAGGCCCACGACGTGCACCTTGATGCGGCGGAAGATCGAGCCGTAGATGACGGCGGCGACGCGTTCGGCGTCGCGCACACCGGCGTAGACCAGGCGGGCGGCGCGCAGCTCGCGGGAGGCGTCGGTCTCCTCGGAGAGCCGCGAACGGCTCCACGACGGGTCCGGGGTATCCCCCTCGGTCGAGAACGCCTCCCACGGCGACTCGGCCCCGTACTCGCGCTCGAACTCCGACATGCACTCCCCCATGGCCTTACCGGCATCTCCCCGACCGGTAGCGCTATGACGCAGGGAGGTTCCAGACGGACTCCGGGGACCCCGAAACCATACGTTCGGCTGATCTTTCGTTGAGCCGATCGAGAAGACACATCTGTCAAACCGGGGCGAACTGGGTCCGGTACAGCTCGGCGTACAGGCCGCCCGCGGCCAGAAGTTCGGTATGCCTTCCCTGCTCGACAATTCGACCCGAATCGACCACCAGAATCTGATCGGCCGCCCGAACGGTCGAGAGGCGGTGGGCGATCACGATCGAGGTGCGCCCGGCGAGGGTGTTGGCCAGGGCGCGCTGGACGGCCGCCTCGGACTCCGAGTCCAGGTGCGCGGTGGCCTCGTCGAGCACGACCACGCCGGGCGCCTTGATCATCAGCCGGGCCAGGGCCAGGCGCTGCTTCTCCCCGCCGGACAGGCGGTACCCCCGGTCGCCGACCACGGTGTCCAGCCCGCGCGGGAGCGATTCGACCAGCTCGAGGATCTGAGCGTCCCGGCAGGCGCTGAGCAACTCGTCGTCGGTGGCGTCCGGGCGGGCGTAGCGCAGGTTGGACCGGATCGTGTCGTGGAACATGTGGGCGTCCTGGGTGACGACGCCGACGGTGCCGTGCAGGGAGTCGAGGGTGAGGTCGCGGACGTCGACGCCCCCGATCCGGACCTGGCCCGCGGTGACGTCGTAGAGCCGGGCGACCAGATGGGAGATCGTCGTCTTGCCCGCGCCGGAGGGCCCGACGAGGGCGACGAGCTGACCGGGCTCCACCCGGAAGGACACGTCGAACAGCACCTGCTCGGACGGCCCGCGCTCGCGGATCGCAATCGACTCCAGCGAGGCGAGTGACACCTCGTCAGGTCCCGGGTAGCGGAAGTCGACCGCGTCGAACTCGACCGCGACCGGACCGGCCGGCACGGGCTGCGCGCCGGGCCGCTCGTCGATCATCGGCTTGAGGTCGAGCACTTCGAAGACCCGGTCGAAGGAGACCAGGGCAGAGGCCACGTCCACCCGCACGTTGGCCAGTGCGGTCAGCGGCGCGTAGAGACGGCTCAGCAAGGCTGCGAGCGCCAGCAGGGTGCCGACCGAGAGGTCCCCGGAGATCGCCAGGTTCCCGCCGACGCCGTACACGACCGCCGTGGCCAACGAGGCGACCAGCACCATCGAGGCGAAGAAGAACCGGTTGGCCATGGCGATCTTCACGCCGATCTGGCGGACCTCGGCCGCGGCGTCGTCGAAGCGGCGCGTCTCCTCCGCCGGGCGGCCGAACAGCTTGACGAGCAGCGCTCCGGAGACGTTGAACCGCTCGGCCATCGTGATGTTCATGTCGGCGTTGTAGTCCATCGACTCCCGGGTGAGCTCCTGCAGCTTGCGGCCGACGTACTTCGCCGGAATGACGAACACCGGGAGCATGACCAACGCGAGCAGCGTGACCTGCCAGGACAGGTAGAGCATCGCGATCGACACCATCACCAGGCTGACCGAGTTGGCGACGACGCCGGACAGGGTCGAGGTGAACGCGGACTGCGCGCCGAGCACGTCACTGTTGAGGCGGGAGATCAGCGCCCCGGTCTGGGTCCGGGTGAAGAAGGCCACCGGCATCTGCTGCACATGGGCGAAGACCTTGGTGCGGAGGTCGTAGATCAGGCCCTCACCGATGCGGGCCGAGTACCAGCGCTGGATGAGGGTGAGGATCGCGTCCGCGACCGCGATGCCGGCGACGACCAGCGCGAGGGTGGTGACCAGCGAGCGGTCCCCCGGGATCACCCCGTCGTCGATGATCGTCTTCAGCAGCAACGGGGTGGCGACGATCAGCATCGAGTCGAGCACGACCAACGTGATGAAGCACGCGATCCAGCCCTTGTAGGGCTGGGCGTACCCCAGAATGCGACGCGCCGTCCCCTTGGCCGCCTTGCCGGGCTTGACCTTGGTGTAGGCCCGGTAGGTCGACCACGGGGACAGCTGCGTCACTGCGCTCCTGGGGTCGTCATCGTCGTCGACTTTAGACGGCGTCGCCGACGGTTGCGGTCCTGTCGGCGCCCAGGCCGTTGTTCGCCAGGCCGTGTCGATTCAGAAACTCCAGCGCGGTTTGCGCGACCTCGGTCCAGCCGCTGTCGAAGACCAGGGAGTGGCCGCGGCCGGGGAGCTCGATGAACTCGGTGACCGAGGTGTTGCGGCGCTGCTTCTTGTAGGCGGCGTGCGCCATCGCGAAGGGCACGGTGGTGTCGTTCTCGCCGGAGATGATCAGCAGCGGGCCGCGGTCCGGGTGCCTGGTGTTCGCCTTGGTCTGCCCGCCGGGCTTGAGGTTGGCGGCGGCGGCCTGGAAGAGCGGGGCGCCGGGGGTCGGCACCGGGTAGGTGGCGTAGGCGGCCGCGGCCTCGTCCTCGGAGAGCATGTTGGTGAAGGAGTACCGGAACTGATCCGGCGTCAGCATGATCGAGCGGCGGTAGTTCGCGGGATTGCGCAGCGTCGGGAAGGCACTGCGCAGCGCGGAGAACGGCAGCGGCAGGACGCCCTTGAACGGCGCCGGGTCGATCGCGACGGCGCCGGCACCGAGCCCGCGGCCGACGACGATCTGGGTGAGCAGCCCGCCGAAGGAGTGCCCGATCACGATGGGCTTGCGGTTCAGCGCGGCGGCCACCTCGGAAACGTGGTCCGCCACCTGGCCGACCTTCTTGCCGGCGAAGGACTGGGGGTTCGCGCGGCCCTCATCGACGGTCGCCGGGTCGTCCGGCCAGTCGGCCGCGACGGCGGCGTAGCCGTTGGCCTCGAACAGGTCCTTCCAGTTGTTCCAGCTGCCGGCCAGCAGCCACAGGCCGTGGACAAAGAGCACGGGCTGACGACCGGAGGCGTTCGCCGCGTCGATCTCGGCCCGCTCGCGCGGAGTGATGGTGGAGGTGACGGTGGTCGGGGTGGCGGTGTTCTTGCTCATCGCTCTCAGCTCCTCTAGGTGTCTGCGGCCCCTCTGGCCGATGGGTAGATCGTGTCCGCGATCCACCCTGGGAGCGATGTCGTGCACAACCTCGTTCGACGGTCTAGATTGTTCCACCAGACAATCTATCGAATCTGAACTGCTTGACCGACAGGGTGCAGTTGTATGGCGGTACAGCGACGTAGCCGGCACGGCCAAGCCTCCGGTCGACCCCGAGACGGCGGTCGCCGAGCAGGTGACCGCCCTCGCGCACGCTCTGCTCCCCCGCGCTCCGGAGCTGGGCGCGAAGATGGCCGACACGATCGTGGCGACGATCCCGGCCTACGGCACTGGCGAGCTGATCAGCGTCGACCTGCTGCGTACATCATGCGACCAGCAGGCCCAGGCGATCCTGCGCGGGCTCGGCGACGAGCCCGGCCGGCATGCGATCGAGGCCCGCGCGGTCGGACGGGCCCGGGCCGCGGCCGGGGTCCCGCTCACCGCCGTCATGGACGCCTTCCGCATCGGTGGCCGGACGATCTGGACCGCCCTGGCCGCAGCCGCGCTGAAGCAGAACCTGAGTCCCGCGGTCCTGGTCCGCGCGGCCACCGACATGTGGGTGGTGCTCGACACCTTCACCTACGCGATGTCCGAGGGCTACCGCGACGAGATGACCGACCGGATGCTCGGGGCCGAGGAACGCCGCTCCGCGCTGGTCCAGGCCCTGCTGGCCGGGCGCCTCGACGCCGAGACCTCCGCCTGGGACGTGGCCCAGGCGCTGCGGTTGCCGCCCGCCGGCCCCTACGTCGTCGTCGCGGCCACCGTCACCGAGGCCGCGCAGGCCGCGCTCCCCCAGATCGAACGCCGGCTCCGCGACGTCGGTATTGCCTCGGCTTGGCGGCTGGACCACGACGCACAGGTCGGCGTCGCCGGTCTGCCCAAGGCGCAGCGCGGCCGCAAGGACCCGGTCGAGAAGCTGCTGACCGTGCTGGCCGCGGGAGCCACCGGCGCGGTCGGGGTCAGTCCGTCCTTCGACCGTCTCGCCGAGACCCCGGAGGCCCTGCGCCTGGCGCGGATCGCGCTGCGCGGCAGCACCGAGGAACGCCCGGTGGTGCCGTTCGGGTCCGACCCGCTCGCGATCGCCGCCGTCGCCGAACCCGACGTGATGCGCCGGATCGCGGCCCGGTCCCTGGCGGGACTGGACGACCTCTCAGCCCGCGACCGGCGGTTGCTGCTGGAGACCTTCGGGGCCTGGCTGGACAACGGCTCCGCCGACGTCACCGCCGAGGCGCTCTACGTCCACCCGAACACGGTGCGGCACCGCCTGCGCCGGCTGGAGTCCTGCACCGGCCGCTCGCTCGGCGACCCGCGCACGGTTGCCGAACTGGCGCTGGCCTACGAGATCGATCGACGCCTCAGCCCGAACTGACGCGGCGGATCATTGCGCGGATCAGCGGGACCTGGGCCTCGCGCTCGGCCCGCGCCTGCGTCGCGATGTCGCGGTCGTAGGCGTCGAGCAGAAGCTGCTTCACCGCCACCCCCGGAGCCGGGAACGTCGCCAGCAGTGAGTCCACCAGCGCCCGCACCGCAGACTCCAGGTCTGCCGGCGCGACGACGGAGTGCACGATGCCCAGCCGGTCGGCCTCTGCGGCGTCCACCCAGCGGGAGGTCGCGCAGATCTCCAGCGCCCGGGAGTAGCCCACGCGGTCGATCAGAGCCTTGGTCCCGGTGAGGTCCGGGATCAGGCCGAGCGCGTTCTCCTTCATGCAGAAGCGCGCATCGTCCGCCGCGACGATCAGGTCCGCGGACAGCGCGAGCTGGAAACCGCCGCCGACAGCCCCACCCTGCACTGCGCAGATCGTGATCCAGCGCGCGTCGCGCAACCAGAGAAAGCCCTGCTGCCAGATGCCGACCTGATCGGCGACCTCCGCGTCGCTCTGGTCGGCGACGATGGAGGCCAGCGAGCCCTCACCGGGTACGCCCTCAGGACTGGCGAGGCGCAGATCGAGCCCGGCGCAGAAGGTCGGGCCGTCCCCGCGGATGACCACCACGCGCACGCCGTCGGGCAGCAGATCGGGGACCGCCCCCAGCGCCAGCCACATCGTCGGCGTCATCGCGTTGCGCCGGTCCGCGCGGTCGAGCACGACGGAGGCGGCAGCCCCGTCGACCTCGAGGCGGATCCCGCCGGCGGCCAGGACGTCGGACTTCACGACAGTGCTCTCAGTCATGCGCCGACCCTACTGAGCGTGCACAGACTCTCCCGATAGTGGAGTTGACGCGGGAGAGCCGGCCGACGCTCGGAAGCGCCGGCCGGCTCAAGCCCGTTCGGAGGAGTCAGGCTTCAGGCCTTGACCTTGCCCCGGGTAGCGCCGCCGCGGCCGCGGAGGGTGACCCCGGACTCGGTCAGCATGCGGTGGACGAACCCGTAGGAACGTCCGGTCTCCTCGGCCAGGGCGCGGATGCTCCGGCCCATGCCGTACTTCTTCTTCAGGTCGGCAGCAAGACGCTCTCGCGCGCTACCGGTGACCCGACTGCCCTTGCGCAGCGTTTCGGCCACGTGGTGCCTCCGATCGAACTGTCGCTCAAACGCGAACCGGTCTCTGGACCCCGAGACCTGCATGATCGGCGGGATGGAACGTGAAGGTGAGGGTGTTCCGCAAAACAGGTGACGCCAGGCACATGACGTACTGGCAGATGTCATGCCCTACCGGAACGAATCGGTGCAGATCGTCAAAAACGATCACGCAAGGGCGACAAGATCCGCATACTCATCGCCCCAGAGGTCCTCAATGCCGTCGGGCAGCAGGATGAGCTTTTCCGGGTTGAGCGCGAGCACGGCGCCCTCGTCGTGCGAGACCAGCACGATGGCGCCGGAGTAACGGCGGAGCGCAGCGAGGATCTCCTCGCGGCTGGCCGGGTCCAGGTTGTTGGTCGGCTCGTCGAGCAGCAGCACATTCGCGCTCGAGACGACCAGCGCGGCGAGCGCCAGGCGGGTCTTCTCCCCGCCGGAGAGCACTCCCGCGGGCTTGTCCGCGTCGTCCCCGGTGAACAGGAACGAACCGAGCAGCTTGCGCAGGTCCGTCTCGGCCATGTCCGGCGATGCGGACTGGATGTTCTCCAGCACCGTGCGCTCGGGGTCGAGCGTCTCGTGCTCCTGCGCGTAGTACCCGATCTTCAGTCCGTGCCCGGGCACGATCTCGCCGGTGTCGGGTTCCTCGACGCCGGCCATCATGCGCAGCAACGTCGTCTTGCCCGCGCCGTTGAGACCGAGGATGACCACCCGGGCGCCCCGGTCCACCGCGAGGTCGACGTCGGTGAAGACCTCGAGCGAGCCGTAGGACTTCGAAAGGCCGGTCGCCATCAGCGGGGTCTTGCCGCACGGCGCGGGCTCGGGGAAACGGATCTTGGCGACCTTGTCGGCCTTGCGTTCGCCCTCGAGACCGGCGACGAGGGCGTCGGCGCGCTTGAGCATGTTCTGCGCAGCCACCGCCTTGGTCGCCTTGGCCCGCATCTTGTTGGCCTGCGCGGTGAGCTCGGCGGCCTTCTTCTCCGCGTTGGCCCGCTCCCGGTGCCGCCGGCGCTCGTCGGTCTCGCGCTGCTGCAGGTAGGCCTTCCAGCCCACGTTGTAGACGTCGAGTTCGCAGCGGTTGGCGTCGAGGTGGAAGACCTTGTTGACGGTCTGCTCGACCAGCGCGACGTCGTGGCTGATCACGATCAGGCCGCCGGGGAAGGTCTTGAGGTAATCGCGCAACCAGACGACCGAGTCGACGTCGAGGTGGTTGGTCGGCTCGTCCAGCAACAGGGTGCCGGCGCCGCTGAACAGGATCCGGGCCAGCTCGACGCGGCGCCGCTGGCCGCCGGAGAGGGTGTGCAGGGGCTGGCCGAGCACCCGGTCCGGGAGCCCGAGGCTGGCGGCGAAGGACGCGGCCTCGGACTCGGCGGCGTAGCCGCCCTTGGTGACGAACTCCTGCTCGAGGCGGGTGTACCGCCGCATCGCCTTGTCGTGGGTGTCGGGGTCGGCGCTGGCCATCTGACCCTCGGTCGCGCGCATGCCGGCGACGATCTCGTCCAGGCCGCGGGCCGACAGGATCCGGTCCCGGGCGAGCACGTCCAGGTCGCCCGTGCGCGGGTCCTGGGGCAGGTAGCCGACGTCGCCCGAGCGGGTCACCTGCCCGGCGGCGGGCAGGCCCTCGCCGGCCAGCACCTTGGTCAGCGTCGTCTTGCCGGCGCCGTTGCGCCCGACCAGGCCGACCCGGTCCCCGGCGCCCACACGGAACGACGCAGCGCCGAGTAGGAGCCGCGCCCCCACCCGCAGCTCAAGTCCGGTCGCGGTGATCATGCCTTGGCAGATTCTAAGCTGGCCCAGCCCGCGTCCGATCCAGTCCCGGGGTCGGCCGCGTAGGGAAGGCGTGGCCATGCTCGGAATCGACCCGAATCCGGACCTGTTCGGCCCGGCGTTCGTGATCGGGCTGGCCAACGCCGGGATCTACAGCGTGCTGGCGATCGCCCTGGTCCTGACCTTCCGGATCAGCCGCACGATCGGCTTCGTCCACTACGGGATCGCGGTCGTCGGGGCGTACGGGTACTACCACTTCACCGTCGAGTACACGATGCCCGGCTGGGTCGCGCTGGTCGTGATCATGGGCATCGGCGCTGGCATCGGCGCGGGCTACGGCCTGGTGATGATGAACTCCCGGATCGCGTTCCTGCCGGCGCTGACGCTGTCCACGGTCTCGATCGCGGCGATGCTGATCATCGGAGCGGTCGCGACGGAGAACTTCCCGGTGGCGCCCGACGTGGCGATCGCGGCCAGTCCGTTCGGCGATGGCACCTTCCGGATCTGGTCGTACAACGTCAGCGCGCACCAGTTCGCCTGCCTGCTGATCAGCCTGGTCCTGGTGGGGCTGGTCTCGCTGTACCTGAACCGGACCCGGGCCGGGGTGAACGCGCGGGCGATCTCCGACGACGTCGAGGCCGCCCGCTGGTCGGGTATCCGGCTCTACCGGATCGGGGTCGGCTCGTACGTGGCGGCCGGCGCGATGGCGGCGCTGGCCGGCGCGCTGCTCGCCCCGCTGGCCGGCACCGACCTCTCGGCGATCCTGCTGGTGTTCTTCCGTGCCCTCACCGTCGCCGTCGTCGGCGGGTTCAGCAGTGCGCCCCTGGCTCTGTTCGGCGCGGTCGTGCTCAGCACCATCGACAGCTTCGCGAGCACCTCCGCGCTCGGGGAGATCAACCCGGCCACCCGCGAAGGGATGATCTTCATCGCGATGGTGGCGACCGCGGTCGGGGCGGCGGCCTGGCGCAACCGCAACTCTCCCCGGACGTCGTTGGCGATGCGCACATGAGCGCCGTGAACAGGTCCTCCGACCGCGCCGCCGACAACCCCTACAGCCGGTCGCGTCCGCTGCTCTCGCTGCTGCGCCAGCCGCTGAACAGCGTCGGGGTCGTCATCGCGATCGGCTGGATCTTCCTGGCCCCGGACTACCGGGTCTACTCCGTCACCACCGGGCTCATCATCGGCGTGCTCGCGCTCGGCCTCATGGTGATGGTCGGCTGGGCGCGCGAGATCAACCTGGCCGCGGCCGGGGTCTACGCCACCTCGCTCTACCTCGGCTCGTGGGTGTACCGGCCCGGGCCGAACGGCTGGGGTCACCCGCTGGTGATTGCGATCGTGGTGGCCGTCGCCGTCGGCGTCCTGATGATGCTCGCGGTCGCGTTGTTCAGCGTGCGCCTGTCCGGGGTGTACGTGATGGTCTTCACCCTCGGCGTGCAGATCCTCGTCGAACGCATCGTCTTCACCCAGTACCGGCTCACCGGCGGCGACCAGGGACTGACCACACCGAGCCCGCACATCTTCGGCTACGAGGTCTCCAGCCACGACGACCGCGCGTTCTATCTGTTCGTCCTCAGCGTGGTCGCGCTCGTGCTGGTGTTCCTGCAGCGCCTGCGTCTGTCCCCGTACGGCCGGGCGATCATGCTGGTCGGCGCGGACCAGCAGGCCGCGGTCGCGGTCGGGGTGCGGCCGCTGAAGATCAAGGCGCTGGCCTTCGGCGTGTGCGGTGCCCTGGGCGGACTGGCCGGGATCCTCGCCGCGACGCTCTACGGCAGCACCCCGGGCACGGTGAACTACACCGCGACCACCTCGCTGCTGTGGCTCTCGATCGCGATCCTCGGCGGCTTCGACTCGATGGTCGGCGTGCTCGTCGTGGCGGTCGCGTTCCAGTACATCCCGTTCCAGTTGGAGAAGCTGCACATCAACTACCAGCTGCTGGCCGGCATCTCGCTGCTGGCCGGGGTGCTGTGCGGCTCGCGCGGGCTGGGCGGGCGGGTCCAGGACCTGTACCGGCGGCTGCGCTTCGGCCCGGCGGCGCAGCGGCGCTCGCGCCGCCCCTCCTCCTTTCACACGGCCGCCGAGGTGCTGGCCCGCTCCGACGGCCTGACCGAGCTCCGCGAGATCGGCCCGAGCGACGAAGTCCGCCAGCAGTCGCTGGAGACGTTGGAGAGCTGGTTCCCACCCCGGCGCACCGACCCGATGGCCCTGTCCGTGCAGGACATCCACCTCTCGTTCGGCGGGGTGCACGCGCTGCGCGGGGCCAGCCTCGAGGTGCCGACCGGGTCCTTCACCGGCCTGATCGGGCCCAACGGCGCGGGCAAGACCACCCTGTTCGACGTGGTGTCCGGACTGACCCGGCCCGACCGCGGCACGGTCTGCATCTTCGGCACCGACGTCACCCGGGACCAGCCCTTCCAGCGGGCCGCGATGGGTATGACCCGCACCTTCCAGACCACGCGGATCGTCAAGGAGCTCTCCGTCGCGGACAATCTGCTGGCCGGCGCCGGGCTGCGGATCCATGGCAGCCTCGCCCAGTTCGTGGCCGGAATGCCGGCGCAGTGGCGGCAGGTGCGGGAGGCGGAGGAAGCGGCCTGGGCGATCGCCTGCCTGCTCGACATCGAGCGGTACTGGGACGAGCGGGTCGGCGAGCTGGAGTTCTCGGCCCGGCGGCGCACCGAGCTGGGCCGGGCGCTGCTGTCCGGGCCGCAGGTGCTGCTGCTCGACGAGCCGACCTCCGGACTGGACCCGGCCTCCTCCGGCGCGCTGATCGGGCTGGTGCGGCGCCTGCAGGCCGACCTCGGGCTCACGGTGCTGCTCGTCGAGCACTACGTGAAGGCAGTTATGGAGAGCTGCGACGAGGTCTATGTTCTGGCGGAGGGTCAGATCCTGGCCCACGGCGCGCCGGGTCTCGTCGCGGCGGATGCCCAGGTCCAGGAGCGCTACCTCGGCGCCGGCCGCAGCGCCGCGACCGTCGGCTGGCGCGAACGGATGGCCGCTGAGCCGAGCGGGGTGTCCGGTGGCTGAATCCCGCTTGCAGTTGCGCGGCCTGCGGGCCGGTTACGACCGCGTTCCCGTGGTCTTCGACGTCGACCTCGAGGTCGCGCCCGGCGAGATCGTGATCCTGGTCGGCGGGAACGGCGCAGGGAAGTCCACACTGCTCAAGGCCGTGATGGGGACCGTTGCGGTCCTCGCCGGCGAGATCCGCTACGAGGGCGAGCGGATGGAGAAATGGGCGGTCGCGCGCCGCACCCGTGCCGGGGTCAGCTACTCCCCGGAGGGCCGCCGGGTGTTTCCGACGCTCTCGGTCCGCGAGAACCTCGACGCGGGCGCCTCGCACGTCCCCACCCGGCGACTGCGGGAGCGCCGCGCCGAGGTGTTCTCCTACTTCCCGATCCTGTCCGACCGGTCCACCCAGTTGGCCGGGACGCTCTCCGGTGGTGAGCAGCAGATGCTCGCGATCGGGCGCGCCCTGATGTCCGGACCGGACCTGATACTGGTCGAGGAACCCTCCCAGGGCCTGGCCCCGGTGATCGTGGACCGGGTGTACGAGACGCTGCAGCGGATCTGTCTGGACCGCGGGACGTCCGTGGTGATCGCCGAGCAGTTCCAGCAGTTGCGCGAGTACGACTGCGACCGCGTCGTGGTGATCGACAAGGGCGTCGTCAGCACGTACACCCCGGCGCAGAAGATCTGACTCTACGTCAGTTAGTGGCCGCGCCGTCCGCCTCGGCGGGGGCCCGGTAGCCGACCCACGGCGCGCCCGCGGCGGCGGGATCGCGCGAGCGGACGTAGCTGCGGTCGTGGGTTCCGACGAGGTCCATCGTGCCGCGCTCGGGCAGCTGAGCACCCTTGCCGGACGGCATCGAGGTCATCGCCGCCGACCAGCGGTCCTTGTCCAGGTCGAAACGCGCATCCACGACCACCCTGTTCGACCAGGTGTGGCCCTCGACCTGCGCCGTCGCGTGCAGAGTGCCGGTGCTGGCCCGGGCCATCGCGGCCACGGCGTCGGTCAGCAAACGGGTCGCCGTGTTCTGGCCGCCGGACGAGACCGGCACCGCGGTCCGGTGAACCCGCGGCCGGCGACGTCGGCGTTGATCGCGCCGCATCCCGCGAGGGAACCCACTGCGGCGATTGCCGCGACCCAGCGCACTACCCGCACCGCAGAACCCCCAGGACATGGCGGCTCCCCGCCGCACGGATCCATGGTCGGACGCAGGGGACGGATCGGACAGATCCGTGCGGACCGGGCCCGCGCCTCCGAGCGGACGAGGCTTCCGATCGCCGATCTAGCGCTGGCCGCGTGCGCGCCATGGGTCGTCTCGCTGCCGCCGCTGTCCTGGCGGCGCTCGGCGCCTGCACGAGCGATGAGGGAGCACGACCGAGCGCATCGCCGGCTCCCGCGCCGACGAGCGTGCCCACCGCGAGTCCCTCCCCCACCGCGGCGACCCGAGCGCCGCAGTTCTCCGCGGACGCCGCGCTGGCGCGGGTGCGCGACCTGGCCGGCCGGATCGGCCCACGCGAGGCCACCACCGGGGGCTACCGGCAGGCCGCCGCGCGCGTCCGGGTGCGGCTGCAGACGCTGGGGTACGAGGTAAGCGAACAGCCCTTCCGCGTTCCGGCCGGCGTCTCGTGGGGCGTGCCCGTACCCGCCGGTGAGACCCTCAACGTCATTGGCACCCCGAGCGGTTTCGACCTCGAGGAGGAGCACCTGCTGATCGGTGCGCACCTGGACACGGTGCCGCAGGCACCCGGCGCGGAGGACAACGCCTCCGGGGTGGCGGTCCTGCTGGAACTGGCCCGGATGGCGGCGACGGATCCCGCGTCACTGCGGCTCCCGGTCGTCTTCGTCGCCTTCGGTGCGGAGGAGCCGCGCGGTCCTGGCGACGACCGGCACCACTACGGATCCCGTTATTACGTCGATCAGCTGACGGATCCTCAGCGCGATGCACTGATCGGGATGCTGTCGCTGGATCGGGTCGGGGTCGGGACGACCGTTCCGGTCTGCAACGGCGGCCGGGGCGAACAACAACTGGTGATCGAGTTGCGGGCCGCGGCGCGCCGGGCCGACGTGCCGGCACGGGACTGCGGACAGAACCGGTCCAGCGACCACTGGTCCTTCGAGAAGGCGGGGTTCTGGGCCGCTCGGATCGGCTCGACGCCGTATGCGGAGTACCACTCCGCCCGGGATCGGCCGGAGGTCGTGGCACGCGCTCAGCTCGACCGGGTCGGGCGCCTGGTGTGGGAGTGGCTCACCGGCCCGGTGGGGTGAACGTCTCGGCGCTGTTGGCCCGGATCCGGCCGAGGATCTCGCGGGCCTGGGCCGAATCCGAATTCAGCACTCGCGGCGCGAAGTCCGCTCCGATCCGGTAGGGCACGAAGTCGGCGGACCGGACCTCCGCGTCCTGCTGACCGCCCGCCAAGGTCGAGCTCGAGAATCGCTCCCTGTTGGGTCGGGACCGAGAAGTCCATGTCGAAGACGTAGTTGCCGAGCGAGTACGCGATGAACCCGGGCCCGTCCGGGCCCGGCGCGGAATCGGCCCCCTGCACGACGTGCGGATGACTGCCGACGACGAGATCAGCCCCCGCCCCGACCAGCGCCCGGGCCACCCGGCGCTGGTCCGGCACTGCGACCGGCGTGTACTGGTCACCCCAGTGGGGCAGGACGAGCACGGCGTCGGTGTCGGCGTCGAGGTCGCGGATCGCGTCGGTCATCGCGGTCAGGTCGCCGTCGTTGAGGTTCCCGAGTCGTGGCTGCATCGCGAGCGTGACCGCACCCGGCCGGCTCGGCCCCGCCCGCGGGGTCTCCCCGATCGCGTTGAAGGCCAGCACTCCGATGCGTAAGCCGTTCGCCTCCAGCACTGCCGGTGCCCGGGCCTCGGCGGCGTCGGCCCCCGCACCCACCGTCGCGAATCCCGCGGCACGGAGCCGGCGGACGGTGTCCAGGAGCGAGCGGTCCCCGAAGTCGCCCACGTGGTTGTTCGCGAGTGAGAACAGGTCGAAGCCGGCGAGCTTCAATCCCTCCAGCACCGCCGGGTCGGCACTGAAGGAGTCGTCGCCCTGCGTAGGTCGGCCGAGCCGGGACAGCGTCGCCTCGAAGGTGCCGATCGTGAGATCCGCTGCGGAGAGTCGCTTCGCCGTTGGTCGCAGCGGCGCCGCCGGGTCGTCCGCGATCGCCTCGCCCACCCGGCGGCCGAGCATCAGATCGCCGACGATCGCCAGCGTGGCGACCCGGGCCGGCTCCGGCGTCGGCGTCTGCGTGAGCGCAGGCGCTGTCGTCGCCGGCGCAGCAGAAGGACCGCCCTCGGTGCAGGCCGCCAGCCCCACCAGGACCGCCACCACCACGGGCAGCGCATGCATGACCGAAGCGTAGGAACGGAGTCTGTGAATCAGCCTGGGTCGGTGAGGTGGACGGTGATGGCGCGGAACTGCGTGGGCGTCGTCCGCAAAATGTCGAGGCGCGGGTCGGGGACAGTGAGGAAGCGCGGCTCGACCGGGACCTTGCTCAGCGGAACGAGAGTCCGGTCGGCGAGGACGCGATCGACCGCCTTGCGCTCGCCGCCGAGCACCAGTGCATCGAGGAGATCTAACTCGGGCAGCAGGATCCCGACGGCCGTAGCCGCGGCGGCATCGAGCGCCGCGTCTGCCTGGTTGGCGCGTCGGCGGGCGAAGCGCTGCTGGGACCACCCGCCGGCCGCACTGCGACCTTGGACGTGGCGCGATCCCACCTTGGACCGAACCACCACCGGGCCGTCGAAAACTGCTGCGGCGTAGCCGCCCAGCCGCACCAGGAGCACGCCGACCCGGCGTTCCCTGGTCGCGTGCGCGGCGAGCGCTTCAACCGGGTCGCCAGCCGGGGCCCAGGACGTCAGGAACGGCGCTACGCACGCGGCGACCGTCCCGTTGCCGGCGACGGCGCGTACGCCGTCAGCCGTGGCCTGAGCATCCGTCAGACCGCCGTTTCGATCGGCGAAGTTGGCGAACCAGCGCGGGATGCGCTCCGCTTCAACCTCGACGCTGCGGGGGCGCGGAGTGGAGTCGGCGATCAGCCCTCACCGATCGCTCGGTCGAGACGCTCGGCGAGAGCGGCGAAGCCCGCACCGGTCATCGCGAAGCCCAGCGCGCACCTCCCGCTCCAAAGAACCCACACGTCGATCCAGAGCGTTAACAAGCTTGAGAGTCTCGCTCTGGGTGTGATGGAGGGCCTGGATCAGCTCAGAGGTCACACGGACCTTGATGCCGAGCTCAGCCACCTCGCCGCCCGCTCCTGCGGCCAGGTTCCGGGCGTCCGCGACCTCCTCCGCCACTGCGGTGGCCCGCGCTTCGAGAGTTGATACCCGCCGTTGCAGGTCTTCGATGCCGGCCATCTGTCACCCGTCCAGCGCGATGGTCTGCAGGGCGCGATCGATACGGCTGACGACGAACTCCAGGCGATTGCGCTCTCCCGCGCGGGCGGAATCCATCCGCCCGACGAGGTCGAGGAGCAGCGCGCGCGAGTCCTCAAGGTTGCCTTTGACACTCCGGACAGCCGAGCGGGCCGTCACCGCGTTCAGGTTCGCACTGGCCGCCAACATCCGCGTCTCGGAAAGATCCAGATTGATCCGTTCGAGAAGGCCTTCAAGGGCTGACACCCGTGGTGCCAGCGCCACTTCGTCGATCATGCCCGGATGTTAGGCCCGGCCACGACGGCGCGCCACGGCCATCGGCGTGGCTGTGGATAACACGCCGAAAGGGCTGGTCTAGACGTTGAAGCCCAGGGCGCGGAGCTGCTCGCGGCCGTCGTCGGTGATCTTGTCCGGTCCCCACGGCGGCATCCAGACCCAGTTGATCCGGAAGTCCGCGACCAGGCCCTCGAGGGCCTGGCGGGTCTGGTCCTCGATGACGTCGGTGAGCGGGCAGGCCGCGGAGGTCAGGGTCATGTCGATGGTCGCGATGTTCGACTCGTCGACGCTGACCCCGTAGACCAGGCCGAGGTCGACCACGTTGATGCCGAGCTCGGGGTCGACGACGTCACGCATCGCCTCGGTGAGGTCGTCCTCGGTCGGTGCGCTGGTGGTCATGATTGGGCTCCGTTCACGAGGGCTTGTGCAGTGGCATCTTTCCAGGCCATCCAGGAAAGCAGCGCGCACTTGATGCGCGCTGGGTACTTCGATACCCCGGCGAAGGCGACGGCATCCTCCAGGACGTCCTCGTCAGGGGTGGCCTGGCCCTTGGACTGCATGAGGGCGAGGAATTCTTCGTGCACGGCCATGGCCTCGTCGAGGTCCTTGCCGATCAGCAGTTCGGTGAGCACCGAGGCCGAGGCCTGGCTGATCGAGCAGCCGAGGCTGTCGTAGGACACGTCGGCGATCTTGCCGTCGGCGACGTGCACCCGCAGCGTCACCTCGTCCCCGCAGGTCGGGTTCACGTGGTGCACCTGCGCCTCGTACGGCTCCCGCAGACCCTTGTGCCGGGGATTGCGGTAGTGGTCGAGGATGATCTCCTGGTACAGCGAGTCGATCTGTGGGGATTCCACCGCCGTCACGCCCCCCTCAAGAAGTACGCCTTCACGGCGTCCAACCCCTCGACGAGGGCATCAATTTCCTCGGGCTTCGTGTAGAGGTAGAACGACGCCCGGTTGGACGCGGTCACGCCGAACCGCGCGTGCACCGGCCGCGCGCAGTGGTGGCCGCCGCGCACCGCGATGCCGTAGGAGTCCAGCACCTGGCCGACGTCGTGCGGGTGGATGTCGCCGAGCTCGAAACTGATCGCTCCGCCGCGGTCGACGTTCTCGGTCGGCCCGAGGATGCGCACACCGTCGACGCTCTGGAGGCGCTCCAGCGCGTACCCGGTGATGGCGTGCTCGTGCGCGGCGACGGCGTCCATGCCGATGGCGGAGAGGTAGTCGATGGCCGCGCCCAACCCGACCGCCTGCACGATCGGCGGGGTGCCGGCCTCGAAGCGGTGCGGTGCCTCGGCGTAGGTCGAGCCCTCCATGCGGACGATCTCGATCATCTCGCCGCCGCCCAGGAACGGCGGGAGCTGGTTGAGCAGTTCGGGCTTGGCGACCAGGACGCCGATGCCGGTCGGCCCGCAGAGCTTGTGCCCGGTGAAGGCGACGAAGTCCGCGCCGAGCGCGGTGACGTCCACCGGCATCTGGGGCACCGACTGCGAGGCGTCGATGACGACCAGGGCCCCGACCTCGTGGGCCCGGCGGGTGATCTCGGCGACCGGGTTGATCGTGCCGAGCGCGTTGGACACCCAGGTCACCGCCACGACCTTGGTCCGCTCGGTGATCAGGTCGTCGATGTTGCTCAGGTCGAGGCGGCCCTCGTCGGTGATCCCGAACCACCGCAGGGTGGCGCCGCGCCGTTCGCAGGCCAGCTGCCACGGGACGATGTTGGAGTGGTGCTCCATCTCGGTGATGACGACCTCGTCGCCGGGGCCGATCCCGTACGGGTCGCCGGCCCAGGTGAGCACGTTGGCCACGAGGTTGAGCGCCTCGGAGGCGTTCTTGGTGAAGATCACGCCGTCCCGGCTGGGCGCGTTCACGAAGGCCGCGACCTTGTCCCGCGCACCCTCGTAGGCGGCCGTGGCCTCCTCGCCGAGCTGGTGCGCGGCCCGGGCCACGTTCGCGTTGTGCAGCGCGTAGTGCTCGGAGATCGCATCGATCACCGACTGCGGCTTCTGCGAGGTGTTCGCCGAGTCCAGGTACACCAGCGGGCGCTCACCCGCCAGGCGGCGTTCCAGGATCGGGAAGTCGGCCCGGATCTTGTCCAGGTCGAGCAGCCCGTTGATCTGAGGCATCGTCATGCCGCCTACGCGGTTGCCTTCGCGAGGAACCGCTCGTAGCCCTCGGCCTCGAGCTGCTCGGCGAGCTCCGGGCCGCCCTCCTCGACGAACTTGCCGCCGACGAAGACGTGCACGTGGTCCGGCGCGATGTAGCGCAGGATCCGGGTGTAGTGGGTGATCAGCAGGACGCCGACATCGCCGCCGGCCTTGACCCGGTTGACGCCCTCGGAGACGACCTTGAGCGCGTCGATGTCCAGGCCGGAGTCGGTCTCGTCGAGGATCGCGATCTTCGGCTTGAGCAGTTCGAGCTGGAGGATCTCGTGGCGCTTCTTCTCGCCGCCGGAGAAGCCCTCGTTGACGTTGCGCTCGGCGAAGGTCGGGTCCATCTGGAGCTGCTCCATGGCGGACTTCATGTCCTTGACCCAGGTCCGCAGCTTCGGCGCCTCACCCGAGACCGCGGTCTTCGCGGTGCGCAGGAAGTTCGACACCGAGACGCCGGGGACCTCGACCGGATACTGCATCGCGAGGAACAGCCCGGCCCGGGCGCGCTCGTCGACGCTCATCTCGAGGACGTCGGCGCCGTCGAGGCTGATGCTGCCACCGGTAACGGTGTACTTCGGGTGCCCCGCGATCGTGTAGGCCAGCGTGGACTTGCCCGAGCCGTTGGGACCCATCACGGCGTGGGTCTCCCCCGCCTTGATCGTCAGGGTGACCCCCTTGAGGATCTCCTTGACGCCTTCGGCGGTGTCGACCTGAACGTGCAGGTCCTTGATCTCCAGCGTGCTCATGTCTTTGTAGTTCCTCGCTGTCGGGCGGTCCGCGTGTTCTTGCTCTTCGGGGGCAGACGGGGGCGGAGCCCCGTCAGAGGGTCTTGGCGAGCTCGGCGTCGATGGTCGCGAGCAGGCGGGTCTGGATCAGCGGGATGCCGATCCGGGCGATGATCTCGGCGAAGAAGCCGCGGACCACCATGCGGCGGGCCTCGGGCTCGGGGATGCCGCGCGACTGCAGGTAGAACAGCTGCTCGTCGTCGAAGCGCCCGGTGGCACTCGCGTGCCCGGCGCCGGCAACCTCGCCGGTGTAGATCTCCAGGTTCGGCACCGAATCCGCTGACGCACCGTCAGTCAGGATCAGGTTCCGGTTGAGCTCGTAGGTGTCGGTGCCGGTGGCGTCCTTGCCGATGATGACGTCGCCGATCCACACGGTGTGCGCCTTGTCGCCCTGCAGCGCGCCCTTGTAGGCCACGTTGCTCTTGCAGTTCGGCACGGTGTGGTCGACGCGGAGGCGGTGCTCCAGGTGCTGGCCGGCGTCGGCGAAGTAGAGCCCGAGCAGTTCGGCGTCGCCGCCCTGCGCGGTGTAGTGCACCTGCGGGAACAGCCGGACCACCGAGCCGCCGAAGGTCACCACGACGCCGCGCACGGTCGCGTCGCGCCCGAGCATGATCCGCTGGTGTCCGAGGTGGACGGTGTCGTCGGCCCATTCCTGCAGGCTGACGAATGTCAGGTTCGCGCCGTCACCCACGTGCACCTCGACGGTGCCGGCGTAGGTGGCCGAGCCCTGGTGGTCGATCACGACGGTGGCGACTGCGAACGGCTTCACGTCGATGACGATGTGGCCGTAGGCCGCGCCCTCGGCACCCTCACCGCTCAGCGTCAGCACGGTCGCCGCGGGAGCGAGCTCCTGCGGGACGGTGATGACGGTGGCGGTACTGAAGCTCTCGAACGCCGTCTGGGCGACCCGGTCGGTCGGCGCGCCCGCGCGGCCGAGCCGCGGGTCGTCCCGACCGACGGTCTCGACCAGCACGCCCTCGGGAGCGTCGACCTCGACGAGGACCTTGCCCTCGTGCTTGGCGGTGCCGTCGTGCAGTCCGCGCAGGCGGCGCATCGGGGTGAAACGCCACTCCTCCTCGCGCCCTGTGGGCACGGGGAACTCCGTGGCGACGGCTCCAGCCGTCGCCATGTCAGTGCCGGGCACTAGCCCACAGCCCCTTCCATCTGAAGCTCGATCAGCCGGTTGAGCTCGAGCGCGTACTCCATCGGCAGCTCACGGGCGATCGGCTCCACGAACCCGCGGACGATCATCGCCATGGCCTCGTCCTCGGCCATGCCGCGGCTCATCAGGTAGAACAACTGGTCCTCGGAGACCTTCGAGACCGTCGCCTCGTGACCGAGGGCCACGTCGTCCTCGCGGACGTCGACGTAGGGGTAGGTGTCCGAGCGGCTGATCGTGTCGACCAGCAGCGCGTCACAGCGCACCGTCGACTTGGAGTGGTGCGCGCCCTCCTGGACCTTGACCAGCCCGCGGTAGGACGTGCGGCCACCGCCGCGCGCGACGGACTTGGACACGATCGCCGAGGAGGTGTGCGGAGCGGCGTGGACCATCTTGGCGCCGGCGTCCTGGTGCTGGCCCTCGCCGGCGAAGGCGATCGAGAGCACCTCGCCGTGCGCGTGCTCACCGGTCATCACGACGCCCGGGTACTTCATCGTGACCTTGGAGCCGATGTTGCCGTCGATCCACTCCATGGTCGCGCCCTCTTGGGCGATGGCGCGCTTGGTGACCAGGTTGTAGACGTTGTTCGACCAGTTCTGGATGGTCGTGTACCGGCAGCGCGCACCCTTCTTCACGATGATCTCCACGACCGCGGAGTGCAGCGAGTCCGAGGAGTAGATCGGCGCGGTGCAGCCCTCGACGTAGTGCACGTAGGCACCCTCGTCGACGATGATCAGCGTCCGCTCGAACTGGCCCATGTTCTCGGTGTTGATCCGGAAGTAGGCCTGCAGCGGGATGTCGACCTTGACGTTCGGCGGCACGTAGATGAACGACCCGCCGGACCACACAGCGGTGTTCAGCGCGGAGAACTTGTTGTCGCCGGCCGGGATGACCTTGCCGAAGTACTCCTTGAAGAGCTCCGGGTGCTTCTTCAGACCGGTGTCGGTGTCGAGGAAGATGACGCCCTGCTCCTCGAGGTCCTCACGGATCTGGTGGTAGACGACCTCGGACTCGTACTGTGCGGCGACACCGGCGACGAGGCGCTGCTTCTCCGCCTCCGGGATGCCCAGACGGTCGTAGGTGTTCTTGATGTCCTCGGGCAGTTCCTCCCAGGACGTCGCCTGCTTCTCCGTCGACCGGACGAAGTACTTGATGTTGTCGAAGTGGATGCCGGAGAGGTCCGAGCCCCACGTCGGCATCGGCTTCTTGTAGAAGAGCTTCAGACCCTTGAGGCGCTGCTCCAGCATCCACTCGGGCTCACTCTTCAGCCCGGAGATGTTGCGAACGACGTCCTCGGACAGCCCGCGTCGGGCGGTGGCGCCGACGTCGTTGGCATCCGACCAACCGAAGTCGTATCGGCCGATGCCTTCGAGGGCAGTCTCGGTCGTGCTGGTCATGACGTGGTCCTTCCGGTCGGTACATAGGTGGTGCAGACGCCGTCACCGTGGGCGATGGTGGCGAGTCGCTGGACATGCGTGCCGAGCAGGCGGGCGAACGCCGCGGTCTCGGCCTCGCACAACTGGGGGAACTGCTCGGCGACGTGGGCCACCGGGCAGTGGTGCTGGCAGACCTGCTCGCCGACGGCGCCGCCCGGAGCGGGGCGGACGCTGGCGGCGTAACCGTCCGCCGACAGTGCTTCGGCGAGCGCGGCGGCCCGGTCGGCCGGGGCGACGGCGGCCAGCTGCGGCCGGTAGCGCTCCTCGAGCTCGGCGACGCGTCGGACCGCGAACTCCTCGACAGCGTGGGCGCCGGCGGTCTCGGCCAGGAAGCGCAGGGCCGAGGTGGCCAGGTCGTCGTAGGCCTGGACGAAGTGGTGGCGGCCGGTGTCGGTGACGACGAAGACCTTGGCCGGACGGCCGCGGCCGCGGTGGGCCTGCCCGCGCTGCTCGGCCTCGGTGATCAGTCCCTCGGCCAGCAGGGCGTCGAGGTGACGGCGGACCGCAGCGGGCGTGAGCTCCAGCTGCTGGGCCAGATCGGCGGCGGTGGTGCGGCCGTTCTCCAGGATGGCCCGGGCGACCTTCTCCCGGGTACCGGCGGTGACGTCCTCAAGCAGGCCGAGCTCACGCGGCTCAGCCACGGCCTGATCGTCACGGACGGATTTCACAACACCAATGTTACCTAATTCCGGCCCGCTGCCAAACCGAACCGACAACTTCACCACATATCGGATGAGTAGGCAAGGCTTACCTAACCATTATCACCCGTACGGAGGAGCGGTGCGCCCCTCCCTACACTGACCGCCGTGTCCGGGCCCGCGATCGAGATCTCCGGCCTGCGCAAGATCTACGGCGGGCGGGCGGCCGTCGACGGGCTCGACCTGACCGTCCCACGGGGCGGGGTGAGCGCCGTGCTCGGCCCGAACGGGGCCGGCAAGACGACCACGCTGGAGATCTGCTCCGGGCTGCGGAGTCTTGATGAAGGCTCGGTCCGGGTCCTGGGCCTGGATCCACGGGATCCGGCGCTGCGTCCCCGCATCGGGGTGATGCTGCAGGCGGGCGGGGTGTACTCCGGCGCGAAGCCGGAGGAGATGCTGCGCCACGTCGCGGCGCTGCACGCGTCTCCTCTGGACCCGGCGGCGCTGTTCGACCTGCTCGGCCTGCAGGATGCGCGGCGCACGACCTACCGGCGGATGTCCGGCGGGGAGAAGCAACTCCTCGCCCTCGGGCTGGCGGTGGTGGGACGCCCGGAGCTGGCGTTCCTCGACGAGCCCACGGCCGGGCTGGACCCGCACGCGCGACGCCGGACCTGGGACCTGATCGGCTCGCTGCGCGAGCACGGGGTCACCGTGGTGCTCACCACGCATTTGCTGGACGAGGCGGAAGCGCTGGCTGACCAGGTGCACATCGTCGACCGCGGCCGGGTGATCGCCGCCGGCACGCCCGCGGAGCTGACCCGCGCCGGGGTGGCCAACTCGCTGACGTTCCGCGGCCCGGCCGGGCTGCCGGTGGCATCGCTGACGTCCGCCCTGTCCCCCGGGACCGTGGCCACCGAGCCAAGTCCCGGGGTGTACCTGGTGACCGGGCCGATGGACCCCGCGACGCTGGCTGCGGTGACCCGCTGGTGCGCCGAGCGCGGCGTCATGCCGGAGGGGCTCGCTGTGGAGCGGCGTTCGCTCGAGGACGTCTTCCTCGACCTGACCGGGCGGGGGCCGGCTCCGTGAGCGCTTCCTCGCCGGGTCTGGACCTGTCCCCCGCGCCCGGGGCGGCGCCGGTCGCGCGGATGGTGCGCGCGCAGGCCGCCTTCGAGACCCGGATGATGCTGCGCAACGGCGAGAACCTGCTGCTCACCGTCATCATCCCGACGCTGCTGCTGGTGCTGTTCTCGTCCGTCGATGTGGTCGACACCGGACCGGGCGAGCGGGTCGACTTCCTGGCGCCAGGAATCCTCGCGCTGGCCGTGATGTCGACCGCATTCACCGGGCAGGCCATCGCGACCGGGTTCGAGCGCCGGTACGGGGTGCTCAAGCGGCTCGCGGTGTCGCCGCTGCCCCGCTGGGCGCTGCTGACCGGCAAGACGCTCTCGGTCCTGGTCGTCATCGGGCTGCAACTCGTCCTGCTGGTGGCGACCGCCTTCGCCCTGGGGTGGGACCCGGCCGGTTCGGTGGGGATGGTCCTGCCGCTGCTCCTGCTCGGCACCGCCGCCTTCAGCGGGCTCGGCCTGCTGATGGCCGGCACGATGCGCGCCGAGGCGACGCTGGCCGCCGCCAACCTCGTCTACCTGGTGCTGCTGATGTGCGGCGGCATCGTGATCCCGCTGGACAAGTTCGGCGGCGCCGAGGACGTCCTGGAGCTGACCCCCGCAGCCGCCCTCGCCACCGGCCTGCGCGACGTCTTCACCGGCGCCGACGCCACCCCCTGGGCCGCCCTGGCCGTGCTCGCCGCCTGGGCCGCCGCCTCCCTCGCCGCCGCCGCCCGCTGGTTCCGCTGGGAGTAGGTACCGCCGAGCGCGCGAGCGAGATCCGCATCTTGGGGCGTCGCGTGGCCCTATGCGGGCGCCGCACAGGGCGGCCGGGCGCCCCAAGGTGCGGCATGGCGCGGGGGGTCCCCATCTTGGGGCGTCGTGTGGCCCTGTTCACGCCCCGCATAGGGCAGGTAGGCGCCCCAAGATGCGGCGTGGCGCGGCACTTACGATGACGCGGTGACGACGAGGGGCCCGTGGGGCGGCGATCGCTTCCGGCCCGGACCGGTGGGTCTGCGGCGGCTGGCACTGGCCTCGATCGTCGCCAACGTCGGGATCGTCGTGACCGGTGGCGCGGTCCGTCTCACGGGTTCCGGTCTCGGCTGCCCCACCTGGCCCCGCTGTCACGAGGACTCCTTCGTGCCGACCGGCGAACTGGGGCTGCATGAGCAGATCGAGTTCGGCAACCGGATGCTGACCTATGTCCTCGGCGCGGTGGCGCTGGCGACGGTGATCGGCGCGTACCGTTCGCGCCCGGCCCGGGCCGACGTTCGACGCCTGGCCCTGGTGCTGTTCATCGGCATCCCGACGCAGGCAGTCATCGGTGGCATCTCCGTCCTCACCGACCTGAACCCGTGGGTCGTGATGGGCCATCTGATGCTTTCGATGGTGCTGATCGGGCTGTCGACCGTGCTGTACCGACGGGTCGGCGAGGGCGATGCGGCGCCCACTTCCCTTGTTGCGCCGACGATCCAGCGCTTCACGCTGGGCCTGCTCGGCCTGACCGCCGTCGTGCTGTACCTCGGCACCGTCGTCACCGGCAGCGGCCCGCACGCGGGCGACGTCGATGCCCCGCGCACCGGCCTGGACACGCACCTGTTCTCGATGCTGCACGCCGACACGGTGATCGCTCTCGTGCTCGGGACCGTGGCGCTCAACGTGCTGCTGACCCGACGGTGCGCACCAGCCGACCTGCAGGCCGCGGCGCGCATCGTGCTCGGCGTCCAGTTGGCGCAGGGCACTGTCGGCTACGTCCAGTACTTCACCGACCTGCCCGAGCTGCTCGTCGGGCTGCACATGTTCGGTGCCGGCTGCCTGGTGATCGCCACGGTGCGCCTCGTCCTCGCGACCCGCGTCCGCCCGCTCACGTCGGCCGTCGACGACGGCGTCGCCGACCACGTCGCCGTCCCCGCCTGACGTTCGTCCACAAGGCCGCGGAGTGATGTCGGTCCCGAGTGCCACGCTCCCCCGGTGCCGACCGACGGCACGGGAGGGTGGGACTTCATGTCCGATGTGAACGACAGCGCGTCGAAGCACCTCGCGCGGGTGCGGGCTCTGCTGGCCAAGGCGGAATCGACAACGTTCGAGGAGGAGGCCGACGCGCTGACGGCCAAGGCCCAGGAGCTGATCAGCAAGTACTCGCTCGAAAGTCTCCTCGCCGGCGCCGTGGATTCGCAGGCGACCGGTCGTGGCCAGGTCGGCATGCGCGACCTCTTGCTGCACGCGCCGTACGTCTCGGCCAAGGCCTCACTCGCGGGAGCTGTTGCGGAGGCGAACCGCTGCCGCTGCGTCTTCTCGCCGACGGAGAGTCTGGTCACCCTGGTGGGGGCGCCCGCTGACCTGGAGGCCGTCGACCTGCTCACCACGTCCCTGCTGACGCAGGCCGAGGTCGCCATGCGCCGGTACCGGAGCGCGGCGACACCCTGGGACGGGTCGGCACGGACGAAGTCCTTCCGCCGCGCGTTCCTGCTCTCCTTCGCCGCCCGCATCCGGCAGCGTCTCCTCGACGCCGCGGCGGTCGCCGTGACGGAGTCCGGCGATCGGGACCGCCTCCTGCCGGTGCTGACCCAGCACGCAGCCGACGTCGATCGGCGCGTCCGCGAGCTGTTCCCCTCGATCAGCAAGTCCCGCCGGACCACGGTGTCCAACCACGCCGGCTGGGCGGCCGGACGAGACGCTGCCGACCGTGCCCAGCTCCACAACCGGCGGCCGCTCGCCCGCTGAGCCGGCGGTTATCCACAGAACCGAAACCTTCGGTCGCGTAACCACACGATTCTGATGAACCCTCGCCGCCTGGCAACCGGCGAGGGGGACGCATGGGGACGACACGAGAGCCACACGAAGCAGACCTGATCTTGGGCGCGTTCCCGCGACCTCGGCCAGCCGAGGAGGCGGATGCGTCGTCGGCCGTCGCCGAGGTGATCGACTTCATTCCGTTCCTGATGGCGCGGCTCGCGGACCGCAGCACACCACGACCGACTCACCTGGCCTGAGATGGCGCCGCATCCTCAGATGCCGCCGGAACTCCGGACCGGGCCATTCCTCCGGAGCACCGCGTACGCAGCCGGGCTCACGGACAAGCAACTGCGCTCCTCCTGCTGGCGACGCTTGTTCCCCAACGTGCACGTCGACGCGTCGCTACCTCTCACCGACGAGCTGCGCTTCCAGGCCGTCTTGCTGGCCGCACCGCCCGGAACAGTCGTGACAGGCCTGACGGCGGCGTGGCTGATGGGAGTGTGGAAACCTCGCCCCGGCGCAATGCTGCCCCTCGAACTCGGCGTCCGGCGGGAGGATCGCAACACCTCGGGCTCGCGTTCCCTCACCCGGCGGATTGTCCTGGATCCGATCGACATCAACGAGTGGAACGGCATCGCGGTGACCTCGCCGGAGCGCACCTGCTTCTCGCTGATGGCCCGGTCGCCCCTCGTCGAGGCCGTCGTGTTCGCAGACGCCTTCCAGCACGCCGGCCTGGTGACGCAACGAGGCCTGTTCCGCTTCGCAGACGAGCGGCCGTACTGGCCTCACGTCAGGAAGGTCCGGGTGGCGGTCGATCTCTCACGGCACGAGGCCGCGTCCCCGGGCGAAACCCGACTACGCATGGTGATCGTGCTCGGCGGCCTTCGAGAACCTCCGATTCTCAACGGGGCGGTGTACTCCGAGGCCGGCGAGTTCCTCGGAATCCTCGACTTCCTGTACTTCTCGCCCGACTTCGGAATCGAGTACGACGGCCGCTACCACGACGAGCCCGAGCAGCACGGACGGGACAACGTCCGCGAGAACAAGCTCCTCGCCGTCGGCGGGATCCCTCTACTCCGATACGGCGCCCACGACGTGTTCCGGAATCCGCAGCGGATAGAACGCGAGGTCGCCGCGATGCTGGGCGGGCGCTCGTTGCGCCGAGCCGCCTGACGCCCCCACTTGGGGCGTCGCGTGGCCCTATCGACGGCGCGGAAGGGGCGGCGACGCGCCCCAAGCTGGGACCTCGGCGCAACCCGGATCAACTTGGGGCGCCGCGTCGCCCTATCGCGAGCGCTGATAGGGCCCAATCGCGCCCCATGATGCGCTCGAGGACGCCGGAGGGCCGCCGAGCGAGAGGTCAGGCGAAGGCGACGGCGTCGATCGCGATGACGAGGAACAGCAGGGCCAGGTAGCTGTTGGAGAGGTGGAACAGGCGCATCGGGTTCAGGTCCACGCCGGTGACGCCGCTGCGCACCTTGGCGAGCAGGCGGTGCGACTCGATCAGGATCGCGACGCCGAGGACGGCGGCCACGATCGGGTAGAGCGCCCCGGTGTCGGCGACCGGCCAGAGGGCCAGGGAGCACAGGACGGTCGCCCAGGTGTAGAGCGTGATCTCGGTGATGACCCGGGTCTCGGTGGCGACCACCGGCAGCATCGGAACCCCGGCCGCCGCGTAGTCCTCCTTGTAGCGCATGGCCAGCGCCCAGAAGTGCGGCGGCGTCCAGAAGAACACGACGCCGAACAGGATGATCGGCGCCCAGGACACGGAGCCCGTGACCGCGGTCCAGCCGATCAGCGGCGGGAAGCAGCCGGCCGCTCCGCCCCAGACGATGTTCTGCGACGTGCGCCGCTTGAGGAACATCGTGTAGCCGAAGACGTAGAACAGGTTGGCGGTCAGCGCCAGCAGGGCCGACAGCCAGTTGACGGCCAGGCCGAGGGTCAGCGTCGCGGCGATACCGAGCAGGACGCCGAAGATCAAGGTCTCCCGCGCCGACACCCCGTGCATCGGCAGCGGCCGGCGACGGGTGCGCCGCATCTGCAGGTCGATGTCGCGGTCGAGGTAGCAGTTCAGGACGTTCGCGGACCCGGCGGCCATCGTCCCGCCGATCAAGGTCGCGACGACCAGCCACAGGTCGGGCACGCCGCGCTCGGCCAGGAACATCACAGGCGCGGTCGTGACCAGGAGCAGCTCGATGATCCGGGGCTTGGTCAGGGCGACATAGGCCCGCACCGTGTCGCCGAGGCTGCGCCGGCCAACACCGACCTGCACCCCGGTGGGGCGGAGATCGACAGTCGTCACTCGTACCTCGGGGGGGCGGTCGCGGGATGGTCACGCCCACGCAGGCCCACAACAGCCGGCGACGAGCGGCACTCACTGTAGCCCGCGCACCAGGGCCCTCCGGTCATCGGGGGCACCGGCTGCGTCACACGCCCCGACGGGCGGTTCGGCACCGGCGGATAGGCTCGAATCTCCGGTCCGATTGAGAGGATCCGCCGCAGTGAGCAGCGCCAAACGCAGCCTCGACCCCGCCTGGACCGACCTCGACGCCCGCGCCGTGGACACCGCCCGCATCCTGGCCATGGACGCCGTGGAAGCGGCCGGAAACGGCCACCCGGGCACCGCCATGAGCCTGGCCCCCGCCGCCTACCTGACCTACCAGCGTCTGCTCCGCCACGACCCCACCGATCCGGCCTGGCTCGGCCGGGACAGGTTCGTCCTGTCCTGCGGCCACTCCAGCCTGACCCAGTACGTCCAGCTGTTCCTGTCGGGCTACGGCCTGACCGTGGACGACCTGCGCCACCTGCGCCAGTGGGGCAGCCTCACCCCCGGCCACCCGGAGGTCCACCACACCGCCGGGGTCGAGACCACCACCGGCCCGCTCGGGCAGGGCGTGGCCACCGCGGTCGGGATGGCGATGGCCGCCCGGCGCACCCGCCACCTGTTCGACCCCGAGGCCGCACCGGGCGAGAGCGTGTTCGACCACACCGTCTACGTGTTCGCCTCCGACGGCGACATGGAGGAAGGCGTCGCCTCGGAGGCCTCCAGCCTCGCGGGCACGCAGAAGCTCGGCGAGCTCGTCGTCCTCTACGACGACAACCACATCTCGATCGAGGGCGACACCGACGTCGCGTTCACCGAGGACGTGCTCGCCCGCTACGCCGCCTACGGCTGGCACACCCAGCGGGTCGAGGACGCGAACGACATCGACGCCATCCACGCCGCACTCGCCGCCGGCCGCGACAACCGCGACCAGCCGAGCATCATCGCGATGCGCTCGATCATCGCCTGGCCGGCACCCAACGCCCAGAACACCGGCAAGGCGCACGGTTCCGCCCTGGGCAAGGACGAGGTCGCGGCCACCAAGGCGGTGCTCGGCTTCGACCCGGCGCAGTCCTTCCAGGTCGCCGACGACGTCCTCGCGCACGCCCGCGAGGTCGTGAACCGCGGCCGCGCCCTGCATGCCGAGTGGGACACCCGCTACGCCGCCTGGCGCGAGGCCAACCCGGAGCGGGCCGCCGAGCTCGACCGGATGCGGGCCAAGCGCCTGCCCGACGGCTGGGCCGCCAAGCTGCCCGAGTACCCGGTCGGCAAGAGCGTGGCCACCCGCAAGGCCTCCGGCGAGACGCTGAACGCGATCGCCGCGCTGATCCCCGAACTGTGGGGCGGCTCGGCCGACCTGGCCGAGTCCAACCTCACCTGGATCGAGGGCGAGTCCAGCTTCCTGCCGGTGGGATCGAACGCGAAGAACGCGGACCCGGGCGGGCGCAACATCCACTTCGGCGTGCGCGAGCACGCCATGGGCGCGGCCATGAACGGCATCGCGCTGGACGGGACCTTCCGCCCCTACGGCGGCACGTTCCTCGTCTTCTCCGACTACATGCGCGGCGCGGTCCGCCTCGGTGCGGTGATGAAGGCGCCGGTCGTGCACGTGTGGTCGCACGACTCGATCGGCCTCGGCGAGGACGGCCCGACCCACCAGCCGGTCGAGCATCTCTGGTCGCTGCGCGCGATCCCCGGCCTCGACGTGGTCCGGCCCGGCGATGCCAACGAGACCGTCGCCGCCTGGCGGACGATCCTGGAGAACCCGCAGGGCCCGGCCGCGCTCGCGCTGAGCCGGCAGAACCTGCCGACGCTCGAGGGCACCTCCGCAGAGGGCGTGGCCCGCGGCGGGTACGTGCTCCAGGAGGCCGGCTCCGGACTGCCCGACCTGATCCTGATCGCCACCGGCAGCGAACTGCAGCTCGCGGTCGAGGCCCGCACCGCCCTGGAGGCCGAGGGCGTCAGCACCCGGGTGGTCTCGATGCCGTGCGTCGAGTGGTTCAACGCCCAACCCGACGACTACCGCCAGACCGTGCTCCCGCCCCGGGTCAAGGCCCGCGTCTCGGTCGAGGCCGGCATCGCCCAGGGCTGGTGGCGCTACGTCGGTGACGGCGGCGAGGTCGTCTCGCTCGAGCACTTCGGCGCCTCCGCCCCGTACGCGACGCTCTTCGAGCAGTTCGGCATCACCGCACCCGCGGTGGTGGCCGCCGCACACCGCTCGCTCGCCCGCACCCGCGGCGAGAAGGGTTCGACCACCGGGAACTGACCGATCGTCAGATGCCGTTACGGCAAGGAGAACTGAATGAGCGACAACCTACGACGACTCTCGGCGGCCGGGGTCGCCATCTGGCTGGACGATCTGTCCCGCGAGCGCCTGCAGAAGGGCACGCTGGCCGCGATGGTGCGCGACGCCTACGTCGTCGGTGTCACGACCAACCCCTCGATCTTCCAGAACGCGATCTCCAAGTCCGATCTCTACGACCCGCAGGTCCACGACCTCGCGGTCCGCGGCGTCCACGTCGACGAGGCGGTCCGCGCGATCACGACAGCCGACGTGCGCGAGGCCTGCGACGTGCTGCGGGCCGTGTACGACGCGAGCGACGGAGTCGACGGGCGGGTCTCGATCGAGGTGGACCCGCGCTTCGCCCACGAGCCCGAGAAGACGGTCGCCGAGGCCCGTGCCCTGTGGTGGGCCGTCGACCGCCCCAACCTGTACATCAAGATCCCGGGCACGGTGCAGTGCCTGCCGGCGATCGCGCAGTGCCTCGCCGAGGGCATCAGCGTCAATGTCACCCTGATCTTCTCCCTGGCGCGCTACCGCGCCGTGATGGAGGCGTTCCTCGACGGGATCGAGCGCGCACAGAAGGCCGGCCTTCCGCTGGAGCGCATCGGGTCCGTCGCGAGTTTCTTCGTCTCCCGGGTCGACACCGAGATAGACAAGCGCCTCGACAAGCTCGGCACCGACGAGGCCAAGGCGCTGCGCGGCAAGGCCGCGGTCGCCAACGCGCGCCTGGCGTTCGAGGCCTACGAGGAGATCACCGCCGGGGAGCGCTGGGCCGCGCTGGCCGCGGCCGGAGCCAAGCCCCAGCGACCCCTGTGGGCGTCCACCGGCGTCAAGGACCCCGCCTACGCCGACACCCTGTACGTCGACGACCTGGTCACCGCCGGCGTTGTCAACACCATGCCGGAGGCGACCTTGAACGCGGTCGCCGACCACTCCGCCGCGACGGGCGACACGGTGCGCGGGCACTACGCCGCGGCCCGGCAGGTGCTCACCGACCTGGCCGCGGTGGGCATCGACTACGACGACGTCGTCGACCTGCTCGAGCGGGAGGGCGTCGACAAGTTCATGACCGCCTGGCAGGAACTGCTCGACTCGGTCGGAGCCGAACTGACGCGCCTGGCGGCGCAGTCGGGGGTCCAGGCGTGAGCACCGAAAAGGCGCCGAACCCGTTCAACACCTACTCCGCCGAGGCCGGCGGGTGCCGGATCCGCCTGTCCGGGGTGGAGATCCGCGAGCGTGCCGGCTTCTGCCTGCGGGCCGCCTCCGTCCACAAGGCGGTCGAGCGGCTTACGAACAAGGACGCGAACCTCTGGGGTGAAGCCGCGTTCCTGGAGGCGGTGGACCGTCTCGGCTGGCTCGACCTGCCCCGCAACTCGCGCGCTCTGCTCCCCCAGATCCAGCAGGTGCGCGAGGGCCTGATCGCCGACGGCCTCGACCACATCGTGCTGGCCGGGATGGGCGGCTCCTCGCTCGCGCCCGAGGTCATCTGCGCCAACGCCGGGGTCGAGCTCACGGTGCTCGACACCACCGACCCGCTGCAGCTGCGCCGTGCCCTGGCCGACCGGATCGAACGCACCGTCGTCATCGTGGCCAGCAAGAGCGGCTCGACGATCGAGACCGACAGCCACCGCCGCGCCTACATCCACGCCTTCCGCGAGGCCGGCCTGTCCGACGAGCAGATCGCGGGCCGCTTCATCGTCATCACCGACCCGGAATCGCCCCTCGAGGAGATCGCCCGCGAGGGCGGCTACCGCGCGCTGTTCCTCGCCGACCCGATGGTCGGTGGCCGCTACAGCGCCCTGTCCGCCTTCGGCCTGGTGCCCAGCGCGCTGGCCGGCGCCGACGTGGCCGAGCTGCTCGACGAGGCCGAGGCCCTGCAGCCCGCCCTGGCCGAGCCCGCGAACAACCCCGGGCTCCTGCTCGGCGCCGCGCTCGCCGGAGCGGCCAGCGGCAGCCGGGACAAGATGGCCCTGGTCACCCTCGACCCGGCGCTGACCGGGTTCGGCGACTGGGTCGAGCAGCTCATCGCCGAGTCCACCGGCAAGGGCGGCGAAGGCATGCTTCCGGTCATCCTCGAGGGCATCGACGCCCCCGGCTTCCTCGACGCCGGCGACGACACCGTGAAGGCGGTACTGGGCGACCACGACAAGGCCGAGGTACGGATCACCTCCGGCCCGCTCGGCGCGCAGTTCCTGCTCTGGGAGTGGGCGACCGCGTTCACCGGCTGGGGACTGGCCCTCAACCCCTTCGACCAGCCGAACGTGACCGAGTCCAAGGAGAACACCGCGCGACTGCTCGACGCCGCCGGCACCGACGGGCTGGACATCCCGGCGCCGCTGTTCACCGACGGCCCGATCCAGGTCTTCGGCGACGAGGAGGCCTTCGGCGACGCGAAGACCATGATCGACGCCCTGGAACTGATTCTGCGTCAGGTGAAGCAGAAGGAATACCTGGCCGTGATGGCCTACCTGGACCGCGTGGGCGACGCCGAGGTGGCCAAGCTGCGCCCGGCGCTGGCCAAACTGATGGGCGGTCGCCCGGTCACCTTCGGCTGGGGCCCGCGGTTCCTGCACTCCACCGGGCAGTTCCACAAGGGCGGGCCGCAGGTCGGGGTGTTCCTGCAGATCACCGGCGCGATCGACGAGGACCTGCAGGTGCCGGGGCAGCCGTACACGTTCGGCACCCTGCAGATGGCCCAGGCGCTCGGCGACCTCGGAGCACTGACCGAACGCGGCCGGCCGGCCCTGCGACTGCACCTGACCGACCGCCCCGCCGGCATCGCCGCGCTGCTCGCCGCGCTCGGGGCATGACCGCGGCAGCCGGCCCGATCGCCACCGAGCGGGACGCGCGACGCAACCCCCTGCGCGACCCGCGGGACAAGCGCCTGCCGCGGATCGCCGGTCCGTGCGGCCTGGTTCTGTTCGGCGTCACCGGCGACCTGGCGCGCAAGAAGGTGATGCCGGCGATCTACGACCTGGCCAACCGCGGTCTGCTGCCGCCCGGTTTCTCCCTCGTCGGGTACGCCCGGCGCGAGTGGGCCGACCAGGACTTCGCCCAGGTGGTGCGCGACGCGGTGCGCGAGCACGCCCGCACACCCTTCCGGGACGAGGTGTGGGCGGCCCTGTCGGAGGGCTTCCGCTTCGTGCAGGGCGACTTCGGTGACGATGCCGCCTTCGGGACGCTCTGCGAGACGCTCGCGGAGCTCGACAAGAACCGGGGCACCGGCGGCAACCACGCGTTCTACCTCTCGATCCCGCCGAAGTTCTTCGCCGAGGTCGTCGGCCAGCTCAAGGAACACGGCCTGACCGAGCAGCGCGACGGGTCCTGGCGCCGCGTCGTGATCGAGAAGCCGTTCGGGCACGACCTGGCGAGCGCGCGCGAACTCAACGCGATCGTCGAGGCCGTCTTCCCACCGGAGTCTGTGTTCCGGATCGATCACTACCTGGGCAAGGAGACCGTCCAGAACATCCTGGCGCTGCGCTTCGCCAATCAGCTCTACGAGCCGATCTGGAATCGCAACTTCGTCGACCACGTGCAGATCACGATGGCCGAGGACATCGGCATCGGCGGCCGGGCCGGCTACTACGACGGCATCGGCGCCGCCCGCGACGTGCTGCAGAACCACCTGTTGCAGCTGCTCGCGCTGACGGCGATGGAGGAGCCGGTCTCCTTCTCGGCCGACGACCTGCGCGCGGAGAAGGAGAAGGTGCTCTCCGCAATCCGCCTGCCCGCCGACCTGGCGACCGCGACCGCCCGCGGCCGCTACGCCGCCGGGTGGCAGGGCGGGCAGAAGGTGATCGGGTACTGCGAGGAGGACGGCATCGGTCCGGACTCCCTGACCGAGACCTACGCCGCGGTCAAGCTCGAGCTGGACACCCGGCGCTGGGCCGGCGTCCCGTTCTACCTGCGTACCGGCAAACGACTGGGCCGGCGGGTCACCGAGATCGCACTGATGTTCCAGCGGGTGCCGCACCTGCCGTTCGAGGCCACCGCCACCGAGGAACTCGGCCAGAACGCGCTGGTCTGCCGCATCCAGCCGGACGAGGGCACCACGGTCCGGTTCGGCTCCAAGGTGCCCGGCTCGGCGATGGAGGTCCGCGACGTCACGATGGACTTCGCCTACGGCGGCGCCTTCACCGAGACCTCGCCGGAGGCCTACGAGCGGCTGATCCTCGACGTTCTGCTCGGCGATCCTCCGCTCTTCCCGCGGGCCGCCGAGGTGGAGTACGGCTGGAAGGTGCTCGACCCGATCGAGGAGTTCTGGGCCGGCCAGGGCCCGCCCGAGGAGTACCCCGCCGGGACCTGGGGACCGGCCGGCGCGGACGCGATGCTGGCCCGGGACGGCCGGATGTGGCGGCGGCCGTGAGAGAGCGAAGCGAACGAACCACAAATGTCGAACGCGGCTCCGCGAGGACGAAGTCCGTGGCGGAGACGCCGTGAGTGAGCTGTTGAAGGACACCACCGCGGCCGGGATCAACAAGGCTCTGATCGCCGCCCGCCGGGCCGGCGGAAGCCAGGCCACCGGGCAGGTGCTGACCCTGATCGTGGTCACCGACGGCGACGAGCACGCCGAAGCGGTCGACGCCGCGGTGACGACCGCAGGCGAACACCCCTCCCGGATCCTGGTGGCCCGCCGCCGGTCCGGCGCCGAGACTGCGCGACTGGACGCCGAGATCTTCGGCAGCGGCGAGCGCGGACCGGGCGAGCTCGTCGTGCTCGACCTGTGCGGTGAGCTCGGCGCGCACGCCGACTCGGTCGTCCTGCCGCTGTTGGTGCCGGACGCGCCGGTCGTTGCGTACTGGCCGGGCCGCGCTCCGGACGACCCGTCCGCCGATCCGATTGGGGCACTGAGCCAGCGCCGCATCACCGACCTGGCGACGGCCGACGATCCGCTGGCCGGGCTGGCCCGGCGTGCGGCCACCTACGCCGCCGGCGACACCGACCTGTCCTGGACCCGGGTGACGCCGTGGCGCAGCCAGCTTGCCGCGGCCCTCGACCAGCCGCACGAGACGGTCGTCCGCGGCTCGGTGGCCGGCGAGGCCGCCAGCCCGAGCACCGAACTGCTGGCCTGCTGGTTGCAGGTCCGGCTCGGCATCGAGGTGGAACGGCGGACCTCCGGCGGACCGGGGCTGACCGAGGTCCGGCTGGTGACCGAGGGCGGCGAGATCCTGCTCGAACGCCCGGACGGGCAGCTGGCCACCCTGAGCGCTCCGGGCTGGCCGCAGCGCCCGATCGCGCTGCCCCGTCGTCCGCTCGCGGAACTGATCGCCGAAGAATTGCGCCGCCTCGACCCGGACGAGATCTACGCCGATTGCCTCGCCAGCTCCGCTCGCCCGGGAGGAACCTCGTGACCGCCACCGTTCTCGTGCACCGGGACCCGCCGACGCTGGCCGCGGCCGTCGCGGCCCGTCTGGTGACCCGCCTTGTCGACGTCCAGGCCGCCACCGGGCGGGCCTCGATCGTGCTCACCGGCGGCTCGGTCGGGATTGCCACGCTGGCCGCGTTGGCCGACATGCCGGCCCGCGCCGCGATCGACTGGCGCAACCTCGACATCTGGTGGGGCGACGAGCGCTTCCTGCCGACCGGGCACGCCGACCGCAACGAGACTCAGGCCCGAGCGGCCCTGCTCGACAAGGTCGGCCTGGACCCGGAGCGGATCCATGCCATGCCGGCCAGCGACGGGCCCGATGGGGACGACCCCGAGAACGCCGCCGAGCGGTACGCCGCCGCCCTGAAGGCGGCGTCGCGGCCGGAGGATCACGGCCTGTCCCCGAGCTTCGACGTGCTGCTGCTCGGTGTCGGCCCGGACGGTCACGTCGCTTCCCTCTTCCCGGAAAAGCCGGCGCTCTACGAGGAATCACGGTCGGTGGTCGCCGTGCGTGGCGCCCCCAAGCCGCCGCCGACGCGGATCAGCCTGACCATGTCGACGATCCGCAACGCGCGGGAGGTCTGGCTCGTGGTGGCCGGCGAGGACAAGGCCTCGGCGGTGCACCTGGCACTGTCCGGCACCGGACCGGTGCAGATCCCGGCCGCCGGCGCGGTCGGACGCTCCCGCACGCTCTGGCTGCTCGATCGCGGCGCCGCCGCCAAGCTGCCGCCCTCGTTGGCCCGCGCCTCCTCGCCCTGACGGCTCGTCAGGTCACGTCAGCGCACTACAGGCACGCCGCCTTCGGACAGGGCACGTCCAGCATCGCGGCGACCAGGGCGACGAAGGTCGCGGCGTCGCGCATCAAATCGTCGGCCTCGCGCGTGGTGACCGCCTGGGTCAGTCCGGCCTGGGCCGCGGCGCGCTTGTTCGCACCCGCGGCGAAGAACGCGGCCCACTCCGACAGCTCGGGGGCGACCACGACGAGCAACTCCCACGCCGTGGCGGGACGCCGGCGGCGCCCGCTGACCGGCTGCGCCCGCACCGCGAGGACGGCCGAGGCACCGCGCAGGGCGGCCAGGTGGGCGGAGGCGTAGCGGTCGATCGGACGCACCGCGCCCGCCGCGGCGGCCAGGCAGTGCCCGGCCGCCGCCAGCAGGTCGGTCGCGCCGGAGTGGGGGGCGGGCGGGTGCTCGATGACCAGGTTCATCTCGACTCCTTCGCTCTCGCCTTACGTGCTGCTTCTCATCTGGTGTTCGCCGGACCGGGCGGGCGGGGGTCGAGGCCAACCGCCCGGCCGGCGAGTGGTGCCGAACCATTCGAGGCGACCGCGGGGGGAGTCAGTCGCTTCGAACATATGTTCGACATGGAGAACATTACAGGCACGCACCGACGGTTTGGCAAGCACCGATTTCCGTGGGCGCGTCGCGACGGGTGCCGCACCCGAACAGAGCGCGGAAATTTGTCCGTTTCGTCCGTAAACCCATTCGGGGGGCGCGGCGTCTTCCTGGCAGTGAAACCCACCGAGACACCGACCACTCCCCAGGGGGACGAGATGTTCAAGCCCAGCCGCAAGAGCGCCGCCGTCATCGCCGTCACCGCACTGGCCGGCACCGGCCTGTTCGGCGTCGTCTCCACCGCCGGCGCCGCCGCCAAGACCGCCCAGGTGAACAACCTGCGCGTCGGGAGCCACAGCGGCTTCGACCGCGTCGTCATCGACTACAAGGGCAAGCAGCCGACGGTGAAGGTCTCGCAGGTAAACAACCTCTACAGCTGCGGCAAGGGCGACAAGCTGACGGTCCCCGGCGACAAGATCGTCCAGATCAACCTGACGCCGGCTCAGGCCCACAACCAGAAGGGCCAGGACGTGTACTCCGGTCCCGGGCAGCTCTCCACCCAGACCTACAACCTGACCACGATCAAGAGCGTGCGGATGGCGTGCGACTTCGAGGGCTACGTGACCTTCGGGGTCGGCGTGAAGAGCCTGAAGGGCTACACCGTCAGCCACCTGTCCAACCCGAAGCGGATCGTCATCGACCTCAAGCGCTGACGCTCATCCCTGACGCCACGTCAGGTCATACCCCGCACAAGCAGGTCAGTGCACGCGGCCGGTCGTCTTCTGACGGCCGGCCGTGGCCGTTCCGAACCGCTTCTCGACGAACTGGTTCGCGGCGGACAGCCCCTTCGCGAAGGGCGTCGGCGCGAGCCGCTTGAACGCCCACAGCAGCCGGGTCTCGACGTGCGGCAGCAGGAGGAACTTACGCCGGTCCACCGCCTTGAGCACCTTGCGGGCGACGTCGTCCGCCGTCAGCTTCGGGCCGGGGAACAGCTCGCCGGCGATCGCCTTGCGCGCCATCATCTCGAACGACGGGTCGGTGGTGCGCATGCCGTCGGCCAGGTTGGTCTCGAAGAAGCTCGGGCACACCACGGTGGTCCGGATCCCGAGCGGCTCCAACTCGCAGCGCATGGTCTCCGACAGCGAGATCACGCCCGCCTTGGTCACGTTGTAGGACGCCATGTTGGCCAGGTTCATCAGCCCGGCGAGCGAGGCGATGTTCACGATGTGACCCGAGCCCTGCGCCGTGAACAGCGGGGTGAAGGTGCGCACGCCGCGGACGACACCCTTGAGGTTGATGTCGATGATCCAGTCCCAGTCCGCCATCGGGATGTCGGCGATGGGGCCGGCCGACGCCACCCCGGCGTTGTTGACCAGAACGTCGAGCCCGCTCCACTCCCGGGCGCACCACTCGCGGGCGTTGTCCCAGTCCACGTCGTCGCGGACGTCGAGCACGAGGAACGCGACGCGGTTGACGTCTCCGCCGGCCTCGCGGATCCGCTCGGCCATCTCCAGTCGGGCCAACTCCCCCGCGGCCGGGTCCCGGTCGGTGAGCAGCACCCGGGCGCCGTCGTCCAGCGCCGCCTGCGCGAGCGCGCGGCCCAGCCCGGAGGCCGCGCCGGTGATCAGGATCCGCCTGTCCATGGTTCTGCCTCCTGAGGTCTCCTGCCCTCAGATTAGGCCATAACTTACTCAGAGTAAATAAGGCCCGCGTCGACGCCTCGGAGGCGCAGGTAGGTTCGCGGGCATGGAGATCTGGCTCAACCCGGCGTGCTCGAAATGCCGCACCGCGGTCAAGGACCTGGACGCCGCGGGCGTCGAGTACACGGTCCGGCGCTACCTGGACGATCCGCCGGACGAGGACGAGATCACCGACGTCCTGGACCGGCTCGGACTGGAGCCCTGGGACATCGCGCGCCTCGGCGAGGCCGTCGCGGACGAGCTCGGCATCACCTCCTGGCCGCAGGACCCCGCGAACCGGGAGCGCTGGATCGAGGCGCTGGCCGCGAACCCGAAGCTGATCCAGCGCCCGATCCTCACCGCCGCCGACGGCAGCACCGTGGTCGGCCGCTCCCCCGAGGCCGTCCAGGCCGCGATCGCCGCCGAACGCAAGGCCTGAGCGGTGCGCTTCACCGGCCCCGACGCGCGGGCCGTCGCGGCGGGTGAGATCACCGTGCAGTTCCGCCGCTGGGCGATCCCGCGCGTGGTCGCCGGCCGCACCTACCGCACCAACGGTGGCCGCATCGACGTCACCTCGATCCGGCAGGTCACCAAGGTCAGCAAGGTCGACGCCCGCCGGGCCGGGCGCGCGAGCCCGGAGCAGTTGCTGGCCGAACTTCCCGGCGAGGCCACCCACCCGCTGTGGCGGATCGAGTTCGCTCCGGCCATCGATCCCGACCCTCGCGCCGCGCTGGCCGCCGACGACGGCCTGGACGACGCCGCCGTCGCGGATCTGACGATGCGTCTGGACCGGCTCGACAAAGCCAGTTCGCACGGCCCGTGGACCCGGCAGTACCTCGCCACGATCGCCGAGAAGCCCGGCGTTCGCGCACCCGACCTGGCGGCGTCGTACGGCCGTGAGACCGCCCCGTTCAAGATCGACGTGCGCAAGCTGAAGAACCTCGGCCTCACCCACAGCCTCGCCGTCGGCTACGAACTCTCCCCGCGCGGCCGCGCGTTCCTCGAGCGGTCCGGCGGATGACCGTGACCACGTGCGACGTCGCGATCGTCGGCGCCGGGCACAACGCGCTGGTCGCCGCCTGCTACCTCGCGCGGGCCGGCCTCGAGGTCGAGGTCCTCGAGCGCGACACGGTGCTCGGCGGAGCGGTCTCCACCGTCGAGCGCTTCCCCGGCTACAAGGTGGATCGCGGCTCCAGCCTGCATGTGATGGTGCGTCACACTCCCATCGTCGAGGAGCTCGAACTCGGCGAGTGCGGGCTGCGCTACCTCGACGCCGACCCCTGGGCCTACGCCCCGGCGGCGAACGCGGACGACCCCGGCCTGGTCTTCGCCACCGACCTGGACCGCACCTGCGACTCGATCGCGGCCGCGTGCGGTGCGGCGGACGCCGCCGCCTACCGGGCGCTGATCGCTGAGTTCACCCCGGCCTGCCGCCGGATCCTCGACGTGCTGGCCGGGCCGCCCAGCCCGGGCCGGATCGCCCGCAAGGTCGCCACGCTGGGCCGCGCCCGCGGCGGCGGCGAGACCTCCCGCTGGTTCCTGCAGCCGGCCGACCACCTGCTGGACGCGACCTTCCGCAGCGAGCGCCTCAAGGCGGCGCTGGCCTGGCTCGCCTCCCAGTCCGGCCCGCCGCCGCACGAGCCCGGCACCGTCGGGCACCTGAGCTGGATCGGGCTGATGCACCTGCGCGCCCCCGGCCGCCCGATCGGCGGCTCGGGTGAGCTGAGCCGGGCGCTGGCCGAGCGCTTCGCGCGGCTCGGCGGACGGGTCCGGGCCGGCGACGCGGCGACGGCGTTCACGATCAACGCCGGCGCGGTCACCGGCGTCCGGACCGCGTCCGGGCACACCGTGCGGGCGCGCGCCGTGCTGTCCGGTGCGCACATCCTCGACCACGCTCGACCTGCTCGCCGCCGCCGGCGCCGAACCGGCCGGCGTCCGGGAGCGGATCCGGGTCGGGGACGGGATCGGGGCCGCGATCCGGCTCGCCACCGACGCCCTGCCGGTCTATCCCGGCGCCCCGGCCGACGCGCTGAACGGCATGCAGCTGCTGGTCACCGACCGGGCCGAACTGCGGGCCGCCTACGCCGACTTCCTCGCCGCCCGGCCGCCGGAGCGTCCCGCGGTGCTCGCCCTGACGCCCACCGCGCAGGATCCGTCGCTGGCCCCGCCCGGTCGGCACGCCGTGACGCTGTGGGCGCAATGGCACCGCTACGACCTCGCCGACCCACAGCTGGGACGACCTGCACAAGGTCACGGGCGAGACCGCGATCGGCCGGCTCGAGGCTGCCGCGCCCGGCTTCGCGGCCGGCGTCCTGGACACCCACGTGCAGACCCCGCTCGACCTCGAGCGCGAGCTCGGGTTACGTCGCGGAAATGTGATGCACGTAGAGATGGCCCTGGATTCGATGTTCGCGCTCCGGCCAGTTCCGGAACTCTCCGGTTACCGTGGACCCCTGCCCGGCCTCTACCTCACCGGCGCCTCGACCCACCCGGGCGGCGGCGTGTTCGGGGCCTCCGGCCGGAGTGCGGCGCGGATGCTTGATCAAGGATCTGCGGCGCGCACGAAGGAACCGGAAGTAGGCTCACCGACGCGCCCCCGGGCGCGGAGAAGGGGAGACGGTCGTGACCTACGTCGACAGCTACGCCGCCGGCATGCCGTGCTGGGTGGACGTGGCCTGCCACGACGCCGCAGCGGGCAAGGACTTCTACACCGAGCTGTTCGGCTGGGACTCCGTCGACGACGAGGACGGCTTCGCGACGTTCACGCTCGACGGCCGCCCGGTCGCCGGCCTCGGCCCGTGCCAGGCCGGCACCCGCCCGAGCTGGAACGTCTACGTGGCCGTGCGCGACGTCGACGCGTCCGTGACCGCGGTGAAGTCGCGCCGGTGGCACGCTGATCGCCGGCCCGGGCGACATCCTCAACCTGGGCCGCGGCGCCGCCTGCGCCGACCCGCAGGGCGGGGTGCTGACGCTGTGGCAGGCCCGCGACCACATCGGCGCGCGCGTCACCCGGGTGCCCGGCACCTGGTACTGGTCGGACCTGGTCACCCCCGACATCCCGCGGGCCGCGGCGTTCTACACCGCCGTCTTCGGCTGGGCCGTGCGCGGCGCCGACCCGTCCGGTTCGACCGGTGCGGTGGCGATGCTCGGCCAGCAGGGCGTGGCCGGGTTCTCCCCGCTGCCGGCCGGCTCGGCCCCCGGGCCGTACTGGTCGGTGACCTTCCAGGTCGCCGACGTCGACGCGACCGCGGAGCAGGCCGCCAAGCTCGGCGCCACCGTGGCGGTCGCGCCGATGGACGTGCCCAACGTCGGCCGCTTCGCCGCGATCGCCGCCCCCGGCCGGGAGACGTTCTCCATCCTGCGGCCCGTCCGGCTGAGCAGTCTGCTTGGCTGACCAGGTGACCGCGCAGCGGATCGACCTGCTGCGGGTCTCGTGGGCCCTGGTCGCGGCCGCGGTCGCCTGCCAGATCGCCTATCCGCTCGTCGAGGGGACCGCGCGCGACCGGCTGACCGTCGCCACCGTGGTCGTGACCTTCGCCGCGGTCGCCGTCCATGCCGTGTTCCGGTACGGGGCCAGCGGTCGCGGCCGCGGTGTTCGGCGTGGTGCTGGCGGTCGCGGCCGGCGTCGAGATCTTCGGGGCCGCGACCGGGGTCCCGTTCGGGGACTACGACTACGGCGACGGGCTGGGTGCCGAACTCGCCGGGGTGCCGCTGGTGATCCCGGCCGCCTGGGCGATGACCGCCTACCCGGCCCTGCTGGTCGCGCGCCGCCTGACCCGCCGGCACGGGCGGTGGGTGACCGCCCTGGTGGCGGGGTGGGCGCTGGCCAGCTGGGACGTCTTCCTCGACCCGCAGATGGTCGAGGAGGGCTACTGGCGCTGGGCCGACCCGGACCCGGCCCTGCCCGGCTCCCCCGACGTCCCGCTGACCAACTACGCCGGCTGGCTGCTCGTCTCGGTCCTGCTGATGGCGGTCCTGGACCGGATCGTGCCGGACGAGTCAGGGGACGAGTGCTCCCCGGCCTGCTCTACCTGTGGACCTACGCCGCCCAGGTGCTCGGCAACCTCGCCTTCTTCGACCGGCCGGCGGTCGGCCTGCTCGGCGGGGTCGCCATGGGGGCCGTCGCGATCCCGTACGCCCGCACGTTGCTGACCCGCACCGGCGCGCCGGCATGACCTCCCCGCTCCGCGCCGCCGTCGCGGCCGGCACCGCCCTGGCCGCCGGCGGGGCCGCCCTGGCCGCGGCGAACGTGGCCACCGTCCGGGTCGCGCGCCCGGACGTTCCCGACGTGCCGGACCACCTGTCGGTCTCGGTGCTGCTGCCGGTCCGCGACGAGGCCGCAGCGGTCGAGGCGTGCCTGAGCGCCCTGCTCGCCCAGCAGGGCGTCGCCAAACTTGAGGTGCTGGTCCTCGACGACGGGTCCACCGACGGCACCGGCGAGATCGCCCGCGCGGTGGCCGGCAACGACCCCCGGGTGCAGGTCCTGACCGGGGGACCGCTCCCGCCGGGGTGGCTCGGGAAGCCGTACGCCTGTGCCCGGCTGGCCGCCCACGCGACCGGCGAGGTGCTGGTGTTCGTCGACACCGACGTGATCCTGCACCCGCGGGCGATCGCCGCCGCGGTGCACCTGCGGGCGGAGTCCGGGCTGGCCCTGATGTCCCTGATGCCCCGTCAGATCGCCGAATCGCCGGGCGAGCGCCTGGTGCAGCCGCTGCTGGCCTGGAGCTGGCTGTCCACGTTGCCGGTGCGCCCGGCCGAGCACTCCCTGCGCCCGTCGACGGCCGCCGCGATCGGGCAGTTCCTGGTGATCGACCGGGACACCTACGCCGCCATCGGCGGCCACGGCGCGGTGCGGGCCGCCGTGGTGGACGACATCGAACTCGCCCGGGCGACCAAGCGGGCGGGCCACCGCTCCGGCATGGCGGTCGGGTCCGCGGTCGCCTCGTGCCGGATGTACGCCGGCTGGGACGAAGTCCGGGCCGGGCACACCAAATGGCTGTGGGCGGCCTTCGGCCAGGGCGGGCGCGTGGTCCCGGCCGCGGCTATCTGCGGGGTGCTCGCCCTGCTCGGCCCGGTCCCGGCGGGCGCCGCGCTGCGCGGCTCGCGCCTCGGCCTGGCCGGCTACCTGGCCGGGGTTGGTGGCCGCGCGCTGGTCGCCCGTCGGACCGGCTCGCGGGTGTGGCCGGACGTGCTGGCCCACCCGGTCTCGACCTCGGCCGCCGCGTTCCTGCTCGCCGACTCGGTCCGGGCCCGCCGTCGCGGCACCCTGACCTGGAAGGGCCGCCCGCTCCCCTGACCCCGCGGGACGTCGTCTCGTGGGGGTGCACATCACCCCGCAGGAGGGGTGACATGCACCCGTCAGGGCTGACAAAGGAGAGGCATCCCGAGGAACTAGGGTGCGCTGCGTGGCACGGGTGGTGGTGATCGGGGCGGGACTGTCGGGGCTGGCCGTAGCCACCCGCCTGGCCCGGCTCCGGCACGACGTCGTGGTCTGCGAACGCGCGGAGGGGCCGGGCGGCCAGGCCGGCCGCTACGAGCGGGACGGGTTCGGCTTCGACACCGGCCCCACGCACGTCCACCTGCCGGCCGGCTACCGCGACCTGTTCATCAAGACCGGCAAGACCTCCCCGCTGGAGAGCGTTCTCGAGCTCGAACCGGTCGACCCGGCCGTGCGCTGGCAGTTCGGTGACGGCACCATCGTCGACGTACCCAATGCGACGCGGGCCGGGACCATGGACGCCCTCTCGGCCGCTCTCGGGCCCAGCGCGGCCGAGGACTGGGACCGTTTCCTCGCGATCGGCAGCGACCTCTGGGAGGTCTTCCGCAAGGGCTTCCTGACCGCCCCGCCGTCCAGCCGTTTGAAGGCCCTGCGCAGCAAGGAGGGCCGGGCGCGGGTGGCGGCGCTGAGCCCGGCGAAGGACCTGCCGGCCCTGACGGCCCGTCATCTGCGCGACCCCCGCCTGGTCGCCGCGGCGCACTCCTACGCGCTGCGACTCGGTTCCGACCCGCGGCACGCGGCGGCTGCGGTCGCGTTGTGGCCGTCCCTGGAGCACACCTTCGGCACCTGGCGCGTGGTCGGCGGTGTCCGACACCTGGTGGACGCCATCGCCGGCCGGGCGGCATCACGCGGAGCCGTGCTCCGCTACGCAAGCCCGGTCACCGAGATCATGCACGAGCGCAGCCGGGTACACGGGGTCCGACTGGCCAGCGGCGAGGCCCTGCCCACGGATATCGTCGTCTCCGCCGTGGACGACGCAGTGACCCGGACCTTGCTCGGCACGCGGCGACGGCATGGCGGCGGCACGTCCGTGTCGGCGTTCACGCTGCTGCTGGCGCTGAACGGGGAGGATTCGATCCCTCCGGTCGTCTCGTTCAGCCCGGACCCCGAGCTCGAACGCCGGGAAACCTTCGGCCCGCCCGTCCCGCCGAGCGATCCCACGCTGTTCATCAGTCCGGCGGACGCCCCACCCGGCGCTTCCGCGCTCGCGGTGACCGTCATCGTGCCTCTGCACGGCATGCCCGACGGAGATCCCGACTCCCCCGAGGTCGTGGACTGGACCGACCAGGCCACGGAGTCCTACGCCCGCCGGATTCTCGACGTGCTGGATCGCCGCGGTTTCGGCGTCTCGGCCCGGCTGCGCTGGTGCGAAGCCCATTCCCCCGCCGACGTGGAACGCCGCTCCGGCGCCATCGGAGGCCGAATCGGAGGCGGTTCGCTCGAGCTGCACGGTGCGCTGTTCCGCCCGCCGAACGTGACCGACCTGCCCGGGCTCTACCAGGTGGGCGGGTCCGCCCATCCGGGCCCAGGGCTGGCACTCGCCCCGCTCGGAGCCGCCCTGGTGGCCGAGACCATCGGCCGGGCGAAGTCGAACCAGCTCGGCCCTTAAACCGAAAACCGCCCCTGATCCAGCCCCCTCAGCAGGATCAACGACGGTCTCGGTCTGAAGCTCTCGGACGCGTCCCAGCCCGGCGGTGCACCCCGTCGGGCCGGACGCGCTCGATCTTCGATCACGGCGGGGATCCGCACTCACGACGCGCGAGCGGTTGCACGCCCGAGCACGAATGTCCTGCCGTGTCATGAGAATCGGATTTGGCGGGCTTCCTTGCATCAGCCGGACCGGCGGATCCCGCTCGGCCGAGTGTCCGGTCTTGCCTCCACCGTTCGGCTGATGACCGAACAGCAAGGCCCCTCAGCGCAGCGCGCGACGGAGCGCGTGCAGCAGCTGGACGAGCCCGACCAGGCCGAGTGAGACCCAGGCGACGGCGCCGCTGAACGCCGCCATCTCGGCGTCCAGCTCCCCGACCTTGTCCGGTCCGAGCAGGCCGGCAGCGAGCAGGGCGACCACGGTGGCGATCACGCGGGTCGGACGTTCGGCGACGGTCACGACGAGGATGTCGGTCACTCCGCCGGCCGCGGCCCGGGCCCGCGCGTACTCCTGGAGCCAGCCGGTGGCGACGGCCGCGGCGCAGAGCTGCCAGGGCGCGCCGGCCTCGTAGAGGGCGAAGCCGAAGAGCGCCTCGGCGAGCCGGTCGCCGAGGGAGTCGAGCAGGTGTCCCCAGCGGGTGGCCCGGCCGGTCATCACCGCGACCGCGCCGTCCACGCCGTCGAGCAGCGCCGAGACGGCGACCAGCGCGGCGGCGAGCAGACACCAGCGTGCGTCCCCGCCGGCCACGGCGGCGGCGACGGCGGCGACCACGACCGCGGCGGCGGTCAGCGCGTCCGGATGTACCCGCCGCAACGGGCCCGCCGCACGGAACACCAGGGCGAACCACGCCCGCTCGGCCCGGCCACCACCGGCCGGGTCATGCCCGCCGTGACTGTCGGCCCACGCGGCCAGGTAGGCCTCGCGACTGCCCGGGGCCGCCCCAGCCGGAGGGGTTTCCCGGGTCTCCCACTTGGATGACATGACTACCCCTCAGATCGGGTGGCCGTCGGAGCGAGTCCGAGGGACCGGTAGATCTCCAGGGTCGACGTTGACCGGTTCAGTGTGTAGAAGTGCAGCCCGGGTGCGCCGCCGTCGAGCAGCTTCGCGCAGAGCTCGGTTGCCGCCTCGATCCCGATCCGGCGGACCTCGGCGGGATCGTCGGCCACGGCCTCGAGGCGCCGGGCGAGCGCGGGCGGGAACACCGCGCCGGACAGCTCGGCCATGCGCTGGATCTGCGTCACGTTGGTGACCGGCATGATCCCCGGCAGGATCGGGATCGTGCAGCCGTGCGCCGCGGCCCGGTCCACCAGACGGAAGTAGTCGTCGGCGTCGAAGAAGAACTGCGTCACCGCGAAGTCGGCGCCGGCCGCCGCCTTCAGCGCGAGGTGCTTGGCGTCGGAGTCCAGGTCCGGCGACTCCGGGTGGCCCTCCGGGAAAGCGGCGACGCCGACGCAGAACCCGCCGAGCTCACGGAGCATCCGGACCAGTTCGTCGGCGTGCTCCAGCCCGTCCGGGTGGGGCTCCCACGGTGTCCCCGGTCCGCCCGGCGGGTCGCCGCGCAACGCCAGCACGTTGCGGATCCCCGCTGCGGCGAAGGTGCCGATCACCGAGCGCAGGTCGGCCCGCGAAGAGCTGACGCAGGTCAGGTGCCCGACCGCGGTGAGGGTGGTGTCGGTAGCGATCCGCTCGACGATGCGGACCGTCCGCTCGCGCGTGGACCCGCCCGCGCCGTAGGTGACCGAGACGAAGGTCGGCGCCAGCGGCTCCAGCTGGCGGATCGCCTCGAAGAGGGTCCGTTCACCCTCGTCGGTCTTCGGCGGGAAGAACTCGAACGAGTACGACCGCCCCCCGGCCGCGAGCAGGTCGCGGATGGTGGCGCCGAGCGTGGACCCCGCGGGTCGCGGGCTGGATCCGGTCGTCATAGTGGACCCAGGCTAGCGAGCGGTCGCGTTGATTACCCGTGGGTATTGCGCCCGTGACCTGCACCACTACCGCTCGCGACATCAGAACGAGAGTTGGAGCACACCCGCCATGACCGCCCCGGCGCCGGACCCGGCGCAGCTGCGCGAGCGGGTCCAGACCCGGCTGTCGGACTTCCTCGCCGGCCGGGCCCGGACGATGGCGGAGCTCGGCCCGGAGCTGGCCGACCCGATGACCGTGCTCGCCGACCTGACAACCGGCGGGAAGCTGTTCCGGCCCGCGTTCTGCTACTGGGGCTACCGCGCCGCCGGTGCGCCGGACGGCGAGGAGATCGTCGCCGCTGCCGCCGCGCTGGAACTGCTGCACGTGAGCGCGCTGATCCACGACGACGTGATGGACGGGTCCGACCGTCGCCGCGGGCGTCCCTCCGCCCACCGCCAGTTCGCCGAACTGCACCGCGCGGCCGGCTGGTCCGGCTCGTCCGAGGGCTTCGGGCATGCGTCGGCGATCCTGCTCGGCGACCTGGCCCTGGGCTGGGCCGACGAACTGCTGCGCGGGTGCGGCCTTGCCGCCGACCGCGTCGCCGCCGGCGATGGCCGTCTTCGAGGCCATGCGCACCGAGGTGATGGGCGGGCAGTACCTCGACGTGGTCGCCCAGGCCGCCGGCACTGCACCGAAGGGGGACGGCGATGCCCTGGCCCGCGCGATGCGGGTGCTCCGCTTCAAGACCGCCAAGTACTCCGTCGAACGTCCGCTGCAGTTCGGCGCCACCCTGGCCGGCGCCTCACCCGAGCTGGTGGCGGCCTTCACCGCGGTCGGCATCCCGCTGGGCGAGGCCTTCCAACTGCGCGACGACGTGCTCGGCGTGTTCGGCGACCCCGAGCGGACCGGCAAGCCCGCCGGCGATGACCTGCGCGAGGGCAAGCGCACCGTGCTCGTCGTCACGGCGCTGGTCTCCGCCGGCGCCACGGACCGCGCGACGATGGACGCCCTGCTCGGCAACCCGGCCCTCGACGCGGACGGCATTGCCCGGCTGCAGGCGATCCTCGTGGCCAGCGGCGCCCTCGATGAGGTCGAGAAGCTGATCGAGCGTCTGGCCACCGAGGCCGAGGACGCGCTCGCCGCGGCACCGATCGAGGATCCGACGGCCCGTCAGGTGCTGGCCGACCTCGTGGTCGCCGCGACCCAACGGCACGAATGAGAACGGTCACCGGCCCGACCGGGCGGGTCGTGGTGGTCGGCGCGGGTCTGGCCGGACTGTCCGCTGCGCTGCGCCTGCGCGCGGCCGGCCGCGAGGTCGTGCTCCTCGAGCGTGAGACGGTGCCCGGCGGACGTGCCGGTCGTCTCGAGCGCGACGGCTACACCTTCGACACCGGGCCCACCGTGCTGACCATGCCGGATCTGGTGGCCGACGCCCTGGACTGCGTCGGCGAGACGCCTCGAGGACTGGCTGGACCTGCAGCCGTTGACCCCGGCCTATCGTGCCCGCTTCGCCGACGGTTCTGCGCTCGACGTGCACACCGACCCGGGAGCGATGGCCGCCGCGATCGGTGAGCTGTGCGGCCCGGCCGAGGCGGCCGGCTACGAGCGGATGGTGGGCTGGCTGCACAAGCTCTACCGCTACGAGATGCGGGACTTCATCGACCGCAACGTCGATTCCCCGCTCGGCCTGCTCACCCCGAACCTGGCCCGCCTGGTCGCGGCCGGCGGCTTCCGGCGGCTGGCCCCGGCGGTCGGCCGCTACCTGAAGGACGAACGCACCCGCCGGGTGTTCACCTTCCAGGCGATGTACGCCGGCCGTTCCCCCTACGACGCCCTCGCGCTGTACGCGGTCATCTCCTACATGGACACCGTGGCCGGCGTGTACTTCCCGCGCGGCGGCATGCACGCCCTGCCCACCGCCCTGGCCGGCGCCGCCGTGAAGCACGGCGTCGACCTGCGCTGCGGGACCGAGGTGACCCGGGTCGAGCGCCGCGGCGGGCGCGCGGTCGCGGTGCACACCGCCGACGGGGAGCGGATCGCCTGCGACGCCCTGGTGCTCACTCCGGACCTGCCCACCGCGTGGTCCACGCTGCTGGGCGAGGACCGGTGGCGGCTGGGCCGGCTGCGCTACTCCCCCTCGTGCGTGCTGCTGCTGGCCGGATCCACGGCGCACTATCCCGACCGGGCCCACCACGAGATCACCTTCGGCAGCGCCTGGCGCGAGACCTTTCACGAGGTGATCGACGCCGGCCGGCCGATGTCGGACCCCTCCTTCCTCGTCACCACGCCGAGCGCCTCCGACCCCGGGCTTGCCCCGGCCGGGCGGCACTCGTACTACGTGCTGTTCCCGTCGCCGAATCTGACGGTCAATCAGAAGTGGACGGACGGCTACGTCGAGCACATGCTGGCCACCCTGGAAGCCCGCGGGTACCCGGGCTTCGCCGACGGCATCGAGGTCCGCGAGGTCACCACCCCGGCCGACTGGGCCGCGCGGGGCATGGCCGCGGGCACCCCGTTCGCCGCCGCCCACTCCTTCGGCCAGACCGGTCCGTTCCGGCCCCGCAACCTGGCCCGCGGCTGGGAGAACGTGGTCTTCGCCGGGTCCGGCACCGTGCCGGGCGTCGGGGTGCCCTGCGTCCTGATCTCCGGCCGCCTGGCCGCCGAACGGATCACCGGCCCGCAGCGCGGATATCACTCGCGCGCCTGGCCCTGATCCTGTGCCAAGGTGGACTCCATGAGCGAGAACGAGAACCCAGCCCCCGAGGACGTCGTCGAGGACACCGAGGACGTCGCCGAGGAGCCGGTCGAGGACGTGTTCGCCGGGGACGACCCGAAGGCCAAGTTCCGCGAGGCGCTCGCCCGCAAGCACGGCAGCAGCGGCAAGGGCGCCGGCGAGGCCGGCGGCGGCGGGAAGGTCGGCTCCGAACACGGCCCGGCCAAGGCGCAGCGGACCTTCCGCCGCAAGTCCGGCGGCTGACCGCCCCGCGGACCCGCATCTTGGGGCGTCGTTCCGCCCTGTCGACGCGTTCCAAAGGGCGGCTTGACGCCCCAGGATGCGCAGCGCTTCTACCTTGGGGCGCGCGTACGCCCCATTGCGGCGCTGGATAGGGCCATGACGCGCCCCAGGATGACTCAGGGGCGAGGCGTGACGACCGCGGCGAACACCCGGGCGACCGCGGCCTGACCGGCGGCGTTCGGGTGCACCGGGGCAGCCGGGGCGAGCGGGATGGTCGGCTCGATCCAGCGCACGCCCGGGGCGGCGCACATGTCGTGGCCGATGCTCGGGGTGTAGGTGTCCAGGTAGGTGTTCTTGGTCTCGGTGGCCGCCGTCGCGAGCATGGCGTTCAGCGCGCGCTCGACGCCGTCGAGGAACTCGATGTCCTCCGGCGTGAACGGCACCCCGGCGGCGACGCAGGTCAGCCGGCCGGCCTCGGTGGTCGGGAACAGGTTCGGGTAGCCCACGACGACGATCTGCGCCTGCGGGGCCTCCTCGCGGATGTTCAGCAGCGCCTGCTTGATCATCACGCCCGAAGAAGCGATGTCCTCGCTGAACTGCTGGGCGTACCGGGTCCGGCAGGGCGCGGGGTCGCCGGCGACGACGTCCCCGAGGCTGGCGGCGCAGCCGGCGACCGCGGTGGCGAACAGGTCGTTGTCGTTCCCGCCGATCCCGAGCGAGACCAGCGTGGTGTCCTTCCTCAGCGCGTCCAGCTGGGCCGGAACCCCGGAGAACTGCTCCTCGTAGAGCGACATGGTCTGCGCGCCGCCGCAGCTGACGTCGGTCAGCTCGGCACCGAGCTCCTGCGCGACGAGGTGGGGGTAGTTCACCGCCGACCGGCCGCACGCGGGCGGCGCGCTCTGGTCGACCGGGGTCACCCCCGGGGCCGAGGTGTAGGAGTCCCCGAGCGCGACGTACCGGATTCCCGGGGCCAGCGGCGCGAGCGGCGCGGCGGAGGCGGCAGGCTCGACCACCTGGGTGACCTGGTCGGATTTCCCCGGAACGATTTCGTCCGCCACGGCCAGCGGGATGGTCACTGCGGCCGCCACGACCAGCGCAGCGGCGATCGGCAGCAGCCGGCGTGGACGCACCATCTGGCGACGGTAACCCGCCGCCCGCCCGCGCGAAGGCCAAATGACGACGAGTTGGGCGATTCGGGAACCCGGGCCGCGCGCTGTCCGTTTTGCGCCCGTGACGGTTCTGACCTGCCCCAAGTGCACGGCCGACATGCGCAGCTACGAGCGCAACGGCGTAACCATCGACCAATGCAGCGACTGCCGCGGCATCTTCCTCGATCGCGGCGAGCTCGAACGCCTGATCGACGCCGAGGGCGCCTTCTACGAGAAGCAGCAGCGGGAGCCGGAACGCGAGGAGCGCCGCCCCGAGCCGCCGCGTCAGGAGGAGCGCCGGCCCGAGCCCCGCTACGACGAGCGCAAGTACGACAGCGACGAGCGCCACTACCCCGGCTACGGCAAGAAAAAGAAGAGCCGGACCTCCTTCCTCTCGGAGCTGTTCGAATAGCAGCCCCAAGCGGCCGGCGGCCGCCCTACCGGGGACTGGGCAGCCGTCGGCGTAACCTCTCCGCCATGTCGTCCCGCGCCGCCCTGGACGCCGCCGGGATTCACGACCCGCGGTTGCGGGCGTCCTATCTGCGCTGCAAGGACCTGCACGCGCGTTACGGCCGGACCTACTACCTGGCGACGCTCTTGCTGCCGCCCGCCCGCCGCCGCACGTCTGGGCGCTGTACGGGTTCGCCCGCTACGCCGACGAGATCGTCGACGACGTGTCCGGCCCCCGGGCCGACCGCGCCGAGCACTTCGAGAGCTGGTCGGCGGCGCGGCTGGCCGAGTTCGAGCGCGGGCACAGCGACGACGAGATCGGCCGCGCCGCCCTGCACACCGCCCGCAGCTGGGACATCCCGCCGGCGCACACCGAGGCCTTCCTGGCCTCCATGCGGGCCGACCTCACCGTCGACACCTACGCCGACCTTCACCGACCTGCTGAGCTACATGCACGGCTCCGCCGCGGTGATCGGGCTCCAGATGCTGCCGCTGCTGCGCCCGGCGGCCCCGAGCTGGCCGCCGAGCCCGCCCGGGCCCTGGGCATCGCCTTCCAGCTGACCAACTTCGTCCGCGACGTCGGCGAGGACCTGGCCCGCGGCCGGCTCTACCTGCCGGCCGAGGACCTGGCCGCCCACGGCGTCACCCGCGCCGACCTCGAACGCGGCGACCACACGCCCGCGGTCCGGGATCTGATGGCCTTTCAGGTGGCGCGGGCGCGGTCCTGGTACGCGGCCGCCGCCCCCGGGGTGCCGATGCTGCACCCGGACAGCCGCGCCTGCATCGACGCGGCCACCCGGCTCTACCGCGGCATCCTCGACGAGATCGAGCGCAACGATTACCGCGTGCTCGACCGCCGGGCCCGCGTCGGCCCGGGCACACGGTTGCGGGTCGGCGTCGGCGCTTACACCCGGGCCCGACGCTCCTGGTCGTCGGATGCGAAGCGGGCGTCGAGCCAGGTCCACCAGCCGAGCGTCCACAGCGCGAGCGCGAACCCGAACAGCAGATCCTCGACCGGCGCGTAGACGATCCGACCGTCGCCCAGGAACTGCGGATCGGCGTCGCCGATCACGGCGTCCGGGTCGTAGCGGACGATCTCCCGGCCGGTGAGCCAGCCGTTGGTGAGCAACTGGAAGAACACGACGATCGCGTAGGCCAGCCAGAACGAGGTCCGCGCCAGCATCCGGGTGCGCAGCACCGCGAGATCGACGACCACGGCGAGGACGGCACCGGCCAGGGCCAGCTGCGTGTAGGTCACTGGCCCTGCCTCGACCGGTCCTGGCGACGCAGCACGGCACGCACGGCCTCGAGGGTGAAGATGATCGCCAGCGGGATCACGACGAAGAACGCGACCTCCTCGATCGGCAGCCCGCCCGGCACCTCCACCCCGACGGTCTGATCGGGGTCGAAGGACCACTGGTCCTGGGAGACGGCGTAGAGGTCCCAGCAGAGGAACGGAACGGCCGCGATCAGCACTGTGAGCGCCAGCCGCCGCCACTGCGCGAGGACCCGGGTACCGAGCAGGCACTCCAACGGCAGCACCGCGGCCAGAGCGCCGGCGAGGACCGCGAAATAGGAGAGCTGCCGCACGCAATCAGTGTGGCGTGAACCCGCTGCGAGCGACGCGCGCGCAGCGCGCAATCAACAGAGTGGCGCACCGCAGGGGGTCGGTGCGCCACTCCATTGTTCCTGGCCGGGAACTTCTCGGGGTCGCCGGCTCAGCGGCGGACTCAGGGGTTCCGCTGTGAAAACGCTAGGGATTCCGCGGCGTCGCCGGGGACGACTTGACGCAGCCTTGTCACAGCGAGGTAACGACAGACGCGGACGGCAAACCTCGGTCAGGATCCGGCCGAACGCAGGCGCGCCGCGAAGGCTGTGGCAGCCGCGCCCGGGTCCTCCGCGTCGGTGATCGCACGCACCACCACGACCCGCCGCGCGCCCGCTGCGAGCACCTCGTCCAGGTTGTCCAGATCGATGCCGCCGATCGCAAACCAGGGCTTCGCGGTGCGGCCTGCGACATAGCGGACGAGGTCGAGCCCGGCGGCCGGCCGGCCGGGTTTGGTCGGCGTGGCCCACGTGGGTCCCACGCAGAAGTAATCGACCGCCGGGTCGGCGATCGCGTCCTCGGCCTGATCCTCGTCGTGGGTCGACCGGCCGATCAGGACGCCGCGGCCGAGCAGCCAGCGGGCGTCCGGGACGGGCAGGTCGTTCTGGCCCAGGTGCAGGATGTCCGCCCGCGAGGCGTAGGCGAGGTCGGCACGGTCGTTGACCGAGTACAGCCGCTGGTGACGCGCCGCGGCATCGGCGAACACCTCGAGCGCCGCCAGTTCCTCGGCGGCCTCCAGGTGCTTCTGCCGCAGCTGCACGATGTCGACCCCGGCGGCCAGCACCGTGTCCAGGAACTCGGCGAGATCGCCCTGCTTCTCCCGGGCGTCCGTGCACAGGTACAGCCGCGCGGCCGCGAGCTGCCCGCGGACACCCGTGGCCTCCGTCATCAGAAACCCGACATCAGAAACCGAGGGCCTGCGCGCGCCGTCGCACCTCGGTACCGCGGTTCGCCCGGAGCGCGTCGATCGGGGACCCGGGGAGGTCGTCGTCGGTGAAGAGCCAGCGCAGCGCCTCCTCGTCGGTGTAGCGGGCGTCGAGGAGCAGCACCAGCGTCCCGGGCAGGCCTTGAGCACGGCCGGGCCGTCCGGCCCGTCCTGCAGGAACTCGGCGGGGATGGAGAGCACGTCCCGCTCCCCCCGCCGCCGGGCCAGCAGCTGCCGGTCCTTGAGCAGCGCGCGCACCTTGACCACATCGATGCCCAGCCGCTCGGCCACATCGGGCACGGTCAGCCACTCGGTGACGGCCGATTCGACCAGATCGGTCCCGTCTCGCGTCTCGCTCATGGGCCCCAGCCTGCCAAACGCCGTGGCGGCACGGAGCCGTGCCATAGGCTGGGCGCATTACACGGGAGCTCGGAGGACCGGGCTGAGAGGGAGGCTGGGCCCGACCGGGCCGCCTCCGACCGTCGAACCTGCCGGGTAATGCCGGTGAAGGGAGCACTCGGGTGAGTGAGCCAACCCCCGACGTCGTGGTGGTCGGTGGCGGCGTGATCGGGCTGGCGACCGCGTGGCGGGCCGCAGGCCGGGGCCTGTCCGTCGTGGTCTGCGACCCCGCCCCCGGCTCCGGGGCCTCCACCGTCGCCGCCGGGATGCTGGCCCCGGTCACCGAGGCGCACTACACCGAGCAGGCGCTGCTGCGGCTCACGCTGGACTCCGCCGCCCGCTGGCCGGGCCTGGCCGCCGAGCTGCTCGACGGCACCGGCATCGACCCCTGGTACCGCGAGACGGGCACCGTGCTGGCGGCCGCCGACGGCAGCGACCTGGCGATGGCCGACGAGCTGTACGCCTTCCAGCGCTCGCTCGGGCTCAGCGTCGACCGGCTGACCGCCCGGGAGCTCCGGGCGCTGGAGCCGATGCTGGCGCCGGGCGTCCGCGGGGGCATGTTCGTGGCCGGCGACCACCAGGTCGACCCGCGCCGGCTGATCCCGGCCCTGCTGGCCGCCTGCCGGGCGGCCGGGGTGGAGATCCGACCGGACCGGGTGGCCGCGCTCCAGGTGACCGGCGAGCGGGCCACCGGCGTGATCACGGCCGCCGGCGTGACGCTCGCCGCCGGACAGGTCCTGCTCGCCGCCGGCAGCTGGACCGGTGAGATCGACGGCGTCCCGCCGGGGGTCCTGCCCACGGTCCGCCCGGTGAAGGGGCAGCTACTGCGCCTGCAGGTCCCGGCCGCCTCCAGACCGTTCCTGCGCCACAACCTGCGCGGCATCGTCCGCGGCGCCTCGGTGTACCTCGTGCCGCGCGAGGACGGGGAGCTCGTGCTCGGGGCCACGATGGAGGAGCTCGGCTTCGACACCACCGTGACCGTCGGCGCGATCTACGAACTGCTGCGCGACGCCCGGGAGGTCCTGCCCGGCATCAGCGAACTCGCCGTCGTCGAGACCCAGGCCGGCCTGCGCCCGGCGACCGCGGACAACATGCCCGTGCTCGGCGCCACCGCCCTGCCCGGGCTGGTGCTGGCCACCGGTCACTTCCGCAACGGGATCCTGCTCGCCCCGGTCACCGCCGACGCGGTCGCCGCCGTGCTGGCCGGCGACCCGCTGCCCGAGGTGGCCCGCCCGTTCACCCCGGACCGGCTGGTACGCCCCGGCTCCCCGATGGCGGTCCGATGAAAGAGACGACCGAGGGCGGCGGCACCGTCGTGGTCAACGGCAGCGCCCGCGAGGTCGAGGCGGGGACCACCGTGGCCGATCTCGTCGAGGAGCTGGCCGGGGACCCGAGCGCCAAGGGGGTCGCGGCCGCCCTCAACGGAGCCGTGGTCCCGCGCGGACGCTGGCGGATGCTCGAACTGCAGGACGGCGACCGCGTCGAGATCCTCACCGCGGTCCAGGGAGGTTGAGCGTGAGCATCAGGTCCGTGCGCCAGGACGACCCCACCGACCCCCTGGTGATCGCCGGCCGCAGCTTCGGCTCGCGGCTGATCATGGGTACCGGGGGCGCACCCAGCCTTGAGGTGCTGGAGACCGCCCTCATCGAATCCGGCACCGAGCTCACCACCGTCGCGATGCGCCGGGTCGACCCGGCCACCCGCGGATCCGTGCTCGACATCCTCACCAAGCACGCGATCGCGGTGCTGCCGAACACCGCCGGCTGCCACACCGCTGCCGAGGCCGTCCTCACCGCGCGGATGGCCCGGGAGGCGCTGGACACCGACTGGGTCAAGCTCGAAGTGATCGGCGACGAGCGCACGCTGCTGCCTGACCCGATCGAGCTGCTGGACGCCGCCGAGCAGCTCGTGGCCGACGGCTTCGTGGTCCTGCCCTACACGAACGACGACCCGATCCTGGCCCGCCGCCTGGAACAGGCCGGCTGCGCCGCCGTGATGCCGCTGGGCTCCCCGATCGGGTCCGGCATGGGCATCCGCAATCCGCACAACATCGCGCTGATCGTCGCCGGGCGGGCGTGCCGGTGGTGCTCGACGCCGGGATCGGCACCGCCTCCGAGGCCGCGCAGGCGATGGAACTGGGCTGCGACGCGGTGCTGCTGGCCTCCGCGGTGACGCGGGCCCAGGACCCGGTCGCGATGGCCGCCGCGATGCGCAAAGCGGTCGAAGCCGGGCGTTTGGCCCGCCTGGCCGGTCGCATACCGATTCGGGATCACGCGGAGGCGTCATCCCCTGTTCAGGGCCGTCTGGCCTGGGGCTGAGACTAAACTCGCCCCCCATGGGGGAGCCCGCCGACACCCTGGTCGGCACCGTTCTGGACGGGCGCTATCGCGTCACGCGCCGGCTGGCGCGCGGCGGCATGGCGACTGTCTACGAGGCTGTCGACACCCGCCTCGACCGGGTGGTCGCGGTCAAGGTGATGCACCCCGGGCTGGCCGAGGACCGCGATTTCGTGGACCGGTTCATCCGCGAGGCCCGCGCCGCGGCCCGGCTCTCGCACCCCAACGTCGTCGCCGTCTTCGACCAGAGCGCGGATTCCGGGTCGGTGTTCCTGGCCATGGAGTACGTCGAGGGCCGCACCCTGCGGGACTGGCTGCGGGAGAAGCGCCGGCTGACCCCGCGGGAGACCTTCGCCGTCATGGAGCCGGTGCTGGCCGCGCTCGCCGCCGCCCACCAGGCGGGGCTCGTGCACCGCGACGTCAAGCCCGAGAACGTCCTGATCGCCGACGACGGCCGGGTCAAGGTCGCCGACTTCGGCCTGGCCCGCGCGGTCTCCGCCGGCGCCGGCGCGATGACCCAGGCGCACACCGGGACCAACACGCTGATCGGCACCGTCGCCTACCTCGCGCCTGAGCAGGTCGAGAAGGGGCACGGCCGACCAGCGCTCCGACGTCTACGCCGCCGGCATCCTGCTCTACGAGTGCCTGACCGGCCTGCAGCCGTTCTCCGGCGAGACCCCGATCCAGGTCGCCTACCAGCACGTGCACTACGACGTGCCCCGCCCGTCGGACCAGCGCCCGACGTTGCCGCCGGCGCTGGACGACCTGGTCCTGCGGGCGACCATGCGCGACCCGGCCGGCCGGCCCGCCGACGCCGCCGCCTTCCTGGCCGAGACCGTCGCGGTCCGCCGCGCCCTGCGCCCCGAGGTCCTCGACGACCTGGCCGGCTCCGGAATGCCGGCGCCCGCGCCCGCACCGGCCCACGGCTCCCCGACCCTCGCCTTCGGCCACGTGCCGCCGGGGGCGGCGGCCGGGCCCCACGCAGCCACCGAGCAGATCTCCCGGGTCCCGACCGGGGCGGTCAAGGTCCCGGCCGGCAACCCTCCGGCCGGCAAGCGCGGCCCCGGCGCGGGACGGCCCAGCCCGAACCCGGGCGTCCCGTACCCGGTGCCGGCGCGTCTGCAGCACCGGCGCCGCCGGGGTCTGCTGGCCCTGCTCGCGGTGCTCATCACCACCTTCGCGGTCGGCATCGGCGCCTGGCAGGTCGCGGTCGGCAGCTCGGTCGACACCCCCGGCCTGATCGGGCTCACCGAGGACCAGGCGCGGGCCAAGGCCACCGAGGCGGGGCTGAAGTTCCGCGTGGTCGGCCAGGAGTTCGACGAGATCTATCCGGCCGGGCAGGTCCTCAGCACCGACCCGGCCCCCGGCCGCAACATCTCCTCGAGCGGGACCATCACCGCGGTGGTGTCCAAGGGCCCGGAGCGCTACACGGTGCCAGACCTGGAGAACGTCGAGGTCGACGAGGCCAAGCGCCGACTCACCGAGGAGGCGAGCCTGACCGTCAACGATCAGGTCACCGAGAAGTACAGCGACACCATCGCCGAGGGGAAGGTCATCCGCACCGAGCCCGCGGCCGGGACCTCGGCCCGCAAGGACCAGGCAGTGACGCTGATCGTCAGCAAGGGCGCCAAACCGCAGCAACTGCCCGACGTGGTCGGCAAGCTCATCGACGAGGCCACCGCGCTGCTCAAGGACGCCGGCTTCGAGGTCTCGGTCACCGAGCAGGAGAACAACGAGGTCGCGAACGGCACCGTCCTGGAGCAGACCCCGACCGGCAACCGGAAGATCGCCAAGGGCAGCACGATCGATTTGGTCGTCGCCAAGTCCGACCTGGTCGAGGTGCCCCGGGTGATCGGCATGGACGTCGACGACGCCGAGGATCTCCTGCGCAGTCTCGGGTTCGAGGTCGACCGCGCGGGGTTCCCGTTCGGTGACCGCGTGGTCGACCAGGACCCCGAGCCCGGCACCCGGCTGCCGCGCGGCAGCACCGTCACCCTGCGAGTCTTCTGACGCCCTCGCACTGTCAGTTTGAGGGTCGTCATCCCGGACAAGTGGGCCCCTACACTTCCCCATCTGAGATTTCTTGCCAGTTGGGGGCCTCCATGTCCCACTTCAAGCTCAGCCTGATCGGCCTGGCAACGGGAACCTTGATGATCGCGGCGCTGGTGCCCGGCGGCTCCGCCGCGGCCAAAGCAGACCGCGACACGGTGAGCGGTGACGGCAGCAGCGCCGTCGCGAACTTCAGGTTCGACGGCTTCAACCAGGGCACCACGCCCGACACCCCATCCGGCGGCGCCTACCACGCCGACAACCCAGCGGTAGGGATCGACTTCAACGGCCCGATCACCTGCCTGCATGTGGAGGGGAACCGCGCCGGGTTCATCTACCCGATCGAGGACGGCAGCAAGCCCGAGGCCGCCGTCGGCCAGACCGTGCTGATCTCGATCGAGGACAACGGCACCAGGGGCGACAAGATCGGCTTCGTCGGCCCCGGTCCGGTGGATCAGCTCCTCGACGGCTGCGCGCCCGGCCCGACGCCGTTCAAGGTCGCCGAGGGCGGAGTTACCGTCCACGACGCTCCGTAATCGACGCTGGCCGGTGACCCGGCCCGCAGTGTGAGTTTCGTCAATCGGATGTAGGGGGGTTGACGGCGCTGGAGTTATGCTTAGCCTTACCTAAAAGGCCCCCCGCCCCGGAGGTTCGAAACGTGTTCGTGTGCATCTGCAACGCCGTCACTGAGGACGACATCCTCGGGGCCGTTGACGCAGGTGCCCGTTGTACGCGTAGCGCCTGCGAGGCGACCCAGGCCGGCAGCAACTGCGGGTCCTGCCTCGACCGCGTTGAGACCCTCGTGGAGGGCGCCCTGAGCGGCTGCCCGCGGCGTGCGCTCAACGCGCCCCTCGCCGCCTCTCTCGCCGCGACCGCCTGAACTGGTCGCCCTCAGTCATCTCCTGAGGTCACGCTGACCTTTCTTGGTCATCTGACACGCCCTCAGGCGAGCCTTTCCTTCCATGACAAGCGTGGGTTCGGCGGCTACGGTCGCAGGCAGTACCTGCCGCGCACCACCGCCCATAGGACCGCCGACGCCCCGGCCGCCACCCGCCCATGCCGTCTTTGGAAGGACCCGCTGCAATGATCGGCGACCCTGAGGTCATCGCCCTGCTCAACGAGCAGCTCACGAGCGAACTGACTGCCATCAACCAGTACTTCCTGCACGCCAAGATGCAGCAGAACTGGGGCTACACCGAGCTCGCGAAGAAGACCCGGCACGAGTCCATCGAGGAGATGGAGCACGCCGAGGAGATCACCGACCGAATCCTGTTCCTCGAGGGCCTGCCCAACTACCAGAAGTTGCTCCCGCTGAGCATCGGGCAGACCGTGCGTGAGCAGTTCCAGGCCGACCTCAACATCGAGCTCGCGGTCGTCGCCCGGCTGCGGCCCGGCGTCATGATGTGCCGCGAGAAGGGCGATGCCACCAGCGCGAACCTGCTGGAGGGCATCCTGTCCAGCGAGGAAGGGCACATCGACTACCTCGAGACCCAGCTGCAGCTGATGGACTCCCTCGGCGAGGCCCTCTACCTGGCGCAGTGCGTCGAACGGCCGCCCTCCAACTGAGCGCTCACCCTCTTGCGCAACCTCGTCAGATAGGACAAGGCTCCGGTGCGTTGGCACCGGAGCTTTCGTCTGTCAGGAGCGCACACATGGGTCGCTTCATCCAGATCATCGAGTACAGCACCAGCCGCTTCGACGAGATTCAGAAGCTGAGCGACGAGTTCCGCGCCGAGCGGCAGGCGGCCGGCATCGACGTGCACCCGATCCGGGTGACCACCTCGGTCAGCCGCGACGACCCCAACCGCTACACGACGATCGCCGAGTTCGGGTCCTACGGCGACGCCATGAAGAACTCCGAGCTCCCGGAGACGCAGAAGTTCGCCGCGTCCCTGCAGGAGCTCTGCGACGGCCCGGCCCGTTTCTCCAACCTCAACGTGATCGAGGCCTACGAACCGCTGACCTCCCCCGAGCTGCCCTCCTGAAGGGAGACGACCATGCCTGGCTTCATCCAGACCGTCACGTTCAAGACCAACCGGATCGACGAGGTGCGCCAGCTCGCCGACGCGCAGCGCGAAAAGCGTTCGGCGGCGGGCGATGGCAACAAGCCGATCCAGGTTTCGTTGTGCGCCGACCGCGACACTCCGAACCAGTACACCGTCGTGATCGAGTTCGCCTCCTACGAGGCGGCGATGGCCAACTCGGACCACCCGGACACCCAGGAGATGTCGCAGCAGATGGCCAAGCTGTGCGACGGTCCGCCGACCTTCGGCAACTTCGACCTGCTGGACCAGCACCGTCCCTAGCGCCCTCGGTCCGCTAGGGCGCGAGCAGCTTGCACAGGACGTCGGCGGCGCGGGCACACCCCGCATCGTCGACGTCCAGGTGCGTCACCAGGCGGATCGTGCGCGGGCCGATCAGCGAGACCAGGACGCCTTCCTCGCGGGCCGCGGTGGCCACCTCGGCCGCCACCGGCCCGCCCGCGGGCAGGTCCAGCACGACGATGTTGGTGTGCGGGGTGCTCACCCCGGAGCTGACCTCACCGAGGCGGCGGGCCAGTTCGGCCGCCCGGGCGTGGTCCTCCGCCAGGCGCGCGATGTGGTGGTCCAGGGCGTACAGGCCGCCCGCCGCGAGCACGCCGACCTGACGCATCCCGCCGCCGAGGCGCTTGCGCCACCAGCGGGCACCGGTGACCAGATCGGCCGAGCCGGCGATCAGCGATCCGATCGGCGCGCCCAGGCCTTTGGACAGGCATACCGAGACGGTGTCGAACAGGCGGCCGTAGGTCTCCAGCGAGGTGCCGGTGGCGACGTGGGCGTTCCAGAGCCGGGCGCCGTCCAGGTGCAGCCGCACTGCCGACTCCGTGGCCCACTTCCGCAACAGCTGCAGCTCGTCGAGCGGCTGGACGGTGCCGCCGCCGAAGTTGTGGGTGTTCTCCACCGCGACCACCCCGGTGCGCACCAGATGGGTGCTGCTCTCCGGGACCGCCATGTCGATCACGTCAGCGGCGGCGAACAGGCCTTCGGGGGCATTCCAGGTCCGGGTCGTCACCGCGCCGAACGCGGCATGGGCGCCCAGTTCGGCGCGGACCACGTGGGCCTGGGAGTCGCAGAGCACCTCCTCGCCGGGACGGGCGAGCAGGCGCAGGCCGAGCTGGTTGGCCATCGAGCCGGTCGGGGTGAACAGCGCCGCCTCGTGGCCGAGCATGGCGGCCACGCGCTCCTGCAGCGCGAGCACGGTCGGGTCCTCGCCGTAGACGTCGTCCCCGACCTCGGCGTCGGCCATGGCCGCACGCATGCCGGACGTCGGGCGCGTGACGGTGTCGCTGCGCAGATCGATCACGGTGTCAGTGGTTCTCCCGGTACATCCGCGCGACCTCGAAGGCGAGGTCGAGGGACTGCGTCCGGTTGAGGCGCGGGTCGCACGCGGTCTCGTAGCGCTGGTTGAGATCGCCCTCGTCGAGGACGTGGCCGCCGCCGGTGCACTCGGTGACGTCGTCGCCGGTCAGCTCCATGTGGATGCCGCCGGGGTGGGTGCCCAGCGCGCGGTGCACCTCGAAGAACCCGCGGACCTCGTCGAGCACGTCGTCGAAGCGCCGGGTCTTGTAGCCGTTGGCGGCCTCGTAGGTGTTGCCGTGCATCGGGTCGCAGACCCAGCCCACGGTGGCCCCGGAGGCGGTCACCTTGTCGACCAGGCGGGGCAGCACCTCGCGCACCTTGCCGGTGCCCATCCGGGTGATGAAGGTCAGGCGGCCCGGCTCGCGGTCCGGGTCGAGGGCGTCGATGAGGGCGAGGGCGTCATCGGCGGTCGAGGACGGGCCGAGCTTCACCCCGATCGGGTTGCGGATCTTGCGGAAGAACTCCACGTGCGCGCCGTCGAGGTTGCGGGTGCGCTCACCGATCCAGACGAAGTGCGCGGAGACGTCGTAGGGCTGCCCGGTGCGGGAGTCGATGCGCGTCAGCGCGCGCTCGTACTCGAGCAGCAGCGCCTCGTGGCTGGAGTAGATGTCGACGCTGGAGAGCGCATCGGTGTCCACCCCGCAGGCCCGCATGAACTCCAGGGCCCGGTCGATCTCGCCGGCGAGCGCCTCGTAGCGCTGCCCGACCGGTGAGTCCGCGACGAAGTCCTGGTTCCAGGCGTGGACCTGGCGCAGGTCGGCGTAGCCGCCGTGGGTGAAGGCACGGACCAGGTTCAGGGTGCGCGCCGAGGCGTTGTACATCTCGACCAGACGCTGCGGATCCGGGATCCGCGCCTCCGGGGTGAACTCGAGGCGGTTCACCGCGTCGCCCCGGTAGGACGGAAGCTCGACGCCGTCACGCGTCTCCGTCGGAGCCGAGCGCGGCTTGGCGTACTGACCGGCGAAGCGGCCGATCTTCACCACCGGCACCGAGCCGGCGTAGGTGAGCACGATCGCCATCTGCAGCAGCGTCTTGAGCTTCGCGCGCAGCGGGTCCGCCCCGCGCACCTCGAAGGACTCCGCGCAGTCCCCACCCTGGAGCAGGAACGCCTCGCCCCGGGCCACCGCCGCCAGCCGGGTCTTGAGCTGGTCGCACTCGCCGGCAAACACCAGCGGCGGCAGGGACTGCAGGTCGGCCACCGCCGCGGCCAGCGCCGCCGCGTCGGGGTAGTCCGGCTGCTGCAGGGCAGGCAGCTCGCGCCAGGTGTCGAGGTCGGTACTCACGGGTAAAAGAGTACGTCCTGCCTGCGGAAACCCCGAATCAGTTACCCCGGCCCCGGGAACCCATCCTGGGGCGGGTTTCCGCCCCATCGCGGGCCGGCAAAGGGCGGATCCACGCCCCAAGTTGCGGCGCGGCGCTCAGCCGAAGAAGACCTCGGCCTCGGCGTACAGCGCCGGGTCGACGAGCTTGAGCTCGCGGGTGGCCTCGCCCAGCGGGGCGCGGATGATGTCGGTGCCGCGCAGGGCGACCATCAGGCCGAAGTCCTTCTCGTGCACGGCGTCGATGGCGTGCAGGCCGAAGCGGGTGGCCAGCCAGCGGTCGAAGGCCGTCGGGGTCCCGCCTCGCTGGACGTGGCCGAGGACGACCGCTCGGGACTCGGCGCCGGTGCGGATCTCGATCTCCTTGGCGACCCGGTCCCCGATGCCGCCCAGGCGGACGTGGCCGAAGGCGTCCTTCTCCCCGGAGACCAGCTCCATCGTGCCTTCCTTGGGGATCGCACCCTCGGAGACGACCACGATCGGGGAGTAGTGGCTCTCGAAGCGGCTCTCGATCAGCTTGCAGACCTTGGCGATGTCGAAGGGCACCTCGGGGATCAGGATCAGGTTCGCTCCCCCGGCCATGCCGGCGTGCAGGGCGATCCAGCCGGCGTGACGGCCCATCACTTCCACGACCAGCGCGCGGTGGTGGGACTCGGCGGTGGTGTGCAGGCGGTCGATCGCCTCGACGGCGATGTTCACCGCGGTGTCGAAGCCGAAGGTGTAGTCGGTGGCGCCGAGGTCGTTGTCGATGGTCTTCGGGACGCCGACGACGGCCACGCCCTCCTCGGAGAGCCGGGTGGCCACGCCCAGGGTGTCCTCGCCGCCGATCGCGATCAGCGCGTCGATGCCCAGGTCGGCGAGGTGCTTGCGGATCTTCTCGATGCCGCCCTCGACCTTGATCGGGTTGGTCCGCGAGGAGCCCAGGATGGTGCCGCCGCGGGGCAGGATGCCGCGCACCTCGGGCACGCCGAGGGTCTGCGTCACGTTCTCCAGCGGGCCGCGCCAGCCGTCCCGGAAGCCCACGAAGGAGTGCCCGTACTGGCTGCACGCCCTTGCGCACGACAGCACGGATCACCGCGTTCAGTCCGGGGCAGTCGCCCCCACCGGTGAGTACCCCGATGCGCATCCGCAGCCTCCTCGCGAGCTCGCGCCGAGTCCCGGTCAACCTATCGGTGCCCTTACCGAGCGTGCCGACACTGGACGGAACCGCGCCCGGTGACGCACTCTGGACCCAACGGCACATGGCCCCGCCCGAGCCGGAGTGGCTCGGGACGGACGTAAGGAGTCCGGCATGGCGCAATCGGTATCTGGCGTCGAGGCAATCGTCATCCTGCTCGCGTGCACCGCGGCGATCCTGGCGTTCACCTACATGTGGGGCGCCGCGAACATGAAGCCGGTGCGGCGGCGAGTGGTGCACGGCCGCGCCGCGGACCCGTACTGGCACAGCCCGAGCGGCATCCAGGACGAGCGCGGGATTACTGCGGTGGAGCCGGCTCCTCGCCTGGAGTCACGCTTCCAGTAGCCAGGACGGCTAGTACGGACGGCCGGTGGCGCGCAGCTTCTCCAGCGCCTCCGCGAGGATCGCCTCGCCGTCGGACTCGGTGCGGCGCTCGCGCACGTACGCGAGGTGGGTCTTGTACGGCTCGTTGCGCGGCGGCGAGGGCGGGGCCTCGCGGTCCTGTCCGGCGGGGAACCCGCAGCGGGGGCAGTCCCAGAAGTCGGGAGCGGTGACGCTGCCGTCCTCAGCGAAGCTGGGCCGGGTCTCGTGACCGTTGGCGCACCAGTAGGAGATCCAGAATCGGGGAGCCGAGTCGCCGCGCTCCGCCTCGCCCATGGGGCCGGCACCGACACGGCTGCCCCTGATCGCGTTACCACTTGCCACGAGATGTCTCCTGAGTTCGGTCTTCGAAGCGGCCGCCGGGCGGGGTCGGCAACCGCTGTGGTGCCCGGGCCTAGTGGTACGGCTATTCCTTCAGCAGCAGGAGCAGGCCGACGCAGCTGGCGCTCCAGATGACCATGACGATGTAGGTGATCTTGTCGAGGTTCCGCTCGGCGATCGAGGAGCCACCGAGGGAGGACGAGACGCCGCCGCCGAACAGGTCGGACAGACCGCCGCCCTTGCCCTTGTGGAGCAGCACGAGCAGGACGATCAGGATGCTCGTCAGCAGCAACAGGATCTGAAACGCGGTCTCCACGACGGTCCACTTCTCTCGTACCGGGGTCAGGCGCCGTCATCCTAACCCGGCTCTCGCGAGCGGGCGCCGATGCTGCACCGGTGGGATTTACGCCTTGTAGTAGCGCACGATCTTGGTGAAGTCCTCGGCCTGCAGGCTCGCGCCGCCGACGAGAGCCCCGTCGACGTCGGGCTGGGCCATGATCGCGGCCACGTTGTCGCCCTTCACGGAACCGCCGTAGAGCACCCGTACGCCCTCTGCGAGCTCCTTGGAGTACAGCTCGGCCAGACGGGACCGGATCGCCCCGCAGACCTCCTGGGCGTCGTCCGGGGTCGCTACCTCGCCGGTGCCGATCGCCCACACCGGTTCGTAGGCGATGACGATGTCCTCGGCGTTCTTGGCGGGCACACCCTCCAGCCCGCCGTCGAGCTGCGCGAGCGTGTGGCTGACGTGTCCACCGGATTGGCGGATCTCCAGGCCCTCGCCGACGCACATGATCGGGCGCAGGCCGTGCCGGAAGGCGGCCTTCACCTTCGCGTTGACGACGGCCTCGTCCTCGGCGTGGTACTGCCGGCGCTCGGAGTGCCCGATGATCGCGTAGGTGCAGCCAAGCTTGGCCAGCATCACCCCGGAGACCTCGCCGGTGTAGGCGCCGGAGTCGTTCGCCGAGATGTCCTGGCTGCCGTAGCTGAAGCGCATCTTGTCGGCGTCGACGCACGTCTGCACCGTGCGGATGTCGGTGAAGGGCACGAGCAGCGCCACCTCGACCTTGTTGAAGTCCTCGTCGTCGAGGGAGAACTGCGAGCTTCTGGACCAGGGCGTTGGCCTCGAGGTGGGTCAGGTTCATCTTCCAGTTGCCCGCCATCAGCGGGGTGCGCCCCTCGGGGTCTTTCGCCTTGGCCATTCAGTCCTCCAGTGCTTGGAGACCGGGCAGGGCCTTGCCCTCGAGGTATTCGAGGCTGGCCCCACCGCCGGTCGAGATGTGGCCGAACGCCTTCTCGTCGAAGCCCAGGGTGCGCACGGCCGCGGCGGAGTCGCCGCCGCCCACCACCGAGAAGCCGCTGCCGTCCACGAGCGCCTGCGCGACCGCGCGGGTGCCGGCGGCGAACGGTGCCATCTCGAAGACACCCATCGGGCCGTTCCAGAAGATCGTTGCGCGACCCGCTCAGGGCCGCCGCGAACGCGGCCCCGCTGGCCGGGCCGATGTCCAGGCCCATCCGGTCGGCCGGGATCGCGTCGGCGGCCACGACGGCGGCCTCCGCGTCGGCGGCGAAGCGGTCGGCCACCACGATGTCCGTGGGCAGGATCAACTCGACGCCGCGCTTCTCGGCCTCGGCGAGGTAGCCCTTCACGGTCTCGATCTGGTCGGCCTCCAGCAGCGAGGTGCCGACCTCGTGGCCCTGGGCGGCCAGGAAGGTGTAGACCATCCCGCCGCCGACGAGGATCTTGTCCGCGACGCCGAGCAGGCGGTCGATGACCGCGAGCTTGTCCGAGACCTTGGATCCGCCGAGCACCACCGCGTAGGGCCGCTGCGGGTCCTCGGTGAGCCGGCGCAGCACCTCGACCTCGGTGCGCACCAGGTCCCCGGCGGCGTGCGGGCGCAGCAGGGCGACGTCGTAGACGCTGGCGTGCTTGCGGTGCACGGCGCCGAACGCGTCGCCGACATAGGCGTCGGCCAGCGACGCGAGCTGCTCGGCGAAGGCGCCGCGCTCGGCGTCGTCCTTGGAGGTCTCGGCCGCCGCGAAGCGGACGTTCTCCAGCAGCGCGACGCCGCCGTCGGGCAGGGCGGCGACGGTGGCCTCGGCCTGCTGGCCGACCACCTCGGGGCTGAACATGACCTGGTGTCCGAGCAGTTCCTGCAGCCGGTGCGCGACCGGGGCCAGGGAGTACTTCGGATCGGGCGTCCCCTTGGGCCGGCCCAGGTGCGCGCACACGACGACGCGAGCGCCCTGGTCGGCCAGTGCCTGAATCACGGGCAGGCTGGCGCGGATCCGGCCGTCGTCGGTGATGCGCATCGCCGTCGAGCGGGACGTTCAGATCCGAGCGGACCAGGACCCGCTTGCCGGACAGGTCCCCGAGGTCGGCGATTCTCTTCACTTACAGGGACTTCCCGACCAGCGCGATGAGGTCGACGAGGCGGTTGCTGTAGCCCCACTCGTTGTCGTACCAGCCGACGATCTTGACCTGGTTGCCCTGCACCATCGTCAGCTTCGAGTCGAAGGTGCACGACGCGGGCGAGGTCACGATGTCGGAGGAGACGATCGGGTCCTCGGTGTACTCGAGGTAGCCCTTGAGCTCGCCCTGCGCGGCGGCCTGGAACGCGGCGTTGACCTCGTCCCTGGTGGTCTCGCGGGAGAGGTTGAGCACCAGGTCGGTGACCGAGCCGGTCGGGACCGGCACCCGCATCGCGATGCCGTCGAGCTTGCCCTTGAGCTCGGGGATGACCAGCGAGGTGGCCTTCGCGGCGCCGGTCGAGGTCGGGATGATGTTGGTCGCGGCGGCCCGCGCGCGGCGCAGGTCCTTGTGCGGGAAGTCGAGGATCACCTGGTCGTTGGTGTAGGCGTGGATCGTGGTCATCAGACCCTTCTCGATCCCGAAGGTGTCCAGCATGACCTTCGCCATCGGCGCGACGCAGTTCGTCGTGCAGGACGCGTTGGAAATGATCGTGTGCGCGCCCGGGTCGTACTTGGTGTGGTTGACGCCCATCACGATCGTGATGTCCTCGTCGTTGGCGGGCGCCGAGATGATGACCTTCTTCGCGCCGGCACCGACGTGCTTCGAGGCGTCCGCGGCCTTGGTGAAGTGACCGGTCGACTCCAGGACGACGTCCGCGCCCAGGCTCGCCCACGGCAGGTTGGCCGGGTCGCGCTCGGAGGTGACCGCGAAGGTCTTGCCGTCGACCGTGATGTCGGTGTCGGAGGCCTTCACCTCCCGGCCGAGCCGGCCCAGGATGCTGTCGTACTTGAGCAGGTGGGCCAGGGTGGCGTTGTCGGTGAGGTCGTTGACGCCGACGATCTCGATGTCGGCCCCGCTCGCCAGCACGGCGCGGTAGAAGTTGCGGCCGATGCGTCCGAACCCATTGATGCCGACACGGACGGTCACGAGCGTCTCCTCTGCACGGATTCAGGTGGCAAGCCGAACTTACCCGGCGCGCCACGCCGGGTTCGAGGTACCCGGCTACTCCCAAAATTCGGGCGAATCGGTTGACCGTGCCCCAAGGCGAACGGATCGTGGTCAGCATGCGCACCTCTGCGTACCTCCGCGCGGCCGGGCTATTCGCGGCCGCGACCGTCGCCGCGGCCTCCGCCACACTGTCGGGCCCGGCCGGTGCCGACGCCCCTGCGGCCCCCACCGCCACCGTCGTGAACGCCGGCGAGAGCGTCTCCGTGGTCCGGGTCGGCCCGTTCGTGCTGCCGCCGGCGCCCTACGGCGAGGCCCATATGAACCGGCCGCTGCCGAACATCCCCAAGCCCTGCGAGGACTGCTACATCACCGCCCTCGAGCCGCGGCTGGTCACCGCCGACGGCAAGCGGGCCGACATGAGCAACGGCGTGATGCTGCACCACGTCGTGGTGGCCGAGCCCGCCGACACCGACGTCACCTGCGGACGCAACGGCATCGGCGCGATGGGCAAGCGGCTGTTCGCCTCCGGCGACGAGCGCACCCCGATCCGGCTGCCGGACGGGTTCGGGTTCAAGGTCGAGCCGGGCCCGTGGGTCGGCGTGATCGAGCTGATGAACCACTCCGACACCCCGCAGGTGGTCTTCTACGAGACGGTCGTGCACCACGTGCCGGCGTCCACGCCCAACATGAAGCCCGTCACCCCGGTCTGGCTGGACGTCGACAACTGCGCGTTCTCCGAGTACGCGGTACCCGCGGGCCGGTCCGCGACCCCGTGGTCCTGGACCTCGACGCTGACCGGCCGGATCGTCGCCGGCGGCGGTCACGTGCACGCCGGCGGCGTCGGGCTGACCCTGGACAACGCGACCACGAACGCGCGGATCTGCTCCTCGCGCGCGATCTACGGCTCCGGCGTCTTCGAGGGCATGGTCACCGGGATGTCCACCTGCAGCTGGGACTCCCTCGGCGCGCTCCGGGCCGGCGACACGCTGACCATGACGAGCCTCTACGACGCCCCGAAGCCGATGAACGACGTCATGGGCATCATGCTGATCGCCGTCTACGAGACCGACGACGTCAACGGTGGCACGCAGGCACCGGCCTCCATGCGGGCGACCCCGAAGACCCACGTCCCCGGTGCGGCCGCCCACGAGCACGGCCCGGGCGAGGGCCACTAACCGGTCCGAAAGGTCCCTACTCAGCGGGTGTTACGGACCCTCGGCCGGGGAACTTTCCGGCCATGAAAACGGCTCACAGATTCGGCGCCTGGATGGCGTCGCTGACGGCGACCGCCCTGGTCGCCGGACTCGCCGCGCTGCCCGGCACCGCCTCGGCCGACCCGGGGACCGCCGGGGCGCCTGCCGGGACGGTGACGACCGTCCGGATCGGCCCGTTCGTCCTGCCGCCCGCCTCGACACCCAAGGTGCCGACTTTCAACGAGTTCCGCCCCGACGTGCCCAAGCCGTGCGAGGACTGCTTCCTCACGTCGATCGAACCGCGCCTGGTTTTCGAGGACGGCAGCCGCGCCGACATGGCCAACGGCGTGATGCTCCACCACCTTCTGATCGCCGAGCCGGGTCAGGACGACGTGACCTGCGGACGCACCGACGGTCTGGGCATGGTCGGGCGGCGCCTGTTCGCCACCGGTGACGAGCGCACCGCGCTGACCCTGCCGGACGGCTTCGGCTTCCGGGCTGCCCCCGGGCCCTGGATCGCGCTGATGGACCTGATGAACCACAACACCGAGTCCAAGGTCGTGTACTTCGAGGCCGTCGTTCATCACGTCCCGGCCTCCACGCCGGGCATGAAGCCGGTGACGCCGGTGTGGCTCGACATGGACAACTGCCGCACCTCGATGTACTCCGTGCCGGCCGGCCCGTCCGCCACCACGTGGTCCTGGACCTCGACGCTGACCGGCCGGATCGTCGCGGGCGAGGGCCACGTCCACGGCGGCGGGGTCGGCCTCACGCTCGACAACGCGACCACCGGGCAGCGCATCTGCTCCTCACGCGCCGCGTACGGGTCCGATGCGATGGAAGGCATGATCGCCGAGATGTCCACCTGCAGCTGGGACTCCCTGGGCGCACTGCGGGCCGGGGACAAGCTGACCATGACGAGCCTCTACGACGCCCCGAAGCCGATGAACGACGTCATGGGCATCATGCTGATCGCCGTCTACGAGACCGACGAGGTGAACGGCGGCACGCAGGCGCCGGCCTCCATGCGAGCGACCCCGAAGACCCACGTGCCCGGCGCCGCCGCTCACGACCACGGCCCCGGCGGCGGCCACTAGCTCGCGGTAATTCAGACACCCGAAAGCGCACCAGAGCACCCGCGAAAGCAAAATCCGCGTGCTCTGCTGCGCTTTCGGGAGTGAGGCCGCGGGCGCGTACTGCGCTTTCGGGTGACTACGGGACCAACATGTCCGGGGTGAGGTTCGCCTCCGTGCCGGGGATGCCCTTGTCCTGAGCCATCTTGTCGGCCATCGCGAGCAGGCGCCGGATGCGCCCGGCGATCGCGTCCTTGGTCAGCGGTGGGTCGGACAGCGCGCCGAGTTCCTCCAGGCTGGCCTGCTTGTGCTCCACGCGGAGCTGGCCGGCCGAGGCCAGGTGCTCGGGGACGTCGTCGCCGAGGATCTCGAGGGCGCGGGCGACCCGGGCCCCCGCCGCGACAGCCGCGCGGGCAGAGCGGCGCAGGTTGGCGTCGTCGAAGTTGGCCAGGCGGTTCGCGGTGGCGCGGACCTCGCGGCGCATCCGCCGCTCCTCCCAGGCCATCACGCTCTCGTGAGCGCCGAGGCGGGTCAGCAGGGCGCCGATGGCGTCGCCGTCACGGACCACGACCCGATCCACCCCGCGGACCTCACGGGCCTTGGAGCCGATACCGAGCCGGCGCGCGGCGCCGACCAGGGCGAGCGCGGCCTCCGGGCCGGGGCAGGTGATCTCCAGGGCTGAGGAGCGGCCCGGCTCGGTGAGCGAGCCGTGGGCCAGGAAGGCCCCACGCCAGGCGGCCTCGGCGTCGCAGGCGGCGGCGGAGACGACCTGCGGCGGCAGCCCGCGGACCGGGCGGCCACGACCGTCGACCAGGCCGGTCTGGCGCGCGAGGGACTCACCCGCGGCGACCACGCGGACCACCCAGCGGCTGCCGCGGCGCAGTCCCCCGGGTGCCATGACGGCGACCTCGGACGGGTGCCCGAAGACCTCGGCGATGTCCTTGCGCAGGCGACGCGCGGCGGCGCCGGTGTCGAGTTCGGCCTCGACCACGATGCGGCCGCTGACCAGGTGCAATCCCCCGGCGAAGCGGAGCATCGAGGAGACCTCGGCCTTGCGGCAGCAGGGTTTCGTCACGGTCAGCCGGGAGAGTTCGTCCTTGACCGCTGCTGTCATCGCCATGTGTCGATCCTGCCACGCGTGAGGATGTCCGTGTACGCCGCTGCGAGCTTCACCGGATCATGACGCGGAGTTCCGTCTCCCATCGCCACAGTGGCCAGCACGAGTTCCGCGCCGGCATCCTCGACAGCCTTGCGCAGAGCCTCCGCGTCGGGTACTGCAGCCGGATCGGCGAGCACCACGTCGAGGCGCAGGTCAGGGCTGTGCGAGCGGAGCACCTCGAGGTAGGTCTCCGGGGAGAACCCCGTCGTCTCCCCTTGTTGGGGCTCGAGGTTGAGCGCGACCAGGCGCCGGGCGCCGGTGGTGCAGATCGCGTGCGCGAGGTCGGGAACCATCAGGTGCGGCAGCACGCTGGTGAACCAAGAGCCGGGGCCGAAGACGATCCAGTCCGCCTGGTGGACGGCCTCGACGGCTTCCCGGCAGGCCGGCGGATCGGCCGGAACGAGCGCAATGTCGCGCACCTTGCCCCGGGTCGTGGCGATAGCAACCTGGCCACGGACCCGGGTGATCGCCTCCGGGTCGTCGGGATCCGCCCCGGTCACGACGGCCTCGATGTCCATCGGCACCGCGGACATCGGCAGCACCCGCCCGCGGGCGCCGAGCAGACGGCCCACCCAGTCCAGGCCGGTGACGGTGTCGCCGAGCAGCTCCCACAGGGCGACGATCAGCAGGTTGCCGACAGCGTGCCCGTGCAGGTCACCCTCGGCAGCGAAGCGGTGCTGGACGACCTTGCTCCAGGTGGCGCCCCACTCGTCGTCGCCGCAGAGCGCGGCCAGGGCCATCCGCAGGTCGCCGGGTGGAAGCACGCCGAGCTCGCGGCGCAGCCGGCCGCTGGAGCCGCCGTCGTCGGCGACGGTGACGATCGCGGTCAGTTCGTCGGTGACGCTGCGCAGTGCCGCCAGTGACGCGGCCAGGCCGTGCCCGCCACCCAGCGCGACGACGCGGGTGCTCCTCATTCGCGCCCCTTGTCGCGGTGCACGACCCGGACCTGCAGGCCGGCGTTGCGCAGTCGCGAGCCGAGTTCCTCGGCGATCGCGACGCTGCGGTGCTTACCGCCGGTGCAGCCCACGGCCAGCGTCACGTACCGCTTGCGCTCGGTGCGGTAGCCCTCGGTGACGACCTTGAGGAGCTGGGTGTAGCCGTCGAGGAACTCCTGCGCGCCCGGTCGTGACAGGACGTAGGCGCTGACCTCGGGGTCGGTGCCGGTGTGCGGGCGCAGCTCGGGCACCCAGTGCGGGTTGGGCAGGAAGCGGCAGTCCACGACCAGGTCGGCGTCGACGGGAAGCCCGTACTTGTAGCCGAAGGAGACGACGCTCATCGTGAGCGCCTCGTCGGCGGTGTTGCCGAAGGAGCGGTCGACCTCGGCCCGCAGCTCGTGAACGTTCTTGTCCGAGGTGTCGATCACCAGGTCAGCCCGGCCCCGCAGGTCCAGCAGCAGTTCGCGCTCGTCGGCGATGCCGTCGACGATCCGGGCGTCGCCCTGCAGCGGGTGCGGCCGGCGGACGTTCTCGAACCGGCGGACCAGGACCTCGTCAGAGGCCTCCAGGAACATGATCCGCGGCACGATCCCGCGCCCGTCCAGCTCGTTCGAGCGCGCCGCGCAGGGAGTCGAAGAAGGCGCGGCCGCGGACGTCGACCACGGCGGCGATCCGGGGCACCGAGCCCTGGCTGCGCCGGCCCAGCTCGACCAGCGGCGGCAGCAGCTCCGGCGGCAGGTTGTCGACGACGAACCAGCCGGCGTCCTCCATCGCGTTGGCCGCGGTGCTGCGGCCCGCCCCGGACATGCCGGTGATGATCACCAGCGAGATGCCCGCATCGATGTCCGAGATCCCCGGGTCCGTCATGGTCACTCCCCCGCTGCTGATGGGCCCGCGGGACCGTGTCGGTGTCGATGATCTCGCCCGTCGCCATGTTGACGGCAGGGGCCCCACCCGCCTGGGCGGCCAACGCGTCGACCACGGCCTGAGCGGTGCGTGGACCGAAACCCGGGCACGGCCGCAATCTCTTCCGCGGTGGCCGCCCTGAGTTTCCGTACCGAGCCGAACTGCTTCATCAGGGCCTTGCGCCGCACGTCGCCGAGCCCCGGCACGGCGTCGAGCAGGCTGTCGACCATCGACTTCGACCGCCGGTTCCGGTGGTGGCTGATCGCGAACCGGTGCGCCTCGTCCCGGACCCGCTGCAGCAGGTACAGCCCCTCACTGGTGCGAGGCAGGATCACCGGGTCGGCCTCGCCGGGCACCCAGACCTCTTCCAGGCGTTTGGCCAGGCCGCACAGCGCGACGTCGACGACACCGAGCTTCTCCATCGCCGCCGCGGCTGCCGCCACCTGCGGCGCCCCGCCGTCGACGACCACGAGGTTCGGCGGGTAGGCGAACCGCCGAGCCCGGCCGGTGTCGGGGTCGATCCCCACGGGCGCCCCCGGCACGTCCGCGGCCAGAGCCTCGGCCTCCGCGGCCCGGTCCTCCAGGTACCGGCGGAACCGGCGGGAGATCACCTCGTCGATCGCCGCGACGTCGTTCTGCCCGTCGACGCCCTTGATGTTGAAGCTGCGGTACTCGCTCTTGCGCGCCATCCCGTCCTCGAACACCACCATGGACGCGACGACTTCGGTGCCCTGCAGGTTCG
>CAVRLI010000015.1:0-563778 GCA_963722375.1 uncultured Actinomycetota bacterium
GCGACCTCGGCCGGCAACAACTCCGCGGCCTACGCGGCGCCGGACGTGACCGAGAACGCGGAAGACCTCGGCAAGCCGCCCAAGTCCGGGGCCGGCTCCGGCACGGTCACGACCCTGCAGACCAAGGACGTCATCATCGGCACCGGCAAGGCCGCGAAACTGAGCGACACCGTGACCGTGCACTACGTCGGAACGCTGTTCTCCGACGGCACCGAATTCGACTCGTCCTGGGTCAGCGGCCAGCCTGCGGTCTTCCCGCTCAACCGGGTCGTTCCGGGCTTCGCCCAGGGTATCGAGGGCATGAAGATCGGCGGCCGCCGCCAGATCGTCATCCCGTCCGAACTTGCCTACGGCCCCAACCCGGACCCACGCAGCGGCATCCCGCCGAACGCCGCGCTCGTCTTCATCGTCGACCTCAAGGCCATTGGCTGATTGGCACTGCGCCTGACGGACCGTCAGGCGACGCGCGTCACGTCCACCTCGACCGAGAGTTGGGTGCCGCCGTCGGGGCCCGCGTAGACGCCCTTGTGCGGCGGGACGTCCCAGTAGTCGCGCCCCCGCGCCACGACGACGTGCTCGAGGCCGACCGGCTTGCCGTTGGTCGGGTCGTGCGGGGTCCAGGCGCCGTCCCACCATTCCACCCAGGCGTGGCTCTGGCCGGTGACGGTCTCCCCGATCCCGGCGTCGGGGTCGGGGTGCAGGTAGCCGGAGACGTAACGAGCCGGGATCCCCAGGCCGCGCAGCAGGCCGACGGAGAGGTGCGCCATGTCCTGGCACACCCCCGACTTGGCCTGCCAGGCCTCCATCGCGACCGTGTGCACGCCGGTCGAACCGGGCACGTAGGCGACCTCACCGCGCAGCCACTCCACGCAGGTGCGGGCGGCCTCGGTGGGGTCGGCGTCCCCGACCAGGTCGCGCACGGTCGCGATCAGCTCTTGGTCCACCGCGGTGTGCTCCGTGGCGGACAGGTACTCGACGTGGGCGTCGCGCACCCGGTCGTCGCGCAGGGTGTCCCACCCGGCGGCGCCACCGACGGCCGGCGTGGCGCCGGTCTCCACCACGCTGGTCGCGGTCAGCGCCAGCGAGCGGTGCGGCACATGAATGTCGAAGGCGGTGACGTAGGCCCCGAAGTAGTCCCAGTAGCGCGAGCCGGTGGCCGCCGGACTGACCTGCACCCGGGCGTCCAGGGTGGACTGCGCCCCGTCGTTGAGCGGGGTCATCCGGACCTCGTTGTAGGAGGCCAGCACCTCGCCGTCGTAGTCGACGCGGGTGCGGTGCTCGATCTTCAGCCGCCAGGTCATGACGCCAGCCCCGTGACCGGGTCCCCGCCGGTGGTCCAGGCCATCTGCGCGATCCGCGGGAAGTAGCGCTCGGCGATCGCATCGTTGACCATCGAGCAGGTCGTCTGCAGACCCTCCAGGTCCGCGGAGAAGTCCATGAGCAGGTCGCCCGGGCTGCGGAACTCCAGGTCGGCGCGGGCGCGGCCGAGCAGCCGGCGGGCCTCGTCGGCGACGCCGCTGCGGCCGGCCTCCGGGTCGAGCATCGACAGGCAGCGCTCAGCGTTGCTCAGCGCCGCGAACACCGACCGCGGAGAGAGCCGGTCGACCATCAGGAACTCTGCGGCTCGGGCCTCCTGGACCGGACCACGGTAGGTGCGCAGGTAGCTCTCGTAGGACCCGCAGCTGCGCAGCAGCGTCCCCCAGGTCGGGGCCCGGCCGCCGGGCAGCGTGCGCAGCATCAGCAGCCGCGCGGTCATGTCCGCCCGCTCCAGCGACCGCCCGAGCGTGAGGAACAACCAGCTCTCGTCACGGCTCATCGTCGAGTCGACCAGGCCGGACATGATGGCGGTCGACTCCCGGACCCAGGCGAAAAAGCCGTGTGGCCCGAAGCGGTCCGCGCGGCGGCGCTGTTCCGGAAGGTCGATCCAGGTCGAGTTCAGAGCCTCGAAGATCTCGGCCGAGATGGTCTCCCGGGTTCCGCGGGCATTCTCCCGCGCTGCCGCCAGCGAACCGGCGATCGAGCTGGAGTTCGCCTGGTCGTAGGCGAGCTGGGCCAGCACCTGCGCGGCGGACGTGGCCTCCGCACCGTCGTCGACGCCCATCACCTCCATCAGGGAGGTGCAGACGCGGGCCTCGTCGACCCACGGATCCTCAACCAGCATCTGCACGTGCACATCGAGGATGCGCGCGGTGGAGTCCGCGCGCTCCAGGTACCGACCGATCCAGAACGTCGACTCCGCGATCCGGCTCAGCACGGGTAGCTCCTCCCCTGCTGGGACTGTTGCTGCTGTGCGGCCTGCCGGTGCAGGGCCGGAACCGCGCCGAGATGCCGAGGGCCTGGCGTCGAGACGGCGCCTCGGATCGCGCGCATGATGCCCGTGTCCTCGACCTCCTCCGGAAGCTCCTTGACGTTGGTCGGCTCGTCCGCGTCCGGCCCCGCCAGCACCCAGGTGTCCTTCGACCCGCCGCCCTGCGAGGAGTTCACGATCAGCTGCCCCTCGGGCAGCGCCACCCGGGTCAGGCCGCCCGGCAGCACGTAGACCTCTTTGCCGTCGTTCAGCGCGAACGGGCGCAGGTCGACGTGACGGGGCCTCAGCTGACCCTCGATCAGGGTCGGGACAGTGGAGAGCTGCACCACCTGCTGCGCGATCCAGCCCCGGGGGTCGGCAGCGACTTTCAGCGCGAGCTCGTCCAGGATGTGCTGCTCGGCGCGGGGCCCGATCACGATGCCCTTGCCGCCGGAGGCGTCCACCGGTTTGAGCACCAGCTCGTTGAGGTGCGCGAGCACCCACTTGAGCGTCTCGGGCTCATCGAGGCGGTAGGTGTCGACGTTGGCGAGGATCGGCTCCTCGCTCAGGTAGTAGCGGACCATGTCCGGCACGTAGCTGTAGACCAGCTTGTCGTCGGCGATGCCGTTGCCGACCGCGTTGCAGATGGTCACCCCGCCGTCCCGGGCGGCGTTGAGCAGGCCGGGGCAGCCGATCACCGATCCGGCATCGAAGTGCAGCGGGTCGAGGAAGTCGTCGTCGATGCGGCGGTAGATCACGTCGACGCGCTTCTCCCCCGACGTGGTCCGCATGTACACGCGGTTGCCGCGGCAGACCAGGTCGCGGCCCTCGACGAGCTCCACGCCCATCAACCGGGCGAGCAGCGCGTGCTCGAAGTACGCGGAGTTGTAGATGCCCGGGGTGAGCACGACGACCTCGGCGTCCGCGCGGCCGTCCGGAGCCGCGGCGCGCGCCGCGGCGAGCAGACGCTGCGGGTAGTCCGAGACCGGCATGATCCGGTGCGAGGAGAACGCCTCGGGCAGCCCGTGGGTCATCGCGCGGCGGTTCTCGATGACGTAGCTGACCCCGGACGGGGTGCGGATGTTGTCCTCCAGCACCCGGAACTGCCCGGCCTCGTCGCGAATCACGTCGATGCCCGAGACCAGCACCCGCACCCCGTTGGCCGGGGTGACGTCGGCCGCGGCGCGGTGGAAGTGCGCGGAGGTGGCGATCAGCCGGCGGGGCATCACCCCGTCGGCGAAGATCTGCCCGGAGTCGTAGACGTCGGCCAGGAAGGCCTCCAGGGCCCGCACCCGCTGGGCGACGCCCTTCGAGAGCACCGCCCATTCCTCGGCGGTGATGATCCGGGGCACGATGTCGAGCGGGAACGGACGCTCCTCCCCGCCGAGGGCGAAGGTCACGCCGCGGTCGAGGAAGGACAGCGCCAGGGCCTCGGCGCGGGACTGCAGTTCGTCGCTGGGCACCATCCGGACGACGTCGTGGACTGCCTCAGAAGAAGGCCGCGGCCGCCCCTTAGCGTCGAACATCTCGTCCCAGGCCGCCGCGAGCGGGTAGTCCTGGAAGAGATCTGCCATCGGCTTAGCGTATGCCCGTGGTGTTTCGATGAGTTTTCTCGCCTGGCCCGATCGGGACATTCAGATCATCTGCCCAGGTCGGGGGCTTACACACCACGGGTTTGGCCGCCCGGGGCCCCCGCTGGTAGCCTCGGCGGTCGCGCTTGGCGCGCATTCGTTTCGTTTGCGTGCCCGCGATCCGATGAACCCCTAGACATACCGAGGCGAGCTTTTCCGTGGCGAACATCAAGTCGCAGATCAAGCGCAACAAGACCAACGAGAAGGCGCGTCTGCGCAACAAGGCTGTCCGGTCCTCGCTGAAGACCTCGGTGCGCAAGTTCCGTGAGGCCGCCGCCGCCGGCGACGCCGAGGCCGCGGGCACCCTGCTCAAGCAGGCCTCCCGCCAGCTCGACAAGGCCGCCAGCAAGGGCGTCATCCACGCCAACGCCGCCGCCAACAAGAAGTCGGCGATGGCGCACGCGCTCGCGAAGGTCGGCAGCTGACGCCGGCCCGCTCCACCTGACGCCCCGCCCTGCAGTTCCCGGGTGGGGCGTTCTGCTGTCCGGAGGCGTCAGCCCTGCCGGGCCGCCCCGATGTCCACCAGCGCGCGTTCCAGCGCGTACCCCGAGGAGACCGCACCGCCCTTGACGGCGGCGTCCGCGGCGGCGACCGCGGTCAGCGCGGCGGCGACCCCGTCCGGGGTCCAGCCCCGCAGCTGACGGCGCAGGGTGTCGATCTTCCACGGCGGCATGCCCAGGTCGCGGGCGAGATCGGCCGGTGAGAGCCCACGCGGGGCCGCGCCGAGCTTGGCCAGCCCGCGCAGGCTGCCCGCGAGCGCCCCGACCACCATCACCGGCTCGGCGCCGCAGGCCATCGCCCAGCGCAGCCGTTCCAGGGCCTCGGGGGTGCGGCCCTCCACGGCGAGGTCGGCGACCTGGAAGCTGGTGACGTCGGAGCGGCCCGCGTAGTAGCGGCGCACCTCGTCGGCGTCGATCGCGCCGGTGGTGTCCGCGCTGAGCTGGCTGCAGGCGGCCGCGAGTTCGCGCAGGTCACCGCCGACGGCGTCGAGCAGGGCGCGGGCGACGTCCTGGCCGACCCGCCGCCCGGCGGCCCGGAACTCCCCCGCGATGAAGGTCAGCTTGTCGCCGACCTTCTTGATCTCGGCGCAGTCCATGACGACCGCGCCGGCCTTCTTCGCGGTGTCGGCCAGCGCCTTGCCCTTGGCCCCGCCGGCGTGGACCAGCAGCAGGCAGACGTCCTCCGGGACGTCGGCGAGCAGCCTCTCGACCTCGCCGAGCACCGGCTGGGACAGGTCCTGGGCGGCGCGCAGGATCACCAGGCGGCGTTCGGCGAACAGCGACGGGCTGGTCAGCTCGTCGAGCTGTCCGGACTGCAGCGTGCCGGGCGCGATGTCGTGGACGTCGGCGTCCGGGTCGACCGCGCGGACCGCCCGGCGGGCGGTGGCGATCGCCCGGTCGGCGAGCAGCTCCTCCGGGCCGAACACGAGGGTCAGCGCCGGGAGCGGGGCGGGCGCGGTACTCACGTGCGGGCTCACGGCGGGTCCGCGGGAGCATGCCACGCGCCGCCGACGACTCACCGCTGGGGCTTTCTGGTGACGACGACGAGCGTCCCGTCCCGGGCCACGATCGCGATGTCGCCGTGCTGGTCGTGCGCACGACCCGCATCGCGGCCCGCAGCAGGACGCGCAGGGTGCTCGGGGCCGGGTGGCCGTAGTCGTTGTCCGCGCCGGCCGACGCGATCGCGACCCGGGCGCCGAGGGAGGCCAGGAACCCCGCGTCCTGGTGGGCGCTGCCGTGGTGCGGAATCTTCAGCACGTCCGCGCGCAGGCCCGGCTCGGCGCGGTGCAGCGCGGCCTGCGCGGGCGGTTCGACGTCGCCGGTGAGCAGGATGCGGATCCCGCGGACCTCGGCCAGCAGCACCACCGAGGCGTTGTTCGGTGGCGACCCCTCGGCGATGAGTCGCGACGGCCAGAGCACCCGCCACGCCACCGCCCCGGCGACCCGCTGCTCCCCCGGCGCCGGATGGCTGATCGGGATGCGGCCGGCCCAGCGGGTCACCTCCGCGGCCTGCCCCGGCGGGTCGGGCAACGGACTGACGCCGATCTCGGCGACCGCGCGGCCGCGCAGCACCCCGGGCAGGCCCTCGACGTGGTCGGCGTGGAAGTGGGTCAGCAGCAGGTACGGGATGCGCCGCACCCCGAGGCGGCGCAGGCAGCCGTCGACGGCGTCCGGGTCCGGCCCGGCGTCGATGACGACGGCCGCACCCGGGCCGGCGTTGAGGACGAGCGCGTCGCCCTGGCCGATGTCGCACGCCACCAGCACCCAGTCCCGCGGCGGCCAGGCCCCGGACAGCAGGGGCGGTACCGGGACCGGCGGGCGGATCACAGCAGCAGGGCGGCGAGCAACGCGGCCACCAGCGCGACCGGCCGCAACTGACGGACCGTCACCACGGCGAGCGTCAGGAGCGCGAGCACCAGCGCTCCGCGCACCCCGCCGACCCACGGCAGGCTCGCCCCCGGCACGTCGGCGGCGTGCTTGGCGACGGTGACGATCCACCACGCGGGCAGTCCGGCCAGCTCGGCGAACACCTTCGCCAGCGGTGGGCAGACCGGCCACGTCAGCGCGGCCAGCACTCCGAGCAGCATCGCCGGCGGGACCGCCGGGACGGCGAGCAGGTTGGCCGGGATCGCGATCAGGCCGACCTCGTCGGTGAGCAGCACGATCACCGGCGCGCAGAACGCCTGGGCCGCAGCGGGGACCGCGAGCGCGGTGGCCCAGGCGCCGCGGCATCCGCGTGGCCAGCCGGTCGCGCCACGGTGGCGCGAGGACGATCAGGCCGGCGGTCGCACACGACGGACAGGGCGAAGCCGTAGCTGCGCGCCAACCACGGATCGACCAGCACCAGGACCACCACGGCCGCGCACAGCGCGGGCGCCGCCCGCCCGCGCCGGCCGGCGGCGAGCCCGATCACGCCGACGATGCCCATCACCGCCGCCCGCAGCAGACTCGGCTCGGGGCGCGCGATGAACACGAACACGACGACGGTGAGCAGCCCCACCGCCGGCAGCGCCCGCACCCGGACCCCGGCGCAGGCGCGCGAGGCCGAGCACGACGCCCAGGAGCAAGGCCAGGTTCGAGCCGGAGACAGCGACGACATGACTGAGCCCGGCGGTCCGGAAGTCCGCCTCGAGCTCCGGGTCCATCCCCGAGGTGTCGCCCAGCACCAACCCGGGCACGAGCCCGCGCTCGTCGGGTCCGAGGCCCGCGACCGCCTCGCGCAGTCCCGCGCGCACGTCCGCCGCCGCGCGGTCCCGCCACGGCGCTTCCGAGGCCATCGGCGGCGGACCGCGCACCTGCAGGATCGCCACCATCGGCGAGCGCGGCCGGGCCGGGGCGAAGCCGTCCGGCCACCCGCAGTTCCTGACCTGGGATCAGATTCGTCCAGGCCCGGTCGGTTCCGACCACCAGCACGCGGGTGTGCACCTGCGTGACCTGGCCGCGGGCGGTGACCCGCTGCACCAGCACCGGGATGGTGACCACCTCCCCGCGCCCGAACCGCGAGGCGGTCGGGCGCACCGCCGGGTCACCGGTGATGCGCAGGTGGACGGTCGCGGTGGCCCGTTCGGCGGCGAGTTCGTCGACCGGCCCGGCCCCGGCCGCGTGCACCCGCGCGGCTGCCCCGATCCCGGCCGCGGCGCCCACGCCCGAGCGCCGCCGCCAGCACGGCCGACCCGGCAGCGCGCGAGCCGGCCAGCAGCAGGGCCGCGACCGCGACCGCAGCCGCGGCGAGCAAGGCGAGCCGCACCGGCAGGAGCGGAGCCGCCCAGGCGGCACCCCACGCCGCCCCCGCCGCCGGGAGCAGGCGCAGGTCGATCCGCTCCCCCGTGCGCACCCGCGGACGCTAGGCGCGCCGGCCGCCGTTCAGGGCTTCAGCGGGCGCGCCTGTGGACGAACGGCGCCCGCCCCGCCCCTGGGGACAACCCCACTTCTGCATCTTGGGGCGTGTGTCCGCCCCATGGGACGCCTGCGATAGGGGCGGGGACGCGCCCCAGGATCCGAGGGTGGGTCAGTCGGGGCGGTAGCCCTCGGCGCGGTCGAGGTAGATCTGGCCCGGGACGAGCTTCTTGCCGAACAGCTCGGAGACGGTGACGAAGGTGTAGCCGCGGCCGGCCAGCGCCTTGCAGGATGCGCGGCACCGCGGCCACCGTCGTCGGGTGGATGTCGTGCAGCAGCACGATCGAGCCGGGCCGGACCTGGCGCATCACGCTGCGGTACACGCGGTCGGAGTTGAGGTAGCGCCAGTCCTGCGGGGTCCACGTCCCAGAGGATCGCCGGCGAGTTCAGCGACTTGAGTTCGGCCGCGACCCGCCTGTTGATCGCCCCGTAGGGCGGGCGCACGAGCGTCGGGCGGGTTCCCGAGGAGCTCCTCGATCAGCTGCGCGGTCCGGTCGATCTGGGTCTCGATCTGGCCGTTGCTGCTCGCCGGTGAGCTGAGGGTGCGACCAGGAGTGGTTGCCGATCTCGTGCCCGGCCTCGGCGATCGCGCGCAGCCGGTCGCGGGCGTGTCGTCGATGACCTCGCCGAGGGGGAACCAGGTGGCCAGCGCGTCGGCGTCGCGCAGCATCGCAGCAAGCTCGTCGGTCTGCGAGCCCGGGCCGTCGTCGAAGGTGAGCGCGACGCACTTGAGCAGCGGCGCAGTTGATGTCGCGGCCCTCCGTGGTCGATCGCCTCGAGCGGGCTCGTCGGGCACGAAGTCCAAGGGGTCGACGTCGGGGGCGAGCATCCCGCGAATGCGTGCGTTCTCGGCCTGGCGCAGGGCCCGGTCCCGGGCCTTCGCCTGGGCGTCGGACAGGACGTCGGAGTCGCCCGGGATCCAGGTCCACCGCCGCCGCCACGGGCGCCGCGCGGTCGTTGCTGGCGGCGCTCAGGCTGTTGCCGGCCACGACGGCGACGGTGGAGACGCCGAGCACGGCGGCGGTGCCTGGCCGCGATCAGGGCGAGGCGCCGCCCGCGCGTTCTCCTTCCGCCACCGATCCTCCTGACCGTTAGGTCAGAGAGAATCTCACAATTGCCTACATATCGGGCAAATCGGTCTCTCGATCACGACCGCTCCGTGTAAACCTTTCCGGCCGTCAACTCGCCCCCCGAACAGCTCGGACACCGTGACGAAGACGTAGCCGCGGTCGGCCAGCGACTTCAGGATCCGCGGCACCGCGGCGACCGTGGTCGGGTGGACGTCGTGCAGCAGCACGATCGACCCGGGCCCGACCTGGTCCATCACGTTGGCGTAGACGGTGTCGGCGTTGCGGTACTTCCAGTCCAGCGGGTCGACGTCCCACAGGATCACCGGGTCCACCGAGCCGGCGCAGGTCCGCGGTCACCCGGGGCGAGATCGAGCCGTAGGGCGGGCGCACCAGCGTCGGCCGGTCCCGATCACGCGCTCGACCTCGCGCGCGGTGCGGGTGATCTGGCTGTCGACGGCCTCGTCCTCGTCGAGCGTGGTGAGCTGCGGGTGCGACCACGAGTGGTTGCCGATCTCGTGCCCGGCGCGCGCGATCGCGCGCAGCCGCTCCGGGCTGTCCGCGACGACCTCGCCGACGGGAACCAGGTGGCCACCGCGTCGTAGCGGTCGCAGCGCGTCGAGCAGCGCCCCGTCTGCGCTCCGGGGCCGTCGTCGAAGGTGATCGCTACGCACTGAAACGGCGCAGTCGATGTCGCGCCCGTCGAAGATCGGCGTGCCGAGGGCGGCCAACGCGGCGTCGTCGGACACCGTCGTGGTGTGCGGCAGCTCGGGGGCCGCCAGCCGCGACGGCGCACGTCCCGCGCGCCGCGCGGCCGAGGTCACGCGCGGCCAACGCCACGCCGACGGACATCGCCACCACGAGTAGCGACGCGATTACGAGGGCGACCAGACGCCCGGTCCGGGCGGAGAGCTGCGCCACGGATCCCCCAAGCCCCGAACCCCACCGGTGTCGGCAGAAACCGGTGCAGGGTCGAGCATGGCGGAGAAATCGGACAGTGCGGTGCGGCTCTCACACCAACGGCGCAATGCAAACTCCGCCATTCGGGTGACGCGTGGGGAGCAACGACCTGACGTAGCGTCATGCCCTGGGCTATCGCGGGGTTCAATCAGACCGAGACCCTGTCTCATACGCAGCGGCCCACTTTCCCGCCCGAATCTGCTCGGCTTCTGGGCCACTGCATGGGAGGCAACCCGCTGCGCAAGCATGAGCAGCGGCCCGGACGTGGTGGCTGACGTAAACGTCAGACCCGGACACGATCCTTCAAGTCGGCGTAGGTAGCGGGTCCGATGCCCGGAACCTCCTGCAGCTCCTCGACGGCAGAGAAGCGGCCGTGCTCCTCGCGCCAGTCAAGGATCCTCTGCGCAAGGACCGGAACCGAGTTTTGACGGGTTGATGTTTCCCCGACCTGGTCCGGATCCTGCTCATCCATGACTGAGGCGTCGAAATTGAGCGGTCGCGAGCCGCGAAATCGACGCCTCACTCATGCATGAGCGGGCTCGCGGGTCGGGCGGGGCATCGACTCAGTCTCGGAACTCCAAGTCAGAGCTCCGCACTCAGGACCTCGATCACGACATCAACCACCCGGCGGGCAGTCTCTTGGGAGTCGAGCTTCGCCCACTTATCCAAGGCGTCTCCGACCGCCTCCACCAGCGGCTCATCCAGGTCGCGCCACCCATGGAGAAGCTGGATGAGCTCCTCCTTCGCCGCCTGATCCACGCGTACCCCCGGTCGCCGCCACCGGAGCACGTTAGACCCGCACCCGGTCCTTCAAGTCCGCGTAGGTCGCCGGACCGATGCCCGGCACCTCCTGCAGCTCCTCGACGCTGGTGAACCGGCCGTGCTCCTCGCGCCAAGTCAGAATTCGCTCCGCGAGTCTTGCAATTCCTCGACGGCCGAGAACCGTCCGTGCTCCTCGCGCCAGTCCAGGATCCGCTGCGCCAGCACCGGCCCCACGCCGGGCAGGCCGTCGAGGTCCGCCAGCGTCGCGGTGTTGAGGTTCACCGGCCCGCCGGCGCTCGCCGCCCGCGCGCGGTCGCGGTCCCGGCTCCACTGCGGTCCGACCGGGTCGAGCACCACCTGCTCCCCGTCGGAGAGCTGCCGCGCCAGGTTCAGCGACGTCGTCGGCACCCCCGGCCGCGCCCCACCCGCCGCCCGCAACGCGTCCAGCACCCGCGACCCGCCGGCAGCCGCACCACCCCCGGCCGCCGCACCTTGCCCTGCACATCGACGACGAGCTCCGCCGCAGACGGACCGACCCGACGCCCGGCGACGGAATCGGCGACCCGGTCGGCGACGACGACGTCGCCGCCCCTACCTCCGCCTCGTGCGGTCGCGACCGCAGGACGACAGCCCCCGCCAGCACCACTCCCCCGAGCGCGATCACCGGCAGCGCCGCGACCGCCCGCCGATCAATCCCGAGCCGCACGCCGGCCCGGCCCCTCGGCTCGCCCTCGACCTCAGCCTCGGCCGGCGGCTCGACGGAGAACAGCTCGCGGAGCCGCATCTCCGCGCGCGCCCGCGTCTCGGCCAGACGACCGGAACCGAGGGAGAGACGCACGCCCGCAACCTAGGCACGATCCGACTACCGAGCACCCGACTGCGGACGAACGGCTCGCCAACCTGTGGACAGAGGATCGACCACGAGCGATGCGCCTGGGGATAACCGAGCGATCACCGCATCGCGCAGCCGGGAACCAACCGTCGCGGAGCTGTCCCGAGCAGGCGCATGGCGCCCGCAGGGCGACCCGGCACGCTCAGGCGGGGACGATGTTGACGAGCTTCGGCGGCCGCACGACGACGGTGCGGACCGGCCGACCGTCCAGCGTCCGCAACACGCCTTCGCACGCCAGCGCCAGCTCGGTGAGCGCAGCCTCGGAGATGTCCGACGGCACCTCGAGCCGGTCGCGCACCTTGCCCTGCACCTGCACGACGCAGTCGACGGTGTCCTCGACCAGCAGCGCCGGGTCGGCCACCGGGAACGGCTCGTAGGCCAGCGAGGAGGAGTGCCCCAGCTTGGCCCACAGCTCCTCGGCCACGTGCGGGGTCAGCGGCGCGATCATCAGCACCAGCGGCTCGGCCACCGATCGCGGCAGGCCGCCCTCGGCCTTGGCCACCCGGGTCAGGTGGTTGTTGCACTCGGTCAGCTTGGCGATCGCGGTGTTGAAGCGCAGGTTCGCCATGTCGTGCCCGACGCCGTCGATGGTGCGGTGCAGCAGGCGCAGCGGTCTCGTCGTCGGGCGCCGCGTCCAGCACGGTCGACTCGCCGGTGGTCTCGTCGACGACGTTGCGCCACAGCCGCTGCAGCAACCGGAACGAGCCGACGACGGCGCGGGTGTCCCACGGGCCGGGAGACGTCCAGCGGGCCCATGGCCATCTCGTACAGGCGCAGGGTGTCGGCGCCGTAGTCGTTGAACATGTCGTCCGGGGTGACGGAGTTCTTGAGCCACTTGCCCATCTTCCCGTACTCGCGGTTGACGACCTCGCCGTTGTAGGTCCAGGCCCCGGGCGGGCCCTCGACGACCTCGTCGGCCGGCACGTGAATGCCGCGCGCGTCGGTGTAGGCGAAGGCCTGGATGTAGCCCTGGTTGAACAGCCGGCGGAACGGCTCGGAGGAGGAGACGTGGCCCAGGTCGAACAGGACCTTGTGCCAGAACCGCGCGTACAGCAGGTGCAGCACCGCGTGCTCGACGCCGCCGACGTACAGGTCGACGCCGCCGGGGTCACCCTCGGCGCGCGGGCCCATCCAGTACTGCTCGATCTCGGGGTCGACGAAGGGCTCGGTGTTGGTCGGGTCCAGGTAGCGCAGCTCGTACCAGCACGAGCCGGCCCACTGCGGCATCGTGTTGGTCTCGCGCCGGTACTCCTTCGGGCCCGTCGCCCAGGTCCAGGGTGACCGTGGTCCACTCGGTCGCCCGGGCCAGCGGGGACTCCGGATCTGAGTCGGCGTCATCCAGCTCGAAGGTGCGCGGCGAGTAGTCCTCGACCTCGGGCAGCTCGACCGGCAGCAGGTGAGTCCGGCAGCGGCAGCGACACCGTGCTCGTCGTAGACGATCGGGAACGGCTCGCCCCAGTAGCGCTGCCGGCTGAACAGCCAGTCCCGCAGCTTGTACTGCACGGTGGCCTCGCCGAGGCCCTTGGCCACCAGCCACTCGGTGATGCGCTCCTTGGCCGCGGCCATCGCCAGGCCGTCGAGCGAGATCTCGTCGTTGGCGGAGTTGATCGTGACGCCCTCGCCGGTGTAGGCGCCGTCGGTCCAGTCCGCCGGCGGCTGCACGGTGCGCACGATCGGCAGCCCGAACGCCTCGGCGAAGGCCCAGTCCCGCTCGTCCTCGGCGGGCACGGCCATGATCGCGCCGGTGCCGTAGCCCATCAGCACGTAGTCGGCGACGAAGACCGGGATCGGCTCGCCGTTGACCGGGTTGGTCGCGTAGACGCCGGTGAAGACGCCGGTCTTCTCCTTGGAGTCGATCTGGCGCTCGACGTCGGACTTCGACATCGTCGCGGTCCGGTAGGCCGCGACCGCCGCGGCCGGGGTCGCGTGCCCGCCGGTCCAGGAGTCCGGCAGCTCGCCGGGCCACGCCGCGGGCAGCAGGTCGTCGACCAGCGCGTGCTCGGGCGCCAGCACCATGTAGGTCGCGCCGAACAGGGTGTCGGGCCGGGTGGTGAACACCGTGATGGCGGCGTCGGTCACCGGCGGCCGCGCACCGCGAAGTCGACCCGCGCACCCTGCGAGCGGCCGATCCAGTTGCGCTGCATCAGCTTGATCGAGTCGGTCCACTCCAGGCCGTCCAGGTCGGCGATCAGCCGGTCGGCGTAGGCGGTGATCCGCATCATCCACTGGCGCAGGTTGCGCTTGAAGACCGGGAAGTTGCCGCGCTCGCTGCGGCCGTCGGCGGTGATCTCCTCGTTCGCCAGCACGGTGCCCAGGCCGGGGCACCAGTTCACCGGCGCGTGCGAGAGGTAGGCCAGCCGGTGCGAGTCGAGGATGTCGCGCCGCTCGCCGCTCGGCCAGCGCGTCCCAGGCCCGGCCGTCCGGCGTCGGGCGCGCGCCGTCGGCGTACTGCGCGATCAGCTCGTCGATCGGACGGGCCTTGTCGGCGTCGCGTCGTACCAGGAGTTGAAGATCTGCAGGAAGATCCACTGCGTCCAGCGGTAGTAGTCGGTGTCGGTGGTGGAGATCGACCGGCGCGGGTCGTGGCCCAGGCCCAGCGCGCGCAGCTGCGCGGCGCATGTTCGCGATGTTGGCCTCGGTGGTGACCCGCGGGTGCTGCCCGGTCTGGACGGCGTACTGCTCGGCGGGCAGGCCGAAGGCGTCGTAGCCCAGGCAGTGCAGGACGTTGTAGCCCGTCATCCGCTTGTAGCGGCCGAACACGTCGGTCGCGATGTAGCCCAGCGGGTGCCCGACGTGCAGCCCCGACCCCGAGGGGTACGGGAACATGTCCATCACGAAGAGCTTCTCCCGCCCGGCGACCTTCTCCGGCTCGGCCAGCGGCCCGGCCGGGTTGGGCGCCTCGAAGGTGCGCTCGGCCTCCCAGCGGTCCTGCCAGCGCCGCTCCAGCTCGTTGGCGAGCGCGGCGGTGTAGCGGAACTTCGGGGTGTCTTCGCCGGGGACCGGCTCGGCGATGTCGCTCATTGGACCGAGTCTAGTGAGGCCTGTGGCGCTCGCTTCCCGGTTGTCCCCCGGTCAGCGGTCGTCGGAGAGGACCGGCTGCGGCAGCGTGCCCGCGTTGTGCTCGACCAGCACCCAGCGCGGGCCGGCGTCGCCACCGGGACGCTCGGAGAGCACCGACCAGCAGCAGTTGGACAGCCCGCCGAGGACCTTCCACATCTCCGGCGGCAGGCCCATCAACTGGGCCAGCAGCACGCGGCCCGCGCCGCCGTGGGTGACGGCGACCAGCGTCGAGCGATCCGGCAGCGGCGCGACCGCGTCGAGCACGGCGGCGACCGCGCGGTCGGCCACCTCGGTCATGTGCTCGCCGCCGCCGCGGCGCTCCAGGCCGCCGGCCAGCCAGGCCGCGGCCTCGCCGGGGAAGAGTTCCTCGACCTCGGCGCGGGTGCGACCCTGCCAGGACCCGAGGTAGGTCTCGCGCAGCCGCTCGTCGAGGGCGATCGGAAGCTCCGTCAGTTTCGCCAGCGCCTCCGCGGTGGCGCGGGCCCGGCCCAGGTCGGAGGAGACGATCGCGGCCGGCTTCAGCCCGGCGAGAATCTGCGCGGCGCGCACCGCCTGCTCGAGCCCGGTCGCGTCGAGCTCGATGTCGGACTGGCCCTGGAAGCGGCCGTCGAAGTTCCACGTCGTCTGCCCGTGCCGCCAGACCACGATGCGCCGGCGGGCGCTGACCCCGGAAGCGGCGGTCATCGCTTCGCCGACCCCCTCCAACCGTTCGCCCACGATCAGGCCGAGCCGCGCATCCGGCCCAGGCGCACGGCGTCCGGCAGCTCGACGCTCGGGCAGTCCTTCCAGAGCCGCTCGAGGGCGTAGAACATCCGGTCCTCGGCGTGCTGGACGTGCACCACGATCTCGGCGTAGTCGAGCAGGACCCAGCGGCCTTCGCGCTCGCCCTCGCGGCGCACGGGCTGCACGCCCAGCTTCTTGAGCCGGTGCTCGATCTCGTCGACCACGGACTTCACCTGACGGTCGTTGGAGGCCGAGCAGAGCAGGAAGATGTCGGTGATGAACAGCTGGTCGCTGACGTCGAAAGCGAGGATGTCGTCGGCGAGCTTGTCCGCGGCGGCCTCGGCCGCGGCGATCGCCAGTTCGACTGCGCGAGGTGATGCGGTCAAGGCCCTCAGCTTCGGTCGGGGGCGCAGATCCGCCCGTATGGATCCAGCATGGCACGAGTCAACAGCCTTGCCTCCCCGGCCCAGCGGGTGTCACATTCGCCCCACACGTTTCCGACGGAGGTACACCGATGGGTACTCCGACCCCACCGACCGATCCGCCCGCGGACGCGGCTGACGACCCGGTCTACGCCGACCTGCCTGGCGAGACGGTCATCGACATGACCGTGGGGGACCCGATCGTCGACCCCATTGCGGAGCCCGTCGTCGCACCCGAACTCTCGGTCCCCGGGCTCGAGACCCCGCCGGCCGGACCCGATTCCGATGCCGGCGTCGGCCCTGCGGCGGCGCCCGTCCTGGACCCCCTCCCGCCGGCACCTGCGGAGACGGTCGAGCAGAAGAAGCGCACCGCCCCTCGCGCCGCTGCCGGTAATCAGCACGGTCGGCCCCATCTCCGGGATCTTCTTCGTCGCGCTGTTCCTGATCTCGTTCATGACGCTCAGCCTCCCCGACTCCGACGCGGGCAACCGGGAGTGGACCTCCTACTGGGAGGACAGCGGCAACCGGGCGGCCGGCATGACGGCCTCGATCGCGATGATGCTGGCCGCGGTCACCTTCCTCTGGCTGGTGGCCGCGCTGCGCCGGCGTCTCACGCCCGCCATCGGCACCGACGCCTTCTACGCCTCCGGGATCGCCGCCGGCGGACTGATGTTCGTGGCCGGCCTCGGCGCCGGGCTGATCCCCCTGGGTTACGAGCTCGGCGACGTCCCCATCCCGGACGACGCCGACCTGATCCGGATGATCAGCGGTCTCTTCTACGGCACGTTGTTCCTGCCGCTCCCGTACGCGCTGGCCGGCTTCCTGATCCCCCTGTTCTTCGCGCTGCGCGGAGAGTTCCTGCTGCCCCGGTGGATGGAGTACGCGACGGGGGTCGTGGGCGTGGTCTGCCTGGCCGGGCCGCTGCTGTTCTTCGTGCCGCACGCGTTGTTCATGCTCTGGACCCTGGCGGTCAGCGTGACGCTGCTGCTGCGGGAGCGCGAGGTTCCACCGCCCGTCATCACCCTTTGACGCTGGGCGGCGCATCGGGCACGAGAACTACCCGCACGTCCGCGGTGAACGGGACGTCGTCGGAGAGCTGCACAGCTGCGAGCGGCAGATCCGAGCGTGGTCGCGATCGACTCCCCCAGCGCCTGCGCGTCCGGCATCGACGGTCGGACGAGAACCACCCGGGTTGCGCCCGCGGGTGCTGCGCCGCCGTCGACGTACTCGTACCCGGCGTTGAGGATGTCGGCGCGCACGTCGGACTCCTTGACCCGGAACCCGGCAAGAGCTGAACCAGGATCCGCGGCGTGCCGCCGGGGTCCTCGCCCGGCCGGCCGCCGAGCACGTCGATGACAACGCCGCGTGAGGCCTCCGCGTTCAAAGTGTTCCCGGACGCATTCAGCTCGAGGCTGCCGAAGCCATCTGGCCGCCCCCGGGCTCCAGACCGCGGTGCACGCCGGCGAGGACAGCCGCCAGCAGGGGGATGTCGAGGCCGGTCGAGGCGAGCACGCCGACGCTGTCCAGGGTGGCCCGGGTCGCGGTGAACGACTCCGGGAAGCGCGATCGCGAGTCCTTCCAGTACCCGAGCGGAGCACCACCCGGTGTCCGCGACCCGCAGGGCCGTCTGACCATCCACGACCTGCACGCCCCGGTCGGAGTCGCCGGGCACCGGGCGCGCGTTGGGCGCGGACGTTCCGCAATTCGCCAGGTCGCCGCCGCCAATGTCCACACCGCCGAGCGTGCCGACCAATCGCGCGAACGCCTCGTGGTCGATCACCCAGCTGCCGGCGATCTCGATCCCGAGCAGTTCGCCGATTGCCTCGCGCGTCAAGGTCGGGCCGGCTTCGACGAGAGCCTTGCGCACTGTCTCCCGCGTGCCCCCCTCGACGGTCAGCACCAGATCGGCCGGGACCGTGACCACCGCGCTGCGGCCGTCACCGCGCCGGTCGTGCATCAGCACTCCGGTCAGCGGTCGCCGATCCGTCCGGAGCGGCCAGCTGGAAGCAGCACGTTGACCCGGTCCGCGCCCATGGCCTCGTGCCCGGTGTCGACGGCGTCTCCGCCAGAGGACCACGGGCTCCACAGCACGACGCCACCGATGAGAGCGACCAGCGCCAGCGTGACTCCGAGCAGCCGGATCCGTTCCTGACGTTGCTCGCGCCGGTCGACCTTACGGCCGGCGCGGGAGTGCATGAAGGAGAGCCAGCCGGAGACCTCTTCGTTGGACTCGTCGAGCGTCTCGTCGACGAACGCGAACTGCTCGGTGCTGTACGGCTTCTCGGGCGGTTGCTCCGGTGCCTTCTCCGGCTCGTCCGGCTCGCGTCCGTCAGTCATGGGAATAGAGCCGACGCTTGGCGATGTACTGCACCACCCCGTCCGGCATCAGGTACTGGATGGGGCGGCCGACCGCGACCCGTTCCCGGCAGTCGGTGGAGGAGATCGCGAGCGCCGGCACCTCGATCAGGCTGACGCGCGCGCCCGGCAGGCCCGGGTCGGACAGCGTGTGCCCCGGCCGGGTGCAGCCGACGAAGTGCGCAAGTTCGAACATCGCCTCCGGGTCGCGCCAGGTGAGCAACTCGGTGAGCGCGTCGGCGCCGGTGATGAAGAAGAGCTCGGCGTCCGCTCCGCGTTCGGTACGCAGATCGCGCAGAGTGTCGATGGTGTACGTCGGCCCCGGGCGGTCGATGTCGACCCGGCTGACCGAGAACCGCGGATTGGACGCGGTCGCGATCACCGTCATCAGGTACCGGTCCTCGGCCGCGGAGACGTCCCGGCCCTGCTTCTGCCAGGGCTGACCGGTCGGGACGAACACGACCTCGTCGAGGGCGAAGTAGTCGGCCACCGCGGCGGCGGCCACCAGGTGACCGTGGTGGATCGGGTCGAAGGTGCCGCCCATCACGCCGAGGCGGGGGCCCCGCTCAGTCACCGCCGGGCTGGGGTCACTTGTTGCGGTTGAACGAGAGCGTCCCCAGCAGCAGCAGCGTGAGGAAGACGAAGACCGATACGCCGACCAGGTACGGCTCGTGCTCGGTGCGCTCGGCGTGCTCGGCCTCGGCGGCAACCACGAAGTTGGTCACGGTCTGCACGATCACGGCTTGACTCTCCCGGCAGCGGTCTTGGCATCTGGGTCTTGACGTGTTGCGTCACAGCATTTCACGCCCGGGCCTTGGCAGAGTGGGCGGCATGCGCCTGCTCGTACTCGGAGGAACCCGGTTCGTGGGCCGGGCCGTGGTCGATGACGCCCTGGCCCGGGGCTGGGAGGTCACCGCGGTGCACCGCGGCCTGACCGGGACCCTGCCCGCGGGCGTGCGCATCCGCCAGGCGGACCGGACCTCCTCGATCGAACTGGCCCCGGTCCTGGGGGACGACACCTGGGACGCCGTGGTGGACACCTGGGCCGGCGCGCCCGCCATCGCCGGCCTGGCGGCGCGCCTGCTCCGCGGCCGGGCAGCCCGGTTCGGCTACGTCTCCTCGCTCTCGGTCTACACGTGGGGCTCACACGTCGACGAGTCGTCTCCGGTGGTGTCCGGGGACCCGGGCGCCCAGGACGGGGACTACGCCGCCCTCAAGCGGGGCGCCGAGCTGGCCGTCCTGGAGTCCTTCCCCGACGCGGTGCTGGCCCGGGCCGGGCTGATCCTCGGCCCGCACGAGGACATCGGGCGCCTGCCGTGGTGGCTGGGCCGGATCGCCCAGGGCGGACGCGTGGTGGCGCCCGGGCGTCCGGACCGCCCTCTGCAGTACGTGGACGCCCGCGACCTGGCCGCCTGGCTCCTCGACAGCCTCGCCGGGGACCTGCACGGCCCCGTCGACGTGGTCAGCCGATCCGGGCACGCGACCACGCGATCGCTGCTCCAGGCCTGCGTGGACGTCACTGCCTCCGACGCTGAGCTGGTGTGGGTGGACGAGGCCGCGCTGGCCGCGGCCGGCGCCGAGCCGTGGACGCAGCTCCCGTGCTGGGTCCCGGAGTCCGGCGAGTTCGCCGGCTTCCTGGAGTCCGACACCTCGCTGGCCGCCGCGACCGGGCTGGTGCTGCCGGCCGGTCACCGACACCGTCGCCGACACCTGGGCCTGGCTCCGCGCCGAGGGCTGGCCCACCCAGCGCCCCGACCGCTCCGTCCACGGTCTCCCGCCCGCGATCGAGGCCCAGCTGCTCGCGGAGTGACTCACCTTGGGGCGCGTCGTCGCCCTGATAGAACGCGGGGATAGGGCGGATCGACGCCCCAGGATGGGTGGTGCCTGCCGATTCAGCCGCGGATGTGGCCGTCGCCGGTGACGATGTACTTGGTGCTGGTCAGCTCGGGCAGGCCCATCGGGCCGCGGGCGTGCAGCTTCTGGGTCGAGATGCCGATCTCGGCGCCGAAGCCGAACTCCCCGCCGTCGGTGAAGCGGGTCGAGGCGTTCACCACGACGGCGGCGGCGTCGACCGCGGCGACGAAGCGGCGGGCGGCGGCCTGACTGCGCGTCAGGATCGCCTCGGTGTGCCCGGAGCCGTGGGCGCGGATGTGGGTGATCGCGTCCTCGAGCGACGGCACCACCGCGGCGGCGATGTCCAGCGAGAGGTACTCGGTGTCCCAGTCGTCGTCCGTCGCGGGCACGACCTCGGAGCCGCCGAGGCGGGCGAACTCGGCGTCGCCGTGCACCGTGACGCCGACCTTGCCCAGCGCCGCGACCGCGCGCGGCACGAACTCCGCGGCGACGTCGGCGTGCACCAGCACCGTCTCGGCCGCGTTGCACACGCTCGGGCGCTGCGCCTTGGCGTTGACCAGGATCCGCTCGGCGGCGTCGAGGTCGGCGCCGGAGTCGACGTAGACGTGGCAGTTGCCGACGCCGGTCTCGATCACGGGCACCGTCGACTCCTCGACGACCGACTTGATCAGGGCCGCGCCGCCGCGCGGGATCAGGACGTCGACCAGGCCGCGGGCGCGCATCAGGTGCTTGACGGCGTCATGGGTGTCACCGGGCACGAGCTGCACCGCGTCGGCCGGGAGCCCGGCGGCGACGACGCCCAGGCGCAGCGCCTCGACGATCGCGATGTTCGACGCCTTCGCCGAGGACGACCCGCGCAGCAGCACCGCGTTGCCGGACTTCAGCGCCAGCCCGGCACCGTCCGCGGTCACGTTCGGTCGGGCCTCGTAGATGATCCCGACCACGCCGAACGGGACCCGGACCTGACGCAGCTCCAGGCCGTTGGCGAGCGTCGAGCCGCGCACGACCTCCCCGACCGGGTCGGGCAGGCCGGCCACCTCGCGCAGGCCCTGGGCCATCGCGCCGATCCGGCCGTCGTCCAGGCGGAGCCGGTCGATGATCGCCGACGGGGTGCCCCCGGCCTCGGCCCGCGCGCAGTCGGCCGCGTTGGCCTCCAGGATCGTCGGGGCGGCGGCCAGCAGGGCGTCGGCCATCGCGTTCAGCGCGGCGTCCTTGGTGGCGCGGGAGGCCACGGCCAGGTCGGTGGCGGCCACCCGGGCCCGCCGGGCGGTGTCCAGGACGGCGGTCTCGTCGGTCATGCCCGGATTCTAGTTCGCGCCCACACTCGGGCCGGAACTGGATTTCCGCAGGTCAGAGGCTCGCCGTCGGAAAACAACCACTGAAGCGTGACGACGCCCTGAACGGTGAATGCTCGTCCTCGCGAAGAAGGGGCGCACGCCCGGGCTGACCAGCGGGGTCTGGCCGCCTCGCATCCGGTAGGTCTCCCGGTCGACGACCTCCAGGCCCACGATCGACCAGTTCGGCAGCCCGGCGGTGTTCCGGTGCTCGCCCCACAGCCGCAGGGCCATGGCGAGCGCGTCGTGCACGTCCGGGGCCTCTTCCCAGTACCGGACCTCGGCCCGGTCGGAGGCGTAGCGCCCGGACATCAGGAACGGGTGGTCCACGCCGAGGCGCTCCAGCCCGGTCCGGACCTCGTCCGTGGGCACCGAGGGGCCGGCAACGGTGAGCGTGACGTACCAGAGCCGCTCGTCACCGTTGCCACCGCCCGAGCCGCCGTCGACGGCACGCAGCCGCCCACGGAAGCCGTTCGCCAGATCGTCCACGGTGGCCTTTCAAGAACGCTCGGGTCGTAACGCTCAGTGCCGCAGGAGCACCAGATCGTCACGATGGACGATCTCACGCTCGTACGCCGGTCCCAGTTCCGCGGCGAGCTCCCGGGTCGAACGTCCCAGCAGTCCCGGAATCTCTGCCGCATCAAAGTTGACCAGCCCGCGGGCCACCGCGTGACCGTTTTCGTCCAGAAGGTCCACCGGATCGCCCGCAGCGAACGCCCCGGCGACCGCCGTCACGCCGGCCGGAAGGAGCGACTTCCGGCCTCCGACCACGGCTTTTACCGCCCCGGCGTCCAGTTGCAGGGACCCGCGGGGGGTCGCGGCGTGCGCCAGCCAGAGCAGCCGGGTGCCGGCCCGCCGGCCGGTGCGCGCGAAGAACGTGCCCACCGGCTCGCCGGCCACCGCCGCCGCGGCGTTGCCGGCCGAGGCGAGCACCACCGGGATGCCGGCCGCGGTCGCGATGCGGGCGGCGTCGACCTTGGTGCCCATGCCGCCGGTCCCGACCCCGGCGGCGCCGGCCCGGCCGAGCGCCACGCCGTCCAGGTCCGCGGCGGAGGCGACCTGGGTGATCAGCCGGGCGCCGGGCTTGCGCGGGTCGCCGTCGTAGAGGCCGTCGACGTCGGAGAGCAGCACGAGCAGGTCGGCGTGCACCAGGTGCGCCACCAGGGCGGCGAGGCGGTCGTTGTCACCGAAGCGGATCTCGTGGGTGGCCACGGTGTCGTTCTCGTTGACGATCGGGACGGCGTGCATCTCGAGCAGCCGGTACAGGGTGCGCTGGGCGTTGAGGTGGTGCGCGCGCCGGATCATGTCCTCGGCGGTCAGCAGAACCTGACCAACCGTCAGATCGAAGCGGGCGAAGGATTTCGAGTACTGCGCGACCAGCAGTCCCTGCCCGACGCTGGCCGCGGCCTGCTGCGTGGCCAGGTCCTTCGGGCGCCGCTTCAACCCGAGCGGCGAGAGACCGGCGGCGATCGCCCCCGAGGACACCAGCACGACCTCGACCCCGGCCTTGCGGCAGTTCGCGAGGACGTCCACCAGCGCGTCCACCCGGGCGTTGTCCAGACCGCCCTCGGTGGTGGTCAGCGACGACGACCCGACCTTGACGACGACCCGCTTGGCCGCCAGCACGTCGGCCCGCCGCGTGCTCAACGGCCCTCCAGCCTCAGATCGGTGCCGCGGCGGCCGGGCAGGAACTCGGCACCGGCGCTGACGCTGGGCTCCCAGTCGAAGACCACCGCGTCCTCGCCGAGGCCGTCCCCGCGCCCGCCGATGATGACGGTGTCGCCCTCGTGAGCGCCGAGCTTGAACAGCTCCTCCTCGATGCCGAGGCGGGCGAGGCGGTCGCCCAGGTAACCCACGGCCTCGGGATTGGAGAAGTTCGTCTGCTTCACCCAGCGCCGGGGCTTCTCGCCGCGCACCACGTAGGCCGGTCCCGCGGAGGTCTCCTCGAAGGTGACGGTGAACCCGGAGTCCCCCTTGGCAGCCGGGCGCAACACGAGCCGTTCCGGCTCGGGCGCGGGGGCGGCGGCGCGGGCCGCGTTGACCAGCTCGGCCAGGGCGAAGCCCAGCGCCCGCAGGCCGTCGTGGCTGACTGCGCTCACTTCCAGGACCTGCAGCCCGCGGGCCTCCAGCTCGGGGCGGACGAGCTCGGCCAGCTCGCGCCCCTCGGGGATGTCGACCTTGTTCAGGGCCACGATCCGGGGCCGGTCCGCGAGCCCGCCGTAGGCCGCGAGCTCGGCCTCGATCACGTCGAGGTCGGAGATGGGGTCGCGGCCGGGTTCGAGGGTGGCGCAGTCGAGCACGTGCACCAGCACCGAGCAGCGCTCGACGTGGCGCAGGAACTCCAGCCCGAGGCCCTTGCCCTGGCTGGCGCCGGGGATCAGGCCGGGCACGTCGGCGATCGTGTAGCGGGTGTCGCCGGCCTGCACGACGCCGAGGTTGGGCACCAGGGTGGTGAACGGGTAGTCGGCGATCTTGGGCCGGGCCGCGGACATCGCCCCGATCAGCGAGGACTTGCCCGCGCTCGGGTAGCCGACGAGCGCCACGTCGGCGACCGTCTTCATCTCCAGCTCGACCGAGAGCGACTCCCCCGGCTCGCCGAGCAGCGCGAACCCGGGGGCCTTGCGCGCCTTCGAGGCCAGCGCGGCGTTGCCCAGCCCGCCGCGCCCGCCCTTGGCCAGCACGAAGCGGGTACCGACCCCGACCAGGTCGACGACGAACTGACCGTCCGTGGTGGTCACCAGGGTGCCGTCGGGGACGAAGAGCACCACGTCGGAGCCGTCGGCGCCGCTGCGGTTGTTGCCCTCGCCGGGCTTGCCGTTGCCGGCCTTGCGGTGCGGGGTGTGGTGGTAGTCCAGCAGCGTCGTGACGCCCTGCTCGACCACGAGCACGACGTCGCCGCCCCGCCCGCCGTTACCGCCGTCGGGGCCACCGAGCGGGCGGAACTTCTCGCGCAGGACCGAGGCGCAGCCGTCCCCGCCGTTGCCCGCCGCGACGTGCAGCACCACGCGGTCGACGAAAGTCGTCATCTGCGCCTCCTCTCCGTCGGGCCAACCGTCGGGGCCGAACATGCCACGAGGGTGGCCCGGAAACCCCCGGCCACCCTCGCTAGAGCTGTCTGCGTGCGGCGGCTACTCCGCCGGCGCAGTGACGATGTTGACGACGCGACGCCCGCGCCGGGTGCCGAACTGCACGGCGCCGGGAGCCAGCGCGAACAGGGTGTCGTCACCGCCACGGCCGACGTTCTCGCCCGGGTGGAAGTGGGTGCCGCGCTGGCGGACGATGATCTCGCCGGCGTTGACCTGCTGGCCGCCGAAGCGCTTCACACCGAGTCGCTGCGCGTTCGAGTCGCGACCGTTGCGGGTCGAGGACGCGCCCTTCTTGTGTGCCATGTCGTGCCCCCTACTTCCCGGCCGCGATGCCGGTGATCTTCACCTGGGTGAGCTTCGCGCGGTGACCCCCGCGGACCCGGTGACCCGACTTGTTCTTGTAGTGCAGGATCTGGATCTTGGGGCCCTTGGTGTGGGCGACCACCTCAGCGGTGACCTTCACCTTGGCCAGCTTGGCGGCGTCGGTGGTGACGGTCGACCCGTCGACCAGCAGAACGGCCGGAAGCTCGACCGTGGAGCCGGGCTCGCCGTTGAGACGGTCGAGCTCGAAAACGTCGCCGGTGGCGACCTTCTCCTGACGGCCGCCGGCGCGGACGATCGCGTACACCGCGGGCTCACTCTCTTTGGTTCGAAACCAGAACTAGAAACAACTGGGCGCGCAAGATCATGACGCTGCAGCGCCGACGGGTCAGGCTACCCGAGGCGCGGCGCTTGCCTCAAACCGAGACCGGCTCGGGCTCCTTGGCCGGGGAGGTGGCCCGGCGGCGGCGCCGGGCCGGTTTGGCCTCGGGCTCGCCTCCGGCGGCGTCCGGATCGTCCGGGGACGCCGTCACCGTGACCGCTTCCGCGGGGGGCTCTGAGGAGGCGGCGACCGCCACGGCTTCCGCCGTACCGGCGCCGTCCAGGTCGGTACTGGCCAGCACGGGAGCGTCCTCGACGGCCGCGTCGGCCTCGGACTCGGCCTCCAGCGCGAGCGCCTCGTCCGGCAGGTCGGTGGCCGTCTCGGCCGCGTCGGCCTTACGCCCGCCACGGCGCCGCCGGGCGGACCGGCTGCCGCCGGGTGCGTCCGGGTCGCCGGCCTGCCGCGGTGCCGCGGAGCCGGGCGGGCCGGGCTTGGGAACCGCAGCCGCGCGCTGCTGCGCGTCGGGGCGGACCACGATGCCGCGGCCGTTGCAGTGCTCGCAGCTGTGCGAGAACGCCTCCAGCAGGCCCTGGCCGATCTTCTTGCGGGTCATCTGGACCAGGCCGAGCGAGGTGACCTCGGCGACCTGGTGCTTGGTCCGGTCCCGGCCCAGGCACTCCACCAGGCGGCGCAGCACCAGTTCGCGGTTGGACTCCAGCACCATGTCGATGAAGTCGACGACGATGATGCCGCCGATGTCCCGCAGCCGGAGCTGGCGGACGATCTCCTCGGCCGCCTCCAGGTTGTTGCGGGTGACGGTCTCCTCGAGGTTGCCGCCCTGACCGGTGAACTTGCCGGTGTTGACGTCGACCACGGTCATGGCCTCGGTGCGGTCGATGACCAGCGAGCCGCCCGAGGGCAGCCAGACCTTGCGGTCCAGGCGCCTTGAGGATCTGCTCGTCGACGCGGTGCGCGGCGAACACGTCCTCGTTGCCGGTCCACTTGCTGACCCGCTCGCGCAGGTCGGGAGCGGAGCCGTCGACGTACTCGGAGACCTCGGTCCAGGCCTCGTCGCCGGCGACGACGAGGGAGGTGAAGTCGGAGTTGAAGATGTCGCGGACCACGCGGATGGTCAGGTCGGGCTCACCGAGCAGCAGGGCCGGCGCGGACGCCGTCTTGGCCTTCTTCTCGATGGCCTCCCACTGCTTGGCCAGGCGCGCGACGTCGTTGGCGAGTTCTTCCTCGGACGCGCCCTCGGCCGCGGTGCGGATGATGACGCCGGCGTTCTCGGGGACGACCTTCTTCAGGATCGCCTTGAGCCGGGAGCGCTCGGTGTCGGGCAGCTTGCGGCTGATGCCGGTCATCGAGCCCTCGGGCACGTAGACCAGGTAGCGGCCGGGCAGCGAGATCTGGCTGGTCAGGCGCGCGCCCTTGTGCCCGATCGGGTCCTTGGTGACCTGCACCAGCACCGACTGGCCGGACTTGAGCGCGTGCTCGATCCGCTTCGGCTGGCCCTCCAGGCCCTCGAAGTTGACCTCGCCGGCGTAGAGCACGGCGTTGCGGCCCTTGCCGATGTCGACGAACGCGGCCTCCATCGACGGGAGCACGTTCTGCACCCGGCCGAGGAACACGGTGCCCATCAGCGAGGTCGAGTCGACCTTGTTGACGTAGTGCTCGACCAGGACCCCGTCCTCCAGGACGGCGATCTGGGTGCGCTCCTTGCCCTGCCGGACCACCATGACGCGCTCGACGGCCTCGCGGCGGGCCAGGAACTCGGCCTCGGTGATGATCGGGACCCGGCTGCGGCCGGCTTCGCGGCCCTCCCGGCGGCGCTGCTTCTTGGCTTCCAGGCGGGTCGAGCCGCGGACCGAGGTGACCCCGTCCGAGGCGCGGTCGCGGTCGCGATCGGCGCGTTCGCGATCGCCGCCTCCGGAGCGTGACGAGCGGACGCGCGTGACGGTCTGCTCGGGGTCGTCCGAGCCGGGGTCCCCGGGCTCGCCCCGACGGCGGCGGCGCCGACGGCGGCTGGTGCCACCGCCCTCGCCGGAGTCCTCGGCGGAGTCCTCGGCCGGGCCGCTGTCCTCGGCGGCCTCGCCGGACTCGGTCTCGTCGCCCTCGCCCTCGCCGTCGGGGCGACCGCCGCGGCCACGGCGGCCACGGCCACCCCGGCGGCGCCGGCGGCGGGCGGCGCCGGGCTCGTCGCCCTCGTCGCTCCGCGTCGGCGCAGCAGCGCCTCTTCGATGGCTTCGACGTCCTCGGCCGGGGCGTCCTCGACGATCGCGTCGAGGGCCTCATCGGTCGCCCGCTTGCGGGTCCGGCGCCGCGGCGCGGGGGCCGCGTCGGGCTCGGGGGCCTGGAACAGCAGCATGGTGGGCAGGGCGGCGGCCTTGGCGGCCAGCGTCGTCCTCGTCCTCGGGGTCAGCGTCGGGGTCGACCTCGGCGACCGGCTCCGGCTCGGCCTTCTTGCGGGTGCGCTTGGCGGGAGCCTTCTTGGCCCCCGCGCTCTTGGCGCCCTCGTTCTTGGCGCCGGCGCCTTGGCCTTCTTGGGCGCGGGCTCGGCGTCGGCCTCAGTGACCTCAGCGGCCTCGACGGCCGCCTCGGGGGCGGGCTCGGCCTTCTTGCGGGTGCGCTTGGCCGGCGCCTTCTTGGCGGCGGGCGGCGGCCTCGGCCTGGCGCGCTGACCTCGGCAGCGGGCCGGCGCGGAGCTCCGGCCTTGGCGACGGGCGGGCCGGCGGGGCGACCGGCGGCGCGGCGGCGCGGCGCGCGCTTGGCGGGTGCCATCGGTCTGTGCGGCTGTGTCTTCTGCGGCAGCGTCCGGTGCGACGGTGCCGGTCGGGCTCATTCTCGAGCATCCGGTTGTCTCTTTTCCGGTTCCCGGGCGCACCGTGGTGGGCGCGCCGCACAGGAACCTAAGTCTGGGTGTCCGTCGCGCCGGTGTAGCGGCAGCGTCCGGACGGGCGGGTGGAGCTAAACCTGAGGCGGGACCGACGGCGTGACGATCAGCCGGGACTTTCCAGTGCCAGCGGGTCGTGCACCTCGGGGGAATCAGCACCGAGAGGGCCCTGCGCCAGCCTGGTCACCCGGGGTGACTGTGGCGGCCGCAGGTCGGCGACTCGGGCGAGTCCCGCAAGGACGTCATCGGGTCTTACGGCGGGCGTGACTTGCCGTACGACCACGTCGAGTATCGCACAGGGCGTCTCGTCCGTGCCGTCGCGCCGCGCTCTCGAGGTCGTCGAGACGCGGCCGCGAGAACGGCCGCCCGGGCGTCGAAGGTCCGCGGCCCGTTCTTGGTCGTCCGGGTGACCTCGACGGTCTCCGCGGCGAGGAAGGCGGCCACCGCCGCGGCTCGGCCGTCGGCGTCGGTCGACCCCGGGCAGCTCGATCGACCAGACCGAGGCCTCCAGCAGGTCGGCCAGCGCCCCCGGCGGCGGCCTCGACCACCTCGACGATGTCCAGGCCGTCAGGCAGGGCCGCGTCCAGCTCGGCCGGCAGCTCGGTCCGGGTCGCGGACCTCGGCCAGCCCGATCTCCAGGTACTCCGCCTCGCTGGCCACCCCGGTCGGGGCCGCGTTGGCGTAGGAGACCTTGGGGTGCGGGGTGAAGCCGGCCGAGTACGCCATCGGCACCTGGGCCCGGCGCAGCGCCCGCTCGAACGCGCGGGCGAAGTCGCGGTGGCTGGTGAAGCGCAGCCGGCCCCGTTTGGCGTAGCGGATCCGCAGCCGCTGGACGGTCGGCGGCGGTGGCGGCCCCTCGGGTTGCTTGCCCATGGCGGGGTGCACCTCCGAATCGGCAACTTGGGGCGTCGATCCGCCCTATGGATGGCTGGGACAGGGCGGACACCCGCCCCAAGGTGGGTCTAGGCGACGTCAGCGGGAGCAGGGTCCGGCCGGTGGGGCCGACCTGGATCTCGGTGCCCAGGTCCGTGGCAGACCCCGCAGTCGAAGCAGGGCGTCCAGCGGCAGTCCTCGACCTCGGCCGTCGTCGCCGGCCAGGGCCTCCTGCCAGTCGTCCCAGAGCCAGTCCTTGTCCAGGCCGGAGTCCAGGTGGTCCCAGGGCAGCACCTCGTCGTGCTCGCGCTCGCGGGTGGTGAACCAGTCGACGTCGACGCCGGTGCCCTCGAGCGCGCGTCGCCGCGCAGGCCATCCAGCGGTCGTAGGAGAAGTGCTCGCTCCAGCCGTCGAACCGGCCGCCGTCGCGCCAGACCGCCTCGATGACCGGGCCGACCCGGCGGTCGCCGCGGGAGAGCAGGCCTTCGACGATGCCGGGCTTGCCGTCGTGGTAGCGGAAGCCGATCGCCTTGCCGTAGCGCTTGTCGTCGCGGATGGCGTCGCGCAGCTTCTTCAGCCGGGCGTCGGTGGTCTCGTGGTCGAGCTGCGCGGCCCACTGGAACGGGGTGTGCGGCTTGGGCACGAACCCGCCGATGGAGACGGTGCAGCGGATGTCCCGCTGGCCGGTGGCGTCGCGGCCGGCCTGGATGACCTTCTTGGCCAGGTCGGCGATCTGCAGGACGTCCTCGTCGGTCTCGGTCGGCAGCCCGCACATGAAGTAGAGCTTCACCTGCCGCCAGCCGTGCGCGTACGCGGTGGTGACGGTGCGGATCAGGTCCTCCTCGGTGACCATCTTGTTGATCACCTTGCGCATCCGCTCGGACCCGCCCTCGGGGGCGAAGGTCAGCCCGGAGCGGCGGCCGTTGCGGGTCAGCTCCTCGGCCAGGGTCGACGTTGAAGGCGTCGACGCGGGTGCTCGGCAGCGACAGCGAGATCTTCTCGCCCTCGTACCGGTCGGCCAGGCCCTTGGCGACCTCGCCGATCTCGGAGTGGTCGGCGCAGGACAGCGAGAGCAGGCCGACCTCCTCGAAGCCGGTGTTCGTCCAGGCCCGACCTGCGACCATCTCGCCGATGGTGGTGATGGAGCGCTCGCGCACCGGGCGGGTGATCATGCCGGCCTGGCAGAACCGGCAGCCGCGGGTGCAGCCGCGGAAGATCTCGACGCTGAACCGCTCGTGCACGGTCTCGGCCAGCGGCACCAGCAGCTTGCGCGGGTACGGCCAGGAGTCCAGGTCCATCACGGTGTGCTTGGCGACCCGCGCCGGCACGCCCGGCCGGTTCGGCGTCACGCTCTCGATCCGCGCCGTCGGGCGCGTAGGCGACGTCGTAGAAGCGCGGCACGTACACGCCGCCGCTGGCCGCGAGCCGCAGCAGCAGCTCGTCGCGGCCGCCGGGCGAGCCCTCGCCCTTCCACTCGCGCACGACCTCGGTGATCGCGCCGACGATCTCCTCGCCGTCGCCGAGCACCGCGGCGTCGACGTAGTCCGCGATCGGCTCGGGGTTGAACGCGGCGTGCCCGCCGGCGATGACGATCGGGTCGGTGTCGTCGCGGTCCTTCGCGTGCAGCGGGATCCCGGCCAGGTCGAGCGCGTTGAGCATGTTCGTGTAGCCGAGCTCGGTGGAGAAGCTGACGCCGAACAGGTCGAAGTCCTTCACCGGGCGGTGCGCGTCGACGGTGAACTGCGGGACGCCGTGCTCGCGCATCAGCGCCTCGAGGTCGGGCCAGACCGCGTAGGTGCGCTCGGCCAGCACCCCGTCCTTCTCGTTGAGCACCTCGTAGAGGATCTGCACGCCCTGGTTGGGCAGGCCCACCTCGTAGGCGTCCGGGTACATCAGCACCCAGCGGACCTGCGGCGTCGTCCCAGTCCTTGACGGTCGAGTTCAGCTCGCCGCCGATGTACTGGATCGGCTTCTGCACGAGGGGCAGCAGCGCTTCCAGGCGGGGGAACAACGACTCGACGGACATGGGACCAGGGTATGGGCTCCCAGCCTGTGTGACCCACGTCACAAACGCAGTTCCAGCAGGGCTGTCGATTCCGGGCAGCGGCGTTCGTGGAGAGGGTGGAGACCGACACGAGGCCGGTCCACAAGCCGAGGAGCTCGCAATGACCCAGTACATGTTCTCCGTGATCCACGACCACAACGCCCCGATGCCCGAGGCCGACGAGCTGCAGGCGCTTTTCGGCGCCGTCGACACCTTCAACAAGAAGGTCACCGAGGCCGGCCAATGGGTGTTCGGCGGCGGCCTGTGCCCGCCCAACACGGCGACCGTCGTGAACAACGTCGACGGCAAGGTCACCACGACCGACGGCCCGTACGTCGAGACCAAGGAGATGCTCGGCGGCTTCTGGGTCCTTGAGCTGCCCGACCTGGACGCGGCGCTCAAGCTGGCCGAAGAGGCGTCGGTCGCGTGCCAGAACCCGATCGAGGTGCGTCCGTTCCAGGCCGAGCCCGAGGCGTGACAACAGAGTCATTCGAGACGGGGGTCGCAGAGGTCTTCCGCACCGAGTACGGCCGCTGCGTCTCGACGCTGACCCGCGTCCTCGGCGACATCACCCTCGCCGAGGACGCGGTGGCCGAAGCCTTCACCGTCGCGGTCGCAGACCTGGGACCCCGACGACCTGCCGCCGAACCCCGGCGGCTGGATCACCACCACCGCGCGTCGGCGCGCCATCGACCGGCTGCGCCGCGAGTCCACCCGGGAGGCCCGGCACGCCGAGGCGCTCCTGATCCATTCCCACGACGACGATCCGTTTGCTGTGGCCGAGGAGGTGGGACCGGTGCGCGACGACCGCCTGCGGATGTTGTTCACCTGCTGCCACCCCGCGCTGGCTCCCGAAGCCCAGGTCGCCCTGACGCTGCGTCTGCTCGGCGGCCTGGAGACCCCGGACGTCGCCCGCGCGTTCCTCGTCCCCGAGCCGACGCTGGCCCAGCGGATCGTGCGCGCGAAGAAGAAGATCAAGGACGCGAACATCCCCTACCGGGTGCCGCGCGACGCCGACCTGCCCGACCGCCTGGCCGGCGTGCTCGCGGTCATCTACCTGATCTACAACGCCGGCCACACCTCCCCGTCCGGCGAATCGCTGCATCGCGTCGAGCTCTGCGACGAGGCCGTGCGCCTGGCCCGGCTGATCGTCGAGCTGATGCCCGACGAGCCGGAGGCCGTCGGCCTGCTCGCGCTGTTGCTCCTGCTCGAGTCACGCCGTCCCTCGCGGACCGCGCCCGACGGATCGCTGGTGCTGCTTCCCGATCAGGACCGGTCGCTGTGGAACCGGGCGCTGATTGCTGAGGGTCAGTCACTTGTGCGCGACTGCCTGCGCCGCAACGCCCCCGGGCCGTACCAGGTGCAGGCCGCGATCAACGCCGTGCACGCCGACACCGTCGACGGCGCCGACACCGACTGGACGCAGATCGTCGCGCTGTACGACCACCTGATGCAACTGGCGCCGACACCGGTGGTGGCGCTGAACCGCGCGGTCGCGCTGGCCGAACTCGACGGCCCCAATGTGGCGCTGGCCGAGGTCGACCGTCTCGAACTGCCCGAGTACCAGCCCTACTGGGTCGACCCGCGCCGAACTCCTGGTGCGCTCCGGCCGCGGCCCCGAGGCCCGCGACGCCTTCGACCGCGCCCTCGCGCTCACCGACAACGCCGTCGAGCACGCGCACCTGACCCGGCGGCGCACCGAGGTCTGACTCGCGCGTTTGCTCCCGCCCGCGCTGTTACTCCGTTCGGGTGACGCCACCGGCGTGTCGTCCCCCATTTGGCCCAAGGGCGGTTCAGGCGTGAGTCCCCTTTCGTCACATTAGTCCCATCAGCCACGTAGGCGAGGGGGGCTCATGAAGGCAGGGGCGAGCGTTGGGGCAGTCGTAGCCATCGGCCTGGTCGCCGGACTGGTGACGAGCGTGGGCGCCGCGGGCTCCGCGACGACCTCCACCGTGACGCCGGGGCCGGTCTCCACCGTGGGCGTGGTCATGCCGACCGCGACGGTTCTGCTCTCCGACCGCAACCCGTCGATGTTCGGTGAGGTGGTAGGGCTCAGCGCGCGGGTCACCTCAGCCGCCGGGACGCCCACCGGCACCGTCGACATCGTCGACGGACTCACCACCGTCTGCAACGACGTGGCACTGGATGCTGACGGAGTGGCGTCGTGCAAGGTGCGCCTCTCCCCCGAGGTGCATCCGCTGAGCGCCGCCTACGCGGGCTTCGCCGACTTCGGGGCCAGCAGCTCGGCGCCGCTCGCCCAGACCGTGCGCGCGCCGCGCACGACCGTGGCCGCGGGAACGATCGACACCGGCTGATCGACACCGGGGCACCCAGTACGGTCGGCCCGTGGACTGGGGTGACGCAACGCGGGACCTCGTCGTCCACGGGGACAACCTCGACGTCCTCCCCCTGATCCCGGACGGCGCGTTCACCACGATCTATCTCGATCCGCCGTTCAACACCGGGCGGGCCCAGCGCCGCGAGGGCCTGAAGACCGTGCGGTCGGCGACGGGTAAGCGGGTCGGCTTCGGCGGGCACACCTACGACCAGGTCCGCACGCAGCTGATGGCCTATGACGACGTCTTCGGCGACTACTGGGCGTTCCTCGAACCGCGCCTCGAGCATGCCTGGCGCCTCCTCGCCGAGGACGGGACGCTCTACCTGCACCTGGACTACCGGGAGGTGCACTACGCCAAGGTCGTGCTCGACGCGCTGTTCGGTCGCGAGTGCTTCATCAACGAGATCATCTGGGCCTACGACTACGGCGCCCGCAGCACGAAGAAGTGGCCGGCCAAGCACGACAACGTGCTGGTCTACGTGAAGGACCCGGCCCGCTACCACTTCGACTCCGCCGAGGTGGATCGCGAGCCGTACATGGCGCCGGGTCTGGTGACGGCGGAGAAGGCCGAGCGCGGCAAGCTGCCCACCGACGTGTGGTGGCACACGATCGTCTCCCCCACCGGCAAGGAGAAGACCGGCTACCCCACACAAAAGCCGGAAGGCGTCCTGCGCCGGATGATCGCCGCGTCCTCCCGGCCGGGCGACCGGGTCGCGGACTTCTTCGCCGGCTCGGGCACCCTCGGGGCGGTCGCGCGGGGGCTGGACCGCCGCTTCGTGTGCATCGACTCCAGCGCCGACGCCGTCGACGTCATGCGCAAGCGCCTCGGCGACGGGCCGACCTACCTCACGGTCTGATGTTCACGGCGTGAAGCGGATCGAGATGCGCACGCCCTCGTCGCGGCCGAGGTAGTCCTCGATCATCGGACCGTCCGGCTTGCCGCCGAGGCGGTCGATCTCGGCGAACAGCGCGAGGTAGGCCAGCGAGATCGCCTCCAGCCCGCCGCGGTGGACCGTGCTGACGGCAGGTCCGCCGGGCAGGACCGTGGTGGACAGCCCCTCGGTTCCGTCCACCGGGACGAAGACGAAGCCCTCGACGGTCTCCTTCAGGTCCAGTGGAAAGGTCCCGCCCCACGCGCCGACCCGGCGGTGGCCGAGGCTGCGGAGCTCCGCGCGCAGGTCGCCGATGGCCTGAATCACGACCTCCTTCTGGTCGTCGAAGGGCGCGCTGAACCCCCGGATCGCGACCTGACGCTCCGTCAGTTCGACCACGCCGACGGGATACCCGGTCGGCGCGGACTCGGCCAGCAGAACGTCGAGCTCGGTGAGGTGGCGCCGGCGCACCTCCAGTTCGGCGTTGACCCGCCGGCGCTCACGCAGCAGCGCGGCCGAGGCGCTCTCGCCACCGGCGAGGATCTCCGCGATCTGCTGGGGTGCGACCCCGAGCATCCGCAGCCGGGCGATCAGCTCCGCGGTCGCGAGCTGGTCGACGCGGTAGCGGCGGTACCCGCTGGACTCGTCGACGACGGCGGGGTGCAGCAGGCCGATGCGGTCGTAGTAGCGCAGCGTCGAGACCGGCAGTCGGCAGCGCTGGGCGAACTCGCCGATCAGCAGGTGCTGATCGGTGTCGGGGGCGGCGTCCGTCACGAACCCAGCATGGCGGACGCGGGCCGCAGGACCTCCACCGTGCTGCGCCGCGCGACGATCGCCGCGACCTTCGCCGGCGGGATGCCCTGGGCGTGCAGCGTCGCCGCCCGGTCGAAGAACTCGCGGTAGCGGAAGCAGCGTCCACCGCGCAGCTCGAGCCACGAGACGCCGGGCAGCAGTAGCCGCGCGCCGCCGCCGGCCGGGACCGAGTCGGCGACCGTGTAGTCGAACTCCCACTCGGCCACGACCGCGTCGGGGGTCTCGAGCGTCCGGGTGATGGTCCAGTGGTGCTCGGCCGATTCCGCGAACGTCCGCTCGAACATCCCCCGCAGGGCGTTCCGACCGTGGAAGTCGCCGAAGAAGATGTCGCGGTAGTCCACGTCGTCGGTGAAGCAGTCGAGTACTGCTTCAAGGTCGCGCCCGTTGTGGGCGGTGAGGAAGCGGTGCACCAGCGTCGTCATGCGGCGATCGTCGACCCTGAAGCCGCTTGAGGGTCAAGCACCACCGCAACGTCCGACCAGATGAGGCTAGAGGCCACGATCGGCCGGACGTCAGGACCTCGACGCGGCGTGGATGTTCAGCAGCAGGCCGGCCGCGGCCAGGTTGGCCAGCATGGCGGTGCCGCCGTAGGAGACGAAGGGCAGCGGCAGGCCGGTGATCGGCATCAGGCCGAGCGTCATGCCGATGTTCTCGAAGGCCTGGAAGCCGAACCAGCAGACCACCGCGGTCGCGACCAGGGTGCCGAACAGGTCGGGCGCGCGCCGGGCGATCAGGCAGCCGCGCCAGATCAGCAGGGCGAACAGCAGCACCAGGGTCCCGGCGCCGAGCAGTCCGGTCTCCTCCCCGGCGACGGTGAAGATGAAGTCGGTGTGCTGCTCGGGCACGAACTGCCCGCCGGTCTGGGTGCCGTGGAAGAGGCCGGTGCCGGTCAGGCCCCCGGACCCGACCGCGATCCGCGCCTGGTTGGCGTTGTACCCGACCCCGTCCGGGTCGAGGGAGGTGTTCGCGAACGCGGCGAACCGGTCCAGCTGGTACTCGCTGAGCAGCCGTGCCTGCACCACGACGAACGCACCGAGCAGCGCGGTGACCGCCAACCCGGTGATCCAGCGGGCCGGCACGGCCGCGACCACCAGCGCACCCGCCAGCATCGCGACCAGCACCATGATCGAGCCGAGGTCGGGTTGCAGCGCGACCAGCCCGACCGGGATCGCGGCCACGCCGACGGCAAGGAAGACCTCCGGATGCGTGAACCCTTCCCACGTGCTCTCCCGCCGCTCCGCGAGCAGCAGGGCCAGGCCGAGGCAGAGCGCCAGCTTGGCGAACTCGACGGGCTGGGCGGAGAAGCCGCCGATGAAGATCCAGGAGTGCGAGCCGTTGACCGTCGCCCCCACCGGGGTGAGCACCAGCGCGAGCCCGGCGATCGCCAGCAGGTAGATCGGCGGGGTGCACATCCGCAGCCGGCGGTAGTCCGAGCAGGCCAGCACTGCGGCCAGGCCGAGACCGAGAACGATCGAGACGAGGTGACGCAGGATCAGCGACTCCGGATCGGCACCCGCGGCCGCCAGCCGCGGCTTGGTGGCGGAGTACACCAGCACGGCCCCGGCGGCGCACAGGGCGAGCACCGCACCGATCAGCGCCGGATCGAAGCGGCTCGGGCCGCGCTCCGGAAACCCTTCCAGCGGCCGGATCGGGGCCGCGGCCCGGGCGGCCGGCAGGCGCTTGGGCGCCGGGCGCAACAGGGTCATCGCGGCCGCACGCAGGGAGCGTCGCAGCGACCGAGCGGGAGCGCGGCCGGCGGCACGGCGCCCGGGAAGACCGGCTTACGGTCGACGCCGAGCAAGGCGGAGAGCATCGCGCGCACGCCCGGGCCGGAGGTACCGGAGCCGGTGCCCCCCTTGGCGACGGTCATGACCACGGCGTAGCGCGGCTTGTCCTCGGCCGGCCCGGCGAAACCCGCGAACCAGGAGGTCGGGTCCTCGCCGTAGCGCTCGGCGGTGCCGGTCTTGGAACCGACCGGGATCCGGCTCAACGGCCAGGCGCCGTAGCCGAACACCCCGGCCGCGGTGCCGTTCGCGGAGACCCGGTACAGCGCGTCGCGGATGTAGTTCAGCGCGTCGCCGGACACCGGGACCTTGCCGTCGGACACCGGGTCGAAGGTGCGCACCAACTGTCCGTCCGCGTCCAGTTCCGCCTTGGCGACCCGGGGCTGCCACAGTGTCCCGCCGTTGGCGATGGCGGCGTACACCCGGGCCATCTGCAGGGGCGTCACCCTGGTGTCGCCCTGGCCGATCGCGAAGTTCACGGCGTCACCGGCCCGGAACCGGAAGCCGTCGGCGCAGTTCTCCACGTCCAGGCGGTGCAGGTAGTCCGCCCGCTTGGGGTCCTCCCCGTACAGCTCCGACTGCCCGGCCTCGGCCCGGGCGCAGGTGGCCTCGCGAGTCAGCGACCAGTACTCCTCCTTGAACTCGCGCGAGGCGATGTGCCCGCCGAGCTCGCCGGGCAGGTCGATGCCGGTCGGCCGGCCGAGACCGAATGCCTCGGCCATCCGCTGCATGGGGTCGAGGGGGTCCGCCACCGGGTCGTCGCCCCCGTCGCGCTGCCACATCTCGTGCGCGATCTTGTAGAAGACCGTGTCGCACGAGACCTTGAGCGCGCGGGCCATGGTGATCCAGCCGTGAGCGGCGGACTCGAAGTTCGTGAAGGTCTGGTTGCCGATCCGGTAGTAGCTCGGGCACTCGTAGGACCCGCCGAGGTCGTACCCGTCCGCGGCCGCGGCCGCGGTCGAGATGACCTTCATCAGCGAGCCGGGCGCGGACGCGGCCGCGAAGGGCCGGGGCAGCAACGGGACCCCGCCGCCGTCGGCGGTCAGGCGCGCGTAGGTGACGGCGTCGATCCCGCCCACCCAGTCGCCCGGGTTGTAGGTGGGCGCGCCGGCCATGGCGACGATCGCGCCGTTGGTGACGTCCATGACGACGATCGAGCCGGAGTCGGCCGCGTAGGTGCGGCCGCGGTAGTCCGCGTTCTCCTGGGCCCGCGTGATCGCCTCGGCCAGTACCTGCTCCGCGATCGCCTGCACCTGGGCGTCGATGGTGGTCACCAGGTTGTGCCCCGGGACCGCCGGGGTCTCGTCGACGGTGCTGAGCACGTGCCCCAGGTGATCGACCGTCACCCGCGTGACGCCGGGGGTTCCCCTCAGCAGCGTGTCGTACTGCTTCTCCAAGCCCGGCCCGCCCGACCAGGTCGGCCGAACCCAGCCGTGGATCGAGCAGGCCCGCGGCGCGCTGCGCGGCGACGTCGTCGGGATCGGCGGGCTGCAGGTAGCCGAGCACGTGCGCGAGGTTGGCCCCGTTCGGCGCCGGATAGCTGCGGACGGTCACCGGGATCGCGTCCACCCCGGGGAAGTCCTCGCGGTGCTCGAGGATCTGCAGCGCGACCTCCGGCGCGATGTCGGTGGCCACCGGCACGGGCTCGTACGGCGAGCCGTTCCAGCACGCCACCCCGCTGCGTACCTGCGGCTTGCCCGTCTCGCACGGCCGGATCGCCTCGCGCAGCTTCTCGCTCTCGGTGCCCAGCACCCCGGCGAGGCGGTCCAGCACCGCGGTCCCGCTCGCGGGCTCACGCGCGAGCGCGGAGCGGTCGAGGGTGACCTGCATGATCGTGCGGTTGCGCACCAGGGGCCGGCCGACGTCGTCGAGGATCAGCCCGCGCGGCGCGGGCGAGACGACCTGCCGGCTGGAGTTGGCGTCGGCGGCCGCGGCGTAGGCGTCGGAATCGAGCGCCTGCAGGTACCAGAGCCGGCCCCCGAGCAGCAGCATCAGGGACAGGCCGACGCCTTGCACGACGAGCACCCGGCGACGGCTGCGGGCGATGCTCATCGGACCCCCACGGACACGCGCGGGAATCTTGCTGCCACCACCATCGGCTCCTCGCCGCGGCGGCGCCTCCACCGCACCGGCAGCGCACACGTCGCGAGGATGAGCGTCCAGAGCGCCACCGAGGGCAGTCGCTCCAGCGCGCCGAGAAGGCCCGCGCGCGGATCTCCCAGCACCTGACCCAGAGCGGTGAAGAGGACCGGCGTAAGCGCCGCCCCGACCGCGGTGATCGCGACGGCGAGCAGCGCCGAGTCCACGACGTCGTCGGCCAGCAGACCGACCAGGTAGCCGAGCAGGCACAGCACGAACGCCCACTGCCCGAGGGCGTGGGTGGCCGGCGGCAGCAGGTCGAGCAGCAACCCGGTGCCGAACCCACAGACCGCGCCGGCGCGGGCCCCGGCGCCCAGCGCCACGGCGAGGACAGCGAGCGCCGCGAGTTGCGGCTCCCCCGGCCCGGGCCAGGGCAGGCGGGCCACCATGCAGACCTGCGTCAGCGCGGCCAGCACCAGGAGGGCGGTCACCCCCACCGCGCGCAGTGCCTTCACGGGAATGCCTTCATCGGGCGGACCTCACCGGGTCACGATCCCGACCACGGAGAGCGCGCTCAGCCGCGCGTAGGGACGCACGGTCGCCACCGGCGCCAGGCCACCGGAACGGTTCGTCACCTCGACGACCTGCCCGATCGGCAGCCCGGCCGGGTACGGGCTGGCTCCCGGCGAGCCGAAGGTGCGCAGTTCCTCCCCCGGGGAGATGCGCGCGTTCGGGTTGAACAGGGTCAGGCGGAGCAGATCGCCGCCGGTGCCGTCCAGCGTCCCGATCTCCTGGGTGTCCGCCATCCGCACGCCGACGGTGGAGATCGGGTCGGCCACCAGCAGGACGGTCGCGACGTGCTCGGTCACGGCGACGACCCGGCCGATTAGCCCTGCCTCGTCGAGCACGGTGGAGTCGACCACCACGCCGTCCGCGCTGCCGCGGTCGACCGCGATCGACCAGGAGTACCCGTCGACCGCATTCATCGCGATGACATGACCCACCGTCAGGTTCGTCCCGGTCGCGGCGGCCGCAGCGGTCAGGGCATCGGTGGAGTACACGTCCGCACCCTGCGCCAGGGCGTCGCGCAACTGGGCCTGCAGCGCCACGTTCTGCGCCGCGAGTTCGGCGACCCGCTGCGCGTCGTCGTCGGCGTCGCCGATCGCACCGGCAATGCGCACGAACGGGTCGGTGACGCCGGACATCGCGGACTGCACCGGGCTCAGCACCGACGCGGCGGCGCTGCGGACGGGATGCAACGGCGAGGGGCCGGACCCGGCGTGGGTGTCGATGACCGCGAGGGCGAACGCCCCCACGAGCAACGCACCCAGGGCCAGGCGGGTCGCCGCGGTGTCGCGGACCATGTGTCGTCTTCCTGAATCGAACCCTGAGTCGTCCGTGAGGATCAGAAGCGGTACTGGTACGGGTTGTGAGGCGCCATCACGGCCTGGAGCGCCTCGAACTCGTCGACGCACTTGCCGGCCCCGAGGGCCACGCAGTCGAGCGGCTCGCTGGCGATGATGACCGGCATCCCGGTCTCGTTGGACAGCCGCTGGTCCATGCCGCGCAGCAGCGCACCTCCGCCGGTGAGCACGATGCCGCGGTCCATGATGTCGGCCGCGAGCTCCGGCGGGCACGTGTCGAGGGTGGCCCGGACGGCGTCGATGATCGCCTGGATCGGCTCGGCGATGGCGTCGCCGATGTCCTCAGAGGACACCACGATCGTTTTCGGCAGTCCGGTGACCAGGTCGCGGCCGCGGATCTCGGCCACCTCCGGGTTCTCCAGGCTGACCGCCGAGGCGAGCGTCATCTTGATCTCCTCGGCGCTGCGCTCCCCGAGCATCAGCGAGAAGACCTTCTTGACGTGGCTCATGATCGCCTCGTCGAACTTGTCGCCGCCGACGCGGATCGACTGCGCGTTGACGATGCCGCCGAGGGAGATGATCGCGACCTCGGTGGTGCCGCCGCCGATGTCGACGACCATGCTGCCGGTCGCCTCGGCCACCGGAAGCCCGGCGCCGATCGCGGCCGCCATCGGCTCCTCGACGATGTGCACCTGACGGGCACCGGCCTGGCTGGCCGCCTCGATGACCGCGCGACGCTCGACGCCGGTGATGCCGGAGGGCACGCAGACCACCACGCGCGGCTTGGCGAAGTAGCGGCGCTTGTGCACCTTCTGGATGAAGTAGCGCAGCATCCGCTCGGTGATCTCGAAGTCGGCGATGACCCCGTCCCGCAGCGGACGCACCGCGACCACGTGCGCCGGGGTGCGGCCGATCATCTGCTTGGCCTCGGTGCCGACGGCCACGACCGCGCCGGTCATGGTGTTGATCGCGACCACGGACGGCTCGTTCAGCACGATCCCGCGCCCGCGGACGTAGACCAGCGTGTTGGCGGTGCCGAGGTCGACGCCGATGTCCCGGCCGACGAACTTCGACATCGAGGACGCGGTCAGTGCGGACTTGGCCGGTACCGCCGGGCGGGGCGGTGCCGGAGGCTTCGGCTCGTCGTCCACGTCGTCAATGATGATCCTGCGCCAGGCGGCGCCCCTCGAGGGCTTCTCCGGAGCGATCGGCGCCGGCGGGGCCAGGGCCGGTGCGCCCTGCGCGGTGTCGGTCTTGGCGATCTCGGTCTTGGCCTTCGCGGGCTCGGCGGTCACAGGCTCGGTGTTCACGGGCGCGGCGGCAGCACGCTTGACCGGCGTCTTGGCGGCCGGGCGCTTGGCCGGTGCGCGCTTGGCCGGCGCGCGCTTGGCTGCGGGCTTGCGCGGGCGCGGAACGCGGCCCAGGCTCGACCGGCGCGGCGTCGACCGGCGCGCTCTCGGCCGGCTTGACGCTCGGCGCGGACTTGATCGTCATCGTGCTGAACAGCGGGTTCCGGCCTTGCGGGAGCGGCTGCCCCGTGCGCGGGGACTTCGACTGCGGCTTCGGAACGGCCATCCGGAAGGCGCCATTCCTGCCCGGGGTGGTCTCTGTGGTTGTCATCAGATGAGCCTTCCGGGGCGAAAGTGACGGATGTGACGATTGGGAAGCTAACAACCTCGTGGGGCTAGATGGGCCATGGCCAGGTCAAGATCACGGCAGTCCTTCAACGCCGAAAGCGCAGTCCTGCAGGCCATTTGAAGGCAATGGACCTGCGGAACTGCGCTTTCGTGGTGCGACGCGCCGGGTGAGGACTTTGCTCAGATCTCCGGGAACCAAAGGGCGATCTCGCGGGCCGCGGATTCGGCCGAGTCGGAGGCGTGGATGAGGTTCTCCTGGTTGGACAGCGAGTAGTCCCCACGCACGGTGCCGGGGGCGGCCTTGCGGCCGTCGGTGGCGCCGACGACGCCGCGGATCACGGTGATCGCCTCGTCGCCGGACAGGATCAGGGCGACCAGCGGACCTGAGGTGATGAACTCCCGCAGCTCCGGGTACCAGCCCTTCTCGACGTGCTCGGCGTAGTGCTGGTCGGCGAGCTGCTTGTCGACGGTCTGCAGCTTCATGGCCTCGATGGTGAAGCCCTTGGCCTCGAAGCGGCTGAGGATCTGACCGACCAGGCCACGGCGGACACCGTCCGGCTTGACGAGGACGAGGCTTCTCTCGGACACGCGGGAACTCCTTGATTCGGGCTGCTTGATGTGTGAGCGGGGAACGCGCGCGAGCCTATCCGCCCGCGTTCTCGAGGCCTTCCGCGACCATCCGCCCGATCCGCAGCGCCGCGATCCACAGGCCGCCGAAGAGCACGCCCATGAAGAACATCGCCGGCACGACGAACCCGGTGGCCAGCACCAGCACCTGCACGCCCCAGCCGACCGGGACGCCGGCCGGCGAACGCAGCAGCCCGGTGGCCAGCACGCAGGCCAGGGCCAGTCCCCCACCGACCGCGAGCGCGGTTCCGGAGGACACGTCGTCGGACACGCGGAAGGCGACCAGCGCCCCGAAGAACACGACGATGCCCTCGAAGATCAGCACCACCGAGCACAGCCGCCGGGTCATCTTGATCCGCGACGCCTCGGTCAGCCCCTTCGGCTCGTAGCCCTCAGTCACGCCGGCCCACCATCCCGCTGGCCGCTCATTACTGAGCGGGGCGTGGTCTCTAATGCCCACACGACCATATTCCGGGGCTCGCGGGCCCCGGATCTCGTCGCCGGGGCATTAGAGAGGGCGCATCGACTCATCGTTTGCGGCCCAGGAGGGCGCGGGCGGCGCCCGCGAGGACGACGGAGCCGGTGACGAGGACGCCGATGCCGGCCAGCTCCTCGGCGCCGTCCTCGGAGAGCTCGATCGCGGTCTCGAGGGCGTCGGCGAGGCGCGGCACGACCTGCACCCGTTCCTCGCCGAAGATCTCGACGGCCTGCGCCGCGAGCGCGTCCGGGTCCATCGAGCGCGGGCCGGGCACGGCGGTGATGACGACCTCGGCCAGCACCGGCTCGAAGGCGGCGAGGATGCCGCGGGCGTCCTTGTCGCTCATCACTCCGAGCACCCCGACGAGGCGGGTGAACTGGAAGTCGGTCTGCACCGCCGCCGCGGTCGCCTCGGCACCGGCCGGGTTGTGCGCGGCGTCGAGCACGATGGACGGGGCGCGGCGGACCACCTCGAGCCGGCCCGGGGACCGTGCGTCGGCGAAGCCGGCCCGGACCACGTCGACGTCGAGCTGGTTGACGCCGCCGCCGAGGAAGGCTTCCACCGCGGCCAGCGCGCAGGCCGCGTTGTGCGCCTGGTGCTCGCCGAGCAGCGGCAGGAACAGCTCTTCGTAGAGCCCGCCGAGACCCTGGATCGCCAGCACCTGGCCGCCGACGGCACCGAGGCGACCGCGCAGCTCGAACTCGAGCCCCTCACGGGCGACGGTCGCACCGGCGTCGGCCGCCCGTCGCAGCATCACCTCCGACCACCTCGACCGGTTGCCGGGCCAGCACGACGAAGGCGTTCTCCTTGACGATGCCGGACTTCTCGGTGGCGATCCCCTCGATCGTGTCGCCGAGGTAGTTGGCGTGGTCGATCGCGACCGGCGTGACCACCGCTACCTGACCGTCCGCCACATTGGTGGCGTCCCAGGTGCCGCCCATCCCGACCTCGACGATGGCGACGTCGACCGGGGCCTCGGCGAACGCCGCGTAGGCCATCCCGACCATCGCCTCGAAGAACGAGAGCGGGTGCCCTCCCGCGGCGGCCGACTTGCCGTCCACCAGCTCGAGGTAGGGCTCAAGATCGACGTAGGTGTCGACGAAGCGCTGCGCGTCGACCGGCTCCCCGTCGAAGCAGATCCGTTCCCGCATCGACTCCAGGTGCGGACTGGTGAACAGCCCGGTGCGCAGGCCGAAGGACCGCAGGAGCGCCTCGATCATCCGCGCGGTGCTGGTCTTGCCGTTGGTCCCGGTGACGTGGATGACCGGGTACGAGGCCTGCGGATCACCGAGCAGCTCGGTCAGCGCGCGGATCCGGTCCAGGCTCGGCTCGAGCTTGGACTCCGGCCAGCGGGCCAGCAGCGCGTTCTCGACCGCCGCCAGCTCACCCTCGACCGAGGGCTCCCCCACCACGCGCAGCTCAGCCACCGAGATCAGTCACATAAGTGCAGCAAGTTGCGCACGGATGCGGACGACGTCGGCCTCGGCGGCGGCCTTGCGGGCGTGGATCTTCGCGACCACCTGCTCCGGGGCCTTGGCCACGAAGTCGGCGTTGGCCAGCTTCGTGTCGGCCGCGTCGACCTCCTTGAGCGCGACGGCGAGGTCCTTCTCGAGGCGGGCCTTCTCCGCGGCGACGTCGATCGCGCCGGACAGGTCGAGCTCGACCACGGCGCCCTTGCGCTCGAGTCGCGCACCGGCGGAGAAGCCGTCCTCGGCCTCGGTGAGCCGGGTCAGGGTCCGCACCTGGTCGGCGTGCTCGGCCAGGCCGGGCACGCTGCCGTCGCAGAGGATGCGGGCGGCCACCTTCTTGCTCGGGGCGACGCCCTGGTCGGAGCGGAAGCGGCGGATCTCGGTGACCAGGTCCTGCACGGCCGCGATCTGCGCCTCGGCGTCCTCATCGGCCCGCGCGGCGTCCGCGACCGGCCAGGGCGCGATCACGACGGACTCCCCTCCGGTCAGGGTGGTCCACAGCTGCTCGGTGACGAAGGGGATGACGGGGTGCAGCAGCTTGAGCAGGACGTCCAGGGTGTGCCCGAGGACGGCACGGGTGGCCTCGGCCTCGGCGCCTCCGCGGGCCAGCGGCGCCTTGGCCAGCTCCAGGTACCAGTCGCAGAACTCGTCCCAGACCAGGTGGTAGAGCGTCTCGGTCGCCTTGGCGAACTCGTAGTCCTCGTAGAGAGCGTCGACCTCGGCCACGGTGGCGTGCAGGCGCGAGAGCATCCAGCGGTCCGCCGGCGAGAGCTGCTCGGCCGGCGGCACCTCGGTGGCGACGGTCGCGCCGTTGATCAGCGCGAAGCGGGTGGCGTTCCACAGCTTGTTGCAGAAGTTCCGCGACCCGGCGACCCACTCCTCACCGATCGGCGCATCGGTGCCGGGGTTGGCCCCGCGCGCCAGGGTGAACCGAAGCGCGTCGGAGCCGTAGGCGTCCATCCAGTCCAGCGGGTCGATCACGTTGCCGAATGCCTTGCTCATCTTCTTGCCGTACTGATCGCGCACCATGCCGTGCAGGCCGATGGTGCGGAACGGGACGTCACCCCCTGGCGCGTCATCCTTCATCGCGTACAGGCCGAACATCATCATCCGGGCGACCCAGAAGAACAGGATGTCGTAGCCGGTGTAGAGCACCGAGTTCGGATAGAACTTCGCCAGCGCCGGCGTCCGCTCGGGCCAGCCGAGGGTCGAGAACGGCCACAGGCCGGAGGAGAACCAGGTGTCGAGGACGTCCTCGTCCTGGGTCCAGCCCTCACCGGGTGCTGTGACATCGGGAGTGGGCTCGTCCGGACCGACGCAGCGCACCTCGCCGTCGGGGCCGTACCAGACCGGGATCCGGTGCCCCCACCACAGCTGACGCGAGATGCACCAGTCGTGCATGTTGTCGACCCAGGCGAACCAGCGCGGCTCCAGCTCCTTGGGATGGATGGCCACCCGGCCGTCGCGCACCGCGTCCCCGGCCGCCTTGGCCAGCGGCGCGACGTTCACGAACCACTGCAGCGAGAGCCGCGGCTCGACCACGGTCTTGCACCGCGAGCAGTGGCCCACCGAGTGCATGTAGGGGCGCTTCTCCTCCACGATGCGGCCCTCGGCGCGCAACGCGGCGACCACGGCGGGCCGGGCCTCGAAGCGGTCCATGCCCTGAAAGGGACCGTGGGCGGTGATGACCCCGGCCTCGTCCATGATCGTGATCGCGGGCAGGTTGTGCCGCTGCCCGATCGCGAAGTCGTTCGGGTCGTGGGCGGGCGTGGTCTTGACCGCGCCGGTGCCGAACGCGGGATCGACGTGCTCGTCGGCGATGATCGGGATCTGACGACCCGTCAGAGGTAGTTCCACGGTCGTGCCGACCATGTGCTTGTAACGCTCATCCTCGGGGTGCACCGCCACCGCGGTGTCGCCGAGCATGGTCTCGGCCCGGGTGGTGGCGACCACGATGGAGCCCACCCCATGTGTATCGGCGCCGTCGCCGTAGCGGATCGAGACCAGCTCGCCCGGGTCCTCCTGGTGCTCCACCTCGATGTCGGAAAGGGCGGTGCGGCAGCGCGGGCACCAGTTGATGATCCGCTCGGCGCGATAGATCAGCTCGTCGTCGTAGAGCTTCTTGAACATGGTGTGCACGGCCCGGGTCAGGCCCTCGTCCATGGTGAACCGCTCGCGCTTCCAGGCAACCCCGTCGCCCAACCGCTTCATCTGGCCAAGGATCTTGCCGCCGGACTCGGCCTTCCACTCCCAGACCTTCGCGACGAAGGCCTCCCGGCCGAGGTCGTGCCGCGACAGACCTTCCTTCGCCAGTTCCCGCTCGACCACGTTCTGGGTGGCGATGCCGGCGTGGTCCATCCCGGGCAGCCACAGCGCCTCGTAGCCCTGCATCCGGCGCCGGCGGACCAGGGCGTCGATCAGGGTGTGCTCGAACGCGTGTCCCACGTGCAGCGAGCCGGTGACGTTCGGCGGCGGGATCACGATGCAGTAGGCGGGCTTGTCCGAGGCGTCGTCCACCTCGAAGTAGCCGGCGTCCACCCAGCGCTGGTACAGCTCGCCCTCTACCTCCGCCGGCGCGTAGCGGGTGGGGAGGTCGGCGGCCGCAGGGGAGGTGGAGGCGTCAGTCACCCGCGGAAGTCTACGGAGCGCGACCTCGGGCCCTCGAATCGATTAGCCGTGACCCCGCCACCATGAAGGAGGATGGGTGCGTGACCAAGCTCGACTACGTCCCCGCCACCTCCCGGCCCGACCTGCTCGCCGCCCCGGTGGCCGCGGCCGTCGCCGCCTGGTCCGGCACCACCCCGGCGGAGCGAATCCGGGTCGCCGAGATCGATTCCACGCTCGCCGACACGGCCGCCTTCTGCGAGGCCTACGACGAGCCGTTGACCGAGTCCGCGAACTGCGTGGTCGTGCACGGCCGGCGCGGGGAGACCGTGACGCCGGTGGCCTGTGTCGTGCTGGCCACCACCCGGGCCGACGTCAACGGCCTGGTGCGCAAGCACGTGAACGCCCGCAAGGCCTCGTTCGCGCCGATGGACGACGCCGTCGCGGACACCGGCATGGAGTACGGCGGGATCACCCCGCTCGGTCTGCCGGAGGGCTACGTCCTGCTGGTCGACCCCGCCGTGGTGGCCACGGCCCGCGTGGTCATCGGCAGCGGGCTCCGCGGCTCGAAGATCGAGCTGCCCGGGGCGGCGGTCGCGCAGATTCCCGGCGCGCAGGTGCTCGACGGACTCGGCGTGCCGGTGTCCTGAGCGGGCAGAGTGCAGTCATGCCCAAGCCCAAGGTGAAGTTCGCCGACGCCGCGAACCCGACCGCCGAGGAGATCCGCGCCTGGGCCGGCTGCAACGACCCGGAGCCGATGGAGGACTGGGACCTGGTCCTGGCCCGCCTGAAGTACGCAGACGTCCTCGTCGAGTTGGTCGCCAACGAGGACTGCCCGTCCCGGCGCTACCTGCTCGGAGCGTTGTACGCCCTGGTCGGTGAGGCGGTGCGCTCACAGTTCCAGGGGGTGTCCGAGCCGGAGCTCGAGCAGGTACTGGCGAAAGCCCGGGCCAGCGGCAACGCCTGGGCGCAGTCACTGGGCCGATCGCTCGGCGCACCTGATCGCCAACCCCGCGGAGTTCGACTACGCGCTCTGGTGCGCCGGCGGCCTGGCCAAGCGCCCCGTCACCTGACACCTCAGCTGACGTGCGTCGCTCGCAAATCCGGAGCCGGCCTGCTTTCATGGCAACCGACGGACCCGGATCGAGCAGGAGGAGCGCGCCATGTTGAGAACGTCTCTGCTGCCAGCGTCTGGGGATCGAGTACCCGATCTGGAACGCCGGGATGGGCGGGGGCTGCTCCGGCCCGGAACTGGCCGCCGCCGTGTCCAGCGCCGGGGGCTTGGGTGTGCTGGGGATCGGGCGCTGTCCCGCCCCCGTTCATTCGGGCGGCGATCCAGCAGACGCGTCGGCTGACGGACAAGCCCTTCGGCGTCAACCTGCTCCTACCCCTCCTCGAAGCGGGCCAGATCGAGGCTTGCCTGGAGGAGCAGGTCGCCGCTCTCATCCTGTTCTGGGGCGACGCGAAGCCGCACGTGAATCCTGCGAAGGCGGCCGGTGTGCCGCTGATCCACTCGGTCGGTTCCGTCGACGAGGCCAAGGCTGCGGCCGACGCCGGGGTCGACGCCGTCCTCATCCAGGGCGTGGAGGCCGGCGGTCATGTGAAGGGGACGTCGGCGTTGTCGGTCGTGCTGCCCGCGGTCGTGGCCGCCGTCGACCCGCTGCCGGTCATCGCCGCCGGCGGGATCGCCACCGGGCCCGGCGTCGCCGCTGCCCTCACCCTGGGAGCCCAGGCCGTATCGATCGGGACCCGGTTCCTGTGCACCCCGGAGGCCGGCGTCCTACCTGCCTACAAGGAGCGGGTCCGGCGGGCCAAGGCCGAGGACACCGTCCACACCCTCCTCTTCGACCTCGGGTGGCCCGACGCTGCCCACCGCGTTCTCCGCAACGCCGCCATGGACGACTGGGAGGCCGCCGGACGCCCGCCCAGCGGACAACGCCCCGGCGAGGGAACGATCGTGGGGCGGATCGACATGGGCGGCAACGTGGTCGACATCCCCCGCTACGCCATGTTCCCGCCGGTGGCCGGCTTCGAAGGTGACATCGAACAGATCGCCCTCTATGCCGGGCAGTCCTGCGCGCTGGTGGACGACATCCGGCCCGCCGCCGACGTTTTCGCCGACCTCGTCCGGGGGGCAGAGGAGGCACTCCACCACTGACGACTTCGATCAGCGGCGGCGGGAATCGATGACGCCGGTGTCGAAGCCGGCCAGGTGCAGCCCGCCGCCGATGAAGCGGGCGTGCTCGATCTTCAGGCAGCGGTCGGAGACCACCTGGAGCCCGGCGTCGCGGGCGCGCTGCTCGACCGCAGCGTCGGTGAGACCCAGCTGCAGCCAGAACGTCTTCGCCCCGACCTTGATGGTCTCGGTCAGCAACTCGTCGAGCTCGCTCTGCCGGCGGAAGACGTCGACGAGGTCAGGGACGACGGGCAGCGCATCGAGCGATGGGTACACCGGCTTGCCGAGGATGTCGGTCTTCGCGGTCGGGTTCACGAAGTAGACGTCGTAGCTGGTGCTCGCGAGCAGATAGGTCGAGACGAAGTAGCTCGCCCGCGACTCGTTCGCCGACGCCCCCACGACTGCGACCGTGCGTGTCTCGCGGACGATCCGGGCCCGGTATGCCAGCTCGTCCGGGGTACCGAGGCTCATGCGGTGCCCCTCATGAAGCGACGGCCTTCTGTGCCGCTGCCAGTGCCTGGTCCAGGTCCCAGATGATGTCGTCGACGTCCTCGAGCCCGACGCTGATGCGGACCAGGTCCCCGGCCACGCCCGCGGCCGCCAGCTGCTGGTCGGTCAGCTGCCGGTGCGTCGTGCTGCCCGGGTGGATCACCAGGGTGCGGACGTCGCCGATGTTCGCCAGGTGGCTGGCCAGCCGGACGTTCTCGATGAACGCCTCCCCCGCCGCGCGGCCGCCGACGACGCCGAAGGCGAACACCGCACCCGGGCCGTCGGGCAGGTAGTGCTTGGCCCGCTCGTGGTGCGGATGGCTGGGCAGGCCGGCGTAGCGGACGTAGCTCACCCGCGGGTCGGCCTCCAGCCAGGCCGCGACCGCGGCGGCGTTGGAGACATGCTCGGCCATCCGCTGCGGCAGGGTCTCGATCCCTTGCAGCAGCAGGAATGACGCCGATCGGAGTGAGCGCCGGGCCGATGTCGCGCAACTGCTCCGAGCGCACCTGGGTCAGCCAGCCGTAGATGCCGAAGTTGCCGGCCCAGGTCAGCCCGCCGTAGCTCGGGATCGGGTCGGTCATCCGCGGGAAGCGGCCGTTGGTCCAGTCGAACTTCCCGGACTCCACGATCACGCCGCCGAGGGTGGTGCCGTGCCCGCCGAGGAACTTCGTCGCCGAGTGCACGACGATGTCCGCGCCGTGCTCGATCGGCCGGCACAGGTAGGGCGTCGCCATCGTCGCGTCGACGATCAGCGGCACCCCGGCGGCGTGCGCGACCTCGGCGAGCCCGGTCAGGTCGGCGACCTCGCCGGAGGGATTCGAGACGACCTCGACGAACAGGCCCTTCGTGCGGTCGGTGATCACGGCCGCGTAGTCGGCCGGGTCGGTGCCCGGGACGAAAGAGGTGTCCACGCCGAAGCGGCGCAGCGTCACGTCGAGCTGGGTCAGCGTGCCGCCGTAGAGCGAGCCCGCCGCGACCAGGTGGTCACCGGCCCCGGCCAGCGCGGCGAAGGTGAGGAACTCGGCCGACAGCCCGCTCGCGGTGGCGATGGCGCCGAGCCCGCCCTCCAGCGAGGCCATCCGCTCCTCGAACGTGGCCACCGTCGGGTTGGCGATGCGGCTGTAGATGTTGCCGTACTTCTGCAGCGCGAACAGGTTGCCCGCGTCCGCGGTGTCCTCGAAGACGAAGGCCGTGGTCTGGTAGATCGGCACGGCTCGGGCGCCGGTCTGCGGGTCGGGCCGCGCGCCGGCGTGGACGGCGCGGGTCCTGAAACCCCAGTCGCGTTCAGCCATGACAGGTGGTCAGCCTAGGTCGTCGGTCTACGCGCGGTTCTCGAGGCCGATCGTGACGGTCTCCGCCGCCAGGGCGAAGATCTGGTCCCGCTCGATGAGAAAGCCGTCGTGGCCGTACGGCGAGGGCATGACCCGCAGACCCTTGACGGTCCCGGGCGCGGTCGCGATCTGCTCCTGCTGCCACAGCGGGTACAGCCGGTCGGTGTCCACGCCGCCGACCACGAGCGGGACCTCGATCCCCGCCAGGGCCGCCTCCACCCCGCCGCGGCCACGGCCGAGGTCCCAGGTGTTCATCGCGTCGGTGAGCGCGACGTAGGTGCCCGGGTCGAACCGCCGGGTCAGCTTCGCCGCCTGGTGGTCGAGGTAGGACTGCACCGCGAACCGGCCGGGGTCGGTCGCCGCGAACGGGTCCTCCCCCTCCTGCGGAGAACCGGCGAAGCGCTCCTGCAGTTCGTACTCGCTGCGGTAGGTCAGGTGCGCGATCCGCCGCGCGACCTCCATGCCTGCCCAGGGTCCGGCCGCGAGGTCGTCGTAGTAGTCCCCGCCGGCCCAGCCCGGGTCGGACCTGATCGCCGCGATCTGCGTGGACTGGGTGCCGATCTGATCTCCGGTCGCGGCCGCCCCGACCGCGACGACCAGCGCGGCGCCGACCCTCTCCGGGTACGCGTAGGCCCACTCCAGGGCACGCATGCCGCCCATGGAGCCGCCGAGTACCGCGGCCCAGCGGCGGACGCCGAGCCGGTCGCTCAGCAGTCCCTCGGCGGCCACCTGGTCGCGCACGGAGATGCGCGGGAACCGCGACCCGTACGGAGGACCGTCGGGCGCGTACGAGGAAGGCCCGGTCGAGCCCTGGCACCCGCCGAGGATGTTCGCCGCGACCACGAAGACCCGCTCGGTGTCCAACGGGCGACCAGGCCCGACCAGCCCGTCCCACCATCCGGGCGTCGGCTGGCCCGGCCCGGCGACCCCGTGGACGTGGGCGTCCCCGGTCAGCGCGTGCAGCACCAGGACCGCGTTCGACGAGGAGGCGTCGAGGGTCCCCCAGGTCTCGTAGGCCAGCCGCACCGCGGGCAGGTGCCCGCCGAGCTCGAGATCGAGCGGGCCGAGGTCGGCGAAGCGGCGATCGGCGACCGGGTCGCCCTCGCGCCAGCCGCCCGGGCGGACGGTGCTCCCCTCTGCCGGCATGGCCCTATCTTCGCGGACCGAGATCTCCCTTGTTCACCACCGCCCCGCCCGGGCAGCGTTGAGCGATGGACGTCGAGACCGGGCAGCGCGCCGCGGAGTTCATCGCCCGCGCGGGCGCCTGGGTCGCCCGGGACCCCGTGCTCAACACCGAACGCTCGAACCCGACCTCGAACGCCGTCTACCGGCGGATCGGGTACGTCGACCTCGCCGACCAGGTGGAGATCGCCTTCGTCTGACGGGTGGCGGCCGAGAAGGTCAGGCGCTCTTCTCGCGACGCTCGCGCTTGCGCTCGACGTCGCGCGGCACCAGCGTCGGGTTGACGTTGGAGAGCACGACCTCGGAGTTGATGACGACCCGGGCGACGTCCGTGCGGGACGGCACCTCGTACATCACCGAGAGCAGGACCTCTTCCATGATCGCGCGCAGGCCGCGGGCACCGGTGGCGCGCATGATGGCCTGGTCGGCGATCGCCTCGAGGGCGTCGTCGGTGAACTCGAGCTCGACGTTGTCGAGCTCGAAGAGCTTCTGGTACTGCTTCACGAGCGCGTTGCGCGGCTCGTTGAGGATCTTCACGAGCGCGAAGCGATCCAGGTTCTTCACGCTGGTGATGACCGGCAGCCGGCCGACGAACTCCGGGATCATGCCGAACTTGAGCAGGTCCTCGGGCATCACGTCGCCGAACGAGTCGGTGGTGTCCAGGTCGGTCTTGGAGTGCAGGGTCGCGGAGAAGCCCATGCCCTTCTTGCCGACCCGGCCCTCGATGATCTTCTCGAGGCCGGAGAACGCACCGCCGACGATGAACAGCACGTTGGTGGTGTCGATCTGGATGAACTCCTGGTGCGGGTGCTTGCGGCCACCCTGCGGCGGCACCGACGCGGTGGTGCCCTCCAGGATCTTCAGCAGGGCCTGCTGCACACCCTCGCCGGAGACGTCGCGCGTGATCGACGGGTTCTCGCTCTTGCGGGCGATCTTGTCGACCTCGTCGATGTAGATGATGCCGGTCTCGGCCTTCTTGACGTCGTAGTCAGCGGCCTGGATCAGCTTGAGCAGAATGTTCTCGACGTCCTCGCCGACGTAGCCGGCCTCGGTCAGCGCGGTCGCGTCGGCGATCGCGAACGGGACGTTGAGCATCCGCGCGAGGGTCTGCGCGAGGTGGGTCTTGCCGCAGCCGGTGGGACCGATCAGGAGGATGTTCGACTTGGCGAGCTCAACGGCGTCAACGCCACCCGCGGCCTTGCCGGACTCGCCGGCCTGCACACGCTTGTAGTGGTTGTAGACCGCGACGGAGAGTGCCTTCTTGGCCGCTTCCTGCCCGACCACGTACTGGTCGAGGAACTCGCAGATCTCCTTGGGCTTGGGCAGCTCGTCCCAGCGCACCTCGGTCGAGTCGGAGAGCTCCTCCTCGATGATCTCGTTGCAGAGATCGATGCACTCATCGCAGATGTAGACGCCAGGACCCGCAATGAGCTTCTTGACCTGCTTCTGGCTCTTCCCGCAGAAGGAGCACTTGAGCAGGTCCCCGCCATCGCCAATGCGTGCCACGCGGTCCAGTCTCCTTGGGTCGGGCCGACGATTGACGGTACCTGCCGCTGCCCCGCGCACACATCACCTTGACCGGGCGAGTCGAGGCATTCCGCTCTGAGCGGACACAGGTCCTTCATACGCCTGCGGGAACTGACCGAATGGTCAGTTCCCGCAGGTCAGAGCACGTATTTACTCGCGGTCAGCCTTGCCCGTTGACCGCAAGGAGGGAGGTCTTGCGCGACGAGATGACCTCGTCGACGATCCCGTACTCCTTGGCCTGCTGGGCCGTCAGGATCTTGTCCCGCTCGATGTCCTTGCGGACCAGTTCGATGTCACGGCCGGTGTGCTTGGCGATCATCTCCTCCAGCAGGGCCCGCATCCGGAGGACCTCGTTGGCGATGATCTCGACGTCGGAGGCCTGCCCGCCGCTGCCCTCGATGGCGGGCTGGTGGATCAGGATCCGCGCGTTCGGCAGGGCCAGGCGCTTGCCGGGCGTGCCGCAGGCGAGCAGGACCGCGGCAGCGGAGGCCGCCTGGCCCATGCAGATCGTCTGCACGTCGGGCTTGACGAACTGGATCGTGTCGTAGATCGCGGTCAGCGCGGTGAAGGAGCCGCCCGGGGAGTTGATGTAGATCTGGATGTCCCGGTCCGGGTCCATCGACTCGAGCGTGAGGAGCTGGGCCATCACGTCGTTCGCGGAAGCGTCGTCGACCTGGACGCCGAGGAAGATGATGCGCTCCTCGAACAACTTGGCGTACGGGTCGTACTCGCGGAAGCCCTGGCTGGTGCGCTCGACGAAGCGCGGCAGCACGTAGCGCGCATCCGGCAGGTGCAGGGGCTTGTCGTTGAGGCTCATGCGGTCCCTCCGGCCCCGGTGACGTCCCGGGCGCTGCTGACGACGTGGTCGACGAAGCCGTACTCCTTGGCCTGCTCCGCGTTGAACCAGCGGTCGCGGTCCGAGTCGGCCTCGATCTGCTCGACGGTCTGGCCGGTGTGCTCGGCGATCTGAGCCGCGAGACGCTTCTTGGTGTAGAGCATCTGCTCGGCCTGGATCTTGATGTCCGAGGCCGAACCGCCGAGGCCGCCCAGCGGCTGGTGCATCATGATCCGCGCGTTCGGCAGGGCGTAGCGCTTGCCCGGGGCGCCCGCGCAGAGCAGGAACTGCCCCATCGAGGCCGCCAGGCCCATCGCCACCGTCGCCGACGTCCGGCTTGACGTACTGCATGGTGTCGTAGATCGCCATGCCGGCCGAGACCGAGCCGCCGGGGCTGTTGATGTACAGCCAGATCTCCTTGTCGGGGTCCTCGGCCGCGAGCAGCAGCATCTGCGCGCAGAGCGCGTTCGCCATGTCGTCGCGGACCTCGGAGCCGAGGAAGATGATGCGCTCGCGGAGCAGGCGCTCGTAGACGCGCTCGCCGAGTCCGCCGCCGTTGTCCGGGGTGCGGGCCATCTCGAGCCGGGTCAGTGGGTCCACTCGATCCTCACCTGCTTTTGGAGTCGTCGCGACGATCTTCCTCGTCGCGTTGCCGACCCTAATGCCCGGGGTGGCTCCGGCCTTCCCGAATCGGGCCGAGTTCGCTGTCAGCGCACGAGAGTGCGCCCGAACGGCGAGGACTCAGGCGCCGGGAATGGTCGGGATCGCGATGCTTGCGGCCCCACCGGTCGGTGCCGCCGAGCTCGTCCTCGGCCTCGGCCTCGGGCTCAGCCTCGGTCTCGTCCCCATCGGACGTCCGCAGCGGCGGCGCCGACGCCGTCGACCAGCAGCTCGGACAGGTCCACCGGATTGCCGCTGGTGTCGGTGACGGCGGCGGAGGTGAGGATGACCGCGAGCGCCTTCCCACGGACCGCCTCGGCGACCAGCATGTTGGCCTGACCGGCCTGCACGATCTGCTGGGCGAACTGGTCCGGGTTCATCCCGGCCGACTGGGCCCGCTCGATCAGGTGCCGGGTGATCTCCTCCTGCGAGATCTGCACCTCTTCCTTGCGGGCGACGGCGTCGAGCAGGAACTGGGCCTTCATCGCCTCGGAGGCGCGCTTGGAGACCTCGGCGTCGAACTCTTCCTTGGTCTGGCCCTCGTGCTCCAGGTACGACTCCAGATTCAGGCCGGCCTGCTGGAGCTGGTTCACGATCGACTCGTTCCGGAAGTGCACCTCGGCCTGCAGCACGCCCTCGGGCAGCGGGATCTCGACCTGCTCCATGAGCGCCTCGAGAACCTTGTCCCGGGCCTCGCCACCCTGGGTCAGCTTCTTGTTCCGGGCCACCCACTGGGCGGTGTCCGCGCGCAGTTCCTCGGCGGTGTCGTACGAGCTGGCCATCTGGGCGAACTCGTCGTCCACCTCGGGCAGCTCGCGGATCTTCACCGCGGTCACCTTGACGGTGATGTCGACCTCTTCGTCCTTGCGGTCGCCCGGCCACGAGCTTGGAGTCGAAGGTCTTCTCCTCGTCGGCGGACATCCCCAGAACGGCGTCATCCAGCCCCTCGACCAGGGTCTTGGACCCGACCACGTAGGTCAGGCCCTCGGCCTGCGCCTCCTCGATCAGCTCGCCGTCCTTCGTCTGCCCGGACAGGTTGATGGTGAGGTAGTCGCCCTCCTCGGCCGGCCGCTCGACGGTGTTGAACGAGGCGAACCGGCCGCGCAGCTGGTCGAGCTGGTTGTCGATGTCCTCATCGCTCACGGCGGCGTCGTCGACCGTGATCGCGATGCCCTTGTAGTCGGGCAGCTCGATCGTGGGCCGGACGTCGACCTCGGCGGTGAACGCCAGCTGCGCGCCGTCCTCGAAGGAGGTCACGTCGATCTGCGGCTGGCCCAGTACCTCGAGCTCGGCGCTCTGCACGGCCTCGGAGTAGAACTGCGGGATCGCGGTGTTGACCGCCTCCTCCAGCACCGCACCGCGGCCGAAGCGCTGGTCGATGACCTGCGGCGGGACCTTGCCCTTACGGAAGCCCGGGCACGTTCACCTGGCCGGCGATCTTCTTGTAGGCGTCCTTGAGGCTGGGCCCGAGCTCCTCGAAGGGAACCTCGACGGTGAGCCGGACCCGGGTCGGGTTCAGGGTCTCGACGGTGCTCTCCACGGCGTGGTTCTCCTAAGGCATCTGGTGCTGGGACTGTGGCCTGCTGCTGGTCGGGGCGGGGAGACTCGAACTCCCGATCTCCTGCCCCCAAAGCAGGCGCGCTAGCCACTACGCTACGCCCCGCGGCGTGGCGTGCAGTCTAGTGCCCAGGTCAGCGCCCCTTCCCGGCCGAACGGCCCTGCTTGGGTGAAACGGCCCTCGCCGCCCGCTCCGGACTGTCAAGATCATTTTGACTTTCGTCGTCCGGGGGGACTTCACGATGAATCACGCACGTTCGGCATCCGTCGTCGCCGGCGCACTGGCCGCCACCGCGCTGCTCGCGTTCGACGCATCAACGGGAAGCGCCGTAACGCTCCCGGGCACGAACGGCCCGATCGCGTTCTCCGTTGACAGCGCCTCGGGATACGACATCTTCACGATCAATCCCGACGGCAGCGGCCGACTGCAACGCACGGCCGCACCCGGATCCGGGGAGCCGTCGTACTCCCCCGACGGAAGCCGGATCGTTTTCACGTCGGATCGAGACGGCAAGCGCGACCTGTGGGTCATGAACGCCGACGGCTCCGGACCGAAGAAGCTCACCGACAACGACGGCATCCTCGAGTTCGCCCCGAAGTTCTCCCCGGACGGCACGAAGGTGGTGTTCACCTGCAACCCGCCCGCCGCCACCAGCCTGGAGATCTGCCTGATCCACGCGGACGGGACCGGGCCGATCGTCCCGCTGACGAACAACGCCGTCCACGACGGCGAGCCCGATTGGTCGCCGGACGGCACGCGGATCGTGTTCCAGACCAGGCGGGACGGTAGCGACAGCTCCGACGTCTACGTGATGGACGCCGACGGCAGCGGCCAGACCAAACTCCTTGACGCCACGATCAATGCGTACGGGGTCGCACCGAGCTTCTCCCCCGACGGGAAGAAGATCGTGTTCGCCGGCGACCGGGACGAGGCCGGCAACGAGGACATCTACGTGGCAAACACCGACGGCACCGGGGTCGCCCGGCTCACCTCGGGCTCAAGTTGGGACGAGTCTCCGGTGTGGTCGCCGGACGGGACGAAGATCGCCTTCGACAGTGACCGGGGCGGGAACTTCGACATCTGGGTGATGAACGCCGACGGCTCCGGGCCGGTGGCGGTCGCGCACGGGGCGGAGGACGAGTTCGGGCCGACCTGGGCCCCGGCGCCGTCGAAGGCCACGCCCACGACGATCGCGCTCGCCTGCACGCCCGGCCGGCCGGCGCCGGTCGGCTACAACCTGATCGTCGGCACGAAGGGCAACGACTCCCTGCGGGGCACGGCCGGCCGTGACGTCATCCGCAGCCTCGGCGGCAACGACGTCATCCGCGCCGGCGACGGCAACGACATCCTGTGCGCCGACGGCGGCAACGACATCCTGCGCGGCGGCGACGGCGACGACCGGCTGTACGGGGCCCTGGGCAACGACCGGCTGATCGGCGGCAAGGGCGACGACCTGCTCTGGGGCGGCGCCGGCCGCGACAAGCTCGCCGGCAACCAGGGCAAGGACGTCCTGCGCGGCGGCAAGGGCAAGGACCTCCTCCGAGGCGGGCCCGGCAAGGACGGGCTGGTCGGCGGCGCGGGCAAGGACGAGGAAGTCCAGCGCTGACCTAATCTCGGGGGCATGGCTTACACCGCAGCACCCGAGGGCTGGTGGCAGGAATTCGTCGGCGGCACGCCCGCCCGGACCGCGAAGCTCGCAGTGGTGCGGGCCGACGGATCACCTCAGGTGGTGCCCGTCTGGATGGCCCTCGATCGAGCCACGGGATCGACGAGATCGTGTTCACCACCGGGGCCAACACGGTCAAGGGCAAGGCGATCGCCCGGGACCCACGGGTCAGCCTGTGCTGGGACGACGAGAATCCGCCGTTCAACTTCGTGATGATCCGCGGCACCGCCCGGACCTTTGACGACCCCGACGAGGTCTACCGCTGGGCCGGCCTGCTCGGCGCCCGCTACATGGGCGAGGACCGGGAGAAGGAGTACGCCGAACGCAACGGCGTCCCCGGCGAGCTGGTGGTCCGCGTCACCCCGGAGCACGTGGTCGCGAAGGTCGACGTCGCCGACTGAGGACCTGCCCGGCCCGCATTAGCCTTCACGGCATGGCCGAGAACACCTCGTTCTTCATGAACGCCCAGACGGGCACCGGCTTCGGCACGGCGTCCCCGGATGACGAGAAGGCGCACCGGGCCGCGAACGCCGCGGTGGACTCCCCCGCGGCGGTGGAGACGGTGTTCGTCGGCTTCAACGTGCCCGAGGCGGACATCCATTCGCTGGACTACGTCTGGCTGCACCCGAACCTGAACCTGATGAGCGGCGGGGTGTGGTGCTGGCAGGGGTTGCGCCCGCGTCAGACCGAGGCCGAGATCTTCGACATGCGCGACTTCCTGCCGGACACCCCGCTGCAGGTGGGCGGCGACCTCGACGACCTCACGCTGCCGAGCGGCTACCGCCACCAGGTGATCACGCCGCTGGAGAAGGTGCGCATCACCTACACCGACGAAGGGCGAGGCAACGCCTTCGACGTGACCCTGACCGCGGTCATGCCACCGGCGATGCTGCCGTCGAACAAGCACTTCGACCAGGCCATGAAAACCGAGGGAACGCTGCTGCTGCGCGGCAAGCCCTACACCGTCGACGGCCTGACGATCCGAGACCGGTCCTGGGGCGAGGCCCGCACCGAGGACCCGGCCCCGATGCCGCCGGTCCACTGGCTCGCGATGTGCTTCGACGAGAACTTCGTCATCCACGTGACCGGCCTGGAGGAAGTCGGCACGGCGCCGTGGCGCGACGTCTTCGCCGCGGACCCCGCGATGCCGGCCGGGTTCAACCGCGGCTGGGTGTGGCGCGACGGCGCGCTGAAGACCCTCGCCTCGGCCACCGTCGAGACGCGGTGGGAGGCCGGCCGCCAGAGCGGGCACCGGGTCCGGGTGATCGACTCCGACGGCCGCGAGTACGTCATCGACGGCGAGATCCGCGCGGCGAGCACCTGGAACACCTGGTCCAACGTGCACATGTCGATCGCCCTCGCCCGCTGGACTTGCGAGGGCCGGGTCGGGCACGGCGACAGTCAGGTCGCGATGTGGACCGACTTCGTCCGCGCCGCCGCCGGCCATGCGCCGGCGGCGGTTCCCGTCAGCTAGCGATCAGGGGGCGTCGACGCCGAGTACCACGTGCTCGGCCCGGTCGCGCCCGCCGGACTTGGCCCGGCCCAGCGCGGCGTCGGCCATCTTCACCAGCGCGTCCACGCCGCCGACCTCGGGCACCGGCACCCCGGCCACGACGCCGAGGCTGATCGTCAGCAACCCGTCCGGGGCGCCGTCCTGCGCGAGGTCGAGGTCCTCGACCGCGACCCGGCAGCGCTCGGCCATCAGCTCCGCGCCCTTGGGGTCGGTGTCCGGCAGCAGGATCGCGAAGGTCGCGCCGCCGATGCGGGCCACCACGTCACCGCCACGGCCGAAGCACTCCTGCAGGGCGGCCGAGACGGCCTTGATCGCGTGCTCGCCGGCCAGCGCCCCGCACTCGTCGTTGTAGGCCCCGAAGCGGTCGATGTCGACCGACATGTAGGTGAGGGGCAGGGAGTTGCGCGCGCTGCGGCGGTACTCGCGCTCGAGCAGTTCCTCGAAGTAGCGGCGGTTGTACAGCCCGGTTCCCGGGTCGCGCACCGACAGCGTGCGGAGCAGGATCATCTCCTCCAGCTGGGCACGCAGGTCCGCGAAGGCGGCGAGGTCGTTGTCGCTCAGCTCCCGCGGCTTGGTGTCGACGACGAACAGGGTCCCGACCGGCATGCCGTTGGGAGCCTGCACGGTCATGCCGGCGTAGGAGCGGATGAAGGGCGGGCCGACGACCATCGGCGAGTCGGCGAACCGGAAGTCGATCATCGCGTCCTTGACCACCAGGAGGTCGCCGGCCTCGATGCAGGCGCGGGAGAACGCGTCCCCGACGTTGTCGTTGTCCTCGAGCTCCTCGACCCCGAAGGCGGAGGGCAGGAACTGCTTCTCCAGGCCGACGAGGGAGAACGCCGCCAGCGGCGCCCCGGTCATATGGGACAACAGGCGCGTAACCCGGTCGAAGGAGGCATCCATGTTGAGGATGGCCTCGCCGATCCAACGCACAGCATCGAGCCGTGCTTCGTCCTGAATCCGGGCGTGGTCCGGTTTGAACATCGTGGTTCCCCCTCGATCGGTCGCCCTGAGATGTCGGCTTCCGACGCATTGATCTGAAGGGGCCGTCCGGACGATTGCGCGATACGCGCTGAGCGGGCGCATTTGCACACGCCCGGACCCTCATACTTCGTCCGGCTTCATGCCCGGGCCGTTCCCGGAAGTCTTGGTCGACTACGTCGCCTACCCGGCGAGCTGACACTCAGCAGTCGAGCTTGGCGGGTCCGCGGAACTCCGAAGCCCGGGACGGGCCAAGATCAGCACCGTGAATCGCGCCCTGGGCGTAGCCGCGGAGAAGGCCGGCAGGGACCGCGACGCGGCCGAGGACAAGGTCGTGGACGGCCAGGAGAAGGACAAGCCCTGCAAGGGGTTCCTGATGCCGACCGGGACGACATGTTCGCCGTCGCGGACGCGAGTTCGGCGGGCAGTGACGGGCGGCAGATAAGATCTGCTCGCACCTCGCGGGTGTAGCTCAATGGCAGAGCCCCAGCCTTCCAAGCTGGTCATGCCGGTTCGATCCCGGTCACCCGCTCCAACGTTTGCGCAGGTCAGAAGCTGTTTTAGCGAGATCTGACCGGCCGTCAAATTGACCGCCCGATGCCCCGACAGACCCCTATTCGCCGCCGCTTAGGTCATGAATTGATCACGCCGAAGATCAACTCCGGGGGCCAAAGGCGCAGGCCGAGTCCATCGTCGCGGCTGCGTGTCCGCCCCATCCGTTGTCGAGCAGCCGCACCAGCGCCCGGGGGGCGGCGACGAGGCAGTACGCGTCCTCAACGATTTCGGCGATCTCCTGCCAGCCCGCGGCCTTGACGGGAGGGGCGTCGAGGTACATGCCGGCCCAATGGCCAACACGCCGTTCGATGATGGCTGTGGCCTGAAAATCACCGCGGACCCGCTTGCACGAGTTGGTCTTGAATTCCGCCCGGCGCTGCGCACCACTGGGAGACGGGGCCATCGCCGTTGTGGTCGTCGTGGAAATAACAGACCGGCCGCTTGCAAACGAAGAAGCACGGCTCGCCATGACTGAGGCGTTCGCGGACTTCGGGAAGGGACGGCGGCGATCTCCCGCACGCATTCGACGGGACCGGCTCATCGCCGAAGTCTCGTTGGCCTGTCGCCCGACAGCCACCATGGCAAGCCGCTCCTCATGGGTTCTGCGGTTCCCGCAGCCCGGGCGACGCAACGGCGACTCGAATCTGGTCCACCGACGGGAGCACGTCCGCGGCGAGCTCGAGACGGCAACCGAGAGCCGGCGGGCCGGGCGTCAGCCACCGGTTGACTCCGTCGATGAGCAGCGTCGGCGATCCGGCCATCGACCACGACTCGGCGTCAGCCTGCGTCGCGATCTCGACGATGTCCACGACCTGAGAATTGACGCCCGCAGCTGCGATACGGGCCAGGAGCATCGGGAGGTGGGGGCAGTCGGGGACAGCGAGAACTGTAAAGCGGTGGCCCGCGACCTGCGACGGGTCCTCAACCGGGCCTTGTTCGGCGGGCATCAGCGCTGATCCAGCGTGACCAACCCGTGCGCGACCTCTAACAGGTCGCGGCCCACGACGTCGGCCGGGGTGAAGATCCCGCCGTAGCCGCCTTCGAGACGGGACGCCCATCCGGCCATCAGCCCGGCCCGCTTGGCGGCGTGACAGTCCCAGGCGTGCACGGCGACCAGCGCCACCTGCTCGGGCGGCAGTGCGAGCGCCGCCGCGCCGTGCAGGTAGACCCGGGCCGGTGGCTTCCAGGTGTTCAGTTCGGCGGTCGCGATGACCTGCTCGATGTAGCCGGCCAGCCCGCAGCGGTCCAGGAACGCCTGGGTCATGGCGGCCGTGCCGTTGGTCAGGCAGATCATCCGCACGCCATTCTCGGCGAGATGCTTCATCGCGGGCTCGACGTCGGGATGTGCCGGCAACTCGCCCACTCCGGCCAGAACGTGGGCGACCGCGTCATCGGGGATCTCGTAGCGGGTCAGCGCCCGCAGGGCTTCGGCGGCCGCGGCCGGGAACGGGATGTAGTCCCCGACGACGGACATCCCGATGCCGTAGACCAGTGTGCGCGGGAACCACGCCCAGACCGCGTCGCGGGGCAGGCCGACCTCTGCGAAGCGGTCCCCCATCGGCTCCAGGGAGATCAGGGTCTCCACCACATCGAACGCCACCGCTGCGGGTCGCTGCGCCATCGCTGTACCTCTCCAGATCGTCGTCGTACGGGTCAATATGGGGTTTCGGGGTTCGACCGGATGCTGTGATCCCCGGGTGCTGTGCTCACCGCCGCCGCCGGGCGGACAGGAAACCGATGCTGGCTACGAGGAAGGGGACCAGGTAGTTCACCGCGATGCGCACCCAGGTGTCCGGGCCTGCGCTGCCCCCGACCACGACATCGCCTTGATTGACCGCCGACAGGATCGTCCCCACCACCAACGCCGTGGGCACGGCGGTGCGCACCGTCGCGCCCCGGACGAACAGGTCGAGGGCCTCGCGAAAGGTGCTCCAGCCTGTTGAACGGTCCGGATCGCCCACGACGCTCACTCTGCCGTCACTCGCCCCGCGTCACGACGTTGGACCCGCCGGTCGGTAGGTCTTCGCGGGCGGCGCGCCGGCCTCGACGGCCGAGCAGTCCGGCGAGCAGAGCCAACAACGCGAGCGCCCCGAGGATCTGCGCCGCGTCGAGGTCGGCCACCGCGCGCGAGATCTCGGACTGCCACTCGACGGCGGTGTCGATGACCGGGTCCTGGACCCGCTCGCCGCGCAGCACCCGGACCTCGTACCAGCCGTACCAGGCCGCGTACGCGCCGGCCAGCATTAACAGCCCTCCTCCGGCCCGGGTCACGTAGGGCAACGCGGCCCGGAGGCGACGTACCAGGGTGTCCCGGGACAGCGCCACGGCCAGGGTGAGAGCACCGACGACCGCACCCATGCCGCAGGCGTAGGCCAGGAAGACCCCGACGACTCCGAACGCGCTGTCGTCGCGGAAGGCGGTCGTGGTCACGGCCAGGAAAGGCCCGACCGTGCACGACAGCGATGCGACCGCGAACGACACCCCGTAGGCCCCCATCGCCCGCGCCGAGCTGGTCGGGTCACCGCGGGTCCCGACCTTCGGCCCGGGGACTTTCAGATCGCGGCCGGTGATCAGCCAGCCGCCCAGTCCGACCAGCGCCACGCCGATCACGATCGTCGCCCACGGCAGCCACCGCTCGACCGAGAGGGCGAACGGGGTCACCAGGAGCGCGAACGTGCCGAAGACCAGGACGAACCCGGCCGTCATCGCCGCGGTGGCCACACCGGCCCGGCGCAGCGCGCCGGTCCGCCCGGGCCGCTCCCCGTCACCGGGGGCGGACACGAACAGGGTCAGGTACGCCGGGAGCAGCGCGAAGCCGCACGGGTTGACGGCAGCCAGGGTGCCCGCCGCGAAGGCCAGGGTGAGCGCGGCCTCGTTCACGCTGGGCCCTCACCCACGCTCAATCCCATCCCACGCTCCACCGATGGACCCTGAATTTCTGATGCTCCCTCAGGCATGGGTCAGGCCGGAGATGCGCCGCTCCAGATCGGCCGGGGACAGGGAGCCGGGGACGACCTCGACGGTGCCGTCCGGGTGCACGAACGCGAAGGACGGCTGCCCGATCACCCCGAACCCGCGCCAGATGCTGCCGTCGGCGTCGACGGCGTGGGCGAAGCCACCCACGCCGGTGTCGGCGACGAACCGCTTCATGTCCGCGACCTTGCCCAGGCCGGCGATCCCGACGAAGTTCACCCGGTCCGCGTACTTCTCGGCCATCGCGGCGACCTCGGGTGCCTCACTGCGGCAGATCGCACACCACGGTGTCCAGAACCAGGCGACGGCGGGTTTGGCCGCCAGCGCGGCTCCGTCGACGGTGGAACCGTCGACCGCGACCGCCGTGAACTGCATCGGCGCGGGCACCGCAGCATCGGTCGCCGGGCCGACCCCCGCGGTCGCGGGCGCCGCCGCGGGCGCGGTGGCGGGCGCGGCGGCGCCGGCATCCGAGCCGCTGCCACAGCCGGCGAGGAAGACGAGCGCGGCCGCGGCCAACGCGGCCGCGCTCACCGGGCGGACGGTGTGGAACGGGCGAGGGCGCAAGGTCATATGTGGCTCCTGGGTGGTCGGCGAGGCGCGGCGGGTTGTCGGGTCAGAGCAGGGTGCGGCTGTCGGGGCGGAAGGCAATCCAGGCGAACCACAAGGTCTCGGTGGCCTCGACCGGGGCGAGGGACCGGCCGGCCAGCGACCCGGACCGGGCGTGGCCGTCGGCGTCCCAGCGGGAGCCGGTGCTGGTGTCGCGATATCCCTCGCCGTCCGCGACGAACTCCAGGGGACGTCGGTCCAGGCGCGGGTCGAAGGCCCGCGCGCTGACCCGGGGTCTCCCGTCGGCAATCCGGTCGTCGTCGAGGGGTGAGGCGGCCGGCGGGCCGGCGAGCACGACGACCGGACGTCCGCCGATCCGCGCCGTGACGACGCGATCGCGCTCCACCCGGTCGAAGGCGATCACCAGATCCTCGTCGGCCGCCCGGAGCGCGATCACCCGGGCCTTCGGCGGCAGCCGATCATCGAGCTCACCCTGGTACAGGAACGGACGGTCCCCGGGGTTGTCGTAACCCGGGTAGGGGTTGCGCCCGTAGTCCCGGCGGTGGCCGGTGTCGGCGGAGAGCACCTCGCCGCGAGGATGCGCTTCGCGCCAGGTGGCCCACGGTTGCACGGTGACGGTGTGGCGGGTCAGCTCGGTCCCGGTGAGCATTCCGGCCACGGCCCGGCCTTCGATCTGCGGCCACAGCGACTCGGTCTGGCGGTCGAACATCACCAGGTCGGAGTTGTAGAGCAGCCCGGAGACCCCGAAGGTCAGCTCGCGGCCGCCCGCGCGACGCTCGAACGCCAGCGCGGAGTTGCACAACGGGCAGTAGGTGATCGCCAGCGGCATGCCGGCGACGGTGTCGTTGACGATCTCGTGCCAGATCATGATCCGGATCGGGTAGGCCCGGGCGACGCCCTTCGAGCTCGATCGCCAGGACCGGTTCATCGTCGATCAGATCGCCCTCAACCTCGGGATCGCGGAATCGGGGGGAGTCGATCGAGGGGATGCCGTCCGGCCCCGGGCCGCCGGAGATCAACCGGTCGGTGTCGATCAGCGGGTCGGGCAGACCGGGGGCCCGGGGGTCGTCCAGGGCCGACGGACCGGGCGCCCCGGCCTGCCCAGAGGGTCCGGCGTCCCCGGCGGGCGGTGCGGACCCCGCCGTGGATGACACGGACCCGGTCCCGCAGCCGGCGAGGACGAACAACCCCGCGCCGGCGAGCACGGCCCGGCGCGACGGCGCCGCGATCGCGGTCATGCCAGCCCCGCCTGCCGGCCGGCCTCGATCGCCTGCTCACGGGATGCGCCGATCACCAGCCAGGACAGCCCACCGTGATCGACACAGAAGATCGCGGTGCCGTCGATCCGGGCGCTCCAGCTCGATCCGAGCACCGTCTGGGCGTCCTTGGGCCTCGGAAACTCGCGCAGGGAACTGACCAGGAGCACCTGGTGCCCTCCGGCGTCGGCGTAGCGGTGGACGGTGGCCGGCTGGCCGGCCAACGATGCGGTCGAGGTGCCGCGCCACCCCAGGGCCCCCAGCCGGGCAACCGGCGGTGTTCCGGTGGGTGCGACGGCGAGAGCGTCGTCGGTGTAGAGGGCGGCGGCTGCGGCGAGCCGCGCGCGGCCATCCTGGGAACCCTCGCTCAGCGGACCGAGCAGCAGCCCTCCGGTGAGCGCGGCGCCGGCGATGACCGCCGCCGCGATCGAGAGCCAGGATCGTCGCCGCCCTTGCCCGGTTCCGACGGATCGGCTGACGGCAACGCCTGTGGGATCCCCACCGGCCCCGCCGGGATCGGAGGCGACTGTGCGCAGGTATTCCCGGGCCGCCTGGGGAGCGCTCTCGCGCAGATCTTCTGCGAGCGCGCGGCCGTCGCGGGCACTGCGAACCTCACCCCAACACGCTTCGCATTCCAGGAGGTGCGCCTCGAACTCCACACGCCCGTCCGGGCTGAAGTCAGCGGCGAGGTAGGCCGCAGCTGCGGCCTCCGGATCATGCGGGGGGCTGGTCATCGGAGTCCTCCTCTACGGCATCTCGGCGGTCTACGGCCTGTCGGGGGTCGGGACGCCGGGCCCGGCGGGCCACCTCGGCCGCCAACGCTTTGCGCCCTCGATGAACCCGGGCCAGGACGGTTCCCCGCGGTGCGTCGATGACCGCGCCCACCTCCGCAGCACTGAGCCCGCAGATGTCCATCAGCACGATCGCGATCCGCTGAACCTCGGGCAGCGCCCACAAGGCTGCCTCGATCTGCGCCCGTTGGACCCGGGCGATCGCCACCCCGGCCACGTCGACATCCGCCGCCGGTTCGGGAGCCTGGTCCCAGCCGGTCTCGCGGCGCCGCGCCGCCCGGCGGGCCTGGTCACGCGCGAGGTTGAGACAGATGGTGGACAACCACGCGGGGACCGACTGCGGCCGAACCCCACGGGTCCAGGCCTCCCAGGCCCGGGCCAGGGTGTCCTGCACCAGATCCGCGGCGTCCTCAGGTCGACGGACGAGCCGGCGGGCCAGGTTGTGCACCAGATCCACCGACGGCATCACCGTGCCGACGAAGTCGGCACCGGCCGGTGGCGAGTTCACGGCGGCACCCGGGAACGGACGAGACCGTCAGACGCCGGCGGTGTGCAAGGCGGGCTTGTCCATCGCGCACACCGGTTCGTTGCGTCGTGGCCCGCTGGACAGGAACGCCATCGCCATCACCGTGCCGAAGACGATGTGCACGACCAACTCGAAGGGCTGGTTGGCATCCTCGAAAGTGGTGAACGCCAGCGGTGCGAGGATCAGGAAATTGACGACGTAGAGCATCGCGCCGTACATCGTTCCCGCCAGCAGCACCGTCCCGTTGGTCTTCATCATCGGGGTAAGGAGCGCGAAGGTGATGCCGAAGGCTGCTGAGAGGACCAGGTGAATCGCCCAGCCCTGCCCGACGCTGGTCGTGCCCTCCATCATCGCGCCGTCGCCCTTGAGGATCGTCGAGATCATCCGTAGCGGCATCTCCGACTTGCCGTCGGGCATCTCCGAGGCGAACCACATCGTGGCCCAGATGAACAGCAGGCCGGCGCCGACACCCCCGATCGCCCCGCGTAACAGCCGCATGGTCAACGCATCCGAGGTGGCCGTTCCGGGCACAGTCCCCATCGGTGTTTCCTCTCCATCGTCGCGACCCTGGCCGGTCAGATCCGGTTCGGGTGATTGCGGGTCCATCGAGTGGGACGCCGCCGGGCCCGCGGTGATTGCAACTGCGTCAAACGAAGAGCCCGGAGGGGCGCCCCCACGCCTCACCATCCCGTCGTCGTCCACCGGCGGCGACCTACAGTGTCAGCGTGCTGACACAGGTCCTCCCCCGACGCGGGCCCGACCCGGCCGCTGTGCGCCATGCGGCCTGGGTGGCCCGCTGCGTGGGTCGCGGTGAGGCCGTTCCCCTCACCCCTGCCGACGTGACAGCGCTGGCCAACCACCTGCAGATGCGCAGCCTGGAGCCGGGCGAGCGCCTCTTCGGACCGGACGCGTCCTCAGCCGGCGTGTGGCTGGTGCGCTCGGGGCGGGTGGAACTCTCGATCGGTTCTGGTCGCAAACGTGCCGTGCTGGCGCTGTTACGACCGGGCGACATCGAGGGTGACGTGCCCCTGCTGCTGGGAATGCCGATGCCGTACACGGCCCGGGCCCTGGACCATGCCGAGTGCCTCTACCTCTCCCCGGAGCACTTCGAAACGATCATCGCCGGCCACAGCCAGATCGCGCGGCGCTGGCTGGCCAGCGTCGCCGCCCGCCTGGCCCACAGTCAGAACCGGCTCATCGGGCTGCTCGGGGGCAACCTCACCGCGCAGGCCGCCCGGCTCCTGCTCGACGAGGCCGACGACGAGGGAGCGGTCAGGATCTCCCAGAGCACGCTGGCGGCCATGCTCGGGGCCCGTCGCCCGAGCCTGAACAAGGTCCTCCAGGACCTCGCAGGGCGCGGACTGATCTCGGTGGCCTACCGCAGGATCACCATTACCGACCGGGGAAAGCTCGCAGCCCTGCTCGCGTGAGTAACCAAGCCAGGCGATCGGCTAGGCCGGGCACATCGATTGTCAGTTTCCTGACACCTCACCACTCCGAGCGGGCCGCGGACACGAAGGTTGAGGTATGACGGTGACCACTCCCCCCGGACCACCACCGAGCGCAGCTGCACGGGCGCGCCGGACCCAGAGCGTCGCCGTTTACCGAACCGCTCTGCACGAAGACGTTCTTGTCCTGCGCTCGTGGAGCGCGCGGCGTTGGACGATCGCGACGCTGAGCGCGATCGGAGCGGCCCTGGTGTCCGGAATACCCACCGGGATCATCGACACTTCGTTGTACTCCCGCCCAATCCCGGCGCCGCTCTGGGCTTATCCGCTGTGGGCCTTGTCCGCGGTCATCATGGGCATGTGGTTCGCAGCCATGAACAGTGGCGTCGGTTCTCCCACGCCGGCCCCGAGCGAGACCGGCGGCGGGCAGACGGTCGGCGGTGGTCTGCTCTCGCTCATCGCGATCGGGTGCCCCACGTGCAACGCTGCCGCCGTGGCCGCCCTGGGCACCGGGGGCGCACTCTCACTGTTCGCACCGGTCCAGCCGCTGATCGGTGTGGTGGCCCTCGCGGTGTTGCTGCTGGCGCTGCATCGGCGGCTGCAGCCGCCCGCGTGCCGCCTGGGTCAGGTTCTGTCAGATCACTGACACGGTCACCGACCGAGCGGTTCGCCCGGTGTTCTGCTGAGCCGAGGCTCCATCTCAGGTCGAGATCAGAACGTACGCGGAAAGGATCAGTTCGATGAAGAGCACGTGGCAGGCGGTGTGGAACGGCACAGTGATCGCCGAATCCAGCGAGATCCGACGAGTGGAGGGCAACGTCTACTTCCCCCCGGACTCCCTGCGCGGGGAGCACCTGACGGCCTCGACCCGTACCTCGCTGTGCCCCTGGAAGGGAAAGGCGCGCTACTACGACGTCGAGGTCGACGGCATCGTCAACCCGGCTGCGGCCTGGTACTACCCGCACCCCTCCCCGTTGGCCCGCCGGATCAAGAATCACGTCGCTTTCTGGCACGGCGTGGAGGTCCGCGAACTCCATCCCGCGAACCGCCAATGAACCCTCCGCCGCGGAACACCGACACGACGCGCGATCGCCGGCCCGCGACGGGGCCGCCGTTGGGATTGCCGTCATCGAACCCGCCCGCACCGCCGCGGTGGCGGATCGGCGTCCTGGCCGGTGTAACCGGAATCTTGTGCTGCGTCGGTCCCACCGTCCTGGCCGCCGTCGGGGTGGTCAGCGGAGCAACGGCGTTGAGCTGGGGGAACACACTGTATGACGGTTACGCCTGGTGGTTCCGCGTGGCGGGCCTCGCCGTTCTGGCCGGCTTGGTCTGGTGGTCCCTGCGCCGCCAGAACGCCTGCTCGGTCGCCGGGGTCCGGCGCATCCGCACCCGGCTGCTCGGGTTGGTCGGGATCGCCGCCGCGACCTACGCGGGGCTCTACGCCCTCACGTCCTGGTTGGAGCGGTTCGCGTGAGCCGCACCGAGAGGATCGAGGCGGTCGAGGTCTACTGGCGCCCATCGTGCCCGTTCTGCGGCCGCCTCCGTCGAGGGCTGGCGCGGACCGGCATCCCGACCCGGGAGACCAACATCTGGGCCGAGCCCGCCGCCGCGGCGCGGGTACGCGCCGTGGCCGACGGGAACGCGACCGTGCCCACCGTCTTCGTCGGTACTCAGGCTCTGGTAGCCCCCCGTCTCAGGGACGTCCTCGATGCCGTCGCAAACCTGGCCCCAGAACTGCTGCCGGCGCGCCGCGACTCTGCAGGCCGACGCGGCATCGTGGGGTGGCCTCTCCGAAGGTTGCTGCGCGGGCACTGAACGTGAAACAGCTGCAACTGCCGGTCCGTCAGTCATCGGCACCACCCGGCCTCGGCATCCCGGCCAGTGGCCGATCGATCTCGGAGAGAAATCGTCCGCCCGAGACGGCCCGTGTCAGCTCGCTGACACCCGTGCAGACGCGGGGCACCCCGGCAGCCTGTGCGCCGTGGAGAAGCTCATCAGCAAGGGGGAGGCTGTGGACCGCCCGTGGTGGGAGGAGATCCTGCTTCCGCCCACCGATCGCGTCGTCGCGATCCAGGGAGGTGTATTTCTGGTGCTGGCCGTCGCAGCGATCACGCTCACCTGGCGGTGGGCCTCAGTGCGATTGGTCGTGATCGGTCTCGTCCTGATCCTCGCTGGGCTGTTCGGGCTTCGCGCGGCGCATTGATGCCACCATCGACCCTCGTTCTCCTCATCTGCCGCAGCCCGGGATGTCAGAACGCTGACAGCAAGGTCGCGGCCGGGCATCCCGCAGGGTTGTCTGAGTGCCGACACCCGCGTCGCCCGAAAGGAACTCCGTGACCGACCTTCTTCCGCCCGCTGCAACACCGCCGCGCCGGGAACATCCCGAGGTGTTCCTCGAGGCAACGCGCTCGATCTGCCCGGTGTGCAAGGTGACCATCGACGCGGAAGTGAACATCCGCGAGGACAAGGTGTACCTACGCAAGCGTTGTCGCGAACACGGGCAGTTCGAGGCATTGGTCTACAGCGACGCGCAGATGTACCTGGACTCGGTCCGGTTCAACAAGCCCGGCACGATCCCGCTCACCTTCCAGACCGAGATCGTCGAGGGGTGCCCGTCGGACTGCGGGCTGTGCCCGGACCACAAGCAGCACGCGTGCCTCGGACTGATCGAGGTGAACACCGGCTGCAACCTGGACTGCCCGATCTGTTTCGCCGACTCCGGGCACCAGAGCGACGGGTACTCGATCACCGCCGAGCAGTGCGCAGTGATGCTGGACGCCTTCGTGGCCGCGGAGGGCGAACCGGAGGTCGTGATGTTCTCCGGCGGCGAACCGACCATCCACAAGCGGATCCTGGAGTTCATCGACCTGGCCCAGGCCCGCCCGATCAAGGTCGTCACCCTGAACACCAACGGCATCCGGCTGGCCTCGGACCGCCGCTTCGTCGCCGCCCTCGGCGAACGCAACACCCCCGGGCGCCCGCTCTCCATCTACCTGCAGTTCGATGGCCTGGAAGAGGCGACCAGCCGCGCGATCCGCGGGCGGGACCTGCGCGAGATCAAACGCCGCGCCCTCGACAACTGCGCCGAGGTCGGCCTCACGGTCACGTTGGTCGCCGCGGTGGAGAAGGGAGTCAACGAACACGAGCTCGGGGCGATCATCCGGTTCGGTCTCGAGCACCCCGCGGTCCGGTCGGTGGCGTTCCAGCCTGTCACCCATTCCGGTCGCCACGTGCCCTTCGACCCGCTGACACGCCTGACCAACCCCGACATCATCCACGGCATCGCCGCACAGTTGCCCGAGTGGTTCCGGGCCAGCGACTTCTTTCCCGTGCCGTGCTGTTTCCCCACCTGCCGCTCCATCACTTATCTGCTGACCGACGGGATCCCAGGCGCTGACGACTTCTCTCTACTCCCCATCCCCCGACTGATCGAGATCGGGGACTACCTGGACTACGTCAGCAACCGGGTCATCCCCGACCTGGTTATCCAGGAGGCGCTGGAGAAGCTGTGGAGTGCCTCGGCCAACCTTGGCGCCGGCCCGACGGACGAGCGGCTGCGGATGATCACCGAAGCTCTCGACTGCGGCGATGCCTGCGGGATCGACCTGCCCGCGGTCATCAGAACCCTCACCGATCACGTCTTCGCGATCATCATCCAGGACTTCCAGGACCCCTATACCCTCAACACCAAGCAACTGCGCAAATGCTGCGTGGAGGAGATCACCCCGGACGGACGGCTCATCCCGTTCTGTGCCTACAACTCGGTCGGCTACCGCGAACAGGTCCGGGCCCAGATGTCCGGAGTGGCGGTCGCTCCGGTCGTGCCGAACGCCCACGACCTCGCGCCGCTGCTGACCGTCTCGCCCTACGGCTCCCGCAATGCCGCCCACCCCACCCGACCGGCGCCATGAACAGTCAGGCGACCGGCCGCCCGGCCGGCGACACTCCCGCGGACTTCAAGGCCTGCTGCGCCGAGGCGTATGGCGCGGACTGGATGACGCTCCTGCTGGGGGAATCCTTCCACCCCGGCGGGCTGGATCTGACGCACCGTCTGATCTCGCACCTCGATTTGCGGCCCGACGACCGCCTGCTCGATGTCGCCAGCGGCCGCGGCACCAGCGCGCTGGCCATCGCCGCGGCCTACCCGGTCGCGGTATGCGGGGTGGACCTGGCGGCGCGCAATGTGGAGCACGCGTGGACCGCGGCCGAGTCGGCCGGACTCACGGCACGCGCCGAATTTCGCCTCGGGGACGCGGAGGCGCTGCCGGTCGGTGACGGCGAGTTCGATGCCGTGATCTGCGAGTGTGCGTTGTGCACCTTCCCAGACCAGGGGACTGCGGTCGCCGAGATGCTCCGCGCGCTGCGTCCCGGCGGGCAGGTCGGGATCAGCGACGTGACGGCCGACCTGGACCGGCTGCCGCCCCGGTTGCGGACCTGGGCGTCCCGGATCGCCTGCATCGGCGGCGCCGTGAGCGCTGTGGACTACCGGCGCCTGCTGACTGCGGGCGGGTTCGAGGTGGAGACGGTCGAGGCCCACGACGATGCGCTCGTCGCCATGGTCGAGCGGGTCGAGGCCCGTCTGCTGGTGATCGGCATACTCGCCCGCAGCGGCGCGATCCGGGCCATCGACCGCGATGAGGTCACCGCGGTGATCGCCGAGGTCCGCGCCGCGATCAGCGCCGGGCACCTCGGGTACAGCCTGTTCGTGGCGCGCAAATGACTGACGTCGACCTCGTGGTCATCGGCGGCGGCGCGGCCGGACTCGGCGCGGCCCGCGAGGCCCGCCGCCGCGGCGCCCGGGTTCGTCTGATCACCGCGAGCGAACCGGGCGGGGACTGCACGTTCACCGGCTGCGTGCCGTCCAAGACCCTGATCGCCGCCGCCCGGGCAGGTTTGACCTTCCCGGAGGCGATGGCCCGGATCCGTACCGCGATCGACCGAATCGCCGCGGCCGAATCCGTTGAGGTGCTGCGCGCGGAAGGGATCGAGGTCATCCGTGGCCACGCCCGCCTACGCGGCAACGCTCGCGGCACGCTCCACCTCGACGTCGACGGCACGTCGCTGCAGGCGTCGCGGGTCGTGCTCGCCACCGGATCACGCCCGGCCCTCCCGCCCATCCCCGGGCTGGGCGACGTGCCGTATCTGACCAACGAGTCCGTGTTTGACCTGCGCTCGGCACCGAGTTCATTGCTCGTGATCGGCGGCGGTGCGATCGGTTGCGAACTGGCTCAGGCCTTCGACAGGCTCGGCACCAGGGTCACCCTCGTCGAAGCCGGACCCCGGCTACTCCCCGCCGAGGACGCCCGCGCCGCCACCATCCTCACCGAGATCTTCACAAGGGGCGGGATTACCGTGCACACCGCGACCAGCGTGCAGAACCTGGCGCCCAACGCAGCCGGGGCCGGCGCCGTGCTCGGCGACGGCACCCGCATCGAGGCCGAGCGGGTGCTGATCGCCACCGGCCGTCGCGCCGAGACCACCGATCTCGGCCTCGACGCCGCCGGGATCCGCACCGATTCCCGCGGCGTGGTGCTCACCGACCCGACGCTGCGCGCCGGCAGCGGCATCTTCGCCGCCGGCGACCTGACGGCCCGCGCCATGCTGACCCACGCCGCCGACGACATGGGTCGGCACGCGGCTGCCAACGCGTTGCGGCGCCGGCCCCGTCCGTGGCGCCCGCCCGTGATTCCCCGGGTTGTGTTCACGACCCCGGAGATAGCGCACGTCGGCCTGGGACGCGACGATGCACCCGCCGGTGCCCAGATCGCCCACCTCCCGCTGGACGAGGTCGACCGCGCCATCACCGACGACGCCACGGCGGGCTTCATCGAACTGATCGCCGGACCGCGCCCCGTGCTCCGCAACCTGGGCGGAGGCCGGCTGCTCGGCGCGACGATCGTCGCCCCCCGGGCCGGGGAGATGCTGGCCGAAGCGGCCCTGGCCATCGCCACCGGCATGTTCACCGGTCGCCTCGCCGCCACCATGCACGCCTACCCGACATGGTCCAGCGCCGTCCAAATGACTGCCGCCCAGTTCTTCGTCGAGATCGGAGGGCGGCGCGCACACGATGCGACCGGTGGACCCGGTCCTGCGCGCTAACGGATCGTCCGCACCAGGGCCCGGACACCCCCGAGCATGGTGACGGCCCTGTCCACGTCGGCGGCCTAGCAGGCCAGCACCCCCCAGCACCCCCGCGAAGATCGCCGACCCGAGACCGCGGGCCGAGAGCGGTGGCGCACCTCTCTCGCGTCAGGCCCGGACCGCGGCCCCGCGGACGACGCTCCATCCGTCGCATATGACGCTGAGTCAGTTCATTGATCCGCGGATCCGCGTTGACCGGGTCTGGCCGGAGCCCGCGGGCTGGCTCGGGGCGACTCGCTCCGCGGGGCGCTGAAGCGGTCCGAGGACCACCTCGGCCAGTCGGCGGACTTCATCCTCTCACGGGGCGGTCTGGTTCTCGCCGCCCGCTGCGGCACCCATGCCGCCGAAGGTTGGTCCGTCGACGACGTCCTCCAGACCGCGCAACGGCCGACGTCCCGATCCCGCCCAGGCAACCACGACCAGGCGGCATCGTCAGGGCTCAACCGGCGTTGAGAAGCTCGGCCAACTGCTCGAGGTCCTGCCGGTTCGCCCGGCGGACCGCCCGGCTCAGGAACGGGGCGACAAGCCGGGAGAAGCCCGCCGGCTCGCCCCGATTCCGCAAGCGCATGAGAGTGGAGTCGGTATCGACCGTCTCCCAGGTGTAGGTGGTCTCCATCGGGAACGGCCCGTCTGTGGTCCGCATGACCAGCGTCCGGCCCGGGTCGTGCTCGATCACCCGATACGTATAGACCAGCCGGCGGCCGAGGAACTGGGCCGTGAAGTCGAGCTCGGTGCCCACTGCCAGCGGTTTCGGGGTGCGCCACTGCACCGACCGAATCCTGCGATACCACTGGGTGACTCGGTCCGGGTCGGCGGCGAAGGCAGCCACCAGTTCGAGCGGCCGGCGAATCACCACGCGGCTCTCCACGTCGACCGCCATCATTGATCTCCTCGCCGAAGCTCCCAGTGACCGAGCGTTCCACAGCTCGCCGCCGGGATGAAGCGGAAGTCGGCTGGGCCCGCCCAGACGTGGTGACGGTGGGCTCTCCGACGATCTCGGACCGCGTGCTGAAGGCAGAGACACCCAGAGCGAGTACAGAAATGCGGGCCTGGCGTGGCAGGTCGAACGTGGCGCTTCGTCCAGGCGCATGCCAGGGAGCGCGATCTGGACGAGCTCCGCCCGTTCCGGCAATCTGCGGCCATGCGTTCCGTCTACGCGGAGAGAACGTTGATGGACGCTAAGGGACACTGACAGACAGTCAGACCGGAGCCAACGAGGCCCGATACAGTTGCCAGGTTGCTTGACCGTGGCGACTGTCAAGCATCGTGACAACCGCTCTGCCCATTCTCGGACGTAGAGGTCACGCGCTGATCAAGCCGGTTCGATCCCGGTCACCCGCTCTACGCAAAGCCGCAGGTCAGCCGACGACCTCGATGCTGACGCCTGCGCACGAGACGCGTTGGCCCGCTCTGATCTTCCTGCCGCGGCGGGTCTCGATCTCGTCGTCCACCGTGACGTCGCCCTCGACGATGAGAATCTTCGCCTCGCCGCCGGTGTTGCAGACGCCCCCGACCTGGAGCAACGACTGCAGCAGGATGAACTCCTGACCGTCCAGGTGGAATTTCCGCGTGCTCGTCATCGGTCCTCGATCCCGGTCACCCACTCCACCGTTCACTCCACAGGTGAGGCGTACCAGATCGTCCTGTGAGTCCACTTGCCGGGCCCGCGGCGCTCACCCGAACAGACCACGATCGCGAGTTGCGGCGGTCCCTTCCGGGCGAAGTAGCGCTTCGCTGCCTTCCGGGAACCGGCGCGGACCTCGACGCGGTCACTCACCTGGTAGCAAATCGTGCCCTGATCGGAGCCAGCGGCGATGCGGTCCCCCTCGTCCAGCTCGGCGAGCAAGGCGTTGCCGATCGCGCTGCCGTCAGGCCAGGTGTGGGCGTTGAACAGAGCGTTGCCCGCTCGGTCCCCGGGACGGATGCCACTGCCCAGGTCGAAGGCCATCACCGACTTGCCCTTGCGGGTCGTCGGCGGCGTACCCGGAACCTTGCGGCGCTCCCGCTGGAGCGCCATCACCGGGATCGCCCGGTCGAGATCCGGGATCGTCATGTTCGTGGGGACGAAGGGTCGGGTGGCCGTGGTGCACCGAGGATCGACGTCGCGTCCCGGCCCCAGCGGAGGTGGCAGCGGAGGAATCGGCAGCGGGATCGGGTCCGCCGCCAGTGCCGACCCGACGGGGAGTGAGCTCCCCAGGACGGCGACAAGGGTGAGCGCGAACGCCAGTGAGGGTGTGCGATAGCGCCCCCGCGCATCCTTCTGATGCCGTGTCACCGGGCCCCCCAGGTCGTCCGCGCGCTCACACCCAGGGTTTCGCGCCGTCGGTCGACCCGGGGACGAACTGGGGCGGCCTTGGCCCGCGGGTGGACAGATCTGTGCCGTGGCCCGCTGGTCGCCGCCGCTTTGCGCGTTATGTGGGGTTAACGTCAGCGAGACCGGTGGCTATGGCGGGTTCGCTGACGTAAGGGTCAGGTCAGGCGGCGGGGACCTCGCCGGAGTCGGTGATCTCGACGGTGGACCTGGTCTTCCCGCTCTGGGAGCCCTGGTCCTCCATCGCCTTGAGCGTCTCCTCGCCCGAGGTCATGACACCGAAGACGACGTGCTTGCCGTCGAGCCACGCAGTCTTCTCGGTGCAGATGAAGAACTGCGAGCCGTTGGTGTTCGGCCCGGCGTTGGCCATGCTCAGGATGCCGCGGCCGGTGTGCTTGAGCTCGAAGTTCTCGTCCTTGAACTTCTCGCCGTAGATGCTCTTGCCGCCGGTGCCGTCGCCCCGGGTGAAGTCCCCGCCCTGGCACATGAAGCCGGGAATGATGCGGTGGAACTTGGAGCCGGAGAAGCCGAAGCCCTTCTCCCCTGTGCACAGCGCACGGAAGTTCTCCGCGGTCACGGGCACGACGTCGTCGCGCAGCTCAAAGGTCAGTCGGCCGGCGGGCTGACCGCCGATGGCGATGTCGAAAAATACGTTGGAAGTCATACCGCCGAGGCTAGGGCACCGGCCCGAGCCGAAGCTGAGGACCCCGCCTCAGACCGGCTTCTCCTCGACCTGACCCGCGTCGACGGCGATCCGCCGGTTGACCCGCACCGTCTCCAGCAGGCGCCGGTCGTGCGAGACGAGAAGCAGGGTGCCGGGGTAGGAGTCCAGGGCCTGCTCCAGCTGCTCGATGGCCGGCAGATCGAGATGGTTGGTCGGCTCGTCCAGTACGAGCAGGTTGACGCCGCGCGCCTGCAGCAGCGCGAGGCCGGCCCGGGTGCGCTCGCCCGGCGAGAGGCTCTCGGCGGGCCGGAGCACGTGCTGCGACTTGAGCCCGTACTTGGCCAGCAGCGTGCGGACGTCGGCCTCGGTCTCCTCCGGCACCTGTTCCCCGAACGCGCGCAGCAGACTCGTGCCGTCGGCGAAGGCCGAGCGGGCCTGGTCGATCTCACCGACGACGACGCCCGGCCCGAGCGAAGCTGACCCTTCGTCAGGTGTGAGGCGGCCGAGCAGGACGGCGAGCAGCGTCGACTTGCCCGACCCGTTCGGGCCGGTGATCGCGACGCGGTCGGCCCAGTCGATCTGCAGGTGCACCGGGCCGAGCGTGAAGGCGCCGCGGCGCACGAGCGCCCCGCGGGCCGTCGCGACGATCGCTCCGGCGCGCGGCGCCACGGCGATCTCCATCTGCAGCTTCCACTCCTTGCGCGGCTCGTCCACGACCTCCAGTCGTTCGATCAGCCGATCGGTCTGGCGGGCCTTGGAGGCCTGCTTCTCCGTCGCCTCGGACCGGAAGGCGCGCCCGATCTTGTCGTTGTCGGTGGACTTGCGGCGGGCGTTCTTGACGCCCTTCTCCATCCACGCCCGCTGCGTGCGGGCCCGCTCGGTGAGGGCGCCGACGCGGTCGGCGTAGGAGTCGTAGTCCTCCCGCGCGCGGCGGGCCGCCACCTCGCGCTCGTGCAGGTAGGCGGTGTAGCCGCCGCCGTAGACCGACACCGTCTGCTGGGCCAGGTCCAGCTCGACGACGCGGGTGACGGTGCGGGCGAGGAACTCGCGGTCGTGGCTGACGACCGCGACACCCGCGCGCAGCCCGGTGAGAAACCGCTCCAGGCGCTCGAGGCCTTCGAGGTCGAGGTCGTTGGTGGGTTCGTCCAGCAGGAACAGGTCGTAGCGGGAAAGCAGCAGCGCGGCCAGGCCGGCCCGCGTGGCCTGCCCCCGGGAGAGCGCTGTCATCGGGGTGGCCAGGTCGATGGCGAGTCCGAGTTCGTGCGTCGTCGCCTCGGCCCGCTCCTCGAGGTCTGCTCCGCCGAGGGCCATCCAGCGATCGAGCGCGAGGCCGTAGGCGTCCTCGGCGGACAGGCCGCCGATCGGGCGGCCGTCGGCGAGCGCGTCGGCCGCGGCGTCGAAGGCGGCCTGCGCGGCCGCCGTGCCGGTGCGCCGCGCAATGAGGTCGAGCACGCTCTCCCCGGGAACGGCAGCGAGCTCCTGGGGCAGATACCCGACGATCGCGGTGGCCGGGGACAGGGTCACCTGACCCTGCGCCGCCGGGATCAGCCCCGCGAGCATCCGGAACAGCGTCGACTTGCCGGCCCCGTTGGCCCCGACCACGCCGACGACATCGCCAGGGGCGAGCGTCAGGTCGAGCCCGGAGAACAGGGACCGGTCCCCATGTGCGGCCGAGAGACCCTTGGCGAACAACGTGGCGCTCATGTGGCGTCGACGCTACAAGGCGGATGCTCCCGACCGCCCGGCGTACCATCGCACCGTCCCTGGGCGAAGGAGTCGTGGTGTCGAAACTGATCCGCATGGACCACACCGGGCACACCACGCTCGCGGAGTGGACGACGGACGACCCGGCGGCGATCGAGGCCGCCATCACCGCGTTCCGGGCCGAGCTCGACGCCGGCTCCATCGGGATCGTCACGTCCGGGCCGGGACAGGCCGAGATGGTGCGGGAGCTGCCGCTCGACGCCGAGATCGTCATCATGCGCAGGCCGATCTCGGGTGGCTGAATCCGCCGCCGGCACGCTCCCCGAGCTGGCGACGGTCCCGTGGCGGCCGCTGGCCGATGAGAAGTCGCTACGGCGGATGGCGTTCTGGTGGACGCTCACGACGCTCTCGCACGTGGTGCCGTTCTGCGCAGTCGCAGTCCTGCTCTTCCTCCTCGAGCCGAAGACCGCGCCGATCGGGCTGCTCGCCCTCGGGCACGCGTGGGTGATCTGCGAGGTCTACGCCCAGCGCGGCGCGAATGTGGTGAAGCCCAAGGTGCGCCCGGGAACGGACGCCGGTGAGCGCACGGCGCTCGGGCTGCTCGGCGACCTGGTCGGCCACGACGCCCGCGACGGCTACGTGCGCACGGGCCTGGTGTGCGAGGCCGGGACGCTCGGGGTGTGGCTCGTCGGGGAGGGCGGCGCCCTGCTCGTGCGCCCGGGCGGGCGGCGCGTGAACTGCTACTGCGTGCGCGTGACGGAGACGGACCTGCCGCGCGCCGACCGCGTCGCACACCTGCTCCTCGCGCTGCGCACGGACGAGCGCGGGTTCGCGACGCTCGCCAACTACTCGTTCTCCGGCGCGCGCTGGCGGGTGCGCCGCCGGCTCCCCGCCCGCATGCGGCCCGCCCTGGACGCGGCCGGGCGCCTGGCCCGCACCCATCCGCGTCCCCGGCCACTCCGAATCCCGCGGTGATGTTCGCCAGCAGGTCCGTTCGCGCGCACTGGATCCGCGGCGCGCTGGGACTCGTCGCGTTCGTGGCCGCCTTCGCGCTGATCGCCGTCATCGGCCCGGCGTCGCTGCTCCTGCTCATCCCCGCCGTGCTCCTGTGGCGCGGATGCCCCACCTGCTGGGCGGTGGGCCTCGAGCGGACCAAGGCGCGGTCCTGCCCGGTCAGGCGCTAGGTCCGCCGTCTCCCTTGCGCCGTCGCCGATCGCGATCGCGCAGGTACGCGCCCACCCCGTAATACGTCAGGGCGATGATGACCAGCGCGCAGCTGGTCAGGATGACCACGACCTTCACGCGCGCAGACGTTACCCCTCCACGCCTTCCGGCAGGCCGCACTCGTTCTACAGCGCCGCGACGCCGCGTCCGGAATCTCGGCCTGGAACGGGGTGACTGCCGTGATTACTCTCGGATCTCCGCCCCGGTACAGAACGTGATCTCCCGACTTCCGGAGGCTTTGTGGACACCCGGCGCATCCTGGTCAACACCCGTCGCACGGCCCGTCCCGCTCAGCTCGTGGTCGCCCTCACCGTCGAGGCGCTGACCCGGCCGGTCGACGCGGGCTCCCGCCGCAACGCCTGGGACGCCCTGGCCGACGGGCGTGGCGATCGCCCGGACCGCGACGGGCTGAGCTTCCGGGCGCGCTGAACTACATCGGCCGCGCGGCCAGGACCTGCTCGAAGTTGTGCCTCGTCCCGCGAGCCGCCCGGCGCGCCTCGCGGGCGATCGGCATGTACGCCATCCGCTCCGGAAGCGCGGCGTTCAAGCGGCCGGCGATCGCGCCGGCGGAGCGCAGTAGGCGCTCCTCACGGCTCGACCAGGACAGGCCGAGCTTCGCGCGCGCACTGGGAGGCAGCGTGCCGACGATGACCAGCTTGTTGAACTCCCCGAAGGGCATGCCGACCAGCGGCCAGATCCGCTGCAGCGGCGCCGGCACGGTGGGCAGCGGTGGCGTCCGGGCGGCGACGGAGATGACGGTGTGCGCCGTCTCGTGGTTCTCCAGCACGCGGTCGATCATGTCCTCGTAGTACGCCCAGTACGCTGCCGTGGTCGGGGGCAGCATCCGCTCGGGCACCTGCAGGATCCGGCACATCCGCAGGACTTCCTCGTAGCCCCGCTCCAGCTGACGGTCCGTCAGTGGATGCGGCATGAAGTAGCGCGAGTAGCTGACCAGCGCGTGGTAGGCGGTCAGCGGCACCCAGGCCCAGGGCTCCGCCGACAGTGCGTGATGCTCGCGGCCGCCCGCGTCGGTGCCGCGCAAATCCTTGTGCATCGCGCGAAGCCGGTGGCCCTCATCGATCGCCGTCTGCCCGCCGTAGATCCAGGTCTGCACCGAGGCGAAACTGCGCTCCGCGCGGCCCCACGGGTCGCTGCGATAGGTGGACCGCTGGTCGACGACCGTCCCGATGGCTGGGTGCATCACCTGCAGGACGAACGCGCTGCCGGTGGTCATGGCGTAGAGGTACTGGCCGGTGACATCCCACAGCAGGTCGTCAGGGGTGAACGTTTTCTGGTCCACGCTTCGACGATAGCCCCGCTTGAACCACCGGGGTGTCCGTCGGTCAGATCGGGATCAAACCGCGCGGCCGAGGTAGGCCGCCAGGTCGGTGGACTGTCCGGTGGCACGGGCCAGGTCCCAGCCGTGCGTGAGCTGCTCGTTGACCAACATCTGGGCGACGAAGGTGCCTGGTGCGGCCATCGGGCCGAAGGTCCTCGTGACCAGGTCCGGATCGGTCAGGGCGGCCCGGGCCGCGTCGGCCGAGGCGCGAAAGGCCTCGTGCGGATCTGCCCCCAGGTGGTCGTGGACGGCGTCCGGCACCGGCATCTCCCCGCCGGTCGCCAGGGCAGTGTGCGCAAGGTTCTCGAAGACCACGTGGTTGAGCAGCCCGCGCCGTCCAGTCCCACAACCGGAGGGCCGGTCCAGGTCGGCGGCCGAGACGTTGTCGACGAGGGCCGCGAGGGCATCGAGCGCGGCGGCCGCGTCGGCCTGCACGTGAGCCGCGTCGACCGCGGCGAGAGCGTCGCCAAAGGAATCGGAGGATGCCATCGGCGCGAACAGTGGGTGGGCCACCCGGGCGTCCGCGAGGCATTTCCTGGCCATTGATTCCCTGGCCTTGGCCGAGAGGGGAATTAATCGCGGGCTAGCGACGCCGCTCGCCTGGTAGAACGTAGTTCTACGCCACGAAGATCGTTTCGCATGCCTGAGGGGGGCCGCCGTGGAGCGCATTGCCGACTTCGTGCTGCGGCACCGCCGGGCCGTGATCCTGTTCTGGTTCTTCGCCTTCGTGGGCGGCGTCGCTACCACCAGCACGACGGTCGGCCGGCTGACGGCCGACTTCTCGGTGCCCGGCCAACCCGGTTTCGACACCCTCAAGGCCATCAACGAGGCGCTCGAGGAGGACACCGACAACGGGCCGTCCATTCCCGTCATCACGGTGCCCGAGGGGCAGACCGTCGACGAGCGCCGGGACGACATCGAGGCGATCTGGAATCAGGTGCGCGAGGACCACCCCGAGTGGCGCGTCGCGGACTGGATCACCACGAACAACGACAACCTCGTGACCAAGGACCGCCGGGCCACCTACGCGATGGTCTACGGCCCGCCCCCGGACTCCTTCGACGACCTGCCGATCGGCATCGAGATCGCCGACACCTTCGGCGAGGGCGGCGAGCAGGCCGACACTGCCGAGGACCTGAAGGTCATCAGCACGGGCTACTTCGAGCTCGCGGTCTCCGATGCCGAGGGCGGCGGCGAGGAGAGCGGCCCCGGCGTCCTGGTCGAGGTCCTCTTCGGCGCCCTCGGCGCGCTGCTCGTGCTGACCTTCGTCTTCGCCTCGTTCCTGGCGCTGTTGCCGATCCTCATCGCGGCGGTGTCGATCGTCGCGACCTTCGGCGCGCTGCTGCCCTTCACCTACTTCATGGACATGAACATCGTCCTGCAGTTCCTGGTCGCGCTGATCGGCCTCGGCGTCGCCATCGACTACTCGCTACTGGTCGTCACCCGCTGGCGCGAGGAACGGGACCACGGCCGCGACAACCACCAGGCCGTCAAGATCGCTGTCGAGCAGGCCGGCCACTCGGTGGTCTTCTCCGGCGCGGCGGTCGCGATCGGGCTGCTCTCACTGACCTTCCTCAACGTGCCGTTCCTGCGCTCGATGGGCGTCGGCGGCATCCTCATCCCGCTGATCAGCACCCTGGCCACGATCACCCTCACCCCGGCGATCCTGGCCGCGGTAGGTCCGCGGATCGACCGGCCACGGATCCGCAAGGAGGCCACCGCCAGCAAGTTCTGGTCGCGGTGGTCTCGCGGCGTCGTCAAGCGCCCGTGGCTGGCCCTCGCCGCGGCGCTGGTGATGCTCGGTCTGCTGGCCGCTCCGGTCTTCGGCATCAAGCTCGGCAACGCGGAGACCTCGTCGCTGACGACCAAGGAAGGCCCGATCGTCAGCCAGTACCAGGAACTGGTCGACGGCGGTGTCCCGCCCGGCGTGCTCACCCCGCTGGAGGTGTTCACCACCGGCGACACCAACCTGGTCATCGACGCGCTGAAGGACGTCGACGGCGTCGCCTTCGCGTTCACGGCGGTGCCGGAGAGCGGCTTCTCCAAGGGTTCGAACAGCGTCGTCGAGGTCATCCCGGACCGCGAGACCGTGAACTCCGACACCAACCAGGTCGTCGGCGAGGTCCGCGAGGCGGTGGAGGACGTGCCCGGCGTGGTCGGCGTGACCGGTATGGGTGCCGTGCTCGAGGACTACAACAAGGGCATCTACGCGAAGGTGCCGCTGCTGCTGATCATCCTGTCGCTGCTGACCTTCGTCGCGTTGACCCGTGCGTTCCGCTCCGTCGTGCTCGCCGCGAAGGCCGTGGTCCTGAACCTGATCTCACTCGCCGCGACGTTCGGCGTGATGGTCTGGGTATGGCAGGACGGGCACGGCTCGGAGCAGATCTTCGACGTCGAGTCGACGGGGTCGATCATCTTCTGGACCCCGATCATGATCTTCGCGTTCCTCTACGGACTGTCGATGGACTACGAGGTCTTCATCCTCACCCGCGTCCGCGAGGAGTACGACCGCACCGGGGAGACCAACGCCGCGCTGATCGAAGGCCTCGGCCGGACCGGCCGGCTGGTGACCAGTGCCGCGCTGATCCTGTTCCTGGCCTTCGTGTCGCTGGCCGCCTCACCCGGCACCGACATCAAGGTGCTGGCCACCGGTCTCGGTATCGGCATCCTGCTCGACGCGACGATCGTGCGGATGCTGCTGGTGCCCTCGCTCGTGGTGCTGTTCGGCCGTTGGAACTGGTACCTGCCGGACGGCCTGGCCAAGGTGCTGCGCGTCGAGCCGTCCCCGTTGATGCCGGCGAAGCCAGCGGCCCAACCCGAGCCTGTATCCGTCTGAACGATCGGCGTAATGTCCGACTCGCCATCAGCTGAGCGGAGGGAAACGCCATGTCGGAGCAGATCAAGGTCACCCGCGACGTCGACGCCAGCCCGGAGCAGCTCTTCGCGGTGCTGAGCGATCCGGCCCGCCACCAGCTCTTCGACGGGGCCGACATGGTGCGCGGACTGGCCGAGGGCGGCCCGATCACCGGGGTCGGCGACGCGTTCATCATGAACATGGAGAACAAAAACCTCGGCGCCTACCAGGTCCGCAACGAGGTCAGCGATTACGAGCCCAACCGCAAGCTGGCCTGGCGGCCGGTGCTGTACCCGAAGGGCGGCTACGCCGACAAGATCGGCGACATGGACCCGGGCGGCCACAACTTCACCTGGGAGCTGAGCCCGAACGGCTCCGGCGGCACCACCGTCACCCAGACCTACGACTGGAGCGGAGTCTGGGACCCCGGCTTCAAGTCGCTGTTCCCGATGTTCAGCGAAGACGTGCTGGCCTCGTCGATCGACAAGGTCGGCAAGGCGGCCGCCGGGTGACCGACGCGCCCGCCGTGGCCGGGACCGTCGACGCCGGCTTCGAACCGGTCCGGGACGTCTTCGCGGCGAACTTCGAGCGGTGGGGCGAGGTCGGCGCCACCTGCTGCATCTATGTCGACGGCCGGCCCGTGGTGGATCTGACGGGCGGTCGAATCACCCCGGGCTCGGACGCCCCGTACCGGCCGGACACGCTGCAGATGGTCGCCTCGGCCAGCAAGGGCGCGCTCGCGATCGTCGCGTTGCGGCTCGCCGAACGCGGTGTGCTCGATCTGGACGCCCCGGTCGCTGCGTACTGGCCCGAGTTCGCGGCGGCCGGCAAGGCGGACGTCCCGGTGCGCTGGCTGCTCTCGCACCGCACCGGGCTGCCGAAGGTGGACGCCGACCTCACGCTCGAGCACCTCCTGCAGTGGAAGCCGCTGGTCGATGCCCTCGCCGCGCAGGCGCCGGTCTGGACGCCCGGCACCGACCACGGCTACCACGCGCTCACCTACGGCTCCCTGGTCGGCGAGGTGCTGTCCCGGGCCACCGGCCAGTCCCCCGGTGAGCTGATCCGCAAGGAGATCGCCGAGCCCCTGGGGATCGACTTCTGGGTCGGGCTGCCGTCCGAGCTGATCGGCCGCGTCGCGCCCATGCTCCGCTCCATCCGCGACCCCGGGGACAAGCCGGACCCGCTGATGCTCCAACTCGCCGACGCAACCTCGCTGGCGTACAGCGCCTTCTTCATGGACACCGAGTTCATGACCTCGATGAACGACCCCGTCCTGTGGAAGGCCCAGATCCCGGCCGCCAACGGGTTCTCCAACGCCCGTTCGCTGGCGCGGATGTACGCCGCCTGCCTCGGCGAGGTCGACGGCGTCCGGCTGCTCTCCGCCGAGACGCTGCGGGCTGCGGTCACGCCCCAGAGCGAAGGCATCGACCGGGTCCTCATCTACGAGACCCGCTTCGGCCTCGGCTTCCAGTTGCCCTCGGCCAGCCGGCCGATGTCCGGCCCGAACTGCTTCGGCCACTACGGCCTCGGCGGCTCCACCGGCTTCGCCGACCTGGAGCGCGGCTTCACCTTCGGTTACGTCGTCAACCAGATGCGCTCGGCCTCCACCCCCGACCCCCGCTCCAGCGCGTTGATCGAGGCCCTGTTGGAATGCCTGTGACCTGACGTGGGTAGGCCCAATCGGATGAATGTCCTGCGGTCCGGGGCGCTGCCGACGCATCATGGGAGGTCACGTTGCTGACACCTTCAGTCAGACGCGACGCGCCGGGGGGCGAAATGCGAGCGTTCACGCGGGGCCTGTTCCGTCAGGCACCTAGCGATGTCGAGACGGCGGACGCCATGCGCGCCTTGGCCGAGGTCTTCATTCACAGCGCTGCCACCGACGAGTTCCGCTTCGGCTGGGACGGCGCCGACGTCGCGCGCCTTGACGAGCTGTGCGACCAGTTCCTGATCCCCGGCCAGCGCACCACAAGCACGCGTCAGGCCCTGGCCGCGCGCATCGGTGCGTTCGTGGGCGAGCTCCTGGTCCGCAACGCCGACGGCCACTGGGTGTACGACGAGACCTGCCGCTCCGCCGCCGTCGAGCTGCCGACCGGTCACCGGGTGTTCCCGGCCGAGCGCGTCGCCCAGCGGATCGCGGTCGGGCACCACTACAGCGTCGCCGAGTTCTACCGCGCGAGTCTCGCCGGCGACCTGCTCTCCTATCCGCACCGTCAGGCCGGCTGAGCGCGCCCCGACTGGGTTAAGGCACTCCAGCCGCACCTACCTGACGCCCCATCATCAGCATCGGGTGCCGGCCGCACGGTCGGCTGATCGATGGCGGGGGCCACGAGATGCGAGCGTTCACCGGTGGGGTTCTCGAAACGACGCCGAGCGACGGCCAGACGGCCGAGGCCATGCGCATGCTGGCCGAGGTGTTCCTCGCCGGCGTCGCCGCGAGGCACATCTCCCTGAGCTGGGGCGGCGAGGACATCGCCCGGCTGGATGACATCTGCGACCGGCGCTTCATCCCCGGCCAGCCCTCCGTCACCACCCGCCAGGCGGCGTCCGCGCGGATGGGTGCCTATTTGGGCGAGCTGCTGATCCGCAACGTCGGGGGCCGGTGGGTGTACGACGACTCGTGCCAGTCCGCCGCCGTGGAGCTGCCGGACGGCCGGCGCGTGTTTCCGGCCGCGCGGGTGGCCCAACGGATCGCCGCCGGTCGCGAGCGGGCCATCGCGGAGTTCTACCGCGCAACGCTCGCCGGCGACCTGCTTCCCTGATCCCGACAGGCCTACTGACCGCACGCTCAGCTCGAATCGTCCGGCGGCCTCAGGCGGCGTCGGTGTCGGGGCGGGGTTGTTGTCGTGGGTCGTGTTGTCGTGGGTCGGGGACCCAGGGGGTGCTGTCCGGCCAGGGCCGCCCGGTGGAGTCTGTCTCGGGGTCGGGGTGTGACTCGATGACTCTGCCGGGCGCGGGGCCCGGGGCGGGGAAGTCCTCGATGACCGGTTGCACGGTCACGGGGTAGCGCCGGCCCAGGCGGGTGGTCCATGCGAAACGGTCGGCACCGAGACGATCGAGGCGCCAGCCGCCTTTGGTCTTGAGGTCGTGGTCGTGCCCGCACGCGGGAGCCAGGTTCGCCTCGACGGTCGGGCCGCCCTTCCCGTGCTCGAGGGTGTGGTCGATCTCCGCGCCGTGCCCGGGGCGGGTGCATCCCAGGCCGATGCAGGTGCCGTGCTTCATCTCCAGCAGGCGGCGCAGGTCCGCGCGCGGCATCCGGCGGGAGGCCTCGGCCGCCGCGAGTACCGGGTCGTGCTCCATCTGCTCCCGGCGGCGGCGGGCGAACTCGGTGAGCCGATCCGCCGACCGGAGCAGACTCCACCAGGACCGCCCGCCACTCGGGCGGGGTGTGCGGGTCTTCCAGGGCCTGGATGAGCAGGTCCTCGGAGCAGACCAGATCCAGGACGCCTTTGGCCCAGGCCTTGCGGGGGCGCCACCCCTGGGGGCGGGCGGTGCACACCCCGGCCAGCATCAGGCGGCCCTCTTCATCGACCAGGGCGAAGCGCCAGGTGCCGTGCGAGAGCTGTTGGGCCAGGGCGCGGGCATGGGCGGGGTCCATCGGCCCCCACCCGGCCAGGTCGGCGGGAAACTGATCACGCCCGAGCAGGGTGGAAAGGCGCATCCGCAACTGGACCCCGATCCGCGGGGACTGACGCGCACTCGCCCGCGCCGCCTCCCGGACCGCGGCGGCGTCCTCGTCCTCGACCGGACCGGCAGCAGTATCGGTAGCAGCATCAGCGCCGGGCGTGGCCGGCTCGGCGGTGTCGTCGACGGCGGGCTCGGGTTCGGGGCGGGTCTTGGCCAGCTCCTCCAGGATCGCCTCGGCGGACAGGCCCTCGTAGGTGCCATCGAGCATGCCGGTGAACAGGTCCGCCCGGAGCTGATCGATCGGGCGCGGGTCCCCGTCCTTCTTGGCCTTACGGGCCAACTCCTTCAAACGCCCGCACGCCGCGGCGACCCGGTCGGCCTCCAACTGCTGCCCGGCCAGATCCGCCGAACCATCGCAGTTGCGCCAGCCCACCACCCGGCGGCGGCGGATCGCGTCGGCGTACATCCGCTCAGCCCAGTCCGGGTCCAACGCGATCGCGAGCTTCTTCACCTCCGCGATCACCTTCCCGGTCACCCACGGCTCCGCCGCCGAAAGCAGACAATGCGAGAGGACCTCATCACAGATCAGATGCGCATGCTCATCCGAGAGCTGGGCGCTCATGTGCGCGATCGCCCACGCCCGCTGCTCATCCAGCTCACCGGCCGCCATCGCCGCATACAACTCCGGCAGCCGCCGGCACACCGCCCAGGCCAGATCCAACGACTTCTGCGCCCCCGCGACCGAGACCGCCAGCGCCGCCCGCACCTCATCCGCGGAATACCGGTCCGGAGCCTCCATCCGCGCCACCGTGCTCACCGGACTCCGGCGCGCACAGCCCGACTTCGAGGGCCGCGGCCAACCGCGCCGCCGCGCAGACTGATTGTGGGCACGCTGAATGGTGCGTAGATGCTCCACGCACTGCGCCCCGGTCAAGCTCCCCAGCTCCACGACCCGAACGCTACAACCCACCACCGACAAGTCCACTTTCGACGCGACTCGCCAGGAGATCGCCAACGATCTCGTGCGCAAACTGATACCTGACGGCATGTCAGTTCAGTGCGGGCGCAGCACAACGACCGGGATCGGGCGCGTCGTCAGCTTCTGGTACCCGCTGTACCGGTCGTGGTTGACGGCGTTCAGCGCACCCCACACGCGGTCGTACTCGACGTCGCCACGCTGCACGACGCGAGCGGTGACGGACATCCTCCGCGTGCCCACCTGGATCTCGACTTCCGGATCGGCGAGCAGGTTGTAGTACCAGCCGGGCGCCCGCGGCGACCCGCCCATGGACGCGGCGAGGAGATAGGTGTCGCCGTCGCGGGCGTAGGTCAGCGCACTCGTCCGCGCCTGGCCGGTCTTCGCCCCCGTCGTCCGGAGCAGCAGGCACGGCACTCCGAGGATGCGGTGCCCGATCCGTCCCCCGCTGCGGTCGTACACCGCCTGGTGCGCATCGAGTAGGTGCCCGCCGAGGAACTGGACGACGCGGAGCTGTTCGATCCGGGCCAGATTCACGAGCCGGCGTAGTGGTCCGCGTGGGCCTCGCGGACCTTGTTCTTCTGGATCTTCCCGGTCGAGGTCTTGGGCAGCTCGTCGACGACGATGACCGCCTTCGGCACCTTGTAGCCGTCCAGGTGCGCCTTGATGGCCACGCGAAGCTCCTCCGGGTCGATGCTCTCCCCCGGCTTCGGCACCACGACGGCGGTGATCGCCTCGGTCCAGCGTTCGTGCGGCAGCCCCACGACGACGGCCTCCGCGACGGAAGCGGATGCGGCGTAGACCGCCTTCTCCACCTCGATCGAGGCGACGTTCTCCCCGCCGGTCTTGATGACGTCCTTGTAGCGGTCGGAGAACCAGAGCACGCCGTCGGCGTCGAAGTGGCCGACGTCGCCGGAGTGGAACCAGCCGTGGGCGAACGCTTCGGCGGTCGCCTCGGGGTTGCGCAGGTACTCGTTCATCGTCGACGGACCGCGGTAGACGATCTCGCCCGGTCGAACCCTGCGGCAGCAGCTCACCGTCCGGGCCCATGATGGCGACCTGAACCCCCGTCAGCGGAGTGCCGACGGCACCGATGTGCGTGAGCTGGTGCTCGGGCCGGAACAGCGTGGTGATCGGGCTCATCTCGGTCTGGCCGAACAGCAGCGCGAAGTCGCACCCGAAGCCCTCGATCGACGCGCGGATCAACGCGTCGGGCATCGGGGCCATCGCGTAGACGGCGCGGCGCAGCGAGGACAGGTCCCGGGACGCGAACGACGGAGTGCTCGAGCATCGCGCGGTACATCATCGGCAGCCCGAAGATCTGCGTGATGCCCTCGCGCTCGATGGTGTCCAGCAGTCGCTCCGGGTCGAAGCCGCGGTGCACGTGGATCGTCGCGCCGACCAGCACTGCCGGCGTGCAGAACGCGTTGAGCTGGGCGGTGTGGAACATCGGCATCATCGCCACGAAACGGTCCGAGGCGTTCCAGCCGGAGTCCAGCGCGCCCTGCATCGACTCCAGGTACACCGCCAGGTGCGAGCCCACGACGCCCTTGGGGAACGAGGTCGTACCCGAGGTGTAGAGGTAGGTGATCGCGTCCCGGTCCTCGACGTGCGCGCCGGGTTCTGATGCGTCGTCGGACTCGAGCTCTTGATAACTCTTCGATCACGAAGACGTCCGTCACGGCTGGGGTGCCGTCGACGGCGGCCTGCATCGCCGGGGCCAGCGCGGCCTCCACCACCAGCCCGCGCGCCAGCGAGTGCCCGAGCACGTAGGCGACCTCGTCCGAGCGCCACCCCAGGTTGACCGGCACACAGACGACGCCCAGCTTCGCGCAGGCGAAGTAGACGGCCAGGAACTCGGCGCTGTTGGCCGAGGCGAGCGCCGAGCGCGTCGCCGCGGGCGTACCCACGGCCGGCCAGCCCGTGCGCCAGCCGGTTGACCCAGGAATTGAACTCCGCGTAGGTCCAGCGGCGCTCGTCGTCGACCACAGCGAGCTGGGCGGGCCGGGTCGCGGCGGACCTGGTCAGCATGTCGCCGACGTTCACCCGATGGATCAGGTTCTCCATGTCGGCCTCCTGAAACTGGCATCTGGCACCGCTTCGATTTATCGTCCCATCGACGGCACTCATGCCCGAGTGCCGGGCTTTCGGGTGGGGAGCCTGCGAATGCGCAGCCGGTACATGATCCCGATCGTGGCGTCTTTGACGCTCGCGATCGGTGCCGTGGGCGCTATCGGGGCCGGCTCCTTCTACTCCGTCGCCGATGAGGCCCGCCCCGACGTGCGCCAGTACGGCTACGGCGAGAACCCGGGCAACGACCTCGACCTCTACCTCCCGGCCAGCGTCGCGGCGGCCAAGCCGGGCATGCTGCTGAGCCCGACCGTCGTGCTGGTCCACGGCGGGTCGTGGACTCGCGGTGACAAGAAGAACATGGAGAGGCAGGCCGAGCAGCTGGTCCAGGAGGGCTACGTCGCGATCTCGGTGAACTACCGTCTCGCCCCCGAATTCCCGTGGCCGACCCAGCGCCGGGACCTGGTCACCGCGTTGAAGTGGATCCGCTCGCACGCGTTGGACCTGCACGTGGACACCTCGCGCATCGTCGTGCTCGGCTCCTCGGCCGGCGGCGAGATCGCCGGCGCCGCACTCACCCAGGGCGAGGGCCGCAAGCTCGCGCGCGGTCTGATCACGATGTCCGCGCCCTTCGACCTCGGCCTGGTCGCGCAGGACACCTCGCTCACCGAAAGTTCGGCCGAGCTTGCGGAGATCGTGGGCCGCGACCTGCTCGGCTGCGTGGCGCAGGAGTGCGAAACGGACTACGAGAAGCGGTCGGTCTTCAACAACATCGATTCCTCGGATCCGCCGGCGCTGCTGTTCGCCACCCAACGGGATTGGGTCGACCCACAGAGCAGCATCCGCTTCCACCAGGTCGCCCTCTGCCCAGGCCGTGGAGTCTCGGCTGGTGGTGTTCCAGGGCAAGCGCCACGGCAGGCGTACTGGGGCGCGGCATGGCCGATCGTGCGGGAGTGGATCGCGGCACGGATGGCCGCGCCGCAGTCTGACCCGGACCGAACCGAACCGTTAACGTCCCGAGGATTCAGCTCGACCCCCCGAGCGGTGAGAATGGTCCGGTGAAGCGCTGGGCACTGGCCATGGTCCTGACGTCCCTGCTCGCCCTCGGGGCGTGCGACTCCGGATCCGACGACGACAACACCGCGAGCGGCTCCCAGCCAGGTGCGGCCGCCCCTGGCGGGCAGAGCGATCCCGGTGACGTGCCGGACCCGCACTACGCCGTGTTCCCGAACAACGTGCCCGCCGCCGGGTGGGAACTCACCGAGGCGGTCCGCATGCTCGGCACCGGTCGTGAGGTCCAGCTCGGCAGCCTCCCGGGGGTGGACTGGTACGCCGAGTACGACGGACCCGAAGGGGACAACCCCGTCTACCTCCTGCTGACCGGCTACATCCAGTCGCTCGACGAGCGGCGGGCGGAGTCGGAGTCGGAGACCGTCGAGGTGACCGAGGGCGAGATCAACGGACACAAGGCGTTCTGGAGCTTCGACCCTCAGGACGGGGCGCTCGTGACCTGGGAGGTCACCCCCGACTACACCCTCGAGGTGTTCGCCACCGGTATCTCGCTTGACGAGACGCTCGCGATGGCGCGCACGGTGAAGGACGCCAGCGAGGCCGAATGGAAGGCCGCCGGCGGCCAGGTCGCGGACTGCGAACCGATGGCCACCGCCTGCCCGGACTCCGCCCAGGGCTGAGTCCGAGCAGGGCGGGCGACTAGGCGGAGCGGCGCCCGGCCTGCTTCGCGTGGCGCTGGGCCGGGAACGCGGTCCGAACCGGCGCGACGGGCTCGGCGGGAACGACCGGCGCGATGCGGGTCGGGAACAGCCGGGGCAGCTCCTGGCGCAGCGCCGGGACGATGTCCGCGACCTCGCGACCGGTCCGGCGCAGGTAGTACCCGGCCTCCATCGTCCAGTCGGTGACGGCCTTCATCAGGTCGTCGGAGACCTTGTTCTCCAGCGCCAGGTAGAGCAGCGCCGTGTCGATGTGAGGCTCCGTCAGACCGACGGCGCAACCGTCGGAGAGGTCCTCGGCGATGGCCACCGCACACCCGAGGTGCGCGTGGCTGGCGAGCTTGTCCCGCATAGGGGCGAAGTCCTCGCCGGTGAGCTCGGTGAGCAGGGTCACGGTCGCCTCGGACAGCTGACTGGCCAGCAAGCGGCTGGCCGCGCCGTCCGCGGTGCGCTCGATCCGCATGACCTCGGCCAGCACCGTGTCGACCCCGCGCCGGTGGGCGCGCAGGTGCGGGCTCGGCTCCCGGCGGCGCCCCAACTCGGGAGCGTTAGCAGCCGCAGGTGCGTACCGACGTCCTTCTTCAGACCGAACACGATTTCCCCCCGTACTCGTCGAAATTCGACGATCTCGACAATGAGACGCGGGAAGCAAGAACCGACCCATCAACCGGCCGGCCCCTTTTGGATCATCCGAAGGTATGAGTTTGGGAGGATCTGTCCATGGAGCCACGCGTCGGGCAGGTCGTCACGGTGTTCCGGTCCCGCCTGGCCGACGCAGCGGGCGAGGCCTACGGCGAGCACGCCGCCCGGATGAGCGAGCTGGCCCGATCGATGCCCGGCTACGTGGAGCACAAGATCTTCGTCGCGCCCGACGGCGAGCGGGTCACGCTGGTGACCTTCGCCGACCGGGAGAGCCACAACGCCTGGCGCGACCATCCCGACCACCGCGCCGCGCAGCGGGCCGGGATCACGACCTACTACGACGCGTACAGCATCAGCGTCGGTGAAGTGGACTACGCGTCGTACTTCAGCCGCTGAACGGCTCGGTTCCCGCCACGAGCGCCAGGCCCTTGATCCCGGAGTGCTTCTGCGCGTAGGCGAGTGCCTTCCCGAGATCGGAAGCGCCGTTGCTGGCCGGCGGCACGCTGTCCAAGGAGATGAGGATGCCGAAGGCCTGCCCCTGCCCGTTCATGAGGCCTCCGCCGGAGTCCCCGGGGACGCCGGGCGGCAGGAGGTAGACCAGGTGGTACCAGCCCGGCGGCTCGGTACCGAGGCTGAAGCCCCGCTGGGGCGTCCCCACTCCGCCGCGCAGGTCGGACCTGCCGTGGCCGTAGACCGGTTCGCCGGCCGGCACCTCGCCATTGACCAGCCCGGCCGGGCCCCCGAACACCGGCATCGACGGGTTGACCATGGTGACCGCGGCGTCCGGGATCCGGATCAGGGCGAAGTCGTTGGAACGGCAGGTGATCTCGTCCGGCGCGCCGACCTCTTGCATGGCCAGCCAACTGCTGTAGGCCAGCGTGCCGGAGACGCCGGAGTCACCCAAGTCCACCGGCGTGCCCAACGGCAAGGACTCGGACTGGCATCCGCTGCCGCTCAGCGGCTCCGCGGACGCGGAGGTGCAGTGCGCGGCCTGCCCGAGGTAGACCGCTCCGGTCTGGTCGCTGAAGATGAAGTTGGCGGTGCAGCCCGGGCCCCCGGGCGAGGTCTGGATGCCCGGGTGGATCGTGGCCGTGTCGATCGGCGCCCAGGAGGGCTTCCCGGCGGCGGAGGCGGAGTCCATGGGTGCGAGCCCTGTGGCGACGACCAGCAGGGCAGCAGCGAGTACGGGACGAAAGCGCACGAGCTCTGCTGCTACCCGCCGAAGGGCTCGGTGCCCGGCACGAGCGCCAGGCCCTTGATGCCGGAGTGCGCCTGCGCGTACGCGAGCGCCTTTCCGAGGTCGGCCGCACCGTTGCTGCCCGGCGGCATCGTGTTCAGCGAGATGAGGACGCCGAAGGCACGACCCTGCCCGTCCATCAGTCCGCCACCGGAGTCACCGGGAACACCGGGCGGCAGGATGTACACGAGGTGGTACCAGCCCGATTCCTCGGTGGACAGGGCCAGGCCCTGCTGGGGCGTCTCGATCCCCCCGCGCAGATCGGAACTGCCATAGCCGTAGATCGAGTCGCCCGACCCTGGGGCGCCGCTCAGAATCCCGGCCGGCCCGCCGAACACCGGCACCGAGGGGTTGACCATCGAGATCCCCGACGCCGGGATCTTGACCAGGGCGAAGTCGTTGCCGCGGCAGGTGGCCTCGTCCGTCTCACCGGCCTTCTGCATGGCCAGCCAACTGCTGTACGCCAGGGTGCCGGTGATGCCGGAGGAGCCCAGGGTGACCGGCGTGCCGATCGCCGTGGACGGGCTCTCGCAGCCGCTCCCGCTGAGGGGGTCGCCGCTGGTGGAGGTGCAGTGCGCCGCCTGGCCGAGATACACGTTGCCGGCCTTGTCGGTGTAGACGTAGTTGGCGGTGCAGCCCGCGCCCTCAGCCGTGGTCGCGACCCCCGGGTAGATGGTCGCGCTCTCGAGGGGCGCCCAGGAGATGCGCTCAGCAGCGGAGGCGGATTCCATCGGGGCGAACCCGGTGGCGGCGACGAGCAGGGCGGCAGCAAGCGCGGCGGGACGGAAACGCACGTGGCTCTCCTGAAAATTGTCCTGGTTTCGCATGGTACGTCGGGTCAGGCGGTTTCCACGGCAGAACGGCGACGCCAGAGCAGGGCGACCAGCGCGAGCCCGGAGATCAGCGCCCAGACCCCCTCCAGCAGCAGGAAGCCCCAGGACCGGTCCACCCCGGCCAGCCAGGCCAGAATCCCGGTCCCGACCAGGTTGAGCACCAGGTAGGGCACTTTGTGCTGGTCCATCCGGCCGACCTGCGACCCGGCGAACGCCCCGAGCACCAGCAGGGCGGCCACGACCTCGACGATCTCGTCCATGCGGCGAGGGTAGGCGAGGCTGCAGAGGCCCCTGGATCAGCCCGCCGGAGCGTCCTCGGCGGCCGGGAGCGGGGCCACCGAAAGCGGTGGCTGCGCCTGGCCCGGGGCGCTGACCTCCGCGCTCACCGGCGTGATCTGCTGCTCGGCCGGGTCCGACCCCGAGCCGAGCACCCAGGTCCCGACCCCGATCGCGCCCGCCGTCACGGCGACCGCGAGCGCGAGCAGGGCGCGCCGGAGCTCGAATCCGCCGGTGCCCTCCACGGTGCTCATGGCGCGGAAGCTAGCAGCGACCGGGGGCCGGGTCGGGGAGACTGCTCGGGCCCTGCCCGATCCTTTACCCGCCGTTCGTTAGGTTGCGCCCATGGCGATCGCAATCGGGTACAAGGCATCGGCGGAGCAGTTCGGGCCGCGTGAGCTGGTCGAGTTCGGGGTGGCGGCGGAGCGGTTCGGGTTCGATTCCGCGGTGGTCTCCGACCATTACCAGCCCTGGCGGCACAACGGCGGGCACGCCCCGTTCTCCCTCGCGTGGATGACCGCGGTGGGCGAGCGCACCGAGCGGATCACGCTGGGCACCTCGGTGCTGACCGCGACCTTCCGCTACAACCCGGCCGTGATCGCGCAGGCGTTCGCGACCATGGGCTGCCTGTACCCGGGGCGGGTCATGCTCGGCCTGGGCACCGGGGAGGCCCTGAACGAGGTCGCCGTCTCCGGCATGACGTGGCCGGAGTTCAAGGAGCGCTTCGCCCGGATGCGCGAGGCCATCGACCTGATGCGCCGCCTGTGGACCGAGGACAAGGTCGACCACGCCGGGGACTACTACACAACCGTCGGCGCCACCATCTACGACCGTCCCGAGACCCCGATCCCGATCTACGTCGCCGCCGGCGGCCCCGTCGTCGCGCGCTACGCGGGCCGCGTCGGTGACGGGTTCATCTGCACCTCCGGCAAGGGCATGGCGCTCTACCAGGAGGAACTCGTCCCGGCGATCAACGAGGGCATCGCCAAGGCCGGCCGCACGCCCGAGTCGCTGGACCGGATGATCGAGGTCAAGCTCTCCTACGACCACGACGCCGACTTCGCCCTGAACGCGACCCGGTTCTGGGCCCCGCTCTCCCTCACCGCGGAGCAGAAGCACTCGGTGACGAGCTCGACCGAGATGGAGCGCCTGGCCGACGAGCTCCCGATCGAGCAGGTCGCCAAGCGCTGGATCATCGCCGCCAAGCCCGATGACGCGGTGGAGGCGATCCGGCCCTACGTCGAGGCCGGCTTCACCAACCTGGTGATCCACGCCCCGGGCGCCGACCAGGTCCGCTTCATGGAGCAGTTCTCCGCCGACGTGATGCCCCGCCTGCGCGAACTCGCCGGCTGACCTGTGGAAAACCCTCGATGGGGGTGTCATCCCCTATCGAGGGTTTTCCACAGCCGATGCGGCGCGGGCGGAGGGCTCCAGGATCGCCAGCACGGTGCGGGTGACGGGGACGTCGACGCCGAGTTCGTCGGCCCGGCGGACGACCTCGCCGTGCAGGGAGTCGAGTTCCATCACCCGGCCGTTGGCCAGGTCCTCGTACAGCGAGCTGCGCATGCCGCCGTCGATCGAGTCCAGCATGCCGAGCGCCTTCTCCTCGTAGTCCGGCGGCAGGGCCGCGCCGTCGGCCCGTCCCACCGCCGCGGCCTCGGAGACCAGGCCCGCGCAGCAACCGGCGGCCGACCTCGGTCGCGCGGACCTCACCGATCGGGTGCCGGGTGGTCGCGGTGGCGCCGGCCAGGCCGCAGATGAACGCCAACTTCTCCCAGAGCACCGTGCGGATGTCGGCCGAGACCTCGGTGTCGAGGTCAGCGTCCTGCGCGAGCTTGGCGAATTCCTCGACGCGGGGCGAGAGACCGCCGGCCAGTTCGCCGATCGCCATGCCCGCCAGGGGCGAGTGGTGCTCGAGCACGCCGGGCGCGCGCAGGTGGCACGAGATGTAGGCGGCGACGCCGACCGTGCGGTCCACGCCGATCGCGGCGGCGACGCGGTCGGCCGGCGCCACTCCCCCGTTCTGCACCGAGACCACCCAACCGTCGTCACCGATCAGGGGCGCCAGCACCGGCAACGCATCGTCGATGGCGTAGGCCTTCACCGCGAACAGCACGACCTCGTGGGCACCGAGTTCTGCCGGGGCATCGCTCGCGCGGACCTGCTTGAGGTGCAGGTCGCCGCGCGGGCTGTGGATGCGGATGCCGTTCGAGCGCAGCGCGGCGAGCTGGGCGCCGCGTACCAGGAAGGCGACGTCGTGCCCGGCCGCGGCCAGGCGCGCCCCGAAGTACCCGCCGACGCCGCCTGCTCCGACTACCGCGATCCGCATGACGATCCGTCAGAACTCTGTGCCCGAAAGCCGGTCAGGGAAGCAGCTCGGGATGCGCGCTGTCGGCGTCCTCGCCGGGCAGCGGCGGCAGCTCGTGCGCCTTCTCGTAGTCGGCGAGCATGCCGATGCGCCGGTTGTGTCGTTCGGAGTCGGTGTAGGCGGTGTCCAGGAAGATCTCCAGGAAGCGGACCGCCTCCTCCGGGGTGTGCATCCGGGCCCCGAGGCTGATCACGTTGGCGTCGTTGTGGAGCCGGGCCAGCGAGGCGATCTCCTCGCTCCAGACCAGGGCGGCGCGGATCCCGGGCACCTTGTTCGCGGCCATCTGCTCGCCGTTGCCCGACCCGCCGAGGACCACCCCGAAGCTGCCCGGATCGTTGGCCGTCCGGGTCGCGGCCAGCAGGCAGAACGGCGGGTAGTCGTCCTGGGCGTCGTAAATCTTGGGGCCGCAGTCGACCGGCTCGTGGCCGGCCTCCTCAAGCCACCGCAGCAGGTGGTCCTTGAGCTCGTAGCCGGCGTGGTCGGAGCCGAGGTAGACGCGCATGGCGGGAGTCTTGCAGGCCGCCCACGACCCGGTTCAGCAAGCCCTGGTTCAGGCCACCCGGTCGTGGCGGGTCGCGGCCCCGACGTCGAAGCGCGGGCCCTCGTCCCGGGTCCGCTTGAGCTCGTAGAACCCGGGGGTGCCGGCGACCAGGACGACGCCGTCCCACAGCTTGCCTGCGCCTTCTCCGACCGGGGCCGGAGTGACGACAGGCCCGAAGAAGGCGGTGTCGCCGACGCGGATCACCGGGGTCCCGACCTCCAGCCCGACCAGGTTCATCCCCTGCTCGTGCGAGGACCGCACCTTGGCGTCCCAGCTCTCGTCGTCCCAGGCGTCGATCAGATCGGCCGGCAGGCCTACCGCCGCCAGCGCCTCGGCCACCATCGCCTTGTCCCGGTCCCGCTTCTCGTGGTGGATCCGGCGGCCCAGCTCGGTGTACAGCCCGGACACGACCTCGTCCCCGTGGCCGACCTGTGCGGCGATCACGACGCGGCCGATGGCACGGCCCGGGGCCAGCAGCGCGCGGTACTCCTCGGAGATGTCGCGGTCCTCATTGAGCATCGCCAGGCTCATGAGGTGGAAGCGAACCTCGACGTCGCGGACGGTCTCCACCTCCAGGATCCAGCGCGAACTCAGCCAGGCCCACGGGCAGAGCGGATCGAACCAGAAATCGACGGTCTGACGATCCGGGGTGCGGTCACTCACGGGGGGTACTCCCATTCGAGGTAGGGCGTTAGTTGTTGCGTCAACCAACATCGCTCTCCACGAATTCCTGCCCGCCCAGCGTGGAAGGATGACCCGATCCCCCGAACAAGCCCTGGAGTCGCTCCGTGCCCGGCAAGAACCTCACCCGCGACGAGGCCTCGGCCCGCGCCGCTGCCGTCGACGTCCACGCCTACGCGGTCGAGCTCGACCTGACCGGACACGAGAGTCCCGACGAGCGCACGTTCCGCTCCACCACCCTGGTCGAGTTCGTCGGCCTGGCCGGGCGGGAGAACGGAACCTTCGTGGACCTGATCGCGCCGTCGGTGGTGGAGATCACCCTCAACGGGCGTGAGCTGGACCCGGCCACGCACTTCGACGGCACCCGCGTCACATTGCCGGCTCTCGAGGCTGACAACACCCTGCGCGTGGTGGCGGACTGCGCGTACATGAACACCGGCGAGGGCCTGCACCGCTTCCGTGACCCGGTCGACAAGGGCACCTACCTCTACACCCAGTTCGAGGTCGCCGACGCCAAGCGCGTGTTCGCGTGCTTCGACCAGCCCGACCTCAAGGCCACCTTCCAGCTGACGGTGATCGCGCCGAAGCAGTGGGAGCTCTTCTCCAATGCCGCCACCCCCGACCCGCGTCCGGTCCCGGGCCGCGATGGTGACGCCGCCTGGGTCTTCGAGGCGACGCCGCGGATGTCGACGTACATCACCGCACTGGTGGCCGGCGACTACGAGGTCGTGCGGAGTTCCTACACCCGCGGCGACGTCACGATCCCGATGGCCGTCGCCTGCCGCCGCTCGCTCGCCGAGCACCTCGACTCCGACGAGATCTTCGACGTCACGCGCCGCGGCTTCGACTTCTTCCTCGAGCTCTTCGACCAGCCGTACCCGTTCACCAAGTACGACCAGCTATTCGTCCCGGAGTACAACGCGGGCGCGATGGAGAACGCCGGCTGCGTGACGATCCTGGAGGACTACGTCTTCCGCTCGAAGGTCACCGACGCCGCCTACGAGCGGCGCGCGGAGACGATCCTGCACGAGCTCGCGCACATGTGGTTCGGCGACCTGGTGACGATGAAGTGGTGGGACGACCTCTGGCTCAACGAGTCGTTCGCCACCTACATCAGCGTGCTCTGCCAGTCCGAGTCGACGCGGTGGACGAACGCCTGGACCACCTTCGCCAACGTGGAGAAGACCTGGGCCTACCGCGCAGGACCAGCTGCCGAGCACGCACCCGATCGTCGCCGACATCACCGACCTCGAGGACGTCGAGGTCAACTTCGACGGCATCACCTACGCCAAGGGCGCCTCGGTGCTCAAGCAGCTCGTGGCCTGGGTCGGCCGGGACAACTTCGTCGCCGCGATCCGCACGCTACTTCGCCCGGCACGCGTGGGGCAACACGACCCTGAAGGATTTCCTCGCCTGCCTCGAGGAGACCTCCGGCCGTGACCTCTCCGCCTGGTCGGCGGAGTGGCTGCAGACCTGCCAGGTCAACGTGCTGCGCCCGATCTACGCCGTCGACGAACTCGGCGCGTTCACCGAGTTCGCCGTGCAACAGACCGCACCGGAGGCGTACCCGACACTGCGCTCGCACCGGGTCGCGATCGGCCTCTACGAGCTGGCCGACGGGAAGCTGGACCGCCGGGACCGCATCGAGCTCGACGTCGTCCGGTCCGAGCACCGAGGTCAAGGAGCTGATCGGCAAGCGGGCCGCCGATCTCGTGCTGGTCAACGACGACGACCTCACCTACGCCAAGATCCGCCTCGACGAGCGCTCGCTGGCGACCGTCGGCCGGCACATCGGCGACATCTCCGCCTCGCTGCCCCGCGCGCTGTGCTGGTCGGCGACCTGGGACATGACCCGCGACGCCGAGCTGCCCGCGCGCGACTACGTCGACCTGGTGCTGCGCGGCATCGGCACCGAGACCGACATCGTGGTCAAGCAGGCCCTGCAGCGGCAGGCGTTGTCCGCGCTGTACATGTTCGCCGACCCGGACTACCGGGAGACCGGCCTGCAGCGCTTCGCCGCTGCGGCGCTGGAGCACCTGCGCTCCGCCGAACCGGCCAGTGACAGCCAGTTGTCCTGGGCGCGCACCTTCGCCTCGGTGGCCCGCACCGGCGAGCAGCTCGACCTGCTGGCCGCGCTCCTGGCCGGCGAACCGGTCGTGCCGGGACTGGCCATGGACGTCGACCTGCGCTGGCACATGCTGCACCGCCTGGTCTCGCGCGGCGTGGCCGGCGAGCCGGAGATCGACGCCGAGCTCGACCGCGACGACACCGCCGCCGGCCAGCGGCATGCCGCCGGGGCCCTCGCGGCCCGGCCGACGCTGCAGGCGAAGGAGGAGGCGTGGTCCTCGATCGTCGTCGAGGACAAGCTGCCGAACGCGATGCAGGCCTCGATCATCGGGGGCTTCGTGCAGATCGAGCAGGGCGAGATCCTCGAGGAGTTCCTGGACCGCTACTTCGAGGCCGTGCCGCGGATCTGGGAGGAGCGCACCAACGAGATCGCGCAGGGCATCGTCAACGGGTTCTTCCCGTCCTGGCGGATCTCGGCCGACACCGTCGAGCGCACCGACCGCTTCATCGCCACCCGCGACCCGGCGCCGTCACTTCGTCGTCTGCTCAACGAGGCGCGCGACGGCGTGCAGCGGGCCCTGCGGGCCCAAGAACGCGACCGCGCCGCCGGTTGACTGTGGATAACGACCAGAAGGCGTGACACGCCTTCTGGTCGTTAGTGGTTGGTGTGCAGCGACTGCGGGTGCCGGGCGTGCTCGGCCAGGAGCTGCACGCCCTGCGCGATCCCGCCGGCCAGGTTGCCGGCGGCGAAGGTGGCGGTCATGGTCATCGCGGCCAGCGCGCAGGCGCGGTCGTCGACCCAGCGCCGGGCGCGGGACCCGGTGACGATCTCCAGACTGCGGGCGCCGGGGTCGACGAAGACCAGCACCGAGTCCGGGGCTTCGGAGCCGAGCTCGGCGTGCCGACGCTTCGCGCAACTGCGCGCAGATCCCTCGGCGGCTCCGACGTAGACCGAGAAGTTCACCCCACTGGACCTGCGGGCCAGCTGGATCGACCGGACTATCTCGTCCCGTTGCCGGTCGGAGAACGCGTCACCAGCGAGCACTGGTCCCACCGCCACCTGAATCGGCTCCGCCTTCTGCGGGATCCACGACGGTGCCGGTCAGCGCCCCCCGGTCTGCGCCCTTAGATGTCCCTGGCCCAGCCGTGAGCGCGCGGTCGCCTTGACCATCCTCGACCTCGTCACCGGGCGCGCCGTACCACTCGGGGGTGGCCTCCCAGTCCTTGCCGGGGCGGTAGCGCGGCCCGCGGATCATGGAGGGAATGGAACACGCGATCCAGATCGCCGCGAACCACAGGATCGGGATGCCGACGAAGATGCCCAGCACCTTGAGCTTCGACATGCCTTCGCCCGGGTCGTCGCCGTCGTCGCGGGTGAGCGCCATGACGGGCGAGGCGGCGAGCATGGACGACGCAAGGACAGTGCTGACGACTGCGGCGCGGGCGGCGCGCCTGCTCATACCGATCACGGCTGGAGACTAGCGAACGCCGCTGCCAGGGAGCGCACGCGGGCGGAGCTTCGCAGGTCGGCGAGCAGCACCGGCTTCCCCTCCGCGTCGAGCAGCGGAAGCTGCCAGTTCGGATACTCGCGGTGGGTCCCGGGCTGGTTCAGGGTGCGGCGGTCACCGGCCGCGTCGGCCAGAGCCACCCCGCAGAGCAGGGCAGGGGTCCGGGCCAGGAAGTGGTGCAGGGCCTCCACCTTGGCGCCGATGTCCCCGACCGGACCGGGGTCGATGCCCTCCACCTGGAGGCGGGCCCGCCAGGACTCCACCTCGTCCCAGAGCCCCATCCATTCCTCCTCGGCGGGCCGGGTGAGCAGGCCGAGCCGGTCCCGGATCACCACGTGCTCGCCGGCCAGGTAGCCGGCGCTCGGCGGCAGGTCGTGGGTGGTGACGGTCCCCAGGCAGAGCCGACGCCAGGCGTCGGAGGGCAGCGGACCGACCTCGTCGCGCTCGAAGAAGAGGATCGACGTACCGAGCATCCCGCGCTCGTGCAGGTAGTCGCGCACCCACGGCTCGACGGTGCCCAGGTCCTCCCCGATCACGACCGCACCGGCGCGCTGCGCCTCCAGGGCGAGCACGCCGACCATCGCCTCGTGGTCGTAGCGGACGTAGGTGCCCTCGGACGGCTTGCGCCCGGCCGGCACCCACCACAGCCGGAACATGCCCATGACATGGTCGACCCGGATCCCGCCGGCGTGCCGGAGCAGGTTGCGGATCATGTCCCGGAACGGCCGGTAGCCCAGCTCCGCGAGCCGGTTGGGCTTCCACGGGGGCTGACTCCAGTCCTGGCCCTGTTGGGTGAACGCGTCCGGCGGCGCGCCGACCGAGACCCCGATCGCCAGCACATCGCGCATCGCCCAGGAGTCCGCGCCCCCGGGGTGGACCCCGACCGCGAGGTCGCCGATGACGCCGAGCGCCATCCCGGCCGCCGTTGCCCGGTCCTTCACCGCGGCCAGCTGCCGATCGAGCTGCCACTGCAGCCAGGCCGCGAACTCGACCTCGCCGGACAGCCGCGCCCGCTCGGCGGCCACCGTTTCTGACGCCGGGTCACGTAGCTCCTCCGGCCAGACCATCCACTCGGGGCCGTGGGCCTCGCACAGGGCGGACCAGGTGGCGAAGTCGCGCAGCGCGTCCCCTTCGCGCTCGCAGAACGCCGCAAATTCCTGCGTTCGAGCCGCGCTCATCCCCTCGGCGTGAATCAGCTGCAGGGCGGCGCGCTTGGCCGTCCAGGAGGTGTCACGGTCGAGCAGGTCCTCGGACCCGCCACGGCCGCGGAGCGGCGCCCCGAGCGCGTCGACGGCGGCGCGCTGGGCGGGTTCCAGCTCGGGGTACTCGGGCACGTCCTCCACCCGCAGGTACAGCGGGCTGGCGAAGCGGCGCGTCACCGGCAGGTAGGGCGAGGGCTCGATCGGCGGCAGCGGCGCGGGCGCGTGCAACGGGTTGATCAGCACGAAGCCGGCGCCCAGGTCCGCGGCCGACCACCCGACGAGTTCACCGAGGTCGTGCAGGTCACCCGGCCCCCAGGACTCCTCGGAGCGGACCTGGTAGAGCTGCGCCAGGTAGCCCCAGGTGCGCCGCGGCTGCCCGTCCGGGCCGGCCAGACGGTCCGGCAGCTCGAGGTGGCCGGGGGTGACGATCAGCGAGCCGGCCGCGACCCGGTCGGCCTGGTCGCCACCGCGCGCGTGGATCCGGTGGTAGCCGAGCGGGAGATCTCCGGGCAGTTCGAAGGTGGCCTCGCCGGTCAGCTCGCCGTCGACGACGGTGGGCTCCACCCAACGGTCGAGCTGGCGCACCTCGGCCCGTCCGCCGTCCTCGAGCTCGACCCAGACCTCGACGGGCGCGCCGTGCGGGACGTGCACCGGGAAGGTGGTCGGGGCGGGCGCCTGCTGGCGCATCGTCACCACCGGGGGGAGCATGCGCCGCCAGCGGTCGGACTCCAGCCGGCTCAGTGAGCGGCCGGCGGCAGCCGAGGACGTGGCGTCCCAGCCGAGCGCCTCCAGCACGGCGACGACCGTCGACTCCGGGACGGCGACGTACTCCCCGCGCCAGTCCCAGTACTCGGTCGCCACCCCGCAGGCCGTCGCGAGCGCGACGAGGTTCGGCGAAAGCTCACTCACCCGTAGTCCCTACCAATGCAGTACTTACTGAAACAGAGGTCTTCACTGAAACAACGGGGGCTTGCGATGCACCCAGGGCGCCGCGCGTTCGAGCTGGGCCGCGAGCGCGAACAGATCGCCGTCGCCCGCCGGGCGTCCGGCGAGCATGACACCGATCGGCAGCCCGCCGGCACCAACGTGCAGCGGCAGCGAGACCGCCGGCTGGCCGGTCAGGTTGTAGAAGGACGTGATCGGGGTGAAGTCCATCTGCGCCGCGAAGTCCTTCGCCGGGTCCGCGTCATCACGCAGAGAGCCGATCGGCACCGGTGGCGCGGCCAGCGTCGGGGACAGCACGGCATCGAGATCGGCCCAGGCCCGTGCCGTCTGCCGCGCCAGCCCCTGCAGCTCCCCGGCCGCGGTGAGGAACCGGGTCACCGGGATCGCGCGGCCGCGCTCACGCAGCCAGCGGGTCAACGGCAGCAGCAGGTCCTCGCTGTGCGGGGGCAGCGGACCACTCGCGGCCAGCGCCGCCCAGATCGCGCCGAAGGTCTCCGCCATCTCCGGCCCGGCCGGCGGCTCGACGTCGACCACCTCGTGCCCGAGCTCGACCAGCAGCGCGGTGGCGGCCTCGTAGGCGGCCAGGCAGTCCGGGTGCATGTCCGGGCGGGCGAGGATGCCGGCCGCGAAGCGGCCGATGCGCAGCCGGGGCGGGTCTTTCTGAGTTCGGGAGAGGAAGGTCTCGGACGGCGGCGCCGCCCACCACGGGTCGCCCGGCATCGGGCCGGCGACGGCGTCGAGAAACGCGGCCGCGTCGGCGACGGTGCGGGCGAGCGGGCCGTGGGTGACGAGCCCGGTCAGGTCGCCGCCGATCGGCCCGTTGCTGATCCGCCCCCGGGAGGGCTTGAACCCGACCAGCCCGCAGACCGAGGCCGGGATCCGGATCGAACCGCCGCCGTCGCTGCCGAGCGCGAGCGGGGCCAGTCCGGCCGCGACCGCCGCGGCCGCTCCCCCACTGGACCCGCCGGCCGAGCGGCTCAGGTCCCACGGCGTGCGCGCGGGCGGCGCGATCACGGGCTCGGTATAGCAGGGCAGTCCGAACTCGGGTGTGTTCGTCTTGCCGGTCATCACCGTGCCGGCCGCGCGCAGCTTGGTGACCACGTGCGCCTGCAGTTTCGGGACGAAGTCGGCGAAGACGCGGGAACCCATGGTCATACGCACATCGGCTACCGGAGTCAGGTCCTTAATGGGTACGGGGACGCCGAACAGCGGCGCCAGCACCTCGTCCGGCCCCGTCGCCTTGAGCCGCTCGTCCGCCCCCCGCGCCTGCGCCAGCGCCAGGTCCGGGGTCAGCGTGACGAACGCCCCGACGCTGTCACCGAGCGTTTCAGACCGCTTGAGGTAGTGCTCGGTCAACTCGATGGCGGTGAACTCGCCGCGCCGGAGCGCGGCGGCCGCCTCGAGCGCGCTGAGGTCGTGCAGGTCGGTCACGGGAGGGGACGCTACCCCGGGAGCCTCACGGCGGAGTTACGCCATCAGCGGCCCAGTTTCCGCAGTCGGAAACTGTCGGTGTTGTCAATATCGTTTATCAGGTGGGTGACTGGCGAGACGAACAAGGTGACATGCGATGAGCAAGCTGGGTCCGCACAGCCGGTCCGAGGACTGGATGACGCTGGACGAGGCGGCGGCCGAGGCGGGCGCGAGCGCGGCCACCGTGTATGCCGCGATGCGGCGCGGCGAGATCCCCGGCCTCCGGACCGCTGACGGACAGTGGCGCGTCGGCCGGGTCGCCGTTGCCGAATGGGACGGCCCGTCGAAAGGCGGACGACCGGAGATCGGGCCGGCCGTCAGTTTGCGCTTTCCCCCCGAGCTGCTCGCAGCGATTGACGCGCGCGCCGCTTCCGAGGACACGACGCGGGCTGCCCTAATCCGGCGCCTCGTCGCTGACGGCCTCATCGGGCCCGGAGCGGGCTGACACCCCGTCAGGAGCTACCGGTGCGACCAGACCTTGACCGAGGACAGCAGGAGCAGCGCGCACAAGGTCGGCACGAGTACGGCTTCGGAGACGACGCCGAGCAGCGCTCCGCCAACGACGGTTCCCACCACCGAGCCCGCGGCCATCGCCAGGGCGAAGCGTCCGTTCTCCTTGAGAACGACGAAGCTGGAGTCCCGGCTGTAGCGCGCGAAGGCAACGAGCATCGTCGGCAGGGAGACGGCCAGGGAGACGCTGCCGGCAAGTTTGATGTCCAGGCCGTAGAGCAACACGATCGTCGGGATCAGGAGCTCCCCGCCGGCAACGCCCATCAAGGCGGCCACGATGCCGATCAGCAGGCCGGCGACGACGCCCGCGACAACCTGCGCACCGGAGGACAGGTCGGCTTCCTGCACAGTGCCGGCGTGGTTGGCCGCGAGCACGGCTGCGATCAGCACCAGCAGCGCGGCGAGGACCTTGTACAGCGTCGCCGAACGCATCCGGATCGCCCAGGTCGCGCCGATCCAGGCGCCGAGCAGGCTGCCGGCCAGCAGGTTGACGATGACCGTCCACTCGTCGGCGAGGTCGCCCGGCGGGACGGCGAAAAGCCGCGCCGGCAACGCGGTGGCGACGACGACCAGGCTCATCGCCTTGTTCAGGATCACGGCCTGCAGGGCGGCGAAGCCGAACACGACGAGCAGCAAGGGCAGACGGAATTCGGCACCGCCGAGCCCGATCATGCCGCCGAGCACGCCGATCAGCGCGCCGGCCGCGAACGCCAGCGGCAAGGAACGGAGCAGGCCGCTGGCCGGCGTCCCCGGCGCGGGCGTCCCGGACTCGACCAACCTCGCGGGCAGGACCGGAACGACAGGCACCTGAATCTGCCAGCGCTCGACCGGGTCCATCCAGTCAGGCAAGCCGAGTTCGCGGCCGAAGTGCAGCCTGTTTCTGACGGCCCGTCGGCGGTAGAATATAGGTGGCTGCTTCTGTAGCGTTACTGATCCAATCACGGGACAGAAGCGGAAGCAGGCCGGCGTTTGTCCAGCTCACCGTCGCCGCACGAGCGCTCATGACGCGTTACCTCGACATCAGTTCTAGGCTCGCCGATCAGGTCATCTCGCGGCAGCTCCGGCCGGGCGCCGAGCTGCTGTCGGTGCGCGCCTACGCGGCGCAGGTCGGCGCCACCGCGTCCACCATCAGCCGCGCCTACGGGCACCTTGCGGAGGCCGGCGTCGTCGTCGTGGAGTCGCGCCGCCGGACGCGCATCGCCCCCGAGGCCTACCTGGCCGCGCTGCGCCTCCGCCAGGGCGAGCGGCTGTTCCGCCTCGCCGGCAGCGACGACCCGGCCCTGCAACTCCTGCTCGACCATGCCGGTCGCACGGTCGCGCTCACCGCCTCCCGCGGCAGCTTCTCGGGACTCCGCGCGCTCGCGGCGGGCGACGCCGACGGGGCGGCGATCCACCTGCGCCATCACAGCGGCGACTACAACGCACCCTTCGCCGAGGCTCTGCTGCGCGGACGCGATCCGCACCTGCTCCGGCTCTGGCGTCGCCAGCAGGGACTTGTCGTGCCCCGGGGCAATCCCGAAGGAATCATCACGGCCGCGGACCTGGTCGGCCGGCGGGTGGCCAAGCGCGAAGCCGGCGCGGGGACCCGCATCCTGCTCGACCAGCTGCTCACCGAGGCAGGCGCGCCCGCGGATGGCGTCACCGGGCCGGAGTTCACCTCACACCTGGAGATCGCCCTCGCGGTCGCCGCCGGCATCGCCGACGCCGGGCTCGCTCTTGGCGTCGCCGCCGCCCAGCTCGACCTCGACTTCATTCCGCTCGCGTGGGAGCACTACGACGTCGTACTGCCCGGGGACGCGCTGGGCGCCGCCGAACCTCTCATCGCCGCGGTCCGGGACCGCCGGGTCCACACAGCCGTCGAGCAGCTGACCGGCTACGACCTGGAGGACGCCGGTCAGCTGCACCGCCTCTCAACGGATGCGTAGCCCGGTCTCGGCGCAGGAGTAGCCGCCGAGGGCCTCGACGTCGGAGCGGAACTTCGGGTCGGCCAGCAGTGCCCACAGCGGGGCGAGCAGCGGGTCGTCCACGGTCTCGGTACGCAGGACCAGGTCGTATGGCTCGTCGGCGACCGGGACGAGGTCGAGGCCGAAGGCCCGGGCGGCGGCGCGGATACCCATGCCCGCGTCAGCCCGGCCGGCGGCGACCGCGGCGGCGACGGCGAGGTGGGTGTACTCCTCGCGGGGGTAGCCCTCGATCGCCGTCGGATCTATCCCCCGCGCCGAGAGTTCGGCGTCGAGCAAAGCCCGGGTGCCGGCGCCGCGCTGGCGGTTGACGTAGCGCAGTCCGGGGCGGGTCAGGTCCTCGACGCCGTGGATCCCGAGGGGGTTTCCGGGCGCGACCATCAGCCCCTGCTCGCGGTGCACCAGCCGGATCACCGCGATGTCGGGTCCGTCGCCGAGCAAGCGGTCGACGAAGGGCAGGGTGTAGGTCCCGGTCGTCTCATCGAGCAGGTGCGAGCCGGCGAGGTGGCAGAGCCCGTCGCGCAGGGCGACCAGTCCGCCGAGCGAGCCGACGTTGGAGGAGACCAGCGAGTGCCGCGGGTCCGCGGCCCGCAGCGCGGACGCGGCGACGTCGAGGACGAGGTCGTGCGAGCCGATAGCCACCACGGTGCGCCCGATCTCACCGAGGCCCCGCAGCAACTGGATCCGCACGGTCTCTCCCGCCAGGTGCCCCTCGACCCCTGACGGCACCACGAGCAGGCCGTCCGCGCGCACCAGCGAGGTCAGCACCCCGGCTCCGCGGGGCAACGGGGTGGCGACGATCTCGCCGCCGACCCGGCCCAGGCGCACCCGGACCCAGTCGTCGCTGCCGATCGACGAGGGCAGCTTGCGGGCCAGCCGCGCGGTGGTCTCCGGCCGCTCCGGCGGCGGCGCACCCTCCAGGCTCGCGAGCAGGGGCGCGGCGAAGATGTCGAAGGTCAGGGCCGCCGATACGGGGTAGCCGGGGGCGCCCATGACGGGGGTGCCGCCGACGACGCCGAGGACGACCGGGTGCCCGGGCTTGACCGCGACGCCGTGCACGGCCAGCGTCCCCGCCTCGGCCACCACGGCTGCGGTGTAGTCGTCGCGGCCGGCGCTGGAGCCCGCCACCAGGATGACCAGGTCGGCGTTGTCGGCCGCGGCCACGAGCTCGGCAGCGATCAGCGCCGGGTCGTCGGCGAGGATCGCGGTCACCCGCGCCTCGCACCCGACCTCGCGCGCCTGCGCAGCCAGCATCAGCGAGTTGGTGTCGAGAATCTGACCCGGCGTCGGATCGCTGCCGACGGGGACGATCTCGTCGCCGGTCGGCAGCACGGCGACCCGCGGGCGGCGGCGCACGGTCACGTCGACGGCCCCCGCGGCCGCGGCGGCGGCGATGTCGACCGGGCGCAGCCGGTGCCCTTCGGGCAGCAGCAGTTCGCCGGCGCTGATGTCCTCCCCGATCGAGCGGACGTGCTGATAGGGCGCTACCGCGGCCCGCAGCTCGGCGGCGCCATCGGCCTCGTGATGGATGTGCTCGCGCATGACGACGGCGTCGTAGCCGGTCGGCAGCGGGTCGCCGGTGTCGACGACCTCGAACGCCTCGGTGGGCAGGTGCACGGGAGAGGTCTCGGACGCTGCCGCCGTGTCGGCAGCCCGGACCGCGATGCCGTCCATCGCGGCGGAATCGAACGCCGGGGAGGAGCGGGTGGCCCACACCGGGGCGGCCGTGACCCGGCCGACCGCTTCCGCCACCGGCACCCGCTCGGCGGGCAGCCGGGGCGGGCACCCCGCCTCCGCGCACGCCTCCAGCCACGCGGCGAGCGCCTGCGCGGCGGGGATGTCGGAAATGAACGGGCTCGAAGTCGGCACGGCGTGCAGGCTATCGACGCCTCAGGGCCGGGCCCTGTCGATCAGGTCGTCGAGCTGGTCGAGCTGTTGGCTCAGGGACCCGCCCGCCGGCGGAGGCGTGAGCGGGTCACCCTGACCGCCACCGCTGCTGGCCAGCGCCACCACCAGGAGCACCGAGGCCACGGCCGCCGCGGCCAGCGCGCCCGGCGCCCAGCGCGGGAACCGCTTCTGGGAAGGGTCGGGTGCGCTGCCGGTGAGCGGTGCGGCGATCTCCGTCAGCGCAGTCATCGTCTGCGTCGGGGTATCGGACGCGGCCGACGCCATGGGAGCGGTGGGCGGCAAGTGATCTGCGGTGTCGTCCAGCAGCGCCAGCGCGGCCGCGGCGGAAGGCGGGCGGCGGCTTGGGTCAGGATCGGTGAGCCGGTCGGTCAGCTCGGTGACCTCGCCCGGGGCGCTGGCCGTGGCGCACTCCCGCAGCAGTACCCCGAGCCCGTACAGATCACTGCCGACCGAGGCCGGCGCACCGCGGCGTACCTCCGGCGAGATGTACTTCTCCGTGCCGACGATGAAGCCGGTGCTGGTCAGCTTGGTGGCGTCGGCCAGGTGGGCGATGCCGAAGTCGGTGAGCCGGGCGCGGCCGTCCGCGCCGATGAGGACGTTGGCCGGCTTGAGATCGCGGTGCAGGATGCCCGCGGCATGGATGTAACCCAACGCGTCAAGCAACTCCCGGGTCAGTGTCCTCGCGTCCCAGTCGAAGCGGCCCTCCTTGAGGCGGCTCGACAGCGTTCCGCCCGGCACGTACTCCATCACCAGGTAGGGGCGCCCACCCTGGGAGCCGTAGTCGAAGACGCCCACCACGTGCGGGTGCGACAGCGCGGCGGCGATCCTCGCCTCGCGCGCGAACCGGTCGACGAAGGTCGGGTCCAGGGCCAGGGTGTCCGAGATGATCTTGATCGCGACCTCGCGGTCCAGGCGCGGGTCCTGGGCGGCCCACACCGAGGCCATGCCGCCGGTACCGATCAGGCGGGTCAGCGTGTAGCGCTCGCCGATCTGCACCCCGGCCTTGAGGGGCCCGGCGTCGATCGGGGCGGCCCCGGCGTCAGTCATCTCCCTCGTCCTCGCCGTCGCCCTTGTCCTTGCCCTTGCCCTTGTCCTTGCCGTTCCCTTCGCCTTTGCCCTGGCCCAGGGGCAGCTCCACGACCACCAGAGGGGTCGGGGTGGGCCGCGGCGTGGGGGTGGCCCGGGACTTGATGTTTTCCGCAATGCGGTCCGCCTGCGTCAGCAGCACCTCGCTGTCGTCGGCATTGAGCTCTCCGGACTCGGCGAGACGCCGGATCTCCTTGCGCAGATCGGCGAGGGCGCTCAGCGCGGCGGGGTTCCGGCCGTCCGCGACGGCCGCGCGGATCGCGTCGACCTGAGAGCGCAGAGTGTCTGCGTTCGCCTTGGTGATCGTTTCGGTGCCCGAACCGCAGCCGGCCAGCAGACCGCAGAGCAACGCGGCACTGAGCGCGATGGCCAGGCGTCGGACGTCCATCCCGGGGCGATACCCGGCGCGGGGAGGCTTCACGCGTAAAGCACGACCTCGACCTCGGTGCCGCGGTCGAGCCCGGTGGCGGGCTCGGGGACCAGCAGGTAGCCGTCCGCCCTGGCCAGCACCGACAGCAGCGCCGACGGGCCGTGCAGCGGCTCGGCCAGTCCGTCGGTGACCTGGACCTGAATCACGTCGAGCCGACCGGCCTGCGAGGCGACGTTGCGGGCGAGCCGAGCGCGGGTGCTGGGCTGCGGTGGCGGCCGATCGCACCCGGCCAGCCGCCAGATCAGCGGGACGCCGAGCAGGCGGAACACCACCAGGGCTGAGAGCGGATTGCCGGGAAGCCCGATCAACGGGACCCCGGCGCACTCGGCCAGGATCGTCGGCTTGCCGGGCTTGATCGCCAGGCCGTGGCACCAGATCTCACCGAGCTTCGCCACCGCGGCCGCGGTCTCGTCGCGGGCTCCCACCGACGATCCGGCCGAGATCACCACGAGGTCGGAGTCGGCCAGCGCCGTCCGGAGCGCCTCGATCAGCGCTTCCGCCTCGTCCGCCACGACGCCGGCGTACACGGGGGCACCGCCCGCGTCGCGGATCAGCCCCGAGAGCGCGCTCGCGGTGGCGTCCCGCACCTGACCAGCCGTCAGATCCTCCGTGTCCGGCGAGACCACTTCATCCCCGGTGGACAAGATCGTCACCCGCGGCCGCGCGTGCACGGCGGCGCTGCCGACGCCGGCCGAGGCGAGCAGCCCGAGGTCTGGGGCACGCAGGGGGCGCCCGGCAGGTACCAGCACTCCACCGACCGCAACGTCGTCGGCCGCGCCCACCACACCGCCGCCGGGGGCGACCGGGCGGGTCACCTCGATGGTGCCGGGCATGGGCTGCGCGGTGTACTCGATCATCACCACCGCGTCGGCTCCGTCCGGGATCACCGCCCCGGTCGGGTATCGCGACCGCGCCGTGCGGCGGCACCGCCACATCCGGCGCGCGCCCCATCCGGACACTGCCGGCCAGATCGAGGTAGGCGGGCAGTCCGTCGGAGGCACCGTAGGTGTCGGCCGCGCGAACCGCGTACCCGTCGACGGTGGCGCGGGCGAAGCCGGGCAGGGGGTGCACGGTATGGACGTCGGCCGCGGGCACCCGGTGCAGCAACTCCTCGCGCGGCACCGACTCCACGGCGGTGCGCCGCGCCGGCCGGAAGCCGACCAGCGCCTCGGCGACGGTGAGCGCCGTGAAGAACTCCCGCCCACTCACTTGGTGGGCTGCCCCGGGGCTCCCTCGGGTTTGGGCTGTGGCCGCGCCGCGGCACCGCCCTTGTTCAGGCCGAGGACGGACACAACGGGGCCGAGCGCGACCTGCCCGAGCCCGCAGATGGAGGTCTTGCGCAGGACCTCTTCGAGTTCGAGGATCCGTTCGCGCCGGGGACCGTCGAGCGGCACGCCCTCGTCGAGGACGCCGCGCAGGATGTCGTGCGCCTTGCTCGACCCCACCCGGCACGGCACGCACTTGCCGCAGGACTCGTTGCGGAAGAACCGCAGCACGTTGGTGGCCGCAGCAAGTTCGTCGGTGCCTTCGGCCAGGACGACCATCGCGCCGGAGCCCAGCATCGTGCCGGCTTTCGCTGCACTGCCGAAGTCCAGCGCCAGGTCCAGCTTGTCCGGCCCGATGAAGTTCGACGACGCGCCGCCGGGCTGTACCGCGCCGACCTCACGGGCGCCGGTCACGCCGCCGGCCAACTCGATCAGGTCCCGCACCGTGGTGCCCATCGGCACGCAGTAGACATCCGGCTTCTCGACGTGCCCAGAGATGGCGAAGAACTTCCAGCCGACCGACTCGCCCAGCCCCTGCTCCTGCCACCAGGCGGCCCCGCGCTGGGCGATCACCGGCACGTCGGCGAAGGTCTCCACCGAGTTCATCAGCGTGGGCCGGCCGTGCAGCCCGTAGGTGCCGGGGAACGGCGGCTTGTTGCGGGGTTCGCCGCGGTGGCCCTCCATGCACTCGATGAGCGCGGTCTCCTCGCCGAGGATGTAACCGCCGGGCGAGACGAAGATCTCGACGTTCAGCCGCCGGCCGCTGCCGCAGGAGTCCGGCCCGATCACGCCGGCCGCGCGCAGCGCCTCGAGCTCCTCGCGCAGCACGTGCTCCTCGGGGCCGTACTCGTGCCGTATGAAGACCCAGCCTTCTTCAGCGCCGATCACGGCCATGCCGCACATCAGCCCTTCGATGACGAGATGGGGCTGCGTGGCCAGGATCTGTCGATCCTTGAAGGTGCCGGGCTCGGACTCGTCGGCGTTGCAGATGACGTACTTCACCGGACCCGACGCACCGCGGACGAGCTCCCACTTCTGCCCGGTGGGGAACCCGGCGCCGCCCATGCCGCGCAGCCCGGAGTCCTTGAGCGTGGTGACGAGCTCGCCCGGGTCGAGCGTGCCGGCGAGCAGCGCACGCAGAGTCGCGTACCGCTCGGCGATCCCGGACCCGGCCGCATAGGGGTCGTTCGGCCACGGCTCGGTGCGGGTCTTGGCGGCGGCATGGCCGACCCCGGTGTCGCGGGCCGCCGCGATCAATTCTTCGGCCGCGTCCATCGACGCCGGGCGCTCGTTGACCGCGCAGGCCGGGGCGGTGTCGCAGCGGCCGAGGCAGGAGACCTCGACCAGTTCGACGTCCTCCGCCTCGCCGTGACGCTCCCTCAGCTCCGCGATGCGCGCCTCGCCGCCGGCGAGGAAGCAGGACAGGTCGTGGCACACGTGCAGGGCCACCTTGGGCGGCGGAGCGGTCCGGAAGTGCGGGTAGAAGGAGATCAGCCCTTCGATCTCGTACCGCGGCCGCTTGGTGTCCAGCGCGAGCTTCTCCAGCTCCTCGCGCGGCAGCCAGCCCAGCCGGGCCTGGATCGCGTTCAGCGCGGGGATCAGCGACGGCCCGGGGAACTTGCCCGCGCGTGCCTCGACCCCCGGAACCCGCTCCGGAGCTTTCACAGGACGGCCCCGACGGCCTCGACCTGGACGGCGCAGAACTTGAACTCGGGGATCTTCCCGACCGGGTCAACCTCGTCGATGGTCAGCAGGTTGGCCGCGGCCTCCCGGAAGTGGAACGGGATGAACACGTTGCCCTGCTGCTCGCGGTGACTGACCCGCACCTGCAGTTCGATGGAGCCCCGCCGGGACCGGGCCCGGGCCATCGCACCGTGCACGAGGCCGCGGTCGGCCGCGTCCTTGGGGTGCATGTACACCTCGGCGATCGGTGCGATCGCATCGAGGGCGAAGGAGCGGCGCGTCATCGAGCCGGTGTGCCAGTGCTCCAGCAGGCGGCCGGTGTTGAGCACCAGTGGGTACTCGGCGTCGGGCAGCTCCTTCGCCGGCAGCCACTGGGCGGGCACCAGGTGCGCCAGGCCGTCGTCGGTGTTGAACCGTTCGTTGAACATGACGATGGTGCCGTCGGAGTGCTCGGGGTCGTCGTTGGGATAGAGCTTGCCGCTGGCGCCCAGGTTGCCGTAGTTGAGGTTGGTGTAGGACGGCATCAACGCGACCATCTCGTCGAACACCTCGGACGGCGAGGAGTAGTTCCAGTCCAGCCCGATCCGGCGCGCGATCTCCTGCTCGATCCACCAGTCCGCACGCGCCTCGCCCGGCGGGTCCATCACCTTACGGCCGAGTTGCACCCGGCGGTCGGTGTTGGTGTAGGTGCCGTCCTTCTCCAGATACGAGGTCGCGGGCAGGATCACGTCGGCGAACTCGGCGGTCTCGGTCAGGAAGATGTCCTGCACGACAAGGAACTCCAGTGCGGAGAGCGCTTTGCGGACCTTGTTGGTGTTCGGGTCGGACAGGAAAGGGTTCTCCCCGAGCATGTACATCCCGCGCACGCCGCCGGCCAGGATCGAGTGGATGATCTCGGTGACGGTGAGCCCGCGGTTGGGGTCGAGGCTGGCGCCCCAGGCCTGCTCGAAGCGCAACCGGGTCGCGTCGCCGGTGACGCCCTGGTAGTCCGGGTAGAACATCGGGATCAGGCCGGCGTCCGAGGCGCCCTGCACGTTGTTCTGCCCGCGCAGCGGGTGCAGGCCGGTGCCGGGCCGCCCGACCTGACCGGTGATCGAGCACAGCGCGATCAGGCAGCGCGCGTTGTCGGTGCCGGTGGTGTGCTGGGAGATCCCCATCCCCCAGTAGACGACCGCGGCCCCCGCCTCGCCCCAGGCCCGCGCGACCGCGCGGATGGTGTCGGCCGGGACGCCGGTGATCTGCTCGGCCCGCTCCGGCGGGTACTCCGCGACGGTGGCCGCGAGCGCCTCGTAGTTCGAGGTGCGGTCCGCAATGAACTGAGGGTCCGTCAGACCCAGGGTGATGATCTCGCACATGACCGCGTTGTAGAACGCGACATCGGTGCCCGGCTTGAGCTGGACGAAGATGTCGGCGTGCTCGGCGACCGTCGAGGCTCGCGGGTCGATGTAGATGATCGTGGTGCCACGCCGGCGGGCCTGCTTGAAGAACGAGCTGGCCACCGGGTGGTTGGCGGTCGGGTTCGAGCCGGTGATGATCGCGACGTCGGCGTTGGCGACGTCGCCGTAGGTGGTGGACACCGCCCCGGAACCGACGCCCTCGAACAGGGCGGCGACCGAGGACGCGTGGCACAGCCGGGTGCAGTGGTCGACGTTGTTGGTGCCGAACCCGGTCCGGATGAGCTTCTGGAAGAGATACGCCTCTTCGTTCGAGCACTTCGCCGAGCCGAAGCCCGCGATGGCGCCCGGCCCGCCGGTGCCGTGGATCTCCTTCAGACGGCGGGCGACCAGGTCGAGCGCCTCGTCCCAGGTGGCCTCGCGGAAGTGCGGCATGACCTCGTCGTAGTCGACCAGCCCGCCGGGCTTGCGGCCACGGTCCTTGCCCGGCCGGCCATCCTTTTGTTCCCGCTTCTTCTGCCCGCGGTCGGTGGCCTGCTTGCCGTCGCTGTCGCCGCGCACATCGGCGGACAGCGCGCCCTTGGGGTAGGAGGAGTCGATGCGGATCAGCGGCATCGTCAACCGCTGCGGGGAGGCCGAGTAGTCCCAGCCGTAACGGCCCTTCACACACAGCCGGCTCTGCGAGCCGGGCTGCGGGCGGCCCTCGGCGAAGGAGATCGCGCCGCGCTCGCGGTCCACGAAGTAGGTCAGCGCGCAGCCGACGCCGCAGTACGGGCACACCGACTCGACGGCCTCGAGCTGCTCGCGCGGCTGAATCGGGATCGAGCGGATCGCCTTGTTGGTCAGCGCCCCGGTCGGACAGGCCTGCACGCACTCCCCGCAGGTGACGCAGGAGCTGGCGCCCATCGGGTCGTTGAGGTCGAACGCGATCCGGGTCTCGTAACCCTTGCCCGAGCGGCCGATGACGTCGTTGCCCTGCAGGTCGTCGCAGGCGCGCACGCAGCGGTCGCACAGGATGCAGGAGTCGTGGTCCATCGCGATGACCGGGTTGGACAGGTCCTGCCCACGGCCGGTGCCCAGCGGCAGGTCGGTGGTCTCGCGGGAGACGCCGTACTTGTCGGCCAGCTCGAGCAGCTTGTTGTCCGCGGTGGTGGTCTGCTTCGGGTCCTGCTCACGCGGGAGCTGGTCGGAGAGCAGCAGCTCGGTCAGGACGGTGCGGCTGCGCTCCAGCTCCGGCGAGGTGGTCTTGACCGTCATGCCGTCCTCGCACGGGCGCACGCAGGAGGCCGCGAAGACGCGTCCGCCGGTGTCGACCACGCACATCCGGCAGACCCCGACGGGGTCGTAGCGCTCGTTGTGGCACAGCACAGGGATGTCCACGCCGACGGCCTTCGCCGCGTCGTAGATCGTCGTTCCGGGCGCGACCGTGACCCCACGGCCGTCGATGGTCACAGCGACCGTCGGGGCGGCGGTGCCGGTCTCGGGTTCCTGCAGGGCGGTGATCGCAGCCTCCTGGGCGAAGAGGTGGAGCTGATGGGAGCCTAAACCGAGGGCGGGCGGCCCGCAGCGTCCCAGCCACGGGCCGCGTAGTAGCCGTCGACCATGGACTGCAAGGTCGCGGAGCTGAGCGTCGCGGTCCGACCGGAGGCCAGCTCCACCCCGGTCTCCAGCAGCCGCGCGGGCAGGGTGTCGTCGGCGGCCGTGGCGCCCTCACGCAGGTTGTAGGCCCGTTTGGCGTCGACGATCCGGCGGGCGGTGGCCCGCAGCTCGTCGGCGTCGACGTCCCAGCCGGTGACGGGGCGCAGCAGGGCCGCCCACTCCGTGAACGGGTCGGAGAACACCCCGCGCAGGAACTTGCACAAGATCATCGAGTCCATCACCGCGGCCCGGTCCTCGGTACCGATCGCGGCGGCGACGTGCGCGCTCCCGCCGGCGAGGCGGTCGAGGTCGCCGGAGAGGTCGGCCTCGTAGGCGCCGGAGCGGTTGTGGTCCGCGCCCCGGGAATTGACCGCGAGCCCGAGCGCCATCGTCTGCATGGTGCGCGGCTCGTAGCCGGGGAGCTCCATCCCCTTCACCTGCGGGGCGAAATCGATCGAGCCCTGGCCGACGATTGCCGCGGCATGCCGCGACCCCTGCGCGAGCAGCTCGCCCAGCCCGGGCGAGCGCGCGCCGACCGCATCCAGGGCGCGCAGCAGCGCGGCGCCGTCGCCGAAGCGGAGCCAGGGCTCGTCGAGCAGTCCGCGCTCGGCGCACTCCATCGCCCACGCGATCGTGCCGCCGGCCGAGATGGTGTCGAGCCCGAGTTCGTCGCAACGTGCGCTGGCCGCCATCACCTCGTCCGGGTCGCCGACTCCGCACATCGGACCGAGCGCGAACACGTTCTCGTACTCCATGCGCTGCTGGCCGCCGCCCTTGCGGGCGTAGATGTGCTCGCAGCCGATCGAGCAGGACGCGCAGGAGTTGCGGGCGACCCCGCGCAGTTCGTGCAGTTCCTCGGCCGCCAGCCGCGGAGCGGAATCGAAGGTGGCCGCGGTGAAGTTGCGGGTGGGCAGGGTGGAGACGGCGTTGAACGCGAGCAGGTTGGCCAGCGTCCCGAGCTCGCGGTACTTCGCGGTGGCCGGGCCGAAACTGCGCTCGCGCAGATCCTTCGCGGCGGCGAGCACCGCGTCGGCGTCGTGCACGGCGGCCTTGCCGGAGGCGCGGACCAGCAGCGCCTTGATGTTCTTGGCCCCGAGGACCGCCCCGAGGCCGCCGCGCCCGGCGTGCCGGCCGTCGTGGCTGATCGTCGCGTATCTGACGCCCCGTTCGCCCGCGGGTCCGATCACGGCCGCGCGCCAGCCGCGGCCGAATCGCTCCCGGAGGGCGACCTCGGCATCGGCGGCGGACAGCCCGGCGAGTTCCGGGCAGGTCGCGACCCGCACGCCCTCGGCGTCGACGAGCACGACGGAGAGCTCGGCGGCCTTGCCCCTGACCACGATCGCGTCGTGCCCGGTGAGCTTTCCCGCGATCGCGAACTGGCTGGAGGCGAGCGCGTCGGTAAGCAGCCCGGTGAGCGGGGACTTGGCGACCACGGCGAATTTGGCGCTCGTGGTCAGCGGGGTGCCGACCAGCGGGGAGAAGACGAAGGCCAGTGGTGCCTCGGGCGCGAGCGGGTCGACGCCGGGCTCACCGAGCGTGCGCAGCAGCCAGGTTCCCAGTCCGACGCCGCCCAGGTAGGCCCGCAGGACGTCCTCGGAAAGTTCGAGGCGGCACGCGTCGGCCCCGGCAGCGTGGACGTCGACCACCAGCGCCGCCCCGAAGTAACCACCGGGAGCCACGCCTTCGAGAGTAGGCGCGCAGACCGTCGTGATGACAAACTCCGTCGCCGCGGGATGGGACATCCCAGGCTGCGGCCGAGCCGGCCGCCGGGCAAGCTCATACCGTCGATCTGTTCATAATCCTCGTTTATCGTCGCAGGTCAACGCCGTAGACTCGCCGCATGTCCGGGGACATCCTGCTGCGTCAGCTTGAGTACCTGGTCGCCCTGGACCGCGAACGGCACTTCGGCCGGGCGGCCGGTGCCTGCCATGTCAGTCAGCCCGCGCTGTCCGCCGCGCTGCGCAAACTGGAGCATCAACTCGGGGTGACCATCGTCAACCGTGGGCAGCGCTACGGCGGGCTCACCGACGAAGGCACCCAGGTTCTCGGCTGGGCGCACCGGATTCTCGCCGAGCGCGATGCGTTGTTGCTCGACCTGGACCGGCTGCACCACGGCCTGACCGCGACCGTGCGCGTCGGCGCCATCCCCACTGCGGTCCCGACGCTGCCTTGGCTGACCACCGCGCTGACGGACCGTCACCCTCGGGCGCGCATCCGCATCGAGGTGTTGTCCTCCGCGGAGATCGTGCGCCGCCTGGCCGATTTCGAGCTCGATGCGGGGCTGACCTACCTCCCTGAGGAGCCTGACGCCCACTCCCGCGTGCTGCCGCTCTACCGAGAGCGCTACCTGCTGCTCACGCCCGCCGACGGACCGTTGGCCGAGCGTGAGTCGCTGGGCTGGGGCGACCTGGGGGACGTTCCGATGTGCGCACTGTCCACCGCGATGCAGAACCGGCGGATCATCGACACCGCCATGGCCGAGTCGGGCGTGCGCGCCGATGTCGTCGTCGAGGCCGACACCGTCGAATCGCTCTACGCGCACCTGGCGACGCGGCGCTGGTCCAGCGTGGTCGCGCATCCGTGGCCGCACAGCTACGGCGTGCCGGAGGGCATGCGCCTGATCCCGATCTCGCCGACCCCGCACACTCCACCCGTCGGTCTGATCACCGGCAATCAGACGCCGTGGTCGCTGGCGGCGGCCGCCCTGCACGACGCCGTCCTCGCCGCGGACATCGGCGCGCGACTCGAAGGAGAAGGGCCCTGAGGTCGACGCCGGTCAGCCGCCGGCGTCGGCGGAGATGAACGCGACGGAGTCGCCCGCGGCCAGCGCAATCGCCGGGTCGCGGCTGATCCGGTCCCCGTTGAGCGCAGCCACCACGTGCAGGTCCAGTTCCAGCCCGACTGCGGCAGCCGCCTCGCCGAGCGTGGCCGCACGCACCGTCGCCGAGCGAATGCCGGCTCGGCTCGCCAGCGCGCCGTAACAGCTGACGCGCACCTCGGGGCCCGAGTCATCCTGCACAGCCGTCGACGCTACCCCGGTCAGGCGGTGGCCTCGCCCGGAAGGCCGTCCCGGCCGTAGCCGGTCAGGTACGGCAACCAGCGCGGGTCGTGCCGGCCGGTGCCGAGGATGCGCCACGCGGGGCCGCTGGGCTGGCGGGGCGCGACCCGCACGCCCCAGCCGAGTTCGGAGATCGCCCGGTCGCTCTTGACGTGGTTGCACCGGCGGCAGGCCGCGACCACGTTCTCCCAGGTGTGCTGGCCGCCCCGGCTGCGCGGGACCACGTGGTCGACGCTGTTCGCCACCGCGCCGCAGTAGACGCAGCGACCCCCGTCCCGGGCAAAAATCGCGCGCCGGGTCAAGGGGACCCCGGCGCGGTAAGGCACTCGCACGTAACGGTGCAGGCGTACCACCGCGGGTAAGGGGATCTCGGCGGCCGCGCTGTGCACGATCGACCCGGAGTCCTCGACGGAGCTCGCCTTGTGGTTGAGGACGAGGATGAGCGCGCGCCGGGAAGGCACGACGCACAGAGGTTCGTACGTCGCGTTCAGGACCAGGGCATGGCCCACGCGAGCCTCCTCGCAGACGACCCGGCCCATGGCGCGGGCCGGGTTGCCTCTCCAGTGTCCGCGACGGAGGGCGTTTCTGCCAGAGAAATCGCCTCGCCACGCTGCGCAGGCGTGTTCCCGGGCTCCGTGGGACGGGCGATAAGTTCGCGCCATGCCTCGTCTGACCTCTCCCGCTCCCCGCCGGGTCCCGGCGTGAACGCCTCCGACAGCCCGGCGGTGAAGCAGGCCAAGGCGATCGCCGACAAGTTCCGGGACCGGCCGGAGGAGAAGGCGGCCGCGGCCGTCGCCGCCCAGATCCGGATGTTCTGGATCCCGTCGATGGTCAAGCAGCTACACGTTGCCCACGCCCAGGGCCGGATCGATGACCCGATCGTCGTGGCCGCGCTCCCGCTCATCGACGAGTAGGCGGTCAAAGCAGTTCGCCTTCGAGGCAAGCCCCGATGTCGGCGGCGAGGACCGCGTCGTTGCAGGGCCGCCGCGGCCCGCACGGTGCCGGACTCTTCGGCGCCGCCGGCGAACTGCAGGTGATCCGCGAGGACGTGAGCCGGCACAACGCCGTCGACAAGGTGCTGGGCTGGGCCCTGCTGAACGGCCGCATGCCGGCCACCGGTTCGGTGCTCCTGCTCTCCGGCCGGGCCTCGTTCGAACTGATCCAGAAGGCCGCGATGGCCGGAGTGCCGGTGGTGGCCGCCATCTCCGCACCGTCCCCGCTCGCCGTCGAACTCGCCGGTGGACGCCGGCATCACGCTGATCGGCTTCCTGCGCGGGATGGACATGACGGTGTACACCCGGCCCGATCGGGTGAGCTGGCGCTAGTCCCTTCGGTCAGAACCTCACGTCCTGAGTCGGATTCAGGTTGGCGACCCCACCCCGGGGCAGAGCACGGGGAGAATGACCCGACGCCCGAGCAACTACCCCGCCGAGCTTCGCCAACAGGCCGTTCGGATGGTCGCCGCTGCCCGCGCGCTGCATCCCTCGGAAGCCAGCGCCATCCGCGCCGTGGCCGAGGAACTCGGCATCCGCTCCCCGGAGTCGGTGCGGCAGTGGATCCGACGGGCGGAGATCGACGACGGCCTCCGCCCCGGCACCCCCAGCTGGGCGCCGGCGCAGACGCGGGAAAGTAAGCGCCTCGCGGCCGAAGCCACCCGAGCCGCCGAGATCCTCGCGGCCGCACCGCTGGTCCTGGGCAGCAAGCGGCCGCCGACCGCACGCCTCGTCGCTTTCATCGCGCAGAACGCGGGGCGTCAGTCGGCCGACAACCTGGCCTGGGGTGTCGAGGCCATCTGCGCCGTCCTCTCCGCGCACGGCGCCCCGATCTCCCCGAGCACCTACTACGCCGCGCGGGCCGCCCGGCCGACCGCGAGCCAGATCCGCGACGAGTACCTGCTGGTCAAGATCGCGGAGGCTCGTGCGGAGTTCGGGCCTGGCTACGGCGCCCGCCGCCTGTGGTCGGTGCTCAACGAGCGTGGGGTCACCGTCGCTCGTTGCACCGTCGAGCGGCTGCTCCCGGAGTTGCTCGCGGCGGACGATCTGATGACCGCTGACGAGCGGGCCGGGCGCGTGCGCCGCATCGCCGGCTGACCACCCCGCGCCACGACACAATTACTGCCCTACGACATTCTCAGGGCACCCCCTAATTAATGTTTGAGCGCATTCCGCGGCCCACGAAATTGCCTCTCCAGCATTCCCGGGATGATTCACATCGGCCCACAAGTTTCACCTCCGGAATAGCCGGGGAACTCGGCAATCACGACCTCCCCCAGCCGGCCCGCCATCCTCCTGGCCTGCGCATGTCCGAATTTTGTTCCGGACCCCCTAAGGGATGACCGATGGTCGGGGGCATTCCCCGATGAATCCGAGCGAGCCGTTTCTAACGTCAGAAACAGAGCCCGACTTGAGTTCGGGTCCACATCTCTTCTCACTGGTGGGGGCACCAACATGGCAACTCCTTCGATGCTCGAATGGGTAATGAGCCTGCTTAAGGACGATGGGTCCGCGGACGAGTTCCGCCGCAACCCGCAGGCGGCGCTGACGGCCGCCGGCTTCAGCGCTCGCTGCGGCGCCGAGGCTCAGGAGGCCGCTCGGGCCCTGGCCGACAACCCCTGCATCCAGCTCGTCGGAGGCGTTGCCAACGGCACCGACGGCACCAACGGAACCAACGGCGGTCAGGTCGGGGGCGTGGACCTCGACCCGAACGACGGGGTCGACCAGATCACGATCATCCTGAACCGCTTCGAGTACAACGCGGACAACGACCGCAACGCGGACGTCACCGGTGACGACAACACCGTGGTCACGGGCGACGACAACACGGTCGTCTCCGGGGACAACAACGTGGTCGGCAACGACAACAACGTCATCAACGGTGACAACAACAACCAGAACGTCGGCGACCAGAACCAGAACAGCGGCACGATCTACAACGGCGGCCTGATCAACGGCTCCTTCAACGGCGGCCTGATCAACGGCGGCATCGTCAACGGTGGCCTGGTCAACGTCGGCGAGACCCTCAACGGTTCGCTCAACGGCAACCTGACCAACATCCTGAACGGCGACAACAGCGTGCTCAGCGGGATCCTGTCGGGCAACGGCGACATCCTCTCCGGCAACGGCGACATCGCCTCGAACCTGACCGGCGGCCTGCTCTCCAGCAACCAGCTGCTCTCCGGCAACGCGCTCCTGTCCGGCAACGCGGTGACCGGCGGCATCCTCAACCAGGTCGGCCTCGGCGCAGCTGCCGGCGCGCTGAGCGGCCTCGATGTCGGCGGCGTGCTGAACGGCAGCCCCATCAACGCTCTGACCGACATTGCGGTCGACAACGTCTTGAACAACACGCTCGGCCAAGCCCTTCAGAACACGGACATCGACGCGGTGCAGGGCATCGCCGGCGTCGGCGTCCTCACCGGCCTGCTCGGCGGGAACGACCTCGTCGGCGGCGTCTTCGCCCCGGTCACCGGCCTACTCGGCGGGGACGACCTCGTCGGCGGCGTCCTCAACGGCGACGTCCTGGTCGGCGGCGTCGTGAACGGCGACATCCTCGAGGGCGGCGTCTTCGCGCCCGAACAACGTCAACGGCGTCGCTCGGCGGCGACATCGCGACGCGGCGGGCGTGCTGGCACCGATCACCGCCGTCGCACCGATCACCTCGGTGGCACTCGGCAATCGTCGACCTCGGCGGCATCGGCGATGCGATCGGCGATGGGCGATCACCGGCGTGGCCGGCGGCCTGCTCAACACCGGCGACCTGCTGGACGGTGGCGTGAACACCGTCGTCACCGGGCTGCTGACGAACGGCGTGGCCAACGGCCTCGGCGGCGTCGTCAACGGCGACGTCCTCGCCCCGATCACCGGCGTCGGCGGCATCCTCGCGCCAACACCAACCTCGGCGACGTCATCGCCCCGATCACCGCCGTCACCGGTCCGATCACGGGCGTCGCAGCTCCGGTCACCGCTCGCACGGGCATCGCTGCTCCGATCACCGGCGTGGCCGGCGACGTGACGAGCACTGTCGGCGACGTGACCGCGCCGATCACCAACTTCGGCTACGTCGTTGGTGACATCACCAACTTCGGCGACGTCGTTGGCGACATCACCAACAACGGCGACATCAACACGGGCTGACGACGTCACGGCCACGCGCCGATCGCCAGTGTCAACGACGGCTCGGCGCCGTCATCGCCCCGATCGCGAACGGACCGGACATCCTCGCTCCGGTCGGCACGCCATCACCGGCGACGCGCTCAGCCCGGCGTCGGCGACGTGCTCAGCCCCGCGATCCTCAACGACGCCACCACCACGGTGCTCGCGCCGGTATTCGCAACGACATCGTCGGTGTCGTCCTGGAGGACGGCATCCTGACCGGCGGTGTCGGTGATGTGGCCGGCGTGGGCGACGTTCTCGGCGGCGGGCTGTTCGACGACGCGAACGTGATCGCTCCCGTCATTGCGCCAGTGAACGCCCTGACTGGGGACATCCTCAGCGGCAACGACGTCTTGGAGGACGTCACTGCCGTGGTCAACGACAACGAGATCGGCGACGTGCTCAGCCCCGCGGTACTCGGGGATCCCTCGGAGAACGACCTCGATGTCACGGCGCTGACCGCGGTTCTCACCGACGCCGAGATCCTGGACGACGCAGACATCCTGACGGGTGCTCTGGAGGACGCCGAGATCGCGAACATCATCGACGACGTCATCGTCGGGGACGTTCTGGAGAACGCTCTCAGCGGCAACGACGTCCTGGAGGACGTCACCGCTGTCGTCGCCGGCAACGAAATCCTGGAAGACGCGACTGCGGTCGTGACCGGGAACGACGTGCTGGCCGGGGGCATCCTGGATGACGCCGACGTCGACGCGCTGGCCGGGATCCTGGATGACGCTGACGTGGTCGCGGTCGTCGGCGACGTGCTGGCTGGCGGCATCCTGGACGACGCGGACGTGGTCACGGTCGTCGGCGACGTGCTGGACGACGCGGACGTGGACGCGCTCGGCGGCGGCCTGCTTGACGACGTCACCGTCGGTGACGTACTGGACGACGCCGACGTGTTCGCGCAGGTGATCGCTCCGATCGCCGCTCTGACCGATGTAGACGTCCTGGACGACGCGTTCGTCGGTGCAATCACCGGCGACATCCTGGAGGACGGCGTCCTCACGGATGGAGTCGAGGCGTCGACCGGGGACATCCTGGACGACGCCGACGTCGAGGCGCTGACGGGCGACATCCTGGACGACGCGACCGTCGTCGGTGCGGTCTCGGCTCTCACCGACAACGACTGCGATCGTTCCGGTAGACGCGCTGACCGGGGACATCCTCGACGACGCGGATGTTGAAGCCCGACCGGCGACATCGTCGGCGACGTCACCGGCGCAATGCTCGACGACGTTGTCGGCGGCGACGTCACCGGTGCCATGCTCGACGACGTCACCGCTGCCGTCATCGCGAACGACGTCGATGACATCACGACCGGCGACGTGCTAAGCGAGCTGGCCGAGGTCGACGTGGACGACGTCATGGCCTCCGTGATCGACGATGTCACTACTGGCGACATCGTGGACGACGTCACCACTGCTGTGGTTGCGAACGAGCTCGTCGACGACATCACCGCCGGCGACATCACGGGCGCGATGCTGGATGACATCACGACCGGCGACATCGTCAGCGAACTGGTCAACGCCGAGCTCGACGACGTCACCGCGACGGTTACGGACAACGAGATCCTCAATGACGTCACGGCGACGGTTCTGACGACGCTGTCGCGTCGGTTACCGACAACCAGATCGTGGACGACGTGACGGCCACCGTTCTGGACGACGCCAACATCACCACGCTGGTCGATGACACCCTCAACAACACCGACATCACCGCGGTTCAAGACACTCTCAACGACGCGGATGTTGCCGCGGTGGTCGGGGCGGTCACGGCCGGCGTGCTGGAGAACGCAGAGATCGAGGACATCCTCAGCGACGCCGACATCACCACGGTGATCGACGACACCCTCAACGACGCCGACATCACCACGGTGATCGATGACGTCACGGCGACCGTTCTGGACGACGCCGACGTGGACGCCCTCACGGGCGACATCGTGGAGGACGTCACTGCCGTGGTCGCCGGCAACGAGGTGCTGACCGACGTTCTCACTGGAGCGGACGTGGACGCGCTGGCCGGGGGCATCCTCGACGACGCGGACGTGGACGGGGTCGCGCGGTGCTGGACGACGTCAACGTGGACGCTCTGACCGGCGACATCCTTGACGACGCCGACGTGGACGCCCTCACCGGCGACATCGTCGACGACGTCACCACCACGATTCTGGACGACGCTGTCACGACCGTCCTCGACGACGCCGACGTCGACGCCCTCACCGGCGACATCGTCGACGACCTAACAGCGACCGTCCTCGACGACGCGGACATCACTACGGTGGTCGACGACACCATGGCGACCGTTCTCGACGACGCTGACATCGCTGCCACGGGCGTCGTCGTCGACGACGTCACCGCCACGGTTCTGGACGGCGCCGACGTCGATGCCGTCACGACCGTCCTCGACGACGCGGACATCACTACGGTGGTCGACGACACCATGACGACCGTTCTGGACGACGCTAACGTCCTCAACGACGCGCTGGACAACGCCGACGTCATCACCGACGCCGACATCCTGGACGACGCCACCACGACGGTGACCGACAACCTCGGCGGAAACGAGATCCTGGACGATGTCGCCGCGACCATCACCGACAACGAGGTGGAAGACCTCCTCACCGTCGGCGACGTGTCGGCTCACGGTCACCGACCTGACCGACGATGTCACGGCTTCGGTGGAGGCGCTTAACGGGCCCAACGCCCTGCGGGACGCACTCAGCCCGCAGGTACTGACCGCTCCGCTCGCCATGGTGGAGGCACTCAACCGGGCCCAACGCCCTGCGGGACGCACTCAGCCGGAGCTGCTCAACGGCCCCAACGCCTTGCGGGACGCACTCAGCCCGGAGCTGATCGACGATGTCAACGTCCTCGACGGCGCGAGCACCACGGTCGGCGGCGCTGCTCCTCTGCTCATGACCACCGTCGGTGGCGTGGCGCCGCTGGTTACGGATGTCTTCAACGACAACACGGTCACGGCCCTGACGGGGAACACCAGCGTCCTGGCCGGCCTGTTCGGCGGCGACATCCTGGACGACGTCACGGCCGGTAACGTGTTCGCCCCGATCGTCGGGCAACGAACTGCTCAACCCGACGACTGGGATCCTGGCGCCCGTCGTGGGCAACCAGCTCCTGGGCGATGTGACCGGGACCGTGCTCGCCCCGATCGTCGGAAACGACGTCAGCGTGATCGACGACGTGCTGACCGGGGACGATGGCGTCCTCGGCCTGCTCGGCGGCGACGACGACGTCACTAGCCCGTGGACGCGTTGACCGGTCCGAACGCCCTCCGGGACGCGGTCAGCCCGGCCGTCGACACCAGCGTGGGGGACATCGACGCAACGCCGACGTCGACGTCGACACCACCGTGCGGGACCTCGCCGCACGAGCGTGCGGGACACGCACGCAACGCTGACGTCGACGTCGACACCACCGTGCGGAACCTGGCCGACGACGAGCGTGCCGGACATCGCACGCAACGCCGACGTCAACGTGGTCGACGACATCGTGGGGGACGTCGCGGTGGCACCGGTCACCGCCGTCGTCGACGACGTCGACATCGACGCCGTGACGAACGTGGTGGACGACGTCGACGTCGACGCAGTGAACAACGTGCGCGAGCCGTGGACGTCGACGCCGACCTCCTGTAGGCCGACGGATCGCCTTGAACCCGCGTCCCCATCCCGGATCTCCGGGGTGGGGACGCGGTGCGTTCGGACCCGGTCCGGGCGGCCCGTTAGTTTGGGCGCATGTCGCGACCGGAGTACCCCGCTGCCCCCCGCCAGGACATCGTGGAGGACCTGCACGGTCACACGGTCGCCGACCCGTACCGCTGGCTGGAGGATCCCGCCGCGGAGGAGACCGAGGCCTGGTCGACGGCCCAGGACGAGCTGTTCGCCGCGCAGCGGGCCACCTGGCCCGGGGCGCGACGGCCTGCGCGCGCGGCTGACCCAGCTGCTGGGCGCCGGCGTCGTCAGCACCCCGGCCTGGCGCGGGGACCGGCAGTTCTTCATGCGGCGCACCGCCGAGCAGGAGCACGCGGTCCTGGTCACGGTCGACCCGGGCGGCGGCGAGCGCACGCTGCTCGACCCGATGCAGATCGACCCGACCGGCCTGACCACCCTCGATGCCTGGCAGCCGACCAAGGAAGGCCACCTGCTGGCCTACCAGCTCTCCGAGGGCGGGACCGAGGAGTCGGTCCTGCGGGTGATGGACGTCGCCACCGGCGAGATGCTCGACGGCCCGATCGACCGGGGTCGCTACTCCCCCGTCGCCTGGATGCCCGGCGGCGAAGGCCTACTACTACGTGCGTCGCCTTGCCGCCGACCAGGTGCCCGGCGGGCGAGGACCAGTACCACCGCCGGGTCTATCTGCACCGGGTCGGCACCGACCCGGAGACCGACGTCGAGATCTTCGGCGACGGCCTGGACAAGACCAACTACTACGGCGTCTCGGTCAGCCGGGACGGGCGCTGGCTCGTCGTCTCCGCGAGCGCCGGCACCGCGCCCGCGCAACGACCTGTGGCTGGCCGACCTGACCGCCTCCCCGCTCGAGAAGCCCGACCTGGTCGTCGTGCAGCAGGGCGTCGACGCCCAGACCGGGATCGAGATCGCGCGCGACGGCCGGCTCTACGTCTTCACCGATCTCGACGCGCCGCGCGGCCGCCTGTGCGTGAGCACCCCGGACGCGCTCACCTCGGAGCACTGGACCGATCTGATCCCGGAGGACCCGGAGGCGGTCTTCGAGGGCTACGCGATGCTCGACGGCCCCGAGATGGGCGACTCGCCCGTCATGCTCTGCGCCTGGACCCGGCACGCGGTCAGCGAGCTGACCCTGCACGACCTGGCCACCGGTGAGCGCCGCGGCGACGTGCCGCTGCCCGGCCTGGGCTCGATCTCCGGCGTCAGCGAGCGCCCCGAGGGCGGTCACGAGGCCTGGTTCGGCTACACCGACCACACCACGCCGTCCTCGGTCTACCGCTACGACGCCCGGACCGACACCACCTCGCTGTGGGCCAGCGCGCCCGGCGTGGTCGAGGTCCCCGAGGTGACCACCGAGCAGGTCGTGTACACCTCGCGGGACGGCACCGAGGTGCGGATGTTCGTCACCTACCGGACCGGCGAGCGGCCGGAAACTGCAGGCCCGCGCCCGACCATGCTCTACGGCTACGGCGGCTTCGGCATCTCGCTGACCCCGGCGCTACTCCGCCGGCGATCCTCGCCTGGGTCGAGGCCGGCGGCGTCTACGCCGTCGCCAACCTGCGCGGCGGCGGCGAGGAGGGCGAGGACTGGCACCGCGACGGGATGCTCGGCAACAAGCAGAACGTCTTCGACGACTTCCACGCCGCCGCGGAGTGGCTGATCGCGAACGGGCTGGACGACGTCCGAGCAGCTGTCCATCTCCGGCGGCTCCAACGGCGGGCTGCTGGTCGGCGCGGCGATGACCCAGCGACCCGACCTCGTACGGCGCGGTGGTCTGCTCCGCGCCGCTGCTCGACATGGTCCGGTACGAGAAGTTCGGCCTCGGCGAGACGTGGAACGTCCGAGTACGGCACCGCCGTCGGACGCCGAGGAGCTCGGGCTGGCTGCTCGCGTACTCGCCGTACCACGCGGTGCGCGAGGGCGTGGAGTACCCGGCGCTGCTGCTGACCATCTTCGACGGCGACACCCGGGTGGACACCCTGCACGCCCGCAAGTTCGCCGCCGCGCTGCAGCACGCGACCGCCTCGGACGCACCGATCCTGGTGCGCCGGGAGAAGGATGTCGGCCACGGCGCTCGCGCTCTGAGCAAAGCGATCGAGGTGAGCGTGGACGCACTGGCTTTCACCGCCGCGCACACAGGCGGCCCGACGTTCCGATGATCGGATCCTTGGTCCCGAGGCTGAGCCCGGAGCCCACTCCCGTCCCGACGCCGGGGGACACCGGCGAGGGTGTTCCGTGCTTCCGCGAGCAGCGCGACTCACTGTGCAAGAAGGTCTACGACTGGACCGACTCCGAGTGGCTTGCCCAGTCCTCGGACTGGCTGATCACCGAAACCCTTGCGTATCGGCGTGATCATCCTGTTCGGCCTGGTGCTGCGTTGGTTGCTGCACCGCGCGATCCGCCGCCTGCTGAGCCGGGACCCGGTCCAGCACGACGCGCAGCCCGAATCGGGAGCCGTCAAGCGGCGCCGCCGGCAACGCGCCGCCACGTTGGGATCCCTACTGCAGAGCATCTCCACCGTCGTCATCTTCGTGTTCATCGCGCTGATGTCCCTCGACGAACTCGACTTCAACATCGGGCCGCTGATCGCCGGCGCCGGGGTCCTGGGACTCGCCGCCGGTTTCGGCGCGCAGGCGGTGGTAAAGGACTTCCTGTCGGGCATGTTCATGCTCCTCGAGGACCAGTATGGGGTCGGCGACGAGGTCGACCTCGGCGTCGTGGACCTGGAGGGGACGATCGGCATCGTCGAGTCCGTGGGGCTGCGCATCACCAGCATCCGCGACCCCGAGGACGTGCTCTGGCACGTGCGCAACGGCGAGGTGCTCCGCGTGGGCAACCGCAGCCGTCGGCGTACACCGACCGACACCGAACCCGGCACCGCCGGGGACTGAGAGGGAGGAAGACCCATCACTTTTCGGACCGCGATTCCCTGGGCCGACCCGCCCGCCCCCGTTGATGCGCCCTGCTATCTGGGTGACGAAACCAAGGGCACGCTCTGCCGCTGGGTCTACGACAACTTCGGCCGCAACGAGACGCTGGCCGAGTCCTCGGACTGGCTGATCGCGAAGCCCGCCAAGGTGCTGGCGATCCTGTTCGCGGCCTGGCTGATCCGCAAGATCGTGCATCGCGCGATCGGCCGGATGTGCACGAAACTCGCCGACGGCGTGGCGCAGCCGAACTTCACCCGCGGCTGGCACCACAACGGCCAGAAGGCGGGCTCCAAGGCCGCGGAACCCAGCGTGGAGAGCACCCTTGCGGTCGAAAGGCGGGCCCAACGCGCTGCCACCGTGTCCTCGGTGCTGAAGAGCATCGCGACGGCGGTGATCTACACCCTCGCGGGCCTCATGGCCTTGTCCGAGATCGGGTTGAACATCGGACCCTTGATCGCCAGCGCAGGCATCATCGGCGTCGCGCTGGGGTTCGGAGCGCAGTCGGTGGTCAAGGACTTCCTCTCCGGCATCTTCATGGTGATCGAGGACCAGTACGGCGTCGGGGACGTCACCGACCTGGGCGACGCCAGCGGGACGGTCGAGGCGATCGGGCTGCGGGTCACCCGGCTGCGCGACATCAACGGAACCGTCTGGTACGTCCGCAACGGCGAGATCCTGCGGGTGGGCAACAAGAGCCAGGGCTGGGCGCGCGCCGTCGTCGACGTCGACGTCGCCTACAACGAGGACATCTCCCGCGTGCGGGATCTGCTGCTGAGCGCAGCCAACAATCTGTTCTCGACGCCGGAGAACGCCGAGCTGATCATCGAGCAGCCCGAGGTGTGGGGGGTCGAGGCACTCAGCGCGGATTCGGTCGTGGTGCGGCTCGTGGTGAAGACCGTGCCGCTCAAGCAGTGGAAGGTCGCCCGGCTGCTCCGCGAGGCCATCAAAGACGCCTTCGACAGCGCCGGGGTGGAGATCCCCTTCCCGCAGCGCACCGTCTGGGTGCGCTCCGAGGGCGACGGCGCCGAGGCCCTTGCCGAGGCGGTCCAGGTCGGCGAGAAGCCGCCGACAGCGACCGCGTCAGAGCCCTCCAAGGGCGCCCCTGCCGGACGGCACAGCGGGGAGCCGCTGGATCGGTGAGGTCCCCGGCCGGGTGACAATGGATCAGTGACGTTCGAAATTACGCCTGCCAACCCCAACCGGCCGCCCGCTGACTTCTACGCACGGGTCGGCGGGGACCAGTTCTTCCACGACCTGGTGCGCGAGTTCTACCTGGGCGTGGCCGGCGACCCCGAACTGCGCGCGTTGTACCCCGAGTACCCGAATCTGGCTCCCGCCGAAGAGCGGTTCCGTCTGTTCCTCATGCAGTACTGGGGCGGGCCGGGCACGTACTCCGAGCAGCGGGGCCACCCACGGCTGCGCATGCGCCACGCGCCGTTCCCGGTCACCCTGGACATGCGCGACCGCTGGCTCGGCCACATGCGGGCCGCGCTGGACAAACTGCAGCCTGAGCCGGAGCTCAAGGGCTGGCTGTGGCGGTACTTCGAGATGGCCGCCGACTCCATGCGCAACGTCGAGGGCTGACGATGGCGCTCATCGTGCTCGAGACCCCCGCGGGACCGATCGAGGCGCTGTACCTGACGCCCCCGACGGGTTCAGGTCCGTGGCCGGGCGTAGTCGTCATCCACGACGTCGCCGGGTTCACCGACGACGTCCGCAACATCTCGACCCGCATCGCCGAAGCCGGGTACGCCGTGCTGACGCCGAACCTGTACTCCCGCGGCGGTGGGGCGCGGTGCATCCCGCGCGTCATGCGCGAACTCCTCACGCAGCGCGGCCGCGCGCTGGAGGACATCGGGGCCGCGCGCGACCATCTGACCGCGCAGCCCGATTGCACCGGCACCGTCGGCATTGTCGGGTTCTGCATGGGCGGGCAGTTCGCCCTCCTGATGGCCCCTCAGGGATTCGGGGCCTCGGCGCCGTTCTACGGCGCACCCCTGCCCCGTCATCTCGACAAGGTGCTGCACGGCGCGTGCCCGGTGGTGGCGAGTTTCGGCTCCCGCGACGTGCTCGGTCTCGGCGCGGCGAACAGACTGCGCAAGAAGCTCAACGCCAAGGGCATTCCGAACGATGTGAAGAGCTACCCCGGCGTGGGCCACAGCTTCGCGAACCAGCTCCCGGCCCAGCCGCTGCTGCGGGTCCTGGGGTTTGGCTACAACGACGAGGCCACCGAGGACGCGTGGCGGCGGGTGTTCGCCTTCTTCGGGGAACACCTGCGGACCCCGCAGCGCTGACCTCGCCGAGCTCCTGGGCGCGCTGGCTGCTCATGAATGAGCCAGGCGTCGAAATGAGGGCCGATTCGGGCCCGAAATCGACGCTCCGCTCATGCATGAGCGGAGCGTCGATCAGCTGGGGTCGGGCACCAGGAAGTGCGTGAGCGCGGCCTTCTCCTCCTCGGAGACGCGTCGCAGGCAGTCCTCGTCCAGGTCGTAGGGCACCAGGACGGTCAGGCCGCGGCAGTAGGGGCCCAGGCCGTCGTCGATGGGCTCGGTGATCTCGCAGCGCAGCGTGATCCGGGCCGGGGAGATGGCGCTGATCCAGGTGGTGACTGCGACCGGCGCGGGGCGGAAAGTCAGCTGGCGCAAGTACTGCACCTTCAGCCGCGCGACGACGAAGGTGCCGTGGCGGGCGGAGGCGACCGCGCGCACGCCGGCGGCGTCCAGCATCTCGGCGCGCGCCTCCTGTAGATACGCGGCGTAGGCGACGTTGTTCACGTGCTGGTAGGCGTCCTGGTCGCCCCACCGGACCTGGATCTCGGTGCGGTGCTTGCTGCCCACATCTCCCTTGACGCTCATTGCGGCCCCCGCCGGCCGCCAGGCATCGGGACCGGCAGTGCCGGGTCCATGTAGCCCTCCAGCATCTCCAGCTCGCCGGACCGCAGCTTGCGCGAACGCCGGGCAGCGTTGTCGACGGCGACCATCGTGGTGAAGCACGCCGCGAAGGGCGAGGCGGTCGGGCCGAGGTCCCCCGGGGCGACGACCCGGTGCGCGACGTCGAAGGAGGAATTGCCGATCCGGGTCACCCAGGACTGGACGTCGACGAAGCGGTTGTTCCGGTAGACCAGCGGCTTCTTGAACTCCATGTCGGCGCTGATCAGCACGAAGCCGTCCGTCGCTTCGCCGTCCGGGTCGGACCTGGCCGCCCACTGCTGCGCCTCGGCCGACCCCTCGAACCCGAGCATCTGGGTGCGGGCCTGCTCGCAGTAGCGGAAGTAGAGCGTGTTGTTCACGTGCCGGTAGGCGTCCATGTCCACCCACCGGACCTGACAGGTGATCAGATGCGCCGGCACCCGGACCCCTCCAACAAGACGCTCTAGTCGCGGGTGAGCTTGCGGTAGGTCGCCCGGTGCGGCCGCAGCGCCTCCGGTCCGAGCCGCTGCGCCTTGTTCTTCTCGTAGCCCTCGAAGTTGCCCTCGAACCAGAACCACTGCGAGTCGCCTTCCCAGGCCAGGATGTGCGTCGCGACGCGGTCCAGGAACCACCGGTCGTGGGAGATCACCACGGCGCAACCGGGGAACTCCAGCAGCGCGTCCTCCAGAGAGGACAGCGTCTCGACGTCGAGGTCGTTGGTCGGCTCGTCGAGCAGGATCAGGTTGCCGCCGATCTTCAGCGTCAGCGCCAGGTTCAGTCGGTTGCGCTCTCCGCCGGAGAGCACCTTGGACGGCTTCTGCTGGTCCGGGCCCTTGAACCCGAACGCGGACACGTAGGCCCGCGACGGCATCTCGACCTGGCCGACCTTGATGTAGTCCAGCTCGTCGGACACGATCTGCCAGATGTTCTTCTCCGGGTCCAGGTTCGACCGGCCCTGGTCGACGTAGGAGATCTTGACCGTCGTCCCGACCTTGATCGAGCCGTTGTCCGGCTTCTCCAGGTCCAGCAGCATCTTGAACAGCGTGGTCTTGCCGGCACCGTTCGGGCCGATCACGCCGACGATGCCGTTACGCGGCAGGGTGAAGGACAGGTCGTCGATCAGCAGTCGGTCGCCGAACCCCTTGGACAGGTGGTTGGCCTCGATGACGATGTCGCCCAGGCGCGGGCCCGGCGGGATCTGGATCTCCTCGAAGTCGAGCTTGCGGAACTTGTCGGCTTCCGCGGCCATCTCCTCGTAGCGTTCGAGGCGCGCTTTGCTCTTGGTCTGGCGGGCCTTGGGGCTGGAGCGCACCCACTCGAGCTCCTGCTCGAGGCGCTTCTTGCGCTTGGCGTCCTTCTGCCCCTCGACCTTGAGCCGCGTCGCCTTGAGCTCCAGGTAGGTGGAGTAGTTGCCCTCGTAGGGGTAGGCGCGGCCGCGGTCGAGCTCGAGGATCCACTGCGCGACGTTGTCCAGGAAGTACCGGTCGTGGGTGACCGCGACGACGGTGCCCGGGTACTTCTCCAGGTGCGCCTCCAGCCACTCGACGGACTCGGCGTCGAGGTGGTTGGTGGGCTCGTCGAGCAGGAGCAGGTCCGGCTCCTCGATGAGGAGCTTGCACAGCGCGACGCGGCGCCGCTCGCCGCCGGAGAGGATTTTGACGTCGGCATCCGGCGGCGGGCAGCGCAGTGCGTCCATCGCAACTTCGATCTGCGAGTCCAGCTCCCAGGCGTTGCGGTGCTCGATCTCGTCGGAGAGCTTGCCCATCTCCTCCATCAGCGCGTCGCTGTAGTCGGTGGCCATGAGCTCGGCGATCTCGTTGTAGCGGTCGAGAATCGCCTTGGTCTCCGCGACCGCCTCCTCCACGTTCCCGAGGACGGTCTTCTCCTCGTTCAGCGGCGGCTCCTGCAGCAGGATCCCCACGGTGTAGCCGGGATAGAGCATCGCGTCACCGTTGGACGGTTGCTGGATCCCGGCCATGATCTGCAGGACGGTCGACTTGCCGGCGCCGTTGGGGCCGACCACACCGATCTTGGCGCCGGGCAGGAACGACAGGGTGACGTCGTCGAGGATGACCTTGTCGCCGTGCGCCTTGCGCGCCTTACGGAACGTATAGATGAACTCAGCCACGCCCGAACTTTATGCGGCGGGCTCGGCCACCGTCGCCTCGGCCTCGGCGGTGAGCTCCGCGCTCAGCGTGGGCGCAACCTCGGCCGTGACCTGCGTCTCCTCCCAGGCGCTCCGGCGCGGCCGTTCCACCAAGGCCTTGCGGCGCTTGAGGTCGAACCCGACGTGCTGGGCGCGGATCTCCGCGGTCCGGCCACGCCCGCTCTCGCCCTCCCACTCGCGGATGTTCAACCGGCCGTGCACCAGCACCGGATCGCCCCGCCGCACGCACTCCAGCACGTGCTCGCCGAGCTTCTCCCAGCAGACGACGTCGAAGAAGTTCGTGTCGCCGTCCATCCACGCCCCGTCGCGCATGAATGCCGGCGTGCTCGCCAGCCGGAACTTCACCGGCGCCCCGGTGGTCTCCCGCTTCCCCGGGTCGTCCACTGCGTTCCCGCTGACCGTCACATAGATGTCGTTGACCACGACTCTCCCTCCCGCGGCCGGACCGTCCCGCCGCCGTCCAGAGAGTGACCCGCCACGACGACGAATGGGGTCGCGTGGCCGAGGCCTGTGGACAAATTTCGGCGGTGACGCAGCCTGTGGATGACGGGAGATCGACTGTCGTACGCGGCGCCGAAAATTCGGCAATGGACACCCTCAGTACACGACGCTGCGTATCCTCGACACCGGGAACGGGCAGAAGCTCGGCGTGCGGGTCGCCGACCACTTCACCGATCCGCTCCAAGCATTTCCTGAGCCCCCGTAGCTCAATGGATAGAGCGCCGCGCTTCTATCGCGTCTGTTGGGAGTTCGAATCTCTCCGGGGGCGCCACTCCGACGGGCCGGATTAATCTCCGGTCCGGTCGGCTGCCCTGGCGCCTGACCGGCCGTCACTCCCCGAACTGGAGCACGACCTCACCGTCGCGGACCTCGACGGGGATCGTGTCGAGCCCCTTCGCCTTCCGTCCGAGCGCGACCATGCCGCGCGACCACTTCGGGATCGACTTGCCGGCGAAGCCGCCGACCCAGTCGAGGTTCTCCCCGGAGCACACCTCGAACGTCGAGTTGTGCCAGGGGCACTGCACGACGCCGTCGGCGTACTTCAGCCCAGCCGGACCTTTGGTCAGCGACAGGCCGAGGTGCGGGCACTTGTTGATCGCCGCGCACACCTGGTCACCGTTGCGGGCGACGATGACCTTCTTCCCGCCGGCTTCGACGGCCCGCAGCTCGCCGTCGGTGAATTCCTCGAGCTTGCCGATCGATACCTCGGACGGCGCCATGTCAGGCCTCCGGTTCGGTGTTCCTCACCCACCGTCGGGCACGGCGGAAGTGCCGGACCCGAGATCGGTGGTGATCACCGGCGACCCGCACTCCCCCTTGAAGTACCACTCCCCGGCGGTGAACCGCCATGGGAAGGCCTGTTCTCCCTCGGCGGTCTCGTCGGTGATCAGGCGGCGCACGGCGTCCTCGGCGCCGCCGTAAACCCCGTCCAGGGCGAGGTCGGTGACCGAGCCGCGCTTGCCGCGAAGCTCGACCTCCTCGACCTCGACCGTGGCGCCGTCCGAGAGCTGCCGGGCCCACCGGGCCGCGAGCGCGAAGCCGGGGTCGGCGCCGTGGCAGGAGGGGTCCAGGTAGGAAAGCAGGTCGTCGACGTCCCCGCCGAGCAGGGCGTTGAGGTAGCCCTCGGCCGCGCTCACCAGACCGGTCTTGGTCGGCTTCACGTCGGACTCGTCGTCGTCCTTGTCCGGCTTGGAGTCCGCGGCCAGGATCGCCTCGGCGCGGTCCTCATGAGTCATGGCTACGGCGCCGGCCCCGGCGATCGCGGCCAGGATCACCGCGCCCAGCCAGAACAGGAGCCCCATCGGGCGCCTGGTCCGGTACACCTTCTCCGGCAGCACCTCGAAGGTCGGCTCGGGCCGGACCGGCGGCATCACCGGCGGCGGCTCGTCGTGCTCGGGCTCGGTGTGCCACTCCCAGCGGGTGGGCCGGCGGCCGCCGCCGGTCACCACGTGCCAGGACCCCACCTGGCCCGTGGGCGGAGGCGGCTGGTCGGCGGGCACCCAGTCGAAGCGCACGCGTCCGTCCGGGATGCGGACGCTCACCCAGCGCCCGGCGGAGGAGGTCACGGTTCAGCAAGCCACGGACGCGCAGCCACCCCGTGACCGGCCGGTGAACGCCGGACGTCCGAGGCGCTGGCCCTGTCCCGCAGTTCGGCAAAGACCAAGCGGACAAATCGTTGATAGCGGGCATAACGCCCGCCTCGTATCCTGGGCGCTCCATGGGCCGGCACTCCGCGCCGACCGGTAAACGTCCCCCTCCTGCGGAGCACGGGACGCCGCCCCGGTCGGTCAATTCGCACCGCGCAGGACGCGCGAGCGCCAGGCGCGCCCCCGATCCAATCCCACTGGCCCCGTCTGCCCCTGAGCCCACACCGGCCCCGCCTCCCCCTGCCCCGGTGGTGGCGGTCGAGCCGCCCCCCGCCCGCCACCGACTCCCGGTCCCGCCGCCCCTGCCGGTCCCCGCCTCCATGCGCGAGGCCGGCCTGAGAGCGCCGGTTGTGTCCTTCGTGCACGAGCCGGCACCAGTACCGGCGCCTGTGGTCGAGATCAAGCCGGCCCCGGCCCCGGTAGTCGAGATCAAGTCCACCCCTGTCCCCGCGCCCAAGCCCACCCCCGCGGCCGAGCCCAAACCCATCGCCGCGCGGATGATCGAGCCCAAGCCGGCCGTGGAGCCCGCGCGGACTCCCCACCCCGCGACAGAACCCCTGCCCCGCGTCCCCGTGGCCACGCCCAGGCCGACCCCGACACCCGCCCCGGAGCTCCGGCCAGTCGCCGTCGTCAGGCCGGCCCGGGCTCCCGCCGTCGAGACCAAGCCCTCTCGTGTGGCGATGCTGGAACGCCCCGCACCGCAGCAGATCGCCTCCGTGGTCTTGGAAGAAGCGCCACCCGAGCCGGACGAGGACCTCGATCGCCCCCGCCTCGCCACGCGGGTCGCCGGGCTTCCTCGGGTGCTGCTCGACACCGTCGCCTGGGGCGGGTTCGCCGCGGTCGTGGCGCTGATCGTGATCGCGCTCAGCGACGTCGGGATGGGCCGCGCCGCCCTCTGGGCGACCGGGCTGAGCGGCATCGTCGTGCTCGCCGTCGCGGTGATGGCCGTGACCGGCACCCACCTGGACGAGCTCAGTCACGCCTCCAAGACCTCGGAGGGGTCGGACTAGGTTGGTCTCCATGAGCGACCGCCTGGTCTGGATCGACTGCGAGATGACGGGGCTCAGCCTCGAGTTCGACGCCCTGATCGAGGTTGCCGTCCTCGTCACGGACTCTGAGCTGAACGTGCTCGGGGACGGGGTCGACGTCGTCATCAAGCCGCCGGACGCCGCACTGGAGACCATGCCGGACGTGGTCCGGGCCATGCACACCTCATCGGGCCTGCTCGAGGAGCTGCCGGCGGGCATCACCCTGGAAGAGGCCGAGGAGCGCGTGCTGGCCTACATCCGCGAGTGGGTGCCCGAGCCGGGCAAGACCCCCCTGGCCGGTAACTCCGTCGCCACCGACCGCGGCTTCCTGGCCCGCGACATGGGGAAGGTGGACAGCTACCTGCACTACCGGATCGTCGACGTGTCCTCGATCAAGGAGCTGTCCCGCCGCTGGTACCCGCGCGCGTACTTCAGCGCCCCGGCCAAGAGCGGCAACCACCGCGCCCTCGCCGACATCAGGGACAGCATCGCCGAGCTGCGCTACTACCGGGAGGCGGTCTTCGTCGCGCCCCCCGGCCCGGACACCTCGACGGCCAAGGCGATCGCCGCCCGGCACACCTCCCCGCCCGCCGCCCCGCATGCCCCCGCCTCGCCGCCGGCACCCCCGTCGGGATAACCGGTCTCTAGCGCCTCGCAGCCGCCGGTAGACTCTGCTGGCCGCTGACGCGGTCATGGTGGGCGTAGCTCAGCTGGTAGAGCACCGGGTTGTGGTCCCGGTGGCCGCGGGTTCAAGTCCCGTCGCTCACCCCGATTGGAACGGCCGGTCAGATCCTGACCGGCCGTTTCGCTTCTGAGCGCTCGCTCTTTGAGGGACGCGCAGTCTTGAAATCTCCAGCCCCGGCACCCGCCCGGACCCCCTTGCGACGGGCGTACCGGGCAATTCCACTCGTTCGGGTGCTACGCAACGCGCCCGAAACTGCCGATGTGTAAGGCATGTGCAGTCCCGACCCCCGACGGGCCGCCGAGCACCGAGATTTCCTCGCACTGGACATGCTCGACCGCGGCATCCCGCTGACCCTGCTACCAGACCTGGCCTGGCCCGGCGAGGTCACCCCGCGACCCGCCAACCGGTTTCACAGCGGCCTCACCCGTTTGCTAACCTCGCACCGCTCACGCGCCAGTAGCTCAATTGGCAGAGCAGCGGACTCTTAATCCGCGGGTTCGGGGTTCAAGTCCCTGCTGGCGCACAGTACGAGGACCGTCGGTCAGATGACCGGCGGCTTCTTCGTTTCCACGGCCGGGCGAGACCCGCCGGACGTTGGTTAGAATTGCCGGCGGCCCTGGACCCCGGCCACGTGATCCCACGCGCGTGGCAGGAGGCCGCTCGGTATGGCAGAGAACTCGTTCACCCTGGCGCCCGAAGGTGTGTACCGGGAGCACGCGGTGACGCGAGCGTTCGTCTCTCTCGCCTCCGCCCTGGTGGGTGACTACGACATCTCGGACCTGCACACCACGTTGACCGATGCGTGCGCACAGATTCTCGGCGCGGCGTCGGCCGGCCTGTTGCTGGTGGATCCCCACGACGGCGTGCTGCGGCTGGCCGCGGCGTCCTCGGAGAGCACGCGAATTCTGGAGCTCTTCGTGCTCCAGAGCGAGCAGGGCCCGTGCGTTGACTGTTTCCACAGCGGGGCCGCGGTCTCGATCGCCGATCTGAGCAAGGAGTCCGACCGTTGGCCGAAGTTCGTCCCGGCCGCACTCGCGGCCGGGTTCGTCTCCGTACACGTGCTGCCCATGCAGTTGCGCGGCGTTCGTCACGGCACGTTGGGCTTGTTCGGCACGACGGTGGGTGAGCTCACAGCCGCGGATCTGGAGCTGGGCCAGGCACTCGCCGATGTCGCCAGCGTTGCCCTGGTCGTGGACCGGACCGCTGCCGATCAACTGCGGCTGACCGAGCAGTTGCAGTTCGCTCTGGAAAGTCGCGTGGTGCTGGAGCAGGCCAAAGGGCAGCTGGCCCAGCTGGCGGGGATCGATATGGAGGAGGCCTTCGCTGTGTTGCGCCGCTACTCCCGCGATCACAACAAGCGGCTCGCTGAGGTTGCGCGCCAACTCGTGGCCCGCGAGATCACCGGCGTCGCGCTACTGGAGCATGCACGGCGCAAGGGTGCCCGGGACTCGAACTGAGCTCGCCCTAGTCCTACGACTTCAGCTGGTCAACGAGCCCAGCATGGCTGGGGGCACGTCGCCGTCGATCACGGCGTAGGCGAGTTCGGTGAGCCGCAGGTCGTGGGTCTGGGCATGGGACCGCAGCACCGCGAACGCCACGGCCGGGGAGATGTCCCGGAGCTCGGCCAGCACACCCTTGGCCTGTTCGATCACCACCCGCGCCACGAGGGCTCGTTCCAGCTGCTGCAGCAGGACCTCCGAGCGCTGACCGCTCTCCACCTGGATCAGGCCGATCGTCGCGACGTCAACAAGGTGCTGAGCGATCCGAGTGGCGGCGGGCGGCAGCGCCGCCGGTTCGACGTGGAACAGGTTCAGCGATCCGACGGTGCGCTCGCGTAGCCGCATCGGCAGCGCGTGCACCGTACGGAATCCGGCCCGCACCCCCTCCGGGGCGAACAACGGCCAGCGGTCGCCGGCCTGGGCCATGTCCGATTCCTCGACCGGTTCGCCACTGCGATAGCACTCCAGGCACGGTCCCTCGTTGTTCTGGAGCTGGAAGAGTTCGAGCAGCCGGGTCTCCTCGCTGGAGGAGGCGGCGACCCGGAGCCGGCCCTGGTCGTCGCCGAACATCAATCCGACTGCCGAGACGTCGATGAGGTCCACGCACCGCTCGACAAGGAGGTACAGGAACTCAATGAGGTCGAAGTCCGCGACCAGGGTGTCGGCCAGTTCGACGAATGTCTCGGCGAGCCGCAGTTCTCGCTCCAGCACGAGATCCGCCGCCGCGAGGGATCCGGTGGTGTCTGGCAGAGGTCCTCTCGTCATGGTGTCTCCTCGTGCTGACTTCCGGTGCGGTCGTCGTCGTCGGGTTGGAACCGGACGGTGCGGGCCACCACCGCGGCCGAGAGCTCGGAGAGCATCCGGTCCTCGGCGAAGGCCCGGGCGCGGATGCGCAGCAGGGCGGAACTGAGACTGACCCCGAGTTGGATCGACACCATCCCGGTGGCCTGGTGGATCTCGGCACGGTCATCGAGGAACCGCTGCCGTGCGCGCGCGGCGCCGAGGTCGTCGGACGAATCGGTCGCAACGTCGTCGATCAGCCAGCTCAGCGCGACCTCGGCGAAGACCCGGGCGTCCCCCAGCTCCGTCGACCAGAGGGCGCCGGCCTGCTCCAGGTAGAGCACCAGGACACCGAAGCGTGCGGCTCCTACCTGCATCGGAAACACGAACTGGGCGCGGACTCCATGATCGGTCGCCACCGGGGCATACAGCGGCCACCGGGTCCGCGGCTGAGCGGCCGTCAGATCATCAACCAGGACAGCGGTGCCGTGGCGAAGGCCGTCGAATGACGGCCCTTCGCCGAGGACCACCTGCAGCTCTTCAAGCGGGCGGGCCAGGTCCCCGGCCGCCCCCAGGGTCTGGGCGCCGGCGAGGTCGACGGGCACCGAGACCGCAACCGCGGCGACCTGAAGGAACTCGACGGCCGCCTCACAGAGCAGGCTCATCCCCGGCGTGAGGCCCAGAACGCGCGCCCGGGTCTCGATCCCCGCCGAGAGCCGCTCCGCTCGGGTGCGCTCGGGTCCGTCATGCACCGGATCGAAGGCGTCACGAAGTTCGACCCCAGGACTCTTCCGCGGACCGTCGCCCTTGGGGTAGGGGGGCGCGGGGGGCGCGTCGGCGACTCGAACTCGCATCGCGTCGAGCAGCGCACGCGCTGCAGTGTCGAGTTGCTGCAGACGAAGCGGATCAGGCGCGGATTCCCACGCGGCCCCGTAGACGCGGCCCAGAACCTCGCCGACGACCCGCCGCGGAAGGTCGGGATAGTCGCCGCTCAGCTTCTGGAACAGGACGGAGGGCGGATCCGGGCCGGTTCCGCTGCCACCGACGGAGCGGGGGAACGGTCGCTGGGCCATGGCAGTCCTCCGGGCTGGAAAGCGCCAGAGGTCCGGAGCGACAAATGTTGATCACGAGCGTACGCGCATTCGACGGTGGTGGGGTGGCCGCGCCGATGACGCTCAGCCGAAGAGGTCGGCGTGACCACAGGCCCAGGCTGCGAAGGTGGTCCCTGGGCGGCCGGTGACCTGCTCGACGGTGGCCAGCACCGGCACCCCGAGGGCGTTGTAGCCCTCCAGCACGTTCTGCACGTACCACGCCGTGTTCGCCCCCATCGACGGCTCCAGGGCGGCGACCGTCTCGGCGCGGCTCGCCCGGACGAACTCCAGCGGTCGGCCGAGAGCGTCGGCAATCCGGTCCAGCAGCTCCACCCGGGTCAGAGTTTCGGGACCGGTCAGCGGCAGTACCGCCCCGCCGTAGCGGTCCGGACCGGCCAGCAGGGCCGCGGCGGCGACCGCGGCCACGTCGTCCATCGCGATCGGAGCACTCGCCCCGTCCGGGTGCGGCTCGCGGACCGCTCCGGTCCGGCGGATCTGGTCGGCCCAGCTCTCGGTGTTCTCCATGAAGTCACCCGGGCTCAGGTGGGTCCACGGTGCACCGGCCGCCTCGACGGCCAGCGCCACCGAACCCCACCAGCTCTCGTGCTCGCCCGAGAGGTCGACGACGTGGTCCACCCCGGCAGCGCGCACATGCGCCATCACGGCCTCGACGGTGGCCGGCGCCGGCGCGAGATAAAGCGCGTCCACCCCGTCCAACGCCGCTGGGAGCGAGTCCGGGCGTCGCACACTGCCCACGGCGACCTCGACACCGTCCGGCAGCGCCGCCCGCTCGGGATCGACGGTCAGCGCGCGCACGGTGCAGCCGCCCGCCTCGACCAGATGCCCCACGACCATGCGCCCGATGTTGCCCGTCGCCCCGGTGACCAGGATCCGCATCCCGCCTCCATCCTCGCAGTCCCCTGGGATCTGCCACAGCCCGCGCACCGACGCGGAAGCTGCAATTTGCAACTCGTGTCCGATTTGCGGGCCGGCGAAATCGGGCGTAGGTAACGAATTGCAGCCTCAGCGTCGACCTTGGATCGTGGAAGTGGGGGAGGCAAGGCCACCGGAAAACTGTTTGCCGCCTGTCGGGCCGCCGTGTCACCCTCGATTCATGAACACCACCTGCCGCTGTCCGCGATGGCGACGCTCCAGTCGCTCGCGATCTTCATCCTGATCCAGGAGAAGTGGCCGAGCGGCCGAAGGCTGCGCCTTGCTAAGGCGCCGAGCCCCCACCTGGGGTGCTCCGTGGGTTCGAATCCCACCTTCTCCTCGTCGGGAAGGTAGCGGGGCCATCGGTGGCCACCCGGTTTCGAAAACCGGTGCGCGGCATCGTCCGTCGGGTTCGAATCCTGTGCCTTCCGCCGAGCTTCCGAACTGATCGGTGAGTAGCGGCTACGCAGGGGTCTCCAAAACCTCTTGCAGCGGGTTCGACTCCTGCCACCGGTGCGCAGTCGGCAAGACTCCACCTTCATAGCTCAGGGGATAGAGCGTCTGGCTACGAACCAGAAGGTCGCAGGTTCGATTCCTGCTGAAGGTACGCAACCGATGACGAAGTGGCCGAATGGTGAGGCGGCAGCCTGCAGAGCTGCTTTATGCCGGTTCGAATCCGGCCTTCGTCTCTCAGGCGCCACCTGCACGGAACGCGCGGACGGCGTCGATCGTGTCCGCCTCGGCCGCGGACTTGTCCTCGCGGTAGCGCAGCACCCGCGCGAAGCGCAGCGCGACGCCGCCGGGATAGCGCGGCGAGGTCTGCACGCCGTCGAAGGCGATCTCCACGACAAGCTCGGGGCGCACGTGCACCACCCAGTCCTTCGGGTCGGAGACTGCGCGGGCCAGCAACTGCTCGGTCTGCCAGGTCAGCAGGGCGTCGGTCATGCCCTTGAAGGTCTTGCCGAGCATCACGAAGCCGCCGGCCGGATCGCGTGCGCCGAGGTGCAGGTTCGACAGCCACGGCTTGCGCCGCCCGTGGCCCCACTCGGCGGCGAGCACGACGAGGTCGAGCGTGTGCACCGGCTTGACCTTCACCCAGGCCGCACCTCGCCGCCCGGCGTCGTAGGGCGCAACGAGCGACTTCATGACGATGCCCTCGTGCCCGTGGGCCAGCGCGTCGGCGAGGAACTCCTCCCCCTCGGCCACCGAGGACACCAGACGGCGCGGCGCGAGCATCAGCCCGGCCGGGACGACGGACTCCAGCGCTGCCCGCCGGTCCGCACCCGTGGCGCCGAGCAGGTCCGCGCCGTCGAGGTGCAGGCAGTCGAAGAAGACCGGGGTGAGCGCCACCACCGCAGCCCCCTTGCTCGCCGATCGGGCCGACGTTTCCTGGAACGGCAGCGGCCGGCCGTCGGGGCGCAGCGCAAGGGCCTCGCCGTCGAGCACGGCCGCGCGCAGGGGCAGTTCGAGCACAGCACCGACGAGTTCCGGCACTCGCGCGGTGATGTCGTCCAGGCTGCGGGTGAACACCGCGACGTCGTTGCCGTCGCGATGAATCTGCACCCGGATCCCGTCGAGTTTCCACTCGGCGGCCCCGGGTCCGGTCTTGGCCAGCGCATCCGCGACGTCGGCCCCGGGCTGGGCCAGCATCGGGCGCACGGGCCGGCCCACCTGGAGGACGAAGGCGGTCAGGCCCGGGGCGCCGACCGTCAGCGCCGCCTCGGCCACCGGCCCGGTTGCGCCGGCCATCATCACCGCGCGACGGACGTCGACGGCCGGGAGCGAGGACGCGACCGCGATCGCGTCCAGCATCACGCCGTCCATCGCGCCCTGGCGCAACTCGCCGCCGATCAATCCGGCCAGCAGACGCTGCTCGTCGGCGGTCGCCCGGCCGGTCAGGTCGGCGAACAACTCACGACGCCGGGTCGCCGAGCCTGTCCCGGCGAGCGCGGACATCGCCTCGAAGGCGGCGTCGACCTCAGTCACCGTCAGGGACGGCGCCGGCGCCGGCGGCGGCATCTCGCGCAGCGAGGCGTAGCCCAGCCCGGTGCGGCGCTGGCGCAGCTCCCCGGCCAGGTACGCGACGACGATCGCCACCTCGTCCGGCGTGGCCGCGCGCAGGCAGTCGGCGATGAGGCGGGTCTTGGCCGAGCGCGCGCTGGTGCCCGCCACTGCGGCGGACGTCCGAACCAGCTCGTCGAACAGCACCCCCGCAGTCTCGCCGACGCCCCCGACAGCCGGGATGGCGCGCTCAGCCAGAGGCGCGGCTCAGGCGAAGGGGCGGACCACGGTCGGCATGACGGTCTGGCCGTACCGGTAGCGAGTGACGGTGCCGATGCGCGTGGTGTCGGGGCCGGACACCGCCTCGAGGATCTTGTCGTCGCCGAGGTAGATCCCGACGTGGTTGACCTTCCCGGTGGAATTGCTCCGGTAGAAGATCAGGTCCCCACGCTGACGCTCCGCGAACGGCAGGTGCATCAGGCGGGGATGCTTGTAGAGCTGGACGCTGGTCCGGTACGCCGGGCGCACGTGGCGGTCCACCGAGATCGGCTGCGGGTCGAGCCCGGCACGGTAGAGCGACTGCAGCACCAAACCCGAGCAGTCGATGCCGTACTCCGGGGTGCCGGCGCCGCCCCAGACGTACTCACTGCCGAGGTAGGGCCGCGCGAAGCGGATCATCGTCTTGATCCGCTCCGCGGAGGTCGCCTCGAGGCCGAGCGCCGGGGTAGCCGTCCAGCGGTCCATGCAGAAGTCCTCGGCGAAGCGCATCGCGGCCCAGGTCTGCGGCCCGACGACCCCGTCGACGGTCAGGCCTTTGCGCTTCTGGAAGCGCTCCACCTTCGTGCGGGTCGCGGCGTCCATGGTCTCCCAGGCGGAGTCGGACATCCCGAGGCGCTGCTGCACCATCCGCACCTTGACCCCGTTCATGCCCTCGGTCAGGACGACGCAGCCCTTGGGCGGGGTGATCGTCGTGACCGGGGCCAGGTACGACCCGGCGGCGGGCTCGACCGCCCCGACCGGCGGGACACCCACGACCAGCCCGAGAGCCATCACCGCCACAACGGCCCGTCTGCGCATCCGCCCATGGTCACACCCCGACCCCCAAGACGACCGGCAGGACCGCGCGTGTCCGGGGAAAGTACGAACGGCCGGTCAATGCCCTGCTCAGGCCCCTACTTTCCGGTCTCCCACAACCGGAAGACCGTCGTAGGTTCTGCGATTGCCGGTATCCGTCATGTTGTGGGAGCTTGACGTGAGGTCGTGAGACGGGTGCCCCGCCGCGCTTCGCGAGCGCAGCGAGCGAAGAGATCAGCACCGCGAAGGCCTCCGAGAGGGCGGAAACCGATGGTCGAAGCGAGTGTTCAGCTCGCCGGTGCCCTGGGCCCGGTCACCGATGCTGCGCAACGACTCGCGGGCGACCTCAACGCCAACTCCGACGCCCGGTTCGTCGCCGACCAGTGCATGAAGCTGGTCTTCCCCGAGCGGGCCGACGACGAGCGCTTCCGCGAGGCGATGCTCTGCAGCTCGTTCGAGAAGATCGACGCGATGTGGCGCATCATCGGCGGCCAGAACGAGCTCGAGGGCACCACCCCGCTGGGAGCGTTCGCCTTTGCCGAGACCGCCGCCGAGATCGGCATCACTCTGCCGGAGTTCGAGCAGGTCTACCGGGTGGGCGCGGGGCTGGTGTGGCTGTGCTGGTACCGGCACGCCCTGGAGCGCGCGGCCATGCACGACGTCCCGGTGGCCGACCTGGTCGGCGCACCGACGTTGCTCATTCACGCGTACATCGATCGGGTGTTCGCGCCGGTCTACGAGCGCTACGACGCCGCCCGGGCCGAGCACCAGGGCAGCAGCGACCACCGCCAGCAGAACATCCTGCGCCAGGCCCTGGCCGGCACGAAGGCGATGGGCGAGGCGGAGACCGAGCAGGCGCTCGGGGTCTCGCTGGGTGGTGAGCACCTGGCCTTCGTCGTCCGCAGCGATCTCCGGGTCGACCCGACCGAGCTGGCCAGGCGGATCAAGAGCGCCTGCGGCATCAGCGAATCGCTGGTCTACCGCCACGAGTCCGCGCCGGTGGTCTGGCTCTCCAGCGCGAGCCGGTTCAAGCCGGCCCAGCTCCGTCGGGTGCGCGAAGCTCTCGAGCGGACCGGTCTGCACATCGCCATGGGCGAGCCGAGCTCGGGCCTGTCCGGCCTCGGGGCGACCGGGCGGGACGCCCTCGAGGCCTCGCGCCTGCAGCAGAAGCTTGGCTGCGAGGCGACGCCACTGCTGTCCTTCGCCGACGTTCGCCTGGAGGCCCTGTTCCTCTCCGAGCCCGAGCGCGCCCGGCGCTTCGTCCTCGACGAGCTCGGACCGCTGGACTCCCCCGACGCGCGGATGCGCCGGCTGCGCGACACCGCGCTGGTCTGGCTTACCGCCGGCTCGCACGTCAGCGCCGCGACCCAGCTCGGCGTCCACGAGCACACCGTCCGCAACCGGGTCGCGCAGATCGAGGAACTGCTCGGCCGGCCCCTGGCCGGACGGCGCACCGAGCTCCTCGTGGCCCTGCGCCTCAAGCGCATCCTGGACGACGAAGCACCCCGCGCCGCGACCAACGGAGCGGCCCGCGCCTGACTCCGGAACCCCTCTTCCACCGGCCCTCCGCGGGGCCGGGTTTCTCGGTTTCCGTGAGTTCGTCCGACCCCTTTCTCGGGTCGGGTGAGGGCCCCTCAGACATTTGACGGATGCCGTCAATGAGGGCCTGTGACCTGGCCGTTTGTCGCCATTGCGCCCGCTCTGGCCCCCACGTAGCGTCCCCTTCATCGCAGCCGGCACGCCCCGCTGCGCCCCCAGCGTGGACCCTGACGGGAGAAGCAGAAATGCCGGACATCATGGAGAAGGTCACCAGCCCGCTTGTCGAGCGTGCGATCGGAATCCGCGACATCCTCAAGCGGGATTCGCTGAAGGCCGACGAGGACCGGCGACTGACCGACGCCATGGCCGAAGCCATGATCACCAACGACCTCTACAAGGTCTGGGTCCCCAAGCGCTACGGCGGCTACGAGTCCGACATCCGGACCCACGTCGACATGTGCGCGGCGGTCTCCCGCGGCAACGCCTCGGCCGGCTGGGTGCTCGCGATGCAGACGGCCGTCTCCTGGATGGCCTGCTGGATGAACGAGGAGGGCCAGGACGACGTCTACAAGAACAACCCCGAGGCCCGCCTGGTCGGCATTTTCACGCCGTGCAACGTCCCGGCCAAACAGGTCGACGGCGGCCTGGTCATCAGCGGCGAGTGGCCCTACTCGACGGGCTGCCTGTGGGCCGACTGGGCCGAGGTCATGGTCCCGCTCATCGACGACCAGGGGAACTTCCTCGACGCCCTCTGGTGCTTCGTCCCGATGTCGGATCTGCAGATCAAGGACACCTGGTACTGCATGGGCATGAAGGCCACCGGGTCGAACACCATGGTCGCCGAGAACCTGTTCGTGCCCGAGCACCGCGTCGTGTCGATGCTCGGTCCGAAGGGCGTGCTGGCCGGCGTGCAGAACAACCCGTACGCCGACTCCGAACCGCTGTACCGGATCCCGCTGTCGATGGCCGGCACCATCTGCACCACCGGCTCGGTGATCGGCGCCGCGCAGGCCGCCCTGGACTACGTCCTGGAGAAGACCCCGAAGCGGATGATCTCCTACTCCACCTACATGGTGCAGGCCGAGTACCCGGTCAGCCAGGTGCAGATCGCCGAGGCCGCGACCATGATCGACGGCGCGCTGCTGCACGCGCACCGCGCGGCCGACGACGCGTGGGAGGCCGCGATCAACGGCGAGTGGCCCGACGAGAAGCGCCGCTCGCGCGCCCGCTACGACGCCTCGTACGCGATGCGCCAGAGCAAGCTCGCCGTCGACACCCTGGCCAGCGTGGCCGGCGCCTCCGGCTTCGTCGAGGGCTCCGAACTCTCGCGGATCTACCGCGACGTCGGCGTCGCGACCCTGCACGGGGTGTTCCGCCCCGACATCACGGCCCAGCTCTACGGCCAGATCCTGCTCGGCCAGCCGCCGACCTGCTCGCCGATCCTGTGAGCACACCGCCTCTGACCGCCTCTACCTCGGAGAACAACCATGACTGAGATCGACCCGGTAGTCGCCGGTCTGCTCCAGCAGCTCAGCGCAGCACCCGATTTCGCGGACATGCCCGTGGCCGACGCCCGTGGCTTCGTCCAGGCCTTCATCCAGATGGAGGGCGAGGCCGAGGAGGTCTCGTCGATCACCGACGTGAACGTCGCCGGACCTGACGGCAACGAGATCCCGGTGCGCATCTACACCCCGCACACCGAAGGCTCGCGCCCGGTGATCCTGTACTTCCACGGCGGCGGCTACGCGCTGTGCACCGTGGAGATCGCCGACAAGCCCTGCCGTGAGCTGGCAAATCTGACGGGCTGTGTCGTCGTCAACGTCGAGTACCGCCTCGCCCCCGAGGACCGGGCCCCGGCGCAGCTCACCGACTGCTACGCCGTCACCCAGTGGGCGTCGAAGAACATCGGTGAGTTCGGCGGCGACGGCAGCAAGCTCGCCGTGGCCGGCGACAGCGCGGGCGGTGCCCTCGCCGCCGGCGTCGCGCTGATGGCCCGGGACAAGGGCGGTCCGGCCATCGACCTGCAGCTCCTGATCTACCCGATCACCGACGTGCAGGACGGCACCTTCCCGTCGCGGACGGAGAACGGCTCCGGCTACCTGCTCACGCAGCGGTCCATGGACTACTTCGCGGACCTGTACCTGACGCCGGATCAGGACCCGAAGGATCCGTACGTGTTCCCGGCCCGGGCCACCGACCTGAGCAACCTGCCCGACGCCGTCGTCATCACCGCGGGCTTCGACCCGCTGCGCGACGAGGGCACGCAGTACGCGGAGAAGCTGGCGGCCGCCGGGTCGAAGGTCACCCACCTGCACAGCCCGTCGATGATCCACGGCTTCATGTGGATGGGCGGCGTCGTGCCGCGCCAGAAAGAGGTGGTCGCCGATCTTGCGGCCGCCGTGAAGGAGAAGTGGTCGCTGTGACCGATTACGACATCCTCATCGTCGGGGCCGGCTTCGCCGGCATCCGGGCGCTCTGGGAAGCGCAGAAAATCGGCCTCTCCGCGAAGGTGCTCGAGGCCGGCACCAGCGTCGGCGGTACCTGGTACTGGAACCGCTACCCGGGCGCGCGCACGGACAGCGAGGCGTGGACCTACTGCTTCTCCTTCGACGACGAGCTCTGCCAGCAGTGGGACTGGACCGAGCGCTTCCCGGGCCAGCCCGAGGTCGAGGCGTACTTCAACTTCGCCGTCGACAAGCTGAACCTGCGCAAGGACATCCAGTTCAACACGCGGGTGAACAGCTGCACCTACGACGAGGCCTCCAACACCTGGACGGTCGGCACCACCGACGGCGAGAGCTTCACCTCGCAATACCTGGTCAGCGCGAGCGGTCTGCTGCACCTCGCGCTCAAGCCACCGTTCCCCGGCCTGGAGAACTTCCGGGGCGAGTGGGTTCAGACTTCGAACTGGCCCAAGGAGCCGATGGACTTCGCCGGCAAGAAGGTCGTGCTGATCGGTGTCGGCGCCACCGGTGTCCAGCTCGTGCCGGTGGTCGCCCGCGACGCCGAGCAGCTGACGGTGCTTCAGCGGACACCCAACTACGTGGTGCCCACCCGCAACCACGCGATCGAGCCGAATCAACTGGCCGAGATCAAGCGCAACTACGACAAGGTCTGGGCCCGGACCGACGTCCAGGTCTTCGCCTTCGACATGGACGCCGCGGGCCGCATGTCCACCGACATCCCGCGCGACCAGTGGGACGCGTGCTTCGACTACGGCTGGGAGGGCGGCGGCTTCCGCTTCCTGTTCGAGACCTTCGACGACCTCCTCATCAACACCGAGGTGAACGAAGCGGCCGCGGAGTACATCCGCAAGAAGATCCGGGCGATCGTCAAGGACCCCGCGACGGCCGAGCTGCTGTGCCCGGACTACTACTACGGCGGTAAGCGCCCGCCGATGGGCACGTTCTACTACGAGGCGTTCAACCGCCCCAACGTGAAGCTGGTGTCGGTCAAGGAGAACCCCATCACCGGCATCACCGAGAACGGCGTGCAGCTCGCGGACGGCACCGTTCACGAGGCGGACGTGATCGTCTTCGCACTCGGCTTCGACGCGATGACCGGCTCGCTCGCCCAGATGAACATCCGCGGCAGCAACGGCAAGACGCTGCAGGAGTTCTGGTCCCCGGAGCCCGTCACCTTCATGGGCATCACGGTCCCCGGCTACCCCAACTTCTTCATGCTCTCGGGCCCGCAGTCCACCTTCGCGAACATTCCGGTGGTCATCGACCGGTGCGTGAAGTTCATCAGCGCGACGATCAGCAAGGCGCAGTCGGTCGGACGCGGACGTCATCGAGCCCACCCGGGAGGCCTCGGACGCCTACAACGCCCACTGCAAGATGCTGTTGGACTTCAACGCGATCATCAAGTCCGGCGCACCTCAGAACTCCTGGTTCCTCGGCGCCAACGTCGAGGGCAAATCGACCTCTGCCGTGTACTTCTACTACGGCGGCGCGGCCGGTTACTTCGCCGAACTCCGCGGGGTCATCGACAAGGACTTCGAGGGCCTGACCTTCACCAAGCACGAGGAGAAGGCCACCGTCTGACCCAGCCCCACACACGTGAGAGCCCCTGCCGGTCACCGGACCGGCAGGGGCTCTCGCGCAGCTCAGTGCGTTCCTCCCACGTACTCGGCCGCGATCGCGTCCGCGTCCACCTCCGACACCTCCCCCGCGAACGAGAGCCGTCCACGGTTGAGCAGGTACACGTAGTCCGCCACCGCGAGGGCGCGGGTGACGTACTGCTCGACGAGCAACAGGCTGGAGCCCTCGGCGGCCAGGACCGCGAGGAACTCGAAGATCTCGTCGACGATCTTGGGAGCCAGCCCCATGCTGACCTCGTCGAGCAGGACGAGCTTCGGCCGCTGGACGTAGGTCCGGGCGAGCGCGAGCATCTGCTGCTCGCCGCCGCTCAGGGTGCCGGCCGTCTGGTTCAACCGCTCCCCCAGCCGCGGGAACGCCGTCACGGCCCGGTCCTGGGCCTCGCGTTCCTGGCCCGGCCGGCTCTGCAGGATCAGGTTGTCGCGCACGGTCAGGGCCGGGAACACCCCGCGCCCCTCCGGCACGTGGCAGATGCCCTGGGCGCAGAGGTCGTGAGGGCGCCTGGCCGGCGATCGAGCGGTCGTTGAAGGTCATGTCGCCGTGGGTCGGCCGCAGCAGACCGGACGCGACGCGCAGCAAGGTGGTCTTGCCGGCCCCGTTCGGACCGAGCAGCGCCACGATGGAGCGTTCCGGAACGATGAGATCGACGTTGCGCAGGACCTGGGTTCCGCCGTAGCCCGCGTCGATCCCGCGCAGCTCGAACATCAGACGCCCACCCGGTCTTCGGCCCGTCGCGTCACCAACGCGGGCTCCGGCGGAGCTCCGGTCCGTTCGGTCCGCAGCTTGCGGCGCTTGGACGGCCGCCCCGCCCGGGCCGCACTGCGTTGCGCCTCGCGCGGCCATCAGGGCTCCGATCGCCCCCTGCGAGGACGCGGCGGCCACGATCGCGCCGACTCCGAAGAAGAGTTGCAGCCACAGGGTGAAGCTCTGGTCGGTGAAGTAGAGCGGGATGACGTAGAGCAGGAACGGGGCGATGAAGGCCGCCGACCAGGCCCGGGTGCCCGCGATGGCCAGCACGGCCAGGGCCAGCAGCGAGTTGCACGAAGTTGAAGGTGTCCTGGTTCACCGATCCGAACAACGTCGCGTAGAGGGCGCCGCTGATGCCGGCCAGGAAGCCGGAGATGCAGAACACCAGCACCCGGCTCACCGCGACCGAGGTGCCCAGGGTCGTGAGGGCGATCGGCGAGTCCGACATCGCCCGCAGCAACCGGCCCATCCGCGAGCGCTCGATCATCAGCACCAGCAGGACGGACGGCGACCGCGAAGGCGAGCAGCAGGTAGTAGTACGAGGTGTCGGAGTCGAACCCGGGAGCGCGCTCGGTCGGCAGACCACTGCCGAACATGTAGTTCTTCGGGTAGGCGAACTGCGAGATCACGATGCCGAAGCCGAGGGTGGCCAGCGCCAGGTAGAGCCCGGACAACCGGATCGCCGGCACGGACACGATCAACGCCAGCGGCAGGCAGAACACGCCGCCGAGCACGACCGCCAGGTAGAACGGCACCCCGTTCCCGAGCATGTGCCCGAAGCCTGCGGCGCCGACAGCGGCAAAGCCGAAATGACAGAGCGAGATCTGGCCGGACGTCCGCACGAGCAGGTGCAGGGAGACGAAGAGCGTCACCTGACTCATCGCGGTGTTGTAACCCGACAGGCGGGCGCCCACGACGTGCGGCAGGACGAGCAGGAACACCCCGAGGCCGGCGATGACGGCGATCCGGACCTGCGGCGGCAGCACACTGGGCAGCGGCGGGCGCGCCCGCACCAGGCGACCGACCTCGACCAGCTTGCTGCGCGGGATCACCAGCAGGCCGATGAAGAGGACCAGGAACGGGACGGCGAGGTCGAGGCCCTGGAGCTGTTCCTCGCCGGCGGTGGCCTTGGCGACGACCTTCTGCAGGACGCCCACGGCCAGGCCCCCGACGAAGGCCAGCGGGACGCTCTGGAAGCGGGCGATCGTCGCGGCCCCGAAGGCCTGCACGACCAGCAGCGTCAGGTTGTTGATCTCCAGCTGTGCCTGGTTGGACGCGAACAGGATGCCGGACATCGAGGCGAAGCAGGTCCCGATGACCCAGGAGGCCCGGCGGACGCGGGCCGGGGCGGTGCCCGACATGCTCATCAGCTGCGAATCGTCGACGACGCCGCGCATCGCGACACCGAGCCGCGAGACCCGGAAGAAGACGTACAGCCCGGCGGCGGACCCGATGCCGAGGCCGAGGGTGATGAGGTGCTCGACCGTGATCGTGACGTCCTCGACGACGAACGCCTCGTCCTGGGGAAGGAAGGTGTCGAACGCCAGACCCTGCTCGCCGAAGATCGAGGGAGATCAGGGCCCGGATCGCCACCAGGAGCCCGACCGTGCCGACGATCCGGTAGGCGATCGAGACCGGCGCCAGCACGACCGAGAGCCGCTCCAGGACCAGCCCCGCCACCGGCCCGAAGACGCCGAAGGTGATCAGGAAGGCGATCGGCCAGGGCACGCCCTGCTCCTCGCGCAAGCCGTAGAACGTGTACGCCGCCGCGGCACACACCGCGCCGTGCGCGATGTTGAAGACACCCGAGGTCTTGTAGGTCAGGACCAGGCCCATCGCGGTCAGGCCGTAGATCGAGCCGGTGATGATCCCGAAGATGATGAACGGGTAGTAGTCGCTCACGAGCGGCACACCCCGCATCGCGGGTACTCCGCCGCCTGCGCGGCCGGGACCGGCTGCACCGACTTGCCGCGGAGCAGCAGGCAGCTCGGCCGGTGCGCGCGGGTCATGGAGCCGGCCATGACGAGTTCGGTGGAGGTGGCGAGCACGTCGCCCACCGACAGCTCCACGGAGGGGCCGAGGCCGTAGGCCTCACGGCGCCGGGCCGCCAGTTCGCGCAGACCGGCGCGCAGCCGACGCATCCCGAGGACGATCCAGCCCAGCACGACCAGCACGAACAACCCGGTGAACAGTGCCCCCACCTTGGCCACGCCGAGCTGGTCGCGCCACCAGGTCTCGTCGGCGACGGCCTTCCAGCACAACGCCAACCCGGCCACGCACAGCCCGCCGACGATCGCCAGCACCGCGTTCTCGCGCCGCGACCACAGACGGGGCGAGAACTCCTGCCAGCGCGGCGCACTGCGGCTGCCGCTGCGGCCGGCACTGCGCCCGCGACTTTCTCGCCCCACCGAGACCTCGGTGCGGGTCAGGGTGGCTCTCACCTGCTGAGGTCCGATCCGCCGGAGCTGGTCTGACCCTGCATCAGTCGCGCGACCTCGGCCTGGACCGCGGCCTGCAGGTCGGTGCTCCGCTCGGCGTTCTCCTGGCGCAGTTCCTCGCCCTGATCGACGAGTTCCTGCCATTCGTCGCGCATGTCCGCCGAGACCCAGAGCGCGGCGGCAATGGTGAGGGCGATGATCGACCCGAAGCCGGCCGAGAGGATGTAGGGCACCTGGCCGGCGATGAACGCCGTGTCCTTCACCCCGGCGTAGCCGATCCCCAGCATGACGATGCCGACGACCGCCGCGACCACGGCACCGACGCGGTCCCACTGGACCCGGAGGAAGCGCAGAGTGGTCACGACTTGACTCCCAGAGCTGAGACAGCGGCGGTGGCGATGAACCCACCGATGAAGACCAGGATGGCGACGAGGAAGAGGTCCGGGCTGTCGCCGGCCCCGTCGAGACCGCCGAGGCCGCCGGGTCCGGGTTGCGCGCTCAGGCTGACCGTGTCCGCGCCCGGCACGGCCCCGGTCGGGAGACCCGTTCCGGTGCTCGGCAGCAGGCCGGCGCCGATGCTGTCCACGCCGCCGGGGAGCGCCGCGCCCGGGAGGGCGGACCCGTCGGTGGCGCCCGGGAGTCCGGCGTAGGTCACGACCGGCTGCAGGTTCACGTTCGCGAGGACGAGACCGGTCGCCTGGGTGAACTTGGTCTCGCCGTTGTAGTAGGTGTTCTCGGCCGGCGCGGGCGCGGTCCAGGCGAACCGGTACGTCCCGGCGATGATCCCGCCGGCCAACTCCTCCGGCGCCTGGAAGCTGATCGTCACCCCGGCCGCCTTGAAGGCCGCCAGCCCCGACTCGGTCGGGATGATGTAGGTCTGGCGCGTCCCGTCCGGAGAACTGGGTGACGGTGAAGAACCCGTTCTGGATCCCGATGTCCGGGTCGTGGAGCGAGGTCCCACCGGCCGGGACCGGGAACGGCGGGAAGGTCAGCGGGTCCAGGTTCGGGACACCCGGGATCGGGACCGGGATGGGCACCGCACCAGGCGTCTGCGCCGGGATGTCGATGTTGAGGCCGGGCACCGAGATGCGCCCGATCGAGGTGTTGGACGACCGGGTGAGCGAGCCGGTGATGCTGTTCGCGATCACGGTGGCCACCGTCTCGACGTTCGACAGCGTTCCGTAGGGCCCGAGGTCCAGCCCGCTCGCCACCGTCGACGCCGTCACGGTGACGTCCCCGTTGCGGGCTTCGTCGATGCGCGCGATCGACTCCGCGCCCAGGGACGACGGCTCACCGATCGAGCCGTTGGCGAGGGTGGTGAAGTCGCCGCTCTCCGCCCGCAGGCGCATGCCCGGATAGCCGACCGTGCTCGGCGCGCGACCCCGCGTTGGTGAGGGCCTGGAACGGGTAGGGCGGCGCCGGGAAGCCGAACAGCGCGGCCCCGGTCCCCGGCAGACCGGGCACGGAGTCGCCGGCGTAGGGGAACTGCGCGTTGGCGTCCCGGGTTCCGAGACTGTCCTGGCGCGACCTGGGCCGAGGGTCCGCCGCCCTCGATGGCGATCCCGGTCGGAATGGAGGGGTTCACGATGCTGAGCTCGGACAGATTCGCCCGGGCGAACGCCTCGTAGGTCGGGCTCGCGTTGGCAGAGGCACCCGGCAGAGCTACGGCCCCAGCGACCAGGGCGGCCGCCATGACTGCGGCGCCGGCCAGATATCGCGGTCGCACCATGCGCTCCTTCACAGTGAACGACGTCGTCGATCCGAGTAGGCGTCCGGGACGGCGGCGCCGTGGCGGCGCCTGGGGCGATCTGCCGGCACGACACCGCCGGCGGGCTTGTCGAAGCACAGCGGCTTGCCGCCCTGCGGCGCGGAGAAGCCCCGCTCGTCCATCTTCAGCCCGAAGTAGCACTCCGGAGCGGAGGCCACCTTGTCCTTGGCGAAGGTGACACCGACGCTCAGCCCGTTCAGCTTCTCGTTCTTGAGCTGCCAGAGGCCCTCGAGAATCATCGCCGTGGTGATGTCACCGGCTCGCGCCTTGTCCGCGACCTTCGCCAGCGCCGCCTCGAGAAGCTTGCCCGAGGCCCAGCCCAGCGTGACCGCCGGATCGAGCGGCACGTTGGGCGCGAACTGCTTCATCGCCGCCGCATCTCGGCCACTCCGGCGATCTCGGTGGAGACGAACGGCGCCAACTCGTGCGCCCAGGTAGACCCCGAAACTCTGCAGGTTCTTGTCGGCGACGGCCTGGGGGTTGATCACGATGCCGGAGGTGGCGATCATCGGCTGGTAGTTCAGAGACGACGCAGGACCGGGCGAAGCGGGTCGCAGCCGAGCCCTCGATGGCGATCCAGAGGACGTCGACGCCCGCGTCCTTCATCAGCTTGCACTCGGCGCTGAAGTCCGGCTGCGTGAGCGAGACCGCCTTGGTCGGGCCGGCGGCGAGGCCCGACCTTCCTACCGCCTTCTCGTGGTTGGCCTTGAGCTCGGTGCAGATGGAGGCCTCGACGCAGTAGATCAGGCCGATCTTCTTGGCCCCGGCCTGCTTCGCGAGCACGTAGCCCCGTCGTAGGCAACGATCGGCTGCCCGCCCTGCGGGAAGAAGTACGGGCTCCGGTACCAGTCCTGGGGACCAGGTCCCCGCCGACGATCGGGAACTTGTCGCGCTCGGCCGACGTCTGCATCGCCTTGAACGTGATCGGCACGCCGGCCGCCACGATCGCGACCACGCCGCGCTGCTTGACGAGCGTGTTGTAGTTCGCCGACACCTTCGACGGGTCGGATCCGTCGTCCAGTTGGATCAGCTCGACGGGGTGGCACTGGATGCCGCCGCGGGCGTTGACCGCGGCGGCCCACGCAGCCGTCCCCGGACGCATGCCCTGGATCGCCGCGCCGACCACGCCCGACACCGCCATGGTCTGGCCGAGCCGGATCGGCGAGAGCGTCTTGGCGCACGGGGCGTTCGCTCCGGTCGCCACCACCGGGCCGGTGCCCGCTCCAGCGGCGGCCGCGTTCGCACCGTCCTTGCCCGGCTTCGCGACGTCCGTGGTGACCGTGCCCGGGGCGGTAGTCGCGGTCGTCCCGACCGCAGCCGTCCCAGGGTCGGTTATCGCTCCCGCAGCCGGCACTGTCCCGCCCGCACCGGCATCGATCGCCGGGTCAACGCCGGACACTGCCTCCGGAGCAGCGACGGCCGCGCCATCCGTCCCCCCGCCGTTGCCGGCCGCTGCCAGTTCCGCCTCGTCCACGGTGCTTCCGCACCCGGCCAGCAGCAAGGCAACCGAACTCACCACGCAGGTCATCCACACGCGGCTGTGGCGGCGGTCCAATCGCATCGCGGAATCCTCCGTTAGGGGGCACACCCGAGGACGTCCCGACCGGGGCGCGTGACTCGGACCACTCAAAGTATGGGGTATTTGGGACGACAAGTCTAGAAAGTCGGAGGCAACTCCTGCGCCGGCGCCGCACACCCGTTGTGGCCGTCTCGCTACCGCGCGCGCGCTCGGTAGAACGACGTCGTACTGCCCAGTCCTGACGGAGCGTCATCTCGGGGTCAAGAAGCGGTCCCCGCGCCCCGTCGATCAGACCGGGCTACCGACAATCCGAGCTTGGCCAGATCCCAGGTCGCCTCGGAGAAGGGCGACTCCCGCAGCTTGTGCTTCATGATCCGTCCGACCGCGTTGCGCGGGAGACTCGGGACGAGCTCCACGTAACTCGGGATGGCGAAGTACGGGAGCTTCTCGCGGAAGAACTCGAACAACTCCTCGGGCGTCACCGACTCCGCGGGCTTCATCACGATGCAGGCCTTGATGTCGTCCTCGGCCAGTTCGGACGGCACTGCGTGCACCGCACACTCCGCCACCTTCGGATGGCTGAGAATCGCCGCCTCCAACTCCATGCTGGAGACGTTCTCCCCACGCCGGCGCAGTGAGTCCTTCTTCCGGTCGGCGAACGCGAAGGACCCGTCCTCGAGCTTCCGGCCGTTGTCCCCCGTGTGGTACCAGAGACCGGCGAACGCCGTGAGCGTCGCCTCCGGCTTGCCCCAGTAGCCGTCGAACATCGCGAAGCGATCCTGCGGGCGCATGCAGATCTCCCCCACCGTGCCGTCGGGCACGGGGTGGCCGTCGTCGTCGAGGATCACGACCTCGAGGTCGCTCGGCGCCCGGCCGCAACTGGCCCGATTGCGCACGCCACTGCGCCGCCCCGCGAGCGCCGGGACGCACTCGGTCTGGCCGAAGGTTTCGACGAACGCGTCGATGCCGAACCGCTGCGCGAACAGCTCCTGGTTCTCCACCGTCATCGGAGCCATCCAGAAGGTGTGCACGGAATGGTCGCGATCCTCCGGACGCGCGGGTAGCGACAGCATCGCGGATCCCATCACGCCCATGCCCACGATGACCGTCGCCCCGACCTCTTTGCAGCGCGGCAGGATCGTGGTCGGGCTGAACGCGGGGTCGATGGTCAGCGGGATGCCGAGGCGGAGCGCGTTGGCCAGCACCATCATCCGCGCCCCACCGTGGAAGAGCGGCAACGTCGTGTAGATGCTGTCGGACTGGCTCATCTGCAGCATCTCGGCGGTGACCCTCGCCGAGCGGGTGTAGTAGCCGTGACTGAGCACGCACCCCTTGGGGAATCCGGTAGTTCCCGAGGTGTAGACGATCGACATCGTGTCCGCGCGGCCGATCTCGACCGCCGGCGGTACGTCGGAGCAGCCGAGCACGTCCGCGCCGAAGGCGGCCTCGCGCAACCCCGTCCGGTCCAAGGGCGCTCCGGTGTCGAGATTCACCATCACCTCGAGCCCGGGTAGATCGGGCAGCAGGTCCGCGACGGCGTCGCGCCCGGCCGAGTCGACGACGACCACGGACGCCTGGCAATCGGCCAACTGGTAACGGAGGAACTCGCCCTTGAGGAACGCATTGAGCGGCACCTGAATGGCGCCGAGCTTGGCCAACCCGAAGTAGAGGTCCACCATCTCGATCCGGTTCGGGCTGACGATGGCCACCCGATCGCCCCGGTTCACCCCGAGCGCGGCGAAGCCCGCGGCAACCGCATCGGCCCGGGCGTCCAGCTCGGCGTACGTGAAGGTCTCGGCGCCACAGGTCAGGAAGCGTTCGTTCGGACGTTCGCGCGCGTGATGTTCCAGCAGGTGGTGGACGACCCGTTCGTCCCGAGCGGCTCCGTCACTCATGAAGTAGAGGACCCGGAAAGACTGACCGACAGCCGGAAAGCATTTAGACTGGGCATCTCAAAAGTCTAGGAATGCGCCGCGAGCGGTGTCAATCACGGTGCACGCTCAACCGTAAACTGGAGTGGCTCCATGGACGCCGCCGTAGCAAAGGACGTGGCTGTGCCCCCGACCAATCGTGCGCCCCGCACCGCAACCAAGCGTGGGCGGCCCGCCAAGGCTTCGGCGAACGGACGCGCCGAACCGGCCCAGATGGGGAGGCCACGCAAGGAGATCGACCTGGAAGTCGTGGCCGACGTTGCCGCCGAGCTCTTTGCCTCGGGCGGCTACGACGCGGTGTCGATCGACGCGGTTGCCGATCGGCTCAAGATGGCGCGGGCCACGCTGTACCGGACCATCACCTCCAAGGACCACCTCCTGGTCATTCTGTTCGAGCGCAGCACTCGACGTCTGCTTGCCAGGACCGAGGAACTGATCGCGGAGGAGCGTCCGGCCACCGACGAATTCGACGCGATGGTTCACCTGCTTGCGGACACTGCGATCGAGACCCGCCGTCATCTCGCCGTGTTCTTCGGGGGGCAAGGACTGCCGCCGGACGCGTACGAACGGTGGCGGGAGTTCACCCACGCCTACGAGGCCCTCTGGCGTCAGTCGATCACCCGGGCTATGAAGGCACGCGTCATTCCGAAGGGCGACCCGGTCCTCGTCACCCGATTGATCCTCGGCATGTTGATCTGGGTGTCGCGGTGGTACCGGCCCGACGAGGAGTACACGAGCCACGACATCTCCGAACACGTGCTCCGCATGGTGCTGCACGTGGAACCGGCGAAGGCGAAGGCGAAGCCGAAGCCGAAGACGGTCGGTGCGGTCAGAAGCTCATCCAGTGACCGTGCGGGGTCCAGCCGAGCGCGAAGGGCAACTCGATAGTCGCGACCGGTCCGTGGGTGACGTCGTCGGTATCGAAGATCTGGAACTCGCCGCGCTTCTCCGCCCACCATGAGACCGGGACGATGATGTAGCCGTCCCCCTCCGGCGAGTCCGGCCGACGCGGGGCGAAGGTGGCCTCCAGCACAGCCGCCGGCTGGTCGGTACGGATCGTGTGGACCTGCTCGGCCAGGGTGTGCATGTCGGTGACCACGAGGCTGTTCATCGACATGCCGGAGCGCTTGACCACACCGCCTACCTGATAACCCCAGCGATAGCCCTTGCCGTAGAACCGCTCATCGACCTTCGGCAGCTCCGACGGCCGGTCCGAGAGCTGCTCGCTGACCGCAGCTCCGGTCTCCAGGTCGATCGTCCAGCGCCCGAGCGAACTCTTGGCGATGGAGAAGAACAGCGCGACCTCGTCTCCGTCGGCGAAGTCCTGCTCGAACGGGAACGGCGGGCGGTTGAAGATGGGACCGTCGAGTTCCAGTTTGTTGCCTCGGACGTTGGCCGAGAGTGTGTGCATGATGTATTGCGCCGGCAGGTCGGTCTGGATCCAGCGGACGTCGGGATTGGCCGGATCGCGCGGGATCAGCGCGATCGTGATCGGGAGTTCGGGTTCCCACGCCCAGATCACCCGGTCCTGTTCGACCCGCTTCTTGTCGACCAGGAACGGCTGCCACGGCATCACGATCCAGTCCGGCGTCAGCCAGCAGTCGTGGGCGACGGTGTTGTACGGGGCGTCCCACAGATCACGGGTGTCGACGGCGCCGTCCGGGTGGACGGTGTGCATGGTGACGAAGGGCCGCACGTCGCGATAGGACCAGCCGTAGAGCACTCCCGTGTCGTGGTCCCACTTGGGGTGCGCGCAGAAGCCGTTGTCGCCGTAGGCCACCGGTGCGGTCAGACCCGGGGACAGCCGGGGTGACCAGGGCACGATGCCGCGGGTCTCCAGCGTCATCGGGTCGATCGCGATCGGCGGACCGCCCTGCTCGCCGGACGCGACCATCTCTCCGGCGAAGGGGAAGACGTTGATGTTGTTGCGGCCCTGCGGCACGCATTCCGTGTCCCGGTCCTTGATCACGTCGCCGTAGGTGTAGTCCCGGTAGTCACCGAACCCGCCGTCGGTCCACGCGAACATGCCCCGGCCGTGCTTCTCCTCCAGCAAGTACTTCGGCGTGCGAATCCATCGGTTGCGAAAGTCGGCCCGGCCGTTGTCGAAGGTGAGGCCCTGAATCATCCCGTCCATGCTGAGCAGCGGGTTGGGACCCTGCTTGGTCGGACGCTTCCAGGTGGGCCCCGCGCGGTAGAAGCCGCCGGTGAGCTCCCGGGGAATCTCGCCCTGGCTGACGATGCACTCCTCGACCGTCGCCTCGAAACGCATCGGCGCGAACGGACCCTTGAACGCGGTGTCCTGGGGAAGCGGGTAGCCCATTGAAATCCTCCGACATCTCGGCGCACGAATGACAACAACGACCGCTCCGCAGACCCCGGCAATGTCGCTGCTCTGAACGGTACCTGATCGTTTTCCAAAACGGAACGATCGTTCCGCTTCTTTCGAAAGGACCCACGACTAGGGTGGCCGGGTGCCCCGCGAGCAGCAGATCCTGGACGCCGCCGAGCGGCTGTTCTCCGAGCGCAGCTTTGACGGCGTCGGCGTGGACGACATCGGGCGGGCGCTGGGATTGTCGGCCTCAGTCATCTACCGCCACTTCGGCGGCAAGGACGAGGTGCTGGCCGCGCTCTTCGACCAGGTCATCGACGGGCTGCTGGCCACCCTGGGCCCGCCGGAACCGGATCCCCAGCAGGAGCTTGAACGGTTGGTTCGATCCTTCCAGGAGTTCGCGGCGCGTTACGACCGACTGACGGCCATCTGGATCCGCGAGGAGCGCTCACTATCCGAACGTCACCACCGCGAGTACGCGCGCCGCCGCCAGCGCTTCACCCAACGCTGGGTCGACTGCCTCCAACTGTGCTTCCCACATCGATCGACCGACGAGCTGGTGAGCGCCGCGCGCGGGGCTCAGCTGCTGTTGCTGTCCGACGCCATCCGGCCGCCCGGGGGAAGGCATTCAGGGCAAGCAGGACCCCTGCTGTGCAGCATGGCCCTCGCCGGCCTGGCCGTGCTCGCTGAAGCCCGCGAGGCCTGATCAGCCCTCGACCCGGATCGCACCCATCGGGCACATCATCTCCGCGTCCCGGACGGCGGCGTGCTTCGACTCGTCCGGTTCGGGCTGAAGCACCCGGGACACCAGCTCGTCCTCGTCGATCTCGAACACCTCGGGAGCGATGAGGACGCACTCCCCGTGCCCCTCGCACTTCTTCTCGTCGACACTGACCCGCACGGCCGGTCCCCTCTCAGGCCGGAACGACCGTGACGGGAAGTTCGTAGACCCCGCGCGAGTAGGCGTCGCGGACGTAGCTGACCTCGCCGGCCGGGCGGATCTCCTTGGTCCGGGTGAACAGCTCGCGCAGCAGGATCTGCATCTCGAGGATCGCGACGTGCTTGCCCAGGCAGGTGTGCGGGCCACGCCCGAAGCCGAGGTGCGGGTTGGGGTCCCGGGCGAGGTCGAAGTTCTTCGGCGCATCGAAGGCCCGCGGGTCGAAGTTCCCCGCGGCAAAGAGCATCAGGACGATGTCGCCCTCGCTGATCTGCTGGCCGTGCAGCTCATGGTCCGCGGTGGCCGTGCGCACCAGGTGGGTGAACGGCGAGGCGATCCGGACCATCTCATTGATGGCGCTGGCCGGCACGTCGGAGGCGTGCTCGCGCATCCAGGCCATCTGCTCCGGGTTGCGCATCAGCTCGTGCATGCCATGGCTCAGCGAGGTCCGGGTGCTCTCCGCGGCACCGCTGGCCAGCAGCGCGACGTTGCCCATGATCTCGTCGTCGGAGAGCTTCTCCTCCTCCCCCGCTTTCACGATCGCCGACATGACGTCGTCGCCCGGGTCGAGGGTGCGGATCTCCTTGAGCTCCGTGGCGTAGACCAGGATGTTGCCGATCGACTCCAGGACCGCCTCGAACGACGGCGTCACGCGGGTGTCGAACGGCGCCGCGAAGGTGTCGACCCAGGAGAAGAACTTCGGCCGGTCCGCCGGCGGCACACCGAGGACGTCCCCGAGGGCCTCCATCGGCATCATGTGCGCGATGTCGTGGACGAAGTTGAACGTGCCCACCTTCAGCGCCTCGGTCACGACCTGCTCGGCGTACCCCTGGAACTTCTCGGCCAGGCGCTGCACGACACCCGGGGTGAAACCGCGGGCCAGGACCTGGCGGTTACGCCGGTGGTCGGGGCCGTCCATCGTCAACATCGACGGCATGCCGCCGTTCTTGGGATCGACGGGGGTGATCCGCCACATGTTGACGAAGCCGCGGTCGGCCGCGTACAGCTCGGCATTGCGGTCGACGTTCCAGATGTCCTCGTGCCGGGTCAGGACCCAGGCCCAGTCCACGAGCATCGGATCGTTGAACTCGTAGCGCAGGCAGGGTTCGTTGTCCTGCAGATAGGCGTACTGATCCAGCGGGAGGCCGAACGTGGTCGGATCGCCATTTCCGTAGGTCTCGACGTCGAAGACGCTGATCTCCGGGCGGGTGGCGGTCATGGTGTGGTCCTTACCTGCGGCGAGTGGTCATTCCTACATGGGCGCTACTTGCGGTTGGTGAAACCGGCGTCCACCACGACGGTGGTCCCGGTGATGTACCTCCCGGAGTCGGACACCAGGTGCATCAGGGTGTCCGTCACATCGCCCGGCTCCAGCATGCCGTTCGGGACGGCGAGGGGGTTGACCAGGTTGGCCGCGATCTCGGGCATCTCCTGGACGAAGCGCCCGAAACATTCGTTGGCGACCATCGGGGTGTTCACCCCTGTCGGGTGGATCGTGTTGACCCGGATCCCGTCGGGGGCGAGCACGTTCGCCCACGCCCGCATCAGGCCGACCACGCCGTGCTTGGCGGCGATGTACCCCATCACCCCGGCCGTGCCGTCCGACAACCCACCGACCAGGCCGGCGGTCGAGCTGGTGATGACGATGGATCCGCCGTTGCCGCCCGCGCGCAGGTGCGGCACGGACAGCGCGACGGTGTCGTACACGCCGGTGAGCATGACGTCGACGGCCGTCACGAACGCGGCACGCGCCCGGCGCTGTTCGCCGGTGATCGGCATGATGCCCGCCTGGGCGACGACGATGTCGAGGCGGCCGAACTCGGCGACCCCAGCCTCGAGGATCTCAGCGATCGCGTCCGGGTTCCGGACGTCGGCCACGCGGGCGACGATGCGCCGGTCCGCCTTTTCGACCAGGGCGATCGTTTCCTCGAGGTCCTCCTGGGTGGCCAGGCTGTGCTCGACCGCGGGATCGTTCGCGCACACGTCCAGGCCGATGATGTCCGCACCCTGCTCGGCCAACCGGATGGCATGCGATCGGCCCTGGCCCCGGGCCAGACCGGTGATGAATGCGACCTTGCCCTCAACGAGACCCATCAGACCAGGGCCTCGTGGCCGTTGTCGCGCAGGTAGGTCCGATACATGGCGAAGGCGGGCTGGATGGCCGGCAGCATCCCCATCAGCTTGGTGATCGGGCCCTGGACCTTCAGCTTCTTCTTGGCGACCGCGATGGGGATGTTCAGGTCGCCCAGCCAGAACTTGTGCCCGTCATCGGCGGACATCGTCAGGAACAGTTCGGGCGTGAAGGCCATCGCGTCCTCCCCGGTCATCAGGACCGCCGGGTCCTGGGTGGCGTCGAGCGCGAAGACCACGTCCGGGTCGGTGTAGGTGACACGGAAGGAGGTGTTCGCCGCCACGAACTTCGGGCCCACCACCGGATCTGTGGTCAGGCTGAGCAGGAAGGGCGTCGCAACCTTGTAGTACTCGTCCGGGCTGGCGAAGACAGACACATCAGGCTCCTGGCGCTTCAGAATCGGGGGCGGTCAGGTAGTCGGAGGGGTCGTATCGCAACATGCGACCCCAGAAGTCGAGGTAAGTCCACGGACTGCTGACCACGACCCGGCCCGCCGAGTTGCGGTAGTAGGTGGTCATCCCCCGGTGCACCCAGATGGACCGGCCCAGGGCCTCGTCCAACTCGTCGTTGTAGGCCCAGAACGCGTCCTCGCGGACTTCGAGGCTGTCCGCTTGCGCCGAAGCCAGCGCGCTCACCGCCTGCATGATGTAGCGCACCTGGAGCTCCGTGGAGATCACCGCGCTGCCGCCATGCCCGGCGTTGGTGTTGGGCCCGTTGACGATGAAGAAGTTGGGGAAGTCGGGCACCGTGATGCCGAGGTAGGCGCGCGCGTCCTCCGGACCCCAGGTCTCGGCGAGGGTGCGCCCGGAGCGGCCACGGATCTCCATCGGCCACAGGAACTGCAGGGTGCGGAAGCCCGTGGCGAGCACGAGGACGTCGGCCGGGTACTCCTTGCCCGCGTCCGTGACCACCCCGGACGCGGTGATCTCGGTGATCGGGTCTGTCACCAGCTCGACGTCCGGCCGGCACATCGTGCGGAACCATCCGTTGTCGATCAACGGACGCTTGCCGTAGGGCGGATACTCGGGGATGCAGGCGTCGTGCAGGTCGGTCCGATCGCCCAGTTGGCCGACAATGTAGTTGGTGAGGAATACCCGGTGCGACTCGTTGGTCGCGTTGATCGAGCGCGCCGGCTCGGTCCACTCCGGGTCGATCTGCAGAGCGGAGTGCAGGCGGTCGCTGAAATTCCAGAACGCCCGGAGGCGATAGAACGCCCCATACATCGGGACCTGCTCCATCAGGTACCGCACGCCGGGCGAGACCGGCCGGTGGTAGTTGGGGTGCGGCACGGCCCACTGCTTGGACCGCTGGAACACGGTCACCCGGTCGACCTCGTCGACGATCGACGGGACCAGCTGCATGGCGCTGGCGCCGGTTCCGATGACTGCGACCCGACGCTCGGCCAGGTCGACGTCGGGGCGCCACTGCGCGGTGTGCATCACCGGGCCGGTGAAATTCTCCAGCCCGGGCAGCGCCGGAACAGCGGGCCGGTTGACCATACCCACGGCCGAGACCAGCACATGGGCGCTGGTGACCTCCTCGGTGCCGTCGGCGCGGCGGCAGGTGACGTCCCAGATCCGGCGCTCGGCGTCGTACGCAGCCCGGACCACCTCGGTGTTGAACCGGACCAGCCCATTGATGCCGTAGTCGGCGGCCAGGTTGTCCAGGTACTCGCCCACCTGTGGCCGCTTCGCGAAGTAGTGCGGCCACGAGGGGTTCGGCGCGAAGGAGAACGAATAGAAGTGGCTCGGTGTGTCGACCCCGCAGCCCGGATACGTGTTCTCCAGCCAGGTACCACCGACGCTGGGGTTCTTCTCGATGACCGTGACCGCGACGCCGGCTTCTTTACACTTGATCGCCATGCACAGGCCGGACAGGCCGCTCCCGATCACCAGCACGCTGAACCCCGGGACCCGGACGTCGATCGGGTCGATGTCGCGACTGACGGACCCGATCTCTTCGGCCAAGATCGGGCCGTAACTGCGCGGCACCTTCTCCCCCAGCGCGGCGGACAACATCTCGGCGAGCTCGGTCGGATCCGGGCTGCGGGGCACCAACTCGCCCCGGCGTACCGCGAGCACGGCGTCGAGGGCTGCGGCGCGAACCTCGGCCTGTACCTCCGCCGGCAGGCCCGCGGAGTCGTTGTCACTGAGCCCGCGCGGACGATGTGGGCGGTAGGGCGGTTCAAGCCAGCGCGAGTCGCCTGTCAGGTAGACCAGGACCATGAGCAGGGTCGGGAGGTTGGCGTCCTCCAGCGCCGCGGCCAGGGCGTCCGTCTCCAGGTCCGAGCGGCCCACCGAGCCCGCCGTCGTGAGCTCCGCCTGCTGGTACGTCACTTTCCGGGGCGCCCTAGCCGACGGCGCCAGTCGTGCATCCCCAGCAACCGCAGACCGACCGAGGTCGCCTTCGCCTTGCGCCGCGTGTACGGGTACCAGTGCAGCTCGGACTTGAGGGCGATCCGCTCGCTGACGAACGCCTGCGACCGGCAGAACTTACGCACCCCGTTCGGCCCACCGAAGCGAACGCCGATGCCCGATTCCTTCCAGCCGCCCATCGGTAGCGGGAACTGGAACACGTGCGTCATGGCGTTGTTCACGTTCACCCCGCCGGCCTCCAGCCGGTGACCGACCCGGCGGGCTCGCGAACGGGACTTGGTCCACACGCTTGCGGACAGGCCGTACTCGGAGTCGTTGGCGAGCGTCACGGCCTCGTCCTCGTCGCGCACTTTCATCACCGGCAGCGTGGGCCCGAAGGCCTCCTCCCGCATGCAGGTCATCCCGTGGTCGACATCGACCAGCACGGTGGGCGGATAGAACAGGCCCTGCTCCGCCCGGCGGCCACCGGTCAGCACCCGCGCACCCTTGCCCACGGCGTCGGCGACCTGTCCCTCGACGATCGCCAACTGGGACTCGTTCGCCATTGCACCGAGGTCCGCGCTGAATTCGCCGGGGGTGTCCATCCCCTGCCGCAGGGTGCCCACCGTCGCCGTGAGCTTCGCGACGAATTCGTCGTACACCGGTGCCTCGACGTAGATGCGTTCGACGGCAACACACGACTGTCCGGAGTTGAACAGGCCGCCCCACACGGCGCCGCCGACGGCTCGGTTGAGGTCGGCATCCGCCAGGACGATCATCGCGTCCTTGCCGCCGAGTTCCAGACTGGCCGGAATAAGTCGCTCGGCCGCCCGCACCCCGATCCGACGACCGGTCGCGGTGGACCCCGTGAACTGCACCATGTCGACACAGTCGACCACCGCGGCCCCGGTGACGCCGCGACCGGTGGCGCACCCCAACACGGGCGGAGCACCGATCTCGGAATTCCACCCACGCACGAGCTCGGCCCACACCAGGGGCGTGACCTCCGACGGCTTGGTCAGCACCGCCGCGCCACTCATCAACGCTCCGGGCACGTCCATCATCGGCATGGCCAGGGGGTAGTTCCACGGGGTGATCACGCCGACCAACTCGTATGGAATCCAGCGCAGTTCAAGACGCTTGGTCAGCGAGGCCGGCCCGTGGGGGCGGCGACGTTCGGTCGCGAGGAACTTCGGACCGCGCGCGGCGTAGTAGTTGATGACCTCGACGGCCACCATCGTCTCGATGGAGGCATCGCCCCAGGACTTACCGGTCTCGCGCTGCAGCAGCTCGAGCAACGGCCGGTCGTGATCCATGATCCAGTCCAGCCAGCTCAGCAGGTGACGCGCTCGCCCCTTGGGGCCGAGGTCCGCCCACGCCGGCTGCGCCGCGCGTAGCCGCGCCGCCAGTTGCGTGACCTGGTCGGCACCGAGGTCCGGCACCTCGCCCACCACATCACCGGTCGCGGGATTGAGCACGATCACCACCGCGGGTTCCCCCGAAGCGGCCTCGGATGTGCGGTTCGGATTTCCGGAGACCGTCGTCACAGCAGCCTCCACCCAGACGCGTACTTATGAACCGGTTCGTCTCAATATAGGCTCGCGCCCGAGAGACCGTCAACGCTTTCCGCGCTACTTTCGAGTCAGTCAGTATCAAAAGTTTTGTGCCGCGGAACCGGCCTCCAGGAGGAGCCTCGGATGCTGGATCTGGATCCCTACAGCACCGGCGAGGTCCTTCACAACGTGGACCAGCACACTGGGATTCTGATCGTCCTGTGCGCGCTGGCGCTGGTCGGCAACTACCTCTTCTGGATCGAGAACCTCCGCCACGGGTGGCGCCGCGAGACCTACACCATGCCGCTGCCGTGCATCGTCTTCTTCCTCAGCCACGACCTGACTTTCGTCGCCAGCTACGACACCTGGTTTCACGACATCGATCACTGGTTCCCGAAGCTGTGGTGGTTCGGGCTCATCGCGAGCTCGCTGATGGAAATCGCCTTCCTGGCGATGTTCCTTCGCTTCGGACGTCGCGAGATCGCCCCCGGCCTGAGTCAGCCGGTGTTCGTCGGCGCCACGCTCGTCGCCCTGGCCGTCACCGCTCTGGCGTGGCTCACCATCAAGTCCACGATGGACGACGAGCTCTACCTGACCATTTTCGGATTCACCGTCTTCTGGTGTGGGCCCTGGTATCTCGCGCTCACTTGGCGCCGCCAGGATCCCGGCGGGCAGACCCAGCTCGCCTGGTGCGCCTTTCTGATGATGCCCATCTTCTACTGGCCCGCCACGATGATCCTCTCCGAGGATTTCAGATCGGTCCTCTGGGTCGGCCTCGGCATCGCCACCGTCCTCGGGGGCGTGGCGAACATCGCCTGCCTCCGCTGGCTCGCCGGGAGGTCCCTCGAGCAACCTGAGCACGCGTCGTGACGAGGCGTCAGGAACCCGCGGATCCGGTTGGGTAGCCCGCGTCCGCCAGAGCGGTCTGAGCCGCGAGGCGACCCGGCCAGCCACTGACGCCCCCGCCGGGGTGCGCGCCGGCCCCGGCCAGGTAGTACCGCGGCACGGGCGTCGTGTAGCCGCCCAGCCCGCGGGCCGGGCGATTCGCGCCGAGCCGCATCAGCGTCATGTCGACGTGGAAGTAGGAACCGTTGGGCGTCGCCCACTGCGTTTCGAAGTCGGCCGGACTGGTCTCGATCCGGCCGAGCTCCGGCTCCAGGCCCGACATGAACCGGGACACCGACCCCAGCACCAGGTCGCTGTAATGCGCCTTGCTCTTCTCCCAACCGTCGACCGGCCGCGCCGGCACGTTGGAAGCGAGGTACACGACGTCCTGGCCGGCCGGTGCCAGCGAGGGATCGTTCGCGGACAGGATGGCCATGTACACCGGCGGGCGCTCGAGCGTCTCCCCGCGCCGGATCCGCAGGATCTGCTCGATCTGCTCCGCGAACGTGCCGGTCATCAGGGAGGCGGTGCGCACGTCCGCGTCGTCGCGGCGGGCACGCGCGGCCTCGGCCTTCGGGAAGCCCGCGCGGCCGGCGACGGCCAGGTCGACCTTGAACGTCGCGGAGTTGTTGCCCGAGGCGGGGAGCATGGCGACCTTGGCCCGCGTCGGCACGTCGAGCACGCCGTCCGCCAGGAGCGGACCGAAGGCGGTCTGCGGCGGAATCGCGGCGAGCACGCCACGGGCGGCGCGCAGTTCGGTTCCGTCCGCGAGCCGCACTCCGTAGGCGCCGGTGGCGTTCACCAGGACCTGCTCGACCGTCACGTCCATCCGGATCTCGCCGCCGCGATCGGCCAGGTGGGCGGCGAAGGCCCGCATCACCGAGCCCATCCCACCGATCGGCCGCACCGCCCCCGGGTCCCGATGGACCGCCGCGAGCCCGACGCAGTAGACACCGCCGCCGTCGACATCGATGGGGCCGATCATGCTGCCCCAGTAGGTGCACAGCGACCGCATCTGGTCGGACTCGAACGTCTCGGCCATCGCCTCGACGAGGGTGCAGGAGATCAACCGGCCGACGGTACGGCGGATACGGCGGTTCGGGGCCAGCTTGAGGAGCTGGCGCACCAGCGCCTTCTTCGGCGGGTGCGCCGGGTGACTGGTCATCAGAATCTGCTGGGTGTCGATGAGCCAATCCAGCGCCGGCCGCAACTCCGCATAGGTCCGGGCATCCTTGGCGGAGAACCGGCGTACGTCGGCGAGGGTGCGCTGGTAGTCCCGCGAGAGCAGCAGGGTTTCCCCGTCCTCCCCGATCCATCCGTAAGGATTCTGCAGCGGCCGCACCGCGTGGCCGTAGCGCCGTAACCCGAGATCCTCCACCAGCGAGGTGGCGGACATGAACATGTCGTCCATCGCGCCGATGGAAAGGATGTGCTCCGGCGCCTCGGCCAGGTAGTTGTGGCTGGTGGACAGGCCCCCGACGATCGGCTGCCGTTCCAGGACGACGACCTTGGCCCCGGCGGCGGCCAGGGTGCAGGCGGCGGACAGGCCGTTGTGGCCACCCCCGACGACGACGTAGTCCCACTCGTTCACGCGACGGCCTAGTCCGGCAGCGAGGTGGGCAAGCGGAAGCCGGGGCTGCCGGGACAGGGGCCGTAGTGGGTGTCCGTGGTCGCACCGACATCGCAGAGTCCGTTGACCAGGTGCGGCGGGAACCCCTCCGGGTACGGGTCGGCCTTGAAGGCGAAATAGGTGACGACCAGTTGCAGCACCAGCAGCAACGAACAGCACCAGGCGACGATCGCGAGCACCGCACCGGTCTGGCCCACTCCGCGCTCGGTGAACGCCCGGCCGTGGTCGTCCTTGAAGAAGCGCACGGCGGCCAGCCCGGCGAAGACCATGGCCGTGGTCAGGTACTCGACCGAGGCGTAGCGGTGGTTGTCGTCGAAAAGCGAGAGCTCGGCCGGAGCACCGGGCAGGGACCACAGGTGCAGCAGGAACATCGGCGCTTCCAGGGCCATCGCCGCGAAGAACGCGGTGACGCTGCCGACGGCGAGCACGCGCGCGTTCGACCAGCCGGGGAACCGGCGCCGGGTCGCCCGCATGACGAGGTTGCTGAACATCGTGAAGACCAGCAGGCCGAACGGGTAGACCAGCATGATGAAAACCGGCTGCGGCATGAGCCCGGCGTCGGTGTTCACCACGCCGGGCGCGTCCCCGGCCCAGGTGTTGAGGTTGATCCAGTTGGAGCTGTAGAAGAAGGCCGGCTGGATGAAGTTGCCGAACGGGTCCCAGAACAGGGCCGCGCCGCACCCGATGATCAGCTGCGCATCGAAGGTGAGCCGGCCGGCCCGGCGGCACTGGCGTACGACGAAGATCAGGACCCAGATCGAGACGGCGATCATGACCGCGAGGTAGATCTGGGCGGCGACGAAGGAGGAGGCCGAGGTGTCCCGGTCGGCGGTCACCTGTCCGGGCCCCGACGCGAGCCAGCGCGCGATGGTGATCGCCTCGTAGGTCAGCAGTACGGCGCCGAAGATGGCGAGACCCCGGGCGAACGTCCACGGCCGCGCGGCGGCGTCCCGGCCGGCCGGCACCTGTGGGCGCGTCATCGTCACGCTCATGCCGGCACGCGTTCCCTCACGGGCAGCGCGAACGCGCTTTCCGGGGTGCGCGCGGCCCGCCGGTGGAGCAGCGCGGTGATGATGCACAGCCAAGCGAGGAACACCGCCACGGGGATGTAGAAAGCCACCAGACCGTTCCACGCGAACGGGCCGTCCTTGAAGAACACCGCCAGCGCGCCGCCCACTCCGGAGACCCCGACCCACAGGTGGAAGTAGCCGGCCCAGCGGGGAAACACCGGATCGGGGTCGGTGTCCAGGAACGCGGCCAGTCCGATGCAGATCATCTGCAGCAGATAGCCGGGGGCGACCATGACGAACATCAGCCAGCCGAGGTCATGGAGCGTCCGGACGGTGTCCGGGGCGAGCTCGTCGCGGAAGGTCGCGGCGATCCAGATCATGCTGCACAGGACGAAGTAGACCTGCAGCAGCACGGCATTGCCGAACTGGATGAGCGCCAGCAGGGGAAACCGGCCGCGCGCCATCTCGATCCGGGCCAGGTGGGCAGTAATCAGCGCCCACAACGGGAACAGCAGGAACGATGCAGCCATCGCACCCAGCTGCCCTGCCCGGATCGCATTGGTGTTCTCGCCGTACCACTCGCCCACGCGCTCGGCACTCCAGTCCGGAGCCGGGGGCGGGATGTAGTGCGCCACCCCGGCGAAGAACACCCCGTACAGGACGATGAAGGCCACGCCGGACCAGGCGCACGTCACCTCGACCTTGTTCCGCATGTTCATGCTCCACTCATCCCGCGAAGGCCTTGGCCATGGTGTCGCACACCGTGCGGAAACTCTCGGCGCTGTCGGCCCCACTGATCGGCGGGACGTACGGGGTGTGCAGCACGATGTGCGGCAGCCGGCCGTCGAGCGCCGCGAACTGTTCCAGGGCCTCGTCCGGCGTCCCGCAGATGGCGAAGGTGTCCAGCAGCTTGTCGGAGGTCGCCGACTCGAGCGCGCCGATCCCGTCGGTCATCAGCGCCTGCAGGACGGCGTCCCGCTCGTCCTGAAGTCCCATGTAGTCGATGACCGTCCAGCTGACCGGGAAGGCGACGTAGTTGCCGACGTTGATCCGCGCGATCCGCCGGGCCATCTCCCGATCCTCAGAGATCGCGCACAGGATCAGCGACGCGATGTCGACCTCCGCGGGGTCCCGACCCACACGGGCCGCCCCCTCGGCGACGTGCGGTCGCACGTGCCCGTCGATGAAGGACGGGGTGTTGAGGTAGCCGATGACGCCGTCACCGATCTCCCCGGCGAGGCGCAGCATGCCCGGCTTGAGCGCGGCGAGGTAGATCGGGATCCGGGGCCGGGCCAGTTCGCGGCCGCCCCACGGGTTCATCACCGGGCTGGAGAGCTGCACGTACTTACCGTCGACCGCGAAGTTGTCCCCGGTGGTGAAGTGGTCCCACACCGCGCGCAGGCCGGTGACGTACTCGCGGATCCGCGGGATCGGGTGGCTCAGGTCGGCGCCGTTGTAGATGTCGGTCCAGCCGGCTCCGCCCAGGCCCACGCCCAGGATCGCGCGCCCGCCCGAGAGCTCGTCGACGTCGGCCGCGGCGTTCGCCATCTCGAAGGGCGTCCGGCCCGCCGCGGTGGCGATCCCGGTCGCCAGGGCGATACTCCGCGTGACCCCGGCGTTGAGCGCGTGGGTGATGAACGGATTACGGAAGAACTCGTAGTCCCACAGTGAGTCGAAACCTGACTCGTCAGCGAGATGGGCGAGATCCTGCAGAGCGCGCGCCGGTTGGTTCAGCATCGGGAGTGAGATCCCGACCCGGCTCGCAACGCTCGACATCGAGCTCCCCTTCGAACGTGACATCACCGGATGACGAATGCGATCAGGGTTGTGGGATCGACGATCTCATAAGTACCGTCCTACAGACAACCGATCCGCCCCGCCACCCGCTAGCCCACGTCGAAAGGCGCCCACCCATGGAAGCACGCGTCCAGCGGGTCCTGGTCTGGACCGGACCGGTGATGGTCCTGATCTGGTTCGCGACCTTCATCTTCGTGATGGGGTTCTTCCCGCCGTCGGACCCCGGCGCCTCCGCCGAGGAGATCCGCCAGCTGTACGCCGACGACACAACCCGGATCCGCCTGGGACTCGTGATCGTCATGGCCGCCTCGGCCCTGCTCGTGCCCTGGGCGGTGGCGATCGCGGCTGTCCTCTGGCGGATCGACGGGGCCAAGGCGCTCGCCGTGACCCAGTTCGTGTCCTGCGGGTTGCTGTCGCTGGAGTTCATCACCCCCATCGGAGTGTGGATGGCCGCCGCGTTCCGGTTCGATGACCGGTCCCCCGAGGTGACCGAGGCGCTGCATGACGTCGGCTGGATCCTCTTCGTGACAGTCATCTGGTCGCTCATCGTGCAGATGGCGTGCATCGCGGTGGCGATCTTTATCGACCGAGCCTCCGAGCCGGTCCTGCCCCGCTGGCTGGGCTACCTCACCATGTGGGCCGGCTTGCTGATCCTGCCGGCGGGGATGGTGCTGTTCTTCAAGGACGGTCCGTTCGCGTGGAACGGCATCGTCGGCATCTATATCCCGCTCGCGGCGTTCGTGATCTGGATGGGTGCGCTCAGTCACCAGGTGCACGTTGCGCTGTCCAGAGAGATCACCGCTGTCTCCGAACCCGCCCGTCATCAACCCATTTCCGAAGGCGTGACGACGTCATGACTCCGCAGCGCAGCCTGTTCGAGGAGCGGAGCCAACGGGCGGTCGTGTGGTGGGCGGTGATCTTCGCGGCCATCTACGGGCTCGCACTGCGCTTCGGGTTGCACATGTTTCCGCCACCCTCGGCCACCTGGTCCGCGGAACGGGTCGGTGAGTTCTACAGCGAGCACCACGACTCAATCCGGTGGGGCGCAGTCATCGCCTCCTTCACCAGCGCGTTCATGCTGCCGCTCTCGGCGGTCGTGGCCGTCCAGATGGCCCGCGTCACCAAGGGCTGGAAGATCTGGAGCGTGCTGACCCTGGTCAGCGGCGCCATGATGTCGATCTTCCTGGTCCTGCCCCCGCTGTTCTTCGGCGTCGCGGCGTACACCGAGGACCGCTTGCCGGACGTGACCACGACCATGCACGAGCTCGGGCTGCTCACGCTGACGACGACCGACCAGTACTACATCTTCATGTGGGTCGCGATCGTGATCGTGTGCTTCCTTCCGACCGACGTCCCGCACACGCCCTTCCCCCGATGGTTCGGCTACTTCACCGCCTGGACGGCCACGATGTTCGAGGCCGGCGCCTTCGCGTTTCTCCCGCGGACCGGGCTCTTCTCCTGGAACGGCCTGCTGGTCTTCTGGTCGCCGGTGACGTTGTTCAGCGCCTGGATCGCCGTCCAGGCCTTCCTCCTGCTCCGGGCGCTGAAGGCCCAGATGCAGGAACCCGACCCCGATGCCGGCGTGGCTCCGGAGCACCTCGCTGCCGGCGCCCGCTGAGGAGGACACCGATGAGTGACCGGCTGAGATTTCTGGGCGTGCCCGTGCGGATGGGCGTCCAGATCGGACGCGAACGGCTGACGCGGCCGCGGCCGGCCTCCCTGCGCGAGGTGCCGCCGTCCCCCGAGAGCTTCACCGACGCCTGGCTGACGCTGGCGTTGTGCGACGGCGTTCCCGGCGCGCGGGTGGTGGGGCACGAACTCGGCCCGCGTGATGACGGGACATCCTCGCGCCGCGCCCTGCGCGTGGAGTTCAACGCCGCGGGGAAGGCCGCCGGCCTGACCAGCGACCTGTTCACCAAGTCCGGACCGACCTTCGCCACCCGGGTGACGTCGGTGGCCGCGGACCTGGGCCTGATCGAGTCCTCGTTCTACTGCCAGGTCCGCCCGCTGCTCGACATCGAGGCCCCCCGCGCCGAGTACGCCGCCTTCGATCCGCTCACGGGGCGCTCGATGGTGATCGTCGACGACCTGGGCGTCACCCGGGGCGCCCGGTTCGGCACCATCCTGAGCCGGCAGCTCACGCGGGAACAGGCCGAGCAGGCCGTCGACCTGCTGGCCACACTGCACAGCACGTTCTGGCAGGCCCCGATGGGCCGGCGTTACGGCTCGTGGCTGATGAGCTCCTACGAATGGATGGCGCGCCTCAACGTCACGATCAACGCTCCCACGCGGATCCGGATGGGCTTCGAACGCGCTGGTGAGGTGATCGATCCCGCACTGTCCCGCCGGCGCGCCGAAGTTCCGGGCGCCCTGATGCGCGCCCTGGAGCTCAACACATCCGGCCCCCAGACGCTTCTGCACGGCGACGTGCACCCCGGCAACTGGTACTCCACCGGCGACGGACGGATGGGCCTCTACGACTGGCAGTGCGTCGTGAGCGGCGGGTGGGCCCGCGACCTGGCCTACGCCCTCTCCACCCATCTGACGGTGGATCAGCGCCGGAACTGGGAACGGGATCTGGTGGCGCGACATTCGGAGCGGCTCGCCGAGAAGGGCTGCGCTGCCCCTGATACCGAGAGCGCGTTCACCGCGTACCGGCAGCAGATGCTGCACGGCGCCTTCATGTGGTTGGGCACCGCCGGCAGCTACCGCCTGCTGCCGAAGCTGCAGCCGGCTGACATCACCCTGGAATCCGCCCGCCGCGCTTGCCAGGCGGCGGCCGACCTCGACACGCTGGCCGCGATCGAGGGCCGGCCCACCGTCCACACCACCGCGTAGAAATCGAGTTCTCCGTTGACCAGGCGAGCGCAGCAGGCGTGCGTGTGGGGCGGACCGGCGATGGCGGTCCTGTTCGGCATCGGATTCCTCATCGCCGGCTTCATCCCGCCGCCCTCCCCCGACGACAGCGCGCAGCAGATCGCCGACGATGTACAGCGAGGACCGGACCGCGATCCGGATCGGGCTGATCTTCACCGTGATCTCGAGCGCGCTGCTCGGCCCGTACTTCGCGGTGCTGACGGTGCAGATGCAGCGGATGGAGGGCGTGCGACCCGTCTTCGCCTACACCCAGCTTGCGCTCGGTGCGCTGGCGATCATCGAGTTCATCATCCCGGTCATGATCATGCTGGCGGCCACCTTCCGGCCCGACCGGGATCCGGAGATCGTGCAGGCGCTCAACGACGTCGGCTGGTTCCTGTTCCTCGGCGTCGTGTCGACCTTCGTCCTGCAGTTGATCGTCATCGGGGTCGCCATCCTCGGCGACCGGCGCGAGACGCCGGTGTTCCCCCGCTGGGTCGGCTACTTCAACATCTGGATGGCGTTGCTGTTCACGCCGGCCAACATCCTGGTCTTCTTCAAGACCGGCCCGTTCGCCTGGGACGGCTTCTTCATCTGGTGGATCCCGTTCACCGCGTTCCTGCTCTGGTTCCCCACCAACACGATCTACCTGTTGAGGGCCGTCAAGCAGGACGACTACGACCCCGCCGCCGAGCGCCGCGACGACGACCTGCGCCGCGAGGTCGCGCTGCTCCGCGCCGAGGTCGCCGCGTTGAAAACCGAACGGGCGGACCGCCCAGCTGTCTAGCTACTGACGCCCGCAAGCGTCGGAGCCTCGGGCCGGTCGACCTGGTGCCCCTCCGCCTCGGGTGCGGAGCCGGGGCCGGGGACACACGCCGCCCGGCTCAGGATCCACAGGTAGAAGAAGCTGATCGCGATCGTGCTGAGCGTCGCCACTGTCGACCAGAACTCGTTGGCGCCCTCGCTGACCGCGACGAACACCGGGATGCTCGCGGAGCCGTGGACGCCGAACAGGATCAGCGGTGAGAGCGGGATGAACGCGATCGTCTCGCGGTCGGTCCGGAACACGTGCTTCTTGAGCAGGTGGAAGATCGTGCCCATCGCGACGACGACCATCGAGTTGGCGAACACCCAGAACAGCGGCATCCCGGTGAAGTCCAGGGCCTGGCCCTCGCCGTAGTAGTACCACCAGTTGATGCCGATGTCGGGGTGGCAGAACAGCGGCTCGAACGCGGCGCAGATCGCCGCGGTGACGGCGTAGAAGCCCAGGAACTGACGGGTCGTCATGCCGCGGTCCAGGCGCTGGACGAGCTGCGGGACCGCGAAGGAGAAGTAGAACATGTAGATGAGCCAGGTCGACCACGGCACGGTCTGGTCGAACCAGGTCAGCATGGGGTCGAGCGCGTCCCCCGAGGTCGGGTAGGCGCACTGCGCCAGCAGGTTGTTGAAGGGCTCGTAGGAGACCAGCAGCGCGGAGCCGGCGAACCCGTAGAGCGGCCACTTCTGGCCCAGGTTGCGGGAGACGCGGAGGCAGTAGAGCAAGGCCGCGAGCGCAGCGACTCCGAAGAGCACGTACTTGACGACCGACTCGGTCTCACCGATCGAGTAGATCGGGTACGGATCGTTCACGGGCACCTCCACGGCCGGACGCCACCCGCGACCTCGCTCGGGGGCCGACCTGACAATAAGACGATTTTGTCAGGTCGGCAAGACCTACGTGGTGCCCAACAGACCCGGGAGCACGAACAGCCGCACGAACCGTTCCAGCTCAGCGTCGTCGAGGTCCTGCTCCCGCGCCGCCAACGGGGAGAACATCGTCTGCAGCCAGACCGCCATCTCGGGGAAGTCGACGTCGGTCCGCAGCAGCCCGGCCTGCAGCGCCTCGTCGCAGAGCGGCTGGAGGAGTTCGATGACGACGTCGGTCACCGGGGACGGCCCCGACATGAACCGCGCCGCCTCCTGCCGCGGAAGGGCCTCGGCCAACATGGTGAACTCGGGATCGCGGCCGGCCTTGCGGACCATCGCGGTGATCCGCTCGACGATCCGATCCAGCACCGGCGTGCGCCCGTCCACCGGCAGCTGTTCGATCTCGCGGCCCATCTCGACGATCCGGGCCTGGATGGCCAGCTCAAGGAGGTGGGCGTTCCCCTTGACCGAGTCGTACGCGGTCTGCCGCGCCAACCCGGCGCCGGCCGCGACGTCCGACATCCGGGTACCGCGGACACCCTTGACCCGGTAGCACTCCCGCGCGGACCGCACGAGCCGATCGATCGCCGGTTCGTCCGAACGCGGAAGGGCCGCGGAGGTCATCGGCCGATGATAGGAGCCACGCGTGCTCGACGCAAGCTCACACGCTGTCGGCGAGCGGGCCGATGTCGTCCGGTCCCCAGCAGCGCAGCGCGCCGGACTCCAGCAGCACGCAGGTGTGATAGCCGCCGGCCGCGATCTCGACCGCGCGTCCGTCCAGCGGCACCGGGCCGGCCTGGTCCGGGGTCGCGGCGTCGCCGATCGGGATCGTGTTGCGGTAGCCCAGCTCGCCCCGACCGTTCGGGCCCCAGCAGCGCACGGTGCCGTCGTCGAGCAGCGCGCAGGAGTGGTACGCGCCCAGCGCCAGCGCGACCGCGCGGCGGCCCTCCCCCAGCTGCACCGGCGGCACGGCCGCCGGGCTCTCGTCGTCGCCGATCGTTTCGTCGTGGCCCTGACCCAGCGCACCCTGGCCGCCGTAACCCCAGCACCGGACGCCGCCGGAGTCGAGGATGGCGCAGGTGGTGCCGAGCCCGGCCTCCACCGCGGTGGCGGTGCCGCTGCGTGCCGAGCCGCACCGGCGCGTGGTCGGCGGGCAGGTCCATCGCGCCGACGTCGGCGGTGTCGCCGTGGCCGAGCTCGCCGGTGCCGTTGCCACCCCAGCACTGCAGGGCTCGCCGTCTCGAGGATGGCGCAGGCGTGGAAGCCACCGGCCGCGATCGCCACCGCCCGCCGGCCTCCGAGGTCCACCGGCGGGACCGCGCCCGGGGTCTCGTCGTCGCCCACGGTCGCGGTCGTGCCCAGGCCCAGCTGCCCACTGGTGTTCCCGCCCCAGCAGCGCACCGCGCCGTCGTCGAGCAGGGCGCAGGTGAAGTTGCTGCCGGCGGCCAGCGCTCGCGCGGTGCGGCCGGGGCCCAGGTCGACCGCGCCCACGTTGGCGGTCTCCACACCGGTCACCGCGTCGGTGCTGCCGTACCCGAGTTGGCCGGAACGGTTGTCGCCCCAGCACCGGACCGAGCCGGCGTCCGCGGCGTACCGGCGGCGAGAATGGCGCAGGTGTGGAAGTCCCCCGCGGCCAGGGCCGCAGCGCGGCGGCCGGGCCCGAGATCCACCGGTGTGTCCGCGCGCAGGCGGTAGCCGAAGCAGTGCACCGAACCGTCGCCGGCGATCAGGCAGGTGTGCGCCATCCCGAGCGCGAGCCGCTGTCCGACGATCGCGGTTCGCGCGTCGGCGCGCCCCGGCCGCCGGGGCCGCCACCTGGACGAGCGCAGCGATCAGCGCCAACCCCGGCGACCAGCGAGACAGCGGAACGGCGCACTCCGCTGGTCTAACAGACGATCGGCGGCTGGCCCAGCAGTTCGCGGATCACGTTCTCCAGCGGCGCGCACGGAGCCGCGACGCCCGGCGGGACGCCGGGAATCTCGGGCGGGGCCGGGAGCGGGGGCAGGTCGGGGAGCGGAGGCATGCCCGGGATCTCCGGCACCGGCAGAGCAGGGGCGGGGGCGGGCGTCGGTTCCGGCGCGGGGGCCGCCGCCGGCGTGAGCGGACCGGCCACGCCCCAGTCGGCCTGGGTGTCGCCGTAGTCGTTGGCGGTCAGCGGGCTGGTGCGCTTGCCGTCCACGGTGATGACGTACAGGTCGTCGTCGCCGTCACGGTCACTGTCGAAGACGATCCGGGTGCCGTCCGGGGAGAACGACGGCTCGGCGTCGAAGGCCGGGTGGTGGGTGAGCTGGCGCGGACTGCGCCCATCGACGCCCATCAACCAGATCTCGGGGTCGCCGGAGATGGTGCTGCTGAAGGCGATCCGGGTGCCGTCCGGAGAGAAAGCCGCGTGGGTGTCGAAGGCGAGCGTGTGGGTCAACCGCGTCGCCCGGCCCCCGGCGACGTCCATGACGTACACGTCGCCGTTGCCCTCCCGCAGGCTGGTGAAGGCGATCCTCTTGCTGTCCGGGGACCACGTCGGCTGGTACTCGGTCTCGTCCGCCGTGGTGAGCTGCCTGCGGTTCTTCCCGTCGAGCGTCCATCACGTAGATGTCCGCGTTGCCACCCTTCAAGCCGGTGAACACGATCCGTGTGCCGTCCGGCGAGAACGACGGCTCGATCGAGGCCAGGTCACCGGTGGTGAGCCGCGTCAGCCCGGTGCCGTCCAGGTTGATTACCCAGATGTCGTCGGTACCCGCCCGGTTGCTGCCGAAGACGACCCGGGTGCCGTCCGGGGAGAGTGAGGGATGCGCCTCAGCGGACGTGGTGTCGGCGATCAGGCGAACCGGCGCTCCGCCGGCCGAGTCGACCACGAACAACTCGGCATTGCCGTCCACCTCGCCGATGAACGCGATCCGGCCGCCGGCGGCGGGAGCGGCGGCCTGCACAGTCATCGCCGGTACGGTGACCGCGGCACACATCGCCGCGGCTGCGACCAGGGCCAGCCCCGCGGCGGCACCGCTCCTCATTCCCCGACGGTACGGCACCGATCGGACACGCGTACCTATGCTCCCGACATGCGGGGACCGGTCGATTGTGCTCCTGGCGGGGGCGCTGGCGTGCACCGGCGCCGCCGGGGCCGGGTCCGCGCGGGAGGCCCGCCCGCCCCTGTTCTCCGCCGGAACCGCCGGGGCGGCATTCGGCGCGGGCGCCTTCCGGGTCACGCTGCCGCCGGACGCGAGCGGGGCCTACCTGCCCGGCACCAGCCTGCTGTCCGGTGGCCGACCTGCCCAACGCGGGACCACTGTTCCCGGCCGGCGGATACCCGGTGCCGACCGCGACCGCCGCCGTCGACCTCGACGCGCTGGCCGCCGCCACCCGGGACTGGCTCGCCGCCGGCACGATCCCCGGCCGCACGGCCGCCGAGCGCGAGGTGGCCACCCGTGCCCTGCTGGACCTGGCGCTGCTCACCGACCCCTCCGGCGCCTCGGTCGCCTCGCCGTTCGGCCCGTGGCAGCTGGTCTGGCCGCGGGACGCGAGCTGGCACGCCGCGGCGTTCGCGGCCACCGGTCATCCCGAGCAGGCCCGGGCCATCCTGGAGTTCCTGGCCCGCGCCCAGAGCGCCGACGGCACGTGGGCGAGCCGGTACCGCACGGACGGGACGCCGGTGACCGACGGCCGCCCGCGCCAGCTCGACGCGGTCGGCTGGGTGCCGTGGGCGGTCTGGTCCTGGTGGCGGGCCGCCCCTGCGCTGACGGACGGCGACGGCTCGCCTCGGGACACCGGAGCCCTGCGCGAGCTGTTCCCGATGGTGGCCCGCGCGGCCGAGATAGCAACGGATTCGCTGGGCCCTGACGGTCTGCCGCGGCCGTCGTCGGACTACTGGGAGCAACGCGAGTCCAGGCCCACGATCGGCATCGCGGCCCCCCTGCTCCTCGGACTGCGCTCCGCGGCGGCGCTGGCCGCGGACCTCGGCGAGACCGAGGCGGCACGACGCTGGGGCGATGCCGCCCGTCGGCTGGACGCCGCCATCGAGCGCACCTTCGGCGCGACCGGCTACCGCCGCTACCCCGTCGCCGGCTCCGGGCCGGACAGCGCCGTCACCTTCCGGGCCGTACCCCTGGCCGCGCCGAGGGCCGGCACACAAGACGGGGGCGCAGTGACCGCCGCCGTGCGCCGGGCCGAGACGGACCTGCTGATGCCTTCCGGCGGTCTGCGCCCCGGGAACATTCCCCGGGTCGGGGGCGTGGCCTGGACCCCGGCCACCGCGCTGTTCGCGCTGGCCGCCGCCGGGCGCGGCGACGAGGCCGGCTTCCAGCGCTGGTTCGGCTGGCTCTCCGCGCACCGCACCGCGCTCGGCGCGCTGCCGGAGAAGGTCGCCAACGACGGATCGCCGGCGTCGGTGGCGCCGCTGGGGTGGACGTGCGCGATCGTGCTGCTCGCGCTGGCCACCCGGGACGGCGTCGTGCCGGCACCGCCGACGTAGGCTCGGTTCACATGAGTGAGGATCAGGACGACGTCTTGTCCAGTGCCACCGGGGGCTTCGTGAACCTCATCGGTGCGGACATCACCGAAGCCGGGCCGGACCGCGCCGTGATGATCCTGGACGTGACGGAGCGGCATCTGCAGCCGGCCGGCCTCATGCACGGCGGCGTGCACTGCGCGCTCGTGGAGACCGCCGCCAGCGTCGGTGCCTATCTCTGGCTGGACGGCAAGGGCGGCGTCGTCGGCGTCACCAACCACACGAACTTTCTCCGCTCGGTGACCGCGGGCGCACGGCTGACCACCACCGCGACCCCGATCCACCGCGGCCGCACCCAGCAGTTGTGGCAGGTCGAGATCACCGACGACGCGGGCAAGCTGATCGGGCGCGGCGAGGTGCGGCTGCACAACCTCTACACCACAGAGACTGAAACGCGGAGCTGAGCTACCGCTTCTGGACCGGCGCCGCGGTCCGGCGGCGCAGCGAGAACAACCCGTAGAGCAGGGCGATCAGGATCACCGCACCGGCGACGCTGAGGATCAAAGCGATGTTGCTGCCGCCGCCGCCACCGGTCTCGGCCGCCACCTGGACCGGCTGACCTGCCGTCAGGGTGAAGTCCCAGCCCTTGTCGAAGGGCACGACCGGCTCGGCCCCCGGCAGCGTGCGCACCTTGAGCTCGAGGTGGGTCGGACCGGCCGGGAGCGAGCCGAGGGACGCGGTGTAGCTCCCGAGCGCGGTCCCTTGGGCGAGACTGACGGTCTTGGCCGGCGTGCCCAGCAGCGCCTTGACGTCGGCGCCGCGGATCGGTGAGCCGGAGTCGCCGTCGACCAGCGTGGTGCTGGCCTTCCAACCGGTGCCCTCGGGGCTCAGCGTGAGGTCGGCGACGAGCACCACGGCCTTGCCGCCGCTGTGCGCGGCGACCGGCGTCGCGGCGGGCCCGAGCGCGGCGAGGCCGACGGCCACCACGGCCGCTGCCGCCACCCGTGAGAACCGCATCGACTCAACCTCCGAGGATCCGGGCCGCGTTCGCGGTCTCGATCAGCTCGTGACAGTACTTGAGGATTGTTACGCACAGCCCGATCACGCCTGTCCCGCCCACCATGACCGCCACGCACGCCCACAGCGTGCGCTGGCTGATCCCGACCGGTGCCGCGCGGGTGTGCGTCGCCACCGCCGTACCAGAAGAGGCGCCGACCGGCCCGTCGTGGAGGACGTGGCCTTCCTCGTCGAAGTGGACCCCGGTGCCCCACAGGTCGATCTCGTCCTCGTCGCCCAGCACGTCCTGGGCGGCCTGGGCCTGCCGGGCCGCCTCCATTGCCAGCACCATGCTCGCGCCGCCCATCACCAGGAAGACCAGGATCTTGATGTAGAGCGCGTTGAAGTACATCGCGGCGTACGGCAGCCGGGTGATGTTGTCGTAGTCGGTGAAGGAGAAGTTGCTCGTGGAGAACGGGGCGTCGTACGCGGTCTGGGTGCTCAGCAGCCAGGCACCGGTGATCAGCGTGCCGCCGAAGGTGACCCACATCCCACTGGTGAGGACGCTGCGCCGGACCTCCAGGGTCTGCAGCGCCAACGTGGACAGCATCTGCCGCAGCCGGGGCACCGCGATGAAGGAGATGGTGGCGACCAGCAGCAGCCACAGGCTGGCCAGGATGACGTGGAACTGCAGCAGGAAGACCTCGAAGGAACTGCCTTCGATCGCATAGCGCAGGCCCTTGAACATGCCCTCGAGCACCACCGCTCCCGTGATGTCCAAGGTGGTCTCGACGACTTCGAGCTGCTGCTGCCCGGCCGCGGTCGGCAGGTTGACGAAGGCAGTGAAGGTCCACTCGCCGGGGTTGTTCACGATGATCGAGCAGCGGTACACCCCGGGCGGCACCTCGGGGTCGTTGTCAGCGACCTGCAGGCAGTTCTCCGGCTCCTCCAGGATGGGCTCCGACGTGCTGGTCGCGGGGCCCTCCCGAGCGGTGAGGAACACGCCGTACCGGGCCACCGGCGGCTTCTTCGTCCCGGTGTTCACGATCGTGATGTCCATCGTGATGTTGTTCGGGTTGGTGTTGACGATCTCCGACTGGGTGAGCGTGACCCTGATCTTCTCCGGGTTCTCAGCCGCGCCGGCCGGAGCAGCCATCAGCAGCAGGGCGGCCACCGCACCGAGCAGTACCGCCGGCCCCCGCACCCGGAGGCACTGCACTCACACCACCGCCTGGTACGTCGGGTTCCACTCCCCGTAGTACTTGTCGACCTCGATCTTCGCGGTGAGGTACTGCTTCTTGAGCCAGTCGTCGAAGACCTGGAAGCGCTTGGCGTCCATCACGATCTGGGTCAGCTCGGGCTTGGCCTCCTCCAGCGTCAGCGCGGGCAGGTCCTTGCGCTTGATCTGGTAGAGCACCGTGTAGACCGGCACACCCAGGTCGTAGCGGACCGGGTCGCTGGTCTTTCCGACGTCGAGCTTGCGGACGGCTTCGATGATCTCGGGCTGGATAGGCGTGATCGGGTTGACGTCGACCGTGTCGGCGGCGACCGTGCCCGCGAGCGCGTCTGTGGCGGCCTTGAAGTCGGTGCCCTTCTCCAGCTCCTTCTTCAGCGCGGCCGCCGACTCCTCGCTGTCCATGAACGCGATGCCGGTGGTGGCCCGGAAACTCTTGCCGACCAGTTCCGGGCGGGCGTCGTAGGCGGCCTGGAGCTCCTCCCGGCTGACCGACACCTCGGGCAGCAGCTTGGCCGCGATCGCCTTGCTGATCCCCTCCATCCGCGCGGCGACCCGGAGGTCCTCGCCCTTGTACCCGGAGAACTTGAGGCTGCCGACCTCGGCCAGGTCGTCGTAGACCTCTTTGTCGTTGGCGTCGGTGGCGATTTGTGCACCCTCGCGCTTGGCGAGGTACTCCATGAAGGCGATCTTGATCCGGTAGGACAGCGCGGTGGCCCGGACCTGTTTCGGATCCACCTTCACGCCCTCGACACCCTGCAGGTCCTGGGCGCCGGTGTCGGTGTTGGCGAAGATGTCGTAGAGCTCCTGGACCTGGGCCGAGGTGATCTCGGTGCCTTCGACGTTGGCCGCGATCTCCGGCGCGCCACCGCCGCCGCACCCGGAGAGCGCCAGCGCGAGCGCCATGGCGCCGGCGACGCCGGACACCGCTGTGCGCATCCGTGCCCGTCCGCTCACTGGTCCCTCACCTCGGTCTGACCGCCTTGCGGCTGACTGCCTTCCGGCTGCGCTGGTTGTCCGTTCGGCGCCGGGGAGGCGCCGGCTTGCCCGAGAGGAGTGCCGCCGGGCTGGTCCTGCGTCGAGGTGGCCGCCCGCACCAGGGCATCAGCCGGGCGGCCCTCCTTCGCGGCCTTCCGGTCCTGCTGCGCGGCGAGAACCTGCCTCAGATAGGGATCGTAGTTCGCCTCCGGCGACCCGCGGCCCGCTGCTTCCTCGGCGAGGCGGGCCTGCGTGTCGGCGAGCTCCTGCTCCTGCTCGGTCGGCGGGAAGGCGAAGCTCCGCCCGGTGGCCAGCGAGATGATCTGGGCGACCGTCCCCGAGATCAGCAGGAACACCCTCGGGTCGCCCTCGACGGTGGCGTAGAACCCCGCCGAGTTGAAGGTGCGGGCGCCGACCGAGAGCTTGTGGACGCTCCCGTCGGTCGCGTGAATCACGATCGAGCAGCCCGTCCCGCACTCCTTGGGCCGCGATGCCGCCGTGACCGCGGACGCGGTGGAAGAGACCAGGCCGAAGTCGGGCGTGGCCAGGTCGGCGTTGCTCATGATCCGGTAGGCCAGAACCGGGAAGGTCACGCTCGAGGCGTTGAGCAGGGTCGCGGACTCGGCCGACCCGCCCGGGCCGGGCACGAAGACTCCGTCCCGGCCTTCGAAGGTCGCCGACTTCGCGCCCGCGATGAAGGTGACACTGGCGATCCGCTCGGCCGGCACGTCGATCACGACGGCATCGATCCCCGTCGAGTCGTCATCGCCGCAGCCGGTCAGGCCGCCGGCCATGACGACCAGACCGGCGAGGAGCGCCACCGCCCGGCCGCCACCCCGGGAGGACCTCATCCTCGCCTCAGCCGGAAGAAGACGAACGGCACGAACACCAGGGCGGCCAGGGTGGGCAGCACCACGGTCTGGCGGATCAGCGCACTGCGCTGGGACCCGGTGATCTGGAACTGCGCGCTCTGCCCGACCTCGCGGTACGCCGCGAGGATCACGTCGTCGCCGGCGATGAACTGGGTCAGCCGGACCACCAGTTCCTGGTTGCCGAAGGACTTCTGGTACGCGTTCGACGCGGCGTCGACGGTGCCGAGCACGCCGACCCGGGTGGTGGTCAGCAGGGGCGCCTCGCCCGGTGCCTCGCGCTCCGTGGCGGTGGTGAACCCGGCCAGGGTGTGCACACCTTCGGTGCCCGGGATCCGTTTGCCGGCCTTGTCGACCTGGTAGCTCTTGGGGCTGCTCTGCACCAGCGCGGCGACCTGCGGGCCCTCGTCCCCGCCGGGACCGGCCTTGTCGATGGCCAGGCTGTTGCTGAACACCACCGGGGTGTCGTCCTTGTTCAGGGTGTCCACGACGGACGACGCCGACGGGTACCGGGAGGACACGATGGCGGCCGGGTCGTCGGCAAGTGACTGGGGGTCACGCAGCGGGTTGTCGAGGAACCTCAACCCCCACGGCGTGATCAGCTCGTTGAGCTGGGCGATGTCGCCGCGCACCGAGTCCGCCGCCACGAGCAGTCGGCCCTGCGCCTTGGCGTAGTCCTGCAGCAGCTTCAGTTCCCTGGCCGGGAGCGTGGTGCGCGGTCCCATGACGAGCACGAGGTCGCACTTCGCCAGCAGCTCCGGCCCACCGTCGCCGGTGAGGAACACCTCGCCGGTCTGGTAGCCGATGATCCGCAGCCGGACCGCGAAGGAGGTCAGGCCCTCGGCCTGGACGTCGTTGATCCGGCGTTCGCCGTGCCCCTGGGTGAAGCAGGCCAGCGGAGGGTCGGGGTCGGCCAGTTCGGCGATCGCCGTGGTCACCGTGCTCTCGACCAGGTCGTCGATCTCCTGGGTCTTCCCGCCGACGGTCAGCAGATAGTCGTTGTAGTCGATGACGCCTGACGAGCGCGCCAGGGCCGGCGAGATGTCCGGGTCGATGATCCTGACCTCGATGTCCGCGCCGGCGGCCTGGTACTTGCGCACGGTGGCGCGGGCCTCGCTGGCCTCCAGGCTCACCGTCGGGGAGAACGCGGTCAGCGTCATCTTGGTGCCGCGCAGTTCGGACAGCACGTCCTTGGTCGCCTGCGAGGCGGTCTCCCGGTTGCCGGGGGTCAGGTCGATCTCGCCGGAGGCGGCGCCGGCCAGGGCGGGGGTGCCGACCACGAAGGCCGTGACGCCGACCACCGCGGCGACCCGCAGCGCGATCACCCGGCGGTCCGCACCGGCCCTGCGCCGGCCCAGGCTGTAGACCGCGACGCACAACGCGGCCGCCGCGAGGACGAGGAAGTACGCGACGTCCTCCGCCGGCAGGACGCCGTCGAGCATCGGGTCGAGTCGCTCCAGCGGAGCGAACTGGTCGACCTTGCCGCGCAGGTTCTCCGGCAGGAACGAGATCAGCCGCAGCACCAGCAGCACGACGAAGGCGAGGAAGGCCGCGCCCACAGAGGTGTTCATCCGCGAGGAGATCGCGAGGGCGACCGCGTTGAACATCGCCGAGAGCAGCAGCAGCCCGATCCAGCCGCCGAGCGAGCGGGCGTACTCCGGTTCGGCGATCGAGTCGAGGCGGATGTAGTAGATCCAGGAGATGCTGACGACCACCCAGGTGATGAGGGTGTTCGCGACGAACTTGCTGACGACCATGGACCAGCGCGAGATCGGCCAGGCCAGCGAGATCTGCAGCGCGCCGCTGGCCCGTTCCTCCGCGATCGAGCGGGCGCCCAGAATCGGGCACATCACCAGCAGCGTGTTGACGGTGTTCGCGTAGTACGACTGCAGGTCGGCCGAGTTGGTCGAGCTGACCAGGTCGATGAACAGGATCCCGGAGATGACGATGTAGGCCGCCGCGATCAGATACGTGGCCGGCCACAGGATCAGCGAGGTGATCTCGCGCTTGAGCAGGGTGAGCACTAGTCAGACGCTTCCACACCGGCCACGACCGAGCCCAGGACGGCCTCTCGGAAGGCCTCCTCGAGGCTGTCCGCGGTGGACTCGACGGTGGTCACAGGCCACTTCGCCGACCAGGCCTGGACCAGCGCGGCGACGGCGCCGTCGCCCTGAGCCTGCACCAGCACCGTCGTCCCCCGGTCGTCCTCCGCCACGTCGACCAGGGTGGTGCCTTCGACGAGATCGGCCGGCGCGGGCTTCACCTGGTCGTGGATTCGCACGCGCAGGCGGACCGAGTGCCCCATGCCCTCGGCCATCTCCGAGGGCGCGCCCCGGTAGACGAGCTTGCCGCGGGCCATCACCAGCACGTTGTTGCACATCAGCCGGGCGTCGGTGAGCAGGTGGGTGGACACGATCACGGACCGGGTCCGCCCGTACTCCTGCAGCATCGCGCGCATGTCCAGGATGTTGAGCGGGTCGAGGCCGTTCATCGGCTCGTCGAGAATGGTGACGAGCGGGTCGCCCATCAGCGCCTGCGCCATGCCGACCCGCTGCTTGTTGCCCTTGGACAGGTTGCCCACGATCCGGTCGGGCACCGCGCCGAGTCCGGTCCGGGCGATCGCGAGTTCCACAGCACTGCTTCGTTCCGCGCGCGGGATGCGCTTGGCTTCGGCCGCGAAGGCCAGGTACTCCGTCACCCGCATCTCGTTCGGGAAGGCGACCCGCTCGGGCATGAAGCCGAGGAGCTTGCGGGCCGCGCGCGGATTGCGGGCGACGTCGGCGTCACCGATCCGGATGGTGCCGGCGTCCCAGGCGGCGATGCCCGCCATGCAGGTCATCAGGCTGGACTTGCCGGCGCCGTTCGGGCCGAGCAGACCGGTGATGCCGGGCCCGAGCGTGAAGGACACGTCGTCGACGGCAGTGCGGGTGCCGTAACGACGCGTCAGATTCTCCACGACCAGCAGCGGGCTGCTCATGCTGGGCATCCGGGCGACGCTAGGTCGGCCAGTTGTGCCCATGATCGGGCACAGCTGTGAGCCGACTGTGCGATCAGGACCCGGACCCTCCGCTCGCCGCCGCGGCGGTGGGCTTGTCGGCCTTCTTCACCGACTGCTCGGTCACCTTGACGAAGCGGCCCTTCTCCATCACGTACTGCTTGTCGGAGAAGCCGACCGCGACCAGGTGGAACTGCTCCACCATGACCACCGACAGACCCTCGTCGCACAGCGCACGCAGGGCGGAGTAGAGCCGCTCGGCGATGACCGGGGCCAGACCCAGCGAGAGCTCGTCGACCAGCAGGAGCCGCGGCCGCGACATCAGCGCGCGGCTGACCGCGAGCATCTGCTGCTCGCCACCGGACAGCGACCCGGCGGCCTGGTTCTGACGTTCCTTCAGGCGCGGGAACAGCTCGTAGACGCGCTCGAACTGCTCCTTCATGTTCGGCGTGCTGACCCCGTAGGAGCCGGTGATGAGGTTCTCCCGCACGGACAGCGATCGGGAAGACCTGCCGGCCCTCGGGCGAGAGCGAAATACCCATGCCGACCCGCTTGTGCGCCGGCATGCCGGACACCTTCTGCTTGCGGAAGATGATCTCGCCCCGGCTGGGCGGGATCGCGCCGAGGATGGTCTTGAGCAGCGTGGACTTGCCGGCACCGTTGGACCCGAGCACCGAGACCATCTGGCCCTGCTCGACCTGGAGGTCGATGTCGAACAGGACGGGGAGGCGGCCGTAGCCCGCCCCGACACCCTTGAGCTCAAGCATTGTCAGTGCTCCCTTGGTTCGCGGCCACGCCTTCTTGCTGGCCCTCAGCCTCGGCGATCTCCTCGAGGACCTCGTCCGCCTCTTCGGCCAGCGTGGCCGCCTCGTTGACGTCCGGGTTCTCCTCGAGGTCGAGCACCGAACCCAGGTACTCCGCCCGGACCACCGGGTCGGCGGCCACCTCGGCCGGCGTGCCCGAGGCGAGCAGCTGACCCTGGTTGAGCACGTAGACCAGGTCCGCGTTCTCCAGCACGGCCTTCACGTAGTGCTCGACGAGGATGATCGTCAGGCCGAGGTCGCGCTGCAGCTGGCGCAGCAGGGCGAAGAGGGCATGCGCGTCATCCGCGTCCAGACCGGCGGCCGGCTCGTCGAGCAGCACGATCGCCGGGCCACACATCAGTGACCGGCCGATCTCGATGCGGCGTTGGCGGCCGAAGTCGAGGTCGGAGACGCGGTCGTGCCAATGCTCCTTGATGCCGAGCAGGACGCACATCGCGTAGGCAGCCTCGGTGGCCCGCTTCTCGGACTTACGGACCTTCGGGAGCCCGAGCAGCGTCGAGAGCGGGTTTCCCTCGATCGAGAGGTGGGCGGCCGAGAGCAGGTTCTCCCCGACCGTGAGGTCGTGGTTGAGCCGGTTGGCCTGGAACGTGCGGCCCATGCCGAGCTTCGCCCGGTCCCACGGCCGCATCGCCGTGACGTCCTTGCCGAACATCGTGATCGTGCCGGAGTCCGGCACCTTCAGCCCGTTGAGCACGTCGAAGCAGGTGGACTTGCCGGCACCGTTCGGGCCGAGCAGACCGACGAAGGTCCTCGACGGCGCCGTGATGGTGACGTTCTGCAGCGCCTTGACGCCACCGAAGGCGATCGAGAGGTTGCTGCCCACCAGGGCGTCGCCACTGTCACCACGGTGCGGCAGGAAGGCCTCGAGCACCGCGAGCGCCTGGTCGCGCAGGGGGTCGATTCCGGCCTCGGCGACGATGTGCCCGACGTGATCTTCCGCAGTCGTTCTCATTTCTGCCCCGATCCCGCCGTCGCCGGCACCTTGCCCTCTGTCCGAGGTGGCGCTGCCCCGCCGCCCGTCTTGCGCCGTCCGCTCGCACGGGCAGCCTTGCGCTTGGCTCTCGCCCGGTTGTCGAAGAGGTCGTTGACGAAACCACCCACGCCACGCGGGCCCATCAGGATGCCCACCAGCAGGCCGAGACCACCGAGCAGGTACGGGTTGAGTTCGAGGTCGACCTCGGCCAGCAACAGCGGCGTCAGGCGGAAAGCCAGCGCCACCGCGGTGACTGCGATCAGCGACTCGAATCCGGCCATGATGGGGATCGAGAGATAGAACAGCGAGTTGAACGAGTTGAACTCGAAGACGCCCGGCGGGCTGCCGTAGACGGGCGCGAGCATCGCTCCGCCCAGCCCGGCGAACCCACCCGCGATCGCGAACGCCGCCACCTTGTACTTCCACGGCGAGACCCCGACCGCGGCCGCGGCCGACTGGTCGACACCGACCATGATCATCGACCGGCCGAACCGCGAGTGCCGGAACTGGTGGAGGAAGAAGATCGAGACCAGCAGGAAGGCCAGCACGAAGTAGTAGAGCCGGTCGTCACCCGTCAACGTCGAGGTGCAGGGTTCGGCGCAGTTGAGGCTGGCCCCGAATACCTCCGGTCGGGGCGTGGCCAGGGGGCTCTGGCCACCGGTGAGGCTGGCCTCGGTGAACAGCGAGTTCTCGATCAGGAACTGCAGCGACAGCGTCAGGACGATGACGTACACGCCGGAGAGCCGCATCGCGACCAGCGAGACGAGCACCGAGACCACGACCGCGAACCCGATGCCGTAGAGCGCGGCGACCGGGAAGGGGAGATCGGTGTACATCCCCCGCGGGAAGTCGACGAACGGGAAGTTCCAGACGCTGCCGTTGAACTCCCGCGCGGCGAACCCGGAGATGTAGCAGGCCGCGCCGGTGAGACCGGCCTGGGCCAGCGAGATCTCCCGGCCCCATCCGACCACGACCAGCAGGCCGAGGGCGGAGATCGCGAGCATCAGACCGGTGGTGACGTTGTAGACCCAGTTGCTCGCACCGACCAACGGGTACACCGCGAGGATTCCGATGAGCACGAGCAGGCCCGGGTGGACGCCCAGGATGCCGTGCACCTTGTCCAGCGGGTTGGACCCGGGCCCGCCCACGCGGGGCGGCACCGCGATGGTGGGGTACGACCCGTTCTTCGAGGGACTGTGTCCCGTCGGCTTCTGTGCAGGCGTTCCGTGTGCCATGACCAGCTATCTCCTTCGTCGACGATTCGGGGAGGGGTGTCGATCCGTCAGGTCAGTGACCTGCCAGGACCGACGAGCCCTTCTTTCCGAACCGGTCGATGCCGATGACCACGGAGAACAGGATCGCGGTGACGACGATCTCGGTGACGGCCCTGTCCGGCTGCCCGAAGACGCCGGCCGTCATCATCGAGTCGATGACCGCGATCAGCACCGCGCCCGCGAGGGCGAGCGGGATGCTGGCGAACGCACCGAGAACGCAGACGATCAGGGCGCGCAGGAAGATGAACAGGATGCCGGTCGTCTCGGTGCCCACCGGGTTCGCGATGAGGATGCCCCCGAGTGCCGAGATGGCGCCGGAGATCGCGTAGACGATGGTGCCGACCTTGCCGATCGGGACCCCGACCAGCTTGCTGGCCTCCACGTTGTCGGCCACGGCTCGGGTGTACACGCCGAACCGGGTCTGCTGGAGCAGGATCGCGAAGCCGATGACCACGACCACGAGGATGATCAGCGTCGCCAACTGGTGGTAGGAGACCCGTTGGCTGACCGTGCCCCCGACGTCGACGTTGAAGCCGCCGCTGCCGAACGGGCTCGGCGCCTGCTCACCGGAGGACTTGTTCTTGGTGAAGATGATGCCGACCATGATCAGCATCAGAGCCAGCGAGAAGTTGGTGAGCGTGACGCGGGGATAGGTGGCCATTCGCGTGCTGGTGGCGATCCACCCGTACATGGCTGCGACGGCCGCGCCCGCGAGCATCAGGCCGATCATGACCGGCCACTTCGGATAGTCGGGCCGGCCGCCTCCGCCGCCGCCGTCGAGCTCACCCGCCAGCAGCTCGGACCCGCCGGTGTAGCTCGGGGTGCAGAAGTACCAGAACAGCAGCGCGCCGGCGAGCACGATGCCGCCGTGCACGAAGGCGATCGTGCGGCTGATCCGGTAGCTGAGGACGAGTGCCACCGCGACCAGGCCGTACAGGCCCGCGGTGGTCACACCGGCGACGATGGACGGCCCGAACAGGCCGCCCTCGAAGCTGATTGCTTGTGTTGTCAGCGAATCCATGCGTGCTCGCTGCCTTCCCTGCCGTCGGGACACGGCAAGTTCCGGAGGCCGAGCGGGCACGTCAAGAACGCACCGCGGAGCCCCCACATGTCAGGTAGGTGGCCTTCGAGACCCACCGCCGGCGAAGTTCAGGGACGAGCCGGAAGTGAGGCGGACCGGTGCAGTCTAGACCCAGCGCATACCCCTCTGACCAGTACCGACCCCCCATGAGGGAGAGGAAATCTCCCCTTCGGCTGGTGGATTTCCACAAGATGATCTAGGGGGCCCGGATCAGGCCCTCCTGGACCGCGCTGGCGACCAGCACGCCCTCCTGGTAGATCCGCCCGAAGGACAGCCCGCGGGCCCCGGAGGCCGACGGCGAGACCTGGTCGTAGAGCAGCCACTCGTCCGCCCGGAACGGGCGGTGGAACCACATCGCGTGGTCCAGCGAGGCCCGGATCATGTCCTCCGGCCGGACGGTGTGGTGGGGCACAAGGCTCGCGTGCAGCAGCGACAGGTCGCTCATGTAGGCGAGCAGGCAGCGGTGCAGCATCTCGCCCTCGGGGACGTTCTGATTCCCCTCGTAGTGCTTGCCCGACGACGCGCCGGCCCGCATCCACACCCGGGCCACCGCGGGGTGCGACGCGTCCCGGATGCTCCCGCCGGGCGCCGAGGACCCGGCGAAGCGGAAGTCCAGGGCGCCGAACTCGGCGGCCATCGCGGCCGCGAAGTCCGAGCGCATCACGCCGGCCAGCGAGTCGGCCAGCGACGGGCAGTCCTCCGGCGGTGGGACGTCCTCCGGCATGACGTCCTGGTGGGACAGGCCCGGCTCCTCGCCCTGGTAGGACGCGGTCAGATAGAAGATGTGCTTCCCGTGCTGGCGGGCCGCGACCCGGCGGGCGCTGAAGGAGCGCCCGTCGCGCAGGTTGTCCACGTCGTAGACGATCGGCACCGCCGGGTCGCCCGGCAGCAGGAAGTAGGCGTGGAAGGAGTGGACCAGCCGCTTCGGATCCACCGTGAGGCTGGCCGCCAGCAGCGCCTGCCCGAGCACCTGCCCGCCGAAGACGCGCTGCATGATCGTCTCGGGCTGCTTGCCGCGGTAGAGGCCCTCCTCGATGGTCTCGAGGATGAACAGTTCGACGAGTTCCCCTGTCGATCGCGGCACGGCCCCACCCTAGTGACCGGCCGGCTACGGGATGTCCTCGCGCTCGTCGTCGCCGTATACGCCGCGGCCGTAGTACTCCGACGGAGTCGATGCGTCCGAGTTGGGCGCGGAACACGTAGCGGAACACCACCTTCAGCGCGGCGGTGATGGGCAGCGCGACGAGGGCGCCGATGGCACCGCCCACGCCCGCGCCGACGAGCACCGCGACGAAGACCGCGATGGGTGAGAGGTCGACCGCCTGGGAGAAGACGCGCGGCGCCAGCACGTAGTTCTCGAACTGCTGGTAGGCCAGCAGGATCAGGAACACGGCGAGGGCGAGGTGCCAGCTCTCGGTCAGCGCGACCAGCGTGCAGATGACGGCGCCGATGGTGGCACCCACCTGCGGGATCGCGTCGAAGAAGGCGACGACGAGGCCGAGGATCATCGAGTACGGGACGCCGAGGATGGTCAGCACGCCGCCGGCGAAGATGCCCGCCGACAGTGAGACCACCAGTTGCCCGGTGACGTAGCCGCCGATCCGGTCCAGCGAGTCGTCGAGGACCTGCACCCGCTCCGGGTCGTCCAGCGCCCGGGCCGCGAAGTTGTGCAGCCGGGGCATGGCCATCATGAAGTAGATGGTCAGCGCGAAGACGGTGAAGATCCCGAACAGCGCGGTGACGATCCCGCCGAGGATCCCGTAGACCGTGCCCAGAGAGGAGGCCAGGATCGTCGGGATCTTGTCGAGCTGTTCCTGGATCTTGCGCTGCACCTCGGGATCGTCGAGCTGTACCCCGAGGATCTCGCGGCCCTCGCCGCGGTCGTTGAGGTCGTTCAGCAGCGTCGGGACGTTGGCCACGAAGTCGCTGGCCTGCTCGACGGCCGGGACCACCATCAGCCAGATGATCAGCGCGAGGGCGATGAAGAAGCCGGTCACGATCACCAGGACGGCATGGCCGCGGCGCAGGCCGCGCGCCTCCATCTTGCGGATGAACGGCTCCAGACCGGCGGCGAAGAAGAAGCCGAGGAAGATCGAGGCCAGCACGGAGCGGACCTCGGTGATCATCAGCGCGAGCGCGATCACGAGGAGGACGGTGGCGGTGGCCTTGGCGATGTAGAGCAGCGATGGCCACGACGGCCGGCCCGAGACCTGAGTCGGGCCGCCGGAGACCGTAGCGGGGCCGTCGGAGGCGGACATCGCTCCGACGTTAGAGCGCGGCGGCTCCCGATTCGCCCAGGCGCGCGGGAGTCCGCTGTGCCAGGCGGGCGATCCGCCGCTCGATGACGAAGGTCATCCCCGGCAGGAGTCCGGCCACGATCATCTCGGCGAGCGTCCGCAGCGGCCACCGGTAGCGGCGGAAGAAGTCGAAGGCAAGGAAGAGATAGAGGATGTAGAAGTAGCCGTGGACGTACACGACCCACTTCAGGTCCTTGTTGTCGAACCCGTAGGCCATGACCATCTCGACGCAGACCAGCAGGAGCAGGACGCCGACGATGTAGGCCGCCACCTGGTAGCGGACCGCCGGGGTGTTCTTCACGTCACGTCCTTTTCGGCAAGGCGGGCCAGCATCGCGTTGTAGGCGGCCAGTTCAGGTTCGGCATCGGGGTCGGCCACCGTCACCGCGGACCGCCGGACCGCCACCGGCTCCGCCGGGTCGGCGTCTGCCTCGTCCTGGTCGGGCTCGCCGCGGGCGTTGCGGAGCCCGTCCCGGCACAGCCAGAGCCAGACGCCGAGACCGAACAACCCGATCGCCGGCCACTGCATCGCGTAGCCGAAGCTGCGGCCGTTGCCGTGGTCCGCCCGGATGAGCTGCCACCAGGCCAGGCCGGCGCAGCTCAGCACCACGAAGACGCTGAAGACGTGCAGCGCCAGCCAGCGCGGCTTGAGCAGGACGGACACGGGCTCCACGGTACCTGCGGGACTCTGTCGCTCAGGCGGGCACAGGGAGCCGGCCGCTGACCGGTGTCAGCGCTCCCCCACCCAGCCACGACAGGTCGATCGCGCCGTGGTCCATTCCGGCATCGCCCCCCTTACCGCCCATCGGCATGATCTCGAAGCCCCCGGTGGCGGCGTAGAGCAGGGCGTCGCCGCCTGGCAGCGCCTCGCCCCGTGCGGCCAGGAAGGCCATCAGCCCCGCCGTCGAGGCGCTCTCGGCCGGGCCCACCCGACGCAGAGCGGCGATGTAGTCCCGCACGTCCGGGCCGGTCGGGTCGAAGGTCAGCACGGCCAGGGGGGAACCGCCGGCGGCCCGGACCACGGCGGCCTGGACCAGCCACGGCGCGAGGTAGATCCCATAGAGCGGTGGCTTTTCGGCGGCCAGGGCGGTCAGGACGTTCTCGGAGACCTCCCATCCGGCGATGGCGAGCACCGCGTCCGCCTTGCCGGCGCCGGCTTCGCCCGCGCCGACGGTCCGCTCGCGGACGGTCATCCCGGCCTCGCGGGCCAGCGGCCGCACGAGCTTCTCGGCGGCGAGGCCGCGAGGGGTTCGGTCGGTGATCAGCGTGAGGCGCTTGACACCACGCGTCTGCAGTGAGCCGACGAGGGCGCGGAAGGAAACGGCGTCGGGCGGCGAGAGGTCATCGGAAGGACACGCCGCGAGCGGGGCCCGCGAACCGCCGAGCACGGCACCCATCGCAGCCGCGGCGCACTCGGCGCCGTTCGGCCCGGACAAGGACGCCTGTTCCGGCCCGGTCCCGGTGTCCACCACTTGGGCCGCGACCTGGCGCCCCTGGCGGAGTTCGAGCAGGGAACGGCCGGGCGGCAGGTGTACCTCGGCCCACAGCCCCTGGCTGCCGGGACGCGGTTCGGCCCGGTAGCGCCGGCCGTTCACGACCACGTCGGTGAGGCGGTCCGTCATCAGATGAACGAGGTTCGTCCCGGGCCGCTGCGGTGCGATCACCAGGCCGGTGATGGCTTCGTCGATGTCCAGGGCCCGGACGAGCGGGGCGCCCTTCACCGGCGGCGGTCCTGGCGGCGGGAGGCTGGTGAGGACGGCCCCGGCAAGGATTGCGGCGACCAGGACGCCCAGCTCGAGTCGGGCCAGCGCTCCCCCGCTGCGAGGACCGGTCTCGCGCCGCCGACGGACCAGGTAACGCACACCCAGGCCGAGGACGCCCGCGAGGACGAGCAGCGCCACTTTCAGCACCACGACGGTGCCGAAGTCGGTGATCGTGATCCCGTCGAGGGTCACGTCGTAGTTGCGGGCCGAGAGCACGCCGGTAACCGCGGCGAGGACACCAGCTCCGAGCGCGATCGGCCCGAGCCTGCGCACCAGGGGGCCGCGCGTGCCGGGTTCGGCGGTCGCCGAGGCGAACACCGCGCCCGCCCAGGTCACGGCGACCCCGACGTGACCGAGCATGAGAACCGCGTCGCCGAAGGAGTCGTCGACCACGCTCCAGCAGAGCCAGACCGTCGTCCCCGCCCCGGCCAGGACCGCCGGGCGGGGCCACCGGACGGCAGCGATCGCCGTCAGCGCCAGCAGCGGCACGAGCAGCAGATAGCGGGCGGCCTCCAGATCGCCGACCGCGCCGGCCACCGCGGCCACCGAACCGGCCGCTGCGGCGGTCCCGATCAGGCGGCGCGCCGATTCGGTCGGGCGCCCGGCCACCGGACGCAGGAGTGCGATTCCGGCCAGCAGGGCAGCCGCGACCAGCGCGACCGCGCGGGCGACGGTGTCAGCAGCCGGCAGATCCGCCGCGGACTCACCACCATGGGCGAACGCAGGAACCGCCGCCCCGACCTGACTGAGCGTCAGGATCAGGACGGCGGTTGCCCTGCGAAGGTTGTGCCTTATCAGCTGTCCTTACCTAGCGGACGTCTTCGTCAGCGACCACGAAGAGCATCGAGTGGGGCTTCGCGTCGCCGTAGTCACCGTGCGGCCACGACGTGCGGTTGAAGTTGACGCAGCTCGTGCCGTCGTTCTCGTCGACGAAGTTGGCGTCGAGCTCCAGCTTGCCCTTCCTGATGTCCAGGATGCAGAGCTTGTGGTTGCCGTCGGTGTTGGTGCGCGCCACGAAGTAGTTCGAGAACGCGATGCGCTTGATGCTCGAAACCTCGTGGTAGTACCCGTCCTTGCCGATGTCGAAGTTGTCCGGGGTGCCCCAGTGCGGGCCGCCGGAGGTGTTGTCCTGCACCTGGAACGCGTCCAGACAGCTTCGGGCAGTCCGCCTCGGCGCCGCCGTTGGCGGCTTCCTGGATCGTGTCGACGTTGCAGGACGGATTCGCACCCGACTTCAGCAGCTTCTGGATGTCGAGCATGTAGACCATCTTCGCCGAGCCGGTGTCGAAGCTGGACGTCGAGCCCGGGCCACGGCCGATGACCGCGTGCCAGAGGTACTTGTCGTCCGGGCTGGTCTGGATCCAGCCGGCGCCGGTGCAGCCGCCGCCCTCGGTGACCTGCGGGTTGAGCGACTTGGACGCCACCGTGACGTCGAAGACCTCACGCCACACCGGCTTCGCCGCGGTCATGTCCGGCGTGTAGTAGATGACGCCACCACACATCGAGGACGCAAAGGCACCCTTGTTCCTGGGGGTGTTCGTGACCGTGACCTCCATGATGCCGCGCGGCTCCTCGTGGGAGGGGTTGCGCTGCACGCGAGGCCCGTCGGGCATCGCGGAGACCGACCGCAGCTTGACGTTGTCGCGGTCGGAGATGTCGTAGGTGCGCACGGTGTCGCGGAAGACGTTCGCACTCTCCGGGCGGACCGGGTCGAGCACGATGTTGCGCGGCTCGGCGTAGTCCGAGGCGATGAGGATGTCGAGGTCCTCGCGGGCCTGGATGCCGTGGGGGTTGGCACAGGTCGCCTGCGGCAGCGCCGGGTAGTTGACGCAGCGGGTCGCGGTCCTCGGACTCCTCCAGCGCGGCCGGGGCCTCGGAGAGGGTCTTGCCGTCCTGGCCGATGTGCACGATGGAGCCGGGCGAGCCGCCGAAGCCGTTGCTGACGCGGACCTCACCGTTGGTGTAGGTGCACGGGCCGGGCACGTCGGCGCCACCCATGTAGGTGCCGTAGGCGGTGCCGTCCTTCAGCGTCCAGTACGCGTCCGGGATCGAGCCGCAGGGCGTGTCCATGGGCAGGTTGACGCCCTTGATCTCGATCTTCGGCAGCGCCTTGACGTCGAAGACGTAGGTGATGTCGCTGTAGAGACCGCCGGCGAAGATCGAGTCGCCCTTGTGGTACAGGTACTGCATGTGGTGGGGCTCGTTCTCCACCACCGGGCCGGTCGTCACGGTGTTGACGACCTTGCCGTAGGTCGGCGAACCCTTGGTGGCGTCGACGACGGCCAGGAAGTCCGGCGCCGTCGCGTTGTCCCGCGCGGTCTCCGGAATCGTCACCGGGTTGACTGCCGGGCGCGACTGGTAGACCCCGGCGGAGTTGTTGTCCGCGGCGTTCCAGTCACCGGCCCAGACCACGAGCCACTCGTGGCGGATCTTGCCTTCAGCCGTGACGATCTTCTTGACGTCGGCGTCGGTGTTGGTCCCGTCGAGGACCGAGTCGACGAGGTCCCGCTTGGCCTGGGCGATGCCGGGGCTGTCCTGGACCAGGTGGTTGGTGGCGGTGAAGATCTCGCCGTTCGTCGCCTTGAAAGTCGAGGTGACGGTCTCGACCTTGTCCGTGGCGTTGGCCGAGGTGGATTGCAGGCCGAAGAAGGCCGACCCGATCAGGACCGGGACACCGGCCAGTGCCGCGTACTTGCGGCGCAACAGGGTGCTCAAGTGGTTCTCCGAGGGGGTGTTCACGGGCGCACGCGCACGTGGGCCGTGCGAGGGCACGGCTGAGGAGGTGGAGCGGGAGGGGGTCGGGCGGTCAGTCAGCCCGGGAGCGGACGCAGACGCGCGTCAGCACTCACACAGGTCACTGGACTGCCGCATGAGGTCGACGTGCAGACGCTCGACCAGCAGGTCTCCGATGCCCATACCTGAGACGTTATCAGCCGATTCGGCCTTATCGCAACTAAGACGACCAACTCAATTGAGTTTGATCAGTCAGTCCGCTGACCTGCATGTTCGGACAATCTGTGGGCCAGTTGTGCGGACAATTCGCAGCTGGCGGCGGCGGATCACCGGGTGGCGGCGGCATCCATCGCCGCGGCTTCCTCGACCGTCGGGGCGGTGCCGCCCAGGTGGGCCGGCAGCCACCAACGGTCGTCCGGGCCGGACGGCTGCACGGGGTAGTCCCGCTGGGCCCGGTCGAGCAGGTCCTGCAGGCGCCGGCGCAGCTCGGCCGCCTGCTCCTCCGGGTCCCCGCCGCGCTGCGGGTACATCGGCTCCCCGACGTAGACCAGGACGTGCACGCGACGCTTGAGCAGCTGGCGCTTGCGGCCCTTGGTCCACATCCGCTGCGTGCCCCAGACCGCGACCGGGACCAGCGGCGCCTTGGTCGCCACCGCCATCCGGACCGCCCCGGACTTGATCTCCTTGACGGTGAACGAGCGGCTGATCGTCGCCTCCGGGAAGACCCCGACCACCTCGCCCGCCTTGAGCGCGCGCATGGCCTCCCGGAAGGAGGCGGAACCCGCCTCGCGGTCGACCGGGATGTGCTTCATCCCGCGCATCAGCGGCCCGGAGATCTTGTGGGTGAACACGGCCTCCTTCGCCATGAAGCGGGTCAGCCGCTTCGAGGGTCGCGCGCCCCAGCCGGCGAAGATGAAGTCCAGGTAGCTGACGTGGTTGGAGGCGAGCACGACCGGGCCGGTGCGCGGCACGTGGTGCGCCCCGTCGACGGTGATCTTCAGCCCCAGCACCCGGAACCACAGGAGCGCCGTGGCGATCACCGGCGGGTAGACCCGCTCCGGCCCGTCGTACGCGATCGCCTTCGGCTCGGCCGCCTTGTCCGCCATGCCGCGGAGCCTAACGATCCCCCTCGCCGCTCATTACTGAGTGGGCGGTCGTTCCCAATGCGTAAAACGTCGCTGCCGGGGCCGGAACTGGCGCCGACCACGACACTCTGCGCATTACTGAGCTGAGTGCCGTGGTCGGACGAGGGCTTACTCGGGGACGACGCCGAGGCGTCCGGCCTGGAAGTCCTCGAAGGCCTGCATCAGTTCGGCCTTGGTGTTCATCACGAACGGGCCGTAGGCCGCGACGGGCTCGCGGATCGGGCGCCCGCCGAGGATCAGGACGTCGAGGCCGCCGCCGTGGCGAGCCTCCTGGGCCTGGCTCGCGCCGATCTCGATCGCGTCGCCCTGGCCGAGGACCGCGGTCGTGCCGGTCTCCAGCGGGGTGCGCTCGGCGCCGACGTGGCCGTTGCCCGAGAGCGTGTAGACCAGCGCGTTGTAGTCCGGGTTCCACGGCAGGCGCACCTGCGCACCGGGCGCGATCGTGGCGTGCACCAGGGTGATCGGGGTGTGCGTCGAGCCCGGTCCCGCGTGACCGCCGAGGTCGCCGGCGATGACGCGGAGCAGCGCGCCGCCGTCGGGCGAGGACAGGAGCGAGACCTCTCCCCCGCGGATGTCCTGGTAGCGCGGGGTGATCATCTTGTCCGCGCTCGGCAGGTTCACCCAGAGCTGGATGCCGTGGAACAGCCCGCCGGAGACGACCAGCTCCTCGGGCGGGGTCTCGATGTGCAACAGGCCGCTACCGGCGGTCATCCACTGGGTGTCGCCGTTGGTGATCAGGCCGCCGCCGCCCACGGAGTCGCGGTGCTGCATCGACCCGTCGAGCATGTAGGTGACGGTCTCGAAGCCGCGGTGCGGGTGCCACGCGGTGCCCTTCGGCTCCCCCGGCGCGTACTCGACCTCGCCCATCTGGTCCATGTGGATGAAGGGGTCGAGGAAGGCCTGGTCGATGCCGGCGAACGAGCGCCGGACCGGGAAGCCCTCGCCCTCGAACCCCGTGGGCGAGGGACGCGCGGCGAGCACTGGGCGCGTCACGGTGGTCGCCGGGTCGGGCTCGGCGATACGCGGCAGAACGGTGATGTCGGGAACGGTCACGGCTGGCATGTCGGCCTCCTCAAGAGCAGATGCTGCCAGAACCTAGTTGACGTGTCCACTATTCCCCAGCCCCAACCGATAGTGGAGTTAGCAACCTCCCCAGCGGCAGAAACCGGTGCCCAACTCCACTATCGGCGCAGTTAGAGCCCCAAGTCGCGGCCGACGATCTCCTTCATGATCTCGGTGGTCCCGCCGTAGAGGGTGCGACACGCGGGAGTCGCGCCAGGCGCGGGCGACGGGGTACTCCTCCATGAAGCCGTAGCCGCCGTGCAGCTGCAGGCAGCGGTCGATGATCGAGCGGGAGAGCTCGGTGGTCCACCACTTGGCCTTGGCGGCGTCGGCCGCGGTCAGCTGCTTCTCGGTGTGGTCGGCGATGCAGCGGTCGACGTAGACCCGGGCGATGTCGAGTTCGGTGGCGATCTCGGCGGCGACGAAGCGGCTGTTCTGGAAGCTGCCGATCGGCTGGCCGAAGGCGGTGCGGGTCTTGATGTAGTCCAGCGTCGAGGCGAAGATCCGCTCCGCCCGGGCGATCGAGCCGATCGCGATGACGAGGCGTTCCTGCGGCAGGTTGTGCATCAGGTGGTAGAAGCCGCGGTTGAGCTCGCCGACGATGTTGGCGCTCGGCACCCGGACGTCGCTGAAGGACAGTTCGGCGGTGTCCTGGGCGTGCAGACCGATCTTGTCCAGGTTGCGGCCGCGCTCGAAGCCGGGCATGCCGCGCTCGACCATGAACAGCGAGATCCCCTTGTGCTTGGCCGCCTTGTCGGTCTTGGCGACCACGATCACCAGGTCGGAGTGGATGCCGTTGGTGATGAACGTCTTCGAGCCGTTGATGATCCAGTCGTCGCCGTCCTGGACCGCGGTGGTCTTGATGCCCTGCAGGTCGCTGCCGGCGCCGGGCTCGGTCATGGCGATCGCGGTGACCAGGTCGCCGGTGCAGAAGCCCGGGAGCCAGCGCTGCCGCTGCTCCTCGGTGCACAGCTCGAGCAGGTACGGCCCGACGACCTCACTGTGCAGCGAGAGCGCCAGCCCGGGCGTGCCCTCCAGCTGCTCGCACAGGACCGCGTTGTAGCGGTAGTCGGTGTTCCCGCCGCCGCCGTACTCCTCCGGCACCGACAGGCCGAGCAGGCCCGCCCTGCCGGCCGCCCGCCAGGCCTCGCGGTCGATGATCCCGGCCGCCTCCCAGGCCTCGTAGTGCGGTGTGACCTCCTTCGCGACGAACGCGGCGACGGCGTCGGCGAAGGCCACATGTGACTCGTCCAGCAGCGTCCGGCGCATTTGAATGTCCTCCAGGTTTCGCTAAAAGTGGGGCAGGCCACACAATTGAGACAATCCATAGAGATACTGGTCGGTATGGCTCGCTTACACCGTAAGGCTGGTGCTGCGCTCTGCGCAGCTCTCGGCCTGGCCATCGTGCCGCTGATCAGCGTCGATGCCCAGGCCGATGCCACGTATGCCGCTGTCGCGGACGCGACCGGGGCACGCGTGATCTTCACCAATGAGTCGATCCCGCTCAACGTCGCGCCGCAGCTGCAGGGGCCGAGCGCCTCAGCGGTGCAGAACTCCCTGCAGCAGTCCGACGCCTACGCCGCCTTCCCGTACCCCGGTGAGGAGGTCGCGGGCATCCCCGGCGTGGTCGGGGGCGCGTCGGGCGTGCCGCTGCCGGCCTATCCGTTCGTGATCGCCACCAGCTACGGCGACGGCGCCAAGCAGCTGTCCTACCCCGGCATCGAGCTGCGCTCGGAGAGCACCGAGACGCTCACCCAGGCCACCGCCACCGGCGGGTCGACCGGCGCGGGCGGCACCTCCTCGGCGCGGGTCGCGCGGGACAGCGACGGCGGGGTCGCGGCCAAGGCGGCGACCGACCTGGACGCGCTGCGTATCGGCGAGTCGCTGGTGATCAGCGGCCTGCACGGGGTCGCGAGCGCCTCCCGTGACTCGGCCGGCGAGCTCACGCGGCTCTCCTCGCTGAGCTTCACCCGCCTGAGCGCGCAGGGCGTGGTGATCGGCCTGACCGACGGCAAGTTCTCGTTGCAGAGCGGCGCGGAGGCCCCGACCCAGAACGACGTGCCCGCGGCCCAGATCGCGCAGGCGCTGACCGACGCGGGGTACCCGACCACCTACCAGGCGCCGCAGGAGACCCCGGACGGGATCATCGGCGCCGGCCTGCAGATCCAGACCACGTTCCCCGCGCCCCCGGCCATTCCCGGTGGCATCTCCGGGGAGACCCCGGTGACCTACACGATCGGGCTGCTGCGGGCCGAGGTCGCCTACACCGTGCTTCCGAACGCCCCGGCCGCGACCGCGCCGGGTGTGGACGCCGCGACCGCGGTGCCCGGTCGCCCCCGCGCTGCCCACCACCGACCTCGCCGGGCTGCCCGGCACCGTGCCTGTCCTGGCACCCGCCGCGCCGGTCGCCGGCATCGACCTGGCCTCGCTGCAGGCCACCCGGGCCGCGGTCGGCTCGGACGTGGGCTGGATCTACCTGATGGTCGCCGCCGTCGGCCTGGCCGCGGTCGGCGGCTGTGCCGTTCTGTACAGGGGAGCTCGTTGATGTCACTGATTGCTTGGGCCCGTGTCCAGTGGGACCGCGCTCTCGGCGCCCTGGCTGTGCTGATCGGGGCGATCCTGCTGCTCGTCGGCTGGGTCAAGATCAGCGACACCGGGTTCGTCTCCGAGCAGCTGCCGTACCTGGCCTCGGCCGGACTCGGCGGGGTGTTCCTGCTCGGCCTCGGCGGCATGCTCTGGCTCTCCGCCGACCTGCGTGACCAATGGCGCGAACTGCGCGGCATCCGCGCCCGGTTGGACGCAACGGCCTCTCCCGCGAGCGAATGAGTTCGATCAGCATCGGAGAGGCCCGCGCCGGCACCCGCCGGCGCGAGCGGACCCGCCGTGCGAGCCGCCACGACGGCCCTGAGCCCTGGTCGCGCCGCGATGCGGTCGTGGTCGTACTCGTCCTCGCCGTCGCTGTGGTCGGGCTCGTCATCGGCTGGTTCGGGATCAGCGACACCGTCGTTCTGGACGACCAGACCGGCTGGCTCGGCTTCGGGATCGGCGCGCTGATTGTCGGCGGATTCGGCATGGTGGCCTGGCTGCTGGTGGGCCTGCGCCGGGTCGCGGTGCTGCGCCGCGAGGTTCTGGTCGAGGTGAACCGGCGGCACCCCGAGCCCGCTGCGACCCGTGCCGCGGTTCTGAGCGACGGTGCCTTCGGCACCGTGACCGGGATGCGCCGCTACCACCGCGCGGGCTGCCAGCTGCTGGCCGGCAAGGCGGCCACCTACGCCGCGTCGGCCGTGCATGTGGAGGCCGGCCTGGCGCCGTGCCCGATCTGCCTGTCCGGTGAGGCAGAGACCGGCGAGGCAGAGACCGGCGAGAGGCAAGGGGAGCCGGCTCGTGAGCGAATACGTCCCCTTCCTGGTCTTCGGCCTCGTCTACGGCTCGATCTACGGGCTGGCCGCCATGGGCCTGGTGCTCACCTACCGCACCTCGGGCCTGTTCAACTTCGGCCACGGGGCGGTCGGCGCCGGCGCGGCCTACGCGTTCTACGAGCTGCGCGAGCAGCGCGGGCTGCCCTGGCCCGTCGCCGCGGTGCTGGCGATCGTGATCTTCGGCGGGATCCTCGGCCTGGGGCTGGAACGGATGGCCCGCGGCCTGGCCAAGGTTCCGGTCTCCTACCAGATCGTCGGCACGATCGGCCTGCTGCTGCTGATCCGCGCCAGCGCGACCTGGATCTACGGCTCGGAGTACCGCCTGTTCGACCCGTTCCTGCCGCGCGAGGAAGCGTTCTCCGTCTCCGGGGTCTCGGTCACCTGGGACTCGGTGATCACGTTCGTCTCCGTGACCCTCGCCGCGATCGGGCTGTACGTGCTGGTCGAGCGGTCCCGGATCGGCGTCATGATGCGCGCCGTCGTCGACGACCCGGCTCTGCTGGACACGGCCGGTGTCGCCCCCACCCGGGTCCGCCAGCAGGCCTGGCTGATCGGCTCCATGTTCGCCGCCGCCTCCGGCGTGCTGCTCGCCTCGCAGCAACAGCAGCTCGACGCCACGCTGCTCTCCCTGCTGGTCGTGCAGGCCTTCGGCGCCGCGGCGCTCGGCGCGTTCCGCAGCCTGCCGATGGCCTACGCCGGCGGCCTCGCGGTCGGCGTCGGGCAGAAGCTGGTCTCCAAGGAGACCGCCAGCCGGGAGTGGCTGCAGGGCCTGGACTTCAACCTGCCCTTCATCGTGCTGTTCATCGCCCTGCTCGTGCTCGGCCGGCGGCGCCTCGGCGACCTCGGCGCCCAGACCCGGGCCCGCACCGCGGCACCCCTGCAGGTGCCCACCCACATCCGTGCTCTGGTGATGTCGCTGGTGCTTCTGTTCGCGGTGATGGTCCCGCACGTCGTCGGTTCCCGGCTGCCGGTGTGGATCAACGCGATGAGCCAGGTACTGCTGTTCCTCTCGCTCGGCCTGCTGGTGCACACCTCGGGCCAGGTGTCGCTGTGTCACATGGCCCTGGCCGCGGTCGGGGCGGCCGCCTTCGGGCACGCGATCTCCAACGATGTTCCGTGGGGTCTGGCCGTGCTGTTCGCCGGCCTGGTCGCGGTGCCGGTCGGTGCGGTCGTCGCGATCCCCGCGATCCGGCTGTCCGGGCTGTTCCTCGCCCTGGCGACGCTGGGCTTCGGCATCTTCATCGCGCAGTTCTTCTACGTGAAGAGCTACATGTTCGGCCTCGCCGACCTGAAGACCTCGCGCCCGGCCGGCTTCACCTCCGACACCGAGTACTACTACCTCCTGCTCGCCTTCGCCGTCGCCGGCATCGCGCTGGTGATGGCGATCGAACGGGCCCGGCTCGGCCGCCTGCTGCGTAGCCTCGGTGACTCCCCCACCGCGCTGACCACGCTCGGGACCTCGGCCAACGTCACCCGGGTACTGGTGTTCTGCATCTCGGCGTTCCTGGCCGGGATCAGCGGCGCGCTCTACGCCGGGCAGTTCGGGTCGGTCTCCGGCACCAGCTTCAACTTCGTCTTCTCCCTCATCCTGCTCGCGGTGCTCGCGATCTCCGGCCGCACGACCATCACCTGCGCGATCGTCGGGCCCCTGTTCATGTTCGTCGGACCGGCGTACAACACCGGCTTCGAGGACGGCTTCCAGGTGCTGTTCGGCCTGGGCGCGATCCTCGCCGCGGTGTACGCGACGCGGCGGCCGAACCTGCCGTTGCGCAGGTGGGCGACGGAATCGGCCTGGCGCAAGGAGAGCACCACCAAGGCCCGCGCGGCCGCGGCTCCCGTCGAACCGGCAGCGCCCGCTGAACCCGTCGGAGCGTCCCGGTGAGGTCCCGCCTGGTCGCCCTCGGCGCCTGCGCGGTGCTGCTGCTCGCCGGCTGCGGCACCCGGGCCGACGACGCCGAGATCCAGGCCGGGGCCGGTGGTGGCCCGGTGCCGCTGCCCGACTCCGTCATTGCCGAACTGCAGCACCGCCTTCCCTGCGGTCCCGGGCAACCCGACCGCCGGCGCCCCCGCGGATCCGGCGGCACCGGCGCCGGCCACGGGGAGCGGCGCCGTTGCCGGCGCTCCGACGGGTGCGGTCGACACCCCGGCGGGCGGGCAGCCGGGAGCCGGCAAGCCGGCGGCGCAGGCCCCGGGCGCCACCACCGCCACCTGCGCGACCAAGGGCGCCCCGGTCGCGATCGGCCAGGTCGGCACGTACTCCGGCGTGACCGGGTCGATCTCCGCGCCGGGCCGCACTGCGCTCGCCGTCTGGGGCCAGGACATCAACGCCCGCGGCGGTCTCGCCTGTCACCCCGTCACCGTCTACAACCGCGACGACGGCGGCGACCCCTCACGGTCGGCCGCGCTGGTCCAGGAGCTCATCACCCAGCAGAAGATCGTGGCGCTGGTCGGCAGCACCGTCGCCTTCTCCGTGTCCGGTTTCAAGTCCGCGGTCGAGTCGGCGAAGATCCCGGCGATCGGTGGCGAGCTGATCGCGCCGGAGTGGCACGACAGCCCGTGGATGTTCCCCCAGGGTGCCTCCATCGGCGACCAGATCGTCGGGTTCATCAAGCAGGGCGTCGAGCAGGGCAAGAAGAAGCTCGCCTACCTGTACTGCGTCGAGGTCGGCGCGTGCACCTACGCGGACAAGATCCTCAAGGAGGGCGGCGCGAAGCGGGCCGGCGCCGAGATCGTGTACAGCTCGGCGATCTCGATCACCCAGACCGACTTCACCGCCCAGTGCCAGAACGCCAAGAACGCCGGCGCCGAGCAGATCGCCCTCGGCATGGACGGCTCGGCGATGATCCGCCTGGCGCGCTCCTGCTCGGCGCTCGGGTACAAGCCGCTGCTCTCCGGCGTCGGCGGGACCATCAGTCCCGGCCAGGCCACCGACACGCTGCTGCGTTCGTTCAACCTCGCGACCGCGACCTCGGTCGCGCCCTGGGTGCTGGACGACACCCCGGGCCTGAAGATGTACCAGTCGGCGATGAAGCGGTACGCGCCCTCGCTCGCCCCCGACGGGGCCTCGATCTCGGTCTGGACGTCGGCGGCGCTGCTGGAGAAGGCCGTCGCCCTCGCCGGCGACGCCGCGCGCACCGAACCCTTGACGACCGCGCTGATCGTCAACGGGCTCGGCAAGATCAAGAACGAAACCCTGGGCGGCCTGACCGGTCCCCTCACGTACAAGCCCGGGCAGGCCAAGGCGCCCAGCAGCGCATGCCTGTTCTACGAGCTGCTCACCCCGTCGGGGTGGACGGCGCCGCGCGGGAGCAAGCAGATATGCGTGTGACCCGCGCGGTACCCGCTCTCGTGGCGGCGGTAGCGCTCCTGCTGAGTGGGTGTGGCACCCGGGCCGACGAGGCGGAGATCCGCGCCGGCGCAGGTGACGCAGGCAAAGTGACGCTCACTCAGGAATCGCTGGATCAGTTGCGCGCGGCGGCCACGGGTGCCGGCGCCGCCCCCGGCGTCCCGGTGGTGGGCGCCCCGACCGGCGTGGTCGACACCGGTGCCCTCACCCCCGACGCCGCTCCCGCGGGCGGTGCACCCGCCGCCCCCAACCCGGCCGCACCCGGCCCCGCCGGGCCCGGCAAGCAACCCGTCGCGCCGACTGCCACCGCAGCTGCCTGCACGACGAAGCTCTCCCCCGTGGCGATCGGTCAGGTCGGGACGTTCTCCGGTCTGGCCGGCGCCGTCTCCGCGTCGGCCCGCACGACGGCGGCGATCTGGGCGCAGGACGTCAACGCCCGCGGCGGGCTGGCCTGCCATCCGGTCACTGTCTATGCCAAGGACGACGGCGGCGACCCGGCCAAGGCGGCCGCGCTGGTGCGTGAACTGCACGCGCAGAACAAGGTCGTCGCCCTCATGGGCAGCGTGGTGGTGTTCTCGGTCGCCGGTTTCCGCAGCGCGATCGAGGATCTCAAGCTGCCGGTGATCGGAGGCGAACTACTCGCCCCGGACTGGAACGAGAGCCCGTACATGTTCGCGCAGGGCGCGGGCTTCTTCGATCAGATCGTCGGCTTCCTCAAGCAGGGCGTCGAGCTGGGCAAGAAGAAGATCGCCACGCTGTACTGCGTCGAGGTCACCGCCTGCAGCGAGGGCATCGCCTACGGCCGCAGCGAAGGCGTGAAGAAGGCCGGCGGCGAGCTGGTCTACGACTCCGCCATCTCGCTCACCCAGACCGACTTCACCGCCCAGTGCCAGAACGCCAAGAACGCCGGGGCAGACCAGATGGTCCTCGGCATGGACGGCTCGGCGATGACCCGCGTCGCCCGCTCGTGCGCCGCGATCGGCTACAAGCCGCTGTTCTCCGGTATCGGCGGGACGATCAGCTCGGCGCAGGCGGCCGACCCGACCCTGCGCTCGTACGGGCTCGCGGTGGCCAGTGGCGTGGCGCCGTGGACCGAGACGGACACCCCGGGGCTGAAGGCGTTCCACGAGGCGTTGACCCGGTACGCACCCGCGCTGACGCCGGACGGTGCCGCGATCCAGGCCTGGACCTCCGGCAAACTCCTGGAGGCCGCGCTGGCCGGCGTCGCGGCCAAGGCCCGGGCCGACGTGCTGACCACAGCGGTGGTCCTGGACGGGCTCGGCACCGTCAAGAAGGAGTCGCTCGGCGGCCTGGTCGCGCCGATCACCTTCACCCCGAACCAGAAGCATTCGGTCTCCAGCGGCTGCATCTTCTACGAGCTGCTCACTCCCCAGGGCTGGACGGCCCCGAAGGGCAGCCGCCCGGTATGCGTATGACGCGGCGCCCCCGCGCGGCCTCCGTGGCCGCGGCCGTATGTCTTCTCACCCTGCTTGCCGGCTGCGGCACGCGGGCGAGTGAGGCCGACGTGCGCGCCGGCGCCCAGCCCGAGGGTGTGGTGACGCTGGATCAGGCGAGCGTCGATGCGCTCGCGGTCGCGGCCCAGGCCGGCGTCGCCGCCGCCGCCGCGCCAGGTGGGACCACCGCGGCCCTGCCGGTTGCCACCACCCCCGGCAACACGTCTCCCGGCAGCGGCGCCACCGCAGGTACGGGGCCCACTGGGTCCGCTGCCACGGCGAAGCCCCGGACTTCGGTTGCCACCGGCACCGCGGCCGACACCGGCAAGTGCACGACCCCGGGTGCTCCGGTCACCCTCGGCCAGGTCGGGACCTTTTCCGGACTTGCCGGTTCGATCACCGGCGACGGCCTGCTGGCCGTAGCCGCCTGGGCGAAGGACGTCAACGCCCGCGGCGGTCTCGCCTGCCACCCGGTGACGCTCTACGTCCGCGACGACGGCGGCGACCCGGCGCGGGCCGCCGCAGCGGTGCGCGAGCTCGTCGACCAGCGGCAAGTGGCGGCGCTGGTCGCCAACGTCACCGCGCTCTCGGGGGCCGGGTTCCTGCCCGAGGTGAAGAAGACCTGCGTCCCGTCCGTGGGCCTGGACTTCGGGCCGGACTGGTCACGCGAGGCCTGCCTGTTCCCGCAGGGCGGCGGCTGGTTCGAATCGATCGCGGCCCTGGTGAAGCAGGCCGTGGACAAGAAGCACCTCAAGCTCGGACTTCTGTACTGCGTGGAGATCAGCACGTGCGCCAGCGCAGGCAAGCTGGTCGAGGAAGCCGCGGAACGCTACGGAGCCAAGCTGGTCTACTCCTCGGCGGTCTCGCTGACCCAGACCGACTTCACCGCCCAGTGCCAGAACGCGAAGAACGCCGGCGTGGAGGAACTCGCGGTCGCGCTCGAGGGGTCGGCGATGGCCCGGCTCGCGCGGTCCTGCCTCGCGCTGAACTACCGGCCGATCCTGGTCGGAGCCGGTCTCGCGGTCAGTGTCGCCCAGGCCGAGGACCCGAAGCTGCGCGAACTCACCGTGGTCGCGATGGCACCGAACGCACCGTGGTTCCTCACCGACCAGCCCGGCCTGAAGGAGTACCACGGCGGCGATGGCCCGGTACGCGCCGCAGGCCACCGCGAGCGGAGCCACCGTGCAGATGTGGGCGTCGGCCAAGCTGCTCGAAGCCGGGGTCGCCCGCCTCGGGGAATCGGCCCGGAACGCGCCGTTGACGGCGCCACTCATACTCAAGGGGATGAACCTCGTCCGCGCCGAGACCCTGGGTGGGCTCACCGCGCCCCTGGACTTCACCCCGGCCCACAAGGGCCTGCGCAGCAGCGGCTGCGTTTACCTCGCGCTGCTGACCACTCAGGGTTGGACCGCTCCGATGGGTAGTAAGCCGCTGTGCAACCTGCTGCCGAAGACAGCGTCATGAAAAGCCGCCGCGTAAAGCCCGCCCGCCGCCTCGCGGCCCTGCTCGTGGTCGGCCGCGCTGCTGACCGACCGGGTGCGGCACGCGCGCCACCGACTCCGAGATCCAGGCCGGGGCCGGGGTCGGCGCCGGCCCGGTGCAGCTCGACGAGGCCTCGCTGGAGCAACTGCGCCAGGCCGCAGCCGCCGCGCCCGGCAGCCGGGGCGCCCGGGACGGTGGGGGTGCCCACCGACACCGGCACGGACTCGGTGCCCGGCACCGTCACCCAGCCGGGCGTAACGACTCCGGCGGCGGGCACCACCACCCCGGGCAAGAACGGCGGCGCTCCGGCCGCGGCCGCACCCGGGTCGTCAGGCGCGTGCACGACGCCGGGCGCGCCGCTGAACATCGGTCAGATCGGCAGCTTCAGCGGCGTGTTCGGCCCGCTCACGACCAACGCCCGCACGGCCCTCGCGGTCTGGGCGAAGAACGTGAACGCCAAGGGTGGCCTCGCCTGTCATCCGGTCAACGTCTTCGCCGTCGACGACGGCGCGGACCCCAGCCGGGGATCCGCGCTGGTCGGCGAACTCGTCACTCGCCACAAGGTCCAGGCGCTCGTCGGTCTGGTCACGCTCGCGCTGCCCGGGATGGTCGGGGCGATCGAGAAGTCGAAACTGCCGGTCATCGGCGGGGACATGGTCTCGCCGCAGTGGCACTCACATCCTCAGTTCTTCCCGCAGGGCGGCGGCATGGAAGCCGTCATCGACGGGGCGCTCCGCCAGGCGATCGAGGACGGCAAGCACAAAAAGCACGGCCTGCTCTACTGCGTCGAGTCCAGCGTCTGCACCCAGGTCGCGGAGATGCTGCCGGCCCGGGCCAAGGCCCAGGGCGCGGAGGTGGTGTACACCTCACCGATCTCGCTGACGCAGACCGACTTCACCGCGCAGTGCCAGAACGCCAAGAACGCGGGCGTGACCGCGTTCGGCATGGCGCTCGACGGGTCGGGCATCGCGCGGGTGGCCCGCTCCTGCGCCGCCCTCGGGTACTTCCCGCAGTTCGTCACGAGCGCCGCCATCGTCAGCGCAGCGCAGGCGAAGGACCCCGGCATCCGCAGGAACACCCTGTCCACGGCGACCCAGGCCGCGCCCTGGTTCGTCACCGACACCCCGGGCGCGAAGGAGTTCGCGGCCGCGTTCGCCCAGCACGCGCCGGGCGTCGAGACCGACGGGCCGTCCATGCTCGCGTGGTCGTCGGCCAAGTTGTTCGAGGCTGCGGTCGCCCGTCTCGGCGACGGTGCGCGGGCCGCACCGATCACCACGGCCACGATCTTCACGGGCCTGGGCAAGATCAAGAACGAGACGCTCGGCGGTCTCGTGGCCCCGCTCAGCTTCAGCCCCGGGCAGAAAGCCGCTCCCCCGGTTCCGTGCGTTTTCTTTGAGCTCCTGACCGAGAAGGGCTGGACCGCGTCGCGGGGCAGCAAGCCGGTCTGCACCGGAGGCAAACCATGACCTGGCGGCTCCGCGGAGTGGCCGTGGCCGTCTCTCGCCGCCGCGCTGCTCGTGACCGGTTGCGGCACGCGGGCCAGCGACGAGGAGGTCCGCGCCGGCGTCGAGTGCCGGGCCGGTGCAGCTCGACCAGGCCAGCGTCGACCAGCTGGCCGCCGCGGCCCCGGCACCAGGTCCCGGGCGCGACCACCGCGGACGCCCCGGAGACCGTCGCGCCGGCACCAGTACCGGGCGACCGTCACGCAACCGGGCAAGACGACCCCCGGGCAGACCACGACGACCCCGGGTGGGACCACGCCCACCGCCGGACGACGGCGACCGCCACGGACGGCAAGTGCACCGCGGCGGGCGCGCCCCTGAACCTGGGTCAGATCGGCAGCTTCAGCGGGGTGCTCGGCGCGATCTCCGCCTCGGCCCGGACCACGCTGGCGATCTGGGCCAAGCACGTCAACGCACTGGCGGCTGGCCTGCCACCCGGTCACGGTCTACGCGGCCGACGACGGCGCGGACCCGAGCCGCGGCGCGGCGGCCGCCCAGGACCTGATCGCCAACAAGAAGGTCTCCGCGATCGTCGCCATGTTCACCCCGCTCTCGCTGCCGGCGATCCTGCCGGTGCATCGAGCGGCAACAAGGTGCCGATCGTCGGCGGCGACGGCGTCGACTTCGCCTGGATCAACCACCCGCTGCTCTTCCCGCAGGGCGCCAGTCTCGACGGCCTCGTCGACGGCGGCCTGCGCCAGACCGTGGCGAGCGGCAAGAACCAAGCTCGGGCTGCTCTACTGCGTCGAGGCCAGCATCTGCACGTCGATGGCGAAGCTCATGCCGGACCAAGGCCAAGGCCGTCGGCGCCGAGATGGTGTACAGCTCCCCGGTCTCGCTGACCCAGACCGACTTCACCGCGCAGTGTCAGAACGCCAAGAACGCCGGCGTCGAGGCCTTCGGCATGGGCGTCGACGGGTCGGCGATCGCCCGCGTCGCCCGCTCCTGTGCCGCGCTGGACTACTTCCCGCAGTTCATCTCCGGCGGCGGCGTGATCAGTCCCGCGCAGTCCAAGGACCCGGGGATCCGCCGGAACACGATGTCGGTCGCGAGCGCCAACGCGCCCTGGATGCTCACCGACACCCCAGGGCAGAAGGAGTACGCGGAGGCGCTGGCGCAATACGCCCCGGGCATGGAGACCGACGGCAACTCGATGACCGCGTGGGCGAGCGCCGAAGCTGCTTCGAGGCCGCGGTCGCGAACCTCGGCTCGCCGCCCGGAGCAAGCCGATCACCTCCGCCGACGTCATGACCGGTCTCGGCAAGATCAAGAACGAGACGCTCGGCGGGCTTTCGCCGCCGATCACCTTCTCGCCCGGGCAGAAGGGCGCGCCGCTCGATCAAATGCATCTACTTCGAGCTGCTGACCGACAAGGGCTGGACCGCACCCAACGGGAGCAAGTCGGTGTGCACATGAGAACCGGAGGCTGCGATGCTCTCGCTGCGTGAGGTCCACGCCGGATACGGCGGAACCCGGGTGCTGCACGACGTCACCCTGCACGTGCCGCCCGGTTCGATCGTCGCCCTGCTCGGCGCCAACGGCGCCGGCAAGACCACCGTGCTGCGGGTCGCGGCCGGACTGGTGCGGCCCACCGCCGGGGCCCTGATGGTGGACGGCACCGACGTGACCGGCTGGGCGCCGAACGCCTTGGTCGGCAAGGGCGTATGCCACGTGCCCGAGGGCCGCGGAGTGTTCCCGTCGCTGACCGTGCGGGAGAACCTGATCGTGCAGGCCAAGCGCGGCGAGGAAGAGGCTGGCTTCGAGGCCGCTGCCTCGGTGTTCCCCGTCCTGGGCCGCCGGTTGGACCAGGTCGCCGGCACGCTGTCCGGCGGCGAGCAGCAGATGCTCGCGCTGATGCGCGCCTACATCCAGAACCCGAAGACGGTGCTGCTCGACGAGGTCTCGATGGGCCTGGCCCCGATCGTCGTCGATGAGATCTTCGACTTCCTGCGCCGCATCGCCGCCGACGGCACCAGCCTGCTGCTGGTCGAGCAGTACGTGACGAAGGCGCTCGAGCTCTCCGACTTCGTCTACCTGCTGCACAAGGGCCGGATCGCGTTCGCCGGCGAGCCCGGCGAGCTCGACGGCGAGGACCTGTTCGCGCGGTACCTCGGCCACGCCGCCTGAACGGGTGGCGCTACCGGTCACCCGCGTCGAGGCGGCCCCACTCGGCGCGGCCGGCGTTCGCGCGAGGCGAGTGGCCCGCCTCGCTGCCCGGCATCGGCATGCTGCTGCAAGGACGGGCTGGACCTCGGGCCGGCGACCGTCGTCGTCGGCGAGAACGGCACCGGCAAGTCCACGCTCGTGGAAGGCATCGCCGAGGCCTACGGCCTGCCCGCCGCCGGCGGGACCCCACGGCGTGGCGTGCAGGAGAAGCGGACCGCGCTCGGCGCCCGCCCTGCGCGTCGTGCGCGGGAAGGGCGCCACCCGGCACGGGGTGTTCCTGCGCTCCGAGGCACCCGAGCAGGGCTTCGGCACCACGAACCTCTACGGCGAGGTCTCCCCGGGCGCCCGCGCGCACGAGCTCAGCCACGGTGAGTCGTTCCTGACCACCCTCGCCGCGCACCGCGACGACACCGGCCTGGTCGTCCTCGACGAGCCGGAGTCCGGGCTCTCGTTCGGCGAGTTGCCTGAGCCTGGTCGCGATCCTCGCCGACCTCGTCGCTGAGGGCTCGCAGGTTCTGCTCGCGACGCACTCCCCCGTCCTCGCTGCGCTGCCCGGCGCCGTCATCGTCGAGCTCGACGGGGACGGCTTCGCGCCGTCGAGTGGGAGGACCTGGAGCTCGTGCGCAACTCACGTCGGTTCCTGGCCGACCCGCAGGGCTACCTCCGTCGCCTGCTTGACTGACGACGTGCGCCTGACCCGCGATCCGAACTCGCTCCTCGCTCAGTACGTCGACGCCCCGTTCACCTATCCCGAGGTCGGCGCCACCGCGGGGACGCTGCCCGCCGGGTACCACCACCTGAGCCGGCGCACGCGGATCGGGCATGGTCCCGCCGTCTTCGAGCGCGCCGCGATCGCCCTGCACGAGTGGCGCATGCAAGCCGGCTCCGGTCTGCGGGTGGCGACCGACGGCCCCGCCGACGTCGGCCGCACCGTCGTGCTCGCGCTGGGCCGTCCCGATCGGCCTGGCGATTCCGTGCCGGGTCATCTGGACGGTCGACGAGCCGCGGCGGCGCGGGTTCGGCTACGGCACGCTGCCCGGCCATCCGGAGTCCGGCGAGGAATCGTTCATCGTCGAACTCGACGACGACGGCGCGGTCTGGCTGACCGTGACCGCGTTCACCGTCCACGGCGACATCGTGGTCGAGCTGGCTCGGCCCGATCGCCCGCGCCATCCAGTCGCACTTCATCCGCCGCTACGCCCGCGCCTTGGCTCGCGAAGCGAATCGCTGACGTAACGTCAGGTTGCCTATGCGGCAGCAACTTTCGGATTCACACCGCATACAGAACTGTCGGTGGCTTGTCCTAGGTTGAGCGCATGGGTGGGGACCTGCTTGATGACTTCGCGGCCATGCAGGCCGCGATCTCGGCCTGCCGCAAACGCCTCGGCGAGGACCTGTGGCGCCTGGCCGATACCGAGGTTGTAAGCCTGGTCCGCGACCTGCACGTCGCCGAGTCACAGGTCGCGGCGATGTCGGTGCAGGTCGTGCAGGACGCCACCGAGCGCAGCGTCCCTGACGGCACCGGCGCGAGCAGCACCCGGGCCTGGCTGACCCAGTTGCTGCGGATCACCCCGCGAGCCGCCAAGGAACGCGTCCGTCTGGCCGCGGGGTTCGCCGACCGGTTCGGGGAGACCGGGGCCGCGCTCGGTGAGGGGCGGGTCAACTACGAGCAGGCCTCCGCCATCCACGCGACCGTCGAGGCCCTGCCCAAGGTCGCCACCGCCGAGCAGAAGGCCGATGCCGAGACCTACCTACTCGACCCACGCCTCCCACCTCCACGCCGATGACCTGCGCCGCCTCGGTAAGGCCCTGGACGCCGTCATCGACCCCGACGGGGTCGAACCGCGCGAAGAAGGCGCCAAAGGCCGGCGCGGGCTGATCTTCCGCAACCACCACGACGGCACCCAGACCATCGCCTGGCGCGAGACCGACGAGAACATCGCCACCGTGAAGGCGGCCATCAGCGCCATCGCCGCCCCGGTTCCGGCGGTCGACGGCACCCGCGACGCCCGGATCCCGGCCATCCGCCAGGCCGACGCGATGCTGGAGGTCGTCCGCCAGGCGATGCGCCACGGCGACCTGCCCAGATCCCGCGGCGAGCGACCCCACCTGGTGGTCACTGCCGGCACCGACGCGCTGCGCACCGGCCCAAGGCTGGGGCATCACCGGCTCCGGGGAGTCCCTCTCCGCTTCGGCCGTGCGCCGACTCGCCTGCGATGCCGACGTCTTCGCCGTGGTGATGACCCGATGGAAGGCGCCGCTGAGGATGGGCCGGCGCAAGCGCACCATCACCCCGACCCAATGGGTCGCGCTCTGCGCGAGAGACGTCGGATGTGTCTTCCCCGGCTGCACCAGACCCGCGCAGTTCTGCGACGCCCACCACATCGTGCACTGGGCCGACGGCGGCCCGACCGACTTGGACAACATGGCCCTGCTCTGCGGAGCGCACCACGATGCGGTCCATCACAGAGGCTGGGACATCTTCATGGGGCTTGATCGACATCCACGGCTCCGGCCCCCAGCCTGGATCAACCCGGAGCGCACCGCGACCCAGAACACCTACTGGAAAACCCAGCAGGCAACGGCCGACGCCCTCAGACCCGACGTCACCGATCCCGATTAGTCGACGTTGAACACCAGGCAGAACGGGTGCCCCGCCGGGTCGGCAAAGACGCGGAAGTCCTCAGCGTCCGGCGGGTCAATCAGCCGACGGGCGCCGAGTGCCAGCACCTGCCGTTCCGCTTCGTCGACGTCGCTCACTTCGATGTCGAGATGAAGCTGCTGCGGACGCGACGGGTCCGGCCACTGCGGCGGGACGTGGTCCAGCGCCAGCGCACCGCAAGTCGGACGTCGCGGCCTTGGAGCGTCGTCCAATCCTCCGAGCGATGCACGATCGGAATGTCGAGCACGGCTGACCAGAACTGCGTCTCTGCGTCCATGTCCGCGGCGTCGAACACCACGGTTCTCAGTCGTCCGATCATGGACGTCGTACTGCCCTGCTCAGTGCTGCCGCATGTCCCCGAGCAGCGCGAGTCCCCTGCGGGGCCTTCAGCCCACCGTGACGCTGTCGCCGATGCGGACAGTCCCCGGCTGCACGACTCTCGCGATGACGCCGAGGCAGGTGTCGTTCAGTCGGCCCACGGCGAGCAGGTTCCCCGGCTGCGCCGGGAGATCAGCGGTTTCACTGTCGACCATGACGCATCGGGTGGACGCCAACTCAACAAGCAGAACCGCCGTCCCGATCCGCAGCTGCTTGCCGATCCATTTGTCCTCACCGAAGGCCGGCACGCCGTCGATCACGAGGTTGGGCCGGAAGCGGGCCGGGTCCACGGGTTGCCCGCGATGCTCGGCGATTGCGTCGACGGAGGCACGAGCGATCAGGCTGACGGGGCCGTCGTCGAAATAGCTGACCTCAGACTCCGGCGCCAGGGTCACCGGCTGCCCCACGAATTCGCTGAGTCGCTCGCTCAGGAGCGCCGAGCCGACGTCGTGCTCAGTGCCGTCGGGAAGGGTGACCACGACACCGGTGTCCGGCTGCCGCGCCCGCACCAACTGAAGGCCATCCAGGGCCGCGAAGCGGCGCGTGGTCTTCCCGCTGCCGAGCTTGCCTTCCCGGGTCCTGACCGACCACGCACGATCGCCGGCCGCACCCCGCTCGTCGAACTCGAGCTCGGTCAGCCCCTCACCCAGCATCGACTTCACCGGGTACCGGTGCAGCGAGGCGACGGAGGGCCGCCCTTCAGGAAGCACGTCAACCCCCGTCAGTGCTGCTGCATGTCCCCGAGCGGGACCGTGACGCCGCCGTCGACGACGAGGGTGTGGCCGGTGATCCAGGCCGAGTCGTCGGAGAGCAGGAAGGCGACGGCCGAGCCGATGTCGGCCGGCACGCCGAGGCGCTTGAGCGGATAGGGCGCGGCCGCGGCGTCCTCGTCGCCGGCGTAGAGCACCTCGGCGAACTTGGTCTTCACCACGCCGGGGGCGATCGCGTTGACCCGGATCGTCGGGGCGAGTTCGACGGACAGCTGTTGGGTCAGCGCGATCAGCGCGGCCTTGCTGACGCCGTAGACCCCGATGCCGGGGCTGGCGCCCGAGGCCGGTGACCGAGGACATGGTGACGATCGAGCCGCCGTGCTCGGCCATCCACGCTTCGTGCACGAGGCGGATCCACTCGATCGCGCCGATGATGTTGACGTCGAAGACCTTGCGCAGCGCGGCGGGCGGCGCGGAGAGGATCGGGCCGTACACCGGGTTCACGGCGGCGTTGGCGACGAAGTGGTCGAGCCGGCCGAACGCGGCGATCGTCGCCTCGACGGTGGCGCGGGCGTGGTCGGCGTCGTCGGCCTTGCCGGCCACGCCGAGGGCGACCCCGGAACCGCCGAGTTCCTTGACCGCCGCGGCGAGCGCGTCGGCGTCCCGGCCGGTGATCGTGACCTTGCCGCCGCGTCCGACGATCTCCTCGGCGGCGGCGAAGCCGATGCCGCGGCTGGCGCCGGTGATCAGCGCGACCTTGCCCTCGAACGAACCTCGCGCCATTCAGTCCTCCTGGGAGCTCGCCGAGAAACGCTTCCACATGACCCCCGGCGACCAGCGCGCGGACCTGCTCCTGCGCCCAGGGCGAGATCGCGCTGTCCTCGGCGCGGTCGCGGCCAGCGACGAACTGCGGCCACGACCGCCACGCCGACCTCGGCGACCTCGCTCGGGTCCAGCACCGGCTCGGCATCGACGCGCGCCAGGAACACCGGGCACAGCTCGTACTCCTCGACCCCGCCGAAGCTGGCCCGGTAGGAGAAGTCCGGCAGCGCCAGCGTCAGCCGGCGCGGTGCGATGCCCAGCTCCTGCGCGAGCCGGCGCACGCACGGCGTCGGCCGGCGCCTCCCCCGGTCCCGGGTGCCCGCAGCAGCTGTTGGTCCAGATCCCGGGCCAGGTCGCCTTGTCCAGCGCGCGCCGGGTCACCAGCAGCCGGCCGGCGGCGGTCGAAGACGTAGCAGGAGAAGGCAAGGTGATAGGGCGTCACCTCGCCGTGCACGGTCGCCTTGTCCGCCACGCCGCACGGAGTCCCGTCCGGGGTCAGCAGGACAACTTGCTCGACACGGCGCTCAGAAGCTCATGCGCCACCCAGCGCGGCCTGCACGACCTCGCGCGCCTCGGCCTGGATCCGGGCCAGGTGGTCCGGGCCGAGGAAGGACTCGGCGTAGATCTTGTAGACGTCCTCGGTGCCGGACGGGCGGGCGGCGAACCAGCCGTTCTCGGTGGTCACCTTGAGCCCGCCGATCGCCGCGCCGTTGCCGGGCGCCTTCGTGAGCCGCTCCCGGATCGGTTCGCCGGCCAGTTCGGTCGCGGTCACCTGATCCGGCGTCAGTTTCCCGAGCACCGCCTTCTGCGCCGGCGTGGCCGGGGCATCGATGCGGGCGTAGGCCGGGTCGCCGAACTTGGCGGTGAGCTCGGCGTAGCGCTCGCTCGGCGAGTGCCCGGTGACGGCCTGGATCTCCGCGGCGAGCAGGCACAGCAGCGGGCCGTCCTTGTCGGTGGTCCAGACCGACCCGTCCCGGCACAGGAAGGACGCGCCGGCGCTCTCCTCGCCGCCGAAGAGCAGCGAGCCCGTCGGCCAGGCCCGGCGACGAACCACTTGAAGCCGACCGGCACCTCGAGCACCTTGCGGCCGAGCGAGGCCGCGACGCGGTCGATCATCGCGGAGGAGACCAGGGTCTTGCCGATCGCGGCGCCGGCCGGCCAGCCGTCGCGGTGCGCGACCAGGTAGTCGATGGCGACCGCGAGGTAGTGGTTCGGGTTGAGCAGCCCGGCGTCGGGGGTGACGATGCCGTGCCGGTCGGCGTCGGCGTCGTTGCCGGTGGCGATGTCGTAGCTCGTCCCGCTGCTCGATCAGCGAGGCCATCGCGTACGGCGAGGAGCAGTCCATCCGGATCTTGCCGTCCCAGTCCCGGGTCATGAACCGGAAGGTCGGATCGACGAGCGGGTTCACGACCGTGAGGTCCAGGCCGTAGCGGTCGCCGATCTCGCCCCAGTAGGCGACGCTCGCCCCGCCGAGCGGGTCCGCGCCGATGCGCACGCCGGCGGCGCGGATCGCGTCCAGGTCGACGGCCAGCGGCAGGTCGGCGACGTAGCGGTCGAGGAAGTCGTAGGTACCCGGTGGTCTCGGCGGCGCGCGCCCGCGCCAGCGGGATCCGGCTGCACGCCGTCCAGGCCCGCGGCGAGCAGGTCGTTGGCGCGGTTCTGGATCCAGCCGGTGGCGTCGGTGTCGGCCGGGCCGCCGTGCGGCGGGTTGTACTTGAAGCCGCCGTCCGAGGGCGGGTTGTGCGACGGGGTGATGACGACGCCGTCGGCCAGCCCGGCGCCTTGCGTGTGCAGCCGGCCGCGGTTGTGGACCAGGACCGCGCGGGACAGCGAGGGCGTCGGGGTGTAGCCGTCCCGGCTGTCCAGCAGCAGCGTCACGCCGTTGGCGGCGAACACCTCGACCGCGGTGGCCGCGGCCGGCTCGGAGAGCGCGTGGGTGTCCTTGGCCAGGAACAGCGGCCCGTCGATGCCCTGGGCGGCGCGGTACTCGCAGATCGCCTGGCTGGTCGCCGCGATGTGGTCGTCGTTGAAGCTGAGGCTCAGCGCGCTGCCGCGGTGCCCGGAGGTGCCGAAGGCGACCCGCTGCGACGGCTCGGCCGGGTCCGGGTGCTCGGCGTAGTACGCGGTGATCAGCCTCGCGACATCGACGAGGCCGGCCGGGTCTGCGAGCCGGCCGGCCTCGGGATGCACGTCATTCATGTCGTTCAGTCTGCCCAGCCGCGCCGGGCCGGTCTCACCCGGCCCAGGCCACCAGGTCGGAGTCGGGGCCGCGCAGGGTCTCCAGCGCTTCCTTCTCCAGCTGGCGGACCCGCTCGCGGGTCAGGCCCGAGCGGGACCGCGATCTCGGCCAGCGTGCGCGGCTTGCCGTCGCGCAGGCCGTAGCGCATGGTCAGCACCGCCGCCTGCCGCTCCGGCAGCGCCTTCACCATCGTGCGCAGCGTGGTCATCATCGCGTTGTGCTCGGCGATCTCGGCCGCGGCGACGGCGTCGTCGTCGCTGATCAGGTCCGCGATCCGGGTGTCCCCGTCGTCGCCGACGTTCTGGTCCAGGCTGACCGGGCTGCGCCCGATCCGCTTCAGCTCCACGACGCGCTCGACCGGTCCTTCGAAGGCCTCGGCCAGCTCCTCGACGCTGGGGTCGCGGCCCAGGCGCGGCGCCCATGGTCCGCTCCAGGCGGTTGAGCCGGGACAGCTCCTCGACGACGTGCACCGGCAGCCGGACGGTCCGGCCGAGCTCACCCAGCCCGCGCTGGATGGCCTGGCGGATCCACCAGGTCGCGTAGGTCGAGAACTTGAAGCCCTTGGTGTGGTCGAACTTCTCCACGGCGCGGATCAGCCCGAGGTTGCCCTCCTGGACCACGTCGAGGAAGGTCGGCGTCGCGGCCGGCGAACTTCTTCGCCACCGAGACCACGAGGCGCAGGTTGGCCCGGACCATGTGGTCCTTGGCGATCACACCGTCGGCGGCGAGCTGCTCCAGCTCCAGCGCGGCGCTTCGCGCCGATCCGCTTGCCGCCGCGCTTGCTCGGACTCCGCCAGGAGCCGCTCGGCGAACAGGCCGGCCTCGATCCGCTTGGAGAGGTCGACCTCCTGCTCGGCGGTCAGCAGCGGGGTCATGCCGATCTCGTCCAGGTAGAACCGGACCAGGTCCGGATCGCCGTTCTCGTCGGGCCGCCGGCCCGGTCGCCGCCCCTGGGCGGGCAGCGACGTGCGCTTCGTCGTCGTGGTGTCCTCCGGCTTCATCGACAACTCCTCCCCGGAACGCGCTCGCGCATGCGATTCGCGTGTGGGGGGAACGGGGATGGGTCGGGGCCGTGTTCCCGGAACGGATCAGGAAAGGCAGACGCGTACCTCACGCACAGCACGGCCACAGCCACGCTGCGTGACCATCCGGCTACTCCGGACCTACAGGTACAAACCGGGCGAGCCGTCGTCGAGCCGCTCGGCCGCCACGGCGTGCACGTCCCGCTCGCGCAGCAACACGTACTCCGTACCCCGAACCTCGACCTCGGAACGGTCCTCCGGGTCGAACAGGACCCGGTCGCCGATCACCACCGAGCGCACGTGCTGGCCGATCGCGACCACCTCGGCCCAGGCCAGGCGCTTGCCCATCACGGCGGTGGCGGGGATCAGGATCCCGGCGCCGGAGCGTCGCTCGCCCTCGCCGGCCTCGGTCTTCACCAGCACGCGGTCGTGCAGCATCCGGATCGGGAGCTTGTCCGGGTGCGGGCTTCACCGGCTCAGCCTATGCGGCGGGGTTAAAGCACGATGCCCCGCAGCCGAAGCTGCGGGGCATCGCGGATGTTCGAGGTGGATCAGCCGCCGAGGATCCGGCCGCCGACCGGCAGTTGCCCGCCGGCGCTCGGGCCGGTGCCGCCGGTGCCGCAGCACGGTCGCCGAGGTCCGCGGTCGGTCGCGTCGAGCGTGTTCGGCCAGACCTGGGGACGAGGCCTCTCGCGTCAGGCCGTCGGCGCCAGAGTCGGCGACCGGCTCCGCGATCGTCGGTGACGGCCTCGCGACCTCGACGACCGGGCCGCCAGCGCCTCGTCCACGGTCGTCGACGAGCCTCGTCGACGGTCGCCGCCGAGGTCCGGTGCCGAGCCGTCCATCGGTACCAGGTCGAGTGACCGGCTTGGTGATCGTGCCCACCGGAGCTCGGACGGGCTCGCCGGGGTCGACGGGGTCGACGGGGTCGACGGAGTCGACGGCTTGGTCGTGGTGACCGGCGTGGTCGTGTCGTGGTCGTGGTCGGGATGACCACGGTGCGGTTGATTGGTCGGAGCAGTGCGCTCCGACGAACCGATCGGCAGGTCGGCCGAAGCCGGCTCGAAGGTGACGGGACCCGTCACAGCCGGGGCGACCGCGTTCGGACGGCCGAGAGCGTCGAGGCCGTCACCACCCGGCAGCACGGCCGGAGCGACGAGAACCAGCGCCTTGAGAGCGAGGAGCAGAGCGCCGGAGATACCGGCGACGGCAGCGGTCTGACCGAGAACGCGGACCGAGCCTTCAGCGTTGCCGCGGTGCTTGGCCGCGATCGCGGCCGCGTTGATGCTGGACATTTGAAATCCCACCCCTGGGTTAATCAAGCTGATGCTGCGGACACCGAGATGCAGCGTATTCCCCTGAAAGAAAGCCCGTCGCTCCGATTCCCCAGATCGGGTTGACTGCTGTCCCGCCTTTGACGCGAGCATGAGCCGTTCGGTTCCCGAGGCTCTGACCTGCGGAAACTTGCCGTTCCAGACACCCCCGAACCCGGGCGAACCGCGCTAGCGGTACCGGCGCCAGGCTCCGATGGCCAGCACAATTCCGGCAACCGCGGCAATTTTGATCACGCGGTCTTTTCGCAACGAGCCGTCTGAATTCACCACGACGGAGCGGGCCTTGGATTTTGCCTCGGCCGCGACATTGGCCGGCGCGACCCTGGCGGCGATCTGGTCGATGGTCACCGCGAGCTCGTCCCGGGCGGCCGCGATCTGGGCTTCCAGGCGCGCGGTCTGCCGGTCCCGGGCTCCGATGCCCGCCTTTGGCCACGACTCATCTCCTCCGCGCTGCTGGTCGGACAGTCTGTCAGGTCGCGGCCAGCCGGGTGCGACCGCGCGCGGAGCAGGATGATCCGGACCGACAAGAGGAGTCCACGCCGTGGCGAACGCCCGCCTGTCCCCCGGGGACACCGCACCCGACTTCACGCTGACCGACGCGGACGGCAAGAAGCACAAGCTGAAGGACTACCGCGGCAAGACGGTCATCCTCTACGCGTACCCGGCCGCGATGACGCCCGGCTGCACCAAGCAGGCCTGCGACTTCCGGGACAACTTCGCCCGGCTCACCGACGCCGGCTACGTCGTGCTCGGCCTCTCGCCGGACACGCGAGGCGAAGCTGGCCAAGTTTCGCGAGCGGGACGCGGTGCCGTTCCCGTTGCTGTCGGACCCGGACAAGGCCGTGCTCACCGCGTACGGCGCCTTCGGCGAGAAGATGATGTACGGCAAGACCGTCACCGGCGTGATCCGCTCGACCTTCGTGATCGACCCGAAGGGCAAGGTCCAGCAAGGCGATGTACGGCGTGAAGGCCACCGGCCACGTCGAGCGCCTGCTGCGCGAGCTCGCGGTCTGAGCCTTTCGGCAGCCCGGGACGTCGCTGCCGGGCGGAGTTGATACGAGAGTGATGATCTCCGGCCAGCATTCGCCTCACGAGATTCAACTCTGCCCAGTAGCGACCCGAGGGCGATCCGCACCGGAGATTTCGGCTTCGTTCGGACGCGCGCAGGGGGAGTCGAGATCGAGATGTCGGCGCCTTGCAAGCCTTCGACGCCGACGAGGCGGAGGCCGCACCCCGGCTCCCATCCTTCAGCGGCGACGTGGTGAGCCACACGACGGCGCCGCGAACCTCCGGGTTCGCGGCGTCTCGTCGTTGTTCCAGCCTTCCGCCCACCGGACCGACCGGTCTGCGTCCGCTTCTGGCACGACTTCACGCCGCTACCGTTAGCACTGCGCGGAAGTGGCGGAATTGGCAGACGCGCCAGACTTAGGATCTGGTGCCTTCGGGTGTGGGGGTTCGAGTCCCCCCTTCCGCACTTCCTGAACAGCCGAGCCGAGCCTCATGGCTTTAGTAGGAGTGCGGTAGTAGACTTAGGGCATGCCTCGTGGGAACCCCTCACCGAAGCTCGCCATCACTGTCGACCCCGACGTGTACGAACAGGTCCTCGAAGCCGCGAAGGCCGAGGGCTCCAGCGTTTCCGCGTGGATGACCGCCGCTGCGCGACGGGCCTTGACCGTGCGCGACGGACTGGCAGCGGTCGCCGAATGGGAAGCCGAGAACGGGCCCCTCACCGAGGACGAGCTCGACGCCGCTCGCGGGCGCGCCAGCGGCCCGTCCGGGCGTCGGTCGGCGTGAGCGAGGTCGTCTACGACGCCGGTGCGCTAATCGCCGCCGACCGAAGCGACCGAGCCTTCTGGGCCGACCATCGAGTTCGTTTGGAGCGCGGCGTCGTGCCTGTCGTGCCCGCTCCCGTCGTCGCGCAGGTCAGTCGGTCGCCCCGCCAGGCGCAGCTCCGCCGGTTGCTGCGCGGGTGCGACGTACCCGACTTCGACAAGGCCGCCGCCCACCGCGTCGGGGCTGTCCTCGCACGCGCTTGCTCCTCTGACATAGCGGACGGCGCCGTCGTCGAGGCATCCGCCGAGGACGGCGTGATCGTGACCAGCGACAGGCCGGACATCGCGCGTCTGCTCGAGGCAGTGGGCTCTGCCGCCACCATCGTCGACATCTGACCACGCCGCACCTTGGGGCGGCATTCGGCCCTGTCGGCGGAGGAGATAGGGCGACGCGACGCCCCAGGATGGGTCAGGTCTTCGGCACCTGCGCGACGGCGATGCCCGCCTTGGTCTCGGACTTGCGCTGCCTGCGGTCCTTGAGCTCGGCCAGGTTGCGGGACTTCCGGTCGCGGAACTCGGCCTTGTAGTGGGCCGCGATCAGCTTCACCGGCGGGCGGGTGGGCTTCGGGACCTCGTAGCCCTCGGCACGCAGGCGCTTGCCGGAGACGAAGTGCATGAGGTTGGACTCCCACGGCTCCAGGTGCTTCTGCCAGCCGCCGACGCTCTTCGTCGTCACCGCGCCGGAGAGCATGCCGTGGAACGCCTTGCGGCTGGGCATCACCTTGGCGCCGACCTTGGCCGGCTCCAGCATGTCCGGGGCGAAGTCCTCCTCGAGGAACGCGCACAGTTCCTTCAGGCGCCCCTCGGGGTCGGAGACGAGCTCCTCGTAGCGGACCTCGTGCCACTGCGCGGCCGGGACCGACTTGCGGGCCTGGACGCCGTAGTCGATCGCGCGGTTCCAGACCCCGATCGCGTCCGGCGTCGAGCGCTTCGACCACTCCTGGCGCTTGAGCGAGCCGACGCAGTCCCGGCCGTCGCGCAGCACGTGCACCAGGTGGGCGTCGGGGAACATCTCCAGCAGCGGCCGGACGTGCTCGATGTAGGTGGGCAGCTTGTCGCCCCAGCGCGGCTTGTCGAAGCGCGCGGCGTACTGCTCGTAGACCGCGGCCAGGGCCGAGCCGACGGTCGGCGGGGCGTCGAGGATCGCCTGGATCGTGGCGTCCGTGTCGGTGTCGTGGTCCGACCACCGCAGGTTGCCCTTGCCGGTCAGGAACTCGGCGAGCTTGCGCCGGTTCGCCTCCTGCGACAGGTCGCCGAACTTGGCCCGCTCGAAGTAGGTCGGCAGGGCGAAGCGGGTCTCCGGCGGGATCGCGATCCGCGGGTGCGCGTTGAGCATCAGCCGCAGCAGGGTGGTGCCCGACCGTGGGCAGCCGAGGACCAGGATCGGCCGCTCGTGCTTCCGTTCGGGTGTCGTGCCGTCGCTCATACCGGGCAGTCTGCCCTGATCCGGGGCGGGCGTGCGGCTCGGCATGCTGATCTTCCACGCTGTTTCCCCGCTCACGCCCTAGGCTCACCCGGTGGACTTCGACCAGACCGCCTACGGCCAGGCCGACCCGGCCGACACCCCGTCCGACGCCGTCGGGCCGGTGCTGAGCATGGTCGAGGTCGCCCGGTACTGGAACCGCCGCGACGGGGGCAGCAGCCGGCTGGATCTGGCCGCCGAGGTGGCCGAGGCCCGGGAGGCCCGGCACCTGGCGGTGGTCCTGGAACTGCTCGGCGAGGTGTCCAGCCCGCTCGCGCCGCTGGAGGTCCTCGAGGTCGGCGCCCGCAGCGACTGGATCGCCCGCGCGCTGCGCCGCCTCGGCTTCCGCGTCGAGACCACCGACTCCGACCCGGCCCGCGTCAGCAGCCCCTGGCTGTTCGACCTGGTCCTGGGTCCGGCAGGCCTCTCCCCCGACGCCGTCACTAACCTCAAGTCCCTGGTGCGACTCGGGGGACACCTCATGTTGACCGACAAGGACACAGGCGCCGTACTCGCCTGGACGCGGGAGAGCTGATCGTGCGCCTGAACGACCTGCTGCAGCCCCACCTCGGAGGCGTCCACACCGTCGTGGAGGTCGGCGCCGGCGCGCTGACCTTCGGCGGCGCCCTGCCCCTGCCCCCGGAGGTGTCGCGCTCCCGCGTCGCGAACCCGGGCTCCGGCGACACCTTCACCGCCGGGACGCTGGTGATCGCGGTCTACGGCCGCGACCCGGACCGGCACGGTGACCCCGCCGACCTTCGCGAAGGCGGCGGCGCGGACGCAGCCCGGGGCCAAGGTGGCCCTGCTGTTCGAGAACCGCATCGACAGCCTCCCGTACCACCAGGTGCTCGAGGACCTGGTCGGCGCCGGGCTCAAGGTGGTCGAGGTCGGCCCGCTCGACCACGACGAGGTCCAGACCGCCGCGGTGCTGGTCCGCGTCGACCCGGCCGACCCGAGCGGCGAAGGCCTGCCCGTCGTGCTGCGCCTGCAGGCCGAGCACGCCTTCGACGCCGTCGTCGGCCGCGCCATCCGGGCCCGCCTCGCCGACCTCGAAGCCGCGCAGCGCTCCCACAGCCGGTGCGCCGGGCAACGCCGCCGACGTCTCCGACGCCGCCGTGACCGCCAAGCTGCGCCGCATGCTGACCGCCAAGGAGCGCCAGCTGCAGGCGACCGAGGAGCGCCTCGTCGCCCTGGAGGGTTCGGCCGCCCTGGTGCTCGGCCGCACGCTGGTCGGCGCCGCCCGCAACCCGAAGCGCGGCGCGCGCCTGCTGCCGCGCGAGGTCAAGGCGCTCTGGCGGCGCCGGTCCGGGCGCACCATGCCCGGACCGCCGATCGACGAGGACTGGCTCAAGAGCCTGCGCGGCCCGACGGCCCTCGACGTCGACGAGATCGACAACGCCGACCCGGCGCTGCTGACCCTGCTGCACACCTCGGTCGAGGTCGGCGCCCGGACCGTGCCGGTCATCGCCGGCATGCTCACCGCGGAGACGGCCGCCCTGCTGCGCGGGCCGGCCGACAACCCGCGCGCGGTCGTCAACATCCTGCTCCCCCACGACGCCGAGGTCATCGTGTCCCGCACCGACCCGGACGTCGTGCTCATCGAGTCCGCGGCCCTCGGGTCGCCGGGCCCGTGGGCGTACACGACGCAGTCCGCCTACGGCGCGCGCGACCGCGCGATCCTCGACGTGCTGGTGGCCTCGCGCGCCCTGCGGCGCCCGGTGCTGATCTGGTGGAACTCCCCGCGCTCGGCGACGCCCGGCCTGGCCCGGATCGGCGCCCGGGCCGACGCGGTGTGGACCTCGGGCGAATGGCAGCCCGGCACGGCTCCGCCGGCGGACGCTCGAGGCGTTGCGCGCCTGGTTCCGCACCGACGCCCCCGCGGTGAAGCTGGCCGAGTTCTGCGCCCGGATGAACTTCCCGTTCGACCCGCTCGCCCGTCGCCGGGTCGGCGTGGTCTCCGCGCTGCCCGCGGACGCCTTCGCCGGCCAGTCGCACCCGCCGGCCCGCGTCGCCGCCGACGCGAGCGAGGTCGCCGACCTGCCACTCGTCGCGCACTGGGACGGCGCCGAGGCGCCGCCGACCGACTGGTTACTCGACCTGGTCGCCGCGGCCGAGGCCGCCGACGAACGCACGCGGGCCGCGCGTCCTGTCGGAGGTGGCCCGATGAGCCGGCAGAAGCGCGCCATGGTCTACGGCCACGTCGACCTCAACCTCATCGACGGCTCGGCGATCTGGGTCCAGGGCATCGTGCAGACCCTGGCCGACCGCGGGCTGCCAGGTCGACCTGGTGCTCAAGTCCCCGATCGAGACCGGCCGCCTGCTCGACCCGCTGGCCGCACTGCCGAACGTCACCGTGCGCAGGCCGTACGAGGAGTCGCTGCTGCCGGACCTCAAGGCGGCCAAGGGCGCCGGTCTGACGCCGTCTCAGGTCGCCAAGGTGCTCGGCCAGCTGGACGCCCAGAACCCGTACGACCTCGTGGTCGTGCGCGGCCTGCGCGCCGTGCACCAGCTGGTCGCCAGCAAGGTCGCGACCGGCCGGCTGTGGACCTACCTCACCGACGTCCCGCAGTCCTACGTCGAGGCCGACCCGGAGTCGGTCGAGGTGCTCGCCCAGATCGCGAACGCGTCGCGGTTCCTGCTCTGCCAGACCGAGGAGCTGCGCGGGTTCCTGGAGGGCCTGGTCCCCGAGGCCTGCGGCAAGTCGGTGCTGTTCCCGCCCGTGGCCCCCGAGGTCGAGGGCGTCAGCCCGCCCGCGCCGCCGGCCCCGGGCGAGCCGATCCGCCTCGTCTACACCGGCAAGTTCGCGCCGCGCTGGAACACCGAGCAGATGGCGACGCTGCCGACGCTGCTCGCCGAGCGCGGGGTCTCCGCCGAGCTGCACATGGTCGGCGACAAGATCCACGACGACCCGGAGGACCCGGACTACGCGCGGCGGATGGGCGAGGCGCTCAAGACCGGCAAGGGCGTGATCTGGCACGGCGGGCAGCCGCGCGAGAAGGCGATGCAGATCGCCGGCGGCGCCCACATCGGCCTGGGCTGGCGCGATGCCGACCTCGACGACAGCCTCGAGCTGTCGACGAAGGTGCTCGAGTACGGCGTGCTCGGGCTGCCGGCGCTGATCAACCGCACCCCGATGCACGAGCGTCTGCTCGGCGCGGACTACCCGATGTTCGTCGACGGGTCCGCGGCTCTGTCAATCGGTCCTGGCGCCGGCTCCAAGGACCGCGGCGTCGGCGAGGTCGTCGACCTCATTGCCGCCGTCGCCACCGACCCCGCGCGCTACGACCTGGCCCGGTCCCGCAACGGCGTCGCCGCGGCCGAGCACACCATGACCCGCGCGACCGAGCGGATCGCGGCCCTGCTTGACCGCGCCTTCCCGCCGGACCCGCCGAGCCTGGCCGGGCGGCCGGCGCCGCTGAAGCTGCTCGTCGCCGGGCACGACATGAAGTTCTTCACCCGCATCGCCGACCACCTGGCCGCGCTGCCGGGCATCGAACTGAAGTGGGACCACTGGTCGGCGCTGGCCCGCCACGACGGCGCCGCGTCGAAGAAGCTGCTCGAGTGGGCCGACGTCATCTTCTGCGAGTGGGCCGGCCCGAACGCGATCTGGTACAGCAAGCACAAGAAGGCCAAGCAGCGCATGATCGTGCGCCTGCACCGCTTCGAGCTGTACTCGACGTTCCCCTCCGACATGAAGATCGACGCCATCGAGACGGTCGTCACGGTCAACCAGCACCACAAGGACCTGACCGAGCAGATCACCGGCTGGCCGGCCGAGAAGATCATCACGGTGCCGAACTGGGTCGATGTCGCACAGCTGGACCGGCCGAAACTGACGGGGGCTCAGTTCCACCTGGGCATGATCGGGGTCACGCCGTTCCGCAAGCGGATGGACCTCGGCCTGGACGTGCTGGCCGAACTGCGCCGGCAGGACAAGCGCTTCCACCTGTTCGTGAAGTCCAAGCCCGCCTGGGACTACTGGTGGGTGTGGAAGCAGCCGGAGGAGCGCGTCCACGTCGACGACCTGATGCGCCGCATCCGCACCGATCCGAACCTGCAGAACGGCGTTGTCTTCGACGGCTTCGGCCCGGACGTCGCGCCCTGGCTGCGCGGCGTCGGCTGGGTGCTGTCCACCTCCGACGACGAGAGCTTCCACCTCTCCCCCGCCGAGGGCATGGCCTCCGGCGCGGTCCCGGCCGTGCTGCCGTGGCCCGGCGCGGAGACGGTCTACCGGCCGGAGTGGATGCACCAGGACGCGGCGGGCATCGCGAACGCGATCCTCACCGCGATCGCGGACGGGACGTGGGACGAGCAGCGGGCCGAAGCCAAGCGGCAGGTCAGCGCCGACTTCGACCTGCCGGTGGTGTGCGGGATCTTCGCCGACCTGGTCGCGGGCAAGCGGCCATGAACCTCTGGCAGCTGATCCGGGACTGCATCCCGACCGACCACGCCCGCCAGGTCACCTCCGGCTACTACCTCGACCAGGCGCTGACCAGCGATGACCCGCCGGACACCGTGGTGGACCTCGGCTGCGGCGTCGGCCTGTCCGCCGACCGCTGCCGGGAACTGCGGCCCGGCACCCAATGGATCGGCGTCGACATCATCGGCTCGCCGGAGTCCAAGGCCCGGGTCGACACCGGCGACCTCGTCGTCCACTACGACGGCCTGCGGCTGCCGCTCGCATCGGCCAGCGTCGCGATGATCCACTCGCACCAGGTCTTCGAGCACGTCCGCCGCCCGATCGAGCTGCTGATCGAGATCGCGCGCGTCCTCAAGCCCGGCGGCATCTTCAGCGGCAGCACCTCGCACCTGGAGCCGTACCACTCGTTCTCGGTGTGGAACTACACGCCGTACGGCTTCCGGCTGCTGGTCGAGGAGGCCGGGATGGTGCTGGAGGAGGTCCGCCCCGGCATCGACGGCGTCACCCTGATCCAGCGCACCTACAACGGCCGCCCGCCGGAGTACGCCGCGTACTTCCACGGCGAGTCCCCGCTCAACGCCGAGATCGACGCCTGGGCCGCCGAGCACAACAAGGACTCCGCCGCGACCAACCTGCGCAAGCTCGAGCACTGCGGGCAGTTCGCGTTCCGGATCCGCAAGCCCGAGATGGCGGTGACGGCGCGAGCCGACGAGACCGCCGTCGGCTCCGACGCCGAGCTGATCGCGATGCTGCGCACCGAGCGCGACCTCGCCCTGGCCCGCGCCGACACGGCCGTCTTCGAATCCAACAGCCGCAAGCGCGAGCGCGACAACGCCCTCGACGAGATCGACGCGCTGCGCACCAAGCTCGAGCACCAGCAACGGCGGGCCGACGACTACAGCGAGCGCTTCCACAAGGCCGACCGGGACCTGCGGGTGCTGAAGAACTCCGCCGCCTACGAGCTCGGCAACACCCTCGTCAGCGCGGCGAGGAACCCGAAGAAGGGCGCCACCAAGCTGCCGAAGGACCTGGCCGCGATGGCGAAGCGCCGCAAGGGCAAGAAATAGCCGCAATGTCCGAAGAAGCGAGCGCTATAGCTCACTGCCCTTCGGACGTTAGCTGCTTTGCTCGGCCAGCCAGCGCTTGAGGACGTAGGCGATGCGGGGGCCGGCGTGGCCGTCCCAGAGCGGGGGGCCCTCCGGCGGCCACTCGGCGTCGGCGGAGAGCGCCGCCTTGGCGGCGTCGACCATCGTCGCCGGGGTGACGAGCTTGTTGGTGCCGTGGGTGCAGGTGATCGGGCGCTCGGTGTTCGGGCGCGCCGTCAGGCACGGGACCTTGAGCGCGGTGGTCTCCTCCTGGACGCCACCGGAGTCGGTGAGCACCAGCGCGGAGCCGCGCACCAGGGACATGAAGTCGATGTAGCCGAGCGGGTCGATCACCTGGAGGTTGTCGGTCTGCGCGAGGCCGGCCTCGGCCAGGGTCGCGCGGCCGCGGGGGTGCAGCGGCAGGACGATCGGGAGCATCCGGCTGACCTCGTTGACCGCTTCGACGAGTTCGCGGGCCGCGTCGACGCTGTCGACGTTGCCGGGCCGGTGCAGGGTGGCGACGCCGTAGCGCTCGGGCAGGCTGAACCGGGCTCGGGCGGCGGCCGCGTCCAGCTTGGGCAGCGCGGCGAACAGGCTGTCGATCATCGGGTTGCCGACCAGGTGCACCTTGTCCGGGCTGATGCCCTCCTGCCCGAGCAGGCCGATGGCCTCCGGGCTGGTCGCGAACAGCAGGTCCGCGAGGGAGTCGGTGACGATCCGGTTGATCTCCTCGGGCATGGTCCGGTCGAAGGAGCGCAGCCCGGCCTCGACGTGGCCGAACTTGATGCCCAGCTTCGAGCAGACCAGCGCGGCGGCCACGGTGGAGTTCACGTCGCCGTAGACCAGCACCAGCGTCGGCTTGCGCTCGATGACCAGGTCCTCCAGGCCGGCCAGCAGCGCGCCGGTCTGCTTGCCGTGGCTGCCGGACCCGACGCCGAGGTTCGCGCACGGTTCGGGCAGGCCGAGGTCGGCGAAGAAGACGTCCGACATCAACGTGTCGTAGTGCTGGCCCGTGTGCACGATCTGCTGGGTGAGCCCCGGGATCCCGAGGGCATCCACGGCCCGGATCACCGGTGCGGCCTTCGGGAAGTTGGGCCGAGCCCCCAGCACGTGCAGAATCTCGCGCTTCATTGCCCAAGATCGTAGTGCGGCGGGGTGCTATCCACTCCCGAAAGCGCACTGTGACACGTTCGAACGCAAAATCCGCGTGCTCTGCTGCACTTTCGGGAGACTAGGGGCCCATGACCTCCGTCCGCGCGCTCGCTCAGCCGTTGCTGCGCGGGCTGAGGCGGCACCCCGTGCTGACGGCGCGGGTGGTGCTGGACCGGACCGGCGAGGACCCCGGGCGCCTGCCGGGGCTGCGCAAGCTCCCCCGGACCGGGGCCGGGAAGGCGCGGGACCGGGCGCGGACGCTGTTCAGGGCCGGCGAGATCACCGCGGCGGTGGCCGAACTGCCGAGCGGGGACCGGCTCCGGCGGCGCTACGAGGGCGAACTGCGGGCCTACGGCAAGGAGCCGGTGCCCGCGCAGGGCGGGCCCCGGGTGACGGGAACGCCGGGGCGGGTCCTGCATCTGGTCACCAACGCGCTCCCCTACGCCCAGGCGGGCTACACGCTGCGCACCCACCGGATCCTGCGCGCCCAGCAGGCCGCGGGGCTGGATCCGCACGCGGTCACGCAGTGGGGCTGGCCGGCCCGAGACGGGCACCCGGAGGCGGCGCACGTCGCGAGCATCGACGGCATCGCCTACCACCGCCTGATCCCCTCCGGCGCGATCCCGATCGAGGCCGACCTGCGATTGGCCCGCGGCGCGGACGCGGCCACCGACCTGGTCCGCACCCTCAAGCCGAGCGTGCTGCACGCCGCCACCGACCACCGCAACGGCACCGTCGCACTCGCGGTCCGCGATCGGACCGGATTGCCGGTGCTGTACGAGATCCGCGGCTTCCTGGAGGAGTCCTGGGCGGCGGGCGCGGCCCTCGACCCCGACAGCGGCGACGACCAGATGCCCGAGCGGATGCGCCTGCACCGTGACCGGGACACCGCGATCATGGCCGAGGCCGACGCGGTGGCCACCCTCAGCGAGACCATGCGCACCGAGATCCTGGCCCGCGGCATCCCGGCCGAGAAGATCGTGCTCACTCCGAACGCGGTCGACGCCGCGCTCCTGACGGAGCATCACGACCGCTCCGCCGCGCGCCGCGAGTTCGGACTCGGCGACGACGAGTTCGTCGTCGGGTCGGTGTCCAAGCTGGCCGCCTACGAGGGTTTCGACGTGCTGCTGCAGGCCGCCGCCTTGCTGCGCGACCGCGGGTCGAGGGTGAAGGTCTTCCTCGTCGGCAGCGGCCCCTACCGCGGGGCGCTGGACAAGCTGGCCGCCGAGCTCGGGCTCGGCCCGGAGATCCTGCTGATGCCGGGTCAGGTCCCCGCCGATGTCGCACCCCGGGTGGTGGCCGCCCTGGACGCGTTCGTCTGCGCCCGCGTGGATCTGCGGGTGACCCGGCTGGTCACGCCGCTCAAGCCGCTGGAGGCGATGGCACAGGGCCGGCCACTCGTCCTGTCGGACCTGCCCGCGTTGCGGGAACTGGTCGACGAGCGCTCCGGCCAGACAGGCGGCCGAGTGGCCGCCGAACTGGTCCGCCCGGGTGACGCCGACTCACTGGCCACGGCTTTGGACCGGTTGCGCACCGATTCGTCCCGATGTGCCGAACTGACCGCCGCCGGCCGGGACGTGGTGGCCGAGCGATTCACCTGGGACCGGCTCGCGGAGACCTATCGAACCCTCTACGCCCGCCTGGGTGCCGCGAACGCGTAACCTTGCAAGTCGATCACTAGGGGACCCAACAGAAATGTCTGGGCAACGTTATGGGTGAGGAAATGAGCGGCTTCAAGTACGACCTCGGCGTCATCGGCCTCGGCTATGTCGGCCTGCCGCTCGTGGTCGAGGCGGTCGCCGCCGGGATGCGCGTCGCCGGGCTCGACTCCAGCGAGGGCAAGGTCGGCGGACTGAAGGCCGGCCGCTCCCACGTCGACGACATCAGTGACGAGCAGGTCGCCCACCTGGTCGCCAACGGCTTCGCGCCCACCACCTCCGCCGATGTCCTCGGTGACTGCGAGACGGTCATCATCTGCGTGCCCACGCCGCTGGACGAGAACCGCTTGCCCGACCTCGGCGCCGTGAACTCCGCGACGGCCGAGATCGCCTCCCGCCTCAAGCCCGGCCAGCTCGTCGTGCTGGAGTCCACCACCTGGCCCGGCACCACGCGCGACGTCCTGCTGCCGGCGCTGGAGGAGAGCGGGCTGAAGGCCGGCTCCGACTTCTTCCTGGCCTTCTCCCCCGAGCGCATCGACCCGGGCAACAAGACCTTCGGCCTGCGCAACACCCCAAAGGTCGTCGGCGGCCACACCCTGGCGTGCCGGGACCGCGCGGTCAGCTTCTACGGCAAGATCGTCGACACCGTCGTGCCGGTGAAGGGCACGGCGGAGGCCGAGATGGCCAAGCTGCTGGAGAACACCTACCGGCACGTGAACATCGCCCTCGTGAACGAGATGGCGATGTTCTGCAACGAGATGGACATCGACCTCTGGTCTGCCATCGACGCCGCCGAGACCAAGCCGTTCGGCTTCCAGGCCTTCCGCCCCGGCCCCGGCGTCGGCGGGCACTGCATCCCGATCGACCCCAACTACCTCTCGGCCGTCGTGCGCACCAAGCTGGGCTACCCGTTCCGCTTCGTGGAGCTGGCCCAGGAGGTCAACGAGCGCATGCCGGTCTACGTGACCCAGCGCGCGACCCAGCTCCTCAACACCGCGCGCAAGGCGATGAACGGCTCGACCGTGCTGCTGCTCGGCGTCACCTACAAGCCCGACATCGCCGACGAGCGCGAGACGCCGGCCCTTCCGTTGGTCAAGCGGCTGCGGGCGCGGCACGCGAACGTCGTCTACTGCGACCCGTACGTGCCGTCCTGGAGCGTCGACGGCATCCCGGTGACGAAGGCGGACGACCTCGCCACCGCGGTGGCCGAGGCGGACCTGACAATCCTGCTTGCCCCGCACAAGCTGTTCGACCTGGACGTCATCGCGAGTCGAAGTCAGCTCGTGCTGGACACCCGCGGCGTGCTGACCGCCTCGGACACCGTCGAGCGTCTGTAGCCCGGGAGAACCGGGCGTGCGCGTCCTGGTGATGTCGGTCGTCCACCACCCGGAGGACGCCCGGATACTGCACCGCCAGATCGCCTCGCTGACCGGGGCCGGGCACCAGGTCGTCTACGCGGCGCCCTTCACCGCACGCGGGGTCACCCCGCGCGACGGACTGGAGACGGTGGACCTGCCGCGCTCGGCCGGCCGGTCGCGGGCCAGGGCGGTCCGCGCGGCCCGTGCGACCTACAAGCGGCTGCGCGACGACGTCGACATCACGCTGCTGCACGACCCGGAGTTGCTGCTCGCGGTCGCCGGTGTGCACGGCAAGCGCCCGGTGGTGTGGGACGTGCACGAGGACACGGCCGCGGCCCTGGGCCTGAAGGCCTGGATGCCCAAGCCGCTTCGGAAGCCGTTCGCGGCCGCGGTCCGCGTGGCCGAGTCTGCCGCCGAGCGATCGGTGCATCTTCTGCTGGCCGAGCACGGCTACGTCGACCGGTTCCGCCGGCTGCACCCCGTCGTGCCCAACCAGACCCTGGTGCCCGCCGAGGTACCGCCGCCCGGCCCGGACCGGGCGGTGTACCTGGGCGCGATCACGCTGGCCCGCGGCGCCGCCGAGATGGTCGCGGTCGCCCGGCTGCTCGCCCCGGAGGGCGTACGGGTCGAGCTGATCGGCAGCGCCGATGCCGCCTCGACGCCGTTGCTGGAGGCCGCGGTCGCCGACGGGGTGCTGGACTGGGCCGGCTTCCAGCCCAACGACGTCGCGCTGGCCCGCCTGCCCGGCGCGCTGGCCGGGCTCTCGCTGCTGCACGACGAGCCGAACTACCGGCACTCGATGCCGACCAAGGTCATCGAGTACATGGCTCGCGGGCTGCCGGTGGTGACGACCCCGAACCCGCCCGCGGCCGATCTCGTGACCCGGCACCGGTGCGGCACCGTCGTGCCCTGGGACGACCCGAAGGCAGCGGCAAAGGCGGTCCTGGAACTGCGCGACGACGAGACGACCCGAACCGAGTACGGACGGCGCGGGCACGCGGCGGCGCTGGCCGAGCACGACTGGCGCAGCGCCGGCGCGAAGTTCGTCGCGCAGCTTGAGGACTGGTCGCGCTCAGCCCGTCGCTGACGGCTGGCCCGACTTCTCTGCCGACTTCTCCGGCGCCGGCCCGTCCTCGGAGTCCTCGCCGCCCTCGGCGACCTTGTTGGCCGCGAGGAACTGCGCCGCAGCCGCGTCGAGCCGATCCAGCGTCTCCACGGTCGCCTTGCGGATCTCGGCGACGTCGTCCTCGGACAGCGAGCTCTCGACCTCCTCGACCGGCCGGCCGGAGTGGAAGAGGTTCTCACCCTTGATCTTGAGGTGCTGGCACAGCGCCTTGAACACCGTCGAGTCGGATGTGAGCTGGTCGTAGCAGACCACCGAGACCCGGGGGTCGTTGGCGTCCATCACCGACTTGTTGATCCGGTTCCACTCGGTGATGAACGGGCCCGCCTCAGCCTTGTAGGACCAGCGCTCCCCACGGGAGCGGAACACCGCGACCGGGTCGCGGTAGATCCACGCGACTTTGAGGTTGTAGTCCTTGAACTCGTTGAGGAAGTCCCCGACCGGACGCCGGATCACCGACTGGATCGGCTTGAGCAGCACGGTGTGCTGGAAGCGCGCGAGGACCGGGCGGATCTCCGGCTCAGGGCGCAGCGCCCAGCCGACGTAGAACTCGCTGTTCTTGCGCTCGTTGAAGCCCTGCACGTAAGGGTCGAGGGACAACGACTGCCGCAGCACGTTGGTTCCCGAGCGCTGCGATCCGAGCACGAAGATCAGGTCAGGCTTGGCCAGTCCGCGCCGCTGTTGCACCTTCTTGTAGGCAGCCGCCACCGTCGGGTTCTTCGCCAACCGGCTCTTGACCGTGCGCCCGTACCGTGCGGTGTCCATCTCACGCTTCCTTTGTCTTGCCGTACCGAGCCCGCACCTAAAAAGCACCGTCAGCCTAGAGGACCGCCACCAGCGGCCCGGTGGATCACGTCGAGAGTTCGCCACTGACCCACTCGTCGAGCAGGCTCTGCAGGTCCGAGGCGATCCAGACCGCCTCGCCCAGGCCGGGTTGCCAGACGAAGACGTCCGGGTCGGTGACCTCGCCGCTGGAGTCGAGTTCGTAGGCGAAGAGGTGGCCCTCGCCGGCATCGCCGAAGAACAGCAGATCGTCGTCGGCCCCGTCCGGCAGTGCAGGCGTGGAGCCCTGGCTGCGCAGCAGCAGGTTCTCCTCGGCGATCCGCTCGACCGGCCACACCGGCTCCCCGCGGCCGGCGCCCGCCACACCGTCGGTCTCGTACAGCAGGGAGCGCAGTTCCTCGGGCAGCAGCATGCCCAGCCGTTCCTCGGCGTCCCCGAGGACGTCCGGATCCACCGGCTCGGCGAGCGAGACGGCTTCACGCAGCGAGTCGAGGCCTCGCAGCCAGGCGGTCCACATCGCAAGGCACTCTAGCGGGGCGGGCTGGAGGTTCCGGGCAGCCTTGCGGCAATGTGCGGGACGAGGGCGCGCAGGGCGCGGCCGCGGTGGCTGATCGCGTCCTTCTCGGCCGAATCCATCTCGGCCGTGGTGATCTCGTACCCGTCCGGACGGAAGATCGGGTCGTACCCGAACCCGTTGCTCCCCCGGCGTTCCCGCAGCAGGACGCCGCGGACCTCCCCGGTCACGACCTCGGACTCCCCGGTGGGCAGGGCCAGAGCGGCGGCGCACGCGAAGTGGGCCCCCCGGCGCTCGTCCGGGACGTCGGCCAGCTGGCCCAGCACCAGGTCCAGGTTGGCCTCGTCGTCGCCGTGCCCGCCGGCCCAGCGGGCCGACAGGATCCCGGGCATCCCGTTCAGGGCGTCCACGCACAGCCCGGAGTCGTCCGCCACCGCGGGCAGCCCGGTGGCCGCCGCGACCGCGCGGGCCTTCAGCAAGGCGTTCTCGACGAAGGTCTGCCCGGTCTCGGCGATGTCGGGCACGTCGGCGAACACCTCGGGCCCGGCGAGCTCGACCGCGAGCCCGGCCTCGTCGAGGATGCGGCGGAGCTCGGCGAGCTTCTTGTGATTGCGGGTGGCCAGGACGAGGACGGTCAGACGCTGCCCCAGAGGCGCGGCCAATGCCGCCTGCTGAATCCGCGTCAGATCCGCGCACCCGCCGACCGCGAGGTCGAGCAAAGCGTCGAGCAACTTGCGGTCGAAGGGATCGCCCTCGGCGGTGCCCTGCACCTCGACGAAGCGGCCGTCGCCCATGCAGACCACGTTCATGTCCGTCTCGGCGGCGACGTCCTCGACGTACTCCAGGTCGAGGCGCGGCTCCCCCGAGACGATGCCGACGCTGACCGCGGCGACGGTTCCGATCAAGGGCTCGCCGGCCAGCGCGTTCTTGCCCCGCAGGTGCTCCACGGCGTCGGCCAGCGCGACGTAGGCGCCGGTGATCGCGGCGGTGCGGGTGCCGCCGTCGGCCTGCAACACGTCGCAGTCGAGCAGGATCGTGTTCTCGCCGAGCGCCTTGTAGTCGATGACGGCGCGCAGGCTGCGCCCGATCAGCCGGGAGATCTCGTGCGTGCGCCCGCCGAGCTTGCCCTTGACCGACTCACGGTCGCCGCGGGTGTGCGTGGCGCGCGGCAGCATCGCGTACTCCGCGCTGACCCAGCCGAGCCCGGAACCCTTGCGCCAGCGCGGTACGCCCTGCGTGACCGAGGCGGCGCAGAGCACCCGGGTCTTGCCGAATTCGACGAGCACCGAACCCTCGGCGTGGTCGAGCCACTGCCGGGTGATGGTGACGGGACGGAGCTGGTCGGGCGCGCGGTTCTCGGGTCGAGGCATCCGCCGAGCCTAGGTCAGCTAAAGCGTGTACACGGCCCCGGGTCGGGCCAGCTCGGTCGGGCCGTCGAAGACGCCGGCGGCCTCACCGAGGGTGCGCTCCGGGTCGTTCCACGGCGGGATGTGGGTGAGCACGAGCTGGTGCGCACCGGCCCGGGCGGCGTGCTCGGCGGCCTCCCGGCCGTTGAGGTGAATCTCCGGGGCGTCGTCGCGGCCGTCGTGGAACGAGGCCTCGCACAGGAAGAGATCCGAGTCCTTCGCGAGCCGCACCAGGCCGTCGCAGATACCGGTGTCACCGGAGTAGGTGAGCACCTTGCGGTCCTGCTCGATGCGCAGCCCGTAGGCGTCGATGGGGTGCACCAGCAGGTCGGTGGTGATGCGGAACGGGCCGAGCTCGAACGAGCCGGACGGGAACAGCTGAAAGTCGAACTCGTCGTGCATGCCCGGGTCCATCGGCAGGTCGTACGCGCGCGCCATGCGGTCGGCGGAGTCGGCCGGTCCATAGACCGGAATCTTCGGAGCGGGGCCTTCCGGGCGGTACTTGCGGGCGACGTAGTAGCCGCACAGGTCCATGCAGTGGTCGGCGTGCAGGTGCGAGAGCAGGACGGCGTCGATGTCGTAGACGTCGGTGTAGCGCTGCAGCGAACCGAGGGCGCCGGAACCCATGTCGAGCAGCATCTTGTAGCCGTCGGCCTCGAGGAGGTAGCACGAGGCCGGCGACGCGGGCCCGGGGAAGGACCCCGAGCAACCCACCACCGTGAGCTTCATGCGATCGCTCCCATCACACCGACATGACCGAGCGCCTCGACGACACCGATGTCGGGGCCGAGGAACCGGCGGCCGACGGCCGCGAACGGCTGACGGTCACCCGTCGCGAGGAACCGGTGGGACGGGCCCGGCAAGTGCGCGGACCGCGTCAGCCCTGAGTCGACGAGTACCCGGTACACGTCCTTGGCAGTCTCCTCCGCGGACGAGACGAGCGTGACCTCGTCACCGAGGACGTGGGCGATCGCGCCGGTGAGCAGCGGATAGTGAGTGCAGCCCAGCACGACGGTGTCCACGCCGGCTTCCTGCAGCGGGGCGAGGTATTCCGCCGCAACCTCGAGCACCTCGGCGCCGGAGGTACGGCCGCGCTCGGCGAACTCGACGAACCGCGGGCAGGCCTCGACGAAGAGTTCGACGTGCGGCGCCGCGGCGAAAGCGTCCGGGTAGGCCTGCGACTTCTTGGTCGCCTGGGTGCAGATCACACCGACCTTGCCGTTGCGCGTGGCCTGCATGGCGCGGCGCACGGCGGGGCTGATGACCTCCACCACCGGCACCTCGTAGCGCTCGCGGGCGTCGCGCAGCACCGCGGCCGAGGCGGTGTTGCAGGCGATCACGAGCAACTTCACGCCCTCCTCGACGAGGTGGTCCATGACGTCGAGAGCCAATGCACGCACCTGCGCGATCGGGCGCGGGCCGTACGGCGCGTTCGCCGTGTCACCGACATAGACGATCGGCTCCGCGGGCAGTTGATCCAGCACCGCGCGAGCGACCGTCAGGCCTCCGACTCCGCTGTCGAAGATGCCGATTCCCGCTTCAGACATATGCCAAAACGGTACGGGAGACGGCACGGAAACAGCCGGGAAACGTACGGTCGCCTTGGTCACACTTCGCTGATTGGACGGCGTTTCGACACCCTGTAGTCGCTAACTATTGCTAGCACTCAGTTCGCACTCAGGCCCAGAGCTGGCCTTCGAGTCGCTCCTCGGCCTCGGCGATCGTCCCGGTGTACGCGCCGGTCGACAGGTACTTCCAGCCGCCGTCGCACACCACGAAGGCGATGTCGGCCCGCTCGCCGGCGGCCATCGACTTGGCCGCCTGGGCCAGCGCCGCGTGCAGGATCGCGCCGGTGGAGATCCCGGCGAAGATCCCTTCCTCCTCGATCAACTGGCGGGTCCTCCGGACCGCGTCGCGGGGACCGACCGAGAACCGGGCGTCGATGAGTGACGGGTCGTAAAGCTCGGGCACGAAGCCCTCGTCCATGTTCCGCAGGCCGTAGACGAGCTCGCCGTAGCGCGGCTCGGCGGCCACGATCGCAACGTCCGGCTTGTGCTCGCGGAAGAACCGGCCCACCCCCATGAGCGTGCCGGTGGTGCCCAGCCCCGCGACGAAGTGCGTGATCGAGGGCAGGTCCTCCAGGATCTCCGGTCCGGTGCCCTCGTAGTGCGCCTGCGGGTTCGCCGGGTTGCCGTACTGGTAGAGCATCACCCAGTCCGGGTGCTCCTCAGCCAGACGCTTGGCGACACGGACCGCCTCGTTGGAACCGCCCGCGGCCGGCGAGGAGACGATCTCCGCGCCCCACATGCCGAGGATCTGGCGGCGCTCCTCTGAGGTGTTCTCCGGCATCACGCAGACCATGCGGTAGCCGCGCATCTTCGCGGCCATCGCGAGCGAGATGCCGGTGTTGCCCGAGGTCGGCTCGAGGATCGTGCAGCCGGGCCTGAGCCGGCCGTCCTTCTCGCCCTCGAGGATCATCCGCAGCGCGGCCCGGTCCTTGATGGATCCGGTCGGGTTGTGGTCCTCCAGCTTCGCCCACAGCCGCACGTCCGGGGACGGCGACAACCGCGGCAGGCCCACCAACGGGGTCCTGCCGACGGAGTCGAGCAGTGAGTCGAAGCGCACGGGACGGGATGCGTCTCTCTGGGTTTCGGACCGGAACGATCAGCCGCCGGCGACGGCCGGGAGCACCGTCACGCTGTCGCCGTCCTTGAGCTCGGTGGTCAGCCCACCGAGGAAGCGGACGTCCTCGTCGTTGAGGTAGACGTTGACGAAGCGGCGCAGGCCGTTCTCGTCGACCAGGCGGGCGCGCAGCCCGGCGTGACGCGACTCAAGGTCGTCGAACAGATCGTCAAGGGTCTTGCCCTCGCCGTTCACGGCTTTCTCACCGTCGGTGTACTGGCGCAGGATCGTCGGGATCCGGACCTCGACTGCCATCTTCGATGTGCTCCTGTCGTTCATCGGGGTTGTGCGGACATCTGCCCGCGCCAACGGTGTGCGAGCTGCGGTTCTTCCCGCGTGGGGCCGTCAGTCGTAGTCGGTGACGACGGTCACGGGCTCTTCGGTGACTTCGCCCTCGACGATGCGGAAGGACCGGAACTCGACCTCGTCCGGGTCCCGGGTGGAGACCAGCACGTAGTGCGCGTCCGGCTCCGAGGCGTAACTGATGTCCGTGCGGGACGGGTACGCCTCGGTGGCGGTGTGCGAGTGGTAGACGACCACCGGCACCTCGTCGTTGTCGTCCATCTCCCGGTAGAGCTTGAGCAGGTCCATCGAGTCGAACTCGTAGAACGTGGTGGAGCGGGCCGCGTTGGCCATCGGGATGAACCGCGCCGGGCGGTCGGACCCGACCGGGCCGGCGACCACGCCGCAGGCCTCGTCCGGGTGGTCGGCCCGGGCGTGGGCGATGATCGCCTCGCGGGTGGCCGCGTCGATGGTCAGCACGGGGGCTAGGTTACCGGTGCGCTTTGGGTTACTTGGCGACCCGGACCAGGCCGTCCTGCAGCGCGGAGAGCCATTCGTACAGGTAATACAGGGGCAGCCGGGGGTCCTCCGGCGGCAGCGCGGCCATCACCTCGACGTACCCGTCCTCCAGCTCCAGGCGGGTCCCGATGGTCAGGCGCAGGTCGTTGATCGCGTACATCCAGCTCTGCACCTGCTCCGGGGCCAGCCTGATCGGCTCGGCCCCGTCGCCCAGGGTGGCCAGCATGGTCTGGAGGTTGCCGCGCTTGAAGGCGAGCACCTCGGCTTCGCTGTACCGGCGGAACTCCCCGGTGGCGTCGACGTCGTCCGGATAGGCGTCCGGCAGCAGCCGGGCCAGCGCCGGATCGTCCGGCCGGGTCTTGGGCCCGGAGTCGGCGAACGGGTCGAGCACCCCCGGAATCACCTCGGTGGGTGGGGTGCCGTCGACGACGTCCTGGGACTCCCGCAGCTCGAACAGGTCACCGAGCTGGTCGCAGGCGCTCCGGACGACCATCACCTCGTGCGCGTCGAGGGCGACCGTGACGGTGCCACCGCGCTCGCGCTTGATGTCCAGACTCACTTGTCATCTTTCTGGAGAGTCGCCCAGAGCCCGAACCCGTGCATGGCGCCGACGTCGCGCTCCATCTCCTCCCGGCTGCCGGAGGAGACCACCGCCCGGCCCTGGTGGTGCACGTCGAGCATCAGCTTGGTGGCCTTCTTCTTGCTGTAGCCGAAGTAGGTCTGGAACACGTAGGTGACGTAGGACATCAGGTTGATCGGGTCGTTCCAGACGATGGTCACCCACGGGACGTCGGTTTTGAGCAGCTCCTCGACCTCAGGTTGCTGGACCTCGGCGGGTGCGACCGACATGAGCCCTATCGTCGCATCCCCGCGTGCGCGGACCGCACCAGGCGCTCAGGCGTCGGCGACCAGCCGCTTGCGCAGCAGCTCCAGGTCGTCGGCCGACAGGCCGTGGTCGCGCAGGTAGCGGGCCGCATCAGCCCAGGCGTTCCCACGCGACTCCACGAGCCAGCGGGTGAACCCGGCGAGCGTGTACGGCGCCGCGGGGTCGGCGTCGATGACGGGGAGTTCGTGCCCCCGGGCGGGGCCGACGGTGGCCGGCTCGGCGTCCGCGTCGAGGCCGGCCACGGCGTCGGAGCGGTACAGCAGACCGGTCTTCAGATGTCCGCCGAGGGCCGGATGGCCGCCGAGGTCGCGATAGTTGAACACCCGTCAGATCCTGGTCCTAGTCGACCTCGGCATGGCCGACGCCCTGCTCGTAGCTGAGGTCCACCAGAATTCGCGGATCGTCGCCGGGCGACAGCAGGTGGACGTCCTGAGGGTCACTTCCGGGGTAGTCGGTCTCGGACCTGGTCCAGCCCGCCGAGAGGAACCGGTCGGCGCCCAGGTTCGATTTCGAGGTCAGGGTCCATTGCATGTAGCCGCTCTCCGCGAGCGTCTCGCACGCGTCTCCGAAGGAGACGTCGGAGGTGGTCGCGTCATCGAGCAGGGGCCGGACGACCTCGCGCATCAGGTCCTGGTCCTCCTTCGCCTGCTCCCGGCACTCCTCCGTGCTCTCCACCGACACGCCGTCGACGACCAGCGCGCCGACACCGACCACCCCGGCCACGGCGGCCGCCACGACGACCACCCCCGCGAGGACGACGCCGACTCCGCGATTGACCCGCGGCATGCCCCTCACCCCATTTCCACACCTGGCCGTGTGCCGCCACGAGTTTGTCGGTCCCGAGCCCTAGCGTCGAGGACATGCGACTGCTGCACACCTCGGACTGGCATCTCGGCCGGTCCCTGCACCGCGCCGACCTGGGCCCGGCGCAGGGCGCGTTCCTCGACCATCTGGTCGAGACCGTCCGGGCCGAGCGGATCGACGCCGTGCTGGTCGCCGGCGACGTCTACGACCGCGCGCTGCCGCCGGTCGAGGCGGTCGAGCTGTGCTCGGGCGCCCTGCGGCGCATCCGCGAGGCCGGCGCCCGGGTGGTGCTGATCAGCGGAAACCACGACTCGGCCAGCAGGCTCGGGTTCGGCGCCGAGCTCATCGACGCCGCCGGGGTGCACCTGCGCACCCGGGTCGCCGAGGTGGCAAGCCCGGTGCTGCTCGAGGACGCCCACGGCCCGGTCGCGGTCTACGCGATCCCCTACCTGGAGCCGGCCGCGGTCGGCGACCAGCTGCCCGACGCCGGCCACTCCTGCGACGACGAGGCGCCCACCCGCGGGCACGCGCACGTGCTCGGCCGGGCCATGGCCGCCGTGCGGGCCGACCTGGCCGGCCGCGGCGGCCGGTCGGTGGCGATGGCCCACGGTTGGGTCACCGGCGCGGCGCCGTGCGAGTCCGAGCGCGACATCACGGTCGGCGGCATCAACGCGGTGTCCGGGTCACTGTTCGACGGCGTCGACTACGTCGCCCTCGGGCACCTGCACGGCCCGCAGACGCTGACCGACCGGCTGCGCTACAGCGGCTCGCCGCTGGCCTACTCCTTCTCAGAGGCCGCGCACGCCAAGGGGTCCTGGCTGGTCGAGCTGGACGCCGCCGGGCTGGCCCGCGTCGAGTTCGTCCCCGCGCCGGGCGCGCGGAGGCTGAGCTCGCTCAAGGGCACGCTCGACGTGCTGCTCGCCGACCCCGCGCTGGAGCCCCAGACCGGCGACTACGTCGCGGCCACCCTGATCGACCCGGTGCGCCCGGCCGCGGCCATGGACCGCCTGCGCGCCCGGTTCCCGCACGTGCTGGTCCTCACCTGGGAACCCGTCGGTGCCCTCGTCGACGAACGCGGCTACACCGAGCGGGTTCGCGGACGCTCCGATCTCGACGTCGCCGCCGACTTCATCGCCCACGTGCGCGGCAGCGCGGCCGAGGGCGCGGAGGTCGCTCTGCTGGAGCAGGCCTTCGAGGCGGTCCGGATCGCCGACGATGCCGACCCCTACGCCAAGCCCGGCACTTTGTTCGCAAGCGAGTCGCTCGAGGGCGTCGCGTGAGGCCGCACGCCCTGGAGGTCACCGCGTTCGGCGCCTTCGCCGGCACCGTCAAGGTCGACTTCGACGACCTGTCCCAGGCCGGGCTGTTCCTGCTGCACGGCGAGACCGGCGCGGGCAAGTCCACGCTGCTGGACGCGCTCGGCTTCGCCCTCTACGGCCGGGTTCCCGGCGACCGCGGCGCGGCCAAGCGGTTGCGCTCGGACCACGCCGGCGCGACCGAGCGCACCTCGGTGCGCCTGGAGGTCACGATCGGCGGACGCCGGCTGCGGATCACCCGCACCCCCGAGCAGTCGCGGGCCAAGGTCCGCGGCGAGGGCATGACCACCGAACCGGCCAAGGTCCTTGTGGAGGAGCAGAGCGACGCGGGCTGGGAGATGGTCTCCACCCGGGTCGGCGAGGCCGACCAGGAGATCACCGACCGCCTCGGCATGAACGCCGACCAGTTCTTCCAGGTGATCCTGCTGCCGCAGGGCGAGTTCGCCCGGTTCCTGCGGGCACCCTCGGACCAGCGGGTCGAACTGCTGGAGAAGCTCTTCGGCACCGACCGGTTCCGCAACGTCGAGCAGTGTCTCGCCGAGCGCCGCCGGACAACCACGCAGGCCGTCGAGCTGCAGCGCGAGGCGATCGCGCGCCGCGTCGACCTGATCGCCCAGATCGCCGACGTCGAACCCCCGGAGGCGCTGCCCGACGCGATCTGGGCCGGGGACCTGACCGAGACCGCGATCGCGGCCGTGGACATCGCGGTGCGCGCGGTCGCCGAGCGCGGCGTCGAACTGGAGGCGGCGCGGGCCGCGGCCGAGGCGACCCGTGGCCTGGCGCACCGGCAGGCGCGGCGGGTCGAGGCCGACCGCAAGGCGGCCGAACTCGCCGCAGCCGAACCGCAGATCGCGGCGCTCACCGCCGAACTGGCGTCAGCGCTCGCCGCGGCCGAGGTCGCGCCGCTCCTGACCGCGTTGCTCGCCGCCGACCGGGCCCTGCAGTCCGCCGAGGCCGCGGGCCGAACCGCCCGCGAGCGTGCGCTCGCCGCCGGCGCCGACCCGGCCGACGGACCGGAACAGCTCCGCGCGGGCGCCCAGGAGTGCGAGCGTCGTCAGGGTCGCCTCGCGGACCTGCACGCCGTCGAGGCCGAGGCTGCGCGCGAGGAGGCGGCCGCCGCCGAGTCCCGGGCCCTTGCTGCCGGCATCGCGGCGCAGCTGCTCGCTGCCGAGTCCGCGGCTCCCGAGCTCAGCGAACGCCGGGCCCGCACCCTCGCGGCCCGCGACGCGGCCCGCAACTCCGCCGTCGAGCTGCCCGCCGCGGCGCGCACCACTGACGGCCTCGCCGACGCTGCGCAGACGGCCGCCGACTTGGCACGGCTGTCCGCGGCCGCCGACAATCTGAGGCAACGTCACCTGGCCGCGCGGGAGCACGCGCTCGCGGTGGCCGAGGAGTACCAGCGGCTACGCCGTGACCGCACCGACGCGATGGCCGCCGAGTTGGCCGCGAAGCTGACCGACGGCGATCCCTGCCCGGTGTGCGGGTCGATCGACCACCCGGACAAGCCGGTGATGACCCCGGGCCGTATCACGCGCGAGCAGGAGGAGACGGCCGGGCTCGACGCCGAGACTGCCCGCGGCGCCGCGGAGGCGATCGGCGCCGAGCTCGCCGCCGCCACGGCCAAGGTCGAGACCGCGCGGGGGCGGCTCGGCGCGATGGCCGGCACTTCCGCCGACGAGCTCACGGCCCGGGCCCGTCACGCCGCCGAGCGCCGTGACGAGCTGGCCGCGCGGGCCGGCACGGCGACGACCCTGGACGCCGACCTGGGCGCGGTGGACGCGTCGATCGCCGAACTCGCGCAGCTGCGGACCAAGGCCGAGCAGACCCGCGTCGCCGCCGAACGCGACGCCGTCGCCGCCGATCAGCGCGCCGCCCGCCACCGGGCGACGCTGGCCGAGCGGCTCGAGGGCGCGCCCGACCTGGCCACCGCGATCGCGATCGTCGTCGAGGGCGCCGCCGCGCGGACCGCCGCCGCCGAGGCCCGCGAGGCACTGGACCGCGCCGAGACGGCCCGGACGCGCGGCGTTCCGCGCTGCCACCGAGGCGGCGGACGCGGCGCGGCTTCGCCGACCTGGAAACCGCCGCCGGTGCCTTCCGGGATGCCCAGTGGCGCAGCCGGTCCACCGAGACCGTGCGCGAGCACCGCACCGCCGTCGACGGCCTCGCCGCCGTGCTGGCCGACCCCGAACTCGACGTCCCGACCATGCCGCCGGCCGACCTGGCCGCTGCGGCCGCCGCGGTGGAGCACGCCACCGCGGCGCACCAGAACGCGGTGCTCGCCCTGGCCGGCGCCCGCAGCCGGGTGGCCCAGCTCGGCACGCTCGTGCCCGCGCTGGCCGACGACCTGGCCGCCCTGCCGGGCGTCGCTCGCCGAGGCCGACCGGATCCGGGCGATGGCCGAACTCGTCGCCGGGCAGGGCCAGAACACCCGCCGGATGACGCTGTCGGCGTTCGTGCTGGCCGCCCGGCTCGAAGAGGTGGCCGAGGTCGCGAGCGAACGGCTGCTGCGGATGACCCAGGGCCGCTACTGCCTCGTCCACACCGACCTCGGGCGCGACGCCCGCCGCAAGGCCGGCCTCGGGCTGCTCGCCCGCGACGCCTGGACCGGGGTGGACCGCGACACCGCCACGCTGTCCGGCGGCGAGACCTTCCTCGCCAGTCTGGCTCTGGCCCTCGGCCTCGCCGACGTGGTCTGCGCCGAGGCCGGCGGCGCGCGCCTGGAGTCCCTGTTCGTCGACGAGGGCTTCGGCAGCCTGGACTCCGACACCCTCGACGAGGTGATGGACGTCCTCGACGGTCTGCGCGAGGGCGGCCGGATCGTCGGCGTGGTCAGCCATGTCGGCGAGTTGCGTCAGCGCATTCCGACGCAGTTGCACGTGCGCAAGCACGAGAGCGGGAGCACGGTCTGCGTCTCTGCCTAGTTCCGTCGTGGTCGTGATCTGTTCCGGTTCACGCGGTCGCGGGCATCAGCGGCTTGGGGTGCAGCGCGACCCGGCCCAGATACAGCGCGGCCAGGATCACGGCGGCGAAGAACGCGATCGCGGCGGTGCCGACGGCGTAGCGGATGCCGAGCACGGCGTCCGATCCACTGCCCGCGAGACCGCCGAGCACCGCGATGCCGATCACGCTGCCGCTCTGGCGGGCGGCGTTGATGACGCCGGAGGCCACCCCGCCGTGGTGGGCAGGCGCCGCCTCGGTGGTCGCCGCGGTGACGGCCGGCGTGATCATCCCCATCCCGAAACCGGCCGCGGCCATCGGGACCACCAGCCACCAGTAGGCGATGGACTCGTCGGCGATCAGCAGCGCCGCGGTCCCGCTCCCGCAGCTCCACAGGCCGATCAGCCCCGTCAGCTGCGGACCGGAGGCGCGCCCACTGCGGCGGGCCGCGAGCGTCGATCCCGCCACGATCGCACCGAGCTGCGGCAGCACCGCGAGACCGGCCTCGAGCGCGCTGGCGTCGCGGACGTCCTGGAAGTAGAGGTTGATGACGAACAGCTCGCCGTAGAAGGCGAAGTTGATCAGCACCCCGATCACGGCGCCGCTGGCGAACGCGGGCTCACGGAACAGAGCCGAGCGGCAGCATCGGTTCGGAGACCCGGCGTTCCACCGCCAGGAACGCGGCGCTGCCGACCACGAACACCGCCACGGCGGCCCAGACCACCGGAGCGAAGCCGGCGTGCACGCCCTCGATCAACGCGACCGCGAGCGCCCCGAGGCTGAGCACCGCGAGCAGCTGGCCGGCACCGTCGAAGCGGCGCGGAACCCCTTCACCGCGCGGAACATGACGGGTCGTCAGGAAGAGCACCAGCAGCCCGATCGGGATGTTGACGAAGAACACCGAGCGCCAGGAACCCAGCTCCACACCGATGCCGCCGGCAACCGGGCCGGCGGCCGCGGCGACCCCGGAGATCACGCCCCACATCGCCACCGCCTTGCGCCGCAGCACCGGGTCGTCGTAGCCGGCGCGCACGAGCGCCAGCGAGGCCGGCACGCACAGCGCCGCGGCTGCGCCCTGGGCGGCGCGGGCGCCGATCAGGAAGCCCGTCGTCGGGGCCAGCCCGCACGCGGCCGAGGCCAGCGTGAACAGCGCCACCCCGATCCGGAACACCGAGCGCGCGGAGTACCGGTCGGAGAGCGCACCGCCGGACAGGATGCCCGCGGCCAGCACGACCAGGTAGCTGTCCACCACCCACTGCAGGCCGGTCAGGTCGGTGTCGAGGTCCTCGCGGATCGGTGGCAGCGCCACGTTCACGATCGTGGTGTCGAGGATGATGATGAAGTAGCCGAGGCACGCGGCCACCAGCCCGGTGGTCATTACTTTTCCGGCGCGCTCGTCCCGGTCGTCGCGCGCCACCGGGCGAGGCTATCTACAGGTTGCCGCGAAGCTCCTGCTCGCGCTCGATCGCTTCGAAGAGGGCCTTGAAGTTGCCCTTGCCGAAGCCGGTCGCGCCGTGCCGCTCGATCAGTTCGAAGAACACCGTCGGGCGGTCCTGCACCGGGCGGGTGAAGATCTGCAGCAGGTAGCCGTCCTCGTCGCGGTCGACCAGGATGCCGCGCGCCTTCAGCTCCTCGACGTCGACCCGGACCTCGCCGATGCGGGCGCGCAGCTCGGGGTCGTCGTAGTAGCTGGGCGGGGTGGCGAGGAACTCCACACCCTGCGCGGTCATGGCGTCGACGGCGGCCAGGATGTCGTCGACGGTGAGCGCGATGTGCTGCACGCCCGGGCCGCCGTAGTAGTCGAGGTACTCGTCGATCTGCGAACGCTTCTTGCCGGCGGCCGGCTCGTTGAGCGGGAACTTCACCTTGCGGGTGCCGTCGGCGACGACCTTGCTCATCAGCGCGGAGTACTCGGTGGCGATGTCCTCACCGACGAACTCGGCCATGTTGGTGAAGCCCATGACCCGGTTGTAGAAGCCGACCCACTCGTCCATCTTGCCGAGTTCGACGTTGCCGACGACGTGGTCGATGCCGGCGACAGCGCTGCTCCCGGGGCTGACGATCGGGCCGCGCGCGACGAAGCCGGGCAGGAACGGACCGCGGTAGCTGCGGCGGTCGATCAGGGTGTGGCGGGTGTCGCCGTAGGCGGCGATGACGGCGTAGGTGATGGAGCCGTGCTCGTCGCGTGATGGTGGTCGGCGGCGTCAGGCCCTTCGCGCCGCGGGCGCAGGCCAGCACGTAGGCCGAGCCGACCTCGGCGACCTCGAGCGCGATGTCGCGCACCCCGTCGCCGTGCTTGGCCACGTGCTCCGCGAGGTCGGTGCCCGGCCGGACCGGGCCGGCGATGACGAAGCGCGCGTCGCCGGAGACCATCACGTACTCGCACGCGTCGCGGTAGCCCTGCTCCGGGCCGCGGTACGCGACGCAGGTCATGCCGAAGGCCGTCGAGTAGTAGTGCGCGGCCTGGCGGGCGTTGCCGACCTCGAAGCGCAGGTGATCCAGACCGAGCAGCGGGAACTGACCGGCGGGTGCGCCGGCCTGCTGCTGGGCGGGGATGGCGACGGTCTCGGTCATGCCCGAAGGATGAGGGCGCGAGCCAGGTTGCGCAATCGATCCGCAAATCGCTGCGCAAGTTGTACAGTCAAAGGCGGCATCCGATACACGCCCTGCACAGATTGCGAGCAGACATGAGCGTCGACGATCTCGACGTCCGGCTCGTCGACCTGTTCGCCGCCGAGCCGCGCATCGGCGTGCTGGAGGCCTCGCGCCGGCTCGGCGTCGCGCGCGGCACCGTCCAGGCCCGGCTCGAACGGCTCGAACGCGACGGGGTGATCACCGGCTTCGGCCCCGACCTGGACCCCCGCGCGCTCGGCTACGCCGTCACCGCGTTCGTCACGCTGGAGATCGTGCAGGGCCACGGGCACGACGCCGTCGCGGCACATCTGGCGACCATCCCCGAGGTGCTGGAGGCCCACACCATCTCCGGCGCCGCCGACATGATGTGCCGCGTCGTCGCCCGCTCCAACGCCGACCTGCAGCGCGTCCTCGACCTCGTCGTCGCCGACCCCTCGATCAACCGCAGCTCCACGACGATCGCCCTCGCCACCCAGATCTCGCTGCGCACCCTCCCGCTCCTGCGCAGCGCCGGCGCGGCCCGCCGCTAGCTCGCATCTTGGGGCGCGCGTCCGCCCTGTGGACGGCCGGCATAGGGCCCAGCGCCGCCCCAAGAGGTGGCCCGGGCCCACTCGGGGCGCGTCACGCCCTATGAGGCGCCGCGATGGGGCGGACACGGGCCCCAGGATGCGAGGGGTCAGGCCTTGCCCGACAGTGCCCACCGCCGGAGGGTGTCGATGCGACGCTTCAGGTCGTCGACGGAGGCCTGCGCGGTCGGGGGGCCGCCGCAGACCCGGCGCAGTTCGGCGTGGATCGCGCCGTGAGCGGCGCCGCTGCGGTGGTGCCAGGCGCCGACGAGGGTGTGCAGTTCGCGGCGCAGCGCGGACCGTTCGGCGGAGGTGACGACCGGACGCGCGGCCGCGGGTGGCTGCACGACGGAGCCTTCGCGCCGGGCCCGGCGGGACGCGGCCTTGAGCTGATCGGCCTGCCGTTTGCGCAGCACGACCGCGACCTGATCGGCGTCGAGGAGCCCAGGCAGCCCCAGGTAGTCCTGCTCCTCCCGGCTGCCTGGCGCGGCCGGGAGGCCGAATTCCGCGCCGTTGTACATCACCCGGTCGAAGTTCGCCTCGGACTCCAGGGCCTGCCACTCGCCGAGGGAAAGGTCCTCGCCGTCCTGCTCCCGGTTCGCCGCGGCCAGCAGGTCGTCCTCCGGCCCGAACAGGTCGCCGTCCTCGGCCGAGGCCGGCTTGCCCAGAATGTGATCCCGCGTCAGTTCCATCTCGGCCGCGTGCTTGAGCAACGGGGCGACGGTGGGCAGGAACACCGACGCGATCTCGCCGCGGCGCCGCGCGCGGACGAACCGGCCGACGGCCTGGGCGAAGAACAGCGGCGTGGAGGCGTTCGTGGCGTACACGCCGACGGCCAGGCGCGGGATGTCCACGCCCTCGGAGACCATCCGCACCGCGACCAGCCAGCGGTCCTCGCTCTCGGCGAACTCGCCGATCCGCCCGCTGGCGCCCTTGTCGTCGGAGAGCACGACCGTCGGGGCCGTCCCGGTCAGGTCGTGCAGCAGTCGGGCGTAGGCGCGGGCGGCCATCTGGTCGGTGGCGATCACCATCGCCCCCGCGTCGGGCACGTGCCGGCGCACCTCGGTGAGGCGCTTGTCCGCGGCCCGCAGCACCGCCGGCATCCACTGGCCGCCCGCGTCGAGGGCGGTGCGCCAGGCCTGGTTGGTCAGGTCGTCGGTGAGGGGCTCACCCAGCGTGGCGGCGAGTTCGTCGCCGGCCCGGGTGCGCCAGCGCATCTGCCCGGCGTAGGCGAGGAACACCACCGGGCGGACCACCGCGTCGGCCAGGGCGTCGCCGTAGCCGTAGACGTAGTCCGGCACGCTGCGGTCGATGCCGTCCGGGCCCGGGGCATAGGTGACGAACGGGATCGGGTTGGTGTCGGACCGAAAGGGGGTCCCGGTGAGCGCGAGACGGCGCGCGGCCGGTGCGAAGGCTTCGGCGACGGCCTCACCCCAGGAGCGGGCGTCCCCGGCGTGGTGCACCTCGTCGAGGATGACCAGCGTCGGGCGGGCCTCGGTGCGGTTGCGGTGCAGGATCGGGTGCGCGGCGACGCCGGCGTACGTGACGGCGACGCCCTTGAACCCGCGCGCGGTCTTGCCGTCGGCGTTGCGGAACCCGGCGTCGATGCGGATGCCGGCCTCGTCGCGCCGCCTCGGCCCACTGGGTCTTGAGGTGCTCGGTCGGCGCGACCACGGTGACCGCGCGGATCACCTTGCGCTCCAGCAGATCCGCGGCCACCCGCAGCGCGAAGGTGGTCTTGCCGGCGCCCGGGGTCGCGACCGCGAGGAAGTCCTTGCCGACATTGCCGTGATAGGCGTCCAGGGCCGCCTGCTGCCAGGCCCGCAGGCGGTCCGCGGTCCCCCACGGCGCCCGGTCCGGGAACGCCGGAGGCAGGTGCTCGGCGCGACTCATGACGCACCAGATCATGGATCCGAACAGCGCCGGGCAGGCTGGACCGACCGCTCGACACGCCCGGGATCGGCAGCACCTCGGCGTCGCCGCCCGCCGCCTGGTCGGCCGCCGACCGCAGCGCCGCCGCGACCGCACCCGCCGCAATGCCGGCCGCACCCTTGGGCGCCGCCCCCTCCGCCAGGTACACCTGAAGGGCATCGGGCCGGACGCTCGCCTCGGGCATCGCCAGGCGGATGCCCGCGTACGCCGATGCCTCGACCGCGGCCCGGGCCCGCTCGGGGTCCAGGACGCGGCCGCAGTCGGCCACGACGACGACCTGCACGATCTCCACGTCGCCGGTGGCGGACATCAGCACGGTGGCCCGGGCCGCCGCGTGACCGAAGCCGGCGAAGGCGTCGCCCTGTCCGTCCTCGTCGAGCATCTCCGTCGCCGGGGTCGCGTACTCACCCGTTGCCCGGGCGGGGTCCCCCGTCATGGCCTCGGCGAGCGGGAGGTCGACCACGCCGTCGAAGGACCGCACCCGGCCGGCGACGGCGCGGAGCAGCGACGCCGACACCCCGGCCCGGGCCGCGGTCCGCTCGCGCGCCGGCTGGGTGAGGGCGTCCAGAGCAGCCTGCACGGCCGGCCCGATCGAGGCGGCCGAGCCACCCCCGGCCGGGTCCCCGGTGGCCGCGAACGTCGTCGCCGTTCCGAGCGCCTGCCGGGCAACCCCGACCGCGGCGGCCTCCAGGTGCTCGTCGCCCTCGGCCGCCGGACAGGAGACCACCGCCGCTCCGTCGCGAACCTCGACCTCGCGCCCGGACCGGCACCTGCACCGCTTCGCCGAGGCCGAACGGCAGGATGCCCGCGCCGATCCCGGTGCCCCAGGCGTGGTCAGGACCGAGGTCCGGGCACTCCGGCGCCGCCGCGGCGTCGAGGGCGGTCAGCAGGGCCGCGACCGCGGAGTCCTCCAGCAGGACCTGGCCGGTGGGCAACGGGTCGTCGAGCCCGAGCAGGTTGCGTTGCCGGACGGCGCGGCGGGTCGCCACGAACTGCGCGGACTCGCGACCCTGCTCGGAGGAGATCCGGTCGGCGAGCCGGTCGAGTTGCGCCTCGACGGCGAAGGCGACCGCGGCGGCGGCCAGGCCGGGCTCGAGCATCGGCGGTGCCGAGGTGCTGCGCAGCGCCCGCACCCGCAGGTCCACCGCGGGCACGCGGTAGGGGCCGGCGCCGACGGCGCAGAACTCGGCGACCAGCGCTTCGGCCAGCCCCGCGTACGGCCCGGCCTCCAGGTCGATCTCGGCGTGGACCGCGACGAGGGTGCCGTCGGGGCGCGCGTGGTGCCGGTACCGCAACGCGATCACCGGACCGCCGCCCTGGCCGAACATGGGTGGCCCGACCATCAGGCACACCGGCCGGTAGTGACGCCGGGCGAAGGTCGCCGCGAGCACGGCGCCGCCGAGGTCCGTCGAGTGGTCGGTGGCACCGGTCGAGACCAGGTCGATCTGACGAGGCGTCAGAGAAAGGCACTGAGCCAGCTGATCCCGATCGGTCGGGTGCCACCGACGCGGCGCCGGTGATCCGGACGCCGTCATCCGTGGGCGCCGCCTCGATGAAAGCCGGCACCGCGGGTGCACCGTCGGTCCCGAAGGGCTCCTCGCGCGGAACCCACCCATGGGTGTTGTACGTGCCCTCGATGACGACACCGGGTTCGGCCGGCCACTCCCCACGGCGGACCCGGACCTCACGGATGAGGTTGCCGTCGGGATGAAGCGGGTCGGCCTGCTCGCCGCGGAACCAGTGGACCTCGGGCAGCGTCCGGTACTCGACGGCGACGGCGGCCGCGGCGCGCGTCGCGCTCGCCGGATCGGTGGCCAGCACCGCCGCCACCGGCTCACCGACGTGGCGGACAACCCCGGCCGCCAGCACCGGGCGGTCGGCCCGGATCGGGCCGTGGCAGAGCTGACCGGGCAGGTCGGCCGCGAGCAGGACGTCGACGACTCCGGTCGAGGTCAGCGCGGCCGCGGTGTCGACGCCCAGCACGACGGCATGCGCGTGCGGGCTGCGCACGAGCGCAGCGTGCAGCATGCCGTCCAGAACCGATCCCCCCGAGCGCTAGCGTGCTTACGGTGTGCGTTCGGAAGGTGTCGCTCAGGAGTCGGGATCGTCGCCCTCGCCGGGCGGGATGCCGTCGTAGATCTCCTTGCACTCCGGGCACACCGGGTACTTCTTGGGGTCGCGGCTGGGGACCCAGACCTTGCCGCACAGCGCTTGCAGGGGCGTGCCCTCGACCATCGACCCCATGAGCTTGTTCTTGACCACGTAGTGCGAGAAGCGATCATGGTCGCCCTCGCCGGTCGAGGTGCGGGTCTGCTCTTCGGTGATGGTGCTGAGCGCGCCGGCGGGCTCAGGCTCGTTCGGGAAGGTCATCCCAGGAGTCTAGAACTCACCCGCGGCGGGGCCCCAGGGCTCAGTTCAGGGACGGGTCGGCCGGGCAGGTGGCCAGCATGCGCAGGTCCCCGGGCTGGCGGCGCAGGACGTCTCCCCACAACCGGGCCGGCCGCCGGTAGAAGGCGTCCCCGGGCATCGATTCGGCGACCACCCAGGCGCCCTGGGACAGCTCGGAGTCCAGCTGACCCGCACCCCACCCGGAGTAGCCGGCGAAGATCCGCAACGCGCGCAGGTCCTCGCGCAGGGCGTCGGGGTCGGAGTCGAGGTCGATCAGGCCGATCCCGCCGATCACCGGACGCCAGCCGCGCGGTCGCGCCCCCAGCGAGGCCGGGACGCTGTCGAACGCGGCCAGCGCCAGCGCTCCGTCCACACCGACCGGGCCGCCGGAGAAGACCACATCGGGCGCCGAGGAGTAACCGGACCAGGGCGCGAGGACGTCGGCGACCGCGAGTTCGGTCGGCCGGTTGACCACCACCCCCAGCGAGCCGGACCCGTCGTGATCGAGCAGGAAGACCACCGTGCGCTCGAAGTTCGGGTCGGTGAGGTCAGGCGCTGACACCAGCAGCTGACCCGCACTCACGATCGGCACCATGAGGCAAGCCTGACAGACCGCGACACGCCGTGAAAGGTCGCCACACGGGACATTTCGACGCCCGAGCTGCCGGGGAACGTCAGCGCTTAGGCCTCGAGCGCATGGGGCAGGCAACTACCTTTGGCAGGACACGACCCGGGGGGCTCGCCGTGCCGAACGTCCGACCGACCGCTGTCGCCACTCTCGCCGCCGCCCTCGCCGTGACCAGCCTGGCCGGGGTGGCCGCTGCCGAGCCGAACGCGGCCGCCGAGCCGGCCGCCTCCGAGCGGACCGCCGCATACACCCCGGCGCTCAGCCCGAAGCTCAGCCGGGTGATCGCCCGCGACCTGGACGCCCCGTGGGGGATGGCGTTCCTGCCCGGCGGCGGCGCGCTGGTCGCCGAGCGGGACACCGGCAGGATCCGCCGCCTCGACGGCCAGGGCAAGGCGCGCGTCGTCGACCGGGTGCCCGGGGTCGTGGCCGCGGGCGAGGGCGGGCTGCTCGGCATCGCGATCGCCTCCGACTTCCGCAGGACCCGCTGGGTCTACGCCTACTTCACCTCGGTCACCGACAACCGGATCGTGCGGATGCGGTTCGACAACGGCGACCTGGGCCGCCCGCACGTGGTGCTGAAGGGCATCCCGAAGGGGATCATCCACAACGGCGGGCGCCTGGTGTTCGGCCCGGACGGGATGCTCTACGCCGGGACAGGCGAGACCGGCAACACCGGCCTGGCCCAGAACATGACCTCCCTCGGCGGGAAGATCCTGCGGATGACTCCGGCCGGGCAGGTGCCCGCCAGACAACCCGACCAACGGGTCCTATGTCTTCAGCCGCGGCCACCGCAACGTGCAGGGCCTGGCCTTCGACGGCCAGGGCCGCCTGATCGCCGCCGAGTTCGGCCAGAACACCTGGGACGAGCTGAACCTGATCAGGCCCGGCCGCAACTACGGCTGGCCGACGGTCGAGGGCCGGTCCGGCGACAGCCGCTTCGTCGACCCGATCGCGCAGTGGCGCACCGACAAGGCCTCCCCCAGCGGGATCGCCGTCGTGAAGGGCACCGTGTTCATGGCCGGGCTGCGCGGCGCGCGGCTGTGGCGGATCCAGCTCGGCCCGAACCGTCCCGACGGCGTCCCGCGGGCGCGCGCCGAGGACTTCTTCAGCGGCCGCTTCGGCCGGCTGCGCACCGTGATGGCCGCCCCGGACGGCTCGCTGTGGCTGACCACGAGCAACACCGACGGCCGGGGCGACCCGTCCTCCAGCGACGACCGGGTGCTGCGGATCCGGCTGCGCAGGTAGTCAGGCGGTCCGTCAGTCAGATGCTGCCGCGGCGCCGCTTCGCCTCGTACATCGACTCGTCGGCCTCGACCAGCAGGTCGCGGGGATCGGCGCGGGAGTCGTGCGAGACGGCATAGCCGACGCTGACCCGGATCGGGACCGGCGTGCCGTCCGGTGCGACCAGGCCGGGGTCGGCCTCGACCGCGATCGAGAGCCGGCGGCACATCGAGACGGCGTCGTCGGATGAGCGAAGGTTGCAGACCACGACGAACTCGTCACCGCCGAAGCGGGCCAGGGTGTCCCCGCCGCGGACCTGTCCGCCGAGCCGGCGGGCGACGGTCACGAGCAACTCGTCACCGAAGGGGTGGCCGTAGCGGTCGTTGACCGCCTTCAGCCCGTCGACGTCGCAGAACAGCACGGCGACGACCCCGCCCTCGCGTTCGCAGGCCGCGATGGCCTGGGAGAGCCGGTCGTCGAGCAGGGCGCGGTTGGCCAGCCCGGTCAGGGCGTCGTGCAGGGCGAGGTAGGCCAGGCGCGCGTCCTGCGAGCGGCGCGCGTCGATGTCCTCGTAGGCGGCGACGATGTACTCGGGGATGCCGGCGGCGTCCCGGACCAGGGTGGCGGTGCGGCGCACCCACAGGACGTGGCCCTCGCGGTGCCGGTAGCGCTGCTCGACGGTGACCGCGGTCTCGCCGGCGGCCAGCCGGGCGGCCGCCTCCTCCTCGGTCGACCGGTCCTCGGCGTGCACGACCTGCGGCGGGGCCTGGGCGAGCAGCTCCTCGGCGCTCCAGCCCAGCATCTGGCACAGCGCGGGATTGATCCGGAACCACCGGCCGGTCAGGTCGAGCAGGGCCAGCCCCACCGGCGCCTGGTCGAAGGCGGCGGCGACGAGCGGATCCTGCGCGTGCGCGGCCATGGCTCCCCTCCGTCCCCCGACGGCGCCGTCCGGGCGGAACGGCGTCCACAGTCTTGCAAATGTCCTGCGACTTGTCCTGAAAGTCCGTCGCGAGAACTGTGGTGCGTTTTGTCCTTGCATTGTGCTCCCGCGACCCGCGATTGTCAGTCCCCCGAGAGCTGCTTCGCCAGGCGTTGGAGCTGAACGGTGATCGACCAGGTCACCTCGTCGACCGACCGCGCCCCGTTGACGTTGATCAACTTCTCGCGAGCCGCGTAGTAGCTGAGCATCGGCAGCGTCTTCTCGTCGTAAACGTCCAGGCGGTGGTTGATCACGTCCAGGTTGTCGTCGCTGCGCCCACTCGCTGCGCCGCGCTCGACCAGCCGGCGGACCAGCTCTTCGCGCGGCACCTCCAGGTGCACCACGACCTGGACCTGGACCCCGAGGGACTGGGCCACCGTGTAGGCGATCTCGGCCTGCTCGACCGTGCGCGGGAAGCCGTCCAGGACGTAGCCGCCGCGGCCGTTCGCCTCGACGACGGGCTTGCGCAGGATGTCCATGACGATCCCGTCGGGGACCAGGTCGCCGCTGGCCAGGTACTGCTGGACCTGCTTGCCGATCGCGGTCTCGTTCTTCACGTGCGCGCGCAGGAGGTCGCCGGAGGAGATGTGGACGAGCTTGAAATCCTCGGCGATCCGGACGGCCTGGGTCCCCTTGCCCGCACCTGGGGGTCCGATCATCAGCAGCCGCACGGAGGGAACGGTATACCGGCGCGGCTCTCAGCCTGCCGACGCCAGGACCAGCCGGGCCACCAGGGCCCCGTGGTCGGTGCCGTCGACCTCGAAGGTCGCGGTCGACCGGGCTCCGAACTGACGGTTGAACAGGATGTGGTCGAGCAGCACAAAGTGCGGGATCCAGTAGCGCGGCGACCAGGTCGCGACGTAGCCCGATCCGGCGTACTCCGGGGCGTCCCGCCAGCCGTCGCCGAGCAGCCGGCGGAAGGCGGCGTGGTCCCGGGAGGCGTTGAAGTCGCCGAGCACGATCGCCGGGACGTCCTTCGGCTGGGCCGCCAGCCGGTCCCGCAGCATCGCCTGGTCACGCTGGTAGGAGGTCGCGTTGTAGCGGGCCGGTCCGGTAGGGGTGCGCGACCCGGACGGCGACGTCGCGGCTCCCACCGCCCTTTTCCTGGACGCGCATCATCGCCCCGGGCATGCGGTGAATGCCGCGCCACTCCTCGGCCGGGGTCAGGGGGAAGCGCGCCCACAGCCCGCTGCCGTGGGCGTCGGTGTCCGGGGCGAGCACCCGGTGCGGCAGGAGGGCGTCGAGGCCGGCGGCGCTCAGTGCGGTGGCCGCCTCGGGGGTCAGTTCGGTCACCCCGAGGACCTCGACCCCGCGCTCGCGGACCGCGTCGACGACCTGGCCGGCGTCGGCCCATCCGTACTGCAGGTTGACGGTCATCGCCACCAGGTCGGTGCCCTCCGGCGGGTCGTCGGCGACGTACAGCGGCGCCAGCCAGACTGCGTTGAGCAGGACAAGAAGCGCGCCCACGACGCCGATCCGCCACCGACGCAGGCCGAAGCAGAGCGCGGTGAGCAGGACCAGCGCGAGGGAGGCGGGCGGCACGAAGGTGACTCCCATGATCAGCCAGGCCCGGTCGTGGTCGCCGACCAGGCGGACCACGGTCGGGACGGCGGCGCAGATCAGCGCAGCGGCGAGGCCGTACCGGGCGGCCGCGGTCCGGGTGAGGGTGCGAGCGGCCGCCCAGCGCTCAGTCGCGCTGGGCACCGGGCAGCGGAAGACCGATCGGGTTGGGCTCGGGCAGCAGGCCGGCGGCGACGACCCGTCCGGCGAGCGGGAGCAGCAGGGCCTCGAGCTCCGTGGTGGCCTCGGCGCCCAGGTGCTCCCAGGGCCCGCCGGCCGCGTCGTCGGTGTCGGCCTCGATCACCTCGTGCAGCGCCGCGCCGGTGGCGGTGAGCTTGCCCTCGTCGTCGATCAGGCCCTGCTCGCGGGCGTGCATCTCGCCGGCCTGCCACTCGAAGGTGGCCCACTTGCGGCCCAGGCGCAGCGGCTCGGCCTCGGACTCCCCCGTCCCGATCTTGAGCAGCATCGCGGTGACCGGATGGATCCGACGGACCGTCAGGGCCGCGATGTGCCCGTCGCCGCGGTGCTCGCGCAAGGTCGTCGTGGCCTGCCAGAGGGCCAGATGCGCCGCGTCCGGACGGGGCAGTGCCTGGTTGGCCGCGCCGAGCGGGCGGCCGGCGGTGTCGGCGGCCTGCGCGGCGGCCCAGGCCAGGTCGGCGGCCGCCTGCACGGTCGGGTCGTCGGCGGCGCCCTCGCCCCAGAGCCGGCGCAGCGCCGCATCCACGCCGTTATAGCGCACGGCGAGGACGGCGGCCGGATCGGTCAGGTCCCAGGCTCCGGGCAGCGTGGCCGCGATCCGGTCGTGGTGGAAGCCGTAGAAGACCGCCCGGACCAGGTCCGGCCCGACTGCGCCCAGCGGTGCCGCGCGCATCACGACATAGCCGCCCCAGAACCCCTCGATGCCGAGCGGCTCCGCGGCACTGCGCGCGGCCGGGTCGAAGTAGGCGACGGCGTGGACGGTCTCCAACAGCTGCCACATCCGGCGAGGAGTGCTCATGACCGCCACCTCTCCAGAATCGCTTCGATCTCGTCCACCCAGATCCCGATGAGCCGCGCGGCGGGCAGTTCGCGGGCGCCGAGCACACCCTGGCCCGCCCAGAGATTCTGCAGGTCCGCGCGCCCCGCGGCGCGCGCGGCCGCCCGGATCTCCCCGGTGAGCGCGTTGGTCACCGGATAGGCCGGCAGGTCCGGCCGGACCCCGACCGCGTCGACCCAGCCGTTGCGCAGGCCGCGGGCGGGCTTGCCGGAGAAGGCGGTGGTGAGCACCGTCTCCGTTCCGTCGGCTGCGGCGAGCGCGGCGCGGTAGGCCGGGTTGGTCCCGGCTTCGGTACTGCGCAGGAATGCCGTTCCCAGCTGCGCCCCGTCCGCCCCCAGGGAGAGCGCGGCCAGGATCGACCGCCCGTCGCGCAGCCCTCCGGCCGCGATGACCGGCACGTCGCCCAGGGCGTCGACCATCGCGGGGACGAGCGCCATGGTCGCGACCGGGTCGCCGACCGGGGCGCCCTCCCCGCGCGGACCGGAGCCGTCACCGCCGAGGAATTGCCCGCGGTGACCGCCGGCCTCGGCGCCCTGCGCGCAGACGACCTGAACGCCCGCGGCCAGCAGCGCGTCCCCCTCGGCCACCGAGGTCGCGGTGCCGACCACGACGGTGCCGTTGGCCCGCAGCGCCGCGACCAGGTCCGCCGGCGGGACACCGAAGGCGAAGCCCGCGACCGGGACCCGCTCGGTGAGGAGCACTTCGGCCTGCGCGGTGAAGTCTGCGGCGGCCTGGGCGGGGACCGGCATCCGCTCGGGCAGGCCGAGGTCGGCGCGCAGCTCGGCGAGCACCTGCTCGACCTGCGCGACCGCCGCGGCATCGAGCGGCGGGTCCTCGGCCGGAGGCACGAACAGGTTGGCCTGGAACGGGGCGTCGGTCAGCGCGCGCGTGGCGCGGATCGCCTCGCGGATCGCGTCCGGCGCCGCATAGGCGATGCCGAGCGAACCGAGCCCGCCGGTCTCGGAGACCGCGGCCGCCAGTTCCGGCGTGCTCGGCCCGCCCGCCATGGGCGCGCCGATGATCGGCAGCTCGATGTCGAGCAGCCGGGTCAACCGGGTGTCACGCCACATGACCGCCTCCGCGGTCATTTGATCAAACCGACCTCGGCCGCTTCGGCGGGAGGGGGAAGAAGGCGGAGGTGCGGGCTACGTAGTCGTCGAACCCGGGCCGGCCGGCCATCCGGCGCTCGGTCAGGGCGGCGCCGCTGCCCTTGGTGAGGAACAGCGTCATGACGATCGGGCTGAGGATCGTGAAGACCCCGATCCCGGTCTCCGCGGCGACCAGCCAGATTCCCCACCACACGCAGGCGTCGCCGAAGTAGTTCGGGTGGCGGGTGTAGCGCCACAGCCCGCGGTCCATGACCTTGCCCTTGTTCGCGGGGTCGGCCTTGAACCGCTTGAGCTGCCGGTCCCCGACCGCCTCGAAGAACAGGCCGATCGTCCACACGAGGACACCGAGCGCGGCGAGCAGTCCCACTTCGGTCGTCGCGTACGCAGCTACCTGGACGGGCAGCGAGATGAACAGGATCAGCAGGCCCTGGAGGCCGTAGACCATCCGCAGCGCGTACAGATTTCGCCTCTCCGGAGGGACCTTGCCGAGCAACGCGTCGTAGCGCGGGTCCTCGCCGTGCCCCGCGTTGCGCCGGCCGATGTGCCAAGCCAGGCGGCCACCCCAGGCGAGGACCATCACCGTGAGCAGCCACTGGCGGTCATCGTTGCCGGACCCCGCCGCCGTCGCTGCGGTGATGACCGCCACGATGACGAAGCCCAGCCCCCAGGCAACGTCGACGACGCTGTGCTTGCCGAGCTTCAGGGCGAGCGCGAAGGTCGCGCCGAGTAGGACGACCAGACCGCCCGCGCAGGCTGCCAACCCCAGGACGAGGGCGTCGCCGTCGAAGGAGTCCATGGGGCTAGCGAACCAGCCCGAAGCCGTCGTCGCGGACCTTGGGCATGCCGGCGGTGCCATCGGGTGAACGCTTGACGGCGAGGATCTGGTCCACACCCATGCGGCCCTCCTCGAAGACCAGCGCGCCGCCGACCATGTACAGCCGCCAGACCCGGGCGACCTCCTCGCCGACGAGGGCGACGACGGCGTCCCAGTTCTTCTCCAGCGTCTCCAGCCAGGCCCGCACGGTCCACACGTAGTGCTCGCGCATCGCGTGCACGTCGCGGACCTCCAGGCCGGCGTCCTCGATGAGGGCGACAGTCTCCCCGACCGGGCGCATGTGCATGTCCGGGGCGATGTAGAGCTCGATGAAGTCGCCGCCGCCGGGCCGGTCGCGCCGGGACATCTGCTGGATCAGGGTGCGCCCGCCTTCGCGCAGTGCGCCGTTGATGACACCGAGGAAGGCCGGGTAGTTCTCGGCCCCGACGTGCTCACCCATCTCGATCGAGGTGACGGCGTCGAAGCCGGTCTCGGGGACCTCGCGGTAGTCCTGCAGCCGGATCTCGACCCGGTCGGTCAGGCCGCGCGCGGCGACCTTCGCGAGCACGAAGTCCTGCTGCTCGCGCGAGAGCGTGACGCCGATGACGCGGGCGCCGTAGTGCTGCGCGGCGTGCAGGGACAGCGAGCCCCAGCCGCAGCCGATGTCGAGCAGTCGCGAGCCCTCGGCGAGGCCGAGCTTGCGGCAGACCAGGTCGAGCTTGTCGCGCTGCGCGTCCTCGAGCGTGTAGTCCGGCGCGTCCGAGGTGTAGTACGCGCAGGAGTACGCCAGGTGCTCGTCGTCCAGTAGCAGCGCGTAGAACTCGTTGCTCAGGTCGTAGTGGTGGCTGATCGCCGCCCGGTCGCGCAGCTTGGTGTGCAGGGCGCCGTGAAGCCTGGCCTGCGACGCCGGCGCGGCCGGCTTCGGCCCGATCGCGCCGAGCCGCAACGCGATCCCGGCCGCGGAAGCAATCTGACGTGGCGTCAGTTTGGGTGCGTCGAGATCGCGCTCGCGGATCGTCGACCAGATCAGCCGGAAGCCCTCGGTGAGGTCACCCTCGACGTCGATCTCGCCGGTGACGTAGGCCTGCGCGAGCCCGAGCTCGCCCGGCGACCAGAGCAGCCGCCGCAACGCCCGTCGGGAACGCACGAGGACCGCCGGGGCGTCGGTCGGCCCAGCCTCGCTGCCGTCCCACGCGCGGATCCGGATCGGCAGATCCCCGCCGAAGAGCGGCTCGAGCAACGCAGCGAGTCGGTCTGCTGCTCCAGCCTGCGCCCACGGTGTCATCTTCACCGATCCCCCTTGGCGAGCACGAACTGATATACGTCGAGGTACCGCGAGCGGAAGCCCGCCTCGGAGTAGGACGAGGTAGAAGGTCCACATCTTGCGGAAGGTCTCGTCGAAGCCGAGCGCGTCCACGTCGGCGGCTCGGGACTCGACGCGGGCCCGCCACAGCCGCAGCGTGTCGGCGTAGTGCAGGCCGAACGCGTGCCGCTCCCGAACGTGCAGGCCGGCGGCGGCAGCCGACTGCTCGACCGACTGCACCGAGGGGATCAGCCCGCCGGGGAAGACGTACTTGTGGATCCAGGTGTAGGTGTCGCGGGAGGCGAGCATCCGGTCGTGCGGCATGGTGATCGCCTGCAGGCCGACCTTGCCGCCGGGGGCGAGGAGCCGCTCCAGCGTCCCGAAGTACGCCGGCCAGAAGTCGTAGCCGACGGCCTCGATCATCTCCACCGAGACCACGGCGTCGTAGTGACCCTGCACCGCGCGGTAGTCGCACAGGTCGATCTCGACCCGGTCGGACAGGCCGGCGGCGGCCACCCGGCCGAGCGCCAGGCTGCGCTGCTCCTCGGAGAGCGTGATCGAGCGGACCGTGGCCCCGCGGGCGGCGGCCCGCAGCGCGAGCTCGCCCCAGCCGGTGCCGATCTCCAGGACCCGCGAGCCCGCGTGAACCCCGACGGCGTCGAGCAGGCGGTCCACCTTGTGGCGCTGCGCGTCGGCGAGGTCGTCCCAGCTCGCGACCGCGGCCAGGTCGACGGAGCCGTCCGCCGGCCCGAACAGCGCCGAGGAGTAGGTCATGGTCTCGTCGAGGAAGAGCGTGAACAGGTCGTTGGACAGGTCGTAGTGCCGGGAGATGTTGCGCCGCGCGTTCTCCGCGGTGCCCTTCTCGGCGTGCGGGTGCCGGTGCACGGCGAGGTCGCGCAGCCGCTGCAGCGGCGGCGGGACCAGGGTGGACATCCGCTGGCAGAAGACGGTGAGGACGGCGGGCAGGTCGTCGGCGGTCCAGTCCCCGGCCATGTAGGCCTCGCCGAAGCCGATCAGGCCGCCGTGGCCGATCCGCCGGTAGATCGCGCCGGGACGCACCAGCGTCATGACGGGGGCGCCCGGGCCGCCGCCGCCGATGTTCACCCCGGTCGGCAGCACGATCTGCAGCGCGAGCTTGCGCGCGAGGCGCTCGAACAGGCCGCGGGCGATCTTGGCCCGCAGTCCACCCGGCGGCAGCGCGGCGATGTCCGGCCACCGGTCGGCGTCGACGCCGGCGTCGTAGGTGCTCCGGCGGGGCATGGTGAGTGACAACTCAGACTCCTGGCTGTCGTGGGCGGGCAGGACGGGGAACGACGGGGACGCGGCGGGCCCAGAGCTTGATGCCCTGCACGCGGATCTGGAACGCGGTGCGCAGGGTCACCCAGGGCACCCGCGCGGCGGAGCGCAGCAGCGCGCCGGTGCCCGCCGCCTTGCGGGTGCCGCGCACGGTGGCGACGAACGGCTTGGCGTCAGGCTCGCGGTGCAGCTCGACGGTGATGCGCACCTGCTCGTCCGGCTCGGGCAGTGACATCACGTAGCTGCCGTCGACCGGATAGAACGGCGAGACGTAGAACTCCTTGGCGAACTCGAGCTCGACGCCGGACGTCCGGGAACAGCAGGTAGGCGTGCCGCTCGCCGTAGGTGTTGTGCACCTCGGCGACCACGCAGACGCAGCGACCCGTCGGCGTGGTGGCACCAGAACACCGAGAGCGGGTTGAAGACGTAGCCGAGCACGCGGGCGTTGGCGAGCATGAGGATCCGCCCGCCGCTCAGGTCGACGCCGTGCAGCGCGAGCAGCGCGTCGACGTTCTGACGCAGGGTGCGGTCCGGCTCGCCGAGGTGGTCCTCGGCCCGGAACTGCGCGAGCGCGCGCAGCGAGCGCGGCGGGCGCGGCAGGTCGTCGAGGTCGACCAGCCAGGCGTAGCTGCGGTAGGAGAACGCGTTGCGCAGCGGCGTGTGCCGCACGTGCGCGATCCGGGTGTCGTAGATCGCGGCGCTCCCCCACCGGGTCCGCGAGTGCGACTGCACCGATAGCGGAGTTATCAACCGGTCCGCGCCCAATTTCCGGTGCGCAACTCCACTATCGGTGTAATTGCTCGCGCTCACCACGCACCGCCGAGGGCGCGGGCGGCGGTAAGGCCCGACAGTGCGCCGTCCTCGTGGAAGCCCCAGCCGTGGTACGCGCCGGCGAAGGCGACCTTGTCGTCGTTGAGCTGCGGCAGCCGGCGCTGCGCGGCCACCGAGGTCGGGGTGTAGATCGGGTGCTCGTAGACCATCCGCGCGATCACCGTCGCGGGGTCGACCAGATCCGGGGAGTTCAGCGAGACGACGTACCGCTCCGGGCCGGGCAGCGCCATCAGCCGGTTCATGTCGTAGCTGACGACGACCGACTCCGTGGACGCCCGGCACGAGGCCATCCGGTAGTTCCAGGACGCCTGGGCGCCGGCGGTGCGCGGCAGCGGCGCGGTGTCGGTGTGCAGCACCGTGTGGTTGGTCGAGTAACCGATCGCCCCGAGCACCTCCCGCTCGGCGACGGTCGGCGCGGCGAGCAACGAGAGCGCCTGGTGCGGGTGGGTGGCCACGACCACCGCGTCGAAGCGTGCGAGCTGGTCCGCGTCGTCGCGGAGCTCCACGCCGTCGGCGGTGCGGGTCAGGGCACGGACCGGGGTCGCGGTGTGCACCGCGTGCAGGTCCTTGGCGACCTTCTCGACGTAGCTGCGCGACCCGCCGGTCACCGTCCGCCAGGGCGGGGAGCCGGTGACGGAGAGCATTCCGTGGTGGTCCAGGAACGCGAACAGGTAGGCGGCCGGGTAGTCCAGCGCCGTCTCCGGCGAGCAGGACCAGACGCAGGCCACGACCGGCTTCACGAAGTGGTTGACGAAGTAGTCGGAGTGCCGGCCGCGGGCGACGAACTCGCCCACCGTCGCCTGCCCACCGGGGGCTTCCGGCGCGGCCAGCAGCGCCCGGGCGGCCCGGTGGAAGCGCGGCACCTCGGTGAGCATCCGCAGGTAGGCCGGACGCAGATTTTTCGCGGCCGGGAAGAGCCCGCGTACCCCGCGGGCGCCGGCGTACTCCAGCCCGCAGCCGTCGCAGTGCACCGACATCGACATGTCGGACGCCTGGGTGTCCACCCCGAGCTCGTCGAACAGGCGCAGCAGGGTCGGGTAGGTCTTCTCGTTGTGGACGATGAAGCCGGTGTCCACCGCGACGGAGCCCCCACTGCCCCGCGGGACGTCGTGGGTGTGGGCGTGCCCGCCGAGGCGGTCGTCGGCCTCGTAGAGGGTGACGTCGGCGCTGCGCTGCAGCACCCAGGCCGCGGTCAGTCCGGAGACGCCTCCACCGATGACGGCGATGCGTCGGCGACTCTGCGGGCGGGCGTCACGAGGGGTCCCAGGCATGATGCGGAAGGTTCGGCGCGGGCGGTTCCTCGGCTTGCCCCCCAACGGGTTCGTTGAGACACAGACAGACGAAATCGCTGGTCAGACGCTTCCACTTGGCCCGGCTGCGCAGCATGAAGTGGCCGTGCCCGGTCATCGCCAGCCAACTGGCCGGGGAGCCCTCGGCGCGGGCGGCCTCGACGTAGGCCTTCGAGGCCCGGGGGTCGGTCCAGCGGTCCAGCGTGCCGTGGATGACCAGCAGGCGCCGGGCGCCGAGCCGGACCCGGGGCTCCCCCTCGGGCAGCCAGGGGGCGAGCGCCACGATCCCGGTCACGGCCGGGTCGTCGGCCACCCGCAGCGCGGTGCGCCCGCCCATCGAGTGCCCGACCAGCACCACCGGGACGTCACCGTGCCGGGTCCGAATCTCCTCCAGCGCCCAGCGCGCATCCGCCACCGGAGAGGCCTCGGCGCCGTTCCAGCCGCGCAGCCGGTAGCGCAGGGTCCAGGTCGCGACCCCGTCGCGCCGGGTCCGGCGGTGGATCTTGTTGGCGAACGAGCGGATCCGCAGCCTGGACAGATGCCAGGGCTGGGACGGCTCGTGGCTCTCGGCCTTGCCCCCGTAGAGCACCAGGACGACCGCGATGGTCTCGCCCCGGGCACGCTGTACCCGGACGCTCGGCGACGTGCTCACCCTGTGCGTCCCCTCGGCTGGATGTGCGCTGGAGCCTTTCATGTCCGGCATTCGGTTTCGAGGGGCCGGCGGTTCGCCCGTCCGGGTGGCCGACCCGTCACTCCTACCCATGGCGGCGGGAAGCGGAAACCTTCCCGTTCAGCAAACGTTCAGTTAGGCCATGTGGGTGGTCCCAAATCGGGTCATTTCGGGCAAGGAGATAGTGAACGCCCGCATTAGCACAGCACGGGCGAATGTCTATCGAAGGACGGCATTCCGCCGGAAGAATTTGCCATTCAGGCGGGGTCAAATACTTCAGTCCGTCGCGCGCCGGGCAATCGCACTGCGATCATCGTGCTAACGCCAAGCCACCGTCCAAGGCACGTACTGACAGGGGATCAGTGACCCGCGATGACCATGAACCCGAGCACTTCACACTTTGACACCGCCATGCGCGGATACGACCGGGCCGCTGTGGACGCGAAGGTGGCCGCGCTGACCGACGAGCGCATCGCCTACGAGCGTCGCGCCGCCGAGCTCGAGCGCGAGATGGCCCGTATGACGCAGTCGCTGGCCAACGGCGAGAGCGCTCCGTACTACATCACCCTGTCGCGCAAGCTGGAGAACATCCTCCGCGACGCCGACGAGGACTCGCAGCGCACCCAGTCCGACGCCGAGATGGCCGGCCAGCGTGAGCGCGAGCGGGCGATGTCCACGGCCGAGGAGCTCATGGCCCGCACCAAGGACGAGACCGACCGCCGCGAGGCCGAGGTCCGCGCCCAGATCGAGGGCATGATCGGCTCGGCTCGCGCCGAGGCCGAGCGCATCCGTCAGGAGTCGACCGACAAGGCCGCCCAGATGGTCGCCAGCACCAGCGACGTCGTCGAGAAGGCGCGCATCAAGGGCGCCCAGATCGCGACCGAGGTCGAGACCAAGCTCAGCGCGCAGCGCGAGCAGTTCGAGCGCGACACGATCTCCCGTCAGGAGACCGCGGAGCGTCGCCTGGCCGAGACCGCGCAGATGGCCGAGCAGATGAAGGCCGAAGCCGCCCGGATGACCGAGGACTCGCAGCGCGCCGCCAAGGCCCTCATCGAGGCCGCCCGCACCGCCGCGACCGAGCTCATCACCGAGACCACCTCGCGCGCCGAGCGCCTGCAGCAGGACGCCGAGCGTGAGCTCGCCGCCCTGACCCACCGTCGCGACAGCATCAACGCGCAGCTGTCCACGGTCCGCGAGACGCTGTCCAGCCTGTCCGGTGGCGCGCTCGCGAAGTAAGACCTAAGCACCGCGTGGTCGGACTCCTAGCCTGCCCCGCAACGCACCAACACTGTGTCTCCATGAGCGCAGCGGGGCGGCGCCAATGGCGCCGCCCCGAGACGTTTTAAGCCTGCACTCCCCTACCCGTTGCCGGTGCCGCCCTCGTTCTCCTTGAACGTGAAGTTGCAGGAGACGACGCCGGTCCGCTTCTCGGTCCGGAACCTGGCTTCGGCGTGCACCTTGCCGACCTCGTCGCCGGCCGTGGCCAGATCGACCGCGAACGGCGAACTCGGGGTGCTGGTCTTCGCGGCGACGCCGCCGGCTTCGTCCTTGACGCGCAACGAGAGCTTGCGCAGGTCGACGTCCCGGTTGCGGAAGCCGCCGGTCTCGTTCTCGTCCGTCGCACGCAGATCGACCGCGGTGACGTCGTTGTCCGCCGCATCCCGCAGGTGGAGGACGACCTTGAGCTTGACCTTCTCCCCGCCCACCTTGCCGGTGCAGGTGCGGACCACGGTGGGGTCCGCCGCCTGGGCACTGGGCGCCCAGATCACCGCCGACCCGGCCAACACCACCAGTGCACCTGCCGCCGCTGCCGCACGCTTGCCCATGACGAACCCCTCCAGCCGACTGCATCCGGGCCCGCGAGGGCCCACCGGACACAGTAAGGCGGGGCGCGTCTCGGATCTCCGAGGCGCGCCCCGCCTTCACACAGGGGTGCTGGGTTGTGGTGGAGGTGGCGGGAATTGAACCCGCGTCCTACGGCACCGATCCAGGTCTTCTCCGGGCGCAGTCTGCAGTTGATTTTCTCGGCCTCGGGACGTCACGCAGACAAGCGTCCCGACAGGCCCAGCCACTGTTTGGTGTCCCTGCCGGCCCCGTGACCGGGTCGGCAGGTAAGTCATCTAGCTGATGCCAGACACCGGGTCGATGACACTCCCCGGGCTGACAGATCTCCTAGTGCTCTACCGTCAGGCGGCGAGAGCGAGATCGCGCTGGTTAGAAACCTTGGCGCTTATTTTTTTGCGAGGCATGGTTAACGAGATCATCCCCGCGTCCTCGGCCCGCTTCTCCTGCAACGACATCCGCAGTCGAAACCGATCACCCCCTGTGCAGTTGTCCGGCCAGGATACCCGGCAAGTTCACATGGTGACCACGGTCACGAAATCCCGGCGTCACGCGGGCCGCCCAGACTCCTCGCATGGACCAAAAGATCACCTGGCAGGCCATGAGCGCACCGAAGCAGAGCCGGTGGCACGCTGCCTACCGCTCGGCGGTGGGGGCCACGATTCTGGGTCTGGCCCGGGTCATCGACGCCAGCCCACAGCGGCGCCGCACCGCCTGACGCTAGGTCAGTCCCGCTCGCCGCGGTTGCGGCGAACCATCTCGCGGGCCATCTCGCGCGTCGCCTGACGCTCCGAGAGGGCCTGGCGCTTGTCGTGCAGCTTCTTGCCGCGGGCCAGCCCGATCTCGACCTTGGCCCGGCCGTCGGAGAAGTACAGCGCGAGCGGGACGATCGTCAGTCCCGACTCCTTCATCTTCTGCTCCCAGCGGTCGAGCTCCGCCTTGTGCAGCAGCAGTTTGCGCACCCGACGCGGCTCGTGGTTGGTCCAGTTGCCCTGGTGGTACGGCGGGATGTGCACGGCGTGCAGGTACATCTCGCCGTCGCGGAAGGTCGCGAAGCCGTCGATCAGCGAGGCACGCCCGGCCCGCAGCGACTTCACCTCGGTGCCGGTCAGGACCAGGCCCGCCTCGTAGGTGTCCTCGATGAGGTAGTCGTGCCGCGCCTTCTTGTTCTGGGCGATCATCTTCCGCCCGCGTTCACGCGACATGGTGGTGAAGGATACGGGGCCGCCGAGGAACTCAGTCGAGCCATTTCATGGGGTCGACGAAGTGGCCGTCCTCCATCACCTCGAAGTGCAGGTGCGGACCGGTGGAGTAGCCGGTGCTGCCGGAGTAGCCGAGGACCTCGCCGCGCGCGAGCTTCTCGCCCCGGCTGACGGTGTCGCGGCTCAGGTGGTTGTAGGTCGTCACCAGGTAGACCCCGTTGACGTAGCCGTGGTCGACGACCACCCGGTTGCCGTAGGCGCTGTTGTAGTACGCCTCGATGACGGTGCCCTCGCGGGCGGCCCGGACCGCGGTGCCGCTGGGCACTCCGAAGTCGGTGCCGGTGTGCAGCTTGTAGCGGTGCAGGATCGGGTGGTACCGCATCCCGTACGGCGAGGTGATGGGGCCGTTGACCGGCCGGCTGAGCAGCCCGGTGCCCTGGACGACCTCCTTGCCGGCCTTCTTGGCCGCCTCGGCGGCCTTGCGGGCGGCCTCGGCGCGCTTGCGGATGACCTCGGCGAGGCGGTCGGACTCGGCCTTCATCACCGCCAGGCGCTTCTCGATCTCCTCCCTGAGATCCTCGGCCTTCTCCAGCGCGGCGCCGCGGGCCGCGATCAGCGTTTGGACCTGGGCCTGCGCCGCGGTGGCGGTGTTGCGGGCCGCGGTGGTGGCCTCGACGGCCGCCTCGGCCTGCTCCTGCTCCTGCAGGATGCGTTCGCGCGCCGAGTCCAGGGAGTCCTGCTTGGTCTCCAGGTCCTCCTGGAGGGCGTCGAGGTCGGCGAGGACCTGCTTCTCGGACCGGTTGACCGTCTCGTAGTAGGCCATCGCCGAGGTCAGGTCCTCGGGGCTCTGGGCGTTCATCACCAGGGACAGGCGCTCGAAGCCGCCGCCCATGTAGGCCTGCCGGGCGAACTCGCCGAGCGCCAGGCGGATCGCCCGCATCCGTCCCTGGGCGGCGAGGTACTCGATCAGCGCCTGCTCGGCAGCCGACTCGGTGGCGGCCAGGGACAGCCCGGCGTCGAACTGGGCGTCCTCGGCATTGGCCAGCGCGGTCCGGGCGGCGCTCAGCGCGGCCTGGGCCGGCGGGAGCTTGGCCTCGGCGTCGGCCAGCGCGGTGGTGGCTTCCTTGACCTCGGCGTTCTGCTCGTGGAGGTCCTCCCCGAGGTCCTGGACCTGGGAGTCGACCGCCCGCTTCTTGGCCTTCACATCGTCGTCGGCCTGGGCCTGCGGAAGCATGAACGCCGCCAGCGCCACCGCGACCACCATCGCGAGGCCGCCGTGGCGAGCCGTCCTGGGCATACCGCTCCCCTAACCCCAGACTTAACTTCAGTCACATGGGTACCACGGGAAGGTGGTGGGTGCCGACAGGGCGCGCCGGGTCTTGGGCGGGGCTAGACGCGCAGGTAGCGCCGCAGGGTGACTGCGGAGACCAGGGCCGATCCGCCCACCCCGAACAGGAACAGCCACGGAACGGTGCTGACCACCGCGTCCCACCCGATGAAGGAGGTGAACTGGAAGTTGGGCTCCAGGTAGTGGTCCACTCCGGCCCACTTGGCCGCGATCACGAGGAAGGTCGCCAGGACCGCTCCGACCGCACCGGCGATCGCCCCTTCGAGGATGAACGGCAGTCGGATGTAGAAGTTCGAGGCGCCCACCAGGCGCATGATCCCGGTCTCACGGCGCCTGCTGTACGCGGACAGACGGATGGTGTTGATGATGAGTAGCAGCGCGGCGCCGAGGATGATGCCGGCCAACAGCAACGCACCGATCGACACCGCCCGCAGCACCCGGAAGAACGGCTCCAGGACAGTCCTCTGGTCCTGCACCTGGTAGACCCCGGGCCGGCCGTTGAACGCACTGAAGATGATGTCGTACTTGGTCGGGTCGGAGAGCTTCACCCGGTAGGACTCCGGCAGCGACTCCGGGGTGATGTTCGCCGCGAGCTCGGTGTCGAAGCGCTCCTTGAACCGCTGGTAGGCCTCGGGCTTGGTCTCGAAGTACACCTCGGCGACCAACGGGCGCAGCTTCTCCAGATCGGCGGCGATGGCCTGCTTCTGCTCCTCGGTGGCGGCTCCGCTCTTGCAGCTCTGGGCGCCGGAATCCGTTGGCAGGCAAAGGAAAAGGGTGACCTCGACCTTGTCGTACCAGTAGTCCTTCATGGTGTCGACCTGCTTGCCCGTGAGCATCGCGAGGCCGAACAGGGCGAGGGAGACCGCAGTGGTGATGACGACAGCGATCGTCATCGTCAGGTTGCGCTTGAGACCGGTCACGATCTCCTGCGTGACGAAGGAAACTCTCACGCGCCCGACCTCGTCATGCGCTGTACCCGTACACACCGCGGTGCTGGTCGCGCACCATCCGCCCGGTCTCGAGTTCGATGACGCGCTTGCGCATCTGGTCGACGATGGCCTGGTCGTGCGTGGCCATCAGCACGGTGGTGCCGGTCCGGTTGATCCGGTCCAGCAGCTTCATGATGCCGACCGAGGTGGTCGGGTCGAGGTTTCCGGTGGGCTCGTCGGCGATCAGGATCAGCGGCCGGTTGACGAAGGCGCGCGCGATCGCGACGCGCTGCTGCTCACCACCGGAAAGCTCGTCGGGCATCCGGTCCTCCTTGCCCTGCAGACCGACCAGGTCGAGCACCTCGGGGACCACCCGGCGGGTGACGCCGCGGGACTTGCCGATCACCTCGAGGGCGAACGCGACGTTCTCAGCGCACCGTCTTGTTGGGCAGCAGGCGGAAGTCCTGGAACACCGTGCCGATCTGGCGGCGCAACTGCGGGACCTTCCAGTTCGAGAGCCGGGCCAGGTCCTTGCCGAGGACGTGGACGGTCCCGGTGGAGGGCTTCTCCTCCTTGAGCACCAGGCGCAGGAACGTCGACTTGCCCGAGCCGGAGGAGCCGACGAGGAAGACGAACTCGCCCTTCACGATCTCGAGCGAGATGTCGCGCAGCGCCGGCCGGTCCTGGCTCGGGTAGGTCTTGGTGACGTTGTCCAGTCGGATCACGAGAAAGCAGTCCCCACGGCGGCCGGTTAGCGGACGAGCAGCCTTGATCGATAGTAGGCCGCGTACGGCCCAGTACCCGGTTACACGGGCGTTCTACGAGGGTGTGCCGGAGCGGCGCCAGCGGATGCCGGCCTCGATGAAGTCGTCGATCTCGCCGTTGAACACGGCGGCCGGGTTGCCGACCTCGTGCTCGGTGCGCAGGTCCTTGACCATCTGGTACGGGTGGACCACGTAGGACCGCATCTGATTCCCCCACGAACCGGACGAATCGCCCTTGAGGGCGTTCATCTTGGCGTCCTCCTCCTCCTTGCGGAGCTTGAGGAGGCGGGACTGCAGGACCCGCAGCGCGGCGGCCCGGTTCTGAATCTGTGACTTCTCGTTCTGGCAGGACACCACCACCCCGGTCGGCAGGTGCGTGATGCGGACCGCGGAGTCCGTGGTGTTCACGCTCTGCCCACCCGGGCCCGAGGACCGGAACACGTCGATGCGGATGTCGTTCTCGGGAATCTCGACGTGGTCGGTCTGCTCGGTCACCGGCAGTACCTCGACGGCGGCGAACGAGGTCTGACGCCGACCCTGGTTGTCGAACGGGGAGATCCGCACGAGCCGGTGCGTGCCCTGTTCGACCGAGAGGGTGCCGTAGGCGTGGGGAGCGTGCACCACGAAGGTGGCGGACTTGATGCCCGCCTCTTCCGCGTAGGAGGTGTCGTAGACCTCCGTGGCGTATCCGTGTCGCTCGGCCCAGCGCAGGTACATCCGCAGGAGCATCTCGGCGAAGTCGGCGGCGTCCACCCCGCCGGCCTCGGAACGGATCGTGACCAGGGCATCGCGCGCGTCGTACTCGCCGTTGAGCAGCGTGCGGACCTCGAGCTCGCCGATCTCGCGGGTCAGGTTGGCCAGCTCGGCCTCGGCCTCGGCGCGGGTGTCGTCGTCGTCAGCCTCTTCGGCCATCTCGTACAACACACTCAGGTCGTCGACGCGGCGGCGCACCTGCTCCATGCGCTTGATCTCGGACTGCACCACCGACATCCGGCTGGTGACCTTCTGCGCCCGCTCCTGGTCGTCCCAGAGGTTCGGGGCAGCGGCCTGCACCTCCAGCTCGGCATACTCGGCGTGCAGCGCGTCGAGGTCGATCACGGACTCGACGGAGCTCAGCGTCGCGTCGAGCGCCTTGAGCGCCTCGGTGAAATCGGGTACGGCCACGGGATTGCACCCTACGCGAGGCGGAGGCGGCTAAAGACGTGCGCCCGAGCGCCTCCGTGGGAGGACGCTCGGGCGCAGCGCGCTGTGAAGATCAGACCTTGCGGTGCGCGCCTCTCCGTCGGGCGGCGGCGTGCCGGGGACCGATCCCGGGGCCGACCCTGGTCAGTGCGGCACCGGCCGCCACCAGCAGGCCGCCGACCGCCGCCAGGCCCGCGTTCGCACCACCGGTGTCGGGCAGATCCTCGCCGGCTTCTTCGGTGTCCCGGGCCGTCGTGGTCTCATCCGCCGGGTCGGAGGCGTCGTCGGTCTCGGCCGGGTCCGCGGTGTCGTCCCGTTCCACCCCGTCGACCTCGCCGGCGGGGGTGCCTGGCGTGGCGTCGGTGGCGGCGGTGGCGTCCGCGGCTTCCTTGTCGGCCTTGTCCTTGGCGGCCTTGGCCTCTTCGGCTTCCTTGTCGGCCTTGTCCTTGGCGGCCTTGGCCTCCTCCGCAGCCTTGTCGGCCTTGTCCTTCGCGACCTTGGCTTCCTCGGCAGCCGCGTCCGCGGCGTCCTTGTCGGCATTGTCCTTCGCCGCCTTCGCCTCGGCGGCTTCCTTGTCCGCCTTGTCCTTCGCGGCCTTGGCCTCCGCGGCCTCCTTGTCCGCCTTGTCCTTCGCGGCCTTGGCCTCCTCAGCCTCCTTGTCCGCCTTGTCCTTCGCGGCCTTGGCCTCCTCGGCGGCCTTCGCCTCCTCAGCTGCCTTCGCGTCCGAAGCGTCCTTCTCGGCCTTGTCCTTCGCGGCCTTCGCTTCGGCAGCTTCCTTGTCCGCCTTGTCCTTCGCGGCCTTGGCCTCCTGAGCCTCCTTGTCGGCCTTGTCCTTCGCGACCTTGGCCTCCTCGGCAGCCGCGTCCGCGGCGTCCTTGTCGGCCTTGTCCTTGGCCGCCTTGGCTTCTTCGGCCTCCTTGTCAGCCTTGTCCTTCGCCGCCTTGGCCTCGGCGGCTTCCTTGTCAGCCTTCTCCTTCGCCGCCTTGGCCTCGGCGGCCTCCTTCTCGGCCTTGTCCTTCGCCGCCTGCTCGTCGGTGGTGGTCGACTGAGCGATCGGGACCGAGTTGGCGCAGACGAACCAGTGGCTGATGCCCGCCGGCTTCCCGTTCGGGTTCAGGGGCGAGTGCAGGTCCTTCCACTCCGGCGTGCTGCCGACGCCGGTCTCCGGGTTGCCGGTGGTTCCGGGCAGGTAGAGGTTGTAGCCGTTGCCGCCCTTCACCACCACGGCGAGCACGCGATAGCCGGACTTCACCGCTGAGATCGAGACGGGAATCTCGCCGATCTCGCCGTCGGTGTAACTCACCACCGGTCCGGGCGAGCCACCCGTGCCGATGCCGTACGCCGTACCGCCGACGCCGACGCCGAACTTGCCGTCACCGCAGGAGGTCGCGTTGCCGTCGACACCCTTGGCGCGCGAGTCGCCCGTCTCGGTGGCGGTTCCCACAGCGGCCGCCGCGGCCCCCGCCGCGAGCACGAGGGCGCCGGCGGTTCCGGCCGAAGCGGCGACGCGAGTCGCATTGCGACGGGCGGGGCTGAGGCGACGGTGGCGACCTCGGGTGGGCGTATTCGACATCGGTGTCCTTCGGTGGGGTGCCGGGTCCGGGACAAGTCGGACCAACGTGGACGAAAGCTTTGCCGATGGTGAGTGTGGCTTGATAGGGGCGCCTTCACAAAGAATCGACCGGCACTTCCTCCGGATCGGACGTGCCCAGCCCACGTTTGCGCAGGTCACCGTCCCTTCATCGCCTCGGCACGCACTGCGGCCCGCCACCGGGACCGGTGACGGGCCGCAGTGGGCAGTTCTCGATCAGCCGCTGACGTCGTCCGTGCCCGGGCCGCCTCGCAGGAAGTCGGCGCCGTCGCCGCCGCGCAGGATGTCGTTGCCCGAACCGCCGTCAAGACGGTCCCGCCCGGCGTTGCCGCGCAGCACGTCCTCCCCGCCGCCGCCGGCGAGGCTGTCCCGACCGTTGCCGCCGGACAGCACGTCGTTGCCGTCACCGCCACGCAGGCGGTCGTTGCCGTCATTGCCACGGATCCGGTCATTGCCGGTGCCACCGAAGACGACGTCCTTACCGTCGCCACCGACGATGAGGTCGTTGCCGTCGTCGCCGCAGATCAGGTCGCTGCCGCCACGGCCCTTGATGACGTCGTTGCCACCGAAGCCGTAGATCAGGTCCCGGCCGTTGGTGCCGACCAGGGTGTCCGCGCCGTCGGTGCCCTTGATCACGTTGAACCCGGTCCGGATGCCGTTGGCGTCACAGGCCGCATCGAACGGCAGCACGAAGGTCTTGAACGCCATATCGAACGTCTGGACGGTCCAGGCCGCCACCGGCGGCGAGGCGGCGCTCGAATACGCCGCACCCGCGGCGTAGACGTTGGCGTTGGTGTTGCCGACCCGGTAGTTCTGCGCGATCCCGTTGGTGTGGACCACCAGGGCGTACTGGGCGCCGGCGAGCACGGCGGCGGGATTCGCGAAAGCGACCGACTCGAATGGCACGTCGCCACCGGCCGAGTTCGCGAGGTCAGCGGCCGGCACCTGCTTCGACGCCAGCACGGTCGCAGTGGGCACACCGGCCGAGACGCTGCGCAGCTCCACGAAGAGAGGCGCGGTAGCGGCCGGATCCTTGTCGAGCCGGAGCTCCACCCGGGACAGCGGCCCGTTGAGGCCGGCGGTGAACACCTGAGCCCAGCTAGCGGTATTCGACAACCCGTTCGGCGAAGTCATAGTCGTCTGCTGCTGATCCAGGACCTCGGCCGCGGCCGCGCCGCTCGGCACCGCCACCAGACCGGCCACGAGCAGCGCGCCCACCGATGCGGCCTTCAGCCGCGCATGCGTAACAGTCATCTGCAAATCCCCCCGAATTTGTCGTGTGATGATCAAGTTGATCTTGACCCGAACCGCGGCTCCGCCGGGACCGAATGGGCGAACTCGTCTCTTTGGCCCGACTTGCGGTCCCCCGTTCGGCCGCGCATGCCACCCCCTGCTGTTGCGCGCGCCAAGCGGCCGAGGTCCACGAGCGCGCGCAGCCCTGCGGCCCGCTGCCGGAGACCGGTGACGGGCCGCGGAAGGCGTTGCTCTGCCTACTGCTTGATGTCGTTGGTGTCCGGGCCGCCGTTGATGTCGACATCACCGTCGCCGCCGCGGAGCACGTCGTGGCCGGCGTTGCCGTTCAGGGTGTCCGCGCCTTTGTTGCCGCGGAGCCGGCCGTCGCCGTTCTCCCCGGACATGGCGTCGCGGCCGTTCTTACCGATCAGCAGGTCGTTGCCGTCGCCGCCGCGGATCCGGTCGTTGCCGTCGCCGCCATTCACGCGGTCGTTCCCGGTGCCGGCGTACACGACGTCGCGCCCGTCGCCTCCGATCACGATGTCGTCACCGCTGCCGGCACAGATCAGGTCCGCACCGCCGCGGCCCTTGATCGCGTCATTGCCGCCGAAGCCATAGATCAGGTCCCGGCCACCAAAAGGGCACCCACTGACGCAGCACGCAGCCGCGCACGCAGGACAGTCATGACGATCCCCCCGAATCGTGTCCCGAACTTGTTGATCATGAACTGATCGGGCGGCCGTCGTGGGGCAAATGCGCAATCCCGGCCCGATCGGCCCAGTCGTCCTCCCTCATTCGGACCTGCGACCGCGTGAGCGGTTTTACGGGGTTTGCGGCGCTAGGGTCGGGCCCGTGACCAGCGCAGAGCCGCGCACGTCGGAGGGGCGCTCCTTCGGCGAGGAGGGCGCCCGCCTGACCTACGGGTCCTACCTGCGCCTGCCCCAGCTGCTGGACCAGCAACGCCTGGCCTCGCGAGCCCCCGGCGCACGACGAGCTGTTGTTCATCACGATCCACCAGGTGTATGAACTCTGGTTCCAGCAGATCCTGCACGAGCTGGAGGCGGTCCGGGACGCGATGTTCGCCGGCCGGGGCTGGCAGGCCCGCCAACTGCTCGGCCGGGTGCACAGCATCGAGCGCACCCTGGTCGGGCAGGTCGAGATCCTGGAGACGATGACGCCACAGGACTTCCTGGTCTTCCGGTCCCGCCTCGCCCCGGCCAGTGGCTTCCAGTCGGTGCAGTTCCGTGAGATGGAGTTCCTCTCCGGCGCGAAGGACCCCGACTTCCTGGCGCGCTTCACCTCGCTGACCGACGCCGAGCGGGCCCGCCTCGAGCGCCGCCTCGCCGAGCCGACGCTGTGGGACGCGTTCCTGCACGTATTGGGCACCCGCGGCCTGGCGACCGGCTCGAACGACCGAGATCACCGCCAGCCTGCTCACCGTCGCCCGGGACCGGGACAGTCACGGCGACGCCTGGGACCTGGCCGAGGCCCTGGTCGAGCACGACGCGAACGCGTGGCTGTGGCGCTCGCGCCACGTGCTCATGGTCGAGCGCCAGATCGGCACCAAGTCCGGCACCGGCGGCTCGTCCGGTGGCCCCTACCTGCGTGGACGGCTGCCAGTGCGGTACTACCCCTTGTTGTGGGAACTGCGGGATCACCTATGAGCGATCAGAGCGTCATCTCCGCGGAGGACTGGACCCGCCTGGAGCGGACCTACTACCGCCACGCCATGGCGGACGAGTTCAGCGAGCGATCGAGGGTCGACCTCGAGGGCGCCGTGCGCGCGCACCTCGAACTTGCCGCCAACCGGCCGCAGGGAACAGTCAAGGTCCGCGTCTACACCCCGACCCGCGAGACCCACGGCTGGTCGGCCGGCGGGCGCACGGTGGTCGAGATCGTCACCGACGACATGCCGTTCCTGGTCGACTCCGTCACGGCGGCCCTGACCCAGGGCGACCGCGATATCGATCTGGTCGTGCACCCGCAGATCGTGGTGCAGCGCGACATCACCGGCGCGCTGCTCGGCATCGAGGATGCCCCGGGCCACGACCGCGACGCCCCGATCCCCGACGGCGGATACCCCGAGTCCTGGATGCACCTGGAGATCGACCAGGTGTCCGCGGCCGAGATGGCCCGGATCGAGGCCGAGCTGCGCCAGGTGCTGCGCGACGTCCGCGACGCCGTCGAGGACTGGCAGAAGATGGGCGAGGCCGCGCTGCGAGCGGCCGACGACCTGATCGGCGAGGAGGGCATGCCAGGCCGGGAGACCGACCCGGAGATCGCCGAGGCGTGGGAACTGCTGCGCTGGTTGGCCGACAACCACTTCACCTTCCTCGGCTACCGCGAGTACGACCTGTTCACCGAGGACGGCCCGGACGGCCCGGAAGAGGTGCTCCGCGGCGTCCCCGGCACCGGACTCGGCATCATGCGCGACGACGTGCTGCGCTCGAAGTCCTTCGACGCCCTCACCCCGGACGCCCGGGCCCGGGCACGAGACTCCCGGCCGCTGATCATTACCAAGTCCACGACCCGCTCGACCGTGCACCGTCCCGGGTACCTGGACTACATCGGGGTGAAGAAGTTCGTCGACGGCGAGGTCGTCGGCGAGCGGCGGTTCGTCGGGCTGTTCAGCCGCGCCGCCTACACCGAGAACGTCGCGCGCATCCCGGTGCTGCGCCGCAAGGTCGACGAGCTCTACGAGCTGACCGGCTTCATCCCGAACAGCTACTCCGGGCGCGACCTGCTCGAGGCGATCGAAACCTATCCGCGCGACGAGCTGTTCCAGACCCCGGTGCCGCAGCTGTACAAGGTGCTGCTCGCGGTGCTGCACCTCAAGGAGCGCAAGCAGCTTCGCCTGTTCCTGCGCTCGGACGAGTTCGGCCGCTTCGTCTCCGCGCTGGTCTACCTGCCGCGCGACCGCTACAACACCGAGAACCGGCTCAAGATCCAGGAGATCCTGCTCGCCCAGCTCGACGGAATCAGCGTCGAGTACACCTCGCGGGTGACGGAGTCCGTGCTGGCTCGCCTGCACTTCGTGGTCCACATCGACCCGTCGCTGCCGATCGAGCGCCGGCAGCCGATGGACGCCGCCCTGGTCGAGGCCGTGCTGGTCGAGGCCACCCGGACCTGGCGCGAATCGCTGCACCAAGCCCTCGAGGAGCGTTACGAGGAGCACGACGCGGCGACGCTGACGGCGCGTTACGCCGAGGCCTTCCCGGCCGGCTATCGGGAGTCCAACTCCCCCTCCGCCGCGGTCGACGACCTGACCCGCATCGAAGCACTGCCCCCAGGCGACGGCATCTGCGTGCGGCTCTACGAACCGCGCAACGGCGCCACCGGGCACCGCCGGTTCTCGGTGTACCGGCGCGGGCCGGCGCTTTCCCTGTCGGAAATGTTGCCGGCGCTGCAGCACCTCGGCGTCGAGGTCACCGACGAGCAGCCCTACCGGATCGAGCTGGCTGGTGAGGAGGCCTGGATCTATGACTTCGGCCTGCGCACCGACGAGCTGGCCCAGCCGACCCCGGGAATCCGGGCGGTCTTCGAAGACGCGTTCCTCGCCGCCCGCGACGGTCGGGCCGAGTCCGACGGCTTCAACAAGCTGGTGCTCTCTGCCGCTCTGACGTGGCGTCAGGTGTCGGTCATCCGCGCATACGCGAAGTACCTGCGCCAGACCGGCAGCACCTTCGGTTACGAATACCTCGAACAGGTCGTCACCGCGAACTGCGCGATCGCGCGCAGCCTGGCGCTGCTGTTCGAGGCGCGCTTCAACCCCAAGCTCGGCGCGGCCGACAACGCGGAGCGCATGGAGGTCTGCGACGCGCTGACCACCGACGTCACCGAAGCACTCGACCACGTCGCCAGCTTGGACGCCGACCGGATCCTGCGCGCGTTCCTGGCGCTTGATCGAGGCCACCTTGCGCACCAACTATTGGGTGCCCCGGCGCGAGGACGAGGAACGGCAGGGACTGGCGTTCAAGTTCGACCCGCACAAGTGCCCGGACCTGCCCGCTCCGCGGCCGATGTTCGAGATCTGGGTCTACTCCCCCACCGTCGAGGGCGTGCACCTGCGGTTCGGGCCGGTCGCCCGCGGCGGGCTGCGCTGGTCCGACCGGCGCGAGGACTTCCGCACCGAGATCCTCGGCCTGGTCAAGGCCCAGATGGTGAAGAACACCGTGATCGTGCCGGTCGGCGCGAAGGGCGGGTTTGTCGTCAAGCGGGTGCCCGTCGCCACCGGGTCCCCCGACGCGGACCGGGACGCGTTCGCGGCCGAGGGCGTGGCCTGCTACCGCACCTTCATCGGCGCGATGCTCGACGTCACCGACAACCTGGTCACCGGCGAGCTCGTGCCCGCCCCGCAGGTGGTCCGTCACGACGCCGACGACGCCTACCTGGTGGTCGCCGCCGACAAGGGCACCGCGAAGTTCTCCGACATCGCGAACGAGATCAGCGTCAAGCGCGGCTTCTGGCTCGGCGACGCCTTCGCCTCCGGCGGGTCGGTGGGTTATGACCACAAGGCGATGGGCATCACCGCGCGCGGAGCGTGGGAGTCGGTCAAGCGGCACTTCCGCGAGCGCGGCATCGACTGCCAGACGCAGGACTTCACCTGCGTCGGCGTCGGGGACATGTCCGGCGACGTGTTCGGCAACGGCATGTTGCTCTCCGAGCACATCCGCCTGGTCGCCGCTTTCGACCACCGCCACATCTTCCTCGACCCCGACCCGGACGCGGCGACCTCCTACGCCGAGCGGGCCCGGATGTTCGCCCTGCCCCGGTCCTCGTGGGCGGACTACGACGCCTCGCTGATCTCCGAGGGCGGCGGCGTGCACCCCCGCTCGGCCAAGTCGATTCCGATTACCGAGCAGGTGCGGGCGCGACTCGGACTGCCCGCCGACGTCACCGCGATGGCGCCGAACGACGTGATGCGGGCGATCCTGCTCGCCGAGGTCGACCTGTTCTGGAACGGGGGCATCGGCACCTACGTCAAGGCCTCCACGGAGACCCACGCCGAGGTCGGGGACAAGGCCAACGACGCGATCCGCGTCGACGGAGCGGAGCTGCGCGCCGCCGCCGTCGGGGAGGGCGGCAACCTCGGCATGACCCAGCGCGGGCGCATCGAGTACGCGCTGCTCGGCGCGGGCGGCGCCGGCGGCCGGGTCAACACCGACGCGATCGACAACTCCGCCGGCGTGGACACCTCTGACCACGAGGTGAACATCAAGATCCTGCTGGATGCGGCGATCGCCGCCGGCCAGCTCAACGAGGCCGAACGTGACCCGCTGCTCGCCTCGATGACCGACGAGGTCGCCGCACTGGTCCTGCAGGACAACTACACCCAGAACATCTCGCTGGCCAACGCACTCGCGCAGGCGCCGGCCCTGCTGCATGCCCACGCCCGATTGATGCGAACGATGGAGAACGCCGGGGTGCTGGACCGGGCGCTGGAGTTCCTCCCGTCCGAGAAGGAGATCGCCGCGCGCGCGACGGAGGGCAAAGGCCTGACGGCGCCGGAGCTCGCGGTTCTGTTGGCCTACGTGAAGATTCAGCTCAACCACGAACTGCTGGCCACAGACCTCCCGGAGTCGGCCTCGCTGGCCGACGTTCCGGTCGAGTACTTCCCCAAGGCTCTGCAGCAGCGGTTCGGCGACGCCATCCAGAAGCACCCGCTGCGCCGGGAGATCCTCACCACCGTCGTCGTCAACGACCTGGTCAACGACGCCGGCATCACCTTCCTGCAGCGCCTGGGTGAGGAGACCGCAGCGCCCGAGGTCGACATCGCCCGGGCCTACCTGGTGGCCCGCGACGCCTTCGACCTCGAACCGTTCCGCCGGGAGGTCGCCGCGCTGGACAATGAGGTCCCGGCCGAGGTGCAGACCCGGATGCGGCTGCAGGCCCGGCGCCTGGCCGAGCGGGCGACCCGCTGGTTGCTGGCCAAGCGCCGCTCGCCGCTCGACATCGACGCCGAGGTGGAATTCTTCTCCGCCGGCGTCACCGAGGTGCTGACGATGGTGCCGAAGATGGTGCGCGGCGGCGACGCCGACGCCCTCGCGGCCGAGCGCGACGCCCTGGTCGAGGCCGGCGTCCCGCACGACATCGCGGAGCGGTCGGCCGCGATGGACCTGGCCTTCGCGGCTCTGGACATCGTCGAGGTCTCCCGCACCACCGGGTTCTCCCGCGCGGACGTCGCCGAGGTGTACTTCCTGGTCGCGGACAAGCTGGCGATCTCCGAGCTGCTGGCCGCGGTCAACGCCCTGCCCCGCGACGACCGCTGGAAGGCGACCGCCCGGGCCAGCGTCCGGGAGGAGCTCTTCGCCGCCCACGCCTCACTCACCGCCGACGTTCTCGCCGCCGGTGAACCCTCGGCCACCCCGGGCCAGCACTTCGCAGCCTGGCGGGCCGAGGCCGGGGACACCGTGAACCGCGCGGCCAAGGTGTTCGGCGAAATCACCTCCGCCGAGACCCTGGACCTGGCGATGGCCTCGGTGGCGATGCGGGCCTTCCGAAGCCTGCTCGCCTCGCCGCGGCCCTGAGTACCACCCAGTAACAAGACCTGCAAGGATCACTGACGCTCCGTCGTCAGCCGTCCGGAAGGGGTGCCGTTCCATGGGTGAGAAGACCCGCGTCTCGGCCAGTACGGAGATCGCCGCGCCGTGCGGGCAGGTCTACGCGATGGTCACCGACCTGCCGCGCATGGGCGAGTGGAGCCCGGACAACAAGGGCGGCAAGTGGCTGGGCGGCGCCTCCGCCGCAGCACCGGGCGCGAAGTTCAAGGGCTCGAACCAGCACGGGAAGAAGAAGTGGTCCGGGGTGGTGCGCATCAACGACGCCACCGCGCCGAGCCGGTTCGATTTCACCACCATCGCCGGCCCTTTCCAGTTCGGCGACTGGACCTACGAGATCGAGCCGACCGCGACCGGGTGCAAGGTCACCGAAAGCTGGACCGACAAGCGCAACGCGGTCTTCAGCCTGCCGGTTCTCGGCAAGATGATCACCGGCGTCGGTGATCGGGCCACACACAACCTGGCCGCGATCGAGACCACGCTGGCCAATCTGAAGAAGTCCGCCGAGGCCTGACCCTCGTCGCGTCCTCCATCCGCACCCCGTTAAGGAGCGTCCCGCATGGCAGCTACCGTCTCAGCCTCGACCGACATCGCCGCCGACCCCAAGATCGTGTACGACCTCGTCAGCGAGCTCACGCGCATGGGCGAGTGGAGCCCGGAGAACCGCGGCGGCAAGTGGCGCGGCGGCGCGAGCGGCCCGGAGGTCGGGGCGAAGTTCAAGGGCAAGAACAAGAGCGGCTGGCGGTCCTGGTCCACCGACGTCGTCGTCACCGAGGCGAGCGCCCCGGAGAAGTTCGCGTTCAAGGTCTCGGCCATGGGCATGCCGGTGGCGGTCTGGAGCTACGACATCACCCCGACCGCGACCGGCTGCACCGTCACCGAGGGCTTCGAGGACACCCGCAGCGGTTTGCTCAAGAAGGTCGCTCCCGTCCTCACCGGGGTGAAGGATCGGGACACGCACAACAAGACGTGCATGGAGACCACGCTGGCCAACCTGAAGAAGGCCGCCGAAGCCTCCTGAAATCCGGTGTCGTGATGGGGCCCGTCCTGGGCACACTCCCGACATGACCAGCACCGTGCTCACCGGCAACCGCGTCGGCATCCGAATGTGGGCGGATCCCGCCACCGTCGAGGACCTCGCGATGGCCCAGTTGCGCACCGTGGCGAACCTGCCCTGGGTGCACGGCGTCGCAGTGATGCCCGACGTGCACTACGGCAAGGGCGCGACGGTGGGCTCGGTGATCGCGATGCGCGACGCCGTCTCCCCCGCCGCGGTCGGCGTCGACATCGGGTGCGGCATGACGGCGGTCCGCACCTCGTTGAGTGCTGCCGACCTGCCCGACGACCTGGCCGGCCTGCGGCGCCGGATCGAGGATGCGATCCCCGTCGGCTTCAGCAAGCACAACCGGCCGGTGCCGACCTCCCGGGTGCCGGGTGCCGGCGGGTGGGACGCGTTCTGGGCCGGCTTCGGCGAGCTGGTCGGGTCGGTGCAGCAGCTCCGGGAGCGGGCCCTGCACCAGATGGGCACGCTCGGCGGAGGCAACCCGCCGACCTGCCGGACCGCGACCTGGCGGTGTTGCTGGTGGGCACGCCGCAGATGGACGCCTACCGCCGGGACCTGTACTGGGCGCGGGACTATGCCAAGCGCAACCGGGCGACGATGCTCGCGCTGCTGCAGCGCGCGCTCCGGACGGCGGTGCCGAAGGTGCAGTTCGACGAGGCGATCACGTGCCATCACAACTACGTGGCGGAGGAAACTTACGACGGCGTCGACGTCCTCGTCACCCGCAAGGGCGCGATCCGCGCCGGCGCGGCCTCGGCAACGCGGCCGCCTTCAACTCCGCCTCGCACGGGGCGGGCCGGAAGATGTCGCGCACCAAGGCGCGTAAGACGTTTACCGCCCAGGACCTGGCGGCGCAGACGGCCGGCATCGAGTGCCGCAAGGACGCCGGTGTGGTCGAGGAGATCCCCAGCGCACACCGTCGAATGCACCCCCGAAAGTGCAGCAGAGCACCCGAATTTCGCGATTCCACGTGCTCTGCTGCGCTTTCGGGAGTCTGTAGCACCTAGCCCATGTGCGGGTAGCGCCAGTCGGTCGGCGGGACGAGGGTTTCCTTGATCGAGCGCGGGCTCACCCAGCGCAGCAGGTTCAGGGGCGAGCCGGCCTTGTCGTTGGTGCCCGAGGCGCGGGAGCCACCGAAGGGCTGCTGGCCGACGACGGCACCGGTCGGCTTGTCGTTGACGTAGAAGTTGCCGGCGGTGAAGCGCAGGCGCCGCGGAGGCCTGCTCGACGGCGGCGCGGTCGTTGGCGAAGACGGCGCCGGTCAGGCCGTAGGGCGAGCCGGTGTCGACCAGGCGCAGCACGTCTTCCCACTGCGCGTCCTCGTAGACGAACAGGCCGAGCAGCGGGCCGAAGTACTCGGTGCAGAGCACCTCGTTCGACGGGTCGTCGGTCGAGACGATCGTCGGGCGGACGTAGTAGCCCTCGGCAGTCGTCGTACTCGCCGCCGACCAGGACCTTGGTCGTCGACCCGGCGCGGGCCCGGTCGATCGCGCCGCTGAGCTTGGCGAAGGCGCGGTCGTCGATGACGGCGCCCATGAAGTTCGACAGGTCGGCGATGTCGCCCATCGGAAGCGACGCGGTCTGCTCCAGCAACTCTGCACCCATGACGTTCCACACCGAGCGCGGGACGAAGGCGCGGGACGCGGCCGAGCACTTCTGGCCCTGGTACTCGAACGCGCCGCGGATCAGCGCGGTGCGCAGCGCCGCCGGGTCGGCCGAGGGGTGCGCGAGCACGAAGTCCTTGCCGCCGGTCTCGCCGACCAGGCGCGGGTAGGTCCGGTACGACGCGAGGTTGTCCGCGATCCCCCGCCACAGCGAGGAGAACGTCGCGGTGGAGCCGGTGAAATGGATGCCGGCCAGGGCGGGGTGCGGCAGCACCGCGGCCGAGGTCTCCGGCCCGTGCCCGGGCAGCAGGTTGATCACGCCCGGGCGGCAGGCCGGCCTCCTCGAGCAGCCGCATCGTGGCCTGGGCGGCCAGCAGCTGGGTGGTGGCCGGCTTCCAGACCACGGTGTTGCCCATCAGCGCCGGCGCGGTCGGCAGGTTGCCCGCGATCGAGGTGAAGTTGAACGGGGTGACCGCGTAGACGAAGCCCTCCAGCGGCCGGTGGTCGGTGCGGTTCCAGACCCCGGGCACCGAGACCGGTTGGCCGGCCAGGATCTCCCGGGCGAAGTGCACGTTCCAGCGCCAGAAGTCGACGAGCTCGCAGACCGCGTCGATCTCGGACTGGAACACGGTCTTGGACTGGCCGAGCATCGTCAGCGCGTTGCTGCGGTCCCGCCACGGCCCGGCCAGCAGGTCGGCGGCGCGCAGGAAGACGGCGGCCCGCGCGTCGAACGAGAGCTCCCGCCAGGCCGGCGCGGCCTTCAGGGCGGCGTCGATCGCGGCCGTGGCGTCGGCCTGGGTCGAGCCCCGTCCGCGGGCCAGCACCAGGTCGTGCCGGTGCGGCGCGGTGACGACGAGCTCGTCGCCGGTGCCGGCGCGCTGCTCACCGTCCACGGTGAGGGTGATCTCGACGGTCTCCGCGGCGGCGGTCTTCAGCGCCTGTTCGATCCGGGCCCGCTCCGGCGAACCGGGGGCATAGGTCAGGACGGGCTCGTTGCGCGGCTGCGGTACGGCGGTGACGGCGTCCACATGATCATCGTGACACGCCACATGCGCCGAACATCGCGCATCACCCAGGTAGCCGAGTAAGAATCCGGTGCGGGCGGGTACGCCGAGGGGACAGGCGTCCGCACGGAGGCACGGGGGGTGGCATGCAGGCATCGCGCCGGGACCGGTTGCGCCACGTCCGGGCCGTACGCCGGGCCCGCACCGCGGCCGTGGCCTCCCTGTTGCCGGGCGTGGGCCACCTGATCGTCGGCCGGCGCCGCGCCGGACTGGCCCTGCCTGGTCGTCACGATCGTCCTGGTCGTCGGGCTGGGTACGAGCCTGCTGTTCCTCGACCAGTCGCAGACCGAGCGCCTGGCGGTCCGCCAGGACACGCTGCTCACGGTGGCGGTCGCGCTGGTCGTGGCCGGCCTGCTGTGGTGCGCGACGATCCTGTCCGCCTACCGGGCCGCCCAGCCGCCGCGGATGTCCCGGCCGCAGGCGATGGTCTCCCGCGGCCTGGTGACGGTGCTCTGCCTCTCGGTCATGGCGCCGCTGACCTACGGCGCGTCGACGGTTTACGCCGCGCGCGACGTCCTGCACGACACGTTCCGCTCGGACCTGATCGAGGCCTCGGACGCGCAGGCGATGGTTGCCACCCCCACGCCGACCCCGACCCCGACGCCCATCCCGTTCGCGGACAAGGAGCGGGTGAACCTGCTGCTGCTCGGCGGCGACGGAGAGGCCGACCGCAAGGGCATCCGGACCGACTCGCTGATCCTGGCCTCGATCGACACCCGCACCGGGCGGACCGAGCTGATCAGCCTGCCGCGCAACCTGCAGAACGTGCCGTTGCGGCCGGGCACCGCGCTGGCCACTGCCTACCCAGCGGGGTTCGCCGACTTCTGGTTCGGCATCTACACCGCCGCCGAGGACAACCCGGCGCTGATGCCGCACGTACGTCCGGAGAACGCCGGCGCCGCCGCGATCACCGACACCGCCGCCTACCTGACCGGCGTCACGATCGACTACTACGCGCTGGTCACCATGGCCGGCTTCACCAAGATCGTGAACGCGATCGGCGGCGTCACGATGAACGTGCGCTCCGGCGACGGTGGGCCGATCCCGATCGGCGGTTCACACGGTGCCGACGGATCGGTCACCGCAGCGCCGCACGAGGAGATCGCGCTCGGCCGGCAGAAGCTCGACGGCTATCACGCGCTCTGGTACGCGCGCTCCCGCTTCGGCAGCGGCGACGAGGAGCGCCAGGCCCGGCAGCGCTGCCTGCTGACCGCCATCGCCCGCCAGGCCGACCCCGGCTCACTGCTGGAGACGATCCGCTCGTTCACCAGTGCCGCGGAGCAGGTGCTGCGCACGAACATTCCGGCCGCGGTCCTGCCGGACTTCGCGAACCTGGCCCGCGAGTTCCGCCGGAGCGCGCAGATCGACCGGGTCACGATCCTCGACGTGGTCGGCTCGAGCGTGCATCCGGACGCGGAGGCGATCCGCGCCCGCGTGGCCGCAGCGGTCGCCGGCACCCTCACCCCCGAGGCCACCAGCGATTACGGCGTCACAACGCCGATCTGCCCGAACCTGAAGTAGGGCCGGGCGTCGACGAAGGGGCCCAGTCAGCGCGCGGTGCGGCTGAACGTCACCCAGTTCGAGCTGTTCGCGGAGATGAAGCCAGCGGTCGACATGGTCGCCCGCGGCTCGATCCGGAAGCTGCTGCGGCTGATGCTGCTGGCGCGCTGGTCGCCCGTGCCGGACATCCCGCCGGCGATCCAGCCGGTGGTCTTGTAGCCGGCCGGCGCGGTGTGGCGGACCTTGTAGCGACCGGCGCTGAGGCCGTCGTTCTTGGTCAGCAACTTGCAGCCGGAGAGCTTGAACGACTTCACGACCTGGCCGTTGCGCACCAGCTTGATCGTCGAGGCGGGGGCGTCGGCGCGACCGGCGCAGATGGCCAACGTCCCGTACGGCTGCGGACCCCGGCTCACCCCGACACCGATCTCGCCCTTGCTCACGCCGGCGCCGACCTCAGCCCCCTCGGCCGCCATGGCGGCACCCGGAACGAGGATCGAAGCGGCCGTGGCAATCAGAACCGCGGCACGAATGGACTTAGACATAGCGGACCCCTCCACAATTTCCCCCTGAGCCCCCGTGCTGCGTTCTTGGACCCTCGATACCCCCGCGCCGCTCCCTCGCAAACCATCGCTTGACGAAGCCTTGGCCGTTCGGGTGTAAGCCTGACCGTTCCGCCCTCGCGCGCCCGATAGGTCGCGATTTCCCTGAACGGCAAGGAAACTGATTAGCCGTCAGCTTTGTCGACCAGATTCTGGTCGAGCAACTTCTCCAGACGCTCGACCACGACCGGCCGGCGGCGGCGCCGCAACCGGTACAGGTAGTACGCCGCGTGCAGAAGCAGGTTGAATGCGGCGGGAATGATGAACAGGGCAGATTCCACCCAGCCCACGGTCTCGTCCACGTCGTGCAGGAACAACGGCGCACTCCACGGCAGGCCGATCCAGGCGAGGGGGAAGAGCAGCACGGCCGCGCCGTTGATGATCGGCTGCTCGGTGAGCTCGTCGGTCGGCGCCCATGCGTACGCCACCAGAAACACGGTCAGCAGGGAGACGAACACCGCGGCATGTGCGGCCAGCCACCAGCGGCCGTCACGGGGTCGGGGCACCGCGCTCATTCCCCACCTCCGATTCCCAGGACCAACTGTGTCATTCCTGGCCTGTGGCAAGAAGAACCTCGATCTCCTGGGTCGCGTACCAGTGCAGTTCGTGGTCCTCGGCCCCGTCGACGGTGAACGCGGCATCGGAGTCCCCGGCGTCAGCGGCGGGAACGGCGGCCACGGCGGCGCGGACATCGGGCTCGGCCTCGAGCTCGTCCACGTGCACCGACGCGACGTCTCCCAGTGTGACCGGCAGGCTGAGGCGAACCGCGGCGGGGTGCAGATCGGCGGCCAGGCTGACCGCGGCGTCCGGGACGTCGGCGGCGACGACCACGCGGCGGGCCGGGGCGGCCGGGTCGTCGGCCAGCAGGCGCAGGGACGCGCGGGCGGCGTCGATCGTCGCGGCGTATTCGAGTTCCTCGCTGTCCCCCGAGGCGTACCACTCCCGCAGGGCCGGGGTGACGGCGTACGCGAGCAGCGGCGCGGGCCCGAACTCCCGGCCGGCCACGCCCTGGGCGAGCGCGGGGAAGGTCGTCGGCAGGTAGACCCGCATCAGCTGCTGACCTCCCCAATCGGCTTGTCCACAAGGTCCGGACCACTAGTTGACTCGTGAGTAACTTACCGGGTACAAATCGGCCTACACGCACTCCATGATCGCGAACAGGACGTCGCCCGGCACCCACCGCCACGGGGCCGCAGCCGTCCGGGGGGTTCAAATCATGACCGTGGCCGCCGCCGCGCGCCCGTACCGCCTGCCCGCACCCGCCACCGAGCCGCCGTATGACGAGCCGGCCGGGCCCCGCTTGGTCGGCCCCGGCCCGGCCGGTCCGGAGCCGGCCGGGCCAGTCCCGACGCAGGGCACGCTGGCGCTCAACTTCGTCCTGCCCTCCGGAGCGCCGGCCCTTCCCCGCCCGAGGTTGCGGGTGGTGCCGGAGCCGCCCGTCGAGGCCCCACCGCCTGAAGCCGGGCTGCCCGCGGTGAAGGCCTGGGCGGAAACCGTGGCGCTGGCTTTGGCTCAGATCCTGGGCGGCGAGCGCACCGCCGCCCAGTTCCGGCACTGGTCAGTTCCTGAGGTCTTCGACCTGGTGGCGCGCCGGGCCGCGCTGGCCACCCAGGGCCAGCGGCGACGCGCGATCCTGCGGGCCGTGCACGTCTGCTGTCCGGCGGAGGGCGTCGCGGAGGTCTGCACCGTGATCCACGGCCTGTCCCGGCCGCGGGCGCTGGCGTTCCGGCTGGAGGCCCGTCGAACGCGCTGGGTCTGCACCGCTCTCGACCTCGGATGAGCCGTACCCTCGGCGCATCGTGACGTTCCAGGATGACCAGCTCCCCCGGCCTGCCGCGGTCCTCTGGGATATGGACGGCACGCTCGTCGACACCGAGCCGTACTGGATCGAGTGCGAGTACGCCCTCGTCGAGTCCTACGGGGGCACCTGGTCCGACGAGCTCGCCCACGCCCAGGTCGGCAACGACCTGATCGAGACCGGCCGGGCCCTGGTCGAGCACGGCGGCGTCCCACTGGAGCCGGCCCAGATCGTCGAACGTCTCCTCGACGGGGTCGTCGAGCGGATCCGCTCCCGGCTGCCCTGGCGTCCGGGAGCGCGGGAGCTCCTGGAGGAGCTCTACGAGCTCCGCGTGCCCTGTGCGCTGGTGACGATGTCGTGGCGCCGGTTCGCCGACGCAGTCGTCGACTCCCTGCCGCCGGGCCGGTTCGCCGCCCTCGTGACCGGCGACGAGGTCGAGCGGCCCAAGCCCTTCCCCGACCCATATCTGGTGGCGGCCCGGCTGCTGGGTCAGGCTCCCGCGGACTGCGTCGCGATCGAGGACAGTCCCAAGGGCGTGGCCTCCGCGGTCGCGGCCGGGGTTCCGACGCTGGCGGTCCAGAACTTCGTCGCCCTCGAACCGGGACCTGGCCGGACCGTCGTCACGACCCTCGAAGGCTGGACCGCCGGCGCCCTCGCCGACCTGGCGAACTAGCGGCGGCCCTTCTTCGCGGCCCGGCGCTCGGCGCGGTTCATCTTCTGCGGCTCGTCGTTGTCGTCGGCGTCGAGGTCGAAGTCGGCGGTGCCGGCCTCGATGTGGGTCTCGCCGTCGCCGTCAATGCTCGGCGCCGTGTAGGTCAGCTCGCTCGGGCGCTCCGGCGCGTCCAGGCCCTTGGCCTGGATGAGCGGGTGCTCACCGTCGCCGTTGGGCGAGGGGGCAGCCTCCGCGTTCTCGTCGACCTGGACCTCGACGTTGAAGATGTAACCGACCGACTCCTCGCGGATGGCTTCCATCATCACCTTGAACAGGTCGTAGCCCTCGCGCTGGTACTCGACCAGCGGGTCACGCTGGGCCATCGCCCGCAGGCCGATGCCCTCGCGCAGGTAGTCCATCTCGTAGAGGTGCTCGCGCCACTTGCGGTCCAGCACCGAGAGAACGACCCGGCGCTCGATCTCGCGCATGACCTCTTCGCCCAGCGCGGCCTCGCGGGCGTCGTAGGAGTCGAACGCGTCGTCCTTGATCTTCTCGCGCAGTAGGCCGGGATCGCGGGACTCGGGGTCGTCCTCGGGCCAGACCGAGTCGGGCGAGATCCCGACCGGGTACAGCTGCTTGAGCGCCGTCCAGAGCTTGTCGAGGTCCCAGTCCTCCTCGAAGGTGTCCTCGGTCTCGGCATCGATGTAACCGTCGATGGTGACCTCGATGAACTCCAGGATCTGGTCGCGCAGGTCCTCGCCGTGCAGGACCCGACGTCGCTCGTCGTAGACGACCATGCGCTGCTTGTTCAGCACCTCGTCGTACTTGAGAACGTTCTTGCGGATCTCGAAGTTCTGCTGCTCGACCTGGGACTGCGCCGACTGGATCGCGCGGCTGACCATCTTGGACTCGATCGGCACGTCCTCGGGGACGTTGAGCCGGGTCAGCACCTGCTCGACCACCGCAGCCTTGAACAGGCGCATCAGGTCGTCGCCCAGGGACAGGTAGAACCGGGACTCCCCCGGGTCGCCCTGACGGCCGGAACGACCGCGCAGCTGATTGTCGATCCGGCGCGACTCGTGGCGCTCGGTCCCGAGGACGTAGAGCCCGCCTAGCGAGGTGACCTCGTCGTGCTCGGCGGCGGCCGCGGCGGTGGCCGCCTCGAGCGCGTCGCTCCACGCAGCCTCGTACTCCTCGGGGTTCTCCTGCGCGTTCAGACCGCGGCCCTCCAGCTCCTCGTGGGCGAGGAACTCGACGTTGCCGCCGAGCATGATGTCGGTGCCGCGACCGGCCATGTTGGTGGCGACGGTGATCTGGCCCTTGCGCCCGGCCTGCGCGACGACGGCGGCCTCACGCGCGTGCTGCTTCGCGTTGAGCACCTCGTGGTTGATGCCCTTGCGCTTGAGCAGGCCGGACAGGTGCTCGGACTTCTCGACCGAGGTGGTGCCGACCAGGACCGGCTGGCCCTTCTCGTACCGCTCGTTGATGTCCTCGACCACCGCGTCCCACTTGGCGGACTCGGTCTTGTAGACCAGGTCGGGCTGGTCGACGCGGATCATCGGCTTGTTGGTCGGGATCTGCACCACGCCGAGCTTGTAGATCTTGTCGAACTCGGCGGCCTCGGTCATGGCCGTACCGGTCATGCCGGACAGCTTCGAGTAGAGCCGGAAGAAGTTCTGCAGGGTGATCGTGGCGAGCGTCTGGTTCTCGTCCTTGATCGCCACGCCCTCCTTGGCCTCGATGGCCTGGTGCATGCCCTCGTTGTAGCGGCGGCCGGCCAGCACACGGCCGGTGTGCTCGTCGACGATGAGCACCTCACCGTCGACGACGATGTAGTCCTTGTCGTTGCGGAAGAGCTCCTTGGCCTTGATGGCGTTGTTCAGGTAGCCGATCAGCGGGGTGTGCACCGACTCGTAGAGGTTCTCGATGCCGAGGTAGTCCTCGACCTTGGCGATGCCGGCCTCGTGCGACGGCGATCGTGCGCTTCTTCTCATCGACGGAGTAGTCGCCCGTCTCGGGGACCTTGCCCTCGCGGATCGAGTCCTTGCCGGCCTCGCCCTTGCGCAGCATGGAAACCAGGCGCGCGAACTCCGCGTACCACTTGGTCGCCTGGTCCGCGGGGCCGGAGATGATCAGCGGCGTCCGGGCCTCGTCGATGAGGATGGAGTCGACCTCGTCCACGACGGCGAAGTGGTGGCCGCGCTGGACGAGCTCCTCGGCGCTCCACGCCATGTTGTCGCGCAGGTAGTCGAAGCCGAACTCGTTGTTGGTGCCGTAGGTGATGTCGCACGCGTACTGCGCGCCGCACGGACCGGGGCGCTGCTGGGCCAGGATCGTGCCGACGGTCAGGCCGAGGAAGCGGTGCACACGGCCCATCAGGTCGGCCTGGTAGTTCGCGAGGAAGTCGTTGACGGTGATGACGTGCACGCCCTTGCCCTCGAGCGCGTTGAGGTAGGTCGGGCAGGTCGCGACCAGGGTCTTGCCCTCACCGGTGCTTCATCTCGGCGATGTTGCCGAGGTGCAGCGCCGCGCCGCCCATGATCTGGACGTCGTAGTGCCGCTGGCCCAGGGTGCGCTTGGCCGCCTCGCGGACCGTGGCGAAGGCCTCGGCGAGGATGTCGTCGAGGGTCTCCCCGTCGGCGAGCCGGGCGCGGAACTCGTCCGTCATGGCCCGCAGCTCGCCGTCGGACATCTTCTCGAAGTCCGGCTTCGAGGATGTTGACCTGATCGGCGATGCCGGCCAGCTTGCGCAGGGTCTTGCCCTCGCCGGTACGCAGCATCTTGTCGAGGAGATTGGGCACCGACGGGCTCCTGCCTGGTTCTGACTGAGTCGGGGCCCATCGTAGGCGGCTGACCTTGTCCTCCGTCGCCCGGCGTGAGCGGGGTGACCCAGTCGGCGCATTCCGTCCCAATCGGGGCGGCTCCTGGGTTTGAATAGTCTCTGTGACCACACCAGACCCACACGCCCCTCCTGAGCTGCCGCCGGAGCCGATCGAGATCGCGGCCGGCACGCTCCAGTTGCGGCCGTGGGAGCACCGGCTGGTCCCGGAGCTGCTGACCGCCATGGCTGACCCGGTCTACCGGGAGTGGGCGGTGGCGGCCGTCCCCACCACCGAGACAGACGCGAGGGCCTGGATCGACGCCCGGCTGCAGGCCTGGCGGGAGGGAAGGGTGCTGTCCTTCGCCGTCCAGGACGCCACCACGGCCGAGTTGCTGGGCGGGGTGACGCTGCGCTCGTTCGGGATCTGGCCGCGGGCCGCCGACATCGGCTACTGGACCGCGCCGGCCGCGCGCCAGAGCGGGGTCGCCGTGGCCGGCGTCAACGTGATCACCCGGTGGGCCTTTCACTCCCTGGAGCTGAACCGCCTCACCCTCTTCCACGCCGTTCAGAACACCGCCGCCTGCCGGGTGGCCGCCGACGCGGGCTACCTCCTGGAGGGGGTCGCCCGCGGCGCCCTGCCCCGGGCCGAGGGCGGCTGGTTCGACATGGAGATGCACGCCCGGCTCGCCGGTGACCCGGCGCCCCGCCCGGCCTCGCCGACTGCGTAGAGTGTCCGCCGCAAGCAGACGCGGCCAGCTCAGTCATTGCCAGGAGGACACCGGTGGCGCACGGCGGTCAGGGACGCACCGTTTCGTGGATCTCGGTCCTCGTCATCTGTGTCGGCTTCACCGTCGCCGGCGTCGCGCTGTGCCTGGATCCGACCTGGTGGCTGTTCTGGACCGGCGTGCGGGGTCACGGTCGCCGGCGGAATCATGGCTCTTGCCACCGGCATCATGGAGGACTACTCCACCGAGGGTCACTGAGCGTCGCCCCGTACTCCCCCATACGGACTGTCGGACCCGCGCTGCATGATCTGACGGGTGTCCTCCCCCGCCGCGCTCTCGGCCGCTGACGCACGCCGTCTCGCCCTGCGCGCCCAGGGTTTACTCGGTCCCCGGCCCCGCAACACCGCCGCCGTCCTGCGCACGCTCGGCGCGGTCCAGCTGGACACCATCTCCGTCCTCGCCCGCTCCCACGAGCTGATCCCCTACGCCCGGCTCGGGGCGGTCGGCCGGGCCGCTGTCGAGAAGGCGTTCTGGACGGGCGCCTGCGTCGAGTACTGGTCGCACGCGGCCTGCATCCTCCCGGTCGAGGACTGGCCGCTCTACGCCTTCCGCCGCCGGGAGTTCATCGCCCGCGGGGTCCGCTGGCACGAGCGGCCGCCGGACTCGGTCTTCGCCGACGTCCGCGCCCTGCTGGCCGGCGGCGGGCCACTGACGACCGGTGACATCGGCGGGGCCAAGAAGGGCGGCCCGTGGTGGGACTGGAGCGGGCAGAAGGTCGCCATCGAGTTCATGCTCGACACCGGTGAGGTCGTCTGCACCCGGCGGATCGGCTGGCGCCGGGTCTACGACCTCGCCGAGCGCGCGCTGCCGGCCGACGTCCTGGCCGCCGACACCCTGGACGACGCCGAGTGCCACCGGCGCCTCGTCGCCAGGGCCGGCGCGACGATGGGTGTCGCGACCGCCGCCGACCTGGCGGACTACCCGCGGATCTCCCGCGCCCAGGTCGAGGCGGTGCTGCCCGGACACCGACCTGGTGCCCGTCACCGTCGAGGGCTGGAAGGCGCCGGCCTGGGCCGACCCCGCCGCCCTCGCCGAGCTCGGCACCCGGGGCCGGCACCGCACCACGCTGCTCTCCCCCTTCGACTCCCTGATCTGGGACCGCAAGCGCACGCTGCGGATGTTCGGCTTCAGCCACGCCCTGGAGGCCTACAAGCCGGCCGCGACCCGCGACTACGGCTACTTCGCGATGCCGCTGCTCGCCGGCGGGCGCCTGCTCGGCCGGGTCGACCCGAAGCGGGTCGGCACCACGCTGGCCGCGCAGGCGGTCTTCCTCGACACCCCGGCCGCGGCCGAGCCGATGGCCACCGCGCTCTGGGAGGCGGCGTCCTGGGTCGGCTGCGACTCCGTCGAGATCAGCCGGGTCGAGCCCGCCGGACTCGCCGACCGCCTGCACGACGCACTGACCGCTGCTGCCTGATCTGCGCTGCCTGACTGGAGACCCGATGTACGAGACGCCCGAGGACCTGGTCGCGCTGCAGTCGCTGCTCGACCGCAGCCGGGCCGGGGCCGGTGCGCACCTGGCCGACATCTTCACCCCGGAACGCTGGCTCGACGCCGCAGCTCTGACGGGCGAAGCTGCAGAAGATGTGCCTGCTCAGCCTGGCCACCGTCACCGCCGACCACCGTCCGCTCGTCGGCGCCGTCGACGCCTTCTTCATCCGCGGCGCGTTCTGCTTCGGCAGCTCGCCGACCTCCCTGCGGGCGCGGCACATCGCCGCCCGCCCGCAGGTCAGCGCCGTCCACCTGCCGGGCGAGCACCTCTCGGTCACGGTGCACGGCCGCGCGATCCCGATCGACTGGGCCGGCGAGCGACCCGTTCGCCCGTCCGCTCCTCGACGCCCTGCGCGACGCCTACGGCGAGGGCAACTTCGGCGAGCAGGGCTTCCCGTACTGGCGCATCGAGGCGGACAAGATGTTCGTCTTCCACATGGAGCCCGGCGGCTGAGCACCCGGCGAGCGCAGGAGCACAATCACCGTCATGGCAACGAGCTACCGACACAGCATCACCTGGGACGCCCCGCTCGCCGACGTCTACGCGATGATCACCGACCCCGCGTACCAGGAGCAGCGCTCCCAGGCCGGCAGTCCCGTCCGCGCGGAGTCCAGCGTCACCGCGACCGGCGACGGCGCGGAGATCAAGGTGTTCCGCCAGATGGGCATCGACCCGCCGGGATTCATCAAGAGCTTCGTCGGCGACTCGATCGGCATCCAGGAGACCCAGACCTGGACCAGCCCCACCGAGGGCCAGCCTCCTGGTGGAGATTCTCAAGCAACCCGGCGACGTCAAAGGCACCGTCCGCCTGAGCGAGTCCGGCGGATCTCGACGGTCGCGACGGTGGAGGCCGAGATCTCAGTCCGGGCGCCCCTGATCGGCGGCAAGGTCGAGGGCTACGTCGCCGGCATCCTCGATCGCCTGCTGAACAAGGACGAGGAGATCGGCCGCGACTGGCTGGCCCGCAGCTGACGGGCTGTCAGGTGATGTCGAGCAGCTTCTCGCGGACCGCGTAGAAGACGGCCTCCATGCGCGAGTGCAGCTGCAGCTTCTCCAGGATGTTGCGCACGTGGTTCTTCACCGTGTTCTCGCTGATGAAGAGCTCGCGGGCGATCTCGCGGTTGTTCTTGCCGCGGGCGACCAGGCGCAGCACGTCGAGCTCGCGCTCGGTCAGGCGCGGGGCGGGGACGCGGTTGCTGCGGCCGCAGTCGCGCTTGATCAGCGAGGCGAACTCGTTCAGCAGCTTGGACGCCATCGCCGGGCTGATCAGGGACTGCCCGTCGTGCACGGCGCGGATGCCGTGGGCGACCTCGTCGATCGAGATCTCCTTGAGCAGGTAGCCCGTCGCACCGGCCTTGATGGCCTGGTAGAGGTCGGACTCCTCGTCGCTGATCGTCAGCATGATGATCTTCGTGACGGGGGCGACTTCCTTGATCGCGGCGGCGGCCTCGATGCCGGAGAGCTTGGGCATCCGCACGTCGAGCAGCACGACGTCGGGCAGCAGGTCGGCGGCCATGGCCACCGCTTCCTCGCCGTCGGCGGCCTCGCCGACGAGGGTGAAGTCGGGCTCCTGGCCCAGCACCATCTCCAGGCCACGCCGGAACAGCACGTGGTCGTCCGCGATCAGAACCCGGATGGGTTCCGTGCGCGGCCCGGGCTGCCGGGGAATCTCGTGGCCGGCGCTCACTGCCAGGGTTCGACATAGCCGCAACCTAACCCGGACGGGCCCCCCGTGTGGCCCGAATGGACATCTTCTTCAATGGCCACACGGGGCTGGCCCGCTGGGCTTGACCCGGTGTGTACCGAAATGTGCCGGGCCGTCAGTTGCGCCGTTTACGTCTGCAGGCGGATGACCCCGTAGTCATAGCCATGCCGGCGGTAGACGACGCTCGGCAGCTGAGGTCTCGGCGTCCACGAAAAGGAAGAAGTCGTGGCCGACGAGTTCCATCTCGTAGAGCGCCTGGTCCAGCGTCATGGGCGCCGGCCTGGTGCGTCTTCTCCCGCACCACCAACGGGCCCGTCGCCCTCGATCTCGAGGCCGCCGTCACCCCAGCTCATGGCGTCGTCGTCGACCTCCAGCACCACGGCGGCAGCGGGCCGCGGGCTACCGTGGCGCCGTTGGCGGAGGCGAGGGTGGCGGTCGCCGCGGCGACCGAGATCGGTGTACGGGAGCCGTGGTGAACGCGACGCCGGTCGGCCGACTTACGCATACGCACCTCCAACTTCGCGTAGGCGAGGTCGAGGGCCGCGTACGGATCAGCGGCCGCCGCCTCAGCCCGGATCAGGGCTCCGCGGGTCACGCAGGTGATCTCCACGCGCTCACAGACATCGGTGAGCCGCGGGTTGCGCTCCTTTGCCACCTCCACGTCGACGCTGACGATCTTCCCGTCCCAGCGCTCGAGCTTCGCGAGCTTGTCCTGGACATGCCGACGGAACCGATCCGATACCTCGGTCTTACGCCCCTTGACCACAATTTCCATGCACGTTCCTCCAGTGACTCCCGAGGGCCACTCCCTCGGGCAACGAGGACTTACTTGTGGAGACACCTGCCCGGCCGACCTGGTCTTCTACCCCACATTCGCCTGCTGAGGGTCTCGCAGCCAGAGCCACTACTCCCCTTCTCCCGGGACGAAGGCCATCTGGACCTTCGGCGGGGCAGGACTTACTTCTAAACCGCACCGTGATCGGTCGACGAAGAGTCGCCTTACGTGGGCCGCTTAGCCTGCGGCTGGCGTCGGCTAACCGGCGCTGAGCACCGGCGCAACCACGGACCCGGGCAGGTGCCATCCACCGACGTTAGCCCGCCGGGGCCCCGAAGCCCAGGGTGAATCCTCGGTGCACAGGCGGCAGCGACCGAATGCTCAGGCTCGCTAAGCCGACACTCCCGGGCGGACCGCCGGCACTGCGCCCACGGAATGCTCGACGGCCGCGACCACCACCGCTCCGGCGACCGTGCGCCCGGCGGCGCGCAACGCCCGGGCGGCCTCGGCGAGCGTGGCCCCGGTGGTGAGCACGTCGTCGACCAGGACCACCGGCCGGCCATCCGGCGGCGCCCGGGCGCACGACCAGGGCGCCGGCCAGGTTCGTCCGCGCGCTGGGCGGCCGTGAGCCCGGCCTGGTCACGCACCGCGCGCGCATGCCGCAGCAACGGCAGCGCCAGCGCTTGGACCGCCGCCCGCCCGCAGCGCGGCCGCCGTCGCGGCGGCGGTCCGCGCCACCGGGTCGTGGCCACGCGAGCGGCGCACCCCGGGACGGCTGGGGACCGGGACCAGCACCACCGGCCCGGTGGTGATCAGACGCGACCGCCGGCGCCAGCGCCCGGCCGAGCGGAGCCGCCGAGCCCGGTCCGTCCGCGCTCCTTGTGGGCGAGCACCAGGTCCCGGCCGGGCTCTCCCAACCGGACAGGCAGACCACCCGGGGCAGGCCGGGCGGGTGCACCGTCTGGGGCACGCACCCGGCGCGGCGGGCCCAGCATCGCCAGGCACGCCGGGCACACCGTCGGCGCCGAGGTCGCCCCGCAGCCGGCGCACGGCGCCGGCAGCACGAGATCGGTCAGCGCGACGCGCAGGTCGGCCAATCGGGTCATCGCGCGATCGTGCCCTCGCCGCCCACCTTCGGCGCGTCGCGCAGGCCGCTTGTGGACAACCCATCAAGGCATGTCAGCCTGGTGGTCCCGGTCAGCCGGGGTAGGTGGGCGAGGTACCCGCGCCCTCGGGGAACCAGGTGCCGTCGTCGCGCAGCCGCCAGATCTGTTCTTCTTCGACGCCGCGATCATCGGCTGCCCGAAGGCGACACTCGCCTCGGTGATGCCGGCGAGCACCGGAGCCAGCGGTTCGATCGGGCCGCTGAGGGAGACCTCGAAGGGCTGCGGCTGGGCATTGCGATCGGCGGCGACCACGACGAGGTGGCCCGGGTCGGCCCAGTCGACCGATCGCGGGTCGAACAGCGAGGCGGCCATCCGGCGCGGCGAAACGATCCGCAGACCGCCGGCGTTCTCCGGGGCCTGCGCGAGGTAGACCTGCGAGCCCTCGACCGTGTCCAGCAGCATCGCGATCCGGACCCCGTCCGCGGCCACGCGCAGCCGGCTGATCTGCCGCGCCTGGAACCCGGACCCGGCGCGCGAGACGTCGACCCGGACCGAGGGCCGGTGGGCGGGAAGCGACGCACGACGGTCTCGCCGGCCACGCCCTCGACCACCCACAGGTTGCCGTCACCGTCGAAGGACAGCGAGCGCAGGTTGACGCCACTGCCTCCGGACCGTCGAGTTCCTTGGGCTGGTCGCCGCGGGCGGTCCACAGCGTGCTCCGGTCGGCGGAGATCCCGGCCAACTGGGTGCCGCCGCCCGGCGAGACGGCGATCTCGGCCAGTTCGGTCTCCGCCGGCGAAGGGCCCGGGGCTGACGCACTGCCCGACGGTGAAGGCGGCACCGTCGCGCAGGAAGTAGGCCGGTGGCGGCGGCGGGCGCAGGTCGGCCGGCAGATAGGGGATGACGTCCTGGCGGCGCAGGATCGTGTTCCCGGCGTCGCCGAAGGACAGGGCCGGCTGCCCGGCGGCGCGGATCTCGACCTGGTTGATCTCCGGGTCCTGGGTCAGCGTCATCACGATCTGAGCCAGCATCAGATCGCGTTCGACGCCCTCGATCGGCACCGATTCCGGCGTCAGGCGCACCAGCGCGACGCCGGAGAGGATGCTGACCGGCTCGGCCAGCTTCGCTCCGGTCGGGGCCGCGGTCATCGCCACCCCGCTGAGCCAGCGGGAAGGCCCGCGCAGCAGGGACTCCAGCCGCGCGGTGGGCGAGACCTGGGTGCGCGCGGTGTACACCGGGTCCGGCACCAGCACCGAGGTACGCGGCGGCCGGGCGATGTAGTAGTTGTCGATCTGGCGGTACTCGCGCTCGAAGTCCTGCTGGGAGACCAGGAGCCCGGCCGGCGGGCTCGCGATCCGCCAGTCGCCGCCCACCCGGGCCAACTGGAACGAGACCTGGACGGCCCGCTCGCTGGACTCGGCGAAGTACACGCCCTGGTCGTCCACCCGGCCGACCGCCAGCGTGCGTGAGCACCACCCGGTCGCCGTCGCGTTCGACGAGGGAGAACTGGTCCTGGTCGTAGATGGTGATGCCCTTCGGGCGGTCCAGCGGCGCGCCGTCCGGGGTCAGGAACTTGCGGGCCGTCGCGAAGCCCTCCTCGGTGGTGCCGGAGGCCTCCAGGAAACCGGAGACGATCGAGATCTGGCTGTCCGCGGGCCGCGGACCCTGCGCGATCACCCGGACCTGCGGCTCGGACTGCGCCGGCGCGCCCTCGCGCCTTGACCGTCTCCGGGTCGCCCGAGGTCGGGATGTCCGCGCACCCGGCCAGCACCACGGACAACGCGACGCCGCGACGCCGCCCACCGAACCACCTAGACATCGGGCCCCCGTCCCGCGCGCTGCAGATCTTCGGGCAGCTCGGCCGGCGCCGCTCGGCCGGCCCGCCGCGGTCCGGCGGCTCCAGCGGGCAGCGGCGAGGTGCTCAGCACCTGGCCCGCGATCCGCGGCACCGTGAGCCGGAACTGGGCGCCGGCCCGGGGCTCGCCCCAGGCCTGCAGCCAGCCGCCGTGCAGCCGGGCGTCCTCGCGCGAGATCGACAGGCCGAGCCCGGTGCCCCCGCTGCGCCGGGTCCGCGAGGGGTCGGCGCGCCAGAACCGGTTGAAGGCCAGCGAGGCCTCCCCCGGCCGCAGGCCGACGCCGTGGTCGCGGACCGCGATCGCGACCGCGGTCTCGTCGGCGGCGACCCGGACCTGCGACGTCCCGGCCCTCACCGTGCTCGAGGGCGTTGAGCAGCAGGTTGCGCACGATCCGTTCGATCCGCCGGCTGTCCACCTCGGCGATGCAGTCCGTGCTCCGGCAGGTCGAGCCGGATCCGGGTGTTGTACTGCTCGGTCGCGATCGGCTCGCGGCCTCGACCACCCGGCGGACCACGTCGCGCAGGTCGACCGGGTCGGCGTCGAGCACCGCGGCGCCCGCGTCGAACCGGCTGATCTCCAGCAGCTCGGTCAGCATCGACTCGAACCGCTCGACCTGAGTGTGCATCAGTTCCGCCGAGCGGGCCACCGGGGCGGTGAAGTCACCGCGCGAGGAGTGCAGGACGTCGGCCGCCATCCGGATCGTGGTCAGGGGGGTGCGCAGCTCGTGCGAGACGTCGGAGACGAACCGGCGCTGCAGCCGGGACAGGTCCTCGAGCTGGCGGATCTGACGGGCCAGCGCCGAGGCCATCTCGTTGAACGAGGAGGCCAGGCGGGCCAGCTCGTCCTCGCCCTTCTCGGTCATCCGCTCGGCCAGCCGGCCGGAGGCGAGACGCTCGGCGACCTTCGCGGCCGCCGCACCGGGCGGACCACGCTGCGGGCGACCAGGAACGCGATCGCGGCCAGCAGCAGGGTCATCGCCGCGCCGCCGAGGATCAGGCGGCCGCGGACCAGGTTGATCGTCTTCTCCTCCTCGGTGAGCGGGAAGACGAAGTAGAGCTGGTAGGACCCGGCGTCGCCGGCCAGGCGCAGCTGCTGGCCGACCGCCAGACCGGGCTCGACGTCGTCGCCGGGGGCGGGGCACGGTTCCCCGAGTTCGCCGTAGCAGAGCGGGACGAACCGGGAGATCACCGTGTCCGGCCTCTCCGACAAGGCCTGCACCAGCTCGCCCGGGATCGTGTTCGCTCCGACGCCGGTCAGGCGCAGACCGCGGCCGGCCGGCGTCGAGGTGTCGGTGGCCGGTGAGGGCAGCAGGACGATCTCGTAGAGGTCGGTGCGGCCGGCCTGCTTGCGCAGGGTGTCGACGGCCTGGGTCAGCAGCTGGCCGATGTCGGCCTGCCCGGCCTCATCCCCGGTCAGCTGCGCCTCGGCGCTCTCGAACCCGACGTCGGCGCGGGCCAGGGACGCGGAGACCTTCGCATCGAGCAGACCGTCGCGGACGCCGGTGAGCACCAATTGGCCGACCAGCACCAGCACGGCGACGGAGAGCACCAGGGTCGCGCCGACCACCCGGAACAGGATGGAGCGGCGCCAGGTGCGCAGCACCCGGCGGACAGCCCGGCGGATCCCGGACCACACCCGCCGGGGCGCTCCCCTCGCCGCCGTGCCTTTCACGGATCTAGGTGCCGTTCATCTATTAGGCAGGCCCCGCCTTGTAACCGACGCCGCGGACGGTCACGACGATCTCGGGGCGCTCCGGGTCGTGCTCGATCTTCGAGCGCAGCCGCTGCACGTGGACGTTCACCAGCCGGGTGTCGGCGGCGTGCCGGTAGCCCCAGACCTGCTCGAGCAGCACCTCGCGGGTGAAGACCTGCCACGGCTTGCGGGCGAGCGCGACCAGCAGGTCGAACTCCAGCGGGGTGAGCGCGATCGGCGTGCCGGCCCGCTTCACCGAGTGCCCGGCCACGTCGATCTCCAGGTCGGCGATCGTCAGCGAGGCCGGGGTCGGGTCCTCCTGGCGGCGCAGCCGGGCCCGCACCCGGGCCACCAGTTCCTTGGGCTTGAACGGCTTGACCACGTAGTCGTCGGCGCCGGATTCCAGGCCGAGCACCACGTCGACGGTGTCGGTCTTGGCGGTCAGCATGACGATCGGGACGCCGGACTCGGCCCGCAGGGCGCGGCAGACGTCGATGCCGTCCCGGCCCGGGAGCATCAGGTCGAGCAGTACCAGGTCGGGCTTGAACTCGCGGAAGGCGGCCAGCGCCTGGTCCCCGTCGCCGCAGACGAAGGGCTCGAAGCCCTCGCTGCGCAGCACGATGGTGAGCATCTCGGCCAGGGCGGTGTCGTCATCGACCACCAGTACGCGACCCTTCATACGCCCATCGTTGCATCGAAAGCTTGGTTTTGCGCTGGTCAGAGGTGTCGGTCACATCTCCATGACGCGCAGCAGGCCCTCCCGGTTGACAGGACGGACCACCCCGACCTCGGTCACCAGCGCGGTCACCAGCTCGGGCGGGGTGACGTCGAAGGCGGGATTGAAGGCCGTCGTGCCCTGCCGGGGCGACCGCCGCGCCGGCGTGGTGGGTGACCTCGACCGCCGCGCGCTGCTCGACCGGGATCCCGGCGCCGTCCGGGGTGGCCAGGTCGACGGTCGTGCGGGGCGCCACCACCACGAAGGGGACGCCGTGGTGGGCGGCGAGCACCGCGAGGGAGTAGGTCCCGACCTTGTTCGCGACCGAGCCGTCGGCGGAGATCCGGTCGGCGCCGGTCAGGATGAGGTCCACCTGGCCCGAGGCCATCAGCACGGCCGCGGCGGAGTCCGGGAGCACGCTGTGCGGGAGGCCGTTGCGCCGCGCCTCGTAGGCGGTGAGCCGCGAGCCCTGCAGCAGCGGGCGGGTCTCGTCCACCCACAGGTGGACGAGCCGGCCGGCCTGGTGCGCCGCCAGCGCGACGGCGAACGCGCTGCCGGTACCGCCGACCGCGAGCGCCCCGGTGTTGCAGTGGGTCAGGATGCGCGCCCCGTCCGGGACCAGGGTCAGGCCATGGCGGGCCATGCCGACACTCGCCGCGGTCTCCTCGGCGGCCAGGGCGTCGGCCTCGGCCAGGGCCGCCTCGGCACCGCCGGCCTGCCACGCGGCCAGCACGCCGGGCGACACCGGTGGCCAGGTTCACCGCGGTCGGCCGGGCGGTGGCCAGCGCGTGCGCCGCGGCGGGGACGTCGTCGCCCCGGGCCGCGGCCAGCGCCACCCCGTAGCCGCCGGCGATCCCGAGCAGTGGCGCCCCCCGGACCGCCAGTTCGCGGATCGCGGCGACCAGCGTGGGCACGTCACCACAGACGCGTTCGGACTCGACGGCGGGGAGCAGGGTCTGGTCGAGCAGGATCACCGCGGGCCCGCCCGCGTGTTCGCCGTCCCAGCGCAGCGAGGCCGGGGCGGGGGTATCCATAGCCGCTGATCCTGACACGATGATCACGCCGACGACGCCCGTGCTGCGCCTGGGAGGGAGCACGATGACCAGCGAGCCGCCGGGCTGGTCATCGCCCGGCTGGGGTACGCAGCCTGGCTCGGGTGCGCAGCCTGGCTCGGGCGCACAACCCGGCTGGGGCACACAGCCCGGCTGGGGCGCACGCCCGGGATGGGGCCCCCCGCCGCCCGGCTTCGTTCCCCGTCCGCCCGAGGTCCGCCCCGGCGTCGTGCCGCTGCGACCGCTCGGGGTCGGGGAGATCATCGACGGCGCGATCTCCACCATGCGCCGGCACTGGAAGCTGCAACTCGGCCTGTCCGCCCTCGTGGTCACCGCGGTCTCGCTCGTGCAGGGCGGGGTGCTGTGGCTGATCTACCAGAACCGCTCCGGCATCGAGAGCGGTGAGCTCACCGGCCCGGAGACGACCTCGGTGGCGGCCAACATCGCCCAGGCCGTCACCCTCGTGATCGGCCAGCTCGCCCAGATGGTGCTGGTCGGCGTGCTGGTGTTCATCGTCAGCCGGGCCGTGCTGGGCGAGGATGTGACGCCCAGTCAGGCCTGGACCGCCGTGCGGCCGCACCTGGGCAAGCTGATCGCGCTCTCCGTGCTGGTCATGCTGCTCATGGTCGTCGTGTTCGGGCTGGCCGTCCTGGTCACGGTGGGAGTCGCGGTGGCCGGGGCGCCGAACGTGGTGGTGATCCTGGTCGGCTTGGCCGCCGGGCTGACCGCGCTGCCGGGGGCGGTCTGGCTCTGGGTGCGGCTCGGGGTGGCGACGCCGGCGCTGGTGCTCGAGCACACCGGGATCCGGGGCGCGATGCGCCGCTCGTCCCGTCTCGTCCGGCGGAGCTGGTGGCGGGTGTTCGGGATCCTGCTGCTCGCCACCGTGCTGGCCAACGTGCTCGGCGGGATCATCTCGCTGCCGTTCACCGCGGCCGCCCTGCTCATCGACTTCGACTTCGACGGCGTCGAGCCGCCGGGGGTCTGGTTCTACGTGTTCAGCACGATCGGCAGCGCCGTCGCCGGCACGATCACCTACCCCTTCACCGCGGGGGTCGCGGCCCTGCTCTACATCGACCTGCGGATGCGCCGGGAGGCCCTCGACATCACCCTGGTCCGGTCCGCGCGCGCGGGCGGCCGCTCGTGACCGTGCCCGAACTCCTGCGGTGGGCCGTGCCGGTGGTGCCGGACCCGGACACCGCCCGGGACGCCGCCCGCGACGAGCTCACCGACCCCGCGTACCGCAGCCAGGAGCCCACGCTGTTCGAGCGGGTGACGGACAAGATCGTCGACCGCCTCGGTGACCTGTTCGGCCGGACCGCGGACTCCGCCCCGGGCGGGCGCTGGTCGCTGGTCCTGCTGACCGCCCTGATCCTGCTCGGCCTCTGGGCCCTGCGCGCCCGCCTCGGCAAGCTCGCCGGGACCGGCCGGCGCACCGCGGAGGTCTTCGGCGAGACGGTGCGCACCGCCGCCGAGCACCATGCCGACGCCGACGCGGCGCTGGCCGCCGGGGACCTGGACACCGCGGTGACCGAGCGGTTCCGCGCGCTGGTCCGCGGGCTGGAGGAACGCGGTCTGTTCGAGCCGTGGCCGGGCCGGACCGCACACGAGGCCGGGGAGGAGGGCGGCCGGCTGCTGCCGTCCTGCGCCGCGGCGTTGCGCGCCGCCGCCCGGGTCTTCGACGAGGTGCGGTACGGCGGACGCGCCGCCACCCGGGCCGGCCATGACACCGTCGCCGACGCCGACCGGGCCGCCCGTGCCGCACGGCCGGAGGCCGGGACGGACGCGCCCGCGCGCTGGGTCGCGCCGGGAGGTGGCGCATGAGCGTCACCGTCCCCGAGACGCGCTCCCCGGACACGACCTCGATCGCGCCCGGCGCCCGCTCCACCTGGCGCTCGGTGCGGATGCCGGTGCTGGCGGGGGTGGTGCTGCTGACGGTCAGCATCGGCCTGGCCGTGCTGGCCGGCCGGGGCGCGACCGGTCACCTGGACCCGGACTCCTACGAACCGGCCGGCGCCCGCGCCGTCACGCAACTGCTACGCGACGAAGGCGTCGACGTGCGCGTCGTGCGCACCGTCGCCGACGCACGGGCGGCCGCGCCGAACGCCACCGTCCTCGTCACCCACCCGGTGCTGCTGCCGCCCGAGGAGCTCGAGCGCGCCACCGCCCGGGCCGCCGGCGTCGTCCTGGTCCAGCCCACCTCCGACTCGCTGCTCGCGGTCGGGTCGGACCTGGTGCCCCTGTTCAAGGAGGACGTCGAGGACCGGCTGCCCGACTGCACGCTGCCCGCCGCGTCCCGCGCCGGCGAGGCCGACGTCGGCGGCGTCGAGTACGGCCGCCTCGAGCAGCGGGGCACGAGCGACCCGCTGACCCTGTGCTACCGCCACAAGGACCACCGGGACCTGCCCGCCGCACCGCTGGTCCGCGAAGGGCGGGTCACGGTGCTGGGGGCCGGCGACTTCCTGACCAACGATCGCGTCGATGACCGCGGCAACGCCGCGCTGGGACTCGGCCTGCTCGGGGAGCGCGCGACCCTGGTCTGGTTCCGCCCCTCGCTGGACGACCCGGCGCTGGAGGCGGGCGGGTCGAAGCCGCTGCACGTGCTGCTGCCCGACTCGGTGAAGGTCGGGATGCTGCAACTCGGCATCGCCGCCCTGGTGGTCGCGCTCTGGCGGGCCCGTCGGCTCGGACCGGTGGTCGGCGAACCGCTGCCGGTGGTGGTCCGCGCGGCCGAGGCAACCGAGGGGCTGGCCCGGCTCTACCGGCGGGCCGGAGCGCGGCACCGGGCGGCGACGGCGTTGCGGGAGGCCGCGGTCCGCTCCGTCGCGCCGCGGTTCGGGCTGGCCGCCGTCGGCGCGGACCCCCGCGCGGTGACCGAGGCGGTGGCCCGGCACACCGGCCGGACCACGCACGAGATCGGCGACCTGCTCTACGGCGAGGCACCCGGCGACGACGACGCACTGATCGCCCTGGCCGACAACCTGGACACCCTGGCCGCGCAACTGCGGGAAGGCTCGCACCTCGGGGAAAGAGGCGTACGTGACTGAACAGCCCACACCGGAGACGGCTCCGGGGACCGCCACCGCCGATGAGGTGGCCCGTGCCCATGCGGCGCTGGTCGCCCTGCGGGCCGAGGTCGGCAAGGCGGTGGTCGGGCAGGACGCTGCCGTCACCGGCCTGGTGATCGCCCTGATCTGCCGCGGCCACGTACTGCTCGAAGGCGTGCCCGGCATCGCGAAGACGCTGCTCGTGCGGACCTTCTGCAAGGCGCTGGACCTGCAGACGACCCGGGTCCAGTTCACCCCCGACCTGATGCCCGGCGACATCACCGGCTCGCTGATCTACGACGCCCGCAGCGCCGAGTTCTCCTTCCGGGCGGGGCCGGTCTTCACCAACCTGCTGCTGGCCGACGAGATCAACCGGACCCCGCCGAAGACCCAGGCCTCGCTGCTGGAGGCGATGGAGGAACGCCAGGTCTCGGTCGACGGCACCCCGCGGCCGCTGCCCGACCCGTTCCTGGTCGCGGCCACCCAGAACCCCGTCGAGTACGAGGGCACCTACCCCCTGCCCGAGGCGCAACTGGACCGCTTCCTGCTCAAGCTGGTGATGCCGCTGCCCTCGCGCACCGACGAGATCGCGGTCCTGCAACGCCATGCCGGCGGCTTCGATCCGCGCAACCTCGGGGCCGCCGGGGTCGGCCCGGTCGCGAACGCCGCCGACCTCGCGATCGCCCAGGCCGCCGCCCGGACCGTGGGGGTGCGCGAGGAGATCGTCGGCTACATCGTCGACGTCTGCCGCGCCACCCGCGAGTCCCCCGCCGTGCGTCTCGGCGTCTCGCCCCGCGGCGCCACCGCGCTGCTCGCCGCGAGCCGCGCCTGGGCCTGGCTCTCCGGCCGCGACTACGTCCTCCCCGACGATGTCAAGGCCCTCGCCCGCCCGGCCCTGCGCCACCGGATCGGCCTGCGCGCCGAGGCCGAGCTCAAGGGCGCCACCACCGAAGGCGTCCTCGACCAGATCCTCGCCAACGTCCCCGTCCCCCGATGACGCCCCCTCACTTCCCGCCGAAAGCGCACAGCTGCACCGCGACACGCCGGTGCAGCCGTGCAGCTGAGCGCATTCGCGTGAGCCCGTGGCACTGACGGGGCGCACCGCGCTGATCGCGGTCCTCGGGACCGTGGTCGTGTACGCGGCCGGCTCCGGGGCCGCGGTGCTCGCGGTGAACGCCGCCCTGCTGGTCGCCGTCCTCGTCGACCTCGCGCTGGCCGGCCGGGTCAAGGACCTGCGGGTGTCCCACACCGGGCCGAGCACGGTGCGTCTCGGGGAGCCGGCCACCGTCACGCTGGCCCTGATCAACCGCGGGCCGCGCACGGTGCGCGGAACCCTGCGCGACGCGTGGCCCCCGAGCGCCGGCGCCGCCGTGACGCGGCATCAGATCTCCATCCCGCCCGGCGAGATCCGACGGGTCAGCACGCCACTGCTGCCCACCCGGCGGGGGGACCGTCCGGCCGATCGCATCACGGTGCGCTCGGTCGGCCCGCTCGGCCTGGCCGCCCGGCAGGGCGCGCACCGGGCACCGTTCGTGCTGCGGGTGCTCCCGCCGTTCCACAGCCGCCGGCACCTGCCCTCGCGGCTGGACCGGCTGCGTGCGCTGGACGGGCGAACCGCGGTGATGGTCCGCGGGCAGGGCACCGAGTTCGACTCGCTGCGCGAGTACGTGGTCGGCGACGACGTCCGCTCGATCGACTGGCGGGCCACCGCCCGCACCTCCGACGTGACCGTGCGGACGTGGCGGCCCGAACGGGACCGCAAACTCCTGCTGGTGCTCGACACCGGGCGGCTCTCGGCCGGCCGGGTCGGGGACGCCCCGCGCCTGGACGCCGCGATGGACGCCGCGCTGCTGCTGGCGGCGCTCGCCTCGCACGCCGGTGACCGGATCGACCTGCTGGCCTACGACCGGCAGGTGCGGGCCAGCGTCGCCGGAGTGAGCGGGAGCGCGCTGCTGCCCGGCCCTGGTGACCGCGATGGCCCCGATCGAACCGGTCCTGGTCGAGACCGACATGCGCGGGCTGGCCGCCGAGGTGCTGCGCCGCGGCGGACGCGGTGCGCTGGTCGTGCTGCTCACCGCCCTGGACACGGCCCCGGTCACCGACGGCCTGCTCCCCGTGCTGCCCTCTCTGACTGCCCGTCACCGGGTGCTGCTGGCCTCGGTGGCCGACACCCGGATCGCCGAACTGGCCGGCGGCCGCGGGACCGCGGAGGCCGTCTACTCGGCCGCCGCGGCCGAACGCACCCGCGGCCAGCGGGCGCACACCGCCTCCCTGCTCGGCCGGCTCGGCGTGGACGTCCTCGACGCCCCGCCGGAGGAGCTGCCCCCGGCCCTGGCCGACCGCTACCTGGAACTCAAGGCCGCCGGAAAGCTCTGACCAGCACGATTTCCTTCTCCGGTCGTGCGATGCTCGGGCCATGGCGTCCCCGCTGGACCCCGCGCGCGTGATCGACGCCTCGGTGCAGGTCGGCACCGAGGCGGTCGAGGTCGTCGTCGGGCTGGTGAAGTTGCCCCGCCGCCTGCTGCGGATGGTCGACTCGACCGAGGTCCTGCTGGCCCGCGCCGACCTGCTGATGAATCAGGCCGAGCGCTCGCTGGAGCACACCGAGGGCCTGGTGCCGCTGATCAAGCAGGTCGACCGGCTCGGGCCCGACGTGGCCGAGCTGCTTCGGGTCACCGACGAGGTGCGTCGGGCCGTCCTCAGCATTCCTGGGGTGGGCATGCTCTGGCGCCGCGGCGGGCCCGCTGCTGCACCGGCCTCGACGCCCGAAGAGGCGGACCAACCCGCGCGGTAGGTTCGCTCCGAATGCGTGTCGATACCCGGCGCGGGTACGTCCCCTGAGCAGTCCGCGCCTGCCCACGAGAGGACGCCCGTATGACTTTCCGGACCCAGCTCGCCGCCGCGGCCGCCGTCGCGATGCTCGTGAGCCTGGCCGCCTGTGGTGGCGACGACGACGAGGAAGCCACCTCGTCCGGCACCACGACCGACACCTCCACCGGAACCATCGGCACTGCCGCCTCCCCGGACGGCAGCCACCCGGCCGGCCACAGCGGCGACGCGATGATCACGATGAAGGACAACACCTTCTCCCCTGCGTCCCTCGAGGTCGCTCCGGGCGCCGAGATCATGGTCATGAACGAGGGCGCCGCGGTGCACAACCTCCTCGACACCGACTCCAAGGGCAAGGCCTTCAACAGCGGAGACGTCGCCGCCGGCAAGGAAGGCAGCGTCACCGCGCCCGACAAGGCCGGCAGTTACCCCTACGAGTGCACGTACCACTTCGGCATGACGGGCACCCTCAAAGTCAAGTGATCCGTCAAGAAGTGACGCGGCGTCAGCTCGGGGATCTGCGGGCTCAGCATCGACGAAGTTGCCGACCTGCTTTGGCTGACCAGCGATCCGCTGCTCTACACCATGCTGGTCAATCGACGGGGTTGGTCGGTGCGCAGGTTCGAGGAGTGGCTCGTGCAATCGACGAGCGAGCAGATCCTGGCAAGATGACGGAGCCTCAGTACGCCCGGCCGAACAGGATTCGCATGCCGTAGGCCGACGGCGTCCCGCACTTCACGCACGTCCCGGTCTCGGCCACTCCGTCGTTCGGGATGCAGCGCGGGGTGACCGCGGCACTCGAGGCCTTGATGTCGTCCTCGCAGGCCGGTTGCCCGCAGTGGAACACCCGCGCCCAGCCGGTGGCCGTGACCTCGAGGAAGGCTTCCCAGGTGTCGACGGTGTGGATGTTCTCGTCCCGATACTGCGTGGCGCGGGCGAGCATGCCGGCTTGAATGCCATCGAGCATGGCCGGGATCGAGGCCGCGAGACCGGCGAGCGCGAGGGACTCCTTGTCCCCGGTGAGCCGGTTGCCGACCTCGGCCACGCCCTCCTCGAGATCGCGGGGACCGATCGCGACCCGCAGCGGGACACCGCGCATCTCCCAGTCGTTGAACTTGAAGCCCTGCGAGACCTGGGGCCGGTCGTCGACGTACGCGCGCACCCCAGCAGCCTTGAGTTCCGCGAACAGGGAATCGACGGCGGCGGCCACCTCGGGCGTCGCCTCGCCCTTGCGCATCACCGGAATGATGACGACCTGATATGGCGCCAGCTTGGGCGGCAGCATCAGGCCCTTGTCGTCACCGTGGGCCATGATGATCGCGCCGATCATCCGGGTGGACATGCCCCAGGACGTGGTGTGGCAGAGCTGCTGGCCACCTGACGAGGCGTCAGCATATTTGATGTCGAAGGCCTTGGCGAAGTTCGTGCCCATGTAGTGCGAGGTCCCGGACTGCAGGGCCTTGCCGTCGCGCATCATGCCCTCGATGGTGAACGTGCGCAGGGCGCCGGCGAACCGCTCCCCCGCGGTCTTCTCCCCGGGCACGACGGGGATCGCCGCCCAGTCGCGCGCGATCTCGACGTAGACGTCGAGCATCTGCAGGGTCTCGCGCATCGCGTCGTCTTCGTCGGCGTGCGCGGTGTGGCCCTCCTGCCAGAGGAACTCGGTGGTGCGCAGGAACATCCGGGGGCGCAGTTCCCACCGCACCACGTTGGCCCACTGGTTGAGCAGCAGCGGCAGATCGCGGTGCGAGGCGATCCACTTCGCCATCATCTCGCCGATGATGGTTTCCGAGGTGGGGCGCACGATCAGGGGCTCCTCGAGCTCCTTGCCGCCGGCGTGGGTGACCACCGCGAGCTCGGGGGCGAAGCCCTCGACGTGCTCGGCCTCGCGCTTGAGGTAGCTCTCGGGGATGAACAGCGGGAAGTAGGCGTTCTGGTGGCCGGTGTCCTTGATCCGGCCGTCGAGCGCGGACTGCAGCAGCTCCCAGAGCCGGTAGCCGTACGGCCGGATGACCATCGTGCCCTTGGCCGGGCCGCGGTCGACGAGCTGCGCGCGCAAGACGAGCTCGTTGTACCAGTCCGAGAAGTTCTCACTCTGCGGCGTGACTGCCCGCTCGTCCTTGCCACCTGAGTTGCCTGCAGATCCCTTGGCCATGGGGCCTGAGGCTACTGGCCGGTCAGGCCCCGCTCCGACCGGGTTTCCGCCTGTTGCCCAGCCCGAACCCACCCGAAGACGACACACCGGGCGTTTCGGGCCACGTGCTGGACTTCCGGGCGCAGGCGGGCGACGGTGGTGTTACCAATGTGATTTGGGAGGCTGTTGTGACCCGTGGGACTTATACCCGAGTGTTGCTCGCGACCGGACTCGCGTTCTGCGCGCTGCCCACGCTGGGGGTGAACCCCGCCGTCGCGACCCACGTGGTCGGGGTGACCGTACCGGCGGACGACCCGCCGGCGCAGGCGCCGCCGGCCGAGGAACCCGCGGCCGAGACGCCCGCGGCACCGGCACCACCGGCCGAGGCGCCCGCGGCCGAAGCACCACCCGCCGAGGCGCCACCCGCCGAGGCTCCCGCGGCCGAAGCACCGACGGCCCCGGCTCCGCCGGCTGAAGAGCCCGCCGCCGAAGCCCCCAAGGCTGAGGCAGCGCCCGCGGCCGAAGCACCCACGGCCGAAGCACCGTCGACCGAGCAGCCCGCGGCTCCGGCCCCGCCTGCGCCCCCGGCACCCCCGGCGCCCCCGGCCCCGCCTGCACCCCCGCCGCCCCCGCCCGCCGCACCTCCGGCGGCCGAGGACCCGGACAAGCCCACCAAGGCACCCGAGGACTCGGATGAGGACAGCAAGGAGGACTCGGACGGCGCCGCCACCTCGGTGGTCGACAAGGCCGGCGGGCTCGCCCAGCAGCTCAGCGGCTCGGTCGGGGACACAGAGACCCCGACTCCGCCCAAGGGCTGACCTGCTCCTGCCACCACTGAGAGGCAGAGTTGAAACAGGAGTGACGATCTCCGCCCCGGGATCGCACCACCCGTTTCAGCTCTGCCTCTCAGCCGTTAACCCCGGCACCCGCTGAACGTTTCGCGCAGCCCCCGCGTCCTCCACGATGAGAGCGACAATCCAGGAGGACACGTGACCACCACCCGCACCGTCACCCGCACTGTCGGCAAGGCCGTCCTGGCCACCGGCCTGGTGGTCGCCCTGACCCCCGTCCTCGGTGCCAACCCCGCCTACGCCTGCTCCTGCGTCGGCCCGGTCGACGACGACCAGTACCGCAAGTGGTCCGACGTCGTCTTCAAGGGCAAGGTGCTCAAGAAGGTGGGCACCGTCGACGGCTCGGAAAGCACCGGCATGGAGACCGTGACCTACACCTTCTCGGTGAAGCGCACCTTCAAGGGCAAGGTCCGGGTGCCGCAGAAGGTCTCCACCTCCGGCTCCAGCGCGTCCTGTGGCGTCCGCCTGAGCGTCGGCTCGACCTACATCGTCTACGCGAGCAAGGCCGAGCCCGAGGGCAAGGGCAAGGCCGCGCGCAAGGCCGCCGACCGCAAGCCCCTCACGATCGGCCTGTGCGGAGGCACCCACAAGGTCAAGGCCTGATGCCGGCTCAGGCCGGGCGCCGCGCAGCCGCGCTCGGCGTTTCGGTGGCGGCGCTGTTGACGGTGCCCACGCTGCCGGCCGCCGAGGCACGCGTCGCCTGCTCATGTGCCGTCCCCGGCGAACCGGGAAAGGCCAAGCAGGCGCGGTTCGAACAGTCCGACGTGGTGTTCACCGGCAAGGTCCTCAAAGAGCGCGTGCACCGCGTCGCCAGTTACAGCCCAGACGGTCTCGGTGTGAGCTACAGCGGATACGTCACGTACTTGATCAAGCCGGATCGGGCTTACAAGGGCTATGTGCGCTCGCCGCAGCGGGTCCGCGCCGGCGGCTTGGGGAGTTCGTGCGAGTACCGGCTGCGCGGCGAGGGGCCGTTCCTCATCTTCGCGAGCCGCCCACCCCCCTCAGAGGCCGCCAAGTTCAAGGCACGCGGTACCCGGCCGCCGGTGCATACCGGTATGTGCAGCGGCAATCACAGGGTCGCGCCCGGCGAGGCCCAGCCGTTCGGCCCGGGCCGTCCCGTCGCCGATTGACTCCCGCGCTCAACCGAAGGAGCCTGCACCCATGCGCATCGGACGAGTACTCCTGACCAGCGGCCTCGCGGTCGCCTTCCTGCCGGTCCTCGGCGTCGGCCCGGCCGTCGCCTGCAGTTGCTTCGCCGCCGGCGACAAGAAGCTCTACAAGCAGGCCGACGTCGTGTTCAAGGGCAAGGTGACCAACACCCAGTACCCGCCGGGCTACGAGGAGAACATCAACGCGAGCCCGATCATCTACACGATGAAGGCGACCCGCGACTACAAGGGCAGGGTTCGCCCGACGATGAAGGTCCGGACCGCGGGCAACTCCGCCCTGTGCGGGGTCAGCCTCGGCAAGGGCCCCTACATCGTTTTCGCCGACCGCGACAAGAAGGGCAGGCTCAACGTGAACCTCTGCGGCGGCACGCGGCCCTTCGACAAGAAGGACCAGCCGTACTTCACGCCGGGCACCAAGGTCAGCTAGTGCGGCTCGCGCGGCTTGGTCTGTGTCTGGCGATCGCCGGCGGCGCGGTCCCCACCCTCGGTGTCGGGCCGGCGAACGCGTGCAGTTGCTCGGGACGTTCGGACGCCGAAGCCTTCAGCGATGCCGGGGCTGTGTTCACCGGGAAGCTGATCGGGCGGGAGGCACCCAACGAAGGCGCAGCGATGCAGTCCAGCGCCGACCCAGTCTTCTACACCTTCGCGGTGGACCGGATCTACAAGAGCTACCAGGGCAGGATCGCCAATCCGCAGCGGGTCCAAAGCGTCGTCGACGGTGCCAGCTGTGGACTCGAACTACGCGGTGACGGTCCCTTCGTCATCTTCACCAGCTGCACGTGCCGTTCGTCGACCGTGCCCAGCGCCGGCCTCTGCGGCGGAACGCGCGAGGTGAGGGCCGGTGAGAAGCTCCCCTTCGGACGGGGCCAGGCGCCGGCGGCGGCACCCACCGCGGAGCCCAGCGCGGAGGCCCCGGACACGCTCGGACCCATGGTCGACGAGGACGACGACAGCTCCTCCAACACCACCGCGGTCGTCCTCGCTGCCCTGGCCGGGGCACTCATCGGCACCGGCATCGTCCTGCGCGGGCGCGCGAAGAAGAAATAGCCCCTTACGCGGCGACGGGGCGCAGGTCGCCGGCGCCGAGGGCGTCGATGTCCCCGGTCTCGCCGGCGCGCGCGGCCCGGCCGCCCAGGATGAAGACGTAGGCCAGGAAGGCCACCTCGGCGATGACGCCGATGCTGATGCGGGCCCAGGTGGGTAGCCCGGACGGGGTCACGAAGGCCTCGATGATCCCGGAGATCAGCAGCACCACGACCAGGCCGATGGCGATGCCCATCGCGGCCCGGCCCTCTCGGGCCAGCGCATCCGGCCGCGGGTGCGGTCCGGGGTCGATCAGCGTCCACCCGACCCGCAGCCCGGCGCCGGCGGCCACGAACACGGCGGTCAGCTCGAGCAGGCCGTGCGGGATCAGCAGGCCGAGGAAGATGTCCAACCGGCCGGCCTCGGCCATGAGGCCGAGCGCGACCCCGACGTTGGTCGCGTTGACCCACAGCACGTAGACCACCGGCAGGATCGTGATGCCGAGCGCCAGCGACATCGCCGCGACCCAGGCGTTGTTGGTCCACACCTGCGCCGCGAACGAGCCGGCCGCATGGGTCGAGTAGTACGACTCGAACTCCCCGCCCGGCCGGGTCAGAGCGGCGATCTCGTCCGGCGCCCCGATCGAGGCCTGCACCTCCGGGGTGCCCGCCACCCACGCGGCCATCACGCCTATCACGACCAGACAGACGGCGGACACCGCGATCCACCACGGGGCCGCGCGGTAGACCGCCGCCGGGAAGCGCCGCAGCACGAAGTCGGCGATGTCGCGCCGGGCCGGGGTCGACGCCCCCGCCACCGTCGAGCGGGCCCGGGCGACCAGGCCGGAGAGCCGGCCGACCAGTGCGGGGTCCGGCGCCGCGGACTGCAGGATCGACAGATGGGTGGCCGCGCGCTGGTAGAGCCCGACGACCTCCTCGGCCTCGTCGCCGGTCAGCCGGGAGGACCTGGCGAGCAACGTCTCCAGACGCGTCCAGTCGCGCGAATGCACGGCGACGAACGCGTCGATGTCCACGTCCTAGAGACTAGGTCCCATGAGCGGCTGGGGTCCGGGGACTGCACCAGGCTGGGGTGCGCCGCCGTCGGCGCCCCCGGCCGGGGCGCGCGACGTCGTCATCGGCGAGGCGGTGGCCCTGGAGCTGCGCCTGGCCAAGGTGCCGAGCCGGGCGCTCGGGCTGTTCATCGACCTCGCGCTGCTGGCGATCCCGCTGTTCGGGATCGGGATCCTGGCCGTCGGTGGCCGCCTCCAACACCGACGCGGCCCTCGGTGCGGCGATCGTGCTGGTCAGCCTGGTCTCGGTGATCATCGGCTACCCGGTGCTGTTCGAGACGCTCTCCCGCGGCCGCAGCCCCGGCAAGGCCGCGATGGGCCTGCGGGTGGTCCGCGACGACGGCGGCCCGGTGCGGTTCCGGCACGCGCTGACCCGGGCCCTGGTCGGGGTGCTCGTCGACTTCAACCCGCTCCTGGTCGGCGCGGTCGGCGTCGTGGTCTCGCTGAGCTCGGCCAAGGGCAAGCGGGTCGGCGACATGCTCGCCGGCACCGTGGTGATCCGGGAGCGGGTGCCCACCTCGACCGCGGTCGCCGGCCGACGATGCCGCCGCACCTGGCCGGCTGGGCCTCGACGCTGCCGGTGTCCCGCCTGCCGGACACCCTGGCCCTGGAGGCCCGCCAGGTGGTCAGCCGGCTGGAGGAACTCGAGCCCGAGGTCGGCGCAATCGCTGTCCCGCCAGCTGGCCGAGGAGGTCCTTGCCGCGCTCGGCACCACCGCCCCCGGTGGGACCGACCCGGTCTCGATCCTGTCCGCCGTCCTGGCCGAACGCCGCACCCGCGACCTCGCCCGGGCCGGGATCGCTCCGCAGCAGGGCCCGGCGGGCTGGGGCCAGCCGCAACCGGCCTGGGGCGCACCACAGCCCACATGGGGCGCACCACAGCAACCGGCACAACCCGTCCAGGCGCCACCACCCCCGCCGCCCGCGCCCGAGCCGCCGCCACCGGGGCCCTTCGCATCGCCGGGCTGAGCGCCACGGGCGGCAAAGCTCCAGGTCACAGCCAGGTTTGGGGCATTCGGCCGGTCGGGTGATGCCCCCTCAGCCGATCGGTTGATTTCGCGCGACACGCGGCTGAAATTCCCCGGAACGTGGATCAGATCTGCCCCGGACCGCGTCAGAGCGCACACGAACTCCACGCCACGGGGCGAGGAAGACGAAGACGACGGGGGACGGTCACCGATGACCGAGAACATTGCACTGCTTGCTCGCGACCTGACGGTCGGCGACCTGGCCGAGGCGCTCTTCTGCAGCAGCCTGCAGCCCTCCGAGTCGGTCGACCCGGACACCGTGGTCGCCGCGATCGACCGGAGCCTGCGCAGCCACCACGGCCAGATCCGTGAGTGCGCCGAGGAGCTGGCCGCCAGCTACGGCAAGGACCCGGAGATCACCTGCCTGCGGATGCGCTGGGCCCGCTCGCTGGTCATGGGCACGTTCCCGACCGCGCGCGCCGCGAGCTAGGGACAAACAAGCTCCGTGCCGCCGGGGTGTGGCCCCCCGGCGGCACGGCACCAACACCGAAGAGCCACAAGCGTCCCGCCAGACGCAGACAGACTTGGACCGCCGGGAGACCGCCCCCGGCGGTCCAGTCGTTTAAGCCCCAACATGGGGCGTGTTTCCGCCCCATCAAAGCGGGCGATAGGGCAGGACACGCGCCCCAAGATGGGGTCAGATGCGCGACGCCGAGCTCGCGCAGCTCCTTGCGCAGGGCGTCCTCGCCGTTGAAGAGGATGGCGTGCAGGCCGGCGGCCCGGGCGCCCTCGACGTTCTCGACGAAGTCGTCGACGAACGCGATCTGCTCGGGCGGGTATCCGCACATCTCGACCAGGCGCTGGTAGATCGCGAGGTCCGGCTTGCGCAGCCCCAGCAGGTACGACGGGGCGAACACGTCGACGGTGCCCGCGGGGAACGCCGCGCGCAGCCAGTCTTCCAGCTCGCGGTAGACGTTGGACAGGATCCCGATCTGCAGGCCGGCGGCCTTGAGTTCCATCACGAGCTCGTACATCGGCGGGTGGACGGCGCCACCCATGATCGCGTCCATCATCGTGGCCAGGCGCCCCGGCGGCACCGCGATGCCCTGCTCGGCCTCGATACCGGCCACGGCCGCAGCGCTGAACTCCGCGAACGTCGTCCGGCCGGTCTCACACTCGACGAACGAGCTCCCGCCGCGGAACAGGTTCATCGCGGTGTCCGCGGCCAGCCCGTACTCGGTGTCCACCTTGGCGAACTCACCGAGCGGGCTGACCACCAGGACCCCGCCGACGTCGAAGACGACCGACCGGATCTGAGGGGGCGTCACTCGCGGTTGGCCCACTGCGACGGATGACCGGGCCGGGCGACGAGCTGGATCGGCGGGTTGCCGGGACCGATGAACTGGGCGCCCTTGAACACGTCCAGTTTGTGCATGGTGCCGCACTGGGTGAAGATCTCGAACTCGTTGCCGGCCGGGTCCCGCATCAGGGCGTACCAGTCCATCATGTTGGGGGTGATGTTCGGCATGCCCGGGACGCCGAACTCGGCCTCCTGCAGGCTGGTCGCCATCCGCCCGGTGGGCCGCACGACCTTGGCCTCGAACACGTGCCCGTTCGCGAACTCGAGCCGGTACTCCAAGGGCGCCATGGTGGCCTCCTTGTGGTAGAACCCGCCGGTCAGCGGAGTCAGCGTGGTCTCGTTCGACCACCACCCGGCCACCGGCATCGGCGCCGGCTCGGGCAGCTCGTGACTGCGCAGCGCGATGAAGGAGAAGACGCTGTCGTCCGGCAGCACGCCGCCGACCAGGTCCCACCCGGTGTTCCACATCAGCTGCGTCTTGCGCCGGCCCCAGCCGCGGTCGCGCCAGCCGAAGCCGGAGAACGGCAGTTCCTTGCCGTCGTTCTTCCACGTCATCGTGCCCTCGGCCACGATGATCTGCTCGGTGTGGCCGTAGAACTGGCCGGTCAGCCCGTCCTTGGAGCCGCGGGCGTAGTAGCCCTCGAACATCGTGTCCCACAGCGGGGCGAAGTGCTTGCCCTTGACGATGAGGTCGAAGCGCACGTCGTCGAGGTCGGCCGACCCAGCGCAGTTCGTGGTCGGAGTCCCACGACAGGTTGATGATCTCCAGCCGGGAGATCGAGTTGCCGATCCGCTTGTCGTCGTGGACCACATCCTCACGGGCGGTCTGCAGGGTCGTGTTGTTGCCCTGGCCGACGCCGATGGTGACGCGGGTGTTCGGGGACCGGTTACCGCTCACCGTCATGTGCATCGCGATGTTGGCGCCCCGCGTGACGTCGCGCAGCGTGAAGAAGAAGGTGTCCTTCCACGGGAGTGACTCATCCCCCCACGGGACGTGGATCAGCTCGTCCTCGGGCTTCGGCTTCCACTCCGCCGGGATACTTGCCGGCCACTCCCACATCTCAGCTCTCCACTCGCTTGAGGATGGTGACGGTGCCTTCGTTGCCGTCCACCCGGACGATGTCGCCGGTCTTGAGGACCTTGGTTCCGTTGCCGGTGCCGACCACGCAGGGCACCCCGATCTCGCGGGCCACCACGGCGGCGTGGGACAGCAGGCCGCCGATGTCGGTGATCAGCGCCGAGGACACGTAGAGCACGGCCGCCCAGGACGGGTCGGTGGTGACGCAGACCAGGATCTCGTCGGGCTCGATCTCGGTGAACGCCGGGTCGTGCACGATCCGGACCGGGCCCTCGATCACTCCGCCGCTGGCGCCGATGCCCTTGACGACGTCGCCCTCGCTGGCCGCCGTGCTGCCCGTGCCCAGCGCTTCGAGTTCGAACGGGACCGGGGTACCTTCCCAGTGGCTGGGGATGTCGTGCCGCTTGAACTCCTCGCGCTGCGCGCGCCGCTCGTCGGCGAGGGCGCGCATGTTCGCCGGATACTGACCCTGCGTCAGCTCCTCCACCGTGAACAGGAAGATGTCCTCGCGGTCGGCCAGGCGGCCGTCGGCCGCCAGCAGGTCACCCAGGCGGCGGGCCGAGCCGCGGGCGATGTCCATCACCTGCAGGTAGGTCGCCTTGGCCACCCCGCGCAACGGGATCCGGGCCACCGCCATCTTCAGCACCAGCTTGGCGCCCGGCGCGCTTCGAGCGCGGCAGCTTGGCCAGCAGGTCCTGCTCGCGCCTGAATGCGCAGCCGGACCCGCTCCTCGGCCTGCGCGTGCGGGTCGGGGCGTCCCTTGTACTGCGCGGCCAGCCGCGTGATCGGGCTCGGGTCCTCGCGCCAGGAGACGCTCGAGATCTCCCCGACCTCCGGGCCGTGGTAGCCGTGACGCCTGATGAAGGTGTCCAGGTCGAGCTGGTCGTTCCCGAGGCGCCACAGGTCGAAGATGATCTCGGTCTCGGCGTGCGAGCCCTGGCCGGCGGTGATCGCGTTGGCCTGACCCGCGTCGAGCCCGGCCTTGTTGATCAGGGTGAGCAGCTGGTCATAGACGCCCTGGACGCCGATGAAGACGCCACCGGCCTGGATCTTGATGGCCTCGGTGAACCGGTCGTCGGCCTCGGCCAGCGTGGCCCGGGCCGTCGCCTCGTCCATGCTCGCCAGCTTGGGCACCATGGACTCCCACCAGTCGTGCATGGGCTTGGCCCGGGAGATGACGTCCTTGCGGATCGTCACCATCTCCTTCGGCATCTTGCGCAGCACGTGCGGCATCCGGCGCTTCGAACGCGCGAGCGGCACACCGGCCGGGACCTCGCCGAGGAGTTGCTTGGCGATCGCGTCCGGGCCGGAACCCGGCAGCAGGCCGCCCATCTCGCAGAAGAAGTTCACGTTCAGCGCCGCGCGTCCGTAGAAGATCCCGGTGGTCCGCTTGTTCGGGTCCGGATCGATGCGGACCTCGCTCTTCGGCAGTGCACCCAGGCGGACGAAGCAGTCCCGGATCCCGAGGTCGGAGCCCTTGCTCCAGATCGACCAGCCGAGGTGACTGCCGACGCCCGGCGTGGCCTCACCGAGGTTGGTCGTGCTCCAGAAGTGTCCAGCCGTGGACTCGGTGTGCAGGGTGCCGGTCGGGTCCACCTGGATGGGCATGGATGCATTCCTCCGGAGGTGCGGGGGGTCAGGACGCGGCGAACCGATGCCGACGCGGCGGCACTCTTGGTGACACTAACCGCGCGTACCGGGGCAATAACAGCGTTGCTACGCCGGACAGGCAATCACCCAAGGGTCGTAGAAAGTACGTCTTTCGACCTGGTCAGGAGCCCTGTTCCCAGGAGCTCAGATACGCCAGCTGCTCCGGCGAGGGAACGTCGAGGCGCACGCCCAGCGAGGCCAGCTTCAACGCGGCGACCTCGGCGTCGATGTCGGCGGGCACGCCGTGGACGCCGGGTTCCAGCCGCACGCCGGCGGCGAGCCAGGCCAGCGTGAGCGCCTGCCCGGCGAAGGACATGTCCATCACGGCGGCCGGGTGGCCCTCCGCGGCGGCCAGGTTGACCACGCGGCCCTGCGCGAGCAGCAGCAGCCGCCGCCCGTCGGGCTGGGTGAACTCCTCGACCTGCTCGCGCACCACGCGCCGCGTCGCCCCCGCCGCGAGCGCGGGACGGTCGAGTTCGACGTCGAAGTGCCCGGCGTTGGCCAGCACCACGCCGTCGCGCATCAGCGCGAAGTGCTCGGCCCGCAGCACGTCACGGTTGCCGGTCGCGGTGACGAAGACGTCGCCGCGCGCCGCCGCCTCCGCCATCGGAACGACGGAGAAGCCGTCCATCGTCGCTTCGAGCGCGCGGGCCGGATCGATCTCGGTGACCAGCACATGCGCGCCCATCCCCCGGGCCCGTTCGGCCACGCCCTGCCCGCACGGGCCGAAGCCGGCGACGACCATGGTCCGCCCGGCCAGCAGCAGGTTGGTCACGCGCATGATCGCGTCGAGGGTGGACTGCCCGGTCCCGTAGCGGTTGTCGAACATCCGCCGGGTGCCGGTGTCGTTGACCGCGACCACCGCAACCTTGAGCCGGCCGTCGCGGGCCATCTGCCGCAGCCGGATGACCCCCGTCGTGGTCCCCTCGGTGCCGCCGCGCACACCGGCAATCAGGTCGGTGCGCGCGGTGTGCAAGGTGGTGACCAGGTCGCACCCGTCGTCGAGCACGAGATGCGGTCCTCCCCCCTTCTTGGAGTGAGGGCCGGCAGCCGCGTCCAGCGCCGCGGCGATGTGTGCGTAGTAGGCGTCGCGGTCCACCCCGCGCCGGGCGAAGACCGCAACCCCCTCGGCCAGCAGCGCCGCGGCGGTGTCGTCCTGGGTCGAGAGCGGGTTGGAGGCGGCGAGCGCGACCGAGGCACCCCCGGCGCGCAGCACCCGCATCAGGTTCGCGGTCTCCGCGGTGACGTGCATGCACGCCGACACCGCGAGACCCTCCAGCGGCCGGGTGCCGGCGAAACGCTCACCGATCTGGGCCAGCACCGGCATCGCCCGCGCCGCCCAGTCGATGCGTTCGGACCCCGAGCCCGCGAGCTCGGGGTCCGCAACGTCAAATTCCATCGCAACGTCCGAAGAAGAGTGAGCTATAGCGCACGGTCATTCGGACGTCAGCGTCTGACGGTCCGTCAGTACCGGTAATGGTCCGACTTGTAGGGGCCCTCGACCGGGACGCCGATGTAGTCGGCCTGCTCCTGGGTCAGGGTCGTGAGCTTCACGCCCAGGGCGTCGAGGTGCAGACGCGCGACCTTCTCGTCCAGGTGCTTCGGCAGCGTGTAGACCCCGAGCGGGTAGTCCTGGGTCTTGGTGAACAATTCGATCTGGGCGATCACCTGGTTGGTGAAGGAGTTGCTCATCACGAAGCTCGGGTGGCCGGTGGCGCAGCCGAGGTTCATCAGGCGGCCCTCGGCGAGCACGATGATCGTGTGGCCGTCGGGGAACTTCCACTCGTCGACCTGCGGCTTGATCTCGATCCGGGTGATTCCCGGGGTCTTCGCCAGGCCGGCCATGTCGATCTCGTTGTCGAAGTGCCCGATGTTGGACACGATCGCCTGGTGCTTCATGTTCGCCATGTGGGCGGCGGTGATGATCTTGAAGTTGCCGGTCGTGGTGACGAAGATGTCGCCGCTTCCGACCACCTCGTCGAGGGTGGCGACCTGGAAGCCGTCCATCGCCGCCTGCAGCGCGCAGATCGGGTCGATCTCGGTGACGATGACGCGGGCACCCTGGCCGCGCAGGGCGTCCGCGCAGCCCTTGCCGACGTCGCCGTAACCGCAGACCACGGCGGTCTTGCCGGCGATCAACACGTCGGTCGCGCGGTTCAGGCCGTCGATGACCGAGTGCCGGCAGCCGTACTTGTTGTCGAACTTGCTCTTGGTGACCGAGTCGTTGACGTTGATGGCCGGGAAGAGCAGCGCGCCTTCCTTGAACATCTCGTAGAGGCGGTGCACGCCGGTGGTGGTCTCCTCGGTGACGCCCTTGATCTCGGCGCCGACGTTGGTCCAGCGGCGGTTGTCCTCACCGAGGGAGCGGGCGAGCAGCGCGAGGACGACCTTGAATTCCTCGTTGTCGGTCGAGTCGACCGACGGCACGGAGCCGGCCTTCTCGAACTCGGTGCCCTTGTGCACGAGCATCGTGGCGTCGCCGCCGTCGTCGAGGATCATGTTCGGCCCGGCGTGCCCGGAGGCGGCCGGCCAGCGCAGCGCCTTCTCCGTGCACCACCAGTACTCCTCGAGCGTCTCGCCCTTCCAGGCGTAGACCGGCACGCCGGTGGGTGCGTCCGGGGTGCCGTCGGGGCCGACGACGACGGCCGCGGCCGCGTGGTCCTGGGTGGAGAAGATGTTGCAGGACACCCAGCGCACGTCGGCGCCGAGCGCGACCAGGGTCTCGATCAGCACCGCGGTCTGGATGGTCATGTGCAGCGAGCCCATGATCCGGGCGCCGGCCAGCGGCTGGGTCGCGGCGAACTCCGCGCGCACCGCCATCAGACCGGGCATCTCGTGCTCGGCCAGGCGGATCTCCTTGCGGCCGAACTCGGCGAGGGAGAGGTCGGCGACCTTGAAGTCGTCGGCAGTCAGGACAGGTCGGGTGGTCATTTCGTCTCCATCAGCGATTGGTGTTTCTCCTGCTCCCAGCGCAACCAGTCCGGCGCGGGTACGTGCTCGGGACGGGTGGGTTCCGAGTCCAGCCAACCGTCGACCGCCTGGCGCAGCCCGGCCTCGCGTCGCAGCCGCAGCGCCAGTCCGACATCACCGAGGTCGAGGTCGTGCTCGGCCAGCAGCTCCCGCAGCGTCCGCAGGCGCTGCAGTTGCTCCGGACCGTAGAACCGGTGCCCGCCCGGGCTCCGGTCAGGCTCGACCAGGCCCAGTTGCTCCACGTACCGCAGCATCCGCGGCGACCACCCGGTGGTCTGCGCGGCTTCGGCGATCGGAAGCCCATCCATCGATCGCAAGGCTAGCAGAGTCATGTTAACTTCCATACGAAAATAGTCCGGATGGCGCAGTCGCTGCCTGAAACTGACACTTAGATGTCCGGTTAGGCGTGCCCGCGGGGCTTCTTGGGGCGGCGATCCGCCCTTTCGGGTCCGCTCATAGGGCGGGCACGCGCCCCAAGCTGGAGCGTTGAAAAGGTGCAGGGCGGCCTGTTCGTCGCACCACCGCGTTGCGAACAAGCCGCCCTGCTACGTGCCGCCCAGAAGACCTGCAGTGACGAGGGCCGCCCGAGGACCCGGAAAGTCACAGGTCCAGTTCCCTCGCCGCCATCGGTCATCGGTTTGGCGGACTACCTCGGCCCCGTGGGGCTTTGGTGCAGGCGCTCCGAGGGGCTGCGGACCCTCGTTGTCCTGCGTTCTAGAGGTTAGCCTTACCTAAGTTGAAGCGCAAGTGGGGCCGCTAGATTTTTTGGCCGGATCGACGAAACGCGCTTCCTGGACTACGGCGTCGAGGTCGGATCCGGGTTCGGCAGGGGCTCGGCCTCGTCGCCGTTCTCCGGCTCCAGGCTCGGGTCCGGGTCCGGCGTTCCGTCGCCGTCGAGGTCCTCTTCCTCCACGTCCGGCTCCGGCGTCTTGGTCGGCTCGTAGTTGATCGCCAGGTCGCCGGCGGCATCAGCCGCCTTCTGCGCCTGCTCCTCGGCGTTGCGGTCGCGGGCGGCCTTGTCGCCGAGCACGCCGACCAGCTGCGGCACGATCTTCTCCAGCGCCCACGGGATGCTGGTGGCGCTGCTGTAGTACAGGGCCTCGGCCTCGTCCGGTCCGAGCTCGACGCACGCGGTTGTTCTGCACCGCGCGCATGTTCTTGTAGGCCGACGTCGCCTTGATCTTGTCCATCGCCTCGCGGCCGTCGTGCCCGACGATCCAGACCAGGGCGTCCACGCCGTCCAGGAACCCGAGGTTCCCGGTCGTGGTCTCGATGCCGTACATCTTGCGCGAGACCCCGACGTAGCGGGTGGCCGCCTCGATGCGGCTGGGGAACTCCATCCCGAGCGCCGTGAAGAACCGCGACATCTCCGCGTAGGGGTTCATGATCCGGATCTGGCCGTTGGGGCCGGGCGCGGCGAGCGCGATCGAGGCCTCCTTCAGCTCGGGGTGCTCCGCCAGCGCGTCGATGAACAGCTGCTGGGTCTTGGCGACCATCTGGATCGCGTAATCGGGCCGGCCGACGATCTTGCCGAGCACCAGCATCTCCTCCTGCCAGGAGGAGAAGTAGTCCTTGCTGTCCGAGGAGACCATCGTGATCGTGGGCGCGATCTCCTTGAGCTTCTGGTAGTCCTCCAGCACGAGGCCGGCGAACATCGCGACGATCAGGTCGGGGTTCATCGCCTTGATCGCCTCGTAGTCGAACACCTCCTTGCGCTCGGGGGTGTTCGAGGCCTGGGCGAACCCGTTGGCGAGCATCGGGCCGTCGTTGACGCCCGAGAGCTTGCCGGTCTTGGAGTCCCGGGTCGGCGGGTACAGGACGGTGTAGTCGCCGCTCCTCTGGAACTCGTTCAGCCACGGGAACGAGGTCCACGGCACGGCCGCACCGAAGTAGTTGCGGATCGTCAGCGGGCGCATGCCGAAGGCCGTCATCGTGTCCTGCTCGCGCATGCCGAGCACGACGACCCGCTTGGGCTCGGCCTCGATCACGGTGCCGGCCGGGTCCCAGGTGTGCCTGATCCGGACCGGGAAGGCGCCACGCTCGACCGGCGGCAGGCCCGAGTCGGCCGAGCCCGCGGCCGGGTCGACCGTCGGCGCGGACGAGGGCCCGGCCTGCGGATCGGCCCTGGAGTCCGAGTTGCAGCCGGACGTCGCCAGCACGGCCACGGCAGTGAACAGCGCGGCCGCGGCACGACGGGTGGCGGGACGGACGGTCATCGTGGTGCTCCCCCAGCGCATGTGGATCTTCGGGCCCATTGTGGTCCTCCGGCCTCGGAAAAGCCGAGCGAACGCACGAACGCGACCAGTCCGTGATGCACGGGTCCGGGTAGGAAAGGCCCCTCAGCGCCCGGTCAGGGGGTCGGCGCGAGGTAAATGTCCGGTTCCAGATAGATCACCCGGGCGGTGGGCTCGGCCTCGCGGATCCGCCGTTCGGCCGAGTCGATGGCACGGGCGATGTCGGCGCCGGTGTCGGCGGCGCGGACCGCGATCTTGGCCGCGACGAGCAGCTCCTCGGGGCCGAGGTGCAGCGTCTTCATGTGGATGATCCGCTCGACCGTCGGCTCGGCGTCCAGCGCCTCCTCGATCCGGGCCAGGGCCTCGGGCGATGGCGGCCTCGCCGAGCAGCAGCGACTTGGTCTCCACCGCGAGGATCAGCGCGACCCCGATCAGCAGCACCCCGATCGAGACGGTGCCGATGCCGTCCCAGACGCCGTCGTCGGTGATCAGGGTCATCCCGACGCCGAACAGGGCGAGGAAGAGCCCGATCAGAGCGGCCAGGTCCTCGAGCAGGACGACCGGAAGCTCGGGCGCCTTCGCGTGCCGCACGAACTCCACCCAGGACGCATCCCCGCGGACGTGGTTCGACTCCACGATCGCGGTGCGGAACGAGAAGGTCTCCATCCCGATCGCAGCGATCAGCACCGTGACCGGTACCCACTGCCACTCGTCGATCGCGTGCGGCTCCTGGATCTTGTGGATGCCCTCGTAGAGCGCGAACGCGCCACCGACGGTGAACAGCACGATCGACACCAGGAACGCGTAGACGTAGCGCTCGCGGCCGAAGCCGAAGGGGTGGTGCGGGGTCGCCTCGCGTTTGGCGCGCTTGCCGCCGAGCAGCAGCAGCGCCTGGTTGCCGGAGTCGGCCAGGGAGTGGATCGACTCGGCGAGCATCGAGGACGACCGGGTCAGCAGGAACGCGACGAACTTCGTGATCGCGATGCCGAGGTTCGCGGCCAGCGCCGCGACGATCGCCTTCGTGCCGCCGCCGGTACTCATGAGCTGGCCCCTGCCATGCGTGCCTTCAATTCCTCGATCGCGGTCACCGGCGTCGGGTCGATGCCGGCCATCAGCGCGAGGTACACCGACGCGAAGTCGACCAGAGCGATCAGCCCGGCCAGACGCGAGATCAGGTCCGGGCCGCTGCCGCGCAGCGCCACCACGCGGGACACCGGCCTCGCGGGCGGCGTGCTGCGACTCCGCGACCCGCGCTTCGGCCGCGGCGGTCTCCTCCGCGTCGGCGATGAGCACCAGGCGCAGGCCGTGCTCGGCCGCCGCCGGCGCCGTCGAAGGACACGATCTGGTTGTGGTGCGCCTCGGAGAGCACCCCCGCCATCGAGGGCAGCTTGGCGTTCTCCGCGATCTGGCAGGCGAACCGGTTCGCCACGGTCGAGCCGACACCGCGCCGGCCCCCACAGCACCGGCAGGCCGCCGGACAGGTGCACGGCGAGTTCCTTGGCCCGGTTGGAGCGGGTCCCGATCCCGGGGGCACTGCACCGCGGCGACGCCGTCGAGCACGCGACGCGGCGCCGGCCAGCGCGGCCCGCGCACCGCGGGCGATGCCCACGGCCTCGCCGACGAGCAGCAGCGGGGTGGCCAGCGACCACAGCGACGCGCGCGGCTGCCGGCCGCCCGGCGTCGACGACGAGGTGCGGCGCGCCCGGCGCCGGCCGCCTGCAGCAGGGAGCCGGGCGCGCCGATGGTCACCAGGCGGGCGCCGCGCGCGACCGCGGCGCTCACCGCGGCCAGCGTCTCCTCGGTCCGACCGGAGCAGGACAGGCCGACGACGAGGTCGTCCGGCGCCGACCCAGGCCGGCAGGCCCGGGCCGCGGTGCACAGCACGGGGATCGGGCACTGCGGACCGGCGACCGCGGCGAGCACGTCACCGGAGGCGGCGGAGCCGCCCATTCCGGCGACGACCAGCGCCCGGGGCCGCGGGCCCGAGGTCGAGCTCGCCGACCGCGGCGAGCCCGTCGCGGATCTGCGCGCCCGCCGAGGCGACCGCGCCGAGCATGTCCTGCGGATCGCCGGCGGCGAGGCCGTCCGGCGTCGTCGAGATGCTCATCGCCGGGTCGGGAGCGTCGGTCATGACCTCAGGAACCACTGGGCCTGCGCGCCTCGTCGACCAGCAGGACCGGGATCCCGTCCCGGATCGGATAGGCCAGGCCGCAGCCGGCGTCGGTGCAGACCAGTTCGGCCGCGGCCTCGTCGAGCCGCAGCGGGTGCCGGGACTGCGGGCAGGCCAGCAGCTCGAGCAGGGCACGTCGATCTTGTGCTCGGCCATCAGGTCCTCAACTACCGGCTCAGCAGGCCGGGACAAGGGTGATCACGGCCAGTACCTCATCGCGCAGCTGCGGCCATCCGCGCCGGGTCGGTGGCCTCGACGTTGAGGCGCAGCAGCGGTTCGGTGTTGGACGGGCGGACGTTGAACCGCCCGTCGGGCAGGTCCACGGTGAGACCGTCGAGTTCGTCGAGCACCGCGTCCTCGCGGTCGGCCCACACCTTCCGCAGAGCGGCCAGCGCGTGCCCGACATCGGCGACGACGGTGTTGATCTCACCCGACGAGCGGGTAACGCTCGTAGCTGCGGACAAGTTCCGACAGCTTGCTGCCGGCCGGCGCCTCGGCCAGGGCGGCGAGAACGTGGAAGGCGGCCAGCATGCCGGAGTCGGCGTTCCAGAACTCGCGGAAGTAGTAGTGCCCGGAGTGCTCGCCGCCGAAGATCGCGCCGCTGGAGGCCATGACGTCCTTGATGAACGAGTGACCGACGCGGGTACGCACACTGCGCCCGCCCCGGGCCTCGACCAGCTCCGGCAGCGCGCGCGAGGTGATCAGGTTGTAGACGATCGTGGCGCCCGGCTCGCGGGTGAGCTCGCGGTCGGCGATCAGGCCGACGATCGCCGAGGGCGTGACCGCAGTCGCCGGTCTCGTCGACGAAGAAGCACCGGTCGGCGTCGCCGTCGAAGGCCAGGCCGATGTCCGCGCCGTTCGCGACCACCGCGGCGGAGCAGGTCGACGCAGGTTGGCCGGCTCGATCGGATTCGGCTCGTGGTTCGGGAAGGTGCCGTCGAGTTCGAAGTACAGCGGGACGATCGCGAACGGCAGCCCGGCGAACACGGTGGGCACGACGTGGCCGGCCATGCCGTTGCCGGCGTCGACGACAATGCGCAGCGGCCGCGCGCCGGCCAGGTCCACCAGGGTCTGCAGGTGTGCGGCGTAGTCCGGCAGGACGTCGCGGGTTTCGATCGTGCCGGCCGGCCCGGTCGCCGGCGCCAGGCCCTGCTCAGCGAATCGGCGGACGTCGGCCAGTCCGGTGTCCTGGCCGACCGGCTTGGCGCCGGCCCGGCACAGCTTGATGCCGTTGTAGCCCGCCGGGTTGTGGGAGGCGGTGAACATCGCGCCCGGGCAGGACCACCGGCCGCTGGCGTAGTAGACGGCGTCGGTGCAGGCCAGCCCGATGTCGATGACGTCGCGGCCGCGGGAGGCGATCCCGGCGGCGAACGCGGCGGACAGTTCCGGCGAGGTCTCGCGCATGTCGCGGCCGATCACGATCGGCGAACCGGGGGCGTCCGCGCCGGTGACCTCCGCGAAGGCCGCGCCCGAGGTCGTGGGCGACGGCGGCGTCCCACTGCTGAGGGACCAGTCCCCGGATGTCGTACGCCTTGACGATGGCGCTCAGATCACGGGCAGGCACCCGCAGACCCTATCGACGAGCGTCCTTCGCCTTGACCGGCCTGCTAATCCTCGACGGAGCGCAGGACGCGCAGGTGCCCGCGACGGCCGACCTCGATCATCTCGTCCGGCACGGGGGCCGGGCCGGCCGGCCTCACGCACCGCGTCGGCCAGCGCGGACAGGTCGTCCGGGCTGGGGCCGAGGTCCATCTGGTCCGTGGCCAGACGCAGGACCTCCCACCCGCGCGGGGCGGTCAGCCGCTCCGCGTGCTCGGAGCACAGGTCGTAGCAGTGCGGTTCGGCATAGGTGGCCAACGGCCCGAGCACGGCCGTCGAATCGGCGTAGACATAGGTCAGCGTCGCCGTCGCAGGCCGGGTGCACGCTTGGCGGGAGCAGCGACGACCCTTCACAACGAGCGAAGGTAGCGCGTGCCCTGCGCCGTGCCCGGCATTGCGCGGTCCGGGCGGGTTGTGTCGTCCGGTCTGTCCGGCTGTGGGGCCGCCCGCTCACTAGTCTCGTCAGGTGCGCAGGCGCTTGTTCGGACGGTCGGCCGACCCCGAGACGGAGGCCGAGCCGGGCGCCGGACGCCGAGTCGGAGCCCGACGCGGCCTCCGGGCCCGACCTGGCCCGGACCCGCAGGGACCGCCGCGGCCGCGGCCTGCGCGGCCCGCTCGCGCCGCCGGAGAGCCCGCTCTCGCGCACCCGCGCCGAGGCCTTCAACGACCTCGTCCTCGATGCCGTCGAACGACTCGAGCTGCGCTGGCGCCGCGAGCTGGCCGCGGTCGAGTTCGCGGTCGAGGCGGTGCCCGGGCCGGACGTCGTGCCCGAGACGGCCACCGCGCCCGGCGGCGTCCCGCTCTCGCGCCTCCACCACGGCGGGGCCGGGCGCAACGCCCGCATCGTGCTCTACCGGCGCCCGATCGAGGCCCGCGCGAAGGGCCGCGCCGACCTGGCGATCCTCGTCCAGGACCTGATCGTGGAGCAGGTCGCCGACCTGCTGGGCATGACGCCCGAAGCCATCGACCCGGACTACGGCCTGGATTGCAAGGGAGGACCGCGGTCAGGTCCGGCTCGATGCCGGGGATGGAGACGGTGAAGCGGCCGGGCACGACCGTGGTGATGGTGAGGTCGGCCAGACCCCCGCGCATCACGCGGGCCGCGTAGACCGGGCCGGACGCCGGACCGGGCGCGAGCAGGATCGAGTAGGCGGCCGCGGGCGCCTGGCCCTTCGGGACGGGATCGACGAGGACAGCACGGCCGGCCGGGATCCGCACCGTGCCGGGCGTGCCCGCGCCATCCGGGCCCAGCACCGTCACGACCACCTCGGCGTCACCGCGGGGCGCGGCCAGGATCAGCTGGGTCGTGGTGCCGGCGGGGCCCTGCCCGGCCGGGATCGCAGCCGGCGCGACCAGGGCGGGGGCCGCGGTGGCGTAGGCCACGTCGGCCTGGCCCTTGGCCGAGCGGGTGACCCGGACCGCGGCCACGACCGGGCGGTCCGAGGTGATCACCACGGCCGAGGCAGCGGTCTCGGCCGCCTTCGCGAGGTCGTACTCGGCGAGCTGCCCGGCCTTGATCTCGACCTCGTCCAGACCGGCCGGGGCGAAGGAGTTGTCCGGGGTGAGCACCCGGACCTTGACGAGCGCGTCGGTGTCGCCGGGCACGAGCACCTGCAGGGTCCGGCCGAGCTTGCCGTCGGGCAGGCCCGGGAGAACCACGGTGCGGGCCGGGGCGGGCATGGGGGCGATCCAGTCCACCCCGCGCGGCTGCACCCCGCGCTCGTCGATGTCGTGCAGGACGGCGGAGACGCGGCCGCTGGTCGCGGTCACCGAGACGCCGAGGCGCTGGTGCCCGGGGCTCATGCCGTCCAGCGGGATCGAGACCACCTTCTGGGCCGGGACCGCGATGCCGGTCGAGTTCGGCGGCGCGGGCACCGGGCCGTTCTCGTCCCAGAAACGGAGGTCGATGGTCGCCGGGATGCCCTCGGGATTGGTCAGCACCAGCCGGTCGCGCCGGCCGGCCGCGGTGCTGGCGCCGACGAACCAGGCGATCGGGTTGGCCGCGGCGCAGGTGACGGCCTCGAGCCCGCGGGCCGACCCGGCACGGCCGGAGGAGATCAGTTCGGCGGCCAGACCGGGAGCGAGGGTGCCGGTGCCGCGGGCGAGCTGCGGCGGCGAGACCCGGCTGACGTCGAGCGCGGTGCGGCCCGGGGCGGCGAGCTTGGCGCGCGCCGTGTCGGCCCCGAGCTTGCCGAGATCGTTGAGGGTGACCGAGCCGGTACGGGCGGGCTCGGCCGCCTCCTCGGCGTCGGAATCGGCGGCCTGGGCCTGGGCGAGCTCGGCGGCGGCGACCGGCGCGACCACGGTGACCGCACTCCTGGCGCCCTCCCCGGTGAGCACCGGCGCGGGGCAGGCCAGCTCGGCGGTGCGGATCTCGTCGACGATCGGTTCGATCGACCCGGCCCCGCTGCCTCCGACCACCTGGGCGATCAGCGCGATCACGGCCAGGCCGCCCGCGACGGCCACGGCGGCCTTCGGCCCGGCCGCCCGGTCGCGCGTGGCGGCCCGCGCGGCGCCGTGGTTCGGTCACGAGGCACCGCCCGGCAGGTCGACCGCTTGATCTGAGGCACCGTCAGCTTGACTCGGGATCGCGTCGGGACGGGCATGCCGGCGGGCGGTCGTGACCACCGGGACGTCCTCGTCGTCGCCGGGCTTGCGCGCGCCGCCGGGCAGCGCGAGCACGATCATCACCAGCAGCAGGGCGGTCTGGGAGAACAGCCAGATCCCGCGCACCGGCGCCTGCCAGCTCAGCGTGAGGTGCCCACCCTCCGGCGGCACGGTGAAGGCCTGGGCCCAGCCGTTGTAGACCTGCCCCGGCAGCCCGCGTCCGTTCAGCTCGGCCTTCCAGTGCGAGCTCGCGGGCTCGGCCAGCGCGAGCAGGCCGCCGTTCGGGGTCGGCGGCAGGTCGGCGTCCGCGGACACCCGATCGGAGGCGATCGGCACCCCGGCACCTTCGCCGGCTCCGGTCGGCAGCAGCATCAGCCGGGCCACCGGCACCTGCACCCGCCACAGCCCGTCCCCGCCCTGCGTGCTGTTGCGCTCCAGACCGGGGACCGCGTCCAACTGCCGGGCCAGGTCCACCGAGACCGGCGCCTTGACCAGGACGTAGCGGATCGCGAAGTCACCCAGCCGGTTGACGACCTCGTCGCCCCGGCCGGAGACCAGGTCGCCGACGAGCTGACTGAGCCGGCGACCGGCAGAGTCGGGAGTACTCACGTCGGCCGCCCCGAGCCGTGGGCCGGCGTCGCGCACCAGGGAGTAGGACAGCGAGTCGCCCTGGCCGAGCTCCTTGCGGATCCGGAGCGCGAGCGTGCGCGGCCGGTCGGAGGTCTCGGCCTCCGCGGCCACGAACGCCGGCACCAGGACCTGATGCGCGCGATCGACCGGGCCCTCGGCGCCGCGACTCAGCCAGGCGAGCCCGGCCACCGCCGGGGCACCGATCGCGACGAGGGCGACGAGGGCCGCGACCGGTTGGGCGAACCCGAACTCGCGCACGGCGAGCCGGCCGGCGACACCCTGTGCCCCGACGACGGCGGCGACGATCAGGCCGAGCGCGGCCAGCGCCAGCGCGAGACCGGGCCAGGCCGGCACCTCGCTGCCGCCGGCCGGCGCGCGCACCTCGAAGCGGGAGGCGACCAGGGCGACCAGGTAGCCCAGGCAGGCGGCCGCGATGCCGAGCATCGCCACCGCGCGCCGGGTCGCCACCGCGAGACCGACCAGGCCGGCCACGAGCACGCCGATGCCGACCCAGCCGGGCGCGGGACCCGGGCCGCCGGCATCGAGCAGCAGCAGGTGCCAGGTGTCCGGGGTCTCGGTGACCAGGTCCGGTCCGGGCGCGCCCGGCTCGCCGAGCAGCCGGGACGGATGCAGCAGCAGCTGCGCGGACCACGGCAGCAGCGCCACCGGCGGCACCGCGACCACGACCGCCAGCCGGCGCACCAGGTCGCGGTCCCAGCCGGGCGCCAGCCCGCGCGCAGCGACCACCACCGCGCCGGCGACCAGCAGAGCGAGGACCCAGGCCAGCGGGACGAAGGCGGTCATCACCGTCAGCGTGAGTGCCGAGACCCAGGCCGCCGCGCATCGTGCCCGCCCGGCCCGGGATACCGATCGCGCGCACCACGGCCAGCGCGAGCGCAGGGAGCAGCGCCGCGGCGACGGCGGTCCCGAGCCGGCCGGCGGCGATCGCGCCGCTGAACACGGGAACCAGGGCGTACGCCGCGGCGCCCCAGACCCGCGTCCCCCGCGTCGCGGGCAGCGAGGCCGAGGCGAGGTAGGCGATCGCACCGGCCAACGGCACGCTGCCGAGCAGCAGCACGGTGACGGCGAGGTCGGCGTGCCCGGCCAGCAGGGTGGCCACGAACCCGACGACGGCGAGGTAGGGCGGGGACGCGCCGGAACTTCCGACGGCGTCCGGGTGCCAGGACGCGGTGTAGGCCGACCACAGGTCCGAGGCGCCGCCGGGTGCGGGCAGCAGGGCGCCGCCCAGCAGGCGTCCGCCGCCGAGCAGTTCGCGGCCGGCGAGCAGCGTGAGCGCCATCAGGCCCAGCACCAGCAACCAGCCGGGGCTGCGCAGCACGCGGCGCATCAGGACCCCGCCCGCGCCGAGGTCGAGGTTCTCCGCCTCTTCCCCACCGGGCCCGGACTCCACGACCCGGTGCGAGCCGATGGCGGTGCCCTCGCTGCGGCGGCCGCCGGCGAAGGAGGCCAGCGCGTCCCGGGCGAGCGCGAACTGATGGCCGAAGGCCGGGAAGAGGCGGCGCAGTGACTCGGGTGCGACCCGGTGGTCGGCGCGGTGCTCGCGGCGCATCGTGCAGGATCGCCTGCGGGTGCAGCAGCACGTCGCCGATCGCGAGCACCTCGTCCGCGGCGTGCCGCGGGATCTTCGCGACCAGGTACCCGAAGGCGCGCAGCAGGCCGCCGATCAGCAGCCGGGGCACCGCGAACACGAAGCGCCGGGTGGGCAGGTTGGCGAGCAGGATCCGCATCGCCCCGGCCCGGTCGAGCAGGTGCACGCGGCCGGAGGCGATGTGGATCTCGCGGCGCTCCCGCGCCGACGCCTCGGCGTGGTAGACCACGGCCTCGGGCACGACCACGACGCGGTGCCCGGCCAGCCAGACCCGCCAGCACAGGTCGATGTCGTCGCGCATCAGCGGCAGGTGCTCGTCGAAGCCGCCGAGGGCATCCCACACGTCGCGGCGGATCAGCATGCCCGCGCTGGAGACCGCGAGCGTCTCGCGACGGTGGTCGTGCTGGCCCTGGTCCTGCTCGCCGCGCTCGAGGTGCTCCTCGCGGCGCCCGCCGCCGTCGATGGTGACGCCGACCTCGAGCAGCATCCGCCGCCGGTACCAGCCGCGCACCTTGGTGCCCGCCACCGCGACGCCGGGGTCGGCGTCCACCGCGGCGAGCAGGTGCGCGAGGGCGTCCGGCTCGGGCTCGGAGTCGTCGTGGAGCAGCCAGATCCAGCTGCGCAGTTCTTCTTCCGAGGACGTCTCGCCGGGGGGCGTCGCGTCGGCATGAGCCAGATCGCGGCCTTGACGGCCGCGCCGTACCCGGTGTCCCGGGGAAGGGAGATGACGTGCTCCGCGGGCACGAACTGGGCCAGAAGCCCGAGCGTGCCGTCGGTGCTGCCGGTGTCTGCGACGACCAGCCGGTCGCCCGGCCGGGTCTGGCCGGTGACCGCGGGCAGTACCTGTGGCAGCCAGCGTTCGCCGTCGTGGGTCACCAGGACGACAGTGACGTCGTGCCGGGCGGCGGTCGGCGATGGCGGGAAAGACATGGCGGAGACGGTCAACCCTAGGGGAGGTCGGGCCGGTGCACCGGCCCGTTCACCCGATCGGAAGACATTCACCTGTTGAACGAGTTGGTCAGACCGCGCGCTTCTTGAGCCGACGACGCTCCCGCTCGGACATGCCGCCCCAGATACCGAACCGCTCGTCGTGACCGAGGGCGTACTCGAGGCAGTCGTTGCGCACGTTGCACGACAGGCAGACCTTCTTCGCCTCCCGGGTGGATCCGCCCTTCTCCGGGAAGAAGGCCTCCGGATCCGTCTGGGCGCAGAGAGCCTGCTCCTGCCACGTTTGCTGCTCGCTCGACGCCCCCGAGCAAGGGGAGGTATACCTCGCCCATCGCTGCCTCCTCGACCCTGTTGGTGCCCCGTTTTCGGTTCTGCTCTGCCGCCGTTTCGACCCGCTGCGCCTGTCGTTATCGGCGACCGAACGACACGAGTGAAATTACAGACCTGTTAATCCCCTCCCGTCAACCCGGTCGGTGATATTGGCCGGTCTGAACCGGTGTGTCCTGCGGACTTTCTCGGCGTGTCGCCTCGCAATCGGGACGGATCCGTACTCGGGCGGACATGGACGCTCCCCCGCAACGCCTGCCCCGGTAGCAACGGACCGGACGTGGATTGCGACCATGCCCGCATGCGCATCACCGTGCTCGCCGGCGGAATCGGGGCCTCCCGCTTCCTGCGGGGACTGCTCGCCCACCTGGCGCACGCGCATCCCGGCGCCGAGGTGACGGTGATCGGCAACACCGGCGACGACATCACGCTGTTCGGGCTGCACGTGAGCCCGGACCTGGACACCGTGATGTACACCCTCGGCGGCGGCATCCACCCGGAGCAGGGCTGGGGCCGCGCCGAGGAGACCCGGGCGGTGCAGGACGAGCTCAGCGCCTACGGGGAACCGCCGGACTGGTTCGCCCTCGGCGACAAGGACATCGCGACCCACCTGGTGCGGACCCGGATGCTGCGCGAGGGCGCGACGCTCTCGGAGGCCACCGCGGCGCTGTGCGCCCGCTGGCAGCCCGGGGTGCGCCTGCTGCCGATGAGCGACGACCCGGTGACCACGCTGGTCGACATCGAAGGCCCGGACGGCTCGCTGCGTACGGTGCACTTCCAGGAGTTCTGGGTCCGCCTGCACGCGCGAGCCGCCGGCACTGAAGATCCGCTTCGACGGCGCCGACGAGGCGCAACCGGCGCCCGGGGTCGAGGCCGCGATCGCCGAGGCGGACGTGATCGTGTTCCCGCCGTCGAACCCGGTGGTGAGCATCGGCGCGATCCTCTCGGTGCCCGGCATCCGGGCCGCGGTGGCCGACGGCGACCGCTCCGGTGGTCGGGCTCTCGCCGATCATCGGCGGCGCCCCGGTGCGCGGGATGGCCGACAAGGTGCTCGCCGCGATCGGCGTCGAGACCTCGGCGGCGGCCGTCGCCCTGCACTACGGACCGGACCTGCTCGACGGCTGGCTGGTCGACACCGCCGACGCCGCCACGGTCGAGCCGGTGACGGCGGCGGGCATCCGCGACCCGCGCCGTCCCGCTGCGGATGACCGACGTCGACGCTACGGCGGCGATGGCCGCGGCCGCGCTCGAGCTCGTGCTGTGAGGCTCGAGATCCTCCCGGTCACCGGGATCGGCGAGGTCCGCCCCGGCGACGACCTCGCTGCCTTGGCCGCCGACCACGCGACCGACCTGCGCGACGGCGACGTGCTCGTGGTCTCCAGCAAGGTCGTCAGCAAGGCCGAGGGCCGCGTGATGGAGGCACCGGACCGGGAGGCCGCCATCGACGCCGAGGCCGTGCGGGTGGTGGCCCGCCGGCGCGGCACCCGGATCGTGGAGACCCGGCACGGGCTGGTGCTCGCGGCCGCCGGCGTCGACGCCTCCAACACCGAACCCGGCACCGTCCTGCTGCTGCCGGTGGACCCGGACGCCTCCGCCCGCGCCCTGCGGGCCGGGTTGCGCGAACGCGGCGTCGACGTCGCCGTCGTCATCACCGACTCCCTCGGGCGGCCCTGGCGCCAGGGCGTGGTCGACGTCGCGATCGGGGTGGCCGGCCTGCCCGCTGCCGAAGACCTGCGCGGCGACAAGGACGACTACGGCAACCTGCTCGAGGTGACCGTCGTCGCCACCGCCGACGAGATCGCCGCAGCCGCCGAACTGGTCAAGACCAAGCTCGGCGGGATCCCGATGGCGATCGTGCGCGGCCTCGGTCATCTGATGACCCGTGAGGACGGCCCCGGCGCCCGCGTCCTGATCCGCCCGGCGGCCGAGGACATGTTCTCCCTCGGCACCGCGCGAGGCCCGCCGGACCGCCGTCACCAACCGCCGGACGGTCCGTCAGTTCTCCGACGAGCCCGTCGATCCCGGCGCCGTGGACCGCGCGCTGGCCGCCGCCCTCACCGCGCCGGCCCCGCACCACACCACGCCGTTCCGCTTCGTCCGGCTCGGCTCCGAACAGGCCCGAACCCGACTGCTCGACGCCATGCACGCGGCCTGGGTCGCCGACCTCGCCGCGGACGGCATGACGGTGACTCAGATCGCCACGCGCACCCGGCGCGGCGAGGTGCTGCGGCGCGCCCCGCTGATCGTCGTCCCGTGCCTGGTCCGCGACGGCGCGCACGCCTACCCCGACCCCGCGCGCACCGCCGCCGAGCGCGACATGTTCACCGTCGCCGGCGGCGCCGCCGTGCAGGGCCTGCTGATCGCGCTGGCCGCCGAGGGCCTCGGCTCCTGCTGGGTGTCCTCGACGCTGTTCTGCCCCGACGTCACCCGCGCCGCCCTCGACCTCCCCACCGACTGGGACCCCCTCGGCGCCGTCGCCATCGGCGTCCCCGCCGCTCCCCCGCCGCCCCGCCCCGACCTCGACCCTTCGCGCTTCCTCGTCGAGCGCTGACGTCCGAAAAAGCGAGTGTTATCACTCACGCTGCTTCGGACGTTGGGGGCAATTCAGTGCGCGCGGTGGTCCTGGATGGTCAAGCGGGGGCCGTAGCGGGGTTGCGGCACGCCGGACATCTCGATCAGGCGGGTGACCCGGTACCGGTGGCCCGCGTAGGGGGCGAGCAGCTCCAGCATCCCGGCGTCGTCGACGCGGTGGCCGGTGAGGGCCACCCCGACCATGTGGGACAGGTGGAAGTCGCCGACCGAGACGGCGTCCGGGTCCCCGTGCGAGCGCTGGCGGCACTCGGCGGAGGTCCACACGCCGATCCCGGGCAGGGCGCGCAGGCGCTGGTCGGCGACGGCGGTCCCCAGCGCGAGGGTCTCCTCCAACCGCCCGGCGTGCCGGCAGGCGGTGATCACCGCCTTGGACCGCGCCGGCTCAACGCCCGCGCGGTGCCACTCCCAGGACGGGATCTGCGCCCAGGTCGCCGGAGCGGGCGGAACCATCAGTCCGGCCGGGACCGGCCCGGGGGCGGGCTCGCCGTACTGGCGCACCAGCGTCCGCCAGGACGCCCGCGCCTGCCGGCCGGTCGTCTTCTGCTCCAAGATGCAGGGGACGAGCACCTCGACCAGGGCGTCCGAACGGGTGATCCGCCAGCCCGGGTTGCGGGCAGCAGCGTCGGCCAGCACCGGGTGGGCGGGAACGAATCCCTCCGGTTGGTCGTCGTCACCACACAGGCGGGGGATTCGGTCGAGCAGCCAGCCGGACCCGGGTCCCCAGGCCTGACCGATCACGCTCGCCGTCCCGCGGCGGAGGGCGAGGCGCAACGTGCCCGGCCCGTCCGGGGTGCGCACCGCACGCCAGATCGCGTTGTCCGCGTCGACGCGGTAGGCCGGGTCACCGGCGCCGCGCCGGAGCGGAGCGAGCGTCCGGTGCAGATCCAGCGGCCGGCCCGGGCTCCACTCACGGGAGAACTCATGACAAACACCGCCCGACACGCGCCTGAGTCTGCCTGACGCCACCGCACCAAGACACGCTCCGTAGACTCCGGCAGCGAGACGCACCCGCGATCCACACCCGATACGACGAGAGAGCTCACGCGCTGTGGCGAAGAAGAAGCAAGCTCCCCGGGCCGGAGCGGACCGCAAGGCGCGCGTGGAAGCCCTGAAGAAGGAACAGAAGGCCCAGGAGCGCAAGAAGACGCTTCTCGTCGCCGGGGTCTGCGTGGTGATCGTCGGAGTTCTGGTCGGCATCCCGGTGATGTCGATCGTGAACAAGAACAAGGAGGAGAGCCGCGCCTTCGACCAGCTCGGTGTCCCGATCGGTCTGGCCGCCTGCGACGCCACGGTCCAGACCGACAAGGTCGGCGCCGACGACGGCAGCCACGAGTCGGATCCGACGGTGCGGATCGACTACGCCACCGCGCCGCCCAGCCACGGCCGGCACTTCCAGTCGCCCATCACGGTGAACACGCGGGGCTTCTACGGCACCTCCGATGCCCCCCGGGTCGAGGAGCTCGTGCACAACCTCGAGCACGGCTACAACATCGTCTGGTACCTGCCGTCGGTCGCCGGCGCGCAGCTCGACGACCTCAAGGCGATCGCCGAGAAGTTCCGCGACAGCAACGACACCCGAAAGTTCATCGCGGTGCCGTGGGACACCTCGCGCGGCGCCTTCCCGGCGAACAAAACGGTCGCAATCACCCACTGGGGCGCCCCCACGACACAGGGCAAGTACGAGACCTCGACCGGGTACCGCCAGTACTGCGGGCAGGTCTCCGGCGGCGCCATCAAGACCTTCGTCGACCAGCACCCCTCTGAGGACTCCCCCGAGCCGAACACCGCCTAGGCGCGTCCGGCGACCCGCCGCCACCCCGGAAGGTCAATCTTCCCTTCCGGGAAGCCCTTCCCGGCGTACGGTGGAACGTCACGGTGGGGAAGTACGCGGGGAGGGGTCACGGTGTCCGACCGGACCACGGGGGAAGCAGACGAGCGCGGGTTCGAACGTGCCGTCGGCGCGCGGCCAGGCCGCGTTCGAGGATCGCCGGCAGCGCATCGAGGCCCTGCGCGCCAAGAAGAAGCGCAGTGAGCGCGTCCGGTCCACCGCCTTCATGCTCGTCATCGTCATCGGAACCGGGGCATTCTTCGCGAAGCCGGCCTACAACTGGGTCGACAAGAAGTTCAACGACCCGCTGAAGAAGTCGATCGTCCTCCTTCGGCGTCCCGCTCGGCGACGCCGGCTGCGGGGCGGTCACCCAGGACAAGGCCAGCGGCACCCAGGACCACGTCCAGGTCGGCATCCGGGTCGCCTACGACTACATCCCGCCGAGCTCGGGCAAGCACTACTCCAACCCGGTGGCGTTCGCCGCGACGCCGTTCTTCACCACGAAGGACAACCCGCCGGTCGAGAACATCGTGCACAACATGGAGCACGGCTACACGATCCTCTGGTACGACCCCCAGCTCACCGGGGGCGATCTCGACGAGATCGAGGACCTCGCGAAGCGCCTGCGCGACGACGCGGTCTACCAGCAGTTCATCGCCACCCCGTGGGACCCGACCTACGGCGCCTTCCCGGCCGACAAGTACATCGCGCTGACGCACTGGAGCGCGCCGGACCCGAAGACGGGCGTCGGCTACGGCCACCGCGTGTTCTGCGAGCGGCTCTCCGGCCAGGCGGTCCAGGACTTCATGGACAAGTACCCGGCCACCGACGCCCCCGAGCGCAACATCCGCTGATCTGCGGGGCCCGCAGATTGACCCGTTAGATTCCTCTGGTGAGCAGCGCGCCCGACGAGCCGACCTCGTCTCCGGAGGAGCTCGAAGAGCTGCTGGCGATCGCCGAGGACGACAGCTTCAGCGATCTGGCGCCGGATCCGACCGACAGCGTCGGCGGTCGCCGAGGCGAAGCAGCGCCGGCGCACCGTGCTGCTGCTGCGCAAGATCGCCATCGCGCTCGGCGGCGGTGTGGTCCTGCTCGCGGGCATCGTCATGATCCCGCTGCCCGGCCCCGGCTGGCTGGTGGTCGTGCTCGGCCTGTACATCCTCAGCTTCGAGTTCGCCTGGGCCGAGCGCCTGTTCGACAAGATCAAGGACAAGGTCATCGACGCCGCGCACATGGCCGCCGCGAACAAGTGGGGCACCGGGACTCTCGGTGCTCAGCGCGTTCGGCATCATCGCCGCCGGCATCGTCTGGGCGATGTGGGAGGACCTGCCCTTCAGCAGCTGGCCGGCCGGCATCGCGTTGTCGGCCAGCGGCGTGATCGCGTTGTTCACGATCTGGTGGGCGAGCACCGACCTGAAGAAGAAGCGGGCGCGCCTGGCCGCGCAGTCCGACGGCGCCTGACTGGCCGTCAGTCCCCTGGCGAGAAACGGATCGTGGCGTCCGGCAGCACGGCGGAGGGCCACACCCGGGCGCCCTCGGCGAGTTCGTTGTCGGCACCGACCAGAGCGCGGTCGCCGAGCACGGCGTCCCGCACCACCGAGCGCTCCCCGACCCGGGCCCCGAACCCGATCACGCTGCCGGTGACCCTGGCGCCGGCCGCGATCCAGACGTCGTCGAAGAGCACCGAGCGCTCGACGACCGCGCCGGAGCCGATCACGCAGCGGGCGCCGACGGTGGTCCCGCCGGAGAGCACCGCGCCCTCGGCGACGAGGACGCCGTCGAGCACGAGCGCCTCACCCCGGTCCGCAACGGCCGGCGAGCTGAGCGCCCCGCGCACCAGGTCCACCGATCCGCGGATGAAGGCGGCCGGGGTCCCGACGTCGAGCCAGTACGCGTCCTCGCGGTAGCCCTGCACGCGGATGTCCGCGGCCAGCAGCCCCGGAAAGGTGTCCCGCTCGACCGAGACCGGCACGCCGGCAGGGATGGCGTCGATGACGTCCCGGCGGAAGATGTAGCAGCCGGCATTGATCTGCTCGGTGACCGGCGTCGGGGTCTTCTCCAGAAACGCCGTCACCCGGCCGTCGCCGTCGGTCGGGACGCACCCGAAGGCTCGCGGGTCCTCGACCCCGACCAGGTGCAGCGTGACGGCGGCCTCGGTCGTGCGGTGGACCTCGAGCTGCGCGGTCAGGTCGTGCCCGGAGAGCACGTCACCGTTGAGCACGATCACAGGCGCGTCCGGCGCCCCGGTGAGCCGGTCGGCGACATTGCGGATGCCGCCGCCGGTGCCCAGCGGCTCGACCTCGGTGACGTAGTCGATCGACAGCCCCAGCGTCCCGCCGTCGCCGTAGTACTCGGCGAAGACCTCGGAGCGGTACGAGGTCGCCAGCACGACGTGCTTGACGCCGACCTCGGCGAGCCGCACCAGCTGGTGGGTCAGGAACGGCACGCCCGCGCAGGGCAGCATCGGCTTCGGGGTGGTCAGCGTCAGGGGACGCAGGCGGCTGCCCTGCCCTCCGACGAGGACGATCGCCTCGGCCGGCGCCCCGGATGAGGCGGAATTCATGAAGGCCTAACTGCTCGGCGCGACCGCACCGGTCGCGCGCGCGTAGGTCTCCAGGTGGATCTGGGCCGAACTGCTCCAGCTGAACAGCTTCGAGCGCTCGTGCGCGGCCTCCGACAGCGAGCGGCGCCGCTCCGGGTCGGCCAGCAGCCGCTTGAGGTTGCGCGCGATGCAGTCCGCGTCCGGCTCGGTGTACGCCGCCGCCTCGCCGCCGACCTCGGGCAGCGAGAGCCTGCGCGCGATCAGCACCGCAGCCCCGCACGCCATCGCTTCCAGGGTCGGGAAGCCGAAGCCTTCGGTCCGGCTCGGGAAGACCATCACGGTCGCGCCCCCCATGAAGCCTGGCAGGTCGCCGGCCCTGAGGTACCCGGGACGGATCAGCCGCAGCCCGGAGGGCACCTCGGCGACCGCTTCGAGGATGGCCGGGTCCGCCGTCGAGGAGCCGGCCAGCACAAGGGCGGGCGGGTCGTCCATCTCCGACGCGGCCAGCACCCAGCCGCGGATCAGCTCGGGGATGTTCTTGCGCCGCGACATCTCGCCCAGCGACCCGACATAGGGCAGTCCGTGCAGGCCGAGGCGCTGCACGACCCGCTCCCGCTCCAGATCCGTCGGCGGGTGGAACACCGAGGAGTCGATGCCGTGATAGGCGACGTCGACCTTGGCCGGATCGGCATCGAGCAGCCGGACCAGCTCGTCCCGCGTGGCCCGGGACGGGACGATGAAGCGGGCGGCCTGGCTCAGCGCCGTCCGGGTGGCGCGCCGGTAGAAATCGGCCCGCTCGTCGTCGTAGAACTCCGGGTTGTGGAACACCGAGGCGTCGTGCAAGGTCACCACGACCGGGACCGGCGAGGCCGTCGGCATCGTGTAGAACGGGCAGTGGATGACGTCCGCGCCGATCTGTTCGGCCAGGCTGGGCAGGCCTTCCTGCTCCCAGGCGAGCCGCTCGGGGCGGTGGCTGACATTGCTCGGCGCCGGCAGCACGGTCGCGGCCGGGGCCAGCCGGGACAGCCGGTCGGCATCGGCACGCTGGCAGGCGATTCCGAGATCCGCCCCGGCGTCGGCCAGGGCGGGCAGCAGACCGTCGATGTAACGGCCCAGGCCACCACGGTCGGCCGGAACTGCCGTGGCGTCGACGAGGACGCGGGGCGCCACAGGTACTCCTTGCAGGTTCATCGGGACGGGACTCGTACGCCGGCGTACCGCCGTGCTTGAGCCAAAGCCTACGCCGCTCCGCCCCGCGCTGCGGGTTGCGCAGATGTGAATTGTCCGCCGGAATGGCTCCCCTAGGCTTCGCAGTCCCATGACCACTCCGGCGGAGCTCCTGCGCGCGGCGGCCCGGCCCGACCCGTCGCGCCCGTTCCTGACCTTCTACGACGACGCCACCGGCGAGCGGGTGGAGCTCTCCTTCACGACCCTGGACAACTGGGTCGCCAAGACCGCGAACATGATCGTCGAGGATCTGGCCGCCCGGCCCGGCGAACGCATCGCGCTGCTGCTTCCCAGTCACTGGCAGTCCGTGGTCTGGTACCTGGCGTGCTGGACCGCCGGTGTCGCGGTGGCACCGGACGGCGACCCCGCCCAGTGCGAGCACGTGGTCACCGACCCGGCCGGGGTGGACCGGGCCGCCGCGTGCCCGGGCGAGCGGGTCCTGGTGCCCATGCGCCCGTTCGGCGCCCCGGCCCTGGAGCTGCCGGCCGGGTTCTACGACTACGCCGCCGAGGTCCCGGCCTACGGCGATCAGTTCGTGCCGTACGCCGCGGTGACCGGCGACGAGAGCGCCCTGGAACGCGCCGGCGGCTCGGCGACCGGCGCGGAACTGGTCGAGGCGGCCCGGGCCGCGGCGGCCGGGTGGGACCTGGGCCCCGGCGACCGGGTCCTCGTCACCGCCGACCTCCGCACCTCCGAGGGCCTGATGGCCGGCCTGCTCGCCCCGCTGGCCGTCGGCGCCTCCGTGGTGCTGTGCCGCAACGCCGACGAGGCCGCCCTCCCCCGCCGGGCAGAGACCGAGCGGGTCACCCGCCGCCTGCCCGAAGGCGGTGGATGACCCGCTGGTGGTGATCCGGCCCCCGCCGGATCCTGAATCAGCTGGGGGTGACGTCGTCGCCGCCTTCTTCCGGCGCCGGCGTGGGCGGGTCGATCGCCGGGGTCGGGGTCGGGCTCGGCGTGGCCGGGTCCGTCGTCCCGTCGGGCGCACCGTCCGGCAACGCCGGCCCGTAGGTGGACTCCTCGCTGAGGATCTGGCGGACCATGGTGCGGATCGCCGGGAGCTGGGCGTAGAGGTACTTGCCCGGACACTCGGTGTGCCCGGCGTCGGTGTGGCCGGAGATCCGGATGAAGTCGTGGACCGTCCCGGCCTTGTAGCGCGAGGTGCCGCCGCCGGCCGAGACAAGTTCGACGATCGCCAGCGGGTCCAGGCTCGGGCCGTCCCCGGTGATGGAGAACTTCCACGCGATCACCCGGGCCAGCGCGGCGACGGTCTCCGGGCTCGGCGCGACCTTGGTGTAGTCGCCCATCACCGAGACGCCGAAGCTGTCGGAGTTGAAGCCGCCGGTGTGGGCCCCGAGCACGGTGCGGTCGACGCCGCCGGCGCGGCCCTCCCAGGTCCGGCCGAAGCGGTCGACGAGGAAGTTGTAGCCGATGTCCGACCAGCCGCGCGCCTTGACGTGGTACGCGTACACCCCGCGCAGGATCTTCGGCACGTCCGCCGGCGCGTAGTCGTTGGTGCCCGCGGTGTGGTGCACGAACGCGGCCTGGATCGGGCCGGTGTAGCGCGGGGTCGAGTCACGCAGGCGCTCGTCGGCGCCCCAGTCCTTGCGCCGGTAGACGGTCGGCCAGGCGATCGTCGCGTGGGCCTGCGAGGCCACTCGCGGCACCGAGCCGACGTCGGCGTCCGCGGCCGAGCGTCCCGGGTCGACGAGCATCGCCCGCAGACCGGTGGGTAGCGCCCCGTGCAGCTCGTCGAGCCGGAGCTGGAAGCCGTCGGAATCCCCTACCCAGAGCGGCGCAGTCCCGTGCCCGGGACCCGGTACCCGCGGCCGCGGCTCGCCCGTCGCCGTCGCCGTCCGGACCGTCGGCGTCCGCGTCGAGGGCGGTCCAGTCCGTCCAGGTCCCGTCGTGACGGGTTCGCACGCTGAGGTCGACGTCGGGCTCGGCCAGCTCCGCGGCCACCGGGCGGTCCCAGGTCAGACCGATCAGCGAGAAGGAAGCGGCTCCGTGTTCACGGCCGACGAGACGTCCGACCAGCTCGTCGGCGGGGAGCACGACCTCAACGATCTTCGGCTCGACGGCGTGCGCGGAGGCCCCGCCCGGCAGCCCGACCACGGGCGCGGCGATGGAGGCCGTGGAGGCGGCGAAGGTCAGGACGAGGAGGGCGGGGGTTGTCCGCATTGAGCGGCTCTCCTGTGACTGGAGTTTATGTTTCTTATGTGGCTGTTGATGCTGTTGTTACTGGTGTGATGAAATCCCACCAACAACACCGGTCACAATGGTTCGCCGAGAATTACAAACGTGGAATTCAAGAAGCGCCGCAGGGCTACAACCAGGTCGTTTGGTGAGCAGGCGGAAATGACAGCGGTCGAACTCCGTGCCCCGCAGAACTGCCAATCGGCGGCAAAAGAATTTGTGACCTGCGGAAATACAACGGTGTAATTAGGCCACCCGGATGACCGTGACCGGTCATCGGGGCCGCGAGTAAATGCGAACTTGCTCCACGGACGCCTGACGCGCCGCGCAGGATCTGTCGGCTATCGCTCGGGGTCGACCCGCGGCGGCGGAGCGGGCTCGTCGTCGAGCTCGGACAAGCTCGGGGTCCGCGGCGGCGGGGCCGGTTCGTCGTCGAGGTCCGACAGGCTCGGCATCGGGGCCGGCTTGTACGGGATGCGCCTGGGTCGGCACGGTGCCGGTCGAGACCGGCGTCCTCGGCGTCGCGCTTGGCGCGGCGGGCGGCCTTCCGGGCCCGGGCGGCCATCGCCTCCGCTCCTGCTCCGCCTTCTCCCCGACCGCGCGGTCCACGTCGGCCGTGTACTGCTCGAGCACTTCGTCGACCGGCCCGTCCGCGATCAGGCGGCCGTGCCGCAGGTAGAGCCCACGCTTGCAGAACCGTTCGATCTGAGCCTCGCTGTGCGAGACCAGCACGATCGTCTTGCCGGACAGCCGCAGGTCCTCCATGCGGTTGAAGCACTTCTGCCGGAAGGCGCGGTCCCCGACCGAGAGCACCTCGTCGACGAGCACGATGGGCCGGTCGATGCTGGTGACCACCGAGAACCCGACCTTGGCCTTCATGCCGCTGGACAGGTGCCGCAGCGGGGTGTCGAGGCGGTGCCCGATCTCGGCCCACTCCACGATCTCGTCGAACCGGCGCGCGATCTGCTTCTTGGTCAGGCCCTTGAGCCCGGCCGCGAGCCAGATGTTGTCGCGCACCGTCAGGTCGCCGACGAAGCCGCCGGTGACCTCGATCATCGGGGCCACCTGGCCGCGGACCTTGACGCTGCCCTCGTCGGGAATCATGACGCCGGCGATCAGCTTGAGCAGCGTCGACTTGCCGTGCCCGTTACCGCCGACCAGCCCGACGGCCTCGCCCGGCGCGATCGAGAACGTGATGTCCCGCAGGCCCCAGAACTCCTCCGGGCCGCGCTCGCGCTTGGCCAGGCGGCCGGCGGGTGTGAAGGTCTCGCGGGCGCGAGCCTTGAACGGCCGCTGCCGGTTGGCGCGGAACCTGATACCGAGCCCTTTGGCCTCGATGATCTTCGAGGGGGCGGGCCCCTTGCGGCCCGCCATCAGATCTCCTTCAGCACGCGCGGGCTCGAGCTTGCGGAAGATGTACACGCCGAGCACGAGCAGGACCAGGCAGGAGATCCCGCCGCGTAGCGCGACGGTGAAGGGCATGTCCTCGTTGGGGAAGAACCCGAGCCGGTACAGGGTGAGGATCGTGGTGAACGGGTTCCAGGCGTACATCTCCTTGAACCACCCCGGGATCTTCTCGTTCTCGAAGATCGCGAACGAGCCGTAGATGACCGGGCAGATGTACAGCAGGATCCGATTGACCACCCGGATCATCCGCTCGATGTCGGGGACCATCACCGCCAGCGGGGCGAGGGCCAACGCGATGCCCATCAGGGCGATCCACTGCATGCCGAGGGCGACCGGGAAGAAGACGATCTTCCAGTTCACGCCCTGCTGGTAGGCGATGACGAAGATGAGCAGCACCGGAATGGTGAACAGGAACTCGACGAACTTCGAGCCGATCAGGCGCAGGATCCACAGTTCCCGCGGGACGTCCACCGACCGGATCAGCCTGGCCTCGCCGGACAGCGTCCGGGTGGCGCCGCCGATGGACTGCTGGGCCCACTGGAACGGCATCATCGCCAGCAGCAGATAGAGCAGGTACGGGTCGTCGGCGATCGACTTGCCGCGGTTGAAGATCACGTCGAAGACGAACCAGTAGACGAGACCCATCATCAGCGGGTCGAGCACGGTCCAGACGTAGCCCAGGGCGGAATCGGAGTACCGGACCTTCAGGTCGCGGTTGATCAGCAGAAAGAGGATGCGGCGGCGCTGCACGATCGTGCGATAGCGCCCCAGCCCCGTCCCCACGTCCGTCCTCTCTCGGTCCACCCCGCCCGCCGGTGCGGACACGAATCCGCAGGCCAGGTTACTTGCCGCGGAGCCCGAGCCCGGCGTAGACGTCCAGCATCAGCGTCGCATTCCGGGCCCAGGCGGCCGAATCGTCCGGGTCCTCCCCGGCGGCGGGGCCGATCGGGACGACCGCGTCGGCGCGCCGGAGGGCGTAGTCCGCGCCCCGGCCCCGGCTCTCGCCGGGGTCGAGGGCCTCGCCGCCCGCGACTGAGACGACGAACGGGTGCCGGTCGGCCAGCGCCCCGAGCAGGGCGTAGGAGCCCACCAGGTGGGCGTGCACGACGTCCGGCCGGGCCTGGTCGAGCAGGGCGCGCAGGCGGGTCACCGCGCGGGGGGAGGCGACCTTCCCGCGCAGCGTGGGCAGATAGGCGGTGCGCACCCGCGGCCGGGCCGGGCTGGGGTCGCGCTGGGTGTCCAGACTGATGGCGTACACCTCGATGCCGCGCCCGGCGTACAGGTCCGCCCAGCGCCGCGTGTGCGGGCTGTCGGCCGGGGCGAGCAGCGCGATCCGCATCCGGCGCTCGGACCGCTCGAGCGGGGGCGGGCCCTGCGTCCGGGTGCGCTTGCGCAGACGCTCGATGTTCGTGACCAGCCGTTCGGCGCGTTCGTCACGTATGCGCCGTCTGCGCTCGCTCATGTCAGCTCGGCGCTCGGCCCGGCCAGATCGCGCGGGCTGAGCAGGATAGCCCAGACCCCAGGACATGTGCATGGTCGAGTACACCACCGGCAGCGCGGCCGCGGCGGTCGGCGACAGCCCCTTGCTCGTCGCCGCGGAGCCGGCGAGAACGGCGCCGAGGTAGCCCAGCGGACCGAGCAGGCCCACCTTGTGCCCGGTCAGGGCCAGCGCGGCACCGCCGGCCACGCCCAGGACGGCGGCCGGGGCGGCCAGGTAGCGCGCACTGGCGGTGCCGCGGTGCCGGCGGGTCACCTCGCGCCGCCACTGGCCGGTCTTGAAGAACTGCCTGGACAGCGCCCGCAGGTCCGCGCGCGGCCGGTAGGTCACCTGCATGGCAGGGGTGAACCAGACCGTGCCGCCGGCCCTGCGGATCCGGTAGTTCAGCTCCCAGTCCTGGGCCCGGCGCATGTCCTCGTCGAATCCGCCGACGCGGTCCAGCATCTCGCGGCGGAACACGCCGAGGTAGACGGTCTCGACCGGGCCGGCCTCACCCCCGAGGTGGAAGCGGGCGCCGCCGATGCCGAACCAGCTGCCGTAAGCGCGGGCGACCGCCTGCTCGAAGGGCGTGACGCCCTGGGCCGCCATCACCCCGCCGACGTTGTCCGCGCCGGTCGTCGTCAGCACCTCGACCGCGGTGCGCACGTAGTCCGTGGGCAGCATGGAGTGGCCGTCGACGCGGACGATGATCGCCGCGGAGGTGGCGGCGATCGCGGCGTTGAGCCCGCACGGCGTCGCCCCCGTCGGGTTCGGCACGGTGCGCACCCGTGGGTCGGCCGCAGCCAGCTCGGCGGCAACCTCATCGGTGCCGTCGGTCGACGGGCCGAGGGCCAGCACGATCTCCATCTCGCCCGCGTAGTCCTGGGCCAGGATCGCCTCGATCGCCGACCGCAGGTGACGGCGCTCGTTGAGGACCGGCATCACCACGGCGACGCGCGGCAGGGTCCCGAAGGTCAGGGAGTGCCCCTTCGAGTTGGCTTCGGAGACCCGCGGCTCAGGAATACCGGCAGGTGTCATCGATGCTCACGGACTCGCCCGGCACCACGTTGTCCGAGGCCATCGTCGGGGTCGCGGAGGCGGTCGGCTTCTTCTTCTTCTTCGGCTTGGTGGTGGGCGTGGGCGTCGGCGTCGGGTCCGGCTTCTCGGCCTCGAGCAGGGCCTTCTGCACCTGGGCCCGGATGAAGGTCAGGTCCGGCGCGGCCGGGTCGATGGCCGGCGGGATGAACTGGACGCTCTTGATCTTCTGCGACTTCGCCTTGTCCACGACCTTGATGAGCCGCTGCACGTCGTCGATCGTCAGGTCGGTGGCGAGGACCTGCTTGGAGGCCTTGGTCAGCTTGGTGTAGTTGAACAGGATCTTGGCCGGGTCAGCCGCCCGCAGGATCGCGCCCATCACGCACTTCTGCCGGGTGATGCGGTCGTAGTCGTCCGTGGACGAACGCGACCGGGCGTACCACAGCGCCTTGTAGCCGCCCAGCTTCTGCAGCCCGGGCTCGATGTAGCCGCGGATCGGCATCGTGACCCCGGACAGGTTCTTGCCGCCGCCGATCGGCAGGCGCTGCTCGACCCGGATCGTGACCCCGCCGAGGGCGTCCACCACGTTCTCGAAGCCGGCCAGGTTCACCAGCGCGTAGTAGTGCACCGGGACGCCGAGGATCTGCGCGACGGCCTGCTGCACGGCCAGCGCGCCGGGGTCCTTGGCGCCGCGGAAGAGGTCCGGGTGCTCGGTGCCGTAGGTGTAGATGCCGAAGAAGAAGTCCGGGTACCCGTTCGGGAACTGGGCCTCCATCGGCGTCCCGGGCGGGAACTGGGCGTACTGCAGGTTGCGCGGCAGCGAGAACAGCACGGTCTTGCCGCTGGAGACGTCGATGCTGGCCAGGGTGATGCGAGTCGGTGCGGATGCCGGTGCGGTCGTCGCCGCCGTCGCCGCCGAGCAGCAGGATGTTCAGCCGGCCGTTGTACAGGTCGGCCTCGCCGCCCTCGCGGAAGGTCTGCTTGAGGAAGTCGCGGTGCTCCTGGATCAGGTTGGCGCTGAAGGCGGCCGGGGTGGCCACCATCGACATCAGCGCCAGCGAGAGCACCGAGACGGTCAGGCGGTGCGGCTTGCGCAGCGTCGGCGGTCGTCCGAGGCGCCAGGCGTCCATGAACAGGGCGAGCCAGCACAGGCCGAGGATGACGATGCTGGTCTGCAGCGCGACCAGGGCCCAGGACTCGAAGCCGAGCTCCAGCAGGCCCTCCTTGCCTTCCTGCCAGACCACGAACAGCGTGCCGACGACCAGGATGCCGAGCACCCGCAGGGCGGCCCGGCCGACGGCCTTGTTGCCGCACATGAGCTGGGCGGATCCCGGCAGGACAGAGCGTCATGCAGAGCAGCACGAGCGCGCGCCGGAACCGGACGAGCTCCGATCTCCGGGTCACGTCGGCAAGCTTCGGGCTCGGCACGGCGCGGTTCTCTCCTTCGGCATGGGGGGCTGCCGGTTGAACTGACGGGCGAATCCTCAGTATCCGCGTGCGGACGCGCGCGGAGCGTGCATATCGTCGCGAGTCGTCCTGTGTGAATGCTTTTCTCTCGATCATGGAAGCGTCAGCAGGCGCTCACGAATATCGACAGGTGTCATCGACATTCATGGCCTCGCCGGCCACGATCGGCTTCGGGCCCGCCGCCGCGGTGGGCTTTTTCTTCTTCTTGACCGGGGTGGGGTGGCGTCGGGGCCGGAGTCGGCTGGCTGGCCGCGACCAGGGCCTTCTGGACCTGAGCCCGGATGAAGACGATGTCGGGCTGGGTCGGGTCGATCGCCGGCGGGATGAACTGGACGCTCTTGATCTTCTCGCCCTTGGCCTTGTCCACGATCTTGATCAGGCGCTGCAGGTCGTCGATCGACAGGTCCGTGCTCAGGACCTGCCGCGAGGCCTTCGTCAGGTTCTTGTACTTGAAGAGGATCTTCTTCGGGTCCGCCGCACGCAGGATCGCGCCCATCACGCACTTCTGCCGGGTGATCCGGTCGTAGTCGTCGGTGGAGGAGCGTGAGCGGGCGTACCAGAGCGCCTTGTAGCCGCTCAGCTTCTGCAGGCCGGGCTCGATGTAGCCCCGGATCGGCATCGCGACCCCGGTCATGGACGTACCGCCCCCGATGGGCAGGCGCTGCTCGACCCGGATGGTCACCCCGCCGAGCGCGTTGACCACGGCCTCGAAGCCCTCCAGGTTCACCAGCGCGTAGTAGTGCACCGGCACGCCCAGTGTCTGCGCGACCGCCTGCTGGACGGCCAGCGCGCCCGGGTCCTTGGCGCCGCGGAAGAGGTCCGGGTGCTCGGCGCCGTAGGTGTAGAGGCCGAAGAAGAAGTCCGGATACCCGTTGGGGAACTGGGCGTCCATCGCGGTGCCGGGCGGGAACTGCGCGTACTGCAGATTGCGTGGTAGCGAGAACAGCACGGTCCGGCCGTTGGAGACGTCGATGCTGGCCAGCGTGATCGAGTCGGTGCGGATGCCCTCGCGGTTGTCGCCGCCGTCCCCGCCGAGCAGCAGGATGTTCAGCCGCCCGTTGTAGAGCTCCTTCTCGCCTCCGGGTTCGAAAGTGCTCTTCAGGAAATTGCGGTGCGTCTGGATCAGGTTGGCGCCGTAGGCCGCCGGCATCGCCACCACCGCGATCAGCGCCAGCGACAGCACCGAGACCGTGAGCCGGTGGTGCCCGGCCAGCGTCGGTGGGCGGCCGAGCCGCCATGCGTCCACGAACAGCGCCACCCAGCACAGGGCCAGCACGACGATGCCGGTCTGCACGGCAATGAGCGCCCAGTTCTCGAACCCGAGCTCGAGCAGGCCGACCTTGCCCTTGTACGCGACCACGGCGATCGCGCCCACACCCACGATGGCCACGACGCGCAGCGCGGCCCGGCCGACCGCCTTGTTGCCGTACCAGACCTGGGCGGAGCCGGGCAGGAACAGCGTCATGGCGACGAGAACGAGCGCCCGGCGGAACCGGACCTTCTCGGATCGCCTACCGACATCGGCCAGCTTCAGACTCGACACGGGGTGGCTATCGCACCGGGGCTGGCAGCATGGCCTCCAGCATAAGGAACGGCGGCAGCTGGAGGGGATCCGTGCGGCGACTGACGGTGCTGGGAACCGGGTACCTCGGGGTGACCCATGCCGCCTGCATGGCGGAGCTGGGTTTCGAGGTCCTCGGGATGGACGTCGACGCGGCGAAGATCGCCAGTCTTTCCGCCGGTCAGGTGCCCTTTTACGAGCCTGACCTGCAGCCCTTGGTCGCCAAGCACCTCGACAGCGGCCGGTTGAACTTCACCACCTCCTACGCCGAGATCGCGGAGTTCGGCGACGTCCACTTCACCTGCGTCGGGACGCCGCAGAAGCGCGGTGACCTGGCCGCGGATCTCACCCAGGTGGACGCCGTCGTGGCCGGCCTGGCCCCGCATCTGACCCGCCCGTGCCTGGTCGTCGGCAAGTCGACGGTGCCCGTGGGCACCGCGGAGCGCCTGGCCGCCTACCTGGCCGCCCACGCTCCCGCGGGCACGGCCGCCGAGCTGGCCTGGAACCCGGAGTTCCTCCGGGAGGGCTTCGCGGTGATGGACACGCTCAAGCCTGACCGGCTGGTCGTCGGGGTACGCAGCGCACAGGCCGAGGCGATCCTGCGCGAGGTCTACGCCGACCTGATCGCGGCCGGGATCCCGTTCCTGGTCACCGACTACCCGACCGCCGAGCTGGTCAAGAGCGCCGCGAACGCGTTCCTGGCCACGAAGATCTCCTTCATCAACGCGATGGCCGAGGTCTGCGAGGCCGCCGGGGCCGACGTCACCGCCCTGGCCGATGCGCTCGGGCACGACCCCCGGATCGGGCGCCGCTTCCTCAACGCCGGGCTCGGGTTCGGCGGCGGCTGCCTGCCCAAGGACATCCGCGCCTTCATGGCCCGGGCGGGCGAGTTGGGCGCCTCGGAGGCCCTGACCTTCCTGCGCGAGGTCGACGCCATCAACATGCGCCGGCGAGCCCGCACCGTCGAGCTGGCCCGCGCGGCCTGCGGCGGCACCCTGCTCGGGCGCCGCATCGGCGTGCTGGGGGCGGCCTTCAAGCCCAACTCCGACGACGTCCGGGACTCCCCTGCACTCTCGGTGGCCGGCCAGCTGCAGCTGCAGGGCGCACTGGTGTCGGTGTACGACCCCAAGGCCATGGAGAACGCCGCCGCCCTGTTCCCGACCCTGACCTACGCCGAGTCCGCCACCGAGGCCTGCCGGGCCGCCGACCTGGTTCTGCACCTGACCGAGTGGCCGGAGTTCGTCGCGATCGATCCCTCGGCGCTGGCCGAGGTGGTCGCCACCCCGGTGGTCCTGGACGCGCGCAACGCCCTGGACGCTGCGCGCTGGCGCGCGGCAGGGTGGACCTACCGCAGCCTCGGACGACCTTGAGGGAGAGCACTCCATGACCGCGACCAGTTCCGCCGATCTCGACAGCCTGCGGGCCGCGGTCAAGGGTGAGGTGCTCGCACCGAACGACCCCGGTTACGACGACGGGCGCCGGATCTGGAACGCACAGATCGACCGGCGACCGGCGGCGGTCGTGATGGCCACCAGCACCGCCGACGTCGTGTCCGCGATCGCGTTCGCGCGCGAGAACGGCCTGGAGATCTCCGTGCGCGGCGGCGGCCACAACACCGGCGGCTACGCGGTCGGTGACGACGGGCTGATGATCAACCTCGCGCGGCTGAACTCCGTCGAGGTCGACGCGGGGAATCAGCGCGCCAAGGTCGGCGGCGGGGCGCTGCTGTCCGACCTGGACGCGGCGACGCAGGCCCACGGACTGGCCACGCCGGGCGGGATGATCAGCCACACCGGCGTCGGCGGGCTCACCCTCGGCGGCGGCATGGGTTGGCTGAGCCGGATGCACGGCCTGAGCATCGACAACCTCACCGGCGCCGAGGTCGTGCTCGCCGACGGCCGGGTGGTGTGGGCGTCGGAGTCCGAGCACGCGGACCTGTTCTGGGCGCTGCGCGGCGGCGGTGGCAACTTCGGCGTGGTCACCACCTTCGAGTTCGCGCTGCACCCGGTCGGCCCGATGGTCTCGGTCGGCCTGTTCTTCTGGGAGGCCGAGCGCGCCACCGAGGCCCTGCGGATGCTGCGCGGGCAGGTCCCGGGCCTGCCGCAGGACTCCAACGTCATCATCGGCCTGCTGAACGCGCCGCCGGCGCCGTTCGTCCCGGCCGAGCACCACTTCAAGCCCGGGGTGCTCCTGGTCCTGGTCGGCTTCGGCTCCCCCGACGACCACGCCGCGCAGTGCGCACAGGTCGGCGCGGCCCTGGAGCCACTGTTCTCCTTCGCGACGCCGATGCCGTACGTCGCGCTGCAGCAACTGCAGGACGAGGCCACCGCGCACGGCCAGTTCAACTACGAGAAGGGCACCCAGCTGCCCGAGCTGAGCGACGGCGCCATCGAGGTGTTCGTCAAGCACCTGCACCTGCGGACCATCCCGACCTCGCAGGTGCTGTTCTACCGGCTCGACCACGCTTACTCGGCCGTGGCGGAGAACGCGACCGCCTACGGCGCCACCCGCACGCCGCGCTACGCCACCATGCTCGTCGCGCTCACGCCGGACATGGCGGCGTGGGAGAAGGAGCGCGAGTGGGTGCGCAACCTCTGGACCGACCTGCAGCCGCACTCGCTCGGCATCGGCGACTACATCAACAACATGGTGGAGTTCGACGCCGAGCGGATCCTGGCCTCCTACGGCCCGGAGAAGTACGCCCGCCTCGCCGGTATCAAGGCGGTCTACGACCCGGAGAACCTCTTCCGCCGCAACGTCAACATCCCGCCGGCCGGGTGACCTGACGGGCCGTCAGGCTTTGAGGGTGTCGCCCGGGTCGCCGGAGAGCTTGTCGGTGCCCGGGCCGCCGTTCAGGGTGTCCTTGCCCTCGCCGCCGACGAGCTTGTCGTTGCCGTCGTCGCCGCGCACCTTGTCGTCGCCGAGGTCGCCGTAGAGCTTGTCGTTGCCCGTGCCGCCCCGGACCCGGTCGTTGCCGGCGTTACCGGCCGCCCGGTCGTTGCCGGCGCCGCCGTCGAGGCGGTCGTTGCCGTCACCGCCGCACAGGATGTCGTTGCCGCCCAGGCCCTTGATGGTGTCGTTGCCGGCTCCGCCGCGGATCAGGTCCTTGCCGGCGGTTCCCCTGAGCACGTCCGCGCCCGCCGTGCCGTTCTTCACCTTGTAGCCGGACGGCACCTTGGCGCCGGACTTGCAGGCGGCGTCGGTCTTGCCCGAGCCGGCCCGGGCCCAGGCCCACGCGGTCTGCTCCCCGGTCTCGATGAACAGCGGCGTGGCCGCTCCGGAGCCGTCCCCGGCCGCGCTGTAGAGGTCGCCGTCGTCCATGTTGCGGGCGCTGGAGAACGCGAGGCGGCTGCCGTCCGGGGAGAAGAACGAGTAGATGTCCTCCTCGACGGAGTCGTCGACGGTCACCACGCCGGAACCGTCGGCGTTGGCCACCCGCACCTCGATCAGCCCCGGCGGGTCGAAGGTGTAGGTGAGCTTCTGCCCGTTCGGGGAGTAGCGCGGGTAGTAGGCCTTGCCCTTGGCGAGCTTGGTGATGTTCGTGCGCTCGGTGCCGTTGGCCTTCATCGACCAGATGTCGAGCACGCCGCCGGCGCCCTCGGCGGTGAAGGCGATCCGCGAGCCGTCCGGGGTGAAGGTCGGAAACGACTCGTTCACCTCCGGGGTGTTGGTCAGGTTGGTCTGCCCGCTGCCGTCCGGTTTCATCGACCACAGGTCCGTGCTGGACCCGGACGAGCGGACGTAGACGATGCGCGAGTCGTTCGGGGAGAACACCGGCTGGGTCTCGGTGGCGGTGGCCTCGGTGAGCCGGGTCTGGTTCCCCCCGTCGAGGTTCATCAGCCAGATGTCGCTGTCCGGGCCCCGCTCGGAGGCGAACACGATCCGGTCCCCGTCGCTGGAGAAGTTCGCGTAGCGGTCCTTACCGGACGCGTCGGTCAGTCGCTTGAGCGCGGAGCCGTCGGGGTTGACCGCGTACAGGTCGACGTCGCCCTCCTTGTCGGAGGAGAACACGATCCGTCCCTCGGCGCTGCTGGCCGGCGTCGCGGCGGTGCCGGCGTCGGCCGCCGCCGCGGCGAGCCCGGTCAGGGCGAGCGCGCCCGCGACCAGGACGGACATGACTCGCAAACCGTACGCACCGCTCATGGGCGGCAACCCTACGTCGTCAGGGTGAAGAGGTCAGCCCAACGAGCAAGGAGCGCGAGATCGCTAGCCGGTGAACGGCGCCGTGCCGGCCACCAGGCGCAGGCCCTTGAACCCGGCGTGGAGTTCGGCGTAGGCCAGCGCCCGGGAGATGTCGGTGATGATGTTCGCGCCGGGCGGGTCGAGGCTGAGCTCGGACAGGCTGCCGACCGCGCGGCCCTGCGGGTCGAGGTAGGGCCCACCCGAGTCTCCCGGGACCCCGGGGTAGAACGAGTAGACCCAGTGCGCCCGGCCGCTGGGGTCGGACTCCACCGCGATCGACCGCTTGGGATGCAGAGCGTCCAGGCCCTGCCAGAGCGGGGAGTTGCCCCAGCCGGTCATGAGGTCGCCGGCGTGCACGCCGTCGGTGTTCAGGCCGGTCGGCCCGCCGAAGACCGGCACCGTCGGGTTGACCAGGTCGATGGCCTGGTCGGGGACCCGCACGAGGGAGAAGTCGTTGTAGCGGCAGGTCGCCAGGTCGCTCTCACCGTTCTCCTGCATGGTCAGCCAGCTGGAGTACGCGAGCCGGCCGGGGATCCCGACCTCACCGAGCCCGACCGGGGTCCCGATCGGCAGCTGCCGGCCGTAGTCGCAGGTGTCCGCGCTGGGCGCTGTCTCGTCGGACTCGTCCTTCGCGCAGTGCCCGGCCTGGCCGAGGTAGACCCGCCCGGCGGCGTCGGTGAAGACGAAGTTCGCGGTGCACTTCCCGCCGCCGGTGTCGGTGGGGATGCCCGGCCGGAGCGGCGCGTCCAGACCCCCGAAGGTCGGCTCGGCGGCCCGCGCAATCCCGGGGCCGGCCACCGCGGCCGTCCCGGCGGCGGCGAGGACCGCCGCGCTCAGGAGGCTGACCAAGGACCGGCGCATGTCAGGCCCTGCGGTTGCGTACGGCGGCACCCTTGGCCTTGGCCTGGGCGGCGAGGTCGGCCTGGAAGTCGCCCATCTTGGCCTGCAGCTCCGGTTCGGAGACGGCCAGGATGCGGACCGCGAGCAGCCCGGCGTTGCGCGCGTTGCCGATCGCCACCGTCGCCACCGGGACGCCGGCCGGCATCTGCACGATCGAGAGCAGCGAGTCCAGACCGTCGAGGTTCTTCAGCGGGACCGGGACGCCGATGACCGGCAACGGGGTGACGGCCGCGAGCATGCCCGGCAGGTGGGCGGCTCCGCCGGCGCCGGCGATGATCACCTTGAGCCCGCGCCCGGCCGCCTTCTGGCCGTAGGCGAGCATCTCGGCCGGCATCCGGTGCGCGGAGACCACGTCGGCCTCGTAGGCGACGTCGAACTGACTGAGCGCTGCGGCCGCGGCCTCCATCACCGGCCAGTCGGAGTCACTGCCCATGACGATGCCGACGATCGGGCCCCCTGCTGGGTCAGCCATCGATCTCTCCTCGCAGGAACGCCGCCGCGTGCCGGGCACGGGTGAGCAGGTCGCCGGGGTCGGTGCCGGTCACGGTGACGTGACCGACCTTGCGGCCGGGCACGACGGTCTTGCCGTAATTGTGGATGTGCAGGCCCGGATCGTGGGCCAAACAGTGCAGGTAGCCGCCGTAGAGGTCCGGGAAGCGGTCGGGATCGTCGGCGCCGAGCACGTTGGCCATCACCGCGTGCGGCGCCCGCATCGACACCTCGCCCAGCGGCAGGTCGAGCACCGCGCGCAGGTGCTGCTCGAACTGGCTGGTGACGGCGCCCTCGATCGTCCAGTGCCCGCTGTTGTGCGGGCGCATCGCCAGTTCGTTGACCAGCACGCCGTCCGGGGTGTCGAACAGCTCGACGGCCAGCATCCCGACCACCTTGAGCTCGGCCGCGATCGCGAGCGCGGCGCGCTGCGCGGCCAGGGCGTGATCGTCGGCGATCGGGGCCGGCGCGAGCACCTCGCGGCAGATCCCGTCGCGCTGCACGGTCTCCACGACCGGATAGACCGCGGCCTGCCCGTGCGGGCTGCGCGCGACCTGGACGGCCAGCTCCCGGGTGAACGCCACCTTCGCCTCGGCGAGCAGCGGACCCCCGGCCAGCCAGTCGGCGGCCTCCGCGGCCGTGTCGACCAGGCGCACGCCGCGGCCGTCGTAGCCCCCGCGCGGGGTCTTCACGATCACCGGCCAGCCGGTCTCGTCCCCGAACTCGGCGAGCGCGGCGACGTCGGCGACCACCGCCCAGGCCGGGCAGGGGATCCCGGCATTCGTCAGGCGCTGGCGCATCGCGGTCTTGTCCTGGGCGTGCACCAGGGCGTCCGAACCCGGCCGCACCGGGACGCCCTCGGCCTCCAGGGTGGCCAGGTGCCCGGTCGGGACGTGCTCGTGGTCGAAGGTCAGCGCGTCGCAGCCGTCCGCGAACCGGCGCAGGGTGTCCAGGTCGTCGTGATCGCCGAGCACCACCTCGGCGGCGACCTGCGCGGCGCTCTCGTCGGCGCTGCGGGCCAGCACGCGCAGCCGGACGTCCAGCGCGATCGCCGCCTGGGCGGTCATCCGGGCCAGCTGGCCGCCGCCGACCATGCCGACGACCGGGCGGCTCACCCGCGGCTCGAATATCGTTGCGGCAGCGATGCGATCACGGGCACACGGTATCCGCGGCGGGGTTGGCTTGAGCGTGGCGGGCAGCGGGTAGATTGGGGCCCGAGTCGGGCGCCGGCCCGCAGGTGATGGAGGTCTGACGCCCCGTGAACTCCGCACGCGACCTCGTGCGCTCCCTGTACGGGCGGGTCGAGCACCTCATCCACGAGCTGGCCAAGTTCGGCGTGGTCGGGGCCATCGCCTTCGTGGTGGACGTCGGCGTGTTCAACCTGCTGCGCAACGGCTCCATGGAGGACAAGCCGCTCACGGCCAAGGTCATCTCGACCGTGCTGGCCACCACGGTCGCCTTCGCGGGCAACCGGCAGTGGACCTTCCGCCACCGCGAGCGCACCACCCTGCGCCGGGAGTACATGCTCTTCTTCGCGTTGAACGCGGTGGGGCTCGCGATCTCGCTGAGCTGCCTGGCGATCTCGCACTACCTGCTCGGGTTCACCAGTGCGCTGGCGGACAACATCGCGGCGAACGTGGTCGGCATGGCCTTCGCGACGACGTTCCGGTTCTGGTCGTACCGCAAGTTCGTGTTCACCGCGCCGGTGCCGCCGGCCGAGCCCGCCACGGAACCCCTCGCCGCCTGATCACCCCCGCTCCTACCGGGGCAAGGCGCTGACAGTCCGCCCGGTGAAGGCAGCCAGTCGCTCGATCGCGGTCGCGGAGATCGGCGCCTCGGTCGGCTGCGCGAACGTGTCCCCGTCGCGCAGGTCTGCCAGTGCCGAGTCGGCGAAGGCCTGTGCCTCGGCGACCAGGACGGCCGAGGGGTGGTAGCCCTGCCCGGTAGCCAGCGCCAGGTCCCAGCCGTGCACGAGCCCGTCGAGGACGACGAACCGCGCAAAGGTCTCCCCCGGCACGTCGCCGAAGGGCGCCGGGACGGTGCGTTCCATCGCACCCGGCGACCCGATCGCGCCGGCGAGGGCCATCAGCGCCGGCCCGAAATCGGCCAACACATCCCCGACGGGTCGACCGTCGCCGGTTCCCCGCCGAAGGCAGCGGTGAAGGCAGTCGCGCCCCCGATCATGTGCTCGAGCACGCCCCGGACCGCGAACTCGGCGCAGGGCGTTGCGTTGTCCAGTTGGTCGGGGCGGATGCCGCCCACCACACCGGCCAGCAGTGGCCCGAGCTCGTCGAGCTGTGCGAGAACGTCCATCGTCGCCTCCGAGTTGTCGTCCCGGCGTCCGCCGGGTCCCATGACGAGCACGGTGGCGGGGCGGCGTTCCTGAAACGTTCCCGGCGCGACCAACCCCGGGCGGGCGGTTCTACGGCTCGGCCTCCAGCAGCTCCGCCTCGTCCGGCGGAGCCGTCGGCGTCGCGTGCCGCAGTTCGTCCTCGAGCAGGTCGAAGGCGGCCTCGACGGTGTCGGCCCAGCGCAGCAGCTCCGCCGAGGCCGGGCGCATGAAGCCGCGTTCGACCAGCACCCGGATCTGCTCGCGCAGCGGGGCGTAGAGGTCGTCGGGGTCGAGGACGACGACGGGACGTTCGTGCATCCGCAGCACCCGGGCGACCCAGATCTCCAGCAGCTCCTCCAGCGTGCCGATCCCGCCGGGCAGGACCAGGAAGGCGTCGGAGCGGGCGTCCATCTCGCCCTTGCGCGACCGCATGTCCTCGGTCACCACGAGCTCGTCGGCGTCGTGGTCGGCGACCTCCCACTCGATGAGCGCCCGCGGAATCACCCCGGTGGTGTGCGCGCCGCCGGCCCGGGCAGCGCGGGCAAGCGCCCCCATCGCCGAGATCGAGCCGCCACCGGAGACCAGGGAGTGACCGCGGGCGGCGATCGCCGCGCCGACCTCGGCGCCGAGCTCGACGTACTTGGTGGCGATCGCCTCGCTGGAGGCGCAGAAGACGCAGATCCGGGCCATCAGCTCAGGCGGCTCACGGGTACGGGTGGATCGCCGCGCGGGCCTGCCCGGCGCGGATGTCGTCGGCGAGCGCGTCGGTGGCCTCGATCTCCTGGCTACGGCGCTGCTCGTCGGCGTCCTTCATGATCCGCACGACCTGGTCCACGTCGTCGGTGATCTCGATCAGGTCCATGTCGTGCGGGGAGATCTTCCCGGCCTCGACCAACTGGTTGCCCAGCCATTCGACCAGCCCGGACCAGTACGCGGTGCCCACCAGCACGACCGGGAACCGAGTGACCTTGCCGGTCTGCACCAGCACCAGGGCCTCGAAGAGTTCGTCGAGGGTGCCGAAACCGCCGGGCATGAACACGAAGCCCTGGGCGTATTTCACGAACATCGTCTTGCGGACGAAGAAGTAGCGGAAGTCGATGCCGATGTCGACGAAGGAGTTCAGGCCTTGCTCGAACGGAAGCTCGATGCCGAGCCCCACCGACTTGCCACCAGCCTCGACGCAGCCGCGGTTCGCGGCCTCCATCACGCCGGGCCCGCCGCCGGTGATGACGGCGTAGCCGGCCTTGGCCAGCTGGTGGCCGAGCTGACGGGACAGGTCGTACTCGGCGTGGTCGCGCGGGGTGCGGGCGGAGCCGAAGACGGTGATCGCAGGCCCGATCTCGGCGAGCAGACCGAAGCCCTCCACGAACTCGGCCTGGATGCGCAAGACCCGCCAGGGGTCGGTGTGCACCCAGTCGGTCGGGCCGGAGCTGTCCAGCAGGCGCTGGTCCGTGGTCCCGGCCTGGGCGGAGAAACGCCGCCGCAGGATCACGGGGCCCCGGTGCCGCTCGGGCGTGCGGCCCTGGTTGTTCTCGGTCATCCCGCGACCGTACCCGGCGGGAGGCTCAGCCTGCGGCAGCCTTCACGATGATCTCCGCGACCTCATCCGGACGGGACATGAACGGCGAGTGGGAGGCAGCCAAACGAACCACCGTCTCCGCACCGCTCGACATGCCCTCCTGGGCGGACACCGGGATCGCGTTGTCCTGCTCGCAGATGACGTAGGTGGACGGCCGGTCCTTCCACGCCGCTTCGCTGGACTCGGCCGCGAAGGCGCCCATGCACTGCGGCTTGAGCCGCGCAGCGGCCGCCGCGGCCGCGGCCGGGTCGCAGTCGAGATAGAAGGCCGTGAGCGGGTCCGGAACGGTGGCCATCCCGGTGTCCATATCGACCTCGATCCACGGCGGGAGCTCGTGATCGACCGCGTCGAGCAGCGACATCGACTCCGGAAGCATGAACGCGCACAGGTAGACCAGGCCGGTCACGTTCCTCGCCGTGGCGCATGAGTCGCTGATCACCGCACCGCCGTAGGAGTGCCCGACCACCAGCGTGGGCGCCGGGTTCGCCTTGAGCGAGGCCTTGACCACCGCGGCGTCGTCGGCGAGTTCGGCGATCCCGCCGGAGCTGGGCAGGTCCACGGTGCGCGAGGTGAAGCCTCGCTTGTCCAGGGCGGCCTGCAGGTCGGCGAAGCACCAGCCGCCGTGCCAGGCGCCGTGCACGAGAAGGATTTCCGGAGTCGTCATGACGGCACGCTAGATCACGTGGTGCAGCTCACACGATGTGGGTGAGATGGATCATGCGCCACGCTCACCGTGAGGCGGTCTCAGGTCTGGGCCGGGAAATCGCGCTTATGGTCCCTGAGTCCGGACGCGAGGCCCCGATGACGAGGCCCGTACCGCCCATCGCTCCCATCGCGGAGCCCGACCGCGGGATCGAACGATCTCCCCCGCGCGGCCGGAGGACCCCACATCATGAGCCTGTCTGCACGCACGTCCGGGATCGCTTTGGCCTTGGCCATCGCTGCTCCCCTCGCCATCTCCGCCGAACCGGCCGGCGCCATCCCGCCGCCCAGCAGTCCCCAGAAGGCCGCCGCGGCGAAGGTTGCCGCACCGAAGGCCAAGGCATCGAAGGCCAAGGCCGGCCATGCGATCCCTGCGCAACGAGCCAAGGCTGCACATCGCGCGTCGTGGGGCCACCGCACCGTCAGCGTCGCGGCCCGCTATCGGGGCGTGCCCTACCGCAGTGGCGGAACGACGCCGCGCGGCTTCGACTGTTCCGGCTTCACCCGGTTCGTCTTCGCCAAGCAGCACAAGCAGATTCCGCGCAGTTCACAGCAGCAGTTCAACAGCGCGGACCGCGTACGGCACCCGTACGTCGGCGATCTGATCTTCTATCACTCCAGCCGTGGCGGCTCGGTGTATCACGTCGCGATATACGCCGGCCAGGGCAAGGTCTGGCACGCGACGCGGCCCGGCGAGCACGTCAGCAAGACCAAGATTTACGCGAAGCACTGGACCGCCGGCCGGTACTGACCCTTGGTAGGGTGCACCAGTACTGACGGTCAGTCAGTTGCGCGGCGTGCGATGTGAGCTTCTATCGGACTTGCATCCACAGGAATCTTTCTTAGAGTAGCCCGCGGTCCTGCCCCAGGGCGGCAACGCACGGCGGACCCGAACCGTCCTCGCGGACTCAACGATGAGCGCCCGCAAGCCGTGATCCGGCCGACGGTCTGAGCCCACGACGCGCCAAGCTGCGCGCGTCGCGTTGTCGGACGCGCTCCCCCGGCGCCCACCCCAGGTGACCACCTCGCACGAGGTCGTCCCGGAGGACCCCCCATGAGCCTGCCCCCACGTCGATCCGCCGTGGCCGGACTCGCCCTGACGCTGGCGATCTCCGTGCCCTTCGCCGCTTCGGCACCCGGCGCGGACACCACCCCTGTGGCCGTGCCCGCGATCGTGCCGGCGGTGGACACCGCGGCCGTCGCGAAGGCCGCCGCCCAACGCAAGACCGAGCACTTCAGCCAGCGCGTCATCGACATCGCCGCCCGGTACAAGGGCACCCCGTACGTTCTGGGCGGGACCACGCCGCGCGGCTTCGACTGCTCCGGTTTCACCCGGCACGTGTTCGCCAAGCTGGACAAGACGTTGCCCCGCACCGCGCAGCAGCAGTTCAACCGCGCCCAGCGCGTAGAGCACCCCCGCGTCGGAGACCTGCTCTTCTACCACCAGGGCAGCAAGAAGGGCCCCGTCTACCACGTGGTGATCTACGCCGGCCGCGACCGTGTCTGGCACGCGCCCAACCCCGGCACGCCCGTGAAGAAGGGCAAGATCTACTCCAAGCACTGGACCGCCGGCCGTTTCTGACGGCCCGTCATGTCGCGGCTGGTAGCGCTCAGCCGGTCAGCCAGGCGCGGAGCTTGTCCTCGCACTCGCGGATCTCCGCGACCGGGACGAACTCGTCGCGGGTGTGGGCGAGGCTCGGGTCGCCGGGGCCGTAGTTGACGGCGGGCACGCCGAGCTCGGAGAAGCGGGCGACGTCGGTCCAGCCGAACTTCGGGGCCGGCGGCTTGCCGGTGACGGCGAGGAAGGCCGCGGCGGCGGGACGGGACAGGCCGGGCAGGGCGCCAGGAGCGAGGTCCTTGCACTCCACCTCCCACCCGGCGAACACCTCCTTGACGTGGGCCAGCGCCTCGTCGGCGGAGCGGTCAGGGGCGAAGCGGTAGTTGACGGTGACCACGCACTCGTCCGGGATGACGTTGCCGGCTACGCCGCCGCGCACTCCGACCGCGGACAGCCCCTCGCGGTACTCCAGGCCGTCGATCACCGGGCGCCGGGGCTCGTACGAGGCCAGCCGCGCGAGCACCTCGCCGGCCGCGTGGATCGCGTTCTCGCCCTTCCAGGCCCGGGCGCTGTGCGAACGCACGCCGCGGGTGATGACCTCGACGCGCAACGTGCCCTGGCAGCCCGCCTCGACCCCGGCGTTGGAGGGCTCCATCAACACCGCGAAGTCGGCCACGAGCCAGTCCGGGTGGGCGCGGGAGAGCCGGCCGAGCCCGTTGAGCTCGGCGGCCACCTCCTCGTTGTCGTAGAAGACGAACGTGACGTCGCGGACCAGAGGCTCGGTCAGCGTCGCGGCCAGCCTCAACCCGACCGCCAGCCCGCCCTTCATGTCGCAGGCGCCGAGGCCGTAGAGCCGGTCGTCGACGAACCGGGCAGCGAGGTTGTCGGCGGCCGGGACGGTGTCCAGGTGGCCGGCGATCACCACCCGCTCGCCCCGGGTGGCGGTGGTCCGGGCGACCACGGAGTCGCCGTCGCGGTCCACAGTCAGGTGCGGACAGGGCCGCAGTGCCCGCTCGACCGCGTCGGCCAGGGGCCCCTCGGTGCCGCTCACCGAAGGCCGGGCCACCAGGTCGGCGGCCAGGGCGACGACGTCCTGACCGAGGTCGAGGTCCGCCCCGGGGTCCCGGGTCATCGGGGACGCGACCTGTGCACCAGCCATGTCGTCACGTTATCCAGCGCCGGGCCAAGGTGGCGTAGGTACGGTGGGCGGCGTGACCGACACCTCTCCCGCCGGGGCCGGGATCGCGGCCTGGGGCCACGGCCTGGCGACGATCGCCGAGTCCGACGGCCGGATCCTCGACACCTGGTACCCGGCGCCCGCCCTGGGCGCTCCGGACGAGTCCGCGCCGCCGCCCGAACTGGTCGCGCTGGCCGGCAAGGACGACCGCCGCGGCGTCCGCCTGGAGGTGGTCCGCACGGTGATCGCGTCGCTGGCGGACCCGCCGGCCGACGCCTCCGACGTCTACCTGCGCCTGCACCTGCTTTCGCACCGCCTGGTCCGCCCGCACGGGCAGAACCTGGACGGGATCTTCGGCCTGCTCGCCAACGTGGTCTGGACCAACTACGGCCCCTGCCCGGTCGAGGACTTCGAGGCCACCCGCGCCCGGCTGCGCGCCGGCGGACCGGTCCAGGTCTTCGGCGTCGACAAGTTCCCCCGCATGACCGACTACGTGGTGCCCTCCGGCGTCCGGATCGCCGACGCCGACCGGGTCCGCCTCGGCGCGCACCTGGCGCCGGGCACGACCGTCATGCACGAGGGCTTCGTGAACTTCAACGGCGGGACGCTGGGCACCTCGATGGTGGAGGGCCGGATCTCGGCCGGTGTCGTGGTCGAGGACGGCGCGGACATCGGCGGCGGCGCCTCGATCATGGGCACGCTCTCCGGTGGCGGGACGACGATCATCACCGTCGGCAAGGGCGCCCTGATCGGCGCCAACGCCGGCCTGGGCATCCCCCTCGGCGACGGCAGCGTGGTCGAGGCCGGGTGCTACATCACCGCGGGCACCAAGGTGAGACTCCCGGACGGGCAGGTCGTCGCGGCCCGCACGCTCTCCAACGAACCGAACCTGCTGTTCCGGCGCAACAGTGTCACCGGCGCCGTTGAGGCCCTGGCCCGCACCGGTGAGTGGGGCGGGCTGAACGCCGCCCTGCATGCCAACGACTAAAAAACGCAGTCCCGCCCGCGGGTTCGTGGCGGTGACTGTGTCCCTCGTGCTGCTGGCCGCCCTGGCCTTGGTCGCCGTGCGGCTGGCCGCGAACCGGATCGTCTTCCAGGAGGCGTGCACGGCCAGCGCCGGCGGGGCGAAGGCGCGGGTCAGTGTCGAACAGGCGCAGAACGCGGCGACGATCGCCGCGGTCGCGGCCCGGCGCGGCCTGCCGGCCCGGGCCGCCACCATCGCGCTGGCCACCGCCCTGCAGGAGTCGGGGCTGCGCAACCTCGACCACGGGGACCGGGACTCCCTCGGGCTTTTCCAGCAGCGGCCTTCGCAGGGTTGGGGCACCGAGGCGCAGGTGCAGGACCCGGTCTACGCGGCGAACGCCTTCTACGACGAGCTGGTCAAGATCGACACCTACAAGACGATGGACATCAACGACGCCGCGCAGCGGGTCCAGCGCAGCGGTTACCCCGAGGCCTACAACAAGCACGAGACCCGGGCCCGCGCGCTCGCGTCGTCCCTGATGGGCTACTCGGACGCCGCCTTCACCTGCGCGATCCGGCCCGACGGGGTCGAGGCTCAGGTGGCGGACGCGAAGGGGCTGACCGGCCGGGCTCGGGCGGCGCTCGACGCGATCGAGGACGCCTTCGGCCCCCAGCAGACCGGCGGCTACGCCCCCGGCGGGGTGACCAGCGGGCACATCGCGGACTCCGCGCATTACGCCGGACGGGCGATCGACGTGTTCTACCGCCCGGTCAATGCGAACCAGCGCCGCGTCGGCTGGTCCACCGCGCAGTGGCTCGTGGCCAACGCCGAGCGTCTGGACATCGCCACCGTGATCTACGACGGCCGGATCTGGACCGCGCGGCGCTCCGTGCAGGGCTGGCGCGACTACGCACCCCCCGGCGGTGCCATCGATGACGTGACCCTGATGCATCGCGACCACATCCACCTGGACGTGCGGTAATTCTTCTCACATACCGGCTCTGATCAGCACATATGGCCGTGACTGGGGAGATTCTTGCCAGGGTTACATGGTTCCCATCACTATCGGGCAACTAAAGTCGAAAGTTGTTCAGTCTGTGGCCAGCACTGAGGAGTCCCCGTGTCCAACCCTGACGGGCCCGCGACCCCCGGGGGCGAGGGCGGCGAGAACAGCCCCGAAAACAGCGCCGAGAACGAGAGCAACAACGGCAGCGGCAGCAATGCGCGCTGGGTGGTCGCCGCCGTCATCGCGATCGCCTGCCTGGCCGCGACGCTGTCGCTGATCGGGCGCCTGGCCCAGGACGACGACGACAACACGACCGTGGCGGGTGAGCTGCCGGCCGTGACTGCCAGCCCGAGCCCGTCGCCGACTCCGACCGCGCCGCCGACTCCGACGCCGTCCCCGAGTTCGACCGCCACCCCGAGCGCGACCTCGACGGCCACGGCCGAGCCGACGGAGACCTCGAGCTCGGCCTCGGAATCCGACGCCACGAAGGCCCCGGCCGCCGTGGCCGGCGGCGCCTCGACCGCCTCGGTGGACGAGGAGACGCCGGAGCCGACGGAGACCTCCACCGCGACCTCCAGTTCCGGCAGGGGTGGCGCTCTGTCCGCCACCGGATCCGACTCGGCCTCCGAGGCCAGCGAGTCGCCGGAGCCGACGGAATCCTCGGCCGCCGTTGCCGGTGCCGACTCCGGCTCCGCGTCGGGCGCTGCGTCGGGCTCGGGCTCGGCGTCCAGCTCCGGTTCGGCCTCCGCCGCCACCGCCTCCGAGGCCGAGTCCGCGGAGCCGACCAGCACCGCGAGCGCCACCGCCTCGGCCAGTCCGTCGGCGAGCGCGAGCGGGTCGGGTTCGTCGAGCTCCTCCACGGATTCCGATGTGGAATCCGACGAGGTCCCGAGCGGGGCACCGGCGACCGGGTTCGGCGGCACGGCCGACGGCGGCGCCAAGATGCCGCTGGTGGCCGGTGGCCTGATCGCGCTCCTCGCGGCGCTCGCGCTGTCGGTGGTCGCCCTTGAGCGGCGACGGGGCTGATCTGAGCTCGGACGAGACGGCCGGCGGCGGGGAACGGGATCCGCGCAGCGACCGGGTCACTTTGGTGACGCTGGCCGTCGCCGCGACCCTCGTCTGCGGCGGCCTGGCCGCGATCGCGGCCGGGCACGGCCCGACGCAGGCGACGTCGTCCGCTCCGCGGCCGGCCCTGAGCTTCGACGAGCCGATCCCGGAGCCCGCGCCCAGCGAGGACCTGATCGCACCGGCGGCCTACGCGCCGCACCCGCCCGGTGACGTGCTCCCGCTGCGCCGTTCCCAGCCGACCCACCTGAGCATCGCCCGGGTCGGCATCTTCACCGACCTGATGGATCTGGGACTTGAGCCGGACCGGACCCTGGAGGTCCCGCCGGACACGGCGGACGCGCCGGCGGGCTGGTACCGCAACCTGGCCAGCCCGGGCGAGAACGGACCGGCGGTGATCGTCGGCCACCTGGACTCCCCCGACGACAAGGGCGTGTTCTTCAACCTCGGTGCGGTCCGCGAGGGCGACACCATCGAGATCGACCGCCGCGACGGCAGCACGGCCACCTTCACCGTGGACATGGTCGCCTCGTTCGCCCGCGGCGCCTTCCCGACCGCGGGCGTGTACGGCGCGACCGATCACCCGGGCCTGCGGCTGGTCACCTGCGGGGGGAAGTTCGCCCCCGGGGCCGGGTACGAGGACAGCGTGATCGTGTTCGCCTCGCTCACCGACTCCGACGTCCCGGCGCAGAAGCCGTCCTACACCTGGTGGAGATAGCCCCCTCCGGGGCGCGGAGAGGGCTATCGTCGGCGCCATGGCCGATCGAGCAGCCGACAACGAGCCGGAGCCCGGTGGCGACACCGACATGTTCCGCGCGTTCGTCGAACGGGAGCAGACCTACGAGCCGAAAGCCACCTCGATGGCGCCGATCTTCGTCGCGGTGGGCGCCGTCCTCGTCGCGCTGGTTGCTTTCCTGATCATCATCGCCCTGGGCTGAGCCTCAGGCGCGCAGCCGTTCCACCGCGGCCGCGACCCGCTCGTCGGTCGCCGTCAGCGCGACGCGCACGTTGCGCGCGCCCGCCGGGCCGTAGAAGTCGCCGGGCGCGACCAGGATCCCCCGCTCGGCGAGCCAGTTCACCGTGGCCCAGCAGTCCTCGCCGCGGGAGGACCACAGGTACAGGCCGGCCTCGGAGTGCTCGATCGTGAACCCGGCGCCCTGCAGAGCGGTGCGCAGAGCGGTCCGCCGGGCGGCGTAGCGCTCCCGCTGCTCGGCCACGTGGGCGGGGTCGCCGAGAGCGGCGACCATGGCGGCCTGCACCGGCGCGGGCACGATCATCCCGGCGTGCTTGCGCACCTCGAGCAGCTCCGCGACCAGCGCCGGATCCCCGGCCAGGAACGCGCCCCGGTACCCGGCCAGGTTGGACCGCTTGGACAGCGAATGGATCGCCAGCAGCCCGTCGTGCGAGCCGCCGCAGATGTCCGGGTGCAGCACGGAGACCGGCTCGACGTCCCAGCCGAACTCGGCGTAGCACTCGTCGGAGGCCAGTACGACGCCGCCCTCGCGCGCCCACGCCACCAGCGCCCGTAGCTCCTCCGGGCTCCGGACACGGCCGGTCGGGTTGGCCGGCGAGTTCACCCAGAGCAGGCGCACCGTCCCGGCTCCGCCGGCCGCGATGCCGGTCAGGGCGTCCGGGTCGTCCGCGGTGACCGGGGTCGCCCCGGCCAGGCGGGCCCCGACGTCATAGGTCGGGTAGGCGAGCTCGGGGTGCGCGACGACGTCACCTGCGCCCAGGCCCAGCAGCGTCGGCAACCACGCCACCAGTTCCTTGGATCCGATCGTCGGCAGCACCGCGCTCGGCGCCAGGCCCGCGACGCCGAAGCGGCCGGCCATGAAGCCGGCGATCGCCTCCCGCAGCGCCGGGGTACCGGCGGTGAGCGGGTAGCCAGGGGCATCGGCGGCCGCCGCCAGCGCGCGCTGGATGACAGCAGGAGCCGGGTCGACGGGCGTTCCGACCGAGAGATCGACAAGGCCGCCGGGTGCACCGGCGGCCTTGTCCTTGGCTGGCTGGAGCCGGTCCCACGGAAAGTCCGGCAGGCGGGACGCGAGGCTCATCGCTGAACTACTCGTTGTGCTCCTGGGGCGGCATGGCGGCGACCAGGGGGTGATCCTTCTCGGTGTTGCCGAGCTTGGCGGCACCGCCGGGCGAACCGAGATCGGAGAAGAACTCGACGTTCGCCTTGTAGAAGTCCTTCCACTGATCGGGGGTGTCGTCCTCGTAGTAGATGGCTTCGACGGGGCAGACGGGCTCACAGGCGCCACAGTCCACACACTCGTCGGGATGGATGTACATCATCCGGGCGCCCTCGTAGATGCAGTCCACGGGGCATTCCTCGATGCACGCCTTGTCCTTGAGGTCGACGCAAGGCTGCGCGATCACGTACGTCACGGGTGGGTCCTCCTCGAGCTTCCGCACCTAGTATCCCGACAACGGCCGAGCGTCCAAATCAGGGGTTGACATTTGTCTCCGAGTTTCGCCATCCGCTACGAGCTGTCGATCTCGGCAGCCGATGTGGGATCGCGGGTCTCGGTGCGCCGCAAGCTCCCCGAAGGGGGACTCGGCGACGTTCTCGGCGAGCTCACCGGGTGGGGTGACGGCGCCCTGACCGTACGCCGAAGGGACGGTTCCAGCGTGCGGATCGCCGAATCCGACCTCGTGGCCGGCAAGGTCGTCCCGGCCCGCCGGGTGATCGCGCGCCGCCACGACCTGGTCTCCGGCGCCGACCTCGAGGAGGTCGCCGCCCTGGGCTGGCAGGGGCTGGAGACCGAGCGCCTGGGTGCCTGGCTCCTGCGGGCCTCCGGAGGCTGGACGGGCCGGGCGAACTCGGCCCTGCCGCTGGGTGACCCGGGCGGCGACCCCGACGAGGCGATCGACGTCGTCACCGGGTGGTACCGCGAGCGGGGGCTGCGGCCGATGTTCCAGGTGCCGGTGCCGCTGGCGGCCGACCTGGATGCCCGGCTCGAAGCCCGAGGCTGGGAGTGCCTGTACGGGCCGGGCGGCATCCACCTGATGTCCGCTGACATCGCCACGGTGCTCGGGGCAGCCGGCCCGGACCGCGCGGACCTTCCTCCGGTGGCGCTCAGCGCCGAGCCCTCCCCCGGGTGGCTCGAGGTCTACCGCTACCGCGGTGGTGCCTTGCCGTTGGTGGCGACCGAGGTGCTGCGCAAGGCCGCCGCTCCCGTGTTCGCCGAGGTGACCATCGACGGTGTCACGGTGGCCACCGGGCGCGGCGCGGTCGACGCCGGGTGGCTGGGCATCTTCGCGATGGAGACCACCGCCGCGGCCCGGCGCCGGGGCATGGCCCGGCACGTCATGCTCGCCCTGCTCCGGCACGGCGCGGTCGCGGGCGCGCGCCATGTGTACCTGCAGGTCTCGGCCGAGAACACCGGCGCGGTCGCGCTGTACTCCGGCCTCGGCCTGACGGTCCATCACAACTATCACTACCGCGCGCTGGGAAACGGGGCGGAGGCATGAGCGCGTCCCGCGAGGAGTTCGCCGCGCTGGTGTCCGACCCGGCCGGGTCGCTGGCCCGGGCCTGCCTGCTGATGGGCGTGGAAACCGACCCGGACCTCGATCTCGACGTCTCGCTCGGCCGCCTGGACTCACTCGCCGAGATCGTCGCCGCCGGCCTGCCCGGCGCGGCCGGCCCGGCGGCGCTGGGCCGCCACCTGCGCGCCACCCTGGGCGGCGACGTCGGGTTCGCCGGATCCCAACCGGACTACGACGACCTGCGCTCCTCGCTGCTGCACGAGGTTCTCATCCGCCGGCGCGGGCTGCCGATCCTGCTCTCGACGGTGTGGGTGGAGGTCGCCGCGCGTCTCGACATCCCGGCGCACGGCGTCGGGCTGCCCGGGCACTTCGTGGTCGGGTTGGGCGACCCGGAACGGGCCGGCGAGGCCGACGTCGGACCGGAGGCCCCCTTCGTGCTGGTCGACCCCTTCGCGGGCGGGGCCGCCTTTCCGACCGCGTCGGCCTACGCCCTGCTCGGCCACGAGCCGACCGCCCGGGATCTGCGGCCGTGGGACACCCCGCGCACGGTGCTGCGGATCCTCGCCAACGTCTCGACCTGGGCCCGCCGCGCGGACCGCCTGCGCACCCGGCGCTGGGCGCTGGAGCTCTCGCTGCTGGTCCCGGGCTGCCCGTCGGCGGTCCGCCGCGAGCACGGCGAGACACTGGCTCGGGCCGGCGACTTCGCCGGCGCCGCCGACCAGCTCGAGGCCTACGCGATCCGGGTCGAGGAAGACCACCCCTTGGCCGCCAAAACCGCCCGCCAGGACGCCCGGGTCGCCCGGGCACGGCTGAACTGAGGGCACCCGTGACGTTCAATCAGAAGCGCGTTCTGCGCGCCTGCGCCCAGATCCTCGACCGGATCGAGGCCAACCCCGCCTACGACCGGACCTCCGGGCTCCTGGTCGAGGTGGGCGGTCAGGTGCGGTTCGCCGTGGACCGACGCGGACCGGCCGTGGCCGACGTGTTCTCCGTGACCAAGTCGGTGACGGCGACCCTCGTCGGCATCGCCCTGGCCGACGGACACATCAAGGGTCTGGACTCCCCGGCCGCCCCGAGCCCGCACACCTGGCGCCAGTTGCTGACGATGACCCGGGGGTGCCAGACCGACGGCGAGTGGGACCTGGACGCGGTGATGGCCCTGCCCGGTGGCTGGATCCCGAAATGGCTCGACGCCCCTCAGATCACCGACCCGGGAAAGAAGTTCCGCTACGACGACGGCGCGTACCACCTGCTCGCGGCAGCGCTGGTCGAGGCGACCGGCCGCCGGCTCGTGGAGTACGCCGACGAGCGGCTGTTCTCCCCGCTGGGCATCGACGGCTGGGCCTGGCCCACCGACTCGGAGGGACTGCACCTGGGCTTCGGCCATCTGCATCTGGACCGGCCGGCGCTGGCGACCCTCGGGCGGCTGTGGCTGGACCAGGGCGAGGCGAACGGCACGGCCCTGCTGCCGCCCGAGTACGCCCGCGCGATGGTCACCGCGCACACCCCGGGCGGGGCGCCGGAAGTGGAAGGGCTACGGGTTCGGGCTCTGGGTGGAGAAGGACAGGTCCGCCTTCTTCGCCAGCGGCTGGGCCGGCCAGCACGTGCTGGTGCTGCCCGCGGCGGACGCCGTCGTCGTCACCACGGGCGACGCCGGCTTCGACCCGGGCCCGCCGCCGACCGACGAGATGCCCGAGGGCTGGCGGCCCGGCCGTCAAGCTCGTACGCGAGGTCCTGATGCCGGTCCTGCTCGCCGAGGCGCAGTGAAGCTGTTCGACCCCGCCGCGGGCGAGGTCCGTGAGGTGCTGCCGGCGACCGGACGGATCCTGCGCATCGCGGCCGGCGATGGCATGCGGGTGGCGGTGGTCGCGGACCTGCTGCGCCGGGTCGCCGACCGGCAGCGCTGGCGCACCGGGGTGGCCGGGCACAGTTCGCTGACGGATCGTCAGTTGCTTTATCTCAACGTGCATCCGTTCCAGGACCCGGTGACCGAGGCCGAGCTCGCGGTGCACACCGACGGCGAGTCCCCGCCGGTGCCCGGCCGGCCGGTCCCGGTGGCGCGGCTGCTCACGGCCGGCGTGCGATCCGCAGGCCGTGCCCGCAGGCAGCGACCCGCTCGCGATGCGGCTCGCGATGCTCCGGGTGCACTACCGGGAGCTCGCCGCGCTCACCCCGGATGCCGTCGCCGCGGCGGACGATCGACCTCAAGCGCTGGCGGAGCCTGGTCGCCGCCTGGGCCGAGCAGCCCAGCGCCGCGATGGCCGGGGTCGAGCCCGTGGTCGAGCGGATCGAGGACGACCTGGATCTGCCGGGAGCCCTGGCCACGCTGGACAAGCTCGGCGCCGACGAGTCGATCTCCCCCGGCGCGCGCTTCGAGGCCTTCGCGCATTTGGACCGCCTCCTGGGCCTGGACCTCGCCGCGGACGTCGGCCGACGATGAGCAAGCTGCGGCTCGGCATCGCGGACCACCTCGGCTGGGCGATCGCGATCACGGCGTCCGCCGATTACGACGTCGTGGACCGCCGGCGCATCGCCCTGGTCGAGCCGGGCCTGTCCGAGGCGCCGATCCACTACGACCGCGGCGTCTCCGGCGACGCCACCATGGCCGCGCTGATCTCCCGAGTCCGGGCCTCGATCGCGACGACCGCCGCCGCGGCCTTCGACGAGTTGCCGGCGGGCATCGCGTCGATCTCCCTGCGCGTGTGGCCGCCGGACTTCCCAGCCGACCTGACCGTCCAGCGCCAGGTGCCGTGGGAGGCCCGGGCCGACGCCGTGATGTACCGCCAGGTCCTGGCCGAGGTCGCCGAGGCCCGCGGCTGGGCCGTGCATCTCTACGACGCGAAGAGCGTCGAGGCGCAGGCCGCCAAGACGCTGGGCCCCCGCGCCGACGACGTCCTCACCGGCCCCCGCGCACGCCTCGGCCCGCCCTGGACCAAGGACCACCGCGTGGCCCTCGCCGCCACCGTGGTGGCCTGTGGATAGACGGTCAGCCGCGGAGGGCCTCGGCGAGGCGGGCGACGGCCCAGTCGATCTCGTCGCCGGTGATGACCAGCGGCGGTGCGAGACGGATCGTCGAGCCGTGGGTGTCCTTGGCCAGCACGCCGAGGCGCATCAGGCGCTCACAGATCGCGCGGCCGGTGCCCGCCGACGGGTCGATGTCGATGCCGGCCCACAGGCCGCGACCGCGGACCGCGGTGACGCCCATCGGCTTCAGCTCACCGAGACCGTCGTGCAGGCGCTCGCCGAGCACGCGGGCGCGCTCCTGGAACTCCCCGGTCGCGAGCAGCCGGACCACGGCGCGGCCGACCGCACAGGCGAGCGGATTACCGCCGAAGGTGCTGCCGTGCTGGCCGGGCTTGAGGACCCCCAGGACGTCGGCGTCGGCGACCACCGCGGAGACCGGGACGATGCCGCCGCCGAGGGCCTTGCCGAGCAGATAGAGGTCCGGGACGACGTTCTCGTGGTCGCAGGCGAACAGTGCACCCGTCCGGCCCAGTCCGGACTGGATCTCGTCCGCGATGAACAGCACGTTGTTGCGCGTGCAGAGCTCGCGCACGGCGGGCAGGAAGGCGGCCGGCGGGACCAGCACGCCGGCCTCGCCCTGGATCGGCTCGATCAGGACGGCGACGGTGTTCGCGTCGATGGCGGCCTCGATCGCGGTGGCGTCGCCGTAGGGCACAACGTGAAAGCCGGGGGTGAACGGCCCGAAGTTGTTGCGGGCGTCCTCGTCGGTGGAGAAGGACACGATGGTGGTGGTCCGGCCGTGGAAGTTGTCCGCGGCGACGATGATGTTCGCCTGGTCCTTCGCGACGCCCTTGACCTCGTAGCCCCACTTGCGGGAGACCTTGATCGCGGTCTCCACCGCCTCGGCGCCGGTGTTCATCGGCAGCACCATCTGCTTCCCGGACAAGTCACCCAGCTCGGCGCAGAACTCGTAGAGGCCGTCGTGGTCGAACGCGCGGCTGGTCAGCGTCAGCCGGTCCAGCTGCTCGCGCGCCGCCTCGAGCAGGGCCGGGTGGCCGTGGCCGAAGTTCAGCGCCGAGTACGCGGCCAGGCAGTCCAGGTAGCGCTTGCCGTCGACGTCGGTCACCCAGGAGCCGGCCGCCTCGCGGACGACGACGGGCAGCGGGTGGTAGTTGTGCGCGCAGCGGTCGCGCAGGTCGGCCCGTTCCATCGAGGCCGTACGCGCGGCGGGCACCGTCATGCCCGGATCTCGAGGGTGCAGCACTTGGGGCCTCCGCCGGACTTCTTGAACTCGGACAGCTCGACCGGCACGGGCTCGTAGCCGCGGGCCCGGAGCGCGGCGGCAAACTCGACGCTCTCGGCCGGCACGACGACGTTGCGACCGTCGGAGACCGAGTTCATCGAGAAGGTACCGGCTTCGGCCTCGCTGACGGTGATGGCGTCCGGGAACATCCGGCGCAGAACCGCGTTGCTGCCCTCGGAGAAGGCACCGGGGAAGTAGGCGATGTCGTGGTCGCCGAGGACCGCGATCGCGGTGTCCAGGTGGTAGTAGCTCGGGTCGATCAGCTGCAGCGAGATGACCGGCTTGCCGAAGAACTCCTGCGCCTCGCCGTGCGCCATCCGCGAGGTGCGGAAGCCGGTGCCGGCCAGGATCACCGTGTCGAGGTCGAGGAAGTCGCCCTCGCCCTCGTTCACGGTGCTCGTCGAACCGAACTCGCCGAACAAGCCGCTGTCGGCGAGCCAGCGCAGGTAGGCCGGGCCCTCGGGCTGACGCTCGGCGGCCAGGAAGCTGGCGCCGAGGACCTTGCCCTCGACGACGAGCGCACCGTTGGCGGCGAAGACCATGTCCGGCAGGCCGGCCACGCCCTCGATGACGCTCACCGTGTGACCGAGGGCGCGGTAGGCGTCGCGCAGGCCCTCCCACTGCCGCATCGCCAGGTCGGTGTCGACCGGCTCACCGCTCGGGTCCATCCACGGGTTGATCGCGTAGGTGACCTCGAAGAACGTGGGCCGGCACATCAGGTAGTGCCGCGCCCGCGCGATCCGGGCGGTCAGCGGCGTCACCGTGGCGGGCGCGCCCTGCGCGGGAACCGAGGCGGCTGCGACGTGAGGCATCGTCATACCTATGACGGTAGGAACTCGCGGGCCCGCCGTCAGGCGAAAGTGTTGCGTGTGGGCGGCGGTTCGTTGCGTCGCTCACGCAACGAACCGCCGTACTGCGCCGTTATGTCCGAATGCGTAACACGGCCGACACGGACACGTCCGATCAGGCTCGGGCCGCGAGCTCCCGAACGATGTCCTCCAGACGGTCCAGCGCGATCTGCATGCCGCCCTCCATGCCCGAGGCGACGTGCCCGTCCCGCGCCTCCTGGGAGACGTGGCGCACGATCACCCGCATCGTGGTGACCCCGTCCGACTCGGTCAGTTCCGCGCTGTTCAGCGAGGCGACCTGGTCCGGGTCGGTGCCCGGGAACAGCTCGGCCAACTGCTCGAAGGCCTCGGTGTACACCAGCCGACGGGACGCCTCGATCTCCTGGTAGACGCCGTGGAAGCCGAACTCCGACCCGTCCTCCTGGCGGGTCACGTACCGCCACTTCCCGCCGGGGCGCAGATCGATGTCACAGACCAGCCACTCGGTGGCGTGACACGCCCAGAAGCGCTTGACCAGCTCCGGCGTGGTCCAGGCTTTGAAGACCAACGCCGCAGGGGCATCGAACTGACGGGTGATCAGAATCTCGCGCTCCGACGGGAGCGTGACCACGGCGGAGCCGTGGCGGTTTCCGGTGGTGATCATGACGGGGTCCTCCTGGGTCTGCAGCTCGACGAGCAGGTCGTCGAGGCGGTCAAGTCGGTCGTTCCAGGTGCGCTCGAAGGCGCGCACCCAGTCGTGCACGGGGCGCAGGGCGGCGCCGTTGACGCGGTACCAGTGGTGGCGGCCGTCGACACGAACGGTCACCAGGTCCACGGCCCGCAGCACCGCGAGGTGCTTGGACACAGCGGGCTGCGGCAGGCCGAGCCGGTCGACCAGGTCGCCGACGGTCGCCTCGTCCTCGCCGAGCAGGTCGAGCAGGTCACGCCGGCACGGCTCGGCGATCGCGTTGAACGCATCCGCGGTCGTCGGGGTCCGTGCCACTCCTCCAATGTATGCCGATATGGGAATACGTCAAGTCCGGCAGGATCTACCCATGGCCCACATCGCGCTGTTCCACTCGATCCTCGGCGTGCGTCCCGGCGAACTGGATGCGGCCCGCCGGCTCACCGAGGCCGGACACGAGGTCCGCGTCGTCGACCAGTACGAGGGCGAGGTGTTCGACGACTACGAGGACGCGACCAAGTACGCCCGCACGATCGGCTACCACGAACTCGTCGCCCGGGCGCTGGCCGCGACCCTGGACCTGCCGGACAACTTCGCCGCGGTCGGCTTCTCCAACGGCGCCGTGATGGCCGAGTACGTGGCCCTGCACCGGCCGGTCAGCGGCGTGGTCCTGGTCAACACCGCGGTCGAGGTGGCCGAGGTGGGCGGGCAGGCCTGGCCGGCGGAGGTCGCGGTCCAGGTCCACCACTCGATGGCGGACCAGTGGAAGGAACCGCAGCAGATCATCGACTTCGTCGAGCAGGCGCAGAGCGTCGGTGCCCGGATCGAGGTCTTCGACTACGAGCTCGGCGGCCACGTGTTCACCGACGCCTCGAAGGCCGACGAGTACGACGAGGCCGGGGCCGAGCTCTTCTGGGAACGCGCCCTGGCGTTCTTCGCCAAGCTCTGATCTGTGGATAAAACCTCAAGTAGGGGTGACACCCCTTGATGAGGTTTATCCACAGGTCTGACGGGACGTCAGGCGAGGCCGCCGCCCTCGGCGCGGCGCAGCAGCGACGACATCACGATCGCGGACCGGGTGCGGGTGACGAAGCGCTCGGCGGCGATCTGTTCGACCACCCGCTCCAGGTGCTTGATGTCCCGCGCGAGCACGTGCAGCAGGGCGTCGGCGTCCCCGGTGACGGTGGAGGCCGAGACGACCTCGGGGAACTTCGCGACCGCGGCGTGGATCTGGGCCGGCGAGGTCCGGCCCTCGCAGTACAGCTCGACGAAAGCCTCGGTGGTCCAGCCCAGCGCGGCCGGGTCGACCACGGCGGTGAAGCCGCGGATCGCGCCGGTGGCCCGCAGCCGGTCCACCCGGCGTTTGACCGCCGGCGCGGACAGGCCGATCTCGTCCCCGATGTCGGAGTAACTGGTCCGGGCGTCGGCCTGCAGCGCCGCGACGATCTGCGCGTCGAGAGGGTCCAGGTCCGACACCGTCACGGCCGGGTCAGTCCTTGCCCGATCCGGCCGGGTTCGGCGGTGGTGCGGCGGCCGGGGTCGGCGTCGGCGGCGCGCGGGGTGGAACTGGGCGCCGGCGTCGAGGTCGACTTCGGCGGTTTCGTCGACTTCGGCGTCGGGCGAGCCGCTCGCGCCCGGCGGTCGGGGACGCGGTCTCGCCCGGCTTGAGGCAGGTGATCTTGTCGGTCGCGTCGTAGTGGGTGTTGTAGGTCTCCCGCTTGACCTCTTCGCCGCCCTTGCGGAACACCCGCGTGACGGTGATGTCGAACCCGTCCGAGGGGACCTGGTCGATGCAGTCCTCGTCGTCGGAGGTCCGCTCCTCGGGCTTGGTGATCTTGGTGCGCGGGCCGGTGATCGACTCGATGTCGCCCCAGACCTTGGTGCCCCACATCGTCACCGAGATCGAGCCGACCTTGTGCTCGGCCTGGATGTAGATCGCGTGACCGGAGTCGTTCTGGAACCGCAGGTCCTTCTCGCCGAAAGAGACCGTGGCCTCGCGGCCCGGCGGGTAGCGGCCGATGTAGAGGCTGTGCGGGTGGTGCTCGATGTCCTTGAGCCCCGCGAAGAAGGCCGCGTTGTAGGTGGTGGTCGCGGACTGCGAGACCCCACCGCCGAGGTCTTCCTGGAAATCGCCGTTCTTGATGATGAAGCCCTTGACGAAGCCGTTGGCCACGGTGCGCTCGCCGATGACCTTGTTCAGGCTGAAGATGTCGTCGGGCATGAGGATCGTCCCGTTGATCTTCTCCGCGGCCCGCCCGATGTTCGTCACCCGGTAGGGCGCGTACGGGTAGAAGGTCTTGAAGCTGGAGATCCGCTCGTGGATGTCGAGGGCCTCGGCGTCCTCGGTGGTGAACTCCGGTTGCTCGGTGCGCGCGCCGGCATCGACGGTGCGCTCGCCGTCGCTGACCAGCACATCGGTCAGCCGCTCACCGAGCAGGTTGACGTTCAGCGAGATGCCCGAGCGGCTGGGGACGATCTCGACCGTGCCCTCGCCCCCAGGGCCCTCGTCGTCGTCATCGGCGCCCTTGAAAGCGAACCGGGCGTCCCGCGGCTCCTTGCCCAGGTCCTCGGTCCTGCCCTTGAGGCTGTCCACCAGCCCCTGGGCATCGACCACGATCTTGAGCTCGCCGTCGTCCGGCTCGGTGGAGAGGAAACGGCCGAACTCGGTCGGCAGCAGCTTCGAGCGTGTCCTTGCCGACGATGATCATCACCGGGCCGGACATCGCCTTGCGCGCCGATGCCGTTCAGGGCGCGGTCGACGGCGGCCTGGTCGATCTCCGGCTGCACGTCGACGATCGCGGCCTCGATCTCGTTCTGCCCGGCCAGATACGCGCGCTCGAGCGCCGCACCGACGGCGGCGTCGTCGAGCCCGCGGCCGGCGACCGGGGTGATCGCGACCGGGACACCGGTGTCGAAGGTCAGCCCGCCCTCGACGAAGCCGAGCCGGATCTCGGTGTTCATGACCTCGACGGCGTCGCTGAGCTTGTCCTGGTCGACCGCCGGCACCGGGTCGATGTCGCGGCCGCCGCCGAAGAACGACCCGATCAACCGGAACGGCGACGCCCAGCCCTCCTTGGCCTTCTCCGCGGTCGCGCGCATGTCGATCGCGAGCCCGAGTTCGTCGACGGGCTTGGTCAGCCGCTTGTCGGCGACGACCACGGTCATCTCGCCGGGCAGCTTGCTGGGCAGGGCCTCGGCGAGGCGGGCCTGCACCGTCGTCGACGGAGCGGCCGCCGACGGGGACGCCGAGCACCTCGGTCCCCCGCGGGATCTCTCCGGAGCTGACGGCGAGGGCGGCCCCGTAGAGCAGGCCGAGCGCGGCGAACACGCCCCCGACGACGATCCCGACGCGGAGCGCCGTGCGCCGCCCGCCGGATCCGTCGGCCGAGGCGACCGGCGTGGACTCGGTCACGAAACCTGCTCCCCTTCAAGGCGCGTGGCCAACTGCCCCGCCGTTACCTTCTCCCGCAAGTATCCCATCACCCGGGGGGAAGATCCGGGCTACAGGCAGCCACGGAGACCACGCCCAGCACGAGCACGGGCACCGCCGAACAGGTAGAGGTAGCCGGGCAGGTTCGCGCCGATGATCACGTCCCCCTCGGCCCGGTTCGTCAGGAAGACCAGAACGCCGACCACCCATCCGGCGGCGACCATCGCCGGGCCCGAGCCGGCTCCGGGCGAGCAGTCCGGCGCTGAGCCCGACCGCTCCGATCACCAGCAGCGCCAGCACCGCGCCGAACGGCCAGCGCACCCCGAGCCCGACGGTGCGGGCCTGCAGGAACGACCCGCCCGCGCCGACCAGGAACCCCGAGCGCCACCAGCCCGACCGCGGAGCCGATGAGGACCGGCAGCGCGACGGTGGCGATCGGGGAGGCCGGCCGACGGTTCACAGATCGGCGAACAGGTCCGACTCGAGGCCTCCCGGGGCAGCCTCGCGCCTCGAACACGGTGCCGCCGACCAGGCGGAAGCACTCCACGCCCCAGATCCTCTGACCCAGGTTGTTCGAGAGCGCGAAGAACGGGCCGTCGACGGCGATCTGGGTCTCGTGGGCGCGCATCGCGGCCATCTTCGCCTCGATGTACTCCTCGTCCTCGACCCGGGCGCTGATCAGCTCGTCGGGCACGCCCATGCCGAGGTCCTCGGCCTTGTCGACGCCGTCGAAGAACTCGGTGTCCCCGGCCGCCCGCATCGCGTCGATGCCGGCCTGCAGGAACGAGAACGGGCATGGCGTACCAGTAGACCTTCGCCACCGCCCAGGCCTCGCCGAGGTCGGGGCGGAAGCCGCGGGTCGGCGGCCAGTTCGGCGGCCCGCATGCTCACCCGGTGCGCCTGGATGTGGTCCGGGTGGCCGTACCCGCCGATCTCGTCGTAGGTGACGAGCACCTGCGGGCGGACCTCGCGCAGCACCTCGACCAGGTACGCCGCAGGCCTCGTCCAGGTCGGCCTGCCAGAAGCAGCCCCGCCGCTCGTTCTGCGCCACGCCCATCATCCCGGAGTCCCGGTAGCGGCCCGGGCCGCCGAGGAACCGGTTGTCCGAGACCCCCAGCGCCGTTCATCGCGCGCGTCGAGTTCGTTGATCCGGTGCTGCCCGAGGCTCGTCGTCCTGGTCGGCGGCCAGGTGCGCCAGGCCGGGGACGAGGATCTCGCCCTCCTCGCCGAGCGTGCAGGTCACGAGCGTGACGTGGGCGCCCTCGGCGGCGTACTTGGCCATCACGATGCCGCTGTTGATCACCTCGTCGTCCGGGTGGGCGTGCACGAAGACGATCCGGCGCTCGGCGAGCGGTGCGGGCATGGCGCCGGAATGTAGTCGACGCTCGGACCAGGCTCCCTCGGCGCAGGAACCTGAGAGTTACTTGCCCGGTTAAGAGGGGGAACGTACCGTCTTAGGTCAGCCTAAATCTCGGAGACGTCACATGCGCTTCACCGCCGCCGTTCCGCTGCTCGCGGGCTCGCTGCTGCTGGCGACGGCCGCCCCGAGCGCGGCGGTGCCGAACCAGCTCGGCGGGCTCGGCGGCGTCGTGGTGGGCGCGGGCGTGGCGCTCGGCGCCTACGACTACCCCATCCAGGCCGGCCGGAAGGTCACCGTCCAGCGCTACACGCTCCAGCCGGGCGAGCTCATCCGCTGGGGCGAGCGGCCCGCGACGGTCGTGGTCATCCCGAACGGCGGCGAGCTGGTCAACTTCCCCGCCTGCGACCTGCAGTACCCGATGGCCAACGGCCAGGCGAACTGGCTGCCGCGCTCGGAGAAGGCCGGGACGCTCGACGGCGTCACCGCGAACCTGACGCAGGCCACCATCGAGGTCGTCGCCGTGATCTCCGACGTCGCGGGCGAACCGCAGCGCCCGGACCAGATGCACCGGGAGGGCGGCGAGGGCCCGCCCGAGCCCGACCCGCAGCCGGCCCCCGGGTGCCCGACCGGCGCCGCGGCCACCCCCGTCGAGGTGGTCAGCGGGGTCGCCACCTCCGGCGCGCACCTCGGCACCATCGACCACGACCAGGTGGCCGTGTACCGCTATTCGCTCCCGGTCGGCACCTCGACCGGCTGGCACTTCCTGCCCGACCCCGGCTTCATCCTGCCGGTCAAGGGCACGATCAACGTGCGCCAGGACTGCGGGGCCGGGACGCCGGTCCAGGTCGGGCAGGTCCGGCTCACCGCGGCCGACGTCGAGCCCGCATCTGCTGGTCAACAGCGGTACCGACGCGGCCGAGTTCTTCATGGTCGTGTTCAGCATCCCGAACCCGTACCCGGCCGCCATCCCGGACGTGGTCCCCGCTCCCCCGCCCACCGACTGCCCGCAGTCGATCCTCGACTGATGGAGTTCCTCCATGCTGCGGTCCGCCCTCGCCCCGTTCCTCGCGAGCGCGCTGGCGCTCTCCGTCGCGGCGCCGGCCCAGGCCGAGGAGTCCGAGCCCATCGGCAACGTCAACGTCGTGATCGGCGGGGTCGCGTTCGGCCAGTTCACCTACCCGCTGGAGGCCGGCAAGACGCTGACCGTCCAGCGCCACGTCCTGGACCCCGGCGAGATCATCACCTGGAACGGTGCCGCCACCTACGTCGCCATGCACGGCAACGAGGAGGGCGACCTCACCAACTTCCCGAACTGCAACTCCCAGCAGACCTGGCGCGCCTACCCCGCCTACTACGTCGCGCGTTCCAAGGCCGCCGGGACGCTGACCGGCGTCACCGCCAACACCTCCACGGTCGCGATCGAGTTCTACACCGTGAAGTCCGAGGCGATCGGGGCGCCGCAGACCGACGCGCAACTGCACCGCGAACCCACCTCGCCGCAGGCCGGTGACGTCATCGCCGGCGAGGAGCCGAACCCGGGCGGCATCGGTGACCCGGTGACGGCGGCCGGCGGGTGCCCGAAGGGCGCGGAGGGCGAGACGACGAAGCTCGCCTCCGGCGTGATGGGCACCTCGGAGGGCATCGACCTGACCGACCACACGCAGATCGTCGATCTACCGGCACAAGCTCCCGGCCGGCTACAACAGCGGCTGGCACTCGCCGTACTGGCCGACGCAGATCATCCCGGTGAGCGGCGAGATCGCGATCCAGCACGACTGCAACGACGCCACCGCGCAGCCGGTCGGCCAGGCCACTGCCGCGAAGGGCCCGATCCTGGTGAAGAGTTCCGGGCCCGCGGAGTACCTCAGCATCACCTGGAACATCCAGAACGCGTTCCCGATCGACCTGCCGTTCTACGTGCCGGAGATGCCGCCGCCGGGCTGCCCGGAGTCTGCGTTGCCGCTGTAACTCCGAACCGCCCGGCGGACTGACGCCACGTCAGGAACTGGTCGGAGACGGAGAGGCGGACGAGGACGGGTCGCCGGAGCCGAACAGGCGGTCGAGCTCGTCGACCATCGCGACGGCCCACAGGTATCCGAGCCCCGGCCACAGGGCGCCGTCGACGACGATCACGCGGCCGGCCTCGACGGCGGGGATGCGCCGGAAGATCTCGCTCTCGGACATCTGGTCGTAGACGTCCTGCGGCATGCTGCCACCCCCGACCGGAACGACGAGCCAGTCGGCGTCGACCTCCGGAAGGCGCTCCAGGCTGACCTCGTTCTCCGACTTGTCCGGCCCGACGACCTCGATCCCGATCCGCTTCATGAGTTCGGCCGTGTCCTCGTTCTGACCGCGCCAGGAGAAGGTCCCGGCCTCGTAGAACTCGATCCGGGCCACGCTGATCTTGTCCAGGCCCTGGCGCCGCCGCGCCAGGTCGTCGATCTTGGCCTCCAGTTCCTTGACCAGCTCGACGCCACGGTCGCGGCGACCGACGGCCTCGCACACCGAGAGGAAGAGGGTGTCCCACGACTTCATCGGCACCGAGAAATCCCAGCCCGGTCCGGCCGTTTCCGCGGTCTCCCCGAGCCCGACGTACGGCGCGACGGCCGCGATCTTGTCGAAGCCGGGTTCCTTGGTCACCCAGGACCATCCGAGGACCAGGTCCGGGTCGGCCAGCACCAGTTCCTCCGCGGTCGGCGGGATGTTCTTGGTGATCTCGGTGTCCGGGCCCAGGTCGACCCAGGGGCCGGCGAAGGTCGTCGAGAGCACCGGGATGATGCCGACCGCGACCATGTCGGTCTCGAAGGACCCGATCGCCGCGACGACGCGCTTCGGGTCGGACGGCACGGTGACCGGGCCACTGTCGGAGGGCACCTGTCGGGTGGCCGGCGTCGGCGAGGCCTGGATCGGGTCACCGTCGTCGGAACAGGCGGTGAGCAGGCCGCCGGCGGCGATCAGGGCGAGGAACTGGCGGCGCGTGGCGGCGGCGTCGATCTGGGGACCAGGTCGAGGCCGGGGCGGGCGAGCAGGGGGATCGGAGACACGGGCACCTCATGGGTCACCAGCGGATGGCGGTCGGCGGTGGCGGGCCGGTGCGCGATGACGATCAGGGCCTGTCCGGTGCCGAGCCGGCCGAGGGCGGTCGAGACCAGGGCGTCAGTGACCGCTGCCTGGGGACCAAGGGACGAATCGGCACCGTCCCCGACGTGGGCGCCACCGCCAGCGCGGCGCCGCCGACACGGAAGGCAGAGCCGACGATGCGGCGCCGGGGCCGGACCGGCGGGATCACGTGCGGTACGAACCCCTGCATGACGCCACCTCCGAGTTAGTTAGGTGAGCCTAACCTACTTGCGAGGGCATCTAGGAAGCGTCCGCGTGCGCCAGTTCCAGCCAGAACACCTGCCGGGCGTAGCTGTCCTCGGCCTCGCGGAACTTGCAGGTCGTGCAGTACCGCTTGGCCTCGACGGGGAAGCGGTCCTTCCAGGCCCGGTCCCGCGGGCTCAGCTCGGCCTCGGGCTCGTCCTCGTGCGGGCTGGTGAAGGCCAGGCAGCAGCCGCCCTTCTGGGCCACGTGCACGTGCCGAGCAGCGGCGACTCGACGTTGCCGAGGCGCGGCTTGCCCTTCCACGGCGTGCCGGGCAGGTCCACAGCGCGGGTGAGCAACTCGATCGCGACCGGGTCCAGCGCCCGCGGCTTGTAGCTCATCGCGCAGGCGATCCCGTCGGCGACTTCGTCCCACAGGCTGGAGCGGCTCACTGTGCCCAGACCCTTGCAGGCCTCGACCAGCGGCGCGGCGAACGCGATCAGGGCGCCGACGGTGCGGACGAGCATCTCCTGCTCGGGGACCGTCGCCACCCCGGGCTGCCCACTCCAGGGGTGGCCCGGCGGGACCAGCACGGCGACCTCGCCGACCGTTCCGGACAGGGGCCAGCCGTCCTCGACCACGTGCCAGGTGAGTTCGCCCGGGGTGAGCAGCAGCCCCGCGCCCACCGTGGCCAGGGCGAGGCCGACGACCCGGCCGGCTCCGCCTGCGAACCAGCCGGCGACGTAGGTGGCGGCGGCCTGCGGCGTGGTGCCGTCTTTGCGCAGCTGGGCCGCTGACGCCTCGAGCAGCGCTCCGTCCTCGGCCAGCAGGTCGGCCCGGCGGAACGGCCGGGACGGCATCTCCTCCTCCACCTCGGCCAGGAGCTTGGGCAGCTCGTCATCCAGCCAGGCTCGCGCCGTCGCCGGAATCGCCACCGTCCACCCCCTCGAAGCAGGTTCACCTTCTTAGGGCAGCCTAACCGGGACCCGGCTGCTCCTCCGGACAGTGCGCTGTCGACGGCAGGTGAGGCAGGTAGGTAGGTGATGCTGCTGCCATGACGATGAAAATCGACGGCGCGATCCGCACCCCGGCTCAAGTCGCCGCTCTCGGAACGATCCTCGGGGTCTGGGCACACCCGGACGACGAGGCCTACCTGTGCGGCGGGCTCTACGCCCTGGCCCGCGAGGCCGGATCCCGGGTCGTCTGCGTGACGGCCACCCGGGGCGAGCTCGGCGGTGACCCCGCGGTGTGGCCGCCCGAGCGCCTCGCCGCGGCGCGGACGCAGGAGCTCGCCGACGCACTGGCGGCCCTGGACGTCGAGGAGCACCACTGGCTCGACCTGCCCGACGGCGGCTGCGCGGAGCTGGACCCGGAACCGGTGACCGCCCGGATCGCCGCGCTGATCGCCTCGATCGGCCCGGACACCGTGCTGACGTTCGGGCCCGACGGCGGCACCGGGCACGGCGACCACCGGGCGGTCTCGGCCTGGACCACGACCGCCTTCCGCCGGGCCGCCAAGCCCGGGGCCCGGCTGCTGCACTCCGCGGTCACCGACGCGTGGTGGGCCGAGTTCGGGTACCTGAACGACCGGTTCCCGGCCTTCGACCCCGGCACCCCGGCGTTGGTGCCGGCGACAGAGCTGGCCGTCGAGCTGGTGCTCGACGGTCCGGTGCTCGATCGCAAGGTCGCGGCGCTGCGGGCCCAGGCCAGCCAGACCGCGGAGCTGGAGGCCGGGATGGGCACCGAGCTCTACGTCCGGTGGGTGCGCGACGAGGCGTTCGTCGACGCGACCTGACGCCACATCAGCTGCTCGGGCCCGGTGGCGCGGTGCCGGCTGGGGCGTCGTCCCGGGCGTCCGCGAAGGCCTGCTCGACGCCGTCGACCAGCGCCTCGGCCTCGGCGAGCTTGTTCAGCGTCCGACCGGCCGCCTTGTGCCCTCCTGCCAGGTGGAAGTGGTGTCATGGCCGGAGCTTAGGCAGCCTGGCCTTATCTTCCAGCAGGTCAGGGCGACGATCGCCCAGCGCGTCCTGATTGGATTCCGCTCATGAGCACCGAGTCCTTCCCTCGCCTGTCCGCCCGCACCCAGCGGTTCACCCTCGGGGCCCCGCGCAACGTGACCGTCGCCCCGGACGGCACCCGCGTGGTGTTCCTGCGCTCCGCGTCGGGCACCGACCGCACCACGCTGCTCTGGGTCGCCGACGTCGGTGCGGACGCCGTGACCGAGCGGATCGTCGCCGACCCACGCGACGTGTTCTCCGGTACCGAGGAGCTGTCCCCGCAGGAGCGGGCACGTCGCGAGCGGGCCCGGGAGGGCGCCGGCGGCGTGGTCGGGTACGCGACCGACGGCGCGATCTCGATCGCTGCGTTCGGGCTCTCCGGCGCGCTCTACGTCGCCGATCTGTCCGGCGCCGGGGTGCGCGGGCTCTCCACGCTGGAGCCGGTCATCGACCCGCGGCCGGACCCGACGGGGCGTCAGATCGCCTACGTCGCCGGCGGTGCGGTGCGGATCGTCGGGGCGGACGGCACCGACGACCACGAGGTGCCGGGACAGGACGCGGGCGGCGACGTCAGCTGGGGCCTCGCGGAGTTCATCGCCGCCGAGGAGATGGGGCGCTACCGCGGCTACTGGTGGTCCCCGGACGGGCAGAGCGCTGCTGGTCGCGCGGACCGACAACACCCCGGTCCAGCGCTGGCACATCGCCGACCCGGCCCACCCCGGGCAGACCCCGGCCGAGATCGCCTATCCGGCCGCCGGCACCCCGAACGCGCGGGTGAGCCTGCACCTGCTCGGTCTCGACGGCACCCGCACGGAGGTGAACTGGGACCGGACCGCCTTCGAGTACCTGGCCGCGGTGCACTGGTCGGGCAACGGCAACCCGCTGCTGCTCGTGCAGTCCCGGGACCAGCGGACCACGCAGATCCTGGAGGTCGACACCGGCTCCGGCGCGACCGCGCTGCTGCACACCGAGACCGACCCGGTCTGGATCGACCTGATCGACGGGGTGCCGGCCTGGTCGCGCATCCGGTGAGCTGATCCGCGCGGCCGACTCCGGCGACGTGCGCCGCCTGCACGTCGGGAACCGCATGGTCTCCGGCGAGCTGCAGGTGCGCGGGATGCTCGGCAGCGTGGCCGGCGAGGTGCTCTTCGCCGCCTCGGCCGACGAGCCGACCGAGGTGCACGTCTACCGGTCAGGGCCGAGCGGACCGGTGCGGGTGTCGCGGACCGCGGGCGTGCACACCGCGACCGCGGGCGGTCCGGTGATCGTGCTGGCCTGTGCGTCCCTGGACTGGCCCGGCCGGCGGACTTTGGTGCTGCGCGACGGCTCGCTGGTCGGCGAGATCGCCTCCCTCGCCGAGACCCCGCCGCTGGCCCCCGCGCCGAAGCTGTTGCGCGCCGCCCCGCGGGATGTGGCGACCGCGCTGCTGCTGCCGACCGGGCACGTGCCGGGCACCTCGCTGCCGGTGCTGATGGACCCCTACGGCGGCCCGCACGCGCAGCGGGTGACCGCGGCCCGCAACGCCTACAACGAGCCGCAGTGGTGGGCCGACCAGGGCTTCGCGGTCGTGGTCGCGGACGGGCGCGGCACTCCCGGCCGCGGCACCGCGTGGGAACAGGCGATCGCCGGGCGACGTGGCCGGGCCGATCCTGGAGGACCAGATCGACGCGCTCTACGCCGCGGCCAAGGAGTGCCCGGACCTGGACCTGTCCCGCGTCGGCATCCGCGGCTGGTCCTTCGGCGGGTACCTGGCCGCGCTCGCCGTGCTGCGCAGCCCGGACGTCTTCCACGCCGCGATCGCCGGCGCCCCGGTCACCGACTGGGCGCTCTACGACACCCACTACACCGAGCGCTATCTCGGCCACCCCGAGACCTCACCGGAGGCCTACGCGCGCACCTCGCTGATCCCCGACGCCCCCGCACTCACCCGGCCGCTGCTGCTCGTGCACGGCCTGGCCGACGACAACGTCGTCGCGGCGCACACGCTGCAGCTCTCCGGTGCCCTGCTCGCGGCCGGGCGACCGCACCAGGTGCTGCCGCTCTCCGGCGTCACGCACATGACGCCGCAGGAGGTCGTGGCCGAGAACCTGCTGCTGTTCCAGCTGGACTTCCTGCGCACCGCACTCGGCATCGCCTGATCCACTTCACTGCCCGCCCCGACCACTTCACGGCCTGAGCGCCTGCTTCACTGCCCCGGTCCGGCCTGTGAAGCATGCTTCAGGGCAGTGAGGTGAGGGCGCGGGCCGTCAGGAAGTGGGGTACTGCGCGGCCTTGTTGGCCCGGCCGCGGGTGCGCTCGCGGATCTTGGCGTCGAGCTCGACCTTGCGCAGCCGGACGAAGCCGGGGGTGACCTCGATGCACTCGTCCTCGCGGCAGAACTCCAGCGCCTGCTCCAGCGAGAGCTGGCGCGCCGGCACCAGGCGCTCGAGCTCGTCGCTGGTGGACTGACGCATGTTGGTGAGCTTCTTCTCCTTGCAGATGTTGACGTCCATGTCCTCCGAGCGCGCGTTCTCCCCGACGATCATGCCCTCGTAGACCTCGGTGCCGGGCCCGACGAACATCGCGCCGCGCTCCTGCAGGTTGGCCAGGGCGAAGCCGGTGGCCGGGCCCTTGCGGTCGGCCACCAGCGAACCGGACGGGCGGGTGCGCAGCTCGCCGTGCCAGGGCTCGTAACGGTCGAAGACGTGGTGCAGCAGGCCGGTGCCGCGGGTCTCGGTGAGGAACTCGGTGCGGAAACCGATGAGCCCACGCGCGGGCACGCGGTACTCCATGCGAACCCAGCCGGTGCCGTGGTTGACCATCTGCTCCATGCGGCCCTTGCGCAGGCCCAACAGCTGGGTGACGACGCCGACGTAGTCCTCGGGCACGTCGATGGTCATGTGCTCCATCGGCTCGCAGAGCTTGCCGTCGATCACCTTGGTGACGACCTGCGGCTTGCCGACAGTCATCTCGAACCCTTCGCGCCGCATGATCTCGACGAGGATGGCGAGCTGCAGCTCACCGCGACCCTGCACCTCCCAGGTGTCGGGGCGTTCGGTGGGCAGCAGACGGATCGAGACGTTGCCGACGAGCTCGGCCTCGAGCCGGTTCTTCACCAGACGGGCCGTCAGTTTCGTGCCGGACTGACCCGACAGCGGAGAGGTGTTGATGCCGATCGTCATCGAGATCGAGGGCTCGTCAACCGTGATCAGCGGCAGCGGGACGGGGTTCTCCAGGTCGGCCAGGGTCTCGCCGATGGTGATGTCCGGGATGCCGGCGATCGCGATGATGTCCCCGGCCCAGGCCCGCTCGGCCGGTACCCGCTCGAGGGCTTCGGTGAGGAACAGTTCGGTGATCTTGACCCGCTCGATCGAGCCGTCGGTGCGGCACCAGGACACCTGCTGGCCCTTGCGGATCTCCCCCTCGTACACCCGGCACAGGGCGAGCCGGCCGAGGTAGGGCGAGGAGTCCAGGTTGGTGACGTGCGCCTGCAACGGCGCGCCCTCGTGGTACTCCGGCGCCGGGATGGTCTCCATGATCGTGTTCATCAGCGGGCGCAGGTCCGTACCGTCCGGCATGGTGCCGTCGGCGGGCCGGGTCAGCGACGCGATGCCGGCCTTGGCGCACGCGTAGATGATCGGGAACTCGATCTGGTGCTCGTCGGCGTCCAGGTCCAGGAACAGTTCGTAGACCTCATCGACCACCTCGGCGATGCGGGCGTCGGACCGGTCCACCTTGTTGATGCAGAGCACCACCGGGAGCTTCTTCTCCAGCGCCTTGCGCAGCACGAAGCGCGTGCCCGGCAGGGCGCCCTCGGAGGCGTCGACGAGCAGCACGACGCCGTGAATCATCTCCAGGCCGCGCTCGACCTCGCCGCCGAAGTCGGCGTGGCCGGGGGTGTCGATGATGTTGATGGTGATGGGGTCGCCGGCGTCCGAGACCCACTGCACGGCCGTGTTCTTGGCCAGGATCGTGATGCCCTTCTCCCGTTCCAGGTCCATCGAGTCCATGACGCGCTTGTTGACGTCCTGACCCTCCCGGAAGGCCCCGGCCTGCCAGAGCATGGCGTCGACCAGCGTCGTCTTGCCGTGGTCGACGTGGGCCACGATCGCCACATTGCGCAGGTCGGAACGGACGGGCACGACGGAACTCCTGAGATCGGGGGTGTTTCTTCATTGTCCCGTACCCCAGGGGGTGCCCAGGACCCCACGGGCGTCGCGCTGGACACAGGTGACCCGAAGCCACGCTCCGCTCCCCTTGCACCCGTAGGGCGCTGACCAGCACGATCGTCCTACTGCCGACCCCCTGGAGTACGTGATGGATCTTCAGTTGAGCGGACGCCGTGCGCTGGTCACCGGGGGCACGAAGGGCATCGGCCGGGCGGTGGTCGAGGCGCTCGCCGCCGAGGGGGTCGCGGTGGCGTTCTGCGCCCGGACCGAGGCCGACGTCAAGCAGGCGGAGACCTCGCTGCTGGAGAGCGGAGCCCGCGTGATCGGGACCGCCCTGGACGTCGCCGACGGCGACGCGCTCCGGGCCTGGGTCGAAGCCTCCGCGACCGAGCTCGGCGGCGTCGACATCGTGGTGGCCAACGTCAGCGCCCTGGCGATGAATACCGACGAGGCGGGCTGGAACGCAAGCTACGACGTGGACCTCATGCACACCGTGCGCACCGTGGAGGCCGCGCTGCCCCATCTGCGCGCGAGCGACGCGGCGTCGGTGATCGCGATCTCGAGCGTGTCCGGCCGGGAGGTCGACGTCGCCGCCTACCCCTACGGCGTCTTCAAGGCCGCGCTCGTGCACTACATGGCCGGGCTCGCGAACAACTTCGCGGCCGAGGGCATCCGGGCCAACACGGTCTCGCCGGGCAACACCTACTGCGAGGGCGGTTTCTGGAACCAGGTCGAGGTCGGCATGCCCGACCTCTACTCCAGCGTGATGGCGATGAATCCGACGGGCCGGATGGGCACGCCCGAAGAAGTCGCGTACGCCGTCGTCATGCTCGCCAGCCCCCGGGCGTCCCGGATCACCGGGACCAACCTGGTCGTCGACGGGGCGTTCACCCGGGGCGTGCAGCTCTAGGCCGCTGGGCCTCCGAAGTAGCCGCGGATCGCCGGCGTGATGCGCTCGATGACGTCCTCCTCCGCAGCCGAGGCCAGCGGCTCGACGCCCACCACGAACCGCATCAGGACGACGCCGATGATGTGCGCGGCCGCGAGGTTGATCCGCAGTCCGAGATCCGGGGCGGGCGGCAGATGCTCGGCCACGCGGGCGAACAACGCCTGGGACACGAAGGCCCGCATCATCGCGGCACCGGTCTCGCTGCCGGTCGCCGAGCGCAGCAGCGCGAGGAACGGCGCCCGGGAGTCGGCCTCGCGCCAGATCGAGAAGATGAACCGGATCATCCGGTCCGCCACCTCGTCCGGCCCGGCGGCGTCGGCGAACAGCACCGGAAGCACCTCGGCCGGGTTGAAAGGCAGCTGCATCGCGGCGACGAACAGCGCCTCCTTGTTCGCGAAGTAGTGGTGCACCAGGGCCGGGTCTACGCCGGCCGCGCGCGCGATGCCGCGCATGCTCACCGCGTCGTAGCCCTGCGCGGCGAACTCCTGGCGCGCGGCGTCCACGATCAACGCGGTTTTGCCGGTGGCGTCTCCGCCGCCCGCGGGCCGGCCCCGCCCCCGGCGCGGCTTGTCAGCGGCGGGGCTCACGCGCTCTGCCGCCGCAGGGTGGCCGCACCGGCGGCGAGCGCGAGGATCGCGGCTCCAGCGACCACGGCGAGGTCGCGGCCGATCTGGCCGGTTAGCCCACCCTCCTGCATCGACTGGTTCATCGCGTCCACGGCATACGACAACGGCAGCACGTCGGAGACGGCGTTGAGAACCGAGTCCAGCTTGTCCCGCGGGACCAGCAGGCCGCAGAGGAACAGTTGCGGGATCACGACCGCGGGCAGCATCTGCACGGCCTGGAACTCGGTGCGCGCAAAGGCGCTCGCGAACAGTCCGGCGGCCGCGCCGAGCACCCCGACGCAGGCCGCGGACAGGAACAGCGCCCAGCCGCCCTTGGTCTCGGCGTCCACGCCGTAGAGCGTCATGGTCAGCGTGGTGGCGATCGCGGACTGCACGATCGCGACCAGCCCGAAGGCCAGCCCGTAGCCGAGCAGCAGGTCGAGCTTGTTCATCGGCGTGGTGAGCAGCCGCTCCAGGGTGCCGGTGCGCCGCTCCCGCAATGTCGCCACCGAGGTGACGACGAACATCACGACGAACGGCAGGATGCCGAGCAGTTGCGGGCCGATCCGGTCGAACCGCCCGGGAACGTCGTTGTAGATCCAGCACAGCAGGCCGAGCAGCGCGGCCGGGAGGACGAGCAGCATGGCGACGGTGCGGTGGTCGCGGTGCAGCTGGGTCAGCACGCGCTTGGCCGTCGCCGCGGTGATGCTGGGGTTCATGCCGGCACCTTCTCTCCCTCTCCGATCACCGCGAGGAACGCGTCCTCGGCGGTGGCTCGCCCGGTGCGGGCGAGCAGCGCCTCGCGGCTGTCGGCGGCGAGGATCGCGCCGTCGCGCATAAAGATCAGCTGGTTGCACTGCTCGGCCTCGTCCATCACGTGACTGGAGACCAGCAGCGTCGTCCCGCCGGCCGCGAGCTGGCGGAAGAACTGCCAGAGCTGGCGCCGCAGGACCGGATCGAGCCCGACCGTGGGCTCGTCGAGAATCAGCAGCGCCGGGCGGCCCACGAGCGCGGCGGCCAGCGAGACCCGCGCCCGCTGCCCACCGGAGAGCTGCTCGGCCCGCCGACCCGCGAGTTCGCCGAGGTCGACCGCGGCGAGCGCCGCGAACACCGCGTCAGCTCCGTGGCCGACCATGGCGGCGAAGTAGCGCACGTTCTCAACGACCGTGAGATCGCCGTAGACCGACGGCGCCTGGGTGACGTATCCGACCTGCCGGCGCAGCTCCGGGGATCCCGCCGGAACGCCGAGCACGTCGACGCTGCCCGCGAACCGTTGCACGCCGACGATCGTCCGCATCAGCGTGGTCTTGCCGCAGCCACTCGGCCCGAGCAGCCCGGTGATCGACCCGGCCACCACGTCCAGCCCACCGACGGTGAGCACACGGTTCCCGCCCCGGGTCACGGTGACGTCGCGCATCTGGACCGCTGAATTCATCATGTGATGAATATTGGCCGAGCGCGCCGCTGGTGTCAAATGGGGTCGTGCTCGAGGACCTTCGCCTACGCCTCGCCGAGCCGGCCGACTCGGCGGCGATCCAGGCGCTCATGACGGCCTCGGTCGAGGCGATCTTCCCGGCCTTCTACGACGCGGAGCAGACCGCGAGCAGCGTGCGCCATATCGGGGTACTGGACATGACGCTGATTGAGGACGGCACCTACTTCGTCGTGGTCGCACCCGACGGCGCGCTCGCGGCCTGCGGCGGCTGGAGCCGGCGGGACAAGCTCTTCAACGGCGCCCGGGTGACCGGCGTCGAGGCCCGGCTGCTCGACCCGGCCACCGAGCCGGCCCGGGTGCGGGCCATGTTCGTCCACAGCGACTTCACCCGCCGCGGCCTCGGCACCCGGATCCTCGAGGCCTGCGAGGACGCCGCCCGCGCCGAGGGCTTCACCCACTTGGCCCTCATGGCGACCATGCCCGGGCTGCAGCTCTACCGGTCCTGGGGCTTCGGGGATGAGCAACCACAGGACCTCGTGATGCCCGACGGCGTGACCGTGCCCGGGGTCGCGATGTCCCGGAAGATCACCGCAGGCCAATCCGCAGGCCACTAATCCACGGGCATCCCGGCGGTCTCCCGCCTAACCTCGAAACGTGACCGAGCGCTTCATTCCCACCGCCCGCACCCGTCCGAACCGGCTTCGGGAGCGGGTGCGCGACGACGTGGCCGACGTCCACGCGGTCCTCGACGCCGGCCCGATCTGTCACGTCGGCTTCACCGGACCTGACGGACCGACAGTTCTGCCGACCCTGCACGTGCGCATCGGCGACCAGCTCTACCTGCACGGCTCGACCGGCAGCTGGCTGCGCCGGATCGAGGGCCAGCAGATCTGCCTGACCGTCACGTGCGTGGACGGCCTCGTGCTGGCCCGCTCGACCTTCCACCACTCGATGAACTACCGCTGCGCGGTGGTCTTCGGCGTGGTGCGTACGGTCACCGACGAGCGCGAGAAGCTCGCGGCGCTGGACGCCCTGGTCGAGCGCATCTCCCCCGGCCGCTCGCGCGAGGCCCGGGGGCCGAACCCCCGGGAGCTCGTCGCCACCTCGGTGGTCGCGCTGCAGATCGACGAGGCCAGCGCCAAGGTGCGCACCGGCGGGCCGAAGGACGACGACGAGGACATGGACCTGGCGGTCTGGGCCGGCGTGGTCCCGGTTCGCACCGTCCTCGGCGAACCCGAGCCGGACGGGGTCCCGCCGCGACCGCTGCCCGAGGGCGCCCTCAGCCCCGCCTGGATCTCCTGACTCAGCCGCGGCGGAACAGCCGGGAAAAGAACCCGGTGCCGGGCTCGCGGGGATGTCCTTCGCACCAGTTCTCGGCCGGGATGCCGCTGCGGACCGCCTCGACGTGGGCGCCGCAGCCGGACCAGGTGATCTTCTGACAGGTCCGGCACTGCACGGCCCTACACATCAGTGCGACACATCGTCAGATACTCCAGTCCGGGCGCAGCGGGAAGTTCGAGGTGCCGACGTCGTCGCAGCGCACGCCGAGCACCTGGTGCAGCTCGATGAACCGGCAGTCGAAGCCGACCCGGCAGGCCGCCATGTAGAGCAGCCAGACCCGGGCGCGGTTGGCACCGACCTCGGCGACGGCGTCGTCCCAGTTCGCCTCGAGGTTGTCGCACCAGCCCTTGAGCGTCATCGCGTAGTGCTCGCGCAGGTTCTCCTCGTGGCGCACCTCGAGGCCGTTGTTCTGCATCGCCGAGACGATGTCGCCGACACCCTCGAGCTCCCCGTCCGGGAACACGTAGCGGTCGATGAACTTGCCGGCCTTTGCGGGCTGCGCGGTCGACGGCCGGGTGATGCAGTGGTTGAGGATCCGCCCGTAGGGGCGCAGCTTGCCGCGCAGGAAGGTGAAGTAGGCCGGCAGCTGCTTGGCGCCGATGTGCTCGGTGAGCCCGATCGAGGAGACCGCGTCGAAGCCGTCCTCGGGCACGTCGCGGTAGTCCAGGTGGCGGACCTCGGCGAGGTGCTCCAGACCCTCCTCCTTGATCCGGTTCTGCGCCCACGCGGCCTGCTGCGCGGACAGCGTGACGCCGAGCGCCTGGACCCCGTATTCCTTCGCGGCGTGCCGGACCATGCCGCCCCAGCCGCAGCCGACGTCGAGCAGCCGCATGCCGGGCTTGAGCCCGAGCTTGCGCGCGACCAGGTCCTGCTTGTTCCACTGCGCCTCCTCGAGCGAGGAGTCGGCCTTCGGGTAGGCCGCGCAGGTGTAGGACATCGACGGCCCGAGCACCCACTCGTAGAACCGGTTGGACACGTCGTAGTGGTGGGAGATCGCCCGGCTGTCCCGCAGCCGGGTGTGCCGCATGACTCCGCCCTTGTGCCGGATCTCCTCCGGCGGCGGCTCGACCGGGCGCATGTTCTGGAGGCCGAAGTCCCGGAGCATCTCCAGCCTCGCCCGGGTGGAGAGCTGCTCCCCGCCGCCACCGGCGCCCAGGCCGTACAGCGCCAGGTAGAGGTCGCCGTGCACCTTGAGGTGACCGGTGATGTAGGCCCGGACGAGCCCCAGCTCGCCCGGCGAGCTCAGCAGGTAGCTCAGGGCGGTGCGGGAGGAGATCTCGACGGTGACCTCGGCGTCGAGCTCACCGCCGACGCTGCCGTCGAAGGCGATCACCCGCAGCGGCACGCGCGGGCTCAGCACGCGGGCGAACACTTCCGCGATGCCTGGCTTCGCCACTTGCACCTCCTCCTCAGCGGTTGCGCACGCACTTGGCGTACAGATCGAGCAGCCGTGCTTCGGGATCGTAGGTCTTCTTCACGACCTCGTACGCAGGGCCGTTGTACAGCCGCCAGAACTCGTCCTCGGAATAGAAGGCGGTCGAGTACAGCGATTTGCGTCCCCCGAGGTCGTCGACCACCCGCTCGATGAGCCGGTTGTGGTCCCCGTCGGCCTGCCCGGGGGCGAGCGGCACCGTGGACCAGAAGCCGAAATTGACGTAGAGCGAGTCGGTGAAAGCGGTAGAGCGGCCACTCCGCGTCCGGGTCGCGCTGCTGGAGCGGGCACACCCAGAACGGCTCGATCGGGATCTCCCGCAGGAAGAAGTCGCAGAACTCCTCGGCGCGCGCGATCGGCACTTCGATGTCCTGCACGACGTCCTCGCGGGGCGGCAGGCCGCGTCGCTGCTCGATCCGGGCGTTGAGGCGCGTGCGCCGCTCGAAGGCGACGATCTTCCAGTAGACGTCCGAGCGCAGGAACCGGCGCCCGGCGAGCCGGCGCACCCACTTCTTCTGCGCCCCGAACGCGCGCGAGCACCAGAACCAGTCGGTGTCCCAGCGCCAGAGGTAGTCCCGCACGGTCAGATAGTCCTCGGACCGCGCTCTGCAGCGAGCGGTAGTAGATCTCGGTCCAGGTGTAGTCGGACAGGAACGGCGCCTCGTCGACGAAGGTGCCGACGGTCAGGTACAGCTCGTCGCGGGAGAACACGGTGCCGTCGACGAAGTCGACCGCGCCGGAGTCCAGGGTCCGTTCTCGGCAGAGCCGTTCCATCTCGGCGAAGAGGGCGCCGGGCTCGCGGAAGCGCAGGTGCCGCAGGGCGACGAAGGGCTTGACCGGCTCCAGCTCGATCTCCAGGCGCAGCGCGTAGCCGAGCGTGCCGTAGGAGTTCGGGAAGGCGTGGAAGAGGTCGGCGTGCTCGTCTGTCGGCGCGGCGCGACGATGACCCGGCCGTCGCCGGTGAGGATCTCCATCTCGGTGACCGACTCGTGCGGGCAGCCGTTGCGGAACGAGGAGGACTCGATCCCGAGCCCGGTGACCGCGCCGCCCAGGGTGATCGTCTTGAGCTGCGGGACCACCAGCGGCATCAGCCCGTACGGCAGCGTCGCGTCGACGAGCTTCTCGTAGGTGACCATGCCCTCGACCGAGGCGGTCCGGGCCACCGGGTCGACGTGCAGGACGTTGGTGAAGCCGCCCACGTCCAGGCCGGGCGCCGCGGTCTTGGCCCGGGGCCGGAACAGGTTCGAGGTCTTCTTCGCCAGCCGGACCGGCGCGTCCCGCGGGATCGCATGGAACTCCTCCACCAGGCGGGCCACGCGCTCGGCGTGGCCGGTGGGGTGCTCCATGGCCACAGTGTCGGCGGTGACGCCTGATTCGGGCAAACACCAATAAGGTCCGGCGCATGGCGACCCCGGCGCCCGGCCGCACCGGACGCGGCGGTGCGCTGGGCGAGGTCGAGGCCTGGTTCGTCGCCCGCGGCGTCCCGCACCTGATCGACGACTACAGCGCGACCCGGGACGTGCTCACCCGCTCGGTGCCGATTCTGAGCCTGATCTTCGTCGCCGAGGTACTCGGGGCCACGGAGCTGGAATGGCCGTGGTGGGCCAACACGCTCGCGCTCGTCGGCGGGCTGGCCGCGCTGCTCGGGATCTGGATCGGGGTCAATCGCTTCCGGGGCCGGCCACCGCTGGCCCGTCCGGACGACGTCGGCATCCCCGAGGTGGCCGTCTTCGTGATCGCCCCGGCCCTGCTGCCGCTGATCTTCGGCGGCCACGCCGGCGCCGCGGCCCTGACCGCGGCCGGCAACCTGGCCGCCGTCGGGCTGGTGTACCTCCTGATCAGCTACGGCGCTGTCCCCCTGACCCGGTGGGCCGCGATCCATCTGGTCCGCGAGCTCAGTTCCGTGCTCAGCCTCAGCGCCCGGGCCCTGCCGCTGCTGCTGGTCTTCGGCGTCGTCCTGGTCGTCAACACCGAGGTCTGGCAGATGTCCGCCTCGCTGGACACCGTCTCCCTCGTCGCGCGTCGTCGCGCTGTTCGTCGTCGTCGGCGGCGGCCTGCTCGCCGTGCGGATCCCGCGCGAGGTGCACGGGCTGGAGACCTGGGACGGCCCGGACGATCTGGCCCGGCGCCTGCAGGGCACCCCGGCCGAGCAGCTGGGCAGCAGTTTCAACAGCTGGACCGACTGCCCCGCGCCCCCGCCGCTGCGGCGCCGGCACTGGGCGAACCTCGGCCTCGTGCTGCTGTTCGCGCAGGGTCTGCAGGTCCTGCTGGTCGCCGTCAGCGTCGGCACGTTCTTCGCCGGCTTCGGGATGCTGGCGATCACGCCGGAGACCGCGGAGTCCTGGACCGGTGGCGGCCTGGACCGCTGGGCGAGCCTCGACCTCGGGGACCGCGACCTCGTGCTGTCCGGGGAACTGGTGAAGGTCGCGGTGTTCATCGGGGGCCTGGCCGGGCTGTCGTTCGCGATCTCCGCCCTGACCGACGAGACCTACCGCCGCGAGTTCTTCGACGACGTACTCACCGATCTGCGCCAGGTGCTCGCGGTCCGGGCCGCCTACCTGGCCGCGCTCGCCCGCCGGTGAGTGAGCAGCCGGTGGCCCGGATGTGAGAACTCGCACAACGCCGGATGACGGGAGCGGGCCGTGACTCCGCGTCAGACCGGGTTGGTCGCGTTCACATGGGCACTACCTGCACTTATGAGGTAACCCTTACTCGGCTGGTCCGGGCGCGCAGGGTCAAGAACGGATCACCGCAGGTCATCACGGGGGCAAGGGCGAATTCGTCACGTCCACCCAGCGTGAGATCGGGCAGCTCGGTGCGCGAGGATACGCAGCGGTCTGGTCCCCGCCGGGCCCCGCGAACCCTGCATCAAACATCAGGAGTACGGCTGATGGCTGGCACCGGCGTCTTTTCCCCGGGACGCGCCAAGATCGAGGCCCGGACGCTGCGACGGGACCGCTGGTGGCTCGAGCCCGCGTTCACCTTCGTCGTGTTCACGGCGTTCGTCGTCTACTCGACGATCCGCGCGTTCTGGGACACGGCCTACTACGACGGCGCCTCGCACCTGCTCTCGCCGTTCTACTCGCCGTGCCTGTCGACCGACTGCCCCGAGGACGCCTCGCACCTCGGCCAGCCCGTCGGTGACTGGTTCCCGCTGTCCCCGGCGCTGCTCATCCTGATCGCCCCGCTGGGCTTCCGGATGACCTGCTACTACTACCGCAAGGCCTACTACCGCGCCTTCTGGCAGTCGCCGCCGGCCTGCGGGGTGGCCGAGCCGCACGCGAAGTACACCGGCGAGACCCGCTTCCCGCTGATCTTCCAGAACTCGCACCGCTGGTTCTTCTGGCTCTCGCTGCCGCTGCCGATCCTCATCGGCTGGGACGGCATCGACGCGATCTACGCCGACGGGGAGTGGAAGTTCGGCCTGGGCGCGCTGATTCTCCTCTTCGCCGCCGTCACGCTCCTCGCCTACTCGCTGTCGTGCCACTCCTGCCGCCACATCATGGGCGGGCGGCTGAACCACTTCTCCAAGCACCCGGTCCGCTACTGGGGTTGGACCCAGGTCACCAAGCTGAACGCCAAGCACATGCAGCTGGCGTGGATCTCCTTGATCGCGGTGTGGTTCGCCGACGTCTACGTGCTTCTGGTCGCGTCCGGCACCTTCGACGACCTGCACTTCGGATAAGGGACCGACGATGACTGAGCTCGAACGGCACTCCTACGACGTCCTCGTGATCGGCGCCGGCGGCGCCGGTCTGCGCGCGGCCATCGCCGCGCACGAGGCCGGGGCCCGCACCGCGGTGGTCTGCAAGTCCCTGCTCGGCAAGGCCCACACCGTGATGGCCGAGGGCGGCATCGCCGCGGCCATGGGCAACGTGTGGAAGGAAGACAACTGGAAGGTCCACTTCCGGGACACCATGCGCGGCGGCAAGATGCTGAACAACTGGCGCATGGCCCAGCTGCACGCGCAGGAGGCGCCCTCCCGGGTCTGGGAGCTCGAGGAGTGGGGCGCACTGTTCGACCGCACCAAGGACGGGCTGATCTCCCAGCGCGACTTCGGCGGCCACCGCTACGCCCGCCTGGCCCACGTCGGTGACCGCACCGGCCTGGAGATGATCCGCACGCTGCAGCAGCGCACCGTCGCCCTCGGGATCGACGTGTACATGGAGTGCACCATCACCCGGCTGCTCACCGACGGCACCGGGGAGGCCGCACACGGCGCCAACCGCGGCAACATCGCCGGCGCCTTCGGCTACTGGCGCGAGACCGGCCGCTTCGTCGCCTTCGACGCCCCGTCGGTCATCCTGGCCACCGGCGGCATCGGCAAGAGCTTCAAGGTCACCTCGAACTCCTGGGAGTACAGCGGCGACGGCCACGCCCTCGCGGCGCGCGTCGGCGGCACGTTGCTCAACATGGAGTTCATCCAGTTCCACCCGACCGGGATGGTCTGGCCGCCCTCGGTCCGCGGCATCCTCGTCACCGAGTCGGTCCGCGGTGACGGCGGCATCCTGAAGAACAAAGACGGCAAGCGCTTCATGTTCGACTACATCCCGGAGTTCTTCAAAGCCGACACCGCGGACACCGAGGCCGAGGCCGACCGCTGGTACGAGGACAAGACGAACAACCGCCGGCCCCCGGAGCTGCTTCCCCGCGACGAGGTCGCCCGCGCGATCAACGCCGAGGTCAAGGCCGGCCGCGGCACCCCCGCCGGTGGCGCGTTCCTGGACATCGCCAGCCGCCGCACCCCGGAGTACATCCGCAAGCGGCTGCCCTCGATGTACCACCAGTTCAAGGAGCTGGCCGACGTCGACATCACGGCCGAACCCATGGAAGTCGGACCGACCTGTCACTACATCATGGGCGGCGTCGAGGTCGATCCGGACACCCAGGCTGCGACCGTGCCGGGCCTGTACGCGGCCGGTGAGGTCTCCGGCGGCATGCACGGTTCGAACCGCCTCGGCGGCAACTCGCTCTCCGACCTCATCGTGTTCGGCAAGCGGGCCGGCGACTCGGCCGCGGCCTACGCCCAGGGCCTGACCGTCAAGCCGGCGGTGGCGGACGGTCAGATCGAGGTGGCCTCGAAGGAGGCGCTCGCGCCGTTCGAGCGGGAGGGCGGGGAGAACCCCTACGCCCTGCACCAGGAGCTGCAGACCACGATGAACACCCTGGTCGGCATCATCCGCGACGCCGACGAGATGCGTGACGCGCTGGCCAAGCTCCAGGAGTTCAAGGTCCGCGCGCAGAACCTGACCGTCGAGGGCAACCGGATGTTCAATCCGGGCTGGCACCTCGCGGTCGACCTGAAGAACATGCTGCTGTGTTCGGAGATGGTCGCCAGGGCGGCCCTCGAGCGCCAGGAGAGCCGCGGCGGGCACACCCGTAACGACTTCCCGAAGGCCGACCCGGAGTGGGGCAGCAAGAACTGCATCCTGTCCGAGAAGGACGGCGAGGTCTCGCTCGTGCACAAGCCGCTGCCGGTCATGCCGGACGATCTCAAGGTCCTGTTCGAGGAGTCCAAGTGACGATCACCGAGTCGGCCAACAACCCCAAGGCCTTCCAGCCCGGCGTCGACAAGTCGAAGAGCTACCAGGCCAACTTCAAGGTCTGGCGCGGGAACTCCGAGACCGGCGCGCTGCAGGACTACACCGTCGAGGTCAACGACGGCGAGGTCGTCCTCGACATCATCTTCCGGATCCAGGCGGACCAGGCCAACGACATGGCCGTGCGCTGGAACTGCAAGGCCGGCAAGTGCGGCTCGTGCTCGGCGGAGATCAACGGCCGCCCGCGCCTGATGTGCATGACGCGCATGTCCGCCCTGCCGCCGGGCGAGGAGGTCGTGGTCACCCCGATGCGAACCTTCCCGGTGATCAAGGATCTGGTCACCGACGTCTCGTTCAACTACGAGAAGGCCAAGCAGATCCCGGCCTTCGCGCCGAAGCCGCGCGAGGCCGACGGCACCTACCGGATGCAGCAGATCGACGTCGAGCGCGGCCAGGAGTTCCGCAAGTGCATCGAATGCTTCATGTGCCAGAACGTCTGCCACGTCGTCCGTGACCACGAGGAGAACAAGACGGCCTTCGCAGGCCCGCGCTTCTTCATCCGCCTGGCCGAGCTCGACATGCACCCGCTGGACACCAACGACCGGCAGAAGCTTGCGCAGGAGAAGCACGGCCTGGGCATGTGCAACATCACCAAGTGCTGCACCGAGGTCTGCCCCGAGCACATCAAGATCACCGACAACGGGATCATCCCGCTCAAGGAGCGCGTGGTCGACCGCAAGTACGACCCGCTGTTCAAGATCCTCGGCCTGAGCAAGAAGAAGACGAACGACTGACGCACCCTCAGAACTGACCTAGTCAGCGAGGCCCAGCTCGCCGGCCCGGCGGATGAGGTCCAGCTTGTTGTCGACGCCGAGCTTGGCGTAGGTACGGGCCAGGTGGCTTTCGACAGTCCTCTCGCCGATGAACAGCTCGCGGGCAATGGCTGGCGCGGTCCGGCCTTGAACGGCGAGCCGGGCCACCTCCCGCTCCCGGGCGGTGAGTGCCTCCAGCCCCAGGCCCGTGCCGCCGCTGCTCTTCACCGGCACCGTGGCCTCGGGCGCGCTCAGGCCCTTCACCCGGTGGGCGGGCACCGGACGTTGGAAGCCGCGCAGCGCGAACTCGCCGGCGGGCTCGGTCAGGACGAGCGGTCCCACCGCCAGCTGTACCCGTCCACTGACGAGGATCTCGCCCGGGGCGGCCTGGTCGCACAGGCGGGCGGCGAGGTTGGCCACGTTGCCCACGACGGTGTAGTCGTAGCGACCGTCGAAGCCCACCTCCCCGAGGGTGGCGAAGCCGAAGGCGATGCCGACGCCGACGCCGAGAGCGCGGCCGAGCCGGCCCCAGCCCCGGACCAGCTCGACGGTTGCCTCCTGCATGGCCACCGCCAGGCGCACGGCCGTCTCGGACGGGTTAACGCACGGGAGCGGATCGTTGAGGAAGACCATCAGCCCGTCGCCGGCGAAGAACCCCACGGTGGCCTCGAACCGGTTGATGACTGGCCCGACCGCCTCGTGGAACTCGGCCAGGACGGCCATCACTTCTTCCGGCTCGGACTGCTCGGAGAAGGCGGTGAATCCGCGTAGGTCGCAGAAGAGCACCGCCACCTCGCGGCGGTGGCTGCGGGTCACGGTGTCGTCGGCCGAGGACACCAACAGGTCGGCCACCTGGGGCGAGAGGTAGCGCCGGAGTCGACTGAGGCGCTCGAGCTTCCCCACCTGCTCCGCCACCCGGGCGGTCAGCGTCCGGTTCAGCTCGGCCAGTTCGACACCTTGCGCCTCGATGACGTCGTGGTACTCCTTGACCCGCAGCAGCGACCGGACCCGGGCGAGGAGCTCGGCCTGGTCGAAGGGCTTGGTGACGAAGTCGTCGGCTCCGGACTCGAGCGCCTCGAGCTTCTCCCGCCGCCGCTGGCCGTGACCATGACCACCGGCAGGGTCGCGCGTGGCCGGGTCGTCCCGCAACCGCCGGCAGACCTCGTGGCCGTTCATGCCCGGCATCAGGAGGTCGAGAAGGACCAGGTCGGGGCGCTCCTTGGCCGACGACCTCGAGCGCCTCCTCGCCCGAGCCGGCGCAGAGCACCTCGTAGCCCCGCGGGACGAGGACGGCCTCCAGCAGCCGGATGTTCCTCGGGGTGTCGTCGACCACGAGAACTCGCGGCCATCACGTCTCACGCTCTGGCGTCGACGTCCGCAGAAACCGGCGGACCTGGTTGGGGAACTCACGCACGTCGATCGGCTTGGCCAGGTAGCCGTCGAAGCCGGCGGCCAGCAGGCGCTCCTCGTCCTGGCGCATGGCGAACGCGGTGAGGCCACCACCCGCAGTCGGCGCGTGGCAGGCTCGATGCCCGCAGCTCGGTCAGGGCCGCGACGCCGTCCATGTCCGGCAGCTGGATGTCCATCAGCACGAGCGCGGGGCGGTGCTCCGGGCCAGGGCGATCCCGTCGGTGGCGGTGGTGGCCTCCAGCGTCCGGAACCCGTGGTAGCTGAGCAGGTCCCGGGCCAGCTTCATGTTCTTGGGGTTGTCCTCGACGATGAGGATCAGCGCCCCCGTGGCGGATGTCGCTCACCGCGTCACCTCCACCTGGCGCTCGCACAACCGTCGGACCAGGTCGACGAACTCGGCCCGGAGAACGACGCCTTGGCCGCCAGGTGGCTCGACCTGGGCGGCCAGTCGCTCGCGCTCGCCTGCGTCGAGCGTCTTCGACGGTCAGGATGACCACCGGGATCTCCGCCGTGGCCGGGTCGGCCCGCAGGCGCTCGCACGACGGCGAAGCCGTCGACGCCCGGCATGAGCAGGTCGAGGAGGATGAGGTCGGGGCGCTCGCGTCTGGGCGGCACGCACGCCGTCCTCGCCCGCTGCCGGCCGCGATCACGGTGAAGCCCTCCGGCGCCAGCACCGTTTCGATGAGCCGTAGGGCCATCGGGTCGTCGTCGATCGCGAGCACGGTCACGGCCGGGTCGACGAACCGTTGGGGAGGGCGACAAGAGGACGCAGCGCCGCCAGCAGGTGCTCGCGGTCCACCGGTTTGACCAACCAGTCGGCCGCTCCCAGCGCGACGCCCTTGCCCCGGTCGTCGAGCATGGACGAGATCACCACGGGGATGTGGGCGATGGACTGGTCCGCCTTGGCCAGCGCCAGGAAGTCCCATCCCGACAGCCGTGGGAGCACGATGTCGAGCACGATGATCGCCGGTCGCAACCGCCGGGCCGCCTCGATCCCCGCTTCAGCGTCGCCGCAGGCCACCACGTCGAAGCCGGCGCCCTCGAGGTAGAGGCTGATCAACGCGGCGGAGGCGTCGTCGTCCTCGACCACCAGTACGGTCTTGCCGGCGGCATCGATGACGCCCGACCCTGCCGGGGCTGCGACTGCAGCCGGCGCAGCGGTCACCGCCGGTACCTCTCGAGCCGCCGTGCCGGTCTGCTGGACGGGCAGGATGAAGGTGAACGTGCTCCCAGTCCCTGGCTCGCTCGCCACCTCTACGTTCCCGCCGTGCAGGACCACGAAGCTGCGGGCGAGGGGCAGCCCGAGCCCTGTTCCCTCCCGCTGACACCCGTCTGCTCGAATTCCTCGAAGATCCGGGCCTGGTCGGCGACGCGATGCCGACTCCGGTGTCCCGCACGGCCACCTGGACATGGTCGCCGTGCCGGGAGGCGACCACCTCCACGCGTCCCGCCGTCGGGGGTGAACTTGACGGCGTTGGAGAGCAGGTTGAACACGACCTGCTTGATCTTGCGCTCGTCGGCCTCGATCTCGCCGACGTCGTCAGCGACCCGCAGGTCAAGGGTGATCCCGTGGGCCATCGCCCGTTCTCGCACCATCGTCAGGCCGACCTCGAGGACGTCGGGCAGCGGGAACGTGGAGAGTTCCAGCTCCATCTTTCCGGCCTCGACCTTGGCCAGGTCGAGGATGTCGTTGATCAGCAGCAGCAGGTGGCGCCCGAGGAGAGGACGTCCGCGACGTAGTCGGCCTGGCGTTCGTTCAGCGGCCCGAACAGCTGCTCGCCAAGCACCTCGGAGAAGCCGATGATCGCGTTGAGCGGCGTCCGCAGCTCGTGGCTCATGTTGGCCAGGAACTCGGACTTGTGCCGGCTGGCCGTCTCCAGGTCGTGGTAGAGCCGGCCGAGCTCGTCGTTCATGCGGTTGAGGTTGTCGGCGAGCGCGCCCGAGCTCGTCGCGGTTGGCCACCTCGACATGCCGGGAGAAGTCACCCGCGGCCAGCTCGTCGAAGCGCCGGCCCATCTTCTTGATAGGCCCGATGATCGACCAGGAGATGGCGAAGCCCAGGAGCAGGGCGAGACCGATGCCGCCGAGGGAGATCGCGATGAAGGCCTGCCGGGAGTCCTGGTAAGCCCGCTGGTTGTCGTCGACCAGGTTGGCGATGGCCGCCTCGGCCTTGTTCACCAGTTGGTTCGTGAGCCGTTCGAGCTCGTCCGCGAGAGGCTTGGCGCGTGCGCGCTGAAGCTCTTGGCCCTGCGTCAGCTTTCCTTGGCGCACCAACGTGATCCCCTGCGTCATCACGGTGACGAAGCGGTCGTACGTGGTCTCGATCCGGGTGAGCAACGCGCCCTCGTCCTGGGCCACGAACTGCAGCCGGCTGAAGTCGTAGGACTGGTTGAGCTGACGCAGGGCGGCGTCGAGGGCGGTCGGGTCCGGATCGGACAGCGCGGAGGCCCCGCCGTAGAGCTTGATGTTGGTGTCGTTCTGCAGCTGGCGGTAGATCGATACCTTGCCTTGAAGCTCGACTCAGACCCTCGGCGCGGTTGTTGGCCTGACCCAAGGCGTAGAGCCCGATGGCTCCGATCGTGACGAGCAGTGCTACCACCGCGCCGAAGGCCACCACCAGCTTGCGACGGATGGGCACAGCGGCGCGCGCGACGAAGCGAACGAGGGCACCTTGTCCCGCCTGCTCCGAACCCTCCCGGGCGCGGATGGGCCATGCCCCCTTCAGTTCGTGCTTGAGTTCTGCCAGGTACGAGAACTCGGTGGCACGCTGAAGGATCTGTTCGGGGGTGCGGTCGATGATCCCTGCTTCTCTGAGGCGCAGCGCGTAGAACCGCACGCTGTCGGCCGGGTCGAAGTCCCGCCAGATGTCGTACGGGATCTGCTCTGAGGGCTTGCCGGGCGCAACTTCTCGTCGGTGGTGAAGCCGTGATCGACCAGGTGGTGGGCGGAGCCGTGGGGGTCCTGGGCGACGACGTCGGCGCCCTTGAGCACGGCGCGCAGCGCGGCCTTGGTGGCGCGCGGGTGCTTCTCCATGAACGGTCGGTGGACCACGGCCGTACAGCAGTAGTAGTTCGACCACGGCGCGTCGGTCAGGGAGTTGAGCACGACGTGGCCGATGCCTTGGCCTTCAGCTCGTTGGAGACGGGCGGGAACGCCACCGACTGCGTCGACCTCACCGGAGGACAGGATCCGGGCGTACTCGGTCGGCGGGTAGGTGACGACCTTGACGTCCTTGGTCCAGGTCGAGACCGACGTTCGCCAGCGTCATGGCCATGAAGATGCCGTCGGTGAACGTCGGGCCGGCGATCGACACCGTCTTGCCCTGGAAGTCGCGCATTGACTTGATGTCACCGGTCGCGAAGATCTCCCAGCAGCCGACGTGAACCCCGCCGAGCATCACCAGAGGTGCGCCGGCCGCGATCTCGGGGATGAAGGCGGCGGCGTACCCGATGCCAAAGTCGATGTCGCCGGCGGCGATGCGGGGGATCACGTCCTTGGCCTCGAACGGCGGATACTGCACGTCGGTGAACCCCTGCTCCCGGAGGAACGGCTCCGCCATGAACTCGGCGGCGATGCAGACGGCCGGGGGGATGGCGTGCAGACGAATGCTGGTCGTCTCCAGGGACGGCGCCTTCGCGGACTGCGTTCCCTGATCCGTTCCCCCTGCCAGATTCTTCACCTGGCTGTCTCCACGCGGCGAGCAGGCGGACAGCAGTGACCCGCCGGCAGCGGCCAGGCCGAACCCGGCGGCGCCCCGCAGCACGGTACGCCGGCTGAGATGGATCTCGGGATTCCACGGCTGGCGCATCGAGCCTCCTTTGCAGGCCGCTGAGTCGACACTCGGCGGGGATGGCTCTGAAATTAGGGGGGCAGCACCTGGGCGGTCTGCCGTAGAAGTACGGAGATTTTGTACGCAATGACCATGGACCCTTCCCGGCTGATTGACCATCCTTTGCGCCTGCCATCTGGTGGGCCGGGCAAAGGGCGATGAGCAGCCGAGCTATGGGCTGTCACGGCGAGGGCGGAAATAGCCGCCCACCATGTGCTTGGCGACCTGGCGGCCGAGGACGGCGCCTTCGCGCATTGAGCTCCGGTAGTGAAGGCCGGCCCAGACCCGGGCGTCCGCGACGTCGTCCATAAGCGCGTTCAGGTCCGTGTAGGTCCGCTCGGTGTCGACGAGCTGAGGGACGGCGTCCTTGCTGGTCACGATGGTCCAGTTCACCTGGTGCGTGCCGAAGAACGCGGCCACGGCTTCCGTCATGGCGGTCGAGAAGAAGGCGTGGCCCGACGGGTACTCAGGGTGGTTGACCGTGAGCAGCGGAGTCCAGCTCGGATCCGAGGCGGTCTTGGAGTTGCGATCGAGCGCAGCCAGCGGGATGGCGGTACGGGGACGCCAGGTGCGGTAGGTGTACTTGGCCTCGAAGCCGGCGATGATGGCGTCGAGGCGCCGTTCGAGGGCCAGGGCGATCAGGTTGCGGTTCCAGTGGACATAGCCGTGCTCGGACCAGAAGTAGACGAGGTCGGTCTGCGCTGCGGTGCGGACCGAGCTGCCCGCGGCCCCGTAGTCCCTTCACCTCGTTGAAATTCTCGACCCACCGCTTCGAAGCGAAACGGTCCGGGCCGTCCGCCCGGAACTGGGCCGGCTTGTCGAAGGTGAACGGCTTCACCGTGGCGATCTTCGCGTCCAGGGGCTCGGTGCCCCAGCCGTCGTTGGGCTCGAACTCCCCGACGGGGAGGCGCTGGGCGCTGCAGCGGTGGGAGACGACGTTGCTGCAGCCGTCGTCCCTGCGCTGGTCGAGGACCGCAGCCGCGGCGGCCTCACCAACACTGACGCCGTCGGTCTTGGTCTGCCCGTCCGGGATGCCGGCCAGGTAGGCGCCGTACTTCTCGTCGAGGTAGCCGAACTGGGAGGGGGCCACCCGACCGAGAGCGGTGCGGTAGGCCGCCGTCGCCACCGCGGCTTGAACGTCCGCGCGGTCCCGGGCCTCGATGTCCGTGGTGTACGGCTCCCACCCACCCTCGATCGCCATCACGGCGTCGTACACGGCCAGGTGGGCGATGGTGCCCAGCACCTCGGAACTACCCGCCGGCCGCGGTTCGGTCGCGTTGTGAATGGCGGGCTGGACGATCGCAGCCCACTTCGTCACTGCGTTCTGGCCCGTCACCGCGGTCTGGTCCGCCGCGGCACTCTGAATCCCGACGGAATCGTCGCTGCCACACGCAGTCAGACCGGCGAGCGAAGCCGCGAGAACGAGGACCACCAAGTTCCGTTTCACCTGGGTCCTGAGGTCGGTGGGATTAGTCGTGCCAGGGCTCTGAACCTGATATGTAGCCGAATCTGTCAAGGGGCATGGTGAAGCGGCGCCCGGGGCCGTCGTCTCGGGCGCCGCTTCTGCTCTCGGCTGGGGTCGGTGGGTGCCGCGTGTCGGTGTCGACGCGTGGTCACTCTGATATGCGCGGGTTGGTTACCGCAGGACGGGGTGTTCGGCGGGAGCGGACCGCGGGTCTAGGGGCGAGCGTGGCCCCCGTAGGGGGTTGCTCATAGTTCAGTCGCGGGTTGCTCCTCACGCTGCTTCACCACCGGCTTGGCCGGGAGCCGTTGTGGGCCCGCGCTATTCGAGGACGGCCAGCGACCAGCACCAGCCGGCGAGTTCGCGGGCGATCGCGGCGTTGGCGACCACGGCTGGCTTGTTTCGCCGGTCGTAGGCCGCCCACCGACTCGCGAGACGTTGGTTGGCGGCGTGTCCGCGTGCCGCGGCGGCCGCAGGGGCGCGGTCCCAACGCCGGCGCAGATCGGCGCCGGGTCCCCGGTAGGGCTTGCGGTGGTGCCAGGCCGCCTCCACCAGCAGCCGGCGGGCGTGGCCGTTGCCGGTCTTGGTCAGTCCGCCCTGCGACCGTCGTGCTCCGGAGGAGGACTCGGTCGGGACCAGCCCGAGGTAGGCGCCGATGGAACGGCCGGTCAGGCGCTGCCAGTCCCCGATCTCCACCGCGAGGCCGAACGCGGTCAGGGTGGACACCCCGCGCAGGCAAGCGAGCCGGTCGGCGACGGGGGTGAACTCGCTGTCGGCGGCCAGCTCGGCGATCGCCGCGTCGAGCCGATCGCGGCGGGCCACGGTCAGTTCCATGGTCTCGTAGGCGCAGTCGTAGGCGAGCTGCAGTGCGCGCTGTTCGAAACGTTGGGCGCGCAGCCACGTCCCGTGCTTCTGGGTCCAGGCCTTCCCGCCGGAGTAGACGATTCCCTGACGCAGCAGCAGTTTCGACACTCGGTGCCGGGCCGACATCAGGTCCGCGCGGCAGTCCTCCCGGGCTCGCACCAGATCCCGGGCTGCCTCCTGTCCCACCGAGGGGACCGTCACCTCGACGATCTCGCCCAGGTGCAGCAGGCGGGCCAGGTGCAGGGCGTCGCGCGCGTCGGTCTTGACTCGGTCCCCGGCCGGGCGCTGCAGCTTCGAGGGCGCCGCGACCTTGCACTCGATCCCACGCCCGCGCAGGAACCGCGCCAACCCGAAGCCCGTCGGCCCTGCTTCGTAGGTCACGGCGACCGGACCCGGCAACGCCCCGATCCACCGCTGCAGGTCCTCGTGGGCCGGGGTCAACCGGGCCCGGTGCACTTGCCCAGTCCTCGCGTCCAACCCCGCCGCGACTACTGAGCGGGCGTGCACGTCCAGACCGACACTCGTACGCTGAAACGACATCCGGCGCCTCCTGCCACCTGCGGCGCCTCGCGCTCGGCCCAATTCCGAGCACGGGGACGACCCGCGACCACGTGCCAGTCGAGGCGCCGGATGCCAAGCCCGTCAACACACAGCGAGCCGGTCGCGGCGCGATCACACCCCGGGCCCGCATCCGATCGCCGCCGCTCATCGCGTGAGCGGCGCGTGAACGATCACCGCTCGCGATGCAGCCGGAGCCCCCGGAACCCGCAGGGCCTCAGGAACCGCACCTACATACCGTCTAGGGAGGCCAGCATCTGGGGTCTGCCGTAGAACTACGGAGATCGGATACGGCAGCATTGAGGCGCTCTAGGCGGGACACAGGTGATCCCGCAGTGTGCAGCCGGCCCTCGGTGCGCCGGGCGGGTTGGTAGGGAAATCAGCCCGGCGGGCGCCGCTCGTCGCCGAGGATGCCGGGCAAGACACGAAGATGGTCCCCGGAGGAATCAGGTGATCCCGCGGGGATCTCGTCGCAGCCGGCCGATGCGCAGTAGGCCACGGCCGGGGCCGGCTCGCTCTGCAGCGGGCCCAGCAGCCCGACCAGGTCCACCGAGGTGTCGGCCGGCTCGCGGTAGTCGGTCGCGAGGCCGGCGCGGACGGCGGCCGGCATGTCCGCGACGCCGCTCATCAGCAACCGGAAGAACTCGAAGTAGCCACCCTTCTGCCGCCCGCCGAAGAACAGGTCGGTGTCCAGACGTTCGGCGTCGGAGCTGCTGTCGGGGGCCTGCTCGCCGCTGCGGGTGATCACCATGTCCAGGCTCGGGATCACGAAGACGTGCTGCCCGTGGCTGCCCCAGCTGTAGTACATGTCCGCCGGGGCGCTCCTGATCCAGGGGCGGGCCGGCGCGATCTCCTCACGGGTCATGATCGAGGCGTTGACCTGCCGCTGCCCGGCCTGGCACGCGTTCAGCCAGACGAAGAAGCCGTAGCCGCAGTTGGCCGTGGTCCCGGTCTGGAGCAGACGGATGTAATCCGCATCGATCAGGCGTTCGCCGGCGAAGACGCCCTGACCCCGCATCAGTTCTCCGAGCCGGCCGAACTCCAGCGGCCGCAGCAGCAGGCCTGCGTGCCCCATCGTGGAGCCGGAGCGGTCGCGCTGCCACCAGTAGGCCGAGAGCGGGATGCCGAGCTTGTCGAAGAATTCCTGCTGCGCGAACCCCTGGTAATCCAGGTTCCGGCCCGCACGGTTCAGCGCGTGCTGCACGACCCAGTTCACCACCGAAGGCGTGGTCTGCTCGTACTCGAAGTACGCCCCCTGCCGGTGACGCAGCGGCATCGCCATCGCCTGCCGCGGACCGGCCATATCGGCGCTGAGCGCGAGGCCGCGGAACCAGTTGAGCTCCAGGCCGGAGGTCATGGTGAGCAGGCTGCGCACGGTGATTGCGCGGTGCTGGGCGTCGCCGATCCCGGCCGGCAGGTAGCGCCCGATCGGGGCGTCCACGTCGATGAGCCCCTGGCGGACCGCCACCCCGGCGATCAGCGCGGAGACCGTCTTGGTCTGGCTCCAGTTCTGGCGGGGGACCCGGTCGGTGGCCGCGTCCAGGGCGCCCTCGGCGACGAGGCAGCCGTGCCGGAACACCTTGAGGTTCTCCGCGCCCTGGCCGACCCAATAGGTCACGGCCTCCCGCAGCGCGACCTCGTCGAGTCCGACCATGGCGGCGTCCGCCCGCGGGTACTCCTCGGTCCGGCTGATCGCGCAGCCGGCCGCATCAGAGGGGACGGGGCGGCCCTGGGCGGGCGCGGGCAGGACGAGCAGGCTGAGGCCGGTCACCGCCGCCGTCCCCAGCGCACCGAGGCGGCCGCGACGGGCTCCTGTTAGGTGGGCCATTTCGCCCCATTCCAACCAAGTCAGCGCAGCTGCGCAACCCCACGGGCGGCGGCCACCGCGGGGACGTCCGCGGGCAGCCAGGCGACCTCGTCGACCTCGTCGGCCGCGAGCCAGCGCAACTGGTCGTGGTCCTCGAGCGGCTGCGGGTCGCCGCTAAGGATCGTGGCCAGGTAGACCCGGAGGACCAGGTCGTCCCGGAGTTGCCACTCCCCGGGCACGCGATCACCCGGGAGCACGGCTACCCCGAGTTCCTCGCGACACTCCCGAACGAGGGCGTCGGTCTCCGTCTCGCCCGGCTCGACCTTGCCGCCGGGCAGCTCCCAGCCGCCGGCCAGCGCCGACGGGGCGCTGCGGCGCGCGCCCAGCAACCGGCCGTCGCGCACGATGGCCGCGCCGACAACGATCTGCATCTGCCCTCCGGGCGTAGGGTCGGATCATGGTCGCACTGCTGAACGCCGACGACGTGGAAGCGGGTCTGGGCAAGCTCAACGGCTGGACCGGGGACACGACCGAGATCCGCCGCTCCTACGCCGCCCCGGATTTCCCGACAGCGATCCGCCTGGTGGACGCGATCGCCGTCGCGGCCGAGGAGATGAACCACCACCCGGACATCGACATCCGCTGGCGGACCGTCCACTTCACGATCTCGACCCATTCCGAGGGCGGGGTGACCGACCTCGACCTGGACCTCGCCGGCCGGATCGATGCCGCCGCCGCGGACCTTGGTGCCGCCTGATTCTGGTGTGGCGCCGTTTGGCCCGTCGTTGACGTGCCGCGGGCCGAATTCGTCGGTGGGGCTTGGGAGAATCGCCTCATGACGATGGCCGAGCAGACCACGCTCGTGCTGTCGCCGACCCCGTACGACGATCCGGTGGCCGCCGCTCTCGTCGAGGCCGTGCAGCGGGTTTACGTCGTCCGCTACGGCGGTCCCGACGCCACTCCGGTGAAACCGGCCGAGTTCGCTCCCCCGCACGGGCTCTTCCTGGTCGGGCGGCTGCACGGCGAACCGATTGCCTGCGGCGGCTGGCGCGTCATCGAACCAGGCCTGGCCGAACTGAAGCGGATGTACGTCGCCTCCGGCTTCCGGGGCCGTGGCCTCTCGCGCATCCTGCTCGCGGCCCTGGAGGACAGCGCCAGGAACGCCGGCATCACGCGGCTGCGCCTGGAGACCGGCCACCGGCAGCCGGAAGCGATCCGGCTCTACGAAACCAGCGGCTACAGCGTCATCGAGAAGTTCGGCGTCTACCGCCACGATCCGGGCTCGACCTGCTTCGGCAAGTCGCTTCTCTAGAGCAGGCCGCGGGAGCGCGCGACGTAGACCGCGCGGGTGCGGGTGTGCGCGTCGAGGCGGCGCATCGCGTCGTGCACGTAGGTCTTGACGGTGGCGTCGGCCAGGCCGGTGCGCTCGGCGATCTCGCGGTTGGTCAGGCCGTCCTCAACCAGGCGCAGGATCTGGGCCTGACGTGTCGTCAGCGGGTTCGGCCCGTCCGGGGTCTGGGGGTGGTCGCCGTTGCGGGTCAGGGCATGGAGAGCCCGCTCCAGACGCGGGCGCAGCGGGTTCGGGCCGAGGGCTTCGGCGACCGCGCGCAGTTCGGCGACCACGCCGCGCGGGACCGGGTCGGCCTTCTGGGCGGCGGGGAGCATGTGCTCGAGGTCGCGCTCCACGCAGCGGGCGACGGTCTCGGCGGCGCGGATCGCGGTCTCCCCGACCGGCTGGGTGCGTGAGGCGGCGTAGAGGACGGCGACCACCTCGTCGCCGTGGCGCACCGGGGCGGCCAGGGCAGAGACCAGACCCTCGTGCTGCACGGCGCGGTCGTACTCGTGGGTGATCATCCGGGAGCCGGCGTAGTCGTCGACCACCACCGCACGGCCGCCGGCGAAGGCCTTGCCGCCCAGACCTGTGCCCGAGGGCACGACCAGACCCTCGAGAGCAGGGGTGCGCAGTCCGTAGACCTGACTGATGACGATCGCGGGGTGCCCGTCGGAGTCGTCCTCGATGGCGCCGCCGAAGACCGCAGGCAGACCGGTGAGCTCCTGCAGCATGCCGAGACGGTGCCGCACCGCCTGGCGGATCACAGCCGTGGCCGCGACGCCCACACCCACCTCCCGTGCACTGGTGCATACGGAACTCGCTGGCGGGCGTGCCGCCACGCTAACCGACCGGGAGGTCGAGTGGAACGCATGTTCCACCGAAAGGTGGTGCGGTCTCCCCCGCTGGGCTCAGCTGCCCGGCGGGATCGCGATCCGCGTCGCTTCGTCCTTGAGCCGCTTGAGCTCGGAGGCGTCGATCGGGCGGCACTCCTCGGGCAACTGACCGGCCTGCTCGACGAAGACCTGGTCGCGCTCGGCGGCCGGCGCCTCGCGCGAGGCGTCGTAGGCCTTCGACAGCGCCGAGATCATCGCGGTCCGGCACGCGTTGAGCGCTTTGGGGTCCACTGCCGCGGTCACGGACGGGCTGGGCGTCCCGTTGTCGGGACCGGACTCGTCTGCGCCGTCGTCCCCGCAGCCAGCGAGCAGCACGACCGAAGCCGACGCGGCGACCAGGAGGCGGGCCGCGGGAGAGAAGCGCACTACGGACGGGCGGCGCACGTGGCGACCACGCGCGGGCCACCACGGAGCTTGAAGGTCACCTCGGCGACCACGCGCTCGACCTCGGAGCCGTTGGACCGCGGGTTGAGCCGCCAGGTGGCCGGCGAGCCGTGACGGCGCACGGCGGACGCCGACCCGATCGAGCCGTTGCCCGAGCTCTGCTTCTCGTTCTCGACGCTGATCGTGACCCGGCCGACGTTCACGCGGCGGTTGTCGGTCGCCCGCACGTTCACGGCGCGCAGGTCGTTGTCGCCCTTGGCCCGCAGCGGCAGCGAGAGCTTGATCCGCAGCGGGGTGTTCTTCGGCCCGTCGAAGGTGCAGGTGCGCACGAGGGAGTGCCTGGCGGACGCAGCGCTCTCGGCTGCGTCCGCCGCAGGCACGAGCACCGCGCCGCCCACCAGTGCACTCGCAACGGCGGCAGAGCCCAACGACGTGGAGATCCTCATGGCGACCACGAAATCATCAGATGTGTAAGGGACTCTTAAACGTTGACCCTGGTCTCGGACACATCACCCTCGGCAATCCCATCACCCGCCATCTCGCCCTCGGGCGGCCCGTCGCCGGTGTGCGCAGCGACGGCTGCGGCGGCCGGCTTGAGGCCCTGGAAGGCGAACACCGCGACGAGGGTCGCCAGCACCGCCGCGATGGCGGTGCTGAGCCGCATCCCGTCGACGAAGGCGTGATCGGCCAGGTCCAGCAGGGCGTTCCCGACGCTGACGGGCAGATCCTCCGCGGCGCTCACCGCGCCACCCAGGGTGTCGCGGGCATCCGCGGCCGCCTCCGGGGTGACCCCGGCCGGAAGCTCGTCCAGGCCGTCCCGGTAGAGGCTCACGCCGATGCTGCCGAAGATCGCGATACCGAGCGCGCCACCGAGCTCCGCGGCGGTCTCCGAGATCCCGGAGGCCGCGCCCGCCTTCGCCGGCGGAGCCGAGCCGACGATCAGCTCGGTGGTCAGGCCGAAGACCGGGCCCATCCCGAGCGAGATGATGATCGAACCGATCACCGCGATGGCCAGGGCGCTGTTCCCGCCGTCGGCGGTCACGCCGATCAGGACGAACAGACCGGCCGCGGCGACGCTCAGTCCGCCGCCGACCAGCTTGGGCGGGGGGATCTTGTGCGCCAGTCGCGGCGTCATCTGGGAGGTGAGGACGAACCCGACAGCGCCCGGCAGACCCCACAGCCCGGCCTCCAGCGGCGAGAGCCCGAGCACCAGCTGCAGGAACTGGAAGACGAAGATGAAGTACCCGATCATCACGAAGATCGCGAAGAAGTTCACCATCAGGGCGCCGTTGAACGAGCGCACCTTGAACAGCGAGACGTCGATCATCGGGTGGGTCAGGCGCTGCTGGCGGTAGACCCAGGCCACGGCGACCAGAAGCCCGACGGTGATCGAGGCTGTCGCGGTGTCCGAGATGCCGTGGGCCGAGATGTCCTTGATGCCGTAGACGACGCCGAGCACGGCGACGACCGACATCGCGGCGCTCAGGATGTCGAGCTTGCCCGCGTTCTCGTCCTTGTACTCGGGCAGCAGTTTGGGCCCGAAGAGCAGCAATGCCGCCATCACCGGAAGCGCGAGCAGGAACACCGAGCCCCACCAGAACAGCTCCAGCATGGCCCCACCGACCACCGGGCCGACCACGCTGCCGGCCGAGAACGCGGCGATCCACCAGGCGATCGCGATTCCGCGCTGCTTGGGGTCGGGGAACATGTGGAAGATCAGCGAGAGCGTCGAAGGCGCGATGGTGGCCCCGGCGATGCCGAGCAGCGCGCGGCTGACGATGAGCATCTCGGCGCTGTTGGAGAACGCCGCGAGGATCGAGGTCGCACCGAAGGCGGCCGCGCCGATCATGAGCAGCTTGCGCCGCCCGATCCGGTCTCCGAGGGTGCCCATCACGATCAACGAGCCGGCCACCATGAAGCCGTAGACGTCGATGATCCACAGCAGCTGGGTGCTGGAAGGATTCAGGTCCTCGGAGATCGCCGGCACCGCGAGGTGCAGGACGGTGAGGTCCATGACGTAGAGCAGGCAGGCCAGGGAGAGCACGGCCAGGCCGATCCACTCCTTGCGGCCAGCCAGGGCAGGCGCGGCGCCGTGGTCGGCGTCAATGGTCTGCACGGTGGCTCCTCAGGTGGTCGCGGTGCACACATAGTCACGACTAGGACTGACAACCGCACCTGAATTCATCGGCGTTCCTGCGCCCAGCGTGACCGGCGCCTCAGTCAGCTGGCCTGAGCAGGCGAAAGGCGAGGTCGACGGCCTCCTTGGGAGAGCCGGCCGCGGCGCAGCCGGGCACCAGATCGTCGGGGTAGCTCGCGAGGAGCACCACCGGCTTGCCGAGGCGGCCGGCCAGGGCTATCTCGCTCAGGGTGCCGGGACTGCACCCGATCGCGATGACGGCATCTGCGGTCTGCACGACGAGCAGGTTGCGGCCCTGGCCGAGGCCGGTGGCCACCGCGATGGTGACGTGCGGGTTGGCCTCGCGACGGTCCGTGCCGGGCAGCAGCCCGATCGAGGTGCCGTCCCCCAGCGCGGCGCCCTCACACGCGCCGTGCATGACCCCGCCGAGCCCGCCGGTGACGACCACCGCGCCGCCGAGCGCCAGCAACCGGCCGACCCCGCAGGCGAGTTGCCTCTCGCGCTCGTCCGCGTCGCCCGGCCCGACGACGGCGATCTGGGGGCGCACGGAACGGCCCTCGTCGGTCTCGGTCACCTAGCCATCATCCCGGGACCACAGGTACGGCGTCGTGGTGGAGACCTTGATCAGCCCCGATCGCTCGAGGATCGGGCGGGAGAGCTCGGTCGAGTCGCTGTGGATCAGCGTCTTGCCGCGCGCCAGGGCGGACCGGGCACGAACGGCGGTCAGCGCGCGGTAGATGCCGCGCCCGCGCCACTGCGGCAGGGTCGAACCGCCCCAGATCCCGGCGAAGTCGGTGCCGGGCACGGGCTCCAGCCGTCCCGCGCTGACGATCCGGCCGTCGGCCTCGGCCACCCACAGCTCGAAGTCCTCACCGTCGGCGATCCGGCGCAGCAGATCCTCGGCCATCCGGCCCGCAGCCTGATCGCCGAACACCTCGTCCTGCATGGCCGCCATCGCCCGCACGTCGGTCTCGCTGATGATCTGACGTAGCGTCACTCCATCGAGCGGCACGTCGACGGCGAGCGCGGTGGCCTCCCCGATCATGATCGACTCCGACTCACCCGGGACGAACCCCGCCGCCACCAGCGTCTCGTGGAGCCCGGGAGCGCGGTCGTGTCCGCGCGTCTTCCACTCCACCTCCGCGATCGCCGGGTCCGCCTGGAAGTGGCGCAACGCGTCGCGCACCAGGTCCCGCATCGCGTCCGGGTTCGCATCGCCGAGGTCCCGGTAGGAGACGAAGCCCTGGCTGCCGGCGAACGTGGCCAGCAGCAGCGGCCCGTGCCGGGTCGACGACGACGTCCCGATCGCCTCGGCGTCGACCCGGAGCTGCTCGTCGTAGGCACGGAGCAGGTCGGCGGTCACAGCGCCGCGCGGATCTGGACGAGCCCACGCAGCTGCTCGGCCACCTGGAAGAGCGGATCGACCGAACGCATCGCCCGGCACATGCTCACCGCCCCCGAGATCGACGAGAGCACAGTGGCGGCCAGGGCGTCCGCGTCGGTCCGGCCCTCGGCCTCGAACACCGCGGCGATGGTGCGACGCCACTCGTCCAGGATCAGCGCGGCCTTGTGTGCCAGGTCCGCGCCGGCTCCGGCATCTCCGGCGGTGGGCACGATCGGACAGGCGGCGCGGAAGTCGCTGTCCTCCAGCACCCGGGTCCAGAACACGACCAGACGGGTGAGCACCGCGTCCGAACCGTTGCGCGCGGCACGCTCGAGCATTGCGGTGAACGTCTCGCCGGCATAGGTGAGGGTCTCGTCGATCAGTTGCCCCCGGCCGCCCGGGAAGTGGTGATAGACCGAGCCGCGGGGTGCGCCGCTGCGAGCCAGGACCTCGTCGAGGGTCACCCCGGCGGCGCCCCGCTCGCGCATCACCTCGAGGGCGGCGTCCAGCATCTTCCGCCGGGTCTCGCCGCGCGCCGCCATACCGGCAATTCTATGGGAGAGCGCCTAGATTCCGCCGAGCTGCTGCTCGATCCCCACCAGGTTCGCGGAGATCCCGGCCTCCCACTCCGCCAGACGACGAGCCACGATCCGCGCCTCCTTCTCAGGCATCGCGGCGATCGCGCCGGCCAGTCCGGACGGCGCCGGGCCCATTCGTGCCCACTGGCGCACGGTGGTGGCGTCCCGGCCGGGCTCGACCTCGAAGCCCCACGACGCCATGACCTCGTTGTCGGCGTTGTGCACCTGCCAGACCCAGCGTCGGCCGTCTTCGACCTCGCTGACCGCGCATTCCGTGCTCCACTCGCCCAGCGCCTCGTGCTTGTTGTGACCGCGGAAGCGGTTGCCGACGGCCACGCCGGTGGCCCCGTCGAGCCATTCCGCCGCCCGCAGTTCCGGCGAGTACCGGGTCGGCAGGGTGATGTCGGTGACCAGCGCCCAGACAGCCTCGGGGTCGGCCGCAACCCGGGTCGAGCACTCCACGGTCGGACAGTCGCGGTAACGCATCGGGCGCCTCCCTGCACTATGGTTTCAAGCATAGTATTGGCGCTCGGAAGGTGGCCGCGATGCGGGTCGGCGCGTTGGTGGACCCGCAGGCGCCGGGGGCGGTGGAGTTCGCGCAGCGCGCCGAGGCGATCGGGGTCGCCTCGCTGTGGGCGCCGGAGACGTGGGGCTACGACGCCCTCACCGGCCTGACCTGGATCGCCGCGCACACGACCACGCTCGAGATCGGCACCTTCGTCGTGCAGCTGGGTTCGCGCAGTCCGGCCCTGCTGGCGACCTCAGCGCTGAGCCTGCAGTCGCTGACCGGCGGGCGGTTCCGGCTGGGGGTCGGCGTCTCCGGTCCGGGCGTGATGGAGGGCTGGCACGGCGTCCGCTTCGCCAAGCCGGTACAGACCACCCGGGAGACGATCGAGATCGTCCGCATGGTCGCCCGCGGCGAGCGCCTGGTCCATCCCGGCGAGATCTATCCCCTGCCACTGCCGGACAGCCGGGGCAAGGCGCTGGTCCCCGCGTCGGAGCCGGGCCACATCCCGATCTACGTCGCCGCACTGGGCCCGAAGAATCTCGCGCTGACCGGCGAGCTGGCCGACGGGTGGCTCGGCAACGCCTTCGTCCCCGAACAGGCCGAGCTGTTCCTCGATCCGATCGCCGAGAGCGCGGCGCGGGTTGGGCGCACCCTGGCGGAGCTGGACCTGGTCGCTCCGGTCGCCCTCGAGGTCGCTGCCGATGAGGCCGATGCCCTGCGCCGCGGCCGGCGACATGCGGACGGCTACGCCTTCACGATCGGCGCCATGGGCAGCGGCTCGACGAACTTCTACAACGACGCCTTCACCCGGCTCGGGTTCGGCACCGAGGTGGCCGAGGTGGCCCGGCTGTGGAAGGAGAAGCGGCGCGAGGAGGCGGCCGCCGCGGTGCCGCTGGAACTCGGGACGTTGACCAACCTCGTCGGCACCCGCGAGCAGATCGCGGACCGGGTCGCGACGTACCGGGTGGCCGGCATCAGCACGCTCCTGGCGAAGACCTCGGGATCCTGGGACGAACAGCTCGCCGTGCTGCAGGTGCTCCTGGACGTCGTCGCGCAGAGCTGACCTGCCGTCAGACCAGATTGCTGGGCCCCGACTCCATCGCCAGCACCATGCCGCGGGTCGCGAGCTGATCGGCGAGCTCGTTGTCGGCGACGCCGCTGTGGCCCTTCACCCAGTGCCACTGCACGTCATGGGGACCGCAGGCAAGCTGCAGACGTTGCCACAGGTCGACGTTCTTCACCGGCTGCTTGGCCGCGGTCAGCCAGCCGTTGCGCTCCCAGCCCACGATCCACTTGGTGATGCCGCCCCGGACATAGGTGCTGTCGGTGTAGAGGTGGACGACGACCGGGCGCTTGAGCGCCTCCAGCGCCATGATCGGCGCCATCAGTTCCATCCGGTTGTTCGTGGTGAGCTCCGGCTCCCCACCGCAGAGCTCGCGGACGTGCTCGCCGTACCGCAGGACCGCGCCCCACCCCCCGGGTCCCGGATTCGGCGTGCACCCACCGTCGGTGTGGATGACCACGACGTCGTCGCTCATGGGGTCTCTGCGAGAGCCGTGGAGCTGCTGGCGCCACCCGGCAGCGCCGCGCTCAGCCGCGTCCAGAAGTCCACAGCCGCAGCGTAGGGGGACCCCCCGTCCACAGGCAGCCGTGGTCCGCGCCGGAACGTCGTTCCCCGCGTCTACGGTCCTGCCACAACGAACGGGGGCAGGGATGACTGAACCACCAGCGAGGGTGAGCTACGGGCTGGAGGAGGCAGCGACACTGATGTGGGACCTGGAAATCGCCCGCGAGACGTTGCTGGAGTTCGAGGCGCTGAGCCCGCTCGCGGGCATCGAGCATCAGATCGTCGTTCTCCACCGTAAACTTTTCGATGAGGGAGGCTGACGTGTCCGAATCAATTGCTGAGAAGGCGCACCGCATGGGCGCGCTCACCCTCGTCGAGGCCGCGAGGCTGAGTGAGATCCCCGGGCCTGAGCTCGCCTTGGCGGTCGTCGAAAAGCGCATTCGAGTCGTCATGGTGGACGGCATCGCACACATCCGCCCAGACGCTCTGGATGAGTACCGCCGCGCCCAAGCCGGCTGACGCCAGCCGTAGGGTCTCCAGGTGGACATCAACCTGGCCGGCGAGCGAGCGATGCTCGAAGGCATGCTCGATCGCCAACGCGGCGCGATCGCCGGGATCCTCGACGACCTCGACGACACCGCCGCCCGGGCACGGCTCGTCCCGTCCCTGACCACGCCCCTGGGGCTGGTCAAGCACGCGACCTTCGCCGAGACGGTGTGGTTCCAGCACCGCGTCGGCGGGGTGTCCCGCGCCGACCTGGGGCTGCCGGACGACGTCGAGGAAAGCTGGGTGCTGGCAGCCGGGGACACCGTCGACGCGATCAGCGCGGGCTTCCTCGCCGCCTGCCAACGCTCAAACGAGGTCGCCGCGGCGCACGACCTCGACGAGCAGTTCCCCTGGTACGACCGAGCGGTGAGTCTGCGGTACATCTACGGCCACATGATCGCCGAGCTCGCCCGGCACGCGGGTCACGGCGACATCCTGGTCGAGCAGCTCAAGGCCGGCGACTGACGACGAGAGGCCCAAATGTTGTCGCGGGAGGCCAAATCCACCAGTTCGACTTATCTCCCTAGGAGCGAGTCTGTGACGGTGGGTCAGATCTCGCGGCGCGGAGGGGCTCGCGCGACCTGGTCATAGGTTGTAACCGCCACGCCAAGGCGATTGACTGCCCGGATGCAGCCGAACTGGACGTCCCGGACCGTGACCGCCAACCATCAGCGCATCCACCTTGTCGAGGCCGGCACCGGCCCGCTCGTGCTGCTGTGCCACGGCTTCCCGGAGTCCTGGTACTCCTGGCGTCACCAGCTCGACGCGCTCGCCGACGCCGGCTATCACGCCGTCGCGATGGACATGCGCGGCTACGGCCGTTCGTCCAAGCCGCGGGCCCGCGAGGACTACGTCATCACCGAGATCGTCGCGGACTGCGTCGGCGTCGTCGAGGCACTCGGGGAGTCCCCGGCGGTCATCGTCGGGCACGACTGGGGCGCGATCCTCGCGTGGACCGCGGCGTGGACGCGGCCGGACGTGTTCCGCGCCGTGGCCTGCCTGAGCGTGCCGTTCGGCGGCCGCGGCCAGATGGCCCTGCCCACCGATCCGCTCGGCGCGCGCCGGCCCTCCGAGGTCGACCGCGAGCTTGCCGGCGATCTGGTCTTCTACCAGGAGCACTTCAACTCAGGCGGCGGGCTCATCGAGTCCGAGCAGGACATCGCGTCCTTCATCGCGGGCACCCTCTACGCCTTCTCCGGCTCTGTGCCGCTGCCGCCGGAAATAGCCGACCTGGACTTCCTCGCCCTCCCGCATGAGGCGCTGCCCGGGTTCGTCGGCCAGGCCATGTGTGTCTCCCCCGGGGCCGGCCTGCGCGAGAAGATGCCGCCGCTGCCCGACCCGCTGCCGAGCTGGCTCACCGCCGAGGACCTCGACTTCTACGTCGGGGAGTTCGAGCGCACGTCCCTGTTCGGCGGGCTGAGCTACTACTACTGCGTCGACCGCAACTGGGAGCTGCTCGCTGAGCACGAGGGCAAGCAGGTCACCGTGCCCTCGCTCTTCATCGGGGGCGACCGCGACGTCGCCACCATCTGGGGCAAGCGCGCGATCGAGCTGCACGCGCAGACCCAGGCGGACTTCCGCGGCAACGTCGTGTTGCGCGACTGCGGGCACTGGATCCAGCAGGAACAACCGGCCGGCACCAACGCGGCCCTGCTCGACTTCTTGAAGAACCTGTAGCCGGCGCCCTCGCGCCTGGACACGCGCCCGGGCCCGCATTGCGGGGCGCGGGGCGAACTCCGCCCTACCCTCGATGTCATGGCCTCCCGCAGCCGAACGGCTGTCTACGCGCGCCGCCGCAAGAAGCGGATGGACAGGGTCGAGCACGACCTGACGGATGCTCAGTGGGAGGCGCTCAAGGCCTCCTGGGGCGGCTGCGCGTACTGCCACAAGGCGGACACGCAGCTCCAGAAGGACTGCGCCCTCCCGATCTCCGTCGGCGGTCGCTACACCCTCGCCAACGTGGTTCCAGCCTGTCGCTCCTGCAACGCGAGCAAGTGCAACACGGAGGTGACCGCCTGGCTGCGGCGCAAGAAGCTGGACGAGGGCGCGTTCCTGCTCAAGCAGGCGGAGGTCCTCCGCAGCTCTCCCTGTAGGCGCGGCTCAGAACATCCCGTTGTCGTTGGCCGAAGCGCTGGGGACCACCTGCAGGACGTCCCAGTGCTCGACCAACTTGCCGTCGGCATCGAGACGGAAGATGTCGATGCCGGCGTAGTCCTCGTCGCCCGGCCAGGTCTGACGGCAGTGGAGCACCACCAGGTCGCCCTCGGCGATCGCCCGGACGAACTCGACCCGCTTGCCGGGGTACTCCCGCGCCATCCGCTCGAAGTACTCGATGAACGCCTGCTTGCCGTCAGCGACGTGCGGATTGTGCTGGACGTACGTCGCTCCGGCGTACCGCTCGATGGCCTCTGCCGGGCGGCACTGGTTGAACATGAGGTCGTAGAACGCCTGGACGTTCTGCTTGTTCCGTTCCAGCCGGTCCGGCGTCGCCACCCGCTCCCTTCGACCCGACCCCTCGGTCTGCCCGTCGACCCGACGGCCTCGAATCAGACGTTGAAGCGGAACTCCACCGCATCGGCGCTGAAAAGGCGTCAGGCGGGCGGGCGGCGCCTGGACCGACTCCGGCCAGTTTGCCCAACGCCGAAAGTACAGACGCAGATCATCCTGGACTGGGTCGAGGTCAAGCCACTCCCGAGCAGCCTGCCGCATCAGGTCCTCGACCTCGAGCTCTGAGAGTCCTCGCGCGTACGGCGGCGCGCCCGTCGATGCCGTCGGTCAGCTCAGCCCACATCGTGTAGGCAGTCCCCGCCAGGTCTGCAGAAGTCATTACGGAGTCCAGGAGTTCTCCCATCAACTCCATCCCGATGTCGCAGGGGTCGCCCAGACCAAGCACGATCCGGCGTGCGGCCTCGGTCACGATCTCCCGCAGCAAGAGATCGGCTGGATTCAGGTTCCCGCTCACACCTCAAGTATCGAGGCGCCGCCCCGCAGACCGAAGCTCTCACCCCACCCGTCGCACCTGACGACCACCCGACCGAACGCTTCGCTCACGATCTGAAGGTAGAGCGAAGGCTGACGATCAACGCTGATACAAGGGTGACGGCCGTAGACCGGTTTCTGGCCTCATACGTTTGAACCTTGATCTGTGGCCGTCGCGGGTGACCGCGGCGGCAGACGTTAGGCCGGAACTAAACGTTAAATCTGAACTCCACGACGTCGCCGTCGCGCATCACGTAGTCCTTGCCCTCGATGCGGACCTGGCCGCGGGCCTTGGCCTCGTTCATCGAGCCGGCGGCCATCAGGTCCTCGAAGCCGACGACCTCGGCCTTGATGAAGCCGCGCTGGAAGTCGGAGTGGATGACGCCGGCGGCCTCGGGGGCGGTGGCGCCCTGCTTGATCGTCCAGGCCCGGGACTCCTTGGGGCCGGCGGTGAGGTAGGTCTGCAGGCCGAGGGTGGCGAAGCCGACGCGGGCGAGCATGTGGATGCCGGACTCGCTCTGGCCGATCGACTGCAGCAGCTCGAGGGCCTCGTCGTCGTCCAGCTCGATCAGCTCGGACTCGATCTTGGCGTCGAGGAAGATCGCCTCCGACGGCGCGACCAGTGCGCGCAACTCGGCCTTCAACGTCTCATCAGAAAGCTCGTCCGAGTCCATGTTGAAGACGTAGAGGAACGGCTTCGCGGTCAGCAGGTGCAGCTCGCGCAGCGGGACTGGGTCGAGGCCGGCGGAGTGGACGGTGCGCCCTGAGTTGAGGACCTCCTGGGCCTCGATCACGGCCGCGAGGGTGGCCGCGTTCCCCTGGGCCAGCTCCTTGGAGAGCCGCGTCTCCTTCTGCAGCCGCGGCAGCACCTTCTCCACCGTCTGCAGGTCGGCCAGGATCAGCTCGGTGTTGATCGTCTCCATGTCCGACTTCGGCGAGATCTGGCCGTCGACATGCACCACGTCGGGGTCGTTGAAGACCCGGATCACCTGGCAGATCGCGTCGGAGTCGCGGATGTTGGCCAGGAACTTGTTCCCCAGCCCCTGCCCCTCGGACGCGCCCTTCACGATGCCGGCGATGTCGACGAAGCTCACGGTGGCCGGGATGATCTTGGCCGAGCCGTGGATCTCGGCCAGGCGGCCGAGGCGGTCGTCGGGTACGCCGACCACGCCGACGTTGGGCTCGATGGTCGCGAACGGATAGTTCGCCGCGAGCACGTCGTTCTTGGTCAGGGCGTTGAAGAGGGTGGACTTGCCGACGTTGGGCAGGCCGACGATCCCGATGGTGAGACTCACGTGCGCGGAGTCTACGCGGCTCTGCGCAGACTCCCTGACCCGCGAAGATCAACTCCGCGCCGACACTCTGTACCCTGCCGTTCGTCCGGCGTTCCCCCTGCCGAGCGCGTAGGGGTGCCGACCCGGAGTCAGGATCGCTTTCATGTCTATGTCCAGGCCGCAGGTCCGCGTGCGACTGCGCCGCGGCGCCATCGGGGCGCTCGCCCTCACCCTCGGCCTGATCACGGCCGGTCTCGCCGCCGAGGTGCTGGCGGCGCCGGACGGGCTCCCGCTCGGCGACGAACACCTCAAGGAGACCCGCGCGACCCGCGTGCTGGGCCCCGGGGTGGTGCTGACCCGGATCACCCGCGGCGACGTCAAGGCCGCGAGCGAGGCGCTGGTCGCCTCCACGCAGACCGGGCCGTGGCGGGTGCGGGTGCTCACCGTCGATCCGCGGCGCGCCACCGGGCACCTGCGGGCGACGTACGGCTCGGACCTGGGGCGCACCGACACGGTCACCTCCCTCGCGCGGTTCGCCGGCGCGGTCGCGGGCACCAACGCTTCGTTCTTCTCCATCGGGGCGGACAGTGCGAGCCGCGGGAATCCGGTCGGGCTCGCGGTGCACAACGGCGTCGTCGAGAGCGACCCCACCGACTACGGGCCCGAGACCCACTTCGTGCTCGACGCCGCGACGAACACCGCCCGGGTGCTGAAACTGCGCTGGCGCGGCGCCCTGACCCACCTCGCCTCGGGGACGGTGGTCGCCGTCGACCACGTCAACCAGACGCCCAAGGTGCCGGCGGGCTGCGGGCTGCGCCGCAGCGCCACCACGTGCGAGCAGCCCGGCGAGGTATCCCTGTTCACCGCCCAGTGGGGTGCCGCCACGCCCGCCGGTGCCGGCGTTGAACTGCTGCTCGACAGCGCGGGCTGCCTGGTCGAGATTGCGACGACCCGCGGCCTGACGCTGCAACGCGGACAGGTCTCGGTGCAGGCGACCGGGCTGGACGTCCTGCCGCTGCTCGAGCTGCTCGCCCTCGGATGCGTGCGGCGCAGCGACGTTGTCACCGACCCGACCGGCGTGGCGGTGCCGATGACGCCGTCCACGTTCGTGGTCAACGGGCGCTACCAGTTGCTGCGCGCCGGCAAGGTCGTCGCCCCCGCCGGTTCGAGCGGCTTCCTCGGGCGCAACCCGCGCACCATCGCCGGGGTCACCGGCGACGGCAAGCTCGCCCTGATCACCATCGACGGGCGCAGCCGCACGAGCGCGGGCGTGACGATGCAAGAGGCCGCGCAGGTCGCGAAGTCGCTCGGTCTGGTCGAGGCACTCAACCTCGACGGCGGCGGATCCACGGTGATGTCGATCGCCGGGCACGCCTCGAACAAGCCGAGCGACGGCCAGGAACGCTCGGTGGGCGACGCCCTGGTCTACGTCCCCGCGCCGTGGCGGCCCGAGCGCTGACGCATGGCTGACGGAGCGTCAGTCGTCCTCGGGGCCGAAGAACCCGGTCTGCCAGGTGATGTAGGCCAGCAGTCGCTGCCCTTCGACGCTGGGGTGGAAGAAGTCCCACTTGCTGAGCTGGGAGCGGGTGAAGGTGGTGCGGAACACTGCCTTCTGGTCGAACCAGCAGTTCGGGCCGTAGGCCTCGCACTCCTCGGCGAGCACCGTGTTGAACTGGATGATCCTCATCCGTACCCGGTCGCGGCGCTGGCGATCCGCCCAAGCCTCTGAGCCCGAGCGGGCCAGCATCGTCGGGCAGACGTCGAGCTCTGACCACGCCTTGCGGACGTACCAGGACGTGCGCCCCGCCGCCCACAGCCGGCGCAGGTCGGGAACGCTCGCGATGTACACCCGCGCGTCGGGTGCGCCCGTCCGGAGGACGTCGAGCCCGGCCCGGATGTTCCGCCGGTAGTCCTCGACCGGGGTCATGTCCGCCTCCGAGCGCGCGCACGCGTCATTGGCCCCGATCTCGATCGTCACGTAGTCCGCGCCGGCCTCGACGGCCTGCGCCGCCTGACCGGCCAGGGCATCCGAGCGGGCGCCGCTCCTGGCCAGATTGGCCTGCCGCAGGGTCGGTCCGCGCCGCTCCAGGCGCAGCCGATGGGCTGAGCACCCGGGCGTCGTCACCTGTGCTCCACGACCGGCGGGTGCAGTCCTGGTAGAACCCGCAGGCGTTGAAGCCGCGGGTGATCGAATCCCCGAGCGCGGCGATCGATGTCGGCAACCGATCCGGGTCCTCGACCGCCGTCGCCGGCGGCGCACCCAGACGGCGACGGCACACGCGCCACTCACCAGCAGTGCCGCGGCACCCCGAACTCTCCCCATACCGAGTCCCCCAACTCGTGGCTCCTCCCCTGGAGCCCGCGGCGAGCCTAGCCCCGCGGAAGCGGACACGACCAGACATTGCGGGCATCCACGAGACCGGCCGAACCGGATTGTCGGTGGCACCCGGCACCGTGTGACCCATGATCGATTTGGTGACCGTGTTTCTGGTGGGACTGTTGCTCGGTGTCGTCTTCGGCGCGGTCGTGGCGGTCGGGTTCGCCCGGGCGCACTCCGGCGTCCCGTCCTTGCGTCCGCCCGCGACGCAGGAGCCGGTCGGGGCCACCCTCGACCGCCTCGACGTGCGCCTACGCGAACTCGAGATCGCCCGCGCCGGGGCCTACGGCGCCCTGACCCAGCAGGTCTCGATGACGCGCGAAGCCACCGAGACGCTCGCGGACCGGACCGGTGAACTGCTCAACGCGCTGCGTGCGCCGCAGACCCGCGGCCGCTGGGGCGAGCTGCAGCTGCGCCGGGTGGTCGAGCTGGCCGGCATGGCACCGCACTGCGACTTCGACGAGCAGGTCTCGATCGCGACCCCCGACGGCACGCTGCGCCCTGACCTGGTGGTCCGCCTGACCGGCGGACGCACGGTCGTGGTCGACGCCAAGGTCTCCCTGGCCGCGTATCTGGAGGCCAGCACCGCAACCGACGAGGGCCGACGCGAGGAGCGGCTGCGGGCGCACGCCCGCGCGCTGCGCACCCACGTCGATCAGCTGGGCGGCAAGGAGTACTGGCGCCGGGTGCCCGGCAGCCCCGAGTTCGTCGTGCTGTTCCTGCCCGGCGAGGCCTTCCTCGCCCCCGCGCTGGAACGCGACCCGGCCCTGCTCGAGCACGCGCTCGGCGCCCGGGTGGTGATCGCCGACCCCGACCACGCTGGTCGCGATGCTGCGCACGGTGGCCTGGAGCTGGCAGCAGGATTCCCTCACCACGCACGCCCGCGAGGTCTTCGACCTCGGCCGCGAGCTCTACGCCCGCCTGGCCACGATGGGCGACCACGTCGACCGGCTGGGCCGCTCGCTGAACCGGGCCGTCGGCGACTACAACGCGACGGCCGGTTCCCTGGAGAGCCGCGTCCTGGTCACCGCCCGCAAGATGCAGGACCTGCGCGTGGTCACCGACGAACTGCCCGCGCCGCGGATGGCCGAGGCCACCGCACGACCGCTGGCCGCGAGCGAGCTTGTGCTGCCTCTGCAGGGCGCGCCGTAACATGGGGGTATGACCGCGCCCGCCGCTCCGACCCGCCGCCGCGTGCTCCTCGCCGCCCCGCGGGGGTACTGCGCCGGCGTCGACCGTGCGGTGCAGACCGTCGAGCAGGCCCTGGAACTGCACGGCGCTCCGGTCTACGTGCGCAAGGAGATCGTGCACAACCAGCACGTGGTGGCCACGCTGCGCGAGCGCGGCGCGATCTTCGTCGACGAGACCGACGAGGTGCCCGAGGGCGCGCTGGTCGTCTTCTCCGCGCACGGCGTCGCGCCCGCCGTCCACACCGAGGCGGCGCAGCGATCCCTGCGCACCATCGACGCGACCTGCCCGCTGGTCACCAAGGTGCACAACGAGGCCCGCCGCTTCGCCGCGCAGGACCTCGACATCCTGCTGATCGGCCACGAGGGCCACGAGGAAGTGGTCGGCACCAGCGGAGAGGCGCCCGATCACATCCACCTCGTCGACGGTCCTGACGACGTCGCCAACGTCACGGTGCGGGACGAGAACCGGGTGGCCTGGCTGTCCCAGACGACGCTCTCGGTCGACGAGACGGTCGCCACCGTCACCAAGCTCCGCGAGCGGTTCCCGAACCTGCTCGACCCGCCGAGTGACGACATCTGTTACGCGACCCAGAACCGTCAGGTCGCCGTGAAGCAGATGGCCGCCGAGTGCGACCTGTTCCTGGTGGTCGGTTCGCGCAACTCCTCGAACTCGGTCCGCCTGGTCGAGGTCGCCCTGGAGTACGGCGCGAAGGACGGCCACCTGATCGACCACGCCGGCGAGGTCGACGAGGCCTGGCTGGACGGGGTTTCGACGATCGGCGTCAGCAGTGGCGCGTCCGTGCCCGAGATCCTCGTGCGCGGCCTGCTGGAGTTCCTGGCCGAGCGCGGCTTCGGTGACGTCGAGGAGATCCGCTCCGCGGAGGAGAAGCTGCTCTTCAGCCTCCCCAAGGAGCTGCGTAGTCCGAAGGAGCAGCGTCAGCCGCGGACCGACCGCCCGGCCTGAGAGCGCCACACCCGCAGCAGCTTCGCCTGGTCAGCGGGCCATCTCGCCGACGGTGAACGGCAGCGGATTGCCCTCGACCCCCTCCAGGCGCACCGCGAAGTCCTGCAACGCCTCGAGGGTGTACGGCGGGCGCAGGCACACGAGGTAGGTCGCGCCGCGCGGGGACTGCGCCACCAGGACGTCCAGCGGTCCGAGCAAGCGCGGTCGCGAGGAACATCGGCACCGGACGGTGCCAGCTGATCCGCATCGAGTCCAGGCGGGACGCCCGCCGGCTCGGCACCGACCAGACCCCAGCGGGTCAGGTAGTGCCCGACCGTGGTCGTGCTCAGGTGGACCCCGAACCGCTCCGCGATGAAGTCGGCCAGCACGCGCCGCGACCACACGGGCGCGGCCAGGCCGAGTTCGTCGGGCGTGTGCTCCGAGACGGCCTCCAGCAGTTCGGCCTGCTGCCGTGGGGACAGCGCGAACTGCTCGCCCGGGTTGCGGCCGCGGCGCTGCGGGTTCAGCGCCGCGGGCCCGTCCTGTCGGTGCGCCCGCACCCACACCCCGACCGCGCGCCGCGAGATGCCGAAGACGCGCGCCGCCTCCTGCTGTGACATCCCGGACTCCACGGCCGCGACGGCGCGTCGCCGGAGGTCAGCCTGACCCTCCGGCGACAGCTTCCTGGCGTCCATGGTCTGCACGATGTCCTCAGCATCGGCCACCGTTGTTTCGCCGCTGCAACGGTGCCTTTACCGCTGGCGTCCGTCCGCGATCGCGAACGGCAGACCGGCGATGCCCGGGATCGTCGAGTCCGGCGGGCCGGGCGGCGCGGCCGGCACGGAGTCCTTCACCGACTCCTCGTGCGCGTCATGATCGGCCGCCGTGCGCGGGCGCCTTCTCGTTCTTGCCCTTGCTCTTGCCCTTGCCCTTGGCCTTGGCCTTGGCCTTGGTTTTCGTCTTCTCCGCCGGCGCGGCCTTGTCCGTCGTCGCCGGCTTCTTGCCCTTGCTCGCCGCCTTGGCCGCCGCCGCGTCCAGGACGTGGACCGTCTGGAACATGTCCGGGTGGAAGCGGCAGACGATCTGATAGTCCTGCGCTGTGGTGAACGTCCAGCTGAAGGTCGTCTCCGCCGGGATGTCCGGGGAGTTGATCTCCGAACCGCCCTTCTGGACCACGCTGTGGATCGTGTTGCCGTCGGTCTCGTGATTGGTCCAGTTGACGGTGTCGCCGACGGCGACCGTCATCTCCATCGGGTTGAACTGCAGGTTCTTCTGCGAGACCTCGTGGTTCACCGCCGACGCCAGGGAGTCCTGCGCGCCCGCCTGGGTCGGAACGACAGCCGCCATCCCCAGGGCGATCGCGGAGACCGCGACCCCCCGCGTCCAGGTGTGTCGCGTGTGCAGAACCTTGCGCATGGAAATTCTCCTTGTCATCTCAGGTGCTCGAGACGTGGGCTTCGAAGGGGACGACGACCATGGCGGCTTCGCCGGTGACGTCCTGGACGGTGATCGCGAGGACCCACTGGCCCTCGCGGGGAACGGTGAAGGCGCTGAAGAAGTGGCCCTGCCCGGTGCTGCTCAACGCGTGGTTGGCGGACTTCTCCGTCCCGCTGACCGCGCGCAGGGAGACCAGCACGGAGCCCACCGGCAACGGCTTGCCCTGGTCGTCGGTGACCGAGACGTGCAACTCGTTGGGCAGCCCGCCGAACGCGGGGCTGACCACCGCCTGCACGAAGCCGCGGCCCTGGGACGCCCCGGCCGGGATCTCCAGCGGCTTGGCGTAGGCCACCGGCTCCTGGCCGTCAGCCACCTTCGCCAGCCGGAAGCCGATGGTGGCGTCGGCGGGCGAGGCGGTCAGCAGCGCCCGGTTGGTCTTGGCTGAGGACAACGCGGCCAGTTCGGCCTCGTGCGCGGCCTGCGCCGGTTGGGTGGCGACGAGGGTCGCGGTGACCGCGAGCACCAAGGCCCCCAGGCCGGTCTCCATCGCCACCACGCGACCGAGTCGGGTAGAGCCCGCAGTGAGGGCCTCGGTTCGGGCGGTGGGGACGTTGCGCCGGGAGGGCTTGCCCTCCGGGATCGCCTGCGCGGCGACCAGTCGGGGCGTGGCCCACCAGCGGGCGAATCCGCCGAGAGCCACGATGCCGATCACCAGGGCGACCTTGATCATCAGCCAGTCGCCGTAGGAGGTGGAGGTCAGCGCATCGGCCGAGCCCACCTGCCGCCAGGCCTGGATGAAGCCGGTGGCGACCAGGGCGATCACGCAGATGGTGGCGGTCCGGGAGAAGACCGGGACCGCCTTGGTCAGCGCGTCGGCGTCCTTCACCTTGAGCAGCAGGACCAGCAGTGCCGGCATCCCGCCCAACCAGGCCGCCATCGCCATCATGTGGACCAGATCCACCGGCAGATTGAGCAGTTTCGCTCCGCCGGCGCTGTGGGTGGCCAGGCTCCAGGTCAGGGCGAGAACCCCACCCGTGAGGAACGTGCCGACCAGCGGCGCCCGACCCGTCAGCCGGGGCGTTTCCTCCCGGGTTCGACGGAACCAAGCAAGCAGCCCGACGACGACCAGCGCGATCAGCACCAGCCGGAGGACGAGCAATTGACCGACGCGGGTCTCCAGGGCGATGTCGAGGTCGCTGATCGCCCCGGACAGTCCGGTGCCCGCCACGAACGGTCCGTAGAGCAGCAGGCTGGCCAGTGAGGCCACCCCGAGCGGGCCCAGTCCGTACCAGAGCATCCGGCGCACGGCGCGCACGCCGAGGCCTTCCGGCCAGGCCAGCACGACGAGCAGCATCGTGCCGACCGCGAGCGCCAGTCCGACGAACGCCACCCAGCGGGCGACGCCCAGGTAGAGCCCGAGGGCACCACTGTCGGAGACCAGCGCGCCCGGCGTCGCGGAGGCGGTGGCCACCCCGACACTGAAACGGAACGAACCCTGGATCGGGTGCCCGTCGCTGGACACGACCCGGTACAGCACGGTGCGGGTGCCGTTCTCCAGACCCGTCGGCAGCGTGACCTTCAGGGTGTTGACGTCGGTACCGAGGTGGGCCGGCAGGCTGACGGCCAGCGCGGCGCCGGCCGGGTTGACCACCTGCACGGTCGCGGTCTTGAGGTCGACGCTGTCGCTGAAGGTCAGCACCACGTCAGCCGGCTCCGCGGCCAGCACCTGGTCCGGTCGGGGCGAGGTGCCGATCAGGTTGGCGTGCGCCGAGGCCGGCGCGGCCAGGCCGAGCAGCGCGAGACTGCTCAGTATGGCCACGGCGAGAACTGCCGCGACGCTCCGCCAGAGGTGACGGCATGCCTGACGGACCATCAGACCTCCGGCTCGAAGTCGATCCGAGCGGCCGGGCGCGAGGCGTCGACGTCCCCGACGCCGGGCACGCGCGGCACGGTCACCGGGTTGGCTTCGGCGACGTCGACCAGGGTGACCATGCCGGTCATGCCGGCCGAGGTCTCGGAGTGGCTGAAGATGTGGCAGTGCAGCATCCAGGCACCGGTCCGGGTGGGCACCCAGATGATGTCGAAGGTCTGCCCGATCCCGAGCAACTGCGTGTCCGCCTTGAACGGCATCGGAAGCTTGTTGCCGTCCTGGGCCACGACCTCGAAGAAGCCGAGGTGAAGGTGGATGGAGTGGATCATCTCCGGACCGGCGCCGATCAGCCGAATCCGCACCCGCTCGCCGACCCGCGCCGCGAGACGCTTGGTGCTCGGGAAGCTCTTGCCGTTGATGACGAACCCGAGCGCACCGTCGGAGAAGATCAGCGTGTAGTCCCGGTCGGAGGGAATGTCCTCGACCGCGGGCACGATGATGAGGGCGCCGAAAACACCGCGGCCTTCCTGGTCGCCACCCATGTGCGAGTGGTACCAGTGCGTGCCGGTGCTGATCGCGGTCCACTCGTAGATGTGCTGGGCGCCAGGGCGGATCGTGCGCTGGGTGATGCCGGGAACGCCGTCCTGCTCGATCGGCAGATCCATGCCGTGCCAGTGGATTGAGCTGCCTTCCTTCATCTTGTTGTCGACGATGATCTTGAGCTTGTCGCCCTGGTTGACCTTGATCGTCGGGGCGGGGATGGAGCCGTTGACCGACAGCCCGTCCTTGACGAAACCCTTGGTGGTCTCCTGCTTCTTCGGCGCCAGCGTGAGCGTGAAGACCTTCTGGTCCCCCACGAGTTCCCAGGGCGCGAGGGTGGTGCCGTCCCCGAGTTCGACGGCCTCCTGCGAGGTCTGCGGCGCCACCGGCGCGGCCGGCGCGGCCTGGGCCTGCGCGACGGGCTGCGAAGCGTCCGAGTCCGGGACGAAGTGCGCGACGGCCGGCACGGAACCCAGGGCGACCAGGGCGAGGGCCGCGGTCAGCGCGGTGTTCCGGATGCGGCGGGGGCCGAAGGTACGGCGCGCGGGGCGCGCGTGCCGGCGGCGACTTTCGTCGGCCTGCGGCGTGATGTCCAGGGGCTGATTGTGCTCGGTGCTGGAGGATCCGATCGACATTGCGATCCCTTCCGGGACTGGTGGTCGGAGGGGCCAAGCGGGCCGGTGCTGCGCCGCGTCGCGCAGCCGGCAAGGGCAGAAACGGCCGGAGCCGGGGGGCGCGATCAGCGCCCCCCGGTCCGGGGTGATCAGCGGTGCTGGACTAGCACTTGCTCTTGAACTTGACCGGGTTCCGCTGCTTGCAGGTCAGCTGGTTGTTGGTCGCGTTCTTCGGCGCGTTCTGGACCCAGCCCTCGTAAGCGAGCGGGACCGTCATGACGCCCTGGCCACCGAAGCCGTTGAACTCGGTCACGGCGTCGTCCATGGCGGTGGCAGAGGTGGAGTCGGCCAGGAGCTCACCGACGATCGCCGCATCTGCCGGGCTGCCGTCACCGTTCGGGTCGATGTCGACGACCTGAATGACGTTGGCGAACTTGCTCGTGACGTAGCCGTAGTAGCCGCCGCCCTTCTTGGCGCCGAAGTTGACGCCGTGGCAGCCCGCGTTGCAGGGCAGCCAGGCCACGACCTTGTCCGTCTTCGGGTCCATGATCGTCAGGTTCGACGTCAGGGTGTTGGCGTTGATGATCCCGGAGTTGTCCGGAGCGACGGCGATCTGGATGCCGAGGCCACCCCAGTTACCGGACGAACCAACACCGGTGATCGGGTCGTAGTCGCTCCCAGAGGTCGATCTTCTTGGAGTCGACCTTGCTGCCGTCATCGGCGATGCAGGCTGCCTTGGCGTTGGAGAAGCAGCTGATGCTGGCGCCGAGGAAGTCGGCCATGTAGGTCTTGCTGCCCTTCGGGTCCATACCGGTGGCGATCGGGAACTCACCGGTGGGCTTATGGACGAAGGTGCCCTTCTTGATGTCGACGAGCGAGGCGTTGTAGAGGTTCACGTTGGGCGTGGCCATCCACTTGGCGTTGCCGGACATCCAGTGCGCGTGCGGGTGAGCGATCAGCTCGTCCGGGCTGCCCACCGCGAGGCGGCGGTCGATCCGGGTGGCACCCGGGGCGACCTCCATGACCGCGCCACCGCCGCCGAGGGCGACGTGCATCTGGTCGGTGTCGGTGCGGGTCATGACGTGCGTCGGGACCCGGGCCGACCTCGATCCGGCGGACCAGCTTGCCGGTCTGACGGTCGAAAACGTCGAGCATGTTGCTGAACCACTCGGTCTGGTAGATGTACTTCTCAGCCTTGTCGGTCCACATGTTGTGCGGGTTGTTCATGTTGATCTCAGGAGCGGCGATCTTGCGATCGACCGTCCAGGTCTCGGCGTTGAGCATGGTTGCCGCACCCGACTTGGTCTTGCCGGCGTACTGCTCCATCTGCGTGTCGAACCAGACCTGACCGATACCCGGCGTGGCCGGCGCGCCCATGGTCTTCTTCAGGGTGCTCGGGTAGCTGAACTTGTCCTTCATGTAGGTCTCAAGCATGATCAGCTGCGGCGCGCCGCCCTGGTCGAACGTCAGCAGCGGAGCCGGCGCGAAGCCGGGGTTCCACTCGGTGTCCGCCGAGTCGCTGTAGTGCTGCCAGTTGCCAGGGTTCGTGATGACGAAGAACTTCTGGACCAGCTGGAACACGATGTCCGAGTACGACGGGACGTTCATGCCGCGGCTCTTGATCCGCAGGTCGCTGCCGAAGTCGACGCCCGGGGTGAGCGGGTCGTCCACCGCGACCGCGCCGAGCATGTACGGGTGCACCTTGCAGGTGAACGCGTACAGGCCGGGCTTGGTCAGCTGCACGGTGCGGCTGCCGATGAAGGCACCCGCCTGGTCGAACGGCATGCCCTCGGCCCCGTCCGGCCAGATGATGGCCGAGGCGAAGTGCGAGGTGTCGGTGTCGGCCGCGTTGACGTCGAAGTTGATCGTCACCGGCAGCAGCGAGGCGTCGGCCGCGCGGATGCCCTTGGTGAGGTCCATCAACGCCGAGCCCGTCGGGCTCGTCGCCATGTTGAGCGGCTTGTCGGCCGGGGCGAGGGACGCCTCGGAGACGAACGCCGAGATGAGCGAGTCGAGCTGGCCCAGACGCGCGTCGCCCACCGGCAGCAGCGAAGCCGCAGTCGAGCGGACCGTGTCGAGGTTGAGGAGCTTGGCGACGTCGACCCCGAGGTCGGCGTAGGTCGGCGAGGCCGCCCCGGATGCCTGAACCTCGTGGATCTGCTTCGCCATGTCCAGGTTGAACATGTCGTTCAGGTCGGCCCCGGAGACCGCGCCCTGGCCGATGACACTGGCGGTGTCACCGAGCAGACCACCCGGGTTGGCGGTGGGCATCACGGCAGCGGCGAGCGATTTCGTGCCGAAGATGTCCGTGCCGGTGTCGAACCAGTTGCCCTGGCTGTCCTTGAGGGTGAACAGGGCGGCCTGCGGGCCGAACGCGACCGGCGGAGCGGCCATCGAGGCCCCGGGCGGACGGACCCCGGGGTGTCCGAGGCGACCGCGCCGGACTGGGCGACGCCGATCATCGTGAGGGCGAGAGCCGAACAAACGGCCACCGACCTGGCTTTGCGCCTGCCTGCTGCGCGCATACGTGGTCTCCTTCTTTCTGGACCGAGACTCCGAGTCCCACCGTTGGGCTCCGAGTTCCGGGGATCTTTCTGCCTGGTGCTGCTGCGACAAGCTCAGGTACATCCGGTGGCGGGCGCAGTTTGCGAAGCTGCTTGTTCCGAACATCTGTGCTGAGTGGATTACGTCGGTTTGTCGTTTCCTGAGAACTCGCGATCGGTTACGCGCAGATCAATTAGCCGATCGCCGGGAACCGTCGTCCGAGTGAGTACGACAGGGCTCTCACCTGCGGAAACGCAAATACGTCGCAGCCGGGGCGAGGGAGATGCGGCGATTTGCTGGCACCTATTTGGGTGCGCCGGCCGAATTCGACGGTTCGCTGTGATCCAGGACATAGCGAATGACCGTGCTCATTCGGAGACACGGTGTTCATACGGCGGAAGCAGCGCCGAATCATGGGCTGCCGACCATGAGGCTTCCCCGCCGCAGTTCCCTGAGAGGACGCCTTCGTGACCGACACCCTGGAGCACACGACGGACCGTCGGCAGCGTCCGCCGCCGCACCTGGATCGCCGGCGGCGCCGCAGTGATCGTGGCCGTCGGAGTTGCGGCCGTGGCGCTCTCGGGCGGGGACGACGAAGCCAGAGTTCCCTGTCGTGAAGATGACCCCGACCAACCACAGGTGATCTACGAGGTCATGGGCACCGGGACCGCTCCGGTGATCGCCTGGATCGTCGGCGAGAACAACGCCGAGCAGACCGCACTCAGCCAGCCGATGCCCTGGCGGACGGAGGTGGCGTTGCCGGTCGGCCCGGCCGGCGGATTCGCGAACGTCGAGGTCCGTAGCCCCGGTACCGGCGCGGGCTCCCTGGGCTGCCGGATCTTCGTCGACGGCGTGCTGGCGAACGAGAAGGTGGCGACCGACGGCCTCACCAGCGTCTCCTGCTCCGCGCGCATCGCCCCCGAGTACGTGCAGTAACTGCACAGCTACCGAACGGCTCCGACCCGACCCCCTGCTTGTTCCGGTGTGACCCGCATCGCAGAATGCCCGGATGCACTCTCCGGCCACGGCACTGCAGACCGAGGCGCCCACGATGGCGGCGCACCTCTACGAGCTCAAGCAGGTCACCGGCGCCGAGATCACCTTCGGCGGCACCCGCGCGGGCGCTGACTCCCCCGCGGTCCTGTCCACGTTCGTCGGATCGAAGTCCGAGGCGTTGCGCGGGGTCCAGGTCGAACTGGGGCGAGGCCTGGGCGGCAAGGCGATGTCGGTCGGACGGCCCATTCACGTCCGCGACTACGGGACCGCGCGCGGGATCACGCACCACTACGACGCCCCGGTCAAGCAGGAGGGACTGCACGCCCTGCTCGCGGTTCCGATCCTGAGCCGCGCCGGTGCGACCGGCGTCATCTACGCCGGTCTGCGCCGCCCCGAACTGATCAGCGAGCGCGTGATGGACCGCGCGGTCGCGGTGGCGCGACGCATGGAGTACGAGGCCGCCGTCACCGCCGAGGTGAACCGGCGCCTGGCCGAGCTCACCGCCGCGATGCACATACCGAACGGTGGCGGCGACCAGCGGTTGCGGGACGTGCACGCCGAACTCGGCCTGATCCGCAGCACCGCGAGCGGCAGCACCCGCCAGCTGATCGACGATCTGATGCACCGACTGGCCGGCACGATGCGCGCCGTCGGCTACGACGGCGAGGCCGACGCGATCGTCACCCTCACCCCGCGCGAACTCGACGTCATCACCCAGGTCGCGATCGGGTGCTCGAACGCGGAGGCCGGCGAACGGCTCGGCGTCGGGGAGTCGACGGTGAAGTCCTACCTGCACGCGGCGATGCGCAAGCTGAATGCCCGCAACCGGGTCGAGGCCGTCACCGCGGCCCGCCGGGCCGGCCTGATCCCCTGACGACCCGTCAGTTCCGGTGGATACACCTCACTGAAGGGTGTCACCCCTTCTTGAGGTTGATCCGCAGGGTCAGCGGGCGAGGCCGCGGCTGATGACCAGACGCTGGATCTGGTTGGTGCCCTCGAAGATCTGCATGATCTTCGCCTCGCGCATGTACCGCTCCACCGGGAAGTCCCGGGTGTAGCCGTAGCCGCCGAAGACCTGGACCGCGTCGGTGGTCACCTTCATCGCGGCGTCGGTGCAGATCAGCTTGGCCACCGAGGCATTGCGGCTGTACGGGCGGCCGGCGTCCCGGCGGCGGGCGGCATCGAGGTAGGTGGCGCGGGCCGAGTCCACCGCGGCCGCCATGTCCGCGAGCAGGAAGCCCAGACCCTGGTGGTCGACGATCTTGCGGCCGAACGTGGTCCGCTCGTTGGCGTAGTCGACGGCGGCGTCGAGCGCGGCCTGGGCGAGCCCGGTCGCGCACGCCGCGATGCCGAGCCGGCCGGCGTCGAGCGCACTGAACGCGATCTCCAGCCCCTGGCCCTCGGCGCCGATCAGCCGGTCCGCCTCGAGCTCGACGCCGTCGTAGAAGGCGTTCGTGGTCGGGATCGCGTGCAGGCCCATCTTCTCCTCGGGCTTGCCGAAGGACAGGCCCTCGGCCTGGCCCGGGCCGAGGAAGCAGGAGATGCCGCGCGAGCCCTCGCCGGTGCGGGCGAACAGCGCGTAGTAGTCGGCGATCCCGCCGTGGGTGATCCAGGCCTTGGTCCCGGTGACCCGGAAGCCGGTCTCGGTCTTGGTGGCCTTGCAGATCAGGGCGGCCGCGTCCGAGCCGGCCTGCGGTTCGGACAGGCTGTAGCCGCCGATCAGACGGCCGGCGAGCATCTCCGGCAGCCACCGCTCCTGCTGGGCGGGGGTGCCGAACTTGTGCACCGGGTGGATCGAGAGACCCTGCACGCTGGTCGCGACCGCGACGGCGGCCCAGCGCGCGCCGAGCTCCTCCAGGACCTGCAGGTAGACCTCGTAGGGCTGCCCGCCGCCGCCCCACTCCTCCGGGTACGGCAGCCCGAGCAGCCCGACCTCGGCCATCGTGGCGAACAGGCCGTCCGGGTAGGTCTCGTTCTTCTCGCAGGCCTCGACCCGGCTGAGCAGTTCGTTGTCCGCGAAGTCGCGGGTCAGCGCGATCAGGTCGCGCGCTTCCTCGGTCGGGAGCAGATCGGTCGACGGCCATCCCTCGACGATAGCCGTCCCGCCGAGGCACCGAAACGGAAGAGGCCCGCCCTCTCCCGTTCGGGAGAGGGCGGGCCTTCAGAGCGGACCCGGGCGGGGGTCAGCTCTCGTGCGGCGCCTTGTAGGTCTTGGCGTCCTTGCCTTCCTTCAGGGCCTGGACCTGCTTCAGACCACCCTGGGTGTCCTTGTCGACCTGGCGCGATGTAGACGTCACGCGAGGACGGCGAACCCGGCTTGGAGAAGTCGAGGTCGGAGACCAGCTTGTCGGTGGTGATGTTGTTGCTGGCCTTGAGCGCGGCGTTGATGCCCGCACGGCTCAGGTCCTTGGACTCGCAGGCCTTCGTGCAGGATCTGACCCCAGATCAGGCCCTGGGCGTAGCCGTACTGCACGGTGAAGCTCGGCTTGATGTCCGGGTTCTCGGCCTCGAACTTGGTCCGCGATCTCCTTGGCCTTGGGCACCGGCGAGGTCGTACGGCACGGCCGAGGCCACGACGTAGAGCTTGCTCAGCGCGGGGGCGGCCGGAGTGTCGAGCAGCGCCGGCGCGAACACCGGGCTGTTGCCGATCATCGGGACCTTCAGGTCCGAGGCCTCGTTGTTCGTCGCGGCCGACGCGGTCTGGGCCGGCGAGGTCGTCAGCACGATGGCCTTGACGCCTCTCGCCCTTGAACTTGGTGACGATGCTCTTCATGTCGGTGTCGGTGGAAGTCACCTTGGCCTCGGACACCTTGATGTCGTTCTGCTCGCCGAAGTACTTCGACCCGAGCAGACCGTTGCCGCCGTACTCGCCGTCGATGTAGATGTGGCCGATGGTGTCGCCCTTCTTGATGTCGCCCTTCTCGAGCAGGTAGTCCAGGCCGTTGATGATCTCGAGGTCGTAGGTGGTGCCGACGGTGATCACGTAGGGCTGGTCGAGGTTCTCCGAGCTCCAGGACACCGCCATCGTGGTGACCTGCTTGTCGTTGATGTCGGTCTTCAGCGCGGCGATGACCGGCGATCCGAGCAGCTCCATGAACCCGGCGACCTTGGGCTCCAGGTCGGGGAACTGGATGGTGGCGGTGTCCGCCTTGTAGCCGTGGTCCAGGGTCTCGAGCGCGATCTGGCGTCCGCAGATCCCGCCCGCCGCGTTGACCTCGTCGACCCACATCTTGTGGCCGGCCTGCAGCGTGGTGCTGAAGTCCTTGAACGGGCCGGTCAGGTCGGTCATCACGCCGAGGGTGATGGCGTCGTCGGAGATGCCGGGGCCGGTCTTGACGCCGCTGGCGTCGGTGCCGCCGTCCGAGGCTTCGTCGTCGTCACCACCACACGCGGCCAACACGAGAGCCCCCGCGAGCAGGAGGGCGGGGACCTTCAGGGATCTGCGCATGCTGTTCAGCTTCCTTTCGGGGACAGGAGCGTGGAACCAAGCTGCGTTCGGGCGAGCCATCGCCTTGACCCGGCGTCCGAGAGCGGCGAGCCCACCGGGCTCGAAGAGCACAACCAGGATGATCGCGGTGCCATAGACGAACGAGGTGAAGATGGCCGGGGTGATCGCGTGCGAGCCCGAGGTGCCGAACAGCTCGTTGCCGCCGATCATGATCGTGAGCATGCCGGGCAGCCCGAAGACCAGGACCGCTCCCGCGATCGCGCCGCCCACCGAGCCCAGTCCGCCGATCAGGATCATCGCGAGGAACGCGATCGCGACCACGATGCTGTAGGAGCCGGCGAACTCGCTCTCGTCCGGCTTGAGCAGGCGGTACCACATCACGGTCATGACCCCGGCCAGACCGGCGTAGCCCGAGGAGATCGCGAACGCCTCGGCCCGCACCCGCGGGACGTTCACCCCGAGTGCAGAGGCGGCGTGCTCGTTGTCCCGGATCGCCCGCCAGGCCCGGCCCGGACGGCTGCGCACCGCACCCCAGGCCATCACGGCGGCGATCAGCACGAAGAGCAGGAAGAGGTACCAGACCCGTTGCTCACGCTCCATGGCCTGGCCGAGGAACGTGATCTCGGGGTCGTTGCGCAGCGTCTTGAGCCCGAAGACGTTCAGGTCCGGGGACGGCCGTCCGCTCGCGGTACCACCGGACAGTGACGTCCACTGCTGGCCCAGGTACAGGCCGACGTAGACCAGCGAGAGCGTGGCGACGCCGAGGTACACCCCGCGTACGCGCCCGGAGACCGGCGCGAAGGCCAGGCCCAGCGCCGCGGCCACCAGGATCGCGCCGAACAGGGCAACCAGCGACGGCAGGCCGAAGCCCACCTTGCCCGGCCTGTCCTCGGAACCGAGCACGCAGTAGGTGACGCCGCCGACGAACATGAAGAACGGGTGGGCCAGCGACAGCTGGCCGGCCTGACCGGTCAGCAGCGTGAGCCCGATCGCCCCGACCGCGCCGATCATCACGTATTGGCCGACCCGCAACCAGGACGGCTCGAAGTACAGCGGCGGCGTGAGCACGATCAGCGCGAGCGCGAGCCACGCCCCGTACTTGAACAGGGTCGCGGGGTCGGTCCGGCCGCCGCCGCGGTGTACGGCGGCCTCCGCGACTCCCTCGTCGGCGACGCGGCCGCGGACGTGTCTCTCAGACACGCGATCGCTCCACCGTGCCGAAGAGGCCACTCGGCCGCACGATCAGGACCGCCAGCATCACGACGTACACGGCCACCTTGGAGAACTCGAAGGAGATGTACTGGGCGGAGAGCGCCTCGGTCAGGCCGACGATCGCGCCGCCCACGATCGCCCCGCCCGTGGAGTCCAGGCCGCCGATGATCGCCGCCGGGAATGCGACCAACGCGATCGCGTGGGTACCTCGCGACAATCCGGAGCCGGAGAAGTCCTGCGTGGCGAGGAAGAGCACCGCCACACCCGCCAGGATGCCCGCGATCACCCACGCGGTGGAGGTGACCCGGCCGCGGCGGATGCCCATCAGGGCGGCCGCCTCGCGGTTCTCCGCCTGCGCCCGCATCGCCACGCCCCAGCCGGTGTAGCGGAAGGCGATGAAGAACAGCGTCACCAGGATCGCGCCGACGATCAGGGCGATCAGCTGGGTGCGGAAGAAGGTGATGTCGCCGGCGTGGATCGGCTTGCCGTCATACGGCCTGCCGAGGAACGGGATCTCGACGCCGAGCCGGCGGATGATCTCCTCGGTCAGGATCACGTCGACGCCGATGGTCAGCAGAGCCAGCGCGATCGGGTCGGCCAGGGGCCTTCTGGCCACCAGCACCCGTTCGACGAAGAGCGCTCCCAGGCCGGCGGTGAGCACCCCGAGGATCGCGGAGAGGGTGAACCCGAGGTCCTCCTGCGTCCGCACCGCGATGTACCCGCCGAGCAGCACGAAGGACCCGTGCGCGAAGTTCAGCACCCCGCTGGCCTTGAAGATGATCACGAAGCCGAGCGCCAGCAGCGCGTACACCGCACCCTTGCCGAGGCCATTGACGATGACCTGGATGAACGTCTCCATGCAGTCAGTCCTGCTCTCCGAGGTAGGCCCGGATGACTTCGGGGTCGTTGCGGACCTCGGCGGGCGTGCCGTCGGCGACGACCTTCCCGAAGTCCAGCACCGTGATGCGGTCGGCCACGCCCATGACCAGCGTCATGTCGTGCTCGACCAGCAGGATCGAGATCTCGAGCGCGTCCCGGACCACCTTGATCAGCTCGGCGACGTCGCCGGTCTCCCCGGCGTTCATGCCGGCGGCCGGTTCGTCGAGCAGCAGCACCTCGGGCTCGGTGGCCAGCGCGCGGGCGAGGTCGACCCGCTTGGCGTCGCCGTAGGACAGGCCGCCGACGGGCGTGTGCATCAGCCGCTCGATGCCGAGGAACTCGCAGATCTCGACAGCCCGGGCGGCGTGCTTGGCCTGTTCGCCCACCATCGAGCGCCAGCGCGTCCCGGCCATGAGGAAGCCGCCGCGGGTGCGGCAGTGCCGGGCGAGCATCACGTTGTCCAGCACGGTCGAGTGCATCGAGAGCGCGAGGTTCTGGAACGACCGGCCCAGGCCCTTGCCCGCGAGCTGGTGCGGGTGCAGTCCGGTGACGTCGTTGCCGCGGAGCTTCACCGTGCCGCGGTCGGCCTTGTAGACCCCGCTGATGACGTTGAAGCACGTCGACTTGCCGGCGCCGTTCGGGCCGATCAGCGCGTGGATGCTGCCCGGGGTGACGGCGAAGCTGACCTTGTCGAGGGCCTTCACGCCGCCGAAGCTGAGCGCGAGGTCGTCGACCTGCAGTGCGGGGACCGCTGCTGGACTCATGGAGCTCAGCCCTGCCACTTCGACAGCGTGCGGCGGGCGATCGGGGTGACGGTCTCCGCCGCTTCCGGGGCCTCCGCAGCTTCTGATTCGGAGTCACTGTGACCGCCGAGGTACAGCGCGGCCAGTTCGGGCGAGTCCTTCACGTCCTCGGCGGTTCCCTTCAGAGCCAGCCGTCCGACCTCGAGCACCACGACGTGCTCGGCGACCTTCAGGCCCATCGCGGCGTTCTGCTCGACGAGGAGGACGGCGGTCCCGGCCGCGTTGATCTCGCGGATGATGTCGCCGATGAGCGAGATCATCTTCGGCGCGAGCCCGAGCGAGGGCTCGTCGAGGAGCAGCACCTTGGGGCTGGACATCAGCGCGCGGCCCATGGCGAGCATCTGCTGCTCACCGCCGGAGAGCAGGCCGGCGCGCTGGGTGCGCCGCTCCGCCAGGCGCGGGAACAGCTCGAAGACCCGGTCCCGGGCCGGGCCGCGCTTCTCCTTCGGGACGATCAGGCCGCCGGCCCGCAGGTTGTCCTCGACGCTCATCGTCGCGAAGATCTGCCGGCCCTCGGGGACCTGGACGACGCCGGCGGCGACGATCTCAGCCGGGTCCAGCTTGGCCAGATCCCGTCCCTCAAGCGTGACGCTGCCGGAGGTCACCTTCCCACGGTGCAGCGGCAGCGTGTTGGAGATGGCCCGGAGCAAGGTCGACTTGCCGGCTCCGTTCGCGCCCAGCACCGCAGTGATCGAGCCGTCGGGGACGTCAACGCCGACATCGGCCAGACCTTGAATGGTCCGGCCGTAACGGACCGTGAGATCCGACACCTGGAGCAACACGTGGCACATCCTGGTGCCCAGGACACCGGCGTCACAACGGCCGCGCCGACGTAACCCCCCAAAAGTTGGCTAGTGCAATCGAGTTGTGACCCACAGGCCCTATTTGTGCCCCTGACCGGCGCAAATGCTGCCCACAGCAGGCCCCTAGGGTGGGCGGGTGCCCCTGGAGACCACCGCTGAGGCTCCGGTCCCCGTCCGGACCGTCGCGCACCTGATCGGGCAGTGGATCGGGCGGCTCGGCAAGGTGTGGGTGGAGGGCCAGGTCACCCAGCTCGTCCGGCGCCCCGGGGCCTCGACGATGTTCGTCACGCTGCGCGACCCGATCGCGGACGTCAGCCTCCAGGTCACCTGCAGCCGGGCACTGCTGGACGGGGTCGTCCCGCCGGTGGCCGAGGGCTCCCGCATCGTGGTGTTCGGGCGGCCCACCTTCTACGTCCCGCGCGGGTCGGTGTCCTTCGCCGCGGAGACGATCCGTACCGTCGGGCTCGGCGAGCTGCTGGCCCGCCTGGAGCACCTGCGCCGGGTGCTGGCCGCCGAGGGACTGTTCGACGCGAGGCGCAAACGGCCGTTGCCGTTCCTGCCGGCCCGGGTCGGCCTGATCTGCGGCCGGGCCAGCGCTGCCGAGCGGGACGTGCTGGAGAACGCCCGGCGGCGGTGGCCCGCGGTGGCGTTCGACGTGCGCGAGGTGGCGGTCCAGGGGCCCTACGCGGTCTCGGAGATCCTCAAGGCGCTGGCCGACCTGGACGGCGACCCGGGCATCGAGGTGATCGTGCTGGCCCGCGGCGGCGGCTCGGTGGAGGACCTGCTCCCGTTCTCCGACGAGACGCTGGTCCGTGCGGTGGCCGCGGCCCGGACCCCGGTGGTGAGCGCGATCGGGCACGAGCAGGACAGCCCCCTGGTGGACGCCGTGGCCGACGTCCGGGCGTCCACCCCCACCGACGCGGCCAAGCTGGTCGTGCCGGACGTGGCCGAGCAGCAGGCCCTGGTCGACGGGCTCGCCCGGCGCTCGCTGCGCGCGGTCGAGGTCCGGCTCGCGCGGGAACTGGCCCTGGTGAGCGGGCTGTGCAGCCGGCCGGTGCTGGCCGACCCCGGGGCGGGCCTGCGCCGCCAGGGCCAGCAGGTCGACGACCTGCGGGACCGGGCCCGGCGGTGCCTGCGTCACCTGCTGGACCGGGCCGGGGACGACCTGCGGCACCGGCAGGAGCGCGTGCGCGCGCTCTCCCCCGCCGCGACCCTGGAGCGCGGGTACGCCGTCGTCCAGCGGGCGGACGGCAGTGTCCTGCGCGATCCCGCCGCAGCCACCGCCGGCGAGGCCCTCACGCTGCGCCTGGCCGGTGGGGCGCTCCCCGCGACCGCCGGGCATTCCCAGAGCTAGGGCGATCACCAGGCCAATCAATAGGCTCTGTGGCATGGCGGCCAAGAAGGATGCCGGCTCAGCCCCTGGGGTAGAGCTCGGCTACGAGGAGGCTCGGGACTCCCTCGCCGAGATCGTCGACCAGGCTCGAGGCGGGGAACCTCACCTTGGAGGAATCCCTGGCCCTGTGGGAGCGCGGCGAGGAGTTGGCCGCGGTCTGCCGGGCGAAGCTCGACGGCGCCCGCGCCCGGCTCGACGCCGCTATCGGCAAGCAGTCCAGCGGTCCTTCTGACGGCGAGGAGCAGCAATGACAGAGAACGAGTTCGGCTCCGAGCTTCCGCCCGACCTGCAGGTCGGGACCGAGGCGCCTGATCGCAACCTGGCCCTGGAGCTCGTCCGGGTCACCGAGGCGGCCGCGATGGCGGCCGGCCGCTGGGTCGGGCGCGGGGACAAGAACGGCGCGGACGGGGTCGCGGTCAACGCGATGCGGGCCCTGATCGGCACCGTCTCGATGAACGGCGTCGTGGTCATCGGCGAGGGCGAGAAGGACGAGGCGCCCATGCTGTTCAACGGCGAGCGCGTCGGTGACGGCACCGGGCCGGAGTGCGACGTGGCCGTCGACCCCATCGACGGCACCCGCCTGACCGCGATGGGGATGAACAACGCGCTCTCGGTGCTGGCGGTGGCCGAGCGCGGGATGATGTACGACCCGTCGGCCGTGTTCTACATGGACAAGCTGGTGACCGGGCCCGAGGCCGCCGACGTCGTCGACATCCGGCTGCCGGTCTCGGAGAACATCCGCCTGGTCGCCAAGGCCAAGAACTCGGACGTGCACGACGTCACCGTCGTCATGCTCGACCGGGAACGTCACAACGAGCTGGCCACCCAGATCCGCGCCACCGGTGCCCGCATCAAGTTCCTCACCGACGGCGACGTGGCCGGCGCGATCATGGCCGCCACCGAAGGCACCGGCGTGGACCTGCTGATGGGCGTCGGCGGCACCCCGGAGGGCATCATCTCGGCCTGCGCGATCAAGTGCATCGGCGGCAAGATCCAGGGCCGGCTCTGGCCCACCGACGACGACGAGAAGCAGAAGGCTATCGACGCCGGGCTCGACCTGAGCGCGGTGCTCTCCACCGACGACCTGGTCCGTGGCAACAACTGCTTCTTCGTCGCGACCGGGATCACCGACGGCGAACTGCTGCGCGGCGTGCGCTACCGGGCCGGTTCGGCGACCACCGACTCCCTCGTGATGCGCTCCAAGAGCGGTACCAAGCGCCGGATCGAGAGCACGCACGCGCTGTCCAAGCTGCGCAACTACTCCCTCGTCGACTTCGACTGAGCCGCTGCTTTATCCTGGCGGGGCTGCCGCCGCCGCCTGGAGTTTCGATGCCCGAGTTCGCGTACTCCGACCTGCTGCCGATCGGTGCCGACCCGACGGAGTACCGCCTGCTCTCCACCGAGGGCGCCCGAGTGGTCGACCTGGGCGGGCAGGAGTTCCTGCGCGTCGCGCCGTCGGCGCTGCAGCTGCTGACCGCGGAGGCGATGCACGACATCGCGCACTTCCTGCGCCCGGCCCACCTGGCCCAGCTGCGCCGGATCATCGATGACCCGGAGGCCTCAGGCAACGACAAGTTCGTTGCCCGCGACCTGCTCAAGAACGCCAACATCGCCGCCGCCGGCGTGCTGCCGATGTGCCAGGACACCGGTACCGCGATCGTCATGGGCAAGCGCGGCGAGCGGGTCCTGACCGGCGGCGGGGACGGCGAGGCGATCTCCCGCGGGGTCTACGACGCGTACACCAAGCTGAACCTGCGCTACTCCCAGCTGGCTCCTTTGACGCTCTGGGATGAGCAGAACACCGGGTCCAACCTGCCCGCGCAGATCGAGCTCTACGCCGATGACGACCCCGCGCACTCCCAGCAGTACAAGCTGCTGTTCATGGCCAAGGGCGGGGGCTCAGCCAACAAGAGCTACCTGTACCAGGAGACCAAGGCGGTCCTGAACGAGGCGTCGATGCTCAAATTCCTGGACGAGAAGATCCGCTCGCTCGGGACCGCCGCCTGCCCGCCGTACCACCTGGCGATCGTCATCGGCGGCACCAGCGGCGAGTACGCGCTCAAGACCGCGAAGTACGCCTCGGCCAAGTACCTGGACGCGTTGCCGACCGCCGGATCGATGACCGCGCACGGCTTCCGCGACGTCGAGTTCGAGGAGAAGGTCCTCGAGCTGACCCGGGCCACCGGCATCGGCGCGCAGTTCGGCGGCAAGTACTTCTGCCACGACGTGCGGGTGATCCGGCTGCCGCGACACGGCGCTTCCTGCCCGGTGGCGATCGCGGTCTCGTGCTCGGCGGACCGGCAGGCCCTCGGCAAGATCACCCCGTCCGGGATCTACCTGGAGCAGCTGGAACGCGACCCGGCCCGGTTCCTGCCGGACGTCACCGAGGAGCAGCTCGACGACTCGGTGGTGCGCGTCGACCTCAGCCGCCCGATGCCGGAGATCCTGGCCGAGCTGACCAAGTACCCGGTGAAGACCCGCCTCTCGCTGTCCGGCTCGCTGGTGGTGGCCCGCGACATCGCCCACGCCAAGATCAAGGAGCGCCTGGACGCCGGGGAGCCGATGCCCGCGTATCTGCGGGACAGCGCGGTCTACTACGCCGGGCCGGCCAAGACGCCCGAGGGCTACGCCACGGGCTCGTTCGGGCCGACCACGGCGGGCCGGATGGACTCCTACGTGGACCAGTTCCAGGCCGCCGGCGGGTCGATGATCATGCTGGCCAAGGGAAATCGGTCCAAGCAGGTCACCGACGCCTGCGCCAAGCACGGGGGCTTCTACCTGGGCTCGATCGGGGGCCCGGCCGCCCGCCTGGCCCAGGACTGCATCCGCAAGGTCGAGGTCGTCGAGTACGCCGAGCTCGGCATGGAGGCGGTCTGGCGGATCGAGATCGAGGATTTCCCCGCCTTCATCGTCGTCGACGACAAGGGGAACGACTTCTTCGCGCCTGCGGACAACGCCGTCCCGATCACGCTCGGACAGCGTCTGTAAGTACGGGCGATTGAGCCCCGTCTGAGCACGCAGGCGGGCGCGGTATCGTGTGCCGTCCGGCGCGCCACCCCCCTGTCGCCGGAAGCTGATGCTGACCACGGGCACTCCCGCCGGTCGCCGGCAGTGAGAGAACACCCACGTCGCCTGTAAGGACGCAGGCAGCGGCGTGATGTCAGGCACCACGCATTTGTGCGAGAGGGCTGAACACGGTGGCAGATGTCGAGGCGGCGCTGGACGCGGCTGGCCTGAAGAACCCGCATGTCCGCGAGTACGTCAAGTACTGGGCGGAGCACACGGGCGCCGAGCGGGTCGAGGTCGTATCCGCGACCGACGACGCGCGGCTGATCCAGGAGGCGCTGGCGGCGGGTGAGATCGAGCCGGCCGGCGAGGGTCTCTACTACTCGCGCAGCTACTTCAAGGACACCGCGCGCTCCGAGGAGCGCACGATCGTCGCGACGAACAACCCGGATGACGCGGGTACGTACAACAACTGGCGGCCGGCCGCCGAGATGATCGAACTGCAGAAGGCGAACATGAAGGGCGCCTCTGCCGGCAAGACCATGTACGTCATCCCCTACCTGATGTCCCCGCCCGGGTCGCCGCTGGAGCGCTTCGCCGCCGGTGTCGAGCTGACGGACAACCGGCCGGTCGTGCTGCACATGATCCGCATGGCGCGGGTCGGCGTGGACTACATCAACAACCTGGCCGAGCCCGACAGCTTCGTGCGCGCGGTCCACGTCACCGGCGACCTGCCGAACCTCGGACAGGGCACCCCGGACGACAAGCGCTACTTCGTCACCGTCGCCGACGAGCGGACGATCCTGCACTACGGCTCGTCCTACGGCGGCAACGCGCTCCTCGGCAAGATCGCGCACGGCCTGCGCCAGGCCGCCTACGACGGCTGGGCCTCGGGCGAGTTCCTCTCCGAGCAGTTCATGCTCATCGGCATCACCGACAAGCAGACCGGCCGCAAGTACCACATCTGCGGTGGCTTCCCGTCCGCGTCGGGCAAGACGAACCTCGCGATGATGCTGGCGCCGGACGACCTGGGCGACCGGTACCACGTCGAGTTCTACGGCGACGACATCGCGTGGCTCTGGGTCAACGAGGGCGACGGCAAGCTCTACGCGATGAACCCCGAGAACGGGGTGTTCGGCGTCGCCAAGGACACCAACGAGTCGACGAACCCGACCGCGCTCGGCTCGATCGAGCCCGGGACCGGGGCGATCTTCACCAACATCGCCTACAACCCGCAGACCCAGGAGGTCTGGTGGGAGGGCCGCACCAAGACCCACCCGGAGCCGATCGACGGCTGGCTGGACTGGAAGGGTGTCCCGATCGCCGAGCGGGAGACCCCCGGCGAGCCGTGGGCGCACCCGAACAGCCGGTTCACCACCACGCTGTCGAAGGTCCCGAACATCGCCACCGACTTCGAGGACCCGAAGGGCGTGCCGATCGACGCGATCATCTTCGGCGGCCGCACCCGGGACCGTGAGCCGTTGATCCGCGCGATCACCGACGTCGCCGAGGGCGTCTACGACGGCCTCACCCTGGGCGCGGAGGCGACCTTCGCCGCCGAGGGCACCGAGGGCGTCCTGCGGTACGACCCGATGTCGATGCGTCCGTTCATGTCCTACCCGGAGGCGGCCTACGCCGCGCACTGGCTCAAGATCGTGGGCGCCGCGTCGGAAAAGCCGCTCTTCGCCCACGTGAACTGGTTCCAGCGTGGCGAGGACGGCCGCTTCCTGTGGCCGGGGTACCGCGACAACCTGCGCCCGTTGCTATGGCTGATGCAGCTCAAGAACGGCGAGGTGACCGGCAACGCAGACCCCGGTCGGCATCATCCCGACCCAGGACGAGCTGGACCTGACCGGCGTCGACATCGCGCAGGAGGACCTCGACAAGATCCTCTCCATCGACGTCGCGCGCTGGCGCCAGGAGATGGGCCACCGCGAGACCCACCTCACCCAGTTCGACGGCTTGCCCGAGGAGATCTGGGAGGCCCACCGCCGCGTCGCCGCCGCCCTGGACGCCGCCGCGGAGTAACCCCGTAAGACCAAGCCGCAACGTCCGAACAAGCGTGAGCTATAACGCTCGCTTGTTCGGACGTTGTGCGTTGGGGGGTACGTTGAACCCAACCGAAGGGACGCGAGCATGGCTGCCGAGAAGCCCAAGCCTGACCCCGACCGGTTCAAGAAGCTGCCCGAGCACGTCGAGCTCGAGGACACCGTCGCCGAGCACCCGGCCAGCGATCCCCCCGACCCTGACGGCAACATCGACCCCGAGAAGGCGTTCTTCCTTCGCAACGCCGGCGGATAGGGAGCCCTCGCGGACGTCCGAAAGAGGGTGAGCTATGACGCTCGCTTCTTCGGACGTCTGACGTTGGTGGGGCCAGTCCACCCGGCCCGACGGAGCGCCAGCCCAAGCTGTTCGAAGAACGGGTCAGGGTCCAGGCGCAGCGCGAGGTTCGGGATGCGAATCACCACCCGCCCCTCCAAGCTGACGACGTTCTGCTTGAACGCGTCGCTGATCCACGACGACGGGTCGAGGTGCTGCGACCCGTCGATCTCCGCGGTCACCAGATAGGGGTCGAAGTCGTTGTCGAAGATCAGCCGTCCGGACTTGGTCCTGCGCACGCGTTGCCTCGACGGCTCCGGGTAGCCGCGGGCCCGGCACATGCGGGCGAAGTCGCGCTCCCCGATCGACTCGATGCCTCCGGCAATGTCGCTGTGGAGGTCGCGGAGCAGGAGCCGACGCCGGTCGCGCCGGATCTTCCCCACCTCATCCGCGAACTCCGGAGCGGTGAATAGGCGCTGCTGCGCAGAGGCAAGGACATACAACGCTGCCTGCCGGTCCGACCACGCCCAGAGGGCGGCGTGTACCGCGGCCGTCGCCGGCTTCATCCGCGGAATCCCATTGTCGATCACCGACTCCGGCTCAAACCGCCTCGTCTCGTGCACGACCACTCCAGAGCAGCGTCTCGGCTGCGCGGACTTGGGCACCGCGACATGCACCGCGTCCTCGGTCACTGTCTTCATGCCAGCGGCGACCAAGGCAGAAACACCGTCGAGTACCGCGAGAGCACCCACCTCGTGGAGTGCGCGCCACCAGGCGGCGAGCTGCTGATCGCCCTCGCAAATCCAGATCGTCTGACGGCCGAGGCTCCACCACCTCCCCGCTTTCAACTCCGCCCGAATCTCCCAGCGGGTGGTTCCTAGTTCCAGCAACTGGCGACGGCTGAGCACGCCGCCGGTCTTCTTGGCCTCAGCGACTGCGCGCAGACGGCGCAGTCGCCTTTCCTCGGCGCTCCCCAGTGGTGTGGACATGGCAGGACCCTGGGCTCCGCCGCACACTTCTGCCCTCGCGCCTGCCGGATCTGTGGAAAACTCCGGGCGGCGCGACCCCTGTGGACAGCGGACGTCCGAAGAAGCGAGCGTTATCACTCACCATCCTTCGGACGTTGCGGGGAAGGATGGGGGGATGGGCGACAACGGGAGCGAGTTCAGGGTCGAGCACGACTCGATGGGTGACGTGCGGGTGCCGGCGGCGGCGAAGTACGCGGCGCAGACGCAGCGGGCGGTGGAGAACTTCCCCATCTCCGGGGAGCGGCTGGAGCGACGGCACATCCGGGCGCTCGGGCTGATCAAGGCGGCCGCGGCCACGGTCAACGCCGAACTCGGGGTGCTGGAGCGGCCGATGGCCGAGGCGATCGCGGCCGCGGCCGGCGAGATCGCGGAGGGCCGCTGGGACTCCGAGTTCCCGGTGGACGTGTTCCAGACCGGGTCCGGGACCTCGTCGAACATGAACACCAACGAGGTCATCGCCACCCTCGCGACGGAGCGGCTCGGGGCGCCGGTGCACCCCAACGACCACGTCAATGCGAGTCAGTCGAGCAACGACGTGTTCCCGTCCTCGATCCACGTCGCCGCCACCGACGCGGTGACGCACGACCTGATCCCCGCCCTGGACCACCTGGCGGCGGCGCTGGAGCGCAAGCGCGACGAGTTCGCCGACGTCGTGAAGTCCGGCCGCACGCACCTGATGGACGCCACGCCCGTGACGCTGGGTCAGGAGTTCGGCGGGTACGCCGCGCAGGTGCGGTACGGCGTCGAGCGGCTGAACGCGACGCTCCCCCGGGTCGCCGAACTCCCCCTCGGCGGTACGGCCGTCGGCACCGGCATCAACACCCCGCCCGGGTTCTCCGCCGCGGTCATCGCGGAACTGGCGCGTACCACCGGACTCCCGCTCACGGAGGCCCGCGACCATTTCGAGGCCCAGGGCGCGCGCGACGGTCTGGTCGAGCTCAGCGGTCAGCTGCGCACGATCGCGGTCGGGCTCTACAAGGTGTCGACCGACATCCGCTGGATGGGCTCCGGCCCCCGGACCGGACTCGGCGAGATCCACCTGCCGGACCTGCAGCCGGGCAGTTCGATCATGCCCGGCAAGGTGAACCCGGTGGTGCCCGAGGCGCTGGCGATGGTGTGCGCCCAGGTGATCGGCAACGACGCCGCGGTGGCCTTCGGCGGGGCGGCCGGGAACTTCGAGCTCAACGTCATGCTGCCGATGCTGGCGCGCAACACCCTCGCCTCGATCCGGCTTCTCGCCAACGTAAGCAAGCTCTTCGCCGACCGGTGCATCGACGGCATCGCGCCCGACGTCGAACGCTGCCGGGAGCTGGCCGAGTCCTCGCCGTCGGTGGCGACCCCGCTGAACAAGTACCTCGGCTACGAGGAGGTCGCGTCGATCGTCAAGGAGTCCGTGAAGGAGCGGCGCACGATCCGCGACGTCGTCGAGGCCCGCGGGCACGTCGAAGCGGGCAAGATCAGCGCCGCCGACCTGGACGAGGCCCTGGACGTGATGCGTATGACGCACCCCTAGCTCTGCGGACGTCCGAAGAAAGGAGCGCTATAGCTCACTCTTCTTCGGACGTTGCGGCTTCAACGGTCAGCGGAGGTGGTGCACCTCCGCGAGGCGGTACACCGGGGTGGGAATGCCCTCCAGCCGCGCCTTCAACTGGAGCGCGAGGTGGAGCGAATAGAACCGCGACTGGGCCAGGTTGCTGCCGTGGAACCACAGTCCGGGTTGCTGGGTCGGCTTCCACATGTTGCGCTGCTCGCCCTCCCAGGGCCCGGGGTCCTTGGTGGTGTCAGAACCCAGACCCCACACCTTGCCGACGCGGTCGGCGACCTCCTGGGAGACCAGGTCGGCCACCCACCCGTTCATCGATCCGTACCCGGTGGCGAGGACGACCAGGTCGGCGGGCAACGTCGTGCCGTCGGCGAGCATCACCGCGTCCTCGGTCAGCTCGACGACCTGGCCCGAGACCAGCGCGATTTCCCCGTCCGCCAGCAGCTCACCCGCGCCCACGTCGATGTAGTAGCCGGAGCCGCGGCGCAGGTACTTCATGAACAGTCCGGAGTCGTCGTCGCCGAAGTCCAGCGCGAACCCGGCCTTCTCCAGCCGGGCGTAGTACTCGGCGTCCTGCTCGCGGATCGCGTTGTACACCGGGATCTGGAACTGGTGCAGGATCCGGTGGGGCAACGAGGCGAAAATCATGTCGGCCTTCTCCGTCGTCACCCCCGCGGCGACGGCCTCCTCGGAGTACAGACCGGCGAGGGTGGCCATCAGCGACTCCGAGCGCACGATGTGGGTGGAAGAACGCTGCACCATCGTGACGTCGGCGCCCTTCTCCCACAGCGCCGCGCAGATGTCGAACGCCGAGTTGTTGGAGCCGATCACCACCGCGCGCTTACCGGCCCAGGCTTCGGGACCGGGGTGCGCCGAGGAATGGTGGACGTCGCCGCGGAAGCGCTCGATCCCCTTCAGCTCGGGAACGTTCGGCTTGCCGGACATCCCGGTGGCGAACACCAATTGCTTCGGCCGCAGCGTGACCGGCTGCCCGTCGCGGAGCACCTCGACGGTCCACTCCCCGGCGGCCTCGTCGTAGGAGGCCGAGGTGGCTTCCGTATCGGTCCAGTAGTTCAGCTCCATCATCGAGGTGTAGGCCTCGAGCCAGTCGGCGATCTTGTCCTTGGGCGCGAACACCGGCCAGTTCGCGGGGAACTTCAGGTACGGCAGGTGGTCGTACCAGACCGGGTCGTGCAGACACAGCGACGCGTACCGCTGACGCCACTGGTCACCGGGCCGGGAGTGCTTGTCGATGACGATCGTCGGCACGTCGAGCTGGCGCAGCCGCGCCCCCAACGCGATCCCGCCCTGGCCGCCGCCGACGACGAGGACGTAAGGCTGACGCGTGTAGCCGAGTTCGGCGCGTTCGGCCTCACGCCGCTCCGCCCAGGTGGCTCGGTCCCGCTCGACGCCGTGGACCACGCCCTTCGGACGGTCCGACCCCGTCTGCTCCTCGTGGCCCTTGAGCTCCTCCAGCGAGGTGAGCAGCGTGAACGCTCCGGCGTCGGTGAGCCGCAGCAGCCCGGACCCGCGGCCGACCGCCGTGGAGAAGGTGATCCAGGCGGTCAGGGCGCCGTGGTCGTCCACCGGCGGTTCGGTGAGCCGGAAGTCCGTCGGGTCGGTGCGTTCCAGGCACTCGGCCAGCAGGTCCCGCACGCCGTCGCGGCCTTCGACCGTGACGATGTTCCAGCTGAACGCGACCAGATCGCGCCAGAAGCACTCCGGGGCGAACATCGCGGCCGCGCGGTCGTGGTCGCGGGCCTCCAGCGCGGCGGAGAATTCCGCCAGCCAGGCGTCCACGCGTGCGGTCTCGGTCCGGTCGGCGGTCTCGTTCACGGCTCGCGCCTCTCCTCGGGTGCACCCAGTCCATACCCGCGGAGCGGCCGGTCGCAAGACCGCCGGCCGGTGAACGTCCGAACGCCCGTGAGCTATAGCTCACGGGCGTTCGGACGCAGGGAGAGATGACGGAGCGTCAGGTCTCGAGGGGCGTTTCCAGCATCTCGGTCACCAGCGCCGCGATCGGGGAGCGCTCGGAGCGCGTGAGCGTGACGTGCGCGAAGAGCGGGTGGCCCTTGAGCGTCTCGACGACCGCGACAACACCGTCGTGACGGCCGACCCGCAGGTTGTCCCGCTGCGCGACGTCGTGGGTGAGCACGACGCGTGAGCCGGAGCCGATGCGGGAGAGCACCGTCAGCAGCACGTTGCGCTCCAGCGACTGCGCCTCGTCGACGATGACGAACGAGTCGTGCAGCGAACGGCCGCGGATGTGGGTCAGCGGCAGCACTTCGAGCATGCCGCGGGCCATGATCTCCTCGACCACCTCGGGGGCGACGACCGCGCCCAGGGTGTCGAACACGGCCTGCGCCCAGGGCCCCATCTTCTCGGCCTCGGTGCCCGGCAGGTAGCCGAGTTCCTGGCCGCCGACCGCGTACAGCGGGCGGAAGATGACGACCTTGCGGTGCAGCCGCCGCTCCATCACGGCCTCCAGCCCCGCGCACAGCGCGAGGGCGGACTTGCCGGTGCCGGCGCGGCCACCGATCGACATGATGCCGATCTCGTTGTCCAGCAGCAGGTCCAGCGCGATGCGCTGTTCCGCGCTGCGGCCCCGCAACCCGAACACGTCGCGGTCACCCTTGATCAGCTTGACGCTCTTGTCCGGCAGCACGCGTCCCAGGCCGCTGCCGCGTTCGGAGAGCAGCACCAGCCCGGTGTGGCAGGGCAGGTCCTTCGCGGCCTCGATGTCGACCGGTTCACCGTGGTACAGCGCGTCCAGCACCTCGGAGGGAACCTCGAGCTCGGCCAGCCCCGTCCAGCCTGCCTCGACCGGCAGGTCCGCGTGGTACTCCTCGGCCGTCAGCCCGACCGCGGAGGCCTTCACCCGCATCGGCAGATCCTTGGAGACCAGCGTGACCTCGCGGCTCTCGGCGGCGAGGTTGCGCGCCACGGCGAGGATCCGCGAATCGTTGTCGGCGAGCTGGAAGCCGGCCGGCAGGATCGAGACGTCGCTGTGGTTCAGCTCGACGATCAGCGTGCCGCCCTCGTCGTTGACCGGGAGCGGGGAGTCGAGGCGCCCGTGCTCCACCCGGAGCTCGTCGAGCATGCGCAACGCGGAACGGGCGAAGAAGCCGAGTTCGGGGTGGTTCCGCTTCCCTTCCAGTTCGGTGATGACCACGATCGGGATGACGACCTCGTGCTCAGCGAACCGGGTCATCGCCCGGGGGTCGGAGAGCAGGACGCTGGTGTCCAGGACGTAGGTGCGACGAGCTGACCTGGGCGGGCGACGACGAGAGGCGTTGGCCACGGGGCGCTCCGTACGCGAGCGGGATACCGCCGTCGCGTGGGCACTGGCATCGAGCCGGCACTCCGAGCCCGAGGGCCCGGTACCGGCCCTCTCTTTCGAGGACACGGTCCGCGGAAAGTCGCGGGGCCGGTACGACCGGCACTCCGAGACTTCCGCTACCTAGTGGCAACGAGGGCCCTTCCGGCCGGGGCGGCAGGGTGCCGTCCCGATGCTTCGAGAGTAGGACGGGAAATTTGGGGTTCCTGGCAGGAACACGCAATCTCTCGCCAGTCCGAGGTGAACGGACCATGAAGGTATGGCCCGAATGGACTAGTGATGTGCGTTTACGTGATGGATCAGTTACCCACCGAAGCGGCGCTCCCGCCTCGCGTACTCGCGCAGAGCGCGCAGGAAATCGACCCGCCGGAAGTCCGGCCAGTACGCCTCGCAGAAGTGGAACTCCGAGTGCGCGCTCTGCCAGAGCAGGAACCCGGAGAGCCGCTGCTCCCCCGACGTGCGGATCACCAGGTCCGGGTCGGGCTGGCCACGCGTGTACAGGTGCTCGGCGATGTGCTCGACGTCGATGACCTCGGCGAGCTCCTCGATCGACGTGCCCTGCGCGGCCTGCGCCTGCAGCAGGGACCGCACCGCGTCGGCGATCTCGCGCCGGCCGCCGTAGCCGACCGCCACGTTGACCAGCAGTCCCTCGCGGTCCACGGTCGCGTCGGCGGCGGCCTTGAGCACGCGCGCGGTCTCCGGCGGCAGCAGGTCGATCGCGCCCACCGGGTTCACCCGCCAGCCGCCCTCCGCGATCTCGCTGACGGTGGTCTCGATGATCCGCAGCAACGGTTGCAGCTCGGAGTCCGGCCGCGCCAGGTTGTCCGTCGACAGCAGCCACAGCGTGACGACCTCGACACCCGCGTCGGAGGACCAGCGCAGCAGCTCGTGGATCTTGTCCGCGCCGGCCTGGTGCCCCTCCTCGGGGCGGCCCCCGGCGGCCTTGGCCCACCGGCGGTTCCCATCGAGGATGACGCCGATGTGCCGCGGCGCCCGGTCGGCCCGCAGCCGCCCGGCCAGCCGGTGCTCGTACGCGCGGTAGAGCACGAGCTTGATCCGCGCGCGAAGGCGCCGCTCGGCCACTGTCGCACCCTATCGACGCGTCGCGCAGATCACGGATGATCGGCGGAGGCACCGAACCTACGGTGCCGTAACCTCGGAGCATGAACTCGGTGCTGGAACGCGTGGAAGCGGTGGTCAAGCCGCACCTGCGCGGCTGGCTCCACCTGGGAGTCTTCCCGGTGTCGGTGATCGCGGGCTTCGTGCTGGTCGCGATCCCGCAGGAACCGCGCGCCCGCCTGGCCTCGGCGATCTTCGCCGCCACCGCCTCGCTGCTGTTCGGCGTCAGCGCGCTCTACCACCGGGGCAACTGGGGCCCCCGTACCACCGAAATCCTCAAGCGCGTCGACCACGCGAACATCTTTCTGATCATCGCCGGGTCCTACACCCCGTTCGCACTGCTGCTGCTCTCGGACTCCCGGGCGACGCTGATGCTCGCGATCGTGTGGACCGGGGCGATCCTGGGCGTGCTGCTGCGCTCGGTGTGGATCAACTCCGCCCGCTGGCTCTCGGCGCCGGTCTACATCGCGCTCGGCTGGACGGCGGTCTTCTTCGTCCCCGACCTGCTGGACGGCGGCGTGGCCGCCTTCGTGCTGCTGTGCGTGGGCGGCGGGCTCTACACCGTCGGCGGGGTCGTCTACGGGCTCAAACGCCCCAACCCGTCACCGCGCTGGTTCGGCTTCCACGAGGTCTTCCACTCGTTCACGGTCCTCGGCTGGATCGTGCACTACGTGGCGGTCTCCATCGTCGCCTACAGCTACGGCTGAGGCTCAGCAGCCCGACGTTGTTGCCGCCGCCCAGGTAGCAGAGCAGGTCCTCGGGATCGGCAGTGCCACCGTTGTCGTCACCGGAGACCACCGATGATGACGTCCTCACCGGAGCCACCGATGACCTCGTCCTCGCCGCTACCGCGGTCGATGATGTCGCCGCCGACGCCTGCGCAGATGTAGTCGTTGCCGGAGCCGCCCAGGATCACGTTGTCGCGCGTCACCGGTGACGATCACGTCGTCCGTGGAATTGGGCAGAGTGACATCCAGCTCGCTCGCCTGGTCCACGAGCTCGAGCCCCGTAGGGAGCCGCCCAGGCCGAACAGCAACTTCGGCCCGAGAAGGACGCCGAGGAGAAGAATCTCCGGGCACGATGCTGAGCGGCGGGAATCGGGGCGTCGTCGAACTGCACCTTGACGTCGTTCGCGATCTCGAAATCGAACTGATCGGCGGGGTCGGAATCGTCAGGGCGTTGCCGGCGGGCCGGATGGTACGCGTCACAGATCAGCCAACGTGCCACGTGGTCGCCATGCCGGCGAACGTGGACGTGTCGAACACCCGCGGAGTCGGCGGGGCGGCGTGCGCGCGTGCCGGAGCTCAGCGGGACCACGCCCGCAGCACACAGGGACACGACACTGGCGCGGGCAAGGGTGCGGCGGAGGCGGTGAGTACCCACGGTGCATCTCCAGGTGAGCGGGGTGGATCAAGTCAATGAATGGTCAATCGACTCCTTTCACACCGTCAACTACAGGCACTCCGCAAGCACCTGCCCCAGGGGTTGCGTCACCCGGACGGCGCACACCGGACTTCCCTTGCCACACAGGGAAATGCGGACACGAGCACGCTCCCGTACCACAAACCTCGTTTGTCACACTGACCACATGGCGTAAGCAGGAACGCCGGCCCCGGGGACCGGGACCGGCGTTCGTGGTGCGTGGGATCAGCCGAGACCGCCGCCCAGGTCCAGGCTCAGCCCCAGGCCCGTGACGGTGTCGTCCGTGAATGCGGTCACGCTGTTGAGCGTGTGGTCGACGTCCGCCCCAAGGGTTGCGCCCAACGTGGTCGGGTCCTGGTCCAGCAGGGTCCCCACCCCGACCGTGGTGTGGTCCACCAGGCTCGGCACCGTCACGTCGATCGTGTCGGTGAGGATGACGTCGACGGTCTGGTCGATGTTCACCGGGGCGGCGTGCAACAGGCCCAGAACCGGGACCACCAGCGTGCTGCCCGGCTGCTCGTCGCCGAGGCCGTCGGCGTCCGCGAATAGCGAGCCGAGCAGGCCGTGGCCGGCGTCGGCACTCTCCTCGGTGGTGACCTCGAGGGTTGTCGGACCGTCGGTCAGGCCGACGTCGACGATGTCGAGGACGCTGCCCAGGCCGAGCGAGACGGTGACGTCGTCGAGCAACTCGCCCACCGTGTCCAGCAGGTCGCCCACGGTCTCGCCGAGGTCCAGACCACCGAGGCCCAGGGCCGAGTCGAGAATGTCGGGCAGGTTCGAGAACACCGCGTCGCCGCCGACCATCGTGAGCCCACCGAGCGCGGCGAGGCGGGCCGGCAGCTCGTCGGTGACCCCGAGGGTCATGGTGATCTGGTTGACGATCTGCGCGACCGGCTCGAGCAGCGGCTCCAGCCCGGCGGTGAGCCCGAGGCCCTGATCCAGGACCACGTCGGCCGTCCCGTCGGCGTGCATGGCGCCGCCGGCCAGGGTGCCACCCACCAGGCCGGGCACGAGGCCGAGCACGTGTTGCAGGCTGCCGTCCAGGTCGAGCAGCTCGTCCAGGTCCAGGTCCAGGTCGTCCGGCAGCACGCTGACGGTGAGGTGGTCGAGCACGTCCTCGACCAGCTCGACGACGTCCTCGATCAGCTCGGGCACACCGCCCAGCAGACCGTCCACGTCCGTGATGGCTGAACCTGCAAAAGTGATGGCCTCGTCGGCCTTGTCCATGACGATGATGTCGGACATCCGAAACTCCCCCCGAAGTTCTGGTGATGTCGTGCTCTGGGCTCACCCGATCACGTCGGGACCCCGGGGCGAATGCGCCGTGTGGGTGGTTCACCCGGCGACGTTTCGGACCTTTGGCGCAGCCGGGTGGATACCGGCCCGCGAGGGCGGAGATCGATCTCAGAGGCAATCCGACGGTCCGTCAGTTTGCGTCAGGGATTGCCCGTTTCGGCCCCGTCGTCCTCGGGGTGCCCTGGTGGGGTTTCTCCGCGGGCCCGGGCCTGAGCGTCCTTCTCGCGCTGGTGCCGGTCGACGTCGATGTTCTTGAGCCGGGCGTTCATGGAGCGGATCAGGAACACGACGGCCGCGCCCATCACGAGCAGGAACACCAGCCCGATCAGACCGGGCGTGACCTTGTCCTCATCGACCGGCTCCGGTGCCGGCGTGGCGGCGGCCAGCAGGTCGACGTGACGCGATGACAAGGTCGAGGAGCATCACGGGCGACACGCGATCCCGGACGCCGGCGAACAGGTCGTCCTCGGGCAGCTCGGTGTCGACCAGCGACCGCGCGAGCTCGAAGTCCTCGGTCGGCCAGGTGGCCTGCTGCAGCTCCATGGGCATCTTGAAGAAGAAGCCGTCGGGGTCGATCTGGGTCGCGTGCGCACGCAGGGCGGCGTCGCGGACCGGGAAGTACTCCGCGCACGGGACCCGCGTGGTGACGTTGCGGGACTCGCGTTCCTTCCACCGCTCGATCCACTCGCCGTAGGGCGATTCGAGGCCGGCGCCGAGCATCGCCTCGTGCAGCGCGGTGGTCTTCTCCTTGGTGAAGATCACGTCGTAGTAGAGCTTGAGCGGCTGCCACGGCTCGCCGAGCTCCGGGTACAGCTCCGGGTCGCCCGCGGCATCGAACGCGGCCACCGAGACCCGGTGGGTGGCGAGGTGGTCCGGGTGCGGGTAGCCGCCCTCCTCGTTGTAGGTCGTCACCACGTGCGGGCGGAACTCACGCATCAGCTTCACCAGCGGCGCGGCCGCCTCCTCGGTGGGCACGAGCGCGAAGCAGCCCTCGGGCAGCGGCGGGAGCGGGTCGCCGGAGGGCAGGCCGGAGTCGACGAACCCGAGCCAGGCCTGCTGCACGCCGAGGATCTCGCGCGCGGCCTCCATCTCGGCGGCCCGGATCGGTGGATGTTCGCGGCGATCTCGGGGTCGTCCTTCAGCCGCGGGTTGAGCACGTCGCCGCGCTCCCCGCCGGTGCAGGTGACGACCATGACCTCGACGCCGGCGGCGACGTACATCGCCATCACGGCCGCACCCTTGCTGGACTCGTCGTCGGGGTGGGCGTGCACCGCCATCAGGCGCAACGGCTCAGCGCTCGACACGCGTGCATCCCGTCCTCTCGTCAGATCCCCGGCGAAAACCCCCTGCCGAGGATAGTCGGCGCCCGGGACCGCCGATCACACTGCGTGTCCGGGCCTCGCTCGACTGCTCATTCGGGCTAAACCCGCCAAACGTCAAAGAATTCCCAGGCATGAAAATGATGCCTCCGGGGAAGGCCCCTCACTACACTGAGCGGCCTACGTACGACCGTCGCCCCGCATCCGGAGCGTCGGTCGATTCTTTTACTAGGCACGCATGCAGACGCGGCACCCACGCGTACCCACCTGACCGTCCGTCAGCGCGCCATCGATGTGACGGCGAGCCCGCAACACACCGGCAAGGAGTGACCCGTGACCACCGAGACCGTCACCTGGCTCACCCAGGACGCCTACGACCGCCTCAAGGCGGAGTACGACCAACTGTCGGGCCCGGGTCGGCTGGAACTCGCGCGCAAGATCGAGGCGGCGCGCGAGGAGGGCGACCTCAAGGAGAACGGCGGGTACCACGCGGCCAAGGAGGAGCAGGGCAAGCAGGAGGCCCGCATCCGCCAGCTCGACGAGCTGCTGCGTCACGCCAAGGTCGGCGAGACGCCGGCCGACGACGGCATCGTGCACCTCGGCTCGATCGTCACGATCCGCTTCGCCGACGGCGACACCGAGCGCTTCCTGCTCGGCTCGCGCGAGGTGTCGGTCGACGACGTCGAGGTCTACTCGGAGAAGTCCCCGCTGGGCGCGGCGATCCTCGACCGCAAGCCCGGGGAGGACGTCGTCTACGAGCTGCCGAACGGCCGCCAGGTCAAGGTGACCATCGTCGAGGTGGAGCCGTTCACGGGTCTAGCGCCCGACCGCCTTCATCCGGCGGGTGCACAGCGTCGCCGCGACCACGATGATCCCGAGCGAGTAGACCAGCGGTGAGCAGGACCGGGTGCTCGGCCGGGAACGAGCCCTCGGCCTTGAACGGGTTGGGGTTGCCGAACAGTTCGCGGGCCGCGGCCGCGACCGCGGTGACCGGGTTCCACTCGGCGACCGTCTCCAGGGGCTCCGGCATGCTCTGCGTCGGCACGAACGCGTTGGACACGAACACGATGGGGAACAGCCAGATCATCGGCGTGCTCTGCGCCGACTGGACGCTCTTGGCGATCAAGCCGAGGTAGGCGCCCACCCAGCTCATCGCGAACCCGAACAGCAGCAGCACGCGCGAAGCCGGCCACCGCGCGGACCGGGCCTTCGTCGATCCGCCAGCCGACGGCGAGGCCGCACAACGCCATCACCGCCAGCGAGATCGACATCCGCGCGATGTCCCCGACGGTGCGCCCGACGAAGATCGCCGCCGGGTGGATCGGCAGCGTGCGCAGCCGGTCCATCAGCCCCAGGTGCAGGTCGTAGGCCATCGCGACCGTGGTGGGGAACGTGCTGAACGCGACCGCCTGGGCGAACACGCCGGCCATCAGGAACTCGCGGTAGTCGCCGCCGCCGGGCAGCTGGATCGCGCCGCCGAAGACGAGCGCGAACAGCAGGACGAACACCAGCGGCTGCAGGAACAGGAACGGCCACAGCTCGCGCAGGCGCACGATGTGCAGCAGGTTGCGCCGGGTCAGCACGCCGGCATCCGAGATGGCCCAGGCGAACTCCGACCCGAGCGACCAGGCCGGGTCGCTTCCACCGGCCCGGTGCCGGCGCGGCGCGGCGCCGATCCGGCGATCCCACCGGCTCGCTCACGGACTCGGTCATCGTCGACGTCACCGCCAGGAAGACGTCGTCCAGCGTCGGCCGGTGCACGGAGATGTCGAGCATCGCGATGTTGTGCCGGTCCAGGACCCGCACGACGCCGGCGATCGCGGCCGAGGCGTCACCGGCCGCGGGCACGCCCACCACTCGCGGTCGCCTCGTCCCGCACCGGTTCGCCCGAGGCGAGCTCACGCAGCGCAGCCACCGCTGCGTCCATCTGGGTGACGTCGGTCAGCCGGACGTCGACCCGGTCACCGCCGACCTGGCGCTTGAGTTCGTCCGCCGTCCCGGAGGCGATGACGTGCCCGCGGTCCACCACCGCGATCCGGTCCGCGAGGCGGTCCGCCTCGTCCAGGTACTGGGTGGTCAGCAGCAACGTCGTCCCGCCGCGGACGAGGTCGGCGAGCAGGTCCCACAGGTCCAGACGCGAGGCCGGGTCCAGCCCGGTGGTCGGCTCGTCCATGAACAGCACCGTCGGGGTGGCCACCAGCGCCGAGGCCAGGTCGAGGCGGCGGGCCATGCCGCCGGAGAAGGTCTTCACCGGCTGCTCGGCGACGTCGGTCAGCCGGAAGCGCTCCAGCAGGTGGTCCGCGCGCTTGTTCGCCTGCCGGCGGCCGAGCCGGTAGAGCCGGCCGAACATCTGCAGGTTCTCCCGCGCGGTCAGCGTGTAGTCCAGCGCGGTGAACTGGCCGGCCAGCCCGATCCGGCGGCGGACCGCCGCGGGGTCGCGCAGCACGTCGATGCCGGCCACGCTCACCCGGCCCGCGTCCGGGCGCAGCAGCGTGGTGAGGATCCGCACCGTGGTGGTCTTCCCGGCGCCGTTCGGGCCGAGCAGCCCGAGCGCGGTGCCCTCCTCGATCTCCAGGTCGAGGCCGTCCAGGCCAGATGGCCGTGGAGCCTGGCCGTACCGCTTGACCAGGCCCTCGACGAGGACAGCGTTCACCACCCGACCATGGTGCCGTCCGGCCGGGTCCGACCGCAGTGATCTTGGACCAACCGGTAGGCTGGTGAGGCCGGTGAGCCAAGCCGGGGTCACCCGAAGACGAGCGGGTAGCCCGGCCGCGCGCAGCCGGCCGAGCACCGCGTCGGTGTGCTTGCCGCCCCGGGTCTCGATCTGGACGTAGACCTCGGCCTCGTCCACGTGCAGGCGCGGGTTGGTGCGCAGGTGCTCGACCTCCAGGACGTTGGCGTCGGCCTCGGCGAGCTCGTGCAGCAGGCCGGCCAGGGCGCCGGGGCGGTCGGTCATCCGGGTACGGAACGCCACGAACCGCCCGGAGGCGGCGAGGCCGTGCCGGAGCAGACGGTGCATCAGCAGCGGGTCGACGTTGCCGCCGGAGAGCACCGCGACCACCGGCGGCTCGAAGGCCTGCGGGTCGTCGAGGATCGCCGCCACCCCGGCCGCACCGGCCGGCTCGACGACGAGCTTGGCCCGCTCCAGGCAGAGCAGCAGGCCGCGGGACAGCGACTCCTCGGACACGGTGCGGACGTCCGGCACCAGCGCGGAGACGACGGCGAACGGGACCGCGCCCGGCTGGGCCGACCGCGATGCCGTCGGCCATCGTCGTGCAGCGCTCCAGCGCCACCGGGTGCCCGGCGGCGATCGACTCCGGGTAGGCCGCGGCGCCGGCCGCCTGGACGCCGACCACCCGCACGTCCGGCCGGTGCGGACAGCGCGCCGCGATCCCGGCCAGCAGGCCCCCGCCGCCGGTCGGCACCACGATCGTGCGGACGTCGGGCACCTGGTCGAGGATCTCCAGCCCGACCGTGCCCTGCCCGGCGACGACGTCCGCGTGGTCGAAGGGGTGGATGAAGACCGCGCCGGTCTCCTCGGCCAGCGCGGCCGCGGCGACCAGCGCCTCCTCGACGTTGGTCGCCGATCAGCCGGACGGTCGCGCCGTAGCCCTCGGTGGCGGCGATCTTCGGCAACGGGGCGCCGACCGGCATCACGACCGTCGCGGAGCAGCCGAGCAGGGACGCGGCCAGGGCGACGCCCTGCGCGTGGTTGCCGGCGCTGGCCGCCACCACGCCGGCCCGGCGCTGCTCGTCGGTGAGCCGGGCGATCCGCACGTAGGCGCCGCGGAGCTTGAACGAGCCGCCGCGCTGGAGGTTCTCGCACTTGAAGCGGACCTCGCCGCCGCAGCGCTCGGTCAGGACGCGCGAGCCGACCACCGGGGTGACCCGGGCGATCTCGGCGAGCATCTCGGCCGCGGCGCGGACGTCCGCGAGCGTGACGGGCAGACGCAGATGATCAGCGGGGGCACGCTCGCAGTGTGGCAGCCCGCCGCGGCGCGCGGACCTCCGCCCACTTCACTGCCCGCGCGGCGTTGCGCGCCTCAGGCCTTGGGATCGGGGCGCCCGCGGGCAGCCCGGCCGCGACGTAGGCCTCGTACAGCGGCTGCCAGAGGTCGGTGCCGCGCCTCGTTCGGATCGGTGTCCGGGACGCCGTCCAGGTGGCGGGTGAGCTCGCCGAGGCAGACCGACCAGCCGGCACCGTTGCGCGCCGCCGCGTCCTTCTCGGACGAGCACGTTGGTCAGGGTCAGGACGCAGCCCTCGCCCTCGGCGTCGAGCTCGAGGTGAACCTCGTCGTCGTACCAGGTGAAGGAGAACCGGTTCGGCGGCTGCCAGGTCAGCACCTTTCCGGTGCCGGCGGGTGCGTTCGGGTCCATGTCGAAGGTCATCGCGCCGCCTTCCTGCGGCTCGAGGGTGACGGTGCCCGGGAACCAGTTCTTCAGCCCGGCCGGCGTGCTGACCGCGGCCCAGACCTTCTCCACCGGATGCGGATAGGTGCGCTGGAAGCGCAGCGGCGGGGCGGCCGTCGACCTCGAGGTAGGTGCCGCGGTCGTTCGGTGAGGTGTTCGGTCAGGTTCATGAGGTGTCTCCGTCCAGGTAGCGGCCCAGGGTGTCGAGCCGGTCGTTCCACAGCTGCCGGTAGGGCTCCAGCCACGCGTCGACCTCGGCGATCGGCCGCGGGTCGAGGGCGTAGATGCGCTGCTGGGCGTTGACCCGGACCCGGACCAGGCCGGCCTCGCGCAGCACCCGAAGGTGCTTGGAGGTCGCGGACTGGGTGAGTCCGAGCAGGTCGACGAGCTCGTCCGACCGGACGCTCCCCCGCCCGCAGCGCGTCGAGCACGGCGCGGCGGTGCGGGTCCGCGAGCACGGTCCACAAGGTGTCGGTCACGGGTCCAACATGCCTTATTAGGCATATGCCTGTCAAGGCATGTTCACTGGCCGGGAGACGGGAGCATCACCCGAATGGCCTACCCTGACGCGGTGACGGAGGGCCGCGGAATCAGCTGCCGGCCAGACCCCCGCCCGCTTCCGGTTGCTGCTGATCGCGCTGATGCTCGGCGTCCTGCTCGGCGCCCTCGACGGCACGATGGTCGCGGTGGCGCTGCCGACGATCGTCGGCGATCTCGGCGGCATCGAGGACACCCACTGGGTGATCACGGCCTACCTGCTGACCGCGACCGCCTCGACGCTGCTCTACGGCCGGGTCTCCGACCTGCTCGGCCGCAAACCGGTGTTCCTGGCCGCGATCGTCATCTTCCTGGCCGGCTCCGCGCTGTGCGCCGCCGCGCAGGGCATGGGCACCCTGGCGGCGGCCCGCGCCCTGCAGGGCCTCGGCGGCGGCGGCCTGCTGACGCTCGCGCTGGCCGTCATCGGCGACGTCGTCCCCGCCCGGCAGCGGACCCGCTACCAGGGCCTGTTCGGCGCGGTGTTCGGCCTGGCCAGCGTGCTCGGCCCGGTGATCGGCGGGCCGGTCACCGACCACGCCTCCTGGCGCTGGCTGTTCCTGCTGAACCTGCCGATCGGCGCGGTCGTGCTCGTCGTCATCGCCACCCAGCTCCCACTGCCGGTCCGGCGCCGCGAGCACCGCCTCGACCTGCGCGGGGCGTTCCTGCTGGCCGGCGCGGTCGGCTGCTTCCTGTGCTGGATGACGCGCGGCAACGAGGTCGGCTGGTCCGACCCGCAGAGCTGGCTGCTCGGGCGTCGCCGCGGCCGTACTGGCTCCGGCCTTCGTGCTCTCGCAGCGCTCCGCGCCCGAGCCGGTGCTGCCGCTCGGGCTGTTCCGCAACCCCACCTTCGCGCTGACCGGCGCGGTCGCGTTCTGCGTCGGGGCCGCGATGTTCGCGGCGATCCTGTTCGTCCCGCTGGTGCTGCAGTTGGTGCAGAACCGCAGCGCCACCTCCTCCGGGCTGATGCTGGCGGCGATGACCACCGGCCTGCTCATCAGCTCCGTCGGGGTCGGGCGCGCGGTCAGCCGCACCGGCCGGCACAAGGCGCCGCCCGTGGCCGGCACCGCGCTGATTACCCTGGCGATGCTCGGGCTGACCCGTTTCGACGCCGGCACCTCGGCCGGCTACACGATCGCGGTGCTCACCGTCCTGGGTCTCGGCATCGGGCTGGTCTCCCCGGTCCTGGTCGCGGTCGCCCAGTCCTCGGTGGACCCGCGCAACCTCGGCATCGCCACCGCCTCGGTCTCGTTCTTCCGCAACCTCGGTGGGACCGTGGGATCCGCCGTCGGCGTGGCCGTGCTGACCCACCGGGTGGCCGACGGCACCTGGGTGGCGTACGAGGGTTTTCCGGACCCCACCCAGATCCGTCTCCTGGGGGACGAGGTCCAGAACCTGCCCATCCCGGTCGCCGAGGCGTACGCGGCGATGATCGCCGACGCCGCCTCCGCGGTGTTCTGGATCGCCGCCGCAGTCGGTGCGGTGGCCTTCGTGCTGGCCGTACTCACCCCGGCTCTGACGCTGGGTCAGATTCCGTCGGACGAGTCGGGGACCAGTACGACTCACCGGCGAACAGCAAAGCCGCCGCGCCCACCAGCCCCGCGTCCTGACCCAGCGCGGCCGGCACGATCTGCGTCGCCCGCACGAAGTCCATCCGGGCCTGCGCGGCATAGGCGTCACGCAACGGGCCGAAGAGCAGCTCGCCGGCCTGAGCCAGCCCGCCGCCGATGCAGACCACGTCCAGGTCGCACAGGTGCGAGGCCGACGCGATCGCGACGCCGAGCGCCTCGCCGGCCCGGCGCAACGCAGCGAGCGCGACCGGGTGCCCGGCGCGGGCGTCCGAGCGTCAGCGTCTTCGCATCGTCGCCGGCCGGGTTGGACCAGCCCTCGGCCACGGCCCAGGCCGCGGTGCGCGGACCGCTGGCGATCGCCTCCAGGCAGCCGCGCGCCCCGCACGCGCACTGCGGCCCGCGCGGATCCACACAGAGGTGGCCGATGTGCCCGGCGTTGCCGTGGCCGCCGTCGACCAGGCGGCCACCGAGCACGAGTCCGCCGCCGACCCCGGTGGAGACCACCATCCCGAGCACGTGGTCGTGGCCCTGTCCGGCGCCCCGCCAGTGCTCGGCCACCGCCACGCAGACCGCGTCGTTGTGCAGGCGGACCTGCACCGCCTCCGCAGAGGTCGGCGGAGAGCCCGCGCAGCCGGTCGCGCAGCGGGAACTCGCGCCAGGCCGGGATGTTCACCGGGGACAGCACGCCCTCGGGCCAGCGCATCGGACCGCCGCAACCGACGCCGATGCCGATCGGTTGACCGTCGGCCTTCGCCCGCACACCGCTGACCAGCTCGGCGAGGGCCGCCCAGAGCACCTCGGCGTCGGGCGATTGCGGGGTGTGGGACGCGGTCGGAGTGCAGCACCGTGCCGTCGGCGTCGACAATGCCGGCGGCCATCTTGGTGCCGCCGATGTCGACGGCCAGGGCGAGCGACACGGCCTACGTCCCCGCCGAAGGCGAGGATCGAGGCGGTGAAGCCGTGCAGGTGGTTGCGGCCACCGACCGGCCCGATCTCACCGCCGGCGAAGAAGCCCGGCGAGCGCGGTCGCCTCCAGCCCGGCCAGACCATCTTCGGGTCGTGGTCGGCGGTGCCGAACATCGAGGCGCCCCGGCCGTTGCAGGAGAACAGCAGAGCGCCGCCGCGCGGACCCGACGTCGGTCCGGAAGCGGGCGAGCACCGCCTCCAGTTCGTCGTGCGCGGCGTCGGCGTCGCGGACCTGGAAGCGCACCGTGGTCCGACGTCGACGATGTCGCCGACACGATCGAGCCGCGGTCCGGGATGCAGGCCGGCGACGCCCGCGGATCAGGAAGTCGCCGCGCTCGTGCTCCTCGGCGTACTCGTCCATCGCGATGCCGATCTGAAGCCCCGTCAGGGCGAGCCGGCGATCGTCCGGGTCGAGCGCGGCCAGCACCTCCTGGAGTTTCTCGGTGGCCGGGGTGCCGGCCAGCGAGAGCAGCTCGTTGCCTTCTGACGCCGGTGACCACCATGGTCGGGCCCACCGGGCGGCAGCCCTGGCTGACCACGGTGCTCACGTCCACCGCACCGCCGATCAGCACGCCCACGGCACCGGCGTCCAGCGTCGCACCGTCGCGGCACAGCCAGGTCGACCGGCCGGACGTCCCCAGTGCTGAGCCGGCCAGGCCGCCGACGAGGGGCAGCCCGGGCAGCACCTCGTTGGAGAGCTCGACGAACCCGTCGACCGGGAACGACCACGGGTCGGCGAGCAGGACGGCGACCGCATCGTCGATCGCGGGATCGGGCAGGCCGAGCACGGTCAGCCCGTCCGGGGTGCGCAGGACCTCGAGATGGAAGGTGCGCACCCGCGCGCCGGGCAGCACGGCGGCCCAGACCGCGACCGAGGGCTGGAGTTCGCACCCGGCGTCCGGCCCGATCACCCCGGAGGCGCTGCAGCCGATGACGGCCGCCGAGCCGAGCGCCTCGCAGGCCGCGGCGCCGGCGGCCGCGATCGTCTCCGGGTCCATGCCGCAGACGAACACGCAGGCCAGGTCGGGTGCCGCCCCGTCGAGCTCGCGGCGGGCGGCCAGGGCGGCCTCCTGCGCGGCGCTGGTCAGGTCCTCGTTGTCGGCCGACCGGGCCAACCCGCTGCCGAACCGCATCGCGATCTCCTTCAGCGTGGACCGGACGTCTGCCAGGCATTCTGCCCCGCAGCAACGAGCGAGCACGATCCGCACCCCGCGACGTACGGTGCAGACATGGCTTCGCGATCTCCCAAGAACTCCCCCGATCTGCCCCGGCCATCCGCACGGTCGGTGAACTGCGCGCCTCCGGGCACCAGCACCTGACCCTCAAGGCCGAACTGCGCGCCAACCTGCTCGAGGCGCTGCGCACCGGCGGCGAGCGGTTCCGCGGCATCGTCGGCTTCGACGAGACCGTGCTGCCCGCCCTGGAACGGGCCCTGCTGGCCGGGCACGACCTCGTCCTGCTCGGGGAGCGCGGGCAGGGCAAGACCCGCCTGGCCCGGACCCTGACCACGCTGCTCGACCCGTGGACGCCCTACATCGCCGGCTCCGGGCTGCGCGAGCACCCCTACCTGCCGCTGACCGCGCACAGCCGCGCGCTGGTTTCCGAGGCCGGCGACGACCTGCCGATCGCGTGGCTGGCCGCCGCCGACCGGTACGCGGAGAAGCTCGCGACCCCGGACACCTCGGTCGGTGACCTGATCGGCGACGTCGACCCGGTCAAGGTCGCCGAGGGCCGCAGCCTGGGCGACCCGGAGACCGTGCACTACGGGCTGGTCCCGCGCGCGAACCGCGGCATCTTCGTCATCAACGAGCTGCCGGACCTGGCGGAGCGGATCCAGGTCTCGCTGCTGAACGTGCTCGAGGAACGCGACGTCCAGATCCGCGGGTACAACCTGCGCCTACCTCTGGACCTGCTGCTGGTGGCCACCGCGAACCCGGAGGACTACACCAACCGCGGCCGCATCATCACCCCGCTCAAGGACCGCTTCGGCGCCGAGATCCGCACTCACTACCCGCTCGAGCTCGCGCACGAACTGGCCCTGGTCCGGCAGGAGGCCGTGCTCGGGTGGGACCCGCGACCGACGCCCCCGTGCCCGACCACCTGCTGGAGATCCTGGTCCGCTTCACGCGCGCCGTGCGCGAGTCGCCGGCGGTGGACTCCCGCTCCGGCGTGTCGGCGCGGTTCGCGATCGCGGCGGCCGAGACCGTGGCCGCCTCGGCCTACCGGCGGGCCGCCGTCACCGGCGAGGCGCCGGTGGCCCGGATCTCCGACCTGGCCGCGGTCGTCGCCACGTTGCGCGGCAAGGTCGAGTTCGAGGCCGGCGAGGAGGGCCGCGAGCTGGAGGTGCTCGCCCATCTGCTGCGCCGCGCCACCCACGAGGTGTTCCGGGCCCGGCTGGGCGGCGCCGACCTGTCCGCGCTGGTCGAGCGGATCGAGGCCGAGGGGATCATCGCCTCCGGCGACCTGGTCCCGGCCGCCGATCTGCTGGAGTCGATCGGCCCGCTGGCCGGCCTGGCCAAGCTGATGAGCCGGCTCGGCATGGACGGCGCGGAGTCTCCCGGGCAGGCCGCCGCGGCCGCCGAGTTCGCGCTGGAGGGGCTGTACCTGGCGCGGAAGATCTCCAAGGACGTCGACGACGCGGCCGCGTGACGTACCAGTCATGAGCAACTTCCGTTACGGGCCCTACGACGACGGCCCGGATCCGCTGGCCGCGCCGTACGACATCCGTCGCGCGATCGACCAGCTCGGCGAGCGCGTGCTGCAGGGCGACCGCCCGGAGGACGCCCTGCAGGACCTGCTGCGCCGTGGTGCGGGAGGCCGACGCGGCCTGGACGAGCTGCGCCGCGAGGCCGCGCGGCGTCGCAAGGAGATCCGGCGGCGAGGCAATGCCGACAACACCCTGGACGAGGTACGGGCGCTGATCGACACCGCGATCGGCCAGGAGCGCGCGCAGCTGTTCGGCGACGCCGACGACGACGCCCGCTTCCGCGAGACCCGTCTGGACGCCGTGCCGGCGGGCACGGCGCAGGCGATCCAGGACCTGTCGACCTACGACTGGCGCTCACCGGAAGCCGCGGCCAGACCTTCGAGCAGGCCCAGGACCTGCTGCGCCGCGAGGTCCTCGACAGCCGCTTCGCCGGGATGAAGGATGCCCTGGAGGGCGCCACCCCCGAGGACATGGCCCGCGTGCGCGACATGCTGGCCGAGCTGAACGAGATGCTCGCCGCCGACGAGCGCGGTGAACTGACGCAGGATCAGTTCGACGACTTCATGGAGCGCTACGGCGACTTCTTCCCCGACAACCCGCAGAACCTCGACGAGTTGGTCGACTCCCTCGCCCGCCGGATGGCCGCGGCGCAGCGGATGATGGCCTCCCTCACCCCGGACCAGCGCGCGGAACTCGCGCAGGCCGCCGAGGGCGTCTTCTCCGACCTCGGGATGTCGGCCGAGATGAACCGGCTCTCCGACGCCCTGCGCTCGCGCCGTCCGGACCTGGATTGGGACGGCGGCTCCCGCCTGACCGGGCAGCAACCGCTCGGCATGGGCGACGCCACGACCGCGTTCCAGGACCTCTCCGACGCCGAGGAACTGATGGCCACCCTCGGCCAGGAGTACCCCGGCGCGACCCTGGACGACGTCGACGAGGACGCGGTGCGCCGCGCGCTGGGCCGCGGCGCTCTGGACGACCTCGCCGAGCTGCGCCGGATCCAGCGCGAGCTGGAGGAGCAGGGCTGGCTGAACCGATCCGGCGGCCGGCTGGAACTGACCCCGAAGGCCGTGCGCCGGATCGGGCAGTCCGCGCTGCGCAAGGTGTTCGCCTCGTTGTCGGCCCGCCGGCAGGGCAATCACGAGATCCACTCGGCGGGTGCGGCCGGCGAGCTGACCGGTTCCACCCGGGCCTGGCAGTTCGGCGACGAGCAGCCGATCGACGTCGTCCGCACGCTGACCAACGCGGTGCGCCGCGGCGGCGCCGCCCGAGGGCGGGCGCATCGCGCTCTCCGTCGAGGACTTCGAGGTCGCCGAGACCGAGCGGCGCGGCCGGGCCGCGGTGTCGGTGCTCATCGACATGTCGTACTCGATGGTGCTGCGCGACACCTGGATCCAGGCCAAGACCACCGCGCTCGCCCTGCACGCCCTCGTCACCGGCATGTACCCGTCGGACGCCGTGCAGCTGATCGGGTTCTCCCGCTACGCGCAGGAGATCTCACCGACCGACCTGGCGACCCTGGAGCCGGACTACGTCCAGGGCACCAACCTGCAGCACGCCCTGCTGCTGTCCGGGAAGTTCCTCGACCAGCACCCGGGCAGCGAACGGATCGTGCTGATCGTCACCGACGGCGAACCGACCGCGCACCTGACCCGCGACGGCGGCGTGCACTTCGACTGGCCACCGGCGCCGTCCACGCTCTCGCTCACCTACGCCCAGATCGACGCGATGACCCGCCGCGGCGCGATGCTCAACGTCTTCTCCCTCGACGACGACCCACGCCTCGCCTCGTTCTGCGAGGAGGTCGCCCGCCGCAGCGGCGGCCGCGTCTTCTACCCCGACCCCGACCGCCTCGGCGACTACGTCGTCAGCGACTACCTGAAGCTCCGCAACCGCAACGCCCGCCGCTCCGGCATGACCCTGTGGGGCCCAGCCGTCGTCGTCGGCGAGGGCGGCGGGCAGGTCGCGGGTGTGCAGGATGCCGAGGGTGGTGGTGGCACGGGTGAGGGCGACGTAGAGGTCGCTGCGGCCGCGGGCTGAGGCCTCGACGATCGCGGCCGGCTCGATGACGAAGACGCTGTCGAACTCCAGACCCTTGACCTGATTGACCGTCAGAACGACGGCGCGGGCGCGCAGGTCCGGGCCGTGGGGGCCGACGGCCGCCAGGCCGTCCACGCCGTCGAGAACGGCCCAGGCCTCGGCCTCCGCGCCGGCCGCGACCACGACGGCGAGATTGCCGGTGCCGGCGGCGAGTTCGGCCTCGACCGCCTTGCGCAGCCGGGTGCCGAGTTCCTCGGCGTCGACGCGCTCCTTCCACGGCAGCAGGCCGACCGTGCGCACCGAACGCGGCGGGGTGGCGCCGGGGTCGATGTCCGCGAGCACGCGGGCCGCGACCTCCATCACCTCGGCCGGCGCGCGGTAGTTGACGGTCAGTTCCGCGACACGCCAGTTCTCGGCGCGCACGTAGGGGCCCAGCACGTCGCCCCAGGAGGACGCGCCGCCCGGTGACGAGCTCTGGAACAGGTCGCCGACGATCGTCATCGACCGCGTCGGGATGCGGCGCATCAACGCCCGCCAGGCCATCGCGGTGAGCTCCTGCGCCTCGTCCACGATCACGTGGCCGTAGGTCCAGCTGCGGTCCGCGGCGGCGCGCTCCACCGGGGTGCGGTCGTCGATCTCGTCCATCCGGCCGGCCAGGCCGCGGCCCGACACGACGTCGAAGACGCTGAGCACCTCGGCGGCCTCGTCGGAACCCGCCTCGTCCTCGATGTCGGTCGAGCGCGAGCCCTGCGCGATCGCGATGACGCCGGCGGCGTAGTCCTCCAGCTCGAGGCGCTCGGCCTCGGCAGCGCGGGCCCGCGCGATCGCGGCGTAGTCCGGGCAGCTCGCCGAGCAGCTCGGCCGCCTCGTCGAGGAGCGGGACGTCGGCGTCGCTCCAGCCGGTGAAGCGAGCCCGGACCAGCAGCGCCCGCTCGGCCTCGGTGAGCTGCGGAGCGGCCGCCGCGATCCGGTCCGGGTCCGCGAACAACTGCCCGATCAGGTCCTCCGGGGTCAGCCACGGCCAGATGGCGTCGACAGCGGCGAGCACCGCGGGTTCGTCGGCGAGCTCGCGGCGCAGGTCGGCCTGGTCGTGCTCGTCGAGCAGGTTCCGCCCGCCGCGGGGGTCGGCCCCGACCTGGGCGATGTAGTGCTTGGCGAGGGCGTCGACGAGGCGGCGCTGGACCCCGGGCCGGGCGTCGTTGTGCAGCCGGCCACCGCGGCGTGCCGACTCGGCGATCCGCCGGCAGGAGCGCAGGTCCACCCGCAACTCGTAGCCCGCGTGGCGTAACCCGCAGGCCCTCGGTCGGCGGTTCCTCGCGTCCGCGCAGCGCGGCCGCCACCACCTCGGCCATGACCAGGCGACCCTTGAGCTCGGCGACCTCCGCCGTCTCGTGCAGGTTGGGCTCGAGGTCGGGGATGAGCCCGCCGATGCTGCGCAGCAGCACGTCGGTCTCGCCGAGGCTGGGCAGCACCTGGCCGATGTAGTCGCAGAAGGTCGGGCTGGGGCCGATCACCAGCACGACGCGGCGGGCCAGCACCTCGCGGTGCGCGTAGAGCAGGTAGGCCGCCCGGTGCAGGGCGACGGCGGTCTTGCCGGTACCCGGCCCGCCGGAGACGACGAGCACGCCCTGGCGGTCGGCGCGGATGATGCGGTCCTGCTCGGCCTGGATGGTCTCGACGACGTCGCCCATCCGCCCGGTGCGCGCCGCGGCCAGCGCGGAGAGCAGCGCGGCCTCCCCCACGAGTTCGCCCGTCGTACCGGGTGGCCGCGTCGGCGTCGAAGATCTCGTCGGCGACGCCGGTGACGGTTCGGCCCGGTCGTCGCGATCCGCCGCCGCCGGCCCACGCCCGCCGGCTCCACCGCGGTCGCCAGGTAGAACGGCTGGGCGGCCGGGGCGCGCCAGTCCAGCAGCAGCGGCTCGTCGGCGGCGCCGTCCGGGTTCTGCAGGCCGACCCGGCCGATGTAGCGCGTCGGACCCTCGGTCAGGTCGAGCCGGCCGAAGCACAGCCCGCGAGCCGCGGCGTCCAGAGCGGCGAGGCGCTGCGCGTGCAGGGCGTTGAACGCCTCCCACTCCACGCCGGCCTGCGGGGTGTTGCCGGTCTTGCGGGCCACCCCGCGCCGGCGGTCGGCCGCGTCCGCCCGGACCGCGTCCAGACGCTCGTAGAGCATCGAGACGTAGGCCTGCTCGCGGCGACCTCGGTCTCGGCGACCGTGCGCTCCGCAGCCACGCCACCCCTTCGTCGAACTGACCCGCCCGCCCCGGGCGAACGAGCAAGTCTAGGTGGCGAAGGTGAACGCTGCGCACGGGAAGATCCTCCCGGGTGACGGGGTTCCCCAGGAGTGTCCGGACCCGTGCGAGCATGCCCGAAGAAAATGGCGATGCAATGCGAGCACTGATCCGGCGGCGGGCGGCCGGCTCCGACCTGCCCCGTGAGGTGTGGGTACTCGCCGCCGTCGCCTTCTCGGTTGCGCTCGGCTTCGGCATCGTCGCCCCGGTCATCCCGATCTTCGCCAAGGAGTTCGGGGTCGGGGAGACCGCCGCGGGGCTGGTGATCTCCGCCTTCGCCTTCATGCGGCTGTGCTTCAGCCCGGCCGGGGGCGCGCTGGTCAACAAGTTCGGCGAGCGCGTGATCATGGCGACCGGCATCGGGATCGTCGCCGTGTCCAGCCTGCTCACCGGGCTGGCGCAGACCTACGAGCAGATGCTCATCCTGCGCGCGGTCGGTGGCGTCGGGTCGGTGATGTTCTCGGTCTCGGCGCACAGCCTGTTGCTGCGCGCAGTCCCGCACCTCGCAGCGCGGCCAGGCAAGCAGCCGCTTCTACGGCGGGTTTCCTGCTCGGCGGCCTGACCGGCCCGGTGCTCGGTGGCCTGCTCGGCGGGATCTCACTGCGGCTGCCGTTCTTCCTCTACGCCGGCACGCTCACCCTGGCCGGCACGATCGCGATGGTCTTCCTGCACCGCTCGAACCAGGCCGACGATCGCCTCGAGCGCGGCCGCCGTGCCGGTGACGACCCTGCGCACCGCACTGAAGGACAAGGCCTACCAGGCGGCGCTCACGGTCAACCTCGGCACCGGCTGGGCCATCTTCGGCATCCGCAGTTCCCTGATTCCGCTCTTCGTCGTCGAGGCGCTGCACCGGGGCACGGTGTGGGTCGGACTCGGCCTGCTGGTCGGCGCGATCACCGACGTGATCCTGCTGCAGAAGACGGGCAAGCTGGCGGACTCTTGGGGCCGGCGGCCGATGCTGATCGGCGGCACGGCGCTCGGCGCGAGCGGCGCGCTGCTGCTCGCCTTCGCGCCGCACCTGCCGGCCTACCTGATCGCGATGGCGATCATCGGCGCCGCGTCCTCGATGCTCTCGGTCGGCCCGTCCGCGGTCGTCGGGGACGTCGTGCAGGGCCGCGGCGGCACGGTGGTGTCGAGCTTCGGCATGGCCAGCGACCTCGGCGCGGTGATCGGCCCGCTGGCCGCCGGCGCCCTGGCCGAGCACGTCGGCTACGGCGCCGCGTTCACCTCGACGGCGATCGTGCTCCTGCTCGGCCTCGCGATGGCCCTGCGGATGCCGGAGACCGTGCACCGGGCCGCCGAACGCAAGGCCGCAGCAGGAGGGGGGTTCAGCCGAGGGCACACCGCAGGTCGGCGAGGAGGTCCTCGACGTCCTCGATGCCGACGGACAGCCGCACCAGATCTGACGGCACCTCAAGTGCCGAGCCCGGCGACCGAGGCGTGCGTCATCCGGCCCGGGTGCTCGATCAGCGACTCGACCCCGCCGAGGGACTCCCCGAGCGTGAACAGCTTCGCGCGCTCGCAGACCGCGAGAGCGTCGGACTCCCCGCCGACGACGCGGAAGGAGATCATCCCGCCGAAGTCGCGCATCTGCTTGGCGGCGATCTCGTGCCCGGGGTGCTCGGGCAGGCCCGGGTAGAACACGTGCGGTGACGTTGCGGTGGCAGGTCAGCAGATCGACGACGCGCAGCGGCGTTCGCGCAGTGCCGTTCCATCCGCACCGCGAGGGTCTTGATGCCGCGCAGCACCAGCCAGGCGTCGAAGGGTCCGGCGACGCCGCCGATCGCGTTCTGGTGGTAGGCCAGCTCCTCCCCGAGCGCGGCGTCGGCGACGACCAGCGCGCCGCCGACGACGTCGGAGTGCCCGCCGAGGTACTTCGTCGTCGAGTGCATGACGATGTCGGCGCCGAGCGCGAGCGGCTGCTGCAGGTAGGGCGAGGCGAAGGTGTTGTCGACGGCGAGCCGGGCGCCGGCGTCGTGGGCGAGCTCGGCGAGAGCGGCGATGTCCGCGATGCCGAGCAGCGGGTTGGTCGGCGTCTCGCACCAGATCAGCTTCGTCGTCGGCCGCATCGCCGCGCGGACCGCGTCGAGGTCGCCGAGCGGCGACCGGGGTGTACTCCAGGCCCCAGCGCGCGTGCACCCGGGCGAAGAGCCGGTAGGTGCCGCCGTAGGCGTCGCCCGGGATCAGCACGTGATCGCCCGGGCCCGCAGACGGTGCGCAGCAGCGTGTCCGTCGGCGGCCAGCCCGGAGGCGAACGCCATCCCCCGCGACCCGCCCTCCAGTGCCGCCAGGCACTCCTCGAGCGCGGTCCGCGTCGGGTTGGCACTGCGGCTGTACTCGTACCCGCCGCGCAGGCCGCCGACCCCGTCCTGCTTGTAGGTGGAGACCGCGTAGATCGGCGGGACCACCGCGCCGGTGGTCGGGTCGGGCTCCTGCCCGGCGTGGATGGCGCGGGTCGCGAAACCCTGCTCGGGGTGCTGGTCAGCCATGACGTCCACGCTAGTGCGAGAACTTGCACGCATGGCAGGCGGCAGAACGCCGCCCGGCTATAACTCCCCTTTGCGTACCGTTTGCCTCCATCTGGCGTGGGCAGGATCCTGATGGCAACCGGGGGCGTCCTGATCCGCCTGGAAGTGACCGGGTTCTCCTCGCGCCGCCGGGTCATCGGGGTGGTTCCGGCCATCAAGGAGTGGCGCGTTCAGGACGACCGCCGCGCGGTTGTCGTGCGGTCACCGTCCACCGCCGGACCTCAGCGGTCCAGGCCGGAACGCGGGCAGGTCCGCGGAACCCCCGGCAGAACGCTGGACCGGGGTCAGCGGTCCGCCCTCGCAAAGATGGGATGACGGGGCGAGCGCGTAAGACCCGCGTAACCGCCGCCGCGGAACAGCGCCCGGCAGGGCAGAGTTGACCCAGGTACCCGGGATCCGGGTATTCGAGGGAGGTTTCACATGCTGTTCGGTCGCGGCGCGAAGCAGGTCATGGTGGCTCCGGAGGAGGCGCTGCCCGGTCGGGCCGAGCGCCCCTACCCGGTGCCGGAGCGGCACGCCGTCAACGGCAACCCGCTCGAGGGGCCGTACCCGGACGGGTTCGAGGTCGCGATCGTCGGCCTTGGCTGTTTCTGGGGAGCGGAGCGCAAGTTCTGGCAGACCGAGGGCGTCTGGGTCACCGCGGTCGGCTACACCGGCGGCTTCACGCCGAACCCGACGTACGAGGAGACCTGCACGGCGCGCACGGGTCACACCGAGGCCGTGCTGATCGTCTTCGACCCGAAGGTCATCAGCTACGCCGGAGATCCTCATCAAGTTCTGGGAGATCCACGACCCCACGACCGCCAACCGGCAGGGCGGGGACATCGGCACCCAGTACCGGTCGGGGATCTACACCACCACCGACGAGCAGGCGAAGATCGCGCAGGAGTCGGCCAACACCTACCAGGGTGCGCTGACCAAGGCCGGCCTCGGCGAGATCACCACCGAGATCGCCCCAGCCGGGGAGTTCTACTTCGCCGAGGACTACCACCAGCAGTACCTGTTCAAGGTCCCGCACGGCTACGACTGCCACGCCGAGACCGGCGTGAAGTTCCCGCGCGACTGAGCGCAGGCAGCGCTCAGCGCCGGTCGTAGCTCCGCGAGGTGACGCTGGGCCCGACGGGGCAGTTGCAGGAACGGCCCAGCGCTTCGGACAGCGTCGCCCGGCAGTAGCGGGCGGAGATCGCGTCGTGCTGTTCCTCGGTGTGGCCGCAGTGGCACAGGTCGGTGGCCGCAGGCGGTGTCGTGGCAGGTGTCGGTGTCGGTGTCGTCATGGCAACCCTCGCTGGACTGGTCAGAACCAGGTCCGCGTGCTGGGGCACCGCACCTTTGTACCTGCAGGCTACGCCGCGTTGTGATCGAGGTCGCATCCGCCGGGATCCCGCGCCACAGATCCCCGCAAAACGGGCCTGAGATACGGGCTAAATCGCCCGCACCGCGCGGCGGATTCGGGGCAGCCCGCCCACGTGCAGTTTTTCCCCGTCCGGCTCGGGCAGTCCTTCGCTGGGCGCCGCTCTTCCGGAGCGGCCGGGCACAGGAGGCACACATGGGCATCGGCGTCGGCGTTTTCCTTGCCGCCATCGGCGCGATTCTCGCGTTCGCCGTTCAGGACAATGTTTCGGATGTCGACCTCACGGCCGTCGGCTACATCCTCATGGTCGCCGGTATCGTCGGCGTCCTGCTCGACCTGGTGCTGTTTGGCCCGCGTCGCCGGAACAGCGTCTCCGTGGTCGAGGAACGTCGCTACTGACCCGCACCGAGCGCCTGCACAAGGGCCCCCGCACCGTCCGGTGCGGGGGCCCTGTCGCGTGCCGGATTCAGAGGTGCGTGAGCAGGAAGTCCCGGGCCGGACCGGCGGCCTGGTCGAAGCCGGACACGTAGGCGTCGAAGTGCCCACCCGGGAGCACGACCAGCGTCTTGGGCTCCAGGGCCTGCTCGTACGCCTTCAGCGCCAGGTGAGCCGGCGTCAGATGGTCTTCGCGGGCGACCAGCATCAGCAGCGGCGTCGGGCTGATCCGCGCGATGTAGGCGGCCGGTTCGTACTCCCCGAGCATCTCCACCGTGCGCAGGGTGACCTCGTTCTTCCACGACGGGGCGCGCTTCTCCCCGGTCGTGGTGAACCAGGCCCAGGAGTCCGCGGTGGGCAGCGCCGAGGGCGCCATCGGGTCCTCCGCGACGACCGGCACCATCATCGGCGGCTCGCCGGCGAAGCGGGCGGCGCGGTCGGCGTCGAACATCGCGCGGTAGCCGGCGCGCAGGTCGGCGCGGACCAGTTCCTGGACGTTCGCCGAGCCGCTGGCGAGCGGCACCTGCGAGACGACCGCCTTGACCCGGCGGTCGAGGGCGCCGACGACCAGCACGTGGCCGCCGGAGTAGCTGGAACCCCAGATCCCGATCCGGTCGGCGTCCACCTCGGGCAACGTGCACGCGTAGGTGATCGCGTGCCGGTAGTCCCGCGACTGGGCGACGGGGTCGATCTCCTGGCGCGGTTCGCCGTCGCTGGCCCCGAAGTTGCGGTTGTCGAACACCAGCGCGTTGATGCCGGCGTCGGCGAACACCTCCGCGAAGGCGTCCAGGTACATCTCCTTCACCGCGGAGAAGCCGTGGGCCATCACCACGGTGGGGCCGGGAAGGTTGGAGGCGGCGTAGAACCAGCCTCGCAGGGTGACGCCCTCGGCGTTGAATTCGATGTCGCGTCGCTCAGTCATGTGGCCCTCCATCGCGCCCGGTTGCTGTTCCCACCCTGGCACGAAGAGCCCGCGACCGCGATGGTCCGAAAGTCAGGTGCTCGCGACATACTCGGCGGGTGACCAGCGCCGCGGAGAACGACCGGGCCCGGCTGTCCCGGGAGGCGATCGTCGCCACCGCGATCCGGCTGATCGAGGCCGAGGGCGAGGCTGCGGCCTCGATGCGACGGATCTCGGCCGAACTCGGCGTCGCCGCGATGTCGCTCTACAACCACCTGCCGAACAAGGCGGCGCTGCTGGACGCCGTCGGCGAGCACGTCCGGGCCCAGATCCTGCTGCCCACCGACCCCGACCTGGCCTGGGAACAGCGGGCCCGGGTGCTGATGCGCGCGTTCCGCGACGTCGTCGAGCAGTACCCGCGCTGCATCGAGCTGATGATGGCGCGGGCCCCCTCGTCGCTGGTCGGCCTCGAGCCGCTGGAGTACGCGCTGGATATGGCCGAGCAGGCCGGCTTCAGCGGGCGGGACGCCTTGCGGGTGGTCCGGGCCTTCGTCGCCTACGCGGTCGGTGCGACCACCACCGCCGCGCACCGGGCGCGGGCCGTCGAGGCCTTGACCCTGGACGCGGGCGGGGCTCTGCCCGAACCCAGCGGGCTGGCCGCCTTCCCCCGCATCGACGCCCTCGGCGCGGACCTGTTCCTGATCGACGAGTCCGACTTCGAGTTCGGGCTCGACCTGATGATCGCGGCGGTCACCCAGTTGCGCCGAAGTCGTTGATTTCGACCCCGCCCGCGGCCTAGACTTACAGCGTAAGTCTCCGGACGGGGACCCGGCAGGGGAGGCCTGCGATGGCGGTCAAGTCGGCAGTGCGGTGGGGACTGCGGCACGGATTGGCGCAGGTGGCCATCCGCAAGGGCGCGAAGCGCGGCGACGCCCACGCGCGACTGGTGGTCGGCGGCAGCGACATCGATCCGCACCCCGTCTACGACGAGATGCGCGCCAAGGGCCCGGTCGCGATGGGCGCCTTCGCGATGGTGACCGCCCGGCACGGCGTGATCAGCGAGATCCTCAAGAGCGACGACTTCGGCGCCGGGCTGCCCTGGGAGGCCCTGCCCCGCCCGATGGCCAAGGTGGCCCTGTGGGCGCAGAACCCGCGCAACCCCGGCCCGGTGGAGCCGCCGTCCCTGCTGGTCATCAACGGCGTGGACCACATGCGCCTGCGCAAGCTGGTCAGCCGGGCGTTCACCGCCCGCGCGGTGGAGGCGATCGGCACCGACATCGAGACCGTCGCGACCCAGCTGCTGGACAAGCTCGCCCGCGAGCACCCCCGCGGCGGGCGGGCGGACCTGGTCACCGAGTACGCGCACACGCTGCCGGTGCAGATCATCGCCAAGATCCTCGGCGTCCCGATCTCGATGCAGGACACCTTCCTGCGCTGGGGCGACGACCTGGCCGCCAGCCTGGACATCGGCCTGCCCTACCGCCAGTTCCGCCAGTCGGAGAAGGCCCTGGCCGCGCTCAACGAGTGGCTGCGCGAGCACTGCGACAACCTGCGCCGCAACCCCGGTGACGACCTGCTCAGCCGGGTCGTGCTGGCCGGGCGGGACGACGGCACCGAGCTCAACGACCAGGAGATGACCTCGCTCGCCGGCCTGGTGCTCGCGGCCGGGTTCGAGACCACCGTCAACCTGATCGGCAACGGCGCGGTGCTGCTCTTCGAGCACCCCGACCAGCGGGAGATCCTGCGCCAGGACCCGGCGCTGTGGCGCAACGCGGTCGAGGAGGTCCTGCGCTTCGACGCCCCGGTGCAGAACACCGCGCGGCACGCCGTCCGGGACACGACGGTGGAGGGGGTGCCGATCCGCAGGCACGTCCTGGTCGCCCTGATGCTGGCCGGCGCCAACCGGGACCCCGCGGTGTTCGCCGACCCGCACACCTTCGACGTCACCCGGGCCAACGCCAAGGACCACCTGGCGTTCTCGGCCGGGCCGCACTACTGCCTGGGCGCCGCGCTGGCCCGGATGGAGGGCGAGATCGGACTGCGGATGCTCTTCGACCGCTTCCCCGACCTGGCCGCCGACGGACCCGGCCAGCGCCGCAAGACGCGCCTGCTCCACGGGTGGGCGTCCATCCCGGTCCAGCTCGGCAGCTCGGTCTCCGCCAGCGCCTGAGCAACACTCGGGACCTGAGAAAAATGGGGGCGTTCCGGGGCGTTGCCCAACATTTCGGACACCACCTACGAAAAGTACTCGGCTTTGGGCGAACCTTTCCCGTGCCTCGAGTGATCCTGCGCAGGCCACACCTCTCGCAGAGGGCCCTGGACCACACGGCCTGGGTTCCTTCTGCTCGCTTTCTCCCGCGAAGGACACCCCGGCATGAGCCGCCCGCCCTACCGGCCGACCCCGACCCCCACCCAGGTTTCGCAGCCCCGGCGCTCCCGGGCCCGCCGCGCCACCCGGATGACGGTCGGAGTCACCCTCCTCCTGGCCGTCGCCACCGGCGTGACCGTCGGCGCCGCTGCCTACTCCAAGAACTCCGCCGCGAACGACGCCGCGATCGCGCCGGCCTCCTCGCAGTCCTCGACCGAGGACGTCCGGGACACCGACGTCGCGCGCTCCGAGCAGGAGGCCCGCGACCTGGTCGACCAGGGCCAGTCCCGCGAGGTCATCCCCGGCCTGGCGGTGAAGATCGGCGACATCCGGACCTTCATCGACCCGTCCGGCCTGCCCGCGACCACCCTGCCGCTCCAGGTCGTCAACACCGGCAGCCTGACCCGCTCCTTCGACATCACCATCGTCGCGATCTCCAACAAGGGCGAGGTCATCACCACCGACGTCGGCACCGCCGCGAATCTGCGCCCGGGCCAGTCGGCGGAGGTCCAGGTGCTGGAGACTCGTCGACAGCGCCCTGGTCGAGCAGCTCAAGGGCGCGACCTTCCGGATCGAAGAGGCCTACCCGTACTAGGAGCTCACCCGCAGCTCCTGCCGTGAGATCGCTCCTCCGGCGAGCCCACCCGCGTGGGCTCGTTCGGCCCTGCCATGATGCGCCCGAACATGGGAGGCAACATGGGGCACTTTCGGCGGGTCGCCGCAGCCCGGGTGATCGGCGGCGCCGCGGTCACCGCACTCGCGCTCGGGACACTGCTCGCGGCCGGTGCGGGGGACTCCCGGGCGGCGGACGGTGCGGACGACGGCGCGCCGGTGACGCTGCAGTTCGGCGCGGTCACGGTGCAGAGCATCCGGCTCAACGTCGGGCCCCAGATCGCCAGCACGGGCGACCGACTGGTCTTCTCCCACACCCTGACCGACCCCACAGACGGCAAGACGGTCGGCCTGTCCGGCATCGAGTGCGCGCTGACCTCGGTGACCACCTCCAAGCCGAAGGCTGACCAGAAGGCCCGCACGAGCGCCCGCTCGCACTGCGTGGCCACGATCGTGCTGACGGACGGTCAGATCGCCGCCCAGGGCCTGACCGACCTGACCGACCCGAACGGGAACTTCGAGCTGGCCGTCACCGGCGGCACCGGCGAGTACTCCGGGGCGGCCGGAACGATGCGCAAGGCCGGCGGCAAGGACAAGCCCGTCTACACCGTCGACGATCACCGGCTGACCCGTGGCGACCATGAAGAAGCCCGTGCTGGTCACGGTCGGTATCGCCACCGCGTTCGCGTTGGTCATCGGGCCGCTGGCGCTCGCCCGCAAGGGCGACGACCCGACTGTCGCCGGGCCCCGGCCGCGGGTGCTGGACGCCATGGAGCAGGAGAGCCGGGACCGCGACATCAAGCCGGCCGGCGCCAGCGTCGGGGACGAGTTCCTGATCAGCCAGGCCCTCACCGAGGGCGGCGCGGCCCGGGGCACCGCCGACACCGCCTGCAGTTACGTCCGTGTGGTCCGCGAGGACGGCAACCCGACGCCGCTCGCGGTCAGCGTCCAGTGCAGCGGGGTGGCCCGGATCGGCCCGGACGTCCTGACCTTCCAGGGCCTGAACTCGTTCACGCCGAACTCGGCCACCCAGAGCCGCTTCGTGGTCACCGGCGGCACCGGCTCCTTTCGCGACGCCGTGGGTGAGGTCCGGGTCACCGAGACCGGCAAGGGCACCAGCGCGATGGCCATCGAACTCTTCTGAGCGACCAGAAAGCGTGACACGCCTTCTGGTCGTCTACGAGGCCAGGTAGCCGAGCAGGTCCTGGCGGGTGATGACGCCGCGCGGCTTGCCGTCGACGAGCACGACGAGGGCGCCCGCGTGCTCGAGCTCGTGGACCGCGACCGAGACCGGCTCCCCCGAGCCGATGATCGGCAGAGGTGCGGTCATGTGCTGCTCGAGGCGGTCGGACAGCGACGCGGCGCCGGCGAACAACTTGTCGAGCAGGTCCTTCTCCCCCACCGCCCCGACGATCTCGGCGGCCATCACCGGCGGCTCGGCGCGGACCACCGGCATCTGGGAGACGCCGTACTCGCGGATGACGTCGATCGCCTCGCGCACCGTCTCGTTCGGGTGCATGTGCACGAACTCCGGGACCGGGCTGCCGGCCTTGCGGGCCAGCACCTCGCCGACGGTGACCCCCTCCGCGGCCGCCGGCCGAGATGAAGCCGTAGTCGGCCATCCACTCGTCGTTGAAGATCTTCGACAGGTACCCGCGGCCGGAGTCCGGCAGCAGCACCACGATGACGTCGTCCGGGCCGGCCTTCTCCGCCACCCGCAGCGCGCCGACCACCGCCATGCCGCACGAGCCGCCGACGAGCAGGCCCTCCTCGCGGGCCAGCCGGCGGGTCATCGAGAACGAGTCGGCGTCGGAGATCGCGAACACGTCGTCGGGGATCGTCGCGTCGTAGGCGGTCGGCCAGAAGTCCTCGCCGACCCCCTCGACGAGGTACGGGCGGCCGGTGCCCCCGGAGTACACCGAGCCCTCGGGGTCCGAGCCGATCACCTTCACCGCGCCGTTCGAGACCTCCTTGAGGTAGCTTCCCGACGCCGCTGATGGTGCCGCCGGTGCCCATGCCGGCGACGAAGTGCGTGATGCGGCCGTCGGTCTGCTCCCAGATCTCCGGCCCGGTCGTCTCGTAGTGCGAGCGCGGGTTGTTCGGGTTGGAGTACTGGTCGGGCTTCCACGCGCCTTCGCGCTCGCGGACCAGGCGGTCGGAGGTCTGGTAGTACGAGCGCGGGTCCTCGGGAGCGACCGCGGTGGGGCAGACCACGACCTCGGCGCCGTACGCGCGCAGGGTGTTGATCTTGTCGGTGGAGACCTTGTCCGGCACCACGAACACGCAGTGGTAGCCGCGCTGCTGGGCCACCAGGGCCAGCCCGACGCCGGTGTTGCCCGAGGTCGGCTCGACGATCGTCCCGCCCGGGCGAAGTGCCCCACTTTGTTCCGCGGCGTCGATCATCCGGGTCGCGATGCGGTCCTTCACCGACCCGCCCGGATTGAAGTACTCGACCTTGGCCAGCACGGTCGGAGCCAGGCCCGCGGTCACGCTTTTCAGCTTTACCAGCGGCGTGTTCCCGACGAGTTCGATCAGTGACTCCACGTAGCGCACGCGCTTACCTCCGGGCCGACCGGCCGAGTGATGGATCACCCGAACGTCTCGACCTTCGTCAGGACTGTGCAACGGAATGTCAATTGCCCAACGTCACCCTAGGGCCGGGCGGCACATTGGGGACCCGGACCACAGCGGGTGGCACGCCATCAGTTGAGGGCCGGACGGACGATCGAGCCGGGGGGGCTCTTCGCACGTCGAGGAGGTACGCGATGACGCGTGGCTTGGGAACGCGGGTGCTGCAGGCAGCCGCGCTCAGCGGCACCGGGGTGGCACTCACCGGCGGTGCGCTGGTCGGCGTGCTGATGACCGAGGCCAAGCTGGCCCGGCACTGGGTGGGCAAGCCCAAGGGCGAGCCCCCGGCCGGCGACGGCGTCTACGGCAACGGCCCCGGCCGCCAGATCTCCATGGTCATGCTCGGTGACTCGATGGCCGCCGGTCTCGGCGTCGCCACCCCCGAGGAGACCCCGTCGGTCCTGATCGCCATGGGCCTGGCCGAGCGCGCGAACGCGCCGGTGCGCCTCACCAACGTCGCCCTCGTCGGCGCGCAGAGCACGGACCTGGACCGCCAGGTGACGCTCGCGCTCACGGTGCGCCCGGACGTCGCGATGATCATGATCGGCGCCAACGACGTCACCCACCGGATCCAGCCCTCGATCTCCTGCGCGCTGCTGCAGGCCGCGGTCCGCCGGCTGCGGGAGGCCGGCTGCGAGGTCGTCGTGGGCACCTGCCCCGACCTCGGCACCATCGAGCCGATCGCCCAGCCGCTGCGCTACCTGGCCCGGCGCTGGAGCCGTCAGCTGGCCGCCGCCCAGACCATCGTCGTCGTCGAGAACGGCGGCCGGACGGTCTCGCTCGGCGACCTGTGCGCCACCGCGTTCATCGACAACCCGCGCGAGATGTTCTCCGCGGACCGCTTCCACCCCTCTGCCGCCGGCTACGCCGCCGCCGCGATGGCCGTGCTGCCCTCGGTCTGCGCCTCGCTCGGCCACGTCACGGCCGCCGAGAACGTGCTCGAACCCGGCGCGCGATGAGGAGATGCTCCCGGTGGCGTTCGCGGCCGTCGAGGCCGCCGACCGCCCGGGCACCGAGGTCGCACCGGCCGGGTCCACCCGCGCCGACGGCAGTTCCTCCGAGGGCGGGCGCCGCTGGGCGCTGCTGCGGCACCGCCGTCGCCACGAGATGCCCACCGAGGCGACCGCCAGCGCCGCCTGAGTCAGGTCCCTCGCTCAGACCAGATCGCGCACCCGTTCCACTCGCTCTGCGAGGGCACCCAGCACGTCCTGGAGCGGCTGACGCGCGCCGCCCGACCAGACCGGCGTCGTCGGGTCCAGACCCGCTCCTGCGGCCGTCAGGTCTCCTCCGGTGACCGCCACCTGGTCGGCGAGGGCGAACACGGACAAGGTCGGGACGGCGCGGGCCGGCGGCGGTGCCGCATCGTCCCGGCCCTCGATGCCCGCGGCGGCGTCGGCGAGGGCCTGGGCCAGCTCCCGCGCTGCGCCGGCGACTCTGTTAAGGCGGCTCTCAGGTAACCGTCGCAATCGGTCCGCGACCTCCCTCAGACGATCACCGAGGGTGTGCGTTCCGTGGCCATCCGGGTCATCCGAATGGCTCCGTGTGGTCACAGAAACCGAGGGTATGACTGGCGGTGCGCCCCGCCCGCCGACGGCGCGGGCGGGGCAGCCTAAATTGACGGCAAAAGCCCTAGGCGACCGGCGCGCAAACCTTGTGCGACCGGTCGGTGACGGGCACCCTGGTACCACCGGCAAGCCCAGTTCGTTCGTACGTTCGGTCTACCCCGATTACGCGACGTGAGAGGCGGTCCCATGTCCCTACACCACTCCGAGGAGACGCACCAAAACCTGTTGGCTCGGGTTCCCGAGCGCACAGGCCGCGAACTTCCCGAGTGGTTCCGCGAAATCGAGGACGGCCCCGCCTTCCTTCGTTTCGATGACAAGGTGACGTGGCTGCAGGACGAGCACGGCATCGCCCACGGCCACGCAACGGCGATCGTGCACGAGCACGATCTCAAGCGCGCTCACCGCTCGTTCCTCTAGAGCGAACCGAGCACCCCACCAACGCGAAGCGGCCCCCGACCTCAAGGTCGGGGGCCGCTCTCGTGGTTGCTGTGATTGGCGTTGCTGGGATTCGCGTTGCTGTGATCAGTCGCCGCGCAGGCTGGACAGCAGGCGAAGCATCTCGAAGTAGATCCAGACGATGGTGACGGTGAGCCCGAAGGCCGCGCGCCAGGACTCGATCTGCGGTGCGCCGTCACGGACGCCGCGCTCGACGAGGTCGAAGTCCAGGGCCAGCATGAAGGCGCCGAGGCAGACGCCGACCGCACCGATGGCGACGCCCATCGGGCCGCCCCAGGTGTCGATGCCGCCGCCGAAGAGGCTGAAGATCAGGTTGAACACGAGTAGGCCGACGAAGCCGAGAATCGCCGCGAGGACGACCTTCTGCATCTTCGGGGTGACCCGGATCTTGCCGCTCTTGTAGAGCGCGAGCATGACGCCGAAGACGATCGCCGTGCCGGCGACGGCCTGGATGGCCACGCCCTCCAGCTTCGGGTCACTTGCTTCGAGTGCGTGCGAGAACGCGCCGAGGAAGACACCCTCGACCGCCGCGTAGAGCATGATCAGCGGCGGGCTCGGGACCTTCTTGAACGAGTTCACCATCGCCAGGCCGAAGCCGACGAGCGCGGCCACGATCGCCAGGCCGAAGCCGACGTCGGCGGCCCAGGCACCGGCACCGGTGGCAATGGCGATGACGAGAAGTAGCCCGGTGCGGGAGATGACGTCGTCGAACGTCATCGGCTGGGTGGAGACCGGGCCCGACGGCGAGTACTGCCGGCGGAGGCCGTCTGGGGCCTGCGCATCCGGCTCGGTGCGGAACGTCGCGTAGCCGTTACGGCTGAACGTGTCCGAGCGGGAGAGAACCGGGTTCGAGCTCTGCATGTTTTGGGCACCTCCGTGGCCCGCAGGGTGCTGGGCCAACGCCCAGAGTAGTCGCCCTGCTATTGCTTCAACGCGAAGCGAGCCCGGGGCGTTCCCGGGGTGTTCCCGGGGTGTTTGTGCAGGTGGCCGGCCGAATCAGGACTGGCCGGCGGCGGTGGCGGCGTCGGCCTGCGCGATGAGCAGGGCGGCCAGGCGGCGCGCCTCGTCCGGGAGCAGGTAGCTGGAGAGCTCCAGGTAGCGGCCGGACTCGTCGGTGTCGGCCTGGTCGGTGAGGCCGAGGACCACGTAGTGGGTCTCTTCGTCGGTGTCGGGGTCCATCTCGTGCCCGCCGACGGTCAGGTACGTGCGGTGGTCGTCCTTGGGAATGAGCGCAGCGCTGTAGTCGGTCGGGCTGACGATTTCGCTCATCTGGGGCCTCACCCGCGGTCAGCTGTCTTGATCCACAGTTCTTGATCGAAAAAGCGGCATTGACCTGCACGAATACGGTGTTAATGGGTATCACAAAATTTCGATGATCGTGCTCGCGCCACGCCGGAGCGTGAGGTAGCACCCACAGAACGCAGAAAGGCCCCGGACAGTGTCCGGGGCCTTTCTCGACATCTGTGGCTGGAGCGTCAGCCGGTGCGCTGCTGGCCGATCAGGCGGCGCTGCGCGGTGTCCCAGCGCGCCCACGCCGTTTCGAGGTTGGTGGCCATCTCGTCCAGCGTCAGGCCCGCGTAGGCGCTCTCGCCGGCCTGCGTGGTCTTGGTGATCGCGCCGAGCACGTGAACGACCTCGGAGTACGCCATCGCGGCGTCCTCCATGTCACGGGCCTCCTGGAGCGGGTCGGACGGCTTGCGCTGTTCGACGATGCGCGCCACCGGCGTCTCCACAGCCTCGGAACCCTCGGCCACGACCTCGCCGCGGGACCGGCCCATACCCAGGATCCTGGTCTTACCGCTCATCTGAAGCCCCCTTCGGCCCGGCATGTACCGGGCACCCATCGTGACGTATTCGGCACTGTCCGCCGCGTACTTGACACTGGTGTCGCTTTACGAGGTGTCTTCGCGATTCGCGACGACCGCTCCCCAACGGTCGAATGCACGCGGACTGCGTTGCCCCCAGGTGTCCAGATTGCTACTGATTCACCCTTCACGGATCCGCCGTCCGGGCACAAGGCAACTCATCCGTTCGGACCAGTTGGCACGTCACCTCCCGGTCATCCCGCGTCGGCGCCGCGATCATGGGGTCGTGACCCCAGTCGCGCGCACGATCGCCGCCCCGTTGCTGGTCGCGGCCCTGATCCTGCTGGGCGGTTGCGATTCGGGATCAGAGTCCGCCGAGGGCGCCGCGCCGGTGTCGCCCACCCCGACTGCGACCCCCGGGCGGACCCTTGACGTCACCCCCTCCGAGCCCGCCTCCGACGCCACGCCGGCGGCGGATTCCACAGACTCCGCCGAACCGCCTGCCTCCCCCGCGGTGCCGCCCGCGCCGTCCGCCTCGCCCGCGCCGTCCCCCTCGACTGCGGCACCGGCCCCGACCGGCAGCGCCCGGGCGCTGCTCGCGACGCTGGCGGTCAAGGGCCGGGCCGCGCAGACCGGCTACGAGCGCGAGGAGTACGGGCAGGCCTGGGCCGACGTCGACCGCAACGGGTGCGACACCCGCAACGACATCCTGCGCCGCGACCTGCACTCGGTGGCCCTCAAGCCCGGGACCCGGGACTGCGTGGTGGCCACCGGCGTCCTCGACCCCGACCCGTACACCGGCGCGCGCATCGACTTCGTGCGCGGACCCGAGAGTGCGGACGTCCAGATCGACCACGTCGTGGCCCTGTCGGACTCCTGGGTGAGCGGGGCGTTCGCGTGGGACGAGCGCAAGCGGATCGCGTTCGGCAACGACCCGCTCAACCTGCTCGCCGTCGACGGTCCGGCGAACTCGCAGAAGGGGGCCGGCGACGCCGCGACCTGGCTGCCGCGCTCGTCCTACCGCTGCAGCTACGTCGCCCGCCAGGTCGCGGTGAAGGCGAAGTACGAGCTGTGGGTCAAGCCCGCCGAGCGCGACGCGATGGACCGGGTCCTGGCCACCTGCCCGGACCAGCCCGCGCCCGCTTACGGCCCGGTCGAGCTGCCGCCGCCCGGCCTCGGGTCCGCCGCGCCGGCACAGCCCGTCGCCACGCCTGCGCCGAACTCCGGCACGGACCCGCGCTTCCCGTACTGCACCGACGCCAAGGCCGCGGGCTACGGCCCGTACGTCGAGGGTGAGGACCCGGAGTACGGCTGGTACCGCGACGCGGACAGCGACGGCATCGTCTGCGAGTAGACGGCGCCCCAGCACGCTGCTCGCTCATTCATGAGCGGGGCGTCGAAATCTGGCCCCCACGGACCCCCATTTCGACGTCCCAGTCATGGAAGTCGCGACAGGCCTCATCAGGTCGACTCACTTCGCCCTGGCGCCGACCAACCGAGTGCGGCACGATCGCCCTGCTGTCGCCCCCGATCGAGGGACGGGCCACAGGGAGCCGACGATGCCTGCCTACCGGACTGTCGACGACATCCAACTCGGCGACGTGGAGTTCTGGAAGCAGCCGATCCCGGAGATCGACCGCGCCTTCGCCGCGCTGCGGGAGGACACCCGCCGCGGTGGCGGGATGTGCTTCCACGAAGAGGTCACAGCCATGGGCGGTGACGCCCCCGGACCTGGCTACTGGTCGGCCGTCACCTTCGAGGACGTGCGGGCGGTCAACCGCGACCAGCGCACCTTCTCCTCCGCCGGCGGCGTCATCTCCGGGGATCCGGCACCGGAGTACCTCGCCGTCGGGTCGATCATCGTCATGGACAACCCGAAGCACCACCAGGTCCGCAGCCTGGTGTCGAAGGCGTTCACGCCGCGGACTCTCGCCAAGGCTGAAGATTCGATCCGGGAGCGGGCCCGCCGTCTCATCGATGCGGCCCGGGCGACCGGCGGTTCGTGCGACTTCGTCGAGGCGTTCGCGGCGCCCCTTCCCCTGCAGGTCATCTGCGACATGCTCGGCATTCCCGAGGAGGACGAGCAGCAGGTCTTCGGATGGACCAACGTGCTGCTCGGCATCGGGGACCCGGAACTCGGCGGTGACATCGAGGAGGTGAAGAAGAGCGCCGGGGCTTTCCTGGAGTACGCCGCGGGCCTGGGCATCGCACGGGCCGAGCATCCCCAGGACGACCTCAGCTCGCTGCTGATGCACGCGGAGGTCGACGGCGAGCGCCTCACCCCGTTCGACTTCGCCGCCTTCGTCGTCCTGCTGTCGATCGCCGGCAACGAGACCACCCGGCACGGGATGTCCTGGGGCATGCATCTGCTCACCGAGCACCGCGACCAGCGTGCCCTGCTGGCGGCCAACTACGACGCGCTGGCCCCGCACGCGATCGAGGAGATCGTCCGCTGGGCCACCCCGGTGCTGCACATGCGTCGCGTCGCAGTGACCGACACCGTCGTGGGCGACACCAAGATCTCGGCCGGCGAGAAGGTCGTCATGTGGTACTGGTCCGCGAACCGCGACGAGGCGGTGTTCGCGGACGGCGCCCGCTTCGACATCGAGCGCACCAACACCGCGGAGATGGTCGGCTTCGGCGGCGGCGGCACGCACTACTGCCTGGGCGCGAGCCTGGCGCGGCGCGAGATGACCGTCATGTTCGACGAGATCTTCCGCAACCTTCCGGACCTGCAGATCACCGGGCCGCCCAACCGTCTGCAGGCGAACTTCATCAACGGCATCAAGTCCATGCCGTGTGAGTTCTCGGTGCGCTGAAAGCAGGATTCCGTTGAGCACGTCTGCCCGCCGCCTCGAACGGCGACGGGCAGAGGTACCAACGAAATTCAGGCGCCCTTGGCCGCGACGGCGAAGCGGCTGAACAGGAAGTGCCCGCCCAGGACACCGACGCCGGCCAGGATCAGCATGGCGTAGAGCCATTCGCTGCCGTCGCCGGTCTGGCCGGGTTTGGCGGAGAAGCCGAGGCTCTTCACGGTGTCGCTCGCGCCGGCAACCTGGGTCCCGTCGGTGACCGGGGCGATCGCCCCGGTGCCGGTGATGGTGGCCAGGTTGGTCGGGACCGCCGCGCCGGCGGCGGCGATGTCGGCCGGCAGGGCGGCTGCGTCGAGCCCGGAGGCCGCCGTGTCCGCCGAGTCGGTGCTCGCGTCGGTGGTGCTGCTGTCCAGACCGGCGGAGGTGCTGCCGGCGGACTTGCCGAAGCCGAGTTCCTCAACCGCGGCGCCGACCTTGGCCCGGCCCAGGATGTAGGTGATCTGGAAGACCCCGCCCGAACCGGAGGGGCTGGTCTGGGTGGTCGTGATCATCAGGCCACCGATGGTGTAGGTGGTCTTGCCGGTCTCGTCCTTGCCTGTGATGACCGGGGCCAGGTCGATCTGGATGCCGGCGTTCTTCAGCGCCGAGTTGGCCTGGGAGATCGCTTCCTTGCTGTCCTGGCCCTGCCCGGCGTACTTGAAGCCGTTCTGGTCGAAGCCGAACTCCTGGCCGTTGACCGAGAACTGCCCGAAGGTCTTGCTCTCGATCTTGGCCGCCTCCCCGACGGTCTGGGTGATGGAGGCGATCGCGGTGGAGTTACCGACCTCGAGCGGACCGGAGACGAACCCCGAGGAGCTGCCCGAGGCCACCGCGGAGACGTTGTTGCCCTTGGCCTCGGTGGAGGCGTTCGCGCTCTGCTGCTGGTTCGGTGCCGGGACCGAGGCCGGGGCGCCGTAGTAGGCCGAGGACGTCGAGGCGGTCTCGGTGCTGGCCGACTTGACCCGCCCGTAGCCGAAGTCGGACTCGGCGTTCGGGGTGCCCGAGGAGGCGGTCTGCACGAAGCCCGGCATGACGGCGAACGGCAGCTGGAGCTGGCCGGCGCCGAACTGGTTCGGGACACCGTTGATGGTGCCGGGCAGGGTCTGCGCGGTGTTGCCGAAGTACGGCATCCCGGCAAAACCCTTGCTGCCACCGGAGTTGGTGGTCTCGGCCGCCGCGGTCAGCGACCCGGCGTCGTTCTTGGGCGAGGCCGGGATCTCATCGCCGTTGACCTCGAAGTACCACGCGTCCCCGCGGGCTTCGAGGTTGTAGCGGTTCTCATCCGCCGAGGCCGAACCGGGAAGGCCCACGAGCACGGCCGACGCGCCGACGGTGCCGAAGGCGGTGAGTGCGAATGCCCAGCGAGGCGCCTTCATGACGCCAACGATCCGAGGTAGCTGTTCATGATTGTCTCCTCACTGATTTCCCCGGGCTCACCGGCGAAACTGATGCGTCCACGATCCAGGATGTAGACGTAGTCGGCCATTTTCAGCGCTTGCCCCACGTACTGCTCGACGAGCAACTGGGCGACGCCCTTCTTTCCGAGGTCCGACAGGTAGTCGAAGATCTCCTCGACGATCTTTGGTGCCAGCCCCATCGAGACCTCGTCGAGCAGGACGACGTTGGGGTTGCTGACGTACGCGTGGGAGAGGGCGAGCATCTGCTGTTCGCCGCCGCTCATCGTCCGGGCAATCTGCCGGGCGCGTTCCCCGAGCCGGGGGAACGTGGCGGTGGCCGTCTTGAATCCCTTCTTGAACTCTCCGGGCGGACACTGCAGAAGGATGTTGTCGGCCACCGTGAGCGAAGGAAAGATCCCTCTCCCCTCAGGCACGTGGATGACGCCGTTGCGCGACATCTTGTAGGCGGGGCTCTCCGGTCACGTCGATGCCGTCGATGAGGATCTGGCCGGAGTACGGCTTGACGAGACCAGAGGCGACGCGCAGCAAGGTGGTCTTGCCGGCGCCGTTGGGCCCCAGGAGTGCGACGGTGGCGTTGTCCGGCACGGAGAGCGTGACGTCGCGCAGGACCGTGCCGGTGTCGTAACCGGCGGTGATGTTCCGTAACTCAAGCAACGGAGACCTCCCCGAGATAGGCCGCCTTCACCAGATCACTGCTCAGGGCTTCCTTCGTGGTGCCCTGGTAGATGATCTTGCCGAAGTCGAGCACGTAGATCTGCTGACAGATCTCGGACACCAACGCCATGTCGTGCTCGACGATGAGAATGCCGAATCCGGTTTCCTTCACCCAGTCCGTGAGCACCTTGCCGAACTGGTGCGTCTCCTGAACATCGAGACCGGATGACGGTTCGTCGAGGAGCAGGAATTTGAACGGCGTCGCGATCGCCCGGGCCAGTTCCACCAAACGCCGCTGACCGGTGGACAGGTCACCCACAATCTTGTTCTGCAGGTGCGCGATGTTGCAGTGCTCCATCGCCTCGATGCCGCGCTGCTTGATCTGCTTGGTTTCCTTGCGGGTCGAGTAGATCAGCCCCAGGGGGCGGAAACTCGAATAGAACGCCGCCGGCCCGGTCTCCACGTTCTCTTTCACGGTGAGACTCTCGAAGAGCTCCATCCGCTGGAACGTGCGCCCCAGGCCGTGGTGGGCCCGGTTGGAGGACCGGTGACCGTGCAGGTCCTGATCCCCGAGCCGGACCGTGCCGGACTGCGGGTGGTTACGCCCGGTGCAGGCATTGAAGAACGTGGTCTTCCCGGCCCCGTTCGGCCCGATCAGACCGGTGATCTGGCCGCCCTTCGCCAGCAGGGTGGCGTCGTTGACCGCCACGATGCCGCCGAAGCGGACCGTGACGTTCTGGACGTCGAGGTCGACACTCATGTCCCTGACCCCTTACTCCCGAGCAGCACCGGTTCCTCGACGGTTCGGATGGTGACCGGCCGGACCGGGTTGAGGTCCAGGCGATCCGCGATCATGCTGCCACCACCGGCGCCGTCGGCGTCGACCGAGCGTTCCTTGCCTCGGTTGCCCATCAGGGCATTGAGGTTGAGGGCCGGGGCGACGGCGACGAAGATCGCCAGCGCACCGAACATGACGCCGCGGTACTTGATCATCGTCGGGTCGTCGAACGGCGGGTAGATCTTGATCACCTGGAAGGCGAACGCCGCCAGGATCGGGGACAGGATCGGGCGCCGGCCACAGAAGCCGAGAACCGCGACGAAGATCAGCGAGACCGTGTAGTCGAACGTGCCGCCGGCGTTGCCACTGGCCGACTGGGTCACCCCCGCCAGCACGCCACCGCCGACCCCGGCCATGAAGGCCGACAGGCAGAACACCGCGATGCGCATGACGTTGGTGTTCGCCCCGTGCGCCTCCAGAGCGACCGGGGAGTCCGCCATCGCCCGCAGCAGCGCACCGAGGCGGCTCCGGATGAGGAGCAGGACGATCGCCGCCATCACGACGAGCACGGCGAGGGCCAGGTAGTAGTAGTTCTTCTCGTTCGAGAAGTCGATCCCGAACAGGCCCGCCGCGGTGCCGTCGATCGGCTCGAACCGCTTCGAGGTCGGGCCGACGCTGAACTCCTGACCCGGCCGCGGGTGCTGCACCAGGCTTCCGCCGTCGAACATGACCGGAGCCAGGTAGAACGCCTGCTGCAACAGGATGCCGAAACCGAACGTCGCGACCGCGACGTAGATGCCGGCCAGGCGGATGGCCGGGATGGCCACCACCGCACCGAACGGAATCGCGACCAGGCCACCGATGAGGACGGCGACCGGCCAGGAGACCGTCACGTCATCACCCATGAACGGGATGAACGGGAAGAACCCGAGCGTCATCAACTTGCCCGAGACCGTGGCACCGATGGCCGCGAAGCCCAGGTGGCACAGCGAGATCATCCCGGACATGTACAGCAGCATGCCGAGCGACATGAAGATGATCGCGTAGGCGATGAACGCGCTGTAGACCGTGACGTCGGTCTCCGCAACCACGTTCGGCATCAGGATGAGCACGCCCAACAGGGCAGCCAGGCCGGCGGCCGTGATCGGCAACGGGAAGGACTTCGGCGCCTTGAACCGCCGCGCGTTGCGCACGCCGCGTTCGGTGAGCATCCGCGCCGGCACGAAGAGGAACACCAGCAGCAGCACCACGAAGGGCACGTTCCGCGGCATCGACTGCAGAAACAGCGAGTCGGTCTTCTGCGTCTGCGAGGGCAGGTAGTTGACCACAATCCCGATGAAGAACGCACCGGCCACCGTCAGCGGCAGGTTCTCGAACAGACCGACCGCCGCCGCACCATAGGCCGCGATGACGATCAGAACCAGCACGCCGACAGAGACACCCAGCTTGGGTGCCAGCAACATGCCCGAGATCGTGGCGAAGCAGGAGCCGAGCACCCAGGACAGCCGGCGCACGACGGCCGGGTTGCTCTTCTGCAACGCCAGCAGGTTCGGGTCGTCGACGACCGCGGTCATCGCGCGGCCCATCCGGGTCCGGCCGAAGAAGAGGAACAGCAGGAGCGAGGCACCGACGCAGAAGCCGGTGATCATCATGTCGCCGTAGGAGATGGTGACGTCACCGACACGGGGACCTCCTGTCGGGAGGAAGTCACCGCTCTTCTTGTCCGAGGCGCCGTAGATCGCCGTCATCAGTGACTGCAGCAGCACCAGCAGGCCGACCGTGGCCACCACGGTGGTCACTGTCGGCGCGGAAGCGAGCAACGTCGCCAACCGCTCCAGGACCAACCCACCGAGAACACCCACGACGATCAGCGAGACCAGGAACGCGAAGGGCCACTTCCAGCCCTGCTCGACGTAGCCCTCGTAGAAGACGTACGCACCGGTCGCCGCCAGGGCGCCGTGCGCGAAGTTGAACACGCCCGAGGTCTTGTAGGTCAGGACCAGGCCGATCGCCGCGAGGGCGTAGACCGATCCGTCCGCGATACCCGGGACCATGTAGTTCAGGAACTGGTTCATGGCTTGCACACCCCACAGGCGGTACGCCCCGCACGCTCGTGCGCGGTCCGGTCGAGCTCCGGCCAGTCACGTCCAGCCGCCATCGCGCAGTCCGCACGGTGGAAGTGGGTCAGGCCTTCGCCCCCGACCAGGTGGGCCGAACTGGCAGGGGAGGTGATGGTGGCGAGGTTCGCCTGCGCCGCGGGCACCGCGCCGAGCACGGCCACCCGGCGGGCGGTCACCGAACGGCGGCCCGCCAGCAACAGCAGCGCCCCGGCCGCGTTCGCGAGCACGACGCCGACGATGGCGATGTTGATGCCCGGGACCTGGTCGTCATAGACCGCCTCGTTGCCCACCACGCCGGTACCGGCGAAGAACAGGGCGGCGCCGAGCACGGCCAGGACGGCGTAGACGACATAGAGCTGGGGCGCCCACGGAGACCCACTGTTCACGTGGGCACTGCCCCCGGGGCCGCCCAAGGCCCTACGCGTGCTCACGCGACGACGCCAAGTGGGCAAGCTGCTCGGCCGTGACGTCGACAGCGACCGAGTTCGAGGCCGGCTTCGCGCGGTGCGAGCTGCCGCCGATCGACTCGCCCGACCACGTCAGGACGCCCTCGGCGAGGGCCCGCTCGATCCGGTCGAGCTTGCGCCACTCGTCGCGCAGGTCGGCCGAGATCCACAGCGTGGCGCCGAGGCCGAGCAGGAAGATCCCGCCGATCCCGCCGGAGACGATGAAACGGGTCTGCTCGGCGAGAATCGCCGAGTCGCTGACGCCGAGGTATCCGGCGATGAGGCAGATCGCGCCGGCCAGCGTGAGCACGACGGCGGCTGTGCGATCCCACTGACTCTTGAGGACCTTCAAGTCCATGACCACTCCTGTACTTCGTCGTGTGAGGAGCTACCGCACCCCTCGAGCGGCTGGGACGGCCGCCGAGCGCTGATCGCCGTCAGTACACGAGTCGGGGAGCCCCGGAGAGGGCTCCCCGATCCGTGCCCCGCGAGGGTCAGGGTGTTCCTACGAGTGCCTTCTGCGGGTCGCTCGGGGCGATCAGGTCGGTGCAGCTGGGCTTGGAGGTGCCACTGGCCCAGCCGGTGTTCTCGGCGTTGGAGATCCCGGTCCACAAGCAGTACGGGACGCTGGGGTTCCCGTTCTTGCGGAAGGTCAGCGGCGGGGTGAGCCCGCCGAGGGTGGTCCACTTCTGGCCCTTGAAGGTCCACAGCGTTTCCAGCAGCTGCTGGGTGGTCGGGTTCTCCGCCGAGAGCCCGGCCGCGGCCGCGACGAGCAACGCACCACTGGACCAGCCCATCACCGCGGCACCGCCGTTGGTGAAGCCCGGGTTGTACTTGGCGATCGAGGCGTGCCAGTACTTCAGCGCCGGGGTGTCGTTCATGAACCACGGGAAGTGGTTCATCGAGACGAAAGCGTTCCCGAGCCACTTGTTGCCCTGCAGGAACTGCTTCTCATTACCCACCCCGAGCGGGTAGGGCATGACCTTGGGGAAGAAACCGACCTGGGTGCACGAGCGGGCCACCCGGTTCTGGGAGGCCGCATCGAAAGTCAGACCCATGGCCTCCACGCCGGCGTTCTTCATGTCCAGGCACTGCTGAACATAGGACGGGGCCGTGATCGAGACCTGGATCGTCTTCTTCACCGTCGCGCCCATCATCGGCGCGAGTTCCCTAAACGCCCGGTCGTGCTGTTCACACGCGCGCGGCACTTCCAGGCACCACATCTGCCCGACGTTCTTGACCTTGAAGTGATTGACCGCCGCGTTGAGGTAGCCATACGCCGTGGACTGGATACCCGAGCCCATCGGGAACATCAGCGGATTGGTGAACCAGGTGTTACTGGTCAGGTCCGAACCGATCACCGGGATCCCGTACTTCTTGATCACCGGCACGATCGCATCGACCGTGAGGACCTCGATGTTGCCGATGAAGGCCATGATCTTGTTCTTCTGGATCAGCTCCTGAACCTTCGAGGACGCCGTGGACGGATCCCCCTGGTCATCACCGATGAACAACTCGATCTTGTGACCGTTCAACCCACCACAGGCGTTCTGCGAGGCCGTGAAGGTCTCCAGCCCCGAACGCACCGGGCTCATCAGTTCCCCGATCACACCCGAAAGCGTGCTGACATTCCCGATCGCGACCGGGGAGAGCGTGGCCGGCTTGCACGGCCCGTTACCCCCGAAGATCGGGGCGGTCGCGATCACCTTCTCCACCGCGGACAACGTGCTGGTCGTGGCCTTACCCGTACCAGCCCCACCCGTCTTGCCCGTGGCCGTCTTACCCGGGGTCGTGCTCGCGCCACCAGCACTCGCGCCACCGCTCGTGCCCGCACCGCCCGCGGCCGTCGCGCCGGTCGTGCCCGCATCGGGAGCCACCACACCAGGAACGACCGCCGTGTCAGTACCGGCGGGAACATCCGTCACCGCAGTAGTGGTGTCCACCTGCGCCGCACCAGGCTCGGCCGCGCTCTCAATGGCCGCGCCACCGCAACCCGCGAGCAACGTGATACTCGCAGTCAGGGCGATCAACGATCGCCTCATACCTCGAATGGCCATTAGGCCTCCGCTCGGAAGACGATCTGATGGGTAGGGGGGGCGGTCATCGCTCAGCTCTTCTCTTGAAGGACGACGGAGATCGGGGACGGGCTGTGCTGGGGGGCGGGCACCCTCAGCATGACGGCCAGGAGTGACGCAGATCATCCGTCTTCGTGCGGCAAACCCTCATCCTTTCGACGGGTTGTTCTCCTTCCGGCCGCCAAAAGCGCGGCCCGGCACGTTGGGGTCATCAGTGCCGACGCACAGTGCGCACCCTCCTACCGGGGGTCGCTTTTCATCACACCGACGGATCGACCCGTAGCGCCCAACGGAGGATCGTGGCGCAGACGGAGAGTTCTCCTCCGATCCGCTGATCCGCAACGGAGGCGAGCGCTTCGATGTCCAACGCTCTGACAGGTCACCTGCGAGTCGAGGCGAACCTGGACCTCTGCGCCGGCCACGGCCAGTGCCTGCTCGCCGCGCCGACGGTCTTCGACCTCGACGAGAAAGCCCACCAGGTGATCGTGCTGGAACCCGAGCCCGTCGAGGGCCTGCGCGCAGCCGTGGAACGCGCGATCTCCATGTGCCCGATGGGGGCAATCGAGATCGTCGACTGACCGTCCACCCTCACTTGCCCGTCCGCCTCGTGCGCGAAAGGACCACCATGACCACCACCGCCCCGGCTCCCCTCACCACCCATGGGGAGATCGACCTGAGCGCGCGCAGCTTCTGGGCCCTGTCGGTCGCCGAACGGGACGCCGCGTTCACCGTGTTGCGGCGGGAGAACCCCGTCCCGTGGAGCCGGCCGGTCGAGTCCGACCTGCTGCCGCCGGAGCTCAACACCAAAGGTTTCTGGTCGCTGACCAAGCACGAGGACATCCGCACGGCGAGCCGAAACCCCGAGGTGTTCTCCTCCGCCGATGGCGTCATCATGGAGAGCTTCGCCCCGGAGATGACGGAGTTGGTGCAGTCGTTCATTGCCATGGACGCGCCGCGACACACGCAGCTGCGCGGGATCACGATGGACGCGTTCAAGCCCAAGAACATGCGCACCCTCGAGGGCTGGATCCAGGGCCACGCCCGGGATCTCGTCGACGAGGTGGCCGCGCGCGGCGAGGGCGACTTCGCGGTGCTGATCTCCAAGGTGCTCCCGGCGCGGATCTTCCGCAGCATGTTCGGCATGCCGGAGGGCGAGATGGGGGATCGGACGGTGGAGGCGTGTCAGCGTCTCCTGGCCTTCACCGACCCGGAGGTCTGCGGTGACAAGAGCGGCCTGGAGGTCCTCGCCGACGCGATGATGGAAATTCACCAGACCGCCGCGGAAATCGTTCCGGAGCGCCGGGCGAATCCGGGTAACGACCTGATGACGTGGCTGGCGCTCGCCGAGTTCGACGGCGAGCGCATGACCGACGAGGAGATCGGGGCCTTCCTGGTCATGGTCGGCGTCGCCGCCAACGACACCACCCGCCACGCCAGCGCGCAGGCGATCCACTTCTTCTCCCAGAACCCCGACCAGCGTGCGCTGCTGCGGGAGGACGTACCCGGGCGCATCGACGGCGCGGTCGAGGAGGTCCTTCGCTGCTCCCACCCGCTCAACCACATGCGGCGCACCGCGACTCAGGACACCGTCATCCGCGGCCAGGAGATCAAGGCCGGCGAGAACGTCGTCCTGTGGTACTGCTCGGGCAACCGGGACGAGGACGTCTTCACTGACCCGTTCCGCTTCGACATCCTGCGCAGCCCGAACCCGCACATCACCTTCGGCGGCGGCGGACCGCACTACTGCCTGGGTGCCGCCCTGGCCCGGACCACGCTCAAGTCGCTGCTCACCGAGGTCTTCACCCGCATCCCGGACATTCAGTCGGCCGAGCCCGACTTCCTCATCGGGAACTTCAGCAACGGCATCAAGCGGCTGCCCGCCACCTGGACCCCCGAAAAGCGGTAGCGGACGCTAGTGGGCCGCCCGTGCACTCCGCTCGCCGGTGAGTCCGTGATAAACCGCCGCCGCCTCCATACGGTTGCGCACGTTCAACCGGCGCAGAATTCGCTGCACGTGAGACTTGACCGTTGCCTCGGATACGACCAACTGCTCGGCGATCGCGCTGTTGCTGTGCCCGGCCGAGAGCAGGCGGAGCACCTCGCACTCGCGGCGCGTGAGCACCTCGTGCAGCGAGGTGGGGGCGGCGATCAGGCCGGTGCTGGAGCGGGCAGAAGCGAGCTCGGCGTCGGCCATGCGGACCAGGTCCAACTGGGCTTCGGAGTGCGAACGAACCACTTCCTCGGCCGACGACAGCAGCCGCCGTACCTCGCTCCCCTGCGCGCGGAGACGATGGAGCAGGGTCGCCCGCTCGAAGGCGAAGCCGAAGCCTTCGGCAAACGCGAACAGCGCGTCGCGGTCGAACTCGTCGACGACCCTCTCCGGGTGGTGGCAGTAGTCGGCGTGCAGGAAGCCGATCACCCGGCCCTCGGGGATGATCGGCGCCGCGACGTAGCTCGTGGTCTTGTAGACGGCGGCCATGTCCGGGACGCCGGGATCCGCGGTGGCGTCGCGGACCATGAGCGGGCGCCGGCGGCGGAGCGCCTCGGTTTCGTTGGTTCCCATCTGGAGGGGCATCGGCGCGGTCCGGCTGGCCGCGAGCAGTTCGGCCGCCCACGTCGGGTCGCCCTCGATGTAGACGCTCTCGGGCACCAGCGTCGAGCCGTCGACGCGGAGCAGCACGGCGCGATCGAAACCGCAGGCGCGGCAGGCCTCCTGCGTCGACCGTTCGAGCAGTTGCTCCGGGGACTCGATCGGGCGGAGCGCGAGCATCCCGTCGTGCAGCCGGGCGAGCGTCTCGGTGCGCCGGTGCTGTTCCGCGGCGGCTTGCTCGACCTGCAGGGAGTGCAGCGAGACCAGGGCGGCGAACGCGGCGTTCAGGTCCGGGTCCACGCCGGGAAGGCGAAGTTGCAACTCCTCGATGAGCACGTCGAAGAGCTCGCCCGGGGTGGACCCGTCCCGACCGAGCGCCCGGGCAGCCTGGGCGGCCCGTTCGATCTGCTCGTCGGCGGGCGCATCGCTCATCCCCGCAATGTACTTGGGCAGCCTTTGTTGCCACTCTATTGAGGACCTCCTACTGTTGCAGAAGCCAGGCCGCTTCGCGCACGGAGGCTCGCAAATTCGGGATTCGACGTAATCGTGCCGCCCGGGCTACGTCGTTGGCCATCATCTGCGCGGCCTGCACCTTGATCCGGGCCACGGTCGGGGTGTCGGCCGGGTTGTGGGCCCGGGCGATCGCCACCCAGTCCTGGATGTACCCGCGTTGGACGTCGCGGACCCGCCGGCTCGCCGCCTCGTCGCCCAGGTGCACCGACTCGGTGCTCAGTGCCCCGATCAGATCCGTCTGATCCAACGTCAGATCGACGTAGGCGTCGCTGAGGCGGCGCAGCACGTCCGCCGGGCCGACGCCTTCGGCGCGCGCCACCCGAAGACTTTCCTGCAGCTGGTCGTGTCCGCGGAGCAGCCCGGCGACGAGAATGTCGTGCTTGCTGGCGAAGTGGTTGTAGATGGTCGGGCCGGCGATGCCGACCGCGGCTCCGATGTCATCGATGCTCGTGTCGGCGTACCCGCGGCGGGCGAACAGGGCAACTCCCGCGTCGATGATCTCGTCCGCCCTGGTGAGCGCCACCGGACGACGCGCTCGGGGTTTGGGGCCGGCGGGAGGCGGATCCATCAGCATGACTCGGGTCGCCAGCTCGGCGAGCAGCGCTTCGTACTGGCCCCGGGGCAGGGACAGGTGGTGGAAGGCCACGCTGGTCATCGCCTGCAACGCGCAGACGGCGAGAAGCTCCACCTGGTGGGGGGTCAGTTCAGGGCGGCGGGCCCTGAGCGCGTCCGGCCAACCAGGTGTTGATGTACACGAACTTCTTGCCCAGCCGGCCGCGTTCGGCCTTGCCGAGGTTGCCGGACTCGCGCTGCCACAGCACTCCCAGCGCACGGTCGTCCAGAATGAGCGCCGACAGGATGCCGGCCACCTCGGGCAGCTCCCCTTCAGGGGAGGTGGGCAGACCCGACGCCGCACGCTCGAGGGCGCCGTCGATGACGTCGTACAGCAGCTCAGCCTTGCCGGCGTAGTGGTGGTAGACCGCCGACGTGCCCACGTTGACTGCTGCCGCGACATCGGCCATCGAGACGTTGGCGTAGCCGTGCTGGGCGAACAGGTCGGCGGCCGCCGCGCGCAGGAGCTCGCGGCGATTGCGCGGCCGGGTACCGCGGGCTGGCGTCGTGATCATCCGATGCTACGACCCGCCTCGGGCCAGTACTTCACCCGCAACTCGCGCTTGAGGATCTTCCCCGCGCCGGAGAGCGGCATCGCCTCGACGAACTCGCTGCTGCGCGGCGCCTTGTAGCCGGCGACGAGGGTCTTGCAGTGCGCCCGCAGCTCCTCGTGCGTGACGGAGGCGCCGGGGCGCAGGACCAGCACGGCGTGCACCCGCTCACCCAGCTCCGGATCCGGCACCCCGATGACGGCGCACTGGGCGACCGCGGGGTGAGTCGCGAGCGCGTTCTCCACCTCGGCGGAGTACACGTTCTCGCCGCCGCTGACGATCATGTCCTTGATCCGGTCGACGAGGAACACGTAGCCGCGCTCGTCCATGTAGCCGCCGTCGCCGGTGTGCATCCAGCCCCCGCGCACCGCCTCGGCCGTCTCCGCGGGCTTGTTCCAGTAGCCGAGCATCACGTTCCCGCCGCGCACCACGACCTCGCCCACCACGCCCGGGGCGACCTCGTTGTCGTCGGTGTCGACGATCCGGACCTCGACGTTGGGCCCCGCCCGGCCGGCGGAGCGGCGCAGCACCGGATCGGCGTGCTCCTCGGGGCGCAGGAACGTGGCCAGCGGCGCCAGCTCGGTCATCCCGTACGCCTGGGTGAACCGGACGCCGGGCAAGGCCGCTGCGGCGCGCGAGAGGAGGGCGTCGCTGATCGGGGAGGCGCCGTAGATCAGGCGCTGCAGGCTGCGCAGGTCGGCGTCCGGGGTGCCGGGGGCGTCGATGAGCATCTGGATCATCGTCGGCACCAGCAGGGTGTCGGTCACCTGGTGCTTCTCGATCGCCTGCGCGACCGCGGCCGGGTCGAAGAACGGCACGATGACGTGGGTGCCGCCGAGGATGTTGCGGATCAGCACGGTGAACAGGTCGGCGAGGTGGAACATCGGCGCGGCGTGCAGCGTGCGCGCGTCGGCCTCGACGAGGCCGCTGGCGGCGGCCGCCATCGCGGAGACGATCAGGTTGGCATGGGAGAGCATCACGCCCTTGGGGTGCCCGGTCGTGCCGCCGGTGTAGAAGATGCCGGCCAGCGCCTCCCCCGACCGTCGGGCGTCTTCGACGGGCGCGTGATCGGCGATCAGGCGCTCGTAGTCCAGCGCGCCCTCGGGGGTGGGTCCGTCCCCGCAGTGCACCACGGTGCGCAGCCCCGGCACCTGCTCGCGTAACGCGGGCAGCATCGGAGCGAAGGCGTCGTCGACGAACAGCACGCTGGTGTCGGAATCCAGCAGCGAGTAGACGATCTCCCCCACGCTCCAGCGGATGTTGATCGGATTGACCACCGCGTCCGCCCAGGGCACCGCGAACAGGTACTCCAGGTAACGGTCGGAGTTCAGCGACAGGATCGCCACGCGGTCGCCGGAGGCGACACCGAGCGAACGCAGCGCGCCCGCCAGGCGGGCGACGCGCTCCCGTGTCTCGCCCCAGTTCCGAACCCGGTCGCCGAAGATCGTCGACTCGCAGTCCGGCGTGTGCAAGGCATTGCGGTGTAGATGCGCAGTGATGTCCATCGCCACACTCCGGTACTAGTCAGGATTCAGTTAGTGTGCCACTGTAACTGAATCACCGCTAGTGCAGGAGGTCGAAGATGTCCGACGCAGCACGGGTAGCCGGGGTGGGAATGGTCCCCTTCGCGACGCCGAGCAAGGCACAGAGTTACGACGTGATGGCCGAGGCCGCGGTGCGATCCGCGCTGACCGACGCCGGGCTGGACTACAGCGCGATCCAGCAGGCCTACGTGGGTTACGTCTACGGCGACTCCACCTGTGGGCAGCATGCGCTCTACGGCGTCGGGCTGAGCGGTATCCCGGTGGTGAACGTCAACAACAACTGCGCCACCGGGTCCTCCGCCCTGTGGCTGGCCCGCCAGGCGGTCGAATCCGGCGCCGCGGATTGCGTCCTGGCGTTGGGTTTCGAGCAGATGCAGCGCGGCGCGCTCGTCACGCACTGGGACGACCGGCCCAGCCCGCTCGGACGTTTCGACGAGGCGACGGACCGACTGCGGCCGCCGAGTGACGCCCCGATGGCCGCGAAGTACTTCGGCGGCGCGGGCGAGGCGTACAAGGAGAAGTACGGCCTGGCCGACGACACCCTCGCGCGCATCGCGGTCAAGGCCCGCTCCCACGCCGCGAACAACCCGTACGCGGTGTTCCGCGACCCGATCGCGGTCGAGGACGTCATGAACGCCCCGCACGTCTACGGCCCGCTGACCCGGCTGCACTGCTGCCCGCCCACCTGCGGTGCGGCCGCGGCCGTCCTGTGCTCGCCGGCGTTCGCGGCCAGGCACGGCCTGCGCGCGGACGTGCAGATCGCCGCCCAGGCGATGACGACCGACCGGTCGTCGAGCTTCACCACGGACATGATGCGTGTGGCCGGTTACGACATGGCTCGCGAAGCCGCCGACCTGGTCTACAACGCCGCCGGTGTCTCCCCGGAGGACATCAAGGTCGTGGAACTGCACGACTGCTTCACCGTCAACGAACTGCTCACCTACGAGGCGCTGCGGCTGACCCCCGACGGGACCGCGGAGAAGTTCATCCTCGACGGCGACAACACCTACGGCGGCAAGGTCGTCACCAACCCGTCCGGCGGACTGCTCTCCAAGGGCCACCCCCTCGGCGCCACCGGCCTGGCGCAGTGCGCCGAACTGGTGTGGCAGCTGCGCGGCGAGGCCGGTGGGCGTCAGGTCGACGGCGTCGACGTCGCGCTGCAGCACAACATCGGCCTCGGCGGTGCCGCGGTCGTGACCCTCTATCAGAAGGTGGCGTAGATGGGTGTCGATCCGAGCGCGATCGGGACAGTCCTGGAGCCGGTGAGCATGGACATCGAACGCGGCCGGTTGGTCGCCTTCGCGCGCGCCACCGGCCAGCTCGATCCGGTCTACTCCGACCTGGACGCGGCGAAGAACGCCGGCCACCGGGACCTGCCGGTCCCCCCGACGTTCCTGTTCGCGATCGAGCAGGAGTTGCCCGAGCCGTTCCAGTGGGGGCTCGATCTCGGCATCGACCTGCGGTACGTGCTGCACGGTGGACAGGACTTCGCCTACCACCGCATGGCGTACGCGGGTGAGCGGCTGACCGCGACCTCGACCATCGCCGAGGTCTACACCAAGCGCGGCGGCGCCCTGGAGTTCGTCGTCAAGAAGACCGCGATCACCGATGAATCGGGGTCCTGCGGTCGCAGAGCTGACCTGCACGATCGTCGTTCGGCACCCGGAGGTGGCGTCATGACCGTTCTCGACGACGCGAGCGTCGGCGCCGAGCTGCCCGCGCTGCACATCCCCCCGATCTCCCGCACGACCCTGTCCCTGTTCGCCGGGGCCTCCGGGGACACCAACCCGATCCACCTGGACCACGAGCTCGCGAAGTCGTCCGGCATGCCCGACGTCTTCGCCCACGGCATGCTCTCCATGGCGTACCTGGCCCGGCTGCTCACCGACCTCGTGCCGCAGGAGCGGATCCGTTCCTACGGCGTGCGCTTCGCCGCGATCACGCCGGTGCACGGCGAGCCCACCTGCACGGCGAAGGTCGTCTCGATCGAGGAGGTCGACGGCGAACGCCGCGCCACCCTGGAGCTGGTCGCCGCCCTGGCCGACGGCACCACGACCCTCACCGGCAACGCCGTCGTCGCCCTCTAACCACCGCCAACAACCACTAGGCGTGTCACGCTTTCTGGTTGCTCACCACTTTGGGAGTTCTCTGATGGGAAAGCTCGACGGGCGCGTCGCCCTCGTCACCGGATCCGGCCGCGGCATCGGCCGCGAGATCGCGCTCAAGCTCGCCGCTGAGGGTGCCGCCGTGGTCGTCAACGATCTCGACGATGCCCCCGCCAAGGAGACCGTTGCCGCGATCGAGGAGGCCGGCGGGCGCGCGGTGGCCTGCGCCGGCAGCGTCACCGCCGAGGGCTTCGCCGAGCGCTTCGTCCAGACCGCGGTCGCGGAGTTCGGCGGCGTGGACATCATCGTCAACAACGCCGGCTACACCTGGGACTCGGTCATCCAGAAGATGACCGACGAGCAGTGGGACGCGATCCTCGACGTGCACCTCAAGGCGCCGTTCAAGATCCTGCGCGCGGCCCAGCCGGTGATCGCCGCAGCCGCCAAGGCCGAGAAGGCCGCCGGTGGCCCGGTCCGCGGCCGCAAGGTCGTCAACGTGTCCTCGCTCGCGGGCACGGGTGGCAACGCCTGCCAGGCGAACTACTCGGCGGCCAAGGCCGGCGTTCTGGGCCTGACGAAGACGCTGTCCAAGGAGTGGGGCCGGTACAACGTCACGGTCAACACCGTGGCGTTCGGCTTCATCAAGACCCGCCTCACGGCGGCGGCGACGGACGGCGCCACCATCGAGATCGAGGGCAAGGAGCTCGCGGTCGGGATGAGCCCCGCGCTGGTCAGCGCCCTGGAGCAGATGATCCCGCTCGGTCGCGGCGGCACGCCGGAGGAGGCCGCGGGCGCGGTCTACCTGCTGTGCCTGCCCGAGTCCGACTACATCAGCGGGCAGACGGTGATCTGCGGCGGCGGATTCGACATGTGATGGGCGGCCCTCTCGACGGTGTCGTCGTGGTCGCCATCGAGCAGGCCGTGAGCGCGCCGTTCGCCACGCGCCATCTCGGCGACCTCGGCGCCCGGGTGATCAAGGTCGAACGGGTGGGCAGCGGCGACTTCGCGCGGGACTACGACGACGAGGTCGCCGGCATGGCGTCCCACTTCGTCTGGGTCAACCGCAACAAGGAGTCGCTGGCCCTCGACTTTCACACGGAGTCCGGTCGGGCGATCCTGGAGGAGTTGATCGCCGGTGCCGACGTCGTGGTGCAGAACCTGGCGCCGGGCGGTGCGGCCAAGCTGGGACTGTCGGCCGCGCAGCTGGTGGCCAGGCACCCCACGCTGATCGCCTGCGATGTCTCCGGCTACGGCGAAGGCGGTCCCTACAGCGACCGGCGCGCCTACGACCTGGTGGTCCAGGCCGAATGCGCCTCGATCGCCACGACGGGTTGGGCGGACCGCCCCGCCAAGCCGGGCATCCCGATCGCCGACCTGAGCGCCGGACTGTACGTCTTCAGCAGCATCCTCGCGGCGCTGTATGAACGCGAACAGACCGGCGAGGGCCGGGCTATCGCGGTCAGTCTCCTCGACGCGATCTCCGAGTGGATGGGCTACAGCATCTACTTCACGCAGGGCAGCGGTCGTCGACACGTCCCCAATGGGGTCAGTCACCCGTCGCTGTCACCGTACGAGGCGTTCACGACCGTCGACGGTCGGCAGGTCGTCGTGGCGGTCCAGAACGATCGGGAGTGGTCGCGCCTGGCGATCCAGGTGCTGGGGCGTCCGGACCTCGCCGTCGATCCGCGCTTCGCCACCAGCGCCGCGCGAACCGCCCATCGCGGCGAGGTGACCGAGGCCTGCGCTCACGTGCTGAACGATCTGACGTTGGATCAGGCCGTCAAGGTTCTCGACGGCGCCGGCATCGCCTGCGGTCGGGTCAACCACTCCGAGGAACTGCTGGCCCATCCCCAGCTCGAAGCACGCGACCGCTGGCGCCCGGTGGACTCGCCGGTCGGTCCGATCCGCTCCCTGCTGCCCCCTCCGGTCGCGGCGGGGTGGACCCCCCGCATGGATCCGATCCCCGACGTCGGCAGCCAGACCCGGGACATCCTGCGCGGCCTGGGCCGGAGCGAGGCCGAGATTTCCGCCCTGGTGGCGGCGGGAGTCGTGGGGCTGGCCCCCAGCGAGACACAGACAGGAGATGGCGATGGACGCCGATGAGTTGAACGTCGTACTCAAGGAAGTGCGGCGCTTCGTCCGCCAGGAGGTCGTCCCCCTGGAGGAGAGCATCGACTCCAAGGACGAGATTCCCGCGGGGATCGTCGAGGCCGCGAAGCAGATGGGCCTGTTCGGGTTCGCGATTCCGTCGCAGTACGGCGGGCTCGGCCTGTCGATGTACGAAGAGGCCCAGCTCGTGATGGAACTCGGCTGGACGACGCCGGCCTTCCGGTCGCTGTTCGGCACGAACAACGGCATCGCCGGGCACACCCTCCTCGAGGGCGGGACCGAGCAGCAGCGGGAGACCTACCTTCCCCGGCTCGCGAGCGGGGAATGGATAGCCTCCTTCGGCCTCACCGAACCCGAGGCGGGGTCTGACCCCGGAAGTCTCACGACCCGGGCGGTGCGGGACGGTGACGACTGGGTCATCAACGGCGTCAAGCGCTACATCACGAACGCGCCGGTGGCCGACGTGATCATGGTCTTCGCGCGGACCTCGCCCACCGGCCCGCCGAGCCGCAGCGTCTCGGTCTTTCTGGTGCCCAGGGTCGCGCCGGGCGTGACCATCGGCCCGAAGGATCGCAAGATGGGCCAGGCCGGCGCGTGGTGCGCCGATGTGATCCTCGACGACGTCCGGGTGCCCCACGAGGCCATGATCGGTGGCGAGGAGGGCGCCGGGTACGTCACCGCGATGCGTGCCCTCGCGCACGGCCGGCTGCACATTGCGGCCCTCTGCGTCGGTATGGCCGAACGCCTCGTGCACGAGTCCTTGACCTACGCACTGGCGCGCCAGCAGGGCGGCAAGCCGATCGCCGACTTCCAGTTGGTCCAGGCGATGCTGGCCGATTCCAAGACCGACACGATGGCCGCGAGGGCTCTGGTTCTCGACGCGTCCCGTCGCTTCGACGACGGCGTCGACGTCAAGCTCGGCCCGGCGGCGAGCAAGTACTTCGCGAGCGAGGCGGTCGGTCGGGTGGCCGATCGCGCGGTGCAGATCCACGGCGGGGCCGGCTACATGCGCGGGATCGCCGTGGAGCGGCTGTACCGCGACGCCCGGCTGTTCCGGATCTACGAAGGCACGTCTCAGATCCAGCAACTGGTCATCGCGGGCCAGATGATTCGGGCATCACGATCTTGAAAGGCACCCCCATGTCGCACTGGTACGCCGAGTTCCCGAGCCTGCAGTTCGAGCTGAGCGCCGCAGGGGTGCTCGAGATCGTCCTGGAGGCACCGGGACTCAACTCCGTCGGACCGCAGATGCATCGTGATCTCGCCGATGTCTGGCCGGCCATCGAGCGCGACGACGCCGTTCGCGCCGTGCTGATCCGAGGTGCCGGGACAGCGTTCTCGTCGGGAGGCAACTTCGACCTCCTCGACGACATGATCAACGACTACGCCAGCCGGATGCGGATCATGCGCGAGGCCCGCGACCTGGTCTTCAACGTCATCAACTGCACCAAGCCGATCATCTCCGCGGTCCGCGGACCGGCCGTCGGCGCCGGCCTGGTCGTGGCGGTTCTCGCCGACATCTCCGTCGTCGGGCGCACCGCCAAGATCATCGACGGCCACACCCGCCTTGGCGTCGCGGCCGGTGACCATGCCGCGATCTGCTGGCCGTTGCTGGCCGGTATGGCCAAGGCGAAGTACTACCTGCTGACCTGTGAGCCCCTTCTGGGCGAGGAGGCGGAACGGATCGGTCTGGTCTCGAAGTGCGTCGACGACGACGAGGTCGTCGAGACCGCGACCCGCATCGCGACCCAGCTCGCGGAAGGGGCCCCGACGGCGATCCGCTGGACCAAGCACAGTCTCAACCACTGGTACCGGATGCTCGGCCCGGCCTTCGAGGCCTCGCTCGGCCTCGAATTCCTCGGGTTCGGCGGGCCGGAGGTGCGCGAGGGCCTGGCGGCGCACCAGGAGAAGCGCGCCCCGGTCTTCGCCGCCGCACCGGCCGGACGCTGAACGATGGGTGACCTCGACGGCCGGGTGGCCCTGGTGACCGGCGGAGCCGGCGGAATCGGACGCGCGATCGGTCGCGCCCTGGCGGCGGAGGGCGCCACGATCGCTGTCTGCGACCTCGACGGTGCCGCCGCCGCGCAGGCCGCAAAGGACCTCGGTGACGGTCACGGCGCCTTCGCGGCCGACATCTCGGACAGTGGCGCAGTGGCTGCCCTCGTGGCTGCGGTCAATGCCGACCTGGGACCGATCGGGATCCTGGTGAACAACGCCGGGATCGACAAGATCGAGCGCTTCGTCGACTCGACCGAGGCAACGTGGCGAAAGATCGTCGACGTCAACTACCTCGGCACCGTGATCGTCACCCGCGCCGTTCTCGATTCGATGCTCGAACAACGTTACGGGCGCATCGTCAACATCGGCTCCGACGCCGGCCGGGTCGGCTCCTCGGGCGAGGTCGTGTACTCGGGTACCAAGGGCGCGATCATCGCGTTCGGCAAGGCGCTGGCCCGTGAGGTCGCCTCGAAGGGCATCACCGTCAACACCGTCTGCCCCGGGCCGACCGACACGGCCCTGCTGCAGCAGGTGGCCGACCACAACCAGAACATGTTCGACGCACTCGCGAAGGCGGTGCCGATGAAGCGCATCGGCACCCCCGAGGACGTCGCCCCCGCAGTCGCCTTCTTCGCCGGTCCCGGGGCCGCCTTCATCACCGGCCAGACGCTGTCCGTCAGCGGCGGCCTGACGATGGTCTGAGGACAGCATGGCGACCACGACATCCCTGACGTGCGACGGTCCGATCGCCTGGATCCGACTGGAGGGCACCGAGCAGCTCAATGCGATCGGGTCCGGCACCTACGCAAGCCTGGTCCGCCATCTCGAGGAGGCCGAGGCGGACGGGAACATCCGGGCGATGGTTATCCACGGCGCGGGACGTGGGTTCTGCGCCGGCGCCGACATCGCCGAGATCGGCGGTTTTGCCGACCCCAGTGAGTTCGAGGCGTTCATCCACGGCTTCACGGATGCGCTCGATCGGCTGGCCGCCAGCCGCCTGCCCGTGATCGCGGCGATCCACGGGGTCGCACTGGGCGGCGGCCTCGAACTCGCGATGGCCTGCGACATCCGGGTGGCCACCACAGGCTCCCGCCTGGGACTGCCCGAGGCGAAGCTCGGCGTGCTCCCGGGAGCCGGCGGCACGCAACGTCTCCCCCGGCTCGTCCCGCCCGGCGTCGTCGCGGAGCTGCTGATGCTCGGCAACCTCATCGGTGCCGAGCGAGCGCATGCGCTCGGCCTCGTGAACCGGCTCGCCGCGGACGATGCACTGCTCACCGACGTCGCCGCCCTGGCCGGCGAGCTCGCGGCCGGCGCACCGTTGATGCATGCGGCGACCAAGGAGCTCCTGCTCTCCACGGCCACGACCGGCCTTGACGACGGCATCGTCGCCGAACGTCGGGCTACCACCGCGCTGTTCGCGTCAGCCGATGGACGCGAGGGCTTCGCGGCGTTCCTGGCGCGCCGCCGGCCGAACTTCACCGGTGAGTGATCTGTTACGGGCCTAGATCACGAGCTACGTGCGACCCCTGGGTTACGAGGCGGTCAGGCGCCTGTCGCTCCCTCGGCGCGACCGAAGCGCTGCCGTGCCGCCTGACGCGATACGCCGAGGGCGACCGCGATCCTGTTCCAACTCCGGCCCTCGGCTCGCGCCCGCTTCACCGCCTCAATCAATTCGGCCTCGGCCTCGGCCATCCGATCGGCGGCGGCGGCCACCGCCGCGAGGTCCTCGACGTTGTCTACCTCCGCGCTGCTTGGATCGAGCGACGCGAGAAATTCGGCCGCTGTGTCGGTCTTCGCCATGATGGTCACCCTCGTCACAGAAATTGGTAGAAGGTCCGGCGTAACACGTCGGCGTCTTCGTCGGTGATGCCGTGCTTGCGGGCGCTCTCGAGGATCCGCATCAAGACAATACCTCTTGTCTAGCCCGATGTCAGCAATCGCCGAAGACTAGGTACGCCCTCCGACAGTCCGGGACGAGCCGACGTCGAGCCTGTAACCACGCAAGTCGGGGAGCCCCCTGCGGAAGGGGCTCCCCGATTTGTTCAGGCCGATCTGTTCGTGCCGATCCGTGCCCCGCGAGGGTCAGGGTGTTCCTACGAGTGCCTTCTGCGGGTCGCTCGGGGCGATCAGGTCGGTGCAGCTGGGCTTGGAGGTGCCACTGGCCCAGCCGGTGTTCTCGGCGTTGGAGATCCCGGTCCACAAGCAGTACGGGACGCTGGGGTTCCCGTTCTTGCGGAAGGTCAGCGGCGGGGTGAGCCCGCCGAGGGTGGTCCACTTCTGGCCCTTGAAGGTCCACAGCGTTTCCAGCAGCTGCTGGGTGGTCGGGTTCTCCGCCGAGAGCCCGGCCGCGGCCGCGACGAGCAACGCACCACTGGACCAGCCCATCACCGCGGCACCGCCGTTGGTGAAGCCCGGGTTGTACTTGGCGATCGAGGCGTGCCAGTACTTCAGCGCCGGGGTGTCGTTCATGAACCACGGGAAGTGGTTCATCGAGACGAAAGCGTTCCCGAGCCACTTGTTGCCCTGCAGGAACTGCTTCTCATTACCCACCCCGAGCGGGTAGGGCATGACCTTGGGGAAGAAACCGACCTGGGTGCACGAGCGGGCCACCCGGTTCTGGGAGGCCGCATCGAAAGTCAGACCCATGGCTTCCACGCCGGCGTTCTTCATGTCCAGGCACTGCTGAACATAGGACGGGGCCGTGATCGAGACCTGGATCGTCTTCTTCACCGTCGCGCCCATCATCGGCGCGAGTTCCCTAAACGCCCGGTCGTGCTGTTCACACGCGCGCGGCACTTCCAGGCACCACATCTGCCCGACGTTCTTGACCTTGAAGTGATTGACCGCCGCGTTGAGGTAGCCATACGCCGTGGACTGGATACCCGAGCCCATCGGGAACATCAGCGGATTGGTGAACCAGGTGTTACTGGTCAGGTCCGAACCGATCACCGGGATCCCGTACTTCTTGATCACCGGCACGATCGCATCGACCGTGAGGACCTCGATGTTGCCGATGAAGGCCATGATCTTGTTCTTCTGGATCAGCTCCTGAACCTTCGAGGACGCCGTGGACGGATCCCCCTGGTCATCACCGATGAACAACTCGATCTTGTGACCGTTCAACCCACCACAGGCGTTCTGCGAGGCCGTGAAGGTCTCCAGCCCCGAACGCACCGGGCTCATCAACTCCCCGATCACACCCGAAAGCGTGCTGACATTCCCGATCGCGACCGGGGAGAGCGTGGCCGGCTTGCACGGCCCGTTACCCCCGAAGATCGGGGCGGTCGCGATCACCTTCTCCACCGCGGACAACGTGCTGGTCGTGGCCTTACCCGTACCAGCCCCACCCGTCTTGCCCGTGCCCGTCTTACCCGGGGTCGTGCTCGCGCCACCAGCACTCGCGCCACCGCTCGTGCCCGCACCGCCCGCGGCCGTCGCGCCGGTCGTGCCCGCATCGGGAGCCACCACACCAGGAACGACGGCCGTGTCAGTACCGGCGGGGACATCCGTCACCGCACTAGTGGTGTCCACCTGCGCCGCACCAGGCTCGGCCGCGCTCTCAATGGCCGCGCCACCGCAACCCGCGAGCAACGTGATACTCGCAGTCAGGGCGATCAACGATCGCCTCATACCTCGAATGGCCATCAGGCCTCCGTTCGGAAACTCTGTTGTCTCGTGGGGGCGGTCGGAGTGGGACCGTGGCTAGCTGAGCTTGATCCCGGTCTGGTCCTCGAACGTGGCCAGGTTGAAGTACTCGTGCATGACGGCGATCTTGCCGTCGCGGACCTCGAAGTAGCCGCCGACGGGAAGGTCGGTGTGGCCGGACTGGGCGGTCATCCGGTCGACCCGCTCGGTGAACACCTTGTTGCCCTCGGACATGATGTTGGTGATCTCCAGATCGAGGTGATGCATCAGCTCGAGGAACATCTTGAAGACGACCGCGACGTTCTCCTTGCCTACGATCACCGGGACCGGGATGTTGTGGTATTCCATGTCGTCCGTGACGTGGGACAGGATCTCGTCGAGATCCCGCTTGAGCCAGGATTCACAGAAGCTGCGGACAACCTGCTCGTTGGGGTTCAATGTTCCTCCTGGGTTGATAAAACTGATGGTTCGTCAGCTTCCCGGCGGCCGGGGCGGTGCAAAGCCCCCGAGGCCGGTGGGGTCGAGCAGCGAATCGAAGCGCTGCATGTTGTGCGAGTGGGCGAGTTGGTGGAGCCCGAACGCGGCCTGGAATGCCGTCCACTGGCCCTGGGCATCGAGTGCCTGGTTCACGGCCTGCTTGGCGAGCTTCAGGCCCATGGAGGGCTGAGCAGCGATCCGCCGGGACAGGTCGCTCGTGAATCCCTCCAGCTCGGCGCGGGGGACGACGTGATTCACCATGCCCAGCCGGTGGGCCTCACCAGCGGTGATGGGCGCCCCGGTGAAGAGCATCTCCTTGGCCTTGCGGGCCCCGAGCTCCCAGGGGTGGGCGAAGTATTCGACGCCCCCGACCCCGAAGGCGACCACCGGGTCGGAGAACTGGGCGTCGTCGGCTGCCACCACCAGGTCGCAGACCCAGACGAGCATGAGGCCGCCGGCGATCGCCTTGCCCTGCACTGACGCGATGGTCGGCTTGGGGAAGTTGCGCCACCGCCAGCACAGCCCGAGGTAGATCTCCTCCTCGACCGCCATCCAGCCTTCGGCACCGGGGAGCTCGAACCCGCCCCAGCAGCTGACCGGCTCGAACGGCGTCATCGGCGAACCGGCGTCACGCAGGTCGTGGCCGGCGGAGAAGTGGGGGCCGTCGGCGGCCAGCACCACCACCTTCACGTCGTCGTCGGCCGCCGCCGCGTCGAAGGCGTCGTTCAGGGCGTAGAGCATCGCCTTGTCCTGGGCGTTGCGGGCCTCGGGCCGGTCGAGCACGATGCGGACCACGCCGGCCTCGACATGCTCGTAGCGAACGCCGTCGCGCACCTTGTCCGTTGAGAGGGCCATGTCAGAGGTGACCGACGCGGGGCATGACCTCGCCCGCCATCAGCTCCATCGAGTGGAACCAGGGCTCGGGGTTGTCCAGGTAGTCGTAGCCGAGCTGCAGCAGCGTCCCGAAGCCCCCGAGCTTGGCGGCCAGCCGCTCCATCTTGGACACGACGGTGTCCGGGGACCCGACGAGCCAGCAGTTCCGGATCAGGTAGTCGGCAGTGACCTCGTCATCGGGCACGGCTGGGTCGTGTTTGAGGAACGAGACCATCCCGAAGGACCGGAGCACCGGCAGGACGTACTCATCGGCCATCCGTCCCATGCTGGCCGCCGCCCAGCGGAAAGCCTCCTCGTCGGTGTCGGCCACGAAGACGTCGCGCACGACACGCCAGTCGGCCCGGTTTGCCACACGGCCGGCCTCGGCTGCGCCCTTCTCGACCATCGGCCAGTGGTCCCGCACGTAGTCGTCGCCGAGGTTGAGGCTGAGCGGCATGTAGCCGCGCTGACCGCAGATGCGCAGGGTGTCCGACTGGGGGCTGAGGGCGGCGATCCCGATCGGGGGGTGCGGCGACTGGAACGGCCGGATGTGCGACTGCATCAGCCCGCCGAGCATGGGCTCGGGCCGCGCCGCCGTCCAGAAATCCCCCTTGTGCACAAAGGGATCGGGGTCGGTCCAGAACTTGAGCATGATGTCGAGCGCTTCCCACATCATCTTCCGGTTCACGCCGGCCATGCCGTCGACGTCGAACACCACCCAGTCGGACGGGATCCCGCCGGCGCCCACGCCGAGCATGAGCCGCCCCTGCGCGAGGTGGTCGAGATAGGCGACGCGGTGGGCCAGTTCGGCCGGGTGGTGGTAGGGCAGCAGGTGCGCGCCAGGCGCAAGAACAATCTGACTGGTCTCCATGAGCGCCTGGGCGATCAGCAGGTCGGGCGCCGGGCACGGTTCCCAGGCCACAGTGAAGTGCTCGCCGATCCAGGCCTCGGTGTAACCGAGTTCGTCGGCCCGGCGGATCATGTCCAGGTCCCAGCGGGCCCCGTCGGCCAACGGCCGCTCCGGGGGGTGTGGCGGCATGAGGAACATCCCGAGTTTCATGGCTCTCCTCTCCTCGGTTCGAGATCTAGGACAGGCAGGCGCTGGTGCCACCGTCGATGACGAAGGTGGTCCCGGTGGTCAGGGCGGCGTCGCCGGAGGCCAGGAAGGCGATGGTTCCGACGACGTCGGACGGCTGTCCCATCCGGCCCTGCATCCGTTCGATCATGGGCAGGGACGCGCCGTCGGCTCCGAGCAGCTGGTCGAAGACGCTCATCGCGCGTCGCTGCATCGGGGTGTCGATGAAGCGCCGGGCAGACGACGTTGACCCTGATGCCGGCCGGGCGCAGTTCGACGGCCGCCGTCTTCGTCAGCATGATGACGCCCGCCTTGGACGCGCAGTAGGCGGTGAGGCCAGGGAACCCCACCATCCCGGCCAGCGACGACATGTTGATGATGCTGCCGCCGCCCCGTTCGGCCATGACCGCGGCGGCGTACTTGGTCCCGAGCCACGAGCCCTTCAGGTTGATCCGCAGCACCCGTTCGAAGTCGGCTTCGAGCATCTCGGTGACCGGCGCGAAGTGTTCGACGCCGGCGATGTTGACCATGACGTCGAGCCCTCCGAAGCGGGTCACCGCCTGGGTCACCGCCTGCTCCACGTCCTCGGCCGAGGAGACGTCCGCCCCCTGAGCGTCGGCGGTGCCGCCGGCGGCCGTGATCTCGTCGACGGTGGCCAGCGCGCCCTTGTCGTCGATGTCGACACAGAACACCTTCGCTCCCTCGGCGGCCAGCCGGAGGGCCGTCTCCCGGCCGATCCCGCCGGCGGCTCCGGTGACGACAGCCACCTTGTCCTGCAGCCTCTTGTCGGCCATGTCAGAACCTCCCTCGCTCTTCGGCCAAGAATCCGAGACGAAGCCGCCCCTGTCTTTGGCTCGGCCTCGGCCGGTGCCGGGGAGCACTTGTCGTCTCAGACCATCCGGGGAAGAGCTGGCCGGGCTCGACTCCCCAGGGTTATCCCGGGAGGCCAAATCCACCCGTCCCGCTTGTCCCGATGGGAGCGGGGTCGTGGACCGCTACCGGCGACCGGGTCACGCAACCGACGGTTGACCTCTTGTGGCCCGCCCACACACTTCCCTGTCCGCTTACCAAGCTGACCGGAGATCCGGCGACACCAGCGCCGGAGACCTACAACGACCACACCGATCAGACCCGCCGACCCCCGACCCAGCGGCACCGGACCGCTCACCAAAGATCGAGGCTAAAGCTGCTTGAGGAAGTCGATCAGTGCGGCGTTCGTTTCGCCGGGTTGTTCCTGCTGTATCCAGTGCCCGCAGTTGTTCAGGATGACGCTGCCGCGGAAGTCGGCCTGGGTCTCGCTGAAGAGTTCGATCGCCCGCTTGCCCCAGATGGTCGCGACGTCGCGGTCACCGCCGATGAACAACGAAGGGACCGTGACCTGCCGGCCCTGGTACGGGGCGAGGAGCTCCCAGTCGCGGTCGAGGCAGGCGTAGTAGCTCAGTGGACCGAAGAAGCCAGACCGCTCGAACTCACCGATGTAGAAGGCCAGGTCGTCTGCGGTCAGCCAGGCGGGCAGTGGATCGGGCAGCGGTGGCATCTTCTCCCGCAGGCCGCCACCGGGCTGGATACACATTGCCTGCTGCACGAAGCCGGGCAAGGCCTCGTGTGGGAGTGCGGTGAAGTCCAAGCCGATCAGTTCGGGTGGCAAGGGCGCCGATCCCGAGAAGTTGTAGTACACCCCGGCAAGCCAGCTCGCGACGTCTTCTTCGATCTCTTCGATACCTGCTGGGGAATTGAAGTGCTCCTGATAGAAGACGAGATCTGGTCCGGCCAGCTCCCGCTCCACGAGGGACGGGCGGCGAGCCCCGAGGGGGTCGGTGGGAAAAACCATGAGCCCGCGGTCACCGAACGGGACGCTCAGGCCCGCGACGGCGCGGAACACCTCGGGTCGGGTCCAGGCCGCGGTCCACGCGACGAGGGCCCCCCAGTCATGGCCCACGATCACCGCCTGGCACTCGCCCATCGACTCGACGACGCCGGCGCAGTCGGCGACCAGCTCGGTCACCACGTAAGCGTCGGTGGTGCGTGGCTTGGACGATCGACCGTAACCGCGCATGTCCATCGCGACTGCGTGGTAGCCGGCGTCGGCGAGAGCCTCGAGCTGATGACGCCAGGAGTACCAGGACTCCGGGAATCCGTGGCACAGCAGCACCAGTGGACCGGCTCCGATTTCTACCAGGTGGATCCGAATACCGCTGGCGTCGACCGTGCGGGACGTCCATCGAGCTTGCACAAGCGCTCCTTCTCGACGGGGCGACGGTGCGGCTACACTGTCGCGCTGGCGCGAACGTAGAGTCTGTCGAGCGGCGGTGTCAGCACACGTGGGCCCCGCCGTTCCGCGACCGGGCCCTGGCTGACGACCCATCAGTTCGTGCCCTCCTACTCGATGCGCGGATGAGCTGCCGACCTCGAGGCGCCATGACAATGCTCATCCCCGGGCGAGCGGGTCGCTCGGAGCCACCACCTTCGAGCAGGTGATGCTCGAGATCACCTTGTTCCAGCCGTCGTTCTTGTCGTTGGTGACCTGCGCGAAGTAGCAGTACGGAAGCTTTGGATTGCCATCAGGGCGGAAGGTCTTCGGGCCGCTGATGCCCCCGAGTTCAGTGAACTTCTGACCCTGGAAGCTGTACAGCGCATCGAGCAGATTCTGCGTCGTTGGATTCTCCGCCGGCAGGTTGGCAGCGGCGGCCACCAGCATGGCTCCGGCCGCCCACGCCAAGCTGGCGGATCCACCCTGAGGCGCACCCGGGTTGTACTTCTTCACGGCAGCTTGGTAGTACTTCTCTGGCCCGGTCGTGTCGCCTCTCCAGGGGAAAGTGTTCACCGGGACCCAGGTGTTTCCGAGCCATTCGTTGCCCAGGAACTGCTGCTCGTTGCCGAGGGACACGGGGTGCGTAACGATCTTCGGGTGAAACCCGACCTGCGTGCACGATCGTGCGAACCGTACCTGCGAGGCGGCGTCCATGCCGATCGCCACGGCCTCCACCCCCGCATTCTTCAAGTCGAGGCACTGCTGCACGTATGACGGCTGGGTGAGCGAGCCCTGCACGCTCCTCTTCATCTGGATGCCCATCTGGGGTGCCAGCTCCACAAGAGACTGGTTCCACTGCTGGCAGGCTCGCGGCACCTCGATGCAATAGAGGCTGCCCATCGTCGTGACCTTGTGATAGTCCTTCACACCGACAAGCGCTCCGTATCCCATCGACTGAACGCTCGACCCCTGGGGGAAGAACAGCGGATTCGTGAACCACGTGTCGTTTGTCAGGTCGGACCCGATGACGGGCATCCCTGCCTTCTTGATCGTGGGCACGATGCCGTCGACGGTCAGCACCTGAACATTCCCGACGAACGCCAAGATCTTCTTGTCGATGAGTTTCTGGACCTTGGTGGCAGCAGTGGCAGGGTCACCTTGGTCGTCCTCGACCAGATATTTGATCTTGTGACCGTTGAGCCCACCGCAGGCGTTCTGCGACGCGACGAAAGTCTCCATTGCCACCTTCGCGGGCTCGAAGAGCTCGCCGAGGACGCCCGAGTTCGTTGACACGTTGCCGATCAGCACTTCGGACAAGGTCGCGGGCTTACAGGCTTGCGAGCCTCCGAAGATGGGGAGGTTCGCGATGGCGCGCTCGACGCCGGCCGCCGGCCCGTTCGACGCCTGACCGCCCCCGCTGCCACCAGCGCCGCTGCCACTCTTCCCCGTTGAAGGTTTCTGGCCCCCGGTGACGCCGGTCTGGCCGGGCTTCGCGTCGACGCTGCCCGGCGCCTCGCCCGCTGTCGTGTTGCCCGGAGCGTCGATACCGGGCTCGACAGCGCCTGACCCCTCTGGAGCCTCGCCTGCAGCTGCATCCTCGGCATCTGTCGACGTGACCACTCCCGGGTCGCCCAACGCCGAAGTCGGCCCTTCGACGGCGGACCCGCCGCACGCGCTCAGCGAGAGCGCCAGAGCCAGGACTGCCGGACCGGTGGCACGCCACAGGCTTGCCCGTCTGCGTTGGCTACCCTTCCGCCGCTTCATCTGGCGTTCTCCCAACCACCTGCTCCGTCGGCGGCCGGTCGATGGACCGCCTCACGGCCGATCCCGCTCGCGGCTCCGGTGACAATGGCCACCTTGTCCTGCAGCCGTTCGTAAGCCATGTCCGAACCTCCTCGGTCTTCGGCCAAGAATCCGGGCCGAAGCCGCCGCTGTCTTTGGCTCGGGCTTGACGCGCGCCGGGGAGCAGTTGTCGCCTCAGCCCATCCGGGGAAGGTCCGGCTGGGCTCGGCCCCCAAGGGTTATCCCGGGAGGCCAATTCCACCCGTTCCGTTTGTCCCGACGGGAGCTGTCAGTCCTCCAGGAACCCTGACAACAGCAGAGCGGCTTCCAAAGGGGCCCGCCGGTCGGTGATTCGGTACCCCAGCAGGTCCTCGGCCCGGTGGACGCGGTAGGCGACCGTCTTCTGATGGATTCCCAGCACCCGGGCGGCGCCGGCGTGGCTGCTGCCGACCTCCAGGAATGTCCGCAGCGTGGTCCGCAGCCGGCGGGTCGACTCGTCGGGAGCGTTGAGCTCCCCGAGCTCCGACACCAGGAACCGCTGGGCCGCGCTGGGATCCGTGGACAGCGCGGCGATGAGGGAGACCGTGCGGTAGTGGACGACCTCGGTGGGAGGCCGGTCCCGCAACCCGCACACCCGGCGGGCCTCGACGGCCTGGCGGTGACTCTCCCGAAACCCGTCGAGGTCGTACCCGATGGCGCCGGCGGCGACAGCCACGCCGGCCGGAGGCGCCTTGGCGGCGATAACCGGGGCCAGCCGCCGGGCGTCGGCCGCGCCGAGCCAGGCCCACACCGAACCCCGCGGGGCCGGCACGAGAAGCGGAGCCTCAGTGCCGAGTTCCTCGGCCAGGGCGAAGGCGGTGCGTTCCAGCCCTTCGGTGCCCTGGGCCTCCATCCGCTTCGACGCCGGCCAGAGCACCAGGCCGAGGTGGTGGCGGTGCAACCGGTAGTGCAGACGCTCGCTGGCCTGGTCGGCGTCCACGTCTTCGCCGGCGACGATCGCCTGGACGGTGGCCACCCGCTGGGCGGCGGTGCTGGTGAGCTGACGCCGACGTTCGGGTTCGTACTCCGCCACCAGCCGCTCGGCGACCGAGTCCACGTAGGCGAACATGTACGCCGCCGACACCGTCATGATTTCGGGGAGGGCCTCGAGGTTCTCGATCTCCTCCGTGACGACCCTCATCCATTGGTTCCACCACTCGGCGTGGCCGATCCGGTAGGCACGCAGGACGGCGGTGATGTCGGCGCCCCGGCCGATCATCGCCCGGAAGAACTCCAGCGCGCCCTCGGGCGGCTCGAACGCGGCGTTCGGCGGGACGCCGTAGGTCATCATCGACGTCAGGGCACCGATGTTCCCGACGGCGCTGGCCATCGTGGGCTCCCACGACTCCTCGCTGTTGAGGCCCCTCATCTCGGGAGTCTCGGCCAGGACCCTGGCCACGACCGCCGTCGACACGCGGTCCAGATCAGCCACGAGGGCGTTGGCCAGGCGGTCCAGCTCGACCTTGTACCGCGGGTGACCCCGGGTCAGATCACGCTCAAGCGTCACGTCGAGGATCCCCTCTTTCAAGCGGATGGTATCGATGACCCGCAGACCCAACCACCCCTGCGCGGCGGCGGGCTCAGGGGCTCCTCGCCGCGCTCACCGGGTGGTGGCTATGCGAGCTTGAACCCGATCTCGTCCTCGAAGGTGGCCAGGTTGAAGTACTCGCGCATGACGGCGATCTTCCCGGCGCGCACCGCGAAGTAGCCCCAACCGGAAGGTCGGTGTGCCCGGTGGCGGCGGTCATCCTGTCGATCCGGTCGGGCGTTCCGTTTGTCCCGATGGGAGCGGGTCAGTCCTCCAGGAACCCTGACAACAGCAGTGCTGCTTCCAAAGGGGCCCGTCGGTCGGTGATTCGGTACCCCAGCAGGTCCTCGGCCCGGTGGACGCGGTAGGCGACCGTCTTCTGGTGGATTCCCAGCACCCGGGCGGCGCCGGCGTGGCTGCTGCCGACCTCCAGGAATGTCCGCAGCGTGGTCCGCAGCCGGCGGGTCGACTCGTCGGGAGCGTTGAGCTCCCCGAGCTCCGACACCAGGAACCGCTGGGCCGCGCTGGGATCCGTGGACAGCGCGGCGATGAGGGAGACCGTGCGGTAGTGGACGACCTCGGTGGGAGGCCGGTCCCGCAACCCGCACACCCGGCGGGCCTCGACGGCCTGGCGGTGACTCTCCCGGAACCCTTCGAGGCCGTAGCCGATCGCGCCGGCGGCGACAGCCACGCCGGCCGGAGGCGCCTTGGCCGCGATAACCGGGGCCAGCCGCTGGGCGTCGGCCGCGCCGAGCCAGGCCCACACCGAACCCCGCGGGGCCGGCACGAGAAGCGGAGCCTCAGTGCCGAGTTCCTCGGCCAGGGCGAAGGCGGTGCGTTCCAGCCCTTCGGTGCCCTGGGCCTCCATCCGCTTCGACGCCGGCCAGAGCACCAGGCCGAGGTGGTGGCGGTGCAACCGGTAGTGCAGACGCTCGCTGGCCTGGTCGGCGTCCACGTCTTCGCCGGCGACGATCGCCTGAGCGGTGGCCACCCGCTGGGCGGCGGTGCTGGTGAGCTGACGCCGACGTTCGGGTTCGTACTCCGCCACCAGCCGCTCGGCGACCGAGTCCAGGTAGGCGTGCATGTGGGCCGCCGACACCGTCATGATCTCGGGGAGGTCCTCGAGATTCTCGATCCCCTCCGAGACGACCCTCATCCACTGATTCCAGAGTTCGGCATGGCCGATCCGGTAGGCGCGCAGGATGGCGGTGATGTCGGCGCCCCGGCCGATCATCGCCCGGAAGAACTCCAGCGCGCCCTCGGGCGGCTCGATCCCGGCGTTGGCCGGGACGCCGTAGGTCATCATCGACATCAGCGCACCGATGTTGCCGATGCCGCTGGCCATCGTGGTCTCCCACGACTCCTCGCTGTCGGGCCCGCCGAGCTCGGGGATCTCGGCCAGAACCCGGGTCACGACGGCCAGCGAGACGCGGTCCATGTCGGCCACGAGGGCTTTGGCCAGGCGGTCCAGCTCGACCTTGTACCGCGGGTGACCGCGGGTCAGATCACGCTCAAGCGACACGTCGAGGATCCCCTCTGCAACCCGCGGATGGTATCGGGAAAAATTCGAGCGGTCTCAATTCCGCCGGGTCACCGGGTCAAGGAAGCGGCGACGGTGGGGGCGAAATGGCTCCACGCCATCCAGCGGTGGAACCCGCGTTGCGCGGCGGGCAGCCCGTCCAGCACGACCCGGCCGGCGTTGATCTCATCGACCAGCCGGGTGCGGCCCATGTACACGGAACAGATCCGCGACCGGCGCCTGCAGGCGCACCGTGCGTCAGCTACGGTCATCATCGTGCGCACCGCGCAGGTGACCGTCCTCGGGGCCGGCGTAGCCGGGCTGGCCACAGCACTGCTGCTGGCCCGGGAGGGTCATCACGTCGCGATCATCGAGCGTGACCCCTTCGAGGTCGGTGCATCCGAGGAAGCGCCGCGGTGGCAGCGCAAGGGCATTCCGCATTTCCTGCAGCCTCACGCGTTCATCCCTCGAGGTCGCGCTGAGCTCGCCACGCAACTGCCGGACGTCTACTCCAGAGCGCTGCAGGCGGGCGCCTATGAAGTCGACGTCAGCCGCAAGCTTCCGGGTCCTCCGCTACCGGGCGACGAGGCTCTCCGGTATCTCGCGGTGCGCAGACCGCTGATGGAGTGGGCCCTGCGCGACGCCGTGCGGGAGGACCCGCTCATCGACGTCCGCTCCGCGGTCTCTGTCCGCGGTCTTCGCGTCGAGGGCGGCCGGGTGGCTGCGGTCAAGCTCGATCAGGGGGAGGTGGAAGCTGACCTCACGGTGGACGCGCTCGGCCGGCGCTCCCCGATCCCCGCGTGGCTGTCTGAGGAAGGCGTAACTGATCAGCCCATCGAGACCAGCGACTGCGGGGTGGTCTACTACAGCCGCTACTACCGGGTGCGACCGGGATTTGACCTGCCGGAGGGGCCGTGGATCCTCAGCCCCCGCGGCGACCTCGGTTACTCCGGCTACGCCAGTTTCCCCGGAGACAACGGGACGTTCGCGGCCATCCTCGCGGTGCCCACCGGCGTTGCGGAGTGGCGAATCCTCAAGGACGCCGCGGCGTTCGAAGCCGCGGTCGCGCAGATCCCGGCGCTCCGGCAGTGGGCGGACCCGGTGAACGTCGAGCCCATCACCGACGTGCTTCCGATGGCCGGTCTTCGCAACACGCTCCGGCCGTACGATCCAGGCGCGGTGCTAGGACTTGTTCCGGTCGGCGACGCTTACAGTCACACCGATCCCGTCCTGGCGCACGGAGTCGCGTTCGCGCTCATTCATGCCGGCGAACTGGCCGCGGCGCTGCGCGAACACGACGATCTCGGCGACGCTGGCGCCGCCTACGCGGCGGCCACGGCACCTGCCCTGCGTGAGCGGTACCAATTCGCGACGGCCCTCGATGACCAGCGCCACCGCATGTGGATGGGCGAGTCCGTCGACTTCACACGACACGACGGTGACTACGCCCTTTTCAGCATGGCGGCCGCCGGCGCAGCCGCGACGGTGGACCCCGACATCTTCCGGATGTTCGTCCGCAGGATCGGTCTTCTCGACAGCACCACCGTGCTCGATGCAGATGTCGGGTTGCAGCACCGCATCGAGGACGTGTTCAGCCTGCTGCTCGCATCACCGCGGGCACCGGCAGGGCCACCGCGCGAGGAGATGCTCGCCGCTACGGCTGCCGCGGCCGGCTCCTGACGTGCCGGCGCTCGCGGCTACCTCGCTGGTTCGACCCGCGCCTTGGCGGCCCGCATCGGGGAGACTGTGGACATGGCGGCGGACCTGCTCGGTCGCGAGGAGATGCTGGGACGCCTGACCGGGTTCGTGGACCAGGCCTGGGCAGGAGAGCGCACGGCGGTTCTGATTGCCGGCGAGGCCGGGATCGGCAAGTCCTCCGTGCTGCGAGCCGCCGCCGCGCACGCCAGCGATCGGGGGGCCGCCGTCGCCTGGGGCGGCTGCAGCGACGTCGTGGACGCGCCGGGTTGCCCTGGACGCAAGTGCTCGGAGCGCTGGTCCGCGCGGTGGGGCCGGGCCGGGCCCGCGAGCTGGCAGATGCCGATGCGCCGCTGTTGAGCACCATCGTGCCGGCGCTCGGCGGCCCGGTGGAGGGGGACGACTCCGCGCGCGCAGCTGCTGCTGATGGACGCCACGGTGCGGTGGTTGTCGGCCCTGACCAACGATCGTCCGGTGCTGGTGGTTCTGGACGACCTGCACTAACCGACGAGTCCTCGGTTCAGCTGCTGGACTTTGTCGCCCGGGCTTCGCACCGCTCCGGGTTGTGTGGCTCGCCTACACGGAACACCTGCTGGTCGGCGGCCTAGACCGACCGGCGGTCCACGCGCTGGTGGCGCGTATCGCGGGGCGCCCTGTCGAGGACGAAACGAAGGACTCCATCCACCGCCGGTCGGCAGGGCACCCATTCTTCGCCCGGGATGGACGCGCGCGAGTTGTTGCGCCTGGCCAAGGATGTGACAGCCCGTCATGTCGATCCCGCCCTGGTCGCGCGGTTCGCGCTGCTACGCCGGAGTGCACTTCGCCCGAGCGGACCTTGACGGCCAAGAGCTGGGTCGGAAGATGGCCGCGGCGGTCTGGGGGCAAGGCGCAAGCCCTGTTGGCCGGGCAGGCATGGCTAGGCAGCGGATGGCATACCCCGGTACCGTATGCGCATGGACCCTGAGAAGACCGAGCACAGCTATGCGGCGGAGAAGAGCGCGTACCTGAAGAGATTGCGCCGGGTCGAAGGCCAGGTCCGCGGCGTCGCGCGGATGGTCGAGGACGACGAGTACTGCATCGACATCCTCACTCAGATCTCGGCCGCGACGAGCGCTCTGGAGTCGGTGGCCCTGCGCCTGCTGGAGGATCACCTCAAGCACTGTGTTGTGCATGCCGCCGCCGAGGGGGGCCCGGTGGCCGAAGCCAAGCTGGCCGAGGCGTCCGCGGCCATCAAGCGTCTGGTCCGTTCCTGATCTCCCGCTAGGGCGGTGAGGAAGCTGGCTACGTGCTGAGTGCCGCGCCGGTCTCCGCCGGGCGCAGCGGGGCGAAGCGGCGCAGCCGGAGGCTGTTCGAGACCACGAAGATCGAACTGAACGCCATGGCGGCCCCGGCGATCATCGGATTCATCAGAGCCGCCGCGGCCAGCGGAAGGGCGGCCACGTTGTAGGCGAAGGCCCAGAAAAGGTTGCCCTTGATCGTGGCGAGGGTCCGGCGGGCCAGTCGGATCGCGTCGGCGGCGGCGCGCAGGTCCCCACGCACGAGGGTCAGGTCGCTGGCGGCGATGGCCGCGTCGGTACCCGTGCCCATGGCCAGGCCGAGGTCGGCCTGGGCGAGCGCGGCGGCGTCGTTGACGCCGTCGCCGACCATGGCCACGGTGCGGCCCTCGGCCTGCAGCCGCTTGATGACCTCGACCTTCTCCGCCGGCAGCACCTCGGCGATGACCTCCTCGATCCCGACGGACGCAGCCACGGCGTGGGCGGCGCGGGTGTTGTCACCGGTGAGCAGGACCGGTCGCAGCCCGAGGGCTTTCAGGTCGGTGATGGCCTCGGCCGAGGTGGGCTTGACGGTGTCCGCGACCACGAGCACGCCGCGCACCTCACCGTCCCAGCCGACCCAGATGGGCGTCTGGCCGGCGGACTCCGCGGCCTCCGCTGCTTCCGCCAGCTCCGGGGTCGCATGCTGCGACCACTCCTCGGCCAGCCAAGCCCGGCGGCCGGCCACGACGGCGTACCCCTCGACGACTCCCGCCACCCCGCGCCCGTCGGTGCTGGCGAAGTTCTCCACCTCAGCGAGCGGGTGGTCCTCAGCGAGAGCGCGCGCGACGATCGCCCGCGCGATGGGGTGCTCAGAGGCATTCTCCAGCGCGGCGGCGAGCCGCAACACCGACCCGGCCTGACCGGCCACCGCGTGCACAGCGACCAGGGTCATCTGACCGGTCGTCACCGTGCCGGTCTTGTCCAGCACCACCGTGTCGACGCGGCGGGTGCTCTCCAGCACTTCCGGGCCCTTGATGAGGATGCCCAGCTGTGCTCCCCGCCCGGTGCCGACCAGCAGTGCCGTCGGCGTCGCCAGCCCGAGCGCGCACGGGCAGGCGATGATCAGCACCGCCACCGCCGCGGTGAACGCTAGTTCGGCGCTCGCGCCGTTACCCAGCCAGAAGCCCAGCGTGGCCGCCGTCAGGACGAGGACGATCGGCACGAACACGCCGGACACCCGGTCGGCAAGGCGCTGCACCGCCGCCTTGCCGGCCTGCGCCTCCTCGACCAGCCGCGCCATCTGCGCGAGTTGGGTGTCCGCACCGACGCGCGTGGCGCGGACGACCAGGCGCCCGCCGGCGTTCACGGTCGCGCCGGTGACGCCGTCACCGGGCCCGACCTCCACCGGCACGGACTCGCCGGTGAGCATCGAGGCATCGACGGCCGAGGTTCCGGAGGTCACCACACCGTCGGTGGCGATCTTCTCGCCGGGCCGGACGATGAACTCCTGCCCGACGGTCAGAGAGCCGATGGGGACGCGCGTCTCGACCCCGTCCTGCAGAACGGCGACGTCCTTGGCGCCCAGATCCATCAGTGCCCGCAGCGCCGCCCCCGAGCGACGCTTCGCGCGAGCCTCGAAGTACCGCCCGGCGAGAATGAACACGGTGACCGCCGAAGCGACTTCGAGGTAGATCTCGTCGGAGCCCCCGCCACGTTCCGGGATGAGGTGGAAGCCCATCGTCATGCCCTGCTCGCCGGCACCGCCGAAGAACAGCGCGTACAGCGACCAGCCGAGCGCGGCCGCAACCCCGACGCTGATCAACGTGTCCATGGTGGCGACGCCGTGGCGCAGGTTCATCCACGCGGCGCGGTGGAACGGCATCGCACCCCAGATCGTGACCGGCGCGGCGAGTGTCAGGCTGGCCCACTGCCAGTAGTCGAACTGGGCGGCCGGCACCATCGCGAGCACCAGGACCGGCAACGCGAGCAGGGCGCTGATGACCAGCCGGGTCCGCAGCGCGCTAGCGGGATCATCCGCGTCCACGGTCGACTCCGCGGCCCCGACGGTCTCGGCCGGTTTCGGTGGCGGCGGCAGCGTCGCGGTGTACCCGGTGGCGGTGACTGCGGCCACCAGATCGTCCGGGGCGATGGACGGCACGTAGCTGACCCGCGCCTTCTCGGTGGCGTAGTTCACCGACGCGTGAACGCCCGGCAACTTGTTCAGGGCCTTCTCGACCCGGCGCGCGCAGGAGGCACACGTCATGCCGCCCACGGTGAGGTCGATCTGGCGGAGGTCCTCAGGGCCGGCAGAGGTGTCGACGGTGCTCATGTCCGACTCCTCTCAGTGGCCGTGAACGTCGGGAGCAGGAGGCGCCGCCGGGGACGGCGAGCCCTCTGGCACCTCCACCGTAAATTCCGCGGTCCGCACTTCGCCGCGGTGGGCGAAGTTGAGGTAGAGCCGGTACCGGCCCGCGGTCGGGAACGTGGTGGCGAATCGGATCTGCGGGCCGCCGCGCTGATCGGCGCGCGCCTCCTCCGCCGGGTGCGTATGCAAGTAGGCCAGGTCACCGGACCGCAGGGACACCAGGTGGCCGAACGCGCCGAGGTAGGGCTCGAGATCCGAGAGCGCCGAGCCTTTCCGGGTGACGGTGAACGCCAACTCGGCCTCTGCACCGGCGGTCGGACTTCCGGCGAGGGTGACCGCGTAGCCGTCCGCCGACCACTCGGTTCCTGGCTCGGGCAGCTCGGCCGGCACGTACTCCCCCGGTACGAAGACGTCGGCGCCGAGGGTGATCGGCTCGCCCAGCGCGGACGGGGAGAAGTCGGCGAAGAACCGGTACACGCCGGCTTTGCTGAGGTCCACCGGCACGCGCCACGTGCCGCCGGCGTCCTGCTCGGGGTGCAGGTGCTGGAAAGTGGTCATGTCGCGGCGGACCACGACAAGGTGCATCCGCTTGTCGTGGGTGGTGTCGAAGTCCAGCACCGGTCCGCCATCGGGACCGGCGACTGTGAAGCCGACCTGCACGGGGTCGCCCTTGCCCGGCGTAACGTCGAGCACCCGCAATGTGTAGCCGCGGGAGGACACGGCAAGGCCAGGAAGTTCGACGGCCGCGGCACCCCCGTGGGCGTCGCCGTCGGCCATCGCAAGACCGACCTCATCCTCCGGCGCGATCGGATCCAGGACGGATCCGGCACCGAGAGCCAGGCCGAACACGGCCGCGGTCCCGGCTGCGAAGAGGATGAGCTTGACCCCGACGTTCATGGTGCGGACTCCTTGTGCGCCGGCCACCAGGCGGGACGCTATACCCAGTACCCGTATTGGGTACCGTCGAACATTCTTACCCCCTGGGGGTATCCAGTCAAGCCCGCGAACCAGCCCCGCCGCCACCACACGGCGCCTGGCTCAGTCGATCGAACCGCGTGGGACCACCCATTCGACGACCTGATCGGTGACTGCGGCGATGCGGTCGTAGTCGCCGTCGTAGTGCAGAACCGTAAGCCCGGCGGCTTCCGCAGCCGCAGCGATGAGCAGGTCGGGCACCTTGACTCCGCGGTGCTCGCTACGTGCGGCAAGCTCGCGCTGGACGTCCAACGCACGCCGGTAGACGTCTTGGGTTGTACCCACGAGCGGCAGCCCGGCCAGGTTCTCGGAGAGCTGTCGATGCTGCGCCGGCCCTTGCGCGTAGCGCAGCATCTCGAGCAGCACCACCGAGCTGACGGCGACGGCTCCGTCCAGAATGAGGGGTTCGACGGCTTCGGCAACACCCGCCTTCGGCATCCGCGCCAGGACGCTGGTGTCCACCACGTACCGGGCCGTCATCGCCAGGCCTCGGCACGAACCGCGTCCGGATCAGAGAGGTCGATACCGTCCGCACTCACAAGTTGCGCGACCAAGCGCCGCCGGGCCGCCATGGCGACAATCTCGGCGAGCGCGCGGTTGACCGTCTCCTTGTTGGTCCGGGCACCTAACTCGGCACGCGCCGCCGCGAGAAGCTCCGGGTCGATGTCCACCAGCGTCTTGGCCATAAACCCGAATATAACCAATCTTCCACCCCTCGTATATACGGCAAGGGGTCTTACTGGATATACGAGCGCGGGCAGTGTGCCCATAAGCTGAACGCTCGCGGGCGAGCCCAACTGCAACTCGCTATTGCACCCTGGAGGGCGAGCTCGGCGGCGCCAACCTGTGCCCGAAACAGGTTTGGCGCAGGTCAGCGCAGTGCCCAGGACGGGATTTGAACCCGTACTCCCTTGCGGGAAGCGAGGTTTAAGCTCGCCGCGGCTGCCAGTTACGCCACCCGGGCGGGGTGTGCTCTCACGCTACCGACGCCATCGCCGGCGCGCCCCAGAACCGCGTCGAGCATCGGCTCGGACCTTGCCGCTGACGGTGTTCCCGCGGCAGGCGTCGGGCCGGCCTGAGCCACACGAACGCCCGGACGTGCTGCTGGCGGTTCACACACCGCGTCGGAAGGATGGGGACATGGCAGGGGATCTGCTCGGTCGCGAGGAGTTGCTGGGCCGGCTGATCGCGCTCGTCGACCAGGCCTGGGCAGGAGAACGCACGGCGGTCCTGATCGCCGGTGAGGCCGGGATCGGCAAGTCCTCCCTGCTGCAGGCCACCGCCGCGAACGCCGCGGATCGAGGGGCGACTGTCGCCTGGGGCGGCTGCAGCGACGTCGTTGACGCCCCCGGCTACTGGCCCTGGACGCAGGTGCTCGGAGGGCTGGTCCGCGCGGTAGGGCCGGGCCGGGCCCGCGAGCTGGCGGATTCCGATGCGCCACTGTTGGGCACCATCGTGCCGGCACTCGGCGGCCCGATGACGGGTGAGGACTCCGGCCGGGCGCAGCTGTTGCTGATGGACGCCACGGTGCGGTGGTTGTCGGGCCTGAGCGCCGACGGTCCGGTGCTGGTGATCCTGGATGATCTGCAGTGGGCCGACGAGTCCTCGGCGCAGCTGCTCGACTTCGTCGCGCAGGCATCGCACCTCCCCGGGTTGTGCGTGCTGGGCGCATATCGGGGTCAGGAGATCGCTCCGCGGATCCGGGACCGGATGGCTGCCCTGCTCGCCCACACCGAACACCTGCTGGTCGGCGGCCTGGACCGGGCAGCGGTGCACGCGCTGGTGGAACGGGTCGTGGGACGCCCCGTCGAGGAAGAGGCGACGGACGCCATCCACCGCCGGTCGGGCGGGCATCCCTTCTTCGCCCGGGAGCTGGCTCTGTTGATGGCATCCGATCGGGTCGAGGACGTCCCCGTCGCGGTTCGAGGCGCGATCGATCACCGGCTCGGACGGCTCCCGGAGCAGACGTTGGCCGTACTGGAGACCGCCGCCGTGATCGGCCCGGAGCTGCGTCCCGATGTCGTCGCGCATGTTCTCGGCTGCCCGCCGGTGGAGGTCAGCGCGGCGGTCGAATCCGCCGGGGACGTTTTGATCTCCCGCGACGGCACACTCACCTTCGCGCACGACCTGCTCCGCGAGACGTTGCTCGCACGCATCGAACCGGGCCGACGCGTCGTGCTGCACCGCTCGGTGGGTGAGGCCCTGGAGGACCGCCAGGTCCGCGCGGGTGACGTGCCCCTCGCGCAGCTGGCCGGCCACTTCATCGCTGCGATCGGCGCCGACGGTCCACAGCGCGCGGCCCGGTGGGCGCTGGCCGCCGCGCGGGCCGACCGTACGGCACTGGCGTTCGACGAGGCCGCCGGACGGCTGCGTCGATTGCGCGCCGCGGTGGCCGACGCCGGGGCTGCCCTGCTCGACGACGATCTCGTCGAGGTCCTGCTCGTCGAGGCGGACGCGGTGGCCCGCGCGGGCCGGCCGATGGACGCGCGGGAGTCGTTGCAGCTGGCCAAGGAGGTGGCTACCCGTCACGGCGACCCCGGCCTGGTCGCGCGGGTCGCGCTGGCCGTTGCGCAACTGGGCGCGCGCTTCGCCGCCCGCCGCGATGACATCGTCGCCGAGCTGGACCGCGCGCTGGTGGCCGTCGCGGGCACGGACGACGCTCTGGAAGCGCGCCTGGGCGCCACCCTGGCCCGGGAGCTGGCGCACTCCGTGGCGGAGGACCGGCCGCGGGCCGGACCGCTCAGCGAGCAGGCGCTGCGGCTCGGGCGAGCCAGTGGGGATCTTCGAGACCGTCGCGACGTGCCTGCTGGCCCGCCATGACGTGCTGTGGACCCCGGGCGCGGCCGGGGAGCGGGCGGTGATCGCCGCCGAGATCGCCGCGGTCGCGCAGCAGTGCGGAGATTCCGAACTTCACGCGCAGGGGTTGTTGTTGCACGCGAACGCGTTGCTCGAACAGGGTTCCGGCGCGTTCGAAGCGGCCTTGGACGCCTGCCTGGCTATCTTGGACCGGCTCGAACAACCCCGGCACCGCTACACCGCCCAGACCCGTCGGGCGTGCCTGGCCCTGCTTCGGGGACGCCTGGACGAGGCCGAAGAGCGCATCGAGGACGCCGCCCGGCTGGGTCACCGCATCCGCGAACCGGACACGGACAACGTGCGGATGTCCCAACGCCTGGAGCTGGTACGCGCTCGCGGCGAGCCGGAGGAGCTGCGCGAGTTCGCCGACGCGGCGGTGGCGCACTGGGTTGGAGCGCCGGTGCACGCCAACGCCGTCGCCGCGGGGTTCCAGGCCAGGGCGGGCGATCCGGACGCGGCCCGACGACATGTGGCCACCGTGCTCGACCTCGGCACGTGGCAAGCCGATCGGTCCTACCTGTGGTCGGTGTTCATCCGCGAACTGGCGCACGCGGCCGTCGTCCTTGGTGACCGCGAGCTGTGCTCCCGGCTGCTCGCCGATGTGCAACCGGTGGCCGCGGGCTGCGGGGTGAACGGCGCAGTGGTCGCCTTCGCCGGCAGCCACGCTCACACGGCCGGCCGGTTGGCGCAGGTCCTCGGGCGGCATCAGGAGGGCCGGGAGCTGATCGCCGCGGCCGCACGCACGTACCGGCGGCTCGGGGCCACCGTCTGGCTCACCGAGCTCCAGCGCTCGACCGATTCCGCGTCGTCCGGCAACTCGTTGCGCCGCGCCGGATCGATCTGGGAACTCACCTTCGACGGACGGCAGGTGACCGTCCCGCATGCCAAGGGTCTTTCCGACATCGCTCGGCTGATCCGTTCCGGCACCGAGGTGCACGTGCTGGATCTCATCTCCTCCGCCGACCGCTCCGGCCCGCCCGGTGACGTGGCCGACGTCGCCGCCCTGCGGTCCTACCGCCGTCGGCTCGCCGAGCTGGATTCCGAACTCGATGCCGCGGACGCGAACCAGGACAGCGTCCGGGCGGAAGTGCTGGCCGCCGAACGGTCCGCGCTGCTCGACGAGCTGGGGCGCGTGACGGGGATCGGACAGCGAGCACGCCAGTTCGTTAATCCCACCGAGCGCGCCCGCAAGGCGGTCGCCGCCCGCATCCGCGACTCCATCCGCCGGCTCGAGCCGGTCGCGCCGGACCTGGCGGCGCACCTGGACCACAGCATCGTCACCGGCACGTACTGCCGCTACCGTCCCGACGCTGACACCGGCGTGCGGTGGGAGATCTCGCTCTGAGCGATCGGCGGCGGCTCGCACCTGTGACGCTCGAGGGCGCATCATCGCGAGACTCCGCCCGCTTCGGGGGTGACCTGCGCGCGGACGAGGCGACTGTAGGTCCCGCCGGCGGCGAGCAGGTCGTCGTGCGAGCCAAGTTCGACGAGCCGGCCGGCGTCCATCACGGCGATGGTGTCGGAGCCCGCGATCGTCGACAGCCGGTGCGCAATCACGATCGTCGTGCACCGCAGCCCGCGCAGGTTCGCGAGAACGGCGCGCTCGGTGATGGCGTCGAGGGCGCTGGTGGCTTCGTCGAGCACGAGGATCCGCGGTTCGGTGGCGAGCGCCCGCGCGAGCGCGATCCGTTGGCGCTGCCCGCCGGACAGCGAGGCGCCGGCATCGATCAGCATCGTGTCGTAACCCATCGGCATGGCGACGATGTCGGCATGGATGCAGGCGAGGCGCGCCGCCCGCTCGAGCGCGTCGGCGGGCAGCGCCGGATCCGTGAGCGCGATGTTGTCGCGGATCGTCGAGCCGAACACGTAGGAGTTCTGGGTCACGATGCCGACCTGGCGCCGTACTGAACCCACCTCGAGGGTGGCGAGATCGACGCCGTCGTAGCGGATCGTTCCGGCCTCGGATTCGTACAGCCCGAGCAGCAGGTGCGCCAGGGTCGACTTCCCGGATCCGGATCCGCCGACGATCGCGACCGTCGACCCGGCCTCGATGGTCAGCGACACCTTCTCGACCACGCGCGGGCCCAGCGGCTGGTACCGGAACGAGAGGCCGTCGGCGACGACCCGTCCGGTCAACGGCGGAGCCGGGCGCACCGGGCGGCCGGCCTGTTCGGGCGGCGTGTCGAGGACGTCGTTGATGCGGTCCAGGTGACTGCCCAGGACCTGAAGTTCGAGACCCGTCGTGACCAACGCCGCCAGGGGTTCGAGGAACCCGATGGCGAGGCTGACCAGCGCCAGCATCGTCCCCAGCCGCAGGTCCCCGTCCAGCACCTGCACGGTGCCGAGCAGCAACAGCGCGAGCGGCGACCCGAGTCGCAGCGCGGCCAGCGCGGCGTCGACCAGCGCGGCGAGGCGGCCGCGCCGGGCGGCCACGTCCAACTCGTCGACGAACAGGTTCGACCAGTGGTCGACCGCGCGTCGTTCCGCGCCCGCCGCCTTGAGCGTCTCGATCCCGGCGAGCACCTGGTACACGTAGCTCTGTGATCGCGCCTCGGTGTGCAGGCTCTCGGCCATCAGTACCCGGTTGCGCCGGCGCGCGGCGAGCAGCACGCCGACCTGCGCCAGACCGAGTACCACGGCGAGGGCACCCATGACCGGACTGAGGGCCAGCAGCAGCACGAGGTACAGCAGCACGAAGCTGCCGTCGAGGATCGTCGAGATGGCCCCCGTGGTGAGCAGCTCCCGGACGGTCGAGTTCGAACGCAGCCGCATCAGCAGGTCGCCGGCCGAACGCGACAGGAAGAACCCGTAGGGCAGGGCGACGAGGTGGTTCACGAAACCGACCGTCAGTTCGCGATCGAGGGTGGTCCGCAGGCAGAGCAGGAGATGCGCCCGCAGGAACGACGCGAGGAACTGGTAGGCGAGCACGGCCGTCACCGCCAGCGCCACGACGGCCAGCAGGCCGGCGTCGTCGCCCGGCACCACCCGGTTCACGACCACGGCGGTCAATCCGGGAACGGCGAGGGCGGTGACGCGGAGCAGGCCCGACGTGACGAGAATCCGGCGGGTCGCGCGGGTCTGGCGCAGGATCGGGCGGAGGTAGCGCAGCGTCTGCTTCGATCCGCGGGGCTGGGGCGTCAGCCGGTCCGTCGGTTCGATGGCGATGGCGACGCCGGTGTAGGCGGCGCGCACGCGGGACATCGGCACCCGCACGCGACCGACGGCCGGATCGACGACATCGATCCCGTCGGAGCGCACGCGCTCGAGCGTGACGAAATGGGAGAACTCCCAATGCAGCATCGAGCCGGGTGGAAGTTGAGCCAGCTCGCCGAGGTCGGCGCGCACACCCCGCGCGTCGAGGCCGTAGTGGTGGGCGGCATCGACCAGCCGCCCCGCGTCGACGCCGTCGCGCCCGGTGCCGGTCAGCTCCCGCACCTCCTGCAGCGGGACGTGCCGACCGTGATAGGCGAGCGCCATCGCGAGGCACGCGGCGCCGCAGTCGGCCAGCTCCACCTGGTGGATAACCGGGATGCGCCTAGCCATGACCGACCAACACCAGAACAAGTCGGTCGCCGTTCACGCGGACCCACCAGCCGGCCGCGACACCCGCAGCCACCAGCACGAGCAACAGCCAGTACAGGCGGCCCATCCAGGCGGGCGTCGTGGGCGGGACGCCGCCGGGTGTGGCCGACTCGACGTGGTGCCGCAACGCCTCGGCGCGGAAGAGGTCAGCCATCGCGCTGCGCTTCTGCGTGCCCGTCGCGCTGCCGGTGGGATTGCGTCACGTAGAGGCGGTGGAGCAGGTCGCAGAGCACGAGTTCCTGCGCCCGGTGATCGGAGCGCAGGAGCCGGTTGGCGTGCATGTGGGCGTAGCTGGCCAGCAGGGACTCGACCGCAGCCCCGCGGCGGCGCAGTTCGGAGACGATCGGGACCAGCTGACGGCTGCGCTCCTCGAGCAGCGCGAGTCCCGGCACCGCGGTGTCCTCGGCCGCCGGGGCGAGCAGACGCTCCAGCGCGGTCCGCTCGACCCGATAGCGATCGCCGAGGGCCTTCGTGAGCGGCCCGTCGACCCGGAACTCGCGGGCGAACGCGTCCCGCCGCGCCTGTGCCCACGCGAGCTTCTCGGCCAGGGCGAGACCGAAGTCGGTCAGCAACCGGTCGGTACCGGCGAGCGCCAGTCGCCAGCGGGCGTCGAGACCGGTGTCCCCCGAGAGCTCCTCCACGAGGCCCAGCACGGCGTCGCTGTCGTGGCGGAAGAGCTGCTCGGAGAGCTCCATGCCGGCATCGCCGCCGTAACGCGTGAGCTCGCGGTCGTAGGTGTCCAGCTGGACGCGCCAGATCGTGCCGTCGGCGACGCGCGGCTCGGCGAGGTCGTGGAGCAGTCCGACGAGTCGGGGCGCGTCCCCGTGCAGCCGGACCCGCAGGTGCCAGTCCGGGTCGCTGTAACGGAGGAAGAACCACGAATCGGCCATCCCCTCGCGCAGGGCCTCCTGAACGAACGGGCGGACGACGTCGAGAAGAACGCGGTCGGCGGAGCCGGTGCCGGTGTAGAGCTTCGCGTAGAACCAGGCGGAGCCCGGCGGGAAACGGCGGCGCAGCACGGATGGCTCGACGGTTCGCCGCGACACGGGGGGCCGGGCGTCCGCGGTCCGCACGAACGGCATCACCAGCTCATGGGCGAACCTGCCCTCGGGCCCGGTGACGCACAGCTCGTCCGACGCCGGCAGCACCTCCACGAACGTCGCTGAGGACCGGCCCCGCAACCGGCTCCGCAGCGCGGCGCCGGCGAGCGGGTCCGCGAGATCGACAACGAGCTCGTGATCGCCGTCGGCGAGCGCCACGATCCGCGGAAGCGGTCCGGGCAGGTCGGCCAACTCGCTGCCGCGCAGCGTCCAGCGGGCGCGGCTCAGCACCAGCCGGCCGCGGGTCACCCGGGGAAGGGTCTGCGTGCCGGCGAGTGCGCCCCAGCGCCACCCGAGATGCTCGCAGCAGCGCTGGCTCTGGAGCGCAACCAGGAACCGGTAGGTCCCCAGGCTGTGCCCGGCCACGTGGTGCGCGCTGGTGAGTCGCGGCAGCACCTCCCGGTCGAGGCGCGCCGAACGCAGGACGACGCGGTCGCCGACCACCGACGACGCGCAGGTCGGTGATCGGGAGTCGCCGGTCGGCCGGGGCGCCCGACCGTCCGAGGAACGGGATCTCGTGATCGCGCAGCACCGGCCGGCACAGCACGTTGCCGTTACGGCCCTCGGGCAGGTGGACGATCTCGGCGTAGACGGCCTCGGGACGGTTCGCCTCCTCCCGGCGGAGCTGATCACGAACGCGCTGGTGCAGTTCGTCGTCCGCGTGGCAGAACCGGCCGAGCAGGCGCGCTCCCGGGGGCCCCGAGGCGCCGTGGACGATCAACCGGAACTCGCCGGCGTCGACGGCGTCCTGCGACCGCGCGGCCAACGTCGCGAACACCTCCAAAGCGTCGGGGAGCGGCAACGGGTCCGGTTCGGCGAGCGCGTCGAGGTCGGCCGCGGTCAGCTCGAGGACATTGCTTTCGAGGTGCCGGCAGCGGTCGAGCAGGTAGGCGTCGCGCCGGGTCCAGGCGCCCGGTTCGGCCGGCCCCGCGGGAAACGGCAGGCCCGCGAGCAGAGGTGATACCCCGTCAGCGTTCGGAGCGCTGCCGAAGCCGAGGCCCGACTCCTCGTCGAGCGCCTCCACCAGCGGCACCTCGCCGTCGCCGTACCGTTCGAGGAAGTCGTCGGCGAATCGGGAGAGGGCGGACTCGCTGCTTCGGGGCATCAGCCGGTGCAGGAGGGCAACGGCTTCCGCGCACGCGTCGGCCACCGCGGGCCCGAGCGAAAGGCCGGGCGCCGGCTTCGTCATGTCGACCTGCAGCCGGTTCTCCGGCCGGGCGGTGGCCGGCAGCGAGGTCACCAGCTCGTCGACCGCGGCGTAGTCCTCGGCCGCGGCGCCCGGTCCGGCCGCGTCGAGCTTGGTGAGGGCGGTGCGGACGGCTTCGAGCGCGAGCACGATCGGCTCGGCACCGGCCACGTCCCGCAGGCGCTCGACCAGCGAGTCGAGCGGCTCCGGGCCGGTCACCTGCACGCCCAGGTCCGACACCAGCAGTTGGGCCTCGATCAGGTCGTCGACGAAGGCTGCGGCGCCGGCCTCGGACACGCCGAAGAGCGGGCAAGGAAACTCGCGACCTCGGCGACGGTTGCGCCTCCGTCGGCCCGCCGGAGCGCGGCCCCGACCGCCGCGCTGTCGTCGACGGCCACGAGCCGGTAGCTGCGCACCCCGAGCTCGACGAAGTCGACCCTCGGCGAGACGCCACCGACCCGCCGAGCGGTACAGGCTGGTGTTCGGCGACCACCGGAGGCCCCGGCGGACGGCGGGGTCGGCCTCCAGCGCCGCCACGACCGCGGAGAGGAAGTCGTTGTCGAGACGGGTCCGGCGCCGGTACCCGGCGCGGCCGGTAGCCGCAGGACGGTCCGCGGCCCGAGTTCGCCGACGCTGCACCCGGCGAACAAGCCGAACGGTGTGCTGCGGGTCGCCGCCCGCGCGAGGTAGGCCGCCAGCTTCGGGACCGCGCGCGACACCCGGATCGCGTCGCCCGAGCGGACCGCTGCGGCCAGGCTCGGCGAGGCCAGGCCGAGGGCGTCCGCCACCGCCGGCTCGGACACCGCGTCGAGTACGGCCCCGGCGGGGTCCTCCGCGCGGACCACGCCCCCCAGGCCGTGGCCGGCAGCAGCGGCGTCCGGAGCACGAAGAAGCCCGACGGGGCCAGCTCGCCGGGTGCGGGATGCCAATCGGTCATGACCCGGATCCTGCCGACTTTGCCGCGTCAGCGGTCTAGCGATTCGCCAGGCCGGATCGAGCGCGTTCCGGGCCGGATGTAGCGCGGTAGGGGGTGATACCCGCTTTTCCCCGACCAACCGAGAAACGAGACCCCGATGAACATCACCACCGTGAACGCGACGAGACCGCGACCGACCGCCTCCAGCTCACGCGGGAGACGCTGCGCGCCCTGACCAGCGCCGAACTTCAACTCGTCGCCGGCGGCGGTCGCCACCGCACGTCTACGGCTGCTCCAAGCGAGGATCCCGACAACGTCCACAACTGCTGACGCTAGCCGACCGACCAACCCGAGGAAAGGAACAGCAATGGACACCACCACCACCGCCGCGACGGCCTTCCACCTCACCAAGGAGACATTGCGCGTGCTCACCCCGGATCAGCTGCGCCTCGTCAGCGGGGGCGGCCGGCGACCCCGTCTTCGCAGTGCTCCTACCAGGAGTCGGGTTGCATCAATTGAGCGACAGGATGACGCAGCCGGCCCGCCCGAACGTGCTGATCGGCAGCTGCGGCGCCGTCGACGTCCTCCACCTGAGCGACTTCCTCGCCGCCTTCGGGAGGATCGCGGCGTCGACGCGGGTCATTCTGACCGGCGCCGCGCAGCGCTTCGTGACCGTGGATGCGGTCGAGGCGCTCACCCGCAACACGGTCGCCACAGACGAACACCGCGGCGACGTGCTCGTCCCCCACATCAACCTGCCGGCCTGGGCCGACCTCTTCGTGGTCGTGCCGGCGACGGCGAACATCCTTGCCAAGGCCGCTCACGGCATTGCCGATGACCTGCTCTCGACGACGATCCTTGCCGCAAGCGCCGGTCTTCTTCGTCCCCTCGATGAACGTCGGGATGTGGCCGACGACCGGCCGTGCAGCGGAACGTGGCGACGCTCGAGCAGCCGATGGCCACCACGTGCTGCGCGCTCCGCGCATCCGGACGGCCCTTGAGGTCGCGACCGGCGAGTGGGTCGAGACCGAACTGATGCCCACGCCGGTCGACCTCCTCGACGCGATCGCCGACCGGCTGCCGGCGGCGGCCGGCGGCTAGCGCTGCAGTTAGGGCGGCGGCTAGGGCGAGGACGGCCGGACCGAGAGCAGCAGCGCCCGGTCCCAGCCGGGATCGAGCCCCGTGACCGCCAGCAGCGCGAGCAGCACACCGGCGCGTCCTCTTAGGAAGCCCGGCCCGCGCAGCGCCGGCGTCAGGTCGACAGTGCGGCGGAGCCATCGTCGCGCCGCGTCGGCGAGCCGGGGATCGTCGGTCTGCTGCCACATCCGGTTGCACACCTGCACCAGGCCGGCCGCGCCGTGGCAGAGCCCGGCGTCGCGGATCCCGCTCTCGTCGTCGCCACGACCGGCGGCCCGCACGACGATGTCGGTCGCCGCGGCACGCCAGTCCTCCCGCCCGAGAACGCGACCGGCGTCGCCACCACGGCGGCGACCCCGATGCCGCCGTAACACCAGGTGTCGCGTGACGGTCGATCACGCGTGCCCGGCCCGGTCCACGGCGGGAAGCGCCCGTCGTCGTGGCGCTGGGCAAGCACCCAGGTGACGGCGCCGTCGAGGAGTTCAGCCGCGATGTCGTCCCCGGGCGCGCCGTGAGCGCGGCGGCCAGCAACCCCACCACCCGGGCACGCCGTGGGCGACCCCCAGATTGAAATAGCCCGTCGGGCTCTGCGGGCCGAAACGCCGGGAAGCTGCTCCGGTGGCGTGTGCCAGGTCAGCCCGTGGGGTGCCTCGACGGCCAGGGTGGCGAGCCGCCCGATGACCGCGTCGAGCAGTGCGCCCGCCGCGGCGCGAGGCAAGCGCTCAGTGGCGTAGAACCCGATGCCTGCGAGCCCTTCGATCAGGTCGTAGCATTCGTCCGGCCCGCCGCGGGAGACGAAGTCGAGGAGAGCTGCATCGACGGCGGCGCAGGGGTCCTCGCCAGGACCGCACGTCCCGTCGCCGGCGTGCATGAACGTCCACGCCGTCCCGGTCAGACCTTCGAACAACCCGGCGCCGTTCGGCGACGCGACCGCGTCGGCGAGCGCCTCGGCCGCCATCGCCTCGGCGCCACCGGGTTCGATCCTTCCGCACCGTTCCAAGGCAGCCCGCGCGAGCGCCAACCCGGCCGTCCCCCAGGCCAACGAGCACTCCGTCGGGCGCTCCGCGATCGAGCGCAGCGTGCGCCTCGGCGATCGCCAGCTCGACCCGCACCCGATCCGGCTCCAGCGGCAGCGGCCGCCACGGCTCGCTCATGGTCACTGCCTCCGTTCGGAAGCGAAAGTGCTAGGCCGGTTCGGCGGCTGTGGCCCGGATCTGGCGCAGATCCGGGGTGAGACCAACACGAGGAGAATCCGATGAGCATCACCGCCTATCCGGGCCACGGCAACCGCAACGAACCCGCCGGGCGCCGCCGGCAGCGCGGGTTCTCCCGGCTCGGCCGGATCGGGTTCCTGCTGGCCGCCCTGGCGCCGGCGATCCTGTGGGCCGAGCCCGCCGCGGCCCGCATCGCCGTCAACCACAACGAGTCGGTGGGCCGGGACCAAGGAGCATGACCGCGGTCATGGCGGCCTGGGCGGTGACGCTGGTCGAAACTGCCCGCTTCCGGCTGCTCACCGCCCAGGGCGAGGCGGCCCGCCGGAGCGGCCGGTGGGGCAAGGCGGTGGAGGCGCACCTGCGCGCCGTGGCGCTGGCCGAGACCGCGTTCGCGGACTCGCTGAGGCTGCCGTCGCCGCCCAGAACCTGGCCATGACCTTCAAATACACCGGGCGGTTCGCCGACGCCGAGGCTTTGTACCGCCGGGCGCTCAGCATCGCCGAGGCCACCGGCGAGGCCCGGCCGGCGGCCGGAATCTGTCACAACCTCGGCGGCCTGGCGCACGCGCGCGGGGACGCCGCCGCCGGTATCCCGTGGGCTCGCCGGTCGGTGGCGATCCGCGAACAGCTCGACGAGCCGCCCGCGTTGGCCGCGGACCGAGGCGCACTGGCGGGCCTGCTCATCGAGGTGGGGGAGCTCGGCGAGGCGGTCGAGCTGCTCGACGCCGCCCGCGCGGTGTTCGTGGCTCACCTCGGCGCGGAGGATTATGAGGTGGCCGTGATCGACGGCAACCTCGCCACCATCGCCCTCCGGCGCAACGACCTTCCCACCGCCGAGCGACGTGCCCGCGCCGCGCTGGCCGGCAAGGAACACCGGCTCGGGCGAACTCATCCCGAGCTGGCCGTCACGCTGACCACGCTCGGCACTGTCCGGCGGCGACGCGGCGACGCCGCCGGCGCTGTCGAACTCCACCGACGGGCGCTCGAGGCGCTGACGCCCGCGGTCGAGCCGGAGCATCCCCTCCTGCAGACCATCGAGGAGAACATGGCCGTCGCGCTGGAGGCGTAGTTCCCGTCGGTGGTCAGGCGCGGATCGGCGCGCGCGTCAGGGTCTGCAGGCCGGTGAGGATCTGCTCGGCCTCCTCGACGACCGAGCGCACGATCTGGGCGGCGGCAGGATCTCGGTGATGCCGCCGGCGCCCGGCAGGGCGGCATGATGGTGGCCGGGTCGACCTCGATAGACGGCGGCGCGCAGGTCCGCAGTGGGTTCGCCGCTTCTTCGGCCGCGTCTCGCGACCTGCGGGGGAAGGCGTGCAGGGTCTCGCGGTGCGGGGTAGGCGGGTCGGTCGGCGATGCACGGCATGTTCCGCAGGAGTAGGACCGACTGGTCGTGGTGTCGTGTGAGGAGGGCGCAGCACGGCGTCGTGGTAGTCGGGGCGCACGTGGGCCTCGGTGGTGGCGAGGAACCGCGCGCCGATCGAGACCCGTCGGCCCAGAGGGCCAGCGAGGCCACCAGCACGGCCGTCGTCGAAGCCACTGGCGGCGGGACGGGAAGCTACTCCCCGCGACGTCGACCACCTGGGGCACCAGGGCCATCGTGGACACGAAACCACTGTGTCCGCCGGCTTCGCTGCCCTGGGCGATGATCACGTCCACGCCACGTTCCACCGCGGTGCGGGCCTGCTCGACGTCCATCACCTGCTGGATCCACAGGATGCCGGCGTCGTGAGCCCGGGCGACCAGGTCGCCCGGGTCGGCCAGGTGGAACGAGATGGCCGCTGGCTGGGGCCCGGATGGTCGCGTCGAAGGCCGCCTCGTCGAACGGGCGGGTGACGTGGTTGACGGCGAACGGGCGGTCCGTGCGCGCGCGCAGCTGCCGCCATTGCTCACCCAGCTCGCCGACCGGCCGCACCGCGGTACCGAGGCTTCCCAGCCCTCCCGCGGCGCAGACCGCGGCGGCGAGATCCACCGAGTCCCACGGCCCGAACGGGGCGCAGATGACGGGCACGTCGATACCGAGAACATCACAGAGTCGAGTTCGCATGCGGTCACCATTCCGGCTGACGAGCGGGTTGTGGATCGGGCGAGCGCCCCATGTTCGCCGGGGTCACTCCGCTGCCAACAGTCCGTGCGCGACCGCGTACAGCGCTGCTCCGGCCCGCGTGCTCACGCCGATCTTCGCGTAGGCGTTCTCCAAGTGCCGGCTGACCGTCTTCGCCGAGATCCCCAGCGACGTCGCGACCTCCTGCCGGGAGGAACCGCGGCAGGCCAGCCGGAGAACATCAATCTCCCGGTCGGTCAACCCGTCGGGCCAATGGGCCGGCAACCGCCGCGGCACCTGGCCGGCGGTGCTGATCACGGCGGCCACGGCCCGCCGGTCCAGCCGCCCTTCGTTGGTTCTCTCCTTTCGCGAGGGCGTCAGCGGCCTGGGGAGGAGACAGCGCAGCTCGGTGCGGACGGTCCTGCGTCAGCCCCTGCAGACAATCGGCCGCGGCGAGGACCTGCGTGAGCAGGCTGGGCGTCGGCGTGCCGCGGTGATAGCCGGCACCGTCCAGCCGCTGGTGGTGACCGCCCGCAAGCTCCGCTAACGGCCGCAACGCCGGGGTGCGGTTCAGCACCCGCTCGGTCAGATACGGATGCAGTCGGATCCGCTCCCAGTCGTCGGCGCTGAGCCGGTCACCCTTGGTCCACACCGCGGCACTGATGCCCACGCTTCCCAGGTCGTGCAGCAGCCCGGCGCGGCTGGGCGGTGTCGAGCTCCGGCAGACCCAACTCAAGCGCCGCCCCGCGCGCCAGATCGGCCACCGCCCGGGAGTGGCCGAAGCGCCCTGCGGCAGCTTCACATCGGCGAAATCCGCGAACAATACTACAACAGCTCATCCAGCCCGGCCGGATCGAGCGGCGGGTCGGTATCCCCCTCGAACACCGCCGCAGCCGGGTCCTCCTCCGGTCGATCCAGGATCCGTCCCGCCTCGGGGAGAAAGGCATCCACCACCGTGGGGTCGTAGGCGCGACCCCGTCGTGACCGCGCCACCTCGATCGCTTTGTCGACGCCGCCGACGCGGTGGAACAGTTCGACGTCGCGTGCCAGCACCGCGATCCGCGCGCTGATCGGCACCTGCTCCGCCGGCACCCGCGCGGGATACCCGAGCCCGTCCCACCGCTCGAACCCGTGCCGCAGTCCGGACACCACACCGGGACCCAGCCCGAGCCGCTCAGCCAGCATCACGGCCGCCTCGCAATGCGCGACGGCGGCGGCGGCGGTCCGAGCCTCCTCGACGCCCGACAGGCCGAGCGCGCGGTCGTGCTCGGCCGCATCCGCCATCACCCAGGGAGCCACGGCAACGGCGAGCGCGATCTCATCGCCGGCGAAGCGGGCTATCTCATGGGCGTCGGCCTGTGCACCCGATGAACCGCAGCAACGCGACCTGGTGGACCTCGCCGACTTCCCGCTCGGCCAGCCCCATCCCGCGGGCGATCTCCACCGCGATCAAGCACGTACGGGCCGCATGACCAGGCGGCTGC